>NZ_CP187970.1:732500-5532500 GCF_049942825.1 Paenibacillus sp. S-38
TCTATGATATCCTGGGGTAGGGGAGCGTTGTATGCGGGTTGAAGGTTGATCGTGAGGACAGCTGGACTGCATACAAGTGAGAATGCCGGTATGAGTAACGAAAAGATCAGTGAGAATCTGATCCGCCGAAAGCCTAAGGGTTCCTGAGGAAGGCTCGTCCGCTCAGGGTAAGTCGGGACCTAAGGCGAGGCCGAAAGGCGTAGTCGAAGGACAACAGGTTGAAATTCCTGTACCACCGTGAACCGTTATGAGCAATGGGGTGACGCAGAAGGATAGTGACGCGAGCTGATGGATGCTCGTCCAAGCAGTGAGGCTGATGTGCAGGCAAATCCGCACATCGATAAGGCTGAGCTGTGATGGGGAGGGAAACTTAAGTACCGAAGGTCATGAGTTCAGGCTGCCAAGAAAAGCCTCTAGCCAGGGAGAAGGTGCCCGTACCGCAAACCGACACAGGTAGGCGAGCAGAGCATGCTAAGGCGCGCGGAAGAACTCTCGTTAAGGAACTCGGCAAAATGACCCCGTAACTTCGGGAGAAGGGGTGCCTCGGTAGGGTGAATAGCCCGAGGGGGCCGCAGTGAAAAGGCCCAAGCGACTGTTTAGCAAAAACACAGGTCTGTGCGAAGCCGCAAGGCGAAGTATACGGGCTGACGCCTGCCCGGTGCTGGAAGGTTAAGGGGAGCGGTTAGGGGTAACCCGAAGCTGTGAACCGAAGCCCCAGTAAACGGCGGCCGTAACTATAACGGTCCTAAGGTAGCGAAATTCCTTGTCAGGTAAATTCTGACCCGCACGAATGGCGTAACGACTTGGGCGCTGTCTCGACGAGAGATCCGGTGAAATTTTAATACCTGTGAAGATGCAGGTTACCCGCGACAAGACGGAAAGACCCCATGGAGCTTTACTGCAGCTTGATATTGGACTTTGGTACGATCTGTACAGGATAGGTGGGAGCCTGAGAAGCCTGAGCGCCAGCTTGGGTGGAGGCGCCGTTGGGATACCACCCTGATCGTATCGGAGTTCTAACCTGGTACCGTGATCCGGTGCGGGGACAGTGTCAGGTGGGCAGTTTGACTGGGGCGGTCGCCTCCTAAAGCGTAACGGAGGCGCCCCAAGGTTCCCTCAGAATGGTTGGAAATCATTCGAAGAGTGCAAAGGCATAAGGGAGCTTGACTGCGAGACAAACAGGTCGAGCAGGGACGAAAGTCGGGCTTAGTGATCCGGTGGTACCGAATGGAAGGGCCATCGCTCAACGGATAAAAGCTACCCTGGGGATAACAGGCTTATCTCCCCCAAGAGTCCACATCGACGGGGAGGTTTGGCACCTCGATGTCGGCTCATCGCATCCTGGGGCTGAAGTAGGTCCCAAGGGTTGGGCTGTTCGCCCATTAAAGCGGTACGCGAGCTGGGTTCAGAACGTCGTGAGACAGTTCGGTCCCTATCTGTCGCGGGCGCAGGAAATTTGAGAGGAGCTGTCCTTAGTACGAGAGGACCGGGATGGACGTACCGCTGGTGTACCAGTTGTTCCGCCAGGAGCACGGCTGGATAGCCAAGTACGGACGGGATAAGCGCTGAAAGCATCTAAGCGTGAAGCCCCCCTCAAGATGAGATTTCCCAAGTCAGTAAGACCCCTTGTAGACGACGAGGTTGATAGGTTCGGGGTGGAAGCGCGGCAACGTGTGGAGCTGACGAATACTAATCGGTCGAGGGCTTATCCAACAGCTTCCGCAAGGAAGCGGCAGCAATACTAAGGTTTAGATCTTTAGCTAGCGAGTGAGGATATATCATTTTGGTAGTGACCTTTGTGCGAAGCACAACGGAACGCAAAATAATATACTCGAATGTATATCCAGTTTTCAAGGTACAAGCCTTGAATAACCGTTTGGTGATGATGGCGGAAGGGAACCACGCGTACCCATCCCGAACACGAACGTTAAGCCTTCCAGCGTCGATGGTACTTGGACCGCAGGGTCCTGGGAGAGTAGAACGTCGCCAAGCGGTACCACTTTCGTGGGATAAGCCGTAAGATTTAAACATCATGAGGGCCCTTAGCTCAGCTGGTTAGAGCGCACCCCTGATAAGGGTGAGGTCGGTGGTTCGAGTCCACTAGGGCCCATTTATAAGCAAGGCCCGTTGGTCAAGGGGTTAAGACACCTCCCTTTCACGGAGGTAACAGGGGTTCGAATCCCCTACGGGTCACCATATATGAACGCTTAGCTCAGCTGGGAGAGCATTACCTTGACAGGGTAAGGGTCGGCGGTTCGATCCCGTCAGCGTTCACCAAACTATCGCGGGGTGGAGCAGCCCGGTAGCTCGTCGGGCTCATAACCCGAAGGCCGCAGGTTCAAATCCTGCCCCCGCAACCAATACAGGGGCATAGTTTAAAGGTAGAACAAAGGTCTCCAAAACCTTTGGTGTGGGTTCGATTCCTGCTGCCCCTGCCAATTTTTCTTATTGGGGATTAGCCAAGCGGTAAGGCAACGGACTTTGACTCCGTCATGCCTAGGTTCGAATCCTAGATCCCCAGCCATTTTAGTTTGAGCCATTAGCTCAGTCGGTAGAGCACCTGACTTTTAATCAGGGTGTCGTAGGTTCGAGTCCTACATGGCTCACTTTTCATCTTTATTTGCTTCATGCGTTCGTGGCGGAATTGGCAGACGCGCTAGATTCAGGTTCTAGTGGGGTAACAGCCGTGGAGGTTCGAGTCCTCTCGAGCGCATCAGGTTGCGGAAGTGGCTCAGCGGTAGAGCATCGCCTTGCCAAGGCGAGGGTCGCGGGTTCGATTCCCGTCTTCCGCTCCATATTTTTCTTTGTTCCCTTAGCTCAGCTGGATAGAGCGTTTGACTACGAATCAAAAGGTCGGGAGTTCGAATCTCTCAGGGAACGTTTTTCTTATCCTATCGGGACGTAGCTCAGCTTGGTAGAGCACCTGGTTTGGGACCAGGGGGTCGCATGTTCAAATCGTGTCGTCCCGACCATTTCGGATACTCTGGGTACAGCATTGGCTGGACATGGAATATAGATATGAAATCACAAACGTGCTCTGGGTCTAGGGCACGTTTTTTTGCTTAAAAGCGTGGAAACCGACTGACGATTCAATAAAAAGCAGTATGGTGAAGTAGGGGTAACAAGAGATAACAAGAACAATTGTAAGCGCTTTGAAGTGGCAATAAAGACCATCTCAAACGGGTTGGGAGTGGGGAAAACAGGGAAGACTGATGACATGCTGGCACAAGGATGCCTATGGACTCGGAAGGGAAAGATCGGGCAGCGGTAAGAAGGAGAGGCGGGGGGACTGATGCCGTTTGAGATCATTCCAGTGAATGGTTTTATCCTCACTATAACTGAGTATAAACTTTTTTAATATAAATATCCCTTATTAGCCGGGAGCCTCTTGGATTTACTTTGACGTTGTCCAATTAAACCCATATAATGAAAAGGTGAATGTTAGAGGTACGTACGAAAGGGTGCTCCCCCCGATGGATCAGGATCAGGAAATCATGACGGTTGCCCAGGTAGCCAAATACTTGCAAATCAGTGAAATAACCACATATAAGCTGGTGAATGAAGGAGCCATCCCCGGATTCAAGATCGGTAGACACTGGAGAGTGAAGAAAGAAGACTTACAGGCAGTCATTGAGAAATTGAAGCGAGGCGAACGGCTCTCATACTAAATAGAGCAGGTGAAAGGATTGCACATGGACGAGATCAGCGCAAAGGCTCAAAACGCAGAAGAACGCGGAACACCGAAACATAACGTAAAAATCATCGCTCTCGGCGGTTTGGGCGAAATCGGAAAGAACATGTATGTCATCGAATACGGCGAAGAGATTGTTGTCGTGGACGCGGGTGTAAAATTCCCTAGAAGCGACCTGCCGGGTGTCGACTATGTCATTCCGAATATCGAGTATTTGGTTCAACATCAGGATAAAGTGAAGGGTATCTTCCTGACACACGGCCATGAGGATCATATCGGCGGTCTGCCGTTCATCCTCAGGGAGCTTCGTGTACCGGTCTATGGAGCGCCTCTTACCATCGGCTTGGTCAGAGCCAAGCTTGAAGAACACAAGCTCGACAAGCTGGTGCATCTGCAGGTCGTCAAGGAAGAGACCGTGATCCAGCTCGATAAGCTGCGGGTGCATTTCTTCCATACGAACCATAGTATTCCCGATTCGCTCGGGGTAGCCGTCGACACACCAGAAGGAATTATTGTCCATACCGGGGACTTCAAGTTCGACATGACACCGGTGGGGCACCGGGCCAACATCTACAAGATGTCGGAGCTTGGCAGCCAAGGGGTTCTGGCCCTGCTTGCGGACAGCACGAACAGTGAGAAGCCCGGCTATACGCCATCTGAGAAATCCGTAGGTGCCGCCGTATATGACACTTTCCGTACCTGTGAAGGACGCATTCTGTTCGCTACATTCGCTTCGAACGTGCACCGTCTTCAGCAGGTAGTGGAAGCTGCAGAAGCGACAGGCCGGAAGATTGCGATTCAAGGCCGGAGCATGGAGCGCGTGTTCCGTATTGCGCAGGAACTGGGGTATATCCGCATTCCTCAAGGAATGCAGATCGACATCCAGCAGCTGGACAAGTTCGAGGACCGGCGCATCGTTATTATTTGTACGGGCAGCCAAGGTGAACCGAATGCCGCTCTGTCCCGCATTGCCAGCGGTGCGCATTCCAAGGTGCAGATCCATCCGGGCGATACGGTAATCTTCTCCTCTTCTCCAATTCCGGGAAATACACAGAACATCAACAAAAATATTGATCTGTTGTTCCGTGCAGGAGCCAACGTGATCTATGGTTCCGTCATCGATATCCATGCTTCGGGCCACGGCTGCCAAGAGGACCTGAAGCTGATGCTCAGCCTCATCAAGCCGAAGTTCCTCGTACCGATTCACGGCGAATACCGGATGCTGCTCAAGCATGCACAGCTGGCCGAAGAACTGGGCATTACGCAGGACCGTTCGTTCGTCCTCGATATCGGCGAAGTGCTCCACCTGAACCGCAGGCAGGCTCGTAAGGGCCGCAAGGTGCCTTCCGGTGAAATGCTGGTCAGCGGCAACAAAATAGGGCAGGTGCGCAGCGATATTCTCGCCGACCGCCGCCATATGTCGAACAACGGGGTTATTCTGGTGCTTATGGTTGTCAACGAAGATTGGACGGCGGTTCTCTCCGGTCCGGAGCTCATCTCCCGCGGCTTCGTCTTCGTGAAGGAAGCCAGCGAGATTATCCAGAGAGCGACCGCACTGACCCGCAGGGCCGTTTCTCGCCTTATCAAGCAGGGCGTGAATACCGAAGAAGGTTGGAAAGCAAGAATCACAGAGGTGCTCTCTTCCCACTTAGAGAAGACGATGCAGCGCACCCCGCTGATCGTGCCGATCCTCACCCATTTGGAGCGCCAAGAAAAGGGGCCAAGCCGCAAGCCCTCCAGGCCGAGAAGGAAGCGGGCGACCATTGCACCGGCTGCTGCTCAGGAACCGACGGGAACTCCGCAAAAATAGGGGCTGTTCCCGGAAGTGAAGTTGACCGAACGGATGGGCAGCTCCCGCATCACATGCCAAAGAACCTTCAACCCACAAGGATGTGGAGTTGAAGGTTCTTTTTATTGTCGGTTGTAAGGTGCATTGCAAGCCGCAGGCTTTTTATCGGGGAATTACTCGCTTTTGACAATCTGAAACTGCTGGTTGGCCCCTCCGTTGTCCGTCCATTGGATGGCATCGGCGCCGTCGGCCAGGGATGCATCTGAAATATCGATGAGTTTGCCGGTTGCCCGGTTCTTGAGCTTGTAATAGCCGCCTCCGACATGAATGGGCTGCCAATGCTGGCTGGTCCAATTTCCATCGGTCCACTGGACGATCGCCGTTCCATCGGCGGTGGACCCATTGGATACTCCAGCGATTTTGCCGGTGAGTTGATTCTTCAGCTTATAGTAGCCGCCCCCTGCATCGATCAGCTGCCAGTGCGGACTGCCGGCCGTATTCTCGTTCCACTGCTCCAGGGCGGCACCGTTTGTGGCAGAACCATTGTCCACGATCAGTGCCTTACCGCTCTTGCGGGAAATCAGCTTATAGACTGCATTCGCATCCCAGCTTTGGGCGAGGCCCTGAATGGTCCCGGCAGCCGAGTCAATGGAGAGGCTGGGGGCAAAATCCATAGCAAGCGTCGTGTTCGAAGGGAAGCGCAGCGGAAGCCACACATACTTGGAGTTGATCACCGGACCGCTCCAAGCCCCGGCCCAACGGTCTCCCATATAGAGATAAGTGGTGGCCTGGGTTCCCTCCACAGGAATGACATAGGCAGATTGGGAGCCGTAAGTCGTGCTGTCCGCAAAGTTGGTCAGGGCACTCCACGTGCCTGTAATGCTGGAAGCGGTTGCGTATTTGGCTTGGTTGGGATTCCAGCCCGTAGCACCTGAGGTGATAAGGAAATAGACGCTGCCGCGCTTAAAGAGTGCCGGTGCTTCCCGGTAAGATCCCGCCCACAAGGTCTGTACCAGGGAATCCACGCCGAGGAAATCAGGCGTCAGCTTATAGATATTGAGATCCGCATTGACTTTGGTAGCGGAGATCAGGTAAGCGGTACCGTTATCATTGTATACGGTCATGTCCCGGGAGTCATAGCCCAGCGGGCGGAAGCTGCCCTGATACGTATAATTCCCATCGACCGTGGAGGAAGAGGCCACAGCCACACGAGCTTCCCCGTAGTCGGAGCCGTTCTCCTTGTGCATCCACAGCACATACTTACCGGTCGCCTGGTTAAACAAAATTTTGGGGCGCTCGATGTTCGAAACGTTAAGCTCGGAGGCCGATGCGCTCGTGAGAATGTTCGAACGGAATTCCCAGTTCTTCAAGTCAGTGGAACGATACATGGACACCGCCTTGAACGTCCCGTCCGTATTGCGGTTCTCCCCATACCAATAATAATAGCTTCCGACTTTGATCATTCCCCCGCCATGGGCGTGGATGACCGTTCCATCCGTGGCTTTGTACTGGATGGCATTCGTAACGGTTACAGCGGCGGCATTCACAGGAGTGGGCAGAAAGCAGCAGAGCGTAAGCAGCAGACACATCCATAAAGCAGCAGTCCGGGTGTTCCAGTGAAACTTTCTGGCTGGGGTCATCAATCCAAGCCTCCTCATCTCTTTGATTTGTTGCAAGTTCCATGATGTCGGTGTACAGGCCAATCAGACCAGGGCCTCGTGGAGAAAAGCACCTCCTATCAGGGGTAATGAAGCCATTATAGTTGAAGGCGTAATTCCATGATAGTGAACAATGAGGGGATTCCTGTACATTTTGGAGGCGTAAGTGAACTTTTGGAGGAGGAGATCCCCCAAATAACGCTACATTCGTAAACTAGATTACGGCCGAGGAAAGAAGGACAAGGGAGGCGGGGGAAGAACAACTGCTTCTGTTTCGAGAGAGCCAAAAGGCCTGACCGGGAATAAACAAAAAAACCATCCCGCGGGATGGAGATGCTAGTCAGTCAGATTTAGGTTAGCAGATCATTTTTGATGGTGAGCAGTTGAATCGCCACGTTCACTTCCAGTTCCGATAATTTGCTGAGAGCGGCAATTTGGGCCACGTTGCCCGTAGTTAAGTGCGGATGGTTGACCATAACATCGAATACGAGCCGTTCGGCAGCTGAAATCTCCCCGAACCGCAGCTTGCTCACTTTGTCCATCGCCGTCACCTTCTTGTTGTCTAGAAGTACGCTTGCCTAAGAATACATTACCCCAAAGGAGACATGTCGAAACAGAGCGAAACCAGGAAATGGAAGGGAAATCTCTTGGCCAAACTCTGCCATTTTTCTGGTATACTAGACTCCGGTTGATAGATGCAGAGAGGAACACAGGCAGATGGATCAATACAAATACCGCGTTGTGATCGCCGATATGAACCGGGAAAACCGGGAAGCGATCGAGAGACACATCAAGTCCAAGCATCCGGATCTGTACGTGATCAGATCCGTCAGCTCGGGGAACCGGCTGGTTGAGGTATGCGACCGTCATCAGCCGGAAATCGTGATCCTGAATGTGAAGCTGAAGGCCAAGGACGGCCTCTCCGCTGCCAAGGAAGTCATCTCCCGGGGACATTCCCCGGAGTGGATCGGCATGGCGGATCAGGAGCATCTTCCCGTCCTGCTGGGCAACCACGAACTCAAATTCGCCGATTATCTCATGGTCCCCTGGATCGGAGAACGGTTGTCGAAGTCTCTGGGGGAGGCGGTTGCCCGCTGCGGAACGGCATCCGGGAGGCCTTTTCTCCAAGAAGGGGGCGGGTTCGTCAATACGGTGAAGAGCTTTTACAAAGCGAAGCCGATTGAAATCCCCGAACGTGTGCTGGTCTTCGCCCAGAAGAAGGACAAGTATGTTACGCGACTGTTCTTATCCAATGGCAAGGTCCATCACATCAATTCCACGCTAAAGGACATCCAAAGCCAGTGTACCCTCGGCGTATTCAAGGCTCACAAAAGTTTTCTCGTCAACATCAAGTACATCGAATATGTCGTTGCGAGTACGCAGGTGTCGGGTAATTATGATATCCACCTGGTCAAGAACCATTATGGGCTTTCCATCCCGCTCTCGAAGAAAATGTATCCGAACTTCGTCCGGGCCAAGGAATTCTCGAATACCCTCATGAGCCGGATTCTGCTCGACGGCATTGCGTACTAGAAGGAGCGAACAATCTTGCGTATAAGTGATGAAGTAAAGAAGGGTACAGGCGGGCAGCCGACGATTCTGGTAGTCGACGACGAACGGAGCAATCTGGAGATTCTCCGGGTGTTCCTGGCTTCGCTGGGGTATCGGGTCCTGCTCGCGGATTATCCGCTGGATGCGGTGCGGATGGTACATCACGACAGACCGGACCTCATCCTGCTGGATGTGATGATGCCGGATGTGGACGGCTTCGCCCTGGCCAAGGCGCTGGGTGATTTCGGTATCCCGATCCTGTTCATCTCGGCCAAATCGCAGAAGGAAGATATTCTCCAGGGCCTGTCTTCCGGCGGCTTGGATTATATCACCAAACCGTTCGATCTCGATATTCTCTCCCACAAGATCGAGCTGCACTTGGAATCGTCCCAACAAATGAGAGCGCTGCAGCAGGAGAACGACCAGCTCAAACAGCGAATGTACATGGACCCCGGCACGGGGCTGTTCAACCGGACGTACCTGGAAGGCGTGCTCAGTGCGCTGAATGAAAAATACAATGCGGTGCTGACCATTCAGGTGATATGCCCGAAAGCCGCTGGGGAAGAGGAGCGGGATGAGGGAAGCGGGATTCTAAAGGACATCGGGGGACTCTGCGCGGCCCACGTCAAAAAGCATCAGGGCATTCTGTTCCGTCTCGGACCGCAGACCTGCGGTGCCATTCTCCGCACCAGCCGGCAGGGCTGTGAAGAGCTGGCTGTGCGAATCCGTTCGGACATCGGCCAGTACAATGAGGGCCGGCTGCTGGCGGGCAGCCGTTTGGTGAAGGCCGCGGTGGAGGCCCACTGGATTCCCTTTGCTTCCATGAAGAGCTTGCTGCTGGGCGGCGGAATGGAGGCATAGCCATGAGTACAGCCCAGCTGCGCAATATCATCGACATGACCAAGGTGATCCACTCTCGCTTTGATATCGAGGAGATCCTGCAGCTGCTTGTCAATACGCTGGCTGCCGAGATTACACAGGCGGATCTCGTCAGCTTTTTCGTCAAGGAGGGACAGGGGTACCGGGGGATCAAATGCAACATTCTCCCCGACGTAGTCATCCAGCAGTACATAGATCCGGAGCAGGATGTGTTCGCCCGAGGGATTCTTGAGTCCCGCAAAACCGATTACATTCCACTTGTCTGCACGGACGACCGGATCGACAGCACGAAGAAAACGACATTCGATATCCAATCGATCCTGGGGATCCCGCTGATTCTGGACGACGAGGTCTGGGGGATGGCCTTCGCCCATGATTTTGGCAGGCCCATGAACATCACCAAGGAGCAGATTGAGCTGGCGGAGGCTTTCGTCAGCATGGCGGGAGTGGCGATCCGCAATCATTATATGTTCGAGCAAAAGAAGAAATGGATCCAGCGGCAGCAGAATCTTCTCGATCTCTCCAGCAGGCTGAGTGTATCGACAACGATCGGGCAGGTGGTCAGGGTCTGTGCGGAGGGTATCCTGCAGGAAGGGAGGTCTGCCACGCTGTTCGTTCATCTGTATGATGAACTGACAGGGAGCTTCAAACCGCTGTATCACGGAACGGGAAGCGGGGAAGGACAGGCGGATCGCACCGATCCCCCGGAAGACCCCTTTGCGGGGACTCTCCGTCCGAATGAAGTGCCTTACCTGGAGCGTTATAATCCCTGGGAAGACAGCTGGCGGTATCCTCTCCGCAACGACTTTTGTTCCAGGCATGGCGTGAAGAGCGTGATGCATCTTCCCTTGATCACCAAAGACCGTACGATCGGACTGCTGACGCTGCTTGGGCCGGACGAGGTGACCGGAACGCCTGAGGAGCTGGAGGTCTGCAAGCTGATCTCCGAGCAGATGGCCGCGGCCTTGTCCAATGTCATGCACACCGCCCAGCTGGATCATGCGGTCAAACTCAGCACGTCGGAGCTCGTCCAGGCGAACATGAAGCTCGAGGAGCTGGTCCGTGAGCTGCGCAGCGCCGATGAGATCAAGAACGGCTTTATTTCCTCGCTGTCCCATGAACTGCGTACCCCGATTACGTCCATCAAAGGTACCGTCGATATTCTGCTGCGCGATATTCTTGGTGAAATGAATCGGGACCAGAGGGAGCTGCTCCAGATGGCTTCGAGTTCCGTGACTCATCTGCTAGAGCAGATTAATGATCTGCTCGACTTCGCGAAGCTTGGCAGCGGTAAGCTGGATTTGACGTGGAGCGAGGCGGTATTCGATGAAGTGGTGAAGGAGGCGGTGACGATGCTGGAGCCGCTCTTCTTCAAGAAAGAGCAGCAGGTCCGGATTACAGGCGTGCAGGGTATCCGGCTGCAGCTGGACCGGCTGCGCATCCGTCAGGTGCTGATCAACTTATTGTCGAACGCCAACAAATTCACTCCGCCGTACGGCTTGATTGAAGTGTCCTTCGATATGGAAGAGGGGATGCTGAATGTGGCGGTACGGGATAACGGGATTGGGATCCCGCTGTCCAAGCAGCCGCTGATTTTCACCAAATTTTATCAGGTGGATAATGGGACACATGGTACGGGCATCGGGTTATCCTTCTCAAAGGAGCTGGCCGAGCTCCATGGCGGATGCCTCACCTTCGAGAGCAAAGAGGGGGTGGGCAGCATATTCCGGCTGACCCTGCCCGTAAAACGGTAACCGGGGAGGATATTTCTTCCTATTTTTCGACATAGGGTTACATTATCCTATCCAAATTGTGTTTTATTCCGAGGTTCTTCCCTATCCTTCCGGATTGGATATGATGGAGTTAACAACCATTAGGCTGCCTCCACCCGGAAGGCTTCAGGAGGACTGCACGTGAACAGGCAGGACATCATCGTATCCCGAATCATCAAAGGAAATCAAGCAAGGCCTGATCTCCGCTATGTGGTGGTCACGCATGCAAGAGACGTGTATATTACGGATGCCGTACCCAAAGGTCATCAGGCCATCGGCAGGTCGAACTTCGAAATCGCTTTAACCGACGCTTTCTATGAGCATATCCGCTCTTTCGCCCGTTCGGCCCATAACAGGAATGTGTACGCGCTATCCGTCTATACCGATGACCGCCATACCTTCCTGCTGTATCTCAATACCCAGGAGGGGTTCGAGCGGACGGTTGCCGAGAGCCCGTATTATTCCCAATACACCGAAGAACAGAAGCATGATCTGCAGTATTCGCTAGGTGATTTTGCCTTCAGCTATGATTCGTTCTCGGGTCCGTTCGCCTCGCAATACGCGGCGTATCATGACGCAGTGAAGGCGCTGTCAGCCGCAGGGGGCTTCGAGGGCTTGGAAGCGCATAAGGGCAGCCCCGACTTGGTCCGTTATGTGTATAAGGCGGAATTGTTCGAGGGGGGGCAGTACCAGACGGCGCTGCGCGTAACGAAAAAGCTGCTGGCCCAATCGGTATGGCTGCTGCAGACGACGCCGGATTTTGTCGCATTCGCAAGCAGCGGGAGCGAATATATCGATTACAGCATGGTGATGAGGCAGACCATCGAATTGAAGCGGTTCTACCAAGTGTTCCCTGAAATGAAAAGCCATGATGAGGCGTTCCAGACGGCGGTTGAGAAGGCCAAGAGTCTGCCGCACAGCGAACAGGTGGCATTCTGGTGGGATCGGGTGAAGGAGAACCGGAACCGAAATCCGGAGGCTCTTCTGACCGCTACGGTGCGGACCGATTACCAGGCGATCGAGGCACTGGCGGCCGGCGGGGCCTCCCTTCTGCCTGCCGTCATGCAGGCACTGCGCAGCGCCGTGCAGCAGAAGGATGAGGAGAAGACCTCGTTCCTGTGCGAGGTGCTGCTCGAAGCCGGCGGTCTCAGCAGGGAGGTTCTGGGGGAGATGGCGGCGGCCATCGAGTATGCTCCGCCGGGAGATCATGAAATCCGCGCCCAGCTCAACCGAACCCGGCAGGAGCTGACCAGCCGGCTTCAGTGAACAGAATCGAGGCAGCTGCTTCGCCCTGCCCGCAAGAAAAAATACCATGGCCCGCAGGGGATCATGGTATTTTTCATGGATCGCGGAATTAAACACCGCTGGATTTCTCCGGGAGCGGGAGCAGCCGAAAGCGCCGCAGCTGTTCAGTGAGCCCCACCGCGAGAAGAACCTGCCGCTGCTTGGGGCCGATCAAATCGAAGTGGGGATAGGGCGGACGGTGGTGAATATATTTCGGATCGAGGCCATGGGTGAGGCACCAGGCGGCAAGCCGGTCCAGGTCCTTACATCCGACCTTGGTGACTGTAGTGATGCCGGGAAAACGCGGATCGAGCCAATAATGGGTCAGATAGGCGATATCGCCCCGCGTGACCGCTTCTTTCCACTCGGTAAGTTCAGCTCGGGTAATCCCGAAAGCCATAGGGGTATGCCTCCTTCGGCGGAGTCCGGTTGTCTGATTCATTATAGCAGGAGCGGGTGGCGAATTCACCCGGGGTCTCTATGAGAAGCGGGCGGCAAGGGAAGTGGAGGGACGCCGTACCAAAAAGCTAGGATTCTTTCCATGGCGGGGGAGAAGGAGTCAGGATATTGATAACGCTTACGAATATCCCCTGTTACAATGAAGGACAGACGGAATCCTTGAGGATTCCAAGTCACTTCGTGAGGAGGAAATCGGATGAGCTTCAAAATCGCTTTTATCGGTGCCGGCAGTGTGGGATTTACCCGGGGGCTGCTTCGTGATCTGCTGTCCGTGCCGGAGTTTCATGAGGTCGAGATCGCTTTCATGGATACGAATGAGAGGAACCTGGATATGGTACGCCAGCTCTGTCAGCGGGATATCCTCGAGAACGGGCTCTCCATCCAAATCCAGGCGACTACAGATCGCAGAGAGGCACTGAGGGACGCCAAGTATGTGCTGTGCACGATCCGGGTCGGCGGGCTGGAGGCGTTCACGACGGATGTGGACATCCCGCTGCGGTACGGGATCGACCAGTGCGTGGGGGATACGCTCTGTGCAGGCGGCATTATGTACGGGCAGCGGGGCATTGCCGAGATGCTGCAGATCTGCCAGGACATCCGGGAGGTGGCACGCGAGGACGTACTGCTGCTGAACTATGCGAACCCCATGGCGATGCTGACCTGGGCGTGCAACCAATATGGGGGCGTACGGACTGTCGGGCTGTGCCACGGCGTGCAGCATGGACACCGGCAAATTGCAGAAGCTTTCGGACTGCAGAAGGAAGAAGTCGATATCATCTGCGCCGGCATCAACCATCAAACCTGGTATGTGCAGATCCGGCATAACGGGGAGGATCTGACCGGCCGGCTGCTGGAGGCGTTCGAGGCCCACCCGGATTACAGCCGTACCGAGAAGGTGCGCATCGATATGCTGAGGCGGTTCGGCTATTACAGCACGGAGTCGAACGGCCATCTCAGCGAGTATGTCCCCTGGTACCGCAAACGTCCGGAGGAGATCGGGGAGTGGATTGACCTCGGCTCCTGGATCAACGGCGAGACCGGAGGGTATCTGCGGGTCTGCACGGAAGGGCGGCGCTGGTTCGAAACGGACTTCCCGAACTGGCTGAAGGAGCCTGCACTGGAATACGCACCGGAGAAGCGCGGGGAGGAGCACGGCTCCTATATCATCGAAGGGCTCGAGACCGGACGGGTGTACCGCGGGCACTTTAACGTGGTGAACAACGGTGTCATCTCCAATCTGCCGGACGATGCCGTGATTGAAGCGCCAGGCTATGTGGACCGCAGTGGGATCTCGATGGCGCACGTGGGCGCCCTGCCGCTCGGGCCTGCCGCTGTGTGCAGCGCCAGCATCTCGGTGCAGCGCCTTGCGGTGGAAGCGGCGGTCCGCGGCGACGACAAGCTCCTGAGGCAGGCGATGCTGATGGACCCGCTCGTCGGGGCGGTCTGCAACCCAAGGGAAGTATGGCAGATGACCGACGAGCTGCTGGTCGCGCAGGAGGCGTGGCTGCCGCAGTACGGAGATGCGATCGCCGAAGCCAAGGCGCGCCTCGCCGAAGGGCTGCAGGTGCCCGTTCGGGGGGACTACCGCGGGGCGGCCCGGCTTCACGTGAAGACCGTGGAGGAGATGGAGGCGAACCGGGAGCAGGCCAGCCGGAATGCGGGAGAGTCCGACAAGGGCAAAGAGCGGGCCGCAGCGGCACAGTAGAGGGCGGCAGCGACCGCCTGAAACGAAAGGGCTGCAGCGAATTGCGAGCGGGCGGCCGGTCTGAATGCGGGAGAAGTCGATAAAACAGGGAACTCCGGGCTGAGGCGAAAGTAAGGGAGTCCCAGGCAGCCTGCAGAGTGAGCAAATAGAGAAGGCCCATGCTGAGTGCATGGGCCTTCTCTATTTGGTGCAGCTCTAGTAGGGGGCTGTCTGTGCAGATCAGGGGCGGACCTTATGCCGCCCTAGGATGGGCTGGGCCCCGCTTCGGCCACAGCCTGACCGGAGGGGGGCCACTCGGTGGCCAGCATGCTGTAGACGGCGAGGTCGATATACACGCCGTACAGCCGCTGCGCTCCGCGGGCCACACCCTCCATCGTGAAGCCGAGCCGCTCGGGGACGGCCCGGCTGCGCCGGTTATCCACGCCGGCGCGGATCTCGACCCGGTGCATGCCGAGGCTGCGGAAGGCATAATCGATCATCCCGCGGCAGGCCCGCGTCATAATGCCGCGGCCCTGGTAGGGTTCTCCCAGCCAATAGCCGATCGCCGCCGACCGGTTCAGCGTGCTCAGCCCGTGATGGTCGATCACGCCGCACAGGCTCCCGTCTGCAATGATCCCGGCTGTAATGCCTTCGCCTCTGGCCCACCGCTGGCGGGCATGCTCGATGAAGGCCCGGCTGTCTTCCACGGTCTGGGTGCCGTCAATCCAAGGCATCCACTGCCGCAGGCAGCGCCGGTTGGCGTCCGTAAGGAGGAACAATTCCTCGGCGTCTCCCGCCTCAAGGACTTGGAGCTCTACTTCGCGGTCAATCCGGTAGTTGAACATGCGTCAGACCTCCTTGGGTGATCTTCGGTACGAGCGGGTTCGGCGGGTTATCAGGATCAGTCGGGCTGCCGCCGGATGCAGGAGCTGCCGGGATGCCGGGCTTTATTCAAAGAGGGTGAGGTAAGCGCCGTAGCCTTCCTTCTCGAGATCCTCTATAGGCACAAAGCGCAGGGCGGCAGAGTTGATGCAGTAGCGGAGCCCCCCGGTTTCGCGCGGTCCGTCATTGAAAACGTGCCCGAGGTGGGCATCCGCTTTGGAGCTGCGCACTTCCGTCCGTACCATGAAGTGGCTGTAATCGGCCTTCTCCGTCACGCCGGCCGCACGGACAGGTCGGGTAAAGCTCGGCCAGCCGCAGCCTGAATCGAACTTGTCACGGGAGCTGAAGAGAGGCTCGCCGGAGACGATATCGACGTAGAGGCCCTCTCCCTTGTGGTTCCAAAATTCATTCTGGAAGGGAGGCTCGGTACCGTTCTCCTGCGTGACCTTCCACTGCATCGGGGTCAGCCGTTCGCGAAGCGCTTCCTTGTCTTCTTCCGTGTTCCAGTGCTTGCGGATGAAATCGACACGGCCCGATGCCTTGCTGTAGGCATTGTAGCGCTGGGGATTGGTTTTATAAAAGCCTTGGTGATAGTCCTCTGCCGGATAGAATATGGAAGCGGGAAGAATCGGCGTGACGACCGGAGCATCGAATCTTCCGCTCGCATCCAGGCGTGCCTTGGACGCTTCGGCAATCTGGCGCTGCTCCTCCGAGTGATAGAAGATGGCGGTCTGGTAGGAGGTACCGCGGTCTGCGAACTGCCCTCCGGGGTCCGTCGGGTCGATCTGCTGCCAGAAGAGTTCCACGAGCTTCTCGTAAGGGAACACATCCGGTTCAAACGTGATCTGAACAGCTTCCAGATGTCCGGTCGTCTCGGAACAGACTTCCTGGTAGGTCGGATTCTCCGTATGTCCGCCGGTATAGCCGGAGATCACGCTGTGAATGCCGGGCTGTTCGTCGAATGGCTTGACCATGCACCAGAAGCAGCCTCCGGCGAATGTAGCAAGTTCGGTTCTTGTATCAGTCATGGGATCACCTCTTGGGTTAAAGATAAACGGCGGGTCAGGGAGAAAAATAATGCGGCCTAACCGTCCCGTTCTTCCATTATAACGCAGGTGGGAGCTGAGCCCAAACTTCGATGGGGCTCCCGGAGCTCAGACGGAATTACCGGCGCCTACCGGCGCCCACAGGCGCAGGTCCGGTACGCTACTTGGAGCACGGCACGCCGTTGATGTAGTAGCTATCCTCCCGGTAGGCCGTGAAGACGGTCTCCACCTCGGCATAGCCGAGGGAGAGGATGTGACGGGTAACGGTCTGCGCGAAACGGTCTCGTACGTCGGCGCCCCGTTCGAACCAGCCTACCTCGACGAACGGAAACGAGGGTACGATCTTTCCTGCAAAGACGGCCGTGGTATGCATGCATTCAAGCGTAAAGTTGTCGGTTCCGCAGGCGCAGAGGGCCGCGAGTTCTTCGAGAAGCGGGATGCTGACCGTGCGAAGGCGTTCAGCCGGAACGCCGCGGATGAGCAGATGGGGCATAGGTAGGTTCCTCCTGTAAGCGGAACGGGTGAGGCCGTTCTCTACTATGTATAGACGATCTAGGGTACAAGCGGGACGCGGGATCATTGCTATTTCCGGCCGCAGCGGTTAAGGTGCGGATGACAGTTCTTTTTCCATACAGACGCTGCTTGGGCAGTTGACGTATTCGCCGAAGGGGTCAATGTGCTTATAGCCGAACTTGGTGTAGAGCGCAATGGCCTCCGGCTGCGCCCGGCCGGTCTCCAGACGCACGAGGCGGCTGCCTTGGCTCCTCGCGTGCTCCTCCAAATGGCTGATGATCCGTGCGGCTATGCCGCGCCTGCGGAAGGCAGGCTCCACATAAAAACGCTTCAATTCCGTGCATTCGGCATCCAGGGGACGGATAGCCCCGCACCCTGCTGGTCTGCCGTCCAGATAGGCGACAACAAAAGTCGCACGCACCACATCCGGATCAGTGAAATCGATCACGTGAACTTCTTCGCTGGGATACCGGCTCAGGAGGTCCTGATCGAGGCGGGCGATGAGGCTGTGCAGCCCGGCATCCATATGGCTGACTTGTTTGATTTCCAATATGGCTTCCATGCCTGCGTTCCTCCTTAGTCGTAATCTTGGTTCCATAGGAAAGAATCTACATATTTCCAGTGTCAGCAGGCTGCTCTAATGTAAGGTGGATCCCCAGGATACGAACGTGCGGGTGTTGGATGGGGATATGGGGCGGCGGCGGGTCTCCGGTGACCGGAGACCCATACGGCTGAAGGGTGTGAGGTTTCCCAGTATGTAAGACTCCTTGCTGGGCTGAGCTGTCGTACCCCCAGGGAAACTGGTGGCCCGGGCAGAGACGAAGATCCGCAGTTATGCAGGAAAGCGAGGCGCGGGGCGCTGATGTCGATCCGGTTCCAATTGTCGATGGTGTTCTCGGTAACAGTGGCCGTCATCCTTATCATACAGAATGTGCTATCCTACTTCACGGTGAAGGATCTGCTGCGGGACAGCCTGGCCCATCAGAATGAGATCATCTCCAAGCAGCTCAGTCTCTCCATTGAGCAGGCGGAGTACGCGGTCCGCATCGTCGAAGAGCGGGTGGGCGAGCAGATCCGCTCGGCTTCCGTCGCAGCCCTCCTTGCCCTCTCTCCGGATTACCGGGAGGTGACCAATGAGCAGCTTGCCGCATTGAGCAGACAGGTAGGCGTATCCCATATCACGCTGCTGGTCCGCACCGAAGACGATATTGTCGGTGTAAGATCCTCCGATCCTCTGGAAATCAACCTCAGTACGAAGGAGTGGGGGATACTGGTACAACGCATTCCAGCAGCTGTTCGACAAGCAGGAAGTCACGGTTGCCGAAGGCCAAAAACTCCTCAACTATTGGACGGGACCAGCCGAGGTTTCATCATCGGATCCGAACTATGTAGATAAATGGGGGTACTATTATGACGGCACGACCAATTATATCATCAATCCCTATGTGAGGGATGAGGGAATGGTCTCATTCCGGCAGTCGGTCGGTCCGGACCACTACATCCGGGAGCAGCTGAAATACAGCCCCCATACGCTCGAAATCACGGGAATGAACCCCCGGACATTCGGCCAGCCGCCGGTGTACACGGAGAACAACGGGCGCAAATTCATCAGGCTCGCCGACCGGGCGATCCGGTTCGGGACTTATGAGTACAAGGACGAAGGCCGTGACCTTGAGGGGGGCCGCGGGGCCATGGCCGCGGGACAGCCGGTGAGCTTCATTACCCGTGTGCAAGGCGTGCGGGTGCTCAGGAGCTTCATTCCGGTCATCGACGTCCCGGATCCGTTCGTGGTCTCAATCGTGACGGATTACAGGATGGTGGAAGAGGTGGTGAGTCACCAGCTGCTCCATGATCTGATGCTGTCGGCACTGGTGCTCGCCGCCGTCGCAGTTGGGAGCTACGTGCTGTGCGGCTATCTGATCCGCCCGCTTAGCGACATCATCCGGAAGGTGGAGGAGATTGCCAAGGGCAATTTTGAAGCGCAGATCCGTATTCGCCGGAAGGATGAGCTCGGCCTGCTGGCCGGCAGCTTGGCCTCTTACACCCGGGAGCTGGAGCAAAAGAACCGGGAGATCGAGCAGCAGGCTTCCCATGACCCTCTGACGGGAGTGAAGAACCGGTTCGCTTTCAACGCGGACATGGAGAAGCAGTTGGCCGTCCTTCGTCCAAAGGGCGGAAGCCTGTCGCTGGTCTTTATTGACTTCGACCGGTTCAAGGAAATCAACGATATGTTCGGGCATTCCCTTGGCGACCGGCTGCTCATGAAGGCTGCAGGCCGCATGGAAGCGGCGCTGGGCGGCAGGGGCGGCGTGTACCGGAATCAAGCCGGACCTGCTCACCCTCGAGATTACCGAGAACCTGGCCATGAACAAGGAAGAGTACATGATTGCGAGACTGCGGGCGCTGCAGGCGACCGGGGTGCGTATGGCGATCGATGACTTCAGGACCGGGTATTCTTACGCTGATGTACCTGAAGAAATTCCCGGTCGATATTCTTAAGATCGACCGTTCCTTTGTCAGTGATATGCTGAGCGATGAAGACGACGCGGAGATCGTACGCACGATCATTGCCATGGCCCATAATCTGAAGCTTCAGGTAACCGCCGAGGGGGTGGAAACGGAAGGGCAGCTTCAGGATCTGAAGGAGCTCGGCTGCGATGTCGCACAGGGCTATTATATTTCCCGGCCCCAGCCTGCCGAGCACTGTGTCCGCCTGCTGGAGCAGTATAACGGGAACGCGGAGGACTAAGGCACCCGCTCCTTCGGGACAATGAAACCAAACCAAACCTGGAGGCCTTCTCTACTGAAGAGGGCTTTTTGTTAAGGCAAAAGTTCCCGAGATACGGGAATGTCATAGCCTCATGTGACGCGTGCCGCTTGGTAGGAGTGTCCCGCTCCTTATAGAGATAGGAAAATTGGCATAAGCTGGTATAGGCAAGCCTGCGGTATAATGAGCCCTATAAGACCTAAACCGCAGAGGAGGTAGAAGATGGAACCCCAGTGGCTGACATGGGCGAAGCAGATTCAAGCGATTGCCCAGGCGGGACTTGCCTATTCCAAGGATGTGTACGATCTCGAAAGGTTCGGCATGCTGCGGGATCTGGCCGTTGAGATCGTGGAGAACCATACGAAGGCCGGAAGAGAGCCGATCCGTCTGGCCTTCGCGAGTGAAGAGGGGTACGCCACCCCCAAGGTGGATGTCCGGGGCGTGGTGTTCCGGGAAGGACGGATCCTGCTGGTCCGCGAGAAAATCGACGGCGCCTGGTCGCTGCCGGGCGGGTGGGCCGATATCGGGCTGTCTCCCTCGGAGATCGCCGTGAAGGAGATCCGCGAAGAAGCCGGATATGATACCGAGGCGGTGCGGCTGCTCGCGGTCATGGACAAGAAGTTCCATGACCATCCGCCGGATCTATGGCATATCTACAAGATCTTCATTCTCTGCCGTCTCGTCGGAGGAGAGGGGATCGGCAGCGAAGGCAGTCTGGAGACCTCCGATGTGGGCTTCTTCGGCCCTGACGAGCTGCCGGAGCTCTCGGTCGGCCGGAACACCAAGGCGCAAATTCTCACGATGTTCGAATATCTCCAGAATCCGCACAAAGCCGTTCTTCTGGATTAACGGTACAAGCAGCGAATCCCCCAGCACCTCTTTCCGGAGAGGAACTGGGGGATTATGTTATTTATTGGCCTCGTGAACAATGGTGACGGCGGTCTTGCGGTCCGACTCCATGTCCTTGGACACCGTGAAGTGAAGACTGAGCCCATCCTTCTTGCCGGCAATCAGGAAAATCGATTCATCCGTCAGGCGCGTCGATTCCGTGTACCCAGAGCTTTTGAAGAACGCTTCTACCTCGTTCTTGCTCTTCTCAAAAGGCTGTTCGATCTCGTAGGCGACCGTATAGACTTCACCGCCGTCTTTGCCCTCGGATTTCATCGAGGCCTGGATGGCGGCTTTGTCCGGGATGGGGATCTCCTTCGGAAAGCCTTCCGGGAGCTGGTTCTCGCCGGAGAGGGTCATCTTTCCTTTGTCCGTCGTGATCGTGGACATTTCCTTGTCGCTGCTAATGACGGCTTTGCCGCCGTCCGGTGTAGGAAGGGTAACCGTATCTGCGGAGCAGCCGGCGGCTAGGGCGGCAGCTCCGGCCAAGACCAGTGCGAGAGTGAAGGTATGATTTCTCTTTTTCATGGGGGGAAGACTCCTATCTGTCGGGGAAAAGTGGGGTAAGCTTCGGGTAAGCTTCTCCCTCCATGATAAAGAGGCATCCGTCATATGACCAGTGTTCCGGGTCACTCCCTTGTCATGTGACCGTAGACAACAGCTCCCATGACCGGCGAATGGAGCGGACCTGCCGGATCAGACGGCGCCGATCTTCGGCCAGGCGAGCTCCACGCCGAAGCCTGTCAGCAGGCTCTGGAAAGCTTCCAGCTTGAAGGCATCGCTGCGGACCTGGGAAGGCACCGTCTTCTGATCCAGGCAGTACGCGGCTAGTGCCCCGGCCGACTCCCCGATGTTCCACTCGACCGGATGAAGCCGATAGCAGCCGTTCGTAATGTGCGTCGTTCCGATATTTTTGCAGGCAGGCAGCAGATTGCGCACCCGTACGGGCAGCAGGCTGCCGAGCGGGATCTGGAAGGGAAGGGACGAGATATCGAGATAGTTCCTGCCCGCGGTGCTCGGATGAAGGTCGATCCGGTAGCAGCCGATGCCGACGCTGTCGGGAAAAGGAACGGCCCCCTGCTCCCCGCGCACCGCAGCGCTCACATGCTGCTCGTATACCGTGAACTGGGCGCGGATGCGGCGGGACTCCCGGATGTAGGGAGCCTTGGCCAGTCCGTCGGCCGTCCCGGTCACGTCCGGCCGCAGTCTAAGTCCCGGGTATCCCGTCTTGCCGTCCGGCCGAGGAGCCTCGGTCTGCAGCCAGTACAGCAGCGACAGGCTGAGCTGCCGTGCACCCTCCAGATGCCGCTGCGACTCATGAGGCGGCACATCGTAAATGCGCCCTAACCAATAATCGTTCTGGGACCAGTTCACAATGGAGATATCACTCGGATAGGTTCCCGGCATGAAATTCGACCTGTCGAGGATTCGCCGGTAGATAAACAGGGGGTATTTGTCCGTACCCCAGAAGAGTGTTTCCTCGGTCGGCTCCAGCGTCACGGGGTTCGGAGACACCCAGCTGAGCTGGCGGTCCGGCCAGAAGTCCGCCCGGTAGTTCCGCCAGAATGCATAGTCTCTCGGCTTGTCGATGACATGACTCTCCCCGTCGAGGTAATCCATGGCCAGGCACCAGGTGAACGCCTGGATGTCATGCGGATCGGCCGGTCCGTCGAGGGCGTGAGGCTCATTCGTCTCCGCCCGGGACTCCGCCCCCGTGACGTATTCCACGCCGGCCAGCGGCAGCAGATCCCCGCATTCGGTGGCATCCAGGAAGTAGGGGGCGCGGATGGTCAGCCGGGAACCGCACGCTTCCTGAACGGTGACCGAGCGGACGGTATCTCCGTCCGTTTCGGCGCTGACGGGCCGGCAGTGAAGCAGCAGGGTCAACCGGCCGCTGTGCACGAAGGGGGCGATCATCGCCTGCAGCACCTCCAGCATGGCCCTCGGCTCCGCGCAGAGCCGGCTGACTCCGCCGTTGCCCGGGTTCAGGTGGTAGACGGCACGCGCTTCGGCCGTCAGGGGAAAGTGCTCTCTGTAGAAGGCGCGCACGCCTTCACGGAACTGCCGGTAGCTGCGCGTGCAGCCGAACTGTTCGATCCACCGGTGCTCATCCGGAGGAACAGCCTGGCTCGTCAGCTGCCCGCCGATCCAGCCGGTTTCCTCGGTCAGTACCACCCGTCTGCCCATCCGGCAGGCCGAGAGCGCAGCGGCAATGCCGCCTACTCCGCCGCCGATAATGGCGATGTCCGTTTCGGTTTCGCGATGCATGTAGATCAGCCTCCTTGGGTGCGTAAGATAGGAATAGGATTCGGCATTCTCTATCTTAGACTCAAGTGGATTCCAAAATGTTACAGTCAGGGAGCAGGAAGCCGATCCTAAGCTTCGGCACGTGAAGACACGGTCACCGGACTCGGTGTGGGGTGTGGATGGGAATGGGAAGCCAGGGAGTCAAATCAAATCCGGAAATGGAGTAAACGGCCGGGCGTAAGACAGAAGGCCGGACTTCCCTTTGGAAGCTCCGGCCTTCTGGTCTTGGACATCGCTCAAGCAGCATCGCCGAATACACAAACATGGCGGTGCGGCGGATACAGCAGCAGCTGAAGAAAGCAGCGAACTATAGGGGAGATCGCTTACTTGGTGTTCTTCCGATCTTCGTACGAGGCGTTGTATTCGCTCAGATAACGGGAGATATCCGTTACCGACCCCTCCAGCGCCTCCAGACGCTGGGGGTCCAGCCTGCCGAAGATCGCCTCCGCATGGTCTGCGAATCGGCTTCTCCAAGCAAGGAGCTGCTCCATTCCCTGCGGTGTCAGGCTGACATACGTGATGCGCCGGTCCTCTTCGGAACGCAGGCGCTGGGTCCAGCCTTTCTCTTCGAGGCGGTCGAGCAGGTTCGAAGCGGCACCGATCGTGATGCCGAGGTATTCGGCCACACAGTTGATTTTCATGCTGGTTTCGTGCTCCATCTTGAACACGAGCGATACGGCCGAAGGCGGAACCTCCGCTTCCGTACTGAGCAGGCAGAGGGTCGACTTCAGGGTGCGGTTCAGCTCCAGCAGAGAGCACCAGAAGGTGTTGATGGGGTTGGATGACATAGGAGTGAACCACCTTTACCAATTCATATTCCGATTGTACTACAGCCTCTCTCAAAGCAAAAGGGAAGGGGCATGTTGACGGAGGGGATTGACAATAGGGAACAATTGGGATATAGTTCTGACAATACTTTTATTATAATACTATTATCAGAAAAGTAAATTCCGAATCAAAGGAGGCCTTCCCCGTGAGTTCCCCGATCTCTACATCTTTCAAGGAATCGCTGATCATTCCCCTCTGGAGCCTGACGGTTCTGCTGGTGGTCATGAACACCACCATGTTCAATGTGGCGCTGCCTACGGTAGCCGCCGATCTCGGTCTGTCCACCACGAGTGCCTCCTGGATTGTGACCGGCTACTCCATTCTCTTCGCCATCGCTTCCATCACGTACAGCCGCCTGTCGGACTTCCTGCCGATCCGCACGCTGCTCACCGCCGGCCTGCTGCTGCTCGGCACCGGATCGATCGTGGGCCTGCTCTCGCACCACTTCTACGGTGTGCTGGCCGCCAGGCTGCTTCAGGCGGTTGGAGCCGCTTCGGCTCCAGGCCTTGGCGTCGTGCTTGTCACCCGGTATGTTCCTCTCGAGCGGCGGGGCAAAGCGATGTCGACCATCATCTCCGCAGCTTCCTTCGGCTTCGGCCTCGGCCCGATCGTCGGCGGAACGATGTCGCAGTACCTGGGATGGAATATGCTGTTCATCGTGACGGCGATGGTGCTTCTGCTGCTGCCGGTATTCTACCGGAACCTGCCTCAGCAGACGACCGCTCCGGTCCGCTTCGACTGGACCGGCGCTCTGCTGATCGGAGCGGGCGTAACGGGCCTGCTGCTCTTCCTGACGAACCGCCAGTGGCTGACGCTGGCGGTCGGGGCAGCCGCCCTGGCCGGCTTCTGGTTCCGGATTCACCGGACGGCGGATCCTTTCGTCCAGCCTTCGCTGCTGCGCAACCGTAACTACCTCAGCCTGCTCTTCATGGGGTTTATTGCTTACATCCTTAACTTCTCCTCCCTGTTCCTGATGCCGATGATGCTCTCGCGTCTGTTCGGTACGGGTTCTACAGTGACCGGGTTCCTGATCTTCCCGGGGGCGATCCTGACCGCTCTGCTGTCGCCCCGGATCGGGAAGTGGATCGACCGTGCCGGGAATACGCCGGTCATTGCAGCGGGCCACGCGGGACTGATCCTCGCTGCAGCCGGGTTCGCGCTCTTTTCTGCCGAATCCGTGTATGCCATCGCCGGTGCGTATGTGGTGCTGAGCGTGTCGGTGTCCGCGATTGGGTCAAGCGCGTCCAATGAGATGTCGCGGATTCTGGCCCCGAGCGAGATTGGGGCGGGCATGGGGCTGGCACAGCTGACGCAGTTCTTCGGCGGCGCCCTTGGCGTCGCTCTGACGAGCACTGTGCTGGCCTGGCCGTCTTCCCGGCCTCTGGGCGCTACCTTTGCCGGCCTCTACTGGGTGATGGCGGCAGCAGCGGTAGGCTCGGCCGTACTCTGCTTCCGGTACGTCAGGCGCAAACGCGGCAGCGGGGTGCTGCCGGAGGGGACCGAGGCGGCAGAGCCCGTCCGGGGATAAACCGAAACAGCCTTGGTCTCCTCTTAGGGAAGATCAAGGCTGTTGTGCTTGCTGCGGGCAGATGGATGTTCCAGCGTACGGAGCCGGAATGCGAACCTATTGATGCTGCGGTTAATCCCATCCTCCCCCTGATCCAATGACCCGGACAAGCCAGTGGCAGAGCCACAAAGCGAGCAGGATCCAGACCAGGATAAACAAGGCCGCAGTAACCCAATTCTTGGGACGGGTCTGCAGCGCTTCGGCCCGGCGCCGGTTGTCCTCCAATACGGGCTTCGGAATCCAGCGCAGCACCAGCATGATGCCGAGAGGGACGAGAATCAGGTCATCGAGATAGCCGAGCACCGGAATGAAGTCGGGGATCAGGTCGATGGGGCTGAAGGCATAGGCGGCGACGAGCAGGGCGAAGAGGCGTACGCCGAACGGTACCCTGGGGTCTTTGGCACACAGGTAGAGCGTCATAAGCTGGGATTTCAGCCGGCGGGCTTCCCGTTTGATCCGGTCGAGCATCGGAGTCCTCCTTGGTCATTGTAGTACGGCGGCAGGGGGATTCGTGCAGCGTTGCATTTTTTGTGCAGGAGCCCGGCTCTGCTGACACCCTGTTGTCAGGGTTCAGGAGTTACAATATAAGGACAACACCCCAAGAGGGGCACAGGAGGCTGTTAAGATATGAATGATGTGCTGCTGCTGATTACCGACGGATTCGCGGATTGGGAGGCGTCGTATGTTACTGCGGAGCTCAACAAGCCGGGCACGGGCTTCCGCATCCGCACGATTGCGGTCGACCTTGAACCCAAAGTCTCGATGGGCGGGCTTCGCGTGATCCCCGAATACAGTCTAACGGATTACAAACCGGATGCCAAGCCGGCGATGCTCATTCTGCCGGGGGGAACGAGCTGGCTAGAGGAGCGGAATGTGCCGGTCCGGGAGCTGGTGGCTTCCTGCGCAAGGGACTCCGTTCCGGTCGCGGCGATCTGCGATGCCACCACATTCCTGGCACGGTATGGATTCCTTGACCATGAGAGGCACACCGGCAATTCCCTCGCTTATCTCAAGGAAGGGGCGCCGGAGTACCGGGGCGAGGCACAGTATGTCGACGCCCAGTCGGTCAGCGCCGGGAATTGGATTACTGCCAACGGCACGGCGGCCGTGGAATTTGCGGCGCATATTCTGGAGAAACTCGGCGTGCTGGAAGGTGAGGGCCTGCAGGAATGGTATGCCATATTCAAAAAAGGGTATGCCCCCCAATCGGTGTAGAAAGAACGGACCGTGCTTCCTTCCTTTGCCCGAATAACGAGTTTTGGTAAGACACGGTCAGGAGACGCGACATTACAAAAAGCCGCCCTTGGATAAGGCCAAAGGCGGCTTTTTGTGATTATTTCTTGGAGCTCCAAGACTGAAGGAACAGGTTGGCATGGTAAGTCAGGTTCTTCTCCGCCGCTGCAGAGAGGGAGGCATTGTTTCCGTGCTTATCCAGCTGATCCAGGAATTTGTGGACCTGCTTGACGGCCGCTTCAACCGAGCCCTTGCCCAGCTGGTGCCGGGCCTGTTTCAGCGTCTCTTCGAGCTGGGAGGCCAGAGAGCCCTTCAGCTCGCCGGAAGCTTTGTACTGCTGAAGCAGACCGTCCAGCACGTTCAGCAGGCCCGGCGTCCAGTAGGAAGCCACGGGAACCTGACGGAAGTCCGTGTCCGATGCAAAGTAGAAGCTGGTATACGCGGGCTGGTTATAGCCGGTATTCTGGCGGGCGACTTCGACGCGGTACTGCGGATCGTGCATCAGCGTGTACAGCTTGCGGTTCGTCACTTCCGTGCTGAGGTAGATGCGGATCGCAGAACTGTCGGCGGTGCGCACCAGCAGCTCTTCGCGCCAGTCCCCGAAGATGTCGGCGACAAGGCCGGGGTTGCCCTTGGTGTAGTTGTTGGTCCGGGTGCCTTCCGCCGTCAGCAGACGGCCCCGCTTCCAATCGTCGATGGACGGAGTCGCTTCGATGGCTCCGTTCACGATCTGCGTGGTCATGTCCGCTGCCCACTTGATGTTCATGTTCGTGCCCGGCGCGGTCGTGTCGATCTTCTCGCCTTGGGCAGTCCATAGGCCTACCGCCCAAGTCTCAAGCCCCCGGCGGGAAGGGTCTACGTCACCGACCATCCCGCGTCCGGTGTCCTTGCCCGTATATCCGCCATAGATGACTTTGCCGGTCTTCGCATCCTTCAGGGCGTAGCCGTACGGTGCATAGGTGCCGCCTTCGTGCACCATAAAGATCTCCTGGCCGGGGTGGTCCGGGTCTATATCGGTCACATGAAGAGCGTCGCCGTGGCCGAGCCTTGCCGTGGTGCCCGGAACGGCGCTGCCCTCCGGCATGACATCCATCGAGCTGTAGAGCAGCTTCCCGTCGTTGTCGATCGTCGCGGAGCCGTAGACGATCTCCTGAGCGCCGTCTCCGTCCACATCCGCCGCACTCAGGGTATGTGCCCCTTGGGTGGTCAGCGTACCGTATACCGGATCACGCCCGTCGCGGCCGTGAGGCCCGTCGTTGAACGGATTGGTCATCGGCACCCAGCCGCTGTCCACGTTCCAGTGCTCCTTGAGCTGCTTGCCGTCCCAGCTGTAGGAGATGAGCGTAGAGCGGGTATAGTAGCCGCGGGCGAGTACGGCGTAAGGTTTCTTGCCGTCGAGGTACGCGACGCCCGCCAGGAAGCGGTCGACCCGGTTGCCCGGCTCAATCCGGCCCATGGCATAGTCGCCCCACATCAGTCCGTCGTCGCCCCGGCCGGGCTTGTACGGAATCGTCTGCAGCTCATCGCCGGTGGCTCCGTTGAACACGGACAGGTACTCGGGGCCGCTCAGGATGAAGCCTTCGAAGGCGCGGAGATTGTTACGGGCGCTGCGGCTCGGCGCGTAGACGTCCATGAAGTAGTCCGTCAGGCTCTGTGCATCGGCGCGGGACAGCGGATAATCGTACTTCTTGGGAATGCCGAAGCACTCCTCCAGCGTGGCCGGCCAGTTCCCGGCCACCACTTCTTCATGCTTGTGCCAGTTCATGAACATATCCACGACATGCTCATAGTAGCCCTGTTTGCTCAGACGGTAGTCATCCGTGTTGCGGTAGCCGGCCTTCAGGTCTTCCCGCGGCATCGTGATATAGGTGGACGAGGTGACCGTGCCTTGGCTGTCATACTTGTGAACCTGGGTGCCCGGTGCGGTCTTGAACATCACCTCGGCTTTGCCGTCGCCGTCGAAGTCATACACCATGAAGTCGGTATAATGCGCTCCGGCGCGGATGTTCACGCCAAGGTCGATGCGGTACAGCAGGGTGCCGTCAAAGCGGTAGCAGTCGATGTAGGTTTGGCCGGTGTAGCCGACCTGCGATACGTCTTTGGAGTTGGAAGGATCCCATTTGACAAAAAATTCATACTGCCCGTCCCCATCCACGTCGCCTACGCTCATGTCGTTGGCCGAATACGTGTACGCCTCACCGACGGGGGTGACGCCGTCTGCCGGTTTGTTCAGCTTGAGGTCAAAATAGGCCTGGGCCCAAGGGGAGACGGCATCGCTGCGGTCGACTTCCCGGCCGTTCACCACGGCTGCGACCTCATAGCGGGAGGAGGCGGAGCCGGCCGCATCGAGGTGGTTCGTGCTGTCCGTCACGGAAGCCACCTTCTTGCCGTCGCGGTAGACGTTGAACGAGGCGCCGGTCAGGCCGCTCGCGGAAGCGCCGGTTACCTCGCCTGCACGCAGCCGCCAGCTGAGGAAGACGCCCTGGGAAGTCGAGGCGGCCACGAGTCCGCGGTCCAGGTA
Organism: Paenibacillus sp. S-38; assembly: GCF_049942825.1. Taxonomy (NCBI): domain Bacteria; kingdom Bacillati; phylum Bacillota; class Bacilli; order Caryophanales; family Paenibacillaceae; genus Paenibacillus; species Paenibacillus sp. S-38. Next base: position 761,820 of record NZ_CP187970.1, read on the forward strand.
CTCGAGCTGTACGCCGCTGCCTTGAACGGAGGGAGCGGGCTTACGGCTCAGGGATTCGGCTGCGGAAGCTCCGCTTATACTGGTAAACAGCAGGGGAAGTGCGGCTGTGACAGCCAGCACCCGCCTTGCCAGCAGGGCTTTATTCTTGGGAGACATGAAAGGTCACCATCCTTGAATGAGTGTGAAAATTTTCATTTGTTTGCGCTTACAACTAGAGGTCCGCTTTCCTCCTTTCTTGCTCGAAGATGTGGGTCCGTGTTAAAAATTCTTTTTCATTATAGGGGAAAGCCGGGCCAATCCCCATTCAAAAATCAGTCATGTTGCGTTTAAAATTCAGAGGACTTCCGACCGGGGAGGCACTGCGGGCGTGCCGGAAGCCGCGCCTGAAAACGGCAAAAAGCCAGGCATCCCAAAGGATAAGCCTGGCTCCCGGAACCACCGCGTGATCCGGCTGATGAAGCTTTAGGCTTTGGGAGAAGCTCCCTTAAGCGGCCCGAGGAAAGCCTTCGGAATCTCCGTTTCAAAGCGCATAAGCTCCTGTGTGGCAGGGTGGATAAAAGCGATCACCCGGGCGTGCAGCCCGAGACGGTTCAGCGTCCGCGACTTCGAGCCGTATTTGCGGTCCCCGGCGATCGGATGGCCGATATCCTGCATGTGCACACGGATCTGGTTTTTGCGTCCGGTTTCGAGGTTGACCTCGAGCAGAGAGAAGTCCCTGGCGGCCTGCAGCACCTTATAGTGCGTAATGGCCAGCTGCCCGTCGTTCGGGTACGGGCCTGAGTACATCTTGAGCGTGCTGCTCTCCTTCAGCCAGGACTTGACCGTCCCCTCCGGCTTCTTCACCATCCCGTCGACCAGGGCCACATAGGTGCGCTCCTTGACCATGTCCTGCCAGGCGTTCTGAAGCGTCTGCTGGGCCTGCTCGTTCTTGGCGAAGAGCATGACGCCCGAGGTATCCCGGTCAAGCCGGTGAACCACGAAGATGCGGCCCGCCGGGTCGTGATGACGGACATGGGCCATGAGCTGGCGGTAGGCGGTCAGCTCCTCCTCCTGCGACGAAGCAGCGATGGAGAGCAGGCCGGCCTCCTTCCGCACCACAATGATGTCGTTGTCCTCATGGAGGATAGACAGCCCGATCAGCGGCGGGGCTTCCACGATCCTCTCTTTGCTCACCGTTACACTTTGCCCGGGAAGCAGAGGATGGTTATAGACCGTCACGGTCTGGCCGTTCACGGCGATCTGTCCGCGGGCGAGCAGCGATTTGACGGCATTGCGGCCCATATTCAGATGGGCTAACAGGAAGCTCAGCAGCTCCCCCGGTTCCTGAACAGGGTAGACCCGGGCTTTGGGCGCCTGCCGGGGGGCTGCCGCTGGGCCTGCCGGGCGAGTGCCGGCAGTTCTGCCCGCCGGACGGGCGGACTTGGCGCCGCGGCGGTCCGGGGAGTCGCCCGATGGGCGGCCTGTCCCTCGGAAGGATGTATGTTTTTTGGTCACTGCAGATTCACTCCGTTCTCTGGTTCTTCCTGCCTATACTATACCACGATCGGCTGCTGATCGTGAAACCGGGGGAATTTCCCCGTGCATGGTATCAATTACCCCAGCCGCTAATATTCTAGGGAAGAACTCCACATCAAACGAGGTGAGAACCATGGCGGTAGTAAAAGCCAGGGAACAGGACATCGATCTGCTGGCAAGGCTGCTCCGCGCGGAAGCGGAAGGAGAAGGCGAGCCGGGCATGATGATGGTCGGCAACGTGGCCATTAACCGGATCCGCTCCAACTGCTCCGATTTCAAGGGCCTTCGCACGATTGAACAAATGGTATATCAGCCGCATGCCTTTGAAGCTACGCTCCACGGCTACTTCTACCAGAAGCCGAGGGACAGGGAACGGCGGCTGGCCCGCCGGGCGGTGAACGGAGAGCGGCTCTGGCCTGCCAAGTTCAGCTTATGGTACTGGCGCCCGCCGGGAGATTGTCCGCCAACCTGGTACACCCAGCCTCACGTGGGCCGGTATAAGAAGCACTGTTACTATGAGCCGAGAGCCGGCATTTGCGATGCGATTTACAGTACGTATTAACATGGCAGTCTGCAGCTGCAGGAATGGCGGTGCAGGACAGCGTCGGAGGAGCCGGAAGGCTCCTTTTTGTTCAAATATAGGAATTTATATCTCGCCCGGGCTCGATCCCGTCATCTTATAAACGCGGTTCCAACATCCCGTTCAGGAACACCTTTTATTATATAGAAGCAAGACATTCCGGTATGCCGGCCGGGAAGGGTGCGGCCTCCGGCTCACGGGTGGTATACTTCTATATAAGCTTGGGGATGTCTGGAAAAGTAAAGGAGTTGACAGCGTGACGGAAGCAGTCATCCGGGCCCGGGGCCTGGTGAAGCGGTATGGGAATTTTACGGCGGTACGGGGGGTGAGCTTTGATGTGTACCGCGGGGAAGTGTTCGGGCTGCTCGGTCCGAACGGCGCGGGCAAGACCACGACGATGGAGATGATTGAAGGGCTGCGGCGGCCCGACGAAGGGCACGCCCTGGTGGCCGGTTACGATACACGGACGCAGCAGGATAAGGTCAAAGAGGCGATCGGCGTCCAGCTTCAGTCGACTTCGCTGTTCGATCTGCTCACCGTGCGCGAGATGGTGCGCATGTATGCCAGCTTTTATCCGAAGAGTGTGCCGGTGGATCCGCTGCTGGAGGATATGATCCTGACGGAAAAAGCCGGGGACCGCGTGAAGCATCTCTCCGGCGGACAGAAGCAGCGGCTGGCCATCGCGCTGGCGCTGGTGAACGACCCGCAGGTCGTCTTCCTCGACGAGCCGACGACAGGGCTGGATCCCCAGGCGCGCCGCACCTTGTGGGACATTGTGCTGCGGCTGAAGGAGAGGGGCAAGACGGTCGTACTCTCGACCCATTACATGGATGAGGCCCACGTGCTCTGCGACCGGATCTGTCTTATGGACAGCGGCCAGGTCATTGCGCTGGATACGCCCCGCAGCCTGGTCCGCAGTCTGCAGTCGGAGAGTGCCGTGGAATTCCGGCTGGCGGAGGCCGAAGGAGGAGCGGTGGAAGAGGGGCAGGAGCTCAGAGTACAGCGTCTGCAGGCGGTAGCAGAAGTGAAGCAGGTGCAGCAGCGGGGTGAGGTGTTCGTCCTGTACACGGACGCGCTGCAGCCGACGCTCGTGGACCTGATCGCTGCGGCCGGGGCGGAAGGGTGGAGCGTGCTCGATCTGCAGACCCGCACGGCGACGCTGGAGGATGTGTTCATCCATATGACCGGAAGGAGTCTGAGGGAAGCATGAAAGCCTATATACAGTTAACGCTGGCCCAGCTCAGGCTCTTCTCCCGCAACCGGCAGGTGCTGATCTGGTCACTCGCTTTTCCGCTCTTCTTCATGGTCATGCTCGGCAGTTTTCTCGGCAGGGGGGATCCCGTATCGGTGAGCGGCGCGGTGGTGGATCTGGACCGCACCCTGGCTTCGCAGAAGCTGGTGACGGCACTGCGGGACAGCCCTGTGCTGAAGCTGAAGGAGGGCGGGGCGGTGGAAGCGGAATTGGACTCCCTGAAGAAAGGGGATAACCAGCTCGTCATCGTTATTCCCGGAGGGTATGCGATGGCCGTGGGCGCGGCTGCGACGTCTGTGGATGTGCCGGAAGAGGCAGTGAGCCCGGAGCGGGGTTCCAAGATGATTCTGGAGGACGGCAGCGTGGGAACGGTTAGCAGTTCGCAGGTCATAACCCTGGTCGTGCGGGATGAGGGAGCACCCTTCCCGCTCAAGGTGTATTACGACGAGACGAACGCGACCGTATCGACCGTGGGTCTGCAGCTGCTCGGACCGATCGTCGACGGCATCGACAAGGAGCTGTCCGGCTACCAACCGAGGCTCGCCATCGAGCCTGAAGGGGTGCAGGCGCTGAAGCTGGCGTATATCGATTTTCTGGTGCCCGGGATCCTGGCCATGATGATCATGTCGAACAATCTGAACGGCGTTGCCGGCCAGATCGCTTCGTGGCGGGAGCGCGGCATCCTGCGGAGGATGCAGAGTACGCCGCTGCGCGCTTCGACCTTCATCGCCGCGCAGATTACGGCCCGGCTGCTGATGAATGGGGCGCAGGCCCTGATTGTCCTGCTCGTCGGGGCCTTGGCCTTCGGCACCCAGGTCCGCGGCTCCTGGCTGCTGCTCATCGGCTTCATCGTCCTCGGCACGCTGGCTTTTATGTCCATCGGCTTCATTGTGGCCGGACTGGCCAAGACGCCGGAGAGCGCGGGTCCGCTGGCCGGGGTCATCTCCTTCCCGCTGCTCTTCCTCGGCGGGGTGTTCTTCCCGATCGGGAGCATGCCGCCGATCGTGCAGAGCATCGTCAAGCTGCTGCCCATCGCCCATCTGACGACAGCCCTTCGTCAGGTGATGAACGTGGGTGCGGGTCTTGATACGCTGTGGAGTGAAGCGCTGCTCCTCGGAGGGTGGACGGCCGCCGCTTTTTTGATCGCGAGCTTCACGTTCAAATGGGAGTAAAACGGGCCGGGGCTTCCGCATGATTTGCACAAAAATGGGAAATGCTACGTCTTGAAGCTGCATATCGTGGAAAGGGGAATTTTAACTGCAGGTTTATGTTCCTCTAATCTTGTCTTAATCTTCGCAAAGTACAGTAAGGACAAGAAACTATGAAGCGAAGGGAAGTAGGACGCGCATGATCTTATATCAAATGGCGAAGAGGCTTGCGGAGCGCAGCCGCCTGAAGAGTACCATCGAGCGGTCCGAAGGCAGTGTGGCGGATGAGCTCCGGACACAAAAGGATCAGGTGGAGGAGCAGCTCATGAGCCAGGCGAGCATCTGGACGGAGGAGGGGCAGGACGAATTCATGCTCACCGAGCTGCCTCCGGAAGGCGAGTGGAACGACATGCAGCAGGCCTGGACATAAATTCCTGAGGAAGCAGGGACCCAGGCTGGAACGGTGCGGAGCGGAGCGGTCAAACCCGGAAGGGGGGCCGCTCTTTTTGTTGTGCCCCTTTCAAGAACTATGGTGGCGGTGCGGCTGGGCCCTGATCCGGTGACGGCGTTTACAAAAAGTTAAGGCCCCCCGTATACAGAGATAATACATCTCCCTTATACTAGGAGAGGAATTAATTCCAATATAAGGAATAGTTGAGAGGAGATGTATTCATGCTTCGCCGTCCTGTCCTTCACACCGCTATCGCTCTACTGACCGCCGCCGCGCTCGCCGTTCCCACGGCCGCCGGGGCCGCCGCCCCCACTCCCGTCCTCCACGATGAGAACCCGAGCGGGAATTTTGGAGATTGGTACACCGGGGCCGTCCCTCCCGGAGCAACGGCGGACAAGCCGGTCATCCTCTTCGTCCAGGGCCTTCATTCAAATTACTCCACATGGCTCGGCACGGACAAATACTATGAAGCGGCATACAATGCGGGTTACCGCACGGCCTTCGTCCAGCTTAAGGATGCGGACGGAGCCGGCGGCAATATGTGGACCAACGGCGCCAAGCTGGCGGAAGTCATCCGCAAGGTCGCACAGCATTACGGCGTGTCCAAAATCAACATCATCGCGCACTCCAAAGGCGGCATCGATACCCAGACAGCCCTTGTGCATTACGGCGCCGCTTCTTACGTGAACGTGGTGCACCAGCTCTCGACGCCGAACAAGGGCTCCGAGCTCGCTGATCTGGCTTACAGCTCCTGGGCGTCCTGGCTGGCCGACCTTCTTGGTAAAAATGACGATGCCGTGTACTCGCTGCAGACCTCGTATATGGCGAACTTCCGCTCTCAGACGGATGCAAGATCAGAGAACAAAGCGACTGTTACATATATGTCGGGCGGCATGGGCGATGACGGCTGGTTCACGAGCTACTGGTTCGCCCATGCGATTCTGCCGGGAGAAGACGACGGAGCGGTTTCGCTCGATTCCGCCTTCGGGCTGCCGTACGGCATCCGCAGCTTCACGAAAGACATCTCGCACAGTGCGATGGTGAAAGCCTCGGAGACGTGGTCGCTGGTGCGTCCGAAGCTCAGTGCGGGCAGCGGTGTGCAAGCTATGGCGCTGAATTCGGCTGAGAAGGGCACGCTGCCTACAGCTCCGCGCCTTGGTAACACCAAACCAGCACCTGCAGCGGATGGAGAAGCCGGCTTCATTTTCCGCGGCGGGGAGGTCAATGGCACAGCGGAAGCCCAGCTGCCGCTGGAGAGCGGGCTGCAGTCCCTGTCCCTGGAGGCGCTGACTTCCAAGGCGGACACGACTCTCGTCCTGCGTTCGCCGTCGGGCCGCACCTACAGCCCGTCGGACGCGCCGTCCGCTCCGGAAGCGGATGACGTGTTCCAAGGGGCCGTCCGCCGCACCTTCCAGGTGGAGAAGCCGGAAGCCGGCATCTGGACGCTGGAGGCATCGGGAACAGGCGACGCGTATTTCGCCTCGGCTCGCCTGATCGAAGGCGGCAAAGGGAAGACCCGCGTGACAGCGGGCAAAAAGGTCTACCGCCAGGGAGAGCGCGCCCAGCTGAACGTGGATCTCGGCAGCCGGGTTCAGGGCTCGCTGAAGCGGGCGGACCTGCATGCCGCAGGCGAAGGCAAGTCGGCGCAGCGCAAGCGCCAGGACGGGGAGCTTCAGGGCACGGGCGAGTTGAAGGACGGCAGGCTGGCAGTGTCGTTCGAGACGCCGCAGGAGGCGGGCGTCTATAATTTGTCGCTCGACGTGGAAGGCACGAACGAGCGCGGAGAGAAGGTAACGCGGTCCGTGATCTATAACTTCGCGGTAACGGACGCGGCGGGCAAGCTGAAGTAAGCCGGCCGGGGAGCTCCGGGGGTTTTCAGCAAGGCCCATGCATGATAATAGCTTGAGCACCGAGGAAGCCGGCACGCGGCTTCCTCTTTGTGTTCCCGGGGGATTCGGTGTAGAATAAAGGGCATACTGCCAACTAAAAACGGGAACGAAGAGGTATGTCCAAACCCATGAAATCCATCGTCTTATCGACGCTTAACGCCAAGTATATTCACACGTCCCTGGCCCTGCGCTATTTGAAGTCATTCAGCGAGAAGGACTTCCCGGATATCCGCATTGCCGAGTATACGATCAAGGATCCCGCGATGAATATCGTGATGGATTTGTATCAGAAGCAGCCGGATGTGGTGGGCTTCTCCTGTTATATATGGAATATCGAAGAGACGATCGTGGTCGTCTCCATGCTGAAGAAGATTATGCCGGAGGTGACCGTCGTGCTCGGCGGTCCCGAGGTGTCTTATGACACCGAGTATTGGATGAACCGGATTCCTGAGGTGGACTTCATCGTGGTCGGCGAAGGGGAGGAGACCTTCCACCACCTGCTGACGGAGCTGGCGGGCAGCCGTGCCTACTACAGCGTATTCGGTACGGCCTACCGCAAGGAGGGCCGGGTGATCGTCAACCCGCCGCGTCCGAAGCTGGACCTGAATGCGATCCCTTCGCCGCACCGGTTCCCCGAGGACATCCCGTCGCTCGCGAACCGCGTGGTGTACTTCGAGACGAGCCGGGGCTGTCCGTTCTCCTGTCAGTTCTGTCTCTCCTCCATCGAAGTCGGGGTCCGTTACTTCGATATCGAGCGGACGAAGAGCGATCTGCTCTACCTGATCGACTCGGGGGCGAAGCTGATCAAGTTCGTGGACCGCACATTCAACATCAAGCGGGATTACGCCATGGACATGTTCCAATTCCTGATCGAGAACCACCGGGGCTGTGTGTTCCAATTCGAGATCACCGCGGACATCATGCGCCCCGAAGTGCTCGATTACCTGGCCGAGCATGCGCCGCCGGGCATCTTCCGCTTCGAGATCGGCGTCCAGTCGACGAACGATCTGACGAACTCGCTGGTGAAGCGCCGGCAGAACTTCACCAAGCTGACGCGCACCGTGACCAAGGTCAAGGAGAGCGGGAAGATCGACCAGCATCTGGACCTGATCGCCGGACTGCCTGAAGAGGATTACAACTCCTTCCGCAAAACGTTCAATGACGTCTTCGAGCTCGGCCCCGAAGAGCTGCAGCTGGGCTTCCTTAAGATGCTGCGCGGCACGGGCATGCGGCATGATGCGGAGAAGTACGGCTACATCTACATGGACCACGCGCCTTATGAGATTCTTGGCAACGACATTCTGCCGTTCTCCGATCTTGTGCGGATCAAGCGGGTGGAGGATGTGCTGGAGAAGTACTGGAACGCCCACCGGATGGATTATACGGCACTCTACCTGATCCGCCGGGAATTCGCCTCCGCCTTCGACTTCTTCCAGGAGTTCGGGGATTACTGGGAGGCGCGCGGCTGGCAGAAGATCGGTCACCAGCTCGAGGATCTGTTCACCCGCCTCCATGCCTTCCTGAAGGACCGGGGGACGAAAGAGCTGCAGGTCATCGAGGGGCTCATGAAGCTTGATTACTATGGCAACCACAAGTACAAGCCGCGCAAAATCTGGTGGGACTTCTCACTGGACAAAGCGAGACAGACCGAATTATACCGGCTGCTCGCCGAGCGCCCGTCCCTGGTGTCGGAGACATTCGCGGAGCTGCGGATCAGCGAGAAGGATCTTCACAAGCATGTGATGGTCGAAGTGCTTCCGTTCCGGCTGGAGACGTACCTACAGTCCGGGGAGACAGACCCGGCCGAGCAGCTGCTCATCGTGTACTTCCCGCCGGATACGTCGCTTGGCGTACAGTACTTTACCATGGATCTGCAGGAAACTCTCGCACTCTGAGTCGGCAGAGGGCCGTCAGTCCATGATTAGGCACATCCATTGTTCATCTCCTAAAGCACTGCGATCAAGGAGGCGGACCCGGATGGTTCGGGCCTCTAATCTTTAGCGTCTCTAACAACTGGTAGCACGGGCTGTCCGCCCATACCAAATACCCCATGGCTCCGCGTCCGGCGGAAACGATGGGGTATTTGTCTTATGAGCCTATGGGTGATGCGGGAAAGCGGCAGGCTTATGGCAGGTAACTGCGAAGAATCGTCAGAGAGCCTTCGAAGGAATAATTGCCGAGATTGGCAGGGAGGAGGTAGCATTCGCCCGGCTTCACGTCGAGCTCGCCGTCAGCCCAGCGCAGCTTGCCCGTACCTTCGCATACGATATGGATTACGAAGCTCTCGGGCGAAGTGTGCAGACTCCAGGAGCCCTCGACTTGTCCTTTTTCGGTGACGAAGAAGGGAGATTGAGCCAAGGTCAGCCATTCGTTCGATGCCGTGAGGTTCGTCTTCATGTAAGTGGAACCGGCATTCTCATAAGCGATGACATTCAGGGAATCTTCGATGTGCAGCTCGCGGGGCTTGCCGTCCAATCCGAGGCGGCCGTAATCGTACAGCCGGTAGGTGCTGTCGGAGTTCTGCTGAATTTCCGCCACCAGTACGCCTGCGCCAAGCGCGTGAACCGTACCGGAAGGAATATAGAAGGAGTCGCCGGCTTCGACGGTGATCTCATTGAGGGCATCCATAATGCGGTTTTCTTCGATCGCGGCGGCAAGGGCTTCGCGGGTCACGCCGTCCTTCAGGCCATAGATGATTTTGGCGCCCGGCTTCGCATCCAGAATGTACCACATTTCGGTCTTGCCGAGCTCGCCTTCGGGGAGGCGGTCATAATGGTCATTCGGGTGCACCTGTACGGACAGGTCATCCTGGCAGTCAAGCAGCTTGATCAGCAGCGGGAAGCGGCCGTTTTTCTTCGAGAAGCCCTTGCTTCCGAAGAAGGCTTCGCCGTACTGCTCACGGATCTGATCGAGACCCATGCCGGCGAGTTCGCCATTGACTACTTTGGTCGTACCGTTCGGGTGGTCACCGATCATCCAGCCCTCACCGATCGGGCCTTCAGGAAGCTCGTGTCCGAATTGTTCGAGGGCCCGGCCGCCCCATACGCGTTCCTTGAATTCCGGTTGGCATTGCAGCGGATATGGTTTCATCTGTTCCACTCTCCTGATTCTATTGGGGTTTAGGACCACCGGGTACAGAACCCGGCAGGCCCCCCATGTTTTTCTATCATGCATTATATCAACCCCTGCCGGGGTTTGGCTATAGGAGAGAAGCCGTAAGAACGCGGGGAGAGGATGTCGGGTTCTGCGCATAACTCAAAAAAGCCCGGTTCTCCGTGTGCGGTGCACATCGGCGGATGCCGGGCTTTGCTGCTTGCTGCTTATTTTCGCTTCTCGACGGCGATCAAGTAAGGGGGCGAATGAACTTGATTCACAAAACGGTACTGCAGCACCTGATACTCCTGCTGGGACAGCCCCGCTGCCCATGCTTCCACCGCATCGGCTTCCTCGCGGCCCCCCGGGTGTCCCGTATACAGTACCACGGTGATGATCCCGCCGCGGCGCAGCATTCGGGAGGAGGCCTGCAGCGCCTGCAGCGTGGATTCGGGCAGCGTCACGGTGCCATGGTCGTCGCCCGGCAGGTAGCCGAGGTTGAACATAATGGCCGCGACCTGACCATGGACCTCCTCCGGCAGTGCCTGCTCCATCTCCGCGTGGCTGCGCAGATGAGGTTGTACCTGCAGGCGGCCCTCAGGCAGCTCTCTGGCAAGCCGCAGCGCGGTTTGCTCCAAGGCCTGCGGCTGAACATCGAAGGCATGTACCGTTCCGGTACCGCCGACGAGCCGGGCCAGGAAGAGCGTATCGTTGCCGTTACCGGCGGTGGCATCCACGGCCGTATCGCCGGGACGCAGTCTCTCTTCCACAAGCTTGTGGGCAAAGCTGAGTATCGAAAGAAAACCCAATGGGGCACAGCCTCCTTCTAGTGAGCAGTGGGGGGTTCCATCAGCTCCCCCGTCGGCACCTCGATGATCGCGTCGCCCGCAGGCGCAGCGGCGGTAGGTTCAGCCGCTGCGGGGGCACCGGCATCCGCAGCGGGCTGGGTCGGCTTCACAGGGGCCGTCGGCGGCGCCGGCTGAACTGCAGGGGGCTTCGGCGCTGCCGGCTGCTTCGTCCCGCCGCTGCTAGTGCCGCTCCCTGCGGAGGGCTTGCTAACGGCCTTGCCGCCGGCCCCCGTACTGCCGCTGCTGCCTGCGGGCGGCGTGGGGCTTGAGCCACCGCTTGTCCCGGCGCCGGCAGGGGCCGGGCTAGCGACCGGGCTGCCGGCTGTGCCGGCCTCCGTCCCCGAGCCGGCCTGGCCTTCGCCGGCCATGCCGCCGCTCCCGCTCTCCGTGGAGCCGTTCCCGCCGGGAGCGCCGCTCACCTCCTCCGGCTTCCCGGTCTGCTGGGAGGGGGCAGGCGGCACTTCCACGGCGGTGGTGTTCGGCGCCGGTTCCTTACTGCAGCCCGGTGCCGCCAGCAGAACGGCCATAAGCAGCCAGATCACCTTTTTCATCCTGTCTCCTCCTCCGCATGTCCGGGTGTGTTCTCTCTATATAACCGTTACTTCCCTATCTTTATCAAGTACGCGCTGAAAGATCGGCCGCCGGCTGCCACTTCTTGCCCTGCCAGGTATTCCGGCGCCGCAGCTCTTCATCGAAGGCATTCAGCACTTCCCACTTCTTCAGGCTCCACATCGGCCCGATGAGCAGATCACGCGGCGCGTCGCCGGTTAACCGATGCACGATCATCTCGGGCGGCAGGAATTCCAGCGTATCGACCACCAGTCGCACATATTCATCCTTATCCAAGAAACGGAGAAGGCCGGCTTCGTACTGTTTGACCATAGGGGTCTTGCGCATGAGGTGAAGCAGGTGAATCTTGATGCCCTGCACATCCATGGCGGCCACGGCACGTCCGGTGTCCAGCATCATCTCATGCGTCTCCTGCGGCAGGCCGTAGATGATGTGGGCGCATACCCGGATGCCGCGGGCCCTGAGCTTCGCTACTGCCTCTAAATAACAATCGGTATCGTGAGCCCGATTGATGAGCTGCGATGTCGATTCATGGACCGTCTGCAGCCCCATCTCCACCCAGAGATAGGTGCGCTCGTTCAGCTCGGCCAGATAATCCACCACGTCATCGGGCAGACAATCGGGGCGGGTGGCGATCGACAGGCCTACGACACCGGGCTGGGCGAGAATGGCTTCATAATACTCCCGCAGCTCTTCAACGGGAGCGTAGGTATTGGTATAAGCCTGGAAATATCCGATATATTGGGCTTCTGGCCATTTGAGGTGCTGCAGATCCCGGATCTTGTTAAACTGCGTGACGAGATCGTCGCGGCGTGAGCCGGCGAAGTCCCCCGATCCCCTGGCACTGCAGAAGGTGCAACCGCCTGTGGCGATCTTCCCGTCGCGGTTCGGGCAGGTAAATCCGGCGTCGAGCATCACTTTGAACACCTTGGTGCCGAACTGCTCGCGCATCTCATAATTCCATGTATGAAAACGTTTATCCCCCCACAAACGCTCCGGGAGCTCCATCGTTCTTTCCATAAAGAATACTCCTTCTATAAGGCCTGAGCCATGCTGATCTTACCTTCTTATTCTACCGAAAAATGACCCTAAAAGCGAACCTTTCCCTTGACAACATACACCTGTGGAGCTGGTCGGATAAGATGCAAGCCCCGTGACCATGCTATGGTTGCAAGGCGGCAACACCAATCCAGCTTGAGAAGGGAGATACTCACAACTATGAACAAGTTCGGCAAAACGGTGGTTGCACTGGCGTTGACGGCGTCTATCGGCATTAGCGGTGAGGCACTGGCATCGACTACGACTGGCACAGGTACGGGGACGACGTCGACTTACGGTACAACCGGCACCGGTACAACAACCGGTACAGGAACCTACGGTACCGGCACCGGTGCGGCCGGCACGGGAACAGGAACGTATGGAACCGGGGCAGGTACAGGGACAACCGGTACTTACGGTACCGGCACAGGTACGGGGACAACCGGCACTGGTACCGGCACTACAGGGACTTACGGCACGACAGGTACCGGCACTACGGGGACTTACGGTACGACAGGTACCGGCGTTACGCACCGCGGCGGCCTCCTGGACCGCATGAACACCAATACCAATGCTAACGACCGTACGGGCTATGGCTACGGCGGTAACTACGGCACTAACTCATACCGTACAACAGCTGCCAATAATAATGATAACGACGGTATGGATTGGGGCTGGCTTGGTCTGATTGGTCTTCTGGGCCTTGCCGGTATGCGCGGCAAAAATCAAAACCAACAGCAGCAGCGTTAATCCAATGATCAGCCTCGGGAGCCCGAAAGGGGAACAGCGGATCATGGTGGAGCTTTCCTTAAAGGAAGCCATGGCCCTGGCCTCGGGCGTTCATTTTCATGCCCAGCCGCAGATTGCGGCCGATGCCCGCAGGAAAGTGCGTTCCAAGCTGGAGACTTCCCTTCTTCCTGAAGCCGATAAACTGTCTTATCAGCTGCTTGAAGTCTAGCCATCCGCCTTGTAAGGCCGTTATCAGGCCGGCTCCCCTGCCTGGGGCAGGGAGGGCCGGTCTTTTCATTCCCTTCGTTAGGGAGTATAATCGAGCCATATCAAGAGCACCTGGAGGAGCAATTTTCATGCGGTTAAGAGGACGTAAAGGAATCAAGGAAGCGCTGGAGGCCCAGCCGGAGCTGGTTGTGCTGGAACCGGAAGCATATAAAGGAAGATGGGCGGAAATATTCGGGAACGACAGGCCGATTCATGTGGAATTCGGGATGGGCAAGGGAAGGTTCATCTCCCTGCTGAGCGCCTTGAACCCGGAGATCAATTACATAGGCGTAGATATGTATGATGAACTGATTCGCAGAGGCGCGGAGAAAGCAAGAGAGTCGCGCGAGGAGCACGGCGGGGATCTGCGCAATCTTCGATTGGCCCGTTTTAACATAGAGCACATCGAGAACATGTTCGAGCCCGGCGAGATTGAGCGGATCTACCTTAACTTCAGCGATCCGTGGCCGAAGAAGCGTCATGCCAGACGGCGTCTCACCCATGCCGGCTTTGTGAACAAGTACCGGGTGATATTGAATGCGTTAGGGGAGATCCATTTCAAAACGGATTCCCGTTCCCTCTTCGAATTCTCGCTGAATTCCTTCTCGGATCTCGGCATCCGGCTGCGTAATATCTCCCTGGACCTGCACGCGGAAGGGCTTCGTACGGATCTGGTGATGACGGAGTACGAGACCAAGTTCTCGGGCAAAGGCATGCCTATATTCCGGCTGGAAGCCGTGCTCGGGGAGCGGGCGCTGGAGCAGCACTTGGATTCGCTGCAGCGTCGTGACCTGGAGGAAGCGGCCGAAGCCGTACGCACGGGAATCGAGAATGAGAATGACGCTGAGAATGACGAAGCATAAGCATAACCTTACGCGGTAACCGCTAACCTGCAGTGCATAAAGCCCCCTCTTCATTCCGGATGGAAAGAGAGGGGGCTTTGCTGTCTTTAGCGCACGAGCTCCATAATGGCCTGTGAACAGCGGGCCGGGGAGTAGGCAGGTCCACCGCCGGCCGGCCGGGACGATCTTGCGTGCGCGATGTCGGGAAAGTGGTCGACCAACTGCCGGAACCAAACGTCGATGGTTTCTGCCGACCGGATCACCTCACCGAAGCCCATCTGGGTGAAGTACTGAAGGTTGCGCTCTTCCTGCCCCGGAATCGGTTTGTGGAACAGCATCGGTATGCCTTTGGCGAGCCCTTCCGTGCACGTCATGCCTCCGGGCTTGGTGATAAGCAGATCCGATACGTCCATCCACTGTGAGACTTCTTTGGTGAAACCGAGAAGGCGGATATTCGGGTGGCGGAACCGGGAGTCCTCGGTCAGTGTGCGGAGAGAGGCCTGGTTGGAGCCTAGACACAGAACAAGCTGAATCTGTTCGCGCCAGAGGGTCAGGTGATGGAGGAACTTGCGGTCTTGGAGCAGCCCCCAGCCTCCGCCCATGACAAGTACCGTGGGAAGACGCTGAAGCCCAAAGCGGGTGCGGAGGTCATCGCGGTTATGCGGCTGCCAGAAATTCGGGTGGACGGGAATGCCTGTAACCTGGACCGAGCCGGAAGGAATGCCGAGACTCTCCAGCTTGTGCTTGACGTCTGCTGTGGAGACGAGATAGGTATTGACCTCGCGGCTGACCCAGGTGCCGTGGGCATCGTAATCCGTAATCACGGTGCACAGCGGCACCTCCAGTCCGAACCGCTTGAGACGGGAGATGACGGCGCTGGGAAAAGGGTGGGTGCACACGATCGTGTCCGGCCGCAGCTGCCGGATAATCGCCGCCGTCTGGGCATAACAGATCCGATGCAGTGCCAGCTGTGTGAGCCGATTCAGCGCCTTCCTGTCCTGAGAACGGTAAACGAGCCCGTACAGCTTCGGCTGTGTTGCGACGGTTTTGCGGTAAGCGCCGATGACCAGCGGGGCGAGCGTGGGATGGAGAAAGGTGCCGAGCTCAAGGACACGGGTCTGCAGATGCGGGGCCAGGAGGCGGAGGCTGTCGGACAAGGCGTAAGCGGCCTGTGTATGTCCGGCGCCGAAGCCCTCGGACAGAATCAGTATTCTTTTCTTTTTGGGCATGATCGTTTACCACACCTCAAATCATAGCTTAATAGTCATGCAGGGCCCCGCCGGTCCGAAAAGACGGCGGGATTACCCGATGAACGCTGCAGCTGCAAGCGCGGCTCCCGTTCCGATCACCGAGCCGGCGAGGCAGTCGGAAGGATAGTGCAGACCGAGATACATCCGGGAGATTCCGACCAGAATGGCGATCGGGAGCAGCACGGCGGCACACCAGGGGGACATCAGCATCAGCGGGACCGTAACCGAGAAGATCGCGGTGGTATGGCCCGAAGGGAAAGAATGATCTTTCAGCGGGTTCTTGTAAGTGATGGTATCCGGCAGAACCAGGTAAGGGCGAAGCCTCGGGTACTTTTTCTTGATGACGGCAACGGGGATATGGCTTACGGCCAGGGCGATGCAGCTCTCAAGGCCCGCGAGCTTCCATGAGCCTCTGCCGAACAACGCCACACACAGCGCGATAAAAATCATGGCGGTAGCGCCCCCCAGGTGGGTGATCCCGTTAAAAAACAGATCCAGCCGCCGGTGCTGCATCCGGCGGTTCACAAAGTTGAACATCCGCCTCTCATGCTGCACCAGCCACGAAACGACGCGATCCATTCGAACCCCTCCTTTTGAAAGTGGGATAAGCTATCCTGCATGCTCATATACATTCATTGTACATAGATTTTGTTATAGGAGTATCAACAGGATATGAAACCGTTGAAAGCAAAAAATTAACTCAGCCTTGACGCTCCCTTAACAATATTCCGTTACGATGGCATGGAATCCGGGCGGACCGTGCGATGGCCCATTAAATATAGTAGGAAGGCGTTTTCCTGCGGACAACTGCAGAATGTGCTCACTCCCTTTTGAATGTTCTACGCGCAAAGTCTCCTTGTGTTTCATTAACTCCAAAAGACATGCAGCGAAGCACCTTCCGCCGTATCTCTCCGAATCCCAGAAGCTCTATATGAGCTTCCAATGCAGTTTTGTTCACAATCTCATCACATTAGAGGTGTTTCAACAAAACTTGTGGGAGGTTAATCATGAGAGTAGCCCTGTTTACGGATACGTTCGTGCCGGATGTGAACGGTGTGGCGAAGACGCTCGGCCGGTGGGTGCAGTATCTTGAAGCCCGGGGAGTGGAATGCAGAGTGTTCGCCCCCCAGAGCCCCGCCGCCGCCGAAGCGGACCAATGGATGGTAGAGCGGTTCTACAGCATTCCCTTCTCCTTGTATCCGGAATGCCGGATGGCCATTCCCAATCCCATGAATCTGAAGAAAGCATTGAAGGCTTTCTCTCCGGATCTGATTCATCTGGCGACGCCGTTCAACCTGGGACTTGTGGGGCTTCACTATGCGAGGCGCAAGGGGATTCCCGCGGTGGCCTCCTACCACACTCATTTTGATCAATATCTGGCCTACTATAAGCTGCAGTGGATGGAGCCCATGCTGTGGAAGTATATGCTCTGGTTTCATCAGGACTGCCGCCGTATTTTCGTTCCGTCCCGTTCAACTCTGAAGCACCTGGAGAACAAAGGGCTCAAAGAACTTGAGATTTGGTCGCGGGGGGTGGATGTCAAGCGGTTCCATCCGGTCGTAGACCGGGAGGAGGTGCTCCGGACATGCAACATTTCGCCGGAAAAATTCGTCTTGTTGTTTGTAGGGAGGCTTGCTGTCGAGAAGAGCGTGGATATGCTCTTCAGCACGCTCGATTCGCTTCCTGAGACGATCCGCTCCCGTGCCCATCTGGTGGTGGCCGGGGATGGCCCTCTGCTTCAGCCGCTTCAGGAGCAGTACGGGATGCGCAGCGATGTGACGTTCACGGGTTTTCGTGAAGGAAAGCCGCTAAGTGACTTGTATGCAGCGGCGGATGTGTTCCTGTTCCCGTCGGCTACAGAGACGTTCGGCAACGTGGTGCTTGAAGCCATGGCTTCGGGAACCCCGGTCGTCGGAGCCGATGCCGGGGGAGTGGGGGATACGGTGCGGCATGGGGTGACAGGCTTGCTCTGCCGGCCGGGAAGTGTGTCGGATTTTGTCGGGGCGGTAGAACGGCTGTATAATAACCATTGGCTGCGCACAGAGCTTGGCGGTGCCGGAAGGACCTACAGTCTGAATCAGTCCTGGGAGTCGATTTTTGACGGATTGTTTGCGAGCTGCAGGAGAGTATTGGATGCGGACGGCACGCAGGGAAGCTCGAACCAAGCCTCAGGGAAGTAGCGGAGGCTTCTCAGGATACCGTTTTCTTTTAATTGCGGAGCCGATTTGTGCAGGATCCCCCAAGCGGTATACAGAAAGTTTTTTCCAGCCCTGGCTTATAAAATGATTGAAAATCGATGAAAATAAGACGTAAAAAGCTGGATGCCGGAGCGTCCGAGGGGAATATCGGCTATTTTTGCGTGAATTGCCTCGGTATTGAGGGCAGGAAGGTCCCTGAAGCTTTTGACAAATGCATGCAAAGAGAGGAAAATCATATTCGGCGACCCTCGCAATGGGGGAATCCCTATCGAAATGGATGTAAAGGCGCTATCAAAAAAAGACATAAGGGGTACATACAAAAAAAGGGGGATGTTGCATGTTAGACAGTTTACTGTTAGGCCTGCAGATTGTGCTGGCTTGCATCGGGGCCTACCAGCTGGTTCTGACGTTTTTCGGCTGGTATCGCCGCAGAAACCGGGCCGAACACGCTCCGCAAAAGTCGTTTGCCGTATTGGTCGCCGCTCATAACGAAGAGCAGGTGGTCGGAGCGCTGATTGAGAATCTCAAGAATCTCGACTATCCAAAAGAGCTTTATGATATATTCGTCATCTGCGACAATTGCTCGGACCAGACGGCGCAGATCGCAAGAGATGCCGGCGTGCATGCCTGCGAACGCCACAATCCGCAGCTGCGGGGCAAAGGCTTTGCCATCGAGTGGATGCTGAAGGAGCTTTGGAAAATGCCCCGGCAGTATGACGCCGTGGTTATGTTCGATGCCGACAACCTGGTCAATCCGGACTATCTGAGACACATGAACAATGACCTGTGCAACGGTTCGCAGGTTATCCAGGCTTATCTCGATACGAAGAATCCGCACGATTCCTGGATTACGGCCGCTTACGCGATCACGTATTGGTACTGCAACCGCCTGTGGCAGCTGCCTCGTACGAACCTCGGCCTCGCCAACTATCTCGGCGGGACGGGCATGTGCTTCGAGACCAACCTCCTGAAGGAAATCGGCTGGGGGGCCACAAGCCTGGTTGAGGACTTGGAGTTCACCATGCGCTGCGTAATGCGGGGCATTAATCCGACCTTCAATTACGATGCGAAGGTGTACGACGAGAAGCCGCTGACCTTCAAGGCTTCCGCGCGCCAGCGCCTTCGCTGGATGCAGGGTCACTTCGATGTCGCCAGACGCTACTTCTTCCCGCTGTTCTGGAGAGGGATCAAGGAAGGCAGCTGGGCGAAGATCGATACGGCCGTCTATGCGCTGAACGTTTACAACCTGTTCATTGGTTCGATCGTTACGGTCATTCTCTGGATCAATGCGGTGCTTCCGAATGTGGAGAAGTTTCCGTCTTTGTACGAGATGGCGCCTTATGCGTTCGGTATATTCTCCGTTCTTACGTATGCTCAGTTCGTGGTCGCGCTGGTTCTTGAGAAGGCGCCGCTCAAAACTTACAAGTACCTGTTCGCGTTCCCGGTATATCTGCTGTCCTGGTGGCCGATTACGTTCTACGCTTTCTTCACCCAGAACAACAAGCAGTGGAGCCATACCGAGCATACCCGTGTCATCCGTCTGGAAGACATGCAGAGCAAGCAGGCTTCATAATTTAGGTTGACATCTATTAGGCCATTGTGATATATTACTTTGGTGCGAAAGAAGAAGCGCCCGCTTCTCACCTGTCCGACCCCGGTTGGCTGGTTATGTTAGAGTGACCTTGAACAGTCTGTCCGATCTTTTTATGCCGGGCAGCGATCACTTGAAACCAAACCGACGTGGGCGTACCAAGCGCCCGCGTCTTTTTTTATAATCCCTTTTGGAGGTGGCAGGTTATCAGTACAGAGCACATGATTAACGAAGAAATTCGGGCGAGAGAAGTTCGTATGATTGGTGCGGACGGAGAGCAGCTGGGCATCATGCCGATTCGCGAAGCGCTGCAGATGGCGCAGGACTTGAATCTGGACCTGGTGAACGTGGCTCCTACGGCTAAACCACCGGTATGCCGGGTGATGGACTACGGGAAGTTCCGCTATGAAACGCAGAAGAAAGAGAAGGAAGCCCGTAAGAACCAGAAGATCGTCGACCTGAAGGAAATCCGTCTAAGTGCAACGATCGATGAGCACGACTTCCAGACGAAGCTGCGCAACGTCGAGAAATTCCTGAGCGATGGTGACAAGGTCAAGCTGTCGGTCCGCTTCCGCGGCCGCGAGATTGCCCATGCATCCATCGGACAGAAGGTTCTTGAGCGTATGGCTGCCACTGTGGAAGAACTCTGCGTAGTAGAGCGCAGACCGAAGCTCGAAGGACGCAGCATGATCATGATTCTGGCTCCGAAGCAGCAGCAGTAGCATTTTACTTATTCTTTAAGGAGGAACACCCCATGCCTAAGATGAAGACTCACAGCAGCTTGAAAGACCGTTTCAAAATTACCGGTACCGGTAAAGTAAAACGCTATAAAGCGTACAAAAACCACCTGCTGTCCGGCAAGTCCGCCCGTCAAAAGCGTGTACTGGGTACAAACCCGGTTATGGCTCCCGGCGATGTAAGACGCCTGAAGCAGCAGCTCGGCAATATCTAATTCATATCCGCTTTACGTTTGCACGTTTTAGATACTTAGACCACTTTGGAGGTAGAATTTCATGGCAAGAGTGAAAGGCGGTTTCATCCGCACGCGTCGTCGCAAGAAGATCCTGAAACTTGCAAAAGGTTACTTCGGTTCCAAACATAGATTATTTAAAACAGCTAAAGAACAGGTTATGAAATCCCTGGTCTACGCATACCGTGACCGCCGTCAGAACAAGCGTGACTTCCGCAGACTGTGGATCGTGCGGATCAATGCCGCTGCCCGTCAGAATGGCCTGTCCTACAGCAAGCTGATGCACGGCCTGAAGCTGGCTGAAGTACAAGTAAACCGCAAGATGCTCGCTGACCTCGCAGTTAACGACATCACAGCGTTCAACTCCCTCGCTGATACGGCGAAGCAAAAGCTGAACGCCTAAATCTTGCGTCAGCAAAATCCCCCGCAGAGGTGCTCCTGAGAGTGCCTGCTGCGGGGGATTTTTTGCGTTCATGCAGGGAAGGGGAAGGAGAGCCATATGTACGGCCGGCGAAAGGGCGCCGGGGATGAGCGCATGGCTGAGCCGGAAGAAACGGCAAAAAGCCCCTGCCGGCACTGGCCGAACCGGACTCTAAGGTTCCGTTCAGCCAATGCGGGAAGGGGGGGCAAATGCACTTATGTAAGCCGCTAAGATTCCGGGGTGACGGTAAACTGGGCCTCAGGCACCCAGCTGTGGCGGTAGAAGTCCCGGCCTTTGATCTGAACGCGGTCGGGATACACCTCCACATAGAGCCCTTCGCTTTCTTCGGGGCCGTTCATCTGGTCGCCGCCGCCCGGTTTTTCTCTCCAGGTCTCAATGACGGCGGACGAATTCACCATCGTGAACTTGTCCTGCACGAGGGTCTGCGGATGCTTGAGCTCCCAGTGGGTATGGCCGGAGAACAGAATAACCTGCGGATACTTCGAGAGGATCTTCTTCAGCTCTTCATGCTGGATGACGGCGCGGCTGTTCGTGCAGCAGAAATGGGTCCCCGATACGGTGTAAGGCAGGGGCTGATGCAGGAAGACGAAGATCGGTTTGCCGGGCTCCGAGACCTTCAGGGTGCTCTTCAGCCAGTTGAGCTGCGTATCAGACAAGTAGGCGTCTTCCCCGTTGTTTGGGTCGGACTGGCGGTACCGCTCCGAGCCCAGGAAGATGAATTGATAGCCGTTAAAGACCTGACTTGTGTATAGCTGCTCCCGGCCCGCAAACGTCAGGAAGCGAGAGATCGAAGCCTGCTCGGTCTCGCCGTTCGGAAACGTGTTTCCGTTCCACTCCCGTTTACCGTCATACCAAGCCTTGAAGAACTCGTGATTGCCGATCGAGGTGAAGATGGTATCCGGGTGCGGGTTGTCCTGCAGCAGGTCCTGGAGCTTCACGTAATCTTCCGTCATGCCTTCGGTCAGGTCGCCGTTCAGGACCAGGGCGGCCGTGTCCGGATTGATCGCTTCGATATCGTTCAGCGCCTGGCTCAGCTTTCGGTGGGAGATCTTGTTCCACGCTTGGACATGGACGTCGCTGAGTACGGCGAACGTAAAGGACGGCTCCGCTTGAGGGATGGGAGGCGCAGGCACACCCGGTTTATCGGCGGAAGCCGAGAGGGTCTGAACAAAGCGGGAGTCCGGCTTCGGATTCCCGGCCCCGCTGCCGGCCTGAGCAAGCAAGCCCGGTGTATGCAAAAGAGGAGCGGCTGCAGAGGAGGCGATGAGGGCGGGCAGCAGGGATAGGGAGAACAAGGTGTTTTTAAAGAAACGTCGCAATGGGAAATCACTCCTTCTGTTGATGTTAGGATGCTTCTATCCAATAACCTTTAATCTCGGGGTAAGAATCATCCTTCAGAGAGGCCGGGCTTCAAAAAGCGGCCGATCAATAGGTCACTCTATGGTCATCGGACGGCAGCCGGAACAGGACATAGAGAGAGCCGAAGGGCTCCGGCTCCTTCGGCTCTGCCATGACAATCCACCTGTGCCTGCACTACTTCCTCACAGGAATCGAGAAGTTCGCTTCGGGAATCCAACGGTGGCGGTAGAAGTCGCGTCCCTTGATGGTCACGCGGTCCTTGTACACTTCGACGTACAGGCCTTCGCTCTCCTCCGGGGCGGTCAGCATCTCGCCTCCGCTGCCGTTGTCGGTCCAAGGCTGTACGACCGAGGAAGAGTTCACCATCGTGAAGCCCTCCTGCACGAGTGTGCCGGGGAGCTTCAGCTCCCAGTGGCTGTGGCCGGAGAAAAAGACGACCTGCGGATAGTCGGAGAGGATCGCCTTAAGTTCTTCGTGCTGCACAACGGCCCGATTATTCACGCAGCAGAAGTGCGTGCCGGCGACGGTGTAAGGCAGCGGCTGATGCAGGAAGACGAAGATCGGCTTATCGGACGAGGCCCCCTTGCGCAGCGTCTTCTTGAGCCAGTCGAGCTGTGCGCTGGAGAGGTAGGCGTCTTCGAGGTTGGCCGGGTCGGATTGGCGGTATTGTTCGGAGCCGAGGAAAATAAAGTGATAACCTTTGACCATTTGGTCATAATACACTTTGTTCTTCCGCTCGGTCAAATCCAGGAAGCGGGCGATAGAAGCCGCCTCCGTTTCGCCGTTCGGGAACGCGGCCGGATTCCAGTAGCCGTCTGTATTGAACCACGCTTTATAGAACTCGTGATTGCCAATCGTATAGAAGACGCTCCGCGGATGGGGCAGTTGGCCCATCAGATCCTGAAGCTTGGTGTAATCAGCCGGCATGCCGTTCGTCAGATCGCCGTTAATGACGAGCGCATCGGACGACGGGTTCACCGCATGCAGATCCCGCAGCGCCTGGGTGAATTTCTGGTGCGACTCGGCGTGCCAGGATTGGATATGAATATCGCTGATAACCGGGAACGTGAGCTTCGGCCTCTCGCCCGACGCACCGGTACCGTCAGGTGAGGTTCCGTTCTTCTTGCCGGAGGGCGCTGCCGCCGGCTCTTTGCCGCCGGAGGGGTTGTTCTTAGGCAGGCGGGAAGCATCACGGGAGGGTTCTGCGGCGCCGGGGTTCTCGAGAGCTTTGCTGCCGCCGGCAGGGCCGGAGTTCGGCTGGGAAGCCAGCGGAGCAGCGGAGGCTGAGGCGAGGACACCGCCCAGCAGGACGGCGGTCATTGCGGCGGACAGGAACATTTTGCGCACGATGGGTCTCACTCCTTGGATTCTTCTAGTCCTTCTGTGAACTTAGGGTTCCAGCTCTACCTTAACGGTTCATTGTCATAAGAAGGTTAAGGCGGGGAGAAGGTTTTGTGAAGGAACGGCGGGTGTCCATATGCGCTTAACGCAAGCCGACAGGGTGCGACAGCCCATCTGCCGGACAGGACTGGCTGAATGTTCTTCTGAACCGCGGCGAGTGTTCATGGGGAAGAAAGGTGCCATAAGGTCAGGCAGTGCTTTCCAACCGGATGCGATGTGTCGCTATCCGAAGGCTTCGGCCTGCAAATTGCCGCCAGGGATGCCCTGCAGACTGCAGAATGAAGCCAGGTGATCTTAGGAAGAGCCAGATTGACCCTTGACTAAACGGGGGATAGGGCATATAATTAGCAAAAAGTACAACAGTACTAACGGCTATGAAGAGGACGAAGTGATAAGGGCTCTTATGCTCAGAGAGCAATTGGAGATGCTGAAACCAATGCCATAACCCCTAATCTACGAGCTCACCTCGGAGCTGTTTTCCTGAAAAGTACTCGTTTTTTTAAAGGCGGGCTTTACCGCTGGAAAGCGATGTAGTTATTAGGGAGAATCGGAAGGGCACACGTTACCGTGCCGAAGGTTCCTTGAAGCGTTCTTTGCGCTGCTGCTTCTATCGTGCTAGCCGATAGCTGACGCCCTGCCATGAACGGTCTTTGAGACCTGCTAAGGTTATTTGCCGAAAGGCATTTAACAAACTTTGGGTGGTACCACGGAAGATCAACCCCTTTCGTCCCTTCAAATGCACAGGCTGCATTTGGGACGAAAGGGGTTTTTTGATGCCTATTTGTCGGACTGTCGGATTATCGAGAGGAGGCCATAAGATGATCGTTCAAACAACACAGAAGTCAAAGGAGCAGCTGCGCGAAGAGCTGCTGAAACCAGATGTCATTACCGGATCCGAAGCGCTCCTGAGGAGCCTGCTGCTGGAGGACGTGGACTGCGTCTTCGGCTATCCGGGCGGTGCGGTATTATATATTTACGATGCGATGCACGGCAATCCGGATTTCAACCACCTGCTGACAAGACATGAGCAGGGTGCGATTCACGCGGCGGACGGCTATGCCCGTTCCACCGGGAAGGTAGGTGTCTGTATCGCCACCTCCGGACCGGGTGCGACGAACCTGGTCACGGGGATTGCGACAGCGTACATGGATTCGGTTCCGCTTGTCGTTATTACGGGCAACGTGGCGACAAGCGTGATCGGAACGGACGCTTTCCAGGAAGCGGACATTACGGGCATCACGATGCCGATCACGAAGCACAGCTACCTGGTCCGCGATGTAAGGGACCTGCCGCGCATCATCAAGGAGGCGTTCCATATCGCCTCGACAGGACGCAAAGGGCCGGTGCTTATCGATATTCCGAAGGACGTATCTAACGACACTTCCCCGTTCTACTATCCGGAGAAGGTCGAGATCCGCGGCTACAACCCGACGGTGCAGCCGAACCGCCTTCAGGTGGACCGGATGCTCGAGGCCATCGCGGAAGCGGAGCGCCCAGTCATCCTGGCCGGCGGCGGTGTCGTCTACTCCGGCGCGGCGGAAGAGCTGATCAAGTTCGTGGAAGCCACGCGGATTCCGGTCACGACGACGCTGCTCGGACTCGGCGGCTTCCCGAGTGCGCATGAGCTGTGGCTCGGCATGCCGGGGATGCACGGGACGCATACAGCGAACCATGCGCTGCAGAACTGCGACCTGCTCATCGGTATCGGGGCCCGGTTCGACGACCGGGTGACGATGAAGGTGAACGGTTTTGCCCCGAAAGCCAAGAAGATCGTGCACATCGACGTGGATCCGGCGGAGATCGGCAAGATCGTCGAGACGGCGATCCCTGTAGTCGGGGACGTCAAGGCGGTTCTTGAGCTGGCCAATCAGAAAGTAAAGGCCGGCGACACCTCCGCGTGGGTCGATTGGGTGAAGGAGAACAAAGCCAAGTACCCTCTGCGCTACAAGGACTCTGATACGGAGCTGAAGCCGCAGTACGTTATCGAGATGCTGCATGAGACGACGAATGGCGAGGCGATCGTCACGACGGACGTAGGCCAGCATCAGATGTGGTCGGCACAATACTACAAGTTCAACAAGCCGCGCTCCTGGATCACCTCCGGCGGCCTCGGCACGATGGGCTTCGGCTTCCCTTCGGCGATCGGCGCGCAGGTGGCCAACCCGGACCGTCTCGTCATCTCGATCAACGGTGACGGCGGCATGCAGATGTGCTCCCAGGAGCTCGCGATCTGCGCCATCAACAAGATTCCGGTGAAGATCGTCGTTATCAACAACCAGGTGCTCGGTATGGTCCGCCAGTGGCAGGAGATCATCTACGACAACCGCTACAGCCACATCGACCTCGCGGGCTCCCCGGACTTCGTCAAGCTGGCTGAGGCCTACGGCGTGAAGGGTCTGCGCGCAACGAACAAAGAGGAAGCACGCACCGCATGGAAGGAAGCGCTGGATACCCCAGGTCCGGTACTCGTCGAATTCGTCGTCCGCAAGCACGAGAATGTGTTCCCGATGGTTACACAGGGCTCGACGATAGACCAAATGATAATGGGGGATTCGGAATGAGTTACAAACACACCATATCCGTACTAGTGAACAACCAGCCCGGTGTGCTGCAGCGTGTGTCCGGCTTGTTCGGCCGCCGGGGCTTCAATATCGAGAGCATCACGGTCGGGGAGTCCGAGGAGAAAGGGCTCTCCCGGATGGTCATCGTCACCACAGGGGACGATAAGACGCTCGAGCAGGTATCGAAGCAGCTCTACAAGCTCATCGATGTCATCAAGGTCGTCGACCTCAGCGCCAACCCGATGGTCGGCCGCGAGCTCGCTCTGATCAAGGTGAACGCCGAGCCGAGCGCCCGTCCGGAGATCCTCGGCGTGGTCGAGACGTTCCGCGCCGCGGTGGTCGACATCGGCCCAAGCTCGCTGATCGTGCAGGTGGTCGGCGACTCCGAGAAGATCGACGCGATGACCGAGCTGCTCAAGCCTTATGGCATCAAAGAATTGTCCCGCACCGGCGTTACCGCGATGATCCGGGGCAAATAAATCGGTCCCGGCAAACGCCGGGCTGGATGAAATGATAGCGAAGCACCCAGCAGCACCCCAATCTATGATCGATCCCGTGTGAGCGGGGGCCCAAGCGGATGGCCCGCAGGCGGCTCTGAAGCAAGAGGCCAGGGCAGTCCCTTTGGGCACCCGCTCACAGGGTTTAACTAAAAGGAGGAGCAATTATCCCATGGCAGTTACTATGTACTATGAAAAAGACGCAGACCTGAACGTTCTGAAGGGCAAAACCATTGCAATCATCGGTTACGGAAGCCAAGGCCACGCTCAAGCGCAAAACCTTCGTGACAGCGGCCTGAAAGTAGTCATCGGCCTTCGCCAGGGACGTTCTTTCGACCAGGCGAAAAACGACGGTTTCGACGTATACTCCGTTGCGGAAGCTACGAAGATTGCCGACGTGGTTCAAATCCTGATGCCGGATGAAACGCAAGCGAGCGTATACCGCAACGAGATCGAGCCGAACCTGAAGCAGGGCGCAACGATCATGTTCTCCCACGGTTTCAACGTTCACTTCGGCCAAATCAAGCCGTCCCCGGACAAGGATGTACTCCTCGTCGCTCCGAAGTCCCCGGGCCACATGGTTCGCCGCGTATACGTGGAAGGCTTCGGCGTTCCTGGTCTGATCGCCATCCAGCAGAACGCAACAGGCCAAGCTCAAGCTATCGGTCTGGCGTATGCCAAAGGGATCGGCTGCACCCGTGCAGGCGTTATCGAAACCTCCTTCCGTGAAGAAACCGAAACCGACCTGTTCGGTGAGCAGGCCGTACTGTGCGGCGGCGCATCCGAGCTCGTCAAAGCCGGCTTCGAAACGCTCGTGGAAGCGGGCTACGCTCCGGAGATGGCTTACTTCGAGTGTCTGCATGAGCTCAAGCTGATCGTCGACCTGATGTATGAAGGCGGTCTGGCTTCGATGAGAAGCTCGATCTCCAACACAGCCGAGTACGGTGACTATGTAACCGGTCCTCGCATCATCACAAGCGAAACCAAAGCCGAAATGAAGCGCGTTCTGTCCGACATCCAGCAGGGCAAGTTCGCCCGCGACTTCATCCTCGAGAACCAATCCGGCTTCGCCTTCATGACGGCAACCCGCCGCCTGGAGTCCGAGCACGGCATCGAGCAAGTAGGTTCCCAGCTGCGTGAGCTGATGCACTGGATCAAGAAGTAATCAGACGATAGCAGATTCCCCTTTAGGGGATCCAGAAGAAGGTCGGCTTTGGAGCGGGCAGGAAGCGAACGGGCAGCCGGGGCGCTTCCCTCGCCGGGGCCGTACCTTTTTCTGCTTAGTGGAAGGCGAGTCCATACAGCAGGAATCAAACCAATATAAAGCGCAGGTGAAACCTTATGAGGAAAATTTATATTTTTGACACGACGCTGCGTGACGGAGAGCAGTCTCCCGGCGTGAACCTGAACATGCAGGAGAAGGTGGAGATCGCGCTGCAGCTAGAGAAGCTCGGCGTGGACCGGATCGAAGCCGGCTTCCCGGCAGCTTCCCCAGGCGACCTGGCCGGCGTGAACGCTGTAGCGCGGGCGGTCAAGAATGCGACGATCGTCGGACTCTCCCGCTCCCGTACCCAGGATATCGATGCCGTACGGGAGGCGCTCAAGGATGCGCAGGATCCATGCATCCACCTGTTCCTGGCCTCTTCACCGATTCACCGCAAGCACAAGCTGCGGATGGAGAAGCACCAGGTGCTGGAAGCGGCGGAAGCGGCGATCCGTTATGCGAAGCAGTACTTCAGCAAAGTGGAGTTCTCGCCGGAGGATGCGGGCCGGACGGAGCTGGACTTCCTGTGCGAAGTCACGGAGATGGCCATCCGCGCCGGAGCTACGGTCGTCAATATTCCGGATACGGTCGGTTACCTGACGCCTTACGAATACGGCAACATCTTCAAGACCCTCAAGGAAAACGTGAACGGCATTGAAAAAATCCAGCTCAGCGCCCACTGTCACGATGACCTGGGGATGGCTACAGCCAATGCCTTGGCGGCTATTCTTAACGGGGCCGATCAGATCGAGGGCACGATCAACGGGATCGGCGAGCGCGCCGGCAATACGGCGATCGAGGAAGTGGCCCTGGCGCTCGAGACGCGGCAGGACTTCTTCCAGGCGAAGACCGGCCTGACCCTCTCGGAGATCGCCCGCACGAGCCGTCTGGTCAGCAAGCTGACCGGCATGCCGGTGCCCGGCAACAAGGCGATCGTCGGCGCCAACGCCTTCGCTCACGAGTCGGGCATTCACCAGGACGGCATGCTGAAGGAGAAGACGACGTACGAGATCATGTCGCCGGAGACCATCGGCCTCAAGGAAAGCAAGCTGACGCTTGGCAAGCTATCCGGCCGTCACGCATTTCGCGAGAAGCTCGTCGATCTCGGGTATGATCTCGGTGACGAGCAGCTCAACACGGCGTTCGGCAAGTTCAAGGCACTGGCCGACAAGAAGAAGAATGTCACGGACGAGGACATTCTCGCCTTGATCGAAGAGAAGCTGATCGAGACGCCGGAGGTTTATGTGCTGGAGACGATCCAAGTGTCCTACGGCAACCAGTCGACGCCTACGGCGACGGTTCGGCTAAAGCTGCAGGACGGCAGCTATCTGGATGAAGCGGCCGTCGGCAACGGCTCTGTCGATGCGATCTATAAGGCGATCGACAAGGCGACTGGGGAAGAGGTGGAGCTGGGCGACTACTCCATCCAGTCGGTTACTCAGGGCAAGGACGCGCTTGGTGAAGTCCATGTCGTGCTCAGCCAGGGGGACTATTCCGTCCAGGGCCGGGGCGTCAGCACGGACATCCTGGAAGCCAGTGCCCGCGCGTATGTCGATGCACTGAACCGTTTGATCGAGAAGCGCAAGTCACCGGCACGCGGCCGCGACAACGTTACCCTGATTTAACTTTATAACATCCTGTGAGGATGCCCATTGCGGCGCCCTCCGGGTTCCCTGACGGCTTTGGCCGAGAAGGGACCCGGAGGGCTTTTTTTTGTTGGGGGTCAAGCGCCCGGCCCCTCAGAACAACTGCCCGAACAGCCGGGAATCCATCAGATTCGTATCCACGGGGCAGCCCTGCACATCCCGGCTGTACTGCCAAGCCCACACATTCGCACTGCACTGCGGTTTCTTCGGCGCATAGATCGGCGGTGCCTCAGGGCCGGTTGCCGGGCGCTGAGGCTCGGCACTCCAGAGGGCTGTCTCGGATGTGACCCGGTAGTCGCGGCGGACCGCTTCGCAGAAGGCCGCCGAGAAGCCTCCCCGCATGGGGTCGTGGTAGATGCCGGATTTGTAGCCGGTGGTGCGGATCGTATTCACCCAGCCAAGAATCCATAAGGCATCTACTGCAAAGAACCGTTCCACATTCATAAAAAGGAACGTGCCTCGCGGAATTCCAAGCCGCCGGGCATGCTGTGCCGCCAGCTGCGCGGTTTTTTTGCCGTTGTCGTAGCCCGTGGCTTCGCGAAACTCATTATAGATCGGAAGAATCCGAATGTTCTGCCGGTGCAGCAGCGAAATCTCTTGCTTGCTCAGTCCGGTAGCGACGCCTTGGATGGTCGTCAGATATCTCCCCCAGAACCGCGGCTTCCCGAACTGCTCCGTCACACAGCGCAGCAGCTTCTCATCTACCGGTGAAGCTGAATCCACTCCCCATACGTAGGTTGCCATTAGTCCACTCCTCCATTAGGCAGGCTATCACAGCATATTCAGCTGTTGTCATGGCAGTCTCTAGGCAAGCGTCCAAATTCTATTCATAGGTCACAGAGATATAGGCCTATAGACTCATGCATTAGAACTGGAATCGGATGGTTATTGTCGAGAAACATAGTCCTGCTATAACGTTTGGGAGACCTATGAACGATATATATACAGGAAGCATGACAGAGGGCTTGAGTGAGGCTGGCGGAGCCTCCCGGTTCTTCAATAAGTCAAATTAATCCTTGGAGGATGAAGTACATGCAAAGAAGGCGAATGTCGTTTTTTGCCAAGAACTTCTTATTTACTTCGATCAATATTGCATTGGTCGCCGTTATTCTCATCGCATCAAGCTATTTCATTCAAAGAAACGTCCTAGTCAGCCAGCTTCACAACGAGATCGAAGTAGTTACGGGAAGCTGGAATAAGCAGCTGGTTCCTACGGATGTGGAAGCTGCAGTAAAGGAGAAGAGCTACGAAGGCCCGGTTCAAGCTAAGATTCGCGCCACGCTGGATCAGGTAAGCAAGTTCAATCCGAATATTGCCCAAGCGTATATCTTCGGAACCGAACTGCAGGATGGCAACAAAACATCGGTTATCGCTATGCCAAGCCATGTCATGGAAGTGTTCAAGAAAGATAACCTGTTGGTTGGCACCATGTACGAGCAGCCGGCTGAGATTGCGAACACGGTGAAAAAGATGCTGAATTCGGGCAAGCCGGAGTTATCCGATTTTTATAAGGACGATTACGGCACATGGGTCACGATCGTGTACCCGATGAAAGACAGCAGCGGCAAGATCTTTGCTTATTTCGGAGTAGATACGGATGCAAGTATGGTAGAGAAGGGCATGAACTCCCTGATTGTGAACAGCCTTCTGATTCTGGCGGTTTTCATGATCATTACGCTGATCGCCCAGTATCTCATCGCCCGCAAGACCTTGTCTCCGATCAAAGATCTGATCCATGGAATTGACCAAGTCAGTGCAGGTCATCTCGACGTAGAGATCAAAACCGGCGCCGATGATCTTGGAGTCATCAACGAAAAGTTCAACCTTATGGTCAAAAAGATGAACGACACGATGCTGAAGGTGCAGGAGACTTCGTTCCAGGTAGCCGACTCCGCAAAGGCGCTCTACTCGAACTCCGACCGCAGCAGCAAAAGCGCGGAAAGCATTGGCGGCAACATCAAGGAAATTGCCGGAAGCATCAAGGTTCAGGAGCAGTCCAGTATGGAGACGTCCCGTTCGATCACAGAGATGGCGGCTGTCATTCAGATGATCGCTACGAATTCGGCGGATGTGTCTGACGAGGCTTATGCGGTAGAGAAGAAGTCAATTCAAGGGGACGAAGTTGTTCAGACGATGGCGGACCAGATGGTGCTTATCACCGAGACGGTCAAGAGTACATCCGATGCAGTGAATTCACTGGAGAAGCGTTCGCAGGAGATTGGCAGTATCCTCGAGATGATTACCGGTATTGCGAATCAGACGAACCTGCTCGCGCTGAACGCCGCGATTGAAGCGGCCCGTGTAGGCGAGCACGGCAAAGGGTTTGCCGTGGTAGCCGGTGAGGTGCGTAAGCTTGCCGAGCAGTCGCAAACTTCGGCCAACCAGATTTCGGTGCTCATCAAAGAAATCCAGAATGAAATCCGCAGTGCGGCAGTGGCCATGGATCAAGGTACTCAAGTAGTGGAGAAAGGGATGCAGGTTGCGGAAGCGACCGGTCAGCTGTTCACCGAGATCCGCAACGCAACCAAACGTGTTTCCTCTCAGATTCAGGAGGTTTCGGCGGCTGCCCAGGAGATTTCGGCAGGTACCGACCAAATTTCGGCTACAGCCGGTGAACTGACGTCTTCGGTCAGCAAAACGGCAGCGAATGCGGGCCAAATCGCGCAGTCGGTTGACGACCAGAAGAAATACATGGAGTCGATCGTGGAAGCTTCGAACACGCTCTCGGGCATGTCCGAAGAGCTGAAAGAACTGCTCGAGCAGTTCCATGTGAAGAAGAATTAATAAACGTATCGGTCAACAAGAGCCCCTCCTCCGTTTGGGGGAGGGTTTTTATCCACCGAAAAAAGAGACATCTATATTACGGTATCCATCTAATCTCAAGGTTACCCATAGAACTTACTCAAGGGAGACAAGCATCATGATACCCACACCCAATTCAAAGCTGCCCGAAGCAGCGGAACGGGCTCTGCTGCCTTTTCCTACCGATTATTCCCGGCGCACCCGCACCTTCAATTATGGAAGCTTGCATATGGAACTTCCCGGCAGACTGAACGAGCGATTCTTCGCGGAAAGCCCGACCATTCTATTCTACAAGTCGCTTACTGCCTTTGCAGCCTGGTTGTACCGTCTGTCCGGTGAGAAGGATCTGACAATCGGAGTCGATCCCGGAACGGGGGAGACGGCAGAGCTTGCGCTGGAATTGACCCCAGGTCAACATTTCACTTCTCTGGAGCAGGCGGTACGGGGCCATCTTCCTCAAGCGAAGAAGGATGAAGCGGCTGCTTTCGATACCTTATTTCATTGGAATGGAGCGGAGGGGGAGTTCTCCTCGCATACGCTTCGATTCGGGATCATTAGGCGGGAAGACCGCACCCTGCTTCTGGCCGAATTCGATGCCTCGCTCCTTAAGGAAACGACAATCCGGAGGTATGCGGGCTATTACTTGACGCTGCTGGAGGCAGCTATGGATACGCCTGAAGCTCCGTTCGGCGCGGTTCCCATACTTACGGCAGAAGATGCCGAGCTCTACCGGCGGCTGAATGATACAGCGGCCGCTTATCCGAAGGAGATGACGATTCAGGGAATGGTCGAGCGCGCTGCAGCCCGGTTCGGCAGCCGTCCGGCTCTCTCCTCGAGGGATGGCCGCTATACTTACGAGGAACTGAACACCCGCGCGAATCAGGTCGCCCATCTGCTGCTCGCCAAGGGGCTGCAGAAAGGGGACTGCGTAGCGATCTATATGGAGCGCAGCCTGGAGACGGTCGTATCGCTGCTCGGTATTCTGAAGGCGGGCGGCGCCTATGTGCCTGTGGACCCGGAGCATCCGGAAGAGCGGTGCCGCTATATTCTGGAGGATACGGCGGCTCCCCTGATGCTGACGAAGACCGGACTGCTGGCCAAAGCCGAGGCGCTTGCCGCTGTGAACGGCAGCATCCGGGGGGTTGTGGCAGTGGACACGGAAGAGGTGGGACGCTTCGCCGGGACCAATCCGGCTGCCGGCACACAGCCTGACGATCTAGCCTATATTATTTATACGTCAGGATCCACGGGCAAGCCCAAAGGAGCGCTGATCACACACCGCGGCGTAGTCAATCTGGGAACGGCCATCCTCCGCGAATACGGGATTACCGAAGAGGATGTGCTCACGCAGTACGCGACTTACAGCTTCGACGCTTCCGTATGGGATACGATCGGCGCTCTCTTTTCGGGGGCGGAGCTCTATCTTCTCTCTCCGGAGGAGCGGATTTCGGCCGAGGCCTTTGCCGAGGCGGTGGAGCGGACCGGTACCACCATGGTCGCCATACTCCCTACGGTATTCTTCAATCAGCTGGCTGCCCATCTGTCCGAGGAAGGGTTCCGGAAGCTGTCCAGGGTGCGGACGATCATGGTTGGCGGTGAAGCCTTGTATGGCGAACAGGTCCGCGCATTCCAGCACAAATTCGGCACGGGGATCGATGTCGTGAACCTGTACGGGCCGACAGAAACTACGGTGGTGGCCACTTCTTACACCGTGAAAGGCTGGATTAGCGAGAGCATGGCGAACGTGCCGATCGGCCGGCCGCTGCCGAATTACCGGATCTTTCTGGTGAATGAGGAAGAGCAGCTCTGTCCTGTGGGAGTACCCGGAGAAATGTATATCGCTTCGGTCGGCCTGGCCCAAGGCTATCTCAACCAGCCGGAGAAGACGGCGGAGGCCTTCCGCAGCAGCACTGTGGCCGGCGGAGAGCGGGTCTACCGCACCGGCGACATCGCCAAGCTGCTGGCGGACGGCTCGATCGAATATGTGTCCCGGCGCGACAGCCAGATCAAGATCCGCGGTCAGCGGATTGAGATCGGGGAGATTGAGGACAGCTTCGCGCAGATTCCGAATGTGAAGGATGCTGTTGTGGTGCCGAAGAAGGACAGCGACGGACAGAACATGCTTGTCGGGTATTTCACCTCGAAGGATGGGGCTCCGATCACTTCTGCGGAAGTCAAAGGCTTCCTGGCGAAGAAGCTGCCGGGCAGCTATGTGCCGAAGGTGGTATGCCAGTTGGAGGCCATGCCGCTGTCTCCGACAGGCAAGATCGACCGCAAAAAGCTGGTGACTTTCGAACATGCGGAGGCGGGGGAAGCCTGGGAAGTATCGGCGGCACCGGTGACCCCGATGCAGAAGCTGGCAGCGGGCGCCTGGCAGGAGACACTGCATCAAGAGCATGTCGGCCTGCATGACTCGTTCTTTGAGATCGGCGGTGACTCGCTCATGGTTATCCAGGTGCTCGTGCTCTTGAAGCCGCACGTGCCGAACCTCACCATAGGCGACCTGTTCCAATACAAGACGCTGGAAGAGCTTGCGGCGCGGATGGAAGTGCTGTCCGGCGTCTCTGCTGCTGAAGAGCAGACGTCAAAGGTGTGGGAAGTCACGGATCTTGGCGAGCATCCGGCCGCGGCTGCCGTTCCCGCCGATTGGAAGGGAAGCGGTGAGCCGTCGCACATTCTGCTTACCGGCGGCACCGGGTATCTCGGCTCCCACCTGCTGCATGATCTGCTGCAGAACAGCAGCGCGAAGATCTACGCCCTGGTGCGCAGGCCTTCCGCCGGAAGCGCCCGCGAGAAGCTCGAGCAGCTCATGAGCTGGTACTTCGGCGGCAGCGTGGTGCAGGCGATGATGGGCCGTGTGGCCGTCATCGAAGGCGACCTGGAGCAGCCGGGTCTCGGCTTGTCGGCAGAGGACCGGCGGATGCTGGAGGAGCACGTCGATGCGATTATTCACGCCGCGGCTGATGTGCGCCACTTCGGGGACAGCGCCCAGTTCGAGAAGACCAACGTTCTCGGAACGAAGTCACTGCTCCAGCTGGCTGAGTCGAAGAGCGGTGTACGGTTCCATCACGTATCTACCCTCGGGGTGCCGGAGGATCTGTTCCTGAGCGGCCAGTGGGATCAAGTACTGCAGGCGCAGGCATTCTCCCCGGAGCTGCGTCTTGAGAATCTGTACACGAACAGCAAGCTGGAAGCGGAGAAGCTGGTCTTCGAGGCAGCGGAGCGCGGGCTTGCGGTCAACATCTACCGGGCGGGCAATCTGACCTGCCACTCCGTAACAGGCAAATTCCAGAAGAACATCGACAGCAATGCATTCTACCGGATGTTCAAGGCGATGTTCCTGCTCGGCAGGGCACCGCAGGCCAATTGGTACGTAGACTTCACGCCGATCGATTATGCGAGCCGCGCGATCGTTCGTCTTGCGACCCGTACCGATACGGTCGGCCGGACGTTTCATATCTGCAACCCGCAGCAGATCCTTTATTCCGATCTCATCGGGATGATTCGGGACTGCGGCTATGATGTGGAAACCATGGAGTTCCGCCGGTATATGGACTGGCTGTTCGATGCGGCGATTCCGAAGCCGGCCGAAGCGCTGCAGCTGGCCATGGCTCAGCTGGAGGGCGACGGAGCGAAGGACTCGGATGTCCGGTACGGCTGTGCCGAGACGGCGGCCTATCTCCGTGAGGACGGCATTACCTGTCCTCCGGCAGATCAGGAGTTTATCCGGCGGATGCTCGCTTACGCTGCGGGGATCGGGTATTTTCCGGAAGGCGCAGACCGGCTGCAGCAGGCTTAAGGGGCTGAGGCAAGCGGGGCGGCATGATTCCGTTCAAAAGGGCATGCCTCAGGCATGCCCTTTTGAATTATAATATCTACCCTAAGCTGAGGCTGAGCAGGTATGAAATGCTGGGGCGGAAGACCATCCTAGAGATAGGAAGGAGGTGTTTCGTCATGGCACAAGACGTACTCTGTGAAGTGAATTCCTGTAAGTACTGGGCAAATGGCAACAAATGCGCGGCATCCTCGATCTATGTTGTAAGTCATCGCGGCAGACAAGCGAGAGACTCGGAAGAAACGGATTGCAAAACGTTCGAACCGAAGTTGTAGGTTCAAAGGTCGAACGCCCTGGATCAGACGGGAAAAGATATGGTATACAGCGGCAGCCTGCAGGCTGCCGCTTTTTTTGGATGGGGCCCGTGCCTTACCGTTCTTCTTCCTTAGCATAACCAAGAATGATTCTTATTATCAGTATCGGTGACGCAAAAAGTCCGGCGTCTATTGGGAAAGGACGCCGGACCTGGAGAATGGATCAGCGTGCAAGTGCCGCCTGCATCTTTTGCAGTGCGCGGTCGAGGCGGTCGAAGGCCTCAATCATCTGCTCGCTGTCCGTGTGCGTAAAGTTAAGACGCATCGTATTGTGCTGCGGCTGGTCCGCAAAGAAGGCGATGCCCGGTACGAAAGCGACCCCTTCCTCGACGGCATACTTCATGAAAGCCTGGGTATCGACAGCTTCCGGCATCTCCACCCAGACGAACATGCCGCCCTGCGGCTCGAGGAAATGCATCCCTTCCCAATTCTTCTGACGGAGAAGACCGACCATCTGGCGCATCCGCGCTTCGTACTCGGTACGGATCAGATCGATATGGGCATAGAGATCGAAGTTCTCGAGCAGCACATGCAGCGCCTGCTGGTCCATGGTGCTCGAATGCAGGTCGGCCGCCTGTTTGGCCCGGGTCATGTGGGTAATGACCGTTGAGTCGCCCACGACCCAGCCGGTACGCAGCGCGGGAGCGACGATCTTGGAGAACGTGCTTGTATAGACGACAGGCGAGCCGTTCGCCTCACCGGCCAGCGAGAAGATGGACGGGAACGTATCCCCGCCGCCGAAGCGCAGTTCGCCGTACGGGTCATCCTCGAGGATCAGCACCCCATGGCGGGAGCAGATGTCGAGCGTACCTTGGCGCCGTTCCAGACTCCAAGCCTTGCCGGTCGGATTGGCGAAGGTCGGAATGACATAGACCATCTTCGGCGCGTGCTCCAGGATCTTGCTCTCGAGATCCTGCAGGTTCATGCCGTCCGCATCACAATCCACGGAGATGATCCGGGCTTTGCGGGATTGGAACACCTGAATGGCGGCCAGGTAAGTGGGCTTCTCGACGAGGATCACGTCGCCCGGATCGATGTATACGCGTGTAAGCAGGTCAATGGCCTGCTGGGAGCCTGTGGTGAGCAGCATGTTGTCGACGGAGACATGAATGCCCTTGCGTTCCAGGTGCTTCGACAAGCCTTGGCGCAGCGGGGTGAACCCTTCGGTCAGTCCGTACTGCAGTACGCCCTTGCCTTGGTCGAATACCTCCGCGAAGGCTGATTTGACCGCATCGATGGGGAAGAACTGCTCGTTCGGCAGCCCGCCTGCCAGGGAGATGATCGACTTGCCCTGCGTCAGCTTGAGGATTTCGCGCACGGCGGAGGATTTGAAGCTTTCAATGGTATCGGAGAAACGGTATTCCATGGCGTAAGGCTCCTTTATTGTGACTTTCCTTTACGTAAGGGTGAAAGGGTCATTCCAGGGTCATACATCATTTGCTCGCTAAAACTCAAATATGATTTTCATTTTAAAGCTTTCCCGGGGGAAAGACAACTTGCCGAAGCACGGGAGTTTTGTCCGTTCAAGGCAGTCATCTGAGCTGGGAAAGGGAGGGGCGGATGATGCGGGCTTTTGACCAAAGATGATACAATTGCAGCCTATTCGGCAGGGGGCCCAAAGGAAACAATGCGGGGCGGGGGCCATGTTTCTTATGAATATGAAGTAGGACCTGCTTCGGACGTGGTGGGAGAGCTTAGCTTAGGGCCTACCGCAACGAGGACGGGGGATTCAGCCGGGGGCTGGAGCCTGACATCCGCTGCACCGCCGCTTCCGTTATGGCCACAACTAGCGGCCCTGCAGGATTTGGCGCTGCTGCCTAGGTCGGATGGCGAGGAACTGATCTGCCTCTATAGTTGTTACCTATGAAGATGATAGATTTTATATCTTTGTCAGGGCGGGCCGAGGTGTGTTACAACTGAGATAATGACAACCATTAGGAGTTGAATCGCATGGCAGAAGTTAAGAAAATCGCCGTAATCGCAGGGGACGGTATCGGTCCTGAAGTGGTGGCGGAAGCAATCAAGGTTATGAAGAAAACCGAGGAAGTGTTCGGTCTTTCCTTCGAATTCGAGCACGGCCTCTTCGGCGGGATCGCGATCGACGAGAAGGGCACGCCGCTTCCTGAAGATACGCTCGAGATGTGCAAGAAGTCCGATGCCGTACTGCTCGGCGCGGTAGGTGGCCCGAAGTGGGATAACAATTCCAAAGAGCTTCGTCCGGAAACCGGCCTGCTCGGTATCCGCAAGGCGCTCGGCCTGTTCTCCAACATCCGTCCGGCGAACGTGTTCGACTGTCTCAAGGAAGCTTCCACGCTGAAGCCGGAAGTGCTTGAAGGCACGGACCTGATCGTCGTGCGTGAGCTCACGGGCGGCATCTACTTCGGCGAGAAGTTCCGCCGTGAAGGCGAGAACGGCCAGGAAGCCGTAGATACCTGCGTGTACAACGTAGCGGAGATCGAGCGGATCGTCCGCCAGGCCTTCGAGATTGCCCGCACGCGGAGCAAGCGTCTGGCATCCGTGGACAAGGCTAACGTGCTCGAGACCTCCCGTCTGTGGAGAGAAACGGTGAACCGTCTGGCTTCCGACTATCCGGATGTGGAAGTGGAGCATGTGCTCGTGGACAACTGTGCGATGCAGCTGCTGCGCCGTCCTTCCTCCTTCGACGTCATCGTGACCGAGAACATGTTCGGCGATATTCTCAGCGACGAAGCGGCGATGCTGACGGGCTCCATCGGCATGCTGTCCTCCGCCTCCCTCGGCGAAGGCGCGTTCGGCCTCTACGAGCCGGTGCACGGCTCTGCGCCGGACATTGCCGGCCAAGGCATCGCGAACCCGATCGCGACGATCCTGTCCGTTGCGCTCATGTACCGCCTGACGTTCGGCTATCATGAAGCGGCGGACGCGATTGAGCGTGCGGTGAAGGAAGTGCTCGACGCCGGTCACCGGACAGGCGATATCGCCGTCGACAAGGCTTCGGCACTCGGTACAACCGCCATGGGTGACCTGATCGTTAACGCAGTCCGTAAGTAAGGGTGACGCAGTATTCGTGCTGCGAACCGTTAACCAGGCAAGTGATTCACCCTCTATAGAAACAGCAGGAGTAACTCTTGAGAACGCAGGTTCTTAAGGGTTTTTCTGTTTACGGATAATTGTGTCAGAATTGTGCCAAATTATAATGATTATCAAAATAAAATGACTATAAGAATTGACTGGCATTCATGGATAGTGGTAGGATTTATAACGTGATCACCACATCGGTAAAACTTATATTCCAAGGAGGAATTTACTCATGACTCAACGTTTGGTTGGTAAAGCGGCTCCGGATTTCACTATGCAGACCGTATCCGGCGACGGTAAAGAATTCGGTCAAGTTTCCTTGGCCGATTACAAAGGCAAATGGCTCGTTCTGTTCTTCTACCCGCTCGACTTCACGTTCGTTTGCCCAACGGAAATCACGGCAATCAGCGATGCGGCTGCCCAGTTCAAAGAAGTAGACGCTGAGATCCTCGGCGTATCCGTGGACAGCATCCACTCCCACCGTGCTTGGATCAACACGCCTGTTGACCAGAACGGTCTCGGCCAGCTGAACTTCCCACTGGCTTCCGATATCACGAAGCAAGTTGCCCGTGACTACGGCGTACTGATCGAAGAAGAAGGCATCGCGCTTCGCGGTCTGTTCATCATCAATCCAGAAGGCGAGCTGCAGTACCAAGTGGTACACCACAACAACGTGGGCCGCAGCGTAGAAGAAACGCTCCGCGTTCTGGAAGCTCTGCAGTCCGGCGGCCTGTGCCCGATCGGCTGGAAGAAAGGCGACCAGCACCTGGTTGCGAAGTAAGACAAGCCTTCCCATATAGGTACCGATCTCCCTCGGCCTGCCCTTTTTTGAAAGGGGCGGGTCAGAGGGTTTTTGGCTTCAGGGATGGTTAAGAATCGAAGAGAAGGGAGCGGTGCCTCCATATGGATATCGTACCGGGTTTAAAATACAGTGAGACGCATGAATGGATTCGTGTCGAGGGCAATCGTGCGGTCATCGGCCTGACCGACTTCGCTCAGGAGGAGTTCGGGATGATCGTCTTCGTCGAGCTGCCGGAGCCGGGAGACGAACTGAAGGCGGGAGAGCCGGTCGGCAGCATGGAATCGGTTAAGACGGTGACGGAGATGTACGCACCGGTCAGCGGCAAGGTACTGGAGATCAATCCGAAGCTGACGGCCAATCCGAGCCTTATCAATATGTCGCCTTACGGCGACGGGTGGCTGCTCGTCGTGGAGATGAGCGATCCGGCCGAGCTGGAACGTCTCTGGGATGCGGACAAGTACGAACAAACCTATGTGCATGAATAAGCAGCAGCCTGACCCCGCGGTCGGGTTGTTTTTTTATATGATGGATGGATAACGGAATCGGCTGCCGAGGCAGCAAAATGCCCCTTTTTCAAGGTGATCTTGAAAAAGGGGCACTTTGCTTTATGGCGAAGATTCCGTCTAAACTCGGCTGCACCTTCACTTGCCGGAAGCGGCCAGCAGCTTGTTGTACTTCTCCGTGTACTTGACCACGCTGAGGACATAGGTCGCATGCGACCAGGTCAGCGGGGCGACAGACACCGGTCCTCCGTCGAACGGGTCAAGCTGCTCGGGGAGAACGCCGCTTTCCATGGCGTGCTTCACGACCCACTCGAGTGTCCGACGGGGCGACTCGAGATCATCGAGGGTCTTCGCGCATTCGATCTCCCATTCGGCAATCCACAGGGTACAGATGATCCAAGGATTGCCGGGGATGTTCCCGATGTCGGATGAGCGCTGGAAGTAATAGTCGTGATGGTAGCGGGCCACGCCTCCGATTTCCGTCTTGATGGTCAGGCCGCTGCGGTTCGCCTTCATCGTGGAGACGACGCGCGGATCGTCGGCCGGCAGCACGCCGAATTCGAAGATGCCGTAGACACTGCTCTCGAGCGTCTTATCCTGGGTCCATACGCCGCCGTCGAGGTACAGCCCGCGGACGAACCGGCCCTCTTCTTCGTCGTACAGATGCTTCAGGATGCCGGCCTTGATCTTCTCCGCCGTATGGCGGTACCGGCTCGAACGCTCCTCGTCGCCGAACAGGGAGCAGAAGTTTGCTGCAGCGATCAGGCCGCCGTATACGGCCGAGGCCGTGAAGGTGAAGATGCCGTAGCGCTCCTCCCACAGGT
This sequence comes from Paenibacillus sp. S-38, assembly GCF_049942825.1. Classification (NCBI taxonomy): domain Bacteria; kingdom Bacillati; phylum Bacillota; class Bacilli; order Caryophanales; family Paenibacillaceae; genus Paenibacillus; species Paenibacillus sp. S-38. Next base: position 803,358 of record NZ_CP187970.1, read on the forward strand.
CGTAGCTCGGCTTCGGGAGGCCCAGGTCATGCTCCATGTAGCTGGACATGAACCTTGCCGCACGCCGGATCAAGGTCCGGTAGAGCGACTGAGGCAGCTCGATCACGCCGTGCCGTTCATAGTCCTGCCACAGGGCGAACAGCACGAGCGCCGTTTCGTCCTCCTGGATCGGCAGCTGCATGTTGCCGCCGTTGAGGTAGGGATGCCAGGACGAGCCGACCGTTCCGTCCGGGTTGTATTTGTGGTGCAGGTAGCCTTCGGGCGACAGGGCGTTCGCACAGAAGTGGAAGAACGGCGTAATCATGCCCTGGTAGCCGGCCATCGACATTGCATACGCGATCAGGGCGCCGTCCCGGGGCCACATGTAGCTGTAGTGGTCGCGGTTCGACTGCATGATGTCCGAGTCGTTGGCTGCGATAATCGCCCCGTTCACATCCGTCTGGGTCCGGACCATGAGCAGGCTTTTCTTGTAGAGACGGATGACCTCCTCCGGCAGATTGCCGTAGTCGCGGTGCGATTTGTTCACCCAGCGCTGCCAATAGATCTGAGTGCGGTCGAGCAGCTTGCCGGGATGGCTGTCTTTGACGTAGGCGTCGAGCTTCTTGACCTCCTCGAGGTTCTTGCCCGCCGTCATCCAGTAATACAGCGTTTCTTCCTGCATGGGCGGCACATGCATCCGCACGGAGACCGTGCTGTCCACCGAGCCCTGCGCGATGGCGTTGCCCATGAGATGGCCGTCTTCGGCGTCGCGCCAGGTGCCCTCGGCATTGTAGAAACGCTTCACGCCCGTCGTATATTGAAAGAGTCCTTCCGTTCCGGCCAGGCCGTTGAACATGAAGTACCGGTCTTTTTTATAATGAAACACGGTGTTGTTCTGAGGGTAATAGGCCGCCGTATCGCCGACTTCGGTCTCATTGATGACCAGGTCCTGGTTGAAGAACATGCGCACTTCGCGCACTTTGTCCCAATGGTTGAAGACCGAGATGCGCTTGAGATAGATGTCCTCCCGCTGGTGAACACCGTCGTTGATCACAAGCGAGATCCCGAGGTGGTAGTGTGAGGCCTTGACCAGTGTCACGAGCGAGTCCTCGACGTATGAAAGCTCGAAGCTCCAGTCCGGGTCCGACAGCCAGCTGAACGCGCCGTCCACCCACAGACCGACTCTGCATTGATAGCCGCCGATGTGGTTCAATTGCCCTACATAAGGATAATACAGGTCGCGCATGTACGTGCTGCGGTCCAGGTTGATCAAAAACTTCCCGTTTCCGATGACTAAATGTCTAGGCAATGGATCCACATCCTTTTCTATCGCGAATGCTTTCTCTTTCATAGAGTACCTTTTTATGACAATGGGGTCAATGTATGAAACCCATATGAAAACGTGCGGTATCAAGTTTATCAAGGCCGTCCGCGGAAGTGCGGACGTCAGGAATGCGGCCCGTAGTGATGCCTATTCTTCCACGCTTATCTGTTCCTATTAACCTACTATTGCCCCTCTGAAGAGAACTATACCGGCGAAAAAAAGAATCCCCGGTCCGTGAGCGGGGATTCAGGCGGGGAGCGGCGGCTTCCTCCCCGAACGCACCTCATCTGGTGACAGGATGTCTGAGAAAGCGGATGCCCGGCGGAACAGAGGGGGGCCGTCAGCCTTCGCGGAGAGAACCGTCCACAGCGGTCATCTTCATCACGAGGTCGTAGCGGTTGGGAGACTGCAGCAGGAGCTGGTATTGGTCGGGCTGCACGCCGCTGCAGGTATACGTCTGGCCGGTATGATACTGGATGTGCATTTGCGAAGCCTGGTCGTCGTACCTCACATAAGCAATCTGCTTGGAGGGGATCGGAATCAGCTTCATGAAGCCATCTCCTTCCGGGGACTCTGGAATTCTTCCGTACGTGCGCTAGGGCATGGCAAACAGGCAGGGCAGCGGGAACGAGCGCTTCCGCCTCCCCGGCAGCGGCAGAGGCCGCCCGCCGCGGTCGCCAGGTTACTATACCGTATGCTTACTGAAGAAAGTTTAGAATATCGTCCCGGTACCGGTCCAGCAGCTCGGCGGCATGGGCTTCATGCTCTCCTTGGGCGATGACATTGAAGCGGGGCTCGTCCGAATCGGGCAGCAGCAGCACCCAGCCGCCGTCATGATAAAACTTGATGCCGTCGATGAGATCGACCCGGCGTCCCTGTGTCCGCTCCATCATGCGCCGCATGACCTGTCCCTTGCGCTCCCAGGGGCAGCCGACCGTCTCCCGCTGCAGGTACACCGAAGGAATGAGCCCCAGAAGGCCGTGGAGCGCAGCACCGCTGCGGTGCAGGTTGCGGAGTACGAGGCCGGCGGCGAAGAACGCGTCATAGAGCGGGTGCAGCGCCATCGCTTCGGAGACCTCCATGATGCTGCGCAGGTTCTCTTTGGTGCGGACCACCCGGCAGCCGAGTCCGCTTGCAAGGCTCTCCAGCAGCTGGGGAGCGCTGACCGGCGCACCGATCGTGCTTCCCGGGTAGCTGTGGAAGAACGAGAGATACTGCAGCAGGGTGAGCCGGTCCCCGTCAACAGGTTCCCCCTCGGCGGTTACGAGGCCCATGCCGCGCCCGTCGCTGTCGACCCACAGTCCCAGGTCGGCCTCCAGGCGGGGCACCAGGGAGGCGAGCTGCCCGCGCTGCGCCGCCTCTGGCAGGTGCACGGCTTCGCAGGCCAGGGCCCGCAGCATCGGATGCAGCAGGCGGAACACGTCGGCCCGTGCCGCCACCGCCACCCGCAGGGGGGCCAGGCCGTCCGGCTGGCTCTCCAGGGCGGTGGAGCCGGCCACGGACTGGACATACAGCCCGCTGAGCGAATCATCCTCATGATAGGTGCCGACCGATTCATGCGGCGCTCTGCCGTAATCCTCCTGCCAGAAGGCATTATCGACTTTGCGTTCGGCGTTCTTCGTCAGCGGCAGTCCGGCGCCGTCGAAGCATTCGAAGATGCAGCGGGTGCCGTCTTCGCTGAGCCGGATATGGATGCCGCCGGCTGTGCTCAGCTGCCGGACGGCGAACCGGGCCACGGGCGGAAGCACCACGCCGAGGTCGATGACATGGACGCCGACCGAGCGGAATGCCGCGGTCGCGGCGTCCTTCATCACCTCCGCGAAGCCGTCCTCCGAGCTCGAGACCGTCAGCGCCCGGCCGGCCGCCAGTACGGAGCCGTAAGCGGTGGCGAAGCGGGCGGCGAACTCCGGCGTGATCTCCACGTTCGGGGTGCCCGATACGCTCCCCGAGCGGTACAGGGAGCTCCGCGCCGCGTCGCCCCAGATCAGCGAGGCATTCAGCTGCGTATTTTCCCCAATGCTTTTCTTGGGCCAGATCTTGACGCCGGGATGCACGACCGCCTTCGGGCCGATAATGCAGTGGCTGCCCACTACGCTGCCGTCCGACAGCCGGGCGGCTTCACGGCAGACGATGCGGGAGGCCAGCGTGGAGCCGAGCAGCTCGCTGCCTTCCGCAACCCGGTTGTGGTCCCACAGCACGGTGCGGGAGAGCACGGTGCCGCGCGCCACCTTGTTCCCTCGGCCGAGAATGCAGTATTCACCGATCTCCGCTCCGTCCTCGACCTCCGTCCCGTCTCCCAGATACGCCGGTCCGCGCAGCGAGGCGTCCGGAGAGACGGACACCGAGCCTTCCGCGAAGACGCCCGGAGCAATCTCACGGCCCCGGATACGCACCTTCGCCCGTCCGTCCAGCATATCGAACTGGGTCTGCCGGTACTGCTGGAGACTGCCGATATCCGACCAGTAGCCGTCCGCCACGTAGGCATACAGCGGCAGTCCTTCGCTGAGCAGGGAGGGGAAGAGCTGGTTGCTGAAGTCATATTCGATGCCGGCCCCGAAGCGGTCCAGCACCTCCGGCTCGAGAATATAGATGCCGGTATTCACCGTGTCGCTGAACACTTCCCCCCAGCCCGGCTTCTCCAGGAACCGGACCACCCGGCCGTCCTCTCCGGCCATGACCACCCCGTACTCCAGCGGATGCTCCACCGGGGTCAGCACCAGGGTGGCAAGCGCCCCTTTCTCCTTATGGAAGGCGACTGCCGCGGAGAGATCGAAATCCGTCAGGGCGTCGCCGCTGATCACCACGAACGGTTCGTCAAGAAACTCCTGCGCATTCTTGACGCTGCCGGCGGTGCCGAGGGGCGCAGTCTCCTCGAAATAATGCAGAGAGACCCCGTGGTCCTCTCCGTCCCCGAAGTAGTCCCGGATGACATCCGGCAGGTACTGGACCGTGACGGCGATCTTCCTGATCCCGTGCAGTTTGAGCAGCTCGATACTATATTCCATGCAGGGGCGTCCGGCCAGAGGCACCATGGGCTTCGGGACATGACAGGTCAGGGGGCGCAGCCTCGTCCCTTTGCCCCCCGCCATAATGACGGCTTTCATTTGCTAACACTCCCTTTACGGATTGGATGCCAGAGCCGCATCCGGCTCGGACGGCTCAGAAGGTTCGACCGGCCCGGAAGCGGCAGTACGGGTACCGGCCTTTACCGGCGTCTGGTAGTGGGTCAGACTGCGGTAAACCAGGGCGGTGTCGTCCGCGATCCGGTCCCACGTGTACGCAGCCTCCAGCTTGGCATATGCTTTGTCTGCCATACGGGCTCCAAGCTCCGGCTGAAGCAGCAGGTCACTGACATGCCAGGCGAGCGAATCCACATGGCCCGGCAGCGCCCGGTACCCGTCGACGCCGTGTTCGACCATATCGGCGAGGCCGCCGGTATCCGAGAGAACGATAGGGCACCTGTGCTTCATCGCTTCCAGCGCCACGATGCCGAACGGCTCATAGTGGCTCGGGATGACGCAGACGTCCGCCGCCCGGTAGAGCAGCTCCTTCGTCTCGTCATCGACGAAGCCCAGGAAGCACACCTTCTCGCCGAGGGGAGCGGCCAGCGCCCGCAGCTGATCTTCCATCGGGCCGGCACCGCCGATGAACAGCACGGCGTCCGGGGCGGCGGAGAGAATCGCGGGCATGGCGTGGATCAGCGTCTGCACGCCCTTCTCGAAGACCAGCCGCCCGAGGAAGAAGAGCACGCGCCGGCCTTCGGCGCCGAGCCGTTTTTTGGCGTCTGCTGCGTTGTTCTTCGAAGCTTCCGGTGCAACCTTGTCCAGCCGGATCCCGTTAGGGAAGACATAGAGCTTGTCGTCCGGCAGATGGAACAGTCCCTGCACCTCGCGCTTCATATAAGGGCTGCAGACGATCACCCGGTCGGCATCATAGGTCAGCCCTCCCTCCAAGCGGTGGATCGCTTCGGACAGGGGGGAGCCCAGGCGGCCGTGATGGCGCCCCCATTCGGTCGCATGGACGGTCGCGACCATCGGCAGGCCGTAGCTCATCTTGATCTCGCGGGCCGTGAGGTAGACCATCCAGTCATGGGCATGCAGCAGGTCGATTCGTCCGCCGTGTTCTTTCCAATTCACAAGATAATCGGTCATGGCCAGATTCATCTCGAAGGTCCAATGATAATAGTCGGTATCGTACGAGTGCTGTACCGGAACCCGGTGAATATACACGCCGTTGTTCCGTTCGAAATAAGGAGCTCCATAGTGCGAGCTGGTGATGACATGCACGACCTCCCCTTGGGCGGCCAAAGCCTCCGACAGGTCGCATACGGCGCGGGAGAGCCCGCCGACCGACTTCGGCGGATATTCCCAGGCAAGCATGAAGATGTTCGGCCGGCGGGCGGTGTCTGCAAGGAGCTCCTGCCACTGCCCGGGATCCGGGATCAGCGGGTTGGGCGACGTGCGGCAGATGCTGGCGTAGTCGCGGTAATCGATCCCCGGGAAGGGGTTGTCCTTCTTCTCGAGCTCGGCCACGTAGGCTTCGTCCAGGTGTCCGGCTTCAATCCCGTCACACAGGAGATGAAAGCAGCCGAGATGATCCTTGATCCGGCGGCAGGCATACTCGACCATGGTCTTCGAATCCATGATGAACGCCCAGTCACTGCTCTGCGCCAGCATCAGCTCGCGGGCCGCCTGGTTCAGCGCCCGCTTCAGGAGCCCGGCGCTGAGGCCTCTGCGGCTCTCCAAGTGCTCGTGCCACGTGGCCAGCTTCACCATCCGCAGCTCCGCCTCGTGCAGGTGGGGATAGATCCAGTCATTGGCCCCCTGCAGCCAGACTTCCGCCGTGGAGCCGCGGCCCCAGCTCGATTCGCTCAGCTTGCCGGTATCGGCCATGGGATACTCCTTAAGATAGCCCGAGGGCGTAATGAGGGCGAGCTCGTGCTGGTCGTGGTAGATTTTGCGGCAGAGCATCTCGATCCACAGCGGCCCCTCGTACCACCAGTGGCCGAACAATTCGGCGTCATAGGGGGAGACGATGATCGGACGCCGGTCCAGATGGGCATACCCATGCTCCGCCTGCTTCTGGCGGTGGAACAGAAAGTTGCCGGCGTGCTCGGCGGCCCGCTCCCGGGCCCAGTCGATATCCAGGTAATATTCGCGGTAGTTGGAATCGCCCGGATACCCGTTCTGCGAGCTCCACACCTGTTGGGACGTTTCGGGATCCCGCGGGAAGGCCGTTACCCCGTACGGCGTCATCAGCGGCGCATAGAGCTCCCGGTTCGGCCGCGGGGTGGCATAAGCCACCGCCGAGGAGTCCGAGATGAAGAAGTCGATGCCGCAGCTCTTCAGGATCCGGTCGATGCCGGGGGTGAAGCCGCACTCCGGCAGCCAGATGCCCCGGGGTCTGCGCCCGAAGTGGCGCTCGTAATCCCGAACGGCGGTCAGGAGCTGGGCGCGGATCGCTTCCTCGGTCTTCATCAGCGGCAGGAAGCCGTGGGTGGCCGCGCAGGTGAGGATCTCGATCTTGCCGAGATCCTGATACTCTTTTAAGAGCGGGATAAGATTGCGGCCGGTGTGCTCATAGACCCGCTTCAGGGTCCGGAACCGGTCCGCATACATCCGGGCGAGCGGAAGCAGGCGAGGGTCCTCCTGCAGCCGGACCTTCTCCTGATCGGCGAGCTCGATCAGCTTGTCGAGATGGTCGGCGTACCGCTGCTGCATCAGCGGATCCTCCCACAGCGACAGCAGGGTAGGGGTCATGGAGAAGGTCAGACGGAAGTCGACCCCGTCCGTACGCAGGCGGTCGAACATTTCGATGAGCGGCAGGTAGGTCCCTGTCATCGCTTCATGGAACCAGTGTTCCCCGAGATAACCATCCTTGTCATCATGGCGGATATAAGGCAGATGGGCATGCAGAACCAAGGCCAGATAGCCCTTCAGCTCAGGCTTCGGCTTGACTCGGTTGATCATAAACGCATGACCTCATTTCATACAGTTGGAGTAAGCGTTGAAGTTCTCAAAGTCGTGCGGCCGGATATCCGTATGAATCACCCCGGGCTCGCGGACTTCAGGGACGGTGGAGACGAGCGGGGCTCCCCATCCGGCGATGCTGTCTCTGGGCGTCATGACGGCATTGGACCGCAGAAGAGGGACAAACTGGCCCTCCGGTGTAGAGATGCCGAAGTCGGCCATGTACGTGGTACCGGCTTGGACCCCGTGGATATACCATGAGGAGGCTTCCAGCGCCGTTCCGAGCTCCCGGAACCCGTTCGCATTGTGTCCGTTGAAATAAAGAGCGGTGACATCATAGACCCGCAGTGCCTTGGGGAGTGCCCCGTAATCGCAGGCGAAATGCTGCGAGCAGAGCCAGCGCTTGCGGTTGCTTACTTCCCAGTACGTGAAGAGGGTATGCGGCCCCTGTACGAGCAGCTGCAATCGGTCATGATGGTACCTCTCCGGCAGTTCAAAGCCTGAAACAGGCATGGAGTTCACTGGAGGTCCTCCTTATTCCTTCCGTCCGGGGAAGGCCATCCGAATGAATAACGGTCCCTTACAGAATTAGCAAGGTCATGGCAATTTATACAGGAGATGCACCTCTCTTCTAAGGCCAGATGGGACGCCGAATGGGCTGCAGCGCAGGAAGAAGTCCCGGAAAATTGGGACGACAGCACTCCATGTGGTCGGTTTTTCCAGACCCAATGTTGGCATAAAAAGAGGATTTATGGTGCGGGAAGTCGAATACGTGTGACGGTGCCCAGCTTCGGCGGGATTCTATCCAGAATCTAGAGCCGTGTTTCCTCTGAAAGAACCTACAGGATTGTCCGATATAAAGAGTGAGAGCGATACGGGAAGCGGGAACAGCGGAAGGCTGTTTGCCGGTGCCGGGACGGACTTCACGGAGTCCGCCAGAGTTCGCACAAAATCCAACTAATCGATCAGGGGACTTCAGGCGGGAGCATGACGCTTCTCCTGATGGTGACCTGTCATAGAAGAACAGGGGGCAATATCGATGAGTTTCTGCTGTGGCGCCAGTATGCTTGGAACGAAGGGGACGCTGAAGCACATCCGGACCCAAATTCACAATGTACCGCTGTTATTCTGCCCGGTATGCCATCGTGTGGAGGTACATCATCTGGTAGAGAACGAATATGAGATTCTGGCCGAATACGCGCATGGCGACGGGGCGCCGGAAGTTGACTTTCACGAGTATGTGGAACAGAGGGACCAAACGGAGCTGTACGAAAACTGCGTCAACCATGAGAATGAGGATCCGCTCGAGGTGGTTCGCAGCCAGATCGATATGGCCCTGGACCTGCTCACCGTAGCCAAGGAAATCGGCGATACGGAGTGGGAGGAGCAGCTCAAGAAGAGATTGAACGTGCTGAGCCAGCGGCGCAGCCGATTGAAGAACAAGAAAACCATGCGGGGCCTTTCTTAAGGTTCCCGCTTGGGACCTGATATATGTCCTTTCCGATCGCCTGTCTGTGGGGCGGACGGGCAGCGGCCCAGAAGGGGCTCTGCACGTCCGTCCGCTCTGCGCTTCCGGAGCATTCATGACAGCCATGCTGCTCCGCCCGCGCATTCAGCGGCCCCGCTCTGTCCAGACAAGCGGCCGGAAGGGACATTTTTGCAGTCGGGGATATCCCCGCAAGAAACGCATGAGACACGCCATCAAGGCCGCGCCTTCCTGCAGGAGAACGACGCCAGCAGGGCAGAAGAAGGCGGCGACCGGCCCAGGTGGAGGACGGCTTGTCCAGGCTTTAAAATATTGGCCGTGCCCCGCCCGCTGACCCCCGTAATCCACATCGGGCCAGCGAAAATCTGTAGTGTGAGGTGGAACGATTGCTGCTCGTTTTATTCAAGAAATTCTTAGGAAAACGCCAGTCTCACCACCCGGAACCCGCGGATACACCGGAGGAAATCGTCATTCGCATTCAAGAGGGTGATTTGCGCCTGCGCAACCAGTTCATCACGGATTATCAGCCGTATGTTGCGAAGGTAACCAGTCGATTCTGTAAACGCTACGTGGACCCGTCCAGAGACGATGAATTCAGCATCGCGCTCAGCGCGTTCAACGAAGCGATCAATCAATTCTCTCCGCAGGCCGGGCGTTCGTTCCTCGGATTTGCGGAGCAGGTCATGCGCCGCAGGCTGATTGACTATGTCCGCAAGGAACAGCGGTTCTCCCAGCAGCTCCCGTACAGTGCCTTCGAAGTGGAGGATGAGGAAGACAACGTCGTCAATCCCGTGGAGGTACACCAGGCGATCGAGCAGTACGAGAAGCAGCGGGGCATGGAAGAGCGTCGCGGCGAGATTATGGATCTGAACCGGGCTCTCTCCGAATTCGGCATCCAGTTCGCAGATCTCGTCGACGCTTCTCCGAAGCACGACGATTCCCGGCAGGCCCTGTTCGGCATTGCGAAGAAGCTGTCGGCGGATACCGAGCTGATGCGGCTCATGCTTACGAAGCGGATGCTGCCGATCAAGGAGCTGCTCGATATCGTGTCCGTATCGCGAAAGACGCTGGAACGCAACCGGAAGTTCATTATTGCCGTTGCGCTGGTTTATCACGGACCGTTCCCGTACCTGAGAGATTACCTGCACATCAAAGACGAAGAAGAAGGGGGGGACGCACATTGAATAAAGGAATCGTGATGGAGATTACGGGGAATGACCTTATCGTCATGCGCCGGGACGGCAAGTTCGACCGCGTGCCGCGCCGCGGACGCTCCTGTGAGATAGGCGAAGAGATTGTGTACGCTGAAGAGAAAAGCCGGGGCTGGCTCAGGCCTTCGGTGGCTGCCCGTTCGGCGATGGCCGCCGCAGTGATCTTCTGTATCGTACTCTTTGCCTCCTGGGGCGGCAAGCTCAGCGGCCCGAGTGTGGTGGCTTACGTATCGATGGATATTAATCCGAGCGTGGAGATGGGCATCGATAAGCAAGAGAACGTGCTGGAGCTCCGCGGGCTTAACGACGACGGCACCCAGTTGATTCAAGGGCTCGAGTACGAGGGCAAACCGCTGAGCAGCGTAACGGAAGCGCTGCTGGAACAGGCGGAAGGCAAGGTGCTGGCCCGGGGGGAAGCCGAGATCGTGATCGCTTCCACGGTGGTCGATGCTGACGCGGCCGTGGAGGATACGGCGATCGCGGAGAAGGTCAAGGAGCAGGTAACGAAGCACATTGAGGCTGTCCATCCGGAGCAGACCCAGTCCTACCAGGTCGCTGCCTTCGCCGCACCTCAGGAAGTGCGGGAAGCCGCCGAGAAGAACGGGGTCTCGACAGGCAAATACACCGTCTATCTCAATGCCAAGAATCAAGGGACGGATGTTACGATCGATGAACTGAAACAAAAATCCGTGCTGACCATCTCGAAGGAGAAGCCGGAGGTGGCCGAGTTCATCAAGCCGGAACGTCTGCCGACCAAAGCGGATATGAAGAAGCTGGTGGAGGAAGAGAGGACGGGTCAGCTCGATAAGAAGCTGAAGGAGAAGAAGAGCGGCTCGAATTCGAATGCCAAGAACACCGGCACTTCGGCCAAGACCGTAACGGATGACAAGGACGACGAGAAGAAGAACGCGGTGAAGAAGCCGGAATCGTCAGGTTCTTCGGGCAGTTCGAATGCCAAGCCGAAGAATACCGAACCGGAAGATGAGAAGAGGAACAGCGGCTCTAAGAACGGGGCCGGCTCTTCTTCAGGCAAGCCCGGTGCCAAGCAGAACGGCAAAGAGGAAGACGAGAAGGAAACAAGCGGCAGCAGCAAATCGGACGCGAAGAAGGAAGAGGAACGCCGGAAGGAAGAAGCCGCGCGTTCCGAGGAATTGAAGAAGAAGCAGGATGAGCAGAGCAAGAAAGCGGAAGAGGCCCGCGAGAAAGCGGCCGAAGCGCTGAAGAAGCAGCAGGAAGAAGCACGCAAGGAGTTCGAGAAAAAGAAAGAAGAGCTCAAGAAGCAGGAAGAGCAGAAGAAGAAAGAAGAGCAGCAAAAAAAGGAAGAGCAGAACAAAAAGAACGAGGAAAAGGACAGCAAGAAGAAGGAAGAAGAGGGAAAGAACGAGGATTCCAAGAAAGAGAAAGAGAAAGAAAAAGAGAAAGAGGAATCAAAGAAAACCAGCATGAGCCTGTCCGAGCGGCTGAATCTCTTGTTGGGCAGGTAAGGAAGAACGGATTCCTACGGCTTGGACGATCAGCCCGGATGCAGGACGGCTCGAGCCCCGGTAGAAAGGCGAAACCGCTCCGGGCGTCCCTCTGATTCTAATATTTTGACGGCTTGTCGTGTCGATGCTTCAAGTGCTTCGATACCTCATACCCCCTCCTTAGCCCTGTACAGGGCCAAGGAGGTTTAATTTTTATTGAAAGCGATTTCAAAAATGATGATATTATTCGTCCTGAAGTAGATGTAGGCCTATGATAAAATAATTAGGAAGACATATGCGGATGGGCAGGCTGTTCGGGAAAAGGAGAGATCGCTGATGTATATCGTGCATTCCATGGTTGAGGTGCCGGAAGGAAAGGCCGACGAGGTGATCGGGCTGTACCGCAAGAGATCACGGCTTGTAGATCAGGCTCCGGGATTCGTTGGATTCCAGCTCTGGCAAAATGAGGTGAGGCCAGGCGAGCTGACCGTGCATATGCAGTGGGAAAATAAAGAGAGCTATGTGGCATGGGTCACAAGCGATGACTTCAAACGGATCCATGAGCTCGAGAAAAAGTATCCGGATCAGGAGCTCGCTTCGATCAAACCGGTCGTCCGGCGCTTTGAGGTCGTAGCGGAGTGAAGGCGGTGTTCGAACGGCTGATTGATGAGGTTACGTCAGCGCTCTACGAGAAAGATCCGGGTCTGCTGGAGAGGTACGGCGAGAGAGGCAGGGCCAAATGCAGGGAAGATAACGAGCATCATTTTCGTCATTTGGAGACCGCCTGCCTGATGAAGGACAAGACGATCTTCACGGATTATGCCGTCTGGCTGAGCGGTATTCTCATCCGGCATGGGTTGACGCCCGGGCATCTTATCGATAATTTCAAGGAGATTGATGCCGCGCTGCAGCGGGCGCAGGAGCTTCCGGCAGAGATCCGCGAGGGCTACGGCCTCCTGCTCGATGCTGCGATCCACCGCCTGGAGCAGCCTGAGCAGCAGGCGTAGGAGAGGGCTGAGGATGCGGGCCCCGGTCCAGCAGGCCGGTATTTCCGTCCCTAACGGAAGCACCGGCCTCCCGGGCCTATTCGAACGAGCGGCGGGCCGGCCAGGAACCGCGGAGCTTGCGGATGAGCACAATCTGCCCGGTATGGTAAGCATCATGGAGCGTCAGCGCTTTGACCCATAAGTCAAGCGGCTTGCCCGGGGTGCGGTTCTCCCAATCCCCGTCGGTGAGGGAGGCGAGTTCCTGCCGGATGGCGGTGTGCACGTCTTCGATTCTCCGGAAGACGGCTTCCCATGACGACTCGCCGGAGGTCTCCGGCTGAAAGGTATCGTCGTTGGTTAGGCCATCGGGATATTCCGTCTCTTCCCCCGTCAGACGTTTCAGCAGACGCTCTTTGTAGAACAGCAGGTGTTCGAGATTCTCGCGGATCGTATTCGCCGCCGCGCCTTCGGGCCGCCAGGAAGCTTCTTCTTCCGTCATGTCCTTGAGCACATCGCGTAGAGGCGGATACCAATCCTCCCGGTCGATGCAGTGATCCCATCCGTGAAGCAGCAGTTCGGACTTGTTCATGCACTGTACCTCCTTGGCTAATGGAAGATTGAAGGATAAGGAATCCATGGGGCATGTAACTTGCCATACGAGTTACGAGCGTTACAGGTGCAGTTTACCATAAGGTGGAAGAGGCTTCAAGTAACTATCGTTATTTATTTTTGATTGTTACAATGTAAGAGTGGTACATCATGAGCACACGGGGATGAAGGCAATGCTATGGGATGATTTTTTGAACAGCGAGTGGCATGACTGGCGGGGCAGCGGGAGAAGCGAGGACCGGCTGGAGCAGCCGGAGTGGATCCGGCAGTGGCTGGACGGGCACGGGTTGGCGGGGGTATCGCTCCCGGACCCGGAGGAGCTGGCGGCTCTCAAAGGGCTGCGGAGCCTGATGCAGAGCATAGTCAAAGCGCTGTCGGCCGGAGAACCGGTTTCCGCCCCTTTACTCGATGACCTCAACCGGGTACTGGCGGGCGGTCCGGTGTTCCGGCGGCTCATGCACAGCGGGGGGCGGTATGTGCTGGAGCTCGATGCACAGCACTCCACATGGCCCTCTGTTAGGGCGGAGACGGCGGCTTCGCTTGCCCGGACGCTGGCCGAAGGCGATCCTGCGCGGATCCGGATCTGCGAGAACCGGGACTGCCTGTGGGTTTATTACGACGATACGCGCAACCGTTCCAAACGGTACTGCGATGACAAGCTGTGCGGGAATCTCATGAAGGTGCGACGGTTCCGGGCGAAGAAGAAGGCGCAAGCCCGGGAGCAGGAACGGGAGTAAACAGGGAAGGCGAAGAGAGAGCCGGGGGCCTGGCCGCCGGGGAGGCTGTGGAGCCGCTTGGGCGGCCATTATTGATCGTGAGGACGGCTGGATTGCATACAAGTGAGAATGCCGGTATGAGTAACGAAAAGATCAGTGAGAATCTGATCCGCCGAGAGCCTAAGGGTTCCTGAGGAAGGCTCGTCCGCTCTGGGTAAGTCGGGACCTAACGCTGCGGAGGTAAAACACTGATTGGGTACGGGGCCCGCCAAGAGCGCTGCACCGGTGCGTGGAAAGGCTCCGTCTGTTTTTTTGGCATGGATTGGACTATAATGAGGTCAAGAGTGCACGGGCACATGCAAGCGGAGAGAAAAGGAGCGTTGTCTACATGCGTTACACGATGTTCGGGAACACGGGCTGGCGTGTATCCTCCCTCGGATTCGGGGCGATGAATCTGCCCGGCGTGCCGCTGGAGCAGGCCAGAGAGACACTGAACTATGCGCTGGACCACGGCATTAATTATATCGATACGGCGGCGGGCTACCGCAACAGCGAAGAGATTATCGGCGAGTGCATCTCGCACCGGCGTTCGGAATATTTCCTCGCGACGAAGACGGCGAAGCGGGACTACGCCGGGGCCATGGAAGAGATCGAGCGCAGCTTGACCCGTATGCGGACGGATGTCATTGATCTTTTGCAGATTCATTATGTCAACACAGTTCAGGATTTTAAAGCGGCAATGGGCGAGAATGGGGCTTACCAGGCCGCACTCGAGATGAAACGCAAGGGACACATTCGGTTCATTGGTCTTACGGGACACCGGCCGGATCTGCTCACCAAGTGGATTGCGAAGGGCCAGTTCGATCAGGTGCTGTTCCACCTCAGCCTCGTTCAGCCGTTCGCTCTGGACGAATTGATCCCGGAGCTCATCCGGCAGAATATGGGGCGGACAGCGATGAAACCGCTCTCTGGGGGATTCGTGCAGCCGGTCTCGAAGGCGATCCGGTACCCGTACAGCCAGGACGTACATACGACGATCTCGGGTATGGTTTCCGTCGAAGAAGTGAAGGAGAACCTAGCGGCGATGGAAGCGGAGATCGGTGAAGCGGAGAAAATGGAGCTGGAGGTGCTGGCCCGGGAGCTCGGCAGCCACAACTGCCGCCGGTGCAACTACTGCTCCTGTCCGGTGGATGTGAAGATTCCGGACGTGATGATCTCAAGCCAGGTGCGGCGCACCTTCGGCCTGCTTCCGAAGGGCAATGAATTCTATGAGCAGCAGCAGGGTCCGATTACCTCCTGTGCGGAGCATGAACCCTGTAAGGAGAAGCCGCTCTGCGAGCAGCAGTGCCCGTACCACCTGCCGATCCAGCAGATGGTAACGGAGGCGTCCCTTCTCTACGGCAAGCCGGTCCTGCCTAAGTCCTCATAAAGGAGGCGGTGACGGGGCATACGAACCAATGACTACAGCAAAGGTCCCGTCAGCTGACGCAGGGGCCGAGGAGGAATGGCATGCAGCAGCAGGAGCTGAATCGAATGGTTGCACAGAAGCTTGATCTGAAGATCCGGATTCTCCCGGATGAAGCAAGCCTGGCAGGAGATGCAGACGGGGAAGGGCAGGACACGGGCTCGGCCCGGATGCTCTTCCTGGCGCAGGGAGAAAGAGAAGCGCTGGCACAGGCGGCCGCAGACGAAGGCCTGCCGGAGGCGCTGCAGCGCGAGATCCGCTCGCTGGCGGCGCGCGGGGTGTTCACAGGCCGCCTGGGCGAGACGGCGGCCCTGCCGACCCTGGGCCTGATGCCGGGCTATCAGGCCGTGCTGCTCTGCGGGCTGGGCGAAGCCGCCCGCATTGAGGGCTCCGACGCCTGGCGCGACGCAGGCGTCTACGCGGTCCGCGCCGCGCACGGGCAGGGCCTCGTGCGCCTCGCGGCGCCGCTGCCGCGCGCCGGGCGCGCGGTCTGCCGCCGGCGCACGCAGGCGCTGGCGGAGGGGCTCTGGCTCGGCGCGTACCGCATGCCGAGCTATGCGCGCGGCAGCGGGGCGCCGCAGCCGCCGTCGCTGCGGGAGGTCGTCCTGTTCGCCGGGACGGCCTCCGAAGCGGACGCGCCCGCCGGGCTGGAGCCCGCGCTTGGCGCCGCAAGGGCGAAGGCGCTGGCGGTGTATGCCGCGCGCGACCTGACCAACCTGCCCGGCAACTATCTCGTGCCGGACACGCTGGCTGGAGTGGCTCAGGGCCTCGCCGCCCGCTACGGGCTCGAATGCACGGTGCTCGATGAGCGTGCGATCGTAGAGCACGGCATGGGCGGGCTCGCCGGCGTAGGCGCGGGCAGCGCCAACCCACCGCGCATGGTAGCTGTGCGGGTTCGCGGTACGGCCGGAGGCGGAGAAGTGCTCGGGCTCGTCGGCAAGGGCATTACCTTCGACACCGGCGGCATCTCGCTGAAGAAGCCGGAGGGCATGGAAGAGATGATCAGCGATATGGGCGGGGCGGCCGTGCTGCTCGGCCTGCTCCATATGCTGGGGGCTCAGCCGCCGCGGGAGGACATCGTGATCGTCATCCCCTGCGCCGAGAACATGCCGTCCGGCACGGCATTCAAGCCTGGCGATATCCTGACCGTAATGAACGGCCAGACGATCGAGGTGCTCAACACGGATGCGGAAGGCCGGGTGGTCCTGGCGGACGGCGTACTGTACGCCAAGCAGCTCGGTGCGACGCGGCTGATCGATGTCGCGACCCTGACGGGCTCCGTGCTTATGAGCTTCGCCGATGTGGCTACAGGAGCCGTTGCCAACGACGACGGGCTGCTCGGTGAGGTGCTTGCGGCGGCCAAGCGGGCCGGGGAGAAGGTATGGCCCCTGCCGAATTATCCGGAGTATCATGAGATGCTTCGCAGCTCGGTCGCCGATATCAAGAATTCGCCGTCGAAGGACCGCTGGGCGGGCTGCATCACAGCCGGTCTGTTCATCGGGTACTTTGCAGGCGAGACCCCTTGGGTTCACCTCGATACGGGCGGTACGGCCTGGCTGTGGAGCCCGCGGGGGACCGAACCTATCGGAGGGACCGGTGCCATGGTGCGGACCCTGGCCGAATACATCTACCGGGAGGCTTAGGAGGGGATGTACGCGGCGGAACGGTTCTGCGGCAGGAGGGGCGGCTGAGCTCCTGGGAGGCCGCACAAAAAAACAGCCGATCCGGAATACGCTGTGAAGCGTAAGACCGAATCGGCTGTAAGGGCCGGTTGAACCTAGGGGTCAGGCCTGCAGACGTTCGCCTGCAGCTGCCGGCCGGGGAACCGCGCCTTCCTTGGCGGCCGCCGCGGATTCCAGATCGCTGATCCGGATGACGAACCTCGATACTTCATGCGTCGTGAAGGATAAGCTGCGCGTACGCTCGGCCAGCTGGGCCAGATCAATGCCGATCCATCCCTTCTTGGAAGGGTGGGGCGTGAGATCGAAGGCAAGCACCGGCAGGGAAGCGGTATGGCCGCCGGCGTTTGACTGCGTTGAAGCTTCCCCGGCCGCAGGCTTGAGCTTGCGCAGGGACTTCAGCTGGAGATACAGCCTGCCGCGTGTCCAGCGGATGTCACCCGGCTCGAAGGTCACGGAGAGCGCGGGCTCCCCGCCAAGGGTCTCCAGCCGGAAGCGGAAGCGTTTGGAGTTTTTCATGTATTGGTACGCTTTTCTCTCCGGCAGCAGCATGGTAATCGCAATCGGCATGGCGCTGGCAGCATAGAGGAAGTAGATCGATTCATAGAGATACGACAATCCGAGCAGGGACAGGAACACAAGCACGGAAAGCACGAAGTACATATTCGATTTGGACATGTGGGGTTATTCCTCCAAATAGGTTCAAGCGAGAGATAGAAATCTTCCGAAACAAACGGGAACAAACATGGCTGTGGTATACACCGAAAGGGTCAGCCTGGATCAGCCCGTGGATGCAGGCAGCATTCCTATTTTATCATACGGGTCATTGGCTTTAAAGTCGAATCCAGCCGAACATCTTGTCAATTTTTTGTAAGTGGCGGGGCCATGGCCCCCTGCCTCAAGACTCATTCTTACTATATCGGACGGATGGGCCGCAGGCTTTAGCTTCGGCGGGAAGGAACCTGAAGCAAGACAGCCGGCAGATCCGGACCATTCATGCGGAGGGGAACGGGGATGCGTACGCGAATCGGAATCATAGGGCTTGGTGATATAGCCCGTAAAGTATATCTTCCGCTGCTTTCAGCTGACGGGACCGTCGAGATTGCGGGGATCGCCTCTCGGTCGGAGGCAACCGTCGAACAGCTCGGGGAGCAGTACCGTATTGCAGGCAGGTACAAGTCCGTTGGGGAGCTGCTTCAAGAGGCGCAGCCCGAAGCAGTCTTCGTTCACAGCCCGACAGGCACGCATGAGGAGATCGTCACCGCATGTCTTCAGGCCGGCGTCCACGTGTATGTGGACAAGCCCTTGTCTTACGAGCTGCCGGCATCAGAGCGCATGGCCG
Source organism: Paenibacillus sp. S-38 (assembly GCF_049942825.1). Taxonomy (NCBI): domain Bacteria; kingdom Bacillati; phylum Bacillota; class Bacilli; order Caryophanales; family Paenibacillaceae; genus Paenibacillus; species Paenibacillus sp. S-38. The sequence goes on from NZ_CP187970.1 coordinate 821,587, forward strand.
CATTGGCCGAAGAGCGCGGGCTGCTGCTCGGCGTAGGGTTTAACCGCCGCTTCGCTCCGCTCTACACCGCGGCCAAAGCCTGGCTTGACGAGGCCGGCGGCTTCGACCAGGCGGTCGCGGTGAAGCACCGGACGAAGCTGCAGAGCCTGAGTGCGAAGGAGACGCTCTACGACGATTTGATCCATATGCTCGACCTACTGCTATGGCTTGGAGGGGACGAGGCGGAGGCCGCCGCTTACCTTGAGCGCTCCAATGCTGCCGGGCAGCTGCTGCACTGTACGGGGACCCTGACGTTCGGTCAACGGGCCGGGCATGGGGCTATCGGGCAGTTCGGCATGGTGCGGGAGGCAGGCAGCGATCTGGAGCGCCTCGAGCTGCACGGATCTTACCGCTCTGCTGAGGTGGTCAATTTGGAGCAGGCGGTATGGATGGAGTCAGGTTCGAATCCGAAGCACCAGTCGTTCGGGACCTGGGACACGATTCTGCACCGCAGGGGCTTTACCGGCGTTGTCTCGCATTTTCTGAACACATTGTCCGACCCGCAGAGCTGTACGGTGCGTGCGGATCGGGTGCTTCGGGTCCACAGGCTCGTGGAGAAACTGCATCCCTAGCCATACCAGGCGGGCGGTGCGGGAGCCGGGGCAATCCGGGAGGATTTCATCATGAGATGACCAGGGAGGCGGTGCGGATGGAGATGCATTCTTTATTCGAACGGGTGTTTACGAAGTTGTCTTCGGGCGCAGCGCTGCTGACCGGGGACGGGAAGTTCGTTCGTGCGAACAGGGCCTTCTGCGCTCTGGTGGGCTATTCTGAAGACGAGCTTCGAGACCGCAGCGAGGCGGAGCTAACCGCCCGTGAGGATACGGCAGAAGGCTGTAAGCCGGGAGGCGGGAACCAGTGTAGTCTGGTACAGCCTTTTGCCGGCGAAAAGCGGTATGTCCACCGTCTTGGATATGAGATCTGCCTTGACGTGCACTTCACCTTGTTGGCGGAAGCTTCGGAAAGCTCTGAAGCCGTATATCTGCTGGAAGCCTGTGAGGCGAAGGCACCGGCGGGATCCGCCTCCCCTCCTGCAAGCGCCTCTGAACTTTACCACCTGATCTCCGGCTATTCGAGGGACATCATTGCTTACGGGGCGAACGGCATCCTGGAGTATGTATCTCCCGCTTCCCTGCACAGGCTGCTGGGGTATGAGTCTGAGGAGATCCTCGGACTCCATGCTTCGGAGCTGGTCCATCCCGACGATTACCGGCGGCTGCGTGATGAACAATTAAGGGAATCCGCTCTCGTGACCTGCCGGCTCCGTCACAAGAAGGGCCGGTATGTGCCCTTCGAGGTGGCCGTCAAACGAATGCATGCCGGCATGGACGGACTGCATAAAGATGTCTACATCGGACGGGATATCACCGAGTCCGAGCGGGTTCAGCGGGCGCTGCGTACCAGTGAACGCCGCCTGGCCCAGACGCAGGAGATGGCACGGATCGGCGGCTGGGAAGGGGACCTCGCCGCAGGAGAAGTTTGCTTGTCCCCGGAGCTGCTCCGTATATTGGATCAGCCGGCTTCTTACCGTCCCAGTTTTCGGGCTCTGCTGAGACTGCTTCATAGGGAGGACCGCTCTCATGCGGCCGCTTTCCTTCGCAAGACACGGAGAGGGGAAGCCCTCTACTTTGAAGGACGGCTCTTGAACCCCGACGGATCGGTAAAGTATATCCGGGTTCAAGGTACGGCCACGGCGGGGGAGGAAGGCTGTCCGCCCCGGCTGCAGGGTACCGTGCAGGATGTCTCCGGGCAGAAGCTCATGCTGCAGATGCTCGAAGAGAGTGTGGACCGGTACATTTCCCTGAAGCATTATAATCTGGATGGTATCGTGTCCATTAATGTAAGCGGTATTATAACGGCTGCCAACCCGGCGGCCGAGCGGATCACCGGTTATTCGACCCTGGAGCTGATCGGGATGCACTTCAACGACCTGCTGCACGAGAGCGAGCGTGAAAGGGCCCAGTCGGTATTTCACCGCATCATGAATTCGGAGACGCTGGCGGCCAATGAGATCCGTGCCCTGCACCGTACGGGCAGGATCCTTCATCTGCTTGTGACCCCTGCGCCGATCTTCGTAAACCGCAAGCAGGTGGGCTGCTACATCCTGGCCAAGGATATTACCGAGCAGAAGCGCAAGGACGAGCTGCTGCTCAAATCCGAGAAGCTGTCCATTGCCGGCCAGCTGGCGGCGGGCGTGGCTCATGAAATCCGAAACCCGCTCACCGCCCTTAAGGGCTTCGTTCAGCTGATGAGCCGCGGCAGCAGCAGCGCCTCGCTCTATCTCGGTATCATGGCGGAAGAGCTCGAGCGGATTGAGAGCATTATCAGCGAACTGCTCATGCTGGCCAAACCGCAGGCCCTGGAGATGAAGAACTGCGACCTAGGAACGCTGGTCCAGGAGGTGGCTCTGCTGCTGGGCACGCAGGCGTCGCTGCAGAACATCGTGATCGACCTAAGGCGTCCCGCCGGTACGGGAATCCGGATTTGCTGCAACGCGAATCAGATCAAACAGGTATTTATCAACCTGCTCAAGAATGCGATGGAAGCCATGCCCCTGGGCGGAGTGATCCGGGTAGAGGTGGAGGAGCCGGGTGAACCCTCCGGTTTTCCCTTGGTCCGGATTATCGACCAGGGCGGCGGCATCGCGGAAGAGCAGCTTCGGGTCGTCGGCGAACCGTTCTATTCCACGAAGGAAGCGGGGACAGGGCTTGGACTCATGGTCAGCCACAAAATCGTCGAGCATCACGGAGGAAGAATCTGCATTACCAGTGAGATGGGAGTAGGCACTTCCATTGAAGTAATGCTTCCGGCTGCGGGGACGTAAGCGGATTGTGCACAGGGGCAACCTGCCCTTTTTGGGGTATACTGAGAAGAGGAGACCTTGAGGTATGGGAGGGAAGACACAATGAACAGCGAAGAGAAGGGCGGAGCCGCGTACCGCGTACCGCCGGGCCAGACGGTGACGGAGGGGTTCCCGGTGCTCCACTACGGGAATGTTCCTTACTATAACGACATGGGGCGTTGGAATCTGCGGATCTTCGGTCTTGTCGAAGAGGAAGTGACCTTCGGCTACCACGAATTTCTGGCGCTGCCCCAGCGTGAATTCCGCAACGACATTCACTGCGTGACCACCTGGTCCAAGCTGGACAACGTCTGGGAAGGTGTACCGGTTTCCGCGCTGATGGAGCGGGTGAGGCTGAAGCCGGAAGCCCAGTATGTTATGCTGCACGCGGAAGAAGGCTGGACCACGAACCTGCCGCTCGAGGATTTCGCGAGGGACACGTCGTTCCTTGCCCTTCGCCACAACGGGGAGCGGCTGACACCGGAGCACGGCTATCCCGTGCGTGCCGTCGTGCCTCATCTGTACTTCTGGAAGAGCGCCAAGTGGCTCCGCGGCATCGAGTTTATGGCGAAGGACAAGCCGGGCTTCTGGGAGGTTAACGGATATCATATGTACGGGAATCCGTGGCTCGAACAGAGGTACGATTTTGATTAAAGTGGAATCGCCGCTTTGTATCATGCAGCGGCAAAGAGAAGACTTGGATCAACCTGGATGCTGTTGAGATGATCCGGAGAATTGGCCCCGGCAATTAAGTTTCCCTGCATGCCGAGGGAGAACGAGAAAACCCCACCGATGGCGGGGTTCTTCTCGTTCTGTTGGTTCCATGAACAACGGTTTCGGCGGCTTAGTTGTTAACGGGCAGGATCGTTCAATTAATTCTACAGAATGCCGCGGGGATTGAGTATTTTAAAATCACAATCCACAGAGTCGTGGCGATGACAATCGGAAGCAAACAAACGAAGGGACGCTTGTTCAAGGGTGTTTGTGACGAAGCAGCAGTTAGTGCGGAGCGGATCCGCCCTTATTGTATTGTTAGATTCTTGACACGGGGAACATATTATTCTCTAAAGTCTTCGGCCAAAATCAAAAACGCGCCTGAACCATGGCGGTTTTGCGCGTTTTGTCGGGACGAATACGGTGTCAGGACGGAATATTCATAGCGGTCTGAATATTTTCCAGATCGAGCTGAATTTGCTCTGGAATATGGTAGGGATGGTATAGCCCCTGCTGCATCATGTAGTTTGTTATCATTTCATGGGAGACTATAGCTTCGTCGAGCTGTTTCATTAAAATTTGCTTGATTTCGGGGGTGGCACATTCGGTTACGGCCATGGCGTAGTTTCTGACTCCGCTCTTGGCGTTCATCAATAAATCCATTGCGATCACTTCGTCGGTCAGCGTATGAAGCCCTGTCAAGTGTTCTAATAGGGTGTTCATGTTTTTATCTCCTTTAGGTTAGGGTCACTTTAGACAGCACTCCACCAAGCTCCTGAAGCTGCTGCTGTGATAATTGCACGTCTTGCTGCAAAATTTGCCTGAGCTCCGGGTCGGTTACCAGAGCTTGCATGGTTTTGGATTTGGTCATGCAAACGGTCTTGAACGCAGCCATTTCATGGACCTCCAGCAGCTCATGCAAAGCGTAATTGGAATTCATTCGGATTATCCTCCCATATATCTATCCAGATTCAAGGCTTTAAGACGACTTTGATGCAATTGTCCGTTTTCGTATCGAATACTTCATAGCCACGCTTAGCCTCACTGAGTGGAATGACGTGTGTAACAATGTCTCCAGGGTCCACTTTGCCCGACGTAACCAACTCATACATATACGGCATGTAGTGAATGACCGGGGCTTGTCCGGAACGGATATTCACGTTGCGCTGCATGATGTCACCGAACGGGAATCCGTTATAGCGTCCGCCGTATACCCCAGTGACTTGGATGGTCCCGCCTTTGCGGACAGCCTGAGACGCAATGACAAATGCGCTCATGGTGCCGCCTTGCAGTTTCAAACCGCTGGCTAGAAATTCGAGATCGCTCATCTTGCCGTCCATTCCTACCGCATCAATCACGACATCGGCGCCGCCTTTGGTCATTTCCTTAAGAGTGTTGCCGATATTCTTATCCTGTTCGAAGTTTACGATTTCCACGTTATTTGTTCGCTTCGCATGTTGTAAGCGATAATCGACATAGTCAACGGCGATGACCCGCTTGGCTCCCTTCAGCCAGCAGAATTTCTGGGCCAGAAGTCCGACCGGACCGCAGCCGAGCACGATGACCGTATCTCCATTCTTGACGCCGGCGTTATCTACGCTCCAGAATGCCGTCGTCATGGCATCGGCGATCAAGGCTAGCTTTTCGTCCGGCTGCTCGCAGCTTTCTGGAATCTTGAAGTGGGTGAAATTAGCAAACGGAACACGTAAATACTCTGCTTGCCCGCCAGCGTATCCGCCGGTCGTTCCGGTGTAGCCGAAATATGCTCCCATATCCCCGTGTTCGTTTGAATTGTCGCATTGGCTTTCCAGCTGATTCTTACAATAAAAGCAGTCTCCACATGCGATGTTGAAAGGGATGATCACCCGGTCGCCTTTCTTTACCTTGGTCACTCCAGGGCCTACTTCTTCTACGATCCCCATCGGTTCATGCCCGATAACATAGTTCTCCTGAAGGTTAGGGATCATCCCGTGGATCAGGTGAAGGTCCGAACCGCAAATGGCGGAACTGGTGATTCTTACGATCATATCGTCCGGTTTCTCTATCTTCGGATCCGGCACCTCTTTGACCACGACATTTTTAATCCCTTGATACGTTACCGCCTTCATGCTTTATGTCCTCCAATATGTTCATCTGGGGTCCGATCAAACATCCCTTTACGCGACGTATCATCCGGGAACAAATTCATCTGCCCGATCATCACCGTATTTTTCGCTGAAAGCTGGTCGAGTTGGTACTGTTCGTTAAGCTCGTAAGGATGGAACCATTTTTTGCGAATCATAAGCTCCGTGATTTCTTGGTGCATTGCAATCCCCTGCATAAGATGATTGCGCAGCAGCGCTCTTACATCGGGAGAAGCCGTTTCCGTCAGGGCGATGGACAAATTTCGCACACCCTCCTTGGCACGAATAAGGAAGTCCATTGCAAATGTCATATCTGCCATCTCCGGCATATTTAACGAATTAATCGGGTCTAAATAATCGGTGTTCATTGGCGCTCCCCTTTAATGAGTGATAGGTGTCGGGCTATTCGGAACAGGTGCTTGGAATGGAGCTCTTGCGTAGATGGCCTGAAGCTCGGCGATCTGTTGCGTCGATAGAATGACGTCCTTCTGCATTAACGCTTTCAGCTCTTGGTCAAAGACCAAGCCTTGCATAAGTTTTGACTTAGCGAGGCAGAGCGTTTTGAAGTTTAGCGCTTCATGCAGTTCCATCGATTCGTGTGGCGCTAGCGTTGGCGTATTCATTGAGAAATAATTCCCTCCTTTTTTCATCAACGTTAGATTCTCCAACTCCTCGGGTCTTATACTAAAATGGATTGCCGGCCATGTCAGGGCCGGTATTCCCATGCAGTCGCAGGAATATAAACAGAATCTCAACCGCATACTTATTTCTGTTTAAGTTATCTTTGCTCAAGGAAGGAGGACATCACCTTGCCAAATGAAAACAAAATTGATCTAGCCACCGAAGATGCAAGAAAACCGGCAGAAGGTGCACTGCACTCGAGCGGCAATACGCTGGAGCAGCATGCATCTAACGCGGTTTCTGAGGCGCAAACGGCTTTAAATCAGGCGATAAGCTCGATAAGTGAATCTAACGCGGCAACAAATTCACAAGCTTTAGAGACGGCCCGTCAGCAATTGACCCAAGCAGAGGAGTTTTTAGATCAAGCGCAAACTTCAGCAAACGCATTACGTCTGCCGGACCAACAATAAAACGGCAGCTTTGGGACCAGCACAGCGAATCATGACAAGCGAGAGGGAGGTCCTTAAGGGTCCTCCCTCTTTCTTTTGCTTCCTAGGAGGGCATAGCCCCACATTTAGGAACGTGTCGTCCTGGCTGCGTTCTTTTGTTTTGCCGTTTCCACTCGTGTCATGGTTCCAAAGTAGATCACGCAGAACACTCGAGTTATCAGGAATGTGAGGAAAATCATAGCCCACGACCAAAACCAGTTCCAACGAATATACCGAATCAGATCGGTATATTGTACGAGCAGCAACTCAACTATCGTCAGTACAGTAGTGAATAACACGTAATAGCTGAATTGAATCCAGCCACTCCGATGGCTCGGATAATACGAGTTAAACACCGCGCATGTCATCGGATAGGCCATATACTCGTAGGTGAAGCTCGTCCGGCTGACGTCGGCAAGCTCCCTTACGGGATAGGCGAGAAGTTTGAGTTCGACCACGGCATGACCGAAAATACACGTAATATACTGTTTGAACAAAAAAGCGACCACCGCCAATCGACGTTTCTGCCGCGGGATGATAAGAATCAATAACAAGGAAAGGATCCACACTGAAACGATAATGCTGTATTGCAGCAGCAAACTCATCGCTCATTCGCTTCCTTCCTGAAAACTTTGCGGTCCCTAAAGAACCAACCCGCTAGGCCGCGGACGGACAGAAAAATAATCAAGTACACCATCGCCATCAGACTCCAGTGAAAATGTACATAATCCACCAAGTCGGTATTTGCGGCTAGCAACCCGTCAATTAAGGTGAGCAGTGAAATCCAGGCGGCAAAGTAAAAACACTTTGTTAACTTATTCGCACGAGGTCTATAGATGTAATACAGACCGCTCGCAACAGGTGTCCACAACACTTTGAACGTGATATTCAAATCCGAAGCTTTGGGGAACTCACGTAACGGGTAGGCCACCAAATCAAATTTCACGAGCAGCACTTCTACTACCCATCCAACAGCCTGACACACAAGAAAGCAAAGCACAAATTCATGAGCTTTTGCTCTTGGAACAAGAAAATAGATGGTGGTGATACACACAAACCAGACTAGCAGCAATAAATTTCGTTCCATGTCCATAACTTGTACAAGGAAGGAGGCTCCTATGTATATAAGTGTACTTCTTTTTATCCATGCTCTTGTGGGCGGTGATGCTTAGGCAAAAACACAACGCCGTTTACTCGTTGTCCGTCATAGACACGAACTTGCGGGGGTGTCATAAAAATATTTTATTATCCGGGCACTTGAACCACATTCAGTCTCATATAAATAGGTGAAAGCAGTTCGAACCTGTTGAGGAGGATGTAATACAAGTGATGTTACCGAGTGAAAAGTATTTCGGTAAGTTAGAGGCGGTTTTTTTATTTTACGGAGCCATGCCTACAGGCGTTGCTGTTTCTGAAACCGGGCGTATTTTCATTTGCTTTCCGAAATGGGGAGATGAGGTTGAATTTACGGTGGCGGAAATCGTTCGCGGTACATTACAGCCTTATCCTAGTTTAGACGCTAATGTGGTAAGCCCATCGAATATCACAACGTCCTTTATTAGTGTCCAAAGTGTCGTTGCTGATGGAAAGGGAACGCTTTGGGTACTGGATACGGGGGCTCCTAATTTCTCAGAACCCATTAAAGGTGGGGCGAAGTTAGTCGCTGTAGATTTAAATTCAAATACCATAAGAAGCGTATTTACATTTACAGAGGATGTTGTCCTGCCAACCACTTATCTGAATGATGTCCGATTTGATTTTCGTGTTGGTAAAGCAGGTTATGCTTATATAACGGATTCGTCTTCCCGAGGGCCAGGAGCCATTATTGTCGTTGATTTAGAAACGGGTTATTCTTGGAGACGGTTAAACGGGGCAAATTCAACCTCGCCCGATCTCTTTCTCTTACCGAAAGTTGAAGGTAAAATCCTGATGAATCGAAACAAAGACGGTTCCACTTCACCCTTTAGATTGGCATCCGATGGTATAGCGATTTCCCCGGACGGCAAGATGTTGTATTTTTGTCCTCTCTCCAGTCGTCATCTGTACTCGATTTCAACGGAAGCCCTTAGAGACCGAACGATACCGGATATGAATTTACAGTATCACGTGAAGTATTGGGGAGAAAAAGGTGCTTCAGATGGAATGATCACCGATGCCAAAGGAAACGTTTACGCTGGAGACTATGAAAACAATAGTATTCGAAAGATATTGCCAAATGGAATAATGGAAACCATCGCACATGATCCGAGAATTTTATGGCCGGATACTTTTTCGATTGGTCCAGATCAATACTTATATTTCATCGTGAACCAGTTACATCGGCAGGCAAGATTTCATTATGGAAATGACCTGCGGCAGAAGCCTTATAGTTTACTCCGTATGAAAATAGACGAACCACCTGCTCCTACCTTTTAGTAAATATCACTTTAATTTACAAAGTTGATTTTGAATACAGATATATGGTGATGCGCCGTGGCATACAGTTAGTAATGGTTACTTTACATCACGTATGGTGGTCCCTGGCAGGAGAAGAGGTACGATTTTGATTAGAGAGATCATGAGGGGAGAATGCGCCCCTCTCTTTTTATGTAAGCAAATATTAAAGCTCGCCGATCATTAAGAGTAACCCGATAATGATAAAATACAGGCTTCTATTCTTCTTATGAGTTTTGTAGTCTTAGCGGGCTCTTCTATTTTGTATCCAAATTTATAATTGATAAAGTAGGAAGTAGCTAATATTGATAATTAAGGATATAAATCATGTCAGTTACTCATAAACGGTTGCTTTGCATCACGTATGGTGATCCCTTCTAGAGTAGCGATAAGACGTTTTGACTAGCTCATAACCTGTGATATTCTTAAGAAGATCCGGCGAAGAGGCCCCACTGATGGTGGGGCCTTTTCTCGTTCTGATTGGTTCCATAAACAACGATTTCGCGCTTTGTCGTTAAGCTACCCTGAAAATAACTCATAGCTATAGCCTAAAAAGGCAGCACGAAACTAGGCGCAGCTGCTTCAATTTTTTAAAAGCTGCGTCTTCCTCCAAGTAATGATGTTATTGTAAGAACTAGGATACTTCGGTAGTGGCCAAAGTTACAGAGTACCCTAAGTTTTCTAACTTTCGAACCGTCTGTCTGACGATGGCGTCTTGCTTGCGCTTCTCAAAGTAATCAGAGCCTAAATCCTTGTAATCTTCCTGCCGGGTTATCAGATGATACGCGGGTGATCATGATGGAATGAGCAACAGCAACAGCTGCCCGATGTCCGCCTTTACGGGCTGCAATGCGTCGATACTGAGCACCGAGGTAGTTGTTCGATCCTCGAATGGAATGGGAAGCTTCAATGAGGGCAGAGCGGAGGTATTTGTTGCCTTTTCGTGTTTTGGAGGGTTTGCGCTTACCTGCACTCTCATTGTGTCCTGGCACAAGGCCGATCCGTGAGCAGAGGTGTGGTGCACTTGGGAAACGGGAGGCGATATCGGTGCCGATTTCAGCCAGGATTTGTTCAGCGGTCCGTCTGGCGCCCCCCGGAATGGTATCCAGGCGATCCAGATCTTGCTGAAAAGAGTCAAGCCGTTTGGCTACCTCCATATCCAGTTCGGTAATCTGATCGCTTAAGAAGTCGATATGCGTGAGCATGCTTTTGAGGATGAGGCGCTGGTGTGCAGTCATGTTACCTTGCAGCGCAAGTTCCAGTTCTTCTTTCTTTTTCTTCATGCTTCGGCGAGCGAAGCCTGCCAGCTTTTCCGGATCCGTCTCACCGTTCACCATCGCTTCCAGCATGTCCCGGCTGGAGACGCCCATAATGTCAGAAACGACAGAAGCCAGCTTGATGTTGGCCCCTTCGAGAACCTTCTGAATCCTATTGTGCTCGCGGGCACGCTCCTGGATTAGGCTTGGACGGTATCGAACCAGCTCACGCATTTCGCGTTGGTTCCGGTCAGGAATAAAGCTTGCTTTTAGTAGGCCGTGACGTAATAGATTTACAATCCACTCGGCGTCTTTCACATCCGTCTTGCGCCCGGGAACGGCCTTCATGTGCTGCGCATTGACAACCAGAAATTCAATGTTCTCGGCTTCAAGCAAGTTGACGATGGGCTTCCAAAATACACCGGTGCTCTCCATGGCCACGTGGGTGCAGCGGTGCTCCTTGATCCAATCAATAAGTTCGAGAAGATAGATCGTATGGGTACGGAATGTCTTAATCTCCTTTCCTTCGGGAGTAACGATGCAGGCTGTGATGGACTTCTTATGAGCATCCAACCCGCAAGCTCGCTCAATAAGAACTTCCATGATACTCACCTTTCTTCGGCAGATTGAATTGAGGACTGGCGCAACAACCAAAAAGGGTTAGTCTACCCTGCGTGCTTCCCAATGTGGTGCACCGTGGTCGTCGGAGTCAGACTAACGGTTGGGTTCGCAACACCATAGCTTATCGACCTTCCTCACCAGCCGTAAGAATAGTATAAGGCAGGAAGTATAAATTTTCATGATTCTGTGGTGCCGCGTTGCGCGGCATGGATGGCTAAAGGGCAGGATAGTTCCAATATGTGGAATTATAAGACAACTAATCAGTAGGAATATAATGTAATATGACGGTTCTTTACTGATCGTTCTCAATATGTTATATTACTTGAGGGAGGGAGATGGGAATGGCGAGAAGCAAGGAGTTTGAAGAGAACGAGGTCTTGGATAAGGCGATGAGGCTCTTTTGGGAGCAGGGGTACGAGAAAACGTCCATGACCGAGTTGGTTGAGCATATGGGCATTCATCGAAGAAGCTTGTATGATACTTTTGGCGATAAGCACAATCTGTTCCTAAAAGCGATGGACCGGTTTGACGACAAAATCAGCGCCGCGCTTGCTGGAGGGGTTAAACGTTCCAAGACTGCATCGGAGGCATTACAGTTTATTTTTAGTTTTATGACCGACGGGGATGAGGACTCGCCAGCCGGGTGCTTAATGGTGAATTCGGCCGTAGAATTGGCGGCGCGCGACGCCGAGGTGGACAACAAGTCCACGAAATCATTCACGACAGCAGAGCAATTGCTCAAGGAGATTATTCTTTGGGGACAGCGTGAAGGTGAATTCACCTCCACATACAATGCTGAGGAATTGGCGGAATACCTGCATAATGTATGGATAGGGTTAAGGGTAATGGCAAGAACCTCGGCTTCCAAAGAAAAGCTTCACCGCATTACTCATATTTCGATGAAACTTTTGGAAGAATGAGTGTAGTCAGTTCAGATGCAAAAAGTCACCCTTATGCTAATCCATGCTCTTTCAGATCAATTTATTTTATACCTATTTTAGAATGAACATTCCCAAAAAGAAACGCCGAAAAAAGCTCTAAAGCTTTGCTTTACAATGAAGTTTATCAGCGCAGTAAAAATAACAAACAACACAGCACACAAAAACAACAGGATAAGGCACACAGTTTTTTTTGCAATATTGAGAATGATCGTTCCCGATAAGGGGCGAATATCGAGCAATAACTCGCTTACCGTATACTACAGATCAAAACGCAGACCGAATAGCTTCAAAAACAATTTCATAAACAAAATACAATAAAAGGAGCACATGAACATGAATATTTCACAACAAGTTGCATTTGTCACTGGCGCGAACCGAGGTTTTGGTCGCCATCTCGCCCTTGAACTTCTATCCAGAGGAGCTAAGGTGTATGCCGGAGCCAGAAATCCGCAGTCCATTGACATTCCCGGTGCAATTCCTGTAAAGCTTGATATTACGAACCCTCAAGAGGTAGCGGCAGCTGCTATGGCCGCTCAAGATGTTACGCTTCTGATCAACAACGCAGGCTCGGCTACAGGAGCTACTTTGCTTGATGGTGATCTCGATCAAATACAGTTGGAGTTTAATACGCACTTCTTTGGCACATTATCCATGATTCGCAATTTCGCACCAATTCTTATTAAGAATGGTGGAGGATCCATACTGAATATCCTTTCCGCATTATCATGGTTCAGTATTGGCGGGAGTGAAGGCGCTTATTCAGCTGCAAAGGCAGCTGCGTGGGCAATGACGAACGAGTTGCGCTTAAATCTGTATCCTCAAAATGTGAGAGTAGCTGGCTTGCATGTGGGCTTTATGGATACAGACATGACATCAGGCGTTGAAGCTCCGAAGTCCAACCCTGCTGATATTGCAAAAGTTGCAATTGATGGAATAGAGTCCGATAGTTTTGAAATTCTTGCTGATGAACCGAGCCGTCAACTCCAGCGTGATCTCGCTGGCGGTGTAGCTGCTATTTACCCACAGCTTAAATGATGAACAAAACTGTGATAATTACCGGAGCGTCGGGCGGAATTGGAAAAGAGCTGGCGGATCGTTTCGCCAAAGACGGATATGACTTGGTACTAGTCGCACGCAGCGAGGACAAGCTCGTGGAACTCGCGAGGGAATATCGGGAAAAGTACCGGGTCCAAACGACATACATCGCCAAAAATGTTGCGTTACCTGGCGTGGCAGAGGAAATCTACAGGGAGCTTAAAGAAAAAGGGATCACCGTCGACTTTCTTGTTAATAATGCGGGCTTCGGCTTGTACGGTGAATTCTTGGAGACACAGCTAGAGCAAGAGATGAATATGATCGACATTAATATCAAGGCTCTGACTGTAATGACGAAGGTGTTCTTACCGGATATGGTCAAAAGGCAACAAGGTGGCGTGCTGAATGTCGCTTCGTTGGTGGCTTTTTTTCCTGGACCACTGATGGCAGTTTATTACGCGACAAAAGCGTACGTACTATCGTTCACTGAGGCTTTGGGGAATGAGCTGCGCGGCACAGGCGTGACTGTGTCCGCACTCTGTCCAGGAGCGACAGCGACTGGCTTTGTCGATCGTGCTGGGCTAGCCACCTCAAAGCTGTTTAGAAGCGGCGTCATGGAGGTGGGGCAGGTGGCCGACATAGGATATCGCGAATTCATGCGGGGCAAGAATTTAATCATAACAGGGGGGCGCAACAAATTCATGGCGTTCTTGCCGAGGTTGCTGCCTCGTAAGCTCATGACAAATGCGGTCAGATCCGCACAGGCTAAAGTGGAGCGATAATTGAAAAAACATTGGAGTTAATAAAATAAACTAAACTCAAAAAGGGGTTATTAAGAATGGAAAAACTGTGGAGCAAAACGAAAATTGGCAATCTGGAATTACCCCATCGGTTAGCGATGGCACCAATGACACGTAGTAGAGCGCAAGAGGATGGTACGCCGGGAGAGTTAACTTCACATTATTATGCACAAAGAGCATCGATGGGTTTAATTATTAGTGAAGGCACACAACCTTCTGATGATGGACAAGGTTACTTAAGGTCACCGGGCATCTATACGGAAAAACATATTGAAGGTTGGAAAAAGGTTACGGACTCGGTACATAATGCAGGTGGATTTATTTTTATCCAATTAATGCATGTCGGTCGTGTTTCGCACCCCGACAATACACCACATCATCGTCAACCCGTTGCACCATCTGCGATCGAACCCGGTGTAGAAATGTTTACGGCAAAAGGGATGCAGGAAATACCCGTTCCAAGAGAATTAAGTGAAGAGGATATCCAGACGACAATTGCAGACTTCCGGAAAGCAGCAGCGGCAGCAATTAAAGCAGGTGCTGACGGCGTTGAAATTCACGGAGCCAATGGTTATCTGATTAATCAATTTTTTGGGAAGAATTCTAATACACGATCGGATAAATACGGTGGATCGATAGAGAACCGTGCTCGCTTTGCAATTGAAGTAACGAAAGCAATCGTTGAAGAAATTGGAGCAGAACGAACAGGTTTCCGTATTTCGCCGGGAACACCTCTAAACGGAATTGATGAGGGCGAACACGGCCCTGAAGTTTATCTTCACCTTGTTAAAGAATTAGCTCAATATAATTTAGCTTACCTCCATGTTATGCATTTAGGGAACGAAACACTGCTCCGTGAAATTCGCAACATCTGGCCAAATCCTTTATTAGTCAATAGAGCTGGACGGTCTCTAGATGATCTTAGTGTAGATATTGATAATGGCCTTGCTGATATGGCGCCAGTCGGGGTATGGTCATTAGCTAATCCAGACTTAGTTGAACGTCTTAAAGAAGGCTTTCCCTTGAATGAAGCAGATCGTAATACATTGTACTCTGGCAACGGAAGTGAGGGTTACACAGATTATCCTACGATGAAAGAACTTCAATCTCAACAACAGTAAAGCACAACATGGATATTGCTATATGATGGAGTACAAGTTAAAGTACGCCATCAATTTTTCCAAAATACGAATGTGGAATTAAGATAAATGAGAAAAGGAGAAGATGAAGAATTGAAAGCTGCACAAATGAAAAAATATTCAAAACAAATCCAATTAGAAATAAACAATATAAAAATACCGGAAATCAATAACCATGAGGTTCTTATCAAAGTAAAAGCTGCAGGTGTAAATCCCTTAGACATTCTTATCTTAAATGGGAGTATTCGCATGATTGCCGATTATGACTTCCCTTTAACTTTAGGAAACGAACTATCCGGCGTTATTGAGGCTGTTGGAAAAGATGTTGTGAAATTCAAGGTTGGAGATCCCGTTTATACGAGGCTGCCAATGAATAGAATCGGAGCTTTTGCTGAGTACGCGGCAGTCCATGAGGATGCGATTTCCATTATGCCTAAAAACCTTTCTTTTATTGAAGCCGCCGCGGTACCCCTCACGGCTTTGACTGCATATCAAGCCTTGCATGATGTACTTCATGTTCAGCCCGATAAAAAGCTATTTATTCCTGGAGGAACCGGCGGTTTTGGTACGATGGCAATCCCGATTGCCAAATCGATGGGGTTATATGTGATTACGAGCGGCAGTGAAAGAGGTAGATCACGTACTCTGTCCATCGGCGCTGATCAATTCATTAACTATAAAGAGGAAAATTATTTTAATTTGCTATCTAATATCGATTATGTTATCGATACTTTGGGGATAAAAGAAATTAAAACGGAACTTGCTATTCTCAAACCACATGGGAAATTGGTTTCATTGAAGGCTTTACCCAATTACCGCTTTGCTGCTGAAAATAACTTTCCAATATGGAAAAAGCTATTATTTGGTTTAGTAGGTGCTCGTTTAGATCGATTAGCAGCTAAACAGAATAAAGAATATCGCTTCTTATTCGTGTCCGCCAATGGCAGGCAATTACAAGAACTGACGAAACTAGTTGAGGATGAAGATATTAAGCCGGCTATAGATTCAGTTTATAATTTTGATGACATTAACAAGGCTTTAATTAAAGTTTCTACTGGTCACTCCGAAGGAAAAGTGATTGTAACCTTTTAAGGAGAGGATATATGAATTTTGGAAATAGCTCTAAGGGGGCCTTTGCATAACACCGCATTCACGCTTCGTAGCATTTGGCTGATTACGCTAACGGGTAACGATAGCTACAACGAGGAAGGAGCTGCCGGCACGGATCGGCAGTCTCATTACGTTAACGGGTCGGATAGTTTTAATATGTGGTATTATGAGAATGAAGGTTATCCAGGGAAGGAATGATGATCTTGATAATACTTCTTAAAATAATCGGAGTTGCAATCGTTGGTTTTGCCCCTGTGTATGAGTTTTACAGAAGACGTTTATGGAAAAGCCAAATACTTTTGATACCATGTGACCATGATGACGAAGCTGCCGCAGGATTGGCAGCTTCGTTACGTTAAGGGGAGAATTCTGGAACAGTAACTTATTTTTACTGAACTCGTATATACGAATGCACCTAATTTACGGCAGTAAAACTGAGGGGATTTGTATGAGTAAAATGATGAAACGATGGTTAGTTGTGTCCCTTAGGATTGGTCTAGCTATTATAGCAATTATGCTTTTGGATGGTTTAAAGAGCTTAGAACAAAAGCATTATGCCGAAATTAGGGAAGTTATCACTAAGAAAGGGGGTATAGTAGTGAAAATTGAAAATTACACCCCCAAGGAGACCCCTTTTCTTAATGACTATAATAAGAGCAATGTAATATATAAAATTACATATTCACATAAAAACAAAACACTCACCGCCTGGTATAGAGGAGTTAATGTAGTAAATAATATCCACGCTAAAAACCCAACCGATCTAGAAGGCGGACATGGTGAGAAGTGGATTTTCAATGAGTGATTGAACTATCGGGGAACGATAGCTCAATAACCAGTGAGCATGTTGAAATGGAAGGCATGGTGTAATGTGAAGAAAACAGTTTTAGTTAATGTCAGTTACTATGTTGAAATCGACGAAAGTGAAAACGAACTTCCTCAAGAAGTCAAAGCGAAATTATGTGAGAATAGGAAATTAGAGATTGATGACAAAAAAGTCTGCCTCAAATGGAACCAATCTTCTTTCCAGGTTTTGAATTCGGAAATCATGAATTGTGGTAGGTGTGTGAATTGCGGATGCTGGGTAACGGATAGAGAAAAAGATGATGCGATTTTTGGATTAGACGATGGAGCAGTTTATGAAAATAGATTGCTTTGTGATGAATGCCTACCATGCGACCATAAGTGGGCTTTTGATTGAACTATCTGGGAACAACATAGCACAACTTCTAGGGAGCAGATCGCCGCGCGGCAGCGGCTCCCTTCTTCATAAATTCAAAACTTTAGGTGATATTCAATGGCAATATCCGAGCGTAGTGAAACTAAGACAATTTTTACTTCATTGGATGACCTTCAATTTAAAGTTGAAGTTGAAAGCTTTCTTGATGCCAGCGAGATGAACGAAGAAGGCTACTATGACTATTATTACAGTGGGTACTTCATCTCGATAAAAGTCGATGACAAAGAAGTCATCGACGGGACAAAGTACGACGACGACGAACATATTATCTTAAATAAGAACCTTAATGAATTAACAATACAGAGCAAGACAATAAAAAAACTGTTAAAGAATTTATTTTCAGTAAAACGCTTTGAATATTATGCCAAAGACTATACATATGCCTGGTGTATGGACAATGAAGAACTTTTATGGAGAGGTACAAGGGTGGGAAATGTTCGCCTGTATGATATTAAAAATACTCTTAGATACCAAGGAGAACTAAACGAATGGGGGGAATTTCACGGTAAAGGTAAATTGTTTGCCAAAGATGGTTCACTTGTATGAGGGACATTTTATGAACGATTCTTTCCTTGGATAGCTGATTCAACTATCGGGAGATGTAAGTGAAATGAATATACGAAGGCTGCCGGCTGGCTAAAACCGCTGCCTTCGGGATTGGAGGGGTGATTTCTGAGAATTTTGGAGGTAACTTCAGAAGGCTTTAGCTTTATTGATAATAACGGTAAGGAATCATCGGTGGATTTTAAGGAATGTAATGAAAACTGGGTCAGCTACAACAAACGAAAGAACAATTGGTCGGATGTAGAAGCCCAGGAGTTTCGCGTTCAAAGCAAGTGTGTCGGTCAACGTGACATCTGTGCAAAGCCTTGCTGCTTTACATTTTTCACCAAGCCCTTCACCAAGATTGAATTCACCAGTTTAAATGCTGAACGCAAGTTCAGGGATTTTCAGACAAAAATAATTGAGGTAGGTTGGACCACATTTGATTTGAGTTAATTGAACTATCTGGGAACGTTAGTTCAAAGCCATCCAGGAGCAGTTTGCCACCGCGGCAGCTGCTCCTTCTGCATTGTGTGTTAAGATATGGATTAATGAGGTGATTTACAAGAGGTGAAGTTCTTGTCCACGTTTGAAATTGGGAGATTTATTATTTATTTCTTACTGGTAATGCTGGTTCTAACAGCAAGAAGCTTTTTTCATGGGCTAATAGACCTTATATTAAGCAAGGGCAAAAATAAGGTTTTAATTTACTTTGATAAGAAATTAATGATTTTTAAAGTTATACTTGCAACTGTCGTTAGTGTATTGGTTACCCTGTTCGGGTTAAATCTATAAAAACTTTCTGACATTACGCTATCTGGAGACGTTAGTTGAATAAGACATATGGTGAAGCACCGCGGCATACAGTTAATGGTTACTTTTCATCACGTATGGTGACCCGTGGCTCGAACAGAGGTACGATTTTGATTAAGACGAAACGAAAAGGGGGGCATCAATAATGTCCCCTTATTCATTTGCACACCCTGTTACAAATATGGTATCGCCTGGGAGACATTTTGCTGCGCTGCAACAGTAAAAAAGGAGCTGCCGATTTTCTCAGCAACTCCTACAGCAGGCTATAATCTTATTACTTGTAAGTATCCGTAGCCCAAACAGGATACCAGCCTTTATTCGGATCTTTCGTGTTATAAAGCACCAAATTTCCGTCATCTTGAACTATGAGCTGATCGCCTTTAAGGTTGGCTGGAGGATTTCCTTGATAATGGATATTGGCGTAGGCTTGATTATCCGACTGCCAGATATAGAGACTTCCCCAACGAGACGAGACTTTACCATCCGGAGAAATTTCCAGCCCTTGATGTAAACTACCTGTCCTACCTACCCACAATGTTTTACGCTCGACAGTATCATATAATTCTACATTTTCTACTACAAACATAAGTAAGTATCTTCCATTACTCGACTTTAAATATTCGTTTCGCCATAAGAATTCACCTTCTCTGAGTACATTTTCACCGTGCTTCGCAAAACTAGAAGTACTAAAAGAAAATAACATACATAGAACTGCAAATGAGACTACCAACTTTTTCATAGTTTACCTCCGTTTTTAGATGCTTTATGTGACAATTTAAAGTATACAATCCTATAATAAGGAATGGAAACATAAAACGGTAAATTAATAATAATTTAACTAAAGTAATAAGATAAAATGGTAGGGCTAGTTCAGAATTCAGACACATATGGTGAAGTGCCGCGGCAACAATTCATAATGGTTACTTTTTCATCTCACTGGGACCGTGGCTCGAACAGAGGTACGATTTTGACTAGGCGTATTACTGCACACGTCCCATTCGATCACCACGAAGAATCGCTTACGTGCGGTGCTCTTCATGGTTTTTTTATTTTAAGCAGACGGACAGATAATTGTAGTAAAATAAGGTAAATAACCCGGAGAGTGGGTTTCAAAGAGAGGAATTGACTCACTGAATTAAAGCATAGCTTAGCTTATCAATAAGTTAACGGTGATGGCAGTTGATGAACATGCATGGCTTCATATCGATCGTGAAGAAGGAGGGTGGCGAGGGCGAATGGCTCTGGGAAGCGAAAAACCCAAAATACTCGGCGACTTTTTGAAATCCCGCCGGGAACGGATTAAACCGGAGCATGTCGACATAGTCGGCCGCTTCGGAAGAAGGAGAACGCCAGGACTGCGCAGGGAGGAAGTAGCTCATCTTGCGGGAGTCAGCATCACCTGGTATACCTGGCTGGAACAAGGCAGAGTCACCACGACCTCCAGGGAAGTGCTCGAAAGTATCGGAAGAGCCCTGCAGTTGTCTCCGGAGGAGCAGCTTCATTTGCTCCGCTTGGCAAACTACGGCGGGGAAGAGGAATCCCGCCCGCAAGCTGAGGAAATGAACCCCGTGCTTCAGAGCATTATCGACCAACTGCACTATCCGGCCATTATCGCCAACGAGCGAACCGAAGTGCTGGCGTTCAATCGGCTGGCTTCCGAGATTATTGTGAACTTCCATGCGGTTCCCGCTGCCAAGCGCGTGATGACCCGGCTGGTCTTTATGGACCCCAGCCTGCGGAAGCGGCTGGCCAATTGGAAAGAGTTTGCCGATTATACGCTGGGGGTATTTCGCTCGAATTTTGACCAAAAAGTCGGCGATCCTTGGTTCGAGCGGTTCGCAAGGGAGATGTGTCAGGAAAGCGAAGAGTTTCTGACCCAATGGCGTATGTACGATGTTCAGCGGAAGAAAGCCATACTTTATACGTTGGACCACCCCAGCGCAGGCCGGTTATGTTTTGAATTGATCTCCTTTTCTCATCTGAACGGGAATCCCAACGTCCACTGCTGTATATTCACTCCCATCCCAGGCACCGATACAGAGAGGAAGTTAGCCGCTATCGGTCAATAAGCCTGTTAGTCCGAATACCTGTATAACGGCAAACAGGATGCCTCCTTGGCTGATGAATATAATGAACTCATTACCGAGTTCATGAAGTTCAAGGAGGAAACGAAGATGAGAGCGATGATGATCGATCGACCGGGAGGGCCTGCGAATTTGCAGCTGAGGGAGAAGCCGGATCTGCAGCCGGCTCCCGGTATGCTTACCATTGACGTGGCATATGCCGGAGTAGGTTATTTTGAAGTGCTGCTGAGCCGAGGTGCATTCAGTTCCGTCTTTCCGATGCCGCTTACTCCGGGCTTGGAAGTGTCGGGGTATGTGCGTGCCATCGGGGAAGGCGTAGAGGGATTCCACGTGGGGCAGCCCGTTGCTTCGATGACGCTGCATGACCTTAACGGCTTTGCGTCCATGGCGAATGTGCGCCCGGATTTGACGGTTCCTCTTGATGGATTGGGAGCCGACCTGGACTTAGCGACAGCGGCAGCCTCCATTGTCAATCTCACCAC
Organism: Paenibacillus sp. S-38; assembly: GCF_049942825.1. NCBI lineage: Bacteria > Bacillati > Bacillota > Bacilli > Caryophanales > Paenibacillaceae > Paenibacillus > Paenibacillus sp. S-38. The sequence goes on from NZ_CP187970.1 coordinate 842,911, forward strand.
CGCTTATCTGGCCATCAAAGAAGTCTATAGAATGAGAACGGGTGACACTGTGCTCGTTCATGCGGCGGCCGGCGGGCTCGGCAGCTTTCTGGGGCAAATGGCCAAACGTCTGGGAGCCGGCACGGTACTCGGAACCGTCGGAAGCGCCGGGAAAACGAAGCTGGCCGAATCCCTCGGATACGACGAACTCTTTGTCCGAACTGATTTTGTAGAGCAAACCCTTCGGGCAACCGGCCAAAAGGGCGTTCATGCCGTGTTTGACCCCGTTGGAGGCCAGCTGCGCAAACAAAGCTTAGAGGTTCTTCGTCCGTTGGGGAGGCTGGTGGTAGTAGGAAACGCGAGTGGAGAAGAAGATATTCCACATTCGTTTAATCAAATCTGGTTTTCCAATCATCAGTTCGCAGGCTTTACCTTGGGCGGATACAGTGACAGCAATCCGGTGGAGACCGGAACAGCGGCGCGGGAAGCGTTAGGGATGCTGGCACGCAAAGAAATCCATGCGGAGATTCAAGGCGTGTACCCCTTGGAGAATGCGGCAGAAGCACTTTCTCTCTTGGAAGAGAGGAACACGGTAGGAAAGCTGGTTTTGAAAATCTAAGAGAGCTTAGTCCATTAGAAACGGGGAGTTGGCCGCTGTAAGTTGACAGGGGCTGCTCCCTGTTTCGCATGGATGGAACGGCACAGCTGGTGGCGATGATGAAGTCTGACGGCAAGACGGGTGACGTCGATGGCTCGATTCATGGCATGAACGCAGCTGCGCTTGTGACAGCGGAGACAGAGGGGTTGACTTTGGTTTGATATCAAACTATAATGAGGCTATGGAAACCAGAGATGCTATTTCACTAATCTCCAAAATCAGGGATAAAGTCAATCGGTTTATCGGATCCGAGATGATGAAGCATGGGGTAGACGGAGTGGGCACCTCACATGGCGATATCATCTATGCGCTGTTTCATCATCCCAGACTGACGATGGCGGACATTTCTAAACGAATTGCGAAGGATAAATCGACAGTCACGGCATTGGTTGACAAGCTCGTCCGGCTTGGATATGTGTCCAAGGAAAGGGATCGAGAGGATACGAGGGTAGTTTATGTGACGTTAACCCGCAAGGGAAGTGAATTGAAGCCGGTCTTTGAATCGATTTCGAAAGCAATGCTGGACGTGTTTTATTCGAACATCTCGGAACAAGAAAAAGAGGTTCTCCGCACGCTGTTACTAAAGGTGTATAACAACTTTTAATTTTTTTTGCATAAATGGTTTGATATCAAATTATTTGGCGGGAGGAATTCAGCGTGAAGGATTTTACGAAAGATTTGCCCGATCATACGGTGAAATATATAGGGGACAATGATTTGTTCCTTGAGATCTTCGAGGGGGAAAGCCTTCCGGCAGCAGCTGAGAAGCGGCCTCCACTGCTTTTTGTACACGGTGCCTACACAGGAAGCTGGATGTGGAGCAAATACATTCCCCACTTTGTCAGTGAAGGGTGGACATGCTATGTCATGAACCTCAGAAGCCACTACAAAAGCAGGCTGATGGATATGACGAAGATTACCTTCGAGGATTATCTGGAGGATCTGAAAGAGGTCACCAACGTATGCGGTGTTCCGCCGATTCTGATCGGATTCAGTATGGGAGGGATCCTGAGCCAAAAGTGGGCTGAAACCGCCGAAATCGCCGGGTTGGTGCTGATCGATTCGGTCATCAGCAGAGAAGTTCATGAGGCTGTACCCTATATGGAATTAGACCAGACCACACCTGGGATCATCCTGCCTGCACCGGCCCGCGAGGAGCTTTCAAGCTTGGATGAAACAGTGGAAGACATTGCATTTCAGAGGAAATACTTGGCGATGGAGTCATCCAAGGCATTTTGCACTTTTTCTTTTTCTAGGGAAACCAGGGGGATATCCATAGACAGCAGCTCGATTACCTGCCCGTGCCTGGTGATCAAAGCGGTAAACAGTGAAGAGGACGAACGCCGGGGCAGGGTGGCAGCGGAGCACCTCCGGGCTGAATATAAAGGGCTGTGGAACACGACGCATACCGGCGTGCTTGTAGGGCAGAGATATAAGGAAGCAGTTGATACCATCCTGGATTGGTTAAAGGGACTTCAGAGGCCGGAGGAGCCTGCCCTTTAATCCGAACGCGAACCGCCCTGAATGGTCAGCGCCGCCTTTTTGTCCATGCCTAAAAGGACATATGTCCTACCTCTAGTGCAGGTGCAGCGTTTAATGTAGGTGGGGAGCGTGGAAGGAAGAGGAGGAAGACGATGAAAGGCATCGTATTTGCGTGTCTGGCCGGGGCGTTCATCACCCTGCAGGGGGTGGCCAATGCGAGGATCGGCGGGGAGCTGGGCACGTGGCAGGCAGCCGCGCTGACCCAGGGCACCGGCTTCATAGCGGCGGTGATGATTCTCCTGATGGTCAGGGACCGGTCGTGGAAGAACTTCAGGAAGGTGAAGCCGGTTTATTTGTTCGGAGGCGCCTTTGCGGCACTCGTGATTTTCAGCAATATCACTTCGATGAACAGCGTAGGCGCTACCTTGACGGTTTCCGGCGTGCTGATAGCCCAGATCAGCGTCACGTTTCTGATGGAGCGCAGGGGCTGGTTCGGACCGGACAAGCCTGAGATCAGGCTCTCCCATATCGCCGGCATCGGGATGATGATTCTGGGTGTAATCCTGCTGGCATAGGAGGATATCAAGGCATGAAAGAACTGCATGAGCGGGAAAAGCTGCAGGGCTACCTGGCCGAATTCAGGCTGGAGGAGGTCTTTCCGGCACCGCTCCATGAGCATCTGGCCCTCTACCGATTTGAGCCCGGAGAGCCGATATGCTCTCAAGGGGAGAAGGCCGAGCATGTATTCGTGCTGGTTCACGGGAAGATCAAGGTCCATACCACTACCCTTGAGGGGAACACGCTGATTATCTCCTTCAAAACGCCGCTGGAGGTTATCGGGGATATTGAATATATCCGCGGCGGAGTGAATATGAACACGGTAACGGCTGTGACTCCGGTGGAGATGATCGGCGTCCGCCATCACTGGCTGCAGAAGTATGGGCAGGAAGTACCGCTGCTCCAATTTTTGCTTGAAATCATTACGAACAAATTCTATATGAAGTCCGTCACGATGAGCTTTAACCTGATGCATCCGGTGGAAGTCCGGCTGGCCAGCTACCTGCTGTCCGTCTCTTGCGGGAACGGCGATGCGGAGGGGCCTTATCCCGGGGAGCTCAGTGCCGAAAGCTTGAAGGATATAGCGGGCTTCATCGGCACCAGCTACCGGCATCTTCATCGGGTGATTCAGCGGTTCTGTGCCGAGGGGCTTCTCGAACGCAGCCGGGGGACGCTGGTCGTCAAGGACAGGGCCGGGTTGAAAGCGGTCGCCGGTTCCAATATATATGAACCCTAGGGGGAGAATGTCATGTTCATCGGCATCATTCTTGCACTCGCGGCGGGAGCGCTCGTCGGGGTGCAGAATATGTTCAACAATAAAGTAAACCAAGCGTCAGGCGGCTGGTCAACTACGGCTCTGGTGCTCGGTATGGGCTTTGCCGCATCCCTTATCATGGGCCTTGTGTTCGAGGGGAAGGCACTCTTCACTGCACAGCCCATGCAAACCTGGTTCTGGTTCAGCGGCATCCTTGGCGTAGGGGTCGTTACCTGTCTGGTACAGGGGGTTAGACGCCTCGGAGCGACCTTGGCCACCGCTATTGCGATGGCCTCCCAGCTCATCTGCGCCTTATGGTGGGATTCGCTGGGCTGGTTCGGTTTGGAGCAGGTGCCTTTTACGCTGTCCAAAGGCCTCGGCGCCCTTTTGCTAATCGGCGGTGTCCTAGTATTCAAATTCGGCGGCGTCTCCAGAGCCAAAGAAACCTCCGAAGCGGTGTAAGGGTCCCAAAACATGGTATAATGAGTACACCTATTACCCTTGGAGGAACAGACTCGCTACGGAGTTGATAGAACGGTGAACATCCAACCGATACGGAAAGAACAGGCCTGGCAGCTGCGCCATGAGGTCATGTGGCCTGACAAGGATTACGACTATGTAAAGCTCGCGGATGACGAGGAAGGAGCGCACTTCGGTCTGTTTGAGGGAGGGGAGCTCCTCTCGGTGGTGTCGCTCTTTGTCCGCGGGGGAGAAGCGCAGTTCCGGAAGTTTGCGACGTCCGTGACTCATCAGAAGAAGGGGTATGGGAGCAAGCTCCTGACCCATGTGCTCGGCGAAGCTGAACGTGCAGGCGCCAAGCGGATTTACTGCAATGCCAGGATCGTGAAGGCCGCGTTCTATGAGAAATTCGGATTTTCCTTGGCGGCGGGCCCCTTCACGAAAGGCGGCCAAACGTACGTGATCATGGAACGGTTCTTTGGGTAAGCAGCCAAGTTAGGAGCAGTCAGAGACGGAGGTTATCATGAGTCAGCTTTACCGGATTACGAGATCATTTCAGGAGCATGAGGAGTCGGCGGCGTCCGAGATCTCCCTGGAGGAATGCAAGGCGTACTTCGCTTCCAAACCAGACTTTACGTATACCACGGTATTCACGGTGAAGGGCGAGACCACGATGTCCATTGAAGGGGAGTTCTTCATGTGGAGCTTCGGAGAGGCCCGGATTCCGTTCCGTCATTTCCAAGGGGACATCTACGTCTCCGGCACGAACAAGGCGGTGATCCCCATCCTGATGGAGGTCGCAGGCGATTTGCGGGCGGATGTAGCCGAAGCGTAATCGTCCGCCTGTCTCACGTGAGGAGCATGTCAACACAAAAACCCACATCTGACGGCAGAATGTGGGTTTTTGTGTTTTCCAGCCTTACTACACAGCTGCAGGGAACAATCCAAGCTCTACGAGGAGAGCGGAAGCTCGACGTAGAACGCCACCTCCTGCTCCTTCCCGTTCTTGGCATAAATGCTGCCCTTGTGCTTGTCCACGATAGTCTTGGCGATCGCGAGCCCCAGGCCGTATCCTCCCTGACTGCGGGCCCGGGACGCATCGGTACGGTAGAAGCGGTCGAAGATCCGCTCCAGGTGCTCGGGCGGGATGGGGTCGCCGGTATTCGTCACCTTCAATACCATGTGCTGGTGGCGCTTCTTTAGCGTGATTCCGACCGCCCCGCGGGGGTGGGTATACTTCAGCGCATTGTCGAGGAGGATCATGACCACCTGCTTGAACTGCTCGATGCTGCCGCGGGCCGTCAGGCCGGGCTCGATCTCGTAGGAGAGCCGAATGTCACGCTCGAAGATGACCGCTTCCATCGTAAGCACCACCTGCTCGACCGCTTCGCTGGCCTCGAAAGGCACCGCCAGCACCTCCGTACCGGCCTGATCGATCTGAGCCAGATAGAGCAGGTCGTTCGTCAGCTTCGCCATGCGCTCGGATTCCGATTTGATATAGGTGATCCACCGGGATTGGTGTCGGATCGTATCCTCGGGATGGGCCAGGAGCACGTCCACGTTGGTGTTAATCACGGTGAGCGGCGTTTTCAGCTCATGCGAGGCATCGGCAATGAACTGCTTTTGCTTATCAAAGGCCTCCTGCACCGGCTCGATGGAACGGTCGGCAAAGTAGCGGCTGATGAAGAAGATGATGACGAGCATGAGAGCGGCGACGAGCAGGAAGGCATACACCAGATTGGTCAGAAAGCCCATCTGGGCGGTGATGTCCAGATACGAAATCGTGTATCCGCCTCCCGGCATCGGCTGAAGGGCATAGGCCCAGCGGGAGTCGTTCAGGGTGAACTTGCCCTGCGCCTTGCCGCCGGATAAGGCCGCCGCGGCGAGCCCGCCCGATAATTCATCCGTGAGCTCCAGACGGGAAATCACGGATTGAACCGTCCCCTCGGCATCCGTAACGATCGAGAAGGAGTCGGAGCGTCCGAAAGCGGGTTTGCCCCCGGTCTTGTCCTCCATATCGAACGAACGGGGACCGCCGGGACCGGATTTCGGACCGTCGTTCCCGGCGGCCTTGCGTGCCAATTCCATTTCCCGGTGCAGCTCCTGATCAATGCCCCGGCTCGTATTCTGATACATGATGGCATAAATACAGGCGAATGCGATCAGCAGCATCACGGAGATCGTGACCATATTCAGCAGGAGAAATTTATTGCGGAGTTTACGAAACATCCCCCTTCACCTCCAGTACATAGCCTACGCCGCGGATCGTGCTGATCCCCACGTTCGACTGCAGATGAACGAGCTTTTTCCTCAAAAAAGAAATGTAAACCTCGACATTGTTATGCTCCGCTTCGGAATCAAAGCCCCACAGCTTCTCAATGATCAGTTCTTTGGGCGTCACCGCCTGCTTCCTTGTCATCAGGAGCTGCAGCAGCTCGCTCTCCTTCAGGATCAGCTTGATTTCCTTGCCCCCGCAGGTGAGCTTCAATGTAGACGTATTGAGCTCAATATCGCCGTAACGCAGCGCGTGGTCCGCGACCACTTCCCCTTTGCGCCGGAGCGCCGCCCGGATGCGGGCCAGCAGTTCCTCCGTCACGAACGGCTTTGCAATATAATCATCCGCCCCATAATCGAGCCCGGAGACCTTGTCCGCCGTCTCTCCCCTGGCGGTTAGCAGGATCACCGGTGTGGCCATGCCTTCCCTGCGGATCGTCTGCAGGATCGTCAGGCCGCTCATGCCGGGAAGCATGATATCGAGCAGCAGCAGATCATAGATCCCGCTCTGGGCGTAATCCAGGCCGGAGGTGCCGTCATGGACCACATCCACGGAATAATGATGCTTCCGCAGGATCTGCGCGAGGGCTTCCGCCAGATGGGCTTCATCTTCCACGATCAGGATTCTCATGGTGTTCTTCCTTTCTCGTGCCGCCGGAACTTAAGCAGCAGTAGTAGTAGGAACAGTATAGCACCCCGAACCTTAAAGAAACCTGAAATCTCCGTTTAAGGTTCGTTAAAGGTTCGCGCCCTAAGATAAAGCCATCCGATACAGAAGAACACAAAAACAAGATGACAGAAGGGGGCAGCGAGAATGGCTATTGAGGTGTTCAACCGCTACGAGAACAAGTATCTGCTTGATGAAACGGGCTTTCGCCGGATTCATGACCGGCTTCTGGAGTATATGGAGCTCGATGAATATAACCGCAAGCATACCTTTTACTCTATCAGTAATATTTACTTCGACACGAAGGACCATGCCCTGATCCGGCACTCGATATCGAAGCCCAAGTATAAGGAGAAGCTGAGGCTGCGTGCGTACGGGGTTCCGCAGCCGGGCGCCAAGGTGTACCTGGAGCTCAAGAAGAAGGTGCACGGGCTCGTGAACAAAAGAAGAACCGCGCTGCGGACGGACGAGGCTTATGAATTTGTCCGTACAGGGGTGAAGCCCGAGCCGGCAAGCTACATGAACAAGCAGGTGCTCAGCGAGATCGAGTACTTCCTGGGGCGGTATACCTTGGAGCCCCAAGTGTACCTGGCCTACGACCGGATCGCGATGTTCAGCAAGGAAAGCCGGGATCTGCGGGTGACCTTCGACTGCAATATCCGGTCGAGGCGGCATGATCTGATGCTGGAGAGCGGAGACCACGGGGAGCCGCTGCTCGAAGACGGACGGTGGCTCATGGAAGTGAAGGCGGAGAAGACGGTTCCGGTCTGGCTTGCCAGACTGCTGTCGGAGCACCGGATGTTCCGGACGAGTTTCTCGAAGTATGGCAGTGAATATATCAAAATGCGAACAGGGCAGCAGCCGGGAGGAGAACGAGCATATGCTTGACACATTATTTGCAGCAGCGACGACGGATAACACACTTACATTTACCCACGCGATACTTACGATTGTAGTCTCATTCCTGCTTGGGGGCGTCATTTCCCTGACTTATATGAAAACGAGCAAGCAGGCGCATTCACAGAATTTTGCGCTGACGATGATTCTGATTCCTTCGATTATCGCCATCATCATCCTGCTCATCGGCAACAACGTGGCCCGGGCCTTCAGCCTCGCCGGAGCCTTCTCGATCATCCGCTTCCGGAGTGCGCCTGGCGATCCCAAGGATATCGCTTATGTCCTCTTCACCATGGCCACGGGCCTGGCCTGCGGCGTCGGGATGTTCGGCTACGCGGTGCTCTTCACCCTCATCCTGTGTGTGCTGATGATCGTGCTTCACAAGATCAAATTCGGCGAGAAGCGCAGCGACCAGAAGCTGCTTAAGATTACCGTGCCGGAGGACCTGGGATACGAGGAGGCCTTCAAGGAAGTGTTCCAACAGTTCAACGTCGGCCACGAGCTGAAGAAAGTCAAAACGACGGAGCTCGGCAGCCTCTTCGAACTGGTGTATACGGTCACGCTTGTACCGGGTACGAGCCAGAAGGAATTGATCGACGCGCTGCGGTGCCGCAACGGGAATTTGAATATTACTTTGTCCATGAGTCCCGAAGCTTCAGACTATTAGAACCCCACTAAACCTTACTACGGAGGATGATTCGATATGAAAAACAAGCATGTCAAGCAAATCGTAATGCTCGCACTCCTGTCTGCGGTGGCGCTGCCGGCGTGCCAGAGCCTGACGCCGTCCCAAACGGCGGCATCCACAGGAACGGCAGCGGCCCAGACCGCCGCTTCGACTACGGCCGCGGCAGCAGCCCAAGCCCCGGCTCAGGTAGTGCCGGTGGAATACAGCGACAATGACCTGTACAGCGACTGGAAGAACGACAATCCGATCTATATGGAGCTCAGCGCGGCGGGCGCCAGCATCAAGGGCACGGGCGCCGAAGTGAAGGACCATACCGTAACGATCACAGCGGGGGGCACTTATGTGCTCAGCGGCTTGTGGGAAGAGGGGCAGATTGTCGTCGACGCTGCGAAGGAGGACAAGGTAAGAATCGTACTGAACGGTGTCGAGATTCACAGCAAGATCAGCTCGGCGATCTATGTCAAGCAGGCGGACAAAACGGTGATCACGGTTCAGGAAGGTACGACCAATGTGATATCCGATGGTGCGGAGTACACGGCGGTGGATGAATCGGGGGAACCAAACGCAGCCATCTACAGCAAGGACGATCTGACCTTCAATGGTACGGGCGCCTTGACCGTCCAGGGGAATTATAACAACGGGATTACGAGCAAGGACGATCTGAAAATCACCGGAGGCTCGATCACGGTCCGTGCGGCCGACGATGGAGTCCAGGGCAAGGATCTGGTGGCGGTCAAGGAAGGCACGCTCACGATCGAAGCCGCGGGAGACGGGATCAAGGCGACCAACGATACGGACGCGGACAAAGGGCTTGTCAGCATTGAAGCAGGCACCTTCTCGATTAAAGCCGGTAAGGACGGCATTCAGGCGGCTTCCGCCGTACAGGTGAACGGAGGCTCATTCACGATCTCCTCCGGCGGGGGCAGCGCCAATGCCCCGGCGAAGGCCAAAGAAGAGATGGGCGGCATGCGGGGAACACCGCAAGCAGCGGCATCGACGACCACCGCTGCCGAAGAAACGGAAAGCGGCAAAGCGATCAAAGCCGGCAGCCTGATCTCCATTGCGGGCGGGACGATCGGGATCGATTCGGCGGATGACGCCATCCACAGCAACAACACCGTGACGATTGCGGGAGGAGAGCTCTCCATCACGTCCGGAGACGACGGCATTCATGCGGACTCCAATACGGTGATCAGCGGCGGGAAGACGATCATCACGAAGAGCTACGAGGGCGTTGAGGGCTCGAATGTGACCATCTCGGGCGGAGAAGTTCAGGTTACGGCGAGTGACGACGGCATCAATGTGTCCGGCGGGGCGGACGGTTCGTCGACGAATGAGCGTCCGGGGCAGAACAGCTTCAGCTCTACGGGCTCGAACAACATGCTTACCGTCACAGGCGGTACCGTCCAGGTGAATTCCACGGGCGACGGATTGGATGCCAACGGTTCGATGCAGATCTCGGGCGGCACCGTCTATGTCAGCGGTCCGTCGGCGAACGGCAACGGCGCCCTGGATTATGACGGCTCCCTCAACTATACCGGCGGCGTGCTGGTTGCCGCCGGAAGCTCGGGCATGGCACAGGCTCCATCCGATCAGTCCACCGCGTATTCCATTCTCATGACTTACTCGCAGGCCCAGCCGGCCGGTACGGTCGTCGAGCTCAAGAATCAGAGCGGCAAATCCATTGCGAGCTTCACGTCCGAGAAGAGCTTCCAGTCGATCGTCATCGGCTCGCCGGAGCTTCAGAAGGATGGGGCTTATGCGCTCTACACCGGAGGAGCGAAGACGGTCGAATTCACCATCGCGAGTCCGACGACATGGCTCAATGAGTCCGGCGTAACCACAGCCAAGACCGGTGGTCCGGGCAGAATGGGCGGTGGAAGCGGCGGCCGGGTCCGCCCTGAGGCGGGTACGCCTTAAGCGAAGCGGATGAATGGGGCCCGCGGTCGTGCGGGCGCCGATGCAGATCGGCGGAGAGATAAGGCAGGAACGGAGAAGAAGCCGGCAGGGACGCTGCATTCGCAGCGGCCTGCCGGCTTCTTCGCATTGCAGCATCCGCAGCTGCAGATATGTGGTATCGAAAGAAGCCGGCCTATGTTCCGTCATGGCATCTAAAAGATCATCCTTGTTACGTACATGCGGATAGACGGCCATGGGGGCTACGCCGAAAGCGTTGGCTAAACGCCGAAAACTCACCGCGGTCGATTGCTTCCGTACCCGCAATATGGTATGCCAGCCCCACGACAGCCTCTCGACTAGGCGAACAGGTCTGTGGAGGGGGTACGGGCGGACGTTACGGTTGCACGCCGAGCTCCAGGCGCCAGTCCTGACAGCGCATGATCGTGCCGGGCGGATACTCGAAGGCGCATTCCCCGGCCGGCGAGAAGCCCAGCTTCCGGCAGATGGCGTTCGACGCGGGGTTATCGACCGAGGGGAAGGCGTGGATGACTTGAACCTTGGGGTCCGCGGCTGCGGCGGCAATAGCTGCGGCTCCTGCCGCGGTGGCGATGCCTCGGCCCTGATAGGGAGGGAGAATGCCCCAGCCCATCTCGCAGATGGTCTTCTCCTGCCATTCGCGCTGCCACCAGCCGATATTGCCAACCGCCTCTCCCTCTGGAAGCAGAACGATCCGGAACATCCGGCCGGCTGCTTTGTCACCGAGCTCGAGATAACGCTTGTGCCGCTTCAGAATCTGCCCGCTGTTCTCCGGTCCCCCTAGGTGGTCCAGCATCTCGGGGGTGTTCATGCGGTGGAGCAGCTCGAGATCCGTATCGGCCCAAGGCTCAAGGGAAACCTGCATTTCTTTCGGAGCCATCATACTCATCTCCTCCATTTGGTAAGGGGTTCGTTGGAACGTATGTTCCTGTGAATTCATTATAACCCCATTCTGAAGATAAGTCTTGCAGATGAGCCGGCGGGGACCCCTGGTTTCGGATTCGGCCTTCCAGGGGAAAATGTATTAGGTAAGATGGCAAATATAAGGTAAGATAGGAGTTATGGTCCAGGGCATAATATAGAAAGGGAAGACATCGTGGTAGAAGCTCCACACCCAAAAGGCCCAGGTAAGATAGGTTGCGATAAGCATTACAGATCAAGGGACGGCTTCCGCTCTTTACGGCTGCCGGGAAAGAGGGCGAAGAGAAAATGAATATTCATCTTAACTTTACTAACAAGGGACAGGCGGCGATCGCCAATTTCAACAACGACGAGCTTCTCGAGATTTTCAGAAGGTATATGAACACACTGACGAAGAAATATGCCGTTGACGTAGCGGTTTCTTCGGAAGAGAACCAGAGCATCGTGGAGGACGGCGTATTGAAGGTCGAGCTGTCGAACATCGACTGCAACGTGGACGCCTTTTTTCGGGAGCTTGGGACGGATATCAAGGTGCCGCTCAAAAAACGGATCGGCGACGGGAAGCTCGACAATGTGTTCAAAGCGGTCCAGGTAAAAGCGAACTAAAGAGGAAGAGCCTGTAAAGGCAGCTATGGGCGTCTCTCTGCGACAGGTGCGGAGGGGCGTTTTTTGTCGTGGGGAGGCGAATATAGGAACATCAGAGGATGGACAGGCCTTCCGTCAGGAGTATAAGATGAGAATGATGACCATACATAAAGACAGCAAGGAGATTCGGATATGAAGAAAATCAGTCTCATTGCAGCAGGTATACTGTTGTTTACGGCCGGAGTGGCCAGCGGCTCGAGTATCAACGGAGATTATAAAGGCAATCCGATCGTGAAGGTCACGGTCAACGGGAAGGAAGTCGTCAGTGAGATTCCGGCACAGATTATCGACGGGACCACGATGCTGCCGCTTCGGGCCATCTCGGAAGCGCTCGGTGCCGAGCAATCGAAAATCCAATGGAAGCCGGGCACGTACGCGGTGGACATGCTCGTTCGTACGCCGGATATCCCTGACACGCTCGGAAAAGAAATCGGCTCACTGTACCAGTACTCCAAGGACCTGTTCCAGGAGCGTAAGGCAAGCAAGGGCAAAGTGGTCTTCGGAACCCTGGGCAGCAGCGTGACGCTGGGAGCAGGCTCTACAGGACCGACCAAGACGTGGTCCTATGCCGTGTTCGATAAGTTCAACAAGGATATCGCCGCGGGTTCGACCCGGTATGAGAATACGGGCTTCGGCGGCTTCTCCACCGAAAGCCTCCTCAAAGAGAACAAAGCCGATGTGATCGCGAAGCAGAAGCTGGATATCCTCTTCTTCGAAATGTGCCTCATCAACGATTACGGATCCAATATTCCGATCGAGAAGACCAAGAGCAACATCCGGGAGATTGTGAACCAACTCCAGACGAAGAGTCCGAAGACCCGCATCGTGCTGACTTCAGCGAATCCGATTAAGAAGACGACACCGAACGGACAGGGCCTGACCTATGAGGACTACGTAAACCAGGTGGGCGCGTTCGTTCAGGATAACGGATGGACGTACTTTGATATCTACCATCCGTTCGTCGAGGAGATCCAGAAGCAGGGGCTTGCGCTGGATGACCTGCTCTCGGATGAGGCGCATCCGAATGACAAAGGCTACGCGATCTGGGGGAATCTTCTGCTTGATTATGTGTACGGCAAGCGGTCGTAAGGGGATGGGTCGGACACTTGATTGAACGCTGCCGCGGCTGAACAGCAAAGAACGCCTTCGGGTTACGAAGGCGTTCGAATGCCGCTGAGCCTAGGATAGGGAGGCTGCCACTTCCGCCTATCCTTCAGATAGGTGGGGCCATCTTAGGCCAAAAGGGCGGGCGGCTGCGAGGTTATTGGTGTGCTGAAATGTGAGGGAGTGAAATAGCGGAAGTCAGGTATCTTATTCGGATATTTCCTGATATTTCCTGGAGAATAGCGGAACTCCGATGTCTTATTATCTGCCGCCGTATCATCAAAAGGGTTGTCCGACGCAGATAGCGAACTTCAGTTCCGCTATAGGTGGATTAAACCCTGAAAATCCCAGGAGATAGCGAACTTCAGTTCCGTTATTTGCTTTTATATCCAGACCGGTGTTCCAGAGGCGTCTCCGAAATGTTTCGGCGGCGTCCTTTTGTTGTATAGAAAAAGCAAGGGCGGCCCTGGGGCTGCCCTTGCTGTGTATGAACGATACGGGGGGAGGAGCGGCCCGGCCTACTTCACGGCCCACATCGACTCGATCTCTTCGAGCGACTTGCCCTTCGTCTCGGGGATGGAGCGCCAGGTGAAGAAGACGGTGATCAGCGACATCAGGGCGAACAGCCAGAAGGTCAGCGCCGGCCCGGCCGAGGCAAGCAGCGGCGGGAAGGAGTGGGACACGGCATAGTCCGCCACCCACAGCGCCATCGTACCGATCGCCATGGCCCTGCCGCGGATGCGGCTCGGGAAGATCTCGGAGAGCACGACCCACAGGACGGCACCCAGCGAGACGGCGAAGGAAGCGACATAGAGCAGGATGAAAATGAGTACGAGCGGTCCGGACGTATGGCCGGTCTGGAAGGCGAGACCGATGACCGTCAGGCAGATGGTCATCGAAGCGGAGCCGATGAGCAGCAGCGCTTTGCGGCCGACCTTGTCGACCAGCCACAGGGACAGGATCGTGAAGACCAGGTTGACGAAGCCGATCAGGATGGTCTGCAGGAGGGAGGCATCCGTGCCGGTGCCGGCTTCCTTGAAGATGATCGGCGCGTAGTACATAATCGCGTTGATGCCGGTAATCTGCTGCAGAATCGCGAGGATCACGCCGATGAGCAGAGCTGCTCTGGCGCCGGGCATGAACAGCTGTCCGAAGGAGCCGGACTCTTCCTTGGAGGAAGCCTTGATCGCGAGAACCTCCTTGCGGGCGAGGTCTTCGCCGTGAATCTTGAGCAGGATGGCCAGCGCTTCCTGCGGCCGGCCTTGTTTGATCAGCCAGCGTGGGCTTTCGGGCACGAAGAACAGCAGGAGGAAGAACAGCAGGCCGGGAACGGCACCTGCACCGAACATCCAGCGCCAAGCCGTAGAGACGTCCCAGGCATCATTGCCATGGCCGGCGATCCAGGAGTTTACGAAGTAAACAAGGAAGATCCCCGTCACGATGGCAAGCTGGTTCAGGGCGACCAGCCGGCCGCGGTACTTGGCCGGAGCAATCTCTGCGTTGTACAGCGGACAGAGCGCCGAGGTGATGCCGATCCCAATCCCGCCGATGATCCGGGCGAGAATATACCCGTTGAACGTATCCGGCAGCGCCGAACCGACGGTGCCTCCGATGAAGAGGAGAGCGGCGGCGATGAGCACTTTCTTGCGGCCGAACTTGTCGCCGAGCGAGCCGGAGAAGGCCGACCCTGCGATGCAGCCGATGATGATGCTGGAGACGGCCCAGCCGAGCTGCGCCTGGCTGAGGTCGAAGCGCTGCTCGAGGAACCCGAGCGCCCCGGAGACGACCGCGGTATCGAAGCCGAACAGCACGCCGCCCAGCGCGGCAACGATCGATACCAGCGTGACGAACAGCATATTGGGCTTCTCGGCTGTCTGCTCGAGAGGCTGCTCCCCGTCGTGTTTTCGCTGAATCTGTTCTTCTATCTGCGTTTCCGTTTCTTGTTGAATGACAAGTGACAAGATCATCCTCTCCTTTCCAATGCGTTCCATGGATATGCGAAGCTTGTGAGAGGATTATATCACCCGTCCGAACGATGCTGGGCGGCAACCGTCTGCACTAATCCGACGTCTTCCTGCACATAATTGTCCGTGGAAGAACCTGGACTGCCGGTGGGGAGAGACTAGCACAAATTTGATCCCGTCAGCACAAAAAAGTCCATGCCGGAAGGCGTGGACTGACTTGGAAAACTGCATGCTGTGGCGTGCTAGGGAAGGGGAGTAAAGGGGGGCGCTGCAGCCCGAAGCGGTGAAAAGTGAAACGACCGGGGGGAAAATGAAATAGTTATAATGAACGAAACCGACTACCTCTTTGCATCACGTAGGTTGAAGTTGGAAATGACTTGGAATGAATAAACCAATCAAATCCAAAACAGAGCTACAAACAAAAAGGAGTCGGTTAGTAATGAGTATGTCCACAAAGTATGTAGGGTTAGACGTATCCAAGGAAAAAATTGCTGTTGCTATCGCCACGGAAAATCGAGATGAGCCTGTACGGTTCTGGGGGACGATTCCACATACCAAAGAGGCCGTGCGAAAATTAGTCAAGCAGCTTGCAAAGGACGATGAGATCAAACTCGACGTTTGCTATGAGGCCGGGCCTACAGGGTTTCAACTGTATCGTTGGTTCCTTGAACTCTTTGTCAATTGCAGCGTCGTTGCGCCCAAAGCATTGGATGGCAACAAGCGCATTAAAACCGACAAAAGGGATGCCATACGTTTAGCGCAGCTCTACAGGGCCAGAGAGTTAACCGAAATCTACGTACCTACACCCGAGGACGAAGCGCTGCGGGATTTGGTTCGGGCCCGGGAGGATGCGGTTCAGGATATGAATCGGCACAAGCAGCGGCTAACGAAGTTCCTGCTTCGGCACCAGCTTCATCCACCGGGCGGCACGAAGGTATGGACATCGGCCTACGAGAACTGGCTGGATACCTTGCGCTTTACGGATGCGTGCGAGGATATCGTCTTTCAAGAATACCGCAACACCATCAGGGAGGCCGCAAACCGGATTGGGCGATACGAAAAGGAAATGGAACGGCAGGCTTCGGCAGGGTGCCAGGCTACCATGATTCAGGCGCTGCAAGGACTTCATGGTATTGCTTTAGTTACGGCCACTACTCTTGCGGCCGAACTCGGAGATCTCGCAGGAAGATTTGCTTTTGCGCCGCAGCTTATGAGTTATTCCGGATTGGTACCTTCGGAAAGTTCAAGCGGAGGCAGCCGCCGGCAAGGGCGAATCACGAAAGTCGGAAATGCGCATATCCGACGGGTACTGGTCGAAGCCGCCTGGACCTATCGGAGCAAACCCGCTGTAAGAAGAGCCCTGCGAGAGAGGCAAAAGGAGCTAAGCTCGGAGATTATTGAGATCTCTTGGAAGGCGCATAAAAGACTGCATCATAAATTTAATAGGTTAAGCTTCAGGGGAAAGAACAAAGGAACCATCGTTACCGCCGTGGCCAGGGAGCTCTTGGGATTTATCTGGGCTATAGCCAAGGAAGTCCAGAAGCAAAGGGCGGCAGCATAATCGCTTGTGCTTGTAATAGAAGTTTGAAAATACGAAGAAGGAGGTGGTAAGAGAACGGATTTGAGGAAGATGCGTTACATTCTTTGGCTCGGGGGCAAAGTACAAAGCTAGGCAGAGAGAAATCCGCGTAGTTCCGCTGCACAAAGCAAGGGAACAGGAGCTTTATGTGCGTTGATAGTTAGCAGGAAACTCTCTGGTCGTATGTAATCACATGTGAGAACCCACGAATATCAGGTTGCCAGCCGGCGCAAAGAACCATTTTGCCCTCGTGCCAAGGAATGTAGACATGTCCCGCTGTTCTCAGGAAAAAGACTATGCAGGGAGCACGCCCCCTGCACCCCGTTACTCGCCGTAAGGCAGGGTCTGACTTGATAGTCAGACCCGTAAACAAGTATGGGAGGAAAGAAGCCGCCTGTCAAAAAGAACACCTTGACAGGCTTAGTTTGGAGTACAAAAAAACAGGGATACGTGCTGGGAGTTGCTCGGTTACGTTCATATCAGCGGAACTACGATGCGCTATCTTTCCTTTAGAAGGGGGCAGATTCAAAATAGAGGAACTGAGGTTCGCTATTTTGTTGAATGAGACGATATAGTGCGGAAACGGAGGCCAATAACGAATCTGAGTTCCGCTATCAGACCAATTGGGGTGGAAAATATTGAAATAAGGAATCTGAGTTCCGTTATTTCAAAATCAGGGAGTAAGCCGCCGGTGAGGCTGCTCACGACGCCGCAAAGATAGCGGGAAACCGGTTGGAAAGCCGGCGGGAGAGCTCGTCGCACAGGCGGCCGGAAGGTGGCGGGAGAGCCCGCCGCACAGGTGGCAGGAAAGCCGGCCAAGAGCCTGCCGGAGAGGTTACTCAGGACGCCGCAAAGATAACGGGAGATCCGTTGGAAAGCCAGCGGGAGGACTCGTCGCCTGAGGCGGCAGGAAAGCTGGCGGGAGGACTCGTCGCATAAGCGGCCACGCCGCAGAGGCAGCCGAAGGCAGCGGGATAGCCCGCCGCACAGGCAGCCGGAAGCCCAGCGGGGGAGCCCGCCGCAAAGGCGGCAGGAAAGCCGGCGGAAGAGCTCATCGTACAGGCAGCCGAAAGGGCAGAGGGATAGCCCGCCGCAGAGGCAGCCGAAGGCAGCGGGATAGCCCGCCGCACAGGCAGCCGGAAGCCCAGCGGGGGAGCCCGCCGCACAGGCAGCCGGAAGCCCAGCGGGGGAGCCCGCCGCAAAGGCGGCAGGAAAGCCGGCGGAAGAGCTCATCGTACAGGCAGCCGAAAGGGCAGCGGGGTAGCCCGCCGCAGAGGCAGCCGAAGGCAGCGGGATAGCCCGCCGCACAGGCAGCCGGAAGCCCAGCGGGGGAGCCCGCCGTAAAGGCGGCAGGAAAGCCGGCGGAAGAGCTCATCGTACAGGCAGCCGAAAGGGCAGCGGGGGAGCCTGCCGCACAGGCGGCTGGAAGCTAGCGGGAGAGCCTGCCGTACAGGCAGCCGGAAAGCCCGGGGGAGCCTGCCGCACAGGTGGCAGGAAAGCCAGCGGGGGAGCCCGCCGCACATGCAGCTGGAAGGTGGCGGGAGAGCCCGCAGCGCATGCATCCAGAAGCCGGCGAGAGAACACACCCCGCGCTTCCCCACCGCTCTTCACTTCCCATATCCCAGCCCCGGCAGTCCGTCCGCCCCTCCCGCGCCACGCCTACCCGCCGCCGCTGCGATACTCGGTCGGGGTCACCCCGGTGACCTTTTTGAAGACGCGGCTGAAGTAGTTCGGGTCCTTGTACCCGATCTCGAAGCAGACTTCCTTGAGGCTGAGCTGCTCCGAGGCCATCAGTGCCTTGGCTTTATCGATCCGCAGGCGGGTGACGAAGTCGATGAAGGTTTCGCCGGTGCCCTGCTTGAAGATTTTGCTGAGATAGTGGGGGTTCAGATGGACGTGGTCGGCGACCTCCTCCAGCGAGAGCTCCTCCGTGAACCGCTCCCGGATGTAGCTCTTCGCGCGGTCGAGCACGCTGAGCGTCTGCTGCTCGCGCTCTTCGCGGATCCGGTGCAGGGCGGATACCACGTAGGAGCGGTGCAGCGCATCCTCATGGGGCGTGGCCGCCCCCGTGGATCCCTGCTGCAGCTCCTCGAAGCGGCATACCCGGGTGCCGGGGCCATCGTAGGCCGACGCCAGCACCGCCTGAAAGTACGACCGCCGCAGGCCATCCTCCCCGCGGCCGGCGGAGCCGATGCCG
The DNA here is from genome assembly GCF_049942825.1 of Paenibacillus sp. S-38. Classification (NCBI taxonomy): domain Bacteria; kingdom Bacillati; phylum Bacillota; class Bacilli; order Caryophanales; family Paenibacillaceae; genus Paenibacillus; species Paenibacillus sp. S-38. The sequence goes on from NZ_CP187970.1 coordinate 861,672, forward strand.
ACGGAGACCGGCAGACCCATCTGGCGTTCCACGAGGGCGCTGAGCTGCTCGGCGGACCGCAGGATATCGGCCATCCGCGCGTCTTCCCGTGCTCCCGAAGGTAAGGGCAGGAAGACGGCCATGTGGCGGTCGATGAGCGAGCTGACGATACAGTCCGGCGCGCTGCTCTTGGCGAAGGTGCGTACCGTGTCGTAGACCCGCTTCAGATCGGGAGCGGGAATACCCTCCGGGAAGGCGGCTACCAGCGCACAGCCCCCCTCCAGTGGAAAATCGAGCCAACCCGCGAGCTGGGTGCTGTCCGCTTCCGCCACCTGGTCGACCATCATCATGAGGGCAAGCTCATTCTCGGCCAGGGGAAGCAGCCGGGACACCTGATGCCTCAAGCTAAGCTCCTCGGCCCGCTTGCGCTTCTCGAGCTCCAGCTCGGCCACCAGCGACTGCAGCGTCTCCACGACCTGCGTCCGCTTGGCGGGCTTGACGATGTAATCCTTCGCGCCGAGCAGCAGCGCCTCTTTGGCGTAGGAGAAATAATCGTACGCCGTCACCAGGACGAACTTGGCGTGGGGCAGGCGCTGTTTGATCTCCCGGAGCGCCTCCAGCCCTTGGATGCCGGGCATATTGACATCCATCAGGATGATATGCGGCCGGTGCTCTTCGGCACGCTCAATCGCGAGACGGCCGTTCTCCGCATGAATGACTTCGAACACACCGGGCATCATCTGCCGGACGATCCATTCAAGCCCCTCTCTCTCCAGCGCTTCGTCATCGGCGATCAGGAGCCTATACATGCTCATGCTTATTTTCCTCCTTTCCTGCGGGGATGTGCAGGGTAATCCGCGTCCCCTGGCCGGGCGCGCTGTCAATCGTGACCAGGTCGTCCCGGCCGAAATACAGGGCCAGCCGCTTGAATACATTGCGGGTGCCGAGCCCGGTCGACTGCTTCGGTTCCGGTACGTCTTCGAGCCGGAGCAGGCTCTGCCGGACTTCCTCGCTCATCCCGGCCCCGTTATCCGCAACGGTAACCGACACCGCATCGGACGGCGTGCGTGCAATAGCCACGCGGATGACCGCCCCCTGCTCGAGATCGGCAATGCCGTGCAGGAACGCATTCTCGACGAGCGGCTGCAGGGTCAGGGAGGGAACCCCGGCCTGCAGCGCCTCTTCTTCAGTCTGGAGCTCGAAGCGGACCCGGTCGCGGAAGCGGGCCTGCTGGATCGTCACATATTCCTGCAGGTGCTGCAGCTCGTCGCGCAGCGTCACGGGCCGGTCAAGCCGGCCGAGGTTGTACCGCAGCAGGTTCGACATCGAGACGATCAGGTCGCTGGTCCGTTCCGCTCCCTCAAGCAGCGCCAGCTTTGAGAGCACATTGAGCGTGTTGAACAGGAAGTGCGGGTTGATCTGGCTCTGGAGCGCCTGCAGTTCAAGCTCTTTGAGCAGGCGGTCCTTCTCCAGGCTTTCCTTCTCCTTGCCGATCAGCACGGTGAGATCGGCGAGCATCGCCTGGAACGCGCCGGAGAGGATGCCGAGCTCGTCCCCAGTAGGCGGGGGAGGCTCCGGCCGAAGGTTGCCCTTCGCGATCTCCTTGGCCATCGCTACCAGGCGGCTGACCGGTCCGGTGATGCTGCGGGAGATCCATACGGCGGCGGCAAGACTCAGCAGCGTATTCACGGCGATGACCGCTGCGCCGAGCCGGTTGATGCGTCCGTTCTCTTCGCGGATCTGCCGGTAGACCGGCTGGTAGGCGCTCAGCTCCAGATCGACGAGGTGGAGGCCCTCTTCACGGATGAAGCCGGCCGTCCTCTCCGCCTCCCCATAAGGAGTTAAGGCGGTGGATGAGCCCGGCGGCTTGGCGGCTTCGAGGGCGGCCTGCTCCTGCTCCATCAGCGTGCCGAGCAGGCTCGTGTAGGCATGCACGGCCGGGGCGACCGGGGAAGCTGCGGAGGCGTCTGCCAGCTGCCCCCGGGCTTCGGCCACCTCCGCCCTGGCCTGCGTGAGGGCGGAGGCGTTCCGGTCGGCCGGATCCAGCAGGTACGTGTACAGGCGGCTCAGATGCGTCTCGGCGGCTTGGACCGACTGCTGGTAGAGCAGGATCCGGCTCATCATCTCGTCATAGCTCCGCTGGACGATCTTGCCGCTCTCGAAGAGGAAGTACGTGACCGTATTCATCAGAAGCACGAGCAGCGGCAGGAAGAGGAGCAGCTTACGCCGGATGGTCATGGGCAAGACCCTCCTCCACCTGCAGCGTCTGCGGTTTCCCGCGTATAGACCTCAGCCCCCGTAAAATGCTCGGAGGCCGGCGTCCGGCCCTCCCAGTAGTCATGAAGCAGGGAGACGGCGTCATACCCCATCCGGTACGGTTGCTGGACAAGCGTCGCAGCGATCCGGCACCCGCGGATGGCCTCCTTGGTCTCGGCAAGGTCGTCAAAGGCGAAGATGCTGAGGCCGCCCTGCGGGCGGGTGCGTTCGGCAGCTTTCAGGGCGCCGAGGCCGTCCAGGGCGCTGAAGCCGACGATGTAGCGGATGTCCGGATGTTCTCCGAGCAGCTCCTCCGCCTGCTGGGCCGCCTGAAGGCGGGAGGCCTCGGTCGAGCGGACGCCCACGATCTGCAGCCCGGGATAGCGGGCCGCCACCGATTGGAAGCCCGAGAGGCGCAGCTGCTGGCTGTAGGCCTGCGTGCCGATGAGCACTCCGATGCGGCCCTGGCCGCCGGTCTGTCTGGCGACGAGCTCGCCCATCGTCTCGCCGGCCTTCCGGTTGTCCGTGCCGATGTAGGCGAGACGCCGGCTCCCCGGTTCGTCCGCATCGACGGCGATCACCGGAATGCCCCGGCCGGCGGCCTGATCGATCAGAGCCCGGTGCTCCGGGCTGTTAATGCCTTGGACGAGAACGGCATCGGCCTTGGCGGCCAGGGCCTTCTCGAGCAGCCGGATCTGCTCCTGCGGGTTGATGCGAAGCGGCCCCCGGGAGTCGAAGCTCATTCCGTAAGCGGCCGCCGCTTCCCGGGCGCCGCGTTCGATTGTGCGCCAGAACGGGTTGTCCTCGACCTGTGAGATCAGGACAATCTGCTTCGGGGTTTTCCCGGCGGAGGGGTCCCCTTGCGGGGGATGGGCGAGCTCGCGGATGCGCAGCGTAGCCAGCAGGAACTGCAGGAGCAGCCCGAACAGCACGATCAGAAGAAGGGCTATGCCTCCGTTCCACAAGTTGCGAGAGCGCATGCGGTTCTCCTTTTTGGGTTCATTGGAAGTAGACCCATTATACAAGAAACGGGGCCATACGAGAAAATCAGCCTCCCAGGCCCTATTGAAAATAATGCTTGCAGGTGACGCAGCGTCACCCGCTATAATCGGAATCAGTGAGGCGATCAGGCAGAAAGGCAGGCATATCCCATGAAAGAACCGCAGCAGGCATACATGACGACCGGCCAAATCGCACGGCGCACCGGGCTGACGCTCCGGACCTTAAGGTATTATGACGCGATCGGTCTGCTTAAGCCGACACAGCACGACAGCACGGCCGCACGCCTGTACAGCAGGGAGGATATCATCCGGCTGCAGCGCATCCAGACGCTCAAATACATCGGGCTGTCCCTCTCCGATATATCGCAGATTCTCTCGCAGGATACCCTGCCCGAGCAGGACCTGAAGGCGTCCCTGCGGATGCAGAAGGAGCTCATGCGGCAGAAAATGGCCCATATGCGGTATGTCACGAAGGCGATCGATGAAGCGCTCGGCATGCTGGACGGCGGCGGGCAGGAGGTCGGCTGGGACGAGCTGACGGCGATGATCCATACCGTCCATACGGAGAAGGACTGGGGCGAGCAGTACCGCAGCGCCGCCAGGCTGCAGGCGCGGATGGCCCTGTATGACGGCTACAGCGCCAACCGGACCGGCTGGCACCGCTGGTTCTTCGACCGGCTCCCGCAGCGGCCCGGGCTGAGGGTGCTCGAGCTCGGCTGCGGGGACGGCGCTTTGTGGGAGCGCAGCAGAGAGCGGATTCCGGAAGACTGGAGCCTCACGCTGACCGACCTCTCCCCCGGCATGCTGGAGGAGGCCAGGAGCCGGCTTGGAGGAGCAGCGGGACGGTTCCGGTTCCTGGCCGCGGATGCGGAAGAGATTCCTTTTCATGACGGGGAGTTCGACGTCGTGATTGCGAATCACATGCTGTACCATGTGATGGACATCCCGCGGGCGGCGGCCGAGATGCACCGGGTGCTGAAGCCGGGCGGCCGGCTCTATGCCTCCACGATGAGCCTGCGGCATCTGCAGGAGGTGGAGACGCTCGCGAAGGCGTTCGATCCGCAGATCGAGGTGCTCGATCCGGTGCTGGAGCGCTTCCACCTGGAGAACGGGGAGGCCATGCTGGCGGGGCCGTTCCGCACGGTGAAATGCTTCCGCTACGAAGATCATCTGCTGGTGGACAAGGCTGAACCGCTCATCGCCTACATTACCTCAACGCCGATGAACGCCAAGGAGCGGCTCGTCGGTGAGGCGCTGGAACGGTTCCGCGGGGAGCTGAAGGACCGGCTGGAAAGGGAAGGCAGCCTGTTCATCACGAAGGACACGGGCTTTTTTCTGGCCGTCAAATCATAACCAGCCGTTAAATCCTAGATAGAGAAGAGGAATGCGAATGAATCCGCGAATTCGGATCGAGAAGGAAGAAGTCCTGTCGGACAACTGGTATGTGCTCAAAAAAATGACATTCCGCTACCAGCGCAGTGACGGGACGTGGGAGACACAGGTGAGGGAAGCCTATGACCGGGGCAACGGTGCCGCGATTCTCTTGTATGATCCGGACCGACGGACGGTGGTCCTGACCCGCCAGTTCCGGATGCCGACGTATCTGAACGGCAACGCGAGCGGGATGCTCATCGAAGCCTGCGCAGGTCTGCTCGACGGACAGAATCCGGACGACTGCATCCGCCGGGAGGCGGAGGAAGAGACCGGGTACCGGGTCAGGGACCTACGGAAGCTGGGGGAAGCGTATATGTCGCCGGGCTCCGTAACGGAGATTCTGCACCTGTACGCGGCCAAGTACGATCCGCAGATGCGGACCGGCGGGGGCGGGGGCCTCGAAGAAGAGCAGGAGCACATCGAGGTGCTCGAGCTTCCGTTCGACCGAGCCCTGGCGATGGTGGAATCCGGCGAGATCCGCGACGCCAAGACGATTATGCTCCTGCAGTACGCACAGCTTCAGGGGCTGCTGGCCCCGCCTGTAAGGAAGCCGCTGCAGATTCTGGTGGCCGGGCCGTACCGCTCGGGCACGGGCGACGACCCGCGGCGCATCGAAGCGAACCTGCAGGCGATGAACGAAGCGGCCCTGCGGGTCTATGAGCTCGGCCACCTGCCGATGCTGGGCGAATGGCTGGCGCTGCCGCTGCTGGAGACGGCAGGCTCCCGGAGCATGGGCGACGAAGTATGGGACCGCATGTTCCATCCGTCGGCCATCCGGCTCATCTCCTGCTGCGATGCGGTGCTGCGGATCGGCGGCCCGTCCGCGGGAGCCGACGAAATGGTGAGGGCCGGCGAGGCGGCGGGCAAGCGGATCTACCGCAGTCTCGGGGAGCTGCCGGCAGTATGATGGGGCGATGTGAGGAAGGAGGGTGGCATGTCCACCCTCTTTTTTGAGAAAGATAAGAATGTATAGCTCACAAGATCCGATTCCGTAATCCTAAAATTCAGCGCTTCTCGCCGCCATGCCGGACCGCACTCACCGGGACAGGAGCCGGGAAGGCGGTCCGGCATGCAAGAGTAAGACTCCCCGCAAGCCTTGGGACGCGAAAGGATCGTCCGGGAGCCGGACGATTGTGGGAGTACCCTGTTCTATGGGGATGCGGCGCGCCGATTCACGGTCCGTGTCCGTTCTGCACTCAAAACAATTCTTCGTCTTCGCTGGGCTCGGGTTCGGTTGAGGAGACTCCTTCGATCAGCACATACAGGAAGAATACCACTGTCAAGGCAATAAGAAAGTTGACATTCCAGTACACCGAGTTCAAAGGCATCGTTCATCATCCTCCTGATCCTGGATTCGGCGTTCGTTATATCCTTTTATTACCCCCAAATTCAGGAAATGCGACGCGTCTGTCCGGGTATTTTTTCTGCGGGGATGAGAGGAAGGATGCCGGTTCCCTTCGGACGGGACGTACCCGGGCGGAGCATGAAGAAGACCTAAGAGCTGCCGGGGTCCTGCTGAAGATTTGCCGCTCCCGATGGGGGAGCTCAAGACCCGGCTGCCAGCCTTGGAAGCAAAAGAAAACCCGCTGTCAGGACAGAAGCCTGAGGCGGGTTGATTCGAGGTTGCAGCGGAAAAAGTGGCGATTCCCTGTCTCGTGCGGGGTCTAGTACAAATCGTCGAAATCTTCCCGGGTCTCGTCCCGGTCGGGAGGGACACGGCGGACGAAGTAGATGGCGGACACGATGCCGAGTCCGATCATGATCGCGATCGGCCATACGCTCATCGGGTGGTCATCCTCCCTTCCGTCATGCCCTTCAGAGGCAGCTTAACGGTCATAAGGCGGAGTCGGAGAGAGCAGTGTGAAGTCAAGATGACCGTGGCTTCCTTTCGCTTAGAAGATGTGAGTACTTAGGTAAGCTCAAGTATATCACCTGCATCTATCACGGAGGCTAAAGATTGCCTAAAATTTAAGATGGTTCGCCTGCTGCCTAACCGCGGAGACGCCTTGACATCACCAACTGTATTCGATATGATTACAGTAATAAGCAGGAAGCGGCTTGCAGAATGTGGAACGGCGGCTGTCCGCCCATGCATGCGGTACGCTGGCAGGGTCCCGAAGGCTGTGGAGCGAATCGGTCCAGGCTGCTTGATCGTTCTTTTGTTCTAAATGTAATTATTTTTATTACAGTTATTAGCGGTCCAATCTATCCAGTCAGGTGGTGCAGGAGCATGAAATTCGAAGAAGGACAATGGGTGCAGGGACGCACCGCAGAGGGGGAGCTGATCCAGGGCTGGGTGGAGTCATCCGATTCCCTGGAGCGGATCGTGAAGGTCCGTGTCGTGAATTCGGATCATATGGACATACTGGGAAAGCGAGTTGCCGTCCGTGAGGCTTGGCTGAAGGCTCTGCCGTCCAATCCGTTCGCCGGAACAGAGGGAGTGCGTGATCTGATCGATCTTGCCCTGTCCACCCGGGACCGCGATTGGTTCATGGAGCTGACGGAGCTGTCCGGCGCCAGCCGGCGGCCGGCGGAGCGGGAGGCATCGTCATCCGAAGCCCCCTGCCGGCGCACGACGCCCCTCACCTCGACGAACGGGGCCTGATTCCGGTATTCAGGCTCAATACAAATCTCAATTTATGGAGTGATTTCAAAAGATGAAACCAAGCTATCAACCTTTGTTCGAAACCTTTACGCTGGGTCAAGGCCTTCAGCTCAAAAACCGCGTCGTGATGGCGCCGATGACCAACTTCGCTTCGCATGAGGACGGTTCCGTCTCCGAGCAGGAGCTGCAGTATTATGCACGCCGTTCGGCCGGAGCCGGCATGGTCATTACGGCCTGCACCTATGTCACGGAGAACGGCAAAGGCTTCCCGGGCGAGTTCGCCGCTCACACGGATGAGATGATCCCAAGCCTGCGTTCCCTGGCGGATACGATTAAAGGGAAGGGCGCCAAAGCGGTGCTGCAGATCTTCCATGTCGGCCGCAACCTGTCCCCGGGCTTTGTTCCGGACGGCGACGTGGTCAGTGCAAGCGCCGTTCCGACCGAAGAAAATCCGGCCCTCACCCCGCGTGCGCTGACGGATGAGGAGGTTGTGTCCATCATCCGCGACTTCGGCGAGACGACCCGCCGCGCGATCGAAGCGGGCTATGACGGCGTGGAGATTCACGGCGCCAACGGCTACCTCATTCACCAGTTCTTCTCTCCTCACTCGAACCGGCGCGAGGACCGCTGGGGCGGCGACGTCCAGGGCCGCCTGGCGTTCCCGCTGGCGGTCCTGCGCGAGGTGAAGCGGGTCGCGGCGGAGCACGCCAAGCAGCCGTTCATCGTCGGCTACCGCTTCTCGCCGGAAGAGGCCGAGACGCCGGGCATCACGATGGAGGACACCTTTGTCCTGATCGATGCATTGACAGGCGAAGGGCTAGACTACCTGCACGTGTCGCTGATGGATTACCGCTCGGAGCCCCGCCGCGGCGCCGACGCCTCCAAGACGCGCCTCGAGTGGCTGCAGGAGCGCATCGGCGGCAAGGTGCCGCTGATCGGCGTAGGCTCCATCCACCGTCCGGAGGAAGCCGTCGAAGTACTCGAGAAGGGCGTGCCGCTCGTTGCGGTAGGGCGTGAACTCATCATGGAGCCGGACTGGGTCGAGAAGATCGAGAGCGGCCGTGAAGCGGAGATTCGCACGACGCTCAGCAGAAGCGCCCAGCAGGAGCTCGTGATTCCGGATGGCCTCTGGCAGGCGATCATGAATGCACCGGGCTGGTTCCCGGTCGAAGACTAAGACTAGCCGGCAGGCGGGCCTACCGAACGAACCTCACAGCAGCGATTACATGGATACCGATTGGGCCTGTCCGAGAAGGTGTAATGTTATGTCTTAAGGACAACAGCCCCTTTATTTCTTCAGAAAACGCCAAAGGCACTTAGTAAGGAATGGAGATTACTCCAGTCCTGCTAAGTGCCTTTTTCGATCCATCACTGCTTTTTTGAGCAGATTATGGAGTGATCATTTTGATAAGTGCAACTTAAAAAGTTGTTATTTATGCTTCCGTTTTGTTATTTAAGGGGGACAGCCTGCGGAATATAATGAAGAAGCCAACAACATCGTAACCGGTTACAGTGTCTTAGGAGGATCAAGGGTGACGACGATTTACGATATTGCCAAGAGAGCGGGTGTATCTTCCGCAACGGTGTCCCGGGTGATCAACGAGCACAGGGATGTTAGTGAGAAAACAAGGCAAAATGTGAAAAGCATCATGGCTGAGCTTGATTTTCGGCCGAATGCGACAGCCAGGGGGCTGGCGACCAAAAGCTCTCAGTTGATTGGGGTATTTTTCCAAGATCATCTTCTGACGGGATTAAAGCATCCGTTTCTGCAGGATGTGCTGAGCAGCTTCGAGGTGGTGGCCGGCGAGAAGGGATATGACTTGCTTCTGTTTGCGAATTACAGTGCCGAAAGCACGGATAACTATGAGGCCAGAGCCAGGCGCAGAGATGTCGACGGCCTCCTGCTCTTTGGTATATCGAAGACAGATCCCAACGTCTCGACCATCATCAAAAGCCAAATTCCATGTATTTCGATCGACATGGATTTATATGGTCCGCGCACTGGATATCTGGCTTCCGACAATGTGGGCGGCGCTATTCTTGCCATTGATCATTTCGTGGAGAATGGCCACCGGGACATCGCCTTCTTTGCCGACATCTATAACAGCAAGCCGGGGCTCGATCGTTTGATCGGTTATCAGCAGGCAATGAACAAACATGGGCTGCCTTATCCGTCCGAATGGACCCTTCATTCCGATTTCAGCGAGCAGGGCGGTTACGAGGCGGCACAGCGCCTGCTCAGCCTGAAGAAGCGGCCAACCGCTCTCTTCTGCGCATCGGATACCATGGCTCTCGGTGCCATGGAGGCGCTCTCTATGGCGGCGCTTGTCGTTGGACAGGATATCTCGATTATCGGATTTGACGACATTGCCATACTGAAGTACCTGAGACCGGGATTAACCACGATCCGCCAGAATCGGGAAGAAATCGGGAGGAGGGCGGCGCAGGCCCTATTTGACATGATCCATTGCCCGCAGTCGCACCCGCCGATCCTGACTGTCCCGACGGAACTGGTTATACGGGAAAGCGTCGCCTGTCTCATTCCTTCTTCGAAACCGGTTACGGAAATATCACCAAATTATTGAACATACAGGGGGAGTTTTTCTTGAAAAAAGCACCGACTTCCGTATTGGCAGCAATGGTAACAGCATCCATGGTGTTCGCGGGTTGTTCCTCGAGCACGCCTGCTTCAGACACCGGACCGGCAGCTGCAGAGCCGGGCGGCAAAGACAAGCCGGTTACGCTGAATGCCTGGATCATGCCGAACAGTCCAAAGCCGGATCAGGACTTTTTGGCAACATTGAAGCCATACCTCGATCAGAATAAACATGTGACCTTGAAAGTAACGGTGCTGGATTGGGGCTCGGCATGGACCAAAATAACGACGGCCGCAACCAGCGGGGAGGGTCCCGACCTGCTTCAGCTCGGCACATCCTGGGTTCCGGCGATCGCTTCGATGAATGGAATAGAAGACATTACCGGCAGGGTGAAGGAGATCGGCGGCGAAGAGGCCTATCTCCCGGCAAGCTGGAAGACAACCAAGATTGAAGGCAGCGACAAAATCTATGGTGTTCCCTGGTTTGTGGATGCGCGAGCGATTTTCTACCGCACGGACGCTTTTAAGAAGGCGGGAGTCGACCCGGCCACGGCATTCGAAACGTGGGATTCGTTCAGGGAAGCGCTAAAGAAAGTGAACGGAGTTCAGATCGGCGATCAGAAGATGAGCGCCCTGGCCATCCCGGGCAAGAATGACTGGAACGTGCCGCATAACCTGTTCCCCTGGATTTGGGGCGCTGGTGGCAGCGTGCTGACTATGGACAACAAGGCAGCCGCTTTCAATGACGAGAAGGCCTTGGAAGGCATCCTGTATTATACGGGCCTTGTGCAGGATGGGTTAGTGGATAAGACATCCCTTGAGAAGAACTCGGCCCAAGTGGAATCGGACTTTGCCGACGGGAGATCAGCGGTTCTTTTTGCAGGCCCTTGGATGGTGAAGAACTTTACCACGCCGACGGATGCCGGCGGGATGGCCGAGAAGCTGGCAGCCCAAAACTATGGCGTAGCTCCGCTGCCTGCCGGTCCGAAGGAGAGAGCAACCTTCATTGGAGGAAGCAATTTGACGGTATTTAAAGGCTCCAAGAACAAGGATGCCGCCTGGGATGTCATCCGATTCCTCTCTACGGACGAGGCTCAATTGTCTTACGCCAAGCTGACCGGGTTCTTGCCTGCCAAGACCAAAGTCATTCAATCGGAGGAGCTTACCAAGGATCCGGGATTTGCCTCTTTCGCCGAAGCGGCCAAATACGGCAAATCCTACCCGTCGATTCCACAGTGGGGACCCATGGAAACAGCCCTTGTCAAGTATTTCGGCAACATTTGGGATATCGTCGCCGGTGTGAAAGGCACGTACAGCAAGGAAGCGGTGAAACAGCAACTTGACGATGCCGTCCGCGAAGTGAACGGAATTCTCAACCAGTAATCAGAAGGAGATATGTTATGCAGCCTGCAACCGGTTCTTCAGGAGATGATAACAAGAAATTTGCGATCATTCTCCAGGATTTCAGAAAAAATCGATTCGCCTACGCCTTGGTCCTGCCGACGATTCTCTTTATGCTGGCTGTACATTTATGGCCTATGCTGCAGGGGATCTGGATGTCTCTGCTCAAGCTCAACCAGTTTACGCTTAACCAATATTTGAGAGCGCCGTTCGTCGGCCTGCATAACTATACGGAGCTGCTTTTTAATACGAACAATCCGGTTCGACAGGGCTTGCAGTATGCTCTCCGGAATACGGCAATTTACACGGTCGTTGTCACGATCGCCGTGATGGCTTGCGGACTTGGGACAGCGATGCTGATGAACCGGGCGTTCCCGGGAAGAGCGATTGCGCGGACCGCTCTGCTGCTGCCTTGGGTGGTCCCCTCCTATGTGGTTGGAATTCTATGGGGATTTATGTGGCAGAAAGAAGGGATTATCAATTATGTTCTGGTGGATGTGCTGCATCTGCTGGATGACAAGCCATTCTGGTTGATCGGGTCCAACACGTTATGGGCCATTATCATTCCGACCGTATGGCGCAGCTGGCCGTTTCTGATGATCGTCTTCCTGGCCGGTCTCCAGACGATATCCGATGAGCTCTATGAAGCGGCAGAGATCGACGGAGCGAACAAGTTCAGGCAGTTTATGAGCATTACCCTGCCCTTACTGAAACCGATCATCGCCGTTCAGCTCTTGTTCCAAATCATTTACAATGTGTATTCCTATAACATTGTTGCCATGATGTTCGGCAACGGTTCAGGTTACCCCGGAGAGTGGGGCGATCTGGTGATGACGGCAATGACCCGTCAGACTTTCGGGTACTGGGCCTTCGGAAGCGGTTCCGCCGCCTCGTTCATGCTGATGCTGATCATGTTTGTCATCGTCGGCATCTGGTATCGAGTCTTCAGATCGGAGTTGAATACGTAATGAGCAAGCGGCAATCCCGTTTTATTCTGAACGGTTCTTTGACCACATTCACCTGGATGATCGTGCTGTTCACCATTTTTCCTATATTCTATATGGTCTTTGCTTCCCTGCACTCGAATGAGGACATTCTCCGGGGAATTACAAGCTTTAGGCTCGTGGACCCCAAGTGGGAGAATTATCGGGATATGTGGATTAACATCGATTTCTTCAACTTTTTTAAAAACAGCCTCATTATTTGTACGGTCACGATGCTGCTCGCCAGCTCCTTCGCCGTGATGGCAGGCTATGCGCTTGCCAAATACCGGTTTTTCGGATCCAAAACACTTGAAATGGGCATTATCTCGACACAGATGATTCCAGGCATTATGTTCCTGCTCCCGATCTACCTCATGTTCCTGGGATTGAAAGAAGTACTCGGTATTCCTATGATCAATACGTATTGGGGTATGATTCTTGTCTACACTGCTTTCTATACACCGATGAGTATTTGGATTATGCGAAGCTTCTTTGTAGCGATCCCGAACGATCTGGAAGAATCGGCACTGATTGACGGCTGCACCCGGTTCCAGGCCTTCGTGAAGGTGATTCTGCCCTTGTCGGTTCCCGGTATGATTGCCACCTGCATCTATATCTTCCTTACCGCTTGGGATGAGCTGCTGTTTGCTTGGGTGCTTACGACAAGTCCGGACGTACAAACGATTCCCGTGGGCATCCGGCTGTTCGTCGGACAATATCAGAATCGATATGATCTGCTGATGTCGGCGGCTACCGTAGTGACAATTCCGGTCATCATCACGTTCTTTTTGACACAGAAATATTTCATCCGGGGTATGACGGCTGGTGCGGTCAAGGGTTAGTGAACCCCTGAGCCTTATACAATCCAAAAAGTGAGGTTGAAAGAGATGAACAAAAGGCTATTTCCTTCTGACTTTACGTGGGGGACAGCGACGGCGGCGTATCAAATCGAAGGCGCCGGCAGCGAGGATGGGCGAACACCCTGCATATGGGACATGTTTGCTGCAATTCCGGGAAAGGTACACGGGGGGCATAACGGAAGTGTGGCGTGCGACCATTATCACCGTTATCCCGAGGATATTGCCTTGATGGGTGAGCTTGGTTTCCAGTCGTACCGGTTCTCCGTTGCCTGGCCCCGTATAGTCCCGGAGAAGGGGAAGCTGAATGAGAAGGGCATCGACTTCTATCTGCGTCTGCTGGAGCAGCTGCACAAGAATAACATCAAGCCGTCGGTGACGATGTATCATTGGGATCTGCCGATGTGGCTCTATGAACAGGGAGGATGGCTCAGCCGGGACACGGTAGCGCATTTTGAAGAATATGCCGACACCTTATACCGAAGGCTCGGGGACGCCGTACCGATGTGGATCACCCATAACGAGCCTTGGTGCGCGGCATTCTTGGGCTACGGCATGGGCGTGCATGCCCCTGGGCACGAGGATTGGAATGAAGCGTTAACGGCTGCCCATCATCTTCTGCTGTCCCATGGCAGAGCGGTACAAGCTTACCGTGCAGCGGGCCTTCAAGGGCAGATCGGCATCACACTCAATCTGAGCCACGTCGATGCGGCTTCTCCATCGGAAGAGGATCAAAGGGCAGCCCGAACCGCAGACGGGTTTACGAATCGGTGGTTCCTGGACCCTGTATTCCGCGGTGGTTATCCTGAGGACATGATGTCCCGTTTTGCTGACCTTGGCGTTACCTTTGAATTCATAAAGCCGGGTGATTTCACGACGATCTCCACACCCAACGACTTTGTGGGAATCAATTACTATACCCGCCAATTGATTCGGGCCAACCCGGAGGATACAGCTTTCGGTTTGGCTCACGTCAAAGGAGAGAACCCGCACACAGATATGGATTGGGAGGTATACCCCGACGGGCTGTATCATCTGCTGCGGAAGGTATCCGGCGAATACTCCGACCTGCCGATTTATATCACGGAGAACGGGGCCGCTTATGCCGATGAGCTCTGCGACGGCTCGGTGAACGACGGGGAGCGGGTCGAGTATTACCGCGGGCATGTGGAGGCTGCACACCGGTTTATTCAGGAGGGCGGACCGCTGAAAGGATATTACTGCTGGTCGTTCATGGATAATTACGAGTGGGCTTATGGATACTCCAAGCGGTTCGGCATTGTTCATGTGGCTTACGAGACCCAGATCCGGACGCCCAAGCAAAGCGCGTTATGGTTTAAGGAGCTGATCCATTCCAATGCCCTGCCGGCAAGATGAGCATCACTGGTGCTTTAACGTCTGATTCAGCTATAGAAGTGCGATGCATATAGAACGGTCGTCAGGAAGCACCGGCATCCATGGCCGGTAATCGCTCTAAGGATTCAACTGTCCGAAGCGGAGGACGGGCTTATGGTCCTCCGCAAGATACAGGAGGTATCCGGTGCTTGCCTCGGCCGCTTATGCGCATATTCATCTGGAGCTGGACGTTCATACATAAGGAGTTGGAGACGATGAAAATGAGAAAAGCACTGGTTATTGGACTGTCGGTATTGACCCTATGGGGACAAGCGGCAGGCGGCATACTTGCGGGCCCATCTGTTCCAGGCAGTCATGGGACGGAATTGGCGGACGTGAGGGAGCATTGGTCGGCGGCCGAAGTGGTCAAGTGGGTGGATGCTAAGGTGCTCGAAGGGTATCCGGATGGAACCTTTCGGCCCGACGCGCCTATGACGAGGGCGGAATTTGTGACTGTGCTCCAAAAGCTGTTCGGATTCCGTATAAGTCCATCCGGCAGCCAGGCAGCTTTCGATGATATCGAAGCGGATGCTTGGTATAAGGATACGGTCACCGCAGCGCTGCAGAAAGGATACGCATCCGGGTACCCGGACAACACCTTCCGGCCGAATGCGCCGATTACCCGAGAGGAGGCCGCCGTTCTTGCCGCCAGGGTGTTCGGGCTGGAAGTGAGGCATGACGGAGAGGGAACGATGCTCCCCTATCCGGATGGGGACCGGATCAGCGGATTTGCTCGGAATGCGGCGGAAGCCATGCTGGCAGAAGGTTCAATCACAGGCTATCCGGACGGAACCTTTCGGCCCCAAGAGCCCATTACGCGTGCCGAAACCGTAAGTCTTCTTAAGCGTCTAACCGGGGAGGTATTCCATAAGCAGGGCACGTACGGCAAAGCGGAAACCATGCCGAACGCCATCGTGAATGCCCCAGGCATCAAGCTCTCGGACGCAGCGATTGCCGGACGTCTATATTTGACCGATGGCATTGGCGGCGGAGAGGTGGCCTTGGAGCGCATGCAGGTGAAAGGGGTTACAAATATCGGTGGAGGGGGCCACGTGCAGCTGACCGACTCCACGTTCGGGACCGTAGTGATCAAGAAGCAGGAACAGGATGTCCGTGTAGCTGCGGCGGGTACTACGACCGTAGAAAGGCTGGAGGTGCGGTCGGAAGCGCTTGTGGAAGCCGCTTCTTCAGGTATGAAGGATGTGCTCATTCATACCGAAGGGCCGAATGACACCGTTACGCTGACCGGCACCTTCGGGCGTGTGGAAGTCGCGTCGGCTGACAGCCATGTCGTGGTGGCGGCCGGATCAACCATCGGCGAGCTGCATATCCTTGAGGGCGCCAAAGGAACGAAAGTGGATTCTGAAGGAGCGCTCCGAAGCTTGTCGGTCGACGCTGATGGCGTATCATTAAACGGGAAAATGATCGCCAAAGGCGCATCATTGAAGGATGTGAAGCCACCAGGCGGGACCAGCAGCCCTGGCAGTGGCAATGCGGGCGGAGGCAGTACCCCCGGCAGCAGCAGCGGAGGGAGCGGCTCCGGTGACGGCGATGATGGCAGCAGTGGGGGCAGCGACCCCGGCGATGGCGATGATGGCGGTGGCGGAGGCAGCGATCCCGGCGATGGCGATGATGGCGGTAATCAGGGACTTGCCTACGCGGTACAGGCCGGTACTCTTCACGGAACCACCCGGATCGAAGCGATTGCGGGTGAGGGCCGTCACCTTGCCGTCAAGGTAAGCCATGAAGTGTTAGCCCAGCCGGCAGCGGGTGACAAGGCACCTGCGGACCGGACGGTGCAGAACCCCTATGTGCCGGGCACGGACATTAGCGGTGTCGACGCGGTAACCAATAAATATATCGGGCTGTATGAGTTGGATTCGAACCAGAAGGTGATAAGATACCGGCTCATCCAACTGGGTGCTGATCAGATCGCAGCAGAAGCATGGAAGCTCAAGTGGTCGGATGAATTCGACCAGCCGGGGGTAGATCCGGCCAAGTGGAACTTCATCGAGGGGGGCGGCGGGTACGGGAATCAGGAGCTGCAGAACTATACGAACCGTCCCGAGAACGCGCGCGTGGAGGACGGCAGCCTGGTGATCGAAGCCCGCCAGGAATCCTTCGGAGGAAGCGCGTACACCTCTTCCAAGCTCACATCCCAAGGAAAAGGCGAATGGACGTATGGCCGGTATGAGATCCGTGCGAAGCTGCCGGCTGGACAGGGCATCTGGCCTGCGATCTGGATGATGCCGGCGGATGAGGCCCTCTATGGCCCTTGGCCATCGTCAGGCGAGATCGATATCATGGAGCTGCTCGGGCATCGGCCCAATCAAATTTTCGGCACGCTTCACTACGGCAAGCCCAAAGAGGAATCCCAGGCTTCGTACATCCTGCCCGGAGGTGCAGGCTTCGATGACGACTATCATGTATTCGCCATCGAATGGGAACCGGGTGAGATCCGGCATTATGTGGACGGCATCCTATACAGCCGGATGAACGACTGGTTTACCCGCAATGAGAATGAGGCGGCAGCGTACACGTATCCTGCACCCTTCGACCGTGACTTCTATATGCAGTTGAATCTGGCCGTCGGTGGGAGCTGGCCCGGGAATCCGGATGCGACCACAACGTTCCCGCAGCGGATGCTCGTCGATTACGTAAGGGTGTATGAGCTCGACGGGATGTATCGCAGTGCGGGAACCCGTCCGAAGCATGAGGTGGTGCTGCGGGAGCCTGCTGCGGATGGAAACTACGTAAGTAACGGCAGTTTTGAGAACGGATTGGATGCATGGCAGTTCCAGCCGTTTGCCCCGCCGGCGGACCTGTTCGGCGGCATGGGAAGCGTAGCGGTGGATCAGGGCGCAGCCAAAATCACGATCGATCAGGAAGGCAGCCAAACCTATGCGGTTCAATTCGTGCAGCCGCAGATCCCTTTGGAGAAGGGAGCGGCTTACCGGCTGACTTTCGATGCCAGATCGGACGGGGAACGCACGATGGTCACAGGCATTTCGGGACCCCGGCGGAGCTACACAAGATATTTGGACGATCAGAGCGTCGTGCTGAGCTCCGGGCTTCAACGGTATTCGTATGATTTCGAGATGAAAGCAGAGACGGACGGCAGCGCGCGTCTGGAATTCAACCTCGGGAAGGCCGGAACACGGCCGGTTTGGATCAGCAATGTGAAGCTCATCCAAACTCAAGCGCCGGGTCCGAATCCGGTGAAGGAAGTGCTGCCGGACGGCAATTATATCTATAACGGCACCTTCGATCAGGGCGACGACCGGAAGATATTCTGGGACTTCATTACCGCGGATGGCGCAGAAGCAGACTTGAGGGTTACGAACGGGCGGCTCGGCTCCCGCCTGGTTAGAGAGCTTCAGGTGGACGTCAGGAAAGAAGGGACTGGCGCATCTTCCGTAGCGGTGAGTCAGGACAAGCTGTCTCTGGACAAAGCGTCCGCGTACAGCGTCATGTTCAGTGCAAGGGCGGATTCTCCGCGTCCCCTGGAATGGGATGTGAAGGCGGGCGACCCGCAAGATATCGAATTCCTGAGCGGAAGGCAGCTGGAGCTGACTCCCGAGATGAAGAACTATCAGTTCGACTTTGCCACAGCCGATTCGGACCGTTCCGTCGAAGCGAAGCTCGAATTTCTGCTCGGCGACGCCCGTGGCAGCGTCTATCTGGATAACGTCCGGCTTGTGAAACGGGGAGTTCCAACGGAAGTGAACGGATGGACGCATATGGATGCTGACCAGTACTGGGGAATGCAGGGGATTCAGGTGGGCGCAGACGGGACTGTCGGCTATCTGGATGCGGGGGATTATTTTGAATTCAAACTGAATGTCTCGCAGGCAGGCAATTATCTTGTCCAATCCAGGTTGGCCAGTGATATGAGCGAATCCTTCGCCAGACTGACCTGGCGCGATGCCAACCGGAACGTGTTGGGCACACAGGACTATGGGATCGGCCGCACAGGCGGGTGGGATAATTACCGCACGATGGACCTGGGGCAGGTTCACTTGACTCCGGGCGTGTATTACCTGGAGATCTCAGGTGATAAATTCAACACCGATTGGGTGGAGCTGAGCCCTTCCCTGATCGACAATGGCGGCTTCGATGACGGCCTGCAGGGCTGGGATTACTTCGAAGCGGATTGGCTGCCGGGTGTAAGCCCATCCTACGCTGAAGCTAAGGATGGGAAGCTTCAGGTCAATATCGCCGATCCGGGTACGGAAGAGTGGAACATTCAGGTGAAGCAGCCAGGCAGATCGCTCGTTAAGGATCGGTTCTATACCGTAAGCTTTGATGTGTATTCCACGATAGAGCGGAACATACGGGTGGTGGCCCAGCATGATGGAACCCAGGATAATGTATGGACGCCTTATTATGAGAAGATGATTCATCTGGACGGCACGCAGCAGCATGTGGAAGATGCTTTTATAATGCAGCATGACTCTGACCCGAGTGCCCTCTTTCAGTTTGCGCTTGGACAGACGGGCGCAATCTCCGTCCCGCATGCCGTCTATATCGACAATGTGGTGCTGAAGGAACGGGCCACTATCCAGCCTCAAGGTGTCAATCTGCTGCCGAATTCGGATTTCTCTCAAGGGACATCCGGCTGGGTTTCTTACTCCCCGGAAGCAGATCAGCTTACGGTATCTGCTGCGGAGGAGCAGCTGAAGATCGATATCGGCACGCCGGGCAGCAATCCGTGGGATCGGCAGGTCTTCCTGGAGGGCGTTGCTTTTCAGGAAGGATACAACTATACGCTGACCTTCAAAGCCCGAACAACCAAGACGCCGAGGAAAATGAATGTGAGCACCGGCCGGCTGAGCGGAGCCCCCGACTACGTATGGACGGGTTACCACTCCGAGGTTATCGAGCTGACAGCTGAGGAGCAGACGCACACCGTGAACTTCGATGTACGGCAGCCCACGAATGCCAGCGGCCGTGTTAGTCTTGAGCTGGGGAACATCGACGGAGGCGGATCAGGCGGGCTGTCTGTATATATTGATGATATCCGCTTGGTGAATAACGGGCCTTCAAAGCCATAAGAACCGACATGTAATTGAAAACATTAGAATATGCTAAAAGCCCTCCGGGTTTCGGGGGGCTTTTAGCATATGATCGACTATTAGAATTGATCCCGGTATTCCTGGGGGGTGACTCCGTATCGTTCCTTGAACACCTTGATAAAGTAATGTGCATTGGAATACCCGAGCTCCGATGAGATTTCATAAATTTTATCACTGCAGCTCTTGAGGAGATAAGCGGCTTTGTCCATCTTGGCATTGTAGATCAGCTCACTGATGCTTTGTCCGGTTTCCGTTTTATACACCTTGGACAAATAAGCGGGGTGGAGGGAGACTTGGGCGGCAATCGTCTGCAATGTTACGGTAGACAGATGGGCTTCCACAAACTGATGAATGGTTTGTACGAGGGCGCTTTTGGAATGCTTGACCTCGTACTCCAGTTCCTTTCGGATGCCGCTCACCATGCGGAAAGTCCACTCTTCGACCAGTTGGATAGATCGGAGATGCTCCGGAGGAAGCGGAGCTCCTGCCATATCGGTCAGCAGCCGGCCATTTTTATGGGCAATATAGTAAAAGGCGGACGACAGTACGGTGTAGGTTTCCATGAGATGCTCCTGCGAATCATTCCACTCGCTGCGGATTTCGCCGAAAATCGAGTACAGCTTCTCTTCGAAAGCATCCCAGCGTCCCGATTCGTATAGATGGATCAAGGTAGGCGGCTCGTAAAGCGATCGAATCGTTTGGACCGAAAGCGGCTCCGGATCGCCCGAGAGGGAGAGAAAGTATCCTGTGTCATTGCCGATTCTTTTGCGTAGAGCCGATAAGGAGTCCTGGTAAATCGCTTGAATGCCCTCAGGGAATGTCCCCCACTTGCCCGTCACGACCGAGATGCCTCCGCCGAGATAAATGTTTACATTTCGCTGAAGCTGGCTGGCCAAGGACTCCAAGGCATGGTCCGAAGTATCGGGTGAATCGAAGGGAGAATTCTTGGGGGTAACGACATAAACAAGCATCTCATGGATGTCCTTACAGGACCATAATTGAAACTGCCCCGAGAACGTTTCCCGTGCAATGTTGTCAATGGCATACTCAAACAGCAGCAAGCTGTCCGTATCATGTTTGAGAAAAAATTCCTCCAACCGAATCAGCATGACGCTAATCCGGTCCCCTTGGAAGAAGGGAATCCGGTATTTATCAAGCTGTTCCGCTAGAGACGGTGAATTTGCGCTCCTGCCTTGAAGGAGTTCATTAAGCAGCTTATCCTTCAAGAGGGGCAAATGTTCCTCGAAAGTGCGGATCGCCTGATCGTAAGAAGCTAAGGCTTTCCACTCATCCCGCATTTGATCTGCCACATTCCGGATGGAGGCCATAAAATCGGCATCGCTGATGGGCTTCAGCAAATATTCGCTTACCTCGTGGGATAACGCTTTGCGTGCATAGTCGAACTCTGCATAGCCGGAAAGCAGAATGCATTTGGTTCGCTTATATTGACGGCGAATCGTCTCAGCCAGCTCTATGCCGGACATACCCGGCATGGAAATATCGGTGACCACGATATCGATGGCGGTGTGCTCCATGATTTGCAATGCTTCCGCACCTGAGGAGGCAGTGAATACTTCTTCAATCTGCAGCTCGCTCCACGGTATCGTTGCAGCCAAATCTTCTACAACGTAGGATTCATCATCCACCAGTAATAGGGTAAGCACTTAAGTTCCTCCTAAGTTTTATTGTTGAGTGTAAATCCTAAGTTTAATGTTCAGTGTATATCGGATACCGCCTGCGGCCGACTCGCTCACCTGCAGTCCGGAGTCTTGGCCAAAGTGCAGCAGGGTTCGCTGGTGGACATTCCATAATCCGTAGCCCGATGATTTCGGTGTAGGGGCCAGCAGACTGTTGCGAAGCTGCTGCAGCTGCTCCGGCTCCATGCCCACTCCGTCATCCTCTATTACGATGGTTAGCCATCTTCCGGACTGCTCCGCGCAGATACGGATCAACCCGCTGCCAACCTTGGGTTCGATGCCATGGATGATGCTGTTTTCGACAAGCGGCTGAATCAGCAGCTTCGGGATATGGAATTCCAGTAGAGGCTCTGGTATGTCTATCACATGATCGATTCGCTGCTTTCGCAGGTTTTGTATGTTCAGATAATGGATGACCAGCTTCAACTCCTGACCCAGCGTAGTCTGGGACGTATCCACACGGGTCAAGTAACGATAGTATTCGCCCAAGCTGAGGGCCATCGACTTAATCGATTCGGTATCGCCGACGGAGGCTTTGCTTTTAATGAAAAACAGGCAGTTGTAAAGGAAATGGGGATTAATTTGGGATTGAAGCTGCTTCATCACGGCATCCTGGGAACGGATTTGCTCCAAGTATACACGCTCGATGAGCTCCTGGATCCGATCGGCCATCTCGTTGAAGCCCATATACAGCATCCGGAATTCATAGGTCCGGATAGGCCTTACGCGAGCCGTCAGGTCCCCTTGCTTGAACTTGTTCATTACCCTGATGAACAGGGATATGGGTCTTTGTATATTCCGGTACAGCAAAGCAGACAGCACGATCCCCAAGATCAGGAGCATCACCGTGGACACGATAAAGAAATTGCGGCCTTCCTTGATCGGGACGAGCACCCGTTCGAGCGGAACATAGTCGACTAAATACCACCCGAGTGATTTCGAATGGACATAGTTGACGAAGTACTGCTGACCATGAATCAGGATCAGCTGCGAACCATTGGAGGAGAGCGATTGCTCCTTTAGCTTGGATGCGACTTCAGTGGTGAATTCCGCTTGAGAGGTTTGATTGACGATCGTCCCGTTCTGCTGGTGAAACAAGAACGGGTCTCCTCCCGAACGTTTGAACAGATCGAGCATCTTGCGAATGTTCTCATCTTGAAAACGAGTCTCTATCACGAGATTCGGATGTTGGACGGGAGCCTTGCCACGCTGGGGGGCCGCAATCAGAAAAACAAATTCGCCCTGCTCCGACTGCCCATGTTTGGAATAAGTCCATGATCCGGGATTCTGTCCCATGACCTGCCTGTAATCGCTGTCAAGTGAAGGCGCGGTGGAGATGGTTTCACTCGTTAACGGGAAATGCAGCAGCATTTGATTGGGCCACGAGCTGCTGGCGCTCTGCAGGGTTAATTTCTCTAGAATCGTGATTCTCAATTTATTGGCGTCGAGTAAATGATCCAAATGATTGATGTTGCGATAGTCCTGAATCGACGGATCTCGCTCAAGGGTGTAGGCGCTGATAGCCAGCTGATCGATTTGGTTCTCCATCTGACTCAGGAAGAAATCCAGCTGGTTTACGTTGCTTCGCTGAATTTCCTCGCGGACTACGCTAACATTGATGGAGTATGTATGCCGATACAGCAAGAAGATAACGAGGAATATCATAAATACGGCGAATATCATTTTGGCAGATAGATTCGGCTGGATTTTCAATCTGGACACCTTCTTTTTGATCCAATACACTTATTTTACTATAGATTTAAAAACTAGAGTAAAAAATACAGGAAATTCAGTGATGGATTCCTATCTTATTTGAAGGCAGAGGATACTTAATGAACCGCTTTATACTGCTTGGTATGACGGCACTCTTCTTTCTCTCCGGCTGCAGGCAGGATGGGGGGAAGGAGTCGGAGTTGATCCAGGGCACAGCGGATACGGCTGGAGGTCAGATCGTCCAATTCAACCCGCAGAAAGACAAGTATGATCCTCCGGCAGTGATGACCGTCGCTGCAGCAGTGAATCCGGAGATGACGTTCAAGAATGGCGAGACGCTCGAGAACAATGTACACACCCGCTGGGCGAAGGAGCGGCTTGGTATCGATATCCGTTACTTGTGGACCATTCCGAATCAGAATCATTCTTTCGATACCAAACTAAGATTGGAGCTTGCTGCCGGACGGCCATTACCCGATGTGCTTCCCGTTAGAGGTGAGGTTGTGCACGAATTGATCGACTCCGGTCAGTTTATGGAGGTGGGGGAGCTCTTCGAGCGATATGCTTCGAGGTCTTGGAAGGAGGCGATGGATACCGATCCATCCGTATGGCATCCCTATATGAGAAACGGCAAGAAGTATGCGATACCCATTTTGGATTATGAGTATTCCTCCGATCCTGTGCTGTGGATCCGTGAGGACTGGCTGAAGCGGTTGAACCTTAAGGCGCCGGAAACCATGGATGAGCTGACTGAGGTGATGAAGGCGTTCTCAACTGGGGATCCGGATGGCAATCACCTGAAGGATACGTATGGACTGGCGGTCGGTTTTAAGAACGGCATGAACAGTTGGATGGCCGATGCCGACTGGATCTTCGGAGGGTTCGGCAGCGTTCCAGGACAGTGGAATGCCGGAGATGGAGGCAGGCTCGAATACGGCTCGGTAGATCCGGGAGCCGAGACCGCTTTGGCCCTATTGCAGAGGTGGATGAAAGAAGGGTATATCTCCAGAGAAGCCGAATGGTTTGATGAGCTGCGTGCCGCCCAGCAATTCGCCTCGGGGGAGGCGGGGATCGTTGCCGGACCGATCTGGATGAAATATTGGCCGCTCGGTGATATGTTGAGCAGGAACAAGGACGCGGTGATCGCCGCATATAAGATACCCTCCGGCCCGGACGGTAAGGTTGCACGCAGGGGCAGCCTGCTTAACAACGGAGCAGTGCTGATCAACAAGGATATGAAGCATCCGGAGCTGTTCTTTACGTATCAGAATTATTTGTTCGATCACTACGCACAGCAATCCGGTGAATTCAAATACGGATTGGCCGAAGGCTATGATTGGGTGAGGACACCAGAGGGGCAGGAGTCGTCGAAACCCAGCGATATCCCCGGCGGGTATGTACGGGTGGCGGCGTATACATTGACATTTGACGGAGCGAGAATTCCGGAAGCATGGAACAGGAATGTTGTACCTGAAGATGTTCCTGTTCATAAAGTGCTGCTGAGCCAGGCTGATGCCTCGAAGCAAGACATGTTTCGGGGGGCCCCGACGGAAACGATGGGACTGAAAGGGGAACTGCTCAAGAAGTTGGAGAAGGAAACCTTTATTCAAATCATTTATTCACGGCTCCCGGCTGCGGCCTTCCGTGAATTTACGAGATCATGGAGAGGGCTCGGGGGTGAACAGATCACAGAGGAAGTGAACCAGTGGTATGACGAGGTGAAGTAAATGCAAGAGAAGGGGTGCCGATGAATGAGATCATCGGTCACCCCTTCTGTGGTATGCCTGGCGCAGGCATCAACTATACGGTGACAGTCAGGAACAAGAAATGGAAACTAATTCCATATAGTGTTTGTTTTGGGCTTTAATTGCTCGTATACTTTACCCAATCGTAGTATGCATAGAGAGGAGTTTTTCCGTCATAACTCCCGAGCCAGGAATCCACGCCCGTTCCATTCCAAACATTCATCATGATCTTTCCAGGCGTTTGCGGAATGTTGGAGGTGGCGGTATGCTTTAATACGCCATCTACGTACCACTTAATAGAGCCTGCCTGCCAATCAAACGCATACGTATGAAATCCCTGAGAAGCATCGAAGCCGAGGTCAACGACCTTCTCATGACCGCCGACACCATTGGTATAGTAATTAAACTGTACTTTCGTGGTGTCCTTGCCAAGGAATTCGATGTCGATCTCATCCCACGGGGTTCCATCGCTCGGGCCGGTATAGGTGAAGAAAGAGGAGACAATACCCACATTCTTGGCAGGCTTCATGTTGACCTCGTATTTGCCGAAGCCGTATTTGTTCGTGGAACGGTACTCGCCACAATCAAACTTGTTGTAGGATGGACTTGTGATCTTTAGTTCCAATTGTCCGCCGCTGGTGAAATTGGCGTTATTCGCTCTCCAAGTACAATTAAACATGGAACCGTTGGAATAGTTGTCTGCCTTCTGCCAAGTGCTGGAATTGTGATAAGTGAGCGGCTCCCAGAACTCCCATGCTGCTGAAGCGGATGTAACCAGACAAAGCGATAAAATCAATCCGACCAGTGCAACCATCCATTTCTTCTTTTTCATAAATCTACCTCCTGCATATAGGGATTGTGTTACAACTCTATGCTATCAGGGATGTATAATGTAAGCGATACCAATTATTTGAGATGAATAACAAGATGATAGCCTGTGAAGAATTGCGTGTATCACAATGAAATGAAACAGCAGCAAATATGTACGTGCTTCGAAAAGATCTGCTCTCTCGCTTGCATAAGTATGAAGTGCAGCAAGAGCTCCTTGGCCCAGCGTAATCCATTTTACCAAGGGGGGGTTCTTTTCGTGCTACAATATAGAAAACGGGGCTGTCCCTCAGTCACTCTCGCGTGATTTTTGGGATAGCCCCATTTTTGGCTTGGCCGGCATGCATGTCGGAGCTTTAGGGAACCGATTTCCGGCTCCTCTGCGGGGCCGGGGTTAACATCGGGTTATGGATGTTTAGTCTTCGTTATTTCGATAGGTTCAGGGGTACAGTAAGCTAATAGAGCAAGGCCGTAAGCGGCAGTGGAGGAAAAGAGAAATGAGAGGATTTAACTTATATAGCCGGGTTCTGCGGGTGATCGGCGGAGGACTGATGCTGCTCGCGCTGCTCGCTCCTGCGGGCTGCGGAGGAGAGCAGGCGCGGCAGGAAGCGGAGGAGGCGGCCGCAAGGCCCTTTGCAGGCAAGAGCATTACCCTGATCACGGCGAACCATCCGTGGGCTGACGAGATCAAGACGCTGCTGCCGGACTTCGAGGCGGAGACGGGGATGAGCGTGCTCATCCAGTCCCACTTCGAAGATCAGCTCACCCAGAAGCTCACCGTTCAATTCACGTCCGGCGCCGAGAAGCCGGATGTGTTCATGTACCGTCCGCTGCAGGAGGGCAAGGCCTTCTACCGCAATGGCTGGCTGCAGCCGCTGGACGGCTACGCGGCCCGGGAAGCTGGGTACGGGCTGGAGGACTTCTCGGCCCAGGCGATCCGCTCCGCAACCGTCGACGGGCAGCTCACGGGCATTCCGATCATCACGGAGCAGGGCGTCCTGTACTACCGCAAGGACCTGCTGGAGCAGGCCGGGCTTTCTGTGCCGCGGACGATCGGGGAACTGACGGAGGCGGCCCGGACGCTCCAAGACCCGGAGCACGGGGTATACGGCTTCGTCGCCAGGGGCCAGCGGTCGCCGCTGGTCACGCAGGTCTCCTCCTTCCTCTATTCGGAAGGAGGGGACTTCACCGCAGGAGGCCGGGCGGCGATTAACTCGCCTCAGGCACTCAAGGCCTTCACCGAGTACGGGACGCTCCTGCGGGAGTACGGGCCGCCGGAGGCCATCCATATGTCGTGGCCGCAGGCGAGCCGCCTGTTTGCCGCGGGGCATGCGGCCTTCTACACGGACGCGAACTCGCTCTACCGCAGCGTAACCGATCCGGCGCATTCGAAGATCGCGGACCGGGTGGGCTTTGCCCCATTCCCGGCGGGAGACGCCGGTTCCCGGACGTACAACATCACGTCCTGGGGGCTGGCCATCAACCCGAAGTCGCCGAACCGGGACGCCGCCTGGGCCTTCATTGCGTGGGCGACCTCCCGGGAGACCGTCCTGCACACCCAGGGGAAGGGCCATCCCGGGGCACGCCGTTCCGTCTGGAACCTGCCGGAGGGAACCGCGGGCTTCCCATCCGAGCTGGTGGAGGCGGTCCGGGAAAGCAGCCGAGAAGGCGTCGACCATGACCGGCCCACGACTGTCGATGTGGCAGGCGCACGGGAGGCGGTCGGGGAGATCGTCCAGCGGGTGATCAGCGGAGAGACGGACATCCGGGAGACGGCGGACCGGGCGAATGCCGCCCTCCAGGCAATCCTGGATAAGGAAGCGGAGGGAAGGCCATGAAGAGGCCCTCCCGGAGAATGACGCTTTTCGGCCGGATGCTGCTGACCCTGGTGCTCCTCCTGGTGCCTGTCCTGCTCCTGTACGCCTACTCGAACCGGGTCGCCGGCGGCGTAGTCGAGGAACAGCTCCGCTCCTCCAATCTGAGCCGGCTGACCTTCTTCGCTTATCAGCTTGACGGGCATATCGAGAACTTGTCCATGTTCCCGGTCGTCCTGGGCAACGATCCGCATATTCGGGAGTTCATCCAAGGCGGGGAGGCAGGGACGGACGGCAGCCGGCTCAAGGCGCAGTCGCGTGTAACAGAGAAGCTGGGGCTGCAGAGCGTATCGAGCGCCTGGTCCAATGATGTCACGTTCGTGATTCCTTCCCGGAAGCGGGTGTACTCCTCGAACATCTTCATCAACGGCAGCGAGGACTGGCCTTGGAACGAAACGGTGCACAGCGGCTGGACCTACGGGGAGGACGAATCCCGGGGGCGCCGGGTGCCGACCTTCTACCGGGAGATCGGAGAGCCCGCCGCGGCCCGGACGGCGGAAGAGGCCGATGCGCTCTTCCAGGTACGCTTCCCGGTCCAGAATATCAGCGATCTGCTCGATGTTTACAAGAAGGAGCAGAGCAACGATCCGTTCCTCTACCACCCGGACTATCCGCCGATCCTGAGCAGTACACCGTCCCGGGCCGTCGCGGAGTCGATTATCCGCGAGGTGATGAACGGGGGGCTGCCGGATTCGGGTCAGCAGACGGTGGAGGTCGGCGGGGAAGCGTATCTCGTCAGCTACGTCAAGAGCCGTCAGCTCGGCTGGCATCTCGTGGACTATGTGCCGCTGCAGCAGATTCTGGCGCCGATCGCCGCTGCGCGCAGCTGGTTCTACGGCTCGGCGGCCGTGCTCCTGGCCGCCGCCGCAGCGGCCTCCTTTCTGCTGTACCGCAATGTACAGCTGCCGATCCGGAGTCTGATCCGGGGGGTGCGCCGGATGAAGCAGGGGGACCTCTCCTCGCGCATCGAGTACCGGGCGAAGAATGAATTTGACGACCTCATCGTGCATTTCAACGAGATGTCCGAACAGATGCAGCGGCTGATCGAGGATGTATACACGGAGAAGCTGCGTTCCCGCGAGGCGACGCTGAAGCAGCTGCAGTCGCAGATCAATCCCCATTTTCTGTACAACTCGCTGTTCTTTATCATCAATTCGTCCATGCTCGAGGACCGGGACAGCGTGACCGCGATGGCCCATCACTTGGCGGAGTACTACCGGTATACGACGAGGGTGGAGCATCAGCGGGTGACGCTGAAGGACGAGCTGGAGCTTGTGGGCCACTATCTCGGCATCCACCACCTGCGGATGCAGCGGCTCGACTATGCGGTTGACGTGCCGGAGGCCATGATGAAAGAGGAGGTGCCGCGCCTGCTCCTGCAGCCGCTGGTGGAGAACGCTATCGTTCACGGCATCGAGCCTAGGGCGGGCGGCGGAATCATCCGCATTACGGGGGAACAGGACGGAGCGTTCAACCGCATCATCATTGAAGACAACGGGGGCGGACTGACCGACGCGGAGCTTGCCCGGCTGCAGGCCGTTCTGCAGGAAGAGGCGGCGGACGACAGGAGCATCGGCTGCGGCACCTGGAACGTGCACCGGCGGCTGCAGATCGGCTTTGGAGAGGGCTCGGGCCTCACCTTCACCCATGCCCCGGGCGGCGGCCTTCGGGCTGCCTTGATCTGGAGCCGGACGAATACAAGCCGCGGCGGGCGGCAGGAGGGAGGCGGTGGGGATGGCACAGCTGCTGATCGTGGATGACGAGGCGCATGTCGTCGACCGCTTCGCAGCGACGATCGACTGGGCGAGCCACGGCGTGGAGCAGGTATACAAAGCGTACTCCGGTCCGGAAGCGCTCGAGCTGCTCGAGCAGTTCTCCATCGAGATCGTCATTACGGATATCAAAATGCCGGGCATGACCGGGCTGGAGCTGATCGCCCAGATCCGCAGCCGGTGGCCCCGAACCAAATGCGTGCTCTTGTCAGGCTACTCCGATTTTAATTATGCCAAAGAGGCCATCCTTTACCAGACGGAGGATTACCTGCTGAAGCCGGTGAAGGAGGAGGACCTGCTTGCCACCGTGCAGCGGGTGCTGGAGAAGCTGCGCAGCGAATGGGAGGAGGTCATCTCCCTGCAGCGCTTGAACTACACGCTGAAGGAGAACCTTCCGCTGCTGCGTGCGAATCTGCTCCATGAGCTGCTCCAGGGAAGAAGATGGTCCGAATCCGTCCTTTTGGGCAAAATGAAAACGCTCGGTCTTCCGGAATTCGAGGGCGCTGCGTTCGATCTGATGATGATCCGGCTGGAAGAGCCGTTTACGGAGAGGGATCCCCAGGATCTCTATTGGATTGAGTACGCGGTAGGCAATATGGCCGAGGAGCTGTTTGGCGGCCGGTATGCCATCTGGCATACGAAGGATGCCCATGATTACCTCGTATTCGTCATGGCTCCGAGACCGGGAGATGGAGAGCGGGCGGAAGGGGCGGAGGACCCCCTCTGGTTCGAGCGGACGGCCTCTTCGCTGCAGTCGGCGGTGGGCACTTACCTCAGGGGGCGGATCTCCATCCTGGTGGGCTCCCGCGGGAGCTTCCCGCGCGAGGTGCCCGAGCTCTATAACCGTTCGATCGCGGCCTTCCGCAGGCGGATCGGCAGCGAACGGGAGCTGTTCACCCGGCTGGAGGACGATCCGCCGCCGAAGGAGGTCCGCTCGCTGCAGAGCCTCTACGAGCCGCCGACGCTGATCCACCTGCTCGAAGCCGCACGCTGGGACGAGATCGAAGAGAAGCTTCAGGCGATCTTCGGCGCGATGGATTCGGTAGGGTCCTCCGCCCAGGAGCACGTGCTGGAGGTGTACTACACGATCGCTTCCGCCTATGCCTATATCGCGCATAAGAACGGCCGCGCCCTATCCGTGCTGATCGGGGACGACTTCGACCGGATGGCGGAGGGGGAGCCGTTCCGTTCCGCAGGCGCACTGAAGGAATGGGCGCTCCGGGCCCTTGGCCGCATCCGCGGGGACATGGAGCAGGAAGCGAGGGATTCGCGGACGTCCCTGATCCGGTGGATCCAGACGTTCATTGAGGAGCACATGGACCGCGACGTCTCCCTGCAGGCTATCGCCGACCATGTGAACCGGCATCCGGTCTATGTCTCGAAGATTTACAAGCTGGAGACCGGGGAGAACCTGAGCGACTATGTGAACCGGGTCCGGATGGAGAAGGCGGAATATCTTCTGAAGAACACCCCGGATAAAATCTATGAGATTGCGGAGCGGCTCGGATACCTGCGGCCCCATTCGTTCAATCATGCGTTCAAGAAGATGTTCGGGATTACGCCCCAGGAATACCGGGAGCTGCATACGTGAGCGAAGGTCTGCGGACCCTGGCGGCATCTGGTTATTGATATTCAACCTGAAGAGCACACAACAAATATATCCGGGAGGTACTGCTTATGCTGTTATTTATCGTACTGGCGGGGATCGCGGCGCTTCTGCTGCTGATCACCGTCGTAAAGCTGAATCCGTTCGTCTCGCTGATCCTGACCGCCATCGGCGTAGGCTGGGCCGCGGGAATGCCGCTGCTTGCCGTCGGCAAGACACCGGGGATCATAGATTCGATCAAGACGGGGATGGGCAATACGCTCGGCTTCCTGGCGATCGTCCTGGCGCTCGGAACGATGCTCGGCAAGATGATGGCCGAATCCGGCGGCGCCGAGCGGATCGCGAAGACGCTCATCGGCCTCTTCGGCGAGCGGAACGTCCACTGGGCGATGATGTTCGTCGCGTTCATCGTCGGGATCCCCGTATTCTTCCAGGTCGGCTTTGTCCTGCTGATTCCGCTGGTCTTTACGATCGCGAGGCAAACCGGCGTATCGCTGGTGAAGATCGGTGTGCCGCTGGTTGCCGGACTGTCCGTGGTTCACGGTCTCGTACCCCCGCACCCGGCTGCAATGGCTGCCGTGGATATTTTCAAGGCGGATGTCGGCCGCACGATACTGTATTCCCTGATCGTCGGGCTGCCGACCGCGATTGTCGCCGGTCCCCTCTACGGCAACTGGATCGGTAACCGCATCCAGAAATCGGTGCCGAAGGAGATGGGCGACCAGCTGACGGAGAACGCCGGAGACAAGGTGCTTCCGGGCTTCTGGAACACGGTCTTCACCATTCTGGTCCCTGTGTTCCTTATGCTGATCGCTACGATCGCCGATCTGGCCCTGGCCAAGGATACCACGCTGTATCAAGTCTTCAAATTCCTTGGGGATCCGGTCGTCGCGCTGCTGATCGCCACCGTGTACTCTTTCTTCAGCCTGGGCTATGCCCGGGGCGTCAGCCGCGAGAAGGTGCTCAAGTTCTCCAACGACTGCCTGGCTCCTACGGCTACGATCCTGCTCGTGATCGGGGCGGGCGGCGCCTTCAACCGGGTGCTGCTCGACTCGGGCATCGGCAATTACATTGCGGAGCTGGCGAAGGCTTCGGCCATCTCGCCCATTCTGCTCGGCTGGGGGATCGCCGCTATGATCCGTGTCGCAACCGGCTCCGCCACCGTATCGATGATGACCGCGGCGGGGATCGTCGCACCGATCGCAGCCTCTATGCCGGGGGTCAGCCCGGAACTTCTCGTCCTCGCGACGGGGGCGGGCTCGCTGATTCTCTCGCACGTCAATGACTCCGGATTCTGGCTCATCAAGGAGTATTTCGGGATGACCGTGAAGGAGACGCTGCTTACCTGGACGGCGCTCGAGACGATCATTTCGGTGGTCGCCCTCGCCCTCATCATGGTATTGAACATGTTCATCTAGGTTCAAGCTTGGGTATATATAGAGAACCGGAGTGTTCGGAAGGAGAAGGAAACGAAATGAAACTGGGATTAGTGGGACTTGGCAAAATGGGCCTGAACCTTGCATACAATCTGCTGGATCACGGTCATGAGGTAGCCGCTTTCGATGTGAATACAACGGCCGTAACGCAGGCGTCAGAGGCGGGCGCGATCGGAGCTTCCACGCTCAAAGGGTTGGTAGAGGCGCTGGAAGCGCCCCGGATCATCTGGCTGATGGTGCCGGCGGGCGAGCTGACGGAGAAGGTGGTCGGGGAGCTGGCTCCCCTGCTCTCCTCCGGGGACATTGTCCTCGACGGGGGCAACTCGCACTATAAGGACTCGGTCCGCCGGGCGGGCGAGCTCCGGGAGCGGGGCATCTTCTTACTGGACGTCGGTACGAGCGGAGGCACGGAAGGGGCGCGGCACGGGATCTGTGCCATGGTCGGCGGGGACGCGGAAGCGTTCGGCCGCGTCGAGCCGCTCTTCCGGGACCTCAGCGTCGAGAACGGCTGGCTGTACGCGGGAGAGAGCGGCAGCGGGCACTTCCTGAAGATGATTCACAACGGCATCGAGTACGGCATGATGCAGTCGATTGCGGAAGGCTTCGAACTGCTGGACAAGAGTCCTTTCGGCTTCGACTTCGAGAAGGTGGCCCAGGTATGGAACCACGGCTCGGTGATCCGCTCATGGCTCATGGAGCTGACGGAGCGGGCTTTCTCGAAGGATTCGGACCTCAGCGGCCTGAAGGGGGTCGCCCATTCGTCGGGTGAGGGACGCTGGACGGTCGAGACGGCGCTCGATTACGGAGCCGCTGCGCCGGTCATCACGCTGTCCCTGATGATGCGCTACCGTTCACAGGAGGAGGATACCTTCTCGGGGAAGGTGGTCGCTGCGCTGCGCAATGAATTCGGCGGCCATGCGGTGGTGCGGTCGGAAGAGTAGCGGTCAAGGAGGAGAGCCTAATGAGCAAAAGATATGTCATCGGCGTCGACATCGGAACGACGAGCACGAAGTCCGTACTCTTTACGGCGGAGGGGGCCTTGGTAGCGAGCCACCATATCGAATATCCGCTTCATTCGCCGAAGCCGGAGATCGCGGAGCAGGACCCGGACGAGATCTTCCGGGCGGTCACCTCGACGATTAAGTATGCGCTGCAGAAGAGCGGGATCGTGCCCGCCGATCTGCTCTGCATCTCGTTCAGTTCCGCCATGCACAGCGTGATCGCCCTGGATGCGTCGGGTCAGCCGCTGACCCGGTGCATTACGTGGGCGGACAACCGGAGCGCCGCCTGGACGGAGCGGATCCGCAGCGAGATGAACGGCCATCACATCTACCTGCGGACGGGCACGCCGCTGCATCCGATGTCGCCGCTGTCGAAGCTGGCCTGGCTGAGGCACGCGGACCCGGATCTCTTCGCGAAGACGCACAAGTTCGTCTCGATCAAGGAGTATGTCTTCTTCCGGCTGTTCGGCCGTTTCGTCATCGACCATTCCATCGCCTCGGCCACCGGCCTCTTCAATCTCGAGGCGCTGGATTGGGACGCGGAGGCGCTGGCTGTCGCGGGCGTCACCCCGGAGCGGCTGTCGGAGCCCGTGCCGACCACGTACGCCTTGACCGGCCTGCCGGCCGAATGGGCCTCCGAGATGGGCGTGCCGGCTGGCCTGCCGTTCGTCGTCGGGGCCAGCGACGGCGTGCTGTCGAACCTCGGCGTCGATGCGATCGCCCCGGGCACGGTGGCCGTCACGATCGGCACGAGCGGCGCGATCCGCAGCGTGACGGACCGGCCGGTCACCGATCCGAAGGGGCGCATCTTCTGCTACGCCCTGACGGAGAAGCACTGGGTGATCGGCGGGCCGGTCAACAACGGCGGGATGATCTTCCGCTGGGTCCGGGATCAGCTCTGCGTCTCCGAGATGGAGACGGCGTCCCTGCTCGGCAAGGACCCGTACGAGGTGCTCACGGAGATTGCCGCACGGGTGAAGCCGGGGGCGGACGGCCTGCTCTTCCACCCGTATCTTGCGGGGGAGCGGGCCCCCCTGTGGGATGCTAACGCCCGGGGGTCCTTCTTCGGGCTCGGGCTGCACCATAAGAAGCAGCACATGATCCGCGCCGTGCTCGAAGGGGTCATCTACAACCTGTACACGGTGTTCCTGGCCCTGCAGGAGCTCATCGGGCAGCCGAACCGCATTCAGGCGACAGGCGGCTTCGCCCGCTCGGAGCTGTGGCGCCAGATGATGGCGGACATCTTCGACCAGGAGGTGCACGTGCCCGTCAGCGTGGAGAGCTCATGCCTCGGCGCAGCGGTCCTCGGCATGTACGGCCTCGGCGAGATCGACTCGCTTGAAGCGGTATCGGGGATGGTCGGGGGCTCCCACCGCCATACGCCGAATCCGGAGCACGTGCCGGCCTACCAGGAGCTCAGCCGGATCTATGTGCGCCTCTCCCGGCTGCTCAAGGAAGAATACGGCCACATCGCCGCCTTCCAGAAGAAATGGATGTAAGGCAGGAACGATGGAATGAAGGCTGGCTGTCCGACCGGACTCCCCACGGGAACCGGAACGGGCGGCCTTTTTTGATTGGCGGGTAGAAAGGGTGTGGCGAGATCTCTGCCGTATGAGCCGGAAATTCAAGGGTACAATACCAATGTCGCATGCCTTGGCTCACATGAAAGCGGGAGGTGTAAAGCTCAGGGAAGATTTCCTCGACCCCCGGAACGCCGAAGAAATGCCTAAGATGACGGACAGCATGCTGTCGCTGGATTTCCTGATGGCCGCCAAGAATGGGGTGCGCAGCTGCGCGATTGTGCTGACGGAGTGCATAACCCCCGAAGCACGGACCCTGATCCGGGAACAACTCAACCAGGGGCTGGCCCTGCACGCAGCTCATGCTGGAGAAGGGGTGGCTTCATGTCTACAATCTCCCCGAGCAGCACGAGGCCGCCTCGTTATCGCGACCCAGACCGGTTCGTAAAGGGGGAACGATTCAGGCGACGTGCGTCTACGGAGGACGGTATAACGCCTTTCCTCTCGGCGACATTTTCCAGCGCAATGTCAACCTGCGGACCGGACAAGCCCCGGTGATCCACTATATGCCGCATATGTACGACCTCGTAGCCTCGGGCAAGATCGACCCGGGCGACATCGTCACGCATGTGCTTCCGCTCACCGATGCGAAGCGCGGCTACGAGATCTTCGATACCAAGACGGACGACTGCATCAAGGTCGTCTTGAAGCCATAGGAGGCAGAGGGTATGGAACAGCAGAAGTATGCGCTGCACGAGATAGCCGCATTCAAGACGATCTGCATGACCAAGTCGCAGACGATGCAGATGCTGGTATCCGACGAAGCGCTGAAGAGCATCATGCAGCAGGATGTTGCCCTGTCGGTGCGCCAGCTGCAGGATCTGAACGAATTGTTGTCCAAGGCGACGACATAGAGGGGAGCAGGCCGATATGAATACGATTCTCGAGCATATGACCGGACTGCATATGATGCCCGACCAAGTGATCGCGATGGATCTGCTCATCGCCGCGAAGAGCGGAGTGCGCAATTATGCGATGGCGGTGACCGAGACGGCCACTCCGGAGATCAAGGCCGTGTTGACACAGCATCTCAATGAGGCGATTCTGCTCCATGAGCAGATCTCCACGTATATGGTGGAGCGGGGCTTTTATCACCCCCACGATCTGAACGAGCAGGTGAAGCTCGATCTGACCAATATCCAGACGGCGCTGAAGCTGACCTAGCCTGCGCCAAGGCTGTTAATGAGAAGGGAAGATGAATGATGCCGGGACAGGAAAACCAACAGCAAATGACCGCCGACCGCAGCCTTTTGTCGGACAAGGAGCTGCATTACCTCAAGGACTTCATGTCTTGGGAGCTGCTCGCCATGAAGAAATGCGCCGATCTGGCGAACCGCTGCCAGGACCCGGAGATCCAGTCGTTGATGCGTGAGACCGGGAAGAAGCACCTCAGCCACTACCAGCAGCTGCTGGGTCATTTACACTAGGGCGTCCAGGGAGGATCAGAAGGTGACAGTGGAGATTGCGAATCCGCAGACGGGCCAGCTTCCGAAGGTGAAGACCCCGGAGATGAATGACAGGGATTATATCAACGACCTGCTGAGCTTTGAGAAATACCTCTCCGGCGGGTTCAACACAGGGCTGCAGGAGATGCAGAACCCGAAGCTCCACGAGACGGTGCAGGGCATCCTGAGCGACATTCACAACAGCCAGTTCCAGGTGTTCGATACGATGTTCCGCAAGGGCTGGTACAAGATGAAGGCGGCCGATACCGCCGAGATCGAGAAGATCCGCACGCAGTTCTCCAATTACAGCAGCCAGTTCCCTGAGTTCTAAAAAGGGCTGTCGATGGCCTCACAAGCGCCCATAGGGGATCTTGTGGGGCTTTTTGGCATGCGTGCACAGGCAGCATGTTCGTGCCCGGTTCATCTGGTGGATGCTGCAGAGGCACCCTGTTCTTTTCTTTGTTTATGGAAAATACTTGATTATTTTACAGTATGGAGCTATGATTTATTTACTTACCGGTAAGTAAGTTGAGTGGAGGGATCCCGATGTCAACGCAGGAGCTGATTTTGGAATCGGCTTACCGATTGTTTGCCCGTCACGGGTTTGAGAAGACGAGTCTGTCGATGATCGCCAAGGAGGTCGGTGTCTCGAAGCCGGCGGTTTATTACTATTTTCCGTCCAAAGAGGCCCTGTTCGGTGCTCTGCTTGAGGCGGTCTGCAGCGAGATCCGGTTCGGGAAGTATTTTCCCCTGGCTTCGTTTACGGCTGACAATTATCAGGAGCAGCTGACCGCAAGCGGACTTCGCATGATCGGGGAACAGCGCAGCGACCCGCACTATTCCCTGCTGATGAAAGAGTTCATGATTCAGAGCACCCGGGATGAAAGCATTCTGTCCGCCATGATGGCGGTGATCCAAACGTATGCGGAGGGGTTTCATGAGCTTCTCCGCCATGGGGCCGATCTCGGCATCGTACAAGGGGACGACCTCCGGGCCAAAGCGGAGCAGCTCACCATGATCGTGGACGGGATAGACAATTATATGGGGCTGGGCGTGGCCTTCGATTATGAACGGTTGTGGAGCTATACCGTGGAACAAGTGTTGAAATAAGAGGTGACGTATGGTGAAAAATGAGGCCAAGGGGGCGGCTGAACGTCTGACCGGCCTGGATCTGGCCCGTTCGCTCGCGGTCTTCGGCATGATCCTGGTGAACTACAGGATTGCGATGGGGGCCGAAGCCGGCGGTCCGCCTTGGCTGGCTGCGGCAGCCGGTCTGCTCGAGGGCCGGTCCTCCGCCATGTTCGTGATGCTCGCAGGAATCGGCCTGTCGCTGATGACCCGCCGGGTCCGGCAGGGGGAGGCGGGGGAGCTGAAGCGGAGCCGGGCGGTGATCCGCAAGCGGGCCCTGTATCTGCTCCTGCTCGGTATCGGACTTCTACTGGCGGGGTGGAGCGCGGATATTCTGCATTATTATGCCTTGTATTTGTTCCTGGGTTCGTTTCTGATCCGGGCTCCGTCCGGGGCGCTGCTGGTCTGGCCGGCCGGCCTGCTCCTATGCGCCCAGGTCCAGCTTCTCCTGCTCGATTACCGCACAGGGTGGGACCCGGCGTTTCGCCTGTACCTTGATTTTTGGACGCCGGAGGGCTTCCTGCGGAACCTGTGGTTCAACGGCTATCATCCCGTGCTGCCCTGGTTCGCTTTCTTCGTCTTCGGGATGTGGCTCGGCAGGCTGCCCCTGCGGGATGAGGCGGTCCGGCGCAGGGGGCTGCTCGTCTCTCTGGGGGTGGCTTTCCTGAGCGAGGTGACGGCCTTGGCGGCACGCCGGGCTTCCATCCCCTACCTCGATGAGGAGGCTGCAGCCTATTTGTTCGGTACGAAGCCGATGCCTCCAGGGTTATTCTACATGCTCTCGGCGGGCGGGACGGCTGCAGCCGTGATTCTGCTCTGCCTCCATGCGGCTGACCGGCTTCAGGGGAGCGGGCTCGCGGCCCGTCTGATTCCTGCGGGGCTGATGGCTCTGACCCATTATGTCCTGCATGTGATCGCAGGGCTTGGCCTGCTGGAACTTTTGGGTGTGCTGGAGAACGGCTCGCTGCCTTTTGCCCTGCTGTACGGCGCAGGGTATTATGCGGCGGCCCTGCTGTTCTCGGGGAGATGGCTGAGGCGCTTCGGAAGGGGCCCGTTCGAGGCGCTGATGCGCAGGCTGTGACCGTTCTGCCGCCCATGCGGCCGGGGGGCTCCGGAGCGGGCAACCCAAAACGGCCGGCAGACCCACGGGGAGCATCTCCCCGGCGGGTCTGCCGGCCGTTTGTTATAGGGCGGGTGCCTTTTTATGTAACGCAGGTGAGGGCTCGTGCGCCCCCGCGGCGGCTCATGCTTAGTCCGGCCGGTTGGCGCCAGCCTCTGTATGGGAATCCAGGTCCGTCTCTTTGCTGTCCGCGCTTTGATGCTGGCTGGAATAGA
Organism: Paenibacillus sp. S-38; assembly: GCF_049942825.1. Taxonomy (NCBI): domain Bacteria; kingdom Bacillati; phylum Bacillota; class Bacilli; order Caryophanales; family Paenibacillaceae; genus Paenibacillus; species Paenibacillus sp. S-38. The sequence goes on from NZ_CP187970.1 coordinate 900,414, forward strand.
AGTTAATGATATCGTCGATGCTCGTGAAAAAGGCCTCGCTGTTCGAATTGGATGTAATCATGGTCCTGACCTCTCTTTCTGGTTGTGTCGATCCTTCAAGATGCCGGCAGTTCCTGCTCGCTTCCCTTCTTTATTTACACTTCTCTTCCAGTTTTGAAACAGGCTGGGGCTGAGCGCGGTTTCTTTACAGAATCCATACAATAGGCTGATGTCCCCTTAACATTGGCCCTCTATATTGTTAATCGTATGTATTCTATGGCCGCGCGCAGAAGGAGTGTTACTTATGGAACAGGACAAGTTTGGTATGCTGCAGGGAATGATGGAGAAGCTGGGTGACTCCACGATGGACCGCCGGGGATTTCTCCGGGCGACAGGCAAGGTGGCGGCGGTTTCGTTCGCTCTCACGCTGGCCGGGGCCTTGGGAGAGGCGCCGAAGGTCAGGGCGGAGGCACTCTTCAAAAGCTACCCGTTCACCCTGGGGATTGCCTCGGGGGATCCGCTTCCGGATGGCGTGGTTCTGTGGACGCGGCTGGCACCGGATCCGCTGAACGGCGGGGGGATGCCTTCCCATGACGTGCCCGTACGCTGGGAGGTGGCGACCGACAAGGATTTCCGCCATGTGGTCCGGCACGGCGTGGAGTTCGCAAGAGCGGCGCTGGCGCATTCGGTCCATGTGGAAGTGGACGGTCTGAAGCCGAACCACGTGTACTACTACCGCTTCCACGCCGGCAAGGAGCATAGTCCCGTAGGTCGGACGAAGACGCTTCCGCCTTACGGCAGCGCGGTGGCGGGAATGACCTTCGCTTTCGCTTCCTGTCAGAACTGGCAGGACGGATACTACACCGCTTACAAGCACATGAGCAAAGACAATCTGGACCTTGTGTTCCATCTCGGCGACTATATCTACGAAGGGGGCATCGGTACGGATAAGGTCCGCTCCCATAACAGTCCGGAGATCGTGACGCTGGAGGATTACCGGAACCGGTATGCCTTGTACAAATCGGATGCGGACCTGCGTGCCTCCCACGAGGCGTTCCCTTGGGTTGTCACCACGGACGATCATGAAGTGGAAAACAACTATGCGGGGCCAATCCCCGAGAAGGATCAGCCGATCGAGCCGTTCGTGCAGCGCCGGGCGGCGGCCTACCAGGCCTATTATGAGCACATGCCGCTTCGTCGTTCTTCGCTGCCGCACGGGGCGGAGATCCAGCTGTACCGCAGGCTCGCTTACGGCAATCTGGCGGAATTCAGCGTGCTGGATACCCGCCAATACCGTGATGACCAAGCCAATGGCGACGGCTCGAAGGAACCGAACGAGGCATCGATGGATCCGAACCGCACGCTGACGGGCACGGCGCAGGAGCAGTGGCTGCTGAAAGGGCTGGGCGCCTCCAGGGCCCGGTGGAACGTCATTGCGCAGCAGGTGTTTTTTGCGAAGCGGGATTTCAAGCAGGGGGACGGCGAGCTCCTCAGCATGGACGCGTGGGACGGCTATTCGGCTAACCGCGACCGGATCGTGAATTATATCCACAGCCATGGAGTCCGTAATGTGGTGGTGCTGACCGGTGACGTGCATGCGAATTTCGCCAATGAGATCAAAGCCGATTTCAGCGACCCGGCATCCCCGGTGGTCGGCGTGGAATTCGTGGGAACGTCGATCTCCTCGGGCGGAGACGGGGCGGACACGGCGTCCAGTACGGCAGCGGTGCTGGCCGAGAACCCGCACATCCGCTTCCACAACACCCAGCGCGGCTATGTCCGCTGCACGCTCACGCCGGAACGGTTCCAGGCGGATTACCTCGTGCTTCCTTATGTGAGCCGGCCGGATGCGCCGATCTCGACCCGGGTTTCGTTCCAGGTGGAAGCCGGCAGACCGGGATTGAAGAAAATTTACGACAGCGCTCTCGTGGTAACGGGCTGATCCTGCATCGTCTGCACGGTTGAATGTGTCTGCCCGGCATGGTTCACTTTCCCTCCCCTGTAGGTAATGACAGCATGTAAGCCAATTCGTGCTGCACCTTGAGGAGGAGTGGAAGGGATGAGCGAGCAGCGTGTACAAGGAAGAGTGGCCGTTGTGACCGGAGGCGCATCCGGGATCGGACGGGCCTCGGCCCTCCGGCTGGCGGAGCATGGGGCGAAGGTGTGTCTCCTGGACCGTTCGGTGGAAGAAGCGAATGAAGTGCGCGAAGCTATTGAACGTGCCGGAGGTGAGGCACTGGTGGTAGAATGCGATGTCTCACGTCCTGAGCACATCCGGGAGGGCATCGAACAAGCCGCTGCCCGGTGGGGCGGGCTCGATATCGTGTTCGCCAATGCGGGGGTGAACGGGACCGTCGCCCCGATCGAGACGATGGAGGTCGGCGGCTGGGATGAGACGATCGCCATCAATCTGCGGGGCACCTTTGCCACCGTCAAATATGCGATTCCCCATCTGAAGGAGAGGGGCGGCAGCATCGTGATCACGAGCTCCATCAACGGCAACCGCGTATTCTCCGGCTTCGGCTTCGGGGCCTACAGCACGACCAAGGCGGGGCAGGTGGCTTTCATGAAGATGGCCGCCCTGGAGCTGGCCCCCTTCAAAATCCGCGTCAACGCGGTTTGCCCGGGGGCCATCGAGACGAACATCGACCGCAATACCCACCCGGTGCCGGAGCTTGAAGAGATCCGGATTCCGGTGGAGTTTCCGGAAGGAGGACAGCCTCTCGAAGACGGGCCCGGCCGGCCGGAGCAGGTGGCCGATCTTGTCCTCTTCCTCGCTTCGGACGAAGCGAGCCATATTACAGGGACGGCCGTCTACATCGACGGCGCCGAATCCCTGCTGCACGGGTAACCTTCAGCGGTACGGACCTTCCCGGGTTTGTGCCGCTGTTTCTTTTTGTTATTTTTCAGCAAAGGTTCAGCCGGCACTCATCTCTCTTTCAGATTCGGTCGATACTATTGGGGAAGAATCCCAAGGGACAAGGAGAAGAAGGGAAGTGCCGGTATGGCCAAACATAATAAGGTATGGATCCCGGCGGTCATCGCGGTCATCGCCGGCCTCGTGCTCATCGCTTATTCGTTCTATGCCCAGAAGAGCGGCATTCGGCCGATGCCTCCGGGCGGGGGAGAGGGAATGCCTCCCCGGGAGGAGGAAGCGTTCGAACCCTTCAAGCTGATGGGAACGCTGTCGGTTGTGCTTGGGGGGATCAGCTTCATGTGGATGCGGTTCAAGAAAAAGCTTACGTCCACTTCGGGAGTAATCAAAAAGGCCGGCAGGCTGCTGTACCGTGTGCATCCATGGACAGGTTGGGCGGCGCTCGCGCTTGTATTGATTCACGGCGTGTATTATTTGTTCACGAAGCTCCAGGATCATGCGGTGTTCACTGGCTTGGCGGCTTTCGTCATTCTGCTGACTTTGGCCGGTTACGGGTGGTCCATCAAGCGGGCCCGGGGAGGGTATAAGCGGAAAGTTCACTTCTTCCTCAGTATCGCATGGATCCCTGCGCTGCTGCTTCACGCCGGAGGATCAGCGGTACTCACCGTGGTGGTCTCGGCTCTCGTGTGGATGCTCGTTCCGATGGTGGAGCGGTGGACCCAGTCCCGGGCTGCTTAAGCGGGGAGCCCAGTGGTATTGAGGAAGAGCGGAGTGGGAAAGGGAGTTCCGCCCATATCGTTTTGTATTACCCCAGAGGGCCTCAGGCAGGTCGGGGCTGAACCTTGGATATCCCTTTGCGCTGAAGAGCCGCTGCCAGGCGGCTCTTTTTCTGTTGTGCTGCAAGTGGTGCCTGATGGCAGGCCCTCAGGTCCCGGCGCGAAGGAGTTCCCCCAGCTCACGGATGCCCCTCTGCATGTCGGAGATCGGTGCATAGGCATAAGACAGCCTGAAGTAAGACCCGCACGAGGGGCCGTAGACATAGCCGGGGTTGAGGAGGAAGCCCTTCTTCAGCATGCGTTGAAAAAGGGGCTTGGCCCCCGACCGGGCCAGCAGCTTGGCCCAAATGTAGAAGCCGCCCTGGGGCGTGCTCCACTCGAGCAGGCCGCGGCAGTACTGCTCCAGCGCCTCCAGCATAGCACGGCGGCGGATGAGGAGCTGCTCCCTGACCCGGTGCAGATGCTCTTCGTAGAGGCCGCCGGCGAGGCATTCACGGGCCAGCGCCTGGGAGAGCGAGCTAGTGCCGTAGTCGGTCTGCATCTTGATGTCGGCGAGGCGCTCGACTACCGGCTGCGGACCGACGACCCAGCCGACCCGCAGGCCGGGCGAGAGCGTCTTGGACAGGCTTCCGATATAGAGGGTGATGCCTCCCGTATCCATCGACTTCATCGGCGGCGGAGGCGGGGCATCGAGCCACAGGTCGCGATAGACATCGTCTTCCAGCAGCGGGAGACCGCGTTCCCGGCAGAAGTGCAGCAGCTCGGTACGGCGGGGGGCCGACATGACGATGCCGGAAGGGTTATGGAAGGAGGGAATCGTATACACTACGGCGCCCTCGATGTCTTCTGTGTGTTCGGACAAGCGGTCGACGCTGAGGCCCTCCGCATCCATAGGGATGCCGACCATTCTTGTGTGGACGGCCGGCATGGCGTGGATGGAATGCAGGTACGACGGGTTCTCGAGGAAGACGGTCGAGCCCTGCCGAAGGAGCCCCATCGAGATCAGGTGCAGCGCCTGCAGGGCGCCGGAGACGATCAGGATCGACGATGGGGCAGCCGTGATGCCGTATCCCGCCAGGTGCCGGCTGACCTCGCTGCGCAGCTCGGGGGAGCCAAGCGGCTCCTCGTAGCCGCCGGGCACAGGCTGCCGGGCGAGGCGCTCCAGCAGGCGTTGGAGCATCCCGGCCGGGATCAGCTCCGGTGCCAGTTCTCCGGTGCCGAGCCGCACTACCGCAGGATCGGCTTCCGCCCGGTTGATCGCCTGGACGGCGGGGAGGTTCGGCATATGGATGCCCCGCCGGATGTAGGTGCTCCAGTCGAGAGGACGGGAGGGATTCGAATCGGCGGAGAGGGTGCTGCGCACCCGGGTGCCCGAGCCGGTGATTCCCTCCAGCAGCCCCTCGGCCTTGAGCTCCTCGAGAGCAGTGACGATCGTGCTCCGGTTGACGCCGAACTGCTCGGCGAGCTGCCGCTGCGCTGGGATCCGGGAGCCGGCCGTCCATTCGCCGGAGAGGATTCTCTCCTTCAGATGGCCGGCGATCTGTTGGAAGACGGGAATCCTCGAGGTTTTGTCGGGCTTCCAGTGGAGGCTGGCTTTCATAGGTAATCACCGTCAGCTTTCTTGGCCGGAATTGGTTGGGATGATTCTCCGGGATTGGTTGATGCCATTGTATCAACTTGCTCCTATGATGGAAAGGACGAACACACTTTAGCGACTTTCGGAGGGATCCACTTGGCTTTTGTTCATGGCGTACTGCTGGCATTCGGGCTGATTCTGCCGCTCGGTGTCCAGAATGTTTTTATCTTCAATCAGGGGGCGGTCCAGCCCCGGTTCGTGCGGGCGCTTCCTGCGGTGCTTACGGCGGCTCTCTGCGATATGCTGCTGATCCTGGCCGCGGTGCTCGGCGTATCGCTGCTGATCCTGACGCTCTCCTGGGTCAAGACCGCTCTCGTGCTGGCCGGCATCGTCTTCCTGCTCTATATGGGGCTGCTCACCTGGCGGACGCCGGCTGCCGTATCTGCTCCTGCTGCAGGCACCGAGGGGGAGATGCCGCCGCAGGAAGGGGGCGGGGCAGCAGCCGCTATGGCGATGCCTCCGCGCAGGCAGATGCTGTTCGCGGCATCCGTATCCCTGTTCAATCCGCATGCGATCCTGGATACCGTCGGGGTAATCGGCACGAGCTCTCTGCAGTATGCGGGGGTGGACAAGGTGCTGTTCGCTGCGGCGGCCATCGGCGTCTCGTTCGTGTGGTTTCTGCTGCTGGCCGGTGCCGGACGTCTGGCGGGACAGCTTCACGCTCCGCTGCTGCGCTATCTCAACCGGGCGTCCGCCCTGATTATGTGGGGAAGCGCCTGCTACCTGGGTTGGTCGCTCTTGTGACGTCTCTTGTAGGCAGAGGCCTGGGGGAAGGAAAACTCTTGTTGAGGGGGGTCGAATCCCCTATGATGAAGGTAGGCGGGCGGGATTTATTTTAACGAAGGTCAATTCGGGCAGGATTATCCCCGCTGCCGGATCGTTACCCTGAATCGGAAGAAGGAATCCTTATGCGTTCATATATTCAGCAGCCAGACGGGGTGTTCCCGTCGGTCTGCTCGCTTGACTGCCCGGACCAATGCGGGCTGCTCGTACATAAAAAAGACGGCCGCATCGTTAAGATCGAGGGCGACCCCTCCCATCCCGTCACCCAAGGGGCGATCTGCAACAAGGTCCGGCATATGGCTCACCGGATCTACGACGAGAAACGGCTGCAGTATCCGCTGAGACGGGTCGGCCGCAAGGGCGAGGGCCGCTTCGAGCGCATTACCTGGGATGAGGCGATCGATACGATTGTATCGAATTGGAAAAAGATCATTGCGGAGCAGGGCGCGGAGGCGATCCTGCCCTACAGCTTCTATGGGAATATGGGCCGGCTCGGGACGGAAGGCATGGACCGCCGGTTCTTCCACCGGCTGGGCGCCAGTCGGCTCCAGTACACGATCTGCCAGGCTGCAGGCACGGAAGGGTATAACTACACGATGGGCGGCGGCTTCGGGATCGATCCGGAGGATACGGTGCATGCCGAGCTCATCATCATGTGGGGGATCAACGCGGTCAGCACCAATATGCACCAGGTGGTGCTTGCGGAGAAAGCGCGCAAGAACGGGGCGAAGATCGTCGTGATCGACGTGCACAAGAACCAGACCGGCCGGTGGGCGGATTGGTTCATTCCGGTGCGGCCGGGAACCGATGCGGCGCTGGCGCTCGGGCTGATGCACATCCTGTTCGCCGAAGGGCTCACGGACGAGGCGTTCCTCGAGCGGTACACGGTGGGCCATGCGGAGCTCCGGGAGCATGTGCGCGCCTACGATCCGGTGACGGTGGCGGAGATTACCGGTGTGCCTGTGGAGGATCTATACCGCTTGGCGCGGATGTACGGCGGGACGAAGGCGTCGTTCCTGCGCATCGGCAACGGGCCGCAGCATCATGACAACGGCGGCATGTGCATCCGCACGATCGCCTGTCTGCCGGCGCTGACCGGCGCTTGGCTCTACCCCGGCGGGGGCGCGATCAAGGGCAATGGCTCCTACCTCGAGCACAACGCCCAGGCCCTGCAGCGCCCGGACCTGCTGCCGAAGCAGACCCGGCGCATCAACATGAACCTGCTCGGCAGCGCGCTGCTTGAGCTCGATCCGCCGGTCGCTTCGCTGTTCGTGTATAACTCCAACCCGGCCGTCGTGGCCCCGCATGCCAACAAGGTGCGGGAAGGGCTGGCGCGGGAGGATCTGTTCACCGTGGTGCATGAGCTCTTCCTGACGGAGACGGCCGCCTATGCCGATCTTGTGCTGCCGGCGACCTCGGCCTTTGAGAACACAGACTTCTACCGTTCCTACTGGCACCATTACGTGCAGATCCAGGAGCCGGTTATCGAGGCCCACGGGGAGAGCAAATCGAACGTGGAGGTGTTCCGGCTGCTGGCTGCGGCGATGGGCTTCGATGACGAGGCGCTGCGCGACACGGAAACGGATATGATCCGGCAGGCGCTCGACTATCCGCGCAACGAGGTGCTCGAAGGGATGACCTACGAGAAGCTGGCGGAGAAGCAGTTCCTCAAGGGGAAGGTGAAGCCGCTCTTCCCCGGCCGGCTGCATACGCCGAGCGGCAAGATCGAGCTCTACTCCAAGACGATGGAGCGCAGAGGCTACCCACCGCTGCCAACCTACATCCCGCTGCCGTCGGAGGAGGAAGGAGATCTGCCGTTCCTCTTCATCCCGGCGCCGAACCATAACTTCCTCAATTCGACGTTTGCCCACAATGACAAGCATGTGCGGATGGAGCGCGAGCCGAAGCTCCACATGAACGAAGCGGATGCGGCGGCACTTGGGATCGCAAGCGGCGACCGCGTGCGCGTGTGGAATGTGCGGGGCGAATGCGAGCTCACGGCAGCGGTGGGCACGGATGTGCTGCCCGGTGTGGCGGTCAGCCAAGGTTTGTGGGCTGACGGGGCGGATGGCAAAGCCCTCGTGAACGCGCTGACGCCGGACCGCGTGGCCGATATGGGAGGCGGAGCGGTGTTCTTCTCGGGCCGCGTGCGGATCGAGAAGTGCGCGGGGTAGAAGTGGAGGATGCTATCTGGGCCGCTCGGCGTGCTCGTCGGGCCGGGGTCTATGGGCCGATAGGGCGGATGGCAAAGCGCAATGAACGCGCTGATGCCGGATAGCCGAGTCAGGAGGGTGTGCTGGCCGTCCCGGCTGTCAGGCTAGGGCTTATTGGCGAAGCTAAAGTCGGCAAAGTGCTGACGCCGGATCGTGTGGCGCATAGGGTCGGTGGTAGCGGACTTTTTCTCTGGCGCGTGCGGATCGAGAAGCGTGACGGATAGCGGCGGAGGATGCCATGTGGGCCGCTCAGGCTGAAGGAGGTTAGCTTCTCCGAACGTGGAATCATCGGGACGTTAATGGCGTAAAGAGCCCGCGGCACAAAGGATTACTATCCTAAACCCTACATGGGCTTAACAGTTGCGCTGATTAAATAATATAGTGCACAAGTGAAGTCCGGTAACAAGACGATCACCGTTAACAACACATCACTGGAGACGACCTCACCCTGCCTGGTCAGGATATTCCCCTAGGAACTGCAGGTTTAATCGGAGGAATGGCTGTATCATCGCTTCTCCTTACAGATTTTGGAAGTATGTGAGGTGAGAGTGGGCTTTCCGCCGCACCATTTGAAATAGCGGAACTCAGATGCTTTATTTGGATATTTCCCATGATTTCCCGGCCAATAGCGGAACTCAGGTATCTTATTCGTCAATATCTCTGCTCCAAGCGGCTTTGGACATGGTAATAGCGAACTTCAGTTCCGCTATTTCAAAAATGTCCCCGCTGGAGAGGGGGATAGCGAACCTGAGTTCCGTTATTTTCTTTTGCCCGGAGTACTTGGCTTTAAGGGGCTCTTATCGAGCCGGCGGCCCATCCGGTGCGGGTGCTTTTTTGGCTGCCGTCCGGGGAGGGGCGGCCCCAATAACATACGCCGCTTGGTTTCTTGCAGAGCAGGTGCAGGGCATGCAAAATCCCCCGGATTATGCAATAATCCGGGGTGGCTGCGCCTGGTTGACTGATCCTGTGACTCGATGTTTGTGATTATTGCTTGCTCTTGCCTAACTGAGTCGGACTCTGAATAGGACGCGGTCAACGAGGCGGAGAGGTTCCGCCAGCCATGCCCGCTGCTCGACGAGTGCCACTACAGCCTGGAAACAAAAGTGCTGGGCTGCTGGGGTACGCTAGAATCTCCCGTATGGACGCCTTGATGGCTGTGGCTGGTTGTCCCATATGGTGGCGTGACAGCCCCGCATCATGCCCGCTGCTCGACGAGCCGCCACTACAGCCTGGAAACGAAAGTGCTGAGCTGCCGGGACATCGCTTCGATCTCCCGCATGGACGCCTCGATGCCGGCCGCCGAAGTGACCTGGCGCTGGCCGATGGTGTGAATCTCCCGAACGGTGCTCGAGATGCTGTCGGTCGTCTGCCGGATGTTGCTCAAGATGTCCTGGATCTTCTCCGCCGAGTCGATCGTATCAAGGGAGAGCTTGCGGATTTCGCTGGCGACGACCGCGAAGCCGCGGCCCATCTCACCGGCCCGGGCCGACTCAATGGAGGCGTTCAGCCCGAGCAGGTTGGTCTGCCCGGCCACGTGGCGGATGAAGGCGAGGACTTCGTCCGTCTTTTTGGCATCCTCGTTCGAGGTCTGGGACTGCGCAAGCAGCTGCTGGGAGATGCGGGCCAGCGAATCGGAATCCTGGGCGACCGAAGAGAGTCGCTCGGTGGCCTGCGCTAAGGTATCGGCCATCTGTCCTACGATGGTCATGAGTTCACTCTTGTTCGTTGTCATTCGGATCGCGTCCTCCCGGAGCGGATGAACCGGAACGCCCGAGCGTATTCCCGCAGGAACACGGACCAGGCCTGGCACACCCCGCCAATGATTTCTATCGGGAGTAGTATTTGGCGTTAGGTGAGATTTTAAACAGCGCCGCTCACCCGAGGCGGTCGGCCCGGATACCTGCAGCCGGCGGCTGGGCCGAGGTGGGTTGGCCCAGTTCAAGCGATGGGCGCAGCGAGAAGCCGCGCAGGTAATGGTATAGGGCGCCGAAGGCGACCCAGCCGCCGCCCATGAGCAGGGCGGAAGCGTCCAGCAGCGACAGCAGCCAGCCGATGAAGCCGGCGCCGATCAGCGGGAACAGCAAATATTGGCATGTTTGCAGCGGAGAGCGGAGCTTTTCCCGGATGTATTTTTGGCCGATGACGGACAGGTTGACGAAGATGAAGGCGGTGAGGGCGCCGAAGCTCACGAATTTGACGGCGGTCTCGAGCGAGATCACCAAGGCCAGCAGAGAGACCAGGGACACCAGGACAATGTTGGCGACCGTGTCTGGAACCGCGGGTGCAGGGAGCCGAAGAATCGGCGCGGCAGCGTAGTATCTCGCCCCATGACGAAGAGCAGGCGGGACACCGTGGTGAGGGAAGAGAGGCCCTGGGTGAAGATGGCCAGTACGAGCACGGTAATGAATAAGGAAGAGAGCTGTCCGTCTATGTGAACCCGGGAGATGAAGTGCACGCGGGACAGCTGATTGCGGGACTGCAAACCGAACTGGAAAGCGAGGGGGTTGCCTAATGGCGCAGCTGGAGATTCCTGAGGTACTAACGGCGGCATGGCTGCGGGAAAAATACAGGGCCCGCGAGCTGACACCGGAGTCGGTGTTGGCGGAGGTGGTGAAGCGGGCGGAGGCGGATGTCTCCATGAACATCTGGATCACGCCGCCATCGATGGAGACTCTCCGCCCCTATCTTGAACGTCTCGCGGAACTGGATCCGGAGTTCTATCCGCTGTGGGGCCTTCCCCTTCGCGGTTAAGGACAATATCGACGTTGCGGGCTTACCTACGACGGCCGCATGCTCCGAGTTCGCTTACACGCCGCATACGCATGCCGCCGTCGTCGAGCGGCTCGTGGCCGCGGGGGCCATCCCGCTCGGCAAGACGAACCTCGACCAGTTCGCCACGGGCCTGGTCGGCACGCGCAGCCCTTACGGCGAGACGCACAACGCGCTGCGCCCCGAGCTCATCAGCGGCGACTCCTCGTCCGGCTCGGCGGTGGCTGTGGCGCGCGGGCAGGCCGTCTTCGCCCTCGGCACGGACACGGCCGGTTCGGGCCGCGTGCCCGCTGCGCTGCACGGCCTTATCGGCTGGAAGCCGAGCCTTGGGGCCTGGCCGACGCTGGGCGCCGTGCCGGCTTGCGCGAGCCTCGACTGCGTGACCGTGTTCGCGCACAGCCTGGACGATGCGCTGCTCGTGGACCGTGCGGTACGCGGCGTCCATGACGCGGACCCCTGGTCCCACGAGCTGCCCGAGCCGCTGCCGGAGCTTCCTGCGAAGCTGGTCCTGCCGAAGGGCGAGCTTGGCTTCTACGGTCCCTTCGCAGAAGGGTACCGCACAGCCTGGGAGGCGGCACGGGAACGGGCACTCTCTCTCGGTCTGGCCGTAGAAGAGGTCGAGACGGAGCTCTTTGCCCGGGCGGCAGCGATCCTCTACGAAGGGCCTTGGGTGGCCGAACGCTGGGCGGACCTTGGGGACTTCGTGGAGTCCCATCCGGGCGCTTCCTTCCCGGTAACGGAGAAGATTCTGCGGACGGGGGCTTGCGCCGAATATGACGCCGCATCCGTCTTCCGGGCCATGCACCGGCTCCAGGCTTATAAGCTGGAAGCCCGGCGGCTGCTGAGGGATGCGGTGCTCCTGATGCCGACGGCCGGGGGGACCTGGACCCGCGACGAAGTCCGGGAGGACCCGGTGGGCACCAACCGCGACATGGGGCGCTACACGAACCACTGCAATCTGCTCGATCTGTGCGCGGTCGCTGTGCCGGCCGGCGAAGCGGAGGAGCGGACGCCGTTCGGCGTGACGCTGTTCGCGCTCGCCGAGAACGAAGGTTTGATTGCCGTGGCTGCTGAGGCGTTCCTGGCCGGCGGGGTGGGCAGTGTGCCGGGTGGTGTATCCGGCTTGGCTGCGGACAGCACGGGGGGCACCGGTGCGGGGGCGGAGCTGTCTGCCGGCGGGCCGCTTCCGGAGGCACGTCCCGGAACGACGCTGGTGGCCGTCTGCGGTCTCCATATGCGCGGCTTCCCGCTGGAGAAGCAGATGCTCGAATGCGGCGCCGTCTTCGTCCGCGAAATGTCCAGTGCGCCGAGATACCAGCTCGTGAAGCTGCCGACCGTACCGGCGAAGCCCGGGGATGATCAAGAAGCTGGCGGGCGGTGCTGCGGTACAGCTGGAGGTGTGGGAGATGCCTTTGGCGTCGTTTGGTTCCTTCGCAGCCGGGATTCCTGCCCCGCTCGGCATCGGCAAGGTGGAACTGGAGGACGGGACCGAGGTGCCGGGGTTCGTCTGCGAGGCCTATGCGGCAGCGGATGCCGAGGATATCACGGTCTCCGGTGGATGGCGCTTTGCGACGGCAGCCGGCTGAACCGGTTTGTTTTGGGGAATGACAGATTGCTCTGCGAAAAAGGATACGGAACTTCGATGAATGGAATGGCGGGATTCGGATCCAAGTCTGTATCCCTCGATGCCTCCGGCTGCGGCCGGGGGCTTTTTGGATAGAATTTATACTTGCGGGGACTCGAGTTTGCTCGTTCCGATCCGGACAAGGCCGTTCATGGAGGGGGGGCTGTCCCAGCTTCCCGGCCGTACCTGTGTCCGCACTCTTTGCCGGGCTGTTCGCCCGGGCGGTGCCTTTTGCTTCGAAACTTGCTACAATAAAGGGAATGAAAGCCGCGGCGCAAGGCAGGCGGCAGGATACAAAAGGAGAATGATTCAAGTGATGGACAGTACCCCGCACAATAGAGCGAACCTGGAAGAGCAGGCCCGCCGCACTCTGGCGTCGAACCCGGATGTGGTGTTCGGCGATGTGATGACGATGGAGATCCCGCCGGAGAACGCCCCGTTCTGGCTTCGCTTCACCTCGGAGTGGGGAGGGGCGCTGTACCTTCTCGACGAGACGAATGCCAAGCGGCGCGAGAGGGGGATGATCGCCGAGGAGGATTTTGAATACAACCGTCGCACCTACAGGCTCGGGCTGATCACGCTCAGCGGCCTGTACGACCGTCTAAAGGCGTGGCAGGAAGGCGGGGAGAAGGGGCGTCCGTTTGCGTATGCGATGAACAGCCTGGACTGCTATTTCGTGCCGGCCTATCTGGCGGATTACAGCCGTGTGCACGAGGCGGGCAAAGAGGTCTGCGACGCTTTTATAGCGGAGGTTATGCAGAGGCTTGGCGGCGGCGATGAAGGGCGCAGGGAATTCGAGGCCCTGGATGTGCTGGTGGGCGAGTATGTCCGCGGCATCCATTTGTATGCCCGGGGTCAATGACTTTTTCGGTAGGGCGGTCAGGTATGCAGGTGGGCGTAGCTCTCCCTTTGGGGAGTCTGAGTGGTTGTCCCAGTAATAGAGTATCCCTTTGGCGAAGGGGATGCTCTTTTTTTGTTTTGGGGTGAAGGGGAGGGCAGACAGGTATGCAGGTAGGAAAGGCTCTCCCTTTGGGTGAGTGTCTGACCGGTTGTCACATGAGAAGAGTGTTCCTTGGTGACGGGGGATGCTCTTTTTTTATGTGCTGCTGCCTAGGAGGGTAGTCGGAAACACGTTTGTCGAGTTAACTAATATAACGTAGGTTCATGATTTTTGTGGTCAATAAGAGGCTAATGTAAATTAGGTTTAAGATAAAGAAATCGCTTACCTCACTAATAAACGAACATTTAAATGAAATAATTAAAACATAGTTCGTATTTAATAAATAGTTAATATTATTAGGCCAAATTTTAAGCGAGAGCTATTGAAAAAGGTGAACAATTCCATTAGAGTAAAGGGTAAATATTGTTGTAATGTTACCTAACATATTTGTTGATTCGTCTAGTTTATTTCGCAAATATATAACATTCGTTGTCATTAAATTACTGCAAAGGAGATTCGATTCATGAAACAGCGACGCCCGGCCTTGTCTCTAGGATTGTCTACGCTCGCGATGGCCTCTTCCTTTATGGTGTGGAACGTATTCTCGCCGATCGCAGGCTCCCTGCGCGAAGCGTTCGGTCTTACCGCGCTGCAGCAGAGCGTATTGGTTGCCGCTCCCGTACTTCTGGGTTCGGTCATGCGTTTTCCGATGGGCATCTTCACGGACCGCCTCGGCGGGCGCAGGGTATTCACGGCGCTGCTGCTGTTTCTGGTTGTGCCGCTGCTGCTCACCCCCTTTGTCTCCTCCTATGCGACGCTTCTGCTTTCCGCCTTTCTGCTAGGGATGGCGGGCACGGCATTCTCCGTTTCGATGACCTACGTATCGAAGTGGTATCCGCCGCAGAAACAGGGGCTGGTGCTGGGTCTGGCGGGCCTTGGCAACCTGGGTGTCGCCCTGTCCAGCTTTCTTGTTCCGCTGGTGTACAGACAGTACGGTTTGCCCGGTGTTTTCTACGGTCTGGCTGGGGTGATTCTCCTTACCACCGCTCTCTTCCGCCTGGGTGCCGGAGAGCTTCCGCTTCCTGAGAAGCGGCAGACGATCCGGGAGTCTCTGCAGGTGCTGCGGTTCCGGGCCACGTGGCTGTTGTCTCTGTATTATTTCCTGACATTCGGCGGGTTCGTGGCCTTCAGCGTATACCTTCCGACGCTGCTGCGAGAGCTGTTCGGGCTGGCGGCTGCCGACGCGGGACTGGCGACGGCGGGCTTTGTCGCCGCGGCGACGTTCATCCGGCCTCTCGGCGGGTACCTTGCGGACCGGATCGGTTCGCGGCAGGTGCTGCTGGGTGTGTTCGCCGGGATCACGGGCGCCGCACTGCTGCTGGCTTTTTCGCTCGCGGACTTTGGCATCTTCGCTGCCGGCTGTCTGCTGGCGGGTCTCTGCTTTGGGCTCGGGAACGGGGCGGTGTTCAAAATGGTGCCGGAGATCGCTCCCGGACATACCGGGGCGGTAACCGGGGTTGTGGGCGCGGCCGGAGGCGTAGGCGGCTTCTTTCCCCCGATTGTTCTCGGCCTGCTGCGGGACGGCGGTGGCACCTATATGCCGGGCTTTCTTCTGCTGGCGGTGTTCGCATGTATTTGCCTGTGGCTGAACGGTGCGGCGCGCCGGGCTAAGGGGAGCAAACCGGCGAAGGTATCGGCGGCCTGAACGGATGTATTCCTTCGGGATTTTACAATAGAGAAGAACGGATAGAGAAAACGAAATCAGAACGGATAACGGGAGGCGGAGGAAGATGAGTAAACCGAAAATTGTGCTGGTCGGCGGCGGGATGGCCGGTGTGCGGTGTCTGGAGGAGATTCTGAAGCTGGCTCCGGGGCGTTTTGACATGACGGTGATCGGCAGCGAGCCCCACCCGAACTACAACCGGATTCTGCTCTCCAAGGTGCTGCAGGGCGATACGCGGGTCGAGGATATTACGCTGAACAGCCGCGACTGGTTCGAGGAGAACGGCATCCGGCTCATCACGGGAGAGACTGTGGTTCAGGCGGATACGAAGCGCAGACGCATCCTGACGGACAAAGGCCGGACGGCGGAGTACGATTACCTCATCCTGGCTACAGGCTCGCTGCCCTTCATGCTGCCGATTCCGGGCGCGGCGAAGCAGGGCGTGACGGCCTTCCGGGATATCGAAGACTGCCGGCGCATGATCGAGGCGGCCAAGACATGCCGCAAGGCCGTAGTCATCGGCGGCGGCCTGCTCGGATTGGAAGCGGCGCGCGGTCTGCTCAATCTCGGGATGGAAGTCGACGTGGTCCACCTCAATCCGTACCTGATGGAGCGGCAGCTCGACCCTACGGCCTCCCGGATGCTGAAGAAGGAGCTGGAAGGACAGGGCATGCGCTTCCTGCTCGAGAAGTCGTCCCAAGAGATACTCGGCAGCGAGCGTGTGACGGGACTTCGGTTCACGGACGGCACCCAGACGGCGGCCGATCTGATCGTCATGGCGGTCGGGATACGGCCGAATGTGGGTCTGGCCAAAGACAGCGGCATCGAGACGGGCCGCGGCATACTTGTCAATGACTACATGGAGACCGGCACGCCGGGCGTCTATGCGGTCGGCGAATGTGCGGAGCACCGCGGCGTGGTTTACGGGCTCGTAGCCCCGCTCTATGAACAGGGGAAGGTGCTGGCGCAGCGGATCTGCGGCACGGCTTCCGAAGCGGGGTACCAGGGTTCTACGCTCGCGACCCAGCTCAAGGTATCCGGTGTCGAGGTATTCTCCGCCGGCGACATCGCCGATACGGACGAGACGGAGTCCCTCCAGCACTATGACGGCATCCGGGGCGTGTACCGCAAAATCTGGGTGCGCGGCCGGAAGATCACCGGTGCGGTGCTGTATGGCGATGCGAGCGAAGGCACCAAGCTGCTCGGGTACATCAAGCAGGGGGCGGATGTGTCCGTACTGGACGAGAAGCCTGCCGCAGGCGCGGCGGACGGACAGGAGGAGTATCTCTGCGCGATGGCCGACAGCGAGACGGTGTGCTCCTGCAACGGGGTAACCAAGGGCGGCATCGTCCGGGCCGTGCGCGAGAACGGGCTCGAGACGTTCGAGGAGGTGCGCAGCTGCACGAAGGCGTCCAGCTCCTGCGGCGGCTGCAAGCCGCTCGTCTCGGCGCTGCTCGCTTACACGCTGGCGAATGCGGAAGCGCCCGGGGCCGAAGCGCAGCCGGTCTGCGGCTGCACGGACCTGAGCCGGGAGGCGCTGCGCGAAGCGGTCACGGCGCAGACCTGGCCATCGGCTGCCGAGGCGATGAAGGCGCTCGGCTGGCGGACGCCGGACGGCTGCGCGGACTGCCGCCCGGCTGTGCGCTACTACGCTGGACTTGGGCAGCCGGCTGCGGCCGAAGTGCCTGCCGCAGGGAGGCTCGCGGACGGCACCTATGCCGTCATCCCGCGCCTGTACGGCGGGCAGGCCGGAGCGAAGGAGCTGCGGCGCATCGCGGAGGCGATGGAACGCCACGGCATCGCACGCGCCAAGCTTTCCGGCGACGGTCAGCTTCAGCTGCTGGGCGTTGCGGCGGCGAAGGTGCGCGAGGTGGCCTCGGACCTGAAGATGCCGACGGTCGTATCCGCGTCGGGTCTGGCGGTCGGCTCCGTCACCTCCTGCCCGGGGCTCGGGTATGACCCGTCCGCGATGCAGGACTCGGCGGGGATGGCCGCGGCTCTCGAGGAGGCCGTGGAAGGCTTGCAGCTTCCGGCAAGGGTGCGCATCGCCGTATCCGGCAGCCCGCTGCACCGCGCGGAGACGCTGACCCGGGATCTCGGCCTCGCCGGCACCCCTGACGGCTGGGAGATCTATGCCGGGGGCAGCGCCCAGGCGCAGGTGAAGAGCGGCCAGCTGCTCTGCACGGAGAGCAGCGGGGAGCGGGCGGTGGAGATCGCGGCCGCTTTCCTGCAGTGGTACCGGGAAGAGGCTTACTACGGCGAGACAACCGGGGAGTGGGTGGAGCGGATCGGGCTGCTCCCGCTAAGGGAGGGTCTCTTCCATCCGGAACGCCGCAGCGAGCTCATCCAGCGGCTGCTCGAAGAGCGGCTGCGGGCTGCCGCTGCGGAAGCGCGGCATACGAATATGCGGAATGAAGCCGCAGTAGGCAGGTGATCCCAGTGAAACCTATCGGACCGATAATGGAAGCGGGGAAGAGCACTCTTCCCCTGGTGATGGATACGCAGTGCCCGTTCTGCAGCGTGCAGTGCAAAATGAGGATTACCGGGGAGTTCGACGGCCGGCGGATGAACTATACGGTAGAAGGACAGCCGAATGCGGCCTCGGAAGGACGGCTCTGCGTCAAGGGGATGAATGCCTACCAGCATGCGCTGAGCAGCGAGCGCATCCAGCATCCGATGCGCCGGCAGCCGGACGGCACCTTCGTGCGCATTACGTGGAAGGAGGCGTATGGGGAGATTGCCCGCCGCTTCTACGGGATTCAGCGCGGCTTCGGCAGCGATGCCGTCGGGGTGTATGGAGGCGGATCCCTGACGAACGAAACGGCCTACCTGCTCGGCAAGTTCGCCCGGCTTGCGCTCCGGACCAAGTACATCGATTATAATGGCCGGTTCTGTATGTCCGCGGCGGCCTCGGCGGGGAACAAGGCGCTCGGCATCGACCGGGGGCTGACAAACCCGCTGTCGGATATTCCGCTGGCGAAGTGCATCATCCTGGCGGGTACCAATATAGCGGAATGCCAGCCGACTCTGATGCCTTACTTTACAAGGGCGAAGGAGCAGGGGGCGTTCATCATCGCCATCGACCCGAGGGAGACGGCGACGACCAAGATGGCCGATCTGCACCTGCAGGTGAAGCCGGGCATGGATGCCGCCTTGGCCAACGGCCTGCTCAAAGTGATCCTCGAGGAGGGCTTGACGGACCCGGCCTTCGTCGAGGAACGGACCCGGGGCTTCTCCGAACTGAGGGCGCATCTGGAAGCGGTCGACCTCGGGGGGATCACCGGGATGACCGGGGTTCCGGAGGAGCTCATCCGCCGAGCCGCTTCGGCTTACGGCCGGGCGCCTACGGGCATGGTGTTCACCGCCAGGGGCGTAGAGCAGCAGACGGACGGCTACATGGCAGTCCGCAACTTCCTGAACCTGGTGCTCGTCACCGGCAAGATCGGCCGTTCGGGCTGCGGCTACGGCGCCGTGACCGGCCAGGGCAACGGACAGGGGGGACGCGAGCACGGCCAGAAGGCGGACCAGCTGCCGGGCTACCGGCTCATCGAGAATGAGGCCGACCGGGCCTATGTCGCCGGCGTGTGGGGCGTCGATCCTTCCGAGCTGCCCGGCAAGGGCGTCTCGGCTTACGAAATGATGGAGAAGGTGCATGCCGGGGAGATCCGGGCCCTGTTCCTGATGGGCTCGAACCCGATCGTCTCCAATCCCAATGCCGTCTTTGTGGAAGAGGGGCTGAAGAAGCTCGACTTCCTGGTTGTGGCGGATATGCTCATGTCCGAAACCGCCAAGATGGCGGACATCCTCCTGCCGGCATCGGCGTATCTCGAGAACGAGGGCACTCTGACCAACCTGGAAGGCCGTGTCCTTCTAAGGGAGGCCGCCCGTGAGATGCCGGGAGAGGTGCAGCACGACTGGCAGATCCTCTGCGGGCTGGCCGCGGAGCTGGGCAGGGGCCGGTATTTCGGCTTCAGCTCGGCGGAGGAGATCTTTGATGAACTCCGTCACGCGTCCCGCGGCGGCCTTGCCGATTACTACGGCATCACCTATGATCGGCTGCGCCGGGAGGGCGGCATCTATTGGCCGTGTCCTTCGACGGAGGAAGCGAGTACGGGACGCCTCTTCGAGCACGCCTTCGCCCATGGGGACGGTCGGGCGGAGCTTATTGCGGTGGACAGCCGCTTCCCTGTGGAGACCGTCTGTGAGGAGTATCCTTTGTACCTGACGACAGGACGGGTGCTGACTCATTATCTGACGGGGGTGCAGACGCGCAGAAGTCCCTCGCTTGCCGCCCGGGAGATCGAATCGTTCGCGGAGCTTCACCCCCGCACGGCCCGCCGCTTCGGGATCGGGGAGGGGGTGCTGATTGTCCTCGCATCGCGCAGGGGCACCATAGCCGCGCGCGCGCGGCTGAATGCCGGAATCCGCGAGGACACGGTCTTCGTGCCGATGCACTGGGGAGACGGCCAGAACGTGAACCGGCTGACCCATCCGGCACTCGATCCGGTCTGCCGCATGCCGGGCTTCAAGGTCTGCGCCGTACGTCTTGAGCCCCTCGTGGTGGGGCGTGCTGATGATCTGTAAGACCTGGCTTGACAAGGATTCGTTTGCTGCAGCAAAGGGCCTCAGGCCGTACCTGGAACTTGTTCCGGTACGGCCTTTTTGCATAACCGAATAAGTGTACATTTGCCATGCAATCGGATCCGCCATGGCGTTACGAACCTGAGCTTGGATGGACATCGAAGCGGTGTATTCTAGGTACGTGCGAAAGCCTTTCTTGGGAACATTTTCGCCCAAGATTTCTGCGGACATTCCGCGGATTTCTTGCTATACTAAAGTGAATGTTTACATTTCATTAATAAAGAAGAATGTGGTGAAGATAAATATGGGGGAACTGCATTTGGCAATCCTTAATCTCGGACGGAAAGCCTCCGCACTCGGGCGGAAAGCGTCCTACAGGATGCGCCTTTTTTTCGGTGCGTTCTGGATTGTATTTTTGGTGGAGCTGTTAAGCCGCGGCCGCTGGGAGAAGGCATTCGGATGGACGTTCCAATCGCTGCCGGCTCTGGTGCTTAATACGCTGGCCGTCTTCGGGTTCCTGCTGCTGCTCACGGCGCTTACGGCCAGTATCCGGTTATCGTTCTGGCTGGTCGCCACGTTCTGTCTGGCGCTGGGGTTGATCAGCGGCATCAAGCTGGATATCCTTGGCGTTCCGCTGCTGCCGTGGGACCTGCTCTTGACGAGCGAATCCTCGGATATGGTGCAGTATATCAAGGGGCTGCTCAGCTTTACGATCATTTCGGGGCTGGTCGTATTCATCGGACTAAGCATTCTCCTGCTCTACAAGCTCCCGAAGCTTGCCATGTCCATCAGCTGGAAGCAGCGGCTGACCATGGGCGCTGTTTCTCTCTTGCTGCTGAGCTCCATCTATACCGATGGCATGGCTTCGCTTAAGAAATGGGCGAACATCCAGAATATCGCCTGGGACCAGTCGGTCAATGTGGAGACGAACGGTTTCCTGCTGTCGACGATTATGAACCTCAAGTTCCTGTTCCTGGCACAGCCCGAAGGCTATGATGCGGACAAAGTCCGCGCGCTGGCTTCCTCCCATGTTCCTGCTGCAGGGGGCGCAGTCAAGCCCAATGTCATTGTGGTGCTGAGCGAATCGTTCTGGGATGCCACGCAGATCCAGGGCGTCCAGTTCAGCCACGACCCGATTCCGTTCTATCATGAGCTTGCGAAGAAATACTCCAGCGGCACGATGCTGTCTCCACAGTACGGCGGAGGAACGGCGAATGTGGAATTCGAGGTGCTCACGGGCAACTCGATGCGCTTCCTGCCTCCGGGCTCGGTTCCGTATAACCAGTATGTCGATAAGGGGATCGATTCCCTGGCTTCCATTCTGGCGCGCCAGGATTACGCCTCGACGGCCATCAACCCGTTCCACAGCTGGTTCTACAGCAGCAAGAAGGTCTATAAGAACTTTGGCTTCTCCAAATATATCTCGCAGGAATTCTTCGAGCCGGATTATGAAGGGCCTTATTTGGCCGACCGTCAGGTTGCGAAGCAGATTATTGATGCCTCCGAGCGCAGTGAGGGTCCTGATTTTATTTTTGCCAATACGATGGAGAATCATTACCATTATTACCCGGGGAAATTCAAAGAAAACACGATTCAGGTAACGGGGGTTACGGGGGAAGCCCAAGGGCTCCTGGAGACGTATGCCCAGGGGCTGACCGGTGCGGACGATATGCTGAAGCGGCTGGTGACGCACTATGAGAGCACGAAGGAGCCGACGATTATCGTATTCTTCGGGGACCACCTGCCGAGTCTTGGGGACAATTACAAGGCATATAAGGACTCGGGGTACCTTCAGGAGAACGACCCGGATTCCTTGAATAAGCTGTACCGTGTGCCGCTGCTTGTCTGGAACAACTACCTGCCGGAACACAAAGATGAGCTGAACCTGAGCCCTTCGTTCCTCGGACCTTATCTCCTGAAGCTGGCGGAGCGGCCGGGGACGTATTATACGGACTATCTATACCAGCTGTACCAGAAGACGCCGGTGATCCCGCCGAGCAACTATTACGCTCAGATGGGGATTGACGCGGCGGATCTGAAGACGTACGAGAATCTGCAGTATGATATTCTTTTCGGGGAGCAGTACGGGTATGCAGAGACGAAGACGGTGGTCAAGGATGAGCATTATCTCCTTGGTCCCGGCCCGATGAAGATTGACGGGGTGCGCAGCGAAACGACGGGGAATACCACCGTGCTCACCGTAACCGGCGAGGATCTTCCGAAGACGAGCGTGCTCGAGGTCAACGGGAAGACCGTCACGACCCATTGGAGCGAGGAGCAATCGGCGCTGCAGGCGGAAGTCCCGTTGGAGACGCTGGACGAGAAGAAGCCCTGCAAGGTCAAGGTGCTCGTCAAGGACTCCAAGGATAAGCTGGTCGCCTCATCGAATGAATACGATTATGCGGCCTTGGCCGTTAGCGGCACTGCCGCACCGTAACCCAAAAGAACGAATGTGTGCCTGATTAGGCGGACATCCGTTCTTTTTGTTTTTTTGGATGATAAATGCGTGGGGGGGAGAGCGGCGTGTCTTAAAGAAAAGGGTCGGGCTTGCGAAACGTGCCGGCGAGCTTCTCGGCATGGGCGTCCCGGGTAGGCGCTTCATAATCCTCCAGCACGTCGATGGTATATTCCTCTCCCGCCTTGAAGGCCCGGAAGATCATCCGCTGCGGGTCGACCAGCGTTACCGTGTGGCCCGCGTGGCGCAGGCACTGTTCATAATCGGCAGCCGTCGGTGTCTGCCCCTCCTCCAGGAAGATCAGCCCCCTAAGCCTCGTGACCTGCTTATGACGGTGAATATTGAAATAAACCGTGTGCTCCTGTGCCATGGTTCAAGCTCCTTTCGGTTCCGGGTGATCTTTGTCCTTCCCAATTGCGGACAGTCCCTATATACTCTTGGTATCGCATATCCAAACTATACCACATCCGGGAGAGAACAAGATGGATTACAAACGTATACCCGCCCTTGCCCTGTTGGGTGCAGCCGTCATCGGACTGCTTGGGGGGACAGCCGGCGCCGCAGGAGCGGACACCGGCATTCAGCTGAGACTGAATGATACCGCTGCGCTGAGGAACGGCCAGCCGGTTGCGCTGGAGACCCCGCCGGAGCTCATGGGCAGCACGACGATGGTGCCGCTGCGGTTCATCAGCGAAGCCCTGGGCGCAGCCGTCGAGTGGAATGGAACCGCCCGCACGATTACCCTGAAGCAGGGAGAGCGCACCATCCGGCTGACGGTTGACCGCGCGGAGGCAGAGGTGGACGGCCAGACGGCCGTACTCGAGCAGCCCGCCTTCATCCGCAGCGGCACGACGCTCGTTCCCCTGCGGTTCGTGGCGGAGCAGCTGCATCAGGACGTCGCGTATGATGCGGCGACGAAGACGATCACCCTGACGCCGGCTGCAGAGCAGGGGACGCCTCCGGCGCTGCCGCCCGAGAAGAAGCCGACGTATCCGCCGCCAAGAGAGGCGCCGGCGGCGGAGCCTGTGCGGCAGAAGCTGGAGAGCCCGACGGTGGATAATCTGACGGTGGATCCCAACGCTGGGAAGGTTAAGCAGGTGTACATGTTCGCGACAACCGGAGTGAAGGTCGAGGTTCACAGCGTGGTGTCGGACAAGAAAGACCACGTATATGTTCTTCAGAGTGACAAGAACAGCGGGGGCATCATCGGATACGGGGAGTTCAAGATTTTGAAGTATGATACGAACGTGCCCGGCCTTGCGATGAGTCTGGTCCGTTCTCTCGACCAAAAGTTCAGCTTCACCTACAAGGATGACAAGGGGACGAGCCGCCGGTTCGATTACGGGAAATTCGTGCCTGCCCGGCTTCATTACAGCGAGGGAACGGGCAAGCTGTATGTGATGGGGGAGAGCATCGACCCGGAGTACCCGCGCATTCTGATGTACGAGGTGTATCCCGAAGTGAAGCTCACCGCCGTTTCTCCGGATAAAGGAACCAATTACCACACCGGACGCAACCTCTTTACGGTTTTGTCGGATGGAAGCATGTTCTATACGGACCTGTATCATCAGTCCTTCTATTCGGTGGGGACGGATGGGGCAAGCACATTCCTTGGGAGCACGCCTACCGATACGTCCAGCGAGATGGTTTCCCTGGTGAAAGACGGCGAAATATATGTCCTGGATAAGAGTACCAAGGCCGTCTACAAAGCGGGGCCGAAGGGCTTCGAGCTCCAGGGCAAAGTAGAGCTGGAGAAGATGAAGGCGATGACGGCTTCGGGCGGATTCTTCTATGCGGCCGATGGGGTGAAGGTGTACCAGATCAACCTAAAGGGGGAGGCTTCGGTCTATCTCGCCCTCGATAAGCTCACCTACAACAAAGGTTTCTACAATCCGCAGACGGAGCAGTATGAAGATCAGTACCCGAACGAACCCGGCAAACTGACAGTCGATGAAGCGAATCTGTTTACGGTGGATGAGGCGGGCAGCATTTATCTTTTCGATAACGTGGCTCAAATCATGCGGCGGATCAACGTATATCCTTGATCGGTGCGGCAGGGGGAACAAAAGCTTAGCGTCAAGCGGGCGGGAGGAAATCATTCCTCTCGCTCCTTGGCGTATTCGATGGAGGACAGGCAGGAAGGAGGCGGCTCTTAAAGCTGCACCAGACAGAGGCGAAGCCTTCCTCTTCGCTTCACAATGCAGAAAAGCCTCCATTCCCGGCAGGAATTGGAGGCTTGGGTGCAGCGGCAGCAGCGGATGTGCGGAACATCGCCTGCCGTACGGAACTTACTTGTTCGCTTCTACCGCGGCTTCTATCGGAGCTTTTGCCGCAGCTTCGATCTCGAGGCAGGCCATGACGAACGGGGCGAAACCCTTCGGATCATCGCGGCGGATCGGCTCGCTGAGATAGTACTCGTAGGAGCCGTCGCGGTAAGGCTTGTTGCCGAGGCCCGCCACGCTGCAGATGCCGTTCAGGTGCAGCGTGCCGTCTTCGTCTCGCTCGACGTAGCGGTCCAGCAGGCCTTGGTAGCCGCGGCGGGCCGATTCGAGCGCCCAGCCGCCGAGGTAGCCCTTGTTGGCGCCCTTGGCAAGTGCACACGTGAACATGGCAGACGCGGAGGCTTCCAGATAATTGCCTTTCTCGCCGCCCTTGTTCAGTACCTGGTACCAGAGGCCGCTTTCCTCATCCTGTACGGCGACAATGGCTTCCGCCAAGCGGTAGAAGATCCCGATGATCTGTCCGCGCTTCGGATGGTCCACCGGAAGGTAATCAAGCACATCCACGATGGCCATGACGTACCAGCCGACTGCGCGGCCCCAGAATTCCGGCGAGCAGCCGGTTACCGGATCGGCCCAGCGCTGTTCGCGGCTCTCATCCCAGCCGTGATAGAGCAGGCCGGTCTTCGGGTCACGGGATACGCGCTCCATGAGCAGAATTTCGTTGGCAATATCATCGTACCATTCGTGCTCATCGAACTGGCTTGCATATTGGGCGAGAAGCGGGGAGGTCATATACACGCCGTCGAGCCACATTTGGAACGGATAAATCTTCTTGTGCCACAGTCCGCCCTCGCTCGTGCGCGGATGGCCCTTGAGCTGGGTGACCAGCAGGTCCAGCGCCTTGCGGTACTTGGCCTCGCCGGTCCGCTCGTACATGAAGAACAAGGTCTTGCCTTGGTTGATCATGTCCACATTGTATTCTTCCAGGGAATAGGTGTCGATCGTTCCATCCTCGCGGATGAACAGGTCCATATTCTCCCGGATATAATTCCAGTAACGGTCATCCCCGGTCTTGCGCCACATGCGCTCGAACGCGGTCAGGATGCATCCGTTTTCATAATTCCAGCAGCGTCTTTTCTGAAACGGCATGTCGGACACCAGAGGGTACTGTTCCATGAAGGATTCCGACATGATTTGGGACCAGGGCTTGCTCACTTCCAACGCCTCCTTCTTCTATTCTTCTCTAGCATAGCATAAGGTCCGCCTTAATTCTAACCCTTTTGTTAACGTGTGCGCCCGGAAATTGATTCCTCTTGTCTTCTTGCGTGAAGCCAGGAGTCGAAGTACCGCAAGTGCTCATTGTCAGCCTCAGGGAGCGGAAGGTATACTACTGTAGTCGGCCCGGATGAACGTGGTCCGGCCTCTATTCAAACAACGATAACAAACAAAAGCATTCGACGATGGAGTGATACCTGATGAATTCAACCGACGGGCTGCAGCGTCCGGCGTTCCGGCTGTGGCCTTACGCCGTGTTCGTCCTGCTGGCGGTGCTGCTGCTGGCGGCGGCTTCCCTGCTCCTGGGCGGAGATTTTCGGCGTTCTTCAGCCGCAGGCACGGCCGTGCTGGATGCCGGAGCGCCGTGGGAGGCTGTGCTCGGGGATCTGCCGGAGTCCGGCGGACGTCCCGACCCCGCTTCAGCCGACTGGCGTTCTCTGCGTGAGGTGCAGCAGTCCCCGGAAGGGCAGTCCCATACGGGAAACTTCTGGATTCGGATCACGCTCCCGGCCAAAGAAGGAGGCTGGCGCGATCCGTACCTGCAGGTGCAGCGGCAGTTCAATTATGAAGTGTACGCGGACGGTGAACTGCTCGGCGGACGGTATCCGAACGGGGAGGACCGATACACGCATGGCGGCTTCGGCTGGAAAATGTACCGGCTTCCGGCGGACCCTCCGCCTCAGACCCTGATGGTGCGGATTACCCGTTTCAGCCCCGGCACTACGATCGGGACCTCCTTTACTCTGGGGGAAGGCAGCTCCCTGCTTGCCGAGATGATCCGGCATGACGTGGTCGGGTTTTTGTACGTGCTTTTCTTTGCCCTGCTCGGCAGCGGTTCGCTCTTCTTCTGGATCCGGTCGCACCGGGATCCGTCCTATCTCAGCTTCGCGCTTCTGTCCTGGGCCGCGGGGCTTGCCTATCTGCTGCGCCTGGAGACGTTCCAGCTGCTTCCGCATACGGCCCTGCCCGTCTATATGGCCGATCTGCCGGGGATTACGGCCACCGGCGCCTTCTTTTTGTTCCTGCACCACTTTGCCAGAGAGAAGGGGAATAAGCTGTTCCGCCTGCAGGCCTATGTCTTGTTCGCGTTCAGCGCGGCAACGGTACCGCTCATCTTCCTGATGGATGTGCAGACCTTCCGCAGCTTCTACAACAATGGACTGCTGGTTCAGCTGGCGTTCGGGGCGGTAACCTCCCTGCTCTTCATTATCCGGAGTTTCCGGGCGAATGTGGACGGGGAGAGCGCCTGGATTCTGACCGGTATGTTCTCCGCCGTCTTCTTCACTGTCCTGCATGTGGGCGGGGCGATCATTACGGCCCTTCCCTTGCTAAGGTCGCTGAGAACCTCATCGGCTTACGAGTATTTCACGCAGAACGCGGCCGGCCTCGGCGTGCTGCTCCTTGTAGCTTCCTTCAGTATGGCGCTGATGACACGGATGGCCCGGATCCGCCGGGAGCACCAGGCCTTCACGGAATCGCTCGAAGTCATGGTGAAGGATCGGACGGCCGAGCTGCAGGAGGCTTACCGGCTGCTCCAGCTCACCGTGCAGGAGCGCTCTGAGGCGATCGCGGCGCTGTCGGTCATGGAGGAGCGCAACCGCATCGCAGGCGATATCCACGACGTAGTGGGCCACACGCTGACGAGCACCCTGATGCAGATCGAGGCGGCCCGGCGGCTGATCCAGCGCCAGGATGAGCGGGGAATGGAGAGGCTGGAGCTCGTAGGGGAGCTCGTGCGCAAAAGCCTGCAGGATATCCGCGAGTCCGTGCATATGATGCAGTCGGCCAGCAGCGACTATGACCTGGAGCGGATCATCCCCGGCCTGCTGGCCCGGACCGAGTCGGCGGCCGGCGTGGAGGTGCAGGGCAGCATGGGGCAGCTGCCGCCGCTGTCGATGCAGCAGAAGAAGGTGCTGTTCCACACGCTGCAGGAAGGCCTCACGAACGGCATCCGCCACGGCCAGGCCCGCCGCTTCCGCTACGAGCTGCTGTATGAAGAGGGGCAGGTGCTCTTCGCCCTCTGGAACGACGGGCGTCCCCATGCCGGGGAGAAGTACGGGTTCGGCCTGACGACGATGCTGGAGCGGGTGCAGCAGGTAGGAGGCACACTCGAGGTGTCGTCCCCCGGCGGCAGCGACTATCTGCTCTCCATCCGCTTCCCGGTGGCATAAGCACGCCACCGCTGCTGTCCGGGCAGCTTATTCGAGCAGCGTGTTCCCGGCAGCACATAAAAACGTCCCGCAAACCCAGGCGGAAGCCTTGGGAGGCGGGACGTTTTTGTATACAGGTACCATCAGGCTTTCTGACCTTCTTACTTCTCCGGGTCTCCGCGGTGGAGCAGCTGCGCTCCGGCGATGCCTGGGTTCGTCATCTCGTAAGGATCGAGGATCGTGTTCAGCTCCTCTTCCGTGAGGACATTGTACAGCAGGCACAGCTCGCGGACCGGCCGGCCGGTAACGATGGCCTCGCGGGCGATCCGGGCGACGACCTCGTAGCCGAGATGCGGGTTGAGCGCGGTGATGACGCCGACGCTCTTCTCCACATACTCCCGGCAGCGGTCCGCATCAGCCTGCAGGTCTTCCAGCAGATACTTGCGGAACACATCGAACACCTGGTTCATCATGCCTAGGGACTGCAGCAGGTTGAAGACGAGCACAGGCTCCATGACGTTGAGCTCGAGCTGTCCGGCCTCGGCGGCCAGGCAGATCGTATGGTCATTGCCGCATACCTGGAATGCGACCTGGTTCACGACTTCGGCCATGACCGGGTTCACCTTGCCGGGCATGATGGAGGAGCCGGGCTGGCGGGGCGGGAGCAGCAGCTCGCCGAAGCCGGCGCGCGGACCCGAGGCCAGAAGGCGGATGTCGTTGGCGATCTTCGACATGTTGATCATGCACACCTTGAGCGCCGCAGACACCTCGGTGTAGGCATCCGTATTCTGCGTCGCATCCACGAGGTGCTCGGCGCCTGTGATCGGCAGGCCGACCAGCTCGGCGAGATGCTCGACGACCCGCTTGATGTAGCGCGGGTCGGCGTTAAGCCCGGTACCGACCGCGGTGGCGCCCATGTTCACCTCGTAGAGGTGCTCACGCGTCGCCTTGATGCGCTTGATGTCCCGGGCGAGCACCCGGCTGTAGGCCTCGAACTCCTGCCCGAGCCGGATCGGCACGCCGTCCTGCAGGTGGGTGCGGCCCATTTTGATGATGGGATCGAACTCGAGCGCCTTGCGCTGGAACGTGGTGAGCAGTTCCTCCATCGTGACGGTAAGCTTCCCGATCAGGGTCAGCGTCGACAGATGAATGGCGGTCGGGAAAGCATCATTGGTGGATTGGGCCATATTGACATGCGTGTTGGGGCTGACGGTAAAATAGTCCCCCTTGGTCCCGCCAAGCAGCTCGATGGCCCGGTTGGCGATAACCTCGTTCGCATTCATGTTGATGGAAGTGCCGGCTCCGCCCTGGATCGGATCGACGATGAACTGGTCATGCCATTTGCCCTCAATGATCTCCTGCGCGGCCTGCGCGATCGCTTCGCCGATCCGCTTGTTCAGCTGCCCGGTCTCCATGTTGGCAAGCGCCGCCGCCTTCTTCACGTACGCCATGGCCCGGATCAATTCCTGATGAATCCGGTAGCCCGTGATCGGGAAATTCTCCACGGCCCGCAGCGTCTGTATACCGTAATAGGCTTCGACGGGGACCTCCCGGGAACCTAGAAAATCTTTTTCTACCCGCACCTGACCTGATGTCATCCCATTCTCCCCTTACCGGCGGACCTTCACGGTTATGCCGCCTGTTTGATGGAATCCAAGTATTGATTGCCCTTCTTCTGGTCGTAATGCCCTTCCCACTTCGCCATCACGACGGTGGCCAGCGAGTTGCCGAGCACGTTAACGACCGTCCGGGCCATATCGAGTAGCCGGTCAATGCCCGCGATGAAGGCAAGGCCTTCCAGCGGAATCCCTACGGAGCCCAGTGTTGCCAGAAGGACGACGAACGATACGCCCGGCACGCCGGCGATTCCCTTCGATGTTACCATAAGAACGAGCATCAGGGTAACCTGCTGGGAGATCGAGAGATCGATGCCGTACATCTGGGCGATGAACAAGGCGGCCAGCGCCTGGTACAGCGTCGAGCCGTCGAGATTGAACGAGTAACCGGTCGGTACGACGAAGGAGGTAATGGCCTTCGGCACGCCGAACTTCTCCATCTTCTCGATGACCTTCGGCAGCACGCTCTCGGAGCTTGCCGTAGAGTACGCGAGAATGAGCTCGTCTTTCAGAATCCGGATGAACATCATGATGCTCGTTCCACAGAGCTTGGCGATCCCGCCGAGAATGACGAAGACGAACAGGAACATGGCGGCGTATACGGAGATGACCAGCTTGCCGAGCGGGAGCAGGGAAGCCACACCGAACTTCGAGACGGTGATCCCGATGAGTCCGAAGACGCCGATCGGTGCAAAGCGCATGATCAGGTTCGTCACCCAGAACATCGCATCCGCCACGCCGTGGAAGAACGCGAGCACGGGCTTGCCCCTCTCGCCGATCGCAGCTACGCCAAGACCGAAGATGACGGAGAAGAAAATGATCGCGAGCATGTCGCCGGCTACGATGGATTCGAAGATGTTCTTCGGTACGATGTTCACGAAGGTATCGGCGAAGCTGTGGTTCGTCGCCTTTTCGGTCGTATCCACGTATTTCGAGATATCACTCTTCGTCAGCTGCTCCATATTGAGGCCGGCACCCGGCTTCACGATATTGGCCACGAGGAGGCCGAAGATGATGGCGATGGTCGTGACGATCTCGAAGTACAGAATCGTTTTGCCCCCGAGCCTGCCGAGCTTCTTGATGTCGCCCACACCGGCTACCCCGACGATGAGGGAGGAGATGACGATCGGCACGACGATCATTTTGATCAGACGAAGGAAGATATCGCCGAGCGGCTGCAGATAAGTCCCAATGACCGGATTGCCGTAGAAGATGGCGCCGACGATGATACCAAGAATCAGGCCCACCACAATTTGAAACGCTAGACCGAATTTTTTCAAGAGGATCCCACCTTATCGCGTTTATTGTTGAAGCGCTTTCTTTTCTTTTCCCTCCCCTAGATGCGAGGATTGTTCTTTAAACTTATTGTAAAAGGGGGGCTACGCGCTCCTACACAATCCTACAGGTTTTTCGTGTCATGAAATTTATCATGGCTTTTTGCAGAGGATATAGCTTGAGTGTCGATCTTCTCCCGGGGATGGAGCCGCCTGTACGCTGAGGGCTTGGAAAGCGCCGTCCGTCGGGTTATACTGGTCGAATCATACGATTCAGGAAGGACCGGGAGGTGGAGGCCGTGGTGGCCATAAACGAAAAGGGGCTGCTCCTGCTCCTGATGGCGGTTATGGTGCCGCTGGCAGGTGAGCTGCATTTCTATCCGTTCGGCGATGACTTCCGGATTTCGCTGGGCACGCCGGCCTTCTTTTTCTTCCTGCTCTGGATCCGGGGGGTTCCCGCGGTGTTCTCGGGGCTGCTTGCCGGCGTGTGCGTGATGCTCTTCCGTATGGGGCTTGGGGCGCTTAGCGGGGGGGAGGCCGATTGGGGGCGCCTGCTGCAGCTGCATTATCCTGCGCTGTTCTACTACCTGGCTTATGGCACCGCATTCTTCGTCATGCAGGTCAGCCGCCTGGACCGGCCGCTGCTGCTCGGGGTGCTCGGCGTGCCGCTGGAGCTGACGGCAGCGGTTACGGAGCTGCTGTTCCGGTATGCCGGAACACCCAGGACGATCACGCTCTCGACCCTGAACGTCATCGCGATTATCGCGCTCTTCCGCAGCTTCTTCGTGATCGGCTTCGTCAACCTGCTGAAGCTCCGGGAGTCGCAGGCCGCCGCAGACCTGCAGCGCCGGCGTAACGAGGAGATGCTGATGCTGGTCTCCGAGCTCTATGAAGAGTCGCTTCATCTGCAGAAGACGCTGCAGGATGCGGAGCAGATGACGCAGATGAGCTATGCGCTGTACCGGTCGCTGAAGGGGCTGCAGCTTGGCGAAGAGACGGAAGGGCTGGCCCAGAAAGCGCTGGCACTGGCGGGGGGCGTGCATGAGATCAAGAAGGACAACCAGCGCATTCACGCCGGGCTGGCGCGTCTCATCACGGATGACGGACTGCCGGATTACATGGCGGTGGAGGAGCTGGCGGACGTCGTGCTGCGCTCGAACGGCCGGGTCGCGCGGATGCTCGGCAAGGAGATCGATATGCAGCTGTGGGTGGAAGGGGCTTTTCCGCTTTGTCACGCGTATACGCTGCTGTCGCTGCTGAACAACGTTGTCGTGAACAGCGTGGAAGCGATCGCGGAGAGGGGCGCCGTACGGATTACGGCGCAGCGCAGTGGCGAGAGTCTCGTGCTCCGCGTAGCCGACGACGGCCCAGGCATCCCGCCGAAGCTGCGGGAGATGGTGTTCCAGCCGGGCTTCACGACGAAGTACGATAAGGCCGGGCGGCCTTCGACGGGCATCGGGCTCGGCTACGTGAAGCAGACCGTGGAAGCGTTGAACGGAACGGTGACCCTGCTTCCGGGTATCGGTGGCCGGGGAAGTGAAGTTTGCATGACACTGCCGCTAGGGCAGGTAGGAAAGGGAGAATAACGGAAGATGCGATTTTTTATTGTGGATGACGATCCCGCGGTCCGCTTCATGCTGGCGCAGATCATCGAGGATGAGGACCTTGGGGAGGTGGCCGGGGAAGCGGAGGACGGGGCTCTGGTGGACAGCGGGCTGCTCGCTCTCAAAAAGGTGGACGTGGTGCTGATCGACCTGCTGATGCCGCAGCGCGACGGGATCGAAACGGTAAAGAGCTTGTCAGGGAGCTTCGACGGCCTCTTCGTTATGATCTCGCAGGTCGAGTCGAAGGACCTGATCGGCGAGGCGTACGCCGCTGGCATCGAATATTACATCACGAAGCCGGTCAACCGGCTGGAGGTGATCGGGGTGATCCGCAAGGTAGAGCAGCACCTGCTGCTTCACCAGTCGATCCGCGATATCCGCCGCTCGCTCAGCGTCATCGGCATGGACCCGCAGCAGGAGAAGCGCAGCCAGGGCTTCGGCGACCGGAGCCTGTTGTCGGCTGCGAACGACGTGCTGTCCGAGCTGGGCATGCTCGGTGAGAGCGGCAGCCGGGATCTGCTGGACATGGTGCAGTATCTGGAGCGCTGGGAGAAGGCCAGGGGCTCGGACCACGGGTTCCCCTCCCTCGGCGAGGTGTTCGAGGAAGTAGCCTCGGCAAGGCTGGGCGCCTCGGTGTCCCCGGCCAATCTGCGCAAGGAGATCAAGGCGGCGGAGCAGCGGGTGCGGCGGGCCGTGGCGGAAGCGCAGTCCCATCTCGCCTCGCTGGGGCTCATCGATTACTCGCATCCGAAGTTCGAGCAGTATGCGGCGAGTCTCTTCGATCTCAGCGAGATCCGCAAGAAGATGAAGGAGATGGAAGAGGGGGAGTCCTCTTCTGCCGGCAGCAGCGTGCGCACGAATACGAAGAAGTTCGTTCAGGGCCTGTACCTGGAGTCGAAGCGGCTGATATCCCGGATGTAGAAAAAGTGGGGAGACCGATCGGCTGTCGGAAGCCCGCCCGGGGAAAGCCGGGAGTCTTAGGAGGAGGTGGCCGCGGATGGATTCTACAGTGTGGTCATCGACTGTAGATGAGGGGAGGGGAAGCGGGGTGTCCCGCACTTATGTCCCGTACACACCCGGTGCTGTGGAGCGCGGCCTGTCCAACCCTGCGTTCGCACCAAGCTCTGGGCCGGGTTTCCATGATCTGGGATGTGCTCAGCTCAAACTCCAGCTCCGAGCACCTGCAAGGCTGCGCCTTCGGACAAGCGAAGACCCGCATTCCTGCCCGGCCTCAGGCCGACATCTCATGGGATGATTATTGCTGTAACGCACCTCACGCTTGTACGATGATTTCACTGCCTGTAGCTGCCGTACAGACATCGCATCAGGATTCATCAACCAGGGGAGGTTCGTGTACACATGTTGAAAGAATGGAAAGCTCTGCTCGCTTGTATGCTGGTCGGATCGATTCTGCCCGGAGGAGCCGCGGCGGTATCCGCCGCTTCTTCCAAAGAAGAAGGTGCGGGAGCGGGAAGCAAGGTCTCGTCACCTTTTATGCAAGCGCTTCCGGCTAATGTGACCTGGGCCGCCTATGGCACCGGCAAGCTTGGAGTGACCGGCGGCAATGAAGCCGCCAGGGAGAACGTCCATGTGGTCCATAACCGCAGCGAGCTGGTTGAGGCGCTGGGCGGAGACAATGCGGCGAACGGTGGCAACGGAGTGCCGAAGCTGATCTTCGTGCAGGGAACGATCGATATGAACGTCGATGCGGACAACCGTCCTCTGGGTCTCGAGGAATATGCTCAGCTGGCCTACGATGAGGCCTTGCAGGCGGAGGCCGCAGCGCCTACGGGCAAAACCATTGTCAAGTATGAGGAAGCAGCCTACGTGGCCGCCTACGATCCTGCGGTTTACGGCAAGAATGCGCCGGCAGGCCCGCTGGAGGAAGCAAGAGCGGCCGCACAGAAGAAGCAGTCCGCGAATATCAAGATCAATGTCGGCTCCAACACCACCCTCATCGGCCTCGGCCGGGATGCGAAGATTCGCGGAGGCAACCTGGTGATCAAGAGCGACAATGTCATTATCCGCAATATTGAATTCCAGGATGCGTATGACTTTTTCCCGCAGTGGGATCCTTCCGACGGGAGCAGCGGCAACTGGAACTCCCAATACGACTCGATCTCCATTATCGGAGGCACCCATGTGTGGGTTGACCATAACACGTTCAACGACGGTGACCGGCCGGATCATTCCTTCCCGCTGTACTACGGGCGGAAGTACCAGCACCATGACGGGGCTGTGGACATTACGACCGACTCCAAGGTGAAGAAATCGTCGAACTACATTACCGTATCGTACAACCACTTCGAAGAGCATGACAAAACATCCCTGATCGGCTCGAGCGACTCGGCGACCTATGATGCGAACAACCTGCGGGTGACGATGCATCACAACTACTTCGAGGGTACAGGCCAGCGTGTGCCGCGTGTTCGCTTCGGCCAGGTGCATGTGTACAATAACTATTACAGCCATTCCACGCTGTATGCCGTCGGGGTTGGTGTATCCGCACAGGTCGTCTCCGAATCGAACGTCTTCGACTCGGTGAGCGCGCCGTTCGCTTATTACGACAAGGCGGCACTGCCGGGCAGCGTGAGCGACACCGGCAGCCTGTATCTGAACAGCGGGACGCCGGAGCTGAAGGGCGTGCCGAACTGGGCGCCGCAGGACACCTACGCGTATAAGCTTGATCCGGCGCAGGCCGTGAAGGCGAAGGTGCTCGCGCAGGCAGGCGCGGGCCGGATGGCGCCAGCCGGGCACTGATCAACCGCGGGAGCAAGGAGGCTTGCTGCTTTGGCGGTGGGGGGCTGCCCTAGCGGCTGCCGATGGCGCTGCATAGGGCGGCGGCACGAGGAATGGCGGCGAAGGTGCTCGCACAAGCTGGCGCGGGTCGGATGGCGCCAGCCGGGGCACTGAGCACCAGCGGGAGCAGGGAGGCTTGCTGCCTTGGCGGTGGCGGGGCTGCTCTAGCGGCTGCTGATGGGCCGGGCAGCGGCCTGATGGCTGAAGGCGAAGGTGCTCGCCCAAGCGGGAGCAGGGCGGTTGGTGCCAGCCTGGCACTGAGCAACCGCGTGAGCAGGGGCAGGCTGCCTTGGGAGGCGGTGGTCCCGTGTGATGGCCGGGAATGCCGAAGTGGCTCGTCGCCTGCCACGGTCAGCGCTGTATTGGCGTAGAGCATCATGACCGGTTGACCGGCAAGCTGGAAAGGACAGGTCCCTCACAGTGACATGGAGGGGCTTGTCCTTTTTTGGCGTCCGCGGCGGACAGCTTCGGACCTCGGATACGGCGATCCCTCTTGGGCCCAACGATGAGTGGACGAGCTCTCAGAGGTAAGCGATGGTTGCACCAACGCTTCGTCAAAGAAGGGGCATGCCATGGTACCGTCCTTGGGGATCGCGGGGAAGAGCTGGAACGGAACGATTGAAGGGGGAAATGGGAAAATAACGGAACTACGATGCGTTATGTTCTGCCTTGCGGGGGGGATTTTGAGAATAGAGGAACTGAGATTCGCTATTTCGCCGAATGAGGCGCTTTTTCCATGCCGCGGGGATCAAATAAGGCATCTGAGTTCCTTTATATTGCGGGAAATGATGGGAAATATTCCGATAAGGCATCTGAGTTCCGTTAATTCAAAATCCCTCCTCATGGGCTGATCGGATCTTGCAGTTGGGATGTTGGTGGATTTGTTGAATGTGCCGCTAACGAACCTGTTCGGTTCCTCGACCACACTTCAGCTGGACGGAGGCTTTATGCAGCCGGTGCTCAATTGGCAAAGAACTCGACTGGGACCGGCCCTATGCCAACCGCCCCGCATCGCCACCGTCGAGCATCGGCCCGCCCCGCATCGCCACCAACGGCCTCGCAAGCCAGCCGCGCCGCATATCCGCAGTGTTGCATGTCCTGCGCCTCGCAAGCCGCTGTTCCGCTAGCCCGCCCCCGCATCCCCACCGCTAGCCCCCCTCACTCAAAAGCGGACAAGGCCGTTCATGCCGGACCCGGTCACGGGCGGTCATCAGGTTGGCTGCGGCACATGCGGGTTAACCCCGGCACACTGCCTCTAATGAAAACCCTTACATACAAACCGCTTTAGGAAACAGGTTAAATTCGGCGCATAGATGTTCCTGGGGGCCGGGTCCATAATGGGGGTATTCCCAGGGCAGGAGGTAGCGGCAATATGGAAACGGATTACGCAGACGGAAAAGCGGCCGGGAACAAGATCCCGGCAGCGGCGGGAAGAGCGGGCCTAGGCGCTCTGGCCAGAGAGCTCCTGCGGGACAGGTGGCTGTATCTCATGGCCCTTCCGGGGGTGCTTTATTTTATCGTTTTCAAGTATGTGCCGATGTACGGCCTCGTGATGGCTTTCCAGGACTACAAGCCGCATCTCGGTTTCCTGGATTCGCCGTGGGCCGGCTTGAAGCACTTCCGCCGGTTCTTCGGGGAGCCGGCGTTCTGGTCACTGTTCAACAACACGGTGCTGCTCGCCGTGTACAACCTGATTTTCTTTTTCCCGCTGCCGATCGTGCTCGCTTTGATGCTCAATGAAGTAAGGCAGGAGCGGTTCAAGCGCTGGGTCCAGACGATGGTGTATATCCCGCATTTTGTCTCCTGGGTCGTCGTGGTGGGGATCTTCTACATGCTGCTCACCACGGAGGGCGGCGTGATCAACGAGCTGATCTTCGCATTGACAGGCGAGAAGATCGCCTTCCTGCTCGAGCCGGGCTGGTTCCGGACGATGATCGTCTCGCAGTCGATCTGGAAAGAGGTCGGCTGGGGCACGATCATCTTCCTCGCAGCGCTCGCCGGCGTGGATATGCAGCTCTACGAGGCCGCACGCATGGACGGGGCGAACCGCTGGCGCCAGCTCTGGCACATTACGCTGCCGGCGATCCGCAGCACGATCGTAATCCTGCTCATCCTGCGGCTCGGCTCCTTCCTAGACAGCGGGTTCGAGCATATTTTCCTCATGCTGACTCCGACGAACCGCGATGTCGGCGAGGTGTTCGACACCTATGTGTATATGAAGGGCCTGACACAGGCGCAGTACAGCTACAGTGCGGCGGTCGGGCTGTTCAAGTCGGCCGTGGGCCTGATCCTCGTCCTGGGCGCGAACTGGTTGGCGAAGCGCTTCGGCGAAGAGGGCGTGTATTGATGATTCCGGGACCCTAAGGAGGGAGAAAAGTCATGATTCAAGACCGGACACTCGGCAACCGGTTGTTCGATACGGTCAATGCGGCGGTGCTCATCCTGGTGGCTCTTTGTACGGTGCTGCCTTTCGTCTACGTGCTTGCGGTGTCGTTCACCGATCCCCATGAAGTGGCCAAAGGGGGAATGATCCTGTTCCCGACGAAGTTCTCGCTGGCGGCCTACGAGTATATTTTCTCCACGGATACGCTGGTCAAAAGCCTCGGCGTATCGATCTACGTGACCGTCGTCGGCACGTTCATCAACCTGCTGTTCACTTCTCTGCTCGCCTACCCGCTGGCCAAGCCCCACTTCCGCGGGCGGCAGGTGATCCTGCTCGGCGTGCTGTTCACGATGCTGTTCTCCGGCGGCATGATTCCATCCTACTTCGTCGTGAAGGAGCTCGGCCTGACGAACACGCTGTGGTCGCTCATGATTCCGTCGGCGATCTCGGCATTCAATCTCATCGTCCTGCGCAACTTTTTCCAGCAGATTCCGGACGGTCTCGAGGATTCGGCGAAGATCGACGGCTGCAGCGATCTCGATATTCTGTTCCGCATCGTACTGCCGCTCTCGCTTCCGGCGCTGGCCACCTTCGGCCTGTTCTATGCGGTGGCGCACTGGAACACGTTCTTCAATGCGATTCTCTACATCAATGACCATAACAAATGGCCGGTGCAGGTGCTGCTGAGGGAGATCGTCATCCTGGCGCAGAGCCGGATCGGGGAGACCTCCTTCGAAGAGTCGCTGATCCAGCCGCTGACGATCCGCATGGCGGTGATCGTGTTCGCTACGGTACCGATATTGCTCGTGTATCCGTTTTTGCAGAAGCATTTTGCCAAGGGAGTGCTGCTCGGTTCGGTGAAAGGGTGAGGCTCCTGCGGTAGAGTGGGCTGGAGCGTATTTCGGGGGCTTCGGCCGGATTCTTATCATCTCAAGGAGGGGTTACGATGAAAAGAAAAAAGAAGAGCAAACGCTGGATCGCCGGGGTGTGCGCGGCGGTGATGACCACGGGAGTCATTGCAGGCTGCGGGGGAGACTCCGGCGAGGCCACACCTGAAGCGGCGGCAGGGGACACGGGGAGCAGCGCGCCGTTCCGCATTACGCTCGCGACTGCCCAGGTCGGGGATGTGCCGGCCGCGGACAACGAGGTTGAGAAGGCGATCGAGAGCTACACGAACACCCAGCTTGATATCCAGTGGATCCCGAGCGCGGCTTACGACGAGAAGGTCAATGTGATGGTCGCGGCGGACGAGATGCCGATGATGCTGCGGGTGAAGTACATCCCGACGACGATCTCCTCTATCCAGTCCGACCTGTTCTGGGAAGTGGGACCGCTGCTTAAGGACTACAAGAACCTCTCCGCGCTGAACAAGCAGTATTACGATAACATCTCCGTCGACGGCAAAATCTACGGCATCCCCCAGTTCCGCGATATCGCGCGGTCGGCTGTGATTTACCGGGAAGATTGGCTGAAAAAGCTTGGCATGAAGCCCCCCGTAACGGTGGATGAGTGGTATAATGTCCTTAAAGCCATGACCCTGAATGATCCGGACGGCAACGGCAAGAACGATACGTACGGCATGGTGCTCGGCAAAAAATATAATGAAGGCGTCTCCGCGATGACAACCCGGATGGCGGTGGCGATCGGCGCGCCGAACAAGTGGGCGGTCGATGCTTCGGGCAAGTTCACTCCGGAGTTCGTGACACCGGAGTTCAATGAGATCCTGAAGCTGTTCCGGAAGCTGTTCGCCGAGAAGCTCATCAACCAGGACTTCGCGGCATTCGAGGATGCGGACGCCGAGAAAATGTACGACTCGGGCCGGGTGGGCATCCGGATCGCGGTGGCCCAGAACGCGAAGAGCATGCAGGACCGGCTCTCGAAGACGGTGCCGGACGGCATCTACGACGTCATGCCGCCGACCGGTCCAAGCGGCGTACGCGCCGCGGGGGAGAGCGGGAACAACGGCTTCTTCGTATTCCCGAAGTCGAAGGTGAAGGACGAAGCGGAGCTGAAGAAGCTGCTTGCCTTCGCCGACAAGCTGCTCGACGAACCGATGTCTACGCTCCAGATGCGCGGCATCGAAGGTAAGCACTACGTCAAGGCGGACGGCGGCAAAACCGAGTTCAAGGACTTCAGCGCCTTCCAGCGTGAGGTGAAGCCGTACCGTGACTCGCTCTTCAACGTGGAAGGCTACAACGTCGCTCCGCTGAAGGATACGCCGCTCGGCGAGAAGGGCACGAAGATCCCGCCGGAGAACCTGAAGACGGCGGTGCTCAACCCGGCTCTCAACCTGACGTCGGCCACGTATTCGGAGCGGGGCAAGGAGCTCGAGCAGATGATGTACGACGCGCAGACGAAGTACATCATGGGCAAGATCGACGATGCCGGCCTGCAGGCGGAGATCGAGAAGTGGCGCAAGGCGGGCGGCGACCAGGTCGCGAAGGAGTACGAGGCGGCTTATGCGAAGCTGAAGAAGTAAGCTGAGGCCGAGAGGATCAGCGGGGCGCCGGTACGCCGGCGCCGGTGGTCAAACCAAGGCGTGGTCCCGGGAGCGTCTCCCGGGGGCTTGCGGGCAGCGGGTCCCGCCGAGCGACGCGGAGGAGACGGCCCCCACAGCCGCAGGCGTTCCAACCAAGACGAGGTCCCGGGAGCGTCTCCCGGGGGACATGCGGGCAGCGGTTTCTGCCGAGCGACGCGGCGGAGACGGCCCCGACAGCCGGCGGGACCATTGCCTATCCCAAGCCGCACTCCGGGGAACCTCCACCGGAGATCTTACTGCCCGGAGCGCTTTTTATCTGCCTAGGCGACCCCGACGGAGACAATCGCCGTTTCCCGGCTGGGGCACAGGGAATAAGATGCTGGGGCCGAGCTGCTCAATGATTGAAACGTTTTAATCGGGTACCAACAAACACATACAAAAAGGCCTGGACAGGCTCAGGGTGCCCCACGTGCCCGGAGCCTGTCTTCCTGCTTCGGATGCAGGATGGAAGGCCATCGGATGGGAGAGGGAACTATGCTGCAGCGAATCAACAAGACGATGGAAACCTGGATGCCGCTGATCACCCCGAGCAGCGTATTGATCGGGATGCTCTGTGCGGCGTGGTTCTCCCCTTTTACGGCGTGGGTGCCGTGGATTTTTGCTTTTATGACGTTCTCCGGGAGCCTCAGTCTGAACTTCGGGGACCTGAAGCGGGTGCTGTCACATCCGTTGCCCATCGTGGTGTTCCTGGTCGTGCTTCACGGCGTGATGCCGCTCATGGCCTGGGGCGTGGGGCACCTGGCTTTCCCGGATGATCCGCTGACGGTCACGGGACTCATCCTCCTGCTCTCGATCCCCACCGGGATCGTCAGCTTCATGTGGGTGTCGATGTACAAGGGACATATTGCCCTCACTTTATCCATGATTCTCGTCGACACGATGCTCTCCCCATTTCTGGTGCCCCTCACCTTGTCGCTCATGGTCGGCACGAAGGTGGAGATGGACGTGTGGGGCATGATGGAAGGGCTGGCCTGGATGGTGGTTGTGCCTTCTCTGCTCGGGATGGCTTTGAACCAATGGACCCGCGGTGCGGTCAAAACGAAGCTCGGCCCCAAGCTTGCGCCTTTTTCCAAGATCGGGCTGGCAGTCGTCATCATGATCAATTCCTCGGTCATTGCGGGCTACCTCACCGGCTTCACGCCTCAGCTGCTGTTCCTGGCTGCGGTCTGTGTCCTGGTGGTCGCGCTCGGGTATGGAATCGGCCGCGGGACAGCCGCCCTATTCGGCTGGGACCGCAGTGTGGCCGTCACGATGACGTTCAACTGCGGAATGCGCAATATCAGTGCCGGCGCCGTGCTCGCCATCTCCTACTTTCCGCCGCCGGTGGCGCTGCCGGCCATTATCGGTATGGTGTTCCAGCAGATGATGGCTTCCCTGTTCGCTTTCGTCTTCTTCGGGCGTAAGGCGGCTTCGAACGCGCCGGGTGCCGCGGCGACGAAGCATTCGGCTTAATAGCGGCTCGAGCGGCCGCTCGCCTCCAATCTAATAAGTAAGATACAGCGCAGGCTCCCATGGACAGGGGCCTGCTTTTGTTATTGGCTTGTTTTTCGGATGGAGTATGGTTTTAAGGAAACGTAAAGCGGGCGTTCAGGATGCTTTCAGCTTGGGGCGGTAAGATGATCTTGTAAGGGGCAAGGACAACAGCGAAGAACAACAAAACCTACTTAAAAAAACTAAAACCCAACTTACAGGAGGAATCACCCATGAAAAACTTCAACAAGAAAGTCATCGCCACAACACTCGGAACAGTATTCGCACTGGGCGCCATGGGCTCCGCTTTTGCAGCAGAACTCACCACGACAGCAACGACTACAGGCACTTCGGGTACGACCGTGGTGAAGTCCATGACCTTCAAGAAGGACCGCGGCGGCAAAAATCTCGAAGCTCTCGCTGCGGAGAAAGGCATTACGGTAGACGAGCTGAAGGCGCAGCTGGAGCAGGAGCGCCAGGCGAAGCTGGAAGCGGAAGCGGCCGAGAAGGGCATCACGGTAGATGAGCTGAAGGCGCAGAAGGAGCAGGAGCGTGCAGAGCGCGGCGGTAAGGGCGGCTTCCCTGGCGGCAAGAACCTCGAGACGCTCGCAGCCGAGAAGGGGATCACCGTGGATGAGCTGAAGGCGCAGCTGGAGCAGGAGCGCCAGGCGAAGCTGGAAGCGGAAGCGGCGGAGAAGGGCATCACGGTAGAGGAGCTGAAGGCGCAGAAAGAGCAGGAGCGCGCCGATCGCAGCGGTAAGGGCGGCTTCCCTGGCGGCAAGAACCTCGAGGCACTCGCAGCCGAGAAGGGGATCACCGTGGATGAGCTGAAAGCACAGCTGGAGCAGGAGCGTCAGGCGAAGCTGGAAGCGGAAGCGGCCGAGAAAGGCATCACGGTGGATGAGCTGAAGGCGCAGAGAGAGCAGGAGCGTCAAGCGAAGTTGGAGGCTGAAGCGGCGGAGAAGGGGATCACCGTGGATGAACTCAAAGCACAAATGGAAGAAGGACGCGGCCACCGGGGCGGCGGTCATGGCCCGCAGGACCTCGAAGCGCTTGCTGCCGAGAAAGGCATCACCGTGGATGAGCTGAAGGCGCAGATGGAGCAGGAGCGTGAAGCGAAGCTGACTGAGCTCGCAGCCGAGAAGGGCATCACGGTGGATGAGCTGAAGGCACAGATGGAACAGGAGCGTCAGGCAAAGCTGGAGAAGCGTGCGGCCGAGCTGGGGATCACGGTGGATGAGCTGAAAGCCCAGATGGAACAAAAGCGTGCCGAGCGTGAGGCACAAACCACGACGACGAACTAAGCATGGAGTCTAGTCATCATCAATAGCTGTGTACTCAGGAAGGGCGGTAAATCCGCCCTTTTTGTGCTGCTCTGCATGAATTCCGGCACAGTGTTCAACCTATAGGAACGGAGGACGCCAGCCGACCGATGTTGGATTGGAGGGAGGAGTGCGCCTTTTGTCAATAAATACAAGGAGCATTTCGCAAATCTTTCGGATGATCGAATGAAATTCTGGTAAAAGTAATAAAGAAATCTCCTGTCACATGTTTGCTCAGCAGAGATTCATCAATTCAGATGAAAAATGGAGGTTACCGACGTGAACATTTTACGTGACGAGCTTAAGAAAACTCGCGACGGGTACGTCATCACGATCTACCTGTCAGAGGACCGGGCCGAGTTTGCCAAGGAGCTTGGCGATAACCCGGAGCAGCAGCGTGAACTCCGCAATGACGTAGAAAGCTACGTCAAGAAGAAGTACCCGAACCTGAAGGTCACAACAGCGAAAGTCCTGCTCGGCGGACTTCTGATATCGACGATTCCGCTGGGCGGCCAAGCTCAAGCTGCTACGCCTACAGGCGGCCCGAAAGATATCGACAAGAGCTCTTCCTGGGCTCAAACGGCGATCTGGAACCTCGTCGACAAGAAGATCATCGAAGGCGACGAGGCAGGCAACTTCAATCCGCAGGGTACGATGACGCGTGACGCGTTCACGGCGATGCTGGTTCGCGCCCTGGTTCCTGCAGACCAAATGGTTACGCCGGAAACACCGACGTTCAAGGATATCCCGAAAGACCACTGGGCTTATGCCTACGTTGAGACAGCGGTAGCCAAAGGCCTCGTGAACGGT
Source organism: Paenibacillus sp. S-38 (assembly GCF_049942825.1). Taxonomy (NCBI): domain Bacteria; kingdom Bacillati; phylum Bacillota; class Bacilli; order Caryophanales; family Paenibacillaceae; genus Paenibacillus; species Paenibacillus sp. S-38. The sequence continues at coordinate 944,232 of NZ_CP187970.1, forward strand.
ACGACCGACACGACATTCTCGCCTACTGACAACGTAACGCGTGAGCAGATGGCGACGATTTTCGTCCGCGCCCTCAATGTACCTGCTGCCGACCTGGCCGGCTTGGGCGACAAGCTGACCTTCACGGATGCCGGAGCGATCTCCGACTATGCCAAAGACGCTGTGGGCTACGCCGTATCCAAAGGCCTGATGCAGGGTACGAGCGACACAACGTTCGATCCGGGCAAGAACGCTACTCGCGAACAAGTAGCTGTCGTTATGGACCGCTACCTGACAGGCGGCGTAACTACGCCAACGCCTGAAGTAACAGGCAAAGTGTCCGTATCCGAAGTGAAGCCGACAGGCGTACAGACGGTAACGGTGAACTTCAACCGCGACGTAACGGATGCCGAGAAGGCTACGCTGGCACTGACGAAAGGCAATGTTGCAGTAGCGACAACAGCCAAGTGGTCCGACGACAAAAAGTCCGCCGTACTTACGCTGACCGATACCAGACTTTCCGCAGGTACTTACACAGTAACGCTTGGCGGCCTGGCTGCAGATGCGGTTGATAAGACGACGGCTGACTTCACGGCTGAGAATGAGACGGTCTCCAAAATTGAGTTCGTGAATGCTAATGATACGATTGCGAAAGGCAACAAGGTCCTGATCAATATCAAAGCGTCGAACCAATACGGCGAGAATGCTTCTTTCTCTTCCGCTGCTTATACCGTATATTCGGACGATGCTGCCAATGCCCAACTGAAAAAGCTGGACAATGGCGAGCTGCAGCTCTCCCTGGATACCAGCTCGGAAGACTTCAAATCCGGAATTTCTGTGGTTCCTGTAAACATTTATCATACAGATACCCGGGTTACAGCGACGAAGAACTTCAAAGTGGGTACGGATGCGTTTATCTCCAAAGTCGAGCTTGGTACGGTTAAATACAGCACCGGCGGAGACTCCATATCCGGCAAGGGAGAAACCGCAACCGTCGATTTGCTCCAATATGACCAATACGGCAACATCATGGACAAAGATTCGGTTGATGCGGAAGACATCAATATCACAGTAACACCTTACGAGGAAAACCTGAAGCATGAGATTGGCGACTTTAACAATGATGATATCACGGACATCCGGTTCTCTCTGGCCAATAATGTTGACCGTACCGGCGATTTCACATTCAACGTCTACAGTCAGGCAGGTACGGCTACAGGCACAGTCAAAGTTTCCTCCACTAAGCTGGCTACCAAAGTTGAAATTGGTGATATGAATAATGTTATCGCCGCGGGAGACGAGGATGCTTACATTCCGATCGTCGCCTATGATGCAGCGGGTAACAAGCTCAGCACCGAGGATCTCATCAGCGATGAGAATGCTGTGGGCATTAATGGAGAAGATCCGCAGATCACATTTAGTGTAGCGGGTGCCACATCGCAAGGGATTCAGACGACAGGCGAACATAAAGGCATGCTGAAGCTGACCGATATCAATGACTCTGCTCAAGGAGTCGTCACGGTAACAGCTATGATTGCCACACCGAATGCTAACAGCGTGGCAACCAAATCGTATACGCTGCAGGATGCCCGTACACCTGACACCATTAAAGTCAAAACGGATCTGGCCAAAAAAATTCTGCCTGGAGCGGAAGCCAAATTCGAGTATGCCGTGTATGACCAATATGGTCAAGAGCTCGATACGATCCAACAGGTGGACAACAATGGTAATGTATCGGTGAACGGCTTCCTTTATCGCGTAGCGGTAGTAACATCTAATAACGGTGTAGAAGGATCCCTTCCAACCGGCTTTACACTTGAGAATGCTACCGCAACATATACAGGCGACCTTGATGCTTTCAATGATGAAAATAAACTGATTCTGGACAAAGCAACAGCTGTTCCAGGAGATATTGCCCGCGTGAAGGTTGTTCTTCAGAAAGCTACTGAGGCTGGAGCTGGTGTTGCTACCTTTACGGATATCGCCCATGTGACGCGTGACGTGGAAGTCGTAGCAGCTGATGCTGATCTCTCTTACTCGATCTCGCCAATGGGTGATTTGTATAATACCCTTGACAGTGACGCCGTTTCCGAAACGGATGTTACTTATGCTGGAGGCACGTTAACAGTAGCGGAACAAAAAGATCCTACATTAAGCAAACTGGCCAAAGAAATCGAGTTGGTTGCTACCGATGCGGCGGGTGATAAAGTAGCTCTGCCGGATTCCATTCAAGCCGTTTACACCGATAATCCGGCCATTGCCCGTGCGGGTGTGGCTGGTGATAACACGGCTTATGTCATCGGTAACCAAAAAGGTACGGCTAAAGTCAGCGTCTCCTTCTTGAATAACGAAGGTGAAACGGTAACGAAGAACTTCTCTGTTACGGTTAAGGACGATGCTCTCACGGCCACGAAGATTGAAGCCGGCGAGACCGAAGCTACAGTGGCTCAGGCGACTCCAGGAAATGCCTTTGACGTCATGAACCTGAAGATTACGGATAACTATGGAATCACTTATGAGAACGAAATAGGCGGCGACCAAGACGCAGTCAAGTACAACTACCTGTTCGGTACTACGTTTGGCGTTACCAACGTGAAGAGCAATGGTGCGGACAGCTCTGTATCCGTTGACCAATATGGTAATCTCACCATTGGTGCTAACGTAACAGGCTTTGAACTCACAGCTACAACCGCTGCAGGTCTCACAACTACGACATCGGTTATTGTGGGAACTCCTGCACCATAACCCTTGCAACACAAAGAAAGGCTGCCGAATCCGGCAGCCTTTCTTCATGCTCACTACCCGAGCTCCCGCCCCCGCACCTTCCCCGCCACCAGCAGCACCACTGGAAACACAATACACACCGTGCAGGCGTATAGCGGCCAGACTGAAGAGGTAAAATCATAAAAATCAACGGTGTTCGGCGTAATGATCTGCGCGAGAATAACCAGCAGCGTCCCAAACGGGATCAGCAGCGGACGGTAGCTTTTAAGCCGGGCCACCTTCGCTGAAGCAATAACCATTGCATACATGGTGATGATCAGCTTAAAGTAGATCGTGATCATCCACAAGATCGTGATAATGATCTCCAGCCGTTCAAGGAAGTTGCCGATGTGGATTTTTTTGGCCATGACATAGGTAGGGTAGATGCTTCGGGCGGTAATGTCGGGGCCCAGTGTCAGCAGGGCCAGCGTGATAATAAAGACGACGGTGAAGCCGCCGATGGCCACGGCCAAGGCATACTGCCGGAAGGCTTGGCCGGGAGCACCGCTGACGTAAGGCAGGAGCATCAGCAGGGTGAAGACCTCCATGAAGGGAATCGCCAGCATGGCATAGCTGCCCTTGAGAACGGGCTGCCAGCCGTGGGCCATGACCGGCTCGAGGTTGACGGCTTTGATCTCCGGCAGCAGGAAAAGGGTCAGCAGGCCGAAGAGGCCCACCACCCAGGGAAACAAGATCTCGCTGCTGCGGGTGATAGGCTCAAGCCCTCGGGACAGCCCGTAGAGCACCACGACCAAGATGATCACATATAACGCCTGGATCGGTGTCTCCGGCATCACCTGAGTGGTCGTAAAGTCGCTTAATTCCCGCAGCAGACTCGCCGAGAGCAGGAGCCAGAACGGCAGCAGAACCGCTAGAGCGGCCCCGCGGCCGAACGTACGCCCAAGCGCGGCTTCGGCCATCTCGGTGACCCCCATACCGGGGAACGCCCGGGTCAATGCCCGGTATAGGAGCAGGAAGCCGAGCCCTCCGGCCCAGGCGCACAGGGCGGACAACCAGGCATCGCCCTGTGCATGATCGGCTAGAATAGACGGAACAATGAGAATGGGGTCCCCAATGGTGTAGAGGATCCCGATGATGAGGTACTGGCGGCCGGCTATTTTACCGCTCTCGATCTGCTTCATGCGCTGCACGTCTCCTCCTCTTCCTCATGAAGTCCCTGTTCCCGGGAAGATCGCATCATAGACGGGACGGTATACTGCATTCAGCCACACGAACGGGCTGGGCACCTCGATCTTCATGGCCCAGAGCAGATGCAGCGAGATCCCGGCGGCCAGCACAAGAGAGCAGAGGGCAAGCTCTCTCAGCATCCGGCGCCTCCACAGATACAGGCCGTGACCCAGGAGAGCGGTTACGGCATACAGCAGGATAGCGGATATGGCCCACATGACACATCTACTCCTTAATCTCCTCGATAAACGACTGGGACATGGTTCCGGTACGGCGCAGCTTGGTTTCGACCCGGACTTCATACGGAACCGTCGGATACATTTCCACCCAGCGTCCCTGCAGCTTGCTCCAGAGCTCGGGCTCCTTCCGGCGGACGGTATCTCCGAAGCCGTAGACGTCGCTATTGAATTTGGTCTGGGAGGCTTTAACAGCCGCTTCCACCATGGTGCGGATCTCGCCGCTGATCGACTGCTCCAGCTCCCGAATCACTTGAGTCTTATGCAGATCAACGGAACACTCGACATCCGATACATTCGCTTCGGACTGGATCTCGATCACAATAACGGGCGTTTCCCCCTCTTTTCGAACCTTCATCTGGGTCTCCGAGTGTATGATCTCCGATCCCAGCTTGCCGGTTCCGCCGGGGCAGCCGGCCGCGATGACCGTGCTTTTGATCCGGTTCAATATAAAATTGGCACCGGTGCCTTCCTCCCGGTTGAACCAGCCGAGCATCTTGTCCTTGCGGAATACGGCAAGTCCCTGCAGATCCAATCTCCCGGGAGAATCGATCTGTTCGACATTCGATTTCTTAGAGCCCTGCTCCGAGCTGCCCTTGATCCGGATGCCGGGGACCAGGGGCGACATGCCTTGGTGCACCAGCTTGCCTATCAGCTCCTCTAGGTTCGTTGCCAGCATAGGCCCCCAATTTTCTTCCGTGACCTTAATCGAGTTGAACATTTTGTTGGCGGGAATCTTCTCGATGGTGGTCATCATCTTGAGCACCTCGCGGGCCGACCCGCGGGCGATCAGAATATAGAAATCGCGTCGGAGCTCATGGTCCCTGGACAGAAAATCAATGATATTGCGGATCCCCTTCCTGGCGAGCTTCTCGCTGATCACCACAATGCGCAGATGCGACAAATAAATCTTCCGAGGCGACCTCGTGGTAATCGACCGGATGGCCTGGAATACGGTTTCTTCATTGGCATCGTAGAGGGTGACGGGTGCCCGTCCGGCCGAGGAGCCGCCGCTCTTGTTGGTGATTTCGCCGGGGTCGATCACCTGTACGGAAACAGTGACGCCTTTGTCTCCCACATCGAATCCCATCGAGGAAGCGATAGCCAGCTCGTTAAGCTCCCGGCGGTTCCAACACCCTGCCGTCAGCAGGGAGAGGGCCAGAACCAGAACCCCCAACAAGGTGCGGGCCCAGCAGCAGCGGACACCCCCGGCACTTCGCTCTCCGGGTCCCTTCATGAATCATTCCCTCCTCCGCTTTTTTGCCGGAACAGATTCCGGCTCATGAATTTGGGCCGCGTGCTCATCCGTTTCCAGCTCAGCCGGCCCAGGAAGGAGTCCTTGATATCTCCGGGCACCATGGGTGCATAGGGAGCCATGTAAGGCACGCCGAAGGAAGACAGGGAGCACAGGTGCTGGATCAGGAAGATGACTCCGAACAGGATGCCGAACAACCCGAACCCCGCCGCCAGCGCCATGAAGATAAACCGCAGCATCCTTACCGAAATCGCCATGCTGTAGTGGGGGATGACAAAGTTGGTGATGGCCGTCAGCGAGACGACGATGACCATGGCCGGCGAGACGAGACTGGCTTGAATGGCAGCCTGGCCGAGGACAAGCGCACCGACGATCGACATGGCCTGTCCGATCATCCGCGGCATCCGGACACCGGCCTCGCGCAGGATCTCGAAGATGATCTCCATGATCAGGGCTTCGATGAAGGCCGGGAACGGGATTCCCTCTCTCGAGGAGGCCAGGCCGATGAGCAGCTCGGTCGGCAGCATCTCCTGATGGAAGGTCGTGATAGCGATATACGCAGACGGTCCCAGCAGCGATATGAAAAAGCACACGAGGCGGAGATAGCGGACGACCGTGGAGATATCCGCCCGTTCATAATAGTCCTCCGCCGACATGTAGAACTCGTTGAACAGACAAGGCACGAGCAGGACGAAGGGCGTGCCGTCCACGATGATGGCGACCCGTCCTTCCAGCAGTCCGGCCGCGGCAACGTCCGGCCTCTCCGTATTGGCCATGGTGGGAAAAGGCGTCAGAGCTTCATCCTGAATGAGCTCTTCGATGTATCCGCTCTCCAGAATGGCATCGATATCGATGCTGCCGAGTCTGCGCCTCACTTCCTGAATCACGCGCTCTTCCGCAATGCCCTCGATGAACATGATCCCGACATCCGTTCGGCTCACCCGGCCGATCTTCATCATCTCGAGCCGCAGCTTCGTGTCTCTGATCCTGCGGCGGATGAGCATGGTGTTGGAACGGAGCGTCTCATTGAAGCCGTCCCGCGGCCCGCGGATGACCGTCTCGGTCTGGGGCTCGGGGATGCCCCGGTCCTTCCACCCGCGCGTCCCCACGATGAAGGCCTGCGGATAGCCGTCTACGAGCAGAGCGGTATCCCCCGATAAGACGGCTTCGCATACCTCGTAGAGCGTATGGGCCTCACGCATCTCCGACACGGTCAGCAGGGTCTGCCTCAGGAAGGCCGGGAGTGCGCCCGGATCGAGGGGGGCCTGGCCGCTCCGGAATTCCCGGACGTCCAGCATCAGGGAGCGCATCATGACCTGCTGGACGATGGCCTTGTCCGTCAGGCCGTCCGAATGGACCAGGCCGGCATGGACCCCACCGGCTGCACCGATCTCGAAGTCCCGGATGAGGATGTCCGGGGAGGATCCGAACTCCTTGCCGATCCTCAGCAGGTTCTCCTGCAGGCGGGAAGAGAGCATGGGCCCGGTCGGCGGTGCGGGAGCGGGTTTTTGGTTTGGCAGGGGAGGGAGCAGCGTATCCAGCAGCCGGCGCAGGAAGCCCATGCGGTTCCTCCTTTTAGACAGAATAGGAATAGTAGTAAGTTATCCCAAATCTTGCGTTTCTATGAAGACAGGGTACATAATGGAGAGGAATAGAGGGGAGGGGGCAAAAGATGGGATACTACGTGGTACTGCTGCCTATGCTTGACGAAGAAAAAAGCGCGGTATACCGGCCGGAGCATCTGGCCTATCTGGAAGAGCAGCGCGTGAGGGGCCGAATCTTTGCCAACGGACGCTTCCCGGATGGCTCGGGCGGCATGGTGATCTACAAGGCGGACTCACTGGAGCAGGCGCAGCAGTGGGCCGCAGAGGACCCGTACGTGCTCCATGGCGCACGCCGCGCGGAAGTGCGGGAGTGGGAGATGGTACCGGGCACCCTCTAGTTCGGCCGGCAAGCAGCCGAGACAAGACAAGGCAGTTTCAAGAAGAAGCAGTGAGCAGTGACGATGAACAGCGTAACTTATAGGCGGCGATGCCGGGGTTCATCAGCTATGGCAGCGCACGCGGCAAGTTTTCCCGCCCATTCAGAAAGCAGTCGGGGCAGAGGATCGGGCCCGCCGACCACTTGAACCCGGTAACCGAGCAGGCTGTGCCGGATAGTCGGATTGGGGAGGGCCGATCTGATCTTTTGTGATGTGCCTCCCCCGCAGAATAGCAGAGGAAGATTGGCTCTCTGACGTGCATGGATCAAAGTCTTCCTCTCGGCGGAGGAAGGAGCAGGCATAAGAGGGGGAGCGTTGGGGCATCGTATGGGATAGAGCACTAGCTTTTTCTATTCCAGGGAGGCATGCGACATGCTGCTGCGATTTGCCGTCAAGCTTCTGATGAACAGTGCGGTCCTCATACCGCTGTTATACCTGCTGACCGATGGAGCGGCTTCACCGGCTCAGCTTGTCACCGCGGCGGGCTTACTGGCCGTTATCGCTTTTGTGATCGGCGACCAGTGGGTCCTGAGGGAGAGCAATAACGCGCTCGCCACGATCGCCGATATGGGTCTCGGCGGACTGTATTTTTGGGGAGTATCCCGGTATTACGACTGGAACCTGTCCATGAATGATCTGCTCATTCTCGCCGGGGTGCTGGGCGTGGTCGAGTTCATGTACCATATAATCCTGCAGAAGTGGGACAAGCGGAAGAACGCCTTCTCCTATGACGATATCGATTGACCGGCTGGCCCCGAGACCTGCCTGTCCATCCTTTCGCAAGTGACCTGAGCACTGTCCAATAGAGGACGGTGCTTTTTGGCGTGTCCGGCAAACGGAGCCGCTACAGCGTGGGCTGCCCTTCTGCCAATTTTAACTCGGACCGGTGCGTGTTTCTCCTCTAATGATTCTGTCGATATCTGCCGAAATAAGAGTTAGGAATTACGGATATTAAGCCATCTGGAGGGTGCTCGTACTATGGAAAAATCGTCTTATATTGGCGTTGCGTTAGGTCTTATCGCCGTACTCGTCGGCATGATTCTCAAGGGTGCGCACCTGAGCGCACTCGTCAATCCCGCGGCCTTCATGATCATCATGGTCGGCACGGCCGCCGCTGTATGTATCGCTTTCCCTATGGAGGATCTGAAGAAGATCCCGAAGCTGTTCGGCATTCTCTTCAAGGAGCAGAAGCTCCCGGACAAGAAAGAGCTCATGGACATGTTCATCGAGTGGGTATCCATTACCCGCCGCGAAGGTCTCCTCGCCCTTGAAAGTAAGGTGGACTCGATCGAAGAGCCGTTCCTGAGAAACGGTATGCGGATGATCATCGACGGCAACGACCAGGATTTCGTGCGCGACGTCCTGCTTGAGGAGATCTCGGCAGCGGAAGAGCGTCACCGCACCGGCGCCCAAATCTTCACCCAGGCCGGAACGTATGCACCGACCCTCGGCGTACTCGGGGCCGTTATCGGTCTGATCGCGGCACTGAGCAACCTGAGCGAAGTAGAGAAGCTCGGTCACCTGATCTCCGCGGCGTTCATCGCCACCCTGCTCGGGATTTTCTTCGGCTACGTCATCTATCACCCGATGGCCAACAAGCTCAAGCAGAAGGCGAAGAAAGAAGCGGAAGTGAAAATGATGATGGTCGAAGGCCTGCTCTCCATTCAGTCCGGGATCTCGGCCATTGCCGTGAAGCAGAAGCTGACGGTCTTCATCCCGCCATCCCTGCGTGATACCGAGGACGGTGAAAAGGGAGGGGCCGGCGGTGAGTAAACACCACAAGAAGCAGCATCATGAGGAGCATGTGGATGAGTCCTGGCTCATCCCCTATGCCGACCTGCTGACCCTTCTGCTCGCCCTGTTCATCATCCTGTTCGCCTCCAGCCAGACCGACTCCAAGAAGTATAACGCCATTATGCAGTCCCTCAGTGCCGCGTTCACCAGCGGCACCGGATTCTTCGAGATGTCCAACGTCGTGCCGATGAGCGACCCGAACCCGGGCGCGAAGAAGAATGACGGCGCGGACGGACAGCAGCAGAACCCGGAGACGCCGCAGACGCCTGCCGAGCAGAAGTCTGAGGAAGAGAAGCAGAAGGCGCTGGAGGTTGCGTTCCAGGAGGAGAAGCGGCAGCTTGAGGAGCTCAAGCAGAAGCTCGACGATTATATCCAGAACAACAACCTGTCGACCCAGCTCGAGACGAAGCTGACCAACGACATGCTCATGATCACGATCCGCGACAATGCGCTCTTCGCATCCGGCTCGGCCACAGTGAAGCCGGAAGCCCAGGCGCTGGCCGTCTCCATGTCGAACATGCTGGCCCAGTATCCGGGCTATAACATCGAAGTGGCGGGTCACACGGACAATGTGCCGATTTCCCGCCGCGACTTCGAGAGCAACTGGGATCTCAGCGGCGTGCGGGCCATGAATTTCATGAAGATCCTGCTCCGCAACACGGCCCTGTCCCCGGAGAAGTTCCGTACGATCGGCTACGGCGAATACCAGCCGGTGGATACGAACGATACGCCGGAAGGCCGTGCGAAGAACCGCCGCGTGGAAGTCAGCATTATCCGCAACCTGAAGCCGGCGCAGATCAAGTAGGAAATCGCAGAAGACGGTACAGTTTCTCCCGGGAGGGAAGGGGCTGTACCGTTTTTGCTGTTCTTGGCTGTTCTTAATGGAAGCCACTTGCACAAGAATGAGGGGGCCGTCTGCTTCTGCTATGCATTGAAGCGGAAGATAGAAAGATATAAGATGAAGAAACGCCCGGGAGGAAAAACGCTCCTGTATAGCTGCTTCGTCGGATGAACGGTAAACGCTGTATAAGCTCTGGCTGAGGCGCCGTGTACTCTGTGGGAATACTTTGGAGCGGTTAGTTACCCCTTTGTAGAAAATTAAGGCAGGGGGAGGCACCCCCATAGGGCTTGCGAGAAAAAATGTTCTCCTTTACAATAAAGCTTATCATTTAAACGTTTAAATAATGGAGGATGCGATCATGATCCGTTTTAACGTGCTGCGCGGCAGCGTACCGGCCGGGGGAGCCAAACCGCCTGGGCTCGCCGGGGGAATCTGGGGGCCGGAGCGTCTCGGACAAATCAGGCAGGATCCCGCGCTGGCGGGGCTGTTGGACGAGATTCGCGCGGAGGCTAAGCGGTCTGCCGCGGAACCGGTGCCTGTGCTCCCGTTTCATCTCTTCGTGAAGTTCGCGGATGAGGGCAGCCGGCTGGAGTTCGAGGGGCCGTACTTTGAGCGGCGGGGCCGGCTGCTGGCGCTGGCGCTGGCCTCCCTGGTCGATGAAACGGATGCGTATCTGCCAGCGCTGAACGATCTGCTGTGGGAGCTCTGCTCCGAATATTCCTGGGCCCTGCCTGCGCATCTTCCCCCGCGTTTCGAGGAGATTCCGGATGCGAGAGTGAAGCCGGAAGCCACCGTGGATCTGTTCGCAGCGGAGACCGCCCACGCGCTCGCCGAGACGCTGTATGTATTGGAAGGCCGGCTGCATCCTTGGGTCGCCTATCGGGTGAGGGAGGAGATCGAACGCCGGGTGTTCCGGCCCCTCTTCGAAACCTCGTATTCCTTCCACTGGGAGACGGCCGAGCACAATTGGTCGGCCGTCTGCGCGGGGGCGGCCGGCATGGCCGCCATGCTGCTCGAGAACGATGCGAACCGGCTCGCCGGGATGCTTGACCGGTGTCTCCGTGCGATGGAGTGCTTCCTCGAAGGCTATGCCGAAGACGGGTGCTGCCTGGAAGGCATCGGTTATTGGAATTACGGGTTCGGGTATTTCGTATACTTTGCCGAGATGCTGGAGGTGCTGACCGAGGGGAAAGTAAGCCTGCTTGAAGGAGAGAAGATCGCCCGGATCGCGGCCTTCCCGGAGAGCGTGGCACTGACCGTTCCCCAGTTCGTCAACTACTCGGACGCCTCGCCCGTTCATGAGCTGCAGCCTGGACTGAACTGCCGCCTCGCCGCGCGGTTCGGGCATCCTCTGCCTCCAATGACGGGAAGGCCGTCGGTTCACAGCGATCACTGCTACCGGTGGCCTCATACGGCGAGGAACCTGCAGTGGACCCATGCGGGAGCTGCGGACAAGCCGGCCGCTGCAGGGCGCACCTATTTCAGTGATGCGGCCTGGCTCATCGACCGCAGCGTGCATGAGGGCCGGCTGGTCGCCTTCTCGGCGAAGGGCGGGCACAACGACGAGCCGCATAACCATAATGACCTCGGGCATTTTATCGTACATGCCGCCGGGGATGCGCTGCTTGCGGATCTCGGGGCGGGCCAGTATACCAAGGATTACTTCGGCAGCGGGCGGTACGGGTATTTGCACAATTCCTCGGAAGGCCACTCGGTGCCCCTCATCAACGGAACCCCGCAGCGGGCCGGCAGGGAGGCGAGGGCTGAGGTGCTCCGGCAGGAGGAGCAGGACGGTGTACTGTGCTTCAAGCTCGATTTGACCAAGGCCTACGGACAGGAGGCGGGCCTCTCGTCCTACGTCCGCTCGTTCGAGTGGAGGCGCGGCGCTGGTGAAGGTTTGGATGCAGGGGAGCTTCGGGTGCTGGACCGGTTTGAGTTCGCAGGGGACGGCAGCCGGGTGGAAGAGCGGCTGATCTCCCTGACTGAACCGTCCGTCCGTCAGGGACTTGTGACCTGGCAGGGGGCTGAGGCCTCCCTGGAGCTGTCATTCGATGACGAAGTGTGGCAGGCGCAGACGGATATCCTTCATACGACGGATCACCACGGTGCTCCGATAACCGTCTACCGGACCCGGCTGACCGCTGAGGGGATAGGCAGATCGTTCCAGGGAGAATTGTCGATTCGCTGCCGAATGGGGCGTCTTTCTTACCAGACTTCATAATAACTTAAAATCCTTCATACATGGTCTTAACAAATCTCCCGTATACTCGTCCTGTGATCCTACTATGAGACGGGAGTTTGAATGTGAATATGAAACTGCTGCACGCCTTGAATCTGACTGCACTTACGGCAGCGCTGCTGCTGCCCTCCGCCGCTTCTGCTGCGGCCGAACCTGGCTATGAACCGCTGCGCTCGGGCCTCGAAACTCTCGGAGCGAAGCTCGACTGGGATGACGAGGATCGGACCGTCGTCTTCAAGCTGAAGAACGGAATCAGCGGGATCGTGACGATCGGCGAGAAGGAGTACCGGCTTGCGGGCAAAAAGGGCGAGCTGGACGGCGAAGTGAGGCTGGTGAACGAGAGCACGCAGGTTCCGGCGGCCTTGTGGAAGCTGATTACGGAGGAGAACGGCAAGTACCAGAATGACCCGAAGGCTCCGAAGTTCTTCGAAGTTCAGGCGGCTGTAGAGACCGAAGCCGTGGCGAACGGCGAGGATGCGGCGGATGATCCTGCGATCTGGGTGGACGGTGCGGACCCGTCGAAGAGCAAGCTGATCGCCACGAACAAGGCCGGCGGCGTGCTGGTCTACGACCTCGAGGGCAAGCAGCTGCAGTCGTACCCGACAGGTAAAATGAACAACATCGACCTCCGCTACGACTTCCCGCTGGGAGGCTCGAAGGTGGACATCGCCGCGGCGACGAACCGGACGACGAACACCATTGACGTCTGGTCCGTCTCGGGCGAAACCGGTGAGCTGAAGGATATCCTGGCGGAGCCAATTGCGTCCAAGATGAGCGAAGTCTACGGCTTCAGCCTCTATCACAGTCTGCGCAGCGGGAAGTTCTATGCGCTGGTGCTCGGCAAGAAAGGCGAGTTCGAGCAGTACGAGCTGGCGGATAACGGCAGCGGCAAGGTAACCGGCAAGCTTGTACGCGAGTTCCAGCTCGAGACCCAGTCGGAAGGCCTCGCGGCTGATGACGAGTACGGCACGATGTACATCGCCGAGGAAGATACGGGCATCTGGAAGTACAGCGCCGAGCCGGACGGCGGCTTGAAGCCGCTGGCCCAGGTCGACATCGCAGACGGACGCCGCCTGCAGGACGACGTCGAGGGCCTCACGCTGTACTACGGCGCGGACGGACAAGGCTACCTGCTCGCTTCGAGCCAGGGCAGCAACTCCTATGCGGTCTACAAGCGCGAAGGCGCCAACGAGTACGTGTCGAACTTCACGATCGAAGACGGCCCGGCCGTCGACGGCACGTCGGAGACCGACGGCATCGACGTGATCGGCTTCGGCCTCGGAGCGAAGTACCAGCAGGGCATCTTCGTCTCCCAGGATGACGCCAACCTCGAGAACGGCGAGAAGATCAACCAGAACTTCAAGATCGTCCCTTGGGAGGCGATCGCGAAGGGGTTGAACACCCCCGCGGCGTCCGCGCAGGTGGACCCGCGCAAGCTTGTGAAGCGCGGGGAGTAATGGGATCGCGCCGCAATACGATGGTTTTGAGTCAAGCCCTTGTGTGTTGAAAAGTAGGGGTGTGGATATCAAAAAGGATGCAGGCCGTTGGAGGCTGCATCCTTTTTATATTGAGGTGGGCTCGGGACCGGTTGTCTGATCTATATGGAGTTTCAGATATATGCCTGGTGAATAGTGGATGAGAGTGATGTGATGTATTTCATCATATAACTTGGAGTTCATGGGAAATGGACCCATTATATGATGTTTTAGATCACATATACCTTAGAAATGAAGGAGAATCACTCATTTGGTTACTTATCTGATGTTTTATATTACAAAATAAGCGAGTTAAGCCCCCCTTAAAAGTTATCTGATGTTTTTCATCGGATGGCAGCTGAAACCTGAGAAGTCCACTTTCCTCGCATTAAAACCCAAGATCATCCAGTGAAATTCCGGAAGCCGCTTCATAACGTGCTATCCGTTTGGGGCTGCTTTGGCCATACGCGTGCAGGTAGCCCAAGGCTAACAGCTGTTTCAATAGCTTCCTTGCTTTCTGCTGCTCAACGCCCAATAAGCTGCAGATCTCTTTCACCTGCAAAGGTTCATTTTGCTGGAGTGCAAACCGCAGGATGTCCTTCTCCTCAGAGGTGAGCTTGGCCGCATGCATACCGGTGCCCCCGAACCAGCGGCCCATGTATTGGGAGAGCAGGCTCTGGCACATCCGAGGTTTCTCGGCGACGTCGTCGTAGGAGAAACGGAGGATCTTCCAGCCGTCGAGAATGAGATGATTCTGGCGCATGCATTGGTCGGCGAATTGGGTACGGCTGATTCGCTGCAGGTGGGGACCGTACCCGTCGATCTCCATGGCGAGACGGTGGCGCCCGCGGATCAGGGCAAAGTCAAGATAACGCCTGCCGTCCCTGAAGTCGGAGACCTCGTACTCCGGATGCAGGTCATGAAACTGGCCGAAGGCAGGCCACCAAACCTGTTCGGCAAAGGTGCGTTCCGCATGACCGTGCCCCTCCTCCAGCCTGCGCAGCCGTTCGCCCTTACGACGCGCAGAGTGGCTTTCAAGCCATTGCTCATATGTGAGTTTAAAGCTCATAACGAAATGGATTCCTTTCTCCGTGAGATGCAAAAAGCCGCTTTCCCCTTCAGCGCAATGGCTGAGAAGAAAGCGGCGTGTGCTTCACGACCGTGATTTACTATTGATCATAGCATAGGGAGGTGAGGCGGAGAAGAGGTGTTTTTAATGCTCCGGTAATAAAATCCGAATCCTGCGTTCCTACCTTACTATAGCAGCGGTATCGTGACCTGTTAGGATACATTTCGCAAGTGCTATGAGGTTCGATGCAGGACAGGTTGACCTTCTTGCAACGGCGGGTTTGGGGTGCAAAGGGACGGTAACGTTAATACTCAGATGTTCCCCGGCCGCCTCGCTGGGACACGCCCTGCCAACCGCCGGACAGGAGTCAACAGGTCAGGCCGCATCGTACCCGGGCCCTTTCATGGGAGAGGAGAAACCGGACGAAGAGCACAAGGATAAGCCTGCTTCATCTCAGCGCTAACAATGAATATATGTTTATACTTATGGATCATTTTCTCCAGCCGTACCAAGGGTTCAGGTCGGGTCAGCTTGGGACTCTATCTACAGAACAGTAGGGTCTTTGTACATCTAATGTGGATAGTGTTAGGCTCTCCTAGAGGGGCTATCTACCCAAGACATGCAGGAAATCTGCTCATCCCAAAAGTTTCTATAAAAGGTTCTATACTACTCCGCCGGCTGCCTGACTTCGGTTACCTTCACGGCATAGGCCTTGACCCGCCCGCCGTTGACTTGGACTTCTTCCTCACCGGTGTACGTACCGGTAATCAGCGAGCTGCCCCCTTCATAAGTGGACAGCCCCTTAAGCAGGAGCGTACGGTTGCCGGCCCGAACCACGGCTGAACCCTCACCGTCCGCAGGCAGAGTCACTTGGAAGCGGACCAGCTCGCCTTGATGGTCCGTGAGCTGGTCCACCTGGATGGTGAGAGGCTTCTCAGCCGCAGGATTACCAGCGCTGCGTTCCGGATCACGGCCGGCTTGGACCTCCTCATTCATGCGCTCACCTTGATCCACTGTCGTCTGTGCAAGCTCCGTGTGGACCAGTTCATATCTGCCGTTTTTATACTCATAATACCCCTTCGCGACTTCCCCTTGAGGTTGAGAATCCGTGTCCGTATTCCGCCGCGTTTCCCGGTCGCTGCGGTTCCGGCGCTCCTCCTGAACGCCGGAGGCGAGCAGGGGGCGCACGGCGGTCAGCTTGCCTTTGGCGGTGGCCGTGAGCTTGTCGGCTTCCACATCCAGCACGAGCTCCAGCTCCGCGCCTTCCTCCTGCAGCTCGTACAGCAGGTAGTGCCCCCCTCGCTCCGCCGACACCGCCTCGGCTGCCAGCAGAGGCCGCCCCTGCGGGCTGTACTCGCCCGCAAAGCCCAGGCTGCGCAGCTTCAGCCCCTGCGGCAGCTCCCCTTCGCTCAGCCGCACGGCGGCTTCGGCCCCCGCTGCCCCCGCGGTTTCCGCGTCTCCGCCACCCTGCCCCCCGGCCAGCCGCGCGAGCACCAGCCGAGGCCGCTCGCCGGCCAGCGCCCCGGCGGCCATCGCGCTGCCGTCCGCCGCCTTGCCGGAAGCCGTCAGCGTGGGCTTCTCGCTCACGCCGGCCTTCGCCAGCAGCGCCGCGGGGTCGCCCTCGAGCCGCCGCAGCTCCAGCGCGGCGATCTCCTTCGCCGTGTCGCGGTAGCTCCCGAGCGCACGGTACAGCTCCAGCGCTTCGTCGTACTTGCGCGCCGCCGCAAGCTGCTCCGCCCGAGCGAGCTGCCGCTTCACGGCGGCTTCCGCATAGGCGCCCGCCTTGCCGCCGCCGCTGCCGAGCAGCGCCGCATGCGCCTGCACAGCTTTACCTGCCGCCAGGAACGTCGGCAGGTCTTTTTTCTCCAGCGCGGTGAGCTCCGTCAGCGCATACTTGTCCAGCTTCGTCGCAAGCCACGGCGCCTCCCACGGCACCGCCGCGTACCAGCTGCGCATCGACTCGCCGAGCTGCAGCACCGCCCCCAGCTCCTGCGTCTTCGCCGCTGCGTCGATCCGCGCGTTGTCGTAGCGCTGGAGCAGCGCATTCGCCTCCTTGCGCTTCGCCGCTTCGCTGCCGTAGACGGCCGCCGGCAGCCGCAGCAGGTCGGCCGCCGCGATCGCGGCCGCCTTTACGCCGTCGGCGCCCGGCTCGCCCTTGGCGGCGACCGCCGCCTCGAGCTGCTGCGCCGCGCGCTTCCGTGCCGCAGCATACGCCTCGGCGAGCTTCGCTTCGACGCCGGCGGCCTGCGAAGCTTCCGCGAAGCGCTGCTTCGCATCCTCGCCGGCCTTGGCGGCTGCCGACTGTGCCCCACGGTAGCGCTCGTGCGCCTGCAGCAGCGCCGGCACGTCGCCCGCGGCGGAGGCGGCCTCCACCTCGGCGGCGAGCTCGGCCGTCACACGCTTGGCCTGTGTGACCGGCTGCAGTGCCAGCAGGGCGGCGTCGATCTCGCCGCGGTGCTCGCCGAAGGCACCCGGCACAGCCAGCGCCCGGTTGTAGAGCTCCTCCGCGGTGAGGAGGTCGCCCGCCGACTGGGCGGTCCGGGCCTGCGTCAGGAGCGACAGATGCTCGCGGACGTAGTAGAGCTTGGCGGCTGCGGCGAGGGTGGCTGCAAAAAGTAAGAAAATTGCCACATTTCTGAAACGACCCGCCCGCCTATACGTAAAGTGGATCATGAAGCACCGCCGCCTTTTCTACAAAATGGGAGCAAATTCGGCATCCGCCGGATAGCGCCGCTTCGCGGTTTCGAGCACCTTCGCATGGAGCTCCGGGTACAGTCCGGGTGACTCCGAGAGCAGCCGGTGCAGCCGCTGCAGGCGGTCCTTCGGCAGATGCTCCGCCTGCTCCAGGATCAGGTCGTAGTACACCGGGAGATGCTCTTTGATGCGAAGCGCGGCGCCGGCCGCAGCAGCAAGGACGTCGGGACCGACAGCCATCTCCCGGATGACCGTGCGGTATTTCATGCAGTAGTCCAGCACATCCTTGCCGATCAACTGCGGACGCACCTTACCGACCTCGTGAAGGTAGTGGATGAAGTCCTTGTCGAAGCGGCTCGGGAGCAGAGAGGAGAGCTCGAGATCCATGTCACTTCGAAGAATAAACCGGCTCAGGCACAGGAGGCGGAGCACCTTGATCGGGTCGTTCCGCAGAAAATAACTGATTTCGCGGAATTTTTCATAGGCGGATTTGTAGTCGTCCTGCTTCAGGTCTTCTTCCGCATGGTCAATGTCGCTGAGGAGACCAGCCCGAATTTCTTTGCCGTCCTGCAGGAGTAAGCGGTGAAGTGAACGTCTATAGATATAAGGCTCGAACCGTCTGCCGAGGACATACCGAACGCCCATAAGCACAAGCGCGCCGACGAGTGCGGCGGTCATCTCCTTGAAGGAGCCGGCGAGTGCAAAAGCGGTCAGGCCCAGAGCCGCCAGAAGGAGCAGGTCCGTCTGCAGGCTGCGTTTCATCACTGTGCGTGCCGCCTGTTCGACTGAGATCCGTGTCCCTTCGGCTCCGCAGGACAAGCAGCTCTCGTGCCATAGGCATGAATACCGCCCGCACTTGCGGCAGAGCTGAAGCCGTTGAAACAAATGGGCCGTTGGATTCGTCTTACGAAAGTGGACGGGAATTTTCGCTAAGGGTTTGTCGCTCACGGTCGATCCTCCTTCTGTTCGAGCCTTGAAGCAAAATCGCTGTCAATCTGCGTCAAAGAAGTATCCCTGCGCCGCAGGAGCAGGAAGCTCGACAGACGGTACAGCACGAATAGGGCCGCAAGGGCCAGCACCAGGATGGTCAGCATCGGTCGGGTCCTCCTTCGTCGGAAAATAGGAGCTGCTGGGGACATTTCACCGGATTTTCACCCCGGAAGCGTACAATCGGAGAGCCCGGCCCGGCGAACAGCAAGGAAGCGGCGGAAGTGGTTTATACCCTATCCGAGCCTTGTCCGAAAGGGCAGCGATCCGGATAAAGCCGCTTGTTTCTTAAGAATTCTATAAGAATTGACGAGTGGAATTTTGCTTACCCACCAGTTACTATAAAGTCTAGTAGATGGCAGCCACTGCTATTTTACTATCAATGCATCTAAAATACTACTTCAGCCCCCGCCTCCATTCGTCCGGGTTCGACAGTGCGGGGAGATTCACTAGATGGAGGAAGGAACGCTTTGAAACATACGATCAAGATGCTTTTTACACTCATGATGGCCCTGGTGCTCCTGGTTCCGGGCCTGCCCGCCGGGGCAGCGGGGACGGCGGCCGGCAGCTCCCCAATGGATGCGGTCATGGCGGTGGACGTGTCCCTGTCCATGAACGACAGCGACGGCAAAAAGGTCAGCTACGAGGCGGTCAAGATGTTCGTCGACATGGCTTCGGCCCAGGGAGACAAGGTAGGCGTAGTCGCCTATACCGATCAGGTGCTGCGCGAGAAAGCCTTGATGAAATTGAACACAGCTTCGGACAAGCAGGATGTCAAAACGTTCATCGACGGGCTTGTGCGGGGACCGCGTACCGATCTTGCCGTGGGGGTAAGTGAGGCGGTCAAGGTGCTTCAGAATGGCACGGAGCCGGGGCACATCCCGATCATCGTGCTGCTGACCGACGGCAATAACGATCTGCCGGACGGCCGCACCCAGGCGCAGTCGGACCAAATGATGAATGAGGCGCTGAAGCAGGCCAAGGACAAAGGCATCCCGGTCTACACGATCGGGCTTAACGCGGACGGGCAGCTGAACAAAACCGTACTTGAGCGGATCGCAGCCGAGACGAACGCCAAATCGTTCGTGACCTCGTCGGCGGACGACCTGCCGCGCATCCTGAGCGAGATCTACGCGAGCCACTTGAAGCTCAAGGTCGTTCCGCTGCAGGGGATTACGGCGAATGGCCAGTATCAGGATGTGGCCATTGACATTCCGAACGCGAGCATACAGGAAGCGAATATCTCGATCATGTCGCCGAATCCGGTGGAGGTGAAGCTGTTCGACCCGAACGGCCAGCCGCAGACGATTCCGTCGAATACGCTGATCTTTACGTCTTCGAATGCCTACTCCCTGCTCAAGATTCTGAATCCCGCGCAGGGCTCCTGGAAGCTGCAGGTGAAGGGCGTGCCGAAGGATAAAATCAACATCAATCTCGTCTACAACTATGATCTGAAGCTAACGCTGGAGCCTTTGAAGTCCACGGTATTTAAATCTGGTGACGAGGTGGGCCTGAAGGCGTATCTCGAGTCCGGCGGCCAGAAGGTAGGCGATGCGAGTCTGTACAAGAACTTGAAGGCCTCGCTGATCGTTACCGATCTCGATACGAAGCAAACGGTGGAGCAGCCTTTGACTGCTGCGGCGGAGGGCATTGCAGGAAGCTACAAGATCCCGGAAGCCCATGATTATGAGCTCAAAATCAAGGTAGAGGACGCCAACCTTGTCCGCGAAACGGCGCCGGTGAAGATCACGGCGAAGTCCGGCGCTCCGTCGCCGGTCCAAACGGCGGCGGAGGCCCCTGCGGAGAAGCCGGGCCTGGGTGCCGGCGTCTGGGCAGGCATCATTGCCGCCGTACTGGCTGTGATCGCTGCCGTCCTGTTCGCTCTGGTCCAGTGGCGCAAGGCGAATCGGGGGTTCTTCGGCCAGATGGTCATTGAGATCAAGGACGAGGATACCGGCGAGCGGACCAGCCCGCAGTACCGCAAGCTGAACACCTTCAAGGGCAAGGTCACGCTGCACCAGCTGCTGCAGCTGGCGCCCGAGTTCGCCGAGACTAGCGACCTGGTGCTCCGCCCGGGCCCGTCCGACACGCTGCTGGTGCAGAACCGCACGCCCGCCGTCATCGAGAAGGGCGGCCGCGTCTTCGATGCCGCCCAGCCGAAGGAAGTGCGCGCCGGCGACCGGCTCCGCGTCACGCTGAGCCAGGTGAACAAGTCGATCATGCTGGAGTATATCAAGTAAGCGGGATGCGGTAAGCGGGCGAGCAGACAGCCACTATAAAGGATGATGGGGGCACGGCGCGGAGTGGGCGGGTAACGGGTATGCACAGTAACCTCGGGCCGTTCAGCAGTCAGAAGTCTCAGTCGCTGCTCGGTAGGTGAAGCCTGGAACATGAGTCAAGACGAGCACCCCGATATGACTCGAAGACGCCGATTTCTGCGGCCCCCCGCGAGCCGGCCACTCCCAAGCGTCATTGAATATGCAGCTATCCGGCCATTTGCGGGGTTAAAGATTCAGCGCCCAAGGTTTGCGCCGTTAACTTCTCGTTTCCTATAAGATTAGCCGGTTTAACCGTTGTTTTGATGGACCGGTTCGGTCGTGCCCCGCCCCTTCTAACATGTACGCAAGGGGCAGGGGGTAAATAAAGGAACTAGGATGCCTTATTTGGGTAAATATCAAGATGGTAAACCAATTAGCGGAACTGAGATTCGCTATTCGCCCTTAATGTGGCTCAGCAGGCACCTACTCGACCCAATAAGGCATCTGAGTTCCGCTATTGCTCGGAAGTGCCCGCGAAACAAGCCAATCAGGAACCGTAGTTCCTCTATTTTGAACGCCGGTGAAAAAGACGGCCCCCAAACTCGTACTCAGATGCATAACTGAGGCGCGGAAATATGATGCTCGGCATCGTGATCCCTCTAGGTAAAGAGGCTCTGGGAGGGCAGTACGGTGGGGGCATGAGAATTTTGGGGAACAGCCTTCTATTTGCAGTGCTTTGCGGCGACCAGAATCGTTACTCTAGGCCGGGCCAATGGCGTAAAGAATCAATGGTGGGCGCTCTTCAGATGGTCTCGTGGCCGCTTTGGGGGAATACCGAGTCAAGTGGGGACCTCCCATTAAGGTATCGTTAAAACACCTGAATTTAAGTAACTAGATTGGCTAATATGTACGAAGTTTAACGGTGGCAACATTTAGGCGGTTTCGGGGACCGCCCTACGGGTTAAGTAACCACCCTTCAAGGTTCAGGGACCCCATTACATGGGAGAACCCGCCTTACGCAGTAAAGCGTGTCCCTGTAAGGGACAAAGCGCTCCAAGCACAACGTATCGTCAACGCGTCCCCATCCTGCTCCCGCCAACCTTTCCGCGAGTCCAGAGGGCCGGTGCCCTTTGGGGTCCCCCTATAGGGGGATTTAGGGTGTGACCGGGGGGTGAATGGCCCTCGGGGTTCCGGGGATGAAAAAACCTTCGGGGTTCGGGGAACACCTCCCGGATATGGGGGAAACGCCCTTCGGGCTGATGGGTGATTGCCCTGATATGGGACTGAACGCCTCCGGTTTTAGGGGGGAATACCCTCCGGGTCTGGTTGGTGAGTGCCCACCGGGCATAGGGGGTGAACACCCTCCTGGGGGAGTTACGCCCCATGGGGTTTAAGTAACCAACCTGCAAGTTTCGGGGGCCCCAAGGAGTTGGGGAGAAACCACCCGTCGCAGTAAAGCGTGTCCCTGTAAGGGACAAAGCGATCTAAGCACAGCGTCCGGTCAACGCGTCCCCATCCTGCTCCCGCCAACCTTTCCGTGAGTCCAGAGGGCCGGTGCCCTTTGGGGTCCCCCTATAGGGGGATTTAGGGGGTGGACTGCCCTTGGGGTTCGGGGGTGAACGGCCCTCGGGGGTTCGGGGGTAAAGAGCCCACGGGTTTCGGGGATGAACCGCCCTTGGGGTTCGGGTATGGGAGAAGCACCCATGCCAAGGATGAACTAAAAATACGGGGGGCCAGGGGGACCACCCCCTTACCCATGGGGGGTCCAAGGGGCCCTCCCCTTAGCCAAATATCGTGCCGCAGGCACCTAAACAAGGAGTGATCCATTTGAAAGCCATTGTCCGTGAACACATCCAGCAGCTGGACGTCTCCCTCGGGGGAGGCATCGTATCCGAGAAAATCCGTGTCGACACCATCGACAACCCGATGCTCGTCATCGGCCTCGGAGGCACGGGCATCGACGCCCTGCTGCGGCTCAAATACCAGGTCAACCGGCGCTTCAAGCTGCCGCAGGACCCGTTCACGAAGAAGAAGGCCGAGAAGCCGGCCAACATCGAATTCCTCGCGTTCGAGACGAACGAGCACGACCGGGGCAAGCGCTACAAGGGCGTAGGCCTCGATCCGATGACGGAGTTCGTGCTGCTCTCGAACCCGGAGATCGGCAGTGTGCTGCAGAACCGGAGCATCCTCGAGCCGTACATCAAGGAATGGCTGTCGCCGGAGCTGACGATCACCGACGGGATTAACGGCGCCTCGGGGATCCGCCAGGCGGGCCGCCTGCTCCTTTTTACGAAGATCAACCAGGTCGTGCAGACGATCGAACGCAAGATCAAATCACTGTCGGTCGGCACGAACAAGAAGCTGATGGTGTTCATCCTGACGGGCCTCTCCGGCGGGACGGGGAGCGGCTGCTTCCTCGATATTTCGTACATCGTCCGCGGGATTCTGGAGCGGGATTACGGTACGGCGGGCGTCGATAAGGTCGCGCTGCTCGGGTATCTGTTTACCCCGGACGTGAACCTGGCGAACAAGAGCCTGACCGAGCATTCACGCGAATATATCAAAAAGAACGGCTACGCCGCCCTCAAGGAGCTCGACTACTGGATGAACGTGGACGAGCGGGGCGACCGGTTCCGGCAGCAGTACGGGAATATCCTGACGGTGAACTCGCCGATGCCGCCGTACAACCTGGCGCACCTGATCTCGGCGACCAACCTGGAAGGCAAGCTGCTCGAGAATGCGTATGATTACTGCATGAACGTGACGGCGGAGAATATCACGAACTTCATGGCGAGCGAGCAAAAGGCCTCCGGCGAAGAGTTCGCGATCCATGACTATATCAGCAACATCCGCACGAACATCAACCAGATGCCGAAGGCGTATGCGGCGAATTACCAGTACAACATTCTCGGCGCCTCCTCGGCGGTGCTGCCGATCGAAGAGATGACGACGTACCTGGCGTACCGCGTGTTCACCCGCATGGAGACCATGTTCAAGGTCGGCCCGACGCAGGAGGATGTGGAGAAGCTCGCGCACAAGCTGGCGATCGACCCGGATTCGATCCACCGCGCGTTCGACAAGAACGTGCCGGAGCCGCTGCCGGGCTACCAGAACTCCGAGCGCCTCTCCTACACCAACGTGATCAAGCAGCAGGTCGTGCATGTTGACACGGAGCTCGAGCAGAGTTACCTGTCACGGGCCCGCGAGGAGTACATCAAGGCACGCCGGCAGCTGCCGGGCCAGCTCAAAGAAGCGTTCACCGAGCAGGCGACGCGCATGTTCCGCCATCCGGAGCAGGGGCCGTTCTATGTGTCGCGGATCATCCTGCAGGACGGGGGCTACTGTCTCCTGAAGCTGATCTCCTCGTACATCGAGGCGCTCAAAGAGAACCTCTACCGCATTCCGCGGGATATTGACGCTGCCAAGGAGAGCGCGCAGCAGAAGATGACCGAGGCGAAGAGCGCGTTCATCTCCAAGGACCGCAAGAAGGACGCCTATATCGAGGCCAAAATCCAGGAGTACCTGCTGTACGCCGACCGCGAGCGGATGGAGCAGATGATCGAGTTCTACGAGGACCTCTACACGCTGATCAACGACGAGAATTCCCGGATCTACCAGGTATTCACGGAGATTCTTAGCGAGCTGAACAAGATTTTTGAGAAAAACGGATCCATCCTCATGAACGGCGAGGAGTCCGTCGACCACCGCGGCAACAAGACCTACTACTGGAACGTAGTGTCGGTGCCGGACATGTCCAGGCTGATCGAAGAGATGACGAATGAGAAAAATGTGTCCGAGCTCATCCGTGACTTCACGCAGACGCTGCTCGAGAAGTCGAACCAATGGGTGAAGGAGCAGGAAGTGGATGTGGTCTCGTCAATATCGGACTTTCTCACCGAACAGTTCGGCGAGCTCATCACGAAGTCGATGGAAGAGTATCTCGTGATCAAATTCGGCCACGAGGATTCGATCGAGAAGATCGTCGAGCAGAAGCTGGCCTCCCGCCTGTACGAAGAGGCGAAGCCGGTGTTCCACCTGACGAACTCCTCCGGGAACTTCAACTTCCCGTCGTGGGGCTTCGTGTCGGTGCCGGTGAAGGCGCCGAGCATTTTTAAGGGCATCCGGAACTTCCAGGACAATGCGATTGCGAACTCGCGCTTCACGATCAAGGAGAGCGAAGTCAAGAACCGCATCTTCTGGCTCAACACGCAGAACGGGGTGCCGCTGTTCCTCTATACGCCGTTGAAGGTGTATGAAGAGAGCTATGAGCGCACGATTCTCGAGCCGGAGGGCATCGGACGCCATCTGGTGCAGACCGACAAGGTCAACTGGACGTACCTCCCGTCGCCGATCCCGGAGAAGTCCTGGGGCGACACGTACATCAACCCGCGGGTGCGCAGCTACAACGGCGAAGTGCGCGGGGTGTTCGCCACGGCACAGACGTACGGCATTGTCCGGGAGAAAACGGCGGATAACGGCTCGGTCGGCCGCTTTGAGGTGGTACTGACGAGGCCGCTGGAGCTGGAGCGTCGTTTGGCCGCCTACCAGCTGGGACTGGAGGCTGCAAGACCGAACCTCGGCGAAGTCAAAAGAGCGGTGCAGGAGCTTCGCGGACTGGTGGACAACGGGCTGGAAACCGAAGCGGTGAAAGACATCTACGGTTCGGTGAGCGAAGAGATGGCGAAGGAGAACCTGATCCGCTCGCCGGAGCTGCTGAAGCGGGTGCGCGAGGAGATCGCGAAGTACCGCGCGCTGCAGGCGAAGATCGACGAGCTCGAAGCGGTGCTGAACGCCCATCAGGATGAGGAGAAGTTCATCGGGCTCTTCATCGAGAGCCTCTACACGGGGACGATCACCAAGCGTGGAGCACTGTATGTCTACGATCATGACGCGGAAGAAGATCCGTGGGAGCCGTTCGTGAACCTGATGCAGGGCAGCAAGTTCCCGGATTTTGAAATCTACAGCAAGCTCCGCAGTCTGGATCCGAAGCGCCTCAGCCTGCTGCAGCGCAAAGCGTCCAGACGGAGCGGCGAAGTGACGGCCACAGAGGACATCACTCCGCTGGTGGACAAGCTGAAGAGCATGAGCGCGGCTTATCTGGACGCGAAGGCGATGCTGGATTATGACCGCGGCGAATACGTGAACGGGGAAGAGCTCTACCAGTTCTACAAGCAGGTGGCCGGCCGGGTGAACGACATGGTCAGAAGTTTGAAGTAAAAGCCTGAAGCAGGCTGCTGCAGCCTAAGCAGCTGGAAGCTGAGCTTGAAACAGCGGGCCAAGGAAGAAGCAGGCCGGAGCCAAGCCGGGCCGCACAGGCTGGAAACCAAGCGGCTGCCTGGTGAGCCCTCTGCAGCAGGAAACGGCACCAACCGCCGCCTTCCTGCACCCCACCGAAATGAGGAAAAGACCATGAACCAACTACTGCGTGATTTTGCCGCAGCTTATGCCGCCGAGGCGGAGCGCTCGGGGGAACGGGGGGAGGAGCCGCGGAGCCTGCGTCATCCCCTGCTGTTCCTGGTCGTCGGCGACCGCTCGAGGGACGTGCTGGAGCACCTCTATGAAGGCAACCGGCGGAAGTGGAGCAACCACGAAGGGGTTATCTACTTCTATGTGGGACAGGAGGACCCTGCTCCGCGGGAGAACCTCGTGACCTGGAAGCCCCCGGTGCCGGAAGCCGGCGCAGCGGACAAAAAGAACCTGCGCGCCGGAATCTCCCGCCGGTTCTACAGCACGGAGGCCAAGCTGCTCGAGCTGAACCTTCTGGTGCGCGGGCTGCACAACCGCCTGGCGGAGCTCGGCAGGCTCTACGCCTCGCTGGACCGGCTGCACATCGCCGTCGTGACCCGGGCGGACGACCCATACAGCGTGCTCGTGCCCGAGCTGATAACCCTGCTCAGCGTCACGCTGGGCGAGCGGTTCCGCTCGGTGCAGGCGGACGGCTATGCGCTGCTGCAGGAGCGCCAGGAGGGCGAAGACTTCGCCTACGAGGCTGCGCTGGGTGTGGCCTTCCTCCGGGAGCTGGACGCCTGCCAGCGCCGGACGTACCGGTTCGAGGCGAACCTGCAGGTGACCGGTGACGGGCTCAAGCTGCCCGTCACCCACCAGGGCCCGCTGTTCGACACGGCCTATCTGCTCGGCGACAAAGACGAGCGCGGGCTGTTCGCACCCCCGGGCAGGGCAGGTCACATCCTGGCCGAGACCGTGGCGCAGGTCATCCTGCTGAAGAACCGGCGGACCTCCGGCGACCCGGATCCGCGGCACAACGATTACCATCACGGGCAGTTCAAGCAGAACCTGCTCCCGGCGGGGGCGTCGGACGGCCACTATGCGTCGGCCGGCTTCGCCCGCGTGTCACGCCCTAGCGGCGCCATCGCGCTGGCGGTGCTCCAAGCGGTCTACAGCCGGCTGCTGCAGCGCCAGCGGGACCAGGCGGCCACGCCCAGCCAGCGGGAGCTGCTCGAGCTGCTGGAGCTGGACCCCGCCGGGCCGGACGCCGACGCGGGCGCGCTGCTCTCGGGGCTGCCGCATCCCGTGGAGGACATGCACGGGCTGATGAGCGCGCCGGTGCCTGCCGGCGAGCTGCAGCGCATGTCGCTCCGGGATGCGGAGCGTGCCCTCTACGGCGGCCACGCTCACGCCTTCTTCGAGGCGAACACGGCATCGAAGGCCCGGGCGGCGCTGCAGGCGGCCAGGCTCGACCGCCGGCTGGAGCGGCTGCTTGCGGCGAAGGTGACGGACGACCCGCACTACGGGCCGTGGTGCACCTTCGCCTGGACGCAGCCGGACGGCAGGCCGAGCCTCGCGGCGGTCATCCGCGACTGGCGCGCCGAGGCCGAGCGCGAGCTCGCCGGAGCGCTGGCGGATCTCGAGGCCGCCTACGAGGAGCGGGTCTCCTCGCTCGGCGCCGGGCGCTCGTCCTGGCTCGGCGGGCTGCTCGGCGGCGGGCGGGGCACGGCCAAGGCGGCCGCTTCCGCGCTGCTCGGCCGGATCTACGGCCAGAAGCTCGAAGTGCTGCGCCGGGAGCTGAAGGTGGAGCTGCTGCGCAGCTATGAGGACCGGCTGGATGCGGTCCACCGGCGGATGGCGGCCTATGTGCAGCGGCTCCAGTCGCTTGGCGAGCTGCTCCGCGAAGAGAGCCGGCGCTCCATCACGGAGGCCGGCGAAGAGGCCGGGCGCAACATCCCCGAGTACTACGGCCAGGTAGCCGGCGTGATCGAAGCTGAGCTGGAGAGCCGCCGGGGGCCGGGCTTTTATACCGACGAGCGGGGCCTGGGTTCCCTTGCGAGGGGGCTCGAAGAGGGAGACGAAGCGCTGATTCAGCGACTCATCGGCTTCGTGCGCAGGGACTGGTTCCCCCATGCGCTCTTCCGCCAGTCGTTCGAGCAGGAGCTGCTCGAGCGGGCCAACGTGGCGGTTCCTTACGACCACCGTGAGGTGCTGTCGAAGGAGGAGCTGTACCGCGACCTGTACCGGACGCTAGAGAATGAAGCGGCGGTGCGGGCCGACGTGTACCGCTTCACGCATACCCACCGGTATGAGGAGAAGTATTATTTTGGCGACTATGACAGCGAACTGATCCGGTATGCGCTGGAGGCGGAGAGCGGGAATCGTTCTTACAAGCTCGGCTGTGTGCACGAGAAACGGGCGAGCGGGGTGGCCAAGCTCAACCTGATGGGCGGCTTCCGTCTCAGCGACCTCATGTACTATCGGAGTGGATTGCGTTACTATGATACCTATACGGCCGGCGGCTACGCCTTTCATGGCACGGCGGTGCCGGTGCTTCAGGAAGTACCTGAGGGCGGCAGGCTGCCGGAGGAAGAGAAAGGAGGGGCCGTATGACATCACGACGCCTATGGAATCCCCTGCTGACGGTGTTTTGTCTGATCGGCGGCGGTGCGGGCTTTCTGGTTGGTGAATGGCTGCTTTCCCGTTATCAGGGGGGGCTCCACGAAACGCTGCTGATGGGGATCTACTTCGGCCAGCTGGCCTTGTGGATCGGCCTCGGCGCTTTGCTGGCGGAGACCCTGTCCCCGAAGCTCAACGGGCAGAACTGGCGCCAGCGTTATGCTTCCGACGGCTGGAAGCTGCTCGTTCCCGCAACGCTGCTGATGCTGTTTGCCGCGGGGACCTTGTTCCAGTGGGGCTACGGGTTCCAGCCGGAGAAACGCCAGACGCTGCGGGATTATGTGCTGGTGCTCGACATCTCGGCGAGCATGAAGCGCAATGATCCGCAGGAAGAGAGCCTGCATGCGGCCCAGTCGCTGATTCAGCGGATCGACGAAGGTACGCGTTTCGGCGTGCTGACGTTCAACGAGAAATTCTCCTGGGTGCAGCCGATCACGGAGCTGAAGGATGCGGCGGCGAAGCAGGACCTCAGCACGAGGCTCGGGGAGGCGGCCAAGCCGAACGGCGAGACGGATATCGGCCGGGCGCTGACCGAGGCGGCCCGGGGCATGCAGGAGGCTGGAACGCCGCCCCAAGCGGGAACGGTCATCCTGTTCTCGGACGGGCATTCGCCGATGGATGTCGCCTCCGTCACCGCGCCGTTCGTCCAGAACGGCTTCAAGATCCACACGGTCGGCCTGGAAGGCGCCGACGAAGAGGGCGGCCGCCTGCTGCAGAGCATTGCGGTGGCCGCCGGCGGTACGTTCCAGCAGGTGAAGAGCGCCGAGCTTCTCAAGGAAGCGATCGGCAGCCTCTACACGGAGCGGAAGACGACCTGGCACCTGATGGGCGAGCGGCCGGAGGGCACGATGGAAGGCCTGTTCCTTCCGATCCTGCGCACGGTTCTGTTTCTGCTGCTCGGCGCGCTGCTCGGGCTGGCGCTTGGCATTGTGTTCGACAACCGTTTCCTCGCCCGGAGCTTCCTGGCCGGGGGAGCGGTCGCCGGTCTGCTGGCCGGACTGCTCCTGGAGTACGGCCTGCCGTCCGCGGATTCGTGGCTGGTCCGCGGGGAAGCGGATCTGGTGCTGGCGCTCGTGCTGTCCCTCTCCACGCTGATCTTCGGCGTGGCCCAGGGCGGCTCGAACGCGGGCTTCCGCGGGAGCCGTACGCGTGAGCTTCCGGAGCGCGGAGGCGAGTACGGACGCAGCCGTACGCCCGGAGGCGGGAAGCAGTTCCGGTAGCGTCCGGAGGCTGCATGGAACTTGAGTCGCAAGGAGAGAGGCGGGCTTATGCAGTGGCAGGAAGGGTCTGAAGGGCAGCGCATCACGAAGGCATCCTCCCTGGTGGAGGATGCCCGCTGCATCGTCACCTGGCAGTGGCCGAAAGACATTCAGTATGTGTACATCTACAGCTTTGCTTCCGGGGAGGAGGACCCGCCCGAAGGGCTGACCGCCAGGGAGCTCAAGCTCTATACGCGGGAGGAATACAAGGTGCATGGAGGGTACCGGGTACCGGCCGATTTTACCGGCGCCCGGTGCTTCCGCATCTTTCCCTGCGTGATGGGGGCGGGCGGGCTCTCGCCGGTGAGACAACTTGATGCCGGCAACCTGACCCGCCTAAGCGGAAGCAGGGCGAAGATCCGCTGCTCGGTCGAATACGGGGCGAGCCTCTTCAGCCGCCACCGTCCGGTGCGGATCCGGCTGTTCTGCGAGGTGCCCGTGCCCCGCGAAGCCTTATGCTACGTGAAGAAGGAAGGCGGCGTCCCCTTGAACAAGGATGACGGGACGGTCTACCCGCTGGTCAGTGATCTGCCGGCGGGCCGCACGGATCTGCCGGAGATCCGGATCGGGCGCAGCGAACGCATCCGGATCTTCTTCACGGACGGGCCGAAGTACGGGGAGCTGTTCGAGATCGTCCCGGAGTAGAAGGATCATTACTGGCAGGAGAGGAGGGAAACCCATGCTCGGTTTCATCAAAGGGCTGTTCGACAAAAAGCCCGCGCCGCCGCAGCGGCCGCCGTACTACAGCATCGTCTGCCCGCACTGCTTCTCGCGCTTCGAGCCCGAGGAGGTGGTCTTCCGGGCGGGGCATACGAAGGAGAACGACAGTGAATTCGCGCTGCAGGAGGACGAGAAGCTCAATGCCTGGCGGCGCAAGTTCCGGCTCTCGCAGCCGGATATGGAGGCGGTGATCGAGCCTTCGACGATTCCGCCGGAGAACCGGACCTACACCGAGAACGTGCTGACTGCCGTCACGGACCGCTACGGCGTGCTGACGCGCAGGCGGCTGTGTCCGGGCTGCCACAACGAGCTGCCGGTCTCGGCCGGCCGGACGCCAAGCAACATCATCTCGATCGTCGGTGCATCCCAGGTCGGCAAGTCGGTGTATATGACCTCGCTGATCCACACGCTGCAGACGACGACGGCGGCGAATTTCGACGCCGCCTGCATGCCGCTGACTGCCGACATTTCCCGCAAATTCCGGCAGAACTATCATGAGCCGATCTTCGAGCGGGGCACGATGCTCGGCTCGACGAACCCGAATGAGCAGCAGGAGCCGTTCATTTTTCAATTCGTCTTCAAGGACAGCCGGCGGGCTCCGCTGACGCTCGTATTCTTCGACGTGGCGGGCGAAGGCATGGTCGAGCGCGATTATCTTGACATCTATGCTTCGCATATTCAGAACTCATCCGGTATTCTGTTCCTGGTCGACCCGCTGCAGATCCGCACGATCCGCGACAAGATCCGGCTGAATGTGGGGGAAGAGGAAGGCGAATTCGCGAGCCGCTACGACGAGCCGCGGGAGGTCATCATCTCCTTGTTCGAGAATTTCATCGCGCATCAGCAGGGGAGCCGGACACCGATTCCAACTGCGGTCGTACTGACCAAAAGCGACATGCTGCAGTATCTCAAAGAGGACGACAGCGAATACATCCAGGGGAACAGCAACGTCTTCCGGCCCGTCGTTCATAAGGGCGCGCTGAACCAGACGGAGTTCGAGAATATCAACGGCGAAATCCGCCGGTTCATCGAGAGAGTCGACCGACCGTTCGTGGATGCGCTTGACGTCTATTTCGAGAATACCGCCTACTTCGCGGTCTCGGCGCTCGGCACCAACCCCGTGAAGGGGCAGGTCGGGGGCGTGATTCAGCCGCTGCGGGTCGACGAGCCGTTCATCTGGCTGCTGCAGCAGCTTCAGTATATCGATAGGAGAGATGTGTAGTGTACCGGGAGCAAGGCATACAGCAGCAGGTCTTCACCAGGGACCGGGAAGGCGTGTTCCGGACGAATGAAGGGTTCGACACCGTGGCCAAATCCCCGGGGCTGGAGGCTGCTTTCATCAAAAACTCGCTCCACCCCTACTGCGTGTACAAAGCGCCTCAGGAACTGCTCGCCCGGGGAGAAGCGGAGGCGGACCGGTATCCGGCCGCCTTCGGCGTGTTCCGGACGGAGAGCGGGGAGCTGGTCCTCGGCCGGACGCTGTATGTTCCGGTCGATTTTACGGGCCAGCGGAGCGCCTTCTTCACGCACCAGTTTGTCGTGCCGGCCCAGCGGGCGGAGGACTGGGTCCGGGAGCCGGCGCGTCTCTTCCATGTCACGGGCTTCCGCAGCTCCTACGATATCCAGGAGGGCAAGGAGCTGCCCGAGCTCATGGATATCGAATATGATACGGAGGCCGGGCCTCATGAGGTGGACGAGCTGCTCGCCCGCACCGGCTTTGGCCGGGAGAGCTTCCGCCAGCTCCTGCATGCAGTGATGAGCTCGCCGTTCACCAGGCGCAAGGTTTACATCGCCCTGGATGCGGAACCCGCTCAGGCGGCGGAGGATGCGAAGCGCCTGATGGAGCTCGTATATGGCTGCCTGCCCTATGCCATCCGGCGGGTGCTCGGCTTCCTGACGTACAGCCAGGAGCCGGAGGGCAAGGCGGACATCCACGTCACGTTCGTGGAGCGTGGCAGCCTCAAGCAGCCGGACCGGCAGCTGGAGAAGGATATGCTGTTCGACATGCCTGGTGGCCGGATTACGGGGGCGGAGCTGCCGCCGGAAGACCATCCTTACTTCAGGCATGTCTGGCAGCTCCGGCATGATCTGCACCGGCTCGAGTCCCTGCTCGACTTCTGCGAAGAGGCGCTCCAGGGACTCGAGCCGGGGGCGGCACTGTCGGTAGCGAATTATGGCGAGCTCTGCACGCTGTACGAGATCGAGCAGGGCCGCGACAGCCTGTACGCGGCTGACAGCTTCGGGACGATGGAACGGATCGTGAGCTACCTGCACCCGGTGGAGGCGGCCAGCGGGAAGGTGAGGCTTCATCAGCTGTTCCAGCGCCTGTTCCGCAAAGAGACGGGCGACAGCAGCGGCCGGACGCAGGCCGACTATGTCGGCCTTGTAGTGAAATACAGCGGGCTGGCCGGCGATGCGGTGCAGCCCCAGCTCGCCCGCGGCTTGTCTTATCTGCTGGAGCGGGCCGCCAAGCAAGAAGACGACCTGACCGGGGGTGTGCTGCCCCTGCTAGAACCGCTGCAGGGGCACGACGCCCTGCTTAGGGATGCCTTCGAGGAGCTGTATGAGCGCAGTCCTGCGCTCGTCCAGCGGATTGTGGCGGGCCGCCTCGAGATGACATCCAGCGCCAAAGGCTTTGTCCAGGAACTGGGCCTTCTGCTGAACGCCGCCGGCGGGGTGCCGATGCGCTTCTTCGCCGAGGAGTCGCTGAAGAAGGTGCGGCAGCTGATGCGGGGGGACGCCAGACGGCGGACGGAAACCGCGCAGTCCTTGTATACCGCCGTGGATGAACTCTCCCGCCGGGAAGGGGCGCGGTCTTATGCGAGCCTCTGCGAGCTCATCCTGCTCGACATCCAGCTGTCGCTGCTCGAAGACCTCGAGCCGGACAAGCTGACCTACGAGGACATCGTCCGTCTCGATTTCATGCTGGCTTCGCCGCGGCCCGAGCTGCTGCCTCATCTCGACACGGGGATGAAGCTGACGCTGGGCTGGCTGAGTGCCGTCTTCCGCGTGCTCACGCTGGAGCGCGGAGGGGAGGGCACGGCGGCCGCCGCCATGGAGGGGCTCGGGCCATGGGAGCTGGAGCGGGTGCAGAGCGTGCTGAGGCGTGCGCTCGAAGACCGCATTACGGCAGAGCATTTCCCGAGAATTCCGTATGCTTTCTACCACCCTGACAGCGAGGTCGGAGCCGGGGCCGCCGGAAGGGCGCGCTTCGAGTTCGGGGCGATGCTCGATTATGTGTCCTCGCACAGCCGGGGCACCGGGGTCGTGTATGACTTTATCGCATGGAGCGCGGGGGATGAGCGGTTCGCCCCGCCGAAGGCGGGAATTGATCCGCACTACCGCGCGGCCCTTAGCCGCTATTTCGAGGGACAGGGGGAAGGAGCTTTCCGCCAGAAGGACGTGAAGGACCGGCTGCTCCGGGTGCCGAACGAGGCATTCCAGCGGGTCTTCCGGGAGGCTCGCCAGCAGCAGGCTCCGGCTTGGCTGCGGCTTGTACTGAGCAAGCGCCGGACGCTGATCCTGGCCGGCGTGCCGCTGCTTCTGCTGCTGATCGTCATCACGGCTTACGGCAAGGCAATGATGGGGGCGATCCTCCAGCCTGCGCCGGAGCTGAAAGTGGAGAAGGTGCCGGATACATCCCAGACCGGGTTCGTCACCGTGAAGGCTCAGGCGGCGGACGAATACGATCCGAAGCCCAAGATTTATGTGAATGAAGTGCTTGCCGGGGAGAGCAGGATCACCAAAGAGATTGCGCTGGTTTCCGGTGGCAATGAGATTGTCGTGAAGGCCGAGAACAAGTACGGCGAGTTCAGCGAACCGTTCAAGCTGACGGTGCAGTTCGAGGCGCCGGCTCCGCTGCCGGCCATCCCGGTGGAGCAGCCGGCAGGACCGAGCCTGCCGGCTTCAGCCAAGGAGTCGACGCAAGCTCCGGCAGGTCCGGCGCTTCCGGGAACCTCTGCGGGCAAGTCCAAGAACCAGACTCCTTAATCTGCTCGGCATACCGGCATATATTATTCTTTTCATTTGGCTGCAGGCTGCCCTTGAGCCTGTTCTTTTGAGAGCCTGTCACCTTCCTTTGAGGTGGCAGGCTTTTTGCCGTGCCTCGAGCCAGCATCCTTATACCGCCTCGGAGCATCGTCCTTGCATCGCCGTCCGCTGCCCTTGACGATCCTCTTTCTTTTCTGTCATTTGCAGGGCAAATTTCCCGGGAAATCGACACCTCAAGCAAATAAAGGAAATGGGGGTCGAAGGAGGAGAAACGACAAAAACAACGAATACATATTAGGATAATAGACCTAATTCGCTGATTCTGCCTGCATGTCCATGTCCCGTTCATGCCTGCTCATCCTTGGGCAGAATGGCTTGCTTTACATATTGGGGAGGTTTACATCTTGATGCTGTCACAATCGTCTGCTCCCGTACTCATCTTTCTGCTGCCTGCTTTCGCTCTCTTTTATATTGCCGCAGAGATTTATCTGCGGCATCCGAAGCATCCCTCGAACCGGGCGGCTTCCGGCTTCATTCTCTGCTTTGTCGTCATCTTTACGGCCTTTTACTTGTCGATGGTGATGTCTCTGGAGAGTGCCAGGCGGCTGCATTTCCTTGTCATTGAGCCGGCCGCTTTTTTAAGCGCGGGCCTCGGCATGAAATTTTATTTGTCGGTCACCCGTCTTGAGGACCGCCTCTCCCGTCCGCTGAGAGCGGTGCTGTACTTCTTCCCGGCGGCAGCGGCCTTCGTTCTGCTTCAGGTCTCGGGAACGCTTCTGGTCGATGTTGTCGAAACCCCGGCCGGCTGGCGTTTTTCCGAATACGGTGTCATCTTCGGGATCCTGGTGTCCAGCCTGCTGCTGTATATCAGCGCGGGGACGCTGCTTCTCCTGTATGCTCTCCGGAAGGCCCAGTCGCCGAAGGTCCGCGCCATGTATGCCCTGCTGCTCGGCAACAGCGTCTTTTCCATCCTGTGGGGCTTCGGGATCGCATTCTGCTCTCGCTGGGTGGAAGGGCTGTCTTGGACCGTATCGCTGGCCTTCCACTGTACGATCGTATGGGCGGTCACCGTCCGATATGTCGTGCTCAAGTATGATTTTCTTCCCCACATCTCCCGCAAGTTCGAGGCCCTGTTCAATCTGTCGCCGTTCGGGATCGCTCTGCTTGACGAGAAGGCGGACATCAAGGAGATGAACCCGGCTGCACGCCGCATGATGGTCCACAACGGGGGGGACGGGACGGAAGTATCCGTGCTGGATGTTCTTCCGGCAGCCCACCGGCTGGCGGCACTGAACAAGTATCGCGTACGCTTCGCCGCCCCTGAAGGAGAGAGCGGATTCGAGTACTCGATGCTGGATGTCAAAGGAGAGAAAAGGACGGTGGTGGTCGAATCGGACTTTCTCGAGGTGGACGGGGAGCGCCTCATGCTGCTGATTATTCGTGACATCACCGAAGAGAAGAAGCGGATGGCGGAGCATCTGGAGGCGAAGGACCGCTACCGGGAGATGGCCGAGCTGCTGGAGGTGGTCTCCCGCACGACGAATGACGGGATCTGGGAGCTAGATATCGAGACGAATCGGCTGCGCTTTGGCATTCTCGGGGGACAAGAGCTTGGGGGCCGTCAAGGGACGGACATGAGCATGGCCGATATCATGGACTTCGTCCATCCGGAGGACCGGGCGGCCGTGCAGGAGATTTGCGAGTCGCATAAGCTGCGCGGTACTCCATTTGAGTGCGAATTCCGCTTCCTGAACGAGGACGGCACCTACAATTGGGTGTACTGTGCGGCAGAGGCCACGAGGGATGAGCAGGGACGGCCGGTGCGTCTCATCGGCTCCATCAAGGATATTACAGAGCGCCGCCGCTCCCAGGAAGAGATTGCTTATCTGGCTTATCATGACAGCCTGACCGGACTGCCGAACCGGCTGCGGTTCCACAAGTGTCTGTCCGAGGCCCTGCAGGAGACGCAGGGGCGGGACAAGGGCGCTGCCGTCCTGATGCTGGATCTCGACCAGTTCAAGCTCATTAACGACTCGCTCGGTCATCACACGGGCGACATTATGCTGCAGTACGCTGCAGGGGAGCTGCAGCGTCTGCTGCGTCCGGGGGATCTGGCTGCGAGGATGGGCGGCGACGAATTTGCCGTCCTGCTGAAGGACATCCAGCACAGTGACGAAGCATTGGCTGCGGCGGAGGCCATCCTGAGCCGGTTCCAGCAGCCGCTGCGCGCCGGGGATCTGGAGCTTTTCAGCACGGCGAGCATTGGAATCGCCTTCGGGCGGGGCGGCGAGACAAGCAGCGACCTGCTGATCCGAGGAGCGGATATGGCCATGTATACCGCCAAGGAGCAGGGAAGAGACCGCGTAGCCGTCTATACCCCCGGCATGACCGACATGGTGAACGAACGGATGGAGCTGGAGAACGGACTGCGCCGGGCGCTGGAGCGGGGGGAGTTCGTCCTGCACTACCAGCCGCAGACGGATGCGGCCACCGGCCGGCTTGTCGGTATGGAGGCCTTGATCCGCTGGGAGTCGCCGGAGCAGGGCAGGGTATCGCCAGACCGCTTTATTCCGGTGGCGGAGGAGACCGGGCTCATTGCCCAGATCGGGGCCTGGGTGCTCCGAACAGCCTGCAGGCAGAATTGGGAATGGCAGCAGATGGGATTGCCCAAGGTCACCGTATCGGTGAACATCTCGGTACTGCAGCTCAAGCGGCCTCCTTTCGTCGAAGAAGTCCAGGCGGTTCTCAAGGAAACGGGGCTTCATCCGCAGTATCTGTGCCTGGAAGTAACGGAGAGCGTCGCGTTCCGGGACGAAGCCATCATGGAGGTGCTTGGGCAGCTGACCGCCCTTGGGATCCGCATTGCCATCGACGATTTCGGTACGGGGTATTCCTCGCTCTCGCTGCTGAACCGGATGCCGGCCCACATTCTCAAGATCGACCGCTCCTTTATCTCCGGGCTTCCGGAGCAGCCGTCCTCCGTTGTTCAAGCGATGATCTCCATGTCCCATCACATGAATCTTGCCGTCGTGGCCGAAGGGGTGGAGACGGAGGAGCAGCTTCAACTGCTGCGGGCGCTCGGATGCGACGAGATCCAGGGCTATTACATCTCGCCACCCCTGCCGCCGGAGCGTTTCGTGCAGTTTCTCTCCGATATCCGGTCCGCTTAAGCACGCCCAAAAAAATTTTGAAACGCAAGCAAGGCTGCCCCGTAATACCGGGTGCAGCCTTTTGGGCGTGGCGCGTATTTGTTCTATCTGAAAGGCTTTAGGGGAGCGTACGCCGCCTTTTCCACAAAAAGTTGTTGACAATTTGTAATAATTTTTTAAGCTTAATTTAATGATCGTAATTTATCCTAATAGTAATGAGCCAATTTGATAAAGTAGGGACGGTGTTAGGGATGAAAGTGTTCGTGACCATTCAAAACAAAGAAATCCCCGTTTTCGCCGACAGCTTGAATAAGAAAACGTTGAAATTGCTGAAAACGGCGCTGGATAAGAAAGTCCAAACCGGGAGACGTACACTCAAGAAGTGCCTGCAAACCTTGATCAGTATCGAAGTGGTCGGCTGTGAAGCCATTCTCCACTCCCTGAACGAGAAGGATTCGCTTGCCCTGTCTCTCTACTAGAGAGACTTTTTCATTATATGGGACAATGGTCGAAATCATGACGGAAAGGCGGAAGCCGCGGGATGTACCCGGGCTTCCGCTTTTTTTTGTGTTGTCAGGCCCCGTGCCCGGCCTTCTGTGCCGGTTACGCCTGTTCGGCAGCAAGACCCGTCAGGCCGCCTCCGCTCCGGTAAGCCCCCGGAGAAATTCCGTACTTCTCTTTGAACACGCGATGAAAGTACGTATACCCGCCAAAACCGCAGGTCTCCGCGATCTGGTCGAGGGTCATGGAGGTATACTTCATTCGTTCGAGTGCGGCCGTCAGGCGGATTTCCTGGGCGTATTCCATCATAGTCTTGCCGTAGCTCTCTTTGAAAAGATGCACGGCACGGGAGACGCTGAGCCCGGCGTGGCGGGCCACCTCCTCCACCTTGAAGGTGCGTGTCGCGTGCTCCTCGATGAACCGCTTCATGCGCGTGACGCTGAAGGGCCGGCCGCTGACCGGCGCCGTGTCCGTGGCGGCCCTCTCGAGATAGAGGCAGAGGGCTCTCAGCAGATAGCCGGTGAGCTCGGGGCTGCCTCCGTCCTCAAGCCGGCGTTTCTCGGCGATAATCTGCTGCCAGAGGCCGAGGAGCTTCTCGTCCAGGTCGATGCGCGTGACGGCGGCCTTCGGGGAACGCTCCCACCATTCGGTCACCCAGGCTCCGTCGCAGCCGATATAGTAGTCGCCGGAGGAGATGAGGGAGCCTTTGGAGCCGGCCGCCCGTTCCTCGATCCGCAGCTCGTAAGTGTCTCCGGGCTTAAGGAGCAGCAGGTCGCCCTGCTCGAGCTCATAAGTCCTGCCTCCGGCCACCACAGTGGAAGAGCCTTCGGTCTGAATCCGGAAGAGATAGGAGGGAACGCCGTGCTTATAATGCGTGTAGAAGCGCTCCCGGTGGTAAGAGTATCCGCATAGCAGTACGTTTGCCGTCATGTCGACTTTGATTCCCCCGCAAATTAATAGCAAAATCGTTGATGTTTCGATTATATCGTGGATTTTCTTTTTGGGCTATGTCCGGTACGATAGGTGACATAGGGAAAACACAACTGCACAGGGAGAGTGAGTGTCAATGAGAAGAATTGGAATCGGACTTCAGCTTTATACGCTCCGCAATGAAACCGCTGCCGATTTTACCGGTACGCTTCGCAAGGTGGCTCAGCTTGGATATGAGGGCGTGGAGTTCGCGGGCTACGGCGGCCTCCAGGCGGAAGAGCTCGGCGCGCTGCTGAGCGAGATCGGACTCAAGGCCATTGGCTCCCACGTGTCGCTGCAGAGCCTGGAAGAAGATCTGCAGGGCCAAATTGACTATATCAAAGCGATCGGCGGCCAATATCTGATCTGTCCTTATGTAGCTGACGAACGCCGTGGCACGCCGGAAGACTGGCAGAAGCTCTTCGCCTTCTTCGAGGAAGTAGGAGCGGAAGTAAAGAAACAAGGGCTGACGTTCGCTTACCATAACCACGCCTTCGAGTTTGAATTGAATGTCGGCGACGAGTACGTATTCGATGCCATGTATTCGTCCACTACGCCGGAGTCGGTACAGGTGGAGATGGACGTATGCTGGGTGCAGTTCGCCGGACAGGATCCGCTGGCCTATATTCCGCGCTACGCCGGCCGTCTGCCGCTGCTTCACCTCAAGGACTTCAACAAGGACGAACAGGGCAGCATGCAGACCCTGGAGCTGGGCCAAGGCGTGGTAGACCTCAAGGGCGTGATCGCCGCTGCCTCGGACGCAGGTGTCGAATGGCTGATCGTCGAACAGGACAACTGCCAGAACCCGCCGCTGCAGAGCGTGGAGAACAGCTTGAACTGGGTCAAAGAAAACTACCTGCTCAGCCTGTAACCCAAACCATTATCCCGCCAATCCTCCATACGATGATCTCTGTATATCAGAAAAACCAATCCAAAGGAGTAGTTGAAACGTGAGCAAATTGAGAGTTGCCGTTATCGGCTGCGGTTCCATTTCGAAGCACCGCCACATCCCGGAATATGCGGCCAATCCGCATGTGGAGCTTGTTGCTTTTGTCGATCCGGTAGGAGAGCGTGCAGAGCACTACGCCGCCCTGCACGGAGGCAAAGCCTTCTCGGATTACGAGACGATGCTGAGCGAGATCAAGCCGGATGCCGTGAGCGTCTGCACACCGAACGCGACGCATGCGCCGATCTCCATTGCTGCCGCCAAAGCGGGGGCGCACGTGCTCGTAGAGAAGCCGATGGCAGCCACGGAAGAAGAGGCCCAGGCGATGATTGAGGCGGCCAAGGCGGCCGGCGTCTACCTGATGGTCGGCCACAACCAGCGCTTCATGCCTCCGCACGTGAAGGCCAAAGAAGTGCTGAGCTCCGGCCGTCTCGGCAAGGTGCTGACATTCCGTACGTCGTTCGGCCATCCCGGACCGGAGGGCTGGAGCGTCGACGGGCGCGAGAGCTGGTTCTTCCGCAAGCCGGAAGCGGTCATGGGCGCCATGGGCGACCTCGGCGTGCACAAGTCGGACTTCATCCGCTGGCTGCTCGGAGAAGAAGTGGCTGATGTGACGGGATTCATCGGCACACAGCACAAGGAAGGCACGGAAGTGGACGACAACGCCATCTGCGTACTGCGCATGAAGAGCGGGATCATCGGCGCCCTGGTTGCCTCCTGGACGTACTACAAGGGCGAAGACAACGGAACCATTCTGTGGTGCGAGAACGGAGTCCTGAAGATCGGGACGGATCCGAACGACCAGGTGATCGTCGAGCTGCGTGACGGAACGGTCGAGCGCTACAAAGTTGGCGCCATCGCAACCAACGAGAAGCAGGTAGCGAGCGGAGTCATCGATGCGTTCGTGGAGTCGATCGTGACGAAGACGCCTCCAAGCGTATCCGGCGAGGAAGGCCTGCGTTCGCTCAAGGTCATTCTGGCGGCCTTCGAATCGCAGAACACCGGCCGGGTGATCTCGCTGTAACATCCAGCCGGTCAGGCTGAAGAGGGCGCTGGGCCGCCCGCCACACAACAGGACGCTCCTGCCAGGGAGCGTCCTGTTTGGTGTGGGTCTGTGCTGCCGGTAACAGGGAGGCCTGGTTGGCCGCCCGTCACTTGGGAGAGCCGGCCTGCTGCTTGAGCCGGCGGAACTGCCTCAGCATGGAGAGGCGCCAAGGGACGATGCTGCCGAAGGCGAGCAGGAAGAACAGCGCCCCGGTCTGCGGGATCGAAATATGACGCTCAATATAGGTGTGCAGGGCGATCCGCAGGCAGAGCAGCCCGAGGAGAACGAATATGAACGTTTTGGAGCGTCTGACGTAGATGGCGCCCTCTCTGTACTCCAGTTTCGAGCTGGTGATCAAGGGGTAAGAAAACAGTACAGCTCCGGCTCCCAGAGCGATCAGCGCCCAACTGACGGGCAGGTGAAAGTAAGGGGAGATGAACATCAGGAACCCCGTGCTCATCCCGAGCGGGGGCATGATGATAGCTGCGGCGGATACCGGCCGGCGTCCTGCTCTGCTTCGCACGAAGATGGCCAGAACGGCCATGACGAGCATCCCGATGCCGGATAACGCCTGAAGATGAAGAGCTCCGAATTGAACCATAACCGATTCCTCTCTTTCCTCCCCATTATACCAC
Source organism: Paenibacillus sp. S-38 (assembly GCF_049942825.1). Taxonomy (NCBI): domain Bacteria; kingdom Bacillati; phylum Bacillota; class Bacilli; order Caryophanales; family Paenibacillaceae; genus Paenibacillus; species Paenibacillus sp. S-38. The sequence continues at coordinate 986,110 of NZ_CP187970.1, forward strand.
TCCCGGCCGGTGTTAACCAAAGGGAGCGTTTGGTGTTTGCGGCAGGCGGAGCGGGGACGAGCCGTGGTTCTCCCAAAAAATAAATCGAGGTGATTCCCATGCTGTATGCCAATATCCTGGTCGCTTACGACGGTTCGAACGAGTCGGATCTGGCGCTGTCGCATGCGCTGCAGCTGTGCGATCTGCTGCCCGGCGCGAAGCTGGAGGTGGTGCACGTATTCAACATGCCGAGTCTGATGTTCGGGGAAGCCCTGGTTACGGCACCGGCGGATGTCTCGCGGATCGAATACCAGCATGCCGAATCGATCGTGGAGAAGGCGCGTTCGGCGCTCGCAGGGAGGAGCGGAGCCGAGGCGAGGATGCTGCAGGGCGCTCCGGGCAAGGTGATCCTGGCGCGCGCCGAGGAAGCCGGATGCGACCTGATTATTCTTGGCTCGCGCGGACTGAGCACACTGGGCGAATTCATGCTCGGCAGCGTCAGCCATCATGTCGTTCAGCATGCGAAGGTGCCTGTCTTGATCGTCAAGTGACGGTCGGGGCGATCCCTTGGGTCCCGTGACGGAAAAAGATCAGAAAAAACGTTCACGGACGCTGAAAAAATTGTCGAAGCATCTGGACGATGGTCAAAAAAAGCTATATAATAAATCTGTTTTCTTTTATTACTTGGGTCTTACATATAATGTGGGATTTATTAACATGGGGGGGTTCATCAATCATGAGATCATGGATGAAAACAACGGCAGGCCTGATGCTTGCCGCAACGCTCGTGCTCACGGGCTGCGGCTCCAAACCGGCGCAGGAAGGCGCAGCGGGCGGAGACAAGCCGGCGGCGGAGAAGCCGGCAGGCGGCAAGAAGGCGGAAGGCTTCAAGGTAGGTATGGTCACGGACATCGGCGGCGTCAACGACAAGTCGTTCAACCAGAGCGCCTGGGAAGGCCTGAAGAAGGTTGAAGCGGATACGGGCGCATCCGTGAAGTACCTGCAGAGCAAGAGCGATGCCGATTTCATCCCGAACCTGAACCAATATGTCAAAGATAAATACAATCTCACCTGGGGCATCGGCTTCCTGATGGGCGATGCGGTTAAGACGGTGGCCACCCAGAACCCGGACGCGAAGCTCGCGATCATCGACAACGTGGTGGAAGCTCCTAACGTCGAGTCCGTTACGTTCGCCGAGCACGAAGGCGCGTACCTCGTCGGCGTCGTAGCCGGTCTGACCACGAAGACGAACAACATCGGCTTCGTCGGCGGTCTGGACATTCCGGTTATCAAGCGCTTTGAAGCCGGCTTCCGTGAAGGCGTGAAGGCCGTGAACCCGAACGCGAAGCTGACGATCAACTACACGGGCGCCTTCGACAAGCCGGACCTCGGCAAGGCTGCTGCCGCTACGATCTTCAACGACGGCGCAGACATCGTGTTCCACGCTGCAGGCGCTACGGGCAACGGGGTCTTCAACGAAGCGAAGGACCGCGTGAAGTCCGGCAAGAAGGTATGGGTGATCGGCGTAGACAAGGACCAGTCGCTTGAGTTCGGCGACGATGTGACGCTGACTTCGATGATCAAGCGCGTGGACCAGGCGGTGATCCGCGTGACGACGGATCTGGTCGACGGTAAGTTCCAGGGCGGCAAGCAGGTTACCCTCGGTCTGAAGGACGACGGCGTAGGTCTGCCGGAGACGTCGAAGAAGAACGTATCTGCAGACGTGCTGAAGAAAGTAGAAGAGTACAAAGCTAAGATCGTCAGCGGCGAGATCAAAGTTCCGGAGAAGTAAACCGAAACGCTCGGCCCAAGCAGCTGCGCGGATTCAGGGATCCGCCCAAGATTACCAACATCATAGTCCATGCACACACTCCGACAAGGCTGGTGTAATCACCGGCCTTGTCGTTTGATTTGAGCGCTGACAACAGAGGAGGAACGCCCATGAGTACACCGGAAGTGGCGGTCGAGCTGCAGGGAATCACGAAGCGGTTTCCCGGCATCACAGCCAATGACGGCATCTCCTTCCAGCTGCGGAAGGGGGAAATCCACGCGCTGCTCGGCGAGAACGGAGCCGGCAAATCGACGCTGATGAACATCCTGTTCGGCTTGTATCAGCCGGACGAGGGGCAGATTCGTGTCAAAGGCAGGGAAGTGGCCATCGATTCCCCGACGAAGGCGATCGAGCTCGGGATCGGGATGGTGCACCAGCATTTTAAGCTGGTACAGCCGTTCACCGTCACGGAGAACATCATTCTCGGCAGCGAGCCCCGCAAAGGGACTTCGATTAACTACAAAGCCGCGGAAGACAAGGTCGCCCGGATTTCGGCGCAGTACGGCCTGATGGTCGATCCCAAAGCGAAGATCCAGGATATCTCGGTCGGGATGCAGCAGCGTGTGGAGATCTTGAAAACGCTCTATCGCGGGGCGGATATCCTGATCTTTGACGAGCCGACGGCGGTATTGACCCCGCAGGAGATCGGGGAGCTGATGGAGATTCTCCGCCTGCTGGCCCGGGAAGGCAAGTCGATTATTCTCATCACCCATAAACTGAAAGAAATCATGGCGATTGCCGATACTTGTACGATTATCCGCAGGGGGAAGGTGATCGACTCCGTTAACGTGGCGGAGAGCTCGCCGCAGGAGCTGGCGGAGAAGATGGTCGGCCGCAGCGTATCCTTCCGCGTGGACAAGCGCAGGGCGCAGCCCGGCGAAAAGGTGCTCGAGGTGACGGACCTGCGCGCGCTCGACAACCGGAAGGTGCCGGCGCTGAACGGCATCTCACTGCATGTGCGTGCAGGTGAGATTCTCGGCCTGGCCGGCGTTGACGGCAACGGGCAGAGCGAGCTCATCGAGGCGCTGACGGGGCTTCGCCCCGCCGTGTCGGGCGAGATTCGTCTGAAGGGACAGCCCCTGACGAATCTGCCTCCGCGCACCATCACTGAGGCGGGCGTGTCGCATATTCCGGAGGACCGGCACAAGCACGGCCTCGTGCTCGACTTTACGATGAGCGAGAACATGGTGCTCGAGACGTATTACAAGCCGCCGTATAACCGCGGCGGGTTCCTGGACCGCAGCGCGATTGACCGGCAGGCGGAGCGTCTCATCCGTGACTTCGACGTGCGGACGCCGAGCATCCACAACAAGGCGCGTTCGCTCTCCGGAGGCAACCAGCAGAAGGCGATCATCGCCCGTGAGCTCGACAAGCAGCCTCAGCTGCTTATCGCCGCGCAGCCTACGCGGGGACTGGACGTCGGTGCGATCGAGTTCGTGCACCGCAAGCTGATCGAGGCGCGGGACGAAGGCAAGGCCGTGCTGCTCATTTCCTTCGAGCTCGACGAGATCCGCAACGTGTCCGACCGGATCGCCGTCATCTCCGGCGGCCGGATCGTGGGCGAAGTGGATCCGGAGCTGACGAATGAAGAGGAGCTTGGCCTGCTCATGGCAGGCAGCGAAGGCAAAGGAGGCGCCCATGGATAAATTGATGCGCATCATGACGAAAGACTCGGCCCTTGTGCCCCTGGGAGCCATCCTGCTCGGCCTCCTGTTCGGCGCCCTGGTCATGCTGGTGGGGGGTTATAATCCCATCGTCGCGTATGCTGCGCTGCTCGACAAAGTGTTCGGCAGCGCCTATGACTTCGGCGAAGCGGTACGCGAGATAACGCCGCTGATCCTCACCGGTCTTGCCGTAGCGTTCGCGAACCGGACAGGCCTGTTCAATATCGGCGCGGAGGGCCAGTTCATCATGGGGATGACCGGCGCTGCGATCGTGGGGATCAAATTCGATCTGCCGTGGATCATCCACATGCCGCTGGCGGTCATCGCCGGTGCGGTGCTCGGCGGCTTGTGGGGCGGTCTGGCCGGCTACCTCAAAGCGAAGCGCGGCGTGAACGAGGTTATCACCTCCATCATGCTGAACTGGACGGCGCTGTTCCTGGCCAACTATATCGTGAATACCTTCCTGCTCCAGCCGGGGCAGCAGCGTTCGTATGAGATTCATGAGTCCGCCTCTCTCACGATCGGCTGGCTCTCGGAGCTTATGGGCAATGCCCGGGTGCACTGGGGGACGCTGATTGCGCTGGCCGGTGCGGCGATCTTCTATATCGTGCTGTGGCGGACGCGGCAGGGGTACGAGCTCCGCGCCGTAGGCCATAACCCGGAAGCCGCAAGGTATGCCGGGATGAACGTGAACAGCAATATCGTCCGCGCCATGTTCATCGGCGGCGTCTTCGCCGGCCTGGCCGGCGTAGTCGATGTACTGGGGGTCTTCCACTACCAGACCGTTATGGCCGGTTCGCCGGGCTACGGGTTCGACGGGGTGGCGGTCGCGCTGCTCGGCGGGAACAATCCGATCGGCGTCGTGCTGGCCGCGATCCTCTTCGGATCGCTGACGTACGGCTCGGCGGGCATGAGCTTCGCCGCGGACGTACCGCCGGAGATCATCCGCGTGGTCATCGGCTCCGTGATCTTCTTCGTTGCAGCCCACGGCATCGTCCGCGGACTGATCCGCCCGTTGAAGGGCAAATCCAAGAAAGAGGGGGCGGCTTAACATGGATCTGCTGCTGAAGCTCGGCGAGCTGATCAATATCACACTGGTGTTCTCCACCGCCCTCATCTTCACCGCGATGGGCGGGATCTTCTCGGAGAAGTCCGGCGTCGTCAACATCGGTCTCGAAGGACTCATGGTCTCCGGTGCCTTCGCTGCGGCGGTAGCTACGTATACCGCGGAGGAAGCGGGCATGGGGGCGGTGTCCCCATGGGTGGGGCTGGTCGCGGCCCTGCTATTCGGAGTCATCTTCTCCTTAATTCATGCGGTTGCCACGGTAACCTTCAAAGCCGATCAGGTGGTCAGCGGGGTCGTCATCAACTTCCTTGCTGCCGGACTGACGGTCTATCTTGTCAAAATTATGTACGACGGTGCGGGTCAGACCGAGACGCTGAACGAAGTGTTCAGCAAGGTGAAAATTCCGTTCCTGTCCGACATTCCCGTCATCGGCAAAGGCTTCTTCGAGGCTTACCCGACGACCTACCTGGCGCTCTTCGTTGTGGCGCTGACGTATTACGTGCTCTATAAGACTCCATTCGGCCTCCGGCTGCGTTCGGTCGGGGAGCATCCGGGCGCTGCGGATACGATGGGGATCCGCGTCTCCCGCTACCGGTATATCGGTGTTATGATCTCCGGTGCACTGGCCGGACTCGGCGGGGCGACGATCACGCTGACGACGACGAGCTCCTTCTCCCATAACACGGTGTCGGGCCAAGGCTTCATCGCTTTGGCGGCCATGATCTTCGGCAAATGGCATCCGCTCGGCGCCCTGGGGGCGGCGATGTTCTTCGGCTTCTCCCAGGCCATCCGCAACTTCGTACAGCTGTTTGACTTCGCGAAGGGCATTCCGATGGAATTCCTGTACATGCTGCCGTATGTGCTGACGATCCTGGTGCTGGCCGGAGCGGTCGGCCGCGCGAAGGCGCCGTCGGCGCTCGGCGAAGCGTACGATCCGGGCAAGCGTTAATCTCATCCCCAGCCAGAAGGCAATACCCACTAAGGCGGCTTTCGCTCTGCAGTGCAGAGCGGAAGCCGCCTTATTTGAATTAGCGGACCAGCGTCCTATGCGGACCCTCAGCCCTCGAAGCCCTCCCGCGGCCGCGGCACACAGCATGGGCTTACGGCGGTGGCAAGCCCCGGCTGCACACAGCCGCGTGCCATGCCGGCGGGTCACTGCAGCTCTTCCGGCCGCGAACCCGGCTCCTCCTCTTCCTCGCCGGTGCCGCCTTCGGCGTACCCTTCGGCCAGGACCCCGCCGAAGGGAGCGAGCCAGCGGCGGGTGAGCGCGGCCAGCGGCTCCTTGTCCCCGGAGCCGTAATAGGCCTCCAGCGCCGCATGAAGCTCACCGGCGGCCGCCGCATCACAGCGCTGCAGGCCCCGCTGCAGCCACTTGCCCTCGCCGATCCACTCGCCCCGCGTGCGCAGGGCGAAGTCGGCCAGCTGCTCCGCGAGCTTCGCCGTAATGAAGAGCGCTTCCTCGCGCCGCGGGCAGCCCTCGAAGTCGGCCAAGAACTCGCCCAGCAGGTATCGGGCCTGGCGCAGCTCCTGCCGGCTCCAGGGCGGCGGGCCCGCGAGCAGGTCGCTGCGCGCTTCGGCGACGATGCCCTCTATCTCTTCCCCGCCGAACAGGATATGTCCCTCCGCACACATCCGCAGGAGGGAGGGAATGGCCGATTCGACCGCCAGGTCGAAGAAATACCGGTACGTGTCCTTCGTCAGGACGAAGGTCTCAATGATCCAGCCTTCCGATTGGTACGTCCGCCGGAAGGGGCCCTCCTGGCTCTCGTCGAAGATCACGAGATCCAGATCCGACGAGGGGGTGGCTTCCCCCTGGACGGTGCTGCCTGCCAGGAGGGCCGCTTCGCAGGCGGGAAATTCCCGCCGGACGAATCTTCGGGCCGTATCCTCTCCGCTGCTTCTCATTCGTTCACCCCCAACCGAGTTGCTTGCAGGCGCCATTCTGCCTGCCATCACGTGCAGACAGCATATGCGTATGGGAGAAGATGCATGCCGGGAGACGCCTCCAAGAGCACGGAGGGAGCGGCTGCAGCCGCCGATGCTCCCTATGCACGGGGAAGCCGGTACAGGCGGACGACATGCGTGCCCAAGTCCCCCTATTTACGGGCAAAAAACAGGGCATGAGCCAAGGACGTCTGATGGGCCTCAATCAGCTCATCGTGGGCCAAAGAGGTCTGCCATACGGCAGCATCCAGAATGGCTCCCTGATCCATGAGCTGATGGGGGTCCGGATGCTCCGCCAGATCCTCGCCGGGCGGCCGGCCGAACGGCAGATGGTCCCACACTTCGGCAGCCATGAATCCGGCGCGAAGCAGCTCTTCCTTCCAAGCCTCGTCGCTGAGAAGACCTCCGAAGCCGAAGAAACCCGCCAGCTGCTCATAGGCCTCCGGGGTAAGGGAGCCGGCGAGAATGACTTCTCTGTCATACAACAGACCGCCGGGGGCCAGTACCCGGCTGTACTCGCGCAGGGCGTCCGGAATCGAGGCGAAATTCGTGACGGACTCGGCCAGCACGACATCGAATGAGCCGTCTTCGAACGGAAGCTCGGTGATGCTGCCTTCCACAAACTTCACCTGTACGCCTTGAAGCTCCGCCCGGCGTTCAGCCTTCGCTAGCATCTCCCGGCGGATGTCGAGGCCGGTGACATTCAGGCCCGCAGCCGCGAGATGGCAGGCGGTGCGCCCTGTGCCGCAGCCGACTTCAAGGACCCGGCTGCCGCCGGGCAGAGGGAAACGCTGCAGCTGGGACAAGGTGGCCGAGAAGCCTCCGGGATGTGCGCTGGAGGCGCCGAGGCGGGTAAGCATATCCAAATAATCCATGAGAAATCCTCCTGTCAGGCCATTAGACGTTTTTCCATTCTATGTGCCGGGAGGCCGTAAGGGCAGGGACGAATGCCCCTTTTCAAAGCATGAAATTGCGTTCCTCCAGTGTGGAAAAGCCGGAGGGGCTGTATCTTTTTACCGGGAATGGGATCGGGGAAGAAAAGAAAGGCTACGATGGTACTCTTGAAACTTGGAGGGTTGGGTCATGAAGGCAGCCACGTGCAGGATCATCATCAAGACGCTTGTCGGGTTCTCAGCGCTTCTGCTTGCAGCCTCTTCCACAGAGGCAGACGCACGCCCCCAAGCACCGCCGGCGCCCGCGAGAGTTACAGTCCAGTCCTCCCCGCAGAGCGGCCTTGTTACCGAGCTTGAAATCCAATCGCCGGATGTGATCAAGGGGCTGGACCAAGCGAAGAAGGAGCCGGATCCCGCCAAGCCGCTGACCGATACTTATATCACCTGGAGAGACGGCGGCACGGAAAGACGGCTCGCCATGGACGATAACGGAGGATGGTATGAGGAGGCCGCTGGGGTTCGCTGGGAGTTTCCGGCGCAGGTGCGCGCCAAGCTGGAGGGGTATGTCAAGGCCGCCCGGAGGGCCCACTACGGCAGACTCCTCCCGTGGGAGGAAGCGAAGAAGACGGTGACGATGAAGAGTGTCTGCACCGTTACGGACCTGGAGACGGGCCTGAGTTTCAAAGCGCAGCGCCGGGCGGGAAGCAGCCATGCGGATATGCAGCCGGTGACCAAGGCGGATACGAAGATCATGAAAGAGATTTACGGAGGCTCGTGGAGCTGGCGCCGCAGGGCGGTGCTGGTGAGCAGGGATGGCGGTCCAGCCATTGCGGCTTCGATGCACGGCATGCCTCACGGCGGTGACGGCATCCCGGGGAACGGATTTTCGGGGCACTTCTGCATTCATTTCCTGGGAAGCTCCACCCATAAATCGAAGAATGTGGACCCCGATCATCAGTGGATGGTCTACAAGGCGGCGGGCCGCTTGGATGAAGCCCTCCGCAAAGCGGGTCCTTACGGGGTGGCGCAGGGCTTCCTGGTTGCCCTGAACCAGCATGAAGCCGGCCTGCTCCAGCACCTCTTCTCGGATCCCAAGCATCCTCAGCTGCAGTATTTTCAGACGGCGATGAAGGAGATCCAAGGGATCAGGGCCAAGGAGCCGAAGGAGCTTCCTGAGCCTCCTGGGGAGGATGCGCTGACAGCGGAGATCCAAATGGATGCAACCGTATACCGGGAGGGGCATAAGCCGGAGCATCAGATCTTTCACTTCCGGATGAACCGCAGGGACAAGGACGCCCCTTGGCAGATTGCCGACTTGTCGATCACCGCATAACCCCTTCCCGGAGAAGGGGTTTTGTTCCGTAAAGGACGGCGAAGCCGTTTATCTTGTGGACTTCGTCTTCAACACCCATAACCCCCGTACCTGCTGAGGTGGTGCGGGGGTTTTTGTCAGGAGGATAAATTCAAAACGATGCCGAGCTTACTTCGGGTTCTGCAGAAGCGCTTCCCGGTCGAGGGCACGGGGGGTCTTCTCCAGCCACTCATTGCGGATCAGGGCTTCGGTCACATCCTCCGTATAGTTCCCGGCCCCCGCAATAAGCGCCAGGAAGGCTGCGACGACATCATGCTTCATTGCCGAGCCGAGGGCTTGGCCGTAATGCGTGATCAGCGAGCCGAACAGCCCCGAGATGTGGCAGAGCATGAGACGGTCCGAGAAGAGAGGGGACTGCGAGTCCCTCACATCGCTCATCAGGGAAGGCGCCCGTGGAAGGTCGTCCTGTTCAAGCAGGCGTCCGAGACGCTCCAGATGCTCCTCAGCCGTCTGAGTGCCCCGGACGCACAGCGTCTGCAGATCTTTGCGCTGAATGGTCTGAGCGAAGGCGGTACAGAGCGCTTGGATCAGGCCGGCCAGCTCCATGCCCTTATAGACGTTGGCGATCTCCATGCTGTGCAGCGGCCGGGTATCGCCGAACCCCCCCTGCAGGAAGCTGGGCTTCTGAATATGCTCGGGTTCGTCGGGGACGGGAATGACAGGAGGCCGGGTATACAGTCCTTTGGACAGCAGGAGCTCCAAGGTTTCCTCGTAGAGACGGGAGGCAGCTGCCAGAGAGTCGGCACTGAAGCAACGAAAGTCCTCACGCACCGAGACGGACAGAGATTCCGCATAGAAGTGAAGCCCCATCCGGGCCCCCTGCAGCAGGTAGAAGAGGAAAAAGCGTTCTTCAAACAAGGCCGGCCGGGAAGCGGCGGACTCCGATTCGACGAATCCGCGGGGCAGAGCACACTGCTCCCCGGACAACAAAGCAGCGCGCTCCCGGTTATTGGAGCGGGCAAGATTCAAAGCATGCGCTATACTCCGCAGCACTTCCGGATCGACGGCCTGCTGTTCGAAGGCGCTAAGCACGCACTGCGACATGTCGTCGATCATATAGCCTGTCGACAGGTATCCGATCTCGGAGCTGGTGAGCCTGGGCGTTGGGATAGACATGGACATTCATCTCCGCTTTCCATTTTATGAAGTGACACCTTGCTTCCATTTGACATAGGGCCGCAGAAGAAAACTGGCGGTTTTCAGCGGATTGATCTTTTCGTTCTCAATCAGTCTGCTGCCAAGCCGGAGCAGGTGGACGATCCGGTCATAATCCGAATTGTCTAACCTCTCCAGGGTGCGCCGCAGGACCAGAGAATCCTCATAGCTCTGCCGCAGCGGGGCGGTCAGCTCCTCGTAATTGCCCTCCCCGGCCAGATCCATAGCGGCATAGATCCCGGTCAGCAGGGCTGAGAATTGGCCGAAGCCGAGGTAAGGCATCAGGCTTCCGAAGCAGTTCCCGACATAGAAGGTGTTGCCGATCCGGGCAGAACGGCAGATCCCGATCGGGTAGTGCGTGATCTGGAATTGATCCGTAATGCGAAGGGGCTGCTTAAGATCGCTGCGGGCTCTCTCGTAAAAACGGTCCCAGAGAAGCTCCGGGTCCGGAGGCTCTCTATGCGGATCATCCGGATAAGCGATGACGATCGTTGCCTCCGTATCGGACAGCGGGATACAGAAGGCATACCCGCTGGGAGCCAGATCATTGTCCAGCCATGCGGCGACGGCATAACGGTCGAAGCTGCCTTCCACCGTCGCGCCCCGCAGGGACACGGTCAGGTCTTCGCGGAAGTTCCTTGTTTTCTTGGCATAATCGCCGTCTCCTGTGGCCATGACCATATGTGTGTAGTGACTGAGAAGTCCCTCATAGGTTTCTTCGGAGTGAAACTGGATCGGGCTTCTCACCTGGCGGCTCAGCTGGGCCTCGAACCCGTCGGATTCCCTCCCGCGCACGTTCGTGAACCCAAGATGACCTTCGAAGAATGCCTGTTCCCGGGGCGAATACAGAGTCATCTTTTGAAGATTGGCCGCAGGGTGCAAATAGATGCCGTGCTTCTCCGACAGGTAGGCGATACAATCTTGAATGGGCCGGGTCACCAGAGAGAAAAGAATTTCCCCATTGACGAAACGGTCGCCCACGCAGCTGCGTTTCTCGAAGATGGCCGGCTCGATTCCGAATTTCTCCAGGGTAATGGCACAGGCGAGCCCGGACAGTCCGGCTGCCATAATGGCGACCTTCAAGAGGACACGTCCTTTGTTCAAATGTAAGAATGTATATCTCCACAGAGTTCGATTCGGTGATTTCCTACAGGATAGCGTCGTTCAAAGGAGTCTTTTTTATACAGAAGAGGGCAATGGGCTTGTTCCATGGAGCAGGACGAACAGCCCTGTGCCGGGGGCACAGGGCTGTTCGTCAGACCTGTCAAAAACAGAGGAACTGATCGATCCGGTCGATGTCGAGGCCGAAGAACACCCACGTTCCCACAGGCCCGAAGCCGTACCAGCGGAATCCGCCGATGGAGTTGCGGCCGACGTGCGTCAAATAGATCCAGTACTGGTCGCCGTTGCGCTGCCATATGTACACATAGCGGAACAGGCATCGCCGGATATTTCCAGGGTCAACGGCAAACTGTGCGGACTGCAGCTGTTTCTGCGGGGTGAACGACGGGGGCGGAGATGTGGGTGCTCCCCCTTGGGGGCCACCGCCGGGGAAACCGCCGGGAGGGCCACCAGGGAAGCCGCCGGGAGGGCCACCGGGGAAGCCGCCGGGAGGGCCACCGGGGAAGCCGCCGGGAGGGCCACCGGGGAAGCCGCCGGGAGGACCACCGGGGAGGCCGCCGGGAGGACCACCGGGGAAGCCGCCGGGAGGACCACCGGGGAAGCTGCCGGGAGGACCACCGGGGAAGCTGCCGGGAGGACCACCGGGGAAGCTGCCGGGTCCGCCGGGAAATCCGGGGAACAGGCCGCGGTAGGGATCGTAGTAATAGACGGGATACGTCATGACGGATCTCTCCTTTTGGGACAGAAGTAAGAGCATCCACGCCGTGTGAATGCTGTGTCTCTCTTCCATGATATGACCGCCGCGCCCAAAGCTGACCTACAAAAGAAGAAGGCTTGGTTCTTAATGATCCGTCCTCCCGGATCTCCGAACCAAGCCTTCTCCAACTTGCATGCCTTGCCTATAGAGCGGTACTGCAGGCTAGCGCCTGTTCGCCGCATCGATCGCTTCATCTGCGTCGTTCGGACTGTACCCGGGCAGATCGTAATCCGTATTCCCGAGCTTCTTGAGAATCCCCATCTTCTCGATGTGTCCTTTGGTCTCCGCTGTACCCAGCCGGTACAGCAGCGTGTACAGCTCCTTCATCCGGTCGTTGAACTGGTCCGTAGCCGGATCGCGGTCGGCCGATTTGTAAGGAATCGGCGCGCGGGCGAAGGTTCCGTCCTGCGTCTCCTCCGTGGATTGAAGGAGCCTGCGCAGCTCCTGATACTCTTCATCGGAGGCTTCCACCTGATAGTCATACGTATAATTGCGCTGATCGGCCAGCGTCTGCTGATCTTCGATCGTACCGGGGCCTACGGAGATATAATAGATTTTCTTCGGCATGGTAATCGCCTCCAGGTCAGTAGTACTATTCATTAACCGGGAGGGCAGGGGCTGAACCAAGCCTCCGGGGGCGTGCAGGCCCGCCGGCAGCCGGCTCACATCAGGAAGATGGCGGCGATCGTGGTGACGGCCAGACCGACCGCCACCGGCAGCAGATTGCGCCGGGCGAGCTCGAAGGGGCTGACGCCGCAGATGGCGGCTGCAGGGATCAGCGCCCAGGGAACGAGCGTCCCTCCGCCGACCCAGATGGCTGCGATCTGGCCCAGTGCGGTCAGCGTTGCCAGCCCCGTGCCGATAGAGACGGCGAACAGCTGAGCGATGGAGCCCGCCAGCGAGATGCCCGAGAAGCCGGAGCCGTCGAGGCCGGTGATGGCGCCGACGGCGGTCAGGGTGACGGCGCCGACGGCCGGGCTGAGCGGAACGATACCGGCCAGCGCGGTGCCCAGGTCATTGACTAGGCCGTGCGAGCCGGAGGGCAGCACCTTGCCGTAGAGCTCGGTGAAGGCCGAATCGCCGAGATAGAAGAAGGCCGCGATCGGAATGACCGGCGCGAACACGCGGAAGCCGAACAGCAGGCCGCCCGTCAGGTAAGACGTCGCCTGGGCCAGCCCCTGGCCGCGGTGGGCGGCGAGCGAGACCAGCAGCATCGCGAGCAGGGCGGTGCCGCCGATCAGCGCGGTGGCATCGCCGCCCTGCAGGTTCAGCGCGATCATCACGGCCACGTCGGCCGCGAAGAGCAGCGGCAGCAGCAGGGCGAAGCCGCGCTGGGCAGCGGGGCTCAGGCGGGAGGGCGCCCCAGGCAGCGTCTCCTCAGCCGGAGCTGAGGGAGCTGATGCAAGCGGCTCGCTGCCGCTGCCGGTACCGAGCCGGCCGAGCCGCATGTCGCGGCGGAGCAGCCAGAATGCCGTCAGCGTGGTTACCGCGCCCATGATCAGCACGAGCGGTACGCTCGCCTGCACCACGGCGGCGACGGGAAGGCCTGCGGCATCCGCCGTCAGCTTGGGGGCGCCCTGGATGACGAAGTCGCCGGAGAGGGCGATGCCGTGGCCGAACAGGTTCATGGCCACGGCGGCCCCGATCGCCGGCAGCCCGACCCGCTGGGCCGCGGGGAGCAGCACGGCTCCGAGCAGGGCCACGGCCGGCGAAGGCCAGAAGAAGAAGGAGATGGTCATCATGACCAGGCCGATGACCCAGAAGGCGAGCCCGGGGGTGCGGATCAGCCGGGCGAAGGGCCGGATCATCACTTCATTGATCCCGGTCGAGGTCATCGAGCGGCTGAGCGACACGACGATGGAGATGATGAGGATGGTGCCGAGCAGCTCCCGGATGGCATAGATGAAGGAGGAGAATACGCCGCTGACCGAAGCGGGAAGGGAGTGGGTAGCGAGCAGTCCGAGAGCCAGAATGCCGGCCGTGCAGAGGATTGTCGTATCCCTGCGCAGCGCCATGAAGCCGATCATCGCAAGAATCAAGAGCAGGTAAGCCCAGTGCAGGGAAACCAGGGTAATGTCCATAAACCGTCTACCTCCGTTAGATGCCGGAGCCCGGAAAGCGCCGGGAGCCACTTCCGCCGGTCATCGCTGTCGCGATAGTCATCCGCCTATCGTGGTGCTACAGCTTATGCACCGGTCTGAAGGGAGGTGAGAACATGCTGTAAGGAATAGCGAACGGCTTGACCGGTCTCAAGCCGCATGAGATACAAGGCTTCGCCGTCCTTTATGGATGATGCGCGAAAAAAACGGCCCCCTGCCGGAGGCCGCTGCTGTTCGTCTGTTCATCCGTTCGTTAGGATACCGTCTGAAGAATATACTTCTCCACGACATGCTTCACGCCTTCTTCGTTATTGCCGTACGTCACGTAATCGGCGATGTCCTTCAGGGACTCGACCGCATTGCCCATGGCTACACCGAGTCCGGCGACCTCGAGCATCTCGCGGTCATTCCAGCTGTCACCGATGGCAATAGCGCCGGAAAGCTCGAGGCCGAAGTGCTCCGCGAGATAAGTGAGCGCATGGCCCTTGGTGCCCTCCGGGTGCATGATCTCCAGGAAGTGGGGCTTGGACTTCGTAATATGCACCGCCGCGCCGAGCAGAGACCGCAGTTCCAGGGCCACTTCATCCAGGCGGGCCGGATCGTCGATCAAGAGCAGCTTGGTGGAAGGCTTGGAGGCGAGCTCCCGAAAGTCCGGATGCACGGTATACGGTATATTGGACAGCTGGGCGTAAGCCTTTGCTTTCTCATTATCTTCCTTGACGTAGAGCACATCGTCCAGATAGGTCTGCAGATGCAGGCCGTTCGTTTCGCAGTAATCGAAGATCCGTTTGGCGGCGTCCTCCGGCACCGTCCGCTCATAGAGCACATGGCCGTCGATCGCATTTTTGACGAGGGCGCCCTGGTAGGTGATGATCGGCACATTCAGCCCGAGCTGGTCCGCCAGCTGCTTCGCGGAGGCATACATCCGGCCTGTCGCCAGGGTTACCTTGACTCCCTGCGCCACAGCAGCGGCAAGCGCCTGTTTGGTTCCCTCTGTAATTTCCTTCCGGTCTGTGATCAAAGTGTCGTCGATATCGATAGCCAGCATGGTATACATTCTCTAGTCTCACTCCGTTTCGTTTCTTCCCATCGCCCCCATTATACCTTAGTGTTTCCCGTATTTGTAACTAAAAAATAGGCGGCGTCCAACCGATGAAGGGGTATAGAGGTGGCATCACGATTCGGATGGAAAAGCACCTGCTTTGCAAATCTCCACGCTGATTCACTTACAACTGCTGCGCTGCCCACATGACGGAGAGGCTGGAACAACCATGAAACGACTGCTAGCATTACCGACGATCCAATGGACGTATCTCCTGGCGTTCCTATACATAGTTGGCTTATGGGGAATGCTCTTTTGGGCGGATGCCGGTGAGGGGATGGTCTCCTTGGCTGAGCTGCTTGCCCCCCTGGCGGCCACCCTGCTTGGAATCCGGGCGTCCTTCGGCCACCGTGGGGTTCTCCGCGTATTCTGGAGCTCTATCTCCCTTGGGGCCCTATTCTATTTCGTTGCCCAATCCATCTGGGGCTATCACTATATCCGGGGGGGCGATATGCCCTTTCCGGCGGCCGGAACGGCCGATGTTCTCTGGAATCTGCAGACGGCCTTCTTCGTCTGTGCCTTGTTCTATGTCATGTACAAGCAGGTCAACGCCGCGCGGGGCCTGCGGTTTCTTTTTGATATCGGGATCGTCGTCCTGTTCCTCTGCACCCTGGCCTGGGAATTCATCGTCTCGCCGAATCTGGAGAGGCTGCTGGCGGAGCCGGACTGGATTCTGATCATGAGCGGTGTGCTGTATCCGGCGAGCGACCTGGGTCTGGTTCTCGGTCTGCTCATGCTGCATTACCAGCAGGTGACCGTGCTGTCCACCCGGGTCATGCGCTTTCTGACGGTCGGATTTGCATCGTTTGTAGTGGGGGATATATTCTACTTTTTCGATATTCTGGCCGGCACTTACGAGGTGGGCAGCTGGTATGATCCTTTCTGGAGCTTGGGGCTTCTGCTCTCCGGGATGGCGGCACTGCACTCACTAAGCGAGAGGGGGAACGCGGTAAGCGCTGTGCCGGCGCGGGATGACCGGTGGGAGGCCCAAAACAAACGGCTCCGTTATCTCGTTCCGTACCTCTCTCTCCTCCTGCTCTGTTCCTTGGTGATGCAGCGGCTGAGTGAAGTGGACGGGCTGGTCATCGGCACGATCCTGATGATCCTGCTGATCGTTGTGCGCCAGCTCTCCATCCTCTTCGAGAACGAAGAGCTGGTGTGCCGGCTGAAGCAGATGCTGAACAGCAGCGAGCACCAGGCGATGCATGATGAGCTGTCCGGGCTTCCGAACAAGCGGATGTTCGAGCGCAGCTTGTCGGCGGCGGTGGAGGAATCCGCTGCGGGCGGAAAGAAGCTGGCCGTTCTCTTCATGGATCTGGACCGCTTCAAATATATCAACGACTCGCTGGGCCATGCGATCGGGGATGAGCTGATCCGTCAGGTAGGCCGCCGGCTTGCGGGTATACTGGCCGGTAAAGGCCTGGTAGCGCGGCTTGGCGGAGATGAATTTACGATTCTTCTGACAGGGTGGAGAGAGAAAAAGGAGCTGGAGCTGCTGGCTGCCGAGCTGCTTCACGAGATCGCCAAGCCGTACAAGGTCGAGAACCATGAAATTCTGACGACGACCAGCATCGGGATCGCTCTGTATCCGTCGGATGGAGAAGACGGGGCCGAACTGATGAAGCATGCGGACGCCGCCATGTACAAGGCCAAGGAGAAAGGCAAAGGCAGGGCCCAATTCTACGAGCCGGTCTTGAGCGGTGAGATTCTAAAGCGGATGTCGATGGAGCATGCTCTCCGGCAGGCGCTCCAACGTGAAGAACTCTACCTGGTCTATCAGCCTCAGGTATGCACGAAGACGGAGGAGATCATGGGAGCCGAAGCCCTGCTGCGGTGGAGGCTGGAGGATGGGCGCCAAATCTCCCCGGCGGACTTCATCCCTCTGGCGGAAGAGACGGGACTTATCGTGCCGATCGGCGATTGGGTGCTCCGTACGGCCTGCAGGCAGGCCGTGCAGTGGGAGCGGAGCGGATTGCCTCCGCTCAAAGTCGCGGTGAACGTTTCGCCGAAGCAGCTCGTACAGAACCGGTTCGTCCAGCGTGTGGCGGACATTTTGGAGGAGACGGGCTTGCAGCCGGGGCGTCTGGTGATCGAGATTACGGAAGGCATCGCGCTGCTGAACACGTCCGAAACGACCGAAATCCTGCTGGGGCTGAAGAAGCTGGGGATCGCGATCTCGATGGACGACTTCGGCACGGGTTATTCGTCGCTTGGTTATCTGCGGACCTTCCAGGTGGATTCGCTGAAGATCGCGCAGTCTTTTATCAGCCGGATTACCGTAGGGGCGGAGCATGAGGGCATCGTGAGGGCGATTATGGCCATGGCGGGCAGCATGCAGCTCGAGGTGATTGTCGAAGGGGTGGAGACGGCGCAGCAGCTACGGCTGCTGAAGGGCATCGCCGAATGCCTGGTTCAGGGGTATTATTACTACAGGCCGATGGCTCCCGAGGAATTGACGTTTCTTCTTGAGAAGCAGGCCGGCGGGATGTTGTAGCAGACTCGGGGATCCCGGGTCTGCTTTTTTACGCTGCGGTGATGGTGAACCGGGAGCCTCGCTGTTGGCGCTACTTTCCATACTTAAGGTCTATAGTCCTAGGACCGACGTTGTGGTATAGTGGGTGTAATATGAAGTGTACATAGCCAGCCTAAACTCAATGCGGAGGAATACGAATGCGGCGCAATCTCGGAAAGCAGCTAAAACAGGATGTATTTAATCACGGGGGAGTGGTGATTCTGCCGGCAGGAACGCTTCTGACGGAGGAGCATCTCGAGCTCATCGGCAAGCATGGCATCGATCCCAGCCAGATTGTCATTTTAGAACCGCACCGTGTGTCGTCCCCGAAGGCCTCGGACTCCTTGGCTCAGACGGTACGGAAAGCGGCTGAGCAGTCGAGGATGCTTTTTGAACAGACGGCGCTTACCAAAAAAATTCCCGTGATGGAGCTCCGCGGCGCCATCCTGCCCGCTGTCCAGCAGATTGCCGCCAATGATGATGTGTTTACCCTGTTCGAGGCTGTGAAGGCGCAGGATGAATACACTTACCAGCATAACATCGGAGTGGGGGCTCTCTCGACCTTGATCGGCAGGTGGATGGGGCTCGATGAAACGGAGTTAAATATTCTGAGTCTCGGCGCCACGCTCCACGATGTGGGCAAAGTGAACATCCCGCTTGAGATTCTGAACAAGCCGGGGAAGCTGACTTCCGAGGAGTACGCGCTGGTCAAGAAGCACACCGTCTACGGATATGATCTCCTGAAAGAAACGGTGGGGTTGAACTACCGGATCGCGCTGATTGCCCTGCAGCATCATGAGCGGGAGGATGGGGAGGGCTATCCGCTCGGTTTGCACAAGAACCAGACGGACCCCCTCAGCAAGATTGTCGCCGTCGCCGATGTATTCCACGCTATGTCCTCTAAGCGGCCGTATCATGAGCCTATGCCGTTCACCGATGTCGTGGAGCGGATGCGCCAAGGGGTATTCGGCCAGCTCAATCCGGAGATTGTTACGGTGTTCCTGAACGGCGTCGCCCAGCGGCTGCTCGGGCGGGAAGTTCTCCTGACCGATGGCCGGGTCGGTGAAGTGGTGCTCATCCACCCGAATGACAAAACCTCGCCGCTCGTGAAGACGGGTTCCTCTTTTGTTGATCTAAGCAAGGAGAGACATGTGGCTATCCGGTCTGTTGCCGTATAGGACTTGGAATATGCGTGAACCCAAGGGGGCCTCGCAGGGCTTTCCCCTCCGCATCGTCCGCATTTTTGCTTCTGCGGGCTCCCGTATAAAAAAAAGCCGCTTCCCATGTGAATGGGAGGCGGCTTTTTGGGGTGCTTATTTCAAAATATAAGAATGGCTATCTCACCTGGGCGAGCCGTTTATCTTAAATCCAGACGCACTTCACGGTCATCGTGAGGCAGGGTTATCGCTTTGCCGGAAGCCCCCTGCTCCTTGAGGTATTCCACCCAAGCGTCGAGCATGATCTTCCCGTCCTTCCAGTCGGTGACTTCGCCGAAGGCCGTGAATCCGTCGCCTTGCCCGGTTGCCATGAAGTCGTTGGTCGTTACCGAGAAGGTGTGGCCTTCATTATACTTGCCGTCGACGAATACCGGGGTGCCGTCAAGCAGCGTGATCTTCGTGTATTTCTCGCCGGCCGGCTTCGTGTTGTCCCACTCGACCTTGAGTCCGGAGAATTGAATCGCCGGCAGCTGCGAGTACTTGTCCGTGACTTCCAGAAGGGCCTTGATCTGCTTCGCAGTCATCGTGCCGGTCCGGTTGTAGTTGCCGAACGGCAGTACTTCGAACAGCTTGCCGTACGTCACGTCTCCCGCGTCGATCTCGGCACGGAGACCGCCGATGTTCGTGAAGGCGATGTCGGACTTCTCCGACCAGCGCATGGCATCCGTAACGGAGTTGCCGATTGGCGTTACGCCGTCGCGCACCTGGCTGCCGTTCACGGCATAGCGGAAGGACTGGGTCGTCCACTTTTCGGCAGCTGCGGCAATCTTCTCGCCTGTCTTCTCCGCAATCTTCGCCTGGTAATCGGCGACGGTCTTCTTCACTTCTTCATCGGCGGTCGTCAGGTTCGTATATGTCTCGAGCAGGTTGACGTTCGAGGAGACGACTTTCTTCGTATCGCGGTCAACGAACAGCTGAATATGACCGACGGCGTAGAGCCAGCTCTGCGCTTCCACGACCGGAATGCCGTTCACAAGCCCGGCAACCCGCCGGTGGGAGTGCCCGCCGACAATCGCATCAAGCGCCGAGGTGCCGGTGCCGTTCGCCAGATCGACGAGCTCGCCCATGATCTCCTGGGACTTCGCGTCCTGCTCGCCCGGAAGGTGGGAGGTAACGATAACCAGATCTGCGCCCTGCGCCCGGAGCTCTGCAGCGAGCTCCTTGGCATACGGCACCGGATCGGCGAACGTGAGGCCTTCGATGTTCGTCGACTTCGTCGTTGTCTTCGTCTGCGGCGTAGCGAGGCCGATGATGCCGATCTTGAGACCGTCCTTCTCGACGATGGCGTAAGGCTGCGCCCATTCCACGCGCTTGCCGGTCTTGTCATCGATGATATTCGCACCGAGGATCGGGAATTCGGCTTTCTTGATATTCTCGATGAGCACGTCGCGTCCGAAGTCGAATTCGTGGTTGCCGATTGCTGCGGCGTCATAGTCCACTTCCGCCATCGAATCCATAACGGACTGGCCGTTCGTCGTGTTGGAGATGAGCGTGCCCTGCCATGCGTCGCCGCCGTCTACGACCACCGTGCCCTCCGGATTTACGGAACGGAAGTCATTTACGATGCCGCCCAGGGTTTCGATGCCGCCCTGCGCCTGCTTGCGCTTCGTATCGAAGCCGACTTCAATATGGCCGTGGATGTCATTGGTGGTGAGAATGTCGATGAGCTGAAAAGCCAGAGGCTTCAGCGCTTTCACCGTTTCGTCGCGGGTTACGTTGGCCTGAGGCTCGAAGCTGCCGTCGAGCTTAGGCTCGAAGAGGCCGGCGATCACGCCGTAAGCGACGAACGGACGCGCGGATTCGCTGATCGATGCCCCGTCCGTAAAATAATTCAGAACTTCCGTATGTACTTCCGGCGCTTTGCCCTTGTTCATCGCACGGCCGATCATCACGGCAAGCTCCTCGCGGGTTACCGGAGCGTTCGGTTTGAACTCTCCGCTGCCGGTCACGATGCCGGCGGCCGCAGCGCTCAAGACGGCCGAGCGCTGCCAAGCCTCCAGGTCGGAGAAGGGCAGCTGTGCGCTGTCGGCCGGTACAAGCTTGGCTGCGCGCGTGATCATGGTAACGAGTTCGGCACGGGTTACCGTACGGCTGCCGGCAAGATCCGAGGTGCCCGGATAGCCTTCGACAATGCCTTTGTCAAAGGCGAGCTTCATGTCGCTCTGAAGAACGGCAGCAGCTTCGGTGCTTTCTGCGGCATGCGCCGCCGGCAGGGGGGAACCGCTTCCGGAAAGCGCCGCTCCTCCGAGAATCACAGCCGCCAGCAGGGCTTTGGCTGTTCTGGGCTGCATGCGGAATCGGTGGTTGCTCATAGGGTGGCCTCCTTGACCATCTCTAGTAGATGATTCTAGTAAATAAGTACAAATCTAGTATATCGTATTCGTGTGAACGGGGTGTAAAGAAATGTAACCTTGGCATAAAAAAAGTCGAAAAAACCGCCCTCCGGAAAGATGGAGGGCGGCCTGGGTCCGGCTTGCGGCTGCTTGGAAGGGCAACGGGTGTGCTGACAGGCCTGCAGGGAGAGCCCTTCCTTCTCCGCCTTAAACCATAAGGGATTCGGTCCGCTGGTGCACCGGAGCGGGCTGCTGCAGCAGCCTCCAGCGGCGAAGCATCAGGACGCCGCGGATCAGTTCGTCGCTGATCATTGCGATATAGATGCCGTGGATCCCCAGCCCCATCGGGATCGATAGGTAATAGCCTAGACCGGTGGCGACCAGCCAGATGGAGAAGAGGCCGATGAGCATCATGTAGCGGGTATCCCCGATCGCGGTTAACGCCCCGTTCATGGCCATATTGAGCATCTTGAAGGGCTGAAGCGCCAGGTTCAGGCCAAGCAGCGATATGCCGATGGCGATGATGGTCCCGTCGGTCGTGAAGAGCGGCAGAATCCGGCCGCCGAGCGCGTAGAGCAGCAGGGCATTCATCATCACAAGGGCCAGCCCGATCCACAGGGCGCGGAAGGCGCTGGAGTTCGCTTCCTTCCTCAGCCCGGCCCCATACAGGTGGGCGACGCGGATCTGGGCGGCCATGGCGAGGGAGTTGCCGAGAATGAAGCAGAACGACTCGAGCGTGTTCATATAGGTCCGCGCCGCGAGCTCCGCCGCCCCGAGCATGGCGACGAACGAGAAGAGCAGCAGCTGGGAGAATACCCAGGAGGCCATGTTCACGCCCATCGGCCATCCGATCTTCAGCACTTCCCGGAACAGCGGGCGGTCGAACAGCCCAAGGTCCGCCCAGCCGATCCGGCGGTGGAAGGCATGCAGGAACACGTAGGCGAGCACCAGCGTGCCGAGCAGGCGGGAGACCAGGGTGGATACGGCCACACCGGTCAGTCCCCAGGCGGGAAGCCCGAACTCCCCGAAGATAAACCCATAATTGAGCACCAGGTGAATGACGTTCATTCCGATGGCGATGTACATGGGGCTGCGCGTATTGCCGGTGTTGCGCACGGCGGTGCTGAGAATGGCCATGGCTGCAGTGAGAACCATGCCTCCGCCCACAATGGAGATGTAAGTGACGGCCAGCGGGATCAGCTTCTCCTCGAGCTGCATCAGCCGGGCGATCGGCTCGGCGCCGAAGAACAGGAGGGCGCTCATGGCAAGGCCGATGATGACGGATATTTTGGCTGCCATAACGGCGATCGTGCGGGCTTCCTCGGGCCTCCGGGCGCCCAGCTTCTGGGCGATCAGCACACCGGCGCCGCCGGCCACGGTCATGAAGAGGATCGTCATGGCGTTGAACAGCTGGGTCGAGATGCCTACAACGGCGACGGCATCATCGGAGATGCGGGAAACCATCAGCGTGTCGGCCGTACCAAGGAGGAACTGGAGGAACATTTCGATAAAGATAGGCCAGGTGAGGATCCACAAGGATGGGATCCGATCCGCTGCGCTATCCGGAGATTTTTCTTTTTCTTTAAACATGCGGTTCTCCACTGCCTTTCTTTCCATATGCTTTTTGCGTCGGCTTGCTATTTCACATTGTAGAAGGTATTCTGGGGGCGGTGTTGCAGATTACGAACGAAAACTATCAGAATTCCAACCTCCTATGGGGTAGAGGTGAGCAGTATTCATGACGATTCTCGAATTCACGGCACCACCGCTGCCGTACTACATCGCGAGCGGCTTTGAACCGATGCGTCCGGGCCGCAAGCATCCGAACCGCCGGAGCATCGGGGTCTTCGACCTGCTTGTCGTTACCTCGGGCTGCCTCTACATGGGGGAAGAAGACCGCCATTATGAGGTGGCGGCGGGACACGCGCTGATCCTGAGGCCGGATTGCCACCATTATCCGGTTCAGCCCTGTCTGGAACCGACAGAGCACTACTGGCTGCATTTCGGCACGACGGGAGCCTGGAGGGCGGTGCAGACGCTGCAAAGCCTGCCGGCGGGGGAGAGGGAGGAGAAAAAATATTTCACCATGGAAACCTTTCCCATGCGCCTGCCGCAGTTCATCCGTCTGCCGCGGCCGGCCGCGGTTTACGAGCCGCTCCGGCAGCTGACGGAGCTTGAATGCGAATCCCACCGCAGCTGGGCACGCTGGAAGCTTCAGCTTACCTTCCAATCGGTGCTGGAGCAGCTCAGCGGGGCGCTGGACGCCCAGGCTGCAGTGCCCGGAGCCAAGGTAGCCGAGCGGGCGGCCTCCTATCTGCGCTCCCATTATAAGGAGACGGTGACAGCCCCCATGCTGGGGGAAGCATTGAATTTTCACCCCGTGTATATCGCACGCTGCATGCAGCAGGAGTTCGGGTGTTCCCCTTTCGAGTATCTGATGCATTACCGGCTCGAGCAGGCGAAGCTGAAGCTGCTGCAGACGGACCTGTCGATCGCCCGCATTGCCGAGGAGGTGGGCTTCAACCAGCCGGCGTATTTCACATCCTGCTTTACGAAGCAGGAAGGGGTGACACCGAGGATGTACCGCAAGCGGTTTTCGCACGAATAATCCGAAGGCGGAAGAGAGATAATGACAGCGGACGGCCTGACGCATCGCCCTATGAAATATTATTGACAGAAATATATTATCGTTATATACTAACTTACATAAAGTAACTACATGAAAATAGTAAAGGAGCTGCTGTCATGATTCCATCCTCCCTGTTCCTCGCCCACGGTTCGCCCATGCTGGCCATTGAAGATACGGAGTATGCCCGCTTTCTCGGCACCTTGGCCGAAGGCCTCCGGCCCAAAGCCATTGTCATTTTTACAGCCCACTGGGAAAGTGAGATCACGACGGTTTCCTCTTCCGACGCGGTGTACGAGACGATTTACGATTTCGGCGGATTTCCCGACGAACTCTATGAGGTACGCTATAACGCCAGGGGCTCTTCCGTTGTGGCGGGTCTCGTAACCGAACGTCTCCAAGCGGTGGGGATTCCGGTCCGGCGGGATACGGAGCGGGGCCTTGACCACGGCTCCTGGACCCTTCTCCACCGGATGTACCCGCAGGCGGATATCCCGGTCGTCCAAGTGTCGGTGAACCCGGACCTGCCGCCGAAGGAGCAGTTCCGCATCGGTGAAGCGCTGCGCGGCCTGAACCGCGATGAGATTCTCGTCATCGGCAGCGGTGTTACGGTCCACAACCTGCGGATGCTCCGCTGGGGCCAGAGCACGCCGGAGACTTGGGCGGTCGAGTTCGACGATTGGCTGCTGAAGCGCCTGGAGGAAAAGGACTACGAGAGCCTCTTCCGCTACGCCGAGCTGGCGCCGCATGCCCGTCAGGCAGTCCCCCGCGCAGAGCACTTCGTACCTTTCTTCATTGCGCTCGGTGCAGGGCAGGAGGGCGGCGAACCGGAGGTCATTCACCGCAGTTATGACCTGGGTACGCTGAGCTACCTCAGCCTGCAGCAAGCTTAACCAGCCAGGCCGGCAGCAATACGGCACCGCCCACATCAAATAAGGAGCGTTTCCCCTGCGGGAGACGCTCCTTCTTCTATTTGCAGCGATGCCCTGGAGCCCGGCCGGCTTCCCGATCAAGACTTCGCCGAATCTGTCTCGGCAACGATCTCCGTAAGCACGGCCACCAGGTCGTCGAGCTTGCGGAAGCTCGTCTCGACCTCCGTGATGCGGCGTCCCTGCTCGTCAATGCTCGCCAGCATTTCTTCCACAGCGGCGGCCGACTGGTCGGTGATGCCGGAGACGGCACCCGCTTCCGCCGAGATGGCGGCCGAGGACTGGTACAGGCCCATCATTTGATTGTTCACTTCATGGGAGCTGCCAAGCAGGTTCGCGGCATGGGCGTGGATCGTCTCGAAGAGGACGGCAAAATCGTCCGCGGCCTGACTTACGTCCACCATGCCTTTCTGCCCGAGCTCGGCATGTCTTGCCACCTGTTCGCTGTACGTGCGGATATCGCTAAGAATGGCTGCGATCTCCTGCGTGGACTTCTGCGAGTGTTCGGCAAGCTTGCGGACTTCGCTCGATACGACGGCGAAGCCTTTGCCGTGTTCCCCGGCACGCGCCGCCTCGATGGCTGCATTGAGGGCCAGAAGGTTCGTCTGGTTGGCGATGTCGTTGATTACGCTGAGGATGCTCTCGATATGCCGGTTGCGTTCCTGCAGCTGGCTCATCAAGCTTACCGTGTGGCCTACGGCGCCCGATACTTCCTGGATGGCCGAGCGGATCCCACTTATGCGTTCTTCACCGGTCTTGGTTTCTTTCTCCGTGCGCACGGACAGGGTCTCCATCTCCGAGGAAGACGCTGCGGCGGATTCTACGCTGCCGCTCACCTGCTGGAGCGAACGGCGGATCGCGCCTACGCTGTCAGCCTGCTCCTGTACGCCGCGGGACATGTCGTTGAAGGCGCTGACGAGCTCGCGGGATACATGCCCCGTGACCTGCACATTCTCCCGGAGATGGGCGCTGAAGTCGCTTAAGTCTTGGATCGTTTGCTTGACGCGGCCCAGCAGCAGGTCATTACGGTTGCGCTCGGCAAGCATGGCCTGGGCGTTGGCGGTCTCCGACCTGCGGAATTTCTCTCCGATGAGGCTTTGCGCCAGGAGAAACGCCGTCACGGCCGCGTGAACGATGATCAGCACCACGAAGCCATCCTGGGGCAAGGACGGGAACACCGCATCGTGCTGGGCGAAAAAAGCATACAGCGTAAGGGCCAGATTCCCGAGCCCGGTCAGCAGAATCGGACGATAGTTAAAATAGAGGGCGACTACCGCATAATTGATAAACAAGGCGAGGATCCCTTCCAGTGCGGGAGCCAGCATCATAGGGAACAGCATGGACAGGAACAAACCGAGGGTCATGATGTACATGACGCTGTTTTGCCGCTCGGTCCGGTAGGTCAGATACACACAACCCCCTGCAAACACGAGGCCGGTGAGGAGAACGCTCAGAGCGACTTGGGTATGGCCCATCGCGAACTGCGGGAGAATCCCGATAATCAGGAGAATGGAATACATCTTGAGCATAAGTTTGTTGCGCGCTTGCATGGGTTGTGTTTACCGCCTTTCGAATGTTGGGTAGCTTCTAACGCTTATGCTATCTTTTTCGGCATTCCGGGGCGCCGGCATTATACATATTTTCGCAAAGGACTGGGGCAAGAAGTTGCAAACATGCAGAATTGTCTTCTTGCGGAGAGCCGGGCGGTTGTAGTATGAATGAAGCATGCGGTGAAAAAAGGGAGCGGTTGGTTCATGAAACGGAGGATCTATAAAGGGCAGCTGGCCAAAGGCAGGGAGAGCGAAGGGCTCGCCAGTCTGCGGGAAAGCAATGGAGCGCACCGCCTGGTGTCCGGCGGCACGCTGATGACTGCGGCTGCGTTTCATTGGGAGGGCAGCGTATACCTTTATTACGAATGCACAGCGGAAGATGTGGCACCGGAGGAGCTGGCGGGGGAAGCCGGCCGCGATCTCATGGACTGGCCCGGCGGTGGAGAGCCGCGAAAGTGGGTGCCGATGATCGATGTATTCCACTTCAACGAGCCGGTATCGCGGGATCATTGGCTGCGCAAGACGCCGGTGGAGCAGAGAGTAGGGCGGGTCGCCCATCTGCGGCCGGAGATGATGAGCAGCTATATCTACTATCACTACCAGCTGCAGGAGGAGCGGGCTTTCCTCGGGAACAAGTACGAGATCATCGCCATGCATGAGAATCAGCTCTTCGGCTACCAGGAGTTCCCTAAGGTCGTGGAAGAGCCGCTCAGTCCCCGCAAGCTCCAAACCTCGGGTACCCCCGAGAATTGGGAAGACTCCCGGATGGATCTGCACTTCCAGCCTTGGCCCGACGGGCACCTGTATTTTAAGCCGATCGAAACGGTGTTCGCTTATTATGCGGGAGACAGCAAAGCATAGGAGGGATACAGTTCACGGTACTTTTGGCATCTGGTTGGATGACGAAGGTACTAAGATCAAAGAGATAGCAGTTTGCATCCCTAAAGCAAGGTCGATATTTGTGGAAAAATGCGTAAAAAGTACTATACATTTCGAAGATCAGGTGTTATAATCCTATCAAGATAGTGCCTTAACGAACAAAAAAATAAATATCCGACAAAGGCAAAACTGGTGAAAATCAGTGACGCAAAGCTACAGGGGCTACAGTCTTAGGACCATGCCAGCCAGTTGCCGGTTGAAAGTAAGTTATTTGTGAAACTGCAAATAGGCTTATCCGGCTCAATGGATAAGTCTATTTTTCGTTCCGCTAAGGATATCCTTTAAATCATTTAGAGGTGATCCCGATGAAGAGAACATGGAAAATTGCAGTTTCTTCCTTGCTTACGATAAATCTGCTTGCCGCATCTTCCTTCGCTGACTTTAGTAGTTCGACCGCCATGGCTGCCGCCGCAGCCAAATCTTCCGTTACCAAAAGTTCGAACAAGAAGGAACAGAAGACAGTTACGCTGAAGGAAGCGGCTCAAGCGAAAGGAAAGCATATCGGTGTAGCGACGCAAAGCTGGCTGGTCAACAATAGCGGCTATGCTGCCGTGCTCAACCAAGAGTTCGATACGATCACGCCGGAGTACCAAATGAAGATGGGTGTGATTCAGAAGCAAAAAGGAATCTACAACTTCAGCGAAGCCGATGCGCTGGTGGACTTCGCGCAGAAGAACAATAAAATCGTAAGAGGCCATACACTGGTATGGCACAGCTCCCTTCCTTCCTGGGTGGAGAACGGCAAATTTACAAGAGAAGAATGGATCGCCATCCTCAAAGACCACATCACGAAGACCGTTCAGCACTTCAAAGGTAAGGTTTACGGATGGGACGTAGTGAATGAAGCCTTCTGGCAGAACGGACAGTACCGTCCGACCGTCTGGTACAATAATATCGGACCGGAGTACATCGAGATGGCGTTCCGTTTTGCACATGAAGCGGACCCGCAGGCAAAGCTGTATTACAACGACTTCAGCTCCGAAGTGAAGAATGAAAAGTCCGACGCGATCTACAAGATGTTGAAGGATCTGAAGAGCAAAGGGGTACCGATCGACGGGATCGGATTCCAGACGCACCTGACGATTGATGGCCTGAATTACAATGACATGAAAACCAACTTCCAGCGCTTCGCGGCACTCGGGCTTGACACGGATATTACGGAGATGGATCTGGTAACCCACACGTTCAAAGGGACGATGGAACAGAAGATGAATGCTGCCGCAGAGGTATACAGCAGCGTCATGAAAGTGGCGCTCAGCCTGCCAAGCTGCAAATTCTTTATCGCTTGGGGGCTGAACGATAGCCAAAGCTGGCTGAATGAAGATACCGGCTTCAGCGAGTTCCCGCTGCTGTTTGACGATTCCTTCGGGAAGAAACCGGCTTACAATGCGGTTATGGAGCAGCTTAGAAAATAATAGAACAAAAGAGAATGAAGACCGGCAGATCATGTCGGTCTTTTTTATTGGTCCTATGAAAATAAGGTTGAAAATTAGATCGAAAGGTAATATAATCTGAGAGAAAGATCGTGGATATAGTTCTAATGTACTACTAGCACAGCGTCCGGGAGGAAACCTTGTGTTCACTATAAAGATGAAAAAAACATCCATACTCTCCATACTGTTATTCACCTGCTCTCTGACAGCAGCTACAGGTGCACTGGCATCCGATGCCAGCCGTGCTCCCCAGGCTGATACCATTGCGGTCTACAGCGATCATGACCGGGTGCTTCAGTCGGTAAGGGTCAGCAGTGTTGAGGCTGGTGATACGGTTACCGTATACGATGCCGAGGAAGAAGGGCGGGTTCTCGGTACTTCCCTGGTTCCTGCGGGCGAGCTGAGTGTGGATGTTGAGGTTTCCGAGCCTAGCCGGACCGCGTTGAATGTATATGTGAGTGTAACACAGCCGGGAAAAGCGGAAAGTGCCAGAACAGACAAGGAGACCGTCGCTGCTTTTGCTCCGGCCATGGAGGCCGTTGAAATCAATAGTTCGAATGCCCATGCGGGAGATTCGGTCAAAGTGACTCTGGATCTTGCTGAAGATCAGGCGGTTTCCTCCGTGACCCTCCTGTATGCCGTTGAGTCCAAGAGCGGTAGACTGACAGAGCAGCAGGTGGTCTTGGTCAAGAATGATGAGACCGGAACGTATGAAGGTTTGTTCGCGGTAGATTCCCTGACGCGCACAGGAGAATGGCACGTACAGCAGATCTCCTTCCAGAGCGAACGGGGAGAGAGGTTTGTCATTTCGGACACCCATGGAGAGGAGTGGGTTAGCGGCACTACGGAACATATGAATCTGGAAGACTTGAATATTACCATAAAATAAGCGTTCTGCATCAGATATAAGCTCCTTGCAGTCGGCCCTCACCTGTGTCTGCTTTTCGTATACATAGCGGGGGCTTTTTCATGGAAAGTTTCCTCTCCTCGCCTAAAAAGCAATCCCCTTATTGAAAAATAATTCTAAAGATATGATTAAAATTATTGCACGAACTCTACCACTTCTATAAAATGAAGAAAAAAACGGCCCTTTTCGACAAAATTCTCCCTCATCTCTCATTTCTCAAATCATCTACATACCAATCTACCCATTCTGAGCTAAGGAGATTCGCATGCACAAATTTAATAAGAGTTCTTACGTCCATCTCGAAATGTTGTTTTTCGACATTATCGGGCTGATCTTTTCGTTCGTCATGTCGTACTTTATAACGAACGCTGTGACCTTGCTTCACCCCATGGGATCTTATGTTTGGCTGCTCGTTATCTATGTACCGATCTTTTTCTTCTCAATGTCTCTCTCCAACATGTACCATAAGCTGACATTCAATTATTATGATCGAATCGTCCGCAATGTATTTAAGGCCTCCTTCCTATCAGCATTGTTTGTAGCCGCCATGATATTTTATACGAATGATGAGCTGGATTACAGCCGTATGTTCTACTCGATCTTCATGCTCAGCGCGTTCGTTATAACGGTTGTTCAGCGGATTGCGGTTTATCGCTCTAAAGGCAGTGCCGTCAAGAACGGAGTGAAGAAGACAATCATCATCGGGGTGCCGAGCGTCATCCATAAGTTTGAGTATTTTATTACGAAAACCAACGTGAAGATGGACCTTGCCGGATACATTCAGGTCGAGAGTGATGAGGAGGAGCTTGAGGCACCGACGCTGGGCAGGTTAGACGAGCTGGAAGAGATTCTGAAGCGCCATGTCGTCGATGAAGTGATCTTTGCAGTTGGAGATCAGCATATTGCCAAGGTGGAAGGTGCAGTCGCCCTCTGTGAGGATATGGGGATTACGACGCGTCTTGTGCTCAATATTTACAATCTCAATATTTCCAAAACGCACTTTACGGCCGTTGGCACCCTACCCATGCTGACTCTGCACACCGTCAGCTTGAATGTGGTTGAGCTCATGATGAAGCGGACGCTCGATATCCTCGGGGCGCTCGTTGGACTGTTCATCACGGGTCTTGCGTCCCTGGTCATTGTCCCCCTGATCAAGCTCGATTCCCCCGGCCCCATACTCTTTGCCCAAGATCGCGTCGGTGTCAACGGCCGGGTGTTCAAGATCTATAAATTCCGTTCGATGTACCTGGATGCGGAAGAACGCAAGAAAGAGCTTATGAAGCAGAACAAGGTGCAGGGCGGATTTATGTTTAAGATGGATGATGATCCGCGCATTACTCCCATGGGAAGCTTCCTCCGGAAGACAAGTTTGGACGAACTGCCCCAGTTCCTGAACATTCTCAAGGGTGAAATGAGTCTGGTGGGCACACGGCCCCCGACGGTCGATGAAGTCAGCCGCTATAAGACTCACCATTATAGAAGAATCAGCATCAAGCCAGGGTTGACAGGCATGTGGCAGATCAAGGGCCGGAGCGAGGTCACAAATTTCGACCAGGTGGTTCAGCTCGATACTGCGTATATCGATCAGTGGTCCGTATGGCTTGATATCAAAATCATCTTTAGAACCATTATTGTTGTACTGACCAGCAAAGGGGCGTACTAAATCCATTTACCCTGCTTCATTCCATATTAGAGAGAATCTTAAAGGAGAGAGTTCATTGAAGATCAAGAAGGCCATTATTCCCGCAGCAGGACTTGGGACCCGCTTCCTGCCTGCCACCAAAGCCATGCCGAAGGAAATGCTTCCGATCGTGGACAAGCCGACGATCCAATACATTGTAGAGGAGGCTGTTGCCTCAGGTATTGAGGATATCATCATCGTAACAGGCAAAGGTAAGCGGGCGATCGAGGATCATTTCGATAACTATTTTGAACTTGAAGCCAATCTGCAGGAGAAGGGCAAGCTGGATCTGCTTGCCGAAGTCCGCCGTCCGACCTCTATGGCGAATATCCATTATATTCGGCAGAAGGAGCCCAAAGGATTAGGACATGCCATCTGGTGTGCACGGAAGTTTATCGGTGATGAGCCGTTTGCCGTCCTGCTGGGAGATGACATTGTTGTCTCCGAGAAACCCTGCCTGCAGCAGATGATCGAAGTCTTCGATACTTACCGGGTATCCGTGCTGGGCGTTCAGAATGTGGAACCGGAGACCGTGTCCCGATACGGGATCGTAGACGGCATGCAGCTCGAGGATCGCGTTACCCGTGTAACCCGGCTCGTCGAGAAGCCGAAGCGCGAGGAAGCCCCGTCGACTCAGGCGATCCTCGGACGGTATATTTTAACACCGCGGATTTTCGATGTGCTCGAGAATCAGGATACGGGGGCAGGCGGAGAAATTCAACTCACAGATGCGATAGCAACGCTGAACCGTATGGAAGCCGTCTATGCTTACGAGTTCGAAGGCACGCGGTATGATGTGGGAGAGAAGCTTGGTTTTATCCAGACGATGCTGGATTTCTCCCTGCAGCGGCCGGATCTGCGTGATGATGTTCTGGCTTACATGCAGAAGATCGTGGAACAGGCCACCCAAGTGAAGTAAAGATTCGCTTTGCAGTACGCAGAGAAAGATAAAGCGGCTGCAAGTGATTATATTTTAGCAGGATGAGGGAATTCGTGTGAATGTGGCCTACAACAAAGCGGCCGTTGCCGTGATTCTACTAGCTGCAGTCTTGGGGGCCTGCAGCTGGAACACCGGACATACTCCGGGGGCGCCTGAATCCAAACCGCAAACCGTGGAAAGAACTGCGGTGACGGAAACTGCCGCAGTTCCGGAGCAGGTGAACAGCCCGCGGAAGGAGTTTATTTTTGTTGAAAAAAATGAAGTCGAAAGCATCAAACGCCGGTTGGCGGAACAGGATCCAGCTCTGCTGTCCGGTCTTCAATATCTAACGAAACAGGCGGATAAGGCCCTTGGTTTAACCCCTCCTTCGGTGATGGATAAGTTGGGTATTGCCCCGACAGGGGATAAGCATGACTATTGGAGTTTAACGCCTCACAGCTGGCCGGATCCTTCCATGCCGGGGGGGCTGCCTTACAAAGAGATTCCTGAAGCGGTCAACCCCCAATTCATGTCCGGAGACTATGATAAAGCGGCTCTTTCTAAGATGACCGAGGCCGTGAACACCTTGTCCCTTGCTTATTACTATACGGGAGACGAACGCTACGCCCGGCATGCTTCCTCGTTTCTGAAGATCTGGTTCCTGTATCCCGAGACCCGGATGAATCCGAACCTGGATTTCGGGCAGACCTTCCCCGGCCGGAACGGGGGAGGCAATATTATTGATGCGGCCCTCCTGATTCATCTTCCGGACAGCCTGCTGATGCTGGAAGGATCTCCTTCCTGGACGCAGCAGGATGACGAGGGGATTCGAGAGTGGATTAGGCAGTTTGCCGAGTGGATGATGAGCAGTGAGGTCGGCCGGAAGGGAAAGAGCGCCGCGAATAACCACAGTACCTGGTTTGATGTGGAATACATAACCTTCCTGCTGGCTACTGGACAGAACCAAGCGGCTTTCCACCATTTGCAGGATCACTCGATGAGACTGATCGACCTGCAAATCGACAGCGAAGGCCGAATGCCGAATGAGCTGAACGGGCCGAAGGCCTTCCATCATTCGCTCTATAACCTGAAGGCCTTCTCTTTATTGGCTGCAGCGGCAGAGCACGTCGGAGTTGACTTGTGGCATTACCAGGGGAACCGGGGACAGAGTCTGAATGCAGCTTACGGCAATATGGCAGAATACCTGCTTGGCAAACCTTGGCCTTATTCAGGAAGCGTGGATGAACTGAAATCGGAAGTGATGAGCGGGATGATCGCTGCCGGAAGCATATACGATACGCCGGCTATACGAAGCGCTGCCGAGCTGCTGAGAGATAAAGCAGGCTTTAAACTTCAGATCTATGGGGTAAGAGGGTTTTGAAATATCAATAGAGGTTTCTGGAATATCAATAAAGGAAAGGAGGATCGATTATGAAATTAGCCGGAATGAAGAGAGCGGTTAAGGAGTGGGGAACGCGCTTGTTCTATTATTCTGGCGCTTATCACATCATCAATCGCCTGCTTGGACGCGGCGGTTTGTATATCGTGGGATATCACCGTTTGTCTGAGAATTTACCGGATGATCAAGTGCATGTCCTGGCGGTAACCCGACAGAACTTTGAGGATCATCTCCGTTTTTACGGTAAATATTTTGAACTGATATCCATGGATGAGGTCGAGCCGCTTCTAAGGCAAGGTAAACTGATCAAAGATTACATGGCGGTTACCTTTGATGATGGTTACAGGGACAATTATACGCTGGGGCATGATTTGTTCCGCAAGTACGATATCGTGCCGACCATCTACCTGACGGCGGGGCCAATCGACCGAAGGCACGTGTTATGGACCGATGTAATTGATGCCATTGTGGCTTCCTTCCATGGTCCGGAGATTCAGCTGAAGCTTGTGGATCTCTCAGGGACGTTCCCCCTGTCCACTCCGGCAGAGAGAACCCTGTTATGCGAAGCGATCAAGAATGAGATCAAGCGGTATGACGAGCAGTACAAGAGAGCTGCGATCGAGGAGCTAATCCGTTTGTTCGATGCTAAGCTGACACTGGATGATTCTTTGATTATCGATTGGAGCGAGGTACAGGAGCTGGCCGAATCGGGTGTGATTATGGGCAGCCACACCGTGAACCACCCCACTTTGAGTAAGATTGTGCATGAAGATGCAGTGCAGGAAGTAACGGAGTCACGGAGGCTTATCGAAGAGCGGCTGGGCCGAACAGTAAAGCATTTTGCTTATCCGTACGGTAAGCGGGAGGACTACACGCCGGCACTGAAAGAGAGTCTATCCCAATTATATACCACATCCGTCACGGCGATCAGCGGGGTAAACCGGCCGGGTCAGGATTTGCACGAGCTAAAGAGGGTTATTGTAGAAAACATCAGCGTACATCAGCTCCGAGTCCGACTGTTGAAGCAAAAGATCAGTAGTCCTCTCAAAACTAGTTGAAAGGTTTGTAGCTATGAGGACCATTGATAAGTATCTAAAGAGTCGGCTCTTACGAAATATGGGTATCGTGTTCTCTGAAAGTATCGCGACCAAAGCATTGAATTTTATTGTGATTCTTCTGCTGTCGAGACATTTGGGAGCGGGGGATTATGGAAAGTACTCGTACATTTTTGTAGCGGTAGCCTTTTGCAGTGCATTTTTTGACTTTGGAATGGAAAACACGGCCGTGCGTTTCTCTGCGAAGGACAAAGACAACCTGAACCGTATCTTTGGTGTCTACTTTGTGGTTAAGCTGGCGATCATGCTTCTGTTTGTGCTTTCGCTTGTCCTATTCGGAAATGAGATCTTCACGCTTCTCGGTCAGCAGGAGATCGCCCAATATATTCCTTATCTCATTATCGGTTTTATCGGAGAGTCCCTGTTATTTGTGAATGATACGTACCTGCAGGCAGTTCAGCGTTTTCAGCTGCGCGCACTCATCAATATTTCCAGATATGCTGTGTTGGTGACGGCCGTGCTCCTGCTTTTCTTTAATGGAATGCTCTTGCTGAAGTACACTTTCCTGCTGTATCTCATTCCGGTGCTCTTCTCCCTTCAGTTTCTCCCGAAGTATGCTGTTCTGCTCAAAAGCGTGTGGATGCAGCGTTTATCTGCCGTCCAGCTGAAGGAAATGTTTCATTATGAGAAGTGGATGGTGCTCGTCTCGATTCCCAACAATACGCTGGGCCGGATCGATTTCTTTATGATCTCCCTGTGGGTTTCTTATGAACAAATCGGAATCTATAATGCGGCCTTCCAGCTTTCTTCCATCGTCGCTTTTCTCCCCTTTGCACTCAGCAAGGTAATGCTGCCCAAAATGTCGGAGCTTGACGAAAACAAGGTTATGGACTATACGAGTAAGGTCATGAAGGCTATGGTCGTGGTTTCCTTGTTCATGATCTGCTGTATTCCCTTGGTGCAGGTGGTTGTTCCTTGGATTATGGGGGAGGAGTATCTCGCTTCCATCCCGGTCCTTCAGGTTATGCTGCTTTCCGCCATCCTGGCAACAGCTGTTACACCAATCGAGCAGGCTGTGTTCTCTCTTGGCAAACCGGGATTTATCACGATCGGAAAGTATATTCAGATTGCTGCCATTATTGTACTAATCTATGTAACGGTTCCTCATTATGGTGTCGTATGGGCAGCCATCTGTGTGGCGGCGGCAAGATTGCTTTACGGAGTCATTCTGATGTTGATGTATTCCAATTATAAAAAGAACCGCCTGCATTCGCAGACAGCATGAAAACAAAACAGAGAAAGGAGGGTATTTATGGCTTTGAAAGATTCGCCCGTCCGTGTGCTTCATTTAATCTCCTCCTTTGAGATGGGAGGGGCAGAGAAGCTCTTGCTCGATCTGCTGGTGGAGAGCAAAAACTCAAATACGGCCGATTTTGTCGTAGTCGTCATGAACGATCTTGTGAACGAAGCTATGAAGAAGGAACTGCTGGAGACAGGACGTCCGGTGTATTTTCTGAATAGGCCCCCATCCCACAAGCATCCGAAGTATTTATTTCAGCTGCTCGGAATTGTGCGCAGGCACCGGATTCAGCTGATCCATTCCCATACCTACGGAAGCAAAGTTTGGGCGGTCCTCTGCAAGGCGGTTATGCCGCGGTTGAAGGTTGCATTTACCATCCATGACATGTCGGTCGTTCGCAGCTTGTCTCCGCTGCACATCCTGCTTCACCGCAAGATCATCAACCGCAACGTGGCGATCTCCGAGTCCGTGCTGGTGGATGCCGTACAGCGTGGAGTAGACAACTGCGTGAGAATCTATAACGGCATCAAAATCTCGAGTTTTCTGCATTACAGGAAACAGGACTACTCCCGCATGGCTGCGAAAAGCATCCGTCTGGTGAACGTAGCCCGAATTACGCACCGGAAGAAAGGCCAGGACCTGCTTATCCGTGCAGTGAAGGAGTGCAAGGAGCGAGGCTTGAACGTATCCTGCTCCTTTGTTGGCGGCGTCTACGATTATGACCGTGAGTCGTTTGATTATCTGACCGGGCTTGTTAGTGAACTGGGGCTGCAGGAGGAGATCCGGTTCCTCGGGAACCGCCAAGACGTGAACCGGCTGCTGGCCGACTATGACGTATTTGTTCTGCCTTCCCGCTTTGAAGGCCTCGGGTTGGTTGTGCTTGAGGCTATGGCAGCTGGCGTTCCCGTGATAGCCTCGAATATAGACGGACCGGCAGAGCTGATCCAGGATGGCGTCAACGGGTATCTCTTCGAGAGCGACAATGCTTCGAGTCTCGCGGACAAGATTCTTCTGGCTGCCGGGAACCCGCAGGAAGTCGAACGCATGGCGGAGCGAGCGCTGGAGCACAGCCGGAATTTCGATATTTCCGTCATGATGGAAGCGTATGTGTCGCTTTACGAAGAACTCGTCTTTAATCCAAGAAGAAGTAAGCAGGGATAATATGACAACGACCCAAATCAAAACCTACTCCATCATTCTCGGGCTTCCCCTTCTTTGCGGAGCGGCGTTCGCTGTGCTGCTGAACACCCATTTTTACGTCTACTTGATCTACATTCTGCTGGGCTTCGTCTTTTATCTGTTAATGAAGCTGCTGGGGAAGGAATCGTCGTTTGCCTTTTGGATTCCTTTGTTCATCGTTGCGCTTGTTGCCGTGGGCCGATTCTTTCTCCTGGACTTCTATGATCATAACGGGTTGAATCCATTCAAGATTCATCCCTTCGTTGTAGCGTGGCTCATTGCGTTCTCTTTAACCCTGCTGGAGGATCTGCTTCAACGGAATGTGAAGTTCGATAAGGTGGTTATTACCAGTGTGCTTGTCATAGGAGTATTCTTCCTGGTTACGTTCCTGTTCCGGGGATTCAGCGGATTCTCCATGCTGATCCACAACTATATCGCTCCCATCAGCTTCTTCCTGTACTTCTATTACCAGAAGTCGAAAGTGGATGCGACCAAAGTGCAGCGGATTGTCAGGGTTCTGATCTGGATTGCGGTCATCATCGGAGTCATCGGGATCCTCGAATATATGGTGGAATCCAATCCGCTGCAGAACATCTATGACGAAGAAACGCCGACCTGGCTGGACTCGACCTTCAGGGACGGATACCGGATCAAGACCATCATCGGGCATCCACTGGACAACGGGCTGTTCTTTCTCTTTTCGATGATGATCGTTCAGCTGAATATCAAGAGTGCGAAGGTCAAATATCCGCTGCTCCTGCTGTTCGCCGTGGATCTTCTTCTGACCGGGTCCCGCAGCTTCTTCATCATCTCGTTTCTGGTATTCTTCTACAGCAAGGATATGTTCTCGGGAGGGCTGAAGTCGCTGAAGCAGTCTTCGTTGGCACTGGTGCTCTCCGCGGTGATTGGTCTGGTTACCCTGGCCACCCCGCTCGGCACAACATTCCTGAACCGGGTGGGCAGTGCAGGAGATTCTTCGGAGGCAAGATGGATCCTCCTCGATTATTTTACGAAGCATGTCTTCTCGTTCCAAATGCTGGGTCTGGGGGGGGCGACCGAAACAATCACACTGGTCGATCAGTTCAATAATCCGGTGTATCTGGAGAATCCCTGGGTCATCCTCTTTTTTGACGTAGGATATCTGATCCTCCTGTATATCTTCTTGCTGTATCTGATTCTCCGCAGGGTACAGGGCACGTTCCTTGTTCTGGTGATGCTGCTCGCCCTGTCGGGATACAACTCCTTCGGAGTGAGGAACAACGCGAATTTCTTCTTGTTCTACCTTCTGGCATACGGCTATGTTCTCGCCCAAGAGCAGCCTGATGCCCGGAAGCTTAAGGAAGCGTAACGGAGAGTGAACGACAGATGAAAATCATGACAGTAGCCAATGCCAAGACAGTGAAAGGTGGGATCACCTCTGTTGTTAATTCGTTAATCGAAGGGATCACCGCGGCTCATCCAGGGTTTACGATGGACCGGCACGCTTCCTATATCGATTCCGTCCATCCGCTTCTCCGAATCGTATATTCGCTTTGGGCGATGCTTCTGCTGTTGGTCAAGCTTCCGTTCTATAAGATCTTCCATCTTCATTCTGCAGCGGACGGCAGCTTTTACCGCAAAGCCTTATATACCTTTCTGCTGAGGCTATTCGGACGAAAAGTCATCTTTCATATTCACGGGTCAAGTTTTCAGGAGTTCCATGACCGAAGCGAATTTAATGCATGGCTGATTCGCCGGACGCTGAGTCGCTCGAACGGTATCATCGTCCTGTCCGATCAGATGAAAGGGCTGGTGCAATCGTACAGCAGCAACAAGAAGATCTGGATTCTGCCGAACCCCATTCAGGTTCCCGCGGCATGGAGCGCAGCCGGTGAAGGTGAGGACAGGCCGGTGCATCTGCTGTTCATGGGAGAGATCGGGCCAAGAAAAGGGATTTACGATCTGGTGGAGGCACTGTCCCGGCTGGATCAGTCCACAAGGCAGCGAACGCTTCTACACGTATGCGGCAATCATGAGATCGAGAAGCTGAAGAAGCTTATTGAAGAAAAGCAGTTAACGGATACCTGCATCGTCCACGGCTGGATCGACGGGGAGACGAAAGCGGCCATGCTGAAGAATGCCGATGTCTATATTCTTCCTTCTTATCAGGAGGGACTGCCGGTATCGATTCTGGAAGCGATGGCTTATGAACTGCCGATTATCAGTACGAATGTGGGAGGTATCCCGGAAGTTGTTCTTAATAACGAAAACGGATTTGTCATTACGCCGGGGGATATTGAGGCTCTGGGCCGCGCGGTAACCCGGTTGACGGAGGACGCAGAACTGCGCCACCGGTTTGGTCAAAAGAGCCGTTCGCTTGTAGCGCCCCATGATTTGGGGCTCGTTGTAGAAGAGCTTCATCAAATTTATAAATCGGTGGCATCCGGGTAGGCGGCTGCCCGCCCGAAAGGAGTCTTATCAGTGTGTGGAATTGCCGGCTTTTGTACCGCTGACGCGAATCAGGCCCGTCCTGAGATTCTGCAGGCGATGATCGAGGAAATTCATCACCGGGGGCCAGACAATGATGGAATCCGCTT
The DNA here is from genome assembly GCF_049942825.1 of Paenibacillus sp. S-38. Taxonomy (NCBI): domain Bacteria; kingdom Bacillati; phylum Bacillota; class Bacilli; order Caryophanales; family Paenibacillaceae; genus Paenibacillus; species Paenibacillus sp. S-38. The sequence continues at coordinate 1,025,649 of NZ_CP187970.1, forward strand.
CTATCCAGGTGACCAGCAAGAGGTAATCGGCCTCGGACATAAGAGGCTGAGCATTATTGATCTCAGTGACAATGGTAAACAGCCCATGGATTCGGTCAGTGGGAATACATCGATTGTTTTTAACGGAGAGATCTATAATTACCACACCATAAGAAGCGAGCTGGAAGCGGAAGGCTGGACCTTTCGGACGGGAACCGATACGGAAGCCATCCTGAACTTGTATGAAAAGTATGGTGAAGGCTGTCTCCGCCATCTCAACGGCATGTTCGCCTTCGCCATTTACGATCACCGGAAGAAACAGCTGTTCATCGCCAGAGACCGGTTTGGGGTAAGGCCTCTGTATTATTCGCTGCAGGGGGGGGACGGACTGGCGTTCGCTTCCGAGCTCAAGGCCCTGTGGAAATTCCCGGGCGTGAAGAAAGAAGTGCGGTTCGAGGCGCTCTATCAATATGCCCGGAAGCGCTACGTGGATCATCCCGATACGATCTTCGAGGGTATTGAGAAGCTGAAGCCGGGCCACTACCTGATCTATAAGGAAGGCAGGGCGGAGCTTAAAGAATACTGGGATATCGATAATTTCGAGGAGCTCCCCCTGTCATTCGATGAGGCGGTGGAGGAGCTCGATGCGCTCCTGCTGGATTCGATCCGGCTTCGGATGATCAGCGACGTTCCGGTGGGAGCCTTCCTGAGCGGCGGCCTGGATTCGAGCCTGATTGTAGCCATGATGGCGATGCACAACGCGAAGCCGATCAAGACTTACTCCGTCGGGTTCGAGAACGAGAAGTACAGCGAGCTGGGCTTTGCCCGCCAGGTGGCCGAGCAGTTTGGGACCGACCATACGGAGCTTAAGGTGAGCGCACGGGACTTCATGCAGCACCTGTACCAGGCGGTAACGTACCGGGATGCGCCGCTCTCGGAGTCGGCGGACGTGCCGATGTACATGTTATCCCGGATGGCCAAGAAAGATGTTAGCGTCATCCTGACCGGGGAAGGGAGCGATGAACTCTTCGCCGGCTATCCCAAGTATGCGTATGACGGTTTCGCCAAGGCTCCGTGGTTCCGTGGTCTGCTCAAGAATCCGCTCGCAGCCGCGGCGATTAACTCGCTTCCCTACTCTGCGCGTAAAGCCAAGCTCGCTTACCATACCTTATGCATTGACGATGACCGGCAGCGGTACGGGCGCTGGTTCTCATCCATCGGGGAAGAGGCGGCACGCACGGTGTTCACCCGGGAGTTCCAGGAACATTACCTCGGAAGCAGGGAAGAGTGGCAGCCTTCCGTGCTCAAGGGAACAACCAACTTAAACCGGATGCAGTATCAGGATGTGAAGTACTGGCTCTCGGACAACCTGCTCGAGAGAGGCGACCGGATGATGATGGCCGCCTCGGTGGAGGGGCGGCTTCCGTTCCTCGATTACCGAGTGGGAGAGTTCGCTTTTCGTTTGCCGGAGCACTACAGGATTCGGGGAATGGAACGCAAGTACATCGTCAAGAAGCTCGCGGAGAGGTATCTGCCGAAGGAACTCATTTACCGCAAGAAGATTGGCTTCTACGTACCGGTGGGGGATTGGTTCAGAAATGAGCTTAAGGACTACGTAGGCGAGCATCTCCTATCGGACACCTTCCGCAGCAGGGGGATTTTCGAGGCAGGGAAAGTGGAGGAGATGTTCTCCGCCCACAGCCGGGGCCTCGTCAATTATGAGAAAGAGCTGTGGACGCTGCTGAATTTGGAAATATGGTTTAGGGCCTGTATAGACTAGATTGATGCCTGGGGTGACAAACATGAAAATTGCTCTGGCCTGCTCGGTAGGCGGACACTTTACTCAAATGAGACAGCTTGAAAAAATGTACAAGCGGTTCGACCACTTCTTCATCACGGAAGACACGCTGATGACACGCGAGTTTGCGGAGAAGGAGAGAATTTACTTTCTCCGGCTCATCAACCGCAAAAAGTGGAATTTCCTTTATCTGTTTCTGGTGAACCTGCTCCTGTCGGTGCAGTGTCTGCTGAAGGAAAGGCCGGACGTGATTATTTGCACCGGCGCGCTGAGCTCGATTCCATTCTGCGTCATCGGCAAGATGCTCGGGATCAAACTGATCTTCATCGAGAGCTTCGCGAAGATGGACACGCCGACGATGACAGGGAAGCTCATGTACAAGTTTGCCGACTTGTTCATCGTGCAGTGGGAGAAGATGCTGGAGCATTATCCGAAGGCTGTATATGGGGGGAGCATCTATTGATACTGGTCTCGCTTGGTACTCAGGATTTTCCGTTCAACCGTCTGCTTGAGAAGATCGATGAATTGATCGAGGAAAAAGTGATTCAGGAAGAAGTTATTGCCCAGACCGGCTATTCAAGCTATGTGCCGCGGCATTTCAAATATACGAAATTTACGACGTTCGACGAGTTCGAAGAACTGCTGGACCAGTGCCGCATCCTCATCACGCATGGGGGAACGGGCACGATCGTCGGCGGGCTCCGAAAGAAGAAACGGATCATCGCGGTTCCCCGTCTGAAGAAGTACGCGGAGCATGTGGATGATCACCAGACTGAGATTATCAACCTGTTCTCAGATAAGAACTTCATTATCGGTCTGGAGGATGTAAGCGAGCTGGAGCAGGCGCTCCAGGCGATCGAGACCTTCGAACCGATAGACTACGTCAGCGGCAACCAGAAGATCGTCAGCCTGATCGATAATTTCCTCGGCCGGACGGGTGCGTAAGACTAACTAAACCAGGGGTGCGAAATGCAGAAAATTGCTGTTGTAGGAACCGGCTACGTAGGTCTTGTTACCGGTACATGCTTGTCCGACTTTGGTCTCGAGACGATCTGCGTGGATATTGACGAGACGAAAATCAAGAATCTCAAAGAAGGCCATATTCCCATCTATGAACCGGGTCTGGAAGAAATGGTAACGCGCAATATCCAGTACCGCCGCCTTGATTTTACGACGGATATTCAGTCCGCCGTAGAGCAGGCCGAGGTTATTTTCATTGCCGTCGGGACGCCGGCTCGGGAAGACGGAAGCGCCGACCTAAAGTATGTGCTCACCGTGGCCGAGCAGATTGCCCGCAGCATGAACGGCTACAAGGTGATCGTGAACAAGAGTACCGTACCGGTCGGCACAGGCCAGAAGGTTAAAGAAGTGGTTCAGAAGGTGCTGGACGAAACCGGCAAGTCCTTCGAATTCGACGTGGTCTCGAACCCGGAGTTTCTGCGTGAGGGCAATGCGCTGCATGACTTCACGCATCCGGACAAAGTGGTGGTGGGCACGGAGTCGCAGCGGGCGAAGGATATCATGAAGCAGGTGTACCGCGTGCTGTACCTGAACGAGACGCCGTTCATCTTCACCAATATCGAAACGGCAGAGATGATCAAATATGCGAACAACGCCTTCCTGGCCGTCAAGATTTCGTTCATCAACGAAATCGCCAACCTGTGCGAGAAGGTCGGCGCGAATGTGCAGCAGCTCGCTCAGGCGATTGGGAAGGATGGAAGAATCGGTTCCAAGTTCCTGCACGCTGGGCCGGGTTACGGGGGAAGCTGCTTCCCGAAGGACACACTGGCGCTGGCCCACATCGGGCGGGCGTATGATTCCCCGGTACGGCTGGTGGAGGCAACTATCGAGGTGAACGAGAGACAGAAGCGGAACATGGTGCAGAAGATCGAAGCCGCCTACGATGACGGGCTTGCCGGCAAGAAGCTGGCGATCCTCGGGCTGACCTTCAAACCGAAGACCGACGATATGAGAGACGCTCCTTCGCTTACCATCATCAGTGAGCTCGAGAAGCGAGGCGTCTCCTTCCGGGTGTATGATCCGGCAGGAATGGAAGAGGGCAGATGGAGACTCGAAGGGGTCCGAGGCATTGAGTTCTGCACGGATGAATACTCGGCCATGGAGGGCTGCGACGGAGTCGTCATCGTAACGGAATGGCATCAATTCCGGAATCTGGATCTGAAGCGGGTCCAGGAGCTGCTGGTCCGCCCCAACTTCTTTGATCTTCGCAATATATACGATAAGGCCGAAATGGCTAACCAAGGATTCGAGTATTACGGTGTCGGCGTTTAAGCCGTATAAATGGAGGAGCCAATGGAACTGTCCGAATTAATAAGTATCGTCCTCAGAAGAATATGGATCCTGCTGATCGCCGTATTGATCTGCGTGGGTGCCGCCGCATACGTCAGTTATTTTCATATGGAGAAAGAGTATGAGGCCTCTGCATCGATGTACGTGCTGAAGTCGAACAAAACCCCTTCGAACAATCTCTATCAAGAGCTGCTCGCAGGCTCGAGTCTTGTTAAAGATTACAAGGAACTGATTAAATCCAAGTCGGTCCTGAAGCAGGTGAAAGATCAGCTGGAACGCAGCCACACCTGGGCTGCACAGATGACGGTGGAGGAGCTCGGCCAAAAGCTTGAGATTTCGAATAAAAACGACACCCATATTCTTGTCGCTACGGCAAAGGACGCCAGCGCTGAGCGTGCCGCCGTCATTGCCAATCAGGTAGCGGTGGCGTTCATCGAGTATTCGCGGCAGATTACCGTAGATGAGAGCGTACAGCTTATCGATGCGGCGGAAGCAGCCGATGCGCCGGCCCAGCCGAAGCCATTGATCAATATGGCGGTTGCCGCCGTGGTCGGTGGTCTTGTGGGACTGCTGGCCATCTTCCTGCAGGTTCAGTCGCAGAGAAGCGGAACGGCCAGAAGGGGCAAAAAGCCGCTGGAATTCAGCTGATCGCGAGAACTTTCTTTTATGAACGACAAGAGCCTGTCCCCACCTGATTTGGTGGCGGCAGGCTTTTCGTATGGAGGCTTTGCTGCGGCTCTGTTATAATGGACAACAAAAACTTCTTTCGCTGGCGGAAGAAATTGGTTATCAGAGGTGACCCATGAAAGCTTATTTGGAACTGCTCGAAGATATATTGGAACATGGCGTCAGCAAAGAGGACCGCACCGGTACGGGGACCGTGTCCGTGTTCGGCCGGCAGCTCCGCTTCAATCTGGCGGAGGGCTTCCCGCTGCTGACTACCAAGAAAATGCACATCAAGTCGATCCTGCATGAGCTCTTGTGGTTTCTGAGCGGGGATACGAATATCAACTATCTGAAGGAGAATGGCGTCACGATCTGGGATGAGTGGGCGGACGAGAACGGCGATCTCGGACCGGTCTACGGCTCCCAGTGGCGTTCCTGGCCTGCACCGGACGGCCGCAGCATCGATCAGATTACGGCTGTGGTTGAGGCGCTCAAGAAGAATCCGGATTCGCGCCGCCATCTGGTGAGTGCCTGGAACCCCGCCGAAGTGGATCGGATGGCGCTGCCGCCGTGCCATTATGCCTTCCAGTTCTACACAGCAGGCGGGAAGCTCTCCTGCATGTTCCAGATGCGTTCGGTAGACACGTTTCTGGGGCTGCCGTTCAATATCGCGAGCTACGCTTTCCTGACGCACATGGTAGCCCAGCAGTGCGGTCTGGAGGTTGGCGAGCTGATTTGGACCGGAGGCGACGTGCACATCTACTCCAACCACTTGGAACAGGTAAAGCTGCAGCTGACCCGCGAGCCGTATCCGTCACCGCAGCTCGTTATCAAGCGCAAGCCGGATTCCATTCTGGATTACCGCTTTGAGGATTTCGAGATCACCGGTTACCAGAGCCATCCAGCCATCAAGGCGCCGATCGCGGTGTAGACGTTCGGGCCGAAGGGCGCAGCTCATTAGGGTCGGAAGCGTCTATTCATGAAAGGAGGCGAGCCGCTTGACGGTTTCATTTATGTTCGCAATGGACGAGGCCCGGGGAATAGGGTACCAGAATAGGATGCCCTGGTATCTGCCGGCCGATTTTGCCTACTTTAAGCAGACTACGCTGGAGCATACGGTGCTGATGGGCCGCAAAACGTTTGACTCCCTCGGGGGCAAACCGCTGCCGCGGCGCCGCAATGTCATTCTTACCCGGGACGAGTCCTTTGCGGCACCGGGCTGCGAGACGATCACCTCAGCGGAGGAGGCGGTGAAGCCTTACCGTGCTGGCGGGGACAAAGCCGGCGAGGAGCTGTTTGTGATCGGCGGGGCGGAGTTATTTTCTCTGCTGATGCCGTATGCCGACCGCATGTATATTACGGAAATTCACCATACGTTTGAGACGGATGTCTTTTTTTCGGAGGTCGATCCCTCGCAGTGGCGGGAAGTATCCCGCACGAAAGGTCCCCAAGATGAACGGAATCCTTACGATTATGATTTTGTCGTCTATGAACGGGCAGTGAACTGACACTGAGGGGCTTGATGCAAATCTGGTGTTCGCTTCCGGGAATGAAGGCTGGGCCTTTGGCACATGTTAAGGCTTGACGAAGATCCGAGAGGAGACGCCGAACATGACCGAAGTGAATCAGCACCAGATGCCGAACCGGCATGTGATTGACAATGTAGAGAAGGCGATACAGGTAGCTAAGGATGCCGAGATGGCGGTCCGTCATGCCCAGCTGGAATCGAATCCGCAGAAGCTGCGGACGGCGCTGGCCCAGCTCGAAACCGCGCAGCACGCGCTTGGGAATGCCCAATCCCAGCTGAATTCCCGTGACCATGAGCATCATGGCCAGGAGTTCGTACAGGTACAGAACGATTTGACCCAGTCGGAGCAAAGTCTGGATATCACATCCTCGAATACGGAGCTGCCGAAGCAGGTCAGATAGCTTGTACCGGCACCCCAAAGAGCTCAGGAATTCTGCATGCCTCGCCAGAGGGCAGAAGCCTGGGCTTCTTTTTGCTGCCCTGGCGTCTGGAAAGCATGCTTCGCACCGGGTGGCTGGACCTTGTCGCAGCTGGAGGATGAACATTCGGGAAGGTGCCGGATCCCGGAACTGAAGTTCTTTATAGGCTGAATCCGCTGCAGGGGGGAGTTTTGATCAGCGGCCTGCCTTTTGTGGGGCTATTCACGCATGGTCATGAAAGGGGTTGCCGGAAGGGAAGGCCCGGTGATAGAGTTATAGAATAACGCCACACAGAGAAGAGCCCGGATTGAATGACGGGTTGATCCATACGGAAGGAAGGTGCTGGAATGAAGAGAAAAATGATAGGCATATTGGCATGGCTGCTGCTGTTCGCGGCACCGGTCCACGCACAGGAGGAAGAACCTGCCGTGCACGTCTTCGTGGACGGTGAGCAGGTAGTCTTCGAGTATTCACCGATTCTCGAGCAGGGGACAACTCTTGTTCCCTTCCGGGCGATCTCCGAGAAGCTTGGCTTCGAGGTGAGCTACCGTGTCGAGAACGGGGAGCAGTCGGTAACGGCGGTCAAAGGGGCTGAGACGGTCACGATGTACATCGGCAACCGGATCGCCAACTCCGCCGGCGGGCGTGTTCTGCTGGAGCAGGCGCCGCGGATCGAGCATGATTTGGCGTACGTGCCGCTGCGCTTCCTGGCGGAAGCCATGCATCTGGAGGTGCAGTGGGACGGCGAACAAATGGCCGTAGGGATCCGCTCCGCTCCGGCCCAGGAGGGGACAGCGCCGGAGGGGAAGGAAGCGGAGCAGGCGCCGGAAGAGACGGGGGCATGAGGCGTCTGTCTGGTCAGCTTAGCACCCGCAGGAGCTGCGGGACGATTCGGCAGCAGCCGTTTGTACCCGGAGCGGCCGTTAGGCTGAGTGCAGCGATACGGCACGGCAAGTGGGGAAAATATCAAAAGGTGCCCGGGGGCCGCTCCCGGGTTCTTTGGTATGGACGCCGGGTACCGGAGAGCATGGATCCGGCCGCCGCGAACACGGCGAATCCGTACGGAATCCCGCCTTCCTTTTGCCGGCAGTCTCCCCCGAATACAACAAAAAGACGGATCATGCTTTCGTACCTTCGGTACGAAAGCATGATCCGCCCTATTAAACAGGCACATAATCCTCTCTTACATCGACCCGGCGTATTGATAAATTACAATCAGAGCGAACGTGATCAGCATGCTCAGCATGGCATACTTCCATTGTCTCAAACTGAAATTCATCATCGATCTCTCCTTTGTTCGTGAGAATCTGAAATCTATTGTAGCTCAGGAGGGGGCGGTGCAGTGTTAAGGTTTGATGAAGTCTAGTCTTCTTCCTTCATCCGCCGGAGCTCCTTGAGCGAATAGAACGTGCCTCTCCAGTAGATGCCTCCCTGCTTCAGGGTCAGCCAGACCGAGCGGACGACGACATAGCACAGGAGGCTTGTCATCACCGGAAGCAGAAGGACGGTCCAGCCCGTTTTGCCAGTCAGGGATCGGATGAGCAGCAGGTAGACGGCGGCCATCGTCGCCACAGCCAGCGCACAGATCCAGGCCGTGCCGCCGGGCAGCAGCAGCATGCCGAGTACAGGGTACAGGAACAGGCCCAGCTGTCCGAGCACCGCCAGGATGGCGAGGCCTGTCCGGTAGCCGAAGCCCGAGAAGATGTTCTTCTCCAGCCCCTCGACCGCGCCGCCCAGGCTTTTGTACCACTCTACGCCGATACGGCGGTGGCCGGAGGCCAGACGCTGGCGAAGCCGGGCCTGCTTGACATGGCGGCCGAGCTGCAGGTCGTCGTCCGGCCGCATCGCGATGGCACGGTGGGTGCCGATCTTCTCATACCCGTAGCGGGTCATGAGATTGAAGGCGCCGATCCCCATGCCGGTCTTGAACTGGAAGTCGTCGTTGGCCCGCCAGGGGCGCAGATACAGGCAGAGGGTAAAAAAGAAATAATCGACAAACCCCTTCAGCCAGATGCCCTTGACCATCATGTCCGGTGCGAGGGTAAGGTGGTCGGCCTGCTCCTCCTGCAGGTAGCGGACGGCATCCGCCACCGTGTCAGGATGGAACCTTACGTCCGCATCCGTGAAGAGCAGCAGCTTGCCCCTGGCCTGCAGGTATCCTTGATAGAGTGCGTGGTTCTTGCCAAGCCAGCCCTGCGGCAGCGTCGTGATATGGATGACGCGCAGCGGCACCGTGATGTCCGCCTTGCTCTCGGACCACCGCCGCAGCTCGTCAAGCTTGCGGCCGGTCGCATCCCGGGAGCGGTCGTTCACCGCAATGATCTCGAGGCGCGGATAGTTCTGGCTGAGCAGATGCCGCACGGTCTCGGTAATCGAGGATTCCTCTTCCTTGGCCGCGATGATGACCGAAACCAGCGGCGCTTCCGAGGAGGAAGGGCGCCGCGGGGAGGAATCCGGCGGAGCTTGTATGTTTGATTGCGGGTTTATCCGTGTATTACCCTCCGGGAGGGGGAGGGTAAACATCCATTTTTTGGCCCGCAGGGTATCCCAGAGCAGGACCAGCCAATACCCCAGTGAGGCGAGCGCCCACAGCAAGAGAAAGCGCACCCGGCATCCTCCTTTCGCCCGCGTCGGGGCGGTGTGCAAGCATGCGTTAGTTTTACGAATTATAGCATGCCCGCCCAGCCGGTTCCAAATCTTGAAAGAGCCACCTGCGCTGCAGTATGCTACAATGGGAGAATCCGGGCTGAGGACGAAACATGAGTGTAGGGGGGAGAACAAGAATGACGGGAGAGCAGGCGAAACCCCTGTTCCGCAAAAAAATACGAGCCGCCGAGCTGCCGGAGTTTCTGCGGATGATCCGCAGCGAAGGCGTGACGGCGGAGAACCTGCTGTTCCTGTGCATCGGCACGGACCGTTCGACGGGTGACGCTCTCGGACCGCTGGTCGGCACGATGCTGGAGGAAGCGGGCTTCTCTGGGGTGATCGGCACGCTGGCGCGCCCCTTCGATGCAAGCAACATGAGGGAGAGGCTCGCCGAGATCCCGGCGGACCGCAGGGTGATTGCCATCGATGCGTGTCTCGGGCAGCCGGCCTCGCTCGGCTGGTATCAGGTATCGAACCGTCCGATCGAGCCGGGAAAGTCGGTAGGCAAGCAGCTGCCGCACGTCGGCGATTATTCCATAGCGGCGATCGTGAATGTCGATGCAGGACAGAAGTATGCGATTCTGCAGAGCACATCCTTACATAGAGTAATGAATATGGCCAGGGAAATTACGGCAGGCATTCTCGGCACCTTCACGCCGGTTCCGCTTCCCATCAGGCCGCAGGAGGAAGTATGATGCGGCAGGGCGGCGGCTTCGGCGAAGGAGGTCCTATGCATCGGGTGCAGAGCCGGGGAAGGGCCAAGCTCGAAGACGTGTCGACGGCACGCATCTACCGGCTGTTCCGGAATTACCGGTGGCAGCTGGCGGCCATTCTCGGATTGGCCCTTGCCGGGGCCGTGCTGGGGCTGATCCCTCCGCTGGTCATGAAGGAGATCATCGACCATGCGCTGCCGGACGGCGACCGCCGCCTGCTGGTCTGGCTCACGGTGCTCATGGTGCTGCTGCCGCTGGTGAGCGGGCTGCTCGGCGTGTGGCAGAATCATGAGAATACAAAAGTCGGACAAGGGGTCATGCGCGATTTGCGGCAGTCGCTGTTCGGCAACCTGCAGAGGCAGGCCATGAGCTTCTTCACCGACGCGAAGTCCGGAGAGATCATCCAACGGCTGACCGGCGATGTGCAGGCGGTGCAGAACGTGGTCACGACGCTCGTCGTGTCGGCCGTCACCCAGTCGGTCATCGTACTGACGACCGTGGTGATTCTTTTCGCGCTGGATTGGCAGCTCGCCATCCTGTCGGTGGCCGTGCTGCCGCTGTTCCTGCTGCCGGTGCGCCGGGTGTCGGCCGTACGCAAGAAGCTGCGGGGCGAGGCCCAGCGGGTGAGGGGCGAGATGTCCGCCCGGCTCGGCGAGATCTTCGGCGTCTCGGGCGCCATGCTGACCCGCATCTTCCAAGGGGAGCGGCGGCAGCAGGAGCAGTTCACCGTGCTCAACGGGAAGGTGATGGATCTGGAGCTGCGGCTCAATCTCGTAGGCCGATGGTACGGGATGGTGATCGGGGTGCTGGGGCCGCTCGGCACGGCGCTGATCTACCTCTACGGCGGCTGGAAGGTCATCGACGGCACGATGACCATCGGGAGCATCGTAGCGTTCGCCGCCTACCTGGGGCGTCTGTATGGCCCCGTCGGCACCCTGCTCAATCTGCGGGTGGAGGTCGGTACGGCGCTCGGGGTATTCCAGCGCTTGTTCGAATACGAAGATCTCGTGCCGGAAGTACGGGAAGTGGAGCAGGCCAAGGCGCTGCCGCCGGTCCGGGGGCATATCGCCTATCGAGGCGTCTCCTATGCCTACCAGCCGGGACAGTATGCGCTGCACGAGGTTTCCTTCGAGGCCGCGCCGGGCGAGGTGGTGGCGATCGTCGGTCCGAGCGGAGCCGGCAAGTCAACGCTGATCGGCATGCTGGCCAGGCTGTATGACCCTACGGACGGGGAGGTCACCGTCGACGGCCAGGACATCCGAAGCGTGACTTTGGACAGCCTTCGTTCGCAGGTGGCTTTCGTCACGCAGGAATCGTTCCTGTTCCACGCCAGCGTGCGGGACAATCTGCTGTTTGCCCGTCCGGACGCTTCGCCGGAGGAGCTGGAGGAAGCCTGCCGCCAGGCGTTCATCCATGAGGTGATCCTTTCGCTGCCGGCCGGCTATGACACGGAGGTCGGCGAACGGGGTCACCGGCTGTCGGGCGGAGAACGGCAGCGGCTGGCTATCGCGCGGGCCATCCTGAAGAATCCGCGCATTCTCATTCTCGATGAGGCGACGAGCCATCTCGATTCCGCGTCCGAAGCCTTCGTGCAGGCAGCGCTGGATAAGCTGATGCAGGGCCGCACGACGCTCGTCATCGCTCACCGCTTGTCGACGATCCTGTCGGCCGACCGGATTATCGTGCTCGAAGGGGGCAGGGTCGCAGAGAGCGGACGGCACGAGGAGCTGCTGGAGCGGCAGGGCTTGTATGCCAAGCTGTTTCACACCCAGTTTACCCAGGGGGGAAGCACCCTGACGTCCTGAGGAGGGCTGCGGGAGCCAGAGGCGCGTCCCCCATTCAGCCTATGAATGAACAAAACGGAATCGGTCCATGCGGGAATCCGGGTTAAGCCCGGAGTCCGTAAGGACCGATTCCGTTTGTCTATAGGATGATGAGAGAACAGCTTTCTGTCAGGCTGTAGCCTTCAGGCCTATGATGCCGACGAGAATCGCCAGGACGAAGCCGACCCGCAGCAGGTCCCGCGGTTCGCCGAGGAACAGCATACCGACGATGACGGTACCGACGGCTCCGATCCCCGTCCAGATCGCGTAAGCCGTCCCGAGCGGCAGCGATTTGAGGGCCAGGGAGAGAAGGTAGAAGGAGATGATCATCCCGGCCACCGTAATCACGCTGGGCCACAGGCGGGTCCAGCCGTTCGAATATTTGAGGCCGAACGCCCATACGATCTCCATCAATCCCGCGAGTACAAGATAGATCCATGCCATAGATGGTTACTCCTTTGCAGTCGAAATGCCCTTCCAATAGATCCGCCATACCGCTTCGATACGGTGGGCATACTCGTCCGGCTGATAATAAAACTGCTGCAGGAACGAACCGTCCAGCATGCAGTAGAACGAGGCCGCCAGGTCTTCGGGCGCTTCCGGACGCAGGATCCCTTCTTCCATGCCACGAAGGAACAAGCGGAGCAGCAGGGCGTTCAGTTCTTGCTCCGTGGCCGCGAACCTTCCGCGCAGCGTTTCCTGCAGGGAGAGGGGTGGAAACAGCATGGTCCGCTTCAGGAAGGTCATCCCCTCGTCACTGAGCAGATAGGTCCGGCTGACGTCCCGCAGGATGGTGAACAACTGCTCTTCCACGGTCCTTCCTTCCAGGCGGCCCAGGAGAGCTCGCATGCGGCGGGAATGCTCCTGCAGGCAGTCTTCGAATACGGCGAGGAACAGATCGTCCTTGCTTTTAAAATGGGAATAGATGGACGGCGTCTTGATTCCGGCCTCCCGGGCAATCTCCGAGAGAGGGACCGCATCATACCCGCCTGCGGCGAAGAGGCGCAGGGCCGCTTCTTTCAAGGTGGTAAAGCTCATGAAGCTTCTTTCCCTTCCGTTACTAACTAACGTTAGTTAGCTTACTCTCCAGAGTATACTCCTCCAGACCGCCTAAGGCAAGCGTGCAGGAAGTATCCCTCTTTCTGGTTCTTCGACCGACGAAGAGAGCGGCCCGTTTACAGAGCCGTCGGTGCCCGAAACCGATCTTTTTTTGGACAACAAGGCGGTTATCCTACATAGAAAGTTTCAGGTTTGAATATAATGGGTATTACTCTTTTATGGAATTTCAGAGAGAGCGGTTTGACCGAACAGGTACCATTACACTTCTACACTTCGAATATCAGACATCAGAAAGGAGCGCATGCATATGCGTCAGATCAACCACATCAACCTCACCGATACGAACGGCAAGATTTACTGCTGTCTTCGCAATAAAATCGTTACGCTCGACGAGAACCAAAAGATGAACTTCTGCGGAGGCTGCAAAATGTTCGCGGGAGATGCGGGAGGACGCGGCGTGGAATGCGTCTGGAACGACATCCGTCCGGTAGGAAATCCCCATGTCGTCAATAACCCGTTCACCGAGATGCTGAGCAACCAGGCACGCCGCGTGAACCTCACGGATCACCTCTCCACCGTCGCCGTCTTCGGCGTCTGATCACATGCGGATCCAAAGGTCCCCGTTCGGCGGGACCGGCAGCCGGGAATGGTGGGATATCTGCCGCCGTTCTTGTCTCTGGGTGAACACCGGACAAGCCTGATGACGCCCGGGTACGATCTCCCTGCCGCACAATCCCCGGCATTCCCTCATCCCCTCCAGGCCGTCATTTCCCTATCGAATCTTCGAATCCGTTCTTCCTTTTCTTCAGTGCTGGGCCTATTCGTCTGTCAGCCGGCCGCCAGGTCCCAGAGTTGTTTGCCGATCAGGATGCCGGTCACAATAATGAACAGCGGCTTGACGTAAGTCGATCCCTTGCGGATGGCGAGCTGCGAGCCGACCAGGGCGCCGGCGATCATGGCGAGGCCCATGGGAATCCCGTATCCCAGATGCACGGAATCGAGGAGGAAGAAGGCGCCGAGAGACGCGACGTTGCTTGCGAAATTAAGCACCTTGGCATTGGCGCTCGCCCCAACGAAGTCATAGCCGAACAGCAGGAAAACGAAGAGCAGGAATGAGCCGGTTCCGGGGCCGAAAAAGCCGTCGTAGAACCCGATCACCAATGCCACCAGGCCGATAACGATCCGGCGCAGGCCGGTCCACTGCAGCTGCTGGCCGGTGCCGTCCCAATTCTTTTTGAACAGAGTATAGACGAGCACAGCGATGAGCATGACGACAACGAGCGGGCGCATGAAAGAGGAAGGAACGAGGTGGACCGCATAGGTCCCGAGCGCCGATCCCGCGAACGATAAGGGGAAGAGCAGCAGCACCAGCCTGCCGCTGACCTTGCCCGAAGCGAGGAAGGAGGCGGTGCTCGTCAGGGAGGACAGCGTGCCGCCGAGCTTATTCGTACCGAGCACCATGCTGGGGGGCAGCCCCGTGAGCATGAGCGCGGGAACCGAGATCAATCCGCCGCCGCCCACGACCGAATCGATGAACGAGGCCACGAATCCGGCGGCGATCAGGAATAAGAGCATATCTGTTGAAGGCCATTCCATGACAACCTCTCCTTTGGGTACTCCAGAATATACGAAAGGTTCTGCGCCGCTTGGCTAAAGAACAGATTTCAGTATAGCCCTGGAAGACTCCCGGGGCAATCTCCTCTGATGCAACGTCACAGCGTTAGTGCGGCGTTGCATTTTGGCATGCCGGCATGTTATGTTCAAGCCGGAACCTCTTAAGATCTGCAATCATTCGGGAGATGAAAGGTGTGTGGCGTTGATGATTCACAAGCTGGAGCACATTGGTATCATGGTCAGCGATATGGATGCATCGATCCGGTTCTATACGGAAGTGCTGGGTCTGCGGCTCGCGCGGAGGGAGCGGATTGAGAATGGGCCGGAGCTTGGCTTCCTGTCCTTCCCCGGGTCGGAGCGCATAGAGATCGAGCTGGTCGGCCGCGGAACGGAGGGGCTCTCCGGCGCAGGGATTGTCAACCACGTGGCTTTCACGGTGAGTGATATCGAAGAGGAGATTGCGCGGCTGCAGGGGCTCGGAATCCGTCTCGAGAGCGAAGGCCCGAAGATCATTCTGAACGGCGTTAAGATCGCATTCTTCCTGGGGCCGGACGGGGAACGGCTCGAATTGTTCCAGCCGGCGCCCTGAGGAAGGCTGAAGGTTATTCCGCCGGCCGGCCTATGAGGGATGGCTCAGGGCTGTCACCCATGGGTATTCACCCGCATATCGTAGGGTACCGGGAACGGGCATCCGAAGGGATGCAGCCGCGTCCTGAACGCGATGGGGGAGAAGAAGAACCATGGAATGGGTCAATGACTTGGACCGGGCTCCGCGGGAGCGCATCATTACCCGACGGCTCGTCAAACCTAGACTGGATATCAAATACCCGCAGGTGGCCGGACTGCGGAACGGCTTCGTGCAGCGGATGGTGAATCACGCCATCCTGGACGCCATCTATGATTTGATTCGCATCCAGGGCTATGTGCAGGATAAGACGAAGACGATCACCGGAACTTACCATGTCAAGCTGCACAAAAAAGAGCTGCTGAGCCTGCTCTATGAGAATTATGGCTATGCGGAGAAGGCCGCCCACGGCATGACGTACCAGAGCTCCCAGACCTTCGATCTCGTAGATGGCCGGCTGTATACGCTCGCCGATCTGTTCAAGCCGGGGAGCGATTACATCGGCCGGCTATCGGGAATCATCGCCAGGGAGTTCAAGGCACGCGACATTCCGATGCTCGCGGAATTCAAGACGATCACGCCGGATCAACCGTACTATTTGACGGACAAAGCGATCGGCATTTACTTCCAGCTCTACGAATACACGCCTTATGTGTACGGGTTCCCGACTTTCGAGATTCCGTTCGCCGAGGTAAAGGATATCATTGATCCGCAGGGCCCGATCGGCCGGTTGATGTGAAGCAGGCGGGTTTCCCTCGCAGAGTCCCTGCCGGATACGGCTCCTGAACCTTCGGGGCCACCTTCCGGTTCCGGGCTCCGGGAGGGCGGACAAGCCGGGGCTGGCTGGCCCCCGGGCAGCGGAGAAACAAACGGCAGCTTAAGAACAAACGGCATCTGGACCAGAGGAGTTATAGCAGGCAGGAGGGCTTACAAGATGACAAGGACAGCGATCGTAGCGGGGGCTACGGGATTGATCGGCAGGGAACTCGTCCGGCTGCTGACGGAGGATGCGGCGTACGATGAGGTGATTGCACTGGTCCGCAGCCGCACGGACTGGGAGGGCGGGCGGCCGGAGGAGCTCGTCACCGATTGGAGCGAGTCTCGGCTGGAGTCTCTGCTCCGGGACAAGCTGCCGGGCGCGGATGTCTTCTGTGCGCTCGGCACCACGATGAAGAAGGCCGGAGCGAAGGAGCCTTTTCGGCGGGTGGACTTCGATTATCCGCTGACGCTGGGACGACTGGCACGCGCTCATGGGGCTTCGAGGGTCCTCGTGGTCTCCTCTACCGGAGCCGATCCGAAGTCCATGTTCTTCTACAGCCGGGTCAAAGGGGAGATGGAGGCGGCCCTCCGCGCCCTGGGGCTTCCCGAGCTTCACTTCTTCAGGCCCTCGCTGCTGCTCGGTCAGCGGAAGAACGACAACCGTCCCGGGGAGAAGCTCGCTGAAGCCGTAAGCGGCGCACTGCCGTTCCTGTTCCGCGGACCGCTGCAGAGGTACAAGCCCATTCATGCCGCTTCCGTGGCACGGGGGATGATTCGTGCGGCCCGCAGGGAATCGGCGGGGGAGCATGTGTGGGAATCGGAGGAGATCGAAGCGCTCTCCCATTGACCGGCTGCACCCCTTCAGGAGAGTCTGGCCGCTCCAGGATGGCGCCCAAGTCCCTGAGAGAGGAGAGTCTCTCCCGGCCAATTGAAAAAGCTCCCGGACCTATGGGAAACAGCCCTTTTCCATAGGTGTTGGGAGCTTTTTGATGTGCCGGCCGGCAGGCTCAGCCGCCGAAGGACTCGCGGAAAGCGCGTCCAAGCGCCTCCGACTCCACGTTCCACAGCGCGGCGATCTCCCCGCAGACATTCTCGTCGAACCAGTCCGCAAGCAGCTTTCGGTTGCTGCCGTTCTCGGCGATATAGGGCAGGTTCAGCAGCACTTTTTTGTAGTAGAGCTCATCGGCCTGACTCACCTGTTCGGGCGGAATCCACCCGCCGAGCTTCTTCCGCGCACGGTACAGCTCGCGGCTGCAGGTGCGCCGGATCTGGCGGGCGGAGGGAAGCGGCTGGCTGTGCTTCATTTTGTTGCCGGGATTCATGGGGGCCCACTCTCCTTCCATACAGCATGGTATGCACGGAAGGGCGCGATGGGTACAGGGAAGCCGAGCAGCTTCAGGAAGCGGGATAAGCCGGTTTGCGGCGAGAGAATACGATCGCCAGCAGAGCGAGAAGCAGCGGAATACCCGCCTGCAGCGGCAGATGCATCTGGTATGGGACCTTCTTGAGCCCGACATCGATATGCTCGGGAAAGCTCGAACTCATGCCGACGGAGGCGGCCAGGAGCAGCAGGCCTGTCAAGGCGAGCTGGGCTAGCTGAACTTTGCGTCCGGTGGTTCGGGTCAGCTCCGCCAAGCCGCGAACCCCTGCGTACGTGAAGACGGTGATTTTGAAATAACCCCCAAGAATCAGAGTGCTGAGGGCGACTGCATCCAGCCGCTGAATGACCTCGCCTACCTGAATCTTGCCGAGAGCGGCGAGCAGGGGGAACTGCTCGGCTGCGGCACGTCCGGGGCCCAGCACCGCAATGTCAAGCGAGACGACGGCGGTCAGCGTAAGTCCGGCCGACAGCATCGCGAGCAGGAACGGGCGGGCCGCACTCCGGCCGCTGCACAGATGAGGCAGGATCATCATGAAGGCGATGGTTTCGCCGAACGGGAAGGTGAAGGTCAGCGGGAATGCGGTCTTGATTACAGGCGTAAGCCCCTTCTCCAGAATGGGCAGAAAGCGGTGGGGATCCAGGATGTCGGATGCGAGTATGGCAGGAACCGTAGCGAGGGCCATGAAGCCTACCAGCCGGATGATAATCTCGGCCGCACGTCCGACCACCTCGACTCCCAGGGATAACGACCAGCAGACGACGGTGATCATCAGGGCATTCACCGAGAACAGCGGCGTCTGGTCGAGGAGCGTCGTGACGAGCACCTCTCCGAAATCCCGGAGGACCCGGGCGGCGATATAGAGGAAGTAGGCCACATACACCACGCCGACCACCCGGCCGGCCGCCTTACCCAGCCGGAGCTGAAGAATCCCGATGAGCGAGTGTCCTTCATGCCGGCGGTATACATAAAGGAACACGCCTGCCAGCAGCAGACCTGCGCCCATGCCGATCAGGATGGCGAGCCAGGCATCCCGTTCGGCCTGCATCCCAAGGCCGACGATCACAGCGCTGCCCAGCTCGAACAAAAAGACAAGGCAGTACAGCTGTCTGGTGTTCAGAAGCGGTTTGGTCATCATGGAAACTCCTTTCCTAGGGGCGTTCCTAGAGGCGTTTTTTGCGGATGGAGCGCTGTTTGAAAGTATGCACGGCAAGCAGCAGGAGCGGCAGCAGAAGGCCGTAGGGGAGGGTGCTGATCGTCCAGATCTCCTGGACAAAGTTCATGAAGTAGACGGAGCTTGGAGCGATGACCATAGCGAGCACCCAGATCATCAGGCCCAGCGGATACGTGATTTCCCGGTAGCCTCTCAGCCCGAAGAGCTGGGAGGCGCACAGAGCGCAGGCGTACAGGCACACCGTAATTTTGAAGAACAAGGAGATGAACCAGAGTCCGCCCACCAGAACCTCGATCCGCTGGATGAAGTTCCCGATATTCACCTTCTGCGCCATCTGAAACAGCGGATAGACCGACCGCTCGGTCGTAGAGGCTCCGAGCACGAGAATGGCGAACAGCGTGAAGAGGAGGACGATCCCTCCGCCGGAGAGCATGGCAAAGCGGAAGGCCCTCCCCGACTTCTCGGGATGCCGGAGGTGGGGGATAATCATCAGAAAGATAACGAGATCGAGGTAGGGGATACCGATCTGGGTAATGCTCCCTTTCACGATCGGCGGCAGTCCGTGTTCCATAATGGGCAGCAGGTTGCGCAAATGAATCTCCGGTGACAGGAGCAGCAGGAAGCAGATAATAAAGAGCAGCACCCAGGGGAGGAAAATTTCCGAGGCTCTGCCGACCGTCTCGAGCCCCCTCCGCACCGAGAAGACCAACAGGAGCACCATGACGGCGTGGATCGCCTGAATCGGTGTCTGTGGCAGGGTGAGTGTCGTGATCATCTCGCCCAGCTGTCGCAGAAGACCGGAGGTGATGATAAGCAGATAAGCCAAAAAGAGCAGGCCGACGGCTTTGCCCGGCAGCCTGCCGAGAATCGCTTCGGAATATTCCACGAGCGTCATTCTCGGATAGGCGCCGCTGAGCTTCGTATACAGCGGCACGAGCAGACAAGCGGCGGTGATGCCGGCGCCGACGGCGATCCAGGCGTCCTGCTTGGCCTGTGCTGCAAGGAAGGTGGGAATCAGCAGCGTGGAGGAGCTGATGATGAACATGCACATCAATGCCGACAGCTGGGATACCGAGATTTGTTCCCTATTCACGCTAGGACTCCCTCCATCCGATCAAAGCATCCAGTCCCCGGCTGACGGGCCGATAGACCGCAGTCATCCAATCGAGCGGGTTCGGCAGAGGGACCCGGGCAGCCTGCAGGATGCCGAGGAGCGTGCCGGTGAGGAGCATCACCGTAAAGACCACAAGATCCCGGTACCGGCGTTCCCGCCGCATACGGGGGAATTCCTTGTACGCGATAACGGCCGCAAGCAGGAGCAGGGCGGTGCTGCTCAACATACTCACTCCCCTCCTTTCAATTTGTTCAGATAGGACTTGTTGGTCGTGCCGGTCCGTCGGATATGGGCGTCCACCACGACGGTGACGGGCAGCTTGACGAACTGGGCATTCCAGTCCTCCTTGAGTCCGGCCCAGAGCTTCGGATCCTTTTGATGAATGATCTCCCCGAAGCCGAAAATATCCGATTTCAGCTTCTTCGCCTTTTGAATCGCGGCCCTCACGACTTCCTTCGTCCGCTTCCCGGCTTCCTGCTCCAGCATCCGAATTGCCTCCGGCTTGCTGAGATCGACATCGCAGTGGACCTCCGTCACGTTGCTCTCGGTCATCAGGCTGACCACGATGGAAGGAGTCCCCTTGTCAACGAAAGCTCTGACGGTTGATTTGGTGTTAAATGCTTCCACGGAAACGCTCCCCTTGCCCCCGCATCCGATCGTGCCGACCGTATTTTTTACATTCCCCTTAATATAGTTGTAGCCCTTGCTTTCCTGTTCGTTCAGCCATCCCGCCAGGCGGTCCCTGCGTATGACGGCCAGATTGGCATACTCGAGCACCCCTGCTGGAGTGACGGAGGCCAGGCCATCTCTGGTTTTGCCTTTGGACTTGCTGCCTTCGATTCTGACACCTGTCAGCACAGGACTCCTGCCAGGCTCGAGCATATCGGTGATAAGCTCGTCTAGCTGGATTGTATGGGTCGGAGCCCAGCTTTTCTCCGAGGTCTCCAGCGATTTGCGCAGCTTCTGGGACGGAATCTTCTCCAGCGGTGTCAGTACATTCAGGATGTCCCCGGCCTTGGTATTCTTGCTTAGCACCACGAAAAAATCAGAGCGCACCTCATGGTTGCGGGACAGGAATTCCAGGGATTCGGCAATGCCCCGCTCCGCGAGCGTTTCACCCAGCACCAGAATCTGGAGGTGGGACAGGTAAATCTTCCTTGGCAGCACCGTAGTCATCTTCCGCAGCGCCTCCGATACGGACTCGTTCCTTGCTTCATAGGTGGATACGGCGGTTGCGGTGCCGCCGCCCTTCCGCGGGGCTACCTCACCGGGATCGACGATCTGCGCGGTAATCACGTATTGGCCCTTCGGATCCCAGTCAATCGCCAGACCTACAGCAATCGCGATATCGTTCAGCTCGCGGCGGTTCCAGCAGCCCGGAAGTCCCAGCAGGAGAAGCAGGCAGAGGACCAGGCGAATCAGGAGTTGCATCATATGTACCACCCGTTACCGTTAGATTGAAGGCTGCCGCAGCAGGCCGCCGTGATGCTGTCCTGTCTCTGATGCCGGTTCCCGGGGAACCTCGGCGTCAGCTCTCCGGCTCCGAGTCGGGTGTCCGGTCGCGCACGACATCAGGCGTACCCACAATCCGGGGCCGCTTGTTCAGCATGCGGTGCGGCAGCCGGAGGATGGCATCCTCCTGATCCTGAAGGTTAAACGGCCCGAAGGGAGACATGTACGGAACGCCAAACGAGCGCAGCGAGCACAGATGGATGACAATGGCAAGCAGGCCGATCGTGACGCCGAAGAAGCCGAAAGTCGCCGCCAGCAGCATCATGCCGAAGCGCAGGAGGCGGACGGAGATGGCCATGTTGAACGACGGGAACACAAAGTTCGAGATCGCCGTCAGCGAGACGACAATGACCATGGCCGCCGAGACGATGCCCGCCTCCACGGCGGCCTGACCGATGACGAGGGCGCCTACTATCGATACGGCCTGTCCGATGGCCTTGGGCATGCGGACCCCCGCTTCGCGCAGAATCTCGAAGGCGATCTCCATCATCATCGCCTCCACGAAGGCGGGGAACGGAATGCCCTCCCGCTGGGACGCGAGGGAGATCAGGAGCTGGGTCGGCAGCAGATCCTGGTGGAACGTCGTTACAGCAATATACAAGGACGGTCCGAGCAGCGCGATGAAAAAGCTCAAATACCGGAGAACGCGCAGGAAGATGGCGATGTCGGCCCGCTGGTAGTAATCCTCAGCCGACTGGAAGAACTGGTCGAACAGGGCGGGAACGAGCAGGACGAACGGCGTGCCGTCGACCAGGATGGCCACCCGGCCTTCCAGCAGACCGGCGGCAATGACATCCGGCCGCTCGGAATTGAGCAGCGTTGGGAAGGGCGTAAGAGTTTTGTCCTGGATGAATTCCTCGATATACCCGCTCTCCAGGATCGCATCCGTGCGGATCCGTCCGAGCCTCGCTTCGATCTCCTGAAGCACCGAGGGATCGGCCAGACCGTCGACATACATGACCGCGATTTCCGTGTTCGTGACGGAGCCGATGGAGCGCTGCTCGCATCGCAGGCGTTCGTCCCGGATGCGCCGGCGGACCAGAGCCGTATTGGTCCGCAGCGTTTCGGTGAAGCTCTCGCGCGGGCCGCGGATGGCGTTCTGTACGGCGGGCTCGGAGATGGCCCGGTCTTTCCAGCCGGGCGTCCCCACAGACAGCGCAGAAGAAGCCCCGTCGACAAGCAGGAGCGTATTGCCGGAGAGCATCTCCCGGAACACGCCGGCCAGGTCCTGAATTTCTTTGAGCTCCCCTACCTGCAGAACGGTATCCTGGATACGGGCCAGCAGGGCCGGTCCCGTCTCGGGTAGCGGAGGCTCAGCGGCTGGCGCGGTGGATAACGTCATCAGGGAGGGGAGGATGGATTCATGAATGATCTGCTTGTCCGCAAGTCCATCGGTGTACAGCACGGCGGCCCGGATAGACTGCAGGCTGTCCAGGAAGATCTCGCGGATGACAATGTCCCTGCTGCCCCCCAGCTGTTTACGGATTCGCTGCAGGTTGGAGGCAAGCGCGGGCCCGAGCGCCCCGTGGTCACCCGGCTGAGGAGGAGCGCTTCCCTGCCCGGTCTTTCGCTGCATAGAGGTCACTCCTCCTTTCTCCTTCAATGATGCTTAGAATGATGCTTAGAATGATGCTTAAGGTGCAGGGTTGAACTCAGCATAGTTTTACCGCCCACACCAAAATTTACTCGGCATGGTAAGAACGGCAGAGGGAACGCAGTGTGCAGGCGGGCCGAGAAGGGGCCGGGGAAGGTGTGCAGGGCGGGCAGGAGCGGGGAGAAAGCGTGGATCAGAGGAGACGGGCCTGTGGATAAGGCTGCAAGGGCTGATGGAATTTATACAGGCTGGGGGGCAATGAAATGGGGCACAGAGGGAGATGAAAAGGGGGTACAGACGCATGGCGCAGGGCAGGGCAGAGTTTGGAAAGAGGATGACAAACCAAAAAGCCGGCGAATGCCGGCTGTAGTCATTGGCGTCACCACCAGCGCTGCGGATAGCGTCTACCGGCCGTCCGGTGGAAGGCCCAGGCCGCTGCGGTGATCCATAATGCCCCGAGCACCGCGGGTGTCCAGAGGAAGCTCCACGAGGCTCCTCCGATCAGCACGAGAAGCGGATCCGCGCCGGCCGGCGGATGCAGGGTGCGCGTGAGGCCCATCAGGAAGATGGCCAGGGCAACGCCAAGCGCTGCGCTCCACGGGTGGAAGCCTGCCGTGTGCAGGAGCAGAAGGCCGATAGCCGTGGAGAGTGCGTGCCCGCCGACGATGCTGCGCGGCTGGGCCAGCGGGCTGTCCGGCAGTGCGAAGGCCAGGACGCAGGAGGCGCCGAAGGGCGCCATAAGCAGCGGAAGGCCGCTCCAGCCGCCGAGGAGCAGGGCGAAGAGCACGGCCAGGAAGGCTCCGCCCGCCTGCAGGGCAAGGGTGAGGTGCCGCGACCAGGCTGCTTGCGGCAGCGGTGCCGCAGCCGGATGCGGGCCAGGCTCCACGGAAGACAGGGCCGGGGACGGAGGGGCTTCTAGGCGTGCCGACTCGGCATGGGAATGAGGCGGGGCCGTGCGTACAGGATGGGAATGGGGGTTCATGGGTTGCATCTTCCTCTCCGGGATCTGCTGGGGCGGTCCGGTGACAGCCCTGATGAAGTTATGCTACCATGAAGTCATGCATTTGAATAATGAATGGATTCGATAGATGGTATTTCGAAATTCGATGCTTTTCTCAAAGACTCAGGTAAAGGGGGCGGGCCGTATGTGGGAACGGTTTGAGGGGAGGGCTTTCCGCACCTTCCTCGCGGTAGTCGAGGAAGGCAGCTTCAGCCGGGCGGCGGAGCGTCTCGGGTATGTTCAGTCCACCGTCACGACGCAGATCCGCCAGCTGGAGGAAGCGGCGGGACGGCGGTTGTTCGACCGGCTCCCCCGCGGCGTGGAGCCAACGGAAGCCGGCCGCAAGCTGGCACTTTACGCTCAGCGCTTTCTGGAGCTCGGGGAGGAGCTTGCCGGGGAGCTGCAGGAGGAGGGGGAACCGCGGGGCGCGGTGAAGCTGCAGGTGCTCGAGTCCTTTGCCGCGGGGTATCTGTGGGGCCCGCTCCGGAGGTTTATGGAACGCTACCCGGGGATCGATCTGCAGGTGGAGACCGGCTTCCAGCAGGAAACCGTGGAAGCGGTCCGTACGCGACGTGCGGAGCTCGGCTTGGTGCCCCGTGACCCGGACCGGGCGGACCTGCGCTTCGATGCGCTTCTCGAGGATGAGCTCGTCTGGGCAGCTGTCCCCGGTATGGCTGCCGAGCTTGAGCGCCGCGGATACGGAGGCCTGCCGGGCTGCCGGGTGGTCGGCTTCGGACCGGGCTGCCTCTACACGGCCGAAGCGGATGACCTGCTTGGACGGCATGGTGCAGCGGCCCGGACCCGCGCGGCATTCTCCTCGCCGGATATGCTCCGGCAGGCGCTGCTCAGCGGGTGGGGGGCGGCCTATGTCCCCCGCAGCGTAGTCAGGGGCGAATTGGAACGCGGGGAGCTGGCCGCCGTAAAGACATTGGACAGCCGGCCGCTGACGCACGGACTGATCTCCCTGCGGCACAGGGAACTCAGCCGGGCGGGGGAGAAGCTGCGCGGATTCCTGCTCGAGAGCTTCGGCAGACGGCAGACTTAGCGGCTAATGCCCCGGGGGGCACCGGAGGCCGGCTCAGCCCGACTCAGCCTAATGAAAGGGGGAACCCGGCCAGATGGCCATTGTTTCTGCTAAGCCCGAGTCCTGCGGATCAGCATACGGCAGGACGGATCCACCAAGATGAACGGCTGCAAGGCTCGGAAGGAGGTTATCCTTGGGTGCGGCATCAGGGTGGATATGTTAGAATAAGGTAGACATAGAGAGACAAGGCTTCGAATAACTGAGTGGAGAGGAAGATACTGGATACCATGAGTGAGATGCTGCATGACTTGATCCAATCGGCGCTGCATTTTATTGAGCAGCTCGGCGTCTGGGGAATTCTGCTCGGCCTCATGCTGGAGGTGATCCCGAGTGAGATCGTTCTCGCCTTCGGGGGCTATCTCGTGTACCGGGGCGAAGTGTCCCTGATCGGCGCCATTGTCTTCGGCACGATCGGTTGTTTGTTTCAGCAGGTGATCCTCTATTGGATCGGACGCTATGGAGGCAGGCCGGTAGTCGAGAAATTCGGCAAATACCTGCATCTGAAGCCGAAGCACCTCGATATCGCGGAGGGCTGGTTCAATAAGTACGGTCCCGGGATGGTGTTTCTGGCCCGGTTTGTGCCTGTGCTCCGCCAGGCGATCTCCATTCCGGCAGGAATGGCTCGCATGCCAATGTGGCAGTTCCTGTTCTACACAACGCTCGGCACGATTCCTTGGGCGATTCTCTTCGTGGTGCTCGGCCGTTCGCTCGGCGACAACTGGGAGCAGATTGAGGAGGTCGCCGGCCCGTTCACGAAGCCTCTGCTGATCGGAGTGGTCGTGATTGTGGTGCTGTATCTGCTTTGGAAGCTGATGAAGCGCAGAAGCACGCGCAAGAAGGATCTCCGGGTTTGACATGCCGGGCAGCAGGCCTTACGGATGCAGGAAGGAAAGGCGCTAACCCATACATACCGGAGGAAGCCGTCATGCCGGCGGGAATCCTCTGATGCCGGAAGATGCACCAACCGGGGAACCGTCATTTCCTGCAAGGCGCAAAGGAGCCGATTCCTGTTGGAGCCGGCTCCTTTTTTTGGTACAATCAATCATAGTAATCCGAGTTCCCTAAGGAGGATGACCCTATATGAGCACGAACCTGAGCAGCAAGCTGCGCAAAGGCCTGTCCCCGCAGCAGTTCATCGACGGAATGACCAAGAACCAAGAGAAGTTCAAGGAATGGTACGAGGCGTTCACATGGGAGAATGAGGAGGACAAGGAGTTCTTCGAGTCCCTGAACAACCGTGATGATCTGCGCTGCCTGATTCTCTGCGCCGACTGGTGCGGCGATGTGGTGCGCAACGTGCCGGCCGTCTTCCGTGCGCTGGAGATCTCCGGCGTTCCGACGGAAGTGCTGATCAAGGAAGAGCATCCGGATGTGATGGCCCAGTTCCTGACAGGGGGCGGCGAGGCGATTCCGATCGTGATTTTTACCGATTTCAGCGGCCATGTGCTTGGACATTGGGGCCCTCGTCCGGCTCACGTGCAGGCGGTCATGACGAAGTTCAAGGCGGAGAACCCGGACCGCGAGGCGGCGGATTACCAGGACAAGATCAAGGTGGCCCGCGAAGAGATGGGCCGTCAATATGGCGAAGGCACAGGCTACCAAACCGTCATCGTACGCGAGCTGCGTGAGCTGCTCTCCTCGTTCTAAGTCATGACACAGACGAAAGAACTGCAAGTCGAATCGTTCTCGCTCGGGCCCCTGCAGACGAACGCCTACCTGCTGACCGTGCCGGGCGAGAACAAAGGGATCGTCATCGATCCCGGCATGAATCCGCAGTCCCTGCTGAAGCGGGTGGCGAACCTCGAGATCGAAGCGATTCTGCTCACCCACGCCCACTTCGATCATATCGGCGGGGTGGACGAGCTGCGGAAGCTGAAGGGCTGCCCCGTCTATTTGCATGATGCGGAGGCGGAGTGGCTCACGAATCCGAAGCGCAACGGATCGCAGAACTGGCCCGAGCTTGGAGGCCCGATTACGACCGTGCCTGCCGAGTATGCGCTGGAGGAAGGCATGAAGCTGGAGCTGCTCGGCCTCTCCTTCCAGGTGCTGCACACACCGGGACACTCCCCGGGCAGCGTGTCTTTCCTGCATGGGAACCGGCTGTTCGGCGGAGACGTACTGTTCAAGCTCTCCGTCGGCCGGACCGATCTTGCGGGCGGAAGCGAGAATGAGCTGCTGCATTCGATTCACGGCAAGCTGTTCAAGCTGCCGGACGATACGATCGTCTATCCGGGACACGGACCGAAGACATCGATCGGCTACGAGAAAGAGCATAATCCTTACGTATAATCAGTTCCAAGCTGCCAAGAGCCGTTCCCGTTGGGGGACGGCTTTTCGGCATCCTCTGGAGGTACATCCTCCGCCACAGAAACAGGGGTCTGTAAGGCTGGGGCACGCCCGCCGGCTCTGCCGTCAGGGCGGATTCCGGACCAAACACAGGGGGAGAGTCAGCCGGAAGCGGGAGGCGTGTGTCTATTTTTGCCGGGGGCTGGGTGAATACCGTGCCCGGATGGGTGAACTCCCATAGACTGTTGATGTGCCCTGACGGGCAGCGTCCCGCTTAAGCGGAAGGCGGCACGGCGGAAGCGGGTCCACCCCGCAGTCGGGCCGCCCAATTCACGGAGGTGCTCTATCATGGAAAAATACCAACCGATGACTATGCCCGCCCCCATGCCCGCTCCCATGCCGGCCCCGATGCCGACCCAGCTGCCGGCTTCGATGCCGAACATGATGCCGAACATGATGCCAACGGCCACAGCACCCGTCTCGATGGCGAAGCCTATGAGCTATCCGACGGTCAATGTCAACGCGATGTTCGAGGAGATCAACATCTATGCCCCCAAGAAGCCCCACTACCCCGTGAAGGGCGCGTGGAGTTCCCTTGGCACGATTCTGGTACTCTACATCCTGCTCGTCATCATCCTGCGCAGCGGCGGCAAGTGCGGCAAATCCTGCTGATTCCCGAAGAGGTGCAGGGCGAGCATCCGGCACTCCGGCATGCCTGCTCCTGCATGAGGCTCCCTGCCGCTTGGACATCTGCGGTCTGCTGCCCTATGTGGCGGAAGCCGAAGATAAGACAGGGAGCCCTTTCGGAGGGTGAAGGTAATACAGTGTCTGCCGTATGCGCCGGCTGTCATGCCTTTACCCTCCGGGCGGTCCGCCTCCCAGACTCATCTACATAGGAAGTCCGAGATAACAGGGGCGGGGCATTCGCCCAAACCCACCGGGTGCCTCCCTGCATACGATGAAAGAGCAAAGCATAGGCGAAAGGGGAGGATGCCCGTGAGCAAATTACCGCTGTTCATGCGAAGTGTGAATGAGAGCCTGGATGAACTGATGGTGGCGATCGAGAAGGTGAACACGATCTGCCAATCGGCGGAGCACTTGTCACCGGCCGTGCGGCAGGTGGCGAAGCTGGTGGCGGAAGCGAAGGCCGCTGCGGTACAGCCGGTGGAGATCCACGAAGTGAAACGATCGCCGGGCAAACGCAAAAAACGGAGAGGCCGCAGCGGGTTATCCAAGGTGCTGCGCTGACGTCCGGCGGGAGGCTGCAGGGGCGGGGGAACTGCTGCGGGCAGGTGGTGTACGAGGCCGCCTGCCCAGAAGGTCCCTGCCTGAGCCGGAACAGCGGCTCGCAAGCCCTATTGGCAGTGCTTCCTGCAGGGGATATACTGGAAGCGGAAACGGAGCCTGCCTGCAGATGAGACAGGCGTCCCCTCCTACCCAAGCAAAGGAGCTGGATTCTCATGGCCTTTATCGATTGTCACTTTTTCTCGGATACGCTGGGCATCTCTTCTTCCATGTATGTGCTTCTCCCTCAGGCGGTCCAAGGCCAGATCGGCATGGATGCCGTCCGGAGGGACGGGCGTCATCCGGTGCTGTTTCTGCTGCACGGTCTGTCGGACGACCATACGATCTGGATGCGGCGAACCTCCATCGAGCGGTATGCGGCCTCGCTCGGCCTGGCGGTTGTCATGCCGAATGTGCACCGCAGCTTCTATACCGATATGGCCCAGGGCGGCCGCTATTTCACGTTCGTCAGCGAGGAGCTGCCGGCCTTGGCGCGCTCGTTCTTCCCGCTGGCGGAAGAGGCCGAGCGCACCTTCGTGGCCGGCTTGTCCATGGGCGGCTACGGCGCGATGAAGCTGGCGCTGACCCGTCCGGACCGCTTCGGGGCGGCGGCAAGCCTCTCGGGTGCGCTGGACGCCGAGGACTGCGCCCGGACGCTGCTCGTGCCGGAGGAGACGGCCCGCATCTTCGCTTCGGCGGATGCGATTCCCGGCAGCGGCAGCGACTTGTTCCACCTGGCCGGCCGTCTGGCGTCATCGGGCGGACGACGACCGAAGCTGTACCAATGCTGCGGCACCGAGGATTTTCTCTACGACAGCAACGTGCGCTTCCGCGATCACTGCAGAGCGCTGGGCCTCGAACTGACGTACGAGGAGGAGCCGGGAACGCATGAGTGGGGCTACTGGGACCGCAAGATTCAGTCGGTACTGAACTGGCTGCCTCTGTAATGGGGAGCCGGCCAGCGAACCATACCTTGTGAAGGGAAACGCCTTATCCAAGCCGCCGGCAGGTTTGCTGCACGGCGGCTTTTCGGAATGACCGAAGGCATCACCGCAGCTGCAAAATAGCAATGGGCTGACACGGAAGAACCCGGCTGTGCTATGCTGGGGATCAAGGGATCGTTAAAAAAGGAGCAGCAGATCACCAATAATGAAAGCGATTACAAAAAAACTGTGGAGGTGCAGCCAATGGACCGAGAACTGCTGACCGTGTTGATCGTGGACGATGAAGAACCGCTCCGTCAAGAACTGCGGTCCTTCCCCTGGGAGGCCTATGGAGCGGAATTGGCGGGGGAAGCCGAGAATGGGGAGGAAGCGCTGGAGCTGTGCAGCCGGATCCGCCCCGACGTGATCGTCACCGACATTACGATGCCGCTTATGGACGGGCTCGAGCTCGTCAGGCGGGTGCGGGAGCAGGGGATGCCTGCCCAGGTCATCCTGCTCACCTGCCATAGTGAGTTCGGCTACGCACGC
The DNA here is from genome assembly GCF_049942825.1 of Paenibacillus sp. S-38. Lineage (NCBI taxonomy): Bacteria > Bacillati > Bacillota > Bacilli > Caryophanales > Paenibacillaceae > Paenibacillus > Paenibacillus sp. S-38. The sequence goes on from NZ_CP187970.1 coordinate 1,055,487, forward strand.
GAGGCGCTGAAGCTGGGGGCCTTGGAGTACCTTGTCAAGGTATCGCTGGACGAGGAGGACCTGGGCCAGGCACTCGGCCGTGCCCGGGAGGAGATCCGCCGCGAGCAGGCCCGCCGCCGCAGCGAAAGCGGGCAGCGCCGGGCGGAGCTGTCGCGGCTGCTCGTCCGTGCGCTGGCCGCTCCGCAGACCGGTGATGCGGGGCCGGACGGTGTGCCTAGTCCGGTAGGCTACCCGCTCTGTGCCGCCCGCCTGCTGATCTTCGCGGTGAAGAACAGCAGGCTTCAGGTGCTGCACGAGCTTCAGGAGGAGCTCGCGCAGCTGACGCTGGGCCGGACCGCGGACAGCCGTTATGCCGCCGTGGACTGGGCCCCCCTGAGCGAGTCGGAGCTCCTGCTGTTCCTCGGCCCGGCTGCCGGGGGCGGCGATAGCAGCCGTGAAGAAGCTGCAGCGCTGCTGTGCGGGCTGCTCGACCGGCTGGAAGCCCGCGTAGAGCGCGAACTGCCGCAGACTGCAGGCCGTGTCCGCTTGTTCGCCCTGCTGAAGGGCCCGGCCGGCAAGCCCGGGGAGCTCTTGACTGCAGTCCGGGCGACGGAGCAGGCAGCCTTGTGCTCCTTCTACGAGGAGAACCGCCGTGTCATTCACGGAGCGATCGGGGATCTTTCTCTGCCCGCCCTGTCCTCTCCGGGTCCCGCCGCCCTTCATGCCATGGAGGACAAGTGGAGAGAGGCCGCACGGGACCCGGAACGGCTGGGAGCTTTTTTGCAGGAGGAATGGATCCCGTGGGCCCGAAGCAGCGCCATGGAACCTGCAGAGCTGAAGCGCCGGGTGTGCCGCCGCTGGGAAGACACGCTGCCGGCCTCCATGGACCCTGAGCAGAAGGCGGTGGTGCTGGAGCGTCTCCAAGCAGCGGAATCCCTGTCCGAGCTGGCCCGCCTGCTCCTCCGAAGCCGGGAGAAATCGGGGGACGGCCGGCCGAGGATCCGCCGGGAGGTACAGCAGGCCCAGGCGCTGATCCGGCAGAAGCTCGCCGATCCGATCACCCTGACCTCTATCGCACAGGAAGTCGGGCTGAGCCCCTCTTACCTCAGCAGGCTGTTCCGGGAAGAGGCGGGAGAGCCGTTCAATGAGTATGTGACCCGGGTGCGGATCGACCGGGCAGCGGAGCTGCTGCAGTCTGCGCCGCTGAAGGTCTACGAAGTCGCCGAGCAGGTAGGCATCCCGAGCTACCGCTATTTCTCCCAGCTGTTCCGCAGCCGCACCGGCGTGTCGCCCACCGAATACAAGAGGAACTGAGAGACCATGCGGCATAGACTCAGGGAATTCAGCCGGTGGAGCATGGCGCTCAAGCATTTCGTGTTTCTCTTCACGGGCACTTCCGTGCTCTTCGGCGTATTGGCCTGGACGAACCTGCGCGATGCCGAGAGTCTGTTCCGCAAGCAGGTGCTGGGCGACGCGCAGATCATCATCGACCGGACGAACCTGTATCTGGATGTCTACCTGGACAGCGTCCAGAACATCCTGCTGCTGCTCTCCACCCGGGAGGACCTCTTGGAGCCGGGAGCCGAGGAGAAAGCGGGGGAGGTGCTCCGGCGTTATGCAGAGAAGAACGGTTCGCTGTACCGCACGATGTACCTGATTCGTGCCGACGGGCAGGTGCTGACCAATGCGCAGCTGAACTACGAGATCATCGGCAACCCGCACCTCCAGCCGCTGGTCGAGAAGGCCCGTTCCTCCTACGGGATGTTCATCAGTGAGCCGTACGACTCGCCGCTGTCCGGGAGGACCGCCGCCTTCGTGCTGCCGCTGACGGGGACGGACGGCACCTTTCGCGGGGCGGCGGTTGTGGAAGCCGATTTGATGCGGCTGACTTCCTCTCTGGCCTCCGTGATGAATTCGCGGAACCAGACGTTCGCGATCATTACGGGCAAAGGGGCTCCGGTTCACGCCTTCGATGCGGGCCTGCCGCTCAGTGCCTACCGGCTGCTGCCCTATGATACGGGCATGTTTCCACCGCAGCTGCCCCCGGATTTTCTCGTCAAGGTTTCCGAGCTGCCCGTGGGCACCGCGGAGCTGGACGGACCGCAGGGGCGGCTGGTAGCAGTGAAGTCGGGGATGAACCGGCTGGGCTGGCATTTTATTGCTTTCTACGAAACGGACTATTTCTACCAGAACATTCTCTCGCTCTACGACAACTACAAGACGGCAGCCGCCGTATGGATCGTGCTTCTCTTCCTCAGCTCGCTCTTCCTGAGCCGTTATATCACCAATCCGCTGCGGACCCTGGTCGCCAAAATGGACCGGGTGCGCGATATGGAGGTGCTGCCGAGCATCGCTGCGACCCGTGAAGATGAGATCGGCCGCCTCGCCCGAAGCTACAACGCCATGATGGAGCGCATCCACGGTCTCGTGCAGGAGATCAAGGAAGCGGAGACCGCGAAGCGCCAGCTTACACTGAAGATGCTGCAGAGTCAGATCGCCCCGCATTTTCTCTACAATACCCTGGCCTGCATCTCGTCGCTGGCGAAGCAGCAGAAGATCGAAGAAGTGCGCGAGACCGTCAAGTCGCTGGTCGGCCTGCTCTCGTTCTCGTTCGACAAAAGCACGGAGTTCGTCACGCTTGAAGAAGAGCTCGAAGGGCTGCGCATGTACGCGTATATCCAGCAGGTGCGCTATGGGGACAAATTCACACTGGAGACCGAGGCGGCGCCGGACACGCTGATGTGCGGCATGCTGAAGCTGACCCTGCAGCCGCTCGTCGAGAACGCCATCTTCCACGGCCTGGCTCCGCTGAAGCGGACGGGGCGCATCCGGCTGCGGACGAAGCGGGTGCGGGGCCGGCTGGTCATCCTGCTGCGGGATGACGGCGTGGGCATGGACCCCGAGCAGCTGCAGAGTCTCTTCGCGGAAAGGCACAGGGCGCCGAGCCGGCACCGCTTCACCGGCATCGGCGTCATGAATGTGCATGAGCGGATCCGGCTGCATTACGGCACGGACTACGGTCTGCAGGTGTTCAGCCGTCCGGGTCAGGGCACCTTGATCCGCATGGAACTGCCCGCACAGCCGCCGCCGGCTCCTGTAAGGCAGGAACCTGCGGTTTCCTGACCCCGGGCCATCGCTGACGGGCCGGCCTGAGAGGAGCCTGAGGTTTCCTAACTCCAAGCTGCCGCGCCGAGCTCAGGAGAGAGGAACCTGCGGTTTCCTGACCGCTGGACCCCAGGCCGCACCGCAGGCTCTTACGCGTCAGGCACCGGCGGCCCCTAGGCGCCAGGAACCTGCCGTTTCCTGACCGCTGGACCCCAAGGCCGTAACGCAGGCTCTTACGCGTCAGGCACCGGCGGCTTCCTGGCCTCAGTCGCGCCGCCGGCCCCTACGCGTCAGGAGCCAAACGGTTCCCTGACTCCCAAGCCCCGCCGCAACCAGCCCCTACGCATCATGCTGAAGGCTCTTTGATGCAGGCCGCCGCATCCCGGTCTGCAACCTGGTCTCCCGTCCATCGCCATCACCTTCTCCCGCCGTTTCATTCCTCCATTGCAAGAATCCGTACATTTTTACGAAATCCCTGCATAGAAACGCATGAGAGCGCTTGCTATACTGAATCCAACAGAATGAAAGCGCAAACATCAAGTGAAAATTTCATGCGAGAGAGGTGATCTCCCCGATGGAAAGGCATCTGGCCGGGAGCTCTCTGCCCCTCGCCCGCACACGCGAATCGAAGACGCGGCTGCTGGGCAGGCGGGTCTGGAGCTACCGGGCGTTCTATCTCATGCTGCTGCCCGGCGTGCTGTACTATCTCATTTTCCGCTATCTCCCGATGTACGGGGTAGTCATCGCCTTCAAGGACTTCAGCATGCTGGACGGCATCTTGGGCAGCTCCTGGGCGGACCCCTGGCACAAGCATTTTACCGCGTTCTTCCAGTCCCCCTACTTCTCCCAGCTTATGGTCAACACGCTGCTGATCTCCGTCTACAAGCTCGTCTTCGGCACCGTTCCTCCGATCCTGATGGCGCTGCTGCTGAACGAATGCCGAGTGAAGTGGTTCAAGACGATCGTGCAGACGCTGACGTACATGCCGCATTTTCTCTCCTGGGTCATCATCTACGGCATTCTTATCGCCTTCTTCTCCCAGAGCTCGGGCCTCGTGAACCGGTGGATCGAGGAGCTGGGGGGCAGTTCGATCGGCTTTCTGACGTCGGTGGACTACTTCCGGGGCATGCTCGTCGGCTCGGAGATCTGGAAGGATCTGGGCTGGGGGGCGATCATCTACCTGGCGGCGATGACGGCGATTGATCCGACACTGTATGAAGCGGCGAAGGTGGACGGGGCGGGGCGGCTGCGCATGATCTGGCACATTACGCTGCCGGGCATCCGGAGCGTGATCATCCTGCTGCTCATCCTGAAGCTCGGCCATATCATGGATGCGGGCTTTGATCAGATCTACATCCTGTACAACATCCAGGTATACCAGGTGGCGGACATTCTCGATACGTGGGTGTTCCGGACTGGGCTGCAGCAGCTTAACTTCAGTCTAGGGGCGGCCGTCGGGCTGTTCAAGTCGCTGATCGGCCTGGTGCTCGTGCTCGGCTCGAATCATCTCTCGAAGAAGTGGGGGGAGGGCATATGGTAAAAAGCCTCGAAGACCGCCTGATGAACGCCGCCGTCCTGCTTATTCTGGGGCTTGCGGGGGCGGCGGCCGTGTTCCCGCTGATGTATGTCGTCTCCGTCTCGGTGACCCCGTTCTCCGAGGTGCTGAAGAACGGGGGCTTCATCCTCATCCCCCGGAGCTTGACGTTCAGCGCGTACACGCAGCTGTTCACCGAGTCGGCGATTCCCCGGGCTTTCGTGGTCACGGTATTCATCACTGTCGTGGGGACGCTGATCAATCTTGTGCTGACCGCCTTAATGGCTTACCCGCTCAGCCGCAAGGGACTGCCGGGCCGCAGCTTTTTCCTCCTCATGGTCGTCTTCACGATGCTGTTCAGCGGGGGGATCATTCCCACGTACCTGATCGTCAAGGCGCTGGGGCTGGTGGATTCCGTCTGGTCGATGATTCTCCCGAATGCGGTGTGGAGCTTCAATGTCCTGATTATGAAAAGCTTCTACGAAAGCCTGCCCGAAGAGCTGTTCGAGTCGGCACGGATGGACGGGGCGAGGGAGTTCCGCATCCTACTGCAGCTGGTGGTTCCGCTCTCCATTCCTTCGATGCTTACCGTCGGCCTGTTCTACATGGTGGGGCACTGGAATGAGTTTTTCCAGGCGGTCATGTACGTGACGGACCGCTCCCTGTTCCCGCTGCAGGTGATCATCCGGGAGATTCTCATGATGACCCAGCAGCCGCTCGAGAATGCAGAGAACCTGCTGCCGACCGAGACGATGCAGATGGCGTCGGTCGTGACGGCGAGCCTGCCGATCATTCTCGTGTATCCGTTTATCCAGAAGCATTTTACCAAGGGGATGCTCCTGGGCTCCGTGAAGGGTTGACGCTCCATGTGCAATAGATGGGTTCAATCTTAATCAAGTAAGATGGGGGACGATGGCTATGGAACAAAAAAGAAAGCTGGCGGCCATGCTGGCGGTTATGCTCACAGCGGGAGCGGTGCTTGCAGGATGCAGCAGCGAGGAAACGGCAAAGTCACCGGCCGGCGGGGCGTCCGGAGGGGACGGCAAGCCCGTCAAGCTCGATATCATCGAGACGGGCAGCGGCCTGCCGTCGCCGGACCAGGACATCATCAAGAGCGAGCTCGACAAGGCGCTGAAGACGGAGATCAACCTCACGGTGTACGCATCGATGGACGATTACAAGAACCAGCTCAACGTACGGATGGCTTCCTCGAACTATCCGGACCTCTTCCTGGTCGACAAGCAGCAGCTGAAGCAGTTCTCCGAGCAGGGTCTGCTGCTCGACCTGACGCCCTATAAGGAGAAGCTGAAGCCGACACTGGATTTCATCGGGGAGGAGTCGGTGAAGAAAGCGGTGCTGGGCGGCAAGCAGTTTGCGGTCGCCAAGTCGCCTCAGGTGCCTTATGACACGTATTGGGTCCGCAAGGACTGGCTCGACAAGCTGGGCTTGAAGGTGCCGACGACGCCGGAGGAGCTGCTTGAGGTATCCAAGGCGTTCAAGGAGAAGGACCCGGACGGCAACGGCAAGGCGGACACGTTCGGGCTGACCGGGAGCAAGCTGGGCGCCTTCAGCACGATCTTCGGTGCTTATGGTGTGGGCTTTGAGGGCACGGCCCCCAGCGTGTATGTCAAGGACGGGAAGATGGTGAACGCCCTCTACGACGGGAACATCAAGGCGGCGCTGGGCTTCATCCGGGAGTTCGTAGCCTCCGGCTCGGTCGATCCCGAGCTGCTGGCGAACTCGGGCCTGCAGCACCGGCAGAAGGCGATCAAGGGCGAAGCGGGCATCATCTACGTCGACTGGCCGAACATGACCAAGGAGCAGTTCGTGGAGCAGATGAAGGCCGTGTCCGCGAATGTGAACTGGGTGCAGGTCGGCGCGCTGAAGGGGCCGGGCGGAGCGTATGCCAGCGGCTGGGATACCGGCAAGACGGCGGGGCTGTACGCGATCCCGAAGGCGCTCGAGAAGAATCCGGAGAAGCTGCAGAAGGTGTTCGACCTCCTGAACTATGTCTCCACGAAGGAAGGCTCCCTTCTTGTACAGTACGGGGTGAAGGGCAAGCACTATAACCTGGAGGGAGAGAAGGTCGTCCCCACCGAGCTCATGGGCAAGGAAGGCGGCTACTTCTGGCTGTACCAGTTCACAGGCCGGCCGGAGCTTGAGTACCTCAAGGTCAAATTCGAGAAACAGGCTCCTTATGTGGAGTTCGCCTCGAAGCAGCCGCGGATTGAGGCATATAATGGTTTTATCAATTATCCTGCAGGCTACAATACGGCCGATGCCGACCGGTACATCGAGGAGGAGCTGGCGAAGTTCATCTACGGCAAGCGGCCGCTCGAGGAGTACGATGCGTTCCTGAAGACGCTGGAAGGGTCGATGAACTACAAGGCGTATCTGGCGGAAGCGGAGAAGCGGCTTAAGGAGCTCGGTTATCTGAAGTAAGAAGCCCATGAAGGAGGAAAGGCGATGGCAGCGCACAAGCTGGATATTCCGGCGCTGAAGCGGCAGTTCGAAGAGGAGGGGTATCTCCTGCTCAAAGGAGTTCTGACACCCGAAAAGGTACAGCGGCTGAATGCCGCAGTGGATGAAATTCTCGCCGCAGAGCCCGATTCGCTTGCTTACAATATTTACAACAGCGTGGAACGGCATGACGAGATCGCTTCGCTGATCGACGAGGAGACGGTGCTGCCGCTGGTCGTGAATCTGCTCGGCTTCAATATTCAGCTGCACATCTCGCATTTGACGGTCCGCCGGCCGAATCCGCAGGATCTCAAGACGGATTCCCACAGCTTCATCAACTGGCACCAGGACGGACCGCATCCCCAGTTTCCGAAGCAGAATGGGGTTACGTCCACCTATTACATCAAAACCTGCTACATTCTCAGCGACATGTCGGCACCGGACCGGGGCAACACGAAGGTGATCCCGGGTTCGCATAACCGCCGCTTCGAGCCGGAGCACCAGAACGTGGACGGGGTTGTACCGGGAGAGGTTCAGGTGTGCGGCGAACCGGGCGACGTATTCATCTTCGCGCAGAACATGTGGCATGCCGGAGCGCCGAACCGCTCCGAGCATACGCGCCGGCAGCTGTTCCTCGGCTACAGCCCGGTCTGGATGCGGCCGATCGACTACCGGACGGCGTCTCCACGCCTGCTGGAGGGGGCTTCACCATACCGCCGCCAGCTGTTGGGGGTCATCGACGACAATCCGTTCAAGTACTACGTTCCGGAGGAACGGATGCTGCCGCTCAAGGCTCTATTTGCGGCCCCGCCGGTACAGGACGTTTCGGGAGGTTCGCAGATCTAGCAAGGCTTCATCGCCCATACACAGCCGGCCCTTAAGGGGCCGGTTGTTTGTTATTGTTTGGACATTCCTGCTTGGAAGCATCGGGTTTGGGGCCGGCTTTGTTGGAATTTGTCCCCGCTTTGGAGGATGTTATCCGTTACAATCCCACGGGCTTTCGCTGATAATGGAACCAAGGGAGAACGCCGGACTAACCGGATGGGAAGCCTGCAGGGTGAGGTGATACACGAACAGGAAATCTGTACTGCAGCATGACTGCACATGAAATCGACCTATGTTCAATTAAATTGAAGGAGCGTGTAATAAGAAGATGAAGAGAAGCAAACCATGGACGATCGTGCTCACGACCGCCTTACTGGCATCGCTTGTCCCCGCCGCAGCCTTCGGCGCCGCCGCATGGGCTCCGAACACAGCTTACAAGGTCGGCGACCTCGCCGATTACTCCGGTTCCACCTACCAGGTGCTGCAGAACCATACCTCCCAGACCGGATGGGAGCCGTCGAACGTACCGGCCCTCTGGAAGCTCGTATCGAGCGGCGGAACGGCCGATACGCAGGCGCCGAGCACACCGGCGAACCTGATCTCGTCCGCCAAGACGTCCACCTCCGTGACCCTGTCTTGGGGAGCTTCCACCGATAACGTAGGCGTAACCGGCTATGACGTCTACCGAGGAACAACCCTGGCCGGCACGGCCACGGGAACCGGCTTCACGGTGGGCGGCCTGACGGCGAACACCGCCTATACGTTCACGGTGAAGGCGAAGGATGCGGCGGGGAACGTATCGCCTGCGAGCAATGTGCTGTCGGTAACGACAAGCCCGGCTTCCGCTGCGGATACGCAGGCGCCTACCGTGCCGGCAGGCCTCAAGGCTTCGGGCGTGACGAGCAGCTCCGTCTCGCTGTCCTGGACGGCTTCGACGGACAACGTGGGCGTGACCGGGTATGAGGTATATCGCGGTACCGTACTGGCGGGCACAGCGACCAGCACCACGTTTACCGTTAGCGGTCTTGCGGCCAGCACGGCGTATTCCTTTACCGTGAAGGCGAAGGATGCGGCGGGCAACGTATCGGCGGCGAGCACGGCCGTATCCGCCACGACCTCCGCACCGCCTACAGGCGGCAGCGGCGGCTACAAGATCGTGACCTATTATCCGGCCTGGGCCGTGTACGCCCGGAACTTCAAGGTGCCGGATATCGACGCAAGCAAGATCACGCATATCAACTATGCGTTCGCCGACATCTGCTGGAACGGCAGGCACGGCAACCCGGATCCGTCCAGCCCGAACCCGCAGACTTGGGCTTGTGCCGACGAGACGGGTACTATCAACGTGCCGAACGGCACGATCGTGCAGGGCGATCCTTGGGCAGACACCGGTATGTCTTATCCCGGCGACACCTGGGATGAGCCGGTCAAGGGCAGCTTCAAGCAGCTCATCAAGCTGAAGCAGGCGAACCCGCACCTGAAGACGATCATCTCCGTGGGGGGCTGGTCGTGGTCCAACCGCTTCTCGGATGTGGCGGCCGATCCGGCGGCACGAGCCGTCTTCGCCAAGTCGGCGGTGGATTTTCTCCGCAAGTACCAGTTTGACGGCGTGGATCTGGACTGGGAGTATCCGGTAGGCAGCGGTCTGGCCGGCAACTCCTACCGTCCGGAAGACAAGCAGAATTATACGCTGCTGCTCCAAACCATCCGTGCCGAGCTGGACAAAGCCGGAACGGCGGACGGCAGGAAGTATCTTCTGACGATCGCTTCGGGCGCCAGCCCGGCGTTCGTGACTAACACAGAACTCGGCAAGATCGCCCCGACGCTCGACTGGATCAACATCATGACCTATGACTTCCATGGGGGCTGGGATCCGAAGGCGGGACAGAATGCGCCGCTGTACTACGATCCGGCCGATCCGAGCACCGATCCCGTGAACTTCAACGTGGACAAAGCGGTCGCGAATCATCTGAACGCGGGCGTGGCACCGTCCAAGCTGGTCATGGGCCTGCCTTACTACGGACGCGGGATGCAGGGCTGCGCGAACGTGAACGGCGGCTTGTACCAGACGTGCTCCGGTACGGCGGCCAAAGGCACATGGGAGAACGGCTCGTTCGACTTCTATGACCTGGAGGCCAATTACATCAACAAGAACGGCTACACCCGCTACTGGAACAGCGTGACGAAGACGCCTTACCTCTACAATCCGTCCGGCGGCATCTTTATCTCTTATGACGACGCGCAGTCGATCTCGGAGAAGGTCAACTACATCAAGAGCAAAGGGCTGGGCGGCGCCATGTCGTGGGAAGTAACGCAGGACCGCAATAAGACGCTTCAGACGGCAGTCAAAAACGGACTCAATCCATAACTTTCATTCGGCTTGGCAGACGGCCTCCATCCTTCGGGAAGGAGGCTGTTTTTGTGTCCGTCAAGGAAATTTGAGGTCGGGGATGCAGGAGCTGGAAAGGGGATTGGGGGCAAGGAGGCGAAGTAAAGAGAGGGTATGACTAATCTAACTTTTGGAGGAATCCGCTTTATGTCGATGATCCATAAGGTAGCCGCAAGAACCAAGGGGTATTTGTCGTTTGGAGGAGGACACGGAGGATTGTCCGATATGCCCCGGGTCCGGGGCAAGGTATACGTCAACCGCAGGGGAGAACTTAAAATCGGCAGGAACCTCTCGATTATCGCAAAGCCATGGCCCGTACAGCTCACTGTAGTGGAAGGGGCGAAGCTGACGATCGGAGATAATGTATTGATCAATGCCGGAGTTGGAATCGCTTCCAATCTGGAGGTGGAGATCGGCAACGACGTGAAGATCGGACCGCGGACCAGCATCTTCGACTCCCAGTATCATCCGCTGGACAGCAGCGATGCGGGGGATCTGCGCAGGAGAATCGTGATCGAAGACAATGTCTGGATCGGCACGGGTTGTCTGATTCTGCCGGGCGTGCGGATCGGCCGCAACTCGGTGGTGGCGGCGGGGAGTACGGTCACCCGGGATGTGCCGGAGAATGTCGTGGTGGCGGGCAGCCCGGCCAAGGTGCTGCGGGAGCTCCAGATCGAGAAGGATTGGGTCCGGACCTAGCTCTTCGTCAGACGCAGCGCTTTTTGTCTTACCTGTCCCTAGCGAAAATAAAAAGGCCGCCAAGCCCTCCCGGAGGAGGAGCAGGCAGCCTGTGTCATACGCGTTCCTTTCTTATTTTGCTGTCGTTTTGTTATACTCAGCGATTTTCGCCGAAATTTCTTTGGCAGCCGCGTCGAGCGCTTCTTTCGGCGCCTTTTTGCCGTTGAGCACTTCTTCAATTGCTCCTTCGGTCAGCTGGCGCGCTTGAGGGAAAATGCCCATGACTGCACCCTGCGTCGCGAGGTTGGCTTTCGTCTGGTGGAGCTGGTCGACAGCCGTTTGGAACTGAGGGTATTTCGCCAGGTTATCCTTCACGAGCTGCTCGTCGTAGGCCTTTTTCGTGATCGGGAAGTAGCCTGTGTTGACGTGCCAGTAAGCCTGCTGCTTCGGATCGGCGAGGAACTTGATGAACGCCCAGGCGCCCTTCTGCTCCGCTTCGGACTTGTTGTTCATGATGTAGTTGGACGCGCCGCCTACGATCACGCCGCCTTCTTTGGCGTCCGACGGCTTCGGCAGGAAGCCGGTGCCGACTTCGAACTTGCCTTCGGCCGCCGATACGATGCCGCGGAGGGAAGCGGTAGAATCGAGGGTCATGGCGACTTGTCCGGCAGCGAAGGCCTTCTTCGTGTCGTCGGTCTTGCGGCCGAGGTTGATCATCGACTTGTCGTCGATCATGCCCTTCCACCACGTCAGTGTCTTCACGCCCGCATTGCTCGCAAGCAGCGATTCCGTCGCAGGGCTTGTCCGGCCGTTGCCGTTATTGAGCAGCTCTGCGCCCTGGTTTGCGAAGAACTGTTCCATGAACCAGCCGTAGATCGCGAATGAAGCGCCGGCTTGGCCTTCCTTCGTAAGCTTTTTGGCCGCTTCCGCAACTTCCTCGTACGTGGCCGGCGGCTTCTCGGGATCGAGGCCGGCGGCTTTGAACAGATCCTTGTTGTAGTAGAGGATCGGGTTGGACGTATTGAACGGCATGGAATAGAGCTTGCCGTCGACCTTGTAGTAATTCAGGATATTCTCCTCGAGCTGGGAGATATCGTATTTGTCCGCATCGATGAACTGCTGGATCGGGGTGATCGCCTTGGAGTCGATCATGAAGCGGGAGCCGATCTCGTATACCTGGATCAGGGTCGGGCCGCTCTTCGAATCCATGGAAGCCTTCAGCTTGTTCAGGCTCTCGTCATACGTGCCCTGGAATACAGCTTCCACCACAACGTCTTTCTGGGAAGCGTTAAAATCCGCGACAAGCTTGTCCACCGCTTTGCCGAGCTCGCCGCCCATGGCATGCCAGTAGACGACTTTGACGGGGCCTTCCGTTTTGGCGGCTTCTTTGCCGCTCTCTGCCGCTCCTGTGGCTGCAGGCTTGCTCTCGCCCGCCGCACTGCCGCCGCCGTTGCCTCCACAGGCCGCGGTGAAGGTCATGGTTACCGCGAGGGGCAGGATAAGAGACAGGTGTTTTTTGGATTTGCTTTTAAGCATGGGGGTGATCTCTCCCTTTTTATGTTGGTTTGTGTATATACAGCGAGGCCTGGAAGGGCACTCACGTCATGCCGGATAGATAGGATAGCAGGATCGAGGCGCTGGGGTCAGCCCTTGACTGCGCCCGCCGTCATCCCGCGCACAAGCTGCTTGAGACCCAGCACGAGCAGGAGCAGGGAAGGCAGCAGCACCAGTACGACGCCGGCGAGCACCAGGTTCCAGGAGGTCATCTCCTCGAACTGGAGCATCGAGATGCCGATCTGGACCGTGCGCATCTCTTCCCCGTTGGTGACGAGCAGCGGCCACAGGTACATGTTCCAGTGATTCAAGAACGAATAGACGCCGAGGGTGGCCAGCGCCGGCTTCGAGAGGGGCAGCACAATCCGCAGGAAACTGCGGATGTGCCCGCAGCCGTCGATCCGGGCGGCTTCGAACAGCTCGCGGGGCAACTGCAGGAAGAATTGGCGCAGCAGGAACACGCCGAACGCGGACGCCAGGAACGGCACGATCAGCGCCTGGTAGGAATCGAGCCAGTCCCAGCTCTTGACCGTGAGGTAGTTCGGGATGACGGTGACCTCCCACGGGATCATCATCGTGGAGAGGAAGAGGCCGAACAGCAGGCTCCGCCCGGCGAACCGGAGGAAGGAGAAGGCGTAGGCGGCCATGCTGGCCGTCAGGAGCTGCCCCAGCATGATGGCGGTGGAGATCAGGAAGGAATTGCCGATAAACCTTCCGATCGGCAGCAGATCCGTCACTTCCGTGTAGTTGCCCAGGTAGAGGGAGGCTGGCAGCAGCTTCGGCGGCGAGGAGGCCGCTTCTCCACTCGTCATGAAGGAAGCGGAGACCGTATAGAGGATCGGATACAGGGTCAGCACTGCAGCGCACAGCAGCAGTCCGTAGACGATCCCTTTCTGCAGGCTTGTCATTGGTAGTGAACCTTCCTTTCGAACATGCGGAATTGAACGATGGTGAGCAGCAGGATCACGGCGAACAGAACAAGGGCCTGCGCGCTGCCGATGCCGAACCGGAAATTGACGAAGGCATCCTGGTAAATGTTGAATACGATGACATCCGTGCTGTTCATGGGTCCGCCCTTGGTCAGGATGTGGATCTGGCCGAACGACTGGAACGCTCCGATGACAGAGACGATACCGCTGAAGAACAGGGTCGGGGAGATCAGCGGAAGCGTAAGGCAGAAGAAGGTGCGCAGAGGGCCGGAGCCGTCGATTTTGGCGCTGTCGTAGATTTCTTCGGGCACGCTCTGCAGGCCGCTGAGCAGGACGATATAGTTGAATCCGAGATTCATCCACACCGTCATGATCGATACGGAATACAGTGCCCAGGCAGGATCGGACAGCCAGCGGATGCCTTCCGCCCCGAGGAGCGACAGGAAATAATTCAGGGTGCCGAGCGTCGGGTGGAACAGCATCATCCAGATGACCGAGCCGGTGCCGACGGAGATGGCCACAGGCAGCGAGAAGATGAACTGGAACAGCTTCATGCCCCGCAGCTTGTTGTGGGATAAGGCAGCCAGCAGGAGCGCCAGGGCGATGCCTGTCGGTACGGTCAGCAGGGTAAAGGACAGCGTGACCTTCAGGCTCTGGTAGAATTTCTCCGAGGTGAACAGCTCGGTGAAGTTATCGAGTCCGGCATAAGCGGCGATGCGCCCGCGGGGATCGGTAAGATGCAGGGAGAGATACACCGACTTCAGCAGCGGATAGAACAGGAAGACGGCGAACAGCAGCAGGGACGGGGCCAGGAAGCCGTAGGCCAGCAGGTGTTCCTGCAGGACGGAGCTCCGGAGCGTGCGGCGCCCGGTACGTGCGGCTGCGGATGGGCGTCCGCTTCCTTCTTGGCGGGGACGCAGATGATCTTGCACGGTGGACATGGGGATTCCCCTTTCGGTCGGTTGTAGGACTTGCTCAGTATAAGGTCCGCTTGTTATCGGGGGGTTAAAAAGAAATGAAGAATTTGTATAGGAAGAACGCGTGTTTACAAATTCTACATTTCCCTCTTGCAGCTTTGGAAAATATATGATAATTTAAGATACATAACCAATCACGTGCGGAAGAACCGCCTTATCGTATGCCCCTCGGAGGGGGCCGGTAGGGCGGTTTTTTGTTGCGCAGAAGAAGGCTGAAACCATGAATGACTATGGACAGGGTCTGGCACCAGGAGATGTGCTGGATGCAAGATACCGGGTTGTCCGGAGTTTGGGCAGCGGAGGCATGAGCAGCGTGCTGCTCGCCGAGGACCTCAAGTTGAAGGGGAAATATTGGGCCATGAAGGAAAGCTGGACCGGCCGCCCGGGAGAAGCGGGCGAAGTCACGGAGGAAGAGCGGGTCCGGCGGCAGACGCTGCTGGCTGAAGCGGAGACGATGAGCAAGCTCAGCCACCCGAACCTGCCGGATATCGTCGATGTGCTGGGTCCGGACACGCGAGGCTACCTCTATCTCGTAATGGATTACATCGAGGGGGAGACGCTGCAGCAGCGCTTCGAACGGCAGGGACGCCGGGCAGGGGAGGAGGAAGTCACCGGATGGGCCTTGCAGCTTTGTACGCTGCTGGACTATCTGCATTCCCTGCAGCCTGCGCCGCTGATCCACCGCGATCTGAAGCCGTCGAATCTGATGCTCGACGGCAGCGGCCGGCTCCGGCTGATCGACTTCGGCACGGCCCGCAGCTTCAAGCCGGAGCAGTCCGCCGATACGGTCTGCCTCGGCACGGTAGGCTTCGCGGCGCCGGAGCAGCTCGAGGGCCGGCAGAGCGACGCGCGCACCGACCTGTACGGGCTCGGCGCGCTGATGTACTACCTGCTCAGCGGCGGCCGCTACTACCGGCCCGGCACCGCGGCCGAAGCCGCCCTGCCGGCGGGCCTGGCCCCGCTCGTGCTGCGGATGCTGCGGGCCCGACCGGCGGAGCGCCCCGCCTCCGCCCGCGAAGCCGCAGCGGCGCTGCAGCTCCGGCTCACGGAGCTGTGCCCAGCCGCCCCCGGCCCGGCCACGGCTCCTGCGCCGCAGGGAGCGGGCGCCTGGGGGCCGCCGCTCGTCGTGGCCGTCGGCGCCCTGTACCCGGGCGCCGGCGCCACCTTCGCCGCGCTGGCGCTCGCGCGGCTGCTCCACGATCACGGCGTCCCGCACGCCCTGATCGAGCCGCCCACCCCGCGGACGGAGCTGCTGCAGCTCCTCTTTGCGGAGAAGCACGCGCCTGCCGCGTACCGCTGCTACAACGCGCCGGGCGAAGGGGGCTTCCGGCCCCACGCGAGGCCCTGGACCGACGGCAGCACGCTGTGGCTGCCGGCCGAGGCCCCCGCGCCTGCCGGCGGCGCACCGGACCCGGCGGGCGGGGCGTTCGACGCCGCCGCCTGGCTGAAGCTCTTCCACGCGGTGCGGCGGCCCGTGATCCTCGCCGACATCGGGTCGCAGTGGGAGCATCCCGCGGTGCGGGAGCTCCTCGAGACGGCGACCGATGTCATCCTCACGGTGGACCCGCTCGTGCACAAGCTGGAGCTGCCCGCTGCGCGGCGCTGCCTGCGGCAGCTCGAGGCGTGGGCCTCGCCCGGCCGCCGGGTGCACGGCTTCGCCAACCGCTGCCTCGAAGGCAGCGGGGAGTGGCTGCGCGTGCTGCCGCATCCGTCGGCGTGCCGCCTGCCCGCCGTGGACTTCGCGGCCGTGGCCGGCGCCGCCTGGCGCGGGCAGCTGCCGCACGACGTGCCGGCCGTACGGGCGGAGCTCCGCCGGGCGATGGCGCCGTGGCTGCGGTCGTGGCTGCCGGAGGGGCTCACGGCTTCGTCCGCCCGCGGATCGCGGCAGACGCAGGCCCGTTTCGGCGGCGGATGGCTGCAGAGGCTGTTTTTCTGAACGGCGGCTTGCAGGAGGGCTTGGTTGTTCTCATCGGATGGGAGCAGACCGCTTCCTGTACGGTTGTTCTTAATCAAGAACATCTCAATCAACACACAGTGAACTTACCTTAAAGTTCGATTAACGAGAGGAGAGAATGAGGTGCAGAAGGCATGGATCGCCGGCACGCTCGGCTGCCTGCTGATGGGCGGCTCGGTGACGGGATATTGGCAGTTCATGAAACATACCGAATTTCGCGTGCAGACGATGGAGACCGTCAAGCCCGTTCGCATGCTCCACAGCGGCGAAGTCGTGCAGGCGTCCCTGCTCCGCAAGGAAATCATCCCGGTCGCTGCCCATCAGGCGGAGGCGGTTACGAGGATGGAGGATGTCATCGGGAAGACGGTGCTGGTTCCGCTGGCGAGCAGCGAAGAGCTCGTCGCCTGGAAGCTGGATGACCGGCGGATGGTGCCCGGTGAGGGCGAACGGTATTTCAGCTTCCGGACGGATGCGGCCGCCAACGTGAACAATATGGTGCGGCGCGGCGACCGGGTCGATGTCTGGGTGGAGTTTGACCAGCCCAAAGGGGTTGCCACCCCGGGTGGAGCCCTGTACACGGTCGGTGCGGTGAAGATTATCGAAGGGCTTCCGGTCACCGGCGTGAAGACGCCCGAAGGCATTGAGGTGGCGGATACCGGCGGTTTGGAGGCCGTGGTGGAACCGGCACGCTCCCAGTACAGGGAGGCCCGTTCGAAGGCGGCCGGCAAACCGGAGCTCAACACCTACATTATGAGTGATGAAGTGTTCGAGGCTTACTCGCTCGGAGGCATGGGGGGAAGGATCAAGCTGGCGCTCCCTGACCTGACGGCTCCGGCCGGGGCCTCAGGCACCGTCACACCGCTGTTCCGCCAGCTGAAGGAAGCGGATGCTTTTACGAAGACGAAGCCCCAGGTCCGGTTGAACGGGGAGCCGGATCCGGCACATATGACAGGGACCGCAGGCGGGGGCGCGAAGTCAGGCGCGGAAGGCGCAGCCGCTTCCCCGGCGGTTTCCCCGGTTCCCCAAGCGAAGGAGGTTAACCCCAAGTGATAAGAATCCTGGCAGGACTGCCTGCCATTGAACTCGCGGAACGGTGGAAAAGCAAGCTTGCCGCCGCGGGGGAGAGCGATGTGATCAACGCCTATGGTGCCGAGGTCCTGCTCTCCAGGCTGCGCGAATCGTTCCACCACATCGTGGTCCATAGCGGGCTCTTTTATGACCGGTATCCCTGGGAATGGATGGAGGAGATCCGCAGAGTCCAGCCGCATGCGGAAGTCACCGTGGTGCTTGATGAAGGAGTCTATGACTCGTTCGGGCTCGAAGCGGTCTGCCGCTTGGCTGCAGCGCTCGGTTACCGGACGGTCCCTGCGGGGAGCCGGGAGGAGGAGATGCTGGACGACCTCGCCGCCATTGTGACAGGCCGGAGGGCGGAGCCTGCCGCCGCCCGGGAAGGGAAAGGGCTCGTGGCCGCTGTATGGCCTACGGCCAGCAAAGACGGCGCCACAACGATCGCGATGAACACGGCGCTCGCTTTGGCATCCGCCGGCCGGCTCCAGGTTGGCCTCATCGACGCCAATCTGCGCAACCCGGAGATCCGCCCCCATCTTAATCTGATGGACCGCGGGCAGAGCCACTTCAAGCTGCGGCCGAAGATGCAGACCGGGACGCTGCAGGTCGATGAGCTGCTGGAAGGCTGTACGACTTACCGCAGCATGCCGGGACTCCACATCCTGACGGGTTCGCCCCGCCGGGATACGGCCCAGGACATGACGCCGGATATGATGGGCGGCCTGCTCGAAGCCGCCCGCCGGGCGTTCGATATTACGATTGTGGACGTCAACGCCTATCCCGACAATGCGGCCACGGTCTGTACGGTACGGGAAGCGGATGTCCGCTGGCTTGTCACCCAGAACAACTATGCCTCCTACCAGACGAGCTGGAACGAGTGGTACAACTGCTACTGGCGCTACTGCGGCCTGCAGCCTTCGGATATCTCGCTGATCGTTAACCGCTGCGCGGAAGATGACAAGCCGGAGCGGATCGCCGATGTGCTCGGCATGCCGCTCGCGGGGGCCGTGCCGAATGTTGGGGACGGACTCGGCCTGCAGTCTGTGCATGAAGGCGTACCGCTGTATCTTCGGCCGAAGGCGGAGGCCTTCTCGGAGGCGGTGGGGCGGCTCTCTGCCCTGCTGGCTCCGGGAGCGGCCGCCGAGCCGGCGCTGCACGCGAAGCCCGCCGCCGTTCCGAGGCTTGCCCGCTGGGCGGCACGGTTCACCGCGATGTTCGGGTAGGAGGAGGGGCGCGATGAGTGCGAGAAACACCGCTTCGCCGCGTATGGCGCCGAGGGTCCGTTTTGATGCCGCCCGGTACGTCAAAGATTTGCTGCAGGCGCAGCAGCCTCTTCCGGGGCCGGGACATTCGCCGGGTCCCACAGCGCAGGGAGCCAGGAGTCTCCGGCGGCTGCCGCTTTCCGAAGCGGTGAGCGTCGTGTATGAGCATCTGACCGAACGCTCCCAGAATGACCAGGAGCTGTACCACGACATCCTGCAGGCGGGTCTCGGGGAACCGATGGCCCAGGCCCGGATGAAGGCGGTCATCGATACGCTGCTGCTGGAGTACCGGATTGAGGTCGACCCGCGTACGCTGATCTCCCCGCTGAGCGCGACCGATTGCGTATTTGCCCAGACCTGCGGAGCCAGTCTTATTGAGGATTTGTACCGTCAGCCGGACGTGGAGGAGGTGCAGGTCATCGGCTGTGACATCTATCTCCTGAAGCAGGGCGAGATGGTGCGGCATCCGAGACGGTTCACGGCGCTGCCCGATGTTCTGCTGCTGCAGGACCGGCTGTCGCTGTGCGGCAAGAAGCCGATCAACGAACGCCAGCCGTTCGTCCAGTCGTACATGTGGAACCGGTCGCGTCTGGTCATGACCCGCCCGCCTTACTCCGATGTGCCGAGCATCCATATCCGCAACTTTATCGTGAAGGACGTTACGCTGGAGGTGCTGACCGAGCTTGGAACCATCGATGCACGGATGGCCCGGCTGCTGTCGCTGCTCGTCCGTTACCATGCGAGCATGCTGATCGGCGGAGGGACGGCGACGGGGAAGACGACCTTCCTCTTCGCCCTGGCCCAGGAGATCCCGGAGAACGAGCGGATCCGTACACTCGAGAAAGAATTCGAGGTGGCGCTCCGTGAACGGCTTCGGGGCAGCCGGAACATTCTCGCCGTCCGCGAGGTCGAAGAGATCGGTTTGTCGATGGAAGAATCGTTCAAACCGCTGCTCGTCATGAGTCCGCATTGGGTGATCGTGGGCGAAGCCAAGGGCTCCGAGGTGTCCCAGATGGTCCAGGGGGCGCTGAGGGGACACGACATGATGGGAACGATGCATACCAAATACCGCGAATCGTTCATCAGCGATGTGGTCGACATGATCAAGCAGGACGGCCGCCAGCATGATTCGGCCGACACGGTGCGCCGGGTGGCCCGCGCTTTCAACATCATTATCTTTTTGCGCGTGGTGCGGATCGGCGGTCGGGCGGTACGCATCGCCACCGAGATCACCGAGCTCTCCGTGGATGACGGAGGGCAGGTGCGGATCAGTCCGCTGGTGGAGTGGGATTACGGGGCAGGGGTTTGGCGATTCACCGGCCATTCGTTCTCGAGACCGCTCCGGGAGCATCTCATCGCGGGCGGCGCCCGTCCGGAGGAATTCCGGGAGCTTGGAGTGTGGGAGCCTTGAGCGGCGGGGCCTTCTGGCTGCAGAGCCTGCTGCAGGGCTTGTTTCTCGGCGCATGGGCCGGCGGATCGCTTCTTCTTCTGCTTCCCCTGATCCGTGCATTGAAGAAAGGGGCCGTTCGCTACCGCCGCCTGCAGTCTCTGAATGCAGGGATGGCGAGCTCTCCGGGCAGGAGACGGGGTCTCTGGGAGAAGCTCTCTTCCCGCGGCCCTCTGAAGCATCTCGGTGAAGAGATGGAAATCGCCGAGATGAGGATGGGTGTCGAACCCCTGCTGGCACTGATGCTGATCCTCGCCTTTGGCGGCTGGTTCGGATCTGAAGCTGCGGTGAAGCTGCTGCAGTCCAAGTTTGCCGTCGGCGACGACCGGCAGATCGCGATTCATGCCTGGCTCCTCAGCTCCGGAGCGGCCCTGTTCCTGGCCTCCCTGCCTTACTTCTGGATCCGGTTCCGGGTCCAGCAGAAGCGCCAGCGCATCGCGCTGCGGATGATTGCCGTCGTGCAGAATCTCATCGGCCATTACCGTCCGCGGCTCACCCTCGCGGAGATCATCGTGAAGTCATCGGATTCGATGCCTTACGAGGTGCGAAGCGAATGGCGGCGCCTGGAGCTGGCCCTTCATATGAAGGGCGTCCAGGAGGCGCTCTACGAATTCGCCCGGCGGGTGGACAACGAGTGGGGTGATGATCTGGCCGACCTGCTCCTGATCGGTTCGCATTACGGCACCGATGTGACGGAGGCGCTGCACCACCTCACACTGCGCATGCAGACCGCGAAGCGCCTTGAGGAGAACCGGCTGGCCATGATTACGGTCTACCGGCTCGGCACTACCTTTATGGCAGGCTTCGCCTTCTTCGTGGTGGGCTTCAATATCTACGCGGACGGCACGAATTACAGGCACTATTTTGTAGATCCGGCGGGCCGGATGCTCCTGCTGGCCTCTTTCGCGGTGATGTTCGTCTCCATGGTCATGGTGGTCCGTTCGGGCCGCAGGGCTTTCTAGAAAAAAGGAGGTTATGCGTTGATACCCAGTGTTTCCGGTCTCTTCCTGTGGAATGGCGCCTTTCTTCTGGCCTTTGCCGCCGGAAGCGCGCTGCTGTGGATTCCCCTGCTCGGCAGGCTGCGGTTTGGAAGAGGAAGCCGGCTGGCGCTCCTGCTGGAGCGGGCGAAGCAGGCCAAGGAACGGCAGCGCTTCGTCCGTGGCGAGGAGCGCAGCATCACGATGGCGGAACGCCATTTCCGCGAAAAAGCCCGGCTTGCCGGTCTTCCCCGGGAGTGCACTTATGCCCGCTTCCAGCTGCTGCGCGGAGGCATGGCCGCCTCCCTCTCGCTGATGGCTTTCGCGGCACAGCCGCCTTCCGCCGTGCCCCTCTCCGAGTGGACCGCCGGCACATGGCTCGGCCAGCTCCTGCTGTACGGCGTGTGCCTGTCACTCGGCTGGTGGCTTCCCATGCTGCTTGTCCTCGCTGCCGCCGGCCATAAACGGACACAGCTGCTGCTCGAGATTGCGAAGCTGTCGCACCGGCTGTCGGTCTGCGTCAGCGACAAGGCGGATCTGCGCGACATGCTGGTGCGGGCCGGACGGCCGCTGAAGCTGCTGCAGCCGCATATTCAGGAGCTGGCGGTGCTGTGGGCCAAGGACCGTCACGAGGCCATCGCCCGGTTCCGCGATGCGGTAGGCATCACCGAGGTGTACCCGCTGGTGAATGCGCTGGAGGCCATTTCGCTGGCCGAAGCCAAGGAGGTGGCGCTGGTGCTCAAGGAGCAGACGGCAGGGATCGAGGCGGCCTTGTCTTCGGAGGTGACACGGAAGCTTGAGAATGCGCCCGTATGGATTTCATTTTATATCATGATTCCCTTTGCGATGATCGTGCTCTTGTTCCTCTATCCTTGGGTGATCACGATCTCATCGCAGCTGATGACCTCCTTCCAGGGCTGAAGAGGGGCCTCGGGAGAAGACAGAAAGGATTGATCGAAGCAGTATGTCCAAGCTCATCATTACCGTCCTTGTGTCGGTGCTCCTCGGGGGCTCGGCCCTGTACGTGGTCGGAGGGCAGCTCGTGCCTGCCCTCGGAACGGCGGGCGTCCATACCCGTTCGAATATAGAGGATGCGTTTCAGTAAGAGAGTCGGCATAACACGCAAGGGCGCTGCCCGCAGGGGGAATCCCCC
This sequence comes from Paenibacillus sp. S-38, assembly GCF_049942825.1. NCBI lineage: Bacteria > Bacillati > Bacillota > Bacilli > Caryophanales > Paenibacillaceae > Paenibacillus > Paenibacillus sp. S-38. The sequence continues at coordinate 1,077,778 of NZ_CP187970.1, forward strand.
TTTCACACCACATCTAACCAAACCAACACATACACGAAGGGATCGAATCACATCATGGGAAAATTGGTAATTGCTTGTTTGATGACAGTACTGCTCGGAGGCGCCGCGATGTTCCTGGCCGGCTCGAAGGTAGGCCCGGCTGTAGGCTCGAAGGCAGGCAACCTGAATACAAGCATCTCGACCGCAACGGTCAACCAGACGAGCGGTACGGTAACCGCAACGGCACCGTAAGCGCGCCATGGGCAAGCTGATCACGCTGTGTCTGACGGTGGTGCTGATCTTCGGCATCTGCACGTACATCTTCCGGCCGCAGGGCGGAGGCGGATTGACGGAAGAGATCCGGGACGGTCATGAGAGTGTCACCGGCACCCTCCGGGGTTTTGATTATGTTACGAATTAGCAGTCCGGTATCGTGTATTTTCGGGGGAGACCGGCCTTTTATCTCGGGTTGGTTTCAGAGGTTTGCTCCCCTCGCCAAAGAGGAACGGGGCGTCTCCAACCTGCTCGTGACGATTCTCCTGCTTCCCCTGCTGCTGTTTTTGGTATTCGCGATCGTGCCTGTATTCGTCTATTCGATAAAGGGGGCTCACATGAACACGGCGGTCAGTCATGCGCTGAAGGAAGCCGAGGCAGTCGGCTATGTTTCCCCGGAGATTGCTTCGAGGCTGAACGACCGGCTGGCTGCACTGGGTATGGGCGGTGTTACGGTCAACGGTACGGGATACCCTTCCTATGCCGGCAGTACGGAAAGCAAGGTGCTGCGCGACGATGCGGACCCTACCGTGAAGCTCGCGGTCAAATACCCCGCTCCCAATCTCTCCCGTATGCTGAGGGCGATCGGAGGCCAGGGGAGCGCCCAGAAAGCCGAGGGCTTCTATTACATCGTACTCTACGGAAGAAGCGAAGCTTATGAGTAGCAGAGAGGAACCGGGCGGACTCCGCCGTACCCTCGCACAAGAGGACGGCGGCGTCCATATTCTGCTGCTGGGCTTCTTCGGCATTGCGTTCGCCGTTCTGCTCTGGGTGACGGTGTTCAACTGGCTGATGCAGACAGGCCCGCTTGCCAAAACCAAATCCGTCCTGAACCACGCCGCTCATGCCGCCTCCTTGTCGATAAACGAAGGGGAAGCGGCACACGGAAGGCTGGTGTGGGACGAAACGGCGGGGACCGATTCATTTTACCGGTTCCTGCGCCTGAACCTGAAGCTGGACGAGGAGCTGCGGCCCGAGGCGGGCAGCATGCTGCAGGAGGCTCCGGTAGTGCATTTGCTCGAATTCGTGACCAGTCCGACCTATCCCTATGTGTTGCGCCGTTCCGTCACGATTCATGAAGGCGGGGCCGATCGGACAACCAGAAATGTGGAGGTAACCGTATATGGCCCCTCCGTCGTGGCCGTGCTGGAGATCCATAGACCGCTGCTTGGCAGGGGGAGGAGCGAGCCTTCGCTGATTTCCTCTGTGGCCAGTGTCCGGATGCGGTAACGATCCGGTGCTCTTCCACGCTCTTTTCACAAGCTCAGTATATTTATTTGGGGAGGCCGTTGTCATGCGACGCCTTCGGGCGCTGAAAGCTTCGCGGTACGAAGGGACGCCCCTGCCGGCTTTCCCTGCGATTCTCCGGGCAGAGGCGGAGAAGCCTTTGCAATCTGCCTCTTCAGCGCGTAAGGTAAAAGGTAACTGATTTTATATTACCGCTGACGGAGGCATGTGACATGAGCGAATATGGGATGCGTATCGAACGGCTGCAGCAGAAGCTGGTGGCGGAAGGCTTGGATGCCTTTGTCGTCACGCAGAATGTGGATTTGTACTATTTGACGGGCTCCATGCAGACGGGCTATCTTCTTGTGCCCGCAGCAGGGGAGCCTCGTTTTTTTGTGCGCCGCAGTGTGCTCCGGGCGCAGGCGGAGTCGGCGGTGCCTGTGGAAGCCCTCGGCTCGTTCCGTTCGTTGGGACAGCAGATCACGGAGGCTTTTCCGGCCCTCGGGCCGGCGGTGAGGATTCGGCTTGCCGCGGAATATGACGTACTTCCCGTGCAGCAGTTCCACCGGCTTCAGGAGCTGCTGCCCCATGCCGAATGGGCGGATGGCTCGCTGCTGATCCGTGAGCTTCGGATGATCAAGTCCCCTTACGAGCTTGGCCGCATCCGTGAAGCGGCCAAGTTGATCGACGAGGCGCTCGAAGATGCGCTCGCCCGGTTGCAGGCAGGGATGACCGAGGTAGAGGTGATGAGCGGGGTGGAGCACTTTATCCGCCGCCGGGGGCATCTCGGCTTAATGAGGGTGAGGGGGTATAACCAGGAGATTATTACGGGCATGCTCGGTGCCGGTGAGGCGGCGGCTGAGCCGACTTACTTCGACGGGCCCGCCGGCGGCCGCGGTCTCAGCCCGGCGAGCCCGCAGAGCGCCAGCCGCCGGCCGATCGGAGCGGGGGAACCCATCCTGATCGACATCGGCTGCTGCGTGGACGGGTATGTGATCGACCAGACCCGTACGGCCGTGATCGGGGAGCTATCCGAGGACCTGGAGCGCGCCTATGCGGTGTCCGAGGACATTCTCCGCCGCACGGAGGGGATGCTGCGGCCGGGAACGGCCTGCGACAAGCTGTATACCCAGTCGCTCCAGTGGGCGAAGGAAGCCGGCCTGGCCGAGCATTACATGGGCTTCGGCGGCGATCAGGTCAAGTTCCTTGGCCATGGCATCGGACTTGAGATCGACGAGCTCCCCGTTCTGGCACGCGGCTTCAAGTACGGTCTGGAGCCGGGCATGGTCATTGCGGTCGAGCCCAAGTTCACTTTTCCGCAGCGGGGAGTCGTCGGTATTGAGAATTCCTACGCCATCACGCCGGACGGCTTTGAGAAGCTGACGGTGTCCCGGGAAGGACTGCTGCGTTTGTAGGCGGAGGAAGTTCTATAGGGTCCTCCTTCGGCTTACTGAGCGGTTTAGACTAAGCCGAAGCACTCTCAGCTTGCTGACTGCGGGGTACCGGTAACCAGGCGGATGTGCGCCAGATGGTGCCGGCCGTGCCAAGCGTAGATGCCGATGTTGGCGAAGAGGGGGACGATGCCGCTCTCGGGGTGGCGGAACGTGCGGGCGAGCTGTTCGCCGGTCAGGCTGCGCAGCAGCAGGGTCCAGCGGGCATGCAGCTGCTCCAGCAGCACCAGGGACAGCTCCACGGGAGCGTCCAGCGTGTCGTCGAGCTCCGCCCAGCGGTCTTCGCGGTACGGCTTGATCGTCGGCTCCTCCTCGGTCAGCGCGAGCTTGAAGCGGATATAGGAGTTCATATGGCTGTCGGCCAGGTGATGCACCACCTGCCGGACGGTCCAGCCGCCTTCGCGGTAGGGGGTATTCAGCAGCTTCTCGTCCGCACCGGACAACGCTGCACGCAGCTCGGAGGGAAGCCTTTCGATCTCGTCGATCCATGCACGGATCTGGGCCGGATCGGACTCAGCCGGTGGAGTGAAGGTGCCGATAGGAAACGATCTGGATATCTGGGAGTCAGTCATAAGGGGATCCCGCCTTTTAGTATTGGAATGGGGACGGCAGCCGCTCTTCGGGAAGCGGAAGGGACACGCTTCGGGTGCCGCCGGTTAGTTACAACGATACCATGATCATGGCATCGAAGTTAGCTATTGTTTTCGATGCATCCAATCGATATTATCGATACATAGAGGCGTGCACGGCTGGCGTTGATTTGGCGAAGGAGAATGACTCATGGATCTTACTTATCTTCACACCTTCAGTCTGGTGGCGAGGCTGCGGAGCTTCACGAAGGCGGCCGAAGAGCTGGGCTATGTACAGTCCAGCGTAACGGCACAGATCCAGAAGCTGGAGCGGGAATACGGCGCGGCGCTGTTCGAACGCTTCGGGCGCGGCATCCGCTTGACGCAGGCCGGGGAAGAGCTGCTGAAGTATGCGCGGGAGATGCTGCAGCTGCACGAGGAGGCGAAGGCGGCGGTCTCCGCCCAGGCGTCGGGAAGGATCGTGATCGGCACGATCGAAACGCTCGCCGCCTTCTTCCTGCCCCCGCTGCTCCAGCGCTTCCGGAAGCTGTACCCGGGCGTGCAGGTCGTGCTCCAGCCGGGCTCGGAGGCGGAGATCATCACCCGGGTCCGCGAAGGCGAATGCGATGTCGGCCTGATGCTGGACCGGGCTTATACGGGCGGAGATTTCGTCTGCCTGCAGCTGCGGGAGGAAGAGCTCGTGCTGCTGGCCGCCCCGGACCATCCGCTCGCCGGCTCGGCCGAACCTTTGACCGTTCAGGCGCTGGGCGGCCATCCGATGATCGTAACGGAAGAAAGCTGTACGTACCGGTCCGCTCTGGAGCGGGAGCTGCGAGGGGAGGGCGTGCCGTACCTCTTTGCATACGAGCTCGGAAGTGTCGAAGCCATTAAGCAGTGTCTGGTCCACGGGCTTGGGGTGGGGCTTCTGCCGGCCATCGCCGTCAGGGAGGAGCTGGCTTCGGGCAAGCTGGCCGCCCTTTCGTTCCGGCTGTCGGGGCCGCCTTTTTACACGTTGCTGATCCATCATCCGAAGAAATGGATTTCCGCTTCCCTGCAGTCGTTTATAGGACTATTATCCTCCACGTAGTCTTGTCGGAATAAGGCGGTTTCTATCATTGCCTATCCTCCCAAATAATGATAATATAAGTAGAATCATAATGAAGCTCTACCACCATTGCAGGCAAGATTCATGGGCATTTCCTATCGGATACTCTATGATTTATATACAAGATATCATTCATGAATCAGAAGCAAGGGCCGGTTGAACCAGGAGGGGGAACGTCCATGCTGCGTTTGGGACAAAAGGTTTATATCGTCGGAGACAGCTTTGAGCAGCATCTGCCGATCGGTGAGTATGGGTATGTCATCGCTTATGAACGCAATGCAGACAACGTATTTGATTATGTCATTCGCATCCCGAAGCTGAATAAGCATGTGTTTGTTCCGGCATCCGATGTGGAGATGGAAGAAGTGCTTGTACAGCAGGAAGTGGACCGTCTTGAGCGCGAATCTCTCATTGATTTCGCCCTGGCGACCAAGAATGAGGAGCTGTTCCGCCGCATCATGAACGGGGACGGCGAGATCGTCGAAGAGCCGGTCAAGGACGTACAGTCAAATGAAGATTTCATCAAACAAATCGGTTTGAAAGCCTGGATTTAACACATAAATAACCGGCGGCGGGCAGTCCTTAGCGGGAATGCGCGAAGCCGGTTTTTCTTTTGGATGCTGCCATGCTGCCGTTTCGGCAGGGGGAGCTGCCTTGCCTCATCCCCCCCGGTTAACGGGATTCACGATGAACAAAAACCCTCTGCCCCTGGTCAGCTGTGCTGCCTAGGGGCTAGAGGGTTTTGTCATGCCTTGACGGTTCGGCGTCACAGCCATGAAGCCGGGCGGGCTCCATCTCCAAGGGGCGCCGCTGCCGGCTTGCCGAGCAGGTAGCCTTGGGCCAGGCGGATGCCGGCGCTGCGGCAGTACTCCCATTCCTCGCGGCGTTCCATGCCTTCGGCCAGTACGGAAGCGCCGAAGGAGGCGGCCCGCTTCAGAATTTCGCGGATGCGCTCCTGCTTCCCTTCGTCCTGGTCGCAGCGGTCCACGAGGCCGCGGTCGATCTTGACGAAGTCCGGCTGCAGGGCGGTCAGGACTTCGAGGGTGGAGAAGCCGGAGCCGACATCGTCGAGCGCCACCTTCATCCCATGCTCACGGTACACCTGGAAGATGCTGCGCAGGTGCGCGATATCTTCAATGCGTTCGGTCTCCACCACCTCAAACACAAAATCCGCCGGATCCAGCGAGCAGCGGTCGATGGCCGCGAACGTGTGGCTCAGGCAGTAATTCGGGTTGTAGATCGAGGAAGGGAGGAAATTGACGAACCGCTTCGTTCCGGGAGATAGATGCCGGGCGCTCACCTCGATGGCGGAGATGCGCGCCGCGCGGTCCAGGAACGAATGCAGTCCCGTCGCCTGGGCGGTCTGGAACAGCTGATACGGTTGGAAGGAGGGGCCGTCTTCCGCCGCGCGGAGCAGGAATTCGTACGCGAAGATGCTGCCCGTCTCCATATCTACGATCGGCTGCATGTGGCTTGTGAATTCCGCTTTCATGATGAGCTGAACGAGGCTGTGATTCTCCAGCCGGGCAAAAAAGTGGTTCAGAGATACGGCGGAGGGTCTGCTTTCGCTTTTACCGCCCAGTCCGGCAATGGTAAGCTGCACCTCATCCCGCTCCTCAGCCGAGAAGATGCGCTGCAGCTCATGCAGCCTGCCGAGCAGCTCCTCCTGGGAATTGTAGCGGAAGCTGCCCGGGGAGGAGGCGCTTCCGGTTCCTGCCTGTCCATTGATTCTATGCTGTACGGCGGGATCGGCCGACCTGACCGTGACGATGCCCCGATCTTCGATCGGCGTAACCCGGCTGCATGCGGAGCATTCCATAGTTGATCTCTCCTTTACCAAGGGATCTGCGCTTGGTGCTTTTATCTGTTTTTTATCGGAGCGGCGCCCTTCGTTTGTTACCTGCAATCCTTTCCTGAGCCAGGAACGGTCATTGAGTTTCCCTGTGCATCTGGGCTATAATGATAAGAATGATTTGGAAGAGAGTGAGGTGCAGACCATGAGTGTCACCATCAAGGATGTCGAACATGTTGCGGGTCTGGCGAGGCTTGCGCTGTCGGAGGAAGAGAAGGAGCGCTTCACCGAGCAGCTCAACGCGATTCTGAAGTACGCCGAGCAGCTGAATGAACTGGATACGGACGGCGTGGAGCCGACCAGCCATGCCATGCCGCTGGTGAATGTCCTGCGGGAGGATGAACGGCGGGATTCGCTGCCGATCGAGAAAGTGCTGCTGAATGCACCGGATGAAGAAGACGGCCAGATCAAAGTGCCGGCGGTGCTCGAATAAAGGAAGAGTCAGGGAAGGGAGGATGTCCGCTTGTCTTTGTTAACATTACGTCTGCAGGAAATACATAACAAGCTTCATGCCAAGGAAATCACGGTCTCGGACCTGGTGGACGAGTCCTATAAGCGGATCGCCGCGGTGGATGGCCAGGTGCGCGCGTTCCTTACACTGGATGAGGAGAATGCCCGCGCGGCGGCTAAGGCGCTGGACGGACAGGCTTCGGGCGGGACCCGGGGGCTGCTCTTCGGGCTGCCGATCGGCATCAAGGACAATATTGTCACCGAAGGCGTTACGACGACATGTGCCAGCCAATTTCTGAAGAACTACAACCCGATCTACGACGCGACGGTAGTCCGCAAGCTGAAGGCCGCCGATGCGGTATCGGTGGGCAAGCTGAACATGGACGAGTTCGCGATGGGCGGCTCGAATGAGAACTCGAGCTTCCACCCGACCACGAACCCGTGGAACGCCGAGTATGTGCCGGGCGGCTCAAGCGGCGGTTCGGCCGCGGCGGTGGCGGCGGGCGAAGTGTTCTTCTCGCTCGGCTCCGATACGGGCGGCTCCATCCGCCAGCCGGCGGCTTACTGCGGCATTGTCGGCATGAAGCCGACTTACGGCCTTGTTTCGCGCTTCGGTCTCGTGGCGTTCGCGTCCTCGCTGGACCAGATCGGTCCGCTGACCAAGAACGTCGAAGACAGCGCCTATCTGCTGCAGGCGATCGCAGGTCACGATCCGCAGGATTCCACCTCGCTGAATACGGAGATTCCGGATTACGTGAGCGCCCTGACGGGTGATGTGTCGGGTCTGCGTGTAGCCGTGCCGAAGGAATACCTTGGCGAAGGCATCGATCCGAAGGTGAAGGATGCCGTGCTTTCGGCGCTCAAAGTACTCGAAGGCCTCGGTGCCGTTGTCGAGGAAGTCTCTCTGCCTCATTCCGAATACGCTGTAGCGACTTATTATCTGCTCGCTTCATCGGAGGCTTCTTCGAACCTGGCCCGTTTCGACGGGGTGCGCTACGGCGTGCGTGCGGAGAACCCGAAGAACCTCATCGATATGTACACGAAGTCCCGGAGCGAAGGCTTCGGCGATGAAGTCAAGCGCCGGATCATGCTCGGCACTTACGCGCTGTCCTCCGGCTACTATGATGCTTACTACCTTAAGGCGCAGAAGGTGCGCACGCTGATCAAACGCGACTTCGACCAGGTGTTCGAGAAGTACGACGTAGTCATTGGACCGACGGCTCCGACGGCGGCGTTCAAGCTCGGCTCCCAGGTGGACGATCCGCTGACGATGTACCTCAACGATATTCTGACGATTCCGGTGAATCTGGCCGGCGTACCGGCGATATCGGTGCCATGCGGCTTTGCAGACGGCCTGCCGGTCGGATTGCAGATCATCGGCAAAGCGCTGGACGAGCCCACGGTTCTCCGTGTGGCCCACGCGTTCGAGCAGAACACCGACTTCCACAAGCAGCGCCCGGCGCTGTAACCGAAAGGAGCAACCTACGTGACAGCAGCAACCGACAAGAAGTATGAAACGGTCATCGGACTTGAGGTGCACGTCGAACTGCATACCCAGTCCAAAATTTTCTGCGGCTGCTCCACCGCATTCGGGGCTCCGGCGAACACGCATACGTGTCCCGTCTGTCTCGGTCACCCGGGCGTGCTGCCCGTCCTGAACAAGCAGGCGGTAGAGTACGCGATGAAGGCGTCCATGGCGCTGAACTGCCAGGTGGCGACGGAGAGCAAGTTTGACCGCAAAAATTATTTTTACCCGGACTCCCCGAAGGCTTACCAGATCTCCCAGTATGACAAGCCGGTCGGTGAGCACGGCTGGATCGATATCGAAGTGAACGGCGAGACGAAGCGTATCGGCATTACCCGCGTTCACCTCGAAGAAGACGCCGGCAAGCTGACGCACGTGGACGGCGGCTATGCGTCACTCGTCGATTTCAACCGCGTCGGCACGCCGCTTATCGAGATCGTCTCGGAGCCGGATCTGCGTTCGCCGGAGGAAGCCCGCGCTTATCTCGAGAAAATCCGTGCGATCATGCAGTACTGTGATGTGTCCGACGTGAAGATGGAAGAGGGCTCGCTTCGCTGCGACGCGAACATCTCCCTGCGGCCTTACGGGCAGGAGAAGTTCGGCACGAAGGCCGAGCTCAAGAACATGAACTCGTTCCGCGGCGTTCAGCGCGGTCTGGAGTATGAAGAGTGGCGCCAGGCCGATCTGCTGGAGAGCGGCGGCGAAGTGGTGCAGGAGACGCGCCGCTGGGACGAAGCCCAGGGCAAGACGCTCAGCATGCGCGGCAAGGAACAGGCGCATGATTACCGCTACTTCCCGGATCCGGACCTCGTGGCGTTGCACATCAGCGATGAGTGGAAGGAGCGCGTGCGCGCTTCGATTCCGGAGCTGCCGGATGCCCGCAAAAAGCGCTATGTCAGCGAGTACAGCCTGCCGAGCTACGATGCCGAGGTCATTACCTCGCAGATGAAGCTGGCGGACTTCTTCGAGGAGAGCCTGAAGTACACGCAGGACGCCAAAGCGGTGTCGAACTGGATTATGGGCGAGCTGCTCGGTTATCTGAATGCGAACGGGCTGGAGCTCGAAGACGTGAAGATCACGGGCAAGGGCCTCGGCGAGATGATCGGCTTGATCGAGAAGGGCACGATCTCGAGCAAGATCGCCAAGACCGTGTTCAAAGCGATGCTGGAGTCGGGCAAGGCTCCTCAAGTGATCGTAGAAGAGCAGGGGCTTGTGCAGATCAGCGACGAAGGCGCCATTGCGGCTATCGTCGATACGATCATTGCGAACAACCCGCAGTCGGTAGCCGATTACAAGGCGGGCAAGGAGAAGGCGGTCGGCTTCCTGGTCGGACAGGCCATGAAGGAAACCAAAGGCAAGGCCAATCCGGGCATGCTCAATAAGCTGATTCTGGAGAAGCTGAACGGAGCATAATCATAACATTTGAAGAAGTGGTATACCCGCTGGAGAGGGGCGCAAGCCTTTGTCCGGTCAGGGATACCACTTTTTTGAAAATCATAGACTATATATCGCCAGTGCTCGATTCTCTGACAAAACCATTCGCAGACGCTCGTTTCGCGCTGAAGGATCGGAGGCTTCGGGATGTTGCGTAACATCGACCTAAATAAGATGTCGGAGGTGCTTCCGCTGCTGGAGCTCCAGCAGACGGCCTATCGCCTCGAAGCGGAACTGATGGGCATGCAGGAGGCCCCGCCGCTGCTTGATTCCCCTTCCACGCTCAAGGACTCCGGAGAGTCCTTTTTCGGATACTATGAAGGTGACCGGCTCGTTGGGGCCGGAGCCTGCAAACAGTGCCGCAAAGAATTCTTCATCTGCCGCATGATGGTTCATCCCGATTTTTTCCGGCGGGGGATCGCCTCCCGGCTTCTTCAGCATATGGAGTCGTTCGCTCCGCCAGGCATGCCTATTCGCGTCGCCACCGGGACGAAGAACGAGCCGGCGGTTAAGCTCTACGAGAAGCATGGCTATGTGCCCGACAAGGTCCATGTCGTCGCACCCGGTGTTACTTTGACGCAGTTTCAGAAATAACATAAGCCTCCAGATCGGGCGTGCAGCCGTCAATGCTGCGATTCTTCAGCCGGCCTTCCTCCAGTTCGAGGAACAGCCGGCTGCCGTCTTTGGCCGTATAACCTACCGAGAGCGAGCCCGGGCGGGACTTCTCCCACACAGGGGAGCCGTCTTTCTTCTCCACAAACGCCGCCCATTCGGCCCCTGTCTGAATGTCGAGCAGGACGGCTTCCCGGGCGGACAGGACCTCCAGAACCACTCCCCCGGCTCCGTCTGCCAAGGGAGAGGACAGGGAGAGACGGTCGGCCTTCTCGTTCACGGTGTACTCGTGCAGCAGGCTGAAGGAGACGAAGATGCCGCACTCCAGCCTGGCCGTACCGCCGCGAGGCGTGAGATGCCATTCTTCCTTAGGCAGGCAGCCTGCGAGGAAATCCGCCGCCCCATCAGAGCTGCCGCCGGGGAGCGACCACAGCTGAATCACCGTGCCGCGGTGGAAGAGGACTTCCCCATACGGGCTGGCGTGACGGTCGTCCCCCTCCCGGTATCCCGCGCCGGGGTGGAAGAAGTAGAGCTGGTTCACTGATCCCGCCGATGGCAAATTCTGATGAGCGGTACAGGTACGTGTGCGCCCATGCTTCAGGAGTTCCGTCCGCACCGGCGAACCCGATCCGGCGCCGGATCTCATGCGGCTCCAGGACAGCCGCTTGCTGCCGTACCGCCTCCGATACCTCGTAAGTGAACAGAGCAGCCCCTTCCAGCCTGGGGAAGGCCAGGGGAGCGGAGAAATCACCGAATTGAATATAATCATGAGCCGTGTTCGTATCTTTCGGGGCGTCGTGCGGCCAGACTCTCGAACGGGCGCCGGCCCAAGCTCCGGGCACATAGGCTTCGGCTCGGAGGATCCAGAGCCTCTCAAGCAGCTGCGCGGCCAGATGCTTTGCTTCCGGGTCCTCCGCAAGCTCCCAGACGCACGTAAAGGCCTGGATCCAGTGCCAGTGCCAGGGAAGGCTGCCGTACTCTTTGAATCCGAAGCGCCCCAGGTGCTCCAGGAGGTGCCGGGCGCACGCTTTGCCTTCCTGCAGGAGGGACGAGTCCGAGAACCTTTCGCCGAGCAGGAGCTTCTGTGCCGTATGCTTCACTTCATGGTGGTTCAAGGCATGAAGTCCATGCCTGTAGACCGGGCTCCGGTACAAGTGCTCGACAGAGGCGCTCATCATGTTTGCCAAATCTTCAGGAAGTCTGGAGCGGTACCGGTCATAGAATAAAAGGAGCAGACAGCCCATCAGCTCGACAGGAAGCGGATGAGGCCTTGCTGCGGCGGGGGTGTCTCCCAGGTTCAGCGGCCAGTGACCGTACGTTTCGCTGGAGGGGTCGCGGTCCTGAAGGAGCAGCACCCTCTCTAACACGCCGGCTGCGAGCTGCAGGCCTCTGCTGCGGCGGGATGGCTCCCAGGACTGCGCACCGTCCGCTGCATAGGCGAATAAATGTGTCGCAAAATAAAAGTTGTCGCGCAGATCGGAGTGAAACCACAATCCGCTGTGGAGCAGAGGAAGTGCCAAGGCGCTTTCCGCGGCTTGCCGCAGTACCTGCCGTCTTCTCTGCTGAACCGTTGTTCCGAACGTCATGAGAATCCCGCTTTCCTGAAACGTACATGCATTTCGAAAGAAATAGAATATTTAAACGTTTCATTTTTTTATTTCCATAGTCTACTAAGCCTGTCGGTCTGTCAATGATTTTTTGGGGCGGGATTCCGCAGGTAAGGGCGCCGGTATGGTACAATGAAATTTCAACATCCAGAAGGAGGCGACTGCTTATGCACGATCCCTGGTCTATCGATTATTTTCATATCACCCTGCGGCTCATCTTGGCGGTGCTGCTTGGCGGTATTATCGGTTTCGAAAGGGAACAGAGCAGTCATGCGGCGGGTCTGCGTACGCATATTCTCGTCTGCCTCGGCTCTACGCTGGTCATGCTTCTCTCCATGTACGGCTTCTCCGAGTTCGCCAGACTGGATAATGTCCGCCTCGATCCGGCCCGCCTGGCCGCGCAGGTGATCAGCGGGATCGGCTTCCTCGGTGCGGGAACCATTCTCTATACGGGCAAGACGATTACGGGACTGACGACAGCCGCCTCTTTGTGGGTTGTGGCTGCGATCGGTCTTGCGAACGGCGCGGGGTTTTACTATGCCGCCGGCTTGGCCTGCGTTCTCTCTCTGATCAGCCTGTTTGTGCTGAATTTGGTGGAGAAAAAATATTTTCGTGCCAAGAAGCTGCGCCATTTTAAGCTCGTGGCCTTGGACCGGCCCAGTCTCATCGGGCAGATCTCCGGGCTGCTCGGCAGGGACGGCAACACGATACAAAAGCTTTCTGTGGAGGAAGTATCGACAGAGGAAGAGGAACAGCTCCTGATTCACTTCACCGTACGGCTCAGCAAAGAGGCGAAGATTGCCGATACGGTCGAAGATTTGAAGCATTTGTCCGGTGTACGATCGGTGTCCTGCGATTAATGGAGGAGTCCCCTTGCCAGAGGAACGCAAAATTTTTTGCGCTGGGTGAAGGGGGCTTTTGTTTTGCGGCGTCTAACAGATTGTATAACGAAAAGGCAGGGCGGTGAATCGATGGAAGACATGACGGATGAACAGCTGGTCGACCTGGTCCGTCAGCACGATGAGGATGCGTATCGGATACTCATGGAGCGTCATAAGGACTATATCTATACGCTGATCTATCGTATGGTCGAACATCGGGAAACCGCCGAGGATTTGACACAGGAAGTGTTCATCAAGCTCTTCCGGAATCTGGACCGGTTCCGCGGCGATGCCCAGCTGAAGACCTGGCTCTACCGGCTGACCGTCAATCTCGTGACGGATTACCGCAGATCCAGGAAGCGACGGCCCGTAGAAGCGATTCTCGATAAAGTAAAGGGCTGGTTCGGCGACCGTGGGGATGAACCGGAAGCCCGGCTGCTTCAGTCGGAGGACCGGCAGACGGTTCAGAGCCTGCTCGCTGCACTGCCCGACAAGTATAAGCTGATTCTGTATCTGTATCACTACAAGCAGTTGTCCTATCAAGAAATCTCGGACGCCACGGGGCTGGGCCTCAAGACGGTGGAGACCCGGCTGTACCGCGGCAAGTCGCTGCTCAAGGAAAAATGGCTGGAGGTGCGAGGTCATGAACATCATGCATCCGAACGAAAAAGAACTGCAACACTACCTGAATAAACATATGACCGACCTGGAGAACCGGCGCATCCGGCGCCATCTGTCAAGCTGCCCTCCATGCCGAAGAAAGCTCTCCGCCCTGCTCGCCGTGGAGCTTGAGCTTGCCGAACTGCCGGTGCTTGAGGCCCCGGCTGACCTGACGACCCGCGTGATGTCCGCTCTCCGCAAGGTGCCTCATCCCGAAGCCGAAGGTCCGCCAGGCAGACGTCATGACGCACATGCCGCCGGGCAGGCGAAGCCCTACTGGAGGAGAGAGCTTTTCCACGGGGCCATTGCCATGGTCGCAACGCTCATGTTCGTGTCCTCGGGGCTCGTCGGCCGGCTGGCGGCGCTGGATTCCGACCGGCTGGAGGCCGGCGTCCGGCAGGGCGCCTTGGTCTGGCTGCAGACCGTCCAAACGTTTTCGCACCATTTGCTGTCCTAAGGAGGCGCTCCCCTATGATTGAACATCCTGATCACCCGCATCGGCGGGAGGAAGACCAAGAGGAACAATTTTTGAGAGAACGGATGGAGAGGTGGAACGGAAAAGGTGCGGCGCACGAACCTTTCGACCCCTTTTATCCGCCCCGGCGGTTGAAGAACAAGTGGATTGCTGGCCTGCTTTCGTTCCTTGTACCGGGAACGGGGCAGCTGTACCTCGGGCTCATGCAGCGGGGGATGGGCATGATGCTGCTCTTCATCATGAACATTTTCGCCATTGTTTTCTTTGCCGTCAACGAGGAGATGAACATTCCGCTGGTCGTGCTGTTCTCGCTGCTTGTGCCCGTCATTTATTTTTACAATATCTTCGATGCCCTGCAGCAGACCGACCGGATCAATGGGTATGGTGCACCGCTATCCTTCGGCCGCGCGGAAGAGCAGGATCCCTTGGCTGCACCCGGACTCGGGCGTTCCCAGGCGGGGGGCCGCAGCTTCGGGTATCTGCTGATTGGCGCTGGGGCGCTCCTGTTTTTGACCGCAGGCAAGCCGGAGTGGCTGAACCGCGTGATGGAGCTGCTCGGCACCTCCGCGGGGGCGCTGATCTTGATCGGGGCAGGCCTGTATATGCTCATTAAAGAAACCTTGAAAAAGTAAGGGGAGAACCTTATGCATAAGGCCGGCCGTTTTACAGCAGCGCTGCTGCTCATTGGCGTAGGGACGGCTGTCATTGCCGACAAAACCATGGGAACCTCGTGGATCCCAAGGCTTGCTGATTGGTGGCCTGTGCTGTTCATTACGCTGGGGGTCGAATATATCCTGTACAACCGCAGGGGAGCCGAGCAGCCCATTCGATTGGATGTGGGAGGCTTGATCTTCGCGGTCATTCTCTCCGCCGTCGTTGTAGCCGGGACCCAGCCTTCTGAGCTGTTTCGAAATTGGGATGGTTTCCGTCTGGCGGAGTCGTTCGTTGAGGATTCGGATGCGAAACGTGTGGATAAAGAGCTCATGCGCATTCCTCTGGAGACCAGCGTCGAAACCCTGACGGTCGAAAACCGGCTGGGAAGTGTCAAGCTGCAGCAGGGTGGGAGCGCTCAAGTGGAGGCACTCCTTTCGGTTCATGTTAAAGGGGACGATGTGACGGAAGCCAGGCAGATCGCGGATTCGTCCCAATTGATTGTTCAGACGGCCGGCAAGTCGCTTGTGCTGAAGATAGCCAGGATGGAGGAGAAAGGTCTGGTGTGGCTGGAGAATAAACCGCGGGTCGACCTGACCTTAACCTTACCTTCCGATCACCCTCTGAATGTGGAGCTGGCCCTTGAGAATGGCAGTATTGAAGCGGCAGACCTGCCGCTCAAGCAGTGGATGCGGGGGGAGACGACCAACGGTTCGATTACGCTCACAGGGGTGAAGGGGGACCTGGAGCTACGGACTTCGAATGGCAGGGTCGAGGCCGGCAATACGCAGGGAACCCTTACGCTGCAGAGCACCAATGGGCGGATTGAAGTGAAGGAGCATAACGGCGATGCCCTTCTTCGCACGACGAACGGAAAACTGAGCGCAAGCTCCGTTACCGGCAGTCTCGAGGCTGTCACAACGAATGGAACGATTGAAGCGGAAGAGGTAAGCTTGGGCTTCAAAGCTCATACGACGAATGGTACGATCGAGGCTTCCTCGGAAGAGGTGGGCGGTGATTGGGATATCCGTACCAGCAATGGTAAGATTAAGCTTGGTCTTCCCGCGGAAGGGGATTACCGGGTGGAGAGCGCGGGCAAGCACAGCCGTGTTGAAAGTCAGCTTCCGTTTACCGTACAGGACGATACCGTTCAGGGTGTCGTAGGAACCGGCAGGCACACGGTTCGGCTTGAGACGAACGGATCGGTGACTCTGGAAGAGGCTCATTGACAACTTGATGGAAGTCCGGGTAGAATTAAAAGATATACCTTCTTGAAATATGGCGGTGAACACCATGAACCATCGATTGGAAGAAGCGCTGAATACCCTGAAGACCATGGGCGTCCGTATGACTCCACAGAGACACGCCATTTTGTCCTACCTGCTCAGTACCATGGGGCATCCGACGGCGGATGAGATCTATAAGGCTTTGTCTCCCCGGTTTCCCAGCATGAGTGTGGCTACGGTTTATAATAATCTTAAAGTTTTTATAGAAGCGAAGCTTGTCCGCGAGATGACGTATGGAGATCAGTCCAGCCGTTTTGATGCGGATCTCTCAGACCACTACCACTGCCTGTGCGAACAATGCGGCAAATTAGTTGACTTTGCTTATGAGCCGCTGCATGAGCTCGAAGAGGTTGCTGGAGCGATGACGGGATTTCAGGTGAAGAGTCACCGGGTCGAGTTGTACGGCGTTTGTGCGGACTGTGCGCAATCGGGTAGTGCGAAAGTGTAATCATAAGGTGAGGACGTATCCGGTTAGCCGCTGTAGAGCGGGGCGGATGCGTCTTTTTCTTTTGCAGAATCGTCTATACAAAGAAGAACGCAGAGTAGAAAGGGTGACCCCTGAGAGTGGGCATGGACGGTGTAGTAAGAAAGAGACGCAGCAGAACTCCGTGGAGACTCGCGCTGCTCGCGCTGCTGTGCGGCGCACTTCTCGGAACGTACGTATGGATGCGGTATGTGCCCAGCTTCCTCCACGAGAAGCCGGATTTTCACGGCGTGGAGAAGCCCGTGTTTCATCAGGGAACACAGCTTGAGCTGGGGGCGATGGGGAGCCAGGACAGCTTGAAGCTGGCGCTGGATACGGTTAAAGAAACGATTGATGACGCACTGATCTATGAATCCTCCAGCGATTCTGCCATTATTACAACCGAGGATAAAGTAGTTCGTCTGCGCACCAGCGAGCTGACAGCCAGGATCAATGAGAAGCCTTTTCAGCTCCGTTTTCCGATGGTGAAGTCGGAGGAAGGGACCCTCTATCTACCGATGGATCCGTTGAAAGAGCTGTACGGGATTGACCTTAGGGAATCGGAAGAAACCGGTGCCGTCATCCTGCTTAAACCCGGCGAAGAACTGCAATGGCATAAGACCGTTTCGTGGCCCGATAAGCCCGATCGTACGATCAAGATGCGGAGTGCGCCGACGGTCAAAGCGGCCATATACAGGGACCTTCCTCAAGGTGAGCGGGTAATCGTCTGGGGGGAGGAAGGCGACTGGTACCGGATTCAGCTGGTCAATGGGTACATAGGCTATGTGCCGAAAGATACGTTGGTCGAGGACGGGAAGGAAACGCTCCCGGAGCCCAAGCCGGCACCCAAATTTGAGCCTCAAAAGCCGCTGCAGGGTCCTATTCATGTGACCTGGGAGCATGTGCTGACGAAGAACCCGGATACAGCGGCCATCGGTCCTATGCCCGGTCTGGATGTGATCTCGCCTACATGGTTTCACATTCAGGACGGAGAGGGGAACTTGAAGAACCTGGGCGATGCGGCTTATGCCAATTGGGCCCATGAGCGAGGGTATCATATTTGGGGACTCTTCAGTAACGGCTTCGATCCCAAACGGACCACCGAGGCATTGTCCACCTATGACAAACGGATGAAAATGATCAAGCAGCTTCTGTCCTACGCCGCACTGTATAAACTGCAGGGAATCAATATTGACTTTGAGAATGTCAATCTGTCGGACAAGCAGAACTTAGTCCAGTTCGTCCGCGAGCTGACGCCGCTGCTGCATGAACAGGGACTTGTCGTTTCGATGGATGTGACCCCGCGGTCGGAAAGCGCCAATTGGTCCAAATTCTATGACCGCAAGGCGCTGGCCCAAACCATCGATTACATGATGCTGATGGCCTATGATGAGCATTGGGACAGCAGTCCGGTGGCTGGGTCCGTAGCCTCGCTTCCCTGGGTGGAGAAGTCGCTTCTCGGGCTGCTGGAGGAGGATGAAGTTCCACCTTCCAAGCTGATCCTGGGCATCCCTTTTTACACACGGGTCTGGACGGAGACCGTCAAGAACGGCAAGACGGAAGTCGATGCGAAATCCGTATACATGGATATGCCGCAGCGGATCACGAAGGAGAAGAAGCTGACGCAGACTTTCTCCAAGGAGACGGGACAGAACTATATTGAATACAAGGAAGACGGCAAGCGCAACCGGATCTGGATCGAAGACGAAACCTCCGTGAAAGCCCGCGTGGCCTTAGCCCAGAAGTACAAATTGGCCGGCGTCGCCTCATGGCGCAGGGGATATGAGAATCCCGGAACCTGGGAGTGGATCCGCAGTACGCTGAAACCTTAAGCGGATCCGTCGCTAAAAAGCAGAGGGCTGTCCCCTAAGTAGGAACTCTACTTAGGGGACAGCCCTCTTTTTGCCTATTTACAGCGTACTGCCGGTTCCTGCGGGATCGTGCTTCGGATCGAGCGACAGAATCGTTTTGCAGTACATGCAGCGGTCCGTTTTGCCGAGAATCTTGGTTGGTCTGCCGCATTCGGGGCATTCCACCACCGTCGCACTTGTGGACATCATGCCTGCCGCAAAATAAATCCCCATGGATACCAGCATGGCAATGGCGCCGACCACCATACTGACCGCGGCGATCCACCGGCCTGCAATGCCCCAATCGAATACGATGCCGGCGAGCCCAACGATCATCAGGGCCATGCCGCCCATGGTCAGCAGCAGTCCCCAGAGGCGGAATTCGTTCACTTTACTGGATTTTAATCTCATGCCCATTCACTACTTTCATGCGAGATATAGAAGTTTGTGAGGTTTGTCATCGAACGATGGCAGGAAACCGCGTGTCAATGTAGAACTAAACAATATCGAACTATGTGTCCTATTGTCAGGAGGCTTTCTCGTTCATGGAATCCATTAAAAAAGATTGGGTGCAGCGGTTCCGGCAGGACCAGACGGTAATCAGCGTTTCAGCGGTGGACAACCCTTCTTCGTTTTCGGCCGTAACCGACGGATTCGATATCTTGCTGTTGATCGTCTGCCGCGACAATGAGCGCAGCCACCAACAGATTCATTATATAAGAGACGACCGGCGTATACAAGAACGTTGGGTCAGTCCGGATACGCTTACCGATTTGATTCTTCATGGAGAACACCGGAACATTATCTATTGGATTCTAAAAGGGGAGATTCTATTGGACCGGGAGATGTACCTGGAGAGTTTGCGGCACAAAGTCCTTGAATTCCCCGTCGATCTCAGGGAGCATAAGCTGCTGATCGAATTCTCCAAGTTCTTAAGAAGCTATCTTCAGAGTAAGGAATACATTCTCGAAGACCATCTACTCGATGCCTATAATAATATTCTGGAAGCCCTGCATCACTGGGCCCATATTGTCATTATCGAATCCGGCAGTCATCCCGAAGTTACGGTATGGCGCCAGGTAAAGAACATCAATCCGGGTGTGTACAAGCTGTACGAAGAACTGACGCTCAGCAAGGAAACGCTGAAGCAGCGGGTCCAGCTGGTTCTGCTCGCCTGCGAATTCTCCATCATGTCGAAGATGGAACGGTGCTGCAAGCTTCTGCTTGAAGTACTGGCCAGCCGCGAGGAGGCCTGGAGTCTGCAGGAGCTGCAGCAGCAGCCCAAATTGGCGGAAATCCGCACCGAGCTTCCGCTGCTCATGAACAAACTCGTGAAGAAGTCGCTCGCCAAGGAAGTGGCTTATACGATGGATGAAGAACTGACACTGCTTGAGCTGAGATATAAGGATGTTAAAAGCGCAAACGTGTGATATAATGGCAGCAACAACCAAATAGCCACTAGGGGAGCCTCTATCATGCGGGGCTGAGAAAAAGAAGCGGATTCTTTGACCCTTGGAACCTGATACGGCAGCCCGCAGAGTAGGGGCGTCACTGGATTATGCCAGCGTAGGGAAGTGGTCGAATGCTAGCAATCTGTATGGCCGCATAACGCCATGTTGACATTCGGTCAGCCCTGCTCCGGGCTGGCCTTTTTTTGTTGTCCGGCTACGGCCAAAGGGGGGTGAAGCAGTGAATCTGATTGTAAACGGGGAATCGAGAGAAGTAGAGGGCGCGGCGACGGTTGCGGAGCTGCTGTCCGCATTTAAGCTGCAGAACAAGATTCTGGTGGTTGAATTGAACCGCGAGATTGTAGACCGCAGCCGATACGAGGAAGCCAAGCTGAACGACGGCGACCGAATTGAGATTGTCCACTTTGTCGGCGGGGGCTGACAGACTGACCAGTACAGGGGGAAATGAACATGAATGAAACATTGAAGATTGGACCTTATGAATTTAGATCGAGATTGCTGCTGGGCACAGGTAAATTTAATGATCTGGGGGTGCAGAGCAGGGCGGTGCAGGCATCTGGGGCGGAAGTCCTAACCTTTGCGATTCGTCGTCTGCCCATCGATAACCCGGATGCACCGAACTTTTTGGAAACACTGGAGCTTAAAAACTTCACTCTGCTGCCGAATACGGCGGGGGCTTATTCGGTCGAAGAGGCTGTCCGGATCGCGCGGCTTGCCAAGGCGACCGGATTATGCGACATGATTAAGGTGGAAGTGATCGGTGATCCGCGTACGCTGCTTCCCGACCCTGTCGGAACCTTGGAGGCGACCAAGATCCTGGTAGAGGAAGGTTTTATTGTTCTTCCGTATACTTCCGATGACCCTATTCTGGCACGCAAACTTCAGGAGGCGGGAGCGGCCGCTGTCATGCCCGGTGCTTCCCCGATCGGTTCCGGCCAAGGCATCATCAACCCTAACTATCTGCGCTTTATCATTGAGGAAGCCAAGGTACCCGTTATTGTAGATGCAGGTATTGGAGGACCGGCGGATGCTGCTCTTGCCATGGAGCTCGGAGCGGATGGGGTTCTGCTCAACACTGCTGTAGCAGGGGCGGAGGATCCGGTATTGATGGCGGAAGCCTTTAAGCTTGCAGTAGAAGCGGGACGCAAAGGGTTTCTCGCAGGGCGGATTCCGAAGAAGCGCTATGCTTCGGCCAGCAGCCCTGAGATTGGAATGATTGAGTAGAACAAGGGAATGATAACGAATATCGGCCGTGTATGGGAGTCCATCGCGGCTTATCTTTTTTTGTTTACAAAAGCTTGACATCTAAAAACGGGATATGATAAATTAACTCTCGCCGCTTCAAACGGCTTGTCCGAGTGAGTGAAGGTAAGCCGCAAGCCAAAAATAATTTCTAAAAAAAGCTTGCATTTGAATAGGCAACTGTGATACATTATAAAAGTCGCCGCTAAACGAGGTGACAGCAAACGACAAAACTTCAAATGTTTGTAAATGAGGATTTGTTGTAGGTTTGCCCTTTGAAAACTGAACAACGAGTGAGTGTTAAATATAGAGACTCAGCGATGAGTTTCTGCCAAGCTTCAAAATGAGTCATCAGCTTTTCTTTAATGGAGAGTTTGATCCTGGCTCAGGACGAACGCTGGCGGCGTGCCTAATACATGCAAGTCGAGCGGAGCACTTCGGTGCTTAGCGGCGGACGGGTGAGTAACACGTAGGCAACCTGCCTGTAAGATCGGGATAACTACCGGAAACGGTAGCTAAGACCGGATAGCTGGTTTCGGTGCATGCCGGAATCATGAAACACGGGGCAACCTGTGGCTTACGGATGGGCCTGCGGCGCATTAGCTAGTTGGCGGGGTAATGGCCCACCAAGGCGACGATGCGTAGCCGACCTGAGAGGGTGATCGGCCACACTGGGACTGAGACACGGCCCAGACTCCTACGGGAGGCAGCAGTAGGGAATCTTCCGCAATGGGCGCAAGCCTGACGGAGCAACGCCGCGTGAGTGATGAAGGTTTTCGGATCGTAAAGCTCTGTTGCCAGGGAAGAATGTCGTGGAGAGTAACTGCTCTGCGAATGACGGTACCTGAGAAGAAAGCCCCGGCTAACTACGTGCCAGCAGCCGCGGTAATACGTAGGGGGCAAGCGTTGTCCGGAATTATTGGGCGTAAAGCGCGCGCAGGCGGTTTTTTAAGTCTGGTGTTTAAGCCCGGGGCTCAACCCCGGTTCGCACCGGAAACTGGAAGACTTGAGTGCAGGAGAGGAAAGCGGAATTCCACGTGTAGCGGTGAAATGCGTAGAGATGTGGAGGAACACCAGTGGCGAAGGCGGCTTTCTGGACTGTAACTGACGCTGAGGCGCGAAAGCGTGGGGAGCAAACAGGATTAGATACCCTGGTAGTCCACGCCGTAAACGATGAGTGCTAGGTGTTAGGGGTTTCGATACCCTTGGTGCCGAAGTAAACACAATAAGCACTCCGCCTGGGGAGTACGCTCGCAAGAGTGAAACTCAAAGGAATTGACGGGGACCCGCACAAGCAGTGGAGTATGTGGTTTAATTCGAAGCAACGCGAAGAACCTTACCAGGTCTTGACATCCCTCTGAAAGCCCTAGAGATAGGGTCCTCCTTCGGGACAGAGGAGACAGGTGGTGCATGGTTGTCGTCAGCTCGTGTCGTGAGATGTTGGGTTAAGTCCCGCAACGAGCGCAACCCTTGACTTTAGTTGCCAGCATTAAGTTGGGCACTCTAGAGTGACTGCCGGTGACAAACCGGAGGAAGGTGGGGATGACGTCAAATCATCATGCCCCTTATGACCTGGGCTACACACGTACTACAATGGCCGGTACAACGGGAAGCGAAGTCGCGAGATGGAGCGAATCCTTAGAAGCCGGTCTCAGTTCGGATTGCAGGCTGCAACTCGCCTGCATGAAGTCGGAATTGCTAGTAATCGCGGATCAGCATGCCGCGGTGAATACGTTCCCGGGTCTTGTACACACCGCCCGTCACACCACGAGAGTTTACAACACCCGAAGCCGGTGGGGTAACCCGCAAGGGGGCCAGCCGTCGAAGGTGGGGTAGATGATTGGGGTGAAGTCGTAACAAGGTAGCCGTATCGGAAGGTGCGGCTGGATCACCTCCTTTCTATGGAGATCATGGCCATGAAGATGGCCGGATCAAATCGGCAGCGCAAGCTGCATCAACCGCGTATGCGGGACACTCACTCGTGTTCAGTTTTGAAAGGTGCAATACCTTTCAACAAGATATTCTTTCGTTTGGTGATGATGGCGGAAGGGAACCACGCGTACCCATCCCGAACACGAACGTTAAGCCTTCCAGCGTCGATGGTACTTGGACCGCAGGGTCCTGGGAGAGTAGAACGTCGCCAAGCGAACCCATTCATTTGGGTTTGAATATCTTTTTTTCTATGGGCCCTTAGCTCAGCTGGTTAGAGCGCACCCCTGATAAGGGTGAGGTCGGTGGTTCGAGTCCACTAGGGCCCACCATATAATTATATATTGCCATGGGGCCATAGCTCAGCTGGGAGAGCGCCTGCCTTGCAAGCAGGAGGTCAGCGGTTCGATCCCGCTTGGCTCCACCATTTTAATGCTCTACAATCCACCACGGTCGATGCCGTGATGAATTGCAATATTGTTCCTTGAAAACTGGATATACGAAACAAACTAGCTGAAGTAATCTAATGTTTTATCTTTATAGCTGCTAGCGATGTATTTCGTTTTTGGAAGCGACCTTTATGCGAAGCATAACGGAGCGCAAAACGAAACTACGAGCATTTGGTTAAGCTATTAAGAGCACACGGAGGATGCCTAGGCACCAGGAGCCGAAGAAGGACGTGGCGAACAACGATAATGCCTCGGGGAGCCGTAAGCAGGCTTTGATCCGGGGATGTCCGAATGGGGAAACCCACATGTGGTAATTCGCATGTACCATGCAGTGAATACATAGCTGCATCGGAGGCAGACGAGGGGAACTGAAACATCTAAGTACCCTCAGGAAAAGAAAACAATAGTGATTCCGTCAGTAGCGGCGAGCGAAAGCGGAGAAGCCCAAACCAAGGAGCTTGCTCCTTGGGGTTGTAGGACGTCAATGTGGGTTAAGCAGAGTAGGCGAACAGGTCTGGAAAGGCCGGCCAGAGTGGGTAAAAGCCCCGTAACCGAAATTCTGCGAACACCCTAGACGGATCCTGAGTACCGCGAGACACGTGAAACCTCGTGGGAAACCGGCAGGACCATCTGCCAAGGCTAAATACTCCCTGGTGACCGATAGTGAAGCAGTACCGTGAGGGAAAGGTGAAAAGAACCGCGGGAGCGGAGTGAAAAAGAACCTGAAACCGTGTGCTTACAAGAAGTCAGAGCTCGTTAATGAGTGATGGCGTGCCTTTTGTAGAATGAACCGGCGAGTTACGTTCCCGTGCGAGGTTAAGGTGAGAAGCCGCAGCCGCAGCGAAAGCGAGTCTGAATAGGGCGAATGAGTACGTGGACGTAGACCCGAAACCGTGTGATCTACCCCTGTCCAGGGTGAAGGTGCGGTAACACGCACTGGAGGCCCGAACCCACGAATGTTGAAAAATTCGGGGATGAGGTGGGGGTAGCGGAGAAATTCCAATCGAACTCGGAGATAGCTGGTTCTCCCCGAAATAGCTTTAGGGCTAGCCTCGGGTTAGCGTTGCGGAGGTAAAGCACTGATTGGGTGCGGGGCCCGCCAAGGGTTACCAAGTCCAGTCAAACTCTGAATGCCGCAAACGTGATGCCCGGGAGTCAGACAGTGAGTGCTAAGATCCATTGTCAAGAGGGAAACAGCCCAGATCATCAGCTAAGGTCCCCAAGTGTGTGTTAAGTGGGAAAGGATGTGGAGTTGCACAGACAACCAGGATGTTGGCTTAGAAGCAGCCACCATTGAAAGAGTGCGTAATAGCTCACTGGTCGAGTGACTCTGCGCCGAAAATGTAACGGGGCTAAACACACCACCGAAGCTATGACTAGATATCTATGATATCCTGGGGTAGGGGAGCGTTGTATGCGGGTTGAAGGTTGATCGTGAGGACAGCTGGACTGCATACAAGTGAGAATGCCGGTATGAGTAACGAAAAGATCAGTGAGAATCTGATCCGCCGAAAGCCTAAGGGTTCCTGAGGAAGGCTCGTCCGCTCAGGGTAAGTCGGGACCTAAGGCGAGGCCGAAAGGCGTAGTCGAAGGACAACAGGTTGAAATTCCTGTACCACCGTGAACCGTTATGAGCGATGGGGTGACGCAGAAGGATAGTGACGCGAGCTGATGGATGCTCGTCCAAGCAGTGAGGCTGATGTGCAGGCAAATCCGCGCATCGTAAGGCTGAGCTGTGATGGGGAGGGAAACTTAAGTACCGAAGGTCATGAGTTCAGGCTGCCAAGAAAAGCCTCTAGCCAGGGAGAAGGTGCCCGTACCGCAAACCGACACAGGTAGGCGAGCAGAGCATGCTAAGGCGCGCGGAAGAACTCTCGTTAAGGAACTCGGCAAAATGACCCCGTAACTTCGGGAGAAGGGGTGCCTCGGTAGGGTGAATAGCCCGAGGGGGCCGCAGTGAAAAGGCCCAAGCGACTGTTTAGCAAAAACACAGGTCTGTGCGAAGCCGCAAGGCGAAGTATACGGGCTGACGCCTGCCCGGTGCTGGAAGGTTAAGGGGAGCGGTTAGGGGTAACCCGAAGCTGTGAACCGAAGCCCCAGTAAACGGCGGCCGTAACTATAACGGTCCTAAGGTAGCGAAATTCCTTGTCAGGTAAATTCTGACCCGCACGAATGGCGTAACGACTTGGGCGCTGTCTCGACGAGAGATCCGGTGAAATTTTAATACCTGTGAAGATGCAGGTTACCCGCGACAAGACGGAAAGACCCCATGGAGCTTTACTGCAGCTTGATATTGGACTTTGGTACGATCTGTACAGGATAGGTGGGAGCCTGAGAAGCCTGAGCGCCAGCTTGGGTGGAGGCGCCGTTGGGATACCACCCTGATCGTATCGGAGTTCTAACCTGGTACCGTGATCCGGTGCGGGGACAGTGTCAGGTGGGCAGTTTGACTGGGGCGGTCGCCTCCTAAAGCGTAACGGAGGCGCCCCAAGGTTCCCTCAGAATGGTTGGAAATCATTCGAAGAGTGCAAAGGCATAAGGGAGCTTGACTGCGAGACAAACAGGTCGAGCAGGGACGAAAGTCGGGCTTAGTGATCCGGTGGTACCGAATGGAAGGGCCATCGCTCAACGGATAAAAGCTACCCTGGGGATAACAGGCTTATCTCCCCCAAGAGTCCACATCGACGGGGAGGTTTGGCACCTCGATGTCGGCTCATCGCATCCTGGGGCTGAAGTAGGTCCCAAGGGTTGGGCTGTTCGCCCATTAAAGCGGTACGCGAGCTGGGTTCAGAACGTCGTGAGACAGTTCGGTCCCTATCTGTCGCGGGCGCAGGAAATTTGAGAGGAGCTGTCCTTAGTACGAGAGGACCGGGATGGACGTACCGCTGGTGTACCAGTTGTTCCGCCAGGAGCACGGCTGGATAGCCAAGTACGGACGGGATAAGCGCTGAAAGCATCTAAGCGTGAAGCCCCCCTCAAGATGAGATTTCCCAGTATGTAAGACCCCTTGTAGACGACGAGGTTGATAGGTTCGGGGTGGAAGCGCGGCAACGTGTGGAGCTGACGAATACTAATCGGTCGAGGGCTTATCCACAAGCTTCCGCAAGGAAGCGGCAGCAGTAATGTAGATGTTAGGTTTTTAGCTAGCGAGTGAGGATATATCATAGTGACCTTTGTGCGAAAGCACAACGGAACGCAAAATGATATACCCGAACGACCGTTTCGTATCCAGTTTTCAAGGTGCAAGCCTTGATCAGTTATTCCCTGATAGCTCAGTTGGTAGAGCACTCGACTGTTAATCGAGTTGTCACAGGTTCGAGTCCTGTTCGGGGAGCCATTTCTTGGAGAGGTGTCCGAGCTGGCCGAAGGAGCACGATTGGAAATCGTGTAGGCGTCACAAGCGTCTCGAGGGTTCGAATCCCTCTCTCTCCGTAGCATTACCTTTAGGTTTATTGCAATTACCATTGGTTCGGCCCGTTGGTCAAGGGGTTAAGACACCTCCCTTTCACGGAGGTAACAGGGGTTCGAATCCCCTACGGGTCATCTTTATCCCATGGAGGCTTAGCTCAGCTGGGAGAGCATCTGCCTTACAAGCAGAGGGTCGGCGGTTCGATCCCGTCAGCCTCCACCATAATGATTTTACTGACGCGGGGTGGAGCAGCCCGGTAGCTCGTCGGGCTCATAACCCGAAGGCCGCAGGTTCAAATCCTGCCCCCGCAACCAATTTTCCTAGTGTGGAGCCGTGGTGTAGAGGCCTAACATGCCTGCCTGTCACGCAGGAGACCGCGGGTTCGAATCCCGTCGGCTCCGCCATTTACTTTTCTCGTGAAGTAAGATATAATGCTGTTATGTTTTAGAAGGCTCGGTAGCTCAGTCGGTAGAGCAGAGGACTGAAAATCCTCGTGTCGGCGGTTCGATTCCGTCCCGAGCCACCATTATGCCGCTGTAGCTCAATTGGTAGAGCAACTGACTTGTAATCAGTAGGTTGGGGGTTCAAGTCCTCTCGGCGGCACCATGTAATTTCATACGGAGGCTTAGCGAAGTGGCCAAACGCAGCAGACTGTAAATCTGTTCTCGTACGAGTTCGGTGGTTCGAATCCATCAGCCTCCACCAGTTTTTATAGGGGCATAGTTTAAAGGTAGAACAAAGGTCTCCAAAACCTTTGGTGTGGGTTCGATTCCTGCTGCCCCTGTTTTCCTGCCATGGCGGTCGTGGCGAAGTGGTTAACGCACCGGTTTGTGGATCCGGCATTCGAGGGTTCAATTCCCTTCGACCGCCCCATATCTTTTGAAAGAATTCAAGCATTGGGGATTAGCCAAGCGGTAAGGCAACGGACTTTGACTCCGTCATGCCTAGGTTCGAATCCTAGATCCCCAGTTTTATTATGCGGAAGTGGCTCAGCGGTAGAGCATCGCCTTGCCAAGGCGAGGGTCGCGGGTTCGATTCCCGTCTTCCGCTCCATTTAAGTACCGAGGCGCCATAGCCAAGTGGTAAGGCAGAGCTCTGCAAAAGCTTTACCCCCAGTTCGAGTCTGGGTGGCGCCTCCATTTTTTATTCGCCGGAGTGGCGGAATCGGCAGACGCACAGGACTTAAAATCCTGCGGTGGGTGACCACCGTACCAGTTCAAGTCTGGTCTTCGGCACCACTCCATCGTTTATAGTTTGTGCCCTTAGCTCAGCTGGATAGAGCGTTTGACTACGAATCAAAAGGTCAGGAGTTCGAATCTCTTAGGGCACGCCACTAGCCGGTATGGCGGAATTGGCAGACGCGCGCGACTCAAAATCGTGAGGGAAACCGTGTGGGTTCGAGTCCCTCTACCGGCATCACCGAAAGCTTAGAAGACATCAAGTCTTCTAAGCTTTTTTGTTTATTCTGCGGATATACAAAGGGACCCTCGGTTTAGCAAATTTAGGATCAGGCGCTCGCTGGACTGGATTAGAATCGTAGAAAAAGGGAGGAAGAATTGACATGACGAAGATCGAAGATGGAGCGGTCGTGCTTTTTCAAGGGGATAGTATTACCGACTGCGGAAGGAACCGATACAATGGTCATGACCTCGGTGTAGGTTATGCCTTGATGGCTGCCGCACGCTTCGGGCACCTGTACCCACAAAAGGAAGTTCGTTTCCTGAATAGAGGGATTGGTGGCAATCGTGTCGTTGACCTGCTTGGGCGGTGGCAGGAGGATTGCATGGAACTCAAACCTACTGGGTATCCATCTACATAGGAATCAATGATACGTGGCGACGTTATGATCGCGATGACCTGACGTCTACGGAATTGTTTGCTGAGCGTTATCGCCAACTGATCGTACAGACCAAAGAACAGCTGAACGCCAAAATAATTTTGATCGAGCCCTTTGTTCTTCCGGTCCCCGAAGACCGCCGGAATTGGAGAGAGGACCTGGATTCGAAGATCCAAGCTGTACGGCAGTTGGCGAGCGAGTTTCAGACACTATACGTCCCGTTGGATGGCCTGTTTGCCGCTGCGAGTGCACAGACTTCACCGGCCTACTGGGCACCGGATGGAGTTCACCCCTCTCCTGCGGGACATGCGCTTATTGCGGATGCGTGGTTGAAGGCTGTGCAAGCGTAAGAGGAGCGGCAGTTATCTAAATTCGGTATCCCTGTTTCACGAACCCTTCTGGGGAAGAGAAAACAGGCAAGAGAACTCTTTTGCGAAAATGGAGTTCTCTTTTTGTTCAAATATAAAAAATTATATCTCGCCGCGGCTCGATCCCCTCATCTTATATTTCTTATAAACGCGCCTCGTCCGTAAAGGACGGCGAAGCCGTTATCTTGTGTGCTTAAGCTGCAGGTCGTGGGCGTGCTCGAAAACGGGCGAGATGTATGGGCCCTCCAGATGGTTGGCGGGGGAACGGCCACCTGAGGAGAGGATGCGCGGCGGTCCAATAAGGAATCGGATCTCAGTGAACTGTCATTTGCCTTAGCTTGTTGAATACAGAGGGATTGTGCAGAAGTAGATGTCATCGCAGCCGCGTGCTAAAAAGCGATCCGGCTAGGAGGAGGTGAATCCCTCCCAGATCATTTTGATGGCGACTAGGATAAATGTTATCCGAAGCACCCACATCAGCTTCCGAGAGCTGAGGCGGCTTGCGATCAGTGCACCTAGCCAGCCGCCTATGATGGCGGTAGGAGCCAGGCCGGCAACCATCCACAGATTCACCTCGCCGAGTCCCAGGTGAGTCAGGCTTCCGAGAACCGAGGAAAGCAGGATCACAAACATGGAGGTCGCTGTGGCCACATGGGGCGGATAACGGAAAAGCAGCACCATGGCCGGCACGAACAGTGACCCGCCGCCGATCCCGAAAAGCCCCGAGATGAAGCCCACGGCGAGACCAATGCAGAGAGCAGGCAGGACGCTGTAGCCGTACTGAAAGGTTTGGCCTTGTCCATCTGTGTAGGTCCGTTCAATAGACCATTGAATGTTGATGGGCTTCATAGCATCTCTAAGAATCAGTAGTATAGCCATGAAGAGCATGAAGATCCCGAAGCTGAGCTGGAACGATGACGCATCAACGAACTGTGTAACATAGGAGCCCAGCATGGCTCCCGGGCCGCAGGTTAGAAAATAGAGCCAGCCGCTTTTAAAATCGACACGCTTTTGCTTCATGAAGGTTAAGGTTGAAGAGAGCGCGGTGAAAATGAGTACTGCCAGGGACGTCCCCACGGCTGTAGCAACGGAAATGGATTCACCGACGAAAAAAGGTCCCAGGTACACCAGGGCCGGTACGATAATAATCCCGCCACCAAGCCCAACCAAACTGCCGAATGTGGCTGAGAGAAGACCGACAGCGGTAAAGAATAGAATGTTCACGCGAGTCGCCTGCTTTCCCTTTGTGTAGAGTCAAACATATACAGGCTATTGTACTGTAGGAAATCAGCGGCGGCAAACCACGGCATGCCAATAGGAAGGCAACGGCATGGGGGCGTCGGAAGGTAGTCGGAGGAGTGTCACTGTCGCTGGCAAAAGGGCTCCATAGGCAGCTCAAAGGCAGAGATGGCTGTCAGCAGGTAGAAAAGTCAGAGGTGCTGTATCGCAGGGGGGGATATACGCAGGCTAGTCGGTAGTAAGGGCAGAGGAATGTCCTGTCACTAGGCAAAAAGGGCTCCATAGGCAGTTCAAAGGCAGAGATGGCTGTCAGCAGGTAGAAAAGTCTGAGGTGCTGTATCGCAGGGGGGATATACGCAGGCTAGTCGGTAGTAAGGGCATAGGAATGTCCTGTCATTGGCAAAAGGGCTCCATAGGCAGCCCAATGGCAGAGATGGTCGTCAGTACGGCAGAAAAGGCTGAGGTGCTATATTGCAGGCAAGTATATACGTAGGCCAGTCGGCAGTAAAGGGCATAGGTGTGTCACTAGGTAAAAAGGGCACCAAAGGCAGCTCAAAGGCAGAGATGCTATCAGCAGGTAGAAAAGGCGAAAGGGTACTATATCGCAGGCAGGTAAACACAGGCCTGGTGGCAGTAAAAGGGCAATGGTGCCGGCATGTAGTAGAGGCATGATGTACTGCTAACATGTTCTGATAGCAGGAAGCCAGAAGGGAAGAGTCGATGTACCTTTGGCAGCTCAGCGGGCGGTAGAGGGCAGAGGTGTTAGGGGAAGAGATACGGCAGCAGGAGAGAGGTAGAGGGGTGACGACTAGATAGACACATAGAGTTGTATCGCCAAGCAGGAACTGAAGAGGTGCATAGGCACCGTGACATAAGGGGAAACAGGACAGCAGAGATGGAACAGGCAAAAGCGCCTCAACAATTCCTGCTGAGGCGCCAGTACGGCGTGACTATTGATAAATAGTGAACTTCAGGGCAGGGAAACGATTAGGCCCTCATGGCTGCTTCGCTCTGCACCTGGCCGAAGATAGGTTTGTTAGGCAGATAGTGGTTGGACTGGATAAAGCGGATGGTCCGCGTTTTGGCCCGCATGACGATGGAGTGGGTCTCGGCCCGGTTGCCGGGCTGGTAGCGCACTCCGCTGAGGATTTCGCCCGGCGTGATGCCGGTTGCCGCAAAGATGACGTCGTCCGTACCCACCATGTCTTCCATGGTAAGGATGCGGTGCGGGTCGGTCAGGCCCATGGCAATGCAGCGGTTCTCCTCCTCCTGGGAGGACGGGCGCAGCCTGCCCTGCAGCTCGCCGCCAAGGCAGCGAAGCGCCGCGGCCGCAATGACGCCTTCGGGGGCGCCGCCGGAGCCCACATAAAGGTCGATGCCCGAATCGGCCATGGCCGGCGCCATCGCGCCCGCTACGTCCCCGTCGCTGAGGAGCTTGATCCGAACGCCGACGCGGCGCAGAATATCGATCTGCTGACGGTGCCTGTCACGGTCGAGGATCATGACGGTCAGGTTGCTGAGCGGCTTGCCGAGCAGCCCTGCAGCTTTGGTCAGCGTCGTCTCCAGCGGATCTTCCAGGCTGAGACGGCCTGCGAGCTCCGGTCCCACCGCGAGCTTATCCATATACATATCCGGCGCGTGGAGCAGGTTTCCTTTGCCGGCGATAGCGAGAACGGCGAGGGCATTATTCAGTCCCTTCGCAACGAGCTCGGTTCCCTCAAGAGGATCTACCGCAACATCAACCTCGGGCCCCGTTCCGTTGCCGACTTGTTCCCCAATGTAGAGCATGGGGGCCTCGTCCATCTCGCCTTCCCCGATGACGACGGTTCCCCGGATCGAAACCGTATCGAACATAGCCCGCATAGCGGCTGTTGCGGCCCCGTCCGCGCCGATCTTATCCCCTCGTCCCATCCATCCGGCAGCCGACAGCGCGGCCAATTCCGTAATGCGTACGAACTCCAGTGCCAGTTCTCTCTCCATCCCGAACTCCACCTTTCGGCAATATGTGGTCTTTTATGTTTAAATAGAGTATATTAAATAAAGTTATAATGCGCAATAATTAATTGTTAATTTTATATGAAGTCACATATATAAAGAAATATGATTACGGCCCCCAGGAGGTTCTATGAGAAGGTAGCACTTTTTGGTACAATCGTTACAGAAAGCCGCAAAGGGACCGCCAATGCCGCTGAAGATCGTAAGGAGGGACCGGTCATCGAACTGACTGCGCGCCAATTGCAAATTGTAGAGCTTGTCAAAAAACATGCGCCGATTACCGGCGAAGGAATAGCTGAAATGCTGGGATTAAGCCGTCCGACCCTGCGCTCGGACCTTGCTCTGCTTGTTATGCTGGGGCTTGTAGATGCGAAGCCCAAGGTCGGATATACGCCGGGCTCGGCCGTATCGGCCGGATCGCAGGCGGGCCGCAAGCTGCTCGGCCTGAAGGTAAGTGAAGTGCAGGCGATGCCTGTGATCGTACGCGAGACCGCTTCGGTGAACGATGCGGTGGTCTCGCTTTTTCTGGAGAATGTGGGGAGCCTGATCGTCGTGGATGAGGAGGGCTGTCTGTCGGGTGTCATCTCCCGAAAAGACCTGCTCAAAGTAACGCTAGGGAATCCGGGGGCTTCGACCATGCCGGTATCGATGGCGATGACACGGGGGGCGAATGTCGTACATGTCTCTCCCGACGACTCGGTGATCGATGCGGCCCGAAAGATGATCCATCATCAGGTGGACTCTCTGCCGGTTGTCGTGCCGTCGAAAGCCGATCCGGTCAATGGGAGAAACCGATGGGATGTTGTCGGCCGGATGACCAAGACGATCATGACGCAAATCCTGCTTGACCTCGTAGCAGACCGTTAGGGATAAGTAAAGGAGAAGAAACCGGATGAAGGAAGAGCAGCTGTATGAGATCACGATCTGTTCGGATGCCCTGGGGGAGACGGCTGAGGCGGTCGTCCGGGCGACGATGCGCCAGTTCGACGCGCACCAGGTCCGGACCAAACGGATCTCCCACATCAAGACGGAGGATGAAATCCGGGCCATCATGGAAGAAGCGGCCAGCCGCGGCGGCTTCGTAGCTTATACGCTCGTTCAGCCGGAGCTGCGCGAGATGATGAAGGAAGAGGCAATCCGGCTTGGCGTACGGGCGGTCGATGTAATGGGGCCGATGATGGAGGCCTTCATCGACACTTGGGGGGACGCGCCGAAGCGCAAGCCGGGTCTGCTGCACCAGCTCGACGAAGACTATTTCCGCCGGGTAGAGGCGGTAGAGTTCGCCGTAAAGTGTGATGACGGGCGGGATACGGGGGCTCTGCTGAAAGCGCAGCTGGTTCTTATCGGGGTGTCGCGTACTTCGAAGACGCCGCTGAGTATTTTTTTGGCGCACAAGGGGATTAAGGTGTCGAATCTGCCGCTGGTTCCGGAGGTGAAGCTGCCGAGGGAGCTCTTCCTGCTGCCGAGCTCGCGGATCGTGGGACTGACGATGGATGCGGAGAAATTGTACAAGATCCGCACCGAGCGCCTGAAGGCGGTCGGCCTGCCGTTCGGCTCCAAGTATGCGGAGCTCGACCGCATCCAGGAAGAGCTGCAGTATGCCGAAGACTTGATGAAGCAGGTCGGCTGCCTGGTGGTCAACGTGACGGACCGGGCGATCGAGGAGACGGCCGGACTGATTATGGACTACCTGCAGAGGTAACGGAGAGTGGATGCAAGAGCTTGAGCCGCGGGTTCAAGCTTTTGTTGTATAGAAGGGCCGCTGCAGACGGTGGGAAGTGGCGCGGAAGTGATCTATTCGGTTGATTCAAACGTATAGGTAAAGTAACGGAGCATTGGAATTCATCCGGATCAATAGGGAGGCGATGGCTGCGTGAAACCTTGGAAGGCGTGGCTTGGGAACGTGTCCTACGGCAAAAAGCTGGTCCAGCTTCACCGCTGGAATGCATGGCTGGTGGCGGTGCTGGCCGCAACCGGCATCCTGCTCTTCATGGAGCCCCTGCGGGAGCTCGGTCAGGGAAGGGTCTGGCTGAAGGATGCCCATGTATGGCTGGGCCTTCTGTCGATCCTGGTAACGGTGCTGTATCTGCCGCTCCTTCACAAGCATTGGCGTCAGCTGGCGCATCGGCCCGTACAGCGCTGGAACCTCGGCGGCGTGCTGTTCCTGCTCGCCGGCTGGAGCATCACCGGCGTACTGCTGTGGCAGCTGCGCCGCCTGGATCCGGCATGGGGCAACGCTGCGCTGCTGCTGCACGACGGCTTCACCTGGGTAGGCGTGCCCTATGCCGTCTACCATTCGATCTCCCGCAGCCGCTGGGTGAAGGAGGCGAAGAGCCGTCCGCAGGAGATGGAGGCTCCTGAGGCGGAGGCCGAGCTTGTGGGCGAAGGCGGTCTTCACGCCGCTTCCGAGAGCGGTGCACAGCGCCTGCTGCGGCAGCTGCAGGAAGCTCCGATCTCCCGGGCGGGCTTCCTGCGGCTTGGCGCAGGGCTGCTGCTGGTGCTCGGCGTCGGTCCGGCCTTTTACCGGTGGCTGAAGCAGTCTGCGGACACCGGAGGGACCGCGCTAGAACAGCTGGCCGAGTCGGATGGCAACCGGATGCTGCCGGAACCGGTGCCGCTGCCGGCCTCCAGTCCTCCGGTCGGCGGAGGGGGGCAGGGGAACTTCCGCGTGTATACGGTGACGGGGATCCCCTCCTTCACCAGTGAGGATTGGGAGTTTGCCCTGACGGGGCTGGTTGACCAGGAGCAGCTCTGGGATTGGAGCGCCTTCACCGGGCTGAAGCGGACGGTGCAGGTGAGTGATTTTCACTGCATTACGGGGTGGTCAGTGTACAAGGTAACCTGGGAAGGTATCCCGCTCCGCGAGCTTCTGGATCTGGCGGGGGTCAAAGACCGGGCCAAGTTCGTGAAGCTGTACTCGGGTGACGGCGTCTATACAAGCGGCCTGTCGCTGGAACAGGCCCGGATGGACGATGTCATGGTTGCCGTTCTCATGGACGGCAAGCCGATTCCCCAGCAGCTGGGCGGCCCGGTCCGCCTCGTTGTCCCGAAGATGTACGCCTATAAATCGGTGAAGTGGCTGCAGGCCATTGAGCTGGTGGAGAAGGAGCATATCGGGTATTGGGAGCTGCGGGGCTATGAGCAGAATGCATGGGTAAAGGGGGGCGGGCTGTCATAGACAGCACCGCTCCTTTGTTCTATAGTAGAGAAAAATGGAAATGGCGAAAGGGGCTTGTTTACCAATGCGGCTTGTATCATTAAATACGGCGATGCCGTCTGCCGTTACGTTCGGCGCCCAATCGGTGGAAACGGGAATCAATAAGGAAGCGGTCCGCAGGCCGCTCAGGCTGGGGACGGAGCAGCTGGAAGGGGACGGTCAAGGGGACCGGGTCCACCACGGGGGGCCGGATAAGGCAGTCTGCGCTTACGCTGCGGAGCATTACCCCTATTGGCAGGAAAAGCTTGGCAAGGATCTGCCTCGCGGCGCATTCGGTGAGAATTTTACGCTGGAGGGCATGACGGAGGATCAGGTGCATATCGGCGATATCTTTGCTGTCGGATCGGCTAAAGTACAGATTACGCAGCCGCGGCAGCCTTGCTATAAGCTGGCGGGCAAGCATGAAGTAGCCGATCTTGTGCTGCAGGTACAGCAGACGGGGTATACCGGGTATTATTTTCGGGTGCTTGAGGAAGGTACGGTGGAGGCGGGACAGGAGCTTCAGCTTGTGCAGCGTCATCCCCTGGCGGTGACGGTGGCGGAGGCGAACCGGCTGCAGTATAAGGATAAAAAGGATTACGAGGGAATTCGCCGCCTGCTGGCTGTGGAGGCCCTGTCGGACAGCTGGCGGGAGAGCTTCGAGAAGCGGCTGGCGGCTGGACAGGATGCATAGGGGTAGCAGGTCCGGCAAGTCAGCTGGGAAGGCTTGGAGCACGCTTGAGGCACAAGTTAAGCATGGGTTAAACATGAATGAGGCACGAGTGGGGCACAGGTGAAGCACGAGGGAAACACAAGTGAGGCACAAGTGGGGCACGTGTGAGGCAAGAGTGAAGCATGAGCGAGGCACTAGAGAAGCACGAGTGAGGCACAAGTCACAAGTGAAGCACATATGGGACACAAGTGATAAGCTCTTTTAGCTGGCGAAGCTTACCCGCAAGAGGTACCGAGCCAGGCAGGATGGGCAAAAGGAAGGGCGGTAAGTGACAATGGAAGCAGGCGGGCAGGCATACGCGGCGGTACCGTTAACTGGGGTCATTCTGGCCGGGGGACAGAATCGGCGGATGGGAGGCCATAGCAAAGCGCTTCTGGCTGTGGAAGGGGAGTCCTTTCTGCAGCGGCAGGTGAAGGAAATGGCGGAAGTCTGCGGCGAGATTCTGCTCATGACCCAGAATGCCTCACTGTATGCTGACGAGCTGGCTGCGCTGAGTGACAAAGGAATGGTGGTCCGGGCCTTACCGGATCTAGTGCCTGCCAGAGGGCCTCTCGGCGGGCTTCAGTCCGCACTGCATGCATCCTCCACCGATCTGCTGTGGGTCGTCGGCTGTGATATGCCGCTGATCTCCTCCCGGGCGGCG
The DNA here is from genome assembly GCF_049942825.1 of Paenibacillus sp. S-38. Lineage (NCBI taxonomy): Bacteria > Bacillati > Bacillota > Bacilli > Caryophanales > Paenibacillaceae > Paenibacillus > Paenibacillus sp. S-38. The sequence continues at coordinate 1,114,637 of NZ_CP187970.1, forward strand.
GTCGAACTCGCCGGCGTCTGCCTTCGCACGGATGCCGCGGCAGCGGTTCCGCGGATCGCCGGCCGGGTTCATCCTCTTCACGGAGTCTACCGGAAGAAGATCCTCGCTCCGGTAGAGAGCATGCTTGAGGCGGACGATTACCGGATGATGGGTGTGTTCCATCTCACAGACTGGGAGCCGGTAGATGAGGTAGTATGGAACAGGCTGGGCATCCCGACGGATTTTGTGCGAAATATCAATACACCGGACGAATTTGGGGAGCTGCTTCAGGAACGTTCGGCCTTATCGGCAGATACTTGTCAGAAATCATAACATAAGGCGGCTGGGGTACTAGGAAAAGGTCACTTTTTATGACATAATAAGAGGAAAACCAACGCATATTCACAGCGTTCACATACAGGAGGTGAGGGGAATGACACAACTGCTCGTGGACCGTTTCGGCCGGGTGCATGATTATCTTCGCATTTCGGTCACGGACCGGTGCAATCTTCGCTGCGTGTACTGCATGCCGGAAGAGGGAATGGAGTTCGAGCCGGATGAGAAGCTGCTGACCTTCGACGAAATTGCATCCGTGGTCCGGGTGCTTGCCGGTTACGGGGTGAGAAAGCTCCGACTGACCGGAGGAGAACCGCTCGTGCGCAAGAACCTGGAGGTCCTTGTCGGTATGCTGTCAGCCATCCCCGGCATCGAAGACATAGCGCTGACGACAAACGCCATTTATTTTGCTTCCCGTGCGGAGAAGCTGCGGGAGGCCGGACTGACCCGGATCAACGTGTCGCTGGATTCGCTCCGGCCGGACCGGTTCTCCCTAATCACGCGTGGAGGAGAGCTAGCCCGCGTGCTGCAGGGGCTGGAAGCCGCTTACCGGGTCGGGCTCGATCCGGTGAAGCTGAATGTCGTGCTAATGAAGGGCATGAATGACGATGAGATCGGGGATTTTCTCGCGATGACCCTCGAGAGAAATATTCATGTCCGTTTCATTGAATACATGCCGATCGGTCATGAGGATGAGGGCTGGAGGGCAAGATACCTGCCGCTGCAGACGGTGCTGGAACGCTGCACGGAGCGCGGCTGGAAGGTCGAGTCGCTCGAGAAGCCGATCTCCGGCAACGGGCCCTCCCAGAATTACCGCATCGCAGGGGCGGCCGGGACGTTCGGGCTGATTCACCCGGTAAGCGACCACTTCTGCCAAACGTGCAACCGGCTGAGGCTGACGGCGGACGGCAATATCAAGCCGTGCCTGTATTGGTCCGACGAGTTCAACGTGCGCCGATATATCGGGGATGATGGGGCGCTTGCCGCCATGTTCTTCCGTGCCCTGGAAGTCAAGCCGGAGAGTCACGAGATGGCCCAGGCGCTGATGAAGCAGTCGCAGAGCCATACGCCTACGGCACGGCGGATGTCACAGATCGGGGGATAAGCAGCGGTGAAGGGACTTCGATTCGGACGCCGGGCGGTCACACTGGAGGCCGCGCAGGCCATGATTATAGAGCAGGTGAAGCGGCTGGGTGCCGAAGAAACGGGGCTCGCCGAAGCTTACGGCAGGCGTCTTGCCTGCCCGGTCGCGGCAGCTTCTCCAGTGCCCCACTTCCGGCGTTCCGGCGTGGACGGCTATGCCGTCAGGTCCGAGGACACGGCGGGGGCGGCGGGTGACCGTCCCGTCCGGCTGAAGGTGACCGAGACCATTCCGGCGGGAACGGTGCCGCAGCAGCGGGTGGAAGCCGGCCAGGCGGCACGGATTATGACCGGGGCGGTCGTGCCGGAAGGTGCGGACACGGTCATCATGCTCGAGATGACCGACGCCCTGGAAGGGGCGCGGGCATGCGGCACGGTAGCTCTGCAACGGGCGATGAAACCCGGCGAGAATATTACCGAGATCGGGGAGGAAACCGCCCCGGGGGAGCCGCTGCTCGAAGCGGGACGCCTCATCGGGCCGGGAGAGGCTGCGATTCTGGCCACCTTCGGCTGGAGCCGGGTGCCGGTCTTCCGCAGACCGAAGGTAGCTGTATTCTCGACAGGTTCGGAGCTGCTCCCTGTGGAAGCGGAGCTGGAGCCCGGCCGGATCCGCTGCAGCAATTCTTACATGCTGGCTTGCCAGGTACAGGAAGCCGGGGGTACGGCCCGGATCATGTCTATCCTGCCGGATGATGCGGCGAAGGTGGAAGCGGAGCTTCTCGCGGCGTTGGAGTGGGCGGATGTGGTGGTTACCACCGGCGGCGTGTCCGTAGGGGACAAGGATGTGCTCGTGGAGCTTTTTGAACGGTGGGACGGTGAGCTCTGGTTCAACAAAATCGCGATGAGGCCCGGCAGTCCCACCTCCGCCGGCCTATGGCGGGGCAAGCCCTTGTTCGCGCTGTCCGGGAACCCGGGAGCCTGCTATGTAGGCTTCGAGCTGCTCGTCAAGCCCTACCTGAGGGGGGCGATGGGTTCCGCTTCGCCGCTTCCTCCGGAGAGCACGGCCCAGCTGGGATGTACTTATGGCAAAGGCTCGGCTTACCCCCGGTATGTCCGGGGAACAACCTATGTGGAGGACGGCCTGCTGAAGGCGGTTCCCGCAGGGCATGACAAGTCCAGCATTATGGTGTCCATCAAGGATGCCGACTGCCTCATTCATCTTCCGGCCGGCGGACGCGGAACGGAGACGGGGAGCCAGGTGCGGATTCTTCATATCGGCAGGGGAAACGGTTGATGGGTTCCCTGCCGCAGCATGCAAAAACCCCCGGGGACGCTTACGCGTCCGCCGGGGGTTTTTGGTGCGGCATGGATCCTGCCGAGCAGCTCCGTGAGCCGCCGCAGCAGGATCAGCCTAATGCAATTAGATTACGAGTGCACGGGAAACGATTACGAGCAGGATAAAGAGAACCAGAATAACACCCGTCGTAGTGTAGTATCCGCCAACAGCGCTCATGTGACATCCCCCTTTCAGAAGACTTGATATAACATATGTCACCCGTACCGCTGCTGATTGGACGAAAGCCCGGATTCGGGCAAGAAAAAACACCTGTCTCCCCGGGGGAAACAGGTGCAAGCGTGAGTTGGAATTCCGGGATGGGGCTTAGTAAGTGGAGCCGCCGAAGAGGAACCGCTTCTCCCACTGGGAGCCGGCTACCGTATCGATGCGGACCCCGCCGGATTCAACGGAATAGGTGTGGAGCACGCGGCCATCCCCGAGGTAGATGCCGACATGAGTGATCGTCTCGGTGTTCTTGTCGATGCCTTCATAGTTCGAGGCGCTGGAGCCTTTGTAGGACATGAAGAACATGAGGTCCCCAGCTTTCAGCTGTCTCCAGTCGCCCGAGGTTTTGCCGATCGACTTGACGTAGGCTCCCTGGCTGCGGGAGTCGCCCGGCAGCAGCTGGCCCGTGCCGTCGAGGAAGCTCTGGCGTACGAAGTCGGAGCAGTCGAACGTCGACAGGTCATAGCGGCTCGAGCCGAACTCATACGGCACGCCTATGTATTTCATGCCCGCCCCGATCACTTTTTCCGCCGCAACTGAAGGGCTGAGGAGCTTGTACGGTTCAACGAACGTCGTGCTGATGTACTGGGAGCCCGTGCTTACATAGCCGATAACTCCATATTGGTCCTGAACGTTGTACCAGTAGTTGTTCACCTTGTTGAGGACGAGCAGCTTCTCGCCTTTGGCCAGATAGCGGATCCGGGACGCGTCGGTGGAAGCTCCGGTGCGGAACGATACGGAAGCCAGTGCGGTGGCATTCGGCTCCGATTGGAACAGAGCTTCGACAGGCTCGGCTTCGATTACCTCTTCGGCCGCTCCGGCAAAGCTGGTCTTCATGTACTGCGAAGAAGAACTGACATAGCCTTCGACCCCGCTCGCATCCTGTACTTTGTACCAGTAGTCATTGGTTCGTTCGAGGACGAGAACCTTCTCCCCTTCCTGGAAATAGCGGATCCGGCTGTCGTCCGTGGAGGGGCCTGTCCGGAAGGAAACGGAAGCGGTGATCTCGCCGTTCGGTTCTGTGTCTACCTGCACTGTAGTCATCTTTACATAGGTGGAGGAAGAGGAGACATAGCCGGTTTGCCCGGATGCATCGCGGACCTGCAGCCAGTAGCTGTTATATTCGCTGACGAGGTCAAGCAGCTCTCCCGTTTTCAGATAACGGATCCGTTCTCCGGATGTGGAAGGCTGAGTGCGGAAGCTGACGCTTGAGACGACTTTGACCTTCGAAACTTCATACGAGAAAGCTTGAGCTTGGTAAGGAAGGGTGGTAGAGAAGGTAAGGGCCGTGCCAAGGACGAGTGTAAGCAGCTGTTTTTTCATGATGTAAGACTCCTCCGGTTATCGATAATTCGTCTCTGTTATGTAAGAGGCGCTGTGGTTATGTAATGATCATAGCACAGAGAAAACGACAAACGAATCGGGAAAACCTGTCATAAAAATGCTGGAAAACCGGGGGGATATGGGCAATTCGGCACGCTTATCGGATGGAGACCACCGATAGGTTAGAGCATTTGGAATCATTCTTTTGGGATCTTTCGCTTAAGGCCGATGTAAGTTCTTCCAAGTACGAACGGGCCAAAAGCAAAGATCATGCCGGAGTCACGGACTGAAGAAGGCGGGGGCGGGATAAAACCAGCCGTGGGGATCGGCCCCCTGGAAAAGCAAGAAAAGGTTGGATGGAAATTCGGCAGCGATTACGGCGCGACAGAACGAATAGGGTCTTGCGGCCTGGCTGTGCTTCCGTAAGTCCTGAACTGCCGCAGGGAGAAGAGCTGGGGAGAGAGGCCGGGAACCCTTAGGAAAAGCAGGAGGCGGCAAGCGGCAAGCAACCCCAGAGGAAAAGGGCGGGATAGACCCACAGGGAAAGCGATAGGAAAAAGAGCCGTATAGAAGCACAGGAAAACCGATAGAAAAAGAGCGGGAGTTCCCGCTCTTCGAGTAAAGCTATTCTAATTGGCTGCTGGATTAATGGCTGTGGGCCGGGGAGGTCATGGGCATCGCCTTGGTCAGCGTGATCGACCCATCGCTCTCATTCCACTTCACATCCCAGCCGAGAAGTTCTGTGATGAACCGCAGAGGCACCTGGGTCCGGCTGTCTTTCATCATGACCGGAGAACCGATCGCTTGGCGCTCGCCGTTCAGCTCCATGTAATCCTTGTCGATCCAGAAAGTCGCCGTATTGCCGCCGGTGATGACCCGGATCGTACGGGTGCTCTCTTCCCATTTCACTTCGGCGCCGATGGCCTCAGCGAGGTAGCGCAGGGGGATATAGGTGTGGGTACCGGACATGTACGGAGCGGTATCCATCATCACAGTCTTGTCGTCGATCATGAGCTCGCTGCCGCCGATCTTCATCCATACCTTCGGGGAGGCCGCCATCCCGGCGTCATGGAATTTCTCATTGAACTGGGTTACAATGGCACCAGATAAAAAGTCTCCCGTCATGTACATGTGGGAGTAGGCCGTGCGCAGACTGCTGTAAGCGTTCCCGTATTCCTTGGCTGCGTAGGAATCGAAGGCTTGCTGCAGGTGCCCTACGTGATGGCCAAGCTCTTTGACAAGGGCATCCTTGCTCAGGTTCGGATTGGCTCCCGCGAGGAAGGCGGCGAATTCACCGGCATACTCGGTCAGCTCGTCGATGGCCTCCTTGCGTCCCATTTCGTCCTTCTTGGCTGATGCCGTCACGTAGTCCACGAAGAAGCCGATATGCTTCTTCCAGAGCGTGCGGAACTGATCGCCGGCGTCTTTGCCGTAGACGGAGCCGATCGCGTCCGACAGCTCGTCGCTGTTCTGATCAAGCGCCGCAGCGGCAGCCGCAAAGTCCGGAGCGCCGTCCAGGCCCTTCTGCATGGCGAGTGCGGCCAGGAAGCCGTGCTCGGCCAGGAGGCGGTCTACGGCGATGCGCAGGTCGGAAGCTTTCCGGGAGGTTCCGCTCCAGTTGAACTTGTCAGGATCCTGCTTGGCGATGCCCGAGGCCAGGTAGTCCCCGGTCATAAACATGTGGCCGTAAGCTTCACGCACGGAAGTGTAGGCGGCAGTGTACTCTTTCGTATGATACTTGTCAAAGGCACTGATCAACGTGCTGACGTGGCCCTTGAGCGATGCGACGATGTCGGCCTGCTTGAAGTTCGGGTTGGCTGACTCGAGGAAGGCACCGAACTCGCCGGCGTACTCCACAAGCTCGTCGACCGCGGCTTTGCGGCCCGCTTCGTCGTTCACCGCGGTGGCTTTGACATAGTCGACGAAGAACGGAATGTGTTTTTTCCAGAGGACGCGGAACTGGTTTCCCGCCTCCTTGCCGTACACGGAGCCGATCGCATCGGAGAGCTCGTCGCTGTTCTTGTCGAGGGCGGCGGCGGCATCGTTGAAGTCGGCCGAGCCGTTGATCCCTTTTTGCATGGTGAGAATCGCAAGCAGTGCATGTTCACCGAGCAGGCGGTCCACATCGGCCCGCAGGTCGGAGGCCGGGCTGTTCACGCTCAGCGTATGGGCGCTGGCGACATGGTTCATATAAGGAAGGGAAGCCGAAGCCACCGGAAGGGTCAGAGCAAGGCTCAGGGCGAGCGGAAGCATTTTTGCGGACAAGGTTTTCATGGGACCAACACTCCTTGGAAGTTTATGATAGGCTTATCGTTATGGTAGGATGAATAGGTAAGCTGGCCAGCTCCCATTGTTGTGTTTCTCAGTGAGTGTAACGAGAGGGATGGGGATTTGGATCACACGTTGCCAAAAAAAATATGGGGGGCACATCATCCGAAGCGAAGGATTGTGCGATTTACATAGCAGGGGGAGCAGGGAGAAAGGGGATCCTTCATGTACGGAACTTTGAGCGATCAGGAGCTGATCGAGCGCATAACGGCCAGGGATGAAGAAGCGCTGACATTGCTGTATGACCGATACGAGAAGGCTGTATACGCGTTTGCCTACCGGATGGTTCAAGATCCGATGATGGCCGAGGAGGTCGTGCAGGAGCTGTTCCTGCGCATCTGGAATGCGGCAGCGAGGTATGACAGCAGCCAAGGGAAGCTGACGACGTGGATGTTCACGCTGACCCGCAATATTACGATAGACGCGCTGCGCAAAAAGAGGAGGCGTACTCCCCAGCAGCCGGCCGAGCCGGAGGCGCTCGCCTTCCTGGCGGATGAGCGTGCCGATATTGAAGGGGAAGCGGAGAGCCGGTGGGTCGGAGAGGAAATCCAGGCCGCGCTGCAGGTGCTGAACCGGGACCAGAAGCAGGTGCTGGAGTGGATCTATTATCAAGGCTACACGCAGCAGGAAGTGTCGGAACGCTATGCGATCCCGCTGGGGACGGTCAAAAGCCGGGTCCGGCTGGCGCTGAAGCAGCTCCAGCAGCGGCTGTCGCATATAGGAAGGAGGGGGATCGGCCATGAGTAACCACCAGGAAGAAACTTGCTGCGAAGGGGTCGAGCTCTACGCATTGGATGCCCTGACGCCGGAGGAGGCGGCGGAGTTCGAAGCGCACCTCGCCGGATGTGCGGCGTGCCGCGGGAAGCTGGCGGAGCTGCGCGAGACGATCGGCCTGCTGCCGCTGGCCGCGGCGCCGGTTGCCGTGCCAGATGGCATGCGGAGCCGCGTGCTCGGACGCGTGCTGGGCAGCGCGGAGGCGCAGCGGGCGGGCGCAGGCGCGGGCGGCGCGGAAGCGCAGCGAGCGGGCGCAGGCGCGGAGGCGCAGCGAGCGGGCGCAGGCGCAGGCAGCGCAGAGGCGCAGCGGGCGGGCGCAGGCGCAGGCAGCGCGGAGGCGCAGCGGGCGGGCGCAGGCGCAGGCAGCGCGGAGGCGCAGCGGGCGGGTGCAGGCGCGGAGGCGCAGCGAGCGGGCGCAGGCGCAAGCAGCGCGGAGGAGCAGCGAGCAGATGCAGGCGCGGTAGGCGCGGAGGCCGAACGCCGCGTGTGGAAGCGCGGCGCCGCGTATTGGCGCTGGATGAGCCTCGGGCTGTCCGCCACGGTGGTTGGTCTGGCGCTTTATGCGTCGGAGCTGCGCGGCGATCTCCGCGAGATGGAACGGCTGGTTGCTGACGCGGGCAAGCCGCCGGAGGCGGCCAAGATGGAGAAGATGGTACAGCTCCAGCCGGCGGCCGAGCAGCTGGTGTCCAAGGGTCTCGCCTCGATCGTCATCGACGACAAGGGCACCCATCTCATCGTGACGGCGGAGAATCTGCCGGCGGTGCAGAAGGAGCAGGCCTTCCAGGTGTGGCTGATCAAAGGGGAGAAGAAGGTCAATGCCGGCACGTTCTATCCGCATGACGGGAAGGGCTCCATCTCCTATACTTTCCAGCCGCAGGATTATGATATGGTCGCCATCACACTGGAGCCGGACGCGCACGGGGAGCAGCCCCGGGGCACGATGGTGATGATGGCCGGGCTCAAGAGCTAGGCGGCTGCCGAAGCCGCAGGAAGCACCGGAGTTTCCCCGCCGCGGGAGCTCCGGCTCACTACCCTTGGGAAAGGATGATCACCATGAGCGGGAACGTAACCATACGACGCATGGGAAAAGAAGACTGGAACGAGAGCATGGATCTCTCGTCGTTCGCTTTTCAATATCAGCTAACACCGGAGGAGCGTGAGGAGCGCCTGGCCCAGATGGTGCCGGAAGAGCAGTGGGGCGCTTACGTGGAAGACAAGCTTGCGGCACGAATGACGGTGCTGAATCTCGAGACCTGGATTCAGGGCAAGGTGTATGCCATGGGCGGCATTGCCGGTGTGGCGACCTGGCCGGAATACCGCAGAGGCGGCCTTGTGTCCAAGCTGCTGTGCAACGCGCTCTCCGTCATGAGGGAACAGGGGCAGACCGTGTCCTTCCTGCACCCGTTCCAATTCGCTTTCTACCGCCGCTACGGCTGGGAAACTTATGTGGAGTACAAACAGTATGAGATCGCCGTGGGGCAGCTGCCCAGGTTTGAGCCGCAGGGAGGGAGAGTCGTCCGGGGAGAGCCCGATATCGCCCTGCTGGACAGCCTGTACGAGACCTATGCCCCGTGTTATAACGGGATGCTAAAGAGAACGGAGGCCTGGTGGAAGCACCGGATTCTGGAGCGCAAAAAAGGAACGACCGCCTTGTACTACGCGGCGGACGGCGAGGCGGCCGGGTACGTGCATTACCAGGTGAAGGACCGCGTCTGTACGGTGCATGAGCTTGTGCACCTGAACCGGGAGGCCCGCCTGGCCTTGTGGAGGTTCCTCTCGGATCATGATTCCATGATCGACAAGCTGGTGATCCGTGTGCCCAATGATGACCGGCTGCCGTTCCTGCTGGATGATCCGCGGATCAAGCAGGAGACCGTCCCTTATTTCATGGCGAGGATTGTGGATGTGAAGTCCTTTATCGAGAAGTATCCGTTCGTCTCCGGGGCGGAAGCGGCCTTCCTGCTGGAGATTCAGGATGAGCATGCCGATTGGAACAACGGGGTGTTCACAGTTACCGTGGATGAATCCGGCACAGCCCGTGTAGCCGCCGAGCCGCTTCAGGCGAGCGATCTGCCGAAAGTGTCCTGCAGCATCCAAACCTTGACCGCGCTGCTGACCGGATATCAGCGTCCGTCGTTCCTCCAGGATATCGGACGGCTCCAGGGTACACTGCAGGGACTGGGGATGCTGGAGCGGCTTGTTCCGGCGCGGACAACCTATCTGGCGGACTTTTTCTAGATATTGATTGAAAGACTCCGATTCGCTCAAATGGGCGGGTCGGAGTTTTTTTTCCATTTTCCTGGAACATTCAGGCCTACTCTACCGTTAAGTATTACATAATGTGCAAAAAATGGATGAAATGGGTGATGGTTTGTGAGAGGGACCAAAGCAGTCCTCTGTGGAGCTCTGGCAGGAATGGTGATGCTGTCCGGGTGTACATTGGGGCAGGGGAAAGAAGGGCAAGGAGGGCTGAAGCCGCTCGGCAAAGACGAAAAAGCGGTGATCAAGGTCATGTATTACGACAAAAGCAGCTTGTTCCAGCATTATGGGGCACTGTTCATGGCCAAATATCCAAATGTCGATATCGAGGTCGTCTCCACGCAGAGCATGTACGGGCAGGACAAAGACCCGCTGAAGACGTTCGAAGAAATGGTCGAGGCGGAGAAGCCGGATGTGCTGTATTTCAATTTTTCGAATGCCTTCGTCAAGTGGGCGAGGGAAGGCAAGCTGCTCCCCTTGGATGACGTGATTCAAGCGGACAAGTTCGACATCGAGAACATGCTGCCCGCTGTAACCGAGACGCTTCGCGCACAGGGGGGAGGCAAGCTGTACGGACTCAGCCCTTCCTTCTACAGCAGCGCTCTGTTCTACAATAAAGGCATGTTCGAAAAGTACGGCGTACCTCTCCCCAAGGATGGGATGACTTGGGCTGAAGTGCTGGAGCTGGCCAAGAGGTTCCCTGCGGACGGGCAGGGGGCGGAGAGGATATATGGGTACGGAGAAAACAACTCTTATATGGGCGGCGGCGGTGCTCCGATGGGATTCCGGTATTTTACGATGATCGGAGACACCCAGGGGCTGTCCTATCTGGACGCGAAGCAAGAGAAGATTACCCTGCAGACGGAGGGCTGGAAGCAGGCCCTGCAGCTTGCCGTGGACGGCATTCAATCCGGTGCGCTGTATGACCCGGCCAAAGAGCCGCAGATCGACTTCAGTAAAGGCGTCAGCAGGGAAGAGATGCTGGAGCGCAATCCGTTCGTCTCCGGCCGAATTGCGATGACCGTTGAGGGGACCTATCTGATCAGCGAGCTGGAGCAGGCCAAGGAGATCCGTAAGGACAAAGAGTCCGTCAACTGGGATGTTGTCACAGTTCCGGTCGATCCGCAAAACTCGGGAACCTCGAATGCCCTCTCGATCTCCGAAGTGTTCTCCGTATCTGCCGATTCCCCCAATGCCGGAGCGGCCTGGGAGTTCGTGAAGTACATCAACTCCGAAGAAATGGCGAGGGTCAAGAGCAAGATGGATGAGGGAAGACTGCTGTCCCGGACCGCCTATGTCAAGGACAAGGACGGGCGGAGCCTCGAGCCCTTCTATAAACTGGGAGTAAGCGAGAAGGTAACCGAGCAGGCGGCGGAGGCTGCGCCCGTTCCCATGTCGTTCTACTCGGAATTCTCCAGGATCGGCGGACAAGAGGTGCAGGCGGTGCTGGACGGCAAAAAGACGGCCGATGAGGCACTGGCCGCCATGCAGAACGGGCTGCAGGAAGCGCTGACGAAGGCAAAGCAGGAAGAGGCGGCATCGAGGCAGCAGGAAACGGCCGGGAAGCCGGCAGGGTAACTACAGGGAAAGGCCGATCTCCGGGAGGGGACGGTCTTTTTTTGCTGCTGCCCCATTCACCGAAATATTTACTGATCTCTAGCGAAACAGGCAGGAAATGGAGAATAAAATGCGAATATATGTTTGTATATTGTATTCGAGAGGGGATGCAGAGGGATGGCGGAAAGAAAGCAAATCGGCAGCTCGCTTACCGTGCTGATGGTGTCGGATATGGAGCGCTCCAAGGCTTACTATCGGGATGTTCTGGGCTTCCAGGTGACTGACTGGTGGGCGGAGCGGGACGGGCTCGGGGGACTGGCCCTGAAGCTGCTGCAGGCACCTGAGCCGTCGGCCGTGCGTCCGAATCCTCCCCAGGCGGGAGATACGCGGGCCTATGACGTCTATGCCTACGTAGAGAGCTGGGAAGCGCTGGACTCCTTGTATGAGGAATTCCGGAGCAAAGGGGCCGTCTTCAGCGGTGAGCCGGTGATCTATCCGGACGGCGGACCCTGGAAGGAGTTTGTGGTAAGGGACCGCGACGGCTACGGGCTGGCGTTCGGCGGTATCGAAGGCTCCAAGGGCGGACAGGCTGCCGTGACTTCTCCCGTCGAGAGCCGAATCGATTCGGTGATCCTCTGGGTGCGGAATCTGGAGCGTTCCGCTGACCAGTACGGCCGGCTGCTCGGCGTCGAGGTGCGCACCGAGGACCGGCAGGAGCACCTGCACATCTTCCGTCTTGAGAACGGCACGGATCTGATCCTCGACAGCAGCGGAGAGCTGAGCTCTGCGGGAGCGGGGAGAGGGGGCGCCCTGTTCAAGCTGGAGACCCGCGACATCGATGCGGCCTACCGGAGAGCGCAGGAGCTCGAATTCGAAGCGGTCTTCGGCATTTCCCGCCACTCCCGGGTCTCCTTCTTCAACCTCCGCGACGGAGACGGGAACATCCTTACGATCTCACAGAGCCGCTGATGCTCTGGAGAAGTGTAGGCGAAGAGCGGCGGCCTGCGGGAGCCGTGCGCTGTTCGCGGCTTAATGATAGGTAAGCTCCCCCAGGCTGTATTGATTCCAAAAGGGACGCAAGGTGTCCCATGTACATTCAAATACGTAAGTTCCCTCCCCAGTGCTGAAGGCCAGCAGCTGGGGATTTTCTTTTGCTCCGGGGGCCGGTATCAGAAGGAACAGCTCCCTGCAGTGGAAGGTCAGGCCGGCCTTGGAGACAGGCAGCGGCGGATGCATCGGGATCCGGAGGACGAGCCGGCTCTCCTCCTGAAGCCGGAGACGGGGGGATAGCCCGCCGGCAGCGTTCAGCCAAGCCTCGGCGCTCCCGCGGATGTCCTGCGTGTTCGGCAGCGTCCGTATGACCTTGTCCAGGGCGGGAGCATAGATTTGGACGGGAGGCACGAAGGCTCCTTCCCTGGGCGATCTGGCCGGTGATACCGGCTCTACGTCACGGTTCAAAGCAGCAGCTGCTGACGACATGGAGCAGGGAAAGACACCCAGGAGGAGTGCTGCAGCCGCCGCAAGGACGGCCTTTCGGAACAGGCAGGTTGGCATGTATGAAGCTCCTTTCTTTTACTGAGCCAGGCGGAGCGGCAGATGGGTACTCCATCCCTGCAGCACGCGGCCAAGTGGCGGTTGCAGGTTAACAAGGGTCTAGAGTTTTGAAGGTTCGTGCGCAGCGCAGCGGAACGCCCGCACAGCAGTGCCTTAATTTAGCCAGGGAGGATGTATTGTTTCGAAAGTGACCTTTGTGCGAAGCACAACGGAACGAGAAACAATACACCCGAGCGTTCGGAACGAGAAACAATACACCCGAGCGCAACGAACACTTAGAATCCCCCGCCCGCCTTCCCGTGTATTCCGGCGCTTTTCTTCCGCCCGGGTCGGGGGCGTTTCTGCACCTGGGCCGGGCGGGGGACTGGACTTAGGTCCAGTTCCAAAAACCGCCGCAGGTCCGTTTTGGCAGAGCCCGGATTCACCTAGAATAAGGACATAAGCAAGCGACAACGAACTTCGAAAGGCGGTGAATGCTTACATGAGAATGAATCGGCATACGGGTCTTGCGCTTCTCTTCATCGGTTTTGGCGCCATGATCCTCGCAAGCAAAACGGGATTGCACATCGGGCATCACGTAATGAGCTTCCTCTTCCCGGCTGCTCTCGTCGGCCTCGGCTTCGTGGGAATGAAAAACGGCAGAACGTTTATCGGAGCCGCACTGATCCTGATCGGCGGCGGCGTGCTGCTCGGCAAGATGTCCGGCGTGTTCGCCATCTTGATCGCGGTGGGGCTGATCTGGTACGGTTTCTCCCTTCTGCGCGGCAAGTCGGCATGCTAGCGGATCTTTCCGCCAGCTCCGACTCCGAATACTGGAAGGACTAACGGCAGCCCGGCTTCGGCCCGGCGGCAATCCCTAACAAAGGTGGTAGAACAAGAATGAGCATTGGAAAAAGATTTCGTGACCTGACTGTGGCCCATTTTAACGAGATGCTGGAGCAGTCGGAAGATCCGGTTCGCCTGATCGACAAATACCTGGCCTCCCAATCGGAGCAGATCCGCGAATCCGAACGTCTCCTCCAGCAGTGTCTCTCACACGCTTCCTCTCTCCGCCAACAGTATATCTCCGCGGAGCAGCTCAAGGAGCGGCGTGAAGGCCAGGCACTGCTGGCACTGAAGGCTGGCGAAGAAGAGGTGGCTCGCCGGGCCCTGCAGGAGAAGATGCAGCAGGAGGAGAAAGCGGCGCAGTACAAAGCGCTGTACGAACAGAGCAAGCACGGGATTGTGGAGCTCGAAGAGCAGGTACAGCAGCTCAAGGCCGATTTCGACGAAGTAGCGTCAAAGCGCAGCTATTATATCGCCCGGCTGGAGAGTGTGCGGCTGCAGCAGCGGATGAACGAGCGCTTTCGCTCGATGGGCGGTGTCAGCCCGAGGATGTTCGACCGGCTCGAGGAGCGGGTCAGCGACATGGAGCTCACGGCGCGCACCCTTCGGGAAGTCCGCGGGCATGTAAGGGATGTTTGGAACGCGGCGAGCAGCGCCGCAGGCTCCGCAGTGGAGCAGGAGCTCGCGAAGCTGCGCAGCAAACTACAAGAGGAAGGATGGGACCGTAGATGACGAGATTATTCCGATCCCGCATGGACCGCAAGATTACCGGTCTCTGTGGCGGGCTTGGCGAAGTAATGAATGTGGATCCTACCCTGCTTCGGTTGACTCTGGTAGTAACCACCGTATTCACGGGCGGTGCGGTGATTCCCCTGTACTTCATCGCGGCTCTGGTCATCCCCAACGAGCCATGGACCGGCGGCTTCGACGGAGAGTATGGCGCACCGCAGGGACCTGGACCGGGGCACGGTTCCTATCACTCCTGGAGAGATTGGCGCCGCGCCGAGAAGCATTACCGCAAGGCGCAGAAATACGGCTGGGGCGGTCATCAAGAGACGGAATATACACAGGCGGCCGGACAGAGCGGCCCGCAGGCGAATGACCTGGACGACATGATGAAGGATATCGAGAAGAAGGCCATGTGGAAGGAAATCGAGGAACTGCGCTCCAAAGTGGCGATGTACGAAAAACAACAAAACCAATCCAAGGGAGATGTGTAAACATGGGTGTTTTTTCTAGAATCAAGGATATGACGAAGGCTTCGCTGCACGAGCTGCTCGACAAGGTCGAAGATCCGATCATCATGCTGAACCAGTACCTCCGCGATATGGAAGAAGAGATTGCTACGGCGGAAGTCACGGTAGCCCGCCAGATCGCCTCCGAGCGCAAGCTCAAGGAACGTCTGGAAGAGTCGGTCCGTCTCTCGGCCCAAGCGGAAGCCGGGGCAAAGGAAGCGCTGAAGGCCGGCCAGGAAGCGGCGGCACGCCAGGCGCTGGAGCAGAAGCTCTACCACGACGGCAAGGTTACGGAGTACGCGGACCTGTACGAGAGCGCGAAAGCCCAGGCGGCCGAGCTGGTGCAGCAGCTGCACGAGATGAAGGATGCCTACTATCAGATGCGCAACAAGCGCAGCGAGCTGGTTTCCCGCGCCCAGCTGGCCAAGGCGAAGAAGCAGATGGCAGAAGTGACGGCAAGCAACGTCATCGAGGGCGGCAGCGCCGTCAAGGGCTTCCGCCGCATGGAAGAGAAGATCATGTCTCTTGAGGTGGAGGCCGAAATCGCCCGCAAGCCTTATGTCGGCACAGGATATGCCGGCTCCGTATTCACAACAGCTCCGGCGGCCGATGCGGCGAAGCAGCAGAAGATCGACGATCAGCTCGCGCTGCTTAAAGAAAAACTGACCTCCGATCAAGGCTAAGCGGAAGAAGCTCCTCCTCAGGAAGGGCCGCAAAAACGTGCTTGGAGCGGCCAGCCCGTTATGATATGCTATGAAAGGTCAAAGCCATGGCGGAACGCGCGCCGTGGCTTTTGGCGGAATAGCGGAACCTGCCATCGCTTGGCATCCAGAATTCACGAAAGGGGGCGGCACGGATGCACCGCAAACGAAACCGCAACATGGCGCTGTTGCTCATTGGCGCGGGGTTGTTCCTGCTTGCGGACAATCATCTCAGTTTTTTCACCGTCCTGGCCCTCTTTCTTCTTCTTATGGGGGTTCACAAGATCCGTTCGGGAGCGGAGCGCAAAGGTTACCTGCTTCTGCTGATCGGCGGGCTGCTGCTCCTCGGGGGGAACCTTCCTCTGATTGCGGCCGTCATCCTGATCTCTCTCGGATTCTTCTATAACAAAATGCGCAAGGTTCACAAGGATGACCGGCATGTGAGAAAGCAGAGTCTCATTGAGAGCATCCGCTGGGGCCGCGAGCCTTGGATCCTCCGCAATATGTCGATCTGGAATGTGCTTGGGGAGCTGCAGATGGACCTCAGCTACGCGATTACCGAGCAGAAGGAGACGACGATCGTCCTGCAGGGCGTGATCGCCGATATCGATCTGATCGTTCCCGAGGATATGGGGGTTACCGTCACCGCTTCCGTACTCTTCGGCCAAACCAGCGTAGGGTATGACAAGGAAGCCGGCGTACTCAACAAGATGGTCTGGCAGTCACCGAATTATTGGACAGCCGAGAGACAGCTCAAGCTTGAAATCTCGTATATTGTGGCAGATATCGATATTAAAATCGTCTAGATCAGGTCTTATAACATGGATATACCGGTTAAGTTTAAAAGCCAATACGGTGTAAGGAGAAACGGAATGGACGGACAAGGCAAAAGGCTGGTCAACATGATATGGCGAAGCATGGCGGAGTCGATCGGGCTCAGCCTTGTTTTGTTTGCCGTCCTGATCTACTTCCTCCAATCGGGCGGTTACTTGAGGCCGTTCGAGACCTGGAGGGAGGGGATTCTGGTCTCTCTGTCGATGATCGCCGTGGCGGTGCTCATCGGCGGCTCCTACGGCCTGTGGTACAGCTCCAGGATGAAGCACCGCCTGGAGACGCTGCGAGAGGTGATGATCTCGCTCGAGAAGGGGAACCTCAGCCGGGCTGTCCCGCCGCTTGGCGAGGATGAGATCGGCCGCCTCGGCGAGCAGCTCAATACGATCACGAAGAAATGGGAGGAACAGGTCTCCTCCCTGCAGAGGCTGTCGAGCAATAACGCCCAGCTTGCGCAGAAGGCCAAATACTCAGCGATCGTCGAGGAGAGGCAGCGGCTGGCCCGGGAGCTGCACGATGCGGTGTCCCAGCAGCTCTTCGCGATCTCAATGACCGCTACGGCAGCCCTGCGCACGCTCGACAAGGACTTCGAGAAGGCCCAGCGGCAGATCTACCTCATCGAGGAGATGGCCTCGGTGGCGCAGTCGGAGATGCGGGCGCTTCTGCTGCACTTGCGGCCGGTTCACCTCGAAGGCAAGCGGCTGTCCGAGGGCATCATCGAGCTGATGCAGGAGCTCGCGTCCAAGGTGCCGATGCAGATGGACTGGGAGCTTGCGGAGGACATCCGGCTGCCGAAGGGGATCGAGGACCACCTCTTCCGGATCGCCCAGGAAGCCATGTCCAACGCCCTGCGGCATTCCAAGGCGTCGCGTCTGGAGGTGCGGCTCGTGAAACCTTCTCCCGATGCGGTACGTATGTTGATTCGTGACGACGGGGTCGGCTTCGATCTCGATACCAAGAAGCAGGCTTCCTATGGGATCGTAACCATGAAGGAACGGGTGAACGAAATCGGGGGCTCCATGAACCTCATTACCGCACCGGGCAAGGGCACCCGAATTGAAATACGGATACCGATCGTATCGGAAGGAGGACCTCTGGATGGAGGAGACGACGATTAAGGTGCTGCTCGTGGACGATCATGAGATGGTCAGGATCGGTCTAGCGGCTGTGCTCGGCACCGAGGACGGAATCGAAGTCGTCGGGGAAGCGAGCGGCGGCCAGGAGGGCATTCGGCTGGCCATGGAATACAAGCCAGATGTCGTGCTCATGGATCTCGTGATGGACGGAATGGACGGCATCGAGACGACGCGGCGGCTGCTGCAGCAGCATCCGGACTGCAAGGTGATTGTACTGACAAGCTTCATCGACGATGAGAAAATCTATCCGGTCATTGAAGCGGGAGCGTTCAGCTACCTGCTGAAAACTTCGCGGGCGGGTGAGATCGCTCAAGCGATCCGGGCGGCGGTGAACGGCCAGTCGGTGCTCGAGTCCCAGGTCGCCTCAAAGCTCATGAACCGCTTCCGCCAGCCGAAGCCGGCTCATATGCCGCATGAGGAGCTTACTGAGCGCGAGATGGAAGTGCTCCGTTTGATCGCCTCGGGGAAGTCCAATCAGGACGTGGCCGACGAGCTGTTCATCGGTGTGAAGACCGTCAAGTTTCACGTCACGAACATCCTGGCAAAGCTGGGGGTGGAGGACCGGACGCAGGCGGCCATCTATGCGTTCAAGCAGGGCTTGGTCGAGTAAGAACCTTACAGGACCGGGTCAGGATACAACCTTACCGCAGACCGCTGCAGGCCCAGGCTGAGCAGTGGTTTTTTGCATATCAGGAAGTATGAGTCGCCGTAGCTTGTTTCTATCCGGAGTTCCAATATTTAGAGCGAGGTTTATAGGCCGTAAGATCTATTTTCCAGTTGAGTCTCAGCGGTGCCTCCGAGTACAATAGACGTAGAAGGACATCATGATTCAGTCACCGGGAGAGGATACAATATGGCACTGGGCATCGTTCCCCTTACGGCCGTACATACAAGGAAGAATGCGTTTGACTTATACCAGACGGGAGACGGATATCCGTCTTACCCGGAGCGAAGCAGCGGGCCGGAATACGGCGACATGAAGCCGGTCGAGCCGCTCGACGAGATCGAGAAGAAGAAGCAGGAAGCGAAGGAGCTGCAGGAACAGCAGGAGCAGCAGCGGCGCAAGGAAGGCGATCCGGAACAAGCGGAGAAGAAAAGGATGCTGCAGCAGCTCGATATGCTCAAAGCCTTCTATACCAACTATACGCCGGACGGATCGGCCATCACGGCGGAACAGACGAAGGAAGGCCTGAAGCAGCAGCTGAGCAAGGCGATCGAACAGACGGTCCAGAACGATAAAGTGGTCTGGGATTCGAAGCTCCATCAGTTCCGGATGGAGATCTCCCGTGAAGCCTATGAGAAGCAGGCCTTCTCGCAGAAAGAGGAAACCGGGGCGACGGCGGGTGCCGATAAGCAGGAATCCGCGGCTGCGGGCAGTATCATGACAAGCGGCGATACAGATAGCGTGACGGTGAGCGGCAGTGCGGGGCAGGCGTCAGGCTCCGGCGCGGACAAGACGGACGGCAGCGGCAGAGGGAAATTCAAGGAGCACGGCAGTGCAGCTGTCATGGGCAGCTCAACAAACGCAGAAGCTGTAAGCGTATAAGCAAGCAGAATTTCAATAGGAACAGGCCAGAGCAGGGGACCCGGGAGGTCCGCCTGCTTTTTTTATGCTTCTTTTCTTAAAGTTTTCTTAAGGGATGAGAGGTGGGGGGCGGCTGCGTCGTCTATAACAATAGGAATTTCATCTGTGCGGAAAAAGGGCCGCAGAGGGAGTGCGGGGTTCCCGCGGCCGAGGGAGAGGGGAACGGTTCATGACGGGAGCGGCAGTCATCAGAGAAAGGGAGCACACGGGGATGGGGTGGACCTTAGGAGCGAAGAGGGAAGTGCTGAAGCAGTACGAGAGCTATGCTTACCAGATCGTCTTCTACCTGCTGCAAAGCGAAGATGGGGCGCTCAGGGCGGCCCAGGAGGCGCTGCTGGAATTGTATGGCAGTGCTGACTTCTATGCGGCTGCACCCGAGGAACAACAGAAGCGGGTGAAGGCGGCGGCGATGCGGCATGCACTGAAGGCGCTTGCAAGCAGGCCGCGGAGCTGATCAGTAGGGAGCCGGTGGGACAAATGAACAAAAGCACAAGGCCCGGTTTCGTTCGGAGTCCTTGTGCTTCTGTGCAGATCGGCAAGGATAACCAGGCATCCAAGGCCGGTGCGGCCGACACGCATTGTCCTTACAGGACAGCGAAGCCGATTATCCTGGGTCACCAGTTATGCGAAAGTATCGAGGAGCAGCCCGGTGAAGGAGACGGGAAGCCCCTGCTCATACGGGTTCAGCCTGCGAAGCTCCACTGCTGAGCCGGCATCCGGGCGGTAGGGGCCGCTGCGGCGTTCGAGCAGCCCGGCGGGCGGGGCATCCGCCAGACGCCGGGCTGCTTCCGCGAAGCCCGTCTCCGCCGCCCGGACGCTCCGCGCTGCGGCGGCGCCGTCCTTCAGCAGCAGCGTCCCCAGCTGCGCTTCATCTACGGCAAGGGAGCCGTCTTCCCCGCGGGAGACGCCAAGCGAGGCCAATGCCGAAGAAGGCAGGGACTCCTGCAGCGCTTGGCGGACTTCCGGCCGGACCAGGCCGCCGGCTTGGTCCAATGCGGAAGCGAGCCGGTTGAAGCGCCCGACCAGCCCCGTGAGCTCCTGCCGGACCGCGTCCGCCGGATCGCCGAAGATGCGGCGGTCTGCGGAAGAGGCTTCCGGCCGGCTGCCGAGTGCCTCCGCGGCGCTGTAGACGTCCGCCATCTTCCTGGCCGCCGACTCGGCCTGCCGGTCGTAGGTATAGCGGGGCTGCGGCGTTTGGCCGGGTCTGCGCCGTGCCGCAGCCGCATCGGCAATATGCTGCAGGCGGCGTTCCTCTGCCTCCTGCCACTGGGCCTGTGAACGGTAGATGCCTGTAACCTGTCCCACTGCTGTAATCATACGCCGCCTCCGTTCCTGATGGATTTCTTTGACTCCATTATACTCCTCGGGGCTCCGGCAGGCAATCACGGATCGCTTGACACCACCGGGCGCAGCGGCGTATGATAGTCTATCCATTATCTTTAACCCGAAGGAGCTTACGTCCGGATGAGTTGGGTTCACTTGATTGTAATCGCGGCCGTTCTGGCCATAAGCCTGGCCTTTTTGTCTTTTGTAGCCAAAAAATATATGAAATAAAGATACTTCACGGACATTCCCTTGTACCGCTGTTTCCCGTGTGAACCTTCCTTTTATTTCTTCATAAGATACACTGTGAAGCCATGTACAGGAAGGCGGTACAGCCCATGATCCGCAAACGAATTCCCCGCCAGGACGACGCCACCATCTACCGGTTGACCGAAGAACTGCTCGCCCCCTACGCACGGCAGACAAAGCCCGGGCTGCTCCTGACACCGGCGCTGATCCGTAAAAGGCTGGCAGGGGGCATCACCTATGTGGATACGGCAGCCGGACGTAAACCGGCCGGCTTTATTCTGCTCAAGCCCCAGGAGAGGGAGCGGCTGCGTGTCGATCTGCTTGCCGTGCATCCGAACTATCAGGGACACGGAATCGGCCGGCGTCTCATGGAGAAGGCTGAACGGACGGCCCTCATCTACGGCTGCAGGGAAGTGGAGCTGTGGGTGGACGAGGCGAACGTAAAGGCCCAGCGGTTTTATCACCGGCTTGGTTATGGAGTCGTCTATTACGATGTCCGGCTCCGCTGCTACCTGATGGTGAAGCCGCTGGCCTAATAACGATAGAGAAGGGCCAACGCCGCCGGGTTAGACAGCGAGGTCCGCAGGAGCTTCCGTGACGAAACGGGGGCTTTTTTTATGAAAAATCCTTGATCGACAAGGTTCGAGCGATGGTTATTTTTTTGTAAATTAAGTTCAGAGTACCTATTGACGGGTCCCACATTCTGGTAAAATGGAGTAAGCGTTATCATTGCAGCCTCTGCAGCCTTTTCTCGCTTGGATAAGCCGCAGTTTCCCGGCAGCTGTTATAACCTGCACCTATGGAATGGAGGGATGAATGATGAAACAGTGGATGACACTGCTGTTCTTAACGCTGGGATTGGGAATGGCGGGTTCAATCGGCTTCACTTCTTCCGCTTCGGCGGAAGTTCCGGTATCACAGGGAAAAAAGGCTGCGGCAAGCAGCGTCACAGGGGCTACTTACGGTCCGGCCCGGGCGGTGGACGGGAATATAGGGACGTATTGGGCGCCGGGCGGCAGCCAGAGCCCGTCTTGGCTTACGGTGGATCTTGGCCAGCGCTATGATGTGCGGGAAGTCCGGACGGCCTATCTGGAGCGCAGCGGGATTTATAAATATCTGATTGAGTTCTCCGGCGATAACCAAACCTGGTATCCTTATGCGAGCCGGATGAAGAACACGACCCAGCAGGCGGGCTCCGGCTATGTGGACGCGGGCAGTGTGACGGCACGGTATTTCCGGATCACGACCTCGGCCAGCACGGCCGGCAAGAGGGCCATTACAGAGTTCCAGGTCTACGGAACGGCCGCGGACGCTCCGCCGGAAGCTGAGCTCGAATCGATTCAGGTGGACGAAACGGAGCTCGAGCTGCAGCAGGGGGATTCTCACGGACTGGAAGTGCTCGCCGTGTTCACGGACGGACACACGGAGGATGTGACTTCTTCCGCCACGTTCACTTCGAGCAAGCCGAAGATCGCTTCGGTCACGGCGGCCGGTGTGGTGAAAGCCAAGGCCGAGGGGCAGGCGGTGGTTACGGTCAGCTACGGGGGCAAAAAGGCTAAGGTCCAGGTCACCGTAGGAGCGGCTACCGAGCTGGAGGTCCTCGAAACGAATGCGCCTGTACGCCTGGGGATCGGAGAGACACACCAGCTGGAAGTGACGGCACTGTATGATGACGGGACGGAGGAGGCTGTTACCGAGGGGATCAAATATGCCAGCTCCAAGCCCTCCGTCCTATCCGTCTCCTCTAAGGGCGTATTGACCGCACGGGCGGAAGGGGAGGCGGTCATCACGGTATCTTATGGCGGCATCTCGACGAAAGCCGAGCTGACGGTAGGGGCTGCGCGGGAGCTGCAGTCCATCGGCGTGGACGCCCCGGCCCAGCTCGCCGTAGGCGACGTCCAGGAGCTCACCGTAACGGCGACATATTCGGACGGGTCGACCGAGGAGCTCGGCAGCGGGGTCACCTTCACGAGCTCCGATCCTTCCGTCGCTTCCGTGTCGTCGCGCGGTGTGCTCCGCGCCTTGACGGAAGGGCAGACCGTGCTGACGGCTGCCTTCGGGGGGAAGACCACCACCGCCGATATTACTGTGGGGGATGCCCACACGACGCTCGATTCGCTGTCGGTCGACGTGCCTGCGAATCTGTACCGGGGACAGAGCTATTCGCTGACCGTGACCGCTTATTATGCGGATGGGACATCGAAGGATGTTACGGACGACGCGACCTTCACGAGCAGCTCGACACGGATCGCCACCGTCTCTTCGTCAGGCGTGCTCAAGGGCGGGAACACATCGGGTACGGCGACGATCACGGTAAGCTACGGCGGATTGACCTATGACGGATCGGTGTATGTCAGCGGATCCAGCTACAATAGCGTTTCTTCTCTCTCGTTCAGTCCGAGCTCCTTCTCGCTCAACGCGGGAGGCAGCAGCTATTTCTCACTGACGGCCTATAACAACAGTTCTTATTACGACGATGATGATTACAGTACGGTAGTGACCTCCTCTGCGAGCTATACGAGCTCGAACCCGTCGGTGGCGACAGCCGATACCAGCGGGTACGTGCGGGGGTACGCGGCTGGAAGCGCAACGATCACGGCTTCGTACGGCGGGACTACGGCTACAGCCTATGTCACCGTCACGGGGGGCACCGATACGGAGGATCCGACCTGGGATTATGGAGCCGAATTGACGGCGGCGGAAGCCGGTACTTCCGAGGTGACGCTGACCTGGGGGGAGGCTTCCGACAATGTGGGCGTCTCGGCTTACAAGGTGCTTCGCGACAGCAGTGAGATTCAATCCCTGTCCTCGTACTCCCGCAGCTATACGGTAACAGGGCTGACCGCAGGTCAAAATTACACCTTTGCCGTCGAGGCGGTGGATGCTGCGGGGAACCGCTCCAGCCAGCTCAGCGTAACGGCTTCGCCGGGAGGCGTGAGCACGGATGGAACGGGAACCGGAACCGGCACGGGAGTTGCGCCGCAGCAGTCTTATGGAGGCGGTTATGATACCGGCTCCAGCTATGGCTCCGGCTACAGTCCGCCTCCCGCGGGACAGGAGCGGACCGTGACGGCCGTGATGCAGCCGGAGACGACGCCGGAAGGCATTGTGCAGAGCAAAGGCACGGTAGATGAGGCCGCGCTTGCTGAGGCGCTGAGCGGTATTGGATCCGGCACGGTAGTGATTCAAGCCTCCGGCGCAGGCGATTCGGTCGTGGTGGATCTGCCGACCGCCCCCTTCCTGAGCGGGGCGGCGGCGCCGGGAAGCCGGGTGTCGGTTCAACTGCCGGACTTCACCGGAAGCCTGCCAACCGAGCTGCTGCAGCAGGCCGCAGGGAGCGGGGACGGCTCGGGCCAGCTCTCGGTCGTGACCCGCGTCCGTACGGATGAGGCGAGCAACCTTGCCCAGGAATTGGCAGCTGAAGAGGGGGCGACCCTGCTTCTGCCTTATCCCGTAGAGATGAAGTTGATGAGCGGAAGCGTAGAGGTGACCGATTACGAAGGCCAGTATGTGGAGCGCACCGTGAAGCTTGACGGTGCCGCGGCGGGCTCCGGTTCCGGCGGGATCCCGTCGGCGATGTGGCTCGATCCGCAGACGGGCCGGTGGGGGTACCTGCCGGCGAAGACGGGTACCGCTTCGGACGGACGGCAGACCCTGACCGTGAAAGCGCCGCAGGGCGGGATCTTCACGGTCAAGTCCGCCGCCAAGTCCTTCGCGGATACGACGGCCCACTGGGCCAAGGCGGACATCGAGGAGCTCGCGGCCAAAGGCGTCGTCACCGGGCTCGATGACCAGCGCTTCGCGCCGGATCAGGCAATCACGAGAGCCGAACTGTCGGTGCTGCTCGTGCGGGCGATCGGACTCGAGCATCCGGCCCCGGGAGGCGGCGATACGGGCTTCCGTGACGTCGGACCGGATGCCTGGTATGCGGGAGCTGTAGAGGAAGCGGTCAAAGCGGGTCTGATCGACGGATACGAGGACGGCACGTTCCGTCCGATGCTCGAGGTGACCCGGGAGCAGGCGGCGACCCTGTTCCGGCGGGCGATCCTGTTCGCGACGGGCGAAAGCCAGGCTGTCCAGACGGACGCCGGTGCTGCGGCGCAGGCAGGCATGGAGCCCGGCGTACAGCCGGCCACGGACGAGAGCTTCGAGGGCGCAGCCGAAGCCGAAGCGGGTGCCGGGGCTGCAGGCGGGGCGCCCGTCATGGGCGGCACGCAGGGGGCAGGCAGCGCGGGTGCGCTGAGCCGGTTCCGCGACGGGGCGAAGGTGGCCCCGTGGGCGCAGGAGGCGGTGGCGTTCGCGCTGCAGCAGGGCTTCATGCAGGGCGTGTCCGAGCGGATGCTGCAGCCGCAGGCAAACACGACGCGCGCCCAGGCCACGGCCATGCTCAAGCGGCTTCTGCAGCATCTGGATTTTTAAGCGGAGCCGTGCCGCTGATGGGCGGGTATCTCGGGCTGTGAGGAAGTAACACGAATCACAAAAGGGCTGTTTCCCGGGGAGGGAAACAGCCCTTTTGTGATAACAAGCTTAGGGAGGAGCGGTGGAGGGAAACGGAAATAGTTATAATGAACGAAACCGACTACCTCTTTGCATCACGTAGGTTGAAGTTGGAAATGACTTGGAATGAATAAACCAATCAAATCCAAAACAGAGCTACAAACAAAAAGGAGTCGGTTAGTAATGAGTATGTCCACAAAGTATGTAGGGTTAGACGTATCCAAGGAAAAAATTGCTGTTGCTATCGCCACGGAAAATCGAGATGAGCCTGTACGGTTCTGGGGGACGATTCCACATACCAAAGAGGCCGTGCGAAAATTAGTCAAGCAGCTTGCAAAGGACGATGAGATCAAACTCGACGTTTGCTATGAAGCCGGGCCTACAGGGTTTCAGCTGTACCGTTGGTTCCTTGAGCTCTTCGTTCATTGCAGCGTCGTTGCGCCCAAAGCATTGGATGGCAACAAGCGCATTAAAACCGACAAAAGGGATGCCATACGTTTAGCGCAGCTCTACAGGGCCAGAGAGTTAACCGAAATCTACGTGCCTACACCCGAGGACGAAGCACTGCGGGATTTGGTTCGGGCTCGGGAGGATGCCGTCCAGGATATGAATCGGCACAAGCAGCGGCTCACGAAGTTCCTGCTTCGACACCAGCTTCAGCCACCGTACGGCACGAAGGTATGGACATCGGCCTACGAGAACTGGCTGGATACTTTACGCTTTACGAGTGCGAAGATATCGTATTTCAGGAATATCGTAACACCATCAGGGAAGCAGCAAACCGGATCGGGCGATACGAAAAGGAAATGGAGCAGCAGGCTTCGGCAGGGTGCCAAGCTCCCATGATTCAGGCGCTGCAAGGGCTTCATGGAGTTGCTTTAATTACGGCCACCACTCTTGCGGCCGAACTCGGAGATCTTGCAGGAAGATTTGCATCCCCACAGCCACTCATGAGTTATTCCGGATTGGTACCTTCGGAAAGTTCAAGCGGAGGCAGCCGCTGGCAAGGGCGAATCACGAAAGTCGGTAATGCGCATATTCGACGGGTACTGGTCGAAGCCGCCTGGACCTACCGGAGCAAACCTGCTGTAAGAAGAGCCCTGCGGGAGAGGCAAAAGGAGCTCAGTTCGGAGATTATTGAGATCTCTTGGAAGGCGCATAAAAGACTGCATCATAAATTTAATAGGTTAAGCTTCAGGGGAAAGAACAAAGGAACCATCGTTACCGCCGTGGCCAGGGAGCTCTTGGGATTTATCTGGGCTATAGCCAAGGAAGTCCAGAAGCAAAGAGCGGCAGCATAATCGCTTGTGCTTGTAATAGAAGTTTGAAAATACGAAGAAGGAGGTGGTAAGAGAACGGATTTGAGGAAGATGCGTTACATTCTTTGGCTCGGGGGCAAAGTACAAAGCTAGGCAGAGAGAAATCCGCGTAGTTCCGCTGCACAAAGCAAGGGAACAGGAGCTTTATGTGCGTTGATAGTTAGCAGGAAACTCTCTGGTCGTATGTAATCACATGTGAGAACCCACGAATATCAGGTTGCCAGCCGGCGCAAAGAACCATTTTGCCCTCGTGCCAAGGAATGTAGACATGTCCCGCTGTTCTCAGGAAAAAGACTATGCAGGGAGCACGCCCCCTGCACCCCGTTACTCGCCGTAAGGCAGGGTCTGACTTGATAGTCAGACACGTACACAAGTATGGGAAGAATAAAGCCGCCTGTCAAAAAGAACACCTTGACAGGCTTAGTTTGGAGTACAAAAAAACAGGGATACGTGCTGGGAGTTGCTCGGTTACGTTCATATCAGCGGAACTACGATATGTTATGTGCTTCTCCGAGAGGGCTATGTTGAGCATAGAGGAACTGGGGTTCGCTATTTCGGTGAGGGAGGCTGTTTTCGGATGAAAAGGACACCATTAACGCATCTGAGTTCCGCTAAAGGCTGAGAAATGCAGGGAAATATCTCCATAAGGCATCGTATTTCCTTTATTACAATGGAGCGTTGGTGCTCACTGGGTCAGCTGGCTTTTCAGCAGGCACGCGGCGAATTGTAGGGTGTAAGTGACAGGCAGCGTGCACATGGGCGCCAGTACCAGCCAGCCGGCAGGCAGCGAATTGCAGGGTACTGATGCAGGCAGCGGGCTTGAGGGTGCTAGTACCGTTCAGCCGACAGGCAGTAGACTCAAGGACGCTGGTGCGAGTCATCCAGCGGACGGCGGCCCCTAGGTGCGTAGACTGAGCCTGAGCCTGCCACCCAGCAGGCAGAGAAGCCCAGCTGGCCAGTTATCCGGCGGGCCGGAGCCCAATTTGCTCCCCCACCTGCCAGCCTGCCAGCCGGCAGGCGGCGAACCGGGGCTGCTTGTGGAACATCGGCCGCAGCGGCCGGAATCCCCTGCTTGAACTGCTGCGCCGGGCTGGTCAGATCAAAACGAAGAGCAGGGCGATCAGCGCCAGGTCGAGGGCAATGGGCGCGAAAGGGTAAACCGGGCCAAAGGTGGATGGGCCCGGATAAGGGCCGCCGAAGGCCCGGGTGGCAGCATCGGCTTTGGCCGACGTCTTGGCCGAAGAGCCTTTCCTTGCCTTTGTTTTTTTGCGGCTCAGGGTCAGATCCTCAGCGGGTCCGCCTCCCGCTGTCTCGTTCAGGATCAGCTGGCCGCCTTGGATGCGGCTCAAGGTCCCGTATACCTCGGTGCCGTCCCTTAGCAGCAGGACAACGGGCTTGCCGTAATGGGGCTTGCATTCTTCCTCGCAGATGTTATGAATCCGTTTCATGGGGATACCTCCGTGGTTTTGACATGCTACAGTGCAGTTTATGCGGCATCTGTCCCGGGTGTACGGACGGATGCCCAGGCGACGCCCGCCCAATCTCTTCCATGTATTAGGAGACGCTCCAATGTAAAGCGCTTTAACCGAGTTTTCCGCCCGAATTATAATTGAGAATGCTTCTCGCAGTATTGAATCTGCTCCCGGTTTTGTATATGCTTAGGGATGAAGAAGGACAGGCAGTATTTGCCTGTGCCGCTACCATTCCAATCCAAGAAAGAATGAGGTAAACATGACCAGTGCCGTGTACTTGATTTTCGGAGCGACCGGGGATTTGGCCCGGCGCAAGCTTTTTCCCGCGTTCTACAGCCTGTACCGGGAGCGTAAGCTGGGCGACCGCTTTGCCGTAATCGGCCTCGCCCGCCGGCCCCGGACGAACGAACAGTTCCGCGATGACCTGCACCAGTCCATCGAGGAGTTCGCCCGTTATAAAGTGACGAAGGACGAGCAGTGGGATTCGTTTGCCGAGCATTTCCAATACATGTCCCTTGATATCAACAATGTTGAGGGCTTCAAGCAGCTGCGGGAGCTGACCGATTCCCTTGATGCCAAGTTCGATGTCGGCGGCAACCGCCTGTACTATCTCGCGCTGTCGCCGGAGCTGTTCGGCAGCGTGTCGCACAACCTGAAGGAGGGCGGACTGCTGGAGTCGGCAGGCTGGAACCGTCTCGTGATCGAGAAGCCGTTCGGCTACGACCTGCAGTCGGCTGAGAAGCTCAACGCGGAGATCCGCCAGGTATTCGACGAGCAGGACATCTACCGGATCGACCATTACCTCGGCAAAGAAATGGTGCAGAACATCAACGTCGTGCGCTTCGCGAACGCGTTCTTCGAGCCGCTGTGGAACAACAAATACATCGCGAACATCCAGATTACGCTCAGCGAAACCGTGGGCGTTGAGGAGCGCGGCGGCTACTATGACCATTCCGGCGCGCTGCGGGATATGGGCCAGAACCATATGCTGCAGATGCTGGCGATCATGGCGATGGAGCCGCCGAGCCGCATGCATCCGGAGGATATCCGCGATGAGAAGGTGAAGGTGTTCCGCAGTCTCCGCGGGTTCCAGACGGGGGCCGAGGTGCGTGCCAATACGGTGCGCGGCCAGTATGCCGGCGGAACGATGAAGGGGCAGCAGGTCCGCGCCTACCGCGACGAGGATTCCGTTAATCCGGAATCCACGACCGAGACGTATTTCGCCGCCCGGGTATTCGTGGATAACTTCCGCTGGGCCGGCGTGCCGTTCTACATCCGTACGGGCAAGCGCCTGCCGGTGAAGACGACCGAGGTGGTCGTGGAATTCAAGAACGTACCGGACAATGTGTATCTCTCCCGCAAGCACAAGCTGGAGCCGAACCTGCTCGTGTTCCGGGTTAACCCGATGGAAGGCATTTATTTCAAAATGAATGCGAAGCAGCCTGGCTCCGAAGGAACGATCGTGCCGGTGGCGATGGACTTCTGCCAGAGCTGTCAGGTCGGACTCAATACGCCGGAAGCATATGAGCGGCTGATCTACGACGCCGCACGCGGCGATTCCACCTACTTCACCCGCTGGGATGAAGTGGCGCTCGCCTGGAAGTACGTCGACAAGATTGCCGCCGAGTGGGGCTCCGACGGCCTGCAGCTGTACAGCGCAGGAACCTGGGGACCGGAGAAGGCCCAGCAGCTTCTTGCCGAAGACGGCTTCCGCTGGTGGCCGGTGAACGGGCAGGACGAGGGAGAAGTGGCTTGGGAGACCGGCCGTACCCTCGGTTAACTGTACGTTAACGGTCCGGACGCAATAGGAAGGGGGCGCGAGCATGCTCAAGCTGTATGATATTTCCTCGGTCATCCGGCCGCAGATGCAAGTATGGAAGGACCTTGAGCAGAACCGTCCTGTCTTCGAGACGGTGCGCAGCCATGAGAGCGGCGAGACCCATGAGACGCGGATCTCGCTGGATGCCCATACGGGCACGCATCTCGATGCGCCGCTGCATATGCTGCCGGGCGGGGAGAAGATCGAGTCCATTCCGCTGGAGGATCTCATCGGCCCTGCCCGGGTGCTGGACTTGACCCGGGCAGAGGACGGCATCACCCGTCAGGATCTCGAGCCGTTCGCCATCCAGCCCGGCGAGTGGATCCTGCTTAAGACGAAGAATTCGTACACGGATGCGTGGGACGACGAATTCGTCTATGTGAAGCAGGATGGAGCGGCTTATCTGGCCGAGCTCGGCATCAAGGGCGTCGGCGTGGACGGACTCGGGATCGAACGGTCCCAGGAAGGATATCCGACGCACCGTACTTTGATGCGCCGCGGCGTACTGATCCTTGAGGGGCTCCGGCTGAAGGAAGTGCCGGGCGGAAGCTATTTCTTCGTCCTGGCGCCGCTGAAGCTCGAAGGTATTGAAGCCGCTCCGGCTCGTGCCTTCCTCATGGGCTCTTAGCCGCTGCTGCGTTGCGGAACACAGGTAAGCGGATATAGAGTTGAAGCGAATGACCTGGTGCAGGATGCACCGGGTTATTCGTCGTTATCAGGGTACGCTGTCCCGGTCTGGGATGCTGAAGGCTGATCCGCAGCCGGGGACCCCGGATTGTCGCTCCAGAGTCCCTAAGGCACCGCGGCTTTCGTTACCGATGCCTTTAAAGGGCTGACAGTGCGTCAAAGGCTGAGGGCTGAATTTATGCGATCCTACGCGCCGAAACGCAGCTGGTTGGTCCAAGGGGGCTCCAGCAATCGCCTCAGAGTCCCTAAGGGCACTACAGCTTTCGTTACGGATGACTTTAAGGGCTGCCGGTGCGTCAAAGGCTGAGGGCCGAATTTACGCGATCCTGCACGCCGAAGGCTGATCCACAGTCGGGGCCCTCCAGAAATCGCCTCAGAGTCTCTAAGGCACCGCGGCTTTCGTCCGGGATGCCTAGCGGCTGCTTCCGTCTTCGGCTGTTCCTCGTGACGGCCCATGCTATTTTTTGCCGCCCAGTATGCAATGCACGGCAAAACACGGTATAATATAGGGATGAATGAAAAGCAAGCAGCATAGGAAGGCCGGGAGGCTGAAACCATTGTGACACGAAGAACATTTATCCGCCTACTGCTCGGAATCCTCGTGATTCTTGGGGCGGCGGGGACTGGTCTGTACAAACTGCTGAAAGCCCAGGAGGACGACCTGGTGCTGCTTCAGCCCGATCCGCTGCCGGATATTGCGCCTCCGGAGGAGACGGGGACGGATACGAAGGAACCGCTTTTTTCCATGATGATATTCAGTGATCTTCATATCTCCGAGGACGATCCCAATACGATCAAGCACCTGAAGCAGGGGATGGACGACCTGCAGCGGCTGGGCTCGCCTGTGGAGGCGCTCGTCATCACCGGGGATCTGACCGAATATGGACGGGAGAAGGATTACAAGGAGCTCAAGAAGATCCTCTCCGCGTATCCGCTTCCTCCCGTTCTGGCGAATATGGGCAACCACGATTATTACGACATCTGGATCAATAAGCTCGGGGCGTTCAACAAGGAAACCATGCCGAACGGCAAGACGGACCAGGGCTCACGCGAGCGGTTCCAGACTTTCTTCGGCCTGCAGAAGCCGTATCACGACGCATGGATCAACAATCATCACGTCATTCTGCTCTCGCAGGAGACGTATGTGCAGGAGAAGCCGGAGGTCGGTGAAGGCGCCTGGTACTCGGATGAGCAGCTGAACTGGCTGAAGGAGAGGCTGGCGGCGCACCAGGACGGCAGGCCCGTCTTCGTCATGACCCACCAGCCGCTGCCTCCCGCGGGGCAGGATGGAGGCTCGCACCAGCTCATCCGCGCCAAGAAGTTCCGGGAGCTGCTGAAGCCCTACAAGAACGTTTTCGTCTTTGCCGGCCACCGGCATCAGGATTTCCAGGGGACGACGGAGCATTATGTCAAGGAAGGTTTTCATTATTTTCACAACTCCTCGGTCGGCCGCGTGCTGAACCGCAGCTACCAGAACGCCGCCAAAGAGAAGGCGCAGGGGCTGTACGTTCAGGTATACCGGGACCGGGTTACGCTGCGGGGCAGGGACCTCGCAGGAGGCACCTGGCTCAAAGAGGCCGATTGGACGGTCAAGCTCAGTTAATCTCCGGGTCTGCCGAGAGATCCAATACAAGTTCAGAGAGGAACACATAAGGGTATGAGCAACGGAATTTCCGAGAGACTGAAAGAAGAAGTACAGAAACGCCGCACGTTCGCGATTATCTCCCACCCGGATGCGGGGAAAACGACACTGACCGAGAAGCTGCTCCTCTTCGGGGGGGCGATCCGTCTCGCAGGTACGGTTAAGGGACGCAAGGCGAACCGCCACGCAACAAGCGACTGGATGGAAATCGAGAAACAGCGGGGGATCTCCGTCACTTCATCGGTCATGCAGTTCGATTATAACGGACACCGGGTGAATATTCTCGATACCCCGGGTCACCAGGATTTCAGTGAGGACACCTACCGTACGCTGACCGCGGCCGACAGCGCCGTGATGCTGATCGACTCCGCCAAAGGGGTCGAGGCGCAGACCAAGAAACTGTTCCAGGTCTGCCGCAAGCGGGGCATCCCGATCTTCACCTTCATCAACAAGCTTGACCGCGAAGGGCAGAACCCGTTCGATTTGCTTGAGGAGCTCGAGCAGGTGCTCGGCATTCGTTCGTATCCGATGAACTGGCCGATCGGGATGGGCAAACAGTTCTGCGGCGTATACGACCGCAAGCTGACCCAGGTAGAGCTCTTCCAGGGGGACGATCACCGGGAGATCAAAGTACGCAAGGTCAGCGGGTATGAGGATCCGGTCGTCAAGGAAATCGCAGGCGAGTTCTTCTACGACCAGCTCGTGCAGGATCTGGAGCTGCTCGATGTGGCCGGTGACGAGTTCGACTACGAGAAGGTGCGCAGCGGGGAGCTGACGCCGGTCTTCTTCGGCTCGGCGATCAACAACTTCGGCGTGCAGACGTTCCTCGAGAACTTCCTGCAGCTTGCGCCAACACCGACGACGCGTAAAAGCAATGTTGGCGAGATTGAGCCGCTGAATGAGAAGTTCACGGGCTATATCTTCAAAATTCAAGCGAACATGAACCCTGCCCACCGCGACCGGATCGCGTTCCTGCGGATCTGCTCCGGCAAGTTTGAGCGTGGCATGTCCGTCAAGCATGTGCGGGTGGGCAAGGATATCAAGCTGTCCCAGCCGCAGCAGTTCTTGGCCCAGGACCGCGATATCGTCGAGGACGCTTATCCGGGCGATATCATCGGTCTGTTCGATCCCGGCATCTTCCGGATCGGCGATTCCCTGGCCCAGGGCGGCGGGATTGAATTCGATGAGCTGCCGACATTCTCGCCGGAGATCTTCTCCAAGGTAACGGTGAAGAACGCCCTGAAGCACAAGCAGTTCCAGAAGGGTGTCGACCAGCTCACGGAGGAAGGCACCATCCAGGTGTTCAAGACGATCGGCTTCGAGGATCTGATCCTCGGCGTGGTCGGGCAGCTCCAGTTCGAGGTGTTCGAATACCGGATGAAGGGCGAATACGGCGTCGATGTGCAGCTCTCCCGCATGAGCTACCAGTTCGCCCGCTGGCTTGTCGGCGATGACATCGACCCGTCGAAATTCCGGATCAACTCCCAGCTCGTGAAGGATAAGAAAGGCAACTACGTAGCGCTCTTTGAGAACGAGTACGCGCTGCGTACGTCGACGGAGAAAAACCCGAACCTCAAATTCTTGGAGATGGCTCCGTAAGCGGAGTCCCATCCATGCCAGAACCCGACAGGGCCCCGTACCGGCAGATGACCGGCACGGGGCTTTTTTTGGGTTTTGTTGAAGCGCCGGATTTGAGGGTGCCGGGCTTCCCGCTGTCCGTGAAGGATTGTATGGTAAGTCTGACGGGGGAGTGCTGCAGAAGCTAAAGCACGCTGATCATGCTCAGGGGCAGGGATCATGAGAATGCCGGACCTGCAGCTGCGCTGCCCCTATGTCCCGGGGAACGAGCGGGCTGCCAGGCGGCCCCGGCAGAAGCCGGCTAAGCGAAAGAGAGCCCAAGCCTCACCGGACTTAGGCCCCTATCCCTGACCGAGGAGGCTGATAGGGCATACAATATGGTGGGTTCCAGGGCGTCAGTAGAGGAAAAAGGGCAGGAGGTTAGGTTACCATGCGGATTTTGATTGTAGCGCCGGAGCAGTATCCGGTTCCGACCCTCAGCGGATCCGTGGAGATCTGCATTCTGGCGGCCGCCCGGCAGCTGGCTAAGCGGCACCGGGTGACGGTGATCTCCCGCCAGTCCCCGGGGCTTCCCCGCCGTACGGTGGAAGGCGGCCTTACGATCGAACGGGTGAAAACGGGATCGCCGGAACGCTATCTTCGTGCTGTGCTGCACAGCGTCAAGGACCGGCACTATGATGTCATCCAAGTCGATAACCGGCCAAGGTTCGTTCCTCCGTTCAAATCGCTGTTCCCGGGAACGCCGGTGCTCCTGTTCCTTCATTCCTTGAATTTTGTATCGAAGCGGCGGATTCCGCAGCACCGGGCCGCCGCTTGTCTGGCGGCCGCCGACCGCATTCTGGTTAACAGCGCATCTCTGCGCCGGGAGATCATCCGGCGCTTCCCGCACGCCGCAGCCAAGCTCCGCCGTATACCCCTAGGGGTCGATCCGGCACGGTTCACGCCATCTCGCGGCGGCGGGAAGGGCCGTGCCGGGCGGTACACCTACACCGTGCTCTACTGCGGCCGGCTTATCCGGCGCAAGGGCATCCCGGTGCTGATGCGCGCCGTACGGCTTGCAGCCCGCAGCGGGCCGAAGCGGGTAGAGCTGCTAGTGGCCGGGGGCTCGGGAAAGCCCGCTTATGCGGCGGAGCTCAAGCGGCTGGCCCGGGGGCTCGGGATCCGGGCCCGATTCCTCGGCACGGTGCCGCACAGCCGGATGCCGGGGGTATATGCGCAGGCGGACTGCTTCGTCTGCCCGTCCCAGGGACATGAAGCCTTTGGCCTCGTGAACGCGGAAGCCATGGCCTGCGGGATCCCGGTCATCGCGGCGGCGAACGGGGGGATCCGCGAGCTGGTCCGGCACCGCCGCACGGGGCTGCTGGTGAAGGCGTACCGCAGGCCGGAGGGCTACGCGTCCGCAATCCGGACCCTGATGAGTTCGCCGTCGCTCGCCGCGCGGCTTGCTGCAGCGGGAAGGCGGGAAGTGCTGCGCCGCTTTACCTGGAGAAGGACGGCCGAACTGCTGGCCCAGGCCTATGGGGCTGCAGGGAGCAATCAGGAAAGGTAGGTTACCATGAAGAAGCGTAAGACTCTGAGACATGTCACAAGCAAGTGGGCCAAAACCAAAGTACTGCTGAAATCCAGGACGATGCGTACCTATATTCCCGAGACAAGAAGAATGTCCAGGCAGAGCCTGCAGGAGATGCTGCAGCTCTACGGCATGGTCTATATAAAACCGAACAGCGGGACCTACGGCAACGGAGTGATCAAGGTGGAGAGCGGTTCATCCGGATACAGCTTTCATGCCGGTACCAAGGTACGCTCGTTCGGAGAATACGATGAGATGTATGAGTCGCTGTCGAAATTCGTGAAATCCCGCTCTTATCTCGTGCAGAAGGGTATCCACCTCCTAAAGTATAAGGAGCGCAGGTTCGATCTGCGGGTCATGGTACAGAAGAATACGTCGGACCGCTGGGAATGCACAGGAATCATCGGCCGGGTAGCGGCGGAAGGAAAGGCCGTGACGAACGTGCACAACGGGGGAAAGCTGGTATCGGTTGAAAGGCTGCTCTCCGGGTATGCCTCGTCCGCCCGCCAAAGCTCGCTCGTACGCCGGCTCAGGCGTATAGGAGTAACGGCGGCCACGAAGATTCATGCCAGATACCCGGGGATCAAGGAAATCGGACTGGATGTGGCACTGGATGGCGGGCTTCATCCATGGATTCTCGAGGCCAATACACGGC
Source organism: Paenibacillus sp. S-38 (assembly GCF_049942825.1). NCBI lineage: Bacteria > Bacillati > Bacillota > Bacilli > Caryophanales > Paenibacillaceae > Paenibacillus > Paenibacillus sp. S-38. The sequence continues at coordinate 1,150,512 of NZ_CP187970.1, forward strand.
CGGATCCGTTCATCTTCCGGAAGCTGAAGGACCGGCGCATCTTCTCTCGCATCTACCGGTACGCCAAAGCTTACGGGAGACTATAGTCAAGGCTTCGGCAGGCGGCTGGGCTGAACCATTCGGGCCGCCGCCTGTCCGGAAAGCAGCCTGATCTCAAGAGCAGCCTGGGCTGATTGAATCTCGCACAGAGGGTCCGGGCAGGCAGGTCCCCCGGGGCCGGACAAGCCTAATGGCGGAAGAAGCTGCAAAAGGGTATTGACACCCTTTTGCAGCCATGAGACAATGTACACGCGTACAGAACGCGCGTACATTCTTGTTTTTTTCGTGAAAGGAAGGTGCCGACATATCGTTACCCGAAAGGAAGTTGCTGAGTTAGCGGGAGTATCCGAAGCGACTGTCTCGCGCGTATTCAACGGGGTTGGCCCGATGAAAGAGGAGACCAAGCTAAGAGTGCTTCAGGCAGCCACGAAATTAAACTATCATCCGAACGCGATTGCTCAGAGCTTTGCCCGCCGTCGAAGCGGCAATTTGGGCGTAGTGCTTCCTTACGTGCCAAAGGTACATATATTCTCGACCTATTATTTCTCCGAAGTGCTCAGCGGAATCGGCGAGGCGGTGAAAGCTTCGGGGTATGACATGCTGCTCATGTTCCGGACGCCCGGGGAAGACAGCGATTACAGCGCGATGTTCCGCTCCCAGAAGGTGGACGCCTGCATTGTTCTCGGCGCTACCGATACGCCGGGGGAGAGGGAGCAGCTGCAGAAGCTGCAGCGGAGCGGGTTTCCGTTCTGCCTCGTCAACCAGCATTTTGAAGGTGAGAGCTTCAATGAAGTGGATGCCGACCACGAGGGAGGCAGCTACCGGGCGGTTCAGCATCTTGTCGAGAACGGCTGCCGCCGAATCGCTTTCCTCAGCGGATCGCCCGAATATTCGAACTCGGACGACCGGCTGCGCGGGTATACGGCCGCGCTGCGCGAGGCCGGGATTCTGCCGGAAGATGCCGGGCGGCGGGAGGATCTTCCCCCGCATTGGTACTACGAGGGCAATTACAGCCGTACCTCCGGCCATAGGGCCGCTTCCCAGCTCTATCCCCACCTCGGGGAGCTGGATGCCGTCTTCGCCTCCAACGACCGGATGGCGATCGGTCTGCTCCAGGGGCTCCGTGAGCTGGGCGTTCAGCCGGGGCAGGAGCCGCCGATCATCGGCTATGACGACTCTGTCGAGGCCCGCGTGACGGACCCGCCTCTGACCTCGGTTGCAGTGCCGTTCTTCGAGATGGGCAAGCTGGCCGCCCATACCCTGCTGCAGCGTGTCACCGGCAGTGCGGAAGAGACGCCGTCTGTCCCTCTGCGGCATAAGCTCGACACGAAGCTGGTCATCCGGCTGTCGAGCCGGGTGAATCGATCTTAACTTGTACTGCCCTTACTATCCTTCCTATCCTGAGATCCAAAGGAGCTGCTTATCGTGACGAAAGAGTTCGGCATTGGAATGATCGGATACAAATTCATGGGCAAGGCACACAGCCATGCTTACCGGGATCTCCCGATGTTCTTCCCGCAGGTTGCCCGGCCTGTCATGCGGGCCATCTGCGGCCGGGATCCGGAGGGTGTCTCCCAGGCCGCCCGCCAGTTCGGCTGGGAGAGCTATGAAACCGACTGGAGAAAGCTGCTTGAGCGGGAGGATATCGATCTCATCGATATCAATGCGCCGAGTGACGCGCACAAGGATATTGCCCTGGCTGCAGCAGCCGCCGGCAAGCATGTCTTTTGCGAGAAGCCGCTGGCGCTGACACTTGCCGACTCCCGGGAGATGCTCCGGGCGGTCGAGGCTGCCGGCGTCAAGCACATGGTGGGCTTCAACTACCGGTTCGCCCCGGCGGTGCAGCTGGCGAAGAAGCTGGTGGAGGACGGCCGGCTCGGGCAGATCTACCACTTCCGCGCCTGGTTCCTGCAGGACTGGATCGTCGATCCGGAGTTTCCGCTCGTGTGGCGGCTGCAGAAGGAGATCGCGGGCTCCGGCTCGCACGGTGACTTGGGCGCGCATCTGATTGACCTGGCCCACTTCCTCGTGGGGGATATGGAGGAGGTTATCGGCATGAGCGAGACCTTCGTCAAGGAGCGCCCGGTACCGAGCTCCATGACCGGCCTCAGCGCCAAGGGCAGCAAGGACGCACCGAAGGGGCCGGTCACGGTGGATGATGCGACGCTGTTCCTAACCCGCTTCGCGAACGGGGCGCTCGGCAGCTTCGAGGCTACGCGCTTCGCGCCGGGGCACCGCTGCACGAACTCCTTTGAGATTAACGGGAGCAAGGGCTCCGTCAAATTCGACTTCGAGCGCATGAACGAGCTGCAGGTGTACTTCACGGACGATGCCGAGGATGTGCAGGGCTTCCGCCGCGTGCTGGCCACCGACCCGGCGCACGCTTATGCCGAGGCCTGGTGGCCGCCGGGCCACACGATCGGGTATGAACATACGTTCATCCACGAGACGGTGGAACTCATGCAGGCACTTGCGGAAGACCGTCAGCCCGTGCCGAACTTCCACGACGGCGTGAAGTGCCAGCAGGTGCTCGAAGCGGTGGACCTCTCGATCGAACAGCGCCGCTGGGTGCGCATCGAAGAACTGTAACCATGGAATTACTGTAACCGCTTCACCAGAATGTCCAAACCAGGGGAAGAGGAGAGATCCTTGTGAGTAAAGCATTGATCGTATGGGGCGGTTGGCTCGGCCACCAGCCTGAGGAAGTGGCAGGCGTATTCCGCCGTGTGCTCGAGAAGGAAGGTTATGAGGTGGAAGTTTCCGACACCCTTGAGGCCTTCGCGGACGCAGAGAAGCTCAAGGGGCTGGATCTGATCATCCCATGCTGGACCATGGGTGAAATCTCCCAGGAGCTTGTGAACAACGTCTCGGCAGCGGTTCAAAGCGGCGTAGGGCTTGCAGGATGCCATGGCGGCATGTGCGATTCTTTCCGGAAGAACGTGGATTGGCAGTTCATGACCGGAGGACAGTGGGTCGCGCATCCGGGCAACGACGGGGTGGAATACACGGTGAACGTCAAACACAGCTCCTCTTCACTGCTCGAAGATCTGGAGGATTTCTCGGTCAGGACCGAGCAGTACTACCTGCATGTCGACCCCGCGGTAGAAGTGCTTGCGAGCACCCGCTTCCCGGTCGTACCGGGTCCGCACTCGCCGAACGGGGCGGTAGACATGCCGGTCGTATGGACGAAGCGCTGGGGCGCAGGACGCGTGTTCTACAATGCGCTCGGTCACCAAGCCGACATTGTGGAGCTGCCGCAGGTCACCGAGATCATGCGCCGCGGCTTCCTGTGGGCAGCTGAAGGCAAGCGGAAAGCGGAGGCCGGGCGGCAGAGCGATTCGGTCTATACCGGAATGGCTGACAATCAACTTTAGTCGTGAATGATGGGGGAGAGAAGCGAATGGAGAAGAAGCTGAAAGTCGGCATCGTTGGCTGCGGGAAGATCAGCGGCATTTATTTTGAGAACTGCCGCACGTACCCGATTCTGGAAGTGGCCGCGTGTGCGGACCTGAATGTAAGCAGGGCCCAGGCGAGCGCGGAGCAGTACGGTGTGCCCAAGGCGTATTCGGTATCGGAGCTGCTGGCCGACCCGGAGATCGATATCGTGATCAACCTGACAATTCCTGCGGCGCATGCCGAGGTCTGCCTGGCGGCACTTGAGGCAGGCAAGCACGTCTACGTGGAGAAGCCCCTGGCGGTGACACGCGAGGAGGGCAGGGCCATACTGGAGAAGGCGCAGGAGAAGGGCCGGCTGGTCGGCAGCGCGCCCGATACGTTCCTTGGCGGCGGCATCCAGACCTGCATCAAGCTGATCGAGGACGGCTGGATCGGCACGCCGGTTGCCGCTTCCGCCTTCATGATCGGCCGCGGGCATGAGCACTGGCATCCGGATCCGGAGTTCTACTACGCCAAGGGCGGCGGCCCGATGTTCGACATGGGACCGTATTACCTGACGGCGCTAGTTGCGATGCTGGGCCCCATCCGGCGTGTAACGGGCTCCGCGAAGATTTCCTATCCGGAGCGTACGATCCTCAGCCAGCCGAAATTCGGCAAGGTGATTCCGGTGGAGACACCGACTCATGTGGCCGGCGTTATCGACTTCCACGGCGGGGCGATCGGGACCATCATCACCTCGTTCGATGCTTTCGGCGGAGCTGAGGTGCCCCGCATTGAGATCTACGGAAGTCAGGGTACGCTGAGTGTACCCGATCCGAATACGTTCGGCGGACCGGTCCGTGTGCGCCGTTACGACAGCAATGAGTGGGCCGAGATCCCGCTGACGCACGGGTATGCCGCGAACAGCCGGGGCCTGGGTGTCCTGGATCTGGCCTATGCGGTGAAGAACGGCCGGGTCAACCGGGCGAGCGGGGAGCTGGCTTACCATGTGCTGGAGGCCATGCACGGCTTCCATGACGCCTCCGAGGAAGGCCGCCACTACCTGATGGAGAGCTCCTGCGAGCGCCCGGCCCCGATGCCGCTGGGACTCGTGCAGGGCGTACTCGACTAGGCGGAAGTATAGGGAACAGAGCAAAAGAGCGCAGGGACTTGTTCCCCTGCGCTCTTGCTTTGGATTGAGGCTTATCCTTTTTCCCGTCCATCAGCATGGCCAGCCACTATCCCACAGCACGCCATTCCCCTCAGGTGACTCCGTAGGGAGGGGGCTGTCGGGAAGGAAGGGACCCGGATCTTTTTAGGCCAGGTGCTCCCTCAGTGTGGTGACAAGCTGGTTCTGCACGTCGCTCTCGCTGTTCTTCCAGATGATCTCGAACAGCACGCCGAGTCCCGGGAGGACGCGTTCTTCCCCGTCCACGGAATCCGCTATAATCTCGAAGATTTCTTCGTCGGTCTTGTCGGTTACCCGTTGAACAATCGCCTGCCGCAGATTTAAGTTCATCGCTCTATTCCTCACTTTTCTGTAGTTCGTCACTCCACTCCTCTTACTATGCGCATTGCGGGCAGGTTTCATGCCGGAGGGGACAGGTTTATGGGAAACGGACCCAAAGGCGTTTTGGTGCTGGGGTTTACTTTTGCTATAATGAGGATAATCGTACATAGGGGTCACAGCTGCAGTGGTGAAGGGGGAGAGACCATGAAAAAACAATTTGTCGTCATCGGGATGGGCCGGTTCGGGACCTCCGTTGCCAAGACGCTATCCAATCTGGGGTTTGAAGTGCTTGCGATCGACAGCGACGAGATCCGGACCCAGGAGATTTCGAACATCGTCACCCACGTGGTTCAGGCGGATTCTACGGATGAGGAAGCGCTCCGCGCGCTCGGACTGCGGAATTTCGACGTGGTGGTGGTGGCCATCGGCGAAGATATTCAGGCGAGTATTCTGACGACCATCATTCTGAAGGAAATGGGTGTGCCGAAGGTCATCGTCAAGGCACAGACGGAGCTTCACGGCAAAGTTCTGCGCAAGGTCGGTGCCGACAAAGTCGTTTTCCCCGAGCGGGACATGGGCCAACGCGTCGCTCACCATCTGATTTCCTCCAATATTATCGATTACATTGAACTGTCGGAAGATTACAGCATCGTCGAGATCCTGGCCACGGGCCAGCTTGTCGGCAAAACCCTGCGCCAGCTCGATATCCGGGCGAAATACGGGTGCAACGTGATGGGAATCAAGACCGGGGACCGGATGAATATCGCTCCTTATGCGGATGATATCATCAAACAGAACGACATCCTTGTCGTGGTAGGGAAGAATACGGATCTGCAGCATTTTGAAATGACGTTCGGAGAGTAGGGATCGGAGAAGCATGGAACGAAAAGGAACGGGGAGACCGGGGGCGGAGGAAGTGATCCGCTCCCTTCAGAATCCGCGGGTCAAGCAGTGGACCGAGCTGCAGAGCCGCAAAGGGCGGGAGAAAACGGGCCGCTTCGTGGTCGAAGGGCACCATCTTGTGCAGGAAGCGCTGCAGTCCGACGCCATGCCGGATACGCTGGTGTACTCCGCTGAGCGGCGCGACAGCTGCAGGGAGCTGCTCGAGGAAGCGGCGCAGCAGGGCATCGAATGCGTGCCGGTCGGCGAGGAAGTGCTTGCCAAGTGCACGGATACGGGAACGCCGCAGCCCGTCTTCGCGGTGGTGCCGAAGCTGTCTTGGCGGCCGCAGGATCTGCTTAAGGCCAGCGAGCAGGGCGGCCTCGTCGTGGTTGTCGACGGGATGCAGGATCCGGGCAACCTCGGCACGATCATCCGCAGCGCGGATGCGGTAGGGGCCTCCGGCGTGCTGCTCGGCAAGGGCACCGTCGACTTGTATAACCCGAAGACGGTCCGCTCGACGATGGGATCGATGTTCCACCTGCCCGTGGTGCAGGGGGACCTCACGGAGTGGCTGCCTGCCGCGGCGGAGCGGGGCGTGCAGGTGGTGAGCACCTCGCTGCAGGGAGCAGTATCGTGCTACGAGCATGACTTCCGGGCGCCGACGTGGTTCGTCATCGGCAACGAGGGGCAGGGCGTCTCGCCTGAGGTGCAGGCCTTGGCGCAGCATAACGTGCTGATCCCGATGGCCGGGCGCGCCGAATCGCTCAATGCGGCGATGGCCGCAACGGTCGTGCTGTTTGAGGCGATGAGGCAGAGGCGTATGGGCGAATAAGGGGGACGAGGGGAAGAGTAACCGTTATATTGGAGACTCTTGACCGATAACTGAATCGGAGCCGTTACGGAAAGATGAAAAGTGACACTAAAGTGTTTGAGGATTCACTAAACAGCCCGGCGCTAATTGATCCAATGAGCGCAGGGCTGTTTTTTCTTTGTCAGCGTAGTGAAAGATGACCCGGATCTCTTCGACATTTCGCTCTTTGTTTTATTATTCACTCCTACTCTTCCAGAACAATCTGCTTCAACTGGATAACCGGGCTTCTTAGCTCCTGCTCTTGTTCCAAGTAGGCGCAAAGGGCCTGAATGAGCGACCTCCTGGGCTGAGCCTGAGTGATCTCCGCCCCCAGCAGCTGGACAATCTCTTGCAGCTCCTTCCGCCGAGCAGTCCCGCCGGGCCATACCTCGAGCAGCGCAGCCACTCTGCCGAACAACTCCTCGGCCATCCGTTCTTTTTCGTTATTCCAGTCGTTGGAACCCGAGTGAATGAATTGATCGAAAGCACTTCGCCCAAGCAGCCTCTTCGAGCCTGACTTAGACATATGCTCGACTAGCGCATCAAGTTTATCGACGATAAACCAAGCCGTTTCCTCTATGGACAGCAGCTTCGCCTCGAAGATGATGCGCTGCAGGTAGTCCTTCAGGATCGCACGGTATATAAAGATGAGGTCCCAGAGAAACGGCTCGATTCTCTCACCATAGACTTCAAGCAGCCAAGACCTATGCCACTCCATCATGCGAGCACGAACGTGATTCCTCAGCGATTGGAAAGTCGCGAACTGCGTAATAGGAAGTTCTATGAAGTCGACCATAATGTGACGATATTCAATAAAATACTGAAAGCGAAATACGATCTGATTCACGAGCCTTTCTTTGGGAGTACCCGTCTCCGTTTGTTTCAGGCGCTCGGCCTGGTCAAAATAAACCGTCTGGCATTCGTCGAAAACCGCGCACAGTAAATCCTCTTTGGACGGAAAATATTTGTACACTGAACCTTTGGCAATGGAGCAGTCCTGGGCGATTTCCTGAATCGAGGTCGCCAGAAATCCCTTTTCTTTAAACATTTTAGAAGCCGAACGAATGATGTCCTGCTTGGTTACGATCATCCTCAAGTATCCCCTCTTGACAACTTTAAACCCATAGTACAAAATTATGAACATAGAGTCAATTGGCCCTTAATTCAAAATATTATACTACAAGTCAAACAAGGACTTGCTCAATTTCTTAATTTGGAGTGTGATTGATCTTGGAAGAGCTGTTATTTCAATTTCCTAAGACGGCCATCATCGTAATCGACTTGCAAAAATGGATTGGAACTCACTACGCCCCTCACTCAGCGGAGCAAGTCGTCGGTCGCGCCGCCACTATGGTTCAAGCTTTCCGTGAGGCAGGCGCTTTCGTAGGGCTTGTTCGCGTATCCACGAAAGACTTCAAAGATATGCCTCGTCCGCTGCTGGATCAGGCCCCTACCCCCTTTAATCTGGTGCCTGGTTGGGATGAGATTGTACCCGAGATTGGAGTCACCGACACCGACCATTTAATTACGAAGCGCCAATGGGGAGCATTTTATGGAACGGACTTGGATCAGCAGTTGCGCCGACGAGGCATCACGACAATCGTGCTTTCCGGCATTGCTTCTGGTATCGGTGTAGATACCACAGCACGTGAAGCTTTCGCCCATGGGTATCAGGTGGTTTTTGCGATAGACGCCATGACCGGCTTCAGCGAGGCGGAGCATGAGCACGTGAGCAAGGTCATCTTTCCGCGTATAGGCAGAATCCGCACGACCGAAGAGATTCTCGCCTGCGCCGCGCTTCAAACGAATAGGACATCTGTATAACATAATAAAAGAGAGCTTCGACAAGCTGCTTGATCAACATCACGGTTTCCTTCTAAGGAATGCGTTAAATATGGTTTGTAACTGATAAATGAAGTTTGTAACTGCAAAATATAATGTGCAGCCCCGTGTAAGATCTAAGTCAACTGAGGATAGTTCGCTCCATAATAAGGGAAAACAGGGGGGAAAGCGGCTTATGGATAAAAATCAAATGCACGAACAAATTGTTGAAAAAAGAGGAGATCTCGTTGATTCGGTACTCTCCTATTGGAATCAATATTCGGACCCCACGACCTGAATTTTGGTTTATTGCCGCTCTGTTCGTGCTCCCGCTTGGCGTATTGATCCTGACTGTCGATCGAAGTGATCCATAAGTATTTTCTGATCCCTGTCTTACCTTTCGGCTTTACCCTCGCTTCCTCGACGTTTCCTGTAGCCTACATTCTTCTGTATCAGTATTGCAGGCATCGAAACAAGAGCTTCCTCTTGTACTCCGTCGGATTAGGCGCGCTGCTGGCCTTTGGTTTCATGCCTGCCGTCAAGGCTATCGGAATTATTGAAATGCGCAAGGGGATGAACATCTTTTACGTATTCCTGATCGACGTTGCCATTGCATATATTGCTTATGGCATGTCGAAGCTGGTCCTTGCCGCCCAACGATCGACAAAGTCCTCTTGAGGCGATAAGGAGAATGAAAGCAGCGAACCGAATACATCATCAATTAAGTACCAAATAAATAAAGCTTTCTTTCGTAAAAAAAATGAGGAGTGGCTCTAACAGCTAATGGAGAAGTCTAGCCCAATATGCCCTAAACTGGAAACGTTAGTACAATAGACAGCAGCAATCGGGGACATTTTATCTGTCCGGGTTTGCTGCTGTTTCCTTATTACTGAAGTTGTAGAGAGAAAGCTAAATACCATCTGCAGGATCGGCTGGCGATCGTTGAATTTTGGGCCCCGTGCTAAGATCCGTTGTCAAGAGGGAAACAGCGACCTCATGGAGCTTTACTGCAGCTTGATATTGGACAGCACTCGGGAAGAGTAATAAAGAAATAGCTGAGGATTTTTTGATTAGTCAGCGTACGGTCGAAGAACACTTGTCGCGAATATTTGAAAAGCTGGGCGTGCGCTCCCGTATCGAGGCTATAGCGGAAGCCCAAAAAAAGGGAATGATCTTTAAACAGGAGATGACCTGATGGCTGAGAAGGAATGGGGAGGTAAAAACGGACAGATTTTTACTTCCTTTACATTAGATTTGCTCATTGATATACTATATGGGGGTATAGTATAAAAGAGTCATAAGAAAAACAAACCGCGATACAGCCAACATGATGGACTGTCGCTGATAGGTTGAGGCAGAAAGGAGATTGGTTAGGACAACATCACAGGCAACACTTCAAATTACAGGGATGACCTGCGCTGCTTGCGCCAATCGGATCGAGAAAGGGCTGCGCAAGCTGAGCGGAGTAGAGTCGGCGAACGTTAACTTTGCAATGGAGAAAGCAACGGTTATTTTCGACCCGGCAAGCGTGGATTTGAACGCAGTGGAGAAAAAGATCGGCGATCTCGGCTATAGAACCGTGAAGGAAACGGCAGAACTTACGATTAGCGAAATGACCTGCGCCGCCTGTGCAAACCGAATCGAAAAAGGGCTGAGCAAACTTCCCGGCGTCACGAAAGCATCGGTTAACTTTGCGATGGAGACAGCTCACGTCGAGTATTCCGGTACGGAAGTAACTGTGAGTGACATGCTGCGCAAAGTGGAACAGCTCGGCTATAAGGCAGCACCTAAGGAAGAGAGCAGCGGTGCCGCCGAGCAGCGTGAAGAGGAGATCCACAGACACAAGCGCAAGCTTATCGTTTCGGCCGTCTTGTCGCTGCCCTTGCTGTGGTCCATGGTGGGCCACTTCAGCTGGACGTCTTTCATCTGGGCACCTGAGCTGTTCATGAACCCTTGGTTTCAACTGGCCTTGGCGACTCCCGTGCAGTTCTGGATCGGCTGGCCCTTCTATACGGGGGCTTATAAGGCGCTCCGGAATAAAAGTGCCAATATGGATGTGCTTGTATCACTCGGCACGTCGGCAGCCTACTTTTACAGCATCTATCTTACCCTGCAGTGGACACAGGCAGGTGGTCACCATGCCCCCGAAATGTATTATGAGACCAGCGCTGTTCTTATCACGCTGATCATCATGGGTAAGCTCTTCGAGTCCCTTGCCAAGGTTCGGACCTCTGAAGCTATCAAGACGTTGATGGGGCTTCAGGCCAAGACGGCATTGGTGCTGCGGGACGGTGTGGAAGTCAGCATTCCTGTCGAGGAAGTAGTAACAGGCGACATTGTACTGGTAAAGCCGGGGGAAAAGATTCCCGTAGACGGCATGGTTATTCAAGGTACTTCCTCTGTTGACGAATCGATGCTGACGGGAGAGAGCATCCCGGTAACCAAGAAGGAAGGCGATGCCGTCATTGGTGCAACGCTTAACAAGAACGGTTCCCTGCAGGTAAAGGCAACGAAGGTCGGCAAGGAGACGGCACTCGCCCAGATCGTTAAGGTCGTAGAAGAAGCACAAGGTTCGAAAGCTCCCATTCAGCGGGTAGCTGACCAGATCTCCGGAATCTTTGTTCCCATTGTCGTTGGAATAGCGTTCATTGCTTTCGCAGTATGGAACGGTGACCAAGGGGAAACCGGAGCTTACGGATGTGGTTACACTAGCAGGCGGAGACGTGGAGGAATTCCTGGCCCTTGTTGGAACAGCGGAGAGGAACTCAGAGCATCCGCTTGCAGAGGCTATTGTCAAAGGAATACAAGATAGAGGAATTGGGCTTGGAGCAGCAGATTCGTTTGAGGCTATTCCGGGTTTCGGTATTCGGGCGGTGGTAGATGGTAAAGATCTGCTGATTGGTACCCGTAAGCTGCTTGCAAAGCATGGTATTCCTTTTGAGCAGATGCTGCCGCTGATGGAAAGACTGGAGGCGGACGGTAAAACGGCCATGCTGGTTGCCGTAGACGGTTCTTATGCAGGACTCGTAGCTGTAGCCGATACGATCAAAGAGACATCGAACGAAGCGGTAGGTCGGTTCAAACAGCTGGTATCGAGGTTATTATGATCACAGGCGATAACAAGCGGACGGCTGAAGCCATCGCCAAAGAAGTAGGGATTGAGCGGGTTCTGGCCGAAGTGCTGCCCGAAGGGAAAGCGAACGAAGTCAAAAAACTCCAGGCGCAGGGCCGCAAAGTGGCGATGGTCGGTGATGGGATCAATGACGCACCAGTGCTCGCCACGGCTGATATCGGCATGGCTATAGGAACGGGTACGGATGTTGCGATGGAAGCCGCCGATGTCACCTTAATGCGGGGAGATCTTAATAGCATTCCGGACGCGATCTTTATGAGTAAGAAGACCATGGCAAACATCAAGATCAACCTATTCTGGGCGTTGGCCTACAACGTGATCGGCATCCCTATCGCAGCAGCAGGTTTCTTAGCTCCTTGGCTTGCAGGTGCTGCTATGGCTCTCAGCTCGGTGTCGGTCGTTCTGAACGCGCTTCGGCTGCAGAGGGTAAAGCTGTAAGCTATCCGTTCCAATATGGATATGTGGAGGATGAAAACAATGAAGAGCATGGAATTCACGGTGGGAAGAGTGATCATTGGATTGATCTTTGCTTACATGGGTTTCTTCAAAATCATGGCTTGGGATAATACCGCCGGCTGGATGGCGATGAAGGGGCTTCCCTTTATCCCGGTGCTTTTGACAGGCGCTATCATTCTAGAACTGGTCGTCGGATCTCCCCTTCCGTATGCCTTTACTAGCCCATCTGCAGCAGCGTGTAAGCGACAAGGCCCAGGGACAGCAGGGTGGAGGCGAAGGTTACCCAGGTGGCGGAGCGTTTCCTGTGCGGGTGCTTCAAGAGGCTATAGAGTGAGAAAAAGGCGGTGGCCAAGGTAGCTGTAATCATGAAACGCCGTATTCCGGTTACCGTGGACATCATGTTGGTCGAGCCGCCCAGGACGAACAGGATACCCATATGAATCCAGTGATGAGACGAAGCAATGAGAGAGAAGACAAAAGAGAATACACCGGCTGCAGCCGAGCCTTTATTCGGTGTCATTCGGATGTTCCTTTCCCAGATAATTGGAGAGGGCGATATTTAATTTGCCGAAGGCCTCATGGATTAAAGCGTGATCTTCGTCTGGTAAAACACCGAAAATCTGCTCATAAAACTGCAGGGATTGCTCGCGTACCTGGTTGAGGACACGGCTTCCCTTGTCGGTCAAGGTGAGGATCAATTCTCTCCGGTTCGCTTCGTTGATGTCACGACGGACAAACTCTTCCTTGACTAGCGCGTCGACCAGCCGGCTGACCGAGCTTCGTTCCAGATGCAGGTGTCCGGCCAATTCTGTCACGGACCGCTGCTGCTTCTCCAATTCCTCTAAGGCGTAGACCTGAGATACGGACAGAGGAAACCCGCAGGGGGTCTTGTGTCCATCCATTAAACCAAACTGCCGGACAAACTGCTGGATTTGTTTTCTCAACTCAAGTGTCTTCTCAGGCTTCAACCTTATCCCTCCTGTATGTGTATTATACATATGATGTACTATACACCAATAAAGCAGAAAAGGAAATCTTATTGTTCGCGAATGGATACGGGGGGGGTAGTATAATGGGGTTAAGTTGGGGGGAGAACTTATGAAACGAATTCTGGTAGTGGATGATGAAGATAAGATTCGTGATGTCGTGGTATCGTATCTCCAAAAGGATGGATTCCATACGTTGGAGGCTGCTGCCGGAAGAGAAGCGCTGCAAATCCTACAGAGTGAGCCCGTCGATCTGATCGTCCTTGATCTGATGCTGCCCGATATGGATGGAGAGCAGCTGTGCCAAACGGTACGAAGCATGAATTCAGTGCCTATCCTTATGCTGACGGCTAAGGTATCGGAGAACAGCCGAATCAAAGGACTGTCGCTGGGGGCGGATGACTATGTGATAAAGCCCTTTGACCCACGCGAAGTCGTCGCGCGGATCCGCACCATCTTGCGGCGTTCCGATGACAGTCAGCTGCTGGCGGACCGTCTCTCTTTTCAAGAGGGGGAGCTCGTTATTGATTCCTTGAAGAGGCTGGTTTTCCTGAAAGGTGAGCCGGTTAATCTGACCCCGAACGAATACAAGCTGCTTCTGTGTCTTGCCAAATACCCGCAGCGGCATTTTACGCGGGAAGATTTGATTGAGAAAGTGCTTGGGTATGACTTTGAAGGGGATATCCGGACGATTGACCAGCATGTGAAGAACCTTAGGCAGAAGCTGGAGAGCGATCCCCGGAATCCGAAGTATATCGTTACGGTGTACGGCTCCGGCTACCGCTTCGCGGGAGGTGCCCGGTGAACAGGCTGCATACCCGCTTGGCCCTGCTCATCGTTTCGATAGCTGCAGGGATTCTGTTGATCTCAACAGTCAGCATCATGCTCGGTACCCATTATCATATTTCGATGTACCAGCAGAGCACGCAGGGCTTGAACCACGATCTTCCGCAGCTGGATTACCATTTGGAGCAGGCCTTGCTCCAATCGATTCTATGGACTTTTGCGGGTTCGATGATCCTGGCTGTCTTGATTGCAATCTATACAGCCAAGCGCATTTCAGCCCCCCTTGTAGATATGAAACGGGTCGCAGAACAAATGTCGGAAGGACAGCTCGACGTCAGGGCCCACGTCCGGGGGAAGGACGAACTGGCAGAACTGGGCAATTCACTCAACAAGCTGGCGGAGCAGTTGAGCGTCCAGAACGGACTGAGGAAGACGATGACCGAGGATATCGCCCACGAACTGCGTACTCCGTTAACCACGCTGAAGAGCCACATGCGTGCCTTCGAAGACGGGATCTGGGATCCGACTCCCGAGAGAATCCATTCCTGCTATGAAGAGATTGAACGGTTGACCCAGCTGGTCGCTGAGTTGGAAGAGCTAACCTACATGGAATCTCCCGAGTTTAGGCTGGAGTGTAAAGAGGAGCAGCTGTATTCCGTGATTGCCAATGGAGTAGAGGTGGTTTCCGCGGCATATCTGGAGAAAAAAGTTCGCCTATCGTTCACCTGCAAGAGAGACATTCACCTGCAGGCCGATCGAAACCGGATGACCCAGATTCTGGTTAACCTGTTGACCAATGCTCTTGCCTTCACTCCGCCAGGGGGACAAGCGCGTATTGAAGCTGCTGAGGAGAGTTTCCATGGGCAAACCTTCATTAAATTAACTATTGCAGACACTGGAACAGGGATCCCGAAGGAAGATTTGCCTTTTATTTTTGAAAGACTGTACAGAGGTGAAAAGTCACGCAGTCGCAGGACTGGCGGCAGTGGACTAGGGCTAACGATCGTCAAAAAGCTGGTCACGGCACATGGCGGCCACGTTTGGGCTGAGAGCGGCCAAGGAGCTGTATTTCATATCCGCCTGCCCCAAGTTAGGGAACTTTCGGACTAAGAACATATCTACACAGGATCTTCAAAAGTGAAGGGTATACTGGGTCTGAAGATCGGAAGGGTAGGAACGCACCAGATTACGAAAGGGGGAGCCATTCTGAAAAAGATCATCATCCTGGCGCTGGCGGCTGCCTTGGCGGCCGGAGTCACTGCCTGTGCCAAAAAACCGGCGGCAGAAGAACACGAAGCCCCACGAGCATGAGGCTGCCGGAGGCACGGCCTTCCTGCATATTCACGGACTGGGCTATTCCCGCGACGGGGAGCGGCTCTACATTCCGGTACATAACGGAATCAAGATTTATGCGGGAGGGGCATGGAGCGATGCCCCGGGCGACAAGCACGATTATATGGGCTTCTCGGCAGCCGACAACGGATTCTACAGCAGCGGCCACCCGGCTGAGGGAACGCGGTACAAGAATCCGCTCGGTCTGATCCGGAGCACGGATGAAGGCAAATCCATTACCGTATTGGCCCTGGAAGGGGAAGTTGATCTTCACGGCTTAGCGGTGAGTTACCGGACACATACCTTATATACCCTGAACCCGGAACCGAATTCAAAAATGAAACAAAAAGGCTTATTTTACAGCAAGGATGAGGGAAAGACATGGACTTCTGCCGCGATGGCAGGGGTAACCGGGCAAATTACGTCACTGGCCGTTCACCCGTCCGACGATAAGATCTCGGCCATCGGAACAACGGTAGGTACCTATGTATCCCGCGATTACGGGCAGACCTATGCGCTGCTCGATCCGAAGCCGGCAAGCGCGCTGACCTTCACGGGCCCAGGGGAGCTCATCATCGGCAGTACGGGGACGGTGGAACTGAGGAAGGTCAACCCCGATACCGGGCAGGCCGAGAGCTGGAAGCCCGCTTCCGCCGGAGAGGCGATTACGTATATTTCGGCGAACCCTGCCGACCCGAAGAAAGCGGCTTACACCACCGAGAAGAAGAATGTCTACGTGACTTCGGATGATGGAGCCACCTGGACGCAGATCGCCAAAGAAGGACAAGCGGCGGAGAGTAATTAAACCTGCGGGAGGAATGAAATCATGAATAGAATGCTTAAAGTTGGTATGGTGACAGCGGCGACTGCATTGGCGCTGTCGGGATGCCTGAAGGCTGCTGATTCTGCCTCGCAGCATGAGGGACATAACATGGGGAACACCGGGCAGCAGGGCGCCGCGGCTCCAGCGGGCAGCGGGCAGCCTTGGATTGCTTCCAAGAACACGACCCGGATCAATACAAGTGATCCAGCGGAAGCCGCGGTGCTCGTCTCCCGGACACTTTGGCCGGCGACCAATGACGCAAACCGGCCGGGCGGCATCGTCCTGGCGAATGCGGATGAGTGGCAGACGGCGCTGGCGAGTGCGGACCTGATTCATCATCCGAACAACGGGCCTGTTCTGTTCGTGAAGAAGGATGGCATTCCGGAGGTTACGCTGAATGAACTGAAGCGGTTGAAGCCTGCCGGCGTGGAGATGAACAGCGGCGTTCAGGTTGTGCTCGTCGGCGACCTCGAGGCCAAGGTGGAGGAGCAGGTGAAAGGGCTGAGCTTCAAGACGGACAAGATCGCGGGCGGCACACCGGCTGCTGTGGCTAAGGCCATCGATGCTTACTATTCGAAGGTCACGAAGGACGTTCCCCCGTCGGTGATCGTCGGTTCGATGGACAGCCAGGAATATACGATGCCGGCCGTGAACTGGATCGCCCATATGCCGGAGCCGCTGCTCTATGTGAAGAAGGATGAGGTCCCGCAGGAGACCGCCGACGCCCTGAAGGTCCGCGGCGGCAAAGCGAATATGTACATCCTCGGTCCCGAATCGGTCGTGTCCGCGAAGGTGGAGAAGGAGCTCGGCCAGTATGGCAGGGTCGTACGGATTGCAGGGAACGACCCGTACGAGAACGCCGTTGCCTTTGCAAAGTACAAAGATCCGGTGACCGACTTCGGCTGGGGCATCACCACGCCAGGCCACAACTTCTCCTTCGTGAGCAAGGATACGCCGGGCGCGGCATTGGCAGCAGCACCTTTCTCACATCTCGGCAAACATGCGCCGCTGCTCTGGACGGATAAGGAGAAAATGCCGGAGAGCGTGCATAACTATGTGATGTCTCTGCAGCCGAAGTATAAGAAGTCTCCGACCGAAGGGCCATATAACCACGCCTGGCTGACAGGCAGCGAGGATGCGCTGAGCGCCGCGGCTCAGGGAGAGATCGATACGATGCTGGAGATCGTGTCGGAGTCCGGCGAAGGTCACGGCGCGCACGGAGCAGGGCATGCGGCCGGCACGGCGGCAGAGACTCCGAAGGCGGATGCGCCTGACGGCAGCGGGCACGAGGGAATGAAGCATTAGAGATGTGTGGGAAATTGCTAGTGGGTTAAGTAATAATAGATAACAATTCCGAAGGGGGGGTAGAAGGATGTCGCACGAACAGTTCCAGGCCTGTATTGAGGAATGTATCCGATGTATGCAGGCATGCAATCATTGCTACGATGCTTGTTTAAAAGAAGAGCATACTGCAATAATGAAAGAATGCATTAAACTCTACAGAGAGTGTGCTGACATTTGTAGCTTTGCTGCGCAGGCGATGTTTATAGGGGCTTCTTACGCCAAGGAACTAACTCGAATTTGTGCGGAAGTCTGCGAAGCCTGTGGGGAGGAATGCAGAAAACATAACCACGGAGTCTGTCAAGAATTTTGTGTAACCTTTTAACGCCGATTCTAGTTAAGGGTTGTTCCGCAGCTTGACTTGGAGCCTCTGTGGGCATGGAATATCGCGAGTGGCCGAGTTGGCTGGAAGCCTCCTCGCGCCGGCGATCAGCCTACCATGCCCACCTCTCCAAGTAAAGCTGCTTTTAGCGTACTTGGACACGCTCGGGGTAGTACACGGTCAATTGCAGCAAAATCTGCCCCCAATTCTGCACGCGGCCGGTCCACTTTTTCAGTACATCCATGGTGGAGAGATACAGCATCTTCAGCAACGATTCGTCGGTGGGAAAGATGCTTTTTCCTTTGGTCACTTTGCGCAGCTGCCGGTGATAACTCTCAATCATGTTTGTGGTGTAAATCAGCCTTCGCAGTTCGGCTGGATACCTAAAGAAAGTCGTAAGCTCATCCCAGTTCTGCCGCCAGGACTTCACAATAAGCGGATATTTCTCGCCCCACGTTTCCTCAAATTTGTCCATCTCCAGCTGTGCGGCTTCCTCGGTCGGTGCTTTGTAGATCGGCTTGAGGTCTGCTGTAACCTTCTTTACGTCTTTGTAGGAAACGTAGCGAATGGAGTTACGGATCTGATGAATGATACACTTTTGGATCTCCGTTTGCGGGAAACTGGCGGCTATGGCTTGAGAAAATCCCGACAGATTGTCGACACAAGTGATAAGTATATCTTGAACCCCACGGTTTTTAAGCTCATTTAGCACACTGAGCCAAAACTTCGCGGTTTCGTTCTCGCCAATCCAGATGCCAAGCACGTCTTTGTTTCCGTCCAGATCAATGCCAATGACCATATAGGCCGCTTTGTTCACAATATGCCCGTCCTGCTTGACTTTAAAATGAATGGCGTCCAAAAAGACAACCGTATAGACGCTTTGCAGCGGCCTGTTTTGCCACTCCTTAATTAGGGGAACAATTTTATTGGTGACATTGGATATGAGCGTCGGGGAGACTTCTACACCATACAAATGCTCCAGGTGATCCTGAATGTCCCTTGTACTCACACCCTTGGCATACAGCGCAACGATTTGATCTTCGATGCCGGTAACGTTTGTTTGATGCTTTTTGACCACAACAGGGTTAAACTCTCCGAGCCGGTCACGAGGCACTTGAATCTCCACATCGCCGTATTCCGAGGTCACCGTTTTCTTGGTATAGCCATTGCGGCTGTTCTTGGTCTGTTTATTCTTCACGTCGTGCCTGTCATAACCGAGCTGCGTATCCAGTTCAGCTTCCAATGCTTCTTGAAGTACATCTTTGAACAATTCTTTTAAGGTGATCTGGATTTGCTCAGGGGAAGTGAAATTGTGTTCTTTTACAAAAGCACGTAGATCTTGCTTGGTCCAAAACTTACTTTGAGTCATGTGCAGTTCCTCCGGTCCGGTTGGTTTATATGGAATTCAGTATTTCCATTTTTTCTCCGGTTTAAGAGGTTACACATTTTATTTTACAGACCTTAACCACGATCATTGTCAGCGTTGTGCTGAAGCTTGCTTCTTCTGTGCGAGAGCTTGCCGCTCGATGGTGGCTTGAAAACAAATAATATAATTAGCAAGAGGCAAGAGGGCAGCAATAGCTGCTCTTTTATTTCTAACTGAAAAGCAGTTGACACTTTTGTTCACTTTATACTCCGTATGATAGTAGGATGAGTTTCTATTCTTATAGGGCTGCGTGAAAATGAGGGGCTTTCACCTGTTTTACCGTCTCCAACACGAGGTTTAAATCGTTTGTTCCCCCAGTTTCCATGCTATGATCTCGTTATTGGCAGATCAGAATCACGGAAAGACACAGGAATCCATGCCCCGCACGGAACATAGGTAATGTCGGTCACTAATTTGAACATTGCTGCTTTTGCCGCAAACTCCCGGTTTTAACACATTTGGAAAAAAGACAGAAGGCTTCGGCCGGCGAAGGGTCATTTCTTCCGTATCACAGACTGAATTCCAAGATCTTGCATGAGCCGGCGTACCTTTTGTGGTTTACGATGAAGCCTTCTTTGCGTAAGGCCGTACGCATACGGAAATAGCCGTAATGAGGCCGGATACAGTGAATAACAAGGATATGTTCTTTGAGCACGCAGTCTCTTCCAATCGTACTTTACGCGATTCATACGTTGTAAACCACTTATAGTGACCTGCTCGTGAAACCTCTGCGATCCTGCATAGAAGTGTTGTAGGAAAATCAGCGTCATTTCTCGACTCGAACCTGGTTTGCTTATCCAACTTCCCTCCCCATGTAGATTTGGATTAAGCTTTTTTAAGTATTCTACCTGCGCTTTCAAGTAGGCATTCTCTTCATCTACTGAGTTAAAGAGCTTCTTTGTCCATTTGCCTCGGTAGTCTTCGTTTCACCGCTATGGAATACGAAACCAGTTGATGATTTGAGTGTCACTTTTAATACCAAACTTCATCAAAATCGTGGGATAGCTCTATTCTTCTTCCAACGGAGTCTTACCGCTCCTTTCTTTATATCTTCGTCATAACGGTTGAATGTTTCCTTTTTTTTGCCATAAGAAAAATCCCTTCGGGTCAACGAAGAGAGTAAATTTCCATGAAGGCGCACAGCCAGGTATCTAGGGCGTGTATGCAAACCATGACCCAATAAAATGGGTAAATATAGATATGATGAGACGATACGAAATCCGTGACGACCAATGGGATAAAATCAAGGACCTGCTGCCAGGCGAAAGAAAACCACAAGGAGGGAGACCCGCGAACAACCATCGCCAGATGCTGAACGCTATGCTGTGGGTGGCGCGGACAGGTGCGCCCTGGCGGGATTTGCCTGAATACTACGGCTCCTGGTCTACCGTCTATAGCCGGTTCCGCCGCTGGAAAATCGCCTGCATTTGGGATCGGATCTTAGAGCACGTTACGATTGAACCTGATTTTGAAAGTGTCATGATTGACGCGACAATTGTACGGGTCCATCAGCATGGGGTCGGTGCAAAAGGGGGACCCTCAAGCAAGCTATTGGGCGGTCCCGAGGCGGATTGACCACCAAAATCCACGCGGTCGTCGACGCCCTGGGGAACCCGCTGCGGTTTGTGCTGACCGGAGGCCAATGTCATGACTCGGTAACCGGCTACGAGATGCTAAAGCAGATGGACTTAACGAAAAAGCAGGTCCTGGCCGACCGTGCTTATGACAACAACCGGATTCTCCACCTTTTAAAGGAACAATCCGCCACTTCGGTGATTCCAAGTAAGAAAAACCGCCGGAAACCGCGGGAATGGGATAAGGAAATCTACAAGGAGAGGCATCTGATCGAATGCTTTTTCAATAAAGTGAAGAATTATCGCCGATTAGCCACACGCTATGATAAATTGGCCTGTACGTTTAGGGCATTTTTGACCCTAGCTTCGATTATGGTGTGGCTCGCATAGGTTTGCATACAGGCCCTAGTTTATAACTGTTTTTCTGAATTTCCTTTCACGAATTCATTCAGTAATGCAATCTCTATTGACGTTTTATCCATCTTCATCGCCGCCTCAGGTCGGAACCGCGTTCCACTGATAGCCGGCACGAAAAATATACAGAATCCCCCAAGACATTACGTGGTTCGGTTGGTTGTCTTCCAACGCGTGGTTTTTTCTAGTACTCACGAATTCACGATTTGCACCTCGTTTTCGTTTGGAATTTTATTTTTGATTTAATTCCAAAATTCATTGGATAGGGTCGGGGGTTAGATTGCATCTTCGCGCACCTCATACCCTTTACTACCACTAATTCGGGAAAAGCTCTTACATACTAAGGATAGGAAGTATGAAGGCAAAGAGGGAGGTTCATAGTATAGTAATCAAGTCAAAAGAAACAAGCTGACACAGTAGAGTACCTGCGCCAGCTTAAGATTAAGGGATTTCAAGAGGATATTTCATAATTGTTCCGCTCAGTCTTCGAAAAGGCAGAATTTCTAAAACGCTATTTTTAAAACAGGTGGCTAAATCTTAGGCTGCCTGTTTTCGTTGCTTCTGACGCATGCAATCAACAGCATACTGACAAAGTGTGTAGCTAAGAACGCTCAGGGCAGCGTCAACCTCAGCTCTTTTACCGCGCTTCCTGGATGCCCCCAATCCGTAGTAGCCCTTCAGATAGGCAAAGATTCGCTCAACCGTTGTCCGCTTCTTGTATAATTTTTTATAAGATTCACTGCCTCTGGCTGGTACGGTAAATCGTCTGAGATCCTTCTCTACCTTGATTTTGTAGACCCTTTGACACTTGCCGCCTTTTTGTAGCGGGCATGCTTTGCATTCTTTGGGCCTAGTGAATTTTAAGCTTTTGTATTTGACATCGAAGCTGTCATATACGTAAGAGTGCCCTTCCTGACACACCGGATGAAAATTCTCATTCAATCCCTCCGGCGGCTTTTTGGCTCGCTCGTTATAGTCAATTAGGGGCCAGGCTCCCAAGCTCCTTACTTGTTTGTAGACAGCCATAAAATCATATCCAGCATCAGCCAAGGCGTGTTTGACGTTCCAGTCAGGAAAATCCGCTTGAAACTTCTTTAGCAGCGGAATCGCCAGCCGTCCGTCATTTACGTGAGCCGAACTGAAAAGGGCGCTCAAAATGTAATGCCCTTTACTGTCTGCGAGAATATGCAGTTTGTATCCATGCCACCACATGAGTTTTCCGTTGGATCCGTTTTTACTGCTTGTACTTGGATGTGTAGGAATCAGCGGTTTGAGCTGCTCAAACGTGTAAGGGAGCATATCCTCAAGTTTTCGTTCGAACAGGGGCAAAGAAGCTTCCCATGCTTCTCTTTCCAGACGGCGGCGCTCCGCCTCTGCCTTCGTAGGCGCACCCCTTTTATATTTTTTCCGCGGGTCTTCCAGACGCTTAGCGCTAGCGGATGGGGAGTGTTCCATTTCAAGCAGGACAGGTTGTTCGTTAGACTCGACCTTCGATTCCGCTTCCTGTTCTTTCCGCGGTTGGCGTTCCTCTGCCTCTACATGGGTAGAGGCAAAACTAATAACACTGGGAGAAATGAATCCCGCCGCAGCGGCGAGGGAAATGACTTGGCGCTGCAACTCCCACAACACACCGGAGTCGGCGAGTTTTGTATACAACCGCGAAAATGAAGCTTCACTAGGAACAGCGTCGGAGCCGCGAAAACGGCACGTCCTGCGGAACTCTTCATTTGTCCGCAAACGCTTCAGCAAATCTTTTGTGGTCGGAATACGTTCAATGGTCCCAATGAGCATAGCGTATACCATGGCTGCGTGGTTCAGCTCTTCTGGCCTGCCTCTGTGCGTTCTCTTGTTGAGAACGCGCAGGGCAGGTTAGAGGTCATGCGTTTTTTTGAGAATCATGCTGTATTTGGGTAGGTACTCCTTTTTTGCTGCTCTGAAAATCCAGCTAGAGCAAGGGTTTGGAATTATGAAAGTGACTCTTCAATTGTCTTATTGAGAGTCTTGACAACAATTTACTATCAATAAGCTTACTTAGTTAGGTTAATTATTCGATTTATGGTTATTTGCTCTCCATGGTTAATGAAGTCAAATACACCTTCGCGTGTTTCTTTTGTTTGATACAAACCAATATCCAACTGTTCGAATGAACTCCACTCACTCTTAACGTCATTAATAAGATATAATTGCCCTTCTATACTTATGGCGCTATCCCCAAAAAAATCTAAATTTTTAAATTCAATGTCATTAGCCCTTTCCCTAAGATGGAATTTGAGCTTAAAATTGGCCAATTCATCAGGTTTCGTACCTGGGGAAAATTTAACAACTACTTTATATTCCTTGCTTGCTAACTGCGGATAAATAAATATTTCTTGAATAGTTATATTATCCGTTAACCTTGTGTTCTCTTCAAGGATACTTATTTTCTTGTCATGATTTTGGGAATTTAATAGATGCTGATCTAAAGAATTCTTACTTGTTACATATCCCCATTCATTATTATTTATCACTACCAAGTTATAGTCCGTTATTAATCTTTCAGTTTCTGGTGCTTTTGCAAACATTAATAAAGCCGAGGGGTCCTTTTCCAGGTCTTGGGGAGTTCCTTTGAACATTTTAAAATCACCATAAAGTTCACCTGCTAGTAGAAGACTCTGGGATAATTCATCTTTATTTGACGGGTTATAATATATTAATTTTTTACCATTATATGATTTCGACTCCTGAAAATCTTGTAATAACATTTGCATACTCTGTTCGCTGTTTTGAGAGGTAGAATGTAAGGTTTCAATAATGAATTTCTCATATTGGTAAATACTAAATAATAGGAATAACGAAAGCAAAATTTTAACTTCAATTTTTTTAGGTAATGACAAAATTTTTGCGCTTAGCACTCCAATAACTATTGCTAAGGGAGGATAAATTGGAAGTATGTACCAAGGTATTTTGGTTTTTGCAATACTGAATAAAATAAACGGAATACCAATCCAGAGAAATATTCCTATAAGGTAGTGATAAGTGCGCTGGCTTATAAGTGTTACACGACTTAAGTAAGCGGAAAGGACTGCAATTAAGACTAACAACCAATAGACGTAATGTTGTTTGAGAACGCCAAAATAGTAATCTTTACCGCCAGTATGGCCTTCTAATGGTCTAGAGGTTCTTGCCAAGAGGTCATAGTTTATCATTTCTTTAAGAAAACTTAACCCGTCATATGGATACCTACAGGCTAACCAAAGGAAGATGGGAACTACAACTGAAAGGAGAAAAAACAAATAATTTTTTATGGAGAGATTTAACTTTTTAAATGAGATGAGTAAATAACAAAAGATGACTCCCATGATGCTTATTGCATGCCAGCTTTTTGTTAAAAAAGCTAAAGAAAACATGACACCAGCAAGATACAGCCACTTTGTATTTTGCTCAACAAGCAGTACAGACACAATGGCACTTGTAAATAGCAAAACAAATAGAGAATCGGCATCGGCAGTCCTAGCACCATGATAAAATAAATATTGGGTGCTTGTAGTGAATACTACGCCTGAAAGGATAGAAGCCAGATTACCATGTTTAAATTGGACAAATAGAATAATGATCAATAGTGTCAGAAGTGCAAAAATAGCAGAGAACAACCGTAAACCAAGTGGATTAAATCCAGCTATTTTATATCCAAGAACTATAGACCAAAAGCTTAAAGGTGGCTTAAGGTTCCAAAAATCAGGTTGATAACTATAAGTATTTACAAAGTAATTGTTGTTTTTTATCATTTCATAGGCACTTACTCCATGACGAGCTTCATCCCAATCAACGATTTGACTTGTTCCTAAATTATATAAAAAATTATGTCCAGCATTGATCAACAGAAATATTACTATCACCCAATAAATTGTTACTGAATATGAATTCAAATAATGTTTTGCTTTGTTAAGCACCATAAAATAATTATCCCTTTCAAACTAGTTTAGAACAAAATAGATTTTGATTGATTGGTACGAATGATAGGAAGAGCAGAAATATACAAGATATCTCTACAATTGTAAAATTTACTCTCATCACGAAGAAATGGAATATTTGTGAGTTCATTTGAGTCAATATGCAACTATATAGATTGAACTTATGAATTACATTTGGATACACAGCCGATCGATAACCTCCATCGGATTGGCATTGATGCGTTTCATGAAGGCGGCAACGTTGATGCGAATGTGATAAAACTTCTTGTAAAACACGTTGTGGACGACATCGCTTTTCAGCCATTTCCATAGACCTTCAACTAAGTTGAGATTCGGCGAGTACTTCGGCAGAAAAACGAACTGCAGCCGTTTATGCTTTTGCAGATAGGCTTGCACCTGTGCAGCATGATGAATTTGTCCGTTATCCAGGACCATCGCGATTTTACCTTCCGGATAGTCCTTCAAGACGGCATCGAGGAACCGGATGAAAGCATGGGCGTCATATCGCTCACCGTCACGGTAGAGTACCTTCCCTGTTTCGTAATTCAGCACACCAAACAGTTTTGCTCCTTCATGGCGGCCATAAGTCGGAACCTTTCGCTGTTGCCCTGTCGGGAACCAATTGTATTGCAGGGATTGGTATGCCCGAATCATACACTCGTCTTCAAAAAGCAAATGGTCGATCTCTTGGTTCATCAGCTTTTTTTTAGTGCAGGGAAGGTCTCCGACTTGAACGCCGCCTGCTCCTGCGGATCGGCCAATTCCATGGTATAGGTTGCTTTGGTATGGCTAAAACCGAGTCGATGCAGCAGGACAGACATTCCCTTTTCAGTATAGCTTTCTTCGAAATCCCGCTCGACAAAGAGAATGGCCAGCTTAAGCGTCCATGTATACTTAGCCTCGATCCCCACGTCGACTGGTCGCTTGTATGCAATGGTTTCCGTCAGGATCTTTTCTGGCTCGTCGGTAAGCCGGCGGGGTTTGCCGGGTGAATGGCCTAGCGCGAGTCCTTTAATGCCGTGACGTTCAAAGCTATGAATGTAACCGGCGGTAGTTTTTTCCGTGCGTTTGATCATTTTCGAAATGTCTTTAATCGTACGTCCCTCAAGGCGATGGAGAACAGCCAAATAACGTTCATACATTCGTTTGTCGGAAGTCTCGCGAAGTGCTCTTTCAACCATATGCTTTTCTTCGGTGCTTGCCATGGGATCACGTCCTAAATGGTTGTTATTCCCATTATTACCCTATCTAAGGGCGCCCGATTTTTTAAGAGGTAGTTCTTAAATTGATTTTATATAACTCGGAATAAATTTATGGATAGAAGATAATGCCATCCAGTCAGGCTGCCCAATGATATGAGTGGAAAGCCTAGCTTTTATAAGTTCGGACCATCTTTAAGAATTATTTTCTCTAAAGACAAAAAACCTCTGTCCAATGTAGTTTAATATAGTATAAAATCCTGAACCAACGAAGACGGAAAGGTTTTTTATCCATTGCTCAGGAATGTTTGTGTTAAATTTTAAAGAATCTGTAATAAGAAGACCTAAACTATATGCTACAAAATAAGACAATAAAATGACAATAACAAACGGCATAAAGTTTTTTTTTGCTGAGGTTGTTGTATTCTTAAATGTAAACCTTTTATTTAACGTATAACTTACTAAAGCACCAATGCAGTTTCCTATGAATGTTGCCCACCAGTATTCGATATGAAAAAGGTTGATGAATAATAAAATAATAGACAAGCCGCAAGCTGTATTAATGGCTCCAACTAAAAGAAACCGAAAGAAGCTGTGATTTAAATTCATTTGACACCTATCCTGAAAGTCTTATTTATGATAAACCAGTTCACGATTTTTTATTTCTTCACCATTAATCGAGCTAAAGGAAGAGAGCCTTTCATCAACAATGTACCTAGGTCGACGTTTGGTTTCTTTATAAATTTTTCCGACATATTCACCTATTAACCCCAAACTGATTAATTGAATTCCACCAATGAACCATATCGATATCATAATGGATGCCCATCCGGAGATAACATTACCAATTAATTTTTGTACTAGTGCGTATGAGGCCATAACGACACTTAAAACAGACAAAGCAAACCCTATAGTAGTGATGAATCGAATAGGTTTTACACTAAATGAGGTTATACCTTCAAATGCAAAAGATAGCATTTTTTTTAGAGGGTATTTGGATTCACCAGCAAAACGCTCCTGTCTATCATAAAAAACGTTCGTTGATTTATATCCGATTAACGGGATAAGCCCTCTCAAAAATAAATTAACTTCTTCAAAACGGTCTAAATTATCGAGCACCCTTTTAGATAAAAGTCGATAATCTGCGTGATTATAAACAACATTTACTCCCATTTTCTCCATCAGTCGATAAAAGGCAAGTGCTGTTGTTCGTTTGAAAATAGTATCTGTTTCCCTGCTTTTGCGGACACCATAAACTATGTCATATCCTTTAGAATACTCTAGGATAAATTGTCGTATGACATCCAAGTCATCTTGTAAATCGGCATCGATTGATATAACGATATCGGCTTCCTCTTTTGCAGCCATTAGACCGGCTAATAAAGCATTTTGATGTCCGGCATTTCGTGCTAATTTAAGCCCACAGACAAATGGATTTGATTTATTATATTGATGGATAATGCTCCAAGTATTGTCCCGACTACCATCGTCAACGAAAAGCATGCCGCTATTAGATTTAATCAAATTATCACGAACTAGATGTTTGAGTATGGCGGTTAATCTTGAAATGGTCTCAGGTAGTACTTCTTCTTCATTGTAGCAGGGCGAAACAATGAATAATCGGGGTAAAATTAGCTTTTGCTGTGACACAAATATCACTCCTAAATAACTATTGTGCAGATTAGATCTGATTTTAACTTTTAAGTTGATGGTTCTAGCAAGGATGGTATTATAGGGGACTAAATTGAATGTTATTTTATTCGAACATTAATAATACCCTAAACATAATACTATAATATAAACGGAATGACGACAGTTTTCAGAAATTGGGTAAGAGTAACTGAGGCTCTCGTGGGATTGGTGTATTCTTGCTGATGATAAGAGGGATACAAACGGAATAGGTAACAGTTAAAAAGCCAATTTAATATTGCAGTTATTTCCCTGCTGTCCGACAGGTCCTGTACTGAATGTGTCATGTTCCATAAAAGAGATGTGCCATGCTTCTACTCCTCTTCACATTGATCTCGGTTTTGTCATCTCCATCGCAACCAATCTGCTCTGCTGTAACCTTGCTCCATAAAAAGTGAAAATTCATATAACTTGTCGTGTTCTATACTGCTTGTCTTAGCTTATGGCGTAACGTAGTTATTGGACGAAAGTGTTCTTCGTAGATTTGTAGAATAGCTAGATATATTAAATATGGCATCCCATGTCTTGGAGACCCGTTAGGATTCCATAGGGGCACTACCATAATGTTCCTTTTGCGGCTCATGCTGAATTCGTTTTCCTCAGAAGTTTTTGGTAGGCCTTGCTTGGCATGTTGTACGTCATAGTCTGAATGAAGGATAAGTCCCTATAGGAGATGGCGCGATTGCCTCTAGGCAATTGGGGGTAAAGCGATGGTTTAATCTGCCCGCTGCAGGAGTCTAAGGGTAGGTGAAGGAGTAGGCTGCGCTTCGAGAATCCATAAAAACCAAACGGCTCCACCCTCCGGTTGGTCTAGGGCCTGTATGCAAACTATGACCCAATAAAATGGGTAAATAATAGATATGATGAGACGATATGAAATTCGTGACGACCAATGGGATAATATCAAGGACCTGCTGCCAGCCGAAAGAAAACCACAAGGAGGGAGACCCCCGAACGACCATCGCCAGATTCTGAACGCCATGCTGTGGGTAGCGCGAACAGGTGCGCCTTGGCGGGATTTACCGGAATATTACGGATCCTGGTTCACCGTCTACAGCCGGTTCTGTCGCTGGAAAATAGCCGGCATTTGGGATCGGATCTTAGAGCATGTTTCGATTGAACCCGATTTCGAAAGTATTATGATTGACGCGACAATTGTCCGGGTCCATCAGCATGGGGCCGGCGCAAAAGGGGGACCCTTAAGCAAGCTATTTTGGGCGGTCCCGAGGCGGATTGAGCAGATGGACTTAACGAAAAAGCAGGTCCTGGCCGACCGTGCTTATGATACCAACCGGATTCTCCACCTTTTAAAGGAACAATCCGCCACTTCGGTGATTCCAAGTAAGAAAAACCGTCTGAAACCGCGGAAATGGGATAAGGAAATCTACAAGGAGAGGCATCTGATCGAATGCTTTTTCAATAAAGTGAAGAATTATCGCCGATTAGCCACACGCTATGATAAATTGGCCTGTACGTTTAGGGCATTTTTGACCCTAGCTTCGATTATGGTGTGGCTTGCATAGGTTTGTATACAGGCCCTAATTGATTGAAAATGCTGTTTTTCGTTTTATTTTACGGGTTGGACCGATGACGTAAAATAGTTTGTGTACCAAGATTTGGAGTGTTAACAAACACAAAGAAGGTAGGGTACTCTCGGAATTGTCCAGACCCACGAGAGGAGATCACCCTACCATGAATCCTAGTATACACGACACAAGCTTTATCAAACAATTGGAAAATACAGTGCGTGACTTCGTTAAGAATAAACTCGAAATGCTCATGCGTGAGGAAATCGCTAATTTCTTGACGGTAGAACAACCGGAAGACACGCACAATACACGAAATGGGTACTACACACGTACCCTCGAGACCAAGTTCGGTAAGATCGACGATCTGCAAGTACCACGCGACAGACAAGGAGAGTTCCAAACACAGCTCTTCGAGCCCTATCAACGCCGGGATGGTTGGCTGGAAGAGGCGGTCATCCGCATGTATAAAGGCGGTATGAGCACACGTGAATTAGGTGATTTCATTGAATCCATCATCGGTACCCACTATTCACCTACTACGGTCAGCAACATTACCAATACGGTGCTGAAAGACGTTCATGAATGGCAGCAGCGCCCGCTGAACAAACGTTATTCCGTGTTATACATCGATGGGATTCACTTTAATCTTCGGCGCGACAGTGTAGCCAATGAGGTTATTTATGTAGCGATGGCCATCGACGAAGAAGGGTATCGCCAGGTGCTTGGTTTCATCGTAGGTGGTAATGAGAGTGCGCATGGTTGGAACACCTTTTTACAAAAACTCTATCAGCGCGGCGCTACCGAGATTCTGCTGGGTGTCTTTGACGGGCTTACGGGGCTTGAAGATGCGTTTCACAGCGCGTTTACCCGAAAGCTGACGTGCAGCGATGCGTTGTGCACAAAGTGCGCAATACGTTTCGGAAGATCCGCGTTAAGGACAAGGTGGAGTTTATGAAAGACCTGAAACTGGTCTATACGGCTCCACGGTACGAGCAAGCGATGCAGCAGTTTTACGCTGTAGAACTCAAGTGGTCCAAGATCTATCCTCGGGAAATCGAGTCCTGGAGAAAGGATTTGCCGGTTCTGCTGACGTTCTTTAAATATCCGGAAGATGTACGAAAAAGCATATATACGACCAATTCCATCGAGAGAACTGTAAAGGAAATCCGAAAGCGCTTTTACCCGATGAATAGTGTGCCGAATGTAGATGCTGCAGAAAAGGTAGCTTATTTAGTCGTGTCGGACTACAACAACCGTTGGATGAACCGGATCATTCGAGGTTTTGGCATGGAAGAAACCAAACGGGCATTCGAGACCATGTACCAGCAGAAGTATGGGAGTCAAACCTAAAAGACAGCTCCCGCGCCTTCGCTTGAGCTACACTCACAACATCCAGTATTCAAATCTGTCGATTCCATGAGTCCCCTATGCTCTTGATACACAAACTTCTTGACGCTACCTGTTGGACCGGCACCTATGGTTAAAAGTAGCTCCTCTTGATGAATTAAACTGCAATCGCCCTCTACTTTGCATTCTTGGCAAGGTGGAGGGCGATTTTCTTTATGTTCTATGCAGCTGCGGTCATCAATGCCTGTTCCCGAACTTTTTCCTTTCCCCGAAATCGGCAATAGCGAAGCCCGTGGAGCTCTTTGGTATCCGCGAAGCTTCGCTCTGTAGTTCGGTGACCGCAGGCGATACAGATATTTACCTGCACGTTCACTGGGGTAATATTAACGTCCCGTAATGAAGTCGTCTTTATGGTCTACCACCGTACGGTGGTCCAGGTAAAAGAAGCCTTCCGGTTTACCATCACGAACCATAAAGCCGCTCTCTGGATCGGTTGTGCTTATCTTGGTCTCCGCCATCACCTCCTTCACTTGTAATGGCTTTTTTTCATGCTTCCTCCGGTTTTCGTCGGTGGAGCCTTCCAAGTCCTCGATGGATTCCTTGGGCGATCATCCCACTACTTGCACGTTATGCTTGCGTTTATTGGCTTTGGGGTGGGTCGAGTCTATAAATGAGCACGCCGCCGGCTACCCTGCGATGATCCATAGCCACCCGAAACGACATGGTCGAAAATCTCCTGGAACACTTCCTTGCCCTCAAAGCGATAATTCCAGTTCCAACAGATAGTGCTGTGGTCCGGTGCTTTTTTGGAGAGACCAATGCCCAGAAACTAGCAGTAGGCAATATTTAGGTTGATTTTCTGTTCCAACCGGCGCTCCGAGCGAATTCCGTAAGATACCCGATGAGTAGCATCAAAAAGCATAACGGGATCGATGGAAGGACGGCTGTGGGTTTGGCTGTAATAAGAGCGAACCATCTCTGTAATAAAGGAAAAGTCTATATGTTTTTGAATATGTCGTAGCAGATGGTTGTCCGGCACCATATGCTCAATACAAATAAGCGCTTAGTCCAATTGAGGCTCGAGCTGATATGTATTTAGATATCAAAAGGAACACCAGATTTTCTACCAGACATTTTAACATATCACTGCATTGCCGTTTTAAATTAACTGGATAAAGACAGACTGTCGGGAGAATCCCAACAGTCTGTCCCACCTCCGGTTTGCAGGTTACCTTCGCGGTTACATGCGGCGGTTACTCAGCCGGCCTCTCTTCCTGGATCGGCTTCGAAAAGCCGGTATCCCTTGCGATAGAAGAACAGGCCGCTGATCATCACTCCCGCCATCAGCGCGAACAGGGTTTCCCCGCCGCTGGCCGTCAGCAGGTAACCTCCAAGGACCGGTCCGATGAAGTGTCCGAGCCCCGAGAACGACTGGGCCCCATAGTAGGTTCCCCTCATGTCTTCGGGCGCCAGCTTGTCGATCAGCACGTTCCCGGCCGGGTAGGTGAGGATCTCGCCCAGCGTGAAGAGGAACATGGAGACCAGGAACGCTCCCCAGGAGCCGGCCAGCGCATAGCCCAGATCCCCCAGGGCGAACAGCAGTGTCCCGGCGGTGATCGCGGCGAGCGGGCCCTTCGGTTGGAACATGCGGGTCAGAGGCACCTGCAGCGCGACGACCGTGACGGCATTCAGGGTCATGAGCAGGGCGAAGAGCGCAGCGCCGCTTGCGACCTTGCCTTCGGCATACTGGGCCAGGGTTACCATCATCTGGGAATAGCTCAGCGCCCCGATGATGGAGCCCGCCATATAATAGCGGAAGACCGTGTCCTGCCGGATGACACGCCATGCCGAGCGGACCGTTACGGTGCTGCGGTGCTCCCCTTCGATGCGGCGGATGCCGAAGACCTGCAGCAGCACATACAGCGCGGCCGCATAGAGGAGATAGATCAGGCCGGTGAGCAGAAAAGGAAGCCAGGCCTGCACCGCGCCGGCATAAGCGCCGAGCAGCGGACCGACGGCGACGCCGATATTGATGGCGAGGTAGCGCAGGGAGAAGACGTTCAGCCGCTTCTCCGGCGGCGTGATGTCTGCCATCAGCGCCTGGGACACCGGCTCATAGAGCGAACGGGCGAGCCCGTTGAGCATGTTGAGCAGCATGAACACCAGCGGGGCCTTGGCGGCGGCGAAGCCGATGAAGACGGCCGCCCACGCCAGCAGGGCAGCCATAAGGATGAGCTTGCGGCCGAAGCGGTCGGAGAGCGCGCCGCCGATGAAGCCGCCGGCGGTGCCTGCCAGCGAACCGAGGCCGATAATTGCGCCGATGAGCAGGGGACTGAGCCCGGACTGCTTGGCGAGATAGATGGCCAGGAAGGGCATGCTCATGGAGGAAGCCGCCCGGGCCATGATGGTGCCGAGAAGGAGCACGTGAACGATCGGGTGGTACTCCCTGAGGAACAGGGTGGTACGGTCGCGTCCGGACCGCAGCAAAGAGAGAAGCATGGCGGAAGAACGGCCCCCTTTTTGAAAATATTAGAAATGATATCTCACCAGTGCTCGATCCCGTCAGCTTATATTTCTTATAAACACGCATCGTCCGTAAAGGACGGTGAAGCCGTTTGTCCTGACCTTTGGTCAATGATAAATCGGTTTCATTATAACGGAAAGCTCCTGGGCTGCATAGGGAAAACTGGAATCGGCAGGAATGGATGGTATACTACAAGGTAGGCGTTAGAAAAAGCAGGAGGCTGACCATGAATCTAACCTCGGTACTGCTCGGTTTGATCTTTGTTCTCAATGTGGTCTCCGCGGTCTTCGTCATCTTCCGGGAAAGACGCGATGTCGGGGCCACCTGGGCGTGGCTGCTCGTCTTGTTATTCATTCCGCTGCTGGGCTTCGTGCTGTACCTGCTCTTCGGTCAGAATCTGAGGAGGGACCGGCTGTTCCAATGGGAGGATCTGAAGGAGCTCGGCATCGACCGGATCGTCGGGGAGCAGCTGGCACAGATGAACACGCAGCAGTTCGAATTCCGGAGTCCGGCGGCCAGGGCGAACCGGGACCTGATCTATATGCACCTGATCAACAACCAGGCGCTCCTCACGGAAGACAACCGGGTGGACCTCTTCACGGACGGCGGGGAGAAGTTCGAGCGGCTGTTCCGGGATATCGAGGAGGCACGGGAGTATATCCATCTCCAGTATTACATTATCCAGAACGATGAGCTCGGCGTACGGCTGATCCGTGCCTTGACGAAGAAGGCCCGGGAGGGCCTCAAGGTCCGCGTGCTTTACGATGAGCTTGGCTCCAGGAGCCTCGGAAGGGCGTTCTTCCGGGAATTCCGGCAGGCGGGCGGGGAAGCGGAGGCCTTCTTTCCGTCCAAATTCCGTCTGCTCAACTACCGCCTGAATTACCGGAACCACCGCAAGCTCGTCATTATCGACGGGACGACCGGTTACGTCGGCGGCTTCAACGTGGGGGACGAGTACCTGGGGCTCCATCCGAGGTTCGGGTATTGGCGGGACACCCATGTCCGAATTCAGGGGTCGGCGGTCTATGCCATGCAGATCCGCTTCATCCTGGACTGGAATCAGGCGTCGCACGATTACGACATCACCTACATGCCGAGTCTGTTTCCGGCCCAGAGGTTCGATGGAGATGTGGGCATCCAGATCGTAACAAGCGGTCCCGATTCCGAGTTCGAGCATATCAAGAACGGGTATTTAAAAATGATCTCCTCCGCATCCGAGTCCATTTATATTCAGACGCCCTATTTCATCCCGGATGCAAGCATACTGGATGCGCTGCGGATCGCTTCGTTCTCCGGGGTGCGGGTGAACATCATGATTCCCGATAAACCGGATCATCCGTTTGTTTATTGGGCATCCCTATCCCATATCGGTGAACTCCTGAAGTCGGGAGCGGTGGTCTACCTCTACG
Source organism: Paenibacillus sp. S-38 (assembly GCF_049942825.1). NCBI lineage: Bacteria > Bacillati > Bacillota > Bacilli > Caryophanales > Paenibacillaceae > Paenibacillus > Paenibacillus sp. S-38. Next base: position 1,185,229 of record NZ_CP187970.1, read on the forward strand.
GCAGCGGCTTCATTCATGCCAAGACGCTCGTGGTCGACGGGCAGATGGCCTCCGTCGGAACAGCCAACATCGATGTACGAAGCTTCAAGCTGAACTTCGAAGTCAATGCCTTCCTGTACGACGAGGGAATATCCCGTGAGCTCATGGAGGCCTTCCATAGGGACATCGGCGTGTCCCGTATCCTTACGCTGCAGGAATATCGGCGGCGCTCCGGCTGGATCCGTTTCAAAGAATCGATATCGAGGCTGCTGTCGCCTATCTTGTAAGGAACGGACCGCCCCCCTGCAGACCCGTAGTCCGCAAGGCCGGGAATAGGGGAAGATCTGGTGCGGCAGCAGCTGGAAAAGGAGGAAGTAACGATTTGATTGGGAATAAACCGTTCATTACACCGCCGCGCATACTGGCCGCCGGCTTCGCCTTGATTATCGCGATCGGAACGGTTCTGCTGTCCCTGCCGGCGGCTTCGGTCGGGGGCGGCCGCATTCCGGTGATGGATGCCCTGTTCACCGCCGTGTCGGCAACCTGTGTAACCGGACTGGTCGTCATGGATACCGGTACAAGATTCACGCTGTTCGGAGAAATCGTGATTCTGGTCATGATCCAGCTTGGGGGGATCGGCTTCATGACAACGGCCACCTGGATTGCTCTCGCTTTGCGGAAGAGGATTTCACTGCGGGACCGGCTGGTGCTCAAGGAGTCGCTGAATCAGGACAGTGTGGAAGGCATTGTGAGGCTGATCATCAAAGTGTTCATCTACGCTTTTACGGTCGAGGCGGTCGCTTCCCTGGTCTTTGCCCTGCAGTGGGCGGGGGAGCTTCCTTGGGGAAAAGCCCTCTATTATGGGATATTCCATGCAGTGTCGCTCTTCAATAATGCGGGATTTGAGATCATCGGCGGCTTCATGCCCTATGTGGATCATGTGGGGATCAACCTGGTCTCGATGTTTCTGATCGTCGCGGGCGGACTGGGCTTCATCGTCATGTCGGACATCGTGGACTATCCGCGTACCCGCAGGCTGTCCCTGCACAGCAAAGTGGTTCTGTCGGTATCGGGGATTCTGACCTTAACCAGTGCGGTGATCTTCCTGGTGTTCGAGTACTCGAATGAACGGACACTGGGCGGTATGGATTGGGACAGCAAACTGCTGGTCTCCGTGTTCCATGCGATCAGCCTTCGTTCGGGAGGCATCAATACCGTGGATATTGCCGGACTGCATGCGGCCACCCAGTTCATGATGGTCATCATGATGTTCATCGGGGCGGCTCCGGGCTCGACCGGGGGCGGACTCAAGATTACGACCTTTGCCCTCCTGGTCGGTGCCGTAAGAGCTGTGCTGACGGGAAAAGAAGATGTGGTGCTGTTCCGCAGCCGCATGCCAAAATACCTGATTCAAAAGGCGGTGACCCTGACGCTGATCGCCGTAGCGGTGATCGTGGCCGCGACGATGATCCTGCTGACGCTGCAGGACCGGGACTTCATGACCGTCTTGTTCGAGGCCACGTCGGCCTTCGGAACGGTGGGACTGAGCATGGGGCTCACGCCGGAGCTGACGCCGGCCGGCCAGACCGTCATCATGCTGCTGATGTTCTGCGGAAGGGTCGGGCTGGTGACGCTCGCCTTTGCGCTGCAGAGCAAGCCGCCGAAGGAGCTGTACCGCTATCCGGAAGGCCGGATCATCATCGGCTGACCGGCGCCCGGGTCCATACACCAAAGAAGCTGACGCCCGCTGCTGCGGGGTCAGCTTCTTTGGTGTGCACTCCGGGACGGGCGCGGCGAGCGGCAGCTTCCCGGCAGTACCGCCCGGTCACACCGTGCCCAGAAGCTGCTTGAACGCCTCCGTGCTGCGCGGGGGAGGTGCGCTGCCCCGGACCGAGGCGGGCAGCGCCTCCCAGAGCTCAAGCAGCAGGGGAGGCGTGATGCCCAGCGGGTGGAGCTCCTCTTTGCGGCTGAAGACCTCCGGCGCGGGGCCTTCGAGAAGACAGCGGCCGCCGTCCATGACGAGCACCCGGTCGGCCCAGGCATAGGCCAGGTTCGTGTCATGGGTCGCCATCACGACCGTCACCCCGCTGCCGTGGATCCGGTCGAGCTCTTCAATGAGCCGGCGCTCCGAGGCCGGATCCAGGTAGGCGGTGGGCTCGTCCAGCAGCAGCAGCTCCGGCTCCAGCGCCAGGACACCGGCCAGGGCGGTGCGTTTCTTCTGGCCGAGACTGAGGTGGTGGATCGGCGTGTCGGCGAGCTCGGTGAGACCCATCGACGCGAGAATGCTGCGGGTTCGCAGGCGGATCTCCTCCTCGGAGACCCCCGCATTCCGCAGCCCGTAAGTTATATCTTCATAGGGCGTATTCAGGATGAGCTGATGCTCCGGATCCTGGAAGACCAGCCCCGCTTGCTGCCGCCACCGGCGCAGGGCCCCGGCCTGATAGGAGACCGGCTGCCCTTTCCACAGCAGCGCTCCGGCGGCCGGGCGGTGAATGCCGATGGCATGCAGGAAGAAGGTGGACTTGCCGGAGCCGTTGTGGCCGCAGATGGCTGTCTTCTGTCCGGCGGGAATCGAAAGCGTCAATCCGCGGAGGGCATCCTTCCGCGTGCCCGGGTAGCTGAACGACACGTCGCGCGCTTCCAGCAGGGGAGGAAGCGTGCTGCCCGTCTTCCCTTCGGCAGTATTTCTCACGCAGCTCCCCCTCCCCAGCGCAGGCCGGCTTCCACGCAGAGAAGCAGCAGCAGGCCGAGCCAGCCTTCCCGTCTGAATCGCAGCGGCACGGGCGCCCCCGGCTCGGGCAGGGGAAGAATGTCGCCCGTGTATCCTCGGGAGGCGAGGCCGTGGGACAGTCCCTTGTAGCGCTCCATTGTCCGGCCGAACAGGCGGAATACGAGCGAGGCCGTATCCCGGAGCCGCCCGCGGAAGCCTGCCTGGCCGCCTCTGGCCCGCTGAGCGGTATAGAGCTGCTGGGCCGTCTCCGAGAGCAGAAACAGGAAGCGGTACATGATCTGCATGAGCTCGATCGCCAGCGTCGGCACCCGCAGGGTTCTCATGACGAGCAGGAGCTTCGGAAAGGGTGTCGTCAGCATCAGGAAGAACATGCAGCAGAGCCCGGCGAGCATCCGCAGGAACAGGCTTCCCGCTGTGTGGAGTCCGTTCTGGGTCACATAGGCCGTCCAGGAAGGAAGCGTGAGAAGGGGCCATACCGGTCCGGACGTCCCCCAGCGCTCTGGCAGGGAGGACGAAGGAGCGAATTCAACGATGAGCGCGGGCAGGCTGACGGCATAGAACAGGCAGGCGCTGCCGAGGAGGGTCAGGTAGAAGGGCAGCGGAACCCGCGCATGCCGGATGGTCCAACGGACCATCCACAGGATAATGAGCACCTGCACCGTCCCGTGGGCCGTATAGGTGAGCAGGAGCAGAGCGGCGGCGAGCCCGGACTTCCACAGGGCCGGCACGTCGCCCAGCCGGTTCGTGTAGGCTATCGTATCGATCTGCCGGATCATGATGCGTGATCGTCCCCCTTGGGTTTGGAGGCCCTGCCCTTGAAGTAGCCGAAGACGTAGCCGATGAAGCCCGCTCCCGCCGCGGCCTGCAGGGCGAAGAGCATGCTCTCCGTCTCGGCCGGAGGCTCCAGCAGCGGAGCGATCCAGGGCACATAGGAGGGGGCGATGGCGCCGATCAGCTCTTCCGCGGCGCCGTCCGCGCCTCCGAAGTCTCCATCCACCAGGAGCAGAGGGACGGCGGACAGCAGGATAACCGACGCCAGCAGCAATAGGTTTTTGGACGTATTAGTCATGGGTGCGTACTCCTTTCATTCGGTGCTGCAGCAGGGTCAGCTCCGAGGGGCTGTGGGTCTGCAGCCAGTTCCAGATCAGCACGGTGAGCAGTCCTTCCGTTACCGCCAGAGGAATCTGTGTCACGGCGAAGATGCCGAGGAATTTGGCCAGCGATCCGAGGATCCCGCCGCTCTCGGCAGGGAAGGCCAGAGCTAGCTGAACCGAGGTGACGATATACGTGGTAAGATCGGCTGCGGCGGCAGCGGCGAAGATGGACAGCCTCGGCCTGCCCGAGATACGCGAGAGGGAGCGGTATACCGCGAAGCCCGCCACCGGGCCGGCTACGGCCATCGAGAAGGCGTTCGCGCCAAGGGTCGTCAGCCCGCCGTGGGCAAGCAGCAGGGCCTGGAAAAGAAGCACGATCGAACCGAGCACGCTCATGGGGAGCGGGCCGAACATGACGGCGCCAAGGCCTGTTCCCGTAGGGTGGGAGGAACTGCCTGTCACCGACGGAATCTTCAGGGCCGACAGCACGAAGGTGAAGGCCCCGGCGAGGCCGAGCAGGAGCTTGAGCTCAGGGGCTTCCCGCGTAATCCGCTTGAGGGCCCGGAGCCCCAGCAGGAAGAACGGGAGGAACGCCGCCCACCAGAACAAGGCCCAGCCGATAGGCAGGAAGCCTTCCATGATGTGCATGGCGTAGACCGGCTGCGGGGAGCCGGCCAGCAGGTAGACCGTAAAGCCCAGGACAAGCAGCAGGGTAGAAACTGTTTTGGATGATGACATGTTACTTTGAATTCCTCCCGTGTGAATAATGGCGGACAATCAAAGAACGGCTTCGCCGCTCCTTAAGGGCGGGCCGTTCCACGCAAAAAAACCAATCCCAAGGGATTGGTCACGGGTACGTCGCAATAGACGGCAAGGGGCTTCACTGCCGGTTCATGGCTCGTACACCTCTCCTCTCCGCGAAGGCGTCTGGGTGTTCGGATTAGGTAGGTCTCCTGGCTCTCGGATCTTCGTCTTAGCCCGTCTTCCCTGATGTCTTGCGTCATCAAGTGACATGAATGGGCGGGACTCCCCGAATACAGTGGCGGGACCGCTCGGGACTTGCACCCGATTCCCTGTTACCCCCGGAGCTTATGCCGGGGCACCTAATCTTTTCCTCATCAACGTATCATAAAGCGCTCACTTTGTCCATTGGGGAGCCCGTCCCCGCCGGGAAGGCCGGTCTATGCACGAAGAGGCTGACGGATGCCTCCGTCAGCCATTCTCGCCGCTCCTGCGAAGGGAGCCGGGACCTTACTTGCGCTTCGCCTTTTTCTTCTTGGACAGCACCTGTGCCTCCGCCGCACCGGTCAGCGGGGAAGGGCAGAATTCGTCGCGGACCGTATACGTGACGATGTGGCACGGAACCGGTACGCAGTGGTGCCGGTTGACGATCTCGACGTTGTGGATCACCTCGACGATCTGCGGATGGTAGAAATCACGGTACACCTTGCGCGGAGGATCGAACACCCGCTGGGTCGGACATTTCGGGCAAGACATTGAGCTTCACTCCTCTTCTTGTTTTGAACCTCACCCCAGTATATGTACCCCCGGGACATCCGGTCTGTTTGTTTGTCCCGTACGGGTCAAGAGATGACCTTGGTCATCTTCGCTTTTTCCGCTGCGCGCCGGGTATAGGGGGCGAGCGGCCGCTTCAGCCCGAGGGCGAGCGCATGGCTGGCCGGAATGAAGGCGAGCAGGCACAGCGCACTCCGGATGACCGTCTTCGGCAGCATGCCCCCTACCGTCTCGCGCAGCAGGGAGATGGCGTAGGTGAAGGGAACGAAGGGATTGACGCTCTGAAAAAAGGGCGAAGCGGTGGAGATCGGGAAGGTGCCGCCCGAGCTGGTGAACTGGAGCACCATGAAGATGATCGCGATGCCCTTGCCGGTGTTGCCGAAGACGGAGACCAGGGTGTAGGTGATCGTCACGAAGACGGCACTGATCAGGACCGAGAAGAGGACGAACAAGCCCTTGTCGACCACATAGGCGCCAAGCAGATAAATATCGCCGAGCGACAGGCACAGCGCCTGCAGGGCGCCGATCGTCAGGAAGGTCAGCAGCCGGCCGAGATAGAGTTCATAGCCCTTGTAGTGGCCGTAGGACTCATCGACATCGATCCGGAGGAGCGAGATGAGCAGCGTCGCGCCGACCCAGAGGGACAGTACAGCGTAGAAGGGGGACATCGCCGAGCCGTAATTGGGCACCGGGTATTTGCGGTTCTCCTGAAGAACGACAGGGTTCGCGAGGAAGTCGCTCTCCTGCAGGATGTCCCCCCGCAGCAGCCTGGCGAGCTCTTCAATATCGCCGCCGTGCCCCTTCAGCGCCCGGATCTGGTCCGCCGCCTTGCGGACGGCGCTGTCCAGCGCGGGCAGCTCCGTGCGCACCAGGTCCGCGGCCTGGTGGACGCCGGACTCCACCAGCGGCAGCTTCTCCCGGATCAGGGCGGACATGCGCCGAATGTCCGCCTCGGTGTTCGGCAGTTCGCTGCGCACATAATCGGCCGCTTCATGAACCCGCTGCTCCACCTTCGGCAGGTCGCTGCGGATGAACGGAACCGCCCGGTTCACGGCGTCCGTGAACCGCGTCATGTTCTCCGAGACAGCCGCGGAGGCTTCGCTGAGGCCGGCCCGGAGCCGGGGAAGATCCCCCTGCAGGGCGGTGAGCTGCTCCTGCCCGAAGGCGATGCCGGCCTGGGCGTCCCGGAGCAGCGCCTCGATCGTCGGCAGCTGCCCCGCCGCCGTCTGCAGTACATCGGCGGCATTCTTCGCTGTCCGCTCCAGGCGTGCGAGCGCCTCGGCCATGGCCGGTACGATCTCGCTGTCGTAGCGGGCGAGAATGGAGCCGAGGCCCGCGCTGACCTCCCTGGAGAGGGCGTTCAGCGAAGCCGTGAGCTCTTTGGCCGGCTGCGTTCCCTGGGCGAGCGCTGCCGAGATCCCTTGGACAAGCTCCGCCTGCCGGCTCAGCTTCGTGCGGAGCTCTTCTAGACGGGTGACCGCGCCGCTTAACACCGGGCTCTGCGCACTGCTGTTCAGCCGATTCAACACATCGATCGTCGTACCGAGAGCCTGCGTGCCGGCGGCAAGCCGCTCCCCCGCGAACGAGAGCAGGGCCAGGGCGGCCTTCGGGTCGAGGTCTGCTGCCTGAAGCGTTTCCGTGAGCTGGGTCACGGCATCCGCGGTCTGCTGCAGGAGCAGCAGATTCTGCTTCACAACGGGCGGGATGGCGTCGAGCGCGGCGTGATGCTTCTCAAGGAAGCCGGAGAGCCCGTCGGCGAAGGCCCCTCCATCCTCCGCGATGGCCGCGAGCTTCGGCAGCGCCGTAAGTGCCGCGTCGACGACGGCTCCGGCCTTCCGGGCATCCTCCGAAGCCCGCGTCAGCGTATCCTCGACCTTATAGAAATTCCGGTCGAGCTCCGTCACCAGGCCTGCGGCCCGCTGCAGCTCCGGCAGCTTCTCCTGCAGCCGGACGATGCTGTCTGCCGCCGTCTGAATCTCCGGCCAGTGCTCTTCCACCCGGAGGATCGCCGCGCCGGCTTCCTCCAGCTGGGGAATGCGCTCCTCGAGACCGGCGACTTTCTCCGCCTTGGAGCGGATGGCGGGCAGCTTCGCTTCGACCTCCAGCACCTTCTGCCCCACAGCCGCGAGCTCCGGCAGGCGGGCTTCCAGCGCCAGCACGCCGTCTTCTACGCGGCGGATGCTCGGCAGCTGCTCTTCCAGCCGGATACCGGCTTCCCGCAGCTGCGTCAGGATGGCCTCGCTGACGGAAGCGATGAAGTTTTCCCGGATCTGGCCCGCAACGGAAGAGGCGCCGCTGCCGGTGATCTTGGGAGCGACGGCATTGATTTTCTCATTCACGGTATAGACGATGGCGGGTTTCTGCGGCTGTCCGCTGAGGATGCTGGTCAGCTTGGCGGAGAAGTCGGGGGGAATGAGCAGGGAGGCATAGTAATCCCCCTCCTCCACGCCCCGCTCCGCTTCTCCTTCGTCCACGAAGGTCCAGCCGAGCTTCGTATTCTTCTTCAGGCTCTCTACGACCTCGGTGCCCACATTGACCGTTTTGCCCTGGACTACGGCCCCCTCGTCCCGGCTGGTCACAGCGATCCGGATTCCGGATGTATGGGCATAAGGGTCCCATACGGCAACGAGATTCACCCAGTCATAGACGGAGGGCAGAAGGACTAGGGCGATCATCAGGAAAATGCCGGTAGGCACCTTGGCGATATTGCGCCAGTCCCGGGCATAGATGTTGAGGATGTTCATGGACTTGGTTTCCTTTCCTTCTCTCTATTGGATTACTTTATCCATCGGCAGCGGGGCTGATGCAGTGAAGAGCAGGCGGGGGCGGAGCTTCGTTTGTCCTCTGCGGCCCATGAATCATCATGATTGCTCCAATAAATAAAAGCCAGTTAGTAACCCATGGTTAGATGACTTCATATAATACACCAACTTGGGCGGGGGGTCTTTTAACGTGCATGACAGCGGTCCATTAGTTGGCATTCAAAGTGAGAAACTGCAGGATATCATCCAAAAGAGCGCCGTGTTGGTAAAGCTCTACGAAACGTTACTCATGAGGGCACCTACCGAAGGAGATAAGAAAAAGCTGAGGCAAATGCATACCGAAAGCATGAAGGCCCTTTCGGACTCAGCCTCACTGTACATGAAATTAACCGGAAAACCGCCAACTATTTTGCCAGTAACCATACCCGGATTTGCAAAATATATTGATGGGATTGAAGATGCAATACTGTATAACATTTATATTTCCAGGCAATATGTTCAATTGATGTCTACGGTCGTACCCGATTTATTAAGTTTGGTTTTGAGAATTTCCGCAGAAAAAAACGCCCAAGCGGCGAATTTAAATTTCATGTATGCAGCCCATGTAAGCGGCAAACAGGAATTACTCAATGGATGAACAGGTGGTTTTCAAAGTGAATACTTGCGGAACAATCTATGGAGTTTCTTTAGAACAATTGCAAGAGCTGGCAAGGCTGCTGCTTGAAATCAACGGATATTACGATCAACTGATTGGCATGGCTCCCGATCAAGAACAGGCGGATCTTCTGAAGAAGCTCCAAACCGAAAATGCCCTTAACATGAAAAGAATCGGCGAATTATATCAAGCTATCTCCTGTACCGAACTGAAAATTCCACACGTAAAATCACCTAATGTGAAGAATTACTTAGAAGGTTTGAGTAAAGTAAGATCGCTCGAAGCGGAGGTTCTCCCCAAATTTGTAACCATGTATTTAGGAGCTCCGAACATCTACTATACGGCTGAATATACAAGTATTAGGGGCATCATTGCTATTCTCGCGGCTACCCCCTTTTTGCACGGATCACTGCTGCAATACCTGATTACTAAAAATTTATTCCCAAACCGGGGTGAGAATCGATATGGCCCAGTGCGGAAAAATGTTGGGGATTACTCCTGGACAAATCATCGAAAACTTGAAATCGGTTATGGAATCCCAGAAGCATAATGAAAGGCTGCTTGCTCTAACGAAAGATCCCAGGCAGGCTGAGATTATAAGGGTGTTAATTCAGGATAACAAAACAAACTTTGACGTATTAAAGGATTTATACAAGCAAATGACATGCGATCCGCTAGTGCTTCCTTCTATCACCGAACCTACATTTACAAGCTATTTGGATGGAATTCAACTTGCGATTATGCAGAAAGCCAAACAATTCGATCGTTTGTTGCACCTATACTACTCCACTACTTCGGAAACCATCCAAAAAGCTATTCTTTTTCAAGCATCTATCATATTAGTTCATTTGAGATACCTGGATTATCTCCTTATTAAAAATTCAAGCCAAGTATCGAAGGACCCGGGACTTACACCCTAAAGAGGACGCCCAGGCTGGGCATGCCAAAATAAATAAATCCCGACAGACTCTGGCCGGGACTTATTTTTCCTTGTACGCCCAGCATGGGCGCCATCTCTAGGGTGAGAGTCCCGAACGGGGGCTGGCGAGCGCCTACCGTTAGCCAAGGGCAAGGGTGTCGGCCGTGAGGCGGAATCTGAAGGAAGCCGGAGGCAAATGCACGGGCCAAGGTACACGAACCTAATTTGAGGCAGTGTCAGTCGGATGAGTCTCCAAGACAAGACGAAATCCAAAGCCGCCAAGGGCTGATGCTGTAAACTTAGGTGGTCGCGGGCAGACAGATGGCGTTCTTATCTGGGGAGGCCTGCGGATACGCGAAGTGACTTCGTAACCGCGGCTGAGAAGCCGCGCTGAATCCGCAGGAGTCAGCAGAGGCCATAGTACGCGAGTACGGGACGCCGGAAAGCGGAAGGGCTGAACCGAAAGGAGAGAGGAAACCGGTGCGTTCGCGTGAAGAGCAGAGACAGCAGAATATTCCGCAAGGGAGCTCGCGGCAGAGAGAAGCGGTGAAGCCGCCAGGGTATGCCGGAGCGCCGAGTTCTTCGCCGGCACAAGCCGACCTTTTCTCTCGCAAAGGCCAGAGCAGGCTGCTGGAGAAGATGCTCGAAGGGCACAACCTTCGGCTCGCCTACAAGCGAGTGGTACAGAACGGAGGAGCGCCCGGAGTGGATGGTGTAACGGTAGCCGAGCTACAAGCTTACCTGAAAACCCACTGGGAACAGGTGAAAGCCAACCTCCTGACGGGAAGCTACAGACCCGCGCCAGTCAAACGGGTGGAAATCCCCAAACCCGGAGGCGGTGTACGGCTGCTTGGCATCCCGACCGTAATGGACCGTTTTCTCCAGCAGGCGCTTCTGCAAGTGATGAATCCGATTTTTGATGCACATTTCTCGGGGTACAGCTACGGTTTCCGCCCGGGAAGACGGGCGCATGACGCCGTAAAGCAGGCACAAAGCTATATCCAAAGCGGCCTCAGATGGGTCGTGGATATGGATCTGGAGAAATTCTTTGACCGGGTGAACCATGACATGCTCATGGCTAGAGTAGCACGGAAGGTGGAGGACAAGCGTGTCCTGAAGCTCATCCGCTCCTATTTGAACGCCGGAGTCATGTCGCATGGAGCGTTGGAGCGCACACCGGAAGGCACGCCGCAGGGCGGTCCGCTCAGTCCGCTTCTGGCGAACATCCTGCTGGACGATCTGGACAAGGAACTGACAAGACGGGGACTGCGGTTTGTCCGCTATGCGGACGACTGCAACATCTTTGTCTCCAGCAAGCGAGCAGGGGAGCGCGTGATGGAATCGGTGATTCGCTTTGTGGAAGGAAAGCTGAAACTGAAAGTGAACCGGGATAAAAGTGCAGTGGACCGGCCATGGAACCGCAAATTCCTAGGCTTTAGTTTCCTGTCGAACAAACAGGCGACGATTCGGCTGGCTCCTAAGACAATTTCGCGATTCAAAGAGAAAGTCCGGGAACTGACGAACCGAACCAAGCCTGTACCGATGGAGGAACGCATCCGGCGCCTGAACCAGTACATGCTGGGCTGGCTAGGTTATTTTCGCCTAGCCTCGGCGAAGACGCACTGCCAAGCCTTTGACAAGTGGATTCGGAGAAGACTCCGCATGTGTCTATGGAAACAGTGGAAACGGGTGAAGACACGCATTCGCGAACTACGTGCGCTCGGCGTTCCGAACTGGGCTGCCTATATGTTGGCAAACTCCCGTCGAGGTCCGTGGGAAATGTCCCGTAGCACAAACAATGCCCTCCCGACTTCCTACTGGGAAGCGAAAGGGCTTAAAAGTTTGCTTTCTCGTTACTCGGAACTTTGTTAACCTTTTGGAACCGCCGTATGCGGACCCGCATGTACGGTGGTGTGAGAGGACGGAGGCTAGCCGCCTCCTCCTACTCGATTGTCTTCGTTTCTCCAACTGAAATAGCCCTGTACTCCCACAGGACCTTTTGGATTTCTTCAGACTGCGTTTGCCTGCACTGGATGATGACAACCACTTCTGGCTTGGGTCTGCCGGGAGAGCGGGCTGTTTTTTGCTTTTTATGACTAAGGAACGCGACTCCCCCAAAACCGATACCAAATCCTACAATGGCGTAAAACAATCCCCAAAGTATGGGACCTAATGTGAATACGAATCCAACGCTTGCCCCAACCACGCCGAAAGCTGTGGCCAGAGCCATTCCGACTTCAAAGGCGCGAGCATTCCGCTCTTCCGATCGGAATGTGAGTTGTCTGGGATCCGGTGCATATAGTTTCATCGGTATCGAAAGAATATCGCTTTTTTCAACCCCCATTTTTTCCACAACAGCTAATGCTTCTTCCAGTTCGAGGGAGTACTCAAATGTGCTGACTAGTAACATTTTCCTCTCCTATTGAAGGAAAAATATGGATATTCTCTCCCTTATAGCGTTCTTCAAAATATTGCTGTTGTTCAACCATGAATAGATGATTTTGATCAACTGCTAAAATGTATCCGTAATAAACAGAACCCCCGAGAACTGATGGCATATATAGCAGCCATTGTGCGTTTAGTACCGCAATCGATTCTTCAAAACGTCCATAAAACAGCAAAAATATCGAATCGTAAAAATTGGACATGGAGGCAAAGATCCACCACCAAAGTACGTTATATATCCCAAGTGCGATTTTTTGGTTATACAATAGCCCCAGTCCGGGAAAAGCAAATGACCAAAAAGCACCCATGATCGGGTTTTTTCTTTCTAGGTACTGAATCTCCACTGGATGTATAACCATGGGCTTTATTCGGGCATTTTCAAGCTCCGCCAAATGACTAACCCGGTTGTATGTGAGCGTGGAGCGGTAACTGTCCCACAAAGTGTAAATATATACCACCAAGTATCCATACATCCAACGGGGCTGCAGGGTTGCTTTGGCCAAATCAAAACGCCCGCATAACGAATACACCATTGCTTCGTTAAAGTGACTGAACAAATTAACAAAAACCTCTGCTAACGTGAGCAGGATGCCTCGTGCGTATTGACCATGTAAAACTTTTCCGAAACCGGAAAATGAGGCGGCCCACCACAAAGCTAAATAAGGACTCCGCCTCCAAAGATAAGTGATACCGTCAGCACTGTGGAGCAATCGCGGCCTTCTTGGTGTTTTGTCATTATTCAAAAAAACACCCTCAAAAACATAATACTTACATATCATTATGGGGATTTTTCCTAGACCTTAAACAATCATTGGGAGAATCCACTTAATCCATAGTTGTCGTTATTCGCCAATTTTTTGAATAGGCAATCACCCGGTTTCATCTCGCGGAATAGCCTGAAATAAACCGTTTGTTGGAGGAATGTGTTATGCGCTCGTACTACGGTCATATCACAAAATGTGAAGCTTTACCCTTGGAGTTTCCGCTTCAAGATCAACCCGGTCAGCCTGGTATTGAATCGGTTATGATTCCAAGACCGGTGTCAGAAAATCCCCTTCACTACGGGACAAGGAAATTACGCGACAAAGTGGCTATCATTACCGGGGGAGACAGCGGAATCGGACGCGCCGTCGCTTATTTGTTTGCCAAAGAAGGCGCAGATATCGCCGTCGTTTACCTGAATGAGCATAGTGATGCCATGGAAACGAAGGAGCGCATTCGGCAGCTGGGCCGCAGATGCTTGACCTTCGCCGGTGATATAGGCAGCGAATCTTTTTGCCAACAGGTCGTCCAGCAGACTGTAGCCGAATTCGGCCGAATCGACACCTTGATTAATAACGCTGGTGAGCTTCACGTTTCGTTGAACTTTGAGCAATTGTCTGCAGAACAGCTTGAACGTACATTTAAAACCAATGTCTTTTCTTACTTTTATTTTGCAAAAGCGGTCGCCCCTCATCTGAAAGCAGGAGGTACCATTATCAATACGAGCTCGATTGCGGCCGTCGAAGGCTTCCCCGGATTTGTCGATTATTCCGCATCCAAGGGGGCCGTTTCCGCGTTTACCCGCGCTCTAGCGGTATCACTTATCCCTAGGGGGATTCGAGTGAACGCCGTTGCGCCGGGAACCGTTTGGACCCCTCTTACTGCATCATCGTATCCGCCCGAGGTCTATCAAACCTATGGAAGCATTACTTTGGTCAAACGATCTGCTCAGCCTGTAGAAATCGCTCCGGCTTATTTATATTTAGCCTCCGGCGATTCTTCCTATGTGGTCGGTCAAACGATTCATGTTAACGGCGGCGCGTTTTTAGGAAATTGAGGCTGCTGTCAAGAGTTTATGGATACAGGTTTTTCGGTGGAAGATGGAATCCTTATTCCATTGCATTGAGAGATGTGCTTTCCTTCCATTGTTCCCCGATTCCAACGCTATATTAAAACACTACTCCGCTCCCGCAGGACCAGCAGCTTCTCTCGGATCAGGGCGGACATGCGCCGGATGTCCGCCTCAGTGTTCGGCAGGTCGCTGCGCACTTAATCGGCCGCTTCATGAACCCGCTGCTCCACCTTCGGCAGGTCGCTGCGGATGAACGGAACCGCCCGGTTCACGGCGTCCGTGAACCGCGTCATGTTCTCCGTGACCGCCGCGGAGGCTTCGCTGAGGCCGGCCCGGAACCGGGGAAGATCCTCCTGCAGGGCGGCGAGCTGCTCCTGCCCGAAGGCGATGCTGGCCTGGGCGTCCCGGAGCAGCGCTCTCTGGGCGAACGCTGCCGAGCTCCCTTGGACGAGCTCCGCCTGCCGGCTCAGCTTCGTGCGGGGCTCTTCGAGACGGGTGACCGCACCGTTTAACACCGGGCTCTGCGCACTGCTGTTCAGCCGATTCAGCACATCGATCTTCGTACCGAGAGCCTGCGTGCCGGTGATGCAGTGAAGAGCAGGCGGCGAGGGGGACGGAGCATCGTTTGTCCTCCGCGGCCCACGGGTAAAAAGAGTCAAGGCTGCGTGTAGAATGGGCGGCAATCTGCCCATACTACCATAAGATGAGACGGCAGGAATGAAAAACCGAACCAGGGAGGATGAGAGGCATGACACAGCTGGATCAGATTACGGCATGGCTGGATTCGCATAAGGGACAAACGCTTCAGATTGAGAAGAGGGAGCAGGAGGACCTGGACCTCACGAGCATCAGGCTGGAGAACGTGAGCTTCCGGGACGGGATTCCGAACCGGGGGGACGACTATATCCCGCGCCAGGAGCTTGTACTGCATGGAAGCGGTACGGTCCTGAACGGGGAGGAGAATCCTCCGCTCCCGCAGGACCAATATGAGATTCCGCTGCTCGGGCAGTGGCACGGAACCCCGCAGGGAGAAGCGCTCCAGCTTGTCACCGAGCGGGCGACGTATCAGATTACGGCCCAGTAACGCTCCCGAGCAGGGCATGTACTTCCGAAGCATCGGCCGAAGCCGGCAGGGAATAAGCCCTTCCGGTTTTTTGGGATGCGCTCCGATGGGCGGTCGCCCGGCGGGTTTCATTCGCTGGAGCATCGCTGGCCTCTTAAGGATGCTCCAGAAATAACAAACCCTCACCGTCCGCAAAAGGAGGACGGTGAGGGTTCTTGTGCTTTCTGGTTTCAGGGACGGCGGATGAGAAGGGCGGCCGGCTGCCGGGCGGTGCATCGTTATGTACAACCTGGGAGTGGGAGTCCCGTGACGGACAGACCGGCCGGCCGCTGGTATGATGCCAGCCGGTCTGCTGCCGCCCTCACCCGGTGTACTCAAGGCAGGGCGGCATCAGCTTTCTTAGATGAAAGCGCGGGTCACGATGACCAGAAGGATGAACAGTACGAGGATGACGCCAACGGTTGTGAAGCCGCCGTAGCCGTAGCCATGATGACCGTGGCCGTAACCTGCGCCAACCCCTGCATGCGCGTTGAGATGCGCGTTCGCGTGAAGCCCTGCGTCCAAACCAAACCCTGCGTCTACACCAAATCCTGCCATCGTGTAACCACTCCTTATTAGTTATTTCTGTATATTCTATGCGGCAGGAGTGGAGGTGCCCTGGGCCGGTGTCCTGAAGCGGCCCAACTTGGGTGGATGCCCCGGGTTACGAATCGATGAGGAAATGGAAGTCAGGATGCCGGTACACACAAAGGAAGTTCGGGTCCCGGCTGAGGAAGGTGTCGATATCCTCGGGGGTGAACAGCCCGTGATCGTTGGGCAGAGCCACGCCGGCCCCGTAATAATAGCTTAACCAGACGAGCTTAGAGCAGTAGACCGAGGTCCACGGATCCTGCAGCGGCACCTGGGGAGAGAAAGAGAACGGAGGGCGGACAATCCCCATTTTGCGGTTGCGCTCGCTCTGCCCGTAATAGGAGTAAGCGAGCGACGCGGCTTTCCTGCCGATCTCCGGGTCGCGCGGACGGTAAACGGCCGATGTGGGATGCGGTTCGAAGAAATCCTTTTTCGGCACGACACGGATATAAGGATAATTCATGACGGCTTCCACCAGATGCTGCGGCCCGATGGCAAGGGCGCTGTGGCCGAGGTAGCCCGTAGGAATCAGCAGTTCGTTGTCGCAAGCCGTGAGAATGTCTCCCGCCTGGAGTTCGATGCTTTCATAGTTCATGTTCGCTCACCTGCCTTGTAATGCCATTGTATTCAGGAGCGCTGTCGATTAGATGCCCGCGCCGCCTTTGGAATTTGTAAAATTCCGCTCCTTCCTGTGTTACAATAAGCTTGAAGGTGGGTATATGACTCTGGCATGGTTCGGGCGGGAGGACTGTATGAAATACCCGCTGTAACCGTTTTTCTTAATCTCCGGACGGTCCACAAAGGGGCAGGTAATGGCAACGATAAACGATGTAGCGGCAATGGCGGGTGTCTCCGTGACGACGGTATCCCGCGTGCTCAATAACCGGGGGTATATCAGCGAAGCGACCCGGCGCAAAGTATACGGAGCGATGGAAGCACTTCACTACCAGCCGAACGAGATTGCGCGTTCGCTGCTCAAGAAGCAGTCCAATCTCATCGGACTCATTGTTCCGAATGTCTCGCATCCCTTCTTCGGCGAGCTGGCGAGCCATGTGGAATTCCACGCCCACCGCAGCGGCTTCAAGGTGCTGCTGTGCAACTCCCACCTCGATCCGGTGAAGGAGCGGGATTACATCGAAATGATGAAGCGCAACCGGGTGGACGGCATCATCATGGGCTCCCATACACTGGAGGTGGAGGAGTACCGCAATCTCCGGCATCCGATCGTGACGGTCGACCGGCTGATCGACGAGAGCATCCCGTATATCTCGGCCGACAACTACCGGGGCGGCGAACTCGCGGCGCAGCATCTGGTGGACAGGGGATGCCGCAAGATCGCGCATATCTGCGGCAACCTGGACCTGCAGCTGCTGGCCAACCGCCGGACGGACGCCTTCCTGGAGACCGTGCGGCGGCATGGGGTCCAGCATGTCGTCGTGCAGACGGACATGAACGTGTTCGACCAGAATCAATACGAGGAGAAGCTCGAAGCGGTGCTTAGGGAGCATCCCGACATTGACGGGGTGTTCGCCACCTCCGATATTATTGCGGCCTTCGCGGTCAAGATCTGCCGCAGGCTCGGCAAAGAAATCCCGCGGGACGTGCGGATCGTCGGCTATGACGACGTCAATGCGGCTTCGTGGCTGCATCCTGCGCTGACGACCATCAGGCAGCCGATCGGCGAAATCGGACGGCTGGCCGTGGAGCTGATCCTGAAGCAGTTGGACGAGGAGCTGACCGTCCGGGAGCACATTCTCTCCGTTGAACTGGTGGAACGGGAAACGACATAACTTTTTGATTCCCCGCAAACCCTTGCTGCATAAGGGTTTGCGGTTTTTTTATACATTATGTCAAAGGTTTGATATGTCAAACGATTGACATATCGTCAGGAGCCGCACTATAATACGTTTGAAAGCGGTACTCATCATCACTTGATATCTAACTAAACCATTCGTCGAACGGGGGAAGCAGCATGAAACGTAGAAAGAGACTGAGCGCATGGATCTTATCTTTGGCACTGGTGACAACGGTTACAGCCTGCAGTTCATCGGCGCCGCAGGGGAATTCGGCAGGTGCGGGCGGCACATCGAAGGAAGTGAAGATCACCTTACTGAACTCCAAAGGGGAGATCCAGCAGCAGCTCGAGGAAGCCGCCAAAACGTTCAAGACGGATCATCCTGATATAGCGATGGAGATCATTCCGGTTCCTGCCGGACAGTCGCCGTTCGAGAAGGCATCGGCCCTGTATGCCTCAGGCAACCCCGCTACCATCACGATGCTGGACCCGTCCGACGTGATCAAATTCAAGGACCGCATCGCCGATCTCTCGGGGGAGAAGTGGAAGGCGGATGCCGTGGACAAGAGCCTGGACGGCTCCACCCTGGATGGAAAAGTGCTCGCGTTCCCGCTGGCCATCGAAGGATTCGGATTGATCTATAACAAGGCGGTGCTGGACAAGGCGGCGGGCGGCAGCTTCGATCCGTCCTCGGTTAAGACGAGGCAGGATCTGGAGCAGCTCATGGGCCGGATCAAGGCTGCGGGTACGGCTCCGCTGGTCATCTCGCCGATGGACTGGTCTCTCGGCGCGCACTACCTGTCTCTTGCCTACTCGGCCCAATCGCCGGATACGGCGAAGGTGGCGGCATGGATTGAAGAGCTTAAGGCCGGGAAGGGCGGTCTGGCGAACAATAAGGTGTTCGGCGGCCTGATGGATACGTTCGATCTCATGATGAAGAACAACATCGACGAGGCATCCGCCTTATCAGGTACATACGAGCGGGGGCCGGAGCTGCTCGGCAAAGGCGAAGTCGGCCTGTGGTTCATGGGCAACTGGGCCTGGCCGCAGATTCAGAGCTTCGATACGGCCGGCGGCCAGTACGGCTTCCTTCCGGTTCCGCTGAGCGACAACCCGGAAGACTTCGGCAACTCGCAGATCGCGGCCGCAGTCTCGAAGCGGCTTGTACTCGACAAGGAGAAGAGCACGCCGGAGCAGCTGGCTGCCGCCAAGACGTTCCTGAACTGGATGGTCTATGAGGAGAAGGGGCAGGATTTCCTCGTGAACAAGGCGAGCTTGATTCCGGCCTTCAAGAATATCAAGCTGGAGCCGCAGGATCCGCTGGCGAAGTCCATTAAGGATTACATTGCACGCGGGAAGACGCAGGAAGCGATGGGGACCCTGCCCGCAGACCACTGGGCGAAGAATGGGGCCGCCATGCAGAAGTACCTGTCGAAGACGGGGGACCGTGCCGAGCTCATCAAGGATATCGAGAGCTACTGGAAGTCCGTCAAGTAGCCTTCGCAGATACGTGTCTGTGCTCTAAGCGAGCGTCATAAGACTGGCGGTAATGGATAAGACGCACACCGTCTTATCCATTGCTTTTGTCCGCGGAGAACCGTATGGATTCGGAAAGGAAGGGAAGTTATGATCGCAGAAAAAGGGCGCTTGAACCGGTTCCGTACCCGGCTCCTGTTTACCGGCCCTACGTTGTTTGCATTTACGACCGTTATGATTCTGCCGTTTGTCTTCGGCATCTATCTCACATTTACGAACTGGGACGGCATCTCGAAGGAGCTGACCTTCGTTGCCTTCGAGAATTACGTCTCGGTGTTTCAGGATACGGACTTCTGGAAATCGTTCTACCTCACGCTGAAATTCGTTGGAGCTACCGTTGTGGGCATCAATGTGGTGGCGTTCGGGCTGGCCTATCTGCTGACCAGCGGACTCAAGGGGCAGAGCGTCTTCCGTGCGGGCTTTTTCGTTCCGAATCTCATCGGCGGGATCGTTCTTGGCTTTATCTGGCAGTTTATTTTCTCCAATGTGCTGGTCTATCTTGGAAAAACCTACGATATCGGACTGTTCCGGGCTTCGTGGCTCTCCACGCCGGACAAGGCGCTCTGGGCTCTTATCATCGTAACGGTCTGGCAGTATGCCGGATACATGATGGTGATCTATGTCGCGGGGCTGATGAACGTGCCGAAGGATATTCTCGAGGCGGCATCCATCGACGGCGCCAGCGGCTGGACCCGTCTTCGGCGCATGGTGCTGCCGATGATCGTCCCGTCGTTCATCGTCTGCGTGTTCCTGTCGCTGCAGCGGGGGTTCCTGGTCTATGACGTGAACTTTGCTCTGACGAAGGGCGGGCCGTTCAAGAGCACGGAGATGGTCGCCATGCATGTCTACGAGAAGGCGTTCCGCTCTCACGATTACGGGGTAGGCCAGGCGGAAGCCTTCATCCTGTTCCTGCTCGTTACCGCCGTGACGCTGGTGCAGGTCTACTTCAGCAAGAAGATGGAGGTGGAAGCGTAATGAAAGCTGCAGGGAACAAAGCTTCCGTTTCATGGGCCCCGATCGCTCTGCTGACTGCCGGCCTCTTCCTGTTTATCGTTCCGTTCATCCTGCTCTTCGTCAATTCGTTCAAGGCGAACAAGCAGATCACATCCAGCCCGCTGGCAATGCCGACCGATTGGAATCTGTCCAACTATATCAGCGCTTTTGCCAAAATGAACTATATGGACGCCTTCGTGAACTCGGTGATCATCACGGCCGTCAGCGTGCTGCTCCTGTCCTTGTTCTCTTCCATGACGGCGCACTACTTCGTCCGCCACAATACCCGCTTCAATCAGTATACGTTCTTCCTCATGCTCTCCTCGATGATCATTCCGTTCCAGGCGCTGATGATTCCGCTCGTGAAGATCTACGGCTCGATCGGTATGCTCGACAGCAAATGGTCGCTGATCTACATGTACGTCGGGTTCGGAAGCGCGATGGCGGTGTTCATCTACCACGGCTTCGTGAAGGGCATTCCCGCCGAACTGGAGGAAGCGGCGATGATGGACGGGTGCACCCGGACGCAGACGTTCTTCCGCATCGTCTTTCCGGTGCTCACACCGACCACCACGACGATCGCCATCCTGAATGTCATCTGGATCTGGAACGACTTTCTGCTGCCGTCCCTGGTGCTCGTTGAACCGGAGGAGCGGACGCTGCCTTTGTCGACCTTCTACTTCTTCGGCACCTACACGGTGGACTATGGTCCGCTGATGGCGGGGCTGATGCTCACCATTCTGCCGGTCATTGTGGTTTATTTGTTCGCGCAGCGGTACATTATTCAAGGGGTTATGCAGGGTTCCATCAAATAAATGCAGGGGAGGGCTCCATATCCAATACACACTACAGCAAGCCGAACACTATATTTCCGAACACAAGTCTGAAGTCCGGCAGGAGCACCGCCTGAACTATCATCTCATGGCCGAGCTCGGATGGATGAACGATCCGAACGGATTCATCCACTACGGCGGAGTCTACCATCTGTTCTACCAGCATTACCCTTACGCGTCGGTCTGGGGGCCGATGCACTGGGGCCATGCGGTCAGCCGCGACCTCATCTCGTGGGAGTATCTTCCGGTCGCCCTCGCGCCGGACCGGCCGTATGACAGCGGAGGCTGCTTCTCCGGCAGCGCGGTGGAGAAGGACGGCAGGCTGATCCTGATGTACACGGGGCATGTCGTGACGGGTCCGGACAAAGACAACGATTACGTTCAGACCCAGTGCCTTGCCGTCTCGGAGGACGGGGTGAATTTCGTCAAAGCCGAGGCCAATCCGGTCATCGGGCTCTCTCAGATTCCGGAGGGTGTCTCCCGCAAGGACTTCCGCGACCCGAAGGTGTTCTCCCGGGACGGGGTATATTATGCTGTGCTGGGCTCCAATGACGGGCAGGGCAGCGGCCTGGTGCTGCTCTACCGGTCCGCGGATCTGCAGGCATGGGAATTCGCGGGCATCCCTGCGAAGAGTGACGGGACGCTTGGCGACAACTGGGAGTGTCCGGACTTCTTCCGGCTCGGCGGCCAGGATGTGCTGATCATGTCACCGCAGCGGGTACCGGCGCAGGGAGACGACTACCGCAACCTGCATTCCACGACTTATATGATCGGCACTTTGGATCTGGAGCGGGGCCGTTTCCACTACGGCGGTTATCATCCGGCAGATTATGGCTTTGACTTCTATGCTCCCCAGACGACCGAAGACGCGCAGGGCCGCCGCATCCTCATCGGATGGATGGATATGTGGGAGAGCGCGATGCCAACCCAGGACGGCCACAATTGGGCGGGCGCCATGACGCTTCCGAGAGAGGTGCTGCTGCAGGAAGGACGGCTGGTATTCCGTCCGGTTCAGGAGATCGAAGCTTACCGGACGAACCCGTATGAACTGCACGGGAAGGCCCTGCAGGGGGAATGGGAGCTAGAGACGGACGGGGACAGCTACGAGCTGCAGGTGGAGTTCCAGGCAGGGGCGGCATCCGCGTTCGGTCTGAAGCTGCGGACCCACGGCGGCGAAGAAACGGTCCTGACGTACCTGGCCGCAGAGCAGGCGCTGGTGCTGGACAGGGATCGTTCGGGCATCGGCCCAGGGGGGGAACGCCGCACAGAGGTTAGCCTGGAGGACGGTAAGCTGACGCTGCGCATCTTCGTGGACCGTTCTTCCGTGGAAGTGTTCATCCAGGACGGACACAAGGTCATGACCGCGCGGATCTACCCGGGAGCAAAGTCCCGAGGGATCAAGCTGTTCTCCGAAGGCGAGTGCTTCGTGGCCGGCCTGCGGAAGTGGGACCTGACAGTACCGGCAGCGTCCCGGGCGGCCTTGGCGTAAGAAGATGGCCGGAGTGCAGCCTCCCGCGTGCGGGAAGAATACAAATCCCCCATACCCGGAGCCTGTCTCCGTCGTATGGGGGATTTTGTTGAAAGATTAAGAACGGATATCTCGCCAAGGCTCGATCCTGCCGGCGCGGCAGCCGTCTATGAAACATAGCGGAAGTACGGTGCGTTAATCCCGCTTTTGGATGGTTCCCACCGCAAATAAAGGAAATCAGATGCGCTCCTACGCCCTGCCAAAACAGCCGGTCACCGGAGGCGGAGGCTGCCCCGCACACCTTCCGGCTCGAACAGCAGGCCGCGGATCGCGCCCGACTGAGGCAATAGCGGCTCGGAACGGTCCGTCCTAAAAGGACGACAGGCATTTATCTTGCCGGAAAGAGACCTCTAGAAGGTGCGTGCGAGCTCGCGGGCGCGGGCGATTGCGTCTTCCTTGATCTGCTGCGCACGGTCAGGGAACTGGTTATGTCCTTCGACGAACAGGCCTTCGAACGAAGGGATGCCGAAGAACTGCATGATGACCCCGAGGTACCGGTGGCCCATCTCCATCTGCGCCGCCGGGCCTTCGGAATAGATACCGCCGCGGGCCTGGATGTGCAGAGCCTTCTTATCGGTAAGCAGTCCCACCGGCCCCTCCGCCGTGTAGCGGAACGTTTTGCCTGCCGTGCAGATCGAGTCGATGTATGCCTTCATCACCGGAGGGAACGAGAAGTTCCACAGCGGCGTGACGAATACGTACTTGTCGGCAGCGACGAACTGGTCTGTGAGCTCGCCAAGACGGGATACCTTCGTCTTCTCCTCTGCGGAGAGCGCGCCGAAGTCCTGCCCGGAACGCAGCTTGCCCCAGCCGCTGAACACATCCGCATCGATGTGCGGGATATTGGCATTGTAGAGGTCGAGCGTAACGATTTGATCTCCGCTGTGCGATTCCCGGTAGCTTTCCACGAATGCCTGGCCGGCCGCCATGGAGAAGGATGTCTGGTGATCGTGGGGGTGAGCCGTAATATACAGGAGAGTTGCCATGGGATCCTTCCTTTACTGTAAGGTTTTTGCGGCTTTGGAAGCACACCGTAACAGTATTCGCTACTGTTCCCCGGCTTATTACACGCTCCTCTTCCGGAAGGAAGGCATCTGCCGGCAGCTTACGAAAAGGTAAGCAGGTTACAAGCATTTCAGTAATGTTCAGGTTCTGCAGCTTGGTCTATACTAGGGGAGTCCGTGTGCAGGATGATGGATATTTACATAGATTCCCAAATAGATGGAGGATGAATTATGGGCAGAACGTTGGCACTGCAGCATCACGGAATCGAAGCAAGCCGGCTGGTGCTGGGCTGTATGGGGCTCGGCGGGGGCTGGGACCGGGAGTCGGTCACGGAGGAGCATGTGAAGCAGGCGCACGAAGCGGTGGAAGCCGCTCTCGCGGCGGGCATCACCATGTTCGACCACGCAGATATTTATACGCTCGGGAAGGCGGAGGTGGTCTTCGGCCGGGTGCTGAAGGAGCGCCCGCAGCTGCGGGAAGGGATCATCCTTCAGTCCAAATGCGGCATCCGCTTCGAGGAAGGGCCGGGGCGTCCAGGGCGGTACGATTTCTCCATGGAGCATATTCTCTCCTCGGTGGACGGCATTCTGCAGCGGCTGGGCACGGAGTATCTGGATATCCTGCTGCTGCACCGCCCCGATCCGCTGATGGAGCCCGAGGAAGTTGCGGAGGCCTTCGCCCGGCTGAAGACCTCGGGCAAGGTAAGGGGCTTCGGCGTCTCGAACATGAGCGGCGGACAGATGCGCTTCCTGCAGGCCGCGCTGGATGAGCCCCTGCTCGTCAATCAGCTGGAGCTTAATCTGGCCAAGCTGGACTGGGTGGATGCAGGCGTGCATGTGAACCAGGCGGCCGGCACCGGGGGGTCGTTCCCGGACGGGACGCTGGAGTACTGCCGCAGCGAGAAAGTGCAGGTACAGGCGTGGGGGCCGTTGGCCCGCGGTCTGTTTACGGGACGGGACCTCGAGGGGGAATCCGAGTCTGTGCGGGCAACCGCAGCCCTGGTGGCCGAGATGGCCGAAGCCAAAGGCGTGTCTCGCGAAGCGATCGTGCTGGCCTGGCTGATGCGCCACCCGGCCGGGATCCAGCCGGTGCTCGGTACGGTGAAGCCGCAGCGGATCGCGGACTGTGCCGAAGCGCTGAAGGTGGAGCTGACTCGCGAGCAATGGTATTCGCTCTACGTCAGCTCCCGCGGACAACGGCTGCCGTAAGGTGGTGGCTGGACGTTTGGCTTAGGCGGTTCAAGCTCCCCCGCTGCGGCACCCTCCGACGAAAGTTCTTGTATAATCCATATGGGCGCTGGGAAGATGCTGGGAAGCCGCCGGGATAGGGAAAGACATAGAGGCAAAGAAAGGCCGGGTTTCCGTCACAAGGAAACCCGGCCTTTTGGGCTGTACAGACAAGCTCCGTGCTCTACTGCCCTGCCGCACCGGCTGCGCTTTGGCGCGCTGCCGTGCACGCTCGCCCTGCCTCACCGGGTA
Source organism: Paenibacillus sp. S-38 (assembly GCF_049942825.1). Taxonomy (NCBI): domain Bacteria; kingdom Bacillati; phylum Bacillota; class Bacilli; order Caryophanales; family Paenibacillaceae; genus Paenibacillus; species Paenibacillus sp. S-38. Next base: position 1,210,024 of record NZ_CP187970.1, read on the forward strand.
GGCGGCTGCCGCCGTTCTAGACCTCCCCGCCGGCCACCTTCACGAGATAGCGGCCCTGCACGCTGCCGTCAAGAATGCGGGCCAGCGCGGCGTGGAGGTCTTCGAGCCGGACTTCGGCCTGGACCATGGCATCCAGTCCGGCAGGCTTCAGGTCCGAGGCGAGCCGATGCCATAAGGCTTCACGCAGCTCCTGCGGGCAGTAGACCGAATCAATCCCGAGCAGGGAGACGCCCCGCAGGATGAAGGGAAACACGGAGGCGGTGAAGTCCGCGCCTCCGGTCATCCCGCTGACGGCCACGGAGCCGCCGTAGCGGATCTGCGAGAGCACGGTGGGCAGCTGTGTCCCGCCGACGGGATCAACAGCGCCGGCCCAGCGCTCGCTGCGCAGCGGCCGGCCGCCCGCGGCCGCCAGCTCCGCGCGGTCGATGACCGCCGAGGCGCCGAGCGACGCCAGGTAGGCGTGCGCGGAGGCCTTGCCGGTCGAGGCGGTCACCTCGTAGCCGAGGCCCGCGAGCATGGCGACCGCGTGGCCGCCGACCCCGCCGGTCGCGCCGGTGACGAGGACCCCGCCGGTCTCCGGCCGCAGCCCCGCCGCCTCCAGGCGGTGCACGGACAGGGCCGCGGTGAAGCCGGCCGTGCCGAGGATCATCGCCTCCCGCAGCGTCAGGCCGGACGGCAGCGGGACGAGCCAGTCCCCGGGCAGCCGGGCTTCTTCGGCGAAGCCCCCGAAGCGGCCGGTGCCGAGCTCATAGCCGGTGGCCAGCACGGCGTCGCCCTCCCGGAAGCGGGGATGGGAGGAGGCGGCAACCGTCCCCGCCAGGTCGATCCCCGGCACCATCGGATAGCTGCGGACCACCTTCCCCGAAGGGGAAGAGGCCAGGGCGTCCTTGTAGTTGATGCCGGAGTAGGCGACCTTCACCGTGACCTCCCCTTCGGGCAGCTGCTCCCGTCCAAGCTCCTGCAGTCCGGCGGAGAACGTGCCGTCCTCCGTCTTGTTCACCATCCATGCGCGCAAACGCGTCATAACCCCAACCCCTTCGACAAGAATGAGTTCATCCGTTAGCTGTGACTGCTTGTATTGTACCACTTTTTTGGGGGAGGGGGTGACTTGAAAGAAGAGGGTAAGGGAGAGGGGGAACTGCCATAAAGGCTCTAACCGGGTTTGAGTATGCAACAAATTTCCAGGCATGACAAGTCATATGACTAGATACGTATTGTATCTGACGTTGGTCATATCATGCGGGAAATCCGGGACCATTCGTCCAGTCAAAATGGGTATGCAAACAATAAATAAACCCAAATTCAGGATGGAATGTAGGAAATCATCAAAATTCGACTTTTCTAAAGAAAAATTTAGTTGATGAAGGACTGGGACTATAGTACGATTTGTATCATTCATATTACAGAGATTTGGATGAAACAGGGCGCATTCATACCGAGATTTACGTTGTATATATGCGACGAGGAGCGGATAACGAATACATATAAAGGGGTCGTACATGTTGAAACTGATCTTGATTGGTGTGGCTGCGGTAGTGGTTTTTATCGTGGCAGTTTCCCTGGTTTCCATCTCGATGATGAAACGCAATAAAGACGACGACTACGATCTATTCTCATGAGCCTGCAAATGATCATCGTTACGCTGCTAACCATGGCTATCCATGCTTCCGATACCGTTTCTTTCTCTGTGCGTCTGGCTGGAATTCGCGTCGGGAAGCTGGCGGTGGCTCTTTCGCTTAACAGTATCGTGGCCCTGGTAGCTCGGACCTCCAACCTACTTCAGGCTCCGCTGACCGGCAATATGGTCGATAGTGCTAAGGCGGGCGGAGGGGAGGCACTGCTTGCCAATCTGCAGACGATCCTGGTGGGGGCCACATTGGGAACTCTGCTTGCCATCCTTCTTTCGCCTACGATTGTGTCCGGCGGCATGATGTTCCTCCGGCGTTTGGATACGGCGGGATCGATCTTTTCGGCCTTCAGGGGGTTCCTGCCCGAGCTGAGACAGGTCCGCTTCCGTATGCCGAATCTGGGCATGCTCCGCTCCTTGGGCGCCGGAGGGGTGCCGGTGAAGCTGCTGCTGCTCAATATGTTCATAACGGGGGCCTATACTGTGGGGGTTTTATCTGCACAGTACGCTTCGTTCCTGGTTCCCGAGAACAGCACGATGGCCGCTTCCTCGGTGGGTCTGATCAACGGCATTGCCATCATTTTATTGACGGTCTTCATCGATCCGAAGGTCGCTCTGCTGTCGGACAAGGTTAATACGGGCCGGACACCGGCAGCCGAAATTACCAAGGTGTTCGGATTGCTGATGCTCTCCCGGCTGGCGGGGACACTGCTTGCCCAGGTGCTGCTTTTTCCGGCATCTTACCTGATCACCACATTCTGCTCCGTGATCTCAAGTCTGCTGTAGCGACGGGACCTGATAGCCGCCCGGCATCCCATCCCTGTGCATGAACACAAAAAAACCTCCCGCCTAAGGTAACCCCAGGATGGAGGTTTTTATGCAATTGCGGAGGAAAGCCTCCCGCAGCATGCAGGATTACTCGGCGCTGAGAGCTTTCTTCAGACGGGTTGTGTTCATGCCGAGGATCTTGTGCTCGCCGATCACCGTCACAGGGACGGATTGGAAGCCCATACCGGTCAGCTCGTCGAAGTACTGGTCATTGTGGGCGATGTTCCGCTCTTCGAACTCCACGCCCTGCTCTTTCAGGAAGCCTTTGACCTGTTCGCAGAACGGGCAGTTTACGTTGGAATAGACAATTACCGGGGTAGACATGGGAATGATCGCTCCTTTTTCCATAGGTAAGGTAGTTCAATATGCCTGATTATATCACGACGAACATAATAATCAATACTATCTTATAATTGTTATAAATAAGAGAGCCTTCAGCCGGCTAGGCTGATCCTTCCGGGAGCGGCCGCTCCGTCGCCAGCAGAGCTTTGGCCAGCTGTGTGCGGTTCTTGACACTGAACTTCTGAAGCATAGCGTTCACATGCTTCTTGACGGTCGCTTCGCTGATGTACAGCTCGGCGGCAATCTCCGGATTCGTGCGCCCCTGCACGACCCGCTCGGCCACTTCCAGCTCCCGCGCTGTGAGCAGCGAATGGTGGGACAGGCCTGCCGGACCGCCCTCACCGCCGGGCGCATGACGCCAAGCGGGGTCCGAGCTCTCCATCATGCGGTGGAGGAAGGCCAGCTGCTTCTCCCGGCGGGTGTCCAGAACGTACGTATAAGCCGGCGTTACCCCATCATAGTCCGTATGCACGCCTGCTTCGGCCTGCCGGAAGCCGAGGGCTTCGACCGCCTGGATGAAGTAGGGAAGCGGAGGCGGCGAGGTGATGAGCAGCTGCCCCCCGAGAATCCACTCGAACTGCAGCCGGATCGAATCCGAGCGCAGCTCCTCCGATTCGAGGTTCTCGACGTCGGTGGTGAAGAGGAACGAGCCTGCCTTCTTTCCGGGCGGCACATCGAAGGCCCGCAGCTGCTGGGGGGTCAGGGAGCGAAAATAAGCCCTGGACAGCGGAGCCTCGAGCAGAAACGGGAGGGTGCCGGAGTGAATGGGCAGCAGGGCCGACAGCCCGGCGGTCTCCCCGCCGGGGCGGCGCAGCAGCTTCACGGCGTTGGGATCGAGCCTCACCAGCTCTTCGAGGGGCAGGCCGGACAGCCGGTACAGCGTTTCCTCCGCCGAGAAGGTGAAGCGGTAGATCGATGCCAGTTCGGGAGTGGAGCACCGCACGCTCCAGCTCCGTGCCTGCTCCAGGCGCCGGCGGATGTAGTCCTCGGCCTCCGCGAGATTGTGCGGCCCTACGCTTTCGTAATAGTTAAAGGTCGTGCGCGAATGGCGGTAGTGGGCGCGCAGCACGGGAGGGCCTGCCACCCGCAGGAGCTCCGCGATCTCCCATGATGCATCCTCACCGCGTTCCAGTGCTCCCCGTGCGGACGCATAGAAGGCGGCGGCCGTCGCCCGGCGGTACTGTTCGTAGGCGGCGGGCATGCGGGTCTGAAGCACATGGGAAGCGGTCTCCCGGACCAGGCCGTGCAGCTGCCAGCCTCCCGCAGTCTCTTCGACGAAGGAGAGGCGGATGAGCGCTTCGAAGAGCGGGGAAGGAACGGCCGCGCCGAGCAGGCCGGAGAGAAGCTCCTGATGGAAGGACCGGGGGACGGAGGCGGCCAGGACGAGTTCCCGCAGCTCCTCTCGGGGCGCCTCCCTGAGCCAGTCCGTCAGGAGGGATTCGAAGTCTCCTGCGGAGATTCCGCCGGCCGCTGCTTGACCCGAAGTCTCCCGGACGCTTGGAATGAACAGCGAGAGAGACAGCGGATGGCCCAGGGTCCTCAGCCAGAGCGTATCGATGTCCGCCTCTTCCGTCAGTCCGTGCAGCTGCGCATAAGCCCTGCATTCCTCATAGCCGAGTTCCCTCAGATGAATCGGCAGCACGAGCCGCCGCCATCCCGGCAGGCGGCGCCAGGGGCCTTCGAGCGGAAATCGGCCGGACGTGACGAGGAGCACATTCGTGCTCAGCCCGGGGATGAACGTCTCCCGGAACCAGCTGTCGAGGCTCCCCGCCTCTTCATAGTGGTCGAAGGCAAGCACGATGGGGGCTTCCGCCGCTGCACGGTTCACGGCCCGGATGCAGTGCTCCTGCAGAGGCAGGCCGGCGGTCTCCCTGTCCGCCCCGAGCAGCTCAAGCAGCCGGCTGCAGATGCGCGCGGGCGTATTGGCATAGTCCCGCAGATCGGTGAGAAGGAAGGGGATGCCCTTCTCCTCCGCCGTTCGCCTGTACCGGGAGAGCAGGTAGCTTTTGCCCATCCCGCCGGTTCCGTGGATATGCAGAATGCGCTCGGTATGCAGGGAGAGGCCGGTCACATACTGCTCAAACATCTGCAGCTCGAACGAGCGTCCCACAAAAGAGGCCTCATTCCAGGCTGCCAGCTGCTGGGCCAGGCTTCCGCCGGGAAACGAGTGTTCGAAAAGAAGCCGATCCAACGTCATCCGTCCCTTCTTTCCCAAATGGTAATCCAAAGTATACTACCAAAGTCACCCAATGGGTAGTGTCTCCCTTGCCGGCTCCCATGCTAGGGTTAATAGGGAGAAACAAGCCGGAGGGAGGACAAGGAACATGAACATAATCACCAAGGAGCAAGGAGACCTGCGAAGCGAGCAGGTTCGCTCCGCTCTGCTGAGGGAGGACATTCTGCCGGGATCGGAGATTCTGCTGCGGACCCTGCTGCTCGAGGGGGTGGAATGCGTCTTCGGCTACCCGGGCGGTGCGCTGCTGTACATCTATGACGCCATGCACGGCAGCCGGCAGTTCCGCCATATTCTCACGCGCCATGAGCAGGGGGCGATCCATGCGGCGGACGGGTACGCCCGTTCCACCGGCCGGACGGGGGTCTGTCTTGCGACCTCGGGGCCGGGGGCGACGAACCTAGTGACGGGCATCGCCACAGCGTACGCCGATTCGGTGCCGCTGATCGTCATTACGGGCAATGTCGCCACCACGCTGATCGGTACGGACGCCTTCCAGGAGGCGGACATCATCGGGATGACCCAGCCGATCACGAAGCACAGCTACTTCGTCCGGAGGGCGGAGGACCTCGCGCCGACCCTGCGCCGCGCCTTCTATCTGGCGGGGACGGGGCGCAAGGGGCCGGTGCTCGTCGACATTCCGAAGGATGTGTCGGCAGAGCTTGCCGCGTTCCGCTACCCGGAGACGGTCGAGGTGCCCGGTTATGCACCCTATCCGAAGCCCGAGCCCGAGCGGATCGTCGAGCTGCTAGACGCCCTCGCCTGTGCGGAGCGGCCGCTGCTGCTCGTGGGAGGGGGCGCCGTGCGGTCCGGCGCGGAGGAAGCCCTGCTCGCCTTCGCCGAACGTGCCGGCATTCCCGTGACGACCACGCTGCTCGGGATGGCCGCCTTCCCGGGCGGGCATCCGCTGTGGCTCGGCATGCCGGGCATGCACGGCACCTATGCGGCCAATCAGGCGCTGCAGCAGTGCGATCTGCTCATCTCCGCCGGCGCCCGCTTCGACGACCGCGTCACGATGAAGCTCGAGAGCTTCGCTCCGAAGGCGGCGGTAGCGCATATCGATCTGGACCCCGCAGAGGTGGGGAAGCTCGTACCGGTATCGATTCCGCTGATCGGGGATGTCCGCACGGTGCTCGAAGCGGTGATTGAGCGGATGCCGGAGCAGCCGGCCGTACAGCCGCCGGCGAGGGAGGCCTGGCTTGCTCAGGTACGGCGTTGGCAGGAAGAGCAGCCGCTGCGGTATACGGACTCGGCGGCCGAGCTGAAGCCGCAGTATGTCATCGAGCTGCTGTCGCGCACAAGCGGCGGGGAGGCGATCGTCACCACCGACGTCGGGCAGCATCAGATGTGGACGGCGCAGTATTTTCGCTTCACGCAGCCCCGCTCGTTCCTCACTTCGGGAGGCCTCGGCACGATGGGCTTCGGGTTTCCCGCCGCCATCGGCGCCCAGATCGGCAGTCCCGGCAGGCTGGTTATCTCGGTCAACGGGGACGGGGGGATGCAGATGTGCGCGCAGGAGCTCGCGATATGCGCTCTGCACGGACTGCCGGTCAAGATCGCCGTCATCAACAACCGGACGCTCGGCATGATCCGCCAGTGGCAGGAGCTCATCTATGAAGGCCGCTATTCGCATATTGACCTGGCGGGCTCCCCGGATTTTGTTCTGCTTGCGGAGGCTTATGGGGTCAAGGCATTCCGGGCATCGAGCCGGGAGGAGGCCGACGAGGTATGGAGAGCAGCGCTTGCGCATCCGGGGCCGGCTCTGGTGGACTTTGTCGTAGCCAAGGAGGAGCTTGTCTATCCGATGGTTCCCCAAGGGCGAAGTCTCGACGACATGATATTGGGAGGGGGTACTCCATGAGAAAATGCACGCTTTCGCTTACGGTCCAGAACAGTCCGGGGGTGCTGCAGCGGATCGCAGGTCTGTTCGGACGCCGGGGCTATAACATGGACAGCATCACCGTGGGAGCCTCGGAGGAAGAGGGCACGGCCCGGGTGACGATCATTATCCGCGAAGACGAGAAGAGCACGGAGCAGATCTGCAGGCAGCTGCTCAAGCTGATCGATGTGCTGGAGGTGAGGGAGCTCGGTCCGTCTTCCGGTGTCATCGGGAGGGAGCTCATGCTGGTGAAGCTGCGGGCCGCGCCGGAGCGGCGCCCGGAGATTCTCGCGATGGCCGAGGCGTTCCGCTGTTCGGTGGTGGATGCCGGACAGAACTCGCTGATACTCCAGTCGACCGGCGAGACGGAGAAGAACGACGCGTTCCTGCGGCTCGCCGGGGCGTACGGGATCCTGGAGGTGGCGCGCACAGGCGAAACCGCCATGTCCAGGGGAGAGCTGGAGGAGACGCTCCGGGTTTCGTCCTGAGGGTCCGCAGGTGGACTGCCGGCCCCATGCAGCGAGCCGCTCATGAAGCTTAACGAAGCCGTGCTGCCGGGGGCCGCCCGCTTCATCCCTGCTCGAGTCACTTCTACGGCTGTTCCGGGACTTTAGGCAGCTTCCGTTCCCCCGTGTCCGGCAGCCCGGAGCATTTTCTGCTATAATGTTCTGACAAAGGACGGGCAAAAAGGCGGGCGATGGATTCATGGAGAAACTAGCGGGAGAAGCGTGCGACGACACGTGTCAAGGCACTTCCTCTTTGGATGCGCTCAAGGAGGGTATGATGTCCGAGGGGACGGCAGCGGGTCTGGCGGATGTGTTCAAGGCTCTCGGCGATCCCACCCGGGTCAAAATCATCTATGCGCTGCTCCAGCAGGAGCTCTGCGTCCACGATATCACTCAGGTGCTGGAGATGGGCCAGTCGGCCGTGTCGCACCAGCTGCGGTATCTGCGCAACCTGCGGATCGTTAAGCGGCGCAAGGAAGGCAAGACGGTATTCTACTCGCTTGATGACGAGCATATCGAGCAGATCTTCGTCCAGATGCTGAAGCATGTGAAGCATGGATAAAAAGGGGCGTGAGGTCTGCGGCAGTCAAGCTCAGCGGGCGTGCTTCTGCAAAGAATGTGTAACCGGCAGGGCCGGGGAGGGCGTAAGGACGGTTTGGAGTCCGAAGCCGGGCCCCGGTCTTTTGGCTGTCTGTTAATGCCCAAAGGTGTGCCTTCGTCGGTCGGACCCCCATCTTTGATCGGCGGCGGCCGTCCCTCTCCCTATCCCAGCGACCGCCGGGTACGCTCCATTACATTCTGGATGTAAGCCTGCAGCACCTCGATGAACAGCTTAGCCGCCTGCCCCATGAACCGGTCCGTGCGGTACAGGATGCAGATGTCCTGGCTCGGAGTGGGATTCAGCAGCGTGACGGCGGCGATATGCTCCCGGTTCAGATGATCCAGCAGCAGGCGGGGGAGAATACAAGCTCCAATGCCCTGTTCCACAAGGGAGAGAAGCGTCGATAACGTCGACGTTACGATCGGATTGTCGATCTTAACTCCTTGGGCCTGGCAGCACGATTGGATCACCTTCGTAATCTGATGCTCCGGACCGAACATCACCATCCTCAACTGCTGCAGCTGCTCGAACGGAATGGCCTTCGATTTGGCGAGGGGGTGGTCCGAGCGGATCGCCAGTGCAAACTCCTCGTGGAACAAGGGAATGACGGCCATGCGGTCATCGGGTTTGCCCGGCACCGTGGTAACCCCAAGATCCCGCGTACCTGCAGCCACCTGTTCATACACATCCGTGGACTCCGTGACGCTGAGCGAAAGCTTGGGGTAAGTCCGGTGGAAGTCGACCAGCAGAGCGTCGAATAATAAGTCCCCGTCACCCGGCAGAATCCCGATGTCCAGCCGGCCGCCCTCCATTTGCTTCAGGTCCGCAATCGCCCCTTGGATATAATCGATACGCTCGAAGATGAGCCGGCTTTGCTCCAATAAGATGCTGCCTGCTTCCGTTAGTGCGATCCGCTTGCCGATACGGTCAAACAGCGGCAGCCCCAGCTCGTTCTCCAAAAACTTGATCTGCTGACTAAGATTCGACTGTGTCGTGCAGAGATTCTCGGCCGCTCTGGAAAAATGCATCTCCTTGCAGATGGCGGCGAAATATTCAAGCTGCCTCAGCTCCATGTACTGGCTCCCTTCGATCCGACTAAACGCTAAGCTTCATTATAACGGGGAACGGCTGATTTTTACATTCATTCCCTGACCATCATTACTGAAACCGATTCATATCATCGGAACTACGTGATTGCTGCTCACTAGAGGGGGAGGTATTCTTAAGTTGCGAACAACGAACCACGAACCACGAACCACATCCACAAGAAAACAGGGAGGCGTTGGAATCATGTCACAAGCGATTATTCATACGGGAAAAGTACTGCGTCAGATCGTGCTCGGGAAGGTTCAGGGAGCCGCGGAGGAGCTGTTCGATGTGCAGCCGGAAGGCTTCAGCAATACGATCCGATGGCATGCCGGCCACATGGTGTACTTCATGGATAAGTTTGCTTCCCTCAGCTTCGGTTCCCCATCGGCCGTACCGGGTACGTATGAGGCCTTCTTCAACTCCGGTACCAAGCCGGGGGACTGGACATCGGCGCCTCCGTCGAAGGAGGAGCTGCTCGGGCTGTTAACGGAGCAGCTTGCCCGCCTGTCCGAGCTGACGCCCGACATGCTGGAAGAGAAGCTGGGTTCGCCGCTTGTCATGGGACCGTTTCAGTTCCATACCGCCGGCGAGGTGTTCAACTTTGCCTTGATGCACGAAGCCATTCATCTGGGAATGATCTCGAGCCTCCTGAAAGTGATTGAGGCCCAGCCGGCCATCTCTAGCTTGGGTAAGTCCGCAGAGTACCCGATACGTCCAGTAACGGGTGGTACCGAGCTCTCTCGCTCTTAGGTTGGGAGGTCCGCTGCTTGCCTGACGGGAAAAGAATCACGCCCCCTGTGGAGGTGTGGTTCTTTTTCTATTAAAATTTTTAATTCTAAAGGAATCTTAAGAATAGGGGGAGAATTATGGGTTCCCTTCGTAGGACTTTCGTAGTACACTAGGAAAGCCCTAGGCACCCAGAAATTACATAAGGTTCGCAGGAGGTAACAGGAATTGGTTAAAAAGACGATTGCAGCATTGGCATTACTGTGTATGCTAAGTACGACGGGAGCGGTGTGGGCGGAAGATGCGAACACCTATCCGTGGGTAGAAGGCCCGAAGAAGGTGGATCTCGGAACCGTATCCCAGATCGACCTCGACGCTCCGTTCGTCTTCCTGGACGGCGAGAGTACGAAGCGGATGCTGACAGACAGCAAGGAGCATCCATCCGGCCTGGAGATCGGAAGTATATTTCCCAAGGACCCCGATCAGCAGTGGAGCGTGTTCTTTGAATATGAAGAGACCGGTCATGTCGAAGATGACGAGAAAGCCAAGCTCGATTCGGACGACATCCTGAAGAGTTATAAAGAAGGCACGGAGGAAAGCAATAAAGACCGGGCGGCCGCGGACCGGGTCCATGTCACCGGCTGGGATATCCAGCCCTTCTATGAAGAGAAGACGCATAACCTCACCTGGTCCATGCTGGCGGAGACCGAGGCGAAGCAGCCGCTGCTCAATTACAACGTGCGGCTGCTGACACGTGAAGGCGTCATCTCCGTAATTCTGGTCTCCGATCCCGCGCACCGGGATGCGGACCGCAAGGTGCTGACGGAATCCATTCTGCCGAAGATCTCTATGAAGCAGGGACAGCGCTATGAGGATTTTGACCCGACCAAGGATAAGGTGGCTGAATATGGCTTGACAGCACTCGTACTCGGAGGGGCTGGGCTCGCCGTAGCGAAGAAAGTGGGCCTGCTCGCTATGATTCTTGTCTTCGCCAAGAAGTTCGGCGTGATTCTTCTGGTCGTGCTGGGCGGAGCCTGGAAGTATCTGCGCGGCTTCTTCGGCCGGAAGAAGCGTATAGAGCAGACGGGGCCCGAGCAGTCGTCCGCCGAGCATACGAATCTGTAAGGGATGGAACGGAAGCAGACCGGGGGACGAGGCGAGGCCACTGAAGAACTCACGCTTTTTCCTCGGGGGCCTTGCATAAATCGCAAAAAAGACATCTGTTTCCATTTTTCTGGAGACAGATGTCTTTTTTAATGGCTCAAAATGGGCCTGCTTGACGCGCTTTTCAATCCACCAGTTTCAATATCCGCTTAAGATTTACAGCGAATATGGCCATTGCACCTTGCATTTCCATGCCAAGCAGACCCGAGGATGTGGCAACATCATACCCGTGCCTATGTTTGAGTTCGCTGTTTTTTGCTTCAATCTTGTAGCGCTCTTTGGATTTCTCCTTGAAATATTCCGTTTCCTGAAACGCCATTTGTTCTGAGTGTACTTCAGACTTAATCGTTACGGAATACGTTTTGCTTTTGGCGCCTTCTTTATAACAGCCTTCCTTGAAGGGACAACTCTTACAGATCTCTACGTCAAAATAATAGGTATCCTGCTGGTTTTTGCCGACGTCTTTCTTGCCTTGCCGGGCCTTTCGAATCGCCATGTGACCAGCCGGGCATACATACATGCCGGCATCTTTGTTGAACAGAAACTCCTCTTCTTTCTTGCGGCTGCCTTGCGTAATCAACGGATTGAGTTTCGCTACAAGTTCAATATCATTGTTCGTTGTGTACAAAATATTATCTTTCTCGGAGTAGGCGGTATCGCCAATGACGGTCCTCACTTGCATTCCCGTTGTCTTGCTTTTTTCGATGAGCGTCTGCAGTTGTTTGCCGTCATTCTTCTCGCCTGTTGTAATGACAGCTGCCGTTATGATGCGTTCTTCCGTCATGGCCAGGTGCGTTTTATATCCAAAGAATGCAGAATCGGCGCTTTTATGTCCAACCCGAGCATCCGGGTCCGCCGCAAGACGAAGCTGCTCGATGTCATCCTCCACCGTTTCCTTCAGCAGGTTTAACGGCTTCAAAACCTTTGGCACTTGCGCGATCCCGGATTCCATCTCGATGAAGGTTATAAGCTTTTGACAATACTCAATTTCGTCTTCGAGTACACCGTTCATGTTCTTTGCGGGCATCTTGGCTTTGATTGATTCATCCATCGTGTAAACGGACTTTCGCAGCTTCCTTGCACGGTCTTGCAGAATTTCTAGCGGAGACTTCTGATTGTAGCGTGCTTTTGTATGCGTGGCGTCAACGATAATGGAGTTGCTCTTCAGGATTTTCAGTTCGATGGCGAGGTCTACCGTCTTACCAATGAGCATATCCAACAAGTTGATGTCTTTGAGCCGCAGTTTGCGGAATTTTGTCAGAGAACTCGGGTCGATGACCGGGTCCTCCGGTGCCATGCCTAAGAAATATTTAAACGACAAGTCATACTTGGAACGCTCGACAATATCCATGTCAGATAGTTCAAAGATGGTTTTTAGCAACAAATATTTAAACATTCGGATGGGGTCAATTGCGCTACGTCCCTTGTCCAAACAATATTTTGTTTCCAGTTCCTCATAGATGAAGGTAAAGTCCACCAGCTCATTAATTTGACGGAGCATGTTGTCCTTCGGCACGACGATATCGTACAGAGCTGCATAAGGACTCAGAACCAAACTTTGTTGTTGTCGAATCATCCGTCTCACCCGCTTTTCGTGATGACTCAATTATACGTCAAAAAAAGCACAGCATCTTCAAGTTTCTTGAAGGGCTGTGCTTTTTTTAGACGGACTTTTTCAGTGGCCTCGGACGAGGCCCCGGTCTTTTTTGCCGTTCGCGGTCTATGTTATCGGCAGCTGCCTCCTGGCTCTTCTTATAGATGACTATAAGCTTCTCCCTAATAAAACCCCGACTTGTTTGGCCATAACCTGCGGTGAATACGGCATTCCATTTCGAATCCACCACTCAATGACCCCTACATAGGCCGTCCCGGCATATTGCAATATCACATCATCACTTAAATCAGCATTCTTCCCGCTTTCTCTGTCAATCTCACCTTCGAATCCCTCCATAAAAGAAGCAAGAAGCCGGGTTCGGAAGGAAGATGGGGCCCCTTTTGCATCTTTACTTGCTAACATGGTCGAAAAAAATAAATAATTTTTCTCAAAATATTCAAAATAAGGGATAAGGGCATCGATCCAATCCATCTCACATGCCCACTTATCCATCTCCTCTAATTCATCAAAGTGAGATTCAATGAGTTTATCCAATAAATCATATTTGTCTTGATAATGAAGATAAATGGTTCCGCGGTTAATGTTCGCGCGATCGGCAATATCCTGAATGGTAATGTGATCGAAGTTTTTTTCGGTCATCAGCTCAATGACCGCTTTTTTCATTGCTTCTTGTGTCTTAAGAATTCTCCGGTCCACTTTGGACATCGAAATATTCACCTAGCCTTCTAAAGATAATGAACAATTTTGATTTCTGTGTTGATATATCAACAAATCTCGTTGCTTTAACCATTGAACGTACGCTTCTTCATTATATAATATTAGACATGAGTTGATTAAACAATGTATTTTGTTTATTCCCTTCACGTTGTTTACTTAGTATCTCGAGGAAGTTACCGTGACGGAGAGAAGGACAACCCCGTTCTACGAACTCACGCATTCCTGAATGTACAAAACCAATAAATTGAAAGATTACAGGAGGTTAAACGATGATTACTGTTAATGCACGCGCAACGTTCAGTCCAGAAGGTCCATTCAAGCCGGCCACAATAGAACGCAGAGATCTCCAGCCGCATGATGTCCTCATTGAGATTAAGTACGCCGGTATTTGCCACTCTGACATTCACACAGCTCGCGGCGAGTGGGGACCGGTGAATTATCCTCTCGTTCCGGGGCACGAGATTGCCGGGATTGTCACCCAGGTTGGTTCGGAAGTCACCAAGTATGCCGTTGGCGACCGGGTAGGGGTAGGCTGCATGGTTGACTCCTGCAGAGAGTGCGTAAACTGTCATAAGGGAGAGGAGCAGTATTGTCTAAGTGGGAATACGGGCACCTATGGAGCCATCGACAGGTACGGGCAATATACGCAGGGCGGCTATTCCACCCACATCGTTGTAACCGAAGACTTCGTGGTTAGCATTCCCAACGATCTGGAGCTTGACGCTGCCGCTCCACTCTTGTGTGCCGGCATTACAACGTATTCACCGCTGCGCCATTGGGGGGCCGCTCCAGGTAAGAAGATCGCTGTTGTTGGACTTGGCGGGCTTGGACACATGGCCGTGAAAATCGCTCATGCCATGGGGGCAGAGGTTACGGTTTTATCGCAAACATGGAAGAAGAAAGAAGACGGCTTGCGGCTTGGCGCGGACCATTATTATGCCACGAACGATCCGGAGACGTTTAAGAATCTGGCCGGTTCGTTCGACCTCATCGTAAATACGGTGAGCGCGAAGGTCGATTTGAACGCCTACCTTTCGCTGCTCGCACTGGACGGTACACTCGTGAACGTCGGTGCGCCGGCAGATCCATTGTCCGTACATGCATTAACTCTTATCGGTCAGCGCCGGTCGTTTGCCGGATCGATGATCGGCGGTATTCGCGAAACGCAGGAAATGCTTGACTTCTGCGCTGAACACCACATTGCTCCTGAGATTGAGGTGATTTCCGCCGATCAAATTGATGAGGCCTGGGAGCGCGTGTTAGCTTCAGATGTCCGGTATCGGTTCGTTATCGATATCAGCACGATGGACAAGGAATAACGATTCATCCTTGCAGCATATGATGGGGCACGCCAATACCGGTGTGCCTCTTTAGTTGGATCATAATGGGGCGATAAGTGAAATGTCCTATCCAGGGGCGGGCGCTTATAAGTTGTCAAAACTTGCCCTTAATGGACTGACGCGATTGGCAGCTGCAGAAATCAAAGGTGATATCAAAATAAATGCGGTGGATCCGGGATGGGTGAGCACGGATATGGGGGGACCTTCTGCTCCGAGAACGCCAAAGCAGGCTGCGGGGTCTATCCTTTGGCTGGCGGCGATTGGACCTGAGGGGCCTAACGGGGAATTCTTCCGGGATGGCAAACGAATCGATTGGTAACAAGGAGCAGCAAAACCATTCATCTGAGGGTGAGGAGGATAGGACACAAAAAAGGAGGCGCCCACGGGAGATTGGGGCCCTCCTGCCTATGTTTTCTTGACACCACCCGAATGATTATTGCATGTTCTGGATGCGATTGGTTTGGCTGATACTGCGATTAGTCTTGTTCGGCATGCGCTTGAATGAGCAGCTGCTGCTGCCGTGCATTGCCTTGGTAAGACTGCTGTGCGTTGTTTTGTGCTGCTGTATCTGCTGTAACGACGGATTGCTGCTGTGCGTACTGGATCAGCTCGTTGCACTCTTGGATCACCTGACTCCAGTTGCCATTGGAGCAAGCATTCTGGATCTCCTGGCACTGCTCCTGCCAGTTTTGTACTGCTGTCGCCATGCGGGTATCCCACCTTTCCCTAAGTCTGGCTGTTTCAACCACAGAATAGGATGACCATGCCGGCAGCTTTTATGCGCATCAGGTTGAGACAAGCGCGAATTAGGTTTGCAAAGGGTAAACACGTAGAACGTTAGGTTATCGATCAGGGATCAGTTTGCCGCGACGGGGTAATTGCGGTGGAATCATAGCAGAGCGAATGAAATATAGGAACTATAGGTGATGCAGTGTGTATGTGGCAGCTAGGGCTAGCTCGTGAACCGGGAGTCCTCGATCCTAAGGATAAAAAATGAGTTAGGATGAGTTCAGGCTGTTGCCATTTGACTTAAATATATCGCTATATCGCTTCGTTCAGTCACGGGCGTAATCCGCCGATCGTGTAACCGCCATCTACAAGTATACTCTGACCAGTAACAAAACGAGCGTCGTCGGAGAGAAGCCACACCACTGCATCCGCCACGTCTTCGGATTGCCCCAGCCGCTGTAAGGGAGTTTGTTTGACGAAGGGATGCGCCGTCGTCTCGTCGCTTAGAACCTCCTGCGACATCGGGGTAGCGATCATTCCAGGACTGACATTGTTAACTCGAATGCTGTTAGGACCAACTTCCAACGCCACGGTTCTCATCATTGCGTCGAGTGCTCCCTTGGAGGCCGCATAGGCTGAAGTACCTGGCATTGCCCCATGCGCCGTCCACGAAGAAGTGTTAACGATCGAGCCTCGGATTCCACGGTCGAGCATTGCTGCGATTTCGTATTTCAGACAGGCGAACACACCGCGCAGATTGACTGACATCAGAGTGTCGAAATCTTCAAAGGATAGTTTGTGCACAGGGGAGAAAGCACCAAGAATGCCGGCGTTGTTCCAAGCCATATCCAGACTTCCAAACACATCCAGCGTCTTGTCTACAAGCGCTTCGACCTGGCGAGGATCGGCAATGTCAGTCTGAACAGCGAGGGCCTTACCTCCCTCAGAGACAATTTCTTCATAAATTTCTTGAAGTTCTTTCGACCGTCGACCCGCTATGACAACATTGGCGCCTTCTCTACTGAGTCTTAGCGCTCCAGCGCGGCCCATCCCGGTGCCGCCTCCAGTGACAATCGCTGTCTGGCCCTCAAATCTCTTCATGTCTTTCGCATTCCCCACTGCAATCATTCCCTTCACATATTAGGTACCGTTGGCTATTACATTATATTTAAGTTAGTAATATACTTAAAGTACGCAAATTAATAATACCAAGTAACAGAAATAATACTGTGCAAGGGGTAACGGGATGGCAGATGCGCCAGAAAAAAAGTGTCCAGTCGAAACGACGATGGGTGTCATTGGTGGAAAGTGGAAAGGGGTGATTCTTTATCACTTAATGGGCGGAACGAAGCGGTTCGGCGAGCTTCGCAGAATTTACCCTCAGGTCACGCATCATATGCTTACCTTGCAGCTGCGGGAACTCGAACGTGAAGGAATCATAGAGCGCAAGACGTACAATCAGGTGCCGCCAAAGGTTGAATACTCGCTAACCGAATTTGGTAAAACCTTGAACCCCATTATTTTGCTGATGAAAGAATGGGGAGATCTTTACAATGAAAGAGCAAACCTGCATCCTCATTCCTCGGACGATTGACCTCGCATTCCCGAAGCTGCCGGCATTGATCGGTGGCTTCGTTGCGTTGACGGGCAGTGCAACGCAATGTTCCATTCCCTTGAGTCGCATGGATGTTGGCGGTAGTTAATGTCTGCATCAAACAGCACATTGGCTTCGTTAATTGGGTATAATTTGCAATTCAAGGGGAGAGGACGAATTGAAAAAACACTTTATTGCAGGTGTATTGTGTGGTGCCTTCTTCATGACAACTGCTTCTGTAGCCTCTCCTGAGACGGATAACAAACATAAAATCGATGTTCATTATGCTGCTGAAGAGGCTCTTTCAGAGCAAACTTTAAATAGTACTGATAATAGGCCGCCGCTTGAGGACTCAAGGGAACTGCAGCTTCAAGATATGCTTGTTTTAATTCTACTTCCGCACATGCAAGAGAAACTTGTTGAGGTATACTCGGATGTCATTTCAATACCACCCGTTGTCCATCCGGATTCTGTAAATGTGAAGAACATTGAAAGGGCAGCTGCTTTCCGTGGTTTTGATTTTTTAATCACAATAGAAGCTCACCCCATAGTAGGTCCTCATATCCCTGTCGGCGAAGATGTACTTACATATCGGGTATCATCGGCTGGGGTTGAGCTTGAACATTTTGAACATCTCAAAGGACCCGATAAGGATGACTTCCAACCCAATTACCAAAATCTGTTGAAGTAACGGGGAACGGGGGGCAGATCGCCGCGCGCAAATGTTCAATGAGAATCGATCCATGGCTGTATTAAGACATTTATATCGAGGTTTCCTTGGAGGGTGGAGATGCCCAATCTGTCAGCGCGCCTTCGTGACCAAAAGTAAACACAGCAGCGAGAGCCTGCGCGGCCTCCGCAAGTTATGTCACCTGTCACCGTAAGATAAGCACACAGTAAATTAGGAGGAATTAGTGATGCTAAGATGCTCATGGTGTATGAAGAAAATTGGAGAAGATAAGCCCTGCTACGGTCTAGGTGTCAAGTTTGCGCTGGGAGTAGATTTTGAGCAAAAGGATGGGAGAATCATATCATTGTATTTAAAAACAAGAAATACGAGTGTTCCTTTGATCGTAGTGGCTGATGACTCGGAGGCAAAAAGAAATGGACAGGATGGGATATTTGCTCTTTGCAGTGAGAACTGCGCTGCTAAGATGAAAGAAATAGTTGCAAGAGAACTAGAGCTCTTTTCAGGTGAAAGTAGTCGGGTACGTTTATAAAACACTCGATTCAAACTTTAAGCTAAGCAGTATACGATTTGCACCAGAACCGGGGAGCAGTCCGCCTTTAGGTGAATCATTGATCGAACCGATGCGAATCCTGCATAAATGGACCGATTCCCACTACGATTCAGTACGGATGAAGAGAAACGCATAATCTTTGGTAAGTTATTCTGAAATCAAGCTCCTTGCTGAGGCATGAAGAGCGATAACGTAATGACCAGGGAGGAGATGCCGCGCGGCAGCTCCTCCCTGGTTGCGTTGAAGTAACTGGCAGTTTGGCTTAATAATGCCCTGAGGGCTGTAACGGGTTATATGGAGGCGACCGGTTGAGGCTCCTTTTCAATTGACGAATTAGGACGATCGTGCTAAAATTTTCATGAATTGGACGTACGTCCTAATTTTGAAGGGGGATGTGATCGTGATGTCAAAGGATATCTTCGAGCCTGTTCAACTTGGTGACCTGACACTGGCCAATCGAATGGTTATGGCACCGATGACTCGTAATCGTGCTGATGCTAATGGAGTTGTTCCGCCAATCATGGTGACTTACTATCAACAACGCGCCAGTGCAGGTCTCATCATCGCGGAATCTACCCCCGTTTCACCGGAGGCGGTTGGCTATCCGTTCACCCCGGGGATCTACACGGCTGCCCATGCTGCCAGCTGGCTGAGGGTGACTGATGCGGTGCATACCGCCGGTGGCCGTATCTTTCTTCAGCTGCAGCATTGCGGGCGGATCTCCCACCCGAGCTTACAGCCAGACAACGCCATGCCGGTGGCTCCATCGGCACTGCGGCCGGAGGGCCAGGTCTATACATACACCGGTAAGCACGACTTTGTAACGCCACGTGCACTTAAGGTCTCTGAAATTCCGAATATTGCAGCGCAGTTTAAACACGCCGCCGAGATGGCCAAACACGCGGGCTTTGATGGCGTAGAAGTGCACGGCGCCAACGGCTATCTGATCGATCAGTTCCTCCGCGACGGCAGCAACCGCCGCACCGACGCGTATGGAGGCAGCATGCAGAATCGTATGCGCCTGTTGAACGAAGTCCTCGATGCGGTTTGTGCCGTGTGGCCGGCGCAGCGTGTAGGTGTACGCTTGACCCCGGAGAATCGGTTCAATTCCATGTCGGATTCCGACCCGCAGACGCACTTTTCGTATTTCGTCGAGCAGTTGAATCCGCGTGGTTTGGCCTATGTCCATGTGCTCGAAGGTGACATGATGACGAAGAACAGTGAGCTGGACTATAGCGCCTTGCGTTCGAAGTTTTCCGGTCCGTATATCGCTAACAATGGCTATGACTTGGGACGTGCTCAAACGGCTGTCCGTAGTGGCGCCGCGGACCTGGTTGCTTTTGGAACTCCGTTCTTGGCCAATCCGGATCTGGTGAGCCGCTATCGGGAGGGCCTGCCATTGAATGAAGCCGATGGGACCACGTTCTACCAAGGCGGTGAAGCAGGATACATCGACTATTCCTTTTACAGCTAAGAAGAAGCATGAGGAAGCCGACTGACCTTGAAGGTGTGTTCGGCTGCGGAGGTGTAAGACATGAAAGGGAAGATGACTCGAGAATTTATCGTCGAAACGGCCGACCGAATGTTCTATCAGCGAGGCTATGAGCATACATCCTTGGCGGATATTGCTGATTTTGTTCAAATTTCCAAGGGGAATTTCTATTATCACTTCAAATCGAAGGACGAAATTCTAGCTGCCGTCATCCAACGCCGAATGGAACATACCCGGAACATGCTGGAGCGTTGGGAAGCCGAAGGGGAACAGCCGGAGGATCGCATCAAAAGCTTTATCCATATGCTGATCGCGAATCAGACCGATATTACTATGTACGGATGCCCAGTCGGCACGTTGTGCGCGGAGCTGGCTAAACTGAACCACGCCTCGCGAGCGGAGGCGAACGAGCTGTTCTACCTGTTCAGGACATGGTTGAGCCGGCAGTTCGCCCTGCTTGGTCGCGAAGCGGATGCCGACGAGCTGTCGATGCATCTGCTCGCCCGCAGCCAAGGGGTAGCCGCACTGGCGCAGGCCTTCAAGGATGAGAAATTTATTCAGAGCGAGGTCGAACAAATGTATGCCTGGTTGAGCTCGCATGGGAAGTCCTAATCAGCCCGTATAATACATGAAACAGGAGGAGCTTATGAGCGCGACGACAGTAGTAGGACATGACGGCATAACGCGCTGTCGCTGGTGCAGCGCTGCGCCCGAGTTTCCCGATTATCACGACACGGAATGGGGATTTCCCGTCAAAGACGACCGCCGATTGTTCGAGAAGTTAAGTCTGGAGGGCTTCCAGTCCGGGCTAAGCTGGCGTACCATCCTTGTCAAACGGGAGAACTTCCGTAAGGCGTTCCATCAATTTGACTTCAATCGGATCGCATGTTTTACAGAGAAAGATGTAGACCGGCTGCTCGGGGATGAAGGTATCGTGCGTCATCGCGGTAAGATCGAAGCGGTCATTCATAACGCTCGGCGTGCACAGGAACTCGTCCAGCGCGAAGGCTCACTGGCCGCCTTCATCTGGCGGTTCGAGCCGGGTCCGGGTCAGTTGGCAGCACCGCAGTCCTTATCGACCTCGCCGCAATCGATCGCGCTGTCGAAAGAGCTGAAGAAGCAAGGCTGGAAATTCGTCGGGCCAACTACCATGTACGCCTTCATGCAAGCGATGGGGTTAATCAATGATCATGTCGAGGGCTGTGCGATCCGGGCGGAGGTTGATGCCGCGCGCCAAAGATTCCAGCGGCCGGAGGAAGGGACGGGCAATTGATTTCGGTCCGGATGGCTCCGGACACCGCGGCCATCTGCATCACATTGTTTCTGGTAAAATAGATTATAAGAAGATGCTGGAGTGGAGGCATATCTCATTAATACTGTGGGACGGGTACGAAAGCTGAATAAGACACAGAGGCAGCCGATCCGAAATAGGTGCGGCTGCCTCTTCACACGTATGGGACTGGATTACTGTTGGTTTCTCTGTGCTTCCGCCTCGATCGTCTGTTTCATAACCTCTGCACCGCGAGTTACACGGGCTTGAATCTCTGTTGTCAGCTGCTCCGGGAGGAAGTCGGTTATCCAAACAAGTTTAGTTTCGTTTTGGTTATGAGGGAAGACCTGAAAGGAGGCCTGATGATGCACTAGCGGCATCTTCCCTTCTTTTACTGCGTAGGCCATTCGACGTTCCGTTTCATCGATAGAAATGATAAGCTCGCGTACCCTACCGCCATTGGGCAGAAGTAGCGTTCTTTCGTGGCCGTTCATTATCGTATTCTCGGTATAGCCGGGAACCAGACGATAGTGAACTGCACCTACGTCTTGGATTGCATCCCAGACTTGCTCAGGTGAGGCATCAATCAAAATGTCCTTGCGAATCGTTGGCAAATGATCACGCTCCTTGAGCTCATTATATTTTTGATTGCGAACAATGACAACCGGAATATGTACTGCCTTATATGTTCCGAGCTTGCTCTATAGGAATTTCCTATTGATTCAATAAGTGTAATATATTTCACGTATATAGCTATGTTATTTACAATAGGGTAAACGCCAAACTTTGGGAGGCAGCCCGATGAACGAAAACGTAAAAATGTTATTCGATGCCGCAGCCAGCGATTACGACCGTCAGAGAAGGCAGCTGATTCCGTGTTTTGACGAGTTCTATGGGATGGCCTTATCCCTGGTGGAGAGTGCCGACGCATCCCCGCGGATACTTGATTTGGGTTCGGGAACCGGGCTGTTCGCAAGTCTCCTTTCTCAGAAATACCCGAATGCCCACTTCACGCTGATGGATGTTAGTGAGAATATGCTGGAGGGCGCCCGAGCGAGATTCGGTGATGCTTCGAACGTCGCTTACATCGCTGCGGATTATTCCAACTACCCGTTTACTGAGCAGTATGACTTTGTTATCTCATCTTTATCGATCCATCATTTGACTCACGAAGAGAAGAAAAGGCTGTTTCGAACGATTCATCGGATCCTCACTGCCGGCGGGATCTTTGTGAATGCCGATCAGGTACAGGGGGAAACGGCAGCTTCGGACGCTTATTATCGGAAGCGGTGGCTGGAATCCATTTATCAGAGCGGTCTCTCCCCAGAAGCCATTGAAGCTGCAGTGGAAAGAAGGAAAGTAGATATTAACGCGAGAGGGGATGAACAGCTTCGATGGCTGAGGGAAGCTGGGTTTGCGGACATGGATTGCATGTACAAATATTTAGATTTTGCCGTATTCTTTGCACAAAAAGCTGTTAGAGTACCTTGAACGGCTATTACCGGATGAGGAGGTCCAAATATGCGTCAAATCATTGCTTTAGGAGGAGGAGGCTTTTCGATGGAGCCCGACAACCTTCTATTGGATGAATATGTGCTAAAACAATCCACAAATCCATGTCCGAACGTTTGCTTCCTTCCTACGGCCAGCGGGGACTCGGAGGCTTACACAGCCCGATTTTACGCCTCCTTTCAGAAGCTGAATTGCGTCCCCTCCCACCTTTCCTTGTTCAAGCCGCCGGCCAGAGACTTAGAGGACTTTATTCTCAACAAGGATGTTGTTTATGTCGGGGGTGGGAATACCAAAAATTTGTTAGCCTTATGGAAAGATTGGGGACTGGATCTCATTTTGCATAAAGCATGGCACCAAGGGGTCGTCTTGGCGGGTATAAGTGCAGGGTCCATCTGTTGGTTTGAAGAGGGGGTTACTGATTCCTATGGCAGTGGTCTCGAGCCGATCAGGTGTCTAGGTTTCATAGAGGGCAGCAGCTGCCCGCATTATGATGGGGAGCAGGAGAGGAGGCCAGCTTACCATAAGCTGATCCAATCCAGTAAGCTTAGTCCGGGTATAGCGGTGGATGATGGAGCAGCCCTTCATTTCATCGGGCGGCACGTTCACAAAGTGGTTAGTTCAAGAGCTAAGGCAAGAGCCTACAGGGTCTATAAAAATGACAAAGTAATCGAGCAAGCCATGGATACTTATTTCCTCGGAGGGCCGTCGCAGACCTAGACCGATCAGGTAGAAAGCAGCCTTGCCGTCATGGAAAGAAAGGTAATCCCTGCCCGGGATGAATCAGGGCGGGTCCGCATACCTTGTAAGGTAGGCAGGCCGCCTCTGCGGCCGGGAAGGGGAGAGGCCGCATGCTTAGGCGCCGCTGGAGGAGCAGTCCCACGGGCCGCGCCCGGACCAAGCGCAATCTGCTGATCGCCCTCGCTGTGACCGTGCTGCTCCTGCTGCAGCTGTTTCTCTTCATCGAAAGGAATCTGAATCCGCCTCTTGCCGCTCTGGCGAAGGTACGGGTGAAGCAGACCGCCACGGAAACGCTGAATGGGGCGATCTCCGAGCAGATTGCGATGAAGACGAGCTTCGATCAGCTCATGGACTGGAAGACCGACCGCAACGGGAAGGTGACGGCCTTCATGCTGAACACGGCGGAGAACCTTCGGATTACCGGGGATACGATACGCCTGGTGCAGCAGCAGCTGGAGAAGATGGCTTCGATGCCGGAAGAGATTCCCCTCGGGCAGGCGATGAATTCCCCGCTGCTGGCTTCCTTCGGGCCGGACATCCCGATCCGGCTGGAACCCGCCGGTTCGGCCAAAGTGGATCTCAGCACGCGGCACCAGAATGCGGGCATCAACATGGTGCTAGTGGAGGTGTTCATCCGCATCCGGGTCGAAGTGAGCATCATCATTCCGTTCGACACCGTACCCGAGGCCGTGGAGACGGAGATCCCCATTTCTTACTCGCTCGTCGTGGGGGATGTGCCGACGTATTATTTTGACGGCAAAGGCAACCCCGTCGGCGCAGCAAGTGCTCCGCCGCCCGGCCTCACGGTACCGAATCTCAATTTGCTGCCGAAGGAGGGCGCGGCGGAATCGGCAGGAGGCTAAAGCGGCAGGGAACATGAAAAAGCGCCTGACCCCTGGGACCCCAGTACGCAGGTCACAACGTAGTCCGGCGGTTGGACTCTGCTCCATGATGCCGGACCGAATGGCGCCACCTGTACGTGGCCGCGACCTGCTGCCCAATGGCAGGCAAAGAGCCCTGTGACCATGTTCACGGGGCTTTGTTCTGGGAATGGCAGTTTGGCGCCGAGCAGCCGGCTGCCCCTGGGATCCCTGGGTCTACTTGCGGCGCCGCAGCCGCTCTTCCCGCTCCCACTTGCGCAGATGCGGGTAAGGGTCGAACGACCAGTCGGACAGGCCGTTGTCCCGGTATAACCCGTAGTGCAGATGGGGCGGGAATTTGCCTGAGGTGCCTGGCTTGCCGTAACCCGAACTGCCGACCCAGCCGATCACTTGACCGGGCTTCACGATCTCCCCCGGCTTAACTTCTTTCTTATTGAAGCCCGACAGGTGCGCATAGTAATGGTATACATTGTTCAGGTCCCGGATTCCAATTCGCCAGCCTCCGTACGGATTCCAGCCCATGATCTCGACGATGCCATAGGTCGCGCTTCGGACTGGGACGCCATGGCCGGCGAATAGATCAGTGCCCTCATGGACCCTGTATCCCCCCCAGCCCCTGCTGGCTCCCCAGGTGCTGCGGTAGGAGTAGTCCGAGCCGAGCGGCAGCACGAAGCAGTGCTCATGGAGATCCAGGGTATCGAATGCGGCATAGATCCGGGCGAACTGGGTGATCCGGTCTACACTCCGGCTGTTCTGGTAATACTCCCAGAGGCCGATGCGCAGGTCGTCCTCCGAGGTGCCCTGCTCCAGCAGGTAGGAGGCCATGGTGAACAGGCGGTCGATATCGCTGTTGCGGTCGGCGAGACCATCCCCGTCGCCGTCTCTGCCGCGGCCGCCGAAGAAGCGGATGCTGGCCGGATTCTTGTCTTCATGGTCGGGATTCATAACACCGCCCCACTGCAGATCAGTGTAATGGATCGCGATCCTGCCGTCGGGCGCCGGACGCTTCTTCGCGAGATTGAGCGTACGTTCGTATTGGTCCACGGCGGCCAATTGATACCATGGTATGCCGGTCAGCGTGCTGACCTTATCAAACAGATCTTTCCGTTCGGCGAACATGGCTTTCATCCCGCCGCCGGCTTCCGGCTTGGCGGCGGAAGGGGCCTTGGCAGGCACGCCGGCCAGGGCGCTCTCCGCTCCAAGCACGAGCCCAAGGAGCAGTGTGCCGGTCAGAACCGCAGCGCAGGCCCTGGTATGGATTGCCGTCATAGGTAAGCTTCCTCCTTCTGCTGGTTATGGACGCGTCGGCCGGGAGCTGCGGCGGATGGAGGGCCAGAAGGTGAACCATCCGTTTGCAGCAGCGCTCGCCCCGGTGCCGTAAGGGTCAACTTTCAATACCTTGGCGGGATGCCCAGCCTCCCGCCGCAGGTGTTCATTCTTGGATGAATCATATAAGGGTAGGATGCGCGTGGGGCTGTCTTTTTATCCATGAGGGAGTCTGCTATGATGAGGGCTGGGAGGGATATGTGATGGGGTTCGAGCACCGCGAGGAGCATGTGGACGAGGGCATGCTGATGATCCAGGCCAATCTGGACGATATGAATCCCGAGATTACGTCCTACGTCACCGACCTGCTGTTCGAGCAGGGGGCGCACGATGTATTCTGGATTCCGATTATTATGAAGAAGGGCCGGCCCGGGATCATGCTGAACGTCTTGACGGACGAGGCGTCGGCGGGCCGGATGGAGACGGTCATCTTCCGGGAGACGACGACCCTGGGGCTGCGGTACGGCCGCATGGCCTGCCACCGTCTGGGCCGCAGCTTCGAGCAGATCGAGACTCCGTGGGGCAATGTGGCCGTTAAGGCCGGGTTCCACCGCGGGGAGCTGGTTCAATTCGCGCCGGAGTTTAAGGATTGCGAGAGGGCGGCCAAAGCTGGAGGAATCCCGCTGAAGCGGGTGTATGACGAAGTGCGGCTCCGGTTTCTTCAGCGGACTGGAGGCGGCACGGAGGCCCAGCACGACGAAGGCCGGTGAGAGGGGCGTGACGCTCAAGAAGGCCGCAGACAAGCAGACAGGCAGCACAAAGAAGCGGCTCCCGATAGGGAACCGCTTCTTTGTGCTGCCGAGGGAGAGAGCGGGAGCTGTCCGCCCCGTTGCGGGCACGCATCGGACCGGAAGCCGGGCCGTACCTATCGGAAGGGGAGCGGAGCATCCTTCACTCGATGCCGGCTTTCAACTGCGCAGGTTCCCGTGGCTGGAGAACCTGCCGGGGCTGTGCCGCCTGCCGGCTAATGGCGATGCGTCACGGCCTTGGGATCCCGATCCTCGACGTGCTCAGCCGGATGGGGATGCGGATGGTCATGGGTGTGATGCTCATGTCCGTGCTCATGTCCGTGATCGTGGCCGTGCTCATGGGCATGATCGTGGCTATGCCCATGATGATGGTCATGAGCATGCGTATGACCATGGTGATGATGGTCCGGATCGTGATGATGATGGTGGTGATGATCGTGCTCATGATGGATTTCCTCATGATGTACATGGTACTTGTTCAGGTACGGATCGGCCTGGCCCACCACGACGCGAAGCACGTTCGGCTGGTTGGGCAGCTCGCGGGTGCCCGCCCCGTATCCGATCGTCTCGACGATCATCGGAGGGAGGCTCTTCGCGAACTCGTCGACTAGTCCGGCGACAATGCCCGCCCCTGTCGGCGTCGTCATCTCCAGCGCATGGGAAGTAGGGAGGATCGGAAGGCCGCGCATCATCTCCAGTGTAGCAGGAGCAGGTACAGGATAGATCCCGTGGTCGCAGTGGACGGTGCCCGAGCCGAGCGGC
Source organism: Paenibacillus sp. S-38 (assembly GCF_049942825.1). Lineage (NCBI taxonomy): Bacteria > Bacillati > Bacillota > Bacilli > Caryophanales > Paenibacillaceae > Paenibacillus > Paenibacillus sp. S-38. The sequence goes on from NZ_CP187970.1 coordinate 1,236,985, forward strand.
ACGGCGGATGAAAGAATCTTCTCGATCCGCAGAGAGTCGATTGCGAGCGCCGTGCCGATGACATCGACGATCGAATCGATGGCTCCCACCTCATGAAAGTGCACCTTCTCGATCGGGATGTTGTGGATCTTCGCTTCCGCCACCCCGATCTTCTCGAAGATCGCGAGGCTGAGCTTGACGACCCGGTCGTTGAACCCGGCTCCCTCGATCATCCGCACGATCTCCGAATAGTGCCGGTGATGCTTCGGCGGGGAGCTTGGGTCGAGCAGCACGTCCATCTTCAAGGCTGAGATGCCGCGCTTGTTCACCCGCTTCCACTCCAGGGTGAACGGTTCGATCTTGATACGCCGCAGCTCTTCCTCGATGTACTCCCTGTCCGCGCCCGCATCCACCAGAGCGCCAAGCGTCATGTCTCCGCTGATGCCGGAGAAGCAGTCGAGATACAATAGTTTCATGGCTCATCCCTCTTCAGTTGGTTGTGATGAATCAGCGCCGCATTGTAACCTGCCCCGAACCCGTTGTCGATATTGACCACCGAGATGCCGGGCGCGCAGGCATTGAGCATGGACAGCAGGGCCGCCATCCCCTGGAAGCTGGCTCCGTAGCCGATGCTGGTCGGCACGGCGATGACCGGCACCGCTACGAGCCCGCCGACCACGCTGGCCAGCGCGCCTTCCATGCCGGCGGCGACCACGATAGCGTTTGCGCCGCGGATGGCCGGCAGACGGCGGAACAGCCGGTGGATACCGGCCACGCCGACATCATAGATGCGCTCGACGCGGCAGCCCATGCTCTCGGCCGTGATGGCCGCCTCTTCGGCCACGGGCAGGTCGGATGTACCGGCAGCGAGGACGGCGATGTACCCTCCGCCTTCCGGCTGCGTCCCCGGGCGCGTCCAGGTGACGGTGCGGGCCTCGGGGTGGTACTCCGCGCCGGGCACCTGAGCGAGCACGTAAGCGGCCTTGTCCGCGTCGACGCGGGTGGCGAGCACCCGGGCGTTATGCGGCGTCATACGGGCGAAGATCTCCGCGATCTGCACCGCGGTCTTGCCTTCCCCGTAGATCACTTCGGGGAAGCCGGTCCGTGACGGGCGGCTGAGGTCGATGGCGGCGTAGCCGAGCGAATCGTCGACCTCCTGAGCCTCCAGGCCTGCGGCCTGTTCAGTGGGCTTGGGGGCCGGAGCTTCCTGTCCCCGGGCCTGCTCCCCGCACGCCTTGTCCATCTCGGCGGCATTGTAAACGGCGGATCCCGAGAAGCCTTCCTCTAGCAATCGCTGGGCTTCCTCTATGTCAAGATCACCCGAACGGACGAGCTTTAGAATATGTAAGGTATTCATCATGATTTCGGGGCATCCTCCTTTAAACCTTTAAACACACATTCCTTAGTGTACCATACTTCCAGGGCCGCTGCGTAATTTTCAAAAGTGGATTGTTCCGCCATTCGTGATATAATAAGGGGAACAGAGAAAAGCAATGGTTTCGGATAGAACCGCATTCTCAGAAAGCAGGGGAGCAGCCATGGCGACTTCATCTATAGAGCGCAAACCGGATTGGCTTAAAGTCAAGCTGGCCACAGGAGATAACTACAAGGAACTCAAAAATATGATGCGGAGCAAAACGCTCCATACCGTGTGCGAGGAAGCGAAGTGTCCGAACATTCACGAATGCTGGGCGAGCGGGACGGCGACCTTCATGATTCTCGGCGATATCTGCACCCGGGCCTGCCGCTTCTGTGCGGTGAAGACCGGCCTGCCTACGGAGCTTGATCTTCAGGAGCCCGAACGCGTTGCCGAAGCGGCCGAAGGAATGCGGCTCCGCCATGTGGTCGTCACTTCCGTAGCGCGGGACGATCTCAAGGACGGCGGCGCCTCGATCTTCGCGGAGACGATCCGCGCCATCCGCCGGCGGCTGCCGCTGGCCGGTGTGGAAGTGCTCATTCCGGATTTTCAGGGGGATGAGGAGTCGCTGCGCATCGTGCTGGATGCCAAGCCCCACATCCTCAACCACAATATGGAGACGGTGGAACGCCTCTCCGATAAGGTACGCGCCAAGGCCAAGTACGCCCGCTCCCTGGAGCTGCTTCAGCGCTCGAAGGCGATCGCGCCGGCCATTCCGACCAAATCGAGCATCATGCTCGGCGTCGGTGAAGAGTGGAACGAGATCCTGAAGACGATGGACGATCTGCGTGCCGTCGACTGCAATATCATGACGATCGGCCAATACCTTCAGCCAAGCCTGCAGCATCTGCCCGTATCCCAGTACTATACGCCGGAGCAGTTCTCGGAACTGAAGCAGGAGGGCCTGAAGCGAGGCTTCTCCCACGTGGAGTCCGGCCCGCTCGTACGCAGCTCCTACCATGCCCACGAACAAGTTCAATCGGCGCAGCATTCGTAAACCCCAGGGGAGGCAAGCATCGTGATCCATATTGCGGGCAAGAGTTACGAAGTGATCGTTGATCACAAGAACGGCTGGCGTTTCGAAGCATTCCGCGAACGGTACAGCGAGGTGCTGGAGCGCTATGATTATATTGTGGGGGATTGGGGCTACAGCCAGCTCAGGCTGCGCGGGTTCTTCAAGGACAACCATCCGAAGGCGACCCGCGACACGACGATCTCGACCCTGCAGGATTATCTTAACGAATACTGCAACTTCGGCTGCGCCTATTTCATCATCGAGAAGGTGGCCAGCAAGCAGCTCGGTCCGGGTGAGAGCTATCCCGAGGGCATCTACGACGACAGTGCGCCGGTTCCGGTGCCTGCCGCCGAGGGCGAAGCGGCGGAGCGGCCCGCTGCAGCAGCCGGGACGGAGCCGGGCCGCGGAAGCGAGGCGCCGGCAGCAGCCGGGGCGGCGCCTTACCGGCAGGGCTACCAGCCGAACCGGCACGGCCCACAGAACCGCGAGCGCAGTCACGGCGGCCGCCAAGGCGGCGACCACCAGGGAGGCGGGCGCGGCCGTCAAGGCGGCGGACGCGGTGGCGAAGGCCGTCAGGGCCGGCCGCACGGAGGCCATCACGGCTCCGGGCCGAAGGGCCAGCAGGGCGGGGAATCCCGCGGACATCAGGGCGGCAAGCCCGGCCGCGGCTCCTCCCAGGGAGGCGGGCATTCGCCTAAGCCGAAGTCCGAATCCTCCCGCGCCAACGTGTAACACCGGCAGCCACATCAGCTTCGTCTGCTTTTTCGCACCTGCTGCGGGAGAGCGGGCGAAGCTTTTTTTGATACGGGCTGGTGCGGACCTTCAAGCAGGGCAGCGCATCGCTCAGCCTTCGGGCGGTCCAGCCTTGGGATAGGAAGCTAAAGTAAATTTTAGGTCTAGGGGCCCAGAAGGGTGATATAATCAGAAGCAGCATCCCGCTGAAGGGAAGAAGAAGGAGTAGTTAGCTTTGGAGCTGTGGATGGATATGCCGATGAACTGCGCTCTGTATGCCTATGCCGGACGGCCCACCGGGTTCGGTCTGGTAGCGGGGATCGTCGGTTTCATCATGATCGGCGGGATTAGCGCAGGAATGGTGCTGGGCCGCAGGGGCACCGGGGTCGAAGAAGAGAGCGCCTTCATGGAGACGGAGAACAGGTATGTCCCCCCTCCCCGGAAGGAATAACAGGCAACAAGCAAAGCCGCTGCTTGCGAGGAAGCAGCGGCTTTACATATGGGAGCGGAGTAGTTCCAATGCTTCCCCTCACATCATATCGTACCCGATGAACGCCTCGCGGACCCGGCTCCAGAAGGGGAACGGGCGGAAGCGCGCGAATTTGACCTTCTTGCCGGCGGCTACCATGCTCCGGATCGAGACAATGTCGCTGCGCTGCATGTACACATGGTCGAGCGACAGCACGATATTCTGATTCGTTCTCGGGGTAATGTCGCAGTGGTGGTGCTTCGGCAGCAGGATCGGCGATCCGAGCGTCCGGTACACCCGGTTGTTGATCGAAGCGATCTCGGCGATCTGAATCGCGTCCAGGGATGGGTGGACGATGGCGCCCCCGAGGCTCTTGTTGTACGCGGTGCTGCCGGACGGGGTGGAGATGCAGATGCCGTCCCCCCGGAACGTCTCCAGCAGCTCGTCGTTGATATGCAGCTGTGCGACCAGGGTGGCGTCCACGCCCTTCAGCGTGAACTCGTTGAGCGCGAGCTCCGTTTCGATCTGGCCGCTGCCGGTGGTGATCTGGATCTCGACGAGCGGGTACTTCACGACCCGCAGATCATTCTGCTTGGCGCTCTCGCCCATGAGCTCGGCGAGCAGTTCGACTTCGTCGGGCTTCCAGTCCGCGAAGAAGCCGAGGCGGCCGGTATGGATGCCGACGAAGGAAATATGGTCGAGCTGCTCCTTATACCGGTGGAAGGCGTGAAGCAGGGTGCCGTCGCCGCCGATCGACAGCACGATGTCGGGCTGTTCCTCCTCATGAATGAGACCGTGCGCTTGAATCAGCTTGTGGAAAGTGTGCATCAACTGGAATGAAATCTCATCGCCGCGGTGAACCACATTGTATTTCAAACGGTTGCCCTCCTATAAATACGCCCCGTCAGCCTTCGGCTGTCGTGGCGATGCAGTACTGGTCAATCAGAGCCGCCAGACTCTCGGGAACATGTCTGAAGCGTACGGCCACCCGGTAAGCGTCGCTTCCGAAATGGGCCACCCGGACCACTTCCCCGTAAGCGCTCAGCTTCCGTTCGAGAGCCGGCAGGACGAAGGTGAACTCCAGGTCCAGCGCGGGGAAGAGCCGGACGGGCGTGACGAAGGAGATCCCGCCTCCGGACAAGTCGAGAATCTGACCGGTGAAGGCGACGCTCTGCGGCGCGGTCTGTCCCCGGATGCCGACGATGCGGCAGGTGACCGGTGTCCGGACCCCGAGCGGGGCGCGCTCGTGCTTCCGGTGGGAAGCCTTCTGCAGCGCCTCGGGCGCGGACAGCGTAAGGGTGCACAGGCTCCGGCGGAGCTCGAGCTGCTGCAGCTCCACCAAGGCATGATGCAGAATGCCGTGTGCCCGGTAAGAGAATTCAACGAAGCTGACATGATGCAGCTTCTCCAGAGGGTGGACCGCCGGAGTTTCCAGGGTCACCGTCATCCGGTCACCGTCCGCCCGGAGCAGCCGGAACTCGTCCTCATAGCAGAAAGGAAGCCCGTCCTTCGTCTCGCCGACAAGGACTAGGGTGCAGCTCCCGGGGAGCGGAAGCATGCCGGTCTCTAATGCTTGGTTCCATTTCATGAGCGATCACCTGCGTGTTCGTTAGTGGGAACCCCTCTGTCTCTTTGTTAGTTCCATCATAATTTATTATGGGGGAGAAAACAAATGCCTTCGAGCGAAGGGGTTTCTATGCTTCCCAGGCCCCCGGCAGGGGAACGGCCCACGAATGCGACGCCAAAAAAACCAAGCTGCCGGCGGCAGCTTGGTTCAAAGGGACCCTGAGGTTACAGCGTCGTCAGCAGCGGAAGCTCGAAGCGCCGGATGAAGTTCGGCGAGACGGGGTGAACCCGCACGGAGAAGTGCGCCCCATGCTTCAGATGTCCCGGAATGCTCGCCCGGTAGAGCACCGTGCGCTCTTCAAGCTCGCGGGCGGGCTCCATGGTAACGAGGACCGGCTCCCAGCCGCCCGGACGCTCTTCATAATACCGAATTTCAACGGCCGTATCCTTATACCACACGGGGCCGAATTTGACGGTGGCCGTCACTTCCTTCTCTCCGGTCCGGACTCCCCCGTCATTCACCTCCACGATGCGGACATGGTGCCAGTTCTCGCGGATGAACCGCTTGTAATCGGCCACCTTCGTCGCTTCCTCGTTCCCGTTGGCGAGGAAATGCCCGGTCCGCTGCAGGGAAGGCACGTACGTGACGTTGGTATAATCCATGACCATCCGATCGGTGTTATATACGGGCCCGAGGGTGACGATCGAGCGCTTCATCCGCTTCACCCAGGACGAGCGCACGCCGCTCTCGCGGTAGTAGAGCGGAACGATCTCTTCCTCGAGCACGCGGTAGATCGATTCCGTATTCTCCCGCTCCTGGGTCTCGAAGTCGGCTTCGTTGTTCGCTTCGATGCTCCAGCCGTTCGTGCCGTCATAGCCTTCCTCCCACCAGCCGTCGAGCACGCTGAAGTTGATAACACCGTTCATCGCCGCCTTCTCGCCGCTGGTGCCGCTGGCTTCATAAGGCCGGCGCGGATTGTTCAGCCAGACATCGACGCCCTGCACAAGATAGCGGGCAAGATTCATGTCGTAATTCTCGAGAAGCACGACCCTGCCGCGGAAGCGGTCCATCTGCGAGACCCGGTAGATCTCGCGGATCAGCTCCTGTCCGGGGTGGTCCGCCGGATGGGCCTTGCCCGCGAAGAGGAACTGTACCGGGCGCTGCGGATCATTGACGAGCCGGTCCAGCCGGTCCAGGTCGCCAAAGATCAGATTGGCCCGCTTGTAGGTCGCGAAGCGCCTCGCGAACCCGATGGTCAGCGCATCGGGGTTCAGGTACTCCCGCACTTCCTCGATCCGATCCGCCGTCATGCTGTTGCGGCGCCGGTGCTCGCGCAGGTTCGAGCGGGCATGGAGGATGAGCTTTTCCTTCAGCCTCTGATGGACGGACCACAGGGATTCATCCGGGATGAGATGGATTCTCTCCCAGAGATCGGCATTCGCCTGGTTCGTCGTCCAGGTACCGGGCAGGAAACGGCCGTACAGCTCCTTGAGCTCGGGAGCGAGCCAGGTCGGCAGGTGAATGCCGTTGGTGATATGGCCGATCGGGACTTCCCCTACGTCGATATCGCCGTGGAAGGCGCGGAACATCTCCCGGGAGACGTGTCCGTGCAGCTTGCTGACCCCGTTGCGCAGGGCCGCCGCATTCATGGCAAGGTACGTCATGTTGAACGCATTCTTGCCCTGATCGTAGCCGAGGGTCCGGAACGCTTCCCGGTGCTCGGGATAGTCGTGGAACAGACGGCTGAAGTAATAGTCGAACATCCCCATCGGAAAAGCGTCATGTCCGGCCGGCACCGGCGTATGGGTCGTGAATACCGTCGAAGCGCGGATGATCTCCAGCGCCACATGAAACGGCAGCCCCTTGTCGAGCTGCTCCCGGATCCGCTCGAAGGCGAGGAAGGCGGCATGCCCTTCGTTGATATGGTAAGCGCCCGTCGGCAGACCGAGGGCCCGGAGCGCCTTGACCCCGCCCACGCCAAGCAGAATCTCCTGCGCGATCCGCGTATCCTGGTTGCCCCCGTAGAGCTGTGCGGTCAGCTCGCGGTCCCACGGGCTGTTGATCTCGAGGTCTGCGTCGAGCAGATAGACCGGATTGCGGCCGACCTGTACCTGCCATACCTTCAGGCGGACCTCCCGGTCGGCAACGGCGACGGTAATGTACAGCTCCTCGGTGGAGGCGTCTCCGGACTCACCCGGTACATAAGCCGGTATGATGGGGAGCTTCTCAAAATCATAGGACACGTTCTCGGCGAATTGGGCGCCGCCCGCATCCAGCTTTTGATTGAAATAGCCTTTCTTGTAGAGGAGCCCGATGCCTGCAAGGGGAATACCGAGATCACTGGCCGACTTGCAGTGGTCGCCGGCAAGCACCCCGAGTCCGCCGGAATAGATCGGAAGGGATTCATGGAAGCCGAACTCGGCGGAGAAATAGGCTATGGCCTGCCGGGTGTGCTGCGGGTACTGCTGGCCGAACCAGGTGGAAGCCGCCATATACTCGTCGTATTCTTCAAGAACCGCATTCATCTGCTTGACGAACCCATCATCCTGCGCCCACTTCTTGAGGATGGCCGGGTCAATCTCCGTCAGCAGGCGTACCGGATTGTGCTGATACTGGTCCCACAGGAGCGGATCGATCCGCGAGAACAGGGACAGGGCGCTGTTATTCCAGCTGAACCACAGGTTGTAAGCGAGCTCCGACAAGCGGCGGAGCCGGGACGGTAGTTTGATATTTCGGGCTTGGAATTTCGTAAGCATAGTTTCACCTCTACCCCAATTTTACGTGCCCGGGTTCGGGAGGCCGGGACGTCATTGATCTCTTCCGGGACGGACGGGCTCGGTGGGGGAGCATGCCGTCCCGGTGTGAACCTGCGCGGACGGTTGCGGCCGGTGTCAGGCTGACAGGCGGTTCGAAGTCCGGATCCATCCGGAGGATGACCGCTCTGCAGGCCCGTTCCTTGGCATTCAGTACAGTAGTATTTTATCTGGAGCGGGGGTTCATACCTCGTCTGCCAAAGGAAAGCAGGAAGGAAAGCAGCAGCAGAATACCAAGCAGCGCGGCGAACAGGGCTGCCGCCGTAGGGAGCGTATGGTGCAGCAGGGTGCTGACCGGCCGGGTGACCTCAGGCTCGGGCAGGACGGACCAGACCGCGAGGGCGGGGGAGAGCGGCTCCCATAGCAGCAGCACCAGCAGGGCTGCGAGCACGCCGTGGATCAGCCGGGCGGCGGCGAAGGGAGCGTAGCGGAGATCGGTCTGGTGAAGCAGCGAGACGATCTGGGCATGGACCGAGAGACCTCCCCAAGAGAGCACCCAGGCGGCGATAGCCGCTTTGTACATCTCAGGGATCCCAGCTGCGCCGCCGGCTGCCTTGGAGCCGATCGTTACCTCGAAGAAGCCGCCGACCACCGCCTCCGCCAGAGGAGCGGGAATCGCAAACAGCTGCAGAATCCATTCGGCTCCGGCATAGAGCAGATTCATGATATGGGCGGAATTCATGACCTCCATGACGACGGAGAAAAACACGACGAGCCCGCCCACCACGAACATCAGCTGAAGCCCGGACCCCAGCGCCTTCTGCAGCATAACGCCGATCGGCCGTCCATCCTTCATCCTGGCTTCATGCATGGCGTCGAACGCACGCTGCCACAGCCCCCTCCCGGGCATGGGCCCGGACGTGCCGGCAGGCGCGGTTTGAGCGTTATTACCCGCCCCCGGCTTGCCATGAAACCGCATCAGGAGACCGATCAACACCGCCGCCCCGTAATGCGCGGCGGCGAGAACACCCGCCAGGGCGGCATCATGGAAGAAGCCGACGGCCACGGCTCCGATCAGGAAGATGGGATCGGATGATGTGGTGAAGGCGACGAGCCGCTCGCCCTCCTCCCGGTTCACCAGGCGCTGCTCCCACAGTTGGGCGGTCAGTCGGGCACCGATGGGGTAGCCGGAAGCGAAACCCATGGCCATGACGAAGCCCCCGATGCCGGGAACGCGGAAGAGCGGCCGCATCAGCGGATCGAGCAGGGTGCCGAAGAAGTGAACGATGCCCACGCCAAGCATCATTTCGGAGATGACGAAGAAGGGAAACAGGGCGGGGAACAGCACATCCCACCAGATCGAGACGCCCTTGAGCGAGGCGCGCAGAGCCTCCGTAGGAAAGATCAGCATCAGGCCCGCTAGCGTGACTGCGAACAGCGTCGCGGCATAGAAGGGAAACATTCGGCGGCGCACAGCACCCACATCCTTTCCGAGTAAGCCTGTCATTCTGATATATGTAGAGGAGAGGGGAGACATGCCGGAGGACCTTCGTGAAAAGCGGATGAAAATAAGGCCGGGCCGCTGGAAAGGTGCTGAATTTTCGGACTATTCGTGGTACAATGGTGCCAATATGAGAATGGGAGTTGATCCTTATGATGGGTGTCATTGCTGGAATTCTCGTATGTGCTTTTGTATATGTCATTAGGGAGACGCTGATGACTTCCGGTGAAGAGGATATGTAGCGTCAGCTGCATCGAACAGGCTTTTGGGGCACAATAAGACCTTACCAAATGACGATGCTAAGGCAGCTTGCAGTAGCATCTTTTTTTCGATAGGATGGGTTCCTGAGCTCATACAGCTTCATCCCGGCGTCCTCGTATGGACGCCGGATCACCAGGAACAATCAGCGAGGGAGAGGAGAGAGGACGTTTGTCCGAGGAACAAGGAATGACGTTTTTTGAGGCGATGGGAGGCGAAGCGGGCATTCGCCGGATCGTGGAGGCCTTCTATCCGAAGGTGCAGGAGCACCCGCTGCTGGGTCCTCTCTTTCCGGAGGACATCACCCCGGTGATGGAAAAGCAGCAGCTGTTTCTGACGCAGTTCTTCGGGGGGCCTCCTTTGTATTCGAACGAATACGGCCATCCGATGATGCGGGCCCGACACCTCCCCTTTGAGATTACGCCCGCCCGTGCGGCTGCCTGGCTCGGCTGTATGGAGAAGGCGCTCGAGGAGACGGGCATGGAGAAGGAGCTGCGGCGGGCGGTTCTGCAGCGGCTGGAAGGGCCGGCCTACCATTTTGTGAACAGCTGAGAAGGATATACACGAATTGAAGGAAGTGGCGTAGCATGGTGGAACCCTTATTTCAAGTGAAAGTGACCTGTCCCCAGTGCGGCCGGGAATTCCAATCCTCGCGTGTGAGGCCGAGCTTCAAGAAGACCGTGCGGACGGATACGGATTTCTGTCTCCATTACAAGGATATTAATCCGGAGCATTATGTGGTGCGGATCTGTCCCGACTGCGGTTTCGCCGGCACGGAGAATTCCAAGACGAAGCTGACGGCGGCGGAGAAAGAAGCGTTCTATAGCAAGGTCGGATCGCAGTGGACCTATAAGGAGTACGGCGGTGAACGCACCTGGGGCGATGCCCTGTACAGCTACAAGCTCGCCCTGCTCTGTTCGCAGATCGTGAAGGAGAGCGCCCGGGTGACGGCGGGGCTGCTGCACCATATCGCTTGGCTCTACCGGGAAAAAGGGGACGAAGCGCAGGAGAAGCGCTTCCTGCAGTTCGCGCTGGACGAATACACCCGGGCCTTCGAGACGGAGGGCGGGGAGATGAACAACGCCCGGCTGATGTATCTGCTGGGGGAGCTGAACCGGCGGCTGAAACATTACAAGCCGGCGGTGAAGTGGTTCACGCGAGTCATCAACGACAAGTCGATTAACGACGCGGGCATGATCCGCGCCTGCCGGGAGCAGTGGGCGGTCGTCCGGGAGGACATGCAGGCGGACAAGCTGGAGCCGATTGACGAAACCGAGCTTACTTAAAGCGTCCCGCTCTTATCCTATACCCCGGGGGCACACCCGGAAAGACCAAACGCACAGAGCCTTGCGCGGCTGAAGAGTCCGCAGGCTCTGTGCGTTTTTTTGGGAGGGGAGAGGCGGCTCCCCATGCTCTGTGCCGAGGGGGCTGCCGCGGAATGACGGCCCGGGCTTCAGCGCCCGCCGGAGCGGCTGAGCGCCCGGGAGGCCAGCAGGTAGTCGGAATCGGCTCCGACGAGCGTGAGCTTGTTCCGGCAGCACGGGAAGATGAGCAGCTTCTTCACCCCGTCCTTGAGATCCTGGAGCTCTCTGGGTTTGAGGGCCAGCAGCACGTTATCCGCGCCGCAGAACGGACAATTCTGCACGTAGATATCCTGTCCGACCCTCTCGTAGGGCCAGGTATTCTGGAATGGAATCATGGCCTTGGTTACTCCTTGGTGCCTTCGCCGGCAGCCGGGTCTTTGGGCGCTTCCCCGGCGGGAGACGCTTCTTTGCGCGCGAGCTCGCCCAGCTTCTGCAGCAGGATGTGCTGGGGCATATGCATCAGGTGCTCGAGCGGGACGCCTAGCTCCTTAGCCAGTTTTTGCGCCGTATCGGGCGATATTTGCAGGGGTCTCATGGATAGGGCCTCCTTTTTGTACGTTGGCGGGTAGTATGCCGGTCTTCCCCTCATTTAATCACACTCCCGCAGGAAAGTTCAATCCTAAAGGAAAGTTCAATCCTAAAGGAATAATCCGGTGGAAGAGACTTGGGCCCGAGTGGCAAAATGTGGTTTAATGAAGGGGTAAGCTCATATCATACAATAGGACGTGCTCTTACTACATAACCCTAGGAAAGGTGCGTGCAGCCCCATGAAAACCCCGCTTCCGCAAACCTGGAACCTCGAGAGGTTCTTTCCCGGAGGCAGCGCCTCTGAGGAGTTCGGCCGCTTCCTGGACGGGCTCCGCCAGCATATTGCCGAGGCCGAGGAGCTTCTGAGCTCCACCCCGGCTCCTGCCTCGCCGTCGGAGGTGTCTGCGCTGCTTCCGCTGATCGCCCTGCTGCAGAAGGCTTCGCTTCAGATCCGGGAGGCCGACTCCTTCACGGGGTGCCTTGCGGCCGAAAACCAGAACGACAAGCGCGCCGTCATTCTTGGAGGCCAGGTCCGCTCGCTTGGCGCAGCCTATGCCTCCGCCCTGACGCGGTTCGACGACCTCCTAACCCGGATTCCGGACGAAGCTTGGGAGGCGCTGCTGGCGCTGCCGGAGCTGCAGGAGATCCGCTATCCGCTCGAGGAGCGCCGGGAGCTGGCGGCCGAGAAGCTGCCTCCGGAGCAGGAGGCGCTGGTGAACGAGCTGGCCGTCGACGGTTACCACGGCTGGGGCGAGCTCTATAATACGACGGTGAGCAAGTTCCGCGTGCCCTACGAGGAGAACGGCGTCGTCACCGAGCTGTCCGCAGGCCAGGCGGCGAATAAGATGGATAGTCCCCAGCGAGAGGTGCGGGAGAAGGTCTTCCGCCGGTGGGAGGAGCAGTGGAGTAAGCATGCCGACTACTGCGCGGATGCGCTCAACCACCTCGGCGGCTTCCGGCTGAAGCTGTACGAGCGCCGGGGCTGGGAAGGCATCCTGAAGGAGCCGCTGAGCATCAACCGGATGTCTCAGGAGACCCTGGATACGATGTGGAAGGTCATCGAGGACAGCAAGGACGTCTTCGTCCGCTACCTCGAGCGCAAGGCGAAGCTGCTCGGCCTTCCGAAGCTGAGCTGGTTCGATGTCGATGCCCCGGTCGGATCGGGGACCGGCACGATCTCCTATGACGCAGGGGCCGAGCTCATCGTCTCCCAGTTCCGCCGCTTCTCGCCGAAGATGGCCGACTTTGCCGTGAAGGCGTTCGAGAACGGCTGGATCGAGGCCGAAGACCGCCCGGGCAAGCGTCCCGGCGGCTTCTGCACCTCGTTCCCGGTGGCGGAGGAGACGCGCATCTTCATGACGTACGCGGGCTCGGCCTCGAACGTCTCTACGCTGGCCCATGAGCTTGGGCACGGCTACCACCAGCACGTGATGAACGACCTGCCGGCCTTCGCCCAGGAGTATGCGATGAACGTGGCGGAGACCGCCTCCACGTTCGCCGAGATGGTGGTCTCCGATGCCGCGGTCAAAGGGGCGGCGTCCGAAGAGGAGCGCCTGACGCTGATCGAGGACAAGATCCAGCGCTCGGTGGCCTTCTACATGAACATCCATGCCCGGTTCCTCTTCGAGACGCGCTTCTATGATGAGCGCAGCCGGGGACTGGTCAGCGTGGACCGGCTGAACGAGCTCATGACCGAAGCCCAGCGTGAAGCGTACCGTGGAGTGCTGGAGGAGTATCATCCGCACTTCTGGGCGTCGAAGCTGCACTTCTACATCACCGAGGTTCCGTTCTACAACTTCCCGTACACCTTCGGCTATATGTTCAGCGCCGGCCTTTACGCCGAAGCCCTGAAGCGCGGCGAAGCGTTCGAGGACCAGTATGTTGCGCTTCTCCGCGATACGGGACGCATGACGGTCGAAGAGCTTGCACAGAAGCATCTGGGCGTGGACCTGCGCCGGCTGGAGTTCTGGCAGGGGGCGATGTCCATGACGGTCGGAGATGTCGAGGAGTTTCTGCGTTTGACAGAGCAGCTGTAACACAAGAAGCATGGCGGAGGCCGGCCCGGAAGACTTGGGCCGGCTTTCTTTTGTGTCACCCTATCTACCACTCAAGGAGAGGATTCGAATGCTCGACATTCAAACCATTCACCACATCAGCCTCAATGTCAGGAAGCTGGAGCCGGCGGTAGCGTTCTACAGGGACGTGCTCGGGCTGGAGGAGCTGGAGCGGCCGCCGTTTGATTTTGAAGGAGCCTGGTTCGCCGTCGGGTCTGCAGGGCAGCAGCTGCATCTTATCGTCCATGAGGGGGAGGTGCTGAGGGAGGGCGGGATGCATTCCCGGGACGGGCATTTCGCTCTCCGGGTGGCCGGCTATTACCGGACCATCGAGTGGCTGGAGCGCTGCGGCGTGGCATATGACGCACGGCCGCGTCCCCGGGCGGGCTTTCCCCAGATCTATGTCATGGATCCCGACCGGAATATCATCGAACTGAACTGCGATCCGGAGGAACTGGGAGCCTGAATGGAAGGGGTTACACCAGAGGCTGCGCTCTTGCAGACGGAAGAATCTGGGGTTCCACCCAGATGTTTCATGCCCCGGACAAGCGTTTAAATAAGGAGCGTACAAGTAAAGTACAAAGCAAAACAGATAAAAACCATGTAGAGGAGATGAGTAGAATGGCACGCAACAACGATGAGAAAATGAGCCGTGAAGAAGCAGGTCGTAAGGGTGGCGAGGCCAACGCAAACAAACAGGATAAAGAGTTCTTCCAGGAGATTGGCCGTAAAGGCGGAGAAGCCAACGCGGAGTCTCATGACCGCGAGCACTTCCAGGAGATCGGCCGTAAGGGCGGCGAAGCAACAGCCGAGTCCCATGGCAAAGAATTCTATGAAGAGATCGGCCGTAAGGGCGGCGAAGCCACAGCCGAATCCCACGACAAGGAATTCTACCAGGAGATCGGCCGTAAGGGCGGCGAAGCCACAGCCGAATCCCACGACAAGGAATTCTACCAAGAGATCGGCCGTAAAGGCGGCGAAGCCAATGCCGAATCCCATGACCGCGAGCACTTCGAGGAGATCGGGCGTAAGGGCGGCGAAGCGCGCGGCAGCAGCCGTGACGGCGATGAGGAAGAGGATGGAAAAATGAGCCGTGAGGAAGCCGGCCGTAAAGGCGGCAGCCGCTAATTTCATATAGATGTTCGGAAAGCAGCCGGTCCGCTAAGGGGCCGGCTGCTTTTTGCTGCAAAGCTAAGAATTTTATATCCTCGCCAGAGCTCGATCCCTGACATCTTATATTACTTATAAACGCACCTCGTCCGTAAGGACGGCGAAGCCGTTTATCTTGGCGCGGCGTATTCTCCGCTTTTCGGATCGGAATGGATTCGGGTATAATGGGGGGAACAGAAGAGATCGGTACGGGAGACGGGACCAGAGACGCGACGATAGACGGGACCGGCAAAGAAAAAGACGGCCCGCTCGGGACCGCCTTTTTGAAGAGCTAAGTATTCGGGAGATTGCATTATCTGGAGAATTTGCCGGCCAGCTGCTGCTCGGCGATTTGAACCAGACGACGTGTGATATGGCCACCGATTGCCCCAGTATCGCGGGTTGCCATGAAACCATAGTAACCGTCCTGAGGAATTTGGATGCCCAGCTCTTGAGCTACTTCGTATTTCAGTTGGTCCAGAGCTTGGGAAGCTTGAGGAACGACCAATACGTTGCTGCTGCGGGATTGTCCTGCGCCCATCGTAATCACCTCCGTTCTTGTAAGGTAGTATGTGACAAAACCGTGATTATACACGTGATCATAATTGGTAATTCTGTCCAAGTGGGAGGGATCGTCTTGTCGGAGTTTGTTTTGAAGTACAGCGGTTGGGGGCACGATGCCGACCTGCAGGTCATACATGCCGATGTTCTGATGGAGATCGACGGGGAAGTGCTGATCGATGAACCGATGTGTGTCGATGTGGGCCTCCCGGCACTGCTGCTGAGTGCCCTGGAGGATGTGGAGCCCGACCGCTGGGCCGAGGCCTCCGAGTGGCACCGGGTCCCCTTCGTCATCTGCGGGTGCGGCGATCCGGAATGCCGTGGGTATTCCTTCCGGGCGAGGCACCGGGAGGGGGGGCTCATCGAGCTGACCGAGCTCGAGGAACGGCAGGGCCGTTCCCCGCGCGAGATGGACCGCTACCTGATTCCGAAGGGGCCGTATGCGGCCCAGGTCCGGGCGATCGCGGAGCAGTTCCTCCGCTTCGTCGAAGCGCTGGATTACCGGCCGTATTATGCGGACACGGTGAAGACGGTGAAGGAGCTCCTGCAGCGCAGCGTCAGTATTTGATCTTGAACGAAGCGGACAGCTTCTTCAAAGCTTCTACGTCTTTCTGCAGCTTCTGCATATCCTTGAACATCTGCTTCATGTCTTTGTTATCGCCGAGCAGGGACATGACTTCCTCCAGGCGGGAGATACGGGGTGTCTTCATGGAACAACCACCTCCTTCCGGTCCGGCATTGGTTGTTCCATGTATCGTATGTGCGCTCTTCCCGCCGCCGTCTGTGCGCTTGTCATGCCGGACTCCTGAGACTTGTGAAGATAAGATCGATTCGCACAAAAGAGCTGCAGCCGGTTTTTCAGGCTGCAGCCTTTTTTTGGGGGCGGTATACCTCGCTTTTGCCCGTTTCTCTCGTCAAATGTCATGGACTGCAGGACAAGCCGTTCCTCAGCGTACCAGGAGGTCCGGCATCCAGCGCTGCAGGTGCGCCTGCAGATTCCGGCGGACAAGGCCGGCCTCCGGGAGATCCGACTCCCCGGCTTCGGCCAGCGGCACGACACGAAAGCCGCGCCAGCCGTGGAAGCGGATGAACGTGGTCTGCAGCCGGACGTTCCGGGTCCGAAGGGCGGGCGGGACGCCGTTCGCTCCGGCGGCGGGCAGCCAAAGCTGCGCATGAAGGATGGCGCCGATCCGCGTGCGGGGATCCGGCTGCCGCTGAGCCGCCAGGAAGTTGCCGAGCGAATAGATGACCAGCGTGCGGCCCCCACGCTGGTTATCGATCCACTCCGGCGGCTGCAGCACGTGCGGGTGGTGGCCGAGGATGAGGTCGGCGCCCGCATCGGCGGCCAGTCTGGCAAGCCTGCGCTGCCCGGGGGAAGGCAGGCTCTCATATTCCCGGCCGAAGTGAAGCGAGACGATGACCGCATCGGCGGCCCGGCGGGCTTCGGCGATCTCACGCTTCATGCGGCGCTCCTCCAGCCGGTGCACCAGATAAGCCCGGCCCTTCGGAGACGCAATGCCATTGGTGCCCTCGGTATAGGCCAGGAACGCCAGCCGCAGGCCGTTCTTCTCCACGAGGCGCAGGCGAGACCGGTCTGCTTCGGACTCGCTGACTCCCGCATATTCGACGCCCAGCTCACGCCAGTGCCGGATGGCCGAGCGGAGTGCCTTCTCCCCGCGGTCGAGGGCGTGGTTGTTGGCCATCGTCACGACGTCGATCCCGGCTTCCTTCAGTGCATCCGCCGCTTCCTGAGGGGAGTTGAAGGAAGGGTAGTCGGAGAGGCCGAGGGCCGTACTGCCTGTCACACTCTCCTGATTGGCCACAGCGATATCGGCTGCCCCGAGCTCCTCCTTCACCGCCTCCAGCATCGGCTTGAAGTCGAAGCTGCCGCCCTTCCGCGCGTCCTCATACAGCGAGCGGTGGATGAGCACATCTCCGACAGCCGCCAGGGTCACCAGGCGGCCTGCCGGGATTGGCGGCCCTGCTGGGGGAAGGGCGGGGCTTTCGCCGGAATGGGGCGCAGGACTGCCTTGAAGCACCGCGGGCTCGGTATCGCTGCAGCCGGAGACCAGAAGGAGCAGGGCCGCAAGCATGCCGCAGCATCGAAGGGGGCGCCGCCGTTTGGCTAGTGTCATGGATGACCCGCCTCTCTGCCGTGATCAAAAAAAACCAATAACTACTATGTACCGCTTGCAGGGAAAATATTACGGGCCCTAGGGGTATGGAAAATATTGGGTAGGCTACGGAAACGGGCTGCGGGACCGCAGACGCAAAAAGCCCCCGAACCGTCTTGAAGCAAGGGTTCGGGGGCAGGGCGGGCCGTGCTCGTGAGGGACGGTCAGGTATGCACGACTTCCAGCCTGACCTCCAGCGTAAGTTCCTCACCCGGTGCGATGCCGCGCAGGCCGGTGACTTCCGCCGGTTGTCCGGTAATATTCGGGGCGTTCGTCACCCAGGTATAAGGCTCGAGGCAGATGAAGTCGCAGGCTTCCCCTTTCGTGAATACGACCCACTGCTTGAAGGCATCGGAGGCGCTGTAACGCAGCTCGACGCCCTTTCGGCAGAGAACGGCGAGGCGGGGGTAATCTCCGATCTGGAAGACGGTGTCCATGTCGTACCCATCGAGTGTATCGCCCCGCAGCAGAGGCGTGTAGACTTCTCCCAGGGGGATGATCTCACCGGTGGGCACCTTCGTCCCGTCCAGCCTCCAGATCCCGCTGGAGGGCAGCTGCAGCTTCCAGTTCTCCGGCTCGCCGTCCAGCCGGAACCAGGTGTGCAGCCCGTAGCCGAACGGTGCGGTCACATCCCCGCGGTTCACGGCCCGCAGGAAGTGGCGGAGCACGCCGCCCTTCAGCTCGCAGGTCAGCTCAAGCTCCAGGGCGTGCGGGTACTGCCGCTGCACGTTCTCGTCTTCGGCGAGCCGGAGCACGCATGTGATGTAAGTGGTATCTTCCCGGTGCCCCGTAGCGGTCACGGTCCAGGCCTGGTTCCGCAGCATCCCGTGGACGTGATGGCCGTGGCTGTTCGTGACGTCAAACTGGTACTCGCGGCCCTCAAAGGTAAAGCGTGCGCCGCGAATCCGGTTTGGCGGCATGAGGATCGGGGTGCCGTACTGCACGGGCGCGTCCGCGAGCTCTTGCGGTCCCGAGGGAGCCCGCAGGATTTCGCGGCCGAGCCTTTTATCCCAAATGCTGTATACGTTGCTTCCAAGGGCCGGGCAGATTCGGACAATGAGCTGGTCGTTCTCCATTTCATAGGCCGGTGTGCCTTCCCAGTCGATTCGGTTAATCATGATGAACTCCTTCAGTGAAGATGATGGACGCTTTCGGGCGGTCCGGTTCCTATTGTAGCAGATGATGCCCAAGAGCCAAAGCCCAGGTCAGTTTCCAAATTCAGCATTCGGGTACACGTATGGGGTTTTGGCGGGCTCGGCTTTGGCCACTTTCTCCACCTGCAGCTGCATAATCTCCATGTCGCTGAACTTCGTCTTGCGGATCGTTCCCGTCACGGTGACCCAGCTGTCCGCCGCGAGCGTCTCGGCCTTGGTGTACTCGGCGAGAACGCCGAACGGGGCGGCATCGGCGGAGCAGCACTGGATCGAGAAGCGGCCGACGACGAACTGCTTCGGGCTCATCTCGTCCTGCCGGTAGACGAAGCCCGTGAGCTGCAGCTTTTTGCCGACAAATTGGTCCAGATAGAGGTCCAGGGTGGTCAGTGTTTCCATGTAGAGATCCTCGCGGATCGTGATCAGCTTCTGGTTGTACAGCTCCTTCGCCTGTTTGGCGTAATGCTCCGTGAACTTGTCGGCAGGGAAGAGGGCATCCAAGGCATCCCCTGTGCCCCCGGCTGGAGCTCGACCTGCGGAACTTCCGCCTCCCGGTGTACCTGAAGCCGTTCCGGAGTCCGGCATCGGTTCGGCTTCCAGCCCCGGGGTTGGATCCTGGGAGGCGTCGCGGTCCGCCCGTGCCTCCGTGCGGCTCTCCTTGACGGCGCTGGCGCTGCTGAGGTTCATGCCTTTCTTGTCGGCCAGAGAGCTGCCCATGGAGGCATCGGGCAGCAGAAAACCCAGCGCCAGCGGCAGAGCGAACAGCCCGTACACGAGCGTATTCTTGAGCAGGGAGCGGGAGGGCGCATGGTCATGGTCACAATCGCAATCAGCGGCCTTGGAGTTCCCCTGGAGCATCCGGATCGCGAGATAGAGCTGATAGGCCGCTACAGCGTAGAGGACCAAGGCCGACCACTTCACGTAATCGACCATCCGGGGAGCGATGTAGAGGAGAACGAGCTCGCTCCTTACCAGATAAGCGATATAGACGGCGAAGCCCAGGAGAATCAGGGTCTTCAGCAGATGGTGAAGGCCAAGCGTTCGGGAAGTCATGAGGGATCATCGCTCCTTTGGTATGGTATGAGGCCTTGGATGCCCCGGCTGCTCTCAGGCTGCCGAGAAAGCTGCCGGTTCGAAGCAGGCAGAAGGGCCGCCGTTGGTTACAGGATGAAGGTCTGGAAGGCCAACGAGACCGTGAGAACGATGACGGCTGTCAGGACGGACAGAAGCAGGACGAACCGGGCCCGGAAGGCGGATAGGAGCATCAATGTGCTTTTCATGTCGATCATCGGTCCGAATACGAGGAAGGTGAGCAGAGAACCGGCCGAGAACGTCGTGGCGAAGGACGAGGCGACGAAGGCGTCGGAGGTGGAGCACAGCGACAGTACGAACGCGAGCCCCATCATGAAGAGGTGGGAGGACAGTTCTCCCTGTCCGATCGACACGAGGCTCTCCCGGTCCAGCACCGTCTGGATCGCGGCTGTCAGGAAGGCGCCGAAGATGAGATATTTGCCCATATCGAAAAACTCGTCGGAGGCATGCCCGAAAACGGAGAGGATGCGCATGACCCTGCTTCCGGAGGCAGCCTCTGCATGATCGTGGTGATGGTGATGATGCCCATGACGGTGATGCTCTCCATGGCTGTGCCGGTGGTCGAGACCGACATGACTGCGGTGCTCTCTGTGGCTGTGCCGGTGGTCGAGACCGGCATGACTGTGATGCTCTCCGTGGCTGTGCCGGTGATCGTGATGCGCATGGCCGCAGCTGCCGTCCTCGCAGTGGGCGTGCACGTCGGGGCCGGCGTTTACTTGAGCGGCGGAAGAGCCGGAGCCGGTGGCTGTCCCGGACGGCGAACGGAGCGGGTTCCGCTTCACGAAGCGGTACACGAGAAGCCCGACGGCGACCGCCGTGATGAAGGCCATCCCCATCCGGGAGTACGCGATCTCCGGCCGGCTGCGGAACGCCATGTATGTCGAAGCGTAGACGACCGGGTTGATGATGGGCCCGGCGAGGATGAAGACGACCGCCACATAGGCGGGCATTCCCTTCTGCATAAGCCGGCGGATCACGGGGATCATGCCGCACTCGCACAGCGGGAAGATCAGCCCGAGCACGCAGGCGAACAGGATGCCGAGCACGGGGTTCTTCGGCGTGAAGCGGCGTACGGCCGCCTCGGAGACGAAGCGCTGCAGCAGGGCGGCGACGAACACGCCGAGCAGCACGAACGGCAGGGCCTCCAGGATGATGGAGATGAACAGGGTTTTGAAATTTCCAAGGGTGTCCCCCGTCAGGAAGGACAAGTCCGGCGCTTCCCGCTGCGTGAAGATGAGGAAGAGCATCATGATGCAGAGCAGGGCCAGAATATGGGTCAGCCATCGTTGAATGAGAATAGGCAACGGTCATTTCTCCTTCTTTATCGTAATTATTATTATAGTCTATGTCCCAAAAAACGGATATAGGACAAAGGAAAGCCAATTCGGGAGTTGACAGCCGGGGGCCCGCTTCGGTACAATGACGCTTAATAAGCGATGACAGGAACAAGTAAGCGGAAGGGCGTTCTCCAGAGAGCCGGTGGGTGGTGCGAACCGGCGGGCGGCATCTGTCTGAATGGATCCTTGAGCTGACGGTTGAAGGTGCGCAGCGGGGCCGGGGCCCAGGCCATAGTTTCAAGTGCCGCTGTGATCAAGGTAGGCCGCTTCCGGTTCGCTCCCCGTTACAGGAGCCTGAAGGTTCGCATTACGTCCTCTTGCTGCAGCTGCAGTGATTGGGATACGCTTTTGCGGATAAATTAGGGTGGCACCACGGTCTCTCGTCCCTTGCGGCGGGAGGCCTTTTTGTATTTGCCGGAAATTCAAAGGAGGATTCGTTTCCCATGTCCAAATTGAGGGTATTGTCGGGGATGCAGCCCAGCGGGCAGCTGACGCTCGGGAATTATATCGGGGCGCTCAAGAACTATGTCAAGCTCCAGCATACGCATGACTGTTATTTTATGGTGGTGGATTTGCACGCGATCACCGTGCCCCAGGATCCTGCGGCCCTTAAGGAGCAGACGGAGTCCGTTGCGGCGGTCTACCTCGCGGCGGGCATCGATCCGAACGCGGCTACCGTGTTCCTGCAGTCCAGCGTGAAGGCCCATGCGGAGCTGGGATGGCTCCTGACGACGCTCACCTACATGGGTGAGCTCGAGCGGATGACGCAGTTCAAGGACAAGTCGGAAGGCAAGGAGTCGGTGGGCGCCGGATTGTTCACCTACCCGTCTTTGATGGCCGGGGACATCCTGCTCTACAACGGGGACCTCGTGCCTGTGGGCGAGGACCAGCGCCAGCATCTCGAGCTGACCCGCGACCTGGCGCACCGGTTCAATACGCGCTTCGGCGAGACGTTCAAGATCCCGCAGGGCTACATCCCTGAGGTAGGGGCCCGGATCATGTCGCTCGACGATGCGTCGAAGAAGATGAGCAAGAGTAACCCGAACGCGGGCAGTTACATTGCCCTGCTCGACGCGCCGGATGTCATCCGCAAGAAGATCTCGCGCGCGGTGACCGACTCGGGGCGTGAGGTGAAGTTCGACCCGCAGAACAAGCCGGAGGTCAGCAACCTGATCTCGATCTATACGCAGTGCACCGATCTCTCCATTGCGGAGGTCGAAGCGAAGTACGAGGGCCAAGGCTACGGTCCGTTCAAAAAAGACCTGGCGGAAGCCGTCGTCGGCCTGCTCGAGCCGATTCAGCAGCGGTACCGCGAGATCCGCGAGTCCGGCGAGCTGTATGATATCCTGCGCAGCGGCCGGGACCGCGCCGAGGCGGCTGCCGAAGCTACGATCCGCGAAGTGAAGCAGAAGATGGGCTTCGTTCAGCTGTAGGGCGGGGGTACGTCAACAGAAAAGCCCGTCCACGGTCATGGACGGGCTTTCCTGCTGCGCCGTAAGGCGTGATGAAGGAAGCGTGCGTCAAACGGCACACGCATGAGGGAGTGAGCTTGACATGATGCGGGCGGCTTGGCGTCCTATCGTGACCGAGCTTTAGGTGAGGGCGCCTAACGCTAAGCATCGAAGCTTGACTTGAGCGCCGATGAGCAGCACCAGACTGGCGCTTGATGTGAAGCGCTGGGGATACCGGCATGATTTTGAGCGTGCGTGCAGCACTTGCACTTGATCAATAAAGTAAGCCTGCTTGTTGTACGCACGGCTGCCGGTAAACAAATCGGGCTCGAACGCAGCAGAGTGCAGTAATGGGCTGCCTTACTAGGTGGCACCGGGGTAAACCGGCACGGGGAACTCCCAATCAGCCAGGAGATCGAGCCCATTTGAACATGCTGGCGCCGAACAGAGGGCCATGGCTTCTGCCGCTGCGCATATTCAGTGAATTCTGCAGACGATTCCTCAGAAATCGAAATAACGGAACTAGGATAGCTTATCGAGATATTTCCCTTCATTTCCCGGAAAATAGCGGAACTCAGATATCTTATCTGTACTGCATTCAGTGAAAAGCTGCCTCATTTCTACAAATAGCGAACTTCAGTTCCTCTATTTGAAGAATGAGCCCTCTGAAGAGAGTACATAACGAATCTGAGTTCCGTTATTTCTTTTTTGCCCCCCAGGTGAGGGAATGTGTTCTGAGTATAAGCATGTCTCAAGAAGCGCAGCCGCCTGTCCACCTATGTGGACGGGCATTTTGTGCTGGTACGGGGCGATGAAGAGACTAGCATGCTCACACAGACTCCATTCCCCCTTCGTATCGAAGTCTACATGCGCCCTTCGTACCGAAGCCTGCATTCCGCCCTTGGTACCGAAGTCCACATTCCGTCCTTGGTACCGAGGTCCACATTCCGCCCTTCGTACCGAAGCCCACATTCCGCCCTTGGTACCGAAGTCCACATTCCGCCCTTGGTACCGAAGCCACATTCCGCCCTTCGTACCGAGGCCTACATTCCGCCCTCAGTAACACCATGGCCTCCTGCGGTATCATGGCCTCCGCACGACCCGCCCCTTCAGCTCCGGAGGTACCGGCCTAAACACTGGGTCAGGGCATTCCGTCTCTCCCTTTGTTCCTGCAAACCCGAAGGCTTGTCCACCAAACTCCTACTGGCCGCTGCGTTTGCGCTGCTTGGCCTTGACGATGAAGCCGGCCCCGATGAAGAAGAACGAGATGACAGAGAAGAGAACGGCCATCCCCGTGCTGCCTGTGGCCATGCCATACGAGATCGCTGCGAGAAGAGCCGTGCCGATGACGGCCCACAGCAGGGCAAGTCCTTTGTTCATGCGGTATCCACCCGCCTTTCCGAGTAACATTTGAAACTCACGAAGTTTTTTCAAAAGTTGCGTATAGTTCCGGGCATGGGGCACATAATAACTTTGCAAGCTTGCAACTACATCAAAGACATCATTCAATTGAAAGGAGTGCTGGAACATGGGTGCAGGTCAATCCCGTAGTAGCAACGTTTTGGTAGTACCACAAGCTTCTCAAGCATTGGATCAATTGAAGTATGAGGTCGCTCAAGAGCTTGGGATTCAAATCCCGCAAGACGGATACTATGGCTACATGGCTACTCGCGACACTGGTGCAATCGGTGGTCACATCACACGCCGTCTGGTCCAAATCGCTGAGCAAGCTCTTGCCGGCGGTCAACGTTAATCTCGGGTAACCGGGATCGGCGAGATTCATCAATAGAAGCTCAAGGAGAAATCCTTGAGCTTTTTTGAATGTATAGAGAGTATACCACGCGAGGCACATCGTTCCCTCATCCATTCGCCTGGAAATAGAGCGGAAGCATACCGTTTAAAAAGGCTGCGGCCGTCCCATTATACCACACGGGGATTCGCCTGGAGCCGGAAACATCAATAGACGCCGGCCCGGAGCTTCTTGCCGAGATTCGTTTCACTCACCCATCCCACATAAGAGTCGAGCGGATGATATGCATGATCCATGAGCAGTACGGCAACGAACGGGTAGTTCTTCCGGTGGCGGTACCGGACATCCGTCCAGACCACCTCATATCCCCAGGGCTTCTCCCTGACTTCCGCACAGGCATACGAGGAGAAATAGAGCAGGGCCTGGACATTCGGATGGTTCTTTGACGCATCAACGGCAGGGTGGGCCTGGCAGTGGATCCGGTCGACCCATTTGATCGTGCCGTTCCGGTATTCACCGAGCTCGTACCCCCCGAGCTCCTTACGCTTCACGATCTGCCAGTGATAGGGGTGGACCGTAGGGATCAGCGTATACCGGTCGCCGGGCTCATAGCCGATGTCCTTCTGGTACAGGTTCTTCTCCAGGTGGTGATGAAGCCAGGACCTCCAGAGGTAATAGAAGCCGATCACCGCATACAGAAGGGGAAAGAGCATCTCGGGACGCGCCAGCTTCAGCGACCACAGGAAGATGGCAAGCACATGGGATAAGAAGATGAACGGGTCGAAGATATGGATGATATTCCACGAGACCCACCGCTCCGAAATCGGCCTAAGGGCCTGCGTGCCGTACGTATTGAAGAGATCGGTAAACACGTGAAAGGCGACGGCCCCGAACACCCATGCGGTGACGTGTAGCATCGGCAGCTCGCCGAAGGAGAGGCGGAGTATACCCGCAATCAGCAGCGTCCACAGCGCGAGCGCCGGAAGGGAATGCGATAGGCCGCGGTGGTTCCGGACATAGACCGCGTTCCCCCGCAGCCTCAGCAGCGTGTCCGCATCCGGGGCCTGGGAGCCCGCCACCGTACCGAACAGTACGGCCGTGGAGACGGCCGGGTCTGCCGCAACGACAGGGTCGATGTAAGCGAGCCCCGCGAGGCCGAATCCGATGACCAGATGCGTTCCAGTGTCCATGGACCTTCCTCCCCAACGGATCGTTTTTCCCTATTGTATTGCACTTCATTACCAATAGTGTATCATTTTCTTCATTAAAATAAAGCGGAAGGGGCCCAAAAGATGAGCATGGTGTTCGTCGAGTACAAAATCGCGGAGGCTCGCCGGGAGGGGTATCTCGCTTGGGCGGGGAAGCTGCAGGAGGACGCCCGGGTGGAGGTCTATGAAGGGGAGGGCCAGCCGAACCTGTTCGTGGAAGTGTGGCGGGGACTTGCCGGCACCGAGGTGGAGGAGTTCAAGGCCGCACGGGAGGGGGGAAGTCCGGAGGGGGACCTGCCGCAGCCGTGGAGGGAGCTGCCCTCTTTCGTAGAAGGCGGAATTGCGAAGATCCGGATCTGGGCGTTCCAAAAAGTAAAATAGTCCATATTTTGCGGCATGGAAGTCCATGGTTTCTTTCTTGCTGACAGGGTAATCTTACTTATAGTCAAGATTACCTCTCGGGAGGAGTGCCATGGTACGCAAGGATATCTTCTGGTCCCACATCAAACGCAACCGCTGGGCCTATGTCATGGGTTTTGCATTATTGTCCATCTCCTCCGTGCTGCAGCTCGTCATTCCATGGCTGCTCGGCCGGTTTACCGACAGTCTTCAGGTCGGAGGCTTGACGTACCAGGGGGCGGTCCAGCTTGCGGTGTGGATGACGGCCGCCGGTTTTGGTATCGCTTTCTTCCGGTCGGTCTCCCGGATTTATCTCTTCCGCCTCTCAAGGCAGCTCGAAATGCGGGTGCGCGGCGAGCTCTTCGAACACTGGGAGAAGCTGTCCGCCCAGTACTTCAACAATCGGCGGATCGGCGATCTCATGTCGCATGCGATCAGCGACGTGGGCGTCGTCCGCGAGGTGACGATGCAGGGCTACTTCAACGTGATGGAGGCCGTCTTCCTCATCGTGGTGTCGGTCGCCGCCATGGTCACTTCAGTCAATCCGTGGCTGACACTGCTCACCATGCTGCCGCTGCCGCTTCTGTCCCTGCTTGCCTACCGTTTCAACAAGCGGATCATGCAGCAGTCGGCGGACATGCAGGCCGCGATCTCGGACCTGACGAGCCGGGTGCAGGAGTTCACCGCCGGGGTCCGGGTGGTGAAGGCGTTCGTTCAAGAGAAGGCGGAACGGGCCTTGTTCACAAAGGACAATCAGAAGGCGGTCGATATGAACCGGCGGTTCGTCCGCTCGAACTCCCTGTTCGGCGCGCTCAGCACCGGCATTGTCGGATTCTCGTTCCTGGTGTCCGTTGTCCTTGGCGGGATTATGGTGCTGCGCGGCACGATCACGCTCGGGGAGTTCGTCGCCTTCAACACGTACTTATCCCTGCTCATGGGACCGATCGAGAACCTCGGCAAAGTCGTGAACCTGCTGCAGCGCGGGCGCGCCTCGGAGCTGCGGCTCCTCGACATCTTCAACACCCAGCCGGATATCGTGGACGACGTTATGGCGAAGGAGGAGATTACGGAGATTCAAGGGGAGATCGAGATCCGCAATCTCACCTTCTCCTATCCGGAAGCGAAGCGGCCGACCCTCCGCGACATCTCGCTGAAGGTGCCGCGCGGCTCGAGCCTCGCGATCGTCGGACGGGTCGGCAGCGGCAAGAGCACCCTGGTCCACCTGCTCGTGCGGCTCTATAATCCGCCTGCCGGAACCGTGTTCATCGACGGGCATGACATCCATGAGATCCCGCTGCGGACCCTGCGCGGCCAGATCGGGATCGTGCCGCAGGATCAGTTTCTCTTCTCCTCGACGATCCGGGATAACATCGGCTTCGATCCGAAGCCGTACAGCGATGAACAGGTTGTGCAGGCGGCCAAGATCGCCCAGGTGTACGACAACATCGTCGAGTTCCCGAACCAGTTCGATACGGCCCTCGGGGAACGCGGCATCTCCCTGTCCGGCGGCCAGCGCCAGCGGGTATCGATCGCCCGGGCGGTGATCAAGAAGCCTTCCGTGCTGATCTTCGACGACAGCTTGTCGGCCGTCGATACGATCACGGAGGATCTGATCCTCGAAGGGCTGCAGACGGTGATGACGCAGCGGACGACGATCATCATCGGGCACCGGATCTCCTCCGTGCAGAATGCCGACCAGATCATCGTGATGGATCAGGGGCGGATCGTGGAGCGGGGGACCCACCGTTCGCTCGTGGCTCAGAACGGCATCTATGCGGATATGTACCACAAGCAGCTGCTGGACGAGGAAGCGGAACGCCAGGAGAGCGAAGGCGCGGGGGCCGCAGACGGGGCATCACAGGCTGTGCGCAGGTTGAAAGGGGGAGCGGGGGCGTGAACATACATACCGAAGCGCCGGAAGGCAGCAAAATGAAGGACTCACAGCTGCTGCTCAAGCTGCTCTCTTACGCCAAGCCTTACTGGCGGATGATTCTGCTGTGCATCTCGCTGGCTTTTCTGATCGTGGTGGCCGACCTGGTCCGGCCCTACATCTTGAAGGTGGCCATTGACGGGCACATCAATGGCCTGGAGCACCCGATGCTCTCGGTGCCGGCCGGACAGCAGGCCGCCGCCGAGCTGGAGAAATACGGCCGCGTGACGGAGTGGAACGGCCGGGACTATGTCCGCCTGGCGCCGGAGGAAGCGGCCGCTGATCAGGCGTCTGCGGCGGCAGCCGGAGCGCAGCCCGCGCAGATCGTCTCCGCCGGGGGCCGGCAGTGGCTGATCGACGGCTGGCTTCCGGCAGGGGCCGGAGAGGACGAAGCAGCCGTGACGGTACGCGGCGAAGGAGCCTCTGCCGTGCTCTCGGCCGGCGGCCGGGAGTTCCCGGCCCGGCCGCTCGACGAGGCGGCGGTCGGAGTCTTCCGCGCCCAGGATTACCGCGGCTTCGTCGAGCTTGGCGCCGTCTTCCTGGCCGCCGTCCTCGGCAGCGCCCTGCTCGGCTACCTGCAGAGCAACCTGCTGCAGTATACGGGGCAGACGATCATATTCAACATCCGGCAGCAGCTCTTCCATCACCTCAGCCGGATGTCGATGTCTTACTTCGACCGCAATCCGGTCGGCCGTCTTGTCGTGCGCGTCACGCAGGATACGGAGTCGCTCAACCAGCTGTATTCGCAGGTGGTCGTCAATCTCGTCAAAGATATGATCGTGCTTATCGGCATTATCGTCGTCATGCTGCAGCTCAGTGTCAAGCTGGCGCTCCTGTCGTTCGCGGTGCTGCCTTTCCTGGCGGCGCTCACCTTCTGGTACCGGTCGGTGATCCGCCAGGCGCAGCGCCATTCGCGGGTCATTCTTTCCCGGCTGAATTCGTTCCTCGCGGAGAACCTGTCGGGGATCCGCATCACCCAGCTATTCATCCGCGAAGAGCGGCAGCAGGAGCAGTTCGACCGGCTGAATACCGACTACTACCGGGCAGGGATGCGCGGAACAGTCATCAACTCGATCTTCCAGCCGGCCATCGGGTTCCTCGGCAACCTGGCGATTGCGCTGCTGCTGTGGTACGGCGGGGCCAGCGTCATCGAAGGCGGGATTACCTTCGGGATCGTGTATGCCTTCACGCATTATGTGAGGCAGTTCTTCCAGCCGCTGCTGTCCCTTGCGGAGAAGTACAACCAGATCCAGACGGCGATGGTCGGGGCGGAGCGAATCTTCGAGACGCTCGGCGAGAAGCCGGCCATCACGGATGCGGAGCAGCCCCGTAAGCTGCCCGCCGAGATCCGCGGCGAGATCCGCTTCGAGAACGTCTGGTTCGCCTACAGCGGCGAGGATTGGGTGCTGAAGGATGTGTCGTTCACGATCCATCCGGGCCAGACGATCGCGTTCGTCGGGGCCACCGGGGCCGGCAAAAGCTCCATCATCCAGCTCGTGGGCCGCTTCTATGATATCCAGAAGGGCAGCATCAAGCTCGACGGCGTCGATATCCGGGAGATTCCGCTCGATGATCTGCGGCGGTATATCTCCATCGTGCAGCAGGATGTCTTCCTGTTCACCGGGGATATCGCCTCGAACATCCGGCTGAACAACATGGAGATCACGGACGAAGAGATCCGCCAGGCTTCGCGGATGGTGCACATGGACGACTTCGTCCGCTCCCTCCCGGACGGCTACGGCACGCTGCTCGGCGAGCGGGGCATCAACCTGTCGCTCGGCCAGCGGCAGCTGCTCTCCTTCGCCCGGGCGATCGCCTTCCGCCCGCAGATTCTGATCCTGGACGAAGCTACGTCCAATATCGATACGGAGACGGAGATGATCGTGCAGGATGCCCTGCACAACATCTCCGAAGGCCGCACGACGCTGATCGTCGCGCACCGCCTGTCGACCATTCAGCATGCCGACCAGATCATCGTCATGCACAAGGGCCGGGTGCGCGAGACGGGGAACCATTACCAGCTGCTGGCGCAGCGCGGGTACTACTACCGGCTGTATGAGCTGCAGTACAAGGAGCAGAAGCCGGTGCCGAAGGCGCGGTGAACGTCCGGTTTTGGGGCTTGCGAGTAGGATGAAAATAAATTAAAAACACCGAGATGTAACTGTCCGGACGTACTTTTGGATTCCAAAAGTGCGTCTTTTTTTGCTTGGCGTTATGCGAAATAATCACCCCATCGACCCCGGTACCCGTTTCAAATTCAAATACCCCTATTCACTCCCCTTTTCTATTGCGGTATTCGCTTGGCGTCTCGCCAAAGACCTCTTTGAATTTCTTGTGAAAGAAAGACATGCCCGAATAGCCGACTTCCTCGGCGACGTCGGTAATCGACATATTCGTATTTTTGAGGTAAAGGGCAGCCTTGTTCAACCGCTGGAGCTGAAGCAGATCCTTGAACGACTTCCCGGTAGCCCGCTTGAGAATGGCCGATAGGGCGTTCGGATGGAATTTGAAATGGGAGGCCATCTCCACAAGGGAGCAGTCCCGATACCGTTCTTCAATGTAGCGCAGAAACTCAACGATCGAGGCGTCCTCTTGACGGCGGCTCGGTGACGCTGCGCCCTGGATATCCACATGACGGACAAGTTCAGTAAACAGAATGACCAGATACGAGTTGATGATGTCGTGCGAGCTGACGCCGCGGTCGAAATATTCGCACATCAGCTGCTCCATAATTTGGCCGGTCTTCTTGACACCATCCAGAGGAAAATGGAGAAATTGGTTCGTTCTGCGCCTGTCGATCATGGAGTTAATCAGAAATTGAGAAATAATACTTTTGCCGGTGAGCCGGTTCAAAAAGCTGGAGGACAGATAATCGTGTCTTAATTTCATATCGATGACCATGTCGCCGGGACTTGTCTCCAGTACGGTATGCGGAGTCATCTTATCGATTAAGATCATTCCGCCTTGGGCCAGCTCGATCGGCTGTTCGTTGATCCGAACGGTGCAGGCACCTTGATAGACATAAACCAGCTCGATGTAGGGATGTACATGCATCGGTACCGTTGCAAAGGGCCGCTGCAGGGAGATGACCAATTGATCGTCAATGAGCATATGGGCGATGTCAAAGGTCAGGTCAAACAGAAACACGGGAATCCCGTTGATGGTAAGCACCTTGGGCTGGAGTCTTCCCTTGATCTCTTCCCAGTCCACGGACAGCTTGCTTTTGTCCGCTAGAAAATCGTGCAGTTCGGAGGTTTCCATCAGTTCTGTCCTTTCCCCTATGCGAGGATGAATTTGATTTGAGCATAGATACATCAGGGTTGGTAAGTTTCATTCATCCACTTTCGATTTGATTCGGGCACACAATCGATTTCATATTAACATTATCAGCATCGAAAAGCATTGGTATGATGAATGGGCAGCGAATCAACATGGGCAGCAAACGTAGAAACGAAAGCGGAAACGAAAGCGGAAACAAAATTGCTTGGGAGGACCTCCCTCCGAGGCAGCACGCTTAGCCCTTATTAACAATGACAGGAGGAGTGATCCCAATGGAATTTATCTTTCCGCAGCATTTTATATTCGGTTCGGCTACGGCCGCTTATCAAGTTGAAGGCAATAATACCAACAGTGATTTCTGGGCGGAGGAGCATGCGGCGGGCTCTCCCTACCAAGACAAGTCGGGAGATGCGGTAGACCACTACCGGCTGTACAGAGAGGATATCGCACTCATGGCAAGCCTGGGGCTGAAGGCTTACCGCTTCTCGATCGAATGGGCCAGAGTCGAGCCCGCTCCCGGGCAGTATTCCCGATCGGCCATCGCGCATTACCGGGATGTCCTGCTGGCCTGCTGCGAGCACGGGCTGACGCCTGTCGTCGCGATGCATCATTTTTCATCCCCGCAGTGGCTGATGCGCTTCGGAGGGTGGGGGAGCGATGAAGTTCCGGAGCGCTTCGCCAATTATTGCGAATTCGTGTTTCAGGAGCTGGGCGAGCTTATTCCCTATGTGCTCACATTCAATGAAGTCAATCTTCCGGTTATGCTCCGCGAGGTGTTCAGCAGCATCGGCATCATCCCGCCGGTCGGCATTGACGGCGCAGCCTGGACGGCACCCGGATGGAGAGCCTCCGCAGCACAGCTGTGCGGCACGACGGCGGATCAATACGTCACCTTCCATATGATTTCGGACGAGCCGAAGATTACGCTGCTGATGGAAGCCCACCGCCGGGCAAGGCAGACGATCAAACGTCTGCAGCCGAATGCCAAGGTCGGGCTTTCGATGGCCTTATCCGACATTCAGTCCGTTCCGGGCGGAGAAGCTTTGGCCCAGCAGAAATGGCAGCAGTATTTTGAACAGTATTTGCCTGCCCTGGAGGGAGACGATTTCTTTGGTCTCCAGAATTATACGCGTGAAGTCTACGGACCTGAGGGCCGGGTGGCGCCGGCTGCGGACGCCGAGCTGACCCAGATGAAATACGAGTATGCTCCCGAAGCGCTGGGGCGGGTCATCCGCAAGGTGGCCCAAGCGGTAACGCTTCCGATTTTCGTCACGGAGCACGGCGTGGCTACGGATGACGACGAGCGGCGGATCGAATTTATCCGGCGCGGCCTGCAGGGCGTTCACGCATGCCTCCAAGAGGGCATTGACGTAAGGGGTTACCTGCACTGGACGACCTTCGACAACTTCGAATGGAATGCCGGTTATTCGATGCGGTTCGGGCTGATCGGCGTAGACAGAATGACTCAGGAACGGACCGTGAAAGAAAGCGCACGTTATTTGGGACGGATCGCATCCACGAAAGTGCTGTGATGCAGGCGTTAGTACCATATCATCTTGGGGGGATCAGCCATGAGCAGCTCAGCGGGTATTGACAACGGGAATGCGGGATATGGGGAGAAGCTTTCGCTGAAGGAACGATTCGGGTATGCCGTAGGCGATTTATCGACGAATGTCATCTTTACCGCGATCTCGACCTTTCTCACGTTCTTTTATACGGATATTGCCGGCATCTCGGCAGGCGCGGTGGGGACGATCTTTTTGGTCACCCGGATCGTTGACGGCATCCTTGATATCGGCATCGGCGCTTTGGTCGACCGCACGAAAAGCAGGCACGGCAAGGCCCGCCCCTGGATCAAATGGATGGCGGTTCCGTTCGGCTTGTCCGTCATGGTCTTGTTTACGGCTCCGAATGTAGGAGAGACCGGAGCGATCATATACGCGAGTGTCACCTATTTCGTCTGCATGATGATCTACTCCGCCATCAATATTCCTTACAGCGCGATGAATTCGCTGATGACACAGGACCCGTATCAGCGGACGGTACTGAACATAACGCGTATGGTTTTGTCGCTTACGGGCGGCGTGGCCATCAGCATGTTCACGATGCCGGTGGTGAATGCTTTTGGCGGGGGCAAAATGGGCTGGGCGCTGACCTTCGGCATCATTGGCGCGGTATCTCCTCTGCTGTATGCGATCACTTACAAAACAACCAGGGAGCGGGTCAAGCCCGTTGTCGTGCAGAAGGACATCCCCTTGCGCAAAGGCGCGAGGGCGCTGCTACGCAACAAATACTGGATCATTGTCCTGCTGTTCTCGATCATTCTCTTCTTGAACACAGGCATCAGCAGTGCGTTGAATATTTATTATGCCCAATATATTCTGCACGACCCCGGCCTGGTAGCGGCACTCGGGATCGCGAGCATTCTTCCGATCATTGTGGGGATCCTGCTCTGTGCGCCGCTGATGAAACGCATCGGGAAGAGGAATACCATATTGGTCGGATGCTTCATTACGCTGGCCGGTTCGCTTCTCATCCTGGTGGACTCCTCCGATTTTGGGATTGTCTTGATCAGTACGATTCTCAAAACGCTCGGCGTCGCTCCAGCGGTAGCGACGGGCTCCGCCCTGCTGGCCGATACGGTGGAATACGGCGAATGGAGAACCGGGGCGCGAACGGAAGGCCTGATCTTCAGCGGAGCCTCGCTCGCCTCGAAGATCGGCAGCGGCTTCGGGGGCGCGATCGTCGGCTGGGCGCTTGCGATCGGGGGGTATGTCGGCGGACTGAGCGAACAGAGCGATTCGGCGATTACAGCCATCAAGGTGCTGTACATCGGGTTCCCGATCGTCCTGGTGCTGCTGCAGATCGGGTTTATGATGATGTACACGCTGGAGAAGAAGCTGCCTTCGATTGTGGAGGAGCTGCAATCCCTGTCTGTTCCGTCTGAGAAGTAAGGGGAGCTTCACCGCGGAGTAGGCGATGAGAAAGGATACCGATGTGATGAATCCATTGAACGTATATTCATTATCCTGCGAATACAGGGCGAACCCCCTTGGGCTGGACGTGGGGAAGCCGCGTATCAGCTGGAAGCTCCAATCCGGCCGCCGTGGAACGATGCAGGCTTCCTATCGGGTGCAGGTGTCAGCTTCCGGCGGCATCTTTGAGAACCCGGTCTGGGATTCGGGTGTCGTTTCGTCAGAGCAATGCATACATGTCGAATATGACGGCCCCGAGCTGGCGCCGCGGACGCGTTATGATTACCGCGTCAAAGTCTGGGATTCCTGGGGAACGGAATCGGACTGGAGCGAAGCAGCCTGGTGGGAGACCGGCCTGCTGGGACAGGAACCGTGGAAGGCGGACTGGATAACCCCTGCCTCAGATGAGCTGGATGCTGCGTCAGAGGCGGCATTCCTGCTGCGCAAAAGCTTCTCCATCCAAAGCGGCATCACATCGGCGAGAATATACGCTTCGGCGCTGGGGCTCTACGAGCTCTATCTGAACGGCCGCCGTATAGGGGATGAACTGCTCACGCCGGGATGGACCAGCTACGGGCACCGCATCCAGTATCAGACCTATGATGTCACGGCGCTCCTTCAGGAGGGCGGCAACGGAATCGGCCTGATGCTGGCGGACGGCTGGTATAAGGGCGGTATGGGAGAGGGGAAATTCCGGTACGGGGACCGGCGGGCCGCTTTGCTCCAGCTGTGCGTCCGCTATGACAACGGCTCGGAGGCATGGATCGTCACCGATTCCGGCTGGAAGGCCGAAGCTGGGCCGGTGCTTTATTCCAATATCTACAACGGAGAGAAATACGATGCCCGGCTGGAGCGGGAGGGCTGGAGCACAGGCGCCTTTGAGGATGACGATTGGAGGGCCGTCGAGGTGCTGGACGGACCGACGGACAAGCTGACGGCCCAGGAGAGCGAGCCGGTTCGTGTCACAGAGGAGGTCCGGCCCGCGGCGGTTCTCGTCACACCGAATGGCGATACGGTGCTGGACATGGGGCAGAATATGGTCGGCCGAATCCGGCTGACCGTGGAGGCTCCCGCCGGGACGTGCATTCGACTGAAGCATGCCGAGGTGCTCGACAAGGAAGGCAATATCTATTTCGGCAATCTGAAAGAGGCCAGGCAGGAGGTCGAATATACTGCTAAAGGCGAGGGGACGGAGATCTATGCGCCCCGTTTCACCTTCCAAGGCTTCCGCTATGTCCGGGTCGAGGGCTATCCGGGAGAGCCGGGCGAGCTCCCGCCGGACAGCTTCGTCGGCCAGGTGATGCATACGGACATGAACCGGACAGGCCGCTTCGAATGCTCCGATCCGCTCGTCAATCAGCTTCAGCGCAATATCGTCTGGGGACAGCGCGGCAATTTCCTCGACGTGCCGACGGACTGTCCGCAGCGCAGCGAGAGGTTAGGGTGGACGGCCGATGCGCAGGTGTTCGTCTCCACCGCCCTGTTCAATTACTCTGGCGGGCCGATCTTTACGAAGTATATGCGTGATCTCCAGGCGGACCAGCTCCCGGACGGCGGGGTTCCCTTCGTCATCCCGAACGTCCAGGATGGAGATTCCGCCGCCGGCTGGGGGGACGCCGCCGTCATCATCCCGTGGACACTGTATCAATATTACGGAGACAAGCGGATCCTCGAAGAGCAGTATCCCAGCATGAAGGCCTGGGTCGAATATATCCGGGCGCAGGGCGAGAATGAGTATGCCTGGAACACCGGATTCCAGTTCGGCGACTGGCTGGCGCTGGATGCGAAGGAAAACAGCTACGTCGGGGCGACGCCGCGCGACCTCGTTGCGACCGCTTATTACGCTTACTCCACCCGGCTGCTGCGCAGCAGCGCCGAGATCCTCGGTAGAGTGGAGGATGCCGAGGAATACGGCAGGCTCCTGGACGGCATCCTCTCGCATTTCCGCGGGGAGTATGTGACGCCGTTCGGCCGGATGGCCGCACCGACACAGACCGCTCACGTGCTCGCGCTCGTGTTCGGACTGGTCGACGGTCCCGCCCGCAAGCGGATCGCCCGTGACCTGAACGAGCTCATCGTCGAGAACGATTACCACCTGACGACCGGCTTTGTGGGGACACCTTATCTGTGCTTCGCACTGTCGGATAACGGGTACCACCAAACGGCCGTGAAGCTGCTGCAGCAGAAAGGCTATCCCGGGTGGCTATACCCGATTACGAAGGGCGCCACGTCGGTGTGGGAGCACTGGGACAGCATCAAGCCGGACGGCTCGTTCTGGAGCGATAACATGAATTCCTTCAACCATTATGCGTACGGCTCCATCGGGGACTGGCTGTACCGGAAGGCGGCAGGCCTCGATATGGATGGTTCCGCACCGGCTTATAAGAAGATCAGGCTCCATCCGAAGCCGGCGGTAAGGGGGCTGCGATCGGCCTCCGCATCATTCGAGTCGATGTACGGTGAGATTCACTCCGGCTGGCGTACGGCTGACGGCCGGATTGAAGTTACCGTTCGCGTGCCGGCCAACACGTGCGCGGAAGTGCTGCTGCCCGGCGCACGGGAGGCTCACGTGCTTGAAGGCGGCCAGTCGCTTACCGGGACAGAGGGGATCGAGCTGGGCAGGGAGACGGAGGAGGGCTTGTTCCTCACGGTAGGCTCCGGCGATTATACGTTCACATATAAGAACGACGATCTGTTCCGGGTGGCCTTCACGGAGGAGAGTCTCGTCAGAGAGCTGCTGGCATACGAAGAAGACAAGCAGCTGCTGGTGAAGCATCTGCCCGAGGTCGACCGGCCGCCGCTGAAATTCTATGTCAAGAACTTAACCCTCAAGCAGCTGATGAAGGACCAGTCCAAAGGGATTACGGCGGAGCGCGTTGCCGGCCTGCTGCAGGAGCTGAACCGGATCGTTTATTAAATTCTCACACATCAGGCCGCCTGGAGTCCGCATTCCTTGGGATTTCAGGCGGTTTGCCGTTCAACCTCAAAGAGAAGTTTGCATCTTTCGACAGAATATGATAGATTACTCCTCGCGGCAAAAAAAGCTGCGAGCGGAAACGGCAGCCGGGCGAATCGGTTTCCTGTAACAAAATGGAATCAAATTAGAGGTTGCACCGGTCGACGAAATATGCTAAATTAGATTCTCGTCGGGGCAAGCTAGCAGGTTAGCAAGCGGCAAACGATAGGTAAGAGGTTCATATATTCTATGGGGCCATAGCTCAGCTGGGAGAGCGCCTGCCTTGCAAGCAGGAGGTCAGCGGTTCGATCCCGCTTGGCTCCACCATCCTCATCTTTACTTGGTATGGCCCGTTGGTCAAGGGGTTAAGACACCTCCCTTTCACGGAGGTAACAGGGGTTCGAATCCCCTACGGGTCATCATGATCCCATGGAGGCTTAGCTCAGCTGGGAGAGCATCTGCCTTACAAGCAGAGGGTCGGCGGTTCGATCCCGTCAGCCTCCACCATGAATGTTATGTGGCACGGAGCCGTGGTGTAGAGGCCTAACATGCCTGCCTGTCACGCAGGAGACCGCGGGTTCGAATCCCGTCGGCTCCGCCATTACAACACTCATGAGCCATTAGCTCAGTCGGTAGAGCACCTGACTTTTAATCAGGGTGTCGTAGGTTCGAGTCCTACATGGCTCACTTTCATTACGCGGTCGTGGCGGAATTGGCAGACGCGCTAGATTCAGGTTCTAGTGGTGTAACAGCCGTGGAGGTTCGAGTCCTCTCGACCGCACCACCTGCGGAAGTGGCTCAGCGGTAGAGCATCGCCTTGCCAAGGCGAGGGTCGCGGGTTCGATTCCCGTCTTCCGCTTATGGATTGGTTCGGTAAGATCATAGGCAAACAAAAAAGAGACCGGTAGACGGTCTCTTTTTTGTTTGTCCTCAGCGTCTTGGCAGAAGCTGCAGACAGCCGGGCTGCCTCGGAGAGCTGTCTGCTTCGGCTCGAACTCTTCGCACTAAGGAGAGGGGCGCCGCGCAATCTCGGAAGAAGAGGGGGTTGTTACATCCGTGGCAGCTTCCGGTGCTTATACCGCCCGTTCGCCTTGGCGTACCGCAGCACCCGGTGGAACATTCGCTTGTTCTTCAGCTGGTTGAAGATCATCGCATCGGGCGCCGTATTGACTTCGAGCACCCAAGGGTGCAGCCTCGTGTCCACGCCCACATCGACGCCGAGCTCCCGGAAGCCGGGATACTTCCGGCCGAGATGATGGGCGAAGCGCAGTCCCAATCTCGCGAGAGCAGCCGTTAACCGGCGCCTGCGGACAGGGGAGAGGCGGGAGGCGAAGAGAATGCGCAGCGGCAGCGGCAGGCCTTCGCTGTGGAAGTTGGTTACCGCGCGTTTCGGATGGGCTAGCCGCCCGATGATGCCTGTAGTCTTCCAGCCCCTCTTCGCGGTTCGCTGCACCATAACCCGGATATCGAAGGGACGTCCCCGCAGCCTAAGCAGGGCAATGCCCTGCTGGGCCAGATAAGGCCGCGGCAGCTTGGTGCGGGACAGGGAGGCATAGAAGGCGCCGAAGGATGAGAAGGTCCGGATCGCTGTGCCCTGCTGATACCGGTACAGGGTTCTGCCGCGCACCCGTCTGACTTCGGCACGGATGACACCTTTACCCCCGGAGCCTTTCACGGGTTTGACATAGATCATCCTGTATTTTCTAAGCAAATACAGGAGGCTTGAACGGCTGTAAAGGCGCGTTTCGGGAATGAATTTTCGAAGACTGCGGTTTTGCAGCAGGCTCTTGGTTTTAGTCCATTTGCTCACCAGGGTCCGTTTGGCTGGCTTCATGTACAGTGGTCTCCTTCACGGATGGATTGGGAAGGCGGTGCTCCGCTCCCGCAGTGACATGCCAACACATTGTATTCATCTCGTGAGCAGAACAATTGGACGAAAGCCTGTCCAGGGCGGATCCGTAGGAAAATGGTGCTTTCGCACACCCTGAAAGCTTGCAGCAAAAAAGCCGCCCACCGGATTAAGATCGGGGCAGCTTTTTCGAAATATCAGAAGTGGAGTATGAAGGTAAGCAGAGATGAAACGGCAGGAGGAGGTGTATATCGGGCAGGATGTATTGTAGGAAGCGCCGGGCCTGTCCCGAATGTGAGATTCGGTCAGCGTTGTCCGTCGTCTTCGTCCTCTGGGTCCTTCTCCCGCTCTCTCTCCTTCTCGGCCAATTCCTTGCCGAGTTCGTGATAAAGGAAAAAGGCCTCATAGCTGATCCCCATCTGGCGGAGGATCTCTTCAACTTTCAATGTAACCTTCATAATACCTCCGGGATCGTTGGGGTGAGGGTGCGGGGCGAGAAGGAAGGGGTGTCTGCATCATGTAAGAGAAATATACCAGATGAATCTTGAAAAGTATGTCGAAAAGCCTTAAAAAAACTTTAGATAAAACACGGTAAATAAAGCAGGAACCGAAGAAAGAGCCGCGGCAATCGGCGGCCGTCCAAGATAGAACGGACAGCCCACTGCCGCGGCAGGCATAGAAGAAAATCAGGCGAGCCGGCCGATCACCTGGCGGGCGATCCACACGCCGGCCGCCCCCGCCTGGGCCAGGCCTCGGGTCACCCCGGCGCCGTCCCCGCCGCAGAAAAGGCCGCGGATCTCGGTTTCGAACTGTTCGGTAAGCTTCGGACGGGCGGAGTAGAATTTGGCTTCCACACCATAGAAGAGCGTATGCTCCGCCGCGATGCCCGGTGTGACCTTCTCCAGCGCCTGAATCATCTCGACGAGACTCTTCATTGTAATGTAGGGCAGCACGAGGCCCAGGTCGCCCGGAACCGCTTCCTTCAGCGTGGGCTCGAGGAAGCCTTCCTTGATCCGGTCAGGGGTGGAGCGGCGGCCGCGCATAATATCGCCGTACTTCTGGATGATGACTCCGCCGTTCGAGAGGTCGTTGGCCCTCCGGCAGATTTCCCTCGCGTATTCATTCGGCTTGTCGAACGGCTCGGTGAACTTGTGGGAGACGAGCAGGGCGAAGTTCGTATTGGGCGAGCCGAGATTCGCATCCTTGTAGGAGTGCCCGTTGGCGGCCATCACGCCGCTGTGGTTCTCGACCACGACATGGCCCGATGGGTTGCTGCAGAAGGTGCGCACCCGCGTGCCGACCGATGTATTGTAGATGAATTTGCCTTCGTAGAGATGCTCGTTAATCTCCCGCATGACGATGTCCGAGGTCTCTACCCGTACGCCTACATCAACCTGGTTGTTGAACATCCGGATGCGGCGCTTCTTGAGCACCTGGGCGAGCCAGGCGGAGCCGTCCCGGCCGGGGGCGATCATCACGCAGTCGCTCTCGAAGGTGTCTCCGCCGGAGAGAACGATACCCTTGACGACCTGCGTATCGCCATCCTTCACGGTCAGGATGTCTTCGACCTCCGTCTTGAAGCGCATCTCGATGCGGGGGGCCAAATATTCGAAGATCGACTTCAGAATCTGCAGATTCTGCTCCGTTCCGAGGTGGCGCACCTGGGCCCGCAGCAGCTTGAGGCCGGCCGCATACCCTCTCTGTTCGATTTCCCGCACCTGTGCGGTCGTCGGGTCCGTCAGATCCGGCACGGCGCCATGATGCAGGTTGATCCCGTCTACATAACGGATGAGCTCGAGCACCTGGGAAGGGGGCAGATAGTCCGTCATCCAGCCGCCGAACTCGGTGGTGATATTGAATTTGCCGTCACTGTAGGCGCCCGCGCCGCCGAAGCCGCTCGTGATCGAGCAGGCCGGCAGACAGCCGGAGAAGTCCTTCTTGCCCGCGGGAGGCGGACACAGCCGGATTTTCTCTTCGAGGATCGGGCAGCTGCGCTTGTAGATATCATGTCCTTTGTCCACGAGAAGCACCTTGGCTCCCGGACGCTTCAGCGTCATCTCATAGCATGCGAATATGCCGGCAGGTCCGGCACCGACAACGATCAGATCATACCTTTGACTCACAACAGATCTCCGCCTTTGTTCTCCAAAATAAAAATCCCAGCTTCGCCGGGTACTGCAAAAGAACCCGGTCGTAGCTGGGAAGTTAAGGCTCCCCGTAGAGACCTTCAGGCCAATTCCCGAAGATATACGACTGATCGATATGAAATCATCACTTCACCCTTATAATAGTCGAACGTTAATACTCCGTCAACAATAAATGTTCGTTATTTAGCGGACGAGCCCAAATAAAAAAGGCTGCTGAAAATCAGCGGCCTTCTTTGTTCTCGCTTTGCACCGGCTCCGTAGTAAGCTTCATGCCGCCCGGACCGTCGTGATCAAGCACGAGGTTGACTTCATGGGATTCTCCTGTCTTGGGGTCGACCGATGTAATTCTTTCTTTCTGCTCATCCATGGGGATCACCTCCGCCTTATAGCATGGACTGCCGGAGGCCAAATTATCCAGATGGCCGGCTGGCGGCCGCTGAAGTGCCCGCACGGTCCGAACATGAGGAAAAGCCCGCCAGGTATGGATGGACCCCGGCAGGCTGAGTGAAGCCGAACAAAAAAACAGCAGACGAAACGGACAAGAGATTATTGCGGGATGTTGCCCCCGGCTATACGGTCGCCGGAGTTGCCGGACGGATCGGTCTTGTAGTCATCTGCAGCCGCATGGATGATCAGCGACTTGCCGAGCAGGGAGTGCTCATCGCCTGCCGTCAAGGTAGCGCCTTCCACGAGCAGCTCGGCTTCGGCCGTCCCGTCCGCCTTCACTTCGAGGTTCACCAGGTCGCCGATGTGGGCACCCTCGGGGTTATCGTGACCGTGCAGCTTGCCTTCCGGGTTGAAGTGCCCGCCGGCCGTCTTGAAGTCGCTGCCTTGGATGGCCGACTGATGCACGTGAATGCCGTGCAGGCCCGGCGTCAGTCCGGATACGCTGACTTTGACGGAGACGCCCTGCGGGGCGGCTGTCAGTACGGCGCTGCCGATGCTCTTGCCTGCGGCGTCCGTCAACAGTACATGCGGCTGGCCGATGGAGACGGAAGACGTATTGCCGTCCCAGTAGACCGCTTCGGTCACCATCTGGCCGACCATGCGCAGCGGAACGTAGGTAGTGCCCTCGTAGACCAGCGAGGAAGGAACCTTCGTGCCGTTGTTGTCGAATTCAGCTTCCGGCGTCTTGTCTTCGCCGTTCACGAA
The DNA here is from genome assembly GCF_049942825.1 of Paenibacillus sp. S-38. Lineage (NCBI taxonomy): Bacteria > Bacillati > Bacillota > Bacilli > Caryophanales > Paenibacillaceae > Paenibacillus > Paenibacillus sp. S-38. The sequence goes on from NZ_CP187970.1 coordinate 1,279,182, forward strand.
GAACTTCAGCTTCGGGAAAGAGACATCGATCGACTGCGTCGCGGCGTAGGATAAGCCGGAGAAAAAGAGCGTGCCGCACAGGAAGGCGGCGGCCATATGCTTCTTGCCGTACTTTCGGGACATGGGGAATCCTCCAATTCGTAGGAAAATGTAGGAATATATCAAATTCTATCCTACTATACCATAGAGGACCGATCAACTTTTGCTGAAATCCTCGGGGGGAGGTGGGGGAGACTTTCGTAAAGGTAACTAGGTTTCCCGGAATTGCGTACTATCCGCCTCCCCCGCCGCCAAGCTATAATAGCGCTGTACTGCAATGAAAGCGGTGTCCCATCGGATGATGAACCGGAAACGATGAAACTCTAAACCCAGGAATGGAAGGAAGAGGAATACTATGAAATATAGACGCGTAGGAAACAGCGGCATTCAGGTCAGCGAGATCGGGCTCGGAAGCTGGCTGACGTATGGTACGGCAGCGGAGCAGGAAGCGGCGGACGCCTGCATCCGGACCGCCTTCGAGCACGGGATCAACTTCTTCGATACCGCCAATGCGTATAACCGGGGAGCCGGCGAAGAGGCGGTGGGGGCGGCCCTGAAGCCTTACCGGCGCTCGAGCTATGTGCTCTCGACGAAGGTCTACTTCCCCATGGACAGCGGTCCGAACGACCGGGGGCTGTCCCGCAAGCATATCATGGAGCAGTGCGAAGCGAGTCTGAAGCGTCTCGGCACCGATTATATCGATATCTACTTCTGCCACCGCTATGATGAGGGGACGCCGCTGGAAGAAACGCTCCGGGCGCTCGATGACCTGACGGCCCAAGGCAAGATCCTCTATGCGGCCGTCAGCGAGTGGAGCGGACCCCAAATCGCGGAGTCCGCGGAGATCGGCCGGAGGCTGAACCTGCGGCCGCTGATCGCCAATCAGCCGATCTACAACATGTTCGAGCGCTATATTGAGCGGGATGTGATGGGGGTCAGCGCCAGAAACGGGCTCGGCCAGGTTGTGTTCTCTCCGCTGGCGCAGGGCGTTCTCACCGGCAAGTACAAGCCGGGGGCCGAACTGCCGCAGAACAGCCGTGCGGCCAACGATCAGGTGAACGGCGTCATCCGCAGCTATCTGCAGGAGCGGGTGCTGGCGTGCGTGCAGAAGCTCGAAGGTACGGCGGAGCGTGCGGGCCTGACGCTGTCCCAGCTTGCCCTAGCCTGGGTGCTGCGCCGGCCGGAGGTCAGTTCGGCGATCATCGGCGCGAGCCGTCCGGTCCAGATCGAGGAGAATGTGAAGGCGGTGGAGACGCAGCTCCCGGAGGACCTCCTGAGCGAGATCGAGAGCATTCTGCACGAAGTCCGCGACTTCGCACCGGCGAGGTAGGGCAGAGGCGGAGGCAAACGGAGGAGCTTGGCGTACACTGTGGAGAAAGGAGGCTGCGCATCAACGTGACCAGTCTGACTTACAACGACAAGTGGGGAAAAACCAAATGGCTGCTGGGCAGCAAGCCGCTGAAGTCCCGCGTTCCCGACACGAAGCCTTTTACGAGGAGTGCTCTGCAGACGATGCTGAAGCGCTATCCCTCCTCCGTGTACTTCAAGCCGACCCGGGGCTCCGGCGGGAACGGGATCGCACGGATCGAGCGGCTATCTTCCGGCAAGTATCGGCTGCACCATGGGCATAAGAAGCAGGTGCTGCCGTCGCTCGCGGGTCTGCATGCCGAGCTGAAACGGTTTGCCGGAAGACGTCCCTATCTGCTGCAGCGAGGCATACATCTGCTGAAGAGCCGGGGCAGGCCGTTCGATCTGCGCGTCATGGTGCAGAAGACCCGCAGCGGCAGGTGGCTGTCGACAGGGATTTTCGCTAAGCTCGGCAGACCCGGCAAAGTGGTCAACAACTATAACCAGGGGGGCCGCATTGAGCTGCTTCCCGAAGTGCTGAAGGGAGCGGGAATCCCCAAAGGGCGGCGGGTCCGCATGAAATGGCAGCTGAAGCGGATGGGCACGAAGGCCGGACGGTGCTTCGACCGGCACCGCAAAGGCTTCCGGGAGCTCGGACTTGATGTGGCGATCGACCGCAGCCGCCGCATGTGGATCCTCGAGGTTAACACGCGGCCGCAGTACTATCCGCTTAAGGCGCTTAAGAACAAGAGCATGTACTACCGGATTCGGCGATACGCCAGGCAGTACGGAAGAAAGGACGGCCGGTAGGCGGCAGGGACTGGGCGGCACAGGGGGCTGGGAGTCTCACTTGCGCAGCAGGGGGAAATGGCGGCAGCCCTAGAGAGGCGGAGACGGGGGTAGAGCGGATGGCCCACAAAAATTTTTGGGGTGCAGGGGACCGGAGCTTGTTTTCAAACGGCTCCAAACGTGTAATGATGAGTATAACCCCATTCAAAGGAGCCGCATCCATGAACAAAGTACACCTTGTACTCTATGCGCTGATCTTATCTCTCCTTGTCCCTGTAGCTGCGCTCGCTTCGAGCGGCGGCGGCTATACCCCCGTCCCCCCAAGTCCCGACACGCATCCGGCTTATGTTACCGGCTTGACCTACCAGGAGGATGGGAGCCTGTACCTTACGGCCGATTATATCCAGTGGTATGAAGGAGCCGAAGCCGACCGGGTGTTCACGGAAAAGGAACCTGATTCGGGCCTGAGCACGGCGCCGAACGGTTATTATATTGTCAACGACAATCCGAGGCTGCGCTCGCTCCCCGTCCATCCGGACGCGCAGGTGCTGATGCAGATCTACAACCGGACCGGTGAGCCGGGCGGTGCCGACATCCAGTGGAACGAGCAGGTCTCCCTTCAGCGGTTCACCGAGATTCTGAAGGCCGAGCCTTACCTGCAGGAGTATCCGTACCATCTCGTTGTGGAGAAGGGACAGGTAGTGCGGATCATTCAGCAGTACATTCCGTAAACGCACAACTGAACATGCATGCTGTCATGAGAGCGAGAGCTGCCGGAGAAGATGCCGGCGGTTCTTTTTGCATTTGCGGGATGGCGGCGTAGGATTTGTCTTCGGGAAGCTTAGGATTGTGCAAATACGGCTTAGCTTTGTCTATGTTCCGCCGGCTGTTCCCCTCCTATAATGGAACCAGAGTCAAGAGCAAGAAGCAGTCACATTCCGGGAGGGATCGAGATGGAAAAAGCACGGCAGCCGGTATTGCTCAGCGATGAGCAGATGCGAACTTTTATTACGGAAGGGTTTCTCATTTTACAGACGGATTTTCCCGAAGCGTTCCACCGCAGCCTGCTTGAGCAGCTGACGCATGTCTACGAGAAAGAGGGCAACCCGGGGAATAACCTCCTGCCAAGAATCCGCGAGGTGCAGATGATCTTCGACCATCCGATCGTTACGGGGGCACTGACGAGCGTGCTCGGCCCCGGGTACCTGATGCATACCCACCGGCATGGGCATTTCAATGCCTCGCCGAAGGCGGGAGGCTGGCACAAGGACAGCTACTGGGGCTACCAGCGGATGCGCAACCACCACCCGTGGTGGGCGATGATTATGTATTTCCCGCAGGACACGCCTGTCGAGCTCGGCCCGACGGGGATTATGCCGGGAACCCAGAACTACGAGTCGCGGGTCTTCGAAGGGGATGAGGTGCCGGGAGAGGCGCTTGCCAGCGGGAAGGCGGGGACCTTCGCGCTGATCCATTACGACATCTGGCACCGCTCGACACCGAATCTGCTCGGGCAGGAGCGCTATATGCTCAAGTTCGAGTTCATGCGGACGCAGGCGCCGGCCGCCCCGAGCTGGGACCACCGGGAAGCCGGATGGAGGCGGCCTGCCGCATTCAGCACGGAGATCCTTGAGCATGATCTCTTGTGGGAGGAGACATGGAACTGGCTCTGCGGGCGGGTCGGCTCCTTGGCCGGTACGCAGCCGGCGGATGCCGGCCGTGCGGCGGAGCTGGCGGCGCAGCTGGAGGAAGCGGCCGAGCCGGATGCGCTCAACGCCGCGTACACGCTGGCCGGTATGGGCGGTCCGGGCGTGGAGGCGCTGCTCGCGGCACTTGCGCAGAGCAGCGGGCGCGCTTCCCGGCTGGCGGCGTACGGCCTGTCGGCTGCCGGCGCCGAAGCCGTGAGCGGCCTGACCGCCGCGCTCGGCAGCCCGCAGCCGCACACGGCCGAGTATGCCGCGTTCGCGCTCGGCGAACTGCGGCACCTCGCCGCCGGCAGCGTGCCGGCGCTGAACCGCCTGCTCGAGGCGGGCGCGCCGGCTGAAGTGCGCCGCGCCGTCGCCGAAGCGCTCGGCCTCATCGGCGCGCCGGCGGCGGAGGCGGTCGCGGGGCTGACCCGCTGCCTCGAGGACGCCGACGTGCAGGTGCGCTTCACCGCCGGCCTGGCGCTTGCGCGCCTCGGCGCACCGGCCGAAGCGGCGGTGCCGCAGCTCGCAGCCGCGCTCGAGGACGAGAACCGCTATGTGCGGGGCCACGCGGCCGAAGCGCTGCATTACATCGGAACGGAGCAGGCGAAGGACACGCTGATCCGGTTCCTGATGAACTCGCGCTGGTGCCCGAGCACGACGCCTCAGAGCACGTTTTATCCTTAAGCGGAGCGGAGGGAGCCGCTTGGTCGGCGGTCCGCCCGACGGTCGTGCCGCCGGGCGGATCGGCGACGCGGGCGGTTCCCGCAAGCAGCGGCCGCTGTGACGCTGTGCCCATGAGCCGGAGCGGGAAGCCCGGATGGAGCCGCCGGGACGGCACTTCGCCTGGCATACCGCCGGCTCTCCTGCCCGGCTTATCGGCCGGGATAAGCCGCATCGGCCTGCCGTACCGTGCCGGCGTAGTGCTTACGAGCCCCGGTCCGGCCTGCGGCCACGCCTTCACCAGGCCGGCCACTGCCCTCGCACTCTATGCTGAGGGCGGGGCATCCCTCCGCCCCTATAATGAGAAAAACGGACCTCCGCACTTCAAGCGAAGGTCCGTTTTTATGTAATCGCAGGGCCTCAAGGTACCGCTGCTTCTTACAGGCTGTTGAAGGCTTCCGTCAGCACAGGCACAACCTGCGATTTGCGGGAAACCACGCCTTTGAGAAGGGCTTTGTTGTTCTCGAGCGATACGTTGTAAGCTTTCTCAACGGCGTTCGTCTTGCTTCCGAGTGCCAGTGCAACGGAATCGTTGTTGAGAATGTCCGTTACCACGAAGACGAACAGGTCAAGACCCTTCTCGGAGATAACCGCGTTCAGAGCGGCTTCCAGCTCGTCCTGGCGGGAGAGCACGTCGTTCACGTCAACCGCGTTGACTTGAGCGATCTCGACCTTGGAGGAGCCCATCGTGAATTCCTTGGAGTCGAGGGAGATCAGCTGGGCGATCGTCTTGTCGCTGAGGTCCGCGCCGGCTTTGAGCATCTCGAGGCCGTAGCTCTCGGCGTTCACGCCTGCGATTTCGGCCAGCTCGCGTGCTGCCGCAACGTCTTCTTCCGTGCAAGTCGGCGATTTGAAGAGGAGGGAGTCGGAGATGATCGCGGACAGCATCAGGCCTGCGACTTCCTTGCGGATCGACACGCCCTTCTCCTTGTAGATCTTGAGCAGGATCGTAGCCGTGCAGCCAACTGGCTCTGCGCGGTAGTAGAGCGGGTAGCTTGTCTCGAAGTTAGCAATCCGGTGGTGGTCAATAACTTCCAGCACGCGCACCTGGTCGATGTCGCTTACGCTCTGCTGGCGTTCGTTGTGGTCGACGAGGATGACGCTCTTCGTTTCGCCTGCAACGGTCTCGACTTGACGCGGTGCGTCTACGCCGAATTGGTTCAGCGCGTATTGGGTTTCACCGTTTACGCTGCCGAGGCGTACGGCTTCCACGTTCTGGCCGAGCTCTTTCTTCAGCTCTGCATAAGCGATGGCGGAGCAGATGGTGTCGGTATCCGGGTTCTTATGACCGAAAATCAATGTTTTTTCCATGATCTTATCTCCCTTGTTCGTCATTTTTATCGTAGAAATTGTACCATAGATTCCAAACTCCTACTAGATTATATCCCTAAAACCTCCTTATTCCAATTCCAATACCTAGATAATCGGCAAGTGTCAAGAAAATGTCGGAATCGCTGCAAAATCGGGATGGAATTCGGGGCGGTCATCCCATAACCCAAAAGCGGCCTCTCCCACGAAGGGGTGGCCGCTTTTGTACCGTTTAGGAAGGTACCATAGCTGCGATACGGCTTGGTCCCAGCCCGACTTAACGAACCGGAAACGCATGCAGACGCCTTGCTTCGGATTCGCGAAACGGTTATCCCTGGAAGAGCGGGAGGAGGGGAACCGTCCTGCCCGCCTGCTTTCCCATCGCCGCCGGGTGGCCGGCGGTGTTACGGATTGACTTTGCCCACGCCGGCGTACTGCGTGACCAGTGCCTTGACGTTATCGACCGCATCCAGTGTGTAGCTGTATGGAGGGGTGAACGTCGTGGTCGAGGTCGTCGGCTGGCTGCCGGTCGAGTTCACGAACTTGTTGCCTACCACATGCCAGTAGCCGATGGCATCGCTGTCGAGGGAAGTGATGGGGTTGCTCACCTTCTCGAAATGGTTATGCTCAATGCGCAGCTTGGCACCCATGCGGGAATTGATGCCGGATTCCAGTATGTTGTAGTAGTAGTCGTTGAAGACATGTCCCGTGCCAAAACGGTAGCTCGGCGTCCGCGAGTTGACGTTCTCCCAGCGGTTGTGGTGGTATGTGATTTTGCGGTCATAGTTGTCGCTGTCGGAGGAGCCGACCAGCGAGGTTTTCCAGCTGTCGTGCAGATAGTTCCAGGAGAAGGTGATGTACTCCGCTCCGGTGCCTTTGGCATCAAGGAGGCCGTCGTAGTAGTCTTTATCGACATTCAGGGAGTTGTAGAGCTCATTGTGGTCGACCCAAATGTTCTTGGCCGGTCCTTCGATCGAGATGGCGTCCTTGTCGCCGGTCCGGACATGGTGGATCTTGAGATTGCGCACGATGACGTTGTTGGCGCGCCAGATCTTGATTCCGATGCCGTTGAACTCGCCGGTGGTTCCCACACCGTAGATCGAGACGTTATTGACGTCCTTGATGTCGATCTTGGACAAGCCCGAGGAGTTTGACGGGGTGATCGTGCCGTTCACGTACACCTTGAGCGGCTTATTCGGATCCTTGGCTTTGATGGCTGCCTGCAGGGCGGCACCCGTGCTGACGGTCACGGTCACGGCGTTCGCGCCTTCTCCGCCGGTTGTACCCCCGTTCAAGGTAGAGAAGCCGACCTGGCTGAAGTTCGGAGCGGCCTGAGCGGGTACGGCCAATACAAGGGCAGCGAGCAGGGCGGCGGTCAGGGAAGCGGTTCCACTTTTCTTCAAAACTTCATTACGCATCATCATTCCTCCATTGAATGTAGTTGGGACGGGTGCGGCACAGCACAAGCATGATGTCGCGGAGCAGCTTGGACTCAGGAGCACCTCCTTCTTGGGCGTCATCTGCAGGGGCGGTGCCGTGTGCGGCAGTTTCCCTGCGCCTCCATCGTAGGCTTACGCAGCGATTTCACGCAATCCTCTGTTTTTAACTTCCTTGTTTTCCTTAATATAACAATGTTGTGACGGTTCAGCGGCCGCCCCCTGTGAGGTATATCACCGCCCCGCACGCCGATTTCTCAGCCACCCCCGCCCAAAAGCCAATCAAATGATTAGCCGGAACCTGGGTATCCGCTCGCTTCGCCGGGAGGAAGTCCAATCGGCCCCTGGCTTGTGATCTGTTTCACATCTTTGTTTTGAGAAGCCGTGTTATATTCTCTTCAACAGACAAGGCGGAAGGGGAGCTGGCCATGGAAAACGGTGCACTGGCAAAGGTAGAGGAGTTGGCCTTGCATAAGTGGGGGATTCTCCGGGACAACCCGATGAAATTCATCCTCCGTTCCATGCTGGCCGCCATGTTCATCGGCTTTGGGGTGATTGTGGCGTTCAAGACGGGCAATTACTTTTATCTCGAGCATTCGCCCTTCGCTTACCCGGTGGCCGCTCTGACGTTCGGCGCCGCGATTATTCTGATCTACTACGGAGGGGGCGACCTTTTCACCGGCAATACGTTCTACTTCTCGCTGGCTTCCATGAGGCGCAGCATCCCCTGGAGGGAAACGCTGCGGATCTGGGGATGCAGCTATGTGGGGAATGCGCTGGGAGCAGCCGCTTTTGCCATGCTGATCCTGGCTACCGGCCTGTATCACGATTCCCATGTGAACGGCTTCCTGCTGAGCGTCGTCGATAAGAAAATGAATACGCCCGCGCTCGAGCTGTTTTTCCGGGCGATCCTGTGCAACTGGCTTGTCTGCATGGCCTTCTTCATTCCGATGAAGCTGCAGGGCGATGGTGCCAAAATGTTCGCGATGATGCTCTTCGTCTTCTGCTTTTTCATCTCGGGTTACGAGCACAGCATCGCCAACATGTGCACCTTCGCGATCGCTCTCGTGCTGAACCATTCGGGGACGATCTCGTGGACGGGTGTCTTCCACAATCTCATCCCGGTCACGCTCGGCAATATGATCGGCGGCGGAGTCATGATGGGTATGCTCTATCATTATATGAACAGCGGAGCCTCATCCGAAGAAGCGGGACGGTAAGTTCCGAAGAAGCAGGGTAGTGAGTTTGAAATGATTATGATGATAAAGGGGTAATGGAGTATGAACCTAACGCCATATTCGAAAAAGACAAGAATCGTCGTGATCGGCACCGGCGCCGTGGGGTCGACAACCGCCTACACGCTGCTGCTCAGGGGGCGGATGGATGAGCTCGTCCTGATCGACGCGAATGCGGAGAAAGCGAAGGGCGACGCGCTCGATATGAACCACGGCATGCCGTTCCTCGGCTATACGGATGTATGGGCGGGTACCTACGAGGACTGCCGCGATGCGGATATCGTGATCATTACGGCCGGCGCGGCCCAGAAGCCGGGGGAGTCGCGCATCGATCTGCTGAAGCGCAACGCGGCGATTCTGGAGAGCATCACGGACCAGGTGCTGAAGTACAACAAGGATGGCATTCTGCTCGTCGCTTCGAATCCGGTGGACGTCATGAGCTATCTCACCTGGAAAAAAACCGGCTGGCCGGCCCACCGTATCATCGGCTCGGGTACGCTGCTCGACAGCGCCCGCTTCCGGTACCTGATCGGCCAGGAGCTGCAGGTGGACCCGCGGAGCGTGCATGCCCATATTGTCGGCGAGCATGGGGATTCGGAGCTCCCGCTGTGGAGCCTCTCCAACATCGCCGGCGGCCAGCTCTCGCTTAGCGATGAGAAGAAGGAAGAGATCTTCACGAATACGCGGGACGCCGCCTACCAAATCATTGAGGCGAAGGGCGCTACGTATTATGCGATTGCTCTGGCGCTCGACCGGATCTGCACGGCCATCCTCCGCAGCGAAGCGGCGGTGCTGAACGTGTCGACGCTGCTCAAGGACTACCACGGCATCTCGGACGTGTACCTCGGTGTACCGTGCGTGGTCGACCGTACCGGCGTCCGTCAGGTCCTGGACCTGCAGATCACGGAGGAGGAGAGGCGGCGCCTGCGGGCGTCGGCCGACAAGCTGAAGGGCGTTCTGGGCTCGATCGGGCTGTAACCTTAGCAAGCTGGGCGATGGGAAGCCTGTCCGTCACCGCTTCTGCATAGAGCAGAAGGTGGTGGCGGGCTTTTTTGTCTCCTTCGTCAATATTTGAAGAAAAGGTTAGAAAGGCATCAGATTCATTATTAGCAAGAGAGTACAAGTAGATATCGGCCCAATGCACTGAATTGGGTATAGACTAAAAAACCATCCCCCAGCCAAGTGCTCTGAGAGATGGCGATAGTAACATAGTAAATAAATTATCTGGTAAAAGAGATTGTATAAGGCTGGGTACCGTACTGGGAAGAATCATGCCCATAGATTTTGAAATAGACAGTATCGCCAGCATAAATAGGAGAAACCCCTACCTGATCACTTAAGCCTACTCCATGATCGTCTCCAACGAAGGAGTACTCATAGTTGTTATATTTAGACATGACATGGGTAAATTCAATGTCATAGTTTCTGGAACCTGGATACAGGGTAATTTCGCCCCAACTTACGTCAGAGCCCGTATTGTTAGTCCAGTAGAAGTAATCAACATCTGTACTGTCGGAGATAGTACCAACGGCTGCAGAATCTATTGGCAGCAGCGTTGCGGTGCTTCTAGAATCAGCGATTCCATCACTTGCGAAAGCGGATTGTGCACCCATCAGAAGAGCGGCTGCCAAGATACTTGTAGAAAATACTTTTTTAAAAATTGTCACGAACATTTCCTCCTAAAATATGTAATATATTACAATTTGATAATATACTATTATTCCAAAAATTACAATAAATTCTATTATTAATAAATTATGTATTGTTTTGTTTTCGATAGATGTGTGAGTAAGTCAGGCATATTGTCGTTTCTTCATGGAGAGAAGGGAGAATGCTTCTTCAGCTGCAATCGATCTTCGAAATCAACGGAATATCCGGAGTCGTGGGGATGACTCCGGTCTTGGAGGACCAGATCCGCGGCAGGGAAATCGAGGCTTACCTCCGGACTACGGAAGGCTCCGGGATGGAGATCGAGAACTACATCATCCTGGATGATGAAGAGGAAATGGGAAGCCTGCGGGGGTGGTTGATCGAAACGGAGTTTCAGACGGGCATTACCGAAGAGATCAAGGAAGAAGCGGTAAGACGATTGTCAGCCTGAGGCAAAATGAAAAAAGCAAACCCAAAAGCCCTAATCCCATTGCTGCGGGAGGAGGGGCTTTTGGGTTTGCCGAGTATGCAGGGACGACGCCAAATGGTGCTAAGCGGACTTCGCTCTACCGCTTCGCCAAGCCTGTGCCGCCCGGCGGAGCAGCAGGGCCAAGCCGACTGAGCCGGCGGCACAGAAAAGAAACGAGAGCACCGTCCGCAAGAGGACGGAGGTGAACGGGGCGGTCAGGTCCGCGGCCCACACGGCGGCCTGGAGCACTAGAGCGTGCGCCAGATAGGCAGTGTAAGAGCAGGAGCCCGTCTGCTTGATGATCCGCTTCAAGCCGGCAGGGGCATGCTGCGCGAAGCGGATGGACAAGGCGTGCATGGCCGCCACGGAAACGATCAAAAACACGGCCATATGCGGCTGGACGAGAAACGTATCATTGTAGCGCATGACAAGCTCCGGCTGAAGCTCGAAGTGCGAGACGATCCGGTACAGGAGGTAGAGGATGACGGCTGCATAGGCGCCGATGATGGCATAGTGCCGCCGTACAATCCACTCCCTCCACCTGGGCAGATACAGTCCGGCCGCCGCCCCAAGCACGAAGTAGTACAGGAAGTACCAGGCGTTGCGGTCCCTGTAATCCCCGAACAGATCCGAGAGGATCGGGATCTGCAGCCCGATCATCGTCTCGTCCACAAGGCTGTGATGCCCTGAATACCAGACATAGAGCACCCCTCCGAGAACGAGCAGGGCTGCGCCGGCGCGGCCTGCCCGGCGGTCCAGCCACAGCACGGCTTTGCGCAGAAGCGGGAAGAAGAGATAGAGCTGGAATGTCATCACAACGTACCAGAGATGGTATGAAGCTTCTCCGGTGAAGAGGAGACGGCTGAACTTCCACAGGCCCTCCCCGGACGTGAAAGCGGCTGCCCCCATGACGATGAATGCATACAGGATGGCCCACGGCAGGTAGGGCAGCAGAATGTCCCTGCTCCGTTTCCGGAGGAAGGGCCCATAGGCCACTCCCGAATCATAATTGTAGAACAGGACCAGGCCTGTGATGAAAATAAACAGGGGCACGGCAAACTTCGCGAGCAGCAGCAGGATGCCGAGCAGGACCCCGTCCGCAAGCTGCAGCTTCGGCTCGAATGCGTAATGGCCGACAACATGCTGCATCACCACGGCGAGGAAGGCAAATCCGCGGAGATAATCGATCTCCTCAATGACAGGCTTTCTTGGGCGCATGGGTTCTCCTTCTTTACGTTAAGCATGCCTTTCATTATAGGGGGTTCGATGTGTTTTTTCACCTCCTGGATTTGGAATCGGCCGTAGAGCCCCAGGATGACGAAGGTTCGTTTATAATGAATGGATAGAGGAATGATTTCATCCTGCAGACATATAGCTTAGAAGCTGCAGTACTATCCGGTTTCATTAAATGGAGGGCTTGAACGTTGATCCCACAGGTAAAAAAGACAAACGAAGACATGACCTTGAAAACGAAGTACCTGATGTACCCGTCTTCGCTGCTCTACGGTCTCTCGATGGCCTTCGGCGTTCCGTATATGTGGAGATATGCCCTGCTGATTCTGCTTACGGTCGTCCTCACCTTTATGATTGATGAACCGATCCGCGGACGGGTCAGGAAGATGGTTACGGTTTTATTATTTCTTTTCTTCGTAGGGACATTGATGGGCCTGGTGCTCATAGCGGGGAAGCTGCTCATCCTTGTCGGGTTGAATGGCTGAGCCCTGCTGAGCCGGAGGTTTACACCGCCTTCCGCTTTCTTATACAATGGGGCATCATCCAAAATAAGGTACATATGGGAAGGCGGCGGGGTTGGCATCCTTGCAGGAAGCAAGGCGGGAACTGTGGAAAAGCGCAGCAGGATTGACCGAGGCGCAGCTCGATGCGCGGATCGGAGAGGGCTGGTCGGTGCTCGGCAACCTCGAGCATCTGTATGCCATGGAGATGTTCGTGGCGGAGGCGCTGCACGGAGTGCTTCAGGCTCCTGCGGGGGCGGCCGTGCCGCCTAAGGTTCTTGCGGGTCTGCTCGACCGTTCCGTCAAATACAATGCCCCGCCCTCCGGCCATCCGTCCGGGCGGCTCGGCAGTGTGGAAGAAGCGAGACAGCGGCTCGGCGAGTCCCTTGCGCAGCTGGAGACTGTCTTCTCGTCGGTGCCGGCTGCCCGGCAGGACAGCGGCTGCTCCATGGCGCATCCGGTCTTCGGGGTTCGGAGCGTGGAGCAGTGGAAAGCTTCTGGCCCTGCATATGCTCGGCCATACGGCCCTGATTGAAGAGATTAAGAGCACCCTGGCTCGGTAGGAGCCGGAGGGGCAGGCGGTGAACGCTCGGCTGTCCAAAACAACAGGCGGAACGCAGCAGCGTTCCGCCTGTTAAGCTTGCCCTGAAAATGATCTGTCCTGGGGGGGCGGGTGGACCGGTCCGGGTTTACCTGCCGCCGGTTCCTCCTCCACCTCCGGCGCCGCCGCCCATACCACCGGCGCCCATACCACCGCCGCCGAGACCGCCGCCCATACCACCAGCGCCCGTACCACCGCCGCCACCGAGGCCGCCACCGCCGAGATCACCGCCGCCGAGACCGCCGCCAAGACCGCCGCCACCAAGACCGCCGCCACCGAGGCCGCCGCCGCCAAGACCGCCGCCACCGAGGCCCCCGCCGCCGAGGCCGCCACCACCGAGACCACCGCCGCCGAGACCGCCGCCGCTGAGACCACCACCGAAGGAAGGCGCGTACTGTAGCTCCTGGTCGAACGTAATGTAGTCAAGGTTCACCATGAGCAGAAGGTAGCGCATTCCTGTCGCCGGGTCACTGATGATGATGTGATCGCGGCCTGCGGCTTCAAGTCTGCCTTTAAAAATCTTCGCGTTCCACTGGGAGTTGTTCTCGTAGGTCATATACAGCGTAGCGATCTTGCCGAGGTTCAGCCTAAGTATGTTCTCGATGTACGACTGCTCGATAGGGAGCTGGCCCGGAACCGAAGGTCCTGTCGGGAGCGAAGGCGCTCCCGGAGCCCCGGGCTGCAGATAGCCGGGCGGGAAGCCTCCACCCGGGAAACCTTGGCCGGAAGGCTGCGCGCCGCCGGGAACGGAAGGGTAGCCGGGATAGCCTATAGGGCCCGAGCCGGTAGGATAGGGGTTGTTGTACATGGTTTGTTGGAACCTCCTCAGGACTCGCAGCTTGACGCTGCTTAAGTGGAATGCATGACACGGCCGGACAGTGTTGCAGGAAGCTTGAAGCGGCCGTTTGGAACTCTTCGCCGGCAATCGTTAGGATTACTGCGGTAGGCACACGATTCATTCTATGAGGTGCGCCCAGAATTCTTGACTGGGGGGAGATTGATTTTTTTGAGGGCGGTTCACCGTTTCGCGGTACTAGGGGAAGTTAGTACTTACGGCGGCATTCGAATTTCTTACAATAAAGATAAGAATGTCGAATGGAATGGTGAGAGATGCGGGCATTGGTGACCGGAGGAACCGGGTTCCTTGGAGGACGTCTGGCGGAACGGCTGGCCATGCTGGGGTGGGATGTGACCGCAGCAGGGCGGCTGGAGGAGAGAGGGCGCAGGCTGCAGAAGCGGGGGATTCGTTTTATCAAGATGGATTTGGGTGACAGGGTGCGGACCGGAGCCGCCTGTGCAGGGATGGATGCCGTCTTTCACTGTGCGGCACGGACTTCGCTCTGGGGGCCCTTCCGCGAATTCTATGACACGAATGTCAAGGGGACTCGGCATCTGCTGCGGGGATGTCTGCGGCATGATGTGGGTCGGCTGGTTCATGTCTCTACGGCGGGAGTGTACTTCGACTACACGGACCGGCTGGGAGTGGCCGAAAGCAGTCCGCTGCCCGCCCGGATGGCGAACGCTTATCTGCAGACGAAGCGGCTCGCGGAGCTGGAGGTGGAAGCGGCGGGCCGGCTCGGCCTGCCTGTGGTAACGATCCGGCCGCAGCTCATCGCGGGAGAAGGGGGAGGGGCACTGTTGACCAGGCTGCTCCGGACGAATGCCCGTATGGGACTGCCGCTGATTAACGGCGGGCAGGCGGTCGTCGACTACTCCTTCGTTGACAATGTGGTCGACGCACTGCTGCTCTGCCAGGCGGCACCGTCATCGGCGCTCGGACGGGTTTACAATATCTCGAACGGGGAGGCGGCCCGCCTGGCTCAGCTGCTGCCGCGGGTATTCGGCACCTTGGGCGAGATACTGAAGACCAGACCGCTCTCTTACAAGGCGGCATACGGATTGGCCGCAGCAATGGAAGCGGCCTCCACGCTGCGGGGCGGGCGGCCGGAGCCGCTGCTCACCCGCTATATGGTCGGTGTCCTGGGGCGCAGCCAGACGCTGGACATCCGGGCGGCCCGGGATGAGCTGGGCTATGAACCGCGTATTGCCGCGGCGGAGGGGCTGGCCCGGCTGGCTGCCTCCTGGCAGGGAGCTTGACGGACAGCGAAGGAAGGGGGCTGGAGATACAGGACGGAGACTGGCGATACATCCCGTGAGGAGCTGTGCCGGCCTCCTGACGGGGCACATGACAGACGGGTTGGGGCATAGGGGGCCTGGCGGATCACGCTGCTGAAGAGGCGGCCCGCTGGATTCCTTTTTCCGCAAGTGACACCATGGGGAGAGCGGGAATGAAATCGAGGGGCTGGTCCGGCTGGCAAGTATACCCAAGCAGGGCGCAGGATAGATCATCGGTAAGAGCTTAATGGGCCTGGATCCAACGTGCTGAATGTGCAGCCTGCTGGAATCCTTTTTTCGCATGTGACACAATACGGAATATGGGAATGAGAGTGAGGGGGCGCTGGCATGAGAAGCGGCGGGTCAGAAGTAGACGGGCCGGGCGGCAGGAGCCGGGTGGCACTGGTAACAGGAGCTTCGAGCGGCTTAGGGCTGCGTATTGCGGCAGCGTTGGTCTCCGAGGGCTACCGGGTCATTGCGGGGATGCGTGACTTGTCTAAGCAAGAGAGTCTGCTGGAGGCAGCCCGCCGGGCAGGAGCGGAGGAACGGGTGGACTGCAGGAAGCTCGACGTCTGCGACGAAGATGCGGTGCGGCGCACCGTGCGGGAGGTGGCCGAAGACTACGGCCGTATAGACGTCCTGGTGAATAACGCGGGATTCGCGGTCGGCGGCTATACGGAGGACATTCCGATGGAGGCCTGGCGGGCCCAGTTCGAGACCAACTTCTTTGGGCTTGTGGCCCTGACGCGGGCGGTTCTGCCGGTAATGAGGGAACAGAGGAACGGCTGCATTATGAATATCTCCTCGATTAGCGGTCGGGCCGGCTTCCCGGGATACGGGCCTTGTGCCGCATCGAAATTCGCTGTGGAGGGGTTCAGCGAAGCGTTGAGGCTGGAGATGCAGCCGTATGGTGTGGATGTAGTGCTGCTCGAACCGGGAGCATACCGTACCGAGATCTGGCGCAAGGGCTTTGAAGGCATCCATACCCCGGAAGGATCGCCTTACCACGGCGAGCTCCAATCGGTGCTGCGCTATTCGCAGCGGACCGCCGAGACCGCGCCCGATCCTCAGGAGGTTGCGGATGCGGTACTCCGCATCCTACGCCATCCGCGGCCTAAGCTGCGGTATCCGCTCGGCAGGGGGGTGGCGCTCTCGCTGCTGGGGCGGTCACTGCTGCCTTGGCGCTGGTACGAGCGTATCGTGCGGCGGATGCTGAGATGAGGGCCGCGAAGGCGGCGGGTAGGCGGCCCAGCCGAGGAGCAGGCTGCGCAGACGTAGGCGGTCACTGCTGTCGTGGCGTTGGTACGAGCGCATCGTGCAGCGGATGCTGTGGTAAGGGCCGCGAAGGCGGCAGGTAGGCGGACCAGCCGGGGAGCAGGCTGCGCAGATGTGGGCGTTCACTGCTGCCGTGGCCTTGGTACGAGCGTATCGTGCGGCGGATGCTGAGATGAGAGCCGCGAAGGCGGCATGTAGGCGGCCCAGACGAGGAGCAGGCTGCGCAGACGCGGGCGGTCACTGCTGCCTTGGCGCTGGGACGAGCGCATCGTGCAGCGGATGCTGTGGTAAGGGCGGGGAGGGCGGCTGGCTGACAGGGTGGAGAAGATGGTGTCGGGATTGCGGCCGGACCAGGGCAGTGGTAGTCAGAAGGAAGCAGCAAACGCCGCAGTGCAAACGCCGATAGTCCCCACCCCATAATTGTGGGTGGGTTTAGCCGACCCCAAGGTGAGGCCTAGCAGATTCAGCGCCTCCGTACAGTCCCGTCGGGAGGAAAAGTGAGAATAACGGAACTCAGATGCTCTATGTTTGGCAAAAGGAGGGGCATATTTGAAATAGAGGAACTGAAGAGAGTGTCGATTAATTACATCCTCTCGCACACTGCTAATGGTATAATGTGTTTATTGTGAGAGGAGGCGGCTCGGTTGAAGCAGGTGCGGTACAAACAATTAGATCAGATGTCATTTGCCGATTTGGAGGTATATTCGGTCTTGCCCGAGCATCCGGTCTGGAGTCGTGCAGCCGAACTGCTCGACTTCAGTTTCGCCGATGAAATCTGTGCACCGCTCTACTCCACACGTGGGCCAAGGCCGTATGCCCCCTCCCTGAAGCTGAAACTGCATATTGTGCAGCGTTATTACAATTTATCGGACCGTGAGATGGAAGAACGCGTGATCGGCGATTTGTTCATCAAACGGTTTTTGGGTTTGCCTGTAAGCTTTATTGGATTCGATCACAGCACGATCGGGCTGGACCGGGAACGAATGGGTTCTGCGCTGTTCGACGCCTGCCACCATCATATTCTAGCCCAAGCGAAGCAAAAGGGGCTGTGGGGCGACAATGAGGACGTCTGGCTGATCGATTCATTTCATACGAACGGACATATTGCTCGTTTGTCCGCTTACCGGCTTATTAAGCAAGCGATTCTTCGGGTAGTCAATCATCTCAAACGTGCCCACCCCGCACTGTACCGGCAGCTTGGACGCGAATTGGACCTGCAGCCCTTGACTCAAAAGCTGCCTGCAAAAGCCAATCCGGAAGACATTGCCGCTTCGTTCAGCCGGTTGGTTGTGCTTGCTTACGGACTGCTGCATTGGTTTGAAAAGGAAGCCGTACGTGCAGTGTTTTGGTCCTGGAAGAACCGTGATCGGCAGCTGACTTCCCTGGAGAGACAAGCGATTCTATTCCGCATTCTAACCGAGAATACCTTGCCCGGTGACCCGGAGGACCCGAATGATCCCGATCGGGCCTACCGCAAACGCCCGCGCAAAGAACGTCCTGCGAACCAACTGCTCAGCAGCATGGACCCCGATGCGCGAGTGAGCAAGAAACGTTCGATCACTTACAGAGGGGACAAAATCCAAGTCATCATGTCTGCCGCCAACGACATGGTGCTCCTGGCCGAGCCCGTCGCGGGCAATGAGACCGACGCACACCGCTTGCAGGAACTGCTGAAGGCAGTACAGCAGAAGCATGATGTGAAGCCTCACTCTGTCGTAGCGGACTCCGCATACGGCCGTGGTTACCACCGCCGCCATTTGAAAACCGAGGGGATTACATTTGCGGCACCTCTTCAGGCTGTGGGCGATAACTCTACGGGCTTGTACTCGAACGAAAAGTTTACTTATGATTCGAAAGGTGAGGCTGTAACTTGTCCCGCAGGACAAGTTACCCAGAAGAAAAACTACAATCGCCACCTTGAAGGAACGCAGTACAGTTTTCCAAAGCAAGTCTGCCATACCTGCAGCCTTCGGGAGCAGTGCACAACAAGTGTGCAGGGGCGGACCGTGTTCATTAGCGACTATTACAACGAATTTCAAGAGGCCAAGACATTCAATAAGACTGAAGAAGCTAAAAAACTCTTCCAAAAGCGCAATGCGATCGAACGCAAGAATAACGAGTTGAAAAACCATAACGGCCTCGGGCACGCCCGTACTTACACAAGAGAGAGACGCCGCGTGTACGTGAAAGTCGTAAGCATGGTAGTCAACCTCAAACAACTCGTAAAACAAAGAAATCCACTGACCTTGGGGTTCGTTAGAAAACGTCCCCCTTGTTTGGTGCTGCCCGTTTTACAGGTTCAATGAAGCCAGTAAGTGGCAAAAGGCACCAAATGGGCGGTCGTATAAACCTCTATACCTCATTATTCTGCCGATTTTCCATTCTTGCAGATGAGGGAGCCATACGTGGGAGAATAAATCGACACTCTCCTGAAGTTCGCTATTTCAGGGGATACCCCTGTATTTTGACTGGAGGGAGACTAATAAGGCATCTGAGTTCCTCTATTTTCTGGGAAATGCCGGGAAATAAGGCGATAAGGCATCTTGGTTCCGCTATTTATGGGATGCCGTGCTGAGGTGGATGGATCCTATCCGCTCCGCTCGCTTTCAGTCTGGCGAAGCCTCGCATGGAGCCTGAGGTGAGCCGGAACAAAGAGAGCAATGCCTGCAAGCCTGCTTCGAGCATTGTGCGATAGGGACGGAACGGGCTAATGCCCTACGAGTCTCTGCATCGGACTCCAGCCCCGGGCCAATACAAAAAGAAAGCGCAAACCCCAAGGGTCTGCGCTTTCTTTTTGCCGGCCGTGAAGCCTGCTGCGGTCGGCCGTCGGCACCGGGGCGACAGTGCATCCGCCCACAACCGTGCTTGCTGACCGGTTACCCTGTACGGCCTGAGCCCAATGTACCCGCGTACAAGAGGGAAGGCCGGGACTTAGAAATTGAAGTTGTCCGGATCCGGTCCGAAGCGTTTGTTCTGGTTGAGGCCGTCGATCCGGGTCATATCCTCATCGGAGAGCTCGAAGTCGAAGACCGACGCATTCTCTTCGATCCGGTGCTTCTTCACGGATTTCGGGATCGTGGCGATGCCGTGCTGCAGATCCCAGCGGAGGATGACCTGGGCCGGCGATTTGCCGTACTTCTCGGCGATCTCGGCCAGCAGCGGCACGTCCAGGTTTCCCTGCATCAGCGGGCTCCAGGCCTGCAGCTGGATGTTGTGCTGGCGGCAGAAGGCGCGCAGCTCCGTCTGCTGGAGGAGCGGGTGGAACTCGACCTGGTTCACGGTCGGCACTACGCCGCTGTCGTCAATGATGTCCTGCAGGTGATGCGGCTGGAAGTTGCTTACGCCGATCGAACGGACATGCCCCTGCTTTTTCAGCTCGATGAGCGCTTTCCAGGTATCTTTATATTTTCCTTTCACCGGCCAGTGGATCAGCAGCAGGTCGACGACCTCCAGGCCCAGCTTCTTGCGGCTCTCCTCGAAAGCCTTGAGGGTGGAGTCGTAGCCTTGATCCCCGTTCCAGATCTTGGTCGTTACGAACAGCAGGTCCCGCGGAATGCTGCTGTCGCGGATGGCCTGGCCTACGCCTTCCTCGTTCTTGTAAGCTGCGGCCGTGTCGATGAGACGGTAGCCGGTTTCAATCGCACTTGTGACCGCCAGGGTGACTTCGTCGCCCTTGGTTTGCCAAACGCCCAGTCCGAGCCAAGGCATATGTACGCCGTCATGCAGGAGTGTTCTATCGCCGATTTGCTGATAGGTTGTCATGAATACTTGTCCCTCCCTGAGAATCGAATAAAGGTGCACAGCGAACGTGCGGCTCCTTCACCGTTCATTTTAGCACAGCGGAAGAAGCCATTGAAAATCGCAGAACATTATGGACCATTACCCCGCTGGGAGCCTGCTGAATCAGCGGCAGCGAGGGAGTAGTACAGGATACGCCGGTCAGAGGCCCCATCAACAAAAAAAGGCCCGCAGGGCCAAAAAGCCCTGCAGGTTAGACCGCCAGATGCCGGCGCACCTGGTCTTCGCTGAGCTCGGACGAGCTGCCCTCGGCCACGATGACACCTTTATCGAGCACGTAATAATAGTCCGCGATCGAGGTGGCGAACGACAGGCTCTGCTCGATGAGCAGGACGGACATCGTCCGGGTCGCCTTGATCGACTCGATGACGCGCTCGATATCCTGCACGATGGACGGCTGGATGCCTTCCATCGGCTCATCGAGCAGGAGCAGCTTCGGCTCCGAGACAAGCGCCCGGGCGATGGAGAGCTGCTGCTGCTGGCCGCCGCTGAGGTCGCCGCCCTTGCGGCGGATCATCTCCTTCAGCACGGGGAACTTGTCGAACACGTGCTGGGGAATACCCGCCCGGCGCAGCCTGGCGTCCGCCGCCTCCAGGCCGAGCAGCAGGTTCTCCTCCACTGTCAGCTGCGGGAAGACGTCCCGGCCCTGCGGCACATAGCCGATACCCGCCTTGGCCCGGCGGTCCGGCGGCTGCTTTGTGTAGTTCTGTCCGCCGTAAGCGATCGTGCCGCGCTTCGGCTTGATGAGGCCCATCACGGTTTTCATCAGCGTCGACTTGCCTACGCCGTTGCGCCCCATGAGGCAGACGACCTGGCCTGGCTTCACGGTCAGGGAGACGTCACGCAGAATCATGCTCTCTCCGTAGCCGGCCTCCAGATGCTGCAGCTCCAAGCTGCCGCCTGGTTGGGATCCCGCACCAGCAGCTCTTTGTACGTGGGGTTCCCTCACTATACTCTCGGTCCTTGTACTTTCCATCACGCTGCCAGTCATCCTGCCATCCGTCATGCTGCTCTCCACCCTTCCACTTTCCGCCATCCCGCTCCCCGTCGTTCTGCTCTCAGTCATTGCGCTCGCCCCGCCTTCCCAGGTACACTTCCGCCACGCGGTCGTCGTTCTGCACTTCCGCCATCGTTCCTTCGCACAGCACGGTGCCTTCATGCATCACCGTCACGGTCTTCGCGAACTGTCGGACAAAATCCATATCATGCTCCACCACCACCACGGTCTGCTTGTCGGAGATGCGGTGCAGCAGCTCGCCTGTCTTCTCGGTCTCGCTGTCGGTCATGCCGGCGGCCGGCTCGTCGAGCAGGAGCAGCTCCGGCTCCTGGATGAGCAGCATGCCGATCTCGAGCCACTGCTTCTCCCCATGGGAGAGGGAGCCGGCTTTTTCCTTCGCCTTGCCGGTGAGCCCGATCATCTCGAGATAGTGGTGCAGGCGCTCCCGCTGCTCCGGGGTCGTCTTGGCGACCAGCGTGCTGAGGAGGCCGCGCTTCTGCCGCATGGAGAGAAGCAGGTTCTCCTGGACGGTCAGTGTGACGAAGATGGAAGGGGCCTGGAACTTGCGGCCGATGCCCAGCTGGGCAATCTGATGCTCCTGGTGCCGGGCGAGATCGGTCTGCTCCTTGAACAGCACTTTGCCCTGCGACGGTTTGACCTTGCCGCACAGAACATCGAGCAGCGTCGTCTTGCCTGCCCCGTTGGGTCCGATGAGAAAGCGGAGCTCGCCGGCCGAGAGGGCGAAGTCAAGACCGCGGATGGCCTTGAAGCCGTCAAAATTCACCTCGAGCTTCTCTACGCGGACGATCGGCTCGGATACGTTTTTCCGTGGTGATGTTTCATTATACTGCATAGCCATCTGCCTTCCTCCTTTTTCGGGGTTCCCGGGGTTGGGGATGCGGTCCGTGAATCACGGCGCGGGCTACAAGCGGCTTCGCCTGCCTGCCTTAAAGCGGAGCCGCTACTGCGGCTTGGACGGCTCGCTGTAGGCCAGCGCCTTGGCTCCGATCAGCTCGGTGCTTCGGGTACGGCCTGCTCGCCACTTGTCCGCGAGCTCTTGAAGCGTGCCGACAATGCCTTTGGGGAAAAAGAGCGTCACGACGACAAACAGCGCGCCCATCAGGAACGGCCAGAACTCGGGATACGCTTCACTGAACGTCGTCTTCGCGGCGTTCGTGACGACCGTGCCGATGATGGCTCCGATGACGGTGGCCCGGCCGCCGATGGCGACCCACAGCACCATCTCGATCGACGGTACGATGCCCATCTGAGCGGGGGAGATGATCCCTTCCTGCAGGACGAACAAGATGCCGGCCAGGCCGGCGAGCCCGGCGGATACGCAGTAGATGAACACTTTATAGGCTACCGGGTTGTAGCCGATGAAGCGGACACGGTTCTCCGCGTCGCGCACGGCAACCAGAATTTTGCCGAGCCGGCTTGAAGCGAGCCAGAGGGACAGCAGCAGAGTCAGGCCGACTGCTGCAATCGTGATGTAATAGAGCAGGAGCTTCACGGAAGGATCGCCGAGCTTCAGGCCGAGGAACGTATCGAAGTTCGTGAGCCCGTTCGTGCCGCCGGTGTAGCCCTGCTGCCCGACGAACAGCGTGACCGTGATGATCACGAGCGCCTGGGACAAGATGGAGAAAAAGGTTCCTCGGATCCGGTTGCGGAACGTCAGGTAGCCGAGGGCGAACGCGACGATGACCGGTACGAGGATGGCGAGCAGCAGGGCGGCGCCGGCCGACTGAAACGGGGCCCAGAACCAGGGGAGCTGCTCCACACCGCTCCACGACATGAAGTCGGGCAGGCCGTCCGGAGAGGCGGCGAGCTTCAGGTGCATCGCCATACAGTAGGCGCCGAGCCCGAAGTAGACGCCGTGACCGAGGCTCAGGATGCCGGTGTACCCCCAGATGAGATCCAGTCCCATGGCCAGCACGGCGAAGGAGAGGAACTTGCCGAGCAGGGAGAGCCGGAATTCGGACAGCAGCATCGGGGCGAGCAGCATCAGGGCCAGCAGCACCACGCTGAGGATGAGTTTGGTCTTGGTGCCGGAACTTTGCAGCAGCATGAAGTCAGCACTCCTTCCTTTTATCAAAATGTGGGGTTCTTAATCGAGGGCACGCGATTTCATGGTAACGAGGCCTGCAGGCCGCCACTGGAGAAAGGCGATGATCAGCGTGAAGACGATCACCTTGGCCAGCGTGGCGCTCGTCGTGTATTCGAAGGCGGTGCTGAGTACTCCGATGCCGAGCGCACCCGCGACCGTGCCGATCAGCTTGCCTACGCCGCCGAGCACGACGACCATGAACGCGTCGACGATGTAATAGGTACCGATCGAGGGGCCGATCGGACCGAGCAGCGTCAGGGCGCAGCCGGCGATGCCGGCCATCCCGGAGCCAAGCGCGAAGCCCAGGGCGTCGACGCGGCCGGTGGAGATGCCGAGGCAGGCGGCCATGCCGCGGTTCTGCATCACGGCCTGCATGCTGCGTCCGCCGCGCGTGTGGTAGAGGTAGAGATAGATCGCGGTGATGCAGACGATGACCAGCGCGATAATGAACAACCGCTTATACGGCAGGGTCAGCTCGGCCGTGATTGCGAGTCCTCCTTCGAGCCATTCGGGCGCCTTCACGGCGACGTTCGGCGCTCCGAAGATCGTGCGTGCCAGCTGCTGCAGCACCAGGGAGACGCCCCAGGTGGCGAGCAGGCTGTCGAGCGGCCGCCCGTAGAGGAAGCGGATCAGCGTCTTCTCGAGCAGCCATCCGATGGCGGCGGCCACAAGGAAAGCCACCACGAGCGAGAGAGCAAAATAGTAGCCGAACGCCGAAGCGGGCAGCATCTTTTGGAAGAGCCCCTGGATCATATAGGTCATGTAGGCGCCGATCATGATGAACTCGCCGTGCGCCATGTTAATGACATTCATCAGGCCGAAGGTGATGGCGAGGCCCAGGGCGATCAAGAGCAGGATGGAGCTGAGCGAGATGCCGTTGAACAGCTGAAGCAGGAGCAGGCTCATGGGGCAGTGCCTCCTTAAGTATCGATTCGATCCTCTTCAAGAGAGGGAAAACCGAGGGACTGCCCGGAGGCAGCCCCTGATCTCTCTTTGAGCGGCTTTTGCTGCTGTTTGATGTTCTTTTGCTGTGGCTTGGTGTTCTTATAATGAAGCTTCATTTTTTGATTGTAAGCGTTACTTCTTGGTGACTTCCGCCCCCCAAGGGTAGGTCTTCAGGAACGGATCCGGCTTCACCGGCTGCCCGGAATTCCACACTTCCTTGAACTGGCCGTCCCCCTGGACCTCACCGATGCGGACCGTTTTGTACACATGCTGGTTCTCGCCGTCGATCTTGACCTTGCCGCCCGGCGCGTTCCATTCGATGCCCTTCGCGGCTTCCTTCACCTTGTCGACCTCGAAGGAGCCGGCCTTCTTGACCGCTTCCGCCCACAGATAGACGCCGAAGTAGCCTGCTTCGATCGGGTCGTCGGTGACGCGGTCCTTGCCGTACTTGGCCTTGTAGGCCTCGACGAACTTTTTGTTCTCCGGCGTGTCGGTCGTCTGGAAGTAGTTCCAGGCTGCGTAGTGGCCTTCGAGCACGGAAGCGCCAATGCCGCGGATTTCTTCCTCGGCCACCGATACGGAGAGGGTCGTGAGATCCTTGGAGGTGATGCCCGCGTCCTTCAGCTGCTTGAAGAACGCTACGTTGCTGTCGCCGTTGAGCGTATTGAACACGACGTCCGGCTTCTCCTTCTTGATCTTCGAAATGATCGTATTGTAATCCGTATGGCCAAGCGGTGTATATTCTTCTGCAATCAGCGTGCCGCCTTCGGCCTTCAGCTGTTCTTTGATGATCTTGTTCGCCGTTCTTGGGAAGACGTAGTCGGAGCCCAGAAGGAAGAACTTCTTGCCCTTGTTCTCGAGCAGCCAGGTGACGGCCGGAACGATCTGCTGGTTGGTCGTCGCGCCGGTATAGAAGATGTTCGGCGAAGATTCCAGACCTTCATACTGCACCGGGTAGAAAAAGAGGCCCTTGTTCTGCTCGACGACCGGGAGAACCGCCTTGCGGCTCGCGGAAGTCCAGCCGCCGAAGATAACCACGGCTTTGTCCTTCTGCAGCAGCTTCTTCGTCTTCTCGGCGAAAGTCGGCCAGTCTGAAGCGCCGTCTTCGACGATCGGCTTGATCTGCTTGCCGAGCACGCCGCCCGCCTTGTTGATTTCCTCGATCGCCATCAGTGTGGCGTCGCGCACGGAGACCTCACTGATGGACATGGTGCCGGTCAGGGAGTGAAGTACGCCGACCGGGACGGTATCTCCGCCTGCGGCAGCCGTCTCCGTCTTGGTTTCGGCTGCCGTGCCGGAGCCGGTTGTGGCGGCAGGCTTGGTGGCGCAGCCGGCCAGCATCGCCGAGAGCGACAAGCTGACGGCCAGTAGTGCGGTGAGTCCTCTTTTTCTAGATTTCATCGATTCCACTCCCCCATAATGTTTGGTGTCTCCATGTGAAGCTGCGTACCGTGTTGTGGAAAAGTTAGGAAGCCTTGCTTTTCACATGCCCTACTATAGGGGAATGAAACCTATGTGTCAATATAGTTAACACAAATTGTTTGTGATTCGTTAATTATGTTTTTTTGCTGTTCTTATTGAAATGTCGGTGTGACAAATTACCAAAATACGGGATAAATACGGATTATATTCGTTTATGCATGTAATAAAAAATTACATAAAAGGTTTACAACATCGGGAATCGCGAATATAATAGGGATACAGAAACGTGAATATTCGTGTTTGAGAGCAGGGTCTTCCTAAAGAATGAAGCGTGAAAACGGAGGTCTGACATGTACCTGACAGAGAGGGAGAAGGAAAAGCTGTTGATTACGGTGGCCGCCGATCTTGCCCGCCGCCGGCTGGCGCGGGGCGTGAAGCTCAACTATCCGGAGAGTGTGGCGCTGATCACCTCGGAGATTATGGAAGGGGCCCGCGACGGCCAGACGGTGGCGGAGCTGATGCACTTTGGTACGACGGTGCTTACTGCCGAGCAGGTGATGGAAGGCGTGCCGGAGATGATTCATGAAGTGCAGGTGGAGGCGACATTTCCCGACGGAACGAAGCTTGTCACGGTGCACCAGCCGATCCGTGCGGGAGCCGCGGCAGGCAGCCCATCTTCTATAGAATAAACTTTATGTAAGTTTAAGTGACATTACTACATATTCCGGGGAAATCCCGGCGCAGGAAGGGAGCGGTCTTTTATGATTCCAGGAGAATTCCGGGTAAAGGCAGGCAGCATTGAACTGAACGCTGGCAAGGAGAAATCGGATCTCGTCATTGTGAATACGGGGGACCGTCCGATTCAGGTAGGATCACATTATCATTTTTTTGAAACGAATCGTGCCCTGCAGTTCGACCGGGAGTCCTCGTTCGGCATGCGACTCGACATCCCGGCAGGAACGGCCGTCCGCTTTGAGCCGGGCGAGGAGAAGCCGGTGAAGCTGGTGGAGCTTGGAGGGGACCGGCTGTCCTATGGCCTCAACAACCTCTCCAAAGGCAGGGTGCGCCGGGGGCAGCTCAGTGAGCCGGTCCGCATCCGGCTGACCGAATGGGAGGAGGGTATGTAGGTGGCACACATGGACCGCAAGGCCTATGCCCTCACTTTCGGACCGACGACGGGGGACGCTGTCCGTCTTGCCGATACCGAGCTGTGGGCGGAGATCGAGGAAGACCGCACCGTCTACGGGGATGAGTGCAAATTCGGCGGAGGCAAGGTCATCCGGGACGGGATGGGCCAATCCAGCCGGCATACCCGGGACCAGGGTGTGATCGACACTCTGATCACCAACGCGGTCATTATCGACCACAGCGGAATCATCAAGGCGGATATCGGCATCAAGGACGGGGTGATCGTCGGGATCGGCAAGGCGGGCAATCCCGATATTATGGACGGCGTGGATCCGAACATGGTGGTCGGCGCTTCGACGGAAGTCATTGCCGGGGAAGGCAAGATCATAACGGCCGGCGGCATCGACTCGCATATCCATTATATATGTCCGCAGCAGATCGAGACGGCGCTCTCTTCGGGGGTCACCACGATGATCGGCGGCGGTACGGGACCTGCAGCCGGGACGAGCGCGACGACCTGCACGCCGGGAGCCTGGCACATGCGCCGCATGCTGGAGGCGGCCGAAGCGTTCCCGATGAATCTCGGCTTCACCGGCAAGGGGAATGCCGCGTTCCCGGGCCCGCTCGAGGAGCAGGTGGAAGCGGGGGCGATCGGCCTGAAGCTCCACGAAGACTGGGGGACGACGCCGGCGGCGATCGACACCTGCCTGGCGGTAGCCGACAAGTACGATGTGCAGGTGGCGATCCATACGGACACGCTGAACGAATCCGGCTTCGTGGAAGATACGATCCGGGCGATCGGCGGCCGGACGATTCATACCTACCATACGGAGGGAGCCGGAGGCGGGCATGCGCCGGACATTATCCGCATTGCTTCGGAGCTCAATGTGCTTCCTTCCTCGACGAATCCGACGCGTCCCTATACGGTTAATACGGTCGAAGAGCATCTCGACATGCTGATGGTCTGCCATCATCTCGACAGCCGAATTCCGGAGGACGTCGCCTTCGCGGATTCGCGGATCCGCCCGGAGACGATCGCCGCGGAAGACATTCTGCACGATCTCGGCGTGTTCTCCATGATCTCTTCGGACTCCCAGGCGATGGGCCGGGTGGGCGAAGTGATCACGAGGACGTGGCAGACGGCGGACAAGATGAAGAAGCAGCGCGGTTACCTGCCGGCTCCGGACGAAAGCCCGGAAGCGGCACACACGGACAACGACAACTACCGGATCAAACGGTATGTGGCCAAATATACGATCAACCCGGCGATCACCCATGGGGTGTCCCACCTAGTGGGCTCTGTCGAGGTTGGCAAGCTGGCTGACCTCGTCGTATGGACCCCGGCCTTCTTCGGCGTCAAGCCCGACATGGTGCTCAAGGGCGGGATCATCGCGTTCGCCCAGATGGGCGATCCGAACGCCTCCATCCCTACGCCGCAGCCGGTATTCGGCCGCCCGATGTTCGGTGCTTTCGGCCGCGCGCTGAACCACTGCATTACCTTCGTGTCGCAGGCGGCTTACGACAAGGGAGTCCACCTGGAGCTCGGCCTGCAGAAGCGGATCGAGCCGGTGAAAGGCTGCCGGAGCGTCACGAAGAAGGATATGATCCATAACGGAGAAACCCCGTCGATCGAGGTGAACCCCGAAACCTATGAAGTGAAGGTGGACGGGAAGCCGGTTACCTGTGAGCCCGCCGACGTGCTGCCGATGGCGCAGCGTTACTTTTTATTCTAATGGAAGAAGATCATGGAGACAGAGGAGGCGGAGGCATGAGGCATCACGAAGGCTTCTCCTGGCTGGCCTATACGCAGCTTCTGGATTCGGCGCTCCCCATCGGCGGCTTCTCGCACTCGTTCGGCCTCGAGACGCTCGTGCAGGAAGGACGGCTCGAGCGGCCGGAGCAGCTTCGGGAATATATTGAAGCAATGCTGCTCCACAGCTGGGCTCCGGTCGATGCGCTGGCGGTCAAGGCCGTCTACCGGTATGCTCCCGAGCAGCGCTGGGAGGAACTGTGGCGGGTGGACTGCACGCAGCATGTGCAGCGTGCGGCGAGCGAGACGCGCGAAGGGGTGGCCAAGATGGGCCGGAGGCTGTACCAGCTCGCGAGGTCCGTGTACCCGGACCTCGGCTGGGAGCCCCTGGCCGGCGCACTGGCCAGGCGCGAATGCATCGGCACGCACCCGCTTATTCACAGCTGGCTCTCCTATGGGCTGGGCGTACCGCTGACCCAGGCGGCCGAAGGGTACCTCTACACCTGCACGATGACCTGCATCAACAGCGGGCTGCGGCTGATGTCGCTGGGGCAGACGGAAGGGCAGCGGCTGCTGGCCGCCCTGCTTCCTTCCATCTCTGCCGCCTGGCAGGGGGCAGCTGAGCTCGATCCGCTTGAGGACGGTTATGCGAGCAGTCCCCAAGCGGAGATTGCCATGATGCGGCATGAGGGGCTGTATTCGCGGTTGTTCATGTCCTGACGGTGGTTGGAATCAACTTGATTAATTTACTTACATATTAAAAATAGGGATTCTTAGGAGGGTTTACTATGTGCCAAGGCAGCAATCATCATCACCACGGTTGGGAAACTCCGGAAGGACGCCGGCAGGAGCGCCCGATGCGCATTGGGATCGGGGGCCCGGTCGGCTCAGGCAAGACCGCGCTGGTGGAGCGCCTTGCCCGCAAGCTGACCGGCAAGTACAGCATCGCGGTGATCACCAACGATATCTACACGAAGGAAGATGCGAATATCCTCATCCGCTCCGAAGCGCTTCCGGCGGACCGGATTATCGGCGTGGAGACCGGCGGCTGCCCGCATACGGCCATCCGCGAGGACGCTTCGATGAACTTTGAAGCGATCGAAGAGCTCGAAGGCCGCTTCAGCAACCTGGACATCATCTTCATCGAAAGCGGCGGCGACAACCTCGCGGCGGCGTTCAGCCCCGAGCTCGTGGACCGCTTCATCTATATTATCGATGTGGCGCAGGGGGAGAAGATTCCCCGCAAGGGAGGACCGGGCATCATGCGTTCCGACATGCTCATCATCAACAAGATCGATCTGGCTCCGCACGTCGGCGCTTCCCTGAAGGTCATGGAAGAAGATACGGTGAAGATGAGGGGCAGCAAGCCGTACGTGTTCTCCAACCTGTTCGATGGCCAGGGACTGGATGACATCGTACGCTGGGTGGAGCACGAATACAGCCATGCCTAAGGTCACAGGCTCCGTCGACGCCGCACTCTCGCGGGCGGGCGGAGCCACGCAGCTGCTCTCCCATGCCCAATCGTATCCGCTGAAGATCGCCAAGACCTTCCCCTTCCCCGATGACCTGCTGGGGGTATACGTCATGGATGCTTCGCCGGGGATGATGGCAGGGGATACCTACGAGCTGCAGTGGCGTTTTGCGGAGGGGGCCCGCGCCTTCATCACCAACCAGTCCTATACGAAGGTGCACCCTTCCCGCACGGCGCCGGACGAAGCTTGGCGGCCGAGCACCCAGGTCCAGCGGCTCACGCTCGAGACCGGCAGCTATGTCGAGTACATGCCGGAGCCGTTGATGCTCTATGCCGAGGCCGCCCTCGACGCCGAGACCAGCGTCAGGATGGAACCGGGCTCCGCGCTGTTCCTGAGCGAGATCGTCTGTCCAGGCCGTCTGCACCGGGGTGAATCCTTCCAGTATGAGCGGTATGCCAACCGGATGACGGTGCATTACGGCGGGGAGCTGGTGTTCAGCGGCCGGATGCGGGTGGAGCCGCGGGGGACGGCTCCGGTATCGGTCTCCCGGTGGGATGGGCACACGCACTTCGGGAACTTGAATTTGTTCTCGGACCGGCTCGAGGCCCGCCATGCCGAAGAACTGCGCCTCCTTCTGGAGGAGCGGTTCTCGGATGCGCCCGGGCTGTACTTCGGCAGCTCCCTGACCTATAAGCACGGCCTTGC
Source organism: Paenibacillus sp. S-38 (assembly GCF_049942825.1). Taxonomy (NCBI): domain Bacteria; kingdom Bacillati; phylum Bacillota; class Bacilli; order Caryophanales; family Paenibacillaceae; genus Paenibacillus; species Paenibacillus sp. S-38. Next base: position 1,309,911 of record NZ_CP187970.1, read on the forward strand.
GGTGCAGGTGCTGGGGCGGCGGGTATACGAGATGCAGGAGCTGCTCGATTGCGCGTGGGGGTTTCTCCGCCGCGTCGTCTTCGGGCTCGATCCACTTCGGGTGCCGAAGTGAGCGGACTCATGTATAGCTGCAGCTGCAGTACCCCACCCCGAACAAAAGTAGGGTCATACGATCAGACCGTCCGGACAGCCGGGCGGTTTTCTTTGTAAACCCGACATATCGACAATATTTTGAACACCCCCCATCTTTGTTGTCAAACGTTCCCCTGGTTGATATTATTAAGGGGATGTGCACGAAAAGGAAGCTGAACTATTCCGACATACTTACATGGAGATAGAAATGAAGATGGAAGCTTCACACAAGGAGGTAACACGAATTGAAGGATCAAGCTAGCCTCGAACTGGGGATCGAGACGGCAGCCGCTGCAGATCCTGCGGCAGGCACCTCGGCCGGCTGGAGGGACTTCGTACAGCTTGCCAAGCCAGGGATCTTATTCTCCAACTCGATGACCGCGTTCGGCGGGTTCTGGGTGGCGTCGGCTTGGAAGATCGATTGGGTGACGATGATATTTGCGCTGCTCGGAACGGTGCTCGTCATGGCCTCCGGCTGCGTGCTGAATAACTATCTTGACCGCGATATGGACAACAAGATGGAGCGGACGCAGAAGCGGGCGCTGGTGACCGGTGCCATTTCACCGCAAACCGTACTATGGTACGGGTTTATCCTCGGCGTGCTGGGACTGGCCACCCTGTGGTTCGGGGCCAACCCGATCTCGGCGCTGCTCGGATTGATTGGCCTGTTCCTCTATGTGTGGATTTATACGGCCTGGTTTAAACGCACTTCCGTATGGAGCACCTTCATGGGCAGCTTCTCCGGAGCGGTGCCTCCGATGATCGGCTACTGTGCGGTAACGCCGGAGCTGGATGCCGGCGCATGGATCCTGTTCGGGATCATGTTCCTGTGGCAGCCTCCGCACTTCTGGGCATTGGGCATCCGCCGGATGGAAGAGTACCGTGCGGCCGGTTTTCCGCTGCTGCCGGTAGTCCGGGGCACCTACGTGACGAAGATGAGCATGATCCGCTACATCGTTCTGCTTGTTCCAGTGTCCATGCTGCTGTATGTATATCAGTATGTGAACGTGTATTATTTCTTCGCCGCGGCCGCCATGGGCTTGTACTGGGCGTTCCTCTGCCTGAAGGGATACAAGCTCCAGGGGGAAGACGAAGTGCTGTGGGCCAAGAAAATGTTCATCTACTCGGTCAACTATCTCATGCTTTTGTTCATCATCATGATCGTTTGCACGGCAGGCGGCCCCCTCGGCTGAGAGAGGATACCGTGCTTCAGTTTCATATAGAGTCATAATCCCAAGGCCTAGTCCCTGGGATTTATTTTTTGAAGAAGGGATGTAAAAAGCAGATGCAGAACAGCGCATTTCGTATCGTAGTGATCATCCTGCTGCTAGGGCTGATCGGTACCCTGGGGTACATGCTGGTTCAGGGGAACCAGAAGAAGATCGATGTCATCAAGCCGGCGGCCGATTTCAAGCTGGAGAACCTGGACGGGCAGGAGGTCACGCTCTCGGGGACGCAGGGCAAAGCGAGATTGGTGTATTTCTTCTATTCTACCTGCCCGGACGTCTGCCCGCCGACGACCTACAATCTCTCGAAGGTACAGAACGTACTCAAGGAGAAAGGCGTCTTCGGAACCAAAACGGCGATCATGTCGATCTCGTTCGATCCGACGAATGACACGCGGGAGAGGCTCAAGGAGTTCGCGGGCCGGTTCCAGCCGGACTACAGCGGCTGGTACTTCCTGCGCGGCGATGAGAAGTATGTTATCGACCTGGCGAAGCAGTACGAGGTTCTCGTCGTGAAGAATCCGAAGGACGGGACCTTCACGCACTCCAACCTGTGGCTGCTTGTGGATGCCAAGGGGCAGATCCGCACGTATTACAAGGGGGATGCCGAGGACCTCGACATCGAGCAAGTGGCCAAGGATCTCATCCAAATCTCCAAAGACTAGAGCTCGGAATCGGCGGGTCACCCGCATGCAGCATGAAGAACATACCAACCTGGAGGCCCGCATATGACTTATTTGGTTCATATCCTGCTGAACAACGTCATCCCGCTGACGATCATGATCGTCGTGGGTATTGTGCTCTACCGGGCATTCAAGCTCGACATCAAGACGCTGTCGAAGCTGAATTTCTATTTGTTCTCGCCGGCGCTGGTGTTCAAAATGCTCTATGAATCCCAGCTGTCGCTGAACCTGCTGGGACAGACGCTGCTGTTTTTCTTCGTTTATTTCGCCGCGATGTATCTGCTGGTGGAGCTCGTCATCCGGATTCGCGGCTATCGGGGCGGTATGGTGCCGGCCATGCGCAACAGCGTCATCTTTTACAACAGCGCCAACTACGCGATTCCGCTGAATCAGCTGGTGTTCGTCGGCGATGCGTTCACGCTCTCGATCCAGATCATCATCATGATGATGCAGAGTCTTCTGCCGAATACCTACGGCATCTATGCGGTCAACGCATCCAAGAAGAACGATATGAAGGCGACGATGCGTACGATCCTCACGCTGCCGGTCATCTATATCATCCCGATCGCTTTCTTCATGAAAGGCTTCGACATTCCGGTACCGGGGCCGATCTACGCCCCGATCAATTATGTATCGGATGCCTTCGTCGCAACCGCTCTTGTCACGCTTGGCGTGCAGCTGGGGAGCATGAAGTGGCAGCTCAATTTCTCGGATGTCATGCTGTCGAATCTGCTTCGCCTCTGTGTCGGTCCTGCCGTAGGCTTCGCGGTAGTGCTGCTGCTCGGCATTGAGGGGGTTATGGCTCAGGCGCTTGTGCTCTCCTGTGCGGTACCGACCTCGCTCAGCTCCGTGCTGATAGCCGTAGAGTACGATAACGAGCCGGAGTTCTCGTCCCAGGTCGTGTTCTCATCCACGATCTTCAGCATCTTTACGGTCACGCTCGTCATTTATCTCATGAAATTTATTTCCTAGAATTTAGAATTTCTCAAAGGTCGGCAGCACCGGAGGATATACGATGTATTCTTCGAGGCCGGCCTTTTCGAGCTGCTGAATCAGGTACTCATCCGGTGTGCCCTCCACACCGGCATAGCCGCGCCGCGTATAGATCTGCTCCGCATCCGGGAAGGTATCGCGGAGAATGCCGCGGATCTTCTTGCCGGAGGAATCGTTGTCGGTGAAGAGGAACACCTCGCGTTCCCCGACCTTCTTCTTCAGCTCCTCAAGCCGGGTGGTGTTCAGGGAGCCGTACGTGCAGAGAATCAGAATATCGTCGGTCAGCAGACGGCGGAGCCGGCTCTTGTCATTCTTTCCTTCCACAATGAGTGCAATGGACATGGAGATCCCCCTTTGGGCTTCAAGTAAGCTGATATAAAGTAGTATAACCCCATTCCCGGCCTATGCCCAATTCTCATGCGAACCGCATTTCCCAGGAAATGTCGAATGTTGGTAAGCGCTTTACCGGCTGTCCTGCAGCGAAAAGGAAAAGACCTGACACGAATGTCAGGTCTTTATGTTTGCAGCGGCAGTGCCGGCAGTATGCCGGCATCTGCGTTCTAGTTGATGAATTTCGCTGTAGTCAGCAGACGCTTCAGCATCGTAGCTGCCTGTGCACGGGTAGCCGTGTCACGGGCACCCAGCGTGTCGTCGGTCAGGCCGTCGACAATACCGGATTTGATCGCTGTCGCCACTTCCGCTTCCGCCCAGACGATTTCATCGGAGTCGGAGAATTTCGCGAGCAGGGTGGACTGTTCGGATGCTGTTACCGCCGGCTTAGCGCCTGCATAGTTCAGCGCACGGACAACCATAGCTGCGAGTTCTTCGCGGTTGATCGTAGCGTTCGGACGGAACGTGCCGTCTTCATAGCCGTCGATGATCTTAGCGTAGACTGCGGAGTTCACCGTGCTGGAGAACCAGTCGGAGGATTCCACATCGCTGAAGGAAGAGCTGCCGGTCATCGGCGTAAGACCGAGGGAACGGACAACCAGTGCTGCGAATTCGGCGCGCGTAATGCTGCGCTCAGGCTCGAAAGAGGTGTCGGTTACGCCATCGACAACCAGTTTGTTCGCCAGCAGTTCGATGTTGTTCTGTGCCCAGTGGCCGCTAACGTCACTGAAGCTCTTGTCAAGCTTAATCACCGCGTACACGCTGTTGCCGTTGCGCTTCAGGTCGGCATAGGTGGAGCTGAATACCGTCGGAACGAAGGAAAGCTTGTTCGTCGTTGTGTCGATCAGTACGCCTGTTGCCGAATCCGAGTCTACGGAAGCAGGCAGCGGGAGGTAGCGGGATACATAAGTACCGCCGAGGTTTACGGCAACGGAAGCATTGTTTTTGCCTACGGCCGTCAGGTTGAAGTCTACTGCGCCTGCAACGACTTCACCGCCCAGGGCTTTGGCCGAAGAAGCCACGCTGTCCGCGATCGCCTGGCTTGCCTTGGCAACCGTTACCTTCACGTTCACATCGTCCGTTGTTGCGGACAGCTGGGAAGCCAGGTCCTTCACGTTCAGAACTTTGACCGGCAGCACATAGGAGCCGTTCGCGTTCTTCACGATGATGGTTTTGTTACCGGAAGTGAAGCCCACAAGTGCCTTGGCAGGGATCAGTGCGAAGTCGCCTGTGATGTTGATCGTTACCGTGTCATACAGGTTCAGCGAGCTGATCAGCTGGTCGGCGTTCACGGAGCCGTCGGAGTTCGCGGAGATCTCACCCGCACCGGATGCACTGCCGCCCGATGGGCCGCCGCCGCCGCCAGGACTGTTCTTAGAACGGTAGACCGTTTGGTATACCGAGCTGTTCACGTTGTTGGGGTCGTTAAACTTCAATTTCACATAGTTGTAGGTTCCCACATCCGAAGTGAATTTGAAGTATACAGCGCCGTTAACGTCTTTGCTGCTGTATGTAACGTCAGCGACATCCAACAGAGAGCCTTCCGGCGAGTATGCATAGACGCTCGGATAGACGCTGTTATACACATCGAGGTAGACTTGGCCGGTGACCGTGCCTTTCTTGTAGGTCGTTCCGCTGCTGAATCCCGATCCAAAGGCGAGCACCGGGAGCAGTACGGAGATGATCAGCATGAGAACAGTGACTTGCGCTGTCTTCTGAAGAACAGCAGGCTTCATTCGGGTTTCACTCCTATTCTGGTTTACAAATAATGAAGAAGAATCTTTGGTGCGAGGAACAAATTTCCTGGACAAATGCTTTTTCACCTCCTTCTTTTCCATAATCTTCTGTTAGATGACTTCGACTGGACACGCTAGTTTATGTCCGTCCTGCCATGTTTGCCCTGCGTTATTGAGGCAGTCTTAGGGGTATTACCCAAGCTCGTCCAGTACGAAACACCTCGGTTACCTAACGCAGGTCCATAATTAAAGGTTGCAGAAGTGGAGACCAAAAAGGCCTTGGTCCTACATAAATAGGGAATAGGTACCAATTCGGCGGGAGGAGCGCAGAAGAAGACCGTCCGGAAATCGGACGGCCTTGGAGAGGTACGGAATGGACTTGCAGGGATGAGCTTTTTGTCAAAATGGGGCTGTCCGTCCTTTGGATTTACGTTCCCATTCGAAGCCCGCTCCTCACCGAAGCTTGGTCAGCCGACTTCAGGCCTGTACGGGACGGCGGGTGGCACGCAGAGGGAGCAGGGAAAGGGCAAACATTAGGCAGAGGAAGGCCAGGAAGTAGGAGGAGACATGGGTACGCAGATGGCCGGCGAGCATGGGGCCGATGAAAGCGCCGATGGAGTAGGAGATGGATAGCAGCGAGAAGAGGCGGCCATAGCGCTGTGAAGTGGTCGAAGCGGCCAGCAGCGAGGCGATGGCCGGGAAGATCACCCCTTTGGCCATCCCGATCAGGATCAGGGAGGCGTACATCGGCAGGGGCCATTTGACCGACATCCCGAAGAAAATGATGGCGAGCGCGAGCGAGCCGTAGGAGACTCTGATCAGCGGCGGAATTCGGCTCAGGAACAGCATGCTGAGCGTTACAAGCGCCCCCAGGCTGACGAGCGAGAAGAAGACACCGGAGGTGAGGATGGAGCCGTGGGTCTCTTTCATCAGCGGCAGCTCGAAGAAGAGGATGCCCTGGGAGCAGGAGATCGAGAGCGGCATGGTAAAGAACAGCCAGGGAACGGACGAATCCCCGGCACTTCCGGCATTCGGCGTCTGTGGGCTGCCATGCTCAGACAGCGGGGACGGAAACAGCTCGGCGGCCGCCTTCTTGTACTGGCTCTCCTTCACGCCGAACCAAGCAAGCAGACCGGTAGCGATAAGTCCACAGCCGAGGAAGGTGAACGAACGCTCGAAGCCGAACTGGGCGACGAGGTAAGCGCCGGCCGCCGGGCTGAGCACGGAAGCAATGGTGTGGACCATGCCGTTGCCGGCCATGAGCTTGCCCTGCTGCACCTGATCCGAGGCGAGCTTGGCCAAGAGCGAGAGACAAGCGGGCGACAGGAACGCAAGCACGAAGCCGCTGACGGAGCGGATGTAGAGCAGATCCCAAGGGTCGGTTACCTTCGACTGGGCGAGCAGCACGAGACCGGCAATTATGAGACTGAAGACGATGAAGGGCTTGCTGCCGTATTTGTCGACCCCGTACCCGGCCAGGAGGTTCCCTGGGATATGAGTGATCGAATAGACGCCGAGGATCAGTCCGATAAAGGATGGCGCCGCGCCGAGTGAGATGGCGAAGGGGGAGAGGATCGGGTATTGGGCGTGGAGATCGAAGAACGCGACGAACATGAACAAATAGAGCCATACGGCTGTTTTCACCTGAATCACCTCGCATCATTGGTTGTCCGTTAGGAGTCCTTCTCCATCTTACGTGGGGGAGGGGGCTGTTAGTACAAAGTACAAGGATTTGGCGGAGCTGAAACCGTACTCGCTTTTACACGTTTTACTTGAAAGGACCTTTATTCTCTTCCAAAAAAAAGTAATGAAGAGTCCCTGGAGGCTGTTGTATGATGAGTAAGCGTGGATGAGGGTCAGGAAAGAAGACGAATAAGGGAGAGAATCGAACGTGGAGTTCTTAACGGAGTTCTTGGCGCAGCGCTGGTATGTCATCGCAGGCGCGCTGGTCATACTGTTTCTAGTGATCAAACTGGTAAAAACAGTTATCAAGTGGGTTATCATTCTCGGGATTGTGGCCGCCGTCTATTTCTATGGAGCGAGCTATAAGGATCAGCTGCTGGAGTATGGATCCGCACTCGGCACCAAGGTGGCCGCCGATGTGAAGAACCAGGCGCTGAAGACGGTCACCGACGAGGCGAAGGAAGCGAAGTATACGCAGAATCCGGATGGCACCTTTACGGTCAAAACCAAGAGCGTGAGGATCGACGGCAAGCCGGGGGCGAGCGACGTGCAGGTGACCTTCATGAACCAGACCTTCACCCTGAAGGTGGATGATGTGCTGAAGCGGTTCATCGAACAGGCCAAATCGGGAACGGCGGGGTAAGCTTCCAGCCGGAGCTGTGCCCATGAACGATATATTCGCAAGGCGGCCCAAGACGGAGGGAGGAGGAGACAGATGGACATATGGAGCTATGTGAGCGGGCTCAATCTGGTAACGGTGCTGATCTCCGTGGTCTTCGGCATCTCGGTGCTGCAGGGACTGCTTCGCGGTGCGACTTCCTCCGCCAAGCGGCTCGCGCTCATGGTAACCGAAGGAGCGGCCACGCTGCTCGGGCTCTTCCTCTCCTGGGAGCTGACCGAGTGGGCGTCCCCGCAGGTACAGGAGCGTCTGGTGTCTCTGGGCCTGGCTATTCCGTCCGAGGAGCTGGGCTTCTGGGAGCAGCTGTACTATACGGCAGTAACCGGGTTGCGGGATTTTTCGCTCCTGCGCTTTGCGATCCTCTTTGTTATCGGTTACGGCCTCATTAAGCAGCTGCTCTATCGTCTCATTGATCCGTTCGTGGACGGCTGGCTGTCGGCCCCGGCGGCGGGGCAGCGGACTTCGCCCTCCTTCCTGAGCTCGCTGGTCGGCGGAGTGATCGGCGCCGTAACCGGAGCGGGCCGCAGCCTGATGATCATAGCGCTGCTCTTTATTCTCACGACGCTGCTGCCGCAGAATGGGCTGACCTCGTATATCGGCGCTTCGGAGCTGTACCGGAAGGGGGCGACGGAAGTGATCCGCCCGGTTACCGGGGACTTCATCGAGCAGCGTCTTCCGGTGTTCACCCGGCAGGTCGAGCAGGAATTCGCGGATATCCTGCAGCGCAAGTACGAGGTGGTGGACGCCCATATCCCCGGCAGTATCGCCGAGGCGGCCAAGGAGGTCGCGGCGAAGGGCGGAGACGATGAGGAGAAGGCGAAGCTGCTCTATCAATGGGTCGGAACCCGGGTGAAATACGATTGGGAGAAGGTGCGGCTCTACGAAGAGCAGCGGATCTGGAAGGAGCAGACGCCGGAAGAGACCTTCGCCACCAGGCAGGGCGTGTGTATCGACTTCTCGCGGCTCTATGCGGTCATGGCGCGCTCCATCGGGCTCGATGTCAAGGTGGTTACCGGCCTCGGCTACGACGGGAGAGGCGGATACGGGCCGCATGCCTGGAACGAGGTATATCTCGCGGAGAAGAAGCGGTGGGTACCGCTGGATTCCACCTGGGTGGCTTCGGGCGGCAACTGGTTCAATCCGCCGAACTTCCAGGAGACGCATATCAAGGAAGTGTAAGATGAAGTATAAGCTGAAGTGTAAGGAACGGATCGTGGTGACCCGGTTACCGGGGCAGTCAGGCCTGGAAGGAGCCAAGATGGGCTCTCCTCCGGGTCTTTTTTAACCTGCCATGGTTTTGTGGTACACTGAAAAACGGCACAAAGAAAGGTCAGGTGCGTTCGGTTGGCACTAAGCAAACGTTTGGATGAGTATAAAGCGGTGTTCTTCGATGTGGGCGATACGCTGCTGACCATTCCGGCAGCCCAGGTGATCATGGGGCAGTTTCTCGCCGCCCGTGATTTTCATCCCGGGGAAGCCCGGATCGGCGAACTTTTTACGGAGGCCTTTCGTCTATTTTATTATGGCAAAGAGGTCGGAGCTTTCGAGGCGTGCACGCCGGAGTCCGACAGGCAGTTCTGGATGAAGCTCTATGGCTATATTCTCGAGCATCTGGGCGTGGAAGAACGGAAGTGGACCCGGGAACAGGTGCATGCCTGCTGTCATGAGCTGTACGATCTGTTCACCTCGCCTGAGCACTATTCTCTCTTCGAAGATGTGCAGGAGGTGCTGGCGTCGCTGCAGGCCCGCGGTTTACGGCTGGGCGTGATCTCGAACTTTGCCCCGACGCTGCCGGCCATCTTGGAGAGCAAAGGCATCCGTCACTATTTTGATCCGGTGGTGGTCTCCACGCTGGCGGGACTCGAGAAGCCGGATCCGGCCATCTTCACACTGGCTTTGAAAGAAGCGGGTCTGCACCCTTCCGACGTGCTCTATGTGGGGGACCATGACATCAACGACGTCTGGGCTCCGAACCAGGTCGGCATGGATGCACTCAAAATTCTCCGCTATGACTATCATACCGGGGAGGGCATTCGTTCCCTGAGGGAGCTGCTGGACCTGTAAAATTTGTACAAAACAAGAGGTTGCTGAACTGATGAATACATTATTCCGAACAAAGGAGCCGGGCAAGCGTCCCTGGGATTCGCGGCGGACGCGGATGAATCTGCTGTTTTTTGCTGTTTTCGTGCTGTTCTCCATTCTGGTTGTAAGGCTTGCGATGCTCCAGTTTGTCCAGGGGGCGGAGCTCAAGCAGGCGGAGACGGAGTTCACCGAGAGCTCGACACCGATCGCGCCGATCCGGGGGAATATCTTCGACCGCAACGGGGCTCCGCTGGCTTATACGGTGTCGACACAGTCGCTTTTCTTCCGCATTACCGAAGGCGATCTCTCCGAGCGGATGGATGAGATCATCGCGCTGGCGGGCGAGCTGGAGAAGATCTTCGCGTCTTACGGCGGCCCGAACGTCAAGCCGCTGACAGCGGCCGAGATCGTGGAGCGGATGGATGTCGGCTTCGACATCAACAAGAAGGAAACCAAGATCAACGGCTATTCCTATATGCCGCGGCGCATCAAATCGGATCTGACGGCCAACGAGATCGCCTATGTGCTGGAGCACCGGGACGAGCTGAAGTGGCTTGAGGTCACCGAGGAAAGCGCAAGGGTCTACGACGACCGGAACCTGGCCGTGCAGCTCATCGGGTATCTTCGGCCTTTCTCGGCGGCAGTCAACGTGGAGAACTCCTACCTCAGTACCTACCGGGATAAGAAGGATGAATACCTCGGCGACGAATACGTCGGCTATGACGGGCTGGAATATCTGTACCAGGAAGAGCTCCGGGGCAAGAACGGGACCAAATCCTACCCGATCAACGCCGCTCAGAAGATTACCGGTCCCTATACGCTGACACCTCCGGTCAAGGGGAACAACCTGATTCTCTCGATGGACCGGGAGGTGCAGCAGGCGGCTGAGGATGCGGTCACGGAGCACCTGACGGCGATGAAGAGAGCCTCGGGCGGTTCCGTCCTGGCACAAGGGCGTGAAGCCGTTGCGGGCTATGCGGTAGCCATGGAAGTGGATACCGGCAAGGTGATGGCGATGGCCTCCATGCCCGATTACGACCCGAACGTATGGCATGGCGGGGTATCGGGTACGGAGTGGAACGAGATCCGCTGCCGGTATCTTAACGGGGCGATCCGGGAACGGTGCGCGGATGTGCCGGAGAAGGAAATCAGCAAGCACCCGCCTTCGCTGGTGCCGCTGGGCTCTACGATCAAGCCGCTGACCGTACTTCTCGGACTGAACGAGAAGCTGTTCGCACCGTATGAGACCTACAATGACACCGGCACCTATACCTACGGGAAGGACAAGAGCCGGGTGAACAACTCGGGCTTCAAGGCCAACGGCCCCATCAATGCGTCGAAGGCCATCGAGGTATCGTCGAATACGTTCATGGCGGCGATGATCGGCGAGCGGCTCTACAACCGGGGCGGCAGCCCGCTCGACGTATGGGATCAATACATGAAGAAGTTTGGTCTCGGCATCAGGACCGGAAGCGATCTTCCCGGCGAGAGCCCGGGCGATATCTATTATTACGATACGGTCAAGCAGGCCAGTACGCAGGCGGCGCTTGTCCAGGCCTCGTTCGGCCAGCAGGGCCGGTATACCGCCCTCCAGCTGGCCCAGTACACGGCGATGCTCGCGAATAAGGGCAAACGGTTGAAGCCCCTCTTCGTAGACCGGATCGTCACGTATGACAACAAGCAGGTGGTCAAGGAAATCCAGCCGGAGGTCCTCGGCCAGGAAACGTTCCCCGAAGAATATTGGAATGTCATTCACCAGGGGATGCTCAAGGTATCGAAGACCGGCTTCGAAGGCAGCGAAGCGGATTATACCGTAGCCGCCAAGACGGGCACCTCCCAGATGTCGGTAGCCGGCAAGAGCCTGGAGAATGCCGTCTTCATCGCTTACGCGCCTGCGGAGAAGCCGAAGCTTGCCGTGGCGGTCGTCGTGCCGGAAGGCGGGTATGGCGCTTACGGCGCCGCGCCTATTGCCAGGAAGATTTTTGATGCTTACAATGAACGCATAGGACTTTACGGCACGCCGAAGGTCCCTGCAGGAAAGGAGCCGCAGTAAGGATGAAAAAGCCGATCGAGATGGAAGATCCGACGAAACAGGAAACGTCGAAACGCCGCCATTTTACCCTACGTATCAATCTGTTCTTCTTCTTCACGTTCTTCCTGTTCTCCGTCCTGATCGTGCGCCTTGCGATGCTCCAATTCGTCGAGGGGAAAGAACTGAAGGCGGAGAAAGAAGACATCAACAAAGCGAACACGCCGATTGCCCCGATCCGCGGGAACATTTATGACCGGCAGAAGGTGCCGCTGGCTTATACGACCTCCACGCAGTCGCTGTACTTCCGGATCGAGCAGAACCAGCCGAAGGACGAGGTCGTGGCTCTGGCGCAGGAGCTGGCAAGGATTTTCTCCTTGTACGGGCGCCCAGGAGAGAAGCAGCCTACCGCGGAAGAAATCATCATCGAGATGGATGTAGGCTACGATCTCAACAAGCAGAAAACAAATGATGCGCCGAGCTATTATTCCGTACCGCGGAGGCTGAAGACCGACCTTTCCCAGGAAGAGATTGCTTATCTGATGGAGCATCGTGACGAGCTCAAATGGCTGGAGATCATGGAGGAGAGCATCCGCCAGTACGATTATGAGAACACGCCGGCAGTCCAGCTCATTGGATACATGCGGCAGTTCTCCAGAGCCCGCGCGTCCAACCTGAACCTGGATCTCTACAAAGACAAAACGAAAACCGATGGATACCTCGATACGGAATACGTAGGATATGACGGGATCGAGTACCTGTACCAGGAGGAGCTCCGGGGCAAGAACGGATTCAAGACCTATCCCGTGAACGCCGCCCACAAAATCATCGGCAAGGTCGATGTCACCGCCCCGACCAAGGGGAACAACTTGTACCTGACCATCGACCGGAACGTTCAGCTTGCTACCGAAAAGGCGATTATGGATCATCTCGCCTGGCTGAAAGGCCCTGCCCGGTCCAACCGTTATGCGGCCAAAGGCTCGAATGCCGTAGCGGGCTATGCGGTGGCTATCGAAGTCAAGACAGGTAAAGTCGTTACGATGGCGAGCATGCCGGATTACGACCCGAAGGTCTGGTCGGGACCGATCTCGAATGAAAAATATGCCGAGATTCAGTCCAAGATCAATAACGGGACGATCACGACGGCTTATCCGGACTATCCCGAAGACAAACTGAAATACCATCCGACATCCATCGTCTATATGGGGTCGGTCGTCAAACCGCTTTCCGTGCTGATCGGGCTCAATGAAGGGTTGTTCACTACAAATACGATCTATCATGATACGGGCGTCTTCACGTACGGGAAGGACAACAACGCAAGGCTTTCTAACTCGGACGGCGCGGCCTGGGGCCCGATTAATGCCACGGATGCCATTTGGCACTCTTCCAACACCTTCATGTCGGCGATGATCGGCCATGAGCTGCACCGCCGCAAAGGTACGGAAGCCGTAACGATCTGGAAAGACTACCTGGCCAAATTCGGTCTGGGGGTTCTGACAGGCAGCGGGCTCCCGAGAGAATATGCGGGACTCAGCGAATTCGAGAGCAATACCAAGGAATCCGTCCAGCAGCGGATGGTATTCGCCTCCTGGGGCCAGAACGAGAAGTACACGACCCTGCAGCTGGCACAGTATGTGACAACGCTGGCTACGAAAGGGGAGCGGCTTAAGCCGCTGCTCGTGGACCGGATCGAGACCTATGAGGGGCAGCTCGTCAAGGAATTCAACGAGAAGGTCGTGCTGGACAAAACGGAGTTCCCCAAAACGTATTGGGATGCGGTCATCAGAGGGATGGCTAAGGTCGGCGTGCAGGGCTTCGATGACTTCCCTTATACGCTTGCCCGCAAAACCGGTACCTCTACCCAGCGGGTGGCCGGCGGCAAGGAGATCGATAACGCCGTCTTTATCGCCTTCGCGCCGATTGAGGATCCGAAGCTGGCTGTAGCGGTCGTTGTGCCTGAAGGCGGCTTTGGCTCCTACGGCGCGGCACCGATCGCACGCAAGATTTTTGATGCCTATGATCAATATTACGGCTTGAGCGATAAGCCCAAAGGCCCCAAAACACCGGTAACCACTCCATAGCGGTACACGGCAGAAGCCTCCCCAGCGGGAGGCTTTCTTTATTTAAGAAAATTGTTGCACAAGGGAAACTTATTTGTATATAATAAAAATATAGTCGGGAAGGCAATAATCATTGTCCAGTACAACAATCATAATCGAGTACAACAATTAAGGACTAAGACAACTTTTTGGCAACATATACTTGGAGGACTAATACTATGACTAAGATTGGAGCGAAGGCCGTGAAATCGAAGAAACCTCTGCCATCCTCATGGAAACGGTTCATCATGACGATTCTGTTCCTGGGGCTGGCTGCGGGCCTTACCGCCTGCGGTAGGGATGAAGCCGCTCAAACCGGCGTGTCCGGCAAAGTAAAAATAACGGCGACCATCGGCATGATTGCGGATATTGCGCGCGAGGTCGGCGGAGAGCATGTGGAAGTGACGGGGCTGATGAAGTCTGGGGTCGACCCCCATCTGTATAAAGCTTCTCAGGGGGATGTCAAGAAGCTGGAGCAGGCCGATCTCATTCTATATAACGGCCTGCACCTTGAGGGCAAAATGGTCGAGATCTTCGAGAACATGCAGAAATCGAGGCCGACGGTAGCGGTCTCCAAGAATATACCGGAATCGAAGCTGCGGAGCATGGATGACGGTACGGCCTCGCATGACCCGCATATCTGGTTCGATGTCAAGCACTGGATGACGGCGACGGAGACGGTGAGGGACGAACTCTCCAAGCTGGACGCGGCCCACGCAGAGGATTACAAGAAGAATGCGGAGGCGTACCTAGCGAAGCTCAAAGAGCTGGATACCTACGCCAAAGAGCAGATCGCTTCCATTCCCGAGGGGCAGCGGGTTCTCGTGACGGCACACGACGCATTCGGATACTTCGGTGACGCGTACGGCATCAAGGTCATGGGCCTGCAGGGCATCTCGACCGCATCGGAGCCGGGCTCCAAGGACGTGATCGATCTGCGGGACTATCTGGTTCAGAACCAGATCAAGGCCGTCTTCGTCGAGTCTAGCGTCCCGAAGAAATCCATCGAGGCGATGATCGAAGGGGCCAGGAAGCAGGGGCATGAGATTAAGATCGGCGGAGAGCTGTTCTCCGATGCGATGGGCGAAGAAGGAACGGCCGAGGGTACGTACTTAGGCATGGTGCGGCATAATGTCGACACGATCGTCAAAGCTCTGAAGTAGCGGAGCCGGGCGAATAAACATAGAGATGGCGCCGTAGGGGCGCCGGCCAGGAAGAGGAGTTGAAGTGTTATGGGAGCGTCGTTGTCACCATTGTCGGTTGCAGGCTTGACGGTAGCCTACCAGAAGAAGCCGGTGCTGCGGGATGTGGGGTTTGAGATCCCGGAGGGCAAGCTGATCGGGATCGTCGGCCCGAACGGGGCGGGCAAATCGACCCTGATCAAAGCAGTCCTGGGCCTGATCCCGCGCGTTACCGGCGAAGTATCGATCTATGGCAGGCCTTATGCCGAACAAAGAAAGCTAATCGGTTACGTGCCGCAGCGCGAATCGGTGGATTGGGATTTCCCGACCTCGGCTCTCGACGTCGTCATGATGGGCCGCTACGGCCATCTAGGCTGGTTCAAGCGGCCGGGGGCGAAAGAGCGGGGCCTTGCGATGGACTGCCTCGAGAAGGTCGGCATGGCCGACTTCGCGGGGCGGCAGATCTCGCAGCTCTCCGGCGGGCAGCAGCAGCGGATATTCCTGGCGCGGGCGCTGGCGCAGGATGCCCGGCTGTATTTCATGGATGAGCCGTTCGTCGGCGTGGATGCGGCTACGGAGAAGGCGATCATCACGCTGCTGAATGAGCTTAAGAAGCAGGGCAAGACCGTGCTGGTCGTCCACCATGATCTGGCCACCGTCAAGGAGTACTTCGATTGGATTCTGCTGCTGAACGTGGAGCTCATGGGGATCGGTCCGGTCGGCGAGTGGTTTACCAAGGAGCATCTGCAGCGCACCTACGGCGGCCGGCTCGGGCTGCTCGACAGGGACGATGACGCCGTCATCGTCTCGGCGAGGTGACCGCCATGCTGACACTGCTCTTCGAGATGTTCCGCGACCCGAACGCCCAGTGGATTCTGCTGGGCAGCATGCTGCTCGGACTGAGCAGCGGCGTGCTCGGCAGCTTCGCTTACCTGCGCAAGCAGAGCCTAATGGGGGATGCGCTGGCTCATGCCGCTCTGCCGGGCGTCTGTATCGCCTTCATGCTTACCGGCACGAAGTCGATCTTCTTCTTCCTGATCGGCGCTGTGGCCGCAGGGCTGATCGCCACGTTCGGCATCGGCTACGTCACGCGCCATACCCGGATCAAGCAGGATTCGGCGCTCGGGATTGTGCTCTCCGTTTTTTTCGGCCTCGGCATCGTTCTGCTTACGAAGATTCAGCATGGGAGCAGCGGCAACCAAAGCGGGCTCGACAAGTTCCTGTTCGGGCAGGCGGCCTCCATGGTGTTCAAGGATGTGGTCACCATGGCCATCGTTGCCGTGCTGCTCGTGCTGGTCTGCTCGCTGCTCTTCAAGGAGTTCAAGCTGCTGAGCTTTGACCAGGGCTTTGCGAAGGGCATCGGACTGCCGGTCGCTTTCCTCGACCAGTTCATGATGTTCCTGATCGTGGTAGCGGTGGTCGTGGGCATTCAGACCGTGGGCGTCGTGCTCATGTCCGCGCTGCTGATCACTCCGGCCGTGTCGGCCCGCTACTGGACCGAGCGGCTGGGAGTCATGGTCGCTTTATCCGGCGCCTTCGGCGCGGTGAGCGGCTTCCTCGGCACCTGGATCAGCGGGGCGGCCAACAATCTGCCGACCGGTCCGCTCAGCGTACTGTCGGCAACGGCGCTGTTCGTGGTGTCCGTGCTGTTCGCTCCCCGGCGGGGGCTCGTGGCCAAGCTGCTGGAGCGCACCGCGGTGAAGAAGGATGTTGTCCGCGGACTGAGACCTCAGGCGCAGCTTCACAGCGTGCAGCATCCGGCATCCGCAGCGGGAGAGGAGGGAACCCCGTGAATGACTTTTGGATTATTCTTACAGCCTGTCTCGTCGCCTGTTCCTGCAGCATACTCGGCTGCTTTCTCGTGCTTCGCCGCATGGCGATGATTGGGGACGCGATCTCGCACTCGGTTTTACCGGGCATCGTCATCGCGTTCCTCCTCAGCGGCTCGCGTGAATCGCTGTTCATGATGCTGGGCGCATCGGTCATTGGGCTCGTGACCGTGTTCCTCATCCAGTGGTTTCACCAGAGCGGCGTCCAGTCCGACGCGTCGATCGGTGTCGTCTTTACGGCTCTGTTTGCCTTAGGCGTTCTGCTCGTTTCTTTGTACACGCGCCAGGTCGATCTTGATCTGGACTGCGTGCTCTACGGCGAGATCATCGCCGTCCCCTGGGAGACGCTTCAGGTGGGCGGCACGGAGATCGGCCCCAAGGCCGTATGGGCGCTGGGTCTTGTCCTGACACTGAGCGTGGTGCTCATCGGCGTATTCTACAAGCAGTTCAAAATCTGCGCGTTCGATCCCGCTATGGCGGCCGCCGTCGGTATCCCGGTGGCGCTGTTCCACTACCTGCTGATGGGCCTCGTCTCCGTGACCACGGTGGCCTCCTTCGAGAGCGTAGGGGCGATCCTCGTCGTGGGCATGCTCGTCGTCCCCGCCGCTACCGCTTACCTGCTGACCGAGGTGCTCAGCCGCATGATCTTTTACAGCATGGGCATCGGCATCCTCAGCGCGGTCTCCGGGTACTATGTCTCCGTCGCGCTGGACGCTTCGATCGCGGGCTGCATGATCACCATGGCCGGCGTCCTGTTCGTCCTGGCGCTGCTCTTCTCCCCCTCGCACGGCGTCCTCATCCGCAAGTGGCGTCAGAAGCGCAGTGCCGCCCGCATGGCTTGAATCAGGCCGGAGTATTGGCACGCAGCCGCTAAAAAGCTCCTTCCCGTAGATGAGAAGGAGCTTTTTATTGCTAAAGTTGCGATTGCGAGGCTGGCCCTGCATGGCTTCCATGACACCACTCATGAAATAGAGGAACGGAGAGATCTTATTCGGATATTTCCCGTGATTTCCCGGCGATTAACGGAACTGGGATTCCTTATCGGCTTCTGATTCGACGAAAAGCGGTCTCTTTCATCAAAATAGCGAATATCAGTTCCGCTAAACTTGAAATCGCCCTTCCGTTGAGGCCCATAACGCATCGGAGTTCCTCTATTTTTTGTCCTCGCAGGGAGTCCGGTCCCATAGCCAGCAGGAGCAATTTTGTCTTCCAATCAGCCCCTACCTAACCATTGGGAAAGGGGCTTTTGCTCTTGCTCTTTTGCTCTTTTGCTCTTTTGCTCTTGCTTTTGCTCTTGCTGTTGTTTTTTGCTTTTGCCCTTGCGCCTTTCCCTACCCAGCGACGTATACCCTTTTTGAAAGTGACCTTTGAGCGAAGCTCAACGGAACGCAAAAAGGGTACTACGAGCCACCAACGGAACGCAAAAAGGGTACTACGAGCATCTCAAAAAGGGTACTACGAGCCTTCTACGAGCGTCCCCAAACCTTCGCGTAGCCGTCCCGCGACCGCGCGAGCAGCTCCTCCACCGGCTCGGCCGGCGGCTGCGGCGTCAGGATCTCCTGCGCCACCACGCCCCGGTACCCGATCTCCTGCAGCCCCTGCAGGAAGGCCGCCAGATCGATCACGCCCTCGCCGGGGTACACGCGGTCATTATCGAGCACCTCGGCCAGCGGCACGTCCTTGGCGTCGTTGAGATGCACATGCACGATCTGGTCCGCACGTAGCTTCCGGATATCCTCTATCGTGCCGCCGGTCGTGTACCAGTGAAAGGCGTCGTACAGCAGGCCTACGTTGCTGCAGCCGATCGCGTCGATCCAGTCGAGGGTCTCCTCGGCTGTCCAGATGAACGGATGCTTCCAGCGGGTGCGCAGATGATGCGGGCCGACGAACTCGAGGCCGAGGCGGATGCCGTAAGCGCCCAGGATCTCGGCGCAGGTCCGCATCCTGCGGGTGGCCACCGCCATGAAGTGAGCCGCCGGATAGTCGATGGACGGCAGCACATAGGTGCAGCAGCTTGTCACCCCGAGCTTGGCGGCCGCTTCCGCGTCCTTCACGAGACGAGGGAGGCCGGCGCGAAACACGTCCTCCGTCTGTCTCCATTCCGGGGACAAGCCGATCGCACCGATGATGACGCCCTGCTCCTGCAGCGCCTGCAGAACCCCTTCGGTTCCAGCGGATTCGATCCACTCTTGAAGCTCCGAACCGGCGGCGTCAACGGCGCCGAACCCAAAGCGGGAAGCCAGCGAGACGAATTCCGGCAGGGAAGGCGTCTGGCCGAGTCCCGCCCGTGTAAGTCCTTTGATCATGAAGAACACGCTCCTTTTTTCACGTACATAAATACGGACAACCCCGAACAGGGAGCCCTTGAGCGCCTCCATTCTAACGAACGGGGGGCAGGCTGTCTACTCGGAAATCGCGACATTCCCGTGCAAAAGGGCGCCATTTCCTGAAAACGCTGCGAATATGGTATACTGTTGTATCGGACTATTATGTATGCGCTGACGGCGCGCCGCCTAGCGGACACCGCAGCTTGAGGAGGAAAAACACCATATGTGCGGGATCACCGGCGTGATGTATTTTGAGGACCGCGTACCGTCCCCGTCCCTGCTGAAGAGCATGACCGATTGTATCGAGCACCGGGGACCGGACGATATCGGATTTTGGAGCGAGAGCCGCATCGGGCTGGGGTTTCGCCGTCTGTCCATCATCGACCTGAAGGAAGGCCACCAGCCGCTGGCCAATGAAGATGACACGGTATGGATCGCGTTCAACGGCGAGATCTATAACTATAAATACCTGCGCGACACGCTGCAGGCCAAAGGGCATCAGTTCAAGACACACAGCGATACCGAGGTTATTGTACATATGTACGAAGAGTACGGCGAGGACTGCGTGAAGCAGCTCCGCGGGATGTTCGGCTTCGTGATCTGGGACAAGCGCAAGCAGCGCCTGTTCGGCGCACGGGACCACTTCGGCATCAAACCGTTCTATTACCGCAAGGACGGCAGCCGGTTCCTGTTCGGCTCGGAGATCAAGAGCATCCTGGCCGCCGGCGTGGAGCGCACGATCCACACGGAGAGCCTCCTCAACTATTTGACGTTCCAGTATGTGCCGGAGCCGACGACGATGTTCGAAGGCATCTTTAAACTGCCCCCGGGGCACAGCATCACGGTGACCGCGGACGGCGAGATGAAGATCCGCCAGTATTGGGATTCCATGCTCGAGCCGCAGGAGCAGTCACTCGAATCGTGTATCGAGCAGATCCGGGCGAAGCTGCAGGACTCCGTTGTCCACCACATGCAGAGCGACGTGGAACGGGGCTGCTTCCTCTCCAGCGGGATCGACTCCACTGCGATTGCCGCCCACATGCGGCGCATCGAGCCGATCCGCACCTTCTCGGTCGGCTTCGAAGGGGCGAACAACGAGACGATCATCGCCCGGCAGACGGCCCAGGCCCTCGGAACCGAGCACTACGAGAAAGTGATCACGCAGGAGGACTACTTCGCCACACTGCCGAAGGCGGTATGGCACCAGGATGAGCCGGTAGCCGATCCGTCGGCGATCGCGCTCTACCATGTGGCACAGCTGGCACGCCAGCATGTGACGGTCGTCCTCTCCGGCGAAGGGGCGGACGAGCTGTTCGGCGGTTACCGGATCTACAACGAGCCGAACTCGCTGGCTCCGATCGAGCGGATGCCCGTGTCCGTGAAGCGGATGCTGAATGCTCTGGCCCGTCTGCTGCCCGAAGGCGTCAAGGGACGCAACTACCTGCTGCGGGGTACGACACCGCTTGAGCAGCGCTTTCTCGGCAACGCGAAGATTTTCAGCGAGGACATGAAGGCCGAGCTCGTACGCGTCGACCGCGAGATGCTGCGCAGCTACAAGAATCCGGTGGAGATCGCGAAGAAGTTCTACGACAAGAGCCGTCACCTCGACCCGGTCTCCCGGATGCAGTACATCGATATGAACCTGTGGATGCCGGGCGACATTCTGATGAAGGCGGACAAAATGACGATGGCGCACTCGATCGAGCTGCGGGTGCCGTTCCTCGACGTGGAGCTGTATGAAGTATCCCGGCGCATCCCGGCGCATCACCGGATTGCCGGCGGGACGACGAAGTATGTGTTCCGCAAGGCGATGGAGGGCATCATCCCGGACAACATCCTGAACCGGCCGAAGCTCGGCTTCCCTGTGCCGATGCGCGATTGGATGAAGGGCCCGCAGGGCAATGTCATCATGGAACAGATCGCCGGCAGCGGCATCGAAGACTACATCCGTATGGACACGGTGAGGAACATGCTGTCCGCGCACCGCAGCGGCCAGGGCGATTACGCCCGCCGCATCTGGACGGTCTATATGTTCGCGCTCTGGCACAGCACCTATATGGAGGAGCTGCCAAGCCCTTCGCTCGCACACGCCCAGTAGGCAGGGTTAACGGCTGAAGCCGCGCTTGGCGAAGGCATTCCCGTATGGCCATGAGGCCCCGGCTGCGCACTGCCGCAGCATTTCAATCAAATTAGAAGGAAGTCCGCCGGCAGCAGGGTGAACGGGAAGGCATCCTGCCGGGAGCCGTTCCCGGTATCCCGACCCAGCCAGCCGACGGAACTTCTCCGTATGGAGGAAACCATGCCAGCCTATAAACTTGTAGCATTAGATCTCGACGGCACACTGCTCACGGACGACAAAGCGATCTCCGCAGAAAACCGGGCGGCCATCCTCGAAGCGACGGACCGCGGGGTGACGGTGGCTTTTTCCACCGGACGGGGCATCCAGAATGCGCTCCCCTATGTAGAGGAGCTCGGCCTGAAGTCGCCGATCGTTACCGTCAACGGAAGCGAGGTCTGGAAGTCGCCCGGCGTGCTCCATGAGCGCCATCTGCTCGACCGCGGCCTGCTCCGCAAGCTGCATGAGCTCGCAGTCCAGTACGACACCTGGTTCTGGGCCTACAGCGTCGGCGATATCTACAATAAAGACCGCTGGGCATCGGAGGCGGAGATCGAAGAGAACGAATGGCTCAAATTCGGCTATTACGTGGAGAACACGGAAGTGCTGGCGGCCATCCGCAAAGAGATCGAGAGCTGGGATCTTCTCGAGATCACCAACTCGCACCCTTTTAACATGGAGCTGAATCCCAAGGGCATCAGCAAAGCGAGCGGACTCGAGCAGGTCTGCGGCATGCTCGGTATCACCATGAAGGAAGTCATCGCCATGGGAGACAGCCTGAACGATGTCGCCATGATCCGCGCGGCGGGATTGGGAGTGGCCATGGGCAATGCCCAGGAGGAAGTGAAGAAGCTGGCCGACCGGGTGACCGTTACCAATGAGGAGCACGGGGTAGCCAAGATTATCCGGGAATTTGTGCTCGGTTAGAAAGAGTGTGATATAGAAAAAGGGGGATACGCAGATGACGATTGCCGCTTGGATCATCATTGTTCTGCTGTTCGCGGTAGGGATGGCGGGTGCCGTATACCCGATTCTCCCGGGAGCCCTGGCCATCTATGCCGCATTCTTCGTCTACGGCTTCATGATCGGCTGGGAGCCGTTCGGCTGGTGGTTCTGGAGTGTACAGACCACGCTGGTGGCGGTCCTGATGGTGGCCGATTATGCGGTGAATGCGGTAGGGGTTAAGAAGTTCGGGGGCAAACGGGCTTCGGTGATCGGCAGCACGATCGGCCTGATTGTCGGCCCCTTCCTGATTCCGGTTGTGGGCCTGCTCATCGGTCCGTTCCTCGGAGCGGTTATCGGAGAGCTGGTGACCGGCACCGAGCTGAAGCAGGCGGTGCGGGCGGGCGTCGGCGCGTTGGTCGGATTTTTCTCCGGCCTCGTGACGAAGGTCCTGCTGCAGGGTCTCATGATTGTCCTGTTCATTGCCTGGCTTGTTTTCTAAACTAATTCGATAGGATCTGAATGCTCCGAAGTAAGCGGTCCATGGGGAAGAAGGGAACCTTGTGTCGTCCAAAGATTCGTTAGTCAAAGGAACGCTGATCCTGTCCCTGGCTGCGCTTGTGGCCAGGGCGCTCGGCGTGATTCAGCGCATACCGCTCGTCGCGCTGCTCACCATGGCGGGGATGGCCCCGTACGGGGTGGCGTTCAACTTGTATTCCGTGCTGCTCGTCGTAGCTACAGCGGGCATTCCAAGCGCACTCAGCAAAATGATCTCCGAGCGCACCGCCCTCGGCCGGTACGCCGAAGCAGACCGCATCTATAAGTCGGCCCTGCAGTTTGCCGTAGGGGCGGGCATCGTCATGGCCTTGATCCTGTGGTTCGTGGCGCCGTCCTTCGCGGCAAGCAGCGAGCAGCCGAAGGCGGTCCTGGCGATCCGGGCGATCGCTCCCGCCCTGCTGCTGTTCCCGGTTATCGCGATCATGCGCGGCTACTTCCAGGGCCGCCGCATGATGACGCCGAACGGGATCTCGCAGGTGATCGAGCAGATCTTCCGCGTCGTGACCTCAGTCGCGCTGGCGTATCTGCTGCTGGAGCGCGGCCTGGTCTATGCGGTGGCCGGCGCCTCGTTCGGCGGGGTGATCGGCGGCGTGGCGGCCCTCGCCGTCATGCTGTACTACGGCAGCAAGCTCCGCCGGCAGGATCTCCGGGAGCGGGGCGACAGCGTCCCTCCGGAGCAGAAGGCTGCCGCGGCAGCGCTGACCGCAGGCACGATCTACAAGCAGCTGTTCCGCCTGTCCGTGCCGATCGTTATCTTCTCGGTCACGGTCACCCTGGTGTACCTGATCGATTCGTGGCTCGCCACCCCGCTGCTTAAGGGGGCGATGGGCTTGGAGGATGCGGGCCGGGTGCTCGGCATTCTAACCGGTCAGGCCCAGTCGCTGGCTGGCATTCCGATCATACTGGCCGTGGCGCTCAGCCAATCGGTCGTGCCGATCATCTCCTCGGCATATGCACAGAACGATCTGAAGCAGGTATCCGAGCAGACGGGCAAGGTGCTGCAGCTGTCCATTCTGACCGGACTGCCGGTCGTCCTGGTTATTGCGCTGGCCGCCAGGCCGCTGAACTTCTTCATCTTCGAGAACGAAGCGGGAACGCTGATCGACGATAGATTCGCCCCAGGTGTCATTGCGGCCCTGACGGTGACCGCGATCTTCCAGATCGTGATGCAGACCTCCGGGGCCGTCCTCATGGGCATGGGCCGGATGAAACCGCTGATGGCCGGCGTCGGGGTCGGGATCGCCGTCAAGCTCGCAGCGAGCTTCGCGCTGGCCCCGCTTCTCGGCATCTACGGCCTCGTGGCCGCTACGGCGCTGTGCTTTATCGTCATGGCCGCGATCAACCTCAGCGTGCTGCGCAGAGCCGTGCCCTACCGGGTGTTCGGACTGCGGCGCTGGGTGGGCTTGGCCTTCTCCACGGCCGCCGTGGCGGGAATCGGCATCCTGCTGGATGTGCTGTGCCGCGATGCGGTCAACCCTTTCGGCCATCTGCGGGCGGACAGCTTCCTGCAGGCGGGAATCGTCTGCGCCATCACTGGGGCGGCCTATATCCTGCTCCTGTTCCTGACGCGCGTCATGACGCTGCAGGACCTGGACCGGATGCCGGGACCGCTGCGGAAGCTGGCGAAGCCGCTGCAGCGCCGGCTTGGACGGTCCGGGCAGACCGGCTGACGGCGGTGCGTGCCCGTGCTGTGAAGCGCGGCACGCACCGCCGCGGCCCCAAACGCAGCGAATGGCGCGGGTGGCGGAAGGCTGCTGCCAGGCAGCGGCATTAGGTCCCCGGTGCTGAGAGATCCTGCCTTCAGGCATCCCCGCTTTCAGCTGCCCTGCGATACCCCAGGGCGGCAGCAAACCCGCAGATGCAGTGACAAAGAAAGAAGCCCCAAGCCGTTCTCCTCCGGAAGAGGAACGGTTTGGGGCTATTTTGATTCGTTCGCTTTGGCACGCGCATCTCTTGGCTTTGCCGGGGACCGTCACCGCCTAATCGCAGGCCTTCTCCCTTGCAGCATCGCTTGACAGCCGTGCTGATCTTTACGGCTCCCTTACGGCAGCGGCTCCGCTGGCACATTGGCGATCGTCACCGCTTCGGTGAATTTCGCCGAGCCGTTCTGGCGAAGGCGCAGGTTGGCCGCGCCCGAGGCGCTGGGATTAATCTGCACATTCACGATCTTCTCGGCATGGCCGCTGGAGTCGGCCGTGAACGAGGAGATGGAGGTGTAGCCGTAAGATGTCGGCCACGTGCCGCTGCTGTTCTGTACCTTCACCACCTGGGTACCGGAGCTGGTGTAGATACCGAGTTCATATCCGGAGACCGTACTGCCCGGCGTCAGGCCGTTCAGGACGATCTTGATCTGGAACACGGCGTTGTTCGGCAGCTGCGCCTGATGCACGAAGCCGTAGGGGTTCGTCGTTGTGCCGCCGCCGCCCGAGGTCGTACCGGCTCCGTAGGAGCCTGCCTTGAACGTCGAAGGGTCCCACCACTTGTAGCCGGCGGCCGGAGTGGCCCAAGGCTCCGCCTGAGGCTCCGTGGAAGCGGAAGGCGCCTCCCAGCTGTAGAGAGAGGTTGGCTGATCGAGGGTCAGGCCCGGCACCTGGTTCAGCGCCATGTAGCTCTCCTTGGTCGCCAGCCAGTTCATCATATTCACGAGCAGGGTGCCGTCGTTCTGCTCTTTGAAACCGTCATAGGTCGTCTTCGCCGTGCCGGTTTCTTCCCGCTTGTACTTCGGCGTTGCATCCTCCACCGGCGAAGAGTCGCCGATGAATGCTGCCTTGCCGCCGCCGACTTTGGCTACAGCCGCATAAGGCCCTTCGGCTTTGCCGCCGCCGTTGTAGACGCCCTGATCCACAGCATTGCTCCACTTCGCGGTGGTCGTGGGCAGATAAACGATACCCTTGGCTTTATTCCCATCGATGATAGCAAGGGTGGAGCCGGCATGCATGGCCACCGTAGAGACGCCGTTGGTGATGCCGAAGGCTTGGGACGGCGCGACAATGCTGTTCGCAGTCACATCGCCGATCGCATTATAGCGGAACCGCACGCCGAAGTTCGATGCGAGCCAGTCGGAGCTGGCCACACCCTGCATAGCGGCGGAAGCGGCTTCCTCCGTGCCCATGCCCTTGGCCGGGTTCGTCCAGGCGCCGCGGCGGTAGCCGTTGAATACTTCGGAGGCATCCCAGCGGTTTTTGTTGCGGTCCGCGTTATAGTGGTCCGAGATGAAGAAGATCGAGCCGCCGCCCTGCACATACTGCAGCAGTGCGGACTGTTCGGAGATTTTGTAAGGAATGTTGGCTTCGCCGATGACCACGACGTCATAGCCGGAGAGATCGCTGAGTACGATCGGGGTGGACTTGCGCAGCTCCTTCACATAATACCCTTTGCCGGCCAGCGCATTCGCAAAATCGGAGAAGCCGCCGTCGATCACCCAATCCGCGGCGCCGGCCGTCTGGCCGTGCGTATTGTCGAAGAGCACCTTCTTGCCGTTCGGGGAGGCGGGGTTCAGGACGGGAGCCGGATCGGCCGGGCCCTCAGCGAGTGCTGCCGCAGGCAGCGATACGGCTGCGGCCAGGCCGCCCGCCATCATCCAGCTGCTGAGCTTGCGCAGCAGTCTTTTCGTATTTTTCCACTTCAACTTCATCTTCCTCCTAACGTTTCACTCATTTGGATAATTACAGCAGAATGTCTGTCTTTGTCCATCGTACCACACGGGAGGAGGAAGCAGTTTTAAACTTTTATAAAGGGGCCTTTCTTCCAGCCTACAACTGCCCCAATCCGCAGCTCATTCCAATAAATGATCTGATAATCCCAATAAACTAGCGGATCATTCAAACAAATCTCCGGCGAGTACCGCCAGCTCGATTCTTCCGAGTCCCGCTCCATAGGCCTGGGTCATCTCGAATGAAGAAGGAGGGGCAATCGTGCGGAAGTAATCCAGCACATCCGGCTTCCGGAACCAGTCACCGGGCTCCGGAGGGGTCAGCGGCTGGTCTTCCCATGCTTCCTCCAGCCTTGGACTGTACAGGGGAAGCGCCCCGGGGCGCAGCCGGCAGCCGTCCAGGCGTTCCTTAAGCTCGCCCCGCGGAACCGGGGGACTCAGCCTGCGGGCGGAGAACAAGTGAGGCCAGAAATCGGTGCGCGAACCGGTATGTGCCGTACCGGAGGCGAAGCGCAGGATGCCCTGATTCACCGAGGGCAGGCCGAAGAGGAGGCCGTACAGCTTTTTGCCGACTTCGATGCGTTCCTTCTTGCTGCTGAAGTCCTCCAGCGTCAAGCCGCCGAGGCGGATCAGACGCCCATCATGGTAGGGAAAGACCACCTGATTCAGCTGGAGGATGGATTGGGTATGAAAGAATAGTGTGTCCAATACGGTACGACGGTAAAGGGGGTTGCGGACAACCCGTTCTTCAATGAAATGCTGTTCGTTCACGATCAAGCCGATCGTCAGTACAGGGGAGCTGCGCTCCTGCCAGAACTGTTCCCAGACCCCGCGCATGAAAAGGGACACGCCGAGGTGTGGCAGCAGGTGGAACAGCGGACGCTGCTGCCGCAGGCTCTCCTCGTAAAGCAGCAGCTGGGGATAGGCGTCGCCGAAGATCAGGGCGTTGGCTCGCTCGAGGAACGCAAATACGCTGCGGCGCTGTTCTTCGCTGAGCAGGTAGGGAAGCAGCTCCCCCTGCAGATCCGTCATGCACCATCCTCCGTTCCGGGACACCATATGGGCAAGCAGCGCCCAATGCAGCTCGGGGCGACGGGCATACGTACGCCGGTAGGCTTCCGTGCGCGTGACGTTATTGCGGTTCTGCCGGCCCGACTCCCTGCGGATCCGCTCCAGCAGCGTCTTCTCCGCCAGCCTCAGGGGGGCTTCACTTGCCGAAGACAGAAGATGAAGCCGTCTCCGCAGCGCATCTGCCGAGGAACCGGTGACTTCCAGCGGGCGGGAGGTGTGCAGCACTTTTTTCTCGTAATCTTCAGTTTGCAGCTTGGCTTTCATCCACACAACGGCCTCTCCGGGCCACTCCGCAAGCTTCTTCAGCAGGTCTTTTCCACTCCAACGGTGGTTGCCGGAAGTCAATCGCTTCACCCCTACAGCTTTCTTTGGATACAGTTTGTATACTTTTTTGTTCCAGAAGTGCAACGTTTTGGATTTATTTGCGTACTAAATGGTATGAAAGAAATGCATTACTTTTTATTCTTATGATTCCAGGAGGTTTATATGAAAAGGAAAAATTGGAGCATGAAGTTCAGTGCCGTCATGGCCGGTGCACTGCTTGTCCTTGCAGGCTGCCAGCCTGTTTCGAATGTCGATGTCAATAAGGTGATTAACAGTTCGTTCGCCGTGAAGTCGGGCGAAGGCCGTTCGACGCTGGCTCTGGAGCTCACGCCTTCCGCGTCGTCCACCCAAACACCGGAAGAGAAGAAAGCGTTCGAGCTGCTCAGCAAACTGAAGTTTGACATTACCGAAGCGAAGACCCAAGACGCGCTGCATGCTTCCATCAAAGGGAACCTGGAATACTCTAAGGGCAAAATTCCATTCCACCTTGAAATCTCCGAGATGGACTACATACTGTGGATCGAAGGAGCCAAGAAGCCGATCGTGTTCAAAAATAACCCGGCGGCGTTCCCGCAGGGAGCGGCAGGCGGCGTTGAGCTGTCGGAGAAGCTGCAGCAGGAGATCGAAGATCTCGCGAAGAACGCCGTGGAGAAGGTACCGCAGCTGGGAGGCTTCTTCGTGAACAACTTCCCGAACCCGAGCAAGATCACGGCGGGTCAAGTAACCGAAACGGTCTACGGGGAGAGCTTGTCCCTGACGAAGGTCCATGCCGAAGTGTACGGCACCGAGCTGGCTGCGCTCGTCAAGGGCTTCCTGACGAATGTGCTGGCGGACGATGCCGGCCTGAAGGATTTCATCAGCACGCTGTATGATCTCTATGCTCCGTTCGTAAAAGCGGTAATGGAAGAGCAGGGGGAAGCAGGCAATAATGCGGCGATCGCTCCTTATCTGAACAACAAAACCCTGGCGGTGGAGTTCCTTCATAACTACATCAAGACCAGCCTCCAGCAGGCGCTTGCCCAGTATGACCAGAGCGTGGCTTCCCTGACGGAAGGCGGAGGAGAAGTGGTGAAGCCGCTGCTCAGCGACAAGCACTGGATCAAGCTTGACCTGTGGGTAGACAAGGACTACCTGCCGCGCAAGTCGGCCTTCGAATGGAACCTGACCCTGCCTGAGGACAGCGGCAGCCCGATCCAGGGGGTTAAAGTGACAAGCACCTCCGAGAATTGGAATGTGAACAAGCCGGTGACCGTATCCAAAGTCGACGTCTCCAAAGGCGTGAATGAATGGGAGCCGTCCAGCCGCATTACGGCCGGGAAGCTGCTCTCATCGCTGGAGCCGAATTCGGCGCTCTACAAGCTCTTGAAGGATGACCTGCACGTGACGCGCAAAAACATCCGTCTGGCCGCTGCTCCGGCAGGGGAAGTATACGGTACGCAGCCGTACAATGATAACGGAACGGTGATGGTTCCGGTCCGCTTCGTTACCGAGCAGCTGGATGCGGACGTGAAGTGGAACGGCGAAACGAAGAAAGTGACGATTACCGACCCTCTCAGCGGATCGATCATTGAGCTCACGATCGGCAGTACGGAAGCTGCCGTCAGCGGGAAGACGCTGACGCTCGAGAAGCCGGCGCAGCTCGTGAACAGCGCGACTTACGTTCCGGTGCGTGTCGTCTCCGAAGGCATGGGAGCGAATGTGGCTTGGGAGCAGGATACCCAAACCGTTGTCATCACACGCGAGTAGTGCATCAGGCAGCAGCAGAGCGGAGAAGGTTCCAAGCTGAATCGTTCCCCGGCCCGCTGACGGCTTAATAAGAGGATACGAACAGCCCCGCGTTTCATACCCATCAGGGTACGGAACGCGGGGCTGTTGTACTTCATCGGCGTGGATTCTCAACAGCGGAGATGCCCGCTGGAGGGAGGTTCTGCACGAAGGCATCCGCTTTCCCGGCAGCTGCCCTTGTGGGGAAGCGCCGGGAGCGGAGCTGCCTCTTCACAGCGGGGTCCAGAGTGCGTGCAAGCCGCGGCGACCCCTCTCCGGGGACGGGCGGCTGCTTCTGGGGCCAGCCTGCCTCCGGTGCAGGATTGACGTTGGCCCGGTGACGACACCAGGGCTCACATCGTGCAGCCCCGGCGCTGCGGCTCCCCTGAAGCCGCAGCGCACCCAAAACAGCCCCTGAAGATCCGCTCCGCGGGATCCAAGGGGCTGCTGCTGTAGGCATGGAGCAGGTCTTACGGTGTTCCGTCCGGCTCCTGCTCTTCTTTCTTCACGCCCGGCCGCGCGGAAGGAACGCGGCCGGCGCGGATGGCGGCCTCCCGCAGCAAGAACTCGATATGCCCGTTTACGCTGCGGAATTCATCCTGAGCCCAGCGCTCCAGCACCTCATAGAGCTTGGGATCCAGACGGAGGGGGAAGTTTTTCTTGGGTGCCATAGGCGGAGCCCGTCAGTACAGACTGCCCGTATTGATGACAGGATTCGCGGAGCGGTCCGACACGATGGCGACCAGGAGGTTATTGATCATGGCGGCCTTGCGCTCTTCATCGAGCTCAATGATGCCTTCCTGCTGGAGCTGGGCAATCGCCATCTGCACCATGCCTACGGCGCCCTCGACGATTTTGGTCCGTGCGGCAATGATGGCGGAGGCCTGCTGGCGCTGCAGCATGGCGCTGGCGATCTCGGTCGAGTAAGCGAGGTGGGTCAGCCGCGCCTCGAGCACTTCCACGCCGGCGACGGAGAGCCGCTCCTGCAGCTCGCGGCTGAGCTCCATGGCGACCTCATCGGAGTTCCCACGCAGAGAGTACCCGCTGTCGTCGAAGGCATCGTAAGGATACTTGCCGGCTACGTGGCGGAGCGCCGTCTCGCTCTGAATCTCGACGAACTGCTCGTATTGGTCGACATCGAAGGAGGCTTTGGCCGAATCCACGACACGGAAGACGACGACCGCGGCGATCTCGATCGGATTGCCTTCGATGTCGTTCACCTTCAGCCGGGTGCTGTTAAAGTTGCGTACTCGCAGCGATACTTTCTTCCGGACGGAGAAGGGCACCGTCATCCAGAAGCCGCTCTCGCGCAGGGTGCCCGTGTAGCTGCCGAAGAAGGTCACGACAAGCGCCTGGTTGGGCTGCACGATGGCGAAGCCGGCCAGAATCGGTACGGATGCGGCAAGGAGCAGGACGCCCAGAACAGGGAGGGTCTCTGTGGCCAGCAAGCCGAGCCCGGCGGCATAAAGCAGCACAATGACAAGAATTCCGATAAATCCGCTGACGGCCCAAGCGTTTCTTTCTTTCATACGGTATCGCTCCTTCATCTTGAGTTGATACTGATATGATATCACTTTTAGAAATAACTGTAAACCAAAGTATGCCGGAAGTCCGTACTATTATTGACAGGGGCTGCAGGGAATGCTACCCTAAGGCAAACTTAAAAAAGGTGGTGCCCGTCATGGAACAAATCCGTACCGAAGAGGCATTCAGGGAGAGGGTCGGCGCCTCCAAGCTGACCGTAGCGGTATTCAAGACCACATGGTGCAAAGACTGCCACTTCATCGACCCGTTCATGCCCCAGCTGGAAGAGGCTTATGCCGATCAGCTCACGTTCATCCATATTGACCGCGACGATCTTCCGGATCTCTGCTCGGAGCTGAATATTCTCGGTATTCCGAGCTTCATCGCCTTCCGCGAAGGCAAGGAATTGATCCGGTTCGTGAGCAAGCTGCGCAAGACCCGGGAGGAGATCGAGGAATTCCTGAACCGCGCCGTCCAGGTATCCGAAGCGCTCTCCCAATAAAAGTCCGTATGCCGCGAAAGCCCGCCGGAACCTGATTCCGGCGGGCTTTCGCGGCTGCTCAAACCGGCAATCTGTTTCGGTTCTATGAACTCTCCCCCCCGCCAAATCCTTCTTTCAAGGCTTTGTAACAATTGCGCATGGATTCCCATTCTGTTTATCGCTATAATGTAGAGGAGTCTTCAGGCTTGTCAGTTGTTGTCGACTTTCATGCGGCAGAACGTGTTTCCAAGGACACATGCAATGATTATTGAAGCGGAGCGGGTGAGGTAAAAACACATGATGAATATACAGAAGTGGCTCAAACATTTATCCTTCGCTTCCATGGCCGGAATGTTCCTGATCCTGGTGATGGGCGCACTCGTGACCAAGACGGAATCGGGACGCGGCTGCGGTGACGATTGGCCGCTGTGCAACGGCAAGTTCGTGCCGGCATATACGATTGAATCCTTCATAGAATACAGTCACCGCTTCGTTGTGGGCGTGGTCGGTCTGATCCTTTTGGCCACAACGATTATGGTGTTCCTCTACAGCAAGCGCAAGGATGCCAAGTGGTACGTCGGGGGAGCGATGCTGTTCACGGTGCTCCAGGCGATCCTGGGCGCCATGGCGGTTGTATGGCCTCAATCCTCGGCTGTGCTGGCGCTGCATTTCGGGTTTTCGCTGCTTTCCTTTGCCTTTACGCTTCTTCTGTACCTGGTATACACCCGGTTCGGCGGAGCGATGAACAAGGGGGACGGAACCAGACTTACCTCCGGCGTCAGATGGGCGGTGTGGGGAGTCCTGATCTACTCCTATGTTGTAGTCTACTTGGGCGCTTTCGTCCGGCATACGGAGGCGGTTGGCGGCTGTATCGGCTGGCCGCTGTGCAACGGGCAGGTCATCCCCGAGATGGCGGGCGGGACGGCGATTGTGTTCATTCACCGCGTGGCGGCAGCCCTGCTGGGTCTCTCGATTCTCACGCTGTTTCTCTTCATCCGGGCTCAGGCGTCGCGGGACAGCGCAGTGTATCAAGCCGCGCTGTACTCCCTGATCCTTGTAACTTTGCAGATTCTCAGCGGCGGGTTCGTGACGCTGGCGATCGGCTACGACATCTATCTGCTCGCAAGTTTGCTTCATGCGATGCTGGTATCGTTCCTGTTCGGTGTTCTTTGTTATCTTGGGATTGCTTCCGTGCAAACGGCGGAACGATCCTCTGCGAAGGCTTACGCGGCTTCCCGGCTGCCGTAAGCCTTCTTTTTTGCTTGGGACTAGGATACAATGACAACAATGATCCGGAGTACGCCGGGGTTTCGTTCTAAGGAGGAGTTATCATATGCAGGAGAGCATCCGGGCTTCCCGGCTGCTACCGCACCTGGGCTTCGTTATCGTCTATGTGCTGTGGGGGATTAATATTTGCTCGATGAAATTCGGAGGACAGCAGTGGGATCCGCTCGTATTCGGTGCTCTGCGCTATGCCTCTATCCTTCCGTTTCTATGGGGATATACCTGGTGGTATTTCCGGAAGCACCGGGGGCGTCTCAAGCTGCAGATCACACCGCGGGATCTGGCCCTTGTAGCCCTGCTCGGCGTGGTTTCCGCCGTAGGTATGGAGGTTGTCCTGCAGTATGCGCTGCAGTATTCCAATTCCGCCAACGGCGCGGTCCTCGGCCGCGGCTTCATGCCGGTCATCACCGCCTGTATCGCGCTGCTGCTCAAAGATCTTCGGCTGACGCCAACGGTCATGATCGGCATTCCGTTGGCGCTCGGAAGCGTGATTCTGATCGTCGCCGGTGGACCGAACGGGTTCCACCTAGGGCCGGAGACGCTTCGTGGGGATCTGCTTCTGCTGCTCCGCAGCTTCCTCGGCGCCTTGTACCTGATCGGCATGAACCGGCTGGTCGGCCGCTATCCGCTGGCACTGCTTGTATCGCTGGAGATGACGGCGGGCGCAGTCGCCCTGCTGCCGTTCCTCTTCCTGAACGCGGATATGGCCTATCTTCTGTCCCGCTCGGATCTTGCCTGGCTGTCCTTGTCCTACACCGCGCTGTTCGCGACCCTGATCGGCTTCTCCATCCATAACTGGAGCCTGGCCCGTCTAGGGCCGTTCAAGGCTTCGGTCTACGGTTACCTGCTGCCGGTTACAGCGGCGGCCGCAGGCTATGTCCTGCTCGGCGAGGAGCTCGGCTGGAACCAGTATGTGGGCGGGGCCGGCGTCCTCTTCGCCATGTACCTGGTCCAGCGGGACCGGATGCAGCTGCTTAAGGCTTCCGCTGCACCGCCTGTAAGCGGTGCGGAGAAGCAGGCGTAGCGCCTGAAGAGGCCTGCCGTGGGCTTACTCTGCATTCATGCAGCACGGCACGGGTCTGGACGCATGAACGCATCAGACACCAGCACCGCGCCGCCCTTTCTCCCAAATAACGCCTAACATAGGAAGGAATAAGCCGCTCAGCATACGGAATCGGGGCGAGCGGAGCTTCGTCGGCAGCACCGGGGTGTTTTCACCCCTCCCATTTTCGGGTATACTACCTTGACATCTTCCTACACTACCAGATTACGGAGACCTAACTTATGCTGAGAGCCCTATTCGGAGAACCGCCCCGTCAGGAGACGGGAGAGCTTATGGAGGCCAACCAGGCCATCCGGGAATACCTGGAGAGGCTGGCGACGATTCCGTCCCCCAAGCAGTCCCCCCAGGAGCGCAAATTCATCATCTGGTGCCAGAGCTTCCTGCGTGCGCTGGATGAGCTAGAGCAGAGCCAATATGCCGCCGCCCAGTACGGACGCAGTGTAAGCAGTGCTTACATCGACCAGATGCCGGCGGAGGAGCATGCCAACTATCACCGCCATATCTATTTTTACAAGAATGCGATTATCCGCCTGTTCGCGATCCTCGACAAGCTGGGATACTTCTTGAACGAGCGCTTCGAACTGAAGACGGAGCGGGTCAAGACCCGGTTTTCCTATTTTACCGTACTGCGGAACATGCATCAGAACGGCCTCTATCCCGATCTCGAACAGATGCTCTATGAGCTCAAGACCAAGCATAAGGAACCGCTTACCCGGCTGCGAGAGCAGCGGAACACGGAGATTCATACGATCAATGCGGACCTGCTCGACGATCTGCTTCAAGCGGAGCAGGCCAAATACGGAGAGCGGACCCGCATCGGGACGGAGGATATCCAGGGGAATATGAAGGACCTTGAAGAGGCCTGCCTGATGGCTTTCAAGACCGTAGCGACCGCCTTCCATTATCTCGTCCATCCTCCGGCGGCGGAGGAGCAGAAGGCCAGAGAGAAGGCGCGCGGGAAGGGGAGGGACAGTTGAATCCCTTCCGGGCATCCACTATACTTTGGGATGAGGCATGGGCAACATGAGCCATGCGCATATCCCGGAGGTAGGAGTCATGGTACACGATAGAAGAACGGCCCTCATAACCGGAAGCGCCAAGGGGCTCGGGAAAATGACCGCACTTCAGCTGGCCGGGCAGGGGTTTAATCTCGTCATCAACTATGTGCACAGTGAGCGGGAAGCGGAGGAGCTCTACGGGCTGATTCAGGCCAAAGGGGCTGCCTGCCATGTCGTACAGGGCAGTGTCGCACGGCCGGAAGACCGCGAGCGGCTGGTGCGGGAAGCGGCAGACCGGTTCGGAAGCATCGACGTGCTGATCAACAATGCCGGACCGTTCGTCCGGGAACGCAGGCTGTTCCGCGAATACGGAACCGATGAGATTACGGAGCTGATGCAGGGCAATCTGCTCGGTGTGATGCATCTGGATCATCTTGTCATTCCCATGATGAGAAGCAGGCAGTGGGGGCGGATTATCCACTTCGGCTTCGGCCATGCGTCCGAAGCGCGCGGCTGGCCTCACCGGGCGGTCTACGCCGCGGCGAAGGTCGGACTCGTATCCTTCACGAAGACACTCGCCGTGGAAGAAGCGGCCAGCGGGATTACGGTCAATATGATCTGTCCTGGGGATATCCGGGGGGATAATAAGGAACGGATGATTCACGAGGTCGAACATATCCTCGATGACGAGTCGCCGAGGGGACGCCCGGGCACGGGAGAGGATATCGCGCGGGTCATTGCTTTCTTGTGCGAGGACCGGTCCGACTTTCTCACCGGCAATATTATGGATGTCTCGGGTGGTCTGGATCCCATCCGTGCGATGATCCCCCGCCCGTCCGGCCCGCCGGGTCCAAGCAAATAGCCCTGCGCCGCCGCAGGAACGGCGGGCACAGGGCTATCTTTGGTTGGAACGAGGCGGGCTTGACGGTGATCAGGCCCTCGGGATTAGAATACCTGCATAACCTCTTGAATGCCTTCGACTTCCTCGAGCAGGGCACGCTCGATCCCGGCCTTCAATGTGATGGTCGAGCTTGGGCAGCTGCCGCAGGCACCAACCAGACGGAGCTTCACGATTCCGTCTTCGACGTCTACAAGCTCAACGTCGCCGCCGTCACGCTGAAGAAACGGTCGCAGTTTATCTAGAACTTCAAGCACCTCGTCATACGTAGTGCTTTGCTGTGTATTCTCGCTCATTTGCATCATCTCCCTTCTTTCTTATATTATATTACAAACCGTCTTAAATTAAAATGGCTCAGAGGCAGGCGAGCAGGGATATGAGACCCATTATTGAATTTTGCACGAACAATATGCATCACGGGACCGAGAAGCTTATGAAGAAGCTCGAAGAGAACCCCGAGTATGATGTGATCGAATACGGATGCCTGGGCAACTGCGGCGAGTGCTACCTGGCTCCCTTCGCTTTGGTGAACGGAGAGATCGTGGCCGCACCGGATGCGGAAGGACTGGAAATCCTGATAGCCCAAAAAATCAAAGAGATCGAGGATATGCTCGATCTCTTGGGCGGCTGATCAGCCGAGGTGGAATTTGGACATCCAGAGGACACCGCTTTTGAGGGCCCGCGGCATTTTGCCCGTCATGACGGTGCGTTTGCCCATCAGGCCAAAACCCGATTTTTTGCCGAGTGAACCGAGAACTCCCTTGAGCTTGATTTTGCCGAGCCGGGGAGTTTCGTTTTTCCATAAGGCCTGAAGCACTTCCGCGACCTGCTTCCCCTGCGCTTCGGCGGCTTGGCCGCTCGGAGAGAAGGGAAGCGACGCACAGTCGCCGACGACATACACGTTGGTGTAATCCGGAAGCTGGTGATACTCGTTAATGGTAAGCCGTCCTTGATTGTCTTTGGGCAGATCCAGCTGCTGGACGATCGGGCTTGGCTGTATGCCGGCCGTCCAGATCGTCATGTCCGTATGAATAATCTCCTGCTGGTTGTACAGCAGCCCGCTCTCCAGTCTGGCCAGCGAGACGTGGGTGCGCATCTCGATGTCGTGCTCCGTCATCCACTCCCGGACAAAGCGCTGCAGCTTATCGGGGAATGGGGAGAGCACGCTCGCTCCGCGGTCGATAATCCGGATATTGAGGTCCGGACGGCTCTCGCGCAGCTCCGCCGCCATCTCGACCCCGCTGAGTCCCCCGCCGACAATGGAAACCTGGCCGTAGGGAGCGATATCGTTGGCGCATTGGTACGTCTTGCGCGTGGATGACAGGGATTGGATGCTGTGAGAGTATTCTTCGGCACCCGGGATGTTATGGTATTTGTCCACACAGCCGAGGGCGA
The DNA here is from genome assembly GCF_049942825.1 of Paenibacillus sp. S-38. Taxonomy (NCBI): domain Bacteria; kingdom Bacillati; phylum Bacillota; class Bacilli; order Caryophanales; family Paenibacillaceae; genus Paenibacillus; species Paenibacillus sp. S-38. The sequence continues at coordinate 1,347,050 of NZ_CP187970.1, forward strand.
TTACCAGCCAATCGTAAGAGAGCGGCTCATCGTTATCAAAACGCACCAGCTTGTTCTCCGGGTCCACGGAAGAGACTTCCCCATACTTCAGGATCAATCTCGGATCCACCGGGAACGATACCCGGATGTCCTTGTCGGACACAGTTCCCGCGGCAAGCGCGTAATATTCCGTCTTGAGCCCCTGATACGGCATACGGTCGACGAGAATCATCACCGTATCTGCCGGCAGGTCCCCATCCAGCAGTTCTTGAGCTACGGTCAGACCGCCGTAGCCTCCGCCCAAAATCACAAGTTTTTTCATAGCACGGCAAACCCTTTCTGTATTACGTATTAATAAACCTTAATCTCGTTATAGAAGGTGTCCCTCTCCACCGGGGTCCGTCCGGCTCCCTTGATCAGGAAGACGAGCTCATCCCGTGTCAGGCCTTCCGGAGACAGGGCTCCCGCCGCGTGGGAAATACGTTCTTGAATGATGGTGCCATGCGCATCGGAAGCCCCGAAGTTCAAGGCGATCTGCGTCAGCTGAGTCCCGAGATTAATGAAGTAAGCTTTGATGTGCTGGATGTTGTCCAGCATCAGACGCGAGATGGCGATCGTCTTCAGGTTGTCGGTGGCCGATACGAAACGCTTCAGTCCCGCACCACTGGCCGGCTGGACTGCATTCGGAATGAATACCATGAAGCCGCCGGTCTCGTCCTGCAGCTCACGAAGGTAGATCATGTGCTGTATGCGCTCCTGCAGCGTCTCAATCGATCCGAACAGCATCGTTGCATGCGTCTTCATCCCAAGCAGGTGCGCCGTGCGCTGGATTTCGAGCCACTGGTCGGTGGATGCTTTGTCGACCAGATGCATCTTCTTGCGGTACCGGTCGGAGAGAATCTCCGCCCCGCCGCCCGGCATCGTATCAAGCCCGGCATCCATAAGCTGCTGCAGGACCTCTTTATAACTTACCCCGCTCAGCCGGGAAAAAAACTCAATTTCGGCAGCGGTATGAGCTTTTATGGTGATGTTCGGATACCGCTTCTTGAGAGCGCGGATGTTCTCCACATAGTACTTGAACGGAACGTTGGCGTTGTGTCCGCCCGTGATATGAAACTCTTGAAGGCCCGGATGGTAATGCTTATCAATGTATTCGAACATCTCCTCCGGAGACAGGGTATAAGCCCCCGGTTGCCCTTCATCCCGGCGGAAATGGCAGAACGCACAGTGCTCTTCGCAGACATTGGTAAAATAAAGGCTCATATTGTCCACAAAGTACACCTTCTTGCCGTTCTTGCGCAGGTTGACCCGATTCGCTAATTGGCCAATGGTCGGCAGGTCGTCCGACTCATACAAAAATACCCCGTCTTCCAGGGTGAGACGCTCGCCGTGCTCCACTTTCTCGGCGATTTCAGCCATGCGTCTATCTTGGCCGCTGATGATGGTGCTCATAATCAAACCCACCTCCGTTAACTGTATAAGCGTTCCTGAAGGATATGCTGCTGGGAACGCGAAATGAAACTGCAGGAAAAGTACGATTGGGTATAGTGTATCCCGTGAGGCCGCCTGTATTTGTGCAGGAAGGCCAACCGGTGATTCTGATGAAATGACGGATGGAATCAGGCCCGGTATGAGGGTACTTTTCAAAACACAATATTCCTATTATAAACCTACCACTTGTAAGGGGCAATACAGGAATCGACAATCGCTTCGGCTTCCCGCGGTACCGTGATACAGTAAAAACCAATCGACATCGGCATGTATGGCTGAAATTTCAATAAAACGGAATGCTTCCTATTCTCAATAGGGAGTGTTTCTAGTATACTTACTTTTTAGCAAATCAGAAGATGCTCCTGCTGCCTGCAGGTGTTCATCATACATAAGGCGGTGCGGTATTGCTGGTCCCGGGTTCCTTCGATCTGCAGTCAAGCATTTCCCTTGAGATCGAGAAGCTCAGGGAGCGGCTCGTCACGCTCGGCATCCGTTTCGGTCTCATGCATCCGGAAGTGCAGGAGTGCAGTCGGCAGTTGGATGAACTGCTCCTCAAATATTACGAAACGGTCCGTCATCACAAGAACACCCCCTCTTGAGCCGTACGGAGGGAAGGAGTATAATCTGAAGTAACGGATGGGATATACTCGATCCGCTTATTCTACAATATCAGCGGACCTTCTAAGGTCTGACGGCTTGATATACCCTAAGGAGGTAGAACGTTCATGATCACAATCAGCGAATCGGCTGCGGATAAAATCAAACTCATGCTGGCTGCGGAGGAAGCGCCTGACCTGTTCCTGCGCGTTGGTGTCAAGGAGGGCGGCTGCAGCGGCTTCTCCTATGGCATGGGCTTCGACGATAACCAGCACGATGAAGATAAAGTGTACGACATCCACGGCCTCAAGGTCGTCGTTGACGGCGAGAGCTCCAAGTACCTCTACGGTGTGGAGATCGACTACCAGGAATCCGGTATGGGCGGCGGCTTCACCATCAATAACCCGAACGCCGTGGCCTCGTGCGGCTGCGGTTCATCCTTCAAGCCGGCCGGATATGAAGGAACACCGGAGAAATGCGACGAGTAACATGATGTCATGAAGATTACGGGCTTTCCCTTCGTTCCCTCGAATTAGGGGAATGAGCGGAAAGCTCTTTTTGTTTTGCTGCTGGTGAATATTTTCACAATTGGATGTGAAATAAATCACTTACTCTTTGAGCATAATGGAAACACCCTCATTTGTAAAGATGGTGATCCCAAAAAAATAGAGAGCCGCCCAATCGGACGGTTCTCCCAGTTGAGTGTCTGCTGCGGCTGAGTCATCGCTCGAGCAGTACGCCAATGCCTTTGACGACATTGTAGATGATCACCACTCCATAGAGTAAAGCGACAAGTATTCCGAAGAGGAAGAAGCCGGTGAAGGTAGGTGCTGCGAGCCACAGGATGATCAGGATGAACAGAGAGAGGAAGGGCAGGATGTGCGAGATCAAGGCTTTCTTGGCATGATGCCGTACTTCGTAATCATTGGAAAGAAAATATACGACGGCCGGGACCAGGAATCCGGCAAAGAAGATGCTGAAGTAGCAGAGGGCTGCGGTAATCTTCCTTGTATCCATAAGAAAACTCCTTTCTTTTAGGACGCGGATGGATGCTTAGTAATACGGGGGCACGCAGAGTACGTTGCAGAGCATGGGGCCCAAAGATATTCTTTTCGCCCGAATAAATATGATTATTGTTTTTTATCAATTGAAGGGCTTACAAGCCTGTGTATAACCTTGTCCACATTACCCCCCGGGCTCTACTTGGTATTAACCAGTTATTAACAGGCTATACACATGTTGTACACAGTAAATTGTGGATAAGAGGAACGCTTGTTCTAATTTTGGGTGCATGATAATATGATGGTACTTTAAGGAATAAGGTGATTCTTCCCATGAAATTGATTAGCAATGAGATTTTGGTGGATTCGTATTTCAAAGCCATCAGCCTGAAGCTGGAAGATGAATTTGTAGAGCTGCTCCTTGAGGAAATTCAACGCAGAGAGATCAAGTTAGACTACTATAAAGATGGAGACGCCCAGGTGAGCTGATGCCTGGGTTCTTTTTTTCGGGGGAGAAGCAGACGAAGCCGGAAGACGGTGTGAGATGAAAACTAAAAAGCGCCTCCTTCGAAAAGAAGGAGGCGCCGGTAAAACAGGCTACATCTTCATGTTGGAACTGTGACCTGGGGACAGCTTGGCGGTTGGGTCAATATAAACCTTAGCGTTGTTGATAGCCGTCGGTGCTTCGCCGAAGCCGACTGCGATCAGTTTCAGCTTGCCCGGGTAGGTCGTGATATCACCGGCTGCGAAGATGCCCGGAATGTTCGTTTCCATGCGGGAGTCGACGACGATCGAACCGTTGTCGATGTTCAGGCCCCACTCGGCGATCGGGCCGAGAGAAGAGACGAAGCCGAAGTTCACGATCACGGCATCCACGTCGTGAAGGGTTTCTTCTCCGCTCTTCACGTCCTTCAGGGTAACCTTCTCGATGCGGTCCTCGCCTTCGAGCTTCGTGATCTCGGTCGGGGTAATGACCTGCACCTTGGAGTTCATCAGGTTCTCCACGCTGTGCTCGTGGGCACGGAACTTGTCGCGGCGGTGGATCAGCTTCACGGAAGCCGCGATAGGCTCCAGCATGAGCGCCCAGTCCACCGCGGAGTCGCCGCCGCCGCTGATCAGCACGTGCTGGCCCGCGAATTGATTCAGATCGCTTACGAAGTAGTGGAGGTTTTTCTTCTCATAGCCTGCCGCTTCCGGAAGCTCCAGTCTTCTTGGCTCGAATGCACCAACGCCGCCGGTGATGATGACAGCCTTGGATTGGTGCGTTCCTTTGTCCGTCGTCACTTCGAAGAGGCGCTCATCTTTCTTCTCAACCTTAAGCACTTTCTCTTCGAGGCAAACCGAAATAGGGAAATGCTTCATTTGATTAAGGAGATTGTTGACAAGCTCCTGCGCCGTTACCTTCGGGAAGCCCGCTACGTCGTAAATGTACTTCTCCGGATAAAGGGCTGCGAGCTGGCCGCCGAGTTGCGGCATGCTCTCGAGAATTTTGACCGAGGCCTGACGCATACCGCCGTAGAATGCCGCGAACATCCCGGCCGGACCGCCGCCCACAATAATAATGTCAACCACTTCGCTAGTCATGTTGAAATGATGCACCTCCGTAACTTGTTAATCCACTACATTATAATCGGACTCCTCAGGTATGAAAATACGAGTTCCTCTTTTCATTTGAATGATTTAATTGATGGGGGTGATAATATATTTTAATTCGATTGTGCGGAGCAGGATGGAAAATAGGCTGTAACTCTAGGTAGATTGCCGATTTACGCGGGTTTTTAATCAAAATAAAGCTTGCTATTTCACACGTATCATTATATTATTTCAGGTGAATTGGTTAAAACTGTTTTCTAAAACGCACTTGACAAGCTTATAATTTGCGTAAATGAAGTGAAAAATAGGGAAAGAAAATCCTATTTTTTGGTCCTGATTGTGTAAAATTTCACAAATTGTTTTAGCAGATCTTATAAAAATAGAGAAAATCTACTGTGATGGAAGGGATAGAACCATGAGTCGAATTCCTAGAATAGTCATTTTGGGCGCAGGATACGGAGGCATTGTAACGGCTATTCGTTTGCAAAAAGAGCTGAACTACAATGAAGCGGATGTAACGTTGGTCAATAAACATGACTACCATTATATTACGACCCATCTGCACATGCCGGCGGCCGGGACGGATAACCCGGAGAACGCGCGTGTCAATATCTTGAAGCTGATTGATGAGTTCAAAATCGACTTCGTGAAATCCACTGTGGTCCAGATCCGCCCTCAAGAGAAGAAGGTCATCCTTGAGGAAGGGACGCTGTCGTACGATTACCTGGTCATCGGCCTGGGTGGGGAGCCCGAAACGTTCGGCATCCCGGGTCTGAAGGAATATGCGCTCAATATCCGCTCGATCAACAGCGTCCGGTTTATTCGCGAGCACATCGAGTATCAGTTCGCGAGGTTCAAGCGTGAGCCGTCCCGTACGGACTATCTGACCTTCATTGTCGGGGGCGCAGGCTTCACCGGCATTGAATTCGTCGGGGAGCTTGCCGACCGCATCCCTGAGCTGTGCAAGGAATTCGACGTCGATCCGTCCATCGTTAAAATATACAATGTGGAAGCTGCTCCAACAGCCCTTCCGGGCTTCGATCCGGAGCTTGTCGAGTATGCGATGAACGTGCTGAAGAACAAGGGCGTTACGTTCAAGATTGCCACCGCCATCAAAGAATGCACGCCGGAAGGCGTCGTGCTTGCTACGGGCGAGGAGATCAAGTCCGCCACCGTCATCTGGACCGGCGGGATCCGAGGCAACCATATGCTGGATGAAGCGGGCTTCGAAACGATGCGCGGGCGCATCAAGGTCGACGAAACGCTGCGGGCGCCGGGGCATGAGAACGTTTATGTGCTCGGAGACTGCTCCATCGTGATGAGCCCGGAGGGGCGTCCGTATCCTCCGACGGCGCAGATCTCGATGCAGCAGGCGGATGTCTGTGCGCACAACCTGGTGGCCCAGATCCGCGGGTCCCAGCTGAAGAGCTTCGAGTATAAGCCGAAGGGGACAGTGGCCTCCCTGGGACGCGGCGAAGCGATCGGGATTGTCGGCTCCAAGAAGATCAAGGGGGGCACGGCGGCGGTCATGAAGAAGATCGTCGACCTGCGGTACCTGTACATCATCGGGGGCATTCCGCTGGTTCTGAAGAAAGGCCGCTTCTAGCACGTGCGGCACTGCAGCGTCCAAGTTCGAGGGCTTCTGACCCGCGACGAGCTGGACCGCTACAACGCGCTGATCGACGTGGGCCACTACCTGGAAGCGCAGGACCGGTATGATCTCGTGCATACCGTCCAGAAGGAAATTGATATTCTGATTCTCCCCGCCATCGAGCGGCTCAAAGAAAAATCGCGGCAGCGGGACCGGGATACCGAGGAGTATCTCCGGCGCAAGGAAATCGAACGCCAAATGGCTCTCTTGGAAGCCGAAGACGATGAATAGCAAGTGAAGCAAGCCCTGTTTTACCGGTACTCCGGTAGCAGGGTTTTTTGTGTGTTATCCTACCCCGGTCCTGATATCACTTTTGGAATCAACTGCTTGTATCTTTCTTCGGAAGTTTCTCTTACTCTAGTGCTATTAAGCTACATAATCTACTAGAGGAGAAGACATCATGAAGAGAAACTCCATCCTGGCCGCATCGCTTGCCATGCTGATGCTTGGCTCCCTGACGGTTCCCGCGAACAAGGCGAAAGCGGTTACCGGCAAGGTCGTTCTTGGCTATTACAACGTCTATTATTCCGGAGATACCCAGTCATACAACTCGGTCTCCAGCTACGGCTCCTATTTTAACTCGATGTCTACGATGACGTTCAATGCGGATGCCACGGGCAATGTGACCGGCACGGCTCCTTCCAGCGCCATCACGCTGGCCGCATCGAAGGGCATTCAATCGTTCGCAGCGGTCACGAACCAGGCGAACGGCGCCTTCTCCTCCACTGTCGCTCATGCGATTGTCAGTGACCCGGCGGTCCGCGCGAACGCGGTGAACCGGATTCTGAGCACGGCCAAGGCAAACGGGTACCAGGGTGTGAACATAGACTTCGAAGATATGCTGGCTTCGGACCGTCCTTATTTTAATCAATTCATCAGTGAGCTCTCTTCTGCCATGCGTGCCAACGGACTGAAGACGATCGTATCCGTGATCGCCAAAACCAGCGATATGCCGACAAGCGCTTGGTCGGGTGTATACGACTACTACACCCTCGGGCAGTCGGCCGATCTGATTCAGCTCATGACCTATGACCAGAATGGTCCGTGGGGGGCTCCTGGGCCGGTAGCCGGACTGCCATGGGTGGAATCCGTACTGAAATACGCGGTAACGCAGATTCCCTCCGGCAAAATCATGATGGGACTGCCCGCTTACGGCTACGATTGGAATACGACGACGAATACGGGCCACAAAGCGGTGGCATGGAAGAATGTGCCGGCTCTGCTGACGAACAACGCAGCTTCCGCAAAATGGGATTCGGTACAGCAGTCGCCTTATGCCACCTACACGGCGGCTGACGGATCTTCCCATACGCTGTGGTATGAGAATGCGGACAGCATCCAGGCGAAGACGCGTCTCGCGGGTACGTACAACCTTGCGGGCGTGTCGATGTGGTGCCTGCGTCTGGAGGACGAGTCATTCTGGAAGGCCGTGCAGGCAGGTTTGGGTGCGACGACAACGAGCACAACGACAACGAGCACGAGCCCGACGACGAGCACAACGACAACAAGCACGAGCCCGACGACGAGCACAACGACAACAACGACTGCGAGCCCAATGACCAGCACGACTACTCTCGCGCCGAGCAAGTCTGCATATGCCGCGGGTGAGACCGTGTATGTTACGGCCAAGGTTACCGATGCGTACAGCAAGCCGGTGTCCGGAGCTTCCGTGACGCTCTCCGTGACCTCCCCAACGGGCGCGGTAACGAAGTATACGGGCACGACCGATTCCACCGGGGTCAAAAAGTTCATCATTTACACACAGAAGAAAACGTTGAAGGGGACTTATAAGGCCCAGGCGGTAACCGCCGCTTCGACCAAGATCACCACCAGCTCGGCAACTGCGACCTATACCATTAAATAATAGAAGAAAGCCGGATGACCCAGGCGGGACATCCGGCTTTTTCTATTCCTCTGCAGCGATGCCTAGCCGCTCTGACTACAGCTTCAGCATGGCCGCCATTTTCTCCTGATTCAGCAGGTTGCCCACATAGAAGTCGCCGAACTCGCCGAAGCGCGCGCTCGTCTCGTCGAAGCGCATCTCGTGCACGATCTTCTTGAACTGCAGCGGGTCCTCCGCGAACAGCGTGACGCCCCACTCCCAATCGTCGAGGCCGATGGAGCCGCTGATGATCTGCTTCACTTTGCCGGCATAATTACGGCCGATCATGCCGTGGCCGCGCATGAAGTTGCGGCGCTCTTCGGCCGACAGCATGTACCAGTTGTCATTGCCTTCGCGGCGCTTGTTCATCGGATAGAAGCAGATGTGCTTCGCCTTCGGCAGCGTCGGCTTCAGGCGGGCCAGGATGTCCGGATCCTGCATCGGATCGGTGCCGGGCTTCGCCATGTAACCCCCGAGCTCGACTACGGAGACATACGAATACGTCGGTACAGTCACCTGGGCGAAGATCGTTTTGTTGAACTCAGTTTCCAGCTCGTTCAGCTCATCCAGCGTCTCACGCAGGTGCATGAAGACGAAGTCCGCCTTCTGCCCGACGATGGAGAAGAACGCGGTGCTGCCCTGCTTGGCATCTTCCGTGTCCTGATAGCGGCGCAGCAGTCCGTACAGCTCGTCCTCCGCGCGGCCTCTCTCCGAAGCGGTCAGGCTCTTCCAGGCGTTCCAGTCGATCGCGCGGAAGTCATGTAGGCAGTACCAGCCTTCCAATGTATTGACGACTTCACTCATGGGGGATCTCTCCTTTGTATGTAGGGGGATAGGTTATTTTGCTCCGACAGACAGTCCTTCTTGCCTCATCATTGTAGCGAAAAGCGCCCCAAAGGGCAAATAAACCCAGGTGAAGATTCTCTGAATTCTTCCTTATATAGGAGGCTGCAGGGTAAACATTGGCCGGCTTCCGGCCGATATATGGAATAGTAGAGAGAGGAGGACTGCCGCATGCGGACCATCAGCACATTTCATCTGGGTATTCTGTGGGGAGTCCTCCTGAGCCTGCCCTTGTGGGCGGCGATCATCGGCTGGTTCCGGCTGATCTGGTCGCTGTTCGCAGGCTGAATTCCTTAAGGAATGGCAAGGCGGTGTGCGTACCCAAGTTCAACAAGCGTTCACTTTACCCTGATGGCGTTTTTATATACAATGGGACCATAAGGATAATAAGGGAGTGTTCGCCTTGCTGCAGTTAATTATCGTAACCGTGCTGCTGTTCGTTCTTTTCTTCGGGCTCGGTTTTATCCTAAACATGCTGATGAAGACCACCTGGTTCCCGATCTACGGCTACATTGCGCTGGTTATCGGGCTTGTCCTTTATTGGGGCTGGGGCACGGGCTCGCTGGCGTCCAACATCACGGAGTACTCGTTTGTCGACTATGTTCCCGCGGTGGGCGGTCTAATCGGAGCCATTCTGAGCGGCTCTACGATCAAGTATCTGCGCACGAACGGATACAAAATGTTTTAACGGATGCAATCGACGGGCCCTGCCTTTTTGGCGGGGCTTTGCTTTTCCTTACAGATCGGCAGACTGCAGACCCTGACGGGCTCCTTCTTTTTCCTCCTACAAGGATAGACCCACCTATGCTAAAATGAAGAGTAAGACTCAACACACGGATGGGGTTTTGACCAGAAATGCGGATTACGAATGGGCTCCACTTTAGTGAATATCACCGGTTCTGCGTGCTGCGCGACTTCTCGCTGAGCCCCTTGGATTACAAGGTGCTCGCGACGATGTACCAGCCGATGATCGGGGCGTACGCGGTCGCCGTCTACCAGACGCTCTTCCAGCAGCTTCCTTCGGACAAGGTAGGATGCTCGGCTATGGAGCAGCAGCGCAAGCTCTTCATGGCCCTTGAGCTCGAGTCCGGGGAGCGGGGCCGCCAGCAGTTCATCGAGATGACGTCGAAGCTTGAGGCCGTAGGCCTGCTGAAGACCTGCAGGCGGTTCGCCGCAGCGTCCGAGGACTATGTTTATGAATATACGCTCTTCCCGCCGCTGGCGCCGGGCGAATTCTTCCGCAACCAGCACCTGACGCTGCTGCTGAGGGACAAGGTCGGTAAGTACACGGTGTTTGCCCTCCGCGACGAGCTGCTGATGCCCGCAGCGGAGGATCTCAAGGATGCGAATTCCGAGAATCTGTCGGTACCGTTCTATGACCTGTTCCGGCTGAATACGCAGGTGATCGATTATGAGCTCGAGCAGGCCTTCTTCGAAGCTTCGGCCGCCGCCCCGGCCGAGACGAAGCCGGAGCTGGCTCCGAAGGGCTTCCAATATGCGGAGATCATCATGCATTTCCCTAGCTATTCGTCCAATCGGGAATACGTGGAGCAGCTCAAATACGAGCCGGAGCAGATGGCGACGCTGAATTTCGTCGCGAAGAAGTACAACCTGTATCTGACCGACCTGTGCCGGCTGCTGGATGAAGACGGGGTGTTCGACGAGCGGGGGCAGATCAATCTCGATCTGCTGCAGGCGAAGGCCAATCAGACCTTCCTGGCCGACCGCAAGCGCAGCGATGAGCGCAAGCTCGTGCTGGCCAAGATGGAAGGCGCAAAGCCGAGAGGGGACCAGGCCGCGGGGGATGCGGACGCGGAGGGCTCCGGCGACAAGGTCGTCGAGATGGAGTTCTATCTGGAAGTGCCCGACAAGTTCGTGGGCGAATGCAACCAGCATCAATATAACTATATTCTGCGCAATGAGCCGTATACGTTCCTGCTCGACATGATCTTCTCCAATGGCTCGGTGCCGACGAAGCTGCTTGAGATCATCGCCGAGATCGTGCTTGTGAACGGGCTCCCGGAACCGGTGATTAACGTACTTATTCATTATATCTATGTCAATAAAAGATCATGGTCCAAATCGTCGATCGTCGTGACCGCTACCGACATGCTCGGCAAGCAGATCACAACGTTCGAAGGGGCGGTCCAGTATATCCGGGAGCAGGAGAAGTTCCAGCAGCAGCAAAAAGCACGCGGGGTGGCGGCCGGCGGCGCGAACGCCAGAGGGGGACGTGGGCGCCAGAAGCCGGTAATCCCGATCGTGAAGGAGACGGCGCCGAAGAAGCTGTCGGCGGCCGAGCAGGAAGAGCTGCGCCGAATGGCCGAGCAGCTCGACAGGCAGCGGATCCGCAAGGAGTAGCGGCTTGATATCAATAGACATCTTGGGAGGGTGAAGCCGGATGGAATCGCTTGGGGAAATGCTGAGCAAAGGGCAGGGACGCAGGCTGCTGCAGCAGGCGGAGGACAAGCTGCGTGAAGTGGCGACCGATCCGATGATCGTGAAGCTGCGGCAGAAGTATCCGCAGCTCGATTATCAGACGATGAAGCTTAACCTGAACAAGCTGCATCAATATGTAAAGGAATACGAGAACTGCTCGAACTGTCCGGGGCTCGACAAGTGCCCGAATGACATGCAGGGGCATTACTCGATGCTGTCGGTGGAGCCGGGGGAGGACCGCACGCGGGTGCATGACCAGAAGGTGGCCTGCAAGAAGTTCCTTGCCCACGAGGCCCAGCAGTCGGTACGCAAGCGGATCCGCAGCTTTTATGTGGACGAGCGAGCGCTATCCGAAGGCTATTCGACGATCGAAATCATCGATAAGGACGATGAGCGGCAGCCGGCAGTGCAGCAGCTGCTTCGCTACATCTTCCGCACGCGCCAGGACGGGCTGCAGAAGACCGGGCTCTACCTCGAAGGGCACTTTGGCACGGGGAAGACGTTCCTCATGTGCTATATGCTGCATGAACTGGCGCTCGACGGGTACACCGGCGCGATCGTCTATATGCCGGATTTTGCGGAGGACCTTAAGTCGATGTTCAACGATCCGATGAAGCTCAAGGAGACGATCGACATCCTGAAGGAGACCGATCTGCTTGTCTTCGATGACATGGGGGCGGAGAACCTGAATCCGTGGCTGAGAGACCATGTCATGGGCGCCATCCTCAACTACCGGATGAACCGCAAGCCCACGTTCTTCACTTCGAACCATGACCTCGATGCGCTTGAGAAGCACTTCAGCTTCACGAGCAAGGACGGGGACGAGGAATTCAAAGGGCGGCGCATCATGGACCGGATCCGGCCGTTCGTGGAAGTCGTCTCAGTGTCCGGTTATAACAAGCGGGGCTCGGTATCCTGAAATGTCCCCATAACCGCCCGCCGGTTAACGGCACAAAAAAGCCTCTTTCGCCCGGATGGACGGAAGAGGCCTTTTCTCTTGTTCAGGAATCGTTACTTGACCAGCAGCGAGATGATCGTTGCCGCAACACCGATCAGGAAGAGGATACCGAAGAATACGCCGAAACCCATGGCCGTATCCATCAGATCGTCCCGGCCTTCCTCATACACGTGCAGTTCCGGATGTTTCGGATCGTTCGTCATGACAAGTACCTCCTTGACACACATATAGAATTAGTATACCCAATTTTCAAGAGGCATGTAAAGGACAGGAAGTGACAATTGTGCAAACTTTGGTCCGGTTGAAATGTGGGAGTGATGTGGTATACTTTACATGTTGACTTTATTCCGCAAAAGGAGAGATTTGAACTATGGCTATCGTGAATGTATCTGACCAGTCCTTCGGTGCCGAAGTAGAAGGATCCGGTACGGTTCTTGTTGATTTTTGGGCTCCTTGGTGCGGACCGTGCAAAATGATCGCTCCTATTCTTGAGGAGCTGGATAAAGAGATTGGCGAAAGCGTCAAAATTGCGAAGGTCAATGTGGACGACAATCCGGAGTCCGCCTCCCGCTTCGGCGTGATGAGCATCCCGACGCTGATCGTCTTCAAGGACGGCCAGCCGGTGGATAAGGTTGTCGGCTTCCAGTCCAAGGACGCGCTGAAGAACGTGCTGGGCCGCCACCAATAAGAGGCAGCAAAGCTCTCGCGTGATGAGGAAAGTGTAAGAGAGCAAGGCTGCGCGCAATTTTACACTTTCTGAGTCATGAACCAAAGCTCTTTTTCTGCTATGCTGGGAAAAAGAGCTTTTTGCCGTTGTCCTCCGCGGACCGGCAGGGAAAGGGGAGAAACCGAAGATGACGACGACACAGGGGGAGCTGACCCCCGAGGAGCGCCGCAAGGTGCGGGAGAGCATCAAAAATAAGCTGGCGCTCGTTCCGGAGCAGCCCGGCTGTTATTTGATGAAGAACCGCGACGGCAAGGTGATTTATGTCGGCAAGGCGAAGGTGCTGCGCAACCGGCTGCGGTCCTATTTTACCGGGAGCCACACGATCAAGACACAGCTGCTCGTCAGCGAGATTGTCGACTTCGAATATATTGTAACGGAAAGCAACATGGAAGCCCTCATTCTGGAATGCAATCTGATCAAAAAGTACTATCCGCGTTATAACGTGCTGCTCAAGGATGACAAGTCCTTTCCCTATATCAAGATTACGAATGAGGAACACCCGCGTCTCGAGGTAACCCGGCGGGTGGTGAAGGACAAGGGCAAGTATTTTGGCCCCTATCCAAACCCCTATGCCGCGAACATGACGATGAAGCTGCTCGAGCGCCTGTATCCGCTACGCAAGTGCCGCACACTGCCGGATAAGGTGTGTCTTTATTACCATCTCGGTCAATGCGTCGCCCCCTGTGAGTATGAAGTAGAGCAGGAGACCTATGACAAGATGGTCACGGAGATCGCGAAATTCCTGAACGGCGGGCATAACGAGATCAAAAAGGACCTCAGCCGAAAGATGCAGGAGGCGGCTGAGGAGCTGAACTTCGAGCGGGCGAAGGAGCTGCGCGACCAGATCCAGCATATTGACACGGTGATGGAGAAGCAGAAGATCACGACGACGGATGCGACGGACCGGGACGTCTTCGGCTTCGCGATCGAGAAGGGCTGGATGTGCGTCCAGATCCTCTACATGCGCCAAGGGAAGCTGATTGAACGCCATGCGTCGATGTTCCCTTACTACGGGGAGGCTTACGAGGATTTCCTGTCGTTCGTCACGCAGTACTACAGCGAGAATCCGGCCCTGCCGAAGGAAGTGTTCCTGCCTTCGTGGGGCGAGGAGGAGACCGGGGCGGAAGGCGAAGCGGCCGCTGCCGCCGAGCGTGTGGAAGACACCTCCGGTACGGCCGAAGCGGCGGCCCAGCAGGGAGACGAGGAAGCCGCGCCGGAGTCGAAGAAGTACATCAAGGAAGCGCTCGAGAGCTGGCTGAAGGTCAAGGTTCATGTGCCGCGCCGCGGCCTCAAGAAGAACATGGTCGACATGGCGAACGAGAATGCGAGGGTCGCGCTCGACGAGAAGTTCCGGCTGCTCGCCCGGGACGAGGAGCGGACGGTGAAGGCCGTCGAGAATCTCGGTGAGTACTTGGGCACAGGTACGGTACGGCGAATCGAGGCGTTCGACAACTCGAACATCCAAGGCTCCGACCCGGTATCGGCGATGGTCGTCTTCACCGACGGCAAGCCGGATCGCAAGGAGTACCGCAAGTACAAAATCCGGACCGTGCAGGGACCGGACGACTACGAGACGATGCGGGAAGTGGTCCGCCGGCGGTATGAGCGCGTCCTCAAGGAAGGACTGGCGATGCCGGATCTCATCGTCATCGACGGCGGGCGGGGCCATCTGTCGGCGGCGGTCGATGTACTCGAGAATGAGCTCGGGCTCTATATCCCGGTCTGCGGCCTCGTCAAGGACGCGAAGCATAAGACGGCCCAGCTTCTGATGGGCGACCCGGCCGAGATCGTTCCGCTGCCGCGGGACAGCCAGGAGTTCTACCTGCTGCAGCGCATCCAGGAAGAGGTGCACCGCTTCGCGATCACCTTCCACCGGGAGACCCGCGCCAAGTCGATGGTCGTCTCCACGCTGGACTCGGTGCCGGGGATCGGCGAGAAGCGGCGCAAGGCGCTCCTGAAGCATTTTGGCTCGCTCAAAAAAATAAAAGAGGCTCAGCCCGAAGACTTTAAGCCTCTTGGTATCGGAGAAAAGCTGGCCTTGACCATCCTCCAGTCCCTGAACGGGACGGAAGGGGAGGCTACGGCTGGGGAGCCGGAGGAAGCGGATTCGGCGGAAGCTCCTGAGGAGCACGCGGAGGCTTAGGCTTCGGTCCGAACCGGTCGTGAAGCCAGGAGAGCAGCCAGCCTGCCAGCGCCGGCAGGAGCAGGTAGAATGCGCCCACGGCGGTGTTGGCGGCGCTGCCGGTGATCATCAGCGACAGGCCCATCAGGATGGAGTCCATCGCCGCATGGGCGAAGATCGCCGTCAGGAAGCCGTAGCGCAGGAACACATAGCCGAAGATGAGGCCGATGACGGTCACTTCGATGAGCCGGGTGTACACCGGGTAGATCGGATACTGCGTATGGCTCATCGCCCAGATGATGCTCGGCAGCAGTACCGCCAGGAAGCGGCTGCGTGTGAGCGACAGCACCAGGGCGATGCCGAGCAGCCGGTACACGGCCTCCTCCGAGATGGAGGCCGCCCAGGCCATCAGCGGGAAGACGCCGGGGACCCGCATGTTGTAGACCGAGTCGGCCGGGTCGCTCACGGCCCAGACATCGAACAGCTCGGCGGCGGCGAAGAACATGACCTGCTGCAGGCCAAGCACGAACAGGCAGAAGAGGTACCCGCGGACCATAGCCGTACGGACGCTGTCTCCGAACGAGGCGTCGCTCCAGACCGGCCAGGGGTTCAGTCCTCTGCGCAGCCACAGCTGCCTGCCGGCCAGCAGAGACAGATAGGTCGATGCCGCCATGAACAGCACGAAGATGTTGACGAACCATAAGTAGAATACGGCCTGCGGCTCGGACGGGCCGCTTCCGTGCTCCGTGCGGAAGGCCGGGAGCATGTTGAAGTTATTGAGCAGATACACGCCGGTGAAGATCAGCGTGAGGACCAGTCCTCGGCTGAACCGGATGTCGCGGCGGCCCCGGATAATCAGGATGAAGGCCGTCAGCGTCATGACGGTGGACAGGCCCATGGAAGTCCAGGTCATCAGGGAGGCCTTGTCATCCTGGGCATTCTGCCAGTCGATGAAGGCTTCAGGCACAGGAAACTCGGGACGGAATAAGGTGATCCGGCCCCGGGTTTCTTTGACGTGCAGCTCAAGCGGGGATTCACCGATGGTGTCCGCTTTGCTCCGATACACCCGAAGGGTATTCGGGCCCGGCGCCTTCGATCCGCCTGGAACCAGGGCGAACGTATCCGGGGAATACCCCAGATCGGTCAGGGTCTGCCGGATGACGGCTTCGGAGTCCGGAGCGTTCTCCGAAGAGACGCCCTCGCTGCGGGCGGTAGCCGAACGGCCGGTTTCCCAGCCGATGATGCCGAGATTGGTATAGTTCACTTGGATATAATGGGTAAGTCCGGTGTCCGGTTCGCCGATCTCCACCTCATAGAACTCCAGTGGAAGTTTCTCTCCGAAGCGCTCCTGATATTCGTCGTACAGCCGCTCTTTCTGCAGATAGCCGCTCTGCTGTTTTACGGCCTGGTAGATCACATGGGTCGCGGGATTCTCCGCTCGGAGGCCCAGCTTCTCCCTGGCAAAGCGCAGGGCGGCATCGGCGGCCTGCCCCTGTGTAACGGAGGGAACCCCCTCAGTCGCTTCCTCCATCCGTTCGGCATCCTCCATATAAGGACTGAACAGGTTGACACCGAAATAAAGAATGCATCCGATCACGGCAAGCAGCAGAAGCGACGGCTCCTTGATTCGCTTGGACATGGACAGCTCCTTTTGGGACAGAAATGGGTGAGGTATATTATATTCTTCTAAATTAGCATACATGCTTCCGCGAAATCCAATGATTTCAAGAGCAAGCGCAGGAAAACAGATGATTGGGAGAGCGTCAATAGGGAGATAACGCTTACAAATACCCTTTCCAGGGGATTATCGTGACTTTTAGGTGAATTACGCCTTTGTGCTGCAGAGTAAAGAGGATTATAATTCAAATCAATTGAATAAAAAGCCGAATTTCTTAAGGAAAACGGGGGAACCATGAGTTTAGGGGTGAATTCATCCAAAGGCCGTTTAAGGCCGGTGATGATAGGGTGCCTGTACATCCGAATCCGTCAGCTAACCTCGTAGGCTTTGTTACAGGAACCTATTTTTTGGCATTGGGTTTCCAGTGTCTTTTTTTTGCGCAAAAAAGCCTTTATTTCGAGAACCGAGGTGTACGATATTTGAAGCCAGCCGCCAAGAAATTCGAGCTGAAGCCGCCGCAGATTCTGGTGCTCGGATTCGCAGCCATTATTCTGATTGGCAGTATTCTTCTGTCGCTGCCTGTGGCCACAGCCAGCGGTCAGTCGACACCGTTCCTCAATGCTTTATTCACCGCAACCTCCGCCACCTGTGTGACCGGTCTGGTTGTCGTCGACACGGGAACGTACTGGTCTGTCTTCGGACAAATTGTCATCATCCTGCTGATTCAGGTAGGGGGACTTGGGTTCATGACCATGGCGACGCTGTTCGCCTTCGTACTCAAGAAAAGAATATCGCTCAAGGAAAGGCTGATTCTGCAGGAGGCGATGAATCAAGGCTCGATGGAAGGGATCGTACGGCTCATCCGCAAGGTGATTCGGTACTCGCTGACGATCGAGGCGATAGCCGCAGTAATCTTCTCCATCCGCTGGTCGTTCGACCTGGGAGTCTCTAAGGGCATTTATTACGGAATCTTTCATGCGATCTCTTTCTTCAATAATGCAGGCTTCGACCTGTTCGGATCGGTTACGGGGAAATTCAGTTCCCTTACCGCCTACGCGGACGACTGGGTGATTAACCTGGTTTCCATGATGTTAATTATTCTTGGAGGTCTCGGGTTTATCGTGATCTCCGATTTGATTGAATATAAGCGGATCAAGAAGCTGTCGCTGCATTCCAAAGTGGTGCTGAGCGCCACGGGACTGCTGATCGTCATCGGCACGGTGGTCATCTTCTTGTTCGAGCTGACGAATGCGAAGACACTGGGCCCGCTGACCTGGTCAGGCAAGTTCTTAGCCTCGCTCTTCCAATCCGTATCCCCCCGTACGGCGGGAGCCAACACGGTGGATATCGCCGGAATGCGGCAGGCGAGTCAGTTTTTTACCATCATTCTGATGTTCATCGGTGCTTCGCCGGGCTCTACGGGCGGGGGGATCAAGACGACCACCTTCACTACACTGGTGGGGGCGATCGTGGCCATGATCCGGGGCAAGGAAGACATCGTCCTCTTCCATTACCGGCTTGGCAAGGACCGGATTCTCAAAGCCATCACCCTGACGATGATCGCGCTGTTCCTGGTGATCTTCGTTACGATGCTGCTGACGACCACCGAGGATCATTCCTTCCTGATGATACTGTTCGAGGTGACCTCGGCTTTCGGAACGGTGGGACTCACCATGGGGCTGACACCGGATCTAACCGAGTTCGGCAAAGTAATGATCTCGCTTACGATGTTCGCCGGCCGGCTCGGCCCGCTGACCTTAGCTTATGCTCTCGGACCTAAAGCCGAGAAAGAATTATACCGTTACCCGGAAGGTAAAATTACGATTGGATAGGGGAACAACAACACATGAAACGCAGTCAATACGCTGTCATCGGACTGGGCCGCTTCGGCTCCTCCGTAGCAAAGGAACTCATGAAGCTTGGCTATGAGGTGCTCGGCATTGATAAGGATGAGGAGTCTGTCGAGGAAATGGCCGACAAGCTGACCCATGTCGTCGTAGCCGACGCTACGGATGAAGAGGTCCTGCGGTCTCTCGGCATCCGCAACTTCGACTGTGTGGTCGTCTCGATCGGGGATGATATCCAGTCGAGCATCCTGACGGCCATTCTGCTGAAGGATATCGGTGTCGGTACGGTTGTGGCCAAAGCGCTCTCGGAGCTCCATGGCAAAGTATTGAGCAAGATCGGTGTGGACCGGATCATCTATCCGGAGCGCGATATGGGCATCCGGGTGGCGCACCAGCTGGTCTCGCCGAATCTGCTGGACTATATCGAGCTCTCGAAAGAGTATACGATTGCCGAGCTGGCCGTTCCACGGTGTCTGTCCGGCCGTTCGCTGAAGGAGCTTGATACGCGCGCGCGGTACGGCTGCAGTGTGGTGGCCATCAACAAGAAGGATGGCGTCATCATTGCCCCTACCGCAACCGATACGGTGGAAGAGAAGGACATTATGGTCATTATCGGGACGAATCAGCAGATCGAGACCTTCGAGAATGCGGTTATCCGCTAACGGGCCGGCGTTCACGAACAACACGATTAAGCAAATCAAAATGGTGGGATGACGAAATGGAACAAGGAATTTCACTGGAACATGTAATGTATCTGCTTGTCATCGTCCTGCTGACGGGAATGCTGGTGGGCCGGCTGGCCGGTCTTCTCAAGCTTCCGGACGTTGCGCTGTTCCTGCTTGCCGGCATCGCGCTTGGCCCCCTCCTCCACTGGATTGAGGAGCCGAGCAGCTCCTTTACGAACCAGTTCATTCTGACGGTGGGCTCCACCCTGATCCTCTTTGACGGTGGGCGCAATATCCGGCTCGGGGGTCTCAAGAAGGTCTGGCTTACGCTTACGCTGCTCTCGGTTCCGGGCGTGCTCATTACGTGTGCGATCGTCGCGGCGGCTTCCCATTGGCTGCTTCATCTGCCGTGGATGTACGCGCTTCTCCTGGGTGCCATCATCTCGTCAACCGACCCGGCGACATTGATACCCGTCTTCAAGCAGGTGAAAATCCGGGCCAAAGTCAGGGAGACGGTGGAAAGCGAATCCGCCTTTAACGACGCAACCGGATCGATTCTTACGTTTACCCTGCTTGCTGCGGTAACCGGCGGGGGAGCGATCTCCGTAGGGGGCTCGGTCAAGGAGTTCCTGATTACCGCGCTGGGCGGTATCGGGCTCGGGATTGCGATCGGATTTGTCCTTGCTTTCTTGGCGGCCCACATGTCGTACGGCTTTCTGCGGGACTACTCGGGGATCGTGATGCTGGTGGCTGCGGTGGGCGCGTATCTTGCAGGGGAGATGCTCCATGTGAGCGGGTTCATGGCCACCTTCACCGCGGGGCTCATCTGGGGGAATGCGGAGCTGTTCGGGCTGGATTTTGCCGACCGGAAGCAGGAGCTCCATCATGTGGCGGAGAACCTCACGGTCATCCTGCGGATGCTGATCTTTATCCTGCTCGGCAGCCAGGTCGACTTTGGGATCATCTTGGACTATCTCTGGCCGAGTCTCGGGGTCATCGCCATCTTCATGCTGATTTCCCGGCCGATCACGGTTCTCTTGTGCGCTCTTCCCGACACTCGGGCGCAGTGGGAGCGCAATGAACTGCTCTTCATGTTCTGGGTGCGCGAGACCGGCGTCATTCCGGCCGCACTCTCCGGCATGGTGGTGGGGATGGGCGTAGAGCATGCGGATATCATCGCTTCGGTCACCTTCCTGGCCGTGCTTGTCACCATTCTGCTGCAGGCCGGGACGACAGCCTATGCGGCACGGAAGCTCGGGCTGGAGGAGAAGCCGGGGCCATAGGTCCGGCCGGCGTTCCCCATCTCCGCGAATATCGCTATATAATAGAAGAAACGGATTTTCCCGCGCCAGGATCCGCCTATGGTGCGGGGGTGCCGCCCTCCGAACGGAAGTGAAGGACGGCATGGTCGATAAACCGGCGTATGGAAGGCTCCAGAACGGCATCCTCTGTGAACAGCAGGGAAGTCGTTCTTTTCGTTTGCTCGAGCTCGGGAATGTAACGCACGGTGACCTCGTTGTCCGCCAGCCAGTTGTGCCGCAGATAGGACTCCGGCAGAAGCGTAGCCGCCTTGCAGGTAGAGACCAGCCGGATGATGGCCTCGAAGGAGTCGATCTCCATCTTGACGTCGGGATACACCTCGTACCGGTGGAACATCTCGTCCATGAGCACGCGGTACCACGTGCCGCGGGAGAAGAGGATCATCGGCAGCTCGTGGAGATCGCGGATGTCGACTTCTTCGTTACCCTGAAGCGGATGCACTTCAGGCAGCACGAGGCAGAGATGGTCGTCGAACAGCGGCACACAGGTCAGCGCCGGATCGGACATCTGGGAAGCCACCAGCCCGATGTCGACCTTCTTGTCCTTGACGAGCGGGACGATCTCGTGCGTCTTGCCGGTCACCGCCTTAATATCCGTATGCGGATAAGCCTGCGTGTAGATGGTGATGAGCTCCGGCAGGGTGGACTGCAGCGTAGTCAGCGACGCGCCGATGATAATGCTGGCAGGCTTGCTGTCGGTGGAATAAGCCTGCAGCGCCTGACGGAGCTTGCGTTCGAGCCGCTTCTGCTCAATCGCATATTCATAGCAGATCTCGCCGGCGCGGGTCAGCTCGAGCCGCTTGCCCCTGCGCTTGAAAAGCGCGACCCCGAGCTCCTCTTCGAGCCGCATGATCTTGCGGGAGAGGGCGGGCTGCGATAGATTCAGGAGCTGCGAGGCTTTATTGAGGCTCTGCTGCTCGACGACAGCAGCGAATTCAATGAGATGTTCCATGGGAGCGGCCCCCTTTTTACGGATTGGTTATGCATATAGGTTATAAGAGGATATAAATAATCTGCACTTCCATTATAAGCGAAACGGGAGTAGTATGGTAATGTCACGACATGTTCACAAAGATTGCCGCGAACTGCATAAAAGATTGTCGATTCATGGAAAATAAGATGGGGTTTCTCGGTTGACGCTCTAGGTACGCGGGAGTACAATGGTAAATGGTTTTGGCGAATCGGTGACAAGCCTTATCTTGAGGGGGGAACGGATTGTAATGTTTAAAAACTCGTATTATTCTCGAAAGCTGCATTCATTGTTGGGTGTTATCCCGGTCGGTTTCTTCCTGATCGAGCACCTGCTGACGAATTACTCAGCGTTCAAGGGAGGGCATGAGGGATTCCTGGAGCATGTCGAATGGCTTCACGGCCTTCCGCTCGTGCTTGTGCTTGAAATCTTCGGGATCTGGATTCCACTGGCTTATCACGCCATCTATGGACTGTATGTGGCTTACACCGCCCGCAACAACGTGAATAACTACGGTTACTTCCGTAACCAGATGTTCTTCCTGCAGCGAGTAACCGGTGTCATCACCTTCATCTTCGTGGCGTTCCACTTCTTCCAGACACGTTTCCAGATTACGCTTGGCAATGTGGCGCAGGAAGCCATCGGCGTGCAGATGCACAGCATCGCAACCGACACTGTTAACTTTGTATTCTACTGTATCGGGATTGTGGCCGCCGTGTTCCACTTCAGCAACGGGATGTGGTCTTTCCTCGTCAGCTGGGGCGTTACGGTAGGTCCGCGGGCACAGCGTGTTTCCACTTACGTGTGGATGGGTGTGTTCGTAATCATGTCTATTATGTTCATTCTGTCTCTGACGGCCTTCACGGATCCGCAGTTCCAGCAAGTGCCGCAGATGGCTACGCACTAAGGGGGAACGGACAATCATGGCGAATTCTAAAATTATCGTAGTCGGTGGAGGCCTGGCAGGCTTGATGGCGACCATCAAAGCAGCAGAGGCCGGCGTACACGTCGACCTGTTCTCCTTGGTACCGGTTAAACGTTCTCACTCCGTCTGTGCTCAGGGCGGCATCAACGGTGCCGTCAATACCAAAGGGGAAGGCGACTCGCCTTGGGAGCACTTCGACGATACCGTATACGGGGGCGACTTCCTTGCGAACCAGCCGCCGGTTAAAGCCATGTGCGAAGCCGCACCGGGCATCATCCACCTCATGGACCGGATGGGCGTTATGTTCAACCGTACGCCGGAAGGTCTCTTGGATTTCCGCCGTTTTGGGGGGACGAAGCACCACCGTACCGCGTTTGCGGGCGCAACGACCGGCCAGCAGCTGCTGTACGCGCTCGATGAGCAGGTACGCCGCTGGGAGACCGCCGGTCTTGTCAAGAAGTACGAGCACTGGGAGTTCCTCGGCGCGATTCTCGACGACGACGGCGTATGCCGCGGGATCGCAGGGCAGGACCTGCGAAGCATGGAAGTCAACACGTTCAAAGCCGATGCGGTTATCCTGGCAACAGGCGGCCCCGGCATCATCTTCGGCAAGACGACCAACTCCGTCATCAACACCGGTACGGCGGCGAGTGCCGTGTATCAGCAGGGCGTGCACTATGCCAACGGCGAGTTCATCCAGATTCACCCTACGGCGATCCCGGGCGACGACAAGCTGCGTCTCATGTCCGAATCCGCACGCGGCGAAGGCGGCCGTGTATGGACGTACAAGGACGGCAAGCCATGGTACTTCCTTGAAGAGAAATATCCGGCGTACGGCAACCTCGTACCGCGTGATATTGCAACGCGGGAGATTTTTGCGGTCTGCGTAGACATGAAGCTCGGCGTCAACGGCGAGAACATGGTTTACCTTGACCTGTCCCATAAAGATCCGAAGGAACTCGACGTGAAGCTCGGCGGGATCATCGAGATCTACGAGAAGTTCATGGGCGACGACCCGCGGAAGATTCCGATGAAGATTTTCCCTGCGGTCCACTACTCGATGGGCGGTATGTGGGTCGACTACAACCAAATGACGAACATTCCGGGCCTCTTTGCCTGCGGCGAGTGCGAATACCAGTACCACGGTGCGAACCGTCTCGGTGCGAACTCCCTGCTGTCCGCCATCTTCGGCGGGATGGTGACCGGTCCGAAAGCCATCGAGTATATCCGTGGCCTCGACAAGTCGGCCGACGACATCTCCTCCTCCGTCTTCGACCGTTACGGCAAGCTGCATACGGACAAGTATGAGAGCATCCTGAAGATGGACGGCAAAGAGAATGCGTACGTGCTGGGCAGAGAGCTCGGCGAATGGATGACCGATAACATGACGGTTGTTCGCTATAACAAGAAGCTGGAGCAGACGATCGCCAAGATCAACGAGCTCAAGCAGCGTTACAAGAACATCAATATCAATGACTCCGCACGCTATAACAATCCGGGGGTTGCTTACACCCGCCAGCTGTGGAACATGCTCGAGCTCTCTCATGCGATGACCCTCGGCGCCCTGCTGCGTGACGAAAGCCGCGGAGCTCACTATAAGCCGGACTTCCCTGAGCGTAATGACGATCAGTTCCTGAAGACGACCAAGGCGACATGGACGGCGGAAGGCCCGCAGATCTCGTACGAGGAAGTCGACGTCTCACTCATTGCACCGCGTAAGCGTGACTATACGACCGATAAGAAGAAGGGAGGTCATTAATCATGGCCGAAGCAACCGCAGCTGCAAGCAGGAAGGTTAAATTCATCGTCACACGCCAGGATTCCGCAGACGGCAAGTCCTACACTGAGGAATTCGAAGTGCCTTACCGCCCCAACATGAACGTCATCTCTGCGCTGATGGAGATTCAGCGTAACCCGGTGAACGCTTCGGGCAAAGCAACGACGCCGGTATGCTGGGAATCGAACTGCCTTGAGGAAGTGTGCGGCGCCTGCTCCATGGTCATCAACGGCAAGCCGCGCCAGGCGTGCTCCGCGCTCGTCGACAAGCTCGAGCAGCCGATCCGTATTGCGCCGATGTCCACGTTCCCTGTCGTGCGTGACCTGGTCATCAACCGGGAGCGGATGTTCTCGGCGCTGAAGAAGGTCAAGGCATGGATCCCGATCGACGGCACGTACGATCTGGGACCGGGGCCGCGTATGGCGGAAGCCAAGCGCCAGTGGGCCTATGAGCTGTCCAAATGCATGACCTGCGGCGTCTGCCTGGAGTCCTGTCCGAATGTCAACGACAAGACGGACTTCATCGGGCCGGCGGCCGTATCGCAGGTGCGTCTGTTCAACGCTCACCCAACGGGTGAGATGAACGCGCATGAGCGTCTCGAAGCGCTGATGGAAGACGGCGGCATCGAGGGCTGCGGGAACTCACAGAACTGCGTGCGTTCCTGCCCGAAGGGAATTCCGCTGACGACTTCCATCGCGGCGATGAACCTCGACACGACAAAGCATCTGTTCAAGAAATGGCTTGGTGTGTAAACAGGTCTTATCCGGCTTCTCTTCACTGCGGCAGCAGGGAAGGGGAGCTTTTTTCATAGAGGGCTTGAAAAATCATTGACGGGCAGAAATGGAGGAGGTAAAATGTGTTTAAACGTTTCAATTAACAGGATGAAGGACCTTACTCTTCATTTCTGCAAGGTAAAGGGGTTGTGGATGGCATGAGCAGAAAACGCCAGATTACTATCGTAGATCTTGCTGAAGCGGCTGGCGTTTCGATCGCTACGGTCTCGAACGTGCTCAACCGCCGGAATGTTCCGATGTCCGAGGAGACGATCCGCAAGGTCGAAGAAGCCGCGGAGCAGCTCGGCTACCGCCGCAACGTCATGGCGGCCAGCCTCAGCCGGCGCAAGTCCTATGAGCTCGGCATGCTCGTGCCCGGCTTCGGCGGCTACTACGGGCGGTTCGCCGAGGAAATGCAGCGCATGGCCCACCTGCACGGCTACCACTTGTCCGTGTTCTCGGCTGCCGGCTTTGATCCGGAGATCGAGAAGCGGCATCTCGACGTGCTGCTGCAGCGCCGGGTTGACGGCCTGTTCTGCCACGGTCTGGCGATGTCGCAGGAAGCGACGCGGCAGATTGTCCGCGACGGAACGCCGCTCGTGCTCTTCAACGGCTGGGGCTGGCCGGGCGATATCGCCATCGGGGCCGTCAATCTCGACTTCGCGGGCGGTGTGGAGGCAGCTGTGCTGCATCTCTATGAGAGCGGCTGCCGGCGGCTCTATTACCTCAGCCGGCCGGAAGCGCATGCGGTGGACGCGCAGCGGCGGCTCGGGTTCCAGGCGGGGCTCGCCCGGCTCCCGGAGCGGGTGCCATCCGATATTCTCGAGACGCAGCGGTACCCCGGTTCGGTAGAAGAAGCCGTGGAAGGGATCGGAAAGCTCGGAGCGGGTGAGGGACCGGTCGGCTTGATCGGCTTCGATGACTTTACGGCCTTCACTTTCATGTCGGCCGTACAGAGCCTGGGGTTCCGGGTGCCGCAGGATTACAAGATCATCGGCATCAACAATGATCCTCTGTCCGCGCTCTGCTATCCGGGACTGTCGACGTTGGATATCCCTTACAACGATCAGGCGAAGCTTGCGATGGAGCTCATGCTCGAGAAGCTCGGTGGCAATGAAGGGGAAGCGGAAGAAGAACAGACGCCTCAGGAGAAGACCACCGCTGTCGATACCCCGGAGATCCGTATTCCGCTCGGGCTCATTGCCCGTTTGTCCACCCAGCCTTAGGAGAAATGATGAATGCTGGTCCCATCCCAATCCGAAGAGGAGTGTCCGGCTAATGACCTTGTGGCAGCAGGCCATCGAAGATGCGGTAGGGAAGACGAGAGAGAACATCAACCGGTTTGGCGACAGATTCCCTCATGTAGGTGCAGGAGACAAGTACATTCTGAACGACAATACGGACTGGACCGAAGGCTTCTGGTCCGGCATGCTCTGGCTGTGCTATGAATACTCGGGCGATGCGATCTTCCGTCAGGCCGCACGCCGCACGGTCGACAGCTTCCGCCAGCGGCTCGATCAGAACCGAGTGCTTGATCACCATGATATCGGCTTCCTGTATTCGCTCTCGGCCAAAGCCCAATGGCTGATCGAGGGGGACGAAGAGGCCCGGAAGCTCACGCTGGAAGCAGCCGATGTCCTCATGCGGCGCTGGCGTCCCCAAGGCGGCTTCATCCAGGCATGGGGGGCAGAAGGAGACCCGCATAACGGCGGCCGGATCATCATCGACTGCTTGATGAATCTGCCGCTGCTGTATTGGGCTTACGGGCAGACGGGAGAAGAGAAATACCGTGACGTCGCCGTACGGCACGCAGATCTTTCCCGCCGCTTCCTTGTCCGGGGAGATGACTCCTCGTATCACACGTTTTTCTTCGATCCGCAGAACGGCGATTCGCTGCGCGGTGGAACGGCCCAAGGCTACCGGGACGGCTCCACTTGGACGCGGGGGCAGGCCTGGGGCATTTACGGCTTCGCTTTGTCCTACCGGTATACGAAGAACCCGCTGTACCTGGAGACCTCTCGCAGGCTGGCCCGCTTCTTCTACGAGCATCTGCCCGAAGACAGCGTAGCGTACTGGGACTTCGATGCGCCGGTGAACGGGGAGACGCGCCGCGACAGTTCGGCTTCGGCGATTGCCGCAGCCGGCACAATCGAGCTGCTCTCGCATCTGGACAGTGCGCATACGGAGCGCGCCTACATCGAAGCGGCCCTGCAGCGTTCGGTCACTTCCCTGGTGGAGAACTACTCCACCATGGGCCAGCCCGACGCGGAAGGCCTGCTGCTGCACGGCTCTTACAGTGTCCGTGACAACAGGTCGCCGGACGATTATATGAGCTGGGGCGATTACTTCTACTTGGAGACGCTGCTCCGGCTGGAGCGGGACATTCCCGGCTACTGGTACGAACGGGGACAGGACTGATTCATTCATATGCCTTTATAAGTTGGGTGCATGGCGGTACGCCGACATGGATAACCCCCTTTCTCCAGCCGAACGCTGGGGAAAGGGGGTTGTTTTTTGGGGGGGGGGCCAAGGATGAAGGCATCAAGAGAAGGACTGGCCTTCTTCCTTGCTGCGCAGGAATTCCCTACCGTAGTCACCGTGCGGATGGATTGTCGCATGCTCCGTTTGGATGGTGGAGTGCTCGATGCCGAACCTCTCCTTCAGCGTCTCGTTGATGGCGAGGATGATGCAGAAGGGCTGCACTTTTTCGTCAACGAAGACATGGGCAGTCAGCGAGTAATGGTCGCTCGATACGGCCCACAGGTGCATCTCATGCACGTCTTCGACGCCTTCGACATTGCCGATGGCCGAACGGATCTCATCGAGATTGAAGCGGTCAGGAACGGATTCCATCAGAATGAGATACGATTCCTTCAGAATCTTGACGCCGCCTGCGAAGATGATGCCGCCGATCAGCATACTGACCAAGGGATCGACCCACTGCAGCCCGGTAAAATAAATAATGACGGCCGATACGATGACACCGGCAGAGCTAAGAAGATCACCGATAAAGTGCCATAAGGCGCTCTGGATATTGAGATTCTCCTCTTCCTTCATGCTGCGGCTGAGAACCAGCGTCAAGGTCAGGTTCACGAGAAAACCAATGGAGGCGATGCCCAGCATCAGCTTGAAATCGATCGTCTGGGGCTCGATGAACCGGCGCCCGCCTTCGATGAAGATGCCGATGGCGATGACGGCGAGGGCCAGCCCGTTCAGGAACGAGGCGATGATCTCGAAGCGCAGATAGCCGAACGTGAACTGGGCGTTGGGCGGACGCGAGGCCAGATAGATGGCGGTCATGCTCAGCCCGAGGGCAATGACGTCCGAGATCATATGAGCCGAATCCGAGAGGAGGGCGAGCGAATTGGAGAGCAGGCCGCCGACGATCTCCACGACCGTGAAGAAAGCCGTGAGAAGCAGCGTAATCCATAAGGTTTTCTTGGAACGGGACTGTTCCTTGACATGGTGCAGATGATGGTAGTCGTACATGGGATCACCGACCTTTCCTACAGTGTATTCTCCGGAAGTCCATGCTGTATGTTGTCCGGATGGCTGGATTAGCCCAGTATTCTCTAGCTGTCATCCACTAGAAGGAATAGAGTGGCTGTATGTCTCGGATTATACGTCAAGGCTGAAATTTTGGCAAATACTTTAATTGATAGCGATTTTCAGCGATTTGATATTGATTTTCATTATAATGATAAGTTTTATCAAAGATTTGAAAGCCTTTCTCATTATCATGAGAGTCTTTCTCATTATATCTGCAGCGCTTTCAAATTTGTTACACAACTGAAATCTATTTGTTACATGCTTTTCATCTTAAGGCTGTATGATAAGTCTCAAGACCCCCTTTTTAATATATACACCTTAAGGCCCTCCCCGTTGGAGGGCCTCTTTTTTTGTCTTATTAAAACTTCTACAAAAAAAGACCTGTAGATGCTTCCTAATTTGGAAGGTGGGTTAACAGGCCGAGACACGCCATTAGCGTGTCTTTTTTATTGTACATTCCAGACCTTTGGCATCCCTAAGGACAGAGGGCATTCGTTAGTTAACCGGAAATTGATTCTAAATATTAATTCGACAAAAACCGACATAAATAGAATAGGAAGACAATGAAACCAATGAGAACCGATGAAGGAAGGAACGTACATCCCATGTATAGACATCAGGCAATCAAGGTGCTGACCACTGCAGCACTTTTGGGTACTCTCGTTTCTCCAGTTCAGGCAAGCCCCTTGAAGAGGGCCTTTACAGATATTGAACATTCTTATGCCAAAGGCACGATTGAGCAGCTCGTGGAAGCGGGTATCGTAGAAGGCGTTGGAGAAGGTCAGTTCAACCCCGCAGGCCGAATGTCGCGGCAGGATTTCGTCATCATTCTGACCCGCGCACTCGGATTGGATATCTCCAACCCGCCATCGGCTCCCACATTCACAGATATTCCGGAGCAGCACTACGCTTATCCATATATTGAGGCCGCCGTGAAGGCCGGGCTGGTCAGCGGGATGGGCGAAGGCCGTTTCGGTGGTGCTCAGCCTCTGACACGCCAGGATATGGCGGTTATTTTCGCAGCTTCGCTTGAGGATGCGGCACCTGCTGGAGCTGCCGCTTCTGTCACATTCCAGGATGCCGAAGCCATTGCGGAGTATGCCAAGGCGGCCGTAGCCAAAGCTGCAGAACTTGGACTGATCGAAGGCGGCGATGACGGCCGCTTCCGTCCGCTGGACGAAGCGGACCGTCAAGCCGTAGCTATGGTGGCCGGACGCTTCCTTCAGAGGGCGCCCCATACGATCCAGCGTATCTCCAGCGATGCGGTATACATCGGCGGACGGAAATACACGGCGTCCGAACAGGTGCAGGGCATTCTGCACCCCCGCAACAGCCAGATTCTGCAAGGGGCCAAGATTCGCTTCGAGGAAGCGGATGGCCAAATCAACAAGATCACGTACCTGGAGCTGCGCAGCAGCGGGAAAGCCGCACTGCCCGGCGGAGAAGAGTTCAGCGGCAACCTGCTGCTGAATGGTCAGCAGGGTGTGATTGATGGGACGCTGAAAGTAGCGGCCGACTTTATCTCCATGAAGGATCTGACGATTACCGGCGACCTGGAGGTCAGCCGTGCACTGCAGCAGGACTTTTACAGCGAAAGTATCGATGTGAAGGGGAAGACGCTGGTCAACGGCGGGGACACAAATACTGTAGTCTTTAAGGATTCCACCTTAACTACAGTGGATGTGAATAAGGAAGACGTACGGGTCGAGGTGCTCGGACAGGCTTTTGTTCAAGAGGTGAATGTCGCTTCGAACGCCACGCTCGTGGGAAGCGGTGAAGCGAGCATCGACCAGGTGACAGTCAAGGTTGGCGCTCAAAGCGTACAGCTTCAGGGAACTGTCGGCTCTCTGCAGGTGAATACGGCTTCTACCATTACGGGGAATGCCAATATCGGCAAAGTGACCGTTGATACGACCGCTCCTGTAACATTGGGAACCACGGGAACGGTCAATCAGCTCGACCTGGCACCGGCTGCATCCAAGGTTACGCTGGGTGCTCAAACGCAAGTGCAGAGCTTGACGCTGCCGGCGGGGGTTGCACCGAGCAGTGCCGTTACGAACTACACCCAAGTCCAGTCGCAGATTGGGGCGGTGAATGGAGTACAAAGTACTTCAGCTCCAGCGTCAACGACTACTACCAGCTCCTCCGGCGGAGGTTCTTCTACGGGGAGCTCGCCGAAGGTGGCAAGCCCGATCAGTGATTTTACGATCACGATGGGCTCGACCAAAGATATCGATCTTTTCCAAGTATTCTCTGATGCTGACAACAATATTACTTCCTACAAAGCGCAGCTCGTAAAAACGGCTTCTGCACCTGAGATTGTAACGGCGGCGGTCAACGGGAACATTCTGACGGTGGAGCCGCGGCTGAAAGGGAAAATAACGGTCAGGGTCCAGGCATTCGACAAGTATAACAACAAGGCTACCGACGATTTCATCGTCACGGTCAATCAACACCCTGTGGCAGCCGACGTTCCGGAGCAGTACGTCACCTTGAATGCGGGGGATACGCGGGTGAACTTGAACACGTACTTCAACGACCCGGACCTCGATGCGCTCACGTATGAGGCCGCGGCTTCGGATCATCCGGAGGTGGCCGCGGGGACCGTATCCGGCAGTGAGCTGATCTTGACGCCGGTGGGGCCTGGCTCCGCTTCCATTACGGTTGCAGCGATAGATGGCAAGGGCGGGTCCGTGAGCAAAATGATCTCGGTCACAACCAACCGTGCTCCTGCCGCGGACGCAGTCATTGCAGAACAAGTCGTGACACTGGGAACGGCAGGCAAGGTGGGGCTGTCAAATGCCTTTGAAGATTTGGACGGAGATACGCTGACCTTCGAGGCCGCCGTGCAGGATCTGCAGGTTGCTGCGGTTACGGTCAACGGTTCTGAGCTGCAGATCACACCGGCAGGGGATGGACAAACCACTGTGACGGTAACGGCGAAGGATGGCAAAGGCGGACAAGCCTCTCAAGCCTTCACCGTCCGTACGAACAGGGCTCCGCAGGTGGCAAGCCCATCTGCGGATCAGGACGTCATGATCGGTGCGGGCCCCCTAACGGTGGATCTTACTTCCGTATTCAGTGACACCAATGGCGATTCCCTGACTCTGCAGGCCGTATCTGCTGATCCGGGCATTGTCGCTGTGAGCCTCGCCGGCAAGCAGGTGCAGATTACACCGGTCGCCGGCGGTTCGACGACCGTTACCCTTACAGCAGACGACGGTCATGGCGGGTCGATGACGGACGACTTCCTCGTTCGAGTGAACGAGGCACCGGCGCTCGGACAGCCGATCGCCGATCTTACGCTTCAAGAGAACGGGAGCGCGGAGATTGTGGACTTGTCGGGGAGCTTTACGGATGCCAACGGGGATGCCCTGACCTTGACTGCAGCTTCCGCTGACACCGGCATCGCCACGGTATCGGTATCCGGTACTAAGCTAACGGCCGTACCGGTGTCCTTCGGGAGCACCAAGGTCACGGTAACGGCGGACGACGGTCGTGGGGGCACGGTCAGCGGCAGCTTTACGGTAAAGGTAAACCGTAAGCCGGAAGCGGCAGGCTCACTGACGGGCCAAACGATCACGATCGGTGAGGGCAGCCAAACGGTAGACTTCAGCGGACTGTTCACGGATCCGGATGGAGACTCCTGGACGATAGAAGCGGTATCGGCCGATCCGGGTCTGGCTGGCGTATCGGTTACGGATAAGCAGGTTCACCTTACGCCGGTGGCCGCGGGCTCGACTTCGGTGACGGTCACCGCAAAGGACGGCAGGGGAGGAAGCTTGAGCCGGACGTTTGCCGTTGATATCAACCGTGCTCCGCAGGTGCTGAACGCCCTGGAAGACAAGGCGATGACTTGGGGAGACAGCGATCTGCAACTGGATGTGAGCACGCTCTTTTGCGACGAAGATCAAGACTCCCTGACGCTGACTGCAGAGTCCCTGTCGCCGAATGTGGCGGCGGCTGCACTGAGTCAGGGGCAGCTCACGATTCACCCAGTGACCGGTGGGACAGCCGAGATTCGGGTAACCGCCAATGACGGCCGGGGCGGACAGCAAAGCGACACGTTCACTGTCCGGATCAACCGGGCGCCTCAAGCTTCGCCGATCCAGGACCAGACGGTCACTCTCTTCAGTGGGGATACAACGATCGATTTGTCCGGTATCTTCACCGATCCGGATGGGGATGCGCTGACGATCACTGCCGTTTCGTCCGATGCGGCTGCTGCAGCCGTATCCATGAACGGCAGCCGGCTGACTCTCTCCCCAGTGGCTGTGGGTACGGCCAGCGTGTCCGTCACCGCAGTGGATGGCCATGGCGGTACAGTGACCCGGTCCTTTGAAGTCACTGTTCGGCCCAATCAGGCACCTACGGTAGCAGCTCCAATCAGCAGCCAGCGGATGAACCCGAACCGCGACGTGACGGTGAATCTGACACCTGTGTTCAG
This sequence comes from Paenibacillus sp. S-38, assembly GCF_049942825.1. NCBI lineage: Bacteria > Bacillati > Bacillota > Bacilli > Caryophanales > Paenibacillaceae > Paenibacillus > Paenibacillus sp. S-38. Next base: position 1,380,223 of record NZ_CP187970.1, read on the forward strand.
TGATGCAGACGGGGATACGCTCACTTACGAAGCAGTCTCTTCCGATTCAGCCATCGCTTCCGTCTCTGTTAACGGCAGCCAGCTCATCGTAACGGGCATGGCGGACGGACAAGCCGTTATCACCGTGACCGCCCACGACCCTGCGGGCAACTCGGTGCAAACCACCTTCTCGGCGAACGTTTCTTCGAATGAATCGCCTGTAGTCGCAGGGACCGTACCGCTGCAGCTGATCGGCACCGGCGTGCCGGCCAACCAGTTCTCTATTGCTCATCTGTTCAGTGATCCGGATAACGATACGTTGACCTATACCGCCACCGCGGCAGATGGAAATCTGGTGCAAGCCTCCATGAACGGCAGCACGCTGACGATCTCTCCGGGTGCCGGGCATGGCAGAACCACGGTAACTGTGACGGCCGATGATGGGCGCGGCGGAGTCACGAATGCGACGATCGATGTAATGGCCGTCCAGGTTGTGAATAACCAACAGATCCTAACCAAGCAGGGGGTCTCGGATGTTTCGTATGATCTCTCCGCTTTCTTCCCGACGCAGAACAGCCTTACCATATACAACCAACCGAAAGGCGCGATGACCCCGGACGTACCGCAGCCGCTGAACGGGAAGGTGTTTAAAGTGGCTGTATCCGGACTGGGAACCACTGGGTATTGGGTGATCGCTGCAGATGGGACAGGTGCTTTTATCGAGGTTGTGGTTCAAGAACAGCAGGGCGCAGGCGTATACTTTGCGGAGTATGCCCGGGGGCCAGAGGGAAGGATTGAACTGGAGTTCTACAACCACTCGGAGAGCGAACAGAATTACACGGTAGTAGGGTATCGGTACAATCGGAATACACAGCAGATGGAAGTCATGAAGAATCGAGATATCAATCCGCTGCCTTATGCTGCTGTGAATCAAATATACCCGGGAACGCTCGGCATTGTAATCAATTATACATTCTATGATCTGATGGACATTACACCAGTTCAATGGTATCACAACGAACTGGAGATGACCGGGAATGGATATGTCGTTTGTGCGTTCGAGCTCGTCAAGAATGGCCAGGTTGTCGATGTGATCGGGGACAAGAATTGGAGGCCTTCCTCCAATAACACGGAGCCGCTTCCGACCATCGGAAATATGATCCGTAAAAAAGGGATTAGGACAGGATCCACGGCATTCCAGATGAGTGGGGAATGGGATCTCACTCCGCTGAATTATTCAACCCTATTTTCTCATACCCCTTAAGGAAATGAATGAAGGAAGACCGAGAGAGGCTGCTTGTACGAGCAGCCCTTTCGATCTACAACAAGATGGTAACGGGAGGAAATCCAATGTATCGTATTCGCTTCACCAAACGCTTCATGAACGCCCTGCTTGCAGCAACCTTGGTGCTCTCCCCGATCGGAGGCGGAACGTCCACAGTACTGGCCTCTACCAATCCAATTGGTTTGAAGGTAACCACCGATTCCCCGGAGTATGACCGTGGATATCTTGTGGCATCCATCAGCATCCGGGGAGACCAGCTCGGACTCACATCCGATGCCGATGCGGAAGAGCTGCATATCCGGTTGACGTATGACGGCGATGTGTTCGACACATCCAATTATACGGTACCCATTGACGGAGGTTGGCAGTATACAGATTCCGGCTATTATTCCGCTGGTCCTAATCTATCAAGCTATGCCACCGTGGATGCCCCTATCGTAGTCGACAATGGGGACGGTACGTATACGATGGATTTAAATATCAAGGCGGACGACCCGGACAATCCGATTCAAGCCAGCTCGGATGAGGTAGTGATGGACTTGATTATGGATGTGAAGGATGATGCCCCCGCAGCTCCTACTTCCATTGCGTTTACATCGGTGACGATGAAATCAGCTAACGGAAGCATCATCACCACTAATCAAGATGCGGGTGCCTTCTCGCTGACGGATGCCAATGTCTCCGTATTGCTGCCCGATGATGAAGCCGTAGCAGAAGATCTCAGTGAACTCGCCATCGGATATGCGGCGAATGAATCCGATGCCGGCGTACAAAGCAATGTCACGCTGCCTCAGGCGGGAGACAACGGGTCGACGGTAACGTGGAGCTCCAGCGATCCTTCGGTGATCTCCGAGCAGGGTACCGTGCAGCGCCCCGCTGTCGGACAAGGAAATGCCACTGTAGACCTTACCGCTACGATTACTAGAGGAAATGTTACGGACACTAGAATTTTCACGCTAACCGTCCTTGAACAAGCGCTGAGTGACGCGCAGGCGGTAGCGGAGGCGAAGATGGCCCTTGCGGTGGGCTATGCTCCTCTTGAAGATCAGAATACGGTGAAGAGCGCTTTAACGCTTCCGACCTCCGGAGCCCAAGGTACGACGGTTTCGTGGTCTTCAGACACACCGGCTGTTGTCACGAACAGTGGGGCCGTGACACGTCCGGCCTATTCGACAGGTGACGTGACTGCCACGCTGACGGCGACTCTTACCCGAGGGAATGCATCGGATACCCAAGTGTTCCCAGTGAAGGTTCTGCGTTTGGAGCAGACCGATGAAGAAGCGGTAGAGGAGGCCAAAGAAGCGTTGTCGGTCGGTTATCTTCCTGGGGATACGGCCGGCGCCGTAACCCAGAATGTGACGCTTCCACTCAGTGGGATCAACGGTACCGCTATCTCTTGGGGGACGAGCGACGCCGGGGTCATCACCAACACAGGCGTGGTCAGCAGGCCCGCGAATGGGACGGGGAACCAAACCGTTACGCTGACGGCAACGATCAGCCGGGGTGCAGCTACCCGCACCCAGCCGTTTCAACTGACAGTACTGGAGCCGGCACCGAATACTTTATCCGATGCCGATGCCGTAGCTCTTGCGAAGGAAGCACTTGAAGTCGGCTATGCCAGCGGAGATTCTACTGCTCATGTAACGCAGAATGTGATTTTGCCTGCGAGCGGTCTTCATGATACGGCAATATCCTGGACCAGCACCAATGCCAACCGGGTAGACGCAAGTGGTGCCGTGACACGCGGCGATACGACGGAAACGGTCCAAGTGACAGCGACCATCTCCAAGGGTGCAGCGACGCTTGAAAAGACCTTCGACCTCACTGTACCGCTATCCGATGCTGCGGCAGTGGCAGCCGACAAAGCGGCACTGCTCGTAGGCTTGCAGCCCAACGACGAGACGGATTCCGTAACAGGTAATGTTACGCTGCCTGCTGCAGGCCTGAACGGCACTACGATCACTTGGTCGTCGGATAAGACGAACGTGATATCGGATACGGGCACCGTGGTACGCCCGAGTTACAGCTCAGGCAATGCGGCAGTGGTCTTGACCGCAACGGTACAGAAGGGCCAAGCCCTGGATACCAAGCCGTTTCCGCTGACCGTCCTGGAGGCTGCTCAGACCTCTTCGGAAGGCTCCAACGGAGGATCGACCAGCAACGAACCTGATGGGGGATCGAGCGGCGGTATTGATGCTTTATCCGACGCCGATGCCGTAACCCTGGCGAAGGAAGCGCTCGAAGTTGGCTATGCCAGCGGAGATTCTGCTGCTCATGTAACGCAGAATGTGATTTTGCCTGGGAACGGACTTCATGGCACGGTTATTACCTGGACCAGCACCAATGTAAACCGGGTAGACGCAAGTGGTGCAGTGACACGCGGCGATACAACGGAAACAGTCCAAGTGACAGCGACCATCTCCAAGGGTGCAGCGACGCTGGAGAAGACCTTCGACCTCACTGTACCGTTGTCCGATGCTGCGGCAGTGGCAGCCGATAAAGCGGCACTGCTCGTAGGCTTGCAGTCCAACGACCAGCCGGATTCCGTAACAGGTAATGTTACGCTGCCTGCTGCAGGCCTGAACGGCACAACGATCACTTGGTCGTCGGATAAGACGAACGTGATATCGGATACGGGCACCGTGATACGCCCGAGTTACAGCTCGGGCAATGCGGCAGTGATCTTGACGGCAACGGTACAGAAGGGCCAAGCGCTGGATACCAAGGCGTTCACGCTGACCGTCCTCAAGGCTGCACGGAAATCTTCCGGCGGGGGTGGTGGAGGTGGCACATCAACATCTACACCAACCACACCTGCACCCAACACACCCGTGCCGGATACCAAACCTGCACCACCTAACCCCGAACACGCCGGGATTTTCAACAGCAGCGTTGTAAAATCTGACAGCAGCGTGAAGGAGAACGTATTGGCCAAAGTGGAGGAAGCCAAGAAAACTGCAGCTCCTGCGGAGGTATCGGATACGAAGGGACACTGGGCACAAAAGACCCTCGATCTCTTCGTCCGACTGAACGTGATCCAAGGATATGAGGACGGAACGGCGAAGCCGGATCAAGCCATCTCCCGCGGGGAATTCGTCTCCATCCTCTCCCGCCTCTTTCAAGTCAGCGGCTCGCAGCAGGTGAATCTGCAGGATATCGGCGATCACTGGGCGGCGGATGCGATTCAGCAGTTCGCGGCAGCCGGTGTTATCGGAGGCTATGGAGATGGCACGTTCCAACCGGACCGGACGATCTCCCGTGAAGAGATTGTCGTGATCATGTCCCGGCTCATCAACATGAATCAGGTAGACAAGAACCAGGCACCAGGGAATTTCCAAGACGTAGGAGAGTCCTATGCCAAGGAGACAATCCAGGATGCAGCCAAAGCAGGAATCATTCAAGGAAAAGGTCCGGGCCGATTTGAGCCTAACAGCAGCTCTACGCGGGCGGAGGCTCTCCAAATCATTCTTAATACGCTGAATCTGAATCCGGATATCAAGTCCCTGCTGGATTCTCTACAAAAAAAAGACTGAGTTGGCAGCGTACTAATCTAACCTTCTGACAACGCGAATATGGCAGGATAAGGGGAACGGGTTCATTAAGGGTAAATCCATAATGGACCCGTTTCTGCTTATTTGTAATATACGCAGCAGCTCGACAAGATGGCCTTGGCGCCGGAGCAGACTCAAATTTCTGTCACGGTAGCCGAGTCGAACTCTGAAGCGGGCTGCCTGTTGACCAGTATGGGAGCTAGGGTGCTGACAGCACCGGTTACCGTTCGCGTAGAAGCTGTCACCAAAGAAGGACAGAAGATGACGTTAGAGCCTAATATGACGAATACACTTGTTCTTCCGGAAAGCGCAGCGGACGTTCAGACCAAACACCTGGCAGGAGTTATGATTGATCCGGTTACCAAGCGCATTTATCCGGTACCTACGACCTTTGCGGTCGAGAATGGAAAGCACACAGCCATCCTGCCGACCCATGGAAATATGATTTATATGGTCATCGAGAATGAAAAAGAGTTCTCCGATGTACCAGAGGGACATTACGCGAAGGAAAGCATCGATACATTGGCTTCCAAACTGATTGTGACCGGCGATAGCAGCGACTCCTTCGCGCCGAACCGCAGTATTTCCCGCGCGGAATTCGCAGCATTATTGACCCGCGCACTCGGAATTGTTCCACAAGCGGACTCCGGAGCATCTTTTAGCGACGTGGCAACGGATTACGTTCATGCTGAGGCAATCCAGGCCGCAGCCAAGGCGGGTCTGATCAACGGCTATAACGACGGCACTTTTAAGCCGAATGCACAGGTCAGCCGGGAGGAGATGGCTCAGATGATGTTCAACGCCATGAAGTTCAGCGGCCGTGTCCAGACCGATGGGATCAGTGCAGCGGAAAAAACACAGCTGTTCGCGCGATTCGCAGACAATAACCAAATTTCGGATGGGCAAGTGACGCAGCCGCCTTTGTCATCAAAGCGGGAATGATCCAAGGTATGGGAGATAATGAATTCGCTCCGTCTTCCCATGCGGATCGGGCTCAAGGGGTAACGATTCTTCTACGTGCTCTTCAGTCTCTGAACATCATTGAATAACTGAAAAAACAAGCTGAAGCCCAGTTACCTAAGGGCTTCAGCTTGTTTTATTATATTCGTTCATATCCTTCAGGCTTGGGGAAGATCGTTCAGATTGAAACAGCTGTCATTCGCAGCAATATTGGAGGGCCTCTTTTTTTGTATACAGGCACCGATCGGGCGCTGGGCGAATATCATGGATCACGAGAAAGGGAAGGGAGTGGTTTGACGAATGCCGTCTATTGTAGGGAATGTCAAAGTCGACAGCGTCGGACCGAGCTCTACGGTACACATCGGGGACGCCGTGTGTATTATTTTGTCGAGCGCGTCCAAAAATTACGGGGGAGCGAGCTCCTTCTCGCCGGGGGACAGCTACGGGAGCGTCAGCAATAACCAGAATAACCGGGTGGTGACGTATGACCCGGATGTGGTCGACAACAGCCGCTGATAAAAGGGGGCGCCCGTAAGCTCCTATTGGAGATGAGCGGTGTAGAGGCTGCACCTATATCCGGTCCTCTGCCGTATGACATGCCAAAATCCCCCGGGTCATGCGGTAAGGCATGTCTTCGGGGGATGGTCGATTACTTTCCTTTAAACTTGAAGATGGAAATGACGGTGAGTGCGGCAAGAACAACCAGGGATGCGATGATACTGATCCGGTTGGCTTCGTCGAGTACGAAGAGTACGGCAATAATCCCTAAGGCCACCGTGGTGAAAAGTGTAATATAAGGGAAGGCCCAGAGCTTGAAGCTCGGATTCGACGGATACATACGGCGCAGCTTGAGCTGGGCCAAGCAGATCGCGATCCAGACCAGCGAGACGACAAAGCCCGGGAAGGCCATCAGCAGTCCGAAGACCTGATCCTGCGCCACATAAGCGATCATGGAGCCGCAGACCAAGGCCGCCGCGGTGAGGGTCAAGCTGTAGACCGGCACGCCCTTGTCCGACACTCTCGCAAAGGCGCGCGGCGCCTCCCCTTCAACGGCGAGGGAATGCAGCATCCGGGTACAGCCGTAGATGCCGGAGTTGGCCGCTGACAGGACCGCGATGATCAGGATGAAGTTCATGAGGTGGGCCGAACCCTGCAGGCCCGAGATCGACAGCACCTGGACGAAGGGGCTCGACTGGTCACTGAGCTCATTCCATGGAATGAGACCGCAGATGACCAGGATCGGCAGCGTGTAGAACAGGATGATTCTCCAGATAAAGTTCTTGATGACCTTCGGCAGAACGCGCTCCGCATCCTTAGCCTCCGTGACCGAGACTCCGATGAGCTCCGAGCCGCCGAAGGAGAACATCACGATGAGCAGAGCGGAGAAGATGGACGCCGCCCCGTTCGGGAAGAAGCCGCCGTGCTGCGTAAAGTTGCTCCAGTAGTCCGTCTGGCCGCTCGGAATGATGCCGAGCAGGATGCAGCCGCCGAGAATGATGAACACGATGATCATCGCAATCTTGAGGCCGGCGAACCAGAATTCGAATTCACCGTAATGCTTGACATTCATCAGGTTCACCCCGATGAGGAATCCGGTACAGATGAGGCTGAGCAGCCAGATCGGAATCTGCGGCAGCCAATACTGCAGGAAGCTCCCGGCTACGACTACTTCGATTACACAGACCGCCAGCCAGAGCAGGCAGTAGAGCCATCCGATGACAAACGAGGCGCGGCTGCCGAAGGCTTTGAGCACAAAGCCCTTGATATTGGTGTTCGGGTAGACGATGGCCATCTCGGCAATCGCTCCCATGACCACAAGCAGCAGCAGGCCTGCAAATACATAAGCCAGGACCACACCCGGTCCGGCCAGGGAGACGGTTTCCGCACTGCCCTTGAAGATGCCGGTGCCGATCGCGCCGCCCATGGCCATCATGCTGATGTGCCTGGGCAGCAGCTTCTTTTGAAGTTCTCCATTCGTTCCCACGATGTTAATTCAGCCACCCTTATCAAGAAAATATTTCCATATTAGATTCTTGTTAGGCCTCTGCGCCTACAAGTTCCGACATTGCATTCTAACAAATTCTGAGGAAAGTTGAAAGGTGGAAAAGGTGGTTAATTAACTTCCGGTAAAATAATGAATGAGGGGTCGCTTTTCGGGCGGATAACTTATGCACGGTGCAGGACTGATCCATCCAGATCGCTGGGAGGAAAATCCTTGAGAACCTTTCACTGAATATGCTATACCTGTACAAGGAGCACAGAAGTGCAGCAAAGTATGAAAGCGATTGCATATATAAAGGGGGATCAAGCATGCTGCAGATCCTGATCGTGGACGACGAAGCGATAGAGCGGGACGGCATCCGGTTCCTCATCCGCAAGTTCGGACTGGAGCTGACGGTGCTCGAAGCGGAGAACGGCGAAGAGGCGCTGGAGGTGCTCTCCGCGCATCCGGTGGATCTATTATTTACGGATATCAAGATGCCGTTCATGGACGGGCTGGAGCTGTGCCGGAGGGCAAGGGAGCGATACGCCGGGCTTCGGATCATCATTTACAGCGCCTATGGAGAGTTCGAATACGCCCAGCAGGCGATCCGTTACGGCATTCACTCCTACGTGCTGAAGCCGATCGACGTGCAGGAGTTTACGGCTGTCCTGACGGGAGCCATGGAGCTGTGCCGGCAGGAGAAGGCCTTGGAGGCGCAGCAGATCACACTCAGGGACGGCTACCATAAAGGCCTGGTCTACGAGAAGGAGCGGCTGCTGCTTGATCTCATCGGCGGCCGGACGGACGGTGATGCGGGGGAGGCCTTGGCCGGGGCGGGAGTGGGGCTGAGCGGGCGAAGAATCCGGATGATGCTGGTGCACATGGAGGGCCGCTTTTTTGGGCGCAACGACCAAGCCTTTCAGAAGGATCTTCGGGAGATGGTACAAAGTGACTGGGAGCTCGTCCACTTGAACGAAAGCCAGTGCCTGCTGTTCATTCTGACTTCCGAGGAGCAGACGGCCTTGAGTGAGCCGGAGGGGGATCTCGGGGAGCGGCTTCAGCAAAGACTGATGGAGTACGGGCAGCCATGTACGGTCGTGGTCGGCAGGCCGGAGACGCCCGAAGGTCTCAAGGACGAGTATGAGCGGATGGAGGGTCTGCTCGAGAACCAGTTCTTTTTCAAGGAAGGCACCGTGTTCTACACCGACCGGACACAGGCGGTAAGGCCGCTCCCGGCGGACGCGCTGACGAAGCTGCTGGACCGGCTGTACTGGCATCTGGAGGCGAAGGACGACTACGGGTTCCGCCGCGGCATGGGGCTGTTCTTCGAGACGGTGGGCCGGAGCGGTCAGCATTCGGTCATCTATACCAAGTATCTGTGCATGGAGCTGACCCGGAAGGCTCTGCAGACCGCAGGCAGGGAAGGGGAGCCTGATTGGTCCCATTACGCCGAAGGGCTCTTCTCCTGCCGTTCCCTGGAGGAGCTGGAGAGCAGCGTGCAGAGGGCGCTCGACCTGATCCCGGTGGAAGACGCTCATGAGAGCGGAGCCCTCCACACGAAGAAGGTCATCAAAGATGTCGTGGGGTTGATTGAGGCGAACTATATGCACGATATCTCCCTGAGCTGGATTGCCGAGCAGGTGCACCTCACGCAGACCTACCTCAGCTACCTGTTCAGCCGGGAGAAGGGACAGCCCTTGATTAAATACATCACGGGGGTGCGGATGCAGAAGGCGGCGGAGCTGCTGCGCGATACCCATCTGACGGTGGCGCAGATCAGCGAGCGGGCGGGATATACGAGCGATTCGTACTTCGGCAAAATCTTTAAGAACCACTACGGCGTCTCCCCGGCCAAGTACAGGGAGATGAGCTCCTGAGATGGGAATGAACCGGCTGCTCCATTACTTTCAGAACCTGCGGTTCAAGCAGAAGCTGTTCAGCTCGTATCTGGTCGTCTGCATTATCCCGCTGCTCGTCCTGGGGGCGTTCTCCTACTATCAGGCCAGCCGATTCCTCCTGCAGCAGGCGGAGCAGAACCTGGGCGAATCCATCGGCGGACTGGCGGAGGGACTGGACTTCCGGACCCGGCAGTTCGAAGCGGTGATCAACTCGGTGACGCAGAATATCGTGTTCAAGCAGATCTTCGTCCATCATAACGGGAATATCACGGGACTGTACCGCGATTATGTCGACCCGTTCTTCAGCAATATCCTCGACTTCAACCCGGATCTGCTCCAGATCTCCGTATTCACGGATAACCCCGAGATTCTGCGGGGGAATTACATTCTGCCGCTGGAGCTCATTCACGGGATGCAGTGGTCCCGCAGCCTGAAGCAGGAGGGCACGCAGTGGATGGGGTACAACGGCAAGGTGTTCGCCACCCGGCTGTTCGCCGACAACGACATGGCGACGAATACCGCCTCCTCGGCGGTGCTGTTCCTCAGTCTCGACGAGGACAGCCTGTTCCAGGGGCTCCGTGAGATTCAGGCGGATGCCTATCATGTCAGCATCCGGGACCGGGAGGGCAGGACGGTCACCGCCCGGAGCGCTGCGATGCCGGGGGACTTCCAGGTGCCGGAGGGGCATGCTCCGGGCGAGCCGGAGGCTCCCGGGAACAGCAGCGGCTACCTGACCGTAGGGCAGACGGAGTACCTGTACCTCCGCAAGGAGATCCCGGGCGCCGGCTGGGAGCTGCTCTACTACACGCCGAAGGATGCCATCGCGGTCGATGCCCGCAGCATCGTCGGGGCCACGGCGCTGATTATCGCGGTATGCCTCATTATCCTGGTGTTCCTCATCCGGATGTTCTCGAACACCTTCGTGAACCGGATCACGAAGCTGAACACGACGATGATGCTGGTCGAGAACGGGAACCTGAAGGTCGAGGTCTCGAGTCCTTCGCGTGATGAGATCGGGCAGCTCACCAACCGCTTCGGCCGGATGCTGCACAATATCAACACCCTGATTGAAGAAGTCTACCAGAGCAAAATCACCCAGAGGGAAGCCGAGCTGAAAGCGCTGCAGACGCAGATCAATCCGCATTTTCTCTATAACACCCTGTCCATTATCAACTGGAAGGCCCTGCAGGCCGACGCGCTGGAGATCAGCGAGATCACGACCAACGTATCGAAGTTCTACCGCACGGTACTCAACAAGGGCCGGAATATCATCCGGGTGCGGCACGAGCTCGAGAACGCCAAGGCGTATATGCAGATCCAGCTCGTCATGCACAGCCACAGCTTTGACTTCCACTGCGAGGTGGAGGAGCAGGTGCTGGAGTTTGATACCATCAACCTGATCTTCCAGCCTATCCTCGAAAATGCGCTGGAGCACGGGATCGACCGGATCCGCAAGGGGGAACGCCGGGGCCGGATCGCCATGCGCGGGTTCCTGGAGGGCGAACGGGTGACGTTCACCATCGAGGATAACGGGCCGGGCATGGATGCGGTGACGGCACGGGAGGTGCTGATCGCCAGCTCCCAAGGCTACGGCCTCAAGAACGTCAATGACCGCCTGCAGCTCCGCTTCGGGGCGGACTATGGATTGAGCCTGCAAAGCGCCCTGGGACAGGGGACGACGGTGACCCTGGCCTTTCCGCGATATACGGAAGGCGTGTCCCTTCCGGAAGACCGATAGTTCGAAAGCTAGCTGTAGGCGCTTCGGGACGGCTTTCGTTGAGGAGATAACCCGTATAGTATAGGCTCCCCTTCCACCATAACGACGTCTGTGCCGATCGGATTCGGAATCCGATCAGTGCAGGCGTATTTTTTTGGCCCAATGCCCTAAAAAAGTACCGGAAATCGAAAAAATCTCGGATTTCTGCAAAAGAAAGCGTTTGCTACACTTACTCTACAAGGAACGGGACGGTACCTTCCGTTCATTCATCCGGGAAGGAGCCGTGTGCATTTGGACAATAAAGGAATCCCCCTCGGGAAGCTGCTGCGAAGGGACAAAGCGTTGATCCTGATGTTTTTGCCGATATTCCTGTACTACTTCATCTTCTGTTATCTGCCGATGCCGGGCATTCTGATCGCCTTCAAGAATTATACACCGGGCCAAGGCATCTTCGGAGGGGACTGGGTCGGGTTCAAGTGGCTGCTCCAGTTCGTGAACTCGCGGTACTTCTGGCGGCTGCTGCGCAATACGTTCCTGCTCGCCTTTTACCCGCTGGTCATCGGGTTCTCCATCCCCATCCTCTTCGCGATCTGCGTCGTCGAGCTGAAGAACGGGCTGTTCAAGCGGTTCGCGCAGACGGTGACGTACCTGCCCCACTTCATCTCCACGGTGGTGATCGCCGGGATGATCATCAACTTCCTGTCGCCGTCGGACGGCATCGTGAATACCCTGCTCGCCAGCCTCGGAATGGAGCGGATCAACTTCATGATGGCCCCCGAGTGGTTCCGCACGATCTTCACGGCTTCGGGGATCTGGCAGAGCTTCGGCTTCTCCTCGATCATCTACATTGCGGCAATCATGGGCATCGACCAGGAGATGTACGAATCCGGGCGCATCGACGGCGTGAACAAGTTCCAGGAGGTCTGGCATTTGACGCTGCCCAGCCTGAAGCCGACCATCGTCATTCTGCTGCTGCTGTCCATCGGGAGCATCATGAGCGTGAATTTCGAGAAGGTGTATCTGCTCTACAACGGGGCGACTTACGAGACGGCGGATGTCATCTCGACCTACGTCTACCGGCAGGGCATCGAATCGCAGAATTTCGGCTTTGCTACGGCGGTGGGTTTGTTCAACTCGGTGATTTCGTTCGCCTTGGTGTTCTTCGCCAACCGGTTGAGCCGGCGGGTGAACGATATGTCGCTGTGGTAGAGGTCAAGCAAAGGGAGGTGTGAAGGCGGTTATGCAAAAATCATGGATCGATCAAAGCTTCTACGTGCTGGTGTATGCGCTCACGCTTCTGGCGGTGGTCATCACCTTGTATCCGTTCCTGTACGTGGTCAGTGTCTCGCTGAGCTCGGTGGAGGCGATCGACAAGAAGCTCGTCACGCTGTTTCCGGTCGACTTCAGCCTGAGCGGCTACCGGATGGTGCTGCAGTACCCGGACCTGTGGCGGGCCTACTACAACACGATCTGGTATACGGTGGTGGGGACGGTGTTCAATATCGTGGCGACGTGTCTGGCTGCTTATCCGCTCTCCAGGAAACGGTTTTTCCTCAGACGCAAGCTGAATTTCTATATCGCGTTCACGATGTATTTCTCGGGCGGGCTCATCCCGCTCTACATGGTGATCACCGAGCTTGGCCTGTACAACACCCGGTGGGCGATGGTGCTGCCGGTGCTCGTCAGTACGTTCAACGTGATGATCCTGCGCTCGGCCTTCGAGAATATTCCGAATGAGATCTTCGAGAGCGCGAGCATGGACGGGGCCCGGGAATTCACGCTCCTGTTCCGGCTTGCGATTCCCCTGACGAAGCCGACGCTTGCGGTGCTCACGCTGTATTATGCGGTGGCCCACTGGAACGACTTTTTCAACGCGCTGCTGTATCTGGGCAAGCAGGAGCTGCAGCCGCTGCAGATTTTCCTGCGGCGGGTGCTCATCATGGCGTCACCGGAGGTGCTGCAGAAGATGGGCGGGGAGACGGCCGCCACATCGCTGGCTGTCTCGACGCTGCAGGTGCGGTATGTGGCGATTGTCGTGAGCATTCTGCCGATTATCACGATTTATCCGTTTATCCAGAAGTATTTTGTGAAGGGGATTACGCTGGGGGCGGTCAAAGGATAGCTCAATATGTCATTTTGCGCTCCGATGAGCTTCGCTCATAGGTCGCTACCAAAATGACATATTTTCGCCGGCAAGGGGGAAGGGCAAAGACACAACAGCAAAACCTTTAAACAGCCAAACATGAAACGACAAAACATCAAAACGCCAAAACGTTAAAATCAGACGCACATTTTGCGCTCCGTTGAGCTTCGCTCAAAGGTCGCTTTCAAAATGAGGGCTTCAAAAGACAAAACACCAAAACCGTAAAGCCCAAACTAGCAAAACCCAAACCGCAAAACCCAAACAGCAAAACAGCAAAAGGCAAAACAGCAATACAATAAAACCCAGGGAGGCAAAAATCATGAACCAAAAGAGTAAGGCGAAAAGCATGGCCAAACCGGCGGTGATGGCAGGCCTGGCGGCGGTGCTGGCAGCGGGCTGTACCGGTACCGGAGGAACTTCGGCAGGCGGAGGGGAGACGGCGGGGGCGCAGAGCGGGACCAATACGGCGTCGCCTAGCTTCAACTATACAGGGGCGGGGCCGGTGACGGATAAGCCGGCAGCGCTGAAGATTCTGGCGACCAACGCGTGGAGCAATAACGTGGATCTGACGAACGCGCCGATCGTACAGGAGGTCACGAAGCGGGCGGGGGTGACCGTGAACTGGGAGCTCATCCCTCCGACGACGTATCAGGATGCGATCAGTCCGAGGCTTGCGGCGGGGGCGGATCTGCCGGACATCGTCTACCTGCTCGACCAGGACCAGACGATGAAGAATATCCAGGGCGGCCTGTTCAAGCCGCTGAACGAATACATTGATAAGTACGGCGTCAACATCAAGAAGCTGTTCGAGAAATATCCCGAGCTGAAGGCGAGCCTAACGACCCCGGATGGCAAAATATATTACATCCCGCAGCTCGCGGTCACCAAGAACTATATGCCGACTTTTATGGTGAATATGCGCTGGCTGGATAAGCTGGGGCTGAAGGAGCCGACGACGCTGGATGAGTTCACAGAGATGCTCCGGAAGATGAAGTCCGGCGACCCGAACGGCAACGGCAAGGCGGACGAGATTCCGTTCTCCGTCCAGCCTAAGCTGCTTGCCAGCGCCTTTGGACCGGTGTTCGGCATGGATCTGGCCAACAGCTTCTATACGGATAAGGACGGCAAGGTGCACTATGCCTACTACGAGCCGGCTTACAAGGAATACCTCACTTATCTGAACGGGCTGTACAAGGAAGGCCTGCTGGAGCAGGATTTCGCCTCCACGACGTCGGACCAGATCACCTCGAAGTTCTCGCAGAACATTACAGGAGTTACGTTCAACTTCAGCTACTATACGTCGATGGTGTACAGCAAGCTCTTCAAGGACTACGATCCGAACACGCCGCTGATCAAGGGCATTGCCCCGCTCAAAGGGCCGCATGGCGACCAGTTCTACATGGGCCGCAACCCGATTACCGGGGTATTCGGGATCTCGAAGAACGCGGCCGACCCGGAGCTGGCGTTCCGGTTCCTCGACTATGCGAGCAGCGAGGAGGCCAAGGAGATTTATGCCTGGGGCCTCAAGGGAGAGACGTATGAGGTGGTCGACGGCAAGAAGCAGTTCACCGAGAAAGGGAAGGACAATGATTTTATCCAGAAATTCGGCATCAACCCGGTGAACCTGCCGATCGAGCAGTCGGTCGAATCCACCGATGTCCTCGTGGCGCCTTGGCATGCCAAGATCGACAAGGAGATGGAGAAGTATATCAAGCCGCCGTTCCCGTTCGTCTACGCGCTGCCGGATGAAGCGGGCACCGAGAATACGGTCATGCCGGATATCACCACCTACGTCAATGAGATGAATATCAAGTTCATCACGGGCAAGGAGAGCCTCGATAACTTCGACACTTACATGAAGGTACTGAACGGAATGGGCATTGAAGACGTAATCAAAGGCAGACAAGCGCAGTACGACCGCTACCAGGCGGCGGGCAAAAAATAATTTTGCGGGATGCCGGAGAGTGGTCCGAGCGCATGGTCGTGAAGCAGAAGGTACAGGAACCTAAATTCCGGTTCACCGCACAGCAGTCTCCTAAGGGGGCTGCTGTGTTTGTTATGGGTGCTGATGAAGCCGGGGGACAACGATACGAGTAGAAAGTAGAATGGTGTATCCCCGCGGGGAAGGATTGAGGTACAATCGGGAGAAGAGCGGCGGACCGGCTTGAAGGGATTTGTTTGTATCCGTTTACAGTTAACGAAGGGGGGGAGCTTCATTGAAAAAGAAAATCTACGCTCCGCTCGTGCTTCTGCTCGCCGCGGTGCTTGCTGCAGCAGGAATGCTCCTCCTCGTTCGCCATTTCTCCCGGCCGGAAGGCCCCGGACAGGCGTCCTCCCGGCCGGAGGCCGAAAGCCGGTCCCTTCAGCCTGCGGCACTTAGGATCGTCTTCCCGCTGGAGAGACCTGCGAACGAGGCCGAGGTGATCCGGGCCGTCGAAGCCAAGCTGGCGCGGGACGGTCTCCCTTTGAAGCTGGACATTACCTACATCCCCTATGCTCAATATTGGAACAAAATATGGCTGCTTGCCGCCAGCGGGGAACCGTATGATCTCGTGGTGACGGCTTATTCGAATATTCCGGATCTCGCTGCGAAGAAGGTGCTCGCCCCGCTGGATGAGGCGCTCGCCGGCTATGGCCCCAGCCTGATGAAGTACACCCCGGCTTACGCCTTCAAGGGCGTGACGGTAAACGGCCGCATTTACGGGATCCCGCGGGTGATGCCGATGGCGGAATTCCAGAGCTTCCTGCAGATCCGGGGCGATCTGAGGAAGAAGTACGGCCTGCCGGAGATCCGCACGATCGCGGACATGGATGCCTATCTCGCGGCGGTGTCGAAGCACGAGAAGGAGATCGTCCCTTACTATTATGATACGGGCAAGTTTCTGCTGCGCGAATACGGCAATGCGGCGTTCCTCGCCGGGGGGTTCTTCAATTCCCCGGTCTATATCGATCCTGCCGATCCGCAGCTGCTGGTCAGGAACACCTACGAATCCGACCGGTTCAAGGATATCATGGCGAAGATGCACGAGTGGCAGGCCAAAGGCTATGCGCCTTACCCGCCTTCCGTCACCTCGCAGTTCCCTGATCCCGAGGGAGCCTTCCTCTCGGGGCAGGTGGCTGCAACATGGAGCGTGGTCATGAAGCAGACGGAGCGGATTGATGATTTCAAGGAGGCTCATCCGGAAGGCGAGCTCGAGAACGTGTATCTTCACCCGGAGAAGCCCAAGTATCTCTTCACGGCGGCGGATAACATCCTGTCCGTCCTGTCCACCAGCGCCCATGTGAAGGAGTCGGTGGCCTTCGTGAACTGGCTGAGGAGCAGTCAGGAGAACTTCGATCTTTTTACTTATGGGATCGAAGGGGTTCATTATAAGCTGAAGGACGGTGCCCTGTCCTATGACGGAATCCCACCGGAGCGCCGCTATACGCCGGTCCACTGGGCCTGGGACGATATCCGGTATGCCCGGTTCAGCGAGCACATTTCACCGGAATACGCAGCGGCGCTGAGAAGCTGGGATGACGATGCCGTGCTTGCGCCCACCTTGGGATTCGTACCGGACCTGGCGCCCGTCAAATCCGAAATGGCCCAGCTTCAGGTGATCACCGGCGAATATCTTCCGCAGCTCTATGAAGCGGATGTGGACTGGGAGAGGGTCATGAGCGACTTCCGTGCCAAGCTCAAGGATGCGGGCATCGACCATGTGGTGGAGGAGATCCAGGAGCAGTTCGACAGGTTCCGAGAAGAGGGCGGCGGTGCAGCCCGCATTCCTGCCGGTTCCTGACCCCGCTTCCCGTGCCACCAGAAGAAGAACTCCGGCGGACGGACGGTCTGCTTAGGATGTGTCCGTGCGAATACGGATAGGTCCTGCACAAGTGGGATTCTTTTTCAACGAAACGGCTTTGGGAATAGAAGGAAAAAAGTATATCTCAAAGCTAAAGAAAATGTCGCCATATGTCGAAAAAGAGAGTATGCAGTTACATAACAACAAGGGAGCGCACCATATGAAACTGAATACGATCAAATCCAAGCTGTATGTGCTGGTCGGCTTTTTCCTGGCCGCTATGCTCGGGCTTCAGATGTTGAATCAGTACAACAGCAGGCAGTCCGATGAACAGGTCCGCATGATCTACGAGAACAATACCATGTCCGCAGTGTATCTCGGCAATGCGCAGAACGCGCTGTGGCAGCTCCGGTTCGGTCTCGCGCAGTTCATGGTGCTGACCAAGCCGGAGGACAAGCAGAAGATCCTCGATGACGAGAAGAAGCTGTACCAAGTGTTCAGCGATAATCTGAACGCCTATGCGAAAGGCAGCCGGACGGAAGAAGAAAAGACCATGCTTGTGTCGCTGCAGGAGTCCTATCAAAAGTACATGGATGCACGTCCGAAGTGGTTCGAATTATATGGAGCAGGGAAGTTCGAAGAAGCGGCGGAGTGGAGAGCCAAGACGACCACGCTCTACGGCGGTGAAACGGTCAAGGGAATTGAAAAGCTGATTCAGCTGCAGCAGCAGCTGGCCCAGCAGGCCCACCAGGAAGGCGTTCAATCCAGCACGAAGCGCAGCAGCGTCGTATTCGGGGCAGCCGCGGTTGTGCTGCTCATCGGGCTGGCTGCGGGATTCCTGCTGGTGCGGTCGATCAGCAGACCGCTTGTGGCGCTGACCGAAGCGGCCAAACGTGTGGCCGCAGGCGATCTGACGGGGGGCGGCCTTCA
Source organism: Paenibacillus sp. S-38 (assembly GCF_049942825.1). Lineage (NCBI taxonomy): Bacteria > Bacillati > Bacillota > Bacilli > Caryophanales > Paenibacillaceae > Paenibacillus > Paenibacillus sp. S-38. The sequence continues at coordinate 1,398,452 of NZ_CP187970.1, forward strand.
GGTGAACGCCAAGGACGAAACGGGGCAGCTGGCCGCGGCTTTCGATACCATGTCGCAGAACCTGAGGGAGCTGATCGGGCAGATCGGGACGAGCACCAAGCTGCTGTCGAGTGCAGCCGAGCAGCTGACCTCCGGCGCCGGCCAGACGAACAAGGCTTCGGAGCATATCGCCTCCACGGTGGAGCAGGTCGCCGCGGGAGCCGAGGAGCAGGTGACGAGCATCCAGAAATCGTCCGACGTCATCAGCCAGATGTCCACGGGCATGACCGAGATTGCACGGAGCACACAGCAGGCGGCATCGAATGCCTCCCAGACGCTGGAGAAGGCGGAAAAGGGGGCGCAGTCGATCCAAACCATCGAGAAGCAGATGGGCTCCATTAACCGGAATGTGGAAGGCCTTGGGGGAACCATCAAGACCCTCGGTGAGCGGTCCCAGGAGATCGGCCAGATCGTCGAAGTCATTACCGGCATTGCCGGCCAGACGAACCTGCTGGCTCTGAACGCGGCGATCGAGGCGGCGCGGGCAGGCGAGAACGGCCGCGGCTTTGCGGTAGTGGCCGGCGAAGTGCGCAAGCTGGCTGAGCAGTCCGGGGTATCGGCTCAGCAGATCTCGCAGCTCGTATCACTCATTCAAGAAGAAGCGAACAAAGCCGTCCTCTCCATGAACAGCGTTGCCCAGGAAGTGACGCAGGGCATGGGCGTCGTAGCGGATGCGGGACAGTCGTTCCAGCAGATCCGCTCTTCCGTAGGCGATGTGACGAGCCAGATCGAGGAGGTGTCCGCTTCGGTGCAGGAAGTCACCACGGGAGCGGAGCAGGTCGTCCACCATATGGACGAGATTACGCGAATGGTGGAAGAGACGGCTTCCGGGACCCAGGCGGTGTCCTCGGCAGCCGAAGAGCAGCTGGCTTCGATGCAGGGGATCCGCGCTTCCTCCGAAGCCCTCTCCGAGATGGCCGAGGAGCTGCAGCGCCTGACCATTAAATTTAAAGTGTAACGTGAGTTTAAAATATAGCATGAAGTTTAACGTATAGTCTTCACCCGGAGCACCCGGCTCATCCCTTACCTTGGGAGAGCCGGGTGTTTTTGGCGTTTTGCCGCCGGGTACCTGACCAACCGATCCGCCACGGCACCAACCGATCGTGCAGGAGAGGGGCTTCTGCCGCAATGGTCCATGGTCTGGGGGAACGGGCGATTGTGGAGCACAGGGCACCGCGGTACGATAAGCCCGAGAAGAACACCGGAGCCGGGGTCTTAGGACGCGCGGCAGCCGGTGCAACTGGGGGAGGAACTGGAGTTATGGGTACGAAAAAAACGTATGTGCTGGTAGGATCCGGAGGACGGGCGGAATTTTATTGGTCCGCGATTGCGGCGCAGTTCAAGGAGACGTCGGAGCTGCTGGCCTTCTGCGACACGAACCAGACACGGATGAACTATGCCAACAAGCGTCTTACGGAAGTGTACGGCGCGGCAGCCGTTCCGGCGTACAAGGCGGAAGACTTCGACCGGATGATTCGCGAGGTGAAGCCGGATACGGTCATCGTGACCACCGTGGACCGTACGCATCATACCTATATTATCCGGGCGATGGAGCTCGGCTGCGATGTCATTACGGAGAAGCCGATGACCGTGGATGAGGACAAATGCCAGGCGATCCTGGACGCGGTGGAACGGACGGGCCGCCGGGTGCGCGTGACGTTCAACTACCGGTATGCGCCGCACCACACGAAGGCGCGCGAGCTGATCGCAGGCGGCACGATCGGTGATGTTCATTCGGTGCATTTCGAGTGGCTGCTAAACCATAAGCACGGTGCGGATTATTTCCGGCGCTGGCACCGGGACAAGCGCAACAGCGGCGGGCTGCTTGTGCACAAGTCGACACACCACTTCGATCTCGTGAACTTCTGGATCGGGTCGCGGCCGGATACGGTGTTCGCCTTAGGTGACCTGCTCTTCTACGGTAAGGAGAATGCGGAGCGGCGGGGCGAGACCCGGTTCTACGACCGGGCTACCGGCAATCCGCTGGCAGAGGACGATCCGTTCGCCCTGCATCTCGACCGCAACGAGAATCTGAAGGCGATGTACCTGGATGCGGAGCACGAGGACGGGTACCGGCGCGACCAGAGCGTGTTCGGGGACGGCATCTCCATCGAGGACACGATGGGCGTCATGGTGCGGTACAAGAATAACGCGATCCTGACGTATTCCCTGAACGCTTACCTGCCCTGGGAAGGGTACCGGATTGCCTTCAACGGGAGCAAGGGGCGCATCGAGATGTCGGTCGGCGAAAAATCATATGTGAACTCCGGCGGAGACAAAGCGCAGGAGGGCGCAGTGAAGAGCCGTTCGATCCGCGTGTTCCCGATGTTCGGGCAGCCGTACGAGGTGGAGGTGGAGCTCGCCGCGGGCGGCCACGGCGGCGGGGATCCCGCCCTGCTGAACGACCTGTTCGGCGAGCCGGCGGTAGACCCGTTCCGGCGGGCGGCAGACCATGTGGATGGGGCAAGATCCATCCTGACCGGCATCGCGGCCAACCGGTCGATCCGGACAGGGCTGCCGGTGCGGGTCGACGATCTGGTACGAATCTAAAACGCGAAGGGAGCGGGAACGGATATGGCTTACGTGGAGGAGCACGAATCGATCGCCGTACGCGCAGCCGGACGGACGGAGGACATGCTGACGGCGGTGGTGAACCGCTATATCGGGGCGAACCCGAAGCTGCCGCCGGTGTACCGAGTGTTCAACAGAGGCGGGTTCTTGAGGGACGCGGAGTACCGCTACGAGATGAACCTGGCGGAGAGGTTCGGGGAGCTGGAGGACGGACTCTTCGTGTATGCCTGGGCTAAGCTGTGGGGCGAGCAGGAGGGGGAGCAGTCCCTTCGGATCTCGTGCTACGGCCCGGTCCGGGTGTTCGTGAATGACGGCTGGGTGTTCCAGTCGAACCAGCGGGATGATGTGCTGCCCGAGCAGACGGCGGAGTTCAAGGCGCCGCTGCGCCGGGGCTGGAATCACGTGGTGCTCGAGTTCATGAGCGCTGCCACCGGCTGCGGAGGCCGCTTCGGCACCGGGCTGATCAAGGCGGCGCCGCTGCACTTCCTGGCTCCGACACGGGAGAGGGAAGGGCAGGAAGGGTGGGTCTACAGCGAGCCTCAGGCGGCCAGGTGGTACGGGGTGAGGCCGGCAGAGGCGGAGCTCTCGGGCGTCGAGCCGATGGGGGCGCCGGAAAGCGAGGCGTTCCGCATCGAATCGCTGGCGCAGGAGAGCGGCTCCCCGGTCCGGTGGCTGCCGGAGAGGACCTGGGACGCGGAGGCGGCGCAGCGCGGCCGCTTCGCCCGGGTGCTGGGCGGGACGGCGCCAGGGAAGCTCGCCTTCGCGTGGGCGAAGCTGGAGAACCGGGGCGCTGCGCCGGCCGAGGTCACGCTGAAGGGCCGCCTAGCCGGCCGCTGCGCCTTGTACCTTGGGGGCCGGCTTGTGTATGAGACTCCGGCGGAAGGCGGCAGCGGCGGAGCCGGGGCTTTGGCTGAGACGCTGCAGGTGCCGGTCGGCAGCCATGACTTCGTGGTCCGCAGTGAATGTCCGGACGAAGGCGCCCCCTGGAGCTTTGACTTCGAGCCCTTCGGCGAGACGAAGGACGTGCGGTGGGCGAAGCCTTATCCCGTGAAGGGAATGGGCGAAGACCTATGGCTGTATCTCGGGCCCTTCGCGAAGGGGATTGCGCCTTCCCTCAGCGAGGTGCCAAGCATGGATACGCTGTTCGGCGAGGGCGAGGACCGGGTCTACTGGCGGGTGGACCAGCCGGGGGGATGGGTGCGGCCGTACCTGGAGAACACGCTGTTCGGCCGGTGGAATTATCCGCTCGGGGTGACGCTCTACGGCATCCTCCAGACCGGCAAAGAGCTTGGCCGTGCGGATTATATCGACTATGCGGCCGATCATATCGGACAGTGCACCCGGCTTGGGGAGTACTCCCGATGGGATGCGCAGCATTATGGCGGACCGGGAACGAATCACCAGCTCGCGCTGATCGACTCGCTGGATGACTGCGGTTCCTTCGGAGCCACGCTGCTGAGGGCAGCTCGGGAGAGGGAAATGCCGGGTGCCCGGTGGGCGGCGGACCGGATCGCCGAGTACATCACCCGGGAGCAGGACCGTCTGCCGAACGGAATGTTGTACCGCCGGCGGGGGCACAGCCAGCTCATGCACGGTACTGTGTGGTGCGACGATCTGTACATGAGCACTCCGTTCCTGTGCCGGTACTACGAGCTGACGGGCGACGAAGCTTATCTGACGGATGCGGCGAACCAGTTTTTGCGGTACAAGGAGCTGCTGTTCATGCCGGAGCGCCGCATCATGCACCATGTGTATAACCTGCGCTTCGGCAAGCCCAATACGGTACCTTGGGGCCGCGGCAACGGCTGGGTGCTCTTCTCGCTGACCGAGCTGCTCGAGACGATGCCGGAAGGGCATGCGAAGCGCGGCGAGATCCTGAGCTTCTACCGGGAGCTGTGCTCCGGGTACGCGGCGCTGCAGGATGAGAACGGCTTGTGGCACCAGGTGCTGACGGATCCGCAGTCATACCCGGAGGCCTCCTGCACTTCGATGTTCATCTACGCCTTCGCCCGCGGCGTCCGCTTCGGCTGGCTGCCCGATCCGGCTCCTTATGTGCAGGCGGTGCGCCGGGGGTTCGACGGGCTCACCCGTACCTGTATCGACAAGCAGGGCAATGTGTACGGCGTGTGCCGCGGCTCGGGTTATTCCTACTCGGCGCTGTATTATAAGGAACGTCTGTCCTGGCTGCTCAACGATACGCATGGCATCGGCATCGTCCTGCTGGCGGGGATCGAGACGCTGCGCCTGCAGGCGCATCTGGCGTCCGGGACACAGCCGGCTGAGGCGGCGGGTAAGCGATAGACGCCGGGGAGTGAGGCGGGAAGGGCAGGAACCCTGCCCGCCTCCGCGGCAAGGCATCCAGGGACCTGAGCGGCGATGGCCTCCACGGTTCGCCAGCTGAGCGATGCTTTCGTCCTCGCGGGGATACCGGAAGAACCGAATAAGGCAGACAGTCCGCCTGAAGCCCGGCGGCTGTCTGTTTTTTCATGGGAACGGCCAGTCAAGGTAGGAATTGGCACCCGCTTAGTCGAATATAAAAAAGAGTGCGCTTACAATACACACGGGAGGTGACGGGATGTCCAGATTCCAGGAGTGGCTCAAGGGCAATTGGCGCAATACCCAAACCCGGCTGGTGCTGATTATGACGCTTTCGGTTTCTTTGATCATCTTCACGGTGGGACTCGCTTCCTACTATACCTCGAAGTCCGTGCTGCAGAGTGAGCTCAGTGAGCCCCAGCACCTCAAGCTGAGGATAGGGATGAGCTATATCGACAAACAGGTGGATGAGGCGAATCGGCTGGCGGTCAAGGTCTCTTTGCACCCGGCGGTGAGGGAATTCCTCACGACAACCGACCAGGGGGCTTATGGTCCGACGACGCAGCTCTATGGGGTGCTTGATGCGCTGTTCCTGAACTCCCCTTACCTTGACAGCATCCATATATATGACAAGGAGCGGCAGAGCTTCATCGGCTACCCGGACGGATACAGCTCGCGTCCTGAGACGTTCCCGGACAACAGTTGGGTCAAGGAAGCCGAAGCGATGGGCGACCGCCCGATGATGATCGCAAGCCGCAAGCTTCCGGAAGGTACGAGCCATTCCGGCCGTGACCAGGTGACCCTGTACCGCACGATCAAGATCGCGGGACAGAGCGAAGGCCTGATTGCAGTGAACTTCAACCCGAATGCGTTGTTCTCCCAGATGACGGGCAGTGAGGTATCGAGCCTGAAGAGTCCGCAGTTTATTTTCGATTCGGCGGGTAAGCTCGTGTTTGCTGCGGGGGCGGAGGATCTTGGCGTGGATACCGGTACGGTGCTCGGCGCGCTGCAGGACCTCGGAGGGGACCACTTCGGCGAGCTGGCTTACAAGGAAGGCCGGCTGCTCCTGTCGCATACCCGTTCCGAGCTCACGCAGTGGGAATTCGTCTCGCTCGTCTCCCAGGACGAGCTGCTGGCGAAGACGGAGAAGATCCGCGACGTCGTTCTTCTTGTGGCGGCCGGTGCGCTGCTGCTCGGCGCTTGGACGATTGTCCACATTAATTCCGTGGCATTCCAGCCTGTCCGGCGCATGCGTTCCATGCTGCATGCATACAAGAAGGAAGGCGTATCTCCGGACCTCAACGACCTCGAGCAGGTGACCGGCCGGCTGCTCAGCGATCACGACAAGCTGTCGCAGCTCATCCGGCAGACGATGCCGGAGGCCGCCTCGAAGTTCGTGAAGGAAGCGCTCGCCGGGCAGATCCGCTCCTCCAAGGAATGGACGCATAAGTGGGCGTGCTATTTCCGGGATTGGGAGGAGGGGCCGCTGACCCTCGCCGTGCTCTCTATCGACCGGTACGGGGAGTGGGGACGCCGTTACCCCGACCACGATCACCTGCTCCTGAAGTACGCCCTCGCGAATATTACGGAGGAGCTGTTCGCTGCGAAGTGGCGGACCGTATGCCTGGACCTCGGCCAGGACCGGATGGCGCTGCTGCTTCAGCCGCGGGAGCCTGCGGCAGAGGGGCCGGAGCAGGAGCTGCGGGAGGCGGAGGAGACGATCCGGCGCCTGCTGAGCTTCAGCATCTCGGCAGGCATCAGCCGGCCCAGTCCGGATGCCGGTTCGCTGCAAAGGGCCATGCAGGAGGCGGAGACGGCCCTTTCCTACAGGCTGTATCTCGGATGCGGGAGCGTCATCACGTATGATGAAACGCTTCAACGTGGCGCCGGAGCAGGCAGTCTGCCCTCCGAATCGCTGATCGGAGGGCTTGCGGACGCGGTGGAGGCAGGGGCTGCAGACCATGCGCTCTGCCTGTGGGAGCGGGTCCGGCGGGAGCTCGAAGCATCGCAATCGGCGCCGGCCGCCGCCCTCTCCTATGTGATTGCCTTGAAGCGAAGACTGAACGGGATCTCCCGCGTGAAGGAGCACGGCGGCGCAGTGGAAGCGAGGGAGGCCTCGTACGGCGAAACGATGCCGCTGAGCGAGATCGGCGAAGCCATGGCTGTAGAGATCCGCGAGCTGGCGGAAAGCTTTGCCCGTACGGCCCGCAGCAAGGAGTATCTGCAGGTGCAGGGCATGATCGAATACATGAGACAGCATCTCGGCGACAACGTCGGCGTGCAGGACATTGCGGCGGCGGCCGGCATCTCGATCTCCCTGGCCTCCCAGCTCTTCAAGCAGGAAACCGGCGAGACGATCCATGATTACCTGACGGCGCTGCGGGTAGAGCGGGCCGGGGAGCTGCTGCTGCAGACGCCGAGCAAGATTGCGGATATCGCCTCGATGGTCGGCTACCAGCATGAGAACAGCTTCATCCGGGTGTTCCGCAAGTATAAGGACATCACGCCGGGCAAATACCGGGAGCTGATGAAAGCCAAAGCCGCGCCGGCAGCCGAATAGCGGGCAGGCGGCAAGGTCAATAGAGGCAGGGCAGAGTCCCCTTGGAGCGGAATTCATTTTCGCTCCAAGGGGGCTTTTTGGTGCAGGCGTGCCAGCTATCCAAGTGTGGCACGGCTGTCTTCGCAGCGAAGCGCCGCCCGGGCGTGGCACAGCGGTCCCCACAGCGAAGGGCCGGCGCAAACGCGGCACGGCTGTCCCCGCGGCGAAGCGCCGCTAGGCCAAGGCAGCCCGCCCGCAGCCTGACCGCTTCTTTTGCGCGGCCATCCCCCGGCGGTCGAAGCCGCAGACAGAATCAACCGAACGGCCACGGGACCAACCGATCCTTCAGAACGGGGCGCCATCCCGGTTCGGCGCACGGGATAACGGAATGATCGATTGCCACGGCCCGCCCTGCCGGGTACGATGAGGCCAATCCCATTCCTACTATGGACTCCGTTCAGAAGAAAGGCGGTGTGACGATTGGCCAAGTATTGGCAGAATGCCAAGAAGCATTGGATGCTCTATCTCATGATCCTCCCGGGCATTGCCTACTATATCGTATTCAAATACGTGCCCGTGGCGGGAAGCATCATCGCGTTCCAGAAGTACCAGATCATGCGCGGGATCTGGGACAGCCCCTGGGTGGGGCTGGATAATTTCAAGTTCATTTTTGCATACCCGGATTTCTACAATGTCCTACGCAATACACTGCTCCTGGCGATGTATCATCTCGTGTTCGGGTTCCCGGCGCCGATCCTGCTCGCGCTCCTCTTCAACGAAGTGCGGCTGGCGCTGGCGAAGAAGCTCTTCCAGAGCCTGTTCTACCTCCCTCACTTCCTGTCGTGGGTGGTGGTCGGCGGTATTGTCTTCGAGCTGCTGTCCGCCCAGGGGATTGCGAACATGATCCGGGGCTGGTTCGGGCTCTCCCCGATCCTGTTCATGCAGGAGGAGTCGCTGTTCCGCTCGATCGTCGTCATCTCGGGGATCTGGAAGGAGGTCGGCTGGGGCACGATCATCTATCTGGCGGCGCTCGCCGGCATCAACCCGCACCTCTATGAGGCGGCGGTCGTCGACGGGGCGAACAAATGGAAGCAGACGATCTACATCACGCTGCCGTCGCTGATGCCCACGATTCTCGTGCTGTTCCTGCTGCGGATCGGCAATTTCCTGGAACTAGGCTTCGACCAGGTATTCAACCTGCTGACGCCGATGACCTATTCTGTCGGGGATATCATTGAGACATACGTGTACAGAGCCGGGGTGCTGCAGGCGCAGTACAGCGTAACGACGGCGATCGGCTTGTTCCAATCGGTCATTGGGTTCCTCTTATTGTGGATCTTTAACAGATTAGCGAGAAAATCGGAACAGGGGTTGTGGTGATGACAGAGACCTGGGGAGAAAAGCTGTTCAAGCCGCTCAATTACATTTTCCTCGCGGCCGCCTCACTGTCGATGGTGCTGCCGCTGATTCACCTGCTGGCGGTATCGCTCAGCTCGCCTTATGCCGCCGATGCGAAGCAGGTGCTCCTGCTTCCGGTGGATTTTACCCTGGCCTCCTGGGACTACATCCTGAACAAGGATGACCTGTGGCGGGCCTTCTGGGTCACCGTGATGATCACGGCCGTGGGCACGGCCATGAGTATGCTCTTCACGGTACTTACCGCCTATCCGCTGGCCCAGCGGGCATTCCTTCTCCGCAAGGCCGTGATGCTGGGCATCGTGATCACGATGATTTTCAACGCGCCGCTCATACCGTTCTTCCTTACCGTGAAGGAGCTCGGGATGCTGAACTCGTTCTGGGCTTACATTATTCCGGGTCTCATCGGGACCTTCAACATGATCATCATTCGCACTTTCCTCATGGAGCTCCCGCCCGAGCTCGACGATTCGGCCCGCATGGACGGCTGCAACGATCTTCGCATCCTGTTCCAGATCTGTCTGCCGCTCTCGAAGCCGGTGCTAGCCACGGTCAGCCTCTTCTATGCCGTCGGCTACTGGAACACATTCCAGCGGGCGGTGCTCTTCATCCGCAATCCGGACCTGTGGCCGCTGCAGATGAAGCTGCGGGAGTATCTCATGAGCAACGAAGAGCTTATCACGACGAGCCAAATGTTGGGCACGTTCGATTACAACGCGGCGACGCTGCATGCAGCGACGATTATTTTTGCAGCGGTACCGATCCTGCTCGTGTATCCTTATCTGCAGAAGTACTTCATTAAGGGAGCGCTGATCGGATCGATCAAAGGGTGAACATCTGTCGGTTTGATGAAAGGGAGAGCTCAGGCGTTTGATTAAAGGACGAAAATCAGTCGGGTCGATCAAAAGGTGAACATCAATCCGGTCGATCAAAGGTTGAACATGAAAAGGGGGATGGCAGGGGATGGCAAAAATGGCTGTGGAAAAAGGCAAAAAGCGGAGTTACGGTGCGGCGGCCCGGCCGGGTCTCGCCGTTGTGCTGGCGGCGGCGCTGGCGGCGGGCTGCAGCTCCGACAAGGGAGCGGATCAAGGGGCTGCGGAAGCGGGGCAGGACGGCAAGCCGGTGAAGGTCCGCGTGTTCAAGAGCCACCTGGGCAAAGGGAAAATTCCCGAAGGGAGCAACGAGCACATCAAATATATTGCGGACCGGACAGGCGTCGAGTATCAGCTCATGACCTCCGCACCCGGCTCCGACCCGGCAGAGACGCTCAACGTGATGATCGCCTCCGACGATCTGCCGGATATTCTGCGGCCTATCGGCGGCGTGGAGCAGACGCTGATCCAGCAGGGGGGCGCGCTGCCGCTCGACGACCTGCTGCCGAAATATGCGCCGAACGTGTGGAAGCTGATCCCGGAGGAAGCGTGGGACATCGTGCGGGCGGCTTCGCCGGATGGGAAGATCTATTTTGTCCCGAAGGTGTACACGATTCCCGAGCGGGTTCCGATGATCCGCAAGGACTGGCTGGATAAGCTCGGCCTATCGATGCCGCAGACGAAGGAGCAGTACTTCGAGATGATGCGGGCGATGCGGGATAAGGACCCGAACGGCAACGGCAAAGCGGATGAGCTGCCGACGACAGGGCGCGAGCTCGGGAAGTGGATGGACCACCTGTTCGGGATGTACGGCGTCGCGATGTGGGAGGGCAACCCGGAGTGGGACATCTATGACGGCAAGATCCAGTATGCGGGCATCACGCCGAACATGAAGGCGGCGATCTCCATGATCCGCGACATGTACAAGGAGAAGCTGCTCGACAACGAGACGTTCCTGAACAAGGGCGAGGTGTGGCAGGCGAAGATCAACAACAACCTGGTCGGCCACTGGTACCATCTGCCCGCTTCGCTCAAGGACAAATATGCGGCAATGAAAAAGACGGCGCCGGACGCCTATGTGGCCGGTATGCCGCTGCCGAAGGTGGAGGGCTTCACGGGCTTCGTCACGCAGAAGTCCATGGGCGAGGTCGAATGGATGATCCCGACGGCCTCCGAGAAGAACGCGCCGAATGCGCTCAAGCTGCTCGATTTCTTCTACAATCCGGAGAACGAGGAATTCGTCCGTTTCGGGATCGAAGGCCAGCAGCACGAAGTGGTGGATGGTGTCAAAAGGCTCCTGCCGGAGTCGGAGGACCGTCCGATCGCACTGGGTATGCAGAACTTCAACACGAAGGATACGATGCAGAAGCGGATCGAGCAGACGTATCCGGCCGACCAGGTGAAGATGGTCATGGACATCTTCGATGTCGGCATCTCGCAGGCGCGCCGGATCGCCGGGGACGGGATGAGCTCCTCCGTCTATGAGGGCTTCCCGGACATCCAGTCGCACAAGCTGTTCCAGCAGTACGTGGCGAAGATCATCATCGGCGAATGGCCGCTGGAGAAATTCGACGAGTTCGTGGAGAAGTGGAAGTCGTCCGGCGGGGACGCGGTCACCAAACGCGTACAGGAATGGTACGGCCGGGTCGAGCAGTTTCAGAAGCAGTCGCAGTGACGGAGGGGAGGAATCCCCGGTGGAGCGAGTTTGAGAGTAGAAAAAGGACTTCCAGGATTACGGATGGAAGCAGCAGGGTGACGATGCGCAGCGCAGCAGGGGACCGGTTGGAGCAGGCTCCCTCTGCGCTTGCCGTCCATATAGGAGGGCGAAGCCGTTTGTCTTAAATATTATCCATTTTAGATCTCTTCAGGGCTCGATTCTGCTGGCGCGCAAGCCATCTATGAAAATAGCGGAAGCACGGTGCGTTATTTCCACTTTTCGATGGTTCCCACCAGAAATAAAGGAACTCAGATGCGCTATTGTAGGATTGGGGGTGGTTTCCAGGCCCGTTTTTCCCTAATAAGGAATTTGAGCTCCGCTATTTTCCTGGAAATGCCGGAAAAACCCTCAATAAGATACTTCACTTCCGCTATTTTAAAACGATCGGTCACCGGAGGCGGAGGCTGAACCGTATACCTTCCGGCTCGAACTGCTGGTCGCGGATCGCGGCCGCCTGAGGCAAATAGCAGTTCGGTTCCGCCTGCAGCGGCTGCAGCTGAAACCATCCGTCCGGCAGGCATACTCCCCGCATCTCTGTCCCGCATGGACCGCGTTGAGGTAGGGATTCTGCCAGGATAGGTTGAAAAACAGCCGGCCCGCCGCCTCCCAGCGGTACAGGCAGTACAGCTGCACATCAATTTCAGGGCAAACCGGAGGGAGATTAGTGAGAGTAATCTTAATGAGCGCCGACAGGCGTTGTTCTTAGAAGGAGGAGCTATGTCAATAATCGATCGCAAGGCATTGGTCGGCCGGCACAATCCGGTGATCCGGGAGGTTGTGCCACTCTCGCCGCTGTCCGTCGGCAACGGGGAGTTCGCATTCACGGCGGACCTGACGGGGCTTCAGACGTTTCCGGAAGCGTACGAGGTGCCGCTCGGCACCCAGTCCCAGTGGGGCTGGCACTCTACGGGAGGACGGGAGGTCTGGACGCTGGACGATGTCCGGCTGCAGTACCGTGATGAAGCCACGGGTCTCGGCGGGTATCCGGTGCATGCCGAGGACCGGGAGGAAGCGTATCACTGGCTGAGGCAGAACCCGCACCGGCTGCAGCTCGGCCAGCTGGGTCTGCTGCTCCTGCAAGAGAACGGCGGGCGGATGACGCCGGAAGACATCACGGACGCGGAGCAGACGCTGGACCTGTGGACCGGCGTTCTGACAAGCCGGTTCCGCGCGGACGGCGTGCCGGTGGCGGTGCAGACCGTCTGCCACCCGGAGCTGGACGGGATCGGGGTGACGGTGGAGAGCCCGCTGCTCGCGGAGGGCCGGCTGGGGCTCTCTCTCCGGTTCCCCGCCCCGGGAGTCACCTCACAGGCCTGGGACAAGACGACGGGGCTGCACTGGGGCGGGCCGGAGGAGCACCGCAGCGAGCTGGAGAGGCTCAGCGGCGGCAGCTTCCTCATCCGGCGGACGATGGATGTGGACGGGTACGGGGCGCTGCTCCGGCTCTCGGAGGGAGAGCTGGCGCGTGAAGAGGAGCCCCATGCGTACGCTGTGCGGGGCGTCATTCCCGGCGGGCGGCTGGAGCTCACGCTCTCGTTCGCTCCGCAGGACCGGCAGCCGCCGGAGCTTGCCGGTGTCATCGGCACCTTGGAGGCGAGCCGCCGCCACTGGGAGCGCTTCTGGCAGGAGGGGGCGGCTGTGGAGCTGGCGGACAGCCGGGATCCCCGCGCTCTGGAGCTGGAGCGGCGCATCGTGCTCTCGCAGTTCCTGACCGCGATCCACTCGGCGGGCTCCGTGCCTCCTCAGGAAACCGGGCTGCTCTACAACAGCTGGTTCGGCAAGCCGCATCTCGAGATGCACTGGTGGCATGCGGTGCATTTTCCGCTGTGGGGCCGCACGGAGCTGCTGCTGCGCAGCATGGACTGGTACCGCGAGATCCTGCCCAAGGCCAAGGCGCTGGCGGCCTCGCAGGGCTACACCGGAGCGAGGTGGCCGAAGATGGTCGGTCCCGAGGGGAACCAGAGCCCGTCGCCGATCGCGGCACTGCTGATCTGGCAGCAGCCGCACCCGATCGTGTTCGCGGAGCTGGCCTATCAGGCCGATCCGACCGCGGAGACCCTGGAACGCTTCGCGGACATCGTGCTGGAGTCCGCGGAGTTCATGGCCTCCTTCGCCGCCTGGGACGAGGCGGAAGGCCTGTATGTGCTCGGGCCGCCGGTGATCCCGGCGCAGGAGAACCACAAGCCCGCGGGCTGCCGGAACCCGGCCTATGAGCTGGAATACTGGCATCACGGGCTGGAGACCGCGATCCGCTGGGCCGAGCGGATCGGGCGGCCGGTGCCGGACCGCTGGCAGCGCGTGTGCCGTCACCTCGCGGCGCTGCCGGAGAAGGACGGCGTGTACCTGGCGCATGAGCGCTGCCCGGACACCTATACCGCCTTCAACACGGATCATCCCTCGATGCTCGGGGCGCTGGGCCTGCTGCCCGGCAGGCTCGTGAAGCCCGACGTGATGCGGGCTACGCTTGGCCGGGTGCTTGAGAGCTGGCGGTGGGAGACGTCCTGGGGCTGGGACTTCCCGATGGCGGCGATGACCGCCGCCCGGCTCGGAGAGGGCGCCTTGGCCGTCGACCTGCTCCTGAAGGAGGAGGTCAAGAACACCTACCTGCCCAGCGGCCACAACTACCAGAGGCCGGGGCTGACCGCCTACCTGCCGGGCAACGGCGGGCTGCTGGCGGCCGTCGCCCTGATGGCTGGAGGCTGGCAGGGCGGGCCGGAAGGGCATGCGCCCGGCTTCCCGCAGGACGGCAGCTGGACCGTGCGGGCCGAGGGGCTGAACCCTTGGCTGTAAGCCGTAAGGCGGAGGGGACAACGTAGGGCAAGAAGGCAAGTGTAAGGTCCTTCGGATGAAGAGGTGCGGCCCTCGTGCGCCCGGCGGACGGCGATCCGATCCGCGGTATCCTCGGGGTGAGCGGGATGAATCAGCCGGCGCGATCTGAGGGGATGCGCGGAAGAGAGCTTCAGTCGGGCAAGTACGTGTCTGAAGAAGGTGAACAGCGGGGCAGGCCGGTCAAGGAGCACTGCCCCTGAGGCTCCCTTCACTGCAGAACGGCGTGCAGGCGGGGTGGAGGTATTCCTATGCACTCGAAGCTGCCGGCAGAGGAGGGAAGCCCGCCGGCCGCCCGAGGCCTTCACAGTGCTGCCGGCCGGCCGAAAGGCGGGAGGTAACCATGAGAAGAATCGGCATATGGAGCGACTGGAAGCGGGGGCTTGGCTGCCGCCCGGTCCGGAGCGGCAGACCGTGGGCCTGTCGCGGGACTGCTGCAGCCGGGCACGCCGAAGCCTTCGGGCCGGAGAGCAAGTCAGCTGAAGAGGAGGCGGGCGTCATGACGACATTACTTGACGGGCACGCCGGTAAAGAGGTCGGCGAGCCGACCTACGGCGGCCGGAACCGGCGCAGGCTGGTCCTGCGGAGGCCGGCGTCGTGGTGGGGCCAGCTGTGGCGCGAGGCGCTGCCTTCCGGCAATGGCCTGATCGGCGCTGCCGTGCACGGGGCTATCGGCAGCGAAACGGTGCTCCTGACCCACGCGCAGCTGTGGACCGGAGGCACGAAGCAGGAGCTGCCGGAGGTCAGCGGCACGCTGGCCGAGATCAGGCGCCTGATGGACGACGGTTCCTACCGCGAAGCGAACGGGCTGCTGGAGGGCCGGCTCCGCGAGGCCGGATACGAGCCGGTCCGCGAGACGCCGCTGCCGCTGGCGGACCTGAAGGTGCTGCGTACGGCCCGGGCCGGCTTCCGCCGCTACCGCCGGGAGCTGGACCTGGAGACGGGAGAAGTGACCGTCAGCTGGGAGGAGGGAGAAGCGGCGTACGAACGGAAGCTGTTCGTCTCCCGCCGGGACGATGTTATCGTCTATGAGCTGGGGGCCCGGGGAGGGAGCGTGGATGTGGACCTGCTCCTCCAGCCGCATGAGAAGGGGACGGCCAGCCGGGCGGACATTCCCACCTATGTGTCCGAGTCGTTGGAGATCACGGCGGAGGGCGGCTTCCTCCGGTATGCTGCCCGCAATGACGACGGGCGGGATTTCGGCGCAGTGCTGCGGGTGGTGCCTTCCGGGGGGACGCTGAGTCATGCTCAGGGCCGTCTGTCTGTTGCGGGCGCCGGCAGGGTGCTGATTCTGGTGAAGCTTTTTGCCGGAGGCGGCCGCTCGGAGGATTGGTCGAGGCTCGAAGCGGAGCTTGAGGCAGTGGCTTCCACGTACGGCGAACTGCTCGACCGCCATACGGCGCTGCACGGGCCGCTGATGCGCTCTGCGGACCTGCAGCTGGGCGGGGAGGGGGAGGAGGCGGACTTCACCTGCACGGATGAGATGCTTCAGGAGGTGTACGACGGCGGGCTGACCCAGGGGCTGGCGGAGCTGATGTGGGCTTACGGCCGCTACCTGTTTATCTCGGGGACCCGTCCGGGCGGGCTTCCGTTTGGCCTGTACGGCCTGTGGGGCGGCGATTACAAGGCGGTCTGGAGCCACTATATGGCCAACGAGAATGTGCAGATGATGTACTGGCACGCGGCCTCCGGCGGCCTCTCCGAGCTGATCCTGCCCATGCTGGACTATTACGAATCCCGCCTGGAGATCTTTCGGGACAACGCGAGGAAGCTGTACGGCTGCCGGGGTATCTTCATCCCTGCCGGGACGACGCCGGGGATGGCCGAGCCGTTCCAGACCGTGCCGGTGATTATGCACTGGACGGGGGCGGCGGGGTGGCTGGCCCGCCACTTCTTTGAATACTACCGGTTTACCGGCGACCTGGAATTCCTCCGTACGCGGGCGCTTCCTTTCATGAGGGAAGCGGCGCTGTTCTATGAGGACTTCCTGGTGGAGGGGGAGGACGGGAAGCTCCTCTCGTATCCGTCCGTGTCGCCGGAGAATACGCCGGGCAATTATATCTCCGAAGAAGGCACCTTCGGGGCGATGGCCCATGCCATGCCGACGGCGGTCAATGCGCTGCTCGACTTCGCGATCCTGAAGGAGCTGCTCACGGATCTTCTGGAGGCCGTGGAGGACGCAGAGGAGGTCGGGCCGGAAGCGGTCCTGCGGTGGAGGCAGCTGCTGGAGCGGATTCCCGCTTATGAAGGTAACGAGGAGGGGGCCGTCCGGGAGTGGCTTCATCCCGATTTCAAGGACCGCTACCGGCACCGGCATATCTCGCATATTTATCCCGTGTTCCCGGCTTATGAAGTCACGCGGGACAGCGATCCGGCGCTGTTCGAAGCCTTCGCCGAGGCGGTGCGCCGGCGGCAGGTCGTCGGGGTCGGAGACCAGACCGCCTGGTCGTGGGCCCATCTTGCCAATATTTACGCCCGGATGGAGGAAGGAGAGCAGGCGCTGGATTGTCTGTCCATGCTGGCCCGCTCCTGCCTGCAGGATAATCTCTATACCGTGCACAACGACTGGCGGCATATGGGCGTGAGCTTATCCTACGGCCGGGCGCCGGTCCAGATGGACGCCAACCTCGGCTGGGTATCCGCCGTGCAGGAGATGCTGCTCCTGGCTGCGCCAGGGCGCTTGAAGCTGCTGCCGGCCCTGCCCGCTTCCTGGACGCGGGGGAGCGTTCGGGAGCTGCGGTTCGAGACCGGCCGCGTCACCTTCGCCTGGGATCTGCAGCAGGGGCAGCTCGAAGCCGAGCTGGCGGCTGCCCGGCCGACGGACCTGCTGCTCACGCTGCCGCCGGGGTTCCGCTTGGCGGCGGTAGAAGCCGAAGGGGGCGACTGGGCGGCCGGCTGCACCGGTCCGGCCCTCCCCGTCCGGCTGGCGGCAGGCAGTACGCTGAGGTTTACGGCGAAGGCGGGGCTTGGAAAGTAATGTAGAGCAGGTAAGGCCTTGGTGTGAATGTAGGTGGATTTTGATGGGAATGTATGCCGCCTGTCCGCTTCAGCGGCTTCTCCGGGCCCGCCCGCTGCTCCGCCTGGGAAAGGAGGTGATCCGGGACCGACTGCACCGGATCAGGCGTTGACCGAAGCAAGCCGGTCCATTGAGACGGTGTCCGCCCCGCTCCAATGGGACACCTGTTCACGGGCCCATTTTATCCCAAGGAGATGATGAATGAATGAGGAAGAGACAAGGAAAGAAGCGGCTGCTTGCGGCCCTGCTGGTTCCTTCGCTGCTGCTGGGCTCCATCCCCCCGTCCGCTGCGGCGGAGGAGGCGCTTCCCGCTTTTCCCGGCGCGGAAGGAGGCGGCATGTACACGACCGGCGGACGCGGCGGCACCGTGTATGAGGTCACGAATCTGAACGATTCGGGCCCAGGCTCCCTGCGGGATGCCGTCTCGCAGGGCAACCGCACGATCGTCTTCCGCGTGTCGGGGAACATCAACCTGAAGTCGAAGCTCATCGTCCGCAGCCCGAACCTCACCTTCGCCGGACAGAGCGCGCCGGGCGATGGGATCTCAATCAACCATTATCCCGTCATTGTCGATGCGGATAACATCATTTTCCGCTACCTGCGGTTCCGTCCCGGTGACGTCGTACTGGCCGAGGAGGATGCGATGTCGATCCGCAAGCATGCGAACATCATCATCGACCACTGCTCGTTCACGTGGGCGATCGACGAGGTGCTCTCGCCCTACGAGAACCGCAACGTCACGGTTCAGTGGTCTATCGCGGGAGAGGCGCTGCACATGTCCAGGCACCAGAAAGGGCGGCATGGCTTCGGCGGCCTCTGGGGGGCGGGCAATTCCACGTATCACCACAACCTGCTCATCCATAACGCCAGCCGGAACGCACGCTACAAGGGCACGCTGACGGAGAGCAAAACACTAGATTTCCGCAACAACGTCATCTACAACTGGAATTACCAGACGTCCTACGGCGGCGATCATGCGGACGTGAATATGATCAATAATTACTATAAGTATGGTCCGGATACGGCGATCTCCGAGCGGACCAACCTGTACGAGCTGACCGGTGCGAACGGCAAGGTGTATGTGGACGGCAACTATGTGGATTCGTTCCCTGATGTGACGGCGGATAACTGGCTCGGGGTGGCGCTGGATGCGGGCAAAGAGCGCGTCTCCGAGCCGATCCCGGCGTACCCTGTCACGACGCATTCGGCGGAGGAAGCTTACCGTCTCGTGCTGGAGCAGGCGGGTTCGGTGCTGCCCAAACGCGACAGCGTGGATGCGCGGCTGACGGCCGATGTGCGGGACCGGACCGGCCGGCAGATCAACTCGCAGTCGGAGGTGGGCGGTTGGCCTGAGCTCAAGAGCGCGCCGGCACCTGCAGATACCGACCATGATGGCATGCCGGACGTCTGGGAGACCGCCGAAGGGCTGAATCCGGCGGATGACGCGGACCGTAATGGTACGCAGACGCCGGGTGGGTATACGCATCTTGAACGGTACCTGAACTCCATCGTTTGGAAAGGAGACCGGAACCCGGTCGTCCGGCTGACTTCGCCGTCGATCAATCGGCTTGCCGAGACGGGCGGCAGCGTAACCCTGAGGGCTGAAGCGCGGGATGGGGACGGTGCGGTCGCCAAGGTGCAGTTTTATGCGAACGATGTGCTCCTAGGGGAGGATACCTCCGCTCCGTACAGCTTCGAGTGGAAGAACCTGAAGGACGGCAGTTATTTCCTCAGGGCCAAAGCGGTGGACCGCAGCGGCTACGCGACGGACTCCTCGACCGTTCCGCTTCATGTGAATACGAAGGGATCAACCTACCCTTGGATCTCCAAGGATGTGGGGGAGCCGGGGATCCGCGGCCACGTGTCGGTCAGCGGGGACAGCATCACGGTCAAGGGGGCGGGCAACTGGCGGGAGAACGATTCCTTCCATACCGCTTACCGCAAGCTCAAAGGCAGCGGCGAGATCGTAGCCCGGATCGACACGCTGACGAACACGACGCCGCATAACCGGGCGGGCGTCCTCATCCGCGAGAGCCTGGAGCCCTTGGCGCGGGAGGCCATGATGGCCTTGTCCGTCCGCGGGGAGGCGTATGTCGGCGTGTTCTATCACCGCGGGGAAGCGGGGCAGCCTCTGGCTGAGACGCCGCCGATCGTGGCGCTCCATACGCCGTATTATGTGAAGCTGGCCAAGAACGGCGATACGGTCGAAGGCTACATTTCGCAGAACGGCACGGACTGGAGGCTTGTCTCCTCGGCTTCGTTCCCGGGCATGAATGAGGTGTACATCGGTCTGGCGGCCGAAGCTGCCGAGGAGAACAACCTCATCGACAATTACAATACGTCGGTGTTCCGCCAGGTGAGCTTGGCCGGGCTTCCGGAGATCCGTCCGGACCAGCAGAGCGGCACGGTGAATGCATCGGTCTATGGATCGGGAACGGTGACCTCGGCCGTGTACCGGCTGTCGGGATCGGTGAGCGAGCCGGCGAACGTGAGTGTGAACAACCGGGCGGCGAAGGTGGATGCCTCCCTGCGCTTCACGGCGGATGTGAAGCTCTATCCGGGGCCGAACAAGTTCACTCTGCAGGCCGTGGATAGGGACGGCAACCCGGCCGAACCGAAGGTGCTGGTCCTGAACTGGGATCCGCGCACCGCTTCCGTCCGGGTGGAGGAAAGCTCCGTTGACACCGCGGCGGGAACGGAAGCTTCGGGAGCTTCATCGGATGACGGAGTGCCGGAGGATTTGTAACCGGATGTACCGGATGGAAGGCGCTGTCCCTGTGAAGGGGGCAGCGCTTTTTTTGAGCTTGCCGCCATGCGGACCGTACGCTATATTATCTTCCAATGGAGGAAACCCTAAGGGCATCCTTCGGAGGGGAGAACAGCCATGGAAAAGAGACAGATCGACCAACTGCGCCATATCCGCAATAAAGTGACGCGCTTCATGATGATGTACAAGTTTGCTCTGGAGGAGCTTGAGACCAAGATCGATATTCTCAATGAGGAATTTCATTTTCTGCATGAATACAACCCGATCGAGCATACCAAATCCCGCATCAAATCGCCGGAGAGCATCCTGGAGAAGCTGAACCGCAAAGGGGGAGGGGAATCGCTCGCAAGCATCAAAGAAACGATCCGGGATATCGCGGGGCTGCGCATCACCTGCTCCTTCGTTGAAGATATTTACTGGATCAGCGAGATGCTCCAGAATCAATCCGACCTCCATGTCGTGGAGATCAAGGATTACATTAAGAATCCGAAGCCGAACGGCTACCGCAGCCTCCACCTGCTGGTTCAGGTGCCGGTGTTCATGTCGGACAGGCAGGAGCCCGTGTATGTGGAAGTGCAGATCCGGACAATCGCGATGGACTTCTGGGCGAGCCTGGAGCACAAAATCTTCTACAAATACGACGGCTCCGTGCCGCCGCGTCTGCTCGAAGAGCTGAAGGACGCCGCCGATTCCGCGACGGCCCTGGACCGGAAGATGGAGAAGCTGCATAAGGAAATCGAAGCGATCAAATCCGCCGACGAGGCTTCGGCCGAGCCAAATCTGCTGGGGCAGCTGACCGGAGGGAAGGGGCTGCCCATTCCGGAGGCGCTGCTGAGGCTGGCGGACGAGGGGACGGAGTAGTGACCTCGTGGGCGGCCGTACTAGAGTGCCATCCGATAAAAAGAGAGCGAAACGATGTTAGCCGTTATGGCGAGCATCGTTTTTTGTTTTGCAGCAGCCGTCGCAGGATGTACTTGGTCAGGCATTCATTGCTGCCCTGAAACAGCTTGCTCTGCCATTTCAGGTCCCGTGTCCCGAGTGACCACGATGCCAGGATCTACCTTAGAACCGTGGTCAGTTTCCTGATGGATAAGAAGTGAGAGAAGAATTGTGGGGGGTTGCAGGGAAGAAAAGAGGAGGGAATGAAAATCAATCAACGGCTGATTACCCTGCTGCTCATCCTATTGGTTCTGACCAATACCGTCACCTTCGGCCTACTCTGTGTCTCCGGGTGGATCCAACGTTCTCTATACATACGATATCCCGGAAGGGCGAGCAAACAGTCCAGGTTCAAACTTTCGGCGGGCAGAGCCCGACCTGGAAGGTGGAGCATTATACGGTGGTCCGTACCAAAGACAAGCTGTGGCGGGGAGGAGCGAAGTTAACCCATGTGGGGGACCCCAAGGATAGCGCCGCGGTTTTAATGGGGAAGTTGTTGGTCTATATGGCAGGTAAGATCGGTAAGAATGACTGGAGACATCAAATATTTACAGACCTAAGGTATGCGGAAAACGGATTTGAAATGAGCAAGGTAGATGGATTTCATTATTGCGGACCATATTTTATCAAGTGTGATCATGGCTGTTATCATGGGGAAAATAGTCATGGAAGGGGCTTAGTAAGTACTGGCTGTCGAGGTGGGATTGATGAATATAATGGACAAGAACCTGCCAGGCAAACTCGATACACTGTGTTGAATAAATGTTTGAATGGCATATACTCCTCTTCTGTTTTGTTTGCCTGGATAGATAGTCATGATGCTTACGGTACGATAGCGGAGATTGGCTATGCTGTAGGAATAGGTAAACCTGTGTTTGTTGCCCTTTCGAATGGTTTGGAGGATCCCGATAGTATGTGGTTTCCATGTAGACTAGCAAACTATACATACAACTGCGATACCGCAGAAGAAGCATGGAAACAGTTTATAGATGTATTTGATAAAAAGGAGAGAAAATTCCGCAAGTAATACGTCTGCTGAAGGAGTTAGATTTATGGGGGTAAAGTACGGTATTTCCTTATGTTGTGTGGTATGCGGACACAATACATTTGTCATGCCAGCCACAAGTTTGTTAGCAGCCAATGAGACACTGAAGGATATCAGGAAACAAGGTAGACCCCCTATGTGTCCCAATTGTAACCTTCAGCTTGTCTATTTCCCTTGCTCGAATGAAGAAGAATAAAAATCTTAACACATGTTTAGTAAGAAGGATCCTCAAAAGCACAATTTAATCAGTTTGTGTAGCCAGGAATAGGCAAGTGCCTCACCTGCAGCAGACAAGTGGCCGCACCGCGGCAATTGTTGGGAATGGAATAAATGTATGACGTTTCGAAAATGAGCAAGTATCAGACCTGACATATCCAACCTGTGTTCAATCAACGAGAAGTCTTGTTAGGCACCGGCATTCGATTGTTGATTTATTGGTTTAAAAAGTTAAAAACGTGTATAAAAAGTTAAATGACGTGGTATAATATAAATATAGGATAGGAGGTCATGCAAATGGTTAAGGTGGCCGAGCGTGAGCTTAAAGAAAAGCTGAACCAGCTTGAACAGAAAGCTAAGGAGACTGGACAGGGTGTTACCGTTGCTTTAACGGCTGAAGAGCTTCATACACTTATTCAGAACTTAGGTAAGGCCAAGGCCAAACGGGTTGGATATTCCAAGTCTCCTGTGTTAGTAGCAAAAGTGAACGATGGATGTTATTCGGTAGCTGAGGTTGCCAAGCGATTCAATTATTCTGAGCAAGCCATTTATAAATGGATTCACACCGGTAAGATCAAAGCCCATAAAGGGCCCTTTTCCCAAAAGGGATACCGTATTCCCAAAGATCAGTTTAAGGAACGTGTTTCCCTCCGAGATAGGGTGTTGCAAACAAGAAAGCAGCTTATTGGTGATGCTGCAGTAGAGTTTGACGATCCTGCTGGGAGTGGTATAGACGAAGAATGAAAACAGATACGATTATCCGGGTCCAGTGGGACAGTAATGCGTTTGTAAAAGCACTCCTATTCACCAGTGATAAAGATACTACCCTACTATCCCTAAAAAGCGCCTCCACTTCGGTGGGGTGCTTTTTATGACCGATGCCGGCAAACGGAAATGACCGACCTAATGAGTTTACGGTCCGGACGGTCATTTCTATGTTTGCTGTGCGCTAACTAACGGATGGTGCGCTCAAAAACAAGTACTGAGGGAAGGGGTGGCCGCCCCTGCTCTTTTTATTCTACGCGCTATGCCCTCATTTTACCACAGAGGCTTATCCGAAATATCACTATGAAGATGAGAGGATTAATAATAAAAAGCGCTAGTGTCGGCCGGTCCAGACCATAGAATTTAGAGCGAAATTAAATCGTGGCCTACATGAATGTTAAGCAGAATTAACACGTGTTAATAAAAAAGAACCATTCTCAGCAGAACGGTTCTTTTTACTTTCTGGAGCATGGGACCCTTATACCGATCTTTGCTGTGTCTCCGTCTACTCCAACCACGATGATTTCGATCTCTTCACCAATCATGATGGATTCATTTACCTTGCGTGAAAGCACAAGCATAGATACACCTCTTTCAGCTTCTTCGGATGGGTGCTTAGAAGATAATCATGATTATACCACATCAAAGGGGAAGGGCTTGCCCCTAAGGCAGCTAAGCTTGCCCGCGTGGAGGCTACCTTACTGAGCATCCCAGGCGTCTTATAGGGCCTTACTTGAGGCTCTGGATGATACCCGACAAAGGTTATCTGCTGCATAAGCTTCCAGATAAACTATCCAAAGCAAAGAAACGAAACGGAGCTTAACATGTGGACACATATACAACGACAAGGCACTTTCTATCTGTAATCATCCATCTACGGCACGAATTGCGAAAAAGGAGCCCATTTCTGGGCTCCTTTTTGTATACTCTCCAGTAATTCTGGATTATTTGAACTTTATAGTTTAACCAAAGTGATTGAATCCGATGTAAGTGCAACTTCACCCAGCCATTCATTAGCTTTTGGACGGAATGTACCCACATGAACCCCGTCCGCATACACTTTTACATAATCAACCAGATAACCTGACTTGCTGCCAGACCCGTCGCTATATAGTATGAGCGAGCTCAAATTTCCCAAGTCTGGCGAGGAGATGGTAGGGAATTTCTCGTAAGCGCCTTGTTCGAAGTCATTTACGCCGGGGTTGTCCAGCGGCGTGGGACCAAGACTGCCGTTAGCACCAAGGATCTTAATCTTAATGTTGGAATCAGTTCCTGCATTATCTACGTTCGCTGTTTGAACGTAAACAGTATAGCCTTTGGTAGCAGCAGAAGCCGGTGCAGCGAGAGCACCTACGATCATTGGAACAGCTAATACAGTAGACAGTACACGGAGAAGTCTCTTTTTCATCTAAATTCCACCTTTGTATTAAATTGGAATAATAGTATTCCGAGAAGAAATATACCATATAATGGCGTAATATGTCTACGACACCATTCTGTGAAATATCACACATTTTCGATAGTGTAGAGGCAGGGAAGTGTTTTTTATTTGGAGTAATAATGTGCTAAAATTAGCAAGTATTCTAATCTTCTGGAGGTGAGGTGATGAAACGTCAATCAGGTATCGTACGTTTGGTTGATGAATTAGGGAGGATCGTGTTTCCTATCGAAATGCGGCGTGCAATGCTAATCAACGAAGGGACATCCCTTGAAATTTACACGGATGAGAACAGGATATACCTGAAGCGATATATAGGACAGTCATGTTTTTTTTGCGAAGGGTCTAATGATGATTTGAAATACTTCAAGGGTAAAATGATCTGTTCCGATTGTCTCCATGAAGCTTTTCCTGATCCAGACCCACCCTTGGTTGAGCTCGAGACAGCTGCAGGAGAAGTTGCGGCTGCAGCATACGTAGAAGAAACCTCAATGGAACAAAAAAAGCAGGTTAACCAGCAGTCAATCAAACTAAAGAGGCCAACGCTCCAAAAACTTACCCGCATTGAGGCTTACCTTACTGAGCATCCAAAAGCATCTTACAAAGAGTTATCTGCGGCTTTGGATGTTACTCCACAAAGGGTATACCAGCTGCTTAAGCTTCAAGATGAACTCTCAAAGGCGAAGAATCGAAACAGGGCTTAAACATGTGTTACGGAACTCTGTAGATTCATTTGAACGACAAGGCGTCTGTCTAGCTGGGTGAATGTAAGTTAATGATTCTTTATTAAAAGACCCTTTAAGGCCCTTTACAGGGCCTTTTTTCTCATGACTTATTGGCAACTTTCTGAATACTTAGTAGCACTAGAAGAGTTGTACGAGAGCGTAGGCGGGGACGACAAAAGGCAAGAGATAATTAAGAAAGAACCTTCCATGGAGGAGCAAGCGAATTAAAAAAAATGGCACTTTGATGCAAAGAAAAAGCAGGCCCTCGTAGAGAGGTCTGCTTTTTCTTATGTCGTTCTAAAAGATCATTTTAAGTAATTGATCAGTAAATATGGTCTTAGGTGGATGTGTTTGCGGTGAAGAATGAATTATAAAAATACTGCCAGGGATAACCATGACAGTGCCCAAATTACTCCACTTGTATTTTTAAACCATATTCTATTTCATCCCCACCAGCCCACTGAGCCCTAAAGGAATAAATATATAGTCCTTTATCCGCTGGAACCGTGAAGCTATTATTCTCCAGTTTTACTTTTTCAAATGCAGTTCCGGTGTACTGCTCTGGCCAGAGAATAATATCCAAAGTATTTTCTTTTGGAGGTATATCGTAGGTGATTTTTATTTGGGAGTTGGCCGGCACTACATCTGCTTCTTTATCCTTTAGAATCAGTCTGGTACTGTACTCCCTTTTACCATTCCAGAACGATCCCATTTGATGAGTGGTTAATGAAATGTTACCGGCTGTTGTTACACTAGCTTTTGGAATGGGAGTAGGTTCTTTCCCACAGCTAATAAGGATTGTTGCCGTAATAATAATCAGTAAAAAGAAGTTAATCCTTTTCACAGTCTACCCTCCGCTCTTAGAACCAGATTGAAGGACAGGGAATTCCTTCCATCCCATTGTTACATATTCTTATTTATTAATGCAAGATTACCATCTGGCCGGCATCGATTTTCGCAATGACTCTATTTTGTAAAACTGAATCAGTGATCGTGGTGATTGAATCAGACCACAACCAACAATCTCTGCCTTTTTGGTTGTTATGGAGATCCATACGGCGATGTTCATAATTGGAATATCCATCACTGTTGATTTGCTCCAGGAAGCTTGTAGGCTTATCTTCATGAGCTGTGGCATACAGTTCCGCCCATGCCTTGGTAATATACTTACACATCAAGGCATTCCAAATGGCATGACGAAATGCATCACCTTCGTCGCCAAGGGAATCATGTCGTCCGTAGTTATTATCGGTATATTTGAATGCCTTTTGTCTTGTCATGAGAGTAAGTGCTGCAAACGGAGGGTTCATAACAACCCAGTATTTCTCCGTAGCGGTAAGTGCTTCGAATTCAGAGTAGGATACGGCTGGAGAAATAGAACGTTGGGAATTGGCCCCTTGTGTAAAATGCTGAAGCACCTGTTCGGTAGTTAGCGACGGATTTTGTTTCTTATATAATTCAATTTCTTTGTAAAACGGAATTAAAGGATGATCTTTAGGAAGGTCTTTATATTTCGGATCTTTCAGAATTTGATCTATCGTCAATTTTTCCTGTTTTTTACCTGCCTCAACACTATGCTCTTCCTGGGCAGCAAATGCTGCTGTACCTGAAGAGACCAAGGAAACCGACACCAGACTTGCGAGAGCCAACTTTTTGAACATGTATCTCACTCCTATTTATATAATATGTAATACATGTATAACTCTACCATCTAAGGATAATATTACAATATATTAATATAAATAACATATATAATGGTCAGGAGGGGGGGCCGGTATTCTACAGTAACATCGTAAATACATAGAACCCTCAGCCAGAAAGCTGAGGGTTCTATTTTCCTTTTTTGGTGACCGAAAGGTGTGGAGGAAGGGATACCGTACATTTAGAGTGCGGACGTAACGGGTCATTTGGCGACGGAAAGGGGAATGCCGGGAAATCCCGGCTTACATAAGAATCTAGAGACATTCGCATTATCGTCGATCCCGAAGGAGTTTATTGTTCTCCATTTGTTCTTTCCCATTTGTTGTATTTTAATGCGTAACAAATATGAACTATTAATGTAACAGACAGCACAAGAACGATTATATGAAGCAAGTCAACTAGTAGATATGCATATCTTCCGAGTCCTGTAAGTGTCCACCAAAATATAGGTGGTCCCTGTATAATGATTGATGCTACCCCCAATAAGAGTAAAATGAGGGCTAATATCTTTTTTAATACTACATTTTTATAAAGAAAAGGTATTGTCAAAATCGATATGAATACACCTAGTAGAAGACTTGCGTTAGCCCAGAGTCTAACATAACCATCTTCCGAGCCTTGTTCCATACCTAAAAAAGAAAAATTAAAAACATTTAACTTATAACACAAAGCTAAAATAATTGATGCGAACCCGAGTGAAAAAGAGTATCTTATATATTTTTGCATATCTCTCCTCCTGACTACTTCCTATATTTATTCTACATGATAATTTCTTACATTTCCATGAAGAAAGGCACACCACAACGTGATGCACCCTCCATTCAATATTACTTATTAAGTTCTTCAAGTTTCCAAGAAAGTCCCATAGGACGAATCGTGGATTGAATTTGGTAAACACATCATTTCCCTTGACCCCATTTTCTCGCAATACATTGACGGCCCGGACCAAGAATTCTTTGATCGACTACATAAGGGTATGGCTGATTATTTCGAAAATGCCAGCCGTACTGTGCAGTCCTTATCACAGGTAATAGACCGGACTGCTGGCTTAAATCTCCCCAAATCAGTTGTATCCCAGTTTGGTAAGGCAATGAACGAAGTGACAAGCTTTCACGACCGGATTAAAGGTATGGGGATTAGTAGTGAAGTGATGAAGATTACAGATGGACTGAGGCTCCCAGGGTTTACAGATGGGTTGGAGCTCCGCGGTATTGCAGGGGAATCAAATGGTTTCTCCGAGCTAAGGAACCAGATTATATCAATCACAGAAGCTGCTCGAATTTCGGAAGCTCAATGGCAGCCGATTTCGGAGGCTCTTCGTGGTACTGAGGCTCAGTGGAAAATGATCTCTGAGACTGTTTCTGCAGCTGCGGATTATTCTAGTTTAGCTGAAAGGGTGAATTTCACTCTTGGTTTTGGTATTAGAGCAGAAGAGATGAGCACGTCAGGAATTAAAATGCTGGACTATTGGCATCGTTGGGAAAAAATGATGAGTCCATTACAGGAGTTGCTTAGATCCTCTCAGTGGATTGACGCAACATCCTTAACCCAATCACGTGTAACTCGCCCTTGGGCACCGATCATTGAAGAAACGAATTTTGTTCCTTTCACCGAGTCTTACGTTGAATTGACAAAGGACCTCGATACAAGCGACCCTGACCTTCTGAAGCTGGTCCAGGTCTCTCATAAAGAATATGCTAATGAGTTAAAGTTAGCTGAACAAGTTAGCAAGGCTCAGGGGGCAGAAACGGAAAGTGAAACGCCCCCCCTGTGATTAAGGAAAAGTCGGAATTGTTGTTGGAGGTTCCAGATGTGATCAAAACAGCAGTACCACAATTAGAAAGATTGTGGTTGGGAGCTTGTGATGCGCTTGGGTCGTCCAATCCTGATAAAGTCAGGCACGTCACTGTTTCACTTCGGGAGTTGCTAACTCACATTATTCATACCCTAGCTCCTGACGAAGAGGTCAGGAAGTGGACAGAAGATCCGACTTTCTATAGTAACGATAAGCCAACACGGCCGGCGAGGTTCAAGTATATTTATCGTCATATTGCCCATGGTCCTATGGCTAAATTCTTAGAAAACGATATAAAGCAAGCAACAGATTGGTTCCAATTTCTCAATAAGCACACGCATGGAATCTCACATACTCTTTCAGATGCAGAATTATATTATTTGCTTACACGGACCCATGCAATGCTTAATTCGTTATCCATTGTGTTACGGTAAACAAAATAGGGAGTACTTAACACGTGTTAAGCCTCCCTATCCCTGAATTCAGTTGAAAATCGACATATCGATGATATCGTCCAGACGGATCGATCAGGTTTCATCTTCTTCCAATAGCAGTACGATTTTTCGTTGCGACTGGTCTACGTGTTCGACTACGCCGGTGAGCACTTCATCTATGTATGGATCGAACAGGGTGATCTTTAGAGGAATCTTGTCTTGCTTGGACCGCTGTATGTATGAGGCGAAATCCTGAAGCAGTTGCTCATCGAGCGTGGGTCGGGCCTTCTGGCGGGACTTCAGAGTATGCTGCTGTAGGGCCTCTATATGCTCTGGCAACATGAATTTAGTGGACCAGCGCATATTGGATCCTGGGGTAAGCCGTGTCTCCTTCATAACGCCCTCCTACGAATGTTTGTTCTTATTATAGCCGTAATATATTTTCTGTGAAAGGGGGCCTTGATGATGAACGAGCTTATTCTTTCCTTTAAAGAAAAGATGGAGTCAGCAGGGGAGATAGCTCCGACAACAATCAGGCAGTATGTCAGCGAGGTGGGCAAATTCGCAAAATGGTTCGTGATCTACAACCAGGAGCCGTTTATTCTGGAGAACATCACGCCGCGGGATATCGCCAGTTTCAAACGCCAAATGGTACAGGAGAAAAAGAGCCCACGTTCCATTAACACATTCGTTTACGCGATCAAGAAGTTCTGCAGGTGGGCGGTTGAGGAAGGGATAATGCCTGACGATCCAGCTGCCGGCATTGAACCTGTCACCGTAGAGTTTATCCGGGATCCCAAATGGCTGGATCGACTTGAGGAACACCGATTCATGCGTGAGGTGGAAAAGGAAAGGAATTCCCGGAACCTTGCCATTGTGGAGCTGATGCGTCAAGCCGGCTTGCGGCGTGAGGAGATATGCCAGCTGCGGGTACCCGATCTGGTCTATAAGGACCGGGTAGGTGAAGCCCATATCCGAAAAGGCAAGGGTGATAAGCCGCGGGTCGTGCCGCTGAACAAAACCGTTATCGATGCTCTAAAGAAATACGAAGAGGAATACAAGCCGGTGGACTACTACTTCTACAGCCAAAAGAGCAAACCTGGCAAGCCAGATGATAGGGCTGATGACCGTCCGGCACTGGCCGTCAGTACGATAAATTACATCTTCGATCGGTACAGGGAACGGGCAAATATTCCTCACCTGACACCACACACTCTGCGTCACACATGCTTAAAGAAGCTCACAGATCAGGGGGTCCCCCCTGCGTACATTGCATATATCGCAGGACACTTCACCAAGTCCGGAGAACCAAATATCAGGACACAGATGATCTATACCGTACCAACATTGAAGGATTTACAAAGACACATTGACCGTTTGGTGGAGGCATAGATAATAGAAAATCAAACAGGGGGAAGATATGCGCCAAAAGCTGAAAGAAATGGTTGAGATCAAGGGAGTTTTTACAGCAGACTATGTAAAAACATTCTCTTCAAAAAGGGGAAGAAAAGGGACAGTGCTTCTCCTCAATGTAAAGAATGAGGATGATCTTTTGCTGACAGACCATATCTGGATCTATTCCAATCCGGAGCTCACAGAACTTAACTTAGTCGAAGGTGAAAGAATCATCTTTAGAGCAAAAGTCGTAAAATATACTAAGGGTCAACTAAACGACAAGCAAGAAGACTATAAGCTAACGAATATCTCCTGTGTTAAACGATACTTTGTAGGTGATGTATCTGTACCTAAACGTAAACGGCGGGGGAAGCGAGGCAAAAAGGGGATAACTTTGTTAGAAGAGGATACTGAAGGACACGTGGCTTAATCACGTCAAATAAAAAGGAGGTAGCTGAATCGATGCCTACCCCAAAGCTTGAAGAGCTAGATGGGTTTGAGTATTACATTATTAAAGAGATATTGAATTATCGCCCCCAAATGAATGAAGCAGCTGCGCTTAAACTCTTTGAAAAGTATCGCCCTGTGCTCTATGCTTTGGATGATTACAGTCAATCTCCAGCATATTACGCTCATGAGTTTTGTAAGGCTTCTGAGGAGGGATTTACCCCAAATAAATGGTTAGAACATATTCAAAACGTTGGTCGTATGTATGCAAGAAGCAACGAGACTTCCTTTTACAGAAAAGATGTCCTAGATATGCTGGGCAAACTTCTGGATGAAGGGTATTCGGGAAAGACATTAATCGCACATTTCGAAATGCAACTGATGGGGTATGAACAGATTTTACAAAACAATGTGGATGAATTTCTGCAGGACATATGCAATCCGGAGAAATATAACGATGATATTGGTTTCAACGGTTTAGATGTATTTTTTGATAAAAATAATAGTGAATCCTAACATGGCCAAAAGGGGCAACAAGCAATCTTGGATGCACATAAAGAGAAGCGTATGGTGCGGCAGCCGATACGCTTCCTAGTCTATTCATGAGCGACTGATAGCCGCGACAAACTTTTTGTGCCATCGTTCCCAAGTATCTCACTGTCTCTGTCCTTCATTCTTTAATATAAATGTCCCCGTCGTTTTCAATGATAACTTTCGTTTTTTTCGTTGTATCTTCAATGTCCTTTACAATCTCAGACTGGCTGTACTTGGACCTATCGAACTGCTCGGCGGAGACCAAGCTATACGTAACATGAGGGCTTGCCATTTTCTCTACATGGCCATAAAGTTGATCAAATTCTTCAGCGGAAAAAGTGCGTACATATACCATGTCTGTTTCTTTTTCTTCCGGTATCTCACTAAAAACAAAAGCAGCAACACCCGCGGCGACTGCAATCGAAAATACAGTAACTGATGCTAATGCAATCTTCTTTCTTAAACGCGACATGGGCGGCACATCATTCCTTCAAATGTTTTCTGTATTCCTTTAGTCTTTTTGGCTTTATGTATGGATAACTTGTATTTATTCATTCGTGGCCTTTTGACCAAACCAAACTAGTAGTTTGATCACGCACCAAAATAATCTTTTGCAAATCCTGATATTTATTTTCTAAGATTATTCTGATGCCTCCACCTTCATGGGGGAATGCAATCAAACCAGCTTTGACCGTTATCTCCAGAGTTCCGTTTAGATAATCTTTCTTATAGCCTTTATATTGAAGTGCACTTGAGGCGAACGAGCCCTCTAAAATAATGTGCTTTTCTGAGACAATAACACTTTGAAAGCCTATTTCATTTGGGGAAACAGACTTACCCCAGATAATGTAGTTAAAAGTAATAAGAATAATTACACCAACAACTAAACCGAATAGGTTTAATATTTTTTTAGCATTACTAGATCCCTTTGCGGTACCGGATAGGCTTCCATATTCGTTTATGGTTCCTGTTTAATTAATATATCGCCATCAGATCCTTTGTTTTAGCTGTAGTCCATCGGGAAATCTATATCTTTTCAGAAGCTAGGACTAACGGGCAAAGTCGTGAATGCTGAAATGCCGTCTGCTGATTTCCCCAAGTAAGTACCGCTAACGTCATAGTTTCCGCCGGAGAACGTAATCGTGTAATCACCACTCTTCAGTCCTTCCGGGAATTCAGCCCAACTATTCCAGGAGAGAGATGAGTTTGCTGGTATAGTTGTGCTCCAGTAGCCTGTCAACGATGATCTATGAATCAAGTAAACGTCTTATTTTCTCTGTACTTTATACGAACAGCAGGAAGGGAAGCAGCAGACTGAATCCGTAGGGTGCGGTTCCGCATCGGGACCGCCGGGAAGCATCTCCTTCAAAGATCCCATGGATCTGGGCTCCACGGAAGAGACTCCTATTGGAAAGCGGGCTCCCATTAGCAGCGTCTATCTGGAAGTGGAATGGTACGACGGGGCGAGGAGATGAGGAAGGATCGAATCGTTCTGTCCGAATAGAGAATGGCGGCGTTGCAGCCAACCGGTTGAATAAATAAAGGAACCAGGATGCCTTATTGGCCCGTTTTCCGCGGCTTCCCGACGGATAGCGGAACTCAGGTGCTCTATTGCTGTCCGTTTGGGGGAAAAGCCGCCTCAAACACCGAAATAGCGAATCCCAGTTCCGCTATAATGAAAACAGCCCTGTCGTGAGCAAGAATAACGCACTGGAGTTCCTCTATTTCATCATCGCCGGGCTGGCCGGGGCCCAAGGACGGCTGCAATCGCCGGTCGAGCCTGACGGCCGACGGCCCGGACCTGTTTCGTTCCACCGCTCCTCCTCTACAAGCAGGCCAAAGAGGCTGTCCCAAAAGTAGAGATCATTTATAGCTGAATTCTTATTCAAAGTGGGGGATTAAAAATCACTAATCGCCTTGTGGACAGCCCCTTTTCGCTGAAATATAGGAATGTAAATCTCATCAGGGCTCGATTCTGTAATCTTATAAACGTGCATCGTCCGTAAAGAGCGGCGAAGGCCGCTGATCTGACAACGAGCGGGTACTGCCTGATGTATGTTTAAACCCTGCTCCGCGGCGGCATCAGGCGTAGTGGATGACCATGCTCATCCGTGTCATTACGCTGCCCGAATTGTGATAGTCATGGGGCTTGTCCGCCTTGAAGCGGATAGCATCCCCAGCCTTGACCGTATATTCCGCATTGTCGATCCGGACCGTCAGCTCCCCGTCGAAGACCGTGATGAATTCTTCCGTCCCGGGCTGATGCGGATTGGCGCTCAGGTAGCCTCCTTTGTCGATCTCAATGGTATACACCTCGAACCGCCTCCCGTCCTCGAAAGGGAAAAAAGGATAGATCCGGTAGCTGCCGTTATCCTCGTGGAGCGCACGGATAGCGCTCTTCGGCACCACCACGGCATCCGGCTGAAGATCATGGATGAGCGAAGTGAAGCTCACCTTCAAGCCGTTCGCGATTTTCCATACCGTATTGATCGTCGGATTGGACTCCCCGCGCTCGATCTGCCCGAGCATCGTCTTGCTGACGCCGGTCAGTTCCGCCACTTTATCCAGACTCAGCTTCTCTTTCTCCCGCAGCAGCTTGAGATTTTTGGCGAGCACCACATTAATATTGTCCATGCTTGTGACGATCCCCCTTTTTTGGTTGTGCGCTATGGCGTCTTTATTGTATAATCATAACGTACATACGTTAAGGCGCACTTTTTGTGCAATTATAGAGCATAATAGGGGTGGATCACAATGGGTTTTGTACCGTTCTTGCTGTATGTGCTTGTGACCAGCTTCACTCCGGGGCCCAACAACTTCATGGCAATGTCCAATGCCAGCCGGTACGGGTTCGGAAGAACGCTTCGCTTCAGTCTGGGGGTAGGCGCCGGCTTCTTCGTGATTGTCCTGCTGTGCAGCTACTTCAATCTGTTCCTGTACAATCTCATCCCCACGATCCAATTCGTGATGAGCTTGCTCGGGAGCGCCTATATGATCTATCTTGCGTTCAAAATCATACGGAGCAAACCGGGCGCTCCGGACGGGGAGCCCGAATCCCTGAACTCCTTCGCAGCCGGCGCCATGCTGCAGTTCGTCAATCCGAAGGCGATCCTGTACGGGATCACGGTCACTTCCACTTTCATTCTGCCGTTCTACCAGTCGCATCTGAGCCTGATCTTATTCTCGCTGGGTCTCGCGCTGGTCGGGGTCCTGTCGACTTCGAGCTGGGCGCTCTTCGGTTCCTTGTTCCAGAGATTCCTCTCCGGCTGGCAAAGGTCCTTCAATCTGCTGATGGGCCTGCTGTTGATCTACAGCGCCGCGGCGATCTTTATGTGAGCGCACGCCTATTCAGCTTTAGAGCAAAGAAAGCCAAATGACCCGGCCGCCGGCCGGATGCATTTGGCTTTTTGTCAATGCAGCTTATCAATGCAGCTTATCAATGCAGTATGCTGAGGCCTCGCCTTACTGGCCCTTCACTGCCTCAGCCAGCAGCTGATACGACCGCAGGCGGGCTTCGTGGTCATAAATCTGGCCGGTGACGATAATCTCATCCGCACCGGTCTCCTGCAGGTAGCGCGGCAGCTTCTCCCGGATGGTGGCCTTGCTGCCCGCGATCGAGTAGCCGAGCTGCTTCAGCACGATGGCTTTCTCCTGCTCGTTCCACAGCGCATCCATGCTGTCCACCGGAGGCTTGAGCTGGCCGGTGCGCCCGCGGATGATATTCAGGAACGCCATCTGGTGCGAGGTGGCGAGGCGCTGCGCCTCTTCGTCGGTGTCGGCGGCCACGATGTTCATGCCGACAATGACGTAGGGCTTCTCCAGCACCTCCGACGGCCGGAAGTTGCTGCGGTACAGATCGAGGGCCGGCAGCAGGTACTCGGGGGCAAAATGGCTCGCAAAAGCGAACGGCAGCCCGAGCTGGCCGGCCAGCTGGGCACTGAAGCCGCTGGAGCCGAGCAGGTAGATCGGAATGTCGAGGCCCTCACCCGGGACGGCGCGCACGCCCATCGGGCGGCTGTCAGGGTCGCCGCTCAGGTAGGCGCGGAGCTCGCTGAGCTGCTCCGGGAAGTCGCTGCCGTCGCTGCCGAGGCCGCGGCGGAGAGCACGGGCCGTGAACTGGTCGGAGCCCGGCGCGCGGCCAAGGCCCAAGTCGATGCGGCCCGGGTACATGGACTCGAGCGTGCCGAACTGCTCGGCAATCATCAGCGGTGCGTGGTTCGGCAGCATGATGCCGCCGGAGCCGACGCGGATGGTCTCCGTGCCCGCGGCGACGAAGCCGATCACCACGGAAGTGGCCGAGCTGGCAATGCCGGGCATGCTGTGATGCTCCGCGAGCCAGAAGCGGCGGTAGCCCCACTGCTCGGCATGCCGGGCAAGGTCGAGCGTATGGCCGAAGGTCTCAGCGGCCGTGCCGCCGGTGCGGATCGGCGCCAGGTCCAGCACGGAGAGGGTCAGGTTCTGCAGCAGGTCGTCTGTATGGGTAGCAGTCATTATCGTAAAGTACCTCCTAAGGATAGCGTGATGCCTTGCAACTGTTACTAATATAATAACAGAAGTGGCGGGGGAACAACAACCCTTAGGATCTCCGTGCTAAGGTCTGGTCATGCAAGGCTGATTCCCTGCATTAGCAAAGGGGGCGCCGTTCGGTCGATTTCCCCTCGGATCAGGTTCCGGCCTTCTGCAGCACCGCTTCGACATCGGCGTCCTGTGCGGGGGAAGCTGCGGTGCGGGAACGCCGGAGGGAAGCCGCCGCAGTCACAGCAGCCACGGCTACGCCCGCCGCCCCGATCCAGGAGATGGAGGCGAGAGAGACGCCTTGGATGACCACACCGCCGATGCCGGCACCTGCGGCCATCGCCAGCTGCAGCACCGAGGAGTTCAGGCTGAGCATGATCCCGGAGGCCTGCGGCGCAAGCAGGATCAGGTTGTACTGCTGCGTCGGGCCGGACGACCAGGCGGAGAAGGCCCACAGCATCAGCAGGGGGAACATGGCTGCGGGAGAATGGGCGGCGAGGGACAGCGCGAGCAGGGTCAGCGCATGAAGCAGCATGCCGCCGATGAGCGTGCGGGGGACACCCCAGCGGTCGGTGCCGTAGCCGCCGAGCTTCGACCCAAGCAGGGAGGCGATGCCGAAGGCGAACAGGGCGGCACTCACGCCTTTTTCGCTCATTCCGGTTACGGTAAGCAGGAACGGGGAGATGTACGTATAGGTGATCGAATAGCCTGCGATCCAGAAGAAGGTGACGAGCAGAGCAGCGGCAATCTTCGGCTGTTTCAGGAGCGCGAGCTGGTCCCGGATCGGTACGGGCTGTTCGCCTTCTGTCCGTGGAATGACCCAGCCTACGGCCAGCATAGCCAGCACACCCAGTACGCCGATGCCGCCGAAGATCCACTGCCAGTCATACGCCGCGGCGATGACTCTTCCGAGAGGCACGCCGACGATCAGGGAGGTGCTGAAGCCCATGACGAGGGTAGCGATGGCACTGCCCTGCTTGTCGGGAGGAGCGAGCTTGGAGGCTACGGTGAGGGCGGTGACGACGAAGACGCCGGTGCTGAGCGCAAGGATGATCCGCGAACCGATCAGGAAGGAGTAGCCGGTCAGGGCAACCGCAAGCAGATTGCCGGCTACGAACACGGCCAGGGAGTAGAGCAGCAGCTTCCTGCGTTCGATCCGGGCCAGAGCTGCCATCAGGACGGGCGTACCGAAGGCATAGGCGAGGGAGAAGACGGTAATGAGCTGACCGGCAGCGGAGACCGATACGCCGATGTCAGCCGCCACCTTATCCAGTATGCCTGCAATGATATTCTCCGACGTACCGACCAGAAAACTGGCGACAGCGAGCAGGTAGATTTTCCACGTGTTCGACATGTAGTACTAAGCTCCTTTCATACCTCATATAATTTTATATTTCTAAAAATATAGAAATAACAAATAAAAAAAATTACTGCAGCAGGTAAGGGGCGTATTTCTGCGCTATCTCTCTATTCACGCTGTAATAAATGAACGTGCCGTCCTTGCGCAGGTCGAGCAGTCCGCAGTCCGTCAGCTGCTTCAGGTGATGGGAAAGCGTCGATCCGGCGATGGATTCCAGCTTGCTCCTGATATCGGTGCAGCACAGGTTCTTCTCCTCGGTGAGCAGCATGGCGATCTTCAGGCGGGTAGGTTCTCCGAGCGCCTTATATACTTTGACGGCTTCGCGTAATTCTGCGTTCTCTTGGACCATAAGGCGATCACCCTTGTTGTGTTTTGATATTTCTATAACTATGGAAATTAGGTTACCATATCCTTCCTTGGTTGTAAACCCCATTTTTCCGGTTGAGAGGGTGTGGTTTAGGGGAAGGGAGGAGAACAAGCTTGGACCCCTGAGTGAAGGGGCGAATTACCGGGAACTGCTGTACAAGTTCTTCTGCCGTTTGACCAGCCTGAAGCCTTCGAAAGCGATCACTGCATCTGCCGCCTCCGGCTCCGGCTTCGCATGCTTCAGGCCCCGGCCGGGAAACCTAGGGGAGATTGCCAGCGGCTAACAAGCATGCGACCAATGGAAGGAGGCATTACCCTATGGATCACGCCAGGCTGCGGGAAGAGCGGTGGAACGCATGGACTCACGGCATCGGGGCGGTCCTGAGTGCGGCCGGGCTCGTCCTGCTGCTGCAGCGGGCCGCGCTTTTCAGCCATGCGGCTTATACGATATCGAGCGCTGTGTACGGGGTGTCCTTCACTCTGCTCTACCTGTCCTCCACGCTGCTTCACAGCGCGCGCTCCGCGAAGTGGAGCGAACGGTTCGAACGGCTGGATCACGCGGCCATTTTTGTTGCGATTGCCGGGTCTTATACGCCCTTTCTCCTCTATACCTTCCCCGGGGCGCCAGGCTATGCCATGCTGAGTCTGGTATGGGCACTGGCCTTCACCGGCATCGGGCTCGTCCGCTGGATCATCCGCCGCTTCATGCCCTGGGGGATGATCTACTATCTCGTGCTGGGCTGGCTCATCGTCTTCCTGATCGGGCCGCTGCAGGACAAGCTGCCGCCCGAAGGCTTGGCCTGGCTGCTGGCTGGCGGTGTACTCTACAGCACGGGCATTCTGTTCTTCGTCTGGCGCAGTCTCAGGTACCACCACGTGATCTGGCATCTCTTCGTGCTGGCAGGCAGCGGCTGCCATTTTATCACGGTGTATGCTTATCTGGCTCCTCTGCCGGGAAGGTGAATGGGGGTGGGATTGACCGGCTGCTATGGGTTGGCTCGCTCATCGTTCCCTGATGGGAGTGATATAGAACGGCTTATCATCCGAAGGTGCCGTCTGACTGCTGGCTCTCGGCAGCCGGTATTATGGGGTGCTGGCTGAAGCGGTTTTATAGAACCGAATATGGGAAGTGAGGGCGGCTGGGAGGAAGGGTTAGGGCATGGGGGGCTGGTGAAGAGTGAGTTTGGACTCTATTGAGGCTTTCCGCAGAGGGCCTTTTGCTGTATGTATAGGATCATAGCGACATTGGCCCTCCGATGTTTAAGCCCGGTCCCTTTGGGGGTAAAAAAGGGTAACCGAGGCACGTCCCTCTGCAGGGGGCGGCCATAACGAAGGAGTGTTCCCTATGAGTATCCAAAACCGCAATGAATCGTCTTCGTTCACGAAACCCTTTGCCCATGTGCATACCCTTCTCACCGCCCACGGATTCGATGAAGTGGCCGGTAAGGAGAACAGCTTCTATGAGCTTCCGATCCGCTCGGAAGGGGAGTCCAAAGGCTACCCGTTCCGCGTGTATACCCGCCCTGCGGAGAACAACCAGCTCGTGGTTGACCTGAGCCAGGCCCGTTTCGCCGGAGAGGGCGAGGTGCCTGCGGAGGTTTCCGCCAAGGCGGACAAGCTGCTTGCGACCCTGCGGGAGAAGCTGCAGGGCGAGCCGTACAAGAACGAATCCACGCCGATTGACGAGGCCCAGAACGGGCGGATGTCGAACAACGAGGAAGAGGTCAAGCAGCTCGGCAAGGTGATGTCGGACTACCCGACGAACAAAGAGGTCAAGGAAAGCGGCATGGTGCCTGATCCGATCCAGTAAGATAGGGGTGCGGCGGCCAGGCAGGGTATGCAAGAGGATTCCTGCGGCCGCGGCTTTCCGTTGGCTCGCGCAGCAATGTAACCAAGAGGCACGCTCGGGTGAGCGTGCCTCTTGTTGTATGCGGCGGGGGCTTCCACAGGGACAGCGGATGCTGTGCGGCCGGCCGCTCCGCTCCTTATGCTTTTGCCGGCTGGTTTGGCGAATAGCGGAACTGAGATTCGCTATTTTGGTCGGGAGGGGGAGAAATCCCTGTCTTTCTAGCAATAAGATACCTGAGTTCCGCTATTTCTCGGGAAATGATGGGAAATACTGCGATAAGGCATCTGAGTTCCGTTATTTTAGTTTGGTGGATCAGATAAACAACGGAGTAGACTTGCCCGATAAAGCCGCCTGCGGTGGGCCTCTGCGCACTCCACGCCACGAAAGCGTCCGCGGGCCACTCATACCGCCATAGCGGGGTGCAAGGGCTAGAAGCGGAACGCCTGCAGGTGCCCTGCGGTGCAGGCACATCGGCTCCGCCCGCGCCGCCTTACTGCACCTCCGCACGAAGACGCGCCAGGAGCGCGTTGATGCGCTGTGGAATCTCCGCGCGCAGCGCGCTCCACGGCACGAAGGCGTCCGCGGGCCAGTCGTACCGCCGGTAGCGGTGCGAGGGCCGGAAGCGGAACGCCTGCAGATGCCGTACGGCGAGCCCATCCAGCTCGGCGTCAGTGGCAAACGTGCCGAGGAACAGGTCCGGCACGAGCACACCGCCCTCACCGGCGAGCTCCATTCCGGCCCGCTCGCCGTCCGGCAGCAGGCGGAAGAGCTCCGGCATCGCACCGAAGGCATGCTTGCCGGCCTGCACATGAAGCACGGGCCGCCGGCCGTCTTCCAGGTTGCTGCGGTCGGGCAGCAGGCCAAGGAAGAATTTTCCGTGAAAGCTGGCTTCGCACCGCAAGACTTCTCCCTGATGGCCGAGGTAGATCCAGACATGCTCGAGGTCATAAAGGTGGCCGATGTCATAGTCCCAGTAGACCGCATATTCAATCACCGAGGAAACCTCGGCCGGATCGAAGCGCAGCTCGCGACGGAACGACGGGGAAGGTCCGGGGGTCTCCAGCAGCGTCACTCCGCAGCGGACGGGCAGGAAGGGCTCATGCTCGTCAAGCAGCATGACGGGAGCATGGGCAGCGGCCATCTCCAGCAAACGGTCTCCACTACCGCTCATACGCCCACTCCTTTCTGCAGTACCTGCAGCCTGGCGGCCGACGTCTCCCTGCCAACCCGGTTGCCCACCCGCATGCAGTCGACCTTAAGCCCCGCCACGGCCATCTCTAGCATACGATCACTTCCACTACCGCTCATACGCCGACTCCTTTCTGCAGTACCTGCAGCCTGGCGGCCGACGTCTCCCCGCCAACCCGGCTGCCCACCCGCGTGCAGTCGACCTTAGACCCCGCTAGGGCCAACTCCAGCAAACGATCGTCTCTATCGCCGCTCATATGCCCGCCCCTTCCTGCAGCGCCAGCAGCCGGGCGGACAGCGTCTCCAAGCTGGTCCGGATATCCTCCGGCGTGCAGTTCGGCTTCAGCTCGTAGACCATGCTCGCTCAGGGAAGAGCGGCCGAGCTGACGCGAGAGGGCCTGCGCATCGGCACGGATGACGACATAGCCTTGATTCGATTCCCCGGGCACATACGGATAAGAGGCGGCCAGGGTGATCTCGCCCGGTATTCCTCCCGTGAGGGGGGAGGCGTCGTCGAGCCACAGCAGGGAGCTCTCCGAGAAATCCATCCCGTCGAGCCGTTCGACATCAGGCCAGGGCTCCGAGCCCTGCAGCTGCCGGTAACCCTGCTCGGAGGAGATCAGCATGCGGTTCTTTTTATAATAGATATCAATGGAACGGATCGTCCCTTCGCTTACGGAGGCCAGATACTGCAGGTAGCTGTGGGCTTCGCCGATCTTGGCGTTATGCTGCTTCACCGGATTCGTGAAGAAGAACAGGGCATGCTCCGCGTTCAGCTTGTTCACGGTAAGCTCCGCATACGTTTGGACCATGCGGTCGAAGACCTGGTGGCGGAGTGTGGAGCTGACGTTCTCCAGGGTGACTTCGTGCGCCTTTTCGATCTCGCGGTTGAAGTGGTTCGAGAAGTAGAGATACGATGCGATGCCCATGAAGATCGCGGTCAGGATGATCAGAAGGATATAGGAGAATACGAGCCGGTGAAAAATGGTGTTGAAGCGTCTGTGAATCCGCATGGTTCCTCCTTAGCAAATCTTGCGGGCCGATTGGGGCTTGGTCCGGCCCTGGGGATTCCTTCATTATAACGGAACCGTGCTGCGCGGAACTTTAAGATATCGTGAAGACGGGGGAGGGGCATGGGGCTCTGATCCTTTCCATCATTAGGAATGTGGCAATGCGATCTCTCACCCCTACAAAGCATGCGGGGGGCACGAACAGATTAGGGAGCTTGACACACTACATGGGGAAGACCTCAGAGGAGAGACAAATGATGAAAATGAACAAACCTTGGATGATCACCGCTTCGGCGATCGTCGCTACCAGTCTGATGACCGGTTCCGCGTTCGCGAAATCGGAGAACGGCAATGCTTCCGCAAACGCGGCAGCCTCCGCTTCGGTGCAAGCCACTGCGGCGAAGGAAGAGAAGGATGCCAAGGTGAAGGTGGACGCGCAGGCGGACGCTACGGTAACTTCCGATACGTACAGTGAGCACGGGCACCAGGGTTACAAGGGCCTGCTTCAGGCGATCGAGAACGTGAAGGACAAGCCGGCGGGCGCCGTCATCGCCGACCTGCTCGTAAGCAAGTACGGCAGCCAGCTGACGGCTGAGCAGAAGGCTGAATTCGAAGCCCTCGTAGAAGCGGATGCGGCACTGACGGCAGCAGCCGACGTGCTCGACGCTCAAGGCAGCGTGACGGAAGCGGTCTATGTCCAGAAGGAAGCCGTTAAAGTCAACGTGAAGAACATCGACTCCTACAAGAAGCTCGGCAAGCTGCTCGACAAGTCCGGCGAAGCCGGCGTGAAGCTGTATGTGAACGGCGAAGAGCCTTCGATGGAGGTTCGTCCGTTCATCCGTGAAGGCAATACGCTCGTGCCTTTCCGTGCGATCTCCGAAGCCCTGAAGGCGGAAGTGAGCTGGGATGCGGAGGAGCGTTCCGTAACGGTAACCCGTGACGGGATCACCGTGAAGCTCTTCATCGACAGCAAGACGGCTTACGTAAACGGCGAGGAAGTAACGCTGGAAGTACCTGCAGCCATTGAGAACGGCAGCACGGTCGTACCGGTCCGCTTCGTCAGCGAAGCTCTGAAGGCAACGGTGAAGTGGGAGAACGAAACGAAGTTCGTCGTGATCTACGAAGAGCAATAATCCGTTTTTTATACTAGTGAAACAGAAGGAGCCCTGCCGTCCGGCAAGGGCTTCTTTTTGCCGCGCGGCAGCGGTTGCGCTGAAGGATCCGCAGGCTTCACTATGGGGATGAATCCCCTCGGGAAGAGAGGACGGACACGATGACGCCGAAGATGACGGCTGGGATGAAGATCCGGAATAGATCCAAGGCTCCCCAGCTCGAGATCGAATTCCAGCTGATGAAGAGGTTCAACAGAATAAATAGCGGGGTGAAGAGGAAAAAGCGTTTCATGCCTCAAGCTGCACCTCCCTCTATTAAGTAATATCTTCCAAATCCAACTATACCACGTACGGTGAAGCGGCACCATCCATGGGGAGTTCCCTATGGGTTTGGGGGCACGGGCGTTCTCCACAGTACAGCGGAAAGCGGTCGACGCAAGTCAGGGGGACGGAGCAGATGGCCGCGGCAGGGGATTTCTTCGGGAGGAAAAAGAAGGAAGGAAAGCAGCATGTCTGATAGACGATTAATCAGTCATTTTATGGTATAATGATCTTCAACAGGCACGAATCGACAGCAAAAGATTCACGGTGATCCGGGGAGGGGCCCTATTTGGCGAATTATTTAAAGCGCTTACTTCTATTCAGTTTTCTACTGGGCACGCTTCCCGTCCTGCTTACGGGGTGGCTCTCTTATACGGCTTCATCACGCGATATGGAAGAGAAAGTGAAGGAAGAAGGCGGCCAGGTGCTGCTTCAGACGCAGATGCGGGTGGAGCAGGTCTTGAAGACGCTCGAGCTGTCGGCGATCCAGTTCGTGAATTCGCCCGAATTCTCCGATATGGCGAACCGGACGCTTACCGAAGAGGATTACGAAGAAATCCGTACGCTGTCCAAAGGCCTGTACCAGCTGCAGACGCTGACCGGCATTAATGATGCGTATCTCATTAATTTCAAGCATGACTGGCTGGTCAATTACCGTCTGTTCCGGACCTTATCCTCCGACCCTTCCCGAGAGCGCTTTCTTTCGTATGCCGGGCACCAGGAGAGTCTCTTCTGGGTGACCCCGGGGCAGGCGGATGCCAGAAGCCAGGAGGAACGCGAGACGGCGGACGGGGAACCGATGATCCGCATGGTGCTCAAGATTCCTACCGTGCCGGCAGCCAAACCGCAGCAGATGCTGGTGATCGAGCTGCCGGAGGAGGACATCGAGACGATGCTCGGCACCGGAGAAGGGAGCGGGACCCATTATGTTCTGGACCCGGGCCGGGCTGAGGTCGTGGTGGGCCGTGTGCCCCAAGGCGCGTCCGGCCGCACGCCGCTGATTGTCCAGAAGGTGCTGGCCAGCGGGGAGGAGAAGGGCTTTTTCCGGATGGAGGATGGCAGCGGGGAAGAGCTCGGGGTATCCTTCCGCAAATCCGCTTATAACAACTGGATCTACACTTCCGTAGTGTCCATGAAAGAAATGGGAGCGGCCTCCCGCAAGATTGCGGTGATTACGGGACTCGTCTGCCTGTCGATCGCCGCTCTCGTGGCCGTGCTTGCCTTCTATGGAAGCCGGAGGATGTACACGCCGATCCGCAGGCTGTTCGATGCCACCCGGGCGATGGGCGGCGATGGGGAGACGGCGGCCGCGCTCGACGAGTTCTCTTACATCGAGAACCGG
This sequence comes from Paenibacillus sp. S-38, assembly GCF_049942825.1. Classification (NCBI taxonomy): domain Bacteria; kingdom Bacillati; phylum Bacillota; class Bacilli; order Caryophanales; family Paenibacillaceae; genus Paenibacillus; species Paenibacillus sp. S-38. The sequence goes on from NZ_CP187970.1 coordinate 1,443,028, forward strand.
CTGAGGGACCTCTCGCTCACCGGCAGGGAGCTGCGGGACCAGCTCTCGAAGCACGCCGGACAGCTCAAGGAGCTGCATGTGCTCAAGCTGTTTACCGGGCAGGCCAGTGAGAAGGATTACCATTATCAGGCGGAGAAGTACGGGTTTCCGAGAAGCTGGAAGCACCTCACGGTGTTAACCCTCCAGATTGATTCCTTGAAGGGCACGCGGTACCGCGAAGAGGATCTGGATCTCCTTTTGTTCGCGATAAACAACATGGTCGGCGAGCTGCTGCCGGAGCCGCTGCGGTTCAGCCCCATCATTCTTGAATCCTCCCAAGTCACATTATTCGCAAGCGACCGGGAGGACCCGCAGGAGCTGAAGAACCAGGTGCACGCCGTGGCCGAAGAGATTCGGACCAAGGTGGACGAATATCTCGGGTTGAAGGTGAGCATCGGCGTGTCCCGGCCGTTCGGATGCATCGGGGAGGCGGCGGAGGCATACTCCGAATCCCTGTATGCCCTCCGGAGCCGGCTCAGTCTCGGGAGCGACATCGTGGTGCATTACGGGGATATCGGCACGGGCGGGGGACTCAGCGCTGCGGGTTCGCACCATCTCCGGCTGCTGGAGGATCAGATCGTGCATGCCCTGAAGATGAATCCCGACCGGGTTCCGGAGCTGTTCGAAGAGTATATGGGCTCGGTGGCGGACAAGGAGATCGGCTTCGGGGAATATGCCGCCGTGATGATCCAGCTGGTGGCGAAGGTCTACGGGCTCGTGCAGGAGCAGGGGGACACGGTGGAGAACATCTGCGGGCCGAGAGCGTCCATGGAGGTATTCCTGAAGCTGTATACCCTGGAGCAGCTCAAATCCTGGTTTACGAACGATCTCCTGGGACCGGTGTCGTCCCACCTGAACCGGCAGGCGGATTCGCAGCATATGGACATTGCGGGAAGGATGCTCCGCATGATCCAGGAGCATTATGATGAGGACCTGTCGCTCGATTCGTGCGCGGCGGCCCTGAATTTTCACCCGGTGTACCTCAGCCGTGTATTCAAAAAGGAGACCGGCGTCAACTTCAGCGAGTACCTGATGGAGTACCGGATGAAGGTGGCCAAGCAGCTGCTCGAGGAATCGAATATCCGCATCTCGGATATTGCGGACAAGCTCCGGTACACGAACACCTCGGCCTTCATCCGGGTGTTCCGCAAGGTCGTCGGCATGACCCCGGGCAAATACAGGGAGCAATGCAGCGGCAAGTGAGGAGGGCCAAGAGAGGCAGGCTAAGAGGGGAAGGCCAAGAAGGCAAAGAGAAGAAAGCTAGGAGAAGAAAGCTAAGAGAAGAAGGCCGGTACAGGTCGTATGGCTCCAAAGGAAGAAGGCGGCAGAGGAGGAATGCGGATGGGTTCAGTGCAACGAATGGCGGCCGGCCTTACGGCCTGCTGCACGATGCTGCTTGCCGGCTGCGCCGGTGAAGAACGGGTGAACGGAACGGAAGCGGGCAGTGCGGAGCGGTTCCCTATAACGATTGCAGCGGCCCAGGTGGGAGAGGCGCTGGCGGACGGCAATGATGTGGAAGGGGCGATCGAGGCGTATACGGGCACGCGTCTGGACATCCAGTGGATTCCCAGCGCCGCCTATGATGATAAGGTGAGTGTGATGATCGCCTCGGGCAAGCTTCCGATGATGCTGCGCCTGAAGTCGACGGCTCCATCCGTGCGCGCGATCCAGTCGGGCCTGTTCTGGGAGATCGGTCCGTATCTGAACGCCTATCCCAACCTGTCAGCGCTCAGTCCGCAGTATTATGACAACATCCGGGTGGACGGCAAGTTGTATGGTATCCCGCTGTTTCGGGATATTGCCCGTTCCGCCGTCGTATACCGGAAGGATTGGCTGGACAGGCTGGGGCTGAAGCTGCCCGTTACAGCTGCGGAGTGGTACGAGGTCTGCCGGGCCATGGCGCTGGGCGACCCGGACGGGAACGGCAGGAACGACACGTACGGACTCATTCTCGGCAAAAAATACAGCGACGGCTCTGCAGCCACCACCACGCGGATTGCGGTTTCTCTTGGGGCGCCGAACAAGTGGGGCGTGGATGAACAAGGGAAGTTCACCCCGGAGTTCATGACCGAGCCCTATATGGACGTACTCAGGCTGCTTCGCCGGCTGTACGAGGAGAAGCTCGTGAACCGCGACTTCGCGGTCCTGGATGACGATGAAGCGGAGAAGCAGTATGACACCGGCCGCGGAGGCCTGCGGGTCGGCGTGGCCCAGAACGCGAAGGGCATGCAGGACCGGCTCACAGGCTCGGGCATCAAGGGCGAGTACGATCTCGCGCCGATGACTGGCCCCTCCGGGGTCAGGGCGACGGCGGAGCCGGGCAACAACGGCTTCTATGTGTTCCCGAAGTCCTCCGTCAAGAACGAGGAGGAGCTGAAGAGGGTTCTGGGCTTCATTGACAAGATGCTCGATGAAGAGATGGCGACGCTGCAGCTGCGGGGACTCGAGGGGCGGCATTACGTCCGTACGGAAGGCGGGGCTGCGGAGTATAAGGACTTTGAGCTGTTCCAGAAGGAAGTGAAGCCTTACCGGGATACCTTCTTCAACCTCGAGGGCTACAAAGGCGTGCCGCTCAAGGACACGCCGCTCGGGGAGAAGGGCAAGCGGATTCCGAAGGAAAGCCTTGCTTCGGCGGTGCGCAACCCGGCCGCCGGCCTCGAATCCCGGACCTACACCGAGCGGGGGAGGGAGCTCGAGGAGCGCATCGGGGACGCCCAGACGAAGTTCATCATGGGCCGGATCGACGAAGCGGGCTGGCAGGCGGAGGTGCAGGCCTGGCTGAAGGCGGGCGGCGAGCAGATGATGCGGGAGTATGAGGAAGCGTATAAGAAGGCGTCTTCCGGCCGGTGATGGCCATGGGCTGACGCAGGAAAAGATTCCCTCCCAGCCCTTCCCTTTGGTAAAATGTGGGGGTGTAGTTCTAAAGGGGAGAGAGGAGAATGGGAGCTTGCTTACTTCGCTTGAGCATATGCAGATTCCCGTGCGTGAGATGGACCGGGCCATCAAGTGGTATACCGAGGAGCTGGGCTTTCGGCTGGCGAACCGCGACGGAGGAAGCACCGCCTTCCTGACCCTGCCGGAAGGTCCGGTTTTGATGCTTTGGCAGACCGATGATGAGACGACCTATGCGCATTATACGGTGAACGGTACGGATTTTCCGGTGTTGTTATACCGGACGGAGCGGATTCATGAGCTTCATGACCGTTTGAAGGAGTTGGGCACGCGGATTCAGCTGTACCGCAATGACGGCTTCGCCTGGGTGCTCAAGTTTTATGATCCGGAAGGGAATTTGGGGGGAGTGCTGCAGTTTAACCCCGATTCCGACATGGGGCAGCAGGACATTTCATAAGGATGGGAAGATGCCCGATCGCGCAGGTCGGGCTTTTTATTGTGACTGCAGTGCAGATTGGAAAAAAAGGAAAATTCCTCTTGACTCTCCCCTATAGGGGAAGGTATATAGTCGCTTCAGAGGCCTCGATCAACCAGTGAAGGAGAGGAAATAGGAAGGGATGTGCGCGCATGTTCAAAATCAGTGATTTCTCAAAGCTCAGCCGGGTATCGGTGAAAACGCTGAGGTATTACGATCAGATCGGGCTGCTGAGGCCCGCCCATACGGACGGGGATTCAGGCTACCGCTATTACACGGCCGACCAGCTGTACCGGCTGCACCGGATCCTGGCGTTCAAGGATCTCGGTTTCACGCTCGAGCAGATCGGACCGATTCTCGACGAGGTATCGTGCGAGGAAATCAACGGCATGCTGCGGCTGAAGCAGGCGGAGCTGCAGCAGAAGGTACTCGAGGAGCAGGCGCGGCTGGCCCGGATCGAAGCGCGGGTGCAGCAGATCCGCCTGGAGGAAGGGAAGGCGCCGGTCAGCGAACCGGTGTTCAAAAGCATTGACGCGGAACTGGCCGCGACCCTTCGGGTCCAGGTTCCAAGATCCCATATCGGCCAGCTTGCTGCGGAGGCGGAGCGGTATGCGCGGGAGCAGGGGGCTGCACCCGGCCCGCTGGTGGTGCAGTGGCATGACTGCGGCCTGCCGGACGGCCGGGTGGATATCGAGGTCGGCATCCTGCTGGGAAAACGCATCAGGGAGGACGGCCGCTTTCGAGTGACAGCCCTGCCGGAGATGCCGCTCGTCGCCTCGTTCCTGCACCGCTGCGACCCCTGGGGCGTATGCAGAGCCTCTTCCCAGCTGGCCCGGTGGATCGAGACGAACGGATGCCGGATCGCGGATGGGCTTCCCCAGCGGGAGCTGTTCTACCCTGAAGCGGAAGGGGAGGGCACCGGAGCGCTGCGTCATGCGGAGCTGCTGATCCCCGTAGAACGGATCATAGACTGACGAAGACGGAACCATGATGAAGGAGGAGATCGAGGATGAATACAGGCGGTTTGAAAGGCAAAGCGGCTTTGGTGACAGGTGCGAGCCGCGGGATTGGAAGAGGCATCGCAGAGCGGCTGGCCCGGGATGGGGCTGTGGTAGCCATTCATTATGGCAGCCGGAAGGAAGCCGCGGAGGAAGCGGCCGCACGCATCAAGGCAGAGGGCGGATTGGCTTTCACGGTGGGGGCCGATCTCGGGAGCCTGCAGAGCATCGACGCGATGTGGGGGCAGCTGGAGGCGAAGCTGGCCGAGCTGACGGGTGAAGCCAAGCTCGATATCTTGGTCAACAATGCCGGGATTGGCACCCGGGCGAAGATCGGCGAGACGACGGAGGCCATGTTCGACGAGCTGATGGCGGTGAATGTCAAGGCCCCGTTTTTTCTGATCCAGGGAGCTCTGCCGAGAATGAGGGATGGCGGGCGCATCATCAACATCTCCTCGGGCGTAACCCGGATTGCGTATCCGGACCTGGCGGCCTACAACATGACCAAAGGAGCGCTGAACACGCTGACGCTGACGCTCGCCAAGGAGCTCGGTCCCCGGGGCATCACGGTCAATGCGATCCTGCCGGGCATTGTTGATACCGAGATGAATGCCGCCTGGCTGCATGAGCCCCAGGCTTGGAAGTTCGCCTCGGAGATGTCCGCCCTGGGCCGTGTGGGGCAGCCGGGCGATATTGCCGATATCGCAGGCTTCCTGGCCTCGGACGACAGCCGCTGGGTGACGGTCCAGATGATCGATGCGACCGGCGGTTCGCATTTGTAAGCGCGGCGAGGCAGGGAAGCAGGAAAGGGAAGAAGCGGCGGGGAGTGGCTGACAGCGGTAATGCGGGAGCCGGGGAGTAGAACAGCCTGAAAGGGTTGCCGCCCTAGGATCGCGACCATCGGGAATCATAAGTTGGAGAGTCGAGAAATCGTCACGGCGTTAATAGACAATAAATCGTTGAAGCTTGCATCAGCCGCCCTTCTTCCGTGTGATGCGGGAAGCCCCAAGGGGGCTTTTTGCTCTTAAGATATAAGAAAGTATAAGATTTCAATGAAGTTGAAGCTTTCTTAGTGAGCTGTGTACGAATTTAGGCCGTAAGGAAGGAGCGATCTCTTTGAACCAAAGATTCGCAGGTGTGATGTTTTGTTTCATGGCCGTCTTTGTTTTCAGCGCCAAACTGGTTGCTACGGCTATCACCACTCTTAGCTATATAAGACAAACGGTTTACTTCTTCGAATATTATAAGACGGTCGGTTGGGTGCCGGATCTCATCAGTGTGATCTTGTTCCTCACCGGTTTGGCGTACCTCATCTTGTCGGAACGAAGGAAGGAACAATAAGTACGCCCTCCCATCATTCGGGGGGGTGTTTTTTTGCGCCAATATCTCCAGCCCCATTCAATGCATCTAAGGTAACAACGCGATGGCTTTTATTATTTTTTTATGAGCAGCGAAACTTGGTGATTGTGCAGTGATACGGGAAAAATAGGGAAGGTAGACTGCTTATGAACAACTCTGATTGAATGTGAACGAAAATTGATTGTTGACAACGATTACAAAAGGTATATAATCAAATTCAAGCATAGATAATCATAAATGAGCAGATATAGTCAGGTTAGAGCAGGTTAGTTTAAAATCATGTGCATTGCCGATGGAGGGTGAAAGGATTCCGTGTTCGGAGAAGAGAGAAAAACGAAGATCATGGAACGGCTCGAACGCGAGGAACGGGTCGACGTGGTCGAACTGAGCCAGAGCCTCGAAGTGTCCGAATCCACGGTCCGCCGGGATTTGCGGGAGCTCGAAGAGGCCGGGCTGCTCAAGCGCACACATGGCGGCGCGGTGTCGAACAAGATCGCCGTGAAGAACGGGGTGAACCTCGAGCCGAGCTTCCGCGAGAAGGAAGTGCAGTACCAGCGCGAGAAGCAGGCCATCGCCCGCAAGGCGGTAGAGTGGATTCGCGAGGGAGACACGGTGCTGCTGGATTCGGGGACGACGACATTCTATATTTTGCAGGAATTGAAAGCGTTTCAACAGCTGACGGTCGTCACCAATGCCGTCATTTCTCCCCAGCATCTGGACCACCACCCGGGGATCGAGCTGATCTTCCTGGGCGGAACGTTCCGGGCCCAGACGCAGTCCATGGTCGGGATGTTCACCGAGCAGAGCCTCGGCCTGATCCGGGTGGATAAGTGCTTCATCGCCACCAACGGAGTGGATCCCGTGCAGGGATTGACGACGCCGACGATGGCCGAAGCGGCGATCAAGCGCAGGATGATCTCCTGCGCACAGGAAGTGGTGCTCGTAACGGATTCGTCGAAGTTCGGACGGACGCATTTTGCCAAGTTCGGGGAGCTCGAGCAGGTCCACACGTGCATCACGGACGGGGGCATCCCCGAGAATGATATCAAAAGCCTTCGCAGCCGCGGCATCACGGTAGTGACGGTAGATACGGATAGGAATGATTAGACCATGACCAAATCGGAAGTACTGACGGTAACGTTGAACCCGTCGATTGACAAGACGATTGTGCTGCCCGAGCTGCGGGTCGGTTCGCTGAACCGGACGTCGGAAGTGCGGCTCGATCCCGGGGGCAAAGGGATTAACGTAGCCCGTCTGCTGCACGAGTTCGGCGTTGGAGTTACGGCGGCCGGCTGGAGCGGAGGCGCCGAAGGCGAGGCGTTGATGGGATACCTGAAGCGGGACGGCATTGCGGCAAGCTTCACGCCTGTGCAGGGCCGGACGCGGACGAACCTAAAGATCGTCGACTCGTCGAAGGAGTTGACGACGGAGATTAACGAAGCGGGAGCGGAAGTGACGGAGGCGGAGCTGGCTGCTTTCATCTGGGATTTTACCGCGCAGCTGCAGGATGTCTCGTACCTGATTCTGGGCGGAAGCATCCCGCCGGGCGTGCCCGACACGATCTATGCCCGGCTTGCCGGCATTGCCCGGGAGCACGGAGTGAAGACGGTGCTGGATGCGGATGGCGAAGCGCTTCGGGAAGGGCTGCAAGCGGTTCCGTTCGCGGTCAAGCCGAACATTCACGAGCTGGAGCGGCTGCTCGGCCGGACGCTGGGTTCGGATGAGGAGATCGTCGGAGCGGCGAGGGAGCTGCTTGGGCAGGGCGTGTCGATCGTTATCGTATCGATGGGCGAAGCGGGCTCCATGGCTGTCAGCGGGGAGGAAGCGTACCGGGTGAAGCCTTTTGAGATCACCGTCAAAAGCACGGTGGGCGCCGGGGATTCCATGGTCGCCTGCCTGGTACACTGCCTGCTGCAGGACAAGGGACTGCGCGATATAGCGGCTTGGACGGCTGCGGCCGGCACCTTGACCGCTTCCAAGGAAGGCACCCAGCTGTGCACGCTCGCCGAAGTGCAGGAGCATGTTCACCGGGTCGAGGTACATTCAATCGGAGTGCATCCACTGTAAGGCTACATTGGAACTGGAGGAATTCACCATGGAGAAAAAGATATTGGCCGTTACGGCGTGTCCTACGGGAATCGCACATACGTATATGTCGGCGGAAGCATTGGAGCAGGCGGCAGGGACCCGCGGCATTCCGCTCAAGGTGGAAAAGCGCGGAGCGATGGGGGTCGAGGACGGCCTCACGGATGAGGAGATCCGCGAGGCGCATGCGGTCATCATTGCGGCCGACACGGACGTGCAGGAAGCCCGCTTCGCCGGTAAGAACATCGTGAAGGTGGCGGTCGCCGAAGCGATCAAGAACCCGAACGGGCTGCTCGATCAGGCGCTGGCGAAGGAAGCCAAGCAGGTGTCCGCAGGGGATGCCATCGCGCAGGTGGAGCAGGCGAAGGAAGAGCGGAGTAAGCAGCGCTCGGGTCTGTATAAGCACCTGATGACCGGCGTATCGAACATGCTGCCGCTCGTGGTAGCCGGCGGTCTGATCATCGCGCTGTCGTTCGTCTTCGGCATCGAGGCCTTCAAGCAGGAAGGCACTCTGGCAGCCGCCCTCATGAATATCGGTGGTGGAGCGGCCTTCGCCCTCATGGTTCCGATTCTCTCGGGCTTCATCGCATTCTCGATCGCCGACCGGGTCGGCCTGGCGCCGGGTCTTGTCGGCGGCATGCTCGCTTCCCAGCTTGGCGCGGGCTTTCTTGGCGGCATCATCTCCGGCTTCCTGGCCGGCTATATCGCGCAGGGTTTGAAGCAGTACCTCAAGCTGCCGAAGAACTTCGAAGGCCTGAAGCCGATCCTGCTCATCCCATTGCTCTCCACGCTGACCGTCGGCCTGCTCATGGTCTACGTCATCGGCAGCCCGCTGAAGGCGGTCATGGACGGCCTGACGGCTTGGCTGACGGGCATGGGCTCGACCAATGCGATTCTGCTCGGCCTCATCCTCGGCGCCATGATGGCGTTCGATATGGGCGGGCCGGTGAACAAATCCGCGTACACCTTCGCAATCGGGCTGCTCGGCAGCTCCGTATATGCGCCGATGGCTGCGGTAATGGCCGCAGGCATGACGGCTCCGCTGGGGCTGTGGCTCGCAACGATGCTGGCACCGAAGAAGTACACGAAGGAAGAGCGCGAAGCGGGCAAGGCGGCTTCCATCCTCGGGATCTCGTTCATCACGGAAGGGGCTATCCCGTTCGCCGCGGCCGATCCGCTGCGCGTCATTCCGAGCATCGTGGCCGGCTCGGCGGTTACCGGGGCTCTGTCGATGGCGTTTCATGTGACGCTGAAGGCGCCGCACGGCGGGATTTTCGTGATGGCGATCCCGCACGCGGTCGAGCATGTATTGCTCTATGCTATCGCGATAGCGGCAGGCATGGTGGTAACGGCCATTACAGTGAATCTGCTTAAATCCAACAAAACCACAGCCTAAGGGCTGCGTAAGGAGAGAATAGAGATGAACATTGCAAGCATTCTGCGTACCGAAACGATTGAACTGAACATGACGGCAGCGACGAAGGAAGAAGCGATTGCCAAGATGGCCGCCCTGGTCGGAAACGCCGGCTTCCTCAGCGACCAGGACCAGTATGTGAAGGACGTGCTCCTCCGTGAGAGCAGCTCGTCGACAGGCATCGGCTTCGGCGTAGCGATCCCACACGGCAAGTCGTCCGGCGTGAAGTCGGCGGCCCTGGCCTTCGCGAAGTTCGCGGAGCCGGTCGAGTGGGAGTCGATGGACGGCCAGCCGGTGACGATGGCTTTCCTGATCGGCGTACCGGTCGAGCAGGCGGGGCAGGAGCACCTCAAGATTCTGACTACGCTGGCGCGCAAGCTCATCCATGAGTCGTTCCGCCAAACGCTGGCGGATGCCGCTTCGGCGGAAGATGTGCTGAAGGCGCTGGATTTTTAATCAAAGAAGCTGCGACGCTTCAACATAGGTTGGTTGTACGGTAAAAGGGACTGCAGCGGAGGCTGCGGTTCTTTTTTATTGCTGTTTGTGCTGTGTCTCAGGTGGACTCCTGAATACTCTCTCACACAAAAGGATGCTTGTATCGGTAATATACAGAAGCGGAGGTCTATGGCGCTCCGATCCTGGCGGTCCCGGGCTGTCTTCGGGTCTTAGACAACCGGTATGCGATACAAAACATCATATAAATGTCTAAGTCCTTGTCTCCCCCGGGTTATCTGATGTTTTGTATCGTTTGTTCCGCATTGCCTGGTTTTTTTGGCTCACTTTTCAGTGTATATGATGTTTTTCATCGGATAACCCCCGTAACTATGCTGCTTTTGAAATGATCTGATGCAAAACATCACAAACACTACTTCAGCTCGTCCGAATCCAATCGGATCATGGATACCGTATCGCCGTCGAGCCAAAATTCAAGGGTGGAGTGGTTCAATTTATCGATATATCCGATGATTTCGGCGCCCTGTTCAGAACGGCGATAGTAATGGTCGCCATAAACGGCCAGGGCCTTGGCAGCAGGATCTCCTATTCCAATGCCCTTGGAGGTCTGAAGCGCCGCCTTCGAACCGGAAGGAAGGATAATGCGTACGACACGGGGCGTACCGGGTTCAGCAGCAACCGTCGTGCCGTCAGCATACCGGTAATAATCCAGGACGCTGTTGTTAGTATCAGGCACCGGCGGCGGATCTATGGCATCGATACGCTGGCCGAGCTGGAAGCCGCCGAGCGTTTCTTCCGTCAGGGAAGTACTGGCGGTGAGCACATAATGGGCTTCGCGCGGTCCCAGCAGGAGATAGAGCCGGCTGGCCCCATACAGTACAATGACCAGAAAAAGCGCCGCGAAGAGAGTAAAGGAGCGTTTGCTGCATTTAAACCTAACCGTCATTTTCTCAACGCTCCTGTCTAATAGCATGATAAGTAACGGACGCCGCGATTTGCTCCAAGGTTGCAGTTCAGCCTATTCAAAGCCAGGGCCCTGTCATTTCGGCCGCATGGGGAACCCTGCGCATAACAAAGGGACGCTCCGTTGGGGAGCGCCCCTATTCCCTTATTCTTTTTGATAGCGACCTTTGTGCGAAGCACAATGTAGCGCAAAAAGGAGTTACGTGTTCCCCTGCCAGCGAGGATCTATCTTTTTGATAGCGACCTTTGTGCGAAGCACAACGGAGCGCAAAAAGATAGACCCGAGCGTCCGAGCGCAAAAAGATAGACCCGAGCGCCAAGCGCCCCTACTTAATAAAAGCAGCAATCCCCAGCTGCAGATCACGGATCCCCTCGGTGACGAGCCGGGCGATCTCAACGGCACCGGCTTCCTGGAAGTGCGTGTTGTCCTGCACGTCGTTCGGGAAGTTCGGGTACACTCCCGGCTCGAGCCACAGGAAGAGAGCCTTGGTTTCCTCAATGCCTACCGTGTTGTAAAAAGCGATGCTGCGTGAGTTGAGGTCCAGCAGCTGCACGTTCTGCTCTTCAGCTACCTGCTTCATGGCAGCGTAGTAGTCCGGGAAGTCGTTCTTAAACAGGCCGTTCGCATCCCAGCTGCGGCGGCCAACCGGCGTCACGAGAACCGGAGTCGCTCCCCGCTGCTTGGCGCCGTCCAGGTACATCTTGAGGTACTCCTTGTAGGTCGTGTAAGGTGCGGCGTAGCGTTCCGGATTGGAGGACGCGTCATTGTGGCCGAACTGGACGAACAGGTAGTCACCGGGCCGGATCTCGTTCAGAATCGTATCGAGGCGGCCGTCGTTCACGAAGCTGCGGGAGCTGCGGCCGCCGATCGCTTTGTTGGCGAAGATGACGTCGTCCGTGAAGTATTCACCGATCTTCTGGCCCCATCCGGCCTGCGGATAGTAGCGGGAGCTGTACGTTTGAACGGTCGAATCGCCGGCCAGGTAAGCCGTCGGCTTGTCCCCCTTCACGCGGTTGGGCCGCTTCTTGACGACAAGGGAGTTCAGGCGCGGCACGGCGCCGAGCACTTCGATGCTGAGCTGGCCGTCAATCACGGCGACGTTGAAGTTCGCCGTGCTGAATTCGCCAGCGGCGGCCGCCAGCGCCCGGGCTCTATAGATTCCCTCGGCCTTGATGTCCACGAGGTTGGCTTCCGTCTGGTCGCCGGAAATCAGGCTGACCTCGTAGTCCCCGTTCGGCAGATCAAGCAGGAACGCGGCTCCATCCGCTCCGAGGTAGTCGCCGCGGAGGGCATCCGGTGCGCCGCGGTCCGCCCCGTAGGTCACCTTGGTGACATCGGAGAAGCCGTAGCCCACCGCACCACTGTAGGCGCTTGTCTGTCTGACCGGCGTGTAGCCCTGCTCCACGGCACCCGGTCCGAAATCGAACTTGTACACGCGGGAAATCTCGATCGCATTGATCCGCCGCTCCGTTCCGCCGAACTCGAGATCGAGCCTGCGGTCGGTGACCGGAACGGTAAGCGTCTTCTGGTCGTACTGGCCGGCCGGGGCAGTGAAGTCGGCCTTGACGGTACCTTCGGCAGTCACGGAAGTGGATGAAGCCTCGGCGCTGTCGCCCGAGAGGATCGTCACCTGGTACTCGCCGTTCGGCACGTCGGCACGCAGCGGGCTCTTCGGCGCGCAGAAGTCGCCGCGGAGCGCATCCGGTGTGCCCCGGTCAGCGCCGGTGACGAGCTTCGGGTTCAGGAAGCCGAAGCCGGACGAGGACTTGTAGAGTGTGGAGGGCTGGAGCCGGGTATAGCCCGGAGCGGCTGTCCCTGGTCCGCAGTCGAGCAGCAGCAGGCTTCTTTTGGCTGCTGTGCCTGCAGCATCGGCGGAATCGGCCGCCTGGACGGACGGGAGTCCGGCCGGCAGGCTGCCGGCACCGAGCGCGGCGCTGAGCAGGACGGCGGAGACGGTCTTGAAGATGTTTTGACTCATGAACTTGTACATGGAGGGGCACCTCTTTCTTCTATGGATTAGGCAAGGGTTAGAGCATGGCCCGAAGGGCCGGCTTGGTTCGGTACGGTTCATTGGGGCGGATATCAACAGGCTCCTTTGCTTGAATAGAGTAAAAAGATGAAGGCAGCTTGTTCTCATGATGTAAGCGCATGCAAGAGGATGGTGAGCATTCCCTCCTTTTCGGTAATCTGTGGCTAGGGTTGTCCCATGGAATCTACTGTAATGGAAATCCGCTTCGAGGTAAGTACAAAAATCAGTGTTTTTTCTCCAAAATTCAGGGAATATGTGGATTAGATAGTGTGAAATTGTAAGTGGACTAAAGTCAACCGCTAGGAATCGAGAGGGGCGGGGTCGATTTGACGGCATGGGAGCCTTGGGATAGAGTAGGGGGGAATACGGGAGAATGAACGAGGTGAGAGGAATGGACTCGGAGCGGATCCGATCCGTGATCATACAACAGAAAGACCATTTTAACCGGGGCTTAACCCGTTCTCTTGCCGTCCGGCAGGCCCATCTGGACGCGCTTCGCGGGGCGGTGAAGAGATATGAGGCCGACATCATCGCCGCTCTGAGGGCGGACCTCGGCAAGTCGGAGCTCGAGGCTTATTCGACGGAGATCGGCTTCCTGCTCGAAGAGATCCGTTTCGTAAGCAAGCGTATGAAGGGCTGGGCAAAGCCAAGGAAGGTAAAGACCGCTCTGACGCACGTCGGCTCCCGCGGCGTCATCGTTCCCGAGCCTTACGGCACGGCTCTTATCATCGCGCCCTGGAACTATCCGTTCCAGCTGGCGCTCTCGCCGCTCGTCGGTGCGATAGCCGCAGGCAATACGGCCGTGCTGAAGCCCTCCGAGCTGACGCCTGCCGTCTCGTCGCTGCTCGCCCGCCTCGTCGCGGATACCTTCGCTCCCGAGGTGGTCGCGGTCATCGAAGGCGGCGTCGAGGAGACGACGGAGCTGCTGCGGCAGCCCTTCGATTACATCTTCTTCACCGGCAGCGTTCCGGTCGGCAGGATCGTCATGGAGGCGGCTGCGAAGCGGCTGATTCCCGTGACGCTGGAGCTCGGGGGCAAAAGCCCATGCATCGTCCACCGCGATGCGAAGCTGGAGCTGGCCGCCAAACGGGTGGCTTTCGGCAAATTCGCCAACAGCGGCCAGACCTGCATCGCACCGGACTATCTGCTCGTCCATGAGGAGGTCAAGGACGAATTCCTCCGTCACCTGCGGGGGGCCGTGGAGGAGTTCTACGGCAGAGAGCCGCTGCGAAGTCCCGATTACGGCCGGATCGTATCCCGCCGGCATTATGACCGGCTGGTGCGCTTCCTCGGCGACGGGCGGGCGGTCTTTGGCGGACAGTCGGACGACGAGGCGCTGCGCATCGCTCCGACGGTGCTGGACGGCGTCAGCCCGGAAGCGCCGGTGATGCAGGAGGAGATTTTCGGCCCGATCCTGCCGGTGCTGACTTACCGCGAGATCGGGGAGACGATTGCGGCGGTGAACGCGAGGCCGAAGCCGCTGGCCCTGTACCTTTTTACGGAGGATGCCGGCGTGCAGCGCGAGGTGGTGGAGAAGGTTCCGTTCGGCGGAGGTTGCATCAACGATACGCTGATGCACATCGCGACGCCTCATCTGCCCTTCGGCGGTGTGGGGGAGAGCGGGATGGGCAGCTATCACGGCGAGAGCAGCTTCAAGGCGTTCTCCCATTTCAAAAGCGTGCTGAAGCAGACGACTCTATTCGATATCGCCTTCCGGTACCCTTCGGCCAAGAGCGGCTTGAAGCTTATGCGAAGATTCATGAAATAAGCCTCTTCAAGATAGCGCACACTTGCCCTATCAAGCGAAAAGTCTGCCCGGCCTAAGCGGCTTGGCAGACTTTTTTTGAAAGAACAGAAAGGATACCCGGCATTCGCTCGGTGCCGGTGAACACGATCCCTACACTTTGACGCCGCTCTGCCGCGCCAGGATGATCGCATTGAGCCAGGTCAGCTCCGTCAGGGTAAGCTGCTTGCTGTATGCCTTCCGGGCCCAGGCCGGGTCGGTGATGACCCCTTGGTCAAGCAGTCCCTGCAGGGCATCCCCCAGCTGCTTCCACTGCCAATCGTGCTGCAGTCTCATCGGTATCCATCCCCCTTCCTCCGCTGCCTGCAGATCCCACTCCTGCAGCTTGTATTTGTCGATAATCGAAATAAGCTTGTTCGCATAGTCCGGGTCCGTAGCGTACCCTGCGCTCTGCAGTGCTCTCGCCGTTCCCTTATAATCGAGTGCCCGCGAACGGGTGAATACGCCGGCCCTGGTATAGATGGGGTTCTCGAGCAGAAATTCGCTGTGATCCCGGATGCTCTCCGCCCAGGTGCCGTAGACGCGGAAGCTGTCGACGATCTGTCTCCATTCCCCGTCAATATACTCGCTGGTCGTCTGGTTGGCGCTGTTCGCGGAGCCCTTGGCCTTGATCCCGAACAAGTTGTTGCCTTCCGCGTAGGCGCCGTAGCCGCTCTCCAGTGCAGCTTGGGCCAATGTGACCGAGGCCAAGATGCCATGCTCGATCTGTTCGGCCGCCGCGGCCGGACCAAGCAGGTCGAAGAACTCCTGAGGCTTCATTCTCATCACCCCCTGTGATGTGCAGTTCTGCAGCCTTACGCTATCAGGATATGCAGGGACCGTCCCATGGGAACCAATGCGAATGCACCGGACAGGCAGCTGTACAGGAGATGCATCCCGCGATTCCACCGATAATCATTAGATCAGATCGCATCTAATTAGATCAGATCGCATCTATTCCGCCCCATGGCCGCCGGGAGTATTGCTGGGGAGCATAGAAAAGCATAGAATGCAGGGGAGCTCATCACTGCACTTGGGAGACAGACCTGTTCATAAGGAGAGTCGGGGGACCGAAGGACAGCTGAAGGTTTGCCGGCTCCGACGCGTGCTCCGTAAGGTCGTTCACGTCCCCCAGAAAGTATACCCCATCGTTACGCGCGGCGAGCTTGATTGCCGGAGGGGAGGGATGCATGCTTTCCGTTTCGATTCCGTCCAACACGGATATACCCGGTGAAAGATAGCTCCCAAACGGCCCTGCCTGTCCGGTCGGATGCTTCTTTTTTGTCGAAGTTTGACGGGGATAATCATTGTCTCAGATTGAGAGGCAAAGCCGCACCCCAAGCGGGGGCTGAGGCAAGATATAATCCAGAGATTATGGATGTAATCCGGCAAAGGGTTTACTATAAGAGGCAGAGAGACGCAAGGCTCAATGCTCAGACAGGAAGCTCATAGGGGAGGAAGAAAGAGAATGAAGACACAGCGTTTCAAACAACTCAGTGCATTCTGTGCGCTTACGTTAGCAGCTTCGGTATTCGCAGGCTGCGCGAATAAAACGGACGGGGGCGCTGCAGGCGATGCGGCCGCAGATACAGGTCCCGTTAAAATCACGATGATGGCGAACCTGCAGACTCCGGAGGTTCCGTCGGATAAGCTGGAGAAACTCATTGAGGAGAAGACGAACTCCCAGCTCGAGATCTCGTGGATTCCGGACGGTTCCTATGATGAGAAGTTCCAAGCTTCCTTCGCTACCGGTACCCTTCCTCAGGTGGTGTACCTGAAAAACCAGGCTTCCTTCATTCTCATGAGAGACGCGATGAAGGACGGCCAGTTCTGGGAGGTCGGTCCGCTGCTGAAGGATTATCCGAACCTGAAGAGCCTGAACCAGGAGACGCTGAAGAATACGGCGGTCGCCGGCAAGATCTACACGCTGTATCAGGAGCGCCAGCCTTCGCGTACCGGTATTATTTATCGTAAAGATTGGGCGGACAAACTCGGCCTGGCCGCACCCCAGACCGCAGATGATATTTACAACATGCTGAAGAAGTTCAAGGAAAGCGACGCAGCCGGCAAAGGCAACACGATTCCACTGGCTGACCGCAGCGACCTTGTATACGGTGCTTTCAAGACGGTCTCCATGTACTTCGGCACACCTAACAACTGGGGTGTCGTGGATGGCAAGCTTGTACCAGAATTCGAAACCAAGGGCTATGTCGATACCATGAAGTTCTTCCAGAAGCTGCACAAGGAAGGCCTGATCAACCAAGACTTCCCTGTAACCAGTAAAACCGACCAGCAGAACCTGATGTACTCCGGCAAATCGGGCATGTATATCGGTACGATGGGCGACGTGAAGACGATGCAGGAGAAGACAGCCAAGAACGTTCCGGATGCAATGTACGACGTAACGAACGAAATTAAAGGCGTAGACGGTAAAAATGTATCCTGGGGTCTCTCCGGCTATGGCACGGTAGTGGTGTTCCCTAAATCCGCAATCAAGACGGAGAACGAGCTGAAGCGGATTCTCGGTGTTATGGACAAGTTCTATTCTCCGGAAGTGGCCGATCTGCTGAAGTATGGTATTGAGAACGAACACTATACTTTGAAGGATGGCAAAGTGCAGCCGGCACAGGATCCGAAGCTCATCGAGAAGGAAGTCAGACCTTACCTGAACCTGGCTCTCTACGAGACAACGAACGTGAAGCCTGCGCTTTATTCACTGCCTGCTCATGAGAAAGCGAACAACCTGTCGATCGCGGCAGAGAAGTTCATGGTACAAGACCCGACGGCGGCTCTGGACTCGCCGACATACAACTCGACGGGGAACCGTCTGCAGGACATCATCAGGGACGCTACGTACCAGTTCATCCTGGGCAAAATCGACGAAGCCGGCTTTAAGGCGGCAGTCGACAAGTGGAAGAAAGACGGCGGCCAGAAGATCATCGACGAATACAACGAGCAGTACAAGAACGGCGGCAAGTAAGGGCGGACAACAAAGGCAGGATGGCTGAGCATCACTCAGTCATCCTGTTTTTTTGTACGCCCAGCATGGGCGCCATCTCTAGGGTGAGAGTCCCGAACGGGGGCTGGCGAGCGCCTACCGTTAGCCAAGGGCAAGGGTGTCGGCCGTGAGGCGGAATCTGAAGGAAGCCGGAGGCAAATGCACGGGCCAAGGTACACGAACCTAATTTGAGGCAGTGTCAGTCGGATGAGTCTCCAAGACAAGACGAAATCCAAAGCCGCCAAGGGCTGATGCTGTAAACTTAGGTGGTCGCGGGCAGACAGATGGCGTTCTTATCTGGGGAGGCCTGCGGATACGCGAAGTGACTTCGTAACCGCGGCTGAGAAGCCGCGCTGAATCCGCAGGAGTCAGCAGAGGCCATAGTACGCGAGTACGGGACGCCGGAAAGCGGAAGGGCTGAACCGAAAGGAGAGAGGAAACCGGTGCGTTCGCGTGAAGAGCAGAGACAGCAGAATATTCCGCAAGGGAGCTCGCGGCAGAGAGAAGCGGTGAAGCCGCCAGGGTATGCCGGAGCGCCGAGTTCTTCGCCGGCACAAGCCGACCTTTTCTCTCGCAAAGGCCAGAGCAGGCTGCTGGAGAAGATGCTCGAAGGGCACAACCTTCGGCTCGCCTACAAGCGAGTGGTACAGAACGGAGGAGCGCCCGGAGTGGATGGTGTAACGGTAGCCGAGCTACAAGCTTACCTGAAAACCCACTGGGAACAGGTGAAAGCCAACCTCCTGACGGGAAGCTACAGACCCGCGCCAGTCAAACGGGTGGAAATCCCCAAACCCGGAGGCGGTGTACGGCTGCTTGGCATCCCGACCGTAATGGACCGTTTTCTCCAGCAGGCGCTTCTGCAAGTGATGAATCCGATTTTTGATGCACATTTCTCGGGGTACAGCTACGGTTTCCGCCCGGGAAGACGGGCGCATGACGCCGTAAAGCAGGCACAAAGCTATATCCAAAGCGGCCTCAGATGGGTCGTGGATATGGATCTGGAGAAATTCTTTGACCGGGTGAACCATGACATGCTCATGGCTAGAGTAGCACGGAAGGTGGAGGACAAGCGTGTCCTGAAGCTCATCCGCTCCTATTTGAACGCCGGAGTCATGTCGCATGGAGCGTTGGAGCGCACACCGGAAGGCACGCCGCAGGGCGGTCCGCTCAGTCCGCTTCTGGCGAACATCCTGCTGGACGATCTGGACAAGGAACTGACAAGACGGGGACTGCGGTTTGTCCGCTATGCGGACGACTGCAACATCTTTGTCTCCAGCAAGCGAGCCGGGGAGCGCGTGATGGAATCGGTGATTCGCTTTGTGGAAGGAAAGCTGAAACTGAAAGTGAACCGGGATAAAAGTGCAGTGGACCGGCCATGGAACCGCAAATTCCTAGGCTTTAGTTTCCTGTCGAACAAACAGGCGACGATTCGGCTGGCTCCTAAGACAATTTCGCGATTCAAAGAGAAAGTCCGGGAACTGACGAACCGAACCAAGCCTGTACCGATGGAGGAACGCATCCGGCGCCTGAACCAGTACATGCTGGGCTGGCTAGGTTATTTTCGCCTAGCCTCGGCGAAGACGCACTGCCAAGCCTTTGACAAGTGGATTCGGAGAAGACTCCGCATGTGTCTATGGAAACAGTGGAAACGGGTGAAGACACGCATTCGCGAACTACGTGCGCTCGGCGTTCCGAACTGGGCTGCCTATATGTTGGCAAACTCCCGTCGAGGTCCGTGGGAAATGTCCCGTAGCACAAACAATGCCCTCCCGACTTCCTACTGGGAAGCGAAAGGGCTTAAAAGTTTGCTTTCTCGTTACTCGGAACTTTGTTAACCTTTTGGAACCGCCGTATGCGGACCCGCATGTACGGTGGTGTGAGAGGACGGAGGCTAGCCGCCTCCTCCTACTCGATTGCTCCAAGCCCTGCGAAATAACTAAGGCAGTTATTGGTTATATTAGTCAAAGACATCCAGGCGCAGGAGAAGATCACTTATGCCGCACCAGAAGTTCCCGTCAGCTGACATAAAACCCCGCTATGCCAAAGGGCATATCTCCGTCTTTGGGATTAACTCTGTATATCCCCGCACGCCTTGGATTTCGGCCTGGTGGTCAGCTGCTTTTCCAGGATTTGGGCATATGTATTTGGGCAAGTATCTGCATGGTTTTGTGCTGATCATATGGGAGCTCATGGTAAACGACCTGTCCAATCTGAACATGGGGATTGCCTTATCCTTTCTCGGCAGATTCGAGGAGGCAAAGGCTCAAATCAATCAGGACTGGGCTCTGCTTTATGTTGGAGTATATGTATACAGCATCTGGGACAGTTACCGTTATGCTGTTGAGATCAAAAAAAGTCACGTTCTGGCTGAAATTGAAGATGCACCGATCACACCTTCAGATGTTAGCTTTTTTGATGTTATCATCCTGGATAAGAAAAATCCCTGGGCGGGGATGGTCTGGTCCATTTTAACACCCGGCTTGGGGCAGCTATATGGTGGCAGTACGATTGTGGGCACCTTTGTTTTGGCGTGGTGGATCTTTGTTTGCTATAAGGCCATGGCCATTCGTGCCTGGCTCTATTCGTTCCTCGGCGATTTTAGCAGCGCAGCTGCCATTGTGGACTGGCAGTGGTTTCTTTTTTGCCTTAGCGGTCAGTAAAAAGAAGCCGAACGTTTTTGCGGGCCGCAAAAGTGAGGTGATCATCAAGGTAACCTGCGATGCTTCTTTGCAGCACCAGACGATTAGAGTGTTTGAATCACGGAGGGCCAAGGGTTACGTGATGATGCCTCATTGATGAACCTCCAGTACCTATTGGACTGAATCTATATAACCTTCTTGGAGTGAGCCGGTGGGGGCTGCACAAGAGTTCGCATGGTCCAAAGGGAGTATACGAGAATAAAACCAGCGGCACCGGACAAGGGATGCCGCTGGTTTTTGCTTAGAGCAGGGCTGCGCCCACAGGGCTCAGGTAGAAAACCGACTTGACGCGTCAAAGGCAGCGCTTATTTGTTCACCGTCAGGTTCACGACCTTGCTTGCTGTAACGACCAGCTCCTCGGTATCCACATACTGTACCTGCACCTGGTCTCCCGCCTGAAGGAAGCCGGCGTACGGGTACTGCGATTCCAGGACGACGAACACTTTGTCCGAGTTCTCCATCATCCACTTGACGCGCAGGTCTGCTCCCTCGGAGACAAAGGAGACGCGGACGATCCGGCCTTGGGTTTCCTTCTGCTGCGCGGTGCTCGTGGGGTCCATCTGTCCGGAGCCGAATGAGACCAGGAGATTCTTGTAGGAGGCGAAAGCGGACGCCTTGTTCTTATGATGGGCGAGAATCTGCGGATTCTTCGCATTGACGAGAGCCAGCTCGCGCAGCAGCCCGTTGCCGTCAATCACGGGGACGAACCAGGTATCCTCGCCGTAGATGTTGTACAGCGTGGGAGAGGTGCCGGTCCACTGATCTTTGATGAAGGTCTTGTTGACGCTGCTGATGGCTGCGCTGCCGTTGGCCAGGCCGCTGGAGGAGACGGTTTGGCCTCCATAGTAAGTGAACTTCCCGGACCGGGCGTTGATGAGCGAATATCCGACGAGGGATTTCGAGGTCTCATCCAGAGTCGTGTGGTCGGTAAACCACGACATGTTCCCTTCCTGGTCGAAGACAGCGACCACTTCGTCGCCTTCTTCCCAGGTGGTGGGCATGTGCAGGTCTTTTTTGCCGATGATGGAGTTCAGGAAGCCGTGCTTGTACTTGCCGAAGTACGTGTTGTAGGTATCCGCGATGTAGGTTGGGATTACTTGATCGACGAAGGCGGGAACCTGATCGGTGCTGTACTGTTCAATCGTTCCCGACTCCGGGTCCACGAGGAATACGCCGTCGACGAACGGCACGTTCCGGAACTTCTCATAGTGTCCGTAAGGCACGACATAGACGGGCGTTCCGTCGTCCTTGGGCTCGAAGGAGGCTTCATACAGCACCGCGGCGGGATAGTCGGCACGGATGTGCCTGTAAATATTGCCTGAGAAATAACCGCTCGGCACATACTTCATGGAATAGCCGGAGAGCAGCTCGGCGGGGGCGTTCTCATCCTCTGCCGAGATCTTGACATAAGCGGTGACAGCCTTCGCACTCAGCGCCTTGAAGAAGCCGTTGTACTCGATGGGAGCGACCCAGACGAGCTCGTTGTCGATCTTCTGGATACTGTAATCGCCCATCTGGTAGTAGCTGAAGTTCGGCACCTGGCCAAGCATCTTGTCGCCCTTGTACTTGGCGAACGCCTTGGGGACCGAAGGAATGTGCTTGATATCGATCTGCTCCATCTTCGCGTCGCGTACCTCGGCCTTCGCGGCCTGGAATTTGTCGTCGGCCGTGGTGATGCCGTAGACGAACGCCAGGAACAGCCACAGGAGCATCAAGAGGGCTCCCGCCGTGAATTCGAGACGTCCGGTTTTGCCGGAGCCGTTAGGGCCCGGAACGAGACCGGAGAGGAACAGCAGCAGGCCGAGCCAGAAGCCGCCCGCCTGGAAGTAAGCGCTGAGCGTATGGTCGAGAATCCTCCACCAGAGATAGAGCCAGGTAAGCCCGGCGACCAGCATGATCACAGTGAGCAGTCTTTGCAGCCGGTTATTGAGCAGGCCGGTAAGAAATGTCATGAAGAGACCTCCGTAAGCGGTATAGGGAATCAGGGAACCATTCTCCTAAGACACATACGTGTTTGGCTGCTCTTTTGTTGCTAAAAAAGGGTTTAGGTGGGAGAGAGTGTGTGGCACGGGCAGCCGAAGGAGAAGTGGATAAAGCAGGGCATGCTGGGCATCCTTATGGGAAACAGGGAGTACCGCCGTCAGGAAGGCATCGTTCGCAGAAATGAAAGATCACCTTGCATGTGAATTGCAGCCGTTATCTTACCGAACAGGAGACAGGAGGCCCGACATGGTGAATTTAAAGGAGCTGGAGGAGCTTCATGCGGATATCCAATCCGTCCACGAGATCGTACAAAGCCTGAAAGCCCGGGTGGACGGGCAGGAGATCGGCATCCGGATCTGCCGGAATGCGAGCGGGCATTATTTCTATGAAACCAGCCACACGTACCGCGGGGCGGACGCAGCCGACCCGAAGGTCTCGGCGGTGAATTCGTTCGATTCGGCGGAAGAGGCGGCGAAGGGGGCGTTGCGCGCGGCCGTCCTCTACTACCGCAGCATGGATGAAGGAGGCCGGTGGCACCGGAACGACTCGTTCCTTCTTCAGTAGGAGGGGAGGTATACCCGGCATATCAAAGAGCGGCAGGCCGCTGCCCTTCATCGCAACGGACTTCAGCCCGGCACCTTCCTTCACAGGAGATGCCGGGCTGTGCCATCTACCGCCATCCGTCGGTCTCCCGGACGTTCTCCGGGGAGACGACGACGGTATCCGTTTCCTCGAACTCGGGAACGGGCACTCCCTGGCTTGCCTCGAGCAGACGCTTCACGATCAGGCGTCCCCAGGTATGCTCCTGCCGGGACAGCGCAGCGGACACCTGGCCGTTCTTGATGCCTTCGATGATCTTCGGCATGAGATCGAAGGTCACCGCCGTCTGGTGCAGCCCCATGGCCTTCCACACCAGGATCGATGCCGGCCCCGAGACCGAGTCGAGACCGATGAAGGCGTCGAAATGCGGATGCGCCTCGATCATCTCTTCGAGCTGACTGACGGCGAGGTCCTCGGAGCCTTCATTGGCGCGGATCTCGAGCACCTGGATCCCCGTGCGCGAATGCAGGTAATCGAGCAGGCCGTGCAGCCGCTGCTGCTGGCTCAGCATGCTCTCCATCCCGACACCGATGAAGATCATGCCGCGGCCCTTCAGCATCTTGTCGATGAGCGCACCCATCTGCTGGCCGGCCAGCGTATTGTCGCTGCCGATGAAGGCGGCCCGGCGGCTGAGCGGCGCATCCGAGTCAAAGCAGACGACGGGAATGCCGGCCTCGACGGCTTTGTCGATGTAAGGCGACAGAGTCTCGGCATCGACGGGGTCGATCGCGATGCCGTCGACCTTCTGCCTGATGGTCATCTCGAGCATGCGGATCTGCTGCTCCAGGTGGGCTTCATCCGGTGCCTTTACCAGCAGCTTGACGCCCATCTCCTTGGCAGCCGCCTCCGTACTCTCCGTGATCCACTCGAAGTAAGGATGGCTCATCGGGTAGATGACGGCGAAGGTCTTAGGCTCGCTGGCCTCCACAGTCCGCTCGGCTGGCGGGGCCAGCGGCGATTCACCCGGCCAGGGCCACAGCTCCCGGCAGGACACGAGCACGAGGGTCATGCCGGCAACCAGGAACAGGAGGAGGCCGAGCTTACGAGAGAGCGGCATGCCGTTCCTCCCCCTCATGCGGGCCGGCTGCGGCCTGGTTCCTGCGGAACTCCCTGGTGGTCATGCCCGTCGACTTTTTGAACAGGTTCGAGAAGTAATGGGAATCCTGATAGCCCACCTGATACGCAATCTCATACGATTTGGCATGCGTGCAGCGCAGCAGCTCCATCGCCTTGCCGATCCGGAGGCCGGTCAGGTATTCCGTAATCGTCTGCCCGGTCTCGCTGCTGAACACCGAGGAGATGTAGCTCGGGCTCATGCTCACATGCTCGGCGATATGCTGGAGAGACAGCTCGGATTGGCCGTAGTTCGCATGCATGTAGTCCTTCACCCGGCGGATCAGCCCGCTGTACTTGTCGGCGTTACCGTCCCGTACCTGAAGGAAGGCGCCGATCATGCCCTCAAGATAGCGGTAGGCCTCATCCGCCCGCTGAATAAGACCGACCTGGCTCTGCAGCGTTTGGAGCATGTCTTCGATCCGCTCGTGCTCCGGATAGCTTTCCTTGGCAAGCTGGGAGACGGTCGCGGTCATGTCGTGGAGCAGGTAGTAATAATAGAAGGAACGGCTGCCGTCCCAGTCGGCCAGACAGGAGGCATACTCCCGGACGAAGGCGGGCAGATCCGCCGGAGACCCGAGCTTCAGGAAGCGGATCAGCGGGCTGCGGTCCAGGTAGCGGAGCGGGCCGCCCGCCTCGCCGGCCTCCTGCCAGTCGCCCCCGGGGCCGGGGAGGCTGCCGGGGAGATGCTGGCGCTTCAGGCTCTCCTCCGCTTCCTGGAAGGAGGGGTACAGCCCCTGCAGCCGGTCCTTGATGCTCCCGAGCCCGAAGCGGACGCGGCTTGACAGCGCGGACCGCGCCTCCTCGGCCAGCGGCTTCAGCAGCTTCTCCTCCAGACCCTGCAGCTGGGCGGCGCTGTCGCCTTGGAGAATCCAGACCGTCTCCTTCTTGCTGCGCTTGAAGGAGAGATAGGAGGCGCTCTCGCCGAACCGGCCGTGCATCAGCTCCTCGAGCCTCCGGCAGACCTCCCCGGCCTCCGGGGCATCGGCCGGACCCTCCTGCTCGCTGAGCACGACAGCGTAGCACTTCGAGACGAGGTTCAGCTGCAGCTTCGCCGCCGTCTGCATCGCCTCCGAGGTGGTGACGAGGCCACTGCACAGGTCGCTGAGCAGCTTCTCCCGGCTGTGCCGGACCCCGTCGTCGACACGCCGTTTCAGGCGCTCCATCTCTTCGCGCTCCCGCTCCTCCTGGTCGATGAGGGCGCTCACGTCCTGCAGCAGCTTCATGAGGTCGGCGGAGGAGACCGGCTTCAGGCAGTATTCGGTCACCCCGGTCCGCAGAGCTTCGCGGGCATACTCGAACTCGTCATGGCCGCTCAGGATGATGATCTTGATGGAAGGAAACCGTTCCCGGATGATGCGGCTGAGCTCCAGGCCGTCCATGAACGGCATCTTGATGTCGGTAATGACGATGTCCGGCTTCGTTTCTTCGATCAGGGGCAGGGCCAGCTCCCCATCAGGCGCATCACCGCAGTATTCGAAGCCTTCCTCGTTCCAGGCAATGCGGTCCCGGATCCCCTCGCGGATCACAATCTCATCGTCCACCAGAAAAACTTTCTTCATCGGGTCTTTACCTCCAAGCGGCGGGAATCCGCACCGAGATGCAGGAGCCTTCGCCGTATTCGCTTTCAATGCTGACGCCGTAAGGGTCGCCGTAGTGCATCCGGATGCGCTGGTGGACATTGAGCAGTCCGAACCCGCCCGAGGACGCCGTATCCGCCTCCAGGGCCGCCGCGCCGGGGCCGTGAGCAAGCTGCTCCTGCAGCTGCGCCAGCTTGGCCTCGGGAATACCCGCGCCGTTATCATGCACGTCGATGCGGATGTCGCCCTCCGGTGTGAAGCCGCCGGTGATCCGGATCAGGCCGCGGCCGCGCTTGTTCTTGATGCCGTGGTAGAGGGCGTTCTCGACAAGCGGCTGCAGGGACATTTTGACGATGGGATAGGGGTTCAGCTCCTCGGGAAGCTCGACTTCGTAGTCGAGAATATCGCGGTAGCGCATCCGCTGGATCACCAGATAGTTCTCTATATGATCAAGCTCGCTCCGGATATGAATCTGGTCGCGGCCCTTGCTGAGTGTGATGCGGAAAAACTGCGAGAGCGCCTTGACCAGGGCAATCACTTCGTCGTGCTTGCGCGTCTCGGCCATCCACATGATCGACTCAAGCGTGTTGTAGAGAAAATGCGGGTTGATCTGCGCCTGCAGCGTCCGCAGCTCCGCCTTCTTGATCTGCTCCTGCTCCCGCAGGCTCCGCTCCAGCAGCTGCTTGATCTGGCCGAGCATAATATTGAAGGAACGCCCGAGGTCCGCGATCTCGTCGGTGCCGGTATTGCGGACCTTCGCATCCAGGTTGCCCGAGGCCGCCTGGCGCATCTTGTTCTTGAGATACTGGACGGGGCGGATCAGCCGGTTCGTCAGGAAGAAGTACAGGGAGACGGTGAACAGGATATTGAAGAGCAGCGAATACAGGGTCAGGCTCTTGATCTCGTCGGCATCCCGCATAATCTCCTTCAGAGGGGCCCGGCCGACGATGCTCCACCCGGTCATCTCGGAGCGGGTATGCACATAGAACAGCGGGCTGCTTCCCGAGCGGTCGATCCGGGTGCCCTTCGCGGTATCCGGCGCATAGGCCAGGGCCGCAGGATCGATGCCTTCCACACGGGAGGGCAGGAAGATCGGATTGCCCTGCTCGTCGACGACATAGAAGAAACCGGTATCCCCGATCAGGGTCGTATCGCAGAAATTCTCGACCGTCCGGTCATCCAGATCAATGAGGATGAAGCCGATGATCTCATGCGTCACGCGCTGGGTCACCGCCTTGGCGATGGAGATGACCCGGCGTCCCTCATAATCCGAGCCGTCGATCCGGTCCTCGGGCCTAGCTGCCTGGGGCGGGATGATCAGCGTCTGCTCCGGATTGTTCAGCAGCGTCAGGAAGTGAGGGTTTTTCAGCGGATCGGCGTCCATCTGAAACACCCCTTTTTTCTCCGAGATGCCCTTGCCGTACGTGTTCACCATCGAGATGTTGACGATCTGCTCCCCGAGCTTGTAGGTCTCCCGGTAGAGCTCGAAGGTGTGCAGAATTTCCTTGGCGTCCTCATACGTCTCGCTCTGGGTGGTGAGGAAGCGGAGCACGGGCGGACTCTTGCGGATCTGCAGGAAGCTTGTCGTATCCTGGAACAAAATATCAATGTCGCGGCGCAGGCCTTCCGCTATCAGAGCATTCGCCGCGGTGCTGTGCTCGGATACGGTCTGGTAAGACTTCATATAAGAGATGAGTCCTTCCCCGATCAGGGGGATCATGGTAAGCAGCACGAAGATGGTAAGCAGCTTGGCCCTCAGGCTGGAGGTAATGCGCTGGACTAGAATCATGGGCGGGCAACCTTCTTCATTTTAAATGTATACGGTTTCAATTTAATTGTCTTCATCATACCAAATTTGCAGGGGGTTAGCCACGGCCCGGAGAAGGCTCCGAAAAAATTTATACAAACGGCATAAGGAATTCCAACAAATCGGAGAGCAGGCGCCGCAGGAACTCAAAATATTGAAAGAAACGCAAGAGAGATTCCATTCCTTGGCGGAAGAAAGCGTTTTATAATAAGCCTACACCACAACGAACTGGTGACTGCAGACAAGGGGAGAGGATTTATCCATGAAACATTTCGCCAAAACGGGCGCCGTTCTGATGATGTCGGCGGTCCTGATGCTTACCGCAGCCTGCGGAGGCGGCGGCTCGAAGCCGGCAGCCGGAGATGCGAAGGGAGGGGCGGCCGCAGAGACGAATACGTCCACCGCTCAGAAGGACGGAGATAAGAAGATCACGATGGGCTTCGCCCAGGTTGGTGCGGAGAGCGGCTGGAGAACGGCCAACACCAAGTCGATCCAGGAATCCGCCAAGGAAGCCGGCGTCGAGCTGAAATTCTCCGACGCGCAGCAGAAGCAGGAGAACCAGATTAAGGCGATTCGCTCCTACATCGCCCAGAAGGTGGATGTCATCGCCTTCTCCCCTGTCGTGGAATCCGGCTGGGAGACCGTGCTGAAAGAAGCGAAGGATGCGGGCATTCCGGTCATCCTGACCGACCGTGCCGTTGACGTCAAGGACACCTCGCTCTACGTCTCCTTCATCGGATCGGACTTCGTGGAAGAGGGCCGCAAGGCAGGCAAATGGCTCGTGGACAAGGCGAAGGACGCCAAGGAGCCGATGAACATCGTGGAGCTGCAGGGCACGACGGGCTCCGCTCCGGCGATCGACCGCAAGAAGGGCTTCGAGGAAGTCATCAAGGAAAATGCGAACCTGAAGATCGTCAAGTCCCAGACTGGCGACTTCACCCGCACGAAGGGCAAGGAAGTCATGGAGGCGTTCCTGAAGTCCTCCAAATCCGAGAACAAGCCGATTCACGTGGTCTATGCGCATAACGACGATATGGCGCTCGGCGCCAT
This sequence comes from Paenibacillus sp. S-38, assembly GCF_049942825.1. Lineage (NCBI taxonomy): Bacteria > Bacillati > Bacillota > Bacilli > Caryophanales > Paenibacillaceae > Paenibacillus > Paenibacillus sp. S-38. The sequence continues at coordinate 1,471,349 of NZ_CP187970.1, forward strand.
CCAGGCGATCGAAGAGTTCGGCCTGAAGCCGGGCAAGGACATCCTGATCATCTCCGTCGACGGCATCAAAGACGCGTTCGTGGCTATGAAGGACGGCAAGATCAACGTGGTCGTCGAGTGCAATCCGCTCCTCGGGCCTCAGCTGATGCAGGCGGCCAAAGACGTCGTAGCCGGCAAGTCGCTGCCGAAGCGGATCGTCACGAAGGAAGGCGTGTTCCCGCAGGAAACCGCCGAGAAAGAGCTGCCTAACCGGAAGTACTAAGGTTTGTACGGATGGAAGGTGTAAAAAAGGGCCGGGAGGTCCAGCGTACGTGACGTCAGAGGAAAGCCGCTTGCTTCGGTGACAAGACCGTGCCGCCGTAAGCGGCTTTTCCCCCTGGGCATTCCATGGCTGAAGGGCAGCCTGTATAGAAGAAAAGAGAGAGAATCGGGCGGAGATTCAGATCACCGGCACGAACCGGAACGGAAGGGAGAGAAGACCATAATGAGTACAGCTGGTGCACCTGCATCTGTTCCAACTCTGGAAATGAAAGATATCGTCAAAAGCTTCCCCGGCGTCAAGGCGCTGTCAGGAGCCCGGCTGCGGCTGTTCCCCGGTGAGGTCCATGCGCTCATGGGAGAGAACGGCGCCGGCAAATCCACCTTGATCAAGGTGCTGACCGGGGTTCACCCGATTGACGGCGGCACGGTTACCCTGGAGGGGCAGGGAATCACGGTAGGCGGCCCGCTGGAAGCGCAGCGGCTCGGGATTTCCACGGTTTACCAGGAGGTGAATCTGTGTCCGAACCTGTCGGTGGCGGAGAACATCCTCATCGGCCGCGAGCCGAAGCGCTGGGGACGCATCGACTGGAAGGAAGCGAACCGTCGTGCCGCCGGGCTTATGGACCGCTTGAATGTGAAGATCGACGTCACGAAGCCGCTCAATCACTATTCCGTGGCGGTGCAGCAGATGGTGGCGATTGCGCGCTCCCTGCTCATCGACGCCAAGGTATTGATCCTCGACGAGCCGACGTCTTCCCTGGATACGAATGAGGTCAAAGAACTGTTCACGGTGATGCGCAAGCTGAAGTCCGAGGGGCTGGCGATCCTCTTCGTAACCCACTTCCTCGATCAGGTCTACGAGATTACCGACCGGATCACGATCCTGCGGGGCGGCGAATTCGTCGGCGAATACCTCACGAAGGATCTGCCACGGATTGAGCTTGTCGCCAAAATGATCGGCAAGGACCTCGGGGCGCTGGAGTCCCTGCCGAAGACTGAGGGAGCCGGCGCGAAGCGGCAGGCGGAGCGCAGGACGCTGCTGCAGGCGAGCGGCACAGGCCGCAGGGGATCGATCCAGCCGTTTGACCTGGAGGTCAAGGAAGGCGAAGTCGTCTCGCTGGCCGGCCTGCTCGGCTCGGGGCGGTCGGAGGCGGCACGCCTCCTGTTCGGTGCCGACAAGCCCGACCAGGGCGAGATCCGCATCGGCGATAAGCGGGTGCCGATGTCGTCCCCGAGGCAGGCGATCGACAGCGGGGTGGCTTTTTGCTCCGAGAACCGCAAGACCGAGGGCATCATTCCGGACCTCACGGTCCGTGAGAATATCATCCTGGCCCTGCAGGCTTCGATGGGTTCATTCAAGTATATCTCCCGCAAAAGGCAGGATGAGATCGCTGATGAGTATATCCGCAAGCTGAACATCAACCCGCCGAACCCGGAGCATCTCGTGAAGAACCTCAGCGGAGGCAACCAGCAGAAGGTGCTGCTCGCCCGCTGGCTGCTCACCGATCCGAAGCTGCTCATCCTCGATGAGCCGACACGAGGGATCGATATCGGGGCGAAGACGGAGATCCAGAAGCTGATTCTCTCGCTCTGCGAGAAGGGGATGTCGATCGTTTTCATCTCCTCGGAGCTCGAGGAAGTGCTCCGGGTCAGCCATAAGATCGCCGTGCTGCGGGACCGTCACAAGGTGACGGAGATCGTCAACGAGGATATCAGTCAACAGCATATCATGCAGGCCATAGCCGGGGGGTGACACGAATGAAACGACTAACTTGGCCGCTCGTTACGCTGGCCGTTCTGCTGCTTATCAATGTAATCCATAAGCCTGATTTCTTCTCGATCACGATGGTCGACGGGCATCTGTTCGGGAGCCTGATCGACATTCTGAACCGTGCCGCTCCGCTGATTCTGGTGGCGGTCGGCATGACGCTCGTCATAGCCACCAAAGGGATCGACCTGTCGGTCGGCTCGGTCATCGCCATCTCCGGCGCCCTGGCCTGCCTGACGATCTCAAAGAGCGAGGATGCTTCTTCCCTAAGTGTCGTGTGGATGGCCCTGGGGGCCGCTCTGCTCGTGTCGGTCGTCTCCGGCCTCTGGAACGGACTGCTGGTCGGCGGGATCGGCATCCAGCCGATCGTCGCGACCCTGATCCTGATGGTGGCCGGCCGGGGGATCGCCCAGCTGGTGACCGACGGACAGATCATTACGATCTCGTCGAAGCCGTACTCTTTCATCGGGGCCGGGTATTTGGCCGGTCTGCCTTTCTCGATCTTCATCGTGGCCTTCGTCCTGCTCGTGTCCGCCCTGCTGACCCGCCGCACGGCGATCGGCCTGTTCATCGAATCGGTCGGCTGCAATCCGGAGGCGAGCCGCCTGGCGGGGATCCGTTCGACCTTCGTGGTGTTCCTCGTGTATATGTTCTGCGGCCTCTGCGCCGGGATCGCCGGGCTGATCCTCAGCTCCAACGTCTCCAGCGCCGACGGCAACAACGCAGGCCTCTGGTATGAGCTCGACGCGATCCTCGCGGTCGTCATAGGCGGCACGTCGCTGAACGGCGGCCGGTTCTATCTCGCAGGCACCGTCATCGGAGCGATGATCATCCAGACGCTGACCACGACGATCTACTCGCTCGGCGTACCGCCGGAGATCACGCTCGTCGTCAAGGCGGTCGTCGTCCTGCTGGTATGCCTCATCGGCTCCGAGCAGTTCCGCAAAAAATGGAAGAAGGACAAGGCCGCAGGCAAGGTGCCTTCGAAGAAGGAGGTAACCGCATAATGTCCAAGCTGCGAATCGGAAGCCAGTTCGTCCCGGCGCTCGTCACTATGGTGCTGTTCTGCCTGATGTTCCTGGCGGCGTCGGCCCACTATACCGGATTCTTCTCGGCGCAGGTGTTCCTGAATCTGCTCATCGACAATGCTTTCCTGATCATTACGGCGGTCGGCATGACCTTCGTCATCATCTCCGGAGGCATCGACCTCTCCGTAGGTTCGGTCATCGCCCTCACGACGATGATCTCCGCGAGCCTGGTCGAGCATCACGGCTGGTCGCCGCTGGTCGTGATCCCGCTCGTGCTCGTGATCGGCTCGTTGTTCGGATGGGTCATGGGTTATATCATCCACGAGTACCAGATCCAGCCGTTCATCGTGACCCTGGCCGGCATGTTCCTGGCCCGCGGTCTCTGCTACGTGATCTCGATCGAGACGATCACGATCACCAACGAGACCTACACCGCCATCTCGCAGGCCAAAGTCCCGCTGCCGGGCGGCAACTACGTCTCGATCTCGGTGGTGCTCGCCCTCTTGGTCGTAGGCCTCGCGATATATCTCGCGCACTACACCAAGTTCGGCCGCAACACCTACGCGATCGGCGGCAGTGAAGCTTCCGCCCTCCTGATGGGCCTGCCCGTCGGCCGCACGAAGATCCTGGTCTACACGTTCAGCGGGTTCTGCTCCGCGATGGCCGGTGTCGTGTTTACGTTCTACATGCTCTCGGGCTACGGCCTGCACGCGGTAGGCCTGGAGCTCGACACGATCGCAGCCGTCGTCATCGGCGGCACGCTGCTGACCGGCGGCGTCGGCTACATCGCCGGCACCCTGTTCGGCGTGCTGATCCAGGGCATCATCCAGACGATCATCATGTTCGAAGGAACGTTGAGCTCCTGGTGGACGAAGATTGCGATTGGAGTCCTGTTGTTCCTCTTCATCCTGCTGCAGCGGGTGCTCGTCTCCCGCAAGGCGAAGGCGGCTTAGGATAATGCCGTAAGCCGTGCAAGCTATAGCATGTATCATGTTTCAGGGCAGCTTCCTGTGTGGGGGCTGTCCTTTTTCGTTAGGATGTAATGGTACTCGGTACTGCAGGATGCTTAACCGCAGCCTGTGTTTTTTATCACATCTTTCACAAATCGTTCACTTATGTAGAGGCTTCCACGGTCGCTATAATTACAAAGGTCAAAAGAAAGGATGATGGAAGTTGCAGCTCTATAATCTCAGCCTAAGAAGAGGCTGCCGGCGTGATCGGGGACAGGTGAACTATGAAGTTGATTAGCTGGAAATTTGATGACAAGATCAGTGGTTCTCGAGAGGAATGGAATTGGGTGGAGATTACTCTGTTCTTAGAGGACGGCAGCAAAAGGTGGAGTATTGTATACACACCCGAAAGACTGCACAATAACCTTTCGCGACCTGATATAAATCCACCAGGGATACATATTCCGCACTTGATTATTGTGAGAAGTTATGAAGTTGAAGACATTGAAACCATGCTGCGTTATCTTGAGCGTGAGGGGGATCTTCTTTCCGCTTCAAGGGCTTATTAAAAACCGGGAGCGATGCTAAAATGGAATGATGAGTCTATCCAGAGGTTGTTTCTTATAGAAACGTTTTTGAAAGTTCTTATGTATGTTTTAGTTATCGGGTGTGGGGCCGCAACCATTGTTATTAAAGAACGCTATGGCAGAGCAGCGGGTGCAGCAGCCTTGATTCTCGTGTTCATCGTGATTTTGATTACTTTGGGTTTTCATGATCGAGATGATGTGAAGGCTGTCGAATTGTTATTGAGGATGCTGATCAAATAAGGCTGGAGCCGCCCAAAAGCCCATCTTCCCTAGGGAATGGGCTTTTTGTTTACGCTTCTATCTGAAACTCATTATAGCGTCCCGGCGGCCTCACGCACCCAGGAAGACAGCTGATTCAGATCAGCCGTGTGGTTCTGGCGCAGCTTGATGGTCTTCCGTTCGGGAGGTCCCTCGAAGAGGCCTTCCGGCAGATCAAGGGCAGCGGCATTAAAAATCGTGAAGCTGACCGTATCCTTGGCCACGGAGATGACAGCGGCATATTTGCCGTTCCTCAGGAAATGCGGCTTCTTGTACTGCATCCGCTCCTGTACGCCGGGGATTGCTCCGTGGACCGCATCCCGAAGCTGAACGCAAAGCTCAGCCTGCCATGGAGCTTGTACGGCGCCGATATATTCCATGACTTCCTGGCTCATTCCTCATCCCTCCTGTTCAGCATAGGCAGGCTGTTGGACAGGCTTCAGGATCTGCCACAGAACACCATAGCGGTCTACCACCTCACCGAAATAGGCGCCCCATGGCTGCAGCTCGAACGGGTACTTCATCTGGCCGCCCTGCTGCAGGTTGGCGAAGGCTTCTCTCGCTTCCGCTTCGCTGTCATAGGTTAAGGAGAGGGAGAGTGGGCTGCCGGGGACCAGCGGCTCGAAGGAGTCTGACATCATCAGCGTATTGGACCCGGCCAGTGCCAATTCCATGTACATGACTTTATCCTTGGCAGCCTCGGGCGTTCCGGGGACTTGACCGAAGGTCGTGAGCGACCGGATCTCTCCGCCTAAAGCGCTTTTATAAAATTCCGCCTGCGTCCTTGCATCCTCCGACATCAAAAAAGGGGTTAACTGTGCTCCCATGTCCATCAGCCTCTCCTATAGATAAATTAGGTTGTCATGAAGAAGCATAAAATCTAACTTACCACTTGTCAAGTTACAACTTTCCTTTTGTTAAGTTGCATTCTTGACTTTACCTTTCCATATCACTAGGCTGTAGGTATTGGTAACACAAGGATGGTGAAAGCAATTGGGTGAAATCCGCAATGCCGAGCGTACACGAAGCCTAATCCTCCAGGCCGCGAGGGAAGAGTTTTTCGAGAAGGGGTACACGGGAGCCCGGATTGAATCGATAGCGAAGCGCGCCGGGATTAATAAACAATTGATCTACCACTACTTTAAGGGGAAGGATCAGCTCATCAACGAGACGATAGAAGACTTTCTCACCTCGCTCCCGTCTGGGAATTTTAAGCTGCCGGAAAGTCCCGTCGACATCGCGGCATTCCGGCTCAAGGTCAATCAGGAGCATTTGCTGGAGTTCTTGAAATTTACCGCCTGGGAAGCCATTGATGTGCTGCCTGAGAACGTTAATGGCGAAGAGCTGAGGCACAAAATGCTGCAGTCCTATAACGAGGATATGAGGTCCAAGCAGGCCCAAGGACTCGTCCCTCTGGAGCTGGACCCTGCGCTGATCACGCTGATGATGTCCAGCCTGACGGTCTATCCGCTCCTCTACGGCAATGTGACACGAATGATTACGGGTCATACCCCCGAGGAGCCCGAGTTCCAAGAGAAATGGGGGCAGTTTCTCCGGTTGATCAGCGAACGGATGTTCAAGATGGATTCCTGAGGCGGCTGCAAGAAAGTCGTATTGAAGGCAGGCCGGCGAAGGTGTAAGGTGGGGGATGGGGAGATATGGACAAAAGCTGAGGAGGAGAAACAGATGGACATCGGTTTGAACCGGTACAGGCAGGGGGAACTGCTCTATGCCAATAAGCTGGAGAGCCCGGCGGATGTGGAGGGCTTCCGGATGGAAGGGCCGGGGGTGCTCTCGTTCCCGAACGGGATGATGCGGATGGAAAGCCGGCTCGATCCGTCTGCGGGTCAGAACGCCAACTTCGTGCTGTGGTGCCCGGTGGAATTCCCGGACTTCTTCGTCGTCCGGTGGGACTTCCGCCCGATCCGCGAGCCGGGGCTCTGCATGCTGTTCTTCGCGGCGGCGGGAGCGCAGGGCGAAGATCTCTTCGATCCCTCGCTGGCACTGCGCAGCGGTCCGTACAACCAATACCACAGCGGGGATATCAACGCCTATCATATCGCCTACTTCCGCCGGGCGCTGCCGGACGAGCGGGCGCTGCATGTCTGCAACCTGCGCAAGAGCCGGGGCATGCACCTGGTCGCCCAGGGAGCGGACCCGATTCCCGGCGTCGCCGAGGTGCAGGGCACGTACCGGATCGAGCTCGTGAAGGCGGGCGGCGACATCCGCTTCATGATCCAGGGCCTGCCCGTGCTGAACTGGATCGACGACGGGGAGACGCTGGGCCCGGTGCTCGGTCCCGGCCGTATTGGCTTCCGTCAGCTCGTGCCGCTCATCGCGGACTATGCGAACCTGGAAGTGTATGCGCTTGAGCCGATAGAGGGATAATCCTTGGACAGGGCAGGCAGCCGCGCCGACCCCCAAGACCGGGGCGATCCCTGCTTCAGGACAAGCGGTCTGAATTCCGAACCGCAAAGCGGGAAGGCTGGGGGCAGCCGGCGGAATTGCCCCGTTCCCAAGCAGAGGGCAAAGGCCGGTATCCAGCATGCTGCTGGATACCGGCCTTTGTTATAAGAACTGTATATCTTGTCAAGGCATTGTCAAGGCATGTCGGCCAAGTTGGAACAAGGCATCGGCCGTGCTGCCTTTGTACGGAGCGGTCATCTGTCAGCAGTCCGCTGTCCGCTGTATGCTAACCTACCGGTTGGTGTCCAGCAGAATCTTCTGCCCTTTGGCCGCGCTTTCGAGTGCGCCGAAGACCATCGCCATGCTGTGCAGGTTGTCGCTGCTGGCGGTCTCGGCCGGGCGTCCCTCCGCCAGAGCGAGGAACATCTCGTCGAGGCAGCCGAAGTGGTGCTCGCGTCCCTTCCAGCTTTCCCTAGGCTCGACGCGGCGGTAGGTGTTCAGGAACGGCTGCGCCTCCGCAGGCTCGATGACCTCGCAGTAAGGGGCAGACCGGCCGTCCCACAGGCCGGTGCCGCGCTCGCCGGTGATGCGCCAGTCGGCCTCCCACGAAGTCGGAGCTCCTTCGGCACACCACGAGCCGCGGTAGCAGAAGACCGAGCCGTCCGACATCTCGAAGATGCAGATGGCCGCCGCATTCCCTTGGTACCATGAGCCCGGAGGGTTGAACTCGTGAGAGTACACGGACAGGGCGTGCGCGCCGGTCAGGAAGCGCGCCTGGTCGAACGTGTGGATCGCCATGTCGAGCACGAGCGGGCTCTCCATCGCATCCCGGAAGCCGCCGAAGTGCGGGCCGAGGAAGAAGTCGGCGTTCACGAAGCCCGGGCGCCCGATGGTGTCGTTCGCAAGCAGCGAACGGAAGTCGCGGATATCCTTCAGGTACCGCCGGTTCTGCATCACGGCGTACTGCAGGCCGTGCTCATCCGCTAACCGGGCCATAGCCCGCGCTTCCTCCATCGTGCTGCCCATCGGCTTTTCGCTCATGACATGGCAGCCGTGACGCAGTGCGGCCGAGACCACCTGAACCCGGCTGGCCGGGATCGTGACGTCGAAGACCAGGTTAGCGTCCGTCTGCTGCAAAGCCTGTGTGATATCCGTATAGAGGGGGCAGGTAAGCCCGAATTCCTCGGCCATCCGGCGTGCACTCTCCTCGAAGAGGTCCACGAGCGCCACGATCTCGGCGTCCTGCCGTTCCAGGGCGTATCGTACCCAGGTTTTGGCCATGGCGCCGCACCCGGCTACAATAATGCGATAAGGGGACACAGTCCCGCCTCCTTTAAGCCGCCGCGCTTTATGAAGCGCTTGCGATCGGGTATGATACTCCTATGATAACCGCAAACCGTGCCGGGAATCTCTACTTGATCTTGTGCACTTGTTGTACGATTTTGCGATAAAAGGGTTGGGATGGCGGAAGATCGGGTGCCGGACCACCCACAGGAGAGACGCCAATGAATGACCTGCAGCTTCATGAGAAAACCGTACTGATTGACCCGGCCGCCTTCCCGGTGAATGTGTTCTTAAACCGCCGTGCACTCGGCCTGCACTGGCACGAGCATTACGAGATGATCTATGTGACCCGGGGGGAGGCTGTCTTCCGGATCGGTCAGCAGCGCCATCAGGCGGGGCCCGGCGATATCCTGTTCGTGAACGGCGGGGAGCTTCACGAAGGATACAGCCTGCGGCACGCCGAGCCGGTGGAATATTACGCTGTCGTCTATGACCCGGCCCTCTTCGAGCAGATCGACGACCCCCACTACCGGGAGATAACGCTTCCGCTGCGCGAGGGAAGGTGGTCGTTCCCGCCCAAGGTGAGCCCGGGAGACGAAGCTTACCCTGCCGTGCGCCGATACCTGGAAGGGCTCATCGAGGAGTGCTCCATGAAGCAGACCGCCTACGAGGCGGGGACGAAGAGTCTGCTCGCCCTGCTGCTTACGGTGCTGGCCCGGCACGGACTTCTAAGCGAAACAGAGGTGGGCCGTCCCGACGAACGTACGGTGAAGCGGTTCATGCCGCTGTTCGATTACATCGACGCCCACTACGGCTGCCGGATCACCGTCGACGAGGCCGCCCGGCTGGTGAGCCTGAGCCCTTACCACTTCTGCAAGCTCTTCAAGCGGGCGACCGGGCAGACCTTCGTCTCCTTCGTGAACGAGCGCCGGGTGAACAAGGCGGAGGAGCTGCTGCGCTCGACCGACCTGCCGGTGACGGAGATCGCGGAGCGCGTGGGCTTCGGCAGCATCAACTACTTCGACCGGGTGTTCAAAAAGGTGAAGCGTTCCTCCCCATCGGCACGGCGGAAATAAGGGATTCGTCCCTTCCGCCGGCCCGGTCTCCCGCGGCTGCATTTTGGGATGAATCTTTGCGGAAGATATGATACAATATGTATAAGGATACGATTCGTATCAATATCTCAGATGGTTTTGCAAAGGAGCGAGAGCCGGTGATGACCCGATGGCTGATGATCTTCCTCGTAGCGGCCGGCGCGGCCGATGCCTTCATGACCGATTTCGGACTGCAGGCCAATATGATCGAAGAGGCCAATCCCCTGATGCGTTTTTTATATGATCATGCTTATCTCTTATTCTATGGAGTCAAGATCGGGCTGCCGCTGCTGCTCTTCCTGCTGATGAGAAACGTGCGGCGGGCTTATATCCAGCGTCTGCTGATCGTGCCGGCCGTGGTATACGCCGGGGTGCTTGTACTTCACTCGTTCTGGTTCTCCGCTTTCCTGCTGATGACCTTCACCTGAAGAGGGAAGGCCGGGCGGTGTTCATGGAGCCAGGTGTAGTCCTCATTCAACACCGCTTCCTTTCCCATCGGCTGATAGCCCTGCTGCCAGCATGAAGGAAGCAATCGGCGAGCCGCCTTACTGCGGTGAATCCCGCCCCGGCATACACGCCGGGGCTTTGTTTTGCTTTGCCGCGGACCGGCAGCGCGCGTACCCGCCTAACGCCGCCGAGTTTCCGGGCATAGCCGCGTTAGGGAGCGGGGCTGCCGTGGTATTATAAAGAGTAGACAAGCTCGGGAATCACTGGAAGGAGGCGTATTCATGGCGAAGACGGAGCCGAAATCCCATCCCGAACGAGGCCCGGGAACAGGGGGAAAGCGGCGGCTGTGGATGGCCGCTCTGGTGCTCGTTCTGGTCCTGCTGGCCGGCGCGGCCTGGCAGCAGCTGCGGAGCGGGGCATGGCCTTTTCAGTCTGACGCTTCAGACGGGTATGTCCTCTCCCTGGATGAGGGAGAGACCGCGCAGGGGGCCAAAATCATCCTGGCCACCGCACCTGACACGAAGGCGCTTCCGCGCTTGAAGATAGACGGGGAAGAAGTGCCGGTCACGCCGGTGATGAAGCAGGACGCGGTGCTGTCATTCGAGGCACAGGGCCTGCAGGGGGCGGAGGGGTACCGGAGCAGCATCTGGGTGAACGGGCGTCTCGTACATACCCTGGAAGACACGGCGGAAGGATTCGCCCCGGTCAAGGTCTCCATCCCCGGATCGGCTCTTCGCACCGGGGTGAACGAAATTACGCTCCGCTCGGGAGGCAAGGGGGCCCCCGAGGAGGCCGGCGGTGAACGGGACGCGTGGAAGTTCCGGGGACTGACCTTCACGCTGGCGGACGGCACGCTGCTGGAGGATCCGGACTACCGCACTTCGGCGGTATACACCGTAGGCGTCCCCGCGCCCAAGAAGCCCGAGGAGGAGCCGCTGGAGAAGACCCTGCATTTTACCGTCAAGGAAGAAAAATACCGCACAGTCTATCACGTATGGAACACGGAGGAGGCGGCGGAGGGTATTCACGAGGTCGAGCTGCGGGCCGCAAGGAATTTCGGCTTCGGTCCGCGCCGGAAGGTGAACGTCCGGGTGGATAACACCCCGCCGAGCGTGCAGGTTGTATCCCCCGTCGAAGGCCGGGTATACAAGAATAAGGTCAGCGTCGCCGTACAGGCAGCCGATGAGGGGACGGAGGAGAAGCCTTCGCTGGTGGCGAAGCTGGACGGCCAGGTCATCGAGGTGCCTTCGGTGCTGGAGACCGGGGGACTGCCCGTAGGCGAGCATAAGCTGGTCGTCACGGCATCGGACAAGGCCGGCAATGAGAAGGAGACGGCCGTCTCCTTCCTGGTGCAGGATGAGATGCCCTATCCGCCTTCGGCGCCGTCACCGGCAGACAAGGCGGCGGTTACGGGAGGGACGGCCCGCCTCAGCGTGCAAGTGGGAGACGCGGCGAAGGACCCGCTGCATGTGGGATTCTACAAAGCACGGCGGTTCGACCTTGGCCAGCCGGGGGGACGGCACACGGCTTTCCTGCATTCGGCGGACCGGGAGCCGCCGCTCGAGAGGGAGCCGGCGGGCGAGACCGAGCTGACGGAAGCGCAGCGCCGTCTTGCGGCCGCACCGGATGGTGCGTATCTCGTGACGGATCATAAGGATCGGTTTCCTTATCATCGTTTTTCCTTCGAGGTGGGGGAGCAGCTCCCTGTAGATACCGAAGTCGTATGGAAGGGGCATTCGCTGCCGGACCGGCGCGTAACGCTCTACCTGTGGAATTACGCCAAGTCGGTCTGGGAGGAGGCGGACTCGGGCCAGGGCACCGAGGACTTCACGCTCCGCGGAAGGGTCGTACCGGCCGAGATGATGAGGGAGGGCCGCGTGGAGGTGCTGGTGCAGGACCGGATTCCGACGCCGGGCGAATATGATTTTGCCTTCGTGTGGATGAGCGATACCCAGTATTATTCGGAGACGTATCCGAAGATCTACGACGTCATGACCCGCTGGACGGTGGACAACTGGACGAAGAGAAAGTTCGGCTACCTGATCCACACTGGCGATATCGTCAACAACTGGAACAGCAGGAAGGAGTGGGAGAACGCTTCGGCTTCCATGAAGATCCTTGACGAGGCGAAGATCCCTTACGGCGTGCTTGCCGGAAATCATGACGTGTCCTATGGCGGGGAGTACGACGAGTACTGGAAGTACTTCGGCGTGGACCGCTTCCGGCCTCAGCCGACCTTCGGGGCGGACCTCGATAACAACCGGGACCACTATGATCTCGTCAGCGTCAAGGGGCATGACTTCGTCATCGTATACCTGGGCTGGCTGATCGACCAGAAGAGCTTCGACTGGGCGAACGGCGTGCTGAAGAAGTATGCGGACCGCAACGCGATCATTGCCGTTCACGAGTACCTGAAACCGAACAAGCATTATTTCGGGCAGGGCCAGACGATCTGGGATAAGCTCGTCCTGCCGAACCCCAATGTGGTGATGGTGCTCGGGGGACACAATCCGGGAGCGGCCCATAATGTGAAAAAGGTCGGCGGCCGCACCGTGCTTGAGATGCTCAGCGATTACCAGAACGGGCCCGAGGGCGGCCAGGGCTTCATGCGTTTCCTCCAGTTCGATCTGGAGCGGGAGCGGCTGCTCGTCAATACGTTCTCGCCCTATCTGAACAAGTGGAATTTCTTCAAGCCGGAGCTTGATGAGCTGGAGCTGCCGCTGAAGCTGAAGCCGATCGACAAGCGGGTGGCGACCGATTATATCGGCGTCTACGCCCGCACGGACGAGCTCATCGGCGAAGCGGACCGGGTGCCGAGCGGCAGCCGGTCCGAGGTGCCGTACTCGGGACTTGCGCCGGGCTCCGTGTATGCGTGGTATGCGGCGGCGAAGGACGAGTTCGGCGGCGTCAGCCGGTCGGATGTCTGGACGTTCGAGGCGAAGTAGGAAGCGGAGGGCATAACAAACAACAAGCAGGTGGATCCCGGGGACCCGCCTGCTTGTTTGTTATGATGACAAGTTTGATCAAGCGGGGTACGCGCCATAGGCAATTCGCGGCGTCCCCCTTCCGGCTTCGAGTAATAGGTGACAACCCGTTCCATTCTCCGGTAAAAATGGGCTATAGGCAAGTTACCTAAAGAGCTCTTTTACAATATGCTACCTGTATAAGAACGAGAGGGGGGAGTGAGTTGGGAAGACGAATCAAACATACATCACGTGACGTGGAGGAATTAGCGAGGCTCATGCTGGCCGAAGCGATTGGCGAAGGAGTCCAAGGAATGAACATGGTGGGCACAGTAGTGGCCAACCGGGTAGAGGCTGATTGTGCTCCTGACTTTAGAAATTTGCGTGAAATTAAACATGCGATCTATCAAACCATACCTGGAACGGCAATTCCTCACTTCGAGCCTGTCTTAAATGGAACATTGTATACACAACGTCCCAGAGAAGGCGACCTCCAGAGAGCTAGAAATTTGCTGCATGGTTATAGGGATCCCCGGGCCAGAATGAGTTTGTGGTTTTTTAACCCGAGCCCGGGAAAGAGATACCGGGTTCCTTGCTCTCCCACGATGCCTAGATCCCCCATGACCCAATTCGTTTTTGCACACAAAAATCATTGTTTCTATGTCGGTGTACCGGGTTATTGTCCAGAGTTTTATCGATAATGAATAAGGAGCTGAACCTTCTCATGACTTGTGGGTACTACAGTGTTTATCCGGCGAATGCTTATTCCGGTTTTCAACCAGATTCCACCATGCGCAATAGTGTCGCTCAAGGTTTCCCTGCGACTATGCATTCGGGTCCCTCGTTTGCCCAACCCGTAGTCCCGATGGGGACTGGGCAGCAGTTTCCGGGGGGTGTAGTGGAAGAATCCTTTATCGAAAATATCCTTCGCTTCAACAAAGGCAAGGTCGCTACATTCTACTTCACTTACCAAGGGAACGACCAGTGGAATGCCAGAGTGTACCGCGGTCGCATCGAAACGGCCGGCCGTGACCACCTCATCATCAGCGACCCAAAGGGGAAACGTTACCTGCTGCTGATGGCCAATTTGGATTGGGTGGAATTCGATGAAGAAGTGGTCTATCCGCTTCCGCAGCAGCCTAAAGTCCCCTTGGTTTCGTCGGTGTGAGTTTGTAGAACGAAAAAAATCGGCATACCCAAAGGATCGATCCGGCGAATGGATCGATCTTTTTTTTCTTTGTCTAATGGACTGCTCTTCTCCTATACAGGCATTGCTCAGAAATGTATTTTGCCGGGACGGGGTACAACCGAATGGCAGGCCATCGCACAGCGCATTCCATCGAGTTCAAATTCCCTTGGTTATCCCTGCCTGGGATGCTTCTCTGGAGAGGGCTGCGCTCCTTCGAGGATGGCCTTAACCTGGGCCAGATCCTTGCTGTTGGCTCTCTTCATCGCTGGCTCCATCAGTGGAGCCAGGAATTTCGAAAAGCCGGCCGGGTTGCCCCGGTTGCGCAGCTTCATTCGCGTCGTACAGCTATCCAGCGCCTCCCACTCGTACGTGGTCTCCATAGGAAAAGGCCCGTCCGCCGTACGCATCACAAGCTTCTGTCCGGGGAGGTATTCCACGATTTCATACACATAGGAGAGCTCGCGCCCGAGGAATCTGGCTTTAAAGGCGATTTGCGCCCCCACCGAGATGGCCCGGGGGGTTCGCCATTCGGCGGAATGAATATTGACATACCACTCGGGGGCATGGTCCGGGTCGGCGGTATAGGCCGATACTTCTTCCAAGGGACGATGAATGGTAATCTCGGTTTGAACGTCTGCCAATGGATTCATCCTTTACCGTGGATTTACTATTACTTATGATGTGAGGCTGGGTCCTGATTTATGTTCACCCCCGGGATGATGTAGGTCAAACCATAGGGCCATATGGGCGATGGACAGGAGGATGCGAAAGAGGAGCAGGCTGCAGGGCGGATGACGATGCGGGCGGGAATCGGGTAAGAGGTTGAGAGTGGGACGCCTGGACTCGGGTATAAGCCGAGAGCGGTGCGGCGGGAATCTGGTGCGGAGCCGAGGGCGTGACGGCGGGCACCCGGCTCTACGCCGTGGCAAGCAGCAAAAAGCCGCCCATCCCTTGTTCGGGACAGGCGGCCGTTTTGCGTCGTGTGCGCAGGGGCTTGAGTGCTGCCCCATTTTGTGTGTTGCTCCTGCTGTTTTACGGCTGAAGATCGCCCTCTTGCACCGGAACGAAAATCTCGCTGATCAGCTTGATGAAGGTGTCCAGGACGTTGCCTTCCGCCGGATTGTCCTCTTCCAGCGGTTCCTGTACGGCAGTACCGGCCTCAGGGGCTGGAGCTTCAGCGGTGAAGCTTGCCTGCCTTACTTCACCAGGCTGGGAGTCGGCCAGCGGGGCCGTCGTCGCTCCGATGTCGCTGTAGGTCAGGAAGTCCGTATACACCCCGTTGACCCCCATGTCCAGGTACTCCTTCACTTCATCCGGCTTGTTCAGGGAGTGGACGTAGGCGACGGCTCCTGCTTCCTTAAGAGCGGCGATGAACTCGGGTGTGGCACGCTCCGTAGGCATGGCCACGACGCGGATGCCGTGGGTTGTCACATACTCCGTAATCTCCTCCGGCGTCAGCTCCGAGAGGTACAGGGAGTAGATGTAGTTCGGGAAGGGAATGATGCTTCTCACCTGCTGGATCATCGAGGGGGAATAGAGCTCGGGAACGATACGGTCGACCAGCTTCGGATCCACCTTATTCACCGCATCGCGGATCAGCGTGAACTGCTGCTGCACGGTCCGGGGATCGGTTTCCTTCGTATCAGTGATCAGATATACATCCGGATAGAGCTTCAGCAGATACGCCACATCCTCGATGGACAGAGGTGTGTATTTGCGCAGGATCGGATAGCTCTTAAACTCGGCCATCGTCAGCGGGGTATCCAATTTGTCCTTCGGGATATCCTGCTTGAACTTATCCGCCAGGTAGGGGAGCCAATCGTGCCGCGCCGCAAGCTGTCCGTCTTCCGTCAGGGAGAAATCGGCCTCGAAAACACGCTGTCCTTTGGCGTAGTTCTCCTTGAAGGCTTCCAGACTGTTCGTATAGTCGACTCCATCAATACCGCCCATAGCATGGGCGATCAGGGAGTACTTGGTCCAATCGGGCTGGGTCGGTTCGGCGGCCGATGTTCCCTGAGCATGCAGCGTGAACAAACAGGCGCCGGCCAGAAGCATCGATGCTGCTTTTTTCAGTATGCGGTTCATAACCATCTCCGCCTCTCTTAAGTATTGTGTTCTCTCTTTAGGTGCTACTCCTATTCCTATTCCTATTCCTATACCTATACCTATACCATACCATAGGGTTCTGACTCCTCGAGGATTTTGGTGGGGTTGCTTTCTAACTACTTACCCACATTTGTGACAAGATCCTTACAAATTCGTCGAAACTTGTGAAAATTGGGTGAATGCCTGCGCTGGACTTTGGGGTAAAAAATGACATATAATAGGACCACTTTTTGGGATCGGGAAGCGAGGGGTTGGATGATGGTCAAACGGACAAGCAGGCGGGTGCTGGGGGGCAGCGGGGCCCTGCGGCGGGGCACTGGGCTGCTGCTTGCGGCAGCGCTGCTCCTGACCGGGTGCGGCTGGGGAAAGCAGAGCGCCGCACCCGGAACGGCGGGCGCTCCTGCCGCCCCGTCCTCCGGAGCGGTGGGAGCTCCAGCCGGTAATCCCGCGGAAGAGACGTCCGGCATGGTTCCGGTTGCGGCCGGCAAGTTTCGTTTTGTGGTGATGGGAGACAGTCGGGGCTCCTCGAACGGGACGAACGAAGCTACGCTGCGGGCCCTGCTCGGGAAGGTGAAGGAGCTGAAGCCGGCACCGGACTTCATCTTGTTCACCGGTGACCAGGTTACGGGAGGCTCGACAGTGGCCAAGCAGCTGGCGAGCTGGAAGAACATCGCAGATGATTATATGCCGGTGACCTCCATCTATCCCGCGCTCGGCAATCACGAGAACGACGAGAAGATCTTCAGCCAGGCGTTCTCTTACCTTCCGCAGAATGGGCTGCAGGGCTACGGACGGACCGTATATGCGTTCGATCACGTTAACGCGCGATTCATTACGCTGAACTCCAACCGGACGAATGAGGATGGTGACTATGTCATCGACGATGCGCAGCTTGCGTGGCTGGAGGAGCAGCTGAAGGGCGCCCCGGATAAGCACCGTTTCGTGCAGTTCCATGTGCCGGCTTATCCCGTCGGCGCCCACCTCGGCAGCTCACTGGATGCGGCTCCCGCCTCGCGGGACAAGCTGTGGGCGCTGCTCGACCGCTACCGGGTGACGGCTGTGCTCGTCGGGCATGAGCATAACTATAACCGGCGCAAGGTGGACGCTTCGTTCAGCGGCAGCGGGTACACGTTCCGTCAGGAGATCTACCAGCTGACGATCGGCGGAGCGGGGGCCCCTCTGTATACAGGCAATAAGGAGAACAAGGGAATCGTCGTCGGCCCCAAAGCAAGCTACCATTATATGGTGGTCGACGTGGACGGAAGCCGGGCGCAGTTCCAGGCCTACGATCTGCAGCAGAATCGGATCGATTCTTTTGCTGTCGAGCGGTAGGACTATGCGCCTCGCGGCGCGGTCAGCCGGCAGCGGCTGACAAGTCTATGAGGGGAAGGGGAGCAGGAGGATATGAAAATGCAGCCGCCGTTTCGAGATCTCGCCATGGCGCAGGGGGCGGCCGCAGTGGTGCTGTTCCTGCTCGTGCCCGCGGCGACACTGCTCGGTCCGGGTATGCACCGGACGGCAGGGATGCTCCATGGGCTGGCCGCTTCGCTGACCATGCTTGTGGCAACGTATACATGGCATGCGTTCTACGATTATGCCAGAGGCCGGGGAGCGGGCAGGAGCCGGCTGGCGCGCAGGCTCGGGATGACGAATGGGCTCACGCTGCTCACCTTGATTACGGCCAATTGGCTCTATATCGGATACCAAGGGCCGGAGGGGGCTTCGGAATGGTTCAAGCTCCATCTGCCGGCGGGGCATTGGGTCGTAATGGAATATAAGGAATTCGTGTCGCTGATGACGCTGCCCTGCGGAGCTGCGGCCCAGGTCATTCTGCACCGCTTGGGCGGCGGCCGAACCCCTTCCGAGGGGGTACGGTTCGTGATAGGGATCCTGCTGACCCTGCTGTGGCTGTGCATGTTGGTGGGTTTCGCCTTTGGGCTGATCCTGGTGAAGTGGAGGCCGGTGTAAGGAGCCTTATCATAGGATATGCCGCATAGTCAGGAAGCGGACGGGCTTACGGGACTCATAGGCAGCAGACTTGGCCGGCTGGTGCGAGAGGAGGGAGCAGCCGTTGAGGAAAGCGGGACGGAATCCGGTACGGAAGCGGAGCCGGTTCGGGGACTGGCGGGCAGGAGCGAAATCGGCTCCACGCTCAAGGGAGGAGCGAGAGGAGGGAGCAGCCGTTGAGGAAAGCGGGACGTGAGGAATCCGGTACGGAAGCGGTGCCGGTCCGGGGACTGGCCGGCAGGAGCGAAAGCGGCTCCACGCTCAAGGGAGGAGAAGACGCGGCAGGCGCGGGGTCGGGAGCAGGCCGGTGGGAAGTGGAGGCTGGTATGAAGGCCCGGAGAAACCGGAAAGTTGGCGAACGAACGAAGAACGGTGCTGCGGGGAAGAGTAGAGAAGCCGTGGTAGGTGCAGTACCGGGAGCGAGTCGGTGGGTAGATGGGGCTGGAACGGCAGTGGAGAGCAGCCGAGAGGAGAGCGATGGTGCTGCGGCAGGCGAAGCTTCCGAAGAAGATGAGGCTGCAAAGCATGCGGAGAGCAGCCGCGGAGTTGGCGGGAGGGACAGCGCCTCCGCGGCAAAGAACGGTGAAGCTGTAGCGGCCATGCTGGCGGTTTTGCTCGGGATGGCCGTACTGACCGCAGCGCACTGGTGGAGCTCGGGCGACCCGGCTTCCGCCAATCCGCGCCTGCTGAAGCTGGCCTCCTGGGTGCCGGGCGGACTGCGCATCGGACCTTATGCAGGCAAGGAAGCGGCGGCGCTTGCGGCTTGGCTCGGCTCCTGGCCCATGCTGTTTCTGCTGCTGCGCCGGTACGATCCGCCGCTCAAGACGTGGGCGTATGGCTTTGCCGCCGTCTTTGTGCTGCTGCTCCTGCTCCTGTGGCCGCCGGTGTATCATGCCATCTACGGTTGGCCGGCTTAGGGGGGCAGTTTTTTGCAATCGGGTCGTTGGAAGGGTTGGACTGCAGGCAGTCGGTGAAGAGGGGGGATGGAACGTGACGGATGAGATGACGGATCATGGAGTACGGAGGAGGCGGGCTCCGGTCCGCACGGCGAATGTGCCGGAGGCTGAAGGCTCTGCCCGGGCCGAAGGGCTGTTATACTCTGACCTAACAGAGGCTGCAGGCCGTGAAGTCTCCCTCATGTCCCAGCGGCATGCGGAACGTTCCTCCGGGCATCCTGCCGGCCAAGCATTCGTACGGGAGGGAAAAGGCGGCGGCACAAGCCG
Source organism: Paenibacillus sp. S-38 (assembly GCF_049942825.1). Taxonomy (NCBI): domain Bacteria; kingdom Bacillati; phylum Bacillota; class Bacilli; order Caryophanales; family Paenibacillaceae; genus Paenibacillus; species Paenibacillus sp. S-38. The sequence goes on from NZ_CP187970.1 coordinate 1,490,920, forward strand.
TCCGGGAACCGGCGCCCGGCGCTTCCTGCCGGTTACGCTGCTCTTCCTGCTGCTCTTCGGAGGGCTGGCCGGTGCGCTCCTCTGGTCCCGTCCGCCGGTGACCGGCAGAGCGGAGTTGGCGGCTGCGTCGGGTGAAGAGCGATCCTGGCAGGCGGTGTACAGTCTTGCGGATCTGGGAACGTCTGCTCCAGGGGAGCTCGAGCGGCTGGTGGCGCAGTCACCGGACGTGCTTTTCTTCGCCGGTCCGGCAGGGCTGGCCCGCAGTGGAGCGGCGCCGCGGACGTTCTTCCCGGTAGGGGACGGGGCGGGGGCTGCCGGGCAGCAGCCCGAAGTCCGTTTCCCGCACATCCCGGAGGAACAGCTTGCCGGCTATGGCCGCACGGCTTACTCCGTCGATTACGGCCAGGCGCGCTTCTGGTTCCTGAATGCCGCCAAGCTGGCGGAGGAACCGCAGGTGCAGCTTGGTTGGCTGCAGCGCACTGCCGCCGAGAACCCGCAGCCGCACCGTATCGTGCTGCTGGCGGAAGAGCCCGCCGCGCCGCAGGCCTGGCAGGGCTTCACCGCCGCCGGCGTCGAGCTCGTGCTCGCCGGCGGCCGCCTCTGGGCGCCCGCGGCAGCCGTGCAGGCGCCTCAGCCGGAGGCTTGGCGCAGCGCGCCCGGCCCCGCCGGCTGGGCCGCGTGGACCCCGCCCCCGGGCGAGAAGCAGGAAACCGGAGGCTACCTGCTTCTCGAGGGGCGGGGACCGCGGCTGAGCGTGAGCCTGCCCGCAGGCGGCAGCCTGGGCGCGGCGTTGGGGCTCGACGCCGCAGCGCTCGGCGGCCCCGCGCCGCTGGAGCGGGCGGCCGTGCCGGTCGGAGCGCAGTGGCGCTACCGCCCCGGCGGAAGCGATCTGCCCGCGGTCGTGCCCGAGGGGCTCGACCCGGCGGGCGAGCATCCGTCCGCCGGGCGGACGCCGCTGCCTGCCGCCGACTGGCGCGGCGCGGGCTTTGACGCCGCCGGCTGGGCCGCCGGGCAGGCGCCGCTTGGGCGCTCCCGCGACGCCGTCAGGCAGCGGGGCATCGCCACGGCGCTGCCGGCGGGGCCTTCGCCGGCGTATTACTTCCGCCATGCGTTCCAGCTGGATGTGCCGCCGAAGGAAGGCCAGGAGTGGACGCTCCGGGCCGCTTATGAGGACGGCATCATCGTCTATCTCAACGGCGTGGAGGTCGCCCGCGATTCGATCCGTGACGGACTGGTCGACGACCGGACGCTGGGGGTTCCTCATTCGGGCGTGATCTACGAATCGTTCCCGCTGGAGGAGTACCTTGAGCTTCTGATACAGGGGACCAACACGCTTGCCGTCGAAGTACACGGCAGCCACCCGGACACGCCGGAGCTGTGGTTCGACCTCAGCCTGACGGTCCGGGAACGGCCCGGCGCCGGGGGAGGGGGAGCGCCATGAAGTGGAGTGATCCTTCGAACCGCACCTGTTTCTCCCGGCCTACGGCATTGGTTAGACTCCTCTTTCGGCAGCAGCCGCAGCGATGGTACGGCAGCTCCACATGCGACAGTTCCGCTCGCGGCGGACGCAGACGCCCCGAATCGGCTGGCCGGCACTGTCGGCTTCAGCTCTGGGCGCTGCTGCTCTGCCTTGTGCTGGCCGCAGGCTGCGGTGCACAGGACCGTCCCGCAGACTCACCAGGTCTGCTGGCCGCACTGTCGTTTGCCAAGGAGCATATTCTGCTCGATAACGGTAACGACTTCGTGTGGACCGGTGTGACCGTGACACTGAACGGCCGGTATGTCTACAAGGCGGGTACCGTGCCGAGAGGGACATCCGCGCTGCCGTTCGCCGAGTTCCGGGACAGTGACGGCCGCCCCTTCGACCGCTCCAGCATGACGCCGCACAAGTTGGTGATCGAGGCAGTCGGAGGGTTCACCGGCCAACCCGGCCGTTATGAATGGTAGCCTGGTGAACGAGGCAGCCGGCAGGTTCACCGGCCAGGGCGGGCGTTATGAACGGCAGCCTGGTGAACGAGGCAGCCGGGGGATTCACCGGCCAACCCGGCCGTTATGAACGGCAGCCTGGTGAACGAGGCAGCCGGAGGGTTCACCGGCCAACCCGGTTGTTATGAACGGCAGCTGAGGCAGTCACTTTGATCCTCTTATGAGCCGGGCCCGTAACAAACTTCCCCATGCCCAGATAGCGGAACTACGATTCCTTATTTGATTATTTCCCGTCATTTCCCGTGAAATAGTTATAATGAACGAAACCGACTACCTCTTTGCATCACGTAGGTTGAAGTTGGAAATGACTTGGAGTGAATACACCAATCAAATCCAAAACAGAGCTACAAACAAAAAGGAGTCGGTTAGTAATGAGTATGTCCACAAAGTATGTAGGGTTAGACGTATCCAAGGAAAAAATTGCCGTTGCCATAGCCACGGAAAATCGAGATGAGCCCGTGCGGTTCTGGGGGACGATTCCCCATACCAAGGAGGCCGTGCGAAAGTTAGTCAAGCAGCTTGCAAAGGACGATGAGATCAAACTCGACGTTTGCTATGAGGCCGGGCCTACAGGGTTTCAGCTGTATCGTTGGTTCCTTGAACTCTTTGTCAATTGCAGCGTCGTTGCGCCCAAAGCATTGGATGGCAACAAGCGCATTAAAACCGACAAAAGGGATGCCATACGTTTAGCGCAGCTCTACAGGGCCAGAGAGTTAACCGAAATCTACGTACCTACGCCCGAGGACGAAGCGCTGCGGGATTTGGTTCGGGCCCGGGAGGATGCGGTTCAGGATATGAATCGGCACAAGCAGCGGCTAACGAAGTTCCTGCTTCGGCACCAGCTTCATCCACCGGGCGGCACGAAGGTATGGACATCGGCCTACGAGAACTGGCTGGATACCTTGCGCTTTACGGATGCGTGCGAGGATATCGTCTTTCAAGAATACCGCAACACCATCAGGGAGGCCGCAAACCGGATTGGGCGATACGAAAAGGAAATGGAACGGCAGGCTTCGGCAGGGTGCCAGGCTACCATGATTCAGGCGCTGCAAGGACTTCATGGTATTGCTTTAGTTACGGCCACTACTCTTGCGGCCGAACTCGGAGATCTCGCAGGAAGATTTGCTTTTGCGCCGCAGCTTATGAGTTATTCCGGATTGGTACCTTCGGAAAGTTCAAGCGGAGGCAGCCGCCGGCAAGGGCGAATCACGAAAGTCGGAAATGCGCATATCCGACGGGTACTGGTCGAAGCCGCCTGGACCTATCGGAGCAAACCCGCTGTAAGAAGAGCCCTGCGAGAGAGGCAAAAGGAGCTAAGCTCGGAGATTATTGAGATCTCTTGGAAGGCGCATAAAAGACTGCATCATAAATTTAATAGGTTAAGCTTCAGGGGAAAGAACAAAGGAACCATCGTTACCGCCGTGGCCAGGGAGCTCTTGGGATTTATCTGGGCTATAGCCAAGGAAGTCCAGAAGCAAAGGGCGGCAGCATAATCGCTTGTGCTTGTAATAGAAGTTTGAAAATACGAAGAAGGAGGTGGTAAGAGAACGGATTTGAGGAAGATGCGTTACATTCTTTGGCTCGGGGGCAAAGTACAAAGCTAGGCAGAGAGAAATCCGCGTAGTTCCGCTGCACAAAGCAAGGGAACAGGAGCTTTATGTGCGTTGATAGTTAGCAGGAAACTCTCTGGTCGTATGTAATCACATGTGAGAACCCACGAATATCAGGTTGCCAGCCGGCGCAAAGAACCATTTTGCCCTCGTGCCAAGGAATGTAGACATGTCCCGCTGTTCTCAGGAAAAAGACTATGCAGGGAGCACGCCCCCTGCACCCCGTTACTCGCCGTAAGGCAGGGTCTGACTTGATAGTCAGACCCGTAAACAAGTATGGGAGGAAAGAAGCCGCCTGTCAAAAAGAACACCTTGACAGGCTTAGTTTGGAGTACAAAAAAACAGGGATACGTGCTGGGAGTTGCTCGGTTACGTTCATATCAGCGGAACTCAGGTATCTTATGGACTCCCAAGACAGGGCATTTGCCTGCGGAGAGTCCAATTAGAGAATCCAAGTTCCGCTATTTTTGATTCAGCAGTCCATAGGTGGGCCATAGCGAACTACAGTTCCGCTATTTTGGGTACAGGGGATTTGGGGGGGGATCAGCTGGTCCCGGGCATCGGGAGACGCCGTAATGCAAAGCCCCCAAGCCAGGCCCCCGCTTCACCTGATCCTCTCGCCCGAGGCATCGCGTCGCCCGAGGCTCGTCGCCCGAGGCTCGTCGCCCGAGGCTCGTCGCCCGAGGCTCGTCGCCCGAGGCTCGTCGCCCGAGGCTCGTCGCCCGAGGCTCGTCGCCCGAGGCTCGTCGCCCGAGGCTCGTCGCCCGAGGCTCGTCGCCCGAGGCTCGTCGCCCGAGGCTCGTCGCCCGAGGCTCGTCGCCCGAGGCTCGTCGCCCGAGGCTCGTCGCCCGTTGGCCTCCCATCCCCCAGGTCTCCCGTCGCCCAGCAAACCCGCGCACAACAAAAAGGCTGCACGCCTGCTCCGGTGAGCTTGGCGGCAGCCTTTTTAGATTATGCTTACTTGAACGCTGGAACGACAGCGCCTTGATACTTGTCTTCGATGAACTTGCGGACTTCCGGGGAGTTCAGGGCCTTGGCGAGCTTCTGAATCGCTTCGGAGTCCTTGTTGTCCGGACGGGCTACGAGCAGGTTCACGTAAGGGGAGTTGCTGTCCTCGATGAACAGGGCGTCCTTCGTGGGGTTGAGCTTCGCTTCGAGAGCGTAGTTCGTGTTGATCAGGGCCAGGTCGACTTCAGGCAGTACGCGCGGCAGCATGGCGGCTTCGAGTTCTCTGATCTTGAGGTTCTTCTTGTTCTCGACGATGTCCTTCACGGTGCCGGAGATGCCGGCGCCTTCCTTCAGCTTGATCAGGCCGTTCTTCTCGAGCAGCGCCAGGGCGCGGCCGGAGTTCGAAGGGTCGTTCGGGATGGCTACAGTAGCGCCGTCCTTCAGTTCGTCGGCTTTCTTGATCTTCTGGGAGTACGCACCGAACGGCTCGATGTGGACGCCAACGACTTTCACCAGGTTCATGCCTTTAGCTTTGTTCTGGTCATCGAGGTAAGGCGTGTGCTGGAAGAAGTTCGCGTCGAGCTGCTTCTCGAATACCTGTACGTTCGGCTGAACATAGTCCGTGAACTCCTTCACTTCGAGGTTCACGCCTTCGGCTTTGAGCTTGTCCTTGATGCTGTTCAGGATCTCAGCGTGGGGAACAGCGGTTGCGCCGACCTTCAGCGTCACTTCCTTGGCAGGTGCTGCGCTTCCGTTCGATGGGGCTGGCGCCGCCTGCTCGGCCGGCTTGCTGCCGCATGCCGCGAGCGAGAAGGCCATAACCAGAGACAGGGCGAGTGTTAGCGGTTTTTTCATAGTAGAATCCCTCCATAAATGTAGTGTGGTATAAAGTCCTTGGATCTATATCAAAAATCCTTACTTGCGCTGAAATCTCCGGACGAGCCGGTCGCCGAGCGACTGTAGGATTTGAACCAATACGAGCAATATAACGACAGTGACCACCATGACCGGCGTGTTGAACCGCTGGTAGCCGTAGCGGATCGCGAGGTCCCCAAGACCGCCGCCCCCGACTACACCGGACATCGCTGTGTAGGAGACGAGCGTGACGGCGGTGATCGTGATCGCCGCGATCAGGCCCGGACGGGCTTCAGGCAGCAGCACGCGGGTGACGATCTGCCCGGAGGTGGCGCCCATGGATTGGGCGGCTTCGATCACGCCGCGGTCGACCTCACGCAGGGCCGTCTCCACCAGACGCGCAAAGAACGGCGCGGAGGCGATGACGAGGGGAGGAATCGATCCCGGGACGCCGATCGACGTGCCGACGATTACCCGGGTCAGCGGAATGACGAGAATCATCAGGATGATGAACGGCACGGACCGCAGCACGTTGACCACGAAGGATAGCAGGGCATAGAGCGCATTCTGCTGCAGCAGCTGGCCCCGCGAGGTCAGGAACAGCAGGATGCCAAGCGGGAGGCCGATCACCACGGTGAAGAGCGTCGACAGCCCCAGCATCGTCAAGGTATCATAAGTAGCAAGGGAGATATCCTCCCAGACGATGTCTTTCAAAAACTCAGCCATGCTGCATCACCTCCACGTCAAGTCCGCGTCCTCGCAGGGCGGCGATGGCCGCTTCCGCCTCGGCCGTGTTCACGCGCAGCTCGAGCAGGAGCTGGCCGTAGGGCGTATCCTTCAGGCGGGATACGGTCCCCTGCAGAATGACGAACGGCACGTTCGTCTCACGCATCGTTTCGAACAGCACCGGCTCGTACGTCTGCTCGCCGAGGAAGGTCACACGGATGCGGATCCGGCTGCCGGCGCTCGAGTCAGCCCCGGTCTCAGCGAGTAACGTCTCGGGATCTTCCGCGAGCTGCGCCACGAAATCGCGTGTAGTCGGATGCTGCGGCTTCAGGAACACCTCGGTCACGGAGCCCATCTCCACGATGTGACCTCCGTCGATGACCGCGACCCGGTCGCAGATCGTCCGGATCACGTGCATCTCGTGCGTGATCAGCACGATGGTGATATGCAGCTTCCGGTTGATGTCGAGCAGCAGCGAGAGAATCGAGTTGGTCGTCTGCGGGTCGAGCGCCGATGTCGCTTCGTCGCAGAGCAGCACCTTCGGGTTCGTCGCCAGGGCGCGGGCAATGCCGACACGCTGCTTCTGGCCCCCGGAGAGCTGCGACGGATACTTATGCTCGTGGCCGCTCAGGCCTACGAGTCCGACAAGCTCCTGCACGCGCTGCTTGATCTCGGCCTCGGGCCGTTTGGACAGACGCAGCGGGAAGGCGATATTGTCCGCCACGGTGCTCGACGAGAGCAGATGAAAGTGCTGGAAGATCATGCCGATGGACCGGCGCTCTTCCTGAAGGCGGCGGCTGCTCAGCTTCGTCATCTCGACGCCGTCGATAATGACTGTGCCGCCGGTCGGCTTCTCAAGCAGGTTGATCGTGCGGATCAAGGTACTCTTGCCCGCACCGGAGTGTCCGATGATGCCGAAGATCTCGCCTTTGTTAACGGTCAGGTCGATCTTTTGCAGCGCCGTAACGGTTCCGCGCCCGCTTGGATATTGTTTGGATACGCCTTGCAGTTGAATCACATCTACACCTCCGGAAATACGCACTAAAAAACCTGCAGCATCGTAAGCAACCGGCAGCGGCCGAAGCCGGTCTGCGGGGATTGCAGCGAGGTACAGGTTTATGATGTCACACTGTGCCCTCTCATCTGTCAGAATCCAGCAGCCTTGTCCCATCCTCCGGTGCGCGGGTGTGCACCAAAGGCCTGGGGGCCTGCTCCGGCCGGGGCGTCCGCATGAGCGCGCCTCGCAGCCGGGCTGCATTCTGAAGGAATTGGCACCAGACTTCCTTGGATCGTGAACAAGCCTTGCCGCTTGCACGCTTTATCCATACAGGAACGGTTGCCGGGCTTCATCGGGCCTTATCCCTCCGCCTCTCTTGATAAGAAGTGAACCGCTATGAAATTAGCAGAATAATTAACCTTGGGTCATATTGCTAGGGACTTAAAAACGATCTTTATCATATAGAAAAACAGGGATGAAGTCAACAGCTGCGAGTAATCCGGGACCCTAGCAATGTTTCCCACTCTATGATTTACCCGGATTGGGAGTGTTGGAACCCGGTTTTTGCCATAAGGAAAGAAAGTGAAGGACGGCGTCAGTAAAGGCCGGGACAGAAATGTACGTTATCGGATGATGATAGGGAGAGTTTCGAAAGGTCATCTTCTATTGGCTTCGATAGTAGACGAGGCGTGCCCGGGTAATGAAATCCGTGAAGAACAGGGCGGAAGCCCGCGAATGATGGCTGGCGAGTCGGTCGGCGGCTGAAGTACCCGGTCGGTCAGGATGCTTTTTTGGTCAGGACGGAAGTGCTGTCACCAGATGGGATGGAGGCAGGGCGGAAGACTGCACCAGATGGGATAGGGGCAGAGCGGGAGTTCTGTCAACAGATAGGATAGTGTTAGGACGGAAGTGCTGTCACCAGATGGGGTAGTGTCAGGGTGGAAGTGCCGTCATCAGATGGGATAGGGGGCAGGGCGGAAGTGCACGGTCATCGGGTGCTCACCAAAGACGAAGCAAACGGGCAATCAAAACCTATCGTTCGAATAAAAACCGGGGGCAGGGGGACGTTCATGGCTGGCCGGTAGGCTGCTGCGATTCCCGGGTAGTAATACAATAGAGAAGCCTTGGACTTCGGCATACCGCCAAGGAAGAGGTCTGTTTCAGATGGGAATGAAAACTGTAGAAGAGGAGTGTGGTAAATAATGAAGCGTCCACGTATTGCCGTAGTCGGAAGCCTCAACATGGATCTCGTCGTTTCCATGCCGCGGATGCCGCAGGTGGGGGAGACCGTTCATGGATCGGATATCCATTACATACCTGGAGGCAAGGGAGCGAACCAGGCAGTCGGCTGTGCTCGCCTCGGCGCGGAGGTGGCGATGATCGGCGCGGTAGGGGGAGATCACTTCGGCAGGGAGATTCTGGAGCGGCTGCAGGAGGAAGGCATTGACCTTGGCGGCGTCCGTACGGTGGAACGTCCGACGGGGACCGCAGCCATCTTCCACACTGCGGAGGACAACTGTATTGCCGTCGTGCCCGGCGCGAATGCCGAATGTACGCCGGAGCTTCTTGAGCAGCACCGGGGGCGGATCGAGTCGGCCGATGTGCTGCTTGTCCAGCTGGAGGTGCCTCTCGACACGGTACACCGGGCGCTTGAGATTGCGCGCCAGGCCGGCGTGCGGACGGTGCTCAATCCCGCCCCGGCTAAGGTGCTGCCGGCTCCGCTGCTCTCGCTGGCGGATATCCTGACACCGAATGAGACCGAATTCGCGCTGCTCAGCGGGGAGAAGGACACGTCGGAGGAAGTGCTGCGCCGGGTGATGGCTGCCTGGCAGCAGGACTATGGGCATATGCTGGTTCTTACGCGGGGGCGCCTCGGCAGCTCCTGGCTGGACGAAGGGGAGCGGCTGCGGACCGAGCCGGCCCTGCCCGTCGAGACGGTGGATACGACGGGAGCGGGCGATGCCTTCAATGCCGCGCTGTGCTTTGGTCTGGCGTCCGGGTGGGACCTGCAGCAGGCTGCCGATTTTGCGTGCCGGGCTGCTTCCATGTCGGTGACCCGTTTCGGTGCCCAGGCCGGCATGCCGCGCCTGGATGAAGTACCGGAGCGCTAAGTAGGCCGGACGCAGAGGAGTGGATGCGTGGAGGCGGGTACTCCATGTTGGGGTCTAAGTGACCATGGGAAAGAGCGTATGCAGTTTGGGCGGATGGGGCTCAGTTGTGCGCACTGTGAAATCCGGTGAGGGCCGGATGAGGGAGCAGCTCCCTGCGCCTCCTTCAAGTCAGGATGAGTCTGTCCCCTCAAGAAGGCAAAGTTAAAGCCTGCGGGGGCAGGCTCCTCCGGCTCACAAAGGAGGCGGCTGGGCACCCTGTAAATGAATGCGGTCTTGTTCCAATCGATGGAACCCATGATAACGCCGTGCTTTCTCTTCTCTAAGGCGAAATGCGGAGAATTGATTTTTGCGGAGCAGGGGATTATCCTAAATATAGGAAAAGTCCGGCCCAAAGCTTGCTTCAGGATTCCCGGCGGCGGGTAAAGAGAGAAGGACGAATTATGCCCGAAGGGGGAGGATGAACGTTATTGGAGGCAAGCGGGAGAGTATCATGAGCGCGGCCCTTGAATTGTTCGCCGAACAGGGCTTTGAAACCACCACCGTGCCTATGATTGCCGACAAAGCTGTTGTGGGGGCAGGCACCATATACCGTTATTTTACGAATAAAGAAGCCTTGGGCAACGCCTTATTCCAGGAGTGTGTGCGGGAGTTCTCGGAGGCGGTGCAGCGGGGATATCCGGCGGAAGGGGACGCGAGGGAGCAGTTCCGGCATATTTTCTTCCGCATGGTGGAGTTCGCCAAGGAGCAGGAGCGTGCCTTTTACCTGCTGGAGACCCACAGGCACGCACGTTATTTAAGTGAAGAGAGTCATGAGTTGTTCCGGGAGATGATGGATTTTCTCCGGGCTTATTTCCGGATTGGCCGGGAGCAGGGCATCATCCGCCCCATGCCGTCCGATGCGCTGATTGCGATCGTGTATGGCGCCTTCGCAGCATTGTACAAAGCGATCCGGGCCGGCAAAATACAGGAAACCTCTGATCTCATTGACAGCGTAGAACAGGCTTGTTGGGACGCGGTGCGGGTACATCCGCAGGAAGAAAAGGGTGGGCAAGCCGCAGCTCAAGGGATTTCATAGATGTTGCGGAATGAACGTTCATTCCGATCTCGGGTTTATTTGTCGTCAGTTCAGCACTTCGGGCAGGCTGCCCGTCTGCCATTCAATCCGAGGGTGCGTGCAGCATAGTGTGCGTATCCGATGGGGTCCTACTAACCGAATCAAGGAGGAATGATCCATGACCCAAACCAGTCTGATTCCGCAGCCCAAAACGTTCGGACCGCTCGGCAACCTCCCGAACCTGAATACGAAGGAACCGGTGCAGTCCATTGTCAAAATTGCGGACGAATTCGGTCCGATCTTCCAGCTGGACCTGCCGAGGGGCAAGTCCGTGTACATCTCGAGCCACGAACTGGTGGCCGATGCCTGCGACGAGTCGCGTTTCGACAAGTATGTATGGGCGCCGCTGCAAAAAGTCAGGGCATTCGCCGGAGACGGGCTCTTCACGGCCGAGACGGAGGAGCCGAACTGGCAGAAGGCGCACGCGATTCTGCTGCCGAGCTTCTCGCAGCGGGCGATGCAGGGCTACCATGCGATGATGGTGGACCTGGCGGTACAGCTCGTACAGAAGTGGGCGCGGCTTAATCCCGACGAGAGCGTCGAAGTCGGCGAGGATATGACACGCCTTACGCTCGATACGATCGGCCTCTGCGGCTTCAACTACCGCTTCAACAGCTTTTACCGGGATCAGCCGCATCCGTTCATCACCTCGATGGTGCGGGCGCTCGACGAAGCGATGAGCCAGCTGCAGAGGCTCGGTCTGCAGGACAAGCTTATGGTCATCTCCAAGCGGCAGTACAAGCATGACATCCAGACGATGTTCGGGCTGGTGGATAAGATCATCGCCGAGCGCAAGGAGCACGGCTCGAAGGAAGGGGAAGACCTGCTCGCGCATATGCTGAACGGGCGCGATCCGCACACGGGAGAGTCCCTGGACGATGAGAATATCCGGTACCAGATCATCACGTTCCTGATTGCCGGACATGAGACGACGAGCGGTCTTTTGACGTTCGCCCTGTATTTCCTCCTGAAGAATCCGGAGAAGCTCGCCAAGGCATACGAGGAGGTCGACCGGGTGCTTACAAGCCCGCTGCCGACCTACAGCCAGGTGCGTGAGCTGAAGTATATCCGCATGATCCTGAACGAGTCGCTGCGCCTCTGGCCTACGGCCCCCGCCTTCGCGCTGACGGCGAAGGAAGATACGATGCTGGGAGGCCGGTACCCGATGAAAAAAGGGGACAGCGTCTCGGTTCTCATCCCGAAGCTGCACCGGGATCCCTCCGTCTGGGGCGATGACGTCGAGTCGTTCATTCCGGAGCGGTTCGAGGACCCGTCCGCCATCCCGACCCACGCCTACAAGCCGTTCGGCAACGGACAGCGGGCCTGCATCGGACAGCAGTTCGCGCTGCATGAGGCTGTGCTCGTGCTGGGGATGGTGCTGCGGCACTTCGAGATCATCGACCATACGAATTACCAGCTCAAAATCAAAGAAACGCTGACGCTGAAGCCGGAGGGCTTCACGATGCGGGTCCGTTCGCGCATCGAGCCGCTGGCGGTGGTGATGCCGGGCCGGGAGGCGGCGCCTCGGGAGGAGAAGCGGGAGCAGGCCGCCGAGGCCGCTCCGGTGCCGAAGCACAATACGCCGCTGCTCGTGCTCTACGGCTCGAACCTTGGCACGGCCGAAGGCATAGCCCGCGAGCTCGCCGACGCGGCCCGCTATCAGGGCTTCTCGAGCGAGACTGCGCCGCTCGATGAGCATGTCGGCAGCCTGCCGAAGGAGGGGGCGGTCTTCATCGTGACCGCCTCATATAACGGCAGCCCGCCGGACAACGCCCGTGCGTTCGTGCAGTGGCTTGAGCAGGCGGAGCCGGGCTCGCTGGAGGGCGTCCGCTATGCCGTGTTCGGCTGCGGGGACCGCAACTGGGCGAGCACTTACCAGCAGGTGCCGCGCAAGATTGACGGGCTGCTCGCGGACAAGGGGGCGAAGCGTCTGGCCGGCCTGGGCGAAGGCGATGTCAGCGACGATTTCGAGCAGCAGCTCGAGTCTTGGCGCAGCGACCTGTGGCCGCGGGTCATGGAGGCGTTCGGCCAGTCGCTGAACGAGAATGCCGGCAAGGAGCGCAGCTCACTTACCGTGCAGTTCGTGAGCGGCCTGATCGGCACACCGCTGGCCGAGTCGTACGACGCGCTGCAGACGACGGTCGCGGAGAACCGCGAGCTGCAGGGGGAAGGCAGTGACCGCAGCACAAGGCACATCGAGGTGGTGCTGCCTGAAGAGGTGAGCTACCGCGAAGGCGATCACCTGGGCGTGCTGCCGCTGAACCCCAAAGACCTTGTCGGACGCGTGCTGCAGCGCTTCGGCCTGCAGGGGGGGGACCATCTCGTGCTGAACGCGAGCGGTCGCAGCGCGGCGCACCTGCCGCTCGACCGGCCGGTGCGGCTGTCCGATCTGCTCGGGGGAAGTGTGGAGCTGCAGGAGCCGGCGAGCCGGGCCCAGCTCCGCGAGCTGGCCGCCTACACGGTGTGCCCGCCGCATAAGCGGGAGCTTGAGGCGCTGCTGCAGGAGGACGCGTACAAGAGCGAAGTGCTGCGCAAGCGGGTGACCATGCTCGAGCTGCTCGAGAAGTACCCGGCGTGCGAGCTGCCGTTCGAGCGCTTCCTCGAGCTGCTGCCGCCGCTGAAGGCGCGCTATTACTCAATCTCCAGCTCGCCGCGCGTGCTGGGGGATCGCGTCAGCATCACGGTCAGCGTCGTCCGCGGCCCGGCCTGGAGCGGCCGGGGGGAATACCGCGGCATCGCCTCGAACTACCTCGCCGAGCGGAAGCCGGGCGATCCGGTGGTCGTGTTCGTTCGCTCGCCGGAGTCGGGCTTTGAGCTGCCGGAGGATCCGGCGACGCCGGTGATCATGGTCGGCCCGGGCACAGGGGTGGCGCCGTTCCGCGGCTTCCTGCAGGCCCGCCGCGTCCTGAAGGCGCAGGGCGCCGCGCTCGGCGAGGCCCACCTGTACTTCGGCTGCCGCAATCCGCAGCACGACTACCTCTACCGCGAGGAGCTCGAGCAGGCGGAGAAGGACGGTCTGGTCGTCCTGCATACGGCGTGCTCCCGCGTGGATGGGCAGGAGAAAACCTACGTGCAGGATCTCATGAAGGGCGACGCTGCGCTGCTCATCGGGCTGCTCGACCGGGGCGGCAAGCTGTACATCTGCGGCGACGGCAGCCGGATGGCGCCCGACGTGGAAGCCGCCCTGCGACGGGCGTACAGCGAGATTCACGGCGTCAGCGGGCAGGAGGCGGCGGACTGGCTTGACGGGCTCGCCCGCGAGAACCGCTATGCCAAGGATGTGTGGGCCGGGACGACAGGCTGAGTTTGGCAGATACAATAGGCTTAGAAGGAAATGGAAGGACCCGCAGCTTCCTGGGTGGAGGCGTGCGGGTCCTTCTGCTGTGTTTGGGGGATGCCGTTTATACCGGGCTAATCCTTGCAGACTCGTCGCGCCGCCAGGCTCGTCGCCCCTGAGGGGGCGACCCCGAGTCGCGTGAGTGTTTCCGCTGCAAGCGAGGCGGCGCTGGCTTTCGGCGGCAGAAGAGCGGCTTTAGCGGGTGGTACACGCGGCTGGTGGACGCTGTGCTGTCGGCTTCCGCGGCAGCAAGTTCACCGAAACGCTGCTGCTTAGGCACATGGGGCAAGCCGCGCAGCTATAGCGCTCTTGCGGTGCGTTTGCCGAAACGCTGATGCCTAGGCACACGGGACAGCCGCGCAGCTATAGCGCTCGTGCGGTGCGTTTGCCGAAACGCTGCTGCTTAGGCATATGGGACAGCCCCACAGCTATAGCGCTCATGCCCTGCGTCTACCGCAACGCTGCTGCTTAGGCACACGGGGACGGTCTGCGTCCGCCTTATCAGTGCGGCCACCAGCCCCTGCTATCCGGCGCCCAACGCCGGCTGGCAGCTCCTAGCGTGCCGCGCTGGTTCTCTCCGCGCTTGGCGCTGCCTAGTGCACGTGACCCTGCGTCCGCCGAAGGTCCATCAGCCGGCTGTGGGAATCCTTCAGTCTGGCGGGAACCAGCAGATCCCCCTCTTGCCGGAAGAAACCATACCGGTCCGCAGGCCCGATTTCGATGATCCACTCCCCGCCCTCTTGGAACAGGTAAGCCTGCAGTGGAACTTGCTCCATTGTCAACCCAAAAGCGGGGGCCGCATGGTTCTCCACGATCGTGTATTCGTACCCCTGAACGGCGGGGTTTCAGCGGTAGATCCCAATGCTTGGCGGAACAAAACCCACGGACGGGCTGACCCATTCGTGCTGCCTGTCCTGATTGAGATCGAGCCGCTGCACGTCATGTCCTTGAAAGTCCTGCATCCGCCATAGCTCCTTTTCCGCATCGTAGAAGAGGGTGCGTACCAGCCCGGCATAGCTGTCGTCCCGCGCACCGCCGATCGCGATCTCTATGGGGCTGTCTCCGGCAGGGCCGCCTCCCTGAGGCAAAAAACGTACCGCGAGCGAGCCTGCATCTCCCGCTATGGAGCCGCCTGCGGCATACCACCCGTCCGGAGCCTTCAAGAAAACACGGACTCCTCTATAGCCGTTGTCTGCTCGTTCTTCGTACAGGTAGACCGAACAGGAAGGCAGTCCGGGGGCGGGGCCGCACTCATATACTTTGGATGGAGCCGCTGCCTCAGGCGCAGCCGCTTTCTCCAGAGCCGGGGACTCGATCGGACCAAAGACCAGGGGCACGGCCTTCAGGTTCTCCGGCTTGACGTAGACAGGTCCGGGTGCCTCGTTTTGGGGACCCACGGCAGTAGGTACAGAGGCGGCAGGCGCTGCGGCCCGGTCCGCTGCAGGCTCCAGGGTCCCAATATCGGCTTGGGGGGACAGGGGGGAGCATGCTGCGAGAGGAACAGCAGGAGCGGGAGTGCGCAGCTCGGTTTCTTTTTCATCTTTGTATCTCTCCAATCTCTACAGAGGGCAAATCAGCTTCGGACTGCCTCCTTATGGACGCTGACGGAGGTGATAGTGTTCCCTTAGGCCTTCCGAGTGTATGGCAGCCCCAGCCGACAAAAAAACAAGAGACGCAGCGTCCCTTGTTCTCGCACTTCCGTTATGTTTTCGCTTTGATCCGCTTCGACTTCGACAGAACCCGGATGCCCAGCCGCTGCTCCAGCCCAGCAGTCTTCCTCGGCATTTTTGGCTTGGCCGGCAGCAAGTCCCCCTCCTGCCACTTCTGATAGGCGTACAGGATCAATGCTATGCCGGTCATCAGCGCCAAATTGGACAGGGGGGTGACCGTGCCGTTCTCCCTTGCGCTGAGCTTGTCCAGCAGTACGGTCAGCCCGCGGCCGTAGGCCAGGTCGACCGCCAAATTCGTCATCAGGTACACCCCCAGAATCGTCGGAAGTCGAATACAAAAATCCATACTGTGCCCGCCAGAAAGAAACCGTAGACGGAGAACAGGGAGATGACCCGGTCCCAGGCGAACAGCGTCTCATTGAACCTCCACCACCCGTATGTCCATGCCATCTGGCCCACGATCGTATTGATCAGGGCGGCGGCGACCGCCACGGGCAGATACCGGCGGAGCGTCTCGCGGTCCAGGAAGACGAGGGAAACCCAAGGCAGCAAAAAGGCTGCCCATAAAATGGCTTTATCAACATAGGCTATGTTCCTTCCCCAAGGAGCTCTCTTTAGCGATGCCCTATGAGGAGGGAGGCTATACCATCTTAATCTCTGCTGGCATACTAGGCTTTCCTTCTTTTGACCATATTACCCGTGATAACTGCCCACCGGCTTGTTCAGCACCCATTCGAGCAGCAGAATCATATCATCGAGCCGGTCGAGATCGGACTGCAGGCCCGCTTTGCGGTCTTCTTCCGCGGCAGCCAGACGTTCTTCCACCGATTTTTTTTGCAGCAGCAGTTCATTCACTTTTCTCCGGATCTGATCTTCCGTACGCATAACCATCCACCTCTTGTTATTCATATGGGTACCTATCCTTGTCATCCTATCAAAATCCTGCGTTGGAAGAAAGAGCGCGTGCGGCATGGAAACGTTCTTTGGGACGGGGCGGGAGATTCTGCTATACTGTTCAGAGAAGGTCATGCTTGCGCAGATCTGGAGCAGGCCTGATACAGAGAGAAACGAATTCATACATATAGAGAGGGAATGAAATAACGATGGTGAGATTCGGAATTATCGGGACGAACTGGATTACGGAGACCTTCATTCAAGCCGCGCTGCTCACGGACAAAGTGTCCTTCACGGCCGTTTATTCGAGGACGGAGGAGAAGGGGAGGGAGTTCGCGGAGAAGTACGGCATTCCTCACGTGTATACGGATCTGGAGGCCTTTGGACAGAGTACGGAGTTCGATGCCGTGTACATCGCGAGCCCGAATTCCCTGCATGCGAGATACGCGGTTCAGCTGATGAACCACGGGAAGCATGTGCTCTGCGAAAAACCGCTCGCCTCCCATACGCGCGAAGTTCAGGAAATGATCGATGCGGCCAAAGGCAATCAGGTTCTTTTGATGGAGGCGGTAAAGTCCACGCTGATGCCGAACTTCCGCGCGGTTCAGGAGCATCTGCATAAGATTGGCCCGATCCGGAGGTACACGGCGAGCTACGGGCAATATTCGTCGCGCTATGACGCGTACAAGCAGGGGAATGTGCTTAATGCGTTCAAGCCGGAATTCTCTAACGGATCGCTGATGGATCTCGGCGTGTACTGCATTTATCCGATGGTCGTCCTGTTCGGCCGGCCGGAGCGGGTGCAGGCTGAAGCGTTCATGCTGGAGTCCGGTGTGGACGGAGAAGGCAGCCTGCTGCTGAAGTACGGGGGAATGGACGGGGTCATAATGCATTCCAAAATTGCCAACTCCTACCTGCCTGCGGAGATTCAAGGGGAGCTCGGGACGATGGTCATTGACCGCATTAACGAGCCGGGCCGCGTCGAGATCCGGTACAAGGACGGCCGGGTGGAGGACCTGACGCAGCCGACGGAGCACCCTTCGATGTACTACGAAGTGATGGAATTCGCAGCTCTGCTCGAAGCGGGGAAGACGGAGTCTGCCGTCAATTCGCATGGAACCTCGCTGGCTGTAATGCAGGTCATCGAGGAGGCGCGCAGACAGATCGGCCTCGTGTTCCCCGCGGACAGCCAAGGGTGAGCGGCGGCCGACGCTAGGGAGCGGTGGGCGTGTGCAGCCGTGGCGGATTGCTGCGGCTGAGCCAGAGCACGCTGTGGAGGCTCCAAACGACCGGCCGGTGCGGACATAGCCGGTCTGGGAGGAGCCGGCCTATGTGCCGTGCCGCAAAACAAGCGTTCTTCTACTTCTCCGGCTCATGCTCAGGATAGGCGGATAGGCTTGTAACGCCTATCGAATGGCTCACTTGCAGAGTCTAGGGTATGGAGGGCGCGCAAACAGATCGGCCTCGTATTCCCGACGGAAAGCCAAGGTTGAGCAGCGGCCGATCCTAGGGAGCGGTGGGCGTGTGCAGCCGTGGCGGCTTGCGGCGGCTGAGGCAGAGCGCGTCGCGAAGGTTCCAGCGGCCGACCGGTGCGGACGTAGCCCGTCTGGGAGAAGCCGGCCTATGTGCCGGGTCGCAAAACTGCTCCGGCTCATGCTCCGATTGATCGGTGGCATATTAACGCAAAATAGGACTTGGCAGACAGCCAGGTCCTATTCGCGTTTTCATGGTCGCGGCGTAAGCGGATAGGCGTTCCTTGAGGAGATCTGCAGGAAGATCAGCTCCGGCAGGAGGCTCTTTTCAGCCGGGAGGCCCCTTCAGGGGCCGTTCTGCAAGGCCTCTTCAGAGAATAGCGGAACTCAGATTCGTTATCGTCGGTCTGGAAGGCCGCTTCAGACAAATAGTGGAACTACGATTCCCTATTGACTCTCCACCGGATGAAATCCAGCCGATGGAGAGCGAATAAGGAACATGAGTTCCGCTATTCTTTGGGAAATCACGGGAAATACCCGGATAAGGCATCTCAGTTCCGTTATCTCAAAACTGTCCTCAAAATGCGGTGCTTCAAGGGCTGGTCCCCCCGGATGAGAGTTGATTCCAGCTGCCGGGGAAGGATCGGTTATGGCACACAGACCTCATCACGCAAAATCCGGGCCCGTTCGGATACCCACTCCACCCGCAGCAAAGCCTCGTGATGCTCCCTCAAGGCCTCCTCGAGACACTATCTCCGCATGGAAGGCTTGCTTGGCGCCGCCCGCTTGACGCCGTCGGCTAGGCGCCGCCCGCCTCGTGCCGTGCGCATCGCGCCGTCCGCTCCGCTACAGCCTCGGTACCCCTCTCACCGCGCGCGAATCAGCGGTCGGTTCACCACCGCGTGCACTCCGCCATTCAACTCGCAGCGTCTTACAAATTCAGGCTGCTCATGCTCGCTTCCGGATACCGGCTGCCGGCGGCGGCACCCTTCGGGGCGGCTTCGTCGATGCGGCGGAGTTCTTCCGGCGTCAGCTCGATATCGAGCGCCCCGACATTCTCCTCAAGATAAGCGGTGCGCTTCGTGCCGGGAATCGGCACGATGTCGTCGCCCTGTGCAAGCAGCCAGGCGAGCGCGAGCTGCGAAGGCTGCACGTTCTTGGCCGCTGCGATCTCCCGGATCCGCTCGACGAGATCGAGATTCTTCTGGAAGTTCTCGCCCTGGAAGCGGGGGGAGAAACGGCGGTAGTCGTCCTCCGCCAGATCCTCGAACCGGCGGATCTGCCCCGTGAGGAAGCCGCGGCCGAGCGGACTGTACGGCACGAAGCCGATCCCAAGCTCCCGGCATACGGGGAGAATCTCATCCTCGACGTCGCGGCTCCAGAGCGAATACTCCGTCTGAAGGGCGGTGACGGGATGCACGGCATGAGCCCGGCGGATGGTCGCAGGCCCCGCTTCCGACAGGCCGATATGGCGGACCTTGCCCTCCCGCACGAGCTCGGCCATCGCGCCGACCGTCTCTTCGATCGGCGTATTCGGATCGACCCGGTGCTGGTAGTACAGGTCAATGTAGTCCACGCCGAGACGGCGCAGACTCGCTTCGCAGGCCGAACGGACATACTCCGGCCGTCCGTTCACGCCAAGGAACCGGCCGTCTTCACTGCGCACGTTGCCGTACTTCGTCGCCAGGATGACCCCGTCCCGGCGGCCTTGGACCGCACGGCCAACGAGCTCCTCATTGCGGCCTACGCCGTACATGTCGGCGGTATCCAAGAAGGTGACGCCGAGCTCCAGCGCCCGGTGAATGGTACGGATCGATTCTTGCTCATCCCGCCCGCTGTAGAAATCGGACATGCCCATACAGCCGAGTCCGAGCGTCGAGACCTCCAGCTTGCTTCTGCCGAGTGTTCGTGTCTTCATCTTCATACCGCCTCTCCAGTGATATTCATAGAGTCCCAATATGTTCCAGTCTTCTCCAGTGTAGCGCTCCGGCCGCGGGAGTTCAAGAAGACCGTTCGTGAAGCGCAGAACGCCCCAACCAAGCATCCCGCAGGCTCCCTCGGTTATGGCTTCCGAGCGGCGTTTGTGGCCCCGCTGCAGCCTCGCCTGAACGGCCGGCCCTTATCCGCCTAGGACCGGTCGGAACAGCCTGATATCAGCGCTGACATCCGCCGGATGATGCGCCTTTCCAAGCCTAGCCCGCTGTGACGACCCAGGTCAGAAGGGTCAAAGTGTACCCGTGTGATGTGCGCCATACGTGACTTATGGATCTGCGCAGCAGGCCGCGGCTTCGCTGCCGGATGATCTGCTGCCTTTCTGTCATTTGAAGCTCGAGTTCAAAGTAATGCATCCGCTCCACTTCCTTTCCGTTCCTCATTATGGGGGAGGGAAGCAGGAAATCAAATGGAAAAAACAATTATAACGGAACGCTATCGGCGCATCGATCCCTTCTCCGGTCTCAGCTTTTGCCCGGGGAACCGAGAGGAATCGGAGTCTCACCTATCGCAAATGGGCATGGGAATAGCCTGACTTCCGTAGTAAAATCCATAATAGTGTGAATTTATGGAAGCATGGTCATGGGAGATGGAGAGAGACGGATGGATGAAGACAGAGTCATTAATTTCTCGGGGCTGCGCATAAGCAGGGACACTTGGCATAACTTCCGGTGGGATATGATCGCCGGATCGGTATTCAGCTTGTTCAACGTGGTATTCAATCAATTCTATATTCCGATTGCCCTGCGCCATGGGGCCAGCGATCTGCAGGTGGGCCTGCTCGCCGCCGCACCGGCTGTGGGACTGCTCTTCTCGCCTGCCTGGGCGGGGCTGATGGAGGGGCGTTCGCCGAAGCCGTTCTTCCTGCTCCCGAACCTCATCGGGCGGCTGCTGCTGATCGTCCCGGCGCTTTACTCGACGCCGGTGATGTTCGTGATGACGGCCTTCCTGTTCCACCTGCTCATGGGCATACAGGCGCCGGCCTATGCCGCCTTGATGACCCGGCTCTATCCGGCCGATCAGCGGGGACGTCTGATGGGCAATGTACGCGTGATCATGGGCCTGCTGATGCTGCCGCTGGCCTGGGTGACCGGCCTGTGGATCGACGCCGCCGGCAGCACGGGCCCCCTGCTTGTAGCCGCTGCTACAGGAGCGCTCTCGCTGATCGCGTTCCAGAGGGTGCGCGAGGTCCCTCGCTTCTTCGCCGGCGGCAAAGGAAAAGCGCTTCGCCTGTCGCTTTTCGGCCAGCTGCGTTTGCTGCGCGGCAACCGGCCGGTGCTTGTTTTCCTTGCGGCGACGAGTCTTGCCGGCTTCGGCAACATGCTCGCGAGTCCCTTGTATGCGATCTACCAGGTGAACGAGCTTGGACTTAGCAACGCGCAGATCGGGTATCTGCGGATGTCGTACTTTGCCTGTATGCTGCTCGCCTACCTGATCGCCGGGTGGGCGATCGACCGCTTCTCGCCTCAGGCGGTGATGGCCTGCGGACTGACGGCGATGACGACGGTTCCGTTCCTGTATGGTCTTGTCGGCAGCTTCCCTGCGGTCATGGTGGCGAGCGGCATCCAAGGGATCAGCGATGCCGTCTGGGATATCGGCTGCATGGCCTTCGTGTTCCGTTTCGCGAGAGGGAGGGAGGCCGTCGTCTTTGGACTGCACCTGATGCTGTTCGGCATCCGCGGGACCGCGGGTCCGCTCATCGGCACTTCGCTGAACGGGGCACTGCCGTTCGGGGGAATGATGCTGTTCGTCGGAGCGCTGGGGCTTGCCGGACTGCTGCTGTTCCTCGGGGCGAGGATCCGGAGCGAAGATGCGGTGGGGGCCGGAGAATAAAGAAGAAAGGCCGGAATTCATGGCCGGAATCCCAATCAGAAAGTCCGGGAGAAGCATCTCCCGGACTTTCTGCATTGACAGGTAACCTTTTCCATAATAAGACCGTCCATTAGTAAGAAGGCCGAAGAGTTCACTGAGCAGTGCTGAAGGAGGGAAGCCATGGATTGGAAGAAGCATCATGAGAAGAATGCGCGGATAGGAAGGCAGCTAGGGCTGATCCTCTTCGCTGCCGCGGCGGTGTATGGCTTGCTGGAGTGGAAGAACGGCTGGTCATCCCAGCAGGTATGGGCGATTAACGTGTGCGGCATGGTTCTATTGGCTCTGTTTATGATAGGATTCGCAGCAGCCCAGAAGCGGAAGGCGGATTATTTTCCTGAGGAGCGCAGGGAGAGCCATAGTGAGCTGGGGGAAGGCGGGGATCCTTTTCTTCACCGGGACCGGGAAATGATGCTGATGCAGCAAGGGGGGATGCGGGCGCTGATCCGCTACTTCTCGGTGGATGGGGAGCTGCTGCTGGAGTTTCGGGAGACGAGCCGGAGATGGATTTTTGCGGCCGATTGGATCTTGGACAGCCTCAGGCCGTTTCTGCCGAAGAGCTTCGTCGTGACGGACCGCAGCGGTGTAACCCGGCTCTATCTCACGCAGCGGGGAGGAATCAACTCGCCCATCGACATCCGGTTGCCGGACGGAGCCTTGATCGCCAGCTGCAAGCAGGGGTGGGTGAAGGCGAGGATGGAGCTCCGGGACCGGAACGGCCTGACGACCGGCGGGGTGGAAAGCGACGACCTGCTCGGCACGTCCTTCCGGATCCTGGACGCGTCGGGCCGGGAGCTCATCCGCTTCTACAACGGCGGGCTGCCTTCGCGTAACGGGGATGCCTTCTCCGGCGGTGCCGATCTCATCAAAATTAGCCCCGAGCTTGCCGGGGAACCGGGTGCGTATCTGCAGTTCATCGCGGTGCCCGCGCTGATCAAGGTCGTATTTTCCCGCTGAGCAGATGCAGAAGCATTTTTCGTGCTTTCCATTTGGTGTATATGGAGTATGCCTTGGGGGGTGTACTTCAAGCGGATCATTGCGCTGGCAGGCGGACAGGCGACACGGTATACCTCGACGGACAAATTCTCGATGAGCCGTATCTAGCGGACGGGCTCAAGCGGGCTGCAGAGCAGGGAAGACCGAATAATGTCCGTCATTTTCCCGAAACGGTGGTGCCGAAAGGGACGGTGTTCGGCATCGGGGGATAACCGCAGCCATAGTCTGGACAGCCGGGATCAAGCGGTTGGTTTTGTCCTGTACACGTCGATCCTGGGGAAAGCCATTACGGTGCAGCATGCGGATCAGCAATAAGAGAGATCCCCCTGCGGGATCTCCCGGTTCGGCCTGGCCAAGAGGTGGCCGGGCCTTATTTGCGTTAGCTGCGGGCGGAGCGCACATCCCCTGCTCGAAGCGTTCAAACCGCCTGACCGAGTGGATGCACCACGTCCGTATCCGTGCCGCCAAGCACATCGATGACGCGGGGAATGTCGCTGCTCTCCCGGGACCGGATCACCCCAAGCCCGAGGTTCAGCCAGAATCCGGGATCAGTCACTTTGCCGCCTAGGTACGTAACGTCGTTATCGAGCTGCAGAAGGTACGAAGTATCGGCTGCTTCGTCGCCGAGTGCCAGCCGCTCGGCCACCTGCCAGGCACAGTCCCGGGCCTTCAGCATGCTGAAGTTGATCACGGCGAATTCGGCTTTTGTGTCGATCTTGTCGAGCAGCCGGATCCACGGGGACAGCTCCTGAATCTCGTCGACTACCTGGCCGATAAGCCCGGCTAGAATGGAGTTGATCTTGTTGAAGTCGGCATACAGGCTGCCGAGCTCCGCTCCCGGGGAAGTTTGTGCTGCCGCAATGCCCAGATCGTAGTTGATGTGGGCGTTCATTCCGAGCAGCAGGTGCTGCAGGATCAGGAGCCGCGGATTCTGCGCGGCCTTGAACGAGAGGGCCCAGCAGTCCGTAGGGCGTCCTCCGTGCAGGTGGGCGTTCAGCGCTTCCAGGTAGCGATTGGCAAAAATCACATCGAGCCGCTCCATCCGCGGACCGTCCTCGAAGAAGCATTGGGCGATGCCTTCCTTCACCTTCCTTGTCACCATCCGGTACAAGGCTGCGAAATAGCCGAGCCGGGAGGAGGACGACCTTGCATCTTCCACAACCCGGTCAAGCTGCAGCAGCACCTCATCAATCGTCCGCGCACCGCCGTATGCTCCGTTCATGTTCATTCCCCGCATTTCCTCGTTGTTGTGTTCGCCGGAGGGTTCCGGTTAGGCTGCTTTCCTTGAACTATAAGAATTTATATCTCGCCAGGACTCGATCCCGTCATCTTCTATTTCTTATAAACGCACATCGTCCGTAGAGGACGGCGAAGCCGTTTATCTTGTTTCCAGAAGATTTCATGCTCTCATCTTAGCACGCTCTTCAGGCGGCAGGTAGGACTTTTCACACAAGGGGCTAATCCTCCCGCCTGTTTTTCTACACCGGTGTGTGGGGGTACTTTGCGAAGGCATGGGAGCAGGTGAATAGGAGGCGTTTATTTGCGTGCTCTGGCTTTTCCGCAGCGCAAGCATGTGCGGTCTCACGGAGAGAAACGGGGCTTCACCCTAAAAACGGAGAACTTCACCTGAAAAATGAGACCTAATCCGGGAAGAGGCGCTGCTTTACAATGAGAGAGAGTAAAAATGAAATCGATTCCATGAAGAATCGGATGGGGGAAGACAACGTTGAAGCTGAAACGAACACTATCTGCGGTGACGGCTGCAGTGCTGCTGGGCTCGACCTTTGCGTCACCGTATATGGCACCTGTCTCGGCGGCTGGATCGCCGGCGGAGCTCGCACCTTACTGGAACCCGAAGCTGCCGGTGGAGGAGCGGGTGCAGGATCTGCTCGGGCGCATGACGCTGGATGAGAAGGTGGGGCAGATGGTCCAGGGGGAGCGGGCTTATGCGACACCGGAGGATGTGAAGACGTACCATCTGGGCTCTATGCTGAGCGGAGGAGGCTCCTTCCCCGGCGGTAAGCAGGCGAACAGTACGCGGGAGAAATGGGCGGAGCTCTATGACAGCTACCAGGACGGCGCATTGTCGACCCGCCTGGGCATCCCGCTGCTCTACGGCGTAGATGCGGTGCACGGGCACAGCAATGTCATCGGGGCCACGCTCATTCCGCATAACATCGGGCTCGGCGCTGCCCGCAATCCCGAGCTGATGAAGAGGCTTGGCGCCCTGACGGCGAAGGAGATGAGGGCGACCGGAGTCAATTACGCGTTCGGGCCGACGATCGCCGATGTGCAGAACCCGCGCTGGGGACGCACCTACGAAGGCTTCGGAGACGATTCGGTCACTGCGGGGCAGCTTGGTGCAGCTTACATCCAGGGGCTGCAGGGAGCGGGCGGCTCGGAGCTCAGCCGGCCGGACAAGGTGGTGGCGACGGCAAAGCATTTTATGGGCGAGGGCTATACCGACAACGGCACGAATCAGGGGGACGTGTCCACGAAGACGTACACCGAGGAAGAGATCCGGGAGCTGCTGGAGCGGGAGCTGGCGATGTACAAGCAGGCGGTCGATGCCGGTGTGAAGTCCGTCATGGCGTCCTACAACAGCATCCAGGGGCTGAAAATGCACGCAAGCAAGCCGCTGCTTACGGACAAGCTGAAGGGCGAGCTGGGCTTCCGGGGCTTCGTCATCACGGACTGGAACGGCGTGGACCAGATTACGAAGGATTGGGAAGGCCGGCCGGTGAGCGGACTGAAGGAGCAGGTCCGCGCGGCGGTCAATGCCGGCGTAGATATGTTCATGGAGGCGGAGAAGTGGCGGGATATCGTCCGCTATCTCAAGGAAAATGTGGACGAGGGCGGCATCAAGAACGAGCGCGTGGACGACGCGGTGGCACGCATCCTGCGCGTGAAGTTCGAATCCGGCGTCTTCGAGCAGCCCAAGACGAACGGAGACCTGGCGGCTTCTTTCGGCTCCGCAGAACACCGGGAGACGGCAAGACAGGCGGTGCGTGAATCGCTGGTGCTGCTCAAGAACGACAAGGTGAACGGGCAGCCGCTGCTGTCGAAGCTCCCCTCGATGAAGAAGATCTTCGTCGCGGGCAAGAATGCCGATGACATCGGGAACCAGGCGGGCGGGTGGTCGATCACCTGGCAGGGCCAGAGCGGCCCGACGACACCGGGAACCACGATCCTGCAGGGCATCCGGGAGGCGGCCGGGGACAAGCGGACCGTGACCTACAACAAGCACGGCCGCGGTGCGGCCGGGTATGATGTGGCGATTGCGGTGCTCGGCGAGAAGCCGTATGCGGAGACGAACGGCGATACGGCGAACCTGAACCTCGATACGGAAGACCTCGCAACGCTGGAGAACATCCGCAGCGCGGACCCCGGGATTCCGATCCTGGTCGTGCTGGTCTCGGGGCGTCCGATGACGGTGACCGAACAGCTGAAGGATTGGGCGGGGCTGATCGCCGCCTGGCTTCCGGGGACGGAAGGCGCCGGGATTGCGGATGTGCTCTTCGGCGAGAACGACTTTACAGGCAGACTGCCGATGCGCTGGCCGTTCTATGTGGAGGCGTATCCGATCAAGACGGCGGACTCGCCGTATGTACTGTTCCCAACGGGCTACGGGCTCACGAAGGGGCAGGAGACCCCTGAGCTTCCGCCTGTGCCGGAGAAGCCGGGGCAGCCTGCCGATCCGGCCCACGCCGTTCCGGGCCGGGTGGAAGCGGAGGATTTTGCCGCACAAAGCGGTCTTCAGCTTGAGAAAGCGTCCGAGGGCACGCAGAATCTCGGCTTTGCGGACGCGGGCGATTGGAGCGACTATACCGTGAATGTGTCGCAGGCGGGCACCTACGAGGTGGATTTCCGCTATGCCGGGGAGATGGGCAGTCCGACGAGCATCCGGATCAAGGATGAGGCGGGCCGCACGGCGGGTACTTTCACGGGAGGGACAACCGGAGGCTGGCAGAGCTGGCAGACGGGGACGGCCGCGAAGGTCGTATTGAAGCAAGCGGGGGTTCAGAAGCTGCGCCTGGAATTCGGCGGCTCGATTAACCTGAACTGGCTGGAATTCCGCCGTACGGGTGAGGTGCCCGCCGACAACGGCGGAGGCGGTGATACGGGAAGCGGAGCCGTCGTGAAGGCCGGTGCGGTGGAGTCGTGGATCACCAATGAGCGCGACCCGGGCGATATCCGGTGGTACTACGCGCCAAGATACCGGGAGGGCGACAAGAAGCTGGAGGCGCAGCCGAATCTGGATCTCGTCATGCAGTTGCCGGGCGGCGCTTCGGGCACGGAGATAAAGATCGATCCGGAGAAGACCTACCAGTCCATGCTTGGCATCGGGTCTTCGATGGAGGAGTCCACGGTGCATAATCTGTGGAAGATGTCCCCGTCGAAGCGCACGGAGGTGCTGAGGAAGCTGGCGGACCCCCAGGAGGGGGCAGGAATGAGCCTCATCCGGCTGACGATCGGCACGGCCGATTTTACCGCGCAGACCTTCTACAGCTACGATGACATGCCGGCGGGCGGGACGGACCCCGATCTGAAGCACTTTTCGATCCAGAAAGACCGCGACTTTCATATCATCGACACGGTGAAGGAGATTCAGCGCATCAACCCGGACGTGAAGTTCTTCGCTTCCCCTTGGAGCCCTCCGGGCTGGATGAAGACGACGGACTCGCTGATGAAGGGCCAGGTCAAAGACGAGTATCTGCCGGTGCTCGCGAAGTATTATCTGAAATACCTGCAGGCTTACCGGGCCGAGGGGATCGAGATCGAAGCGATGACGATGCAGAACGAGCCGCTGCTCGAGATCGAATACCCGAGCGCGAAGATGCCTTGGGAGCAGCAGGCGAAGCTCGCTAAGCTGCTGCGCGCGGTGCTCGATGCCAACGGGTTCGCCCACGTGAAGCTGTGGATCTTCGACCATAATCCGGGCGACACGATGGCCTATCCTGCCCCGCTGCTGCGCGACCCGGCGAACCGCGAAGCCGTGGACGGCACCGCCTTCCATGACTACGGCGGCGACTTGGGTGAAATGACGAAGCTGCACGACCTGTATCCGGATGAGCATGTCTACCTCTCCGAACGTGCCGTCTGGGGCACGAAGGGGGCGGACCGGATGGCGCAGTATTTCCGCAACTGGGCGCGCAGCTACAACTCCTGGGTCGTGATGCTCGACAGCGACATCCGCACCCACCAATGGGTCGGCACGCCGGATCCGACGCCACTTGTGCAGGATTCCGCGGACCGGGACAACTACTGGCTTGCGCCGGAATATTACCTGCTCGGGCAGTATACGAAGTTCGTGGAGCCGGGCTATGTACGGATCGACAGCAATTACGGCTCGGCCGATACGGTGACGAACGTGGCTTTCCGCAGCCCGGACGGGAAGAAAATCGTAACGGTCGTGATCAACCAGACGAATGAGGATCAGCCGGTGAAGCTGCTCAGCGACGGGACGCAGATTACGGCGACCGTACCGGCCAAGTCGGTAGCTACCTACCGGTGGGACCGCGTAGCGGCCAAACAGACGGTACCGGGTGCCATCCGCGCAGCGGACTTTGACGAAGCCTCAGGCAGCTATACAGCTGACGCGGAGACCGGTACGATCGGTGGATTGAATGAAGGCTCCGGGGCGCCGGCATCGTTCGATTACCTGGTAAACGCGGCCGAGAGCGGCACGTATACGGTGGATGTTGGCTATACGGGAGCTCCGCAGGACGCGTCTCTGCAGTTGAAGAAGGACGGAGAGGATGGCGCCGCGGTCCCTCTGTCACAGGCGGTGCCGGGCGGTGGAACGGCCGGTTATGCCAGAGCGGTAGTGACGCTCGAGGCAGGTATCCACAAGCTGACCTTGACGGCGAACGGACGCGGGTACGCGCTTACGGATCTTGTGCTGGCGAAGGCGGAGGAAGGGCCGCACAGCGTGCCGGGTCTCATCGAAGCGGAATCTGCGCAGCAGCTGCCGGGCGCGCTGCTCGACCGCAGCACGGACGGAGCTGCCGTAAGCTTCGAGCCGGAAGGGGCGGGCGCCGAGTATCCGTTCCATGCGGAGGAAGGCGGGGAATACCGGATGACGTACCGGTACGCTTCGGAAGGCGGCCGGGCAAGCGTGGAACTCTCCACGGGAGGAACGGTGGCCGGTTCGACGTACCTGCAGGACACGGGCGGCCGCGACCAGTGGGCCTACGCGTCAGATACGATAACCCTGCCGGCAGGCGACCACGTACTGAAGCTCACCGTGAAGGACAGCCGGGTCCGTCTGGACTGGCTCGCCGTGGGGCCGACACTGGCAGCGTCAGCAGGAGTCCCGATACCGGAAGGGCAGGAAAACGGCACGGCGGTCACCTTGGAGCTGCTCAACGACACCTTCAAGGAGGTGCTGCATGCAGAGCGCTGGAGCCTGGAGGGCGCGGAGGGCGTGTCCGTCGGCAGCGTAACCCGATTGGACGACCGGCATGCTCAGGTGGTGCTGAGCGGTACCCGCACCGCGGATTACGATAAGGACATCCGGGGGGCTGTTACGGCAGCGGTCTACGAGACCGTCAGCGGCAGCGTCTACGCTTCCGGTGTGCTGCGGAGCCGGGTTGCTTTTTCGGCTGTCGATGATGCCGAAGAGCTGGAGATCGGCGGCGGACCACTGCCTTACGGGGTGGACAGCCGCGTACTGGGGCTTGCGCTCGAAGGCGGCGCCTTCCGTGCCGAGGCTCTGGATGGCATCACGCTGGCCGGTACGGCGGTAACGCAGGGCGGGGTCAGCCTGAAATCCGTCCGGGCGGTGGATGCTTCGCACCTGGAGCTCACGCTCGGCTGGAACGGAACCGCTTATTACGGGGACCTGCAGCTCGAGGTCAAGGTGCCTAAGGAAGCTTATGCCGACGGAGTGGAGGCTCTCACCGCTTCGGTCGTGTTGAGCGGTACGGTGAACCGCCAGGAGGCGGTGCCGGTGCCGGGCCGCGTGCCAGCCGACGCGTTCTATAAGGTACAGGGCGCCGTAACGGACGAAGGTCCTGAGGGCACCCGCAAGCTGACGGGCTTCGATGCCGGCGACTATGTGGAATATAAGATTGATGCGGCGCAGGCCGGCACGTATCTGGCCGCACTTCGGATTACGTTTGAATCCGGCGCGTCCAAAGGGATTGTGCTGAAGAACGGCGCGGGGGAGACCCTGGCCGAATACACGGTGCCGCAGCTCTATAACAAGAACTGGGTGACCGTAGGAAGCCAGGTTACACTTCCTGCAGGGGAGCAGATCCTGCGGGTGTACGCCCAGGCAGGAGGCTTCGAGCTCGGCAGCTTGACCCTGGAGCCGGCTGCCCCGCAGGTCATGAGTGAGGACGGTCATCTGCGTGTCGAGGCCGAAAGCTACTCGAATGCGACCGTCGGCGTCATTCAGGACAATGCCGCAAGCGGCACCAGCCCGGCGTTCCGCAATATCGGCTACATGAGCGCCGGCAATACGCTCGATTATCTAGTCGACGTGCTGGAGGACGGCTACTACCGGGTGACTTACCGGTATGCGACGGCGCAGGGCGGGGTATCCGCAGCCTTCACGGCAGGCGGCCAAGTACTGGGTACCGCCGCACTGCCGGGTACGGGCGGCTGGGGGACGTATAAGGAAGCGTCCCATGTCGTAAGCCTCCGACAAGGCGTGCAGACGATCTCCCTGCTGGACCAGGGCGACGGATTCAATCTGGACTGGTTCGAGCTGCAGCCGGCGGATGCTCCCGAACAGACCGTGACGGAGCAGGCAGCCGTACCCGCAGCATCTCTACGGGCCGGCACGTACTACGGCAGCCGGCAGATCACGCTGAGCACGTCGACGGAAGGGGCGTCGGTGTTCTATACGCTGGACGGAACGCTGCCTACTTCGGCTAGTACGCCGTATACAGGGCCGATCAAGGTAACGGAGCTGACGGTGATCCGGGCGATTGCGGTCAAGACGGGGCTGAAAGACAGCTTCGTGGCACCATACACGTATGTTGTGGAAGTGGGCGAGCAGCCACTGGAGCCGGCGGCGGCACCTGTAGCTTCGCCGGGTCCGGGCAGCTACACGGCACCGCAGCAGGTGGTCCTCGCTTCGGAGACGGAAGGAGCGGCGATTTATTACACGCTGGATGGCAGCACCCCTACCGCAGCTGCGGGTACGGAGTATAAGCATGCGATCACCGTGCCGGTCGGCACAACGACGATCAAGGCGATTGCGGTGAAGGAAGGCATGGCCGACAGTGCGGCCGCTGCATTCACCTATGTGATCACGGCACCGGGCAGCGGCGGCGGGAACGACGGCGGTGGTGGCGACAACAACGGCGGTGGAAACGCTGGCGGTGACAGCAGCAATGGCGGCAGCAGTGATGGCGGTAACAGCGGCGGCACACCAAGCGACGGTGCCGGCGGTACTCCCGCTCCGTCTGCCGGCAGCGGGTCGGTCTTGACGACGCCGCAGCCTTCGCTTGACGAGTCGACCGGGGTCGCCGCGGTGACCGTACCGGCCGCAGAACTGTCCAACGCGCTTGCAGGCCGCACGTCCGTCAAGATCGAAGTGCCGCAGGCTGCCGGCGCCAAGGCTTACGGCATCACCCTCCCGGCCTCGGTCCTCACAGCCGGGTCCGGCAAGCATACGCTGAACATCGCTACGGGAGCGGGTTCTCTGATTCTTCCGAGCGGCATGCTGACTTCCGCAGGCGGCGCGGAACAGATCGAGCTGCGGATCGGCAGCGCAGATCCGTCCTCGCTAAGTACAGCGCTTCGCCAGCAGCTGGGGGACGGACCGGTGATCGAACTGAGCCTGCTCGCAGACGGCAGGCCGTTCGAGTGGAGCAATCCGGACGCCAAGGTGTCCGTCTCCATTCCTTATCAGCCCGATGCGCAGGAGCTGGCTCATCCCGAACGGATTACGGTCCGGTATGTGAATCAGGACGGTGAAGTGTCGGCGGTCCCAAGCGGCCGCTATGACGAGGAAAGCGGGCTGGTGACCTTCACGACAACACATTTCAGCACGTTTGCGGTCACCTACGTCACGAAGACTTTCGGCGATCTTGCGTCCTATGAATGGGCACGCAAAGCTGTCGAGACGATGGCCGCCAAGGGTGTGATCGAAGGCACGGCCGATAAGATGTTCTCCCCGTCGGCACCGGTAACCCGGGCGGACTTCCTCCTCCTGCTCGTGAAGGGGCTGGATCTAAGCGCAAGCTTCAGCGGTAATTTCGAAGATGTCGATTCTTCCGATTATTATTACGGGGCGGTCGGTATCGCGAAGAGGCTGGGGATCACCGAAGGCAGGGAGGGCGGCTTCTTTGACCCGGCGTCTCCGGTCTCCAGGCAGGAGATGATGACGCTGGCTGCTCGGGCGCTGAAGCTCGCCGGCAAGGAACTGCCGGCTGCGGACGTCTCCATACTCGGCGGCTTCGCGGACCGAGCGGATGTATCTGCATACGCGGAAGGAAGCGCGGCGGCCCTTGTGAAGAGCGGCCTCATCACAGGCGACGGCTCCCGGCTGAATCCGCTGGGAACGGCGACCCGTGCCGAGACGGCAGTGCTGATCGACAGGCTGTATCATCGATAACAGGGAAGGGAGTCTGGGCGGTTTTTCCGCCGGGCTCCTTTTCTTTTTCGGGCCGCCTCTGTTCCTTGCCATCCATCCTGCTCACCTGAAAATTAGTGCATCCACCTGAAAAATGAATCCTTTTTCCCTCCCCCGGTCCCTTATAAAATGAGGATCAGGAGGTGATCCAGCCTTTTAGTGAATTTATTGAAATCGATTTCATTATAAGCCAATAAGAAAGGTGTGATTGGATTGATGAGAAGATGGGGATTCCATCCGGAAACGAAACTTGAAACGAAACTGGCGGGGGCCAAACTGGTTCTATGCTCCGTCTTGATGACGGTTTCCGCCATTTCGGCGGCTGCACCGGCCCGGGCGGCGGGCGAGCCGGTGGAGGTTTGGCTGTCCAAGCCGGATTGGAGTGCAGCGCTTGCGAGGCAGGGGAACGCCGTATTCGGAGCGGATACGGGAAGTGCCGGGTATACCATTGATGTGAACGAGGATCTGAAATACCAGCAGATGGACGGCTTCGGAGCCTCGCTGACCGATTCCTCCGCCTGGCTGCTGCAGAACAAGCTGACCGCGGCCAAGCGAGAGGAAGTGATGGAGAAGCTCTTCGGCTCCACGGGAATCGGACTCAGCCTGCTCCGGCAGACGGTCGGGGCTTCGGATTTTAACTGGGAGGCTTACAGCTACGCGGATACCGCTTGGGACTGGAGCCTGAACAGCTTCTCCATCTCCAGGGACCTGCCTTACATCCTACCGATGGTGAAGCAGGCACTGGCGAAGAACCCGTCGATCAAGGTCATTGCCTCTCCCTGGAGCGCACCGGCCTGGATGAAATCGTCCGGCTCGATGAACGGGGGCTATCTGAATCCGGAGGCCTACAGCACCTATGCCAATTACTTGACGAAGTTCGTTCAAGCCTATCAGGGGCAGGGCATCCCGATCTATGCCCTGACGCCGCAGAACGAGCCGCTCTACACCACCACCGCCTATCCTACGATGAGCATGTCGACGGCCGACCAGATCGGTTTTATCCGCGATTATCTAGGGCCGGCACTACGGGGGGCGGGACTGAACACGAAGATCATCGCCTACGACCATAACTTCGATAACTGGTCCTACCCGGACACGGTCCTGAAGGATGCCGGGGCGGCGGGCTACATCGCGGGCAGCGGCTTCCACCACTACGGCGGAGACCCTTCGGCGATGACGATCCTGCACAATCTGCATCCGGCCAAGGATATCTGGTTCACCGAGGGCGGCTTCGGCTCCTGGAACGATACGTTTGGCAACATCATGCACGAGCTCATCACGATTCCGCGCAACTGGTCGAAGTCATTCATCGCCTGGAATATCGCTCTCGACCAGAATAACGGACCTTCGCTGCTCGCGAGTTCGATCAACTACGGCATGCTTAAGATCCGCTCCGACGCCATGGATCAGGTATCGTACAATCAGCATTACTACCTCATGGGGCATTTCAGCAAGTTCGTCGTGCCGGGCGCTTATCGGATCGATACGCCTTCCTACGACGGCACTCTCGAGAACGTCGCCTTCAAGAATCCGGACGGCTCCAAGGTCGTCGTGGCCTATAACCGGACCTCCACCAGTCAGAATGTCAAAATCAAGTGGGGCAAGCAGGCGTTCATCGCTTCCCTTCCCGCCGGGGCCGTCGTGACCTACAAGTGGAGCGGGAATCCGACCCGGGACCTCGTTGCGATCAAAGCTTCGTCCAACGGGCTCTACGTGGCGGCGGAGAACGGCGGAGCGGACCCGCTGATCGCCCGCAGTTCTACAGTCAGCGGCTGGGAAACGTTCGAGAAAGTGGATCTCGGCGGCGGGAATATCGCTCTGAAGTCTCTCGCGAACGGCAGGTACGTCACTGCGGAGAACGCGGGGGGGAGCGCACTGATTGCCCGGAGCACATCCATCGGCGGTTGGGAGACGTTCCAGTCGGCCGGCGTGAGCGGAGGCATCTCACTGAAAGCGGCGGCTAACGGCAGATTCGTCTGCGCGGACAACGCCGGCGCCTCGCCGCTGATCGCGAATAAGACCTCGGTCGGTACTTGGGAGACGTTCCAGCTGATCGCAAGGTAACCCGTTCGGCCGGACACGCTTGGCTGTTACGCTTGGCAATAGTTCGGGCACGGTCTGTATTCGAACGGCAGCTCCGTTTTCGCACAGGGAGCGCGGCTGATTTTACCTAAAGCCCCGGGTTTACTGCGCCTCTCTCTTGTCGATACTGGTACAACGTAGAAGTCCGGATTGGAAGATTCCGAGAATCCGGAGACCAGACCGACGACGGGAGGACTGACCGTGAGCACATGGTATGGCCAGCAGCTGCGCGAATTAAGAGAGCTGAAGGGCATGGAAGTCACCGAATTTGCCAAAGAACTCGGCGTCTCGCCAGGGTATCTGCGCAACCTGGAAACCGGGCGGACCCAGACGATCCAGCTGGAGATCCTCTCGAGGCTCGAGAAGGAACTGTACTGGTCCGTGGATGAAGAGCTGACGAAGGAGGAAGAGACGGAAGCGGCCCCGGAACCGGAGGCCTCTGCATCCCCGCGCCTAGAACGCGTGCTGCTTGAGCTGCGGGAGCTGACGGCTGCAGACCCGCAGGCCGGCGACTATCTCCTTGGCATGCTGGAGCAGGGGCTCCGACTGGTTCAAGGCCGCCAGCCGGGCTTGCGGCTGGCCGTGGCGCCGGAATGATCCTGCATTTCGCCAACCTCATTCGTCACGTTCATTGTATGGTTATTCACAAGCCAAGCAGTCAGACACCACTCCAAAAAGGCCGCGGCAGATTCGATTCTGCCGCGGCCTTGATTTTGGTTTTGCGGGGGGTATACAGTAAAAAGCCCATTATATCAGAAATTTCAGATAATATAACACAGGGGTTCACAGAAATTTTCGGTTATGCTTGCGGCCGTCATAAGAGAACAGCACGGGTTTGCCTTCGATGACACTCTCCAGGTAGACGGGTTTGCCCCACAGCCGGTGGATGTAGGGGATGGTGCGCTCCACATACTTCAGATCGAGCTCCGTGCCCTCATACATATGGCGCAGGTACAGCTCGCCGCTGCGCTCATAATCACCGTCCTCCACCACAATGTAAGGGAAGCCGCCGTTCACCCGAGCGAAGATCAGCTGGTCGCGAATGTTCTCCCACGATTTGTCGGTGATTTTCCACTCGGGCCCCTTCTTCTCGAACACATAGAGGTCGAGCTCATCGACAAGCTGCTTTGTCATGTAGTTGCGGATGAATGACGAGTCGGAGTCGAATTCGCGGACTTCGAAGATCTTCTGCCGCCCTTCGCCGCCCTTGTAGCCGAACCGCTCGCGGTCCTCCCGGCTCGGATGCTCCCAGCGCTTCTCGATGTCCTCGAAGATCTTGAGACCGAGGTAGTAGGGGTTCAGGCTGTGGCGCGACGGGACGACGACGGAGGAGTTCAGCTTCGCATATTCGATCGTCTCATCCTCCGTGAGATCGAGCTCCCGCAGGATGCGCTGATGCCAATACGAGGCCCAGCCCTCGTTCATGATCTTCGTCTCCATCTGCGGCCAGAAGTAGAGCATCTCGTCGCGCAGCATCGTCATGATGTCCCGCTGCCAGTCCTTGAGGTACGGCGCGTACTCTTCGATGAAGAGCATGAGATCCTTCTCCGGCCGGGGAGGGAACTTCGCGGGCCCTTCCTTGCGCTCGGGCGGCTTCGGCTTCTCGTCGAGATCCCACAGATCCTCGTAGCCGAAAGTCCGCTCGGTCGGCGGGGCTGCCGCCTCGGTCCGCAGTCCGCTCATCCCGCGCCCGGGCTTGGTGATTAAGGGATCGACATGCTCCTGGATCGCCAGCACCGCGTCGATGAATTTCTCGACTTCCTCGTTGCCGTATTCGATCTCGTACTGCCGGATCCGCTCGGCCGTGGCCGACATGCTCTCGACCATGTTCCGGTTCGTCTTCGAGAAGCGCACGTTGTTCTTGAAAAAGTCGCAGTGCGCCAGGACGTGCGCGACGATGAGCTTGTTCTGGATGAGCGAGTTGCCGTCGAGCAGGAACGCATAGCAGGGGTCGGAGTTGATGACGAGCTCGTAGATCTTGCTCAGGCCGAAGTCGTACTGCATCTTCATCTTGTGGAACGTCTTGCCGAAGCTCCAGTGGCTGAAGCGGGTCGGCATCCCGTAGGCGCCGAAGGTGTAGATAATCTCAGCCGGGCAGATCTCATAGCGCATCGGGTAGAAGTCGAGGCCGAAGCCCGTGGCGACCTCGGTAATCTCGGCAATGGCATACTCCAGCTTTTTGATATCGTCGAGCTTCATCGGGCGGCTCTCCCTTCAACATTTTTGGGGAAGAAGGTCCGCAGTGCTTTGTACACTTCGCCTTTCTCACGGATCACATAGTGCACAAACTTCGGATCATGGATATTGCGGTACGCCGACATCAGGGTGGAGCTGCGGTTGTACTGGTTGACTTCACCGTAACCGAACAGGTTCGCCCGTTTGACGAGCTCTCCGATCAGCTTCACGCAGCGCTCATTATCCGAGGTAAGGTTGTCGCCATCCGAGAAGTGGAACGGGTAGATGTTGTACCGGGAAGGCGGATACTTGCGATCGATCAGGTCAACGGCGAGCTGGTAAGCGGAGGAGCAGATCGTGCCGCCGCTCTCTCCCTTCGTGAAGAATTCCTCCTCCGTCACTTCCTTGGCTTCGGTATGGTGTGCGATGAAGACAATCTCTACATGCTCGTACTTGGTGCGCAGGAAGCGGGTCATCCAGAAGAAGAAGGAGCGGGCAATATACTTCTCGAACGATCCCATGGAGCCCGACGTATCCATCATGGCGAGGATCAGCGCATTGGAATGCGGGGTGACGATCTCATCCCAGGTCCGAAAGCGAAGGTCATCCGGCGAAATGTGGTGGATGCCCGGCGTGCCCTCCCGCGAGTTGCGGCGCAGGTTCTCCATGATCGTTCGTTTCTTGTCGATGTTGGACATGATGCCTTTTTTGCGGACGTCGTTGAAAATGATCTCTTTGGTCGTTACGTTATTTTTCTCTTTCTGCTGCAGGTTCGGCAGCTCCAGCTCTTCGAAGAGCATGGTCTGCAGCTCCTCCATCTGCACTTCGGCATCGTAATAATCGTCACCGGGCTGGTCGCCTGCCCCCTCGCCCTTCCCTGATCCTTTGGCCGGCTGCGGATCGACCCCGAGCACATCGCCGACCTGGCTGTCGCCGTCGCCCTGCCCGACGTGCTTGCTCTTGTTGTAGTTATAACGGAAACGGTACTCATCCAGGGAACGGATAGGCACCTTCACGATCTGCTTGCCGTCCGACATCACGATGCTCTCGTCCGTCACCAGGTCAGGCAGGTTTTGTTTGATGGCTTCGCGTACTTTTTCCTGATGGCGGGTCTGGTCTTGATATCCTTTGCGGTGCAGGGACCAATCTTCTCTTGAGACGGTAAACAAAGGCTCTGTCATGCGGGACACCTCCTGAAGTGGGCTTCATGGTAAGCAAAATGAAAAACCGGACGATGGTTTGGATGAACAAGACTTTGTAAAAAAAGTGCTTGTTACTAACTATATTCAAGGAGGACGGGGATATGTGATGGGAGCAGGTGCCTATTTTTTGGCGGTTAGGCGTCATACCGCTGTCTTACGGCATGCTGATAGAGTTACAGGAAGCGGGAAGGGGAAGGGCTCGGAAGAGGCCAGCAGGAGCTGTATCTTAACGAAACATTAATATTGTAAAAGATGTAATAATTTAGTAGATTAAAGAAGGGAAGCGGTACTGTGCCGAAGCCGGACTATAAGAATGAGAGAGGGTATGAAGGATGATGGAAGCAGTGAAGCCAAGGCCTGCGGCAGGAGACCGGGCCAGAGAAGCGGAGAGGCGGGCTGCCTTGGCGAAGGGGAAGTTCGATGCCCATTTCAGCCGCAGGCTCAACCTGATGAAGGTATCGGCTCCCTTGTTCGTAGCCGAAGGCAGCGGGATCAATGACAACCTGAACGGCTGGGAGCGGGCCGTCTCCTTTGATACGGCGGGGCTCGGGGAAGAGGCCCCCCTTCGGCTGGAGGTGGTACAGTCCCTGGCCAAATGGAAGAGGCTGGCGGCCCGCTATTACGACTTCGGTCCCGGAGAAGGGCTGTACACGGACATGCGGGCGATCCGGAGGGACGAGGCGGTTGGTCCGCTGCACTCCTACCTTGTCGACCAGTGGGATTGGGAGAAGGTGATTACCCGGGAAGAGAGACACACCGGCACGTTAACGAGCGCCGTGACACACATCTATGAGGCGCTGAAGGAAACCGAAGCGGAACTTGCCGTGCTGTACCCGGAGCTTGCGCCCGTGCTTCCCAAAGCGGTCTCCTTCATGACCACGCAGGAGCTCGAGGACCGCTACCCGGGCCTGACGCCCAAGGAACGCGAGCATGAAGCCGCACGGGAGGCGGGCGCTGTTTTCCTGCTGGAGGTGGGAGGGAAGCTGGCTTCCGGAGAGGTGCATGACGGCCGCTCTCCCGACTACGACGACTGGAGGCTGAACGGGGATCTCATCGTTTGGAACCCGGTCCTCGGCACCTCGTTCGAGCTTTCCTCCATGGGCATTCGTGTGGACGAGGCGGCACTCCTGGCCCAGCTTCGCGAGTGCGGCTGCGAAGACCGGCTGGCGCTTCCCTTCCACCGGATGCTGGCGAACGGGGAGCTGCCCTTCACGATGGGCGGGGGGATCGGCCAGTCTCGGGTGGCCATGTTCCTGCTGCGCAAGGCCCACATCGGTGAGGTGCAGATGTCCGTCTGGCCGGCGGATATGGTTGAGCGCTGCCGAGAGAGAGGGATCGAGCTGCTGAACGCGGCCGAATAACCGAAGAGGGACGGGTACGGAGCCTTGTCTGCCCTAGTTGAAGGGGAGGCAGGGCTTTTTGTGTTGGGGGCAGGTTGAGCGCCTGCAGTCATCCGCCGATTCAGGCCATCGGCTGGATTTTCTCCTGTTTTTTCCTGAACAGAGGAAGGATTGGAAGACCCTGTGTCGAATGTGGTAAAGATGACAAGCACGCCAAAACGGTATTGGGGTTGACCTGATGAGTTTGTTCAAAGAGATTATCCTGCAGCTCTTTTTCGCTCTCGCTCCTTTCGTCGTATACAATATCTATTACCGGGATAAGCTCCGCAACTACAGTCCCTGGTTCATTCTTGCTACGAGCTCCGCCTGCCTGCTGCTGTCGATGACTTTCGCATCGAGCCGCACGGAAGGGCTGATCTTCGACATTCGGTACGTCATGATGTTTTTCTCCCTCGTCTACGGCGGCCTGCCGACCTCGCTTATTCTTCTGGCCGAATTCGCCGCCTACCGAGTGTATATTGGAGGACAGGGGGCGCCCGTATCCCTCCTCATCGTCGCCTGCGCCTTCGTGCTGTCCCTGTTTCTATATCATTGGTACAGGAATACTTATCGCAAAACGCTGGTGACCCTCGTGGCCGGCATCGTCTTCGCCTCCGTTCCTCTCACCTTGGTTTATCTTTTCTTCCCCGGACAAACGCTCGAGAACCTGCCCTTCCATCTCTTCGTCATCCCGCTGCAGAACGCGCTTGGGATCTGGCTCTTGATGTCCTTGTTCAGCAAGGCGGTGGCCGATAAGGACCTGTTCATCAAGCATGCGCAGAACGAGAAGATCGAGACGATGAGCCATGTGGCGGCCTCGCTGGCGCATGAGGTCCGCAATCCCCTGACGGCGGTGAAGGGCTTCCTGAAGCTGATCCGCGAGAACCCGGAGAACCGCACCAAGATGGAGCAGTACATCGCCATTTCGCTCGAAGAGATCCAACGGACGGAGACCATACTCTCCGACTACCTGTCGATCTCGAAGCCCCGGGCGGAGCGCAGTGAGCTTATTAATCTTTGTACCCAGATGCAGGCCATCGGAGAGGTCATGTCCCCTTACGCCAATATGCACAACGTAGGGCTGGAGATTCATAAGCCTGAAGAGCCCGTGCGGATTATGGCCAATCCGGACGAGATTAAGCAGGTGCTCCTGAATTTTATCAAGAATGCCGTCGAAGCCTGCTCCGAGGTGCCGAACGGCAGGGTAATCCTGAAGCTGGCGACGGAAGAGCCGCATGCCGTACTGACCATCAAGGATAACGGGATCGGCATGAGCGAGAGCCAGATGAGCCGTCTCGGGTCGATTTACTTTTCCACGAAAACCAGCGGCACCGGCCTCGGACTGACCTATTCCTATCAGGTCATCCATGCCTTGGGCGGAAGCGTGATGGTAACCTCCAAGGCGCAGGTGGGGACGAAGTTCGCCATCCTGCTGCCGCTCGGCATGGTGAAGTCCTGACCTGAGCCGATTCTTAGTTTAGCCGCGGACGGAGACGGGCGGAAGCTCAGCTCCGCCCTTTTTCCGCATGCCCCGCAAGCGTCCGCAGCAGGAGCTCCAGCCTGCCCCGGGTCTCATCATCTGTCAGCTCCTCTCCGGTGAACTTTTTGTTCACGAAAGGGACGGTGAGGTTCATGGCTTCATCGAGCTTCGCTGTCATCATGCCGAGCGTGAGGAGAAGTGAAGCATGAGCGACTTCTCCACCGCTCTCGAACGGCGAAGCGGAGATCACTGCCACCGGTTTGTTCACAAGCTCGCCGGAGGAGACGATCCAGTCCAGGGCGTTCTTCAGGAAGCCCGGCACCCCTCTAGCATACTCCGGGGTGCAGATGATCACGCCGTCGGCGGCCTGAAGCCGGGTGCGGAAGGCCAGCACCGCCTCATGCGGCTCCCCTTCGTCCAGGTCGGGATTGAAGTGGGGGAGCAACGCCAGATCTTCGTAGAAGGAGAGGCGGACAGCGGAGGGGGCCAGGGCGGCGGCGGATTGCAAAAGCTTTGTGTTCGAGGAGCGGCTGCGCAGGCTGCCGGCCAGCGCCAGAACGGTTAGGGGAGATGCTTTGCTCAAGGAAAGGACCTTCTTTCTCAAAATCCATTTTTTTCTAGTATACGATGTTTTCTCTGGAAATTCAGCAAAGGATTAATTCTAGATGAGGACATGGATCACACGAAAGGGATCTTTAATCTTTAGAGTAGAATGTAAGATTATAGAGGTAGGCAGGGAAGGCAAAGTGCATTATACTATGTTGAAAACGGTCGAAGAAATTTGAAAACGATTACAATAATTGGTGCAAAA
Source organism: Paenibacillus sp. S-38 (assembly GCF_049942825.1). NCBI lineage: Bacteria > Bacillati > Bacillota > Bacilli > Caryophanales > Paenibacillaceae > Paenibacillus > Paenibacillus sp. S-38. The sequence goes on from NZ_CP187970.1 coordinate 1,532,215, forward strand.
TAAAGGATGGCCGGTGCATGCTATGTGAAGAAACTTGGCAGGAGACAGGGCAGGAGGGAATGGACCGATGCTTAAGGTGCTGCTCGTGGACGACGAAATGTTCGTGCGCATGGGGCTGCGGAGCCTGATCGATTGGGGAGCGCTCGGCTATGAGGTGTGCGGCGAAGCGGAGAACGGAGAGGAGGCTTTTGCGGAGATCGGTCGGCTGGACCCGGACCTGGTCATCACGGATATCCGGATGCCTGTTCTCGATGGTCTGGGGCTGATCGGCAGGGCGTCGGAGGAGCTGTCGTCCCCGCCATCCTTTGTGATCATCAGCGGCTATCATGACTTTCATTATGCTCAGAAGGCGCTGCGCTATGGGGTGCAGGACTATCTCCTGAAGCCTGTCGACGATGAGGAAATGCAGGATACGCTGAGGAAGCTTGCAGGTAAGCTCAGCATGCGCAGGCTGTCCCGCAAGAAGGGGGAGGCGCTGTCGAGCGGGGCTTCTTCCGCGCTGGAGATGCTGATCCGGGGAAGCGTGAGTCCGGAGGACGCCCCGCAGGTCGCGGCCGTGCTGGGGATGGAGCAGGCCTCCCGTTTTACCTATGTCATTATCGGGATTTCGAATCCGGACGGGAAAGCGGAAGAGGGGGGAGCTCTGCCTGCAAAGCTGGTCTCCTCGGTGCGATCCGTACTCGGCGGGGCTTCCGCCGAGCTGCCGATGGTGGAGCAGCCTCCCGGACAGTATGGTTTTCTCGTTGACGCTTCGCTCCTGGCGGCTGCAGGCAGAACGCTCGAAGAATTTCTCCATCTGCTTCAGCGCGAGCTGACCCGGTCGGCGAGGCTGCACGCTGTGCTCTTTGCAGGCAGGACGGTGGATCGTATAACGGATGTGGAGATCTCCTACCGGGCGGCTTGTGAAGCGCTTTCGTACAAATATGCGGAGGATGGCCGGCCGGTAATCGCCTATGAGAGCGTGCAGGGAACGCCCTTGTCTTATTTTGATATCGAGCCCCGCCTGTATGCTGAGCTGCTGGAGCATCTGGAAGAGAACCGGCTGGAGGCCTGCCTCCGGACCGTGGATGAGATGGTCCTTCAGTTCCGGACGAAGCGTCTGGCCCCCAGTGCGGTGGCAGGCAGCGTCACCCGCTGCGTGATCGACATCGTGAATGTGGTCCGCGGAATGGAGGGTGACGAGAACACCCTCTCCACCCTGCAGGGCATGATGGAAGCGCAGGGGCGCCAGGGGGGACTGCAGGAGCTGCGGGACCAGCTTGCCGCTTTTCTTACGGAAGCGTCGGATTACATCGGCCGTCTCCGCAAGGAACAGATGAAAGGCGGCATTGAGAAGATCCGGAAGTTTATTGAGTGCCATTACATGGAGAATATCAGCCTGAAGAGCATCGCGGCCAAATTTTTTATGAACCCGGTGTATCTCGGCCAGCTGTTCCGCAAGACGTATGGGGTCTACTTCAACGATTTCCTTCTGGGCATCCGGGTCGGAGAAGCGAAGAAGCTGCTGCGCCAGACGGATCTTCGGATGTATGAGGTGGCCGATAAAGTAGGCTTTCAGAACGCCGATTATTTCGTGACCCAGTTCGAGAAGCTGGAGGGGGTCACGCCGACGGAATACCGCAACAAGCTGATCGGCAAGGCTTGACAGGAAGGAGGCCAGGTTAGGCATGGGCAAGCTGCACCTCAACCACATGAGGCTCCGCGACAAGTGGCTGCTGATGTATGTCCTGTCGGTGTTTATCCCGATCGTGCTGACCAATGTGGTGTTCTATCATGTGACCACGACGAACATCAAGAACCAGAAGCACCGGGATGCTTCCGTGGCGATCGACAAGACGGGAAGCGAGATTCAGGCCCTCATGGACGAGGCGGCGGGTGTATCGTATATTTTCTTCTCCGATCCGCTGCTGAATGAGACGCTGGACCGGGACTACCGTTCCTCGCTTGATTACATCGAGGTGTACCAGAACACACTGCGGAGCATGTTCGATAAGTATAATGAGTCCACCTACCAGTCCATTCAGAGGATTGAAGTATACTCGGATAACAAAACGCTGCTCGCCTCGGGGAGCATGGAATATATCAGCGATACGGTCCGCAGCACGGCATGGTACAAGGAGCTGATGAATGTTCCGGCGCCTAATCCGGTGCTGCTCCGCACAGGTGACACGCTGAGCCTGCTTCAGCGGCTCGACAATTACAAATATTACAACGGGCACGAGAAGTTCGTGAAGATCACGCTGAATATGGGGACCTTCCAGCAAAGGCTGCGCAATTCGACCTTCGACGGCGAGCTCTATCTGTTGAACCGGGAAGGAAGCATCATCTCCACGAACGTGCCGGGCGTGGACTGGAAGAGCGGCAGCGCATCATTCTCCTCTCTGTCCCTGCGGGAGAAAAACCTCTATTATGAAGTGCCTTATACGACCCGCAGTTACCTGAACGGATGGAGTCTTCACGGGACCATGAACGACAAGGTGGTGCTCGAGGAGGTGCGCAAATCCTGGAAGTTCCTGATTTATCTGGCCTGCCTCAATTTTGTCATCCCCTCCATTATCATCATAGCCATGTCCCGCTCAATCCACGTGCGGCTTGTCCGCATCCTGAGGCATATGAAGAAGGTCAAGAACCAGAATTTCGAGGAGATTCCGGACGAGGAGTACCGCGATGAGATCGGCCAGCTGACGGCGGAATTCAACCGGATGACCTCCCGGATCCGCAGCCTGATCGACGATGTGTACATAGCGGATATTCAGAAGAAGGATTCCGAGCTCAAGCAGAGGCAGGCCCAGCTTCATGCGCTTCAGAGCCAGATCAATCCCCACTTCATGTTCAATGTGCTGGAGACCGTACGCATGCGCAGCTTGATGAAGGGGGAAGGGGAGACTGCAAGAATCATCCAGCATATGGCCAAAATCTTCCGCAAATCGATCTCGTGGGGCCGGGACTGGGTCAGTGTGAAAGACGAGATGGAGCTCATCGAGCGGTTCCTGGAGATTCAAAAATACCGCTTTGGCGATAAGCTGGACTATCGGATCACGGTGGACCCGGCAGCAGGCGACCTGTCGATCCCGAAGATGACCCTCCTGCCGTTCGTAGAGAATGCGAGCATCCACGGCATCGAGACCTCTCCGCGCAAAGGGCTGATCGTGATTGGCATCGCAATCGACAGGGGCAGCGGGGAGCTTGTGTTTTCCATTCGGGACAACGGCGTAGGAATGCGCGCTTCGAAGCTGAACGAAATCCTGGGCTACCTCCAGGAGGAGGATTCGATGGGCGACCGAGTCGGCATGAAGAACGCCTATTACCGCCTCCGGATGTGGTTCGGCGGGAACTTTCGCTTTCATATCGAAAGCGAGGAGGATATCGGCACGTTCGTGAGCATCCGACTGCCGCTCGAGACGGGAGAGGCCGCCTGGACGGAGTCGCGATGATCGGTCGCGTGCTGAATACGGATCGGCGTGGCCTGGAGCGTTAGCCGTAAGGTGGAACGAGTGACTATGTCTGCTGGTAGCTACCCCGCACGTTCGTGAGCATCTGCCTGCCGCCCGAGACGGGAGAGGCCGCCTGGACGGAGTCGCGATGATCGGCCGGCGGTAGTTACGTGTGAGTACGGGTTGGCAACTGCCTTTTACGGCAGCGGGGGTCCCCCTTTCCTAAGAATCGGGGTCAGCAAAACCAGCCAAGACGCGGTGGGATTTGTGTCTAGTATCGGTTAACCTAAAGGCTTCCTGCGTGAGGCCTTTTTTCTGCATGCGCCGTTTTCCCGCTTTTTGCCAATTGTTATATGCTTTTCAAAGTGGAAACTAAAGTTTGATGGGTACATGGGGAAAGCGCCCGCGCGTTATACTGAAAGTGCTTACACCGTTAGCGAATTTCGAGGATCGAAAGGGGTAGTAACGCAGATGATCAATCATAAAAAAATAGCTGCTGTAGGCTTGTCGGTGCTGCTTGCAGCGACAGCCGTGGGATGCAGCAGCGACAAGCAGCCGGCGGCTGGCGCAGCCCAGGAATCCGTGGGAGCCGCGGATGACAAGTCGCCCGTCACGTTCACGTATTTCTCCTTTTCCAAGGAGAAGGATGTCAATTCGAACGAGACGGTTATCGGCAAGGAGCTCGAGAAGCAGACCGGCGTCAACTTCAAGATGGAGTTCGCGGTCGGCGATTCGAAGACGAAGTCAGGGGTCATGATCGCGAGCGGTGACTATGCCGACGTCATCGTACCGGAAGGCGAGATCGATAAGCTGCTCGATGCAGGAGCATTCATCCCTCTCGATGAGCTCATCGAGAAGTACGGCCCGAACATCAAGAGGGTATACGGACCTTATATGGACAAATTCCGTCAGGAAGACGGCAAGATCTATCACCTTCCGTTCTCCGCCAACCAAGGCTATATCGCCGATCCCGGCATTTCTCAGGGCGCTTTCTGGATTCAGCGCTCCGTCCTCAAGGAGTTCGGCTATCCGAAGATCAAGACGCTCGACGAGTACTTTGACCTCATCAAGAAATACAAGGAGAAGTATCCCCAGGTAGATGGCAAGGACACGATCGGCTTCGCGGCCTTCGCCGGCGTCAAGGACAACTTCTTCGCGCTGACGAACGCGTCGATGCACCTGGCCGGGTACCCGAACGACGGCGGCGTCATTGTTGACATGAAGACCCACGAGGCGAAGGTCTACTCTGCGGGCGAATACGAGAAGCGCTGGATTCAGAAGCTGAACGAAGTCAACGCCCAGGGACTCTTCGATCCGGAATCGTTCACGGTTAACAAGGACCAATATCTCGCCAAGCTGACCTCCGGCCGTGTGCTCGGTTACTTTGGCTACAACTGGCTCGTCGGGGACGCAACCAACAATCTGAAGAAAGCCGGCGTGGACGAGAAGCGCTATGCTCCGCTGCCGATCGTCTTCGATAAGGAGATCAAGGATCAGTATCTCGATCCGCCGGCTTTCGTTAACAACCGCGGGATCGGCATCTCGGTGAAGGCAAAGGATCCAGTGCGCATCATCAAGTTCTTCGACAACCTGCTCAAGGAAGAGAACCAGATCCTCGTCCAGTGGGGTATCAAGGACCAGACGTACACCGTCAATCAGAAGGGCCGCTATGTCTTGACACCGGAGATGCTCAAGAAGCGCAACGATCCGGAGTTCAAGCGTTCCTTCGGCTTCCAATACTTTGAGTACAGCTGGCCGCGTTACGGCAACAACTCCATACTGAAGGACGGTAACTCCTACGGCGTGGGCAACCAGCCGGAAGTAGCGGAGATGGACTACACCGAAGGGGACCGGAAGATCCTTCAGGCTTACGGAGCGAAGACTTTCGCGGATATGTTCTCGAAGCCGGATGACCGTCCATGGTACCCTGCATGGAGCATCAACCTCGGCCAAGGCACGCCGGAGCAGATCTTCGGCCAGAAGTCGCAGGACCTGCAGCTGAAGTATCTGCCGAAGCTCATTATGGGCTCGCCGGACGCATTCGAAGGAACGTGGAAGGAATACACTACCGAGTTCGGCAAGCTGGACAGCAAGACCTATGAAGCGACGATCACGAAGGTCGTTAAGAACCGGATCGCCGGCAAGTGGTAATAGGCAGGGGGCACTGCTCCTGACTTGACCGAGGTGTACGGGTAGAGAGGCGAGTGGAGGACCGGAGAAGCATGCTTCGGTTCTCCTGCCCGCTGTGAACGGATAAGGAAAGGAGCTGCATCCAGTGGAGAAACCTATAGAGAATGTATTTCCGGCCGGAGCCCGGCCAGCGGCAAGCCCTACCGGAATGAAATTGTTCTTCAAGAAGCTTGCTCAGCAGAAGGTGCTGGTGTTCATGTCGGTCCCGTTCCTGCTGTGGCTGATCGTATTCAAGTATTTACCGCTCTGGGGCTGGGTGACCGCCTTTCAGAAGTATCGTCCCGCGAGGAGCTTCGCTGACCAGCAGTGGGTAGGCTGGCTGAACTTCGAGATGATTTTCAAAGATGCGGCTTTTTACCAGGTCCTGCGCAATACCCTCGTTCAGAGCTCGATCAAGCTGATTCTCGGATTTGTTACGGCGATTGCTCTCGCCATCCTGCTCAATGAGCTGCGGAGCCTGCTGTTCAAGCGTGTCGTTCAGACGATTTCTTATCTGCCCCACTTCGTATCCTGGGTCGTGGCGGCGAGCATTATTTCGACCACTCTTGCGCCGGAAGGCATTGTGAACGTGCTGTTATTGAAGCTCGGCTGGATCTCCGCCCCGGTGCTGTGGCTGGGCAAAGGAGAATATTTCTGGAGCATCCTGGGCGCCTCTGAAGTATGGAAGGACGTAGGCTGGAACACTATCATCTATCTTGCGGCGATTACCACGATTGATCCGTCGCAGTATGAAGCGGCAGAGATCGACGGAGCGAACCGCTTCCAGCGGATCTGGCATATAACGCTGCCCGGCCTGAAACCGGTGATTGTCATTCTGCTGATCCTTAACATCGGGAATATTCTGGAGTCGGGTTTCGAGCCGCAGTACCTGCTCGGCAACGGGATGACCGTTGATTACTCCGACAACCTGGACATATATGTGCTCAAGTGGGGCCTGAACCTCGGGAATTATTCCCTGGCTACGGCGGCGGGGATGTTTAAGACCGTAGTAAGCTTTATTCTGCTGATCTCGGCGAACTCCATCTCCAAGCGGCTTGGGGGAAGCCGGTTGTACTGACCACAGTACCGTCAATCTCACCAGCTTAACGGTAGCCCACAGGCTGTCGCGGCTTTACTTTTACCCACTGCAAGGAGGAACGAACCAATGAGCGAACCATCCGCTTCCGGAGCAAGATACAACAGCATGCCGGACAAAGTGTTTGATGTGTGCAATATCGTATTCATGGTGTGTCTGATGATAGTCACGCTGTATCCGTTCGTGAACATGCTGGCCGTATCGTTCAACGATGCGAACGACTCGATCCGAGGAGGTATTTACCTGTGGCCACGCCTGTGGACCTTGGAGAATTATGACTACATCTTCAGTGAGGCTTCGATCTACCAGGCCACGTTGATCTCCGTCCTGCGGACCGTGCTGGGCACCGTAATCTCAGTCTTCTGCACGGCCATGCTGGCCTATACGCTGACCCGTCCCGATTTCGTGCTGCGCAAATTTTTGTCGATGGCCTTTATCTTCACGATGTATTTCAGCGGCGGATTGATCCCAGGCTATCTGCTGATCAAGGGCCTCGGCCTTACGAATTCATTCTGGGTCTACATTCTTCCCGCAGTGATCGGCGTGTTCAATCTGATTGTGATCCGCTCCTTCATCGAGGGGCTGCCGGAAGGCCTGCTGGAATCGGCGAGGATAGACGGCGCAGGCGAATTCGCTACGTTCCTTCAGATCGTACTGCCGCTCACGATCCCGGCGCTGGCAACCGTATCCCTCTTCGTTGCCGTTGGCCAGTGGAATTCCTGGTTCGACGTCTTCCTCTATAACTCATCCAATGAGAACCTGAGCACCCTGCAGTATGAGTTGCAGAAGATTCTGCAGACGACGAATACTTCCGCAACATCAGCGGCGGACCAGTTTGCTTCGGCGCAGGGCAACGTCACGTTCGTGACGCCGACCTCCATTCGGGCAACGATGACCATTATCGCGAGCATCCCGATCATCCTCGTGTATCCGTTCCTGCAGAAGTATTTTGTCAAAGGGCTGACGGTCGGCGGCGTGAAGGGCTAGTCGGGAAACAGTTATTACCGAGAGGGGAGCTGGACATGAAATGGAACAGAGACGACAAGATCAGGTCACCGTTATCCCCTCTCTGAAAGAGGTGTACGCGGACCGGTTTGCGATCGGTGCGGCGGTGAGTCCGCAGACGATCATAACGCAGAGGGAACTGCTGGCGGCACACTATGGCAGCCTCACTGCGGAGAACGAGATGAAGCCGGTCTCCGTGCAGCCGGAGGAAGGAAGGTTCACGTTCGAAGATGCGGACCGGATCGCCCGGTTTGCTTCAGAGCATGGGCTGCTGATGCGCGGGCATACGCTTGTCTGGCACAACCAGACGCCCGATTGGATGTTCGCCGATGCTTTGGGACAGCCTGTCGGCAAGGACCTCGTGCTTCAGCGGATGAGGGACCACATTGGTGCCGTGGTAGGACGCTATAAGGACCGGATAAAAGTGTGGGATGTTGTCAACGAAGCCGTATCGGACGAGGGGCCGCAGCTTCTCCGCCCGTCGAAGTGGCTGGAGTCGGCGGGCGAAGAGTTCATCCGCAGGGCATTCGAATATGCGCATGAGGCGGACCCGCAATCGCTTCTTTTCTACAATGACTATAACGAGTGCCATCCCGATAAAAGGGACCGCATCCACCGGCTGTTGAAGTCCCTTAAGGAGCAGGGGACCCCTATTCACGGCATGGGCATGCAGGGCCACTGGAGTTTGCAGCGGCCGTCCGCGGAAGAAATCCGGGCGGCGATTGAACTGTATGCCTCACTGGATCTGCAGCTGCACATCACGGAGCTCGACGTGTCGGTATTCGAGTGGGATGACAAGCGGACGGACCTGCTTGAGCCGACGGCCGAGATGCTGGAAACCCAAGAACGGCGGTACGAAGAGATCTTTAGCCTGCTGCGGGAATACAGCGGGGTCATCACCTCCGTGACCTTCTGGGGAGCCGCTGACGATTATACGTGGCTCGATCATTTTCCCGTGAGGAGCCGTAAGAACTGGCCGTTCCTCTTCGATGAGAAGCATCAGCCGAAGGGCTCCTTTTGGAGAGTCGCACGCTTCTAGTGGCTATAGGTGCGGCTGCAGGCAGTGACGATTTTGTGAGGCAAGGCAATTGCAGTACAAGAACAAAGATGCTGGTTGAATCACATTGCTTAGAAAAACACAGGCGGACAACTTGGACAGCCTGCGAATCTGCTTACAAATTAAGTGACGGCGGCTGCGTCCAAAGCAGTACGTGGACGAAGCTTCCGGTAATTACAGCATGCAGAGCAAAGGCCGGACGATGCGCTCCGGACGTATAGCCTAAGTGATACTGCCGGCGCAGTATGCGGAAGACTGGAGGGGAGACCCGCCAGTCTTTCTGCATTTCGGGGAGCCGCATGAGCGGTAAGGCCGGATATGGTAAGAGGGCACAGTGTTCCGGGGGCCACCAGGTACCGGGGATGATGCCGGGCAGCTTGGTAAGGGGGGAGGGGATAATGGATCGAGGTGGATCTATGTAAGGGACTATGCTAACCCGACATTGCCGGATCAGCACAGCCCGCCAATGAGGCTGCGTTCGTCTAAGGCCGGTGGATTAGAGATCGGAGCTACACACGGTTCCTAAGCTCTCAGTCTCTCTTCATCCAGGCCGGAGCTTCCGGGTACGGGCTCCCGGTTCTTCAGCGCTTCTTCCACGGCAGCCCTGGCATCGGTCTTCCCGTGTCCGAACCAAGGGCTCCATGTGCCGTCGGGATCGCCGATATCCTGAAAGTCTCCCCGGTCAAAGGGAGCGACGGGAGAGACGTCCCATGACGGGTCCGGATCGAAGCTGGCGGGCGGTGTCTTCGGATAGCCCTCCATGTTCAGTTCCTTTGAAGCGGTCCGCTTCAGGAGAGAAGCAAGCTCCAGCGCACTCAGCCCTGGATTGGCGGACAGCACGAGGGCTGCGATCCCGGCCGCCAGCGGCGTAGCACTGGATGTTCCGCCGAAACGGTCGGTCACTCCTTGGCCTTCCGTTGTCGTGATGCCAAGTCCCTGTACCGGTATGCGGTAATATTCATGCACGTTGTTGGTTGGCGCGCAGATGGAGATGCCGGTTCCGTAGTTGGAATAATGGCTTCGCTGTGCCGTACTGGCCAATGCCGCCACATGCAGGACGCCCGGAATGCCGGCCAGATTGTTGCTGAAGATGCGGGTCTTCTCCACGCCTACCCAGACAAGGGAGCCGTCCTGTCTGAAGCTGACGCCGCTCGTATACGGCACATCCTGATCAGCCGTATGGTGGATAGGGCAGTTCTCGTTCCCGGCCGCCCACAGGAAGAGAATCCCGCGTCCGCGCCGGCCTCCGGTAAGAGCCAGCTCCCTGATCCGCCGGATGACGACCTCAGGCCACAGGGTTACCGGCACACCGCCCCAGGAGTTGGAGAGGATGTCCACTTTGTCCTGAACATAATTCAGGGCGCGCAGGAGCTTGGAATCGCTGATGAAGAGCGATGGCCCGCTCGACTCCCACTTGATGGGAAGCAGCCGGCAGCCGGGAGCGGCTCCGACGGTTAGCAGCGCGTCGGCTTCCGCCCCAATGACGCCGGCGCAGGAGGTCCCATGGTCCGAACCTTCTTCGTACATGTGCGCCGGGTTTGCATCCACATCCTTATTCGTGTACAGACGCGGGCCGCGGAAGTATCCCCAGCCGGCAAACTTGTCCGGCGAATCAAAATCGGCATGATCCAGCCGGCATCCGTCGTCCGTAACCCCGACCACGATCTCGGGGCTTCCGTAATGCCCGAGCAGCTGCCAGGCCTCTTCACAACGGGAAGAGGCCCGAGGATCGAAATCAGACTCCCCGGAGCGGGTATGCAGATGCCATTGTTTAAGGTAAGAAGGGTCGCTCGGGACCACTTCCTGATATTTGTTCATCACATAGTTGAGATCGTGCTCGGCGGAGGCTACAAGGGGTTCCTGCTCGGTCAGTTCCACCACCAGTTTGACCGGATTCATGCCCGTCTGGTCGGTGAGCTGGAAGAGATAGTCCCGGTCGCTGTAGGCCTCGAGTACAAACAGGCCGTAGCGGCCCGCGAACGAGCCGACCTCAGCGGGCGGCAGCGGTTCATGGAAGGAAACGATGATCCGGTCGGTAACAAGAAATTCTTTCTGCGTATCGGCGGCGCGGTAGACATGATGGGTCGGGGCCAGATTCCGGGCCCGGGTCATCAGGGGCTCCAGCTCTTCCCGGTCCGTAACGACACGGGAGGAGGATGCGGATACCTGCTTGGCGTCCGGAATGCCGATCTTCCGCTGAACCTCACCGGGCAGGGCACGAACGACGAATTGGTCGGGTTCCTTGGTCAGGGTGATCTTCCTGCCTGCGCGATACGTATAGATTTCTCCATTTTGCGGCATCATGTTCGCTCCTTCGCTATAAAATTACAAACGTTTGTTCGCATATCGTGATGTAAAAACCATATTATACCATGTACATTTAGAAATCAAGCTCTTTTTTCTGTCATGGATATTGGCGTAATAACGGCGGCAGACCCGAATAATTGGGAGAGTGAGGGCGCCGGGCATTACGGCATGCGGGCCGGATGTCAGTCGCAGCTGCAACCTACGGAGCGGGGGGATGAGAGACGGAGAAAAAAGCTAAAAATCCCCAAAATAGGCGAAACCCTCCGGGATATTCGCAAGAAATGCGATCTTGTCACGGATAACGGGCCTTGATCTGAATCCGGGTCATTTTTATATTAATATTAGCAGTCAATGCAGAGGAGTGCTAAGTTGCCATCCGAACAGGGAGGCTCGACAAGCTTTTTCCCATAAGGGCCACACAGCGCTGCAGTGACTGAGTCGGCTTGAGCAGCCAGCAGAAGTCGTAATGCGGAAGAAGGCAGCAGAAGGCAGGCGGCGGTGCCGACATTTCGAAACTTGGGATGGAGGGATCTTCGTGATGAAAACCATGTCATGGACTTATGCGCTGACGCAAACGCGAGGACGGGAATCCGGCGTCGGCAGCGCAGGGAGAAGAACGTACAAGCGGAGACTGCGGCGGCTGCTGCATCGGGCGGCCGGAGGATACTGGATGCCCTCGGCATACTGGGCGGATACGTTGATTTTTCCTGCTGAAGGAGGGGGACAGGCATGAGCCGGATTGCTTATCTCAGCACCTATATTCCCAAAAAATGCGGACTTGCCACTTACACGCACCACTTGAGGCAGAGTATTCGTGCCGCCAAGGGCTGGAAGGGCGTGGACCCGGTTCTCGCAGTAACCGATGCGGCCGATACGCTTCCCGCCGCCGACCCCGCGGTATGGCTTCTTGCCAAAGGAGAGCGGGCCGCTTACCGGAAGGCGGCCGAGAAGTTGAACAACAGCGACGTCTCCGTCGTGTCCCTGCAGCACGAATTCGGGATCTTCGGCGGGGAAGCCGGCCGGCATGTGCTTGAATTCGTGCGGCATCTGGACAAGCCGCTCGTGACGACCTTTCACACCGTATTCGAGCATCCGATGGAGCCTTACCGCTCCATCCAGCAGGAGCTGGCGGAGCGAAGCGACCGGATCATCGTGATGAACCAGCGGGCTGCCGGGTATCTGCAGAAGGCGTTCGGCATTCCCGGGAGCCGGGTCCGCTTCATCCCTCACGGGACGCCGATTCCGCTGCAGGGCGCCCGGGAGACGTTCCGCCGGGAAGCCGGCTGGACCGAGCGGAGGGTGCTTATGACCTTCGGTCTGCTGGGCCGGGGCAAAGGGCTCGAGATGGTGCTGCGCGCCCTGCCGGCGGTCGTCCGGGAAGTGCCGCAGACGCTGTATGCAATCGTGGGTCAAACACACCCCGAGGTACGAAAACATGAGGGCGAAGCGTACCGCGAGGAGCTGCAGGCACTCGTGCACTCGCTTGGTCTCGGGAACCACGTCGTCATGGTCGACCGCTACCTGGACGAGCCGGAGCTGGTCCGGCACCTCATGGCCTGCGACCTGTACCTCACCCCTTACCCGGGGATGGAGCAGATCACAAGCGGCACGCTGGCGTACGCCGTGGGACTCGGTCGTCCGGTGCTCAGCACCCCGTACAGCTACGCCCGCGATCTGCTGCAGGCACACGCCGAGCTCCTGATTCCTTACGGCGACGAGGTGCAGTGGAGCTTCCGGATCATCCGGCTGCTGACGGAGCCCGGGGCCCTGCAGAAGTGGGAGCAGACGATCGAGGAAATCGGCGCGGGCATGCGCTGGCCGCAGGTCGGCAGGGAGCATCTGGAGCTGTTCCGGGAAGCGGCCGAAGAGCTGCCCGTTCGGCAGGCGACGTAAGCCGGGGAGGTGTCGTGGCATGCAGGAACCATGGGTTTCTTTCGCACATCTCGAACGGATGACGGATGACACCGCGCTGCTGGAGCATGCGCTCGGCCGGACCCCCCGCCGGCGCGAAGGCTACACGACGGATGATAACGCCCGGGCGCTGTGGGCCTGCGTGGAGTGGCTGGAGGCCGAGGCTCGGCCGGAGCATGCTTCGGTCCTGCGCCGGCTGGCCGACCGGTACCTGTCGTTCCTTCTCTGGGCACAGCGTGGGGACGGGCTGTTCCATAACAACTTCAGCTATGACCGGCGCCCCGAGCCGGAAGTGCCCTCCGACGACTGTCTCGGCCGGGCGGTATGGGCGCTGGCGCAGGTGTGCAGCCGCCTGCCCCAAGCGGACCTGCGGCTGCCGGCAGGCGAGATGCTCCTGCAGGCTGCAGAGCATATTCCCCGCATGACCGCCCTGAGGGGCTGGGCTTATGCCCTGTCGGCCTGCTGCCTCCTGGAACACAGCCCCGCCTGGAGAGAGCAGGCGCCGCTCTACGGGCCCCTGTCCGCAGATGGGCTTGGATCGCTCATCCGTGAGCTGGAGGCGCGGCTGCTGGACGCCTTCCGGAAGGCTTCGGATGAGCGGTGGGTCTGGTTCGAGCCGCAGCTGACCTACGGCAACGGCCTCCTGCCGTGGGCCCTGCTCCGCTCTTACAGCGTCACGGGGAACCCCGAGGCCCTGGACGCTGCCCGCCGGACGCTGGACTTCCTGACGGAGCGGATGACCGCGCCTCAGGGCTGGATCCGGCCGGTGGGCAACCGGGGCTGGTGCGACCGCACATCGCAGGCGCTCTGGGACCAGCAGCCGCTTGAAGTGCTGAAGCTCTCCCTCGCCTCGCTGGAAGCATACAGACTGCTGCGGGAGCCCGCTTATCTGGAGACTGCGAAGCGCTGCCGGCTGTGGTTCCACGGGGAGAACGACGGACGTGTGCCGCTGGCAGACCCCTTGGATGGCAGCTGCTGCGACGGCTTGACGCCCGAGGGGCCGAATGCCAATCGGGGGGCGGAGTCAACGCTGGCTTACCTGCTGACCGAAGCGCTCCTTGCCGCAAGCGGCAGAGAGGAGGTGAGTGCGGTTGGAACGCACCTCGCTGTCATTTCCGATCGGGCCTTTCTCGAAGTTCCCACGCAACCCGATTCTCCAGCCCCAGGGCTCCACATGGGAAGCTAAGGACGTGTTCAACCCGGCCGCGATCGTGAAGGACGGCCTGGTGTATCTCTTGTACCGGGCGGAGGATCATACGGGGGAGGGCGTGTGGAACGGCACCTCCCGGATCGGCTTGGCCTGGAGCCGGGACGGCCTGACGTTCGAGCGGCATCCGGAGCCGGTCCTCTTCCCGACGGAGCCTTACGAGCTTCCGGGGGGCTGCGAAGATCCGAGGATCAGCTGCATCGAGGGGACGTATTACATGACCTATACGGCTTTCGACGGCATTACCGCAAGGTTGTGTCTGGCCACCTCCTCGGACCTGTTCCACTGGGATAAGCACGGGCTGCTTTTTCCCCAGTTTGACGACGGGGAGACCTACCAGTGGACCAAATCCGGAGCCATCGTCCCGGCCAAAGTGAACGGCCGGTATGTAATGTACTTTGGAGATACCGACATCTGGATCGCCTTCTCGGACGACGGCATCCGGTGGGAGTCCGAGGCGGAGCCGGTGCTCCGAAGAAGCGCAGACCCTGCCGCCTTTGACAGTCATCTGATCGAGCCGGGCCCCGCCCCGGTCCTCACGGAAGATGGCATCGTGCTGCTCTACAACGGAGCCCGGCTGATTGCGGCGGATGGAGGCGACCGGGGCAAGCCCTATTACAGTATGGGCCAGGCCCTGTTCTGCCTGGGCGATCCCCGTTGTCTGCTCCGCCGGACGCCCCATTCGGTGTTCGATCCGAGCACGTCGGACGAAGTGCGGGGGCAGATCGACTTTGTCGTCTTCGGCGAAGGGCTGGTGCACCACCGCGACGTATGGCTGCTGTACTACGGTATGGCTGACTCCCGCGTGGGGGTCGCCGCCTTCTCCGAGAAGAAGCCGCGTCCGTTCGACGCGTTGGCGGGTCAGCGGCAGAGTGAAGCCGCAGCAGGCCGTAATCCGCCCTGGGAGCTATAAAAATGCCCCAAAAGCCCTTGTCCCTCCTTTTCCAAAGGGGCAAGGGCTTTCTGTATGGAATGCACGGGATATCCGCTTACTTTTGAAGCCTCCGTCTACTGATCAACTTTGATCGCTCTGGCGCGTAATTCTTGCTCGAAGCGGCTTTTTCATCCTCCGACCCGCAACTGTACGCTGACTCAGCAGGAAGCGTCTCCTCTGTTCCCGCACCCTTACTTCGTCGGATCCCAGCCGTCCGATCCGGCAAGCACGCTCTTCGCGGTAATCGCGCTTGCTTGCGCCGTGGTCAGCGTCTTCGCCCAGCTCACCCGTGCCGTCGGATTGGCTCCGGCGCCTGTGCTCCCGTATTCATAATAACGGGCGGTCGCTTCATTGGCCGTATTGCCCCAGTTGTTCCAGCCTTCGGGACGGATGTGGGAATCCATCGCCGTGTTGATGTATGTGACGGCGGAATAAGGTCTCCAGGGCCTGCCGAGATACACCGTCTGATTGCCCGCCCCGTTTTTGGTCAGCCTGGAGTTCAGGAAGACATACCCGTATTTTTGCGACTGGTCCGTTGAGGCCGCCGTAACAAAGCCCGTGCCGAGGCTGCGGATCTCGCAGTTCTCGAACACCGCTGTCGCCGAGCCGAAGATAAAATCCACCGTACCTTCGATCTGGCTGTTATAGTAGTACTGCCGTCCCGTTCCCGTCGCATACAAGGTATCCTGGTACCCGAGAACTTTGATGTTCTTGAAGACCGCCCGGTCACCGGACACGTAGAGGGCTACCGCCTGACCGGCAGTAGGTCCGGCCGTATTCCGGAACGTAATGTCCCGGGCCTGGAAGTTGTTTGCCCGCACCATGGTGCTTGCGCTGTTCGTGGTGCTTCCCGCCGTGGAAGCCGTGTCGTTATAGGTCAGGATAGTCCCCAGGGTACTCTCGCCGAGCATGGTGATGTTAGGCTTGGTCGCAGGGATATTGATCTTTTCATTATACGTGCCGTTTTTGATATAGATCGTACGGGTTGTCGTGCTGTTGTCAGGAATCGAGTTGATGGCCGCTTGAACCGTCTTATAAGCCCCGGTTCCGTTTTTATCGACGACGATGGCTCCCGCAGGCTGGGTGGCAGCCTCAGCAGGGGACGGACTTCCGGGCAAAAAGGCAAGCAGGGCAGCGGCAGCCAGCAAGGGGGAGCGCAGCTTCTTCCATGGTCTCATTAGAATCACAACCTTTTCACAAAATGGATTGAAATGGGCTGCAGCCTAGGCAGCATAGTAGAGTGGGGTCATGCACCTCCTTTAGTGAAAACGTTACCAAATTAAACTTCGCTTTGTCTTGCTCTAGAATTGTCCGGTTTACTCTCTTATTACATATATTTGTCATTTCAAAGATAAAAAGGCAGTCTCATTCTTATAAAACAGCCTCTGAAACAATCATCAAATTCCGAGTTGACAGCTATGTTTTTATGGAATAAGATGGATACAGATTTTCTTTATGACCTAAAGAGTTGACCGTACGAACGGAAGCTCCTGTTCCTTTGCGCATCTGTAGCCCAGGCGGCATGCAGCGGAAAGGATAGGGGCTCTTTGTCGTTTAACAAGAAATGGAAGGTGCTCCCGATGTCCCGTTACAGTTATTTCTCTCATTTGCAGTGCCCGAAGTGCAGCCGGACCTTCTCCGGGGAGGTCGTGCAGCAGCTGTGTGACTGCGGCTCCCCGCTGCTGGCCCGCTACGATTTGGAGGGGCTGAGACAGTCGCTGCCCCGTCCCGAGTTGAATGGAAGAGAGGCCAGCTTGTGGCGTTACCACGAGCTCCTTCCCGTGGAGCATCCGGAGAACAAGGTTACGCTCGGGGAAGGGCTGACTCCGCTTCTCCCTCTGCCGAAGCTCGGAGCAGCGTATGATATCCCCCGTCTCTATATGAAAGACGAAGGCATCATCCCTACCGGTTCGTTCAAAGCCAGAGGAGCGGCTGTCGGCCTGTCGAAGGCCAAGGAGCTGGGGGTCCGGCAGTTCGCCATGCCGACGAACGGCAATGCCGGTGCAGCCTGGTCCCTGTACGCTGCACGTGCAGGAATCCGGGCGTCGGTCGTCATGCCGGTCGATGCGCCTCTGATCACCCGCGGTGAATGCGCCGCTTCGGGTGCAGACCTATATCTCGTCAACGGGCTGATCAGTGACGCCGGGCGGATGGTGGCCGGGAAGGTAGCCTCCGAGGGCATTTATGATGCTTCCACCCTCAAGGAGCCCTACCGCATCGAAGGCAAAAAAACGATGGGCATCGAGATCGCCGAGCAGTTTGGGTGGTCCCTGCCTGAAGTTATTCTTTATCCCACCGGGGGAGGTGTCGGCCTGATCGGCATCTATAAAGCACTCGGCGAGCTGCTGGAGCTTGGCTGGGTCGAAGGTCCGCTGCCAAGGCTCGTAGCTGTGCAGGCGGCAGGCTGCGCGCCCATCGTGAAGGCGTGGCAGGAAGGAGCGGCGCACTCGGAGTTCTGGACGAACTCCAGCACGGCAGCCTTCGGTATTAATGTGCCGAAGGCGCTCGGCGACTTCCTCGTGCTTGAGGCGGTTTATGCCACCGGGGGCTGCGCCGTCGCAGTGGAAGATGAGGCTCTGCTGGAAGAGCAGCGTCTGGCGGCTTCGCTGGAAGGGGCGTTCGTCTGCCCCGAAGGCGCCGCGGCATTCGCAGCCGCACGCCAGCTCCGTGAGAGCGGATGGATTGAAGACGGAGAGCGGGTGGTCGTTCTCAATACGGGAATGGGCATCAAGTACCCGGAGACAGTGCCAGTGGATGCCCCCGTACTCCAGCCGGGGGATGCGCTGCCTTCATGACGTTCGATACCGTCTATATGCTGGAGAGGCTGCCTGCCTTCTGGAAGGCCGCCGTCGTAACCTTTCAAGTCGCAGGCGCCGCGATTATTCTGTCCACGGCCGCCGGACTGCTGAATGCGGCCATTCTCTTCTTCCGCATTCCGGTTCTGAGGCTGGCCGTGAGAGTATACGTAGAGGCGGCGAGGAATACGCCGCTGCTCATCCAGCTTTTCTTTCTATATTTTGCGCTGCCCTCCGTCGGCATCCGGCTGTCCGGGTTTGTGACGGCCGTTGCCGCACTGACGTTTCTCGGAGGAGGCTACCTGACCGAGGTAATCCGTTCCGGTGTAGAAGCCGTATCGAGGGGGCAGCTGGAATCGGGTTTGGCTCTCGGGCTGTCCCGCTGGCAGCTGCTGCAGCATGTAGTGCTGCCGCAGGCGATCCGGATTACGCTTCCAGCCCTTTTCAGCAATTTTATTTTTCTGCTGAAAGAAACGACGGTGGCTTCCGCCGTGGCGGTTCCTGAGATTTTGTACACGACAACGAATTTCATCGCTCTTGAATACCGGACCTACGAAATGCTCTTTATGATGACGGCACTCTATCTGCTGATTTTCCTTCCCTTGTCCTTTCTGCTGGATTGGGTGGAAAGGAGGTTTCGTCATGGACGGCTCGGACTTTGATCTGCTGCTGCAGTCCCTTCCCCAGATGGGCAGGGGGGCGCTGGCTACCGCGGAGATCGCCTTGGCAAGCATTGCGTGCAGTGCAGCGGGAGGGCTGATATTCGGCGCTCTGAGAACTTCCAGGCTGGGGCCGCTCCGTGTGGTACTGCGGATCTACCTGGAGCTGTTTCGCGCGGTGCCGATCCTCGTATGGCTCTTCTTTTTCTTTTTCGGGCTGCCGATCTTCTTCGGAATCGATATCCCGAACTTCCAGTGTGCTGTGCTGGTATTGTCCCTGTGGGGCATTACCGAGATGGGGGAGGTGGTCCGTGGGGCGCTGCAGTCGCTGCCGAAGGGACAGCGTGAGGCTGGCCGGGCCATTGGACTCAGCGAACGGCAGCTGCTGATCCATGTTCTTCTGCCCGCGGCGGTCCGGCGGATGCTCCCGCCCGGCATCAATGTCTGCACGAGGCTCATCAAGACGACCTCATTAACGGTTCTCATCGGTGTGATGGAGGCCATCAAGGCCGGCCAGCAGATTATTGAACGTACAGGGGAATCGCTGCTGATTTACGGCTCTTTATTCGTTTTTTATTTTGCCCTGTGCTATCCGCTGTCCGCATTCTCGCGCCGGTTGGAACGGAGATGGACCTCCTGGAGCTGACCAGGATCAACCGGGTACATAGGTTCAACAGGAAGGAGGGGGGACGGTGGAACCGATCCTGGAGCTGAGGGGGCTGCGCAAATCCTTTGACGGCCACGAAGTCTTACGGGGCGTAGACCTGGAGGTGCGCCAAGGGGAAGTCATCGTGGTTCTGGGTCCAAGCGGCTGCGGCAAAAGCACACTGCTCCGCTGCCTGAACGGGCTGGAGCCTGCCGACTTCGGGACCTTTCGCTTTCATGGCAGGGAGCTGACCGGCAGGGGAGTCCCTTGGCGGGAGATCCGCCAGAAGATCGGCATGGTATTTCAGCGGTATGAGCTTTTCCCTCATTTGAATGTTCTGGACAACATCCTGCTCGGCCCGCTCAAGGTGCAGCGCCGCTCCCGTGAGGAAGCGCAGGCCCAGGCCGAGCGGCTGCTGGAGCGCGTGGGTCTCTCGGCGAAAAAGCACGCTTTCCCCCGACAGCTGTCGGGAGGGCAGCAGCAGCGCATTGCCATTGTCCGGGCGCTGTGCATGAACCCGGAGGTGATGCTTTTTGACGAAGTCACGGCCGCCTTGGACCCCGAGATGGTCAAGGAAGTGCTCGAGGTGATGCTCGGCTTGGCCCGTCAGGGGATGACCATGGTGATCGTGACGCACGAGATGGGATTTGCCCGTGCGGTGGCTGACAGAGTGGTCTTCATGGATGCTGGGATCATCGCAGAAGAGGGGGATCCGGCCGTGTTCTTTACGAAGCCGCAGACGGAGAGGGCCCAGCGTTTTTTGGATCAATTTTTGACTATCGAATCTTGGAGAGGATGATCGTGCTATGAGAAAAGGAACCCAGTGGCTGGCCGCGGGCCTGGTGATTGTGATGGGAATGCTGGCGGGGTGCGGAGGCCAGAGCGGCGGGAGTACTCCGGCCGCGGGCACGAGCCCTGCAGCCCCTGCAGCCTCCAAGGCGGAGGGGGGCGGCTACATACAAAAGATCAAAGACCGCGGCAAGCTGGTCGTGGGCGTGTTCACCGACAAGCCGCCGTTCGGGACGGTCGATGAGAAGGGCAACCCGACCGGCTTCGAGAATGAACTGGCCAAGCGGTTTGCCAAGGACCTGCTCGGCGACGAGTGGAAGATCGAATTCGTCACCGTAGAACCGGCCTCGCGGATCCCGTATCTGCAGAGTGACAAGGTGGATCTGATCGTGGCCAATATGACGGTGACCGAAGAGCGGAAGCAGGCCGTGGACTTTACCAATCCGAACCTGAAGGTTGCCACACAGGTGCTCGTTAAGCAGAATGCGGGCATCGGGAGTCTCGCCGACCTCAAGGGCAAGAAAGTCATCGTTACGAAGGGGACCACCGCCGATATTTTCCTGACCAAGAATCGTCCTGATGTCGAACTGGTGAAGTTCGACAAGAACACGGAATCGCTGCAGGCGCTGAAGGATGGACGGGGCGTGGCTTATGCCCAGGATAATATCATCCTGTTTTCCTGGGCCAGGAAGAATCCGGGCTTTACAGTTCTGCCGGAGAAGCTGGAGAAGGAGGCGCCTCTTGCACCGGCGGTCAAAAAAGGCAATACGGAGCTGCGCGACTGGGTCAACCAGGAGCTGGAGAAGCTTGGTCAAGAGAAGTACCTGCTCGAACTGTACAACAAGTATGTAAAAGAGGAGCTCGGACCGGAAACGAATCCGAACGATATCATCGTGGAAGGCGGAAAGTGGGAATAGGGACGTCCGGCGGTGAATTTGACCGTATCGGAGCTCCGTGGATTTCCTTTGCCCTGGAACTCTCCTTTCTTCCATCATGCATTTATGCTAGTGCAGACGATCTTTTTGGAGATCGTCTTTTTGTCTTTTCGCAGCTTCCAGGAAAGCAAGAGGCCGCGTCTTTTGCAAATGCTTCAAGCATCTATGAATATATTTGTATTTTTTTACTGATTTTTGCACCTTTCTGGCGCGATGAATCGTCTGACATGATGAGTGTGTGATAGGACATACAACGTGAAGGGCGCAAAAATGGTACAGGAGCGTGGAGCATGGGTGGAGCGACGATTGCGGACAAAGTATTCGGACTCGATGAGTCCTTATTGGAACGTACTGTAAACCGGCTGACCGGGGAATGCGGGGGAATCATCGGTTCCTGGACTTGCCAACCTCTAGGCGCCATGGAGGGGAATTTTGTGACCGACGGCGTCCTCCGGGTGGAGGGATGGTCTGAAGCGGCCGACGGGCCTATTCCCTGGTCCGTTGTTGTGAAAATGATCCGTTCCGACCGGACACGGGACGACTCTGCTCATTATCATTATTGGCGGAGAGAAGCGCTGGTCTACGGCTCCGGCCTTCTGAATTCCCTGCCGGGTGGTCTCAGTACCCCCCTCTGCTACGGTGTAGAGGAGAAGGACGACGGTTCGGTTTGGCTCTGGCTGGAGGACATCCCTGAAGATGGCATGCCTTGGGGTGAGGCTGAGTTTGCTTTTGCCGCGCGACAGCTCGGCCGATTCCAAGGGGCCTACCTGACGGGGACGCCTCTTCCGGACCATTGGTGGCTGAACCGGGCTTGGCTGCGGTCCTGGGTCCAGCAGTGCCGCGTACATAGGCCCTCTACGAAGCCCGAAGCTGTGATACACGCCTGGAGAAACCACGGGATAGAACAAATACTGGAGAAGTATGAGGAATTTTCACAGGTAATCGATCGTTGGGTGGATAGACTGGAACAGCTTCCCCGCACCTTGGCCCACCAAGACTATTATAAAAATAATCTCATCCTGCTCCGCAGTCCGTCGGATCAGTCGCCTCTTGGATTGACGGCATTGGATTGGCAGTTTGCCAGCTTGTCGGGTGTCGGGGAGGATCTGGGCCGCTTTTTTGGGCTTTCAATGACCAAGGGTCAGATTCCGGCATCCAGCTTTGCAAGATATCGTGAGCTCTTTATCGAGTGGTATCTGGACGGCCTTCGGGATGCCGGATGGAGAGGAGACGAACGGCTTCCCCGTATGGGTTTCCTGGCTTCCTGTGCCATCCGCTCCGTATGGGAGGTGCCCAAGCTTTTACATCAGGGTTCCTTGCAGGAGAACAGGCAGGGTGCTGAGCAGCGTCAGGAAGAATCGATCGACAGGCTGGTCCGGGTCACGGCACAGCAGATGGACATGGCTGAAGAGCTGAGAGGGCTAAGCGGGTTATTGTAAGCGTCTTTCTTTGTGTCTTCTATTGACTAATTATCCCCCCCTGTTTAGTATGAAAAATACCAATGAACAGCAACGATGTGTCGACGGAAGCGGAGGTCAGCAGATGCTCAAAGAGAAGATACGAGGAAGAAAGCCGGGAATCATCACCTACGGCATTACACCGCCCAAACAAAATCACCCGCCCGAGAAGGTGGCGGAGATCGCCAGGAAACAGATTGATCGCATTGCCGGCATCGGGATCGACGGCTTGATCATATATGATATCCAGGACGAGGCGGACCGGATCGACCAGGAAAGGCCTTTCCCTTACCTGAGCACCGTGGACCCGACTACCTACAGCAAGGAGTACTTGGGACCTCTGAACGTCCCTCATATCATTTATCGAAGTGTAGGCAAATATTCGGAGAGTGAGCTTTCGAAGTGGATCAGCTCGGACACAGGACAAGACCGGTACTCTGTCTATGTCGGCGCATCCTCGAGCAAGCAGGAAGTCAGGCTTGGCCTGCCGCAGGCCTATGAACTCAGCCGCAGTTTGAATGATAAACTACATTTCGGCGGTGTTGTCATCCCCGAGAGGCATCTGACTAGGAAAGACGAGCATCTTCGCATGGTGGACAAGATGAGAAGCGGCTGCCAGTTTTTCGTTTCCCAAGCGACCTATGATGTGGAAGCCTCTAAGAATGTGCTCTCCGAATACTACTATTACTGTCAGGATCAGGGGCTGGAGATGGTTCCGATACTGTTTAACCTTACCCCCTGCGGTTCGCTGAAAACGCTCGAATTCATGAAATGGCTTGGCATCAGCGTGCCCAAGTGGTTAGAGAACGATCTCATGCATTCCAACGACATACTGGACAAGTCCGTCCGGCTGACCCTGAAGATCATGGAGGAGCTTATGGACTTCGGCATGGAAAAAGGAATCCCCATCGGATGCAGCGTCGAAAGCGTATCTACCCGCAAGGTGGAGATTGACGCATCCGTCCAGCTTTTGAAAGATGTGAAGCGGAGCATGGAGAGCCGTCTCCTGCTGCCGCAAAGCCTGTAGATACCCTCCATTACAAAAGCACCTGCAAATGTGGACTTCCATGTTTCAGGTGTTTTTTTGCAGTACATTTCGAGCCGCAATCCGAGCTTTTCTCAGGTCGCCTCAATTTAGATCCATATGTATCGTGACCGGCTGTTCCCGGTTTTTGCTGCTGTCTCCTGTAGAAACTGCCTGCCTGCGGGCTATCCGTCTTATTGACTTTCAGTGAATTTGACGCGGCGGAATCCCGTGCGCTATAGTAAATCTCGAGTAATTGGTTGTAAGATTCAACTACTTTGGAGGCCTGAGATGAGATCGCGAATGATTCCCATGCTGGCGCTGTTTATGTTGATCTTTACAGCGCTCAACTACTATATAGGCTACCACTTGTGGATGTATCTTTCTTATATGCTGGATTTCGATAATTCGGCGGTCTATTGGATTCTCTTTTGGATCGTTGCCTTTTCTTATGTGATCGGCCGCGCAGGGGTTCGGGTCGTAGGAAGGTCTGTGGGACGAATGTTAAGGCAGGTCGGGTCAATCTGGTTCGGCGTAATCGAATATTCGGTGCTGCTGCTTCCTTTGGCTGATATGGTGTCGGTGATTCTGCGAGCAGGAGGCATGCCGACAGAGGATGTTCTCGAGCTGCTTGGCAGCTTGGTCTTTGTGGTCCTGGCCGCCCTCATGATCAGAGGATCGTATAACGCTTGGAATCCGATTATTCGCAGGTATGACATTCACATCCCGAAGAGCGGCGGCGGGAGGGAGAGCCTGCACGTGGCCGTTGCCTCAGATATCCACTTAGGTACCATTGTCGGGAATCGTCACCTTGGGCGCCTGCAAAAAGTGATGGAGGAGCTGAAGCCGGAGCTGATCCTGCTTCCGGGCGATATTATTGATGACGATATCGAGCCTTTCGTCAGGGAGAACATGTCCCTGGGTCTCGCGAAACTGAAAGCGCCGCTTGGCGTCTATGCCGTACTTGGTAACCATGATTATTACGGCGGCCACGTGCCTCAGCTTGTTAAAGAGCTTGCCGCAATCAACATTCGGGTCCTGCAAGACGAGCATGTACTTATTGAAGAAGGCTTTTACTTGGTTGGACGCAAGGACCGCACAGCGGAGTCGATGGAACCCGGCGGAAGGATGGCTGTTGAGGCTTTGACTTCTGCTATTGATAAAAACAAGCCGGTTATCCTAATGGATCACCAGCCTCATCAACTGGATAAAGCGGCTGCGGCAGGCGTCGATCTCATGCTCTCCGGTCATACGCATAGGGGGCAGATGGCTCCGAACCATCTGATTACCCGGCGTGTCTTCGAACTGGATTGGGGATATCTGCTTAAAGACCGCATGCACGCTATCGTTTCGTCGGGCTTCGGCACTTGGGGGCCGCCGATCCGCCTGGGCAGCCGCTCGGAGGTTATTGACATCCGGATTACCTTTGGAGTTTGATATGTCTTTTGAGTATACATTGATGGGGAGCGGCTGAGGCCGCTCTTTTGTATTTCTTGACTCATTTGTCTGCCTTCGGGGTTTGGGAAGTCGAGCCGTTTTTGGTAACGGGCTGAGCAGGCTTGCTTTTTGCATTTTTCTTTTCTTGTTCTTTCTTCTCCTTTTCCCTGCTAAGATCTCTTGGATGATTGAGGTACAAGATATTGCGGTAATCCTGTGTGATCTCAAGAGTAGTAGCAGTTTTGGTAGGGTCCATTACGAGATAAAGGTCAGCAAAAGCGATATCGTATTCGCCGTGGTCTTTCAATGTCAGTTCGTAATCATCATCGGGGATTTCATATTCGGCCGAAGTGACGGCATAGGTGCCTGGCTTCAGGTCAAGTGACCCGGGATTCGTTTTGGACCCGCAAGCTGTCAGGGATACGGAAGTAATCAGCAGGATAAGCAGGGTTGAAGAAGGTTTCATTTTCATTTTCTCCTTATGAGTGGAAGGGCACGGGAAATGCAAAAAAAGCACACTGGTCACCAAAAGAGTGACAGCGTGCTTCGCTAAAAAAGGCCGTTCCATATTGAATTTTGTAGTATAACTATAGCAGGTCAAAGAAATACTGTCTACAAAAATATGGAAATACACTGCGCTATTCTGCCATTTCCGTATTCCCCCGACAGGTGTGCTATAATGCGCAGTATACAGACATTGAACCAGAGAGGTGCAGATCAATGCCAATCCGTATAATAGAAGCAGCGATGACACACAGTAAGGACGATGGATACAGAGGGTATGTGCAGTTCCATTACGGGGAACACAAGCAGCCGTACGAGCTTGCCCTGTTCAGTAAGCGGGGGATTGATTGGGATTACAGTCTTATTTTCGCTAAGGAGTCTGGTCCGGAAGAAGAAATCCTGATCATTGAAGACAAGCTGGAGAAAGACGATGATTTTTTCGACGAATTGGTTGATGCAGCTTATGAACAACTCGAAGAAGAGCCGGCTGAGTGATAGCTTATAGGGGGATGAAGCTGGTCAGCTGCATCTCCTTTTTACTTGTACGCCCAGCATGGGCGCCATCTCTAGGGTGAGAGTCCCGAACGGGGGCTGGCGAGCGCCTACCGTTAGCCAAGGGCAAGGGTGTCGGCCGTGAGGCGGAATCTGAAGGAAGCCGGAGGCAAATGCACGGGCCAAGGTACACGAACCTAATTTGAGGCAGTGTCAGTCGGATGAGTCTCCAAGACAAGACGAAATCCAAAGCCGCCAAGGGCTGATGCTGTAAACTTAGGTGGTCGCGGGCAGACAGATGGCGTTCTTATCTGGGGAGGCCTGCGGATACGCGAAGTGACTTCGTAACCGCGGCTGAGAAGCCGCGCTGAATCCGCAGGAGTCAGCAGAGGCCATAGTACGCGAGTACGGGACGCCGGAAAGCGGAAGGGCTGAACCGAAAGGAGAGAGGAAACCGGTGCGTTCGCGTGAAGAGCAGAGACAGCAGAATATTCCGCAAGGGAGCTCGCGGCAGAGAGAAGCGGTGAAGCCGCCAGGGTATGCCGGAGCGCCGAGTTCTTCGCCGGCACAAGCCGACCTTTTCTCTCGCAAAGGCCAGAGCAGGCTGCTGGAGAAGATGCTCGAAGGGCACAACCTTCGGCTCGCCTACAAGCGAGTGGTACAGAACGGAGGAGCGCCCGGAGTGGATGGTGTAACGGTAGCCGAGCTACAAGCTTACCTGAAAACCCACTGGGAACAGGTGAAAGCCAACCTCCTGACGGGAAGCTACAGACCCGCGCCAGTCAAACGGGTGGAAATCCCCAAACCCGGAGGCGGTGTACGGCTGCTTGGCATCCCGACCGTAATGGACCGTTTTCTCCAGCAGGCGCTTCTGCAAGTGATGAATCCGATTTTTGATGCACATTTCTCGGGGTACAGCTACGGTTTCCGCCCGGGAAGACGGGCGCATGACGCCGTAAAGCAGGCACAAAGCTATATCCAAAGCGGCCTCAGATGGGTCGTGGATATGGATCTGGAGAAATTCTTTGACCGGGTGAACCATGACATGCTCATGGCTAGAGTAGCACGGAAGGTGGAGGACAAGCGTGTCCTGAAGCTCATCCGCTCCTATTTGAACGCCGGAGTCATGTCGCATGGAGCGTTGGAGCGCACACCGGAAGGCACGCCGCAGGGCGGTCCGCTCAGTCCGCTTCTGGCGAACATCCTGCTGGACGATCTGGACAAGGAACTGACAAGACGGGGACTGCGGTTTGTCCGCTATGCGGACGACTGCAACATCTTTGTCTCCAGCAAGCGAGCCGGGGAGCGCGTGATGGAATCGGTGATTCGCTTTGTGGAAGGAAAGCTGAAACTGAAAGTGAACCGGGATAAAAGTGCAGTGGACCGGCCATGGAACCGCAAATTCCTAGGCTTTAGTTTCCTGTCGAACAAACAGGCGACGATTCGGCTGGCTCCTAAGACAATTTCGCGATTCAAAGAGAAAGTCCGGGAACTGACGAACCGAACCAAGCCTGTACCGATGGAGGAACGCATCCGGCGCCTGAACCAGTACATGCTGGGCTGGCTAGGTTATTTTCGCCTAGCCTCGGCGAAGACGCACTGCCAAGCCTTTGACAAGTGGATTCGGAGAAGACTCCGCATGTGTCTATGGAAACAGTGGAAACGGGTGAAGACACGCATTCGCGAACTACGTGCGCTCGGCGTTCCGAACTGGGCTGCCTATATGTTGGCAAACTCCCGTCGAGGTCCGTGGGAAATGTCCCGTAGCACAAACAATGCCCTCCCGACTTCCTACTGGGAAGCGAAAGGGCTTAAAAGTTTGCTTTCTCGTTACTCGGAACTTTGTTAACCTTTTGGAACCGCCGTATGCGGACCCGCATGTACGGTGGTGTGAGAGGACGGAGGCTAGCCGCCTCCTCCTACTCGATTAATTCATATAGTCAATATTAATTAAGGCTTCAATTTCATTTGATGTGTATTCTCAAGGTGGCGATTTTAACTAGAAAATGGAAGGGGGCTAATGACTTGCAATCGAAAGGGCAGCCGTGATATATTACTTTCCCGGGACGCTTAAGTGCTCCGGTTACAAATTATCAGGATTTAAGTCGTTGAAAATTAAATCTTGATTTATTGTAAACAATATGGTAGATTACATCTCGCGGAAAAATTTCGCGATTGAAATCTTCTAGTGCTGGTCTTACGGGTCATCCTTAGATTGGATAACATTAGTAGGTTGCATAATGAGATGAAATATGCTACATTGATTCTCGCCGCTGAAAAGGCGGACGAAATCGAAACGAATTGCCCTTTGAAAACTGAACAACGAGTGAGTGTTAAATATAGAGACTCAGCGATGAGTTTCTGCCAAGCTTCAAAATGAGTCATCAGCTTTTCTTTAATGGAGAGTTTGATCCTGGCTCAGGACGAACGCTGGCGGCGTGCCTAATACATGCAAGTCGAGCGGAGCACTTCGGTGCTTAGCGGCGGACGGGTGAGTAACACGTAGGCAACCTGCCTGTAAGATCGGGATAACTACCGGAAACGGTAGCTAAGACCGGATAGCTGGTTTCGGTGCATGCCGGAATCATGAAACACGGGGCAACCTGTGGCTTACGGATGGGCCTGCGGCGCATTAGCTAGTTGGGGGGGTAATGGCCCACCAAGGCGACGATGCGTAGCCGACCTGAGAGGGTGATCGGCCACACTGGGACTGAGACACGGCCCAGACTCCTACGGGAGGCAGCAGTAGGGAATCTTCCGCAATGGGCGCAAGCCTGACGGAGCAACGCCGCGTGAGTGATGAAGGTTTTCGGATCGTAAAGCTCTGTTGCCAGGGAAGAATGTCGTGGAGAGTAACTGCTCTGCGAATGACGGTACCTGAGAAGAAAGCCCCGGCTAACTACGTGCCAGCAGCCGCGGTAATACGTAGGGGGCAAGCGTTGTCCGGAATTATTGGGCGTAAAGCGCGCGCAGGCGGTTTTTTAAGTCTGGTGTTTAAGCCCGGGGCTCAACCCCGGTTCGCACCGGAAACTGGAAGACTTGAGTGCAGGAGAGGAAAGCGGAATTCCACGTGTAGCGGTGAAATGCGTAGAGATGTGGAGGAACACCAGTGGCGAAGGCGGCTTTCTGGACTGTAACTGACGCTGAGGCGCGAAAGCGTGGGGAGCAAACAGGATTAGATACCCTGGTAGTCCACGCCGTAAACGATGAGTGCTAGGTGTTAGGGGTTTCGATACCCTTGGTGCCGAAGTAAACACAATAAGCACTCCGCCTGGGGAGTACGCTCGCAAGAGTGAAACTCAAAGGAATTGACGGGGACCCGCACAAGCAGTGGAGTATGTGGTTTAATTCGAAGCAACGCGAAGAACCTTACCAGGTCTTGACATCCCTCTGAAAGCCCTAGAGATAGGGTCCTCCTTCGGGACAGAGGAGACAGGTGGTGCATGGTTGTCGTCAGCTCGTGTCGTGAGATGTTGGGTTAAGTCCCGCAACGAGCGCAACCCTTGACTTTAGTTGCCAGCATTAAGTTGGGCACTCTAGAGTGACTGCCGGTGACAAACCGGAGGAAGGTGGGGATGACGTCAAATCATCATGCCCCTTATGACCTGGGCTACACACGTACTACAATGGCCGGTACAACGGGAAGCGAAGTCGCGAGATGGAGCGAATCCTTAGAAGCCGGTCTCAGTTCGGATTGCAGGCTGCAACTCGCCTGCATGAAGTCGGAATTGCTAGTAATCGCGGATCAGCATGCCGCGGTGAATACGTTCCCGGGTCTTGTACACACCGCCCGTCACACCACGAGAGTTTACAACACCCGAAGCCGGTGGGGTAACCCGCAAGGGGGCCAGCCGTCGAAGGTGGGGTAGATGATTGGGGTGAAGTCGTAACAAGGTAGCCGTATCGGAAGGTGCGGCTGGATCACCTCCTTTCTATGGAGATCATGGCCATGAAGATGGCCGGATCAAATCGGCAGCGCAAGCTGCATCAACCGCGTATGCGGGACACTCACTCGTGTTCAGTTTTGAAAGGTGCAATGCCTTTCAAACTCAATGTTTGTTCCTTGAAAACTGGATATACGAAACAAACTAGCTGAAGTATCTAATGTTTTTTATTAGCTGCCTAGCGAGATGTTTTATTTTGGTAGAGACCTTTGAGCGAAGCTCAACGGAACGCAAAATAAAATCATCGAGCGACTTGGTTAAGCTATTAAGAGCACACGGAGGATGCCTAGGCACCAGGAGCCGAAGAAGGACGTGGCGAACAACGATAATGCCTCGGGGAGCCGTAAGCAGGCTTTGATCCGGGGATGTCCGAATGGGGAAACCCACATGTGGTAATTCGCATGTACCATGCAGTGAATACATAGCTGCATCGGAGGCAGACGAGGGGAACTGAAACATCTAAGTACCCTCAGGAAAAGAAAACAATAGTGATTCCGTCAGTAGCGGCGAGCGAAAGCGGAGAAGCCCAAACCAAGGAGCTTGCTCCTTGGGGTTGTAGGACGTCAATGTGGGTTAAGCAGAGTAGGCGAACAGGTCTGGAAAGGCCGGCCAGAGTGGGTAAAAGCCCCGTAACCGAAATTCTGCGAACACCCTAGACGGATCCTGAGTACCGCGAGACACGTGAAACCTCGTGGGAAACCGGCAGGACCATCTGCCAAGGCTAAATACTCCCTGGTGACCGATAGTGAAGCAGTACCGTGAGGGAAAGGTGAAAAGAACCGCGGGAGCGGAGTGAAAAAGAACCTGAAACCGTGTGCTTACAAGAAGTCAGAGCCCGTTCATGGGTGATGGCGTGCCTTTTGTAGAATGAACCGGCGAGTTACGTTCCCGTGCGAGGTTAAGGTGAGAAGCCGCAGCCGCAGCGAAAGCGAGTCTGAATAGGGCGAATGAGTACGTGGACGTAGACCCGAAACCGTGTGATCTACCCCTGTCCAGGGTGAAGGTGCGGTAACACGCACTGGAGGCCCGAACCCACGAATGTTGAAAAATTCGGGGATGAGGTGGGGGTAGCGGAGAAATTCCAATCGAACTCGGAGATAGCTGGTTCTCCCCGAAATAGCTTTAGGGCTAGCCTCGGGTTAGCGTTGCGGAGGTAAAGCACTGATTGGGTGCGGGGCCCGCCAAGGGTTACCAAGTCCAGTCAAACTCTGAATGCCGCAAACGTGATGCCCGGGAGTCAGACAGTGAGTGCTAAGATCCATTGTCAAGAGGGAAACAGCCCAGATCATCAGCTAAGGTCCCCAAGTGTGTGTTAAGTGGGAAAGGATGTGGAGTTGCACAGACAACCAGGATGTTGGCTTAGAAGCAGCCACCATTGAAAGAGTGCGTAATAGCTCACTGGTCGAGTGACTCTGCGCCGAAAATGTAACGGGGCTAAACACACCACCGAAGCTATGACTAGATATCTATGATATCCTGGGGTAGGGGAGCGTTGTATGCGGGTCGAAGGTTGATCGTGAGGACAGCTGGACTGCATACAAGTGAGAATGCCGGTATGAGTAACGAAAAGATCAGTGAGAATCTGATCCGCCGAAAGCCTAAGGGTTCCTGAGGAAGGCTCGTCCGCTCAGGGTAAGTCGGGACCTAAGGCGAGGCCGAAAGGCGTAGTCGAAGGACAACAGGTTGAAATTCCTGTACCACCGTGAACCGTTATGAGCAATGGGGTGACGCAGAAGGATAGTGACGCGAGCTGATGGATGCTCGTCCAAGCAGTGAGGCTGATGTGTAGGCAAATCCGCACATCGTAAGGCTGAGCTGTGATGGGGAGGGAAACTTAAGTACCGAAGGTCATGAGTTCAGGCTGCCAAGAAAAGCCTCTAGCCAGGGAGAAGGTGCCCGTACCGCAAACCGACACAGGTAGGCGAGCAGAGCATGCTAAGGCGCGCGGAAGAACTCTCGTTAAGGAACTCGGCAAAATGACCCCGTAACTTCGGGAGAAGGGGTGCCTCGGTAGGGTGAATAGCCCGAGGGGGCCGCAGTGAAAAGGCCCAAGCGACTGTTTAGCAAAAACACAGGTCTGTGCGAAGCCGCAAGGCGAAGTATACGGGCTGACGCCTGCCCGGTGCTGGAAGGTTAAGGGGAGCGGTTAGGGGTAACCCGAAGCTGTGAACCGAAGCCCCAGTAAACGGCGGCCGTAACTATAACGGTCCTAAGGTAGCGAAATTCCTTGTCAGGTAAATTCTGACCCGCACGAATGGCGTAACGACTTGGGCGCTGTCTCGACGAGAGATCCGGTGAAATTTTAATACCTGTGAAGATGCAGGTTACCCGCGACAAGACGGAAAGACCCCATGGAGCTTTACTGCAGCTTGATATTGGACTTTGGTACGATCTGTACAGGATAGGTGGGAGCCTGAGAAGCCTGAGCGCCAGCTTGGGTGGAGGCGCCGTTGGGATACCACCCTGATCGTATCGGAGTTCTAACCTGGTACCGTGATCCGGTACGGGGACAGTGTCAGGTGGGCAGTTTGACTGGGGCGGTCGCCTCCTAAAGCGTAACGGAGGCGCCCCAAGGTTCCCTCAGAATGGTTGGAAATCATTCGAAGAGTGCAAAGGCATAAGGGAGCTTGACTGCGAGACAAACAGGTCGAGCAGGGACGAAAGTCGGGCTTAGTGATCCGGTGGTACCGAATGGAAGGGCCATCG
Source organism: Paenibacillus sp. S-38 (assembly GCF_049942825.1). Classification (NCBI taxonomy): domain Bacteria; kingdom Bacillati; phylum Bacillota; class Bacilli; order Caryophanales; family Paenibacillaceae; genus Paenibacillus; species Paenibacillus sp. S-38. The sequence goes on from NZ_CP187970.1 coordinate 1,564,723, forward strand.
CTCAACGGATAAAAGCTACCCTGGGGATAACAGGCTTATCTCCCCCAAGAGTCCACATCGACGGGGAGGTTTGGCACCTCGATGTCGGCTCATCGCATCCTGGGGCTGAAGTAGGTCCCAAGGGTTGGGCTGTTCGCCCATTAAAGCGGTACGCGAGCTGGGTTCAGAACGTCGTGAGACAGTTCGGTCCCTATCTGTCGCGGGCGCAGGAAATTTGAGAGGAGCTGTCCTTAGTACGAGAGGACCGGGATGGACGTACCGCTGGTGTACCAGTTGTTCCGCCAGGAGCACGGCTGGATAGCCAAGTACGGAAGGGATAAGCGCTGAAAGCATCTAAGCGTGAAGCCCCCCTCAAGATGAGATTTCCCAATTAGTAAGACCCCTTGTAGACGACGAGGTTGATAGGTTCGGGGTGGAAGCGCGGCAACGTGTGGAGCTGACGAATACTAATCGGTCGAGGGCTTATCCACTAGCTTCCGCAAGGAAGCGGCAGCGGAACTTTAGGTCTTTAGCTAGCAAGCGAGGAGATATCTTTTTGAAAGCGATCTTTATGCGAAGCATAACGGAGCGCAAAAAGATGTACCCGAACGTATATCCAGTTTTCAAGGTACAAGCTGCCTTGAATATGTATTACCGTGTATCCTGGCCGATACACAAACCGTTTGGTGATGATGGCGGAAGGGAACCACGCGTACCCATCCCGAACACGAACGTTAAGCCTTCCAGCGTCGATGGTACTTGGACCGCAGGGTCCTGGGAGAGTAGAACGTCGCCAAGCGGTACCACCTTCGTGGGACAAGCCGTATGAATTAAACATCATGAGGGCCCTTAGCTCAGCTGGTTAGAGCGCACCCCTGATAAGGGTGAGGTCGGTGGTTCGAGTCCACTAGGGCCCACCATATAACTTTATAAACGCATGGGGCCATAGCTCAGCTGGGAGAGCGCCTGCCTTGCAAGCAGGAGGTCAGCGGTTCGATCCCGCTTGGCTCCACCATGATTTACTTTAGTATGGCCCGTTGGTCAAGGGGTTAAGACACCTCCCTTTCACGGAGGTAACAGGGGTTCGAATCCCCTACGGGTCAGTTCCCATGGAGGCTTAGCTCAGCTGGGAGAGCATCTGCCTTACAAGCAGAGGGTCGGCGGTTCGATCCCGTCAGCCTCCACCATTATGCCGCTGTAGCTCAATTGGTAGAGCAACTGACTTGTAATCAGTAGGTTGGGGGTTCAAGTCCTCTCGGCGGCACCATTGTTTTGTGGAGGCTTAGTGAAGTGGCTAAACACGGCAGACTGTAAATCTGCTCTCATCGAGTTCGGTGGTTCGAATCCATCAGCCTCCACCACTTCTTTTCAGTAATTTTATTCCCTGATAGCTCAGTTGGTAGAGCACTCGACTGTTAATCGAGTTGTCACAGGTTCGAGTCCTGTTCGGGGAGCCATATGGAGGCTTAGCTCAGCTGGGAGAGCATCTGCCTTACAAGCAGAGGGTCGGCGGTTCGATCCCGTCAGCCTCCACCATATTTCTTTAAACTGACGCGGGGTGGAGCAGCCCGGTAGCTCGTCGGGCTCATAACCCGAAGGCCGCAGGTTCAAATCCTGCCCCCGCAACCAAATATTTTGTGTGGAGCCGTGGTGTAGAGGCCTAACATGCCTGCCTGTCACGCAGGAGACCGCGGGTTCGAATCCCGTCGGCTCCGCCATTCTTCTTTTACTTGTTTTTTTGCTTTGGCGGTCGTGGCGAAGTGGTTAACGCACCGGTTTGTGGATCCGGCATTCGAGGGTTCAATTCCCTTCGACCGCCCCATTTTTAACCCATTGGGGATTAGCCAAGCGGTAAGGCAACGGACTTTGACTCCGTCATGCCTAGGTTCGAATCCTAGATCCCCAGCCATTCAGTTTGAGCCATTAGCTCAGTCGGTAGAGCACCTGACTTTTAATCAGGGTGTCGTAGGTTCGAGTCCTACATGGCTCACGTTTTTAATTTCATATGCGGTTGTGGTGGAATGGCAGACACGCTATCTTGAGGGGGTAGTGGGCGTAAGCTCGTGGAGGTTCGAGTCCTCTCAACCGCACCATCTAACTTTATATGCGGTCGTGGCGGAATTGGCAGACGCGCTAGATTCAGGTTCTAGTGGTGTAACAGCCGTGGAGGTTCGAGTCCTCTCGACCGCACCACCTGCGGAAGTGGCTCAGCGGTAGAGCATCGCCTTGCCAAGGCGAGGGTCGCGGGTTCGATTCCCGTCTTCCGCTCCATATTTTACTTGATAAGGCGCCATAGCCAAGTGGTAAGGCAGAGCTCTGCAAAAGCTTTATCCCCAGTTCGAATCTGGGTGGTGCCTTAGCCTTTATGTTCCCTTAGCTCAGCTGGATAGAGCGTTTGACTACGAATCAAAAGGTCGGGAGTTCGAATCTCTCAGGGAACGCTTGACGGGATGTAGCTCAGCTTGGTAGAGCACCTGGTTTGGGACCAGGGGGTCGCATGTTCAAATCGTGTCATCCCGATAAGTCATAACAAAAAGAGTCCATATCGATGGGCTCTTTTTGTTATGTCCGGACTATTTTGTGAAAACGGCGCGAGAAAGAAGAGTCGAGTAGTATTGATCTCCACTCTATCCTTACCGCTTGTGGCCATGGGTAACGGAATTGTGCTCTGTAAGGGCAGAAGTACGGAAAAACGCTTGAGTAAATTCTAGGGCCTGTATGCAAACCTATGCGAGCCACACCATAATCGAAGCTAAGGTCAAAAATGCCCTAAACTTACAGGCCAATTTATCATAGCGTGTGGCTAATCGGCGATAATTCTTCACTTTATTGAAAAAGCATTCGATCAGATGCCTCTCCTTGTAGATTTCCTTATCCCATTCCCGCGGTTTCCGGCGGTTTTTCTTACTTGGTATCACCGAAGTGGCGGATTGTTCCTTTAAAAGGTGGAGAATCCGGTTGTTGTCATAAGCACGGTCGGCCAGGACCTGCTTTTTCGTTAAGTCCATCTGCTTTAGCATCTCGTAGCCGGTTACCGAGTCATGACATTGGCCTCCGGTCAGCACAAACCGCAGCGGGTTCCCCAGGGCGTCGACGACCGCGTGGATTTTGGTGGTCAATCCGCCTCGGGACCGCCCAATAGCTTGCTTGAGGGTCCCCCTTTTGCACCGACCCCATGCTGATGGACCTGTACAATTGTCGCGTCAATCATGACACTTTCAAAATCAGGTTCAATCGTAACGTGCTCTAAGATCCGATCCCAAATGCAGGCGATTTTCCAGCGGCAGAACCGGCTATAGACGGTAGACCAGGAGCCGTAGTATTCAGGCAAATCCCGCCAGGGCGCACCTGTCCGCGCCACCCACAGCATAGCGTTCAGCATCTGGCGATGGTTGTTCGCGGGTCTCCCTCCTTGTGGTTTTCTTTCGGCTGGCAGCAGGTCCTTGATTTTATCCCATTGGTCGTCACGGATTTCGTATCGTCTCATCATATCTATATTTACCCATTTTATTGGGTCATGGTTTGCATACACGCCCTAGTTATGCTCCCCTCTCAAGATGCTTCATTTTCCAGTATCCGACGAATCTGGAGTATTTTCGATTGCAGGCTATATTCCAGAAATAGAATATGATATTTTAATAGATAATAAGAGAAGACGATTAGACAGCAGTGTCTGTTCACATAATAGACGCAGGGTGGAGGCAGTATGGCGGAATTTGAAAAGGAACTGCAAGCGCTCCAAAACAGCAGGGAAGAGATCATTACACGCTGGTATGTACTGTTGACTGAAGCCTTTCCGGAGTTCTATGGTTCAGAAGAGCTGCGGAGGCAGGCAGAGATTTACTTTGATTATACGATCGATCTCCAAATCCCACCCGAAACGCACGAGCTGAACGAGAGGGTGCCGATTTGGTCCCGAAATTTGGTGGATCGTGGGCTGCCGCTGCAGCACATTTTCCACAGCACCTCTTTTTGGCGAACTGCCGTATTTGGTGTTTTAGAGAAGGCAATGAGAGCGGAAGGAGCGGACCTCTTAAATGCGATTTCATTTCTGGCTGTGATTACAAGGAGACTTGAGTATATTCAAGAGCTGGTATGCTCCCAGTATATTGAGCGGACAAGTATGCGACTGAAGGATAAGGAGCGAGCCCTCACCCAGCTGCATGATGACAGGCTCAACCTCATTGGGAAGATGGCTGCGAGTATGGCCCATGAGATCCGCAATCCCCTGACCTCGATCAAGGGCTTTTTAAAGCTGATCCGGGAAAGTTTGTCTGTCGAGGAAAGCTCCGATAAAACGCTGCGTTATTTAAGTGTAGTGGATAACGAATTTGAGAACATTAATATGCAGATCACCGGATTCCTCAGCTTTTCGAAGAAGCGAGTCATTGAGGAGCCGGTTATCCGGCTTACGGCCAGGCAGCTGCTGGATTCGGTCATTTCTCTGCTGAATCCCCGATTCCTCAGCGAAAACGTGAACCTTACCGTAGATCTAGAAGACGATGCCGTGCTGTACATACAAAAGGTGGCCGTTCAGCAGGTACTCTCCAATGTCATAAACAATGGTCTGGACGCCATGGAGGAAGTCAAGCATGAGAAGGAGATGCATATTTGCGGATACGACAGGCCCGGATGCTATATTCTTGAAATCGCAAATAACGGCCCGGAAGTGAATCCCCGCATTCTCGATGAGCTCTTCGAGCCGTTCGTGACGGATAAGGAGGAAGGCACGGGGCTAGGTCTTGCCGTCTGCAAGACCATCATGCAGAAGAACGGCGGAGAGATCGGCTGCGTAACGGGACCGAAGCGGACGACTTTCCTGCTTACCTTCCGTACGCACAGTGGGGAGCCTGAGTCTTAGGGCTGGATAAGGGGCCGGTCCGGAGTGTTTTGGGAGGGGTGTCGAAGCAGCTAGGGATATAAACTCCGGCCGGTCCGGGGAGAAAATAGGTGTTTCACATGGCGGCAGATCGCGGCTGGGCAGCTTTAGGCTCTGCCTTTGGTCAGGATACAGGGCACACCTTTACCGACCACTCCGGGCTGGGACATCTTCTCAAGATAGCGTAAACCGCGTTCGCATTTGCGGCAGCGCGCACACACATCGGAGGTGACCACCTTCATCATAAACTGCGTTTTGTCGATGGAGGAGGCAGGAGTATTCTTCTTGGCTTTACTGTTCTTAGCCTTGCTCACGTCATTCATCTCCCACGCCTTGGATGATGCATCATATGACGAAGCCTGGGGGTTGGCGACAGCCCGGCAGGGAGCCGGCATAATTTTATATGAGGATCATGTGAGGGCTGCAGCCAAGGGGGAAATATCAGATTCCGTTAGCCGGCGGCAGGAGATTCAAGAGGAATGTTGAATAAAAACAGAGTACCCGGGGTAACAAAAGATAGATAACCAACACACGCATCCCGGACAGAGGAGGAGCATGATGAAATACATCATCTGCCAAGAGGTCAAGATTGTGGATATGAATGAAGAAATTCTGACGCAAACGCTGTTCAACCGTGGGGAATACGAAGCCCCTGCGATCTCGGTAGGTTCTTCCGTACTTGCGTACCAGCTGGGTTTGAGAGAATTTGACGTTGTCTTGGATAAGCGTGAAGGCAAGCATCAGCGCTACAGCGTCGTTGATGTCGAAATCGATCTGATGACCAGCCCGACAAGCACCCGCGTCTTCCTTGAGCCGGTGACTCTCATCGTGGGACAGCACGATATCGGGCAGGCTTAACTTTTTGCTCCGTAAGCTTCCAGAATTGCTGTGTATAGATGCCAAGGACAGTCCGGTTCTGCAGCCCCAACAGGGTGCCGCGTCCGGGCTGTTTGGTGTGGGAGCCCCTTCAGATAATGAAATTTCAGTGAAGTCGGGTGGGAAATGCACCGGTGCAAGGAAAGTTCATTTGACGCAGGGTGGGCCGGATACGGTAGACTTAAGAGCGGGGGTGATCTTATGAAATGGACGTTTATTCGTATTGGGGCCATCTGCGGATTCCTGGCCGTGGCCATCGGCGCTTTCGGTGCCCATATCGTGAAAGACAATATCAGTGCGGCTATGTTCGCTAACTATCAGACGGGTGTTCAGTATCACATGTTCCATGCATTAGCTTTGACGGTCATCGGCCTCGCTTCGTCCGTGCTGCCAAGCCAAGGGCATCTGCGCCGCGCGGGTTGGGCTATGCTGATCGGCATTGTGATCTTTTCAGGCAGTCTTTATGTTATGGCTCTGACGGATCTCCGTTTCCTTGGGGCAATCACGCCGATCGGCGGGGTGGCATTTTTATTCGGATGGATCTCGCTGTTCCTGGCATGCCGCGGCAGTATGACGGTTACGAAGTAATGAATAGCATTAAGATTCGCTATGGTAAGATGGGGGAGTCCACTCAGAGGGCTCTCTTTTTTTATAGCCTATGGTCAGCAGGCAGAACAGATCAAGCCATTCCTACATCTAGGCGTAGACTAGGAGGAGCAGCAAAAGAAATTGCTGCAGAAAGCAAGCTTTCATAAAAGAGATTGGCCCGGGTCACCGGGGTGGCACTTTCATCCATAGAAAGAGGGCTAGAGCCGAGATTAGGAATGATGTAAGTAAGGGACGGTTTAGCGTACGAGCATGTTGGAGTGCAGGACCGCCTCCTAAGAGGCGGGTCGGGGTAAGAGCAGAACCATGGATGGACCTGGGATGAAGGGCGTAGAAAAATACTTATGGATTGATGGGCTGACCATCCAGTTGATGGATGTAGACAGGAACAGCATAAGTGTGTCTAAAGCGACCAGTGGAGAAGATTGGAGAGAAAAGGGCGATAGGGGATGTTTTTCAGCTCAGCCGGAATGAGCCCAGCATCCGTAACGCACAGATAGACTTCTATCACACAGGCCATTAGGACGGCACCACACTCTCTCCCCTGACATATATTGATAGCATACGGGCGTGAAGGGGGAGACAAGGTCATGATGCGTATGGAACCGGTCGAATTGGGGGGACGCACCGCACTGGCCATCGAAGTCAAGCTGCCGAAGACGACGCTGCTCGTGGTCACGACGGACAAAGGATATATCATGTGCGGGGCACTGGATGTCGGCCTGCTGAATGAAAAGCTGAAGGAGCGCGGCATCATTGCGGCAAGAGCAACAGGTGTTCGGACGATTGAGGAGCTGCTTGAGGCTCCGCTGGAGTCAGTCACCTACGGCGCGGAAGCGCTCGGGATCGTTCCCGGTATGAAAGGGAGCGACGCGGTGTCGTTGATGTTCTGAAGGCAAGAAGCTGCGGGAGCGAACCTGCGGCTTTCTTTTTGGGGAAGGCAAGTCCTATAATGAAAAAAATGATGATATAGGACGGGGGCGGTTCAGCATGCGCAGTGAGGAGTTTACATACGAGGATGAAGGCGGGACGAACATTCATACTTACGTTTGGTTGCCGGAGGAGGATAAGCTCCTGCGAGGGGCGGTACAGATCGCCCACGGTATGGCCGAGACGGCGCTGCGCTACCGAAGGTTTGCTGAAGCGCTGACCGCCGCGGGCTACGTGGTCTATGCAAGCGACCACCGGGGGCACGGCCGGACGGCGGGGGAACGATCACGGCTTGGGAGCATCGGCCGGGATGGGTTTCGCCTCATGTGCGCGGGGATGGCACAGCTGACGGACCTGATCCGGGAGCGGCATAAGGAGCTTCCCGTGTTCTTGTTCGGGCATAGCATGGGTTCATTCCTGACCCAGCGCTATATGTATACGTATCCGATTAAGGCGGATGGCGTCATCCTGTCCGGCTCGAACGGCCCCCAGGGAAGAAAGATTCACCTGGGAATCTGGCTGGCACAGAGGATCGCCGTCCGTAAAGGCGAGGAGCACCGGGGCAGCCTGCTCACACAGCTTACCTTTGGAGGCTATAACCGCGCCTTCCGGCCGGTCCGGACGCCATTCGACTGGCTCAGCCGGGACGAGGAGGAGGTCGACCGGTATGCGGCCGATCCGGACTGCGGGGCGGTGTTTCCGGCTCATTTTTGGGTCGAGTTCTTCAAGGGATTGGCAGAGCTTCACAGGAGAGAGTACCTGGAGAGGATTCCTAAGGGGCTTCCCCTGCTGTTGATCTCGGGAGATCGCGACCCTGTAGGAATGATGGGCAAGGGGGTTCGCCGGTTAGAGGCGCTCTACAAAGCCATCGGCATAAAAGATGTCACAGTGAAGCTCTACCCCGGCGGGCGGCACGAAATGATCAATGAGATCAATCGGGATGAGGTCACACGAGATGTGCTGGACTGGCTGGAGGCGCATCTCGATAAGGAAAAGCGCAGCGGGAGCATAGATGAGGATGGAAAAAATAGTGGCATAAGGTAGTAAGGGAGAGGGCAGGGGAGAGAACAGTGAGGAAACGGGAAGAAGCAGACACAGGGGAGAGAAGCGTAAGGCTGTAGCGGAAGGCGTGAAGCGTAAGGCGTGGAGCGTAAGGCGGGAGCGTGAGGCGGGGGCGGAAAGGAGGGAGCGTAAGGCGTGAAGCATAAGGCGCGAGTGTAAGGCGTAGCGGCCGATTAAAGTCTCGGCCACTCTGCTTATCAATAAAAATGAACCGTTCCTCAATTCCGAGCTCGCGCATCTTAATCAGCTGCCGCTCGGTCTTTTGGTCTTTATCGGACACGCGTACATATCCAATTTTCACAGCAAGCTATTTTTTATGTGAAATATACCCATTTTTTTGTGAAACGTGTCAAAAGTAATATATATAACTTTGTGACACACTAAATTATCTCTGTTTCATGTTGTGTCAAAAAGTATGTGCCTTTTGACACGGCTACAACATTACTTTCTCTGAGAAGTTATGAAAAAAAAGACCGATTTCCGGTCCTCAGTTAATTTCTACGATATGGCGGAGTGCCTGCTGGTGGATTGATCTTCCCAAAGTGTTTCAATGTCTCCGCTTGCTTCAAGGTCTCTTCCCTCTGTCTCTCGATCTGGACCCGAATAATAATCACAGGAATGCTGCTACCGCTCCGACCACGCCCATATCTTCCGATCCGCTGCGCAGTCGACCTTTCTCGTACATGGGTAGATGGATTGATCGGGTGTACCACCCCTTCTGCATAGACGCTACGTTCCCCGTACTTGATGGTTAACAGACCGATTGTGGAACGATACACAGGTGAACTGATGTACCGGGAATATTGCGAATTATGCATACCAGTACAATCGATATAGCTGGAGCTCAAAAAAATCGTCATCTAAGTGCTCCTCTAATGGGTCGTCTCCCTCAGGAAACGGCCTACTTAAAATTTCAACAAAAAAGCCTGTAGATCCTTCCTATTAGGGAAGGGTTGTCTACAGGCTGGAGCCTTTTTACATGCGGATCAGCTAGTAATATTCTTATCGTCCGCCTGTATTCGAGGCCCAGACGGGATATGTGCCTCTAGATGTCTTTGTGCTATACAGGACTACATTCCCATCGTCTTGAACCCACAAGCTATCGGCGCCGACAAGCGGAGGCATATTATTTGAGGGATAGTAACTACGCATCCAGCTCGGAATGTCAGAATGCCAGAATGGGGGAGTACCGTAACCTTTTCCGACTGAACTTTCTAAAGTCAAAGTAGAAGTCATTACCAATGTATCAGCTTTAACATTTCTCCAAGTCCTATAATACGGATCATAATATTTGTGGATTACATCATCCGTATTTGTATCCCAGATCGGATGGCCGCCATCTTGATAAAGTACGAGGTTGCCGTCAGTTTGCATGACCAAGGCGAACCTTCCATTATTGGATACCAACATCTGTCCCTTTTCGAGCTTTTCGCCAGGAAGAAGGCTGTTTTTTGCAGAAGCGGCGGTAACAATAGAGAACTGAAGCATGAACACTGCCAATAACAATAATGAAAGCTTTTTCATAAATATCCTCTTTTCTATTTTAATTTTCCAAACAAGAGCAGTATAGGGCTGCTGGGGAACTCCTTTTACCCATCCTGGGACCAACATTAGAAATCTTCTTTTTTATACTTGGCTCATTGGGTTCCCCCTTTTTACAGTACTATCTTCACTTGAATGCCTCTTACAAGTAATGATAATAATTGATTACTTCCCCCAAGTCTTGCCAATTTGTGCGCAGTGTTTAACACTTTGTGCTATATATTGGCGGGAAATCCGGTATCGCACTGCTGCTCTGTATCCAAACAGGTTGCTGCCGCTCTATCAGCTTATAATTATCGTTCCCTGATCGCTTAATGAAAATAGAGCAGCTACCACCGGGGAAGCTGCTCCATGTAAGATCGTAAGGCGGGAGATATAAGGCGGAGGCATTAAGCAGCATAAAGGGATAAAGCGTAACAACTAACCCGGCCGGAAGCGGCTCGGGTTTTTCGTCAGGTTTGAAAAAAACAAGGGGAAAGTATTGACAGCATAACTGATAACGATTATCATTCTCTTTGTTATGATATTGAGTATCATTATCATCTGGAATCGGAGAAGGAGCGGATAAAATCATGGCAAATGTAATTCTGGTATTCGCCAGCATGACCGGCAACACCGAGGATATGGCGGATGCGGTCGCTGAGGGCGTTCAAGCGGCAGGAGCTCAGCTCACGCAAAAAAATGTAATGGATACGAATGCATCCGAGCTGGCGGGCTATGACGGAATCGTTCTCGGTGCTTATACGTGGGGCGACGGAGACCTGCCGGATGAGTTCCTCGATTTCTATGACGAATTGGATGAAGTAGATCTTACCGGCAAAAAGGCTGCAGTGTTCGGATCCTGCGACTCCTCCTACTCCGCTTACGGGGCAGCGGTCGATACGCTGATCGAGAAGCTGCAGGAACGCGGTGCGGAAATCGTAACGGAAGGCCTGAAGGTAGAACTCGGTCCTTCCTCCGAAGATAAGGAAGTATGCAAGTCGCTCGGCGAAACACTGGCCCGCTCCCTTCAGGTAACAGCCTAAGCTGAGAGGAAGGCGAAGCGCTGGAACAGTACCGGCAGGCAAGAGGCACCCCCTAAAGAAGATAGATGGGAAGCCCCCGTTCGGGGTATACCCCCGCCTGCTTTAGGGGGTATTTGTTTGGGCTGGAATGCTATGTAGGAGACTTACGATAGAGGGAAGAGAGGCGGAGTTCGAGCATCCTCCGGTTGTATTATTGGCAAAGTGGAGTATACAATGGGAGGAAACGGGAAGCTGCGGGTACGGAAGGAGCAGACGAAGCATGGAAATCAAGCGGATTACTCCGCAAAAAATATATGAAGCGATCGCGGAACAGATCAAAGAGCAAATTGTATCCGGCCGGCTCCAGCCGGGTGACAAGCTCCCGTCCGCCAAAGAACTGTCGGAGCGTTACGAAGTGGGACGGTCGACCGTACGGGAGGCGCTCAGCGCCCTGAAAGCGATGGGGCTTGTGGAAATTCATCAGGGTGAGGGCAGCTATGTCAGAGCCATTGAGGCGTCGGACGTGGGACTGCCGGAATTTGATTCACTTCTCATGAGCAGGGAGACTGTGCTTGAGCTCATTGAGGCACGGCAGGCGCTGGAGATTTCGAACGCAGCGCTGGCTGCCGTAAAACGGACCGATGCCGACCTGACCAAATTTGAAAAAGTCCTCGAACGGATGGAAGGAAGTCTTGGGGATGAGGTGGAAGGCGAGCACAGCGATATTGCCTTTCATCTGACTTTGGCGGAGGCGACCCATAACTCGATTCTCGTGCGGATGATCGATTCCATCTCATCCCAGATGCAGACCGCGATCCGCGAGACCCGAAGATTGCAGATGTACGGCAGTCCTGAAGTATCGCGGCAGCTGCTGAAGGAGCATCAGGCCGTGTACGAAGCGGTTAAGCGCCGGGACCCAACAGCCGCTCAGGAAGCAATGCGGGGCCATCTGTCCCATGTGGAGAGGGTGCTTGTCCGTTTTATGAAACGCTAAGACGGAGGGAGCTTATGTGGAGGCAGCACAGGTGATCACTTGGTTCCACAGCCGCGGCTGCTGCGAACTTGGGTGGTGCGGTAGGTCAAGGAGCGAAGGAACGAAGGATTGAAGGATTGAAGGATTGAAGGATTGAAGGAAAGAATGAATGAACGATTTAAACCAAGAGCATGATTGCAAAACGTAATTAGCGGACTTCGGCTGCTTGTTTTTTGTGAAATAGGATTCTAAAGTGTGAGGGTAGGGGGCTTCCATATGAAATATGATACGGATCAAGCGTTCTGGATTCATAAGCCAAAAGATTATTCCGTGCAGGATGACAAGGTAGTGATTATAACGGAGCCGGGAACGGACTTTTGGCAGCGGACCTATTATGGCTTCCGAAATGACAACGCTCCGGCTTTGCTGCTGAAAACGGGCGATCCCTATTTTTCCTTTACCGTCAAAACAGAATTTGACAGCAAGAAGCGGTTCGACCAATGCGGGATTATCCTTTATCAAAACAGTGACAACTGGTTTAAAGCATCGGCCGAATATGAAAATGAGGAATTTCAGAGGCTAGGGAGCGTGGTCACCAACCATGGCTATTCCGATTGGGCGACAACGGACATTCGGGCCGATCTGAAGTGTATATACTACCGATTAAGCCGCCGAGAGAGTGATTACTGCATTGAGGTTTCCTATGACGGGGCTGTGTATCATCAAATGCGCATTTTTCATTTATTTGAAGGCGGGGGAGAGATTCAATTCGGTATGTATGCGTGCAGCCCGGAGTCCTCTTCTTTCAAAGCCGTATTCAGCGAGTTTGAAATGACCGAATGTCAGTGGGAAGCCCATCAGATGGGATAAGCACAAGAAATAAGGCGGGGAATCACAATAAAAAGGCGGTCTAAGGGATATGACAAGGGGCTGAGGGAGCCTTTGTCCCATAGACCGTCTTCTGGTTATGCGTAAAAATTAAACGGGGAGGGCGGCGCGCTTCAGAAGACGCTGGATGGAACGGTCCGCTTCGGAGAGCACGGTAAGCGGATCGATGGTGCGCATGATGCCTTTTTCCATCACGATCCGTCCGTTGATGATAGTGGTTTCTACATCCGCCCGTGTGGCGGAATAGACGATGCGGGAAATGGGATCGACATCGTAGGAAGGGAACGTGTGGAAGCCGTTCAAATTGAGCAGGGCGAGGTCCGCTTTCTTGCCGACTTCAATGCTGCCGATCTCCTTCTCCATGCCGACCGCCTTGGCTCCGCCGATCGTAGCCATACGGAAGACGCTCCTGGCATTCATCGCCGTAGGTCCGTGAATCGGCTTCTGGATCAGCGCGGCTAGCCGCATCTCGTTGAACATGTCGAGGTTGTTGTTGCACGGCGCGCCGTCGGCACCGAGGGATACCGAGATATCGAGCTTCAGCAACTCCGGCGTCTCGGCGATCCCCGAGGCCAGCTTGAGGTTAGATCCCGGACAATGGCTGACATGCACGCCCCGCTCGCGGATGATCCGCTTCTCCTCCTCATCGAGCCAGATGCAGTGGGCAAGAATCAGGCGCTCGTTGGCAAGGCCTAGATGGTCGAGATACACGACGTTGCGCATGCCCGTCTCCGCCTGGACAATCTCGATCTCGCCGAGATTCTCGGAGGCATGGGTGTGAACCTTGACATTGTACGAAGCCGAAAGCAATTGGACCTCGCGGAGCAGCGTTTCGGTGCAGGAGACCACGAAGCGGGGACAGAACGCATATTGGATACGGCCGCCGTCATATCCGTTCCAGCGCTCGAGCAGATCGACGCTCATCTGAATGGAATCTTCCGTCTTCTCCTGCAGCGGAAGCGGGACCTCCGTGCCTTTATCCATCATGACCTTGCCCGACAGGGCCCGGATACCGCTGGCGGCAATCGCCTGAAAGGCTGATTCGGTATGATGCACGGTCTCCATATCGACGATCGTGGTCGTACCGCTTTGAATCAGCTCTCCGATCCCAAGCATAGCAGAGTAATAGATCGACTCTTCATCATGAGAGGCTTCCAGCGGCCAGATGCGTTTACGCAGCCAATCCATGAGCTCCAGATCGTCGCCTTTGCCCCGGAACAGCGTCTGGCACAGGTGGATATGGGTCTGCACGAACCCGGGAATCAAGGTCCGCCCGGCCGCGTCGATGATGTACTCTCCCGGTTCCTCCGCGAGGTGAGGGGCGATTGCGGCGATCCGGTCGTCCACAATCCGGATGTCCCCTGTGAAAATATCCTCCGAAGCATTCATCGTAATGATCTGCGCCTGTTTGATCAGCAAGTTCCCCATAGCGATTCCTCTCCTCTTCCGACGGATGATTATGCATAAAAAAACTAGCGGCGAAAAAACATGTCTTTGGGCAAAGAACATATTTTTTCGTAGCTAGAAATTTACGGTTTCCAAGTAGAGACCCTTAATCCAATTATTAAGGTTATACGAAAAGAAATGCGGTATGAAATTAGTTCAATGATACATGGGTAGAAGGTTAATTGTCAATCTATGTCATGGAAATTGACATCCTCGAAATTGCAAGAAAAACAAAGGAAGCCAGGCCTTACCGCTTGGAGGCAGCCTCCGCCTCCAAACGGCTTCGCAGCTGCGCCGCTTCTTCGTCTGTGACGGGTTTCTCTCCGTACCGGACGATCTCGTAGAGGCGCAGCAGCTCCCCGGCTGCCGGGCCGGGCCCGGCGGCACCGTTCGCTGCGGCCGCCTCGCGTACCGACTCGGCGGGTGTCCACTGCGGCGGCGGCTCAAAGCCCCGGCGCCGCTGTCCGCGCAGCCACTGCCGGTATAGGTAGCGGACGCGCTCGCCGCCGCTTCGCAGCTCCTCCCAGCGGGGCTCCCGGCTGCGGGTGCCCCGCTGGAGGCCTTTGCCGTTCCGCCCAGTGGACGGTGCCCTCAGCAGCGAGACGACTTCGTCCTCGTAGCCTTCGGCGCTGCCGGACCGCTGCACGGGGTTCATGCGCTCTGCGAGCCAGGCGAGCAGGCGCCGAAGCCGGCCCGGCAGGCGGCGGGCCAGCCGGTAGAGCAGGTAAGCCGCGAGCAAAGCGAGCAGCGCCCCTGCGGCATAGAACAGCACCTGCTCCAGCAGCTGCAGCCAAGCCGGCGGCGGCTCAGCCGGCGGCAGGGCGGGCGGCGAAGGGGGGGCAGCCGGCGGTGCGGCCTGAGGAGGCGGCTCCTGGCCCTGCGGCAGCAGGCCGAGCAGGAAGGCCGCAAGCCGGGTGAGCCCATCGCGGAGGGCCGCTTCCAGCGTCGAGCCGAAGGCGAGCAGGAGCACGCCGGCCAGCAGCAGGGCGGTCCACAGGCGGTTCGGCCAGAGCACCGCCGGTGGCAGGGCCGGCTGGCCCCCTGCGCTGCTGCTGCGGTTCAGCGTCTCGTCCTGCAGCCGGATGCGGTTCATCCGAAACAGCGCGGTCCCGAGGGCCGCCAGACCGCCCCACAGCAGTAGGGGCAGGGAGGGGGCGAACGAGGGGGCAAACTGCAGGACGAAGGACGCGGCGAACTGCAGCAGCAGCCCGGCGGCGAGGGCGGGCGGAGGGAAGAGCAGCGCCCAGGGCTCCGCCGCCATGCGTGCCCCGCGCCGGGCCAGCAGCCAACCGGCCGGCAATGCCAGCAGCGCCGGAAGGCCGGCGCCGAGCGTGCAGACGCCATGGAGCAGGCCGGCGCCGGCCGCCACGGCGTGCTGCGTCAGCCGGCGCTCCTGCGGAAGGCGCACGGCCAGGGCACAGCCTGCGGCATAGAGCAGCGGAAGCGATGCCAGCCACAGCCAACGGCCCGGCGCAGGCAGCGCGTAGACGGCCAGCAGCAGCGGCAGGGGCAGGAACAGCAGCAGCTCGGCAGCTCCCTGCAGCAGGGCCCTGAGGACGCGGTTCAGCTTGTTTGTCATGAGCCCACCTCCACTTCTGCAAAGGTGAAGTGGAGGTCAGCGTCATACTCACGGCTGAGCAGCGGCGGATTGATCTCCACGTCTGTGCTGGCGCTGAGGACGTCGGCAATCTGAATTGGGCGCAGCGTAAATGTCATGAGCCCTCCTCCTCTTCCGAAGGGATGGTGAGGATGTCCACGGTATGCCCCTGGCTGCGCAGGCGGTCGATTGGTCCGGCCATTTTGGCGCTGACGAAGGCCGTGACCAGCAGAATATCCAGGCACGGTCCGCCCTCCAGCCGGTCGGCTTCTTCCTCCAGGAACGCGTCGAACGGGATGCTGAGCTCCAGCACCAGGCGTGCCAGCGTGTCGAGCAGCGATTCATGCTGGCCTGCCCCGCCCTGCAGGCCGGTCCGCGTCGGGGTATTGAGCGCGTCGACGGAGCCTGCGTTCGAGCCGAAGCCGGCTTCCATGCCGGCTTCCGCCGCCTGCCGGAACAGCTCGGCGGCGGCCGAGATGCCCCACTCGATGAGCTGGGGCCGGTTCACCTGGTCCCACATGCCTTCGTGGTCCTCGACGTTGAGGTAGACCATCAGGCGGCGTTCGGCGGTGTATTCGTGGCGGTGAACCTGCAGGGAGCCGGTCCGGGCGCTGGCCATCCAGTTGACCCGTCGCAGCGGGTCGCCGGCCTGGTATTCCCGGGTGCCGGAGGTCAGGAACGGATCGTCGATCATCCACCGGCGCACCGTGAGGTCGCCCTGGAAGTGCTGGCCCGGCCGGACCAGCGCTCCTGCGGGGAGCGGCTCAGGGTAGACGAGCAGCTCGGCGCCAAGCTCCAGCTGCCGGGTGGTGTGCAGCAGCCCCAGCACGTCGCCTGCCGTGAGCGAAGCGGAGCTCAGCCGGTAGCAGCCACGCTTCAGGGGGACGACCTTGTGGCGCCGGATGATCCGCGTGAACGGCATCAGGCTGAAGAAGCTGCGGTGGTTCTGGTAATGCTCGCCCCCGCTGACCTGCAGGTTAAACTGCCTGCGGAACTGCAGGGAGCCGTGAAGCAGGGATTCGAGACGCAGCCAGGGGACCGGGAGGGCCTTGCGGTTCTCGATGCTCTCGACAAGCTCGATCTCCTCGCCGGGATAGCAGGTGCGGGTGCTCCAGCGGCGTTCGTAGGTGAGCCTGCGGAGATTGAACCGCGAGAAGAGCAGGCCCTGGCCGGCTGCGGCGGCAGCAGCGATGAGCAGTACGCCGTGCAGGCTCATCGCGCGCTCACCTCGCTGACGTGGAGGGCTCTGCCGGTACGGGCAGCTCTTCGAGCAGCCGGCTTATGAGCGCCTCCGCCGCTTGCGGCCGCACCCGCAGGCCGGGCTTCAGCACGATGCGGTGGGCGAGCACCGGAAGGGCAAGCGCCTTGATGTCGTCGGGCGTGACGAAGTCCCGTCCGCGCAAGACGGCGTGCACCTGGGAAGCGCGAAGCAGCGCCTGGCTGCCGCGGGGGGACACGCCCACCGCCACGTCGCTGTGCTCGCGGGTCGCCTCCACGATGGACAGCAGGTAGGTGAGCACGTCGTCAGCTGCCGTCACTCCGGCGCAGAAGGATTGGGCCTCCGTAATGTCATGGGCAGAGGCGGCGCTAGTCATGTCCCCAAGCGGGTTGTCCTGCCGGAACCGCTTCAGAATCTGCAGACCTTCGCTGCGCGACGGATACCCCATGCGGATCTTGAGAAGAAACCGGTCGAGCTGGGCTTCCGGAAGCGGGAAGGTGCCCTGGCTTTCCACCGGGTTCTGCGTAGCAATGACGAGGAACGGCCGGCGCAGCCGGTGGGTCGTTCCGTCAATGGAGATCTGCCGCTCCTCCATACACTCGAGGAGGCTGGACTGGGTGCGGGGCGTCGCCCGGTTGATCTCGTCGGCCAGTAGGAGGTTGGTGAAGAGAGGACCCGGACGGAATTCGAATTCCGAGGTCCGCTGGTTATAAAAATGAATGCCGCTGAGATCCGACGGCAGCAGGTCGGGCGTAAATTGTATGCGCTTAAAATCGACGCCGACCGAATGGGCCAGCGCTTTGGCCAGCAGGGTTTTGCCCGTGCCGGGCACATCCTCCAGCAGCACATGGCCGGAGGAGAACAAGGCGATGAGCAGCCGGTCGATGACATCTTCTTTGCCGACGATAACCCGGTTGACCTGGGTACGGACACGGTCCGCCAGGCTGCGGACGGTTTGCAAGGATTCGGACATATGCAAGTGCTCCTTTCGGAAAGACGGACGGTTCTCGCGCCATATCATGTTGGAGTGAGGGGGCTGCGTCTGTTTTCATCCTGTGGTTTTCAGCAATTTGCTGTTGATTTCAGTATATCGGGTACGATCGAGGAAATCGAACTCAACTTTTTGTTCGACAACAAAAGCTAAATTGTGGCAGGGCTTCTGCCGAAATAAGGGAAGAACCTCTGTTTGCCCATCGGGCCGGCAGGAGGTGCAGCAGGCCGGAGTCCCCGAGGATGGCCGGCACTCATTCCTTAGGAGGAGTATGCCACAATGAACAGCAGAACGGTGTCCACCCTGGTGGTATCCGCCTTGTTCGTATCGGCCTTGACCGGTACAGGAAGCGCGGAAGCGATCGTGGGCAAGAAGGTGCTCAAGAACGAAAAGGGAGAAATCCATACGATACAAGGGGAGCTCGGCACACTGAAAGGGGCAGGAGTCCAGGATCGTGCGGCCGACGCGCTGACCAAAATCAAGGCGGATTACGGCATTCGCGATGTCTCCAAGGAGTTCAAGCTGAAGAAAACCGTAACCGAGGGCAAACGGGCCCATACCCGGTTCGACCGCCTTCTGAACGGGATTCCCGTGTACGGGGAGCAGTTGATTGTCCATGAGTCGGACGGGTCTCTGACGGGCGTGACGGGCAAATACGAGCCTCTGGCCCCCGCAGCGTCTGCCGCATCGATCACGGCTTCCGAAGCGGTACGGAAGGCCGTGGAACACACGGGCTACAAGGGTCCTCTCAGCGTTCCGGCCTCCAGCGTGCTGACGTATCTGCCGCAGGGTGATCAGGCCGTGCTTACATATCAAGTCAGCGTCTGCTACCTTGCGGGGGAAGCGCCTGGAGACTGGACGATCTTTGTCGATGCGGGGGACGGCTCGATTGTGAGCGCTTTTAACTCTGCCGCCGAATTGGCAGCCAAGGGCTATGGGCTGGACGGAGCGCCGAAGAAAGTACAGACTGTAGCGAAGGGAAGCGGCACCTATGTGCTGGAAGACCGGACGAAGCTGCTCTCGCTTGGGGGATCGGCCATCTACACGTATACGTTTAATAACGGGTCTCTGGCTCAGACGTACGTGAGCGACAAGGACAATGTGTGGGATTCGGAGGCGCAGAAGGCGGCGGTGGATGCTCATTACTATGCCGGCCTGGTGTACGACTTTTACCTGAACGTACTCGGCCGCAATTCATATGACGGCAGGGGAGCGAGCATCATCTCCGGCGTGCACTACTCCAATGGCTACAATAATGCATTCTGGAGCGGCTCCATGGGGCAGATGATATATGGCGACGGGGACGGCGTGAATATGAGTTCCTTGGCCGGAGGACTGGATGTCGTAGCGCACGAGCTCACCCATGCCGTCACTGAGTATACGTCTGGTCTTATCTATCAAGGGCAATCCGGCGCACTGAATGAGTCTTGGTCGGATGCGATGGCTGCGGCGATCGAGAACCGGAACTGGCTCATCGGTGAGGACGTCTGGACTCCGGGCGTGCCGGGAGATGCGCTGCGGTATATGGACCAGCCCGAACTTGGGGATCAGCCCTCGCATATGCGCGATTATTACTATACGGATCTAAACGATGACGACGGCGGCGTGCATACGAATTCGGGCATTCCGAATAAGGCGTTCTACACCTTTGCCACGGCGATCGGCTCCCGGGTGAATGCGGGGAAGATCTGGTACAGCGCTTCGTTGAATTACATGGCGCCGAATACCGATTTCTCGGGAGCACGGGCGGCTACACTGGCTGCGTGCAGGGATGCTTACGGGGAACAGTCGCGGGAATACACAGAACTGCAGGCAGCCTGGACGGCCGTCGGCGTGAACTAGGAGGAGCGGAATCATGAGAAAATGCAACGGCATGCTGGCGGCGGTCCTGGTGGTTACGACAGCCTTGGGATCTCTGACAGGCGGCGGGCCTCTGCGGTCTCTGCCGGAGGCCAGAGCCTATGCAGCGGACGGGGGCTTCACGGATGCGGATCAGGCGGCTTCCTGGGCACAGGAGGCGATCTTGGAGATGCGCAGGCTCGGCATCATGAGCGGATACCCGGACGGGGGCTTCCATCCGCTCGATCGGTTGACCCGCCAGGAGTTTGCGGCCGTCCTGGCCGTATCGATGGGGCTTCCGCTGGATCAGGCGGCCCGTTCTTCATTCGCCGACGTTCCGGCAGAGGGCTGGTCCGTCCCTTACATTGAGGCGGTCCGCGAGATGGGGTATATGGAAGGCGACGGCGGAGGCGTATTCCGCCCGGAAGCGCCGATCACCCGGGAAGAAATCGCGGCCATTCTGGTGCGTGCGTCCGGGGTGGAAGCCGGCGGCCTTAGCTCCCGTCTACCCTATGCAGACCGGGATCAGATCAGTGCCTGGGCGAAGGACGCCGTGCAGTATCTCTATGAGTCGGGCGTCATGTCCGGCGACGGGACGGCTTTTGCTCCCCGCCGGCACGCGCTCCGGCAGGAGATTGCCGTGGTGCTGGCCAAGGCGCTCCCGCTGCTCAAGGAAGCACCGCCAGCGGAGCTTACCGCGCTGAAGGAGGGGAAGGCCGTCCTGAACGGTACGGAATACCGCGTTCCTCAGGAACTGGCCGGCCTGCTCTCCGAGGCGAATGCGGACGTACTGCAGAACGCGAAGATCCGGTTCGAGGCACGGGACGGTATGCTGACCCGGATCACCTATCTGGAGTTGACAGCGGCAGGGCAGCCCGCCGGGGCCGGTGAAGCGGAGTTCAGCGGCAACCGGGTGCTGGACGGCGGCGGAGCCCGGATCGACGGGAAGGTGAAGGCGGCGGCGGACTATCTGACGCTGAACAATCTCACCGTCACGGGTGAACTGGAGATCGGGCGGGAGCTGCAGCATGACTTCCTGTCCTCGGGTCTGACCGTGCTTGGGCGGACCGTGGTGAACGGCGGCGACTCCAACACGGTCGTATTCGACCGGGCGGTGCTGGGTGCCGTTGACATTGGGAAGGCCGATGTCCGGGTCAAAACAGTCGGGGAGACGACGGTCGGTTCGATGGCCCTGCAGGCGAATGCGGTTGTGGAGGCGGCTGCCGGGGTGGTGATCCCGAAGCTTACCCTAGAAGCCGGGGCGCAGAAGGTGAAGCTGGAGGCGGAGGTTACCCTGCTCGAGTGGACCGGCCGGTCCGGCACAGCGGTGTCCGGCGGCGGTGCGGTGGCCGCAGTCCACGCGGCAGGGCAGGGGCTTCTCGAGCTGGACCTGCCGGGCGGCATCGGTACCGTCGAGGTAAGGGGCGCCGGAGGGCGGATCTCCGTGAAGGAGGGCACGCGGATCGGGCAGCTGATCGTGCCTGCCGGGAAGACGCCGTCCGATGTCGTTGAGAACTACGACCAGGCGAAGGGCCGGATTGGCACCGGCTCGGCTTCGTCTACTCCTGTAGGGGGCGGCGGAGGCGGTGGCGGCGGAGGAAAGGGCAAAAACAGCGGGAGCGGCACAGGAGGCAGCGGCACCGGAAGCGGAACGGGCACCGGTACGGATACAGGTACAGGGACGGAAGCAGGCACAGACACCGGTGGGGACCAAGGCACGGGCACGGACACGGATACGGGGGCTGAACCCGATCAAGGTACGGATACCGGATCAGATACCGGCACAGACGGCGGGGATTCCTCCTCCGGCGGAACCGGCGGCCCGGCTGCCAACGAAGCACCGGCGGTACGGCCTGCCGTGGAACGAGTGCTGCATCTGGCCCAAAGCGGCGGAATCACCCTGCTTCCATCGGACCTGGCAGAGGATAGGGAAGGGGATGCCCTTGCGTTTGTACCGGGAACGGTGCAGTCGAGCGTCTATGAGGCCGTATATACGAAGCTGGAGCTTGGCAGCCTCGTCATTCAGCCTAGAAGCATCGGCTCGGCCATGGTGACGGTAAGCATCACGGATGGCCCGCACACTACGGCGGCTGCCGTTCCCGTTCGAATCGTTATGGATGAGCTCCTGACGGCAGCCCTCCTCTCTGGCGCTTCGTTCCCGGCCGGCGGCGTGGACCAGCCTGCCGTGATCCGGCTGCAGCATCTAAGCGAGTCGGGAGCGGAGGCGGGGGCGTTTACGGGCCTGACCGTAAGCGCCCAGGGTATGCTGCTGGTACAGGGACAGCATTATCTGTTGGATGAGCTGACAGGAGAGGTTACCTTGACCCCGGACTTCCTGAACTCCCTTGAAGAGGGCTTCGTGCCGCTATCATTCACGCTTGGCGGGCTGACGGCCGGAGCGGTGCTGGAGGTCCGGCCTGCAGCAGGCTCGCTGACCGCGCAGGCCGTATACGGAGCGGTGCTTCGGGAAGCGGATGCGGCCGTCGAAGCGCTCTTCACCTTGACGAAGTCGGAGGGAAGCGGGCAGCCGTCCGTGCCGGGCGACCTCTCGTCCGCATCGATCCGGCTGGGTGACAGAGGGCTCGTTCAGGGCAGAGATTTTGCGCCTGGCATGGAACCGGGCGAAGTGCTGATTCTGCCTGCATTCTTGAATACGCTGGCTGCCGGAAAGCATACGCTGACCTTGAAGCTGAACGGGCTCACAGCCCCGCTGCCGCTCGAAGTTCTTCCGCTGGAAGAGGAGGTGCGTCTCGCTCTCTCCTATATTAACGGTGCAGCTAATGCGGCTGAGATGCGGGAAGCTCTGGAATCGGCCGGACTGTGGCTGGAGCTCACTCCTTACTACAGCCTGTCGGATGCCAGGCAGACCCAGGTAGCGGAGGAGGTGCTGCTCGGCCGGGGTTCGGGATTCACCGGACGCTGGGCGGTACAGGACCTGCTCGATCTTACAGTGGAGAGACTGCAGCTGGAAGGAGACGAAGCGGGAGCCATCCTTGCGGTCAATGAAGCGGGTACCCCGGAAGAGATGCTGAGCGCACTGATGTCTCCGCTCCTGCATCTCGACAATGAGTATTATACGTATATGGAAGATTATGAGCTGCTGATCATCGGGAAGTATCTGATTGACCAAGTGGCGCAGAATGGGGCCTATACGACGCAGAGTGCCATTCAGTATGATTTTGACGCGATCATCTATATGATTCTTGAAGATTGGGATGCGATTATTGAGGACGCCTCGGCTCTAGAGCCGATGTTTGCAGCGGGAGACCGGAATGACAGTGTGACGCAGGACCTGATCCTTCCTGCAGCCGCTCCGGTTTACGGTGCGGCTGTCAGCTGGATCTCATCGGTGCCTGCCGTCATTACGGCCGAGGGAAGGGTAACCCGTCCGGTTTCCGATACGCAGGTGACGCTGACGGCGCATCTCACCAACCGTTACGAGAAGTTCGATCTGAACTTCACGCTGACCGTCAAGGGTACGGGAGGAGCATTTGCAGCGGCCTTCAAAGCTCCAATCGCAGCTCCTTCGGGTAAAGCGAGCCTCCTTGAGGCGGCTAAGCTCCGGTTTGTCCGTCCTTAGTGAACGGAAGCGGAATGAACGGCATAACATGCCGAAGGATCGGCCGAAGACTGCCCCAGAGGGGGCGGTCTTTTTTTAATATAAGAATTTAGTTCTCGCCAGAGCTCGATCCCGTCATCTTATATTTCTTATAAACGCGCATCAACGCGCATCGTCCGTAAAGGACGGCGAAGCCGTTTATCTTGGCTTCGCAGGCTCTCCCGTCACCAGGTAAAATTCCAATTGACACCAAAGCGCCACCGGCGTTACACTTAAAACGTTAAAATAATAAACTGTGGTTTACTATAATAAACCAATAAGAGACAGCACGGAGGGCACAGTGGATAAAAAATATTGGGTGCCTGCCCTGGAGAAAGCGGATGCGATCCTGCAGGCCATCGCTTCAGAGCCATCGGTTTTAAGGCTGATTGACCTGTCGAAGCGGCTCGGGTATAACAAGAGTTCGATGTTCTCCCTGCTCGCGACGCTTGAGGCGCTCGATTGGGTGAAGCGGGACGCGGACGGAACGTATGCGCTCGGTGCGCGGATGGGTTATCTCGGCCACGCTTTCTTCAAAGGCTTCAGCCTGATCGACCGGTTCCGCAAGGAGGCTTCGGTGACCAAGCACGCCTTGGGCGAAACGATACAGCTCGCCAAGCTGGAGCGACACGAGGTGCTCTATCTGGCGAAGGAAGAGATGCCTTCTCCCGTGCGGCTGGCTTCCGAGCCCGGCTTGAAGCTGCCGGCGCATGCCACAGCGCTGGGCAAAGCGATGCTGGCGTGGAAGGACCGCGTCGAATTGGAAGCGTTCTATCCGCAGGAGGCGCTGGAGCCGGCTTCCACTCCGCATACGCTCCGCAGCCGGAAAGAACTGCTGAAGCAGCTGGAGGACGTCAGGGAGCAGGGGTATGCCTTCGATCTGCAGGAGGCGGTCATGGGGTTCTGCTGTGTGGCGGCTCCAGTGAGAGACAGCGCAGGGAGCGTGATCGCCGCGATCTCCTGCTCGATGTTCCTTCATGAGTGGGAGTCGAAACGGGAACTGGCGGTCCGTGAGATCTGCGCGCTCGCCGGGCGGTTGTCCCAGAACCCGGTCGCCGTCTGAAACGGTCCGGACCCGGAACACGCAGGTTGGCAGAATACAGGCAGGCACACAGGTACGCAAGCAGGAACAGGCTTTGCAACCACAGGGAGAGAGGAAGGAAGGCATCTATGAGACTGGACGGCAAAATCATTCTCATCACAGGCTCCGGCTCGGGGATCGGGAAGAGCTCGGCTCTGCTGTTCGCCCGCGAGGGGGCGGTTGTCATTGTGAACGATCTGGCGGAAGACAAAGGGCAGGAGACCGTGGAGGAGATCCGCAGCGAAGGCGGCCAGGCGGTCTTCGTTCAGGCGGACGTCACGAAGCCCGAATCGGTTCAGGGGCTGGTGGATACGGTGATCGGAACCTACGGCCGTATCGACGTACTGTTCAACAATGCGGGGATCAGTGGAGTAGGTGCGATTCACGAGGTGGAGCCGGAGCAGTGGGACCGGGTCATCGAGGTCAATATCCGGGGTGTATTCCTGCCGAGCAAGTATGTGCTGCCGCATATGATGGCCCGCCGGGAGGGCTCGATCATCAACATGTCTTCCTGCATCGCGGAGATCGGGCTGGCACGCAGAGCCTCTTATTCGGCGACGAAGGGGGCGGTGCTGGCGCTGACCAAGTCCATGCAGGTGGACTACGCTCCGTACAACATCCGGGTGAACGCGCTTCTGCCGGGTACGATTCTGACGCCCTTCGTTGAGGACTATCTGAGGAAATCTTACGATAATCCGGAGGCAGGCTACGAATCTCTCAAGAAGCGTCAGCTCAGCGGCGATCTCGGCCGGCCGGAGGATGTCGCGAAGGCGGCCCTGTTCCTGGCTTCGGATGAATCGAAGTTCATGATGGGCTCCCCGCTGTATATCGACGGCGGAGTCGTATTCGGGAAGAACGGGTAAACGCTACAAGAGCGCAAGCTCTGAATCTACTATAGATGTACAGGAGGAGAGACTGCTATGAAACTGCTTAACTTTGTGCAAGGCGGCCGGCTGCAGCTGGGCATCAAGACGAATGAGGGCATTTTGTATGTGGAGCGCGCACTGGATATTCTGGAGGACGGCAAGGTGAATGTGCCGCTAAGCATCCAGGAAGTCATCGAAGGTGGAGAAGGTGCCCTGCAGGCGCTTCAGAGTCTCGTGGACAAGACGCTGGCTTCCGGCGCCAAGGGAGGCGCTTTGTTCGACGAAGCGGATCAGACCTTCGGTCCAAGCGTACTCCAGCCCGGCAAAATCATCTGCGTGGGACTGAACTACCGTAAGCACGCCGAGGAGACGGGGGCGGCGATCCCGGAGTATCCGATTCTTTTTAACAAATTCAATAACGCTCTAACCGGGCATGGGCACGACGTCTCCCTGGCGGAGCGCGTGACCTCCCAGGTGGATTATGAAGCGGAGCTGGCTATCGTGATCGGCAAAGAGGCGAAGGATGTTTCACGAGAAGAGGCGCTGAATTACGTGCTCGGCTACAGCTGCGCCAATGACCTCTCGGCCCGCGACCTGCAGCTGCGCACGGCCCAGTGGATGCTCGGCAAGACGCTCGACGGCTTCGCTCCGCTCGGCCCATATCTTGTGACGGCCGATGAGGTCGGCAATCCGAATGAGCTCGCGATCTCCTGCAAGGTGAACGGGGAGACACGCCAGAGCTCCAATACGTCGGACATGATCTTCCGCTGCGATGAGATCGTGAGCTACATCTCGCAGCATATGACCCTGCAGCCGGGCGATGTGATCCTGACGGGAACGCCGGAGGGCGTCGTGCTGGGTCTGCCGGAAGCCGAGCGGGTGTATCTGAAGGATGGCGACGTGGTGACGATCGAGATCGAGAAGCTCGGCGCTCTGACGAACCGGTTGGTCAGCGAGCGGAAGTAAAGCGGCAGGGGCCTACGCTGGGAGGCATCCGGCCGTCAGGCGGCGAGCATAAAAGAGGAGGAGCGGCAGCATGGCAGGACAGATTACCGCAGGCGCGCAGGCGCTGGTGATGGACCCGCGAGATCATGTGGCGACGGCGATCAGGGAGCTGGCGGCAGGGGCGCGCATCACCTGCTACCGGGGCAGCGAAGAGCTGCAGGTGACGCTTCTGGAGCCGGTGCCGTTCGGGCACAAGGTGGCGCTGCAGGATCTCCCCCAAGGCGCGGAGGTGCGCAAATACGGGGAAGTGATCGGTCGTACGACAGCCCCTATCCGTGCGGGGGAGCATGTGCATGTTCATAATGTCGAAGGCATCCGGGGCCGCGGGGACCAGGCGGCCGGTACGGGGACGACAAGCGAAGGGGGCCTGAACGCATGACTACCCTGATGGGTTACCGCAGACCGAACGGCGATATCGGCATCCGCAATCATCTCTTGATCATTCCGACCGTCATCTGCTCCAACCAGGTTTGCAGCCGGATCTCCCAGCTCGTGCCGGAGACGGTGGCGATTCCGCACCAGCACGGCTGCTCGCAGATCGGCGCGGACAAAGACCGCACCTTCGAGGTGCTGGCGGGAACGGGCCGCAACCCGAATGTCGGCGGGGTGATCATCATCTCGCTCGGCTGTGAGGTGGTCGATCCACACGCCCTGGCGGAGACGATCCGCGAGACGGGCAAGCTCGTCGAGGTGTTCGACATCCAGTCCGTAGGCGGGTCGGTCAAGGCGATCCAGCATGGGACCGAGATTGCGCGGAAGATGCGGGCGCAGCTGGACGCCATGCAGCCGGAACCGTTCCCGATGAGCGAGCTGATCATCGGCGTCAAGTGCGGCGGCTCCGATGCGACCTCGGGCCTCGCATCCAATCCGGCGCTCGGCGCGGCCGCCGATACGCTGATCGGCCTGGGCGGCGGCGTCGTGATCGGCGAGACGACGGAGATCATCGGAGCCGAGCATGTGCTCGCCTCCCGCTGTGCGGCGCCGGAGGTGTCCGATCAGCTCTACCATATCGTAGGTCGCTTCGAGCGGGAGGTGGAGCGGATGGGCGCCGACATGCGCGGCGGCAATCCGAGCCCCGGCAATATCGCAGGCGGGCTGACGACGATCGAGGAGAAGTCGCTCGGCTGCATCTCGAAGTGCGGTACGGCGCCGATCCAAGGGGTCATCGAGTACGCCGAGCGCATTCCGAAGGGCGGCCTGTACTTCATGGATTCGCCGGGCAACGATATCGAGTGCGTGTCGGGGATGGCCGCAGGCGGCGCCCATCTCGTCTGCTTCACGACCGGGCGCGGGACGCCCACAGGCTCGGCGGTCGTGCCGGTGATCAAGATTACCGGCAACAAACAGATGTACCTGCGCATGTCCGACAACATGGACGTGGATGTCAGTGACATGCTGGAGGGCACGATGAGCCTGGAGGCGGCCGGGGCGGCGGTCTGGGAAGAGATAGCGGCTGTGGCGGCCGGCAAGCTGACGAAGGCCGAAATTCTCGGCCATACGGAGTTCAGCATCAACCGGATCGGTCCGAGCTTGTAAGCTTGGGGCGAATTATGGCTTCTTGACCGAAGCGGCGTTCTGCCGGCTTCTGCGGGACGGACGGCAGGAGCCGGGGCGCCGCTTTGTTATACCTAGCGATAAGATGCAGAGGAGGCAGGGCAGTATGGGCAGATTGGCAGGACGGGTGGCGCTGGTCACCGGGGGCAGCCGGGGGATCGGTGAGGCCATCGTCATCCGGCTGGCGGAAGAGGGGGCGCATGTGGCCGTCAATTTCACTTCCGAGCGTTCGCGGGCACTGGCCGAAGACGTGAAAGCCCGGGCGGAAGCGCTCGGCGTCCGGAGTATCATCGTACAGGCGGACGTGGGCAAGAAAGATCAGGTGACGGCGATGTTCGAGCAGGTGCGCGAGCAGCTTGGGGAGGTGGAGATTCTCGTTAACAATGCGGGCATCGCCCCCTTCGAATCGTTCCTTCAGGCCAGCGAAGAGACGTGGGACCGCACCTACGATACGAATGTGAAGTCGGTGTTCCTCTGTTCGCAGCTTGCCGCCAAGGCGATGATTCCGAAGCGGTACGGCAAAATCATCAATGTGCTGTCCACGGCAAGCCTGGTCGTGACCAGTCCCGTCATCCCCCACTATCAGTCCTCGAAGGCGGCGGCCCATATGCTGACCAAGGGAATGGCGATCGAGCTCGGCCGCTACAGCATCAACGTGAACGCCGTGGGTCCGAGCACCGTGGACACGGATATGTGCACCGATTACCTGGCGGATGAGAGCATCCGGGCCAGGGAAGTGGAAGCCAACCCGATGAAGCGGCTCGGGACGGCCCGCCAGATCGGCGATGCGGTTGTGTTCCTCGCCTCCGAGGAGGCGATGCAGATCAACGGTCACCTGCTCATGGTGGACGGAGGCCTGACGGTTAAGGCAGCCCAGCCGGATGACCATCTCGAGCATTAGAAAGGCATTAGAATGCGCCGAATGTCCTATACGCGGCAGGTAGAGCTCTCCTGGAGACAGGAGGGCTTTTTGCTTTGGGCGTTAGGTGGGTCGGGAAGGGGGTTTAAGCGGCAGCGCTCTTGTGTAAAAAAGGGTAGCAGGAGCGGCACCGGCACGGGTCGGGGCGGCAGCGCGGCTTCGAAGTGGAAAGATGACCTGGGACAACCACGTATCAACTTCCATGATTTGGGGTATATAAAAGCTAAGTACTTAACAGGCAGCAAAAACATTGCTATAATTCGACAAAAATCGACTCCATTAGATGAAATCTCTTACGAAATCTAATAATCTCCTAATAATTAGCTGAAACTTTCCGAAAGATTCCCGGATATAGTTATAAGTAATCAAGCAGGGGGTGAGTGAGATGAAAGACATGCAACTTTTGCACAATGGTAAGGTGTACCGCGGTCAAGTCTCATATGAGGGGAACGATCTGATGGAGGTATCCTGTACGGAACCGTCTTCGTTCGCCGGGGGAGAATCGGTGATCGCATTCAACTATAGAACGAAAGCGCAGATGAGAGTGCTTCGCGTCTCGCAGTCCAAACTGATTCTGGTGCCGGCCGATTCTGAACTCTTCCATATTCAAGCCGCCGGCAGCCAAATCTATGATGACATGTACCGCGATGAGGATAGAGTGTTCACGAGCTACAAGCTCAACACGTACGGCACGCTGATCGACGATTTCAAGACGATGGCCGTCCGTTTCACCAACGTCAGCCGTCTCGGCTTCGGATTCGAAGTCAACGATTTCTCCGTGAAAATGAACCATGTATTCGATACGATGATCATGTGCGATGAAGCGACGATTCATCCGAAGCTGATCGTCCGCTACGCCCACATCCAGGAAAAGACGATCCGCTACGGGGCCGAGATTCATTCCATCTCCGAGAAGGATCTGAGCAAGCTTCGTTACTATCTGGTGACCCAGCAGTTCCTGGCGAAGTAAGCCGAACCGGCCTTTACCGCAGAAGCAGCAGCCTTGCTCACACCCTAGAACCTGCTTCTACGTACGGCTGGATTCAACTATGAAGACGAATATTTCCCTAAGACTTAGGCAGACATAAACAAAGCCCGGACTGTTCGCAATTGCGAATGATCCGGGCTTTTCTATCGGAAGGGGCAGGGCAAGGGAGTAAGCCTCCGCGCCGGTGGGCGGATTCAGCAAACGCGGCGTCCGCCGACCCATACCCGCTCGATCTCCAGGGATGGGGAGACGAGAAGCAGGTCGGCGGCTTTGCCGCCGGCAATGCTGCCGGTGTGCTCCGACAAGCCCAGCACCCGTGCCGGATTGCGGCTGGCGAGCAGGCTGGCCTCCTCAACGGAGAGGCCGATCCGCTCGACCATGAAACGAAGGGCATCGATCATCGTCAGCGTGCTGCCGGCCAGGTTGCCGCCTTCCTTGAGGCGGGCGACCCCGTCCTTCACGACGACGTCCTGGCCGCCCAGCATGTAGTCGCCGTCCCCGAGACCCGCGGCGGAGATCGCATCGGTGACGAGCACGAGATTGCCCTGTCGCTTGGTCAGGGCGAGGAGCCGGACGCAGGCTTCATGCACATGGATGCCGTCAGCGATGACCTCCGCGGTGATCGCCTCGTTCGTCAGTACGGCGCCGACGACCCCGGGCTCGCGGTGGTGAAGGCCCTTCATGGCATTAAAGGTGTGTACCGCATGGCTCAGACCCTGCCGTACCGCCTCCTGGATCTGGTCATAGGCTGCGTCCGTATGGCCGCAGGCGGCGACGATGCCGTGCTCGGCGAGCATCCGGATGAACGGTGCGGCTCCCTCGATCTCCGGAGCGAGTGTCAGCAGCCGAATCAGGCCCGGATAGGCGGAGATCCACTCCTCGAGCCATTCACTCTGCGCAGGAAGCATGAGCTTCGGGTCCTGGGCGCCGGCCAGCTTCGGATTGATGAACGGGCCTTCGAGATGCACGCCGGCAAGGCGGGCGAAGGGCATGCCCTTCTCGCGGAAAGCCTGCACGGCGTGCAGGGCCCGGGCGATGTCTTCCCGGGATGCGGTCATCGTGGTGGCCAGCATGGTCGTCGTGCCGCGGCTGGCATGGAACCGTGTGATCTTGGTCAGGGAGTCCTCGGAAGCATCCATGAAATCCCCGCCGTATCCGCCGTGGACATGAACGTCGATGAAGCCGGGCAGCAGCCAGCTCCCCTGCGCATCGACGGTATCGGCCGGCTCGGGGTGCGCAGGCATGGAGCTCATGGGGCCGAAGGCGCCGATTGTGCCGTCCTGCAGCACCTCGAGGAAGCCGTCCGCTTCGGTGCTGTTCTCAGTGACGATGCGTGCGTGAACGATGCGCTGTGTGATCGCCTGACTCATGACAGCAGGTTCCCCGCTTCCGAATCGAGCAGGACGACTACGTGCGGATGGGTCTGCAGCAGCGAAGCCGGACATTCGGTCGTGATCGGCCCCTGCAGCGCCCGCTTCACGATCTCCGCTTTGTCCTGGCCGCGCACGATCAGCAGGATGGTCTTCGCCTTCAGGATGGTGCCCACGCCCATCGTGATCGCACGTGTCGGCACCTGGTCCGGGCGTTCGAAGAACCGGGCGTTCGCCAGTCTTGTCTGCTCCTGCAGCTCCACGACATGCGTGCCGCGCTCCAGCTCCTCATCCGGCTCGTTGAAGCCGATGTGGCCGTTATGGCCGAGGCCGAGCAGTTGCAGGTCGATCTGGCTGACTTCTTCCAGCAGGCTGTCATAGCGCAGGCATTCCGCCTCGGGGTCCGGAGCGGAGCCGTCCGGAATATGGCAGCGCTCCGGCGTTATATCCACATGGCTGAACAGGTGCTCCTGCATGAAGGTGTAATAGCTTGCCGGATGGCTGCGCTCGAGGCCGACGTACTCGTCCAGGTTGAAGGCCGAGGCTTTGGCGAACGACACGAGGCCCTGCCGGTACGTCTCGACGAGCTCCCGGTAGATGCCGACCGGGGTGCCGCCTGTAGCCAGGCCCAGGCAGGCCTTCGGATTCGTCTGGAGCAGGCCGGTGATGATCCCCGCACCGGCTTTGTTCAGTTCGTCCTGCGAACGGAAAGTAAGAATATTCATAAGTTCATCTCCCTTTTTCATTACGGAATTTGCGGACCTGCTGGAACGAAAGCTCCAGCTGCGGCACATAATCCTCGAATCCGGCGCTGACGAGGGCCGTGAACAGGATGTCGACCACGTGGAGCTGGGCGATGCGGGAGGCCATGTCTCCCCGGCGCATGCCTTCTTCCAGCGTCGAGGCGAAGAGCCGGATGTCCGCCGCAGTCGAGATGCGGTTCGCGCCGAACTTCGTCAGCGAGATGGTGACGGCGCCGCGTTCCTTGGCACAGAGCAGGGCGTCATACGTCTCCACCGTCTCGCCGGAATAGGAGAAAGCGAAGGCGACGTCTTCCGGAGTGAGGCTGGAGGCGGAAGTGATCTGCATGTGGGAATCCGAGTAGTGCTGCGCCATCCGGCCGATCCGTACGAGCTTCTGGTGAAAATCAAGCGCAACCACGCCGGAGGTGGCGACGCCGTAGAGATCGATGCGGCGTGCGGACTGCAGCGCATCCACGGCCCGCTGCAGCTCCTGCAGATCAAGCTGCCGGGTCGTGTCGGCGATGGAACGCAGGTGGTTCTTCTCGATCGCTTCCACGATGCTCGGCAGGGAGTTGCCGGCCACGATGTCCTGATAGGACGGCTTATCGGAAGGAGGCAGCACCATCTCGGCGGCCAGCTTCATGCGGAAGTCGCTGTAGCCCTTGAAGAGCAGGTTCCTGCAGAAGCGGGAAACCGTTGCCGTGCTGGTGCCGGAGCGGCCGGCCAGCTCGGTGATGCTGAGGTGTACGGCCTCATGGGGATGGTCAAGCAGGAACTGTGCCAGCGTCTGCTCCTGCCGGTGCATGGCATGCTGACGGTCTCGTATGGACTGAAGGATGCTGGACATGGGATCACCCGTCTTGTGAAGGTTTTGTAAATTATTTTCTTAAATTATCTATAATAAACAAAAATATTTTTCATAACTATCATACTGCATCCTCATCCGGGAAGCAACAGGCAATCTTCATGATTTCCCGTGGCATGAAATTTTATGAAAATGGCTTCCGACCCCCACAAAACACTCAAATCGTCATTTCAAGCCTGCCGGGCTGGTAGTATAATAGAATCTGCCGCTTGGAAGAACGTGGAGCGACCGCAGGGTTCTCACACATCGAAGGGGAAGTGGACATCAATGCTGAGTGCTTCAGCGATAAAAGGAGGTTTTACCCGTTTTGAACTTGGCGGTACGGCAGGCGGGATGGAGGAGGACAGGCCGCGCGCTGCTTGCCCTGCTTCTGCTTGTGATGGGTCTGGTTTCCGGCTTGCAGCCGGCGCAGGCGCAGCCGGAGAATCTTAATTTCTCTGTTTCGCACGGTTACGAAACTTACGCGTATTACGAGAATTACGAGGCGAGAAGCTCGGCTGCCGGAACCGGCACCCGGATGGAATTCCGGTTTGCCGTGGACCGGGAGCTGACGGAAGGCGACGAGATCCGAATCGATGTGCCTGAGGGGTTTACGATTGCTGAGGGACTCGATCAGCACTATACCTGGCTTTATTACTCCGAGGAAGAGACCGTAGACGCCTCGGTTGATCTTGTCCGGGGCGAAGGGAGCGGCGGGACGATTACGCTGACGCTGAACCCGGGGGCCGTGGTGCCCGCAGGAGTATGGATTACTGCAGCCCTTACGCCTTACGGTGAGCCCTCGGTGTATCCGCTGACGAATCCTTGGCAGCCGGGCGACTACGAGTTCGGGCTTACCGTGAATACGAGTATCGGGCCGGTTACGAATACAGCGCTGTACACCGTAACCGATATGACACTTTCAGCTACAAGCACGCTGCCTGATGAGGAGAATGTAGGCTATCACTTTGATTTTACGGCCGGCAAGACGATTGGGGCGGAAGAGCTTCAGGTGCTGTTTCCCTTCTCGCAGATGCTGTACGGATTTAATGCTGAAGGTGTATCCGTTTATGCAGGAGACAATGGGGAAAATCTCGTCGAATCAGCGTCACCGGATGGCAGTACGGTATATTTCCAGCTGAAGCAGGAAATCCCCACCGGCTCCCGGGTATCGGTCGATTTTGCTCCGTCGGCCGGGATCCGCAATCCGATTACAGACTATGAACTGCGTTTTGGCATCTGGCTCGGCATGGGGAATCCTGAGGATCTGACCATGGGCCTGAAGCTTGAGGAACCCGGTGGTGGGGAAGAATCGTCTTCCATCGGCGGACTGAACTTTTATAATTATGGTCAAAGGGATCTGAACCCCTATGTGAACGACCAGAACAATCTTGTGATGGAGTTCTACACGAATGAGGTGCTCGGGGAATCGGATACGATCGAGCTCAGGTACCCCTCCGAATACGGCTGGAATACGACCGGGGCCGCTTATCAGATTTCCGTCAATTCCGGTGAAAACTGGGAGCTGACAGGTACCCGCGTGAACGGGCCGGACGGGCCGTCGATCGAGTTCCAGCTGCCGGCAGGCTTTGAAGCGAACCCGGGGGATACGTTGCAGCTCTTCCTGGGGCTTGCGAAGAATCCGCCGCTGGGCGATTCCTACACGTTCTTGGCGAGAACTTCAGCGGAAGAAGCATGGGCGTACTTCTATGCCCCGGTGTATGACAAGACGGTCCGCGAGCTGGCGGTTACGGCAGGCAATGACGCTGCAGGCGCACAGCAGGTGCCTTATACGTTTGCTTTTGGTGCTCCGTATAAAAATAATCCGGTGTT
The DNA here is from genome assembly GCF_049942825.1 of Paenibacillus sp. S-38. Classification (NCBI taxonomy): domain Bacteria; kingdom Bacillati; phylum Bacillota; class Bacilli; order Caryophanales; family Paenibacillaceae; genus Paenibacillus; species Paenibacillus sp. S-38. The sequence goes on from NZ_CP187970.1 coordinate 1,599,355, forward strand.
GGTTCTCAGAACCGGTGAGGTAACCATTGCCTCCAGTGAAAGCTACGATACCACCGTGCAGCTTGTGTTTCCTCTAGGCTACACGATGAATCCGGATCTTTCGGCAGCGGATGTTTCTGTCCGACTGGAAGGTTGGGAGGGAGAAAGGGTCATCGAGCCGACCCGCGCCGCTGTGAGCGTAGGCGATGGCGGTGAGCGCATCGTCGAGGTGGATATCCCTTCGTGGGAGATGCCTTCACTGACACCGGTGGAAATCACGTTGAAGGAGTCTGCGGGTATTGTCAATCCGGCTGTGAGCGGGGCTTACGTGCTGAAAGCTCAGCTGGACGATGACATGGAATCCGCAGCTTATGAGATCGTCCTCCGCGAAGCAGGGGAAGAGCCGGTAGACACGACGATCTTGGATGTAAAAGAATCGGAGACATCTCTGCCGCTTAGCTCGTCGGGCAATGAATACACACTGCAGGTACCTTACGCATCAAGCGGCCCCGTGAAGGTGCTTGTGGAACTGAACGATGCACGTGCGGTGCTGACGGCCGTGGCGGATGAAGGCACGGTGGCTCGGGTAACGTACGGCCGTGAATCGGAAGGCCCCGTCTATTCCGTGCAGTTCGACGGACTGGCCGAAGGCCGGAACACGGCCCGCGTTGTGGTAAGCGGGGATCCGGCAGATCCGCATGAGTACCTGATCGTCATCGAGCGTGCGGTCCAGCCGGTCGATACGACGTTCCTCAGCGTAAAAGAGTCGGAAACGTATCTGCCGCTTAGCTACTCGGGCAATGAATACAGCCTGCAGGTACCTTACGCATCAAGCGGCCCCGTAAAGGTGCTGGTGGAGTTGAACGATGCACGTGCAGTTCTGATGGCCGCGGCGGATGAAGGCACGGTGGCTCGGGTAGCGTACGGCCGTGAATCGGAAGGCCCCGTCTATTCCGTGCAGTTCGACGGACTGGCCGAAGGCCGGAACACGGCCCGCGTTGTGGTAAGCGGGGATCCGGCAGATCCGCATGAGTACCTGATCGTCATCCAGCGAGCGGTCCAGCCGGTCGATACGACGTTCCTCAGCGTAAAAGAGTCGGAAACGTATCTGCCGCTTAGCTCGTCGGGCAATGAATACAGCCTGGAGGTACCTTACGCATCAAGCGGCCCCGTGAAGGTGCTTGTGGAACTGAACGATGCACGTGCGGTGCTGACGGCCGTGGCGGATGAAGGCACGGTGGCTCGGGTAGCGTACGGCCGTGAATCGGAAGGCCCCGTCTATTCCGTGCAGTTCGACGGACTGGCCGAAGGCCGGAACACGGCACGCGTTGTGGTAAGCGGGGATTCGGCAGATCCGCATGAGTACCTGATCGTTATCGAGCGTGCGGCAAGGCCATCTTCCGTGCCGCTTAACGGTACGCCTTATCCGCTCACGGCGGCGCACCCCGTCGCTGTGTTTGCGGAGGGTGCGGTGACACTCGATTTTACCGGAAGCACCTTCTCTGATGGCGCTTATGTGAAGGCATGGGAGGAACCGTCTTCGGCCGGCAGCACCGGCCTGAAGGCGCTTAGCAAAGTGGTCCGGTTTGAAATCTTCGGGGTCACGGCAGCTGCCGGACAAACGGCGAAGCTCACCCTTCAGGCAGCAATCGGAAAGGCCAATAAGTCCGCTGGCGTCTTCGCGAACACCGGCAGCGGATGGATCTATCAGCGTTCCGGCCTAGTAAGCGATGGCGGGGCTGTGCTGCCTCTGTCCGCTGAGCCTGCCGGTAGTATGTACGGAGTCTTCGAGGCGGACCGCACCACGGTCAAAATGAAGCTCGGTAAACCGGCGGGCGGTACGCGGGAACTGACGCTCACCTCCGAGGACGGAGCGGAGATCTATTATCAGGTCGACGGTCTAGGCTACCAGCCGTATAACGCGGCCCAGAAGCCCCTCGTGAAGGCAGGGCAGAAGGTGACAGCCTATGCCAAAGCGGTGAACCGCATCGACGGCGAACCCCGGGAATTGACCGTTCCGAATATCCCGGTCATCGGCAAAGCCGAGGATGTGCTGAAAGAGCTGAAGAACGGGCAAGATTTCAACGGAGACGGCTCGTTCGACGGTAGTGACGTTGTCGATTACCTTAATCTGATCGAGCCCTACCGGGCCAAGCCTTAGCCGAATACCGAGCCGTCCCAACGGATAAATCCAGTCCAGTTAGCAAAAGAAGACCGTATCCCCGAAGCATTATAGGGGATACGGTCTTCTTCATTCACCGGCTGCTACTCGAACAGCTTCTTGAGGTTCTCCGCATACGGTGCGCGCACAACGCCTTTCTCCGTGATGATCGCCGTCACATACTCGTTTGGCGTCACGTCGAAGGCGGGGTTATACACCTTCACGCCGGCCGGAGCCGTACGCTTGCCGAAGCCCTGGGTGATCTCGTCCTCATGGCGCTCCTCGATCGGAATATCCGCGCCGGTCGGCGTATTCAGGTCGATCGTCGACATCGGGCAGGCCACGTAGAACGGAATGCCGTGCGCTTTGGCCAGAACGGCGACGCTGTACGTGCCGATCTTGTTGGCGACGTCGCCGTTGGCGGCAACCCGGTCCGTGCCGACGATGACGGCCTGGACCCAGCCCTTCGCCATGACGGCGCCGGCCATGTTGTCGCAGATCAAGGTCACGTCGACGCCGGCCTGCTGGAGCTCGAACGCCGTCAGGCGGGCACCCTGCAGTACGGGCCGCGTCTCATCGGCGAACACCTTGAGGGCGATGCCCTTCTCCTGCGCCAGGTACATCGGCGCCAGGGCCGTTCCGTAGCGGGCCGTCGCAAGGCCTCCCGCGTTGCAGTGCGTCAGGACGCCCATGCCGTCCTGGAACAGCTCCAGCGCGTGCTCGCCGATCAGGCGGCAGGTCTCTACGTCCTCCGCCTGGATGGCGCGGGCTTCGTCCAGCAGCAGCTCCTTGGCTGTCTCGACAGACGTATCGCTCTCCTCGCCCAGCAGCGCCTGAGCCCGGGCACGCATCCGGTCGAGCGCCCAGAACAGGTTCACGGCCGTCGGACGCGAGGTAGCGAGGTAGTCGCACTGCCGGCCCGCTTCGGCCAGCAGTTCTTCCCGGCTGCCATTCACGCCGCGAATGCCGAGATAGACACCGAACGCCGCGGCGATACCGATGGCGGGGGCCCCCCGCACGGCCAGCTGCTTGATAGCGTCCCATACCTGCTCGGAGGTGGTCAGCTCAAGGTATACGATCTCGTCCGGAAGCAGACGCTGGTCGAGCAGATCCAGACGGTCCTCCAGGGAGTTCCAACGGACCGATTGAAGCCAGTCGGCGGTTTCTTTGTTTTGTTCAGTCATGGTGACTCTCACTCCTCTTGCTTGCTGTAGTAGGCAGTTCTCTTTTATTTCACCGCTTTGTCGGCAATTTCGATCAGCTGCTCAATGGAAGACGCCTGGCGGTTAAACTTGATCAGCGACGTACCGATGGAGAGGGCGATGCGCTGGGCGCGTTCCTTCGCCGCCTCGTCCGTCAGGCTGTTAATGTCGGCCACCTGGGCCAATCCATGCACACGGCGGACCATCTTGGCTCCCGTGAAGCCGAAGGTATCCTGCAGCAGATTCTGCATGTAGTAATCCTGGTAGCCCGGAGTCCGGAATACGCGGTCGACCCCATGCGCATCCCATAACCGGCGGAACTCGCGCTCGAAGTTGCCCCAGGTATCGCGGATCGTTCCCGTCAGGTAAGCACGGAAGTCGCTGCGGGAGGCCTCATCCGGACTCCAGCCTTCCTGGGCGGCGAAGTTCAGCAGCAGGTTGGCGAACACCGCGCCGATATCGAAGCCCATCGGACCGTAGTAGGCGAACTCGGGATCGATGACCTTCGTCGATTCCTGTGTAATGAAGATACTGCCCGTATGCAGATCCCCATGCAGCAGCGCCTGCGCGCTCGTGAGGAACTTCTGGCGCAGGATGGCTACCTCCAGATGAAGCGCGGCATCGCCCCATACGGCACCCACGGCATCGGCAATGGCCGGAGGGATGTTGTTATTCGGCGAATCCGTGTAAGGGTCGTCGAAGATAAGGTCCTCGGTGATTTTGCACAGCTCCGGGTTGATGAACCGCTTCACGCGTTCCTTCTTCTCCTGCTGGTTCAAGCCGAGATCCGACGTGTAAAAAAGAGTATGGGCCAAAAAGCGCCCGATGTGCCCGGCGAACAGCGGATACCGGTTGCCTTCGATAAGACCGCGGCGCATGATGACATGGTCGCTCAGGTCCTGCATCACCGTCAGAGCCAGATCCGGCTCGTAAGCATGGACATGCGGCACGAGATCCGGGCACAGCGATTCCTGAATCATCAGCGCTTCGCTTTCGATGCGGGCGCGGTCAAGGGTCAGCGGCCATGATTCACCGACCACCTTGGCGTAGGGAAGAGCCTGCTTCAGGATGATGCTGCGGCCTGTGGAGGGCTCGGAGATATGAAAGACGAGATTGAGGTTCCCGTCGCCGATTTCACGAGATACGAGTTCGGACTCTGCATTGAAGAGATCGGGCAGCCTCCGCGCGTATTCTACGGCTTCGGCCTCCGTAAGCGGATGATAAGCGGGCATGCGATTATTCCTCCTTATTGGATAAGCAAACTATCATTTTCCCTATAGTATAAAGGAAAGCGGGCTCGGTTGGAAGGAGCAGTCCAAGTGGGATGTTCCGGAGGAGGCATCGCTTTTTTACAAAAGATTCACATGCGCGTAACGCCAGGTTAATTGAGCCCTCCGATAATGGGGATATGACACAATCCGGCGGAGGAATAAGGATGAAGACGCGGATGGACAGTTTGTGGCTGGCGGGGATCGCACTCGCTGCCTGGTGGATCGCTGCCCTATTTATGCCCGAACAGCCCGCAGAAAGACAGCTGCGGGTGCAGGGAGGGGTGTTCTCTGCCGCCGTTCACCAAGGGACGGGCGGGCTGCAAAGCGAGAATGAATATATATACCGGGAGGCCAGAAACCCCGAGGATCCCCGCTGAGCGGACGTGCAGCGTTATATCATCTTAGGTTATCCGCAGCGGACGAACCGTACACGGAGGGCCGTTTTGATTCCCAAAGAGATCATAGAGATAATAATAAATCAGATAAAGGCGGACACGCCGAAAAGGGAGGGCAGAAGCGCCTTCCCTTTCTTGCTTTATGCTGCGGCCGGGATTAGAGCAGATCGTTCAGATTCTTTCTCCGGGATTCCACGAGATCGATCGCACCAAGCACAACGTGGGCAAGTCCGAAGCCGACGACAGCGGCGGCAGCCATAGGATATTTGCCCCTCAGGGCTGCACCGGATGCCGTTACGGCCGTACCGAGTACCGTAGGAATTAAGCCTTCACGCATGGCAGTTCACGCTCCTTGGATGGGATGGTTTACGTGTCCGGTGCTCTACCGGCAGCCCTTTTAGCATCGTTTTTTGAGATGGATTTTATGCCATACGGGAATTGCAATGTTGTGGTTGGAATTCTATAATGATGTAATGGCTTTTCCATAGAAAAAACAGGGGGTTAGAAGAAGGGGGGACTGGGGAGAGATGACGGAACCGAAGAGTGTACAGGCTATTGGGCTCAAGGAATGGGCTGCCGCTCTGGAGGCGCTGCGTGAGGGAAAGCAGATTCTGATCATGCGCAAGGGCGGCATCCGCGAAGAAACCCGGGATTTCCAGATCGAAGCGGACAGCTTCTACCTGTATCCGACCTTCGAACATCAAAGAAAAGAGCTCATTAAGCCGGAATATCAGGCGGCTGTGGACCGGAGCACGGAAGGCTGGTCGGCCGACCAGACGCAAATAGGACTCACCTGTTATGCCGAGCTCGTGGAAGACATCCTGATTGAAGACGGCGAAACGCTCGCTAAGCTTGCCAGCGAACATATATGGACGGAGCGTTTCGCGGAGGAGAGGCTGAAGTGGAAGAAAACAAAACCGCTTCACGTCATGCTGCTTCGCGTATACGAGCTCGAGAACCCGGCAACAATTGAAATTCGGGAAGAATATAATGGGTGTAAATCCTGGATCTCCCTTCCGGGCAATATTCTAGAGGGGATACCGAGGAAACCGGTGCTGTCCGAAGAGGAGTTCAGCCGCAAGGCCGAGCGGATCCGTGGCTTGCTTCAATGAATTCTTTATGAAAAGGGCGCTGCGGGGCTTTCATTGATTGGGTATCGTAAGTTATAATAAACAAGTGAAGTAATACTGAGAATCACTGATAATCATTTTGGAATGATTATCAGAAGATAATAATTTGAAAGCGGAGGCGTTACAAAGCATGGCTAATTCTCCACAATTCACTATAGACGGTTTGAAGGCGACTGTCGAAGGCAAAGAGATTCTGAAGGGACTGAGCCTCTCCATGAAGGGCGGCGAAGTGCATGCGATCATGGGGCCGAACGGTACAGGCAAAAGTACGCTGGCTTCGACTCTACTTGGCCACCCGAAGTATGAAGTAACGGGCGGCAGCGTTACACTGAACGGCGAAGATGTACTGGAGATGGCGACGGACGAGAGAGCACGCGCGGGCCTTTTCCTGGCGATGCAGTATCCGAGCGAAATCACCGGCGTAACGAACGCTGACTTCCTCCGCAGTGCGATCAACGCGCGCCGCGGCGAAGGCAACGAGATCTCCCTCATCAAGTTCATCCGTCTGATGGAAGCCAAGATGAAGGAACTCGAGATGAACCCTGAGTTCATGCACCGTTACCTGAATGAAGGCTTCTCCGGCGGGGAGAAAAAGCGCAACGAGATTCTTCAGATGCTGATGCTCGATCCGGGTATCGTCATTCTTGACGAGATCGACTCCGGTCTTGACATCGATGCCCTGCGCATCGTAGCTGCCGGCGTGAACGCGATGCGTTCCGAAGAGCGCGGCTTCCTGATCATCACGCACTACCAGCGCCTGCTCAACTACATCAAGCCGGACTTCGTTCACGTCATGATGCAGGGCCGCATTGTAAAGTCTGGCGGACCGGAGCTCGCAGAGCGGCTTGAGAACGAAGGTTATGACTGGGTGAAGGAAGAGCTGGGCATCGTAGATGAACGTGTCGGCGTAGAGGAAGAAGAATTCAAGATGCCGATGAACACCACAGCCCCTAAATACTAAGCTGAAGCGAGAGAAACAGGAGGATTGACCATGAGTACGCAAACTGTTCTTCCTATCGATCGCAGCAGCTTGGTGGAGCTTTCGAAGTCGAGGCAGGAGCCTGAATGGCTTACTTCCTTGCGCGGAGAAGCGCTGGAGCTGGCCGGATCGCTGGAATTACCTACATTGGAAAAAACAAGAATCGACCGTTGGAGCCTGAGTTCCTTCGGTACCTATAAAGCATCGGCGCCGATGGCGAACCTGGGCCAGCTGCCGGAGACGGCAAGACAGCTTCTACCGGCCGAAGACCAGCTGGACAATCTGCTCGTACAGCGCAACTCCGGCGTAGTTTACAACGCGCTGGCTGAGTCGCTTAAGGCGCAGGGCGTCGTGTTCACGAGCCTCGAAGAGGCCGTGCGCACCCACGGCGACCTCGTGCAGAAGCACCTATTCTCCGTTGTGAAGAAGGACGAGAACCGCCTGACGGCACTGCATTCGGCGCTGTGGAGCGGCGGCGTGTTCCTTTACGTGCCGAAGAATGTCAACGTGGAAGTGCCGCTGCAGGCCCTGTTCCTGACCGATGACGCTGAAGCGAGCTTCTCGCCGCACGTGCTGATTGTGGCTGAACAGCATGCCTCCGTAACTTACGTGGACAACTTCGTCTCCGAAGGTAGCTTGAACGGCCTCGTCCAGAACGGAGTCGTGGAAGTGGTCGTCGGTGCAGGGGCGAAAGTCACGTTCGCTTCCGTGCACAACCTGAACAACACCGTAACGGACCTGACGTACCGCCGTGCGGTTGTTGAGAATGACGGCTCGATTGAGTGGGTCATCGGCGAAATGCATTACGGCAACGCCATGTCCGACACATCTTCGATCCTGAAGGGCAACGGCTCTACGTCGGATGCCAAGGTCATCTGTGTCGGCACGAACGACCAGAAGCTGAACATCACAACCCGTGCGGTTCACTTCGGCAAGAGCTCCGACAGCCAGATGATCACCCGTGCGGTAATGCGGGATGAAGCGACGGCGATCATCAACGGCATCACGAAGATCGAGAAGGGCGCTACCAAGGCGAACGGCGAGCAGACGGAGAAAGTCCTGATGCTGAGCCCCAAATCCCGCGGCGACGCCAACCCGATCCTTCTGATCGACGAAGACGATGTAACCGCAGGACACGCAGCGAGTGTAGGCCAGGTGAACCCGGAGCAGGTATACTACCTGATGTCCCGCGGGATTTCCAAGGCTGAGGCTGAGCGTCTGATCATTTACGGCTTCTTGGCACCGGTGGTGTCGGACATTCCACTGGAGCAGGTAGCTTCACAGCTGCAGCTCCTTGTCGAAAGGAAACTGGGCCAATGAATATCGAGGAGATCCGTCGACAGTTCCCGATTCTTCATCAGGAAGTGAACGGCCATCCGCTCGTATATTTGGATTCGGCGGCTACCTCGCAGAAGCCCACAGCAGTTATCGAAGCCGTCAAGAACTATTACGAGTGGGATAATGCGAATGTGCACCGCGGCGTGCATACGCTGGGCTCCCGGGCGACCGATGCTTATGAAGGGGCGAGAGAGAAGCTCCGCCGCTTTATTAATGCCCGGTCCACCGAAGAGATTATTTTTACACGGGGAACGACAACGGCCATTAACCTGGTCGCTTCGTCCTATGCCAGGGCGGTATGCAAGGAGGGGGATGAGATTGTCATCACCCCGATGGAGCACCACAGCAATCTGATCCCTTGGCAGCAGGTGGCCCAGGCAACCGGTGCGGTCCTCAAATATATTCCGCTGCAGCAGGACGGTTCGATCTCGCTCGCGGATGTGGAGAAGACCATTACGGAGAAGACGAAGATGGTCTCCGTCATGTACGTCTCCAATGTCCTGGGCGTTGTCAACCCGGTCAAAGAGATTGCGGCCATTGCACACCGCTACGGCGCGAAGATGCTGGTGGACGGAGCGCAAAGCACGCCGCATCTCAAAGTCAACGTGCAGGATCTGGATTGTGATTTTTATGCCCTCTCCGGGCATAAGATGTGCGCTCCGACCGGAATCGGGGCACTCTATGGCAAGAAAGAGCTGCTTCAGGAGATGGAGCCGATCGAATTCGGCGGCGAGATGATCGACCATGTAGGGCTGTATACCTCTACCTGGAAGGACCTTCCGTGGAAGTTTGAGGGCGGCACGCCGATTATCGCCGGTGCTGTCGGCCTCGCGGCTGCGATCGATTTTCTGGAAAGCATCGGCATGGAGAACATCGACCGGCATGAGAAGCAGCTGTCCTCCTACGCGATGGAGCGCATGGAGAAGATCGAAGGGCTGACGATCTATGGGCCTCGCCAGGACCGTGCGGGACTCGTTACGTTCAACCTCGATGATGTGCACCCGCACGACGTCGCTACCGTGCTCGATGCCGAGGGCGTAGCTGTCCGTGCCGGCCACCACTGCTGCCAGCCGCTGATGCGCTGGCTCAATGTTACCGCAACGGCGAGAGCCAGCTTTTATCTTTACAATACCGAAGCCGATGTAGACCGACTGATTACCGCTCTTATCAAAACAAAGGAGTACTTCGGCCATGTCTCAACTTGATGATTTGTACCGCCGCGTCATTATGGATCATTATAAAAACCCCCGGAACCGGGGAACCTTCGATGAAGGCGAAGCCGTCAGCATCAATCTGAACAACCCGACCTGTGGCGACAAAATCCAGCTGCAAATGCAGGTGGAGGAAGGCCGTGTCAAGGCCGCCAAGTTCGTAGGAGAAGGCTGTTCGATCTCGCTGTCGTCCGCTTCCATGATGACCGATGCCGTCAAAGGCAAGACGCTGGAGGAAGCGCTGGAGATGGCCGAGAACTTCTCGGGCCTTATGAAAGGCGAGAGTGTAGAATTCGAGTATGAGGATATCGAATCCCTGTCGGGTGTCAATAAATTCCCTGCGCGGATCAAGTGCGCAACCTTGGCCTGGAATGCTCTTCGGAAGGGCATCGAGCAGTCCAAGAACCAATAATTAAGGAGGCGAGGAATCATGGCAAAGAAAATGCCGGAAATGGAAGATTATAAGTACGGTTTCCGCGATGAGCACAAAGCCATTTTCCAAAGTGGTAAAGGCTTGACCAAAGAAATCGTCACTGAAATCTCCCGTATGAAAGGCGAGCCCGAGTGGATGCTCGAGTTCCGCCTGAAGTCCCTGGAGCAGTTCTTCAAGATGGAAATGCCAACTTGGGGCGGCAATATGGAGGATCTCGACTTTAACGACATCCAGTACTACGTTAAGCCATCCGAGAAGCAGGGCAAAACGTGGGAGGAAGTTCCGACCGAGATCAAGGAAACGTTCGACAAGCTCGGGATTCCCGAAGCGGAGCAGAAGTTCCTCGCGGGCGTATCCGCCCAGTACGAGTCCGAGGTCGTATACCACAGCATGCAGAAGGACCTGGAAGACCAGGGCGTTCTCTTCATGGATACGGACACTGCGCTGCGTGAGCACCCTGAGATTTTCCGCAAGTACTTCGGTACGGTCATCCCGCCAAGCGACAACAAGTTCGCGGCACTGAACAGCGCGGTATGGTCCGGCGGTTCCTTCATCTATGTTCCGAAGGGCGTCAAAGTGGAAATCCCGCTTCAGGCTTACTTCCGGATCAACTCCGAGAACATGGGCCAGTTTGAGCGTACGCTGATCGTAGCCGACGAAGGCAGCTTCGTACACTACGTAGAGGGCTGTACCGCTCCGGTCTACAGCACGAACTCCCTGCACAGTGCCGTGGTTGAGATTCTGTGCCTCAAGGACTCCCGTGTACGCTACACGACGATCCAGAACTGGGCGCCGAACATCTACAACCTGGTTACGAAGCGTGCGGTTGCAGAAGAGAACGCCACGATGGAGTGGGTCGACGGCAACATCGGCTCCAAGCTGACGATGAAGTATCCTGCCGTAGTGCTCAAAGGCCGCGGCGCAAAGGGTATGGTTCTCTCCATCGCGGTTGCAGGTAAAGGCCAGCACCAGGATGCCGGTGCGAAGATGACGCACCTGGCACCGGACACGACATCGACGATCGTCTCGAAGTCGATCTCCAAGCATGGCGGCAAGGTAACGTACCGCGGTCTGGCTTCCTTCGGCCGCAACTCGCAGGGCTCCAAGGCGAACATCAAGTGCGATACGCTCATCATGGATAACGAGTCGACATCCGATACAATTCCATACAACGAAATCATGAACGATAACATCACGCTGGAGCACGAAGCAACGGTTTCCAAGGTATCCGAGGATCAGCTCTTCTACCTGATGAGCCGCGGCTTGACGGAAGCGGAAGCGACCCAGATGATCGTTATGGGCTTCATCGAGCCGTTCACGAAGGAACTGCCGATGGAGTATGCGGTCGAGATGAACCGTCTGATCAAGTTCGAGATGGAAGGATCTATCGGTTAAGCCTTATATATTAAGGGTTTGCTGAATCGTTTAATACCTTTTGTCCGTTTTTTGCCCGGTTTCCGGGCGAGACATATCTTTCGTAGAGGGCGAGTGTATCGTCCTCTATTTTTTTTTGTGACGTGAAGGTACGTGTCCGCGGTGACTTTCACGTTTGCGTGACCAAGTCGTTCGGACACGTATTTTGTTTCAGCACCTGCCTCGAGGAGATGGACTGCATGAGAATGTCGTAATGCATGCGGAGATAGGATAGGAAGGCCAGCTCGTTTACAAACTGCTTTAAAGTAATCCCTGACAACATTGGTACGCAACCATCGGCCGTCATGCTGATGGAACACTATATTTTCTTTTGCTGGTTTGTAGTTTGTATATCTGAGAACGACCTCTTTCTAATTGATTCGATGCCTTTTCATTATTGGGTAGAGTTCAGCGGATATACGAGTGTCTTGTTAACGCTCAATGTTCTCATGCGTCAGATTGCCTTGACGTTGTCGCTCATATCGGAGAAGAAGAGGCTAGCAGGTGCTAAAGAGAAGCTGTTTGACATAGCTCGTTCATGGTCGTTGCCACCCGAGGACATCTTAATAAGGTAAGTCAAAGACTCTGATTATACAGTTCATGGCTGGTAGCGGCTTTAAACTAACTTGGACTAGAGAGAACAAATTAAAGCAGCAGCGTGATTATAATGTGGATTGACCTCTCAAGACTAAGTTCACGAAGGACGAAGTGTGAGCACCGGGGGATAGATCGCCGCACGGCATCTGCTCCCTTTTTCATTGAAGTAACGGGCAGAAGAGTAGAATAATATTTCGTTTCTAATTGTTAATCCTTAATAATTTGCATATTTTCCGATTCCTGAAGTACAATAGATTTGGGTAATGTTGGAAAATAGAAGTGAGACTCCAACTGTAGCAAACCGTGAAGCACTACTCAAATTCATAGCTGCACTCATCGCGGATTGGCTGGAGTAACAATCAGCTTCATGATTAACGTCCCATTCGTAACAGAGGAATTGATACGTTTTGGAGGATGCTGATGATTTTATCGTTAAGTTATAATGTGCTTGTACCAAGTAAAAAACGAAAAGGAGCTCACTATGAAAGCACTCATCACTGGCGCAAATAAAGGCATCGGTTTCGAAATCGCTCGAAGTCTTGGTAAGCGTGGCTATGACATTCTCGTTGGAGCGCGTGATGAAGCCCGTGGGCAGGCAGCAGTCGAAAAACTTGCCGCAGAAGACATATCAGCGACGTTCATCAAGATTGATTTGAATCATTTTGACAGCTTGCACGCAGCGGCTAAAGTGGTTAATTCGCTCGATATTTTGGTCAATAATGCTGGAATTCCTGATAGTGTCAAGCCTGGGCGCGCGGCGCTTGACCTCGCAAAGGGCACATTTGACTATACAACTGAGGATTTACGCACTACGATGGAAACGAATTTTCTCGGCACACATGAGCTCGTCAAAAGTCTGCTGTCATCTCTGACAGACAACGCGAAAATCGTCAACATCACCGTTCCGATTTCGCCGACCGACTTTTGGCACCCGCTCGCTTACATTACGAGCAAAGCAGCACTCAACGTGATGACACTGACTTACGCTTACGAGTTTGAAAAAATGGGCAGCCACCGCCAGATTTTCGGCATCATGCCTGGCGCTGTCGCAACCGACTTGAACGGCATGGAAGCAGGTGCGCACGGCGGATTCGTCAAGTCTTCCGAAGCCGCTGGGCAGATGAGTGCCGACATTATCCTGTCTGATAAGAATCAAAATGGCCAAATTATTCAGTACGATGGAAAGATTGTAACAGATTATGAGATTCAACTGAGAGGCTAGAAACATCAAGCTCTGTCAGTGGTACTACTTCGATTGGCAACTTTAGTTACATAGGGCTTGCTCAATGATTTTCGTCAAAAGGCTTCGAATCCAGCCATACAATGTTTGTCAGCGTTGGCCGAGTCACGGATCATGAAGTCGGTCGTTGCCTCCGCTATCGGAGAACGATAGTTGAATACAAAAAGGCTGCCGAGGCAGATGCTTGCTCTGGTTTTGAGCCCTCAGACTTGGGGGCTTTTTGTCATGCCTCTCGTTCCAAAAACGACGGTTTAAGGAACGGCACCGAAGTATCAGTAAATCAATCTCATGATCCTGTCTTATACCTAGTTTCTAAATCCGTCTCAAAATCTAAGTTTCATAAAAATACCTGTTTATGATTCTTCTATGAATAGTGAAAGAGATTACAGGGCGGGCACCAAATACAGTATGAGATAAGAACCGGGGAGAGGGGATCTCAACAGTTGTTATTGATCAGGCTCGCTGCGGCAAGCATTTTGTGTGAAGGCGTAAAACATGAATTGGCTGTTTCAAGTAATGAATTTATCTGGAAAAAAACCGTTAACTCGCGCCAATGCATCAATTAGTTCGCTATGAATTATAGCAGGAACGCAACAAAGCAATGTAGATCATCGGCATTGCTTTGTTGTTAAGCGGACATTCCGATGTTGCGTCTGCTGCGGTACAAATGGTATAACGACAGGAAGAGCGATCAGGGTGGAGGGACGAAGAATGGCTGAAGTTACGTTTTACCGGGATGAAGCACTGCCTTTTCTGGAGGGGAAGTACTGTACGGCGGACGATCTAGCCTACCATAGGCATTTTCACGAGGAATATTCGGTCGGGCTCATAGATGCAGGCCAAACGAACGCCTGGTGCGACGGCGAACAGATTCAGGTGGAAGCGGGAAAAATGATCAGTTTTCCGCCGATGATGCTGCATGCCTGCCATCCGGAGCCGGACGCGGAATGGCGGTACAAGATGTTGTTTATCCTCCCCGACTGGCTGCAAGGGCTTGAACCGGGGGAGCTTAATCGGCTGCACATCCCGTTCTTGCTGGGCGGGGGCAAGAATGAAGCGTGCCGAGAACGATTAAATCGCACTATGGGCGCGCTCGCAGGCGGCGGTTCTCCGCTTGAAACCGAGACGGCTCTCATTGAACTGGTACAAGCTTTGGTTGACCCTAACGAGAATGACTTGGGGCACGCAGGCTCACCGGGTGGTCAGGAGCAAAAATACGTGAAGCTGATCAAAGACTACTTGCAGGCGAATTTTACCGAGCGGGTGACGCTTGAGCAGCTGGAGCAGGAAGCCGGAATCAGCCGGTTTCATCTGATCCGACTCTTTAAGAAGGGGAGCCATCTGCCCCCTCATGCCTATCAAAACCTGCTGCGCATCAATCACGCCAAAATCCAGCTGGCGAAGCGGCGTCCGATCGTTGATATCGCGGTGGAGGCAGGTTATTATGACCAGAGTCATTTTACAAAGGCTTTCTCGAAAATCGTAGGGGCAACGCCTAGGCAATATGCGATGTCGATATAGAGGAGCAATTTTTTACAATAATGCGCCCCTTCCGCGCAAGTACACTTGAAGTACTTGTAGAAGGGGGAAACGTAATATGCACGATAACAAGGAGTGGGGACAGCAAGCGGCAGACGCATTAAAGTCGGTCGCCAGACGAATGGATATCAAGGCTTATGTGGAGCAATCACCATTGCTATACGGGCTGCTGAAAAAGGCCGCTTTACAGTATGTAACAGGCGAATCCCGTATAGGCGGGCTCGAAGCGGGTCAGAGACTTACTGCCAAAGGCTATGCCATTTCGCTAGAGTACATTGGCGAGAATACGGCAAATGCCGAGGAATGCGAGGCGGCCGTTGAGGAAATAACAGCGCTAATCGATGATCTCGGTCATAAGGGGTCATCCGCCCGCGTATCGTTCGATCTGTCGCATATCGGACTAATGCTGGATACCGAGCTTGCTTATACGAACTTAGCCAAATTAGCGGCACGAGCGCAGGAAGCAGAATTGGAGCTGTTCATCAGCATGGAAGAGTCCGCTAAGACAGAGCGGATCCTGGAGGTATACAAGTGGGCCGCGTCCAGGTATCCGAATGTCGGCATTACGCTGCAGGCGCATTTACATCGGACGCCGGATGATTTGGCCGCGCTATCAGCTTCGCCGGGGCGGATACGAATCGTGAAAGGCGCCTATCAGGAAGCGGGCGAGGTAGCGATCTCCCGATCCGAAACGCTGAATGAGCGATATTTGCAGTTAGTGGAAAAGGCGCTCGGAGACGGACACCGGGTTTCAGTTGCTACGCATGATGAGCGCATCATAGAGGAAGCGATACGGCGAGGTTTATTGACTGTGCGTGGCGCGGAGCTGGAGATGCTGTACGGCATCCGGCCGGAGCTAGGCGGCAGGCTGAAATCAGCCGGTTATCCGGTTCGGATTTATTTGACCTACGGCCATGAGTGGTACTTGTACTTATGCCACCGGATCGCCGAATATCCGCCGAATCTGTACCGGGCTGTTGCGAATATGGCCGATTCGCAGCGCATTGATCCTGTGGAGGAATATGATTGACGGGTCGCAGCATGAACAGTCAGCTGCATAGGCAGGACAAAGCCTCTTCAAGCTCATGCTGTAAGAGGCCTTCAATGGAGCTGCATAGCCTCTTTTCGTCAGCGCTGCGGATAATCCTACCCGAAAGGCGGATGGCCGGTGTCGCCACTTCGTCCGCACGATCTTCGGCATACATTTTCTTTCCAATTGGTGGAAGAGTCGAAATGGCATTACGGCGGCGTGGATGAGATTGAGCTTGAACGCCGGCTCGGTCATAAGTCCAGACGTTACATTTTCAGGTGTACGGCTTACTTTTGTTGCCGGTGTAGCAAGATTGAATCCATGGAAGAAGCGTTCCATGTTTTTCAAGAAGGATCATCTGCACGGGTAGCGTAAGTTGGTGAGGATACGAAGGAAACAGGCCAGATCGACCGGCTGCCAGAGGGGGCTCGCACCACATGGTGAGGGCTTTTTGTAGCCTTGGCTATCAAAAACGATGGTATTTGAGACGTTGGTCGTTCAACTAACAGGCAGGATAATTCGATGACTTATTGAATGAATACTTGTAGAATACGGAACTTTTGAGGGGGCGTATATGGCACGGACAAAAAGTCGGAGAAGCGGAATTATGTGGTAACACTTTATGAGTTCAAGCGGCCATGTTGACAGCACCACTCAATTTTGCCTTCTTTGTCTTAACAACCCCATTGTACCCCGAAGTTACCAACATATCACGCGCTTTGAAGGGGATTGGTGTTATACCAATCCCTTGGATTATTCCTCTCGTTTTTTCTCTTTATTGCGATTGGCAAGTTTCGCAAATACTTCGTTTATTGTTCTCATTCGCTCCTCAACTTTCTTTGCAGCGGCATCCAACGTAAAACCATCTTCCATAAGCTCTTTCACCAAAAGAACTTTTTTGATGTTAAGGTAATCGTATTTCCTTGTTGTCCCTTCCCCTTCCTTAGAAGACTGGATAATACCTTTTTCCTCCCAGTAACGGAGTTGTCTTTGTGGAACTCCAGTAATATCTGATACTTCCCCGATGCCGACAACCAATTTACCTAATAAATCAAAATCCAATAAGATGTTTTCCAATTGATCATTTCCGTTCATAAAAAATCACCTTCTATGCTTGGCTTTCTTAAATTGTATACTTGTTACAATAAAAGTAGATAAATTACACTTTGTGATTCAGCACAAAAATCTTAGGAGTGGTTTTAATGCCAATCATCAACGTCGATTGTTGGGTAGGTTTTAGTGATGAACAAAAAGACGATGGGTGAAGGAGTTGACCAATGTTACTGTGAAGTTTGAAAAAATGAAAAACAAAAGAAGGTTCATCATTTTACTCTCAACTGTGACCGTATTAGGACTTATGTCGTTCGGGATGGTGTATGGAAAAGGTTCAGTATCTAACCAAAAGAAAAATGAGGTGTTCGGTAACATGGAAAATTTAACTGAAATCAATATGGAATTAGATAAGGTCAACATGGAACAGGAGGAAAAGGTGGAAAAGGAATATAGCAAAGCGTTGGAACGAGCATTGGAATTATTGTCAATCCCCGAAGGTTACACATTAAAAGATGTTCAAAGCCAAAAACAAAACAAAGCTGATGTTTGGGTTTTCCGATATGAAAAAGCTTCAGGACAAAATAACGGTCTGAACGGCGAACATTATTCTTTTGTAGTTGACAAAAACAACAACAAAATTCTTGGTTTCACGTGGATGGACGAAAAATTCTCAACGGGTGAACTTCCAAGTAAGGAAGAAACGAAAGCTATTGCCAAAGCATTTTTGGATAAGGTTGAACCCGGTATGTTTGCAAAATTGAAGAATCTATGGATTGACAAACATGACGAAGTGATTGCCGTGAAGGATGAGAAGTATAACGAAAGTGTGAATCTTACTATTTCAGGAATGAAATATAAATGTTATTTGGCGGAGCAAGACAATTACGCTTGGGTAATCGTTGGCCCCGGTGGTAATGTGATCACCTTTGAACAAGGAATTATTTGGAATAATGGTCGAGTAACTGAAAAATGGTTACACGATAGTTGGTTAAAGAACAAGTAACTAATCCTTTCGGCGAAGTTATCTGTTAATAGCCGAACCCTGATACCCTTGCCCGCGTCGCAGCGGGTTATCTTTTTTGGATACTGCGACATAAAAAACTCTCGGGTTTGTAAATTTCTCAATATGCCGCATAGGTAAAAAACGTTTTCCATACTCGATGGGAAGCTCTTTCCAATGCATCGAGATGAGCTTTTTTAAGCGTCCCATGTCGCTTGTACTCAGGATCACGGCCGACGGTGGAATGCTTGCCCGGAACAGGCAGCAAATCATCCGCGGTGTTCTCAATCCCCTGAATTCCAGGCTTCTCATCGTACGACAAATACACATCGCAAAGCGGCTTCAATTCGTCATTCTCCGGAATGAATTCAACCTGCTGATACACGCATAATACCTCAGCACGCTTGGCTTCAAAATCAGGGTCCCGACGTTGTAGATAGTACGTCACTTTATGGGGCTTTAGTTCTTGACCGAGCTTGCCCCTGGCATCCCGGTAAGCGTCCTCTTTCTGATCAGCGAGAGAGTGGGAAGGATAGCAAAGACCCGATGAAGAACCTGGGTGGATGAAGAAAATGAGCACGAAAAATTATACTCAGCATTGAGTTATCGGAGAACGATAGTAGAACAACCGGGAGCAAATCGCCGCGGACAGCTGCTCCCTGGTTCGCATTAAGCTAAAGGCCAGCATACGACAATACACTAGGGAACCTATTGTTTAGTTAAGGCGTCTATATGTAGTCAATATATATTTATATATATATATAAAATCTGGAGGCCGTCTTAATGATTATCAAACGAATTAAAGTATTAACCCTGTTTCTTAGCCTATCTGCAGTGCTTGCTACTGGGTGTTCACCTAATACTACAGAGTTAGCAAGTAATAGTAATCCTGCTTTGATTACCACAAGTTCAGAAGAACAACAGATAGCTTCGAAAAAAGTACGTTATGCCCAGCTTAAATCAGACTTCGAGATAGAGAAGAAGAAACTCGAATCCATGCCTTCAAGCACACCAGAGGAAATCGAAATAAATGTGGAGCAAGGTCGTAAAGTAAAAGAAATAGGTTGGGAATTAGGGTTGCTTGAAAAGGAAGTCGATCCTGACTACCCACGACGGGAATTGGAAGGAAAAATTTCCAGTTTGAAACAAGGCAATGAATTGCTTCTGCATTACAAGAGGACTAACGATCCACGGTACGAAGCTCTTTTTAAACTAGACAATTATAAAAAAGAACAAATTACACAAATTGAAAAAGAATACCAAGAGAAAACCAAATCGATAGCTCAACTTTTACAAGAATACGATGAATTGATTAACATGACGGAAGTTCCAAATATAAAGTAGCGAATTAACATTGAGTGCTATTCAACTATAGAGGAACGTTAGCGCAATAACCAGGGAGCAGATCGCCGCGCGGCAGCTGATCCCTGGTCTTGTTGAATTAATGGATAGAAGTGTGTGTATGGAGGACGACGTCTGAGCAAAAATTCAATACAACTTTGCCCCTTTTTGTCCCCCACAGTTTGAAAAGTTATGAACCTAGATGAAAATTGATTCTCAATAAATGCATTATTTCTCAAGGGTTTTTTATGAGTTATAACACCCAATAAAAGCCTTGACTAATAAAGTTCGAGATGGAAGGTTCGATCGGTTAAGTTTTATTTTTAGACATATCTTTCGTAGAGGGCGAGTGCATCGCCCTCTATTTTTTGTGAACGTGAAGATACGTGTCTGCGGTGACTTTCACGCCTGCGTGCCCAAGTCGCTCGGACACGTAATTTATATTTACGCCCGCTTCTAGAAGGTGGACTGCGTGAAAGTGGCGAAGTGCGTGGGGTGAAAGAACGGGTAAGGTTGCTCTTTTACATACCGCTTTAAAAGTAATCACGAACGACATTAGTACGAAGCCATCTTCCATCATGCTGATGAAATACAATATTGTCTTTCGCAGTCTTATAATTTACATACTGCAAAATGACTTCCTTTTGGTTGACCTTACGGCGTTTTAAAACCTTAAAATTGGTTCGTTTAGCTTGATCTCCCGGTTACTCATTTTAGACTTTGGCGTAGAGAGATAGGGGGCAGAGTTAAGTGGGTAAACAAGAGTTTTATTAACGGTAAGAGTAGAGCTATCCATATTAATATCATCCCACGTGAGTGAAAGAGCTTCACCAATTCTGATACCTGTACGGGATAACAATGTAAAAAGTGCGAAATACTGAATTGGATGCTCGATATTTTGCATGCTTCACAGGCTCTTTTACTGAGACTTGGGCCAAATATAAAAGTCGGGTTGCTGAGAAGCTGAAGCAACAAGGAGCTGCCTAAGAGCAATAGATTGTTGTTGCAAGATTTGGGAGGAACTAACCTCCCACACTAATCAAGTTTGATTTGAAAAATGAATAAGAGGACCACAACAATGGGGATTGAGAGCCCGTAGGCAATCAAAGGGCGAGAATGGTGAAGTCTAATCATCGGGAACATCATTATATCGAACAAGATTGAATACCAAAGGCTCCAATTGTGCTGATAAGAAATTCTTCCCATCGATTGAAGTATCCATTCTCCAAAAGAGTATATACCAATCCAAAGTCCGTAGTGGATAAACTGTTTGTATAGTGTCTTTGGGTATCTGGACAGAAAAATGAGGACGGTTAGCGGCATGGTCACAATGGCATAAACAACAACTGTGACAGTTTGGTTGTACAGGAAATCGGGATGAAACTTCCACATTGTTTGGTCCTTTGTGAGGTACTCGTAAAGGAACCCGCCTGCTGTTATATAAAGCATAGAAGGATGATATTGTTTCCAGTTTCTCCAGTCCCCCCACCGCCATGTGGCGAGGATTACCAAAAAAGCATAAAGAACATGCATAGAATGTCCTCCCTGCAGTACAACCATGTTTTTCATTCAAGAAAACATAATCCAGGATGTAAGGAAACAAAATAACCCCCCGCCACGCTATAAACGACGGGGGATATGTACCGAGGGTCATGAGCTGCGCCATCGGTTTTGTTGGGATGTTGTGTTTTCCAAGATGTTCAAATGTTTTGGCAAGAAGAGATAGTATACGGCCAAAAATACAGGCAATGAGTAGAGTGTGTTCCAGTGAGTTTCCTTCATTAAGCCAACGGCTACAGCTCCCCACTCAACAAGCCCAGACAAGGCGGTAAAGAGAAGGGTATGAAGGAACTTGTTTCGTTCTTGATAAAAATTCAGGTAAATAACAGCAAGACAAGGTGGGATTATGGCGTACAGGAAAAATTCACCGATTCCTCGCTTGGTTGGGTCGCCTATGTCAAACAAATCCAACCATATAGCGAAGACGGTGTCGACAACCCAGACTAGTCCTGCTATTAATCCGAAGGTGAGGTAAATTTCGCGCCAGTTTATTCTCTTGGGCATGGTTATAACGAAAAACAAACAGAAAAATCCGAGTACCACCGGGTACCACCACCCAGTACTAAAATCCATTGCATTTATTATTTCGTTCATATTCCTTCCTCACTTCCTTGGCATGTTAAGAGTTTTTCCACACGGAATATTATTCATTCAACAAAATGACACAAAGTCGGTAGTCATGTACCACAATCAATATTTAATTACCGGGAGACTGCTATGCGAGCATTGAGCTTATTCACCGGCGGCGGTGGTTTGGATCTTGCAGCAGAGTGGGCTGGGATTAATACAGCAGCAATGTGTGAACGAGAACCATTCCCTCGAAGGCATTGAGCTAAAGGGAAACGATAGTCGAATACCAACATCAACGAGCAGGCGAGCGTAGCCTGCTCGTTTTATTGAACTATCGGGCAGGATACTTCCAATATGTGCTAAAATGGGGTTGGCGATTACAACTCCCTTGACACACGTTGAAGAGTCAATTAGGAAAAGGAGGACGTGAGAGGTGCAGGTCTTCGATACACGTCAAATCAACAATTTACTGAGTGGGGTTGGCCTTGCTTGTGAACTTGAAGCTACCTCTGGAATGAATCGAGCCTTCGTAAAAGTAAAGGCTATTGATAAACAGAAATACTTAAACAAGATAGAACCCGACTTGGCTAGGTTTTACTTAAGAAAATACGAGGTACCCACATCGTATCTAGAAAATGAATGGGACGTTACAGACGACGAACTTATCGAATCAGTTCATGAAATAAATATTATAGGAATCAAAAATCTTGAGAAATACCTGGCTCAATATCTGGATAATTTCGGGAGACTGGTAAGCGAGTGGAATTGTGAAAATCCGTTGTAAATGGAGAAATGACGTTACGCTATCTGGGAACGACTAGGCTGCCGACACACGCTCGGCAGCTTAATTATGATAATGGGAAGCTTAGTTATAATTGTTCTATACAGGCGACGGTTGCTAAAAATAGCTATTATATTATAGGGGAATCGCCCCCAATAACTAAGAAGGAGTCAATGATGAGAGCTAATGCCCAATTCATTTCGGAACAAAGGCCTTTTACAATCATCTGTAATGATATCATTTTAAGAGAATTTATAACTGCTGATTTAGATGCTTTTCATTCCTTAACCTGGCAGCCTGAAATATATGAATATTTGCCAGGTTGGAACGTAGCGAAAGAACAGAGGGAGAATTGGTTTATAAATTATGAAATTCCAGAAAATAAACAATTTTTAAATGCTGTATCGCAAGACGGTATTATTGGTGATCTTCGACTTCGTTTGGGAATCGTACATAAAGATTCGGGAGAGTTTATTGGTTGGTGCTGCACTGGAATTAAAGACGAACTGCCGGCCCCAAACCGGGAGATTATGTTTGCAATCTCCAAGGACTATAGAGGTCAAGGTTACACCACGCAAGCTGCTCAAGGGTTAATCAATTTTTTATTTATGTATACAGACGTTGAGGAGCTAAGTGCCATTGCTCTTTTACGTAACACACCATCAAATCGTGTAATACAGAAGAGTGGATTTAGTTTTAAATGTACCGTCGACATCGAAAACGAGAAATATTATTATTATAAAATTACCAAGAGTACTTGGGAAACTATGACATAGTACGTTACGCTAACTGGGAACGATAGCGGAATAACCAGGGAGCAGATCGCCGCGCGGCAGCTGCTCCCTTCTTCATTGAAGTAACTGGCAGGATAACGGAGAATCAACTGTTGATTTATGGTAAATTTAAAAGGGGGTGTGATTTTATGAATAAGGATAGTTTTACAAAGATCATCTTGGTTGGAATATTAGCTTGTTTAATTTTTAACTCCTTCAAATTAGACAGTAAGGAAATCCAAGCACCAACTCCTAATGTAGATGTACATAACAATGGTGGAAGAGTCGTTCAGATTGCACCCAATACAATAGGAGTCATTGATACAGGGCATGGAAGTGGATGGGAACAACTCGTTGTGTTTGAATATAATCCTGCTACAAGAACATTTGAAATTGTTAGTTCTCTGCCTTATGAAGATTACTTTACTCATCCTAAAGATCATGATATTCCAATAAGAACTGATAAGTATCCTAATTAGTCCCCATTAAAGTATCGGGAAACGATAGTTCAATCATGTCACCGACGGCCGGCCACTCGATCGGCCGCCGGTCGTCGTTGAACTAAATGGCAGTTTTCGTCAATGCACCTTCTTTGAAAGTATTGTAAAATATCCTTATTTGATGAGGTGCCAAATGATTAGCATTCATGATAACGAGATAACATCTTATCAGGTGGATTTGAAAAATCACAGAATAATTGTATACACGGAAGCACCCAGTAACTCCGAACTAGTGGAAGTTTCATTTGAAGGTGTACTAGCACATCGATTCGAAGCCCAACTAGAGGGAAGTATTATCTTGGACATTCAAGAATATGGGTTGAAGGGTTTTTTTGAGGATAATAAAGAGCTGTTGGAGAAACAAAAAGACTATTGCTGGCCATTGCACTATGACAGCATCGATGAATTATCAGTTCGGCTTACAACAGAAGGGTATCTATATTATGTGATCTATTCTTCATACGGATTAAATGGTTGGATTGTAGCGAAGCAATATGCCGTTAACAGGGTTGTGTAGGGCGACCATTCAACTATGGGGAACGATAATGCAACAAACAGGAAGCAGATGTTAGATCATTGTTTTTGAAGGTTTCGATAATTTCCAATTGCGAAGAAAAGCCGGCACATCTCAGTAAGACGTCCGGCTTTTGGGGGTTGATTAAGAAGTAAGTTAAGGGCTACTCTTTTTTGTAATACTATAGAGCTCTACAAGAATAAGCCAGGTGCTCCAGATGACTATTATTAAACCCACAGTCTTAAATAGTCTTACTAAGAATAGATTAGGGTTTTCTAGCCCTATACTAGACAAAATTTCATAGAGAATAAATGGGGAGAAGTTGGGCGTAAACATTAACGAAAACCCTACAAAGAAGGTGGCAACAGCTTTAGGAAAACGACTTCTCATGCAACCGCCCCCTTAAATTAGTGAATGGTAATTTTATCATTTATTACTTAATTAAACAAATTTCAGACTGCAGCGACGTCTGCACTCTAATCGTTTGGGAGTAAAGGCCCCGTGTTCAGTAAGGTGCTGGCACACTTGGTCGTTCAACTAAACATTCCTGTATAGCCTAAGAAAACGGCTTTGTCAAAAAAGGAGCGCCTCGGTATGATGGGTTTGTCCAATACACCATCAAGGAGGCGCTCCTTACTATGAAGTTTAAGCAATCTGACGCACAAAATCAACGGATTGAACGAATCACTACCTCTCACCTCGTTATAGGAATTGACATGGCCAAGGAAACTCATGTTGCACAAGCCACCAACTTCCGGGGAATCGTCCTTTCCAATCGTCATCTTGCCTTCAAGAACACTGCGGAAGGGTTTGAAAAGCTGAAGCGCTGGATCGAGTCACTGCAGCAAAAACACCGCTTAAAGAGCTTCATTGTCGGCATGGAGCCGACAGGACATTACTGGTATAACCTGGCCAATTGGCTGGTTGATCTAGGGATCCATGTGGTGTTGGTAAACCCGGCAACAACCAAAAGGAACAAGGAAAATCGGGATAACTGTCAATCCAAAAGCGATCCAAAGGATGCATTGGTTATTGCAGATGTCGTTAGCCGTGGCTATTACTACGAGTACAGTCGGCAGGCCGAAAGCTTTCAGCGGCTGAAAGTCATGATGAGTGACCGGGAATTCTGGGTTACCAATAGCGTACGACTGCAAAATCGTATTATTCGCTGGCTGGATATCCGCTTCCCCGAATATGCTTCCGTATTCAATAAGTGGACGGGCGTAAGATCGTTGGCGACACTGAAGGAGTTCCCGTCTCCACTTGATCTGAGAGGCCTTTCCACTGCAGAGATTATTACAGGTTGGAGAAAACACATGCAGCGAGCCGGCGGCTGCTCAGGTATTCAGAAAGCCGCGGAACTGCTCTCTAAGGCGAACCAGAGTGTAGGGGACATTACGTCGCTCCATGAAGCCAAGCAGGATCTACAGAGGTTAATTGAAGAGTATGAACGAATCGAGAGTCATTTAGAGCAGATTGAAAGGGACGTCGCATTGCTGCTCGATGACATCCCTATAGCTGGCCAAATGCGCACAGTTAAAGGTTTGGGGACAATTTATATAGCAGCCATTCTCTCTGGCGCAGGCGATTTAACGCAGTATGCCCATGGGCGTCAGCTGCTGCGAAAAGCTGGTTTAAACCTGGCTGAAAGCATGTCGGGAAAACGTAAAGGGGAGGTTATACTCTCCAAGCGAGGGAGTGCCGTTCTCCGGAAGTACATGTATCTTGCTACCCTAACCCTTACAGGAGTCAATCCGATCTTCCGGCAGTTACATGAGAATAATCTCAAAGTGAGGCATATGAGCAAACAGAAGTCGATACTTAAACTGCTGGGGAAACTGGCGCGGATATTAATTGGAATGGTACACAGTGGAGAGTCCTTCACACCTGAAAAAACAGTGCACACTTCGCTTCAAGCAGCGTAAGAATGTAAGCTCAAACTTCTCTACTGCACGCATACTCCACAATCCCTTGGGGACTAACCATCCCAAGGCTCTACGGGTCTGTGCCCTTACATTCCTTCGTTACACCTGTCCAAGGTGTGGAGACGGAGACCGATAGCGTTTAGTGAATGGGTCTGTGCCCTTTTTGGGAACGAACTCGGTCCTCCGTGCTTTCTTTGTTCGAAATCCTGCGAATGAGTCAATCCACGCCCCGGGGAAATGTATCTGAGCGTTTCTTCTATTCCCGCATACCCAAAACTGATCTTATGGATGTCTGTGGTTTAATTCCTGACTTAATCCAGCAATCAAAGGTGATGAAATCCTGCGAATGAGTGAGCATACGTGAGATAAATCCTTAATACTGAGGGACTGGGAACGTTAGTTGAATAAATCTAGAACGGCACCGTGCAATGATCAGCGGGCATCAATTATGAATAGGAGGAAACAGAGATGGTTATCAGGAAGAGGCTAAATAAATATTCAATCTTTCTTTCAATGTTATGTTGGATATGCTTCTTTCAAACAGGATTCATCAACTCTGTATTATCTGTGGATGGTCACTATACAGTACTCTGGCTGGCCATAATTTCATTATTAATGAGTGTCATAGGTCTAGGTGGCATTAATAATTGGATAACAGCTTCGAAGTCGATTATTTCCGTTCTTCTAAGCGGCATCCTGGTATTTGTCGAGGTATTACTTTTTGTTTTTTCTAATGTCTTATCATTGAACTAAACGGAGAACGATAGCTAAATAACAACCAAGAAGAAGCTGCCGCTTAAACGATCGGCAGCTTCATTGTTAGGAGTCGTGGAAATGATACTGGAATCAATAGGATCCTGTCCTTTAGCAGACGGAATAATATCTGAAATCACAATTAGAACTGATCAGGTAGTCGTTAAATACAAATCGTGGAATGATAAAGATTTTGATATTGTATTTAACAATAGTCTTGGCCTAAATAACTATAGAGCAGTCGGAAATGTTGTGAGTCACATTGAAATACTGAAGGACGGCAAGGACCAACATATGAGGCACTGCCAAACCCTTTCTGAACGGGCACTTGAATCCGAGCTTGTTGAACTAAAGATGTATTTATTTATTGAAGCTTGGGGCACATGCTCCATTTTAGAGGTGTACGCATCAGACGTTGTAGTTTTAGAAAATTGAAATTGTTCCAAATTAACTAGAGTCCCTAATGCCTAGATGATCAGTTATTGTATTGAACTACCGGAGAACGACGGCATGGACCCGATCCTGCGGGGCATCAAGTAATCGTGGAATGTTGAGAAAAAGTGAGATGAAGTTTATGTACGACTATATAAGTATCCATTATCATGACTACACGAATAAAATAAGAACCGATATTCTGGAGAATTATTTAACTCGTAGTTTGGGATTTACAAAAGTAAGTCATCTGAGGTTTACAAAAGAGGTCATTGGTGAGGTTGTAAATCTGACAGGTATTCATGCTAACCTTAATGGAAGTTATGCTTTTAACACATTAGAGGGCATTGAAGAAGTAAACCTAATAGAAATTGATGTACCAAGATACACAAATGACATTATAGAAAAGACGATTTCTGAGATTGCTGTACAGATTACTAAGGAATTTTCATGGATAATTGATGAGGACCATGGACTGAACTAACTGGGAACGATAGTTGAACAACAAAAGAGCATTTGCCATCGCAAATGCTCTAGGTTAGATATCTTTTATATGTTTATAATACAAAACCTGTTGCTTACCAGAACTAACATTAATCGTAATATCATCTATGCCATCGCCTATGTGTGGACCATAATATGGGTGGACCCTAACAGTTACATTATAGGCTCCACCTACCCCATATATTTGTTCAATATCGAGAATTTCAGTATCCCATCCTGCCCAGGACGGAGGACCCTTTGGGTGAGAGGTATAAATTTCCGACAGCGCTTTTTCAATTGATGGATCAAGGCTTCTAATTAATGCGAATTTGATCTTATCACAATCTGGTTCAATTGATATTGCCTTGATGGGATTTAATGAAAATGAGGAGATACCCAACAAGGGACATAGCAAAAAAATTATTTTTTTCATAACATCACCAATAAATAATATCCCCAATTTCAAAACCATTACTCAGCTAACGGAGAACGATAGTACAACAACCAGGGAGCAGTTCGCCGCGCGGCAGCTACTTCCTTCTTCATTAAAGTAACGGGCAGCATTCCTATTATGAGTAAATACGAAGTTTGAGAAATAAAAAGACTCCTTGATATGATGTTTATGGGTCCCAGAGCTCGCCAGCGAACGGATCCAAAAACAAACCAAGGAGACTACAAGATGAATATTACTCAAAATGAACGTATTAATCAAATCACTTCTTGTACCTTAATTGTCGGAGTGGACATCGCAAAATTCAAACATGTGGCCCGAGCACAAGACTACCGCGGAGTCGAGTTCGTAAAGCCTATTACGTTCGAGAATACCCGAGAAGGCTTTGAATTGTTCGTTAACTGGTTCCGAAAAATTGCGACGGAGCAAGGGTTCAAGGATGCTATCGTTGGCATGGAGCCAACCGGCCATTACTGGCTGAACCTCGCGTATTACCTGGAAGAACAACAAGTTTTATGCGGTGTAGTTAATCCGCTGCACGTGAAGAAAAGCAAAGAATTAGACGACAATTCGCCGACCAAGAACGACATCAAAGATGCCAAAGTCATCGCACAGCTTGTCAAAGATGGAAGATACGCCGTACCTAATCTTCTCCGAGGCAAATATGCCGAACTCAGGGAAGCGATGAAAATTCGCGATCATCTGTCGACTGACTTGCGCGTGGTGCAGGGCCGTATTCATAACTGGTTGGATCGGTACTTTCCAGAGTTCCTCACGGTATTTAAGGATTGGGAATGCAAGTCAGCACGCCAAATGCTCAGTCTTTGTTTGTTACCGCATGAGCTGGTTTCACAGTCAGAGGAAGCCTTGCTGAGTCATCTCAGAAAGGTTGCCAAGCGAGGTCTCGGCATGGAACGTATGAGAAGTCTGAAAGCAGCGGCAAGCCGTTCTATTGGCCTGCGAGAAGGTACAGCATTAGCAAAACTCGAGCTCCAATTACTATTAACACAGTACGAACTGCGTGAAGGTAAGTTTGCTGAGCTTGAGGCAAAGCTGGATGAGCTCTTGGAGCAAATCCCTCATGTGAAGCAATTAATGGCCATTAAAGGAATAGGCCGGGATAGCATAGCTGGTTTCCTCGCTGAAGTCGGTGACATTGGGCGATACCGGCATCCTAAGCAGATCATAAAGTTAGCCGGCTTGAACTTAAAGGAAAACACGTCCGGTAAACACAAGGGACAGACAAAGATTACAAAGCGCGGTCGAAAGCGACTGCGAGCGCTGCTATTTCGCGTCATGATGCCGCTGGTGGCAAAGAATCGTGCCTTCAAAGCATTGCACCAGTACTACACCAAACGGCCAACCAATCCATTGAAGAAGATGCAGTCACTCATAGCACTATGCGGTAAGCTAATTCGAATTCTCTTTGGTGTCCTGAAAAAGGGGCATCGGTTTAGTGAAGAAAAGATGTTGGAGGATATCCCAAGGTTCACGGAAGTGTCGTTAGCAGCTTAGATTACACGTTAATTCATAGAAGGCGAACGTAAATAACAAGAGTACAGACAATTGAAGCACGGATAAGTCGGAACAAAATTAACATACGGACGAAGATCCTGTCGGGCAGCATATCCGACCTCCACCTCATGGACAGGTTGAATGAAGGAATGTGGGAGCGTAGACTCTGTGAGACATGGGAGCGTAGACTCTGTGAGACATGGGAGGGTTAACCGCCACGAGGCTATGTGGAGATCCAAAAGGTGCGACCATATATATCCAAAATATCCACTTTTTAAAATGGGTGGTCTGGGTAGATCTGCTTTTTTGCATTCCAAGTCCCCATATTTTTCATCTTATACAACTTTGTCCCATTCAATGGTTGTCTTGTATAAAAGAAAGACGTTCAAAATCTAAGAAAACAAGCGTATTTAAGAGAAAAGCGATTCTCCATAGAGGGAGGATAGTTTAAGATCATTCGCGGTAAACCGTATCACAAGTAACGGCAAGTTTTAGGGGGAATGTCGAAGAAGCCTTCAATAACGCGTTGACCGGCATGGGTTGGGGAAGGAACGCGCTCAACGGAAAAGTCGGCGCAAACGGGCTTCTTCGAGTTTTTCGTAACAAAGAACGATGCTGTACCTTCGCCGTTTTTGGTGGGAGGGGCCTTTCTGCCAGTTGTCTCTCTGCCTCGGTCTTGCGCTGCGCAGGCTGTTCGTGCTGGACTTTCAGTTTGGCAGGATGGGCGATCTTCTTTATGTTCTGGCACGTCGCTGTGCGGACATACCTTATATTCACTTTTGTTATATTTTTGACTGGATCCAGAATAAAACGGACTAGCGTAATTTCGAATGCTAGTCTGTTTCTGTTTGTTCGTTATTCTCCTTATTGAGTCGCTTTCGCTGGACATGGGCCGCTCCCCATTGATGTAAGGCTTCCAGAATTGGAGACAGGCTCATGCCGTATTCCGTGATGGAGTATTCCACTTTCGGCGGGATCTGCGGATAAATGACTCGTTTAACGAGCTCTTCCTCCTCCATTTCGCGCAGATGGAGCGTAAGCATCCTTTGCGTGATACCGGGCAGCAATCTTCTTAGCTCATTGAACCGTAGAGGTTTGCCTTGAAGCAAATGATAAAGGATAATCGGCTTCCACTTGCCGACGATCGAATCCAGCGCCGTAACGAATTGACATTGGACAGGATTCTTTTCCATTTGTTGACCTCCGTAACAGTACCTTTTTTAATACTATACCACATAATTGTTCCTACTTTTAATAAGTAAGTACATATTATATGATCGGTCTAGAAAGTGTACTTAATTTAATTACAGAAAGGAAGTTTTGATAATGGCAACTATACTGTACATCACCGCACATCCCCTTGATCCTCAGGAATCTTTTAGCCTCGCGGTAGGTAAAGAATTTATTGAGGCGTACCGTGAAGCTAATCCAACAGATGAAGTTGTTCATTTGGATCTGTACAAAGAGAATATTCCGCAGTTCGATGCAGATGTTTTGCGTGGCTGGGAAAAGCTTCGGTCGGGTTCGTCTTTTGATCAATTGTCCAAAGCCGAGCAATCAAAAGTAGCTCGGCTTGACGAGATTGTCAATCAATACGTGTCTGCCGATAAGTACGTGTATGTTTCCCCCATGTGGAATTTCTCGATCCCGCCGGTTTTGAAAGCATACACGGATGCGACTTCAATTCCGGGCAAGACGTTCAAATATACCAAGAATGGTCCTGAAGGTCTGTTGTCCGGTAAGAAAGCCTTGCACATTCAAGCTAGCGGTTCTGTTTATTCGAAAGGTCCTCTTGCTGAAGTTGAAATGGGATACAGCTATCTGAAAAAGATTTTGCAGTTCTATGGAATTCAATCTATGGAGGCCATATTTGTTGAAGGAACGGCATCATCAGAGCGAGCTCCAGCCATTAAAGAAGAGGCAATTGCTCATGCTAAGGAAGTTGCCACACGTTTCTAATAAGTATAGTGTAAGGATTCATGGATGGATTGCACATGGGTCAGTACATGACGAGTATATATTTACTTAGATTCCTCGCACTTCAATAGCGGCTTAGTTTTATCAGGAATTGAAGTCCAAGGGAAGAAATCTGAATAAAGACACCGAGCAGCCGGTCGCAATGATCGGCTGTCTCTGTTGAACTAAATGGGAACGTTAGCTCAATAGGAACCAGTAGCAGCCGGCCACGCAAGACCGGCTGCTTTTTCATTACGCTAACGGAAGGATAATATATCCATTTCCCGAATTAATACTTCTAAAAACACTATGCAAATTTTGGGGTGATTTTTAGTGAATAAAATATCAATTCGGATTTGCTCTGAAGAAGATTTGGACCTTCTAGCTGTCCTAAACAAGCAGCTTATAGAAGATGAGAACCATGATAATCCAATGAATGTCGAACAGCTGAAGGAAAGGATGAAGGAATTCATCAGCACTGACTATAAAGCCTATAAGTTTGAAGTCGGAGATGAAATCATTGGTTTTGCGCTGGTGAATCATGCAAGACAACCCTTATACCTAAGACAGTTTTTTTTATCTGCAGAAACTCAAGAAGACAGGGATATGGCAAAATAGCTTTTGAGAAATTGCTTGAGGTACTAAACACTAAAAATATTGATATCGAGGTTATGCATTGGAACAACACTGGATATGCATTCTGGAAATCACTTGGTTTTAAAGAAAGAAGTGTCTATATGAGATATTAGGCATAATCAATTTTCAGTTAAGCTAACTGGGAACTAAAGGGCAGTTATCTTTAAACCCATGTGTTAAAATATAGTTAAACTGAACAGGTGGGGAATTATTATGAAGGGAAAATATAATTGTCCATGTTGTGGATATAAAACATTACATTATGAGCCCCTGGTTCGTATGATATATGCGAAATATGCTTTTGGGAAGATGATATGGTCCAATTTAATGACCCTGATTATGAGGGAGGAGCGAATGCTGAATCCCTTAGGCAGTATCAGAGACAATTCATATTGGGGCGAGTCAATCGCAAGCCTGAAAATTCTGATGAGCGTGCTGCTGGAAGTCGTTAAGCTAAGCGAGGAACGTTTGCTTACATGTGGATCGGACTTAGATCCCTGAGTAAAAGGAGAAGTCTAATTTGAGAATAAGAAAAAAGGATTTTAAAATCACAGCACTAGAGATTGTTAGAATTTTTGAAATAAGTATTGAGCATGTTGGTTTTCCTTATTCAAAAAGAACATTAATCGATGGTTTCTATGAAAGTAAATTTGATGAAGTTGGTGAGTCAATTAAAAAACGTATCATGAATTTAGAATACAACTTTTTTGGATCGACAAATTTTAAAGAAAGAAACGCTCCCCAAAACGAGGTGCTTTTCAAGGGATTATCTGCTGAATTAGACATTATCAAAGAAGAGCTAGAGAAATATCCAGAGAATAATTAATACTATCGGTCTCCGGTTATTTCGCTAACTGGGAACGATAGTTCAAAAAACATAGAGCAGACAGCCGCGGCAGTTGTCTTCGTAGGCACTGCTAGGAAGGAATTTATTATGAAATTCAAATATTACAATGACACAGGTAGGGATGTAATCATTCATCCAGGCACATCATCAAGTGGGATCGAATGAGATATGCAAATTATTAAGCCGTTGGAAGTGAGAACTTTTTTACTGCCCTCTGGAACCTACCCTTGGGTAAAAATGTGGGATTACGGTGAGCGTGGGTTATCCATCTTAGTTTCTGCTCAGATGGATGAGGAAGCTTCAGAATAATGCAGCAATCATTAAGCTAAAGGAGAACGTTAGTTCAAAGCCATCCAGGAGCAGTTTGCCACCGCTGTAGCTGCTCCTTCTGTCATTACAAAACAGGAATTTAATAACTCATCACGAATACTGAATTATTTAAGACTAACCAATGAAGAGAAGAGGATTATATTGAACACTGAAACTGAGGAGTTCCTGGCTTACATAGGTGATTATAGGATACATGATAGTAACGTTGAGAGCATTCTTTGGGAAAACACGCTTCTTTCGGTCACATTAAAAGGGTATGAAGGCGAAAGAATCGTTATAAAGTTCAATGGGGTGCAAACCATTAATTCTAATAGACCGCTCGGAATGATGCTATATGCATTAAGTGAGATGCGTATAAACGGACCTTATCGCAAGTTTCTCTTTGCAAACTGGAGAGATGAGGATGATGCTTCTCTTGAAGTTATCGCTGAAGATGTAGAGGTACTGTATTAAACTATCGGGAGACGTTACCGCAACAAACGGGGAGTCTAATGAAAATATTAATGAGTTGGTGAGGCGAAACATGGAGAGTACTAGGGAACTCGTAAAGAGTCTATTACCAGAACATGAACTGAATGCTTTGCCCTCAATAGCTATAATAGATCATATCGGAATGAATATTTATAAAAGTAATTATACAAAACTCCGAGACAAAGAAATTTTCATCCAACTTCCAGTTGTTTTACAAGACATAATACTGATATTGGACTTTGATATTGAACTTCAAATGAACGGAATTATTGGCTTTTTAGAAAATTCAACGGGCACATATTTTGAGGAAACGATTCAGGCTTTGTTCCGTATTAGTGCGACCAAGGACTTCGAGATCATGAAAGATATCAAAAGCTTGCTAATATCAAATGGGATAAACACGTTAAGATTAAGGGAAAATCTTATTCATTTATCCCAATATCAAGTTACTAATTCACGTAATATTCATGGTAAGGAGCTATCCGAACTACTAAGTGAAGTTGCTTCCCTGGCTGATCACTTGTACCTTTACCGCGATAATGACAACATTTTTGATCACTTATTTAGTTATTTCGAAAAGAATAAAGCGAAACTCAATGAATATATCAACTGGCAATCATTGAAGTAACGGGAGACGATAGATCCACTACATCACGACGAGGTTGCCGCGGCTATAACAGGCAGCCTCGTTGACGTAGCGGACCGATATATCTCATTATTTTATGGTTTTGCGGTATTTGGATGTTTCGGGATTGTTTTCGTGAGGAGGTCACTGGTTTCGTATTGACTTATCCTGTATAGATTGGATCATTAAATTCGGATTTCCCAGCAGAAGTGATAATAACTTGAACAACGCGATCTGTGTCCAGTGATTTCCTCGTATAATCAAAAATCTGCCTCCGATCGCCCGCTGCAAGGGATATGATACCATGTATCTGCA
Source organism: Paenibacillus sp. S-38 (assembly GCF_049942825.1). Taxonomy (NCBI): domain Bacteria; kingdom Bacillati; phylum Bacillota; class Bacilli; order Caryophanales; family Paenibacillaceae; genus Paenibacillus; species Paenibacillus sp. S-38. Next base: position 1,634,104 of record NZ_CP187970.1, read on the forward strand.
TACGTTCCGCTTTTTGTCTGGTTCAGCTGGCTCGCGGGAGCAGCTGATCGAAACGATCAATTGCTTTTCCATTGACGTCACGAGAAAAAATAATACAACCGTCGTAATGAACGGCGGTTGTATGGGGATACCGGAGTGACGTAACATCAAATTTATGCCGGCCATTCCAACGTAACTAGACCGCTTCCGGTCAACGCGCAGTTGGCGACACGTAGCGTCCCTTTATGCAGGCTCATCACATGGTTCGCAATATACAGCCCCATGCCAAAATGGGAATTTGACCTTCTTGACGTATCGTCCATAAAAAACTGGTCTACGGAGTGCCTTAATGCGGCAGGGGAAAACCCAAGGCCGCTGTCTCTGACGCAAAGGGAGATCATGCCGCCAGACACTGTTACGACAACTTCGATTTCCCCTTGCTCCGGGGAGAAATCGACCGCATTCGATATGACATTCATCACCGCACGCTCCAGTAGTTCGGGATCGACGCACATTGAAGCTGGCAAGCCGTGTGCGGAAAACAACGCCTTAATTTTTTTGACGGAAGCTAACGCGGCAGTCTGGTTTTCAAGCTTTTCGAAATACGTGATGCTGTCTACGGCTTCTGGCAGAAAAGCTGATTCTTTTTCCATTTTAGTCATGGTGATCAGCGTATTCATGTATTGCTCCATCTGACGGCTACTGTCCAATATGAAAGCAGTGTATTCAGATTGTTCGCCCGACAGCTGCGTTTCCGCCAATAGCTCGGCGTTGCCCAGCACAACCGTAAGCGGCGTACGAATATCGTGCGCCAGCGCCGAGATCTGCTCCCTACGGTTTTTCTCCAACTTCCACTGGCGATTTAACGACTCTTTCAGCGCTTCGTTCATCGTGCTAATGGAATAAAGCACATCATCGATTTCCGCAACGCCGCTCCACTTAATGTCGAAGTCGAGATCCTGATTTTGCACCTTGCGGGTCGCCTGCTTCAGCCCGTCCATTTTCCGGGACAACTGCCGCCCAAATGCCGTTGCTAACATAGCCACAAAGATGAGGAAAGCGGCGCAAAATGCGAAGAATGCAAGAAGTTCAGGCGCTGGCAGCCATTTTCTCAAGTCTGGGGTGGCGTATTGTGCCCAGAGAGAATACTGGAATATATATATGTCGCCGTCCGGAGAAACGGCTTTCGCATAATAATAAGGAATTTTTTTTGCGATGTCCGTTTGAAGCATAAGCTGTTTGGCCGATTCAGCCCGCTTATAAGCTAAGCCACCGTCTGTGAAGCCGCCATCCGAACGGTATATTGCATATTTGAACACATCCGATGATGAGTCCGGCACGAAGCCGTTTCCGGCTTCAACCGATTCAGTTGCCGATCTGACCTGTTTTTCGCCAAAATTGGCGGGCAGTACCGATCCCGAAGATAACAGCGAATAAAACAAGATAAAAACCACGGCAACAAGAAGCGGTGTCCCTATGCAAAATACAGATAGGTAGCGGACGAACAACATGCTCAGTTTAACCGGCTTTTTCTTCCTTGACGAGATTATCCTTTCCATAAGTACCCGATGCCCCATACCGTTTCGATTGGTGTCAATCCCGCTTGGGCAAGCTTCCGCCTTATATTCTTGATATGCTCTACGACGGCGGTGGCGTCACTCTCCCCCTCGTAGCCGAATACCGATTCGTAAATATGTTCTTTGGAAAAAACCTGGCCCCGGTTTCGCGCCAAAAATTCGCATATTTCATATTCGCTTTTGGTCAGCGGCACGGCTTCTCCTCCGACTTCCAGCTGTTTGCCTGACAAGTTGAAAGCCGCTTCACCAACGGACAAGATGCTCCGCCTTTCCCGGCGCTCGCGCCGCAGATGCGCCGCGACCCTTGCCCGCAGCTCGCCAGCGCCAAACGGCTTGGAGATATAGTCATCTGCTCCTTCTGCAAGGCCGGCCATCACGTCGCGTTCCATCGTTTTTGCGGTCAGAAACAAAATCGGGCAGTCCACCTTGGTCCTTATATCTCTGCAAACGGCATAGCCGTCGATGCCGGGCATCATGACATCCAGCAAAATCAGATCGAATTTCCCCAGCTGCATTCCGGCAATTTGACTGGGATCCGTTAATGCCGTCACCATATGCCCGTCCTTCTGAAGCACGTTTTTGATCAATGCGGCAACGGCTGTTTCGTCGTCAACCGCCAATAGATTGGCCATCTCTGTTCACTCCCAGCTTATTAATCCGCGGATCTTGCGCCATCCCATCGGCATACCCATGTTCCTAATAATAGCACGAGAATAAGCGTACCGGCGAAGCATAGACAGAAACCCAAGCCGTTAACCCCGGCAGCAGGGGGCAGTATCACGTAACCCATCCCCGTCGAGAGCAAGCTTTCAGCGAACCTTGTTGACCAGGCAAACGGAACAAAAGGCCAAATTCCTTCGCCTAGCCCAGTCAGCAATAGGGCGGAAAGAAGGCTTATCATTACGCCTAAGCCGATGGAGGCAGCTTTACCGAAGCGAAGGCTGATATAAAACAGCAAGAAATAAATAAAAACCGAACCGACAAATAAAAAGGCTGCCGCATTCATGAAGTATCCAAACGGAAATGAAGAGCCTTGTTCCACATAAGGTAATAACCCGCCGAAGCTGGCCATGGCCAGCAGGACGCCAAATGCTCCAAAACCCAGCAGCATTGTCATTTTGCTTGCGAACGGAACAAGCCTGGAGGGGGAGGCAAGTATATGCTGGTAGTTTCCGGCCTCGTATTCCTTCTGGGCGGCCATGGAGCAGGCGACGCCGATCAGCGTCGGGAAGGCTATACCCACGGTTTTCACATAAGCATCCGATATGATAAGCCGCGAACCCGGCGCTATCGAAGCGTAAGCGAGGAACAAGAACGCGCCGATCAGAGGAATCAAAATATGAAGTAGCAGGAAGGGGTCTCTTTTAAGCTTTAACGTATCGGATTTTAACCAAGCGAAATAGGCTTTCATTTATACAGCCTCCCTTTTACGGAACATGTACGAGGTCAGCATTGATAAGAAGGCAAACAACAATAGCGATAGCATAACCCCAGGAAGGACGACGCCGGAATCCGTCAGGGGGTCGTCACCGTTTACCGGTATACCGTTTGGCAAAACGCCGATTAATGGAATCATGATCCGGCTTGCGATTCCGTAAGGTACTGACCACCATAACGATGAGGTGGAAATCACAGCAACCCCGGCCATGTTTCCAGCTACGCTGAAAATCAGAGCGGCGGCGGAACCCAGTTTTTCAACGACTAACATGCAAAGCGGAACTTGCCAAACGAAAGCCAAAAAGAGCATCAAGCAAGCAACGGCGTCGCTTAGCAGCGATAAGCTGCCTTCAAATACGTAACCCCCAAGTGACAGCCCAATAAAGAAAATGGTGAAAGTAAGAAAAAGGAAAAACACGGATGCGCCGATTTTAGCCGACCACCACCGGCTTGGTGCAACCGGCAGGCCAAGCAGCGCACGGTAACGAAGCTTTCCACTGTCCTTCTGAACGACGCCGGTGCACAGAAGAGCGATGGCACCGGGCAGCATGAGGGTATAGAACCAGTTATAGCTGCCGCTCTTAAACAGATGGCCGCCCATCAGCAGAGCACTTAACAACATCGTTGCAATTGGCGTAAGCCAGATGAGTTTTTTTGTGAAGGTGCGTTTCATTTTCAAGTTTTCCATCGCAATTTCGGTCCACATATCAGTTGCCTCCTTCCCGCTGTTCTCGGACGATTTGCATAAATAAAGCTTCGAGGTTTTCTTCCGGGTCAACCGCTCCTTGATGGCGAAGGGAACCGCCCGCGATAATGCCGATATAGTCAGCGATCTGTTCGACTTCTGATAAGATATGGCTGGACAAGATGACCGTTATTCCTTTGCTAGGGAGAGAACGGATCAGCTCGCGCTGCTCCTGAATGCCGATCGGATCAAGTCCGTTGGTCGGCTCATCGAGGATAAGCAGTTTTGGATGGTTCAACAACGCGATGGCAATGCCAAGTCTTTGCTTCATACCCATGGAAAATTGGCCAGCCCGTTTGCGGCCCGTATCGGTCAACTCGACGATTTCCAGCACCTCTTGGATGCGGGAATCTGGCAGGCCGAGTACGGCTGAGCGCACCTTGAGGTTTTCTTTTGCAGTCAGGTTGTCATAAAGGGGAGGGGCTTCAATTAAAGCTCCAATAAGGGCAAGGGCTTCTCTTGCCCAAGGCTTGCCTTGGAACCAAATCTCGCCGGATGTAGGCCGAAGCATACCGGTTAACATTTTAAGCGTCGTAGATTTTCCTGCGCCGTTAGGGCCAAGGAGCCCATAAACGGAATGCTCCGGAATGGCAAGCGATACGTCCTTGACGGCTAACTGCTTTTTATATGTTTTGCATAGGCTGTTCGTTTGCAAGATCATGTTTTTCACAAGTATCATCCTTTTCTCTTGTTCTTGATTCCATGATAAAGGATGATTCTAAGGATTTTATAAGGAGACTGGAAATGCTCGAATCTCATTCAGTTTCAGTAGTACCAACGCTGAATCTGGCAAGATTGCTTCCAACCAGAAATTTATAGTGGTCGTTTTTGCTGATAGCTAGGGGGCAATGATGCTTCAACTAACGAGGAACGTTAGCGCAATAACCAGGGAGCAGGTCGCCGCGCGGCAGCTGCTCCCTTCTTCATTAAAGTAACGGGCAGTTTAACGCAATAATACTGAAGTAGAATGAAGTCCTTCATGGTATCATGGATATCGTGTGAAGCTGAAACAGCGAATGTCAGAACAAATGAAAATAGAGCACGGAAATGTAATTTTGACTACTGGAGACGTAATTAGATACGGAGATTATGAGGTGATAAAATGGAGGTTAGAAGATATGGGAGTAAAGCTGGAGGTTTTGTTGCTGGGTTACTCTTAATAATAAGCATTATCTTATTTGCGATACTTTGGCTTAGCGGTAAGAAAATACATACAAACGAGATTAACAAGATCATAGCCTCTAAAAACGGGGAAGTCATTTCAATAAAAGAAGTAAAGCTTGAAGATAGCCCGTTTGTAGATACCATGGAAAGCCGAGTTGGAATGAGAAAAGGATACGACAACACATTTTACAAAATCGAATATTCAACGCAAGGTGCTAAGCATATTGCATGGTATAGAGGAGTTAACGGACCGTTTGTCCTTAATAGGAAAAACACTGATCTTAATGGAAATGAACTCAAAGAGTTACCTGAGAATAAAGGGAAAATAACCAACTACGATCAACGATGGATATTCGAGGAAGATAGTCAGTAGTTTTATACCCTCCTTGAACTCCCTCGAAATGATTCAAAAATCTCACTCAAGCTCATGAATTCGCAGGATTACACCTTAGCTAATTGTTCAACAGAATGATACGTGTGGAGCCGGTAGCCTGGATCATCTTAAAAGGGCATGCAGGAACAAAGGTGAAGTAGCTATCACCCAAATCATTCCATATCCTGCACGTCTCCATGCTGCCCCCAGCGATTTTCACTCCCACGTCTCAACGGGTCAAAGCCCTTTCATTCCTTCGTCACATCTAGCTAAGGGGTAGGAGGTCGGTTTTTCTATCGGAACGGGTCCGAGCCCTTTTGCGCAATGCCTCCCGATACTCCGTGCTTCTTTATCCTTCGAATACATCAACCGGTGAGAAGTGCGATTTAAGCCGCCTGTGGAAATACTTTGGCGGAGCTGTAGGCTTCGCTGCTTTTAGCCAGGCCAACAAGCATTCTTGCTACCTTGCCGCACAATTTCATAATGGATTTCATTTTCTTCAGCTTCTTTTCTCGGACATTGTGTTGGTGCAGGGCCTTCACATCCGGATTGGTCATCACCATACACATCGTCATGAGATAAAGGAAGCGCCGAAGCCGAGGGCGGCCACGTTTACTGAGTACCATTTTCCCTTTCCATCTCCCTGAACTGGCTTCCGCCAGGTTCAGACCTGCATGACGGAGAAGTACGTTACCATGAGCAAATCCGCTTAGATCGCCGGCTTCACCGAGTACGCCGGCTAAACTGGTTGCATTCACTCCCCGAATCGCAAGCAGCTTACTGGCATAGGGAATTCGTCCAAGTACGAGCCTGAGCTCATTCTCGATTAATTCAAGCTGGCGAGTTGCCAAGTCGTATTCTTCAAGCAGCTGACTCAGGTGGAGCTTGTAAGCGTGCAGGGCTTGTACAGCACCAACGCTGCGCTTTGCCAAGGCAATTAGCTGCTCAGCCCGTCGTAAACCTGCATGACGCTTCACATACTGCTTCCAACCGGCAATTACTTGTTCAGGAGTTAGCTTACTAATCTCCTTCGGTAGAGCAAACAGCCTCAAAGTGGCGATGGCACTGATGCAGGTAAGGACTTTGAAGACCTGCCGAAGCTCAGGAAATACGATATCCACCCAGCGATGCAGCTGGTTCACGGCACTGTTCAGTCTTTTCGTGACCGTATCCCGGTTGGCCATGAGGATCCGCAGTTCTTCGTATGCCTCTGAGTTAAACCGTACAGGCGAATAGTAGCCGTTTTTGACCATGTCGGCGATGACAAGAGCATCCTTGCGGTCGCTTTTGGATGGTGTATTGTCGCGGTTTTCCTTGTTCTTTTTGACAAGATGGGGATTGACGAGAACGGCTTCAATACCTTTAGCTTGAAGCCACCGGGCCAGACTCAACCAGTAATGACCTGTTGGTTCCATGCCGATAATGACCTTGTTCAGCTTGTAGGACGTAAGCAGATCTTGAATCCAGCGGCTGAAGAGACGAAAACCTTCGTCGTGATTACCAAAGTCGATTGGAGCTCCAAGTGCAGTGCCCCTGTAGCTGACTGCACGGGCTACATGGGTCTCTTGCGCGATATCTACGCCAACTACAAGGTGGGTAGAGGTAATGTTTTCAATGAGTTGATTTTGTTTGTCTTGAGATTTAAACTTCATAGTAGAGCGTCCTCCTGGATGTTGGGTTTGAGGCAATGACCTCGTGTGCAACCCCATCGTACCGAGGCGCTTGTTTTTTTGCAAAGACCAAATTATTCGTTTTACAGGAATTCTATCGGGGAACGATAGCTTAATCATGAGACAGCGGCGGCCTGCCACTCGATCGGTCGCCGTTCGTCTTGGAACTATCGTATTGTTGACGAAACAAGGCGAAGGAATTCATAATTGTTCCATTGAGCTATAGGAGAACGATAGTTGAACCAGAACGGATAATGTATGACACTATATAAAAACCATTGATGTAAAAGGGATTTACCTTAATTAATGACATATGTACAAAATACTACGTAATATTAAAATGTAAGTTTTGTTGACCAAGCTATGAATCTACTGTATTTTCATATAGTGTTTCACATTATATGGGGTAATAACCAGCGAAGCTGTCACCAAGTGCCAACGTTAATAACCCTTTCAACAAAGTGGAGCCTTCAGGTGGTGCTGGTGCTATATCATCGTATATAATTAAAAAAGGAAAGCATGAAGCAGCGAGAATTTTCACCCAAACAGTAACAAGTAAATTAATGGGATGGGGCTTTCCTAAGTTAGCAATCTTTGTTGGTACCGCAGTCAATTTTGCTACGGAATATATGGACATTGGCGAAAAAATTGCTGAGTACCTTGATTCTATAGACACTTATCCCAATAATGGATGGATAGGATAAATATTTTATGCGAACCTTTCTAAACATCTTAACTGTAGCTATTTGGTTATTCGTACTTTCATATTTTAGCAACATGTTGGGTGTTCCAAAAAACGGTTATTATCTTGTTACAGTTGTCCCTTTAGGTTTTGGTGGAATGTTCCTAATCAACTATTTATTCAACCGGAATAAAAAAAGGAAGCTTTAACCTAAAGTCATTATGGTGTCAAAAATTAATCATTTAAGAGTCCAAGGGAGGGCATCCTTTGGGCTTTTTTTACATAGCGCGCCTAGCCAAGCTAGGCACAACGAGCCGGTGCAAGTCCGGTCGAGGTAAGAGCCAAGTCGCCTCGTAGCTGACAGGCAGCTGGTGGAGAGACTGGGCGAAGGCCATGGAACGCGTGAAGACCTTGGAATCGCAGCGCGGAAAGAACCTTCCGGTGTATGGGGACTTATAAACTGCAGATTTGAGAAAGTCGTATATAATGTATGACATTATATACGGTGACGAATGTCGGCTGACAAGAACATATATTCATTAAGGGCCGCGTAAGTTGCGGTTTTTTCTTTTTAAGGATATATGTTCTTGTCAAAAGTGCATGACAAGAACATATATCCTTAGCCGTAAATGACAAGAACATGTATTCATTGCCGATTTTCTGATGGTCGTTCAACTATCCAGACATATGTACAAAATCCAGATTCAAGAAAACGGTGTTCTCCGTTTCACGGACGAGGCACGGAGCAGGGTGATCGCCAAGCTCTCAACGGAAGCGGAATCTGCTGATGTAGATGCACCTTAGTCGCTGACAAGTTAAATTTTTATAGCACTTCTTGAACGCTTTCGAGAAGCTGTACGGGTCGGGGTACGGAGCCACGCAGGTATGCGGGCTCCGTTAATTAGTTTGCACTTGCGCAAGCCCGCTGAGCTGAAGTAACTCGGCTGCTGATTATTACGATTACAAGTGCATAGATGATGAACAATACCAAGAAGATTGAGGAATAGCCGAAGGGATAGAAATATGCGCCCAGCACCGGACCGATTGTCATGCCCTGGTAACGGAAAAAATTATAGACCCCGGTTGCAGTCGCACGCATGCGTGAGAGCTCCGATGACAACAATGCCGTCTGCAGCGGCAGAGATAAGCCAAGTGAGAAGCCGAAAAATGAGATGCACACGACAAGCCATGTTAATGAAACGGGCGACAACATTGCCAAGAGAAGTACACTCACTCCATTAAGGACGGCTGTCGCAATCAACATTCTGCGTATCTCAATGTACACCTGCACGGGACCGCAGACGATACTCCCAATAATGAGACAGATAGAGACCGGCAAGTAGAGGACGCCTGTCTCGGTCGGACTGAGGCGATAAGCATCAGTGGCAATCGAAGGAAGCAGGATAATTAAAATATAGAACACCGTATATTGCATAATGCCGAGCAGAATAACCGATTGTCCGCTTCTGTGCGCCAATACGTCCGAGAACTGGCGGAGCGCGAACCGCTCCCCAGCGACCTTATTCATCCCCGTCTCCGGCAGGCTAATATAGATGACCAGCCAGTATAAAGTACTGATTGCGAGCATTACCCACAAGAGCGGGTGGAAGCCGAATCGTTCCCCGACATACCCGCCGAAGACTGGCCCGAGCCCCGGACCCAACGCAACGAGCATCTGATAGATCCCCATCGCACGAACCCTTCGGTTCCCTTCGAATAAATCGCCGATCACCGTTAATGCGGCAACAGAGCCAACTGATCCGCCGACGGCCTGCAGGATGCGGAATACGATCAGCATTTCAATATGATAAGAAAGCGAGACACCTAACGTAGCCAGCAAATAGAACAGGAAGCCGAGCAGTAAAATTTTGCGCCGCCCGTACTTATCGATTAGCGGACCGTAAATGAGCTGCATGAACGCGAATATAATCGGATACACCGATATGGTCAAGCTGACGGCCGTCGAAGATGTACGGAATAATTCGGCAACCTCCGGCAGGAGCGGGGTATAGAACGTCTGCACAAACGGCCCGAAAAAAGCCGCAATGGAAACGAGATACACGAGATAGTGTTTTCGCATTCAGATCACCTCCAGTTCGATGATGGTTTACTTTTCTAAGAATACATAATAAAGTGGAAACGAGGAAGAATGCACTTTTTCGTTCCATACGAACCAAAAGGGAAGTGATGGTCATCGCAATCGATAGAGGGGCAGATTATGTATACAACGGGAAGTCGTATCAATGTCCGATTGATCTCTCCGTATCCTTATTGTCCGGACGATGGAAGACGTCGATCCTGTGTAAATTGCTGACCGGGAAGAAACGTTACGGCGAACTCAAGAAACTTATTCCTGAGGTCAATCATAAAATGCTGACCGAGCAGCTGCGTGAACTGGAGGATGCCGGAATTGTTAGCAGGGAAGTGTATCCTGTCGTCCCACCGAAGGTCGAGTACGAATTGACAGAGCTTGGGGAGGCGCTTCGACCGGCTATTAGCTCCTTGGAAAAATGGGGCAAGCGATTCCAGACAGAGAATCCGTCCGATTCGACTCGCGTATCGAACCGTTAATTCTCGTCAATAAGAGAAAGGCATACAGGCGCCCGCGTATGAAACGCGAGGCGCTTCTTTTATATCTAAGCAGTATCTTAGCTAATGAATCCGTAAGTAATCCACGGAAAAGTGCGTACTTACTTAAAGTGAGCGAACTGAGTATGATACTCATGTAAGCGAAGCTGGCAGTGAAGGAACGCAGCAAACAAAAAATGAGGAGTGATATTAGAATGAAGACGTTAGTTATCGCAGCACATCCAAACATCTCGCAGTCCCGAATTAATAAAGCATGGCTGGAAGCCTTAAGTGAACAACGAGATGTAACAGTCCATGAGTTATACCGAGTCTATCCCGACGAATCGATCGATGTTGAGAAGGAACAAGCACGCTTAGAAGCGCATGAGCGCATAATTTTTCAGTACCCGTTCTATTGGTACAGCACGCCACCGCTGCTGAAGCGATGGTTCGATGACGTCTTGCAGTACGGTTGGGCTTACGGTCCAGGCGGGGATAAGATGAAGGGCAAAGAGATCGGGGTGGCGGTCTCCACGTACGGCTCCGCGGAGTCCTATCAACCTACCGGCTTTAACCGTTTCACAATTGACGAACTGTTAAGACCTGTCCAAGCATTGGCTAACTTTATCGATGCCCGATACATCCCTCATTTTGCAATTAATGATACATCTAACGTGACGGACGACCAGCTTCGGATCAGTCAAGAAGCTTATATACGTTACGTCAATGCTGATTCCCGGATATTCCGATATTGATTTAATATGTTTATTTCATGCCGTTACAACGAGGACTAAAATACCTACACAGACACATCAACAGAGGAGGACTTGTGTGGAACACTGGCATGCGGTGACTATCGAATCGAATTCATGGATGGCGGACTTGAGGTGCGTAAGCAGGAACGGCTTCTCTATTTCAATAAACGGCCTCTATGCGTGACGGTCAAAACGGCATTTGCGCTTAGTGAGTTTTATGATACCGCCTACAGCGAGGTTGTTGTAACGACCCATTCAGTTGTTGCAACAGGGACGCTCACTGTACCTTCAGGCTCGGAATTTTACTTCTCAGACGTGTATGAGTCATCTGACTGCGGATTCAAAGTGAGTCGCAGCGTCAAGGTACTCAAGGCGGGGGATGATCTCGGTTTCTCCACGAAGATCTCCTTAGTCATGGCCGAATCAGACAACACGCGGGATTACAATTATTTCGCGCCAGGCGTCTGGTACAAACAGAACGAGTACGCGCCTGATCACTCATTCGGCAAAGACTTGGATTGCGATTATTATTGGCGCATGGAGACCAACTATGCTTTGCCATTATTCGCTATGCAGAATATTGCATCGGGTGAAATGGCAGCGAGCATAGAATGCAACAACTTTTAGTTCATACTCTGAAAGGTAATCGAGACGCTGCTGTTGATATCATCTTGATATTTGAACCCAAGTCGGTTGCTTTGGTGAGATGAACTGTTAATACTAATGATTCAATGCAACCATTTTAGGTTCACGACTGTCATTAATAAGTGATTTAATGCAACCGTATTTGCTTCATAAATAGGGAATGCAACTTAATTTAGTTCACCAATGCAACTGTTTTAGGTTCACCGGACAGTAAATGACAAGAACATGTATTGTATTCACACGAAGACACGATGTCGGAGGACAAGAACATATATTCATTAAGGGCCGCATAAGTTGCGTTTTTTTCGTTTTAAGGATATATGTTCTTGTCAAAAGTGCATGAAAAGAACATACATCCTTAGCCGTAAATGACAAGAACATGTATTCATTGCCGTATAGCTCAAAATTCTCGGGTGGTCGTTCAGGCATGGATGGCTAACGGGCAGGATAGTTCCAATATGTGGTATTATAAGGTGAAAGATTATCCTGGGAAGGAATGATGATCTTGATACTACTTCTTAAAATAATCGGGGTTGCAATAATTGGTATCGCCCCTCTGTATGAGTTATACAGAAGACGCTTATGGAAAAAGCCAAATACTTTTGATACCATGTGACCACTAATGACGAGGCTGCCGCAGGATCGGCAGCTTCATTACGTTAACGGGCAGCATTCCTATTATGAGTAAATACGAAGTTTGAGAAATAAAAAGACTCCTTGGTATGATGTTTATGGGTCCCAGAGCTCGCCAGCGAACGGATCCAAAAACAAACCAAGGAGACTACAAGATGAATATTACTCAAAATGAACGTATTAATCAAATCACTTCTTCTACCTTAATTGTCGGAGTGGACATCGCAAAATTCAAACATGTGGCCCGAGCACAAGACTACCGCGGAGTCGAGTTCGGAAAGCCTATTACGTTCGAGAATACCCGAGAAGGCTTTGAATTGTTCGTTAACTGGTTCCGAAAAATTGCGACGGAGCAAGGGTTCAAGGATGCTATCATTGGCATGGAGCCAACCGGCCATTATTGGCTGAACCTCGCGTATTACCTGGAAGAACAACAAGTTTTATGCGGTGTAGTTAATCCGCTGCACGTGAAGAAAAGCAAAGAATTAGACGACAATTCGCCGACCAAGAACGACATTAAAGATGCCAAAATCATCGCACAACTTGTCAAAGATGGAAGATATGCCGTACCTAATCTTCTCCGAGGCAAATATGCCGAACTCAGGGAAGCGATGAAAATTCGCGATCATCTGTCGACTGACTTGCGCGTGGTGCAGGGCCGTATTCATAACTGGTTGGATCGGTACTTTCCAGAGTTCCTCACGGTATTTAAGGATTGGGAATGCAAGTCAGCACGCCAAATGCTCAGTCTTTGTTTGTTACCGCATGAGCTGGTTTCACGTCAGAGGAAGCCTTGCTGAGTCATCTCAGAAAGGTTGCCAAGCGAGGTCTCGGCATGGAACGTATGAGAAGTCTGAAAGCGGCGGCAAGCCGTTCTATTGGCCTGCGAGAAGGTACAGCATTAGCAAAACTCGAGCTCCAATTACTATTAACACAGTACGAACTGCGTGAAGGTAAGTTTGCTGAGCTTGAGGCAAAGCTGGATGAGCTCTTGGAGCAAATCCCTCATGTGAAGCAATTAATGGCCATTAAAGGAATAGGCCGGGATAGCATAGCTGGTTTCCTCGCTGAAGTCGGTGACATTGGGCGATACCGGCATCCTAAGCAGATCATAAAGTTAGCCGGCTTGAACTTAAAGGAAAACACGTCCGGTAAACACAAGGGACAGACAAAGATTACAAAGCGCGGTCGAAAGCGACTGCGAGCGCTGCTATTTCGCGTCATGATGCCGCTGGTGGCAAAGAATCGTGCCTTCAAAGCATTGCACCAGTACTACACCAAACGGCCAACCAATCCATTGAAGAAGATGCAGTCACTCATAGCACTATGCGGTAAGCTAATTCGAATTCTCTTTGGTGTCCTGAAAAAGGGGCATCGGTTTAGTGAAGAAAAGATGTTGGAGGATATCCCAAGGTTCACGGAAGTGTCGTTAGCAGCTTAGATTACACGTTAATTCATAGAAGGCGAACGTAAATAACAAGAGTACAGACAATTGAAGCACGGATAAGTCGGAACAAAATTAACATACGGACGAAGATCCTATTCTCCATAGAGGGAGGTTACTGCAATAAGGCCCTTGGGGATGTAGCGGAGGCAGCTGGCCAACAATCAGCTTTCTTTTTTTGTGATGTTAAAATTGAAACCCCAAAATAAATCTTGCGTTCGAGTTTACTCGAAGGGATATACTGGTGTCATGAATAAATCACTAACCATTCGGCAAGTAGTCGCCCTTACAGGCCTTAGCGTCCATACGCTTCGTTATTATGAGCAAATAGGTCTCCTCACTTCCATTAATCGTAATGATCATGGACATCGTTGTTATACTTTTGAAGACGTAACTTGGATCGAGTTTATTAATCGTCTTAAAGCCACCGGAATGTCATTAACCAATATGCTAGAAATTGCTGAACTAAAAAGGAAGGGAGATTCGACTCTTACTACAAGAAGGATTCTTCTAGAGGAACATTACACCACAGTTCAAAAAGCAATCATAGAACTTCAGAATAATCTTAAATTACTGGAAGAAAAAATAATTACTTACAAGGAAATGGAGAATAGGTACGCATTAAAGCAAAAGTTAATCGAACAACCAACAGACCGTTCAGCTGAATAATACACTGACAGAATATGAAGTAGCTAACTTCTATTTAGCATAGGGGGTGGCTTTCCACTAAAACCAAGTATAAATATATGTATAATATACTATGTTCACAATTGAAAGGATGAAGATAATTGCAAACGAACAAGTCTTTATTCATCTTCTTTATCGCCCTTGGCGTATTTGGTATTGCCAATACGGAGCTTGGCGTAGTAGGGATTTTGCCTCGAATTTCTGAGCGCTTCCAAGTCAGTGCTTCTCAAGCAGGTTTGCTCGTTAGCATGTTTGCTTTGATCATAGCCATTTCTGGTCCGTTTATGACTCTTTTATTTTCCGGTATTAACCGAAAAAAGATTCTGTGCGGAGTACTTGCTGTTTTCGCCATTTCTAATCTGATTTCCGCCTTTGCCCCAACCTTTACTGCCTTATTACTGTCAAGACTGCTGCCTGCATTTCTTCATCCCGTTTATTTTTCTGTTGCATTTGTAGCAGCCGTCAGCTCGGTTCCAAAAGAACAAAGTACCAACGCAGTGGCCAAAGTTTTTATGGGTTTAACGGTCGGGATGGTAATAGGCATTCCGGTCACTTCGTATATTGGGGATCAGTTTTCACTTGAAGCCGCTTTTCTATTTTCTTCCGGAATAAATACGCTAGCCCTGTTCGGAATTGCTGCGCTCGTTCCATCGTTACCCGTTCAAGGTAAATTGACCTATGGCCGACAATTACGTATATTGGCAAAGCCGCAGCTATGGCTTAACATTACTACGGCTTGCTTCATCCTGGCGGCTTTATATTCTGTCTATTCCTATTTTGCAGCGTATCTCAAGACGGTGACAGGAATGAACGGTGAAACCGTCAGTTTTATGCTCGTTCTTTTTGGCATCAGCGGGATACTTGGGAATCTGCAAACGGCAAAATATTTAAGTAAGGACTTGATCAAAACCACCGTGTTTTATCCCTTTGTGCTTATCGGTATGTATTTGCTGATATTTTGTCTTGGACGTTACTCCGTTCCGATGATTGCCATCGTACTGGTATGGGGAGCCGTCTTTACCGGCGGTCTCATTATAAGCCAAACATGGTTAACCTCGGAGGCCCGTGAAGCACCTGAGTTTGCTAACAGCTTATTTGTCTCCTTCGGAAATCTGGGTATCACACTCGGCACCGCCCTAGGCGGATGGTTTCTATCCCATCTGGGAACACATAACATTACGTGGAGCGGAATATTGTTTCTGCTGATTGCATTGTTGTGTATTGGATTGAAACTTAAGTTGTTTGATCTGAAAGAGGACAAGAATTTAAGCGTTAAGAAATCTCCAAATGTTCAATGATACGGTTAGGGATTTCGTTGAGCTAACGGGAAACTATAGCTCAACGATTACAAAGAAACGGCAGCCGTGGAAGGCTGCCGTTTTTCTCAACTAACAATTAAACTTCTATTTGTCTCCAAACTTCTTTCCGAACTCCTCCATTAAATCAATAATTGGAATCAACTCCTCACCTTTTGATGTTAATGAATATTCTACACGCGGGGGTACTTCTGGATAAATTTTACGATTAATTAAGCCATCAGCTTCTAATTCTCGAAGTTGTTTTGTTAGGGAACCTTGTGAAAGTCCCCATAATCGACTCTTAATTTCATTATATCGACGCGGGCGAAATTTTAAAAACCAAAGAATTAGATACTTCCAACGTCCCGAAAGTATGTTTTGTGTGTAGGCGATACCATGTACTTCTCTATGATCTTTCTTACATTCGTCACTAAATCCATCTTCATCTATTCTAGACACCTTAATCACTCTTTTCTGCTGTTAGGTACGAAAAAGTGTACTATCTCAATTTTTATTGCCTTCTTCAAATATCCGAGCAACGTATATATATTAGTACATGTATACAGATTACTCAATCAGGGGACATAAAATAGAATATTGGAGGAATGGAAATGAGATTTGGAATTATAGGTGCAGGACCAATTGGGTCTAATATTGCGAAAAAATTGGTTGCAAATGGACATGATGTTAAGATTGCAGATGCTCGTGGAATTGAACGCTTGGAAGGAAAAA
Source organism: Paenibacillus sp. S-38 (assembly GCF_049942825.1). Taxonomy (NCBI): domain Bacteria; kingdom Bacillati; phylum Bacillota; class Bacilli; order Caryophanales; family Paenibacillaceae; genus Paenibacillus; species Paenibacillus sp. S-38. The sequence continues at coordinate 1,650,493 of NZ_CP187970.1, forward strand.
AGCTTTCAGGAACACCTGTAATCGTTGAAGATGTAATTAAAAACATTGATGTTCTTATAACATCTATCCCTTTCCATGTGCTACCAAGCATTCGCAACATTATTGATAAAGTTGGGGAGGAAGTAGTCATTGTGGATACTTCAAACTATTATCCTCAATTGAGCGGTAAAATCGAAGAAGTTGAGAACGGGATGGTTGAAAGTGTTTGGGTATCCAAGCATTTAGGGAAACCCATCATTAAAGCATTCAACAATTTCTTAGCCTATACGTTAGAGCATCATGGAACTCCCGAAGGGACGAATGGACGCATTGCTATAGCGGTTGCTGGCGATGACTTATCCCATAAGCAAATCATCATGGGTGTAGCAAACGATCTAGGCTTCGATGCCGTAGACAGTGGTTCTTTAAACGATTCGTGGAGACAACAACCAGGAACCCCTGCGTACTGCACCGAACTTACAAAAGAGGAACTGGCTATAGCCTTAACTAAAGCGAATAAAGAAAAAGCTCCAATTTTACGTGATAAGGTGATGGAAAAGCTAAATTCTACTGGTGGTTCCTTTTCAATTCAAGATGTTGTTAAAGCAAATAGAGAAATCTTCAATTCTTAAAGTTAGAAACCTTTATCGAGGTAATTGACGTTCAACTAAACATTCCTGTATAGCCTAAGAAAACGGCTTTGTCAAAAAAGGAGCGCCTCGGTATGATGGGTTTGTCCAATACACCATCAAAGAGGCGCTGCTTACTATGAAGTTTAAGCAATCTGACGCACAAATCAACGGATTGAACGAATCACTACCTCTCACCTCGTTGTAGGAATTGATATGGCCAAGGAAACTCATGTCGCACAAGCCACCAACTTCCGGGGAATCGTCCTTTCCAATCGTCATCTTGCCTTCAAGAACACTGCGGAAGGGTTTGAAAAGCTGAAGCGCTGGATCGAGTCACTGCAGCAAAAACACCGCTTAAAGAGCTTCATTGTCGGCATGGAGCCGACAGGACATTACTGGTATAACCTGGCCAATTGGCTTGTTGAGCTAGGGATTAATGTGGTGTTGGTAAACCCGGCAACAACCAAAAGGAACAAGGAAAATCGGGATAACTGTCAATCCAAGAGCGATCCAAAGGATGCATTGGTTATTGCAGATGTCGTTAGCCGTGGCTATTACTACGAGTACAGTCGGCAGGCCGAAAGCTTTCAGCGGCTGAAAGTCATGATGAGTGACCGGGAATTCTGGGTTACCAATAGCGTACGACTGCAAAATCGTATTATTCGCTGGCTGGATATCCGCTTCCCCGAATATGCTTCCGTATTCAATAAGTGGACGGGCGTAAGATCGTTGGCGACACTGAAGGAGTTCCCGTCTCCACTTGATCTGAGAGGCCTTTCCACTGCAGAGATTATTACAGGTTGGAGAAAACACATGCAGCGAGCTGGCGTCTGCTCAGGTATTCAGAAAGCCGCGGAACTGCTCTCTAAGGCGAACCAGAGTGTAGGGGACTTACGTCGCTCCATGAGGCCAAGCAGGATCTACAGCGGTTAATTGAAGAGTATGAACGAATCGAAAGTCATTTAGAGCAGATTGAAAGGGACGTCGCATTGCTGCTCGAAGACATCCCCATAGCTGGCCAAATGCGCTCAGTTAAAGGTCTGGGAACAATTTATATAGCAGCCATTCTCTCTGGCGCAGGCGATTTAACGCAGTATGCTCATGGGCGTCAACTGCTGCGAAAAGCTGGTTTAAACCTGGCTGAATGCATGTCGGGGAAACGTAAAGGGGAGGTTATACTCTCCAAGCGAGGGAGTGCCGTTCTCCGGAAGTACATGTATCTTGCTACCCTAACCTTAACAGGAGTCAATCCGATCTTCCGGCAGTTACATGAGAATAATCTCAAAGTGAAGCATATGAGCAAACAGAAGTCGATACTTAAACTGCTGGGGAAACTGGCGCGGATATTAATTGGAATGGTACACAGTGGAGAGTCCTTCACACCTGAAAAAACAGTGCACACTTCGCTTCAAGCAGCGTAAGAATGTAAGCTCAAACGTGGATTGACTCATTCGCAGGATTTCGAACAAAGAAAGCACGGAGGACCGAGTTCGTTCCCAAAAAGGGCACAGACCCATTCACTAAACGCTATCGGTCTCCATACCTTGGACAGGTGTAACGAAGGAATGTAAGGGCACAGACCCGTAGAGCCTTGGGATGGTTAGTCTCCAAGGGATTGTGGAGTATGCGTGCAGTAGAGTAGACCTGGGGAAATGTTTCTGAGCGTTTCTTCTATTCCCGCATACCCAAAACTGATCTTATGGATGTCTGTGGAATTATTTCCTGGCTTAATCCTGCATTCCAAGGTGATAAAATCCTGCGAATGAGTGAGCATACGTGAGATAAATCCTTAATACTGAGGGACGGAGAACATTAGTTCAATAACTGAGGTTTGGAGGAAGGGGTCGAGGATAGCGTTAAATTTCTATGCGGTAGTCCTTTTGTATTCTGCTGGCATACTTTTGCAATTGGTTTTCTTTTTTTGTTTTTGTACTCGTTGCGATGTCCTTTATGATATTTTCTATGCTGGTGCAATTATAAACAACATCCACATAAAGTAGCATAACACCAGGGAGCAGATCGCCGCGGGCAGCTGCTCCCTAGTTCTCGTTAAGCTAAAGGGCTGGACGCTTGAAATATGTGGTAATATTTAGTGGGGTATCTATAGGGAGGAATGAGCCTGCTCAGTATAAATTAACGTATCCGAAGGAGCGTGAGGCCATGTATCGCGCGCAGGTTTCGATTAAACCGTTCAATCCTAAACGTCCAGGCGCACTCGTAGGCGTCATGGTGAACGTATCGGAGTATCTAGGAGCACTTTACGGAAGCATCGCGGAGATGAGAGGCGCCGGTCCATATAGTCCTTGTGCCGAGTGTAGTGAAAGCGTGGGTCCGGCCAACATTGACCCCAGCCGCATGATCGCCTCCGAACTGTCGCTCAAAAACGGTGCCGTCCTTTTATGGGCTGGAACAAATTGTGCGCCAGTGCAGAGGATCAGGCAGCTATCTACGATGCTTGGTATCGATTACCAGAGGCCGCTTGAGGAGCAGGATCAGCAGTTTATTTCCATCCTGCTGTATGGGTATGACAAGGAACCCGTTTCGTTTGTATATAACAAGAGGCCACGTATTGACTATTACCGCGGCTGTGTATCCGATATTCAATTCATGATTGATGCGCGCACAACCGGCCAAGGCAATCGGAGGATGATTTCATTTTTCTCCCAACAAACGGAGTGTCCGGCGTGCTGGGGGACGAAGTTGAGTAAGGATATAATGGATATTGACATTAACGGCCTTACGTTGGCTGAGACCGCTAAGCTGCCGATACCCGAATTACTTTCCTTCATTCAGAGCTTATCGCAGTCTATGGACGCTCATGGAAATGAGATTGCCGGCCCCATCATCAGTAATCTCATGCCGATGCTTCACTTCCTTAGGAAAATTGGCCTCCGGAGACTGCCTCAGGTTTCAGTTCAAGGTATTCTTTCGTAAGACCCTGCTGGAGACGCCGAAATCTGCCCGTACCGAGAATGGAGGCTGGGCTGCTTCGCTGCGCTAATGAGGTATTCGAGTTGAAGATACGAAGGCAGCTGGCCAGGATGATCGGCTGTCTTCGCAAAGTTTTTAGGAGGAGTACCGATGGGGTTTATCTTATTTCGATAATAGCAATAGGTATATGCCTGTCCGTCTTAGTTTTATATTATTTTATGCTCCCGAGTAAGGACTTCATCTCGACCAGCGCGATTCCGAAGTCGTTTGTTATCCCCACCCCGAATAGGATGGATATTCAGCATAATTATGAGTGCGCCGCATTTTCAAGCGCATACGTGCTGAGACATCTTGGGATGGAGTCGGATGGCAACAAGCTCTATAAAGATTACTCTAGAAAGTTATATGATGGAACGGTTACCCCTAAGGGCATTGTCTTGTTCTTTAAAAGACTAGGTTATGACGCTTCTTTTTTCTGTGGGAATGTTGATACCCTAAAGAAACAAGTGAATCTAGGTATTCCAGTCATTGCGTTTATACGGGTTTTTCCTAACCAAAAGGATTTACACTTTGTACCGGTTGTTGGTTATGATGAGGAATATTTTTACTTGGCAGACTCTTTGGAACACACCATTAACTGTAACGAAACCTACTATAACCGAAAAGTATTAATCCAGGATTTTGAGGCATTATGGAGAACTTGGGTACCGTTTTGTAAAAACACGTATATTGTGATACGCCAAATGTAACGGCAGCGGGCTAGTCTAGGACGTCCAGATGGAATAGACAGATGACTTAAAATTCATAGTAAGGAGCGCCTCCTCGATGGTGTAGTGACAAACCCATCATACCGAGGCGCTCCTTTTTAAAACATAACCATCCGAATGTCTGCAGCTACTAAGTCTCCTCTACCATCTCTCGTTATTAATTCAGCCTACGCCCACTTCCGAAACATATTGTTCGCTTCTTGGGAACTATCCTGGGGTTGAGGCAGAGCATGCAAGATCTTTGCTTCTCTGCTTAATCTCTGACTTATCCAGAAGTACCTTTGTCGATTGTTTATCCGTTGGCGCTGCGTCTATGTGCTTTTCGGATGTCACCACTTGATAATGGAGCTTCGGCCTGGGGCGATAGAAGACACACTCGTGTATCCATTGTCCTGCGCTTTCCTGCCGGATGGAATGCAGGATCGCAGGCACATCTTTGCCATCCGCAGTACGCAAAATTAGATACATACCTTCAACACGGTTCTTCAGCTTCATAAGTGGGGAATAATGCATCTGAAAAAACAAACGGCTTGAGCGCGTCAGGATCGATTCGAACAGGCTGCCGCACAAACCGAAACGGTCGTAGCCAAGCAGGTGAAGAAGTGTTTCGCTGACATCCGTGATCATCTGGTCTTCTGTCATAGACAGGCAGCCACAGGGTTTCTCGCTGAATCGTTCGTCCATTCGTTTCTGGCTCCTTCCATGACGAATAACCTCAACATCCAGTCATAACATACGCTTGGATAAGCCGTATGGTTTCCTCGGGATGGCTGACATGAGGGCAGTGTCCAGTTGCTTCCATCAGACGCAGTGTACTGTTCGGAGTGTGCAGATGGATATACGATCCTACCTCCAGGGGAGCTATCAGATCCTGGCTGCATTGAAGAATCAGCGAAGGTACCGTAACTAAGGGGAGATCCTTACGGTTATCTGCAAAGAAAGTCGCTCTGGCAAACTGACCTGCAATAACGGTATCTACAGCGCAAAAGCTCTCCTTCAACTCTTCGGCCAGTTCCGGGCGATCCCCATTCCCCATGATAACAGGGACAAGATAGCCAGCCCAACCTGAGTAATTGTTCTACATCAATTGGAGCAGATTCTCCAGGTCCTGCTGTTCGAAGCCTCCGATATAGTCAGGTAGTTTATTTATATAACGGGGGGGAGGGTCCGATCAGAACTAAGCACTTGAAATAATTTGGGCTTCGGATGGGGGCTAGAATTCCCGATCATCGCTCCGACGGAGTGTCCTACGAAGACAACGTCAGAGAGTTCCAATGCATCGCAAACTTCCACACATCCTGAGCATAACCCTCGAGCGTCTGGTATCGTGCAGGATCATAGGCCCGTAGATCGGATTGTCCTGTACCTACAAAGTCGAATAAGACCGTACTGAACTGCTCTTCTAAGGCCGGCGATACGAAACGCACATGTTTTGATCACAACCGAAGCCGTGGGCGAATAACATCGAAGAGCTGCCCTTCCCCTTGAGCTTGACGTTATTGCGCGTTAATACGGATTGTATCATGAATAACAATCTCCCGTTGACGTCAGACTTTGTCTATATGAAAAGACATTAAATTCTCCGAAGGCATAAGGATAAGGGGATGCTCTCCAGATTTTGCCCCGAGAGTACCCTTGGCTTGGTTACCCAACCTATTATGTACTAGCTTACAAATTGTTGTAGTATTTTTTGGAGCACTTCACTCCTAATAGGTTTACTTATATACTCATCCATCCCGGCGGCCAGACACTCTTCTCTATCACCTTTTAAGGCATTGGCAGTAACTGCGATGATAAAAGGGCTGTTTTCCTTGCGTTCTTCCTTTATCCTTCTGGCGGCGTCCAAGCCATTTAATATGGGCATGTGCACGTCCATAAAGATGAGATCAAAAGGCTCTCTGCGTATAGCTTCGATCGCGTCTAAACCGTTTTTTACAGCTGTGACCCTATGCCCCAACTTTTCAAGCATCTTGGTTAGCACAAGCAGGTTAATTCTATTGTCTTCCGCAAGCAAAATGCTTGCTTGTCTAGCTGCCTTCAGTGAATTGATATTATGAACTTCTCGGGGTGGAACCGTCACTTCTTTCAATATCATAGTAAAGGTAAACGACGAGCCGGTCTTGCCGTCGCTCTCCGCATAAATTTCACCACCCATCATCTCGACAATTTTACGGCTTATAGCCAGGCCCAGCCCCGTACCCTCGTGCCTGCGCGTCATGAAGCTGTCAATCTGCGCAAAGGGTTCGAATATTTCATCCAATCGCTCCGGATCAATCCCGATGCCCGTATCTGTTATTGTGAAGGCCAATCGAGAGGGTTCTTCTTTTACTCGCTTCACCTTTACAGAAATGCTGCCCTTTGGCGTGAATTTTACCGCATTGCCCAGCAAGTTAAGAAGTACCTGTTTGAGTCGCTCAACATCGCCATAAATATAGTCTGGGACATCGTGATTTATGGTATAGGAAAGCTCCAAATTCTTATCTTCCGCTTTGGATGATACGACAGATAAGCTGTCTTTAATAGACTTCCGCAGTTCGAACGTTTCTTCATGCAATTCACTGCGGCCCGCTTCAATTTTGGAGAGGTCGAGGATGTCATTGATAATATTAAGAAGGGTTTCTCCGCTCTTACGGATGATCTCCACATACCCCTGCTGCTCTTGAGTAAGGTCGGTAGTTTCAAGCAAAATTTCAGTCATACCGACAACCCCGTTCATAGGAGTTCGAATTTCGTGGCTCATCATAGCAAGGAACTCGCTTTTGGCTTTGTTGGTAGCCTCTGCTGTCTCCTTCGCGAGAACCAATTGCTTCTGCTCCGAGATATCCTTGCAAATCAAATAAAAACCGATATTTGTCTTGTTCACGAAGATGGGGGCAATACTGGTTAGTACTTCGACAATTTCTCCACCTTTGGTTACAAGGGTATTAATATCCTGCTCGACGGTATCATCGTGTAGTGCATTTTTTAGAATGTGGCTTACGCTTTCCTCACCGATCAGATGACTAATCTTCATCCCGATCAATTCCGTTTCAATACAATAGCCGGTAAGTTTTTCAGCGACACGGTTTGCATTGATGATATGACCGTCAAGTCCAAATGAAATGATTGCATCATGGTTGTACTTTTTGAGTGACGTATACCGCTCAACAGACTCTTGTAGCCGCTGCTCGGATTCTTTTTGTTTTGTTATGTCAAAGAGCTGGCAAATGTAGTACAAAGGCTTTCCTGCTTCATCATGGAATAACCTAAAGGATAGTAGTCCCCACATTAACCCGCCATTCTTTTTACGAAACCTTTTTTCTAAATGCATCCCCGCGTTGTCTTCCGATAAGAAATTCTTCGAATGCTCCATGCTTTCCAATGGATTATCTAAGTAAAATAGGTCAAAGAACGATGTTCCTTCCAGTTCTTTTTTTGTAAAGCCCATAATCTGCTCCATTGCGGGATTTATTCTTAGAATAAGACTGTCTGCCGCAATAAGGGCGATACCAAAAAAAGCATGTGTAAATACCTGTTGATTAAATTTTTCTTCATTCAAGTTTACTCGATGCATGGCCTGCCTCCGTAGGTATGAAGATTATGTAGATAGGAAGGGAGATTCTTCATTAACAAGGACTCTTTTCTTGGACGAGCAATGGACTACTTAAAAATATATTTAATTACCCATGTTCAAGTTCGGTGAAACAGGAGGGGGCAGATCCGTAAGAAATAATTGGGATACTCTCTAAAGATATTAGTACCAAGCTAACAAATCAGTCATTCATACCGATATCCTAATGTAAGACGACAGACCTCGAGAAGACATCATGAGCTTTTTCAAACCAGTCATCTTGCTAATGAATCGAATGAAATACTTGCAAAAATTTTGTTTGATGGCGGCAATATTGGCCCTGCCGCTAGTCATCATGGCATGGATGATGCTTGGCAGCACCGCAAACGAAATCTTAACTTTGAAGGAACGACAGCAAGGCGCCCGTTATAGCGCCTTGATTCGAATGATTCTGCAGGATGTACAGCAGCACCGTGCCTTATCCGTGAATGTCCTTAATGGGGATGCTTCCTATAGCGGGGCGATGCAGGAGAAACAGGCTGAAATCTTAAAGGATTTTCAAGAGGCCGAGGCGTTCGAAGGTTCTATTCAGAACTTCCTCCGCTCATCTGGGGAATTGAAATAATTGAAGGAATACTTGGCTGAAACTCGCCGCAGAAGTTAAGGGCTTAACCACTGGACAGTCCATAGTAAGGCATATAAGCTTGAATGCAGATATTTTGCACTATATGAAACAAATTTCGGATGAGACTGACTTGGTGCTTGCGCGCTCTATTTCAAACTTTTATGTCATTGAAGATGTGACGAGAAACTTACCCCAAGTAACTGAAAATATCGGTCAGCTTCGTGCCATCGGGACTAATATTGCAGCAATGAAGGTAATGACGGAAGAGCAAAGAACAAAGCTGAATGCACTACTGCCCGCCGTTAGCCCTGCTCTGCACTCCATTGAGTATTCATCAGAAGTGATAAAAACCAACGATCCGCAGCTGTACGATAGCGTATTAAAGCAGCCGTATCAATTACTGAACACGGAAGCGAGTAAACTGGTTATGTTGTACAAAAGAACTTTGTCACGGGCTGGCAACCACGACTATCGAAAGCGCCTTTGCTTACTATGATGTACAGGTTATAGGAATGACAAGTCTTATGGAAACTCAACTGATTGAGAAACAGGCAGTTCAACGAAATTTAAGGCCATTCCTATCATCCCGGAGAGAGCTGAATTATCGGCCTCTCGGGGATTTTTTATATGCTTGAGTATTACAATTTGAACCAAGTCTGATGGTCATGTCCCAATGCCGCAGACTATTTTCGCAGGAAGTTGAGATGCCATTTCAAATACAGCATTCCTAAAAGGTAGAATGGAATCGAATACCACAATCTCCATCCTTTGTACACGAGGTACCCGAAAAGGGTAGCTAACCACTCAAAGAAAATAGCAAAACAGAGTACACCCGAAAGATATAAAATAAATTTTATTCGTTTCTTCGGTTGGAAATTTAACACGAGTACCCCTGCAGACGGCGCAAGGATAAATTGAAGAACTAAGTCGTTGAGTGATATATCGGGATTAATAAAATCGTAAAGGTCAAAGACAACACCTAAGACCAGATCCGTATTTATAGTGAAGGCAGCCATCACAAACCAGGTTGTATAAATCTCTTTTCTATTTAAGCGCTTGGGTAATGAAAAGATGGCCAAGATGATGAGTGCAGAGGAGACATATGCAAATATATTGCCATAATGAAGTAACACGTTTCAGCCCCTCCTGGTGAAAACCCCTAGGACTGTATCCTAGGAGCGACCGTGAATCCAGCCGGATGTACAAGATTCATTATCAATATTGACGTACCTTAATACTTTCATACTTGTGGAGGTAGGTGAAACGATGCTGGTCGTCGAGGGGATGATATGAGGATGGTGAAATGCCCCCATTTGATACCTGAGCCCACGGCCTTTAAGGAACAGCACCTTACGTCGGTGGCTATGGTCCATCATGTCCATGAATTGCGCATGGCCCGGGAATTGCGATCACAGCTTGATAATCTGGTTAGTCTTTGCGATGCCTGTCACAATAGAATACTTCGCATCACATTATTTTTGGCGCAGTCGTTGAACTGTCTTGGAACGTTAGAGCAATAACCAGGGGGTGGATCGACGCGGCAGCTGCTCCTTTTGTCATTAAGCTATTGAGAAGATTAGTGGAATCCGTTCAGTTGGGCCCAAAGCTAAGTATATGCATAAATTTTCCCATGCTGACGGACACTATTAATGATCCTTGACATATAGGTGGTATATAAATGGATGAAAATATGGAAAGAGCAAGGGAATTAGTTACTGCATTAGTCCAAACGAATATAGAAAGGTTCATGAACCATGGTGGGTTTTTAAGTCCCCAATGGTGGATGCTCGTTGCATTTACAATCGTTCCATGGGTTATTTGGGTAAAGATAGTGGATAAAAAAAGAAAGCTTGAACTTGTGGTGGTTGGACTATTCATTGCGATTGTAACTAAGCTTTTAGACATAGTCGGTTATAATTTAAATTATTGGGATTACCCCATTCAAATGATACCTCTTGTGCCTGAGGCATTTGCTTTTGACATGTCAATGGTTCCTGTTGCGTATATGTTGTTATATCAGTATTTTAAGACGTGGAAATCATATTGTCTCGGTTTACTTTGTATGAGCGTGATCTACGCTTTTATTGGGGAACCTTTTTGTAATTTGATCATGGTTGTTGCGTATTTCAAGTGGAAGTATATTTACTCATTCTTGTATTATAACGTAATCGGAATCACCGTAAGAACGATTGCAGATAATCTTAAAGGGACATATGAAGGGCTAAACTCTTACCCGGCTAAGGAAAATTAAAATTTCGACAAGCGTGAAACGAGTACGTAAGCACAATAAAGCAGCCGTAGTCTAAGACTTTATTTTTCAAGTCATAGAATGCAGCAGTTTAACTTTAGGGCGTGTCTAATACTTATTTTTCGTAGTTTGTCGGTTTTGCAATTCAGAATCCGCCCCCGTCGGGGAACGATAGCACAACACCAGGGAGCAGATCGCCGCGGGCAGCTGCTCCCTGGTTCTCGTTAAGCTATAGGGCAGAATAACGTAATAAACAACTACGCTACAACTGAGAAGAAGTTGTTGACAGATCTATAAATTTCGATACTATTAGAAATATGGATATACCATATTTTCCCTCTGGATAAAGAGGCAAATATGAGAAAGAAGGGGTTATAAGGAAGAGCCATTAACCTTTGTTAGTCATCGGCGATTCCGGACTGGGAATGGTGCAAATTAGTATTCCTTGTTTTCATATCTATTAAAGGGAGTGTAGTAATGGGAAAACAAGTATATATTATCCACGGATATGGAGCTTCACCAACCAATCATTGGTTCCCTTGGTTAAAAGAAACGCTATTGGCTGACGATCATCAAGTTTCGGTTCTTCACATGCCAAATTCGTCTGATCCCAGGCTGGAAGAATGGTTGGATACATTAGCTAATAGTATAAAGAGTATGGATACCAATACTTATTTTGTCACACATAGTTTAGGGTCCATCACACTATTGAAATACCTAGAACAATTAAATCCGTTGCCGACCTTTGGAGGCTTTATTCTTGTTTCTGGTTTCGCTAAACCATTATCACTCTTACCTTCATTAAATCCTTTTACAGAAAAAGAAGTGGATTATAACAAAATAATTGTTGCAACAAATTCACGTACTATTATCGCTGCAAAGGATGACAATATTGTTCCTTTTCAATTCAGTCAAAATTTATCAAAACAATTGGACGCATCATTCATTTCTGTCGAAAAGGGTGGCCATTTTCTAGAAGATGATGGTTATATTACTTTCCCGGCGGTTTATGATATTTTGAATCAAATGATCAAAGTTATATAAAATAGTTGCGCTCTTTTATCACCCTTTCCTCCCAAAGCAGATTTGCAGGACGAAGTATCAATCTCACTTCCGGTCTTAAGGGAGCAGATCGCCGCGCGGCAACTGCTCCCTTCTTCATTGAACTAACGGCAGGGCTCCAGTATTCAAGTCCTGGCGTGAGGTATTGCGAATTATTTCTAAAGTATAGACAAGGTTTAATTTGCGATCATGGACAATTTCAAAGCCTATACCGAACAAAACTAATCATCGCGAAGAAGACGCCGGGGATGATGCCCGGCGTCTTTCTTTTTGTAACCTAATACGAACGCTTTCTGTTAGCCTTAGCCTTGTGCCGCATCCATGTTCATGTAGTTAATGGCCCAAAGATGGCCGTCCAAGTCCACGAAGCCCCAATGATACATGAACCCATGATCTTCAGGTTCAGCGTGCAATTTCCCGCCTAAGGAAACCGCGGTATTCACGATTTCATCGACCTTTTCCCGGCTCTCGAAGGCCAATGCGATCGTCATCTGCGCATACTTGCTCGTATCGACGGATTCCTTCTCCGTGAGCGTATTAAAGAATGCTTGATTGATCAGCATGACCTGCAGGTTGTCGCCGATCACGATGGCTACCGAATTCTCGTTCTCGGGGAATTGCGGGTTGAGCTCGAATCCGAGTCCGGTGAAGAACGCTTTCGATGGTTCTACGTTTTTTACAGGCAGGTTGAAGCTCGTGAATGTGGACGTTAATGCCATTTTCAAAACACCTCTTCGTCAAATTAGTTTGTGTTCATTTATGCCTTTGTTTATATAGACGACAACCGATCCGGGAATTCATCGGTCTCATGGATTCGGAAGCGTAATTTTTAAAAATAACTTGGTGTTGAGTTCAGATACTCGCCATTCCCGTAATGTATTGTGCAGGGATAAAGATTGAACCTCTCTAAAAAGGATTCGTCTGAGGCTTAACGGTTATAAATCCTATCAAATCGATAGCATGAGCCGGATCGTCGGCACATGAAGCTGACCAAGCCAGTCAAGGGGCGGATTCTGTATCTAACGATTAATCGCAGAGTGCAGCTCACCGCGGAGCAAGCCATTCTCAATCAGATCGCGACAACACGGTTAATTACACGGCCTGCCGGCGAGATCCTGCAGGCTGTTCAGCTTACGGAGAACGTTGAATACAAAGGGGCGGCCGCGGGCAGCCCCTTATACCCACCCAATTATTTTATTCAGCCTAAACAGATCTACACAATCATCCATATAATACGGTATCGGTTCCGAAGGGAGAATAAAACATGAGCTGCGTGAAAGGCTACTTTACAAGCACGGCCACAATCCTGGTACTTTATATTCTGCTGGTCATCGTTCTGGGTGCAGGTTGGCTGATCTAATCGAATAAAGTGCTATATAAAGGTCGAACGCCGCTGCCTCTTGCCTAGCTGAAGAGATGTTTGGATCGTCTGTCAGCAGCGCGCCCATGTGAGAACCTCCTTTTACCAAAGAAGCTTTCAGGCTAATTGCTTGGGAGCTTTTTTGTTATTTCTGATATCCTTCGTGGACATACCTTTATTAGTCTGAAGGTAAAAAGCAACCGAAAACGAACCTTAGACTAGGCATATGCATAATTATGAAAATAAGCAATTGTTTTGAATGTTTTTTTATGCAGTGACCAAGGAGTGAGTTCATTATGGCATTGTTACCACCGTTTGGCTTTCCATCGATACCGAGTCATCCCCCAGTTATCCCAACGAATCCGACTAGTTCTTATTTCGTTGACTGCTTGTATCAATATACCTTTGTAAGGTTATGGAATGGGGAAAGTTTTTGGTTTTATCCAACTGCTGCTGGATACAGCGAGGTTTCCGGTTATCGATGGAATGGAAGGTTTTGGTTCCAATTTGTAGTGGACCCAAAACATGTGAGATTTGTATCTTGTCGTCCAGTTCCTACGCTTTACTGAGGAGGGAAGGCTGAGACAGGCTCTAAAGAAGTGCTTGATGGATTATGCTAAACAGGAACATTTGGCTGTCGGTATAACCCATCGCAGGATTTCTTGCTAAGGTAGGCGACATTAGCCAGTATCGCCATCCCAAGCAGATCACGAAGAGAGGCCGCAAGCGCCTACGTGCCTTACTGTTCAGAGTCATCATGCCATTGGTAGCTAAAAATACGGCCTTCCGAGCCTTGCACCAGTACTACACGAAAAGAACGGTAAATCCGTTGAAAAGGATGCAAACGCTCATCGCTTTATATGTAACGGGCAGCATATCCGACCTCCACCTCATGGAATGTGGGAGCGTAGACTCTGTGAGATGTGGGAAGTTTCACCGCCATGAATACATGTGGAGATCCAAAGGTGCGACCATACTTTACCAGAGTAGCCATTTTTCATTAGCCGGAGAACGTTAGCTCAATAACAATCAGGAGGAAGCTGCCGTCACACGATCGGCAGCTTCATTATGTTAACAGGGGAGCAGGATAGTTTAAGATCATTCGCGGTGAACCATACCATAAGTAGGGCGAACCATATTATTGCGATTTCACTACTAAGTTAAACCTTCGTAATGGACATACGCATATAGCACTGCTATAATGGACATATGAACACATATGACAAAATATTAGCAGCTGCTCTTAAGGTACTCGAAGAGGAGGGCGGAGCACAGTTTTCGACGCGAGCCGTAACTACAATCGCGCAGGTTACGGCTCCTACGCTCTACCACCATTTCGGCAATGCCGATGGACTTCTGAGTGCAGCTATAGTGGAAGCGTTCAAACAGTTATTTGAAAGCAAGATTGCCGCAGTGGAGTCGACCATACCAGAGATGGCCCTTCGTCAAGGATGGGATGACTATGTCCGCTTCGCGGCAGCCCGTCCTCGGATTTATGCGGCAATGATGGGGCGGTTGCTCGAGGGCGCCCATATCGAGGCGGCAGATCAGTCGTACCAAGCACTAGTTCGAAATATTCAGAGAGCCGATGCCGAAGGCAAATTGGCTGTGTCAGCACAGGCTGCGGCAGATCTGGTCTGGGCTTCCGCCAATACGGCCTCTTGGCTGTACGTGACGGCCCAGATTCGTAAGGCTCCCCCACCCCAACCCGACGTCGTTGATCTCATTCGGGAGAGCATAATGCAGGTCATTTTGATCCAAAGGCCGGACGCTGATTCAAAATGAGGATTCGATGACAGATCCTTGAGACTCCAGACAAAGCCCCAATTGGGGCTTTGTTTGGTTTCCTGGTAAAGATGAAGGTCCACGAATAGTGGCACACAAGAGAGATCACTATCCAAGCAGGATGGCGATCTTTTTCATTTTCAGAGGGATTCGATGATCTCACTCCTCACGCCATGGTATCTCGTGTGCGCCGAGGTACATCACGCAGCGCCCGCCAAAATGATGTTCAGGCCGCAGGACAACTCTCCGTAAAAAATATAGCACTGCTATAGACATCTTTGTATAGCGGTGATATAATGCCTGTATAACAGTGCTATACAGTGATCTTATCAAACCTAGGAGGGTTACTATGTCATTCAAAACTCAAGAACTGGTTGTCGTAACAGGTACGTCCAGCGGCATCGGCAGGGCTACTGCGGAGCAGCTCGCCGCTGACGGATTTCACGTTTTAGCTGGGGTTCGTCGCCAGGAAGACGCCGACAAAATTAAACGCCAAAATATCGAGCCGGTGATCGTCGATGTTACCAATATCGACACACTAAAGGCGCTGGCCGAACGGGTGGAGCAAGATCCGCTTGGTCGCCCTTTGCGGGCCGTGGTCAACAATGCCGGCATCGCCGTTAATGCACCTCTTGAGATGGTTCCGCTTGATGAATTTCGCCGCCAGATCGAAGTCAGCGTGATCGGGCAGGTCGCGGTTATTCAGGCGCTTACCCCGGCCTTGCTGAACAGCGGCGGGCGCGTGGTCAATATCGGTTCGCTTGGCGGCAAGGTCTCCATGCCCGGTTTCGGAATTTATTCGGCTGCAAAGTATGCTATGGAAGCGATCAATGACAGTCTTCGCAGGGAGATGTCCTCGTTTGGCCTCAAGGTAATCATGATCACTCCGGGTGGCGTCAGCACGGGCCTGTCGGAGCAAGGGATTACGACAGCGGAGCGGCTGGCCAAATTGATGACGCCGGACCAGCACAGGCGCCATGATCGTCTTTTTGATGCCGTAAAGGCTCAGGCTGAAACATGGGCAACGGACGGTATCCGCCCCGAGAAAGTGGCAGCAGTGGTTTCACGAGCAATTCACGTAAGTAAGCCGCGCACCCGCTATACGGTCGGTCGCGATTCGGCACTGCTGACCCGACTGGTCCGTATTCTCCCAGACAAACTCCTCGATCGGATGCTCCGCAGCCAGATGAAGCTGCAGTAACGGGCATTTTACGAATGCCCGCCATTACAAAACGGGAGAATGAATGATGTCACAACAACAGTTTGAACATGCCATTATTGTAGGTGGATCTTTAGGTGGTCTAATGATGGGGCTTGCGTTATCCCGTTCTGGTTATGCAGTGACCATTCTTGAACGTGCAGGTTCATCATTAAGAAATGGTGCTTTTATTCGCTTACACACAAAGCCTTATCGTAATAGTGAAATTGAACGAGAATTAAGACACTTGGCATCCAATGGTAACAACAATGTTGAAGCCTGGTCGGCCATTCAAGAACGTTTGCTGAACGCGGTTGCTAAAGAAGCTGGTATTACCCTGCAGCACCATACACGAATTGTTAGTATTGGGCAAAATGAATCATCTGCTTGGGCTACCAGTGAAAAGGAGCAGACGTTTAAAGGAGACTTTTTGATTGGCGCAGATGGATATCGCAGTATTGTCCGCCGTTATTTAAGCCCTGACAAACCATTTGCAGATTATGCTGGCTATCTGGTTTGGGTAGGGAAAGTGGATGAAAAGTTGCTTCCAAAGAAAGACTGGAAAAAACGTCAGCTTTCGAACGCTTATTTCAACGATAGTTCTGCCGGTACATTGACAACTGCGGTGATGCCAGGGATAGAGGGGGGAACCAATCCGGGCCAGCGATGGATAGGTTTTTGCTGGTTTGATCATTCGCATAATCAATTGCTGTCTGAATTAGGGGTGTTAAAGGACGGGGTTGCCCAGCATTCCTTATACGGTGAAGCTATTCCGGATTCGCTACTGGAAGAACTATCACAAACCAGCCAAGCCAATTGGAGCAAAGAAGATGATGCCATTTTGCAAATCGCGATTAAGGATCGCAGTTTAATTGGGGCACCTGTTAATGAATACATCCCTAATATATTGTCAAAAGGAAGAATAGCCATGATCGGCGACGCAGCTCATACCATGTCGCCAATGACGGGCGCAGGCTTTAATGACTCACTTGATGATACGGTTGCGATTATGGACGCCATTAAAAAGTATCCGAATTCGGTAATAAATGCTTTGAGTGAATACCAAAGACGCCGTTTAGATGTGGTTCGTCAAGATGTTCTTGCGGGCCAAGGCTTTAATCGTTCTTTTGGACGCTTATAACAGAATTAAGCTAAGCCATTGATACACTGGGATTTTAAGCATAAATGGGGAATTTGCCCATTTGAGAACGGTAATGCTTTATAATTTAGGAGGAATTAGCATGAATGATACAAAGAACCGTTACGTTACTGTACTCTGGGAGGCGAGAGCTAAGGCAGGGAGAGAAGCCGAGATGAAGGCATTTATGACTGCTGCTGTCACCCCGTCACGCAACGACCTGGGCAACATTGACTATGAGGCTCACGAGGTAGAAGGCCAGCCTGGCACATTCATCATCTACGAGCGCTGGGAAAACCGGGATGCCCTCGATCGGCACCTGAGCGCCCCGCGGATGCAGGAACTGGTACCCCAGCTCTTAGAACTGATGGAGGGATCCATTGAGGAAGGGATTCGACTCCTGCAGCCGTTTCGCCCAGCGCAGTT
This sequence comes from Paenibacillus sp. S-38, assembly GCF_049942825.1. Taxonomy (NCBI): domain Bacteria; kingdom Bacillati; phylum Bacillota; class Bacilli; order Caryophanales; family Paenibacillaceae; genus Paenibacillus; species Paenibacillus sp. S-38. Next base: position 1,668,194 of record NZ_CP187970.1, read on the forward strand.
AAATGCAACACCGAGGGGTTAAAGACTATAGAGGAGGAGGCAAAACGTTGGCAACGATCGATGATTTTGCAGCACTAGATATCCGTGTCGGAACGATTAAGGAAGCGGAGTTTTTTGAAGAAGCAAAGATCCCCGCGATAAAACTTAAAATTGATTTTGGACCGGAGATCGGGATGAAATCCTCAAGTGCACAAATAACTAAGCGATACAAGGTTGAGGAAATTATAGGAAGGCAAATTATAGGAATTGTCAATTTTCCTCCTCGGCGTATTGCGGGTTTCAAATCGGAGGTATTAGTTTTGGGAGGAGTCCCGGAAAAAGGAGATGTTATTTTATTAAAGCCGGATACTGAAATACCCAACGGTACTCCTATTGCGTAAAAAATAAGGATCTACGGCGATGCTTTTGTAAGTCTCCAGTAATAGCTGGAGACTTATTGGTATATACAATTCCACTAGCAGAGAGTGAGGGAAGGATAAGAGCTGTCAAAATTAACGAATTCGAGTTTTAAAGATAACTCAACAATGGGCTTATCTTGTTAATCGTACTGACATTCCATGCAGACGATTTAAATTATAAAGAGCAACTTAAAAGCCATAGGAAGATTTCGCCCTATTTGGTGATACGGAGAACCGTATCATAAGTGTAGCAAATATAATGGAAATACTATAAAGTGGAGCTGAAAAAGCAAACTAGGAAATAGCTTTAAGGTAGTATTTTACGGATGCTTTTTGTTGTTCATATAACCGCTAATTGAAATTGGAACGAAAAAAATCATCAATCTACAGTCAACATACAGATTGCTATGCTATCTTTTTCTAGGGGGGATATTTATGGGCATACGAATTCTGCTTGTCGAGGATGACGAGCATATATGTAATACCGTCAAAACCTTTTTAAGCGAAGCCGGATATAAAGTAGACGCCTGCATAGACGGTGAAGAAGCATATAATAAATTTTTAATCATAGTTACCAGCTTCTCATTCTCGACGTTATGCTGCCCGGTATGTGCGGACATGAGCTTTTACGGGAATTTCGCAAACTGAATAATACGCCCGTACTGATGTACTGTGAGGAACACGGCATTGCCGTACTGGTGAGAGGTCCCCTGGCACAGGGGTTGTTGTCCGGAGGATATACGAAGCAGTCCGTATTCACCGACTCGGTCCGTGAGGGATGGAATGTGGGAGGGGCTAATCGCGTTTGCATAGATAACTATTCGGCAGGCTTACATACGGCGATAATAGCGAAAGACCAGGGCAGGGTGCAAACGCCATGCGGCTGCGGCACCCTGGTTTCCTTGAAGTATAGAGGGCGAGCGCCGTCCTCTATTTTATTTTGCTGGTGCAGCTGCTTAATAAAATGAGACAATGACTTAGTAGATAAGATATGTTACTATTTTCTGAAATCATGCTACTGCACACGTTAACACGAAAGGTGAGAATGTATTGAGGCATCGAGTTTTAGGTTTTACAATGTTCTTCATCATAGTGGTTTTACTCAGTAGCTGCAGATACAGCAAAGAAGACAGAGATCGTTCTGGCCATTGGCGGAGAACCTTAATCGGGCTTCGACCCGACAACCGGATGGGGGCCATTTTATTTTTAGTTGCCATATTCCTTTTTTCCTATTCTATGGATGACTCCGGATTAGCCGCGAACTTAGAACAGCGGAATGTAAGTCCCACATTAGATCATCCTTTTGGAACGGACTGGCTCGGCAGAGACATGCTAACCCGTACGGTCAAAGGACTAACTTTAAGTCTGACCGTAGGATTGGCAGCGGGAGTCTCAAGCGTTGTGATTGCCAGTGTGATAGGACTTGCTGCCGCGCTAACGGGTCCTGCGGTTAATCGGTTCATAAGCTGGTTAACGGACCTTTTTCTAAGCGTTCCGCACCTGGTAACCCTCCTCTTCATTGCATTTGTGCTCGGAGGAGGATCCAAGGGGATTATCATCGGTGTGGCACTGACCCACTGGCCAAGCTTGTCTAGAGTTCTGCGTGCGGAGGTTATGCAGATCCGAACCGCTCCCTATGTCGCCATTTCACGAAATTACGGAAAGTCCCGTTGGTGGATTGCGACTAGGCATATCATTCCTCAGCGTTGGCCTTATACTCATCGTTCCTCATGCAATCCTGCACGAAGCTTTCATTACTTTTATTGGCATGGGTTTATCGCCGCACGAACCTGCTATTGGCATTATATTATCGGAGTCCATGCGATATTTGTCTTCCGGTTTGTGGTGGTTAGCTTTGTTCCCTGGAATATGCTTGTTATTAGTGGTACGGGCCTTTGCAAAGCTGGGAGAAAACATGAAGCAATGGATAGATCCACGCCATGCTCATGATACCTAAGTACTGGAGAAAGGGGCTGTTCTTTCGTGCTGGAAGTCAGCGGGCTTTCTATCCGTTTTCATCGTTATAACCGCCGCTTGCGGCAGAGACATATGGATGCTGTGCAAAACCTTCGGCTATCGATTGCAGCTGGGGAGATCGTGGCGGTGGTAGGTTCTAGCGGTTCGGGCAAAAGCTTACTTGCCCATGCCATCCTGGGCATTCTTCCTGCTAATGCTCAGGTCACCGGCCACATTCGCTTTAAGGGCGAAGCTTTGACCCCGGATAGGCAGAAAGAATTACGAGGAAGAGAGATTGCGCTCATCCCGCAATCCGTGCAATTCCTGGATCCTTTGATGCGGGTCGGCGAGCAAGTACGGCAGTCTGTTCGTCAGGGGAATCCTGAGGAGCTTCAGCGAAAAGCTCTTCGCAAGTACAACCTTGCTGATCTTGTTGCAAAATGGTTCCCATTTCAGTTATCCGGCGGTATGGCTCGTAAGATCCTTGTCTCTACAGCAACAGTGAGTGAAGCTCGTTTATTAATCGCAGATGAGCCGACTCCAGGTCTCGATCCCCGGCAATGAAGGAGACACTGAGTCGTTTTCGTTTGTTAGCAGAGGAAGGCTGCGCCGTAATGCTTATCACACCTGATATTGAGGCAGCTTTAACTGCAGCGGATCGAATTGCCGTTCTTTATGCTGGCAGCGTTGTGGAAATCGCACTTCGCAGCGACTTTACAGGGGGGGAAATTGCTGGCGGGTCATCTGCCTCCCCATCAAGGACATGTAATCCAAGACAACGGATCAATCGCCTACGGTGGACCAAATCCAGTGCAATTGGTGCTCCAACACCCCGAACAAGCAGTAAATCCAAGGTGGAAACTGCGGAAAACTCTTACTGAATCGGGAGGCATTAACGTAAGTATGATGGATGAGCTGGGGATTAAAGAGGAGTGGCTGCATCGCTTTCCCAATGAACTGTCCGGGGGAGAATTGCAGCGGATTTGTGTGGCCAGGGCAGTTGGGCCTAGGACACGGTACTTGATTGCCGATGAAATGACTACCATGCTTGATGCGATTACACAAGCACAAATTTGGCAGGCCTTATTGAGATGGTCTAAACAGAACGGAGTCGGTATCTTGGTCATTAGTCATGAACGCCGCTTGATAGAGAGAATATGCAGCCGTGTTGTGGAGTGGGCAAATGGAGCATACGTGAGATAAGTCCTTACTATTGTGAGACTGGGAACGTTAGTTGAGTGATCCGGGAGCAGTTTGCCGCTGAGCGGCTGCTGCTCCTTCTGCCGTTAAGATAGTTCGATAAAACACTAGGTTGCTTGCTCCCCAAAGGCGCCCAAATTCACGGTTACCACCTCAATCACGTCTTCTACGATCGATTCCAACGAGCGGACCCCAGTGTCTCTGCTCCACTGTAAAGCCGATCCAAATACACCCCAACTGACGACAAGAGCCGCAGCTTCCAGCTTTTCTTGCGGGAGGCTCTGGTTGGGCCTCAATTGAAGCCATTGCAGCAGGAGACGATACAGCTCCTTTTGCATGGCTTTTTCAAGCATCGGCTCAAACTGTTTGTCTCCCGGCGTGATGTACTGTCGAAACCGCACCAGAAATTGAAAGATGGTTTGAACAAGGATGTGCAGATTTTCCTGACTGAAGGCTAAATCATCCGGCAGTCTTTTTTTGATAATGTTTTGAAATTTGTCCGTCATCCAATATTCGAGAAAAGCAAGCTTGTCTTCAAAATGAGCATAGAAGGTTGCGCGGTTGACGGACGCCCGAGTCGCAATGTCGTGCACGGTAATGGAGTAGATGTTTCTCTTTTCGTCGAGCAGGTCATTAAAGCCTTGTATAAACAACTGACGGGTTCTGATTACACGGGGGTCATTGGAATTTACCGGCATGCTAAACCACGCTTTCTTCGGATCTTAGAAACAGACAAAACGGCGATTTTGTTGGGTACCCAACGAAAGTGGCTTTTTGTTGATTGTTCGAAAGAACCAATCCTGTTAATTTTTTCTTATGCCGTATATGGTTGCACAAAAACGTACTGTAAGCAAATCTTCGGCAAAGGAAAGGATGAAGGAAACATGATTATCGTTACTGGAGCAAATGGAAAGTTAGGTCGGGGTGTGGTAGAGCAGTTGCTTCAGCGGATCCCGGCGGAGCAGATTGGTGTCAGTGTCCGAGATGTGAACAAGGCGCAGGATTTAGAGGATCGCGGAGTCCGGGTTCGTCATGGCGATTTCGATGATGAGGAGAGCTTGCTTTATGCTTTTGAAGGAGTGTCGCAGGTTCTCCTTGTTTCTTCCGGTATTTTGGGAGAGGCGGGTATCCGCCAGCATCAAACCGCGATTCACACCGCAAGGAAGGCCGGGGCCGGCAGGGTGCTGTACACGAGTCATATGGGTTCTTCTTCGACATCCTTTTTTTCGCCTATGATTCTTCATGCGGCTACAGAAGTATTGCTTAAAGAATCGGGTATTCCTTACACGTCTCTTCGCAACGGTTTTTACGCCTCTTCATTGGTTGGATTGATTGGTGAAGCCATCAAAACGGGAGAATGGATTGTTCCTGAGGACGGTCCTGTTGCCTGGACAGCGCACTCCGACTTGGCTCAAGGCGCAGCAGTCCTTCTAACCAAGCAGAGCTGGGACGGGCCATCCCCGAATCTAACGGCTTCTGAAGCGATTGACATGGAGGGGGTTGCGGCGATGGTCTCGGATATAGTCGGCCGACCTATCTACCGAAAAGTTGTGACGGACCAAGCGTATCGGGAATATCTGACCGCTCAAGGTTTCCCGGAAGCGCGCATGGAGATCACCATGGGGTTATTTCGTGCTAGCCGCAATGGGGACTTCGCGCACACGAGTAGATCTTTGGCTGACCTGATCGGTCGTCCTCCGATGAGGCTAAGTGATTTTTTGAAAGTGAGTTTATCGGGCAGTGAAGGGGGATTTTAACTATGGGGGGGAGATTTGGATGATGTGATCCGTATTACATACGGGAAGCCGGATCCCATGGGGCCGGCTCAATAAGATGAATCCATCTTGTCGTAGTTCCGCTCTTTCTTAACTAAACTGCTTATAACTTACAAGAATTACATCGTATGAATTAATCGGGCTGTCCGAAAAATCATCCCCCGTACTCCAACCTTTAATATCTACAATATGCTGACCTGGAATTTTTGATAAAAACTTGTTTACCTTCTCTTGAAGGTAAGCCGGACTGCTATCAACTAACAATTCTACCTGTATAACGTATTTTTCTGATGAGGACATCTCTTTGTCACCTCCATCTCAATTTTATTCATCCAAGACGTGACGTAGTACATCCCGTTTTGAAAACAGGAAGAAGGAAAAATGGCCTAAAAAAAACCCACCGTATGATGAGTTATAGTAAATCCATAAGGGTCTTGGCTTGGCCGTGAAGCTTATTCGCTGCTTCTTCAATGGTTATTGAATTCACTCATGGCTTGTTCAATGCGTTGACGGCCATCGACGATCGCTGTATTAGAGCGATTTGTGCCCTCACCAATTTTTGTAATTTGTTTGATAATGGATTCGGTATGTTTGCTTACCTCTACCGTTGCATTCTGAACTTGACCGGCAAGAACGCGTACTTCCTTTGCAACGATGTCAAATCCTCGACCATACTCTCCGGCATGTGCGGCTTCAATTGCTGCATTTAGCGTTACTATACCGAGTATTTGATGCGTAACTCTTTTAGTACGTGTTGTATAGCATAAAAAGCAATAATAGGGGCATATCAGCCATCTTCCTATTATTGCTTTTTTTATGTGAAAGCTATAAGCTTGCCGCCTCGCCATGGTCCATGTTATATATTGGCTAATTCCTTTCGGTTGGGAGCATGAGGGGGTTCCTCTAACCAATGACGTTCAATCAACAGGTCTGTTAAGTCCTTTCCATACTGCATAATCTCAGGTATGAGTTTTGTATACTCAGCAACCAGATCAAGTCGCGTTGTCATAGATAAGGCGCTGCCTATGTAAGTGAGTGCAGCCGAATTGAGCATATTGACAAGGTTTAGGATCATCTTGTCGGAGAATGGAGATTCTGTTGAAGTTGTGACCTCAGTATTCACCATTATCGTCCCAAGAAGCTCATCTTTTATAAATTTCTCATTGATGAATTCGATTTGTTTCCGTGCCATCTCTTTGCCTCGCAGCAGGAGGCTCTTTAGTTTCTCATCCTTGACTACTTGAAGGAAGGCTGTCAGTAAAATCAGACCGAAATAATTACGCTCGATGTTGAAGAACATTTCGGACATCTCTAAAACATTTAAAGTCCGCTGGGGTCCAAACCACCGGGACAGATTGTTTTCTTTTCTATCGACAAAGGAGACGCGATCGGGGTAAGGGATTAAGGGGGGGCGATCATAAAGGCCTTTGGATAACATGATATCCACGGAGTTGCTATACAAATCGGAAGTAGATTGTATGCATTTCGAAAAAAAATCCCGTATATCACTGCGAGCGACGTTGGCCATGTTCATTGCATGCTTAGCTAAACTCAGCCGGCTCATGGCATACACATAACTGAGGGGAAATAAGTCAAAGAACAAGGGGGAGGCTGCCGTATTGAGGTCGGATTCCGAGAATCCTTGCGGCACGGGGAACTGCTCTTTTTCAAAAATATGCTGAATGGTGTTTAGATGGGCATGGGAAATGGACAGCGAGTGTTCGATCAGGGGCTTTACCTCATCATCTTCTACGATGGCCAGAAAATATCTTGAGAATTGGACAGAAATGCTCTCACTTATGTATGTCGTCCAAAGCGCGGCTAATTCCGTTGCCGATAACCCGATTACATGTGTACCCGACATGGGGATCCTCCTTATCAATGTAAATTTATCGAGTAAAGTGTATCCTTTGTGAATTTGAGTTATACAAGGGCGTGGCAATTTATACCGGATGATAATCATTTTGGAGCAGCTCTAAATGATTATAGAATATTGCTCATTTACCGATATAAACAAAGATGACTTACTGTAAGGTTATTATTTCAGAGCCGCTGTGACTACGGAACATACTGCTGACTTTTAATCTACATCATAGAACAGGGCTGATCCTACCATGAACTTAAATGATATACATCATAATGTCCGATATCTTTACCGTGACATACTACGAAGCTGCTGGTTAATTACTGTAATTTATGTGCTCGGTACGGTGACCGAAACTTTTTTCACTGAACATGATCGTTGGCTTTTTCTCTTGCATGCTGTGTTCATTCCAACGCTCAAAATGGCTGCCTTGAATGCAGTACTTGGATTCATTTTTCGTAAAGAAACTCGGTATTCAAAATACCTCCTGATTATTGGAATCAACTTATTCATATGCATCATTATCGTCTCATTGTATGAGCTGCCGATTGTATTCTACTCATTGATCATTCCCATCCTGTTATCCCTTTATTTTTACAGTATACAATTAATTGTTTTCGCCCTTGTTCAGGCCGTGCTTACTGTGATCACCATCAATTTGTTTTCTCCAACCATCGGAGGGATGCTGAAACCTGCTGAATTCATTATGCTGTTCGCACTCCTAACAGCCACGGCTTTAATTATCAATAACCTTCGTAAGCATGCGTTTTCTATAGCTCAGGAGCTTGTCGTCGTGACCCAAGAGAAACAGGACCTTCAAACCAAGAACACGCTGATGGAAAAGCTGAACCGAGTTGATTCAGCTACCGGGCTGTACAATCACCGTTCCTTTCATGAGCACTTAGTCAATGTGATGGGATTGCCAGAAGCTCATTCGCTTCATGTTCATCTTGCCCTATTGGATATCGACAATTTCAAAAAGGTAAACGATACGTTCGGACATGCTGCGGGTGACAGTGTAATTAAATTTGTGGCAAGTCAGCTCAACGCCTTTCTGGATCCGGACGACTTTGTTTCCCGGTATGGGGGAGAGGAATTTGCCGTGCTAAGCGTGGAGAAGGAGATTGGGCGCTTTATTGAGCAATTGGAATCGATCCGCCAAGCCATATCTGAGCAAGAGCATGACAGTCTTAGTGGACAAACGGTGACCGTCAGTATCGGAGTTCATAAGCTGCATCCGCAAATGAGCAAAGAGGAACTCTTTCATCAAGCGGATATGGCATTGTATGAAGCCAAAAATTCAGGGAAGAACCGGACGGTAGTAACCGGTATACAAGAGTTTGTTGAAGAATAGGAAGACCGGCATGGTCTCTCACTTAGTGAGATATCCATGCCGTTTTTTGTTTTTTAAAGAACTATTCAGTGGCCGCATCGGAAGCGAGCGGGGATGATCCGAGTGTAAAGGGTGTTGACAGGACACCGAATGGTGTCATATAATCAAAGTGACACTAAACGGTGTCCGGTTGGTATCCAGCCTTTGGGATGGTTTGGAACCTAAGTCAAGGAGTTTCGTTTGAACCCATGATGAGGAGGAAACAAATGGCTATGATGATCGGTGCGGAAGCAACCGCCAAAGCAGGTATCCAGTTCCGAGGGAAAATGATTGCGTATTGGTCCGTTACCTTACTGCTGGCTTCAACGGTTATGTTAAGCGGGATCGGGCAGCTGATGAAGTTTGGGGGAAACCTCGAGTTAGTGACGAGTCTGGGTTATCCGATCTACGTGTTGACCATCCTCGGGATGTGGAAAGTGCTGGGGGCCATCGCTCTCGTCGTGCCGGGCTTTCCTCGGCTTAAGGAATGGGTGTACGCCGGTATCTTTTTTGTAATGACCGGCGCGGCAGTATCTCATGCGTTCGCCAGCGATTATGGTCCTTACGGATTTTCTATTATCCTTCCGCTTTTCTACGCTGCACTCAATATCGCCTCGTGGGCGCTCCGTCCGAAGAGCCGCATACTTTGAGGAGGTGGTACAATTAACGGCTCTCCCTTCGTACCCACTTTGGAATTCTACTACATAACTAACATTTTGGAGGGGCTGTTGTGAGTGAGAACAACGGGATGCGGGATGTGTTTGACGCTATTGCAGATCCAACCCGGCGTCGACTGATTCGTCTGTTAGCAGAGGCAGAAGAGATACCGCTTCATGAGTTAACGGCACAGTTTGAGATGGGCCGGACAGCGGTATCCAAGCATTTGACAATCCTCAAAGAAGCCGGGCTGGTCCTTGACCGAAAAGTCGGCAGAGAAACGCGATATAGGCTGAACGCCGCTCCATTGCGAGAAATTCAGGATTGGGTGGCTTTCTACAGCAAGTTCTGGGGTGCGAATATGCTGCGCTTGCAGCAGCTATTAGAGGAGGAAGAAGAATGAGTTTAACCTTATCCTTGGATTTTCAATACACGACAACGATTGAGAAGCTTTGGTCCGCCTTAACCGATTCCAGCAAGCTTGCCAAATGGGTGGCCAACATTCAAACCGGTCAGCCGATGGAGAATGATTTTAAGCCTGTCGTAGGACACCGTTTCCAATTTCGCACGGAGCCGACCGAATATTGGAATGGCATTATTGAAGGCGAGGTGCTTCTTGTGGAGGAACCACACCGCTTGTCTTACACTTGGGCGAGCGGCGAGAAGCATACGATCACCTGGACGCTGCAGGAAGTAGGGGACGGAAAGATTAACCTTCATCTTGAACAAACCGGAATCTCAAATGCTCAGGCACTGGGCGGAGCTAAGTATGGCTGGAGTACATGGTGCAGCGAGCTTGAAAAGGTGTTGGCCTAGCATGATGTATCAGGTCGGAGAAACAGAGTCTCCATCTGAGCTGAGCTGAAGACGCGAGAGTCGAGGCACTAGGGGCGGGAAGTTGTCCCAGGCGCGCCCACTGATCAAGCAGGCGGACTTCGAGTCGTGGAAGTGAATCAGGGAACAGCACGCCGTGCGGCAGCTGTTCCCTGCTTTTCGTTATCCAACTTCGTTATCCAACTTCGTTATCCAACGTACATTTGATTGGCCAAGGCTGCAAGTTTAGCTGACGATGAGATAGATGGCCATGTAGATGACCCAGATCCCAAGGGAGAGGATGTTCAAGTAAGATAAGCGAAGAAGGTTAGCCTTGGTCTGCTTGGTGTAGTTATCATTCTCCTCGGTGTTCTGTGTCGAGCCTGCCACCTTGAGTGTAGCAATTACGCTGATCATCCCGATAAGTACCAGGAAGGAATAGTATAGGGTCATGCGGATGCGCCTCCTTTATGCTTATGCTCTTAGTATAAGTGCATGAAGGAGGCGGTGTTGTGACCTGAATCACTAATTCGAACTGATAATATAGACACGCCCAGAAGCTCCCAAGCCTTCAAACTTGGGAGCTTTTCTCTGCGCCAGCCAAGCTCAATTCCTTAGGACTTGAGCTTTCATGTTACTTAGATAACCCAGCCAGCCCCAAGAACGATGACCAGCAGGATGTAAAGCACCAAAATTGCCGCCGTGCTTGTGTAGTACCCTTTTACGCAGCTCATGGTGTTGCCTCCCTTCAGACTGATACTGTAATGTATGATGGTTGATTATCTTGTGTATAGGCAAAACGGTAACCGGCAAGAAATTTGTCTCGGTCCATGAGCCGGGGCAGTCTCCGACACGAACGCCCCCAGCTATCTAGAACACAGTGTATAACAAATGTACTTCCGGATCCCGATATACACCTATAACTTGCTTATCAATAGGGCACAATGTCGGACGATAAAGAGAGGATTTTTTATATGCGGACATGGAAACAAAGCCTGCTGACCGGCATCGTAACTGCCTTGATTATGTCGGCCGCGGGAGAAATAAAAACACCGCCGGTCTTAGCGGCGGCGAAGTTGTACTATGTTTCGGTGTCAGGCAAGGATACGAATACCGGCTCTCTTCAGTCGCCCTGGAAAACGCTTCAGCACGCGGCGAATACGGTTGAGCCGGGAAGTACGGTATTTATTCGGGGTGGGGTATACAAGCAGAAGCTGAAGATCACTCGTTCCGGGTCCAAGAGTGCGGGTGATATAACGTTTGCCGGTTACCCGAATGAAACGGCTGCGATCGACGGAACCGGACTGAACGTAAATGGACAGGAGGGGCTGATCGAGCTTAAAGACGCCAGCTTCATCACCATCAAAGGCTTGGTTGTCCGCAACTTCACTACCTCGAAGAGGGATCAGGTGCCTATCGGAATTTTTGTCCATGGCTCGGGCAGTGATATTCGTCTTACAGGCAATAAAGTATACTCCATCAAGAATACGGCTTCCGTCGGCAGCGATTTGAGCGGCAGAGATGCCCACGGTATTGCGGTTTATGGAACGAGAGCTCCTGCAGCCATCAGCCGATTGACCATCGACGGGAATGAGCTGTATCAGCTCGTGCTTGGCTCCAGCGAGTCGCTTGCCATTAACGGCAACGTGGAGCATTTTACGGTTACGAACAACCTGATCCACGATAACGACAATATTGGTATCGATTTAATCGGCTTTGAAGGCGTCTCGCCGGAGGAGCCGTACGATCAGGTTCGAAACGGCATCGTAAGCGGGAATAAAGTTTACAACATTTCAACGAATTATAATCCTTCCTATGGGAGGAAGCTTCCGAACAAGAGCAACGCTGCAGGCGGTATATATATCGATGGGGGAAGAGACAGCGTTATCGAGCGCAATTACAGCTATGGAAACGATATCGGTATTGAACTCGCGAGCGAGCATGCCGGGAAAGAAACTAGGGGGATTAAGGTGCACAGCAACGTCGTTTACGGCAATCGCTATACGGGAATCGCGCTGGGCGGTTACGACGACGCGCGGGGGGCAGCTGTAAAGAACAGCATTATCAACAACACGCTTTATAACAATAACACGCTGAATGACGGCAGCGGTCAGATCCTGCTCCAACACGATACCCGCGGCAACGTGATCGCCAATAATATCCTGTATTCCGGCAAATCGGATGTATTGATATACAACGAATATAAGACCAACTCCGGCAATATCGTTGACTACAATTTATATTTCGGTCCATTCGGTGCAGAAGATTCCATTTGGTATTGGAAGAATGTCGAATATACCGGACTGCAGAATTATCGGAAGCAAACCGGCAATGACAGGCATTCCTTATTTGCGGATCCCCGATTCGTCAATCTGCGGAAGAGTGACTTTTATTTGACACCCCTTTCGCCGGCTGTAGACGCAGGTATGACCGATGGATCATTTTCGAATATGCTCGATATCGATGGTAAAGACCGGTTGAAAGGCAGCGCGGTTAATATCGGAGCGGACGAATAGATGCAGTAACCTGTGGGAGAAGGGCCTTTACAGGTCTTCGTCTTCGAGTAATGCCTGGAATGGATCATGCTCTTGATTATGCAGGAAAGCCGTTCTTATTGTTTCCAAGGCTCCTCTGCGCATAGCGCTGTGCTTCCTGTCTCATCCTATGGACAGTTCAGAATTCACCAAGAGATGAAGGAGCAGGAGTCGAACATGAAGAAACATTGGCGTAATGTAACGGTACTTGCAGCAGCGTCTTGCCTGGTGCTGACGACAGGATGCGGTCCAACCTTGTCCAAGGAGCAGCAGCAAAGCCAGCAGCAGAGCCTTCCGAGCACGAACGGCCAGTCGGCGAACCGTCTGAAAAGTGAGCAGAGCAATGGAGTCAAACCGCTGGGAACCGGTGGAACGACCCGCATCCAGGCCGCCGGCGGCGGCTCGCAGATTACCGTTCCGGTAGTGGATGTCAACGGTACGGCCTATGTGGTCGCTTCGGATTTTGCCAAAAACCTCGGCTACGATTTTGACTGGGACGCCGAGCGCAACGTGTTCCAGCTGGGGGACCATGATGCGGCGTATGAGTTCACGGCCGGCTCCCCTCAAGCGGAGAAGGAAGACCAGAAGGTCTCGATGAACGAGCCAGTCCTTCTTCAGAATTCACAGGTCCTGCTGCCGGTGGCCTCCCTCACGAGCCTGATGCGGGAGGAACTCACGATCCAGAAGCAGGATAAGAACGTTGTGATTACCGCCTCGGATATGGCGGTGGACGCTTCGATCGACGGGCCGGACGAAGCGAATACCGGTGCAGAGCTCGACTTCGAGGATGATCCGAACGATCCGTTCAAGGGTGTGGAAGAGGATGCTTCTCCGACGATGGGGGCATTCGAAGCGGACGGAACCTCGTTGACGCTGGATGAAGAAGCCCTTCCGGTGCTCAAGAACATCAACGTGCCGGGGATGATCGCCCAGGCCAAGCGTTACCTTGGCGTGAAGTACGATTTTGGGGCGAAGCCTTACTCGCAGTCGGGCCGTTTCGACTGTTCGACTTATACTCGGTACATCTTCGGCAAGTATGGGATTTCTCTGCCCCGGACGGCCCGGGCTCAAGCCAGGCTGGGGACGACGGTCAGCCGTAAGTCGCTGCGCAAGGGGGATCTGATGTTCTTCTACGTGCCGGGCCGGTTCAAGACCAATAAAACGGTCGGCCATGTCGCCATCTACATGGGCAACCAAAAGATGATCCACGCTTCTCCTAAGCCGAAGGACGGCGTACAGATTACCAGCATCAACAAAGCGTACTGGAAGAGGACTTTCTTGCACGCCAAACGGTTCGTTTATTAATGAATCGGGCAGCGCAGCAGCACAAACACCCCGGAGGCCGCATGGCCCCTGGGGTGTTCTTTTGTTCTTGGACATTCTTAGACAAAAATATGCTCCACTTCAAGATCCCTTCTCTCGGAGAGGTCCACGAATTCTCCGTCAAAGTTGACAAGGGGGCGGAAATAATCACAGGGATTGGTCATCACAATGACGCCGACTTCCCCGGTCAGCAGCCGAATCTTTTTGTTAATGAAATTGGGAAGCATGTGGCGGATAAAAGCCTGGGTAATCTCCGGATCCAGCTCTCCGAAGCTGCAGCGGTACAGCTCCCGTAATACATACAGCAGGTCCCGCTTCTTCTGGTAGACCCGTGTGGAGATCATGGCGCTGTAGATATCCGCTACAGCCACGATCTTCGCCATCGGGTGAATGGATTCCTTGCGGAGCTTAAGCGGATAACCGGAACCGTCAAAGCGTTCATGATGCTGCAGGGTGGCCATGGTGATCGCCTCCGGAAAGCCGGAGCGCTTCAGTATTTCATAGCCGAAGACGGTGTGCTTCTTGATCTCTTCGTATTCTTCCGAAGTAAGGCGGCTTGGCTTCTGAAGGATCGCCCGGTCAATACGACACTTGCCGATATCATGGAGGTATCCTGCCCGGCCGGCCAGAAGAGCCTCCTCCTCGGTTTGGCCCATCCATTTGGCAATATAATACGAGATCATGCCTACCTGCACGCTATGCTGATAAGTATAGTCATCCCGGTTGTTCAGGACGAGGAGCAGGGAGACGACATCCTTCTCTTCATGAACCTGATCGGCCAGCGGGTTAAAGCCCCGGGCTACCTGCTCGGGGGAGACGAAGCCTTCCTCCAGCGCTTGTTCGAACGTGGTCTTGATGCCGTCGACCGCTTCCTGATAAGCTGCGAGGGCGGCTTTCTCCCGGGCGGCTTCTCTCGGTTCGGAGGAGAAAGCATAGTCTTCGGCCGGGAGAGCCTCGGCTTCGCCGCTGCGCGGCAGGATATCGACAAGATCAATGCCGAGCCGCTGCAGCTTGTCAAGATCATCGGCACTTAATTCCGTGCCGGCAGATAGAACCAGCAGTCCGCTGGCATGAAACGCGTCCGCGCCGAGTCGGTCTCCGACACGGACATCAGGGGTAGGGATCAGCAAGGAGAGTCACCTCGGGTCATGATGCGATTCG
Organism: Paenibacillus sp. S-38; assembly: GCF_049942825.1. Classification (NCBI taxonomy): domain Bacteria; kingdom Bacillati; phylum Bacillota; class Bacilli; order Caryophanales; family Paenibacillaceae; genus Paenibacillus; species Paenibacillus sp. S-38. The sequence continues at coordinate 1,683,247 of NZ_CP187970.1, forward strand.
ATACGCGGCGAAGCCGCGGATGTGAGGCAGGTGCGGTATACCCGCTGGATCTTACATGCCGATATAGCGGCTGTATAAGCTTTTGGCTGTCACAGGATCGTCCGTCCCCTGTACGATCATTCGGCCGTCAGGGAACAGGACCAAGGTCAGCCCCCCCTCCAGATGCAGCTTCAGCAGGAAGGGGTTCAGCTCCACGCGTCCGGCCTTCTCCAGGCGGTCCGCCCACTCGGGAAGGGAGAGGGTGCCTGGCGTCAGCGGCTGGATCTGCACGGAGTTGCGCCCGCAGAGCGTCTGAATCGTTTCCTCTTCATGCAGGGCGTCCAAATAATCAAACTGCCGGCGGCCGCAGCATGGGCAGTCTTCTTTGCGCGCCTTGGCAACGTCGATGGCGGAATACTGATTGTACCACAGGTCCCAATGCACCATGCGGCGGTTCAGGGCGGCTTCCGCTCCGGTCAGGAGCTTCATGGCTTCCGCTGCCTGGTGGGAGGCTACGGTATGAATGATCGGCCCGATCACGCCTGCCGTGTCGCAGGTTTCGGCCGTTCCCTGGGCAGGCGCCTGGCCGAACATGCATCGCAGACAGGGGGTCGTACCCGGGATGACGGTCATCGACACGCCGCGGGAGCTTACGGCACCGCCATAGATCCACGGAATCCCGTGCTTGATGCTGATGTCGTTGATGAGAAAGCGCACAGAGAAATTATCGGTTCCGTCGAGAATTAAATGAACATCGGACAATAATTCTTCCGCATTCACGGGGTTGAGGTCGGCGACGACCGGCTCGATGACCACGGAGGAGTTGGCCGCCCGCAGACGTGCCGCTCCCGCTTCGGCCTTGGGCGCGGAGCCGGAGGCATCCGCCTCATCGTAGAGCATCTGGCGCTGGAGATTGCTCCGTTCCACAAAGTCGCGGTCGATGAGCCGGACATAACCGACGCCTCCGCGAACCATGTGGTTCGAGAGCACGGTGCCCAGCGCACCCATTCCCACAATCGCTACGCGGGAGCTCAGCAGCTTCTCCTGTCCGCCCGGACCGATAGGGGCGAAGAGCATCTGACGGGAGTACCGTTCCCTGTCAAATGTTTCCAGATCTGACCCGGACGTTTGGTCCTTCGTGTTCATGACCTTGGTTCCTCCTCTGCCGGGGCGTTCAGCGGATTCCAAGGGCCCTGCTGGTGCCCCTTCCATTCCGAACCGTCCTCCCAGATTTCCTTCTTCCAGATCGGCACAATCTGTTTGAGCCGCTCGATGGCATACCGGCTTGCTTCGTAGGAAGCGTCGCGGTGGGGAGACGAGACGGCGATCACCACGCTGATCTCGCCGATCGGCACGGAGCCGAGCCGGTGGGTGATGGCACAGAGCGTTCCCGGCCAGCGGTCTTCGATCTCGCCGCCGATCTGTTCCATCGTCTTGAGCGCCATGGGCTCATAAGCCTCGTATTCCAGCAGCGTCGTCCGCTGGCCGTGGGTGAACTCCCGGGTCGTGCCGATGAAGGAGAGGGCCGCGCCATGGTGCGGATGGAGCACCTTGGAGGTAACCTCTTCGACCGAGACGGCGCTGCGGGTAATGATCATGCGGGAAGCCTCGCCCCCCGATACGGGAGGGATCAGGGCGGCCTCATCGCCCGGGAGGATAAGAACCGAATCATCGGCATACGCTTGGTTGACGGCGACGAACGCTGTACCAAGCTGTGAGGCAGCCTGCGGGTACAGCTCGGCTAAGAGCGATTTGAGTTCACCGGGCCGGATGCCGGCAGGCGCTATATCCAGCTCGAGCACCGGGGAACCCAGCGATTCGGCGAGCCCGGCGAAGAGCAGCAGTTTCAGTTTCATGATGAACCACTCCATTATGTACGTTTATGAGGATGTAGTAGGCGGAAGAACCCGGCAGGATCAAGGGCCCCGGGCATTCGGCCACAGATTCAGCATACCATATTTTCTGTAAAAAATGATATAATAGCAAAGACATGCTTACAAGCGAGGAACGGAGGCGGAACTCATGGAAATTGCAGTATATGATGAAGGAATCGGTTCGGAGCGGCTCTCAGCCGACGAGCTTGCCGCGATCGGACCGCTTCACCTCTCGGCGGCCGAACGCGTGGAGGGTGCCTCCGGCCGGGCGGTAGACCTGCTGCAGTGGTACGCGGCCTGGCGGGCCCGGCATGGAGCAGAGGGGCAGCCGATGCCGAAGCGCCTCAGCGTGCGTGCCGCCGACGAATTCGAAGCTTCGGTCCCCTGGGCCCAGCTGGAACGGGCGCTGCTGCTGTACCGACAGGAGGACGGACAGCCGCTGAAGAAAGGCTTCCCCCTGAGGCTGTATGTGCCGGACGGAAGCAGCGAATGCTTGAATGTAAAGAGCGTGGTTGAGATCCGCTTTCTGTACGAGGGAGATTCCCAGGAAGGGGCGGACTACGGCTTCCGCAACCAGATTCACCCCGACCAGCTGCGCAAGCGGGAAGCGAAGTAGTCCCATGGCGCGGCTATCGATACTGAAGGAAGGTGCCTAAGTGACTGAAACAACCGTGAGGCTTCGCGTCCTTCATACGAATGACATTCACAGCCACTTTGAACATATGCCGAGCATAGCCTCCATCATCCGCGGCCAGCGCGCCGAAGCGGGGGAGGATCATACGGTAACGCTGGATATCGGCGATCACATCGACCGCGTCCACCCGGTGTCCGAGGGGACGCAGGGCCGGGCCAATGTAGCCGTGCTGAACGCTGTAGGCTATGACGCCGTGACGCTCGGCAACAACGAAGGCCTGACGCTGCAGCCGGATATCCTCTCCGAGCGGTACGGGGAGGAGGCGGTATTCAAGGTCGTGCTCGCCAATATGCCCGAGATGGCCACCGGGGCGCTTCCGGGCTGGGCTGTGCCTTATCATATTCTTGTTAAATCGGGTATTCGCGTAGGATTGATCGGGGTCACGGCTCCGTTCACCGAGTTCTACAATCTGCTCGGCTGGGACATGCAGGATGCCTTCGATACGGTGCGCCGGCTGAGCAGCGAGCTTCGTCCGCGGGTTGACGTGCTCATCGTCCTGTCCCACCTCGGCATCCGCAGCGACGAACGGATGGCTGCCGAGATCGATGGCATCGACCTGATCCTGGGCGGACATACCCATCACCTCATCGAGGAGCCGCTTCGGATCAGCGGAACTGCCGTGTGTGCGGCAGGCAAGTTCGGCCAATATGTCGGCGTCGTCGATCTGGAGCTGGATCCGGCGAGCCGGCAGATTCGCACCGTGGAGTCGCGTGTGCTTGCCGCCGTAACCGGGGAAGAGGCACCGGACATCGCCGCGCTTATCGCGTCTTACAGCGAGCAGGCCGGCCTTGTGCTGGACCGGGAGGTGGTCCGGCTGGAGCGGCCTCTCACCGTGGACTGGTACGGCGAATCGCAGCTCGGCAACGTGCTGGCTGCAGGCCTACGGCGGCGGACCGGCGCAGAGATCGGCCTCGTCAATGCGGGCCAATTGCTGGGCGGCCCGCTGCAGGGCTCCGTGACGGCCGGCCGGCTGCTGCAGCTGTGCCCGTCACCGATCAACCCGTGCCGGATGAAGCTCACGGGAGCGCAGCTCCTGCAGGCGCTGGAGGAATCGCTGCTTCCGGAATTTATGGACAAACCGCTGTATGGGTTCGGCTTCCGGGGCAAGGTGCTCGGCACCTTGTGTGTCGACGGCATGAGCATCAGCTACGACCCGCAGGGAGAGCCCATGGCGAAAATCCACAGCGTCTATGTAGGGACGCAGCCGCTGGAGCCGGCCCGGTCCTATGTCGTGGGCACGATCGACATGTTCACTTTCGGTATCGGCTATTTGTCGATCAGCCAAGGGACGGAGCGGCAGTTCTTCCTGCCGGAGTTTCTGCGGGACGTGCTGCTGGAGCAGCTGCACGACAAGGTGGTGCTTCAGGAGAGCAGCAGGCTCCGCTGGATCCGTACGGATGCCCGCCGGTCCACATCTTAGAGGTCTTGGATAAGCCGGACGGAACCGCCCGTATTTCCCCATGGGGAGTACGGGCTTTTAACGGTCTTCCTTTTCTTTTCAATACATTCGTATTACGTTACAATGGGAAGTATATATCTAGAATAGGATATACATAGGGCCGCCCTGAGGAGAGCCTACGGCAGGCGGCCCGATGATCTTATGAGAAGTCAGGTGTGAAGAATAATCATGTCCGAAACCAACCAAGAAGGTCGAATCAAGGACCTTCCGCCCATAACCCCCGGCAATGACCCCTGGGACCCGCTGAATTCGTTCCGCCGGTATGGGGAACACCGGTTGACCAGCGTCGAGCTGACGGTTACGAATCTGTGCAATATGCGGTGCGAGCACTGCGCTGTAGGAGAATCCTTGACAATGACGGAAGGACCGAGAATTCCCGTGTCGATGATTCTGAAGCGGCTGGATGAAGTGGAGCATCTTGAGACGATCTCCATCACAGGCGGAGAGCCGAGCTATCATGCGGCGACGGTCAAGGATTATATCGTGCCGATACTCCGTTATGCCAGGGAGAGAGGGGTGCGCTCGCAGATTAACTCGAACATTACCCTCGACCTGTCCCGTTACGAGATGATGGCGCCATATCTTGACGTCATGCATATTTCGTTCAATTACTTGAACGGAGATGATTTCTACGGAGTCGGCTTCGAACGTTCGCCGCGCCGGGTCAGCAAAGAGACGGCCTACAAGCTGTACGACCGGATGGTGGAGAATGCGGCGGCGCTCACCCGAGGCGGCATGTTCGTCTCGGCCGAAAGCATGATCAACTACAAGACGCACGAGAAGCTGGTGCCGATTCACGGGCTCATCCGGGATATGGGCTGCCAGCGGCACGAGGTGCATCCGATGTACCCGAGCGCCTTCGCCTCCCATCTTCCGCGGCTGTCGCTCGACGACACGCGAAGGGCTGTGACCCGCCTGCTGAACGGCCGGGACCGGGACCTCTGGATGCTCTTCGGCACGCTGCCGTTCTATGCCTGCAGCCCGCTCGAGGAAGACAGGGAGCTGGTGAAGCGCCTGCGCACCGAGCCTAACGTTACGGTCCGCAACGACCCTGACGGCCGCAACCGCCTCAATGTGAATCTCTTTACCGGGGATGTCTATGTAACCGACTTTTCTGATGTGCCGTCTTTGGGTAATGTACATAGAGACAGCCTGGAGGACGTATTCTCCCGTTGGAAGAGCCACCCGCTGAACGGGGCAGTCTCCTGCTACTGCCCGGCAGCCCGCTGCTGCGGGCCGAATCTGCTGGTCGTGGATACATACTACAAGGATGTGGACTTCCGGACGCGGCGTGCCGTGGTCTGACAGCCCATCCCTCATCCTATATACGCAAAGGAGATAGACGTCATTGGACGCACTCGCCAGTCACAGTACGGGATTCGATTTGGGGGCGATCTCCCTCAACCTTCTCTTGGTCTTATTCCTGGTTCTCTTGAACGGCTTCTTCGTAGCGGCCGAGTTCGCACTCGTCAAAGTAAGGCAGTCGCGCCTGCAGCAGCTGGACAGTGAGGGCAACGGCAAAGCCCGGTATGCGCTGGCCGTCACCAGCAAGCTGGACGCCTACCTGTCTTCGACGCAGCTCGGGATTACGCTGGCCTCGCTTGGTCTCGGCTGGGTCGGGGAGCCGGCGATCTCCCATCTGATCGTGGAGCCGGCTTTCGCTGCGCTCGGGCTCGAGAACGCATGGTATGCCGACGCGGTAGCCTTCGCCGTGGCCTTTGCCTCCATCACCTTTTTGCATATCGTGCTTGGGGAGCTGGCGCCGAAGTCGCTGGCCATACAGAAATCCGAAACGACCTCCCTGTGGCTGTCTGCGCCCTTAATGCTGTTCTACCGTATCTTCTACCCTGTGATCTGGCTGCTGAACGGAGCGGCCAACCGGCTGCTTCGTCTTGTCGGGGTACAGCCGGCAACCGAGCATGAGGCGGCCCACACCGAAGAAGAGATCCGCATCCTCATGGATCAGAGCGCACGCAGCGGGCATATCGACAAGGATGAGCTGGCCCTCTTCGACAACATCTTCGAGTTCTCGGACCGGGTGGCCCGCGAGATTATGCTGCCGCGTACGGATATGGACTGCTTGTTCACCGAGCTGAGCTTCGAGGAAAATCTGAAGATGGTCTACGAAACGAAGCATACCCGGTATCCGGTGGCGACGAACGATAAAGACGAGATTGTCGGGTTCGTCCATATGTCCGATCTGCTGACGGCGGATCCTGACACGACGCATGACCTGAAGGACTTCCTGAGGCCGGTGCTGATGGTGCCGGAGTCCATGGAGATCTCCCACGTACTGAAGCTTATGCAGCGCAAACGGTCGCAGCTCGCCGTCGTGATCGACGAGTATGGCGGTACGGCCGGACTGCTGACGGCCGAGGACATCCTGGAAGAAATCGTAGGAGAGATGCATGATGAATTCGACGAAGGCGAAAAGCCGGAGATCGAGAAGCTAAGCGACGGCTATTCGGTGGACGGCCGGGCGCTGCTCGAAGAGCTGGACGATATGCTGGCACTCGGCATCGTAGATGATGAAGTCGACTCCATCGGCGGATGGCTGTTCAAGCAGCTCGAGGGCTCAGTGGCCTGCGGCCGCAAGTACGCGTATGAGGGGTTCGTGTATGAGATAACCGAGACGGAACGGCTTCGGGTGCTCAGGGTCAAGATTACGCCGGAATTCAGACAACCGGAGCCTCCGCTGATGACGGAGCTGCCGGGCGACAAAGAGAACTAAGTAAGACTTAGAACTGGGGGGTCAAACGCTAGATGCCGCTTCGTACCTTGCTGTTCTGCGCGATAAGCGCTCTGCTGCTCTACGGCCTGTTTACCACGGGATTTCCCTTCCTGCTGGCCGTCCTGATTGCAATTCTCATCGAGCCGGTTGTTGCCGCCATGATGAAGTACCTGAAGTTCGGACGCGTTCCCGCTGCTGTGATTGCCTGCACCTTCTATACTGCTATCTTCATGGGGTTCGTTTATCTCGTCGGCTTCAAGATGGTATCCGAACTGGTGCAGTTCTCGAAGAATGCGCCGGATTATCTCAATAATGCGGTAGCCTTGTTCAACGATACCACGGCGAAGACCGAGCTGATCTACGAAGCGCTTCCGAGCGGTATGGCGGAGCATGTGCAAAGGTGGCTCGGCTCGGGTGTAGGTGCCCTGACGGAGAGTCTGAAGAGCATCCTGACCGGCGTCTCCCGTTATTCTCTCGGTGTCGCGAAGACGATCCCGAACCTGTTTATTTTCTTCGTGGTCTTTGTGATCGGCCTGTATCTGATCTCCCTCAGCCTCCCCAAGCTCTACCAGTCCTTCCTCGGCCTGTTCGACCAAAGCTCCCGGGCCAAAGTCGCTGCAGTACTGGTCGATCTGCGCCGGGCCATCTTCGGGTTCATCGTGGCCCAGTTCATCATCTCTCTGCTGACCTATCTCGTCACGCTGATCGGCCTGCTGATCCTCCGGGTAGATTACCCGATGGCGATCGCCCTGCTGATCGTACTGGTCGATATCCTGCCTATACTTGGCGTCAGTGCCGTTCTGTTCCCGTGGGCAGGCTACAGCTTCCTCGTGGGCGACTCGCATCTGGCGATCGGGCTGCTGGTGCTCTTCCTCGTCATTCTCATCTTCCGGCGTATCATCGAACCGAAAATTATTGGTGACGCGGTCGGGATCAATGCGCTTGCCGCACTGATCAGCATCTATGTCGGCTTCAAGCTGATGGGTGCCATCGGCCTCATTCTCGGCCCGGTTATGGTCATCGTCTATTCGGCCCTGCGCCGCGTCGGGCTGCTTAAGATCAATATCAAGCTGGACAATTAACGGTCATACAGAGCGGAACTTGCGCGAATTGCATAAGATCAAAACCTAGGGGGACAAGGAATGGAGGCACAGCTGCCCGCGGTCAAGCAGCATACGAGAACCCCGCTGGCCAAGGTGCTGCGGCGGGCTGTTCTCATCTTTTTCGGGGCGGCGCTCGTCTCGGTGGGCCTGGAGATCTTCCTCGTGCCCAATAATATCATCGACGGGGGCATCGTAGGGGTCTCGATTATTACGGCCCATCTGTCCGCGCTGCCCATCGGCCTGTTTCTGCTGCTCTACAACATCCCTTTTCTCCTGCTGGGTTACAAGCAGATCGGCAAGACGTTCGCCTTATCCACCCTGTACGCGGTCTCGCTGATGTCCCTCGGGACGTGGCTGCTGCATCCGGTGAAGGCACTGACCGTCGATCCGCTGCTGGCCGCCGTGTTCGGCGGGATCATCCTGGGCATCGGTGTAGGGATGGTCATCCGCTCCGGAGGTTCACTCGACGGAACCGAGATCCTGGCGATTCTTTTCAGCAAAAAAACACCGTTCTCCGTCGGCGAGATCGTCATGTTCTTCAATCTGTTCATTCTGAGCAGCGCCGGGTTTGTCTTCGGCTGGGACCGTGCGATGTATTCGCTGATTGCGTACTATATCGCTTTCAAAATGATCGACATCACGATCGAAGGATTCGATGAGTCGAAGTCCGTGTGGATCATCAGTGAGAACAGCCGGGAGATCGGCGAGGCGATCATCCAGCGGCTCGGACGCGGCGTCACTTACCTGAACGGGGAGGGGGGCTACAGCGGCGACAGCCGGCGCGTCATCTTCTGCGTGATCAACCGGCTTGAGGAAGCGAAGATGAAGTCGATCGTGGAAGAACTTGACGGCACCGCCTTCCTGGCCGTAGGCAATATTCATGATGTGAAGGGCGGAAGGTTCAAGAAGAAGGATATTCACTAGGGAAGAATCCGTGGGGAAGCCCGCGGCTGATGTTTTCATCGTGCCGTATCCGTCGGCACGCTGGATGCTATTGGCGCGCCGAAGGGTACACAAAAAAGCGAGACTGCGGCTGCAGTCTCGCTTTTTTATGTTAGGTGATGCCGCAGCTTCATTTGCTTCGCTGCTTGGATTAGAACCGGCGTGCGCCGAGATACTTCGGACCCCAGTAGGTGTTGTTCAAGTTCTGCACATAGACGCCTACGGAGCTGAGCGGGGAGATGAATTCTCCGTTGCCGACATAGATGCCGACGTGGGAAACGACGCCTGGCGTACCCAGGGAGAAGAAGACGAGGTCGCCGGGGACGAGCTTCGCTTTATCCACCGGAGTGCCCATGTTGAACATGTTCGCGGAAGTGGTGCGGGTCATCGCCACACCGTGGGTGCTGAACATGTAGTATATGAAGCCGGAGCAGTCAAAGCCTGCCGGTGTCGATCCGCCCCACTTGTAAGGCACGCGGAGGTACTGATAAGAATCGGTCACAATCGATTTACGCACCAGGGCAAAGGAGATGCGCTCACGTGTGGCTGTATCGGCGGTGCCGGTGACCGGAAGGCCGTAGGCCGTCTGGAAGGCACGGACTGCACCTGCCGTTACGGTTCCATAGTAAGTGGTGATCGTAGGGTACGAAAAATAGCCCAGGGTCTTCAGGTCACGCTGGAGCTGGGAAACGGCCTCCGACGTCATTCCCTGGTACAGTGTCGTAAATACCGTCGCCGCTTGTGCCGAAGGAACGAACGCAGGATTCGCGGTAACCAAGACAGCGGCAGCGGCTGTCAGCAGGATCATTTTGGTGGTCGCTTTCTTCATTAGGCTGAGTCTCCTTTGTTCCCGCTGGGTAGCGGTCAGGGTGTGTGTCCAATATGGTGTCATTTTATACGCATAATGGACAAGCGAACAATGTATAAATGTTGGGAGCATGCCAAAGGAGGTTACCCTATCATGGAACAGGTCAGAGTCTGGTTTCCCTATGTCGGTCCATGCGATCCCTGTCCGCCCATCACAGTGAAGACCTATGTAACCCCGCCGAACCTGTTTATCCGCTATCAGCCGCCGGGCCTGCCGCAGTTCTCCCCGCAGGAGGCCTTGTGCCGCGGAACGCTGTGGCCCGCACTTTACAGTCCCTATGAAAGCAAAAACACCTGAGGGGAGAGGAGGAGAGGACGATGGAACGCAAAGCGCTGCCGGAGCAGTTCTACACCCAGCTGAGGGAGCTGCAGGCCATTGATTTTGTGCTCGTCGAGCTGACGCTCTACCTGGACACCCATCCGGGCGATGCGCAGGCTATCTCGCAGTACAACCAGTTCGCCCAGTACCGTATGGGGCTGGCCCATCAGTTCCAGCAGGAGTTCGGACCCTTGAACTCCTTCGGACACAGCTTCACGAAGCAGCCCTGGGAGTGGGTGGAGGTCCCTTGGCCGTGGCAGGTCTGATGGAGCGGCATCATTCTATGAGGGGAGGAAGGCAGCATGTGGATCTATGAGAAGAAGCTGCAGTACCCGGTCAAGGTCAGCAAGTGCGACCCCCGCATGGCGCGGCTGCTGCTCGAGCAGTATGGGGGGGCGGACGGCGAGCTCGCCGCTGCGCTGCGCTACCTCAACCAGCGGTATTCGATTCCGGATAAAGTGATCGGGCTGTTGACGGATATTGGGACGGAAGAATTGGTACATCATAGATATCGGTAAAAAGACACCATTCAAAAATGAATGATGTCTTTTTTATCAAACATATTCTTCCTCTTGGTGAAATACTGTTTTGTTCAAGAACATTGGCATGGTTCAAGTACAATTTGGATAATACTAATCAGAGACACATCTTCGCGTTTATTATAACTAACTGTACATTCACATCATCTCTTCGTAACATTGCCGCTACGGAGTGAGTGAGTCTTTATTACTTCACGAGTTTCGGATTAAAGAAACCCACGGAGATTTCTTCGGCTTCTCCAACATGAATAGCTTTTAGAGTAAGCTTATTAGCGTTTGTTACATCAACTTCAACATCCTCGGAGAACATTCCCGCTTTCAAATCGACCGTTTTCAGTATTTTATCATCGGCCATAATCTGTACAGTAAGTCCGCTCTTCGTATTCTTTACTTCCTCAGGGAGTCCTACAGTAGCTCTAAACTTTTTATATTGTCCGTTCAGAGGATATTCATTAATTGCAGAGCCACGGTATACGTACAGATAAGTATAGTTATCGAAGTCTCTACCCGCGTTATCCTTACCTTTGCCGCGTACAGTAGCATTCCCGGCACCCTCAATAAGCTCTTTATTCAAATAGGTAGAGAATCCAGCGTAGTAGCTATCCCCCATACCTTGGAAGTTCATGCTTTTTACCATACTCACAAAGTCAATCTCGTTTCCTGAACCCGTTCCCGTATCTCCGATTAGCACAGTTTGAGTAGCCGCATCCCAACCTACAGCTTGTCCAAGGTTTTCGGCAACGTACCGGAGAGGGACGTATGTAGTTCCATTATAGATAAACGGCTTGCCTTCGGAGGGCATCTTCGATTCGTTATTAATCTTAATATGCGCTACGTTATAGAATACTTCTATCATTGCACTACCACCAGTTGCCGCAAACGTACCTACCGAACCGACCAACAGGCTTCCTACTGCGATACCAGATACCATTTTGAATTTAGAAGACAGCTTCTTCATTTATTATTCACTCCTAATATCTATTTATAATTTTACGCTTTAGCCTTAATCTCATTTGACTGTTGTTAGTGCGTACTTACTGTTCAGGAGCATAGCAAATGTGGTTGCTTAGTTTCTCTATCATAGCAACTCCTTATATAATAGTCTTTTTGGATTATAAAAATAGTTCATTTGTCCCGTTATTATAACATTCTGAGCTGAATATGTCTTTATTTTTCGTGAAATAGTATTCTCCTAATGGAAAGAAAATTTGGGATATATCTTTATTTCAAAATTACTTTGCTCCCCACTCCAACGACCACCTTTTATCTTTCTGTAGGTAACCTGGCTGAGAATAGACCTTAGTAAAGCATTTTTTTCAGCAGCTGAAGCGGCTGCTGTGTATTCTTGAAGTACTTTCTCAATAATTGGTGCTAACTCAGATCGGCTTCTTGATCTGCGTTCTTCATGCTGTATTTCTTTATTAGATTTTAAAATTGAGTCATTTATCTCGTCGAGCCTTTGAGTGAGCACCTTTGATCTTTCTAAGTAGTCTTCAGTAGAATAGATCCCTCGCTCAACTAAATCATGTAGATTATTCTTTTGTATAGTAAGCTCATCTTTCTTTTTTAATAAAGTTTTGAGCTGGTCCTGTAATAATTTGATGCGTAAATCTGCTTGGTCATTTTCATGTGGATCAGGTATATTATTTATCTCCCGTTTAATGTTGAAGAGTAATTCATTCAAAGATTGAAGAAGTCGTTCTTCTACAAGGTGGAGGTATGAGCTTACATTTTTGCAGGTGGAGGATTGGCATAACAAATAAGGATGTGTCTTTTTGTCCGGTTTTAAAACGATGGCACCCCCACACATATCGCATCTAATCAGGCCAGCGAGCGGATTGCTTATCTTTCCCTTAGGTGCTGGAGGATGGCTATTTTCTTCCATGATTTTTTGTGCACGATTAAAGGTGATTTCATCGATTATGGGCTCATGAAGTCCTTGAACCTCAAGCCAATCTTCCCGATTCTTCCTAGGTCTACTTTTCGAATTCTTCTTCTTTATCTGAGGACGTGATGACCAACGAACTCGGCCAATATAGATAGGGTTACGCAGGAGGCTGTTAATTGTGGCGACAATCCAACCTGTTTTGCTGGCATTAGCAGTTGGAACTTTTAGTTCTTCGTTGAGGTAACGAGCTATGCGACCAGTCCCCATGCGTTTTTCGGGGTCTGTATCTGTGTAAAGAGAAAAAATCAATTGAACTATTGGTGCTTGCTCAGGATCAGGCTCAAGAGTATAGCCTTTACCAGGTAGCTTCTTGCGGATATATCCATAAGGTGGTTTATTGCCCACATACTTTCCGTCTTCTACGGATCTCACCCGACCACCTTGAAGCCGGCGTGTGATGGTTTTAAATTCTCTTCTGCTCATAAATAGGCCAAATTCAAAGTATTCTTCATCATTGGGATCGTTAGGGTTGTAGATCCGCATTGGTGTAATAATGAGTGTTTCGGAATACTTAAATGCTTGAGCTACAATCCCTTGATCCATTGTATCTCCCCGGGCCAGACGTTCAACTTCAATTACAAAAACTCCATCCCACTTACCTTCCTCTACGTCACCAAGCAGCCTAAGCATCTCAGGCCGCTCTGATATCCTTTCCCCAGAGGTAGCAGGCTTCTCACGGTACACTTCGGTCAAGGAAACACCTAGACGTGCAGCTAGGTCTAAAAGCACTTTTTCGTGACGGGCATATGTATCCTCCTCGCCGCGGGCTTCTGCTTCGATATCTACACGAGATTTTCTTAGGTAGAAGCAATAATTGCCTGGAGGTAACAGATACATGAGATTCGAACCTCCCACTGATTTATAGTAACAAATTTTACAAAATCGTTGGTGTACCTGCAATGTAGAATTAAGAGAAAAACCCCTCAAGATGGTGAGCGGTTATAAATACAAAATTGTAAAAAATGGTTCTTTTTCATTCAATAGGAACAAATGTTCTTATATAATAAAGGGCAATAACTAAGCTCGAAGCTGACAATGATGGAAAGAGTTGATTACTTCAAAAAGCAAATTAAAGACTTATCAAAATATTTGCCTGCTCTTAAGGAAGTCGATCCGGTTGATATGCTGGATTTTATCGATTTACTTGTGGAGAAGCATGGCCCTATCTATTCTCGATCTGATTGACTCATTGCCGCTGCTCGAAGTAAGGCTTCGAGTACCTCGCGTTTTTTTGGATCGCTTAAGTCAAAGAACTCGTACTTTTTCACCATCTCAGCGAGTATTGCCGTATTCGCTTCAAGCTTAGGATTTGCATATGTTTTGGAAGTTGGATCTTCCGTTTCTCCAAGAAGATAATTTACTGAGACGTTATTAAACTGCGCCAACATTTTTATCGTTTCAATATCCGGTTCTCGTTTACCAGATTCATAGTTTGAATAGGTGCTCCTTGGAATTCCTGTTTGTTCAGCTACTTGTTCTTGAGTTAGTTTTTTCTGCTTACGTAGGCTTGTTAATCGGAGCCCGATAATTTTGCTGCTCATCCCACTAATCCACCACCTATAATTTTGCTTCAGAATAATAATTATAGCGCTTCAAAATGAATCAAATAACTAATGCTTCGTTAAGAAGAAAAAAGCATTGTCAGCTTCGTAATGAAGCAATATATCATACGTGTATATGCTTCGTTTTGAAGCGAAGGTGGAGGTGAATACATTGGAACCGAGGAAATGGCTTGTTGAGTTAAGAGGTTCAATGACTCAGTTACAGGTATCAAAGTTGGCTTCTATAAGCAGGAGTGCGTACTCGAATATTGAGAATGGAAAAAGAGAGCCCAGCGTTGATATGGCCAAGAAAATTGCTACTGCATTAAATTTTGATTGGCAAATTTTTTTTGAGAACAAATGCTTCAAATCGAAGCAAAGTGCTTGAGCATTCATATTTTTTAGTTTAAACGAACGGAGTAAAAACAATGCCCGTCCCAGCCGTTGTCCCGCATATGAATGTTCATGGGGAGGCGATACCAATGAACGAGCCAGTATCTGCTATACCGGGGAACATCGTTAAGACCTTTACTTATGGGAACTCAACCGTGCATATCTGTGATGATTACATGGTCAAGACGCCTGAAGAGAACCAGAAGATCTGGGATGAATATAACCGCATTGCCAGAGCGATCTGGAGGTCCGCCGCGGAGCGTTCCGAATTGGTTCAGGCTTACTATGCTTCTGAGACGGAAGAGGAGAAGGAGGCACTGGTTCCCGCATTGCTGGAAGCTGGCTGGCGTGTTGTAAAAAAATAACCTGCTACCGGATTAGGTAGCAGGCTGCAAGGGGAATCGGTCTAGTACCGGTTAAGTACAGCTTCATACTATCCCAGATCCATGTCACAAAGCCAGATAGGGTCAGATGATATGCTGTCACCAATTAATAAGGAATTGTGAAGGAGAAATGGCGATGAATATAGGTCAGGCCATACAAGAGTTTCGCAAACATGAACAACTCACTCAAGCGGAGCTGGCGCAGCGGCTTCCGGTGGATCGCACCCTGAGCTCCAAGGTGGAATCCGGGAGCCGCGAGTTGCCCGCATCGTTGGATCCCGTCTTATCGGGCCTTAGCTGGAAGATTGCTCTTAAGATCGCGGATGAGCGGACTGGAGGCTTTATCTCCAATATTCTGGATGACTTGCCTATTCTGGATCTTCATCCGGCGGCTCTAAAAGACGTGCTCCTGAAAGACCTTGGCGAACTAGAGCAAGCATTGGAGGGACTGGTCATGGCTAAGCACATTGATCTCGAGAGGCGCCGGGCGAGTGCGGAAAGGGTATGGCAAGAGCTTCGGGATGTAATTGAGAAGACCATTGTGCTGCAGGGGGTTCTCGAGGAAGAGTTTGGGATCGACCGTAAACGAATGATCCAGAAGCATGAATTGGAGGTGAAGCGTGGTGAGCGGTGATATACTTGCGAAGATGCTTCAACGACGCGGGTTAAGCCCAGGAGCTGTGTATGCAACGGGGATTTTGAAGGCCAGTGAGGTATCTCGTATGGCTGCCGCTTTTATGGCCCGTGAATCAGGTAGGGCCAGCGACAACGAAAAAGCCGCCTGGCGGGGCGACTTCATCGTAAATCCTTATTTAGATAAAAACCTTGAGACCAGTATACCTGCTGCTGATGAGATTGGCAAGGGAGGGGGCGTTTGATGCCCGGCATCCATTTTGTTAATGCAGAGCATCGCCATAACTTCGGCAAGCTGCTTGTCCTGTTCGGTTCATATGAAGACAGGGAATACTCTGCAGCTTGTTACGTGTTAGCCCATCCGGAGATTTACCGGAAGGTGAATTGGGCACGCACAGAATCACCGTTTGATTTTCTGAAGTGGCGCGGCGCCGATCGGGTTGCTCTATCCACCGGGTTCAGGAATATTGTTGCCCTCGCGGCTAACCTGTTCAATCCTGCGAACAAATTCAATCTCATGGAAGCCATGATGAGCTGTGGGCCGGAACTGATGGCCGTATTCGAGTCTGCTGTTGCTATTCGTGCAGGACGAGCAGCCGTGATTCAGGTGCTGGACCTAGCGGAATAATGAAAGGGGCGTGGAAGTGGATGTTTCCAGCCAAAGCTTGCTTGGAATTCGACGGTCAGGAGCTCGAACTCTTGGCCCGAGCAGCGGAGAAGCAGGTGACAGGGACCGATTATCGGTCCCGTCAGTATCAAGTTCTGGCACAGCGATTAAGGCAGTCAAAATCAAACTTTCATCGGGCACACGAGGCTGTGTTTGCTGCCCGGTACGGATGGGGGCCGCCGTATGTGGATTGAGAGCCACCAGGAGCTCGCCAGACATCCAAAGATGAAGAAGCTGGCCCGTAAGCTGAGAGTCACAGTACCGGCTGCGATCGGCCATCTTCACCTGTTGTGGTGGTGGGCGCTTGATTTTGCACCGGATGGGAATCTGTCCAGATATGACAGGGAGGATATAGCCGAAGCCGCAATGTCGGAAGCGGAAGCTGACGACTTCATCCACGCATTGACCGAGTCTGGTTGGGTAGACGAGGACGAGACGTCCGGGGAGCTTCGGCTGCATGATTGGTAGGACTATGCTGGACGTCTCTTGGAAAAGCGCGAAGAGGACCGGGAGAGGAAGCGGAAATCTCGGCGAGCGTCCAAGGATGTCCGCGTGACGTCCGACGGACAGTCGGAAGACGGCGCACGTACCGTACCTAACCGTACCGTACCTAACAATACATTACCTAACCATACAGAACCCACAGAAGAAGACGATGACCCAAGCACATCATAGGAGCAAGCATCCGAGGTGGGGGCAGTTCCGGGGCCCAAAGCTTCGGCTGCATCTGCTTTTGCACAGTCCATCCTGGATGTCTATGTGACCATATTCGGGAATCTATCTATGCCCCCATTGATCAGCGGGTTCATCGTGAAGCTTATGGACAAGGGACACCCGGAGGAGTTCGTCAAGGAGCTGCTGCTTGAGGCTGGTGAGAGCTCAAACGGGAAGCCGAATATCCGGTTCCTGGAGACCATTGCAGAATGGTGGGAGAGAGAAGGAATTGGCACAAGGGAAGAGGCCAAACGGAAGAAACAACAGTCGGCCAGCAACGGCCGGAATTCTTCCCGAACTCAGCGCGGCAAGCCGCACCTGCCGCTGGCCGGAACGACACAGCCTCCCCAGATGCTTACACGTGAAGCGTTCCAGGAGACCAGGGACATGCTGACAGAAGGTCGTTACTGTCTGACTCACCAACAACAAACCGTCAGGCAGTATGATCGACAGGTAAGGGACCCCAAGCTCGTACCCTTCTATAAGTCATCGGCTTGGTTAACAACCAGACGAGCTGCTTTGATTCGTGATAACCATCTTTGCCAACACTGCCTTAAGGAACAGCGCCTGACGCCGGCGGCTATGGTCCATCATATCCAAGAAGTGCGCATGGCTTGGGAACTGCGGTTGCAGCTTGATAATCTGGTAAGTCTATGCGATGCCTGTCACAACAGAATACACGGAACCACATGAAGATGGGGTAGTCGTTGAACCAAGGGGTATAATCAACTTTTTTTGATTAAGCAATTGACCTGCGCCAGATTTAATGGTAAATTGAATTCATCCAATTAAATCAAAAAAAGTTGATTAATAGAGGTGATGCCCCAGTGAACGATATTTCGTTAAAAGACTACGAATCCAAATTCAAAGCCCTTGCCGATGAAAAACGACTTCAAATCATGTACGAACTTACTCAGCGTGGAAATACTTGCGTTTGCGATCTCACCAGTATTTTTGAAATGTCTCAATCCAAGCTTTCTTATCACCTAAAGATCTTACTTGATGCCGGTTTTATTACGAAAGAGACGCGCGGCACTTGGAGTTTTTACGAAATCAATCAAGAACAGGTAAGCCATATACTCTCTGAGGAGCTGTGTTGTATTTTCAAACCGGCTCGAGTAGGAAGTAGCTGTTGCGGAGCGTCAAATGAAAAAGAAACTAATTGCTGTGATGGTAAAACGCTGCATAAGTAAGGGGCTGGATAAATTGGAAAAGAAGCTAGTGTATTTTCTTTGTACAGGTAATTCCTGTAGGAGCCAAATAGCAGATGGATTTTTAAGGGTGTTGGGGAGAGTGTCGATTTATTCTCCCACGTATGGCTCCCTCATCTGCAAGAATGGAAAATCGGCAGAATAATGAGGTATAGAGGTTTATACGACCGCCCATTTGGTGCCTTTTGCCACTTACTGGCTTCATTGAACCTGTAAAACGGGCAGCACCAAACAAGGGGGACGTTTTCTAACGAACCCCAAGGTCAGTGGATTTCTTTGTTTTACGAGTTGTTTGAGGTTGACTACCATGCTTACGACTTTCACGTACACGCGGCGTCTCTCTCTTGTGTAAGTACGGGCGTGCCCGAGGCCGTTATGGTTTTTCAACTCGTTATTCTTGCGTTCGATCGCATTGCGCTTTTGGAAGAGTTTTTTAGCTTCTTCAGTCTTATTGAATGTCTTGGCCTCTTGAAATTCGTTGTAATAGTCGCTAATGAACACGGTCCGCCCCTGCACACTTGTTGTGCACTGCTCCCGAAGGCTGTAGGTATGGCAGACTTGCTTTGGAAAACTGTACTGCGTTCCTTCAAGGTGGCGATTGTAGTTTTTCTTCTGGGTAACTTGTCCTGCGGGACAAGTTACAGCCTCACCTTTCGAATCATAAGTAAACTTTTCGTTCGAGTACAAGCCCGTAGAGTTATCGCCCACAGCCTGAAGAGGTGCCGCAAATGTAATCCCCTCGGTTTTCAAATGGCGGCGGTGGTAACCACGGCCGTATGCGGAGTCCGCTACGACAGAGTGAGGCTTCACATCATGCTTCTGCTGTACTGCCTTCAGCAGTTCCTGCAAGCGGTGTGCGTCGGTCTCATTGCCCGCGACGGGCTCGGCCAGGAGCACCATGTCGTTGGCGGCAGACATGATGACTTGGATTTTGTCCCCTCTGTAAGTGATCGAACGTTTCTTGCTCACTCGCGCATCGGGGTCCATGCTGCTGAGCAGTTGGTTCGCAGGACGTTCTTTGCGCGGGCGTTTGCGGTAGGCCCGATCGGGATCATTCGGGTCCTCCGGGTCACCGGGCAAGGTATTCTCGGTTAGAATGCGGAATAGAATCGCTTGTCTCTCCAGGGAAGTCAGCTGCCGATCACGGTTCTTCCAGGACCAAAACACTGCACGTACGGCTTCCTTTTCAAACCAATGCAGCAGTCCGTAAGCAAGCACAACCAACCGGCTGAACGAAGCGGCAATGTCTTCCGGATTGGCTTTTGCAGGCAGCTTTTGAGTCAAGGGCTGCAGGTCCAATTCGCGTCCAAGCTGCCGGTACAGTGCGGGGTGGGCACGTTTGAGATGATTGACTACCCGAAGAATCGCTTGCTTAATAAGCCGGTAAGCGGACAAACGAGCAATATGTCCGTTCGTATGAAATGAATCGATCAGCCAGACGTCCTCATTGTCGCCCCACAGCCCCTTTTGCTTCGCTTGGGCTAGAATATGATGGTGGCAGGCGTCGAACAGCGCAGAACCCATTCGTTCCCGGTCCAGCCCGATCGTGCTGTGATCGAATCCAATAAAGCTTACAGGCAAACCCAAAAACCGTTTGATGAACAAATCGCCGATCACGCGTTCTTCCATCTCACGGTCCGATAAATTGTAATAACGCTGCACAATATGCAGTTTCAGCTTCAGGGAGGGGGCATACGGCCTTGGCCCACGTGTGGAGTAGAGCGGTGCACAGATTTCATCGGCGAAACTGAAGTCGAGCAGTTCGGCTGCACGACTCCAGACCGGATGCTCGGGCAAGACCGAATATACCTCCAAATCGGCAAATGACATCTGATCTAATTGTTTGTACCGCACCTGCTTCAACCGAGCCGCCTCCTCTCACAATAAACACATTATACCATTAGCAGTGTGCGAGAGGATGTAATTAATCGACACTCTCTTGGGGGGTGATAACTACGTAGTCAAAAGCGCTGGACTTGAAGCGCATGGGCTAAATCCTCGGGCTGTTGAGGTGATGAGGGAGGCCGGCATTGACATTACAGGTCATACCTCAGACGTAATTGATCCCGAGATTCTAAAAGGAGCAGACTACATTATCACGCTTTGCGGCCATGCTAACGATCATTGTCCAGTAGTTCAAAATGATAACGCGCAAAGATGGCATTGGGGCTTCGAGGACCCGGCGAAAGCAACCGGCACGGAAGAGGAAATCATGGCAAAATTCCGTGAAGTTCGGGAATCCATTAAAAATCGCATTGAAAAATTTGTGAAAGAAGGTAAATGAGTATGATTAAACGGATGCACGTAGCGGTAAACTGCAGCGATCTTCAGAAATCCATCGACTTTTACAAAGCTTTCTTTGGCACTGAGCCGACGAAAGTAAAAGATAACTATGCGAAATTTGAGTTGGATAATCCGGCACTACATTTTTCCCTAAATGTCCGCCCCTTTGAAAAGAACGGCGTCCTTAACCACTTGGGCTTTCAAGTCAATGATACTAATGAGGTCCTGGCTATTGGTGATCGCCTTCGGGCATCGGGGCTTTTACTTATCGATGAAATGAACACTACCTGCTGTTACGCGGTGCAAGATAAAGTTTGGGTACATGACCCGGACGGCAATGCATGGGAAATCTTTTTCACAAAGGAGGACTCGGAATTCGAAAGTGCCGGTGAAACACGTGATGCATCTCTCTGCTGCGTCCCTTCGTCAGGTCCAGTAGCCATTGAGTTCGGCTCCTTCAAAAAGGAAGGATGTTGTTAATTTAACAAGTTAGTGTAATACACAGGGAGCAGGTGCCGAGCTGATATGTTCCCCATACGGTAGACAGGTGAAATAATAAAAGCCTGCTACGGTAAGGGGAGCTTTTTCATGTCTAAAGAAAAATACTCTGCTTCGGAGAAACTTGCTATCCTTGAAGAAGTTTCAAGTGGAAAAATTGGTTTTATGGCTGCTACCAAAAGATACGGTATGAATAAAACAACTCTAATGAAATGGCAGCGTCGTTACAAGCTATATGGGTATGAAGGACTGGAAAGAAGTACTCGCAATCGAAGTTACAGCGCTGAGTTGAAGCTTCAAGCGGTGAAAGATTATGTAGAGGGTGGATTGTCAAAATACCAAATCATCGACAAATACAGGATCTCAAGTACAACGCAGCTTTCTAACTGGATTAAGAAGTATAATAGTACTAGCAGCTTAAAAGCCTACAAAGGGGAAGCACAAGCTATGACAAAGGGTCTCTCTACAACGTGGAATGAGAGGATTGATATCGTCCACTATTGCCTGGCACATCAGCATGACTACCATAAGACAGCTGGCCAGTTTCAGGTCTCCTACCAGCAAGTATATCAATGGGTGAAGAAATTCGAAGCCGGCGGTACGGATGCGTTAAAGGATGGCCGGGGACGAAAGAAGGCGACGGAAGAGTTGACGGAGGCCGATCGCCAGAAGCTCGAGATGAAGAAGATGGAATACGAAATGGAACGGCTGCGGGCGGAGAATGCATTTCTAAAAAAGTTACGGGAAATCCAAAGGAGGCGAAGCTAAGCCAGTATCGCCATGAGAACGTCTACCTTGCCATTCAAGCGCTTCAGGAAGAGGCGTCGATCAGCATTCAGCAACGAACGATTACAAGCAAAACTAAACGGCCTCAGTCCAATGGAATACAGGACCAAGGCCGCTTAAGATTTATTTTTTGTACTGTCTACTTGACGGGGGGCAGATAACGCCGCACGGCAGCTGCTCCCTGTTTTTACTAAAAAAGGCCAGGTTTACCACCTCACTGTTTGTAATATGTAGCTTAGGGGGGGATACATCTAGAAGGAGTGATGGAGGATGATCTCCCTAAAAGTTGTCATTACCTTATTAATTGTTACCGGAAACGTGGCATTTGCTACGGAACCATCTTCCCAAAAAAGGATCTATGGATGTCTATAGTTGTTTGGACTCGTCAAGGCCCGGAGGCTGCACAAATGAGAGGTGCGGTGGCTCTTCCCCCTCTATTTGCGCAAACCTCCTCCCGATTTATCGACTGGAGCTGCCCTCCATGTTTCACATATGTGGATTTTTGCCTAGCTCAATCTCTTGATAACAATCGAGGCGTTCACATTGGTTTGTGTACCGCCGGCAAGCGTCTGAAGGGTAACTGCAGCAGATGAACTATGATTCCTCAGTGTGATTACATCACCGGATGAGAGTGCAGCGATCACCTGCCCCGTGTTTTGCTGCGTGCCGGCCCCTGAACCGTATACCGTTCCCGGAACCAGAGCGCCATTGCGGAATATGGCGAACTGACTTGGCTCTACACCCGAAGCAGAAAAATTAATCTCATAGTTTCCTGCATCGGTCACCGAAATGGTGCTGGTTCCCGGTGCATGCGTAATGCCCGGCGTCAAAATACCGTTTGAATCAAAGGTAACGTCCGCCTCTATCGGAACCACCTGGGCACCCAGGTTATAAACATATCCGAACTGGGCCAAACCACCGGCTGGTCCCGTCGGTCCGGTTGCGCCGGTTGCGCCTGTTGCTCCTGCCGGTCCAGTTGCGCCCGTTGCTCCTATCAGTCCTTGGGGACCAAGAGCTCCAGCTAGTCCCTCAGGTCCAATGGCGCCAATCGCTCCGGCCAATCCTGCCAGTCCTTGGGGACCAAGAGCTCCAGCAAGTCCTTCGGGTCCCAGTGCGCCAATGGCACCTACAAGTCCTGCCACACCTTGGGGTCCAAGTGCCCCTGCCAGTCCTTCGGGTCCCAGTGCGCCAATGGCACCTACAAGTCCTGCCACACCTTGGGGTCCAAGTGCCCCTGCCAGCCCTTCGGGTCCCAGTGCGCCAATGGCACCTACAAGTCCTGCCACACCTTGGGGTCCAAGAGCTCCAGCAAGTCCTTGGGGTCCCAGTGAGCCAATGGCACCTACAAGTCCTGCAACACCTTGGGGTCCAAGAGCTCCAGCAAGTCCCCTAGGTCCAGCTTCTGCAATGGCTTCCGCTAGGCCTTGAAGGAATTGCTGTCCATTAAGCGGGGGGCAGGACGGTACCCGCACAATTTTTTTAGTTACAATTTTTTTAATAACCCGATGACAACGTTTCTTCTTTTTTTCTTTTGGAGGGCACACGATCACCGTTTTCTTTTTACACCGTTTTTTTCTGTCCAGACAACTCAACAACGACACCTCCCTATAAGATGGTTCAGTGTACGTGAGTCGTTTGTTTTAAGAATGGACTAATAACCGGGTAGCGGCTAGACTAAAAACCATTCTTAGAATATTGGGTTTATGAACTGACGAATCGGAAGGTAGCAGTTGATGAAATGAGAAATCCAGGCCCTTTTCCTTGGTTTACATCAAGCTCCGGATCGGATCATATGGGGGGTATGGCATACTGGGAACGTTAGTTCAATGAAGCATTCGGCTGCCGGTTACGGTCCGGCAGCTTTTTTTTCGCAAAAGGAGGGTTAAAATCTGAGTCGCTTCATATACATAGGTCATCGCATCATATCACCTATAACTTATGTGTACTGAAGAATACACGCACATATAAGTGATACGTGAAAAAAAGGGATACTCTCCAGATTATGTGGTGGAGATATCCCTTTTTTGGCAAAGTTCATTAAGCGCCCTGCCGGGGCATGGGTAGCTAACTGAGGATAGTTTTCAATACACTCAACGGGGAAAGCATTGGATACTACTGGAGTATTTTTAGAATTCAAGGGCAATATAAAGGCACAAAAAAAATTGGAGGAGTAAAAGTTATGCCTGAAAAACCTGGGATTACTTCATCCGAACTTGGCGCGTTATGGATTACATATCAACAGAAAACAATGGTTTCGCGAATGTTAGAATATTTTATTGAAAAAGCTGATGATGAAAAAGCTACAAAAATTATGACTGATTTGTACAACGAAATTGGACCCTATGTTAAAAAAATTACAGAAGTATTCCAAAGTGAAGGGGCAGTAATACCTGTAGGATTCACATCTCAAGACGTCAACAAAGAAGTACCCAAGTTATATGATAATGGATTCGATATTATGTTCGTACGCCTAATGAAAGAAATTAGTATGGCATTGCATACGCTAAATATAACTATGTCATATCGTGAAGATATTGTAATGCTCTTTAAGGAACTAACATCCATTACCCAAGGGGTATACAACTCATGCACTCAATATTTGAACGAAAAAGGGATGACTGCACGACCGCCTTATGTCTCCATGCCAAAGAGTGTTGAATTTGTAAAAGATACAAGCTACTTAGGTGGACTTGCGATAAATCCTTTTAGCGAAAAACGTACATTGAATACAGTAGAGGTTGCTCATCTTTACCATGCCATTGAGACAAATATTACTGGGATGCAAATGATTACAGGTTTTGCTCAATGTGCTAATGATCCCGAAGTTAAAAAATTTTTTCTCAAGGGAGCAGAGCTTGCAAAGAGTATAATTAAAGAGTTGCAAGAAACCCTTCTTCAAAGCGGTATACAAACACCTGGCCCGTCAGGTGGAAATGCCACCCGTTCAACCGTAAGCCCATTTTCCGATAAAATGATGATGTATTGTACGAGTCTTTTTTGTAGTTTTTCTATAGGGGGTAATTCCGTGGGAACTGCTTTTAGCTTGCGGAATGATCTGCCAGCTAAAATAGTAATTATAATGAAAGATATTTTCCAATATGCCCATGAAGGTGCAAAAATCATGATCAGGAATGGGTGGATGGAAGAACCTCCTCAAATGGAACAGCGTAAGCAACTAATCAAATTTTAAAATGGATGAGAAAATTTATTATGGAGGAAAAACAAAATAAGCTGGAGCAATTGCTATAAAATATTGCCTTTCCAGGAGTTGCCCAGCTTTTAAGCGGTAAATACATAAAAGGTATATTATTTATTGGTCTGGTATTTCTTGTAAATAGCCAAGCGAATTTTAACCAAGTCATTCTTCTAAGTTTCCACGGAGAAATAAACCAGGCAATCGATGAAGCCGATTATCAATGGCTGATGTTCTACCTTCCTTTCGTACTAGCGGCATACTTGTTAACACTTGGGGTGATTTACTCCCCCAGGCTCAAGATATTTGGAGTTTTGTTAGGTCCAATTTGGTTGCCGTTTCTTTTTCTACCCATTGGTCTTGGAATAAGGATAGCAATTAGGGTTATTTTGCTTAAAGTTAAAAGTAACTCGTTGAATTAATGTGAAACGATAGTTCGATAAAGAGAAGTCTATCCAAAGAGCCACTCCATTGTCAGGAGTGGCTTTGTATATTTTATGGGGGTCAAACTGTACTTTGTGTTTTGATACGTTACGGTGAACCGTACCACAAGTAACGGCAAGTTTTAAGAAGACAGAAGGCAGGATTAGAATTAATTCGTTCGAAAGCGAAGGGCGTCCCACAAAGGATGGCCCCAAATTGCCACTAGAGATAACGAGGTATTTCAGTTGTTGAAGTAGTGGCCCTGTTCAAGGTCCGCGATCAGAGCAGGGTACACTGGCTGCCATCCTAAGCGTTCCTTAGTCAGCTCGCTCGAGGTTGGATTGTCGGTGGAAGCGGCGAAGGAGAGCCACCCGAAGTGAGCGTCTGCCTCTTCACGGGTTATGCTGCGCACCGGCAGGTTTAGTTGACGACCGATGACGCCGGCAATATCCCGAAAGGGCACTCCCTCTTCGGCGACCCCGTGATATATGGCTCCCGTGTCGCCCTTCTCAAGCACCAGTCTGAAGAGTCGTGCCGCATCCAACCGATGCACTGCCGGCCACCGGTTGCGTCCATCTCCCACATATGCCGAAACCCCTTTTTGGCGCGCGATCCCGATGAGGGTCGGTACGAAGCCCTGCTCGCCCTCACCATGGACGGACGGTGCGAGTCGGACGACAGATGATCGCACCCCGCGCTTAGCTAGCGCGATCGCCGCCTCCTCGGAGCGACGCGGCGTAACCGGGATCGGCTCGTCAACTTCCGTCCCGAGGCGTCCAGGTGTGAGCATGAGCGTCCCCGAGGTGACCACGAATGGTTTGTCGGAGCCCTCGAGCGCTGATCCGATCGCCTCGATCGCCTGTCTGTCGGTCTCGGCCGCGGCCGCAAAGTCCGAGAAGTCGTGAATGAAGGCCAGGTGAATGACGCCGTCCGCTGTTAGGGCGCCGCTGCGTAGGACGTCGAGGTCGTCGAGGGAGCCGCGGTGCACGTCGGCGCCGGCGGCCATCAAGGCTGCGGCGGCTGTGTCCGAGCGGGCAAGCCCGATAACCTGATGACCTGCCTCGATGAGATCGCGAACAACCGCAGATCCGATGAATCCAGTTGCTCCGGTAACAAAAACACGCATAATGAATTCCTCCCTAAAATGAAAATCATTACTTACATTTGCAATGATAAAGTATAGAGTGCACTCAATAGCAATATAGTTGCGATACTATGAGCAAATTGGGTTAGTTGACGGTATAGAACGGAACGAAAATGGATATCGTCTGTATTCAGAGTCCGATATCGCATGGTTTCAAGTTTTAAGTTACTTTCGAGCGATGGGGATGCCCATTCGGGAGATGCAGCAGTTTATCGCCTTGCATAATAGTGAGGTCTCAACAACAACAGCACGACGAGAGTTTATGGAAGCTTATCGCCGGAAAGTTATCGATCAAATGAAGGAACTTGAAAAGACGCTGAAGAAAGTCGATCTTAAAATCAATTTTTTCAAAAATCTAGAGGACTTAGATAAACTACAAGAGGACAGATAATAAAACAGCGATCATAACGTGTTAAGATCTCCGTTGAGCATTAACAAAGATCTCAAACCATGTATCTATCGGGATACGATAGTTCAATGAAGCAATGGGCTGCCGGTTATTATCCGGCAGCCTTTTTTCCACTAAGGAAGGATTTAGAAGTGAGTACCATCATATATATAGGTCATCACACTGCATCACCTATAACTTAGATGAACTGAAGAATATACGCACATATAAGTGATACGCGTAATTGAGGGGATGTCCTCCAGATGATGTATGGAGGCATCCCTTTTTCTTTGTTAAAATTTGTTAAGCTCCCTCAGAAAATAAGGATTTTCTCACGAATGCTCGCTCATTCGCAGGATTTCAATATGCAAGTTAAATAGGAGTTCAGGGGTATAGGTAGTGTGGGCTAGATAGTTCCGTTTGAGCGCATGCGGGAACAGAAGGTGTTGAATTGTTTTACAACAGCAATCGAAGGGCTGCACCTGGGCGCTCAATTTCGACGGCGGCGGATCCAGCGTGTTCGCCCAGAAGGGCAAGGGCAGCTTGGGCCAGAACCAGGGGGCCGGGGAACGCGTGGTGAATCACGCCCTATTGATTTGGATCGAGGAGCCGGAGCCAATAGCACCACCGGCAGCCTCACCGTCCGGCGAAGCATGGAAGCAGGAAGCCCTCGATTGGCTTGCAGCACAAGGCGGCATTGAAAACCCGCATGACCCCAACGAACCAGTTGAATTCGCCGAGCTTGCAGTGGTCCTCAAAAAATTATCCGAAAAGGGAGCGATCTAATCATGATCATGGAAATCATTCAACCTCATATCACTGAAATTGCCCAGTCCGTCCTGACCATTGCCGCACTTCTCGCACTTGCGGGCCTCCGGCAGGTCAAAAAGAAGGCGCTGGAGCTGTACAAAGCACAGACGACGAATGAACAGCGTGAAGCTCTGAAGAAGGTCGGCACAGAGGCTTTCGCTCACGCTGAGACACTTTTCAAAGGGATGGGCGGAGAGGCAAAGCTGGACGCGGCATACGAGTATGCATCGAAGAAGCTGGCGCAGCTGGGTATCAACCTTTCCGGGGATGAGATCAAGGCGTCAATCCATAAAGCATGGCTTGATCACAATGCAAAGGTTCAGCCTGCCAAACTGATTGACTCCGGAACGAGCAGCGACCAAAAAGTGATCTGACGCAAAGTCCCCCAACTGGCTTCGGCTGGTGGGGGAGTTTTTTGTGTGTTAAAAATTCCATGTTATACCGATATGACATGCGAAAAAGTTAAATTCATACGAGTACTTAGGGGCGGGTTAAGCCACTCGAACCATTCGTAGTTGCAAAACCATACCATCCATTTCCCCCTCGGATGAATATTTATTTGTCAGGATGTAACAATACCAAGTGATACGCTAAGGTGTTAAGGGGGGTTCCCGCCGTGGGGTTTGCATTTTTCTTTTTTGTCGCGTGGCTTGTGATCGCAGGATTCACATTAATGAAGAAGCGGCTCACTCTTGTCGAAAATACCGTACTGCTGCTGCTTATCCTCATCATCAACATCCATTGGTCGTGGATCATTTTTGAAGAGCTGAAGCTCATTAAGATCTCTAAGCAGCCGGTTAACTATACGGCCTTCCTGATCCAACGCAGCGTCACCATCCCTCTGATCGTGGTCATCACCATGAACCTTATGAGACAGTCTGCATCCAGGCTAAGAACCCTCCTGATGGCTAGTCTCTCGGTACTGCTTCTTGAAGCCTTTGTACTTATCGGCCGCTATTTTGGCATCACCCGGGCGGTTCGATGGCATATGATTTATGACGTCGCTTATTTTGCTCTGCTGCATGTCATTGCTTATTACTTCTTGAAGTACTTCCAACACTCGGGCCAGGGCCGAAGCGAGGCTGAGCGCGCATGACATTATGGGTGAACTTTAACCTGAATGAGATTTCCATCCTGTTCCTGAATGCAGGAGCCTATCTACTGATTTTCTTTCTTCCCAGGAAATTAACGCCCCAAGTCCGGACGCTCACCCTGCTGTGGGGATTTGCCGTTGGCGTATTGTTTGATTTTACAATCGGCGGAGGTCTTTTGGATTTCTATATGGTGAATGATACGAACCATTTTGAAGTCTTCGATTTTCTGTATTACTTTCTCTTTGCGCCATTCGGCTATTACTTCTTTTATTTCTATGAAATCCTGCGGATCAATAAAAAAACGTTCGTTCCTTATGTGTTGGCCTGGTCCGTCGTTGGGGTGGCGGCGCAGTGGGGGTTCACCCTTCTGGAGATTATTACATTTCAGAAAGGGTACAAGGTGCCTTATTCATTCCCCGTGTTCCTGGTAACCCAAACCTTAACGGGGATATATTTGGACAGCGTAAAGTCTAGACAACCGATTATGGCCGCTCCCAAGATGAAAGAATCCAAAAAATATGTACTCAGGAGAAGGCTCACATGAGATAAATGGAATGTAGGTTTCGCTATGGAAATTATGTCCACCTGCCGATATTGATTATGGAGGTGGACTTTGATGATAAAAGTGGAACGCAATGCTCTGAAACCTGGACGGATGATCATAGTCTATACGATCTGGGTGAGGGAGAAGAAACAAGCGTAGGACATTTTAAAGAAATCAGCATCGACATACTCGAAGATTTTTCTCCTGCATTCATACTCTTAGGGCATTGACGAAGGTTTGATGGGGATCAACCTGGATTGTGTAAAGAACGTTATTCCGGCTTGATAACACAGAATATGTTCGCATATAATGCGAACGGAGGTGATTATCGATGCTTCAGGATATTGAGCGCAAGGTATTGAGAATCCTGGCCAACTACTGGAGTGGCCGACATCGGTGCCCGTGAATCGATGAGTTAATGATCAAGACCGGACGCAGTAAAAAAGGTATCTACAAAGTGCTCGAGGTGCTTGCAAGAGAGCAGTACATCGAGTGGTCGCCTACGGTTCCCCAGGCAATGCTCGTCATTGACCC
Organism: Paenibacillus sp. S-38; assembly: GCF_049942825.1. Lineage (NCBI taxonomy): Bacteria > Bacillati > Bacillota > Bacilli > Caryophanales > Paenibacillaceae > Paenibacillus > Paenibacillus sp. S-38. Next base: position 1,712,941 of record NZ_CP187970.1, read on the forward strand.
GTACGAGCGAGATGCTCCGACCAGCCGGGGGCAGCCTGTTCATACTCAAACCAGATATTTTAATGACTGAAGATGAGAAAATGTCCGTGGACATAAAAGAGCCCCCTGTGTCTGTGAACAGGGGGCTGAATCGAGCGATGCCGAATTCGAGAATAAAAAAACGATTCGAATCGCTTTACGAAAGCAGCCCAGCCGATGGCGTGTAATTTGTATCGATGAGTTCGGTCCACTTTCTCTTCAGCCCTACCGAGGTAAAGGCTGAAGCATAGTAATATTCTGCGATTTTTCAAAGTGCTTCGGCGGCGGTTTCATCGTTCTGAGAAGCTGTACATTATTCTCGATAACTTCTCGCCGCACCATCACAAAAAGGTCAAAGAGTGGGCAGAGACAAGCAATGTTGAGCTTGTATTTACGCCTACGTATGCATCCTGGCTCAACCGGATTGAATGTCACTTCGGTCCACTGCGTAAATTTGTGATGGAAGGCAGTGACTTTTCAAAGCATAAGGACTTAGCTTAGCTTCGGCCATCCAAGCTTACCTCCGTTGGAGGAATAAAAATAAAACGTCATGCCGCTATACTCCGAGAGCAAAAGAAGATCAAGGTTGTCTGAAAGGGCACTAGCTACAATACAGGTTTTGGATTTTCTCCGTGTAAATAGGCGGACGAAACCAGCGAGTTACATTTTATAAAATCCTAAGGATCAAATATTAGCACCTAATCTGTTATGCATGACTGGTTTATCAGTCTGAAGAACAGGTTGGTGCTTTTTTACAGTAAAATTGAACTAAGACGCAACCGATATTTTTAATTATATAAGGCTGATAAATTTTGGTTTATTACAATCTAAGGAGATCATCTCATGAGACTAAAGAATAAGCTTGCCTTACTTCTACTTACGATCTGCGCAGTGCCGCTAATTTTGTCCTCTGTCATGTCGATTCAATCCACATTTAAAAATGAAAAAGCCCACGCCATCGAAAAAAATGTTGCACTATCTAGGGAAGTAGATCTTGAGATTACTTCGTTAATAAAGAAAAACATGGGAACGCTTAAGTTGCTTGCACAAGATCCTGTGATACGTTCCATGAACACGATCGAAATAAAGAACGTGCTGGAGGAGGCGCTGCAAGTCAGTCCTGAATTCAAAGGTGGAATTGTCCTCACCAACACAAACGGTATGCAAATTGTTCGCAGTGGCGACGGATCGCTCAACAATATTGCTGACAGACAATTTTATCAGGATGCCGTAAATGGTAAGGCGGAAGTCATATCGGAAATATTGGTAAGCAAGCAGAGTGGTCTATTGATTACCGTTCTAGCCGCACCCGTATACGATCATCCGGGCGGCAAAATAATAGGGGTTATACAGGGTTCGATGGATGTGACCAAGCTGATTGAATTTGTGCAACAGCGTTCAAAGGATGGAGCAACGGTGTTTGTAGCCGACGAGAAAGGGAAATTGATTGCCCACCCTACCATTCAATTATCAAAAGCAGAGGATCGCATCGACTTGAGCCAAACCGAGTTTATGAAGGATGCATTGGCGGGGAATAGGGGCTCGGTGGAAATGGCCAATCCAAAAGGAGAAAGGGTCATAACCAGTTATTTGAGAAATCAGGCAACCGGGTGGATTGTTAGCACTGAGGTGCCGCTTTCGTTAGTGGAAGCAGGTGGCTGGAAAGAAACAATCTTCTCAACGGTCTTTCTCTTAATCGTTCTTGTGATTGTCATAGTTGTAGCCGTTATTGTCGCTAAAAAGGCGACGAAGCCAATACTTGAGATTTCGGAGATGACACAATCTATAGCTGTGGGCAATTTAACCGGGAAGTTGATTGTGCGCAGCCAAGACGAGATTGGGCAGCTGGCCCAAAGCATCAACTCAATGCTTGATTCTCTCCGGACCATTGTTTACAACATTCAGAGGCAATCTTCAGATGTAAGCGGGCATGCAGTCGGCTTGTCGTCGACATCGGTACAGATAGCCCACTCGTCTCAGGAGGTAGCAACCGCTGCGAGTGAAAGCGCAACAGGAGTGACCAATCAATCGGAGGAATTGACGCATATTCTTAATAGTGCCAATGATTTTAGCCAAGCGATTAACCATATTTACGACTCCATGGAATCAGTCAAGCGAGGATCTGAATTAACCGAACGGCTGTCAAACGATGGTAGCCAGAGTCTGAAGCAGCTTGAAGAATCGATTCAAGGGGTGGAGAGTTCCTTTGCAGGCTTGGTAAAGACGCTTGGTGACCTGGATCAGAACGTTAATAAAATCGGACACATTGCGAATGAAATCAAGACGATATCCGATCAAACCAATATGTTGTCCTTAAACGCATCGATCGAAGCGGCAAGGGCTGGAGAAGCGGGCAAAGGCTTTGCGGTTGTTGCCCAGGAGGTTAAGAAGCTAGCAGATCAATCCAAACACTTAACCGGCTCTATAGAGGATATTGTCAGCTCAGTTACAACGGATGCAACCGCGGCGGTACAATCAAGCGAGGCAATGAATCATAAGCTTGCATTGCAAATCCAGACGGTCGAGCATATGTCCGCCGCTTTCGTAGCCATCTTGAAATCGGTAATGGAAACGACGCCGCAATTGAAGCGATCGGTGGATGCTACAAACCGGGCAATCCTTCAGAAAGATGATATTGTTGGAAGAATCGAGTCCATCTCTGCCATAGCCGAGCAGACTTCCGCAGCGACTGAGGAAATGGCTGCTTCAGCTGAGGAGTTGACCGCGACGACTCAAGAAATAGCTGCTGTTGGAGAAAATCTGAAGAGTGTTTCCGCTGAATTAGAGGAATGCATAAAGATCTTTAGAGTGTGAATTTATGATTCGGCTGCCGGCATGGTCCGGCAGCCTTTTTTTGCTAAATGAGAATTAAAAACCGAGTCCCATTATATACATAGGTCATCAAAGATCATCACCTATAACTTAGATGTACTGAAGAACATGCGCACATATAAGTGATACGTAATAAATGGAACTTTCTCAAGGCCCTCCAAGGGTGGGGGGCTCTTTGTCGTTCCTTTCGTTTCAAAGTTGGAGATTTTTTAGGCGAGCGCAATCGTTAAACTACCTGGCAGAATTGTTTCATAAGTGAGATCATCTGCTTCCTGTATAACAAAATTTTACTGTGGAATAGTAACATTAACTATCTGGTTATTGAAGGAGTGATCCGACGAGTATGGACCATAATTCCAAATTAACCTCTTCTGAATTGGGTGTTTTGTGGAATGCATATATGCAAAACACGGCAGTGAATTGTATTGTTAAACATTTTCACAAGGTTAATGAAGATAAAAGTGCAGACTATTTGCTAAAAACAGCGCTGAGTAACATCCAATTCGCAATAGAAGGATCAAAACAAATTTTTGAGGCTGAAAAGGTGCCTGTCCCTTTGGGCTTCAATGAAGGTGATGTAAATCTGGATGCCCCCCGCCTATATTCTGATATCTTCGCACTGCGATATATAAAGTATATGTCGGCATTTGGAACCACAACTGCAGCGATATCACTCGAATTATCAACGAGAGCGGATGTGCGTAATTATTTTACAAAAATTGTTGGGTCGTTATCTTCCCAATTCAACGTCGCATCCGAATTGCTTTTGCAAAAAGGCGTATATATTCGTCCACCCATCATCCCTGTACCTGAACAAGTAGAATATGTAGAGCAAGAAACATTTCTATCTGGATTATTAGGTCGCCACAGACCTATTAATGCCGTTGAGCTCTCTCATATTTCCAAAAACTTGGAAACCAATTCGATTGGACGTACGTTTATATTGGGTTTTTCTCAAATCGCTCAATCGCCAGAAGTGAAGGAATATTTCACAAGAGGGAAAGAAATTGGGGAAAACCATGAGGAGGTTTTTAGAGAAATACTTTTAAAAGATGATCTGCCTTTACCGAGCGCGTGGGATTCTACTATTTCCAAAACAACTTCCCCTGCATTCTCCGACAAATTAATGATGTTCCATACGGGCACTTTAAACGCTACAAGTGTTGCGAGTTATGGAGCATCAATTGGGGGCAGCTTAAGAAAAGATTTAGGCGCGCAGTATATGCAGTTATTAAAGGAGGTACTCGAATTTTCGGATGACGGTGCGAAAATAATGATTAAAAATACATGGATGGAGCAACCGCCTCAAGCTCCAGATCGTGTTGCCATACGAAGTTAGGGGATAACCTAGGAAGCAGATCGCCGCGCGGCCTATTCCCTGATCATGTTTAAAGGGGAGACTAAGGTGATGGAATCAAACCATTTTTCCGGTAGTCCTCTCCATGGGGTTTAGCGAATGTTTCCTGCAGTGTTAACTGCTCGATAAAAAGCAATGGGCTCATTGGAATTCAACTATCTGGGAATGTTAGTTCAATGAAGCATTGGCTGCCGGTTATTATCCGGCAGCCTTTTTTTCGCTAAGGGAGGATTAAAAACTGAGGGGCCTAAAATACCCCTAGTTTGTATATTATTTATTATTTGCTATCTTTTTCCGATTGGGTGCAAGCGGGGGTTGTTCCAGCCATTTATTTTCTGTCATTATATCAAACCAATCTTTTGTAACACCTAGGTTTTTTAATATGATCTTTTCATATAGAACTGCAAGGTCTGTGCGCATCGCTGAAGCCAGTCCGACTCCATGATAGGCCTGCGCCGTTTGAATTAAAAAACCCATGTGGAACAGCATTAATTTGTCTGAGAAAGGGGAATCTGTTGAAGTCGTAATCTCCGTTTCCCACGAAGTAGGAACAGGCAAGTTATCTTCTCGCAAAATGTCCCCCAAGTTCTGAATCTGTTCATCCGAAATTTGTTGTGTTGATATTAAGAATTTTCTTACATTTCCTGACTGGGTAACTTGACTGAACGCTATAGACAGAGTTTTCTCGAGTATTTTCTTTTTAATATTAAACGAGAGGCTTATAATCTCGGTAGCGGCTAACGGGCGTTTGTCTCCCAAGTAGCCTTCTAGAAATTTTTTTCCCAAAACATACTCCGGACTTTCTTCAGGGAAAAAGTAAGGATCTCTTTGAAAAAGCCCCTTTTCTAGTAGCAGATCAACCGTCTTATTATACATTTTCTTCCCGTCATCATCACATGCATTATAAAATTGACGTAAATCCTTCCTGACTGAAGCAGAGAGTGAGGATATATGCCCTAACATCCCGTGTAGTGCCATGACATGCAAGTAATGCAAACAGAAGGTGTCTGAAAATAATCTTTTGGTTCCATCGTTAAGGTCAAGATCATTGAATCCAATGGGTATAGGGAATCCTTCATTCTCAAGAAATTTTGATAACCCATGTTTTTGTTGTTCGAATGTTTTTATTGCTTCTTCAAATAGGTTTTTTATCTTTTGATCCTCTAAGATGCTGTACATGTACTTGTTTACAACATGAACCGCCGTTCCGTTTACATACTCCGCCCATAAGGTGCCAATTTCTGCTGAGGTTAATTTTAAATTCTTATAGTCCATCATAAGCTCCCGTCAGGATTAGTTTTTTGTATTATTTGTAATATTGTTCTGTTTTTATCATTTTTTTCGGAGAACTTTAATTTTATTCAGCATAATCATTAGGTTGCCAAAATGAACCGGCAACTTTTTTCTTTTAGAGAGGAATAACATCAGAGTTGCTTCATACATATAGGTCATCGAACCATATCACCTATAACTTAGATGTACTGAAGAATTCGCCCACCTCGAGATGATCGCGACCATGGTTTACAAGCTGACCAAGGATGCGACCGTAGAGCAGCTGAAGGCGGCCGGTCTGGATGATCATTATGCCGCCCATGACCGGGCCCTCTTCTACCAGAACGCCTCCGGTGTGCCGTGGACGGCGGCCTATATCCAGGCGAAGGGGGATCCGATCGCTGATCTGTATGAGGACATCGCGGCGGAGGAGAAGGCGAGGGCCACGTACCAATGGCTAATTGATCTCACGGATGATGTAGACCTGCAGGACGGCCTGAAGTTCCTGAGAGAGCGTGAAGTCGTTCATTCGCTGCGCTTCCGGGAAGCGGTGGAGATTCTGAAGGCGGAGCAGGGCTCGAAGAAAATTTTTTAGCGGACGAGGGGGAAGACGGGGTGGAAGGAATCGCTTCAATCAGGGAATTGAAGGCGCGGGCTCTGGACCAGCTTCGGGGCAATTGGTTCAAGGCGGCTGTGGTTACGCTCATCACTGTAGGTCTGTCGCTGCTTATTTCCGAAATTCCCAAGGCCGGCTCCGTGATCAACCTGCTAATCTCCGGGCCGATCGCCTGGGGGTCGGCATACTTTTTCCTCCGCCTGAGGCGGGGGGAAGGGGCCTCGGTGGAAGACATCCTGCAGGGCTTTGTCCGCTTCGTGCCGGCGCTGGTGCTTTATCTGCTTACTACGCTGTTCGTGCTGCTGTGGATGCTGCTGCTGATTGTTCCGGGTATTGTCGCCGCGCTGAGCTATTCCATGGCTTATTACATCCGGATTGACGAGCCGGAGCTTTCGGCCATGGAGGCGCTTCGCCGGAGCAAGGAAATGATGAATGGCCACCGGTGGCGTTTCTTTGTGCTTGGTTTGAGTTTTATCGGGTGGATTCTGCTTGCGGTGCTTACCGCGGGGATCGGCTTCCTCTGGGTGGGGCCGTATATGTCGGTGACCAGCGCCAATTTCTATACGGATCTGAAGGCTTCGCAGAGACAGGGGTAGAGGAAGGCGGTGCTGGAGGGGGACCGGACTGAAGGGTGAGAGGCTCCCGGTCCTGTGGAAAAAGGACACCGACCTGCTAGGTGCCTCCTCCGGCGACATGATATCTAGAGTTCGAGCGTCCGCGAAAATGATGATGAGTTGTCCTTTGTCAGGTCATACTAAGGGAAGCGTTCTTCAGTCATGGCTGCAGGGACCAGGTCTTTATTCGGGAGTGCCGGTTAACGGCAATCGAATGAAGGCCTTTTTGAAGGTGGCATGCCATGCTGTATCTAAAGAAATTTTAATATAAAATTGACAGAAATTGTCTATCCTAGAGGGTAGTGATGTGAACCGGCGGGAACGAGAAAGGAGGGGAGCGGCCTATACATATCGCGGTGACCTTGGTAACGCTGGTCTGCTTTCTCTGGGCCAAAGGGTGGAAAGCTGCGCCTCGATTCCATTCCACGGTACTTTATATGATCAGCGCAAATGTGCTGTATTTTGTATTCACGACGAACTATCTGCTCTGGGCTTTCGTTCCGGACGTACCCCTATATCCGATCTTTAACGAGCTGCTCTACACCTTGATTGTATTTCCCTGCTCGGTTGTTCTCTTTTTGAAGGGGTGCCCGGAGGAGAAAGGACTGCCGGTTTGGCACTACCTCAAATGGGTCGCTTTTTTCGCGGTACCGGAAGCACTCTATGCCTATACGGGGCACATTGCTTACGGGCACGGCTGGAGCTGGGGGTGGTCCGCCGCTTTCGATCTCATGATGTTCCCAATGCTTTGGCTGCATTCGAGGAGGCCCGTACTGGCCTATATTCTGTCGGTCGGCATTACAACTCTGCTGCTTTACCTCTTCCGCGTCCCGCTCGCCGGCTTGATGGATTTTGGCGGGGCTACGACCGGCGGCCCGGATTGGTTAACATTGACAAGCCCCCTCTCCTCATGGTTCTATGAAGGATGAGACTACAGCGGTTAGCCAGGCGACCGACTGACGTACAAGGGGGACGCAAGAATGACGGCGAGAACGATGCCGGAAGCCATGATATTCGATGTGGACGGCACTTTATTTCAGACGGAGACGCTGCTGCTTCCAGCTTATCACGCCACGTTTGACCGCCTTCGGAGCGAAGGATTGTATGAGGGGGAGACCCCGCCGGAGCAGTATATACTGGGAAGCCTCGGCATGCTGCTCGAGCACATCTGGCAGCAGGTGATTCCTGAGGCGGATGTGGCCGTTCACCGGAGGGCGGACGAGCTCCTCCTGCAGTTTCAGGTGGAAGGCATGGGCCGCGGCGAGGGCCTGCTCTATGAAGGCGTGGCGGAGACGCTGAAGGAGCTGCGGGCGCGCGGCATCCGTCTGTTCACCGCAAGCAACGGCCTCGAGGGGTATGTGAAGGGCGTGATCCGCGCCCAGGAGCTCGAGCCTCTCTTCGAGAGCGGCGGCTTGTTCAGCGCGGGCGAGCACGCCACCCGGTCCAAGGTCGACCTGGTCCGCAAGCTGCTGAATCAGTACGGCATCCGCAGCGCATGGATGATCGGTGACCGCTCGTCCGATGTGGAGGCCGGCCATGCCAACGGCTTGTTCGTGGTAGGCTGCGATTATGCGGGCTTCCGCAAGGAAGGCGAGCTGGACGAAGCGGATGTGCGCATCCGTGATTTTCGTGAGATCGTGAACCTGCTCCCCGAGCAGTAAGTCCGGGACGCGGAAGATGGACCGTAGATCCGGATGACGGCACTTATCCCGTATTCTCCACGGAAGAGCATAGCAAAGCAGCAAAAAATCAGCGGGTGACCCCGCTGATTTTTTGTTTGTACAGCCATGCGGCGAATTCCATCGGCCTAGCGATGGCCTGCCTGTAGGTCTCTCGCTGGCCGATCCGGGAGAAGACCTCGCGCGAGGGCTTCGGATTGACCTCAAGCAGCCACACATGGCCTTTGGGATCAACGGCAAGGTCAATGCCGACCTCGCACTGCATCCCGAACCGCTTCTCGAGATGCTCTACAACCAACAGGCCCAGCGAATAGGCCTCTTTCTTAATGGAGGCGACCTTCTCGTCGGAGTCGAAGCGGTTCTTCAGAAGAGTCTCCATCGGGATGGCCGTGCCGCCGCCATGCAGGTTGGAGGTGACGGACCGCCTGGGGCCGATCCGGCCGGCACAGCCTGTCACCTGCCACTGCCCCTCCCCGTCCTTCTGGACGAGCATCCGGAAGTCGTGCACGCGTCCGTCCTTCAGAGTCAGCGGGATGCCCTGCTGAATAATGTATTTCTCCTCAAGCTTCCATCCGCCGAGCTTCGCAGGGATATGCCGCACCGCGATCTTCTGGACGGGGAGAATCCGGCGGCCTGGATCCCTTCCCTGAAGCATGACCGCTTCGCCGCCCTGCAGCCGCTGCAGGCGGACGATGCCGCGCCCGCCGGTCCCGCTCTTCGGCTTCATATAGATTACGCCGTGACTTTTTAGTAAATCCTCTACGTCTTTTACGCTGTGATAGCGAATGGTAGCGGGCAGGTGAGGGAGGATCTCCTCCTGCTCGGCGAGCGCCTGGTGAACGGTCCACTTGTTTGCGAGCGGGCGGCTGAGATACCGCAGCTTCGCATATTTGGTGCGGAAGCGGGTCAGCTTGCGGAAATTCTCGACACCGTGATAACGGCACCGGTCATAGATCAGCGGGGGGAAGCCGCACCAGCGGCGCACCCAGCTGCCCCTCTCCGCATCATAAGTCATGGCATGAATACGGGAGCCGTCTTCATTCACGTCGTCGGGTGTGAAGACCAGGACTTCGAGTCCCAGCTTGCGGCCGGAGACGCACAGCTTGCGGAAGAAGGAGAGCTCCTCCAGCTTGCGCCCCGGCAAATACATGGCGAGCACGCCAAGTTGTCTGCTCATGCGGCTTTACCCCCTACGCCGGGGTCTGGGCCGGCGCACCCCGGACAGCTGCTGTAAGGATACGGCCTGATCGCCGGCGGCCGCGCTGCGTTTCAATTTGGAGAGATGAATGCAGTACTGGATCAGGTTCTCGAGCGATTTCTGGCGGATGGGCGGTTCATCGAACTTCATGGGCTTGGAGTTTGCTTCAAAAAACCAAATCTGCCCGTCGCTGTCCACCCCAAGGTCCATCGACATCTCGCCGAGGATATGGCCGCTTGCGCTCTCGATCCGCTTTGCGACGGTAAGGGCCGTTTTCTTGGCACGGATGAGGATCCGCTTCGCCGTCGTAGTGCCGAAAGAATAAGCAAGCAGCTTTGCGGGATCGTCGATCGATCCTCCCCGGGGCACATGCGTGGTTATGCTCATCTTGCCCGCGAGCCGCGCTCCGATGCCTGTAACGGACCACTCGCCCTTGCCGTTCTTCTGCACGAGGACCCGCAGGTCGAAGGGGCGCTGTTTGTACAGTGAGAGCGTGATCCCCTGCTGCACGATATATTCCTGGGTATCGACCAGCGGCTTCAGCTCCGTCCAAAGCTGACGTGTGCTCGGGTAACGGGAGATGTGACTCTTGGTTTTCTCCTGGATGCTCAGCTCGAACATCCGGGATTTGCTGCTGTTCTCCACCCGGCTGACCTTCATGATGCCTTTGCCCGCCTTGCCGCGGATCGGCTTCAGGTAGAGGAACGGATAGCTGCCGAGCAGGGTATCGATCTCTTCGCCTCCAGACGACAGACGCTGGGTGGCCGGAATGACGCTTCGGGTCTCCTTGGACTTGCTGAGCCATTCGAAGAGCGTCCATTTGTTGAAGAACGAAGGGTTGAAAAAATGAATCTGCCTGTGCCGCATGCACGTCTGCAGGATCTGCTGCACCTCGGGCAGCAGCTCGAACTTGCGGTACGGAATCCGGTTGTAGATCACGTGGGGGAGCGGAAACACCTGCCGCTTCCATTTCTTGCTGGAAGCGGCGTAAGTGTACCCGACGGCGCTGTCGCCGCTGAGCTTGAAGTCGGCGGTGGTCATGACGTAGACGAGCACGCCATGCTCTTCGCCTTTGCGGATCAGGTCGATAAAATTCTCCTGATTCCCCCTAAAAATCCTCTTTTCATCCACATAAGTGAGGATGGCCATCGTAGGCCGGCCGGTCTTTTTCTGCTGTGCGTGTAAGTCCACTCAGGATTCCCTCCTTGACCGAAATCGGCTCAGGTAGAGACAATAATCGTAGATATATTGGAGGGATGCCTTGCCCTGGTCCTTCAAAGCCGGGTGCTTGAAGATCGAGCGGCCCGGCTTGGAGTTCGCCTCAAACATCCAGATCTTCTCACTCTGGTCGATCCCGATGTCGAAGCCCAGCTCACCGAGGGTGTGGCGGTGCTTCGTCTCGATATCTTCCGCGAGCTTGATGGCCGTTTCCTTTGCATGGGTCAGCACGGTATCGGCGCGGGATCCGAAGATCTGCCGAAGCACCTGTTCGGGGGTCATCAGCATGCCGCCGGTCCTCACGTGAGTGGTGACGCTGCCCTTGCCCGCCTTCTTGGCGCCGATGGCCGCCACGACCCATTGGTTGCTGCTGTTCTTCGTCATGTGGAAGCGAAAGTCGATCGGGCACGAGTCGATCTCGATCAGCCGGATGCCCTGCTGGATGACATAGCCCTGCATGTTGCCGCTGTGGCGGTTGACGTGCGCCATCAGGGATTCAAACCGGCTGAAGCGAAGCAGTACGTTGCGGCTGCCTTTGCGGAATCGTGCATAATATCCGCGCTTCGGATTATAAGTTAGACGGTAGATGCCGATTCCGAGCGAGCCGGCGGTCGGCTTCAGGTAGACGAACTTATGCTTCTCAAGCATATCCTTCACCTGGGAGCTGCTCGGGTTGATCTTCGATTCGGGGACGTAACGGAACGCTTCGGTGCCTTCGAGCAGATTGTAGACGTCCCATTTGTCAAAGAAGCTCCAGTTGAAGAGCGGGATATCGCGCCGGATGAAGCGCTGCTTGAAGGCATTCATCGACGCCAGCTTCTCGGCTCTGCGGCTCGGCAGCCGGTTGTAGACGACGTCGGGGAGCGGGAGCACCTTGCGGACCCAACCGCCTTCGCTGCGCGGAACGATCGCGCTAACCGTCTCCTGGGTCCAGTTCACATCTGCGGGCGAGAAGCCGAAGTAGAAAGCTTTATCCGAGCCCGCCCGCATGAACTCGCGGATAAACTCCGTCCGTGAGCCGAAAGGGGCGGTTGAACTTTTTACCACGTTCGTTAGAATGCCGATCAGCGGTCCCAGCCGGATGTCTCGGCCGCTCGAAGTCGTGACCATCGTCGTTCCGTTACGGGGAAGCTTCAGCTGGGTGTAAACGGTAGGGGTGAGATACAGGTGATTGCCGCTTTTTTTGAGCAGCTTGAGGCTCAAGGAGACGCTCTTGCTGCCGAGCTTCAAGGTCACGGTACGGGTCTTGGACAGCTTCAGCGCCTTGGCCAGATCGCCGCTCAAATAGACGGCGCGTTCCTGCCGCTGGGTGACATGAATCGTGCAGGTTGTCAAGCTCATGTTGAACCTCCTGAAAGTTTTGCCATGGGCAAAACTTGCTTCGTAAGGATGGGCTTAAGTGTTTTGCCGGAAGCAAAAACTTGCTTCGTAAGATATGGACTAGAGCTTTGCCGAAGATAGAGATTGTATTGGTAAGGGATCGGCTGGTAGAGAGTACTTGGTAAGGGTTAGTTGGGAGGATTGGCGAAGGTGGAGAGTTGATTGGTAAGAGTGAGCTGGGAGGATTGGTGAAGGTAGAGAGTTGATTAGTAAGAGTGAGCTGGGAGGATTGATGAAGGTAGAGAGTTGATTGGTAAGAGTGAGCTGGGAGGATTGATGAAGGTAGAGAGTTGATTGGTAAGAGTGAGCTGGGAGGATTGATGAAGGTAGAGGATGATTGGTAAGAGTGAGCAGGGCGTATTGGTGAAGGTAGAATGTGCTTTTTTAGTCATATTGGCTATGAAAAGAAAACTCGCAATGCCATTTCATTTATGAAACTTGCTCTGCACCGGCAGGACGGCGCTCATAAGGTGTCCTTTGCGTTTGAGGGTGGCCCCGGACCTGCCGTGCGGTATATGAAGCTTTGCCGGTCGCTAAGCAGAGTGTCGTTCAGCGAGCACCCTTTCATTCCATTGAAGCCCTGAGTCTGGACGGGTTCCAGGCTGCTGACCAGAATGAAGGCAGGAGTATACTGGAACCATCAGCCGGGCAGCCGATGACCAGGCAGTGACTTGTGCCGGCGACCTATGCGGTGCCCGCGTGCGGCAAGGGGGTGATCCTGCAGTCTCAGCCTCTGGCCTCGGCAATAGCAATAGCGGAACTGAGGTTTCTTATTCGGTTATTTCCCACGATTTCCCGGAGTGTGCATCTGAGAGGGGAATAGCGAATCTCAGTTCTTCTATTTCCGTCCGACTGTGCCCATACATCTCGGTTCCTCGGAATTGGGTGACGCAGAAAAGGATTCACCTGCTTTTGCCTGGGCAAAGAGAGGGCTTCTAGTCATCCGCGCTGTTCATGACAGCGGAGGGTCGGGTAATTCTGCCCGCGATCCAGGGTAGCGGTCTTTGGGCCGAAGCCTGCGCGGCCACGTTAGCGCGCGGCGCGGCAAGCCGTGCGGCCGGAGCAGCGGCACCGGAGTGCATCGCGGCAGTCACAGCCGCCGGGGCTGGAGCGTCAGCGCGCGGTGCAGCGAGCCGTGAGGCCGGAGCGTCAGTACGCGGCACGCCGGGCGATGCGACGTGCCCTGCGGCATGCAGCAGGCTTGCGGCGTACTGCAGCGGCCGGAGCAGGGCGGCTTTGGCGGCCTTGGCATCGCCGAGCAGGGAGAAGACACTGCGGCCCGGCTTCGAGTTCACCTCGAGCAGCCATAGGCGTCCGTCCCGGTCCACGCCGAAGTCGATGCCGAGCTCGGCGAGCCGGCCGTACCCCGCTTCGACGGCCTCAGGCAGCTCCGCCGCCAGCCGACACAGCTCGCGGTGCAGCGCGCTACCGCGCTGCGTACCGAAGCGGCCGGCGAGGAACGCCTCCGCCGGAGCGGCCGTGCCCCCGCCATGCAGGTTCGCCGTCACGCTGCCAGCGGGCGCCTGCCGCACGGCGGTGCCGGTCAGCTGCCAGCGGCCGCTGCCGTCCTTCTGCACCAAGGCGCGCACGTCGAACGCCGCGCCCGCTTCCGTCTGCAGCTGCAGATACTGCTGCAGCAGATACCGCCGGCCGCGCACGAAGCCGCGCAGCCACTGCCCCAGCGTGGCCGCATCCGCGAAGCCGCGAGATACCGCGCTCCCGCGTGCATCCCGGCCCCGCACGGTGAAGGCCGTCTTCGCGCCCTCCGCCGTGCGGGAGGGCTGCGCGCCTGCGCGGAGAGCGCCGCGGCGCACGTGCAGCACGCCGCGGCCCTGCGAGCCGGCCTGCGGCTTCAGGAGCACCTCGCCGCGCTCCTGAAGCCAGGCGGTCAGGGCCCGCAGGGTGAGCGGCTCGGTGCGCGGCAGTAGCGCCGTGAAGCGTCCGTCCTGCGCGAGGTGGCGGTGGACGTCCCACTTGCCGGGCAGCGGCGAGCCGAGCAGCCGCACACCCGGCTCCGCCTGCAGCCTACGCAGCGCCGCGCGGTAGAGGGCGGACGCCTCGGCCGTCAGGCTGAAGCAGCGATCGTAGACGACCGCGGGCAGCGGGCAGTCGGTCCGTTCCCAGCGACGGGCTGCCTCGTTATAGCGGTAGCCGGCGATGACATCGTCCCCCTCCGGCAGATCGTGAGGCGTGAAGACGAAGACGGAGAGTCCCAGGGAGCGGCCGGCCCGGATCAACCGGCGGTAGAAGCCGCGGTTGTCGAAGGGCGGCAGCCCGCTGGTGCGGGCCGTGAGAATGCCGACGGACCGGCGGCCGTCACCCGGCGGCGGGAATGCTCGCGATGGATGCAGCATGAACCTCACCTCTTTCTTCAGGAGTGGGAATCAAAATTTGGCGGCGAACCGGGCGTACTGCACGAGGCCTTTGACCGACGGACGGATCTTGCGCTCGGTATCCAGCGGGGTGTTGTCTTCCTTGGACGGCTTCGAGTTCACCTCAAGCAGCCAGACCCGACCGGATGTGTCGATTGCCAGGTCAATGCCCAGCTCGGCAAAATGCCCCGGCACCTGGCTCTCGATGCCCTTGGCGATACTGAGTGCCGCCCGGCGCAGCTTCGGAAGGCCGCCGGAAGCGGCGGCGGAGCCGCTGCGGGCCAGTGCGTCCTTCACCGTAGACAGCGTGCCGCCGCGCGCCAGGTTCGAGACGAAGTGCTGGCTTCCGGCGATCCGGGCGACGATGGAAGTGATGCCCCACTGCCCGGTATCGCCGCGCTGGACGAGCGCCCGGAAGTCGACGGGGCGGCCTCCGACAGTCAGCAGGGTCAGCCCCTGCTGGATCTGGTACTTCTGGGTCTTGACTTTGCCCGCAATCGTAGTGAACAGCTGCGAAAGGGTGGAGAACGACTGCTTGCGCGCCCCGTTCAGGCTGGTGAAGTGGCAGAGGTAGGATCCTTCGGGCTGCCGGCGGACCCGGATGATTCCCTTGCCGAGACTGCCCGTGATGGGTTTCAGGAACACCGTGGGATGCTTCGTGCACATGGCCTTGAGCATGGAGAAGCTGCGGAGCAGATGGGACTCGGGCAGATAGGTTCCAAGGCCGCTCTCCTTGCGGAGCGCGTCGAACACCTCGGTTTTGTTCAGGTACTTCTCATTGAACATCACAGCGTTGTGCCGCGTCTTGGCATGGCTGACGAACTCCTGCACGTTCTCCAGGTTCTCCAGCTTCCGCGAAGTCAGACGGTTGTAGAGAACGTCAGGCACAGGAAAAGACATTCGCTCCCACGTGCCGGTGTAGCGCCAGCCTTTGACCGTATCTCCCTGGGCCTGCAGGTCGTCGGGCGTGCTGAAGAATACCGAAGCCCCGTACAGTCTGCAGGCGTCGGTCAGCTCCCGGCAGAAAGCCGTATTCACGCCGAACAGTTTATCAGGGGAGCCGGGATGCACCCGGGACACCATGACCCCGATGAGCGGACCGAGTACAAGCGTCCGGGAAGACGATTTATACTGGAGGCACAGCTGATCGTCCTTGAACAGCCCCCATTTCGCAGCGAGGGCACCCGAGATTCGCAGGGCACCCGCCTGTGACAAAGGTACGACTCGCACATCCTGCCGGCTCGACCCGAAGCGCAGCTGCAGCGTCTGCTGGAAAGGAATCTTCCACTTTTTGGCCACTGCTTCGCTGAGCATCACAACGGAGCCGTCCGAGGATAGGCCGGTGCTCTGGATTTGGATCTTTACCTTTGTTCTTTTCATGACGGAACTCCTTCCCGGCACCAGGGAGCACAACCTTCGCCTAAAGCGCCTGGAACATTAACAAACGAACTACTTCATCATATGAGGGCGTTTATCCCTTGGTGAAAAGAAACTGAAGGGCGGCGGAATAATCGTCCCGGTCCCCGGACACTTCACGGAGGGCGAGCTGTCCGGCTATTCCCTGTTGCTGAGGGCAGTTCGGCCGGCGCAGAGAATCGAAGGAGCTCTTTTCCAGAGGGACTGCACTCTTCCAATATGGCGAACGGCAGATTCCACTTTAGGGTGACCAAATTCCGCCTTTGGGCGCCGACGGCAAGGGAGGCCCAGGCGATCCTGTACTCCGAAGGAGAAGGTGGGACGGACAGGTATCTCCCCATGTAAAGAGGGCAGTGCGGCCTCTGGGAGCTCGGCGCGCATCAAGATTATCGCCCTGAGTATAGCCTTACAGTCCCCAAGCGTCTCGAAGGCGGGTTCTGCACTTTCCGGGTGCGGATCGGAAGCGGGTGGAATGAAGCGCCCGGCCCTTATGCCAGAGCTGTGGGCGTTACCGGAGACCACGAGCGGTCATCGACTCGCGAAGACGATTCCGGAAGGCTGGACGGCTGGGAGGCCTCCGTTTGTCTCACCGGCCGATAAGGTCATTTATAAGGTGCAATCCACGATTTATCGGCCCATCCGGACAGCGGAATTGTACATCAGAGCAAATATCCCGGCTTGCTGGAGAGCGGAACATGGGGACCCGGGGCATCCCGACGGGACCGGATCCGATCGCCGACCTGGGTGTGACTCCCATGCAGCTGCTGCCTGTCGCCGATTCCGGCCGGGCGAGTGTCGATGAGGCGGACGCAGTTCCCTCCGTATACAATCGATCACTTTTGTGAGCGGAGGGCCGGTTATCCTATGCTGATGTGCAAGGGGGTGTTCGGCAGACGGCTCGCTGCGCCAATCCCTTTGGATTCCGTTCCAAAGGGATTTTTTTAGGCCCCCAATTTTCGGAGGCCTTTGGCGAAGGGGGATTCTCCTGCTCTCCTGTGAAAATACGAAGCGGCCGGTGTTCCTGTAAGGCTGGGAGAGGGAGGAAACCTGCCGCAAGGGAGCGGGGACCGCGGAAGAAAGCCTCTTCGCTGCGGGAGCAGAAAGGAGCTGAAGTGTGCTGTTCCGCAGGCAGGTTCCAGCGGGCAGCTAGCAGGGAGCGGGAATCAAACTCAACCCAAGGGGGCTTCTCTACTTCAAAATGTTGAAAGAGTCTTTTTGGGGATAAAGACGTTATAATCATGCAACAGCTCAAAACGTTACGAGAGCGTAGCGGTATGAGTGTAGAGAATGCCGCAATAGCAATCAGCACAAGGCATAGGGAAATATCCAATAGCGTAACGCTATCTCTAAACACTCACAATACTCCCGATAAATCACGCTACGATATTTTAGAAGAAAAAATAGAAAATTTGACTCAGCTGCTTGTAAGTCAGCAAGAATGGGCGGCGCAGGCCGCCTTTTACGCTTGCTTTCGCTGGTCAGCCCTCATAATCGGCCGCTTTCACGGCACCGAGTCGGTACATGAGCATGAGCTGCTCCGCCATATATTCCGGCGGGTGGGGTCTGTCCTGCTGAAGCCAGTAAGTGATGACGCCGAGCTGGGCGGACGTGACGTAGCTGTGATAAATATCGGGCTCGACGAGAGGCCGGGCCCCCTTAAGCTCCAGCACGCGGTTATGCCCCTGCTTGATCAGCCTGCACATGACCTCCCGGAGGTTTTCGGCGAAGCGGGGGTAGCCGCCCGGCCCGAGCATGATCCGGTAGAATTCCGCATGCTCCCCGATTTTCTCGAACATGTGCACGAAGATGGGCAGCAGTCTGTCAAAATCCACCTCGTTTCCCGACCCGGCCCACCGTTCTTCCTCCGCAGTCCCCCATTCGCTGAGCACGCCGGAAATGGCCTGGTCGATGAGATCCTGTTTGTCCCGGTAGTGGGCGTAGAATGTGGCCCGGTTTATATCGGCCCGCTTCGTGATCCCTCCGACGGTAACGGCATGCAGCCCCAGCTCTTTCGTCAGGGAGAGGAACGCCTGGAGGATTGCCTGCCGGGTTTTGCGTACCCTGCGGTCTTCCCGGTAATCGTTGGTCATAGGCACCAGCTCCTTTTGCATCATGCCGGCAGGATGGTCCCCAGGCTGCGGTGCGTTGTCCGCCCGCACCGGGTGTCCGCCCTGATATCCGACAGCTTCGATATCTTTGTTGCTTAGTTGACAGGTCCTCTGATCTTGATGGTTGAAACTTCCAGTAGTGTAGGTATAATGGGTTTTGTCATCTTGTATTTTAACATACACCTTGTTGGTTTTCGCGGCATTGTACTTGATTATGGGGAGGAAATGTGATGTCCAAGCTCAACATTCTAATTGCCGGAGGCGGCCTGGGAGGCTTGTGTCTGGCCCAGGGCTTGAAGAAGGCGGGGATCGATTGTGAGGTCTACGAGAAGGACCCCGCGGTTCTGCAGGCGGGCTACCGGCTGCATATGAACGGAGATGGGGGGAATGCGCTTCAGGCCTGCCTGCCGGACCATCTGTACGAGCTGTACCGGCAGACCTCGCGCACGAATCCCCGCCGGGAGCTGGCTGTCATGATCGACAGCCAGGGGGTGGAGAAGGCAGTCCGTCCGCACATTGGCCCGCCGAATGATGAGGTTCTGCCGCATACGGCCGTCAACCGCCGAACGCTGCGCCAAATTCTGCTCAGCGGGATTGAGGACCGCGTGCACTTCGGTGTGGAGGCCCTGCGCTTCGAGCAGGACCGGCAGGGTGTCCGGCTTTATCTGTCGGACGGCAGCCTTGCGGAAGGCGACCTGCTCGTGGGGGCCGACGGGATCAACTCGGCTGTCCGGCGCGGACTCATGCCGGAGGTGGAGCCGGCGGATACGGGTATGCGGATGGTCTATGCCAAGTCGCCTTTGACACCGGAGATTGCGGCCTCCTTGCCCCAGGTGCTCTTCGACGGCTTCATCGGTGCGACCGATGCGACGGGGACCTTCGCTGGCATCGGCGCGTTCGTCCCCCGCAGGCCCATCAGGGAAGCGGCTGCAGAGCTGGCTCCGGGAAGCGTCATCGATCCGGTGGAGCCGTATATGATGATTGCGCTGAGCCGGGGCTTCGGGCCGCTGCCCTTGTCGGACAGCGAGCTTAGAGGGGCGTCGGGGGAACGGCTTCACGAGATGATGCTCAGCCTGACGGAAGGCTGGGCGCCGGCGCTGCGGGGGCTGTTCGAACGCATCGAGGTGCCGTCGATCTTCCCGCAGTCGGTCCGTGTACTGAAGCCTCTAGGGCCGTGGAAGGCGAGCCGGGTGACGCTGCTTGGGGATGCGATTCACGCCATGCCGCCGACCTTCGGGGCAGGAGCCAATCTGGCATTGAAGGACGGTGCGGAGCTCGCAGCAAGGCTGGTCCGTGTGGAAGCAGGGGAGCTTCCCTTGCTTGAGGCAGCCGCCGGCTATGAAGAAGCCATGCGAAGGTATGCTTACCCGATTCTCGAAATGTCCGTCAATCCGAGCTTCAAGACCGATTTTTCCCAGGGGCCCGGGGGCAGGGCCGTGTAGCGGCTTGCCTTCTCTCACGCAAGCAGATCCGTATCGTACGGGACGGTGCGTATGAACCCGCAACAGCCAAAGAAGCCTCCTGTCCACGGAAGTGGAACGGGAGGCTTCTTTTATTCATGGACCTGCTTGGATGTAAACGGGAGTGTGTCCCGATCAGCCCAGCGATTCGCCGCGGCGGCGGGCAGCCCGCTCGCCGAAGAAGACGTAGAACAGCAGCGTATTGACCAGGACGAGTACGGAGAGCACCAGGAAAATATTGCTGTATACTCCGGCGTCCGGCACGATAAGAAGCGGGTTCAGCGCATGCTGGGCCTGCGTCCGGCCGGCATCGAGCACCTTGCCGATGACCGAGGTGGCGATGGCGCCGGCGATGAAGTTCACCATCATGAACAGGCCCATACCCACCCCGGTCTGTTCTCTGGCGAGCGTCCGGGAGACAGTGTTCGACATACCAATCTGCATGAACATTTGGCCGATGTTCCCGAAGATGAGGAAGATCCACAGCACCCAAGGACCGATCCCTGCCGTCACCGACAAGAGGAAGAACGAGAGAAACTGGGATGCGATGGCCAGGAAAATCAGGTAGACGTTGCCCTTCTGATCTGCGAGCCGTCCGCCCGTCTTGCCGAGCATGGAGGCGATGATCGCCCCCGGGAACATGACGAAGCCGATGACCGCCGGGTTCAGCCCGTTGAGCTGCGTGAGCATCTGCGGAGTCAGGAATGGGATGCCGAACGAGAGTGCGCTGGCGATGAAGGTGACGAGCAGGCCGGAAGCGTACTTGCGGTTATTGAGCAGAGCCGGCTGGATGAACGGGTTCTCGGCCCGGCGGATGCGCACGAGGAACAGGGCGAAAAAGATAACCGAGACGCCAAGATAAAGCAAGGCCGAGTTCGTAATGGATAAGAGCAGGAACGCGATCGTCAGGGCAAGCAGTCCGCCGCCGAGAAGATCGGTCCGGCCGGCTTCGCCCCGGTTGTCGTCGAGATACTTGCGGTAGAACGGCAGGGTGAGCAGCGACAGGACCGACAGGAAGAACAAGTAGCGCCACGACAGCGTACTGGTGACGAAGCCTGCGATGATCGGGCCGATGGCCGTGCCGAGCGCGAGTCCGGCCGATGTCGTACCGAGGGCCCGCCCCCGGGTTTCCGGCGGGAAGTACCTTACGGGAATGATCATGGCTGCGGCCGGGATGACGGAGGCGCCCACCGACTGCAAGACGCGCGCGAGGATGATCATCCAGTATTCAGTGGCGACGAAGCCGAGGATGGAGCCGAGCGCGAAGAACGAGAGTCCGACGGTCAGCAGATCCTTCAGCCGGTACTTGTCGGCAAGCTTGCCGTAGGTAACCGATCCGATGGCATACACAATGATATAGGCGGTGACAACCCAGGACACCTGGGAGGCCGTGAGCTGGAACTCCTTGCTCAGCGTCGGCAGCGCCACGTTGAACATGGTCGCGTTCATGACCGAGAGCACGAGCGTGAAGGCCAGCACCTTGATTAGTTTCTCTCCGGCTTGCGATGGATTCATAGTTCCTCCTTCGTCTGTTTCATATTGGTAGTGATGCGTTCGAGCACGCTTCGGAACACGGCGTATTCATCGGGAGCCACTCCCGCAATGGCATCGGCATTGTTGGCGAGCGCCTCCACGATCAGCTTCTGCTGAAGCTCGGCCCCCTTGGGGGTCAGGTGGATGCGGTTCTTGCGCCGGTCCTCCGGATGGGATACCCGGATCACGAGATCCTTCTTGATCATATTATCGACCAGACGCGATACACTGGGCTGGTCTTTACGGGTCCGCACAGACAACTCGGCCTGGGTCAGCCCGTCTTCGTTCCACAGCTGTACGAGCAGGGGCCATTGTTCGATCGTCACATCATACTGCTGCTCGCGGAATCGAGCGCCCAGCCGGCAGCTCATCAGACGGTATGCGTTCCCGAGTAGGTAGCCGAGGGAGTCGGAAAGCTCGTAAGTCTTGTTGTTCATGTGGGCCTCCAGGCTTCAAACGTTGGTTTAGTTTACTATACAATCATTGTTTGAACAAGTAAAAAGTTGATGAAGAAAACGGTCCGCTTGTCCGGGGAGAGCACAGGATCGGGCCTTCTGTAGGATACCCATTTGGGTGCGGCAGGAACAGGGGCGATGGGCCGTCAGTCGTAAGGGAGGCGGCTTGGTTAGGATGTGCCCAAAACAAAAACCTCCATGCCCGTGGGAGTCACGAGAATGAAGGTTTAAGGGGGGCGCTTCGGGAAGGGCCCGGGCCCCAAAGCTGGGCATGCAGTATGCGCCTTCGAGGCGTAAATACAGCAGCAGGCCATCTTGGGCTGGGCATCAGATGAACAATGCCGGCCACAGACGGCCGGCAGAGCAGAGGCTCACGCGTGCGCAGCCCGAAGCGCCCCCGGCGTGCCGCCGGCAAGGCAGCGGCTCACGCGTGCGCAGCCCGAAGCGCCCCCGGCCCGCTGCCGAGCGGAGCCTCTTCCGGCCAGCGCCCTAACGCGCCGCTGCTCGAGGGGCCCCGGCGTACCGCCGGCAGAGCAGAGGCTCACGCGTGCGCAGCCCGAAGCGCCCCCGCCCATCTGCCGAGAGGAACATGGCTCGGCCAGCGCCCTAACGAGCCGCCGCTCGCGTGGCCCGCGTGCCGCCGGCAGTGCAGCGGCTCACGCGTGCGCAGCCCGAGGCGCCCCCGGCTCGCTGCCGAGCGGAGCTTCGCGGGCCAGCGCCCTAACGCGCCGCTGCTCGCGGGGCCCGGCCCGGCGTGCCGCCGGCAGAGCAGCGGCTCACGCGTACGCAGCCCGAAGCGCCCCCGGCCAGCACCTTAACGCGCTTCCGCCTGCTCCGACCCGGCAGCGTTGTACGCCCGCACCCACTTCAGGGCGTCGGCGACGAAAGGAACGGTGCGTGCCGCTTTGGCCTGCACATCCGGGTGGGCGGAGCCCATGGCGAAGCTGTGCGGCGTGGCTGCAAACATCGGCAGATCGTTGAACGAATCGCCGAAGCAGACAGCTTCCTCCGGGGTCAGGCCGAGCACGCCGAGGAGCGCCTGCAGGCCCGTGCCCTTGGACGTGGTCCGGGGCATGACGTCCAGACAGTCCACGTCTGAGATGTAGGCGTCGACGATCTCCCCGTACCGGGCGAGCAGCTTCTCCTGAAGAGTCTTCAGCTCGGCAAGCTCGCCCATGTAGGACAGCTTGCCGCAGACGAGCTCCCCGCCGAGCTTCTCCAGCAGATCCGGCATCGCAATCAGCGGAGCCATCAGCCGGGGCTTCAATGCTTCCGCAGCTTCGTTCCATTCTTTCACCACGTAGCTCTCCGGCGCGGCAAGCACGGTAAGCAGCGAAGTGCCGGCCGCAGCCCCCGCCAGCTCCTTGATCAGGTCTGTGTCAAAAGCACTGCTCTGCACAAGCCTTCCGTCCTGCGTATGCACATAAGCGCCGTTCTGGGAGATGCTGTGCGTGCGCAGGCCGAAGAGCTCCATCACCGCCTCGATCTCGGGATGCATGCGGCCGGAGGCGAAGGCAACGGCCATGCCCGCGGCAGCCGCCTCCTTCAGCGCGTCGATGTCCTCCCTGCGGGCTTGGCGTTCTTCGTGAAGCAGCATGGTTCCGTCGAGATCGCTGACAATCAGTTTGATCATGACTCCTTCTCTCCTTCGCTTGTGATGATAATGTGTATGTCGTGCTCAAGCAGGGCCTGCTTCATCGCGGTCTCCGGCTCGCGGTCGGTGATCAGAATATCAATGGCTTCAAGGCCGGCGAGCCGGTAGAACTGCCGCTGTCCGAACTTGGTATGGTCGGCGAGCACGATAATCTGGTCGGCCCTGCGCATCATTTCCTTCATGACATAGCCTTCTTCTTCGTAGGGGTTCGTAAGACCGCTCTCCGTAATGCCGGAGGTGCCGATGAGCAGTTTGTCCACCTGATAGTCACGGAGCATCTCGAGCGTTCTTGCACCGTAGATAAAACGGTGACGGGGATGCACCACACCGCCGAGAAGATGCACGGTCATGCCCTGCCGGTGCGAGAGAACGCCGGCGATGTCGAATGAATTCGTAACCACAATATGGTCCGTTGTGGACAGATAATTGGCTGCCTGGAGCACCGTGGTCGAGGAGTCCATGAAGAGATAGTCTCCGTTCTGCAGAAGGGAAGCGGCTGTGCGTCCAATATCTTCTTTGACAGCCTTCTCTGACTGCAGCCGGTCATCAAAACGGGGGACGTCCTTGTTCAGCGAGGGGAGAATCGCCCCTCCGCGGGTGCGCAGAATGCCTCCCTGTTCTTCAAGCTTGACGATATCGCGTCTGGCCGTATCGCGGGATACCTGGAACAGCTCGCAGATCTCTTCCACCGAAATGCGGTGGTGCTGCTGCATATGCTGCAGAATAGCCAGCAGTCGTTCTTCCTGGTACATAAGGTCTCCTTTCGCAGGGCTCCTGTTTCATGACCTTATTATACGCATGATTACTTACTTGTTGCAAGCACTTTTAAGTAATATTAAGTATTTGTAAGGGTTAATGCTGGTGTTGCTGATCTGACCCCATGGACTGAACTGGATTGTCCGAAGGTGTTATAGGAATGTCTAAGCGGAAAAGGGTGCCGGCAAGCGATTAGGCCTCCGAAGGTAACGGGGAGCGGAATCCAAGCGGAAATGCGGAAATCCCCCCGGATCATTCGCCTCCCTATAGTGCCCGCGGCGGTGTGCTATTCGGCAGGCCGCGAGCATATGCATAAGTGTACAAGTTAGTTTGCGTTTGGAAGGAGACTGAAGATGGGAAAAGGAACGCGAAGCTTGATTTACCTGGGCTTGTCGCTCGGTATGCTGCTGTTTGCGGTACCCCGGCTTGATCTCGGCGGAGGATGGTCGCTGCCGGCGGTGTTCGGCATGGTGTGGTGTGCGTTCGCGCTGCTGCTGGTTGCGGCGCATCTGCACGAGCTGCTCGGGGTGGAGGAAGAAACGAAGCGGGAGCTGCTGAAGGTCAAACGGATGAAGCGCTGGCAGCTCGAGCAGGCGGTTCGTGGACGCCGTAAAATGCTTCAGGTCAAAAAATAGCACGGCGATCGTGACAAAAGCCCGCCCGTCCTTCCGTAAGGTGAGGACGCAGCGGGCTTTTTTGGATGCAGATCTTGCAGTGGGAGCAGAGGGAGTTTTCGTTACAGCAGCAGGGTGACGGCAAGCAGGTCGAAGAGCGCCAGCGGAAGGATAACGTTGTTGTAATACGGGCTGTAGGCCGGAAAGCCGCCGTATGGGCCGGGAAAGAAAGCGCGGCTGTGCCCCGGAGGCAGCTGCAGATAAATATGGTAGGCATCGATGTGGACGATCATTCCTTCGTGATGATGCCCGTGAGTGGTGTGTACCCGAACGGGTTTATGCAGATGCTGCGTGACGACGCTGAGAATCTGCTCACGGTATTTGTTCAGCGAGTCGAGGAACGACGAGTCGGCTTCATAGATCGATTCGGGCGGCCGGGCTTCCGTAGACATAAAGAAAGACACCTCCTGGGTATGTAAAAGCTGTTATCATCCTATGCGGGCAGCCGGCCTTTCTTGTACATTTTTTTGCAGCCTGCCCAAACCGCTTCCGCGTACTTCCTCTCCTCATGCCCCCCCAACCTGCACCTCTCGGCGCCCAAGCTCGGATGTGGTATAATGAAGTAATACAGAACTACTACAGTAAAGATGGGGTTGGTAAGACAGATGACCGGACAAGAGGGGGGCTGGCAGGAAGCCGCCACCAAGCACGAGCAGATTTTGAAATATATTGAAAGTCTCAAGATTGGAAGCAAGATCTCGGTCCGCAAGATCGCGGAGAAGCTCGGGGTCAGTGAAGGGACGGCCTACCGGGCGATCAAGGAAGCCGATACGATCGGTCTGGTTGCAACGAAGGAGCGGGTCGGTACCGTAAGGGTGGAGAAAAAGCCCAGGGACCACATGGACAAGCTTACCTTTGCAGAGGTGGTCAACATGGTGGACGGGGAGCTGCTCGGCGGACGCGGAGGGCTGGAGAAGACGCTCCATAAGTTCGTGATCGGCGCCATGGAGCAGGACGCCATGCTGCGTTATATCGATCCGGGCTCCCTGCTCATCGTCGGCAACCGGGCCAAGGCGCATCTGTGCGCGCTGGAGCAGGGGGCGGGCGTCTTGATCACCGGAGGCTTCGGCACGAGCGAAGAGGTGAAGGAGCTGGCGGACCGGCTGGAGCTTCCGATCATTTCTTCCTCTTACGATACGTTTACCGTCGCTTCCCTCATTAATCGTGCGATCTATGACCGGCTTATCAAAAAGAAGATTCTGCTCATTGAAGACATCGTTCCGGTGCAGATGCAGGTGTACGTGCTGAAAGCCCATCACACGCTCCGCGACTGGCAGAGGCTGCACGAAGCGACGGGACACAGCCGGTTTCCTGTGGTGGATGAGTGGAACCGGGCGATCGGAATGATCACCTCCAAGGACCTGATCGGCGCCGAGCCCGGCCAGACCATTGACAAGTTCATGACCCGCAGTCCCGTGACGGCCCAGCCGAGCACGTCGGTCGCTTCGGCCGCCCACATGATGGTGTGGGAGGGAATTGAGCTGCTGCCGATCGTGGATGCGGGACGCAAGGTGATGGCCGTCATCTCACGCAAGGACGTGCTGAAGGCCATGCAGCATATCCAGCGCCAGCCGCAGCACGGAGAGACGTTCGAGGACCTGATCTGGTCCGGGTTCTCGGAGGAGAGAGACCGCTCCGGCCAGATCCTCTTCCGGGGGGCGATCACCCCGCAGATGACCAACCGGCTCGGCACCGTTTCCGAAGGGGTGCTTGCCGTGCTGATGACCCAGGCGGCCTACCACGCCGTCCAGGACGTCAAAAAGGGCGACCTCGTGCTCGACAACATGTCCTCGTACTTCGTCCGGCCCGTGCAGATCGACTCCCAGGTCGAGCTGCGCCCGCGCATCATCGAAGTCTCCCGCAAGTTCGGCAAAATCGACGTGGAGATGTTCCACGCCGGCGTGCTCGTGGCCAAAGCCATGCTGACCGCCCAGGTCTTCGACCAGTCCTGAGCATGGCCATTACCGGCGCACGAAGGCCCGAGGCTGGGCACGGTGGGGCCCATGGCATGGCCATGGGGGAAGCCCGGCTGGGCACCGATGCTTCGCCCGGGGACGTCCGAGCTTGCTCATGTCTGGCGCTGGCCTGGTACTGGGCTCATTGCAGTCCAAGGCTGTAGACTATGGGCCTCCACGGGCCGGAGCCCGATACTCCGCCAGTTGGGCTTGCCCAAGAGGCGCACAGCCTTCATCAGCACCGAGCGCCGTGCAAGACCCACGCCTCGCTTTGCATGGCAGGCCGCCCACGCTTTCCATGTGATGCAAAGCATCACGAAATGCATGCGACGGCCTTCTGCGCCCGGTTATCCGATGTTTTTTCGTACAGAGCTGCTCCGGTAGCTAAGTGGCCAGTCTGCCCTTCGTATGTGATGCAAAACATCCCAAAACGCGAGCGACGGCCTTCTGCGCTCGATTATCCGATGTTTTTCATAGCGTTGCAGGCAAAAGGCCGATCTACGCCG
Organism: Paenibacillus sp. S-38; assembly: GCF_049942825.1. NCBI lineage: Bacteria > Bacillati > Bacillota > Bacilli > Caryophanales > Paenibacillaceae > Paenibacillus > Paenibacillus sp. S-38. The sequence continues at coordinate 1,740,014 of NZ_CP187970.1, forward strand.
CGCATGTGATGCAAAACATCCCAAAACGCGAGCGATGGCCTGTTGCGCTCAGTTATCCGATGTAATTCATCGCATAGATCAGCGCGCAGGCCAAAAGGGCCGATCTACGCTTCGCATGTGATGCAAAACATCCCAAAACGCGAGCGACGGCCTCCTACGCTCGATTATCCGATGTTTTTCATAGCGTTGCAGGCAAAAGGCCGATCTACGCCGCGCATGTGATGAAAAACATCCCAAAACGCGAGCGATGGCCTGTTGCGCTCAGTTATCCGATGTAATTCATCGCATAGATCAGCGCGCAGGCCAAAAGGGCCGATCTACGCCTCGCATGTGATGCAAAACATCCCAAAACGCGAGCGACGGCCTCCTACGCTCGATTATCCGATGTTATTGTTATTTATCACACAGGTTAGCGTGCCGTTAAAGTTTGCTGGTCACAAGTATTTTGTTGAGTGCCGATACGTAGGTGGACTGGGAGACTACCTTCACGATAACACCGAGATGTGTCTCCGAAGAGGGGAAGCCAAAGAGTCCGTCCAAATGGACGGGCTCTTTGGCTTGTTCGGTCATTCAACGTGACCTGAAGGTCAAATTCTTGGGCCATTGCAAGGAAACCGGGGCCAAACCGGCGGAGGAGCTGTCCCAGAAGCACGGCCCGCAGGTCAGCCGGTTACGAGGGAGTCTTCATGAGGGCTCCCGGCGCGTGGTTCGTTTTTGAAAGCGACCTTTGAACGAAGTTCAACGGAGCGACAAAAACGAATCTTGAGCCTGTAAACACGGACCATAGCCGCCGGCGAAGCCGGGAACGGTATTCATGGTCCTTTTCTTTATTCATTTACCCAGCGAAGTGTTTCGTTTTTGAATGCGACCTTTGAACGAAGTTCAACGGAGCGCAAAAACGAAATCACGAGCCCCGAGCCTTAGCGCTTGCTAAAATGAATATGATTGCGAATTCCCGCAAAAAGGTTGAACACGCCGAGCAGCAGACACACCGTACCGAAAATCCGCCGCATGACGGAGTCGTGCAGGAAGAACAGCTGGGAGATGGCCAGTATGACCAGCATGGTGCCCATCGCGATGTTCATCCGGGAAGAATAGAGGCCGCGCAGCCGATGGTCCGCAGCCCGGCGGTACCGGAAGCTGTAATAAACGGAAAAGGCCAAAGCAATAACGACCAGGGTACTGAGGGCGACCTGGATATTGGCAAGCATCGGGTCAGCACATCCTTAAGCAAAGTGAAGTGGTCCCCAGTGGACAAGGGGAGGTCTTTCTCCACTTTAGCGATTTCGGCCGGCGAAAGCAACAGGGGAACCCCGGGGGTTAGGGGGTCGGCAGCCGCTTCCATTCCTTGATCGTGACCCACACCTTGAGCTCGGTCTGCGTCAGCACGATCCACCGGACGCCGAGGACCATATAGTCCCGGTCGAGCACGCCGAGGTAAGGTTTTTCCTTTAGGATGCTCTCGTAGACCTCCGGCATGGCGGCGAAGTCCGAAATCTTGCGGCCGATCACCACTTTTTTGAGATCGCTGTTGACCCGTTTGCGCAGCTCGCTCTCCGTCAGTGTGTCGAAGGGGGTGCCTTCTTCCGAAACGACAAAAACATTCAGCCGGTTAATCGTGGTCTGCTGGTTTTTGGTCTTTTTCAGATCGGCGATCTCTCCTTCGAGTTCATCCTTCTGCGCGTGCAGCTTCCGGTTCTCGACGATGACCATATTGAGGCGCTGATTGTAGATGCTGAGGAACAGGGCGGCCCCGATGATCATGCCGGACGCCAGAAGGCCGATCGCACGCATGTAGGCACTGAAGAAGCCGGGAGGGGGAACCTTCACGAGCCGGCTCCGGTGCCGCAGATCCATTTGATCAGCGAGGTGCCCATATGCGCCCCCACGAAAGCGCACACGATATAGAGGATTTGCTGGATGGCCGGCGAGATGTGCCCGTCGTGAAAATGGGTCTCGATCGCGCGTATGGGATCGATGGTGCCTCCGATGGCTGCCACCATGGCCCAGATCTTGATCTGCTCCGCCACGGTCTCCATCCGGTGGACGGGCGGATCCAGCGTGATCACGGCGCAGATGCCGGCCAGCATCGTGCCGCCGAGCACAACCCCGAAGGCGACGAAGAAGTCCAGCAGGCATTTGGTCAAAAAGGACGCCATAAGCGTTCCCCCTTTCTCCGGTTCCCGGTTCAGGGCACAGGCCCTGCGTGTAAAAATCGGCGTAGGGCTCTAAGGGCAGCGGAACGGGAAATGCATACGGCCCGTCCCGTGCCGACGCCGCAAGAAGCCGTTTGTCCTTCATCGGATGTAGAGATTATATGTGGCAATCCCATGGACATGACTTGTAAATTGCGGATAAGGGGATACATATGGCACACCTGTTCGCCTTGTGCTAGAATGGGCGTATACCATATGACGAACGTGAGGAGGCGGCCCGGATGGGCGATTTTGTCCATTTGCATGTGCACAGCGAATACAGCCTGCTGGACGGCGCCGCAAGGATTGAGACCTTGGTGTCCCGTGCGGCGGACCTCGGCATGACTTCTTTGGCGCTGACGGACCATGGGGTCATGTACGGGGCGATTCCTTTTTATAAAGCATGCCGGGAACGGGGGATCAAGCCGATCATCGGCTGCGAAGTATACTATACCTCCGGCTCCCTGAAGCAGAAGGGGACGCGGCAGGACCAGCCGATCTATCACCTGATCCTGCTGGCGAAGAACCTGCAGGGCTATCAGAATCTGATGAAGCTGGTGTCGGTGGCGCACCTCGAAGGCTATCATTATAAGCCGCGCATCGACCCGGAGCATTTGCAGAAGTACAGTGAGGGCCTGATCTGCACGAGCGCCTGTCTCGGCAGCGAGGTGTCGCAGCATCTGCTGCACGGCAGGTATGACGAGGCCAAGGCGGCAGCAGAGCGCTACCGGGATATCTTCGAGGAGGATTTCTTCCTGGAGGTGCAGGACCACGGCCTGGCCGAGCAAAAGAAAGTCAACCAGGACCTGATCCGCCTCGGCCGCGAGACCGGCATTCCGCTCGTGGCTACGAACGACGTGCATTACGTCTACGAGCCCGATCATGCGATGCAGGATATTCTGATCTGCATTGGGACGGGCAAGACGGTCGAGGACGAGGACCGGCTGCGCATTCACTCCTCCCAGCTGTTCCTGAAGAGCGCGGAAGAGATGGGGCGGCTGTTCCCCCACGTGCCGGAGGCGATCGAGAATACACGGGTCATTGCGGGGCGCTGTGAGCTTGAGCTTGAATTCGGCCGTTCGATTCTGCCGCAGTTCGACCCGATTCCGGAGGGGCTGACGGCGAGTGATTATCTTGCCGAGCTCTGCCGCACGGGCCTGCAGGAGCGGTATGCTTCGCTCTCCGAATGGGAGGACGAAGCGTGGAGGCGCAATGTCGAGGACCGGCTCGACTACGAGCTCGGCGTGATTGAGCGGATGGGGTATTCGGATTATTTTTTGATCGTGTGGGATTTCATCCGCTTCGCCCATGAGGAAGGCATCGTAACCGGCCCGGGTCGGGGATCGTCGGCGGGCAGCCTTGTGGCCTATGTGCTCAACATCACCGACGTCGACCCGATCCGCTACAACCTGCTCTTCGAGCGGTTCCTGAATCCGGAGCGGGTGTCGATGCCGGATATCGATATTGACTTCAGCGACCTGCGCCGCGACGAGGTGATCGACTACGTCGTGCGCAAATATGGGCGGGACCGCGTCGCCCAGATCATCACGTTTGGAACGATGGCCGCCAAGGCGGCCGTGCGGGACGTGGGGCGGGCGCTGAACCTGCCGTACAACGACGTGGACAAAGCGGCGAAGCTCATTCCCGGCCAGCTCGGTATGACGCTTGAGGCGGCGCTGCGCACCACGCCGGAGCTGAAGGCACTGGCCGACCGGCAGCCGAAGACGGCGGAGCTGCTCGAGATGGCGATGAAGGTCGAAGGCATGCCGCGCCACGCGTCAACGCATGCCGCAGGCGTCATCATCTCTCGGGAACCGCTGACGCAGTATGTGCCGCTGCAGGAGGGCACCGAGCAGACGGCGCTGACCCAGTATCCGATGGAGCACCTGGAGTCGATCGGGCTGCTCAAGATGGATTTTCTCGGGCTGCGCACCCTGTCCATCATCGAGCGCTCGCTGGAGTGGATCCGGGAGCGCTCAGGGAGGGCCATCGACTGGAAGAGCGTTTCGATGGAAGACCCTCTGACTTACGAGATGCTCGGACGCGGTGACACGACCGGAGTCTTCCAGCTCGAGTCGCCGGGGATGCGCCGGGTGCTGAAGGAGCTCCGGCCGAGCGTGTTCGAGGACATCATCTCGGTCCTCGCGCTGTACCGTCCGGGTCCGATGGAGTTCATCCCGCAGTATATCCGGTGCAAGCACGGCCAGCAGGAGGTGGACTATCCGCATCCGGTGCTGGAGGGGATCCTGAAGGATACGTACGGCATCATCGTCTACCAGGAGCAGATCATGCAGATCGCTTCCCTGATGGCCGGCTTCTCGCTCGGCGAAGCGGACCTGCTGCGCCGGGCGGTGTCCAAGAAGAAGCGGGAGGTGCTCGATGAGGAGCGAGCCCACTTCGTGGAAGGCAGCGCGGGACAGGGCTACACCGAGGCGGAAGCGAACCGGGTGTACGACATGATCGTACGCTTCGCGGACTACGGCTTCCCGCGGGCGCATGCGACGGCCTATGGTGTGCTCGCCTTCCAGACGGCGTATCTCAAGGCGCATTACCCGGTCGACTTCATGGCCTCGATGCTGGCGGCCGTGACGGGCAGCCATCACAAGGTAGCCGAGTACTCGGACGACTGCCGCAAGATGGGCATCGCCGTGCTCGGCCCGGACGTCAACGAGAGCGGCGTGCTGTTCACGCCGGTAGGCCCGGAACGTGCGGGCGCCGCGAAGGACGGAGGGAAGGAGACTTCAGCCGGTCAAGGAACGTCGAGTCAAGAAACATGGAGTCAAGAAACGTTGGGTCAAGAAGCAGAATCCGGCCATGGGGCGATCCGCTTCGGACTCGCCGCCATCAAGAATGTCGGCACGAATGCGATCGAATCGATCATCAAGGAGCGGCGGTCTGGCCCGTACCAGAGCCTGATCGACTTCTGCCGGCGGATCGACCTGCGCGTGTGCAACAAGCGCGTGCTGGAGTCGCTGATCCAGGCGGGGGCGCTCGATTCGCTGCCTGGCCACCGCTCCCAGCTGCTGGCGATGCTCGAAGACGCCGTCGATGCCGCCGTCAAGTGGCGCAAGGACCGCGACGATCTGCAGCTTGTGCTCGACGGGTTCGTGGAAGAGGTGTCCTGGGAGGTGGAATATCCTGCCGTGGCGCCTTATTCCATGACCCAGAAGCTGGAGCTCGAGCGGGAGCTGCTCGGTCTGTACATCTCCGGCAGCCCGCTGGATGACTACGAGGACGTGCTCCGCAGGCTCGAGCCCGATTCGCTTGCCCAGCTTCCGCAGTACCCGGACGGGAGCGAGGTCAAGGTGGCGGGACTCGTCATGAGCAGCAAGACGATCGTGACGAAGAAGGGCCAGCCGATGGCCTTCATGGAGCTGGAGGACCGGGTAGGCAAGTCCGAGGTCGTGCTTTTCCCTGAGGTCTGGAAGCGCGCGGCCCCGGTTGTGCAGAAGGGCCGTCCCGTGCTCGTGCTGGCGAAGCTGCAGCTCGGCGACGAGGACTTCAAGCTGCTCGCCGACCAGGTGGTGGCGCTGGATGACCCGCAGCTCGAGCAGAAGGCCGCGAAGCCGGCGGGCGGCGGCTATGCCCGCGGCGGCGCGGGCCGCAGCGCGCCGGCTGCCGGGCGTCCGCCGCAGGCAGCTGCCTCGCCCGGCGGGCGGCACAGCGCTGGGCCAGGCGCCCAGCCAGGCAGCGCGGCTTCAGCCGCAGGGCGCCCGGCAGCGCCAGCCGGCGGCACGCGCCCGGGCAGCCCCGGTGCCGCTGCTGCGCCGCCGGGCACGGCCGGGCGCCAGCCGCAGCCGGCCGCCGGCAGCCCCGGCGCGGCAGCCGCGCCCCAGCGCTCCGCCGCGGGTAGCCCCGGCGCGGCAGCCGCGCCCCAGCGCTCCGCCGCGGGTAGCCCCGGCGCAGCAGCCGCGTCCCAGCGTTCCGCCGCGGGCACGGCCCCGCGCCAAGCGCCTGCGACGGCCGGCGCTCCGCCCGCCGGCCGCCCGCCGCAGGCGGCGCCCCGCACGGCGGCTCCGGCCCGCGGCCAGGCCGGCACGGGCGGCAGCGCCCCGGCACGGCGCGGCGCAGCGGCTCCGCGCACAGCGGCGGTGCAGCGCGTGTACATGCGCATCTCGCCGAAGCACGAGGAGCCGGCGGTGCTCGCCGAGCTGAAGCGCCTGATCACCGAGCAAGCCGGGCCTCTGCCGGTGGTGCTCTATTACGAGAGCTCCCAGAAGACGCTCGGGCTCAGCGACCAATATCAGGTGAAACCTTCACCGGAGCTGTTCCACCGCATTGAAGAGCTGCTCGGCAAAGACAGCGTGAGAGTGAAGTAGCGGAAGGCCGCAGTCCGCGGCGGCCTTCCGTTTACACAAATTTTATATGCTGATGTCTTTCCGGCTGTAAGGCAAGTTTTGATTTTGCGTAAACCTGAACTAAACCCTGCCTTCCCGGCATACATTTAGTAACCCGTACCAAAGAACCGGCTGAACAGCCGGGGAACGGCGCTGCGCGTGTTGCGAAATGGATCCCGGAGGAGGCGTTTTTTTTTATGACCAAAGACCCCATTATCGAATGCTTGGAGAAGCGTGGCGTCACGATTGACAGCATTGCCGAGATCGTTCACCAGCTCCAGCTGCCCTACAATCCGGCCTTGTCCAAGCAGGCTTGTGTGGACAGCGTCCTGACGGTTCTCCAAAAACGCGAAGTGCAGTATGTGCTCTACACGGGTATCGCGCTCGACGAGCTGGCGGAGCAGAAGCTCCTGCCGCAGCCGCTGCAGGGGCTGATGGAGACGGACGCCTCCCTGTACGGGGTGGACGAGACGCTGGCCCTCGGGATCGTACACGTCTACGGCATGGTCGGACTCACTAGCTTCGGCTATCTGGATAAGAAAAAAATCGGGATTATTCGGGAGCTCAACGACCATTCGACAGGCATCCATGTCTTCCTCGACGACCTGGTCGCAGGCCTGGCCGCCGCCGCCTCGGCGCGGATCGCCCACCGTCATCAGGACGAGCTTGATGGTCAGGATGACGGTGCCTGAAGCTCCGATCCTGCCGAAAAAGCGCTGATTTTCAAGGAAAATGGACCCCCGCCGCAAGACCCCCCTCGGTTGCGGGAAAAAGTGGAGTTATGATATCATTATTCCATTATGTTCGTGATCCAGGCAGTTCCTGCGGCGGGGAAGTTCTCTCCGCGGCTGGGTCACCTAGATAAACGCGCCTGACCTTGAGCTTGTTGGCGAATTTCGTTTATCCCGGGGGAGGGTCTTTTTTCATGTGGACGGTTATCTATATCGCTCCGACCGCCAAAATTGCTGACAAGATCAAGCAAAGACTAACGGAAGAGGGCTTTCTTGTACAAGTACGGGCTATCAACATGACAAAGAACCAGTTCGAGATCGTCGTTCCCGAAGGTGAATTGGAAGAAGTTCAAGAGGTTCTGAACTCTATTCTGCATAGATCTTAAGGATAAGCGGTGAGCCAAGGAAAGCCGAGAGCAACCGCAAGCGAGGTGTAGTCGTGCAATTTAAAGACTTGTTTCAGAAGAAAAGAAAATACGCCACCGTCCCTTCGACGGACAGGCCTGCCCAGAGCCGGGTGATTGATGGAGCGATCGACATTCCCGAGGAGCGGCCGCGGCGTGAAATCCCCGAAGGCCTCATGAACAAATGCCCCAAGTGCGGGACGATTCAGTACAACAAGGAACTCGACAAAAACCTGAAAGTCTGTACGTCTTGCGACTACCATTATAAGCTGAACGCGGTGGAACGCATTCAGATGACCATGGACGAAGGGATGTTCGTGGAGTATAACGCTGACCTGGCTTCGGAAGATCCGCTCGGCTTCCCGGAGTACGGCAAGAAGTACGCCAAGGCGGTCGAATCGACCGGTATGCAGGATGCGGTGATCACAGGAGAAGGCACCATCGGGGGCTATCCGGTGGTCGTGGCGGTAATGAGCTTTGACTTCATGGGCGGATCGCTCGGTTCCGTAGTGGGCGAGAAGGTGGCCATCGCCGTAGAGAAAGCCATCGAGAAGAAATGCCCGATGATCATTTTCTCGACATCCGGCGGTGCGCGCATGCAGGAGAGCATTCTCAGCCTCATGCAGATGGCGAAGACCTCGGCAGCCCTGGCGAAGTTCAGCGAGCAGGGCGGGCTCTATGTATCGGTGATCACCGACCCGACGTTCGGCGGCGTATCCGCGAGCTTCGCTATGCTCGGGGATTATATCATTGCCGAGCCGGGGGCCGCTTTCGGCTTCACGGGACGCCGGGTGATCGAGCAGACGATCAAGCAGAAGCTGCCGGACAACTTCCAGACGTCGGAGTTCAACCTCCAGCACGGGCAGGTGGATCTGGTGTCCCACCGCAAAGAGCTGCGGAGTACGCTGGCCCGTCTTCTTGGCATGCATACCACAAAGGAGGAAATCGTTCATGGCAAGTGAAATGCCCTTTGAGCAGCCGCTTGTAGAGCTTCGGGCCAAAATCGAAGAGCTCCGCAAGTTCAGCAGCGATAAGCAAATCGATTTCTCCGATGAGATCGCCCGCCTGGAGCAGCGTCTGCAGCAGCTTGAATCGGAGCTGTATGCCGGCATGTCCACCAAGCACAAGATGCAGGTTGCCCGTCACCCGCAGCGCCCGACGACGCTGGATTACATCCAGCATCTCTTTACCGATTTCATGGAACTCCACGGAGACCGCCTGTATGGGGACGACCTCGCCATCGTAGGCGGTATTGCCCGTTTTAACGGCATTCCGGTAACGGTTGTCGGCCATCAAAAAGGGAAAGATACTAAAGATAACATTGCCAGGCATTTTGGATGCCCGCATCCGGAGGGCTTCCGTAAAGCGCTTCGTCTCATGAAGCAGGCGGATAAGTTCCGGCGTCCGATCATCACGTTCATCGACACCAAAGGAGCTTTCCCCGGCAATGCGGCCGAGGAGCGGGGGCAGGGCGAGGCCATCGCCCGCAATCTGATGGAGATGGCGGCGATGCGCGTGCCGATCCTGTGCGTCGTGATCGGGGAAGGCGGCAGCGGCGGTGCCCTGGCCCTCGGTGTGGGCAACCGGGTGTTTATGCTGGAGAATGCGATCTACTCCGTCATCTCGCCGGAGGGAGCCGCCTCCATACTGTACAAAGATGCTTCCAAATCCATGGAAGCGGCTGAAGCGATGAAAATCACAGCGGACGAAATCTTGAAGCTCGGCGTGATCGACGGCATCATACCGGAACCGAAGGGCGGAGCCCACAGGGAACCCGCCGCGCAGGCGGAGTCCATCAAGGATACGCTCTGGAGCGCGCTGCAGGAGCTGATGGCTCTTTCAGAGCAGGAGTTAATCGAAGACCGTTACAACAAATTCAGAAACATTGGCCGCTTCACAACCATTCAGGAGGGTAACCCTAATCATGCGTAAAACGAAAATTGTCTGTACGATTGGACCAGTCAGCGAATCGCTGGAGATGTTCAAGAAACTCATCAATGCCGGGATGAACGTCGCCCGTCTCAATTTCTCCCACGGGGACTTCGAAGAGCACGGCAACCGGATCAAGAATGTCCGCCAGGCCTGCCAGGAGCTCGGCAAGAGCGTAGCGATTCTCCTCGATACCAAAGGTCCGGAAATCCGTACGGGCAAACTCAAGGACGATCAGAAGGTTGAACTCGTGCAGGACAACCTGATCACCCTGACGACCGAAGAAATTGTAGGTGACGCGGAGCGCGTTTACATTACATACAAGGACTTGTACAAAGACGTGCGCGTCGGTTCAACGATCCTGATCGACGACGGTCTGATCGGCCTGACGGTAGAAGATATCCGCGGAACCGACATCGTCTGCCGCATCAAGAACGGCGGTCTGCTCGGCGGCAAGAAGGGCGTGAACGTGCCTGGCGTGAAGATCAACCTGCCTGGGATCACGGAGAAGGATGCCAACGACATCATCTTCGGAATTCAGCAGGGTGTGGACTTCATCGCGGCTTCCTTCGTGCGCAAAGCCAGCGACGTCATCGAAATCCGTGAGATTCTGGAGCGCCACAACGCCAACCACATTCAGATCATCTCGAAGATCGAGAACCAAGAGGGCGTAGAGAACCTCGACGAGATTCTCGAGGTGTCCGACGGTCTGATGGTAGCGCGCGGCGACCTCGGCGTAGAGATCCCGGCGGAAGACGTACCTATCGTGCAGAAGGCGATGATCAAGAAGTGTAACCAGGCAGGCAAGCCGGTTATCACCGCAACGATGATGCTCGACTCCATGCAGCGCAACCCGCGTCCGACCCGTGCCGAAGCGAGCGACGTGGCGAACGCCATCTTCGACGGCACCGATGCGGTCATGCTGTCCGGCGAGACGGCTGCCGGCAAGTATCCGGTAGAGTCCGTACAGACGATGGCCCGGATTGCCGAGCGTGCGGAAGCGGCTCTCGAGCACCGCGAGATCTTCATCCGCCAGAGCAACGCCCAGCAGACGACCGTAACCGAAGCGATCTCCCAAGCTGTAGCGAACTCCGCTCTGGATCTGGACGCGAAGGCGATCCTGACGGCTACCGAGAGCGGCTATACCGCGCGCATGGTGTCCAAGTACCGCCCGAAGGCGCCGATCATTGCCGTTACGCCGGATGAGAAAGTGCTTCGCCGTCTGTCCCTCGTATGGGGCGTTGTACCGATCAAGGGTGAAATGTGCACTTCCACCGACCAGCTGTTCGAGCATGCGGTCGATACGAGCCTCAAGGCGGGCCTGGTTTCTCTCGGCGATCTCGTGGTCATTACGGCAGGCGTGCCTGTAGGGCGCTCCGGAACCACGAACCTCATCAAGGTGCACCAGATCGGCGAGATGATTGCGAAGGGCCAAGGGATCGGTACGGCCATCGCTACCGGCAAGGTAGTGACCGCACGTACGGCCGAAGAAGCCGTGGCCAAGACTTCCGAAGGCTGCATTCTCGTTACCGTGACGACGGACAAGGACTACATGCCTGCGTTCGAGAAAGCGGCGGCGGTGATCACCGAAACCGGCGGCATCACGTCCCACGCGGCAGTAGTCGGCATTTCCCTGGGCAAGCCGGTGATCGTCGGTGTAGAAAAGGCGCTTGAGATTCTCAAAGACAACGCCGAAGTGACCCTGTATCCGGAAGTCGGCGTGATCTATTCCGGCCGCGCCCGCGTCCTGTAAGGTCCCATAGCTTTAAACATAAGCGAAACTGAATTCCGGTTTCGCTTTTCTTTTTGTTCAGGTCGCGATTGTTAATAAAATGTAAATGAAGGACTGGGGTCACAGTAGTTTTTGCGGTATCCCGGTCCCTTCTATTAAAATAAGGTAAAGGCGGAAGAAGTCTCCTTCCGGTGCAGGGTACGCCTGGCCATCATTGGGGTAATAGAGGTCTGTGCGATCCTTCAGCCGGGAAGAGTCATCTGCAGCGAAGTTAAGATTCAAGAAAGCAGTCGAAAGAAGGGGACGCAGGTGGAAACAGGGAAGGCCCCGGATGACCGGTGGTTTATTTATGAAGTACGGGTACGCTATGAGGAAACAGACCAGATGGGTGTAGTCTATCACGCCAACTACCTGACCTGGTTCGAGATCGGCCGCACGGAGATGATCCGCTCACTGGGCATGCCTTACCAGACGCTGGAAGCAAGGGGACTGCTGCTGCCGCTCACTGACGCGGAGATGAAGTTTCGGCTGCCGGCACGGTATGACGACTGGATTACGATCCGCGTTCGGGTCAGCGAGTTCTCGAGCCTGCGGCTGACGTTCGAATGCGAAATCCGGCGCGGCACGGAGCTGCTCGTAACCGGCAGGACGAAGCATGTGTGGGTGAACCGGGAATGGCGCCCGACCCGGATCGATAAGGAAGCGCCGGATTTGTACGAGCTCATCAAAGCCTCATGGGATTATTAAGAGTTTTTAAAAAATACATCACTGCCTTTACATAAAATTAACAAAAACCGGGCGCTCCCTTAACATTGTCGAATTACGATGAAAAGAGTTGAAAAAAAGATAGAATACCGTGAAATACCATGGAGGATTGGGTCACTATGAAGGAAACTGCCCCTCGCGAGGCGGCTGCCGCCAACCATTATTTGAACCGTGATTTGAGCTGGGTGGAATTCAATTGGCGCGTGCTCGAGGAAGCACAGGATCCGACGACGCCGCTGCTGGAGAGAGTCAAGTTTCTGTCTATCGTTTCATCGAATTTGGATGAGTTTATGAGTGTCCGGGTCGCCGGGATCGTAGACCAGATCAAAGCCGGCTATACCAAAAAGGATTTTACCGGTTATACTCCCGCCGGACTGTTCAAGCGTGTAATGAAGCGCGCGGCGAAGATGGTGGCCGAGCAGTACCGGACCTCCCGGGAGATTACCCGGGCGCTGGCCAAGGAAGGCATTATTCTCACGAACTATGATGAGCTCAATGTCACGCAGCGCAAAGCCATGGACGAATATTACCATGAGATTGTATTCCCCGTACTGACACCGATGGCGGTCGATCAGGCACGGCCGTTTCCACTGGTACATACTCAATCCCTGTATCTGGCCGTCGTGCTGATGAAGGAAGGGGAGGATCCGGAGGAGGAACCGTACTTCGCGATTCTTCAGGTACCGTCCAATCTGAACCGGTTCATCGGCGTGCCCTGCCGTACGAACAGCAAGAAGCATGAATACATCCTGCTCGAGACGCTGATCGAGCACCATATTCATACCCTGTTCAGCGGGTATACGCCGGTGTCGGTACACGGCTTCCGTCTGACCCGTAATGCGGACCTCACCTTGAATGAGGAAGGCGCCGAGGACCTGCTCGAGGAGATCGAGATCCAGCTCCGCCGCCGGCGCTGGGGGGCTCCGGTAAGGCTGGAGGTGCAGCGCGGCATCCACCCTTATGCACTTCAGCAGCTCATCGAGGAATTCGAAATCTCGGATAACATCTTCGAGATCGACGGACCGATCGATCTGACCTTCTTCATGAAGCTGTCGGGCTCCCTGCAGGGATACGATCACCTCCGCTACCCGCAGATCAAACCCGTTTACCCGGCGGAGCTCGAGAACGAGGACGACCTGTTCCAAAAGCTGCGGCAGCAGGATGTGCTCGTATACCACCCGTACGAATCCTTCGATGCCGTCACGGACTTTGTCACGCAAGCCGCTAACGATCCTCATGTGCTCGCGATCAAGATGACGCTGTATCGGGTCAGCGGCAATTCCCAGCTGATCCAGGGGCTTGCAGCAGCGGCGGAATCCGGTAAGCAGGTGACCGTTGTCGTGGAGCTCAAAGCGCGCTTCGACGAAGAGCGGAATATCGCCTGGGCGAGGAAGCTGGAACAGTCGGGCTGTCATGTGGTGTACGGACTGGTGGGCCTCAAGACGCATGCCAAAATCACCCTGGTCGTCCGTCAGGAGCCGGATGGTCTGCGCCGTTATGTTCACGTGGGCACGGGAAATTACAACGACAACACGGCGAAGCTGTATACGGATGTGGGGCTGTTCACTACGGATAAAATTATCGGTGAGGATGCATCCGCCCTGTTTAACGAGGTGACGGGCTACTCGGCTCCTCATAACTGGAAGGCTTTCGGGGTGGCGCCGACGGATCTGATGGATAAGCTCATCGAGAAAATCCGCAGGGAAGCCCGCAATGCAGCCGAGGGCAAGCCGGCCCGGATTATCGCCAAGTTCAACTCGCTGTCCAACCAGCAGATGGTCGACGAGCTCTATGCCGCTTCACAGGCAGGTGTCAAAATCGATCTCATTATCCGCGGCGTATGCTGCTTACGGCCCGGTGTTCCGGGGCTCAGTGAGAATATTACGGTCCGCAGCATCGTGGACCGGTTCCTGGAGCATTCGCGGATCTTTTACTTCGGCAACGGAGGGGATGGGGAGGTTTATCTGGCGAGTGCCGACTGGATGACGCGGAACCTGACCCGGAGGGTGGAGCTGATGTGTCCCGCCTTCAATAAGGGGATTCAGCAGTCGCTGATCCGCATTCTGCAGCTGAACCTCGACGATAATGTCAAGGCGCGGCAGCTGCAGTCCAACGGCATGTATGAGCGGATGACTCCGGCGGCGGGTGAGCCGCCGCTTCGCAGTCAGTTTGAGGCGATGCGGATCAGTTCGTGGAAAACGAAGGCTCGTGAATCTTGAGCTGAAGTCCCCAGGTTTTCTTGAAATCCTTCTGGAGCGCCTCGACCTCTCTGTATTCTGCAGAGGGGTCGTGCAGCGTCAGGAGACGCAGGTGCAGGGATGTGTTCTCGGAGAAAGCGGCGGTCACATCGATCGCCTGTGTCTCGCTTACATCTAGAGCGACGGCAAGCTGCAGCAGTGTGCCGAGACGCGCGATCAGGTCGACATCGGATTCTTTCAGAATATCCTTGAAGGGCTGGACCGCCTGCTGGGTCCGGTTTTTTGCTTTGTAGGAGGCAATGAGGGCACAGAGCAGAATCTCCCGGTGGCTTAGCCCGTCAATCCGCGTGTGGGCGATCATATGGAACGAGTGCTTCGGATACTGGTAGTACAGCAGAGAGGCGCCGATCCGGTAGAGCTTGGCCGCAATGTGCAGGCACATCCGCAGTCTTGGCGAGTACCGGTGGGTCCCGCCTTCCGCTAGGGCGTCGTAGAGCTTCAGCACGGTCCGGCATACCCGCTGGATATGAGCTGCGGGTGCCGTGGAATGCAGGGCAAGCAGGTTGTCGGAGCTCAGCTCCGCGATCGGCTTCTCACTCGTGACGGCAGGATGGAACGCTTCGAAGAAAAGGCCGTCGCGCAGGCCTGCTCCGCTGACGATGTAGTGGGAGCCGTGGACGGTTTGGAAGACGGTCTGAAGGATGATCATCCCCGGTATTATAATATCGAACCGGTCTTTGGACAGCCCCTCCACCTTCTTGCGCTTCTCCGCAGGGAGACCCGGCAGCCAGGAGACAAGCTCGTCCACATCCGAAGCCGGCAGAGGGTAGTTATGCGTCTGCGGCAGGGAGTAGCGTCTGCGGCGCTGATTGATTTTGCACAGCGTGCGGACTCCTCCGCCGAGACCGACGAGGGGAAGGCCGGGGCTCGAAGCGATCCAGGGTTCTCTTGCCAGGGCTTCTTCGACCATCTCGCGGATGGCCTTCAGCTGCGCTTCCCCGAATTCGCCGCCCGGGGCATATTTGCGCGTCGTGTTCACGGCGCCGAACGGGAAGGAGACGCTCTGAATGAGCTTCCGTTCGCGAAACAGGGAGATCTCGGTGCTGCCGCCCCCGATGTCGACGAGGAAGCCGTCCGCGATATCCATCGTTTGGATCATACCGAGGAAACCGAGACGCGCTTCGTCCTGGCCGGACAAGATCTCGATATCCCAGCTGGTTTCCCGGGACAAGGCCTCTTGAATCTGCTCCGTGTTCGTGGCGTTACGGACGGCGGCGGTGGCGGCCACCCGGCATTCGATGACTTCATGAGAGCGGCAGATGCGCTTGAAGTGTGAGAGGATGCGAACCAGATCCTGTATCTCTTCAGGAGGCAGGGCGCCGTCCGGACCGATTTTTTGGCTGAGCCGCGCCGATTCCTTGAACTCGCTGATGACCCGGTAAGCTCCGCCGAAACCCAGTTCATAGATCGCCAGCCGGATGGAGTTCGAGCCGATGTCGATGATGCCGATTCTCTTGGAGTCCTTCATGACTAAGCCTCCTGTAATGGTGTAGGGGTGAAGATCCCCTTTATTTTAACATCGTTTGGTGCCCTGTCCAAACTTTCCCGAATAAATTGGGAAGGGAAATGAAATGCTTCTATTGGGAGCTTTTGTATGGGTGTGATGCGAGAGCGGAGTGGCAGGAAGAAGGGAGAACAAGATTTTCCAGTCTGAACGCAAATGAACCATAGTGGAAGTGATGACAGGGTAGGAAACGGGAGGCAGCGCCTGTATCCAAAGTTGTATCATAACCCGGAATCGGGTATGTTTATAAGGCCGGTCCGCGTACATAGCTTGAAGTAAATGTGAAAGAAATAAGGCGAATGGGCTCCGAATGACGGATAAAGCTTTGCTTGGTACCTTCAAAGAAAAGTTTATTAAAGGGGCGGCATGCCGCAGGAAAACCTTCTGCTTTAATTTGTTAAAAGGTTTTCCATTAGGTACTGAGATCGAGGTTTCCGGAGGAACATTCAGTGGACGTACCGCAGGAAAAGTATCCACTAGACGTTTGATAAAAACTTTTCCTATCGTGCTGATAATGAACTTTTATGTCTAAATTTGTTCACATCGGTTGGTAAATCCTTTATAGTAGACATATGTGAAATTGAACGCCAAAGGAGAGATTAACTTGACCGCCACCAAAGGTTTGGAAGGAATCGTAGCGACAACGTCCTCCATCAGCTCGATCATTGACGGTGTGCTCACGTATCGTGGCATCAACATTGACGACCTTGCCGAGAACGCGACATTCGAAGAAGTCGTATATTTGCTCTGGTATGGTAAACTGCCTAATCGCTCCGAGCTGAACCAACTGATCCAAGATCTGAGCAGCAGCGCGGCTGTGCCGGCTGAAGTGCTCGATGGAATCAAGCTGTTCCCTAAAGACGTGAATACGATGGCAGCCCTTCGCACCGCCGTTTCCTCCCTGGCGCTGTATGATGCGGAAGCTAACGATATGACTCCTGAATCGAATCTCCGCAAAGCGATTAAGCTGCAGGCTCAGCTGCCTACGATCGTGGCTGCTTTTGCCCGCATTCGTCAAGGCCAGGAACCGATTGCGCCTAAATCCGGTGTATCCATCGCGGAGAACTTCCTTTACATGCTGACCGGCAAAAATCCGGAGAAGATCGCAATCGAAGCACTGGATAAAGCGCTCGTGCTCCATGCCGACCATGAACTGAACGCTTCCACCTTCGCGGCACGCGTTACTGTTGCAACGCTGTCCGATATCTACTCCGGCGTAACGTCCGCAATCGGCGCTCTCAAAGGCCCTCTGCATGGCGGAGCGAACGAAGCGGTGATGGCGATGCTCGAAGAAATCGGCACAGCGTCCAACGTAACGGCTTACATCAACGAGAAGCTGGCGAACAAAGAGAAGATCATGGGCTTCGGCCACCGTGTCTACAAGAACGGCGACCCGCGTGCGAAGCATCTCATGAAGATGTCCGAGGAGCTCGGTAAAATTACGAACAACATGAACTGGTATGACATGTCGATCCAGATCGAAGAACTCGTAACCGGCCAGAAGGGCCTGAAGCCGAATGTGGACTTCTACTCCGCATCCGTCTATACCTCCCTTGAAATCCCGCGTGACCTGTTCACTCCGATCTTCGCGATCTCCCGTACGTCCGGCTGGACAGCACACATTCTCGAGCAGTATGAGAACAACCGTCTGATCCGTCCTCGTGCGGAATACACAGGTCCATCCCACCAAGCTTTCATTCCGATCGAGCAGCGCTAATCGGATTATAAGGCAGCTTAAGAGCGGGCTGCTGCAGGATCCCCGGTCATCTTTTCCCTGGAAGAGAAACGGACCGGCGCCGCAGCTCCCGTATCTTTTTGAGGTGAGAAGGCCGGCGGAATCTCGTTTACATAAGGGTCATCGGCCGAACGATCCGTACTTAAAGCTCCACACTTCCCAGAAGCTTTGTTATAATATTCCGAGGGTCAGTGAAAACTGGCTCCATAATACATGAGGAGGCACTACCAATCATGGCTCAATTCGAACAATATGCACAGCCGACTGAGGGCGAGCGCATCACTATTACGAACGGCAAGCTCAACGTACCGAACAACCCGATCATTCCTTTCATCGAAGGCGACGGCACAGGTCCGGATATCTGGGCGGCTTCCAAGCGCGTGCTGGATGCAGCGGTAGAGAAAGCATATAACGGAGAGAAGAAAATCGCATGGTACGAAGTATTTGCCGGCGAGAAAGCCTTCAACAAATTCAACAACTGGCTGCCGGCTGACACGCTGACGGCGATCCGCGAATACATCGTTGCGATCAAAGGTCCTCTGACCACGCCAATCGGCGGCGGGATCCGTTCCCTGAACGTTGCGCTCCGTCAAGAGCTGGACCTGTATGTCTGCTCCCGTCCGGTTCGCTACTTCAAAGGCGTACCTTCCCCTGTTAAGCGTCCTGAGCTTGTGGACATGGTTATCTTCCGTGAGAATACAGAAGACATCTATGCCGGCATCGAGTGGGCTGCTGGCTCCGAAGAAGTCAAGAAAGTGCTCACGTTCCTCCAGAACGAAATGGGTGTTAAGAAAATCCGCTTCCCAGAAACTTCGGGTATCGGCGTGAAGCCTGTTTCCTCCGAAGGTTCGAAGCGTCTGGTTCGCGCGGCGATCGAATATGCAATCGAGCACAATCGCAAATCCGTTACTCTCGTACACAAAGGCAACATCATGAAGTTCACAGAAGGTGCCTTCAAAAACTGGGGTTACGAGCTTGCCGAGGAAGAGTTCAGCGACAAGACCTTCACTTGGGCTCAATACGACCGCATCAAAGAAGAGTCGGGCGCAGACGCTGCGAACGCAGCTCAAAAAGCAGCTGAAGCCGAAGGCAAAATCATCGTAAAAGATGCTATCGCCGACATCGCGCTGCAGCAGGTTCTGACTCGCCCAACCGACTTCGACGTTATCGCTACGCTGAACCTGAACGGGGACTACCTGTCCGACGCTCTGGCTGCTCAAGTCGGCGGGATCGGTATCGCACCGGGCGCCAACATCAACTATGTTACCGGCCACGCGATCTTCGAAGCTACGCATGGTACGGCTCCTAAGTATGCAGGTCTGGACGTTGTTAACCCGGGTTCCGTGATCCTGTCCGGCGTAATGCTTCTTGAGCACCTCGGCTGGCTGGAAGCGGCTGACCTGATCTACAAAGGCATGGAAACGGCGATCAACAACAAAACCGTTACTTATGACTTTGCCCGTCTGATGGAAGGCGCAACCGAAGTGAAGTGCTCCGCGTTCGCTGATCAGATTATTGCTAATTTCTAAATCCACCCTCCAAACCTCCCTCTAGAGGGAGGCCCCAGGGGTTTCGCCCCCTGGACCACGAACGGCTGTCTATACGCGAGGCAGTGTCGCTCCCATGATAGTGGTGGTGCAGGGAACGCGTCCGTCTCGCCCCCCGTCAGCAGCCTTCCGGCTGCAGGCGGGGGGCGAGACACGCTTTCACGCGTGCGGGCTGCTTCGATGGGATGGGGGAGCGTGGATCGCGTCCGTCCCCGGGCGGCTTGAGCTGACGCCAAGCACGCCGGGGACACGCTTTCATGCGGCGCAGGGCATGTGTGAGGGGGAAGCGACTTTGCTGGCGCAAAGCGGCTCCCCCTCGGGCACACTCTGGCAAAAGCGGAAACAAGCAGGCGGCTTCGCCGACCTGGCAAGAGCGGAAACAGCAGGCGGCTTCGCCGACCTGGGAAGAGCGAACAAGCGGCAATACGAGACAGCGGGCGGCTTCGGCCGAATTGGAAGAGCGAGAATAAGCAGGCGGCTTCGCCGGCCTGGAAAGCAAAGAACTAACCAATACATTCATGTAGGAGGTAATTCTGATGGCTATCCAGCGTAAGAAGATTACGGTTGTGGGCGCGGGCTTTACAGGCGCAACGACAGCTTTGATGCTTGCACAAAAAGAACTCGGTGACGTGGTGCTCCTAGACATTCCGCAGCTCGAGAATCCTACCAAGGGTAAGGCGCTCGATATGCTGGAGGCGTCTCCGGTTCAGGGCTTTGACGCTAACATCACCGGTACGTCTTCTTATGACGACTCCGCCAATTCCGATATCGTGATCATCACTGCCGGGATTGCACGTAAGCCGGGCATGAGCCGGGATGACCTGGTGAACACGAACGCGGGCATCGTGAAGTCCGTGTGCGAGAACATCAAGAGAACGTCTCCGCAGTCGATCGTCATCATCCTCTCCAATCCGGTGGACGCGATGACTTACGTGGCCTTCGAAACGCTGGGCTTTCCGAAGAACCGCGTGATCGGCCAATCCGGTGTGCTGGACACGGCCCGCTACTGTACCTTCATCGCGCAGGAGCTGAATGTCTCGGTAGAGGACGTGCGGGGCTTCGTGCTCGGCGGCCACGGCGACGACATGGTTCCGCTTGTCCGCTACTCCAACGTAGGCGGGATTCCGATCGAGAAGCTGATCCCGGCTGACCGCATCGACGCGATTGTGAAGCGTACGCGTACCGGCGGCGGCGAGATCGTAAACCTGCTCGGCAACGGCTCCGCCTACTATGCTCCGGCTGCATCGCTCGTTCAAATGACGGAGGCGATCCTGAAGGACAAGAAGCGCATTCTTCCTGCGATCGCTCTGCTCCAAGGTGAGTACGGCTATGACAACCTGTTCATGGGCGTTCCTACGCTGCTCGGCGGCGCTGGTATCGAGAAGGTGTTTGAGCTCGAGCTGCTGCCGGAAGAGAAAGCCGCTCTGGACAAGTCGGCTGAATCCGTACGCAATGTCATCCAAGTGGTAACCGGAGGCTAATCCGTTACCATCCCGCAACCAGTCTTCGGCCTCATGCCGGAGGCTGGTTTTTTTGTTGACATGCGGTAGGTGAAACCTGAGGATGACCGGAAGGCGTGATGCAGGCGGAAGGCAGGAGGGGTATAAAGACTAGGAGAGTGGATGGGCTGACCCATAGGGGATATAAGACGCAGGCAGAGGATGAAGCGGAAGGGGAGGCTGTGATCGACATGGAACCCAGATCATTATCCAGGGCAAGAGCGAAGCGATCCGTGTGGCGTCTTGCCGCCTCGTGGATGATTCTGGCGCTGCTCGGCTTGGCCGCGGCAGGCTTTGTTTATCTTCGTCCGTATGAGGCGGACGAAGCGGCCCGCAGCGCGATGAGGGGCAGCTCCGGGGTGGAAGTGACGGAGGAGGCGCATTGGCTGCGTTTCCAGCCGCGGAGCACGGAAGGGAGCGCTGCGGCTAAGCCGCTTCCGAGCGTGATTTTCTACCCGGGCGGGCTGGTGCAGCCGGAGAGCTATGCACCGCTGGCTTCCCGGCTCGCGGGGGAAGGCTGTACGGTGTATATCGCCCGGATGCCGCTGAACCTGGCGGTGTTCGGGCAGGACCTAGCGGAGGAGCTGCTGCAGCGGGAGCCGCAGGGGGACTTTGTCATCGGAGGCCACTCGCTTGGCGGGTCGATGGCCGCCCGGTTCGCCGCGGCTCACCCGGACCGGCTGCGGGGGGTGTTCTTTTTGGCTGCCTATGCGGATGAGGGCGGTAGCCTGAGAGACACCGGGCTGCCGGTGCTGTCCCTCGCAGGGACGAAAGACGGCGTGCTGAACCGGGAGAGGATGGAAGCGGGCAGGGCTCATGTGCCTGGCAGTGCCGCCTATCTCTCCATCGAGGGAGGCAATCATGCCGGCTTCGGGAGCTACGGGCCGCAGCGCGGGGATGGTGAAGCCGCGATTCCCCCGGAGGAAGAGTGGGAGCGGACCGTCGATGCGCTGAAGAACTGGGAGCCGCTGCGAAGTCAATCGCCTTGATGGGTATGCGCACCGATGGGGGGGACGGATGCTGAAGCAGCGCGTCGAAGCTTCCTGGATCCCATGCGGAAGCAGTTATGTACTTTTTTTCATGGTAATCCGTGTGCGGCGCACAAAAGTCTGTCTGCGATACGCCAAATAGCGGGGGGCTGCTTCGTTAGATGGATTCGTGATTGATGTTCTTTGAAACGGCTAAGGATGGGCTTATTCGTCCATAGGTGATACAACGGCATGTACGGCGCGAGGGCCCGCTTCACGGACCCGTCACAACTCTGCCTGCGGCACGCCCTTCCCGGTTGCTTAAGGGGCTCTCGCTCCGGTATACTTAGCTTGTTCTCTATTTCGCAGTGCGCGGTAGATTGAGATTGGAAGGTAGACAAGGGAGGATTCGAATCACGATGTCACAAGTGTTCTTGTATCTTCATGTACTGGGGGCAGCCCTCATGGGCTTCTATCTCGCGCTCCCGTTCCTGGCCGCACGTGTAGAAGCGCTTCCGAACGGCAGCGCGCAGCACGGCTTCCTGTCCGTATTGTTCTCGCTGAACCGGGCCGGCCAGCTGGCGCTGATCATCGCCTTCATCTCGGGCGGATACCTGGTGGGCAAAGGCGGATACCCGGCCATTTGGTGGATTCTGGCGATTGTGCTGCTGCTGGCGATCGGGGCCGTAAGCGGGATCCTCGGCGGCAAAATGCGCAAAGCGCTCAGCGATGCGAGCGGCAGCTCCATCAAAGCGCAGATCGGTGCGATCCGCACGCTGAGCTCGGTGGCCGGCATTCTGTATTTCCTGGTCATTACGCTGATGCTCTTCCCGAACGTTTTCGCGTAAGTGGGGATGCCGTATCGAACGGCATGAAGCAAGTCAATCGTTTCCTTGAAGGGGCCGGCCCAAGCAGCCGGCCTCTTTGCTTATACACGAACAACGCGGCGCCTATGCCTATGGGTCGGCACAAAGAAGCAGCTCACAGCACAGCACAGCGCAGTACAGAGCAGTACAGAGCCGCACGGAGCAGCACAGAGCAGCCGCGCATCCGCGCCCAAACGCCAAAAAGCCGGGGAATTCCCGGCGGAAGCTTACAGCTCGTCTAATGTTTTCTCCAGGCTCGGTGCCAGATGCTTCAGGAAATAGTCGACCTCCGGCATAGCCATCTCCTGCAGTGTATCCTCGATCTGCTTCTTGGCCACGGCGAATTCGCGGTTGCCGGCGGACAGCTCGGTCACGCATTTGAGATAGGCGTCGAGGGAGTCGGCGGCTTTGATGTATTTTTTGAGCTCGGCATCTTCCGTGGTCTTCTTGGGATCGATGAGCGGCTCATACACCCGGCGCAGCGGCTCAGGCACCATGTCAAGCAGGCGCTCGGCGGCCAGATGCTCGATCTCACGGAAATTGCTCAGGATCTTCGGATTGTGGTGCTTGACCGGGGTCGGAATATCGCCGGTGAACACCTCCGTGCTGTCGTGGAACAGCGCCATCGACACGATGCGGTCCGTCGGAACCTGGCGGCCGTAGACTTCATTGGCGATCGTGCACAGGACATGCGTCAGCAGTGACACGTGGAAGGAGTGCTCGGCTACGTTTTCTTTCATCGTATTGCGCATGAGGCTCCACCGTTCGATAAACCGCAGGCGGTAGAGGTAGGCAAAAAAGTGGCTTTCCATTTGAAATCATCCCATCTCATCTGTTTCGCTGCAGCAGACCGGGCCAGAGGATCCGCCATGGACGTATCCGCGCAGCTTTGTACCTACCGCATTATACATGATTCCCGCCGGCTTTGCCCGCTCCAAAATCGTACAGCGTAAAAGGTATGCCCCGGGGCGCCGGAATATGGTATGATGGAAATATGCATTTGGACTCATTTCAATACATATTATACGACCGACCGAAAGGGGTTTCCTGATCCATGCAGCACTTTCAAGAGAGTATGTATAAACTGATTGTCGAAACGAGCACGAACCTGCCGGCCGACGTCCGTCAGGCGATTCAAGCTGCCCGTGAGCAGGAGGATGCAGGCACGCGTTCGGCGCTGTCGCTCTCCACGATTGCCGATAACATCCAGATGGCGGAATGCAATGTATCGCCGATCTGCCAGGATACAGGGATGCCGACGTTCATCGTGCACTGTCCGGTGGGCGCGAACCAGATCGAGATGAAGAAAGCGATCATCGCCGCCGTGGCCCAGGCGACCAAGGACAGCAAGCTGCGTACGAACTCCGTCGATTCCCTGACCGGAGCGAACAGCGGGGACAACATCGGACCGGGTACGCCGGTCATCCACTTCGAGCAGTGGGAACGGGAGGAGATCGAAGCGAAGCTCATCCTGAAGGGCGGCGGCTGCGAGAACAAGAACATCCAGTACAGCCTGCCGACCGAGCTCGAAGGGCTGGGCAAAGCGGGCCGCGATCTTGACGGCATCCGCAAGTGCATCCTGCATGCGGTATACCAGGCACAGGGCCAGGGCTGCAGCGCGGGCTTCATCGGCGTGGGCATCGGCGGAGACCGGACAACCGGCTACGAGCTCGCGAAGCATCAGCTGTTCCGTGCGGCGGACGATGTGAATCCGCATCCGGAGCTGCGCAAGCTCGAGGAGTACGTGATGGAGAATGCGAACAAGCTCGGCATCGGGACGATGGGCTTCGGCGGACAGGTGAGCCTGCTTGGCTGTAAAGTCGGCGTCATGAACCGTCTGCCGGCGTCCTTCTTCGTCTCCGTGGCGTACAACTGCTGGGCGTTCCGCCGTCAGGGCGTGCTTATCGACGCGAACAGCGGCGAGATTACGGAGTGGGTGTACACGAAGGGCGAGACGGTGCCTATGCAGAAGGACGAGCCTGCAGCTGCAGCAGCCTCCGCAGGCGAACGCCGTGAAGTCGTGCTGCAGACGCCGGTGTCCGAAGAGCAGATCCGCCAGCTGAAGGTGGGCGACGTGGTCATCATCAACGGACCGATGCACACGGGCCGTGACGCGCTGCACAAGCACCTGATGGACCACGACTCCCCGATCGACCTGAACGGTGCGGTGATCTACCACTGCGGACCGGTCATGGCGAAGGACGAGCAGGGCGGCTGGGTCGTGAAGGCGGCCGGTCCGACGACGTCCATCCGTGAGGAGCCTTACCAAGGCGACATCATCAAGAAGTTCGGCATCCGCGCGGTCATCGGCAAGGGCGGCATGGGCGCGAAGACGCTGAAGGCGCTGCAGGAGCATGGAGCCGTGTACCTCAATGCGATCGGCGGGGCGGCGCAGTACTATGCCCAATGCTTCAAGAAGGTGGAAGGCGTGGACTTCATGGAATTCGGTATCCCGGAAGCGATGTGGCACCTGCAGACCGAAGGGTTCGCCGCGATCGTCACGATGGATTCCCACGGCAACTCGCTGCATGCCGACGTGGAGCAGGAGTCCCGTGAGAAGCTGGCCCAGTTCAAAGAACCGGTCTTCTCGTAAGGCCGGTCTTCCATGAGAGAGACAGGTCTGCGGCTAAACGCCGTTATAGAAAAATATTTATCCCTCATTGTCCCGGTATCCCTGATACTCGGGTTTCTTTTATCCCAAAGCTTTAACGGATCGGCGGCGCTGGTGCCCTACCTGTTCGGCTATCTCACCTTCGTGATGGCGACCGGCTGCTCCTGGAGGCAGATCCGTGAGGCATTCCGGATGCCGGTGCCGATGCTTCTGACCTTCGTGCTGTGCCATGTGCTTGCTCCGGTGCTCGGTTACCTCATCGGCACGGCCGCCTTCGGGGAGAGCTCACCCTATGTCGTCGGCTTCGTCATGTTCTCGATCATCCCGCTGGGTGTGTCGTCCGTCATCTGGGTCGGGCTGTCGAAGGGGCACGTTCCTCTGACGCTCGCCATGATCGTGATCGACTCGGCCCTGAGCCCGCTGGTCATTCCGGCGGCGATCGAAGCCTTCTTCGGGACATCGATTGCGTTCGACCATACGAAGGTGATGCTCGACCTGGTACAGATCATAGTGGTGCCGACGATCCTCGGCGTGCTGGTCAACGAGCTGTCCAAGGGGCGGTTCAAGGGCTGGTCGGCGCCCGTCTGCGGCCCGACCTCCAAGCTGGCGATGGTCATCGTGGTGATGATCAATGCAGCGGTCATCCAGCCTTATGTGATGGAGATGAAGCGGGATATGCTGACCGTCGTGCCCCTCGTGTTTCTCCTGGTGGCCGTCTCCTATGCGCTCGGCTTCTTCGGCTCGCTGTGGCTGCGGAAGACCGACATCATCATCTCGGTCACCTATTCATCCGGCATGCGCAACATTTCGCTCGGTCTGGTGCTGGCGCTGGCTTACTTCGAACCGCTGACCGCGGTGCCGGTCGTTCTCTCGATTCTGATCCAGCAGCCGATGGCTTCGGTCAACCGATTGTGCATGAAGCTGTATGAGCAATCCCGCCTTTACAAAAAAATAACTGGCGCCACACCGTCCTGACCCTTACGATTGAGAGTAAAACGTCTGCGCACTACCGTGATTCCCCCAGGGGGAGAACGTACAGCCGGCTGAACTTCTGGAGGGAACACTCTTGTTATGAAAAAGTTTCGTGCACGTCTGACCCTGATCTTTATCATCCTGATCGGTTCCTCGGTGCTGACCGCAGGAATCTTCATGGCCCGCATGCTGCAGCAGTCGTATATCGAGTCGCTGACGGCCAGTATGGAGCGGGAGCTTAGCGTCATCAAAGCGACAACCGATTGGCGGCTGAGCGGCAATGAGGCCGAGCTGTTCCGCTATTACTCCGATAGGGCGGCCATGCTCAGGGCTTCGGCGGACGCCCGGCTGACCTTTATCCGCAGCGACGGCAAGGTGCTGGGGGATTCCGACCATGATCCGGCGCTGATGGAGAATCATATGGAGCGGGAAGAGATCCACGAAGCGCAGCTGAGCAAAGCGTCCGGCAGCTCGATCCGTTACTCATCCACAGACCAGCGCAACATGCTGTATGTGGCCCTGCCTCTGCTTGAAGGAGAGAATGTGACGGGCTATCTCCGGATGGCGATGAGCCTGGAGGAGGTCGAGGGCTCGATCCGCCAGGTCTGGTTCGTACTCACCACCATGCTGCTGGCCGTCTTCGTCATCGCCGGTCTGATCTCTTACCGTGTCGCTTACAGCGTGACGCGCCCGATCGAGCTGATTACGAGCGTGGCCCGGCAGATCACGGATATGAACTACAAGTACCGCGTGCAGGTCAACAAGCGCGATGAGATCGGCCAGCTCGGCCATGCGATCAACCGGATGGCGGATTCGCTGGAGCTGCAGATGAACCGGATATCCGAGGACGAGAACCGGCTGAAGAGCGTGCTGGAGAGCATGACGAGCGGTGTGATCATGATCGACCGGGACGGCAAGATCGCGCTGCTGAACCGCTCGGCCGAAGAGATCCTCGGCTTCTCGGCCAAGGAGCTGCTCGGCAAGTCGTTCAACCAGGCGAAGCAGCAGTACGAGTTCACGCAGCTCATCCAGGAGTGCATCGACGTGCGGGATCATATCCGCGACGAGGTGATTTTCTACTATCCGAAGGAACGGATTCTGGAGATCAACCTGAACCCGATTGCGGAAGCAGGCGGGGAGTGGGAGGGCCTGCTGATCGTGCTGCATGACATTACCGCGGTCCGGCGTCTGGAGCGGATGCGCAGCGAGTTCGTCGCGAACGTATCTCACGAGCTCAAGACACCGATCGCAGCGGTCAAGGGCTTCGCCGAGACACTGCTGGCCGGTGCGCTCAACGATAAGGAGACGGCGCGGTCGTTCCTGCAGATCATCTTCGACGAGAGTGAGCGCCTCAACCGGCTCATCGGGGATATCCTCGAGCTCTCGAAGATCGAATCGAAGCGGATCCCGCTGCAGTTCTCGCCGGTGCACCTCGATACCTTCGTCGGCAACTGCGTGCATGTGATGAATGCGGAAGCGAAGAAGAAAGGGATCGAGCTGGAGCTGAACGTGGACGGCGACTTCTATATGGAAGCGGATGAGGACCGCCTGCGCCAGATTCTGATCAACCTGCTGTCCAATGGCATCAGCTATACGCCTGAAGGCGGCAAGGTGCGCCTGAAGGTGGAGCAGCTCGTCAGCGGCAGGGAAGTGACCGAGCTCGACAGGGTCCGCTTCACCATCGCGGATACGGGGATCGGGATTCCGAAGAAGGATCTGCCCCGGATCTTCGAACGCTTCTACCGGGTGGACAAAGCACGTTCGAGAAGCTCAGGCGGCACGGGCCTCGGCCTCTCTATCGTGAAGCATCTGGTCGAGCTGCATAAGGGTACGATCCGCGTGGAGAGCGAGGTCGGCGTCGGAACGAAGTTCATTATCGAGATGCCGCTCATTCACAACTAATCTTGCGGTGCAGTCTTATATTATTTTCAAGCACGATTCCCATGGAATGTAAATAAATTGTCAAGGCCAGCGGGCTGTGTTAAGCTTTAGGTAGGAAATGAACTTATGTTTTGGGGGATTCCCATGCCGCAAAAAATACTTGTTATTGAGGATGAGCCAACGCTCGCCCGGCTGCTGTCGTACAACCTGACTCAGGAAGGCTATGAGACGAAGGTGGTCGATCACGGAAGTGACGGACTGCAGGCGGCGCTGCAGCAGTATTTTGACCTGATTATTCTGGACATCATGCTGCCTGGCATGAACGGCTTCGAGATTCTGTCCAAACTTCGCCAGAAGGGGAACAAGACGCCGGTCATCATTCTTACCGCACGCAATGCCGAGGAAGAGGTCGTTCAGGGGCTGAAATACGGTGCGGACGATTACATCACGAAGCCGTTCGGCGTTGCCGAGCTGCTGGCGCGGGTATCGGCTGTACTGAGACGTACGATGGCCGAAGACGGAACGCAGGAGAAAGCAGGCACGGGAGAGAAGGTCATCTCTGCCGGAGACCTGTACATATACCCCGAGAAGTACGAGGTACTGCTCGGCGGAGAATCGATTCCGCTTCGGCCGAAGGAGTTCGAGGTGCTGCTCTATCTCGTGCAGCGCCCCGGTGTCGTCGTGACGCGGGACGAT
Source organism: Paenibacillus sp. S-38 (assembly GCF_049942825.1). Taxonomy (NCBI): domain Bacteria; kingdom Bacillati; phylum Bacillota; class Bacilli; order Caryophanales; family Paenibacillaceae; genus Paenibacillus; species Paenibacillus sp. S-38. The sequence continues at coordinate 1,768,644 of NZ_CP187970.1, forward strand.
CTCATGAATATCGTATGGGGCTTCGATTACATCGGCGGCCAGCGGACCGTCGATGTGCACGTGAGCTCCCTGCGCAAGAAGCTCGAGATGAACCAGCAGTCGGTACAGATCGAATCGATTCGAGGCGTCGGCTACAAGCTGGTGACATCCGTGGGAGCTTTGAAGAAGTGAAACGAATGCTGGAGAGGTCTTGAAGAAGGCCTCTTTTTGCTGTGTCCGGGAACGGGGTGCCGGGTGCGGTGCTGATGCAATTTCCCGGGAAATCTGTCGAGGAAGGGAACGATGAACATGGAGAAGATTCGCTGGGGCGTGCTGGGGACAGGCTGGATCGTGAACAAGGCGGGGCAGGGCATTCTCTCGTCCGCCAATGGCGTGTGGCTGGGGGCGGCCGGCCGGGAGCCGGGAAGGGGGCAGGCGCTTGCGGAGAAATACGGCGTGCCGAGAGCGTATGATTCCTATGGGGAGCTGCTCGCGGACCCGGAGATCGATGCCGTCTACATCGCCCTGCTCAACCATCTGCATATGGAGTGGGCCGTCAAGGCCTGTGAGGCGGGCAAGCATGTGCTGCTCGAGAAGCCGTTCGCCCTGAATGCTGCGGAGGCTGCGGCGATTGTGGAAGCGGCAAAGCGAGGCGGAGTCCGGGTGCGGGAGGCCTTCATCTGGCCGTTCTACCCGGGGATCGGCGAGATCCGGCAGCGCTTGAAAAGCGGTGCGGTCGGAGAGTGGGTGCGGTTCCGCGGCCACTTCTCCTTCCGGGCGTTCGAGGACAGCACGCGGTGGAGCAGGGATTGGGGCGGAGGAGCGCTGTACGATATCGGCTGCTATCTCGTCCACTGGGCGAGGAGCTTCACGGGTGAGGAGCCTCAGGCGGCAGATGCCGTATGGACTCTCGACGAGCGCCATGGGGTAGACCGGCGCTTCTGCGGCACCCTGCACTTCGCAGGAGGACGGACGGCCCAGTTCGACGCGGCCCTCGACATGCCGCACGGCTCTTCGTTCGAGCTGCTCGGGACAGAGGGACGGCTGTCCGTCGCTTTCAAGCCGGATGCGCAGACGCTGCGGATCGAGTGCCGCTTCGGCGAAGAGGAGCACGTATGGGAGACAGACCGGGTCACGCCTTTCCGGCGGCAGGCGGAAGCTTTTGCGGAGGAGGTGCTTCGCATGCGCGCCGGAGAGGTAATAAACGAGGACGGGGGCGGAGAAGCCGTGCGCCAAGCCAAGGCGATGGATGCCCTGCGGAAGGCGGCCCGGACGGGAAGCCGGGTTTCCCTTGGATAACGTGTCCGCGCTTAGGAGTGCGGAGTGTATGAATCCATGCTGCGGAATGGCCGGTAGAACCACCGGCGGGCCTGCGGAGAAGGGGGCTCCCTACGGCAAAATCGGATATAAGGAACACCAGATCTGTCATAGTTTTCTGAACCGCTGTTGTCTATACTAAAACTCAAGCAGCAGACAGCGGCAGCGAAGACGATTACATAGATGGTATTCAAAGGAGGAGCTTTTACTTATGTCCAAGGTGTATCGAATCGGAATTATCGGATGCGGCGGCATCGCGAACGGCAAGCATATGCCGGCTCTGAAGAATCAGCCGAACGCCGAGATGGTTGCGTTCTGTGATGTCGTGGAGGAGCGCGCTCAGGAAGCGAAGAACGCGTTCGGAACCCCCGACGCGAAAGTCTATACGGATTACCGGGAGCTGCTGTCGGACGGGACGCTGGATATCGTCCACGTGTGTACGCCGAATGACTCCCATGCGGATATCTCGATCCTGGCTCTGGAATCGGGCAAGCACGTGATGTGCGAGAAGCCGATGGCGAAGACGGCTGCGGACGCACGCCGGATGGTCGAAGCGGCGAAGCGGACGGGCAAGAAGCTGACGATCGGCTACCAGAACCGGTTCCGCTCCGACAGCCAGTATCTGAAGCGCGTATGCGCTGACGGCGAGCTCGGGGAGATCTACTACGGCAAAGCCCATGCGATCCGCCGCCGCGCGGTACCGACATGGGGCGTATTCCTCGATGAGGAGAAGCAGGGCGGCGGCCCGCTCATCGACATCGGGACCCATGCGCTTGACCTGACGCTGTGGATGATGGACAACTACAAGCCGAAGGCGGTGCTGGGCACGGCATTCCACAAGCTCTCGAAGAAGGCTGACGCGGCGAATGCCTGGGGCTCCTGGGACCCGGACAAGTTCACGGTGGAGGATTCGGCCGTGGGCATGATCACAATGCAGAACGGCGCCACGATTATGCTGGAGTCGAGCTGGGCGATCAACCTGGTGAAGACCGGCGAAGCCAAGACAACGCTGTGCGGCACCGAGGGCGGCGCGGACATGGAAGACGGGCTGCGCATCAACGGGGAGAAGCACAGCAAGCTGTTCACGAACCACATCGAGCTCGACGGGCGCGGCGTGGACTTCTATGAAGGCAGCAAGGACAACCCGGCCGACCTCGAAGCGAAGCTGTGGCTGGAGGCGATCGAGAACGATACGGAGCCGGTCGTGACGCCGGAGCAGGCGTGCGTCGTTTCCGAGATCCTCGAGGCGATCTATGAGTCTTCGAAGACCGGCAAGGCGATTTATTTCGACTAAATCGCGACTGTAATGAAGAAGGCTGTACCCTTTTCCTGGCGGATAGGGGTACAGCCTTTTTGAATTGGGGGAGCAGGCTCGCTCGAATCCCTGATGATGCTGAAAGCGGCCAGGCTGTCCTGAATTTTCAGGTGCTGCTTGTCAAAGGATGTGCGCATCTCCAGCAGAGAAGCCTCGACATCCGTGCTCCGCCAATGCAGAGAACTCACAATTGTGCCGGCGGACAGTGAGGAAGCCCGGCTCTGCTCGGCCAGCTGTCTCACTTCCATCCGGTCATGTACAGCATGAGTCATCCTCCTACATCGTTCATCTATAAGTTTCGCCGCAAGCCATCAGGATTCGCAGCGAATATGGGTTAAGTATAGGACTAAAGTATGAAGTGAAGATCCCTACTATGTTAAAAGCGCGTAAATCATTCACACGACAAAGTTTTACATTGCGTTAACTTAGCGAGGGTACAAACTTTACAATGCCTTGGTAAGATGACCTAGTAAACATAAACGAGAAAAAAAGGGAGGACATGCTGACATGTTAAAGCAGCTGTCGAAGAAAAGTTTGAACGTAGCCATGATTATGGTGTTATCCGTAGGGGTCCTTGCAGCGTGTGGTCAAAAGACTGATACGGCACAAACGCCTGCTCCAAACAATGGCGCTGCGGCACCAGCCGATAAAGGAGCTGCTACCACGCAGCCAGCCAAATCCGAAACTATTGAAGGCACGGTAACGGCCTCCGGCTCTTCCGCTCTGCTCCCGCTGGTGAAAGCGGCTGCCGACGAATTCATGAAGAACAACCCGAAAGTAACGATCAACCCGACGGCAGGCGGCTCTGGCAAAGGCCTGAAGGACGTGGCTGACGGCACGTCGAACATCGGTAACTCCGATATCGAAGCGGGCGATGAATATAAAGATAAAGGTCTGGTAGACCACGTGGTGGCGATTGCTCCTTTCGCCCTGATCGTCAACAAAGATGTTACGATCGACAACCTGACGAAAGCCCAAGCTACGGATATTTTCACAGGCAAGATCAAGAATTGGAAAGAAGTGGGCGGTCCTGACAAGAACATCGTGATCGTACACCGTCCAGACTCCTCCGGCTCCCGCGCACTCGTGAAGAAGATTGTTCTGGGCGGCCAAGAGTTCACGAAAGACGGCGTAACCCAGGAATCCAGCGGTGCAATGGCTACGACGGTCGGACAGACTCCAGGCGCCATCGGCTATGTTGATACCCCATATGTAAAAGATCCGATCAAAGCCCTCAAGTTCGAAGGCGTAGAATTCAGCAAAGATAACATCAAAGGCGGCAAGTACCCGCTGTACGGCATTGAGCACATGTACACTAAAGGCGAAGCGACCGGTGCAACGAAAGCGTTCATTGACTATATCATGAGCCCTGAATTCCAGAGCAAGAAGGTCGAAGAGCTGAAATTCCTTCCGGCCGACCTTCTCAAAAAATAAGATGGTATGAAGAAAAAGACAGCGGCGTTTGCCTGCTGTCTTTTTGTGCTAAATAAGAAAATGAATGTCATCCATGATAAGAGGGGCAGAAAATAGCCCTGGGGAAATGTGGAATCAATTGTCGAAAGGGAGTCGAAAAAAGCAATTTTTACATTAGCTTAACATTTCTAACGTTTTGTCCTTACATTTGTCCACTATGATATGAAAAGACGATGAACGTGCGAACGTGACTTGAACTATTCCAACTCAGGGGGTATCAGGCAAATGAATTCATTCGCCGACCAGTTAGCCGAAAGAACGCAGAAGGAGCGGAGGGGCAACCACAACAACGGTTGGACCAAAGCTCAGAACCGGAATGACCGGTTCATGAAGGTCGTGTTCATAGGCAGCGCGACTTTGGTGTCGGTTATCATATTCTCGATCATGCTCTTCGTAGGATGGCAGGGGGTTAAAACCTTCGCCGGCGTGACGCCGCTGGAATTCTTCTTCTCGACCGACTGGACGCCGTCCAATAACAAATTCGGCGCTTTCTCTTTCCTGTACAGTACGCTTCTGCTCACTTTCCTTTCCGTCGTGCTTTCCGTGCCTCTGGCCCTGTCGGGAGCCGTCTTCTCCGCGAAGATCGCCCCGAAATGGCTCCGTGAAATTCTCCGGGCGGCTACCGATCTCTTCGTAGGGATTCCGTCTGTCGTATACGGCTTTATCGGCCTGACAGTGATCGTGCCGTTCCTCGCCAAGTTTAATGAAGGCTTCGGATACGGTATTCTCCCTGCGGCCATTATCCTGGCCATCATGATTCTGCCGACGATCCTGTCCATCTCTGAAGATTCGCTTCGTTCACTGCCCGGCCGGCTCGAGGAGGCTTCGCTGGCCCTCGGCGCCACCCGCTGGCAGACGATCTGGCGCGTACTCCTGCCGGCCGCACGCCCAGGTATCCTGACAGGCATCATCCTGGGCATGGGCCGCGCCATCGGCGAGACGATGGCCGTGTTCATGGTCATCGGCAACTCGCCGCAGATGCCGAAGTCGCTGCTCGACTCGGCCACGGTGCTTACCACCGCGATCGTGAAGGATATGGGGAACACCAACTACGGCAGCACGTGGAATAACGCGCTGTTCCTGATGGCCCTGGTGCTGCTGCTGATCTCGCTGGCCATGATTCTAGTCATCCGCATTGTAGCGAAGAGGAGTGAAGTGAAATGACGAGCAAGACTACAGACCGAATCGCTACCGGATTCTTCTGGGCTTCGGGCGTGCTGATCATCGGGATTCTGGCTTGGTTCCTGGTGCGTATTCTGGGGGACGGCCTGCCGATGCTGAGCTGGAATTTCATCACGGGCCGTCCTTCGGAGATTGAGGCGGGGGGCGGCGTAGGACCGCAATTATTCAACTCGTTCTATATTCTGTTCCTGTCGCTGCTGTTCTCCCTTCCGATCGGGATCGGGGCGGGGATTTATCTCGCGGTGTACGCCAAGAAGAGCGCGTTTACGGATTTCATCCGGGTCTCGGTCGAAGCCTTGTCTTCCGTCCCGTCAATCGTATTCGGCCTCTTCGGCTTCCTGCTCTTCGTCAACTGGTTTGGCCTGAAGTATTCGATCATCGGCGGTGCGGCCACGCTGTCGCTGCTCAACCTGCCGGTGCTCGTGCGGGTGACGGAGGAGTCAATCCGGTCCGTACCGGAATCGTACTGGGAAGCTTCGCTGGCCCTCGGCTCCACCCGCTGGCAGGCGATCCGCAAGGTGCTGCTCCCCTCCGCCATGCCGAGCCTGATTACCGGGATTACGCTGGTGGCGGGCCGTGCGCTCGGTGAATCGGCCATCCTGATCTATACGGCCGGCTTGTCCGTATCCCGCGTTCTTCCGGACTTCAATCCCCTGGCGATGGGGGAGACACTCGCCACCCACCTGTGGTACGTACAGTCCGAAGCGATCGTGCCGGATGCGAAGCAGATTGCCCAAGGAAGCGCCGCGCTGCTTCTTGTGGTGGTGCTTGCCTTTAACCTGCTGATCGGAATACCAAGCCGAATCTTACAGAAAAAATTGTCCGGAGGGAAATAACTATGGCGGTTGCAGCGGCGACTTCGAATAAAATCAAGGTAGAGCAGTTGAATTTGTATTACGGCGATAATCAGGCCCTTCAGAACATCGGGCTCGAGATCGGCAAGAACAACATCCAGGCCCTGATCGGTCCTTCGGGCTGCGGCAAATCGACCTTCCTTCGGACGCTGAACCGGATGAACGACCTCATCGACAATGTACGGATTACCGGCAAGATCTATGTGGACGGACAGAACATTTATGATGAGGAAACCGATGTCGTATCCCTGCGCAAGAAGGTAGGGATGGTGTTCCAGCGTCCGAACCCGTTCCCGATGAGCATCTATGACAACATCGCTTACGGACCGCGCATCCATGGGATAAAGAAGAAATCCGTGCTTGACGGACTCGTTGAGCGCAGCCTGAAGCAGGCCGCGCTGTGGGACGAAGTGAAGGATCGTCTGCACAAGTCGGCACTCGGCCTCTCCGGCGGCCAGCAGCAGCGTCTGTGCATCGCCCGTCTGCTGGCGGTGGAGCCGGACGTTCTCCTCATGGACGAACCGACCTCGGCGCTCGATCCGATCTCAACCCTGAAGGTGGAAGAACTGACCCAGGAGCTCAAGGAGAAATATACGATTATCATCGTAACGCACAACATGCAGCAGGCTGCGAGGATCTCCGACTATACTTCCTTCTTCCTGAACGGGATTCTCGTCGAGACCGACAAGACGGATAAGATCTTCACGACTCCTTCGGACCAGCGGACGGAAGATTACATCACGGGACGGTTTGGCTAAACAAAGAATCCATTGAAACAAAGGAGCGTTGCTAGTGGATAACCGGGTGAATTTCCACCAATCCTTAGAAAACCTGCAGCAGGATCTACTCACGATGGGGATTCAAGTGGAACATCTGATTCATCAGGCGGTGGAATCGCTGTCGAAGCTCGATGAGAATCTGGCGATTCAGACGATCAAGCAGGATGATGCGATCGACGAAATGACGGCAAGGATTGAAGAAGACTCGATGCGGCTGATTGCCCTGCAGCAGCCGATGGCCAGCGACCTGCGGGTGATCTCCATGGCGCTGAAAATCGCCACGGACCTCGAGCGGATTGCGGACCATGCCGTGGATATCGCCAAGATCACGATCCGGCTGAACGGCCAGGAGCTGGTCAAGCCGCTTGAGGATATCCCGCGGATGGCTCAGATGACCCAGGCGATGCTCCGGGAGAGCCTCATCGCCTACACCGAGCGCAACGTTCACCGGGCAGCCTCTCTCGCCGAGAAGGATGACGAGATCGACAAGCTGTACGGCACGGTGGTCAACGACGTGATCGCCCTGATGGGTGATGACCTGACGCGCAACCGCCAGCTGTCGCAGCTCATGCTTGCCGCGCACTTCCTCGAGCGGGTGGCCGACCACTCGACGAACATCGGGGAAGGCGTTATCTTCATGGTGACCGGCAAGCGCAAGGATCTGAATGTCTGACAGAATCCTTCCGGACGGGGCCCGAGCCTTGCCCTAACCTGACTCAAACCAAAGCCTGCAGCAGCTCTACGGAGCTCTGCAGGCTTTTGGGCGTTGTATGCCCGTCTGACGACGTCCGTCAGTCGGTCAAGGCTTAAGGGAACAACTCGGAGAGTTGGCCGAGCTCCCGGATCAGCACTACCCGGCGCTTGCTCAGCCGCTGCTCGGCAATGGTCCGCGACTGGACCCCGGCGTTCAGCCAGACGGCATCCATGCCGGCTTTGACGGCCCCGCAGACATCATGCTTCCAGGAGTTGCCGACCATTACAGCTTGTCGGGGGGAAGCACCCAGCGCCTGGAGCGCTTGGCGGAACAAGGCGGGGGCCGGCTTCTTCTCGGCGGGCCTCGCCGCGGTGAAGATCCGCTCCTCGGGGAAATAGCGGGCGAGGCTGAAGCGCCGGAGCATCAGCAGCACCTCGCTGCGCGGACTGTTCGAGATAATCGCAAGCCGGTGGCTCTGCGACAGCTTCTCGAGAACTTCAGGGGTGCGGGGCATGAGCGTCTTCGCCCCGACCTGCTGGCGCCGCAGCTCTTCCATGAAGCTGCGGGCGAGTCCGGCGGAGACGGGGACGCCGAGCTGCAGCAGCGCCTCCCGCAGACACTGCTGCTGCAGTTCGTCAAGCTGCTTGAAGGTGGTCCGCGCTTTCTTGCGCTGCTGCCACCGGACGATATATTCCGCCCACAAGGCCTCCTCGCTGGGCGTTTGTTCCTGCAGCCACCGGGCGGTATAGTCCTGCCATACCCCCCGGAAGCTTTGTTCGAAGCTCAGTCCCTGCTGCACGAGCGTTTGGTTGACGTCGAAGCATACGGCAATCTTGCCGTTCATGCGCGCTGCTTCTTTCATGGAGTCCCTCCGATCTTCGCTTGCCCGGAAGCGACTTCGTTCCTCCTTCCCAGCAGGGCCTCTCCCGAAGCTCCGCGGGGAAGTCTTTTTCCTATGTTTATGCGGCGTAAACCGCAGTCACCCCACGGAGCCGCACGATCCGCGATGTTTTTTTATTGCGCCGTCCTATGCTATCATGTAAGGAGCAGAGTTTGATGAATGGGGTGCTTCTTTTGTCCAAATTGGTGCTGGTCGACGGCAACAACATAGCGTACCGCGCGTTCTTTGCGCTGCCGCTGCTTAGCAATTCGAAGGGACTGCATACCAATGCGATCCTGGGTTTTACGCAGATGCTGCTGAGGCTCATCCAAGAAGAGAAACCGACGCATTTCCTCGTGGCGTTCGACGCGGGGAAGGCGACGTTCCGACATAGCAATTATGCCGATTATAAGGGCGGACGGGAGAAAACCCCGGGCGAGCTCTCCGAGCAGTTCCCTGTGCTGAAGGAGCTGCTGCAGAGTTTCGGGATCCAGCAGTTCCAGCTGGAGGGCTACGAAGCGGACGATATCATCGGGACGCTGACCCGCATCGCCGATGAGAAGAACGATATGGACGTCCTCGTCGTTACGGGGGATAAGGATATGCTGCAGCTGGCCTCCGACCGGGTTTCAATCGCTCTCTCCCGCAAAGGAATATCCGAGGTGGAGCTGCATGATCCAGCTTATATCGGGGAGAAGTACGGCCTGAAGCCGCTGCAGATTATCGATCTTAAGGGTCTCATGGGCGACGCCTCCGACAACATTCCGGGGATCCCGGGGGTAGGGGAGAAGACGGCGCTGAAGCTGCTTCATGAATACGGCTCGCTTGAGCATGTGCTCGAGAACGCTTCCTCCATTAAAGGAAAGCTGGGCGAGAAGGTGGCCGGGCATGTCGAGGATGCGAAGATGAGCAAGGAGCTCGCGACGATTTACCGCGAGGTGCCGCTCGAGATGACGTGGGACGAGCTGGCTTACAGCGGGTATGACGAGGATGCCTTGGCGGAGATGCTCCGGAAGCTGGAGTTCAAGCAGATCATCGAACGGCTCGGCTTGTCTGGTGCCGGGCTTGCGGCGGAAGGTGAAGGCGCGCAGGAGGCGGTAGCGGTGGATTCGGTCCTCGTGGGACCGGACAACGTGAAGTCGCTTGTTGAAGCACTGCCCCGCGTGAAGGCGCTGCATGTCGAGGTCATCGGGGAGAATCCCCACGTGGGCGAGGTGCTCGGCGCGGCTTTCCTGGCTGAGGGCGAGGCAGCTTCAGAAGCGGAAGCTGCCCCGGCGGCTTACTATGTGCCGTTCTCTTTCCTGAAGGACGCTGCCGCCGCGGATGTAATAGCCTGGCTCGAGTCGGAGGACAAGTCCGTCTCGGTCTACGATGTCCACAAGGCATCGGTGGCCTTGTCCTGGCAGGGCGTAGAGCTGCGCGGCGTGAGCTTCGACGTGCTGCTCGCCGGGTATCTGCTCGACCCGACGGAGTCGACGCTGACCCTGAGCGGTCTGACGTCCCGCTACGGCATGCCGGCGCTGAAGAGCGATGAGGATGTCTTCGGCAAGGGAGCCAAGTTCAAGCTGCCGAGTGACGGAGCCGTCAGCGATTTCCTGTGCGACAAGGCCGCGGCGGTGTACCGCCTGACGGCCAAACTGCAGGAGGAACTCGAGAAGAGTGAGATGCAGAAGCTGTTCCATGAGCTGGAGCTGCCGCTCGCTACGGTGCTCGCGAATATGGAACGCAAGGGCATTAAGGTCGATGTCGAGGAGCTCAAGGCCTACGGGGCCGAGCTCACCGGACGGCTGGAGAGCATTATGGCGGCCATCTACGATTCGGCGGGGATGGAATTCAATCTAAACTCGCCGAAGCAGCTCGGCGAGGTGCTTTTCGAGAAGCTGCAGCTGCCGGTGGTCAAGAAGACGAAGACCGGGTATTCGACTGATGCGGAGGTGCTCGAGAAGCTGGAGCCGTATCATCCGGTCGTCGGCCATATCCTGAACTACCGTACGCTGGCCAAGCTTCAGTCGACTTACATCGAAGGGCTGCTCAAAGAGGTACGACAGGATACGGGCAAGGTGCATACGTATTACCGCCAAACGATCGCGGCGACAGGGCGCCTCAGCTCCCAGTATCCGAATCTGCAGAATATCCCGATCCGGCTCGAGGAAGGCCGCAAGATCCGCAAGGTGTTCGTGCCTTCCCAGCCGGGCTGGCGCATTCTGACGGCGGACTACTCCCAGATCGAGCTTCGCGTGCTGGCTCACATCTCGCAGGATGAGGGCCTGATGGAGGCGTTCCGCGAGGACATGGACGTGCACACGAAGACGGCCATGGACGTCTTCGGCGTGTCCGAGGACGCGGTGGATGCCAACATGCGCCGCCAGGCCAAGGCGGTGAACTTCGGGATCGTCTACGGTATTAGCGACTACGGCTTGTCCCAGAACCTGAACATTACCCGGAAGGACGCGGCGAAGTTCATCGAGCAGTATTTTGCCGTGTTCGGCGGGGTTCGCAAATATATGGATGACATCGTGAAAAAAGCCCGCGAGGACGGGTACGTGACGACGCTGCTCCAGCGGCGCAGGTATCTGCCGGAGATCAAGGCGTCGAACTTCAACCTCCGCTCCTTCGCGGAGCGTACGGCGATGAATACGCCGATCCAGGGAACGGCCGCGGATATCATCAAGCTGGCAATGGTCCAGCTCGAAGAACGCATGGAACGCGAAGGGGTCAAGAGCCGACTGCTGCTTCAGGTGCATGACGAACTGGTGCTTGAAGTGCCGGAGGAGGAGCTCGAGACCATGAAGAGCATGGTCGCCGAAGTGATGGAGAACGCCCTGAAGCTCGACGTGCCGCTGAAGGTGGATGTGGACTCCGGAGAGAACTGGTACGAGGCGAAATAACGGGGAGGGAAAGACAGCATGCCGGAACTGCCGGAGGTAGAAACGGTCCGCAGGACGCTGAATGTCCTGGTGGCCGGCAAGACGATCGAGCGGGTATCGGTCCACCTGGCGCGGATTATCCAGCACCCGGATGACGTTGAGAGGTTCAAGACCCTTCTCGAAGGCGAGACGATCCAGGAAGTGGAGCGCAGGGGCAAGTTCCTTCGCATCCATACGGACCGCTTTACGCTCGTCTCCCATCTGCGGATGGAAGGGCGCTACGGGGTCTATGACGCGGACGATCCGCTGGAGCTGCATACGCACGTGGTGTTTCATTTTACGGACGGCACGGAGCTTCGCTATAAGGATGTGCGCCAGTTCGGCACGATGCATGTGTATGAACGGGGGAGAGACCTCGAGGAGAAGCCGCTGAAGAAGCTGGGGCTTGAGCCCTTGGATGAGGCGTTCACTCTTGAAGCGTTCCGCAGCCGGATCGCCGGACGGAAGACGAAGATTAAGCCGCTGCTGCTCAATCAGGAATACATCGTGGGCATCGGGAATATTTATGTGGATGAGTCCCTCTTCCTTGCGGGGATTCACCCTGAGCGGGAAGCGGACTCGCTGACCAAGGCGGAGACGGCCCGGCTGCACGAGGCCATCATCCGGACGCTGCGGGATGCGGTGGAAGCCGGCGGCTCATCGATCAAGTCGTTCGTCAACGGCCAGGGGGAGATGGGCATGTTCCAGCACAGCTTCCGCGTGTACGGCCGCAAGAACGAACCGTGCCCGAACTGCGGGCACGCCATCGAGAAGACGGTGGTTGGAGGACGCGGCACGCATACATGTCCGAAGTGCCAGAAGTTGAAGCGCGAACGCAGGTAATACCGGAGACAGGCAGACACCTCTGGAGCGGATGCACATCCCGCCCAGGACTCCCATATAGTAGGGTGAGACGTCAAAATGCTGCTCGGGCTTGGTTGTTCTACGGCCCCTCAGGCGTCATTCACACCCTTGAGGGAGGATTGCGTATGCTGCCTGGTATCTCACTGCTGCTGCTTGCGCTGGCAGTTTCATTGGACGGTTTCGGTGTCGGGGTCACCTACGGCCTGCGCCGGATCCGGATTCCTCTTCTGTCGATCGTCATCATTGCCGCCTGTTCCGGGGGCATCATCTACGCGTCCATGGGGATCGGCGTACTGCTGCTCAACTTCGTGAATCCCTCGGCCGCGAGGCTGATCGGAGCCCTGATCCTTATCTGCATCGGCATTTGGGCGCTGGTACAGATGCTGCTCCAGCGCGACGAAGAGGATACGGATTCCGGCGTAGAGCAGCCCGCGGCTTCCGCTGCGGATACCCCCGCTTCAGCGAAGGAAATTCTGTACATCGAGCTGAGGCGGTTCGGCCTCGTGATTCAGATCCTGCGGACCCCTCAGGCGGCGGATGTAGACCGTTCCGGTAACATCTCGTCCTATGAGGCAACGCTGCTGGGGGTAGCGCTGTCGCTGGATGCCTTCGGTGCCGGGGTGGGAGCTGCGATGCTTGGATTCACACCGTGGCTCACGGCCGCGGTGATTGCCGTGGCGAGCGGGACCTTTCTGGCCGTAGGCCTTCGGATCGGCTACCGGTACGCCGGTCTGCCATGGGTCCGCAAACTTGCGGTGCTGCCCGGATTTGTTTTGATTGTGATGGGAATCATGAAATTGTTGTAGGCCATGGGAAGCGGCTGACTCGCATTTTTCAGGAGAGCTTCAGTCAGAATTCGTACTCATAAGAAATTCATAACTTCTGGAACATAGGGGAATGCGCATGAACATCGGATTAACCGGGGGGATCGCCTGCGGAAAAAGTACAGTTGCCGACATGCTCGTCCGCCGCGGAGCGCTGCTCGTGGACGCCGACCGGATTGCCCGGGAAGTCGTGGAGCCCGGCACTCCGGCGCTCGCCCGGGTGATCGAGCGCTTCGGGGAGGACCTGCTGCTGCCGGACGGTTCACTGCACCGCAAGAAGCTCGGTGAGCGGGTCTTCGGCAATCCCGAGGCGCTGAAGGATCTCGAAGGGCTGCTGCATCCGCCCATTCGGGCGGCGATGCGGGAGAGAATGCAGGCGCTTGAGGCGGAGCATCCGGACAAGCTGGTTGTTGTGGATGTTCCGCTGCTGTACGAATCGGGGCTGCAGGGGCAGTATGAGCAGGTTATGGTCGTCTATGTGCCCCGTACTCTGCAGCTTCAGCGGCTGATGAAGCGGGACGGCATCAGCGAAGAGGCCGCCGGCCGCCGGCTTCAGGCCCAGTGGGACATCGAGGAGAAGCGGCGCTTGGCCGATATCCTCATCGACAATTCCGGCACACCGGAAGCAACGGATGATCAGATAGAGCGGTTTTGGCATGAGAGGGGACTCTCATGAGATTTTGGCGCAAAAAGAGGGTGTTTGCCCTCCTGCTGATCACCTTTGTCCTCTTCTTGTTTCTCAGCAGCTCTTTCGTGGGGCGGATGCTGTATCCGATCCGCTACCAGGAGGAAATACGCCAAAATGCAGCCAAATACGAACTGGATCCTTACCTGATCGCAGCCGTGATCCGGGTGGAATCCAACTATAAGGTGGACGAGCAGTCCAACAAGGGAGCCTACGGCCTCATGCAGCTCATGCCCGATACGTCAGGCTGGATTATCGATAAGGCGGAGCTGCCGGAAGGCTACAAGGACCGTCTCGACGAGCCCCAGGTCAGTATCGAGCTCGGTGCGTGGTACCTGAATTGGATGAAAAAGCAGTTTGCCGGGAATATGGTTGCCGTGGTTGCCGGCTATAACGCGGGGCACGGCAAGGTCAGCCGGTGGCTCGAGGACAAGGAATGGGACGGCACGATGGATGGTGTCGACAACATCCCGTACGGCGAGACCCGGCATTATGTACAGAGGGTGCTTTACTATTATCACAAATACCAGAAACTCTACGGGGAATAGTGGGTCCTAATAGGAAGTGGAAGTCGGCCCACGGACGCCCCTTTGCGGCTTCGGGTATAAAGAAAGGAGTACCGGACAAGGCTTCCCGGGAAGCGTCCGATACTCCTTGCTTATTCTTTAAAACGTGTTATTATTTGAATTGACCGGCAAGCGACTGCTCAGCGATTTGTACCAGGCGGCGAGTAATGTGACCACCGATAGCACCAGTATCACGAGTAGCCATGTTACCGTAGTAACCGTCTTGCGGAATGGCGATACCCAGTTCCTGAGCTACTTCGTATTTCAGTTGATCCAACGCTGCATTTGCTTGAGGCACTACCAATACATTGTTGCTGCGGGATTGTCCTGCACCCATGTCTGTTCACCTCCTTGTCGTTGGTAACAGTATTATGCGGCGATTGCCCGAAGTTCATAAGCGGAAGCTTGTGGTAATTTTTCGAAAGGAAGCTATGCGATGAAATGCCCTTATTGTGACTACATCGGCACCAAGGTACTGGATTCGCGGGCTGCGAACGAGAACAAATCCATCCGGCGCCGCAGGGAATGTGAGAAGTGCCAGAAGCGCTTCACGACATTCGAGATGGTGGAAGAAACGCCGTTGATCGTTATTAAGAAAGACGGATCCCGCGAGGAGTTCTCACGGGAGAAGATGCTGCGCGGCCTGATCCGGGCCTGCGAGAAACGCCCCGTATCCCTCGAGAGGCTCGAGATGATCGTATCGGAAGTCGAGAAGCAGGTGCGCAACACCGCTCATGCTGAGGTCGACAGCCGGGAGATCGGGGAGATTGTTATGACCGAACTGTACCCAGTCGACGAGGTGGCTTATATCCGGTTCGCATCGGTATACCGGCAGTTCAAGGACATCAACATGTTCATGAAGGAGCTCAATGAGCTGCTCTCCAAGCACCAGGTTGGCGGCGATAATTTGAAGTAAGGCACGGCCTCCGAAAAATAATCGAAAGATTGTTGACAAGCTTTGCTCCTGTGTGATATTATCATTCTTGTCGCCACGGACCAAACAAGTGAGCGAGCAAGCAAGATAACACGGGGCCTTAGCTCAGCTGGGAGAGCGCATCGCTGGCAGCGATGAGGTCAGGGGTTCGATCCCCCTAGGCTCCATAAATAAAGAAGCACCCAACCGTCTGGTTGGGTGCTTCTTTATTTGCTATGTACTGGAACTACAGGGGAGTACCCGCAAGGTTCGCCCGCACGGCGCGAGGAGAAGGCGAAGCGCAAGATTACGGTGATTCATCTGCCGGAGCTTATACAGGATTCACCGCAAATATGGAATGAATATTGCCCTCGGGATCGCCGAAGAAGCCGGTGGTATGACCCCAAGGCTTGATTTGTGGGGCTGTGACGTCAATAGCTCCTTTCGAAACGAATTCGGCGTACAAGGCGTATACTTGGTCTGGTGAATCACATTGAAAATTAAGCTCGACGGCTTGGCCTTTGCGAATTTCACTGAAAGAAGAATAGCCGTTGGTATTCGCGGACATCAGAGATTTGGAGCAAATGGCCAATCTCACTCCATTATTGCTGAATTCTACGTAGTGATCCTCTTCTACAACGATATCAAATCCCAAGACTTCATGGTAAAACCGGGCCAAGCGGGCAACATCGTCGGCAAGCAGTGTAATTCCTTCCAATCTTACCATCTTCATTAGCAGCCGCACCTCCATTTTACGTTTAGCATATGATGTAAATCCCTTTGTGTAAAGGTTTAACATGAAATACAATTCAACACATCCAAACGCTGGATGTGTTTTTACTATTTTATCAGTGGTCGACAATTAAATGACAGTATATTGACTTTATACCCCTGATCTGGTACCCTTAGTTTAGACCATATACTGTCTATTTGAAAGAGGTGCAGGGATCGTGATGGATTCGTACCGGGAATTATTTTTGATGCATCAGGCGTATGCCACTTTGTTCTCTCTTGCCAATAAGATCCAGATCAAAGGGGATGCCTACCTGGAGCAGTTGACATCAAGACAATATATGGCGATGGTTGCCATTGCACATCTACAGGAAGATGAAGCTACGCTCAACAATATCGCACGCAAATTGGGAACTACCAAACAGAGCATCAAGCAAATTATCGATATTCTGGAGAAGAAGGGATACTTGCTCATTACGCCGAGCCCGAAGGATAAACGCGCCGTGAATGTGAAAATTACTGCGTCGGGCCAAGGAGTCATGCTGGTGGCCGCGGAAAAAGGGATCTATTTTTTTACGGATCTATTCAAGGATTTTTCAACGGAAGAGCTGGAGCAGCTGTGGGCGCTGTTAAAGAAAATGTACCGGTTTGACGGTGAAGTTCAAGACGGGTTTGAAGAGGAAGGAAACCTGGAACCGGTGGACGACCAAGACGAAATAAAGGCCAGAGTGTTGAAAGAATTCGAACGTCGAAGAAAGCAATCTAAAGGCGGGGCCGGCCAATGAAAAAGAAGAAAGGCAGGAGGCCCATTTGTCTTGAAGAATATGTTCCCATTAATGGAATCCATCAATTCCTGTATCACTTGGGAACAAGCCGCGAAAATCCCGTCATGCTGTTTTTGCACGGAGGCCCTGGCTCGGTCGAATCTTTATTCACGGGAGCGTTTCAGGAAAAGTGGGAGGAGATTTACACCGTCGTGCATTGGGATCAGCGGGGAGCAGGGAAGACATGGACCCGTAATCCGGGCCGGTTTCCCACGATAGATCTGCTGCTGCAGGATTTGTATGAAGTCGTTCAATACTTGAAGGGGGCATACGGCAAGCGGAAGATTGTGATCCTCGGCCACTCGTGGGGGAGTGTGCTGGGTTCCTTGTTCATCTGTCAACACCCTGAAGAGGCAGCCTACTATATTGGTGTCGGGCAGGTTGTGAATATGCTTGAAAATGAGCAGGTCGGATATAATAAAGTCAAGGAAATGATTGTGCAGGCCGGTGACCAAAGATCCTTGAGAAAACTCGAGTCCATCGGCGAGTATCCCGGGAACCACATCGTGTTTAACCGCGAATTCCTAAAAAAGTGCGAAAAGGTCAGAAAGCTTCAGGGTAAATATCAATTGGCTGTGAAGATTGACCTTGGGATTTGGATCACGATACTCAAGAGTCCGATCTTCCAATTTTCGGATATTCTCGCCTTTCGGCAGATTTTCAAGGCCAATGCCCAGCTGCATCGATTTTTAGGTGAATTCAATCTTCGCGCGGAAAGCGCGGCTTATCAAGTTCCGGTTTATTACATACTGGGAGAGAATGATTGGCAGGCGCCCTATATCGTTGCGCAGCAATACTTCGACGAGATTGAGGCTCCCCATAAAGGGATATTCATGATTGCCGGAGCCGGACATATGACGATGATGGATCAGCCCGAACGGTTCTATGAGGCCCTGCATCAGATTAACGGGATAGAGGGGAACGCGTTCGGCAGCAGATAGACCCTGAGGGGTCTTTTTTTATTTTCAGTGAGGCAAGCTCTTTGATTGACAAATTGGCAAAATATGGTGTACTCTGTTTTTATTCCGACTGTACAGTATAAAAAGAAGGGGGATGAGGTAACTAACTATGCCCAAGGTAGGAATGGAACCGAGGCGCCGTGCGGAGGTCATCAACGCCACGTTAACCTGCATCAGCCTTCACGGGATGGATGGCATGACGCTTGACAAGGTGGCTGATTATGCGGGCTGCTCCAAGGGAGTGGTGACCTATTATTATAAGAACAAGGACCATCTGACGATCGAAGCCTTCAAGGCGTTCTTGGCCTACTATGGCCTAAGGATAGAGTCGGAACTCCGGGGCGGTATGACTGCGGCAGAGATGCTTGATGTGACGCTGGAACAGATCCTTCCACCCTACCGGGATGATACGGACAAAAGGATCAACGTCTCGCAGCTCGACGGGGTGGAGAAGATGTTTATCCCGTTTCAGGATCAGGGAAGACTCTTTGTGCAGTTCTTCTCCAAGGCCGCGCTGGACCCCGGGCTGCAGAAGATCGTATCGGAGAGCTACACGGCGGATCTCCAGGGTATAGCCAAGATCTTTGATTACGGGAACCGCACGGGGCATATGACTGTAGAAGATCCGTCAAGCGCAGCCTATGGGCTGATGGCAATGGTCGTAGGTCTGAGCTTCTTCAGGGTAGCGGGCATACCGCCCATCCACGGCGAGGATAACCGGTACATTGGTGAGGACTATGTAGGCAGGATGGCCGGGACCCGTGGAGTCAGTAAGTAATAAGATTCTTCGCAGGATGGCGGCGTGAAGGCTGACGAAGCTTTATATGTTGTGAACGACTTGAGTGCAATAGAGGCTGGGAGGATGACCATGAAAATAACCAAGATGACGGCGGGCGGAGAAAGTGTTGCGGTTGTGAGCGGCAGCGAGATCCTTATCGAGGATGTGCAGTCGGCGCTGGATTTGATGGCGACCGTACGCTATGAGACAGACTGTGACCGGATGGTGATTCCCAAATCCCTGGTGAGCGAAAGCTTCTTCGATCTGAAAACACGCCTGGCAGGCGAAATCCTTCAGAAGTTCGTCAACTATCGTGTGAAAGCCGCGATTGTCGGTGATTTCTCGGGATACACGAGCCGGAGCCTGCGGGATTTCATCTATGAATCGAACAACGGCAGCGATATCTTCTTCCTGCCGACGGAAGAGCAGGCAGTGGCTAAGCTAAGCATGCTGAAGTAATAGAGGGAACGGGGGAGGGAAGCTTGGTGTCCAACACGCAGCACGGTCCTGCTGTAGTTTCCATGGTGCACATTCCGGCAGGTAGGTGCAGTTAAGGGATGACCGGATCAAGAGGACCTGGACCACTCAGATGAATTCCTTTTTGCTCGCGCCGGTTCAGGTACCAAGAGAGCTGTATTTCTCAGTCATGTCAGAGGGGGCCGTGCTCCATGACGTGCCCGGAATTCCAGTCACGGAGGTCTCGTGGCACCATGCGATTTTGTTCTGTAATGCGCTATCCCGGCAATGGGATCTGCAGGAATGCTACTCGGTAAGTCAGGATGGGGAGAGCGTGGTCTGGAACGTGGTCGCGGATGGCTATCGTCTTCCGACCGAGGCGGAATGGCAGTACGCTTGTAAAGCGGGTACGAACGGGTACAGGTACGGGGAGCTTGAGGACATAGCGTGGTATCGGGATAACTCGGGCGGCCGCGTGCGCGAGGCGGGTCATAAGCTGCCCAATGCATGGGGGCTCTACGATATGCTGGGCAATGTGTGGGAATGGTGCTGGGATGTATATGATGCGGAAGTATACGGTTCCTACCGGGTCTTCCGCGGCGGCAGCTGGGCGGAGGAGGCCAGAGGCTGCGGGGCGACGTGCCGCCGCCGCAGCCACCCTGCGTTTCAGATCGACGATCTCGGCTTTCGTCTTGCCAGGTCCCTGTTACAGTAAGACGAAGGAAAAGAGGCGGATCCAATGATGAAACCACGTATCTCTGTACTCACCTTAGGGGTAGATGATTTGGAGAGGGCGTTGATCTTCTACCGCGACGGCTTGGGTTTACCGACGCAAGGCATCATAGGGACGGAATTTGAACATGGAGCGGTTGCCTTTTTCGACCTGCATGCGGGCATGAAGCTGGCGATTTGGAACCGCAAAGATCTTGCTCACGAGGCTAAGGTTCCGTTGTCACCGCGAAGCTCCAGCGAATTTACGATCGGCCATAATGTAGGGAGTAAAGAAGAAGTGGACCAGATCATGAGGCAGGCCGGCGCGGCAGGTGCCGTGATCACGGATCCCGCGCATGATGCATTCTGGGGCGGGTATTCCGGACACTTCCTGGACCTGGACGGCCATTTGTGGGAAGTCGTATGGAATCCGGAGTGGGGTACGGAAGAGTAGTTAGGGTAGAACTTGACTGGCTAACAGCCGAACAGAAGAAGCAAACTCGATCCGTGCGCCGTGGTTGACGGCGCAGAATGGGGGTCACGATGTCCGCACCCATCCTGTCTACGAAACTCTATATTCCTCCGCTCCGGCCGCAAAGGGTGCTTCGGCCCCGCTTAATCAGGCGGCTGAACGAGGGGCTGCACCGGAAGCTCACTCTGATCTCGGCCTCCGCCGGCTTCGGGAAGACGACACTGCTCAGCGAATGGACGGCGGGCTGCGGCCGGCCGGCTGCCTGGCTGTCCCTGGATGAGGGGGATAACGACCCCGTACGCTTCCTTACCTACCTGATCGCTGCTGTACAGACAGTCGAGGCAAAGATCGGGGAAGGTTCGCTGAAGGCGCTTCACTCCCCTCAGCCGCCGCCGATGGAATCCATTCTGACGGCGTGGTTGAATGAGATTGCCGCGCTCCCGGCCCCGTTCCTCCTCATTCTGGATGACTATCATGTGATTGATGACGAAGCTGCTGAAGGTGCGCTTGCCTTTATGCTCGATCACCTTCCCCCGCAGATGCACATGGTGATTGCGACCCGCGAGCATCCGAATCTCCCTCTGCCGCGCCTGCGTGTTCGGGATCAGATTACGGAGCTGCGGACGGCCGAGCTGCGATTCACGTTCGCGGAGGCTGACGAGTTTCTCAATCGAAGCCTGGGTCTAAGCCTCGAAGCTTCAGCTATTGCCAAGCTCGAAGCCCGTACCGAAGGCTGGGCTGCCGGCCTGCAGCTGGCGGGGATTTCCCTGCAGGGTCAGCCGGATGCCGCCGGCTTCATTCAATCCTTCAGGGGCACCCACCGCAGCATGCTGGATTATCTGATAGAGGAGGTTCTGCACAAGCAGTCCACGGGTATCCAGACGTTCCTGATGCGTACTTCGATCCTCGAACGGATGTGCGGTCCCCTCTGTGATGCCGTTATGCATAAGGATGCCGGAGAACCGGACGCTCTCTCCGTCTCCGGGCAGGAAGCATTGGAAACGCTCGAACGGGCTAACTTGTTCATCGTTCCCTTGGACGATGAGAGGCGCTGGTACCGCTATCATCATCTTTTTCGGGATTTGCTGCGGGAGCGGCTGCACCGCAGCTTCTCCGTTAGGAACGGCAATGCGAAGAAAGCAGAGGCCGAACTGCACATTCGTGCCAGTGAGTGGTATGAGGCGGCCGGATTGGAGCTGGAAGCGCTGTATCATGCGGATGCAGCTCAGGATGTGGAACGTGCCGCGCGTTTGGTCGAGGGGGCGGGGAGGCCCCTGCTCTTTCGGGGAGCGGTGGCCCCCGTCCGGAAATGGCTGGACTCGCTGCCGAAGGAGAAGCTGAATGCAAGGCCCTCGCTCTGGGTCCTGTACGCTTCGGCCCTGCTGATAGAGGGCCGCTTGTCCGGCGTGGAGGAGAAGCTGGAGGCCGCCGAGCTGGCTCTGCGGAAGGCAGGGCAGGAGGACCGGAGCCGGGATTGGGTCGGACATATTGCCTCCATACGCGCTTCCCTGGCGGTCAGCCGGCATGAAGCCGATACCATCCTCGCGCAGGCGCGCCGCGCTTTGGAATTTCTGCATCCGGACAATCTGCCGGTTCGGACAGCCACAACCTGGGCGCTCGGCTATGCTTACCAGCTTCAAGGGAACCGCCCCGCGGCCGGCCAGGCATACAGGGAGGCTTTGGCGGTCAGCGAGAAGATCGGGCATGCCGCCATCACGATCATGGCCGCCCTTGGTCTCGGGCTGCTGCAGGAAGCGGACAACCGGCTTGGCGCAGCGGCGCAGACCTACCGGGAAGTGCTGTCCCGGGCAGGAGACCCGCCCATGCCGGCCGCTTGCGAAGCGCACCTGGGCTTAGCCCGTATCAGTTACCAGTGGAATGACCTGGATAGGGCAGAGGAACACGCACAGCAGGCGGTCCGGCTGGCCAGGCTGCTCGAGCAGACCGACCGTACGGGGGCAGGCGAAGTGTTCCTCGCCCGGCTGAAGCTGGCGAGGGGAGAGGCGGGCTGTGCGGCCGGGCTGTTGGCGAAGGCGGAAGGGCTCTCCGGGGACCCGCGGTCCACTAAGCTGCACGCTCTGATCGCTGCGGTACAGGTAAGCCTGCTGCAGCAGCAGGGCCATCCGGCGGCAGCCGCACAGCTGGCGCAGAGGATCGGGCTTCCGCTCAGCCTGGCGCAGGTCCGATTGGCGGACGGCGACCCCTCCGCCGCTCTGGCCGTGCTCGAGCCCCTGAGGGAGAAGGCGGAAGCGGAGGGCCTGGAGGATGAGAGGCTCCAGGCCATAGTCCTGCAGGCTGCCGCCCTGCATGCGCTCGGCGGCAGGGCCAGGGCGGTGCAGCAGGTGTCCGATGCCCTGGCGTTGGCCGCACCTGGCGGCTTTATCCGGCTTTTTATCGATGGGGGGGCCCCGGTGTATAGGCTGCTGTGCGAGGCCAGGGCCCGTGGAATCATGCCGGCTTATACAGGAAGGCTGCTGGCCGCATTCCAAGCGGAGCAGCGCGCAGCTGCAGTCGACGCGGAGCCGTACCGGCTCAGGCCCCAGCTTCAGCCTGCCGAGAGTGAGCATCTGACCGAACCCTTGAGTGAGCGGGAGCTTGAGGTGCTCCGCCTTATTGCCGAGGGGCTCTCCAATCAGGAGATCAGCGAGCGGCTGTTCCTCGCGCTCAGTACGGTGAAGGGGCACAACCGGAATATGTTCGACAAGCTGGGGGTTCAAAGACGCACGGAAGCAGTGGCACGCGCACGCAGGCTGGGGCTGCTGTAAGCCGGGATGTATCCAGCTGCCCGAGTCCTAATCCGATTCCGATTCCGATTCCGACTCCGAATCCGATTCTGATTCTGATTCTGATTCCCTCCAACAGCACCTAAACCATACTTAAGTATCTTCCACTTCCTGCCGGTTTAAGGGTATACTTACCCCGATACAACAGGCAGGGAGGAAGCCGATGAAAGCGATGGTATGCACCAAGTATGGGGGGCCGGATGTTCTGGAGCTCCGGGAGATCGCGAAGCCCGTCCCGAAGGCGAAGGAGCTGCTGGTCAAAATCCATGCGGCCACCGTAACATCAGGGGATATCCGCGTCCGGGCCTTTCAAAGTCCGCCGCTGTTATGGCTTCCGATGCGAGCGGTGCTCGGATTCACCAAACCAAGAAATCCGATTCTGGGTGTAGAGTTGGCCGGAGAGGTGGAAGCCGTAGGGCCAGCGGTGAAGAGGTTCAAGAAAGGGGACCGCGTCTTTGCCTTGACCCGGATGAGATTGGGCTGTTATGCCGAGTACACCTGTCTGTCCGAGGAGGATCTGGTGGCTGTCCAACCGGCCCATGCCACCCATGAGGAAGCCGCGGCCATTCTGTTCGGCGGAACGACGGCACTGCATTTTTTCCGGAAAGGGCAACTGCGGAGCGGGCAAAAGGTGCTTATCTACGGCGCCTCCGGAGCGGTAGGGACGTCGGCCGTGCAGCTTGCCAGGCACTTCGGAGCGGAAGTGACCGGGGTATGCAGCGCCGCGAATGCGGAGCTCGTGAAGTCCTTGGGGGCCGAACGGTGGATAGACTATACCCGGGAGGATTTCGCGGAGAGGCCGGAGCGGTATGAGATCATCTTCGATGCCGTAGGGAAGCTTCCGAAATCAAAGTGCCGCAGAGCGCTCGCACCGGACGGGAGATACCTGACCGTGGATGGGCAGGGGATCGCCAAGGTGCTTCCGGAGGACATCCGGCTGCTCAAGGAGCTTATGGAAACGGGCCGGATCAGGCCGGTCATCGATAGACGGTACCCGCTCGAGGAGATTCCCGAGGCACACCGGTATGTGGAAACCGGACGGAAGAGGGGCAATGTCGTTGTAACCGTGGTTCCTCCGGGCTGAGGCGAGGCGCCGGGCGGAGAGGAGTAGACGATGCTCGTGACCCTGTCAGCGCGGTTCGAGTTCAATCTAGGGTACATTTCATGAACCAAAAGCGTGACGGAGACCCTCTCTGATCCGCTTTTTTCATTTTTATCGGCCCCAAAAGAATAGAAGCATGGATGCGTTCCGCGGAACGGTTCATGCTTATTGCCGGTTAAGGCACTTTCTTGCGGTAATCGCTCGGCGTCACCCCGGTGACATTCTTGAACGCCCGGTTGAAGGAGCTCGGATTATCGTAACCGACCAGGTAGCCGACTTCGTACACCTTCACGTCGGGCTCCTCCAGCAGCTTCTTGGCCGCTTGAATGCGCACGTCGAGCAGGTACTCGAGGAAATTCATTCCTGTCTCCTGCTTGAAGTAATTGCTGAAGTAGTTCGGATTGAGATTCACCTGGGCTGCTACGGTCTGCAGGTTCATCTGCTGCTGGTAATTCCGGCGGATGTATTCCTTGGCGGAAGCGATGACCGGACTGTCTTTCTTCGCCCGGTCAGCCTGCATCTCAAGCACGAGGCGGTGCAGGTCTTCGCAGAGACGCTCGCGCAGCAAGGAAGCGGTGGGAGCTGTCTCTATCATCCGCAGGAGGCTGCGCTCCGGATCACCTTCCCCGATCCGCTCGGCCTCTTCGAAACGCGCGTACAGCTTGCGGACCAGCTTCGAGCATTCGCCGGCGAGCTGGGCCGGATCGCTGCGCTGCCCGATACAGGCGCAGAGGAGTGAGTCGAGGTGCTCCCGGGCCTTGGCCGCATCTAAAGCTTCGACGGCCTGAACGATCTGCTGGACAGGCGCCGCCCATTGCGAATCAAGTACGGGAGCGAAGACGGTCCGCCGGCTGTCGAACACATGCACGCCGCCCGGCCCGTCATAGAAGGCCTGCCGGAGGCTGTCGGCCGCCATCTTGTACGCCTGCGGGACGGCCGACAGGGACGGGATGGGCCGGCTGACGCCCGCCGTGTAGGCTCCGGCGGCACACGCCCGCATCCGCTCGGTCAGCCGCGCGAGCAGGGCCGGATCTGCGGCCGGTGAATCGTCCGCTCCGGCGGGGCTCGGCAGGAGTAGGGTGAGCTGGCCGTTCTGGAAGCTGAACAGGCTCCGGTCCAGCCACCGCTCTTCCTCGCTCAGGGCCTGAATCCATGCCCCCCAATCGAAAGCCATGGCGTCCGAGGAGGCCTCTTCCGCCGCACCGTCGATTCGGACGATGGCCAGCACGAATTCGGGTATGCGGTCCAGCCCGAACTCGGACACCCGTTCATGGAATGCGGGGGACGGCTGGACCCGGTTCACGATCAGGTCCCAGAGCAGCCGCTCCTTCCGCAGGAACCGGCTTTCCTCCACGCGCCGCTTCAGCTTCTCCTGCTGTTCCGCCCTCAGAAGCTCCACGGCTTTGGCCGATTCCATCCGGTCGAGCAGCTTGATCAGGTCCCGCTTGTTCAGCGGCTTGAGCAGGTAGTCGCGGACCCCCGCCTTCAAGCTTTCCTTCACATACTGGAGCTCGTCATATCCGCTGAGCACAATCATCTTGACAGGAAGGTCCATCCCCGATATTGTATGGACCAATTGGATGCCGTCCATCACCGGCATCTTGATGTCCGTGATGAGGACATCCGGCTTCCACGCGGTGACCCGCTCAAGGGCCGCCCGGCCGTCCGAAGCCGTGGAGTCGATCTCATAGCCGCGCCCGAGGGAGCGGATGATGGTGCCGATTCCTTCGCGGATCGTTTTGTCATCATCGGCGATTACTATTTTTAGCATGGGGTCCTCCGAAAAACTGCAGGTTTGGGCAAGGATACAGGCGGGCAGCCGCTGTAACGGGGCTCCGGATACGGCATGCTCGCATCATCGGCAGAGCAAGGGATCAGGGGGTTCGGACTATGATAAGAATAAAACGTTTACACTTTCGCAATCTGCCCATTGCAGTCAAGCTGTATGCCGGCTTTCTATTTGTGTTCGTCATCATGATTGCGCTGTCGTGGCTGACCTATTCGAACTTCAAGAAGGACAAGGAGAAGGATACTTTGGAGGTCATCCAGCGGCTGAACACCCAGACGGTGAGCAAGATCGACGAGACGATGGATGGACTGATCGCGATGTCCAAGGTACCGCTGATCTGGGAGCACGGGAACCATTCCGCGCTGTTCAGCTACGTCGATGAATCGAACAGTACCGGGCGGTTTGATTTTAACATGCGCAACGCGTTCACAGGCGAGGCCAACAAGTATATGACGGTGAACGAGCACATCGAATCCCTCGTTCTTTACAACCGCACCGGCATGGGGATCCAGTACATTGACGGCAAGTGGTCGAGTGTATCGGTCGACCAGGATTCGGCTGCCCGCGAAGCGTTCGACACCGCTCTTCACGATTATAAGAAGGTCGTCACCATGCCCACCTATCCGGTAGCCAACTCGACGCCCCCCTTCAAGCCGTACTTTGTCTTCGGTGTGGCCCGGGGCATCTACAAGCTGGAGACCTCCGAGACGATCGGCGTCGTCATGGTGAGCAGCTCCATGGATTATCTGCTGAAGCTGACGGAGGAGATGCGCAGCGTCGAGGGCAACCAGGTGCTCCTGCTCGATGACCGGAACCGGATTCTGGCCGATAAGGATCCGAAGAGGATCGGGCAGCCGGTCCCGGGGGAGATCGCCGCGAAGCTCGGTGTCCCGCAGGGCGGTTCCTCCAACCGGATGATGCTTGACGGCACGGATTATCTCTTCAGCTATGCGGCGTCGGGGCGGACGGGCTGGAAGGTCGTCAACCTCATTCCGTTGAAAGCATTGTACAAGAACATGAATCACATGGCAATGACCACGTTCCTCACGACGCTGTCGCTGCTTCTGCTCATGATCATCTTCACGATTCTTTTCTCGCGGAGTATCGTCAAGCCGGTGCATAAGCTGATCCGCCTGATGAAGCGGGTGGAAGGCGGAGAGTTCAACAAGGAGATTACCCTGCAGCAGGAGGACGAGATCGGGCAGCTGGCCCGTACGTTCAATCACATGTCGGGGCGCATCGAGCATCTGATCCATGAGGTGTCCCGGGAGAAAATTTCGCAAAAAGAGATGGAGCTGCAGATGCTGAAGATGCAGATCAATCCGCACTTTTTGTACAACACGCTGGAGTCCATCCGCATGGTGGCGGAATCGCGCCAAGCCCCGGATGCGGCCGACATGGCCTTCTCCCTCGGGGAGATTCTGCGGTACGGCATTAACCGGTCCAGCGATCTCGTAACCGTACGAGAGGAGATATATCATCTCGAGCAGTACATGCTGCTGCAGAAAATCCGCTTCGAGGAAATGTTCTCGATAGTCCTCGATATCCGCCAGGAAATGATGGATATGCGGATGCTGAAGGTCATCCTTCAGCCGCTTGTGGAGAACGCGATCATCCACGGCATCACCAACCGGTCGAGCGGAGGTCTGATCGAGGTGCGAGGCTACAGTGTCGGGGATCACCTCATCTTCGAGGTCTGCGATAACGGGAAGGGGATGCCGGAGGAGCAGGCCGCGGCGCTCAACCGGTCGTTCCGCCATCCGGAGGAAGGGACAACCAGCATCGGTCTGCATAATGTCAACAAACGGATTCAGCTCTACTACGGCGAAGCGTACGGACTCGAAATCATCAGCACACCGGGCGTGGGAACGAATATTTTCGTGACGATCCCGATCAAGGAGGATCCGGAGCTTTACTAGGGCATGTCTATAAGCATGTCCTTTTGTACTAGGGCTGCCAGTGATGTCAAAAGAAGCATCCTCCTTTATTCGGGAGGATGTTTCACTAACGACTCGTAGAAGGCTTGGGAGGTCTTGAAGAAGTCGTCGGCAGTGGCCTTGACCTGCTCGCTGTCTCCGCTTTCGAATGCAGCGAGCAGGGCGGAGCGGGAATGAATACTGCTCTCGACAGCCCCCGGCACCTGGAGAATGTGAATGCTGGTTTCTCTCCGCAGATGCACAATCGTCTGCATGAGTTTGAAATATATGGCATTACCGCAGTGCTCACCGATGAGCAGGTCAAATTCGTCGAGCAGCTGCAGCACCTCGGCAGCGGACGGCTCGTTCATGCCGCGGATTCGGTGCAGCAGCAGGGACAGCTGCTCCAGGTGCCCGGCCGTCAGTTTGCCGGCAGCGGTGCTGTACACCTCCGTCTCAATCAGCTTGCGGGCGGAGTAGACTTCCTCCAGGTTGTTGATTTCGTTATGGAACATCCAGACAATCGTATCCTCGGGGATCGGGACCTCCTGATTGTTGACAAAGCTGCCTTCGCCGGCCTTGATCGTGATCAGGCCGATCAGGGATAGGGCGCGCAGCGCTTCACGGACACGGCCGCGGGTTACGCCAAGCGTTGCGGCAAGCTCCCGCTCGTTCGGCAGCTTATCACCCGCCTTCAACTGCCCTTCGGTAATAAAATGAGCGATCTGCTCCATGATCTGTTCCGTCACGGTAACACGTTTTACACTTTCCCATTGCACCATGGTGTGGGGTTAACCTCCAAAAAAGGATTGAATTCATCAGAATTCGGTGGTAATCTGAAACCGTGGTACTACCAGAGAACCAAGTGAACTTATCATAACATAATCGAGCTTCGTTGAAAAAGGGTATTATCGTATCCTGTTTTAACGCAGATTTTTATTTTTACTATACTGGTACTACCAGCATACCGAATGTTGAGGGGAATACACGGAAAGAAGGGGATCCTTAATGAAGCCGCTGCAAGGCTTGCTTGTACTTGATTTTAGTCAGTTTCTCTCCGGACCCTCCGCGGCGCTTCGGCTGGCTGATTTGGGCGCACGTGTCATCAAGGTCGAGCGGCCGGACGGAGGGGACCTGTGCCGAAGGCTGTATATTTCCAACCTGGAGCTCGATGGAGACAGCACCTTATTTCATTCGATCAACCGGAATAAGGAGAGCTTGGCGGTCAACCTGAAGGACCCTTCCGACCTGGCGGCTGTCGTCGAGCTGGCAAAGCGCGCGGATGTCATCATTCAGAACTTTCGTCCGGGTGTGATGGAGAAGATTGGGCTCGGATATGAAGAGGTAAAACAGCTGAACCCAAGGCTAGTCTATGGTCAGATCAGCGGCTATGGACCGAGCGGCCCCTGGAAGGATAAGCCGGGCCAGGATTTGCTGGTGCAATCGTTGTCCGGACTCACCTGGCTCAGCGGTGACGAAGATCAGGGCCCGGTTCCCTTCGGACTGGCTATTGCCGATATGATGGCCGGCGCCCATCTGGTTCAGGGGATCTTAGCCTGTCTCGTACGGCGCGGGGTGACCGGGGAAGGAGGCTTGGTAGAGGCAAGCCTGCTCGAATCCGTTCTTGATTTTCAATTCGAGGTGCTGAGCACCTATCTGAATGACGGCGGTCAAGCCCCGGTCCGCAGCTCCGTTCGTAATGCTCACGCTTATCTCGGAGCACCGTATGGAATCTACGAGACCCTGGACGGGTATATCGCCCTGGCCATGGGATCCGTTACCCATCTCGGAGAGCTGCTTGGGTGCGGCGCGCTGGCGGCTTATACCGATCCCAAATCCTGGTTCACGGAGCGGGACACCATCAAGCAGGTGCTGAAGGAGCATCTGGTTATGGAGACTACCGTCCATTGGCTGGAACGGCTTGAAGCGGCCGGCTACTGGTGCGCGGACGTACTGACCTGGGACCGTCTACTGGCGCACGACGGGTTCCAGGTGCTGCAAATGACACAAGAGGTCACACGGGCGAACGGGGCATCGATGGTGACGACCCGATGCCCTATCCGGATCGACGGAGAGAGGCTGGTCTCTTCCGCAGGCTCGCCGAGAATCGGGGAGCATAATGAGGAGCTGCTTCAGGAATTTCAGCTTACGAGGGAGGAAGTATAGCTGACATGAGAGTTGATAGTCACCAGCATGTTTGGAATTTGGAGAAGCAGGAGTACCCGTGGCTGAATCCCTCGCATGGTCCGTTATTCCGGACCTATGAGCCGGAGGAACTGGAGCCTCACTTGAAGGCGGCAGGCATTGATAAAACAGTGCTTGTGCAGGCGGCCAACTCTTACGAGGATACCGAATCTATGCTCGAGCTTGGTGCAAAGCATGAGTGGATCGGCGGGGTTGTCGGATGGGTGAAGCTGGACGACCCGCTCGAGGCGGGGAGAATGCTGGAGCGCTTCGCAGGCAATCCGCTGTTCAAGGGAGTGCGGCACTTGATCCATGACGAGCCGGATCCGGACTGGGTGATCCGCAAGGAGGTAGTAGAAGGACTGCGGGTGCTGGCCTCCTTCGGGCTTCCCTTCGACGTGGTGGCGGTGTTCCCGAACCATCTGAAGCACGTCCCGTATCTTGCCGAGAATATTCCTGAGCTGCGGATGGTCATCGATCACTTGGCGAAGCCGCCCATTAAGGAGAAAGGCATGGAGCCATGGGCATCGGAGCTGGCACAGGCAGCGCAGTATCCTCAGGTAGTTGCCAAGATTTCCGGGCTGAACACCGCTGCGGATTGGGAGCATTGGTCTGCGGCCGATATACAGCCATATGTTGACCATGCCTTCGAACAATTCGGTGCGGCCCGCTTGATGTTTGGGAGCGATTGGCCGGTCTCCCTTCTGGCGGGGGACTATGCCAAGGTGTGGGAGCAGACGGGGATCGCCCTGCAGGGACGCTCCGCTGAGGAGCGGGATGCGGTGCTGGGCGGTACGGCGTCACGATTCTACGGTATCCGCCCTTAGGAGAGCGGCAGGGGCGGCTAAGGGGGGGCCATATGCAAGCCTTGTCGGCAGCCGCCGGAGACGAGGAAGCCGGGTGAATGCGGGCATGGAGGACGTTTTCCATCTGGATCTGGATCAGAGAGAGGAGTCAGGCGATGTTTCGGTCGGTATGCTTCGAGGAATATGAAATCGGTGCTATAAGAGAAACCATGGGAAGAACGATCACGGAGACGGACATTGTGATGCATGCGGGACAAACCGGCGATTTTTATCCTCATCATATGGATGCCGAATGGTGCAGGACGCAGGAATTCGGGCAGCGGATCGCACATGGGACACTGATCTTCAGCGTAGCGGTAGGCATGACGGCGGGAGAGGTGAACCCTGAGGCCTTCTCCTACGGATATGATCGGCTTCGGTTTATTAAGCCGGTATTCATCGGGGATACGATCCGCGTCCGGGTGACGTGGAAGGAGAAGCGCGAGCATCCGAAGCGGCCGGACTACGGGTTCGTTACCGAACTGTGTGAGGTGGCCAACCAACGCGGAGAGACGGTGCTGGTGTGTGAGCATCTGCTTATGGTGAAGCGGAAGGGGGCATCGGCATGAGGGAGCCCCAGCTCGACTACAAGCCCAAGCTTCCGAAGGACCGGACGATGGGAATCGCCATCGTGGGAGCGGGGGAGATCGTGGCGTCCTGCCACCTGCCGGCCTACCGGATGGCGGGGTTTCGTGTCGAAGGCATCTATGACGTCGATCGGGCCAAGGCCAGTGCACTTGCGGGGCAGTACGGGATACCGAAGGTGTATTCCACACTCTCCGAGCTGTTGGAGGATGCTTCGGTAACCATCGTTGATATTGCGGTTCCTGCCAAGCACCAGCTTCAGGTGGTGAAGGAAGCGGCCGCCGCAGGCAAGCACCTGCTGTGCCAGAAGCCGCTCAGCGAGGACTACCGCGAAGCTCACTGTATAGCCTCCTTATGTGAGCAGGCCGGCATACGGGCTGCCGTGAACCAGCAGATGCGGTGGTCCCCGGGCATACGCGCCAGCAAGGCCATCATGGAGCAGGGCTGGCTGGGAGCTCCCCTGCAGGCCTCCATCCAAGTCAATGTCAGGACGGATTGGGAATCCTGGCCTTGGATTACGAAGATTCCCCGGCTGGAGGTGCTGTATCACAGCATTCATTATCTGGATTCCATCCGCTTCCTGTTCGGGAAGCCGGAATATCTCTACGCGGACGGTGCCCGTTATCCCGGGCAGACGAGCCTTGGGGAGACGCGCACACTGATGCATATCAAATTCCCGGGCGAGGGCAGAGCCCTCATTCACGATAATCATAACAACTGGGCTGAGCCTGAGGATTGGTATGCCACGTTCCGCTTTGAGGGGACGGAAGGCATCATCAAGGGAACCAACGGCGCGCTGTACAACTATCCGCATGGGCGGGAGGATACGATAAGCTACTGCACGAAGCAGCTTGGTCCGTCGTGGTTCCAGCCGGCGCTGGAGGGCCGGTGGTTTCCGCATGCCTTCATGGGCACCATGGGCGAGCTGATGCGGGCGGTCGAGGAGGAGCGGGAGCCGGAGAACAGCGTCCGGGACAATCTGCTGACGCTGCAGATGGTATTTGCCGCCTACCGCTCCATGGAGGAGAACCGACCGGTTTATCTGAAGGAAATCAAGGAAGAAATCGAGTAAGAAATCGAGGGGGAAATGGGGACATGATTCATCTGCGCGGCATGACATGGGACCATCCGAGAGGGGTGCTGCCGCTGGAGGCTGCCTCGGAGGCTTTCAAGAAGCAGCATCCCGGGATCGAGATCAGCTGGGATGCCAGATCGCTTCATGACTTCGAGGCGTATCCGCTTGAGCGATTAGCCGAGACGTATGACTTCATCATGATCGATCACCCTCATATCGGTGCAGCGGTGGGGCACGATGTACTCGTACCCTTGAATGATTGGATCTCCGAGGCTTACCTCGAGGATCAGCGCCGCAGCAGCGTGGGCCTAAGCCACGACAGCTATTCTTGGAACGGGAAGCAGTGGGCGCTGGCTGCGGATGCTGCGGCTCAGGTAAGTGCATACCGGGAGGATCTCCTGGAGCGGCATCACTTCAAGGTGCCGTCGACGTGGGAGGAAGTTCGCCTGCTCGCCAGGGAGCTGCCTGAGGAGCAGAAGCTCGGGCTCCCGCTTCTGCCGGTTCATGCCTTCGCGAGCTTCGTCACGCTGAGCGCTCAGCTATCGGGTGGCAGCTTCTGGAAGGAGGGGGCCGAACTGCAGCCGGAGATCGGCGCAGAGGCGCTCAGCCGGCTGCAGGAGCTTGCACCTTATCTGCACCAGAGTTCCTTCTCGATGGATCCGATCGGCATGTCCGACTTGATGGCCTCCACCGATCAGATTGCTTATGTTCCATTGATCTACGGCTACTCGAATTATGCGAGGCGGGGCTTTGCTTCGCACCTTCTCCGGTATGCCGATATTCCCTCGGACACGGGGCTGCCCCGCGGGAGCATGATCGGGGGTGTCGGGATCGCCGTATCGAACCGCTGCCGGCATATCCGAGCGGCCGTGGAGTATGTTCAGCTGGTGGCCGGAGGCACGTTTCAGCGCACGACCTACGTGACCAGCGGCGGGCAGCCAGGGCACCGCAGTGCGTGGACGGATGAAGCGGCCAATGAGCTTACCCATCATTTTTTTCGCGATACGCTCCGTACGTTGGATCTAGGGTATGTGCGTCCGCGCTTTGACGGATATATCGCCTTCCAGGAGCAGGCCGGCGCGATAATCAGGGAAGCCCTGCTGACCGGGTGCGGCGATCCTGCACAGCTGGTCCTTGAGCTGAATCGCATGCTGCTTGAGTATTCATCCGCCCGAGAACGCAGGATCAAGTGATGACGAAGCAAACGAACCGCGTTGTAAGGATTCACTCCCAGTGCGGAGGACTGCGCACGTAAAAGCCATCCGCGAGGCAGCCTGCCCTCGCCGCTGCATGAAAGTAATGGAAAGCCGTTCCTGCCGGGAAACGGCTTTTTTGCATGTTCGGCTGCTCGATATTGAGCAGCTGCTCTTTTCTTTTGCGGCCTTATTATCGCCTTCCTCCACTTTGATCCGGCTCGCCTCCGTTTGGCCAAGCCCGAGCCAGATCTGTAAAAATGCAAAGAAATCTTAAATTCGGTGATGTTCCCAAGGAGATAAATTCGTTAGAATAATAACAAATAAGCAAACATATCAAACAAATTAGTCGAGGGGGAACTTCTTTTGAAACGTTCGATTGCCATTCTGGCTGCTGCCTTCGCAGCGACATCCCTGCTTGCAGCCTGCTCTTCCGGGGGTCCTGAGCCTGCCGAAGGCTCATCTTCGTCCGAGGCCTCGGGGCTGAAGGGGGACATTACGTTCCTGACTCACCGGACCGACCTGGCCGATACGGTGCTCACGGACATCGCCGAAGAGTTCACCGCGAAGAATCCGGGCGTGAAGATCACGGTGGAATCCAGCAAGGGCGATGATGTGCTGAAGACGCAGATTGCCGCGAACGAGCTCCCTGACATCATGTTCGTCCCGAGCGGACTGGGGATGACGAGGAAGGACTATCCGACCTACTTCGTTCCGATCGACGACCTGGGGTATACCAAGGAGAACCTGTGGTATTACGAAAACGGCGCGGGGCCGGACAATCATTTGTATACGCTTTCGATCGGTGTGAACTACCAGGGCTTCATCTACAGCAAAGCCGCATTCCGTGCGGCCGGCATCGAGCAGGCGCCGAAGACGATGGAAGAATTCCTCGCCGCAGCGGAGAAGCTGAAGGCCAAGGGGATTACGCCGGTCGCCTCGAACTTCAAGGATGGCTGGCCGCTCGGCAATTACGTCGACGGGGCTTACTCCAATGATATGACCGGTTCGAAGAACTACCAGAACACGCTGGTGAGTAAGGACCTTTTCGCTAAGGAGCCGGGCTCTCTGCTGGAGGGAATTCAATTCCTGAAGACCTTGGCGGACAAAGGGTATCTCGAGAAGGATCTTATGTCCACGAACTGGGACGCATCCAAGCGCGACCTGGCCCAGGGCAAGATCGGCATGACCTATCTCGGCACCTGGCTGCCGGCCCAGATCGAACAGAACGGCGGCAAGCCGGAGGATATCGGGATGTTCCCGGCGCCGGGCGCCAAGGCGCTCGTCGGCTCGGCGGACTATATGTACGGGGTGACGAAGAACTCGAAGTCCCCTGAGGCGGCGAAAGCGTTCCTGAAGTTCATGTGGGATAAGGGCTATATGCCGAAGAAGGCGGGGATGATTCCACCGAACAAGGATTACAAAGCCGAGGAGCCTTTCCTCAAGGAGCTGTTCTCGTACAACCTTCCGATTGTGGAATGGGAAGCGCTCCAGCCGGAATACCAGGAGCTCATCAACAAGGCGCAGATCGATACGAAGAAGGTCGCCCAGGAATATGTGCTTGCGGAGAATCCGCAGGAAGTGATCGACAAGTATAACAAGAAGTGGGCGGATGCACGCAAGGCGCTTGGCAAGTAAATTCGGGGAGGGTGGAGGCGGGCCGGCAGGGCGCAAGCGGAGCCGGCTCTCTTCCCCATGACCCAAAGTAAAGACAAAGGCGGAGAGGCCCATGCTGGAGAGCAGTAATGACATATGGGAAAGAAGATGGACGATCGGGCTGTTTTTGGCGCTTCCACTCATCATCCTGCTTGTATTTTCGTACTATCCGGCCCTGAAGCTGTTCCAGATGAGCCTGACGGATTGGGACGGCATGAAGCCGACATACAACTATGTGGGACTCGATAATTACACGACGATTCTCCGGGAGAATATGGCTTGGAAGACGCTCGTCAATAACCTCGCTTATGTGATCATCTCGGTGATCCAGACGTTCCTCGGCTTGTATTTTGCGATCCTGCTCGATTCGAATATCCGGGGCAAGCGGTTCTTCCGCTCTTTCCTGTTCATGCCCTATATTCTGAATGGGGTGGCGGTCGCTTACATGTTCAGCTACATGTATAACTTCGAAGACGGCCCCGTTAACATTCTGCTCCGGGGCATCGGCCTTGAAGAGTATGCGGTGCGCTTCCTCGGCAACAGCTGGTGGGCGAACATGTCGCTGGCCTTCATGGGGCTGTGGCAGAATACGGGTCTGGCGATGGTGATTTTCCTCGGCGCGCTGCAGTCGATTCCGCGGGATCTGTACGAATCGGCGAGCATCGACGGCGCCAACTTTCTGCACAAGGTCCGGTTCATCACGATTCCGAGCATGAAGCTGGTCGTACAGATCAATCTCTTCCTGAGCTTGAACGGGGCGCTGCAGGCCTTCTTCCAGCCGTTCATCATGACGAAGGGCGGTCCCGGCGACCGGACGCAGACGTTTGCATCTATGGCTTACTATACGGCATTTAACTTTCACAACTTCGGATTGGCATCCGCACTCGGGGTCTTCCTGCTGGCCATTGTGCTGGTCGTGCTGCTGGTCCAGAACCTGGTGATCCGCGGCGGGGGGGAAGAGGGATGAGGAGAAAACGTGCCATGGAATCGGGGCTGGTGGTCAATCACCCCGCACTCCGTCTGCTGAATTATGCGCTGCTGCTGGGCTTCGTGGTTCTGGTGATTGCGCCGATCCTGATCGTATTCCTGGTCTCCTTCAAGTCCAATCAGGAATACATGTATTCGCAGGTATGGGACCTGCCGCAGAACTTCCTGAACTTCGAGAACTTCAAGGTGTATTGGAGGCGGGGGAAAATGCTGCTCGGCTTCCAGAATGTCGGCATCCTGATTGTCGTCTCGCTCATTACCAGCATCTTCATGGGAACGATGGTCGCTTATGTCATCACGCGCTTCAAGTTCCGCGGGCGCAAGCTGATCCTCGGCCTGTATGTCTTCGCGGCCGTGCTGCCGACTACGACGACGGCGATTGCCACCTTCACGGTGATCAAGAGCCTGGCGCTGTACAACACCCTGTACGCCGGACTGCTGCTGTATTCGGCTGCGGGCGTGCTCGATATCTATATGTTCATGCAGTTCATGTACAAAATCCCCACCGAGCTCGACCAGAGCGCGAGGGTGGAGGGCGCTTCTTACTTCCGGGTCTATTGGTCGGTGATTCTCCCGCTGATGCGTCCGGCGATCGCCACCATCTCGATCCTGAAGGTGGTCGGCATTTATAACGATTTCTTCATTCCGACGGTGTATATGCCTTCCTCGAAGCTGTCCACGATCACCAGCGGGCTGATGCTCTTCACCCAGGACCGCATGTCGCAGTGGAACGTGCTGTCGGCGGGAATCATCGCCGTTCTGCTGCCCACGCTGATCATCTATCTCGCGGCGCAGCGGTTTATAATCTCGGGGGTTACGGACGGGGCGGTAAAATCTTAGCAGCGGGGGCCTCTCCGGCCCTCGAACCAACAGATTGGACGCTCCGGGAGCCGGAGAGAAGGCATGCGCGTATTCCGGCGGGGAGGTGAGACCGGCTGCGTTAGCCCATGAGGGGACGCTTCACCATGCTTGGCCCAATATGACGAAGAGGACAGGTGAATGTGATGACGAGAAGAATCAAGTGGATGAGCGGCGTGGTTACGGCAGCTCTGCTGGCGGCACCGGTCACTCCGGCGCTGGCCGCGGCGCAGGGAGCCCCGGCCAAGACCGAGGTTCGTGCCGGAGCGGAGGAAGAAGCCTCCTGGGGACCCGGGAAGGGAGAGGCTTCGAAGAAGGCGCGTGTGCGGGTGGAGAATCTCGCCGACAAGGATGCGACGGCGGAGACCCGGTCGCTGTTCGCCTATCTGGAGGACATCCGCGGCAGGGAGATTCTGTTCGGACACCAGCATGCGACGACGGAGGGCCTCTCCATTACGGCGAAGGACGGCACACAGTCCGAGGTGAAGAACGCCGTGGGCGATCTGCCGGGGCTGTTCGGCTGGGATACGCTGAGCCTCGAAGGCCACGAGAAGCCGGGCACCTTGGGCGCGGCGAAGGAGCAGAACCGCGATGCGCTGATCGCCGTGATGAAGTCGGCGTACAAGGAGGGCGGCGTGCTCACGCTGAGCTCGCACATGCCGAACTTCGTCACCGGCGGCACCTTCTATGATACGAAGGGACAAGTATTATCCCACATCCTGCCGGGGGGCGACAAGCATGCGGAGTTTAACCGGTTCCTCGACACCATCGCGGACTTCGCGAACCACTTGAAGGACGACAAGGGCAAAGCGATCCCGGTTATCTTCCGTCCGTTCCATGAGCAGAACGGGGGTTGGTTCTGGTGGGGGGCCCCATACCGTACAAAGGACCAGTACATCGAGATTTACCGCTACACGGTGGAATACCTGCGCGACAAGAAGGGCGTTCATAACTTCCTGTACGCATTCTCGCCGGGCAGCCCGTTCAACAGCACGGAAGCGACCTTCCTGGAGACCTACCCGGGCGACGACTATGTCGACATTCTCGGCTTCGATACCTATTATGACGGCTCGACTCAGGGCTGGTTCGATACGGCCGTGAACGATGCGAAGCTGATCTCAAGACTGGCGGACAGCAAAGGGAAGATCGCGGCGTTCACCGAGTTCGGCTACTCCGGAGTGAAGCCGACGGGCACGAAGGACCTGCAGTTCTATACGAAGCTGGCCGCGGCGCTGAAGTCGGATCCGGATGCGAAGCGGATGGCTTACATGCTGACCTGGGCGAATTTTAACACGGATTCGATCTTCGTGCCTTACCGGAACGCGCCGAACGGGCTCGGCGACCACGAGCTGCTGCCGGATTTCGAGAAGTATTATGAAGACGCCTACACTTCCTTCAGCGACGAGGTCAGAGCAGGCAAGCCGTACAGCCGGAAGGTGCGGGCCGCTAAGGAGCGGCCGTTCATGCACATCGCCTCTCCGACGGCGAACCAGACGGTACCGACGATGAAGCCGACGACCATCCGCGCCCATGCGGTGAACCAGAAGGTCAAGAAGATGACCTACCGGATCGGCAGCGACCCGGCCGAGCATCCGATGAAGCTTGATGCCGAAGGCTTTTATTATACGGCGGATTGGACACCGGGCGCGGCCCTCGATGAATCGGGCACGACGCTGACTGTGAAGTCTTATGCGAAGAACGGCGAGGTGCTGTCCCAGACGATCCAGGTGTTCGTCAGCGACGTGCAGGGCAATACCGACCCGCTGGTCGTCGACACGTTCGATCTCTACAAGGGCAGCAATGAACTGCTGGATGCAGCTTACAGCCCGGCCGGCGATCTCAATACGATCGCGCTGGATGCGGAGCATAAGAACGGGGGCAAATACGGCCTGAAGTTCGATTATAACGTTGGCGGCCAAGGCTATACCGGGCAGGTCAAGAACATGAACAATGTGGACTGGTCGGAGGCCAACAAGCTGAAGCTCTGGCTGGCCCCGGACGGCAGCGGGCAGAAGCTCGTCCTCCAGGTGAATGCGAGCGGGATCTCGTTCGAGGCTTACCCGTCGCTGGCCGGTACGACGGCCGGTGTGGTGGAGATTCCGTTCAGCCAGTTCACTCCGGCTCAATGGGATACGGCCAATGCGGGGAAGGTGATGACCAAAGAGAATCTTAAGGACATCCGCTCCTTCGGCGTCTATGTGAACAAGGCGGAAGGCACAGCAGGCACCAGCGGAACGCTGTATTTCGACGAGATCCAGGCTTACAACGACGGGACGGGCGGCGTGCCGAACGGCGGCACCGGCCCGGGCAGCACGCCGGCACAGCCGGGTCTGCTGTACGGCTTTGAGGACGGCGTACAGGGCTGGGCCGTCGATGTGAACAACGCTAGCGCGGGAGCCGCCGCCGTCTCGGCGGATGTTTATGCGGAAGGAACGCACGCCCTGGGCGCCCCGTTCTCGCTGGCGGGCAGCGACTTCGAGCTCGTCAAGTTCGAGAGCCTTGATCTGAGCGCGGTGGACAGCTTGAGCGCCCAAGTGAAGCTGGCCGGCGGCACGGCTAAGGCAAGGCTGTACATCAAGACCGGCGCAGGCTGGACTTGGACGGACAGCGGCCCGGTCGATGTGGACTCCAGCGGCTTCAAGACGATTGCGCTGCCGCTCGCAGGCATCAGCGACCTCAGCAGCGTCAAGGCGGTCGGGCTGAAGTTCGAGAGCTTCGGTGGAACCGGGACGTCGGCTGTCTATCTCGACGATGTGCGGATTACGAAGAACTAGCTAGCGGATCGTTCGCTTCAGGGCTGCAAGGAATAGACCTGCACAGCAGAAAAACGCCTCTCCAAGCTTGTCGTAAAGACAGGCGGGGGAGGCGTTTTTTTATATGCAATTCTTCCCTGTTGGCCCAGCGCAGCCTGAATGAAAGGGAACAGGTTACTCCTGCGGCATCTTGCTCATATCCATATGCAGCACATTCCAGCGATGACCGTCCAAATCGACGAAGCCGCCAGCGTACATCCAGCCATCCTTGTATCCGGTTTTACCGTAGACTGTTCCACCTGCACTAACCGCCCTGCGGACCATATCATCCACTTCTTCCGGACTCCCTGCACCAATGGAGAATAATACCTCCGTGCCCTTTGTTGTGTCGGCAATCTCATTTCCCGCAAAGCCCTTGAACACAGGTTCGGGAAAAAGCATGATCATCGCCGTTCCCTCGCCAATGATCAAACCGGCTGCTTCATTGCTGTTCGCGAACCGCGGATGAAACGAGAAGCCGAGCTTGCCGCTTTATATCACTCAGGTTAGCATAACAAGTAAGTGGAAGTTTCTTCTGGATTGCCGGCTGTCTAATTGACCTGGATTTCAGAAAGCAAGGAGGCTGCTTGACCCCAGTATTCACCGCTAACGTCATTATTGCCACCTGAGAAAATAACGTGATAATCGCCGGTCCTCACTCCCTGCGGATCCTTCTCCCAACTCAGCCAAGTCGCATGGCCGCCTCCGCTGATGTGACCAGAGGAGTATACCATTCCACTCTCTCTGTGCTGAACGTTATAGCTGAGTTCCGTGCTTGATTTATTTTGAATAAACAGCTTCACGTGGCCAGAGCCCTCGTTGATATGAAATGTTCTTGTTTCTGTAGATTGGCAGCAAAAAGCAGACTTCCATTCCTTATCAATCCGAGCAGGGGTGAGGGTCTCCTCACGGGTTGCTTTGATCGGGCCTGTGGGAGCAGCCTCTTCCTTGATATAAATGTCTCCGTTTGCATTAATAATCATTTTGGTATGATTCGTTGTTTGTCCAGTATCAAAAGCAATCTCGTCTTGGGTGATCTGTCCCAGCGCGGGCACTTTTACAAACACACCATCTTCTGTTTGAATAGCATCCCCGGATGGATCCCCGGAGAGAGCAAGGTCTGCCTTAAGGTCTGCAAAAGTGATAGCACTAATGATGAGTGCAGCGGCACAAGTCAGACTGAAAACAAATCCTTTCAAGCAAGCAGCCTCCATTTCCTTAATTGGAAAATATTATATATTTACAAACGCAGTTTCTATCATGATTGTTGCGCTGTACAGATGGCTCCTCCATTTATGACGGAATGTTGAACGGAAAAATATATAAAACGCATTATTAATAAAACAAAACGGTTGAAATATATCAACACAAAAGGTAATATCAAAAATATAATACATACTAAATAAGAATAGTGCGTCACATTTTATGTTCATATAGAGATGGGAGGAGAAAGACGGATGAGAAAACAGAGGGTGCTGTTTTTTACGGAAGGGAATGCGGAGATGAAGACACTGCTTGGGGGCAAGGGGGCGAATCTGGCCGAGATGACCAAGGCGGGACTGCCTGTCCCTCCGGGCTTCACTGTAACGACCGAGGTGTGCCGGGCTTACTTCGCGGGAGGGAATCTTCTGCCCGAAGGCCTGATGGACGAAGTGGCTTCCGCTATGTCCGCCATCGAAGCGCTTAAGAACCAGGGCTTCGGACGGGCGGAAGCCCCGCTGCTGGTCTCCGTCCGGTCGGGATCGGTAACCTCCATGCCCGGCATGATGGATACGATCCTGAATCTCGGTCTCAACGACGAGACGGTGGCCGGACTTGCGGTTATGACGGGGAATCCCCGTTTTGCCTATGACTGCTACCGCCGCCTCCTGCAGATGTTCGGGAATGTGGTGTTCGAGATCGAGCATTATCATTTTGAACGGGAGCTGCTTCTGCTCAAGAAGGAACAGGGCTGC
Source organism: Paenibacillus sp. S-38 (assembly GCF_049942825.1). NCBI lineage: Bacteria > Bacillati > Bacillota > Bacilli > Caryophanales > Paenibacillaceae > Paenibacillus > Paenibacillus sp. S-38. The sequence goes on from NZ_CP187970.1 coordinate 1,810,527, forward strand.
ACGGAAGACAGCGAGCTCAGCGCGGAGAGACTGGAAGAGCTGTGCCGGGCCTACCAGCGGGTGATCAAGAAGAAGGCCGGCGTCGCCTTCCCTCAAGCGGTGTTCGACCAGCTGCACATGGCTATCGAGGCGGTATTCCGCTCGTGGAACAATCCGCGGGCCGTGGTGTACCGCAAGCTGAACCGGATCCCGGACCATCAGGGGACGGCTGTCAACATCCAGTCCATGGTCTTCGGCAATCTCGGGGAGGACAGCGGGACGGGCGTGCTGTTCACCCGCAATCCTTCTACAGGGGAGAAGGTGCTGTACGGTGAGTATCTGATGAACGCCCAGGGAGAGGATGTCGTGGCCGGTATCCGTACCCCGCAGGAGATCGCCGGTCTTGCAGGGGAACAGCCCGCGCTGCACCTGCAGATCGAAGAAGTGGCGCAGAAACTGGAGCGGCACTACCGGGACATGCAGGATATCGAGTTTACGATCGAGAACGGGAAGCTGTATATTCTGCAGACGCGCAGCGGCAAAAGAACGGCACAGGCGGCCGTGAAAATAGCGGCGGATCTGGTGGAGGAAGGCGTCATTTCAAAGCCGGAGGCCCTGGAGCGCATCGAAGTGAGCCATCTGGATCAGCTCCTGCACCGCTCGATCGATGAGGGGCAGCCCTTGAACGTGCTGGCGAGCGGCCTGCCGGCTTCGCCGGGGGCTGCTACAGGACAGGCCGTATTCGACGCGGACACCGCAGAGGAGTGGGCGAGAGCGGGCCGGCAGGTACTGCTCGTCCGGGCGGAGACGACGCCGGAGGACATCCACGGCGTACTGGCCGCCACCGGCGTGCTGACGACGCGGGGCGGCATGACCAGCCATGCGGCGGTCGTCGCCCGGGGCATGGGCAAGCCGTGCGTCTGCGGCTGCGAAGCGCTTCGCATCGGGGAAGGGAGCTTCACCATCGGCGGGAAGCAGGTGAACGAAGGCGAGTGGATCTCCATCGACGGGGCGACCGGCCGGGTGATTCTCGGCAAGCTGCTCCTGAAGGAGCCGGAGATCTCGCCGGAGCTGTCCACGCTGCTCGGCTGGGCGGATGAGATCCGCCGCCTCAAGGTATTGACCAATGCCGATACGCCGGAGGATGCGGCCAAGGCAAGAGAGCTGGGCGCCGAAGGGATCGGCCTGTGCCGGACCGAGCACATGTTCATGTCCGTCGAGCGGGTGCCGGTCGTGCAGGAGATGATCCTGGCCGAGGACGATGCGGCGCGCAGGGAGGCCCTCGGCAAGCTGCTGCCGATGCAGCAGGAGGACTTCGAGGGCATCTTCCGCTCGATGGCCGGCCTGCCGGTAACGGTGCGGCTGCTTGACCCGCCCCTGCATGAGTTCCTGCCGAGCCTCGAGCACCTCATCGTCCAGCAGGCCCGCCTCTCCTGCGATGCTTCGTCCGACCGGGCGGAGAAGGAGAAGGTCGACACCCTCCTCCGCAAGGTGCGGGGACTGCACGAGATGAATCCGATGCTCGGCACGCGCGGCTGCCGGCTCGGCATCCTCTTCGAGGATATTTACGAGATGCAGGTCGAAGCGCTGTTCCGTGCGGCGCTCACCTGCAGGGCGGAGGGAATCGAGGTGCTGCCCGAGCTGATGATCCCGCTGGTTGGCCATGCGAACGAGCTGAAGCGCCTGCGGGAGCTCGTCGACCGGACGGCTGCCCGTGTGCTGGGTGAGCTTCTGCCGGAGGTGCCTTACCGTGTCGGGACGATGATCGAGGTCCCGCGCGCGGCCATCACGGCCGGGCAGATCGCATGGCATGCGGATTTCTTCTCCTTCGGGACGAACGATCTCACGCAGATGACGTTCGGTTACAGCCGGGACGACGCGGAAGGCAAGTTCTTGACACACTACCTGGAGCACAAGCTGCTGCCGGAGAACCCGTTCCAGGTGCTCGACGAAGAGGGAGTGGGCGAGCTCATCCTGTGGGCCGTTGAGAAGGGACGCGCCGTGAAGCCGGCCCTGAAAACCGGCGTGTGCGGGGAGCACGGCGGAGACAAGGATTCGATCTTCTTCTGCCATGGAGCGGGCCTCGACTATGTGAGCTGCTCGCCTTACCGGGTGCCGCTCGCCCGCATCGCCGCCGCCCAGGCGATGATCGCTGCGGGGCGTAAGGCGGCTCTGGAGCGGGAAGCGGTGCAGACCGCGTGAAGAGGGGAAGAACCCGCGCTGCGGAAGCATCGGTACAAATGTAAATGGAGGTATGCCGGGACGGCTCGGCATGCCTCTTTTTTTCGCCCGGTGGCTAGAGGTATATACTCGCAGGTGGAAGAGCATCACTCCGGAAGCCGGTTGACAGCGCAGTGGCTGATGCTCTACTATCAGTACGTATAGGGGTATGTGTATATAGGTATGTACTGACTGCTCCTAAAATTAGGGTTCTCCACTATCCTTAATTCATGGTTGGGTGGAGCCTGCGGAGGGATGTTCTGTTCATGACCATTTTGCTGCTGCTTGGATTGTGTATCGTGTGGGCCCTTAGAAGCTGGATGCCGGTGAAGGGGCTGGTGTTCCTGGATCCGGGGGACGTGCACAGGATTCCTTCCCAGGCGTCCTTGAAGAGGGTGGATATCCGTGATGAACTGGATGCCCGGCGGGATCCGATTCCCGGAGCGGTGAACATCTCGCTCGGCCGCCTTCCGTACGTCTGGAAGAAAGAGCTGAAGCCGGGTGAGCCGGTCCTTCTTATGACGGATAACCGCCGCAAGAGTATCAAGGCGGCCCGGGTGCTGAAGCGAAAAGGGTTTGCCGAGATATATGCGCTGCAGAACGCGCCCTGTCCTTGTCCTTCTCCATGTTATCGGACATAATAGGTATACCTGCAGGAGTATAAGGGGGGAAGTTCACCATGCGGACCTACGATGATAAAGTTCGCCAACGTCTCAAGCGGATGGAAGGCCAGATCCGGGGCGTGCTGAAGATGATGGAAGAGGGCAAAGAGTGCAAGGATGTCATTGCCCAGCTATCGGCTGTACGCAGTGCCGCGGATAAAGCGATGGCCTATATTGTGGCGGTTAATCTGGAGCAGTGCATTCTGGAAGAGAAAGCCAAAGGGAACGATACGGGCAGAATGGTACATGAAGCGGTAGAGCTGCTTGTGAAAAGCCGTTGATCCCTGGCCGTAAGCATAGATGGGAGTGCCGGCAGCAGCGGAGCTTCGGGACAGATTTATGACGGATTGCGAAGCTTTGCCGGACAGCGGGCTGCCGGCTTGTTAACCCGCAGGGTGGGGGATTGACAGCCCCCTTTTTTGCGTTTAATATACCCATAGGGGTATAAGTATAATTTGTACTAGCCCGATGATCACAAGACAACGAACAAACAACAACGGAGGAATGCACGATCATGACCAACGCAGATAAAGTACTGGATGCCAAAGGCCTGGCTTGTCCGATACCGATAGTCAGAACCAGGAAAGCAATGCAGGAGCTGAGCGCAGGCCAGGTACTTGAAGTACACGCCACCGACAAAGGAGCCAAGAACGACCTGGCGGCATGGGCCAAGTCCGGAGGACACCGGCTGCTTGCTGACCGGGAGGAGGACGGCGTGCTGAAATTCTGGATCCAAAAGGGCTGACCCGGCTGGCCGAGCCTTTTTTGACCATTATATACCCATACAGGTATAGGTAATAAATCTAACATCAGTGAGTCCACTTTAAAGGAGAGAACCCGGCACCATGACGGACCAAAAGAAGACCACCATTATCCTGTTCAGCGGAGATTACGATAAAACGATGGCCGCCTTTATTATAGCCAACGGGGCTGCGGCCTATGATCATGAAGTGACCATTTTCTCCACCTTCTGGGGCCTTAACGCGTTCCGTAAAGAGCAGCCTGCACCTGTGAAGAAAGGCCTCCTGGAGCGGATGTTTGCGAAGATGATGCCGCGCGGCGCGGACCGGATGGGGCTGTCGCGTATGAACTTCGCCGGTATGGGGCCGCAGATGATCAAGCATGTCATCCAAAAACATAATGCGATGCCCCTGCCTGATCTCATCGAGCTCGCCAAGGAACAAGGAGTCAAGCTGGTCGCCTGTACGATGACCATGGACCTGCTCGGTCTCCAGCCTGAAGAGCTCATAGACGGCTTGGAGTACGCCGGCGTAGCTGCGTATCTCGGGGAAGCTGAGAACGGCAATGTCAACCTGTTCATCTGATCCATGATCGGATTCCACATAGGGAAGGAGCACGTTGCGTGAATATCAAAGCCAATCTGATCGTGGATGCCAAAGGACTGGCCTGCCCGATGCCTATTGTCCGGACGAAGAAAGCCATGAACGACCTGGAGCCAGGGCGCATTGTAGAGGTCCAGTCTACGGATCAAGGCTCCACCGCCGATCTCAAAGCTTGGGCGGAAAGCAGGGGGCACCAGTACCTCGGTACCGTGGAGGACGGAGGCCTGCTAAAGCATTATCTCCGCAAATCGGCGGGGGAGGAGCAGCAGGAGAAGAAGCACCCGCATGCGGCGGAGAATGAAGAGCTGCTGCGGCTGCTGAATGCGGGCGAGGCGCTGACGGTGCTGGATGTCCGGGAAGAGGCCGAGTTCCTGTTCGGCCACATTCCGGGAGCCCTGTCGATTCCACTGGGCGAGCTCGAGTCCCGGACCGGTGAGCTGGACCGGGAGAAGCCGCTCTATGTGATCTGCCGGACCGGCAGCCGCAGTGATCTTGCCGCTCAGCAGTTGGCGGAGGCCGGCTTTACGAAGGTCTTCAACGTAGTACCAGGCATGAGCCGATGGACCGGAGAGAAGGTCAGCGAAGCAGAGTCTTGATGCGTAATGCTATATTTTTTTGTCCGAAATAATACTCCGGGGGGTATATGAGCATGGAAGTAAGAGCGATGTCGGCAGGGGAAGTCGCAGCGAAAGTCGTTGGTCGGGAAGCGCTGTTCATCCTGGATGTGCGCAACTCGAGCGATTTTGCGGATTGGAAGATCGAAGGGAAGAGGTTCCGTCACCTGAATGTGCCGTACTTCGACCTGCTGGATGGAGTAGACGAGATGAAGGATCTGCTGCCAGCCGGTGAAGAGGTTCTGGTGGTGTGCGCCAAAGAGGGCTCATCGGTCATGGTGGCCGGGATGCTGTCGGAAGTCGGTTTCCGGACAGCCTATCTGCAGGGCGGCATGAAGGCATGGAGCGAGCACCTCGAACCGGTCAAGGTAGGGGAGCTTAGCGGGGGAGGCGAGCTGTACCAATTCGTACGGGTAGGCAAAGGGTGCCTGTCTTATATGGCCGTTTCGGATGGGGAAGCCGCGGTGATCGACGCTGCGAGGATGACGGACGTCTATACGGATTTTGCCAAATCCCTTGGTGCACGCATGACCCACGTGTTCGATACCCATCTGCATGCCGACCACATCTCCGGCGGGCGGAGAATAGCCGAGGAAACCGGGGCTGCATACTGGCTGCCCCCGAAGGACGCGGAAGAGGTGACGTTCGAATACGAAGAGCTGGAGGATGGACAGACTATCACCATTGGAAGCGCGACGATCCGCATTCATGCGCTGTATACCCCGGGACATACGATCGGTTCGACCTCCTTCATCGTGGACGGACGGTTTTTGCTCACCGGTGATACCCTCTTCATCGATTCGATCGGGAGACCGGACCTCGCGGGAAAAGCGGAGGACTGGGCCGGCGATCTTAAAGAATCTCTGCACACAACGTACAAGCAGCTTCCTGGTGACCTGACCGTCCTGCCGGCTCACTTCATGACCGTGGATGAGTTGAACGAAGATGGAAGCGTCTCGGCCCAGCTTGGGAGTCTGTTCGAGCGCAACCACGGTCTGCGTCTCGGGGAGGAGCCGGCCTTCCGCAGGCTGGTAACGGAGAGCCTGCCGCCGCAGCCGAACGCTTACCGGGAGATCCGGGAGACGAACAGGGGCAAGCTTCAGCCGGATGAGGAGAAGCAGCGGGAGATGGAGATCGGACCCAACCGCTGTGCGGTAAGGTAAAGGTATCCTGAGGAGGCCCTGTAGTGGGCGCGTAAAACAAACGGGAGTCTGCTGCGGTGATCGCGGCAAGACTCCTATTTGTCGATAAAGGCGGACGTGTTACGCAGGGAACATGCGGACCTGTCATAGGGCGGCCAGGGGGGCTTTTCGGCTGGAGACTCCGTCATGGACCCATTATTGGAGCAGAGGAAGGTGAAAACTTACAGTAGAAACGGCGAAGGAGGGGGGCGGGACCGGCAATGGAAGGAACGACCAGGCCGGGTTATGACTGCAGGGTAGGCAGGCCGGCGTATTCGTTGCTGCGTTCATACCGCCGTTCACTTGAGAGATTTCGAGATAAAGGAACGGAGGTATCTTATTTACATATTTCCCGCGATTTCCCAGATATTAACAGAACTCAGATGTCTTATGGGCCTCCTCTTCATCGAAAAACGGCGTTATGCCTCAATATAGCGAACGTAAGTTCCTCTATTTTTAGAATCGCCCTGTTGAAGATGGAGATAACGTATCTGCGTTCCGTTAATGGCTTCATCCAGAGTGGCTGCTGCTGCCGATTCCCGGATCTGAGGCGAAACTGTGGTGTATACAGGCGTCCCGATACGCGAGTTTACATCCCGGCCTTCCCAGCGGTCGCCGAGCAGGGCGGGCTGCCAAAAGGGGAGCAGCTTGGGAGCGTTATTATGATGAAGCAGGAAGGGGAATAAGGGAGGGGTGCAGAAATCCCTTATATTGGATTCCTTATGTGGGATCCTTATTGAAGTCGATCAGGAGGAGTGAACCAAGTGACTGCAGCCTCTGCGGCCGTTCCCTTTTTGCAGCAGATCTTAGCATGGGAGAAGAAGATCGCTCCAGACGTCCCTTATCTTGAAACCGCGACCGGTCTATTCCTGGGAATCCATGCCAATGACAATGGAGGCTATTCTTGCTCGCCTGCGGACTCCGTTTGTTTTGCCCGCACGGGAGTGGACGGTGTTCACTACTGCATTCTGACAGATTTCAGCACGCATACGAACTTGGAGGAGGCGCCTGTCATCTGCGTGGCTCCTATGGATTTTGGCCACTGCGTACGCTTGGTGGCGAAGAACCTCCGGGATTTCTTCTCCATGACATTGGCCGGTCAGGATCTATTGCTGTTCAACGATATCACCGTCAAACCAGCCTACTTGGATGCCGTGAGGCGGCAGGAGGAAGATCGGACGACAGAGTACTTTGACCACCGGGAGTGGAAGAGGCAGGGAGAGAAAGTATGGCGCATGGCACAGGAGGAGTTCGGATTGAAGCCTATCCCGGATCCGTTCGACTATATGCAGGAGATTCGAGCTGACAGACGGGGCCGGGTCGTGCTGCAAACGGAGGATGGCTTGGGCGTGATGCCGATCGGGGGAGGCTCCTCCACTGCCTGCGGGCCCCACCCTTGGAGCGGGGGAGCGTTTTCCTACGAGCGCTTAAGTGAGATTACCGCTTTCCTGGATACGGCGGGGGCTGAAACGAAGCTTTCCTTGATCCGCGATTACCAGGCACAGGCGTTCAGCGATTGCGATTCCCTGCTCCTGCTCGTGAAGGAGTTGGAACGAATGGGACTTCCGTCAGAGGCCAGGCGGCTGCTTCACTGCATGAACAATTGAAGGGATCATTTGGAGAGCGAAACCTGGGAAGCCGGCAGCTTAGCCGGTTTCTATTTTTTTGTCCATGCAATCCATATATCTCCTAAATTTTACTTTAGATTGAAAGGGTGCTGTTGTATGGATACCTCTGGTAGCGTAGAATGGGCTAAAATAAGCTTGCATCGCATGGGAAATTTTGCCGAAGGAGGAACAATACCGTTGAATCCTGTCACAGCCGCAAAGAAAGAACACTACCCGGAACTGGATTCGATCCGGGGAGTGGCATCCCTCTCCGTATTGATCACCCATCTGCTGCTGGTGTTTCCGCTGATTGCCTCGTCCGTCTCGTATCAAGAGCATCCCTTCCTCTTTATCGCCAAGTATGTGCCGTTCCTGAGATCGCTGTTCATCGGAGGACCGGAAGCGGTCAAGCTGTTTTTCGTATTAAGCGGGTTTGTGCTGGCCCTGCCATTTCTGAGACCGGGGGCCCATATTGCCTATCTCCCCTTCATCGTCAAGCGGTTCTGCCGAATTTACTTCCCTTACTACTTAGCCATCTCGCTCGCAATCTTCCTCAGTTGGGCCATGGGGCAAGGCCCTCTTCCCGAATTCAGTGACTGGTTCAACTCCAGCTGGACGGAACCGCTGACGCTTCCGTTACTGCTTCACCATCTGCTCCTGGTCGGGCAGTTCAACGATCATGCCTACAACAACGTCATCTGGTCCCTGGTCCACGAAATGCGCGTTTCCCTCATCTTTCCTCTCCTCATGTACGGGGTCATCCGATTCTCCTGGAAGCGGAACATCCTCTTGTACCTGGTCCTTGGCTTTGCGGGTTTCTATCTCGAAGGGTACGGTAACACGCTGGGCTTCCTGCTCTTATTCGTGGTTGGCGCGCTGCTGGCCAAGCACAAGGACCGGTTGATTGCCGTTTATCAGGCCCTGACTCCTATTTGGAAAATCGTATGGTTTCTTCTCGGCTTCTTCCTCTACTCCCTGCATCTGCCCGACTCCCTGAAGAATGCCGCCCTGACCACGGTATTCACCGATCTTAATATGATCGGCTGCTGCCTGCTCATCCTTGCCGCGATGTCCAAAGGAGCGTTCTCCAGGCTGCTCCTGCATCCTGTTCTCCACTTTTTCGGGAAGATCTCCTACAGTCTGTACCTCCTCCACCTGGTCGTTCTGATCGCCAGTGTAAGATTACTCCATGGCCTGATCCCCATCGGGCTTATTCTAGGGATCGCAGCCCTGGGAAGCGTCGCTTTGGCCGCTCTATCGTACTATAGAATCGAAGTCCCTTCGATCCGGATCGGGCGGAAGTGGGCTGCCAAGCTGTCCGGACGAACGGAACCGGCTGCGGCACCGGGAGGGACGGGGAAGGTGAACGAGAAGCCTTTTGTCTAGCCTAAGCCCTGATCCTGAAACCTTGCGGGATTCATTTCGTATACGGGGGGTAATGTCTTATCATAAAGACGGGACCATTGTAGAAAAATAATGAACAGTACTGAACTTGGAGGAGAACATGCAATCCGAACCTGAACATCAAAGCTGGAAGGAACTCGTCAAGAAAGGAAACAAGTCTTCGGCCGTAGCCATGGCCGGGAATGCCGTAATCGCGGGCATCAAAGCGGTGGCGGCCGCATGGAGCGGAAGCGGGGCGATGTTCGCTTCGGCGATGCACTCCCTGGCGGATGCCATCAATCAAGGCTTCGTCTTCGTCGGCAGCGTGCTGGCCGAGAAAAAGCCCACGCGCCAATTCCCTACGGGCTTCGGACGGGTGATTAATATCTTCTGCATGATCGCTGTGATCGTAGTGACGGTCATGGCTTACGAGACGATTCGCGAAGGTTGGCACCTGATCCAGCATCCGGCTGCGAGCAGCGGCGGCATCTGGCTTAATATCACGGTGTTATTCATTAATCTTGTCGTCGACGGCGCCATCTTGATCAAGGCGATGAAGGAGATTACGGTGGAGGCCAGGGTTGAAGCCCGAGGCTTGGGTGTTGTCGCAAGCTCTTTCAAGAATGTCGGCCGCGCCGCGCCGCCTACCCGGCTGGTATTCTACGAAGACTTGGTTGCCGTTTCGGGTGCGCTTCTGGCGATGATTGCCGTAGTGGTTACGGCGCTGACAGCCTTTCACGCCATCGATGGGGTCGTCACGATTCTGATCGGCCTGCTGATGGTCGGTGTGGCGTTCCGGGTCGGATACGATAATATGATCGGCCTCATCGGCGTGGCCGCCCCGAAGGAAGTGGAGGAGAAGGTGGCCGCAATCATTCTCGCCGAACGGTCGGTAACGGATATTTTCCAGATGCGCATTCTGCAGGAAGGACGCTACTACCACGTGGAGGGGCTGATCGAATTGAAGCCGGGCCTGTCGCTGGCCGATGCGGATGACATCAAGTTCAAAGTGAGGGACAAGCTGCTGCAGGATCCGGATATCGCCGACGTCACCCTGGGTATTCTCGAAGATAACGGGGTGCGGAACTGGGTTCCTGCGGAAAGTAGGTAAGTTTTCTAGCGAAATAAGCCCCTAACGGAAGGCCGCCAAGCAGGATTTGGCGGTTTTTTGCTGTTGACAGGGATGAAATGGAAAACGTATACTGGGTTCAATTTATCCACCCGGCTCCGGTACCGCCGGGGATAGGAGGTACGGGCATCATGGGAAGCAGCAGGATGAGAACGGGACCGGACCTGGACATCCGCCGTTTGGGGCGGGGTGAAGTTCCGGCGGTTGCGGCGCTGATGGAGGACGTGATTTCCCGCATCCCGGCGCAGGAGCTCTTTGCCACGGATGATGTGGACTACCTGTATGCGCACGTGGAGGAGCAGGGGGAAATCTACGGGGCGTACATAGATGGGGAGCTTGCGGCCTATTCGGTGCTGGCGTTCCCCGGACTTCGCGAAGGCAATCTCGGCAGGGAGTTCGGCGTGCCGGAGGGGGAGCTGGCCTATGTCGCGGTGCTGGATGCGACTGTGGTTCATGAATCCGCCCGCGGCAGAGGGCTGCAGCGATATTTTCACGAGCTGCGTGAAGAGCGCGCAAGGGCTGCGGGCTGCCGTTATCTTTATTCGACCGTGCATCCGGAGAATCGGACAAGTATCCGGAATTTGGAGGCGAAGGGCTTTGAGCTTCAATTTACCCGGCTCATGTACAGCGGCAAGCCCAGGCATTGTTACGCCAAACGGTTGGGGGAGCAGACTTGAGTTCGGTCTTGGTACGATTAGAGCAGCTGCCGGACAGCTGCTCTCTTAGTGCCATGAGGCAGCGGACGCATCTCGTCAGGCAGGGCAGGGACAAGCGGCTAAGCGCTTCCGCCGAGCCATACGAGTACGGCTGCGCCCAATAGTCCGGCCCAGCCGGGATGCTTCGCCTTCGTACCGATCAAGATCAAGGCCGACCCCGCGAGCATGAAGACGGCTACAGTGTTCTCAAGCACGGTGAAGGTACTTAGGCGCTGCGGCTGCCGCGCCAGCCACAGCAGGAGCCAAGCCATACCCCACCCGAGAACCGTCAGCACATGCCAGCTCGCCCACAGAATGCGTACATTGGACTCTTTCAGCAAGTTTCCGCCATCCGTCGGGACCAAGCCGCTGCGCCTCATCCTGCGGAAGATCAGGAACTCCCCGAGCACGCTGTGAATGAGTCCAACCGCGAGGATGAGGACGGCGGCGCTTAGAAAAAAACTATTCAATTGAAATCATCCCTTTCCTTGGCAAGCAGAAGCGGTCGAGGCAGTTGTGGATGCTCGAAATCCACGAGGGTCCTGCTGACTCCGGCATCCCGACTAGCTTGGTTTGGAGCACCAGGGGCAGGACTTGACGTTCTTATAAGCTATCCGCTGTAAATTACTATACCATAGATGGGGGAAGCGGTTTATCCGTTGTCGAACCGAGGGGGGTAACCAAACCATGGAAGAAGTCATCCGTCTTGAGCAAGTTTCCTACCGCAGAGGGGACAATGAACTCCTCAGGAATATCGATTGGACGGTTAACAAAGGCGAGCATTGGGCGGTGCTTGGATTGAACGGGTCCGGCAAAACGACCATTTTGAACATGATCACCGGTTATATATGGCCGACGCAGGGGCAGGTTTCCGTGCTTGGGGAGCTCTACGGTACGGTGGATTTGAGGGAAATGCGCAAACAAATCGGCTGGGTCAGCTCTTCCCTGCAGGAGAAGCTGTACACCAACGATAAGACACAGAATATCGTGATCAGCGGCAAACACGCGTCGATAGGCTTGTATGAGAAAATAACGGAAGAGGACGCAGACCAAGCCGTCTCCCTGATGCGGCAGCTGGGCTGCGGTCACCTCGTAGACCGTTCTTACCAGACCTGCTCCCAGGGGGAGAAGCAGAAGCTGTTAATCGCCCGGGCGCTCATGGCCTCGCCTAAGCTGCTGATTCTGGATGAGGCGACCAATGGGCTCGACTTTATCTCCCGTGAGGCGCTTCTTGCCAGCATTCAGCAGCTGGCGGCCCGGCCGGACTCGCCGACGATCCTGTATGTCACCCATCATATCGAGGAGATTGTGCCGTTCCTGAACCGGACGATACTGATCCGCCGGGGGGAGATCTTCGACCAGGGAGCAAGTGCTGAAGTGCTGCGGGGCGATACGTTGTCCGCCTTTTTCGAGACGCCGGTAGAGCTGCAGTGGCATAACGACAGGGCATGGATCACCGCGCCCTAGAGCTGTTCGGTAAGACCACATGGGATGGCGGGCAAAGCAGCAGCGGGCTCATCCCGCGCACCATTGCCGAAACCAAAAGTGGGATGGGTACGAGATTACGGAACTTCTGGAGACTCCCCTTCTTTGATAAGCTAAAGTCAATTCAAAGAAGGAGTGATGATCATGAAAATCAGCGTACTGGGAACAGGCAATATGGGGAAAGCTTTGGTAAAACAAGCGGCGGCACATGTAGAGGGCCAAGTATTCTGGGGTTCGCGCAATCCCGAAGAAGCGGCAGAGCTCGCCAAGAGCTTCCAGCTGAATCAAGTCGTGACAGGCTCTTATGAGGAAGCGCTGCAGGCAGATATCATCATTCCCGCATTCCCCGCGGCGGCACTCATGGAGTGGGCGGCAGCCAATAAAGAGCGGCTGGAGCATAAAATCGTCGTAGATATTTCCAATCCTTTTACGAGCGACTTCAGCGGATTCACTACAGCCTGGGGGGAATCTTCCGCCGAAGGGCTTCAGGCCCTGCTGCCGGATTCCAAAGTGGTAGGGGCCTTTAAAAATACGTTCTTCAGCGTGTTTGAGAATCCGGTATTTCAAGATCAGCAAAGCGACGTGCTTGTTACGGGGGATGATGAAGAGGCGGTGCACCAATTCATTGAGCGTTTCAGCCCGCTCCCCTTCCGTTTCATTCATGCAGGCAAACTCGCCAATAACCGGACGATCGAACGGTTCACGCTGCTGGAGCTGGAACTGGCTGTCCGGTATGGGACCTATCCTTATATCTCGCTTCAAGTATTCGGGATCAAGGAAGCCGTGCTTGCCCCATTAACGAAGTAACCGGAATACGCTCTGGCCTTTGGCCCGGTTGGTGCTGAAGACGGCAATGGTCCGCTGGGCATCCGGGTGACTTAACGGCACGCTGACCAACCGGTCGGTTGGCAGCTGTGTGATGTAGGGCTCAGGCAGCACGGTGAGTCCCCCGCCATTGCCTACATAACCGAGGATAACTTCTTTGAAGTTAACCTCGGTTTTTATATTCATGGGATGATTCATGGCTGCGAACAAATGGGTCAGTTTGGCGCGGATGGTACATCCCTCCGCATAAAGAACGAGGGGCTGACTGCTCAGTTCGGGCAGGGTGACCGCCGGTTTGGAGGCGAACGGATGTCCCTTCGGCATCACCACGAATAAAGGCTCCTGATGCAGATCCCCCATCCATATGGAAGGATGCATGGAGATTCGTTCGGCAACCAGCAGGTCGACTTCTCCGTCCAACAGCATTTTGTAGACCTCGGGTGTGGACTGCCGGTATACGAGCTCGACTTCGTGGCCCTGATCTTCCAGCTTGTGCAGGGAGGCCAATAGATACTGGGAGGCTATATCCGGAATCGTGCCGATCCGGATGCGCCGCCATACCTTATAAGGCTCAAGAGCCCTTGTGATTACAGTCAGCTGATCGAGCACTATCTTGGAGGATTCATACAGTACTTTTCCTGCATCGGTTAATTCAACGCCCTGGGAGGAGCGGGCAAACAGCTGGACATCAAACTGCTGCTCCAGGCTCCTGAGCTGCTTGCTGAGTGCGGTATGCGAGATATGCAGAGCCTCGCTTGCTTTAGAGATACTTTTCGTCCGGGCCGTTTCCATAAATCCTTTTAAAAATTCCGTATTCAACGAGATCACGCTCATCCCTGGTATGGTGGTATGGTAGTATCATATATGGAGAGAAGTGGAAGTACAAGGCGGAAATAAGGAAATAAGTTCATTCATGACGTATTCAAAGCAAAAAGGAGACAGACCCCGTGCAGGGATATAACGTTCTTATGATCTACAGCAAAGCGATGGACCGGCTGCTGATGTGCAGACGGTTAAAGAATCCCTATCTGGGCCTAAGCAATTTCGTTGGAGGTAAAGTGGAGAGTGGAGAGACGGGGAGGGAAGCTGCCTACAGAGAACTGATGGAAGAGACGGGAATAGTAGAAGAGGATATCAAGCTGCATCATATCATGGACTTTACGTACTATTTGCAGGACTGCTATGTTGAAGTGTATGCCGGCAGGCTGAAGCGTGAGGTCATGGTCTTCGGAGAGGAGAATGAGCTCTACTGGAGCGACTTGAATCAGAATTTTTTTGACATGACCCTGTTCGCCGGCGAGGGAAATATCGGCCATATGATCGAGCAGGTGAAGATGAACAAAAGTTTACTGCTTCAGGATTGAACGAACCGGCGTTGAGATAGATAGGTTTCCCAGGGCAATGAATAGAGGCAGGGGGTCTCAAGCCCACGGCTGCTTTCTCTGTGGGCGGCTCCCAGCTTGACCAAGAATGAACCAGGAGGTCTTGTTCGAAGATGAAAGAGAATAAATATGATGATCCTCGCTTCTTCCATAAGTACAGCCAGATGCCCCGGTCGCTCGGCGGCTTGGAAGCTGCGGGAGAGTGGTCTGATTTTCGTTCGCTGCTCCCGGATCTGTACGATAAAAGAGTGCTTGATCTGGGCTGCGGCTTTGGCTGGCACTGCCGCTATGCCCGGGAGCAGGGGGCAAGGTTCGTGGTGGGAATCGATCTGTCGGAGAATATGCTGGAACGCGCCAGAGCCATGACTAACGATCCGCAGATCGAGTACCGGCAGCTCGCAGTTGAAGATATCAGGCTCAACGAAGGGGAATTCGATGTGGTGATCAGTTCCCTTGCCCTTCACTATGTGGAGCGGTTCGACGCTCTCTGCCGCGAGGTGTATCACGGTCTCGCTCCCGGAGGCGCGTTCGTGCTCTCCGTGGAGCATCCGATCTTCACCGCGCTTCCCGCGCAGGACTGGCACTACGGCCCGCAGGGGGAGAAGCTGCACTGGCCGGTGGACCGCTACCATGAGGAAGGTCCGCGGCAGGCCAGATTCCTGGGTCATGATGTCGTCAAGTACCATCGCACCGTCGCCACTCTCTTGAATACCCTCATGGAATCCGGCTTCCGCCTCAGGAAGCTGTCCGAGCTGCAGCCGACGCAGGATATGCTGAGGGAACATCCGGCGTGGGCGGATGAAGTCCGTCGTCCGATGTTCTTCCTGGCGGCGGCGGTGAGAGATTGAGTTTGGCCGGCGGGCCGGGAACCGATAGTTTGGTTCCCGGCTCTTTTTGTTTTCTCAGGTCTGCAACCTCGTGTGACCTCCTGTCTTGTGCAGCCTGCCCTGCCTGCGCAGGGGAAATGGGCCTGCAAACTATACGATAGGATAATTCCTTTTTAAGGCCGGATCTGTAATCATGTAGAGGTCTGAGGAAGTACGGACTTCAAGTAAGATACGGCTTAGGAATCAGGAATCAGGAATTAGGAATCGGGAATCAGGAATCAGGAATCAGAGGAGGATACAACGTGTTACCCTTTCAATCGAAAACCAAATCGGCAGTGTTAAGCCTGGTGCTGGCAGGAAGCTTCGCCTTGTACGGGACCCTGGGCTTTGGAGCGGCAGCCTCGGCGGCGAATACGGCGTCCGGGACGGCGATCCGCGTCTTGTTTGGCGGGCAGGAGCTGCAATTCGCCGAGACGCAGCCGGTGATCAAAGACGGTTCTACGCTGGTCCCGTTCCGCAAGCTCTTCGAGACGCTCGGGTTCGAGGTCAGCTGGGTGGATACGGGAACGTCTCAGCAGGCGGTCGGAACCAAGGATGGCCTGACGATCAAACTCACCATCAACAGTACCGCGGCGTCGGTCAACGATCAGAACGTGGCCCTGGAAGTGCCGGCTCAGATCGTTGAAGGCAATACGATGGTGCCGCTGCGGTTTGTGGCGGAGAACAGCGGCTACCAGGTAACGTATGCCAAGGAGAACAACCTCGCGACGATTCAAATCGGCGAGGGGACAGGCAGCGCGCCCGCACCTGCGCCGCAGCCGTCATCGCAGCCGCCGGCCCAGCTGTCCGTGGAGCCCTATGTCGTCCAGGGCTATGCGCGTGATGCGGCAGGCAAACCGATAGCCGGTGCGTCGGTCTGGGCGGATAACACCCTGCTGTACGACAGCAATCTTCTGGGCGTGACGGATGAGAACGGCTACTACCGTCTGGAGCTGCCGAGCCTTGCAACGACCTGGAACATGGGCGGCAGCTTTGCGAGCAAGGGTGACGGCAGAACCTATAAGTTCGACCTCGTCCCTGAAGTCGATCAACCATTCGCCGGCAATACGGGCGCGGTCCGGAATTTCACCTGGAAGAACGATGTGGGCTACCTGTTCGTGTATGCCGATTTTATGTCCTTCGATGACGACGGCCTGCCTATGGTCGAAATGAAGGACCTGGAGATGACCTTGACGCCTGTAGGGCCTACACTGGATGGCAGTGCCGGCAAGACGATCGTCAAACGCATCGGGCCGATGGAGTACGAAGGTCTCGGGATCGATAAAATTCCGCTGGGCCGCTATAAAGCGACCGTCCGGTGGATGCCTAAAGGACTTGAGCCGATGCCTCTGCTGATCCGGATTGAGGGGGAAGGGGAATATGCCGAGTCGGTGGAGTTTGATTTCAGCCAAAAACGAGGCTACCTGGAAGACGACTACATGATGGAATTGGAGGTTCAATATCCGTAGGAACCGGCAAGCCTATCAGGAGGCTCCCCGACCCCACTCAGCGTATACACGAAAGGGGCCGGAATCTCGCTGGATGTACTCGAATGCAATCCCGGAAGAGAAGACATTGCATGAGAGCTCCGGCTCGCCTATCATACTAAGAAAGACGATTGGCGATCCCCTCCGAAGAGGCCAGGTGACATCATGGATTATACTTACGAAATCATTCCGACCAGCGGCAGGCTGCCGCTCCATATCTTTTTTCACAATGTCCGATATGTTCCGAATCATTGGCATGACAGCCTGGAGCTGCTCTTCGTGCTGAAGGGCAGCGCGATGATTACCGTGCAGAACAAGCCGTACAGCCTGACGGAAGAAGATCTGATTCTTATCAACAGCAACGACATTCACAGCATTCAGGCGGACCAGGACAACCTGCTGCTTGCGCTGCAAATTCCCGATACGTTCCTGAAGGAGCAGGGCGTGGATACGGAGCATACGGTCTTCAGCTGCCATTCCTTCGGCTATGGCCCCGGGGAGCAGGAGGCCTTCGATGAAATCCACCGGCTGCTCTCCTCCATCATGTGGGTGCATACGAAGGAAGGCTACGGCTACGAAGTGAAGATCCGCTCGCTGCTCCTCGAGCTCATCTATCTGCTGCTCCGCAGGTTCCGGGGGGCCGAGAGGACAAGGGAGAATCGGATCAACAAGCGGATGATGGAGCGGCTGCTCAAGCTCAACGAATACATTCAGAGCCACTACCACGAATCCTTAACCTTGAACGGGCTCGCGGAGCGGGAGGGCTTTGCGGTGACGTACCTGTCCCACTTTTTTCAGAAAAGCATGGGGGTGTCGTTCCGCGCCTATATCACGCAGATCCGCCTGGAGCATGCGGTCACGGAGCTGCTGTCTACGGAGGAGCCGATCATCGATCTTGCCCTCCGGCACGGGTTTCCGAGCCTGAAGTCGTTCCACAAAGCGTTCAAGGACGCCTACGATACGACCCCGGCTGAGTACCGGAGGAGCCAGAGGCCGACTGGCGCTCCGGGGAAGGACCCGGCGAGGAACGGGACGGGCTATCTCGCCTACGACCGGGACAACGCGTTCGTCAGCCTGTTCAAGTACCTGCCTGTGGAGGCTCCGCAGGCGGGAGGCCTTGCAGCCGAGCGAAACATCGTCCACAAGGAAGCCGGCATCCGGCTCCCGCCCGCCGGAAAGGGGCAGCCGCTGAAGCATACTTGGCGGAACCTGTGTACCGCCGGCAAGGCGAAGGAGA
Source organism: Paenibacillus sp. S-38 (assembly GCF_049942825.1). Taxonomy (NCBI): domain Bacteria; kingdom Bacillati; phylum Bacillota; class Bacilli; order Caryophanales; family Paenibacillaceae; genus Paenibacillus; species Paenibacillus sp. S-38. The sequence continues at coordinate 1,828,622 of NZ_CP187970.1, forward strand.
TTCTGTATGCGGGAGTGCAGGAGCACCTGAAGCTGCTGCAGGAAGCCGTGGGGTTCCGCTATATCCGGTTTCACGGGATCTTCGATGACGAGATGATGGTGTACCGGCTGGATGATGCAGGTCAGCCTTTGTTCAGCTTCACGTATGTGGACCAGCTGATCGATTTCCTGCGGAGCATCGGCCTGCGGCCCTTCTTCGAGCTTGGGTTCATGCCGGGCCTACTGGCGGACCGTTCCCAGACGGTGTTCCACAAGCCGAGCTATATCAGCCTCCCGCAGAACCCGGCGCATTGGACCGCGATGCTGGAGGCGTTCGCCCGGCATCTGCTGCGGCGCTACGGAACCCATGAGGTACGCACCTGGTACTTCGAATTCTGGAACGAGCCTGACATGAATGTCTTCTGGCAGGAATCAAGGGAGCGGTATTTGGCTTTCTACGAGTTGAGCTTCCGGGCATTCAAGGGAGTAAGTCCGGAGCTGCGGATCGGCGGACCGGGGGTGATCTCGGATCTCGAGGGGAAGGCCGAATGGCTGCGGAGCTACTGGACGTACTGCGTGGAGCGGGACTGCCGGCCAGACTTCCTTACCTTCCATGTGTATCCCGTATTGCCGGGGGAAGGGACATGGGGAGGGGAGGAGCCGCCGGACGGCATCCACTATGCCGGCGAGAGCTATCTTGCGGATACCCTGCGGAGCACCAAAAAGGCGCTGGCCGAGATGGGGGCAGGGGACCTTGAGCTCCATGTAACCGAGTGGAACTCCACGTCGCATCACCGGGAGCTGACGAATGATACGAGCTTCAAGGCGGCGTATCTTGCGAAGAATATCGCTGAGAACCTCGACGAAGTGCACAGCCTCGGCTACTGGGCGGCGACCGACCTGCTGGAGGAACTGCCGCTGCCCGTCTCCACCTTTCACGGCGGTCTCGGACTCATAACCAACAACGGAATCCGCAAGCCGGGCTTCCACGCCTACGAGCTGCTGGCCGGGCTGGGAGAACGCCTGGTGGAGCGGGGCGATGGCTTCTGTCTGACGGCGTCGGCGGACGGGACCTACCAGCTTCTCGTGTATAACTACTGCCACTTTGACCGGCTGTATATGCGCAACGACACCTCGGCGATCGACAGCCATAACCGGTACGGGGTTTTTGCCGATACGGGACGGATCGAGCTTACGGTGAAGCTGGAGGGGCTGCCGGCGGGAAGGGTGGAGATCCGCAGCCGGAGCGTCAGCCGAGAGCACGGAAGCGCGTACGACCTGTGGCTGGACATGGGGGCGCCTGAGGAGCTGACCCCTGGGGATATCCGCTATCTCAATGCGGGGAGCCTGCCTCGGCAGGAGGTCAAGGAGGTGGAAGTGTCGGATGTGCTGACACTCAAGTGCAGCTTAAGTCCACACGAAGTGCAGCTGCTGTGCATCCGTCCGGTCCGCATAGGAGTATAGGCGGATGGGGGACAAAGCCCTGGCTCAAGACGGTGCAGGCGATGGGCAGGCGATGGGCAGGTGCGGGGCATGGCGAAGTTATGGGTGAAAGTGATAACGGATCAGGGAAGGGAGACCTTTCCTGATCCTTTTTTTGCGTTCGGGGAAAGGGGCAGGGGGGACGGCGGGTGAAGAAAGCATAATAAACGGAATCGTTTTCAATAAACAACGGAAAGAAAGGGGAGCGGTGCGAGGGCTATAATGTGAACTACAGAAAGCGCTATCTTCCTTATCGGCAAAAGGGCCGAAGGGAAAGAAGACAAGACCACGGAGGGATTCTCATGCAGCGGAATATACAGGAACTGATTTCGCAGATGACACTCGAAGAGAAGGCCGGGCTGTGCTCGGGCCTCGACTTCTGGCACCTGAAGGGCGTGGAGCGCCTCGGTATTCCGTCCGTGATGGTGACCGACGGACCGCACGGGCTCCGGAAGCAGAAGGCTTCCGCCGATCACCTCGGCCTGTTAGACAGCGTGCCGGCCACCTGCTTCCCGTCGGCGGCCGGACTAGCCTGCTCTTGGGACCGGGAGTTGATCCGCCGGGTGGGCGTCGCCCTTGGTGAAGAATGCCAGGCGGAGAACGTGGCCGTCCTGCTGGGGCCGGGGGCGAATATCAAGCGCTCGCCGCTGTGCGGACGCAATTTCGAATATTTCTCGGAGGATCCGTACCTCTCCTCCGAGATGGCGGCGAGCCACATTGCGGGCGTGCAGAGCCAGGGCGTCGGGACGTCGCTGAAGCATTTCGCGGTCAACAACCAGGAGCACCGCCGGATGTCGGTCGATGCCGTAGTTGACGAGCGGACGCTGCGCGAGATCTACCTCGCTTCCTTCGAGGGGGCGGTGAAGCAGTCCCAGCCCTGGACGGTGATGAGCTCGTACAACCGGGTAAATGGCACGTATGCTTCGGAGAACGAATTCCTGCTGACGGACATCCTCAAGAACGAGTGGGGCCATGAGGGCTTCGTCGTGTCCGACTGGGGCGCTGTCGATGAGCGGGCGGATGCGCTGGCAGCGGGTCTCGAGCTGGAGATGCCGGCCTCGGGCGGAGCCGGGGAGCGCAAGGTGATCGAGGCGGTGAAGAGCGGCAGGCTGACCGAAGCGGCGCTGGACCGGGCGGTGGAACGGCTGCTGACGATCATCTTCCGGGCGGTGGATCACCGCAGGCCGGATGCGGCCTACGACCCGGCGGAGCATCACCGTCTCGCCAGAGAAGTGGCACGGGAGAGCATGGTGCTGCTCAAGAACGACAACGGCATTCTGCCGCTCAGCCGGGGGAGCCATCTCGCCGTAATCGGGGCGTTCGCGGAGAAACCGCGGTACCAGGGCGGGGGCAGCTCGCACATCGTCCCGACGCAGCTTGACCAGCCCGTGGAAGAGATCCGCAAGCTGGCGGACGCTTCAGCCGTGGTGACATATGCGCAGGGCTACCGGCTCGAGAGCGATACGGACGATGAGGCGCTGATGGAGGAGGCGAAGCGCGCTGCGGCTGAGGCCGACACGGCTGTGATCTTCGCGGGACTTCCCGACCGCTATGAGTCGGAAGGCTACGACCGGACGCACCTGAGCCTGCCGGCCAACCAGATCCGGCTCATCGAAGAGGTGGCAGCCGTGCAGCCGAAGGTCGTGGTTGTCCTGCTGAACGGCTCGCCGGTGGAGATGCCCTGGATCGGCAGCGCCCAGGCCGTGCTGGAAGGCTACCTCGGCGGCCAGGCGGTAGGCGGCGCGGTGGCGGATCTGCTCTACGGCGAAGCGAACCCGTGCGGCAAGCTCGCCGAGACGTTCCCGCAGCAGCTGAGCGACAACCCGTCCTATCTCTTTTTCCCCGGTGAAGGCGACCGGGTGGAGTACCGCGAAGGCATCTTCGTCGGTTACCGCTACTATGACACGAAGAATGTGAAGCCCTTGTTCCCGTTCGGTTACGGGCTCAGCTATACGAAGTTCGAGTACACCGGGCTGGCGCTCGACAAGAAGCGGATCAAGGATACGGAGCAGGTCACCGTCCGGGTGAAGGTGAAGAACACCGGCGCGGCGGCAGGCAAGGAGATCGTGCAGCTCTATGTGAAGGATGCGCAGAGCACGGTGATCCGGCCGGCCAAGGAGCTGAAGGGCTACGCCAAGGTGTCCCTGCAGCCGGGAGAAGAGCAGACCGTCACGTTCGAGCTCGACAAGCGCTCTTTTGCCTACTACAATGTGGAGCTGCAGGATTGGCACGTAGAGACCGGTGAGTTCCTGGTGCTGGCCGGATCCTCCTCGCAGCACATCGCGCTGCAGGATTCGGTGGTTGTGGAGTCGACGATTCCTTTGAGAAAAACCTACACCCGCAATACGACGCTCGGCGATCTGCTTCAGGATGCGGCCGCCTGGGACAAGGCGCAGGGGCTGCTGCAGGCGTTCCAGGCAGCGAGCGGCTTCACGGCCGGACCGGAAGATGACCATGCGGACATGATGGCGGCGATGATGAAATATATGCCGCTGAGGGCGCTCGTCGGCTTCAGCCAGGGGGCCTTGACGGAACAGATGCTCGAGGATTTGCTGAAGGAACTCAACCACAACTAGAGACGACAGGAGAGTAGAGCTATGGATGCCGCAAGAGTGGGATTTAAAGAAAAGCACGGCTGCGGAGTCGGAGATTTGAACTATAGTATCTTATTCGATTATTTCCCGTCATTTCCCGAATAATAGCGGAACTATAATGCCTTATTCCCCCGGAATGCCCTGCCGTGGTCCGCGTTTCGGGGCAATAGAGAACATGGGTTCCGCTATTTTGAAAATGGGTGGCTCGGCAGGCCCAATAAAGCACTGAAGTTCCGCTGATATGAACGTAACCGAGCAACTCCCAGCACGTATCCCTGTTTTTTTGTACTCCAAACTAAGCCTGTCAAGGTGTTCTTTTTGACAGGCGGCTTCTTTCCTCCCATACTTGTTTACGGGTCTGACTATCAAGTCAGACCCTGCCTTACGGCGAGTAACGGGGTGCAGGGGGCGTGCTCCCTGCATAGTCTTTTTCCTGAGAACAGCGGGACATGTCTACATTCCTTGGCACGAGGGCAAAATGGTTCTTTGCGCCGGCTGGCAACCTGATATTCGTGGGTTCTCACATGTGATTACATACGACCAGAGAGTTTCCTGCTAACTATCAACGCACATAAAGCTCCTGTTCCCTTGCTTTGTGCAGCGGAACTACGCGGATTTCTCTCTGCCTAGCTTTGTACTTTGCCCCCGAGCCAAAGAATGTAACGCATCTTCCTCAAATCCGTTCTCTTACCACCTCCTTCTTCGTATTTTCAAACTTCTATTACAAGCACAAGCGATTATGCTGCCGCCCTTTGCTTCTGGACTTCCTTGGCTATAGCCCAGATAAATCCCAAGAGCTCCCTGGCCACGGCGGTAACGATGGTTCCTTTGTTCTTTCCCCTGAAGCTTAACCTATTAAATTTATGATGCAGTCTTTTATGCGCCTTCCAAGAGATCTCAATAATCTCCGAGCTTAGCTCCTTTTGCCTCTCTCGCAGGGCTCTTCTTACAGCGGGTTTGCTCCGATAGGTCCAGGCGGCTTCGACCAGTACCCGTCGGATATGCGCATTTCCGACTTTCGTGATTCGCCCTTGCCGGCGGCTGCCTCCGCTTGAACTTTCCGAAGGTACCAATCCGGAATAACTCATAAGCTGCGGCGCAAAAGCAAATCTTCCTGCGAGATCTCCGAGTTCGGCCGCAAGAGTAGTGGCCGTAACTAAAGCAATACCATGAAGTCCTTGCAGCGCCTGAATCATGGTAGCCTGGCACCCTGCCGAAGCCTGCCGTTCCATTTCCTTTTCGTATCGCCCAATCCGGTTTGCGGCCTCCCTGATGGTGTTGCGGTATTCTTGAAAGACGATATCCTCGCACGCATCCGTAAAGCGCAAGGTATCCAGCCAGTTCTCGTAGGCCGATGTCCATACCTTCGTGCCGCCCGGTGGATGAAGCTGGTGCCGAAGCAGGAACTTCGTTAGCCGCTGCTTGTGCCGATTCATATCCTGAACCGCATCCTCCCGGGCCCGAACCAAATCCCGCAGCGCTTCGTCCTCGGGTGTAGGTACGTAGATTTCGGTTAACTCTCTGGCCCTGTAGAGCTGCGCTAAACGTATGGCATCCCTTTTGTCGGTTTTAATGCGCTTGTTGCCATCCAATGCTTTGGGCGCAACGACGCTGCAATTGACAAAGAGTTCAAGGAACCAACGATACAGTTGAAACCCTGTAGGCCCGGCCTCATAGCAAACGTCGAGTTTGATCTCATCGTCCTTTGCAAGCTGCTTGACTAATTTTCGCACGGCCTCTTTGGTATGTGGAATCGTCCCCCAGAACCGTACAGGCTCATCTCGATTTTCCGTGGCGATAGCAACAGCAATTTTTTCCTTGGATACGTCTAACCCTACATACTTTGTGGACATACTCATTACTAACCGACTCCTTTTTGTTTGTAGCTCTGTTTTGGATTTGATTGGTTTATTCATTCCAAGTCATTTCCAACTTCAACCTACGTGATGCAAAGAGGTAGTCGGTTTCGTTCATTATAACTATTTGTGCAGCGTCGCTCCGAGCGGCGTATGATCGGCATCCGGAGCCGGGCAATTTCATTTGCAGCGCTGGGGCCAGCTGTCAGCAGGCGGGGCTGGGAGCTATATTCAGTGTATCATCGCCCGTCCCGGGAGTTTGTTAGGCAAGGCAGCCGTCAGGAGGTTCTATCCTGGCGTTTTTTTATTTTGTCTTGGGTGCTGACCACGTCAACGCGGGGAGTTCGCCTTAGCGGGTCAGCCGGTGCGAGTTGGAGAACAGCTTAAGTGTCCAGCGCCATTCACACGGTAGGTTGCTGCAGATGAGTTTTCCTAACCCGCGTGGTAAAATATGGAGAAGCTGCGATTGGTGTAATAGTGGAACTTTGGCAAGTGCAAGAGGGTACGAGTAAGGATAGATAGTTTTGCGAGCATAAGAGGGTTTGTGTACTAATTGAAGTGTTGAGGGAGCAAGAGGGGTCGAGTAAGGATGGAAGTGTGGGGCGCGTAAGAGGGGGTCGAGTAATGATGGTAATTGTTTGGAGAGAGCAAGATGGTTTGTGTTCTAATGGAAGAAGAGGGTTCCAGTAATGATGGAAGTTTGGCGAGATGAGACAGGATACGATCGTGGAAGGTCGGGGGAGAGACCGGGTGTTGGTTGTGGGAAGAGATACGCATCCGTGTGGTCCCCAAAGAAACGCTGCATCATGAATCCCGCAGTAGAGGAAGGGGGTCATAAGATGGGGGTCGGAATGGTATTGGCGTTATTGGCCGGTGCCGGAGGGCTGTTCCTCCGGAGGCCGCATCACGGAAAAGGACTGCGCTGGGTAGGGATCGCCCTTCTGCTCATGACGCTGCTGTTCATCGGCTTTGCCGTGATGATTGGAATCCAGGGGGAGCATATGGAAGGGCACTGAAGGCGGGCGGTGGTGAAACAGGCTGTTAAGTCGGGACAATGCCCGGAAGCGGCCTCTCTCGACGCTTGGCTCCCTGGTGAGCCTCCCCCATGCGAACTAGCATAGGCATTCCCTTCAAGATCTGCTTTTGAGATGGCCGGCCAGACAGAGCAGCGCCAGCACGGCCAGTACGTGAGAAACCGTATGGGCATGGTCCAGGCTGAGGCCGAACCAGGTGGTTTCGTGCCCGACATACAGCAGGGTCAGGTTGATCTAGGAGAACGTCTTCCTGAATCTGGATCATTCCATTATAGTGCAACCGTGCCGTCGGCCGTCCTGCAGAGGACGGTTTTTCTTTTCATTTCGATGCTCCAGCCGGAGGCCGGTACGAGACCGTATTCCGCGATCCCGTTCAACGGAATACCCAGAAGAATGGCTTAATCCAATGGTTCTTTTCCTATAGATGAGAAGCTGTAAATCCTTGTGCGGCGCGGGTTTCCTCGTTCTGCAAGAACTTCTTATTGCCGGAAATCGGCCTCTCTCCTACATTGTAGATACAACGAAGCGAACGGAGGGATCATGCCATGTCGGTTATGTCTTCACCATTATCCGTCTCAACATCAACAAAGAGAAGCAGGATATGGGCCGGTATCAAAAGGGATAAATTTTTATACTTGATTGCGCTGCCTGGTATCCTGTACTTCCTGATCTTCAAATATGTTCCCATGTGGGGAGTGCTGATCGCGTTCCAGGACTACTCGCCCTATTTGGGATTTTGGGAGAGCAAGTGGGTGGGGCTGGATCATTTTCTGCGTTTCTTTTCGAATCCGGAATTTCTTCAGTTGTTCCGCAACACCATGGCGATTAATTTGCTCAGTCTGGTGTTTTTCTTCCCGCTGCCGATTCTGCTTTCTTTAATGCTCAATGAGGTTCGTTCGGCTGCCTACAAAAAGCTGCTCCAATCGGTCGTCTATCTGCCCCATTTTCTTTCGTGGGTCATTATTGTCGGGATTTCCTTCCTGCTGCTCTCCCAAGGAGATGGGGTCATTAATAAGATTTTGATCCAAATGGGCTTTCCAAAAATTGATTTTTTAACGGACAAGAACTATTTTTGGGGCATTTTAACGGTGCAATCCATCTGGAAGGAAGCGGGCTGGGGGACGGTTATTTTCCTGGCGGCCATGGCTGGAATCGACCCGCAGCAGTATGAAGCGGCCACCATAGACGGTGCCGGAAGAATGCGCCAAATGTGGCATATTACGCTCCCGGGCATCCGGTCCGTCATTATCGTCCTGCTGATCCTGCGGATCGGTCACATCATGGATGTCGGATTTGAGCAGGTATTCTTAATGATGAACGGCGCCGTATCCGAAGTGGCGGACGTGTTCGATACCTACGTCTATCGCCTCGGTGTCAAGCAGGGGCAATTCAGCTTCAGTACGGCGGTCGGTTTGTTCAAGTCTGTCGTTGGACTGCTGCTTGTGATCGGCGCTAACCGGTTGGCGAAGAAATTCGGAGAAGACGGAGTTTATTAAGGGGGTTCGACATGCGGTTATCATGGAAGGACAGAATGTTTGACAGTGTGAATGCGGTACTGCTCGGGATCGCAGGACTGGTCACCTTATTCCCGTTATACTATGTATTTGTCGTCTCCTTTACGGATCCGTTAGAATATACGACCAAGGGATTGGTCCTTTTCCCGGAAAAATGGTCTCTCGTATCCTATCAATATTTGCTGTCCACGGATTCCTTCATTCGGGCAACCGGCAACAGCGCTTTCCTGGCCATCGCAGACACTGCTCTGAGCTTGCTCGTAACGTCCGGCCTGGCCTATGCGCTGTCGCGAAGAAGACTGCAGGGCCGAAGGATCATGATGCTGGGGATCCTGCTTACCATGCTGTTCAACCCCGGTTTAATTCCGCCGTATTTGCTGGTGCGGGATTTACATCTGATCAACAACATCTGGTCATTAATCCTTCCCGTATTGACGAGCGGCTGGTATGTGCTGCTCATGAAAGGGTTCTTCGATAGTATTCCTCCCAGCCTGGAGGAGTCGGCACGAATAGACGGCTGCAATGATCTATCGGTATGGGTACGCATTATCCTGCCTTTATCGCTTCCATCTTTAGCTGCTTTCGGCTTATTTTATGCGGTAGCGTACTGGAATACGTTTTTCTCGGCACTGCTGTATATCAACGAGTTCGAGAAGCAGCCCCTTCAAGTGCTGCTGCAAAATATGCTGATCGATGCCTCTACTGCTGCTGGAGGCTCCGCCGCTCAAGAGATGATGTCGGAGCAGAAGATTCCGCCGGAAACGTTGAAGATGGCGGCCGTCGTCATTGCAACAACCCCCATTGTCTTGGTCTATCCGCTCCTGCAGATGCATTTTTCCAAAGGGGTGATGGTGGGATCCGTCAAGGAATAGGCTTAGAGGACTGCTTGCCCCCACGGGCAGGCTTTTTGTCCATAGAGCAGAAGGCGATGATTTTCACCCGATACCGTGCAGGGATGTCCTGGACAAGATCGAAATAGGTTAATCGCGCAGGTGTATGATAGGATGTCGGGTCATAGCGGGATGTGAATGGATTAGGTGGGGACGCTCTATTGATCAGAAAAAAGATTTTTCGTAAAAGCCTTATCATGGTCTTGTTGATAACCAGTATTCCCATAGCGCTTGTAGGGACGGCGACCCATTATTTCGGGAGACAACAGATTGAAAAGGAAGTTACGCGGTCCCATAATCTTATGCTGGAGAGAGCCGCGTCCAGAATTGAGGAACAGCTCGAACAAATTGAGCTCACAACAACCCAGTGGACCATGGATCCCATTTTCGATCCTTCCAAGATGCTGAGCTTAAATTTGAATACCGATTATCATGAGATCCACAATTTGTACCAGTCCCTCATGGTCATGCGGAATACGAATCCTTTAATCGATAAGATCGATGTCTATTTGGCCGGAAGTGCGGTCACGATCAACGATACCGACGGCATTGTGTATTTGAAACGCAAATCGATCCCTGAGGCGGACTACCTTCCTCTGGTATCGCTGAACGGTTATACCCCCGGGAGATGGGATCCTTTGGTATGTACATGATCCCGAAGTCGGTGCCGGAAGCAAAAATGAAAAAAATTATGGAGTTTCTGAACTACGGGTCCTCCGATGAGGGCCACGAGTTGGCTAATTTCGGGCTAAAGGATACCTACTTCACGCTTGCGGACGGCGTCTATGCAACGACCAAGCAGCATGCCAAAGAGTCGATTGCGGCGTATGGACAGCTATTCACCAAGTATGATAAATACTTCCGTGCCTACCGGTCCGGAATTGAGAAGAAGGTGTGGGAACGAAATAAGGGCATTATCGATGAGCGGGAAAAGGTAAGCGTGCCGGATCATGCGATCGGGCTGTTCTCGGAAACCAGCCTGACGGCGGGACCCGAGCTCAATAAAAAAATACAGGATATGAAGACGAAGATTATCCTCGGGAAACAACCGATTTCGGCTTGGGATGAGTTTGTCAGTAAGCTGAAGACAGATGCCAATTTTGTGAAAATCACAAACGAAATCAACCAATCGTATCAGCAGCGAATGGCTGGCGCGAAGTAACTTATAGACAAGGCACGGCGCAGGGATATTGGGGTGCTGTGCCTGCCTAGATGGGCAAAGGAGAGACCGGGATGGAAGGAACATCGGACCGTCAGTACTGGATCGACACGCTGCTGCGAATCGTACATCCTGTGCTGGATGCAGGCTCACGCAGACAACTAAAGCGCTTATGCCTGTCCATGGAAAGCTTGAGGACAGGGCGTCGTACACCTATCTTGAAGCGGTGGGAAGATCCTTGAGCCCGACTGGGGGGCTCTTCGGGAACCTATCCTTAAGAGAGCCGTTCGATACGGAGATATCCAGGAGAAGATGATTTCACCCGAAGGGGCTTTTCCTGCCGTAGGGCGTTCCATTACGTACCGTTTCGGCGCGTTCCAGCATCTGGCCCAGATGGCGCTGCAGCACCGGCTGCCCGAACATATGGAGCCTGCCCAGGTTCGATGCGTGTTAACCCGGGTGATCCGGAGGATCATGGAAGCTTCCGACAATTTCGATGATAACGGCTGGCTCAAGATCGGGTTCTGCGGACATCAGCCGGAGCTTGGAGAAGCGTATATCTCAACCGGCAGCTTGTACCTGTGTTCGATCGTATTTATACCGCTTGGCCTGCCGGAGGCGGACCCGTTCTGAAGCGGGCAGCCTCTTCCGTGGTCCTCCTGCCGGATCTGGTCCGGCGGGTCCGTGCCGATCGACCGGGCTCTCGTCTGACGCCAGGGACCGACGCTTACGATTTCGCTAATCCTCGCATGGCAGTGGAACAAGAAAATTGAGCACGTCATGAATACGACGCTGGAGCTGTATCATGATGTGGGATTTCAATTTCTCAATACCGCGGTCATGAAATATTGGATGACAGGCGATGGGGAGGCGCGCCGCCGCGGACTTGCCGCAGCCAACTACTTGGCCGGAAGGTTTAATCCGGTGGGTAACTATATCCGGGCTTGGAATGAAGATCTGGCCGGTTGAGCGATTGTGGACTGCTCGATGAATCTGTCTTTATTGTTCTGGGCTTCCGAGGAAACGAAGGATCCCCGTTTCAAACATGTGGCGATCAGGCATGCTGACACCGTCCTGCAGCATTTTATCCGGCCGGACGGGTCCTGCAGCCATAGCGTCAGCTTTGATCCGGAGACCGGAGAGAGGATTGAATCCATTGGGGGGCAGGGATTCGGTCCCGAGTCAGCTTGGAGCAGAGGTCAATCCTGGGCGCTGTACGGCATGGCCAATACATACCGGTACACGAGAGATGTCCGTTATCTGGATGCGGCCAAAAGGGTGGCTCATTATTTTATCGCCTCCCTGCCGGACGACGGTATTCCCTGCTGGGATTTTCGGGTACCGAATCCGGAAGAGGAACCCCGGGATACTTCGGCGGCAGCGATTGCCGCATCAAGGCTGCTCGAAATGGCAGAAAGCGCAAGGTATATTGAATTCATTAGTGAAGCGGGTGCAGAAGCAGAAGCAGAAGCAGAAGAAGTTGGCCGGTTTATTTAAGAACCAAAGCCGAGGAAAAGGGTCTTCGGCTTTGGTTCTTTGGGGTGCGTTCTTTTCTTTTCATGAGGTGGCATTATGAGCAAGCTCCTCCTGAAAGAGAATTCCGGCCCGCAAAGCTTCGAAAGAATACCCCCTGCCCAAACGCTCAATAGCACGGCTAAGGGAGTTCAGGGACTCCGTATAAGCGTTGGTGACGCGGTGGTCGAAGGAGTCCAATATCTCTTCTTCCCAGTGGTCCATAGCTTTTGTAAGAGGCTCAAAAGCCAGCTGGAGTTCATTGGGAATCTTGGCTTTCCATTCGCGGTAGCTGAGGTATGCCCCTTGTCTGCTGCCGTTCTCCCATAAGTCCAGGAAGGCTTCCTTTACGTTATACGCGATGCCAAGAAAGGGGAAATGATTCGTCCATACGTCAAGCACTATCTTATCCATCTCGGTCAGCTCTTTATGACGTTTGAAGAGGATAAAGCGGTCGTGTGCAAGCCCGCGCCGTTCCTTCGAGGATATCCCCTCTCTAAGCTGCCGGCGGATGGTTTCTAACGCTTGGTTGGCCATACAGATAACGTGAAACGGATCGACGAGGATAAGAGATTTCGGCAATACGGCTCTCACGGCGTCCTTATACGGCTGCCGCATGTCCATGGAGACGTATCGTATTTGTCCTCGATCCGGAAGGCGTGAGAGCGAGTCAACAATGGTTTTCTTGTTACGATCGGGCAGAACGTCTAACAAAGTATGTTTCTCTACGTTGGTTAACACGCATCTTGGAGAAATCATGTGTATATCGTGGATGCCAAGCCAATGAGGAGTCTCAAGTCGAAGCGTGATTTGAAGACGATGAGTGTAATCACGAAAGATGCTGCGTATCGTTTTTTCATGCAATCCAACATCCCTGGCTATACTGACAAACGTGCGTTGAAGGCTTTGCTTTTCAATATAAGACACTAATCGTTTGGTGCAATTTCGCTTCTCGTCTATGGTGTGGTCTATGGATTCCCAGAAGGTTCGACTGCAGTCTCTGCAGCGATACCTCCGACGCTTGATAAGAAGCGCTGCACGCTTGCCGTGTATAGGTAAGTCCATACAAATCTGTTCCCTGCTGCCGTGTTTGTAGAAGCCGGCTGTACATCCGTGGTGGGGGCAAGCCAAAGGTGGGGCGTTCGTCACCACTCGTATGAGAAAATCGGATTCATGCTCACAAATATGCAGAACATTGAATTTCGAAAGATTTAGCATATCCATAGGAATCTTCCAATGCATTTATGATGCAATCTCCTTCGTTGTTTTTGCGCCACTGGACAAAATACCGCTGAATATAAAAGAGAACAAGGAACCGGCAAAGCAAACGGCGGCGAACATGCCTACGGCGGAAAAGCCGTGAAACGTCGCGTACAACAGGCCTGCAATCCAAGAACCGAATGTTGTCGCAGCGTACATGATGGAATTGGCCAAGCTGGAGATCGTGCCTCGGATGGTCGGGTCCAATGAGTTCAACATTCCCAGTATGAGCGGAAAAGCGATGCCCATGTTAACGAATATGAAGAAGTAAACACTCTCGAAGGCCGCAGGGGACGGCAGGTGAGGCAGAACAATAAAACAGACGATAGAGACAAGAAAGCCTGCAACCAGCGTATTGGAACGGTTAAATGTTTTGATCACGTAGGCACCGGCAAAGCTCCCGATGATATTCCCGAGACCCAGGAAAAACATCACGTACCCCGCTCCATCAATAGAAAGGTGAAAGCGGTCCGTCACCCATTTTCCAATGAAAGCAAAGGCGGCAAAGAATCCGCATTGAAATAAGAAATGCGCGAGGAAAGCCCTTCTTGCCAATCGACTATTCAACAGCGGGAGGTATCTGCTGAAAATCGGAGTGTTGGGTTTTAGGCCTTCTTGATTCGGTTTCATTTCGGGCAAAGCATAGAAGATGAACAGCGCCACCAATAATGCACAGGTTCCGATTGTAATAAAAGGATAAGACCAATGGCTTGATGCAAGCAGACTCCCCATAGGGATGCCGAACGCTTGGGAAGCAGCCAGGCCTGCCATGACGATTCCTGATACTTTGGCGATTCTGTGCGCTGGAAACAGAGCAGGGATCGAGGCCCAGACTTGAGGCGCCGTAAACGCCGCGCTGACTCCGGCTAAAAAACGGAATAAGAACATCGACCAAAAACCTGTAGCAAAGCCGCATAGCATGGTTGAAACCGAGAAGCAGACCATGCCGGTAAGCATTACCTTTTTGCGGTCCCACCCATCGGAAAGCGGTCCGGCAATCAGCGCAAACAGGGCATAGCCTAAAGCATAGGCTCCAACCATCCAGCCGGCATATTCGGTCGGGATCTGAAACAAAGACTGCAGCGTGGGGAGGAGCGGAGAAATCAAAAACGTATCCGTGCCGATTACGAACAAGATGAGGAAGAATAAGGTTGTTAATCGAAACATGCGATTCACCCTTTTCACTTAGTTCTAAAGTTCAATAATAATTGAACTAATGGAGAAAAAAAGAGATTTCCTTCTACAGCGTATCCAGAAATCCAGGCAGGTAAGTTTGAAAAGTCTCTACATCGATACTCGTATACTTCACTTGAGCTTCCTTTCGTACCTTGATTAAATTCGCCTCCTTTAAAGCACGCAGGTGATACGAAGTATTCGATTTCGTAGTATCGCGAATGTCTCCTACTTCTCCACAGTTCATCTCCTTCTTGCCGGTGTATAGGGCTCGTATGATGTCCAATCGGGTTTCATCGGCTAAGGCCTTAAATATTTTGACTCGGAGCTCATCATGTGGTGTTTTTGGAGTAGTCATAAAACCATTGTACTAAGATACCGCAGCAAATCAAGTCTTTAGAAAAAGACCACCACATTCTCCGATTTAGCTGCTGCCGAAGCTTGAGTTATTTTCAGGGGAGTCGAACTTGGGGGAGGAGTAAGGTTAATGATTATAGAATAAATTAATGATTATGTTAATTATATGCAAGGGCAAAACGAAAGCCTTTACATCGCCGGCTGGAGGCATGCTTCAGGCCGGTTCACTTGAGAAGGAGGCGGGAAAGTGAAGACGAAGAGCCGCATCCACGCGCTGCTCCGGCCGCTGCTGGGCAGGACCATCATCCGTAATGTGCTTGTCTCGTACCTCGGCATCAATCTGCTGCTGCTCTTCCTGCTCGGTGCCGTATCGATCCGGGATTCGACGGCCTCCATGACCGGGGAGATCACGGAAGCCAGCTATCGGGTTATGGAGCAGGCATCGCTCGGGTTCCGGTTCAATCTCGAGGAGGCGAAGCGCTCCCTGGCCGCTTTCGCGGGGCATCCCTCGGTAGTCCGCATGATCCGGGCCGGCGACCGGATGGGGATGCAGGAGCAGCTGCTGCATGAGCGCAACATCTCCGATCTGGCCTCCGGTGTCTCTTCCTTCCAGTCGCTGATCAGCGACATCCTCATCCTCGGCAGGAACGGGTATGTCAACAACCTGGACGGGCGCAAGTCACTGCAGTGGGACTATCCGTTCAGGGAACAGACCTGGTTCCAGACCGCCGTCTCCTCGCCCCAGGCCAAGGGGTTCGTAACCCTTGGGCTGCACAAGCAGAATTACTATGTCAGCAGTCTGCTCTCCAAGTCCAATACGTCCGTTCTGTCCATTGCGCTTCCCATCGGGGAGGCCGGGCGGGAACCGGACGGGGCTTTGATCGCGAACCTGGATCTCCGGAAGATCAACGGGCTGTTCGAGCAGAGCGCTTACGGGAGCGAGGAACAGATCTTCATGATCGACGGGAACCGGAAGGTCATTGTGCACAAGGACAGCGGGATGATCGGGCGGACGCTGGATTTTCCCTGGATCGAGCTCATGGACCGGAGCGAATCCGGCAGCTTCACCGCTTCCCTTGACGGGGAGGAGAAGCTGGTCATTTTCCAGCCCACGGCCGTGGAGGGGCTGCGGCTGCTCTCCACGGTGCCGATGGCGGAGATCCGGGGCCAGGCGGGGCCGCTGCGGGCCAAGCTGGCCGGCATCCTCTACATCTGCCTGCTGCTCAATACGCTGGTCTCCGTGCTGCTCACGGTCCGGCTGTCCCGGCCTTTCAGCCGGCTGCTGCATACGCTGGACAGCGTGGGGGAGGACAGCCTCTACGTCGTGTCCAAGAATTACAAATACGTGGAGCTCAACCTCATCGGCCGCAAATTCAAGGAGCTCGTCGCGCGCATCGAGCATCTTGTGAAGCTGAACTACAGCTCGGAGATCGCGCTGCAGGAGGCGCAGTGGAAGTCACTGCAGTCGCAGATCCAGCCTCATTTTCTGTTCAATACGCTGCAGCTGCTCCAAACGGAGATCGTGTGCGGCAGGGCGGCGGACTCCAACCGCATCATCCTCGCGCTGAGCTCGCTGCTCCGGTATTCTATGCTGCGGTCGTCCGATGCCGTGACGCTGGGGGAGGAGCTGGGGAATGTCCGGGATTATCTGTTCATCCTCGCCAAGAAGTACGACAACCGCTTAAGCTTCGACTGCGAGGTAGAGGATCCGGCGCTGCTTGAAGCGCCGGTGATCAAGCTGATCCTGCAGCCGGTCGTGGAGAACGCGATCCTCCACGGCTTCCGGGAGAATCCGGTCGGCGCCGAGATCCGCATCCGCGTGACCGCCGTGAAGAGGGGCATGCTCGTCACGGTGATCGACAACGGCTGCGGTATGAGCCGCGAGAGGCGGGAGTGGGTCCGCCGGCAGCTCGACGGGGGAGAGTCAGCCCGGTCTGGAAGCATCGGGATGCACAATGTGGACCGGCGCATCAAGCTGAGGTACGGCCCCGGCTACGGCCTGCGGATCCGGAGTACCCCGGGCCGGGGAACCCGTATCTGCATCCTGCTGCCGGGACCGGAGAACATCCGCCATCCGAAGGAGGAGAGGGCTTCATGAAGCTGCTCATAGCCGATGACCAGAGGTCGCTGCATCAGTTTTTGCACACGGTGGTGGATTGGGCCGCGCTCGGGATTGCGGAGGTGCAGAGCGCCTATGATGGGGAAGAGGCGGCGGAGCTTGCCGCATCCATGGAACCCGACCTGCTCTTGATGGATATCCGGATGCCGGGAGTGGACGGGATCGAGGCGCTGCGCCGCATCCAGTCGCTGCCGAACAAGCCGAAGGCGGTCATCTTGA
Organism: Paenibacillus sp. S-38; assembly: GCF_049942825.1. NCBI lineage: Bacteria > Bacillati > Bacillota > Bacilli > Caryophanales > Paenibacillaceae > Paenibacillus > Paenibacillus sp. S-38. The sequence continues at coordinate 1,845,769 of NZ_CP187970.1, forward strand.
GCGCGTACGACCAGTTCGAATACGCGCGGGAAGCGCTCAAGCTCAGCGTGTCGCAGTATCTCCTGAAGCCCGTGGACACGGAGCTGCTGGAGGGGGCGCTGCGGGAGCTGATCACGGGGATCCGCGCGGAGGCGCGGAGCCTGCTCGAGCGTGAGCTGGCGCATCTGAGCCTCGCCGGCCGGCTGCCGGACGAGCGGCTTGCTGCGGCAGAGCAGGCCCTGGGCAGGCTCGGGATCGGCCGCTGTGCCGCGCTCACGAGGATGGCCGGCCCGGAGGAAGACAGCGCTTCCCTTCGCACCGTGCCGGTAGCCCTCCGGTCAGAAGGGACCGTGCTCCTGCCCCTTCTGACCGGAGGCGGAGAGGGTGAGCAGGTCTTCTTCGCCGGACTGCGGGTCGGGGTGGAGCGGGAGGCGCTGTGCGCGGGCCTCGAGCGGTGCGCAGCAGCAGAAGACGAGACCTCCGCGGTCTTCGAGCTGAGCCGGCTCACCGGCAGTCTGCGGGAGTTCCCTCAGCTCATCGCCGAGAGCAGGGAAGCCGCGCTGCGGGCCCGCGAAGGGAGCGGAGAGGCGGCACCGCGGATGATGGAGAAGCTGCGGTGCATCCGCTCGCACATCGACAGCCACCTGGAAGGCGACTTAAGCCTGCAGACGGTAGCCGACCGCTTCGGCATCGACAAGTTCCAGCTGAGCCGCACCTTCAAGCAGGCGTTCGGCGAGAACTACTGGCCGTACGTCACCCGCCGGCGTCTGGAGAAGGCCGCGCAGCTCCTCTGCGGGACCGACTGGAAGAACGGCCGGATTGCCGAGGCCACGGGGTATGCGGACGAGAGCCATTTCAGCAAGGCGTTCAAGAAGCATTTCGGCATGGCGCCGAAGGAATACCGGGCCGCAGGCGCAGGGCCGGCGGCCCGGTAGCGGGCTTCAGGGGGTTAGGCCGGCGCCCGCTTTCCCTGCCTGAAGTTCATTCACGGTGACGAAGGTGTATCCCTCGTCGGAGAGGGCCTTCAGGATTCCTTCGATGGCCGCCAGCTCGTTCCCGGTTTGATCATACATGGGATGCATCAGGATAATCGAACCGGGCTTCACGTTTTTTTTGACATAATTTACTTTGTCCGGGACAGAGGTGTAATAAGTATCCGGCTCCAGATCCCACATGATCGTCTCTCTATGATGCCGCTTCAGATAGAAGGGCAGGCCGATCAGCTTCTTGCCGTTAGGCGGCCGAACATCAATCTCCCCGGTATACCCGGCCTCCCGGATCAGCCGATCCGTCTTTTCAATCTCCTCTTCCATGTAGGAGGGAGTCTTGAAGATCATCCGGCGGTGGGAATACGTATGGTTCCCGATTTGATGTCCGGCATTTGCAATGCTGCGGGCAGCCTCGGGATCAGCTTCCATTTCCATTCCAATCAGAAAAAAGGTGGCTTTGGCCCGGTACCGGTCAAGAAGCGGGAGGATCCGGTCCACCCTCTTCGTCGGACCATCATCGAAGGTCAAGGCAATGACCTTCTCATCCGTCTCTACGGATGCCGTTAGACCGCCGAAGAGCTGGTACGTCCGGGAAGTGATGAGCTTATACATACCAAACAGCAGAAGGGCGGCGAGCAGGATCCCGAGCCCTGCGGAGTATATTTTCTTTTTCATGGAGAAGACCTGGCTTTCTACGTAGAATGTGGGCTGCACAGGCGGCTGCGGTCCCGCTTGCCGAGCGAGTCCTGTCTTCACTGTCCGCGTCGGCTGCCCGCTGGTCATATCCCCAGTGTATCCCAGGGCAACGACCCCTTCCATGCCTGAGGGCTGACGCTTTCCTAATAGAAGACGGAGCAGGAGCGATCTTCCGGCTATCCATGCAAGAATTGACATGGCGGCGTGCAAGATTAGAAATTCAGATCCTGCGGGCAGTTCCTTATAATCATAAATGTAAGTGCTTACAAAAAATGAACGATGGGGGTATCACCTATATGAGAAGCTCGATGTGGAAAAAAAGCACGGCGCTGCTCGCGCTCTCGGCCCTGCTCTCGGCCTGCTCCGGCGGGAATGGAGGCGGAGAGGAGGCCGGAGGTTCGGCGGATGCGGGAAGCACCGCGGCGAAGAAGGTGAAGCTCAGCCTCCTGTCCTGGAACAATGAGCAGGAGATGGCGCCCGTTCTCGAGGGATTCAAGAAGAAATACCCTAACATCACGATCGACTTCCAGCATGCGCCTCCGGTGAAGGACTATATCGCCAAGCTGCAGACGATGCTGCTGTCCGGCTCGGCGACGGATATCTTCATCATCGCGGCGGAGAACCGCAACGAGATCATCGACGGCGGCTATGCGATCGATCTCACCGACCAGCCTTTCATGGACAAGATGCTTGACAGCAACAAGCCGATGCTGAGCAAGAACGGCCGGACGTACGCGTTCACGCAGACCGGCTGGGCGGGAGGGATTTTTTATAACAAGGAGCTGTTCCAGAAGGCCGGGATCGACAAGCCGCCCGCCACGTGGGACGAGTTCATCGCCGCCTGCCTCAAGCTGAAGAGCGCGGGGATCGTGCCGCTGTATGACAACCTGCAGGACGTCACGATGATCCATAACGGCCTGTATGCGAACATGACGCTGGCGAAGGACCCGGACATCGACAAAAAAATATTCGAAGGCACGAAAACGTTCCAGGATGCGTGGCTCGAGCCGTTCAACGTCTGGAAGAAGGGGCTGATCGACAACAAGATCATCACCCCGGACATGATCGGGCTGACCGCCGACCAGATCGTCAACGAATTCGCGATCGGAAGTGTCGCGATGTTCCAGGGCGGGCCGTGGAGCATCGCCACGATCGAGCAGGCGAACCCGAATCTCAAGTACGATATGATGCCGATTCCGGGCGTGAACCCGGGAGACAACTACTACTCGGGGGCCCCGGGCGTAGGCTTCGCCGTCAACAGCAAGACGAAGTACAAGGAAGAAGCGCTGGCGTTCGTCGAGTATCTGTCGACACCGGAGGGGCTGCAGCTCTTCGAGAAGGGCACGCGGGCCTTCATCACGGCCAAGGGCTACGAGAGCAAGGTGCATCCGGTGATGGAGGGCGCCTACAAGGACGGGCTGCTCAAGGGCAAGTTCTACCTGCCGATGGTTGCCTGGCCGAGACACCAGGAGGCGCTGCGCAACCAGTTCACGATCGCGGTGCAGGACATGGTCGTCGGCAAGATGACCCCGGAGCAGGTGGCGAAGTCGCTTGACAGCAAGCTCCAAGAGATGGAAAAGAAGTGAGGCGGGCCTCATGAGCAAATTCCTGCGTAACGTGCAGTTCCAGATTTTTCTGCTGCCGATTCTGTTCTTCTATACCGTCTTCACGATCTACCCGCTGCTGAAGTCGCTGCTGCTCAGCTTCACCGACTTTGACGGGTACGTCAAGGAGTACAACTTCGTCGGTCTTGCGAATTATATGAAAATCTTCCAGGACGACGCGATCGTCTCGGGCATCTCGTATACGCTGATCTTCGCCATCGCGAGCACCGTCCTGATCACGGTGGTGGCGATCCCGCTGGCGCTGATCCTCGACCAGAACTTCGCCACCCGCAACCTGCACCGCGCGGTCTTCTTCTTCCCGTCGATCCCAAGCGGCCTGCTGCTCGCCTACATCTGGGGCTTCATTCTCGCGCCGATCTCCTCGGGGGTGCTGAACAAGGTCCTGAAGACCTTGTTCGGCCTCGGGCCGCAGCCTTGGCTGTCGGACCCCGTGCTCGCCAAGGTATCGACGATCGTCGTGTCGGCCTGGGCGGGAGCCGGCTGGCATGCGGTGCTCTACCTGGCGTTCCTGCAGGCGATCCCGAAGGATTACTATGAAGCCGCGGCCATCGACGGGGCGAGCCGCTGGCAGCAGATCCGCAGCATCACGCTGCCGCTGTTAGCGCCGGCCATGACGGTGAGCGTCATGCTGCTGCTGACCGGCGGGCTCAAGGTGTTCGAGATTCCGCTTGCGCTGACCAAGGGCGGACCGGGCTTCGAGACGCATACGATCACCCAGGTCATCGTGCTGCGGGGCATCACGGAAGTGCAGTACGGCCTCGCCTCCGCGATGTCGATCGTGTTCTTCCTGATCGTGCTCGTGCTGGCGTTCGTGCAGATGAGCTGGATGCAGAAGAGAGAGGAGGGGATCCAATGAGCGGGGGTACGGCTGGACGCAAATGGCTGCTCGATGTGCTCATGCTGCCCTTCGGGCTGATCACCTTTTTTCCCTTCTACCTTATTCTGATTAACACGGTGAAGTCTCCGACGGAGACGGCGATCAACCCGATGAGCCTGCCGAAGAACTGGGATTTCTCGAACTATATCAAGGTCTTCGAAGAAACCCCGCTGCTCCGCAGCTTCGGCAACTCGCTGTTCATCACCGTCATATCCGTGCTGCTGATGGTGCTGATCGGCGCCATGGCCGCCTATCCGGTGGTTTACAACCCGAACCGGTTGAACAAGGTCATTGTGGTGTACCTGCTCGCCGGGTTCCTCATTCCGTTCCAGACGACACTCATCCCGCTGTTCGAGCTCATGACGGATTTCGGGCTGATCAACAAGCTGTGGGGGCTCATCATCCTCTATATGGGCGGCGCGGTGTTCGTGTTCTTCCTCGTCTCGGGGTATATGCGCACGCTGCCGAAGGAGCTCTCCGAGGCGGCGATCATCGACGGCTGCTCGGTGTGGGGGGTGTTCTGGCGGATCATTCTGCCCCTGCTTCAGCCGATCACGATGACGAGCATCATCTACCAGACGATGTGGATCTGGAATGACTTCCTGGCGCCGATGCTCTTCCTGAATTCGCAGGATAAGGCAACGCTGGTGCTGCAGGTGTACAAGGCCAAGGGGGAATTCTCCGTGAACTGGCCGCTGTTCATGACCTTGACGGTGATCGTGCTTGTGCCGATCTTCATCTTCTTCCTCTTCATGCAGAAGCATATTGTCAAAGGCATTGTAGGCGGAGCGATCAAGGGATAGTGGGGAGGGGTTGCAGGAAGCGCAGGTAATAGAGGAGTTGTAGTTTGAAAAAGAGGCTCTGCCCGCGGTAAGCTGCGGCAGGGTCTTTTTTTGGCGTCTCCGGTTAGTCGGTGGAGCAGGGCACGGGTATTGTAAGGCAAGAGAATGCGGAGGAAAGCAGGGGAATGTCGGGGAAAGCGGGATAGTGTGTAGGAAAGCAGGATATTGCGGAGGTAATCAGGGGAATGTCGAGGGATCCCGGGTAATGTGGGTAAATGCGGAGTAATAGGGTGCGGGGCGGATCGTCCCGGGCCGCTGCGGCCGGCGGAACAGCACCTTCCCTCAGTCCGGCGCTTTTTTCAGCAAACGTTCAGCCTGCACTCATGAAGGGTTCAGTCCCCCGCGGCATAATGGGTAACAGATCGAAGGAAGCAGTCAAGCAGCCGCTTGAATGAAGAAGAGCTGGGTCTCACGGCCGATCGACTAACTAATAACGGGGGTACTACATATGAAACGGAAAAAAGAAACGAAGACGATCCTGATGGCGGTGGCGCTGAGCCTGGTGATGACCGCCTGCGCGAATGGGGCGATCAGCACGCCGGCAGGAAGCGGCAGTACGACAGCGGACACGACGGCTGCCGGCAGTACAGCCGGCGGAACGACGGCCGCACCGGGGAACGCAGGACCGGGAGGCGAAGCAGTTGATACGACGACGGGACGGGTGACGGACGTGGCGGCCTCCGTCAAGGCGGACACGGTGACGGGCAGCGCGGCCTGCAGCAGCACGGAGGTGACGGATGCCGCCGTCGCCTGCCTCGCGGATGAGTTCCTGAAGACGCTGACCGACGAGCAGAAGGAAGCGGTACAGTATGACCTGACGGCCGAGAACGGCGCGGTCTGGTCCAATCTTCCGGCCGGCAATGTGAAGCGCAACGGCCTCATGTTCGGCACGCTCAGCACGGAGAGCCTGGAGGCTGTGAAAGCTCTCGCCGCGGAAGCGCTCAGCGGAACCGGCTACAGCACGCTGCGCTCGCTCATCCTCGCCGACGAGTATATGACGACGGATACGGGCAATACGATGTGGGACGCCGACCTGTACTATATCGCTTTCCTGGGCACGCCTTCGGCAACGGAGCCTTGGGTGCTGCAGATCAGCGGCCACCACTACGCGGCGAATCTTTCGTTCAACACGAAGACGGACAGCGCCACCCCGATGTTCGTGGGCGTGGAGCCGCAGACCTTCACGATGGACGGTGTCACCTATGAGCCGCTGGCGGCCCGCCGTGACGCCATGTACAGCATGCTGGGCTCGCTCAGCACCGAACAGCAGAAGACGGCCACGATCTCGGGCAAATTCGACGATGTGCTTGTCGGCCCGGGGCAGGACGGCAACTTCCCGGCCAAGGAGGAAGGCATTCTGTATACGGAGCTGGACGATTCTCAGAAGGCGCTCGTGAAGGCTTCCATCGAGGCCTGGGTGAAGGACGCGAACGAAGACCTGTCAGAAGAGCTCCTGTCCGCTTATCTGTCCGATGAAGCGCTGAGCCAGACGTATATCGGCTGGTCGGGCTCCACGAGCTATGCGGACCACGGATCTTACATCCGCATCAGCGGCCCGAGAGTCTGGATCGAGTTCGTCTGCCAGACGGGCGTAGCCTACAAGGACCAGATCCACTTCCACACGATCTGGCGTGACAAGCTGGCGGATTACGGCGGGAGCTTCTCGTCATGAGAGGGCGGTGTCTGTTCATCCTGGCTTTCAGCCTCCTGCTGATGACGGTCCTGACGGTGCTTCCGGCGGGGCCGGCCTCCGCTCATGCGATGCCGAGTTCGACCGTCTATCTCGATTTTCGTGAAGACGGTGTGGAGGCGGAGCTGCAGCTTCCGCTGGACCGGCTGAAAGTGGCTTTCGGGCAGACACTGACTGCGAATCCGGAGGACGTGCCTGCAGCGTACGGCAATGAGTTATCCGCTTACGTGGTGGACCGCATTCAGCCGCTGACTCCCGAGGGGGAGGCCTGGAGCGTAGATGTGCAAAGCCTGAGCGTCGAGGTTCAGGAGCAGCAGAGCACGCTGGTCGCAAAGGCTCTGATGCAGCCGCCGGCCGGTGCTTCCGTAAGGACGTTCACGCTGGATTATGACGTGATCCTCCGCGAGCTTCTGACCCATACCATCCTGGTCTCGGTGCGCAGTGACTGGAACAGCGGGGTATCCTCGGCAGATCCCGAGCTGCTCGGCACGATTCAGGGGAGCGTCCGGTCCCTGGCTGTGGACCGGAGCGGCAGCAGCCTGTGGACCGGCTTCCGCAGCGTGGTTGCCTCTGGCATCCATCATATCGCCGAAGGCTTCGACCACCTGCTGTTCCTGCTGGTGCTGCTGCTTCCTGCGCCGCTGGCCGTCCGCGGCGGGCGCTGGGACGGGTTCGCAGGGGCAAGGCACAGTGTGATGGGGCTGCTCAAGGTCGTCACGGCCTTCACATTCGGCCATTCCTTCACTCTGATTGCCGGAGCGCTCGGCTGGATTCCTTTCTCTGCGAGAGTAGTGGAAAGCCTGATTGCCGTTTCGATCCTGGTCTCGGCGATTCACGCCCTGCGTCCGCTGTTCCCGGGGCGGGAGGCGCTGGCGGCCGGCAGCTTCGGGCTGGTGCACGGGATGGCTTTCGCCGCCCTGATCACGGAGCTCGGCGTTTCACCGGGGCAGAAGATGCTCAGCATCCTCGGCTTTAACCTCGGCATTGAGCTTATGCAGCTGTTTGTCATCGGCATTACGGTCCCATGGCTGATCCTGCTCAGCATCAGCCGGGCATACCATCCGGTACGCACAGCCGGAGCGGCGTTCGCCGGGCTCGCCGCATTGGGCTGGCTGGCGGAACGGACCCTCGGTACATCGAATGCGGCTGCCGCGCTGGCGGATGCCGCAGGCGTTCGCGCCCTGTGGCTGGTGGGAATTCTGGCATGCACAGCGGTGCTCGCCTTCCTGTGGTCGTTGTTCAGGAAGACGGAAGAGCTAAAAAGCGGTACGCTGACACCCTTGAAGTAGAATCAAGACATTAGAGCCTCGGACCCTGCGGTCAGGCTCTTTTTTTGGCTTTCAGTCAGACGGGGGACGTTCGGAAGTGTGAGGTTCGTCACAAATCGCTCTTACTCCGTGTGATTCTAATCACACGGGGCGGCGGGAGCCGCTTCTATAATGAGGGTATATTCCATTAGATCCCAAAGTGAGGCGAATGCGCATGCTAAGCGAGAAAACGATTGAAATCATCAAATCCACCGTCCCTGTGCTGGAGATTTATGGTACGGCGATCACCCGGCGCTTCTATGAGCGGATGTTCAAAGCCCATCCCGAGCTGCTCAACATCTTCAACCATGCGAACCAGAAGCAGGGCCGTCAGCAGACGGCACTGGCGAATGCAGTGTATGCCGCGGCGCAAAACATCGACAAGCTGGAGACGATCCTGCCGGTCGTGAAAGGCATCGCCCACAAGCATCGTTCCCTCGGCATCCTCCCGGAGCATTATCCGATTGTCGGGGAACATCTGCTCGGGGCGATTGGAGAGGTGCTGGGGGCTGCAGCCACAGAGGAGATCCTGGAGGCCTGGAAGGAAGCGTACGGTGTGATCGCGAACGTCTTCATCGGCATCGAAGCGAATATGTACGCGGCCGCGGAGGCTGGGGAGGGCGGCTGGGCCGGCTTCCGGGCGTTCCGGGTTCAGCGGAAGGTGCGGGAGAGCGAAGTAATCACCTCCTTCTACCTGGTGCCGGAGGACGGCGGGAAGCTTGCGGAGTTTGAACCGGGCCAGTATGTCAGCGTGCGCGTGAACATTCCAGGCGAGGAGAATACCCATATCCGGCAGTACAGCCTCTCGGATGCGCCGGGACGGCCCTATTACCGCATCAGCGTCAAGCGGGAGGATGCGGCTCGGGAGAGACCGGCCGGCAAAGTGTCTGTGTATCTGCACGAGCAGGTCACGGAGGGCGGTGTGCTGTGGCTGTCGGCTCCGGCAGGGGATTTTGCGCTGAAGGGGCACTCGGACGATGGGGTCGTGCTCATCAGCGGCGGGGTAGGTCTGACCCCAATGCTCAGCATGCTCCATGTCCTGGCGGAGAAGCAGCCGCAGCGGCCGGTCACGTTCATTCATGCGGCGCAGAACGGGGACGTTCATGCTCTGCGCGAGGAGGTGGAAGAGCTGGCCGGCAGGCATGAGCAGGTATCCGTGCACTGGTGCTATGAGAAGCCGACGGAGCGGGACCGGGCGGAGAACCGGTTCCATCAGGAAGGCTATATCGACTTGGCCTGGGTGCGCAGTGTGGCTCCGAGCGCCGAAGCCGATTTCTACTTCTGCGGCCCGGTGCCTTTCATGAGGGCCATGAACTCGATGCTGGAAGCCTGGGGCGTGCCGGCCGACCGGATTCATTACGAGTTCTTCGGCCCGGCGGGCAGCCTGAAGGAAGAGGCGGAGCCGGCTCCGGCGCAGTAGGGATAGGCGCGCAGGCCGTGCGGGCCTCGGCTTACCCGGTCCCGCGAGCGTGAGCCTGCAGTGAGAGCGAGACCGGCACATCACTAGAACTGCGTACAGGCCGTGCCGCCGCTGGGTTACCCTTCCTGCACGACGGCCCCTAGCCCTTCGTCCCGTCTGCCCCTTCCGCCGCCTGGGCTCTCAGCAGCCGGTTCACGGTCTCACGGCGCAGGCCGATGAACTGGCCGATCTCGTCCTGTGTGAGCACATCGGTCAGCCGTTCGCCGGAGCCGAGGTAGCCCTCGAACCAGCGCTGCAGCTTCTGCAGCTTGGCGGCCGGAGCCGTCTCGGTCAGCTGGTCGATCCGCTGCTGCATCATCCGCAGCTTGTCCTGCAGAAGCTTGGCCGTCGTCCGGTATTTGGCCGGATCGGTCTCGAGACCGCCATACCACTCGGCGGCGGGCAGCACCTCAATCTCAGAGGTGACCAGCGCGACTGCCGTCCCGTAGTACGGATTCGGAGAGATCAGGGAATGGTGCGGGATGATCTCTCCCGGAACAATAATGTTCACGAGCAGGGCATGTCCGTCCTCATGAACGCGAATGATTTTCAAGAGGCCGCTTTTTAGATGAAAGAGCGGCCCTTGTTCCCCCTGCCGGAATAAGGTTTCACCTTTATGCAGAATCATGACACAGCGCCCCCTATGAATGAGCGGAAGCCTTCTGGCTTTCGCTTTTTTTACAATATAAGAATTATATCTCGCCGGAGCTCGATCCTGTCATCTTATATTTCTTATAAACGCGCAGTGTCCATAAAAGACAGCGAAGCCGTTTATCAATGGGCTCATTATACACCCTGGGAGGCGGGGCCGACAGAGGGGCGGCGTGGCGGAAATGCTCGTCCTTGCATGGCATAGGCCCATTGATCAGCAAGAGGGCATATTCGAGAATCGGCCGGACTTTCCTGTCTTCCACATGTCAAGCACGGGACTATCCGGCTGAAGGAGGTGGATGGAAGTGCCCGAGGGTGAGAATCCTGGAGAGGAGGATCCCCAGGGAAAGCTGCCAGGGAGCATTTTACGGGATATGAGGATGGTCATACGCCAGGGATACGTGAAGCACGACACATACCGGGCACACCCCGAGTGATCTGGTTCACATCCGGCCCCCTGCCCTCCGTGATAGGATGAATCCATGAAGAGAATCCAGCAGCACACAAATCATGGAGGTGCTCCAAGATGGCAATGAAAGAAGCGGAAGTAAGTCAAGGCAGGGCGGCGGCATGGAGAGAGTTCCGGGGCGGGGCATGGCAGCAGGAGATCAACGTCAAAGACTTCATCGACCGCAACCTGACACCGTACCATGGAGATCATAGCTTCCTTGCGGGTCCGACGGAAGCGACTAACGGACTGTGGGCGAAGGTGCGTGAACTGATGGTGCAGGAGCGGGCGAACGGAGGAGTGCTCGATGTGGATGTCAACACTGTGTCCACCATCACCTCCCATGCACCCGGATACATTGAGAAGGAGCGGGAGCAGGTCGTCGGCCTCCAGACCGATGCGCCGTTGAAGCGCTCCGTGCAGCCGTTCGGCGGGATCCGGATGGTGCAGGACGCATGTGAAGCTTACGGCTACAAGCTGCCGGAAGAGATCGTGCGCCTGTTCACGGACATCCGCAAGACGCACAACCAGGGGGTGTTCGATGCCTACACGACGGCGATGAAAACAGCCCGGAAGGCGGGCATCATCACCGGCCTCCCGGATGCCTACGGCCGCGGCCGCATTATCGGCGACTATCGGCGGGTGGCTTTGTACGGCGTCGACCGGCTGATCGAGGACAAGAAAAACGAGCTGCTGCGGCTCGAAGCCGGTGCGATGACCGAGGAAGTGATCCGCGACCGCGAGGAGCTCTCCGAGCAGATCCTGTCCCTGCGTCAGCTCAAAGAGATGGCCGCCTCCTACGGCTATGACATCTCGGCACCTGCGTCGACGGCGAAGGAAGCGGTCCAGTGGCTCTACTTCGCTTACCTGGCGGCGATCAAGGAGCAGAACGGGGCGGCGATGAGCCTAGGTCGTGTATCCTCCTTCCTGGACATCTTCATCGAACGCGACCTGCGCAGCGGCGAGCTGACGGAAGAGGCGGCGCAGGAGCTCATGGACCATTTTGTCATGAAGCTGCGTCTCGTGAAATTCCTCCGCACCCCGGATTATAACGAGCTGTTCAGCGGCGACCCGACCTGGGTCACTGAGTCCGTGGGCGGCATGGGTGAGAATGGGCAGACCAAGGTGACGCGCAGCTCCTTCCGGATCCTGCACACCCTGTACAATCTCGGCCCGGCTCCGGAACCAAACCTGACGGTGCTGTGGTCGACCGAGCTGCCGGAAGGCTTCAAGGCCTACTGCGCGAAGGTGTCGATCGAGACGAGCTCCATCCAGTACGAGAACGACGACCTGATGCGCCCGCATTTCGGCGACGATTACGGCATCGCCTGCTGCGTGTCCGCCATGCGGATCGGCAAGCAGATGCAGTTCTTCGGCGCCCGGGCGAACCTGGCGAAGGCGCTGCTCTACGCGATTAACGGCGGCGTGGACGAGAAGCTCGGCATCCAGGTAGCTCCGGCTTCCGCGCCGATCACTTCCGAGGTGCTGGACTATGAAGAGGTGCGCGCACGCTTCGATGCCACGATGGATTGGCTGGCCGAGCTCTACATGAACACGCTCAATGTGATCCACTATATGCACGATAAATACAGCTACGAGCGGCTTGAGATGGCCCTGCATGACCGCCAAATTCTGCGTACGATGGCCTGCGGCATCGCCGGACTCTCCGTGGTGGCCGACAGCCTCAGCGCCATCAAGCATGCCAAGGTCAAGCCGATCCGCAATGAGTGGGGCACGGCCGTCGACTTCGAGATCGAAGGCGAGTACCCGCAGTACGGCAACAACGATGAGCGCGTAGACGCCATCGCCGTCGAGCTGGCGGAGACGTTCATGAACAAGCTGCGCCGGCACCGGACGTACCGGAATGCGCTGCCGACGATGTCGGTGCTGACGATTACGTCGAATGTGGTGTACGGCAAGAAGACCGGCACAACGCCGGACGGCCGCAAGGCCGGCGAACCATTCGCACCGGGAGCGAACCCGATGCACGGCCGCGACCGCAAAGGAGCCCTGGCTTCCCTGGCTTCCGTAGCGAAGATCCCATATGACAGCTGCCTGGACGGCATCTCGAATACCTTCTCGATCATCCCTAAGGCGCTGGGCAAGGAAGAGGAGGCGCGGGTGAACAACATGGTGTCCCTGCTCGACGGCTATGCCGCCACGCGCGGTCATCACCTCAACGTCAACGTCTTCGACCGGGAGCAGCTGCTCGATGCCATGGAGCATCCGGAGAACTACCCGCAGCTGACGATCCGTGTCTCCGGCTATGCGGTCAACTTCATCAAGCTGACTCGCGAGCAGCAGCTCGACGTCATCAACCGGACGTTCCACGGCAGGGTATAAGCCGCAGCAATCAGTGGGGTCAGTCGAACATTTGCCATACTCTATCCATTATTTAATGAAAAGGAGCGCATCCCGCATGAAAGGAAGAATTCACTCCATCGACACCTTCGGAACGGTTGACGGTCCGGGCATCCGCTTCGTGCTTTTCATGCAGGGGTGCGCCCTGCAGTGCGGCTTCTGCCATAACCCGGACACGTGGGACCCGAACCGGGGCCGCAGCGTCACGGTAGACGAAGTGCTGTCCGAGATCGAGCCGTATCTCGAATATTACCGCCGCTCCGGCGGAGGCATTACCGTGACCGGAGGCGAGCCGACGCTGCAGGCTCCCTTCGTCGCGGAGCTGTTCAAGGAATGCAAGCGCCGCTGGGGGCTGCATACCACGCTGGATTCGTCCGGCTACTGCCAGCCGGACCATGTGGAAGAGCTGATGAGCGTCACCGACCTCGTCCTGCTCGACCTCAAGCAGATGGACGATGCGAAGCACCGCGCCCTGACCTCGCAGAGCAACGAGCGGATCCTCCGCTTCGCAGCCTGGCTGTCCGAGCGGGAGCAGCCGCTCTGGATCCGGCACGTGCTCGTGCCCGGGGTCACGGACGACTACGCGGATCTGACCGCGCTCGGACGCTTCATCGGCGGCCTCAGCCGGGTGGAGAAGGTGGAGATTCTCCCTTATCACCGCATGGGCGTATACAAGTGGCAGCAGCTCGGCCGCGAATACCCGCTCGAAGGGGTGCCGACCCCGGACGATAAGGAAGTGCAGCGGGCCTACCGGCTTCTCGAGGAAGGCCGGGAGCAGGCGCAGGCGGTTCAGCTGTAGCAAGGATTGATGAGGAGGCTCGTACCGACGGTACGGCCTTCTTTTTGTTGGAGCGTGAAAGGAAGGGAGCGATAAGATGGCGGGGTTCGGTGAGAACGGTCGAACAAAGGCGATCAGGCGATGCTTTATTTTTCGCCGGTAAGTGATCTGCCGCACATCTTACGGCTGCTTCCAACCTGTATAATGGAAACATAAGTTGATGGTTTCATTGCATTCCTTTTGACATCCCATTGCAAGGAATCCCTCGATTTAACTACGTGAAAATAATCACAATGGTAAAGAGAAATCAGGAGGGGAAAACCTATGGTTCGCCTGTCACTTGCCGCTATGCTGCTTCGTTTTCTGTTCGGTGGAGGGGCTGTCGTCTTGGCCTCCGTGCTCTCCAAGAAGCTTGGAGGCAGCGTCGGAGGCATCTTCGCGGCTTTTCCAGCCGTCTATCTGGCCGCCCTCGTAGCGATTCGGCTCGATCACACCGGCAGCGATCTCGTGGCCCGTTCGATCTCCCTGTCCCAGGGGGCGCTGATCGGGATGGGGATCAACATTCTATGCGCCGCTGCTGTCGGCTATCTGTGTGCCAAGCGGGGATGGAAAAGGGGGCTGTCGCTGTCGATCGGCGGCTGGTTCGCCGTATCGCTCGGCGTGTCGTATCTGCTCTTTAGCATATAACGAAAGGTTGGCCTGATGACGATGAATACGAACCTGAAGGATTTGCTGCTGCGTTTTGTACTGGGCGGAAGTGCGGTGGTGCTGAGTTATGCGGCCTCGGTGCTGCTGCCATGGAAGGCGCTTGGCGGGATCTTCGCCACCTTCCCGGCGGTGATGATCGTTGCGGTACTCATGGTAGGCTGGGCGCAAGGCTCGGCAAGGGCATCCGAGATTGCCCGGGGCTCCGTGTATGGTATGGCGGGATGCGCCGTCTGTGTCGTCACCGTGCTGTATTTTATGAAAATGACGGGTCTGTGGTGGCTCAGTCTGGGACTCGGCCTCGTGTGTTGGTACCTGAGCGCATTTCTCATCTACAAGGTCCGCCGGTCGATCAAAAGTTCATAAGGGACTGCCGCCCACGGGCGAACGGTCCATTTCGATAGTATTTAAATTAGGAGGGATTGGTATGACAGCATATTTGGGACCCGCGTGGAGACGTTTGACGGAAGAGCACCGGAGTCTGGGAGAGAAAGTATGTACGCTCGAAGCGAAGATACGGGCGGCAGGCGTGGATAGAGGAGGACACGGCTCTTATCCGGACCGGCTGCTGCTGGACGATCTGCACCGGGATGCCGCGGTACTGCGCGCCGAACTGGATCTGCATTCGATGTGGGAAACGGATGATCTGTTCCCGCGGCTGATGGAGCTGTTTTGTACGCCGGAGGGGCATATCATCGTGACCTCGCTTTGGATGTTGGAGAAGGAGCACGAACTGGCGGATGAGTTTTTCGATTCCTTTTTCCAGGGGGTGAGTGGCCTGAAGGCCGGAGGCCGAGGAGCGGTGCTGTCCCGCGTGCTTGAGGATCTGATGCAGGCAATCCGGCTGGTACGGGAGCATCTGGAGGCCGAGGAGGAACTGCTGCTGCCGCTGATGCAGGAAAGCCTGCAGCTTGCGGGGGAGAGGGGGTAAGAAGGCGTCCGAGAAGAGCGCCGGGGGTGTGACAGGTTAGCGGATGGAGCTGAGTGGAGTTCATAAGAGATGAGCGGGTGGCACTCCATTTAGAAATAACGGAACTACGATTCGCTATGGATCTCTTTTAACCGGCCGATGCAGGGATAGCGGAACTCAGATTCGCTATTGCTGCGTTCGGGGGGGGGGGGGATGGTGGCTTGGAGACAAATAAGACATCTGAGTTCCGTTATCCCTCGGGAAATGATGGGAAATGCTCGAATAAGACATCTGAGTTCCGTTATCCCGCGCGGGGCCATGCCGCTGCTGTGCCCGGTCCGCCACGCGCTGTCGGTGCCCGGCGTTGCCCGCGCTACCCGCGGTGCCGGCGCTACCGGCGTTGCCCGCGCAGCCGCGCAGCCCGCGTTACCGGTGCTACCCGCGCAGCCCGCGCTATCGGCTGTGCCGGCGCTACCGGCGTTGCCCGCGCAGCCCTGCCCACACAGCCCGCGCTACCGCGCAGCCGACGCCCCGCGCAGCCGGTCCCCGCGCTACCCGCACAGCCGGCCCCACTTTCTGCCCCCGCCGCCTGGACCTCCGATGTGTACTAACCTCCATACCCGCCGCCATTCTGCCTTACTCTTCATCCCCCAGCAGCGACGCTCGGAAGCCCCCGGGCGTCTTTGTTATGTTCTGCCATATCTCAGGTGATCTACATCACTGATAGGGGGCTTTCCAATATGGTTTACTTGACCTATCGAAACTGACTGGCGAGGAGAAATGAAGCATGAACAGAGCATTCGCTTCGAGATGGGCACGCAATGTTTTCTTAACGGTCTGCGGTCTGATCATCCTGATGTACCTGGGTTCAAGGCTGTTTACCCATATCGATCTGGCCTTATACGGATACATGGTCGGCACGGTGGTTTTCATCGGGGGGTTCTTCTACCGCTTCATGGCGTGGGCGGACCGGCCGCCAACGCGGCTCATTCTGACGAAGGGTCTGCGGCTGCTGTTCCGCAAGTCGACGCCGAAGACCGCCGCCGATCAGCTTGTCGTCTACAAGTTCATCTGGAACCGGGGCTGGTACCGCTGGACGCAGCACATTCTGCTCGGCTGGGGCTGCATTCTGTCCGCCTTCGTCACGTTCCCGCTGGTGTTCGGCTGGATGTACTTCACGATGGGAGACAACGGCTATTATACGGTGGTCGGCTTCGGAATCGATCTCATGAAAGTCAAAGCCGATGGAATCCTCGCCTTCTTCTTCTATAACGCGCTGAACTTCACGGCAATGATGGTGATCGGCGGGGTGTGCATGGCGCTGTACCGGCGCCTGAAGAACATGCAGGCCCGTGCGGAGCAGAGCTTCGTCTACGACTTTCTGCCGCTGTATCTGCTGCTCTTCATCTCGATTACGGGTCTGCTGCTCACGTTCAGCAATGTGTTCCTGCACGGCTGGGGGCATCCGGTGATGTCGATGATCCACCAATGGTCCGTGATCGTTACCCTGATCTACATCCCTTTCGGAAAGCTTGCCCATATCCCGTTCCGTCCCATGAGCGTGCTCGCCCGCAATTACCGCGAGCATTACGGACAGCAGGCGCCGAAGCCCTGCCGCGTATGCGGAACGCATTATGTTTCTACTGAACAAGCGCAGGATGTCATGAATGTGCTGAAAACAAACGGTATGGAGTTCACCACACCGGAGGGCTACCAGCTCGCCGAGCTGTGCCTGCCCTGCCGCCGCAAATACCGCATGTCCCGGTTCACGGGCGTGCCCACCCATGAGATCCGCGTGAAGGAGGCCAACCAGAATGCCAAAGGATAAGTTTTTTAAAGTGATCGAGAACAAACAGCATCCGGGCGAAAAGCTCGTCGATACCCACTGCTCCTACTGCGGAATGCAGTGCGGGATGAAGCTGCGGGTGGACACCTCCACGAACAAGATCATCGGGGTCGAGCCCCGCTACGACTGGCCGGTGAACCTCGGCAAGATGTGCCCCAAAGGGGTGACGGCCTATCAGCAGACGAATCACGACGACCGGCTGCTGAAGCCGCTGATCCGCGACGACCGCTCCCTTCGCGGGACGAAGCACGGCTTCCGGGAGGCCACGTGGGAAGAAGCCTACGAGCTTATCGTGCGCAAATTCCAGGAGCTTCAAGCCGGCTATGGCAAAGACAGCCTCTCCGTCTTCAGCGGCGTATCCATGACGAACGAAAAATGCTACCTCACCGGCAAATTCGCCCGTGTGGCCCTGCAGACCCGCTATATCGATTACAACGGCCGCTTCTGTATGTCAAGCGCGGCGGCAGGGTTCATGCGCAGCTTCGGCATCGACCGGGGATCCACGCTGCCCTGGACGGATCTGCATGAGACGGACTGCCTGTTCATCGCCGGCAGCAATACGGCCGAGTGCCACCCGACCTCGATGTTCCGCATCTGGGAAGTGCAGAACCGCGGCGGCTACCTGATTGTCGCCGATCCGAGAGAGACGCCGATCGCCCGCCGGGCCGATGTCCATCTCGATCTGCGGCCGGGGACGGACCTTGCGCTCGCCAATTGCATGGTCAACCTGCTGATTCAGGGCGGCTATGCGGACCGCGAGTTCGTAAAGAAGCACACGAACGGCTTTGATGCCATGCTGGAGGTCGTGAAGGAGTTCACGCCGGAGTATACGAGCGAGATTACGGGTGTGGCTCCCGAGAAGCTGATCCGTGCCGCCGAGATTTACGGGAAGGCGCCGAACGCGGTCGTCATGTTCGCCCGCGGTATCGAGCAGCAGCACAAAGGCGTCGACAACGTATCGGCTTACACGAACATGAGCCTCCTCACCGGCAAAATCGGCCGTCCGAAGTCCGGCGTAGCCACCTTCACGGGGCAGGGTAACGGCCAAGGCGGCCGCGAGCACGGACAGAAGGCCGACGCGCTGCCGGGCTACCGCAAGATTGCGAATCCGAAGCACGTGGAGGAAGTGTGCAAGGTGTGGGGGATCCGGCCCGAGGAGATGCCGCAGGCGGGGGTATCGGCTTACGAGATGTTCGGGCTGATGCAGGACAAGACGATCCGCGGCCTGTATCTGCTCTGCTCGAATCCGGCGGTCTCCGCCCCGAACCTGAACGAGGTGCGCGCGGCACTGATGAATCTCGACTTCATGGTCTGCGGCGACATGTTCCTCTCCGAATCCGCCGAATTCGCGGATGTCGTGCTTCCTACCGTGACCTGGAGTGAGGATGAAGGGACCGTGACGAACCTCGAGGGCCGTACGATCAAAATCAACAAAGCGCAGGAGCCGCTCGGCGAGTCGAAGCCCGACTGGGAGATTCAAGTGGAGCTGGCGGAGCGTCTCGGCCGCGGACAGTACTTCCGCCATCTGAAGACGGCGCGGGATATCAACGACGAGTTCCGTCTGGCGAGCAAAGGCGGCTATGCCGATTACTACGGCGCCACCTGGGAGAAGATCGAGAAGCAGCAGGGCGTCTTCTGGCCCTGCCGCGATGAAGACGACCCGGGGACACCGCATATGTTCCTCGACAAAAAGTTCAATCACCCGGACGGCAAAGCGCTCCTCTGTGCGCTGCCTTACCGGCCGCCGGCGGAAGAGCCGTGCGGGGCTTACCCGCTGCGCCTGACGACAGGCCGGGTCGTGTACCATTACCTGTCGGGCAACCAGACCCGCCGGATCCCGTTCCTGCGCGACATGTGCCCGGAGCCGTTCGTGGAGGTGCATCCCGAGACGGCGGAGCGCTACGGGATCGAGCATGAAGAGATGGTCCGGGTCCGCACCCGCCGGGGAGAGGCGGTTTTCAAAGTGAAGATCACCGAGGCGATCCGCAAAGATACGGTGTTCGTGCCCTACCACTTCGGCCATGAGAAATCCGTCAATCTGCTGACCATCGCCGCCCTGGACCCGACTTCACGCATGCCGGAATTCAAGGCTTGCGCTGCAGAGATCGATAAGCTCACGGCCTCAGCCGCCATACAAGCATCAGCTAACCCTAAGGAGGCCATACAGACATGAAGCAGCATTTATATATCGAAATGGACAACTGCATCGGCTGCCGCAGCTGTCTGGCCGCCTGCACCCAGTGCGGCGGGCACGATGAGCGCAACCGCAACTATGTGTACGACGTGAATCCGCTGGTGAACCGCCAGACGATTCCCCTGATGTGCCTGCACTGCGTGAACCCGGCCTGTGCCCGCAGCTGCCCGGCCCAGGCGATCCAGGTGACGCCCGAAGGCGCGGTGCTCTCCGCCCTGGTGGAGAAGTGCATCGGCTGCCAGAACTGTACGATCGCCTGCCCTTACGGCATACCGAAGTTCGATGAAGAGCAGAACCTCATGTACAAATGCGACCTGTGCTACGACCGCACGAAGGACGGCATTCCGCCGATGTGCGCCTCCGTCTGCCCGACGAACACGCTGCAGTGGCTCACCGAAGACGAGCTGAAGGCGAAGCGGGAGGGGCATCAGCTTGGGCAATGGACGGCGAGCCGCCTGCCGGACGATCCGCTGGTCGGCGAGACGAACGTGAAGATCAGCCTGCCGGGAATCCTGCAGGGGAAAGTGAAGCTGTTCTGAGCCGGAGGGCCTCAGGCAGCAGAAGCGGAGGGATAACCATGAACGGAGATCAACCACGGGGGAACGGAGCGGTTCCTCCCCATGAGGATAATTACACCCACAATATCCGCAAGGATAACGAGCGCCGGCTCGACCGCCGGAGCTTCATGAAGACGATGGTCGGGGCGGCGGGTGTTTTCGCCGTATCGACGCTTCCCTGGGGGGCGATCGCGGCCAAAGAGCTGGCGAGCCCGGGGAAGAAGGCTTTTCCGAAGATCAGGATTACCACGCTGAGCGACCTTAAAGTCGGCGAAGCCGCCGAGTTCGCCTATCCGGGCGAGCACGATTCCGCGCTGCTGGTCCGGCTGGGGGAAGGGGAGTTCAGGGCTTACCAGAATGCCTGCACCCACCTCAAGTGTCCTGTATTCTGGAGCGGGGAGAAAGGCGAGCTCGTCTGTCCATGCCATCACGGTCTGTTCGACGTACGTACAGGGGCGCCTGTGGCAGGACCGCCCAAGCGGCCGCTGCCGGAGATCGAGCTGAAGATCGAGCAGGGAACGATCTACGCCGTAGGGGTGAAGCGCTATGAAACGTAGCTGGCTTGGCGTCATACTCCTGAGTCTTGTGCTGCTGCTCAGCATCGTTTTTACGCAGCAGGTCGTGAACGCTTTTTTCTATGAGAAGTATGCGAGAGTACTGCTGTTCGCGGGAGGAAATGTCATCCTGTTCCCGCTCTCGTTCTGGATTTACAAGCGGGAGAAGAATCAGGCGTAAAAGAGGAGGATTGAGCCCATGCCAAGCGAATACGATGCCGCCCTGTGCTTCGTCCGCACCCTGGAAGTGAACGCCAGGCCGCTGCAGGAAGAACTGGCCTCCGATCTGCGCCGGGTGCTGCCGGGGGCTTCGCTGGATCTGGATCCGAAGCTGGAGGACGGCTTCGAGATCGTCGTGGCCCGGATGAACGGCCTCGGCCCCTGGGGGTCGGAGGAAGAGCTGCTGGACCGCATGGAGCGGGAGATGCCGGAGGCGTGGTGGACCTGGCTTGCCGGATACCGCCTGCTTGTGACACCCAAGGAGGATGCCGGTCCGTGCAGGCTGAAGAAAAAACAAAGGGAGGCTCAGACCCATGAATGCCAGTAAAGCAGCGCACAGCGAGGTCGTCAGGGACTTGGAGCAGGCGGTGATGGGGCTTTGCGGCCGGCAGGTGGAGATCCGGATCGAGGATACGATGGAAGGGGACGCCCAGGCACCGCCGCGCACCTTCGAGCTGGTCCGGGCGGTGATGGTTCCCGAAGGAACCCACCTCAAGTGCTACCTGAATCTCACCCAGCATATCTCCATTCCGGTATTCGCCGACGGGAGGACACGCCTCGAAGTGGAAGGTCCGGGAGGGACCCGGATGATCTCCGTCGATCTGCAGGCCGGGCTGCAGTACAGGCTCCGGTGGCTTTAGCGGGAGCAGGGCTCCGGCAGGTTAAGGGTTTTGGCAAGAGCCCAGTGGGGCTGAGATGCCGCGACAAGTACAACGAGACCTCCCGCGGAAGACTGCTGCTCCTCTGCCAAGGGCGGGGTTTACTCTCTATGGCCAGCCTGCTGCTCATCCGGCACGCGGTTATCATCTCACCCGGCGCAGGCTGAAAGAAGATCTTCTGCAGGTCCGCTGACCGGTGCTGGTATAGTTCACCTTCTCCCGGGTAATGTTACACATGGGAGGTGAAAGCCATGACAGAACGTGAACGGGAAGACGGTCCGCTGGACCCCGAGGAGCTGAAGCAGGTGCTGACCGAGGCCCTCGAGCAGGAGAATGAACTGCTGCGTACTTATGTCATTGCATCCGAGCGTATTGAGGATAACGAGGAGCTCAAGGTCAGGCTCCAGAACTTTGCCGAAGGCAACGCGAAGCGCTCGCGCCAGCTCATCGAGGAGCTTGGGGCGATGAAGGAAGCGGATGAGTAAGACGACGGTTCTTCCCGCCGGTGCGGAGGGGCCGTTTTTTGCGGTTTTAATATTCCTTGACAGGAATATTCCTGTACGGGTATATTTGTTGCATAAGCACTGTTAGGAAGTGCAGTGTGCTCGAGGGGGCCGGATCGATGCTGGACCGCTTCACGATTGGCAGCCGTCATTGTCCAGCAGGTAACACAGGTATAATGCCCTTTTAACTTATCGATTGGTTGATTGGATCAACCCCATTCAAAAATTTCAGGAGGAATGCCGTATGTCCCATATCGTTGAACTGGTTATCACCCGTACCATCCAAGCGCCTAGAGAGATTGTATTCCAGGCTTTCACGCAAGCCGAGCATCTGAAGCATTGGTGGGGGCCGAAGGGCTGGACAATGGATGTGTCTCAGATGGAGGTCCATCCGGGCGGGATGTGCCATTACCGCTTGCAGTCTACGGAAGGGCATGTCATGTGGGCGAAGTTCATGTACAGCGAGGTCTCTTCGCCGGAGAAGCTCGTCTATACCAGCTCCTTCTCGGATGAAGAAGGCCGTACGGTCCGTGCGCCGTTCAGCGCGTCGTTTCCGTTGGAGGTTCGCAATACCCTGACGTTCTCGGAGCAGGACGGCCGGACGACGTTCACTCTGCATGGGAAACCTGTGTCGGCGACGGAGGTGGAGCTCGAGTTCTTCCGATCGATGCATGAGAGCATGCAGATGGGCTTCGGCGGCACCTTCGATCAGCTGGCGGAGTACCTGGCTTCGAAGAAGTGAAAGCGCTGAAACCTCCAATCCGGATATCGGAAAGAAGGCAAGGCATGCGGGATCGGATCCCGTCGTATAAAAAAAGAGCCCGGCTCCTCCTATTCGCAGGGGGCCGGGCTTATGCCGTATTCGGGGTACCGCGTGTGTTGATTACTGGGCCAGCATCGCGGCCATGTCATCCTGGGCATTGCCGATGAGCTTCAGGCCGAACGTCTCGGTGAGTACCTGCATTACGCCGGGGGAGATGAACTCCGGCGGTTTCGGCCCGATGCGGATGTCCTGGATGCCGAGACTGAACAGGCCGAGCAGGATGGCTACGGCTTTTTGCTCGAACCAGGAGAGCACGATGCTGACCGGCAGCTCGTTCACCGTGCAGCCGAAGGCGTCCGCGAGTGCCATGGCGATCTTGACGGTCGAGCCGGAGTTGTTGCACTGGCCGAGGTCGATATACCGCGGGATGCCGGTGTCGCCTACCGTGCCGTAGTCGACGTCATTGAAGCGGAACTTGCCGCAGGATGTGGTCAGAATGACGGTGTCGTTCGGCAGGGACGTCGCCAGCTCGCGGTAATATTCGCCGCCGCTGCCCGGCGCGTCACAGCCTGCGATGACGAAGAAGCGGCGGATTTTGCCCGCACGTACGGCTTCAATGATCTTGGGAGCCAGCCCGATGACAGTCTCATGGTGGAACCCGGTCGTCAGCACCTGGTCGGATTCGATGTCCGCCTTAGGGAGCGACAGCGCCCGTTCGATGAGCGGGGTGAAGTCGTCGTTCTCGATCTTGCGCACGCCTTCCAGCCCGGCAAGGTCATAAGAGAAGAAGCGGTCCGCATACGTTCCTTTGATCGGCATGACACAGTTGGTTGTCGCCAGGATCGCGCCGGGGAATTTCTCGAAGAGGCGCCGCTGGTCGAACCAGGCTTTGCCGATGTTCCCCTTGAGGTGCGGGTACTGCTTCAGCTTAGGATACCCGTGGGCAGGCAGCATCTCCGAGTGGGTGTAGATGTTGATGCCGAGTCCCTCGGTCTGCTTCAACAGCTCTTCGAGCGCGTACAGGTTGTGGCCGGTGACGACGATTGCATGGCCCTCGACGCGGTTCTGGCTGACCTGCACCGGCTGCGGCACGCCAAACTGGGTCGTATGCGCCCGGTCGAGCACATCCATGATGCGGATCGCCGCGGAGCCGACCTTCATGGCCATATCGATATGCTCCTGCACATTAAAGTTCGAGTTCGTAAGCGTCATATACAGCGCCTCGTGGGTGATCCGGTCCACTTCGGGATCGGAGTAACCGAGCTGGCGGGCGTGGGTGGCGTAAGCGGCGATGCCTTTGAGTGCGAAGATCATGGTATCCTGCAGGCTGGCGATCGTCTCGTCCTTGCCGCAGACACCTACTACTTTACAGCCGCCGGACGGCGTTTGTTCGCATTGGTAACAAAACATGTGGATTCCTCCATTCCCTGGTAAGGGGTGATGTATTAAGCTTAACAGGCGGCGTGTGCAAAAGATGTGATCCGGCGCACAGCGTTTTCGTCCGCTTTTCGGCCGACTCTCGAACATTGGATGTCCGTTCGGGAAGTATGTGTTCTGCATCATAGACAAGCGCCATCCGAAGCGGAGGAAGCAGGCCGGGGGTACACCAGGTCGCATGCCGGAAGCCGAACGGGAGACGCATGAGAGGCAGAGCGACGAAAGACCAGAGGCGTACCGGAGGCGATGAGGCGGGCCCGAGGCGGACGGGAGGCGAGTAAGGCGGACCAATGGCGGAGTAGGGGCGAACGGGAGACAGAGACAGAGACAGAGACAGACCAGAGCCGATGAGGCACACCATGCCCTCATACCAAAAAGTCCCCTTGGACCCGGCCGCGAACAACCCGTGGGGGCTTCGCTTCCATGTCCAAGAGGACTTCCTACTCCCGCTGCCGTTATACGCGGCAGATTTCCTTAGGGCAGGCCTCGCAGTGGCAGATATCCCGCAGGTACTCGAGATTCCGGATGACGATCTGGCCGTTGTCGATGGTAATGGCTTCTTCCTTGCGCATATCGTTCAGCATCCGGTTGACGCTCTCGCGGGTCGCACCGACCATCTCGGCCATCTCGGCGTTGGTCATCCGCTTGCGGATCACGATGCCGTCCTCCTGGGGGTGGCCGTACGAATTGCTGAGACGGATGAGCAGCGAGCACAGGGCGCCCGGCTTGCCGTACATCATCAGGTCACGGAATTTGGTCTGGGTCATCTGGTGCATCATGCCCATCCACTTCATGAATTCGACGGCGAGGTCGCCGTGCTGCCAGAGCAGGATCTCGAGGTCCTTCTGCTGGATGATGCCGATCTCCGCGTCCTCCGTCACTTCCGCATCATAGCTGAGCAGGCTCTGCTGGAACGGCGTGATCTGACCGAAGAGGTCTCCGGTGTGGTGGATGTACAGGGTGATTTTATTCCCTGCGTCGGTCGTCTTGGAGAGTTTGATGCTGCCTTTCTTCATATAATAAAGGTGGTTGGCCGGTTCGCCTTCCCAGAACAGATACGAGCCTGCTTTGACCTGCTTCGAGTACATAATGCCCTTGAGCTTCTCAAGGTTCTCGTCTGTAAAAAATGCGCGGATGCCTTCGGTTACCGGGGCGCTGCCTGCTTTCGTATATTCGCAAATGGCCATGGGTGCCATCTCCTCTCGGGATCTCTTATGTATTCATCATACCTTCTTTGAGCTCCGGGGGGCATCGGGGGATCTTCTGATTTTTCCGGGGAGAAAACCCGCGCCCGCAGTGAGGCAGATCACATTCTCGAAGGGAATGTTCCCTGAGAGCCGGGAGGTTTTTTACCGGAACCGAAGGGGATGACCCCTAGCGGATAATCAGGGTTTTCCCTGAATTACAAAGGATGCCCCAGCCGTTACAATGGAGAGACATGGTTTTGCCTGCGGAAGCTCTGGGTGTTCCTGTCTGCAGGACTTCATTCGTATAGGAACCTTTGTAAGATCAGGGTGTAAGGAGGCCGGTGGCCATGAAAAAGATACAGGAGCTGTTCGACAGGCTTCGGACCGAGACGGGCAGCGACTTCGTCGGCATTGCCGTGACGGACGGGAGCCACCGGCAGGGCCGCTGGATCGGCGCGTCGGGCAGCCAGAATGACCGGTACCGCCATATGGTGCTGAAGCCGGGCCGGGGGCTGGCCGGAACGGCCTTGTTGACGGCACGTTCCGTCACCGGCCGGGCCGGAAGCGGGCAGCGGGCGTCGGGGGGCACGGATTGTCCGCTGATGCTCGCCGAAGGACTATCCTCTGCCGCGGCCGTACCGATCCGCTACCTCGGGCGGATGCTCGGCGTGCTCTATGTCGGCATGAGACAGGAGCATGAGTATACCCAGGGCAGCCTGACCGTGCTGGAAGCGCAGGCCGAATCGATCGGCGGACAGCTCAGGGACGGGAGATTCGCGGGGGAACTCCATAGAAATCATTCGTGAATCTCGCCTGTGAGATTCTTTTTTTGTTATGATAATAGGAAACAGAGGAGTACAATTGCTGCATGCTGCAGGAGGAGTTGGAAACGGAAATGATTAAGCTGGTAATCGTAGACGACCATGCGGTGGTGCGCAGCGGACTCTCCATGCTTCTGAACGCCAAAGAGGATCTGGAAGTGGTCGGTGAAGCGGCGGACGGCGATGAAGGGATTCGCCTTGCACTGGAGCATCGGCCGAACGTCGTGCTGATGGACCTCAGCATGCCTCACGGCAAGGACGGGATGACCGCGACCAAAGAGCTCAAGGAAGCGGCGCCTGAGACGTTCGTCCTGATTCTGACAATGCATGACGATGATGAATATTTGTTCCGCGCGATTCATGCCGGGGCTTCGGGGTACATATTAAAGAGCGCGCCGCACGAAGAACTGCTGAACGCGATCCGCTCGGTTGCGTCGGGGCAGGCTTACCTGAACCCGTCGGCGACCAAACGGCTGATGGGCGAGTATATGGAGCGGATGCGAACCGGTGAAGGAAGCGGCTCGTTCGAAGCGCTGTCCGACCG
The DNA here is from genome assembly GCF_049942825.1 of Paenibacillus sp. S-38. Classification (NCBI taxonomy): domain Bacteria; kingdom Bacillati; phylum Bacillota; class Bacilli; order Caryophanales; family Paenibacillaceae; genus Paenibacillus; species Paenibacillus sp. S-38. The sequence continues at coordinate 1,872,370 of NZ_CP187970.1, forward strand.
GGAAAAAGAGATCGTCTCCCACGTGGCCATGGGCTACAGCAACAAGGAGATTGCAGAGCAGCTGACGATCAGCGTCAAGACCGTCGAAACCCACAAAGCGAACGTGATGGAGAAGCTCGGCCTGAAGACCCGGCCGGAGCTCGTCAAATATGCGATGAAGAAGGGGCTGCTGAATTTTGAATAAAGACCGGCACAAGCATGCGGAAGTCATAGCGGAGCACGTGGACGCCTTGATCGGCACGCTCGAAGCCCACATTGAAGATCCGAAGGCGAGACAGGAGTTCAGGGAGTCGCTGAAGCAGCTGGCGGACCTGAAGTTCGCGCTCGACGAGTCTTCCATCGTGGCGGTCACGGACCGGGAAGGCCGGATTCAGTACGTCAACGACAAGTTCTGTGAGATCTCGAAGTATCCACGGGAGGAGCTCCTGGGCCAGGATCATCGGATCATCAACTCGGGCTATCATGATAAGGCATTCATGAAAAAACTGTGGGTCACGATCGGCAGCGGAAAGGTCTGGCGCGGTGACGTAAAGAACCGGGCCAAGGACGGCAGCTATTACTGGGTGAACACAACCATCGTGCCGTTCCTGGACGAGTCGGGCCGGCCGTACCAGTATCTCGCGATCCGTAACGAAGTGACCGAGCTGAAGCGGGTGCAGGAAGAGCTCCAGATGATGATGAAGCAGGTCATGAACATCCAGGAGGAGGAGCGCCGTCGCTTCTCCCGCGAACTGCACGACGGGATTGGCCAGAGCCTGTTCTCGCTGCTCATCCAGATGGATCGGGTGATCAGCGAGCGGGGGGATGCGGAGCTCGAGCACCTGCGGCACACGGTTTCGGACATTATCCAGGACGTCCGCGGTCTTGCCTGGGAGCTGCGTCCCTCCGTGCTCGATGACCTGGGGGTCGTTCCAGCGATCCGTACATATATCGAGAACTACACGGAGCATTACGGCATCCGCGTGCAGCTGACAGGCACCTTGCGGGGAAGGCTGCCGGCTCTGACGGAGACGACGATCTACCGGATCATCCAGGAGGCGCTGACGAACGTGGGCAAATACGCCGGCGTGAGCGAAGCGTCCGTCTCCATCGGCACGGAAGGGGACCGCATCGAGGTCCGCATCAAGGACGAAGGCCGCGGGTTCGATCCCGGCGCCCGGCACCAGGGGGTCGGCCTCTTCAGCATGGAGGAGCGGGCCCGCATGGCGGGAGGCCGCCTCGAGTTGATCTCGGCCCCCGGCCGCGGCACGGAAGTGATCCTGCGGCTGCCGAGCGGGGTGTAGGGTGAGGCATTGCGGCGGGGAGCCGACCGGTGCGCGAGGGGCGTCAAGCCGGTGGCGGTGCACGGGAGCGGTGGCGAAGCTGGCGGCCAATCGGGCGTGCCAGCGTAGCGGGAGGCCGCTCGGGCAATACTCGGCCTCCGGCCGCGGCACCGGGGTGATCCGGCGGCTGCAGAGCGGCGCGCAGGCGGAGCAGTGCGGCGGGGAGCCGGCCGGTGGCGCGAGGAGCGTCAAGCCGTGACGGTAAGCGGAAGCGGCGGCGGAGCCGGCGGCCAATCGGTCGTGCCAGCATGGCGGGAGGCCGCCTCGGGCAAGACTCGGCCTCCGGCTGCGGCGCGGGAGTGATCCTGCGGCTGCCGAGCAGAGTGTAGGATCGGAGGGGCCGGGCGCGGCAGTACGCCGCTGAAGGGCGCCGAAGCGCGGAAGCCGGTGGCACGAGGGGCCGACGGTCTAGCCGGTGGCGGAGCGCGAGTGCGGTTGCTGCGTGATGCGGACCACATGGCGGGAGGCCGCCTCGAGCTGATCTCGGCCTCCGGCCGCGGCACGGAAGTGGTCCTGCGGCTGCCGAGCGGCGCGCAGGCGGAGCCATTGCGGCGGGAAGCCGGCCGGTGGCGCGAGGAGCGTCAAGCCGGTGACGGTGAGCGGTGGCGGAGCGGGTGGCTAATCGGGCTGGTCGCATGTCGGGAGGCCTCCTCGGGCAAGACTCGGCCCCGGGCCGCGGCAACGGAGTTGATTGCTCCTGCGGCTGCGGAGTGGCCCGAAAGGTTATGAGACTCTGCGGGCTACTCTGTGCAGATCAGGTCCAAGCCCACCATTGTGGCGACATAAGGCCCGTACGAGGGTTCGACCGACCACTTCGCAGCGTCAACTCCTGCTAGATTGGTGAGCCAGTGGGATAGTTAGGGTGTACACCGGGGTGCATCGTGAAATAACGGAACTCAAATGCGCTATGTGCATCCCCGGGATGGTGATTCACAAAATAGCGGAACTCAGATTCGCTATCTCGAGGTTTGGGGCTTCTTTTCGGTAGGTTAGGGGACAATAAGAAACCTGAGTTCCGCTATTCCTCGGGAAATATCGGGAAATGATCGAATAACGCATCTGAGTTCCGTTGATATGAACGTAACCGAGCAACTCCCAGCACGTATCCCTGTTTTTTTGTACTCCAAACTAAGCCTGTCAAGGTGTTCTTTTTGACAGGCGGCTTCATTCTGCCCATACTTGTATACGTGTCTGACTATCAAGTCAGACCCTGCCTTACGGCGAGTAACGGGGTGCAGGGGGCGGTGCTCCCTGCAATGTTTTTTCCTGAGAACAACGGGACATGTCTACATTCCTTGGCACGAGGGCAAAATGGTTCTTTGCGCCGGCTGGCAACCTGATATTCGTGGGTTCTCACATGTGATTACATACGACCAGAGAGTTTCCTGCTAACTATCAACGCACATAAAGCTCCTGTTCCCTTGCTTTGTGCAGCGGAACTACGCGGATTTCTCTCTGCCTAGCTTTGTACTTTGCCCCCGAGCCAAAGAATGTAACGCATCTTCCTCAAATCCGTTCTCTTACCACCTCCTTCTTCGTATTTTCAAACTTCTATTACAAACACAAGCGATTATGCTGCCGCCCTTTGCTTCTGGACTTCCTTGGCTATAGCCCAGATAAATCCCAAGAGCTCCCTGGCCACGGCGGTAACGATGGTTCCTTTGTTCTTTCCCCTGAAGCTTAACCTATTAAATTTATGATGCAGTCTTTTATGCGCCTTCCAAGAGATCTCAATAATCTCCGAGCTTAGCTCCTTTTGCCTCTCCCGCAGGGCTCTTCTTACAGCAGGTTTGCTCCGATAGGTCCAGGCGGCTTCGACCAGTACCCGTCGGATATGCGCATTTCCGACTTTCGTGATTCGCCCTTGCCGGCGGCTGCCTCCGCTTGAACTTTCCGAAGGTACCAATCCGGAATAACTCATAAGCTGCGGCGCAAAAGCAAATCTTCCTGCGAGATCTCCGAGTTCGGCCGCAAGAGTAGTGGCCGTAACTAAAGCAATACCATGAAGTCCTTGCAGCGCCTGAATCATGGTAGCCTGGCACCCTGCCGAAGCCTGCCGTTCCATTTCCTTTTCGTATCGCCCAATCCGGTTTGCGGCCTCCCTGATGGTGTTGCGGTATTCTTGAAAGACGATATCCTCGCACGCATCCGTAAAGCGCAAGGTATCCAGCCAGTTCTCGTAGGCCGATGTCCATAACTTCGTGCCGCCCGGTGGATGAAGCTGGTGCCGAAGCAGGAACTTCGTTAGCCGCTGCTTGTGCCGATTCATATCCTGAACCGCATCCTCCCGGGCCCGAACCAAATCCCGCAGCGCTTCGTCCTCGGGTGTAGGTACGTAGATTTCGGTTAACTCTCTAGCCCTGTAGAGCTGCGCTAAACGTATGGCATCCCTTTTGTCGGTTTTAATGCGCTTGTTGCCATCCAATGCTTTGGGCGCAACGACGCTGCAATTGACAAAGAGTTCAAGGAACCAACGATACAGTTGAAACCCTGTAGGCCCGGCCTCATAGCAAACGTCGAGTTTGATCTCATCGTCCTTTGCAAGCTGCTTGACTAATTTTCGCACGGCCTCTTTGGTATGTGGAATCGTCCCCCAGAACCGTACAGGCTCATCTCGATTTTCCGTGGCGATAGCAACAGCAATTTTTTCCTTGGATACGTCTAACCCTACATACTTTGTGGACATACTCATTACTAACCGACTCCTTTTTGTTTGTAGCTCTGTTTTGGATTTGATTGGTGTATTCACTCCAAGTCATTTCCAACTTCAACCTACGTGATGCAAAGAGGTAGTCGGTTTCGTTCATTATAACTATCTTAAAAACTCTTGTTCTATATGAATTCTGAATCAACACCACACCTGGAAACCGTCCGGCCATAGCAGCCGGGCGGTTTTATGCGTTTAGATATTACGAGGCGGCAGCCGAGCAAGGGAATGGGGTGGAAAATCGAGCGGAGCCTTTGAAATCATGATCATACCTCTAATCACTATTAATGCTCGAATGGACGGGTCAGCACACGGGCGAAGGTTTAAGGTTGAGAGGGTTATGAGGGCGATAAAAGAAGCTGGAGCCCCATGCCCACCCGGCAAGCGCTAAAACGTATGGGTCGACGCACGGTCGTCGGTTTTAAGTTGAGAAGTGTGTGAAGGCATCGGGAGTGTGAGCCTCATACCCATCCATGCAACAAACGAATGGGTCAGTTTCAGAGCCTGATCCCAGTTGATTTGGACGTGATCTGCCCCCATACAATCTCTCGGATCACCGCTCCCAACAGCTTTTTCCATTTTTCCAAATGCCATTTGTTGTGTGATCCACTTCACATACAGGGTACTCGGGCGAAGCGTAAGATGAAGTCAGAAAGAACATTCCAGCAAGATTATGGAGGGATTTCACCATGAAGCATCCTACTCCACCGCATATGGAACTTACGGGCGAAGCCCATGTTACGGAATTGTCCGCCGCTATGGACCGGCTTAGGGAAGAGCATGAGATGCTCGCCAGACTGCTCGAAGAGATGGAAGAGCAGGCTGTAAGGGTAGGCCAAGCGGAGAATCGCACCCAGGCCTGGGGACGGCTGCAGCACCTGCGGCTGTGGACGATCGGCGTGATGCAGGAGCTGGATGCCCACTCGGGCTGGGAGGAAGAGACGCTGTTTCCTTTCCTTGCTTCCTACTTTCGCCTCCGGCAGGAGCCGACGATGATCCCTTCCCTGTGGATGATGGAGAAGGAGCACGCGATGGCTGAAGAGTATGTGGAAACGTTCATGAGAGAGTTCCACAAGCTGCGCGCGGACTCTCCGAAGGAGGAGATGAAGAAAGCAGCTGGCCTGCTGATCCAGGCGTGTTATATCCTGAAGAGTCACCTGGCCAAGGAGGAGCAGATCGTGTTCCCACTGGCCGAGCAGGTGTTGACCGACGTAGATTACCTATTCGCATAAGAGGAGTGATGAGAGATGAGACTGAACATCCATGGCAAACACTTCGAGGTTACTCCGGCACTGGAAGCCTACGCGCAGGACAAAATCGGCCGGCTGGAAGGCTGGCTGCACCCTGACACCGACGTGCAGATCAACCTCTCCGTGCAGGGGCACAGACACCTGCATGTGGTGGAAGTCACCATCCATGAAGAAGGTACGGTGTTCCGGGCGGAAGAGAAGCAGGAGGATATGTACGCCTCCATCGACCTCGCGGCCGATAAGCTCGAGCGGATGACCCGCAAGTGGCGCGAGCGGCTCAGACGCCGCAGCCGGCGCGGGGAGGGAAGGATGGGCGGAGCCGAACCGGCACTGACCGCCACCTATGAGGACGAAGAGACACTCGGCGTCGTACGGAGCAAGCGCATCCAGCTCAAGCCGGTCGAGCTTGAGGAGGCTCTGCTGGAGATGCAGCTGCTCGGGCATGACTTTCATCTCTTTTTTAACCGGGAGACCGGGGTCACGGAGCTTGTCTACAAGCGGCATGACGGAACGTTCGGCCATCTGACGACGGCTTGAGGATAGCCAGGTCCCTAGGCGGACCTGACAGAATGTAAGTGAGGAAGGCTGGCCGGCAGACTCGCTTGGGACTGCAATCGATTGCCGGCCAAGTTTGTCAGAGCCCCAGCCAGAGTGTACAGCGATCCAAGCCAAGTGACGGATCAAAGTCAAGTGACGGATCGAAGCCAAGTTATGGATCGAAGCCAAGCGACGGATCGAAGCCAAGCGACGGACCGAAGCATCGTAAGGCTGCCAAGTGTACGCAGAGTCACAGCGCAGGCTTCCCAGAGTGAGCCAAGTCACAGTCGGAAGGCTGTCCAACGTGTACACAAGTCATACGTCCAGCAGATTCATGCCCATAATGCAGCGTCCCGCCGCCTAACCTCCATGAAAAACTTTCTAATCCAGCCGGATGCTGTAAACCAGATCACAGATCCACGCTTGTGAAAATAGTAACATAGATTGTGGAAAGGCAATCCAATCGAATCATGGAGGCGGAGAGACATGGCGATTAGAGAGAAGCAGGAAGAACAGGCAAAGCCGGCGGCAGAGCAGGAAGTAAGCAGGCTTGTGGCCAAGGCGGTCAAGGCGCAGCAGGCGTTCATGCGGCTCGACCAGGCGCAGGTGGACGCGATCGTGCAGGCAATGGCCCTTGCGGGACTCGAGCAGCACATGAAGCTCGCGAAGATGGCTGTTGAGGAAACCGGACGCGGCGTCTACGAAGACAAGATTACGAAGAACCTGTTCGCGACCGAGTACATCTACCACAGCATCAAGTATGACAAAACGGTGGGTGTCATCGAGGAGAATCCTTACGAGAATTACCGCAAGGTAGCCGAGCCGGTAGGCGTGATCGCCGGAGTAACGCCGGTCACGAACCCGACCTCCACCACGATGTTCAAGTCTCTGATCGCCATGAAGACCCGCAATCCCATCATCTTCGCATTTCATCCGTCCGCGCAGAAGTGCAGTGCGGCTGCCGCACGCGTCGTCATGGAAGCGGCCGTGAAAGCGGGCGCTCCGGAGGGCTGCATCCAGTGGATCGAGCATCCGTCTGTCGAAGCGACGGGGCTGCTCATGAACCATCCGGATGTGGCGCTGGTGCTGGCCACCGGCGGCTCCTCGATGGTCAAGGCGGCTTACAGCACAGGGAAGCCGGCCCTCGGCGTTGGCCCCGGCAACGTCCCGTGCTTCATCGAGAAGAGCGCCGATCTCAAGCAGGCCGTCACGGACCTCATCCTCTCCAAGACGTTCGACAACGGCATGATCTGCGCCTCCGAGCAGGCGGTCATTATTGAAGAGGACGTCTACGCCGAAGTGCGCCGCCTCATGATCGGGTTCGGCTGCTACTTCCTGAACGGCGAAGAGACCGAGGCGGTATCGAAGCTCGTCATCAACAGCGACAAATGTGCTGTCAACGCGGTCATCGTCGGCCAGCCGGCTGTGAAGATCGCGCAGATGGCCGGCATCAACGTCCCGGCCGACACGAAGATCCTGGTCGCCGAGCTGCAGGGCGTAGGCCCGGCCTACCCGCTGTCCGCGGAGAAGCTCAGCCCCGTACTGGCGTGCTACAAAGTGAAGAACGCCGCCCAAGGGATCCAGCGGGCCGCGGAAGTGACCGCCTTCGGCGGGATGGGCCACTCCTCCGTCATCCATTCGAAGAATGATGCCGTGATCGCTGATTTTGCCGCTGCGCTGAAGACCGGCCGCATCATCGTGAACTCGCCGTCCACCCACGGGGCGATCGGCGACATTTACAACACGAACCTGCCGTCCCTGACGCTCGGCTGCGGCTCCTACGGCCATAACTCGACGACCTCCAACGTCACGGCGGTCAACCTGATCAACGTGAAGCGGGTCGCCTACCGTACGGTCAATATGCAGTGGTTCAAGATTCCGCCGAAGGTCTACTTCGAGAAGGGCGCGACCCAGTACCTGGAGAAAATGCCGGACATCTCGCGCATCCTGATCGTCACCGATCCGATGATGGTGAAGCTCGGCTACGTGGAGCGCGTGGAGCATTATCTGCGCAAGCGCCAGACGCCGGTGGCTGTGGAAGTATTCTGCGACGTCGAGCCCGATCCGTCGGTCGATACGGTCGAGCGCGGCACGGATCTCATGGAACGCTTCCAGCCGGACTGCATCATCGCCCTCGGCGGCGGCTCCCCGATGGACGCGGCGAAGGCCATGTGGCTCTTCTACGAGTATCCGGAAACGAGCTTCCAGTCCTTGAAGCAGAAATTCATGGATATCCGCAAGCGGGTGTACAAATATCCGCGGCTTGGCCGCAAGGCGAAGTTCGTCGCAATTCCGACGACGTCGGGTACGGGCTCGGAGGTGACCTCCTTCGCGGTCATCACCGACAAGAAGCAGGGACAGACGAAGTACCCGCTGGCCGACTACGAGCTCACGCCGGATGTGGCGATCATCGATCCGGACTATGTGTACTCCCTGCCGAAAACAGCGGTGGCCGACACGGGGATGGACGTACTCACCCACGCGATTGAGGCGTACGTCTCGGTGATGGCGAACGACTATACGGACGGCCTGGCGATGAAGGCGATCCAGCTCGTGTTCCAGAACCTGGAGAAGTCTTATGCAACAGCGGATCCGGTGGCCCGGGAAAAAATGCACAACGCCTCGACGATCGCCGGGATGGCTTTTGCCAACGCGTTCCTCGGGATCAACCACTCCCTGGCGCACAAGTGGGGCGGCGAGTTCCACACGGCGCACGGCCGCACCAACGCGATCCTGATGCCGCATGTCATCCGCTACAATGCCGGCAAGCCGTCGAAGTTCGCATCGTTCCCGAAATACGACCATTTCGTCGCCGATGAGCGGTACGCCGAGATCGCCCGCATGCTGGGGCTGCCGGCCCGCACGACGGAAGAAGGCGTGAACAGCCTCGTTGACGCGGTACGCAAGCTTGGTCAGGCGGTCGGCATTCCGGCTTCGTTCTCCGAGCTGGGCATCGACCCGCAGGTGTTCGAGAGCCGGGTGGAGGAGCTCGCCGACCGGGCCTTCGAAGACCAGTGCACGACAGCCAACCCGCGGATGCCGCTCGTGAGCGAGCTGGCGGAGGTATACCGCAAGGCGTTCTACGGCCGGTTCGAGTAAACGCGGGAAGCACGCCAGAAACCGATATGGAGCATAGACACGACCCCCTGTAGATAGAAAAAGCATGGCCATCAATCAAAAGCCAGCAGCATAAGGCAGTAGACAGGCGGGGCTGCTTCCGGGCGAAGATGAGCGTCGGCCCGGACAGTTCCGCATTCTTTTTACAACACAATTACATTCCGCACAAGGCGGCAAACAGCACGCTTACTCTTGAACATCCCACAGGGCCCTTGTCCTGTGTCCGACTATAGAAGGGGATGTGAATCCCCTGGCATATATGTACGTTTCTGTTAACTTGTATTAATTTACCAATCCAGGCCGGCGGGCCTGGCAATCCCATAGGCAAGCCGGAGGAGGCAGTATTCCATGAACCCTACTACTACACGTCAACGTCTGGTCGTCATTGGCAACGGTATGGCCGGCATCAATACGGTCGAGCAGATCCTGAAGCTGGACCCGCAGCGCTACGAGATCACGGTATTCGGCAGCGAGCCGTATCCGAACTATAACCGGATTCAACTGTCCTATGTGCTGGAGAAAAGCAAATCGATCGACGAAATCATCCTGAACTCCTGGGAATGGTACCAGGAGAACGGCATTGAGCTTCGGACGGGTACGACGGTAACGAAGGTCGACACCGAAGGCCGTATGGTCCATACGGAGGACGGGACGGTGGTTCCGTACGACAAGGTTATCGTCGCTACGGGCTCCAAGCCGCTGATGCTGCCGATCCCGGGCGCGGACAAGGAAGGCATCGTCGGCTTCCGGGACATCGCCGATTGTGAGACGATGCTCCATGCGGCGAAGCTGTACCGCAAGGCCGCCGTCATCGGCGGCGGGCTGCTCGGCCTGGAGGCGGCCAAGGGCCTGCTGAAGCTCGGCATGGACGTGACCGTCGTCCACCTGGTCGAGGAGCTCATGGAGCGCCAGCTCGACCGGACGGCCTCGCTCATGCTCCAGGCGGAGCTCGAGAGCCAGGGGCTGAAGTTCGCCACCGGCCGGCAGACCGCCGAGTTCCTCGGGGGCGACCGGGTGACGGGCCTGCGCTTCAGCGACGGTACGACGCTCGAAGCCGAGTTCGTGGTCATGGCGGCGGGCATCCGGCCAAACACCGAGGTGGGCCGGGCAAGCGGCCTGACCGTGAACCGCGGCATCGTGGTGGATGACTACATGCGCACCTCCGCGCCGGATGTGTATGCGGTGGGCGAGTGCGGCGAGCACCACGGCGTCTGCTACGGGCTGGTCGCCCCGCTCTTCGAGCAGGGAGCCGTGCTGGCGAAGCATCTGTGCGGCGTCGAGACGAAGCCTTATGAAGGCTCCGTCGTCTCGACCCAGCTCAAGATCTCGGGCGTCGACGTGTTCTCGGCGGGCGAGTTCATGGATGCGCCGGACCTGAATGTCGTCCGGATGCACGACGAGTGGCACCGTATCTACAAGAAGGTGCTGCTGCGCGGAGGCCGGATCGTCGGCGGCGTGCTCGTCGGTGACGGCAAGCAGGCGGCTCGCCTCCAGCAGTGGATCCGCACGGGCACGGTCATGACCGAAGAGATCCATGCGGCGATCATGGGCACTGCGGCGGCGGAGACGGGCAGCAGCGTGGCGGACCTGCCGGACGAGGAGATCGTCTGCGGCTGCAACGGCGTGACGAAGAAGCACATCGTAGACGCCATCCACGATAAGGGGCTCACGACGGTCGATGAGATCAAAGCCTGCACAGGGGCTTCACGCTCGTGCGGCGGCTGCCGGCCGGTGGTCGAGCAGATTCTGCAGTATACGCTCGGGGACAAGTACGATTCCGCGGCCGCGAAGAAGGAAGGCATCTGCGGCTGCACGAAGCTGACCCGCGATGAAGTCGTGGCCGGCATCAAGGAGAAGGGCCTTCTCACTTCGAAGGAAGTCATGCACGTGCTCGGATGGGAGAACCCGGAGGGCTGCTCGAAGTGCCGTCCCGCGCTGAACTATTACCTCGGCATGATCTGGCCGGCGGAGCACCAGGACGAGAAGGACTCGCGCTTCGTCAACGAGCGGATGCACGCGAACATCCAGAAGGACGGCACCTTCGGCGTCGTTCCCCGGATGTACGGCGGCGTGACGACGCCGGAGGACCTGCGGCTCATCGCCGATGTGGCCGTGAAGTACAACGTGAAGCTCGTCAAGGTCACCGGCGGACAGCGGCTCGACCTGCTCGGCGTGAGCAAGGAAGACCTGCCGAAGATCTGGGAGGATCTCGGCATGCCGTCGGGCTACGCCTACGCCAAAGCGCTGCGCACCGTCAAGACGTGCGTCGGCAGCCAGTTCTGCCGCTTCGGCACGAAGGATTCGATGGGCATGGGCATCCTGCTCGAGAAGAAATTCGAGCGGCTCGATATGCCGGCGAAGTTCAAGCTGGCCGTTAACGGCTGCCCGCGCAACTGTGCGGAATCGTCGACGAAGGATATCGGGATTGTCGGCAACGAAGGCGCCTGGGAGGTCTATGTGGGCGGCAACGGGGGCATCAAGGCGCGTCTTGCGGATCTGCTCTGCAAGGTGAAGACCGACGAAGAACTGGTCGAGATCGTCGCCGCCTTCATGCAGCATTACCGGGAGACGGGCAAGTATCTCGAGCGGACCTCGGACTGGATCGAACGGGTCGGCCTGCCGTCGGTGATCGCTTCGGTAGTGGAAGATACGGCGAACCGCAAAGCGCTGGCCGACCGGATGGAAGCTGCGCTCAGCCAGGTGAAGGAGCCTTGGAAGGACGTGCTCGACAACCCGCTGCTCCGCGGGCGTCTCTACAATGAGATTCAGATTCCCGTAGAAACCAAATGAGCAAGAACCAAATAAGTCAGCAATCAAGTCAGCATTAGCACATTAGCAATCGATTCGTTAAAGAGGAGAAGATGACCATGGATACGAAGCAGCTCACTTATGTCGGCATTGGCAGGCCGGAGGATTTCGAAGAGCGCATCGGCCGAGTCGTCCGGATCGGCGGCGACGAGATTGCCGTATTCCGGACGACGGAGGGCGAGTTCTTCGCTCTTGAGAACCGCAGTCCGGGACCGCGGGGCGGGACGCTCGCGGACGGGATCGTGTCAGGCGCGGTTCTGTTCGACCCGATCTGCGACTGGCGCATCGGGTTGAGGGACGGAGCCGTACTCGCGCCGGATCACGGACAGGTGAGGACCTACCCGGTTCGGCTGGAGGGCGGCGAGGTACGGGTCGGATACCTGGCATAGACGGCTGCCCGGTGTGGGATCCCCACCTCGCCGGGCCCAGCTCCGCCGCCCGGAATTAGAGGAAGCCGCCCCGAGTGAAGCAGATCACGGAAGAGCGAACCTCCGGCGTGCTTTAATATAGGCAGGAAGTCAATCAACGATGGGTGAATGAAGAAAGGGGAGAGTGTTGTGATGCTGACGGGACTGATCCTGGCGGGCGGCGAGAGTAAACGGATGAACGGGAAGAACAAGAGCAGATTGAAGTTTGAATACGAAACCCTTCTGCAGCGGCAGATCCGTCTCATGAGGACGATCTGCAGCGAGCTGATCATCGTCACGAACGATCCCAGGGCTTATCTGCGCCAGGTGGACGAATCGGTGCGGATCATTACGGATTATATTCCGGGGAAAGGCCCGCTCAGCGGCCTGCATGCCGGACTCACGCTGGCCAGGGGAGAGAACGTCTGGGCGGTCGGATCCGGTATGCCCTTCCTTTCACCAAAGGCGGCGGCGCTGCTCCTCGAGCAGAAGAACAGAGGCTTCAATGCCGTCTTCCCGCGGGTGGAGAATATGATCTATCCGCTGCACGGCCTCTATGACCGCTCCTGCGGGAAGCGGATCGCCGAGCTGCTGCAGGGAGGCGAGGGCCGGCCGGATGTGCTGCACCGGGTGCTCAATGCTGCCTTGGTGGAGGAGGAAACGTTCGTCGGGCAGGGAATAGCCCCTTCCTTCGTCTTCGAGATCAAGACGGAAGAGGATTATCTCATGGCTGCCGAAATTCTGGAAGGCCGGTCGGCGGTGTCCGGCTGATCCATGCGGGTCAGTCGGCTGCTGAGTTCTCCGCAGTCGGGCAGGAAAGCGTGCTGTCCTGGGGGATGACACAGGCAAAGACGGGGGATTCTAGAGGTACGCCAGACAGGACTAGGCAGAGCCAAAGCATAAGCTGGTCCTGCACGAAACGGACACTCGAAGAAGAAGGAGCTGCAGCAAGTGAGCCAAGCCACCCGCATTGCCCCTGAGGTCATGGAACACCTTCAGGATAAAATTCAGCTGATCCCAAGGCCCGAGGGAGCCATCTACCTGGTGGGGCCGATCCGGCTGCCGGTCAGCCTCTATGACGAAACCGTCGTCTTCCAGTGGTACTGCTGGCTGAACTGCAAGGAAGTGGAGAGCGGCATGGAGCGTATTGTCGATAAGCTGTCGTCGATCAATCTCGCCGAGTATCAGCAGTCCAGCGTGCTCGTGCATGGCGACTTCAGGGAGGCCGGAGAAGCCCTGATCCGGCTTCACTCCATCTGCCACACAGGGGATATCTTCGGCAGCAAACGGTGCGACTGCGGCTTTCAGCTCAAGCGCTCCATGAAAATGATCGCGGATCACGGCACCGGCGCCCTCTTTTATCTCGCGAATCATGAAGGAAGAGGAATCGGGCTGTTCAGCAAAGCCCTCGCTTACCTGCTGCAGGAGAACGGGTACGATACGGTGGATGCGAATCTGAAGCTCGGATTCGTGGATGACGCCCGCAATTACGGAGATGCGATAGCCGTGCTGAAGCAGCTTCGAAGCAAGCCGGTTACGCTGATCACGAACAATCCGAAGAAAGTCGACGCTCTGAAATCCTCGGGACTTGATGTCGCCGGGCGGGTGGAGCTGTGGGGAGACCTGTCTCCCTTCAATGAGAATTATCTCAAAACCAAGGTGGAGCGTTCCGGTCATATGGGGGAAGGTTGCTGCAACGAACACTAGACCAGGCCTTCACCCGCCGCAGAAAAAATAACGGGAAGCCGAACAACAGCCTGGCGGGGAAACTGCGGGGCTGTTCTTTTTTGCACTGCGTTTTCTTGAAACTGGAAGGCTTGGTTTCACCGGTTCCCGTATTCAGAAGCCTGCCATCAGTGCTATAATTCGGGATACAACTCCCATCGACACGAGGACGCAGTCAGCAGAAGAAAGGGACAGCCCGATGAACGACCCAGTGGAACAGCTGCTTAAGAAGGCTCCCGATGACGGAGAGCATATACAGGTCCTGCTTGACCTGATTCAGGAATTTATTGTATTGAAAGACGGCGACGGCCGCTGGCTGTTATCGAACCGGACTGTGATAGACGCTTATGAGCTTCAAGGAGTCGATTACCGCGGGAAAACCGACCGGGAGCTCGCGGAGAACATGAATGATATTATCTCCATGCTGAATCCGGACGGGAGCGTCCGCTATTGTTCTCCATCGTTCCTGAACATCCTGGGATATACCGTGGACGAAGGGAGCAGCATCTTCGAGTTCCTTCACCTCGAGGACAGTTCTGCCGTCGGCGAAGGGTTCAGAGAGCTTCTGAGCGGAGATTCGGACGGGATCACGGTGCAGTTCCGGTATGCGCACGCAGGCGGTCATTACCTGTGGTTTGAGACGGTCCTCTCCCGCGTACTTAATGAAGAGGGTGACGTCGACCATGTCGTATCGGTTGCACGAGTCATCACGGAACGCAAGGAATATGAGGCCCGGCTGCAGCGGATGGCGTATTATGACGCTTTGACCGGTGTGCCGAACCGCCGCAGCTTTATGGATGTAGTCAAGAAGCTGATGGGGGGAACGCTCCGGGATGGAACCACCTTAGGGGTTCTCTACCTGGATATCGACCACTTCAAGCATATCAACGATACGTATGGCATGAAGCAGGAGACGAGCTGCTCGTTCAGTTCGCGCGGCGGATCGAAGATCAGCTTGCCTCTTCTCATCATCTTGCCCGGCTCGGCGGTGATGAATTCGTGGTGATCCTCCTGGGTTCGACCGATCCCCAGGAAGCAGAGCGGGATGGGCGGGAGCCTCTGCGACTCCCTAGGCGGCCATGGAGTCTGACAAGCGCCGGTGAGCTGACAACCACGTCTTCGATCGGGGCGGCTTTCTATTCCCAAGACGCTCAGGCCGTGCATGTCCTGCTCCGCTGTGCGGACCAGGTGCTGTATACGGCCAAGCGGCAGGGGAGGAGACGGGTCCGATTCTACGAGGGACAAGCCGGCCGCTCCGAATGAACCGACGTGTGTGCGGAAGGGGAACGGCTCTTACCGATGTGCGCGTGGGTGCGGATGGCGGCCGGCGGAGCGGGAAATACTAAAAAAGCAGGAGCTCTGATGAAACACTCAGAGACTCCTGCTTTTATTTATAGAACAGATAGGATGGTGTAAAGGTTGATTACAAACGGCGCCCCGTGATATAACGGTTCTTCCAGTAACCCGAGTTGAGCGGACTGACGACGACACCTTCGCTTTTCGTGTTGCTGATGAACTTGCCGTTCCCGACATAGATGCCCACGTGATCGATTCTTCCCGGCGTACCGACGCTGAAGAAGACCAGATCGCCCGCTCTCAGATTCGACTTGCTGACCCACTTGCCCTCTTTGGCCTGATCCCGGGAGCTCCAAGGAATCGAGATGCCGTACTTTTTAAAGATGAACTGGGTGAACGAAGAGCAGTCGAAGATCAGACGGGATGCATCACGGGTTCCGTATTTATAGTCCACATCTCCGATGTAGGATTTGGCGGTCGAAACGATCCGGCTCCCTGTCGTAGAAGAGATGGCGGCCTCCGTGCGGCTTGGCATGGCTGTTCCAACGCTGATGGTCGTAACCATGAGGGACAATGCCAGCGCAGATGCTTTCAGCAATTTGTTCATGTGTACCTCCATAAGTGTTGTTTGTCCCCCCTGGTGGGGACTGGCCTATACTTTAGCATGACTTCGGGGGAGTGTCCCTAGGGCATCGCTGGAGGATTTACCATGTTTGCCCACAGGAAATGAGCCGGGCTTGTCCTTCTACCCATCAATTAATTGCGCTGGAACGGGGGAGATCATCCGAATCCTTGCCTCAAGAGCCGCTATCTTTTTTTTGGAAAAAGAGAACAAATATACGCATGGAAACGAAATGTATGGTATAATTGTAACAAACTGGTATGCATGGAATGAAAACTCGTTACGGGGGGGTTCGCTATTTGAAACGGCATACATCCAAGCCGTGCGTATTTATCGGTTCTGCCCGGGAGTCCATTGCAATCGCTTCCACGATTCACAAGGCGCTGTCTCACTTTGCCCAGGTTACACCGTGGTACGCCGGTACGTTTCATGCGATGAACTATACGATGGATGATTTGGAGGCCAGGCTTGCCGCCAGCGATTTTGCCGTATTCGTCTTCTCGCCGGACGATCTTCTGCTCCACCGCGGGAAGCTGGTGCTCACCCCCCGTGACAACACTGTTTTTGAAATGGGCCTTTTTTGGGGCAGGCTGAAGCGGGGCCGGGTCTTTTTTGTGGTTCCGGAATATGTGGAGGCGGAATATCATAAAGAAAAGATTACGGAATTCCATCTGATGAGTGACCTGCAGGGGCTGACCCTTCTTCGCTACGAGGTTCGTACGGACGGGGATCTTCATGCCGCCGTGAGCGTGGCCTGTATGGAGATTGGTGCAGAAATCACGGAAGCGGGTAAATACGAGGACCCGGCGGAAGCGCTTCAGGAAGCCCGTGCGGAGCTCGAGCAGAACGAGTCTCTGCATCATTTTTTTCTGCATTTCGTGAAGGACCTGATGGTGGAGCCCCACAAGAAATATGAATTCCTCTACGATGCTCTGCGTAGCGCCTATCAGCCGATCGAAGGTTACCGGGTCGTGGGTGCTGCGGTATGGAAGGCCAGGGGGACCGAGGGGCTCGAACAGGTGGCCGGCAATGTGGGAAGGAACAAGTTCTACCCGTTCACGGTCAACGAAGAACACCATGACAGCGAGGGAAATGTCGTTGTCGTCGATGCCTTCCTGAACGGGCTGGAGAAGGTCGTACTGCTCTCGGACCGCGTTGTCAAAACCTACTTGCTGTGCTATCCTGTAGGAAAGGATCTCATGCTTGTCCTTCACGTGTCCGGCAAGCGAACCATGTCACCCGAAGATTGCGAGACGCTGCTGCAAGTCAACCACAGGCTGATGGGCACCATAAACCACCTTTTTGGAGGCGAATCTTCATGAGCAGACAGGTCGATAAACCGGGGGCACGGCGTCCCAATTCCGCCGAGTTGTCAGATGCCGGGACATCGACAAAAAAGAACAAAAAAGTCATCGCCCTCACAACGGAAGGCAAAGAAGTGGAAGGCGTCGTCGTATTTGAACGCAAGGCGAATTATGATAAGCCTTCGTTTGCGTGACGGACACACGTTTTATCCGGTAATTGCACTGATCCGTTTAACAATTCATCATGAGCAGCAGGCCAAGGGAATTTCCCTTCGCCTGCTTTTTTGTGTTCGGGGGCCTGGAGCCGTATGAATCGCCGCGCGGCGGCATACACATAGGGCAAGGATTCAGGCTTCCCTGCTGTGAGCCCCGCCTCTCATTTTATCCGCTGCAACGGTGCCCATACCCGGGTCAGGGTAGGGCTTTTCGGTATCTTCGAGGAGTAGAAAGAGGGTGAGCGGCAGTGAAAGAGAGCATCGGAGCTCCGGTAAGGATCGGAGACCAAAGACTGACCCTCGCGCAAGTGGAGCGGACCGCCCGCGGCGGAGCCCCGGTGGCGATCGAAGCGGGCAGCCTCTCCCGCATGCAGGCTTCCCGGGACTATGTGCGGAAGCTGCTGGAGGAAAGGCAGGTCGTCTACGGCCTCACGACCGGCTTCGGCAAGTTCAGCGATACGGTCATCGCGGATGACGACGTGCTGCGGCTGCAGCTGAATCTGATCCGCAGCCATGCCTGCGGGGTCGGCAGCCCCCTGCCGGAAGACACCGTGCGCGCGGTAATGCTGCTGCGCATCCGCGCCCTCGCCCTCGGCTGGTCGGGCATCCGCCCGTGCGTCGTGGAGCTCTTGGCCGGCCTGCTCAACCGGAGGGTCACCCCGGTGATGCCGGAGCAGGGCTCTCTGGGTGCCAGCGGAGACTTGGCGCCCCTGGCTCATCTCGCCCTCGTGCTTGTGGGGGAGGGCGAGGCCTTCTTCCAAGGCGAGCGGCTGGCAGGAAGAGAGGCGCTCGCCCGGGCGGGCCTGCAGCCCGTAATGCTCGAGGCGAAGGAGGGCCTCGCGCTCATCAACGGCACGCAGGTGATGACGGCCATTGGCGCGCTCGCCTGTCAGGATGCCCGGAGGCTGGCGGACCTGGCCGACTGCACGGCCGCGCTTACCTGCGAAGGACTGCGTGCCGTCCGCGACGCGTTCGACGGGCTGACGCACGGGCTGCGTCCCCACCGGGGCCAGCGGCGCTCGGCGGAGAACATCCGCCGGATGACCGAAGGCTCCCAGCTGCTGACAGGGCCCGGGGAGCTGCGCGTGCAGGACGCCTATTCGCTGCGCTGCGCACCTCAGGTGCACGGGGCAAGCCGCGATGGGCTCGACTACATCGCCGGCGTGCTCGAGACGGAGATCAACTCGGCTACGGACAATCCGCTGATCTTTGCAGCGGAAGAGCGGGTGATCTCCGGCGGGAATTTCCATGGCCAGCCCGTGGCGCTCGCCATGGATCACCTCGCGTTGTGCGCCGCGGAGCTTGCGAGCATCGCCGAGCGGCGCATCGAGCGGCTGGTGAACCCCCAGCTGAACGAGGGGCTGCCGCCCTTCCTCACGCACCGCGGGGGCCTGCAGTCAGGCTTCATGATCGCCCAGTACACGGCAGCCTCGCTCGTATCGGAGAACAAGTCGCTCGCCCATCCGGCGAGCGTGGATTCGATTCCCTCCTCGGGCAACCAGGAGGATCATGTCAGCATGGGCACAATTGCGGCGCGGAAGGCGGCCCGCATCGTCAGCCACGGTTTCGAGGTGCTCGCGATCGAGCTGCTCTGCGCCGCCCAGGCGGCGGATTACCGGGGGCCGTCGGGGCTCGCGCCGGGCACCCGCTGGCTCTATGACCGCTGCCGGGAACGGGTGCACTTCATGGGCGAAGACCGGGTGCTCTCCGGTGACTTCCGCCGAATTGCGGAGTGGCTGCGGACCGTGGATGCTGCGGCGGAGCTCGGCTGGCCGGGGGAGGCGGACGGTTCAAAGGCAGTCGGATCGGAGGCGGCCGGCGGGGAGGCGGAAACGGATGGACCGTTGGAGAGGTCTGCAGAAGACGGCAGAGAGGTGGAAGCGGAAACGGATGAGAGGGCCGGAATGGAGAGCGGTGGCGTGGAACATTCTGGAGGCACGGCTGCGGCGGGCCGGATAGAGGGGATAACCGGGGAGGAGGAGCAGGATGGGGGAAGAGTCAAAAGCACGGACGGTCCGCGCCCCGCGGGGGACGCTGCTCAGCACGAAGGGCTGGGTACAGGAAGCGGCCCTCCGGATGCTGATGAACAACCTGGACCCTGAGGTGGCGGAGCATCCTGAATCACTGGTCGTCTACGGGGGAATCGGCCGCGCGGCGAGGAACTGGGCGTGTTTTGAGGCGATCGTGAGGAGCCTGCAGTCGCTGGAGGAGAACGAGACGCTGCTCATCCAGTCCGGGAAGCCAGCGGCGGTATTCCGGACCCACCGGGACGCGCCGCGTGTGCTTCTGGCGAACTCCAATCTCGTCCCGGCTTGGGCGAGCTGGGAGCATTTCCACGAGCTGGACCGGAAGGGACTGATGATGTACGGCCAGATGACCGCTGGAAGCTGGATTTACATCGGCTCCCAGGGCATTGTGCAGGGCACGTATGAGACGTTCGCGGAGTGTGCGAGGCAGCATTTCGGCGGTACGCTGAAGGGGACGATTACCGTTACCTCG
This sequence comes from Paenibacillus sp. S-38, assembly GCF_049942825.1. Taxonomy (NCBI): domain Bacteria; kingdom Bacillati; phylum Bacillota; class Bacilli; order Caryophanales; family Paenibacillaceae; genus Paenibacillus; species Paenibacillus sp. S-38. The sequence goes on from NZ_CP187970.1 coordinate 1,892,179, forward strand.
GGACTCGGCGGCATGGGGGGCGCCCAGCCGCTTGCGGTGACGATGAACGGCGGCGTGCTGATCGGCGTCGAAGCCGACCGCTCGAGGATCGAGAAGCGGATCGCGACCCGCTACTGTGATGTGCTTACCGAGACGCTGGAGGAGGCGCTGCGGCTGGCGCAGGAGGCCAAAGACGAGGGGAGGGCCCTGTCGGTCGGCCTTGTCGGCAACGCGGCGGAGGTGCTGCCGCAGATGCTCGCGCTGGGCTTCGTGCCGGACATCGTCACGGACCAGACATCCGCCCACGATCCGCTGAACGGCTACCTGCCGGCCGGCTACTCCCTGGCGGAGGCGGCGAGACTTCGCGCGGAGCAGCCGCAGGAGCTCGTGCGGAGGGCCAAAGCCAGCATGGCCGTCCATGTGGAGGCGATGCTGGAGATGCAGCACCGCGGAGCGGTGGCCTTCGATTACGGTAACAACATCCGGCAGGCCGCCTGCGACGAGGGCGTCGCGGAGGCCTTCGCGATCCCCGGGTTCGTGCCGGCTTACATCCGGCCGCAATTCTGCCGGGGCCGGGGGCCGTTCCGCTGGGCGGCTCTCTCCGGCGATCCGGAGGACATCCGGCGTACCGACGATGCCGTGCTGGAGCTGTTTCCGGACGATGAGGGGCTGCACCGCTGGATCGGGATGGCCCGGCAGAAGATCGCCTTCCAGGGCCTTCCGTCGCGAATCTGCTGGCTCGGCTATGGCGAGCGGGCGTTATTTGGCCGAAAGATCAACGACATGGTTGCCGCGGGTGAGCTCTCCGCCCCGATTGTCATCGGCCGCGATCATCTCGATGCGGGCTCCGTCGCTTCGCCCAACCGGGAGACGGAGGCGATGCGCGACGGCAGCGACGCGGTAGCCGACTGGCCGATCCTGAATGCGCTGCTGAACACGGCGGCCGGAGCGAGCTGGGTGTCGCTGCATCACGGGGGCGGCGTAGGGATGGGGTATTCGATCCACGCCGGAATGGTCGTGGTCGCCGACGGGACGCCGGAGGCGGCGGAGCGGCTGGAGCGCGTGCTGACGACGGACCCGGGTATGGGTGTCGTACGCCATGCGGATGCGGGGTACGATTTGGCCGTGGAGACGGCGAAGACACACGGCATCCGAATGCCGATGGGTGAGTAACGAACGAATGACATAAGGGAGAGTGGCTGCCATGCCGACCCGCATGGTATATGTCCGGCGCGCCGCGCAGGTGGTGACCGCCGCCGGGGCAAGCCTCCGGCCGAAGCGGGGCGCGGAGATGTCGGAGCTTGGGATTATCGAGGGGGGGAGCGTGATTACACGGGACGACCGCATCCTCTTCGCGGGGCCGGATGAGGAGGCGCAGGGGGTTCTTGCCGCGGCGCCCCAGGATGCGGAAGTGGCGGTGCTGGAGGCGGAGGGGAAGCTGGTCACCCCGGGGCTGATCGACCCGCATACGCATGTCGTGTTCGCGGGAAGCCGGGAGTTCGAGCTGCCGCTCCGCCTGAAGGGCGCGGGTTATATGGACATTCTGAAGGCAGGCGGGGGCATCCTTTATACGGCGGAGCAGACCCGGGCGGCGGCGGAGGACCTGCTGGTGGAGGAGACGCGGCGGCGGCTGGACCGCTTCCTGCTGCACGGCGTGACGACCGTCGAGGCCAAAAGCGGCTACGGCCTGCGCCTCGGTGACGAGCTGAAGCAGCTGCGCACGGCATGCCGGCTGAATGCCGAGCATCCCGTGGAGCTCGTGTCCACATTCATGGGGGCGCACGCCGTGCCGCCGGAGTACAAGGGGGACCCCGAGGCTTATGTCCGGCTCGTCATCGAGGAGATGATCCCCGCCGTCGCTGAAGCGGGGCTGGCCGAGTTCTGCGACGTGTTCTGCGAGGAGGGCGTGTTCACGCCCGAGCAGTCGCGGCGCATCCTCGAAGCCGGCCTGGCGCGTGGCCTGAAGCCGAAGCTCCACGCCGACGAGATCGTGCCGTACGGCGGGGCCGAGCTTGCGGCCGCTGTCGGCGCCGTCACGGCGGACCACCTGCTGCAGGCCTCCGGCGCAGGGATCGACGCCATGGCGCAGCGGGGCGTGATCGCCGTGCTGCTGCCCGGCACGGCGTTCTTCCTGCGCAAGCCTCCGGCGGATGCCCGGCGGATGATCTCGGCCGGCGTACCGGTGGCTCTGGCCACCGACCGCAATCCGGGCTCTTCCCCGACCGAGTCGCTGCAGCTCATCATGAACCTGGCCTGCCTGGGTATGGGCATGACGCCCGAGGAAGTGCTCGCCGCCTGTACGATCAATGCGGCGCATGCCGTCGGCCGCGCAGACCGGATCGGCAGCATTGAAGCCGGTAAGCAGGCGGACCTCGTGCTTTTTGATGCGCCGAATGTGTCATACCTGCAGTATCACTTCGGGGTGAACCTGGTGGATGCGGTGATCAAGCGGGGCGTCTGCGTCGTGCGGAACGGAAGGAGGACAGGGGCATGAAGGAGCTGCGCGTGAAACCGGAGAGGATCCGCATGGCGCTGGAGTCGCTAGGGGCTATTGGGCGAAGCCCATCCGGCGGTCTGGAGCGGACGGCGTTCTCGGCGGCGGACCGGGAGGGCCGCGAGTGGCTGAAGGCGGCCATGCGGTCCGCGGGGCTGGCCGTGCGTACGGACGAGGCGGCCAACATCTGGGGCCTGCGCCGCGGGGACAAACAGAAGCTGCCGCCGATCGCCTGCGGCTCCCACATCGATACGGTCCCCTCCGGGGGGAAGTATGACGGGGCGCTCGGCGTCATCCTGGCCTTGGAGGCGGCCCGTGTGCTTGCGGAGGAGGGCGTCACCCTCCGCCGCGGGCTGGAGATTGTATCGTTCAGCGCCGAGGAGCCGAACGGGTTCGGCCTCTCGACGTTCGGCTCGCGGGCTGCAGCGGGCAAGCTGAAGCGCAGCGTGCTGGAGGGCGTCCGGGACCCCGGGGGCGTCCTGCTGACGGATGCGCTGCGGGAAGCCGGCGGAGACCCGCTCCGCTTCGAAGAGGCCCGGCTGGCTCCCGGGGACTTGGCTGCGTATCTGGAGGTACATATCGAGCAGGGCCGGCGGCTGGAGGAGATGGGCATCCCGGTGGGCATCGTGACCGCGATCACCGGTATCTACCGAGAAGAGGTAACCGTCACGGGGGAAGCCAATCATGCGGGAACAACCTTGATGCGCGACCGGAGGGATGCCCTGATGGCCGCAGCCGAGCTCATGCTGGCGTTCGAGTCCGTCTGCCGGGACGCGCCGGCACTGGAGACCGTGGGCACGATAGGCCGCATCTCTAACCATCCGAATGCCGCCAACATCATTCCCGGGCAGGTGCAGCTGCATCTGGAGGTAAGGGGGGCGGCGGCGGAGGCGATCAGCGCTGTCCTCCAAGCCTGGAGGGAGCGTGCCGGCGAGATTGGGCGTGCCCGTGGCGTAATGCTGCAGTCCGTTACGCTGCTCGATCAGGCTCCCGTCCCTATGGATGGACTCGTGGCCGAGGTGTGCAGACGGCAGGCGGAGCGGCTGGGGCTTGTCTCTCTGCCGCTCGGCAGCATGGCGGGCCACGATGCGGCCCATATGAGGGCGATCACCCGGGCCGGCATGATTTTCGTGCCGAGCATCGGCGGCCGGAGCCACTGTCCGGAGGAGGAGAGCCGGCTGGGTGATATCGAGAAGGCGGGCAATGTGCTGCTCCACGCGCTGCTGGAGCTGGACCGGCAGCTTTGATTGAGCAAGGCGGAGGGCTTGCGGAGTGAGTGGGAGAGCGGACAATCGGCAGCCAGACGGTTAGAGGGGAACCTACATAGCAAAGTCCGCAGCGAAATGACGGGAATTTTGTGCCGGCAGGAATTCATGCGTGCGTGCCGTGCCCCTAATTCGGATCCCCCCAAGCGGCGATAACAGGTGTTTGGTGGCGGTTATGGGGCAGCAGAGCTGTACCTGCCGGGAGAGGAATGGGTTGGCTTAGAGTAACGAACGGAAGCGCAGCATTGGACAAATTGTGGTTGTGGCTGGTCGGTTTTTAGGAGAGTTTTGGATGGTGGGTGAGCCTGAGTGCCAGCCGTGGGTGGCTACGTTGAAAGACATTGCCAGGAGTGGCTGGAGGAATGTGGGATCTGTCGGGGAAGCGGGCAGTCTGAGCTCGTTTGGCGGGAAGGTGCAATGTACCGGCAGAAAAGGAGGAGAGGCGTGTGCCCAAGCTGTATTCTGCCCAAGCGGTATATCTCGACGACGAATTCCGTGAAGGAAGCGCACTGCTGGAGGAGGACGGACGCATCCTGGAGACGGGGCCACTAGAGGCTCTGCTGCAGCGCTATCCGGGGATCGAGCATGTCCGCTGGGAGAAGGGGGTGATCGTGCCCGGAACCGTCAACGCGCACAACCATTCCTTTCAAAGCCTGCTGCGCGGCATCGCCGTCGACAAACCGTTCCTGCAGTGGCGGGATGAAGCCTTGTACCGGTATTCCCCGCTGCTCGATGAGGAGGCGGTTTATACGGGCGCGCTGCTGGCCTTCGGGGAAATGCTGAGGTACGGGGTAACCACGGTATGCGATTTCTTTTATGTGCACAACGGAGGCACGTCTCTCGATGAAGCGGTGATCCGGGCGGCCGGAGATGTCGGCATCCGGCTCGTGTTCGCGCGCACGATGTACGATTGGAGCGGGGCCCCCGCCGGTTACCGCGAGACGGTGGACGAAGCGGTGGACCGCACCCGCCGGCTCGCGGTCCAGTACCAGGGCTCCTCCATGGTGGCCGTTCATCCGGCGCCGCATTCGCCCCACGCCGCGTCGCCGGCCATGATCCAGGCGGGTCACCGGCTGGCGCAGGAGCTGGATACGCCTTTTCACATTCACGTGGCCGAGGAAATGTTCGAGGTGGAGGAGACGCTGCGGGACTACGGACTCCGTCCGGTGCATTATCTCGATTCGCTCGCTGTGCTCGACCGGCGGATGATCGCCGTGCATCTCGTCTGGCTGGACGACACCGAGGTCGAACTGGTCGGACAGCGGGGCGGGGCTCTGGCTTATTGTCCTTCCTCGAATATGTTCCTGGCCGATGGGGTCACCCGTATCCCGGGGCTTCTCCGGCATGGAACCCGTGTGGCGCTCGGTACGGACGGCGCCTGCAGCAACAACCGTACCTCCGTCTACGAGGAGATGCGCATGTGCGCCCTGCTTCAGAAGGTCGCGAACCTGGACGGCACCTGTCTGACCGCGGGTGACGTCTACCGGATGGGCACGGCGGCCGGAGGAGAAGTGCTGCGCCTTCCGGTAGGCACGCTTGCCGCGGGAAACTGCGCGGATTTCGCCGTACTGAACGCGGACGATCTCTCCCTGATGCCCCGCGGCGAGCTGCTCGCGAACATCGTATACGCGATGCAGCCGAGTGCGGTCACCGACGTCGTGGTGAACGGCCGGCTTGTCTATACGCAGGGGGCATTGCAGACGGTGGGGGACCAAGAGATTGTACTCAGGGTCGACACCTTGTTTGAAACGTGGGAACGGCGGCTGGGGAGGAGCGGGTCATAGTGATGGTTCTCGGCACATCGCAACTGCCGGCCGAGGATGTGATGTTTCGCAGCGGATAATCTTGACGCGGCGCCCTGGGCCGCAGTTCTCGAGTATGTGATGATTCACATCACATACTATCCCCGGCTCGCATATGGAGCGGCTGATGTGATGTTGCACATCGGATAATCGCTCGATGCCGCGCCCCGGGGCTGCAGCCCCACGAGTATGCGATGGTTCACATCACATACTGCCCCCGGCTCGCGCATTGAGCGGCTGATGCGATGTTTCCCAACGGATAATCGCTCGATGCCGCGCCCCGGGGCTGCAGCCCACGAGTATGTGATGGTTCACATCACATACTGCTCCCGGCTCGCATAGGGAGCGGATTATCTGATGTTTCACATCGGATAATCGCTTAATGTGGGCCCCCGGGGCCGCAGCTCACGAGTATGTGATGGTTCACATCACATACTGCCCCCGGCTCGCGTATTGAGCGGCTGATGTGATGTTTCGCATCGTATAATCGCTCGATGCCGCGCCCCGGGGCCACAGCCCACGAGTATGTGATGGTTTACATCACATACTGCCCCCGGCTCGCATAGGGAGCGGATTATCTGATGTTTCGCATCGGATAATCGCTTAACGCGTCGCCCTGGGGCTGCAGCCCACGAGTATGTGATGATTCACATCACATACTATCCCCGGCTCGCATATGGAGCGGATTATCTGATGTTTCACATCGGATAATCGCTTAATGTGGGCCCCCGGGGCCGCAGCCCACGAGTATGTGATGGTTCGCATCACATACTGCCCCCGGCTCGCGCATTGAGCGGCTGATGTGATGTTTCGCATCGGATAATCGCTCGATGCGGCGCCCCCCGGGGCCGCAGCCCTCGAGGTCCGCTGCCCGTCCCGGAGGAGCCCCAGGAATCTGTGGCCCCCGCACCCGCATCCTGCATCCGCATCTGTATCCGCACCCCGCACCCCTTAGCAGCCCTCCTGCACAACCACACTCGCTGCCCAATCATCCGTACCCCAGGGATCTACCCGCTTCCCCGGCCTCTCAGCCCACTCAGCCAAACCCGAATATGTCAAACGATTACCACATAAACATACGGGGAAAAGACGAAGAGCACATCAATATTTTCCACTTTCTAGTGCAATTTTGTCGGTTATGCCTATTCGGAAGCTTGATTTATACTAGATCTGTAAACGTTTGCAACTATCGTCGAGTGATGCCCCTGTCGACCCGTACCCCTGCAGTTCGTCCCCATTCTACATAAGATCAACCCGAGCAGTATTCCTGACGGAACTTTAGGCGTGTATGGAAACCGGTTTCTATTCCCCTTAACTGTGAAAGGAGGGCAAAGCCCGCTTCAATAAGGAGACATTGGAATGGTACAGACCTGCCATGATCCGGCGATAAAAGAGAACGTTTACAACGATTCGATCGAGGAGGGATATTGTTTCATGAGTTCAGCCAGATTCCTTATGAAAAAAGCGCCCATGCTGCTCTTGAGCCTGGTGATGCTGCTGACCACGGTGATCGGCCTTGGGCCGAGCCGGACGGAGGCGGCTGTCGCAAATGGCTTCCAAGCTTCCGTGATGGGCCCGCTGGCACAGGTGACGGATTGGAATGCATTTAAGAACCAGCTCCGTACGTTAAAAAGCAATGGTGTGTATGCGATTACAACTGACGTTTGGTGGGGCCTCGTAGAGAGCGCCGGCGACAACCAGTTCGACTGGAGCTACTACCAGAGTTATGCAAGCGCTGTCCGTGAGGCGGGACTGAAGTGGGTGCCGATCCTCTCCACGCATAAGTGCGGCGGCAATGTCGGCGACGACTGCAACATTCCGCTCCCGGCATGGCTGTGGAACAAGGGAACCGCGGACGAGATGCAGTTCAAGAGCGAGACCGGTTATGTGAACAACGAAGCCGTGTCTCCGTTCTGGAGCGGCATCGGCACGCAGTACAGCGAGCTCTATGCTTCATTTGCTTCGACTTTTGCCAGCTATAAGGACATCATTCCGAAGATCTACCTGAGCGGCGGCCCATCCGGCGAGCTGCGCTATCCTTCCTACTATCCGGCGGCAGGCTGGAGCTACCCGTCCCGCGGCAAGTTCCAGGTGTACACCGAAACCGCAAAGAACGCTTTCCGCACCGCTATGACGGCGAAATATGGTTCCCTCAGCGGCATCAACAGCGCGTGGGGTACGAATCTGACGAGCGTAAGCCAGATCAGTCCTCCTACGGACGGCGACGGCTTCTACACGAGCAGCGGCTATAACTCCACCTACGGCAAAGACTTCCTGAGATGGTACCAAAGCGTGCTTGAGAACCATCTGGGTGTCATCGGGACGGCGGCGCACCAGAAGTTCGACTCCGTCTTCGGCGTGCCGATCGGTGCGAAGGTATCCGGCGTGCACTGGCAGATGAGCAATCCGACGATGCCGCACAGCGCCGAGCAGGCCGCAGGCTACTATGACTACAACTCCTTGATCCAGAAATTCAAGGACACGAATCTCGACCTGACGTTCACGTGCCTCGAGATGTTCGATAACGCGGCGGCGCCGAACTATTCGCAGCCGTCCACGCTGGTGGATACGGTTTCATCGATCGCGAACGCCAAGGGCGTGCGTCTGAACGGCGAGAATGCGCTTCCGGCCTCCGGTACAAGCGCCTTCGGGAAAATCCAGGAGAAGCTCACGAGATTCGCTTACAACGGCTTTACGCTGCTTCGTCTGGCCAATGTCGTCAATGCGGACGGCTCCGTGACCGGCGAGATGGCCAACTTCAAGAATTATGTGGTTTCTCTGGCCCAGCCGGTCGACACGCATAACCTGGTCACGATCTACTACAAGAAAGGCTTCGCTACCCCCTACCTTCACTACCGCCCGGCAGGCGGCACCTGGACGACCGCTCCCGGCCAGAAGATGGCGGACTCCGAAATCAGCGGGTATGCGAAGGCGACGGTCGACATCGGCTCGGCGACCCAGCTGGAAGCGGCGTTCAACGACGGCAATAACACGTGGGACAGCAACGCGCAGAAGAACTACTTCTTCGGTGTGGGCACGTTCACGTACACGCCGGGAGCCAGCGGAGCTGCGGGTACGATCAAAGATGGCGCTCCTACAGGGGGCGGTACGGGCAACTCGGTCACCGTATATTACAAAAAAGGCTTCACGACACCTTACATCCATTACCGTCCGGCAGGCGGCACCTGGACGACGGTCCCCGGCGTGAGAATGGCGGATTCCGAAGTCAGCGGTTACGCGAAGGCGACGGTCGACATCGGCTCGGCGACCCAGCTCGAAACGGCTTTTAACGACGGGAATAACACGTGGGACAGCAACGCGCAGAAAAATTATTTCTTCGGTGTAGGCACGTTCACCTATACCCCGGGTGCGAACGGAGCGGCAGGCACGATCACGCCGGGCGCTCCTACAGGCGGCGGTGACGACGGCGGCGGGGGAGTAGTCACCCCAGTCGACTGGAGCACGCGCAGCATCTACTTCATCATGACGGACCGTTTCGTGAACGGCGACACCTCCAACGACAACTACGGCGGCTTCGCGGCGAACAAGAGCGATCCGGGCAAGTGGCACGGCGGCGATTTTCAGGGCATTCTCAACAACCTCGACTACATCAAGAACATGGGCTTCAACGCCATCTGGATTACGCCAGTAACCATGCAGAAGAGCGTGAATGCCTACCATGGCTATCATACGTATGATTTCTATGCTGTGGACGGCCATCTGGGCACGCTGGAGAAGTTCCAGGAGCTCGTGAAGGCGGCGCACGCCAAGGGTATTGCGGTCATGCTCGACGTGGTGGTGAACCATACGGGCGATTTTCAGCCGAACAATGGGTATGCCAAGGCTCCGTTTGACAAGTACGACTGGTATCATCATAACGGCGAGATTACCTCGACCGACTACAATCAGAACAACCAGGCGAAAATCGAAAACGGCGATGTGGCCGGCCTCGACGACTTCAATCACGAGAATGCGGCCGTTACTGCAGAGCTCAACAACTGGATCAAGTGGCTGATCGCCCAATCCGGTGTGGACGGCCTGCGCGTCGATACGGCGAAGCACGTGCCGAAGTCCTACCTGAAGTCCTTCGATACGGCGGCGAATACCTTCACCATCGGCGAAATATTCCATGGCGATCCGGCCTATGTCGGCGACTACAGCAACTATCTCGATGCCGTACTCGACTTCCCGATGTGCTACACCATCAATGACGTCTTCGCCAAGGACGGTTCCCCGACGCTGATCCGCGACCGGTACACCAGCGATTCCAAGTACCGCGATGCCAAGCTGAACGGACTGTTCCTTGATAACCATGATGTGAAACGCTTTCTGAACGTGGCGTCCGGCAACCCGAGCAACACGTCCGACAAATGGCCGCAGCTCAAGGCGGCACTCGGCTTCCTGTTCACCTCCCGCGGCATTCCGATCGTATACCAGGGCACTGAGCTTGGCTACAACGGCGGGGACGACCCGGCGAACCGCGAGGATGTCGTACCGAATGCGAACCACGATCTCTACAAGTATATCGCGAAGCTGAATGGCGTACGCAACGCCCATCCGGCCCTGCAGAACGGCACGCAGAAAGAAAAGTGGGCGGACAACACGGTCTATGCGTTCCAGCGCAGCAAGAACGGCGACGAGGCGATTGTGTTCATCAACAACTCCTGGAGCAGCCAGACACGTACCGTAGGCAGCCTGGATAACCTGACGAGCGGTACGACGCTCCGCAACCAGCTCGGCACGGATACCGCTGCGGTCACTAACGGATCGGTTTCCGTCACGCTGGCTCCGAAGGAAGTCAAGATTTTAACGAAGTAAGGGTTGGACAACCGGTATCACGGCAGCGGCCGGTCAGGGGAAATTCCTGACCGGCCGCTTTTTGGCATGCGCGTTAGGTTATTGAGACAAGCCGTGATCCGACAGACGATCTTCTATCCGATGGACCCGGCGGAACTTGAGGAAGCTGACGACACGCCAAGGCACCACATAAGCGACTGCTATGAGATAGAACAGCATACCGAGCTCGATGGGGTCGAGCGCCGACAAGTAGCTCCGAAGTCCAAGGCGCAGGCCGATCAGAACGAGAATAACGATAATGAAGGCTTTGCTCTTGACCGGGTAGATCCGGCCGTCCTCCCGGCGTTCATAGTTCGTGGTCCAGATCATCGGGACGGACATGAGCAGGCCCAGAAGGATGGAGAGCACCACTTCCTTGAGGGTAAGGTGAAGCTGCGGATTCATCAGGCCCGGAATTCCGAACAAGAGAATCGGCAGGGGGAGCAGGAGCTTGAGGCCTTTCCCTTTCACGGGGCGGGCCGATGCCCGGATTCTTCGCCAGAGGACCAAACCGACAATTACGATCATCATCAGGAAGGGCACCATCGTTTCCAACCTGCATCCGCTCCTTCGTTTTTCAAATGGACTGCTTCAAAGAACAGCCTTGGGGGAGAGCCTTACGAAACTAAGATTCAGGGTCCGGGGATATTCCGCTATTGTGTACCGGCGGACTGCCGTCCTTCCCGTTCATTCCCTTTCCACAAGGGAGCCGTCATCCCGCCAAAAATCAACAAGATGCCCAGAACCTGCAGGAGGCTGGGGCGAAAGCCGGTAATCAGGATGTCGAGCAGCATGGCGATGCCCGGATCGAGGAAGGCAAAAATGGAGATCGTCCGGGCGGGCAGGTGCCGCAGGCTGCCGAAGAACAGGTAGTAGACGAGGCCGGTATGCACCGTTCCGAGCAAGGCAATCCACAGCCACTGGCCGGTCCCGAGTCCATGGAAGGCTGAGAAGTGCACGAACGGGGGCAGCAGCAGAACACCGACCGACGTCTGGAGCATGGCGACGGCATAGGGGCTCATCCTGCGGATGCCTTTGCCGAGCAGCGTGACCAGCGCGTACAGCAGTGCGGCCAGCAGGGCCCAGAGGAGGCCGGCGGAGAGCAGCCCCTGCTGCGGGCCCGAGCCGATGCCGGAGACCAGCGCCGTACCCGCGGTACAGACGATGACCGATACGGCGGAGGACATCCTGAGGGGCTCCCGGAAGAGCAGGCTGCCGAGCAGCAGCACGAAGACCGGGGCCAGGTAATAGACCGAGATGGTGACGGTGACCGGCACCGTTTCGAAGGCGCGGAACAGGAAGACCCAGTTGCCGACGAGGCATACGCCGCTCATGAGAACGAGCAGCATCTCCCGGAGCGCCCAGGACTCGCGGCGGAATTGGCCGGAGAGCAGCCAGCCGGCCCCGAGGATCGGCACCGCACAGATGCAGCGCACGAAGACGAGCTCGAAGGACTGCAGCCCGGTCCGGCCTGCGGCGAAGCCGACCGAGCCGAAGATCGCCATCGCCGCAACCATGCGGTACATCGCGGCTCTCGAAGCCGCGCGTGAGGTCGGGGACCGGTCGGGTCCGCCGGCTGGGGCAGATTCTGTTGTATGGTTTGTTTGGTTAGGCAGCTTGGTTGAGTCAGACATGGTCGCGTACTCCTTACTATCCTCCCAGGGTACAGGATTCCGGAGGGATTCACAAGGAGGGAGCGGAATCAGCACCGGTGCCTTGGCTGTTCGACAGGAGAAGGCCGGGATTCCGGGTCCCGGCCTATTTGCAGAGTGGTGATCTTGGTTATTTTTGAAGATGATAAGGTACGGTGGTTACAATGACGTTGCGGCGGTACAGCAGATGGGCTCGGATCAGTAGAGAAGACTGGTTGTGCAGGATGTTGTGCCAGCCTTTCTTCGGAATGAACTGCGGAATGACAACGGTCACCTGATAATTGGATTCGGCTGCTTTGCGCTGCACGGTATCAATGAATTTGGTCAGCGGGTGGATAATGCTCCTGTAGGGGGAGTGCAGGCTGACCAGTCTGACGTCCGGCTGCCATTTCTTCCACTTTTCCTCGAACTCCGCCTCTTCTTCTCTCTCAAAGGGAACGTGAACAGCGATGATCTGGTGCGGATGAAGCGACTTTACGTAATTAAGCGAATTCTCCACGACATGAGTCATGCCGGCTACGGGCAGAATCATAACATTGCCCTCAACCGTCAGTGCAGGCTCACAGGTAGAAAGCCGCAGCTGGTCTCCCACAGCCTCGTAGTGCCTGCGAATCCGATAGAACAAATAAACGATCAGAGGAAGGAAGATCAGAACCGGCCATATCTGCGTGAACTTCGTCAAAAAGAACATGATCGTGACGAGCAGGCTGATCAGGGCTCCAGCCGAGTTAATCAGCAGTTTGACCGCCCAGCCTTCCGGTTTTTCCCGGATCCACTTCATCATCATTCCCGTCTGGGACAGCGTGAAGGGAATGAATACACCGACCGCATAGAGCGGGATGAGATGTTCGGTTTGTCCTTTGAAGACAACGATCAGAAGAATGGACAGAACCCCCAGAATGATAATGCCGTTGGAATACCCGAGCCGGTCTCCCCGGATGGTGAACATCCGCGGAATGAACTTATCCTTGGCCAGATTCACAGCTAGCAGCGGAAACGCAGAGTAGCCGGTATTGGCGGCCAGAATAAGGATCAGAGCCGTCGTTCCCTGGATAAAGTAGTACATGAAATTCCGTCCGAAGGTCACTTCGGCGATTTCAGAGACCACCGTTACATCAGGCCGGGGCATTACGCCGTAGTAGTAAGCCAGGTAGACGATACCGGAGAACAGCAGGGCCAGCAGCAGCCCCATGGCGGTCAAGGTCTTGGCGGCATTCTTCGGCGCCGGATCCTGAAAGTTCGGGATGGCGTTCGAGATGGCTTCCACCCCGGTTAAGGCGGAGCTGCCCGACGCAAAGGCCCGAAGCAGCAAAAACAGGCTGATTCCCGCAACGGGCGTGCCCAGCGGGGCATGCAATCCTGCCGGGACCTCTCCCGCGGATATATGCAGCAGGCCTACTCCGATGAGGATGAATAAGGCGAGTACGAATAAATAGACCGGATAAGCCAGGATCGAAGCGGATTCCGTTACACCCCGAAGGTTAAGGATCGTGATGAAGATGACGAACACGGTCGCGATCAGAACGGTATGCGTGTGCAGGCTTGGGAAGGCGGACGTGATGGCATCCGTCCCTGCGGATACGCTGACGGCTACGGTCAGGATATAATCGACCAGCAGAGAGCCTCCGGCGATCAGGCCGGGGTAGGTACCGAGGTTTTCCTTCGATACCACATAAGCTCCTCCGCCGTGGGGATAGGCAAAAATAATCTGCCTGTAAGACAGGATAAGCGCGGTCAGCAGGATGAGCACCCCAACCGCAATCGGAAGGGAGTACCAGAAGGCCACAGCCCCCAGGGTCATCAGCACGATCAGGATCTGCTCCGGCCCATAAGCTACGGACGAAAGGGCATCGGAGGAAAGAATGGCGAGGGCCTTCAGCTTGTTCAGCTTTTGCTCCCCTAATTCATTGGACTTTAAAGGACGTCCGATCAGAAATCTTTTAATGGAAAGAAGCATACCGGTCACCACCCATGATAAAAATTGCTCACGCGGGAAATTAGTTTTATATTACCCCAGTCCGTTGCGTTTGATATTCGTCCTCCTACAGTTTCAGTTGACAGCAAATGTGGGCACAGCAAAAAACCACAGGGGGGTCTCCCTGCGGCTGCAGCCGGCACGGCAGTCTCACCTTCTCTACGTACGCTTACGAGGTTAGCTGACGGATTCGGGCGCTTAGAGTCGCCCTACAGCAGCGCCATGTGATGGTGCTGCCGATTCACCCCGTGACGAAATGCTTCGTCAGAATTGGTTCCCCCGTTTTCCTCTACGGAAATTCAGCGTGAATATGAGTTGCAAATTACATCCAGATCATAATCCCGTTGGCCGGCCGGTGTAAAACGCCGAATTCGTCCAAAAAACCGGAGCATGGGCGCTTTTGTTCCATGGTACCGCATTCATCTCCTTGTGTCTTAGACCGTTTTTATTTTACGCTGTGACAAAAAACGGCAGAGCCGATTGGGGCTCTGCCGCTTCATGGATGAATGGGAGGGGAACAAGGCAGCCACTTCTGCCGGGATCCTCTCTTAAGGTCTTACCAATTGATTGTATAGGTGCTTGCTGCCGTTGGGCCGGTCAGCACGTTGTTCGAGCCCGGTTCCCAAGTGACGGTGCCGGCGGAATTCTTGACGATGGCCTTGAACTCATAGCTGCGCCCGGAACCGATGTAAGCCGTGCCTCTCCAGTCAGCCGTCGTGCTGTTGTACGTCAGCTTGATCGGGTAGACGCCGGTCGTCCAGTTGCCCATCTCCCAGCGGGAGCCGGTCACGTAGACCGTATCACCGGATGCGGCCGGTGCGCCTTTGACGACAAACGTCACAGCAGCCGGCGTCATGGCAATAGCATCGCGGAAGGAATTCAGCAGGGACGTAGCGCTGCCGTCCGCATTCACGAGACTGGACATGCGAAGCAGGGTGAAGCCCGAGAAATTGTAGTTGAACAGCATCTCCGCCACGTTCTGGTACTGTGCGGCATCCCCGATGGCCAGCGCGTTCTCGCCGTTGAGTCGAATGCCCTTCTGGTTCGCGAGATTGGCAACCTGGATCACAAGCGACTTCGGAGCCGAGTAGTAAGGAGCGGTATTGGCCTGGGCGTCCGTCATCTCAAGGCACGTGAACGTCAGGTCCAGCTTGGCGGTCTTGAACGCGTCGAGCAGCGTGCTGTAATTATAGTAGCCTGCACCGTATTCCGCGGAGTGCGGCATCGTCGGGTTGTTCATCTGCCAGTGCACACCGGAGATCTTCGCGCCGACCGGCACGCCGAAGACGGAGTCGAAGCGGCTGTGGGCCTTGGCGCCGATCGCTTTTACGTGCTTCTCGAGTACGCCTTGGTACCAGGCAAGGAAGTCTTTGCCGTAGTTCGACTTATAGCCGTTCGTGAAGAAATTATCGCCGTCGCTCGGCGGATTCACGTCGGCGAACGAAGCGAGAGAGGTGCCCCAAGCGGTGTTCAATGCGCCGACCGTGCCGTACTTGGTCTGCATTGCGGTGCGGAAGTCGGCTTTGGCGGCATCCGTGTACGCCTGCAGCTTGCCGCGGCTCGGGTAAGACCACCCGTCGGCCGTGCTGTAAGACGGGAAGCGGAGCTCGCCCGCCGGTCCGCCGGACAGGTAGATCTTGGCGATGATGTCCTTGTAGCCGCCGAAGTTGGATGCGAAGGAAGCGTAAAGCTCGTCATATTGGGCTGCGGTTCCGCTCCACCAAGGAGAGAGGGTTTCCTTGTTGTAGAAACCGGTTTCGCTGCGGATAGTCAGCTGGTCCTGCGTGCCTTTGCTCCAAATCCAGTCGGGCAGCTTAATGCTGCAGTCGTCCCCTACGTTGCCGCCGCACTGATGAGTAGAGATGATCGGAACCCATTTGAGTCCGGCTGCACGTACCGTATCGGCATACGTTTTGTAATAGGACCAGTCGAACATATTGTCTCCGGCTTTCTCTACGTCACCCCACCAAACATCCGTCGTGACAGCGTATACATTATTGTTCTTGAGTGTGACGAGCTGATTGCGGAAGGCGTTCCAATCGGTAATCTTGGTCAGCGGAGCCATGACATAGGTCTTGTAATCACTGCTGATGCTGGAGGCATCGGCTGAAGGTACCGGAGCGAGCAGACCGCCCCCGATGAGCAGGGACAGTACGGCGGCAGAGCTTTTGCGGAGCAGAGCGGATGAAGTAAAGGTGGTGATAGGCAAATGATATTCCTCCTGACAGCTTGGATTTATGTTGCGCTATGTAATTGGGAGCGCTTGCATATCTGTATTATAACGAAAAGGCTTACATTTGAAAGTGGAAAAAGCGGAGTGAAAAGGTGGAATATATTGACCGGCGTGGAAAGCTTCCTCATAATCGACCTTCTTCGGTGGAAGAATATCCCGTAGATTACATACATCCGGGCGGCACGCTTGAATGCCTGGTGAAAGAGGGTGCTTGAGGTTGATGGAAGCTGTGTTGTCCCTGCTGGCGGGGATCGTTGTCGGAGTGTTATTCACCTTCATCCGCCTGCCGCTGCCCGCCCCGGTTACTTTGGCCGGTGTGCTCGGGGTAGCGGGTGTTTATTTGGGCGGCAGGCTTGTCGCTATGTTTCTTAAAGGCTCGTAGAGGGCTCGCAGATTCATTTTAGCGCTCCGTTATGCTTCGCATAAAGGTCGCTGACAAAAATGAACTGCGTCGCTGGGCAGATGGAAAGGCAAGGCTCGCAGATTCATTTTAGCGCTCCGTTATGCTTCGCATAAAGGTCGCTGACAAAAATGAACTACGTCGCTGGGCAGGATGAAAAGGCAAGGCTCGCAGCTTCATTTTAGCGCTCCGTTATGCTTCGCATAAAGGTCGCTGACAAAAATGAACTGCGTCGCTGGGCAGATGGAAAGGCAAGGCTCGCAGCTTCATTTTTGCGCTCCGTTATGCTTTGCATAAAGGTCGCTGACAAAAATGAACTGCATCGCTGGGCAGTTAAAAGGGCAGCAGATCAGTAAGGCAAGCTCTGCCAGATGATGCGGCTGCGCACAAGATGTGCTTGCTTCTCCCATAAGAGAGAATCCGCCGCTGCAATTAGCGCCGGTGGATTTTCTTTTATTCAATTCCCTCTAAAGTTTATGCGTGCCGGTGACGATGAAATTCAGTGATGGCTGAATATAACGAAACCCATTGCATAATAGAAAAGAGGAGAATACTTATGAGCGTGACAAGACATCAGATCCCGGAACCATCAACGGCTCCCCGTGTTCTGAATGAGATCGAAGGTGTGTACCTTGCAAGAAATAAGATCATGGCATGGCTGTTGGCCGGTCTTTTTGCATTCAATGCGGTTACGGTTCTGCTTACCCAGGGGTGGGGATTCCTGCCTTTGACCCTGCTGCTGGGCGTGTCCAGCGGTATCTTGTTCTATTTCATCAAGAAGCGGGCAGGTCTTACAAAGGTGCCTTTCGTCGTGGTGGGCTGCTTCCTTCTGCTTCATTTGATTCTGCTCAACATTGATTTTTCAACGATCAATACGATGATTCTGGCGATCTTACTGTGCTTGTACCCATCTTACCGTTACGTCCTTTCTTTCTCAGTACTGGCTCTCGTGGAGATGAATGTGTTCAGTGCGGCAGCCGGGAAACTTCCGGTAGGCGGCAACCTCGTGCTGCATAACATTCTGCTGATCATCGCACTGGTGCCTCTCGTGATTATGGCCCTGCTCAGCCAGCGCTTGCTTAGCAGCATGCTCGTGCAGATGAAGGAAGCGGAGCAGGCGGGCCTCCAGGTGCGCACCATGTTTGACAAAGTAAAGCAGGCGGTGGGGATTCTCGGAGAGTTCAGTAAAGAGCTTCAGGAGAACAGCACGACCACCGGGCAAATTACCCGCGAAGTATCGATCGGCTTCAGCGAGATCATGAAGGGCGTGGAGACGCAGGCGGCCTCCGTCTCCGATATCTCCGAGCAGCTTAGCGGCTCTCATGCGGATATTGCTGTAGTGGCGGACAGTGCGAATGAGATGAAAGAAATTTCCCGGCAGACGGCGTCGGTAACGTCCGGCGGCACGGAGCAGGTGCATGAAATGGCGGTACGCATCCAGGAAGTCGAGCGGATCATGGACACCATTGTGGACTCCATGGAGAAGCTCAATGCCCAGAATGCGGCGATCGGCACGATTCTCTCCTCGATCACGGAGATCGCGAACCAGACGAACCTGCTGTCCCTGAATGCTTCAATCGAAGCGGCACGGGCGGGCGAGCAGGGCCGCGGCTTCGCCGTTGTTGCCAACGAAGTGAAGAAGCTTGCAGAGAGCTCCCAGAAGTCGGCGGAAGAGATCGCCGGGATTCTCGGCAGCATCCAGGGATCGTTCACTTCCCTGACCGAACAGGTCGGCCGGGGCAAGCAGGCGCTCGGAACGAGCAAGGAGTCGGCGAAGCAGTCCGAGACGATCTTCTCACAGATCGCAAACTTTACACAGCAAGTGGTAGCCCAGGCTTCCGAGGTGGAAGCGAAGACGCTCAAGATCAAGACGTCCTCCGACCATATCGTCCAGGAAGTAAGCTCCATTGCAGCCGTAACCGAAGAGTCCACGGCCGCCTTCGAGGAGATCTCGGCAAGCGTCGAGAACCAGAAACAGATGGTGGAACGCACGGTTGCGAGCTTCCGCCAGCTCGAAGAGCTCATTGTCGACCTGAACAAGATGGTGAGAGGTCAGGAGTAATCCCGACACTGCGGCTCATATAGATAATCCATATAACGAGGAGACGGCGAGTCCGTTTCCAGGATTCCCGGCCGGGGAGCATAGAGCTCCTTCGGCCGTTTTTTTGTTTAGCGTAAGATCCTTTAGGCGGCGCATGATCGCAGAACGCGTAGGCGTCCTGCAGCACGATGCCGAGCTGGCTGCGGAGAGACGACCGCTCTCGTAGGACCCTCCTGCGCCGGCAAGACGACCATCGTCAATCTTCTGACCGCCGGTTGAGTTGACAGTGCAGAGTGCCTAAGCTATACTTCATATAAACGATTGCGTAAACGTTTAACTACGTATCATTGAAACTGGAACTCGTTCGATTTTGTGGAAGGTTTGCTGCTGTCAGCGAGGAACGATCCTTTTGAAAGCGACCTTTGTGCAAAGCACAACGGAGCGCAAAAGGATAATACCCGAGCGCACCGCCGGAAGGTTTAACATGCGGAGGGAGAATATATCCTTTTGAAAGCGACCTTTGTGCGAAGCACAACGGAGCACAAAAGGATATACCCGAGCGCCCCGCCGGAAGGTTAAACATGCCGAGCGAGGAACTATCCTTTTGAAAGCGACCTTTGTGCGAAGCACAACGGAGCGCAAAAGGATATACCCGAGCAGCCACGCTAAAGGTTATAAATGCCGAGCGAGGATATATCCTTTTGAAAGCGACCTTTGTGCGAAGCACAACGGAGCACAAAAGGATATATCGAGCAGCCACGCCAAAGGTTTTAAATGCCGAGCGAGGATATATCCTTTTGAAAGCGACCTTTGTGCGAAGCACAACGGAGCACAAAAGGATATACCCGAGCGTATCAACGGAGCACAAAAGGATATACCCGAGCGTATCAACGGAGCGCAAAAGGATATACCCGAGCGTTCAGGAGGTGAAGCCAGTCATGCGAGCAGGAATCAAACAGGTGGCCGAGCGGGCGGGGGTGTCGACGGCGACGGTGTCCCATGTCATCAACGGGACGCGTTTCGTATCCGAGGAAGCCAAGGCGAAGGTGAACCGCGCCATGGAAGAGCTGGAGTACCGGCCGAATTCCCTCGCCCGGAGCCTGCGGAGCCAGAAGTCGATGACCGTCGGGCTGATCGTGCCGATCCTGCCCTCGGATACGTCGAACTTCTTTTTCCTCACGGTGGCCCAGGGCATCCAGCAGGTGCTGCGGGAGCACGGCTACCAGCTGCTGCTGAGCAGCAACATGAGCGGAACGCCGGAGGAGGAGCGGGAGCAGATCAGGCTGCTCCAATCGAAGTGGATCGACGGCCTGATCATCGCCCCCGCGGCGGGGGGAACCGTCTTCCCGCTGGAGCCGGGGGAGGACGGACTGCCAGTCGTGTTCATCGACCGGAGGCCTCAGGGCGTGCCCGGTGACTGCGTGCTCGGCGACAGCTACGGCGGAGCCTACGAAGCGGTGAGCCTCCTGATCGCCCAGGGGCACCGCAGCATTGGTTTTATCGCAGGCGAAGAGGGCATCACGACCAGCAGCGAGCGCTATGACGGGTATCGGCAGGCACTTGAAGACCATGGCATTGCACCGGACCCGCTTCTCGTGAAGTCGGCGGTATCGAGCTTCGAGAGCGGCTATGCCTGCGCGAGGGAGCTGCTGGACGGGGGCGGGGTTACCGCCCTCTTCATTGCAAACAATGTACAGACGATGGGAGCCATGAAGTACATTCAGGAGCGGGGCTGCCGCGTGCCCAAAGAGCTCGCGGTGATCGGGTTCGACGACTACGACTGGACCCGGGTGACGACGCCGCCGCTGACGGTCATCCGCCAGCCGGCCTTCGAGCTGGGCAGCCGGGCCGCGGAGGTGCTGCTGGAGCGGATCGGGCAGCCGGACAAGGAGCCGCGGGAGTATCGGCTGAAAGCGGAGCTCATCCGGAGGGAATCCTGCTGAACCGGGCAGGATCCAATACATATCAGGACAGGGGAGAAATGAATATGAATTGGGATGTAACCGCACTGGGAGAAGTTCTGATCGACATGACGCCGGCAGGCATATCGGATAAGGGGTATCCGCTCTATGAAAGCAATCCCGGCGGGGCGCCCGCCAACGTGCTGGCTGCGCTCTCGAAGCTTGGGAAGCGGACGGCGTTCATCGGCAAAGTGGGCGCGGACGGCTTCGGCACGTATCTGAGAGATACTCTGCAGAATTGCGCGATCGATACCTCGGGGCTTGTCTTCACAGAGGAGGCGAACACCACGATGGCCTTCGTCCATCTCAGCGAGGACGGCGACCGCTCCTTCAGCTTCTTCCGCAAGCCGGGCGCGGACCGGCTGCTGGAAGCGGCGGAGGTGAGCGCCGAGCTTCTTGCGCAGTCGCGGATCTTCCACTTCGGCTCGATCTCGATGACGCACGAGCCTTCGGCGGAAGCGACAAGATACGCGGTAGCCGAAGCGAAGGCCGCCGGCGCCCTGATCTCTTTCGATCCCAACCTGCGGATGCCGTTGTGGAGCGATGCCTCGCATGCCAAGGCCATGATGGAGTACGGGCTGGGCTGCGCGGACGTCGTGAAGATCTCGGAGGAGGAGCTCGAGTTCCTGACCGGTCTGACCGATCTTGCGGCCGGTTCCCTGCAGCTTGCCGAGCGGTTCGGCATCCCGCTGATCCTAGTGACGCTGGCGGAGAAGGGAAGCTTCTACCGGTTCAGCGGAGTGACCGGGCAGGTGCCCGGATATGCCGTGAGCACCGTAGATACGACAGGTGCAGGGGATGCCTTCCTAGGCGGCGTGCTGTACGGACTGCTGGAGAAAGACCGGCGTTTGTCCGCACTCCAAGAGGAGGACATTCGTCAGGTCGTCACCTTCGCCAATGCGGTAGGCGCTTTGGCTACGACGGTGAAGGGGGCCATTCCGGCCATGCCGGACCTCGCCGCGATCCGCGCCTTGATCGATTCGTCGGCATCCTAACCCTTGCGGGCGGGGCTGTTCCCGGAGACTGCTGAGCGGCAGGCTGCGGGACAGCCTTTTTGCTGTACCCTCAGGTACCGCCTATTTCTCAAGAAATATGTGGAAATCCTGAGGGTTTTTGCCGTACGATACGTCTTATAGAGAAATGCCTTGTAGAGAGAGAGCCGCTGAGCGGCAGGGTGATCCGGATAAGGAGTGTGGTTAAGCATGACCGTCGACACGTTGGTGGCGTGGATTGAGCAGTACGGTTACGCCGCGTTATTTTTCTCCCTGTGGCTTGGGATTGTGGGAGCGCCGATCCCGGACGAGGCGATCGTCATGACGGGTGGTGCCGTGGCAGCGGGAGGACTGCTGGAGCCCGTCCCCGCCTTCCTCTTAACGTACCTGGGCGTGGTCTCGGGCCTCTCCCTGGGCTATGTGCTCGGACGCTATGCCGGAGGATGGGCATTGGATAAGCTGAAGCGCAAGCCCAAGCTGCAAAAGCATATCGTTTTCTCAGAGAGACTGGTCGAACGTTATGGCAGCCTGGCGCTGGTAATCAGCTATTTTGTGCCGGTCGTCCGTCATGTGATGCCGTACCTGCTCGGCATGAACCGGATGCCGTTCAGCCGGTATGCCGCCCTGTCTTACACCACGGGGCTGCTGTGGACCCTGTTGTTCTTCCTGGCCGGAAGATATGCGGGGGATCATGCGGGTACGGCCGCGGGTTATCTGTACGGCTATGGGATCAAGCTGTGGTGGCTGCCCTGCGTGCTGGCCGCGGGCTTCTGGGCGGCGAGAAGCATCCTGCGGCGCCGGCGGCTGCAGAGAGAAGATTCCATCTAACCATCCGGGGTTCGGAGGGGATAGAGGACTATCGCCCTACCGGCTTTGTAGGAATTAGTCGGATCTCGTGGACAAAGGGCATTTCCGGACGGGAAAAGGCTCGTTTTTTGGGGAGAATGGGTCATTTCCATCACCGTTCAAAGCTGATACTATTCTGGTAGGAAACAGGAGCGGGGAGGGAGCACGGCCGGCTTGATACAGTTTGTATCTGAATGAATGATTTCATGGCCGGCACCATCCATACCAAGAGAGAGAAGGAGACAGAGAGAATGAGTGGAAAAAAACTGTCTTACGAGATCCTGCTGCTAAGGTGCATCGGATGCCTGCTCGTCGCGGCGGTGCATGCGGTCATCATGACTTACCGGATCCACGATCCAATCCCGAATGAAATGTATCGCTTGGCGCTCAATTCCATCCGGACGATCTGTTCGGTAGGTACCCCGATTTTTATCTTCATTACGGAGTTCCTCATCGCCAAGAATTACAAGGAAGACCTTCCGAAGCAGTTCATCTCCAAACGGATCAAGGTGCTGATTCCTCCCTACATTGCGATGGGCATTATCGGTTCACTGTATAAGGTTCAGGAGAGCGGGCTGCCGTTCACGGCGTACAATCTCGGGATGCAGAGCTTGAAAAATATTTTTCTGGCGGATTACAACGGATATTTCATCGTCATTATTATCCAGTTCATCCTGATTCACTACCTGTTCCACTATCGGCTGAAAAAATGGCCGGCCAAGATCATCCTGCCCGCATCCTTCCTCGTCAACTTCGCCTACCTGGCATTCTTCAACTTCGTTCCTCCCTTCGGTTTCAGCGAATCGACCGGTAATTACATTTGGTATTACCTGAGTTGGATGCCGTTCTTCGGCTGGGCTTTTTACTTTGCCCTGGGCTACTACTGCGGGAAGCATTACGATAAATTCGTAGAGACGCTGAAGCGGAACAAATGGCTGGTGCTGGCCGCTCCGTTCGTGTTTGGAGCCGTACTCCTCGGCACGAAGATGCTGGGGATCCCGAAGGTCAACACGTCGAAGACGATCTGGTACCTGTTCTTCATGCCTTCGGTGACGTTCCTGATCTTCTATCTGTCGAACAAGCTGAAAAGCATTCCGAATTTTCTCGTATCGGTGTCCGACCATTCCTTCGGCATCTATCTGACCCATGCCGTGATCATGCGGGTGTTCGTGCTGCTCTATAAGCCGCATTTTGCTGATGCGCCGGCGATCGTGACCTTCGTGCTGATCTACGTGACCTGCGTGAGCTTGGCCATGATGCTGACGAACCTGCTCAACAAGGTGCCGTTCGGCAAATACCTGGTCGGTCCGGTACGGGATAACGCCAGGACGGTTAAAAAGCAGCAGACGCTGGACGCTCCCACGGTCATCACGGCCAAGTAGGACGCTTGAAGCATCGAGCGTGAGCTGAGGCAAGAGCGGAAGCGTGGAGCGTGAGGCTGAGGAAGCGCAGAGCGAGCTGGCGAGTGCAGAAGCGTAAAGCGTGAGTTGAGGCAAGAGCAGAAGCGTAGAGTGTGAGGCTTAGGCAAGAGCGGAAGCGTCGCACGTGAGCTGATGCAAGAGCAGAAGCGGAATAGATGCGCTTAGGCGAAGGTACATAAGCAGAGGCAAGCCTGGGACGCCGAGGCAAAGTGAGTGTGAGAATGCATTGACTCAGCCGAGGCAGAGTATGACCGAAGCAATGGTACCGCGCATTCGCCACAGTGGAGAATGTCCCCTTCAAAACCAAAAAGCTTAACCTGGCATCGTGGCTGCACGATGCTGGTTAAGCTTTTTTTTGATGTAAAGATGGTCCTCAGGCCGGTGCCCCGAGGGGCGCAGCCTCAGATATGCTCATACCGTACAGGCTCCTGGGAGCGCTGGATGATGAAGCCGAGGTGGCGCAGACGCTCCTGCATCTTGCCGACGCCGAAGTCTTCCATGAATTCGAGCAGGCACTGCTCGCCGCCGCGCAGGGTGTCCTCGTCGAACAACTCGCCGACTTCGTTGTCGCGGTTGTCGAACAAGTAAGGGGCGAAGGAATATTCGCTGGTGCCGTCCTCCTGCTTTTCGATGACCACGCGCATGGCGAGGCCAAGAGGATGGAGGATGCGGCGGTTGATTTCAAATAAGAGGCCGGTTTTCAAAAGATACTCCGCACCGTTATGGATCTTGCCGTCTTCACTGCGGCCGAGGGCTTCCATCAGGAGCTGCTGGGTAGGGGTCAGGTTCATTCTTCATTACCTCCGATTCTTGATAAGGCTGGATTTGCTTGATTGATAGGGACGACATCCGATGGGTGGTTTTACCTCTTTATCGACGGGAACCTTTTATCTATGAATACGACGCTGGATTTATTTTTATTCTTGACACCTTTTCATTCTACCAAACCTCCTCCGGGCAAAATATGATAGATTTCACACTTGGAGCGGGTAAAAAGGAAGACAGGAGGATGCTGCGAACAAGACGCTTGCGGGAGTCTTCGGCTGAGAAGGTCCGATTTCGGGCGGCTCGGACAAGAAGAGAGAAATGCTGCCGAGAGACCGGTGCTGAAGCTGGAGAATACGGAGAGCACGGAGAGCAGGAGATGATGGAGGGATGCTCATGCTGGATGTAAGAGAGCTGGGGGCGGTGGAAGGCGGGAAGGCCGATTGCACGGCCGTCTTCCAGGAAGCGGTTGACCGGGCCAAAGCCACGGGAGACAAGATTTTTGTCCCCATCGGAACGTATCGGATCGAGGGACAGCTGAGGGGACTCGATAATGTCTTCATCGAAGGCGTCGCTTCGAACAAGCAGTACTGGTCGCAGGAGGATGATTTTGCTACCGGGGCTTCGGTGCTTGTCGGGGGAGGAGCCAACGTGCTGTTCGCAGAGGATGTGCAGCGGGCCACGATCGACAACCTCTGCTTCACGAATTTCGCCAAGATTGCGGAGCGGACGAGTCCGCGGTCGATGCGTTTTCGCAACTGCTCGTTCAAGAACATGGTGGTGCTCGATGCGCCTTCGGGCGAGAAGGGGGCTTACCATAATTTTCGATTCTTTGCCTGCGACTTTACCAATTATGGGATCGATGTCACGTTCAAAGGGCGGATCATCGACTCCGTCTGGAAGGACTGCACGTTCGTGGGTGCGGCGGCTTTCGATCTGGTGCAGGCCAAAGCCAACCTGATTGCCCATAACCGGTTCGAGTGGATCGACCGGAGCTTCGCCATCGCGATGTATGCCTGCGAGTATAACCAGATTATCGAGAATTTTTTTGACCGGGTCATGGGTAATGCCGTCGTGCTGCGTCAGGCAAACAAGCATATTCACCTATCGGAGAACCTGTTCAACCGGTGCGGCAGCGGACTGACGGCCGGCGGGAAGCCTGCGGATCCCCCGCTGCCGGAGACGGGCCGTGCTTTCATCCAGCTCTACGGACAGTTCGAGAATGTGAGCATCCAGAACAATGTCTTCTGCAAGGGGAGCAGCGGCGACCGCGGCGGAGAGGAGACGCCGAAGTATGTGCTCTCGAAGGAGCCGAACATTCCGGACTGCATCTTCACATTCAAAGGCAATCTGACAGGGAGTGCCTGCACGGACCGGCTGCTGTATGTGGAAGGCGGGCAGTTCGGCAAAATGGCGGCGGATACCGATGCCGTCTTCAGCGCTTTGACCGAGGATGCGGTCGATCTGGCGCGTATCAGCCGCGGCCCGGTCACGGTGTACAACAGTCTCGCCGTGAAGGTGAAAGAGATTCCGCTGAATCTCATCGTGCACAATGCCGGCGGGCAGATTGAACTGGCGCCGGGCGGCATTCAGGCAGGGCTTGTGTATGGCGGACGGGTGAACGGCCGGCCCCGCTACTCGCGCGACGAAATACTCTTCGAGAGCGGAGCGCGCGCCCGGGCCGAGGGAAAAGCCGGGGGCAGCCGGCTCGCTTTTGAAGCACCCGTCCCCCGCAGCATGAGCGGCGCCCCGCACACGCTGAATCTGCTCTACCGCACGGGCGGGCGGCCCGACGGGAGTGTGGAGCTGTGCGGCGAGGACGGCCGTCTGCTGCTGAAGCTGCCTGCTCTGCCTCCGCTCTCGGGGCCGGAAGAGCAGGGAACTTATACGGAGACGTTCGTCGTCTCCGAGGGGTACCTCGGGCAAATGATGCATCTGCACATCTATGCTTCGCGCGATCAGCCGGACGCCGCGGGCGCGTGGGTGGAGGTGGAGGCGGTGAGCATCGGCTACGGCCGGACCGTGTCGAAGACGTTCACGGACCGGATCCGTTAGGGCCGGAGCGCTGCGCGGTGGAGGGTGCTGAGGGCATCGGCGCCAAGTGAGCGCGCGGCAGGGCGCCGGTAGAGCTGGGCCCCGCGAAGCTGCGCTGCAGCGGCGGAAAGCGCGGCGTGGGGCGCTGGAGGCTTCGGCGCCGTGCGCAGGAGCAGCGGTCAGCCGGCCGAGCCAGGCCCCGCGAAGCTGCGAGATGGCGGCGGAGTGCGCGGTGGAGGGTGCTGAGGGCATCGGCGCCAAGTGAGCGCGCGGCAGGGCGCCGGTAGAGCTGGGCCCCGCGAAGCTGCGCTGCAGCGGCGGAAAGCGCGGCGTGGGGCGCTGGAGGCTTCGGCGCCGTGCGCAAGAGCAGCGTCAGCCGGCCGAGCCAGGCCCGCGAAGCTGCGCGGCAGCGGCGGAGTGCGCAGCGTGTGGGGCGCTGAGAGCATCGGCGCCTTGCAGCATGGGACATGCATTAGAGACGGAGTATCAGCTTCCGTCCTATTGCATGTCTTTATTTTTTCGAACGCTAATCGGTGTTGTTGAGAAATAGAGGAACTCAGGTTCGCTATTTCGTCAATCATGTGGTCCTGATCCGACATAGCGGAACTCAGATTCGTTATTTGTGCGTTTCTGGGGTCAATCTCTTGGTTTGAACGGAAATAAGACATTTGATTTCCGCTATTTGTTGGGAAATACCGGGAAATAGTGCAATAAGGCATCGTAGTTCCGTTAATTTGTTTTCTAGGTTGGGGGGCCCCCGCAATCCGCAATCCGCACCCAGCCTCTGCGCTGCACTTGCCTCGCCCGAGGCCAGGGCAGTAGAATGGGGAAGAATAACGATACCACATGACTTACGGAGGCTGTGCCTTGTGATCACGATACTATTAGTAGACGACGACAATCATATCCGCGAGCTTATGAAGCTGAGCCTGCGTGAGGAGGGCTTTCGCTTGATAGAAGCGGGGGATGGGCTGGCCGCGCTCCAATGCCTGGAAGAGACGCAGGTGCACCTGGTGGTGCTCGACGTCATGATGCCCCGGATGGACGGGTTTGAGCTGTGCCGGCAGATCCGGAGGAAATACCCTGACCTGCCGGTGCTCATGGTGACGGCCAAGGGGGAGACGGGGGACAAGGTCGAAGGCTTCCAGCTCGGAGCCGACGACTATCTTGTCAAGCCGTTCGACCCCCGGGAGCTCCTCATGCGGGTGAAATC
Source organism: Paenibacillus sp. S-38 (assembly GCF_049942825.1). Classification (NCBI taxonomy): domain Bacteria; kingdom Bacillati; phylum Bacillota; class Bacilli; order Caryophanales; family Paenibacillaceae; genus Paenibacillus; species Paenibacillus sp. S-38. The sequence goes on from NZ_CP187970.1 coordinate 1,920,088, forward strand.
GCTTCTCAGGCGCTATAAGCTCGCCAGCTCCGACCGCATCCAGCTCGGCCGGGTGGAGCTCGACAAGAAGGGCTATGAAGTGATCCGCGACCAGGAGCATCTGACCCTTCCGCTGAAGGAGTTCGAGCTGCTGCATATGCTCGCGAGGCACCCCAACCAGATCCTCACCCGCAACCAGCTCATCGAGGGGATCTGGGGACTTGACTACGAGGGGGACGACCGTACCGTGGATGTACATATCAAGCGGCTGCGGGAGCGCTTCAAGGGGGAAGAGGAGGGGTTCGTGATCAGAACGATCCGCGGCCTCGGGTACAAGCTCGAGGTTAAGGTATGAGGAGCTCCCTGTACACCCGGATTGTTCTTGCTTACCTGGTTTCCGTCATTCTCGGCTTGTTTATTGCTTTTTACGCAACGGGGCTTCTCTTTTCGGAACGAATCTGGGCCGATATGAAGGAAGACCTGCACTTCGTTGCTCTCGATATCATCGATACGTACAAAATGACGAACGGCATGGATATTAATGAATACCTGGAAACCCGTGTGCTTACACGGCCTTTTTACGTCTCCCTGTTCGATGCCGAGGGCAGCTTCCGGGAGTTCGGCTACCGGAATGTAAAAAATAAACGGTCCGTTGCCCCCGAGGCTGTGCAGGAGGTGCTGGCCGGCGGAGTTCATTACAGTGTGCTGAAGGAGGGGGGAGATGAGGGGGCGCTGCTGGGGTACCCGATGGAGATCGACGGCCGTACGTATGCCCTCTTCGTTCAGCCTGCAGCCCCCAAGATGGCCAAGAACATCCGCAACGCGATGATTACCGCGCTCGCCATCGAGCTGGCGGCCGGTTCCGTCTTCATCCTGATCGGGGCCCGCTATCTGGTCAATCCCCTGAAGCTGATGACAAGAGCCTCCCGCAGGATTGCGAAGGGAGACTTCAACATCTCGCTCGATTGGAGGCGGCGGCGGGACGAGCTCGGCGAGCTCGCGGCGAGCTTCACGGAGATGGCCCGCGAACTGAAGCAGTTGGAGCGGATGCGGCAGGATTTCGTGTCCAACGTCTCGCATGAGATCCAGTCCCCGCTGACCTCGATCGCCGGGTTCTCCAAGGTGCTGCAGCAGCGCCAGATGGCAGAGGAGGAACGCGGCGAGTATCTGCGGATCATCGAAACGGAAGCGCAGCGGCTCTCCCGGTTGAGTGAGAATCTGCTCAAGCTGGCGTCCCTGGAATCCGAACACCATCCGTTCCACCCCCAAACCTATGATCTCGATGAGCAGCTGCGAAGCGTGATCCTGACGATGGAGCCGATCTGGTCGGCGAAGGATCTCGAGCTTGACCTCGAGCTGCCGCCCGTCAAAGCGCATGGGGATGCGGATCAGCTCAGCCAGGTATGGATGAACTTGATCGGCAACGCACTGAAGTTCACACCGGAGGGGGGCACGGTAAGGGTCGGGCTGAAGTCGGGTGTGGACAAGGTGCAGGTGAAGGTCAGGGATACGGGGATCGGCATCTCCGAAGAAGACCAGGCACATATTTTCGAGCGCTTCTACAAGGCGGACCGTTCCCGGACAAGTACGAACGGGGGCAGCGGGCTCGGCCTGTCCATCGTTAAGAAGATCATTGAGCTGCACGGGGGGACGATAGAGGTAGCGAGTCAACCGGGAGAAGGGACGGAATTCACGGTGACGCTGCCTCATGTCCTGCACAGGCGGCGGGATTAGATCACAGGTGTTAGAAATATCACACTCTCCTGGAAGGTCCTTTGCTATAATGGCAAAGGGCTTTTTTGTCGATATAACTAGAAACTTGTCAATAGTGAATATCTTAAAGTTAAGGGTGATTCCCAATGAATACCAAGATGTCATCAGAGGTTAAACGGTTTACATATCTCATCAAGCTCTTTTTGTCCGCTGCCATCGTGATGACAGGGGCTGTTCCGATGTCCGCGGCCGCATCGGCTCTGCCTGACTTGGTGTTCTTTAATGAGAATCCCAATACGAGTCATTGGAGCGGGGGAGTGCAGCAGGAGAACGGAGCGCTGCCTTTCGACGCGGCTGTGCCTTTCAACGGCCATCCCACCCACCGGGTTACGAACGAATCCGCAGACTGGTGGGGGATCGGCATGACGCTGCAGTGGACTTCCCGGGACATCAGCGGTTATATTCCGCATGGCGCCCTGGAGTTCGAGCTGAAGGGCAGCAGGGGCGGCGAGCAGCTCAAATTCTCTCTGTCGGACGGCGGCTCTCCGGCTGTCGAGACGGGGGCCGTACCGGCGGCGGCAGCTGCTGCATGGAGCCATGTGACGATCCCTTTGGCCCGTTTTCCACAGATCGCCGGCTTCCCGGCTGCAGCCTGGAACACGCTGTTGATCACGAATGTCAACGGGGAGTCCAATACGTTGTGGCTCAGTGATATGAAATTCACCCACCGGTATATCACCGGGTACGAGCCTGTCAGCCTGACGGCACCTTTGGGGTTTGCGCCTGAGATGCCTTCGGTCGTAAGAGCGGTGTACAGCGACAGCACGACTGCGGATATACCCGTTATCTGGAATGAGGTTCCGGACGGCCGGGCGGCGGGAAGCTTTACGGTGCAGGGGACCACAGCGGGTGCTTCCGTGCAGCCTACGGCAGTAGTAACCGTTGAAGATGCCGTGACATCAGCCCCGATGTCCCTTCCTGCAGAGGAGGAACATTGGGTATTCGAAGGGGTGCGGACCGACCAGTCGTTCAGTTCGGGCGGTAACCTGATGCTGGAGAAGGACACGGCCGAGGGGACTTACCTGCCGATCGACAGCACGGCGGAAGGCACTTACGTCGGTCAGGCTTCATACAAACTCGCCGCCACGAAGCTCCCCGACCCGGTGTGGGGATATTGGAACGGTGTGCTTGCGGCGGATGGCTGGATGAGCTACTCCTTGGAGGCGTTCCGGGAAGGTTCCCTTCAGTTCTATGTCAAAGGAGCGGCAGGCGGGGAAGACTTCTCCATCGGGATCATGGATACGAAAGACGTGAAATCGGTCGTCTCTCTCAGTGGACTGGGGAAGAGCGTGACGACCGGCTGGTCCCTGATCCGCATCCCCGTCAGCCGTTTCACGGAGCAGACTCCGGAGCTGAATCTAGCAGCCATCGACAAGGTCGTGCTGGAGAACGCGCCGGCGCAAGGGGCGATGAACGTATGGCTGAACCGCATCAAGTTCACACCGCAGGCTCCGGCGCAGCGGATTGTCAGCGCAGACTCTGTGAAGGCGGTGACGGAGGTCGGCCATGCCCCCGAGCTGCCGCCCACAGCGGCGGTCACTTACGACAACGGAACGAAGGGCATGGCTGCCGTCAGCTGGGAGACCGGCGAAGGCTATCTGACCCGGGGCCGCTATACAGTCCAGGGGACCATCGCGCAGGCCTCCGGTCCTGTACCGGTAACAGCCGAGGTAACCGTGGTCCGCGCGCTTGCGGACGACCGGCATGTGATTTTTTTGGATGAGAAAAAGGCCCAATGGGCCAGCTCCGAGGGACATCTATCCCTGGTTAAGGAGCAGACGGTGAATCCTGACGGATCAGCAGCCGCTTCACTGCCTGTCGATCCGCAGGTGACCTTCGGCGGACTGCCGGCCTATCGGCTGGAGGTGAACCGCATCGACGGTCCGGAATGGGGATACTGGGGGGCAGGTCTCACTATGGATAACTGGACTCCGGTGGACCTGGAAGCCTTGTACGAACACGGCAGCCTGGATTTTATGATCAAGGGCCTTGCCGGAGGCGAGTCGTTCTCGGTCGCTCTCTCGGATCAGAACGGATCGGTGGGGACCGTGGAGCTGTCTAGTATGACCACGGTAACCAAGGAATGGAGGCAGGTCTCGATTCCGCTGAAGCGTCTGGTCCCGGCATCCGAAGTATACCGGCTGAAGGAAAGCCTAGCGGTTACCTTGACGTCCGACACCGGCAAAGGAGCGGCCCCGCTCACCGTATGGCTCAGCGATATCCGCTTCACGTCCGAAGCGAGCCGGGAAGTGGTCCGTTTCGGCACAAAGTTGAGCGTTCCGGCATCGAAGCTCCCGGCTCTGCCGGATCTCCCGCTCACAGCCCAAGCCTTATACAATGACGGCACCACAGAGCAGGTTCCCGTCACTTGGGGCGAGGTGACCTTCTCGGAGGAGGGTATTCCGAATCCGGTGCAGGGTATCGCACAAGGGATTGACCTGCCGGCCACCCTGCAGTTCATTGTCGAAGGCAGCCGCAACACCGGCTCTTCCGGTTCGGGCTCCGGAGCCTCCATTTCGGAGGAGCCGGAGGCTCCGGTTGCCGCACCGGTCATCCCGGCGGCCTCGTCCTTGTATCCGAACGGCGCTGCAGGCACCTATACGCTGCCTGCCCTCACGCCGTCGGTGGAGGCCGGCGACAGCCCGCTGGCTGTCATCCAAGTCATGCCTGCCGCTCTGCAGGAAGGCAGCAAAGCCGCAGCACCCGCACCGGGTCAGCGCGCCGTCCTGCAGATCAAGGTGCCGTATATGGCCGGTGTTCACGGTTATGCGGTCGACCTGCCGGCCGAGGCGGTGGCCGGAGCCTATCCGGATACGGATCTCTCCGTTGCCACCGCGCTCGGCAGGGTTGTCCTGCCGGGGAATATGCTTGACGCAGAGCGGCTGGATGGCGCAGGCACAGTTCGCCTCGTGCTCCGCAGGTCGGATACCACTGGCATAGATGATACGGTCCAGGCGCAGATCGGCGGGAGGACTGTCCTTGACATCCACTTGGAGGCGGACGGCGCCGTTCTTCCTTGGGAGAGCAGGGAGACAAGGGTGCTGATATCTCCCGAGTATGCGCTGAGCGAAGAGGAGCTCGAGCATCCGGAGCGGTTGGTGATCCTCTATCTGGGTGAGGACGGAGAGGCGGTTCCCGTGCCGAGCGGACATTACGACCGCACCGGGGGGCGCTTGGTCTTCGCTGCCGGCCGCTTCGGCCGGTATGCGGTGGCTTGGGGCGGACGCTCCTTCGGCGACCTCGCCGGCTGGGGCTGGGCGCAGGACGCCGTGGAGCTGCTCGCTTCGCGCGGCATCATCCAGGGCACCGGCCCCTCGGAGTTCGCTCCCGGCAGGCAGGTGACCCGGGCGGAATTCGTATCGCTGCTGGTCCGTACGCTGGATCTCACCGGAGCGGCCGCCGGGGCGGACTTCCGCGATGTCGATCCGGCCAGCCCGCACTACCCGGCGATCGCGGCGGCTTCCGGGCTGGGTATCGCGGGAGGCATCGGCGGCGGCCTGTTTCAGCCTGACGCGCCGGTCTCCCGCCAGGACGTCATCGTCCTGACGGAGCGGGCGCTGCGGCGTACCGGCAGACTTTCCGCCGAAGCGGCGGAGAGCGGTCTGCCTCCCGGCGCTTACCGCGACGGGAACGAGCTTGCGGAATATGCGGCTTCGGCCGCCACGGTGCTGCACGGCGCCGGTCTGATCGAAGGAGCGGGCGGCCTGCTGCGGCCGGCAGCGAACATGAGCCGGGCCGAAGCGGCCGTACTGCTGAACCGGATCTATGCCTACTGACCGCTGATCATCAGCGGGGAACCCGGACGCAGTGGACCCGGGCGTATCATTACCCATCAACCAAGGAAAGAAAGGATGGCTGCCATGCCGCGTACACCTTTTGCCATACTAGCCGCCCTTCTCTCCGGGCTTCTATTGTATTCCTCCGCCGGTACGGCAGGGTATGCGGAGGAAGCGGGGGCCGGCTCCTCCCGAATCGATTCCTTCCAGTCCATTACGGCGGTCCAGGCGGCCAAGGCGATGTCGCCCGGCTGGAATCTCGGGAATACGCTGGATGCCCACCCGGAAGAAGGATCGTGGGGGAATCCCCCGGCGGAGGAATATATCTTTGACGATATCCGGGATGCCGGCTTCCGCAGCGTCCGGATTCCCATCACCTGGGACAGCAAGATCGGGCCGGCGCCGGAGTATATCATCGATCCTGCCCGGCTGGACCGGGTGGAGCAGGTGGTGGACTGGGCTCTGGAACGGGGGCTGTACACAATCATCGACGTGCACCATGACAACGGCAACTGGGTGACGAAGATGGCGGTTGATCCCGTGACCGGCCTGTATGCAGACGATTATAACCGTAATATGGACAAGCTGGAGAAGGTGTGGGCTCAGATTGCGGCACGGTTCAAGGACAAGAGCGAGAAGCTGCTTTTCGAGGTGCTTAATGAGCCGAACAGCGGGGAATGGGAAGTCAAGGAAGAGGCTCCTGCAGATCCGGACAATCCTGCTGCCAGGCATCACCTGACGCCTGAAGAACTCAATGCGATGAACCTTCGGATGCTGAAGGCCATTCGGACCTCCGGAGGCAGTAATGCCAGCCGGATTGTCGTCATCGGTGCCGAGGGGGATAACAGCGAGAAGGCGGTGGCCCATCTGGAAGTACCCAGCGACCCGTATTTGATGGTTACTTTCCATTACTATACCCCATATCCATTCATCAGCAATTCCTGGGGAGATACATCATGGGGCACGCCGGAGGACAAGGCGGAGCTGAACCGCTATTTCAAGCCGGTCTACGACACCTTCGTGCGCGAAGGCATTCCCGTACTGCTTGGGGAGTTTGGCACGTTTGTCGATCCGGAGCCGTATGCCAAGAGCTATTTTTTCAATGCCATCGTCCGAACAGCCTACAAGTACGGATTCGTCCCGATATACTGGGATAACGGCCATGACAATTATGACCGCAAAGCACGGGTCTGGCGCGACGAAACGGCGAAGAACGTCATGGTCCGGGCGGGCTATGGCGAGATCAACTCGTTCATCGGGATGAGGGATGCCTACTTCGAGCAGGGGGAGGAGCCGGGCGACCTGGCTCTGCCTCTCGAGCTGGGGGGCAATGAACTTACCGGCATTTACCACGGCTATTACCGGCTGATCGAAGGTGAGGACTACACCTTGAATGAGGCGCAGACCGAGCTGACGCTCTATGGCGGATTCATCGCGAAGCTGCTGCCGGCAGGTGGCAAGGCAGGCGCCCGGGAGACGCTGCGCTTCCGCTTCTCCGAAGGGGCGGACCAGCCGCTGAACCTGATCCGCTGCGCCCAGCCGTTGCTCGGGGAATCGGCTATCACCATTCCGGCCGGAGCGGTCAAAGAGAATCTGTCGATCCCCCTGAACTACAACGGAACACAGCTGGCGACCGCCCGGATGGTCGATGCGGCCACGGGCAGGCCGGTCAAGGATGAATGGGCCCAAGGCTATATCAACCGCGGAGATTTTCTGATGGACGGGGAGCATGTCATACTCGGCAGGGATATTCTGAATCAGCTTGCGGCGGGCAGTGAGACGAAGGTAATCCTGGAGTTTTGGCCCAAGGGGGTTACCGCCGAGCTCACCGTGTCTGCGAAGGCCGTCAAGCCGGAGCCGGGCTATCAGCACACAATCAAAGTGCTGCCGAGAAGTACGCCGAAAGTGGACCGGCCGCTGACGATCGAAGGAACGATCGTTTCACTGAACGGGGCTTCCGTATACAAGGGTGTCATTGACGTCGAAATTCATGACGCCGAAGGGAATAAAGTCGAGCAGCGCATATATAACGAGAAGACCTTGAAGCCGGGCGAACCCTTGACGGTAAACTTTACATGGAAGCCGTCAAAGAGGGGAACCTATATTGTGAAATTCTCTTATTTTACTACCCGTTGGCAGGAAAATCTGTTCTGGGACGATGCGGCGAGAGTGATTGAGGTTCAGTAGCATCGGGCCTGACAAAGCTCAGGAAAGGAGGGATCCTCATGGCTGTACCCGGAGTGGCCGGCAGGAAGGTTTCGGTTCTTATGTATATGGCGCTTACGTTTCTTGCATTTATGTGTTACTTCCTGCCGGTCAAGCTGGTGCTTGGCATGGAGATGGTGTTTGCCTCCTTCTTCTTCCTGATCACCCTGCGAAGATTCGGAGCACCGCTCACGCTTCTCCAGGTGATAGCGGTACACGCGGCAGCAGCCGTGTTTCTTCATGAAACGCTGCTCTCGGTCCTCGTGAATACCCTGGAGATCGGTGCGGCGGCCATCCTGCTGCGGGGGCGCATCCGCAGCTTTCTTGTGGCATCAGCGCTGTTCTGGGGCCTGATCGGTGTCCCGATGCTCTTGCTGGTCTATTACACGCATTTTGGAGGGCTCGGCGCGGAGATCGGGCTGTACACCGTCACCCTGATCGTCAGCCGTTTGTTCAATGCGCTGGCAGCGGATCTTACCTGGTATTATATGCCACAGCTGCGGAGAAAGACGAAGGGGGGAGGCGTCGCGAGCATTCAGCTCTCCCGGGTTCTGATGCACCTTACCCTGTTCAGCGTGATCGGCTCCTCGTTCCTCTTCATGGTGAACGCGGGGAAGAACGCGCAGTATAATCTGCAGGCCGAGCTTCAGGAGGAAGCCTCGGAGATGGCTTCGTCCCTTCGCAAGTCTTATGCCTCCTGGGGCCCGGAGCAGCTTCGCGCCCTGAAGCTGCATTCGCTGATTCAGGCCGGCTATTTCCGCGAGCTTGCCGTCACGACTTCACTGCTCATCTCTGACGCAGGCGTCCTGATCGGTCCCCGCGGAGAAACGGTCGTCACTTACGGGCAAGGTGCCGCAGGGGCGGATGCCGAGTGGCTGGACCGCTCCGAGTGGCGTCCGCTGACCGCCACCTTGTACGAATGGAGTACGGCTGCCCGGCCGTTCGATATTCCAGGTAACCAATGGCAGCGTATGGCCGTGGTGGCAGAGGTGCCGCTCGCCCCCTTCAAGCTGTATATGAGGATGTCGCCGGTACAGCATAAGGAGGAGATACTCAATTATTATTTGAGCCAATCGGTCAGCGTCCTCTTCACCACCCTGGTGATCGGCATATTCGCCCTGTTCATTCAACGCTTCGTGCTCGGGCCGACGATCCGGCTGGCCCAGCTGACGCGGGATGTGCCGGGCAGGCTGAAGGAGAACCGAGAGATCGCCTGGATGCCCTCGTCGCGGGTCAGTGAGATTCAGACCCTGCTCGGGAACTTCCAAGAGCTGACCGAGCAGCTGAGCGTCATGCTGCGCGAAACCAAGGAGCAGGCGTACTATGATGCGCTCACCGGTCTTCCGAACCGGAGGCACTTCTCGGAGCATCTGGAGTCGCTCCTGGGGCAGGGGGGGCAGGCGGTCGGCACAACCGCCGTCTTGTTCATTGACCTGGACCGGTTCAAGCAGATCAACGATACGCTGGGCCATGCGGTAGGCGACGGGCTGCTTCAGGAAGTAGCCGCCCGGTTAACCGAGATGGTAGGCTCCCGTGCTTTTATTGCCCGTCTGGGGGGCGATGAATTCGTCCTCGTTGTACAGGATACGGCCAGCGAGGAAGTCTGCGGGATGTCCAAAATAGTGCTCCGCGGACTGGCCGAAGCCTTCCATGTAGGCGAGCATGAGCTGTTCGTCGCCGGAAGCATCGGAGCTGCCCTGTCTCCGCAGGACGGCTCCGATCCCGAGACGGTGGTTAAAAATGCCGATGCCGCCATGTATTTGGCGAAGGAAGAGGGAGGCAACGCCTACCGCTTCTTCTCGGGGCAGATCGCAGGGTCGATCTCGGAGAACATGCGCATAGAATACGATCTCCGGCGGGCCATCGAACGCGGAGAACTGCATCTGCATTATCAGCCGATCGTGGATGCGTCGAACGGAAGGGTGACCGGGGCGGAGGCGCTGCTGCGGTGGAATCATCCGGAGCTGGGCGCGGTCGCCCCTCTGCAGTTCATCGGGATTGCGGAGAAGAGCGGGCTGATCGGTCCGCTTGGAGAGTGGGTGCTGCGCGAGGCCTGTGAGCAGGGAGTGAGCTGGATCCGCCAGGGACTGCCTCCGATTGACATTGGCGTGAACCTGTCCCCGACCCAGCTCACGCACAACAATGTTGTTGATTACATCGGGAAGGTGCTGGAGGAGACCGGCCTTCCTCCCGAGTGTCTGAATCTGGAGATCACCGAAGAGGTCTTCGCCAAAAAGACGGACCGGGTCATCCGGGACCTGACGGTCCTGAGGGAGAAGGGGATCCGGGTCTGGGTGGACGATTTCGGCACAGGGTATTCCTCCCTTGCCATGCTGAGCAAGCTCCCCGTGAACGGGTTCAAGATCGACCGCTCGTTCATTCGCGATATGGAACATGACCTGTCCATCGTGAAGACGATTATCTCTCTGGCAAGGGACAAGGAATGGATCGTCGTTGCCGAGGGCATCGAGGATGAAGCGCAGAAGGGTGCCCTCCTTGAGCTGGAATGCCGCCTGCAGCAGGGCTTCCATTACAGCAGACCGATGCCGCCGGAGGAGTTCGCGAAGCTGCTCGCGGACCACCAGAAGAAAGAGGAGGATGCGTGATGCGCCGAAGCCTATTGTCCGCTCTATTGGCCGCCGTCCTGGTGTTCACAGGCTGTCACCCCCAGCCGGGCGGTACTCCTTCGGAAGAGGAGGGGCTGCTCGGCGGGGGTCCCGAGCCTCCCCAGGAGAACCGGAAGGTCCGGATTATGGCCCCGTATGAAGAGCAGAAGGGGATTACGGACCCCTTCCGGGCGCTTCATCCCGGAACGGAAATCGAATGGATCACAGCACGCAGCGATGCGTTCTTGGACCTGCTGGCTTCCGATGCCCCGCCTGACGTGATTATCGCGGATAACTCCATGCTCGGCGAATTGAACGTGATGGATGTGTTCGAGGATTTGAGCAGGCCACCCTATGAAGCCGAGAAGAACCATACGGGCTTCCCCGGTCTTTCGCTGGATTCCTTTCGTTCGCTGGACGGCAGCCGGCTCATCGCCGTGCCGAAGGATTATCCGCTGGCCTTTACCTTCTACAGGGAAGATATTCTGGCCCAGTTCGGATATCCGACCGAGCCGGAGGCACTCGCTGCTTATCTCGAGGATCCGCAGCGATGGGTCGATATGGCCGCAGGTCTGCGCGCTGCCGGGCACTGGATCTTCAACAACCCGGCAGACCCGGTCTATGTGGCCGCAACGGGGCTGGGTTTCTTCGGCAAAGACCGCCAGTATCTGCGCAGCGGTCCCCTGATGGTCAAGGCGGCCGAGTTGTCCCGTTTCATCGCGTCAAGCGGGCTGGCACGGAGGCTCAATATCTGGGATGAGAACGGCCGGGAGAAGATCCGCAAGGGAGAGCTCGTCATGCTGTACATGGGCGAGTGGGCGGGGAACCTTCTGAAGGAGTGGGATCCGGAGCATGCGGCGAACTGGAAAATGACGCGTCTGCCCATGGGCGTCTTTGGCTCCCAGGGAGGCTCTTCCTTCCTGATCTCCAAATACAGCCGCAGCAAGCAGGCCGCCTGGGACTATATCCTGTACTCAATGCATCAGGAGGCCCCCTATCTCGAAAGTCTCGCCGGCCGCCGGTACTACGACAAGGTGCCGCCGGTGTGGATCACTCCTCTGGATAACAGGGCTCAGCAAGCCTGGGACAAGGTGCTTCAGGATGAGCTTGGGGCGGGCAGGCCGGCGGCAGATATTCTATCGGCTCAGGAGATCAAAGTGACGTCTTCGCTGAGCAAGGACCTGCAGATCATGTATGAGATGCTGGAAGAGTGAGCGGGGGAGTGCCGGGCCGACAACAAAAGCCTTCGGATCCATCGGGATGCGGAAGGCTTTTTTCCTAGACGAAAGGGGGGACACGGTGTTCTATTTGGCCTCAAAACGGCCATAAATTGCCCTCCGGCTGTTCATGCTCCGTTCATATTCATGCTGTAATTTTATGTTTATCTTAGAGAAACCTGAACAGGAGGGGCCATTTTGAACAGTTTGACCCGGTTTTCCATGAAGAATATCGCGGCCTTGATCATCATCATCGCGATGCTGTTCGGCGGCGGGTTTTACGCCGCATTCAAGCTGAAGATCGAGAATTTTCCGGACATCTCGTTTCCGTACGTGATGGTTACCACTACATATCAGGCTGCGCCTGAAGATGTAATGGAGGAAATCACAAAGCCCATTGAGGACAAAGTGGGCAATATGGAAGACCTCAATAACATGACATCTACATCCAGTGACAGCATGTCCTCCGTCATCCTCGAGTTCAAGCAGGGGGTGGATGTCGATAAGAAAAAGCAGGACGTGGACAGCCTGCTGCAGGAGCTGAACCTTCCGAGCTCTGCCGGCAATCCGAAGGTATCCACCTTCGGCTTCTCATCGCAGCCGGCTTATTATATGGCTCTCTACGCCAAAGACGGAATGAGCCAGTCGGAGCTCGACAGACTCTATGAGGACCAGATTGAGCCGGCCCTCGAAGGGGTTTCGGGGATCGATCACGTCGACTCGGTGGGCACACGCGAAACCAAGATGGACATCGAACTCGACGCCGACGCGCTCTCGTCCTACGGTTTGACGCCGTCCGGCGTAACGGAAGCGATCCAGAGTGCCCTGAATAACGGGCCGATCGGTACGGTAGAGATCGGCGGCAACGACAAGATGGCCCGGATCACGGCTGATGTTACCAGCGTGTATGATCTGCAGCAGCTTGAGATCACTACCAGTACGGGAGCCCCATTGCTGCTTGGGCAGATTGCCAAGGTGCAGGCGGTGATGGAATCCGAGTTCGTCGCAAGGCTGGACGGCCATCCGGCGCTCGGCATTCAATTGTACAAAACAAGCAGTGCGAATGCGGTGGACTTCTCGGCCGATGTAGAGAAATTCATCGAGCAGTGGAAGACGACCATGCCCGGTGTGGAATTCAAGCTCGTGTATGACAGCGCCGATGAGGTGGAGAAGTCGATCCATGGACTTGTGAAAGAGGGGATTATCGGTGCGCTGCTGGCGGCCGTGATGATACTCCTGTTCCTCCGGAACGTGCGCATGACCCTGATCGTGCTCGTATCGATTCCGCTGTCGATTCTCGTTACCCTGCTCATTATGATGCAGCTGGATATTACGCTGAACACGATGACCCTCGGCGGGATTTTCATTGCCGTAGGGCGGGTCGTTGACGATAGTATTGTAGTTATCGAAAATATTTATACGGAACTGCAGAAAGTGAACGAACGCGGAGAATCCGTCATTCTCAAGGCCACCTCGCAGGTGGCGATGGCGATCACCTCCTCCACGATTGCCACGTGCGGTGTATTCGCACCGATCGGCCTCGTCAGCGGGATCGTGGGCGAGATTTTCCGTCCCTTCGCGATTACGTTGGTTGTTGCCCTGCTGACATCTCTGATTGTGGCCGTGACGGTCATTCCGATGCTCGCCAAGCTTCTGGTGCTGCGCGACTCCAAAGCGGGTGCGGGACACAGCCATGACGAAGTGCCGAAAGGCCGGATCATGAATGCCTATGAGCGTATGCTGCACTGGAGCCTGAACAACCGGATCAAGACGCTTCTGGCCTCCCTGCTGCTCCTCGTGGTGTCCATTGCAGCCATCGTGCCGAATCTGGCGGTATCGTTTGTCCCGTCCGGAACGACGGCCCATACGATGTATTACCAGTTGAAGCTGCCTTATGATACTTCGATGAATTCGATGGACGCCAAAGCCAAGGAACTGGAAACCATGATGCAGGAGGCGAAGGACAGCCAGGGCGGACCGCTGTTCACCTATGTCGAGTCTCTTGTAGGCTATGGTGGAGACGACGAACAGGTGCCTTATAAGACGGAGATCTACGTGGAAGTTTCCGCGAATGCGGATCCGGATCAAGTCAAAGAGGAGTACAAAGAACTGATTCTGAACGAGCTTCCTCCAGGTTCGGAAGTGGAGCCCCGTACATTGGGAGGGGGAGGCGGCATCTCCACGACGGATTTCTCGTACTCGCTCAAGGGGGACAATCAAGACCAGCTCGAGCAGGCCTTGGCAGTCATCCATGAGAAGCTCGCAACCTTCCCGGAGCTCTCGGAGATCGAAGACAGCATCAGCGACTCCAAGACACAGGTGGAGATCACGGTTGACCAGCGGAAAGCCAGAGCCCTCGGCCTGAGCGCGGCGGCTGTCCGTGAGAGTGCGCGCACCTGGATTTCCGAGCAGAATCTCGGTGACATCAAGCTCGACAACATTACCTATACGACCACCGTTTCCCTGGGGGGAGATGACAAGAATTCGCTGGAGAAGCTCGGTATGATGCCCCTGAAGGGCTCCAGCGGCTCGACGGTTTATCTGAACGAGATTGCCAAAATCCGTGAAGTGGAGGCTCCGATGAGCATCCAGCGGGAAGCCGAGGAACAGCTCGTGAGCATCACGGCGAAGATTAACTCGACCGACAAAAGCGGCGTAGCCGCCCGCATCTCCGGCGAGCTGAACCAATTGGAGCTTCCGGACGGGGTTTCGCGTGAAGTAAAAGGGGTATCGGAAGATATTAACGAAAGCTTCTCCCAGCTCTTCATGGCCATGGGCGTCGCGGTATTCATGGTGTATCTGATCATGGTACTGGCGTTCGGGAATGCCAGCGCCCCGTTCGCGATTCTCTTCTCCCTGCCGCTTGCGGCGATCGGCGGTCTGCTCGGTCTGTTCCTCAGCGGGGAATCGCTCAACGTCACATCGCTGATCGGCTTCATGATGCTGATCGGGATTGTCGTGACGAACGCGATCGTATTGGTAGACCGTGCGCAGCAGATGCGGCGCGAAGGGTATACGGTCCGGCATGCACTGCTGGATGCGGGCATGGTCCGCCTGCGGCCGATCATCATGACGGCCGGCGCGACGATCGTAGCGCTGCTTCCTCTGGCGCTCGGCTTCTCCGACAGCGGCGGTATGATTTCCAAAGGCCTCGCCGTTGTAGTTATCGGCGGACTGACGACATCCACGCTGCTCACGCTGTTTATTGTGCCGGTCGTCTATGAGCTGATCGAATCCGCGAAGGCCCGGCTGGCAGGCCGGTTCTCGCGAAACAAGGGCGCCGGTCCGGATATTACCCAGACTTCGGCAGGAATGTGAGGAGGAACGAACCCATGAATCCAGTATTTCAATCCAAGAGCAGATCTAAACGGCGTTACGCCCAAACCATAGGTATTCTACTGCTGGCTTCCTCGGTGGCGGCTGCGTGCTCGCCGCCGGGAGGGGCTCCTGCTCCGGCAGCACAGCAGGGAACGGCACAGCAGAAGCCGGTGAAGACAGCGAAGGTGGAACGGCATCTGATCGCCGATCCGCGTGAGCAGCTCGCCGATGTGGTCTCCAGCGTCAAGCTGGACATCATCACCAAGGCCGGCGGCCAAGTGACCGAAGTGCTGAAGAGCAAAGGCGAAGCGGTCCGTGCGGGAGAGGTCATCTTCCGCATCGACTCCCGCGATGCCGTCTCGACGGTGCAGAAGAATCAGGTACAGCTGACAAGCGCGGAGCAGAACCTGGAGAAGGCGCGGGAGGACCTGAAGAACAGCAGGACCGATCTGCTCAACGCAATCACGAAGGCCCAGCAGGCGCTCGATGATGCGAAGAAGAACTATAACAAAATGCGAAACGACTATGACAACGGCCTTGTGACCAAGCGCCAGCTGGAGCAGTCGGAGGAGACGGTAACCAACGCCGAGCGCGATCTGAACATACAGAACGACAAGCTGAGTTCGTTGGATTCCACGAACTCGCTTGCGTCACAAGAGTCGCAGCTCCAATCGAATCGTATAGCGATCTCGGATGCGCAGCGCGCACTCGAGAATTATGAGGTGACAGCTCCGGCGGACGGGATCCTTACGGACTTTACCGTAGAGAAGGGCATGACGGTCTCGCAGAACTTCACGGCAGGACAGGTGCAGAGCGGCGGAGCGGTCAAATTCAAGGCGGAGCTGACCGAATCGGCTTACGCGCTTGTCAAGAACAAGAAGGAGCTGACGTTCTATGCCGCCGGCCAGCCGGACAAGAAAGAGAAGGCGGCCGTTACGTTCCTCAGCGGAGTGGTGAATTCCCAGACGCGGACCTACTCCATGGAGCTTCAGGTATCGAATCCGCAGGGCAGTTACCCCGCAGGCAGCCGGGTACTTCTCCAGCTGACCGACGAAGCGGAAGAGACGGTGGTCGCTGTGCCGACGCTCAGCATCATTCGTGATGGCTCCGATGCCTTCGTCTATGTGCTGAACGGCGACAAAGCCGAGAAGCGCGCCATCAAGACCGGCCGGGTCAAGGACGTGTATCAGGAAGTGCTGGAGGGACTGAAGGAAGGCGAGACCATCATCACATCCGGTCATTCGCTGCTGAAGGACGGGCAGACGGTGACAACCGCATCTGCCGCCTCTGGAGCCGCACCGGCAGCAGCTTCCGCCGAGACGGCACCCGCAGCGGAGCAAAAATAGCCGAGCCTCATGGATTCAAGCACCAAGGCAGCAAGTTACATCCAGTCTGAATGGAGGATTCTTACATGAAAACATGGCATAAGATTGTTACCTCAGCTGTTCTGTCCACCGTGATCGCCGCTTCGGGCACATTCCCTGTATGGGGCGCACAGGCGGCCGTCGCTGCGGCTGTGGAGTCGGCAGGTTACAGCCTGACCGGTTCGATCCAGGCGGAGGTCAAGAGTGCCGCCGTGAAGGCAGTGGAAGACGGAACCCAGGTCGCGGCGGTGGTCCGGCTGACGAATACGTCCGGGAAGAAGACGCGCGTGCCGGAATACGAGCTGCGCGCGGTAACGGATGAAGGCGTCGAGTACACCCTGACAGCCAGCGCCTCCAATGCCAAGGCAATCCAGTCCAAGGAAACCGTGGAGCTTGTTTATCTCTCCACGGTAGACGGCGGAGATTTCAATATCGCTTCCCTGACTTTCGTGGAAGTGGACGAGTATGTGTATCCGAAGCTCGAGACGGAGCTGCTCCGCATTCCCGTGAGCGCGACCGACGCCGGACGTCCGGGAGCCGATACACCGGTAAGTACGTGGGGGACGTCCTTCACGATTCCGTCGCTTTCTTCCAAGCTCACGTACACGCCGCAGGGGTGGTCCCAGCAGCTCAGCGAAGAAGGGCAGACGTACCTCGTCACGCTGCTGGTCGAGAATCCTTCGGATAAGCGGGTGACGCTGCCGCAGTTCCGCATAGACGGGCTGGCCGGCGGCAAGCAGTACACCGGCGAGCGGACGAAGGAAGCGCCGGAGGCGCTGGAGCCGGGCGAGAAGGCGTATGTTCACTACGCGGTGAACGTGGATAACGGGGTGGAACCCGAAGAACTGCTCATCATCACTTCGGACGCCTACGGGGAAGGCACGGCCGCCGTATCCATCGATGTTCCGCGCCTCAAGCTGGCGCTGCCGGAGACGTCGGAGGTCAAGCTGGCCGGTCTGCCGGAATACAAGAGCGGCACACCGATCTCCTTTGACCCGCTGAACCAGATCATCGGCGGGAACACGGAAGTATCCCTCGTGGAGCTGCACCGTCATGAGAATGCCGAGCAAGGCTACCAGACGGTAGTGGCCAAGTTCAAGATGGTCAACCGCGGTTCGAAGTCGGCGGTGCTGCCGTCCTTCCAGGCGGATCTGACCACGGCTGCCGGGGCATCTTATACGGGCAGCCGCCAGAAAACGACGGCACTGACCCTGGAGCCGAATGTTGCTTCTGTGGTCACTTATTCCTTCAACGTGCCGAAGACAGAGACGAGCGAAACCTTCGGCATCAAGCTCTCCGACACGAAGTCGGCTGCGCCTTATGTGAGCGAGATTGCGATGATCAAGGCTCCTCTGCAGAAGGACGAAGAGGGCGGCACGACGTACAAGATGTATCCGTACGACGTGAAGCTCGGCTTCTGGACACTGAACTCGCAGTTCAGCTCCACCACGCTGCAGTACTCCTACAAGCTGACGATGGACCTCGATTTCAGCGTGACGGAGGATGTCATGGTCGATGCCGGTTTCTCCAAGCTGAAGTTCGAGCTTACCGACACGGCTGGCCGGGTTGTGGCGTCCGAGACTCACGGCTTCACCGGCGAAAACCGTCTGCTCAGCGGCCGTCAGACTCTGACGTTCAGCAATCTGCAGACCGAACAGCTGCAGTACCCGCTGACGATCAACGTGTACGAATCGGTAGAGACGGAATCCGGTACGGCGAACCGTCTGCTGTTCAAGCTCAAGCAGTAATTTTCTTCATACGCTCTTCATCCATCGAACCCCCGCCGGGCTGGCGGGGGTTTTGTATTAAGAGCCGTCTTCTCATCATTGGGCTGACTTTCGTCCAGGCTTCGGAATAGGATAATGTATCCCATGCAGCAAAGGAGGTGCAGCGGATGCCCTCAGAGCTTACGATCGCCGCTGTCGGGGACATTCTCATCTCCCAGAAAATCATTACCACCTCCGCCGTGCCGGGCAGGAAGCGGAAAGATTTTGCCCCGCTGCTGCGGCACGTCGCCCCGATCCTGCGCAGGGCGGATCTGACGATCGGCAACCTGGAGATTCCGCTGGCCGGACCGGAAGAGCGCTACACGCGGAGATCGGAGGAGACGGGATTCTACACCTTCAATGCGCCGGACGAACTGGCTGCCGATCTGAAGGAAGCGGGCTTCGACCTGCTCGTCACCGCGAACAACCACTGCTTGGACCGGGGACTGGGCGGGCTGCAGCGGACCTTGGATGTGCTGGATGCGGCGGGCCTCTCGCATACCGGAACCTTCCGTACCGAAGAGGAGGCGGCACAGCCCTGGATCTCCGAGATCAACGGAATCCGGGTCGCCATTCTCGCCTACTCGAAGAGCACCAACAAGATCCCGGTTCCGAAGGGGTATGAATGGTGTGTCAGCCTGCTGGACGAAGGGCGGATGATCCGGGACATCCGGGCGGTCCGGCCCCAGACGGATCTGCTGGTCGTCTGCCCACATTGGGGCCGGGAGTATACCCATGAACCGGTGACCCTCCAGAAGCGGCTGATGCGTCGGCTGCTCTCCGGCGGGGCGGATCTCGTGCTCGGATCGCACCCCCATGTCATCCAGCCGGCGCTCCGGACGCCGAAGCAGGCAGCCGTGTACTCGCTTGGCAACTTCATCTCGCCCACCTTAATGAACCGGCCGGCTACCCGCAGCGGCTTGATCTTCAAGGCCCGGATCATCAAGGAGGATGACGGGACGGTATGGATCCGCCATACCGGTTATGTTCCTACCTGGACCCGCCGGAGGGGAAGGGGGGGCGCTATGCGGTATGAAGTGATTCCGGCCGTCCCCGTCGGTCTTGCCGACGGAAAGCAGTTTGGGCTGAGCAGAAGGGAAGAGAAAGAATTCGCCCGGGTCGTGCGGCACACGATGAAAGTGCTGAGGACGCCCGTCAAGCCTTGAAGGGAATTGGGATGGCGGATGCCGTGCAGAAGCCTTCAGGACACCCTCATACCCGAGAAGTCATCTCCGGTATAGAGGGCTCTTGGCGTTGTACAGGGGCGGGGAAGGGACGGATGAATTCTCCCTCTCCGGAGCAGAGTAAGGAAGAGTGTCTCAGCGGGGACTGCGGTAAACTGGGGAGTCGTACAGTGCCGCAGCCTGATTCGGTGTATTCCTCATCCGCCGGATGCGTTACGAACAGGATGGAGGGCGGTTGGGGCATGGCTGCCTGTCCGGTTACGATGGTTCCAGGAGGTGCAGAATAGTGGAAAATCCGATGAAAGATACGCGGATCCCGATGACCTCGGTCCGCAGCGGAGAAGGGGCAGAGGCGGCGGAGGATCTCTACGCGTATACCGTTCAGATCGTCAATGTCGTCTTTGCGGGTTCGCCGGACCGCCCCCAGGAGGGCTGGGTGCTCATAGATGCCGGCCTGCCGGGCTGCGCCGAAGAGCTGATCCGCCAGGCGGAGGCCCGGTTCGGATCGGGATCCCGGCCGGCGGCCATTCTCTTGACCCACGGCCACTTCGACCATGTGGGAGCCGTGGTCGAGCTGGCACGGCACTGGCGGGTTCCCGTGTATGCCCATGAGGCCGAGCTGCCGTTCGTGACGGGACGCTCGCGCTACCCGGATGCCGACCCGGGCGTCGAAGGAGGGCTCATCGCCAAGATCTCGGGCTGGTTCCCGAACGAGCCCGTGAATCTGGAGGGGCACGTCCACGTGCTGCCGGGAGACGGTTCCGTGCCAGGCCTGCCGGGCTGGCGCTGGATCCATACTCCCGGACATACGCCGGGGCACGTTTCGTTCTTTCGCGAGGCGGACCGCGCGCTGATCGCGGGAGACGCGTTCGTCAATACCCGGCAGGACAAGCTCTACCAGGTGCTGACCCAGACAGAGTACCTCAGCGGTCCGCCGAGATATTTCACGCCGGACTGGCCGGCTGCCGGTGAATCGGTGCGGAAGCTGGCGGCCCTGCAGCCCCGTATCGCCATTACGGGCCACGGCGTACCGCTGGCCGGGGAAGCGTTCACGGCCGGGCTCGCGGAGCTGGCGGCTGAATTCGAGCGTGTGGCGGTACCGGACTACGGGCGCTACGTAGACGGGAAGCGATAACGATAGAGTTGAATATAAGGGCAAGGTCTTCGTCCTCAGGCTGCCATGGCAGAATGGGGATTTTTTGTTTCTTAATCCACCGTATATCGGACGGTGATCTTGGTTCTGTTGATGGTTTTTGCGAACTAATGTTCGCAGTGGTGGTGGGCGCCCCACAGATGCTCTGCCCCTTGCCTCCGAGGCTTCTTTGCAGGGGACTGGTTCGAAACCCGGCAGGAGCTGTGCGGGCCGGATCTCCTGAGCCGGTCGGAGCCGATGGGGCGGCACCTTGCTGTATCCTCCATCCACCTCGTCCGGCAGACGGCTCCTCCAGGTCTCTCTCCCGCGGGAAAAAAGCGTGAGCTCCCATACGGAACGGCGGCTCCCTCACTCTCGTCTGTAGAGTATACGGCTTAGCCGCATAGACGGCTGGTAGACGAGCCAAACGGAGGAGTATGCATATGAGGATCAGACAGCGGATCGGCAGAGCCTTTCCCTGGCTCTACGGTCTGCGGGTGAAGCAGCTGCAGTGGGAGCGGCGGCTGGCGGATTGGCGAAGCGGTGTGATGTTTGCGCGTGAGCGGCATGAGGTGCCTCTGCCTTATGTTACGGCGAAGCACCGTTCCGTGCTGCGCCGGAGGCTGGAGGGAACCGATCCGCAGCTGCAGGAGAACAAGATCGTGAATCTGGGACTCAGCCTTCCGCTGATCGACGGGCTGATCCTTCGTCCCGGAGAGACATTCTCCTTCTGGAACCGGATCGGAAGGACCACACCGCAGCGCGGATACGTCGACGGGCTCATGCTCTCCCGGGGTGAGGTGCGCAGCGGACCGGGCGGCGGGCTGTGCCAGCTGGCGAACCTGCTGTTCTGGATGGCGCTGCACTCGTCCCTTACGATAGCGGAGCGGCACCATCACAGCTTCGACTTGTTTCCGGACGACCGGAGGACCGTCCCGTTCGGCAGCGGGACGAGCGTATTCTATAACTATGTCGACCTTCGGCTCCGCAATGATACGGAGCGGGTGTACCAGCTTAAGGTTTGGATAACGGATGACTTTCTGGCAGGCGAGCTTCGGAGCTCGGCGGAGGAGGGCTGCAGCTACCGGGTGGAGGAGAGGGAGCACCGGTTCTTCGAGCGGGATGGCCGGCGGTACCGCAGCAACGAAATCTGGCGCCTGCGCCTCGGCTGCAGAGACCACCGTGTGCTGGGGGAGGAGAAACTGCTCGATAATCTCGCGGAGGTCCGCTATCCGGCGAAGAAGTAAGCCCGCGGACGAAGGCGTGTGATTCGTCCTTCCTGCGAAGCGGGCCGTCCGGAGCGATCAGGGCTGCGGGTTCCTGCCAAGAGCAGGTGGCGAGGGATGGCGTAGCCATAGCCCGTATGGTAAGATGGATCAAATTGACAGGCGGGGAGAGAGATGTGTATGGGGATTGCCGAACTGGTAAGGCCCTCCTGGGATTACCGGGACGCTTATATTTCCTTTTATGAAGAGTGGCTGCAGAGCGGGGAGGATATGGTGCCATGGGTGATAAAGAGGGAGCCCTATGCGTATCGCGAGATGCTGCGCTTTCTCGAAGAGGGGGAACGGCCGGAGCTGGTGCCGCCGAATTTCGTGTCCCATTCGACGTATTGGCTGCTGGACAAGACCGGCCGGATCGTGGGGGCCGCGAACCTGCGGCACACGCTGAACGACAAGCTGCTGCGGAGCGGCGGCCATATCGGGTACGGCATCCGGCCCTCGGAGCGAGGGAGAGGCTATGCGTCGGAGCTGCTGCGTCTCACGCTGGAGCGGGCACGGGAGCGCGGAATCGGCCGGGTGCTGGTCGTCTGCGATCGGGGGAACGCGGCATCGGAGCGGGTCATCGTCAAGAATGGGGGGCTGCTGGAATCCGAGCTTACCGAAGAGAACGGCAATGTGGTACGACGGTTCTGGATTGGGGAGCCCGGCCAGGGACCGGGACGCGATAACCTTTGATGATCCAGCCCCGACCGGCATGGTGGAGGCGATCGACATGCTCTCTAAAGCAGTAGGCACATGCGGCATCCCGATGTAAGCTGCACGGTTAAGTTCGCGGCAGTCTAACAGTCATTATAGCAGGACACTCTCGGCTCTCTTTGTGGGGGAGCCGGGGGCTTGGACGGAAGGCTGTTCTCTTCTCGCTCCGGATGAATTTAGGTATAATGAGGGGCAGATGAAGGGGGCGCAATCCGCTCATGAAGCAAGGACTCGCATTATCCGCTTTAATGAAACAACACGGGGAGACGGGCCGGGTGCTGTTCTCCGGGATTACGGCCGAAGCCGCCGCAGGCGAATCCGTCGCGCTGCTCGGCGGCTCCGGGCAGGGCAAAAGCACGCTGCTGCGTATCCTGGCCTGGCTGGAATCGGCCGACGGGGGCCTTGTGGCTTATGGGGGCCGTGCCCGCAGCGAGTGGAAGCCCGCCGATTGGAGGCGCAGGATCTGCTATGTGGCGCAGCAGCCGGTTATGCTCCCCGGCACGGTGGAAGACAACCTGCGGACCGCCAGCAGGCTGCACCGCAGTGCCTTCGACGAGCCCTTGGCGCGGCGCTGCATGCAGGCTCTCGGGCTCGGCGGGCTGCCGTGGGACAAGAAGGCCGGCGACCTGTCGGGCGGCGAGAAGCAGCGTGCGGCGCTGGTCCGATCCCTGCTGCTGCGGCCGGAGGTGCTCCTGCTTGACGAGGTGACCGCCTCACTCGATCCCGGGAGCAAAGCCGCGGCCGAGGAGCTGCTCGCTTCTTGGAGGCGGGAGCACGGTACGTGCCAGATCTGGGTGACGCACGATCTGCGGCAGGCCCGCGAGGTATGCTCGCGCGTATGGCTGCTGGCGGACGGAGCACTTCAGGAGGACCGGCCGTCCCGGGACTTTTTTGAAGAGCCGGCCACGGAGGCGAGCCGAAGCTTCATCGGGACAGCGGCCGAAGGGGTGGGAGAAGCATGAGCAACCTGGCGCTGCTGTGCACACTGGCCTTTGTCGGTGTTACCATGCTGCTCTCCGTCTGGCAAAAGCTCGGGCTTGAGCGGGACATTGCGGTCGGCACGGTCCGCTCCGCCCTTCAGCTGCTGCTTGTAGGCTACGTGCTGCAGTATGTATTCGGATCCAAGCACGTGCTGCTTGTGCTGCTGATCGTGGCCGTCATGATCGCCGTGGCCGCCTGGAACGCAGGCCAGCGGGCCAAGGGGCTGCCGGGCATCCGGCGCCGCATCGCCCTGTCACTGGCCGCCACCGAGCTGCTTACGGCCGGTCTGCTGGCCGGCCTCGGGATCATTGAGGCGACGCCGCAGTATCTTATCCCGATCAGCGGGATTACGATCGGCAGTGCGATGATCGTCTCGGGCCTCTATCTGAACCAGATGCGCCGCGAGCTGGAGTCCTCCCGCGGGGAGATCGAGGCGCTGCTCTCTCTCGGGGCGACGGAGCGGCAGGCGCTGCAGGATGCGCTGAAGCGCTCCGTGCGGTCGAGCATGATTCCGACCGTCGACGGGATGAAGACGGTCGGGCTGGTCCAACTGCCCGGGATGATGACCGGAATGATTGTGGCTGGCGCCGATCCGGTCGAAGCGGTCCGCTACCAGATCCTGATCATGTTCATTCTGGCCGCTTCCGCCGCCGTTACCTCTATGCTGCTCAGCCGGTTGTCCTACAAGCTGTGGTTTGACCGGAACGGGAATTTGCGTCGGGGACTGTAGCGGGCCGAGGCTATGGAATTCCTATCGTGGATACGGAGTAAGCCTGCATCTCAGCCCTTCAGGGGAAGACAGAGCCACCCGAGGGTTACGTGGGTTCCGCACGCAGTACCAAAGGGAGAGAGCTTTCGGCCACTTACCGTCATTCTCTTACCTTGTTCCTCGACAGCCGGACTCCGGAGCGGGATTCGCGGGTCTTTGAAAGGGAAGGGGAAGGCGAAGTTACACGTTCACTCCTAGGGAAGTGCTCCGAGCTGCTGCCCACGAGATACGTCACACCCGGCCGGCTTTTCTGTAGGGACGAGAGCGCTTGATCTGATCCCGGAGACGCGCCCATTTGATTTTCCGCGAATTGTCGTAGATTCTAAACCGTGCAGGAGCCGTTCGGTCCCCAAGACCGGACGGTTTTTTCCCATGCTTCGCGGTGCACGCTGAAGTTCTTAGACGAATCCCCGCTCCCCTCTGCATGGAATGGCCTCTCTCTAAGCAACATAGGGATATCCGACATATGCAAAAGGGGGCATTCGTTATGAGAATGAGCTTCGTTCGATTCGCCGTTTGGGGCTGCTGTATGTTTCTGGTTCTTACAGGCTGCGGCCGGGGGAATACGGGGGGAACGGGAGGGGGGAACTCCACCATGCAGGGCGGGATGGACGCCCGATTGTTCGACCGCAGCGTGGCGGAGAACGATGAACTGCTCCGCCAAGGCGATGCGGGGCTCGACAAGCAGGTGCCCGGCGTTTCGCCGCAGAAAAGTACGCCGGGCGGGGGAACCGGGGTGCGCACCCTGCAGGAGACGCAGGACATGACTCCTGTGTGGCCCAACCCCGCGATCGCCCCTCAGGCGGGAGGTTACGCGGAGAATGTGCTGTCCACCGCGGCGATGTATTATGGGACGCCGTACGAGTACGGCTCGGACCGTTCCGATCCCTCCACCTTCGACTGCTCGGATTATACGAGGTGGACCTACCTGTATGCGCTCGGCATGGACCTTCCGCCGGATTCCCGCAGCCAAGCCCAGTATGTGCGGAACTTTTCCAGCCGGGTGTATACCGACATTCATCAGGCGCAACGGGGAGATCTGCTGTTCTTCATCGGCTACCGCGGCGGGCAGCCCGATGCCTATAGGGGGGCGTCCAAGGCGATGGGGAATATCAGCCACTGCGGCTTGTATCTCGGCAACGGCAAAATGATCCATACGGCATCCGTCCGGACCGGAGGCGTGCGCATCGACAATGTGTTCGACAATCATCTCGAATACCGGTTCGTTATAGGAGGATCGGTGCTGCAGCTCAAATAGACGCTGGCCCTCCGGGCCAAGAAGGCTATCCGAAGCCTGTTCCGCGGTGGGAGGCCACTGAAGAACTCACGCTTTTTCCTCGGGGGCCTTGCATAAATCGCAAAAAAGACATCTGTTTCCATTTTTCTGGAGACAGATGTCTTTTTTAATGGCTCAAAATGGGCCTGCTTGACGCGCTTTTCAATCCACCAGTTTCAATATCCGCTTAAGATTTACAGCGAATATGGCCATTGCACCTTGCATTTCCATGCCAAGCAGACCCGAGGATGTGGCAACATCATACCCGTGCCTATGTTTGAGTTCGCTGTTTTTTGCTTCAATCTTGTAGCGCTCTTTGGATTTCTCCTTGAAATATTCCGTTTCCTGAAACGCCATTTGTTCTGAGTGTACTTCAGACTTAATCGTTACGGAATACGTTTTGCTTTTGGCGCCTTCTTTATAACAGCCTTCCTTGAAGGGACAACTCTTACAGATCTCTACGTCAAAATAATAGGTATCCTGCTGGTTTTTGCCGACGTCTTTCTTGCCTTGCCGGGCCTTTCGAATCGCCATGTGACCAGCCGGGCATACATACATGCCGGCATCTTTGTTGAACAGAAACTCCTCTTCTTTCTTGCGGCTGCCTTGCGTAATCAACGGATTGAGTTTCGCTACAAGTTCAATATCATTGTTCGTTGTGTACAAAATATTATCTTTCTCGGAGTAGGCGGTATCGCCAATGACGGTCCTCACTTGCATTCCCGTTGTCTTGCTTTTTTCGATGAGCGTCTGCAGTTGTTTGCCGTCATTCTTCTCGCCTGTTGTAATGACAGCTGCCGTTATGATGCGTTCTTCCGTCATGGCCAGGTGCGTTTTATATCCAAAGAATGCAGAATCGGCGCTTTTATGTCCAACCCGAGCATCCGGGTCCGCCGCAAGACGAAGCTGCTCGATGTCATCCTCCACCGTTTCCTTCAGCAGGTTTAACGGCTTCAAAACCTTTGGCACTTGCGCGATCCCGGATTCCATCTCGATGAAGGTTATAAGCTTTTGACAATACTCAATTTCGTCTTCGAGTACACCGTTCATGTTCTTTGCGGGCATCTTGGCTTTGATTGATTCATCCATCGTGTAAACGGACTTTCGCAGCTTCCTTGCACGGTCTTGCAGAATTTCTAGCGGAGACTTCTGATTGTAGCGTGCTTTTGTATGCGTGGCGTCAACGATAATGGAGTTGCTCTTCAGGATTTTCAGTTCGATGGCGAGGTCTACCGTCTTACCAATGAGCATATCCAACAAGTTGATGTCTTTGAGCCGCAGTTTGCGGAATTTTGTCAGAGAACTCGGGTCGATGACCGGGTCCTCCGGTGCCATGCCTAAGAAATATTTAAACGACAAGTCATACTTGGAACGCTCGACAATATCCATGTCAGATAGTTCAAAGATGGTTTTTAGCAACAAATATTTAAACATTCGGATGGGGTCAATTGCGCTACGTCCCTTGTCCAAACAATATTTTGTTTCCAGTTCCTCATAGATGAAGGTAAAGTCCACCAGCTCATTAATTTGACGGAGCATGTTGTCCTTCGGCACGACGATATCGTACAGAGCTGCATAAGGACTCAGAACCAAACTTTGTTGTTGTCGAATCATCCGTCTCACCCGCTTTTCGTGATGACTCAATTATACGTCAAAAAAAGCACAGCATCTTCAAGTTTCTTGAAGGGCTGTGCTTTTTTTAGACGGACTTTTTCAGTGGCCTCCCGCGGTGGAACGGGCTTTTTGTCATTTCAGATCCATCCGTTTCCCTTGCTGTGTTTCTTTATCTGCAGGCTTTGTTAGCCGTATGCTTCAGTTTCCATGTGTACAACTATGGTTTTGGGAATATAGGTTGTACGTACAATGCCAAACTTGGTATAATGAGCCTTACGATAACAGAACGGCACAGTGGCCGTGCAGAGGAAGCAGAAGAGGTGTCGGCATGGAAAAGAACGGACTCCCCAAATATATGCAGCTGAAGCAGCAGCTTCTGGAGCAAATCAAGGATGGCCAAATGCAGCCGGGCGATCAGCTCCAGACCGAATTCGAGCTCTCGGACGCCTACAAGATGAGCCGGCAAACCGTCCGGCAGGCGATCGGAGAACTGGTGCAGGAGGGCCGGCTGTACCGTGTCCAGGGGAAGGGCACCTTTGTGGCGGCATCGGCAGCCCCGGCCAAGAAAGCGGAAGAGACCGAGAAGACGATCGGGATCATTACCACCTATATCTCCGATTACATCTTCCCGCTGATCGTCCGCGGCGCGGAAGCGGAGCTTCGCAGCCGGGGCTACCGGCTCATGCTCTCCTCTACGGACAATGACAAAACGAAGGAGAGGGAGAGCCTCGAGCTGATGATGAGCCATCCGCTCAGCGGGCTGATCATTGAACCGACGAAGAGTGCGGAGGGCAATCCGAACCTTCATTACTACCTCTCGATGGGCATGTCGGATATCCCGTTCATCATGATCAATGAGCGGTACCCGGAGATGGACTGCCCCTGTGTGAAGCTCGATGACGAGAAAGGCGGATTTCGGGCGGCGGAGCATCTGATTGAACTCGGCCACCGCCGGATCGTCGGCTTCTTCAAGACGGACGACCTTCAGGGCATCCAGCGGCTCAAAGGGTTCATCCGGGCCCACCGCGATTACAAGGTGCCGCTCGATCCTGACGCGGTCGTCCGTTATTCCACCGAGGACAAGGAAGAGCGGCCTTACGAAGCGGCCCAGGTACTGCTGGCCTCCAGTACGCGGCCGACAGCCTTCGTCTGTTACAATGACCAGCTGGCCGTTCATCTGCTTGAGACGGCCCGGCAGGCCGGCCTGCGGGTGCCCCAGGACCTGTCAATCATCGGCTTCGACGATTCATCGCTGGCTACAGCCACCGAAGTCAAACTGACCACACTGACCCATCCCAAGACCGAGATGGGAGTGGAGGCAGCCCGTCGGCTTATCGACCGGATCGAAGGGATTACCGCCGGCGGAGCAGAGGACGATTCCTATATTTACGAGCCGCAGCTGGTTATCCGCTCATCTACCGGACCTGTATAAGCCAAACTATTCCGTTGCCACGATACTAGTGCAGGGCGCCGGAGCAGGGGCCGAACGGACACATCGACGCCTGCATGATGCCGGCCCAGTAGAACAGGGTGTCCCCATCCACTGGAATAGCGGCGAGAATCCCCGGCTCATATGGCGCAGAACAAAGAAGGAGCAGGCGGCGGTCGAGGCACAGCATCTGTGCTATCCGCCACACCCTAGCGAGTCCGGGTCACCGGGCCGGCTTCTGCCTCACGGCAAGCTCCCCAGAGTAAAGTTGTTTAGGGCGCGCGGTTAAGGAAGCGAACCTGAATCCCAGGATTCGGAGGCTGTGCTCTGACTTCCCAAGCCGCGTGGCAGAGAAGTTCTGGACATGCGCTATATCTGCTTCGGTCTTGTAGAGCTTCAAGCTGCCCGGCTCTCTTTGAGTCTGGACATGCGCTATATCTGCTCCAGTCTGTAGAGCTTTCAAGCTGCCAGGTTCTCTTTGAGTCTGGACATGATTCGCGGCCTTGACAGCGATTCTGCCGTCTGTATCCGTTGACCTATACGTCGTAGAGTCGGATAACGGAACTGAGGTATCTTATTTGATGATTTCCCGTGATTTCCCAGCGAATAACGGAACTCAGGTATCTTATAGGCCTTCCTCTCCGAGAAAAAGCACCTCAATCATCAAAGTAACGAACTCCAGTTCCTCTATTTTCAAAATGGTACTTTCGTCAAGGGCATAGCGCATCTGAGTTCCGTTATCCCATTACCGGAGTTCTGCATCCCTCACCGCTATCCGATCTCCTTACCGGAGCATTGCCATCCCAACACCGAGAGCGGATCTCCTTACCGGAGCTCCGCAATCCCATCACCTGATATCTGATCCCCTTACCAGCTTCGCAATTCCCTCACCTGATATCTGATCCCCTTACCAGCTTCGCAATTCCCTCACCGCTATCCGATCCCCATACCGGAGCTCCGCTATCCCATGCCCCGAGATCCCCCCTCCTTATCGAGCTTGGCAATCCCATCATGTTTCCATCCCACAGCTCCCTTCACTTAAAATAACACCGGAACCTATGGAAGAGCAAAACTAGACCGCAGTCACGACTGCCCGGGAACCGCACGTTTTTGCATTACAGCATCGGGTCCTCCGCTGGATCTCTTCCTAAGGATCAGCATCTGCTGCTTGGGAATGGGAGCAAGGGATGGATCAGTAATCTGCGCGGTCAGCGGCCATAACGCACTACAGGTCTTGGGGCGCCCGGCTGCGCTCTGCATGTAGGCGACAGCCCAATTAGGCCAAGGCTAGGGGAGAGGCCAGGGAAATCTGAAGAACGGCTGCTGTGTTGGCAAAAATCCACTTCCCGTGATGGAATCCTGGTTTCGCTGCCTTTGAAAGTACGACAAAGAGTGACTCTGAGGCACTCCTATCGGTGACCTGCAATGTTACTTACCCCGCACGTCCGAGAAAGGGAGTGGGCGGCGGGTTCACTAAAGGAGAAAGCGGTCGACACACGAAAAAAGGTGTGGAAAATTTGTACGTACAAGTATATAATGGACCCGAGAACATTTCGGATTCGGAAAGGGGTTACGATACATTTGTTAGAACAATTGAAGCAGGAAGTACTGGAAGCGAACCTGGATCTGCCGAAATACGGACTGGTTACCTTTACTTGGGGCAATGTGAGCGGAATTGACCGTGAATCCGGCCTGGTCGTTATCAAGCCGAGCGGCGTTCCTTATGACGAGCTGCGGGCAGAGGACCTGGTCGTGCTGGATCTGGACGGCAAGGTTGTTGAAGGCAAGCTCAAACCTTCCTCCGATACGCCGACTCACCTGGCGTTGTATAAAGCGTTTCCGACGGTCGGCGGCATCGTGCACACGCACTCCCCTTGGGCTACTGCATGGGCGCAGGCGGGCCGCAGCCTTCCGGCACTGGGAACGACCCATGCCGATTACTTCTACGGTGAAGTGCCCTGCACCCGCCCGATGACCCGTGAAGAGATTCAAGGCGCTTACGAGCTTGAAACCGGCAACGTCATTATCGAGACCTTCGAAGGCAAAGACCCGCTGCAGATCCCAAGCGTGCTCGTTCACTGCCACGCTCCGTTCTGCTGGGGCAAGGACGCGCACAACGCGGTTCACAATGCGGTCGTGCTTGAGGAGACGGCGAAGATGGCGTTCCACACAGTCCAGCTGAATCCGAATACCGTGCCGATGGACCAGAACCTGCTCGACCGGCATTTTCTCAGAAAACACGGCGCCAACGCCTATTACGGACAATCGTAAGAGGCCGGGTCCCGCATGGTCATCAAATATGCGATCGGGATCGACTACGGCACGGAATCCGGGCGTGCGCTGCTCGTCAACCTCTCGAGCGGGGAAGAAGTCGCCACGCATGTCACCCCTTACCCGCACGGCGTGATCGACGAAGTACTGCCGGACTCCGGCGTAAAGCTCGAATACGACTGGGCGCTGCAGCACCCGGCCGACTATATCGAAGTGCTGAAGCGCTCCGTGCCGGCCGTTATGAAGGAATCCGGTGTGGACGCGGCGGACGTGATAGGCATCGGCATCGATTTCACGGCTTGTACCATGCTGCCGGTCGACGAGACCGGAACGCCGCTCTGCTTCAAGCCGGAGCTCAAGGAACTTCCCCACAGCTGGCCGAAGCTTTGGAAGCACCACGCCGCACAGGATGAGGCGAATCTCATGAATGAGATCGCGGAAGAGCGCGGCGAAGCGTTTCTTCCGCGCTATGGCGGCAAGATCTCGTCGGAATGGATGATCGCCAAGATATGGCAGATTCTGAACGAGGCGCCGGACATCTACAGCCGCGCGGACCGCTTCGTGGAAGCAGCGGACTGGGTGGTCGCGCAGATGACTGGCAGCCTTACCCGCAATTCCTGTGCTGCCGGCTACAAGGCGTTCTGGCACAAGCAGCACGGCTATCCGAGCAAGGAATTCTTCGGGGCTCTGGATCCGCGCCTGACGAACCTGACCGAGACGAAGCTGCGCGGTGAGGTGCTGCCGCTCGGTACCAAGGCCGGCGAGCTGACCGCCGAGATGGCGGAACTGATGGGCCTGCCCCCGGGCACCGCGGTAGCGGTCGGCAACGTGGATGCGCATGCGGCCGTTCCGGCCGTGGGCGTGGTCACGCCGGGCAAGCTGGTCATGGCGATGGGCACCTCGATCTGCCACATGCTCATCGGCACGGAAGAGAAGCTGGTCGAAGGCATGTGCGGCGTCGTGGAAGACGGCATCATTCCGGGGTACCTTGGATATGAAGCCGGCCAATCGGCGGTTGGCGATATTTTCGCCTGGTATGTCGAGCAAGCGGTACCTGCTTATGCTGCAGATGCCGCCAAAGCGGAAGGTATCTCCGTACACGAGTGGCTGGAGAGGCGAGCGGCGTCATACAAGCCGGGCCAAACCGGCTTGGTTGCTCTCGATTGGTGGAACGGCAACCGCTCCGTGCTCGTCGATACGAACCTGACGGGGCTGATTCTAGGCTGCACCCTGCTGACGAAGCCCGAGGAGATCTACCGTGTGCTGCTGGAAGCGACAGCCTTCGGTACACGCAAGATCGTCGATACGTTTCACGAAAGCGGCGTGGAAGTCAACGAACTGTATGCCTGCGGGGGGCTTCCGCAGCGCAACCGCCTGTTGATGCAGATCTACGCCGATGTGATGAACCGGGAGATCAAGATCGCAGCGTCCACACAGACTCCGGCACTCGGTGCTGCCATGTTCGGTGCGGTGGCAGCCGGCTCCGCACGGGGCGGCTACGACTCCATCGTGGAAGCGGCAGCCCAGATGGCACGTGTCCGCGAAGAGACGTACAAGCCGATTCCGGAGAACGTGGCGGTATACGAGAAGCTCTATCAGGAATACTGCAGGCTGCATGATTATTTCGGCCGCGGCGGGAATGACGTCATGAAGCGGCTCAAGGCAATCAAGGAAAGCGTGCGTTAATCCTTATGCTCGGTCTTCCGGCAGCAGCCAAAAGCCGCCCTTCTGTTGAGAGGGGCGGCTTTTGGCTGCTGCTTGTCCTGCTTGACGACAGACTAGCTTGAACGCTCATCTACAGTCCAGTAGAAAAAAGACGGAATCCGGACGTAAATCTACTTGGAACGGTTGGTCTTAGAGCTTTTATCATCGTCAAAAGTATGTTGAACCGTATCCATGATGTCCTCAACGACGTCGGCCAGCTTGTCCGTCGCCGCTTGGCTCCCGAGCTCTACGGGCGCATTGTAGCTGACAGGCATACTCGATGTATCGTCAAATTCATTCTTACTGCCGGAAGATGGCTGTTTGCGGTTGGCCATGGGAGTCACCTCATTTGTGGAATATATGCCTCCCTTACCATTACCCGATGTCACACCGGTTTATTCAATCACGCCGGGGAAGCCTGGCCCTGCTGCTGTTCCTCCTGCGATCCTTCGACTGGACTTCGCAAAAAGCCGGCCGGCCAAGCTGCCGGCCGGCTTCCTGCGTTTAATCGCGGCCTTGGAGTCGTCCGTGTCCATGCATCCCATGCTGCCCGCCATGATGACCGCCATGGTGGCCCCCATGATGACCGCCATGATGACCGCCATGATGCCCGCCATGATGCCCGCCATGATGACCGCCATGATGCCCGCCATGATGTCCGCCATGATGACCGCCATGGTGACCGCCATGGTGACCGCCATGATGACCGCCATGATGGCCTCCATGGTGTCCATGGTGTCCATGGTGCCCTGGGTACAGCCAATAAGGATAAGGAACATAAGGGACGACATGAGGGTGGTACTGCGGTTGGACGTAAGGATGGACGACAGGGTACATAGGATTCTGATAAGAACGGGTGTAGTTGCTCAAGGCAATTGCTCCCTTCGGGGTGTGGGATCGATGTTTACACCATACACTATGCCCGGGAGCCCCTGTGGATGCTTATCCTTATCAAAGCCGGTTGGATTTAGGCTCCCATCCATCAGGACAGCAGCGGCTTGGCCTGACCGGAAGGATGCTTTCGCTGCGGGGGACAGCGGACCGTCTGCCATGCGCTGTTCATGCGCCTCAGGATTTGGGCTTCACGACAAGCCGGCCCTGATTCACCTGCTCGATCTGCTCGGGGGTGTACCCTTCGATGAGATTGCGGCCCGGCTTCCCGGTCAGTTCGATGCCTCTTTTCACCATGAGCTTCTGCAGGCGCTTCATCTCGTCTTCCGGGATGGAGGTGAGCTCATACCTGCTGTCCATGAGTCCCAGAATAGCGCCGATCACTTCTCCGGCTTGGGCGGTATTCGGCTGGATGCGGGCGCTGCCGTAGGCGACAGCGGAGGCCCCGACATTCTTGCCGGCGGCGATTACGTTGCCGTATCCCTTGTAGAGGAAGGAACGGAGCGGCATCGCGTACCGGTCCGATTTGCCGACCTCGGTTCCCCAGGGGTTTGCCTTGGTGCCCTGCAAATCAAGAGCATAGCCCGCGATGCCTACGGTATCCGGGAACATCCTGCCGCTGAACAGGTCGGAGGCCTGAAGCACATACTCTGTCTCGTAGCGGTCATAATCGCGGATGTACAGGTAGCGGGGATATCCGTTCACCTCGGCGTTCTCCCAGCCCGGAAGCTCCCGCCGCAGATGGTCCCTGACCTTGAGCGTCTCGCTGACCCCAAGATCATGGGCATGCTTCACGCTCTCCGCATCCGCTGGATTCACGCCGAAGACGAGCAGGGCGTTGATCAGCGCTTCGCCGTCCCGCTGGTTCACGACATTCAGGCCGCGCAGGAAGACCTCCTTGCTGCTCGGTTTATAGCTTTTGCCGATATTACCGAGGCCGTAGGCATAGTCTTTCGACACATCGGTATTGCCTCCGTACTTCTCAAACCGCTGCGCTTTGGGGAGACCCCCGACTTCCTTCTGGAACTTCTGCCAGTCGACGCCCTTGAACTTCATCATGATCGAGGAGGCCATATAATCCTTCCCTTTGGCCGGAAAGACCGTCTCCATGCCGGGAATCCGCTTCAGGCCGAGGCGAGAGGACAGCGCGGCATGATCCGTATTCTCCACCCAGTAGCGCGCCGACACCGTCTTCTCCTCGCCGTTCTTCGTCCGGTAAGTCAAGGCCGTCACCCGGGTCGGGGAGGCTCCTTCCGGCTTGATCGTGGGGGTGAATCCCCCCGACGAGTCGGTCGACAGCGAGGTAATGGTGATGCCGGGGACGATCCGGATTCCTTCCGTCAGCGAGGCAAAATAGGCCTCATATTCGGGAAGCCTGCGGATCGTTCCTTTCTTGTATTCGTCGAACAGTCCCTTCACCCGGCCCTGCAGCAGCGACTTGCCGCTGCGGTCGAACGGCTCGTCGAGATACAGCATCTCCCCCTGCAGCAGCTGACCTCCGGGCTCTTCACGCGGATCCAGCACCATCACACTAAGGCCTTCCTCCACAGCCGCGCGGGCCAGATACATTCCTTCGATCTCCGAGCCGATGACGACGACATCCGGCTTCGAGGGATCGAGCGGTTTCGGCGGTTTGACGCCGTACACTTGCGTGCGCCCGAAACAGGCGGTGAGCAGCAGCGCCCCCGCCATAAGGATGGATGAAACAGCAAACCACTTGCGTCCGGTCACTAATAAGGCACCCCTGTTCTATGAATGATCATAGTCATAGACAAGGAAAGTCAAAGAAAAGTTGCAAAACTTTGGAAAAAACAGAAGACCGGTATCAGCCCCGGCCGGGAACAGGCTTCGTACCGGCCTCAAAGAGCCGATCCAGGAGAGGGGAAAGCTTGGGGTCGGAGATGTAGTAATGCTCTCCGATGGCGTGCGGGAGGAGCGAGAACTTCTCCTCGCCCTGCTCAAGCAGGATCACCATATAGGTGTATCCGGTACGCTCAGCTTGGCTGGGGTCGGGAGAGAAGCGGAGCTCTCCCGCTTCGGCGAGCCCGTCCCGGATGACCTTGGGATCCGTGACCGTTCGCCACTCCCCGGTCATGCCGCTGCGGATATCGATCCGGTCCACAGCACTCAGCTGGCCGGGATAGAACTCGGCCAATGACCCGGCAGGCAGGGAAGGCGAGGGGGCTTCCCGTCCACACCCGGCGAGCAGCAGGAACGTCAAAAGAATGGACGTGAGAACGATTCGAAGGAGATTGCGGCTCACTCCGGTTGTTCTCCGGACGGAACGGAGGCTCTGCGGTTCTCCGGGCTGCGGTACAGGTGGCGGATGCCTTTGCCTGCGTAGAACTCATCGGCATAGCGCGGGAGCACATGCAGATGGGCATGGGACAAGGTTTGTCCGCCGACAGCACCGCAGTTCCATCCGATATTGTACCCGTCAGGGCGGTAGGCTTCTTCCATATAGGCCTTAACTTGCAGGAGAAGGGGGTGGACGGCATTCCATTCCTCGGGGGTCAGGTCAAAGACGGATTCCCGGTGAGTCTTCGTGACCAGAACGCCCGCTCCGGGGATTTCCTGGGTATCGAGCTGCAGAAACATGCAGTGCTCGTTCTCGAGCACAATCCGCTGTTTCGGTTCCAGCTCCACATGACAGAATACGCAATCTTGCATGGGCTTCACTCCTTGGAATTTCCATATGTATCAGATCCAACTCTACTATAGCATACCTGCGGCTTTGGAAGCTTCCGTACCGGGGGTCCGGGAGCAAACGAGGCGCGAGCTGAATCCGCTGCGGTTGGCACCTGATCCCCTTTTTTTGGGGTCAGTCGTCCGCTTTTCCATGGAGAAAGCGCTTCGTGCAGCCATCCTAAGAGCGCATGCCAATGCGGCTGACTTCACTTCGAAGTCAGCCGCACTGCCGCATGAACCGCCGGAAGCTGCACAGCTCCATCCGGGTCTGAGGCGGATCCTGCTGTCCGATACCGGGCTGCTCCCGCCGCGCCGGACTATGCAGAGCCATGAAGTCCATGTGGCGGCCATACGGCCGTCCTTATTCCTTGTTATATTCCTGCCACAAGGTCTTCCCGCCGGATTTGGGGCACTCCGGGAACTTCTCGTCTTTCTTGAAGTTCTCCAGGGCGCCTTCCGTACACATGTAGGGGCCGGTTTCCGGCACGGTCTCGCCGGTCGGATACTCCCGGTTGGATTCTGACATGGCCAGCACCTCCTTTCGATGTTTCCTCCTACTTAACCCGGGAGGACTACCCTGAATCGGCCGCCCGCCGCCGCGGCGGTATAGACGAAGGGCATCCGATGGATACTGATTCTGAAGCACATCCCGACTCAGCCGGCCGCTGGCCGATGATCACATCTCAATCCAAAACAAAGGAAAGCTGGACCGGCGTGTCGGATTCGGCCGGTGCTGCAGCCGATACGGGCTCCAGGCCCTTCGGGTCGGGCTTGTACTCGGGCAGACCGTGCTTCTCCAGCAGGGTCTGCAGTCGTGCCCGCACTTCGCGGCGATAGGGAGCCGAGGGATAGCCGGACCCCGCGTACAGGCGCGCGTAGGAGGACAGGAGCGCGGGATATTGTTCGCGAACCGTACCGAAGAACCAGCTCTTGACCTCCCGGGTGCTGAGACGCAGGGGCGATCCCATGATGAAGGAAACACCCGCCTCCCGGCTGCGCCTTACCACGGCACCGAGTTCTTCTTCACTGTCGGTCAGATAGGGAAGGATCGGAGCAAGGAAAATGCCCGCGGTGACTCCGGCCTCCCTCAACCCGGCGAGGGCTTCGAGACGCTTCTCCGGGGAAGGCGTCATGGGCTCGAAGCTGCGCCAGACCTCCTTGTTCATCGTGTTCAGCGAGATATTCACGGAGCTGCCCGGCAGTTCACGGAGCAGATCCAGGTCGCGCAGAATCAGCGGCGAA
Source organism: Paenibacillus sp. S-38 (assembly GCF_049942825.1). Taxonomy (NCBI): domain Bacteria; kingdom Bacillati; phylum Bacillota; class Bacilli; order Caryophanales; family Paenibacillaceae; genus Paenibacillus; species Paenibacillus sp. S-38. Next base: position 1,957,252 of record NZ_CP187970.1, read on the forward strand.
CGGGTCGTGACGCTTACGGGGAGGCCGCGTGCCGCCAGAGCTTCCAGGCAGCGGCGGGTCAGCTGCTCGCGGGCTTCGATCGGCTGGTAGGGATCGGTGGCCGTTCCGATCGCAATGCGGCCGGCCAGCTTCTCCCGGCCTCCCCGGATGCGGAGCATCTTGTCGAGCTGTTTTTCGAGCGTTTCGCCGGCATTTGCTTTGTAGAGAATCTGATGCTGGAAGGCATCGTCCGTTCCGAGCCCCAAGAAGGCATGGGTGGAGCGGGCATAGCAGAAGCTGCAGCCGTGCTGGCAGCCGCGGTAAGGGTTGATGGACCAGTCAAAGGGCATGGAGGGAGCTTTCACTCCATTCAGAATCTGTTTGGCATGAAGCGGTTCGTAGGTGGTTTTCATCTGAAGGTTCAGCTCGCTTTCTATGATCAAATGGGAATATGTGTTCGTATTCGATAACCTAATTATACTAAGGGGGTACCGGCTATGGCAAGAAGAAGAAGCAGGAGTCCGGTTGTGCCGGGAGCAGGTCAAGGCCTCGACAGGCTGAAGGCCGAAGTGATGCGCCGGCAGGGCTATAACGTGCAGGAGGGGCGTCCGGACCTGGTAAAGTATGAGGTGGCCCGCAGCCTCGGCATTCCGCTGCAGGGCGCGGGGAATAACCAGCAGCTGACGACGGAGCAGGCAGGGAAGGTCGGCGGTCCGATCGGCGGCAGCATGGTGCGTGTGATGATCCGCATGGCGCAGGAGCATTTGGCGAAGCGGCAGCCGTAGGAACGGAGAGCGCCGGAGAGCGGCCGCAGGGGTTCAAGCCGGCGTACACAGCCTTCCCGAGGGAAGCTCGGGCGCTTGCTGCTCAGCTCAGGCAGGCCGAATCCCCTCTCCGTTTTTATACGCCTTCCTGAAGCGCTGAGGATCCACGGATGCCCGCCGCAAGCGTACAACAAAAGGACCCTGCCGCGGCAGGGTCCTTTCGCTTTCTTACTCCTGGTGCTGTGCATCATACTCGGCGGCATACTCCGCGAGTGACTTGATTTTGCCGTGCGGGTGCTGGGTTTGTTTGCGGATTTTCCACTGATTCTCTTCGCGGCGTTTCGAATGGCTCATCACACAACAGCTCCTTTGGCAGCAAGTTTTGATGCCTTACTAATATGGCGGGGGAAGCCTCTTTTTATGAATGGCTGCAGTCATTACGGGGCTTTGCGCGCCTGAAAAAAAAGGGAACGAAAGGGGTGTGTCGAATAGAGGAGGATGGTCAAGAAGGCACAGGAAAAAGGATAGTGGAGGAAATAAAATGAAACGTTTCATCTGGATGGGATGCCTGTCTTATTTTTTAATCGGTCTGGCTCATGTCGTGATCGGGTCCGTACTGCCCGAGATGCTCGCAGGCTACGGCAAATCCTACGGGGACGGCGGCCTGCTGGTGGCCCTCCAGTTTACAGGTTTCCTGGCCGGCGTGCTTTCGGGGCCATGGTTCTCGGCCCGGCTTGGCAAAAGAGGCGCCCTGCTGCTGTCCTTGGCGGCGCTGGGGCTGGCGGAGCTCGTGTTCTTTGCGGGGCCCCCGTGGGGAGTGCAGCTGCTCAACGCGCCTTTTGCAGGCTTTGGCTTCGGGATGATCGAAACGATTATCGGCGCATTGGTGATCGGGCATGTGGAAGAGGAACGGAAGACGGCGGTCATGGCGCGGATTGAGGTATTCTTCGGCGTCGGGGCACTGGTGATGCCGCTGGTCTCGGCGCTCTTCATCGCCCGGGAGGAGTGGAGGGGCTCTTTCCTGACGCTCAGTCTGCTGGCCTGGGCCGTGTTTGCGCTGTGGCTCCTGCTGCCCATGGGACGCTTCTCGTCCCTCCTCGGCAAGGAGGAGAATAACCATCCGGCCTCCAGGGCTGCAGCCGGATACCGGGGCTCCTACGATCTTCTGGCCGTCTTCCTGTTAATCTTCGCGCTGTATGTCGGCGCCGAGATGAGCGTGGCGAACTTCCTGCCCTCGATCCTGATCGAGGGGGCCGGTGTAACGGCGGAACAAGGTGCGCTCGGCGTATCGTTCTTCTGGGGGGCGATGGCGCTGGGACGGCTGGTCGCGGCCCGGGTGGCAGATGCAACCGGACATGGGGGCTACTTGATCCTAGGCAGTGCGGGCGCTTCGGTATGCCTTGCTCTGTTTACGTTCAGCAGGAGCTTCACCGGAAGTCTCCTCCTTGTGGCCTTGCTCGGGCTCTTCTTCTCCGGCATGTTTGCCGTGGCATTAATCTATGCCAACCGCTGCTTCCCGGGCAGAGAGGAGCGGACGACGAGCCTGCTGATCGCCTCCGGAGGCGTAGGAGGCGCCCTGCTGCCGCTGCTTACCGGCTGGTGTATGGACCGGATGCCGGCACAGCAGTCGCTCTGGGTGCTCGTCGGGCTGTGTCTGCTGCTCGTGCTGCTTCTGGCACTGACGCGGCGCCAAGCTGCAGGGGCTGACCGCGGCGGGGGCGAAGGGGCGGCGGAATAGCCCCTCCTCATTTGTGACAAAAAAAGGAGCAGCGGCTCCCTGCCTTGTGAGGCAGGGGGGCGCTACTCCTTGCGGTCCAGATGCAGATCTTCCAGGGTGTACCGGTGATTCCACAGATATTCCATATCGTAATCGGTCGTATCTTTCCAGATAAACTCAAGCAGGCCGGCGGCGAAGGCAACAGTGACCGATGCGAACAGCATCAGCCACATGCCGAAGGATACGGCATCTTCCATAAGACCAGCTCCTTTCCTCCTGTTTGACTCATTCTATGAACGCTTTCATAGAATGATGATAGGGGAAAGGAAATATTGCGCCGCGCCTGATACCCGGAGTTATGTGTTCGGTTCGCAGTCTTCGAGCATTTGTTTGAATATCCGGGTCAGATGCTCGACATCCTCCTTGGGCAGACGTCCGAAAAAGCATTCAACGACTTGCTTGCGGTGGCGGTGAAGCGATTCCAGCACTTCCCGGCCTTTATCGGTAATCTCCATCATCACGACACGTCGATCCTCTTCGGAGCGGGTTCGGGAGGCGAAGCCGCCCGTGATGAGCTTGTCCGACAAGCTGGTTACCGCACCGGAGGTAATATAGAGCATTTCGGCGATCTGGGATACTTTGAGCGGGCCCTCGGCATCCAGCTTCTCCAGGATCACGGCTTGAGAGGCCGATACGCCTTGTTCTTCAAAACGGGTCCACGAGGTGCGGATTTTGCGGAAGAGCAGCCGGAAGGCGCTCTCAAGTTCATACAGGTTGTCTTGGCGGTCGGACATCTGATCTCTTCCTTTCATGGCCATGCACACGCGCTGAGGCAGGTTCACGTAGTAAGACTTATAGGAAGTATACGGGACAAGCGGCCTGAGGTTTCATACATAAGGAAAAAAGCCCGGATCCGTGCGTATAACATAGCATCGCCCGGCATAGATTGGGTTATGTGCGGAAAAAGCGAGGAACACCGGGGAGGAAATACAATCATGAATCAACCGTATGCCGTTCAGCCGCAGCCTATCTTTGAAGTTCAGCCGTTCGTGGTGCAGGCGCTTCAGTCCCTGCTTGGACAAACCTTGGTGCTCGAAACCCCGAGGGGCAGCCTGTCGGGTGCGCTGAAGGATGTGAAGCCGGACCACGTCGTGGTTCAGGGGACAGACGGCAATCTTTATTTTGTCGCCGTATGCCATATTATCTGGATCATGCCTGTGCGATAACAGGCGGAGGATCTCGGAAGACAGTGCCCCCGTCCGGGGAATGGCAGCCGCTGCGGAACCCCACCGCAGACGGTTTTTCTTTGTTTGTTAAGAAAATAATTTTTATTGAAATAAGATTATGTATGAATTATATTTTCATTATCAGAGGTTATCAGAGGAAAAAGGTGGAGATCCGGTGAGCAGATATGTAGGCATAGATATCGGCGGGACGAATATGGTGTGCGGTCTGACGGATGAAACGGGACAGGTGCTGCGCACGGTCAAGCTCCCGACGGAGGCGGCCGGCGGTAGCGGAGAAGTGATCCGCCGTCTGGCTGAAGCGGTCAATGGGCTGATGACGCATGCAGGCGGGCCGGTGAAGGCAGTCGGCATCGGACTCCCGGGATTCGTGGATCATGTGAAGGGGGTCTCGGAGCTGGCGGTCAACCTCGGCTGGAAGAACGTTGCGCTGGCGGACGAGCTCCGCGGATACATCGGCGACATCCCCGTATTCCTCGATAATGACGTACGGATGTATATCTATGGGGAGGCCGTGGCCGGGGCGGGCCGGGGCTTCTCCCACGTCCTCGGCGTGACGATCGGCACCGGCATGAACTCCGCTCTGGTGGCGGACGGCAGGCTGTACTACGGTGCAGGCGGACGGGCTGGGGAGATCGGGCATGTGCCGATGGAGGGCCTGTCCTACCCGTGCAACTGCGGGATGACCGGGTGTCTCGAGACGGCCGTCTCCGCGAATGGGATCGCCCGCCAGGGGCGCGAAGCGGTGGCCAGGGGAGAGCGGTCGCTGCTCGGCGAATGGTTCCCGGAGGACGGCGGAGCCCGGCTGACGGCAGCCGATGTATCGCGGGCCTATGATAAAGGGGACGCCGCGGCCATCGCCATCATGCACCGGACGGGAACGCTGCTCGGCCGCGGCCTTGCGGCGGCTGTGACCCAGCTGGCCCCGCAGGTGCTTATCATCGGCGGGGGCGGAGCGCAGGCCGGCGAGCGGCTGCTTGGCCCGATGAGGGAGGAACTGAAGCGCTGCGTGCTGCCGTTCTACTGGGAGCAGCTCACGGTCAAGACGGCCGAGCGGCTCGAGGATGCCGGCGTCGTAGGCAGCGCCCTGTACGCGAAGGGCAGGCTGGAGGAAGACCAGGGCCGGGCCTGACGGAAGCGGTCTGGCGTACCGGGAGCAGCATCGTACGCCGGCGTACCGGGCAGCATCGTACGCGGCGTACCGAGCAGCTTCAGAGCCCGGGGAGACGAAGCGCAGGCCGTGCCCGGCTGGATGCCGCATAGAGCCGGATTCCGCCGGCGTCCGAGGCGGCAGCATCCGCCCGCCCCGCGGCACAAAAAGAAATGGAACCGTCACTCCCCTGGGGCGTGCGGTTCCATTTCTTTTTGTGCTTATTCTCCTGACGGGTCAGCGACTCCCGTTTGGTCGGTGTCGTCCGTTCGACGGGAACCAGGCCTCGCCAGCTTCCCCGGTGAATCTCCGGATTCAGATTGCCTTCGCGCTCCAGCCGTCGGCGGAGCCTGGCAGCTTTGCTTTTTGCCATGGATGTGTCCTCCTTAAGTGGGGGTGATCTATTATGCCTGCACCCCCCATTATACCAGCTTCTTCCTGTCATGGATACAGGAGGAGCGCAGCTTCGACGGGTTTGACAGATTTGGGACAATGTCACGGCCAGCGTTGTTCAGGGGGCTCTTTCATGATACCCTTGTACCTATACCAGCGGTTTCCTCTGTCCATGACGGAGGGATCCGCCATTTAGCGGGAGGATGACACCCTTGACTTATGATACCCTCTACTGGCTGATTCTCGGGTCCGGTTTTATACTGACCGGAATCGTCGGTGTGCTGTGCATGCTCCGCACGGAAAAGCTTCTCTTGTCGTTCCTGGCGGGAACGGCCGTGAATATTGCGGTCACGGGCGCCGGTGTCTGGTGGTGGAGCTCGGTCTTCAGCGGAGCGGAGCAGCAGTTCTCGAGGATGTTCGGCTTATTTGGCCTTGGCGTCTCGTTCGTGAACAATATCGTGCTGCTGTTCTTCGCCCAGCTCATCATGAAGCGGAAGATCGGCGGCGACCCCAAGCCGGAGCTGGAAGATTACGATGACTAGATGAAGTGCTCGCAGCTCCAATCCTAACAACTGGTCAATTCTGTAACAGAACTGTAATGTGTTATTCATCCGTTATTAATGAAATCGGGATATACTGTTTATGACCCCCTTTTTAATATATATATCCCTTGATAACCCGGCATCCGTTGCGATGTCGGGTTCTTTTTTTGTTCTCGGGGCTGGTCCGCGCAGGAAATCCGCAATAGAGGAAAAAAAGAGGCCCGCCCGTAACCGGGAGGGCCTTCCGTTCCGGCTGGCAGCCGGAGGGATGGAAAGGGATGATTTGACAGAAATTTAGAAACGGGAAGCGACTTCGGCCGCTTTCTTGAAGCCTTCCGATTTGATCTCAGCCGCACGGTCAGGGAACTGGTTGTGGCCTTCGACAACGACGGTCTCGATCTGGGTGATGCCGAAGAAGCCCATGATCGTTTGAACGTACTTCAGGCTCATCTCGATTGCTGCCGCCGGACCTTCGGAGTAGACGCCGCCGCGTGCGTTAAGCAGCGCGACCTTCTTGTCGCCGAGCAGACCCTGCGGGCCTTGAGCGGTATAGCGGAAGGTTTTGCCGGCTTGGCAGAGGTAGTGCAGGTAAGTGATCAGCTGGGCCGGTACAGTGAAGTTCCAGAGCGGGAACGCGAAGACGATCTTGTCGGCGGCCAGGAACTGGTCGAGGTAAGCGTTGGCCGTACCTGCAGCCTGCTGCTCCTCAGAGGTCAGCTCGAAGCCTTGAGCGCTCTTGTAGAGGCCGTTCAGCGTGTTGGTGTCGTAGTAAGGGAGGTCGACGTTGAACAGGTTGAGCTCGGTGATGCTGTCGCCCGGGTTGGCAGCCTTGTAGCTGTCGAGGAATGCGTTGTAGAGCTGCACGGATACGGCTTGATCGGCCGGACGGCCGTTCGCGAGAATAAAGAGAACGTTAGACATGAATGAATACCTCCTTGGTATGTACAAAAGGAATTAATAACTTACTTTATGTAAGTATATTAAAATACACACTTACAAAAGTCAAGTAAATAATTTTATAAGCAACCCAAAATCTGCATAGGCGGCTCAGGCGGGTGACAACCTAGGGGAGAGAGGCCTGGAATAGGAGCGTGTGCGAGATGCCGGCCCACCAGGCTACTATATGCAGGGGAGTGAATCCGCATGGCCGGAATCAAACATGCCGAATGCAAACGGATTGTAGAGCGCAGCGATCAGCTATGCGCCGATGTGGAGGTGCACCTGGAGGGCGAGGAGCACGCGCTCGTCGCGCTCTTCACTGAGGCGGGTGATAAGGAATACGATCTGGTGATGATCCTGAAGAACGATGCGGATCCAGCTATTGACTGGTATGACAACGACCTGCATGCCGCTTATGAGGATGTGACCGGGGTGCTGTTTGGCGGGAAGCAGGGCGGGTACGGCTGGAGCTCGAAAGAAGAGTTCAAGCAGGCGGTTCTGGCTTATCCCGGGGTCCGGCAGCAGATCCGCACACAGCTCGATGCCGCCGAGGCCGGGAAGCTGCAGGAGATTCAGACGTAGTGCGCAAGAACCAAGCCTTATTAGAGCAAAGCACCGTAGGACAAAGCAAAAAGAGCCGTCTGCCGGGGGTCAGTCCTCTCGGTGAAACGGCTCTTTTCCTGCGTTAGCGGCTATGTGTGGAGGGGCCGTTATTGTCCGCCCCGGTGGCTGCGTTCGTTCTTTTCCCACTTGAAGTTCGAGAGGATGAAGCCGATAACGCCGAATACGAGCAGGCGGATCGTCAGCCATTGGCCGGTGAGCGTGCCCTGCGTCAGCCATTCCAATCCGGTGAAGAGCACGGTGAGACCCAGACCCCACGCGGCCACTCCGTAATACATCACGTACTTTGCCTTGCCCATGGTGCGGATCTTGGCCCATTTGGCCGCTTGTTCCTGGTTCATTCGCTTTCTTGTTCCCCCTGAATTCGTCTTCCTTGCCTGTTCACTATTTCGCCCCGGCACCGCCGCACTCCTGCCTGCCGGGAGTCCTTCCCGGAAGATATTTGTTGTAAGATTATGGTATACTCAGGAAAGACTATGGGAAGGGCAGGAAACGATGCAGGCATGAGCAAATTTTTACTATTCGGACTTATCTTTTGGCTTACGGGCAACCCCTTTGTTGCCATCCTGGTTCTACTGGTGATCTTCTATGTGCTTGACCGGCGGTTCGTCGGCATCACACCGAGCGTCTTCAAGCCGATCCAGCGCATGCGGCGGCTCTCGAGGCTGAGGGAGGAACTGCGGATGAATCCGCATCATACCTCCACCAAGCTGGATATCGCACGGATCTATATGGAACAGCGCAAATACGCCGACGCCCGGGAGCTGCTCCTGCAGGTGTCGGCCGTGATGGAGGATTCGGCGGACGTGCTCAGCGAGCTAGGGATCTGCGAGCTGAAGCTGGGCCGTCCCGAGGAGGGCGAGCGGCTGATTCTCGAGGCTACAGCGCGCAATTCCCGGGTCAAATACGGCGAGCCTTTCCTGCGGCTCGGCGAGGCCTTCGCGGAGCGGGATAAGGAGAAGGCGGTCGGCTATCTCCAGCGCTTCCGCGAGGTGAACTCGTCTTCGTGCGAGGCCTACTACCGGCTGGGCCAGCTCTACCGCCAGCTCGGCAGGGAAGAAGAAGCCCGCGGTGCGTTCCGCGAAGCGGTGGAACTGTACCGCGGGCTTCCCAAGTACAAACGCCGGCATGAACGCCGCTGGGCCCTGTTGGCCCGCTTCCGGTCATAGGCGGGTGCGGGTCAGCGGATAAGAAGGATAAGCTTCACATCGGCTTGGACCTGCGTTGACAAACCCGCAGCGTTCTCAAAGGACGGCGAAGCCGTTAATCCTTGCATGGCGGGCCGGATCGAACGGAGCGAGCTCCATCAGCGGCTTCTCGCCGAGGGCAAGCTGCCGCACGATGCGGCCGGCGGCCGGCGCGAGCAGGATGCCGTTGCGGTAGTGCCCCGTGGCGAAGATGAGGCCGGGAGCTTTCTCCCAGGTGCCCATGAACGGCAGGCCGTCCCGGGTGCCGGGCCGCAGGCCCGCCCAGGTCGAGAGGAACTCGGCTTCCGCGAGTCCGGGCAGCAGGGCGGCGGCTCTCGCATGCAGGTCCGCGATGACGGCGGCCGTGGCCCGCTTGTCGAAGCCGGCCTCCACCTGCGTCGCGCCGATCAGGCACGAGCCGTCCGCCTTCGGCACGATGTAGCAGCCCTTCGTGAAGACCGTGGCCTGCGTCAGCGGAGCCTCGGGCTTCAAGGAGATGCACTGGCCCTTAACGGGGAACATCGGCAGGGGCAGCCCGAGGGGCTCGGTCAGCGCGGGGCTCCAGGCTCCGGCGGCGAGCACGACAACGTCGGCATACAGCGGGCCTTCCGCCGTCTGCACGCCGGTGATGCGCCCGCTGCCGGGCTCCTGCAGCAGCCGGAACACCGGCGTCTCCTCGAGGATCTTGCAGCCCTGCTTCACGAGCGCGGCTTGCAGTGCACGCGCCAGAGCGACAGGATGAACCTGGTGATCGGCCGGGAAATGCAGCCCGCCCCGGATATCCGGGGACAGCGCCGGCTCCAGCTCCCGGAGCTCGTCCGGCGTACACCAGCGCGCATCCTGAATCCAGGAGAGCCGGGAGCGGAGCTCCTGCTCGTCGGCTTCCGTCAGCGCAGCGCGGAGGATGCCTTGGGGAATGTACTCCGTGGACACGCCGCTTGTATCTTCCAGCGCTTCAGTCCACCTGCGGTACATCCCCTGGGAGATGCGGCACAGCTCGTAGAACGGGCCGGGGTGATGCGTCTCCACCTGGGCGCCGAGCATGCCGGCCGCAGCGGTCGCAGCCTCGCTGCACAGCTTGCCTTTATCGAGCACGGTACAGTCGAAGCCGGCCCCGCCGAGCTCGAAGGCGGCGGCGCAGCCGATCACGCCTCCGCCGATGATGATCGCCTTGGGCCGGTCGGCTGCAGACGTAAGATGCTTCGTGTTCATAAGAAGGTCCATCCTTTCCTGGGCTTGTGCCGGGTCCGGTCGAGCCCGTACCGGAAGGCCCTCAGCTGGCCGGCCGGATCGGGGTGCCCGAACACGGACGACAGCACGGCTATGCCGGCGGCGCCGGTCGACAGCACTTCGTCGACGAGCGCCGGTTCAATGCCGCCGATGGCTATGACCGGGACAGGAGAGGCCTCCACGGTGTCGGCCAGCGCCTGCAGACCCCGCGGGGCGAGGCCCGGCTTGGAGCCGGTCTCGTACACGTGCCCGTAGAGCACGTAGTCGGCTCCGCCGTCGGCCGCCTGTGCGGCTTCCTCCGGGCTGTGCACGGAGCAGCCGATGCGCATACGCCCCGGCGGCGCCAGCTCCCTGGCCTCGGCCGGGGAGAGCGACGCGCCGGTGAGCTGTACGGCGTCCGCCCGCACGGCCAGGGCCGCATCCAGGCGGTCGTTGACCGCCAAGGCGGAGCCTGCCGGCAGTAGCGGCTTCAGCCGGCGGTACCAAGCGGCCAGCTCCTGTGCGCTGCGGTGCTTCTCGCGGATATGAAGCATATCGATCATATCCGCCGGGATGATGCTGAGAATGGAGGCGGCTGTGTCCAGCTCCAGGCGTCCGGTCGTCAGCACATGCAGGGCATGAGTTCTCCCGGCAGGAGGTGGGGCGGCGTCGCCCGGATGATCATGGGTCATGGCTCGAACGAACCCTTTCTGCATACATTTGGTATTCCCATCATACCCCTCTGCCCGGGAAGCGTCAAAGCGTTTGACCCACTTGTCATAAAATGATCACGGAAGCGCTCTTCCCGGCTCTCCGGGGCTCCTTGACGCGTCCGGAAGCGCGTACTACACTGATGAAGGAAGCAATAGGACGAGCGTCTGCAGTGCCGAAGGAGAGGAACCTTATGACTTTGTACAAAGCGTTAACGATAGCCGGCTCGGACAGCGGAGGAGGCGCAGGCATCCAGGCCGATCTCAAGACGTTCCAGATGCTGGACGTGTACGGGATGTCGGCCATCACGGCGGTTACCGCCCAGAATACGCTGGGCGTGCACGGGATCTATGATATCCCGCTCGAAGGCATCGAGCGCCAGATCCATGCCGTCCTGACGGATGTGGGGGCGGATGCGGCCAAGACCGGGATGCTCTCGCAGCCGCAGGTGATCGAGCTTGTGGCGGACTGCGTATCGAAGGCGGGGCTGACCCGTCTGGTCGTGGATCCGGTCATGGTGGCCAAGGGCGGCGCCTCGCTGCTCGCCGAGAGCGCGCAGGATGCGCTGCGGGAGAAGCTGCTGCCGCTGGCGGCGGTCGTGACGCCGAACCTGCCGGAGGCCGAGGTCATCACGGGCCTGAAGCTGATCTCGCTGGAGGATATGAAGAAAGCGGCGGTGCTGCTCGTGAAGGAGCTGGGCGCCGGAGCCGCCATTGTTAAGGGCGGTCATTACGAAGGGACCCCGACCGATGTGCTTTATGATGGGGAAGCGTTCCATCTGCTCAGCGCCGAGCGGTATGAGACCCGCCATACGCACGGGACCGGCTGCACGTTCTCGGCCGCGGTCTGCGCGGAGCTGGCCAAAGGCAGAACGCTGCTCGAGGCGGCCCATACCGCGAAGAAGTTCATTACGCTGGCCATCCGGCATGAGCTGGGGATCGGCGGCGGCCACGGGCCGACGAACCACTGGGCCTACACGCGGCACGGAGGGGACACGGACAGCGGGGTACACCTGCAGAAGGAGCTGTTGACACCATGAGCTACGAATATCTGATGCAGGCTCTCCTGCTGATCATCCTGCTGTTCGCCGCATTCCCGGCCGTGATCCTGTGGTCCCGCTGGAAAAAGAAGAAACGGGGATAAGTCCATGTACTATGTAAACCATGAGCAAATCGATACCCGCCTGGCGTTCGTTCCGACGCTGACGGACGCCTGCCGGCGGCTGGAAGCCGCCTGGGCGGGCGGCGGGGAGGGAGAGCTCCTGCTGCATCTGGCCCAGGAGCGTACCCTCTACCTTGCCATCGAGACGGTAACGGACGTCGGAAGCCTGCTCATTGATGCTTTCATGATGCGCGATGCGAGCTCGTATGAGGATATTGTGGACATTCTTGCCGGTGAAGGGGTGTTCGAGGCACCGACAGCAGAGGTGCTCCGTGAGCTGGTCGGCCTGCGGCGTGCGCTGACCCAGGAGTATACCTCGCTGGATCGCAGCGGCCTTCATCCGATGATCTCCCGCCTGCCGTCCGCCCTGGAGTCGTTCGCGGAGCGGGTGCCGGCTTTTATCCGGAAGGAAATGATTTAACAGCCTTAGGGCTGCGGCGTGCGGTTAACCGCACGCCGGTTGAGCGAGACTATGCAGCGGGGATATTATATGAAGTTCAACGCTGTAAAGGATTCAAGATATATGGCGGGCTGCCCCTCTTGGGGCGGCCCGCTTCCTTTTTTCCGTGGATGGGTTCGCGGCTTTATATACATAGTAGTATAGTAATTTACTTATGGCTGTATTTCGTATACAATAAACATACTCATACGGTACAGAACAAGAGCCGCGGCGGTAAGGCGGCTGGCTGCTAGAAGGACGGTGAGACCGCATGAAGAATGAAGACGGATCCACACGCAAGGTTATCGTTACGATGCTCAAGACCAAGGGTCCGCTGAGTGCGGGGGAGATGGCGAAGCAGCTCGGGATTACCGAGATGGCTGTGCGCCGGCATCTGCACACGCTGGAGCGGGATCAACTCATCGAAGCCAGGCTGGTGCGCCAGGCCATGGGACGTCCGGCCCACATGTATTCCCTGACGGAGCAGGCCGATGATCTGTTTCCGAAGAAGTACCAGCATTTGGCGATGGATCTGCTCGAGGAGCTCGAGCTTACGGCCGGCGCCGATAAGGTCGATTTTTTGTTCGACCGCCGCAAGGAGCGCCTCATCGCCCGGTATCAGGATCGGATGGATGCCAAGAATTGGACGGACCGCGTGAAGGAACTGGCGGCCATTCAGAATGCCAACGGCTATATGGTCGACCTCGAACAGCTGGAGGACGGCACCTATCTCCTGCAGGAATTCAACTGCCCGATCGCCCAGGTCGCGAATCAATATAATCATGCCTGCTCCTGCGAGCTGGCGATGTTCCAGAGCCTGCTCGGTCCCGAAGCGCGGATTGAGAGGACGGAATGTCTCGCCAAGGGTGGAGGCAGGTGCACCTACGAGATTCGTCAGCTGCCCGCGGCTGACGATACAGAACCAACCTGACCGGCCGGCAGCCGTCAGGTTGGTTTTTTTGTACTGCTCGGCCCCGCGGCGGGCTCCGGCGCTGGAAGAATGGCCCCGGACCGCCGGCAGGTCCGGTTATTGACGGAGGCGGCGGTAAAAGAAACCAAGGCAAGAACGGCAAGAACGATCAGCTTCTCGCGCAGGCCGGTGCCGGACAGATCATACATCAGCGCTTTCACGAACACGCAGATGAGGGCGAACGACCCGAAGGCCTGATACCGTTTGCGCTGCTTCCAAATGCCCCGGAGAAATAGAATCAGCGCATGCGCTCCCCATATGGCAGACAGTGCGAGGTCGGCGGGGAGGAACAAGTGTGCCTTCCATGGGAGCAAAAGCGAAGCGGAGAACCCGCCGACACAAACCTGGCTCAAGAGAACGAGGCTCCCGTTCACTATGCGGTTATCTTCCTCCTGCAGCCCGGGGAATGCGCTGCCGTATCTGCACAGCAGAAGCCCGGACAGCAGCAGAAGCAGCCAGATCCCGGAGTCGTACAGAAGGCTTTCAAGCCCGCCGGCCGCCGGAGCTATCGTCTCGCGGGCCGGATCGAGCTGCAGCCAGAGCCAGCGGAGCAGGACAGCCAGCCAGACGAGAATCGCCCCGCCGCGCAGCAGGTATTGCCCGCGCCGTTGTCCCGCGGCCAGCAGTCCCATGGACAGCAGCAAACCGATGGCCAGCAGCGGAAGGGGCGGCAGCTGCGAGTCCCGGGCGAGCCGGATAAGCGCGAGCAGGAGCAGCATCAGGCCGCCGAACAGCTTAGTCATCACCGGTGTGGAGAGCTCCCGCGTAACCCGGTACAAACCGAGCGACAGCAGCAGATAGATGCCGCCCATAGCCAGCATCATGTAGGTTATCGGTCTTCCGTCCTGTCCCATCACAAGGACCCAGAAACCGAACAGAACGCCGTTCACAACGCCCAGGCGCAGATTCAGCCCGCCCTGTTCCTGGCTCTGCAGACATGAGGCGCCAAAAAGAGCGGCAGTATAGAACAGATAGATCGACCAGGCGACCTGCAGCGGGAGACTCCAGCCCTCCGGACCCGGCACGCGGAGCTGCAGGTAATAGAGCAGGAAGAGGAGCCAGGTGCCGGCGAAGGCAGCCAGCCGAAGCTCCCGCCAGCCGAAGCGGAGGCTCAGTCCGAGACAGACGAGATTCCACAGCAGGGCGAGTCCGAGCACGGTGCTCCCTCCGCTCAGCCACAGCGGTATGCTCTCTTTCCCGTCCAATCCATAGGCCAGCAGCAGCCATCCGGCCAGCACCCCGAGCGCCGCTGTAGTTCGCCCCAAGCTGAAGGGCAGCACGACGGAGCCGGTTCCCATCCGGTGCAGGGTTTCCTTCATCACGTATCTCCCCCGTTACATGGTTTCACTATAATGGATTTTAACGGGAGAGGAAGCGGACGCGTAAGTACTATTTTTTTCTAGTACCTGGGGAAGAGCGGCGGGTGTAAGAACGGGGAAGGCGGGCTATGCTAAAACCGATCCTGTGAATCCGAGGAGGGGAACTGCCATGGACAGCATTCAATTCCGCCGGCTCAGCGAGGGGCTGGGACGCTCTATGCCCCAGGGAGTGGCGGCCGAGAGATGGAACGAATACATGCAGTACCAGGACGAAGAGGACCAGGTTGAGGAGGATACTGCGGTAATGGAGCGGCGGGAGCTGCCGCGTACAAGGAGGGAAAAGCCATGAGCCGTTTGAATGAAATCATGGAGAACCACGAGCAGCTGGAGCGGCTGAATGCTCTGCTGAAGCACTACAGCGTCAACGCGGAGTTTGTTACGGCCTCGCTGATCGAGAAGCTGGACTGCCTCTCTTCCTCTTCGGAAGAAGGGGAGGGTGAAGAAGGAGCGGAAGCCCGGGAACCGAACGCCGAGCTTATCGAAGACCTGAAGCGCTTCTCTTCGGGCTTCTGAGGCCCGCACGACCAAAAGAGCGGCTTTGTTAGCCGCTCTTTCGTTTGAGATATAAGAAATAAACGTCAAATAAAACAGACTAATAGGCTCCCTGACCGCTGCGGGAAAGACGGATGGTTTCCCACAACGAAACGGGCTCTCCGGATTCCTCGCTGAATAAGCCTCCGTCCTTCAAATAATCGATATAGAGGATCCCGTCGAGGTGGTCGATCTCGTGCTGCATGCAGATGGCTGTTCTGCCTTCACCTTCGAGGTAAACTTCCTGTCCTTCCCGGTTCAAGGTTTTCACACGTATTTTCTCCGCACGCTTGACTTCTCCGTATAAATTCGGCAGGGAGAGGCACCCTTCGATGGAGGACGTTTCCCCGCTCTTCTCCACGATCTCGGGATTGATGAGCTCGATCAGACCCTCTCCCATATCCAGCACGGCGACCCGCTTGGCAATGCCAATCTGCGGGGCTGCCAGACCTGCGCGGCCGGAGTCCGCATACAGGGTTTCCTTCAAATCATTGAGCAGCTTGAGCACATTCGGCGTAATTCCGGGCACAGGTCTGCACTTCTCCCGCAGGACGGGGTCCCCGAGCCTCCGGATGATTTTTTCCGCCATTGCTTCCCACCTGACTTTCTGTGTATGTTACTTCCAGTATACTTCATCTCCTCCAAAAAGAAAGACCGTCCCGCTCGGCGGAACGATCTTGTAATTACGATGCGGCTGCTGACCCGGTAGCCGGAGCCTAGACCTCGGTCTCAGGCAGCGTCTTCGGGGATTCCGTCGTCTGCGGCTTCGTGGAATCCGTAGTCTGCGACTTGGTGGAGTCCGTCGTCTGAGACTTGATGGAATCCGTAGTCTGCGACTTGGTGGAATCCGTCGACTGCGACTTGGTGGAGTCCGTAGTCTGCGACTTGGTGGAGTCCGTAGTCTGCGTCTTCGTAGAGTCCGTCGTCTGCGATTTGGTGGAATCCGTTGACTGCAACTTCGTGGAGTCCGTCGTCTGCGACTTGGTGGAATCCGTAGTCTGCGTTTTCGCAGGAACCGTCGTCTGCGTCTTCGTTGAACTCGTGGTCTGCGATTTGGTGGAATCCGTGGTCTGCGATTTGGTGGAATCCGTGGTCTGCGTTTTGGTCGAATTCGTCGTCTGTGTACGGGTTGTACTCGGGACCTGGGCCTTCGGTGCCGTCGTAGTCTGCGTCCTCGTTGAACTGGAGGTCAGCGAATTCGTCGATTCCGTATCCTTCGACGCCACGGCACGGTCGATCCCAAAGCGCTTGGAAAGCGCGCTGTATGCAGCTCCGGATCCGCTCGCCGTATCGGCTGCGGGCGGAAGCTCCAGCTGCGTGCGCAAGGAAGCGATCGCCGCCGCCAGATCCTCCTCTTTCGGGACTATGTAAGGGCTATCCCAGCGGCCGTCGAGGTGGATGAACTCAATGCTGTCAGGCTTCAGCTTCGGGAAGGAGAGGATGAACCGCTTCAGCTCATCGGACGGGATATCCGTCTTGACGCTCTTGCCGGCAATCTCCAGAATGCCGCCCCAGCCCGCGATCCCGCTGAAGGAGGTCATTTTGCCCAGAAGCTGGTCGAGCACCTTCTGCTGACGTTCGTTGCGCGCCGTATCGGAGGATTCCTCCGTTCCGCGGTTGGACTTGCGGTAGCGCAGAAAATCGAGCGTCTGCTTGCCGTTCAGCGTCTGCAGGCCCTGCTTCAGATTGATGTCGGTGCCGTCCCACGTGTCCACATAGCGCATATCCATGTCGACGTAGGTTTCGATCCCGCCGAGCTCGTCGACCACATCCCGGAATCCGTCAAAATCAATGGCGGCCATATAATCGATCGGCACGCCGAACATGTCACTGAACAGCTCTTTGGTTTTCGGGATGGCGCTATTTTTGTCCTGATTGTAATAGTAGGCATAATAATAATTGGCTTTGTGGGCCGAGAGCCCGAACTCCTTGGGCTTCATCTCGAGGTCCCGGGGGATGGAGACGACCGTAGCCTTGCGTGTCTCGGGGTTGAGCGTGACAAGCATCAGCACGTCGGTATTCATACTGCCTCCGCTGCCTCCGCGGCTGTCTACGCCGGTGAGCAGGAAGCTCATCGGTTTCCACGTGGCGTCGCTTGCCGAAGCTTCGCCGGACAGCAGTCCCGTCTTCAGCGGCGAGGAGGCAGCTACGGACATGGTCTGAAGCGCCTTGTCGGCTTTATGAAAGAGATATCCGGCATACGCGGCGGCTCCCGCTCCCAGGATCGCAAGGCACACGACCGTATGGCGAAGCGTGATACGTTTTTTGGATTTGATACGCGATGGAAACATCGTCTACCTCCTGCAGCGAATGTCGAACACTGCCTATCATCATAACGTATGAGACCGGCTAAAAGGTTACAAAACGATTAAAATTATTCCGCATTTCGTCAAAATGTTACGGAATTGTTACCCGGCGGACCCGAATTTCTTTTACAATATAGGACAGGCTGTTAGTGGCTATTACCCTCGTTGTATGCGGAATACGCAAGGTACGGCCGCGAAAAGCCGCTGATTTGTTGGAAATATTAGAATTGCTATCTGGCTATCAACAGGCATGGTTCTTAAAGGGCGCTGAAGCCGGTTATCTTGTGAGAAAGAAGGTTGTGCGGACATGGGCCAATACCTGACCCAAGGGCTGCTGGTTCTGGTGCTTCTCGGCTGCACGGGCTGCAGTCTGATCGGACAGCCGGGCGCGTACATGCGCCTGCCGAAGCTGCCGGCGGAGCAGGAGACGCTGAAGTCGGTGATCGAGGCGTCTCTGCCTCCGGGAGCAGCGCTGATCCGGCCGAGCCGTGCCGTGCAGGCCGGTGCCATCTCGGTGGTCGACCTGGACGGGGACGGCAGCGAGGAAGCGGTCTTTTTTTATAAAATCAAAGAAAGCGAGCAGCTCCACGGGGAGATCTGGAGCGAAAGCGGAGGGGCTTGGAAGCGCTCCGATTCGTTCGAGGGCGCGGGCTATGAGCTCGACGAGCTGCGGTTCGAGCGGATCACCCTGGACGATGCGTCCCAGGGGGTCAATGTGGTGGCGGCGTACGCCACCTCGGAGGAAGCCCCGAAGGGGCTTGCCGTGTATGCGCTGGAGCGCGGCCGGGCGGTGAAGAAATTCGAGCTGCCGTACACGGATTACGTGATCGACGATCTGAACGAGAACGACCGCCAGGATCTGACCGTGATCCTGCATGACGGAGAGAAACGGACCTCTTCCGCGGCTCTATACGAGTACGAGAATGGTCTTAAGAAGCTGAGCACCCTGACGCTTGACGGTACCGTGGAAGGCTATTACAGCATGATCAGCGGCCGGGTGACGCCTGAGCTGCGGGGGGTCGTACTGGATGCAGGCGTAGGCGCTCATTCTTCCTACACGGAGATGCTGATCTACAGGGACGGCCGGCTCCGCCGGGCTTTTGATCCGAAGGTGACCTATAAGGCCTACACCGCAGAGAGCGAGGATGCGGACCGGGACGGGATTCTGGATGTCGTCGGCATGAACGCTCCGCCCGGATGGGAGACCAAGCCGATTGCGCTGATTCCCTGGATCTATACCTACAGCCGCTGGGATGGTAACGGCGGCTTCATTAAGGTGCTTCAGCGCTACTGGAACGGGCAGGACGGCTACTATTTCGACTTCCCGCCGGAGTGGCCGGCCGAGACGACGCTCGAGGTGGAGGAAGGGACAGCCGTGCGGTTCGTCGCGGCGCCGGGCAGCACGGAGCGTCTTGCCGAGATCCGGATGTTCCCGGCGGAGGCGTGGAATGAAGAGCAGACCGACTGGCTGCCGGTACACCGTACAGCCGATAAGGTGCTGGCGATCAACCGGGATGCGGAAGCGTACCGGAGCCTGCTGCATCTGCTGTCGGAGATGAAAAGCGAAGGGAGTGCGCAGGCATGGGCCGAATTCTGATTCTGGAAGACGAAGACTCCATCCGCAGCTTCGTGGTCGTGAATTTGAAGCGGCAGGGGCATGAGGTGACCGAAGCGGTGAACGGCGATGAGGCGCTGGCTCTCCTGCTCGGAGAGCCGGGTTTCGATATTGCGCTGCTCGATGTGATGGTGCCGGGCATCGACGGGTTCGAGGTGTGCCGTCGCGTCCGGGAGGTGAATGAGCGGATTGGCATTATTTTCCTGACGGCGAAGGTGCAGGAGCAGGACAAGGTGATAGGTCTGTCCCTCGGGGCGGATGACCATGTCAGCAAGCCCTTCAGTCCCGGGGAGCTCATGGCGCGGATCCAGTCGCTGCTTCGCCGCATCAACCGAACCGGGCAGCCGGAGTTGGAGGAGGGGGAGAGGGAACGTCCGGTTCTATGCGGCCCCTTCGAGCTGCGGCGGGGGGCCATGGAACTGCTGAAGCACGGGGAGCGGATCGATCTCACGCCGACGGAATTCGCGCTGGTCTCGCTGCTGCTGTCCCGCGCCTCCCGGGTCTGGACGCGCGACGCCCTGCTTGACGCCGTCTGGGGCGCCGAGTATGTCGGTGACCCGAAGATCGTCGATGTGAACATCCGGCGGCTGCGCCAGAAGATCGAGGATCAGCCGTCGAAGCCGGTGTTCATCGAGACGGTCTGGGGCAGCGGCTACCGTTTCAACCGGGAGGAGCGCTTATGAGGCTGCGCCGCCGCTCCTTGCGGCTGCAGATGGTCTCCCGCTTCGTGGTCGCCGTCCTGCTTGCCCTGGTGCTCGTCGAGAGCGTATTCTTTATCGCGGTCAGGCAGTTCTATTACAGCGGCATTGTCGGGGTGCTCTCGAACCATGCGAAGGTATCGACGTCCTTCTACACCCGGTTCGCGGGGGATCTGCATTATACGAATCTCAATCAGCATCTGAGCCGGCTTGTGACGAGCTTTGCCTATGAGACGGCGGAGCTTGAGATTGTCGACCGGGACGGGAGCGTGCTGGCCGGTACCAGCGGTTTTGTATCCTCCGGTCTCGTGCGTACGGCCGACGTGGCCGAGGCATGGAAGGGAGGCACCGGTGTGTGGAGCGGCCCCAACCCCTCTACCGGCGAGCATATTATGGCTGTCTCCATGCCGCTCATCTTCCAGGGCCAGACGCTGGCGGTCGCCCGTTACGTCACCTCGCTGGAGGAGGTCGACCGGGTGCTCCGCGCAATCTACATCATTGCCGCAAGTGTCGGTCTGCTGGTGCTCGTGCTGGTGCTGCTCTTCTCCCTGACCTTGGCCGATTCGATCGTGAGGCCGATCAAGGTGATGACAAGGGCGTCAGCCGAGATGGCCCGGGGCCGCTTCGACGTGCGCCTGGATGTGTCGACCCCGAACGAGATCGGCGAGCTGGCCGGCACGCTGAATTACATGGCCAGTGAAATTGTACGCAGCGAATCGCTCAAGAATGATTGGATCTCCTCTATCTCCCACGAGATCCGGACGCCACTTAGCTCGATCAAGGGGTGGAGCGAGACGATGCTGACCGGGGACCTGGAGGACCGTGAGGAGACGCGGCTCGGCTTGTCGATCATCTCGAAGGAGACCGAGCGGCTGGTTGGTTTGGTGGAGGAGCTTCTCGATTTCTCCCGACTCTACCAGAAGAGCATAGAGCTGGACATCTCTGCTGTTGCGCTGCAGTCCCTGGTGGAAGAGGCGGCCCTGCAGATGAGGTCTAAAACGGCGGCCAAGCATCAGGAACTCCGGCTGCTGCTGCCAAAGGAGCAGCTGGCTGTGCGCGGCGACTTCAACCGTCTCAAGCAGGTCCTGCTCAATTTGCTGGACAATGCGATCAAGTTCACGCCGGGGGAGGGCTGGGTGGAGCTTGAGGCGATGCGCTTCGATGAGGAGCATGCGCTTGTGCGGGTGAAGGACAGCGGCATCGGCATTGCTCCTGAGCATCTCGATAAGGTGGAGCAGAAATTTTACCAGGCGGATCCCCAGAAGGAGGGCACGGGGCTTGGCCTTGCGATCTGTCACGAGATTGTGGCGCTGCACGGCGGCACGATGGAGGTGACGTCCGTCGAGGGGGAGGGGACGGAGATCCGGGTTCTGCTTCCGCTGGCCCTGGGGGCGGAAGAGGACGTGTACCGCTAGGGGAGCTGAAGAGGGGGAAAAGGCCGGTTCACCCGCCAAGTCCGTGAAGGCGGCAGGGACGGGAAGAAGCGGCAGAGGTGGGACGGGCTGCTAAGTCCACGAAGGCAGCAGGGACGGCAGCAGCAGCGGTGGCGGGGAGAAGCGGCAGAGATGGGACGAGCAGCTAAGCCCGCGGGCCCGCGAATCCCGCGAGATTGCCGAGTCTGCGAAGGCGGCAGGGGCGGGAAGCCAGCGGTGGCTGGGAGAAGCGGCAGAGGTGATACAGGCCGGCAAGCCCGCGAACCGCAAGATCCGCCAAGCCCGCGAGGTTTCAGAGATGGCGGCACCCCCGTCACCCCCAGATCTGTGAAGGCTTCCAAAGGCCTGAAGCTCTGTAACACGAGAAATAGGCAGTAAAGCACAAAGCAGGCGGTCCCTAGACTGCCTGCTTTGTGTTAAATCTCATATTTTAGTGATATTGGCTTTCTTTTTGTGCTGCTCGAGAGAAACGTGGTGATTCTACATACAAATTTGTAATAGCGGAACTGAAATACCTTATTTCAGTATTTCCCGTTTTTTTCCAAATAATAGCGGAACTCAAGTATCTTATTAGCCTCTGTTACCTCAAAAAACAGCCTCGGGCCTCGAAATAGCGAACCTCAGTTCCTCTATTCTGAAAATCACCTTATCCATGGCGGACATAGCGCATCGGAGTTCCGCTATTTTGAACTTCACCCCAGCAGAGCCGTTGCGAGTTAGGCTTCAGACTGATGCGGAAGAGCACCTTGCTGCTTTTGCGCATGCTCTGGTGTCTGGGGCTCGCATGGCGCCCCACGAATGGAATGCACGAATCCCCCACTCCGCATGCATGGAGCCCCCAAAGTAAAGATTCCATCCGAAGAGCCTCCACACACCTATCCCTAAAAGATAGCTTCCACTGCCAGCCGCACGAGTCTTTTAACGAGTCTCCGCTGCACGAACGCCGGCTGCCAGCCGTGCCGCTTTGTCCCGGACCCAGTCGTAATTGCCGGCTTCGATTTCCTTCATGTTGATGAGCGAGCCGCCGATCCCGACCCCATAGCAGCCCAGTTTGATATACTCGCCAATATTTTCCTCAGTAACCCCGCCAACCGCCATCATCGGGATGTGGCTCAAGGGGCCCATCAGTTCCTTGATGTACCCGATACCGAGGCTGGCGCCCGGGAAGATCTTAATGGCTGACGCACCGGCCTTCCAGGCACGGACCACCTCCGTCGGCGTCATGGCGCCCGGAAAGATAGGGATCTCCCTGGCTACGGCATACCGGATCACGTTCTCATCCGTATTCGGTGTGACGAGATAGGCTGCGCCGGCTTCAATCGCTATCCTCGCGTCCTCCACGTCGAGTACGGTTCCTGCTCCTATGTACATGCGGTCTCCGAACTGCTCTTGAAGACGCGAGATCATCCCCAGTGCGCCTTCCGTATTCAGCGTGACTTCCATGACGGGGATCCCGCCGTCCAGCAGCGCCTGCGCCACGTCCAGAATATGTTGTTCCTTCACACCGCGCACGATGGCTACGATGCGGGCGCTTTCGAGCAGGGCCAATCCTTGTTCACGGTTCATCTCGTTTCCCCCGTTCTTTCCCACGTTCTAAGCCATTCGCTCCGCTCCGCAGAAGGAGTCGGAAGGCTTGGTATCATACGTCTTTCATTATATCGGAATATCCGTATTTGCCAATGCCAACCGGGATGGGGGAGAAGGTGCTCTGTCCTTTTTTTGCGGAATTTGTGTCAAAATGGGCCCACCCGCTTATACTGTAGTATCTCATGGGCATTCGCCCTGGGAGCTTGCCGGAGGCGGCAGAAGAAGGTGCCGGCGGGTACATACCCGCCAGGATCCGGGAACCGGCCATGAGGGAATGACGGCGGGTTACCGGCAGGAAAGGGGAGCAGCGCCATGTGGTGGCAGTGGGGGCTCGGGCTCTGCATGCTGGCTTTCGTTGTGCTTGCCGCTTGTGCGGTCCGTCTGATGCGCGATGCCGGGATGTCGATGCGGCGCACCGTTGAGGTCCTCGAGGATGTGCAGCAGCAGGTGAAGCGCAGCGGGGAAGAATCCGAACGGCTGCTTCGCGCCTCGACGGCCGTGGTGGAGGAGCTGCAGCAGCGGGTGCAGGCGGCGGATCTGTGGTTCGAAGCCGCAGCGGAAGCGGGAACGGCGGTCAAGCGGCTGTCCCGTTCGATGCAGACGGCGGCGGCGTCGGTGGAGCAGACGGTGCAGGAAGCGCAGCGTGCGCTGGGGAGCTCCCGTGACACGGTAGGCGACATGGTAGAGCTGACGACCGCCGGACTTCATCTGTGGCAGCGATGGCAGGCTTCCAGGCAGGCCAAATCGAAGGAGTGTAGAGAACATGACAGCACCGAAAAAAGGTAAGGATTTGCTTGTTGGCGCCGTAGTCGGAACGGTACTCGGAGCGGTGACAGCCCTCTTGTTCGCGCCGAAGTCGGGTCGTGAGCTGCGCTCTGACATCGCGGAAGGCGCGCAGCAGGTAGGGGATAAGACCCAGCAGCTGGCATCGGAAGTAACCGAGAAGTCGAAGCAGATCGTCTCTGTCGTCTCGGAGAAGACACAGTCGGCAGCAGGAACGATCTCCCGCAGCACCTCGGAGCTGGCGGGCAAAGCGAAGCAGGCTGCCGTTCAGGTAGGGCAGGCGTTCAAGAAGAACGGCCAAGGGGAAGGCGCTGAGGAAGTGGCGGCGGCACAAGCTTCCGTTGCAGCTACGACCGCCGAAGCAGAAGAGCACTAAGAGAACGCGGGGACGGTGTTCGTCAAGAACATGCGTCCCTTTATTATTGTTTTGGGTGAGGCAGCCCATATGAACAAACGCGCATTCTCTGTAGGCAGCAGGGTCACTCCATCCCTGAGAGATTTCGCTGCTGTGCTGACCGGATGCCAGCACACACATTCATGGTACAAAGCCGTATTGAGCCCGCCTGTGTGTTCATGCTCTACTGAACGCTTCAGCGATGAGTCCTTTACCACTTGGAGGCGTCGATTTTGCGCGGATCCATCCCTTCCCAGATGTTCCGGATTCCGGCCTGGTCGGGGTCCTCGAAGACCAGCCAGGCGGTAGGCAGATAACGTTCGCCGTACTCGCTGGACGGCTTGTTCAGCGGCTGCAGTGCAATATTTTCTTTCTTTTGAGGGTTTGGATCGGTCACTTTCGCGGCATCGTCTGCGGTATGGCTTGCCGTTCCTTCAACATACTTCGGATTCACTACGAGGACGGTGGACGAGCCTCCGTCCAGGTTAGCAGCCGTAACGGCACCATGGTCGAGGAAGATCTGCTGGATGTCGTACAGGCTGGCTCCGATGCTGTGTCCGGGCTGACGGCCGTCAATGATCGCAAAGAGGATGGTGCCATCGGCTTTTTGCGCCATGGCGGTTCGCGGGGCAATCCCCCAGCCGTCTGCCTGGCTTTTGATCTGTCCAACGCCGTTGACAATGAAACGAGGAGCAAAAGTAACGGCTTCCCGCACGTTCATGTCCATAAGTTCTTTAGCGGTATATTTGCCGGCAATCATCCGTCCATCCTTGTCTATCCCGACAATATGATTGGATGTGTTCATGCCGCCGTCGTTATAGAAGATCTGTCCTCCCGAGATGACCAGTCCGGTGGGCTGAAATCCATTGCCCTTCCACTCGGGATCGACGAACCCGCCTGCATTCACACCGGCTGCGGCATCCAGGCGCTGCACCATGGAGCTGACTTTTTCCCCTTTACCTTTGGTACCGGGAACCGCGATGCGCAGCTTCTTGGGATCGGAGACGATGAGCAGCTTGCCCTTAAAGTTCCTTCCCTGGATGTCTTCGACCGTGAAGGCTGGCTTGGCTTCGGTAACAGGGGCGGAGGCTTCATCCGCTTCCACGTGGACGAGGCCCTGGTCCTTCACTACCGAATAGTTATCGAATTGTGCCATATAACGGGTTACACGCTTATCGAGGTCTTCCGTGCCGATCAGATATTTGGCCCAGTGCCGATGCTGGGTAGTAATGAGGGTGTCGGCCATCAGCATTCTGGCTTGGGTTCCCGAAGCGGTTAAGAAAAACCAAAGGCTGCCTACGGAACCAAGCAGGAACAGCACGGTCAGTGAGTAGAGGAAAAGGGTGAGCGAAGCCGATGAGCGGCGTTTCTTGGACGTCTTGGTGGCTGGGGCCGAGCGGGCCGGGAGCTTGCGGGCCGATTCGGACAGGGGCAGAGACATGATTCCATTCCTTTCATCATAAGGTGAAACCTTCCATGCATTTGGACGAAAAAAAAGGAAAAAAAGTTGCAGCCAAGCTGACTTTTCTTCCTGATCAGTGCATATAGAGCTGCCGGTTTTCTTTGATCATCGTTTCAAAGGCATCGGCCGGAATGGGCTTGCTGAACAGATAGCCCTGAATTTTATCGCAGCCTTGGGCCACCAGGAAATCAAGCTGCTCCTGGGTTTCTACGCCTTCGGCCAAGGATTTGATCTTCAGCCGATGCGACATGGCAATGAGCGCCGTGACGATAGCCGCGTTGTCCTCATCCATCGTCACATCCCGGATGAAGGATTGGTCGATCTTCAGCGTCTGAACCCGAAATCGTTTGAGATAGCTGAGGGAGGAATACCCGGTGCCAAAATCGTCGATGGAGATGCCGACGCCGAGCGCCTTCAGCTTCTGCATCGTCTCGATAATGTGCGGTCCGTTGTTCATGGCGATGTTCTCCGTAATCTCGAGGCACAGACGGTCCGGCGCCAGCCCGGACTCCCTCAAGGCATCGGTAACGATCTGGATGAAGTTCAGCTGGTTGAACTGAATCGCCGAGATGTTCACCGAGACGACGAGCGGCGGATAGCCGAGCTGCTGCCAGCGCCGGTTCTGCCGGCAGGATTCGAGCAGCACCCAGTTGCCGATCGGCACGATCAGACCTGTCTCTTCGGCCAGTGGAATGAATTCGCCGGGGGACACGACGCCCCATTCGGGGTGCTGCCACCGGACCAGCGATTCCATTCCGTAGACACTGCCGTTGCGCAGGTCAACGATCGGCTGGTAATGCACCTGGAATTCGCCGCGCTCCAGCGCCTTGCGCAGATGAATCTCGAGGTTCAGCCGGTGCAGCGAGCGTTTGTTCATATCCGGATGGTAATATTGGAAGGCGTTGCCGCCTTTTTCCTTAGACCGATACATCGCGATATCCGCATTCTTGAGCAGGGTATCGACCTCTTTGCCGTCACTCGGGTACAGGCTGATCCCGATGCTGGCGGTGACGAAGAGCTCATGGCCTTCAATCACAAAAGGATCCTTGAGCAGGTCTGGGATACCCTGCGCGAACTGAGCGGCCTCATCGGCGTGGGCCATATTGGTAAGCAGTATGATAAACTCGTCCCCGCCAAAGCGGGCGACGACGTCTTTGTCGCTGACATAGTGGCGGAGCTTGCGGGCCAGTAGCCTCAGCAGCTGATCGCCTACGTGGTGGCCCAGCGTATCGTTGATCACTTTAAAGCGGTCCAGATCAAAAAACATCACGGCCATCATGCTGCCGTTGCGCTCGGCTTCCTGGAAATACCGATCGAGCTTCTCATCGAACATCAGCCGGTTCGGCAGGTCGGTGAGGGCGTCGTGGTAAGCCATATGCTGAATTTTCTCCTCGGCACGTTTGCGTTCATTCACAGCACGGATCGTGGCATAGGAGCGGAGAAGGTGGTAATCGTTCGTTTCGCTGATGATGCGGGAAAAAAGCTCTTCGGCAAGCTCCGGGTTATGTCCCGGTATTGAGCTGTCCGCGGACTTGATGAGCTGCACGGCATTCTCTACGTGTTCCTTGTGAATCCGTGCGGCTGAAGCGGTTTTGGGCGCGCTGGGTTTGGCTGAGCTTAAGTAGACGAGACCCTTGCGGAAATCATACTCTTCGACATGGTTCATGTTCACGATATTGGCGCTGTCGAGCATGCGAAACCCGTCTTCGAATAACCATTCTTCCAGGTTGTCGAACGAAAAGTCCAGGTAGAATGTTTCCTCTTGGGTATGGACAATAACCTCGCGTTCGCGGATACGGTCGATCTTCACCACATCCGAGGCATCGATAATCAGCACTTCCGAGCCTCTCTTGCCGTCACGCGTTACCGGGATTTTTTGCATTTCGTTCAGCTCCATAGGAGTAGGATTAGGCTGACGATGGTCCACCCATCAGCCCGGTGATCCGGGTTCGTATGTATTAACGTATTACTTTTTGAGGAGTTCCTCCGGGGTTTCGGGGCGGTTCATCCAAAATGAATTTGTGAATGCAAACATTGAGGCAATAGCAGTTAGTAGAATACTAGCTATTTTTGCAAGTTTGTTCTTCACGCACCCACCTCCCTTCGAGTCTGTTTGCTATCTTGTAAGTAAAGTTGGTCAAGGTGAGAGCCTGAAATAAAAAGACTGAAGAGAGAAGAGAAGATTGTAGGAAAAAGTTACTTAGCACAAAACAAACACATAGAATTTTCAAAATAGGATAATGTTTTGGAGAAATCCGACTCACATGTTCAATTCCTTTTGGGGCCTCAATCAACAATATAATCATACTAATAAAATTAATAATAGCACCTAGATATGTAAACTGATACTCTACATGTATTATCATTGTTAAAAATAATATTGTAGTTATGCTACATGCTAAAGATGACTTTAAATGCAAGCCGCCGCTAATGGTTCTAATTACAGAAAAACTGATTAAAGTAATAATAGCAGATACAACTTGATTTGTTATTAAGGATATTCCTAAAACAATAAAAGTAGCGAAGGCGGAATTTATCAGCAAACTAAGTGCATAAAAAAGTACTCTCTCTGAAGCTGCATCCTTATAATTGTTTCTTATTGAAAGTGCGATTCTCAGAGCGGAACGATCTATCCAGTTCATCTTTAATCGGCCTCTCATAGGTTTCCCTAATGATTTTTTTGTTATGTTTGTACGCTAGTAGAATCCCTATAAGAAAAAAAACAGCCATAATTAGTGAAACTAGTATGCTAATAGTTTGATTGGAATAATAGGTTGCTAGTTCTAGTTGGGCTATGATTAACCCTATTACCAGAACAGACGCTATTACAAAATTATATCCTTTTAACGCAGTTTTTGTAGATAGGTTTTTAGTTTTAAACAAGAATCCGATTTTACGTCTTTGAATGAGAAATATGATGATACAGATCACTATTGCAGTGGTGATTTGCACTGAGCCAAGGATAAGCGGAGATGCTTTTTGTATTTCTTCATCATTAAACAGGGAGAGTTTTAGCCCCCCTATTATAATGGTCATTTCAATTAATATTCCTGCTATATAACCACAAAGACTTACTAAAAGCGAATAAAAGAAAGGAATTCTATAAACAATCATAATTAAAATAATCTCAATCGAAAGAGCGACAATTATCGAAAAATTTTGAAGTTGTGGAGTATCGCGAAAGAGGAATGAGATTAAAGACATTAATAAAGCTATTCCAAAAATTTTTGGGAGGTAATAGTAATATTGAAATCTAAACATGGATAAGGCAAGTACAATTCCTGCTGTGAATTCAATGGAGCCGAAGAATACATTGGCAACAAAGCTCATAATTGATCTCCTCTAAATTGAGTGAGTAGCAAACCAAATTCCTACTGTATTCATAAACAAGTGTAATATACTTTCCTATAACAAACAAGTTTTTTTGTCGAATTATGAGAGGTTTGAAATGGGTCATCTGTTAATAAAAAAATCCTTTTTGTCGTATAAAGTTTGCTATTAAAGCAACTGCATTAATTAAGATATGTATTAATATAGTGGTTGCAATTGTATTAGATTTTTTATACACCGAGCAAAGTATACAACCCGTTATAAAATATATGGGAAATCGTTCCATATTATCATGAATTACTGCGTAAAACATAGAGGAAACAACTGTACCAGTTAGTTCATTAGAAATATTCTTGAATTTGTTATAGAGAACTTTTCTAAATACTACTTCCTCCACGACTGGACCTGAAATGATCATATGCAAAATGGCAATTGAGTAAAGTGCGGTAGTTTGTTCAGCTTGCGAATGGGTAAAAGGACCTAAGATCAATGTTCCAATTGCTTGAGTAAAAACCATATACTGGAACCCTTTATACACCCATCTTAAAAATAATCTTTCTTTAAGGAGGCTCCAATTAAAAAGTTTTAATTCATCACGGCCAAAATATATAGTGATTAATAGTAAAGCAAGTGGGCCATAAGTGACAAAATATTTCTGAGAGTAAAGTAGTTGGGGACCTAGGAGAAAAGCAATAAAGTAAATAGCTGATATAAATAAGTATCCTAGATTCAGGGTCTTCATAAAACTAATTACGATTACTTCTTAGATTAATATAATATTTCATGGGTTGAACTCTCCTTTATGTATAAAGATATAATAACTTTGATACTACTCACTTCTCTCCCTCTTATACATCCAAACCAAAAGGAAGAGCAGAGCTGCAACCAGAAATGCTAAATTGATCAATAGAAATTGATCGAGGTGGAATATTTTACTAAACTTAATGCAGCCAAGTAGAAGAAAGCTGGAATTAGAATATAGCTTACTTGAGAGTTGGTACTTGAAGGGCTGATCTGTCTTTGCCGAACATGGATAAAAGTAAAACCAAATCTTGTTTTGTGTAACAGCCATGCAACTAAATAATTCAACGAACCAATAGTAGTACCTTGTATATAGCTATATTCTTGCATTCCTTGTACAAATCGGTCCCAATTCATGTTACTTAGAAGAGCCATTACTATCAGTTCCACGATAGCTGAGAAAATATAAATAGTAACACAAATAATGGTGGAGTGCAGTAAGCTCAACCGTAATATCAAATAAAAACAGAGGATTAAAAAGATAGGTTGAATCAGAGTCATAGCCGGTTCAAGAAACGTATTATGAACAATGAGAGAGACTGTGGACATAACAAGAGTGCTGATAAAAATATTTTTAAAATAGGGAGTTAATTTTTGCCTGAATAGCGATAGTCCTAAAATAAATAGTGATGGCCACAAGATAAGGATATCAATAAAAGAATGAATTACTATCTTCAAAAATATCTCTCCTTATAGAATAGCGCAGTTACTCTGACATCTCTTTTCTATAAAACTGATACGAAATAAAGCCTATCGCCACAAAAACAAATACCATAAAAGGAATTACCGTATCATGGGATAAGAAGAGTGAGGCGGTAGCTGTACATGCACTGAGAAGACAAGCGATTGTAATGGGAAGTAAGTGCGAGACATTGCTTCTGGACTTCGTGTGAAAGGATACAAATGAGAAGCCTAGGCGGTATTTACGAATAACGGCAGCAGTTATGATATTCACGATGGTCAAAAACAAAAAGGGAAGAAAAACGCTATCCCTTGCGAGAATGATAAATGGGCTATCAATAATGCGGCTGAGAAAAATATAAAAAATAACTTCGGCGATAAAATTAAATACATAATAAGATACGAACACAATAAGGGCATGGGAGAATTTCATCCTAAAAATAAGCCAAAAACAGAGCAAAGTAAGAACAGGTTGGACTACAGCAATACCCAGTGGGATTTGTCCCGATTGAATAATATAGGTGATATTAGCCATGATCAAAGAAGAAATAGTAATGTTCAATAAATATGATTTTACTTGCTGTCTAAATAAGGCCAAAGTTAATGCGAAGGCAGAGGGCCAATAGAGTAGAAAAGCCACAATGAATATCCACGCGTTCTCCAAGTACTTGCCTCCTCCTCAGTCCTCAATCTCCTCACGGTAGGCTAGTCTAACAATTGCTAACCAGGCAACAGTCAGGGCAATTCCAATAGGAATCATTACCGCTGTATGAAGAAAGTAAATGGCAAAACCGACAATCCCAAAGATGGCAAAGGCAGCGAGAAGATAAGCCAGCATTTGATCGGAGAATTTTTTGAACCTTGCGCGGGAAGGACCGGCTTGGATAAAGCTGAACCCCCATCTAAACCGCTGCAGGACTACAATCAATACAAAATTAGCAAAGAGAAGAAGGACCCCTACGGAAACAAGATCATCATTCACCATATGGTGCACCACGCGCTCCCACATAAAGCTGGTCATGATGTAATTAAAGAATAGTTCGAAAAAAATATTAATAGGATAATACAACACGACCATGAGGATGGCGTGCCACCATCGGAAACGGAAAATAAGCCCGTAGCATAGAACTGCGCCGACGGGCTGAACAATGGAAGTGAGATAGGCACGATCAAGAAGTTGAATTAACATAGAGGCAAAGGTCAGGGGAAGAACTGAAATCATAAGCGGCGCGACGTAGGAAGCGATACGCATTCGAAACATGGCCAGACCCAAGGATAACAGCAGTGTCCACAAAATGAGATATATTCCGGAATAATATAATGCTTCGTTCATAAAAATCCTTACTCCTTGCTGCAAGCACCTATCCCTTTTGTATTAAATGTTCTTCTCTGCTGTTGTGAAGGAAGCTTTCTTGCCGGCTTTGCCGAATGAGAATTCCAGACTGCGCTGGGTGTTGTTAGCGGTGTGACGGTTGATCAGGTCGTGGTATTTCCGCTGGCGGATCGCGGAGATGGTGACGGAGACGCCTTTGCCTTCTTCATCGAAGTACAGCTTGCCTTTGCGCTCGTCATATTTGCGGATGTGATGCAGGTTCACGTAGAGATCCGCATCCATTTTCTTGAAACCGTGTTCATCGAGGGTATCCAAAAACGTGCTGAAATCCAGCAGGGAATCGATGCTCCAGGCAAGCCGGTCGGCTTCGGTGTGATACGTAATTTCTTTCATGCCGATTTCGATAAAATAAACTTGGTTGAGGTCGACCTCCGGATAGCTGCGCGTTACCACGGGGGCAACATCATCGCTCATCAGGTGGCCTGCTTTGATCATAAGTTCCGTATAGGGATATCCGTAAGCGGCGGAGAGCTTTTGGAGCGTGTCCGGCGACGGTGTGATTTTGTCGTTAGTCGATCGGTTGCGTTCCAGTTCAAGGTCTCTTATGTACGCGTGCGACAATCCGCTTTTTCTGGCTGCTTCCCTTAAAGACATGGAACCTCTAAGACCCTCTAGAAATTTACCGAAATCAGGAATAGGCTGTCCCATCCTGTTCACTCCTCTCTTGTCCTATTGTACCGGACATAGCTATGAAAAGAAATAGCATTATAAAAAAATCTTTAATGTACCGAACAAAGTCTTGACTGTTTGTAATACCAATAATACATTAGAAGTAGTATACTTCTGGAGAAAAAGGGGGGACAACTAATGAGAGATAAGATCATGAACCGGTGGAGTACTTACGAGCCTTTCTACGTTGCGTTCAACGGTTATAAGGTAGCGGATATTGTCATCACGAGCCACGCGCTCAGCCGCTGGACGGAACGGGTGGAAACGGAACAGGGCGGAATTGAACATATCTGTTCCTTCTTATGGGACAAAATGAAGAATGACAAAATCCAGCCTTATTATGCTAACGAGAAAGACGTATATCTAATTGATGAAGATCTGGTGATGGTAGCGGAATTCGTGGAAATGAAGGAGGAGACGGACATCGCGGGGAATCCCCTGCACAAGATGATCGTCGTGACCTTCCTTGGACGCGTATCCCAAGATATTCAGCTGCGCGATCTCAAAGCCTACTACTCTTGGCTCCGCCATTCGCGCCGAATGACCCTTGTGAAGCACGGGAGGAAGAGAAAATGAATAGAACCTGTACAGAGCCCCGATCGTTCGGGGCGAGAGCGGGATGAATCACATGAGACCGGCCTGTGGGCTGGTCTTTTTGCGTCTGCAGGCCCCTGAACGAAGCCCCTTCAACAACGAGGAGTATACCATACGTTTCCATTCAAAGCGACGGTTTTTTGAAGAAAAATGCATAAATGGGTTCCAGCTGAGGGGAAAGTAGGAAGAACAGGAAGGGGATGAACCGTTAATGGCACGCGATCTGCCGATCGGTAACGGCAATGTTCTGGTGAACTTCGATACGAATTATAATTTGCGCGATATGTATTTTCCTTACGTGGGCCAGGAAAATCAGGCGCTGGATCATCTGTCCCACTTCGGGGTATGGACGGCGGAGGATTTCTTCTGGATCGATAACCCCGAGCTGAAGAGGGAAGCGGGCTACCTGAACGAGTCGCTGGTGACGAACGTGAAGTGTGCGCACGAGCGGCTAGGGCTCGGTCTGCTCATCCGGGATGGCGTCGATGTGCAGGAAGACGTCTTCGTCCGCAAGGTGGTCATCGAGAACCGCAGGAAAGAGGAGCGGACGGTCAAGCTGTATTTTCACCTGGACCTGCACCTGTACGGCAACGGGGTGGGAGATACGGTCTACTACGACCCGGAGCTGAAATCGCTGGTGTTCTACAAGGGACACCGTTATCTGTCCCTCTCCTGCTCGGCGGCGGGCGGCAAGGAGGCCGGAATCTCGTCCTTTGCGATCGGACAGAAGGAGATGAACCACCTGCAGGGCACCTGGAAGGACGCCGAGGACGGGAAGCTCGGACGACATCCGATTGCGCAGGGCTCGGTGGACGGGACGATCGAGCTGGAACTGCGGGTGCCGGGCGGCGGATCGGCGGAGGCTTGGTTCTGGATCGTGTTCGGAAAGAATGCCGCGGACATCCAGCGTGTGGAAAAGGAAGTGCGCCGGGTACACCCCCACACGCTGCTGCAGCGTACCTACAACCACTGGCTGCAGTGGCTGGCGATGGACCGGCACGACCTGAAGCTGCTGGAGCCGGACGTGGCTTTGTTCTACAAGCGCAGTCTGCTGATTGTCCGGGCCAATACGGATAACCGCGGGGCGATTATCGCAGCGAATGACTCCGATATCATGAAATTCAATAAGGATACGTACTCCTACATGTGGCCCCGCGACGGGGCTCTCATTACGCATGCGCTGGACCGCTCGGGATATCATGCGCTGACGAAGCGCTTTTTTCAATTCTGCAAGAAGGGCCTGGCGACCGAAGGCTACCTGCTGCATAAGTACAATCCGGACGGTTCTCCGGGTTCTTCCTGGCATCCATGGATCGATGTGCGGGGAGAGAAGCAGCTCCCGATCCAGGAGGATGAGACGGCGCTTGTTATCTATGCCCTCTGGCATCACCACAAGCTCGCCCGGACGCTGGACGAGGCGCGGGACGATTACGACCACCTTGTCCTGCCTGCGGCGGACTTCATGACGAAGTACCAGGATGCGTCCGGGCTGCCGCTGCCCTCGTATGATCTGTGGGAGGAACGCTACGGCGTGCATCTGTTCACGGTGGCAAGCGTGTATGCCGGGCTGTTGGCTGCGGCGAACTTTGCGGATTATTTTCAGGACAAGGCCCGGGCCGTGTACTACCGCGATCAGGCGGAGAAGGTAAAGACGGCTGCGGAAAAATACATGTATTCCGAGAGCGAGCAGCGTTTTGTCCGCTCGCTCTATTGGAACTATGATCAGAAGACGTACGAGCCCGATCTAACGCTGGATGCCAGTATGTACGCCCTGTTTGACTTCGGGCTGCTGCCTGCGTCGGATCCCCGGGTAGCCGCAACGATGAAGGCGATCCGCGAGAAGCTGTGGGTTCAGACGGAGGTCGGGGGCCTGGGCCGCTACAGCAACGACTACTATCATCAGGTGACTAAGGACGTCAGCCGGGTGCCGGGCAATCCTTGGTTCATCTGTACGCTGTGGTACGCCGAATATCTGATTGCAAGCGCTGCGCGGGAGCAGGATCTCGCACCGGCCATGGAGCTCATCCGCTGGACGATGAGCCATGCGCTCCCGTCCGGCATCCTGGCGGAGCAGGTACATCCTTTCACGGGCGAGCCGATGTCCGTGTCCCCGCTGACCTGGTCGCATGCCACGTTCGTGAAGGTCGTGCAGGAGTATCTCGCGAAGGTGAAGCTGTTCCGTCACCAGAAGCACGGGCGTGAGGATCAGAGCGACGAGAGGCTGCTGGAGCCGATGGGAGGGTAAGTATGAAAGCGATCAGGGTAACGGGATTGACTGTCACCCCGGGAGCGGGAGGCGGGGAGCCGCGGTTGGAGCTTGGGGAGGCGGAAAGACCGCGGCGGCGCACGCCGTCGGACGTACTGGTGCGGGTGCTGTGCGTCGGCCTCGACGGCACGGACCGGGAGATCATCAGCGAAAAGTACGGCGTTCCGCCGGAAGGCGATACGACGCTGATCATCGGGCACGAGTCACTCGGTGTGGTGGAGGAAGCCGACCCGGCGACGGGCCTGCACCCCGGTGACGCGGTCTGCGCCCTCGTGCGCAGGCCCTGCACGGTGCAGGCCTGCGTGGCCTGCCGCAACGGGCAGCAGGACTTCTGCGAGAGCGGCGCGTATGTCGAGCGCGGGATCAAGGGCGCGCACGGGTACCTCTCCGAGTACTATGTCGAGGAGGCCCGGTATCTCGTGCGCGTGCCGGCGGAGGCGCTGCCGTACGGCGTCATGACGGAGCCGCAGAGCATCGTCGAGAAGGTGTGGAGCGAGGTGCAGCGCGTGCAGCAGCGCCTCGTCTGGCAGCCGAAGACGGCGGTCGTGCTCGGCTCGGGGCCGCTCGGCCTGCTGGCGGCGCTGACCTGCCGCTGTCTCGGCCTCGAGACCATCGTCTGGTCGAAGGCACCGGCGGATTCCCCGGGGGCGCAGCTTGTGCGCGAGTGCGGCGGGCTGTACAAGGAGGCGGAGGATGCGCCGGCCGCCGCCGCTGGGACTGAGGCGGGAGCGGCCGTCTCGCCGCTGAGCGCCTTCCTGGCTGCGCAGGGCAAGCGGGCCGACCTCATCTTCGAATGTACGGGCTTCAGCCCGCTGGCATTCGATGCGATGGAGGCGCTCGCGCCGAACGGCGTGCTGGCGCTGCTCGGGGTCACGCCCGGCTCCCGCAGCATCCGCATCTCGGCGGATCTGCTCAACCGGGAGCTCGTGCTGGAGAACAAGCTGATCCTGGGCTCGGTGAACGCGTCGCGAAGGGACTTCGAGACCGGACTCTACCGGCTGCAGCAGATGGAGGAACGCTTTCCCGGCGTCCTCGGGAAGCTGGTGACGGAACGGCTGCGGATGGAGGACGTGCCGCAGCTGGATTTTGCGAAGCTGGGGATCAAGGCGGTCGTGGACGTTGTACCGCAGGAGCAGTGGATGCAGCTTGTACGGGCCGCGGGTACGGAAGCGGAGGTCGCTTACAGCTTCACCGTCTAGGAGGGAGCGGAGCGGGGGGCGTGCGGCCAAAGGCATGAAAAAAAGCGAGGCTCATGGGTTGAGCTCTCGCTTTTTTTGTAGTGAGCCTGCGGTAGGAGGGAAGGCAGGGCGATAAAGGAATTGGCGTCCGGCTGCAAAGGATGAAAAGCATTGGACATGCCGAAGCGGATGGAAGCCGCCGCAGCCCTAACTGTCATTGAAAGGGTAAAGATTATGGACCGCGGGCATCGCTGCCGGGTTATACGATGAGATGCATTACATCGCCGACTACTGAATGGAAGGTGTGCGAGTATGCGATGTGATTCATCACTCCGCGAAGGGAGAATGGCTGTGATGGCCCGAAATAGGGCATATCCGATGAGAAACACCAGATACCTTTTCATTTCCGGCTTGGTTCTTCGGGAGGTGCCCAAACCTTGGGGTGGGTTTGTCCGGCAGACGAAGCTTGCCATACCGGTAGGTGGCTCACCCACCGACATACCTCACCTGCCTCGCCGGAGAGGCTGCCTGAGCGCCGGGTCGTGCTCCGAGCCCCGCTACCCTGCTCAGCGCTTCGTACGCTTCTTCCTGCTGCGCAGGCTGTACACGCGAAGTACGACCAGCAGCGCAATGACCAGCGACGCTCCGAGCAGCGTCCGCGCTAGGGATGACATTGGCGTCTCGGCCGCCGGGTCGAAGGTATGCAGCGGCGCGGGCAGGAACACGCGGTCTTCGGTCGCGGCGGACCAGAGACCCGTACGGCCGCAAAGGTGTGCGGTAAGGACGCGGTCCGCCTCCGCCGCATAGACGAGGTACTCGTCGCCGAGGGTGATAGGAATCCACGAGCTTACCCTCACCTCGAACTGCTGCTCGTCCGGTCCTTTCCAGGTGTGCACGGTGCGGAAGGTGAAGGTTTCGTCTCCGGACTTCTCTTCGGCAATGCCGCGGAAGACGAGGGTGCTTCGGTCATATTCTTCAGGAGCGGAGGGCTGCACGGCACAGCTCAGCGCATAGATGACGCCGGTCGTCGGCGCAAGCGCGCCGAATAATGCACCGAAGAATAGGAGCAGCAGAGGCAGGATGCGCAAGTGTTTTGTCATGTGCGGCGGTGCCTCCTTTTAAGTGGCGGATTGGCAGCAGGAAGTCTTGGCTTGGGGGCATCGGCTCAGCAGCCTGGGAACAATCTTGCACAAGATGGACTCAGGGCGGGAGAGTAACCAAGCCTAATGCCGCCTTACCCGCTGGGGCGGCTGGAGAAACAGCGCGTCACTAAACAGAGTTTCCCTAACGGTTTCGATGAAGCGGAAGAGCCGGATACACTCCGATTCAACGGCTCCGTGACGGACCCGGGCTGAATCTGGCCCGGCCTGTCCACTACAGCAGCCTCTCACACCGGCGAGGCCGCTTGACTGCTCCGATAGTCGGATGGGGAGACTCCATACCACTTCTTAAACTGTTTGGAGAAGTACAGCGCATCGGCAAAACCGACGGAGGAAGCAACCTGCTCGATCGTCAGCCTCTCGTGCAGCAGACGCTTCGCCCGCTCCATGCGAACCTGAAGGAGGAACTGCATGGGGGACATGCCGGTGTGCTGCTTGAACATTTTGGACAGGTGGGTCCGGTGATAGCCGAGCGTCTTTGCCATGTGCTCGATGGAGATCGGCTGATAGTACTGCAGCGTCAGCCAGCGGATCGCCTGCTCCACCTGCTGCTGGATGATGGAGCCTTCAGCGACCGGAGGCGCCGCCGCCGCCGCTTCCTGCGCGTATTCGGCGAGCACCAGCCGCAGATACCCTCCGGCCTGCAGGTCACTGCCGGGCCGGCCGGAAGCCAGCGTCCGCTCCATCTTATGGAAGAGGGCGCCGAGCCGCCGGAAGTCCCTGGAGCGGGTCACGGGGTGATGCTGCGAAATGCCGAGTTCGCTCAGAGACTCGTTCACCCGAGAGCCGTTGAAGGCGATCCAGCGGTAGTTCCAGGGCTCGGCCTCATCCGAGGCGTAGGCGACCAGCTCCTCCGGGAAGATGAAGAAGCTGTCCCCGGGACCGAGCCGGTAATCCCGCCCCTTACAGCGGAAGGTTCCCTTGCCCGAGGTGACGAGATGAACCAGATGGTAGTCGAGAACCTGAGGCCCCGCTTTGTGCAGGGGCAGGGTTTCGGCATGGCCGCAGAACAGGACGGCCATTTCGCCTTTGCCGGGGGCCGGGTTGATCGCTACCGAATGCAGCTTCTCGGCCATGATGACACACCTCCGGAGGTTCTGTTATGATGGGAATCATGAAGGGAGAGACAAAAGCCTTATGAGATGGAAGCCGTTTATACGCGAAAATGCCATGCATTTATCTTGGATGGTCGCCTTGACGGCGACGCTGGGCAGCTTGTATTTTTCGGAGATTATGCACTATGAGCCCTGCAGGCTCTGTTGGTTCCAGCGGATCCTGATGTATCCTCTCGTGATTATACTGGCCATAGCGGCCGTTCGCAAGGAACGACATTTGTACCATTACGTGCTGCCGATGTCGATCTGGGGCGGGGGCATCTCGCTGTATCACTACCTCATGCAGAAGACGGAATTGTTCAAATCGGGAGCGACGGCCTGCGGCCTGGTGCCATGCGATGTCGATTATATCGACTGGCTCGGTTTCATCACGATCCCGTTCTTGGCGCTGATCGCTTTCGCGCTGATTACGATCATCCAGCTGCTGCTGTGGGCGGCCGACCGGGACTAATCCCAAACGACATTCGTCCATATACATATCGCATGTGTCCATACCGTTTTCCCAGGCGGGGGAGTATAGTCTTCTTAGGCAAAACATTCCATATCCAAACGCTTGGGAGGCGGATGTACAGTGGCTGACAAAATTACTTTCCTTGGTGCGGGGAGCACCGTATTCGCGAAGAATGTGCTGGGCGACGTTATGCTGACGCCGGCGCTGCAGGAGTTCGAGCTCGCGCTGTTCGATATTGACGGGGAGCGGCTGAAGGATTCGGAGAACATGCTGAACAACCTGAAAGCCGGTTCCGGCAGCGGCTGTGTTGTGAAAGCGTATTCGGACCGCAAGGAGGCATTGCGTGGAGCGAAGTTCGTCGTCAACGCGATCCAGGTCGGGGGCTACGACCCCTGCACGATCACCGACTTCGAGATTCCGAAGAAATACGGGCTCCGGCAGACGATTGCCGATACGCTGGGCATCGGGGGCATTTTCCGCAACCTTCGCACGATTCCGGTGATGATGGATTTTGCCCGGGACATGCAGGAGGTGTGCCCGGACGCCTGGTTCCTCAACTACACGAACCCGATGGCCGTGCTGACGAACGCGATGATCACGCATGGGGGCATCAAGACGGTAGGCCTCTGCCACAGCGTGCAGGTATGCATGCCGCACCTGTTCGATTCGCTCGGTATGGACAAGGACGGCGTGCAGACGAAGATTGCGGGTATCAACCACATGGCCTGGCTGCTCGAGGTGACCAAGGACGGCGTCGACCTCTATCCGGAGATCAAACGCCGTGCCCTCGAGAAGCAGAAGGAGAAGCACCACGATATGGTACGCTTCGAGCTCATGCATCGCTTCGGCTACTACGTCACCGAGTCCTCCGAGCATAATGCGGAATACCACCCTTACTTCATCAAAAAGAACTATCCGGAGCTGATCGACCGCTTCAACATTCCGCTGGATGAATATCCGCGCCGCTGCGTGGAGCAGATCGAACGGTGGAAGACGATGCGCGAAGAGCTCGTGGGCAGCAAGCATCTCGAGCACAAGCGTTCTCATGAATACGCTTCCTATATCTTTGAGGCGATGGTGACGAACCAGCCCTTCAAAATCGGCGGCAACGTCATGAACACCGGCCTCATCACGAATCTGCCGAAGGAAGCCTGCGTCGAGGTGCCGTGTCTCGTGGATGCAAGCGGCGTAACGCCGACCTATGTCGGGGATCTGCCGCCGCAGCTGGCCGCGCTTAACCGCACGAACATCAACACGCAGCTGCTGACGCTGGAGGCGGCGTTCACCGGCAAGAAGGAGCATATCTACCACGCGGCGCTGCTCGATCCGCATACGGCCGCCGAGCTGTCGATCGACGACATCGTCGCGCTGTGCGACGATCTGATCGAGGCGCACGGGAGCTGGCTGCCGAAGTTCCAGTAAGCGGCCGGGTGCGGTTCGGCGCAACGGGGGATTGATCCTGCCGGCGGTCTGGAACCGACCCATTGTTCAAATACAGCCGTTCTCTCTGCATCCTTATGGGATGTGGGAGGACGGCTGTTTGTGTGCGGGCAGCCACCCGGCTTGCCCTGCCTCGATTGCCAGATGCAGGAAGGCTTTGGTACAATGGACGCGAACGTCAATTCGCTCTTCCGGTGACGAACGGCGAATGTCAGCATCATGGATAAAGGAGAGCTGAGATGAATCCTACCGCCAGAATGATCATGCTGACCGCAGCGCTCGGGGCCCTGCTCGCAGGGTGCAGCGTCAAAGTAGAGGATGCCGCACAGCCGGAGCCCGCCAAGACACCGATCGCTGCGGGGGAGACCGCCCAAGAAGGGAACCAGCCGAAGGAGGCGAAGCAGCCATCGGCCAAGGAAACGGCGCCGCAGCCTGCAGAAGAGGCCAAGCCGGCCGCCAACGCCAAGAGCGGCACGGGTGCGGCCCAGCCCCAGCCGAAGGACGCCGCCGCAGGCGCCGATGGAGCCGCCGCGTCCGCATCCAAGCCGGCGGACAACGGCGGCGCGAAGCCTGCCGATGCCGGCAAAACCGCCGCAGCCGCCAAGTCCGCGGACGGCGAGAAGAGCACTTCGCCCGCTCCGCGCAATCCGGCGGCTGCGGCAGTGGGAAGCGCAGCTGCGAAGCCGGCGCCCGCCCAGGGAACCGGAGACCGCAAGGCGCTCTCGTGGTATTACATGAAGAAGTCGAAGGGCCAGGTACCGAGCTTCCCGGGGGAGACGAAGACGTATCCCGAAGGGACCAAGGCGCTGTGGGTCGGCACCGGCAAGAAGGTGTACCTGACGATCGACACCGGAGGCCCGCTCGGCGACACAAAACTGCTGCTGAAGTCGCTGCGGGATAACAAGGCCAAGGCGAACTTTTTTATCGCAGGATATAATGTGAAGAAAGATCCGGACTTCGTGCGCCAGCTCGTGAAAGACGGCCACCTGGTGGCCAACCACACGATGACGCATACCGATATGAACGAACAGACCGACGAGCAGATCGTAAAGGAAATCCGGGATTACGAGAAGCTGTACAAGGAAGTGACGGGGGAGAACATCCAGCCCTACTTCCGCTTTCCTTACGGCCGGTATAACATGCATATCCTGAAGACCGTCTCGGACATGGGCTATACCTCGGTGTTCTGGTCCACCGCGATGCGGGACTGGGAGCCGCGCAAGAACGGTGCGGAGGATCCGTATAACGACATTATGAATAATTTGCATGACGGCAACATCATCCTGATGCACCAGGGCTCGCCGGAGAATATCCAGGCGCTCGACCGCATTATCAAAGAGGTGCGGGGGGCCGGCTACGAGTTCGCACTGCTGACCGACATCAAACCGCCTGCTTCCCCATAATCCGCGTCATCGTCTTCTCATCCCGCTGTCAGCCGCAGCGGGTTTTCATTTGTGCCGGGCTTTGGTACTATGAATAAGCCTGAGGCGGACAACCGCGCAGGTTTGGTACCTTTCTTCCTCTCCTCTCATAAACTAAGGAGAATTCACCGAAGGTTATCACACTCCAAGATAAAGGAAGCGAAACCCACGTGCAGCAAGCGATTGCCATATTGGATTCAGGGGTCGGCGGTTTGACCGTTGCGAAGGAAGTCATGCGGCA
Organism: Paenibacillus sp. S-38; assembly: GCF_049942825.1. NCBI lineage: Bacteria > Bacillati > Bacillota > Bacilli > Caryophanales > Paenibacillaceae > Paenibacillus > Paenibacillus sp. S-38. The sequence goes on from NZ_CP187970.1 coordinate 1,999,206, forward strand.
GCTCCCCCAAGAAAAAATCATCTATTTCGGCGATACGGCGCGAACGCCTTATGGTCCGAGAGATGCCGAGGAAGTGGCCCGCTTCACGCATCAAATTGTCGATTATCTGCTGCAGTTCAGGCCCAAAATGATCGTGATTGCCTGCAATACGGCAACCGCCGTCGCTCTGGAGGAGATTCGCGCCCGGGTTCCCATTCCGGTCATCGGGGTGATCCATCCCGGCGCTAGGGCGGCCATTAAGACAACACGAAATCAAATGGTGGGGGTCATCGGGACGGAAGGAACGATCCGAAGCCATGCTTACGAACAGGCGCTGCGCCAGATCGCACCGCAGATCGAAGTCGTGAGCCGGGCTTGTCCGTCCTTTGTGCCGCTCGTCGAGAAGGGCGAGTTTCGCACGGAGCACACGCGCCGTGTTGTCGAAGACTCGCTGAGAGAGCTGCGCCGCATTCCTATGGACTGCCTCATTCTTGGCTGCACCCATTATCCCTTCCTGACCGAGGTGATCGGGGAAGTGATGGGGCCGGAGGTGACCCTGATCTCTTCGGCGGACGAGACGGCCAGAGAAATCAGTACGATACTCTATCATAAAGGCCTGCTGGCCAGTACGGGGTCCATTCCTGTGCACCAGTTCTTTTGCAGCGGGGATCCACGGATGTTTAAATCCATTGCGCAGACTTGGCTGAACGAACAAATCCGGGTGACGCCGGTCGTCTGGCGCGTGCCGAATATTATTTGACCGGAGCGCATACACATTAGGAAGCCATGACACCTGGCAGGCTTGTCAAATGACCGCCGGTATTCGGCGGTGCAGGAGGGCTGCAGCATGACGTTTCCTTATGTGGTGCGGCGCGGAGATACGCTTGGGCGGATCTCCGCGAGGTACGGGACAGACCCGGCCTCGCTCTGCGGGGCGAACCCGCAGCTTGGCGAGGGGGGAACGCTGTCCCCGGGCCAAGTGATCCAAATTCCCATCCGCCCGTTGAACCGGTACTCGGTTCAGGCGGGAGATACGTTTGCCGCCGTGGCGGCCCGCTTCCGGCTGACGGTGGAGGAGCTTACGGCCTCCAATCCGGAGGTGGACCCCCGGCGGCTGCGGATCGGACAAACACTGATTATTCCCTATGCGGGGCCTGTATCCGTAGTGGACTGCACAAGACCTTACGGTTATACGGAGTTGATGGAAGACCTGTCGCACCTTGGCAGGCTGTATCCTTTCCTTGAGATCACTTCGCTCGGCGCCAGCGTGATGGGCCGGGACATTCCGCTGGTGCGGGTGGGCCGGGGGCCGAGGGAAGTGCATTATAACGCTTCGTTCCATGGCAACGAATGGATCACCTCCCTGCTGCTCATGCGCTTCCTGGAGGCGTATGCGGGAGCTTATGAGAATTCTCTGCCGCTGCTGGGGCGGGATATGCGGCAGCTGTTCGAAGCCACGACCCTGTGGCTTGTCCCCATGGTTAACCCGGACGGCGTGGAGCTCGTGCTGCGCGGAGCTCCGCCGGAGCATCCTTACCACAGCGAGCTGCTGAAGAGCAATGGCGGCTCCTGCGACTTCTCGGGCTGGAAGGCCAATATCCGCGGAGTCGATCTCAACGATCAGTTCCCGGCCCACTGGGAGGAGGAGCGCGACCGGCGTGCCGTGCCCGGCCCCGGCCCGCGGGATTACACGGGAGGGGCACCGCTGACGGAGCCGGAGGCGGCGGCCATGGCCGCGTTCACACGCAGCCGGCCGCTGGCCCTGGTGATGGCCTTCCACACGCAGGGCCGGGAGCTCTACTGGAATTACCGCGGCCTGGAGCCGCCGGAGGCCGAAGCGCTTGCGGAACGGCTCGCGCTTTGCAGCGGTTACCGTGCGGTGAAGCTGACCGGCAGCGATGCCGGCTACAAGGACTGGTTCATCCAGGAGTTCCGCAGGCCCGGCTTCACGATCGAAGCGGGCTTCGGCGTGAACCCGCTTCCGCTGTCCCAATTCCCGCGCATTTACGACGAGCTGCTGCCGCTCATGCTGGAAGGCTTGAGGCTGTAGGCCTTGTCATGGCAGCGAAGTGAGCCGCCTTTCCCTGTCAGGGGAAGGCGGCTCACTGTGTTTTTATCCTTGCTGTAATAAAATACAAATATGAATAAGAGAAGCTACCCCTTCGGCCCCCCCTCAAGGCAGAGCTTCACCAGGTCGTCGACGTGGGCGGTCGCTACGCACTCCACCGTATCGGCGGCGCCGTAGTAGATCTTGACCTCGCCGTCATCCTCGAGCACCATGCCGCCGGGGAAGATGACCTGGGTGCGGAAGCCCTCTTCCGCCTCATACGGAGCCTCCGGCGCGAGCAGCGGCTCCCGGTACAGCCCGACGACGCGGCTAGGGTCTTCGAGGTCGAGGAGGGCGAGCCCGGCGCAGTACCGCTTCTTCCAGGCGGGTTCCCAGCCGTTCTTTCCCCGGGACGGGTCGATATCCACGCTGTGGATGGCGGTCAGCCAGCCTTTGGCTGTCTTCACCGGCGGTGCTCCGGGGCCGATCTTGTCATTGGCATACGGCAGGTCCTCGACGCCCAGCAGCAGCTTCGCGTTCCCCCAATATTTCAGATCGGGGGAATCGCAGACCCAGATGTCGAACCGGTCTCGGCCCCGGCTGTACACAGGCATGGGACGCTCGAGGCGGACATAACGGCCGCCGATCCGCTCGGGGAAGAGCACCATATTCCGGTTATCCGGCACCGACATGCTCAGCACCTCGAAGCGCTCGAAGTCGTCGGTGACCGCGATGCCTCCCCGGATGCCGTGCTTCGTATCCACCGCGAAGCACATGTAGCAGCGGCCGTCAATGACCGTCAGCCGGGGATCATACGTGCGGATGATCTCCCCGCCCGTCAGGCCGAAGCACGGTCCGGGTCGGATGTCCCAACGGATCCCGTCATCGCTGAAGGCGAGTCCGAGATTCGTCGTATGGCTGGGCAGCAGGGTTTGCGCTTCGGCATCGCCATAATCACAGCGGAATACCATGACATAGCGGCCTTGAAACTTGGTCACGCCGGCATTGAAGACGAGGGCCGGCCCGTAGGGCACATCGGAGGGCTTCAGAACCGGATTGGCCGGGTGGCGCCGCATGATCTTCGCGGAAGTCAGCGGGCCGATCAGGGGGATCGTCATCGGTCGGTCTCCTTTTAGGGGATAGTAAATAGGATACGCTTCCATGATAAAATAGAAGAAGGCACGGACCATCTCAGAATATCTGAAAAAGGTCTCATTCTATCGCGCTGCGCGGAACAGGAGGTGGGGCAGGTGACCGTGTTTCCCGAAAGCAAGCACTTGGCGGATTATCCGTTCATTGAGGCAGGGCTGCCTCTGCACATCTCCCTTAACGAGATCCGGGGCCGCTTCCCGGCTCACCGTCACGACTTCCTGGAGTTCTCCCTGGTGATCGGGGGCGAAGGCACCGAGACGGTCAATGGAAGAACCCATGCGATGGAGCCCGGGGTCTTTACCTTCCTGCTGCCGTATCAGGTGCATGAGCTCTGCGCCCTGCCAGGGGGGAGCCTGCGGCTCTTCAACTGCATGTTCGACCTAAGTCTCCTGCTGCCTGCCTTCCGGGAACAGGATTCGCTGTCGGCCCTGCTGTTCAGTGAAGCGGAGCAGGCTCCCCACGTCAAGCTGAATGGGGAGGAGCGCAGCCGGATGGAAGCGCTGGTGCGGGAGATGCTGGAGGAATACCGGGGCGGCGGTGTAGGGAGAGACTTCCTGCTGAGGCTAAAGCTGGCTGAGGTTCTGCTGCGCCTGCAGCGGGCTCGGGCGGGCAAAGGCGGAGCTCTGCCGGATTCCGCGGGGATGGTGTCCTCGGGCGGCGCGGACGTCTGGCGGGTCATCCACTATATCCATTCGCACTACAGGGAGGAGCTGCAGCTGGGGACCCTGGCGGAGCGGTTCGGCTACCGCCCCTCCCAGCTCAGCGAGGCGATCAAGCGGCAGGCCGGAGTGCCGTTCAGCAAGCTCGTGCAGGAGGTGAGGCTCCGGCATGCCTGCTCGCTGCTGGCTTCCACCGATATGCGGACGCTCGATATTGCGCTGGAGGCCGGGTTCGGTTCCTTCCAGACGTTCAGCCGTGTGTTCCGGGAGCACAAGGGAATGACGCCGGGGGACTACCGCAGGCTGGCGGGGAGGCCGCAGTGAAACGGAATGGGCCCGGGAACGTAATCTGTATCAGGAAGCCTGTTCAAGAACGGGGAGCCTGCTCGGAATACCCGGGGGAGTCCGGTATACTGGAGAGGCTGGAGTCCAAGCGATGAACCAGCCCACAGATCAAGGAGGTTAGTGTGATGTGGAACCGATTGTTATCGATGCGCCGGTGGGGACATGTCTTCCGCCGGATCGTCCCGCTTCTCCGCTCTCCGAGAGTCCCGCTGAGGGAGAAGCTGCTCTTCGCCGTCCCGGTGCTCGTGTACTGGATTGCACCGGATCTGTTGAATTTCCTGCCGGTGGACGATGTGGCCGTTACGCTGCTTCTCATGAACTGGTTCACAGAGCGGGCGGAGCGGTACCTGTAATCTTCTGTGGATGCCCTCGTGCGGCTGTTCGGCGTGCGGACCGAAGGGGACGCGGCGCAATCAGCTCAGAATACACGGCCCCGTTCACGGTAGGCCCCAGCTAGCTGAACGGATAACGGAGGGCAGCTGCTTCCGTGAAAGTGCGTAATGCCGTCTGCGGCCCACGGCCCACGGCCCATCCGAGGAGCCGTAGAGCCGTACATGGTAAATAGGAGGACCCCCTAAAGGTCCTCCTTTTTGTCGTCGCCGCTGGATGCGGCCCATCCTTCTTTTTTACAGCGGGTTCGGGCGTTCCGGCTCGTATTCCTCATCGGGCATGCGGATCCAGCGTTTGAGATAGCCCTGCTCATAGAGGGCTTTGATCAGGATGATGAGCACCGGAGACAGGATCAAGCCCGCCACACCGAAGAGGGAGAGCGAGATGATCATGAACGACAGCATGGTGAAGGCCGAAACGCCGAGCGAATCGCCGGTAATCTTAGGCTCGAGAATCTGCCGGACTCCCACGACGACCAGAAGGAGCACAGCCAGCGAGATGGCGAGTGTCGTCTGCTTCACGATAAGCAGGTAGATGATCCAGGGGATGAAGAGTGTCGCCACGCCGAGCAGCGGGAGCACATCGAAGATGGCCGCAAGCAGTGCCACGGAGAAGGCGTTGTTGACCCCAAGAATGAGCAGGGAGACGAAGATGACCACGAAGGTGATGGTGATGAGTTTCGCCTGCGCTTTCAAGTAGGTTGCGATGCCCATCAGGACGTTTTCCCTCAGAAAGTGGAACACCTTCAGGAAGGTCCTCGGCGTTTTTTCGGCGGCCGCCCGCTTCCATGATTGGATCTCGATGCTGAGGAAGTAGGCGAGTATGATCCCGATGACGAAATTGACAATGAAGGTGGAGAAGGAGGTGAGCATGGTGAACGTGCTTGTCAGGAAGTTCCGGGCAATCTGCGTCACCTTCGTTGTGATCTCGGTCGAGTACTCCTTGACGCGGTTGATGATGTCCTGCGTCGGAAGCGGTCCGAGCCGCTCCTGCAGCTGGTCGGTCCGTTCGATGATCTCCCGTTCCATGACCGCGGCGTACTCCGGCAGCTTGTCCTTCAGGTTGATGATCTGGGAAGTGAATATGGCTCCGATGCCCGTCAGGGCGCTTAAGATCACAAGCACGAAGACCAGCGTGGACAGCGCGGAGGCGATCGATTTCTTCATTCCCTTGCGGTGCAGGGCCCGGGCCAGCGGCTCGATGATGAGATAGATGACGAAGGCCATGAAGATCGGGGTGGCGATCCGGTACATATAGCTGAAGGCGGACATGAACAGGTAGACGGTCAGGACGAGCAGGCCGATGTCGATCGCCGTTTTGTAATATTTGCGGTAAAAAGAGATCATGCGTCTAGGTCACCTCGGATTAGCGGATCGGGTCAGCACCACTTGGCGGCCCACACCTTCATTTCTTTGATCATCTGGTGCAGGTCTTCGCCCTTCGGGGTCAGCGAATATTCGACGGTTACGGGAACGGTCGGATAAGCGGTGCGTTCCAGCACACCGTATTCCTCGAGGTGGCGCAGCGTATCGGTCAGGGATTTGGGGGACACGGATTGAATGGAGCGCTGCAGCTCGCCGAAGCGTTTTTTGCCGCAGAATAATTCACGGATGACCAGAAATGACCACTTGCCTCCGATAACATCCAAGGCCTTTTCAATGGAGCATTCCACGTTCACGGGGCTCTTCGGTATGTAACTGCTGGCTTCTTTGGCGGAAGCCGTTTTACTTTCGTGTAAGGTCATTTCCTCATCAGCCTCACTTTCGCTGGATTGGGGGCAGCCCGTTACCCCGGGGTAAGCAGGTAACCGATCGATACTAATGGCTGGATCCGCCCGTTACTTTCCATAGTAGTTCAGAAGCCTTCAAATGGCAAATAAGGGGGAGCTGGGAAAAAGCGGCGGAAGCCTCCCTTTTGTTTACGCATTCCATAGGACAATGGTTGCTTTCCCGGCACCGATTGCGTACAATGAATTGAAAAACGTACAAGTAGGAGTTGGACCTCATAATGAACGTCAAAATTTCGCGCAACGCCGCTAAAGTGCTTCAGACCGAACTGCAGCAGGAAGAAAATAAAGAACTTAAGCTCCGCGTCTACATCACGCACTCCCACGGCGACCATGCCCACTACGGCATGGCGATGGATACACCGACCGAAGACGACGTAGTCGTATCGACGGACAAGGGCATCGACGTGATCCTGAAGAAGGACGAGCCTCTCCTGGACGGCATCCGGATCGATTATTTTTATGTTCCTGAAGAGGGCTTCGCCGTAACGAATCCGAGCAAAGGCAACCACGGCGACCACTAAGAAGGACCGTGCTTGGAATAGAAAGGAATGCCCGCATGGCCAATGATATCCGGGTTTGCGACAAATGCAAGCACATGCGCATGAAGACCGCGCTTCCGAAGCTGCAGAAGCTGGCGCCGGACGCCGAGATCAAGGTGGGGTGCAAATCCTACTGCGGTCCGTGCTCCCGCTTCGCGTTCATCTTCGTGAACGGCCGGTACGTCACCGGCAAGACCGAGGATGAGGCGATCGAGAAGGCCGCCAAGTATATAAAGAAATCCTGAGCGCATGAACCGTACAGCACCCTACAGGAAGGTCAGCCTTCCGATTCACTGAGCCCCTTTTCCTCCCTGACCGGAGGGAGGGGCCTTTTTGCTTTGTACGGACGGATTGTGAATCTTTATGTTATCTTCATATCCCCTTTACATTGTCGAAACATTGCGGATTTATGCTGGAGTGCAGTGAGTTCGAGCCGTGCGTTCGACAAGTAACCTTGACGGAGGGTCATGAAGATGAAGCAGACAGGAAGCAGAGCAAAATGGATGATGGTGTCGCTCGCAGCGTTATCGCTGCTGGCCGCACAGGGGGCGGATGCGGCGGAGGAGGGGCTGCATGCGGCTGCCGTGAAGTTCGGGATCTGGTCGGGCGGGCAGCAGGTCGCCTTGGAGAAAGACCCGGTCGTCATTGACGGCAGCACCTACGTTCCGCTGCGTTCACTAGGAGAAGCACTGGGCAAGCAGGTGGAGTGGGATGAATGGAACGGCGCCATCCGCTTGAAGGACAAGCCGGAGATCGCGGCGGTACATACGTGGAAGACGCCGGGCACGCTGTCCGGCAAGCTGAAGGAAGGGGGATTCTCGGGCCTCCTGCATCTGCCGGGCGATCCGGAGGACACGTTCTATACGCTGGCGGACCGGGGGCCGAACGGCGAATTCGGCAAGGACAAGCTTCGTACGTTCCCGGATGCCGGTTTTGTGCCGCGGATCTATAAAATGAAGGCATCCGGCGGCGAGATTCAGGTGCTGGAGACCATCAAGCTTCACCTGCCGGCCGGCCATACGGACAAGGTGACGGGATCGGCGGAGATAACGGGGCTGCCTAACGCGGATGGCCCGGACGAAGTGCCGTACGATGTGAGCGGCACGAAGCAGCTGGCCTATGATCCGGACGGGCTCGATCTCGAAGGGATCGCCTACAGCCCGGCGGACGATACGTTCTGGCTGTCCGATGAATACCGCCCTTCGCTCGTGCAGGTGACGCGTGACGGTACGATTCTCGGCCGCTTCGTGCCCGAAGGGATGAAGGCCATGCTCGAAGAGGCGGGGGCACAGACGGAGATCTATGATATTCTTCCTGCCGTATACGCCAAGCGGATTGCGAACCGGGGCTTCGAAGGGGTGAGCATCTCGCCGGACGGCAAGTATCTGTTCACCTCGATCCAGAGCCCGATGGCCGTACCGGACAAGAAAACGGGGGAGGCCTCCCGTGCCCTCCGCATCCTGAAGCTCGAGCTTGCTTCGAAGAAGGTCGTCGGCGAGTACCTCTATGTCGCCGAGAAAGCGGAATCGTTCAAGAATGTCAAACAGAAGGATGTCGTGATCAGCGATCTGTCCGCGCTGAGCTCCAGTGTCGTGCTGGTGGACGAGCGGGACAAGAATGCGGGCGAGGAGGCCCAGATCAAGCGCATTTACCGTGCGGATTTCTCCCAAGCGACGAATCTGCTCGGGACCGAGCACAGCGCGAAGCTGGAGGCCATGAGTCTCTCGGAGATCCGGGAGAAGGGCATCGTGCCTGTGGCCAAGGAGCTCATCGCGGATGTGGCGCAGCTCGGCTATCCGTACGAGAAGCTGGAAGGGCTGGCTGTCGTGGATAAGAACACGCTGGCTGTGGTGAACGACAATGACTTCGGCGTTGCCGGCTACGATGAGCAGGGGAAGCTGCAGGTCAAGGATGTGCCCACGGAACTTTATCTGATCCGTCTGAAGGAAGAACTGCACTAAGAGCGCTTAGCCGATGTGCCGCAGAAGGACCCGTCGCATTAGGGCGGGTTCTTTTTGCTTTTCCCTGAAGGGGGCTCTGCCGCTCCTCTTCCTTGCGCCTGACGTACCGTCCGTATGGGATGGGCCTCATTGTGATGCAAATATGAAAAATTGGGTATTTAGAACTATATACCGGGTGCCCGGTATCTCTTATTCTTAGAGGTGGATTCTTTAGCATAATCAGACAAATTCCGAGTTTTGCTGCCGAAGCGGCCCGAATGGGGCACAGGAACGGTGGAGAGTCCGGCGCCCGAGGGTGTCAGGATCGTCCGGTCCGCCGGCCTGCAGGGACAGATGCCGATAGATCAGGCTCCCGTGCCCAGGGGAGTCCTTTTGAATTTTGGGAGAACGGGCGTTATATGAATGAAGGAGTGGACAGGAATGGTGCAGGAGCAGGGACGCAGCATTATGAGCAGAAAAGGATTTTATACGAAGGTTGGCAAGGACTTTGTGGGTGTGTTTTTGTCCAATGAAGGGCCCAAAATGTTCATTAACCGGGATGTGTACGAACTGACGTCGCCGCATTGGGATGTAGAGATGGTCAAGGGCCGGAGCAGACAGATCATTAATTTCTACTGGCGCGGGGAAGTCAAGCTGTCCGTCCGCTGCGAAGCGAACAACGACGTGTTCCTGCCGCTGTTTGATTATCTGGATTGCCGCGTGAAGACCGCCGCAAGCTCGTAGATTTCGCCGAAGGAATCGGGCTGCCGATCCACCGATAACAAAGCTCATACGTTTCCTCCAAGCCCAGACACACTCTGGGCTTTTGCGCATGTCCTGCTCTCCACTAGAAATTTTTTAAATTGTGGTCCGCGAAATGAATAATTTACAATATAAGCAGCTGCCCATAAATCCGGGCTCGCAAAAGGCGGCGGCGAGGATCGCTATGAAGAGATTTGCTATAAAGGCTTCGGCATGAAGGAGGAGTATAACTTGAGTACTATGGATATCCGTGACATATGGGGCGATTTTGCCGAAGCCTTTGTGCAGAAAAAGAATGCTTCGGGCTGGGACACACTTACCCCGCAGGAACAAGAGATTGCCGCCCTGTGGATCTTGGAAGCCGATGTATATAACGGAGGGTTTCTGCAGTTTTTTTGCAATGGGGGAGAAGAAGCATATATCTGCGCGGTACGGGCATTACAAGCCATCGGAGCGGTCCATGCGCTCGATGTTGTCCAATCCGGATATGCCTGTATCGAGCATTTATCGGATGACCACCGCCTCACCCAACTCTGGGATATTCCAAAATTTCTTACCGAGAAAGAGACGGAAATGCTGGATAAGCTTGATCAGAGATTCTGGGAAGATCAGGATCGCATTGTGGAAATGGCCCATCGATATTATGTGGAGCAGCTGGGAATATCCTCTCCTTCCTAAGCACCAAGGGCAGCAGAAAGGATGACGGAAGTGCCAAATGATAACCATGCTCGCCCTCCTGCTTCTGTTAGTGAAGCCGGTCGTTATCCCATCGACCTGACGGGGCCTCACAGCCATACTCTTGTCATTGAGCCCGGTGTGGGCAGCCTATCCATCGGACCGCCGCACTTGGGGAAAAAAGCGGACCTTCACGTCGCGCCCGACGCACGCATCGATTGGACCGCATTAGATGCCTTTCTCACGCCGTCGGGCTCGCCCTGGCCGCGATATGTGCACTATACAGGCAGTGACGCGGGCTTCCTGGAATGGGCACGGAAGCGGCCCATTGAAGAGATGACGTGGACTCCTGTCCTGTCTGCGGATACGGTGGCGGACGCCAGCCAATCCATTTTGCATGGCTTGCATATCAATCTGGGCCATTCCGGAGGGCGTCTGTGCTTACAGCTTCCGAAGAGGCCCTTTCGCCTGAACGTGTCCGGCGATCTATCCCGCTTCTCGGCCACCGGTGGTATGCCGTCTTCTCTGACACTAGCGCCGCGCACCAGCCGACGCAAGACGGATCCTCCTTTAAGGCTGCCCGATCTAAGTGAATTGCACCAGGTGACGAGCCTGACGCTGCATAACGCGCCGCTGGGACAGCCCATCTCCCTGGACTGCCTGGACCGGTTCCCAAACCTTACCTCACTGAGTTTGTGGGGGAACTTCTGCGATATAGGCTTGTTGGCTCATCAAGCCCGGTTAACGAATCTGGAGCTGCGCTTCATGCCGGATCTGGAGGACTTGCCGCCCTTGAACGCGTGGCCGCTGCTTGACCGATTGATTGCATACAATGTGGAAGAGACCGCGGGCAAGCGCCTTAAGCAGCAAATGAAAACACGCGCTAAAACCCGCCCGTGGACCGACCATGCAGCAGTGAGCCAATTGCGAAAGCCCGAGTGGTGGACGACCGAATTTGGCCGCCCGTTCTCGTCCTGGCCCAAACGTCTGGCCAAGCTGGCTAACGAAGCCTACAACGTGGCTCAAGCCGCCTTGGCACAGGCCCGCAGCTTTTCCGATGCCGAGGCAGCTATTACCGCTTTCACCATGCACTTCAATACCCTCAAAGGCATCGAAACCACCGAGAGAGAGGACCTCGGCGAAGCAGTATGGCAGCTCAGCCAGTCCGATCACATGATTGGCGAGCCCATAACAGAGGAGATGGCTCAAGGCTGGTTCGATGCAGCGCGCAATTACTGATGAAGTAATGAGATCATGAACGGGTAAAGGAGGAGATGGAAATGAACCTTTTGGCCCAAACGACAAACCGTGTTCCATGGCAGCGGCTGACTACCGCCTACGGAAGAGGGACTGACATTCCGCAGCTCATGGAGATGGGGCAGTATGAGGAAATCGCCAATCGAATCGAGCACCAAAGCACCTTGTGGCAGGCGACGCCATGGGCTCTGCTCATTCTCCTGCAGGAACTTGCCAAACAGAAACCGGATAAGGTCTCTTCGAAGGAGGTTCAGTTGTACTTGTCTGTAGCTGCAGCTATAACCGTGGATCCAATCGATTCGCAAGATACGGTTGGAACGATGAACGAGCTCCTGGATGAAAAGTACTTATGGCCGGAGGACGAGGACGAAGATGAACTGCTGTGGGAAGAAGAGGAGCCGCCGGGTTATGACAAAAAGGCATTTCTCAGCTATTATTCCTTCAGTTATTTGCTGCTAAAGGAGGCCATGCCTATCTTCACCGCGATAATGAACGATAACGATAAGCTCGCTCCGGCGATTCGGGAGCTGCTGCTTCTGCTCAAACCGGCAGGTGACGGCGAGTAGGGGCCGTTCTGAAAAGATGACACATAAAATGAAGAATGATCGCGATTAGCCACACACTATGATAAATTGGCCTGGTCTGGACATTTAGGGCTTTTTTTGACCCTGGCATCGATTATGGTGCAGCCTGCTCAGGTTTCCTCCAAGCCCAGACACACTCTGGGCTTTTGTGCATATCATGCTTCTGACTAATACACTCCATGTGGAGGGGAGCGGAGGCTGGTATGAAAGGGAGCGGATTCGTAAGATCGGCGCTCTTCGAGCACCGGTTCTGGCTGCAGGTGCTGGGGGACCATGCCCGGTTCATCAAGGGAGGGCTGTCGGCAGACGAGAAGGTGGAGCTCGAGCGGGCGGAGGGATTCATCCGCCTGATGGATGATCTGCTGGCACAGGCCCGCGGGCAGCTGGCCGAAGATGCGCTGCTGGAGCTGACGCGGGAGGCGGGCCGGGCGGCACAGGAGCTGAGGGCGTTCAAGCTGCACCTGCTGGAGCGGCATTTGACGGGCCGGATCGGCCTGAGCCTCACGCCGTCTTTTTTGAACCACATGGTCAACGAGATGGAGGAGTACCTGCGGGTGCTGAGCTATTTGTCTGCCGGCCGCCCGGCTCCCGTGTGGGGAGAGCTGCACCATCACCTCGTCTGGCTGCAGGATGCCTATGGGCACGTCTCCTCCATCGCCGGCGAGATGGATATGGCGGAGACGAAGCTGATCGACATGGCCAAGACGTTCGACAAGCACTTTCGCGATTATTACTTGAAGGCCGTAGAGCTGGCGGGCTATATGCGCACCCGGCTCAAGGAGTTCCCGGCGCTGGCCCGGCTCAACAAGGAAGTGGAGCTTGAGATGGTGCTCTTCCGGCAGTTCCTCAGCGAGCTGGAGGAGATGCGGCTGAGCAAGGAAGCGCTCGGCACGCTCACGCCCCTCATGGCCGACCACATGGCCCGGGAAGAGTGCTACTACCTCGTCAAGCTGTCGGAGACCGCGGAAGTGAAGCCGCCGGGCTGCGACCCGACGAAGGAGCGGACTGAGGGGTAGGCGGGCGTAACGGCTTGCCCAGCGAAGCAGCTCGTTTTTGAAAGCGACCTTTATGCGAAGCATAACGGAGCGCAAAAATGAATCTGCGAGCATTGTACGCAAGGATGCTCAGCGAAGCAGTTCGTTTTTGGAAGCGACCTTTATGCGAAGCATAACGGAGCGCAAAAACGAAGCTGCAAGCATTGTACGCAAGGATGCTCAGCGAAGCAGTTCATTTTTGGAAGCGACCTTTATGCGAAGCATAACGGAGCGCAAAAATGAATCTGCGAGCATCCGAATCTGCGAGCATCCGATGCTGCGAGCAAATAAACAGCCCTGAGCGTGAAATCACGCTTCAGGGCTTTTGCTGCCGCTTTCCTTGCGCCAGCCGTAAAGGCCGCCGGGGGCGAAGTACTGGTACAGGTTGCACTCGATCCGGCCGTTGAACAGCTTGCGCTTCTTGTCCGACGGGCGGCCCATGTAGTGCTCGAGCTGCTTGCCCGGTGAGAGGATGAACGCCGACCAGGTCGGCAGCTGCGCGTAGATCGAGCCGAACTGGCGCACGGCCCGTTCGGCTTCGCTGCGGTCGCCGAGCCGCTCGCCGTACGGCGGGTTCGTGATGATTGCGCCGTAGTCGCCGCGGGTCTGGATCTTCGACACCGGCAGCACCTCCAGGCGCAGCTCCTTCGCCAGGCCTGCAGCCTTGGCGGAGGCCTCGGCGACCTTCACCGCCTCCGGGTCGATATCCGAGCCCGTGATCTGCATCGGCACGTCGTCCTTCACGAGGTCATACGCTTCGTCACGCGCCTGCTCCCACAGCTCCTGTGGGATGACCGGCCAGCCTTCGCTGTTGAACGTGCGGCGCAGGCCCGGGGCGATGTTCCAGCCGATCATCGCGGCCTCCACCGGGATCGTGCCCGACCCGCAGAACGGGTCGTAGAGCGGACGCTCCGGCTGCCAGCGGCTGAGCAGCACCATGGCTGCGGCCATCGTCTCCTTCAGCGGGGCTTCGGTCACGAGCTTGCGGTAGCCGCGCTTGTGCAGGCCGGGACCGGTCGTGTCGAGCGTAATCGTCGCGATGTCGTTCAGCAGGGCCACCTCGATGACATAGCGGCCGCCGGTTTCGCGGAACCACTCGGTACCGTACTGCTGCTTCATTTTCTCCACGACGGCCTTCTTCACGATCCCCTGACAGGCGGGAACGCTCGAGAGCTGGGACTTGTGCGAGCGCCCTTCGACCGGGAACTCGGCGTCCTCGGGAATCCAGTCCGGCCAAGGCAGGGCCTTCACGCTTTCGAACAGATCGTCGAAGGTGCGGGCCTCGAACTGACCCATCTTCACGAGCACGCGGTCGGCCGTCCGCAGCCACAGGTTGGCCCGGGCAATGGCCAGCAGGTCGCCCTTGAAGGTGACCCGCCCGTTCTCCGTGGTCACCTGATCGTAACCGAGCTCCCGCACCTCGCGGGCTACAACCGCTTCGAGCCCCATGGGGGCCGTGGCGATCAGTTCTATCGTATCCATGGACATGGTGTTGTTTCACTCCGTCATATCAGTCTGGTTGATCTCCTGGGACAAAAGCCATACAATACTCTAGTATAGGAGATTGGGCAAAATTATACAAACGCCGCACCGCAATAAATCGGGAGCCGGCGGCGGGACCAAAGGAGATGGCGCGATGACGGCGGAGTGGACGGCCGAACAATATATGGAATCCCTGTACGGGGAGGACGCGCAGCTGAAGCGGGTGAAGGAAGGAATCGCGGCCAGCGGGATGCGCGACATTTCGATTGAACCGGGCTATGGCCGGCTGCTGACCCTGCTGGTCGGCATCACGGGGGCCAAACAGGTAATGGAGATCGGCGCGCTGGGCGGGTACAGCGGCATGTGCCTCGTACGGGGACTGCCGAAGGAAGGCCGGCTGGTTTCGCTGGAGCTGAATCCGGAGTTTGCGGCGGTGGCGCGCAGACATCTGGAGGAGGCGGGGTACGGGGACCAGGTCGAATACCGGATCGGCGAAGCCCTGGACAGCCTGAAGAAGCTGGAGGAGGAAGGACGCAGGTTCGACCTGTTCTTCATCGACGCGGACAAGGGGAATTATCCGAATTACCTGGAATGGGCGATCCGGCTTGCTAATCCGGGGGCGCTCATCGTGGGGGACAACCTGCTCATGCGCGGGAAGACGACGAATCCCGAGGAGAAAGGCAACGGCGTGACCCGCATGCGGGAGTTCAACCGGATGATCGCACAGGACCCGCGGCTGGAGGGCGTTCTGCTGCCGGCTTACGACGGGCTGGCCCTGGCACGGGTGAAGGAACGGGAGTAAAGTAAACCGCCGTCCGCCCTTGGCAGCAGCGCTGCGGCAGTGCTATTCAGGCATACAAGCATACACAGCCGTTCTCGATCCGTCAGGCTTGGCGGGCAGGGAACGGTTTTTTTATTTTTTTTACAAAGCCCATGTATACGACCATTCCAAGCTTCATCACCGATTATGAGAACGAGTCCCGGAGTACCCTGAAGCTGCTCGACACCTTAACCGACGCCTCGCTGTCTCAGGAAGTCGCACCCGGCTTCCGGACTCTTGGTCCTCTGGCCTGGCATCTGGTTCACAAAGACCACGGACTGCTGACAGGGGCGGGACTCTCCTTCAAGGCCCCGGCGGCGGAAAGTGAGACGCCGGCGTCCGCCGTTTCCATTGCGGAGGCTTACCGCGCGGTGACACAGTCGATCTTGAGCGCGGTGTGTGGGCATTGGAGCGACGAGGCGCTCGAAGAGACGGTCCAGATGTTCGGCCAGACCTGGACCAAAGGGCAGACGCTGTCTATTTTCGTGAAGCACGAAATCCACCACCGCGGTCAATTGACGATCCTGATGCGCCAGGCCGGCCTGCCCGTTGCAGGCATGTACGGACCGTCCAAGGAAGAATGGTCGGCGATAGGGATGGACACTCCGGTTTGATCCGTTCAGGGAAGATGGGAGCCAAGCTCTTTCCGATATCCTGTGATTCTCCAATAACGAAAGACCCGCAGGACGAAGTGCCTTTGGAGGCGCTCGGTCGTGCGGGTCTTTTGGCTTACCTAATGTAGATACAGGCTACCGCTTCTCCCTTTCATACAAGAATGCGGTTAGAAGCAGGGCGAAGATAAACACGAGAATATACTTGGCCCATCCCCATGACAGGTAATCGAGTAACGCAATCAGAGCCGTGACGGCACTGGCCGTGATCAGGGCTTTATCTCCCCGCATACGCCGGGTCCCTCCTTTACTCTTCTGCTACGAAAAAAGATGACCCCTGAATATAGCGTCAGAAGTCATCTTGGATGCTTGGCTATGCCGCGAGCTTAAGGGGAGGCCGGCGCCTCCCCGGAAGAACCTTTGCCCGGCAGGCGGCTGAGCAGGGACTTGTATACCCATATCGCATTCACGAACAGCAGCACCGCCGAGATCAAGAACAGCTGCTGGATCGTGACATACCCCGATACGAAGCCGCCGACGACCGGCCCGAGCATGTTGCCGAGGCTGAGGGCGCTCGAGTTGAAGGAGTACGAGCGGCTCTCCATCCCGCCCGGCGTATACTTGCGGATCAGGCTGTTCACGGTCGGCAGCAGGCCGCCAAGGAAGATGCCGAGGAAGAACCGGGCGGCGAACAGCTGCCAGACGTTCTGGACGAACGCCTGCGGAACGGAAGCGATCGACGCGCCGATGAGACAGATGGCCAGGATTTTCTCCGGTCCGATCTTATCGGACCACTTCCCGAGCAGCGGCGAGGCGATCATGTTCGAGAAGCCGGTAATCGAGCCGACCAGCCCGGCATAGAACGCCAGCATCTCTCCCGGTCCATGCAGCTTCTGCACGAACAGAGGCAGCAGAGGCAGCACGCTGAGAAGCGAGAACTGGATCAGGAACGTGACCGCATACAGCGAAGGAAGCTGGGGAATGCCCCTGAGCTGCTTGAAGGCGGCTGCCATGGACTGCTTGGCCTTTTTGGCCGCGGCGCTGCTGTCAAACGTCTCCTTAACCAGAAACGTCGCCAGGAGCGATGCCACGAAGAGCAGCCCCCCCGTAATATAAAAGATGTACCGGAAGCCGATCCACTCGGCGAGCAGTCCGCCGAACAGCGGCCCGAGAATCGAGCCGGCCACCGCACCCGACTGCAGTGTGCCCATGGCGAAGCCCATCCGCTCGCGGGGAGCTGTAGCGGACATCAGCGCCACCCCGGCCGGTATGAAGCCGGAGATCGTGCCGTTGACCAGGCGCAGCAGCAGCAGGTGCCACGGCCCCGTGGCGAAGCCCATCAGGGTCATGACGACCGCCATGCCGAAGCCGGAGCGCAGCAGCATCACCTTGCGTCCGTAGCGGTCCGCGAGGCCGCCCCAGAGGGGCTGGAACACGAAGGAGGTCACGAAGTTGCCCGCAAAAATAATCCCCGACCACGTGGCAAGGGCATGCGGCTCCGTCACTCCGAGCTCTTGAAGATATAAAGGGAGAAAAGGAACAATCATGGTCATGCCCGACATGACCAAAAATTGTCCGAACCATAGTACGGTGAGATTCGTTTTCCATCCGGGCAACGTGTATCGCCTCTTTCCTGCGGTTCCCGTGCCGGTGCGGTCTGCCTTTGGGGCAGGGCCGCAGGCCGGGGTTCATGGTGCGTTCCAGCGCGGGGACCGGTCCGGCCGCCGATCCGCGGTCCGAAGGGGGTACCCGGGTCCCAAGCGTAAGCTTAGCTTAGTAGATTTCCCCTCACCGCTCGAGTCCCGTACGCATCTCATACTGGAAGCGGTCGAGCTGGGGGAGGCCTGCGCGCTCGGCGATGGCCACGACCCGTTCGATATCATAAGGCACTCGCACCATCTGAACCGAGAACGGTCCGGCCTCCGCCGAGCCTTCGATCCCCTCGAGGATGGCATAGCTCGCCTGGGGGAGCCCGTCATAAGGGGCGCCGACCGCGCCGGTGTTGAAGAGCAGCAGCCCTTGGCGGCTCCCTGATTTCAGCGTCTGCAGGTAAGGGACATGAATGTCGCCGTAGCCTACGACATCAGGAGCGGCTTCACTTCCGAGGAAGCCTCCCGTGCTCTCCGTGTTCTCGAACATGGCGAGCCGCTCTTTTTTCTCGGATTTGCGGTATACCCGGTGATAGACGCTCTTCGCCGAAGCGTGAACGAGCCGGATGCGCCGGCCGCTCAGCAGCAGGTCCGCCGAGAACGGCAGACTGCCGAGGTACCGCAGCTGCTCCGAGCTCAGACGTTCCTGCTGCCATACCCCGGCCTCTTTCTCCTGCGGAGTGCCGATCCCATGGTCCCAGTTGCCCTGCACGACCTGCTCGCAGAGCTCGCGGACCCGTTCCACGGCCTCGGCCGGCTGGGGCCCTTTGCCCACGAGATCGCCAAGACAGAAGATGCGCCGGATTCCCCGGGAGCGAATATCCCGGGCTGCCGCTTCGAGGGCGGGAAGATTGCCGTGGATATCCGAGATGACAGCGATGCGTTCCATGCGGCCTCCCCCTTCTTTATTACGATTGTCTCCCATTATATCACAAGGTGGGATGGAGTCTAAAATGAAGGGGGACAGCGGAAACGGCTGGTCTGCGGGCACACACGGCACCCATACAGCGGCAGATTGCCGATAAAATTTGGAATAAAGGCCCATGACCGGGATGGCACGTTCTGGTATAATGGGAACACGAAAAACGGCTCCCGCAGCCGATGCAGCGCAGCAGGACTGGGTAAAGGAGTAGGTTACGATTCAATCGCGTTCGGAGAAGTACAAGCAGGAGAAGGCCAGCAAGTTCAAGAAAACGATGTGGCTGAAGATCGGAGCTTTGGTCGGCGTAACGATAGGCGCTTTCATTTATTTGATCGGCTGGCTCGAAGGGCCCCAGCCGGGAGGCGGCGAGACGCCGGCACAGCAGCAGACGGCGGCCTTGGAGAAGCCGCCGGCAGAACCGGCAAAGGCGGATCAACCGGCGGCAGCGGCGGAAGAGCCGAAGCCGGAGACGATTCCCGTAACGCCCACGGCAGGAGAGAACGGCGGCTTGCTCCCTGCAGCTGGAGCAGGCGATCCGCGCGTCAAGCTGAGCTTTGTCGGCGATGTCATGTTCGGCGGCAGGGTGGAGGACATCGTGAAGAAGAACGGATACGCGTACCCGTTCGAGCAGGTAAAGTCCTATCTGGAGAAGGCGGACCTGACGGTGGCCAACCTCGAGACGCCGATTACGGCAAGCGGCACAGCGCAGTCCAAGGAGTATGTGTACCGTTCTTCTCCTCTGGCTCTGCCGGAGCTGAAGGGGGCCGGTGTGGACCTCGTCAATCTGGCCAACAACCACACGATGGATTATGGCGAGAAAGGGCTGCTGGATACGCTGGACCACCTGGATGCCCAGGGGATTCGGCGCGTGGGAGGAGGCAAGAATGCCGACGAGGCGTACCGCTATGAGGTCGTGGAACAGAGCGGCATGAAGATCGCCTTTCTCGGGTTCTCCGAAGTGCTCCCGGATGCCACCTGGTTCGCGGGTGCCGGCAAACCGGGCCTCGCCGAGACCTATTCGGTGAAGCGGCCGCTGGAGTCCATCGCCAAAGCCCGGGCGGAAGCCGATCTGGTCGTGGTTATCGCCCACTGGGGCGAAGAGCGCGAGGAGCGGATGAACGAGAAGCAGAGGGACTTGGCGCACCAATATATCGATGCGGGAGCCGATCTTATCATTGCGAGCCATCCTCACGTGCTGCAGGGCTTCGAGCAGTACAAGGGCAAGTGGATCGCCTACAGCTTAGGCAATTTTATTTTTACTACGAATTCGAACCCGAACACCCTGGAGAGCATGATTCTCGATGCCTCCTGCTCCAAGGAGCGCAGCTGCGACCTCAGCCTGGTGCCGATACATACCGAATGGGCGCATCCGGTGCCGATGGAGGCGGACAAGGGCAAGAAGCTCTTCGAGAAGCTGACGCGGATCTCCTATAACGCCAAGGTGGATGCCGAGGGGAAAGTAAGTGCAGGAGCGGTCAACGCTTACAAGGCTCCTGCTGTTCCCGTACTTCTTCCGGCCAAGGCGGCGGACAAGAACAGCGCGGTCTCTTCGGGGACCGGAACGTCCTCCAAGACACCGGCCTCCGCGAAGACGGCAGAGTCCTCGAAGAGCAAGGCCACGACAAGCACCAAGACGAAGGAAGGCACCTCCTCGGGAACACAGGGGACGGCCGCGAAGAAGCCGGCTTCAACAACGACTAAGGAATAAAGCGCTAAGCGCGAAGGGCGGCACTCCCAAGCCGGGAGGCTGCCCTTTTTTGAAGGAAATTCACGGCCCCGGCCGGCTGCAGCCCGGATCTTCAAGCAGCGGAACGGCGTTCCGCTGACGCAGTCGGGATGGGGGCGCGGCGTTGTGCTTTGAGAGGGAGAGGTCTATAATGATAGGCAAGTCTAGGTATTTCCTTGGAAATGATTATATAAAAAGGACCGATGCGCAATGAACGAATCCATCCGCAACATTTATTGTGTAGGACGCAATTACGGGCTGCACGCCGCCGAGCTGGGCAATGACATTCCAGAGGAGCCTATGATCTTTACGAAGCCGACGCATGCCCTGACGGCGATCAACGGCGGGGAGATCGCCCTGCCGGAAGGCCGCGGCGAGGTCCACTTCGAAGCCGAGCTTGTGCTGCATGTTGGTCGCGCGTATACGCCTGGCATCACCGTCGACGAGCTCGTCGACCGGATGGCGCTCGGCATTGATTTTACCTTGCGCGATGTGCAGTCCGTCATCAAGAAGAAGGGCCACCCGTGGCTGCCGGCCAAGGGCTTCCTGAACTCGGCCGCGCTGACCGAATTCCGCCCGTTCCCGGGGTTCGAACAGGTGAAGCAGGTGGAGTATACGCTCCAGCGCAACGGGGAAGAGGTGCAGCGCGGTAATCTGGGCGACATGATCTTCAGCCTCCAGGTTATCGTCGATTATATCGCGAAGCATTACGGTCTGGGCGCGGGCGATATCATCTATACGGGAACGCCGGCCGGTGTGGCCGCCGTACAGTCCGGCGACCGCTTCGAGCTCCACTGGGGCGAGACTTCGTTCGGCACCTTCACGGCACGCTTCGGGAACTAAGCCGGCCTTCACAGGAAGACAACAATGGACCGCTTTCCCTAAGGGAGGCGGTCCATGTCACGTTGGCGATCCTGCGAGTGCGCGGGTCAAGACGGACTGGAGCAGCAGCTCTTCCCCAGCGGGGCAAGGAGCCAAACCTTACTCGATCCGCTGTGACCATTTAGCGGCCCATCCCCGCGACGAGCTTCAACAGATGGTCCAAACGCCGTTCGCCGGCAATCGTGGCCGGATCATCGAAGTTCACCTGAAGCGGACTTCGGGTTCGAGTTATCGGTGAAGAATTCATATCCATCCTATCCAAAAAAAGGGGGGTGCCAACCGCATGTCAGATCTGCTTATCGGGCTGCTTGGAAGCGCCGTGATTGCGGGGGCGGCTTATCTCAAGCGTTCGCTCTCCCTCTCGGGCTTCCTGGCGGCCGTGCTGCTGGGGACTCTCATGTATGCTGCGGGCAGCGCCGCCTGGTTCGGCACGCTCATCGCGTTCTTCATCACTTCGTCCCTGCTCTCGAAGTGGAAGGCGAAGCGCAAGGCGGCGGCCGAGGAAGGCTACGCGAAGAGCGGCCGGCGCGATGCGGGCCAGGTACTCGCCAACGGCGGCCTTGGCCTGCTGTTGTGCCTGGGCGCGGTCCTTTGGCCGCATCCGGCATGGTGGGCCGCGTTCATCGGCGTGATGGCCACGGTCACGGCCGACACCTGGGCCACCGAGATCGGCGGCCTCAGCCCCACCGCGCCGCGGTCGATCGTCACGCTCCGCAAGGTAGCGGCAGGCACCTCGGGCGGCGTGACGCCGCTGGGTATCGGCGCCTCCGCCGCCGGCGGCCTCTTCATCGGCGCGGCCGCGTGGGCCCTCGGGCTGCTGTCCGCAGACCCGGCGATTCCGGCCGGTGCCGTGCGTTCGGCCGCCGGACTCTGCGCCATGGGCCTGGCCGGCGGCCTCGCGGGCTCGCTGGCCGACTCGTGGCTCGGCGCGGTATGCCAGGCAATGTACCGCTGCAGCGTCTGCGGCCGGGACATCGAAAAAAACCGCCACTGCGGGGCAGCGGCGGTTCCGGTTCGGGGCTTCTCCTGGATGACGAACGATCTCGTCAACTTCCTGAGCTCGGCGGCCGGCGGTGCGGCGGCCTGGGCGATCAGTTTGGGTATCGCGTAAGGCTTACTCTTCCTCTTTGCGGGAGTAAGCCTTATTCGTAACATAGATCGCCGCGGCGGAGATCGCTAGGGCTATCAGAATCGAGACGATGATAATAAAAGTCACCATAATGGGCGGATGTCCCTCCAGGAATGTAGTTGCTTCTGCCATTGTACCGGATTAGGGTCCGGTCTGCCAAGCTTCTTACCGGCGGGGCTGCCATGGCGGCAGCGGCAGGGCCCGCAGCTCCTTCAAGGTGGCAAGGTCATTCGCTTTTATCATGCCCTGGGAAGCGGAATACAGCGTATCTCCGATATAGAGCAGCCGCTCGACGTTCAGGTCGCTTCCGTACCAGGCGGAGCCTGCGTTTTTCATCGCTTCCTCTGACAGGTGGGTGATCTTCCCGCGCAGCTGGAAGCCCTTCTCCAGATCCAGTCCGTAGATATAGGCGCCCTGGAAGGCGAATTCGCCGTAAGCCTGGGGGGAATCCGAACCTGCCGCCTTCTTGTCCTTGATTTCCATCACGGTGACAGGGAAGGCGAGCAGGTTCTTTTCTTTGGAGAACAGCAGCGCCTTAGGGTTGTGCAGCAGCTCGGATTCCGTTCCCCGGTCCCCGATCGTCTCCTTGAAGAGCTCCTTCGGGTTAGCGGGATCGCTGACGTCGAAGAGGGCAACCTTCATCCCTTGGTAGAAGGCGGCAGGCTCGCCTGTGAAGCCCGTATTGTCGGGCTTCGCCACGACAGCCTCTTTTCCGAAGCCGATCAGGTGATTCTCGTCGTAAGGGTGCAGGTAATCGCTGTACCCCGGAATCTTGAGCTGGCCGAGCGTCTTCGGCGCTGCCGGGTCGGAGAGATCGATCGCGAACAGCGGATCCACCTGCCGGAAGGTGACCATGTAGGCCCGGCTGCCCATATAGCGCACGGAATAGATCCGTTCGCCCGGTGCCAGATCTTCAAGCGTACCGGTGATCTTCATCGCCTCATCCAGCACATAAATGTTGTTCTTGGATGTGCCTTCGTCCGTCCGCCAGGGGCTTCCGGTCGTTGTCGCAATCCGGAAATAGCCGTCATGTTCGTCCATCGAGAACTGATTCAGCGGGTGGCCGGGCACGGTACCGCGGCCCTCATATCGGGTGGTGCCTCCGTCCAGACCGAACTTGTAGATGACGCTGGCGGTCTCTTCGGCGCGGGGCACGGGCAGGGACGACGGGGCGATCCCGCCCATTCCCGGATCGAGCGGAATCGGCATCGGCTGGGCGGCTTGATACTCATTGACGGTTACATACAGATTGGACTCCGACGCATAGACATACTGTCCGGAGCCGAGGTAGCTGGTAACCTGCATTTTCTGGTCGGGGTGCTGCAGATGGATGCCGCCGACGAGCAGGTAATTCGGCTCCACCGCCTTGGGAAAGTAGCGGATATCCTCGAACCCGATGGTGACAAAAGCCTCTCCGGCCGCCGAATCCCGGTACGCCGGTCCCGCTGCGGCCGCCAGCTTCTCCTCGGGCGTAGCGTTCTCGCGCAGCAGCCAGTGGAAGTTCATCGACTTGTTCGTCACAATATAGAGCGAGTCGCCGATCTTGCGGGAGGAGATATAGTTTCCTTCGAGCTCCGTTTCCCTGACGGCCCGAAGCTGCGTACGGTCCCCAAGCTCATAGACGATCGTCTTGGTCGTCGTGCGGTAAGCAGAGGGCCAGGGGGCGATTCGCTTCTCCGCCATAACCGAACTGCTTGGGGAGCCGCTGACGGGCGCGGCATGGGGCTGCTCTTCAGGTCCGCCGAGCGGCACCGGGAGCGCTGCAGCCGGGTAAGTCGTGCTGCCGATCACGACGAGATGGCTCCCATCCACATAGAGCTCCTGCGGATAAAAGTTCGGGTCCTCCCAGTATACGGTGCTGACCACATTCATGGACTCCGCCGGCAGGGCGTCAGTGATCACGATGCGGCTGCGGTTGACCTGGTAGATATACGCTCCGTCCGTCTTGATGACATCGCCTTCATCCACGCCCTCTACCTGCACATTGGTGGTGGAGTATCCCGGCGGGGCGGACGATCCCGATTCGCCGAAGGCTCTGGGAGCGGCGGCAGGTGCCGCGGCGGAATCCGTCTCCGCCAGCTTGCTCTGCAGCTGAATCTTCGCGTCCCGGACCGATATGCCCGCAGCGCCCGGCATTTCCTTCAGCAGCGATTCGAGCTTCTCGAAGGAGCCGATGGTGGGCAGGCTCTTGTCCGCATCGACGATCGATACCTTGCGGTTGAGCGCGTCCCAGTATACATTGAAGCCGAACGCTTCGCTGAAGAAGCGCAGCGGCACCATGAGCTTCTCGCCCTCTGCATAGGGGCTCTGCTCCAATTGCACTTCCACTCCGCCGCGGTAGGCGGTCCTATTGCCCGGCTGCAGCTTGATGGCTGCAGTGCCTTTGGACGCCTCGGCCCACTGCTCCGCCGCGTTCCACTGCACCTCCACGCCCAGAGCCTGCGACAGCTCGCGCAGCGGCACCATCAGCGTGCTGCCCGCAAATGCAGGGGACGTGGTGAAGCGGACATCCTGCCCGTTCAGATTCATGCCTACGGGCGCCGCTTCGGCTGCCGCGCCTGCCTGCGGTCCGGGGCCGGCGCTCAGAAGCAGTGTCAGGGCGAGAAGCCCGGCGGCCAGCTGATTCCTTTTCATGATAGTCCCTCCCTTGTCTGTGAAGCATTCGGATCTCTCTCTTTATCTCTATGGACGCGCTGCCGCGTGAATATGTTTCAGCCGGGGATCCATGGCTTCGCGTTTCTTCAAGGACGAGATGCGTGGGGCTCCTGCAGATTCAGGCCGATGCGGAACCTCTATTTCTTCTCTGCACAAAGAGGCCCTGCGCATGAAAGCGTCAGGGCCGGCGTCCGCTCTGCTTGTCCTGATCCCCATCCATTATAGCAGAAGGGCAGGGGAAGCGGGGGAGCAAAAGGTCACAAAACGGTGCGGTGTAGATTATTTGTCGAGCGATCCCCGCACATCTGCGCTTCCGGGTTCTCCGGCAGGGGGCAGCGGCAGGTCGGACGAAGGGGCCGCGGCAGCTTGTCCGCCCTCGTACTCAGCCACCTTTTTCTCGAGCTGACGGATGTGGCGCTTCAGCTTGAACTGCCGGAAGAGCCCGATGAACCCGGTGATGAGCCCGCCGAGCAGGACGGAGCCCAAGATGACGAGTATGAGCGGAATGTCCCGTTCGCCGAAGACATACTTTACCCGGACGGGATCGACGTTAATGACGGCGAAGACGGCGGTGATCAGGGCGAATAAGAGGGTGAGGATCAGAATCCATTGAGCTTTCATACGGGAAGCACGTTCCTTTCGTCGCTTGCTTTTCAGGTATACCCTTTTATCCCCAAAGGGCTGAGGTTCGAATCCCGCCACAGCAAAAAGGCCGAGCCGGCAGGCGGCTCAGCCCCACACAGTTATGCTTCGGACAGCTTCTCCATCTGCTCGAGCAGGTCCTTGAACACGCTCATCGCCTGCTTGATCGGCTCAGGCGAAGACATATCCACGCCCGCCTTCTTCAGGATGTTCAGGGAGTAGTCGCTGCCGCCGCTCTTCAGGAATCCGAGGTAGCGGTCCACAGCCGGCTGTCCTTCGTCGAGGATCTGCTTCGCAAAGGAGGTCGCCGCCGAGAAGCCTGTGGCATATTTGTAGACGTAGAACGAGTTGTAGAAGTGGGGAATACGCGCCCATTCCATCTCGATATCCTTATCCACAACCATATCCTTGCCGTAGTACTGGACGTTCAGGTTGTAGTAGATTTCGCTGAACAGCTGCGGCGTCAGGGACTCGCCCGCCTCGGCCTTCTCGTGGATGATTTTCTCGAATTCCGCGAACATCGTCTGACGGAATACCGTCGTACGGAACTGGTCCATGTAGTAGGTGAGCAGGTACATCTTTTCCTTCTTGTCGCTGGAATGCTTCAGCATGTAGTCCATGAGCAGCGCTTCGTTCAGCGTCGAGGCGACTTCCGCGAGGAAGATCGTGTACTGCGCATAGCGGTAAGGCTGGTTCGCATCCGAGAGATAGGAGTGAAGCGCGTGGCCCATCTCATGCGTGAGCGTGAACATGCTGTTGAGGTTGTCCTTGTGGTTCAGCAGCACGTAAGGATGCGTGCCGTAGGCTCCCCAGCTGTATGCCCCGTTGCGCTTGCCCTCGTTCTCATAGATATCGATCCAGTGGTTGTCGAAGCCTTCCTGCAGCACCTTGAGATAGTCCGGCCCCAGCGGCCCGAGGCTGTCTTTGACCTTCTTCTTCGCTTCTTCGTACGAGATTTCGAGCTTGTATTCGTCGACGAGGGGGGCGAAGAGATCGTACATGTGCAGCTGGTCCACCTTCATCAGCTTGCGGCGCAGCTCCATATAGCGGTGCATGAGTGGAAGCGAATCATGGACGGCGTCGATCAGGTTCGTATATACTTCCTTGTCGATCTTGTCGCCGAAGAGGGACATCTCGAGGGTGGAAGGGTACTTGCGCGCTTTGGCATAAAAAATATTCTTCGTCACATTCGCCGCGAGCGTGGCCGCAATGGTGTTCTTCTGCTTGCCGTACGTTTCGTACATCGTCTGGAACGCTTCCCGGCGCACCTCGCGGTTGCGGCTCTCGAGGAACTGGATGTACCGGCCGTGGGTCAGCTCGACCTCTTCCCCCTGTTCGTTCTTGACCTTCGGGAACTTCAGGTCCGCGTTGTTCAGCATGCCGTAGATCGTGCCCGGCGCCTGGGAGAGGTTGCCGACCTGCGCGAGCAGGGCTTCTTCGCTTTTGCCGAGGACGTGCTGCTTCTGGCGGATCATTTCCTCCAGCGTACGCTTATAGAACGCCAGATCGGGATGTCCGACGAGGGCCTGAAGCACCTCATCGGAGAGACTCAGAATCTCGGGGGACACGAAGGAGAGGGCTTCGCCGACTTCTACGCTGAGCTTCTTGGATTTATCGGATAAGGCCTGGTATACGGGATCAGCCATGTCTTCGTGGTGCTTCATATTGGCATATACGTACAACCGCTCGGTATGTAGGGAGATGTCATCTTCAAGCTGGAAGACTTCCTTGATCGAGGCCGGATCGGCAAGCTTGCCTTCGAAGCGGCCCACGTCCTTCAAAGCGTCCTTGACCTTCTGGTACTCTGCATCCCAAGCCTCCTGGGAGGCGAACAGGTCTTGAAGATTCCAGCGGTGCTCGGCGGGGACGTCATTGCGTTTGGATAACTGATTCATGGGAGCCCTCCTTATCGGATGTTTAGGTTTCACGGCGGAGCCCGCCTGCGCTGCGGATGAGATCAGCAGTCCGGTCAGCAGGATGCCGCAGAACAACACGAGTAATGCACGCATTGCCGCTCACGCTCCATGGCTAGCAGGATGGGTAGGTCTGGAAACGTTGGTTAGTATAACCGGAGCGCGGCTCAAATATTAGTATAGGGAATTGTCGGCCCTAAGTCTATTGCTGCGGCAGGGAGAAGAAGCTGTAGACCATCATGAAGAACGAGAACGAGATCATCACCAGGGCGATGATGGCGAGCGGTCTTTTGGTTCCCGGGGGAAGGGTGTCCTTCTTCATGATGAGAATCAGTCCCAGCGAGAACGAAAGGATGATGAAGGTTACCACGGATGCGCTGTTGCTCATAAGTTTAATCGGTTCACCTCGGTTTCGGATAAGGGCTCTATCCCCTAGTGTTCGCCAAGAATTCGCGGAATCCTCTCTGGGAGCACGGGGTTTTCGGGGCTCGGGGGAATACGGAAGTCCAGGAGTCGGTGTAAAATGCATGGGTGAGGGACCCGGCGGAAGGCAGCGGACGTCCGCATGGTTATTCCTATGGGGCAGGCCCGGCAAACAGAACGCGCGCCTCTTCCATGAAGACGAACGAAGGCCGGCATCCGATCGGGATGCCGGCCTTTCAGGAATGTGCTGTGAAGTAAAGAGGAGCGAATCAGCCGTTCGGCTTCAGCTTGACGAGCACGAGGCGCCCGTCTTCGCCGCGCTTGGCCTTGAAGCTGTCGTTCGGCTGAATGTCCGCCTCTTGCTCCAATTCCTGGGGAATGGTCAGATGGCCTTTCTCATTGATGGACACGAAAGAGCCGAACAGTTTTTTGCCGTAGCCCGTGGCCAGGACACCGACGACGATCAGGGAGATGAGCACCCACTTCAGAATGCCGTTGTCGGCGAAGAAGGCTTCAACCGAAGGGTCGCCTGTCAGCATGGAACCTGCCGTATAGGCCAGGACACCGGAGCCGATGTAGATGATCCAAGGATACTTCTCAACAAGCTTGATGAACATCGTGCTGCCCCATACCATGATGGGGACGCTGATCAGCAGGCCGAGAACGACGAGAATGAAGTCGCCGTGGGATGCGCCTGCGACGGCCATAACGTTGTCGAAGCCCATGACCCCGTCCGCGATAATGATGGTCCGGATGGCCGGCCACAGCTGAGGCTTGGCTTCCACGGCATGGTCGCTCTTGTCGACGAGCAGCTTGTAGGCAATCCAGACCAGCACCACGCCGCCCACCAGCAGCAGGTACGGAAGCTTTAGCAGCCATACGACGGCGAGCGTCGCAAGCACACGGATGATGACCGCGCCGACCGTACCCCACATGATTGCTTTTTTCTGGTGTTCCTTGGGCAGATTGCGTGCGGCCAGCGCGATAACGATGGCGTTGTCGCCTGCCAGAACAAGGTCGATGAGGACGATGTTCAGCAGCTTGAGCAGAAACTCCAGAGAGAATTCCACGTTCACCACTCCTTCTTCAGTTTGGTAGGTTTTCCTTGCAGCCGGGGAGGTCCCGTTCGCTGATCACATAAAAATGACCCCTACCTGCCGAAGGTAAGGGTCTGGACAAACAAAAAAGACCTTTACCTTGTAGGCAAAGGTCTTGCTAACAACGTTACGTTGCCAATAAAGCCGGGGCTCCGCGAAGAACCCGAATTGACGACTTTTATTGTGGAAGCTACTCCCCTTTGGAGGACACCTTATGTAATTAGCTTCATTATAACGAAGAGCCAAGCCCGCCGTCAAGGCTTATCCGCGTGGATTTTGCACAAAATCAGCTGGCCGGTTTCTTTACACCTGCTTGAAGGCCGCGATAATTTCTTCATATTCTTCCGGGTTGTCTGCGAACTTCTCCTTGGGAAACCGCTCGCCGACCCAGTGCATCATCTCGGGGCGGGAGAGGAAGGTACGGGATTCTTCTCCCCATTGATCGGAGATTTCACGGAGAATCAGCTGTTTGCCGTTGACTTCCACCGTAAGCATGTTCCATTTATCTTTTTTGTAGATCACGTGTTTTTTGATCATAGGGCAGACTCCGTTTCTGCGGCCCGCCGGCGGCGGAGCCGGATATTCAGGAAAATTCCGTAAGGTTCCTGCGCGAAAATGATACCTCAGCCGGGGCTGAAAAGCAAGGCTGTCCAGGAAAAACGAGAGCGGGGCAGGCGGAGCGTCTCTCTCGCTGATCTGGAAAAAAAGGGATTGTAAAATCCTGCCTCCCTATGCTACAATCCGGTGTAAGCTTCAGCATCTGCCGGAGGGCGGATGGGAGCATCGGACGGATAACGAGCCGAGATGAGATGAGGAGAGATGAGAAGCATGACGATGAACCATGAAGCATCCGAACACCTGTCCCCGCAGCAGCAAGCCGGGGAGACAAAGTCGGTTTATGAGCAGGCGGGGGTAGCCATGACCTGCAGGTCTTACGATGAATATCTGCGGATGTTCTCACTGCCGGCCGAACTGCTGGAGGCTGGGCCGATCCTTGATGTCGCCGCGGGAGCTTCTTCATTTGTGGCGGAAGCATCCCGGCGCGGATATCCTGCGTCAGCTGCCGATCCTTTGTACGCGATGACGAAGGATGAGATCGCCGAGCATGGAAGCAGGGAGATCCATGTTTCGACGGAGAAGCTTGGGAAGCTGAAGCATCTCTTCGATTGGAGCTATTACGGGGACCTGGGGCGCCACCGCGCGAACAGGGAGGCTTCGCTGGAACGGTTTTCGAAGGATTTCTCCGCTCGTAAGGAGGAAGGCCGTTATGTGTCCGCGATGCTGCCCCATCTGCCGTACGCGGACGGGAGCTTCGCCCTTGTGCTCTGCAGCCATTTCCTGTTCCTTTATCAGGAGCAGTTCGACTATGAGTTCCATCTGCGTGCGGTGAAGGAGCTGTACCGTGTCTGCAGACCGGGCGGTGAAGTGCGGATTTATCCCGTGTACTCGCTGAAATGGGAGCGGTACGCGGAGCTCGGACGCTTGATGGAGGCGCTTGAGGTTGAAGGGGCCGAGGCGGATCTGCTCCCTTCGAGCCTTCCGTTTATCCCCGGTTCGAGCGAGCTTCTAAGGCTCCGCAAGCCTTCTGTATAAATTGCCCTCAGTTGATTTATCCTGCTAAGGGTGGTATACTTAGCATATTCGCCCAAGATGGCGATACATCTAGGAGGTTGTTTTCATTGAAGGGTACAGTAAAATGGTTTAACGCAGAAAAAGGTTACGGCTTCATCTCTGTTGACGGTGGCGACGATGTATTCGTACACTTCTCCGCTATCCAAGGCGAAGGCTTCAAGACGCTGGAAGAAGGCCAATCGGTTGAATTCGAAATCGTTCAAGGCAACCGCGGTCCACAAGCAGCTAACGTTAACAAACTGTAATTAAACTTATCGTCCGGATCCTGCGAAGGAACGGATTGCATGATATAAGGTTTCTTCCGGAAATCATAACGATTGAACCTCTTGATCTCGCTTCTTGATTTCAACAAGAAAACTTACCGTCACTTGTTTACGGTACTCATTCATGTGCAGATAGTTTTCTTACAATCGTGCCATTATCGTATTTCATAAAGCGGTACCTGGGATGTCATCATCCCGGGTCCGCTTTTTTCTGTTATTGAGGCTGAAACGCAAAAGAACCCCTGGCTCCAAAACCCAAGCCAGAGGTTCCACCAAAACAAATTTACTCCACGATCGTCAGGATCTCATCGACCGGTTTGCGGGCCAGGCGGGCCGGACGCTCGGAAGGATAGCCAAGGGCGATGACCATGTTCACCTGACATTCCGGGCGGATGTCGAGCACCTCGCGCAGCTGCTCTTCCGCGAGCAGAACCGGACCGGTCATCGGGCAGGTGCCGAGTCCCTTGGCATGGGCGGCGAGCATCAGGTTCTGCGCGGCAAGGCACGAGCTCTTGATGCCTTCCTCTGCCCATACCGAATCGTCTACGAGCTGGACCGGATCGAAGATCCGCTCACGGAACTTCGAATTGTACGGCGTAGCGAGGCAGACGAGGAGTACAGGAGCGTCGGAGAAGGCGGTGGCGTAAGGGCCGAAGGACTTTACAAGCAGGCGCCCCTCCTTGCTCAGCCCGCGTTCCTCAGCCTGTGCGGCTCTGCGGTGGAGCTGCTCCCAAGTAAGGCGCTCGATTTCTTTGATCTTCTCGCGATTGGTCACCGCGATGAATTCCCAAGTCTGGGAGTTGGTATCGCTTGGAGCATACCGGGCACAGTCGATAATGTCACGGATATCCTCGACGGAGACGGGCTGCTCGGTATATTTGCGGATGCTGCGGCGGTCGAGCAGCACCTCCTTGAAGTCTTCGAAGGCCATGGCGGCAGGGGTAGTCGGGTTCATGAGTAAGTTCATCCTCTCGAAAAGCTTGGACTCGGGTTGGGTATGATGCTGCTTGGTACTTGGTGCTAAGATCTGCTATCCAATTATACCTCTACAAGCAGAGGATGACAACAAGGGATGCCAATAACGCAAAACCGCCTTCGGCTCGGAAGGCGGTTTGGTTTTTTATAGTAAGACGGTAAGAGAGCTTTGTGTAAATAAAGTCTGCGGGGACTTCCCAGGTTAGTGCGCACCGGAGGTTCCGAGGCCTGTACGCTTCAGCAGCACTTGGCTTTCTTCATTGAGTCCGGTAAGCTTCACCGACTTGCCTGCGAGCTCGTACTTCGCTGTCACCTTGGCCAGCGCGTTGACAGCCGAGTGGTCCCAGAGATGCGAGTGGGAAAAATCAATGACAACCTCCACGGGGTCCTGCTCCGCATTGAAACCATCGAGGAAGCCGGATACGGTGCCGAAGAACATTTGGCCATGGACCGTGTAATGCTTGACGCCCTTCGCATCGGTGATGCTGGTTGTCCTAATCCGGGCGATCCTCCAGGCGAAAATGACGGCGCTGAGGAGAACCCCGGCGAAGACGCCCTTGGACAGGTCATGGGTAGCTACAACGATGACCACCGTGACGATCATGACCAGGGAGTCGCTGTAGGGAATGCTGCGGATGCGGCGCAGGGAAGACCAGTCGAACGTGCCGAAGGAGACCATGAACATGACGCCGACCAAGGCGGCCATCGGAATCTGCTTCACCACATTCCCGAGCACTATGATGAGGAAGAGCAGGAAGACGCCGGCCACGAAGGTGGACAAGCGGCTTCTTCCGCCAGACCTGACGTTAATCACCGATTGGCCGATCATCGCGCAGCCCGCCATGCCGCCGAAGAAGCCGGTGGCGATATTGGCGATCCCTTGTCCGCGGACTTCGCGGTTCTTGTCGCTGCGCGTACCCGTCATGTCGTCGAGCAGAGTTGCGGTCAGCAGTGACTCGAGGATCCCTACGACTGCCAGAGACAGGCTGTACGGGAAAATAATCATCAGCATCTCCATGGTCAGAGGAACCTGAGGAAGATGGAAGACGGGCGGTGCGTTCGTGATTTCGCCCATGTCGCCGACGGTTCTGACGTCGAGGCCAAGCGAAATGACCAGCACGGATACAAGAATGATAGCGGCCAAGGCCGAAGGGAACGCTTTGGTGATGCGCGGCAGCCCGTAAATAATAGCGAGCGTCAAGCAGACCAGGGCATACATCAGCCATCCCTGCCCTGTAAAGTGAACCAGCTGCGCCATGAAGATCAGAATCGCCAGCGCGTTCACGAAGCCGGTCATGACCGAATGGGGGACGAAGGTGATGAATCGGCCCAGTTTAAGCATCCCCATGATCCACTGGAGAATACCGGCGAGCACGGTGGCGGCGAACAGGTACTCGATGCCGTGGTCCTTCACGAGGTTCACCATGAGCAGAGCCATGGCCCCTGTAGCGGCGGAGATCATGGCGGGCCGTCCGCCGAAGATCGACACGAGGACGGCGATGCTGAACGAAGCATACAGACCTACCATCGGGTCCACGCCGGCGATGATCGAGAAGGCGATGGCTTCGGGGATGAGGGCCAGCGCTACCGTGATGCCGGACAGAAGATCCGCGCGGGTATTGCTGAACCAGTGATTTTTCAGTTGTTGGGCAAGCAAAAGAAACCCTCCTTGATGATAAAAAAAGATAAATGTGACTTTCCACTCTCAGAAAAGTCGGGGCCGATGTCCAATAGTCCCGATTATACAAGAAGGGGAAAGCGGGTTCAAGGCGGACAAGATTAGTGTAAGCGCAAACATCCGGATTGTTCTCGAGCAGCCTCCCGTTTTCTTGAAAAATCGTACGCCGAAGAACCGTATCCTTCCTGGATACGGTGGAGCAGGTATGGCAGCTATGGCAGGTATGACATTATGTAACGGATGCAGTGCCGACGGTCCAGCTTTGGTAAGACCGCGACATCATGCCGGAGAAGATGAATGCTTGTGAGCCTGGTTCTGCAGCAGTCCTGCTCTGCGGTATCCGACTAGAGGAGCGCTGCAGTATGCCGTGTCTACTGGAGCACCACGGTTTCCCCCTCCGCGACTCCCTCCGCGATCTCCGTCTTCTCCGGCGTCTCCAACCCCAGCTTGACCGCCCGGCGTTCGGCGGCCCCCTGCGCTCCCCGGATCATGACATACGGGCCTTCCTTGTCCCGCTGGACAGCCAGCGTGGGGACCGTGAGCACGCTGCTCTTGCGCCCCGTCTCGATCGTAGCCGTGAGGCTGAGTCCGGCGATCAGCCGCTCATGGGGCTCCAGCGAGATGACAACCTCGAACGGTGCCGCAGTCGTTGTGCCTGCCGTTCCCGAAGAGCTGCCGTTGTCGGCGGCCTTCGCGAATTTGGAGAGGCGTTCGACTTTGCCCTTCAGCTTCACATCCTTTAAGGCGTCGACCTGTACTTCGGCGGTCAGCCCTTCCTGGATGCTGAACAGGTCGAACTCGCTGACCATGCAGATCAGCTGCAGCTTCGTCACGTCGACGATCCGGCCGATGCGCTCATGCTCCTTGACCGATTCGGGCTCCTTCGTATCGTCGAAGAGGAAGATGCCGGCTTCGGGCGCATGATAAGCCGCTCCGGCCAGCTTGCTCATCTTCTCCGCCAGCTGCGCCCGGGTATGCTCCAGCGTCAGCGCTCCGATCTCCTCTGTGATACGAACGCTCTCGGCATTGGCGAACCGTTCTTTGGCCTCCGCTTCGGAGAGCTGCGCTGCGTCCGCTTGTGCGCCCTGGGCCGACTGGCGGAACCGGGCGAGCCGACTCTCGAGCTCCTGCTTCTTCGCGCCGGTCTGCAGCTCTGCGATTTCATTGCGCAGGAGCGTATCGTCCAGGCGGAACAGCAGGTCTCCCTTGGCCACCTGGGCCCCGTCCTTCACCGCCCATGTCTTCACTTCCGCTCCGAAGGGGGCATTGACATAGGTCTCCTGTTGGTAGGAGGATTTGCCCTTCACCTCCACGGTGGAGATGATGTCTTCCCTCGTAACGGGGAATATGATGGCCGGTACGGCGGCGGGGGCGGCCTGCCGGTCGCCCGAAGGATGGCTCAGGCTGTAGAGCAGGGCGGTAACGCCCAGCGCAAGGACGGCGGCGCTTCCCGCCAGCCATTTCTTTTTGCTCATTAGTCCGACTTCCTTTCTGTACAATTCCACGTCCCGTGACAGATTGCAGGGCTCAGTCGCGTTTGATCGCGGTCAGGGCATCGGTGCGGGAAGCGTTGACGGCGGGGTAGATCCCGGAGAGCACGCCGGTCAGCACCGCGAAGAACAGGCCCACCGGGAGAATCCACGGGGAGATGAAGAGCGTCTCCTCACCGGGGACGTCCGCCAGCTTCAGCAGGGCGATATTGATGCCCCAGATGACCCAGTAAGAGAACAGGATGCCGATGCATCCTCCGACAAGTCCCAGCAGGGCGGACTCCACCATGAACATGTGCCGGATCTGCCGCAGGTTCGCCCCAAGCACCTTCATGATCCCGATCTGCCGCCGGCGCTGGTAGGTGGACATTGTCATGGCGACCACGATGGAGATGGAAGCGACGAACAGGATGAACAGGCCGGCCCCCGCAAAAATGAGACGGATCATCAGGAACTCCTGCTTCATCCGCTCCTCATAGTGAAGGTTGGTCTGCACGTTCAGGTTCAGCTTCTTCAGCATCTCTTCCAGGGTCTTCACATTCGCTACGTCATCCGCCTTGATTTTGACCTGGCTGAAGGTGGCGCCGCCCGTGCGGCGGATGGCTTTCGCTCTTTCGTCTCCCGCTCGCTCCAACTCTTCGATCAGACGCTCGCCGAGCTGCGGGGAAACATAGGCCGTTTTCTGCCGGGAAGCGGCCTCCTCGGAGGCGCCCTCGGGCTTCTTGATGATGCCCGCCACCCTGGCCGGCAGGGAGATGACGCTGCCGGCCGACCGGTCATCCGTGCTGACTGCTCCAGAGGGGGCTTCCGGCTTCAGCAGCAGCTGCTTCTGGTACATGGGATAAGGAATAAGCTGATAGGTGCGCCAGGCGGCCTGGGCTTCCCGCCGCTGTCCGCTCCGTGCCTGCTTTGCGATGGACTCGGAGGTGTTCGCATCCAGCAATCCCATGGTCGCGCCGTAGGTTAGCACGATCGCATTTTCTCCCTCCAGCGAGCTGCCGCCCTGTCCGAATTCGATGCCGAAGTCCTGCAGGGTACCGAGCTCGGTAATATGGACTTCATTCAGGTACCCCCGCTTGCCCCCCAGCTCGAAGGAAAGGCTGTTCAGGGTCCGGAGGGAAGCAACTGCCTTCACGTGAGGAAGTCCGCGGATGACCCCGATCTTCGTCTGCGTAAGCTCACTTGCCTGGGAATCGGCCGCTCCTTCGGTGCTGTCCCCCGGTGCGACCAGGATCTCGTCCATGCTCAGGAACTGGTTCATCGAATTGCGGGCGAGGGTCTGGATCGATTCGCCGAAGGCCAACGCTACGATAATGGAGGAGGAACCGATCGCCAGGCCCATGGCGCACAGCAGGGTGACGACAATGCGCCGCCGCAGCTGGTCCCACCCAAGGCGCAGATAATCGCCCATCCTCATGGCGGCAGCACCTCCTGACGGAGGTCTTCCACGAGCCGTCCGTCCCGCAGGTGGATCACGCGCCGGGTCCGTTTGGCGACTTCCAGCTCGTGCGTGACGATCACGAAGGTGATCCCGAGCGTAACGTTCAGCTCCAGGAGCAGGGCGATGATCTCCTCCTCCGTCTTCGTGTCGAGGTTGCCGGTCGGCTCGTCAGCGAACACGATCGCGGGCTCGGTCACAAGCGAGCGGGCGATGGAGACGCGCTGCTGCTGGCCTCCCGAGAGCTGGGAGGGGAAGAGCGCGCCCTTGTCCCCGATGCCGACGCGGGTCAGCAGGCTGTCGGCCTTCTCGCGCCGCACCTTCGGTCTGACACCCTGAAAAACAAGGGGGAGCTCCACATTCTCCCTTACGGTGAGATGGGGGATGAGCTCGTAGGATTGAAAGATAAAGCCGATCTGCGACCGCCGGAACTCGGCGAGCCGGTTCTCGCTCATGCGCTCGATGGGCTCCCCGTTGATGAGGATAGAGCCGGCTGTCGGCTTCATGAGCCCGGCCATGAGGTTCAGCAGGGTCGATTTGCCGGAGCCGGAGCTGCCGAGCAGCGACACCAGACCGCCCGCTTCGACTTCGAAGTCGATCTGCTGCAGGACGGGGGTCGTTTCGGTGCCGTTCGTGAAGCTATGGGATAATCCTCGTACGGCTAACACAGGGTTCCCTCCAAGGTCTTGCATTGTCGGACGCTGTAGTCCCAGATAACAGACGATTTCCTTTTGCCAAAAGTTACACATTAAGGAATAGTTAAGAAATAGGGGGCTCATTGAAGGAACTGTACGCAAAAAAAGCCGGGCATCGTCTTACCTGCAAGACGGTGTCCGGCTTCAATAGATCTTTCAAAAGGCCGTGCGGGCTCGGCTGCAAGGACTAGCGAGGCGGCCGTGCGTTCTGCTTCGTGCGGAGCCGGAGAGAGGCGGGTTTACTCCTTCCCGCGTTCCATCTCCGCTTCCAGCGAGCCGTCTCTTGTCTTCGCATGAAGGACAAGGAAGCCCAGCATGCCGAGGAGGGCCAGGGCGGAGGCGGCGCCGTACATCGCATGGGGGCTCCAGCTATTGAACAGCCAGCCGCCCAGCAGGCCGCTGAGCAGCCCGGCGAGCCCGGACCAGGTGATGGCGAAGAGGGCCTGACCGCTCGCCCGGAACTGGTCGGGAACCACGCTCTGGATATAGCGGATGCAGGTGAAGAGGAAGACCCCGAAGGAGACCGAGTGCATCAGCTGAATGACGATCACCCACTGCGGATTCTCGACCTGGCTCATGAGCAGGAAGCGGAACGCATACATTGCCGCGCACACGGCGAGCAGCGGGAGCTCCTTCAGCTTGTGGCCGTACTTGCTCAGGAGGAAGAATACGGGAATCTCGCTGAGCGCAGAGGCCATCCACGAGTTCCCGACGATGGACGCATCGGCCCCGAGCCGCTGCAGGAACAGGGCGAGGAAGCCGTCGTTCATCCGGTGGGCGATCGAGAGCACGAGCACGGTCAGCATGAACGCCACGAAGGGCCGGGAGCCGATGATCGGCATCAGGCCCGAGAAATCCGGCTTCTTGACGCCCGCTTCCCTGGCATCCTTGAGGAAGAGCGATAGGGCGAGCGAACAGGAGATGGTGCCGAGTACGAGAACGACGGTAAGTCCCGATCCATAGCTTCGCAGCAGCTGGCCGAAGACCAGCGCGGCGAAGGCGAAGCCGATCGAGCCCCAGACGCGGAACGAGGCGTAGCTTTTGCCCGTCCGGCTTGCGGTCAGCAGAGACAGCGAGTCGCTCAGCGAGGTCATCGGCGTCTGGAAGAAGAAGAACACGCCCATGAGCAGCATGAGGAGACCGAACGCGTCGGACCGGAACACCAGGAAGGCCATCGTGAGCTGGCCGATCAGGATGAGGACCAGCACCTTCTTGACCGTCCGGAAGCGGTCGCTCATCACCCCCCAGAACAGGTTCGAGACGATGCCGATCATCGGACCGACCGAGTACAGGAGCCCGATCTGAAGGGTGGAGAAGCCCTTGGACTGGAAGTAGAGCGGGAAGTAAGACGTAATGACGGCCACGGTCATAAAAAAGGAAAACGTGAAACACCGGAGCAGCGTCGGGCTGCCGGTTTCCTGTGTATCGGTCATTCGGATTCACTCGATTCGTTAGGTTTTGGCGGGGACGCCAGCAGGCTGCTCGGCAGGCGGGCCTCCGCTTTGGATGTCTCCCGCAGCACATAGAAGACTACGGACAACTCGGCGGCGATCCCGAGCGACTGGGCCAGCGCGCCGATGGCGCCATTCCAGGCGGGATTCCAGAGCACGCCGAGGAACAGGGCCGCGAGGGTCATCGTTACGTTGGCCGCCTGCGACCAGACCATTACCTTGGTCTGACTGCGGAGCATGAGCAGCCCGTTGCCGAAATCCAGCCAAGGGAAGAGCAGCACCATAAGCATAAATATCTTCAAAGTGGACAGGCTGGCAAGCATCAGCCTCTCGCTGGCGCCCATCACGTGCTGCAGGAACCAGGGGCCGGCCGGCGTAAAGCACAGGATGGCGAGCAGCGTGGCCGGGATGAACGAGAGCATGAGCGTGAAGCGCAGCACGGCCGCCGGGTCCTTACGGTGAAAGTTCAGCACAATCTGGTGTATGTACGAGAAGAAGCTCTGGACGAGCTGGGTCACACTGCCCGCAATAGCGAACGATGCGATCGCCAGGGCGATGTCGGTCGTTTTGCCGAGAAAGGCGTTGATCGCAGGTCCCGCAATGACCGCTATGAAAGACGAGTAGAGCAGCGGTCTATAGAAAGGGAAGATCTGGGAGGCCGAGGCGATCTCATGGCCTTCCTTCACCTCCGGAATCACCCGGCGGAGCAGGGAGCGGCCTTCCCAGACGGAGACCGCTGCTTCGATGATCATTCCGGAGAGGAAGATGACCGCTCCGACCACCGCACTGTCGACTCCGGTCCGGATGTAGTACAGGGAAAGCAGATACATCCCGAGGAGCCGGATTCCCATGCCGATCGTCAGCCATTTGGTCCTCATATTATAGATAATGATGCCGTGGAAGAGGCAGCGCAGACCGGAGAAGATGCTCACGAACATGAGCACCCGGTACACCGTGAGCATGGACGGGACCATTTCCTCTCCGGCTCCGAAGAGGTTCGTGAAGATCCACGGGCCGAGCGGAGTGTAAGAGATAACGCCGCCGAGCACGAACACCGAGCCGAGCACGTAGAAGGCAACGAGCGACATCGCACGGAAGGAGCGCCGGTCCCGCACCAAGGCCGAGCAGGTCTGCCTCAGCAGGACCGCCGGCCGCTCCGTGATACCGAGAATGCTCATCGGCAGAGCGTAGCATGCAATGATGAACTCGGGCGATGCCGAGCGGGCAAGCGTGCTGTTGATGATGACGTGAGAGATGGTAACGAGGCTGGCGGACAGGCCGAGCGGCAGGAAGAATGCGAACAGCTGCCGAAGCGTCACGCGCTCCTTGGTCCCTTGTGGCATGGCGATCCCCTCTTTTCAGTTTAGACATTATAGCATTGAATCGACATATGTGGAGCGTTTACTTTAATAAAATTTACTGGGGCACTGGAAGCCTTTCAACGTTCGTGATACATTAATATAGATATTCTGCTGTACAACCTGTGCACGGCTGACCGCATGCTGGGAGAGAAAGGTGGAACAGACATGGATCATCTCTTTGTATTCGACGAACGTCTGGGAATCCCGCTGCCTCGTCTGGACAAGGATTTCGAAGATTACAGCGAACGGGAACAGGAAGCGATTCTGCTGCGGTGGGAAGAAATCCGGGGCATGATCCCCGATCGGATAAAACGACTCGAAACGATGATTATCGCCAGGCAGGACCAGCTGAACGTCGAGGACAACTTTGTGAGTTCCTGCCGGCTCAACACCGAGATCGCCGAGCTGGCGAGCACGATCAACGAGCTGCATATCTGGTTCCGCGTACATCAGGACATCTCGGTGGGCAAGACCCACCTCTAGCCCGCCGCCGAGCGGCGGCACAAGGAGGAGGCGAACCGCTTGGCTTGGAAAGAACACTTCAAGACGCTGGCTCAGCGTCTGGCGGCCCACGAGCCGTCTCTGTATCCGGCTGAAGAACTCGATGAGCTCGACGACATCCGCATAGGCAAGCTTTCCGTAGAGGGCTTCAGCGAAGGGGAGAAGCCGTTCGCGCTGGCCGTGAAGTCGGCGCTGCATCTCTTCAATGAGAGCCTGGATGCTTCGCATGAACTCTCGCAGGAGCTGCACACGCCCGAAGGCAGCCTGCTCCACGGCATCATGCACCGCATGGAGGGGGATTATCCCAACGCGCAGTACTGGCTGCGGCTGGCCGGCCGGCATCCGTTCTCAGAAGCGCTCGGGAGCCGTATGCAGGCTTACCTGCAGGAGCAGGATTTGACCCGGGTGGGAAGCCCGGCGCTGAGGAAGAAGCTCGAGGCGATGGCGTCGCAGAGGGCATATGATCCCTTTACCTTAACGGAAGCGGTGGAACAGCAGGTTACCCGATCAAGGGACGAAGGGGCGGAA
Organism: Paenibacillus sp. S-38; assembly: GCF_049942825.1. Lineage (NCBI taxonomy): Bacteria > Bacillati > Bacillota > Bacilli > Caryophanales > Paenibacillaceae > Paenibacillus > Paenibacillus sp. S-38. The sequence goes on from NZ_CP187970.1 coordinate 2,040,321, forward strand.
GCTCATCTGAAACACCTGCAGTGGCTGGAGCTTCGCGGACTGCTGGACTACTGCTATGTCCGTTCGGGCGGAGAAGGCGGTCTTTTTGCGTAAGCCCGCACACAGATCCGCCGCCCCGGGGAACCCCTTCTCCCTGATGCTCCGGGTGTACCGCTACGTGCTCCCTGGCGTCAGGGAGCAGCTGAAGCACTGGCGTATGCGCGCCCAGGCGATTCCCGATGCGGAGCTTCGCCGTCAGGCGCTCGCTTCCATGGCCAGCAAGCAGTTCCACTGCGAAGGGGGCGCCGTCTATGCCGTAGCCAACATGCCGATGCGGCATGTGCTTATTCCGCTGATCGTGGCGCTGCAGACGATCAGCGACTATCTCGACAACCTGTGCGACCGGAGCACCTCGCTTGATCCGGAGGATTTCCGGCAGCTTCACCAGTCGATGCTCGATGCGGTCGATCCGTCTGAGCCGCTTCATGACTACTATGCCTTTCGCAGCGAGCGGGAGGACGGCGGGTATCTGAACGATCTCGTCAAAACCTGCCAGGCCAGCATCCGGCTGCTTCCTTCCTATGCCCATGTGTCGGGGCAGGTTCGGGAGCTGGTGGGTCTGTACTGCGATCTGCAGGTGTATAAGCATATCCGCCCCGACCTGCGGGAAGAGTCGCTGCTCCGGTGGTGGGAGGGACACCGAAACCGGTATCCGTCCATCGCATGGAATGAATTTGCAGCAGCCACCGGGTCGACGCTCGGCATGTTCATGCTCTTCGTCGCGGCTTCGGAGAGCGAGCTCGCGCCGCAGGCCGCAGAGGAGATCCGCGAAACGTATTTTCCGTACATATGCGGACTGCACATTCTGCTCGATTACCTGATCGACCAGGAGGAGGACGAGGCCGGAGGGGACCTCAACTTCTGCAGCTATTATGACAGTATGCCGCACACGGTGGAGCGGATTGCCGCCATCGTGGCTGAGGCAAGGCGCAGGTCCCGAAGACTCGATCATCCCGCGTTTCACCGGATGATCATCGAAGGGCTGCTGGCCCTGTACCTATCCGATCCCAAAGTAAGCAAGCAGGCCCAGGTCAAACAGGTGTCCCGGCAGCTCATGAAGGACAGCCCGCTCATGCGGATGTTCTTCTTCGTGAATAGCCTGTGGATCCGCCGGACGTCCCAGGCCTGACGCTATATATAGTTACAAACCATGGAGTGCGATTGAACGAGGAGGAACCATACCATGTCAGTTAAAAAGATTGCAGTACTCACCAGCGGCGGCGATTCCCAGGGGATGAACGCAGCCGTCCGCGCCGTTGTGCGCAGCGGCCTGTTCCACGGCCTCGAAGTATTCGCCGTCCAGCGCGGATACGCGGGCTTGATCAATGACGACATCCGCCCGATGGACCTCCGCAGCGTAGGCGACATCATCCAGCGCGGCGGCACGGTTCTCCAAACGGCACGCTGTAAGGAGTTCCTGACGCCGGAAGGCCAGCAGCTCGGTGCGGACAACCTGCGCAAGCACGGCATCGACGGGCTCGTCGTCATCGGCGGGGACGGTTCCTACCAGGGCGCGAACAAGCTCAGCAAGCTCGGGATCAAGACGATGGGCCTGCCGGGCACGATCGACAACGACATCCCGTTCACCGACTTCACGATCGGCTTTGACACGGCGGTATCCATCGTGGTTGATGCGATCAACAAGCTGCGCGATACGATGAGCTCGCATGAGCGTTCGTCGGTCGTGGAAGTCATGGGCCGCCACTGCGGCGACATCGCTCTGTATGCGGGCCTCGCGAGCGGCGCGGAGACGATCATCGTGCCGGAAGTCGGCTATGATATGGATGAGATCTCGAACCGGATGGCGGAGAACTTCGCCCAGGGCAAGCGCCACAGTATCATCATCGTGGCGGAAGGGGTCTGCGGCGGCGACGAGATCTCGGCGGAGATCACCAAGCGCAACGGCATCGAGCCGCGCGTAACCGTGCTTGGCCATATCCAGCGCGGCGGAGCGCCGACGCACAACGACCGTATTCTCGCGAGCAGCCTCGGCGACTTCGCCGTGCGCAAGCTGATCGAGGGCGACTCGGGCAAGGCCTGCGGCATCATCAAGGGCGAGCTGACCGTGACCGACATCGACAAGGTCGTCAACACAAAGAAGCCGTTCAACATGGAGCTGTACGAGCTCGCGAAGCGGCTGTCCCAATAAGAAGTGTCAGCAGCAGCCAAAAAGCATCCGACCCGCGGAGATACCGGGGCGCCGGATGCTTTTTTTTGAATCTTCTCGCCAAGGCCCGGCTCTGCTGGCGCGCTGCCAAGACGATCAGTCACCGGAGGCGGAGGCTGAACCGCACACCTTCCGGCTCGAACTGCAGGTCGCGGATCGCGGCCGTCTAAGGCAAATAGCTCTTTAACCTCCAATGGCTGCGGCTGCAGCTGAAACCATCCGTCCGGCAGGCGTACTCCCCGCACTTCTGTTCCCGTATGGACTGCGGTGGGATAGGGATCCTGCCGGATCGGATTGAAGAACGGCAGGCTGGCTGCCTCCCGGCGGTTCCGGTAGAGCAGCTGCACATCCTATATTGTTAATAAACGTGCATTGTCCATAAGGAAGGCGACGTCGTTTATCTCATGAGATGGAAGGCGGCGCCTGCAGCCGAGGCGCAGAGACTTGTTGCCCCCCGGCCGGCAATAGGATAGGATGGGGAAGCAGCTACCAACCCTTGGGAGGCGGAAGACCCATGTTTATGTACAAGATCGAAGTCCAGTTGCAGAAGGAAACGGTATATGTGGTGCTGATGGCGGAAGACGACGCACAGGCTTTCGATGCTTTGGAAGAAACATTGGTCCGTCATTATGCTCCAAGCCCGGAAGTGGTGGATGCCGGCATTCTTGAGAAAAAACGCGCGGTGAAGGGTTCGGGCTACGTCATCGAGCCCCGGATCAACGCGTCCCTAGGAACCAATTGACATATTTATACATAACACATTAAAATGTATAAAAAGTCGAGGCTGAGCGGGTCCATGAGGAGCCGTGCCACAGCCGGAAGGATGGAAAACCCATGAAAATTACGATCGTAACGGGAAGCAACCGCAAAGACGCCTCAAGCACCCAGCTCAGCCGCTATATCGGCAGGGCGCTGGAGGAAGCCGGATGCGAAGTCACGCTGTTCGATCTCTACGAGCGGCCGCTGCCGTTCTACAGCCCGGATCAGGCGGAGCCGGACGAGAACCTGACCGCCTTCAGGCAGGCGCTGAACGAGGCCCAAGGCATTGTGCTGTCAACGCCGGAATACCACGGCAGCCTGTCGGGTGTGCTTAAGAATGCGCTGGACTGGGTGGGCTTCGATCAATTCGACGGCAAAGTAACCCTCTCCGTCTCTTCTGCGGGCGGCGCGGTAGGCGTCAGCTCCCTGCAGCAGCTGCAGACGATCGTGCGCAATGTGCACGGGATCAACTGCCCCGAGTGGATTTCGGTCGGCGGATCCCAGCGTGACTTTGCGGCGGACGGCGAACCGGCCGATGCGAAGACAAGAGAGCGCGTGCTCCGTACGGTGCAGTATTTTGTAGGCATGGTAGGGCGCTTCAAGAAGTAAATCCAGAGGGTAAGAAGCAGGAAGGAGGGATCGAAGATGGCAGCCATCTTGAAGAACGACTGGGGGCAGCTTCTGGCCGAGGAATTCGAGAAGGAGTATTATCTCCGTCTCCGGGAGTTTTTGAAGTGGGAATACAGCGGGCACACGGTCTACCCGGAGATGCAAGACATCTTTAATGCCCTTCAATATACGTCCTACCGCGGAACCAAGGCAGTCATCCTGGGCCAGGATCCCTATCACGGCCCCGGGCAGGCGCACGGTCTCAGCTTCTCCGTCAAACCGGGTGTCCCCGCGCCGCCGTCTCTTCAGAACATGTTCAAAGAACTGCGCGATGATCTGGGATGCTCCGTGCCGGATAACGGATATCTGGAGCCGTGGGCGCAGCAGGGCGTTCTGCTGCTCAACACCGTGCTGACAGTGAGACAGGGGCAGGCCCACTCGCATAAAGGACACGGCTGGGAGCAGTTCACCGACCGCATCATCTCGCTGCTGAACGAGCGCGAACAGCCCATCGTCTTCCTGCTCTGGGGCAGCCCGGCACAGAAGAAAGGGCAGCTCATCACGGAGAAGCGGCACTGCATCCTGCGTGCGGCTCATCCAAGCCCTCTGTCCGCGCACCGCGGCTTCTTCGGTTCGCGGCCGTTCTCCCAGGCGAATGCCTTTCTCGAAGAGAACGGGATGGAGCCGATCGAATGGCAGATTCCGAATCTGAGCAGAGGGAAGAAGAGCGGGACGGCTTGAAGGTGAAGTGCCGTGCAGCGGCATCCGTATCCGTGAAAAAGCCCGGATATCAGAGTAAACTCCTGATACCGGGCTTTTTGCTGTGCCGTTCATGCTGAGGCCGACGCATGCGAGTCTATTCGTAATTCACATCGGATGTATAGGTGTTGACGGCATTCCACAGCAGATATTCGTCGACTCCTTGATCCTTCAGGGCACGGATCTGCTCTTCGACTTCATGCCTGCCGTACTTAATATGCCCGCGCACCCAGCTTGCGGTGAAATCCTGGATCCACGGGCGGATGACCGGCTTCGTCCCCTGCAGCGCCTCCAGCTTCTTATGCGTATCCTTCATCGAGCCTTCGATGGTGGCGTAGGGCCGGGCGTCCGGCACCGGCGATCCGTACCAGCCGGACGTGTAGTGGCTCGGGTACACCATCGGGGAGATGACGTCCACCTGGCGCGAGATCTTCTCAAAATCCTGTCCGATGCCTTCCGCAGCGGGGACCGAGGCCGCATACCCGAAGATGTCGACGGACACCCGCACCCCCAGAGGATTGAGCTGCTCTCTTGCATACTGCACGAAGGACGCCACCGCATCGATCCGGCTCCGCTCGTCTTTGCCGTACTGCAGGGTGTCCGCACGGGTCTCGAAGCCTTCCGGGAAGCGGACATAGTCGAACTGGATCTCCTTGAATCCGGCCTTCGCCGCTTCCTTGGCGATCAGGATATTATAATCCCATACTTCTTTCATGTAAGGATTGACGAAGCTGTCTGGCGGGTTCTTGGAGTTGCCCCAGAGCGTGCCGTCCGGACGGACGAAAGACAGATCGGGCCGCTGCTTGGCGAGCACCGTGTCCTTGAAGACGACGATGCGAGCGATCGGATAGATGGCATGCTCCTGAAGGGTGTTCATCAGCTTCGGCAGATCAGAGATGATCTTTTTGGTGGTGCCTCTCCCCTGGAGCTCCGGATTGCCGGTCTCAAATGTAATGCTGCCCCAGTCATCCTTGATATCGATTACCATGCCGTTCAGCTCGGTACGGTCGAGCAGTTCCAGCAGCGTATTCATGCGGGAGCCGGCGGCGCTGTGGGCGGTGACGTAGATCCCCTTGACTTTGGGGGCATCCTTCTGGGGATCGGTCTTCTCTGTCGTCAAGCTCATCGTTCCCGCTGAGGGGAGGGGAGGACCGGCCTGCAGCAGGGCAGCCTGCGAGCTTACGGCGGCCAGGGCGGCTTCTTCGAAGGCGGCGCCGGGATGCTCCGCGCTAACGCCTCCATAGGCCATGAGCAGTGCGGCCAGCAGCAATTCCATCGGGCATTCTCCTTGCTAGATTAATATCTTTCATTATAATAAAAGAGTTGGCTGCGGGACAGACGCCGAAGGCATAAAGGGCGGACCCCGGCTTGGCGCCAGACTCTACTTAAAGGAACGATGCCCATGAACAAGCAGGTTTGGACGCTGCGAGGCCTGACCTTCTCTTACTATGCGACGACAGCGGTGCTCATGCCGTTCCTGCCCGTCTACTTCGAGGGACGGGGCTACTCCTCTTCCCAGATCGGCCTTCTCATGATGATCGGGCCTTTCGTCACGATCTTCGGACAGCCGCTTTGGGGCTACCTCAGTGACCGTTATCAGACCCTTAAGTTTATGATTTTCGGCTTATGGGCTATGACTGTATTATCCAGTGTGGGGATCTTTGAAACGCAGGGGTATCCGCTGGCGCTGCTGTTTATGCTCATGCTCTACTTTTTCATGCAGTCGTCGAATCCGCTGCTCGACACCCTGTCGATCAAGGCCGCGGCGCGGTCGGGAGGCAGCTACGGGCGCATTCGTCTCTTTGGTTCGATGGGCTTTACACTGCTTGCCGTATCCACGGGGTGGATCCTGGAGAGGCTGGGCGGCCTGCAGAACATTCCTTATTTGTATTGGGGCATCTGGGTGCTGCCGTTCGTGCTGCTCTTGTTCCTGAAGGATGACAAAGGCTCGGCCCCGCGGGTGACGCTCTCGATGTTCGCGAGCACCTTCAAGAACCGCAGGTTCCTGTGGTTCCTGCTCATGATCTTCATTCTGATGATTCCGCACCGGATGAACGATGTGCTGTTTGTGCTTCACCTTCGTGATCTCGGTGCTTCCGATTCGATGCTCGGCTTCGCCTGGGCTCTGGCGGCCGCAGCGGAGATTCCGACCTTTGCCCTGCTGGGCCGGTATATGCACAAGTTCCACGAGCTGGCGCTGCTCGGCATCATCGCGGTCCTCTATACAGTCCGCTGGCTGCTCTACGGCTCGATCGCCGACCCGTCCGTGCTCATGCTGCTGCAGACGATGCACTGCATCACCTTCGCCGCATTCTGGATCGTCTCCGTGCAGTATGCCGTGCGGCTGGTGCCGCCGGAGCTGCAGTCGACGGGACAGGCTCTTCTGTCCATGGTATTCCTTGGACTCGCAGGGATCACTGGCGGTTCCGCCGGAGGATGGGTCAAGGATCACTGGGGCGGAAGCGGCATGTATTACGGGGGGGCGGTGCTGACGGCCACGGCTGCGGTTCTGCTGCTCGGTACGCATGCCTATTACCGGAAGAAGGGCATTTCTTAATACAGCCCCGTGAATCGGAGCCTTTTTTCCTGCGGGAGAAGAGGCTCTTTTGCTGCGAAAAAAGGGGGTAGCTGCGGACGGGTAAAGGAAAAGATAAGTGGAAAGAAGGGGAGGGTTAGAGCCATGAGACAATGGATGAAGGCACAGCCCAGCGGGCCGCTGAAGAGCAGGGTCGAGGGGGATTCGCTGCGCTGCACGCTGAAGGTGGCGGCCTGGGAGGACAGTGACGCCCCGCCGGAGGACCCGGGGGAGACGGTGGCGCTGGTGATCGGAACGGCCGGCCGCGGCAGGGCGGAGATCCGGGTTCAGTATGAGGAGGCGGATTATGAAGAGCATAAACGGTCGCTTGTGGTTCAGCGGGCCGTCAAAGAAGCGATGAAGCGGGTCGAGCTCGAACTGCAGAATCATCTTGGCTCCTGAGGTGACTCGGGGCACCCGCCGGGGCCGGAGCAAAGAAAAGCCGGCCCCCTCTTGGGAGCCGGCAGTACGGACGTAATCCGATCTATTTGTTCGGTGTCTGCTGGACTGCATCGGCCGATACGGTCAGTTCTTTCTTCGCTTCGATCTCGCGGGGAGACTCTTCCGGATGGCTCTTGCCGTTCGTCGCATCCTTGAATTCGCGGAACATGCGTCCGAACCCTCGTCCGAGCTCCGGAAGCTTCGCAGGTCCGAACAGCAAAAGTACGGCCACTACGATGAGTATAATGTGCATGGGGGAAAGTGCGCCCATATTGTACACCTCCAAGATGTTACTCCAACTATCATGTATCCTACCATATATTTATCGGCTCGTCGCCGCCAATATATTACGAATCCCCAAACATTTTCCGGGAAAGATGAAAAAACGCCACCTTCTAATGAAGGTGGACGTCTTTCTGATGCTCGGAAATGCTGTATTGTATGATTTCTAACGCGTCATCCGCTTCCAGAGAAGCGAGGCCGTTCCGAAGTACAATCTCCGACTCGAGTTCATGTTTGCGCAAGAATGGATACATCTCGGGAGTCAGCTTCATAACAATGATGGATAATTTGACGGTTTCCACAAGCATCACCCTTCCTGTCATCTGTTGTTTAGCGGTTCGTGAACGCCTTACGAGCAATCCAGGTAGCCAGGGGAATCCATTATGAAAATCCATTATGAAATTATACATCCTCATTATAGCATATGCCTGCGGACTTATGTATCGGTACATTTGATGAAATTCGGGTAAAACTGGCAAAAATAGGCTTGCTCAGGACCGGCGGAACAGGCCCATAACCGCGACCGTCTGCGTAATATTGACAAAAGCCTGAGGGTCCCACTGGCGGACAAGGTTAAGCAGGTCAATGAGCTCATAGCGCGTGGTCACCGTCATCAGCATATGCTGCGCCTCCCCGGTATATGCCCCTTCGGTTGCCACGACGGTAACGCCGCGGTGCAGCTTCTGCATCTTTTTCAGCAGCACCTCCTTCTTCTTGGTCACGATGAACACCGTAACCTTGACATGGCGGATATGAATGGAGTCGATTACCCTTCCGGCAATATAGATGGACAGCATGGAATAAAGGGCCAGATCCCAGCTCTGCTTGAAATAACCGAGCGAGATGATAATCGCCCCGTTCATCAGAAAGGAGAAGGTACCGATTGAAAAATCGCGTCTGCGCGTCAGAATCGACCCTATAATATCGAATCCGCCGGTGGAACCGCCGACCCGCATCGAGATGCCGGCTCCGAGTCCCACAAGCACCCCGGCGGTAACCGCTGACATGATCAGGTCCTTGCTCACGGCATAGACGGGCACCAGCTCCATGAACCACGTCGTCATCGCAACCGAGAAGACGCTGAGGAGGATAAACCGCCGGCCGATCGTCACAAGGCCCCAGATCAGGACGGGAAGATTGAAGAGCAGGAACAGCAGCGAGATCGGCCAATTCGTAAAATAACCGACGATCATGGCAATACCCGATATCCCTCCGCTGAGCAGCTGGTGCGGAATCAGGAATAAGTTAAAGCCGACGGCGACGATAGCGGCCCCGAGGGCGCATACGAACAAGGAACCGAACCACGAACGCTGGAACCACTGGAACACAGCTGCACCTCCTTTTATTAAGGATAGTATGTCTAGAATGGTTCCGGGGCAAACGTACGGCCGGCAGCCGTTCCCCGGGGGAAGCGGCTCAGGGCTTTCCCGCAGATACGGAAAGCCCTTGAAAGAATGAGGAAAAGCAGACGGAGCCGTCTGCTTTCGCATCGGATATTGTCCCGGCTTCACGGGACGCGGTGTATAAAAGCGGTAGGCACCAGAGAGCCCGTCACTTGCGGCGCTTGAAGGTGCCGGAACGTTTGGTGGTGCCGGGCTTGCTTCCGCTGCTTGCCGGCGTACGGTAAGTAGGCGTCGAACCGTCATTCCTCCGTACGGCATCTCCAGAGCTGCCCGCCGGGCTCTTGGATGCCGGCGGGGTGGAGGGCGTCGTGAAGCTCCCTTTGCGGTCGGTAGTCGTGGGAGGCGCGGTACCCGGTGTTTTGGCTGCTCCGCCTGTACTGGGATATGGGACGGTCTGGTACTTGCCGTAATCGTCATAACGCTTCGTCGACCGGTAGCCCCGGTAATCGTAGCCTCCCCGGTGGGAGCTGTACCAGCCTCCGCCGAACAGCGACTGCAGCAGGGTGGCTGTGATATAGCCCTCAAGGAAAGAGGAGTCGTAGTTATCCCGGGCGTAGGTGATCGTGTCCACTTCGACCAGGGTGGAGGTTTCGTTATTCGGATCCTTCTGGACATTGACAATCTTATCGCTGTACACCAGGAACATCTGGTCAGGCGAAGATTTGGATTGTTCCTGCGGGGGCTCGCTCGCCGCAATCTCCTGCGCTACGGTAGGGACGTCTTTCCCTTCGACGGCATAGATCTTCGCCGTGCTCTTGCCCTGCCCCTGCACGTCGATCAGCGGGTAATTCTGTTTGATATATTGGCCGGCATCACCGGTGCATCCCGCCAGCAGCGAGAGGACCAGCAGCACCGGAAGCAGCCGCATCCATAAGCTCCGCATACGCTTGAAACACCTCCATTCATGTAACGTCCGACCTTTTCAACACGGGATGTACCGACCTCGGCGGCCCCGAGAGCGATCAGGATCCTTTCATAAACCGGATTTGGCTTCCGGGGGTACGCTGGCCCTCCATAGCCACATATTTGCCGTCCTGCCACTGCAGGAAAAAGTGCCGGTCGCCGCTGCCGAGGTAGCTCCAAAAAAGGACGGTGTCGTCCGAGCGGAAATCCGTACGGCCTTCCGTACGGACCCGGTCACTGCGGTGGTGCTCGAGGTCATAGGTGACTTCGCCGCCGACATCCAATACCGTCGGAACATCATTCGGATCGTCTAGCGAGCCTTCCACAAATTCGCAGAGGAAGCAGTCGTAGCTTCGGCCTTTTTCGACGAGCAGACATGAGATATGTTTGCCGTTCTGGAGATAATAAGCGAAGCGGTGCGGCGGGAACCCCTGGTCGAAGTAGACGGCCTTGCCGGAAACGACGTATTCTTCCAGGTCGACGGTAAGGATATCTCCGACCCGGGTGTCTTCCAAGGGATTGGACGGACGCTCCTGCGGCGCCTCTTTGCCCGATTTCAGGATATCACGGGCCCGTTTCCAAATGGACATGCTCATTCGCTCCTTTGTTGTTTGCCGTACGGTTGGCAGGGTTGGATGGCGCTCTATTAACCGATTACCCCAATGCTGTTCCCCTTACTACGATGATAAGGTTTTTCCGTTTCATTTCCAAGTGCAGTGGAATATGAATACAGGATGTGGTATAATACTAAAGATATTCTTAAGTACGGCCTTGACTGTTCAATTCTGGCACTTCTGGAAGGTGCCTTTGGTAAGAGTTAAATTTAGGAAGATAGGAGTCGCACTTAAGGGTATAGAAAACAGAAGAACCCGAGTAAAAGGAGAATGAAATCATTTGAAAACATTTAGCGAATTCGGCCTAGAGCCCAAGGTACTGCGCGCCATCACGGAGATGGGATTCGAGGAATCCACGCCCATCCAGGAGAAAGCCATTCCTGTAGCCCTTGAAGGCCGTGACCTGATCGGCCAGGCACAGACCGGTACGGGGAAGACCGCGGCATTCGGTATCCCGCTGGTGAACAAGATCGACGTGAAGGAAGAGAAGATCGTCGCTCTGATCATGTGTCCTACGCGCGAGCTGGCGATCCAGGTGGCGGAAGAGATCGAGAAGCTCGGACGCTTCAAGGGCATCCGCTCCCTGCCGATCTACGGCGGCCAGGACATTGTGAAGCAGATCCGCGGCCTGCGTAAGAAGCCTCAGATCATCATCGGTACGCCGGGACGACTCCTTGACCATATCAATCGGAAGACCATTAAGCTGGATGACGTGCAGACCGTCATTCTCGATGAAGCTGACGAAATGCTTGATATGGGCTTCATGGATGACATTAAGTCCATCCTGAGCCTGGTGCCGGAAGAGCGCAATACGATGCTGTTCTCGGCTACGATGCCGATCAATATCCAGAAGCTGGCCCAGCAGTTCCTGAAGGATCCGGAGCATGTCTCCGTCATTCCGAAGCAGGTATCCGCTCCTCTGATCGACCAAGCTTACATCGAGCTGCACGAGCGCCAGAAGTTCGAAGCGCTCTGCCGCCTTATCGATATGGAAGCTCCTGAGCTCGCCATCATCTTCGGCCGTACGAAGCGCCGGGTAGATGAGCTCTCCGAAGCGCTCCAGAAGCGTGGTTACGCAGCAGAAGGCCTGCACGGCGATCTGTCCCAGAACCAGCGTGACAACGTGATGCGCAAATTCCGCGACGGCAGCATCGACGTGCTCGTAGCTACGGACGTAGCGGCACGCGGTCTCGACGTATCGGGCGTAACGCACGTTATCAACTTTGACCTTCCGCAGGATCCGGAGAGCTATGTTCACCGGATCGGCCGTACGGGCCGTGCGGGCAAAGAAGGCGCAGCTTACACCTTCGTCACGCCGCGCGAGATTGACCACCTGCACTTCATCGAGAAGATCACGCGTCACCGCATCACGAAGAAGCCTGTACCTAGCCTTGCAGAAGCCATCGAAGGCAAGCAGAAGGTTACGGCGGAGCGTGTGCTTGAAGTGCTCCAGAAAGACGAGCACAACGAATACAAGGGTCTGGCGATCTCCATGCTCGAGCACCACGATTCCGTTCATCTCCTTGCGGCGGCTCTCAAGCTGCTGACAGGCGGGGACAAGAAGGAAGTCGATATCGAGCTGACGCCGGAAGATCCGATCCGTGCGAAGAAGAGAAGACCGGATGTGCGCAGCAACGGTCGTCGTCCTTCCGGTTCGTACGGCACAGCAGGCAGCGCACGCCGCAATGACCGTCCTTACGGCGGCGGGGGCGGCAGCCGTGATGGCGGCGGCTACCGCGGCAACCGCGACGGCGGACGCCGTGAAGGCGGCAGCTACGGTGGAGGCGGCCGTGATGGCGGCGGCTACCGCGGCAACCGTGACGGCGGTGGCTACCGCGGTAACCGTGACGGCGGCAGCAACTACTCCCGTCCGTCGAACCGCAGCGAAGAAACGCTGGTGTAATCCACCGGGAACAGCAAAGAAGCAAGCGCGCTTAGAGCGTGCTTGCTTCTTTTTTGCTGTTCACAGCATTACAGAATGTACTACCTGGAGACGCGGGCTTCTACCCTCTGTAATGTGGAGCTGACAGGCACCGTCCTTGGAGCGAACGGTGAACCCGTCAACCTTGCGTCTTTGCGGTTCATTACACGAGAAGGCTGCGGCTAACGATAACCAGCAGGATGAACAGTACGAGGATCGTGCCCGTGGAAGTCCATGCACCAGCTGCAGGATAACCCATAGTGACAACCTCCTTTGGATGATATTTACCGGGTGGTGATATATACTATGCCGGGACTCCTTTTTGGTATAGACTGCTACCTAGATGAAGGGAATTAGGCTATAATAGGGGTATACAAGAAGGAGGGCATCAAGTTGGAATTTCGTGGAATTATGGGCGGTTTTTACCGCATCTCCGAATGGATCATGCGTCTTTCGGTGATTAATGTGCTTTGGATTCTATGCGGCATCCCCTTCTTTATGCTGGGGCTGATCCTGCTGCAGGCGGGGACGACCGATCAAGTTTTGCAAACGCTTATTCTGATGGCGATCGTTTCGCCGTTCACTCTGTTTCCTTCTACGGCGGCCATGTTCAGTGTGGCCCGGAAGTGGCTGACCGGGGACGAGGACGTGCCTCTCTTCAAGACCTTCTTCCGCAGCTACAAGAGCAACTATGTGCAGGCGATGCTTGGCGGCCTGCTGTATGTACTCTTCGGCGTCATTTTGTACACGAACTTCCGATTCTACGGTAATCAGACGGGGCTTTTCAGCGTGCTCCGGTTCCTGGTGTTGTCCCTGACCGTGCTGCTTTCCATCTCGCTGTTTCATTACTTCTCCATCTTGTCCCATCTGCATATGAAGACACTGCAGATTGTGAAGAATGCCATGCTGATCACCATCGGCAATCCGATCCGTTCCATTTCGATGATCGTATTGAACGGCGTCGTTCTGTACATCAGCTTTGCTGTTTTTACATTCCTCATTCCATTCTTTATGGGCAGCTTGTTGGCCATCGTTTCCTTCTGGCACTTCAATCTCATCTTCGGCAAGCTGCAGGAGAAACAGCAGGAGCTTGCGGAGAAGGAGGCGGAGGCTGCTGAGCAGGCCCGGCTGGAGGCCGAAGGGGGCGGTGATGCCCTGGATGCCGCACTGGACGGGGCGGAGCTGCGGGAAGCCGAAGAACGCAAAGACGAACGCGGCGACTTCAGCCGGTAGCTCCATGTTTTCTCTGTAGTGCCAGCAATGAGCCGGGCCGCCGAGGTTTACTTTCACCTCAGGGTAGACTATAATAAACCTACAAACAAAAAATCCTGCGATGTGCGTTTCGGTTATCGTGTTTTAAACCAATGATTGTTTCTAGGGAGACCTATATAGAATTGCGGCTGACCTGCCCTCGAAAAGGGACTTCAAAACCGATTCTGCGGTCACCCACCTGCTGGCGCAGGTTTGAGACAAGTTGACCGGACGGCATAGGCGGGTTTTTTTTATGCCGAATTGTTCACGTGAACATACGTTTGCTATGAACAGCAGCAGGGGCGTACATAAGGACGGCGGGTATAAACAAACCATAAACCAAGAGCAGAGAGGGAGTTTGGAGAAATGAAGTTGTTTATTGATACCGCGAATGTCGATGAGATCCGCAAGGCCCATGAGCTTGGCGTTATTGCCGGCGTCACCACCAACCCATCCCTGATTGCCAAAGAAGGCAAAGACTTCTTCGCGACGGTGAAGGAAATCATCGAAGTGGTGGGCAATGTGCCGATCAGCGCGGAGGTGATCTCGCTGAAGGCCGACGAGATGGTGGAGCAGGGCAAGAAGCTGGCTGCGCTCGGCGACGGCATCGTGGTGAAGGTCCCGATGACCGAAGAAGGGCTGAAGGCTACGAAGATCTTCACGGAGCTCGGCATCAAAACCAACGTCACCCTGATCTTCTCTTCCACACAGGCTCTCCTGGCAGCTCGTGCAGGGGCAACCTATGTGTCTCCGTTCGTAGGACGTCTCGATGACATCAACCAAATCGGGATGAACCTGATCAAGGAAATCAGCGAAATCTTCGCTATTCACGATATTCAATCGGAAATCATCACGGCCAGCGTCCGGACGACGACACATGTCATCGAAGCGGCACTGCTCGGCGCTCATATTGCAACGGTTCCTTACAAGGTTATCCAGGGGATGGTCAAGCATCCGCTGACGGATGCGGGGATCGAGCGCTTCCTGAAAGACTGGGAAGGCGCGAAGCAGTCGGTATTCTAGGAGACGGGACAAGCTCCGGTTAGAAATAGAGAGGCATCCGCGGTGAGCGGATGCCTCTTTGTTGTGGCGTGAAGCTGGTGGTGCAGGCGGTGCTGTTCGTGCTGGTGAAGCTGGTGATGGCGGTAATGCGACAGGGGAGGCAGGGGACAGTGCCAATGTCGGAGTGGCTGTGGAGCCGCTCAGCGGCATCGGGCGAGCCGGGATGCGGGTGCTCCGCAGGAGAGCTGGCCCGAATAATACAGTGCCCCGAGTATGTTTCTTCCGGCTCAGCTGTGCCCTTCCTCTGCAGCAAGGTCGCTGAGGAGATGGAAGCTCGACTTCAGCGTGCCGTACAGCGTACGGTAAATGTCGTAGTAAGCCTGGTAGCGCTCCTGGTTAGCAGCAATCGGCTCGACCCGGTCTTCGGCCCGGATCCACTTCTCGCAGAGCTCGGGGATCTCGCGCTTCAGGACGCCGGAAGCGGCCATCACTGCGGCGCCGAAAGCCGGACCGTCCGTGGAGTTCACGGTCACCACCGGGTAGCCGAAGATGTCGGCGATCATCTGGCGCCAGAACCGGCTGCGGGCTCCCCCGCCGTTTACGCGAAGCTCGGTGATGGTGATGCCCGACTCCTTGATGAGCTCCATGGAATCCCGCAGGCCGAAGGTGATGCCCTCAAGGACGGCACGGGTCAGATGGGCTTTGCTATGGCGCAGGTTCAGCCCGATGAAACCGCCGCGGGCCTTCGGATCAGGATGCGGTGTGCGCTCTCCGGTGAGGTAGGGCAGGAAAAGGAGTCCTTCGCTCCCGAGCGGGGCCGTCGAGGCCAGTTCCGTGAGGTATTCGTAGACGTCCCTGCCTTCCTGCTCGGCCCGCTGCAGTTCCTCATACGCAAAGTGGTTCTTCCACCACTGGAACGAGCCGCCGGCTGCGAGCATGACGCCCATCCGGTGCCAGTTGCCCGGCACGCCGTGGCAGAAGGAGTGGAGTCTGCACTCCTCGTCGGCCTGGTACGTGTCGTCGTGTACGAAGACGACGCCTGAGGTGCCAAGGGCGACGGAAGCGATGCCGCTGCGCACGACGCCTACACCGACGGCGCCGCAGGCCTGGTCGCCGCCGCCGGCGACGACCGGGGTACCGGGCGCCAGGCCGGTCAGCTCGGCGGCAGCGGGGAGCACCGTGCCGGCGATGTCGCTGCTCTCGAAGAGCGGCGGCAGCCAGGCGGCCGGAATACCCAGCTTGCTGAGGACCTCCTCGGACCAGCGGCGGTTCGCCACGTCGAGGAGGAGGGTGCCGCTCGCATCGGCCATATCCATGCCGAATTCGCCGGTCAGCTGCAGCCGTACATAATCCTTAGGCAGCAGCAGGTGCGCGGTCCGCTCGAAGTTCTGCGGCTCCCGGTTGCGCAGCCACACCACCTTCGGTGCCGTGAAGCCTGTGAGCGCTTTATTGCCGGTTAGCCGGCCCAGCTCCTCTTTACCGATCGTCTCTTCGATCCATTCGCACTCGGCCCCTGTGCGCTGATCGCACCAGAGCAGGGCAGGGCGGACGACGTTCAGCTCCTTGTCGAGGAAGACCGAACCGTGCATCTGGCCCGACAAGCCTACACCTGCAACTTCAGCGCCGGTGATGCCGGCCTTCTCCAGCAGTTTGCGGATACAGCCGGCAGTGCCTTTCCACCAATCCTCCGGATGCTGTTCAGCCCAGCCGGGCTGAGGCTGCAGCAGAGGATACTCCTCGCTTGCACTCGCTTTCACTTCGCCGCGGTCATTGACCAGAATGCACTTGACGGCGGATGTTCCGAGATCGATCCCCAAGAAAAACATGCATGTCACCCCGTTAGGATAATTGGAAGAAAACGTATAAGCAAGCAACTTTGTTTACTTAATAAACAAATTATATTACGATAGAGGAGAGATAGCAATGTGAAAATCAAACGGACGCTTAACAAGAAGGAGCAGATCGGATACAATAGGACGATATCTGCAGGACTAGGGCGGAAGGTGAACGAACGTGAAGTCAAGACCGGTTTCAGGCGACAGTACATTTTTAAAAAGCCTAAATAAATCGACGCTGCTGGGGCTCATCCGTCGGCAGGCTCCGATCTCGAGAGCGGATCTTGCGAAGACGACCCGTCTGACGAGGGCCACCGTGTCGGCTTTGGTCGAGGAGCTCATCGGAGACCATCTGGTGATCGAGACGGGCATTGGCGAATCCAGCGGCGGACGGAAGCCGATGTTGCTGGAGCTCAACCGCAACGGCGGCCGTGTGATCGGACTCGACCTGCGGCCGACGGATCTGCTGCTTGTGGTGACGGATCTCCATGGAGGGATCCGAAAGCGTGCGGAGTATGCTTATGGGGAAGATGCCTTGAGGGACCCCGGACTCTTCCTGAAGAGGATTTTGGAGCTCCTGCAGAAGGAGCGGGAGGAGCTGGAGAGCACCCCACTGGGGCTCATCGGTGTTGGGATCGGGGTCCACGGCTTCGTGGAATATCCGTCGGGCCATGTCGTCTTTGTGCCGCATACGGGCTGGAAGGATCTCTCCTGGAAGGAGGAGCTGGAAGCTTCTCTCGGACTGCCGGTAATACTGGATAACGAAGCGAATCTGGCGGCTCTCGGCGAGCTGGAATTCGGAGCGGGCGCCGAAGCGGACTGCAGCGACATGCTGTACCTCAGTGCCGGCGGGGGCATCGGGGCCGGCCTCATCCTCGGCGGCGAGCTTTTCCGGGGAACGGGGGGGCTTGCCGGAGAAGTAGGTCACTCGACCATTCAGATGGACGGGCTCCCCTGTTCCTGCGGCAACCGAGGCTGCTGGGAGCGCTATGCCTCCGAGCGGGCATTGGCCGAGAAGCTAAGCCTGGATTACGCACCTGGATTCTCGGAGCGGCTGCTTAGCCTGCTCGAGCAGGGAGACGAGAAAGCATGCGAAGCGGTGAAGCAGGCAGGGTCGTATCTCGGCATTGGGATCGGCAATATGATGCACACCTTCAATCCCCAGATGATCGTGGTCGGCAACGCTATGAGCCAATACGCCCCCTGGGTGAACAGGCCCCTGCTTGATGCGCTGGCATCCCGGTATTCGTATTTAGCCTCCTTCCGCATTACGGTCCGCTATTCGCAGCTTGGAGAAAACGGGTGTGCACTGGGAGCGGCATCCTCCATCCTCCGCGCACGCATGCGCCTGCAGGATCACGACACTCAGCCTGTCCGCAGCGGGGCCTCCGAACCGAACGGAACGTGAACGAATTGTGTATTTCCTCTTTCTCTCGGACCCAAACAATGATATGATTGAGGTTAGTGTGAACCGGAGTTTATTGTTACTTCATTGAGGAGGGAAGGCTTTGCTTAAGCGTACCTTGGTCGGTCTCATCCGCAGCCACGAAACCACGGGTGAGAAAGCGAAAGATCCGGCATTGAAAACCAGATATTACAAGATCTCCATGGATCAGGCATGGGATGAGATTATCAATATGTTCAAGAAACTCAGCGGCTACAAACTGCTTCATGAAGTAAGAAGTGTCGGAGAGATTGTGGTAGAGCGCAAGACGATTACCGGCCGGACCCAGGACATTACATTGACCTTGTTCAGCATTACGCCGGTGAAGACGGCTGTCGACATCTACTCCGCTTCTCGCGGTTCGCTGGGGGATCTGGGGGCGAATTACCGGACCATCCTCGATATTTACAAGCATATCGACAAGCGCCTCGCCGCTTATAAAATAAACGAATGACAAAAAACAGCGTGGTAGCCAAAGGTGGCTGTACGCTGTTTTTGTCATATCGGAGAAGAACGTTGGGCTGGCTTTCCTGTCCTCCGATAGAAAAATAAACGCACAGCGCCCCGTGAAGGACGATGTGCGTTTAGGAGGAAAGTATTCGGTTCAGCTGATTAAACGAGCTTCTTCACAGCTTCGATCGCTGCTTCGTAGTTCGGGTGCTCCGTCATTTCGCCGAGGTACTCCACATATTGGATCGTGTCGTTAGCGTCGATCACGAAGATGGATCTCATGAGCAGGCGCAGTTCCTCGATCAGCACGCCGTAGGCTTGGCCGAAGGAGTGGTTTTTGTAGTCGGAGAGCGTCACGACTTTGTCGATGCCTGCAGCGCCGCACCAGCGGGCTTGAGCCATCGGGAGGTCGACGGAGATCGTCAGGACGATCACGTTGTCGCCGAGCTTAGCAGCTTCTTCGTTGAAGCGGCGGGTTTGAGCGTCACATACGCCCGTGTCCAGGGAAGGGACAACGGAGATCAGCTTGATTTTACCTGCATAGTCCGCCAAGGAGGCAGTTTCGAGCAGATTCTTGTTCACTGTAAAGTCAGGTGCTTTGTCTCCCGCTTTCAGTTGAGTTCCGACCAGGGTGATCGGATTGCCTTTCAGAGTCGCTTGTGCCATGAGTACATGGGCCTCCTTCAAGATCCTTGATAATGTTGGTATTCACCGAGGAATATTATAACATTGAACCGGACGAGTAATCCAGTCGGGACGAGTCTGCAATGCTTTACCGAAACCTTACGTGCTTTTCTGCGTAAGTATGGACAAATCCCGCCGAACATGCGATTATACAACTTTAGAATGGCATCAGTGGAAGGAAGGAAGCGTTTGTGGAACTGCGGCAGCTTCAATACTTTGTGAAAGTGGCACGCAAACAGCATGTGACCCAGGCGGCCGAAGAAATGCACGTCGCCCAGTCGGCGGTCTCGCGCCAGATTCATCAGCTCGAGGAAGAATTGGGCGTCCAGCTTTTCGTGCAGAAGGGCAGGAATCTGCAGCTGACTTCTGTCGGCAAGCTGTTTCTCTGCCGGGTGGAAGGGATCTTGACGGACCTGGAGAGGGCCGTGAATGAAATACATGAATACCTGGATCCCGAGAAAGGGGAGATTCGGGTCGGGTTCCCGCACAGCTTGGGGATCTATCTGCTTCCCACTTTAATCGCCAGCTTTCGCAAGCATTATCCGAACGTCACGTTCCGCCTGCGGCAGGGAACCTATAACAGTCTGATCCGCGATGTGATGAAAGGCGAAATCGACCTGGCCTTCATTTCACCTTTTCCCGAAAAGCACAGTCATGTCACCGGAGACCTGCTCCTGCAGGAGGAACTGTATGCGATTGTTCCGCAGGGACATGATCTCGCCGAGTCGAAGACGATCCGGCTTGAACAGCTTAAGGAGGACTCCTTCGTCATGTTCAGTGAGGAGTATTCCCTGCGTTCCATTGTCCTGGAGGCGTGCGGCAAGGCGGGGTTCGTCCCCCGGATCGGGTTCGAAGGAGAAGAGACGGATACGATCCGCGGCCTGGTTGCTGCGGGGATGGGGGTCTCCCTGCTCCCGGAGATGGCGCTGACCGAGATCAGCGTCCTCCAGCCGGTCAAAGTCCGGGTCGTTGAACCTCAGGTCACGCGCAGCGTGGGCATGATTCAGCGTTCCGGGGAGAAGCTTCCCTTGGTGGCGGAGGTCTTCCGGAAGTTCCTGCTGGATTTCATGGCGACGAAGTACCGCAAGGGCGAAAGCTCCGAATAAAAAAGCAAAACGGCCCTCCAAGGCGAATCAAGTGCCTTAGCGGACCGTATTCCATTATGGCTTAGAGACCGGCCAAGATCAGCGCTCCCCCCGCACCGACCAGCCAATCCATTAACGGCAGCCGGTGCAGGCGGAGCTCTTTTGCTTTAACGCGAACCTCTCTCTGATGGTCTTTCATTAGCATTTCCAGGTCAAAGTGATTCATATTGCCACGCTCCCCTCTTTCTTTTCATTATATCTTGCGAAAGGTGAATAAAAAGTGTAAGGTAATTTCTAATCCTTCATCTTTTAAATGCCAAAGAGGAGGCGGAGCGGCATGCTGGACTACTATTACCTGAAACTGCATGAAAGGTTTTCGGAGAAAGAGCGGGAAGAGGGGTTCGAGGTGACCCTGCCGGAGCTTACGGAGCTGTTCCAATGCTCGGGGCGCAATGTGAATCTCGTGCTGAAGCGCCTGGAGGCGCTGGAGTGGATCCGGTACATGCCGGGACGGGGAAGGGGACACCGTTCCAAGCTCACGCTGCTGATTCCGGGTGAGTCGGTAGCGCTGGAGACGGCGCAGGATTATGTGCGCAAGGGCGACATTCAGCAGGCCTTCACTTATCTGGAGGAGCTGTCACACCTGCCGGAGGTTAAGGACCAATTCGTATATTGGCTCGACACCCAGTTCGGTTTCCGGCCCGACCGGAAGAATGACCGGCAGACCGACACCCTCCGGTTGCCTTACAGCAAGCGGATTGCCTGCCTGGATCCGGCCCATCTGGATTATCTTGTGGAATGTCACATCGTGGAACAGGTCTTCGATATGATGGTGCGCTACCGGGAGGATACGGATACGTATGAAGGCGGATTGGCCCATCACTGGACCCTATCGAAGGATGAGAAGGAGTGGCTCTTTTATCTGCGCAAAGGGGTCTACTTTCACCACGGCCGTGAGATGACATCGGAAGACGTCAAGTTCACGTTAGAACGGATCCAAAGCGAGGAGCTGCGTTCTCCATTCCGCTGGCTGTTCGCAGATGTGCAGGAGGTGCAGTGTGTTGACCGCTATATGGTGCGAATCCGCTTGAAGCGGGCCAATCCGCTGTTCCTTCAGCATCTGAGCTACAACCGGGCTTCCATTGTGCCCTATGATGCCGTTACCGAGATGGGCGAGCGGTTCGAACGGACGCCGGTCGGCACAGGCGCGTTCAAGGTAGTTCAGCACGATGCGAATATGCTCGTTCTCGAAGCGTTCGGGCGCTATTATGAACGCAGAGCGCATCTGGACCGGATCGAAATCTGGTATACACCGGAGCTGCTTCGCAAAGCGAGCCAGCTGGAGTCGATGTGCTACAGCATGCGGTATGAGTGTTCGATTGAAGGCGGTGAAACACCGAAGGGGTGGAAATCCATCGAGAAGACCGGCCGCGACTGCAGCTTCCTCACCTTCAATCTCGGGATGCCGGGGCCGCAGCATTCGCTCGCTTTCCGCAAAGCCGTGCAGCATGCCATCGACCGTCGGCTGCTGATTCCGAAGGATGAGGAAGGCGACCGGACCTATGCGAAGTGGTTCTACGAAGACGGGCAGGAGTACAGCGATACGGATGAGCATTACGATCCGATCCTGGCGAGGCGCTTCTTAAGCGAGAGCGGGTATGCGGGGGAGGTGCTTCTTCTCAGCTACCATAACGCTCACGGCGAGATGTGCAGCATCCAGGAACAGCTGGAGAATATTGGGATTCGGACGGAGCTCGTGCAGCGGCGTGCGTCCTGCTCGGTTGAAGCCAGGGTGCGCGATGCGCATTTGTGGTTCCATCGCAATATTATGGATGAGCAGCCGGAATTGTCGATCATCGAGCTCTTCTTGGCGGAGAACAGCGTCGTGCGTCTGCATCTCGGCGAAGAACTGAGGAGCGGGGCGGATTGGCTGATCGAACGGCTGTATCAGGAGAGCTCCAAAGGGACGCGCAGAGCCTATCTGGAACGTCTGAGGACTTTGGTGACGGAGCAGGCCAGCGTCGTGTTCCTGTTCCAGCATACGCAGCGAACGATTTTTCACCCCTCCCTCAAGAACGTCTCGCTCGGCTCCCTCGGCTGGGTCCGCTTCCGCGATCTGTGGTTTGAGCCGGCCCATGCGCTGGATGGGGAAGAGCAGGAGGATCTGCAGCAGGCATGAGAGGCATCACAAAAAAAGCCCGGACTTCCCTTGAAGGGATTCCGGGCTTTCGCATGTTCATCGATTAGTCGTCGGAGCGGTTGAAGATCCAGATGTACTCCAGGAGCTGCAGGAGGGACACCAGGGCTGCCGCTACATAAGTCAAGGCCGCCGCATTCAGTACCTTAGCGACGCCGGGCTCCTCGTCGTTGCGGATGAAGCCGGAGGAGACCATGATGTCGCGGGCTCTGGAGGAAGCGTTGAATTCCACCGGCAGCGTGATCAGCTGGAAGGCCACCGCGGCGCTGAAGAGAATGATCCCCAGCAGAATCAGACCAGTGAGCTTGAAGAGAAAACCGCCGATGAGCAGAAACGGTGTGATCCCCGACGAGAAATTCACGACTGGGAAAATCTTATGTCTGGCGACGAGCATCGGGTAGCTGACCTTGTGCTGGATGGCGTGGCCGACTTCATGGGCCGCGACGGAGACGGCGGAGATGGAGCGCTCGTAGTATACGGGCTCGGACAGCCGCACAACCCGGGCGATGGGGTCGTAGTGGTCGGTCAATGCGCCCCGCACCGCTTCAACCGGAACGTCGTGCAGTCCGTTCTCGTCGAGAATGCGTCTTGCCACATCGTAGCCGGTCAAGCCTGAAGCTACGGGAACATCGGACCACTTGTTGAAGGTGCCCTTGACCCGGAAACTGGCCCAGATGCTTAAACCGACTGCTGCAAGAATAAGTATGGTCCATGGTGTAAACAGCATGTTTTGACACTCCATTTCTTCATAGGATCTTATGAGAATCTACGAAAAGGGTCCCTTACCCAGAAGCAGCAGGAGCGCTTCGATGCAGGCAGCCGTCGGCTGATTGAGCATCTTATGAAGCTTCTTGAGCTGGGACGGCTTGAGCTTCTCGAGCATCGGACCGACTTCCTTGGCCTCTTTCTCGAGCTGCTTCAGAAGAAGCTGCAGAGATGTCAGTTTATCTGTCACCATCTCATCCTTGCTTACCTTGCCCAGCTGCTGAAGGCTCGCTTTGATTTCCTCTAAGGTATACTTCTCCCTCTTCATGGATTCAATACGTTTGAGTCGGGTTAAGGTTTCATCGCTATAGAGCCTGTAATTCGTGTCAGAGCGGGTTTCGGGATCGATCAGGCCCAGCTTGGTATAATAGTCGATCGTTCTGGGGCTGACCTCCGATAAGCGTGCCAGCTCACCGATTTTGTAAAGCTTCATATCCCCATCTTCCTTCACCTCATTTAATATGTATGGATTGGACGCAGCGGGACGGGAACGAGAATGCCGTTCTTCAATTCAATGATAACTGAATCCAAACCATACAGTCAAACGTTATGCTTACCTCCTTATTATCCGTGGGTCCGGGCGGCGAATCATCTCCTATAATCTGGAACAAATTCAGGGGCACGAACCGGGATGTTACGTTTCTTAAAGTTCAACTCCTAATATATGGACAAGAAAACCGAATTATGACTATGGGATGTCAGGTTATTTTTCGTTTTTATCGTTTCTTTACCGAAAAACCTATTGCCAAACGAAAGGTCGGCCTATATAATGACAATAAGAATTTCAAGTGGTGTTATATAAACTAACATTAAAAAGGAAGTGGTCGGTTTGTTGAAGAAGTTGCTCTTATCCACGGGTCTTATGTCAGTTATGTTGCCGACAGCCATGGCTTTTGCCGCGGAAGATGCAACGCCCTCTCAGCTTCAAGGAGCGGTAGATGCGGTCTGGGTCATGCTGGCCGCCATCCTTGTTATTTTCATGCAGGCGGGCTTCGCACTGCTTGAGGCAGGTTCCACACGCATGAAGAATGCGGGGCACGTTGCCGGCAAGACCATTCTCACCTTCGGGATCTGTGCCATTGCCTTCTGGGCTGTAGGGTTCGGATTGGCTTTCGGTGACGGCAACAGCATCATCGGGATGACGGGCTTCTTCGTGGACGGGTCGGAAGAACAGGCAGCAGCCGCATTCGGCTCCCTGTCCTACTCCGACGTGCCGATCGGCATCAAGTTCCTGTTCCAGCTCGCTTTCGCCGGCGTATCGCTAGCCATCGCCTTCGGCGGCTTCGCGGAACGCGCCAAGCTCTCCGTCTACTTCATCTTCAGTATCCTCTTCGTTATCTTCATCTATCCTGTGGCGGCTCACTGGATTTGGGGCGGCGGCTGGCTCGCCGGCCACGGCAAGCAGGACTTTGCCGGATCGACGGTCGTTCACCTTCAAGGCGCTACGGCGGCTCTGGTGGCCACACTGATGCTCAAACCGCGAATCGGCAAGTATAATAAGGATAAAACTCCGAATCTCATTCCAGGTCACAACCAGGTTCTCTCGGTTCTCGGCGTGATCATTCTCTGGATCGGCTGGTTCGGCTTTAACCCAGGCTCCACACTCAGCGCTATGGGCGACGGCTTCTTCGGATACATCGCCATGACGACGAACCTGGCAGCTGCAGCCGGCGGAGTAGCCGCTATCGTCGTCGCATGGATTTATTTTGGAAAAGCCGACATCCCGAGCATGCTGAACGGCGTACTGGCGGCACTCGTTGCCATCACGGCCTCCTGCGCTTTCGTTTCCGTAAGAGATGCGATCATCATCGGTGCTGTGGCAGGGATTCTGACATTCTTCACGGCGCAGTGGTTCGAGAAAGCGGGCATCGACGATCCGATCTATGCCTTCTCCGTGCACGGGATTGCCGGGATCTGGGGGACGCTGGCCAACGGGATCTTCGCAAAGCCTGAGCTCGTAGAGAAAGTGGGTATCGGCAAGCCGGGTCTGCTGTACGGCGGCGGTCTCGAGCAGCTTGGCGTTCAGGCCCTGGGAATCTTCACCACCTTCGTATTCGTTCTTATCGCATCCTTCGTTATTCTGTACATCCTGAAGATCACGATCGGTCTGCGGGTAACGGAAGAGGAAGAAGTGGTCGGTCTCGACCTGTCCGAGCACGGTTCCTACGGCTATCCTGAGCAGATGAAGAAGGCGGCCGGAGGCCATTCGGTCGGCATCTAAGGCATCATTACAACTATAGAAGGGGATGTCGTCATGGAACGTCTCTCATTGGATCAGATCTGCAAGGAAGCGGCGGCCGCGCGGGATGTGCCGGAGCTGCGGGCCTTTCGGGATCGAATGCATGGGGAGTTCGGGCGGCATCTCCTTTTTGCAAGCCCGCTGGAGTGGAACCGGGACGCGAACCGCTTCCATGATACGGTGATCAGCCGGGTCATCGAGCTCTCCGAGCAGGAATACCAGTCAGTGAACGGAGCGGCCCCGCTGCCCTTCGCCTTCCTGCTCTTCGGCAGCGGAGGCCGGGGAGAACAGACGCTGTGGAGCGATCAGGATAACGGACTGGTCTACCAGGATCCCGGGACGCCGGAGGAGGAGGTCGAGGCCGAAGCCTACTTCAAAGGGCTGGCGGAGCGGATCTCCCACAGCCTGGAGCTGGTGGGCTATCCGCCCTGCAGCGGCAATGTCATCTGCACGAACGCCAAGTGGCGCAAGAGCGTTACGGCCTACCGACACACAATCGCGGGCTGGCTGCGGGAGCCCGACTGGGAGAACGTCAGGTACCTGCTGATTGCGGCTGATCTGCGTACGGTGTATGGGGATCCTGCTTTGGGTGAAGCCGTGGCCGAAGTATTCCATTCCTATGTGACGGCTCATCCTTCCATGCTAGAGCATCTGCTGCACAATACCCTGCATCACAAGGTGTCGCTGGGCATCTTCGGCCAGCTCATCAAAGAAAGGTATGGGGAGGATGCGGGCGGAGTGGATGTCAAATACGGCGCGTATATCCCCATCGTCAACGGAATCCGGCTGCTTGCCATTGAGGCGGGCATCCGGTGCACGTCGACGGAAGAGAGGACGCTTGCCCTCATCCGGGAAGGGCATGTCGAGGAGGAGATCGGCCTCGATTGGCTGGAAGCCTTGAGTCTGGCATTCAAGCTCCGGTCCATGACGCCTTACCAGATGGTCGACGGCCGGTATACAACACGCGGCAAGCTGACCGCGGAGCAGCTCACCAAGGAACGAGTCTCAGAGCTGAAGCTGTGCCTCAGAATCGGGATCGAGCTGCAGAAATATGTCAAGAAAAGTGTGCAAAACGAGCTGGAGAAAGGCCATTAAAACGTGCAGGCAGGGCTTGCCGGCCCGGAAGGAGAGGTGAGTGTGCATGAAGGATATGAGGCCTGCAGGACGGATGTGGCATTTGTACAAGATGGGCGGATTGACACCTGCCCTTACGTCGATGTTCGATGTGCAGAGTGCGCAGCAGATGGCCTTCATCCGCTCGATTATGAAGGAACAGCGCAAAAATTCCCTGTATGAGATTCCGCTGGATACCGTGGAGTTGGTGGTCTTTGATCTCGAGACGACCGGATTCTCTCCCTATAACGGGGACGAGATCATCTCTTTCGGTGCGGTTACGGTTACCGGGCGTTCGTTATCGGAGAAGGAAACGTTCTACTCCCTCGTGAATCCGAGGCGTACTATTCCCCGGGAAATTGAGGAACTGACCGGGATTACGAACGAGATGGTGACGGATGCGCCGGATCTCCTGCATGCGCTTCGGGGGTTCTTGGAATTTGTGCAGCAGAAGGTACTCGTAGCCCACGGCTCGGGACATGACAAACATTTTTTGAACTCGGCACTGTGGAAGACATCCAAGGTCAATCTGTCCCACCGGCTGCTCGATACGATGATGATTGCCAAATGGCTCAACCCAAGGCTCCCGGCATTCGACCTGGACACGCTGCTGGACTTGTACGGAGTCGAGGTGACCGTACGGCATCACGCCTTGGAAGATGCGCTGATGACCGCTGAGCTGTGGTGCAAGCTGATGCTTGAGGTGGAATCGCGCGGGATTCAGACGCTGGGGGAATTATACACACATTTAAGCCATACGAATTAAGACGAATCTTCGGTTTCCGGCTGAGCCGGCTCTGAAGATTTTTTTGTGTTTAAGGGGAATCGCCGCCTGTATCGGGGACGATGAGAAAAGGGAGCGGCTCGAATCGCTGAGTGCCCGTTGGATCTATGAAGTAGCGGTACACACCCGCAGTCGGTACGGAAGGGTTCTGAAGCGAGAGAATCCAGTGGCTGGGCAGGGTATGCCAGGAGGTTGACAGATCCCGCGGGGAAGGTATTGGAGCTGAGGCGGGATGGGTATGAACGATCCCGACGATGGACTGCCTCTGCTGCTCGGCGGCATGGAGGACAGGGATCAGCCCGGACGGGTCCATCTCAAATGTAATCCGCGGCTGCGGTGCAAGGTTGGCGACCGGATCGAACCGGTTAACCGTCCATAATCCCTCAGAGGTGCGGAACCCGGATAAGACTCCGCAGGCCTCCTCAGGGAGGAGGGAGAGGCCGTAACGGACCATCTCCCGATAGATGCTTTCCAAGATTGCAATAGCAGGTGCCGTCATACGCTCCAACCGCCTTTTTGGATCCGAATTCCCAGCCTGTTGTCATGTAAGGCTATTATACCTCCAACAGGAGCTTCCAGCCAAAAGGGTTCCGGGGGCTACCCCTTGATATGGGCGGGAGGTTTGATCAGGAAGAACACGAGGGCAAGAGCGAGAACGGCTAGGGAGGTGACGACGATGAACACCAGGCTGTGGGACTTGTCCATCATCCACCCGAACAGCGGCGGGCCGAAGGCTACCCCGAGAAACCGCAGGGAGGAATACAGCGAAGTGATGACCCCGCGCTGCTCCCGCTCGACAGAGCCTGTAATCATCGTGTTCAGACAGGGCAGCAGCAGACCTGTTCCGACCGAGCTGAGGGTCAGCAGGCTGATGAAAATATAGAAGTTTCCATCAAAGAACAAGGTGCAGAGGCCCAGTGCGATGGACATGATGGCCAATCCGACATTCATCAGGATCCGCATCAGCCGCCCGTTCTTCTTAATGAGGGACCCCGTCGTATACGAGGTAATGACGAGTCCCAGCAGCGGGATGGCGAGCACCATACCCTTGCGGACGCCCTCAATGCTGTGTGGTGCTTCCTCGAGGATGTCCGAGAGATAGAACAGGACCCCGAACAGCACGAACAAGGCAAGGGAGCCGGCGAAGAAAGCCGGAATCATCCAACGCCCTTTCTCTTTCAGCACCTTCCCGACGCCTCGGACATAGACGCCGAGCTTCGGGGGCTTTTTCGTCTTCTCGGGTTCCTTCAGCACGAACATCACCAGCAGGAGAGAGATCAGGCAGAACACCGGAAATGCAAAAAAAGCGGCGTACCAGACGATCAGCGCGAACAGGGAGCCGAGAATCGGCGAGACGACCTTGCCGGCGCCGTTGGAGGCTTCCGTGAGACCAAGCGCTTTACTCTCCGTGCCGGACTTGTACAGGTCACCTGCCAAAGCCATCGCGATCGGAGCCGTACCTGCCGCCCCCAGGCCCTGTATGGCACGGGCGATGATGATGATCGTGTAGGAGTTCCATACGGCACCGAGACCGGCCAGCACCCCTGCCGCCCCATAGATAATGAGGGAAGGGATCATCACCCCTTTGCGCGAGAAACGGTCGGACAGATACCCGGAGATGGGGATGATGAGCCCCGCCGTTACGGAAAACAGCGTAATGACCAGCGAGCTCTGGAACTGGCTGATCCCGAGCCGTTCCTGCATGTCCGGAAGAATCGGTACGAGCATGGAGTTCCCGAGGACAAGAACCATCGGAACACTCGCAATGGCGACGAATTCCAGCAGATGGCCTTTGGCCGAGCCGCCTTCGGACTTTTTTTTCTTGGGCTTGGCGTCATGGGGCTTCGCTTCCTGTCCGGCTGCCATATCGCTGTCAAAGGAAATTTGCAGCCGTTTGGATTTTGCCTTTTCCATTCCACTTTTACCTCCTGACCACAGGGATTCATTCTTATGGTAAGGTTACTATTCCCGTGAACGAAGGGCTTCATCCTCTGCCCAGACAATTCCCGCCCCGGCCTCATTCGCCCTCCTGTAGGAGAACGGAACGTAAGGTTTGCCCTACTGTTGGCAATACTTCAGGAATGACCAACCATCGGGAGACGAAGGGAATGAGCACATGAGAAGAAAATATGCCGGCATGCTGGTGCTGATTGTGCTGCTGACGGCGGCGGCCCTGTATCAAGTGCAGGGGAAGGAAGCGGTCCGGAGCCAGCCTGTGTTTGCAGCGGCCTCCAAGTCGGGCAGGGTCATGCCCGGTCAGCCTGCGCCTGCCCTGCGGCTGGCCGGAATGCGCGGAGGGGAGTACGCTGTAGGAGGAGAGCGGAGCAAGCCGCTTCTGCTCAACTTCTGGGCTTCGTGGTGCGGCCCCTGCCATGAGGAAGCGCCCGATCTTCAGGCAGTGTACGCCAAGTACGAGGATCAGGTGGACTTCTATGGGGTGAATGTGACAAGGGAGGACAGTCTGGAGGAGGCCAGGGCATTCGTGAAGAAGTACGGCTTCACCTTCCCGGTGCTGCTGGACACGGAAGGAACGGCTGCCGACGCTTACCGGCTGCGTTTCGTGCCTTCGAGCTATCTCATTGACCGTAAGGGGAATCTCGTGGAGGTCATTCACTTACTGCCGGCGGCCCAGCTCGAGGCGAAGATCCGTAGTCTGATCGGAGCGCAGGGGGCTTAATGCCCTCCGGCTCGAGGGGCAGCGCAGCAGGGCATGATTTGGATGCGATGAAGTGGCGCCAATGAAGTGATACACAAAAAGCCGCAGGCCTCGGCATCGAGAACTGCGGCTGTGGGTGTTGTGACGTGTGCGATGCGGAGGCTAAATGTGCTGTCTCCGCATCGTACGCATGTAATCGGCTGAGCTGAGCGCAGCGGCTGTTAGTGGTTCACAATGCCGAGCGGCTCGCGCTGCTCCAGGGTGCGGATCTCGGCGGGGGTCTGGTTCAGCAGCGCATACCGGATGCTGTCCGCCAGTGCCTCCCAGCTCGCTTCGATGATATTCTCGGATACGCCCACGGTACTCCATGAGCTCTGGAAGTCCGAGGATTCGACGAGGACGCGGACCTTGGCTGCGGTGGTATCTTTGTCGTCCAGCACACGGACCTTGTAGTCCGCCAGATGCATGTTCTGGATGGCCGGGTAGTGCCGCTCGAGACACTTGCGGAGCGCGTTGTCGAGTGCGTTGACCGGACCGTTGCCTTCGGCGGCATTATACACGCTCTCGCCGTGCACGCGCACCTTCACGATCGCTTCCGAGACGACCGGCTGATTCACCGTCTTGCCGACGATAATCTTGAACGACTCCAGCGTGAAGATTTCCTCCAGCTGGCCGTACGCGTTGCGAATCAGCAGCTCGAGCGTCGCATCAGCCCCCTCGAACTGATAGCCCTGGTGCTCCATGGACTTGATCTGTTCGATGAGCGCCTTCGTCTGCGCATTGCCCGTATCGAAGTCGAGTCCGAGCTCCTGCGCCTTGAACACGAGGTTGCTCTGGCCGGCCAGCTCGGATACCAAGACCCGCTGCTTGTTGCCGACAAGCTCTGGCTTGATATGCTCGTACGTGCTCGAATCGCGCAGGATCGCCGACACGTGAATTCCGCCTTTATGAGCAAATGCGGCCGTTCCGACGTAAGGCTGGTTGATCGGCATGTGCATGTTGGCGATCTCGCTGACATACCGGGCGACACTCGTCAGCGACGCCAGCTGCTCCTCGCTGATCACATCGTAGTTCAGCTTGAGCTGCAGGTTCGGGATGATCGAGACGAGATTGGCGTTGCCGCAGCGCTCGCCGTAGCCGTTGATCGTTCCCTGGACCTGGGTGGCACCGGCCATAACAGCAGCGAGGGAATTCGCCACGCCCAGCTCACAGTCGTTGTGAGCGTGAATGCCGATGGGACAGGAGACGCGGGTGCGCACATCGGTGACGATGGCCGATACCTCATGCGGCAGGGTGCCGCCATTCGTGTCGCACAGAGCGATCCAGTCCGCGCCGGCTTCCTCCGCCTTGCGGATGGTCGCGATCGCATATTCCGGATTGCTCTTGTAGCCGTCGAAGAAGTGCTCGGCGTCATAGATCACTTCCAGCCCGCGGCTCTTCAGAAAGCGGACGGAATCGTAGATCATCGCCAGATTCTCTTCGAGCGTCGTCTGGATCGCCGTGTGGACCTGGAAGTCCCACGATTTGCCGAAGATGGCGGCCGCCTTGACACCGACTTCGAGCAGCCGGTTCAGGTTCGGGTCGTCCTCGGCCAGCGTGCCTTTGCGGCGGGTGCTGCCGAAGGCTGTAACTTTGGCATGCTTCAGGTTCAGCTCGCCGACGCGCAGGAAAAACTCTATATCTTTATTGTTGCTGCCGGGCCAGCCCCCTTCGATGTAGGAGACACCCAAGCTGTCCAGCTTCTGTGCT
This sequence comes from Paenibacillus sp. S-38, assembly GCF_049942825.1. Taxonomy (NCBI): domain Bacteria; kingdom Bacillati; phylum Bacillota; class Bacilli; order Caryophanales; family Paenibacillaceae; genus Paenibacillus; species Paenibacillus sp. S-38. The sequence goes on from NZ_CP187970.1 coordinate 2,072,047, forward strand.
ATCTTGAGCTTGTCCTCAACGGAAAGACTGACGCCTTCCCCTTGTGTTCCGTCCCGCAGGGTAGTATCAAAAATTTTCACCGTGCTCACTATCGTCTTCCTCCTGTTTCGGCAGCTTTCATGCTTTTGGGCTTTAGTAGGCAAAATAGATTTGCATAATTATAGCATATGAGCCTGCAGTCCAGCTATGCTCTTTTCAATGAAATTAGTACTCCGATCGGAAAAGGCACAAGTCTTGCCTGTTCCGGAAGAGAGCGGTATGCTGATACCAAAGGGAGGTGGGACGATGGATGTTACCGGAGCGGACAAGGGCGGGGGCCCGTCAAACGGCTACCCGGCGAAGGGGAGGGTCATTCTACATATAGATATGAACGCCTTCTACTGCTCAGTGCACGAAGCGGTGGAGCCTGATAAATATAAGGATAAGCCGACCGCGGTCGCCGGCAGCGTCGAGCTCCGGCACGGGATCGTCGTCACCTCCTCCTACCGTGCGAGAGCCAAGGGAGTCAAGACAGGCATGCAGGTGAGGGAAGCGCTGAAGGTCTGCCCGGATCTCATCCTGATCCAGCCGGACTTCGATCTCTACCGCCGCTTCTCCCGGGCGTTCATGAAGATCGCTTACGCCTATTCTCCTCTGGTGCAGGCCGTCTCGATCGACGAATGCTATGTGGATATCACCGGGTCCAAAATTTTCGGTACGCCGCTTGAGATTGCGGACAGCATCCAGCAGCGGATCCGCATCGAGCTCCTGCTGCCCTGCTCGATCGGGGTGGCGCCGAACAAGCTGCTGGCGAAGATGGCCTCCGACATGTTGAAGCCGAACGGTATCTCGGTGCTGCGCAAGCGGGATGTGCCTAACGTGCTGTGGCCGATGCCGTGCGGCCAGCTCTACGGCATCGGCAGGAAGACGGCGGAGAAGCTGAAGCGGCTGCAGATCCATACACTGGGCGAGCTGGCCGCCGCCGACGAGCATCTGCTCGTATCGAAGTTCGGCGTGATGGGAGCGGCGCTCAAGCGGGCGGCGAACGGGGAAGACGATGCGCCGGTGAATCCGGACAGCGAACAGAGCAAGTCGATCGGACATACGACAACCCTGCCGGTGAACTACAAGGACCGAACGGAGATTCACCGTGTGTTCCTGAACCTCTCGGACCAGGTGGGGCGGCGTCTGCGGAAGCAGGGGCTGATGGCGGGAACGGTGCAGATCACGATACGCGATCCCGACATGAAGACGATCACCCGGGCGATGAAGCTCAAGGAACCGACGGAGCAGACGGATGAATTCTACCGTGCCGCCTGTATCCTCTTCGACAAGCATTGGCCGGAAGGCAGCGAGGTGCGGCTGCTCGGCGTGACACTGCAGAGCCTGACAGCCCGCAGTGAGGCGGCGGTGCAGCTGGACCTCTTCAGCTACCAGCAGCAGCCGGCCAAGGATAAGCTGACGAAGGTGATGGACGTGCTGCGGGACAAGTTCGGGGAAGGGGCCGTACTCACCGCCGGGATGCTCGGCGACGACCCGTCCGCGCTCATCCGCAACGCGAAGCGGCGGGGGACCTCGCTGCAGATGGATCACCTGAAGCTGCGGGCACTGAAGGAGGAAGATTCATGAGCATGACCGTAATCGGGCTGGCCGGCTGGTCGGACAGCGGCAAGACGACGCTGCTGGTGAAACTTGCCGGGGTGCTGGAAGAGCAGGGGGTGAGGGTGGCGGTCATAAAACACGACGCCCACGGACATTATAAGGAAGCCGATGGAGCGGATTCCACGCGCTTTGCGGCGGCCGGTGCCTCGGCTGTCGTCGTCGTTTCGCCGGAAGCGGTCCGGACCTACGAACGGCGGTGGAGCGGGCTGGGGGAGACGCTCGAAGCCCTGCGCGCCGGCGGCCGCTATAGTCTGGTGCTCGTCGAAGGCTTCAAGAAAGAGAACCATGACAAGATTGCGGTGTTCCGGACGGCGGAGCAGGCGGGCATCCTGTCGGTGCTGCCGCGCGCGCCCATCGCCTGGGTTACGCCGGATGAGGGGGCAGCGGGGAACCGTCCGGAAGGACTCCCGGTGTTTCACCCTGATGATGTGCCGGGCATCGCCGAGTGGATCCGCCAGAGGATGGATAAACAGGAATAATCTGCACCGAACGGTCTATCCGCATGTCCTTGTAATAGCCCTTATAAGCTGACCTTATCACCCCGGCCGCATACTTTCTATTTGAACTTTGGCGTTTTTTATATTATATTCTAGGATGAGGTTACACATTTGGAGGAGGAAGAATAATCATGGCAAAATACACAATCGTGGATAAAGAAACCTGTATCGCGTGCGGCGCTTGCGGCGCTACGGCACCAGACATTTACGACTACGACGATGAGGGTCTGGCTGAAGTCATCTACGAAGCGGACGGCAACAAAGGCGTAACGGAAATTCCGGACGACCTGTACGACGATCTGCAGGACGCTCAAGATGGCTGCCCTACCGACTCCATCAAAGTAGCTGACACGCCGTTCAACTAATCGGTCTGCACGACCTGGACATATCATCGAAGATCGGCCTGTTCCCTTTCAGGGGACAGGCTTTTTTTCGCTGCCCAGGGCTGACGGATGTGTTACTATAAATTACACCAAAACGATAAGGAACTTTCACCAGGGGGCGTCACTATGAAACGACAATGGAGCAAAGCGGGGGTCATCGCGGCAGGCAATTCGTTGATTCTGCTGCTCTGCTTTGCGCTGCTCCTTACAGACTCGCTGAAGGTGGTCTCGAACCAGCTCTATGACTTTAATATGAAGGCCACGATGTCGGGAGAGCCTCACGAGGATATTCTGGTAGTGGCCATTGATACGAAGTCGATCAAGGAAATTGGGCCATATCCATGGGACCGCACCGTATACGCCGATCTCATCGAACGTCTGGAGAGCGGGGGGGCGAAGGTGATCGCCTTCGACATCGAGCTGTATACGGACAGCAGCAGCGGAGGGGACGGGAGGCTGGCGGAGGTGCTCGCGAGGCATGACAACATCATCCTGCCGTCGCACGGCGATGTGGAAGGGCGGCTCCAGCGTTCTACGCTGATCCGGGAAGGGGAGCCGCTGCGGGCCGAAGGGGTCATCGACCCCATACCGGCCTTCCGTAAGGTCTGGAACCGGGCGCATATCAATGCGGCGTTCGACGATACGGACGGCGCCATCCGCTCGAATTGGATGACGATCGAGACCCCGCAGGGAATTTATCCGTCCCTGGCGCTCGCAGCGGCCGGCTTGGCCGGTGCGGACGTAAGCCGGTACCTCGATCCGCCCCAGCTGGAGGGCAAGCCCAAAGGCGAGGCGCTTATCCGGTGGAACGCCGGGGAGTACGACTTCGAGACGATTCCGATATCCAGCATCATCAAGGGGGCGATCCCGCCCGGGGTGTTCAAGGACCGGATCATTCTCGTCGGCTATACGGCTCCCGGCTCCGATGAAGGCATTACCCCGATCGAGAAGCACATGCATCTCGTCTATGCTCACGCGAACCTGCTCAATCAGGTTCTGGCGGGGGAGCTGATCGTGCCGGTTCGCAGGGGGATCGATCTCGCTCTGGCGGTCTTCGTGATGCTGGTGCTCGGTCTCATGACCTGGAGGATGAGGGAGATCGGCGGGGCGCTGGTTGCTCTCGGCGTCTTCCTCGCGCTGCTGGCCGGCCAGTATGCGCTCTTCGCCGCAAGCGGCCAGTATCTGGATGTGATGGCCGCTCTGGCCTGCGGCCTGCTCACCTATCTCGGCAATCTCGCGATGAAGACCTATTTCGAGTCGAAGCAGAGGCAGTACATCACCCGGCAGTTCGGCCGGTATATCTCCCCGGATCTGGTCCGCGAGATCGCCCGCAGCGAGCAGGAGATCCAGCTGGGAGGCATCTCGAAGGAGCTGACGGTGCTCTTCCTCGACGTTCGGGGCTTCACGCCGCTGTCGGAGAAGCTGAAACCCGAGGAGGTCGTCGATTTTCTCATTATGATGTTCGACCTGATTACAGCGCGGGCACTCGGCAATGGGGGGACGATCGACAAATTCATCGGGGACGCGGCCATGATCCTGTTCAACGCGCCCCTGGATGTGCCGGATCACCCTTACCGGGCCGTGAAGACGGCCTGCGAGATTCAGGAAGGCATGAGGAAGGTGCACAAAGAGGTCTATAAAAAGTACGGCGTCGATATCGCCGTAGGCATTGGCATACACAGCGGTGAAGTCGTCGTAGGCAATATCGGCTCCTACCTTCGGATGGACTATACGGCCATCGGGGATAACGTCAACACGGCCGCACGGATCGAATCCTCCGCGCAGCCAAACCAGATTCTCATCTCGGAGGCGACCTACCAGCGGACCGGCGATGCCTTCCGGTACCGTGATGCCGGAGAGAGGCTGATGAAAGGGAAGAGCCTGCCGCTGCGGCTCTATGAAGTACTGGGTGAAAACGAACACCCGGCAGGAGAAACCCCTCCGAAGGTTTCTTGAGTCGAGATGGATTCGACAACGTTTGACTGCAATCGCTATTTTTTGCGTTGATCTTTGGACGGCGTGCTTTTACAATGATAGCAATGATTTCTTGCGGCTGTGATGCAAGGAGAGGGGATTTCCAATGGGAGAGAGAGAAAAAGGGCGTTCCGGCCCGCGCCGGCTGCCGGCCGTACTGGCTCTGGCGCTGCTGTTCACGCTGCTGGCTTCCTTCGGGCCGGCGCTTCGGGCAGAGGCGGCATCGGAGCGCGCCGCCTATGTCGCCGAGGTGTCGGGACGGGTGACCTACAAGAAAGCGGGAGGCTCCAAAACGTTCCAGGTGTATAAGGATTTGAACCTGAACCAGGGGGATTATTTGTATACGGCGGCGGATTCGTACGTAATCCTGAAGGTGGGTGCGAACGAGGTGCAGTTTACCGTCGCCGCCAACACCGAAATCTATATCGCCGACCTGACGGAAGGGAACGGCAAGACGACCAGGGTGCAGTCCTGGGCGGGAAGCCTGTGGGCCAAGGTCAAATCCCTGGTGAGTTCCGAGGATGAGGTGGAGCTGGAGACACCTACGGCCGTCATGGGCGTGCGGGGGACTCATTTTGCGGTGCTCGTCGACCCGGCTACCGGGCACAGCGTGATGCTCGTCGGTTCAGGCCGGGTCAACACGGAGACCGTGCAGAGCCAAACGGACGGTACTCAGGAAGTGAAGTCCGCCATGGTATATCCGTCGCAGCAGATCGCCCTTGATCCGGATGGCGTGTCCGGCGATATCCGGACGCACGTCGAGTATGTGGATGTACAGGGGCTGGTCAAGATGGCTTCTCCCAAGGTGCTGGAGGCCATACTGCGGAACGTGCCCGACATTCAGAAAGAGAATGAGGCCATGAAGAAGAAGCTGCAGGAGCAGTTCGAGCAGGGAATGAGCAGGCCGCATCCCCAGTCCATCCTTCGGGTTGAGAACGCGGACGATCTTTCGAAGGTGCAGCAAAATTTCGATGCTTTTGTGTCCCAGATCGCCAAGGAGGCCGTGAACCAGAACAAGATCGATAAGAAGCTGATCGATGAGGTGAACCGGGAGATTTCCGATCCGGCGAAGAAGCTGGATATCGACAATCCGCCTCCGCTGGATAAGACGGCTGGTCTGGACCCGGCCATCCTGGAAGCGAAAAAAAGGGAGCTTCAAGAGCAAAACGAGGCCCTCCGTGAAGAAGAAAAGCGGATGCAGGAGGCCGAAACGGCGTTCGAGGCTGTCAGAAGGCAGATGGAGGCGAAAGCGAAAGAGCTCCAGGAAGCCAATCGGAAGGCTGAGCTGGAGCAGCAGCAGAAGGCGCAGGAACTGCTTCTCTCCCAGTTGGCCGAGAAGGAAAGAGCTGCATTCGAGGAGAACCGGAAGAAGAATGCTTCCGGCAGCGGCACGCCGGTCGTGGAGCCGGTACCGGACACAAGTTCCGGCTCGGACGGCAGCTCCGGCGGCGGCTCGACAGCCCTGCCGCAGGTGAAGCTGACCCAGGCGGCCTCCGCCGAACCGGGGATCGTCCGGCTCAGCCTCCAAATGGAAGGCTTCACGGAGGAGCTCCCCTTCTATGCGGTGGAAGCCCACGCTTCGATGGCTGCAGGAAAGCTGAACTATGACGGCACAGCCGACGGGAAGCTGGAGGACAAGCCGGGCACCGTCTTCGATGGGGAGCAGACGGCCGAGGTGCTGCGGCAGGCCGACGGCTCCGGGCTGAGCGAGCTCATCTACACGGGCACGCTCTTCCAGGGCAGCGGCCGAGAGGCTCCCGCACCGGTCAAGCTGAACGGAAGCCGCGTGACACTGGTGGAACTCCCGCTGCGAACGGAAGGGATGAAACCGGGGGAGACCACGCAGGTGGAGCTGTTCTACTTCAAGGTGCTGGACGCGTCAGGGAATATGGTCTATGAACTGAAGACCCCGATCACCCTGACGGTTACTGCTCCATAACATCATCAGGGAACGGGTTGGAGAGGAGCAAGGCCATGACATTCAAGGCAAAACAATTCATCATCGCTTCCGTACTGTCCGCCATGCTGGCGGGCGGCTCCGGAGCGGCCGCCTCTTCCTGGTCCGGGGGACTGCGGACCGCAGAGGGGCGTCTCATGACGGAGCTGACGACAGCCGCCGGAACGGGCCGGCTCGGGAGCGCGAGCGGAACGGGACTGGAGGCGTCCTTCCGCCTGCCGGCGGGGCTGGCCGTGCTGCCGGACGGCACGGCGGCCGTAAGCGATTCACGTAATGGAGTGATCCGGAAGCTGGCCGGAGGCAGCGTTGTCGGCCTGGCCGGGGCGTTCTACCGGAAGGACGACAAGGGCTATCCGGTCGGCGGCCTGCTGGACGGGGCAGCGAACGCTTCGCTGTTCCAGGAGCCGCTCGGACTGTCCGCCGGACCGGACGGCAGCCTCTACGTCGCCGATGCGGGCAACCATGCCATCCGGCGGATTGACGCCAAAGGGAACGTGACTACCGTTGCCGGCAGTGGAATGCTCGGGGCCAAGGACGGCAAAGGGGCCTCGGCCGAATTCTACCGGCCGGGCGATGTGGCGGCGGCTCCGGACGGTACGCTCTATGTGGCCGATACGCTCGGCCACACGATCCGCCGCATCTCGCCTGAGGGCGAGGTCACGACGCTGACGGCGCGTTCGAGCCGCGTGGTGGAAGCCACGCCGGGACAGGCTTCAGCGGCGGGGGACTTCGCGGACGGGCCGCTGGCGCAGGCCAAATTCAACGAGCCCAGCGGGATCGCCCTTGACGCCAAGGGCAATCTGTACGTCAGCGATTCGGGCAACCAGCGGATCCGCTATATCGATCTGGCCCAGGGCACGGTGACTACGGTGGCGGGCGGCGGGACTGCCACACGGCTGCAGGATCTCTATGTGCCGGGAGGCTTCGCGGACGGACCCGCCCTGCAGGCGCGGCTGAATTACCCGATGGGGATCGCCGTAACCGAGGAAGGCGGGCTGCTCATCGCCGACAGCCAGAATCATGCGGTGCGCTATCTGATCGGGGGGCAGCTCTCCACGCTGGCAGGAGCCGAAGGGCAGAAGACCGGCCTCTTGGACGGCATGGAAGGGGAGGCCGGGCTGAACCGTCCGGTGGACGTGGCCGTTCTTGGAGACGGCAGCGTGCTCGTGGCCGATTCGTTCAATAACCGGCTGCGCAGGCTCACGGGCTACCGGCTGCCGGATGATCTTCCGGCCGGGGATGCGCTGAAGGTCGTGCTGGATGCAGGGGTCATGAAGTTCGACAGCCAGCCGGAGATCACGGACGGCCGGTTGATGGTCCCCGTGCGGGCCATCACGGAAGCGCTCGGCTACCAAGTGGCGTTCGATGACGCTGCGCGCTCCGTCGCTCTGTCCAAGGAAGGTCGGACGGTAGAGCTGTACGTGGGACGTACGGGCATCCGCTTGTATTCGGACGGCTCGCTGAAAGCCGAGAAGGACACCGATGCTGCGCCGTATATCAAGGATGACCTGACCTTCGTACCGATCCGTTTCTTCGCGGAGGAGATCGGTATGGACGTCCAGTGGGACGAGGGCACCCGGACGGCCATTCTTCGGACACCGACGCGTGACGTTGGATTTAGGGCGCCTTAGTAGCGGGAGATGAGTAGCGGGAAATTAGAAACGGGAAATTCGTTCTCTTTTAAACCAAAAACACCTTTCCGGGCCGGAGGATCATGCCTCCTGGCGGAAAGGTGTTTTTGTTTTTTGAGCCGGGTGAAAGCCTATGCCCGGATGAAAAGTGTGCGGAGCGGGTCACTGATTCAAGATCAGGAGCACGGACATGCCGACAATGATGGCCCCGAAGATCGAACCGACCCAGATGATCAATTTTTTGTTAGGCTCCTCTTTGGCTCTGCGCGACAGCTGGGGAGCCGGTTTCTTTTTCTGCATGGTGATCAGCCCTGCCTTTTTGAATGGTGTACACATATAGTAACATATTGCAACCGTTTTACCAGCAGGGATTTGTTGGCCCTCCCCTTTATTTTTAAGCGCTAAAACGATACACTTATCAGAAGACACTATCAGACAGAGCAAGCGCTGCTGCACGGGGGAGAGGACGCAAGAACATGCTGTACAAAAACATAGCCAAGCCGGTCTTGTTCAAGATGGATCCGGAGAAAGCCCATCATCTCATTATCGACGGGTTACATACATTCGGGAACCTGCCGGGCGGCCGGGCCGTGCTGAACACCGTATGGGGGGTCAGGGCTGCGGCGGAGCTCCGGACCGAGCTCTGGGGCATCGAATTCCCGAATCCGGTGGGACTGGCTGCAGGGCTGGACAAGAACGGGAAGGCCGTGCCGGGCTTCTCGAACATCGGCTTCGGCTTCATGGAGGTCGGTACGGTCACGCCCAAGCCGCAGGAAGGCAATCCGCTGCCCCGCCTGTTCCGGCTGCCGGAGGACACGGCGCTGATCAACCGGATGGGCTTCAATAACGTGGGCATCGAAGGCATGAAGCGCAATCTTCGCAATCAGGGCAAACGGACGATTCCGCTTGCCATTAATATCGGCAAGAACAAAGCCACCCCGAATGAGCAGGCGGAGGACGATTACCGCGCCTGCATCGAGGCGCTGTACGGCTACGGGGATTTCTTCGTGGTCAATATCTCTTCCCCGAATACGCCGGACCTGCGCAGCCTGCAGCATGGGGACGAACTGTCGAGCCTGCTGGCGGCCGTGAAGGACGAGATCGGCAGGCAGCACGCGCGCTTCGGGGGCCGGGAGAAGCCGGTGCTCGTGAAGATCGCGCCGGACCTGAGCCCGCAGGAGGTCGAATACATGGCGGCGACAATCCTGAAGAGCGGCGTGTCGGGCATCATCGCCTCCAACACGACGATCGGACGCGATGGGCTGCAGAGCCCGCACCGCGGGGAGACCGGCGGGCTCAGCGGCCGGCCGCTGACGGAGCGCTCTACGGCGCTGATCTCGGAGCTCTACCGGGCGACGGAGGGCAAGCTGCCGATCATCGGCTCCGGCGGGATCTTCACGGCGGAGGACGCGTACGCGAAGATCCGTGCGGGCGCTTCGCTCGTCGAGATCTATACGGCGCTGATCTACGAAGGGCCGGCCGTACTCAGCCGCATCAACCAGGGATTGATCAGACTGCTCAAGAGGGACGGCTTCTCGAATGTATCGGAAGCTATCGGTGCGGCGCACCGGGGCAAGTAAGAGAACGGAGGAAGACGTATGGACGGACGGGACTGGAAGAAATTTCTGATGCCTTACGAACAGGCAGTGGAGGAATTGAAAGTAAAGTTCAAAACGCTGCGTACGGAGCTGAAAAGCCGGGAAGAGTATTCGCCGATCGAGTTCGTAACGGGCCGTGTGAAGAGAATCTCCAGCATTCTGGACAAGGCCAAACGGCTCAGCGTGCCGATGGAGAAGCTCGAAACCGGCATTGAAGATATAGCGGGCATTCGCATCATGTGTCAATTCGTGGAGGATATCGAGCGGCTGGCCGAGCTCATCCGCAGCCGGGAGGACATGACCCTTCTCTACGAGAAGGATTATATCGTGAACAAAAAGCCGAGCGGCTACCGAAGCTACCATATGATCGTGGAGTACCCGGTTCAGACCGCCCTCGGCATGAAGCGGGTGCTCGCCGAGATCCAGCTGCGGACGCTGGCGATGAACTTCTGGGCGACGATCGAGCACTCGCTGAACTACAAATACCGCGAGAGCCTGCCGCAGGAAGTCGTCAACCGGCTGAGCAAAGCGGCCGAAGCGGCTTATCTGCTCGACCAGGAGATGAGCTCGATCCGCGTGGACATCATGGAGGCGCAAAAGCTCTTCGAGGACAAATCGAACACGGTGACAAAGGTGCTGAACGCGATCCAGGAGCTGTACTTCTACCACCGGGTACGCGAGGCGGCCCAGTTCCAGCTCCGCTTTAACGAGTTGTGGGAGACAGACGACGTGCGCCAGCTCGATGAGATGTTCAACGATCTCACGGAGGCCATCGCACGGGCCAAAAAAGCACAGCAGCAGTCTTGAGCTTCCGGGCTTGAGGCGTGAAACGGGGGGACTTTTCGGGCCATGGCATATGACCGTCTGTACGTGCTGTTCGTCTATTATTTCAATATCGCACGCGATTACTTCGAATGCCACGAAGTGATGGAGGAGCTGTGGCTCGAGGAAGGCCGGAGCCCGCTGTACCAAGGCCTGCTGCAGGTTGCAGTGGGCCTTTACCATTACCGCAACGGCAATGCGGGCGGAGCGGTGAAGCTGATGAGCGCCGCTCTCGAGAAGCTGGAGGGGCACCCGGACGAGACCCTGGGGATCGATCTGAAGAGGCTGCGGGAGGACGGGCGGGAATACCTCGTGAAGCTGCTGGACCCCGGTCAGAAGGGCTTCGCGTTCTACGATCTGGACATCCGCATCCTGGATGGCCGGCTTGAGGAGCTCGTCGAGGAATACCGGCTCCATCCGCCCGATCCGCACGAAGAAGATTGAAGAGTGCGAGACTGCAGCCCGGAATGGAGGCTGCGGGATGAGCTTGCTCGGTGAGGGGATTGAAGGCGTTAGGGAAAGCGCCGCTGCAGCCTGCAGCAGCCGATATAGGAGAGCTGCAAGCTCCGCTTGATAAAGGCAGTGATCCGGCACTGGATGGAGCTCGGGCAGCAGTTATGTCTGCGGACCTGAGTGGGAGTACTGCGGCAGCAAAAGGTAGCAGCGCCGGCACAGGCAGCTGCCAGCTTGGGGTCTGGGCGCGGACTAGGGCAGGGAAGCCATCCGGCACCGGAGGGGCACGAGGACGCAGTTACGTCCAGGCCGGTATAGGGATGGATAAGGGAGGAGCTGCCTGAACCGCCTTCCCTGACCTGAGTTACGCAAGCCAAAGAAGCCTCCACGGCCTAGCTGTGAAGGCTTCTTTGGCTTGTCCTGCCTTAGGAAAAGCGGTCTGCGGCTTCTCCAACTTACTGCCTGCATTAGCGGAGACAGTAAGTTGGGGAACACCGGCAATCCGCTGCCGATTACTTCTTGTTGTGCTTTTCGAGGAAGGCCTTCAGCTCCGGAGCCTTCTGTTCTCCGACGAGACGGTCTACTTCTTGTCCGCCTTTATAGTAGACGAGCGTTGGAGTAAACTCCAAGTTGTACTTTTGCCAGCCGTCCTTGAATTCTTCGAGGTTGAACTGGTTGATCTGCACCCCAAGCTCCTTGGCCACCGGCATCAGCACCGGCGTGGTGACTTTACAGTGCGGGCATGTGGACGCGAAATAGTAGACGAAGAAATCCTCTTTGGCCGCGAGCTTCTTGTCAAGGGCGTCCGGCAGGATAATGCTCTGATAGTTCGGATCGTCGAGCAGTTTCAGTGTTTCGGGATGAAGCTTGTCAGGCGAGATGCCATACACATTGTCCGTGTGCTTGCCGTATTTCGCTTGGTTCGACTGCTGGTTTACGAAGTAAATGGCGCCGAATAGTACGACAATGACGGCCAGGAAGATACCCAGCTTTTTCAATTGCTGCCCCTCATTTCATCAAGTGTAGTAATGCTGCCCCATAACAAGGATTCGGTTCCGTTTCCTCGTTTTCCTCCTATATCATACAACAAAAGTGAAGGATTTACGAACGTTCAAAGCGGCGGCGGCCCGAGAAGCGGCGGTTGCGGCACCTGGGAAGAAACAGTACAATGAGGGTATTCATCAGCCCTTTTTTCGGACGGAAAACAAGGCGGTGCCGGAAGCGGCGCCGGCTCATACGGGCAGCTAGAAGCATACGGAAACGGGGTTTGACTTATATGGCGGAGTGTTCGCTGCCGCAGGCGTTTTTGGTACATATGAAGGAGCTGCTCGGGGAAGAGTACCCGGCCTTCGAGGCTTCTTACGGAGAAGACAGGCTGTACGGTCTCAGGGTGAATCCACTGAAGATCCCGCCTGCCGCCTTCCGGGAACTGACGGAGTGGGAGCTGAAGCCGATTCCCTGGACCCCCGACGGGTTCTATTACCAGGAGGGCGTACGCCCGGGCAAGCACCCGCACTATCATGCGGGCTTGTATTACATTCAGGAGCCGAGCGCGATGGCTCCGGTGGAGCTGCTGGACGTGCGGCCGGGGCAGCGGGTGCTGGACTTGTGCGCCGCGCCGGGCGGCAAGACGACGCAGCTGGCCGGCAAGCTACAGGGCACCGGCCTCGTCGCGGCCAACGACATTCACTCCGAGCGGGTGAAGGCGCTCGTCAAGAACCTGGAGCTGAACGGCGTGCGGGAGGCGATCGTGCTGAACGAGGACCCGGCGAAGCTGCAGGACGCGTTCCGCGGGTTCTTCGACCGCATCCTCATCGACGCTCCGTGTTCGGGCGAAGGGATGTTCCGCAAGGAAGAGGAGATGGCGAAGGCCTGGCAGGAGGACTGGACGGAGAAATACGCCGCGATGCAGCGGGTGCTGCTGCGGCAGGCTGCCGTCATGCTGAAGCCGGGAGGCCGTCTCGTCTATTCGACCTGCACGTTCTCGCCGGAGGAGAACGAGGCGATTATCGCCGGGTTCCTGGACGAGCACCCGGACTTCGAGGTCGCCCCGGCGCCGGAGCTGCCGGGCTTCGCGCCGGGCCGCCCGGACTGGGTCCCGGGCGGCAGCGCCCGAGCGGCCGAGACGGCCGGCGCCGCGCGCCTATGGCCGCACCGCCTCGCGGGCGAAGGACACTTCGCGGCCGCATTGCGCCGCCGCGAAATGCCGGAAGGCGCCGCTGCCGCGCTGGCCGCGGAGCCTGCGCCTGAAGCCCGGCGCGGGGCCGCCCGGCCTCAGGCGAAGCCCCCGCGCCGTGGCCCCGGTGGGCGCCCGGGCGTGAAGGCGGCCGCCGCGGCCGACCCTCGCGAGGCGCTGGCGCGCTTCGCGGCGGAGTCGCTTGCCGGCGAGCCGTATGCCGGCGCGGAGCTGGTGCTGCGCGGCGAGCACGTGTACGCCGCGCCTGCCGGCCTGCCGGTGCTGGACTGCATCCGCGTCGTCCGGCCCGGCTGGTATCTCGGCAGCGCGGCGAAGGGCCGCTTCGCGCCCTCCCATGCGCTGGCCATGGGGCTGCGCGCGGAGGAGGCGCTGCGCCGCGTGAACTTTGCGGGCGGCGATCCGCGCGCCGTGCGGTACCTGAAGGGCGACACGCTCGAGCTGGCGCCCCCGGAGCTGTTACGGGCCCATGAGGACGTACCGGCCAAGGGGTACACGCTGGTCTGCGTCGACGGATATCCCGTCGGCTGGGCGAAGTGGCAGGATGGCCTGCTCAAGAATGAATATCCCGCCGGTTGGAGGTGGACCTAAGATCAGATGAAATCGTCCATACGTCTTGATAAATTATTGGCCCATACGGGCTTTGGGACACGCAGCCAGATCAAACTGCTTGTGAAGTCCGGTTCGGTGACCGTGAACGGGAAGACCGCCAAGGACAGCGGGGTGCAGATCGTCCCGGACCGCGATGACGTGCAGGTGGACGGGGAGACGGTGCGGTACAGGGAATTCGTGTATCTTATGCTGCATAAGCCGCCGGGCGTCGTATCGGCGACCGAGGACAACTGGGACCGCACGGTCCTGGACCTGCTCGATGAGGAATATACCCATCTGGAGCTGTTCCCGGTAGGGCGGCTCGATAAGGATACGGAAGGGTTGCTGCTGCTGACCAATGACGGCAAGCTCTCCCACAATTTGCTTTCCCCCCGGAAGCATGTCCCGAAGACTTACTATGCGGAGGTGGAAGGGGCGGTTGACGAGACGGATGTCGAAGCTTTTGCCAAGGGAGTTACCTTCGATGACGGCTATGTCACTATGCCCGCCGAGCTTCGCATCCTGCACAAAGGGAATCCTGCCGCCGGGGACGCCTCCCGCATTGAACTGACGATCAAGGAAGGGAAGTTCCATCAGGTGAAACGGATGTTTCAGGCGGTCGGCAAGCGCGTGGTCTACCTCAAACGTCTGTCCATGGGACCGCTGAAGCTTGATCCGCAGCTTCCGCTGGGCCATGCCAGAGAGCTGACGGAAGATGAGCTGGAGAGCCTCCGGAAGCAAGGCTGATTTTTGTTAGAAGGACTACTGGTATTCAAAAGAGAAGAAGCGGAGGGAAGCGGCGTGACCTATAAACTGATTGCGCTGGATGTGGACGGAACGCTGCTGAATGATAAGGACGAGCTGACGCAGCGTACTGCGCTGACCATCCGGGAAGCCCACGAGGCCGGGGCGCGGATTGTGCTCTGTACCGGACGGGGACCGGCGAATGCCGTGCCTGTGCTCGACGAACTGGGTCTGCAGGGCGTGCTCATCACGCACAATGGGGCTGCTACGGTGGAGTCGCCGGGGCCGAAGCTGCTGCATGAGTACAGCTACGATGTGGGACAGATCGAGGAGCTGATCGAGTACTGCCGCGTCCAGGGCATCCATTATGATGTCTGTACGGCGCTGGACATGTTCGTCGACCGGGTTGGCGAGGAAGCGGCCGGTATGTACGACAAGTTCGGTGTGGTCGTAAAGCGGGTGAAGGATGTGCTGGCGATGACGGCACCGATCGTCAAATGCACGCTGTTCGGCTCTGGCGAGCAGCTGGACGCGGCGGAGAGCGAGCTGTCGCAGATCGGTCTGCCTCCCGGGATTCAGAGCATTCGCAGCGGGGCTCACTTCCTCGACATCATGGCGGCCGGTGTCTCCAAGGGCAGCGCCCTGCGCCAGCTCGCGGAGCTCTGGGACATCCCGTCAGCCGAGATCCTGGCGATCGGCAACTACTATAACGATATCGACATGATTACCTTCGCCGGACTCGGGATTGCGGTAGCGAATTCACCGGATGCCGTCAAGGCCGCGGCGGATGTCGTCGGGCTCTCGAACAACGACGAGGGTGTGCACGATGCCGTGCAGCGCTATGTATTGGCGGCCGCTGCCGGGGCTGGAGGGCAATAAGAAGGGGAGCGTCCGGGTTTCGGGGACGCTCCTCTTTTTGGGCTGCCTTTTTTTGCACAGGCCGGCCTTCTATATGAAATGAGATTAGACCAGAATTGCACGGGAGACGATCACCAGCAGGATGAACAGAACCAGGATGATCCCTGTCGAAGTGTAAGCCGTTGTGTGAGTCATTGCCAAACTCCTCCTTACGTGTTGTGAAATCGAACCGGGCTTCCGTGCAGCAGCGTATGCGGCCGGCTTCATCTTTTTCTTTGCTGAATGGGCGAGGCCCGGTTTACATTGCAGCATATGCGGATATCCTGATTGCGTATAGACATCCGCCCGGCGCATAGAGTTTGGGCGAGGAAGGACATGCTAAAGCCGAAAGATAATGTGCCTAAGCATGCCATGATCTAGGAGCCGAAGCGGCAGATTGGGAGGGGAATGAGATGAATCACGTGTGGATAAGACCGGATTTGAAAACGGCGGGCGGCGAGGTCAGCGACATCTTGTACAAGAACCGATATGTCGGCACACTCACTCTCGTATACCGGGAGTCGGACCGGATCGCAGGCTCCATCCAGCTGGAACAGGAAGTTCTCTCTGCCGAGGCCATAGACGAAGTGTACGATCATCTGCATGCCTATGTGCAGTCCTTGGCCGTCGCACTGCGGGTGGACGAGTGTGAAGTGATGGTCACCTACAGCTCCTTCGATCATGTGATTGCTATGGAGGAGGGCAGCTCTGTAACGGAGGAGCTCGAATCCGTGGACGAGGATTTCGATTACGATACCGAGTGGATCGACACCGACACCCTCCTCATAGACGACGATCCGTATGAGCGCGACGAGCTGACGCTTGGTGATTTCGAACTGGTGATTGTGGGCGAAGACGAAGACGCTGTTGAATATCACATTTATGACGGGGATGAGGATTGGGTCGCGGAAGCGTTCCTTGAGATTGAGGACCGGGAAGTGACCGGTACGGTCCACTGGCTGATCGAGCCGGGGGATGACGCGCTGGATGCCGTAGCCGATCTCATCGTGTTGGACTTCGACGAGGACGAGATCGACACGTTCGTTATTCATATGCTCTATGACAACGAAGTGATCGAGACCATCGAGCTGACGCACGAAGACCTGCTTGATGGGGTAGAAGGGGACGAGATCCTGCTTCTGGATGAGGAAGCCGAGGCGGATGAGGACGAAGACGTTTTTTTGGGCAGCCGGGATTATACGATTGTTCTTGCCCGGGATGACGGGGACGTGCTCACCTACGAGATTTATCAGCAGTCCCGGGGCGGTCTGCCGATCGGTACGGCCACGGTGGATATCAGCGAGCGGCAGCTGACGGGATTCATTGATTTCCGCGAGCCGGGAAACGCTACGGACCGGGAAGAGATTGCAGCGCTGCTGATGGAAGAGCTCGATAAGGAAAAAGACTACGAAGCGATCAATCTCTCCATGATGCATCGCAGCCGGGTGATCGAAGAGGTGCTGTTCGAGACGGAGTCGTTCCATTAACATACAGGGATCGGGAAGAGCGGGGACCGTCGGGTTTCCGCTCTTTGCGCTGCTCCGTTTAGAGGATACCGGGATAACGGCTTGCCTGTGCCGGGCGGATACGAAAAAGAAGGCGGGAGCTTGTCCCGTCTTCTTTTGTTAGGGCTGCGGGTTATTCAAAAGCTTACAGTCAGCGGAGCGGGTCGCTGTCCGTCCAGCGGATCGACCACTCCTTGTATTCCCGCTCGATGTCTTCCTTGGCATGGCCGTAGCGTTCCTGCAGAATGCCGATTAAGCGGTCCTTCTCGCCGCTGATCTGCTCGAGATCGTCATCGGTCAGTTCGCCCCACTGCTTCTTGACTTCTCCCTTGATTTGATTCCATTTGCCCTTGAGTACCGTCGTTTCCATGGTGGGTTTCCCTCCCCTGCATTCATTCTATTGGCTTGCCCCAGGGACAAGTCCATCTGTTTAACCTTACCCCGGGGGGCAGGGAATGAACCGGAAGAGCGCGTGCTTGCCGCTCCGGCGAGAGGCGGACAGCAGGCAGGGGAGGGGAGGACGTTAGGGTATGGTGCCAAGGAGAAAAAGCCATTAACGGAACTGAGATGCGTTATGCTTCATTTGCGAGCGGGTTTTCCAGCAATAACGGAACGGAGGTTCGCTATTTTATGGAATGGGTCTTTTTTTGGGTCAAAATGGACTTCTGTCAATAAAGTAGACACAAAATGAAGGAACCCTTTAAGGCTAAGCTGCTCTTTGTTCATGGTACATCTGTTCAAAGCGATGAGGCGTTTTATAACCCAAAGTGGAGTGACGCCGTGTTCGGTTGTAGTAAAACTCGATGTAATTATAGAGTTCATCGGCTGCTTGCTTACGAGTTTTAAACTTGGTTTGGTACACAAGTTCTTTTTTCAATGTACTGTGAAAAGACTCGATACACGCATTATCATAGCAGTTACCTTTTCGACTCATGCTGCCGGTCATGAAGTAGCCTGCCAGCCGTTCTTGGTAATCACCGCTTGCATACTGAGATCCGCGGTCGGAGTGGTGGATCAAGCCAGGGGCCGGTTTCTGGCGCTTGTAAGCAAGCTCCAGGGCATCGATCACGAGCTCCCTGGTCATCCGCGCGCCTGTAGCCCAGCCTACGATTTTACGTGAATATAAGTCCATCACACTGGCTAAATATAGCCAGCCTTCGCCAGTGGCGACATAAGTAATATCTGTTACCCAGACCTTGTTGGGTGCCTCCACTTTAAACTGCTGATTTAGGATATTGTCATGAACAGGCATGTTGTGGTTGGAATTGGTCGTTGCTTTGTATTTTCCAACCGTAATCGACTTAAGACCCATCTCTTTCATAAGGCGACTGACCGTTTTTGAGGATACAGCACAACCGTCTTCCTCTTGCAGAATCGCAGTAATCACGGGGCTGCCGGGGCGCTTCTTCAAACGGTAAAAGTGATGCCGGATGCGTTTTTTCAGCCACATCCGGTGCTTTTCCCGTTTACTAGGCTGGTGTTTTACCCACTTGTAATAGCCGCTTCTGGATACTTGTAAAACGGAGCACATCTTCTCGACACGGTACTGGAAGCGGTGTTTATGAATAAACGAAAAAATCAGTGCCGGTCTTTCGTGAAGAAGTGCATTGCCTTTTTTAAGATTTCGTTCTCCTCTTGCAGTTCGCGGGTTTGCTGCTCCAACTTCTTTAGTCGTTCGTAATCCACAAAGACTTGTGATTGTTCCGAAGCCGCACTTTTCCCGTACTGTTTGATCCAGCGGCTTAAGGTACTTTTCGGAATCCCAAGTTCCCGGGCAATCTCAATTGGCTTCTTCCCCTCCTTCTCTATATGCTCCACCGTTTTTTTCTTAAACTCACTGTCGTAACTCTCCCGTTGCTGACTCATGGCACACCTCGACCTTTGTTCGTTTGTCTTTATTATAAAGGTCGTTCCTTAAGTTGTGTCCACCGTTTAGTCTACATCCAAAAGGAGACTCATAACGCACCTGAGTTCCGCTATCTGCCGGGAAATGATGGGAAATATTCGAATAAGGCATCCTGGTTCCGTTATATCTATTGAAAGCAATGCTGAGTCTGCCTAATTGGTTAAAATGCTCTGGTCTAGTATCGTCGGAGTCCTCCAGGCAGCGGTTCTTGTGTATGCCGCGGGACAGCTTGCTCCAGACGAGAGGGTATCGTCCGACGGTGACCAGCGTCCAGCCACTGCCGGACTCCTCGCTCTGCGGTGCCTCGCCGCGCAGGTAGCGCTGGACCTCCTCGCCATTGGAGGTGAGGTCTACCTGCGGACCCGCCTATGCTCTACCGGCGGAGGCCCTTCGGATAGAGATTCTTGAGCATGCCGTCGGAAAGCTTACCTCAGCCGAGCGGGCATCCGTCGACAGCGACCAGCGTCCATTCGCTGCTGGACTCCCCGCCTTCGGAAGGGAGGTCCGCCTGCGGACCCGCGTACGCTCTATCGGCGGAGGCCCTTCGAGTAGTGATTCTTGAGCATGCCCGCCGGGTAGCATGCTCCAGCCGAGACGGGTGCCCGTCAACGGTGACAAGTGTCCAACCGCTGCCGGACTCTCCGCTCTGCGGTGCCTCGCCGCGCAGGCAGTGCTGGAAGTCCTCGCCATCGGAGGGGAGGTCCACCTGCGGACCCGCGTACGCTCTACCGGCGGAGACCCTTCGGATAGTGATTCTTGAGCATGCTGCCGGACAGCATGCTCCAGCCCAGCGGGTATCCGTCGACGGTGACGAGAGTCCAGCCGCTGCCGGACTCTCCGCTCTGCAGCGTCTCGCCGCGCAGGCAGCGCTGGACGTCCTCGCCATCGGAGGGGAGGTCCACCTGCGGATCCGAGTACGCTCTACCGGCGGAGGCCCTTCGGGTAGTGATTCTTGAGCATGCCGCCGGACAGCTTGCCCCAGCCGAGCGGGTACCCGTCGACAGTGACCAGCGTCCAGCCGCTGCCGGACTCCACGCTCTGCAGTGCCTCGCCGCGCAGGTAGCGCTGGACCTCCTCGCCATCGGAGGGGAGGTCGACCTGCAGCCGCACGCCGGCTGCAGGGGGCAGCGTCAGGGCCAGGGCGTGCGCCGGCTCGACCCGGTTTTTCTTCACCTCGGCGAGGTGAAGCCCAGGGCGCAGTACCTTCAGGCCCTGGAGCCAGCTGCTGTCAAAGGGACAGCAGTCAGCCTGCGGCAGCCAGTAGAGCTGCTCACCGTACAGGAAAGGCTCCCCGGGAGTCAGCTGGAAGCCGGTGCCTTCCGGCATCCAGGTCTCAGCGGCCCAGCGTTCGTAGAGCCGTACGGCTTCCTCCTCCGGCCGTACGGTGCCCCGCTTGCCCCTGCCCTGGGTACGGCCTCTGACGGATGGCTTAGGCGCGTCTTCACCGGCCGCCTCGGCGAGGCGGAACACGGCGACAAAGTGGCCTTCGCCCCGGTGCAGATGCGGCCAGATCCGCTCGGTCCGCTCGAGCTCAAGTCCCGGGCAGAGCTTCAGGATCGCAGCGGCGGTGTTCTCGTTCTCCTGCTCGTTGAAGGTGCAGGTCGAGTAGGCCAGCCGCCCGCCCGGCTTCAGCATCCGCACCGCGTCCTGCAGAATGTCGAGCTGGCGTGCCGCACACATCTCCACATGGGCGGGCGACCATTCGCCTACGGCGTCCGGATCTTTGCGGAACATGCCTTCTCCGGAGCAGGGGGCATCGACCATGATCCGGTCGAAGAAGCTCGGGAAGCGGGCGGCCAGCTGTGGGGGATTGCTGCTGACGACGACGGCATTCGGAATGCCCATCCGCTCGATATTCTCTGCGAGGATTTTGGCCCGGGCGGGGTGGATCTCGTTGGTGATCAGCAGGCCTTCTCCCGCGAGCTTGCCTGCGATGTGGGTCGACTTGCCGCCGGGCGCGGCCGCAAGATCGAGCACAATCTCGCCCGGCTGCGGATCCAACAGCTCTACCGCCGACATCGCGGACGGCTCCTGGATGTAGTACACGCCGGCTGCATGATATGGATGCCTGCCGGGCCTGCTTTCTTCCTCATAGTAATAGCCGGTGGGACACCATGGTATAGGCTCTAGCGTAAAGAGCCGCTGCAATTCAGGCAGTACGCCCGGGTGATTTTCATTTATTTTACGCGGGTTAATTCGCAGTCCCTGTGTTCTCGGCTGATCGTAGCTGGCCAGGAAAGCATCGGTATCGCTGCCGAGCTGCTTCCGCATTTGTTCAATGTAGCTTGAAAGTAAGGTGGTCATTTGCTTCACTTGGCTCCCCTATCGTCACTTCGGCCGTGCGGACCCGCACGGTTCCTTTATTATACAAGTTTCGCCTTATTGTGAGAAGTCAACCGTACGTGATATAATGGATTGTCTTTTGGGAGAGGGGAGTTCAAATGGAGTACGAAATTCCCAAGAAAGTGCAGATACTGGGAGAAGATATACAGCAAAGCCAGCTCAAATATCATGATCGGGAAGTGCTCGTCTCGAAGGAGTTCACCTTCGACAGCGCTCACCATCTTCATTGCTATGAGGGCAAATGCCAGAGCCTCCATGGCCATACGTACAAGCTGCAGGTCATCATGCGAGGCAAGGTGGATCATCGCGGGATTACGATCGATTTCGGCGATATCAAGCGGATCGCCAAGGAGCGGGTGATCGACAGGCTCGACCACCGCTACCTGAACGACGTGCTGCCTCCGATGAATACGACGGCGGAGAATATGGTCGTCTGGATGTACGAGCAGCTGGCGGCAGCCCTGCGCGAAGAGAATCTGTATCCGGCGGTGCGCCTCGAAGAAGTGCGCCTGTGGGAGACGCCGACCTCGTTTGCAGCCGTCACCGCCCGCTTAATGGGAGAGGAATGATCGAGTTGGAACAGCACGAGCTTACAGTGCGGCAGGAAAGCATCAAGAGTCCGCTTGACATTCGCCTGCCGATGGTCGAAATCTTCGAAACCGTAGAAGGCGAAGGAACCCGAGCAGGTTTCCCGACGGTCTTCATCCGGCTGTTCGGCTGCAACTTGCGATGCACCTGGTGCGATACGAAGTACAGCTATCCTCCGGCCGAGGCCGAGTATGTCATGACGATCGGCGGGATTGTGGAGGAAGCGGCCAAGTACAAGTCGAAGCACATCTGCTTCACCGGCGGGGAGCCGCTGCTCTACGGGGATAAGTCGGCTGCATTGATCGAAGCGCTTGTGGCCACAGGCCGCTATACGGATCTTCATGTGGAGACGAACGGAGCCATCGACCTTGCCCCGTTCTTGGAGCGTATTGACTCTCCTGTCGTCCGCTATGTGATGGATTACAAGCTGCCGGATTCCGGCGAGCAGGAGAAGATGCTGACCGGCAACCTGGCGCTGCTCCGTCCACAGGACGAGCTGAAGTTCGTGATCGGAAGCGAGCGCGATTTCTTCACGGCCGTGCAGGTGCTGAAGGATTACCCGACGAAGGCGCTGCCGCTGTTCTCCCCGGTATGGGAGACGATGCCGCCGGTGAAGCTGGTGGGTCTGATGCTGGAGCACGGCTTGAGCCATGTGAAGCTGAACATGCAGCTGCACAAAATCATCTGGGACCCGGCCGAACGGGGCGTGTAAGCGCGCGGGCCGGGTTTTTCCATCCGCTGCGGCGGCTTACATAAGTTTGCCTTAAGCTGCTGAGATACCAAGACCAAGTTATCTAAGGAAAGAAGGAACCAAACCATGACCACCATCAAAAAAGCGGTTGTGATCCTGAGCGGCGGTCTCGACAGCACTACCTGCATGGGGCTCGCACGCGAAGCGGGGTACGACCTGTATCCGATTACGTTCGATTACGGGCAGCGCCAGAAGCGCGAGATCGAGAATGCGCGCAAAGTGGCTGAGTTCTACGGCGTATCCGACCGGCATAAGGTCATCTCGCTCGGCTTCCTCAAGGAATTCGGCGGCAGTGCGCTGACCGACGAGAGCATTGACGTGCCGGCTGCCGGAGAGACCGGGCTCGAGGGAAGCGACATTCCGGTTACTTACGTGCCGGGCCGCAACCTGCTCTTCCTCTCCATTGCCACTTCGTATGCGGAAGTGACGGGAGCCGAAGCGATCTATATCGGTGTGAATGCGCTCGACTACAGCGGCTATCCGGACTGCCGTCCGGAGTTCATCCGCAAGGTCGAAGAAGTCATGGCGCTGGCGACACGCGTCGGCGTCGAAGGCGGCCCGATCCGCATTGAGACCCCGCTCATCGATTGGACCAAGGCGGAGATTGTCCGTCAGGGCAACCGGATCGGCGTCCCTTATCACCTGACGACCTCCTGCTATAACGGGCAGGAGGAAGCCTGCGGCGAATGCGACAGCTGCCGCCTGCGGCTGAAGGGCTTCGAGGAAGCCGGCTCGACCGACCCGATCGCTTACCGCGAAGTGTAAGGGAGTAAGAGCGCGGGCTTGCTGCGATGGTGCAGCGGGTGGTTTCGCGCCGCGGGAGGTGGCCGCCCGGCGAGCGGTTTCGCGCCGCGTGAGGCCCCCGCCCAGCTAGCGGCTTCGCGCCGCGTGAGGCTCCGGTCATCGAGCGGTTTCGCGCCGCGGGAGGTCCCGCTCAACGAGCAGTTTCGCTCTCTACGGGCGGTGCAGGCGGCGGCCAAGTTCTCCCAGAGCCGCTCGTGCACCGTGCCGTCAGATGTGTACAGCCCTCTTCACGGCATGCTGAACATGCTGCGTGCCGTTCTGGCAGTGCTCGTCCGGGCCTGGATGCCGTCTGCGCAGCATGCCCCTGCCCCAGCGCCCTGTTCCTGTGTGGAACCGGGCGCTTTTTTGCCGTAATGCACATTTGCTGGTAACTTTTGTCTCCCCCGGGACGTCTGAAATAACGAGGTGATCCCTTTGAACAAGCGGTATCCGTGGATAAGCGTGACTTTTCTGTCCTGCTGGCTGTTCGGCGGTTTTTATCTGCTGACTTTTATGATCACCGCGACGAGCTACGGCTTATTATCAGGCGTACCGGCGGACATGTCCCGGGAGGTGTCGTGGATCTATTACGGCGTGTTGTTCTCCGTGCTGTCCTATCTGCCGATGGGCGGTCTGCTGTTCAGTTATGTGAGACGCAGGCCGCTGATCCTGATGCTTCATGCGGTGGGGATTGGATTTTTGCTGGAGAAGGTGGTCTTTGTCTATCTAGGAACACTGCTCGGGACGGGCTACCCCTGGTATGGCCGGGATTATCCCCGCAGCGGATATGCTGTGCTCTGTGAGGAACTGCCGATGTACTGCGGAGCGAATTATGTCTGGAGCTATTACGTATGGGGCACGGCTGCAGCGCTGGCATCCTTCTACTGGGGTACCCGTATCGCGGGGGCAGCGATTGCCAAATCCAAAAAGAAAGAGCGGGAAGAGTCATGAAGCCCATCGAAGGAAATCTTTATACGATCGACAGCCTGGTTGAAGATTTGCAGCGTATCGGACTCCGGAGGGGGATGACGGTGATCGTGCATTCTTCGCTCAAATCGTTCGGCGGCTGGATTCCCGGAGGACCGGTCGCGGTCATACTGGCACTCGAAGAGGTGCTGGGACGGGAAGGAACGCTTGTGATGCCGACCCATTCGTCCGATCTATCCGAGCCCTCGCGCTGGCAGAACCCGCCGGTCCCCGAAGCCTGGTGGGAGACGATCCGCCGCACGATGCCGGCGTACGACCCGAGTCTCACGCCCACGCGTGCCATGGGGGTGATCCCCGAGTGCTTCCGCAAGCAGGAGGGTGTGCTTCGCAGCTCGCATCCACTGGTGTCTTTTGCCGCTTGGGGGGCGGGGGCTCAGCGGATCACGGAAGGGCATGCGCTAGCCTACAGTCTCGGCGAGGACTCTCCGCTCGCACGCTTGTATGAAGCGGATGCCCGCGTGCTGCTGCTCGGGGTCGGGCATGGAAATAATACATCGCTTCACCTGGCGGAATACCGCGCTTCTTATCCCGGTAAGGAAGAAGAGGAGCAGGGAACCCCTGTCTGGAAGGACGGAGCAAGGGAATGGACAACCTATCCGGATATCCGCTTGGACAGTGATGATTTTGAGGCGATTGGAGAGGCGTTCGGGGCTGAGACCGGACTTGTTACCCGAGGCAGGGCAGCGGAGTCGCCGGTTTTATTCATGCCGCAGCGAGCTCTGGTCGACTATGCCGTGAAGTGGATGGTGGCGAACCGGGGAAGGGAAAAGAGAGGGTAGCAGAACTGCCCGCTGAGGGGAGCGTCTCTTGTTAAAAAGGGGTGACGGAGTCGCGCTTACTCCAAGCAGGAGTGCTGCGCTTCAGCATGGTTAGGTAAACTCCACGCTCGTACGCCGGCATGCTCCGGTAAAGAGGATGGAGGCGAACCGGAAAAGGGAAAAGCGGGGGAGCAGGGGACCTGCCTGCTGATGGACGGTCTCCCGATGAAGGGTGAGCCCCGGCGCCATTCGGATCAACTGAACGCGCTGCGTCTTTTCATTTAGACCGATGCCTAGTGCCGCACTTCCTATCCACCTGCGAGATGCGAACCATAACCGGTTAGCGGCAACCGCATGACCCAGAAGTCTTTATCCGTCTGCACCGTGTCTTTCAGCCGGTACGCTTCGGCCTTCCGTTCCCCCTCCACACCAAGAATCTACGAGCCGCGCTGCGTCTTTTCATATAGACCGATGCCAGTGTCGCACTTCCCATCCACCCGCGAGATGCGAACCATAACCGGTTAGCGGCAACCGAATGACCAGAAGTCTTTGTTTGTCTGCAGCGTGTCTTCCAGCCGGTACCTCTTCGGCCTTTCGTTCCCCCTTCACACCAAGAATCTACGAGCCGCGTGGCTGCGGGGACCGCGCGAGAGACTTGTCCCCACGGGTCAGCCTGCAGATCGACTTTCCAAAAGGGGTCCGATACTAGGGGGTTCCGATACTCCCAGCGAGGTCCGTTCATCCGCTTGTGTAGGCGCTCACCTATCCGGTTTTGCTCCTGCCGGTGTCGGCGCAGAACAAGGCGGCAGACCTGTCAGCCTTGAACCACCTTGTTTTTCCCCGTTGTTTTGGCCTCATACATAGCCTTATCCGCCCCTTTGATCAGGGAAGCTGGAGACATCCGCCTGCGCCACTTTTTGCAGCCCATGCTGACGGTCACGATCGTTTCTTCCTCGACCCTCCGGCGGATCCGTTCGGCCAGCTCCAGCGGGTCCGTATCCGGATTTTTGACCAGGATGACCATCTCCTCGCCCCCATACCTTCCGCAAATTCCGCTCTCCTCCGTCTCCTCGGTGAGAATCCGGGCAACCTGCTTCAGCACTTTATCGCCCATATGATGCCCTTGCGTATCGTTCAGTTTCTTGAAGTTGTCGATATCGCTGAAGATCACCGTCACTGGTACGCCGCTTTTGACATACTGGACGACCCGGGCATCGAAGTACTTGCGGTTATAGAGCTTCGTCAGGTCATCCGTGATTGAGGAGGTGTAGACGGCCTGCAGAATTTCGATGACCCTCTCAACGATGAACAGGAAGAGTACGATATAAAAAAGGAAGGGAATCGTCAGCTCGAGCAGGTGCAGATCCCCCTGGTTCCCGTCGAAGAGATACGCGTTCACCGTGTGAATGGCATGTGCGGCAAAATACACGGTAAGCATCGTCTGATACTTCCCGTTCTGCCCGATCCGCGGATGGACGAGCATGAAGCACAGGAAGATGAGCACGAACAGGAATAAATCCATGCCAAGAGGGCGCAGCAGCGTGTGGAGTTCCTCATTGCCGGCCAGCCAGCGGTTGGCGGACCAATATGTAATAGAGACACAGACCGTTAAGGCGAAGGTAAAGCCGTAGAGAATAAAATCCCTTCGCTTGGTCGCGTTGTAGAGCTGATAGAGCCCGATGTTCACCATGACGAACGCCAGCACCTTCAACAGGAGCGCAGTATATTCCTCGCCCGGCGACAGGGAGCCTGAATAGGCCAGGACGATCATCTGGATATGCTGGATGACCAGGAGCCCGAGGGCTATGATCATGGACAGGTAGCCGATCTTGCGCCGCGTGACCAGCAGGCGGAAGGATACGAGCATGGTCATCAGGATGATGACGATAAGCAGACTGTAAAGATAGACGGAGCCCGAGGGTCCGTACAGCGTCTCACTAAGGGATGTTGGATTTGCGTTCATGCGGTTTGGGAAGGCCTCCGCCCTGGAAAAATGGTGTAAATCTCATTGACACCTGCCTATTATACCAAACGTATATTCGTTTCGGGAAGCCTTGTGATAGGTTCTGAGAATCTGTTAGGATGGAAGAGTAAGCAGTGCAGCGGCACGCGGACGTGCCAAGCCGCAAGCGACAACAAAGAGAAAGACCGGAGGAGGAGAATCATGCGTATACTGCAAGCGTTGTTTTTTCCGCCGGAGCAGCCGGGCGGCGTATCCTCCATGGTCCCCTTCATGCTGGACCGGTTCAACAAGCGGGGCTGGGAGATGGATCTGTTCTCGCTTCCGAAACGGGTGCGCAGCAAGGGGAGCGAGGAAGTGACGTTCTCCACATTCGATTGGACGGTCTATGCAGGCCATCCCATTGTGGACAAATACATACAAACGTTCAAGGACTACGTCTGGTGGACAAAGATGCGCCAGAACAAGACCTATGACCTCATTCATGCGCATCATCCCATTGCCGCCCTCGTGATGAAGCGGCTGTTCCCGGACACTCCGCTGATCATGACGATCCACTCGAGCTATGAGCGGGAGCTCATCCTGAACGGCCGCATCAAGGAGAACGGGCCTGAGCACCAGTTCCTCACTTCGATCTACCGCGAGCTGGAGGAGACGGTGGACCAGCTCATTACCGTGTCGAATTCCTTCAAGCACTATCTCTCCGAGTATGTGCAGGAGCCCGAGAAAATCGGCGTCATCCCGAACGGATTCGACGAGAAGCGGTTCAAGCCGGTGCACCATGAGAACAAGGTGCCGCAGCTCATCACGGTCTGCCGTCTTGTTCCGGCCAAGGGCCTCGATACGCTGCTGCTTGCCTGCGCCGAACTGCGGCGCAGAGGCCATGCGTTCGTGCTGCACCTGATCGGGGACGGGCCGATGCGGCCGGAGCTCGAGGCGCTGGCCATTGAGCAGGGGCTCTACGAGGACACGATTTTCTACGGTTACATGCTGCATCCGGAAGACTTCATGCCGTTCTTTGACGTCTTCGTCCTGCCTTCGCAGGCGGAGGCGTTCGGCTCGGTCTTCGCGGAGGCGGCCCTGTGCGGCCTGGCTGTCGTCGGGACGCAGGTGGGCGGCATCGCCGAGCAGATCGAGCACGGGGTGAACGGCCTGCTTGTGCCTGTCGGTGACGTGCAGGCGCTTGCCAGCGCGCTGGAGAAGGTCATCGGCGACCCGATGTACCGCTACCAGCTAGGACGCATAGCCCTCGAGAAGGCGACGAAGTCGTACTCGATGGCGCGGGTCGTCCAGCAGCTGCGGGGCGTATACCGGACGTACCGCAAGGAAAAAAAGGACTCGTAAGCCGTGCGGCAAGGGACAATGCTTAAGGTGGCTGGATGACTGCGGTCAGTAAAGCATACGCGTGCGGATCGTGGGGGAAGGAGCGGCAGAGCTGGCTGTAGAAGGCTGTAGGGGCCGTAGGGGCACAAACAGTGTCCTTGGGTTGCTCGCCTGCCGCGGGTCTTATCGACTAAGCGAGAGAGGTGGCAGGGTAGTTCCCTGTACCGTTTGCGGGCTGAGGAGGGCTGGAGGGAGAGCGGCGCGCAAGCCGAACTGCCTGGCGCGTGATGTGCATGCTGCTTGGTCAGCAGAGCCCGGACCTGAACGGATGACTGGGCTGCATAGCTGGTCAGCTTGGCCAGAGGAGCGGGTGGCTGCTTAGTCAGCAGAGCCCGGCCTGGACGGATGACTGAGCTGCATAGCTGGTCCGCCTGGCCGTAGGAGCGTGAGCTGCATAGTCATCAGAGGAGAGCTGGACGGATGACTGAGCTGCATAGCTGGACTGCCTGGCCAGTGGAGTGAGTGCTGCATAGTCAGCAGAGCCCCGACCTGGACGGAAGACTGAGCTGCATAGCTGGTTCGCCTGGCCGGAGGAGCGTGTGCTAGCAAAGATAGCTGGACGGATTCCTTCTGGAGATATTTTTTGCCAAGATGCTGGACCTAGTACACTTCACTTTAGTACGCCTCGCCTAATAGAGGAACTCAGATGCGTTAAGTTCTGCATCTGCAGGGCTATTCCGTAAATAGAGGAACTGAGATTCGCTATCTATTAGCGAAAGGCTGTCTTTTGTTCAAAATGGGGCCGATAAGACACCTGAGTTCCGCTATTCGTCGGGAAATAACGGGAAATACTCAAATAAGGCATCCTAGTTCCCTTATTTTTATTTCGCTATTGGAACAAGCCAAGGACCAGCGATGCATGAAATAAAAGCCTGACGGCACGTATACCGTCAGGCTTTTTGGTGCTCCAGTACATTAGCTTACGGGTACTAGCCCGTATGCATCCGCTATAGCACGCGTGCCCGGTCCGCTGCCCGGGCATGCTTGATACCCACGCCGGCTAGGGCGCCGAGCACGTTTGTTTCACCGCATCCACACGTGTGCGCCTGAATCATCGCGCTCGCACCACAGCTTCTATACGCTCGCATCGCCGCGCCTCCGCCGCCGCCCGAGCGCTCGCATCACCGCGCCTCCGCCGCCGCCCGAGCGCTCACATCACCGCGCCTGCAGTCGCCGCCCAAGCGAGCCGCATCGCCGCCGCGCTACGACGCTGCCCGAGCACGCTCGCATCACCGCGCCTGCAGTCGCCGCCCCACGCGAGCCGCATCACCGCGCTTCCGCCCTACGAAGCCAGGCGCAGCACAATGACGCCCAGCAGCGCTGCGGTCAAACCGGCGGCCTCCAGCCGGGTGAACGGCTCGCGCAGCCCGAAGCGGGCGTAGAGCAGAACGATCACGACGTTCATCGCGGAGACGACGGAGACAAGTCCCGTGACGCCGAGGCGGAAGGCCGGCATGATCAGCATCATGCCGGAGATGTTCGTCAGGCCTACCGCCATGCCCCACAGGAACGTGCGGCTGCTCGTCCAGACGGCGGGTGCATGGGGAAGCCCTTCAGCCGTTCCGCTATCCCCTGCGGCCGCCAGTTCGCTGCGGGCCGCGACGGCTTCCTTCCGCGCTGCCTCCGCTTGGCTGCGGCCAAGCCGCCACATCAGGCCAAAGAGCACGGTGCCGGTCGCGTACATCAGGGTGAGGGTCGGCAGGGTGGCCGCTCCCATCAGGGTGGCGCCCTTCGTCGACAGGTCCGTCAGCCCGAAGAACAGCATGGCGATCGCACCCCAGTGGGCCCCCTGCAGGTTCTTCAGGGAGATATCGTTGGAATAGCGGATCATGAGCACACCGGCGACGATGATAAGGAAGGCGGCAAGCTGCCACCCGTTGAGCTTCTCGCCCCACACCAGGTACGCGAGCAGCACGACGACGACAGGAGGGAGGCCGGTGAACATCGCGACGAGCGAGGCTTTGCCTACGGCATACCCTTTGTACATCGCCGCGTTGGAGGTGAAAGAGAAGAGCCCGAGCAGCGTGCCCATCCAGACAGCCGGACTCCAAGGGGCGGATGTGAGCAGGCTGGCGGCCAGAGCCACCACCATGCCGCAGAAATAAACGCCCAGCAGCATCAAATTGCGGTCCAGCGGACGCTGGGAGGACCATTGATACAGGATGCCTCTCAGCCCGAAGCACAGCGCTGAGGCGGCGGCAAATACGAACCACATGACGAAAAACTCCCTGCTGACATGGAATAGCGCCCTTCCGACGGACGGAAGCGGCGCCTCAAGATGAAGTGCATGTTACTCTTCTTCGTAGATCATCTTCACCGTCATGCCCCCGTCGATGACGAGATTCTGACCGGTGATGAACGACGCCTGGTCGCTGGCCAGGTACAGGCAGGCGGAGGCGATGTCCGGCGGGGTGCCGACACGACCGGCGGGATGCTGCAGCCGGTCCCGATCGGAATGGACGGGCTTGCGGCGGGCCGAAGCCTTCTGCCAGTCGGCCGTCTCAATCCAGCCCGGGGAGATGGCATTGACCCGGATGCCGTAGCGGCCGAGCGATACGGCCATGGCGTGGGTGAGCGAGAGCAGGCCTCCCTTGGAGGCGGCATACGACTCCGTATCGGGCTCCGACATCAGGGCCCGGGTGGAGGACATGTTGAGGATCACGCCGGAGCGCTGCTCCTTCATCAGCCTGGCGGCGAGGCGGGAGCACATATAGGTGCCCCGAAGATTGACCCCGAGCACCTCGTCGAACGCGGCGAGCGGAAGCTCGAGCATCGATCCCGCCCGCATGATCCCGGCGTTGTTCACAAGCACGTCCACGCGCCCGAAGTCTTCACGGATCAGTTTGAACCATCGCTCCACATCCTCTTCCTTGGAGACGTCGGCCGGTACATACATGGCCCTTCCGCCGAGCCGGCGGATCTCCTGCACCAGCTCGAGTCCCGCTTCCTTGTCCGGATCGGCCGCGGCGATCTCATAGCCCGCCGAAGCGAAAGCAAGGGACACCGCCCGGCCGATTCCCTGGGCTCCGCCCGTGACGGCGGCTACCTTCGTCATAAGCTCACCTCCGATTCGCTGGGATTGATGATAGACTTGTACAAAGAAAGCCCGATCGTATATTCTGGACATATCCCGAATTTCCAGGCACATCCTTTTTAGGGGTCGCTTTATTCCTCTGAGTATAGCGAATTCTCCGGGAGTATTTCAAGTAGAAAGGAGCTTCCTTATGGACTCCGGCGGGCGTGAACCAAGAGAACTTACTTACAGGGACGGATGGAGGCGCGGGAAGATTTGCCCCGCGGGCAGGGAGACTGTCTCGGATCGTGGGGGAAGAAGCGCAGGGGAGAGCGGGTACCCGGCGCACCGGCACAGCCTGCTCTGGCAGAGCCCTCACCGGAGCCTTCCCCGGTGGACCCCGCTGCTGCTGCTCCTGCTGCCTGCAGCCGTCTTCGCCGGCTTTCTCTGGCTGGTCTATCTCCTGGCCCGGATGATATGAAACCGGGGGCCGCGTTCTCCGGTACTCACCGCATAACCTGAACGAGAGATGATAACCCGAGGTGTATGAGCGTATGATGATGGTGCTTGCAATACTTGGAGCTGTCCTGGGACTGGCGATGACGGCGGCCGCCGTATGGATGGCCTGGACGGTGTGGTCGGCCGGGCGTGCCGGTGCGGCTGCGGCCTCGAACGGGGCAGGGGGCGTGAAGCCCGGACTGCTGCCCCACCTGCAGGCGGCTGTTCCGCGGCAGTGGACTTATTTTGACTATATGCTTCTTCTTCTGTTCCTGACCGGCAGCATGTTCCTCTTCACGGATCTGATCGCCGTACTGCGCGACGCGGAGCTGTTCCCGCCGTACCATTACGGATATTTGCTGTGCGGCTTTGTCTTCAGCTTTACCGGAATGCTCATGATGGCGCTCCGCCTCTTCCTGGTACTGAATTCAGGAGGCGCTGGAAGCACTGTTCCGGCGGAGGATCATCAGAACCAACCAGGCGAGCGAGAGCATGCCGAATAAGGGATAGAGCGACGAGAGCAGCGTCTTGAAGCCGACCTGACTCACGAAGTAGCACAGGCACAGAATGATCGGAAGCAGGATCTGGTAGGGCCATCTTGTCCGCTGTTCGAGCTGCAGTACCACTCCGTAGACATCCGAGAGCAGCGTGGTGAAGATCTCGCCGTAGATGACGAGAATGAAGAGCAGCTGCAGCAGCGGCCCGACCTGGTGGATCAGCTGGCCTGTCGGAATGTCGAACTGGGTGATGCCGGGCATATGGGCGGAGAGGGCAAAATGTACCGCAAGGAGCATGGCGCCGATCCACACCCCGCCGATGATGCCGCCCCAGCGAAGCACATTCCGGTCCCCGACGCGCACCCCGAGAGGGACCAGCACCGCCTGTGCCATCGTGAGATTGAATGCGGCGTAGAGCAGCGGGGAGAACCAGATCCGGGCGGCAGGGTAGTCCGATTCGAGCCTAAGCCAATTACCGGCTCCCGGGGTGCCGAGCGTCTGCCAGACGATCAGGCAGATGAAGGCGCCCATCAGGGGGACCACCACGGTGTTCACAGCCACGATGGCGTCCATCCCCCGGACAAGCAGAATGTAAGCTAGGGCCAGAGTGATCAGCAGGCCGAGCTGGTGCGGGAAGCCGAGCTGCTCCGAGAAGACGGCGCCCGAGCCCGCGAGCATTACGGTGGATACGCCGAACAGGGAGATCAGCGTAAGCAGACTGACCCACCCGCCGACTTTATCGCCGAAGAGCAGCTTGTTGAGACCCTCATACGATTTGGCGCCTACTTCGCTGGCCAGAATCATGAGCTTGATGCCGATCCAGATGAACAGGAAGGTGGAGACCCCGATCGTGAAGGTGGCCATCCACCCGTACCGGGTAAAGAATTGGAGTATCTCCTGTCCCGTCGCGAAGCCGGCGCCGACCACCGTGCCCACATAGGTAAAACTGACCTGCAAGACGTCAGTCCATTTTTTCATGTGTACCCGAGTCCTCCTCGCCGACCTGAGCTTACTATACAACCTATGAAACAGGGGCAAGCCTCATGCCTTTTCTTCCGATTTGCATTGAGGGAAGCTTGGGCTTTCGGACGTTTTCTGATACAATGGGAGATGGGGTACAAGATTCGACAAGTGCCTTTCTTCTCTTGAAAAAAATTGCTGGAGCGTGTCAGAGTGGAGCATCTTCTTCAGTATATAAACCAGTACGGTTATATCGCTCTGTACGGGCTGCTGGCACTGGGCATTGTCGGGATTCCGGTGCCGGATGAGATTCTGATGACGACGGTGGGCACCCTGACGGCAGCCAATAATCCCGTATTGCACTTCGGTACGACGCTTCTGGTATCGTTTCTCGGGGCGATGACGGGCATGATGCTGAGCTATACACTGGGCAGGACGGTGGGCAAGCCTTTCCTGTACAAGTACGGCCGGTGGGTCAAACTGACGCCGGAGCGCCTCTCGGTGGCGGAGGGCTGGTTCAAGAAGTACGGCATGTGGGCCGTGTTCTTCGGGTATTACGTTCCAGGCGTACGCCACTTTACTTGTTATTTGGCGGGAGTCAGCAATGTGAGCATCTGGAGGTATCTGCTGTATGCAGCTTCCGGCGCTCTCGTCTGGGTTACAACGTTCCTCACGCTGGGTCATGTCATCGGCACGAATGCGATTCGTCTGATTAACGGGCTTCATCATCACATGGCGTTACCTATCATACTCATTCTTATCCTGGCTGCAGGCATCATCCTGTATATTCGGTACCGCCGCCGCAAGAAATCGGCATTCGGTTCCTCGGAGTAACGGCGCCGCTGGTCGGCTCTATGTCAACCGCGTCTCCCATTTTTATTTATAAACATAGGCACAGCCAAAAGACCTTGACCGGTTAGGGTCAAGGTCTCTTTTTGCATGCAGCTATTCGGCGAAAAGCTTGATCGAATTGACCTTCTGGCTCTTCGGATCGACGTCGAGCTTGAGAATGGCCCCCGTCGCTTTGTACGTCAATACATAGCTGGTATTGGAATCAGGCTTGCCGAGTGCCTCGTATACGCTGGA
Source organism: Paenibacillus sp. S-38 (assembly GCF_049942825.1). Taxonomy (NCBI): domain Bacteria; kingdom Bacillati; phylum Bacillota; class Bacilli; order Caryophanales; family Paenibacillaceae; genus Paenibacillus; species Paenibacillus sp. S-38. The sequence continues at coordinate 2,106,447 of NZ_CP187970.1, forward strand.
CACCGGATCCCCCAGCTTCAGTCCGTTCAGTCCCGGGTTGATCTCGCCGCTCCGCACGTCGACGAAGTGAAGCTGGTTCTGGCTGTTGAAGCCGACCAGGAAATCCGTGTAGTCGTAGACGGTGATCGGGTCCGCATCGTCCTCCATGACGAACTGGTCTTTGGGCTTGCCGAACCTGCTTGTGATCTCCCCGGCATCCGTTTTGAGCGTCAGGCCGAGCAGGGTCGGATTCGCTTCCGTGTAAGGCGACTTGATCTCGATCTTTGGTTTGTCCGCCGCGGCGGTTTTTCCTTTGGCGTCTTTGGCCGGCGGCGGCGTTGGAGCGCCGGCCGTCTTCTCCGCATTGCTCGCAAGCGATACTTGATCGTCGGAGGCTGCGGGCGTGGTCTGCGGTGCTGGAGACGGGGGACCGGCAGGCAGGTCAAGGACGGCCGCCGGCTTCTGCTGCTGCGGTGCTGCCGGCCCCTGGGCAGGCTGTGAAGCCTCCGTTCGGGTGTCCGCAGTCTGGCACCCCGCCGCGGCGAGGGTTGAAATTATGGTCAAGACGGACAAGAAACCGGTGAAGGCTCTCTCTCTGGTCATCACGAACTTCCTTTCCGTACATGGTTACGCGCTTGCAATTGATGCTCTCGCATGACTGCCGATGGGCTTCCACAGCAACCTATAGAGATGGACTATCTCATCATACTCTGTTCGCTCCAAGTCTTCAAAGATCAAATCAGGCCAAATCCGGTCAAAATGAAAGAAGATCAGCCCTTTTCATTTTCATCACTGCAAATATTAGGCAATCGCTCGTCTTTCTACCCTATATACCCTATTTAACGAAAGCTGAAACCGGAAGGTTGCACCCCTGCTGGGGAAACTTCCCCGCCTGCTGCACTTGAAACCCCTGCGGACCTTGTGATAAGTTTACGAATAAGGTTGAAGAGCGGAAGGAGAACGAGGTATGGAACTGTTGAAACAAAAGATTCGCGAAGTGGGCGTGGTGGTCTCGGACGAGGTGATCAAGCTGGACGCCATACTCAACCACGCGGTGGATCCTGTGTTGACGACGGAGATGGGCCGTGAGTTTGCCAGACTCTACCGGGAGCAGCGGGTGACGAAGGTTCTGACGATCGAATCCTCGGGGATTCCGATTGCTTTCGCAGCCGCCCAGGAGCTTGGGGTGCCGATGGTGTTCGCCCGCCGCAAAAAAACGCTGAATACGGATGTCGAAACGTACTGCGAACGCGTGCCGTCTTTCACCAAAGGGTTTGTAACGGATATTATGGTGGGTAAAGAATTCTTGAACGAGACAGACCGTGTCGTACTCATCGACGATTTCATCGCGAACGGGGATGCGGCCCGCGGGCTGATCCGAATTATCCGCCGCTCCGGTGCGGAACTGCTCGGCCTTGGAATCGCTGTGGAGAAATCGTTCCAAGCGGGCGGACGGACCATCCGGGAGTCGGGCGTGCGCGTGGAGTCACTCGTGAGAATCTCGTCTCTCGCCGGCGGCCGGATCGAGTTTGAATAACAAGATTTGGGCGGGAGGGTTCGGGGATGAAGCCTTCCATCCGGTGTCGTTTTCCTTTATAATAGCCTTAAGCGACTAAGGTAAACAAGCATGGCCGTCCCGGACGGCAGGGTGCGATTACTGGCAGGGGGAGCTTCATCCCAACCGTTTGCTGTGCAGAAGAAGCTGGACTGACGGAGCTACAGACGAGAGAGGTCACGGTTTTGACGCAGGAAGGATTGTTGCTTGACTAACAAGGGGAGGTGCAGCTAGCATGGGGAAAGAAATTCCGGTTGATTTTTTCGTAACGAAGCTGAACGAAGCCAAGATCCACTTTGAACGTGCCCTGGATTGTAAACATACGGATTTTGACGATCTGTATCCCTATATGATTGAGCATCCTCAATTTTTCTGGTACAAACGTTATGTCGCCTGGTCCGAACTTCTCACGGTTGTGAAGCTGTGCAAGGAGCTTGAGGTTTCGTGGGAGGAACAATTCACGGAGCAGCAGATCGAGTACATCAACAAGCGCGTGATGTCCAGCAAGGTGCTGGATTACTGGTTCGAGACCAATGATTCCCGCGAGCATGTAGGTTAATCCGTTTTGATAATGACAGAACCTGTCCCCGGTATCCGGTGGTACAGGTTCTTTTTTTGTAAGCCGGGGACGGGCTCCGGACAGCTGCTGACCCGCTTCACGAGGAAAGGGGCTGCCTCGAGCGGCCCCGGGCTACTGCCGCAGTCCGTCAAGAATGTTCATGGATTCGATATGGCTGCGGGTCTCGGGGGTACCCAGCTTGTGCAGCATCCGGTAAATTTCCTCCAGGTTGGCGTCATAGACGTCATTTTCTTTATCCTTGTGGTACAGACGGTAGGGGATGACGGCTCTTACCGCCGTATCGCCTTCGGCATCATCCTGGTCCTCGAACAGCTCCGCGAGCTGATCGATCTCCTCGTCAGTGGCCTGAATCTCGAATTCAAAATTGCCGGTGGAATCGGCAGGTTCCAGAATTTCCCCTGATCCGACCGCAATATAGTAGGTTTTCTTGTCCATGGTCTGTGGTCTCCTCCGGCTATTCTCGCGTTCTCTCTTGTTTATTGTATCCCCCAAATGGTGTATTCTTATAACAAAGGAAAGGCGGGTAGATGATGATTACCGACGAAGAACTCGATCAATACCGGGTGGATGGAACGCTGCTGCGGATTGTCCGTGATGCGGACCGGGCCAATGACGTGCGCGGCTATGTCGTAGCATGGGATGACGAGACGGTCATGATCCGCAAACGGACACGCCGTGTGGTGAAGCTCGACCGCGGGTATGTGTACCAGCCGTATACGGAAACGCGGGCAGAGCTGTTCGCAGAGGAGGAGGAAGAATGAGAGGGGTCCAGTACGAGCCGCTGCCGATCGAGGGGCTGCGCTTCGGTTACGTGGACAGCGGGTACGAAAGCGTAATGATGATCGAGAGCGAAGCGCCGATGCGGGCGCTGAATTCCTCCATGTGGGGCGAAGGATTCACCGCTTCCCGCAGGCTGATCAACCGCCAGGTCTCCAAGCATTACCTTGCGGAGGATCCGCTGAAGGAGATGCAGGCTTACTTTGAGGGGCAGGGAACGCCTTGGGAGGGGAGCGCAGCGCTGCTGACGGCCGCCGAGCTCAAGGACCGGGGGTACCGTTACGTGGAGCTGGGCCTCGGCGGAGGGGTGTGCGCCTGGGTGACGGCGGGGCTCGGCAACAAGATCCGCGGCGGCAAAGACTGTGAGGATGCGGCACTCTATCCCGGCACGATCAACACCATCGTAGTCGTGGACGGGGATATGACGGACGCGGCCTTCGTGAACGCGGTCATTACGGTGACCGAAGCCAAAACGGCAGCCCTGCAGGACCTGGATGTGCGTCTGGAGGACTGCGGACTGACCGCCACCGGCACGTCGACGGATGCGGTGATCATCGCTTCGCTGCAGCGCGGAGAGCGTCACCGGTACGCAGGCATCTCGACCAGGCTGGGCTACGCGATTTCGCGTACCGTATACGAAGCAACGGTGGAATCGGCGGCCAGGTATCTAAACCGGCAGCTTTCTGCGAAGGAATGAGAGCTTCCGGGGGCGTACATGCTATAGGCAGCAGACCGCCGAAGGAAGCGGATCCGGACAGGAGGTACGGGAATGGAACACAGACGGGAAGAACCTTCGGGCAGTGTGGAGCTCGAGAAAGATTATATACTGAAATTATATACCGCAGGCAGCGGGGTGGAGGGGGAGGTCGTGATGAGAGACCTGAACTCTCCGGGTACGGGAACGCATCTTTTTGATGTTCCCCTTCAGTCTTCCGAAGAAGCCGCAGCTTCATGGGCGGTTACGGCTCTTAGGGCGATCAGGGAAGGCTGAACGGATGGAGCAGCTGCTGGAGTGTAAGCGTATCGAACCGGTTCCATGACAAGTTCATGTCATGTTTTGGTCCGGAAGGCCGTCCCGATACAAAGCAGCGCCAAGGTAGCGATCAGGCTGACCATCACGAGCAGCAGACTCCCAAGCAGAAGCAGGACACCGGGGAACACCAAGGACAGCAGGAAGAACAAACCTACGGCCGTCAGCAGAATATGAACCGTCAATTGAACGAGCTTCCAGAACAGCACCGCGAGCAGAATACCTGCCAAAATTTGCAGTATAACCACGTTCATCCCTCCTATGAGGAGTATATGAAGACCCGGACAAAAGATGATGATCCGGTACCCAGCCGGTTGTGGTATGCCGGGACAGGCGCCGAGCATATACTGTTAGACCACTATACGTGCAGGAGGCGGGGCTGATGAGAGAGGGCTCGGCTTTGCGGGGGACGGTTTTCGGCATCTTGTTTACGCTGCCGATCTGGGCGCTGATCATTTGGGGCATCAGTCGGTGGATCGGGTAATGGGGCTATGGTTATCGAGTGATTGGGTTGAGGCAGGATGACGGAAGGTGTGAAGGCGGAGAGCAGCGACGCGCTTGGAAGGCAGGAAGCCGGCAGCGTTCGTTGTGTGGAAGAGGAGGAGCGGGGCTTCCATTAGCCCGGACCATGGCGGTTGCTCGCAGCAAAAAGCCGTTCCCTGGCGGAAACGGCTCTTTGGGGTGTAAGGGGGACGCGGCTGCCCGGTTGGTGCGGAGGCCCGATAGAGGTATTCCTCAGCCATGGCTCTAGAGCTTAGGTCAAGAATCGCGTACCGAAGGACAGGACCGCGAAGGCGGCCGGGATCAGCGCAGATACTGGCTGCCAATAGCCCGAACAGCCGGGAGATCCGGCTCCCAGTACCACAGAGGCTGGCCCACCAGCGGATCCTGGGCGGTGAGAGAATGCCCGGGAAGCTGTACATAGACCATATCCTCCGGCATCAAATCCTTGTACATCAAAGCGAGGGAGATGATGTCGCTGTCCGTAAGATTCGTATCGATGACATTCTTCTTGATCTCCTTGATGAGCCCCGGCAGCTCGGGCAGCCGTTCGGGGGACAGCAGCTTGTGAGCTACCGCCCGGATCAGCGCCGACTGGTCGGCCTGCCGCCCGAAGTCCCCGTTGTCGAGGGAGTAGCGCTCCCGCACAAAAGCCAGAGCCTTCCACCCGTCGAGATGCTGCCGGCCGGCAGGAAGGTTCTGCTGGATGGCCGTCAGGAAGACGTCGGCCGGGATATTGATATCGACTCCGCCGATCTTATCGATGAAATCGACGAAGCCCTTGAAGTTCATCTTGACGTAATAATGAATCGGAGCCTGCAGCAGGTCGCTCACCGCCTGGATCGAGGCTTCCGTACCCGCTTCCCCGCCCCCCTTCAGTTCGGCCATGAAGTGGGCATGATTCACTTTCGTCAGGCCGATGCCCGGAAGCGGCACCCGGGTGTCACGCGGGATCGAGACCAGATTGACCTTGCGCTCCTGCGGCTTAACCCGGCTCAGCATGATGACATCCGACCTGGAGGACCGCTCCCCGAGCGTATCGAGACCGAGAACAAGCACATTAAAGGCCCCGTCATCCTGGGGAGCCTCTTCAGACTTCCCGGGCTGCGCCGGAGGCTCTGCCGGGCCCGCTGCTGCCGAGGCTTCGGCCGAGGGCGGAACCTCCGCTGCCGGAACGGCTACGACCGGATGCTCTTTCTCTTCAAAATGCCGGGATGGCAGCAGTTCCCGGTAGACCCAACCGGCTGCGACGCCGACCACGATGGTCCCGGCAATGACGTATTTGACCCACTTTCGCATGCTGTACACCTACTCTTCAGGACGTAAACCGGAACCATACATACAATAGGATACGAATCGTATCGATTAAAGGACCGACTTCATTTTGTATACGAATTGTATCACATATCGGCTACCAATAAAAAGATTTGACTTGCGGATGGGGGAGGTGGTATGATACCTCTTGTCTCCATGAGATAAGGCTTTTTATCAAGCTTTACTTTGAAGACACCCATTATGCGGTCGTGGCGGAATTGGCAGACGCGCTAGATTCAGGTTCTAGTGGTGTAACAGCCGTGGAGGTTCGAGTCCTCTCGACCGCATTACTTCTTCCTTTAAATAAGCAGTGCATCGAAGTGAACAGATACTTGCCTCTTAATCGGAGATGCATTTCCGATAAGGGGCATTTTTGTTATATCGCTCCCTATGACTAATCTTTCTTTACACGTAAGTGGCGAGGCTGATGGGAAGAGAAGTGCCTGCCCGAGCTTCGGAAAACAAAGGGAAGGCACGACAATAAAACGAATCATGAACGTTCCTAAGACAGAATAATGTTGTTCTGTTCATCCGTTTCGAAGGATCGGACTTGTTGATCCATACGTTGATCCTTCTGATTCTTATCCTGCAATCATGATGGTTAATGCGGAACCGAAATTTACAGCGCAATATTCCAATTCGTACGGGCTTGACTTCGTGAAGCGATCGGTATATACTACGTTTTATTGGTAAGAAGCGGGGCGTTAGACACATGATATGGTTGCCTGACGTCATGCCCTAATGCAATATACCGATGAATGTACGAGTCGAGGTTAGACCGTACGACATACGCGGTCGTGGCGGAATTGGCAGACGCGCTAGATTCAGGTTCTAGTGGTGTAACAGCCGTGGAGGTTCGAGTCCTCTCGACCGCATCGCGAACAAGAGCAAAGGCCTGATCCGGAAGGATCAGGCCTTTGCTTATTTGTATGCTCATTAGGTCAGGGCCACATGTCGCAGCCAACTGTCCGCATGGCAAAAAAACAAATGCAGTTCGGGATACCATCTGATATAATAGCCACAAAGAAAATTTAAACGTTTAAATAATAAAAAGCAACATCTTATCTTTCACTCTAATCATTCCACTGTAAAGGGGACTGCCTCATGCACGAGCACCGCACCTACTGTATTCAAACGTTATGCCGGATCGCCGGACCGGTCCTGAATGCCCTTGCCGGGCGCCGGCTGAAAGAGCTCATGCCCGTCGAAGCCCACTCGGAAGACCGCGCGCAGTGCTCGCACCTGGAGGCGCTGGGCCGGACACTCGCGGGGATCGCTCCCTGGCTCGAATCGGGCAGCCGCGAAGGGGAGGAAGGACGCCTGCGCGAAACCTACGCCCGGCTGGCCCGGGAAGCCGTTGATGCAGGGACCGACCCGGCGTCGCCCGATTACATGAACTTCAGCGAAGGCACGCAGCCGCTGGTGGATGCGGCCTTCCTCGCCCATGCGCTGATGCGGGCTCCCGGGGAGCTGTGGGACCGGCTGGATGGGCGCGTGAAGCGGCAGGTGATCGAGGCGCTGAAGTCGACACGGGCGATCCGGCCCTGGTTCTCGAACTGGCTTCTTTTCAGTGGGATGATTGAAGCGTTCCTGGACCGGGCCGGCGAGGGTGGAGATCCCATGCGGATCGATTATGCCCTCCGCCAGCATGAGCAGTGGTACCTTGGCGACGGCGTGTACGGAGACGGTCCCGAGTTCCACTGGGACTACTATAATTCCTTCGTCATCCAGCCGATGCTTATCGACATCACGGAGCAGGCGGGCCGCCGCTTCCCCGAGTGGGAGGCGATGCGGGAGCCAGTGCTGCAGCGCGCTCAGCGCCACGCAGGCGTACTGGAGCGGCTGATCTCGCCGGAGGGCACCTTCCCGCCGGTCGGGCGGTCGCTGGCGTACCGCTTCGGCGCGTTCCAGCTGCTCGCGCAGATGTCGCTGCGCCGGGAGCTGCCACCGGGCGTGGAGCCTGCTTCGGTGCGCTGCGCTCTGACTGCCGTGATCCGGCGGATGGTCGAAGCACCCGGCACGTTCGACGCGGAGGGCTGGCTGACCATCGGCTTCTGCGGGCATCAGAAGAATCTCGGCGAGGGCTATATCTCCACAGGCAGCTTGTACCTCTGTACGGCGGTCTTCCTCCCGCTGGGGCTGCCGGAGAACGACCCTTTCTGGACGGGCGAGGCGGAGTGGACCAGCCGCAGGCTGTGGTCGGGGGGCGAGGCTTCGATCGACCGGGCCATATACGGATGAGGCTTACGGCCTTCCTGAATCAGGCAGAAATTGACCGTTGTCATCCTCTCCAAACCCTGCTATAGTATGCGGCAGTAGAACCTGTAAGGTGCAGAGAGGAAGGCATAACCACATGATCATCAGAAAAGCCCAAGCGGGCGATCTTCCCGCTATTGTCGATATTTATAATGAGGCCGTGCTGAATACCGTGGCCACCTTCGATACCATTCCCCGCACGCTGGAGCAGCAGGAGGCCTGGTTCAAGCAGCACGGCGACGCTTATCCGGTGATCGTTGCAGAGCAGGACGGTACGGTCGTGGGCTGGGCCTCCCTCAACCAATACTCCGACCGGCTCGCGTATGCGCGGACTGCGGAGCTTTCCTTATACATACATGCGGGGCACCGGGGGCAGGGCACCGGCAAAAAGCTGCTTGAAGCCGTGCTGGAAGCCGGCCGCGCGGCAGGACTGCACACGGTGCTGTCCCGGATCGTGGAGGGCAACGACAGCTCCATCCACATCCACCACGTGTACGGGTTCGATACCGTCGGCACCATGCGCCAGGTAGGCTTCAAATTCGGGCGGATGCTCGATGTGATCCTGCTGCAGAAGATGCTCTAAGCGCAGCGGCCGTAAGATCTTGGCTGCTTCGGAGCACGGCCGGCCAAGCTTGACTCGGTTTTGGCCTCCCGATATAATGGAAGGTATGCAAAGGCTGGAAAGTCAAGAAGCACCGCATTCAGGCACCCCAAGGCGGGGTGCTTTGTTGTAATTGGAGGAGCCGCTCCGAGTCCGGGCTGCAACGGAAGCTGGACGGCGGCCGGCTCTTTTGGATGCGAGCTGTCTTCATTGTCCGCCTTCTTCGTACGACGAAAGGGGTTTATCCTATTATGAATTACAAACAATGGCTTGCGCAGCAGCTGGCCGGGAAGTTCGAGGGTCTGGACCGGGACACGCTCGCGGACCTGATCGAATACCCGCCGAACCCGCAGATGGGCGACCTGTCGCTGCCCTGCTTCAAACTGGCCAAACAGCTGCGCAAAGCTCCGCAGGCGATTGCCGAAGAGCTCAAAGCGGGTTGGAGCGGCGATGAGTCCGTCGAGCGGGTGGATGCCGTCGCAGGCTATTTTAACGTATACCTGAATCCTGCCAAGTTCGCCTCCCAGGTGGTGGGTGAAGTGCGGGAGAAGGGGGATCGCTACGGCTCCCAGAATATTGGGCAGGGCCGCAATGTCGTGATCGATTTCTCTTCGCCGAATATTGCGAAGACTTTCCATATCGGGCATCTGCGCTCCACTGTGATCGGGAATGCACTCTACAAGATTTTTGAATTCCTGGGCTACAACAGCGTGGGGATCAACCACCTCGGCGACTGGGGAACCCAATTCGGCAAGCTGATCGTCGCCTACAAGCTGTGGGGCGACAAGGAAGCGGTCGAAGCGGACGGCATCGCGGAGCTGCAGCGCATCTATGTCAAGTTCCATGACGAAGCGGATAAGACCCCCGCTCTGGACGATGAAGCACGCGCCTGGTTCGTGAAGCTGGAGCAGGGGGATGCCGAGGCGCAGGAGCTGTGGCGCTGGTTCGTGGACATCTCGCTGAAGGAATTCCATAAGATGTACGAACTGCTTGGGGTCACTTTCGACTCCTATGCCGGCGAGAGCTTCTACAACGATAAGATGGCTGCGGTGCTCGACGAGCTCAAGGCCAAGAACCTGCTGGAAGAGGACCAGGGGGCACTGCTGGTACGGCTGGACGATTATAACATGCCACCGGCATTGATGGTCAAAAAGGACGGAGGTACCCTGTACCATACCCGTGACGTAACGGCTGCCCTTTACCGCAAACATACATATGACTTCGAAAAGGCGGTCTATGTGACGGATGCCGGACAGAGCCTGCACTTCAACCAGTGGTTCAAGGTTCTGGAGCTGATGGGCTACGAGTGGGCGGCGAATCAACTGCAGCACGTGCCGTTCGGCAAGGTCTCGCTGGAGAACGCGAAGCTCTCGACGCGCAAAGGCAACGTGATTAACCTCGAAGACCTCCTGACGAAGGCGATCGAGAAGACGCGCAGCATCATTGAAGAGAAGAATCCCACGATGGAGAACAAGGATGAAGTCGCCCGCCAGATCGGTGTGGGCGCGATCATCTTCAACGATCTGAGCAACAACCGGATCAAGGATATCGTCTTCTCATGGGACGATGCCCTGAACTTCGAAGGCGAATCGGGACCTTACGTGCAGTATGCGCATGCGCGTGCCTGCCGTGTGCTCGGCAAGGCCGATCCGGCAGAGACGGCGGCCGCGTCGCTGAACCCGGAGCAGCTGACGAATCCGGAGGCCCAGGCGGTGCTGCGCCAGCTGTATCTGTTCAAGGAGCGCTTGGAGCAGGCGATGTACAAGCTCGAGCCGTCCATCGTCTCCCGCTACCTGATCGATCTCGCCCAGAGCTTCAACCACTTCTACCACCAGTGCAAAATCGTCACGGCGGACGAGGCTGAAGTGCGGATTGCCCGCCTGGCTCTGACCGACTGCTTCCGCACCACGATCCGCAACGGCCTTGCGCTGATCGGTCTGGAAGCGCCGGAAGAAGTGTAGGGATTGGATAAAGTGTAAACACGAATTGGCAGCCTTCGCTGCTGCGCATAAAACCCCGCTGACCGCAGACTGGATGTCTGGTGGTCGGCGGGGTTTTTGGCCATACCTGAAGGAATGACGGTTTCATGTCAGGATGATCTCACTGAACATGACAGAAAGATTAACCTGCGATCTCAGGCCCATAGGAACGGGTGCGGCCGGGAGAAGGCGGGAATGACGGGGCGCTCTCTCCCGCTGCCGAGGCCCTTCGTTCCAGAGGGGAGAGTTACGGGATCTCATCCGTCGATGAGGTCCCGGCCTGCCCGCGCGTCTTGTATCTGGGCCGCTACCGGCCGCGGTGCTTCGCTTTGGCTTTGCTCACGGCAATCTCGCGACGGCGGGCCTGCTCCGCTTCCTTCTGCGCTTTCGTTACGATCCGGCGCGTCTTCTTACGGTGCTCCAGGTCCCGGGCCAGCGCCTCCTGGGCCAGACTGCGCACACCGGTGCGCCGCATCTCCCGGGCCGCTTCGCGGGCCAGCCGTTTGGGGCTTACGCGGCCGCGGTCCGCCGGAGCGGAGTCCAAAGCGATGCCGGCCTGCGTGCGCTCAAGCAGGGGCAGCATCTCCCCGCGTACGAATTCCAGCACCTCCGCATCGTAGGGCTCGGAGCCGAAGATATGCCTGCAGGCTTTATACACCCCGCCGGACTCGTGCTCCACCACTCCAACCCAGAACTCGCCTTCAAAATACACCGTCAGCTTCATGACATGTCCCTCCCTCTGATCTTACGAGCGATGGACATCCCGAGGGGGGAAGGATATGACACGGCGGGGGAGCCGACAAAGTCTGTGAGTGTATTGACTCCTCTTTGTCTGCAGGGATAGCCCCGCCGTGCATCCGGGCTACCAACCGGACCGCGATTTTACGCTCCCTTCCATTATAAGGAAGGCCGGCGTTTGACTCAAGCCGGTCCGGGCTATACTGAGGCTGAGAGCAGAGAAGGGCGGGAAGGGCATGGCCAAGGGCGACGAGCTCGTCAAATACTTGACCGTTCAGGTCATCAAATATTTCGAGACCCCGAAGGAAGAGCGGAAGCTGAAGCGTGCCGGGAAGCGGGAGGCCCGTGAGCAGTGGCAGTATCGCTGGTTCGGCATGCTGCCGCTGGCTATGAGCATGTGGCTCGAACCGCTGCGCCGCGGGATTGGAAGATTGCGAGAGGAAAGAAGAAGAAACAAGCTTTAGCCGTAGTCCGGCTGAAGCTTTTTTTTGTTGTTCTGCAGCGGAATGGCCCTCTGCCGCACCAGCGGATTTCGTGGAAAGACAGGCTTTTCGCTCAGAACATCCCTCCCGCGGGCAACGTATCATGCAGTATGGATTTATATCAACGGCAGATGGCCTTCCTATGAATCCGTCACGGAGATTCATATAACGGTGTCCGGCTGCGAAAGGAGGAATGACCATGATTACCCTGTTGATTGTCATAGTCGCGGGCTGTTCGCTGTACTTCGTGCTGAAGCCGCCGCACCCGCAATGGGCGGCGGAAGCTGAACCGGAGGCTTATGCCGCCGCGCTGCCCGAAGCCCATCTGCCCGAGCTGCCTCCTGCGCTCGCCAGGGAATGACAAATCACCGTACGTACCTACATGGGAAGGGGAGTTCATGAATGATGACGGAACCGGCCATGATCAGTTTGACGGTGTTCTCTTTCCTCATGACGATGCTGCTGATCCTTCTCCGTCCGCGGGGCTTGAACGAAGCGGTCCCCGCGGTCATCGGAGCGGTCATTGTCCTGCTCAGCGGAAGCGTTACGCTGGCGGACCTCGGCCAAATCGGCTCAACGATCAGCGGCGCGGCCATTACCATTATGGCGACGATCGTCATGGCCATCGTGCTGGAGAGCTTCGGTTTTTTTCAATGGGCGGCCGAAGGACTGGCCGCCCGGGCCAGGGGCTCGGGCATCCGGCTGTTCTGGTACGTCAACCTGATCTGTTTTTTGATGACGCTGTTCTTCAACAATGACGGAAGTATCCTGATTACGACGCCGATCCTCCTGATCCTGCTGAAAAGGCTTGGCCTCAAGAACCACCAGAAGATTCCCTATCTGCTCTCCGGTTCGCTGATCGCAACAGCCTCAAGCGCGCCGATCGGCGTAAGCAATATCGTGAACCTGATCGCGCTGAAGATCGTCGGCATGGACCTCTACATGCATACGCTGATGATGTTCATTCCATCGATGCTCGGGCTGCTGTTCCTAGTCAGCCTGCTGTTCCTCTATTTCCGGGATCGCCTGCCGAAGAAGCTGCCGCACCGGCCGCCCCATTTTCACGGGCCGGGGCACCATCCCCTGCAGCATCCGGCCGACATCACCGTAATGCAGAACCGCGACCGCTTCATGCAGCGGATCTTATTATTCGTTTTCCTCGTCCGATGTTCACTGTTCCTGGCCTCTTACCTGGGGATCCCGATCGATCTTGTGGCGGTCCTGGGCTCGGTACTGCTGCTCTTGTGGCGCTGGGCGGCGTTGAAGATTCCTCCCACGGACATGCTCAGGAAGACGCCGTGGCACATTTTTGTTTTTGCGTTCGGCATGTATGTGATTATCTTCGGTCTGAACAATATCGGACTGACGCGGCTGCTCGTGAGCGTCTTCGAGCCATGGGTCCGGGACAGTCTGCTTGCAGCGAGTATGGTGATGGGCGGATTGACGACACTGATGTCCGTCCTGTTCAATAATCATCCTGCACTTATGATTGGAACAATGACGCTGACAGGCATGGAGCTGGATCCGATGACGCTCAAAACCGCTTACCTCGCCGCCGTTATCGGCAGCGACCTGGGAGCTTTGCTGCTGCCCATCGGGACGCTGGCTTCGCTGATCTGGCTTGGCATCCTCAAGGAACATAAGGTGCAGCTGCCGTGGAAGGAATATGTGAAGGTCACCTTCGCCACGATCCCGCCTGCCATGCTCTTTACGCTGTTCATTCTGGCTTACTGGATCGAATGGATGTACAGATATATCGCTCCATGACGCGGTCGGCGGGAAGGTCCATAAATACAAAAAAAGGAAAGCTTCTTGCCGTCCGCTGCCGGAAAACCGGAGCGGGGTGGCTGGAAGCTTTCTATATAGGAGAGGAGAGAAACCAAGGTTAGGGGTAAAACCCGCCCAAGTGCTGCAGGGCGCCGAGAGGAAGATAGCGTTCATCATCCTGCTGGGCTCTGACGTAGGCTGTACCGCTTGACCACGTCTGCAGGCCGGTAACGGCCAGCGGGATCAGATAGCGGCCGCCGTACACTTCAGCGGCATAGATCGGCCTGCGGCCCTGCTTCAACCACTCGCCAAGCTCAGTGGCAGAAGGGGGGGAAGCGGGAGGCGAGGTTACCCAGGGAAGCCGTTCATAGGCATCGAAGGGGGCACCGCCGATCAGGACTTCGGGTCTGGGAGCCGGGCTCCCGGTCAGATACGAGCTGCCTTCGCCGGCCGGCAGTTCCTTGTGGGGAACGTCGCCGGAGCTTAAGGGGAGCTCCTCGCCCGTCTTGGCATCGAGATACCGGACAGGGCTGCCGCCCGGGGCGGTAATCTGCCATAGGGCTTCAAGCGGATTGTAATACAGGCGCTGAATGTGAGCATCGGATGGGATAAGGTCAAGCCGCACCAGAGAATGATGCAGCGTCTGTAAGCTGAATAAAGGGTACTCGCCGCGGCCGTATTCCGAGAGGAGATACCGGCCTGATCCGGCATCGTGAATGACGAGATAACCGGTTTCGATACCGTCGGTTTTCAGCAGCACGACCCAGCCGTGGGTGCCCGGACCAAGCGGGTAGCTTGTCCATTCGGCCTTCGCCCAGGACTCGAAGCCTTCTTGTGAGGAGAGCTCCCGGATGAGCGCCTGCACGGCTTCCTCGAGAGAGCCTGCGGTCTGCTGCTGCGGCGCGGGATCGGCCGGGGCCGGGGGGCTGGTCTGCCCCATCTCCTGGTGCTGCTGCTCCACGGCATGCGCGGGAGCGTATTCGAGCGGTCCTGCGGCCTGTAGGCCGCCGGTTAAGAGCAGCGCGGCTAGAGCGAGCGTGAGTTTCTTCAAAATTTTTTCACCATCTTTGCTGGGAAGTAAGTTTGGCTTTCGGCTCTATGCGCTGTCTGCTTCGAATATGTCTTTACTATACAGCGTATGCGGCGAAAAGTTTGTTAGAACCTGTAAGCGTTACAAAAAAACTTTTCCCGAAGAACCGCTAGTCTTCGCGGCGCTTCGTCAGAAGGGCGCCCGGTTCGCAGCGGGCACATGGAATAAACCGCAGTTGATGGCGGATACATGCACCCTCGGGTGATACTGCCACTCGATTTCGTTGATCCGGTTCGTGTAGTGCGCTTCGATCTCGGGGCGCTTGTCGGGCTCGGCGGCCTGCAGCAGCGAATCATAGTAGCCCCGGATCCGCTCGAGCTCCTCCCGCAGCCGCAGCTGCGCTTCACGCGCCCACCCGTGATCGTAAGCGGCCAGCTTCTCCTCGAGATACTGCTCGAGGAAGAGCACCGCCCGCGGAAGCGTGATCTTGTCGGGCGTTACATACACGTGGGCCGGAAGGCGCGGAGTCATCCGGCGCCCGGAGATCCACTCGTGGAAGCCCTCGCGCAGCTGCCCGGTCTGCAGCTGGATGCCGATCGAGTGGATCTCGCTGCGCTTCATGTCGCAGGCGAGCTCCACCTTGTAGTTGACGGCGAGCCAGCTCTCATACGGTACGGTCGAGGTCATCTTCGGCTGCTCGGGCACGTAATGCTCGAAGAGGCGCACGAAGCGGCCCTTACCCCGCACAGCCCCGAAGATCTGCTCGAGCCGGCGGGAGCCGTAGGTCATCTCATCGCGCGGAACCCGGGCGGTGAAGGACGTCGGCACGAAGCCGAAGTACCGGCCGAGGATGCTGTCGCCCTGCGGCGGGTGTGTGCCGGGCGGCAGCGGTCCGCCGGCAGCGGCGGTCCCGGCGGGAGCCTGCCCGGGCCCGGGTGCGGCTTGCGGCGCCCCGCCCGCCCCTCCCGGCGCAGGAGCCGCCCCGCCCGGGGCGGCTGGCCCCGCACCGGCCATGCCGGGAGGCGCCGCCATCGGGCCGGGCGCCCCCGGCATGCCCTGCGGGGGCGGATGCAGCTCACGATACGTCTCCGGGTCGAAGACGAATGTGCAGGTCATCGTCTCCGGCGTCACGCCCGTGCGCTCTACGAAGCTCCAGTAATACGGACGGTGGTTCAGGTCCCGGTCGGCGGAGGGCGAAAGCTTCACCGTTACGTAGGCGGGGTGCTTCTCCTGAATCTCGCACTGCTCTGCCTCCAGGTAGCGCATGACGAAGCTGCGGATCTGTTCGGCGTTCATCATGGCTGCACCTCCTCCAGCCCGCCGTCCGTGACGGATTGGCCGACGGCGTTCAGCATCGACTGCAGGCGGGAGCCGTCGGCAGCCTCCTGCTGCACCTCGGAGCGCACCTGGGTGAACGTGTGGCCGAGGTCGTCCAGCTGGCGGCGGATCTCATCCTGGCTGCGGGAGGCGAGAATCAGCTTCGCGAGGTGGGACTCCAGCGACGTTTTCTTCTCGAAGCGCTCGAGGATCGTATCGAGTTCGCCGATGACGAGCTCGAACATGTTGATTTTCTCATGCAGCAGGGACAGGATATGCTCCTCGATCGTACCGGTGGTCGAGAGATTATAGATCTTCACATCCTCCTTCTGCCCGAGCCGGTGCACGCGGCCGATCCGCTGCTCTACCCGCATCGGGTTCCACGGGAGGTCGAAGTTGATCATATTGGAGCAGAACTGCAGGTTGATCCCCTCGCCGCCGGCTTCGGTCGCGATCAGCACCTGGGCCCGGTTGCGGAACAAGTCCATCATCCAGTCCTTCTTGCCCCGGTTCATGCCGCCTCGGTAGGGCACGGCCGAGATCTTGTGGTCCTTGAGATACTGCAGCAGATATTCCTGGGAAGCGCGGTACTCCGTAAAAATAATGACTTTATCGTTGATGTCGCGGATGAGCTCCATGACCTTCTCGGCCTTCGTGTTCGCTTTGATGGAGCGGATGAGCTCTACCAGCTCCCAGATGCGGGGCCGCAGGGGGGAGGCTTCGTCCGTTTTTTTGAACATGTTGACGAGGGTAATGAACACGGCGTCCCGGGAGGAGCACACCTCGCGCTGCAGGGTCACCAAAGACAGCACGGAGCTGAGGTCGCCTCCGGCCTCCTCGAACCGTCCTTTGACGAAGTTCGTGACGCCGTCATACAGCGCCTGCTCCTCGGGGGAGAGCTGGAGCGGGATGTTACGCACGATGCGCTTCGTGAAGTTCACATTGCCGTCGCTTCGCCGGTTGCGGATCATGACCTTGCTGAGCTCGGCCTGCAGCTGCTCTTCGTTCTTCGGAATGCGCTTGTCGACGACGAAGTTGGCCTGGAAGCTCGTTTTGCCCCCGAGCTGGCCCGGCTTCAGCAGGGTGATCAGGTTGTACAGCTCGCTGAGATCGTTCTGCACGGGCGTGGCGGTTAGGAGCAAACAATATTTTTTGCGCAGCTCGTTGATGAACTGGTAGCTTGTCGTTTTCTTGTTCTTGAGCTTGTGGGCCTCGTCTACGATGAGCATGTCATACTCGAGCCCGAGCACGATCTCCCGGTGCGGGTCGCGCTTGGCCGTGTCCATGGAGGCGACGACAATGTCGCTCTGAGCCCACATATACTCTTTCTTCTGGGCCACGGCCGGGATGCCGAACTTCTGGTTGAGCTCGCGCACCCACTGCAGCACGAGGGAGGCGGGGACGAGGATGAGCACCTTGCGGATCAACCCGCGGATCATGTACTCCTTGAGGATCAGGCCGGCTTCAATCGTCTTGCCGAGACCCACCTCATCCGCCAGAATGGCGCGCCCGCGCATCTCGGTGAGCACCTTCTTCGCCGTCTCGATCTGATGGTCCATCGGCACGAGACTCGGCAGATGCGTCAGGCACTGGAGCTCGTCGAAGCTGTGGATGAGTCCCGCGCGTTCCGCTTCATGCGCCAGCTTGAACATGGTGAAGTCGTCCCATGGGCCGTTGCGCAGGGCACGCTCATGCAGTTCCTCGAACCAATCCCGTTCAAAGTGGACCTGGACATGCTCATTCAACTGCCGTAAGTGTACCTTCCGATCGGTTGGCTGCATCTCACGCGCTCCTTTTCTTTGACAATAGGTGAAGGTTTTCGGGCCTGCTGCACCCCTCTTATCAATTCCTAGTATGTACACAAAGAAAAACTTTCAAACGAAAGCACGATCCATTATGATGGAGAGACGGGTGTTCCTTGAGCGGGTTGTGCTGCCAGGGAGGCTTTGCGTTGCCCGCGGCCCGGTCATCGGGGCAGGGTGCCCTATGAGGCGTATCCGCCGGGGGCCGCTTGAAATCACAGGAGGATGAAAGAATGAACGAGTGGAGATGGATCCGCAGCGGGTTGTCCGCTCCGGATTATAATATGGCTGTAGATGAAGCGATTCTGACGGCGCACAGCGAAGGCCGGGTGCCTCCGACCGTGCGCTTCTATGGATGGAACCCGCCGACGCTGTCGGTAGGCTATTTCCAGAAGGCGCAGACGGAGGTTGATTTTGAGGCGCTGGAGCGTGAGGGCATCGGCTTCGTGCGCCGGGCCACGGGAGGACGTGCCGTGCTGCATGACCGCGAACTGACGTACAGCATGATCGTCTCCGAGCAGTACGAAGGCATCCCGCGCAGCGTGACGGAGGCTTACCGGGTGCTGAGCGAGGGCCTGCTGCTCGGCTTCCGGCGTCTAGGGCTTGCCGCCGACATGGTGCAGCTTGAGAGCGAGGAGGACAAAAGCCAGTACGCGTCGATCGGCTCGGCAGCCTGCTTCGATTCGCCGTCCTGGTATGAGCTTGTAGTCGAGGGACGTAAGATTGCAGGCAGCGCGCAGACCCGCCAGAAGGGCGTGGTGCTCCAGCACGGATCGATCCTGCTGGATCTCGATGCGGACCAGCTGTTCGGGCTGCTGAAGTTCGCCAGCGAGCGGGTGGGCGAGCGGATGAAGGCGCAGTTCCTGCGCAAGGCGGTTGCGATCAACGACCTGCGGCAGGCGGCCGGCCTGCCGGACGTGACGCTCGCGCAAGTCGAGGAGGCTTTCGCCCACGGCATCGCCGAAGGGCTCGGCATCCGGCTGGTGCCGGGCGAGCTGACGCCTAGGGAGGCGGAGCTGGCGGAGCGGCTGGTCACGGAGAAGTACGGGAATCCGGAGTGGAATCTGCGCCGGTAGACCGCTGGCGCTTCCGGTTGAATTGTGCCGGCGGATGGCTGCTGCGGGATAAACAACAATCCCCCGGAGAGAAGCCTGGGCTTCCACTCCGGGGGATTTGCTGTGCGGTGACCGGGCTGATGCTCTCTAGCCGTCAGGCTTTCGCTTTTTCGTCATATTTATCTGTTGCAAAGACGGACCCGCGTGGTAAATAATCAGGAAGTTATGGTCTCCGAGAAGGCTTCCTGCAGACGCCGGGTGACCGGTCCGGGCTGACCGCCGGAGACGGGTTGACCGTCAATCGAAATCACCGGAGTAATCTCCACGGTCGTTCCCGTGATGAAGACCTCGTCCGCTGAGCGGAGCTCGTCCAGGGTGAACGGCCGCTCGTCCGCCGGGATGCCGAGCCGTTCTGCCAGCCGGAGCATGACCATGCGCGTAATGCCGTGGAGGATGAGATGATTGGCCGGATGCGTGATGATCCGGCCGTCCTTGACGATGGCGGCGTTGGAGGCGCTGCACTCGGTGACCGTTCCCTGGCGGTGCAGGATGACATCGTCTGCGCCCTGGGAGAGCGCATGCTGCTTCGCCATCGTATTGGCGAGCAGGTTCAGCGTCTTGAGATCGCAGCGCAGCCAGCGGATGTCGTCCATCGTGACGGTGCGGATGCCGTTTTCCATGGTCGCAAGGGGGCGCTTCAGTTCACTGGCGTTAGCCATAAGAACAGGCTCGGCCCCTTGGGGGAAGCTGTGGGCGCGCGGAGCGATACCCCGGGTGAACTGGAGATAGACGGTGCCTTCCTGCACCTGATTGCGTACTACGAGCTCGTTCAGGCCGTCCAGCAGCTCGCTCTTGGATAAGGGCAGGGGCATGTGGATGGCTTCCGCCGTCCGGACGAGCCGGTCATAATGAGCGTCCGCCTCAAACAGCTTGCCGTGATAGACGCGGACCACCTCGTAGGCGCCGTCGCCGAAGTAATAGCCACGGTCCTCGGGCGAGATGCGTACTTCGTCCTTCGGCAGGAATTGATTCTGGTACCAGTAGATTTGAGACATATGGCTGCTCCTCCTGTCATACAATAAGCCAAGGGTGGGGAACATATGTTTGACTTCATCCCCGGGGCTTGTGTTATGATGAGTTCAGACTACCAATCCGGAGGTAGGTTGTCAAAAGACTCCATGGTGATATTTGCCTGACAGCGGGGTGTTTGTCGAAATTCCTTATTTCAGCACGAACGAGAAAGAGAGCGCGGCCGAGAAAAAGCTAGAGAATCGCACGGCGGCTTGTACTAAACCCCGAAATTCGCTTATTTACCATTAGAAACACTACATATTGTATTGTATAATCGAAATCTCAACCAGATATTGTACATTATGATGATCTTACATACAGGAGGTTGTTGTTGTGAAGACCATACAGCAGACCAAATTGGAAGGCTTGAGCGAGAAAATTTTCCTTGACCGTTATGCGATGAAAGACGCCGATACATCGAAGACGAAGGTGGGCGACACCGTTCTCGTGCTGACGAAGGACGATCCGAAGTTTCCGGCGAAGGAAGTCGGCGAAGTCATCGAGCGTCAGGGAAATACCGTACAGGTCCGTACACGCAGCGGGGAGGTTGTCGAATCCTCCGTCGAGAAGCTGACGCTGACCCGCGAGAAGACCCCGCAGGAGATGTGGGACCGCTTGGCTGCTGCGATGGCTTCCGTGGAAGCAACACCCGAGAAACAAAAAGAATGGACAGAGAAGTTCCGTTACGTGCTTGACGACTGGAAGCTAGTGCCCGGCGGCCGGATTGCGGCGGGGGCCGGTGCGAGCGACGAGCTCACGCTGTTCAACTGTTACGTGATCCCCTCCCCGCATGACAGCCGGGGCGGCATCATGGCGACTTTATCCGAGATGACCGAGATTATGGCCCGCGGCGGCGGTGTAGGGATCAACCTCTCTTCGCTTCGTCCACGCCGTTCCATCGTTCGCGGCGTTAACGGTTCGTCCTCCGGCGCAGTATCGTGGGGCGGGCTCTTCAGCTATGCCACCGGCCTGATCGAGCAGGGCGGCAGCCGCCGCGGCGCGCTTATGCTCATGATCAACGACTGGCACCCGGACGTGGTCGATTTCATCACCGTCAAGCAGACGATGGGGCAGATTACGAACGCGAACCTGTCCGTATGCGTCAGCAACGGATTCATGAAAGCCGTGAAGGAAGACCTCGACTGGGAGCTCGTGTATCCCGACACGGCCGATCCGGAATACGACGACGTATGGGACGGCGATCTCGACAAGTGGAAAAAGGCCGGCCGCAACGTGATTCCTTACCGTACGGTACGGGCACGTGACGTGTGGCACACGATTATCGAATCCGCTTGGAAGTCTGCCGAGCCGGGTGTCGTTTTCATGGAATACTATAACCAGATGTCGAACTCCTGGTACTTCAACCCGATCATCTGCACGAATCCGTGCGGCGAGCAGGGGCTGCCGGCGTGGGGCGTCTGCAACCTGTCCGCGATCAACCTCTCGAAGTTCTATGACGAAGAGAAGCACGACGTCGCCTGGGACGAGCTCGCGAAGACCGTCCAATATTCCACGCGCTTCCTCGATAACGTCATCGACAAGACGCCGTACCACTTCGAAGAGAACCGGATCAACCAGCAGGGCGAACGCCGTGTAGGCCTCGGCTCCATGGGTCTGGCCGAGCTGATGATCAAGCTCGAGATCCGCTACGGCAGCCCGGAATCGCTTGAGTTCCTCGATAAGCTCTACGGCTTCATGGCGAAGGAAGCATACCTCGCTTCCGCTGACATTGCGGAAGAGAAGGGCTCCTTCCAGCACTTTGAGGCCGAGCCGTTCCTGCAGAGCGGCTTCATGAAGAACATGGTGGCCACGTATCCGGAAGTCGGTGCGGCCATCCAGAAGAAGGGCATGCGCAACGTTACCGTCATCACCCAGGCGCCGACAGGCTCCACGGGTACGATGGTCGGCACGTCGACCGGCATCGAGCCTTACTTCGCCTTCGAATACTACCGTCAGAGCCGTCTCGGCTTCGACAAGCAGTATGTGCCGATCGCCCAGGAGTGGAAGGACGCGCATCCGAACGAGGAGCTGCCTGCTCACTTCGTGACGGCGATGGATCTTTCGGCGGAAGACCATATCCGCGCTCAGGCGGCGATCCAGAAGTGGGTGGACAGCTCGATCTCCAAGACGGCGAACTGCCCGGCGGACTTCACGGTCGAAGAGACGAAGCGTCTCTATGAGCTGGCGTTCGATCTCGGCTGCAAAGGCGTAACGATCTACCGCGACGGCTCCCGCGACGTGCAGGTACTCTCGACGGAGAAGAAGGAAGACAAGGCGGAAGCGGTCAGCGCACCGGCTGTGGACACGGCCGCGGCTGAAGTCGCTCCCGCTGCTGCGCCGGCTTCCGATGCTTCGCTGACCAGCCTGTCCAAGACGCTGGCAGTGAACATCGATGCGAAGACGGAGAAGGTCTTCGACAAAGAATACAAGCGCCGTCCGCAGGTGCTGCGCGGCGCGACTTATAAGTTCAACACGCCGTTCGGCATGGCTTATATCACGATCAACGACATGAACGGTTCCCCGAGTGAGATCTTCCTTAACGTGGGCAAGGCGGGATCGGACGTATTCGCGATGTCCGAAGCACTCGGCCGCGTATGCTCCCTGTTCCTGCGCTACGGCGACCATGGGAACAAAGTTGATCTGCTCGTCAAGCACCTCAAGGGCATCGGCGGCTCCGGTGCGATCGGCTTCGGCGCCAACCGTGTCGAATCCATCGCGGACGCCGTAGCGAAGGCGCTCGAGTCCCACGGCGAGTTCACCGACAGTGCCGATGAGCTCGTCACGGCAACGCAGGAGGTCGACGTGATCCACGAGGCGCCGGCCCAGTACGCGGTGACCCGCAATGCGGCCACGTCGCTGGATCTGTGCCCGTCGTGCGGCTCCGCTTCGCTGATCAACAGCGAGGGCTGCAAGAACTGCTCCAACTGCGGCTACAGCCGCTGCAGCTAAGTTTTAGAGAGAGGCCTCCGGGCCTCTTTTTTTTTTTTTTTGTGATCGCAATTTAATTAGGGCGTGTATGCAAACCATGAACCAATAAAATGGGTAAATATAGATATGATGAGACGATACGAAATCCGTGACGACCAATGGGATAAAATCAAGGACCTGCTGCCGGCTGAAAGAAAACCACAAGGAGGGAGACCCCCGAACAACCATCGCCAGATGCTGAACGCCATGCTGTGGGTGGCCCGGACAGGTGCGCCTTGGCGGGATTTGCCTGAATACTACGGCTCCTGGTCTACCGTCTATAGCCGGTTCCGCCGCTGGAAAATTGCTGGCATTTGGGATCGGATCTTAGAGCATGTTACGATTGAACCTGATTTTGAAAGTGTCATGATTGATGCGACAATTGTCCGGGTCCATCAGCATGGGGGCGGTGCAAAAGGGGGACCCTCAAGCAAGCTATTGGGCGGTCCCGATACGGATTGACCACCAAAATCCACGCGGTCGTCGACGCCCTGGGAAACCCGCTGCGGTTTGTGCTGACCGGAGGCCAATGTCATGACTCGGTAACCGGCTACGAGATGCTAAAGCAGATGGACTTAACGAAAAAGCAGGTCCTGGCCGACCGTGCTTATGATACCAATCGGATTCTCCACCTTTTAAAGGAACAATCCGCCACTTCGGTGATTCCAAGTAAGAAAAACCGCCGGAAACCGCGGAAAGGGGATAAGGAAATCTACAAGGAGAGGCATCTGATCGAATGCTTTTTCAATAAAGTGAAGAATTATCGCCGATTAGCCACACGCTATGATAAATTGGCCTGTATGTTTAGGACATTTTTGACCCTAGCTTCGATTATGGTGTGGCTCACATAGGTGTGGATACAGTCCCTAAATAGTTGGCAAGCGGATCTCGATGGAGGATATGAAAATAAGAGACAGCCCTTCGTTGCTGCGAAGGGCTGTTGAATGTACGTTAGTACTACTCTATGGTTAAGATTAACCAAACTTGAGCATTCGCCAAAAACTCGAGTTTACCTGATACGTGCCGGGTGTCGCATTCGTGACTTTTATTGTCATATCTTTCCCATACTTCGAAGTGATTGAGTAACTTCCCGTCATGGGTCCTGCTATTTTCTGGCCATACTCATATACCTCGTACTGAGCACCGATGACCTCGATGTTTTGAACGGTTAAAGTAGTAAACATAGAAGCCCAAGGCAGTTCGATTTTCCACCAATCCACATCAGAGCTAGAGGAAATGTTGCCGTCTGCGGTGGCGGCCCCATTCCTTGAGGAGGTGCCGGGCAGTGAAAGCACGTTTGCACTGTCTATTGAATCATTTGGTTCAGTTTCGGCGGTGGCAGCTTGTGCCTGTAGTGGCATTACCAGCAGTAAGGCAGTTACCATACATACGGCAGCGGAATGAAATATCTTTTTCATAATTCCTCCTACTGTTTCTCCGACATTGTTTATCACCGGTATCAAACATTTTTCCAAATAAGGCTGGCCAGCCACAATCATTGTATCATGATTACTAAAATATTACAGTTAAGTTATTATAAAGCATTTGTTCAGAGAGGTTAGTTCGTTACCCATAGAGATTTAGCTTCTTTCACTACCATTTGTTTCAGTTCTGATGAAGTGGGTTCTTCTATGGCTTGAACTACACGTTTAATGAAAAACGAAAGCAAGAGTCCAATCACAAGTCACCAGCAATGAAGTACCAACCGCCCCGGCAACTTGACGAACAGTATTAGAAATAGCTGTGCCATGCGGGTTAAGACGGTCAGGTAGTTGATTTAGCCCTGCAGTTTGGACCGGCATAAGGAGCAACGCCATCCCTATTCGGCGAGCTGTAGGCATAAGAAGTAGATAGGTGTAGCTAGTGCCCCTTCTGAGATCGTAGTTGGTAAAACGGGTAAGATCGTAGTTGGTAAAACGGGTAAGATCGTAGTTGGTAAAACGGGTAATTAATCCGTAACAACTACAATTCGGGGTGAAATGTCATGACTTTATTTGTACGAGATCTGACCAGTGATGAAGAAAATCGCCTGCTGCATATTGCTCGCAGGGGAACAGAAACCTGTGGAGGTTCGGCGTTCGCTTCTCATCCTTGCCTCTGCCAGAAAGATGAAAGTCCCTGAGATCAGTCGGATGTATCACATTTCCGGTGAACATATCCGTAAGACCATTCACCGGTTCAATCAAGAAGGCATGGATTCACTCAAGCCCAATTATGGCGGAGGGAGACCGCCCACCTTTACTGAAGAACAGCGGGAGCGGATCATCGATCTGGCACAGATCCCACCGCATACGATCGGCTACCCTTTTAGGCATTGGTCTCTATCCAAGCTGAAAGAAGCGGCCGAAGAACGGAAAATTGTCTCGTCGATTTCGATTGAAACGATCCGTGTCATCTTAGACGAAGCCCAAGATACCTTCGAAGCGACGTGGCAGGAATATGCAGCCGAGCTTGATAAGCTGGACAAGAACGTTTACGAGGCAACAATAACTAAGGCTGAACAGGACCGGATCGCAGGCAAATGGTAGTTGGAAGATCGTGGGTTAAACAGGTGGCTGCATTTTGAGCTGCCTGTTTTTGTTGTCTTACTTCATAGATATGATAGCATAATAGTAGTTCACACCAAGCGAAATAAAGGAGGAGGAAGACATGACATCCGAGACCGTTTCAGGAACGTTCGGCTTCCGTTTCAAAGTTCCG
Source organism: Paenibacillus sp. S-38 (assembly GCF_049942825.1). Classification (NCBI taxonomy): domain Bacteria; kingdom Bacillati; phylum Bacillota; class Bacilli; order Caryophanales; family Paenibacillaceae; genus Paenibacillus; species Paenibacillus sp. S-38. The sequence continues at coordinate 2,131,948 of NZ_CP187970.1, forward strand.
GCGAATTTGTCCATGTGCGAATTGTTTGCCGTCGGGCGGGAGGAGGTAACGAGTTCAACCTATCTTTGGAATGGACTCGAACGGACGGATGGTCCGCTTCTGCTGTTCCAATATACGCTGGAAGGCGAGGGGGTCTTCGAAACCGGAGAGAAAACGTACCGGATTGAAGCTGGACGCGCATTTATGACGCAAATTCCCGGGGATCACCGTTACTATTTTCCGAAGGGAGGTTCCCGGTGGTCGTTTATTTTTGTGCTGCTCAGGCCGTCGCTCATCCTGCCGAATTGGGAGGAAGCGAAACGAAGACTGGGAGAAACGCCATATTTGCAGCCGACGAGCAGACCCATTCGTTATCTGGAGTATATCTGGGAGGAGGCGAATTCCGGACGGATCAAGGAACCGTACACCGCTTCCTCTTACATGTATCATTTCATCTCCGAATTGTGCCGGTTTGCGTACGCACCGTACGGGGCGGAGCAGGAGTGGCCGGCCAAAGTCCGGGAAGCCGCCGTGTTTTTGGAATCCCATTATGACCGGATGCTGAGCCTGGACCAGCTATCTGAACAGCTTGGATTATCCAAGTATCATTTGCTGCGGACATTCACCGCAGCGGTCGGCATGTCGCCTAACGACTATTTATATCGTGTTCGGATCGAACAGGCGATGCGGCTGCTTCGCCAGACGGATTGGAGCGTCGAGCAGATCGCAGAACGAGTCGGATATTCAAGCGGAAGTTATTTTGTTAAGGCCTTTCGAAAATTGACGGGTCGGACGCCGGGCAGCTTCCGTTCCAGTGAGGGACAATTGACTTTTAGCCGGATGTTCTTTGATTAACGGTAAGGGGAAATGACCGCAATGTTCTACAATCAAACGACTAAGATTACTATGGAAATTTAAAGGGGAGAATTGCCGAGCGAGAGCTTCTCCCTGGATGCGACGACCTTTGAGCATAGGGGGCGAAGGTACTTGGTATGGGCCCAGATTATCGATGATGCCTGCCTCTATATTGCTCCAATGGACAGTCCCTGGACGATTTCTGGAGCCCCAGTAAAGCTGCCCTCCCCGGAGTATGACTGGGAAATCCAGCTTCATCGTGTGAATGAAGGCCCGGCTGTCCTGAAGCGGAACGGAAGATTATTCGTGGCCTATTCCGCTAGCGGAACGGACGACCGGTATTGTATGGGCTTGTTAACGGCGTCCGACACAAGCGACCCATTGGACCGGCTTCGTGGACCCAATCGAAGGAGCCGGTATTCGTCAGTGACGAGTCTGCTTCCGAGTACGGTCCGGGACATAACAGCTTCACGCAGTCCGAAGACGGCTCCGCAGATCTTCTCGTCTATCATTCTCGGCCGTATAAAGAAATTCCAGGGGAGCCACTGTACGATCCGAACCGTCATGCCCGCGTCCAGCGATTGTTCTGGAAGCCGGACGGCACTCCCTTTTTCGGCAAACCGGGATGGAAGCTAGACCCGGCCGGTTGCACGGCAAGAGCCAAGGTGAGCGTAATGTAGACGCAGCAAAGATTCGAGATAGTGACCGCAATATTTTACAATCAAATGAATAAGATTACTGTAGATATCAAGCTTTCCGGTATCGTATGATGTGGATATGGGAGCAATTCATTCCAATATCATGCTGGAGGAACATATGTTGAATCATACCATCGCACCAACACCCCCGATGGGGTGGAACAGTTGGGATTGCTACGGCGCAGCCGTAACCGAAGCCGAAATCCGCGGAAATGCGGAGTATATGGCTGAGCATTTAAAGGACTACGGCTGGGAATACATTGTCGTTGACATCCAATGGTATGAACCGGGTGCCATCTCATCCCAATACCGCCCTTTCGTCCGTTTGGAGATGGATGAGTACTCGCGTCTCGTGCCGGCCGTGAATCGCTTTCCTTCAGCGAAAGACGGACTCGGGTTCAAGCCTCTGGCGGACTACGTACACGGGCTCGGACTAAAATTCGGCATCCATATCATGCGAGGTATTCCCCGGCAGGCCGTTCATGATAATACACCGATCAAGGGTACAACCGCTGCGGCTCGAGATATCGCTCATACGAATTCGATATGTCCCTGGAATACGGATATGTACGGTGTAGATGCTGGCAAGGAGGGTGCTCAAGCCTATTATGATTCCTTGTTTGAGCTGTATGCCGAATGGGGAGTCGATTTCGTCAAGGTCGATGATATTGCCGCTTCGAAGCTGTATGAGGCTCATCTGCCTGAGATCGAGCTAATCCGGAAGGCGATCGACCGCTGCGGACGGCCGATGGTCCTGAGTCTGTCTCCTGGACCGGCGCCTGTCGAGCAGGCCGATCACTTCGTGGCCCATGCCAACATGTGGCGGATGACCGACGATTTCTGGGATCTGTGGCCGCTGCTGCTCGACATGTTTGATCGCTGCGAGAGATGGGAAGGAATTCCGAAGCCAGGCTGTTGGCCCGATTGCGACATGCTTCCGCTGGGCCATATCGGTATCCGCTCTGTTGATGGCGGAGGCGCCGACAGATGGACGCGATTCACACAGGACGAGCAGCTGACGATGATGACGCTTTGGACCATTTTCCGTTCACCGCTCATGTTTGGCGGAGAGCTCCGGGATAACGATGAGTGGACACTGTCTCTGCTCACGAACCTTGAGGTTCTTCGAATGCACCGCTGCAGCTTTGGCGCCCGTCAGGTATTACGGGACGGTGCCCGTATTGTTTGGATGGCCGAAGGTCCGGACGGTGAGCGCTACGCCGCACTGTTCAATACAGGTGAGGAGTCTGCCGCTATATCCGTGCCCCTGGCTGGTTTAGGAATAAGCGGAGCCGTGCGGGCCAAGGAGCTTTGGAGCGGACGCGAAACCAGGTTACTGGATCTGGAGCTCTCTGCTGAGGTTCCTCCCCACGGAGCGGCACTGTATATCCTGCGGAACGAACTCGATAAGTAAGTGGAAATATTTTCCTATGGGAATCTGCAGCTGCCGGGTGTGTCCCGGGGGATCCCCGAAATCGATCGGAACGCTAAACGCCTCCGGCCACCGTGCCTTGGTGTACCCTGCCAAAGCTCCTGCCAGCGGAGAGGGCTCTTTGGCTTTCACGACACAGGAACACCAGTTCCTTCTTTTTTAGGAAAATTTAATATTTGCAGAGAAGGAAAAAATGGAATAGGATGGTATGGACCAGCATAACGGACAGAGCTGCCGGCAGGAGACCGGACAACCGTATCCACTGGAGGATGATAAAAATGTTCCAATCCATTGAAGCGTTCAAACAGACCTGGACTTTCGAAAGCGGTTCCACGCAAAAACTACTCGATGTGCTGACCGATGAATCGCTCAAGCAGCAGGTGGCGGAAAATCACCGTACCCTTGGAGAGTTGGCCTGGCATATCGTCACCTCCCATCATGAGATGCTGTCCCGTACCGGTCTGAAGTTTGATGCTCCTGCCATGGATTCCCCGGTGCCGGCGAGCGCAGCGGAGATCGCCGCTGCCTACAGACAGTCCAGCCAGGGCCTGCTCGAAGCGCTGTCGGCCCAGTGGACTGATGCCTCCCTGCAGGAGTCGTGTGATATGTACGGCGAGCAGTGGTCCAACAGCCAGACGCTATATGCCGTCGCCGCGCACGAGATTCATCACCGGGGCCAGATGACGATTCTGATGCGCCAAGCCGGTCTGCGCGTCTCCGGCGTATATGGCCCATCCCTTGAGGAGTGGGAGGCCTATGCCGAAGGCGGCATATCCTAGCCCCGAAGCGAGCCCCTACGAGGTATACTCCATTCTATATTCACAGTGTTATCGGACACAGCGATAATGCATCTTATTGAATGCAAGTAAGCGCCCCCGCCATCACGGCAAGGGCGCTTAGTGTCGTTTTTCCCAACTGCATTGTGATTCAACACTGCCTTCTCGATCGCAGCGCGGATCTCAGTAGAGGAAGGGGGGGGCGGCCAATCTCGTTCAAATGTACGGGCAAACTGTAATTTATGAAGCGATCTTGCCAGTAACTTGCGTTCCTCCTTTGGTGATGTGGTAAGTAATAACCTTGCCGCTCCAGAAGTGGAACTTCAGGATAACCTCGCCGTCATTCGTTTCCTTAAAGAAGTTCTCCAGTAGTTTGATTTCATTCGTTTCATAGGAAGGGGCGAAGGAATAAGCGAACTCTTTGAACGGCGTCCAGTTCTGCGGACCCGCGTTGCCGCCGGCAGCATATACGGCTTCCATCGTAGCCAGGCGGTCCCCGTTAAAGGTGGTCGGGATGGAGAAAGCTGCCGTGGTGCCCGAAGTGTTCTCCAGTACCGGTGTGTCCACATAAAGCACACGGAAGTTCCAATCGGCGCCCTTATTGAACTTGGCCGTGATCACGGCGCTCTCGCCGAATTCCCCAGATGCCGTAAGCTTCGAGAGCAGGCTTGCCTTCAGCTTCAGCACGCTGCCTTCCAGCTCGTAGTCTCTGCCTTTGCTGAGCTGCTTGCCGGAGACCTTGAGTCCCGTCAGGCGGTTGCCCTGCAGATCCAGGCGAATCGACTGATCCTGCACTTCCTGGCCTTTGAAGACATAGACCAGATCACTCTCAGCCGTCGCCGACCGGCCTTTCCAGCTGGCTTTCAGCATGTTAAACAGCTCGGCATCTTTCCACTCGTAAGTGGTGCGGTCAAAGTGCTGTCCATTGTCCCACAGCATATGCGTGATTTGCTTCGATTGCAGATAATACAGCAGGAATTCAAAGAACTTCAGCTTCTCGCCCTGTTCGATGGTTCCGGTGTTCTTGTCGAAACCGAGCAGACCATATTCACCGACAATGACAGGAATCCCCTTCGCTACCAGCGTATTGTGGACGCGATCAAAGGTCTGCATGATATCGTTCTTCGTTTCTTCGTTGAAGCGTGTAAAGCCGGCAATATTCACGCTGAACGGCCAGAAGCCATAATAGTGGACGGTTGCGATGAGATGGGGATCATTCAGCCCGCTGATCGTGCTGTACAGCGCATCCAGATTTTCCTGGGAGCTGCTGGTCTCGAAGGTCGGAAGCACGAGCGGACGAACAGCATTTTTCCCTCCGGAGCTGCGCACAATCTCGTGGAAAGAGACATTCAGCTTCTTGACCAGCTGGTTGGAGACCACCGGATCGGCTCCCCATCCGCTGCCGAAGCGCGGTTCGTTAACGCTTTCAAACAGCAGCTTGTTCGAGTGATTCTTGAACCGCTCCGCAATCTGCGGCCAGATCGCCTTATACCGCGCCAGGATCTCCGCTTCTTTCTCCGGCTGATTCATCTGGTTGATCCACAGCCAGGAATCGTGATGGAGATTGATCATGACATACAAGCCCTCGTCGAGCGACCAATCAACAACTTCTTCCACGCGGTCCAGATAGGCCGGGTCAATGGTGTAAGGGGGTTCACTTCCTGTGTGCTGATCCCATGTGATTGGAATACGGATGCTTTTGAATCCTTGCTCGGCAATTTCTTCAATGAACTCCTTCGTTACGCGGGGATTGCCCCAGGAGGTTTCATCCGCACCCGTTGCATCAAACGTATTGCCCAGGTTCCATCCGGGCTGCATCTTGTTGACGTAGGATTGAATGTCGTTCTTTTCCTTGGCTTCCTTCTTTTCACTTGATCTGGAAGCGCTAACATTACTTTGCATCATGGTGAGCAGCAGGGTGATTGCGAGTAACATGGAGAGCAGCGTTTTGATCTTTTGGCTAGCCATACTATCATTTCCCTCTCTTCTCTGATTTTTTTAACCTCTAGAATGGGAAAAACACTCTGTACTGCCATGTTATCACATTTAATTCGGCGAAAATATCCTACTAATTAGCAGAAAAAACAGGTGAAAATTAGTACATGGAGAAACACGCCGAAGAGACCAGAGAAGCATCCGCCGGGAAGTTCATCTCCGTTTCCGTGCTGGTTCGACTCCAAGTTCCGTTCCATCATTCGGGTATCAGCGGTCCGTTCATGATGGTCCTTCCATGTATTGTGCAATACTTCAGCCTATGCGCATCAGATTGTATTAGGTGTTTTCTTTATGATAACCGGAACGAAAATCATCACTGGGAAGATGGCCAACGAATTCAAACGTTTTGGCCTGCCGCCCGTATTTAATTTTTTAACCGGATTTCTTGAGATTGTAGGTTCTATTGGAATGATAGTGGGAATTTGGTTACCTGCTGCCGTCTTGATCTCCGGCCTATTGCTTGGCTCAACCATGCTTGTTGCTGCTTTGATTTTGCTGGTTATCGCTCGTGACCCTGTAAAGAATGCAGTTCCAGCAATCATCCTATGTGTTTTGTCATTTACGTCGGCAGGTTATCCCTTTTTTTAATTATTCACTAGCAGTCATGTTCCCGAACATATTCATTGAAGGAAGTCTTAAGTCAACCAATAATATGCTATAGCATACAATGCAATTCCAATGATAGAGCAATTGCCTTTCCGATCAAGCCCTTTTCTGAAATGCAGTGGGATGAATGTAAAAGCAAAATCGAAGATGAAGTGGTTTTATTATAGAACCTATGTGCCGATTTCAGGCGGGATGGAATGTAAAAGGCACGAGTCGGGTGGACGTTAAGCTCTCCCGACTGGCGCCTTTTTTGTTCATCTCTGACTATGGAGCAGAATGTCACCTTCACGCTGCCACTTTTTCATCCAATTCCGGGGCCGATCAGAAGCTCGTGCAGCTGGGCTCCAGTATCGGATACTTTCTCATATGCACCTGCCGTACCTGCAGAGGCAGCCGAGGCTTGGATCATTCGCTCGACATCCTCATCCGTGAAGACGAAACTGTCCTCTCCCTCACCGTATACGAATCGCTCGATTCTAGAGGCCGGATTTCCGAAGAACCCCTCAACGATCACTTCATTCAGCTCGTTCACTTCGTCTACTAAGGTGACGATCAGATCATCTTCCTCGCGGGTAAACTGGGTTTCATTCAAATTGTAGCCTGCACTCAAAAGGTTTAACGTATCTACCTCTCCAGCGAGTCCATCATCTCGTATCGTGCACTTTCCAACAGCGGGCCCTATGGCGTATAAATCCGCTCCCGGGCCGCCAATCATCGTATCATTCAAATCAAGGTCGTTGTAGATATTGCCTCCCACATCTAATCGATCATTGCCCGAACCGCCGATCATCATAGCGTCCGTCCCCGCGGTAGAAAGATGGTCGTTTCCGCTTCCGCCATCCATATAGGTTCCAAAGCTGTAATCATGAAGAAAGTAGCCGGTTCCTATCGTGTCATTGCCTTCCTCTCCATAGAAGGATGACAGGGCTGTATGTTCACCAAAATAGTCATCACCTTCCCCTCCATAGAGGGTTGATTTGTATGTGGATATGCCTAAGGAATCATCTCCATTCTCTCCATACAGTACCGAATTGGACGCATAGCCGCGGACCCCATCTGAGCCATCTCCGCCATGAACGGTATGACGGGAGCCGGTCAACTCAATAATATCCCTGCCCTGTCCGCCGGAATAGCTATTTCCCTCACTCCAACTTGGAGGTGAATATTCGTCACCGGGCCAATCTATGAGGTAATCGTTGCCTGCTCCACCTTCATAGCGTCCTCCTGTTGTAGAGAAAATCACCAGCTCGTCGTCACCGTCTCCGCCTTTCCATATGCTGCCGCGGTGCGAGTAAAGATGGGATTTATCATCGCCTTCACCCATGTTCACCCTCATTCTCTTCTGGTCATAGGCGTTCACATAGTCGTCTCCGATTCCAAGATCGACAGTATTGTTCGCGATTTTCGCGTCTGTGCCGGTACCGATGAAATGTGCTCCATCATTCCCCAGGTTGTCTAATACGATGTTGCCCCCCCGAAAATAGCGTAAACTCGTCTTTTCCCTCGCCCCCATAAATTCGATGGATTGGGCCCTCAGCGGTGATCAGATCATCGCCTGAACCGCCATGAATCAGGCTTCCTCCGCGGGTTCCCGGTGCATAGATTGAATCGTTCCCATCGCGGCCAAAGACGTGTTGATTCCCTTCGGGGGAAACCCGGATCAGATCATCACCAGAAGTGCCAAAGAGCGGCTGTTTATATGCCAAGCCAAACACCATCCTATCGTTGAAGAATTGGGAGATCCCTAGAATCAACATAACATAAAATAAGGATATAAATCCTAAAATTTACACTAGATTCCTTTTCGAATGGTGATGCTGCTTGATACATAACGAATTAGAATTGTTCCGTAATTCATTAGACAGTTGGTGGCAGAATTGATTATAATCACCCTATATGCTTAAGGTAGATCATTCATTCAAAGGACATAGACACTATGGGAGTACTTTATTCTAAGAGGAGGTGTGTAATAACGGTGCAAGAGGTAGATTTGATTATGTTCATGGGGCAGTCCAATATGGCAGGCAGAGGTGAAGCCTCGGAGGCGCCGAAAGTGCAGTCGGGAACCGCGTTCGAATTCAGAGCCATCTCTGATCCCACCAAGCTGCATCCATTATCCGAGCCATTCGGCGTGAACGAAAACAATGAAGCAAGCGGTGTCAGTGAGAAGACTAAAACAGGGTCCATGGTCTCAGCCTTTGCCACAGAATACACCAGCCTTACAAATCGAACGATGATCGGTGTTTCCTGCTCCAAGGGCGGGACATCCATTAACCTTTGGCAGCGGGACGGGGCTTTCTTACAAGATGCCTTATCCCGTTATCACACCGCAGAAAGCTGGCTCACAGAAAACGGCTATGCCATAAAACATAAGTTTATGGTTTGGTGCCAGGGTGAAACCGATGCGGATCATGGCATGTCCGGGGAAGAGTACAGCACGAAACTAAAGCGGATGATCGACGCGATGGTTTCTGCCGGGCTTGAGAGGTGCTATCTCGTACGAATTGGTTGTCATCGGGATCATCCGACGTTATACGATGAGATCATGCTTGCCCAAACGGATCTATGCAGGACGTATTCCAACGCCGTGCTGGTGTCAACCCAATTTGCGGGTATGGCTGCCGAAGGGCTTATGAAAGATCCGTTCCATTATACCCAGAAGGGTTACAACATTACGGGGGCTGAGGCGGGCAAGAACACGGCACTGCACATCACCCTCAACAAAGAACCCGAATTGTACGATCCGAGGAGTCAGTCACGATATGTTTCTCAGAAATAAAGAGGTACCTGGGAGCCGCTCATGGGAGCGGTTTTTTCCTTTTCGGCGGAGCTTGGCGTAGTACTTTGCCGACAGAATAGCAGAATGTAGGCGAAAGGATTCATTTAGCGGGGATATGCTTGACAAAATTGTCTCATTGCCGGAATTTGGGGGCCGTTTCATAATAAAGTCACACCGCTCGCGATGCGAATAACAATCTGGAGGTGACCGTAGTTGAAGCAAGCATCCGCCCAAGGCAGTATCCCTGCGGCACGTGTGGCTGGGAAAGACCAACATAGTATTTAATCTCCAAAGGGGATTGTGGAGTATGCGTGCAGTAGAGTAGACCAGGGGAATTGTTTCTGAGCGTTTCTTCTATTCCCGCATACCAAAAACCGATCTTATGGACATCTGTGGTTTAATACTGAGGGACGGAGACGATAACGTACCGTTTGCGGCCTACGAATGGGGCTCAGGCACGAATGGCGCCGTGCAAACGCAAACGGCCATATCCAGCGCCGTCCGCCATGAGCTGCGCCCGGTTTGGGAAATGATCTACAATCATTACGCCAACCGCAAAGGCTTATCGGTGCCGAACATTGCCGCGCGTGCCCAGCGGGTAAGACCCGAAGGCGGTCCAAACTCATCACATGCTTCGACATTCGACCAACCCGGTTTCGGTACGCTTCTCTACACCCGTCCGGCCAGCAGTGGCGGAACCGCGGCGCTTCCCGGCGGGAATATTGCGAGCGGCACCTATCGGTTCGTTGCGCGTCCGGGCGGCAAGGTACTGCATGCAAGCGGAACAACGAACGGAACTCCAGTACAGTCATGGACCCCAAATAGTGAAACCAGCCAGCAGTGGGTTGTCACTCATCTTGGCGGCGACCAATACAGTATCATGGGGCTTCCACTGCCGATGGAGCCCAGGTCCAGCAGGAAGATTCAAAGGCACTTAGTAAGGAATGGAGATTACTCCCCAGTCCTGCGAAGTGCCTTTTTTGATCCATCGTGCTTTTTGAGCAGATGATGGGCAAGCCCCCTTTGTCGGAGGTGCCTTGCGCTACTCTGCAATGTGTGCCAACAATCCGGTCTGTCCAACAGCTACGTGGTTTCCGAGTACGTGACGGTCCGGATAATCTTCGCCATTTTGACGCCGGAAGGGGATGGGCTCTTCTTCGAAGAGATGCTCAAGACGTGAACACCAAGCTGCCTTCGCTGCGTCTACTTCGGCTGCCGTGATGCGACCGGTTCCGTAGACCGCATGGGTGGGCAGCACTTCCATGCCGGAGAAGTAGAGCGTGCCGTGGGTGATAGGGAACAGCAGTTGCTCCAGCGGCCCGTTGATACCTCGCGGCGAATAGTCTATCTCCGGGCCTCCGACGGCCACTGACAGTATGGCACGCTTTCCTTCCAAGCCACCATCGCCGTAACGATAGCGATTACCTTCATCTTTGTAGCCATAAGCCAACCCATAAGCAAACACCCGGTCCACCCAGCCCTTGAGGATGGCTGGCATACTAAACCACCAAAGCGGAAATTGGAATATCACGGCGTCGGCGGTAAGCAGCTTCTGCTGCTCCGATGTAACGTCTGCCGTCTGTTGGCCAGTCGAGTAAGCGTGCCCCGACTCGGTCACGAAGGACAATCGACCGGGATCAGCTCTGGTCGGGAAGTCGCGTTCATCGAACACGGCCTTCCATTGCATACCGTACAGATCGGACAACATGACTTCGTGCCCTTGCCCCTGAAGTGTTTGCACAGCCGTCTGAGCGAACTGGCTTGTTAACGAAGTGGGCTCTGGGTGCGCATAAACAATCAACACCTTCTTTGACATGACTCCACTCTCCCTTTGTATTGCCTTACGACGCTTTAATTAAGTGCCGTATGAGTGTTATATTAAAATGAATATTGAATTTAGAGAAGTACGCATAATTTTATAATATAGTATGAAAAATCAAACTAATGGAGGGTCATGGCTATGGGAGATCGAAAAAACAAGCTCGAAGCGAGGGTGGAAGTGTGTCCTGTCGAAACGACCTTGGATGTCATCGGGGGAAAGTGGAAAGCGATCATTTTGTTTCATCTTATCGATGGCCCGAAGAGATTCAGTGAATTCCGGCGGCTCTATCCGGGACTGACGCAATTTATGCTTACTTTGCAGCTCCGCGAGCTTGAACGGGATGGCATGATTCACCGCGAAGTGTATAAACAGGTGCCTCCTAAAGTGGAATACTCGCTGACTGAATTCGGAGAGACGTTAAAGCCGATCATCCTTGATATGAAGAAATGGGGAAAAACCTACAAGAACAGAGTTGACGATATACGGCTGCAAAAGGCAGAGCAGGAGAAAGAAGACGAATAAACGGAACCCGATGAAAACCCATCAAACTGGTAGTGATGTAATATTTAGCGACGCTGCGTTATGTAAGAAGTGATTCCGCCCCATCAATGAAGATTTCCGTTCCCGTAATATGTGATGAGGAGTCGGAAGCTAAGAATGCAGCTAAATCAGCAACCTGTTCGGCTGTCCCCGGTCCATGTTCGAGCGGCTGATCTCCTTCCGGGAATAGGACCGGGATCTCAATGCCTTCTACATCGGAAGAGTTGTGAACCGATTTCCCTATGTTGGTTTGGATGGCGCCCGGACAAATCGCGTTCACGCGGATTTTATACCGGGCCAGTTCTAGTGCAGCCATTGATGGATAGTGCGGTCCCACGCTTCCTCTTTCATGGTTTCGAACGGCGCCATCTCCCCGGTTATACCGGCATTGGCAAATAGAATGTCAAGTCTCCCTTAATGGTCCCCTGCAGCGTGAATTCCCCGCCTGACGTCTTGAGCCGAATGGATATCGCACTCTACGACCAGGGCTTGGCCTCCGGATTCCTGAATCTGCTCCTTAACCATTCTCGCAAAGCCCGGCCATAAATTCGCCGTCTCGAGGAAGCTTACTCATAGAAAATGGCATCGAAAGGGAACTCCAGGTTTTTCATTCGATATTCCTTTGGTGTCATAGACATATACTCACGAAATATTTTGCCGAAACAGTAAGCCGACGTGCACGGAACGTACGGAGGGTATTGCTATGAAGGCTATCGCCACAGCAAGTGGAATTGTTGCTAGAGTATATAGAAAAAGTGATTTTGTGTCGCTTAAATTTGCGGTAAAATGTTTACATCTTGCGGTTAATCAGAAAGGGCGAAGGAAGGGATGGTTCAGTCTAACTGGTTTCATTACGAGTATCGCAAAACGTCAACGGATTATTTCCGTGAGGTCTTTCATGCCCATTCCCAAATGGAGCTTACCTATGTGCATGAGGGCAGGGGGCTGCTCATTATCGACGGGACATCGTATTCGATCGAGCCAAGTACGCTGCTGGTGTTTCCACCGTTCCAGATGCACCGGATTCAGATCCAGGTGACGGAGAAAGAGCCTTTTATACGGAGTGTGCTGACCTTTGAGCCGGCTGTGCTGCATAGCTATTTGAATGATTTTCCGAGTTTGAAGGGGTTCTTCCAGCGATTAACCGCGCAGCAGGCGAATGTTCATCCGGTGAATGCCATGGCGGAGACCGAGCCGTTCGTGGCTCTGCTTAAGCAATTCGGTTCCACGATGGGCAGCAGGAGAGAGGCGGATTTCGAGGAGAATATGGGCGTCTTTCTGCTCAGCCTTGTGCATCAGCTGAAGCAAAGTCCTGACGGGGAGTCGGCTTTCCTGAAGAAACATAATCATCATGTAGAAGATATCATGGGGTGGATTGAGAAACATTATATGGAGCCGTTCCGGCTGGAGGACCTGGCGGGCGAGCTGCATCTGTCGCCTTACCATGTGGCTCATCTGTTCAAGGAATCGACCGGTACGACCATTGTTGCGTATACCCGGGCAACCCGGATCCGGCATGCCTGTTCACTGCTTCGCAAGTCAACCCTGCCATTATCGGAGATCGGCTGCCGTGTAGGGATTGCCAATCCGTCGTATTTCAGTAAAATTTTCAGCCAAATTATGGGCGTAACCCCCCTGACCTACCGGCAGCATCTGGTCAAATAACAAGGAACAGGGGGAAGAAGGAAGCCGTCGCATCGCATGCAGATCACGGCTAAGCCTTACGATATTCCCGGGGAGTAACCCCGGTTTTTTTTCTTAAACAGCCGGTGAAAAAACTTCAAATCGGAATAGCCTACGGCTGCGGCAATCTCACCAACGCTGATGCGGCTGTGCTTCAGCATCCGGCAAGCAGCGTCCATCCGAATGCTCTGCACGTAATCCGTGAAGGTCATGCCTGTCTGGCGCCGGAACAGACGGCTGAATTGCCTCTCACTCAGATTCGCTTGCGAAGCCAGCTCACCAAGCCTAAGCTCGGCGGCATAATTCCGGTCAATGTAGGACACCGCTTCGTCAACAGTTAGCTCTTGCGGCTGCTCGAAAGCATCGTACCGGTCCGCGTACGGCTTGATCCGCAGTGAGTGGAGCCTGGGTGACGACGGAGCCGCAAGCTACGAGTTCGAGCTTCCTCCGACGGCCGAAGTGAGGCTGCCCCGCGGGTCGATCGCGAATGCAGCTGTTAATAACGTCCCGGCAGCGCAGGCCGCCGGTGTTCTGTCGGCCCATGAGACAGAAAGCGGGCTTGTTCTGGAGCTTGGCTCGGGTACCTATCGGGTTGTCGTCCAACCTCATTGATTCATTGTGTGCTAAGGCGCTTTGTATGGCCTGGGCTTGTTCCAAGTAAAAAAGCTGCTGGAGGGACAGTGACCGGGACTCTTTAAAGTGCGGGCACTGATGAAGCAGTAGCAGATTATTTTAGGGCAAAACGAGAAAGGAGGGGTTTGGCCTCTCCTTTTTTCATGCAACCTGACGCGCTTCACAGGCTCATCTTCTCGATGTTGAGGTCCGAACCATCAGCTCGGAGGGGAGGACGATCTTGCGTGATGCTGTGGGAGCTTCGCTCTGAACCCGTTCAATCAAGAGCTGCATGCCGATATACCCCATGTCATATGCAGGCTGTTTGGCTACAGTCAAAAACGGGTTATAGTCCGGAATAATATCCGGGTCGTCGAAGCAGGCAACGGAAATATCCTCCGGTACTCGAATGCCAAGTGAACGCAAGGCGCGTAAAGTATTCACTCCGATGAAATTATTGGCCGCCACGATAGCGGTAGGCCGCTCGTCTTGTTGGAGTGAGGCCAACTTGGCAAAGATCTCATCGAAGTTGTTCTGCTTGAAGTGAGTTTCGATCATGTAAGCCGGATTCGGTTCTATCCCCGACAAAACCAGCGTGTCGCGGAAAGCCTGGGCACGTTCGCGAGCATTAGACAAATCGCCTGGTCCATTAATCAAGCAGATCCGCCTGTGCCCCAGCTCAATGAGGTGTTGAACCAGTTGGCGGGTGGTGATCAAGTTATCGCCAGTAATCGAATCGGCGGGGACGGAATCTACCGTACGGTCTGCATACACGAAGGGGATTTTGCGTTTCACAAGCTTCTTCAGATTCACGGCGGAGTCGTCGCCGGCCGGTACGATCAATACGCCGTCTACGCCGGTAGACATGAGCATATTCATGTACATGGCCTCTTTGTCCTTATTCTCATCCGTGTTCCCCAGTATGAATTGGTATCCGAGCTGCTGCGCCTTATCCTCCGCCCCCCGCGCAATATTCGTAAAAAAGGGATTGGAAATATCGGGAATCACAAGCGCCACGAGCCGCGTCTCCTTCGAAGTAAGACTGCGTGCCTGCTTGTTCGGAACGTATTCGAGCTCCCGTATGGCTTCCTCCACTCTGGCCCTTGTGGATTCTTTGATGGAGGCCGAATTGTTGATCACGCGGGATACCGTCATCGGAGAGACGTTTGCCCTCTTCGCTATATCGTAAATGGTTACCATGACCAAACATCCTTTCTCTATTCCTTCATAATGGAACAACGGAAGAAGGATTTCAAGTGCGGGACCGTTGACCGTTCAGAATAACCTGTGATACTATTTTGTTATCGGTAACATTACGATATCAACATGAAGGACGCTGCCGGTCAAGATTCGGGAGAGCAGCGGCGCGCCCGCAAGGATTGCAGCCTTCCAGTGGGACAACGGATAAGAATGGAGGGGAACAGATGAAATATCGCAAGCTCGGTAAAACTGGACTCGATGTATCCATATTAAGTTTTGGCGCCTCCTCGCTGGGATCCGTATTCCATCCAACCGATGACAAGGAGGGGATACAAACCGTCCATGAGGCCGTGGACCAGGGGATAAACTATATCGATGTTTCTCCTTATTACGGCTTGTTGAAGGCCGAGACGGTACTTGGTCAGGCGCTCCGGGACATTCCCAGAGACAAATACATTCTCAGCACCAAAGCGGGCCGATACGGAGCCGACCAGTTTGATTTTTCCTATGACCGGATCATTCGAAGCGTGGAGGAAAGCATGACGCGCCTGCATACGGATTATATCGATATTTTATTTTTGCATGATATTGAGTTTGGGGACATGAACCAGATTCTGGGTGAAGCGATCCCGGCGCTGGAGGAATTGAAGAGACAAGGCAAGATCCGGTTTACGGGCATATCCGGCCTGCCGCTTTCTATATTCCAAACGGTACTGTCCCAAAAGCCGGTCGATGCTATTCTATCGTACTGCCATTATTCTCTGAATGATGATTCTCTGCTGGAGCTCCTGCCGCTGCTCTCTGACAAGGGAACCGGGCTGGTCAATGCTTCTCCGCTGTCTATGGGGCTGCTGTCCGGCAATGAGCCGCCGGCCTGGCATCCGGCAGCACCGATCATACGCCAAACTTGCCAGGAAGTCTTCGAATACTGCTCCTCGATTGGCGTGTCACTGCCTAAGATCGCGATCCAGTTTGCTGTCAACAACGAGAGTGTCCCGACGACGCTCGTCAGTACGTCCAAGCCGCAGAACATGATGACGAATATCGCGTATGCATTGGAAGAGCCGGATTTCGAGGTCATTCGGGAAGTTCGCCGCAGACTTGAACCTATTCAGCGTTTGTCCTGGCCCAGCGGGAAACCGGAGTACAATACGGGGGTGCGTGTACAATGAAATGCATCGTATGTGAAGAACCCAATCGCTTAGTGATGAAGGAAGTCGGCATCCCGGCTCCAGGTCCAGGGGAGGCGCTCATTCGAATCGTGCGGGTCGGCATTTGCGGCACGGACCTGCATGCTTACAAAGGAAACCAGCCTTATTTCGTCTATCCCCGTGTGCTCGGACACGAGTTGTCGGCCGTAGTCGCTGAGATTCCCGACAACGACCTCGGTATCGCTGCAGGGGACCTTGTCAGCGTCATCCCTTACCTCCACTGCGGATCGTGTATCGCATGCCGGAACGGCAAGACGAACTGCTGCACGAAGATGAGCGTCATCGGTGTTCATCAAGACGGAGGCCTGCGTGAATATATGACGGTTCCGGTCGGGCATCTGATTCGCGCAGATGGACTGAGCCCGGACCAGGCCGCCATCGTAGAATGCTTCAGCATCGGGGCTCATTCCATTCGGGTTGCCGGCATTCGTCCGGGAGACTTTGTGCTGGTGATCGGTGCGGGCCCGATTGGTCTGGGTACGATGAAGTTCGCCAAACTGGCCGGTGCGAAAGTGATTGCACTGGATGTCAACGAAGAGCGGCTGCAATTTTGCAAAACGTGGGTGCCTGCCGACTATATTGTGAATGGGTTGAACGCCCCCCTGAAGGAAATCGAAGCCATCACCGGAGGGGACTTCCCGACGGCCGTTCTCGATGCAACCGGCAATGCCAAATCAATGGAACAAGCGCTCAACTATGTGTCCCATGGCGGCCGGCTGGTGTATGTGGGGCTGGTCAAATCCGATATCACCTTCCATGACCCGGATTTCCACAAGCGGGAGATGGCGATTATGGGCAGCCGGAATGCACTTCGCGAAGATTTCGTCCAAGTGATCGAGAGTATTCGTCAAGGAGCGATCGATACGGGGGCATTTATCACTCACCGCGCGGATTTCAATGAGCTGATCGGACAGTATGACAGCTGGCTTCGTCCTGAGTCCGGAGTAATCAAAGCGGTTGTGGAGCTGCAGACAACGTAATACAAACCCGCAGGAGAGTGGTAACCGGTGAGCGACCAAGCCGTATATGTACGGGAAAACAGTAGGAACATTCAATTTCAATCCGCAGTGCCGAGGCGTGTGGAGCAGTTATGGAGTCTGCTATAGGGAACGAAACGATCGGGTGCGTCTCGGACTGAGATATGCTTACAACGAGTACCGCGCCTGCCGGAAGCTCGCCGGCCAGCTTCTTGTACAGCACGCTTGAGTCACAAAAAACGAGCAGGGCTCACACCGCGAACTGTCGGAACGGGAAGCCCACTGTGCGGGCTTGTTCGGTTCGGCAGCCAGGCAGAATGCATAAGCGGGAATGGGCGGGACAGGGCAGCACCACAATGGAAAAACCGGCTGTGATGATGGACTTTGGCTAAAGTCCGCTTCACAGCCGGTTCTTTTATTTGCCTCAGGAGGTGAGTGGCTAAGACATCGCCATAACGAGCTTAGTCCGCTTGATCATTTCCACTGAAAGCCCACGGTGTTCAAAAACGCACGTGCCAGCACCATATGGCCTGTGGAACTTGGATGCACCCGATCCCAGGCGAGCGCTCCGGGGTACAATTCGCGAAGTACAGGTTCCAGCGCAGCCTGCGTGTCCGCACACGGGCAGCCGTATTTGGCCGCGATTCGCTTCACAACGGAACCGTACCGGTCCATCATCGCTCGCATCGGATCGTCAGCATTCGGTTCGATGTAGAAAGGAGTCATTAAGATGATGCCTTTGACCTCGGGCAGTGTAACGGCTACCAGCTTGTCCAGCGTTGCTTCGTATTCGCTAATGAGTACGTGGGTTTCCTTCAGCCGCGGCTGGTCGAACTGGCGCCATACGTCGTTGATGCCGATCATAATGGACACCCAGTCCGGGTTCAGATCCAGCACGTCGGTTTGCCAGCGTGCATCGAGATCCCTTACGGTGTTGCCGCTGATCCCCATATTCGTAACTCTCAACGCGAGTTCGGGATATACAGAGTCGAGCAGTGCCTCGACGAAGGATACGTAGCCTTTTCCCGTACCTGCATTTCTCCCTTCGCCTACCGGACGCTTGCGCTCTACATCAGTGATGGAATCGCCGATCATAACCAGTCTTTCGTTCGGCTGAAATAGCATGGTTGCTGAATCTCCTCTCAGGCCTGTCTTCCAAAGCGGCTTCTGGAGTATATTGTAAAGGAATTCGGCACTTCCCGGCAACCATAATGCGGGGACTCCCGGCACGGTTCATTTTGTGTTCGTGAACCCGCCGTCAGCTCGGCAACTTCTTCCGGCGTGCCTAAACGTTTTTGAGGGATGCCTCTTGTCGCATTAGCTTTCATCTCCGGATTTGCTGCATAAAACGATTTCACCATAGGCGTTTCCGTTGGACCAGGGGCGATGGCGTTGATACGTAATCCGTGTTTGGCATATTCAGCAACCATACTCTTGGTGAGACCAATAATACCGTATAAAACGCCCATTAAGTTGACTCCAACGATTTGATTAATCTCTTCTATCGTGGAATTCAAGAAAAATGTACCGCTGCCCGAAATGCCTGCATTATTAAAGAAATAATCGATGGTGCCAAAGCGTTCAACCGGTTTATCTACATAATGTTTAACCTCTTCCGGTTTCGAGACATCGGCCTTGACGAAAATAGAATCAACTAGAGGGTCCTTTTCGGTTGCTGTATGCGGAATGATTCTCACGATGCAGAAGTGCATCCCGCTTGGCTTAGCTTATGAAAATGTATATCGTATACTGCTGGCCGTATGTTTGCTCTCACTTGCTGTCACGGTATGGTATAAACAAACAGCAAGCAGATCACAGATGAGTGTATGATCTAAATCTCCATCAAGAGAGACGGCTTGGGAAGAATGCATTCGCCCACTCCTCCGGTAAATCGATAGAATGGCATGCGGCAAATCGATAAATCAAAAAGGCACCCGATGGGGCAATGTCATTAAGTTAAAGCGTGTGCCCCATATTCAAAAGCAAGAGCAGGTTATCGAATAGATAGCCCGCTCTTTTTTGTACCCCAAAAGACAAATAAGCCTTGACAAGCAGTTGGAAATGTGTGGCGAAGTCCCTTGAAAAAACGAGGAGGTTTCGCCCATGCATGCTTACGCGAGTTCACTAAAAGAAACGCTGACAACTCTCATTCGAGAGATGTCAGCGGCACCAGCGCCTTATGTCAAAAACCCTGAAATAGACTTTACCCGGAAGAAAAAGCTGTCCTTCGAAACGATGATGCAACTTCTGATCTCTATGGGCGGAAACAGCATATACAAGGAGCTCTTGGAATCGCAAGGTTATAACGTAAACACGGCATCAACTTCCGCTTTTGTCCAACAACGCAATAAAATTTTGCCGTCTGCTGTAGAATGCTTATTTCACAAATTCACTCAAACGTATAAGGATATTAAGGATTACCGCGGGTATCGATTACTTGCCATTGACGGTTCGGATTTACATATCGCAACGGATCCGGCTGAGAAGAACAGCTACTTTCAAAGTCAACCCAACACGAAAGGCTATAACCTTCTGCATTTGAACGCAGCGTACGACCTATGCAACAGACTTTACGTGGATGCTCTTGTCCAGCCAAAAAGGCTAATTAACGAGGGAAGGGCACTAGCGACCATGGTTGATCGTTCACCCATCAAGAGCAAAACCATTGTGATTGCGGACAGAGGCTATGAAAGCTACAACAATTTCGCGCATATTGAACGTATTGGGTGGAACTACGTCATTCGGGTAAAGGATTTGGATTCCAGTGGTATTCTGTCTAGCTTACGTTTGCCCGCTAGCGGAGAGTTTGATCGGGACATTCATCTGACACTTACCAGAAAACAAACCAAAGCGTTCAAAGCTTATCCGGGGTACAAATTCCTTCCATCCAATTCCACATTTGATTTTTTGGATGCTCATGAGAACATGATTTACCCGCTATCTTTTCGGGTTGTTCGTTTCGTCCTGCCTGACGGCGCCTATGAAACCGTCATTACGAATCTTTCT
This sequence comes from Paenibacillus sp. S-38, assembly GCF_049942825.1. NCBI lineage: Bacteria > Bacillati > Bacillota > Bacilli > Caryophanales > Paenibacillaceae > Paenibacillus > Paenibacillus sp. S-38. The sequence continues at coordinate 2,152,119 of NZ_CP187970.1, forward strand.
GCCGCGGACTTCCCGCCCGATGAACTCAGGTCCCTTTATCGCATGCGATGGGGTATTGAAACCTCGTTTAGGGCATTAAAATACACGGTTGGTCTGACGAGTTTCCACGCAAAGAAGCAAGCGTTCATCACCCAAGAGATTTATGCAAGAATGATTCTCTACAACTTCGCTGAAATGATGACCTCGCACGTCGTCATTCGCAAATGGATAAACGGCATCAATATCAAGTCAATTTCACGGTTGCCGTTCACGTTTGTAGACAATTCTTGCGCTCCGGAGGTGATGAACCCCCGCTCGATGTTGAAGCGCTGATTCGCAAAAACATTTTGCCGATTCGACCCATTCGCCCGGGACAAAAGAACACGCGCAAAATCCGCTATAAATCAGCTGTCAGCTTCGTCTACAGAGTAGCATAATTCGATTCATATGAACATTTTTTTAGCGGATCGTCATCCGTTTGTTTGCTGTACCATTTTTCAGTCTTGTAACAAAAGACAAACGGCACAGGGCTTTTCCCATGCCGTTTCAGATTCATTTTCCGATCTTGTCTTTGAGATTAACTTAATGACATTGCCCGATGGGGTGCCTTTTTCGATATGCACCGGACAGCACGCGGAGAGTACATCGCATGTTTTAGATACATTCGTTTTCTGATATGCTCATTTCCCACAGATTCCCAAATTACGTCGTCGAATTTCGCGCTTCCCAGGAAAAAGGATACCTTCTTAATGTATATATTGACACGATATATATTGGTCTGATATATTGTGGTCAGTGGCAATATACAAATATTTCTATCATGACAAGGAGATCAATTATTGAACAGTCAGGATGTTATTTTAGGCATGCTTATGAAAGAAGCATTGACCGGATACCAAATAAAGCAGCTACTGGAGGGCGTGTTCTCTAATTTCTACAGTTCCAGCTATGGAACGATTTATCCTACACTTGCCCGAATGGAAAAGGAGGGGTTGATCACTAAGGAAAATGTGCTCCAGGACGGTAAGCCTAACAAAAATCTTTTATATATAACGCCTAAAGGAAGAGATCATTTTAACGCTTATTTATTAGCCCCGCTGGAGGGGGACAGTATCCGAAAATCCGACTTCATGATGAGGCTTTATTTTGGTGAATTCGTCGGGTATGACAAGGTGATTAGTTGGTTGAAGCAAGCCCAAGAGGAATCACAAAAAAAGCTGGATCAATTGCTTGGGCAATATTCGCTTTATAAAGATGAAATGCATCCGGCCCAGATCATCTGCATCCAAATTGGGATTGAAGAGTATAAGGCTAAACTGACAACGATTGCCGAGGGGGTGGTGCGCCTGGAGAAGCTGGTGCAAGAGCAGGGCTGAACGTAGTGAATCCGAACGATTGCGAAATGAAATTTGTACCAACATGTTGATGATGTAACGCTCCCAAAACGTTTAGGAGGAATGTTATGAAAACGAAAACCATATTTATCACGGGTGCTTCAACGGGCATTGGCAGAGCTGCCGTAAACCATTTTGCCCAAAGAGGATGGAACGTAGCGGCCACGATGCGCTCACCCGAACGGGAAACGGAATTCATTTCCTTACATAATGTATTAGTGCTTAGGCTCGATGTTGAGAAAGAAGATACCATTCGAACTGCGGTAGCGGAAGCGATTGGGCGGTTTGGTAAAATTGATGTACTACTTAATAATGCTGGGTATGGAACAATGGGTCTTATCGAAGCGGCTACGGAAGAGCAGATTAGAAGACAGTTTGAAGTGAACGTTTTTGGTCTGATCCGTATGACGAAAGCCATGCTGCCGCATTTTAGATCCCATCAAGAAGGTCTATTGATCAATATCTCTTCGATGGGCGGGAGAGTGACCTTTCCCACGATGTCTCTGTATCATTCATCCAAATTTGCTGTGGAGGGTTTCTCCGAGTCGGTGTCTTACGAATTAGCATCACAAAACATCAAAGTAAAATTGATTGAACCAGGTGCGATTAAAACGGACTTTGGCGGAAGATCGATGGAGTTCTTTTTTGATGATGCCTTAACAGACTATAAGTCATTTACTACCGCATTTCGGAGTAAATTGGGTGAGATGGAGAAACACCCGTCATACGCCTCCCCTCCGGAAATTGTCGCCGAAACCATATACAGAGCGGCCACAGACGGTACCAATCAATTCCGGTATGTAGTAGGGGAAGATGCCAAGATGCTCATTCATATGAAAGAGCATACGGATGAAGTGGAATACCTAACGAATATAGCCCGGCATTTTTCTTGAAAAGGGAAAACGATGTAATGAGGGTGAAACATACGAAAGGAGCATGCCGCGGCTGCTCCTTCTTGGAATTTCTTATTATTTTACACTGTGAAAGCCTTTACTATTTACAACCCATATGCCTGCCAGTACAAGTAGAGATCCGGCCAATGTCACGATTTGTAAACTTTCGTTCAGAAATAGGTATCCGGAAATGACACCTACGACGGGCACAAGCAGTAACGATATGGATGCTTTGCTTGCTTCCGTACGACTCAGGATGTGATTCCACATCACAAACGCCAAGGCGGAGGCAACAATCCCTGAGAACAGAATATAAATGGCAGGCATGATCCCCCAATGCCATTCCCCATGCTCAAAGGAAAAAGAATACAGCAATAATCCCCCCGCTCCGATCGTCATCTGCCAAGTGGTGTATTGAATGCTGTCACAATGCTGCAATTTCAATTTAAACAGCAGGCTGGCCGCAGCCCAAGAAATCGCGGAGCTTAACGCCAATAAGATAGCCCCCAAGGAGCCTCCCCATTGGATATTCATAGAGATCACTAATCCAACCAGGCCGAGCACGATTCCGACCGTCTTTCTCCTCGTCAGCTGTTCTCCGGGAATCCACCAATGCGCCATGAGCGATAGAAAAAGCGGCATACTGTAAGTCAGAACAGAGGTAAGACCGGCGCTGACAAAATTCAGCGAGATTTGAATGGCAATGTTAAAATGGGTGGTTTGGAGCAGTCCACAGAGGAGGAACCACTTCAAATCCGATTTATGGGGCAGTGGGATTTTTTTTATAAAGCTCACGCCAAGGAGCACGGAGGCTCCGGTCAAAAAGCGCAGCGCGGCAAACAGGACGGGAGGAAACGCACCATTGCCCAGTTTCATGATCACAAAGTTAAATCCCCATACAAGACACAACAAAGCCACTGAAGCTTTCATCGAAAAGATCCTTTCTTATCCCATCTGGTTTCCGCACCTGCATTCCTCGATAACGACACTTTACAATGAAAAGGAGTTATCGTCTAATATATAAACAACGTATGATTCATTCGAAAATCGACTTAATCCGGAGGAGCTTAGCTTGGAACTGCGTCAGATTGAATATTTCATTGCCGTAGCGGAAGAGCTGCATTTTGGCCGTGCGGCCATGCGGCTGCAGATGACACAGCCGCCACTAAGCCAACAGATTTTGCAGCTCGAAAAGGAACTGGGAGTCCTGCTGTTCGAGAGATCGAAACGGCATGTAGAGCTAACCCCTGCGGGAAAGGTCTTCTTGCAAGAGGTACGCCACGCCCTCAACCAATTAGAGCGGGCAAAGGCGGCAGCTCAAAGGGCCCAGATGGGAATGCTCGGCCGGTTAGTGCTGGGCTTTGTCGGATCGGCTACATTCGATATTCTTCCCAACCTTGTTCGGGTATTTCAGGAGCAGTATCCGAATGTGGATTTGGTTCTTCACGAGATGCCCACTCCCATGCAGCTGGAGGCTTTTCGCAGGAAAGACATCGACATCGGCTTTGTAAGAACGCCTGTCGTGGACCGGCACCTGTCGCTCTTATCCGTTCGTCAAGAGACTTGCATCGTGGTCGTCCCGAAAATGCATCCACTGGCCCAGCGCTCTTCCGTATCGATGGGCGATCTTAGGGCAGAACGATTTATATTGGTGGAGAGGGAGGTTTGGCCGAGCTGGTACGATGATATCCTCTCGAAGTGTCGTGATGCCGGCTTCAGCCCGATCATCCGTCAGGATGTGAAAGAAATACAAACCGTCGTCGGCATGGTTGCGGCGGGGCTGGGTATAAGTATCGTACCAAGCTCAACGGCGAATATTCATGCGCGGGACGTAGCGTATGTGAACATCGAGGGGAATGCCCCGCTCGCAGACATGAGCATCGCCTGGCGAACGGATAACAACTCTGTCCTCGTTAAACAATTTCTCGATATAGCCGTACAACTTACCACGTGAACATCTGAGGTACAAGGAAATCGATCAAAGGCTGGCTGAGCTGGCTGAAGCACAGAAAACCGACTGAAGAAAAGACAAGATTCCTCCTGGCTATGGCAGGGCTCTTGTCTTTTTTTTATTTCGTGGGGTCGACGGGTCGACAAAGGGGCTATTGGACAGCAGATAAAGCTAAAAAATGACCCGGTAGAAACTTAATAACGTCCCTTTGAGCGAAGGGAATGCCTTAGGTATAGTAAATGTAAGCGGATTCTTTAATCCGATTGCGGGGTTAGGAGCTGAATCCCGGCATCAACTGCTATCCATAGGGAGGGGTTGTAGACATGAGAATCGGAAGAAAACCTGCTTCACTGCTGGTCATCAGTACGTTCATGCTTCTGGCAGCGTGTGGGGGCGATCCAAGCACAGGCAGCGGGTCGCAGCCTGCCGCATCGTCCGAGTCCTCTGCAGAGAAGGAGGGAAAGAGCGATGGGAAAGACCCCGTTACGCTTCGCATCATGTGGTGGGGTTCGCAGGCCCGGCATGACGCGACCAATAAGGTCATCGATCTCTTCAAGCAGAAGAACCCTCATATCCAAGTCAGCGCGGAGTTCCTGGGTGCGGATGGGTATTGGGACAAGCTGAACACATTGGTTGCCGGCGGCAACGCTCCCGACATCATTCAGCTGGGGAACAACTACCCAGACTATGTCTCCCGCGGGACGCTGCTGGAGCTTGACCCGTACATCGGCAAACCGATCGATCTCGGGACGTTCGACGAGCAGATCGCCTCCACGGGCAAGCTGGACGGCAAGCAGTATGGGATCAATATGGGCTCCAATGCTCTGAGTATCGTGTACAACACGGAGCTGATCAAGAAAGCCGGCATGGAACCGCCGAATGCAGGCTGGACCTGGGAAGAGATGGAGGCCTACAGCAAACAGCTCGTCGGGAAGCTGGGCAAAGGGTATTACGCCTTCGCCGATCAATCCGGCTTCACGCACTACCTGGGGCATTTCGTAAGACAGAACGGCAAAGCGCTGTATAACGGCAGCGAAATCGCGTTCGACGAAGCGCTTGGAACCAAATGGTTTGAAATGTGGAACCGCTTCCGCCAGGAGGGCATCATTCCCACAGCTGCGCAGTCCGCCGCATACTTGGAGATGACACCGGACAACTCCATGCTGGTTGAGGGCAAACTCGCGATGCTTGTGATTTGGTCAAACCAGTTCGTCGCCTTCCAGGGGGCGATGAAGGATGAGCTGCAGATGGTCCCGCTGCCGAGCGGCGGTACGGAGAACGGCATGTGGATCCAGCCAAGCCAGTTCATGACGATCAATAAAAACAGCAAGCATCCGGAAGAAGCCGCCCAGCTCATCAACTTTTTCGTTAATGACCCGGAAGCCACCAAGATTCTGGGCAGTGACCGGGGAATTCCGGGTTCCACCGTCGTGCGCGATGCCCTAAAGGCCGGTGCCGATTCGATCACACTGAAGACGTACAATTATCTGGATGTTGCGGTCAACCATTCGCGCCAAATGGACCGGGAAATGCCGAACATCCAGGAGTGGGACACGGCGCTGCGCAACAGCGCGCAAAAGCTCGCCTTCGGCAAGGCATCCGCTGCGGAAGCGGCGGCAGAGACGGTGAAAGCGGCTGCGGCTGCCGTCAGCAAATCCAAATCCAAATCATGAAGACGGGGAGGTTCCGTATGTGGAGCAGACGGTTACATCACAGCGCACTCACAGCTATGTAGGAAGGCTATGGAAGAAGAATGCGGTTCCCTTCCTCTTCCTGCTGCCTTGGTTTCTCGGCACCTTCGTTCTGACCTTGGGACCGATGATCAGCTCACTCTACTTGTCGTTTACGCAGTATGATCTGTTGACACCCGCGAAGTGGGTGGGCACCGCGAATTACGAGAACATGTTCCTTGAGGATACCCGCTACCTCCAGTCCCTGAAAGTAACGCTGACGTATGTATTCGTCTCGGTTCCTCTGAAGCTCGGTTTTGCGCTCGCCGTCGCCATGCTTCTTAATAAAGGGCTGCGGGCGCTGCACTTCTACCGGACGCTTTATTATATTCCTACGCTGCTCGGGGGTAGTGTCGCGATCGCGGTACTGTGGAGGCAGATATTCGGAGCGGACGGGTTGTTCAACCTCTTCCTTCACGGTGCGTTCGGCATCGAGGCGCCGGATTGGGTATCCGATCCGACGTACTCGTTGTACTCTATCGTTGCTCTAACGGTGTGGCAGTTCGGATCGTCGATGGTGATTTTCCTGGCGGGACTGAAGCAGATTCCGCAGGATCTGTACGAGGCGGCCGAGGTGGACGGCGCAGGGAAGATCCAGAAGTTCTTCAGCATCACCATCCCGATGCTGTCGCCGGTCGTCTTCTTCAACCTCGTCATCCAGCTGATCGGGTCGTTCCAGGCGTTCACGCAGGCGTTCGTCGTCAGCCGCGGCACCGGCGGACCGATCGATTCAACCCTGTTCTATACGCTGTATTTGTACCAGAAGGGATTCTCGCATTTCGAGATGGGCTACGCTTCAGCGATGGCCTGGATCCTGCTGCTGCTTATCGGCTGCTGCACCGCAATCCTGTTCGGGACCTCAAGATACTGGGTTCATTACGCCGATGGGGGGAAATCGTAATGCAAGCCTACCCCAGACATACGGCCTGGCTCGTCCATGCGCTGGTCATGGCGCTCGGCATCCTGATGCTGTACCCGATTCTGTGGCTCATCTCAAGCTCATTCAAACCGGACCATCTGATCTTCTCCGATCTGCGGCTATGGCCGGCGGAGATGACGCTCGACAACTATACCAAAGGGTGGAAGGGGATTTCCGGGACTTCCTTCGGCAGCTTCCTGGCCAACTCGATGATCCTGTGCCTGCTGGCCGTTCTCGGCAACCTCGTATCCTGCTCCATGGCGGCTTACGCGTTCGGGCGACTCGACTTTTCCTTAAAGAACATCTGGTTTGGGCTCATGATGGTCACGATCATGCTGCCGCACCATGTTACGATCATCCCGCAGTACGTGCTGTTTCACAAGCTCGGCTGGGTGGATACATTCAGTCCGCTGACGGTACCGAAGCTGCTGGCCACCGACGCATTCTTTATCTTTCTCATGGTGCAGTTCATTCGGGGGCTGCCCCGCGATCTGGACGAATCAGGCCGTATCGACGGCTGTGGTCCGATTCAGATCTACTGGCGGATCGTGATGCCGCTTGCGCTGCCCGCGCTGATCACGACGGCGATATTCACCTTTATCTGGACGTGGGACGATTTCTTCAGCCAGCTTCTTTATCTGAATACGCCGGCCAAGTATACGGTGCCGCTCGGACTGCGCCTGTTCCTGGACTCCTCCAGCCAGTCCAATTGGGGGGCGATGATGGCTATGTCGGTCGTGTCCCTTATCCCCAGCTTGGTGATTTTCTTTTCCTTACAGCGCTATTTTGTGGAAGGCATTTCAACATCCGGTATTAAAGGGTAGAAAGGTGGACATTGCGAGATGAGCATGGTAAATGAACAGGTGGAACAATGGGGCGTGTTTGAACTCCGCTTGGAGGGTCCCGATCAAGGGAATCCTTACCGGGATGTTCCGCTCCAGGCCGCTTTCCGCTTCGGCGGCCGCGAAGTAAAGACGGCAGGATTCTACGACGGTAGCGGCATATACCGCATTCGCTTCATGCCGGATCGGCAGGGAGAATGGCGGTTCGAGACCTCCAGCGCGGTTCCGGAGCTCGACGGGTTCTCCGGCAGCTTCGTGTGTACGCCTCCGTCGGCAGGCAATCATGGTCCGGTAAGAGTCATGGACGAATACCGGTTCGCCCATGAGGATGGCACCGTCTTCCACCCGTTCGGTACGACGTGCTATGCCTGGATTCATCTGAATCAGGGCATGCAGGAGAAGACGGTGCAGACACTCGCGGACAACAGCTTCAATAAGCTCCGGATGTGCGTGTTCCCGAAACATTACGCGTTCAACTCGGAAGAACCCGATTCGTTCCCGTTCGCCCGCCGGGAGGACGGGGGATTCGATCATACGAGGTTCGATCCCGCATTCTTCGCCAAGCTGGAGAGCCGGATCCTGGATCTGCAGAAGCTGGGCATCGAAGCGGACCTGATTCTCTTCCATCCGTACGACAAAGGACATTGGGGCTTTGACCGGATGGACGCGGAGGTGGATGATTTTTATTTGTCCTATGTGCTGGCGAGGCTCTCCGCATACCGTAATGTATGGTGGTCGCTCGCCAACGAATACGACTTTATGGAGGAGAAGAAGCCGGCCGATTGGGACCGTCTGTTCCGAATCGTGCAGGAAGAAGATCCGTACGGGCACCCGAGATCGATACACAACGGAACGCGGATGTATGACCATGGGAGCGTCCGGTTCTATGATCACGCGAAGCCTTGGGTGACGCATCTGAGCGTTCAGCACTGGGATGTGACGCTTCCCCCGATCTGGCGCAGAGATTACCACAAGCCGATCGTCATCGACGAATGCTGCTACGAAGGCAATCTCCCGCAGCGTTGGGGCAATATCACGGCGGAAGAGATGACCCGGCGGTTCTGGGAGTCGGTCGTGCGCGGCGCTTACTGCACGCATGGGGAGACGTATACCCATCCGGAGAACGAAATCTGGTGGGCGAAGGGCGGCCGGCTGTACGGGCAAAGTCCGGAGAGGATCGCTTTCCTAAAGTCCATCCTCGAAGAAGCGCCTGCCGGATACAAGCCGATTCCGGGCATCTACGATGTGCCGACGATCGGCTTGGAAGGAGAGTACTACCTCCAATACTTCGGCATTCACCGGCCCAGCTATAGGGAAATCCCATTGCCGGAGGACGCAGAGTTCACTGCCGAGATCATCGATACCTGGGAGATGACCGTAACCAAGCTGGACCATACGCTTCGCGGCCGCAGCCGGCTTCAGCTTCCGGATCAGCTGTATACGGCCGTCCGGATTCAACGTGTCAACTAAGGGGGGATGAACATGAACCCGTACTTCTCAGTCGTAGGCTGTCGTACGGAATATCTGGTTGATCCGCTGGGACTGGATACGCCTCATCCGCGGCTGTCCTGGAGAATCGAAGCCGAAGAACGCGGCTTCGAGCAGACCGCATACCACGTGCTTGTCGCCTCGAGCGAGGAGAAGCTGGCCCGTGACCTAGGCGATCTGTGGGACAGCAGGATGGTACAGTCCTCTGCGATGGCGCATATCGAATATGCCGGCCTGCCTCTTCAATCCCAATGTACATATTATTGGAAGACGCGCGTGCGGGATCGGGAAGGGAACGTCTCGGCGTGGAGCACGGCCGCTCAATGGACGATGGGGCTGTTGAAGTGCGGGGAATGGAAAAGTAAGTGGATCGGAAGAAAACCAGAGCTGCTCGAGGAAGGAAGCCTGCAGCCAAGTCCATTTTTCCGCAAAGCATTCACCGCGCAGGGCAGCATCAAGCGTGCGCTGGTGCATGCGACGGCTCTCGGCGTATATGAATTGTACGTGAACGGCGCTCGCATCGGCGGCTGTTTCGCACCGGGATGGACGGATTACGAGAAGCGGGTGCAGGTGCAGACGTACGATATTACAGATTCGCTGCACGAAGGCGGCAATGTCTTCGGCGCCGTCCTCGGGGACGGCTGGTACGCCGGTACGGTCGGGTTCCTCGGCCGGCATGTCTACGGGAAGCGGCCGTTCTTCCTTCTGCAAGCGTCAATCGAATACAAGGACGGACGAAGGGAGATGGTGACGACGGACGGCAGCTGGCGGACGTCGGACGGTCCGATCCGGTATTCGGATATGATCAAAGGCGAGAGCTACGACGCCCGGCTGGAGCTAACCGGGTGGAACGAGGCGGGATACGACGACTCCGGCTGGGATACACCTGAGGTTCGCCCCGGCTATAACGGCATGCTGACCGCCTCGCTGGAGCCGCCGATCCGCATCTTGGAGGTGCTGAAGCCCGTTTCGGTCAGGCGTACCGAGGCGGGAACGTTCATCTTTGATATGGGGCAGAACATGGTCGGTTGGACGGAGATGGCCGTGACAGGGAAGCCCGGTGACCGGATCGTCGTCAGCCATGCCGAGATGCTGAATCCGGATGGCACGCTATATCTGGACAATCTGCGCAAAGCCGTGCAGCAGGACTGCTACATCTGCAGAGGAACGGGGGAAGTGGAGCGCTATGAGCCTCACTTCACCTTCCACGGCTTCCGCTATGTAGAGCTGATCGGATTCGAAGGGGAAGCGGATCTGGGCACGATCACAGGCAAGGTCGTTCATTCGGATACGCCGGTGACGGGAACGCTCGAGACGTCCGACGACATGATTAACCGCTTATACCGCAATATCGTGTGGGGACAGCGGGGCAACTTCCTGTCCGTCCCGACCGACTGTCCGCAGCGCGATGAACGCTTGGGCTGGACGGGAGATGCGCAGATCTTCGCGCGTACCGCATCATACAATATGGACGTCTCCCGCTTCTTCACCAAGTACATGCAGGATATCGCGGATTGTCAGCAGGCATCGGGTGCTTTCACCGACGTGGCTCCGGATGCCGGATGGATTCGGCACAAGATGTGGAATGAGCGGCTGAATTGGTTCGCCCCGGATAACTCGGGGTGGGGGGACGCAGGCGTCATCATTCCTTGGACGCTGTATACGATGTACGGCGATACGCGGATTCTATCGACCCATTACGAATCGATGCGGCGATGGATGGCCTATCTGGAAGGGACGACCGATGGTCTGGTGAGGCCGGGGTATGCGAATTACGCCGATTGGCTGTCCATTGGCGAGAACACGCCGAACGAAGTGCTGGCGACGGCCTACTTCGCCTACGATGCGCTGCTGATGTCGCGGATTGCGGCCATTTTGGGGCATGACGAGGATGCCGGAAGCTGCGGCGCGCTGTATGAGAAGATCACCGCCGCCTTCCGCGGCGCCTTCGTCGCGCAGGACGGTACAATCTATGGCGATACGCAGACGGTGTACGCGCTTGCGCTTTCCTTCGGGTTGTTGACAGAGCCTCTGCGGGAGAGCGCCATCCGCCGGCTCGTCGCGAAGATCCAAGCGAGCGGCGACCGGCTGACGACGGGCTTCCTGGGCGTAGGGTATCTGCTGCCGGCGCTTACCGATCACGGGAGGGCAGATATCGCTTACCGCCTTCTGAGGCAGGAGCAGTTCCCGTCCTGGATGTATTCGATCAGGCACGGCGCCACGACTATCTGGGAGCGTTGGGACGGCTGGACGGAGGAGAAGGGGTTCCAGACGCCAGGCATGAATTCGTTCAACCATTATTCGCTCGGATCGGTGGGGGAATGGATGTACCGGTATATGGCGGGCATCGAGGCCGATCCAGATGCCCCCGGCTTCGCCCGAACGATCATCCGGCCTCATCCGGGAGGCGGGCTTCAGTACGTGCGCGCCGCTTACGAATCGCTCTATGGCGAGATTCGCGTAAGCTGGTACCGGAAGGGCGAACGATTCAGGCTGGAGGTTACCATTCCACCGGGGACGAAGGCCAAGGTGGTTGTTCCGGGAAGGCTTGTTAAGATCGATGATGTGCGGCTTGGTGCGGCCGAAGAGAAGATAAAGGGCTGTGAGAAGCTTAGCGTAGAGGAAGCCGGGGAGATATACGGGATTGGCTCGGGTACCTACCGTTTCGTCTCCGTTCTGCCGGCCGAGACGGTCTGCATGACGAAGCAGGAGGGAAGCGAATGAGGAAGCCGGCTTCGGGCGGAATATCGAAGGCCGTCACACAGGAAGGGGAGTTGAGTTCATGGTGAGGTTCAACAGACGGGGCATCGCAGCGTTAGTTGTGATGACCATTGCTCTCACGGCTTGCAGCGCGCCGCCGGAGTCTGAAGGTGAAGCGGCCGGCAAGGAAGGCAAGCCGTTAACGGTTTCCTTTATGGTGCCTCTTCATCAGGCAGAGACACCGCATCCCCGAATCGAAGAGATCCTGGAAGAAAAGCTGAATGCCTCGCTCGAGATTCAATGGATTCCGAGCACAACCTTCGAAGAAAGGCTCCATGCGGCATTCGCTACCGGCGATCTGCCGGATGTGGCTATCTATTCGCTGACCGGGGCCAACCGTGACGCGATTAAGGACGGCCAATACTGGGAAATCGGGCCTTACTTGGAGCAGTATCCGAATCTGAGCAAGTTAAAGGATGAGATCCTGAACAATATGAAGGTCGACGGCAAGCTCTACTCGCTGTATCAAGGCAGGCCCTTATCCCGCCAAGGGCTTATTTTCCGCAAAGACTGGGCTGACCGTCTGGGATTGGCTGCACCGACCAATACCGATGAATTGTATACCATGCTAAAGCAGTTTACGGAGAATGACCCCGACCAGAACGGTCAGAAGGATACGATGGGACTTGCTGACCGGGGAGACCTTGCTTTCGGTGCCTTCAAGACGATCGCCTCCTGGTTTGGCACTCCGAATGAATGGGGGCTTCAGGATGGCAAGCTGATGCCTGCGTTCACCTTCCCGGAGTATAGGAGCGCCATGAACTATATGAAGGACCTGCGGGACAAAGGCTATATCAACCTGGATTTCCCGGTTACAAGTAAGGTCGATCAGCAGAATCTCGTCAAAAGCGGAAAAGCCGGCGCCTATATCGGATGCATGTGCGATGTGCTGCCGCTGCATACCGATACCGTGAAGTCGAATGCGACAGCGCAGTTCGATGTGCAGAACCAAATCAAAGGTCCAGGCGGCGAATTCACCGTCTGGTCCACCGCCGGCTACAATCATCCTCTGCTCTTCCCGAAGTCGGCGGTCAAGACGGAAGAAGAACTGAAGCGCATCCTGAACGTGCTGGATGGGATGATGTCGCCTGAGATCTCCAACCTGCTCATCTGGGGCATCGAAGGGGAGCATTATACGACGAAAGACGGAGTGGCCGTGCCGATTGCGGATCAGGCCAAGATCGACAAGGAAGTCAGCCCTTATAAAACATTGGAGCTCGGAGAAGCGGATACGAACGGCCGCCTGGGAGGGCAGTCCAACTATCCGGTCAATAACAAAGCGGACCAGCTGTACCTGGATAACGAAAAGCATGTGGTAGCCGACCCGACGATTATGCTTGACTCTGCGACCTATACCCAAGAGAAGGACCGGCTTGGCCAAATCATCAAGGATGCCACCTACAAGTATATTCTTGGGAATATCGATGAAGCAGGCTTCCAGAAGGAAGTGGAGCGATGGAAGTCCGAAGGCGGTGCCAAAGTCATCGAAGAGTTCAACGCATCCTATCAGCAGTCCAAAGGCTGATGCCTGTTCACGAAACAGGCAGCGGGAGGTTTCATACGCAGCGATGCGAAGGGTAGAGTAGAGAAAACTGCAGATCTTGTGATAGTATGTAGACATATCCAAATCAGATGCGGTAATTCATGCGTCCATCACGGCCGCCCGGATTGCCGCACTTGTTTTATGAAGCTCTCCCAGTCATAGACCACATCGGTTGAAAGAGGTGCAGCGTATCGGGATATGGACCACAACAGTTGGATGCGAAGACTCCTTTCAACGATCGGAAATATGAAGCTTCAGAATAAACTGATGGGAGGGTATCTCCTCGGCTGCGCGATTCCTGTTTTTATTGTAAGCGTTATTATCTACAATCAATCGGTGGCCGGTCTGGAAGATTCTTCCCAGGAATTCGCAGCCTTGTATACTTCTCAAATCGAAAATTCGCTCGACCTGCTTATGCAGGAATACGATAAGATTACAAAGACCGTACTCGTCGACAACGATCTTATATCCGGTCTAAGGGATCGTCAGCACATGACTATGGCTGAGCAGATCAATCAGAGAGAGATGGTCCGCCGCATGTTAATGCGGGTTGCTTTACTCAAGCCGGAGATGGGTACTGTGATGCTGATAGGTCCTGACGACACCTTGTATTATTATACGAATACAACAAGCATCGTGGATGAAGAAGCGCTGCTGTCGCAGGATTGGTATAAACGGCTGGGGGACTCGGAGGATGCGTTTTTTGTCACGGGTCTGCACGACAGAGCTTACTATGAGGATCATGGGGAAGGCGCCATCACTACGGTGGGCCGAAAGCTGTTCACGTATGATGGGGCGTTCGCGGGATGGCTGCTCATCGATCTGGACCCGTTCACGCTGATGACTCCCAACCGCGAATTCGTGCTTGCCCGGGACAAATACGATATCAGCGTGATCATTAGCGGCAGATCCGGAGAGCCCGTCTATCATTCCGATGCGGCTACCGGCCGGTTAACCTGGAAGGATGTACTGAATGCGGGGGATCGATACTCGCAGGAGGTTGGCGGCAAGGAGAGTATTGTCATATCAGGAAATGTGAATCTGGGGAAGCTGACGATTACGACGATGATCCCCCGGGAGAAGCTGATGCTGAGGATCCGGCAAATCCAAACGGTCACCGCCTTCGTCATTTTGGCCGGCTTTGCCATTATGGCCCTCGTGTCCATTGGTCTGAACTACGCGATCACGAATCCGATCAAACGGCTGCGCCGCAGCATGAAGCAGGCGGAAGCCGGGCAGTATGTGCCCATTGACAGCGCCCATTCCCGCGACGAGATCGGCAGCCTCGTTCACAGCTACAACAAGATGATCGTCACGATTCGAACCTTAATCGAGAACGTGTACATGGCGGAGATCAAGCAGCGTCAGGCGAAGTTCCTTGCGCTGCAAAACCAGATCAATCCTCATATGCTGTACAATACGTTGGAATCCATCCGGATGAAGGCGCTCGTGAAGGAAGAAGATGAGATTGCGCATATGATCAAAATCCTCGCCCGCATGTTCCGTCTGACGTTAGGCAAGGAAGGCAGGGTTCATTCGATTCAGCATGAGCTGGAATACACCAAAAACTACCTGGACCTGCAAAATATCCGGTTCGACCACCGCTTCCGGCTCCAGATCCGTCTGCCGCAGGACATGCTCGCGTGCAGCATCATTCCCCTTGTCTTCCAGCCTATTGTGGAGAACAGCATGATCCACGGCTTCCGGGACTACAGCCACTTCATGAACATTGGAATAGAAGGCTTCTGGACAGAGCAGGGGGGGATTGTCATCCGGATTATCGATGACGGGATGGGGATGCCGCGGGACAAGCAGGAAGAACTGGCCGCCATGCTGGAAGAGGCGCAGTCTGATAAACACAAGCTGGAGCAGCTGGATGAACGCAGCGGCGAAGGTCTTGGGCTTAAGAATATCGCCGAACGCATCAAGCTGCAATACGGCGATCCGTATCATTTGAAGTTCCGCTCGGAAAGAGGAAAAGGGACAGTGGTCGAGATTCATATCCCAAGCCATCATACGGTGTCAGGATACGGAAGGGACGGTGCCTCGGATGAGAGTCGTGCTGGTGGATGACGAGAAAGGAATCGTGGACGGTCTGCAGAAATTGATGGGCCGCTATATCCCGGAATGCGAAATTGCAGGCGTGGCTTACAACGGGTTGGAAGGTGCACAGCTGATCCAAGCCTGTAAGCCGGATATCGTCATCACGGACATACGGATGCCGCATGCAGACGGGCTGGATATGATTGCGATGCTGCAGGAGGCCGGCTGTAAGGCGAAATACATACTGCTGAGCGGATACGCGGACTTCGAGTACGCGCGCAAAGGGATGCGGCTCGGCGTTCAGCATTATATCAATAAGCCAGTAGAGGAAGAAGAGCTGCGGGAGAGCGTCTATGAAGCGATGGAGCAGATTCGGGTGGAGCGGGGAGACATGCAGCAAATTGACAACCTGAAGAGCGTGCTCCTCCAGCATACGCTGCGCGACCTTATCGATGCAGGCGGCGACAATCCGGGCTATGTCCGTGAGCTGCTTCAATCAGCCGATATTCCACTCACACATACTTCTTTCGTTTGTGTCCTGCTGGAGTTCGACAGCCCTATGAATCCAGGCGCGGATATCGGATTTGATTCCGTGTTCAGCCTTGTAGACCGGGCATTCAGCGCCTTTGGAGGCGTCTACCCGTTCCGGTATACCGCGGCTCAAGGAGCCGTGCTTGTCACAGAGGAAGGAAGCATCGCGTACGGGGAGCTGGTCGATGCTCTGCACGGTCTCAAGGAGGCATTGTGGCAGGAGCTGCAGCTGTCCATGGCGGCCGGTGTCGGCACGGTGAAGGAACAGGCCGTCGACATTCGATTGTCCTTCGAGGAAGCCCGGCACGCACTCACCTTCAGCATGGGGAAGGGGGCCGGAGCTGTCAGTCCCTACGCGGAGTATTATCGAAACGAGCATGCGTTATCAAGGAAGAAAGATACGATTGCAGAGATCAAGGCCTACGTGGAGGAGCATTTCCACGAACCCATCTCCCTGGCGGATTTGTCGGCCCGCTTTTACATCAATCCCTATTACTTAAGCCAGCTCTTCAAGCAGAAGACGGGAGATACGTATTTGAACTATCTGGTTCAGATCCGGATGAACAAGGCGAAGGAACTGCTTGCGATGACCGATCAGAAAGTATATGAGATCTGCCAGGCCGTCGGCTACTCGGATTCGCAGTATTTTTCCCGGTTGTTCGAGAAATCGACGGGCTGCAAGCCGAGTGAATACCGCCGCCGGACCCATGACCAAGTGGCAGATCGTTAACCGCAGCAGGGAGGGGCTGGGATGGTGATCCACAAGCTTAGGGGGCTCGCGGCCATCTGCGCCCTTGTAATGATCGTCCTGTCCGGCTGCAGCGGCAGTGCGGACGCTCCCTCTGACCCGAGTGCCGTCGAACCTGCAGCGGAGGGGGTCATCGATCTGGAAGTTTGGGGGACGAATGACGGATACAGGCCGATCGAGAAGGGCAGCAGGCTGTATGAGCTGTATAAGAAGACGCTGGGCGTCGGCATCATTAGTCCGTATGTGGAATGGAATGGGGGCACGACCTACCAGAACCGGTTGAACCTGAAGATCGCTGCCGGTGAAATGCCCGACCTGTTCCTGCCTTGGCAGGGGATCGAATCCAATCTGGCCAAGAACGGAGCGATAGCGGATCTGACCGAGCTGCTGCCGGCCTATGCACCGAATGTCTGGCAGGGCATCTCGAAGGATGTTTGGGATGTCGTGAAGGCGAACGACCCCACCGGCCAGGGGCGAATCTATTATATCCCGATCGTCATGGACTACGGCAGGTACGCTGCCATGGTCCGCAAGGATTGGCTGGAAGTACTGGGATTATCGATGCCTACAACACAAGAAGCGTATGTCCAGGTGCTGGAGGCCTTCCGGGATCAGGATCCCAACGGCAATGGACAACAGGACGAAATTCCGACAGGCGGCCGGCAGGAAGTGCGCTGGATGGATCATCTGTTTGCCATGTACGGTGTTGCTATGATCGAAGGCTATCCGGATTGGGATCTGTACGATGGCAAGCTGACCTATTCCGCGGTAACGCCGAATATGAAAGCGGCCTTGGCGTTCCTGTCGAAGCTGCATCAGGAGGGATTGCTGGATAAGGAATCGCTTCTCAATGACAAGCTGCAGTGGGATGGGAAAGTGCAGGGGGACAGGGTGGGAAGCTACTACCACTGGTTGGAACAAACCCACTTGTATCTGGATAATCTGTACAAGAACACGGGGGTGAAGGGGGATTTCTCCGTCATGCCTGTGCCTGAAGTACCCGGCTATCAGGGCTTCTACAGCAAGAAGAAGGTGGGGAACCCGCAGTGGGTCGTCAAGAACAACAAGGACAGGACGAGATTGATGGCCACGTTAAAGCTGCTGAACAACCTGTACGATAAACGCAATTGGCAATCATTGTATTTGGGTGTCGAAGGCATGCATTATACCCTGAAGGACGGCAGGGCGATCCGGCTCCCGGATGATAAGAGGACGCAGGAGAACCTGCTGCTGCATCCCTGGCAGGAGCTTGCCACCTTGGATTTCACCACTAAACTGCTAAAAGGTGCGGCATCGGAAGACAGACTGTGGAGCGTGGACCAGACGATTCGGAATATGGAGCAGGCCCAAATCTACAGTAAGAATATTGCCGGAGACGGCCTGCCCGCCAGCATCTACGCGGATTTCCCGGACATTAACAACCGCACGCTGTATGTGGAGTATGCGACCAAGATTATTCTCGGGCAGTACCCGATCAGTAAGTTCGAAGAGTTCGTGGAGAAGTGGTATGCATCCGGCGGCGGCGAGGTGACCAGGCGCGCCAGAGAGTGGTACGAAAAGGTGCAGTGATCGTTTGCCAGCCAGTCGGAGGACAAGCACATCTATTGGTCACATGCGTCGAAGTCGCGGTCTTTTCCTGTCAGCCAATGCGCAAAGGGCCGCCCTGGATAAGAGAGCGGCCGGTAAAAAGCGGTAATCTCCATCGCGTACTTCAGGCCTAAGCTTACGGTAGGATAGGGGCTGGTCGAGCTTATCACTATGAAAGAATTCTTCTGCTTCTCCGACTCCAGGCCATGGTAAAGGACAATACGGCGAAATAAACGAGCAGCGAGAAGACGACGGAACCGAGGGTGTTCCACAGCATGGGAAGGGCCAAGTGATCTAGATACCGGATACCCCAATGCCCGCAAAGTACCATGATGATCATGGCAAATGTGCCCCTCGCATAGGGGCGGATATCCCAGTAGAACCCGATGCTGCCGGTGATGGAGTTAAAGTTGAGTACCGTGATGAGCACGATGCTGAGGCCCAGCGCGAAAGCGATGCCGACAATGCCGAACTCGCTGCCAAGCACATAGATCGCAGCCACTTTGAACACCGTTGTAATGATGTAATTCCATAGGGTGGCATTCGCACGGCCAAGCCCCAGCAGGATGGCATGCAGCGGCGCATCGAAATAATGGAGGAAAAACATCGGCGCCAGGATTTTCAACAGATGGCCGGCTTCCGGCGCGTTATAAATGAGCGTAGTGAGCGGCGTGGACCAAACGTACAGGATGACAGTGGCCGGTGCCCCGATCAAAAAGCCCAGGCGCAAAGCCTGATCCATTCTTTCGTGCATGAGCAGGCTGTTCTTGTTGGCAGCCGCTTCGCTGATGGCCGGGATCAGAGCGGTGGAGAGGGATTGCGTGATAAAGCTGGGCATAAAGAGCAGCGGGAAAGCATATCCGGCAATCATCCCGAACTGTTTGGTGGCTAGCGCCGTGCTTACGCCGGCAGCAGCCAGGCTGGTCGTAATGAGCAGCGGTTGGAAGGCGCCGTAGAGCGAGTGAATCAACCCATTCCCGGTAGTCGGCAGGCCGATTCGAAGGAGCTCCGAGAGGGTGGACCGGCCCCTCCGAAGGTGGGCGCCCCATGTCTCGCCCGGCAGTTTGGCTTCCCCGCGCAGCTTGTAGCTTGCCAGCAGAAACAGCAGAGAGCTGATCTCGCTGATCACCGAGGCGGCCATAGCCCCGGCGGCGGCATAGGCAACGCCGTAGGGCAGCAGGACGTGTACCAAGGCCAGCACACATGCGATCTGCACGGTATTCTCCAATACGTCGGAGGCGGCGATGGTCTGCATTCGCTGCTTCCCGCGGAAGTAGCCCTTAAGTACCGCGGAGACGGCAACGATCGGCGCAATGGGCGTAATCGCGAGCATGGCGTAATAGGCTCGCTGATCGCTGAGAAGTAGGGAAGCAATCCACTCCGAGCCAAGAAGAGAGAGAGTCGTCAGCGTGACACTCAGGAATCCGGTAACGAATAAGGAGACGTGCAGGATCCGTCTCACCTTGGTCCGGTCCTCGCGGGCATCGGCCTCAGCGACCAGTTTGGAGATGGCGACAGGCAGGCCGAGCTCCGTAATGGTGATCACCAGCGGAACCAGGGGATGGGCCATCATCAACAGGCCGATCCCCTCGGCACCCAGCACCCGGGCTACGAACATACCGCTGATTAAACCTAAGATGCGGTTGATGAGAGCGGCGGCGGACAAGAATATCGTACCCCTCATGAAGGTTTGCGACGGTTTCGGTATCGGGACTCACATCCTTCAGTTGTTCAACTACTACCACTGTATTAGACTATTCGGAAAAAAATGTGAACATGCTTCCTAATCTCGTCGGTAGGTTTCTTGAGTTATCAACCCATCCGGTATATTTCAAACAACCGGTTGGACGAGAATCGGTGGAATCGCCAGCGATCAAACTACTGGATGACAGGAATCCCCACTACACTCAGGAGAGTTCCGGTTCGTAGGGGCCGGGCTGAAGGTGAAGATGGGGGGATCGCTGTGATCACAAAGATCGATCTATTGAAGGAATGGAACGTATCGCGAGCACTGGACGCGGAGAGCGGCTGTGCGCTTGCGGATTCCGTCACATTGGAGTACCCGACGCCTTCGAATGCCGCCAGCTGGTATGGGATTGGGTTCGAGCGTGGGAACGACACGTCCTTGGACGCGATGGGCTGGTATGGGTTGAAGCTCGATCTGCTCACCGATGCAGAGGAGGCGGAGATCGGAGTGACAGCCCGGTTCATGGATGGGCGGAGCGTAAGCACGGGACTCCTGCTGGCGGGACCCGCAGAGCACCGGGTAACTGTGAAGCTCACCGATTTTGAGATCGAAGGTGCCAAGGCCAACATCTGGAGGTTCCTGAAGAGCTTCGAGCTGCAGGGGGATGCGGTGCTTCTCTCCGCCCGTCTCGTACGGGGAGACCGGATCTATGTGGCGGCGAATGTGCTTGGTCAATCGGGGGCTGTGGGCGAGGACGTCATCTATACGATGAGCGTTCACAACTGCACGGATGTCCGGCAGCGTGTCTCGGTGAGACAGCTTTTCTATGGGTGGGAATCCCTGCTTCCCGCGATAACGCCGGAACAGTTTGTCCTGGAGCCGGGAGCCGGTCAGGAGATTACGGCTACAGTCACGGTGCATCCGGCGATGGTACCGGGAGGCCACGAAACGACAGTATTGCAGTTTACACCGAATGGTGACAGCGGCAGTGCCGTGAAGGTAGAGTTCAAGACGCTAAGGGGGCTGCCACACCCCTATATTTACCATAATGCGCAGCAGTGGCGCGAAACCCGGGAGAAGATCGACAAGTACCCGCAGTTCAAGCCAGGGGTTGATCAGATCCTTGCTGACGCGGACAACTGGGAAGTCAAGCCTCCGGTTCCGGTGGAGGAGCGGGATTACTGCTACGACACCCAGGAGGAGCATGGGATCATGTCGGCCGCTTACGCGTATGCGCTGACGGGCGAGACCCGGTATGCGGAGAAGGTGGCGCAGTTCCTGCGCTATTTTATCGACGAAGAGACAGGCTACCCCCGGAAGAAAAAAGGCTGCTCCCAAAGCTATGTCCAGGAAGGGCATTTTTTTCAGCATCTCGCCATTCCTTATGACATCATCCACAGCGCAGGCGTCCTGACACCGGACGAGCACAAGGGTGTGGAGAAGACGTTCCGGATCTATATGGATATTCTCGACCATCACATCCAGTACGGGCATATCTCGAATTGGCTGCTGTCCGAAATCACCGGGGCAATCTACTGCGCACTGGCGATCGAAGATATCGAACGGGCCCTGCGGTTCGTGTTCGGCCCGGGAGGGGCGGTCGACCAGTTGAAGTACGGTTTGTTTACTGACGGCTGGTGGTACGAATGCTCCGTCGGCTACAACACCTGGGTGTCTTCCATGTTTATCCATATTGCCCGCGCGCTGCTTCCCTTTGGATACAACATCCTGCATACGCACTTCGCGGTCCCCTTCAGTGACGAAGTGAACAGCACCTACCGCGGGGCGGATGCGGAAGTGAGGTTCGGGATGTACAACAAGAAGTGGGGCGGCAGCGTCAAGAACTATGTCTGCATCAAAGATATGTTCGACGCGACCCTTCCATTCCTGGATTACAGGGGAGTGCTGTTCGGCATCAGTGACTCGGACGAGAAGAAGCTGGAGGGGGTGCACTTCGGCTCCACCTATGACCTTGCCTACCACTATTACAAGGATCCGGAGTATATTCCGGTGATAAAGCAGAGCGTTCACGCCGATCCGATCTTCGGCCATGCCGAGCTGCCGGAAACTGCTTCCTCCTATGTCAAGAAGAATGCTTATTCGGATAATGTAGGCATTGCCATGCTGCGGAGCCAGACGCCGGGGCGGGAGCAGAGTGAGCAGATCCAGGCCGTTCTGCGGTACGGCTCGCATGGGTATGCCCACGGGCATTTTGACCGGACGGCTCTTCTGTCGGTGATGCGCTATGGACGCAGCTTCTTCAATCCGGAGCATGTATGGTGGGGCTACGCGCACTTCATGTACAAATTCTACGTGCAGAATTCGATGACGAAGAACATGGTGGTCGTCGACGACAAGGTTCAGGTGCCGAGCGATTCCAAGCGGCTCCTATTCTACAGCGGAGAAGCGATTCAGGCTGCGGCGGTCGAGACGAAATCAAGGTGGGCTTATCCGCCTTACGGCGGGATGGTGTACAACGACGACGAAACCCTGCAGGAGCGCTGCCGGAGGAACGCGAGCTCCCTGCCGGAGCTCGAAGATGCGCCGCCGTATGGCGAGATGTCCGATTTCACCGAACCAGTGCTCCAGAGACGGGTCATGGCCGTCACCGACGATTACATCGTCCTGTTCGATGATGTGCAGGGCGAGCGGGAGCATGAGTACAGCAGCCTGTTCCAGATCAAAGGCTACCAGGGGCTGCAGGCTGAAGTGCTGGAGAAGAAAGGACATACCGGCCAATGGACGGAGAATCCTTTGTCCGATGCGCAGTTTATCACAGACTGCCACTGGTATGAAGCGAGAGGGACCAGCACGGCCCGCTTCTGCACGATCTTCGGTGAAGGGGAGGATCAGCGGGGCAACCGGACGTTCCACAATACCCCGGGGGAGCTGCATATGGATGTGCATACCGCCTGGCCCCGCCAGACGCAGCAGGTCGTGGGCCTGGCAGCGGAGTATCACGGGATGACGATTCCTATGGAGTACCGGGTGGAGGTGGACGGAGCGGTAACGGCTCAAGGCGAATTCGGCGCCTGGCTGCTCGGTGAAGGCCGGTGCGATGTGAATCTGCTCGGGGCGGAGACCTTAACGCTGCGGGTGAAGCAGCAACCGACCTATAACGAACAGAACTATCCACAGAGAACGAAGCAGGGATTGTTCTGGGGCGAAGCTTACCTGGAGCTGGCAGATGGCAGCCGCAGGTACCTGAGCGATCTCAGTCCGCAGTATGATAATGTCGATCAGGGCTATGGCTTCGGCCGGGACTACGAGGGCGGCCGGGTGACGATCGTGGGCCGGGAGTACCCGGGTGCGATCCCGGCAAGCCCGGTAGACCACGACAGGGAAGGAGTCATCACGCTGGATCTGAGAGGCCATGGAGCCGTACGCTTCGTAGGGCTGATCGGCGCGGATGCCTTCCCGGGGGATGAGGAGCAGAGACGCCGGACCTACGGGGTCCGGACACGGGGCAGGGCTGCGCGCTTCATCACCGTCGTGGAGCCCTATGAAGCGGACGCCATGGTGAAGTCGGTCCGGTCGCACGATGAGCGCTCCGTGGAGGTGCTCCTGAAGGACGGGCGCACCCAAGTCATCACGGTGGATGGGCTTGGTGGGGAAGACCTTACCGTCCGGTTCACGGAGTACCGGGCGGGACAGCTGCTTCGCGAGGAGACGGCAGGGGAAGGGAAGCCATTAGCTGAGCAGGTGAGGTAAGGATCTGCGTATAGAATAAGTCCAATTGACCGTCTTCGGCCGGGGGGCAGCCCTGGAAGAAGACGGTTTTTTTGAAAAAAGCTCAACAAATACAGACAACTTTTCCTCCAAGCAAGTTTTCCGGAATGCAAAACACCATCCTCTTTGACTTTTTTTGAAACCGGTTTCCATATAGTGCTGAACATGCTGATCTTGCCGCGACAGAAACTAAGCGATAAAGTAAAGTTTACAAATATTACTCTAAATTCTATGGCGATAATTGGAAATAGAAAATGTTGTACAAAGAGGGGGGAATTGTTGACATGTTCATGGGATTTGCAAGTTCTTGTCAGAGGGAGGGGGATTATAGCTGATAAAATGCCCTGTGATGTGGAACGGGAGAGGCCCCTCCTTGCACAAATTATTTTTTTTATAAAGAGGCAGTAGATCCCTAAGAAGGATGGCAAACAGAGGCCGCTGGGCATCCCCATCGTTCGGGATCGGGTCATTCCGATGGCAGTGTGAAGGGTTGTCTAACGATCTTATGGGGAACCCTCACATATGATTTGATGAGGAGGGGCAGAACTTTATCTGCCCTTACTCGTGAAACGGGGTCAGCTTCTTTGTTTTTTCTGTGAAATGTCCAGCAGCTTGAAGAAAGTGGGGACATAGAGAAGGAGTGAGATCACGAAAATCGCTGCTTTCATTCGGGACGGCACAACAGGAGAGAAGATCAGGACGTTCAATGCAGCTGCGAGTAAAATTTCAACAGCGGTGAATGGATGAGGAATCATGCCTTTGAACGTAACATAATTTCTTCTGAGCATCAGGAATAGTCCGATCACCAGACACACTACCGTTACCGCCGGATGGAATCGGTCTGTAACGATGTAAATCCACAGCGGGCCATATAGAAAAAAGTAAACGACCATCGACAGCCATGCCATTTTACTCCAATTCATGAATTCCCTCCATTTGGATTCGTTTGTTCAACTGATTCAGGGAGAGGCCAGAAGTTCCTCTCCCTAAAGTATACTTTAAAATTCCAAGAAATGTAAAATTATTCCGTATCGATAACTGGTTTAGGGAACCAGCCGTCCCAAACAACTTTTATATACACACCTTTGTTGTTAGCAACGGCGATCGTACAGTAGTACATGAAGATGGCGATGCTTGCTCCGCCCATAAAGCCCCATACTGCGGCCAACCCTGCTCCTACAGGTCCTCCGGTAAGTGTTCCTAAAGCGGCAATCGAAAGGATTACAGCATCTGGTCCTGCAGCAATAGCGGCCCAAAGATACATTTTAATATCGCTATTGCTGAAGTGGATCGTCCAACTGGAAAAATAAAGATTAGGATTAACGGTCGATTCAGAAAGGCTTGGTTGTGAAGTACTGTTGCTTACCATCCTACTAGCGAGCTGTTGTGCTTTCGCAAGTTGTTCTTTGTTTTCGTTCGCGGCTTTTAGTACGGTTTTCAGAGTGGCGATATCGTTTTGGGTGTAATGATAAGCGCTTTCAAGTTCTGCGTCGCTGACTGAAATATTGATGTTACCTGAAGGATCCCTTGTGATTTTTTGAGCCAATCCGCTGTCTGTCAACTGCTTAACAAATCTGCTGGCCTCAGCAGAAGGAGCGAATTTGATATCGTGATTATTGTTGGCCAAGTGCAATCGACTTGATTCCACCACCATTGCGGTGGGGAAATCCCGGTTGCCTTGGGCTTTATTTCACGGAGAACGGGCGGGAATTAAGCTGCATGTATCGCTTGAGGCTGCTTCTTCCATGCCCCAAAAGGTCATTGAATCGATCGGATCGAAGCACGATGGCCCTGTCGGTGAAGGGCTTGCCGATAAAGAATATGTCTTGGTACAGGATCGGGCCTACGGAAAAATAGAGCGATTCGACCGTTATCAAGAAGAACGTCAGTCTTTTATCATCCGTTTAAAAGATAATGTTCATTTAGTTCGACCTCGAGCATTGCGTCGCCAAAAAGTAGATGGTTCGTCCCTTGTTCGCGATATAACATGTAAATTAGGTACGCTCCAGTGTCGCTTAGAGAAACGACATCTAGTAGTAATGTTCGAAGACAGACAAGGACATGAAATTCGTGTAGTGACCAATCTTTTGAAAGCTTCAGCGGAAGAAATAGCGCAAATTTATAAGACACGATGGGAAATTGAGACGTTCTTTCGGTGGATTAAACAGCACTTAAACGTCCCTGTTCTCTTCGGCACCACACAAAATGCAGTGTACGGTCAGTTGTACGCTGGCACTGATTATTTATGTCTTGTTGAAATGGCTGTTTGATACGACCCGCTCCATGATTCCGGCTTGCTTCGATCTGTCTTTTGTAAGATTTACCCGATTGCTCAGCTTAAATAAATTGCCCAGCAACTGGGTCATTCAATCGAACCTTGTTCTTAATAAGGTTCAAAAAAATAACTTAACAGAATTTGGTTAATCAATAGGCCTGGTTTTTTGTTTTTTTGAGAGAGAAGGGTAAGAATCACACTCCAATAATGTTACATAGTGATCCGATTGTTATTTATTACACTCGGTAATCCCTGTGGCGCCGTGGTATGTTTGCACCAAGAAGGGAGGTGACAGGCTTCCGCTGCACAGCGAATTGTGAACGCTTACGTAAGGTTTCCGCGAACGAATCATTCATTCTATTTCAGGAGGTATTTCATGACTAAGAGAAGAGCAAAATGGAAGAAAAGTGTCCTTGTGGGTCTGTGCACGGTTCTGCTTCCGGCGATGCTCGCGCCCTTGAACGTGCAGCCTGCTGCAGGAGCTGCCCCCGTTCTGAATCTGACCCCCGCCGCAGACAGCTATGTCAGCTCCCATGCGGCGGAGGTGAATTATGGGAAAGCCACTTCGATGGTGACCAAGCAGTCTGCTGGGAATGACCGGAGCGCTTATCTCCAATTCGACTTAAGCGGCATTCAGGGGACGATCATCTCGGCGAAGCTGAGGCTGTACACCACGAGCAAGACGGCTCATACGAGCCGTTCCATCTATGCCGTATCCATCGACAGCTGGACGGAAACCGGGCTTACGTATACCAACCGGCCGCCCGTCGGCAGTCAGGTCGGCGCCGGGGAAATCACCTCCTTGGGCTTGGCGGAGTTTGATGTGACCTCATATATTAAGGGCGAATACACCGGCGACAAGACGGCGAGCCTGTATATCAAGGACCCGGCTGCGAATAGCGAAGCGGGGGTCGAGTTCTATACGAAGGAGAATGGAACGAAGGTCCCGGTGCTTATCGTTACAACAGACACGGCAAGCACGGCACCGGCACCTTTCGTACATCCGGGCGGAATGTTCAAGCAGTCGGATCTCGATCGGATGAAATACATGGTGCAGGCCGGCGTCGAACCGTATATGACCTCCTTCAATGACCTGAAATCCGATGCGAAATCCAGTTATTCCTATACCATCAAAGGAGATCCAAGCTGGACGTCCGTACACAGGGAAGGCGCCCACCGGTCGGAATTCGAATCCGATGTCACGGCCGCCTACTTGAACGCCTTGATGTGGGCGATTACCGGAGATACGCGCCATGCCGACAAGGCGGTTCAGATCTTCAATACCTGGAGCAATCTGACAGAGGTAACCGGCGGCGGTACGGAGGCCCTGAATGCCGGCCTGTATGCCTGGAAGCTGGTCGAGGCGGCGGAGATCATCAAGAGCACCTACAGCGGGTGGGCGGCTGCGGATCTTCAGAAGTTCAAGGACATGCTCGTCTATCCCGGGTATTCCACTGCAGGCGTCCCTGCTGCGGTAACACAGAACAACGGAACCTTCTACTGGAGAATATACAACGGCGATCCGGGCCGCCACGGGAACCAGGATCTCATCGCTTGGAGAGCGATGATTACGATGGGTGTCTTCCTTGACAATCGGACCATGTATGACAGGGCTCTGCGTTATTTCAAAGGACTGCCCCACAGACCGGACGATATCCCCTACGCCTCCGGACCTTCAAGCTCGGGAACCCAGCTGGCGACGAATACGTACTTCGATACGTTCCAGCCAAACCGCCAGAGCACGACGCCAGACTGGGGCTATAACGGCGTCCTCCAGCATTATATCTGGGAGAACGGACAGAATCAGGAGAGCTCGCGTGACCAGCAGCATGCCTTCTTCGGAGTGGGAACGGCAGCGGGCATAGCCGAGGTGGCATGGAATCAGGGCGACGACGTGTGGAATGCATGGGATAACCGGCTGCTGAAGGGCTTCGAATTTATGGCGCGCTACAATACGTCCTATATTGCCTCCTTCCCGGATCAGACGACACCTTGGGAGCCCGATAACTTCATTCAGCGGACGGACCGGACCGGAAGATGGTTCTCCAAACAGATCAATCCGCATTTCGAGAGTGATTTTGTCAAAGTGAGCCGGGGCGACTTCCCGGGCAAACGGCCGGTCTACGAGCAGGCGTTGGCCCATTTCCAGGTGAGGATGGGACAGGGCAGCTCCGCCCCTTGGACGGAGAGATCACGAGATGTGGCGATCAGTAAGTCCGGCTATGAGCAAACCGGCTGGAGCCTGGATCATCCCGGTTGGGGAGCGCTCACGTTCCGCAGGCCGGTCCTGGCGGCAGGCGATCCGGTCAAGGGCTTCACGAACGGGGTTCCGACCTTCGGAATTCATGTTCTGCCCGGAACCGTCGAAGCCGAGCACTATGATCATTTCCCTGCGAGCGGCGAAGGACGGACGTATCACGATCTCTCTGCCGGCAATTCAGGGGGGCAGTACCGCGGGGACAGCGTCGATATTCAGCCCGTCTCCACCGGCGGTTATGCGCTGACCGATCTGGACGCCGGCGAATGGTTCACCTATACGGTGAACGTTCCGACCGCAGGCAAGTACAAGGTCAGTGTCGATTACGCTTCCCCAAGCGGCGGTGGAGCAGTCAAGTTTGCCTTTAACGGCACCGATGCCGGAACGGAGACCCCGCTCCCCGCAACGGGCAGTCTAACCGCCTGGTCGACGTACACGCCGGTCCGTTCGGTGACGTTAACCGCAGGGGTGCAGACGATACGGGTATTCATCGGCGGCACTTCGGATCGGTTCCAGCTGAACCGGATCAAAGTAGAAGCGGTGAACGAATAGGTAAAAAGGCTGGATGCTTAAAACCCCTTTATTCCATTGAGATCACCAACGGAATAAAGGGGTTTTTGCTAGTGGAGTCAATCAATCCCGTGATCACGCACAAATGTGGATGCCGATCCTTCGTTGGATGGGTATGGGATGGAAGAGCGGAGCGATCGCCTTAGAGGTCGTGTCCATACCTATGGATAATCTATTTATCCGGACACGGCTTCAGCAGCGGCTGGAACCCAATATCCATTCCGTCCGAAGCACCTAAGGCATGGGATTCCATGGTGTTTAGCGTTTTGATAATTGAAGGTTCTTAAATACCCGCATATCGCGCTTAAAAAAACGCATTTGAACAAAGAAGGCCCTATGGTAGTCTTAGTTCATAGACGAAGGGGAGGTTCTTACCACATGAGCAAACGATCGTTCCTGAAGGTATTGGCGGGCACTGCAGCCCTGAGCCTGGTGATTACCGCATGCGGGGGCAGCGAGGAGAAGAGTGGAGGGGCAGGGTCATCGGCCGATCCGGAGAAGAAAGAGGTGTCGTTCACGCTCGCCTATGCGACGGGAGATCCGGCGACCAAGCAGGCGATGGCGGATGCCGTGGACGCTTTTATGAAAGCGAACCCATCGATCAAGATCAAAAACATCAGTGAGGGCGGGTCGGCTGCATACCTCGACTGGCTGAAGACAAAAGATGCCGTAGGCGAGTTCCCGGATCTGGTGGAGATGAGAGATACGCAGCTCTTCGCAGACGCGGGCAAAATCGCGGAGCTCCCGTCGGACCTGCACGGTTTATTCGAGAGCATCCCGCAGGTCAATAACAATTCTTATGTCGCTCCGATCGTTCTGCCCGGGCCGCAGGGGATGATCTACAACAAGAAGATGTATGAGGACGCCGGCATTACGGAAGAGCCCAAGACCTATGCGGATTTCATCGCCGCCCAGGAGAAGCTGAAGGCCAAGGGCGTCTCGCCGATTGTGGTCGGCGGCAAGGATATTTTTCACTGGGGCTTTTGGATCAACAAATTCCTGATCGACGAAGTATACATCAAGAATCCGGATTGGAACAGCCAGCGTACGGCGGGCAAAGTGAGCTTCACGGACGAAGGGCCGATGAAGGCCATGCAAAAATTCTCGGATCTGTTCAGCAAAGGCTACGTGGACAAAGGCTATCTGAGCACGGCGGATAACCAGACGGCATCGATGCTCGTAACCGGCAAAGCGTCTGCGCTTTACTCGGGCCCTTGGATGTTCGCACAGATCAAGCAGGCGGACCCGAACTTCGACTTCGGCTGGTATCCGGTGCCGGATGAGCAGGGCGGCGTCAATGTAGTCGGTCTTCCGCAGCCGTCGGGCTGGGCGCTGTCCGCAAGTGCCGCGAAGGATGCGGACAAGACGGCAGCGATGAAAGAATATATCCGATTCTTCTTCAGCAAAGAACAGTACGCCAAGTTCCTGCAGGCGATCAACGGCATACCGGCCACCAAAGAGAAAGTGACGTACGAATCGATGCCTCAGATGAAGGAAGTCATCGACATGATGGCGGACCCGAAGGTGAAGAAGTCGCTTCAGATGAACAACTTCTGGGGGGAGAATCTGATCCCGCCGCAATTCCGCAACTGGTTCTACAAGATGGCCCAGGAATGGCTGACCAAGGGCGACTTCGGCACTGAATATATGAAGAAAGCCGATGTGGAGTGGGATACCGAAGTCAAGGCGATGCAGAAGTAAGCAAGTGAGGTTGTATAGAAAGAAAGAGAGGGAGCCTCTGCTGAACGGACGGCGGAGGCTTTCGTTTCTACCAGCAAGCCGGATAGGAGTGAGCGCGCATGGCAATGAATCTGGCGAGCCCCGGGAGGGCCGCAGAGACCATGACTGTAAAGAGAAAGAGACCCTGGATTTCGTTTTCCGTCTTATTTATTCTGCCTTCTTTTCTGCTGTATACCTTGTTCGTGATCGTACCGACGTTCAGCAGCATCTACCTCAGCTTCACCTCATGGGACGGGGTCAGTACGGATATCCGGTATATCGGATTCGATAACTTCGTGGAGATGTGGCACAGCGAGCGGGTGCACAATGCGCTGAAGAACACCCTTATTCTCTCGGCCGTGCTCGTGGTGCTGGAGAATGTCACAGCCATCGCGCTGGCCATTGTGGTAGACCAAGTCCGCTGGTTCCGGAACCTGTTCCGCAGTGTGTTCTACTTCCCGGTCCTGCTCAGCGGCATCGTCATGGGCTTCGTGTGGACGATCATCCTCAACTACAACTTCGGGGTGGTCACACAGCTGCTCGATGGAATGGGGCTTGGTGGCTTGAAGATCGACTGGCTCGGCAACCCCGATTATGCGCTGCTTGCCATCATCATGACAACGGTCTGGAAATCGTCCGGTTATTATATGATCATCTACCTCGCAGGCCTGCAGGGCATTCCGGCGGAATTAACGGAAGCGGCGTCGATCGACGGGGCGAACCGGTGGCAGCAGTTCCGGCATATTACCTTCCCGCTGCTCGCCGGAGCCATGACCGTATGCGTGATGCTGTCGATGATCGCGTCGCTCAAGATTTTCGACCAGATCGCGGTCATGACGGACGGCGGACCTGGCTTCGCCACCGAGACCCTGACCTACATCGTATACAAGGTCGGCTTCGGCGAGCTTCGCCAAGGCTACGGAACCGCGCTGTCCCTAGTCCTATTCCTGCTGATCCTGATCGTATCGCTGATCCAGATTCGTATACTGCGCAAGAGAGAGGTGCAGATGTAGCATGAAAACACAGAACAAAATCTTCGACATCCTGCTCTTTGCGGCTGCCCTTCTGCTCGCGGTGATCTTCTTCTTCCCGATTTACTTCAGCTTGATCTCGGCTTTCAAGAGCAACGGTGAGATTCTGCGCAGCGCCGTCGCTTTCCCCCAGACCTTCTATGTGGAGAGCTTCAAGTACCTTTGGACGAAGACGGACTTCCCGGAGGCCATGGTCAACAGCGTCATCCTCACGGTAACCTCCATCGTACTCATGATCGCCGTGATCCCGATGGCCGCTTACGCCATTGAGCGGACGAACAAGAAGTGGACGAACGCGGCGTACATGTACTTCCTCGCCGGCATGATGATCCCGTTCCAGGTCTACATGATTCCGCTGTTCAAGGAAATGAAGCTGCTCGGTCTGTACGGCTCTCTGAGCGCCCCGATCCTGATCTACCTGTCGGGCTCGGTCGGCTTCGGCGTCCTGCTCTACACGAGCTTCATCAAGGGCATCCCGAGGGAGATCGAGGAGGCGGCGTCGATCGACGGCTGTTCGAGCTACGGGATTTTCTGGCGGATCGTGTTCCCGCTGCTCGGTCCGTGCACGGCAAGCATGGTCGTATTGAACGGCCTTGGCATCTGGAACGACTTCCTGATGCCGATGCTCGTGCTTCCATCCGGGGAGCCGAAGACGATGATCGTCGAGATTTTCAAATTCGTCGGCGAGCTGGCTTCGCAGTGGGACATGGTATTCGCCGGTACGGCGATCTCGATCATCCCCGTCTTGATCGCCTTCGTCGCGCTTCAGAAGTATTTCGTCAAAGGCGTTGCCGCCGGTGCCACCAAGGGGTAGCGGTTCATCCATCCAACGGAAACGGCAAAAAGGCAGGTTTACTGCCCAAAGTCATCCAGGGAAACGCATCAGTGAAACTCAAGCTGATGCTTTTTTCATGCAGGCCAACGTATGGCGTTCCAGAAAGGGGATCTCTTCTTCATGAACATCACCAATCCGATTCTTCTCGGCTTCCAGCCGGACGCTTCCATCCTCCGGGTGGGGGACGATTATTACATCGCCACCTCGACATTCGAGTGGTTCCCGGGTGTCGTCATTCATCACTCCAGGGACCTGGTCCATTGGCGGCCGCTGACCAGACCCCTGGACCGGCTGAGTCAGCTTGATCTGCTCGGGGCTCCCAGCTCCGGCGGTATCTGGGCTCCGGCGCTCAGCTATGACAACGGCACTTTCTACTTGTGTGTTACGGATGTCAAAGCCCGCCGAGGCGTCTACAAAGACCTGCATAACTATCTGGTGACCGCTCCATCGATCACGAGTCCATGGTCGGACCCTATCTACCTGAACTCCAGCGGGTTCGACCATTTTTTGTTCCACGATACGGACGGGCGCAAGTGGCTGTTCAATATGCAGTGGGACTTCCGCAAGGAGAAGAGCCGGTTCGCAGGCATCCTCATGCAGGAATACAGCGAGGCCGAGCGCAGGCTGGTCGGACCCATTCTGACCACGGCAGGGCACCCGGATCACCCACTGCAAAAAGCGGGCCACGGATATCTGGTCGAAACGCAGCACGGTGAGTGGTACATGGTGCATATCTGCAGCCGGCAGCTCCCGGACGGCAGCGGCCTGAGCCCGCTCGGAAGGGAAACCGCGATCCAGAAGGTCGTCTGGACCGAGGACGGGTGGCTGCGGCTTGCCTCAGGGGGAAGGCTGCCCGAGCTCGAGGTGCCTGCGCCTGATCTGCCACCGCATCCTTTTGCGGCCATTGAAGTAACGGGCAGGATAGCGTGGAGGCAGCACCGAAATAGTGAGGAAAAACTTAGGTAAGTGGGCACAAAAACATGGTAAGAGTTCAGTATCCTTGTTGGAAGTCTATCTATTAAAGAAACCACTTCAATCTTGAGTGGTTTTTTCATATCTTGATGAATATTTTGTGATAACTCAGATAGTATAAAGAAGCTAACGGATGAAGGGAACCTGTTGGGGCACTCTTCAGCTTGCTTCGTTCCGCGTCTTCAGTATTTCCATAAATTTCAATATAACCAACCAGCCCGCTTTTTGATCTAATCTATGTATTGAGGTTTATAAGGAGGACGAATAATGTGCAGATGGAACAAGATGTGAGGCTAGCTCAGCAAGGGGACCGTGAAGCTTTTGCCCGTCTCATAAAAAAAATGGAACTGAATCTATACGGTGTAGCCAGATCAATCGTCAAAAGAGATGAGGATTGCGCCGACGCCATTCAAGAAGCGATCTTGAAAGCGTACATTGGCCTTCATGCTTTGAAAGAGCCGGCTTATTTTAAAACATGGATGTTCCGTATTCTCATTAACGAATGCAAAAAAATTTTGAAGAGACAGAAGACTAACATGTTGGTTGGTGAATTTCCAACTGCATCATCCTCCGTCTCCGAATATGGAGCAGTAGATCTAAGGGAGGCCGTTGACAGGCTTGATGAAACGTTGCGGACCGTCATTGTCTTGTATTACTTCGAGGATATGTCTTTAAAACAGATTTCCGAAATTCTGGAAACTTCGGAAGGGGCCGTGAAAACCCGGCTGCACCGCGCTCGGCAAACGTTGGCCAGATGGCTTGAAAACTCCACTGAAAGGAAGAATTGCTATGAACCGTGTTAATTTAGAAAAGGAACTAAAACAAATGATCGATCATTATCCTACTGAACTTCCTGACATGGTTAGAGCTCGTATCGACAATACTTTAGCTTCATTACCCACAATACCTTCCAAGCGTACAAAAGGCTTGGCTCGAAAAATGACATTAGCATCTGCCGCCGCGGCAATCATGGGTGTTTGTTTAATTGGATCAGGTTTTGTCTCTCCGGTCATGGCCCAAACACTAAACCAAATTCCGTTGTTCGAATCCGTATTTAAAGTCGCAGGTGACTTGGGGCTGCAAACTGCAGTGGAGAAAAAACTGATTACGCCCATCAATCAGAGCGTTACGCTTAACGGGGTTACCCTTAGAATTTCGGAAGTTTTTTATGATGGTTCACGTCTAACGATAGGGCTAGTTCAGCATTCACCCAATGGAATTAAAGAGATTTTAGAAGTGGAACCGCTCATTAATGAGAAGAGCTGGAATTTCACAGCAAGCGGTACCGATATAGAGAATTCAACTGATGAGAAAACGGCTGCCAGCCTTGTTCAATTTATGCCTGTTATGCCAGAGAAACTTCCAGACTCATTTGATCTAACGCTTCTTGTATTCCTCAAGGGCATGGAACACGAGAGATTTGTGTTCGAATTCCCCGTGAAGAAGACATCCTCCGAAAACCGCATTATCACTCCCATGATGAGCAAAACTCACGGGGATATGAAAATCACTGTACAAAAAATACGCCTTGCTCCAAGCACAACGCACTTGGTAATGGATTCGGTCATTCCTGCCGGGAAGGAGTCGGAAGCTCCACGGTATGCTATGTTTGACGACAAGGGAACGATGCTGCAACCCCTTGCTGAAAATGGAAACGGAGAGAAAATGAATAACCGTATGAATTTGATTTCCGAAACCGAGTTTATCCCTTTCAGAACTATTCCTTCATCCATAACCATAAAACCTTATGTGGATGAGCCGAATTTTAAAGTAATTGCCACTACAGCGGTGCTGAATGATTTGCCGTCAGTGGAACATCCTATTGTGCTCCAACAAGGAGAAGCTGGCAGCTTGGAGATTACACAAGTGGAGAAACTTATGGACAAGACTGTAGTACACTTTAGAACGGTTGGAGATAATCCATACAGGCAAGCCGTCCTTTCGATCATGGACGAGGAAGGTAACACAAGAATCCCCTCTAATACATTCCGGGTCGAAGATCCAGAGAAATACGAATTTATTGCGGAGTTTCCTGCAATGAAGCCTGATCGGCAAATCACTTTCGTTACTAATGAATATCCGAAAACTAATTACATTAAGGAACTGGAAATTATGATACCTATTAGCAAGTAGGTTCCTAAGCGAAGCATCGGCTTGAACGATGCTTCTTTAATTTTTTTTAACCGTTGTTGCGTCATGTGAAAATAAACCTTGAAAAGCCACAACGCGAAGTGTACGAATTTCGCGTTTGACGATAGTTCATCTTCCAGCTGCCTTATATCCCAAGGATTTAAGGGGCTCCCATACGATGAAATAATAAGTAGTTAACTCCGACCGCAAAAATGATAGCTGCGATTGATACGGCGAATAACAAAAGCGAATAAACTGTACGGAATTTATAAAAGTAAATAATTGAAATAACTACTAATATGATGAATATTCCTAGTCCTAAAAAGTAAAAAATCACTTTCTCATCACCTCGCTTAAATTATATTTTCGACCACATACCAAATATTGGGGAGTACTATTTTTAGCTAGTACCTTAATGTTTTTGAAGTACTGTGCAAGTTCAGTGCAAGCAGATTAAAACCTCTTATTAGAGCAACCCTAGATTTATAGGCCTAATGGGAGGTTTTTCTCTTGAACTTAAATGAATTGTGGAGACTGTACGAAGCCGATAAGCGTATTCAGGGATTCAGTCCAAGCACATTAAAAGCATACTCTCTACAGCTAAGGATGCTGGTTAGTGAGCTTGGAGATCTTGATATTTCAGAAATTACATTACAACAGCTAAAAGAATACCTAGCAAAACAATCAAATCGGTTGAAGCCCAGCAGCTTAGGGCACCGGATCCGTTTATTCGGTCCCTGTTTCGGTTTGCTTATGAAGAGGCATACCTGGCTTCAAATCCTGCACTAAAACTAAGAGAACCTAAACTGGAGAAGCGAATCCCAAAGTTTTTAATCGAGGAAGATGTGATTCATTTGAAAATCTCGTGCCTATCCCTTAGAGAACGAGCTCTACTGTAGTTCCTCTATAGTACGGGCGCCGGGTTGGAGAAGTGGAGAAAGTGAACATCGAGGACCTGAACTGGGAGAACTGCTCTGCCATCGTCCATGGCAAGGGTGCAAAACAGAGGGAGGTTTACTTCACAACGGAGTGCAAGGTATGGCTAAGGAAGTATCTGGCCAGCCGCGTGGATTCTTGTAAGGCTCTTTTCGTAACAGATACAAATCCTATACGACGAATGACCATACCGACAATCAGGTGGGTATTAAAACGGCTTGCGGACCGGGGGGAGCTCGAAGCAAATGTATATCCGCATCGCTTTCGTCATACCTACGCGTGCCAGCTGCTTGATAATGGTGCGCCTTGAGATTTTATTCAAGGTATGTTGGGGCATGAAAAAGCATCAACCACTCAAATTTACGCTCAACTGCGCGGCGAACGTCGTCGTGAACTTTACCGCCGGTTCTTTTAAATGACGGTGAGGCTGTCTTAAATAATGTCTTCACTCAACTAAAGGGCAGTATTGTGGATAAATATGCTAAAATTGGAATATTGAATTCCGCCTTATAGAAGGGAGTTATATTATTTGATGAAATTGATCTTTTTGGTGCTATTAGCGGGCATTTTGTTACTTGGTGGATGCGAGCAACATGAGGAAAATAATATGTACATCGGCATGGAACAAAATACTATCCCTGATCTTACAGTTGGTACCGAAATGGAATATATCCATGAATTTCGGGGACATTCTGATCATTGGGCAGCTGTGTATATTGTTTATAAGCCCCAAGGGGAAGAGAATCACACATCGAAACTGATGATGAAATATATCAGCAAAAAGTTAAATCCGTCTGGGGAGCTACGTTATGAATATGACACGGATGGAGGGGAAGATGGTAACGGGACACTGTCTAGCGTAGATAAAGCAGGACATGTTTACAATCTTGGTTCCTCGGGTGGTAATGGTCAATCTGCAAATCCAAAATCGCCTCTGCAAATGCATGTTTGGTGGAACGGAGATGAGGAGACCATTCAACTTGACCTAGTTGGAAAAGAATGAGGGGAGGTATAGTGAAATAGTTGTGTATTATGCAGTAATCCCATCGCCTAACAAAATAATGAAAAAGACAATTGAAGTAACTGGAGACGATAGCTCCATAACAACCATGATGAAGCTGCCGGCACATGATCGGCAGCTTCATTACGTTAACGTGCATGATAATTCAACCAATATCTAGAATTTTTTAGTATCATATCAAGATCAAGTCAAGATCAAGGGGGATATTCTATGTCTTATGAATTTAACCGGGATTGGTTAATAAAAAAATTTGGGGAAATTCATAAAAGAATTAGGGCGTGTATGCAAACCATGACCCAATAAAATGGGTAAATATAGATATGATGAGACGATACGAAATCCGTGACGACCAATGGGATAAAATCAAGGACCTGCTGCCAGCCGAAAGAAAACCACAAGGAGGGAGACCCGCGAACAACCATCGCCAGATGCTGAACGCTATGCTGTGGGTGGCGCGGACAGGTGCGCCCTGGCGGGATTTGCCTGAATACTACGGCTCCTGGTCTACCGTCTATAGCCGGTTCCGCCGCTGGAAAATCGCCTGCATTTGGGATCGGATCTTAGAGCACGTTACGATTGAACCTGATTTTGAAAGTGTCATGATTGACGCGACAATTGTACGGGTCCATCAGCATGGGGTCGGTGCAAAAGGGGGACCCTCAAGCAAGCTATTGGGCGGTCCCGAGGCGGATTGACCACCAAAATCCACGCGGTCGTCGACGCCCTGGGGAACCCGCTGCGGTTTGTGCTGACCGGAGGCCAATGTCATGACTCAGTAACCGGCTACGAGATGCTAAAGCAGATGGACTTAACGAAAAAGCAGGTCCTGGCCGACCGTGCTTATGACAACAACCGGATTCTCCACCTTTTAAAGGAACAATCCGCCACTTCGGTGATTCCAAGTAAGAAAAACCGCCGGAAACCGCGGAAATGGGATAAAGAAATTTACAAGGAGAGGCATCTGATCGAATGCTTTTTCAATAAAGTGAAGAATTATCGCCGATTAGCCACACGCTATGATAAATTGGCCTGTACGTTTAGGGCATTTTTGACCCTAGCTTCGATTATGGTGTGGCTCGCATAGGTTTGCATACAGGCCCTAGTAAAGCTATTAGTCAGCTTGATGATGAACAACTCAATTGGAAGCCGAACGAAGCGAGTCATAGTATATCGTCATTAATTAAACATATAGAAGGTAATATTCAGGAGAGGATTTTAAGGGGAATCCTGCAGCAAGAAATCGAAAGAAATCGGGAAGTTGAGTTAGAACAAACGTTCATAACGAAACCCCAATTAGAAACGACTATTGAAAATCAATTTAAGTTTATTATTGAAATGATCGGTGAAATTAGTGATGAAAAATTGGAAGAAAAGCAATTAGTAAGGACTCGGGAGAGGACTAATCTGGACATGCTTCACCAATGTGCTGCACATTACTCTGAACATATGGGTCAAATTTTCTATATTGCAAAACTGTGTTTGAATAAGAACTATACATCCACATCTATCTAAGGAATGTTGAACTAGGGCGTGTATGCAAACCATGACCCAATAAAATGGGTAAATATAGACATGATGTGACGATACGAAATCCGTGACGACCAATGGGATAAAATCAAGGACCTGCTGCTGGCCGAAAGAAAACCGCAAGGAGGGAGACCCCCGAACAACCATCGCCAGATGCTGAACGCCATGCTGTGGGTAGCGCGAACAGGTGCGGCCTGGCGGGATTTACCAGAATATTACGGCTCCTGGTTCACCGTCTACAGCCGGTTCCGTCGTTGAAAAATCGCCGGCATTTGGGACCGGATCTTAGAGCATGTTTCGATTGAACCCGATTTCGAAAGCGGGCAGCCTTTTTGCATTTTAAGGTAGCTTAGAAGGCTGCCTTAGCGTTGTAAATCCGCGTTTTGCTGGGGGAACCCCCATAAGACTGAAGAGGGAGGAGGTGCTCATTCCCCCTCCTTCTCCTTGCTCTGCGGCTGATAAAATTGGCGTGCGTAAGCGGACGGCGGTTCGCCGAATATCTTCTTGAACACCCGGCTGAAGTAAAAAGGGTTCTGGTAGCCGAGCCGCTCGCTGATTTCGGCGATGTTCAGCGTACTGTGCCGGATCAGCTTCACAGCCATGTTCAGCTTGAGCCGGGTATGCGCTGCGATGATGCTTTGACCCGTTGCTTTCTTGAAGGATGAGGACACATAGCTGTAATTCATGTTCAAGTGGGCGGCCAGCTTGACTCCATCGTAAGGTTCTTCGACACGGGAGGACAAGTAGGCCATCACACGGTCAGCCAAGCGCGATCCGGAGCCCACGGCTCCGTTCGCCGCATGCGAGGCGGACGTATGCAGATCCAATAAGAAGGAATAGACGCTTAAGCTGGTCCTTGTCATCCGGTGGCTGCCGGGTTCTTGCAGGCCCGCGAGCAGGGAGGCCAGCCGCTCTTCCGTTCCCGGGTCTGCCGTGCCGTATTTCGGGAGGGGAATCTGGTACCGGTAATGATCGGGAGTGTAATAATCGATGCCCGGGAGCGGCGGATGCTCTTTATAATCCGTCCGTTCTTCCGGTCCTGTGTTGAAATGGATCCAGTACCACTCGGTGCCAGGAGGGGTGAGAGGCAGCCCCCAGTGATGCAGTCCTTTGTGAAGGAATAAGAACTCCCCCTCCCGGACGACAAAAGCGGCGTCCTCCTCCACGACCTGCATGCTGCCCCGGGATACATACAGGAACACATGGTAATCCAGGATCCGGTCGGGGTGGGAATACAGGCGGTCCGTCCGGTTCCATCCAATATCCCGGATTAGGGGAAAGCGGTCTGCGGTCAGTTCAATCGCGTAGTTCAACAGGGGATGCTCCTTTCCCGATGATGATATTGATCCCAGTATAAATAACAAAAAAAGTATAGGCAATCGCAAAGTTAGTGCATGTACCCCTTTGGATTGAAGAACTAGAATGGAGGTGTGAAAGTAAAAAAAGTAAGGGGGATGGTAAGGCAATGGGGAAACCAGTGATGAGAGAGCTCCCGGCGGGCCGGGTCAAGCCTGCGTCCGGGCCGCTTCAAGCAAGAATGGAGCTCAACAAGCGGTACATCTTGAGTCTGACGAACGAGAACCTGCTGCGGAATTTCTATCTGGAAGCGGGATTGTGGAGCTACAGCGGCAACGGTGGCACGACAAGCGCCACGACGACGAGTATGGACGGCCCCGAGCATTGGCACTGGGGCTGGGAGGCGCCGACGTGCGAGCTGCGCGGGCACATCACGGGGCACTGGCTGTCGGCCGCCGCCACGATCTATGGGCAGACGAAGGACGGGCTCGTCCAAGCGAAAGCGGATTACATTGTGGCTGAATTGGCGCGATGTCAGGAAGCGAACGGGGGAGAATGGCTGGCTGCTTTTCCGCAGACTTATATGGAGCGCATCGCCAAGGGGAAGTACGTATGGGCTCCGCATTATACGATTCACAAGCTGCTCATGGGACTCTATGACATGTACCGGCTGGCGGGCAGCACGAGAGCGCTTGAGCTGATGACCGGCGTGGCGGCCTGGTTCCACCGGTGGACGGACGGGTTCACCCGGGAAGAGATGGACGACCTGCTCGACCTCGAGACCGGCGGCATGCTGGAGACCTGGGCGGATCTGTACGGGGTGACAGGCAGCGAGCAGCATCTGGAGCTCCTCCGCCGATATGACCGGAGACGGTTCTTCGATGCGCTGCTCGAAGGACGGGACATCCTGACGAATAAGCACGCGAACACGCAGATCCCCGAGATTCTCGGTGCGGCCCGGGCATGGGAAGTCACCAGCGAAGAGCGGTACCGCCGGATCGTGGAGGCCTTCTGGCGCTGCGCTGTAACCGAGCGCGGTTATGTCGCGACAGGAGCCGGGGATAACGGCGAGCTGTGGATGCCTGCGGGAGACATGGCCGCCAGGCTGGGCGTTGGGCAGGAGCACTGCTGCAACTACAACATGATGCGTCTGGCGCAGGTGCTGCTCCGCTGGACAGGAGATCCCGCCTATGCCGATTATTGGGAGCGGCGGTTCGTCAACGGTGTGCTCTCCCACCAGCATGGGGAGACCGGCATGATCTCGTACTTCATCGGTCTCGGTGCCGGCAGCAGGAAGACCTGGGGAACGCCGACACGGCACTTCTGGTGCTGTCACGGTACTCTGATGCAGGCGAATGCCTCTTATGAAGGGCAGATTTTCATGGAAGAGGAAGACGGCCTTACGGTTTGTCAATGGCTGCCCTCAGAGGTGGAATACGAGATGGGCGGCGCTGCCGTCCGGCTGCGGATCGAACAGGACGGCCAGCACGGAATCGAGCCGCTGGGCAGCTGGTCTGTCACAGGCATGACGGCCATCACCCGGGTTGATCTCCCGCCGATCCCGGTCCACCGTCCGGACCGGTTCGTGTACAGGCTGACCATTGAGACCGACCGGGCCGTTCCTTTCAAGCTGCGCCTGCGCCTTCCTTGGTGGCTGAGCGGGAAGCCAGTGATTAACGTTAGCGGTGAAGCTGCTCCCCTTCAGGGAGAGCTGCGGCCCTCCATGTTCGTGGAGCTTGTGAGGGAATGGAAGAGCGGTGATACGGTTACGGTCGAGCTGCCCAAGGAGCTGAAGGCCGAGGCTCTTCCGGGGAAGCCGGGCACCGTCGCTTTCCTGGACGGTCCGATCGTGCTTGCGGGCCTGACGGCGGAAGAGCGCATACTGATCGGCGATCCGGACCGGCCGGAGACGATGCTGGCTCCGGACCGGGAACGCAATCACGGGTGGTGGAGTCCGGGGTACTACCGGACAGTGGGGATCGACCATGGATTCCGGTTCGTTCCCCTGTATGAGATCAAGGATGAGACCTACTCGGTCTATTTTCCGGTACGGGCTCATGGGGCGGATGAACGGGTAATGGGGAGGTGTCGAAGTGAAGAGCGGGATTACTAATAGGCCAGGCCTATGGAAACGCATCGAACAGAAAATAAACGCCCTTATGGAAGCCGTGGGTGACGGAATCCCCGACCATGCCGACTCCACCGGGGTTTACCGGTTCCGCCGCAGCGATTGGTGGACGTCCGGCTTTTATCCCGGCATGCTGTGGATCTTCTATGATATGACGAAGGATGAATGCTATAAGACCACCGCCTGGCAACGGGACGTGGAGATGGAGCCCTGGCTGCTTCATCCCGAGGGGGGGATGAATCATGACGTAGGCTTCCAGTTCCTGCCCACGGCAGTGATCAAGCATACGTTGACCGGGGATGAAGAAGCACGGCGCCGGGGACTTGCGGCGGCGAACTACCTCGCGGCCCGCTTCAATCCCGCAGGCGGGTTCCTGCGGGCATGGAACCAGGGGCCGGACGGTCAGCCTGTGGCGGGGTGGGCCATCATCGACTGCCTCATGAATCTCCCGCTGCTGTTCTGGGCGGGCAGACAAACCGGTGATCCGAGATATGCGCAGATCGCGGTGCGCCATGCGGATACGTTCCTGCAGTACGGCATGCGGGAAGACGGCTCGGTCAGCCATATCCTGTCCTTCGATCCGTCCACAGGAGCTTTCCTCGAATCCCTGGGAGGACAGGGCTTTGCAGCGGACTCCGCCTGGAGCCGAGGGGCGGCCTGGGCTTTGTACGGCTTCCTGCTCGCTTACAAGAATACAGGGGACCCGCGTTACCTGGAGGCCTCCCGGCGTGCGGCAGATTTTTTTCTGTCCCATCTGCCTGAGGATGGCGTGCCCTATTGGGACTTCAGGCTGCCGAGCCTGCAGGGCGAGCCGCGCGATTCTTCCGCCGCCGCAATTGCCGCTTCGGGCCTGCTCGATCTGGCCGAGGCTGCGCCGGCAGCGCAGCAGAAGACCTATCAGGATGCAGCCGAGTGGATGCTTCAGTCGCTGACGGAGAACTATGCCGTTTGGGACCGGCCCGGCTTCGGTCCCATTCTGACCGGAGCGACAGGAAACCGGCCTCTCGGCCACCATGTGGACTGCTCGCTGATTTTCGGCGACTATTATTATGTAGAAGCCATGGCTAAAGCGGAGGGCTGGAAGAACCGGATCTTTGGTTGATTATGGAGACTTGAAATCTCATGTTGTTATGAGATTTTCAGTCTCTTTTTTTCGTAGAGTTCTCGATAACGTTATTGTCAGGAAGCAAGATGTTAAGCATAAAGGCATTTTAGTGTATACTGTAAAAAACGAAGCTTGCCCGTAATTAAAAATTATGGATTTGTCGATGGCAACAAGCGTACTGGTGCTGCATCGGGGCTTGAGACTAATCGATGGTCCGTGACAAAAGAAAGAAGTGAGAAGTTTGCCGCTTGACGCATTTACTAAGAAGAGAATTGAAAAAATCATGGTCGAATACACGGAATCGAAGGTTCCTAAAGAGATAAGAAACCAAATGAGAATGACATTTAAGATCAGAGGGAATAACGTCACTCTTGTTGAAGAAAGACCCGCTTTTCGAAGCGATCAATGGGTGGAATTTGATATTGCCCAATTTCGATTAGAGGATACGAAATGGAAGGTTTATTGGAGGGATAGCAAGGACAAATGGCATTTTGTAGATGACATTATGCCTAGCGAGGATTTCGAGAAACAATTAGAAATTGTGGATACTGACAATAGGGGCCTCTTTTGGGGCTAATCGGATGAGGTAATCGTGAGAAGGCCGCCGGATCTCCTTGGGAGTGCAGGCGGCCTTTTTGACTTGATCATAATTTCATGGAAAAAGGAGATCCGTCGGCGTGATCGTTAAAAAAGTGCACTTTCCTCTTAAATAACCTCACTCCAATTCGGCTGGGGGAGGACTATAATAGGGGCAAACATGGGGATGCACTGCTGTCATCTATGGATCATCCCAGGAAATGAGGACGTTGCTGTGGAGAATATCGCGAACGGCATATGGAAGCTGTGCTGGGGCCAGCCGGAGGAACATACGCCCGTAAACCTAAGGTCACATCCGATCCAGCGGGAGGCGCTGGAGAAGCTGGTCTGTGCAGGCCGGCCGCCGATTCCGGAAGAAAAGATTCGGGTGCAGGGCACGCGAAGAGGGGTACAGATTGAGCTGCCGCTGGAGAAGGAGGAGCAGATCTACGGCTTCGGTCTGCAGCTGCACCGGACCAATCATACGGGCCGCAAAAAGGTCATCCGCGTGAACAGCGATCCCGTAGCCGATACCGGGGACAGCCATGCGCCGGTTCCCTTCTACGTATCGACAGCGGGCTACGGCGTGCTCGTGGATACATCCAGATACGCAGCCTTCTACTGCGGCACGAATCTCCCGAAGGGGGCGTCCGCGCACCGGAAGGACGAAGCCAAGGAGGTC
This sequence comes from Paenibacillus sp. S-38, assembly GCF_049942825.1. Taxonomy (NCBI): domain Bacteria; kingdom Bacillati; phylum Bacillota; class Bacilli; order Caryophanales; family Paenibacillaceae; genus Paenibacillus; species Paenibacillus sp. S-38. The sequence continues at coordinate 2,197,003 of NZ_CP187970.1, forward strand.
GGTACCTCCGAGATCGAGCTGTACGGCTACCAGATGGCGCAGGGGGACCGGTCCGTAGTGGTCGATGTGCCGGCGGTTGAAGGCATCGACGTGTACTTCTTCGAAGGGCCGGACCTGCTGCACGCGGTCCAGCGGTATAACCTGTTCTCGGGCGGAGGCTGCCTGCCGCCGGCCTGGGGCCTCGGCGTCTGGTACCGCGCTTACAGTGCCGCGCGATCGGAGGATGTGATGCGCCTGGCCGAAGGGTTCCGGCAGGACGGGATGCCGGTTGACGTGTTCGGCTTCGAACCGGGCTGGCAGACCCGGGCCTACTCCTGCTCCTTCGTCTGGGACGAAGGCCGGTTTCAGGGGCACCGCGAGATGCTGGAGCGGCTCTATGGCATGAATTACAAAGTGAATCTGTGGGAGCATCTCTTCGTGCATCCGACCTCCCCGATGTACCAAGAACTGCTGCCGCACTCGGGGAGCGAAGAGGTGTGGGAAGGGCTTGTGCCCGACCTCGCGGTCAAGGAAGCCAAAGACGTCTTCTCTGCTTACCATCTCCGGGAGTTCGTGGAGCAGGGCATCGCCGGCTTCAAGCTGGACGAATGCGACAGCTCGGACTATGTGCATTCCAACTGGTCCTTTCCCGATACCGCGGCATTCCCGTCGGGCATGGACGGGGAGCAGATGCACAACCAGCTCGGTACCCTGTACCAGTCGGCGATCGCGGCTCCCTTCGAAGCAGCGGGCAAACGGACCTTCTCGCAGGTAAGGGCTTCCGGCGCCCTCGCAGCGCCGCAGCCGTTCGTGCTCTACAGCGATCTTTACAATCATAAGGTGTTCATCCGGGGCGTCGTGAACTGCGGCTTCTCCGGCCTGCTCTGGTCGCCGGAAGTCCGGCAGGCCGAATCGGCCGAGGACCTCATCCGGCGCATTCAGACGGTGGTGTTCTCGCCGCTGGCGCTGCTGAACTGCTGGCGCATTCCGAATCCGCCGTGGATGCAGACGGACCGCGATAAGAATGTGCGAGGCGAATTTTTCGACGATTACGGGAAAGTCAGGGACCTGTGCCGAAGCCTCTTCGAGCTGCGGATGTCGCTGATCCCGTACTTGTACACGAGCTTCGCCAAATATCACTTCGAAGGACTGCCTCCGTTCCGTGCGCTGGTGATGGACTATCCGGACGACCCGAAGACGTACGGCATCGACGACGCCTATATGATGGGGGACTCCATCCTCGTGGCTCCGCTGGTAACAGGAACCTCCAGCCGCGAGGTATACCTGCCAAGGGGGCGGTGGAGGGATTTCTGGACGGGCGAGGGGTACGACGGCGGACGCACTTACCTCGTGCGGCCGAAGCTGGAGCACATTCCGGTGTTCGTCAAGGACAATACGCTGCTGCCGCTTGCTGTACCGCAGACCAGCGTGCCGGAGGATGCCTCCTTCGAGCTCCGCATCAGGGTGTACGGCGACCGGCCCGGAGAGTTCCTCTTGTATGAGGACGATGGCAGTACCTTCGCCTACCGGGACGGCTCGTACAACTGGGTGAAGCTGACCTGGAACGCCGAGACGGCCGGAGAGATCACGCGGCAGGGCGGTTACGCGGGAAGGCAGTATGGAATCATCGGCTGGGAGCAGGTTCAAGAGCCTTACCCGGCGATCGACGGGGATCAATAGAGAGGGGTTTAAAGAGAAATGACGACGGAAATCAAGGACAGCGGCACAGTGGAAGCGGCGGACGGTCATGGCTTGGGCAGAGCCTATTTCGAAAGGGCGGCAGGCTTCGTGCTGGAGGTCATCGAGCGCAATCTGCCCGTATTCCGAGACACGTATCCGGCTCCGGCGAGCGAAGGGAACGTCTATCCCGGGATCGGCAACATCGAATGGACGTCGAGCTTCTGGACGGGCATGCTCTGGCTCGCGTACGACCTGACCGGCGAAGCGAAGTACCGGGAAGCGGCGGAATACCAGCTGGCGAGCTATAAGCAGCGGATCGAGGAGCAGATCGAGACCGAGACGCATGACCTCGGCTTTCTGTACTCCCTCTCGGCGGTTGCCGAGTACCGCTTGACGGGCAATGAGACGGCAAAGGGGACGGCGCTCCAAGCGGCGGACCTGCTTGCGGCACGTTATTTTCCCAAAGCGGGTATCATTCAGGCTTGGGGCGACCTGAGCGACCCCGAGCAGTGCGGGCGCATGATCATCGACTGCTTGATGAATCTGCCTCTGCTCTACTGGGCGTCCGAGGTAACGGGCGAGACACGCTATGCCGAATATGCGAAGACGCATGTGGCCCAGGCGGCGAAGTATCTCGTCCGTCCGGACGACACCTCCTACCATACGTACTATATGGACGTGGAGACCGGGGCGCCGAAGTACGGCAATACGCATCAGGGCTACGCCGACGATTCCTGCTGGGCCCGCGGCCAGGCGTGGGGGATGTACGGCTTCCTGCTGAGCTATCTCTATACCGGAGACAAGTCACTCGTTGGTTTGTCGAAGCGGCTGACGGACTATTTTCTCACCCGCCTTCCGGAGGACGGCGTAGTGTACTGGGATTTGGTCTTCACGGAAGGCACGGAGCAGGAGAAGGACAGCTCGGCCTCGGCGATTGCCGTGTGCGGCATGCTGGAGCTGACGAAGCACCTGCCGCTTGGCGATCCGGATAAGCGGAGATACGAGGACCTGGCGCTGGAGCTGCTTGCGGCGCTCGGACGCCGTTACACGACAGCGGACCTGCCCGGCTCGAACGGTGTGCTGAAGCATGCGGTCTATAACAAGCCCCGCGGCATGGGCATCGACGAGTGCAATCTATGGGGCGATTATTACTACTTCGAGGCGCTGGTCCGTGTGCTTAAGAACTGGAAGCCCTACTGGTAAGCCACCGATATAGCTCCCTTCCTGCGATGATGCAGACTTGCTGTCCGGATTCCATAAGCAAGCCGTGAACGTCCCTGCAGCACCTCGTGCAGGGACTTCCCTTATTGTCACAAGAACGAAGCCGGCAGTCCAGCGCTGGAATTCGCTGGAATCCGCCCGAATCGGTAGGTAAGTCCTCCGGAACCTGTTATGATAATACAAATGACGTTCAAATCAAGGAGCGGAGCCCGTGTACAGGTCGACTTTCTCTCGTCTGCGCAAAAGCATTTTCGCCAAATTCACCTTGTCCTTCATTCTCGTGGGCCTGGTTCCCCTGCTAGCCCTGAGCTATCTGTCGCTCAGCACCTTCAGCGGCTACATGGAACGGTACACGGTCAACAACTATGAACAAATGCTCTTGTTCGCCGGCCGGAATGTCGACGACATGTACGCCAAGTACAATAATATCTCCAAGGTGATGTATTCGTATGGGGTTGAGGGCAAGTACGGGCATCTCGGCGAAGCGATCTCCGCACAGAAGAAGGCGGGGGATTACCGGCTGGCCGCTACGGTGGACGACTTCCTGCGGACGGTGCTGTATACGGACAGCCACCTGCAGAACATCTTCTTCGTGTTCCCGGACGGGACGTTCCAGCGGTTGACCAAGGAGAACAAGACGATGAACATCCGTGTGCCGTTCCCTGCTCCGGCCTGGAAGGAGGAACTGACGCGCAACAGCAGGAATATGGCCTTCTTCCCTTCCCACGGGCAGCCGTATCATGGCGGAACGAACCCGCCGGTCATGACCTTCGCCCGGAATCTCCTCGACATCTCCATGGCCGGACTGCAGGAGCATATTGTCGGGACGCTCTATATGGATGTGGGCATGGGGGCATTCGACGAGATCTTCAGGCAGATGGCGCTGAATCCGAAGGATACGGTGTATGTTCTGGACGGCAGCGGGAACGTGCTGTACAGCAATCGGGAGGAACGCATCGGAGAGGTCTATACGCCGGCCGAGTCCGAAGAGTACTTAAGGACGGAGCAGGAGATCGCGGGGAGCGGGTGGAAGGTGGTCGGGGAAGTCTACAAGGAAGAGATGTTCCGGACCCTCACCCAGATGATGAACACCGTCGTTGTCGTGATTCTTCTGTGTGCCGTGTCGCTGCTCATTGTGGCCGTCCTGTTCTCCAGGCGCTTCTCGGGACCGATCCGCAGCATCACCAGGGAGATGTCCAAGGTGGAGTCGGGCAACTTCGATACCCGGGTGACCGTGAGAACGGACGATGAAATCGGCCTGCTCGGCCACGGCTTCAACAAGATGGTCGTCCGGCTGCAGAGCTATATTGACGAAGTGTACGTCGCGCAGATCAAGCAGAAGCAGGCGGAGCTCGGTGCGCTGAAGAGCCAGATCCGGCCGCATTACCTCTACAATACCCTGGAAGTGATCCGGATGAGCGCGGTGGCAAGCGACGACCACGAGGTCGGCGATATGATCCTGTCGCTCTCGCATCAGCTCAAGTATGTGCTTGATTACGGGGAAGAAAGCGTGACGCTGCAGGACGAAAAAAACAACATTGAGCAGTACTTCCGCCTGATGGTATACCGGTACGGCGAGCACCGGCTCTCGCTTGACTTCCGGTTCGACGCCGGCCTGCTGGGGGCAGCGGTCCCGAAGCTGTCCATTCAGCCCTTGGTCGAGAATGCCGTGTATCACGGCATAATGCCGAAGTCCGGGAAGGGGAGCATCCGGATTACGGCGGAGCTGCTGCCCGGGGAGCTCCTCTGCATCACGGTGGACGACGATGGCGTCGGCATGACGGAGGAGACGCTGGAGAAGGTCCGGGACAGACTGGAGAGCGGGAATGCGGGCGACCCCGGGAGCATCGGTCTGAAGAACGTGCATGACCGCATTCAAGGCTTGTATGGGCCGGACTTCGGACTGAAGGTGAGCTCCAGCCGCCATATCGGGACGTCGGTGCGGATGACTTTTCCATACCAGAAGGAGGGGAGTACGGATGCTGAACGCCATACTGGCTGATGACGAGCCGATCATTATCCGGGGGCTGAAGAAGCTGATTCCGTGGGAAGAGCTTGGTATTCGGATCATAGCGGAGGCCTGGACGGGACAGGGACTTATGGACCTCATGGAGCAGCGGCAGCCGGATCTTGTGATTACGGATATCAGCATGCCTGACGGTACCGGCATCGATGTCATCAAGTGGGCCGGTGATCGGAAGCTGCGGACCAAAGTAATCTTCGTCAGCGCCTATCAGGATTTCGCCTATGCCAAGGATGCGATTGCTTACGGTGCGGTCGATTATCTGGTGAAGCCGATCGAGAAGGACGCCCTGCTCACGGCGATCGGCAAAGCGGCTGCGCTGGTCCGGGAGCAGTCCGAGGAGATGAGCTCCAAGGGCAAGCTCGCGGTATACGAGCAGAAGGACCAGAAGTCCCAGCTCGAGGAGATCTTCGACCGGCTTGCCGAAGAGGAGATCCGGACGGAGGAGGCGGAACGCCGGCTCGGGATTCTGAAGGCGGACCTGCCGTTCCCATGCTATACGGTGATGACCCTGGAGCTTGAAGCGCACCAATCGGGAAGCTGGGAGGAGCATGAAAAGCGCCTGCTGCTGTTTGCCGTCACCAACCTGTGCGAGGAGCTTATGAAGGTGCAGGACGCAGGGGTGGTGCTGGGCAGGGCGGAAGGCTTGTGCCTGATCGTCAATCATGCCTCCGGCAGGGATATGTTCCAGCTCGCAGAGGAGATGGCCGGGAAGATCCGCGAGTATCTGAAGACGGGCGTCACCTTGGGCGTAGGCCGGCAGGCCGCCGGGCTCGGCGGGATCAGGGCTTCCTATCTTGCTGCAGCGGAGGCTCTGCAGGCCAGTTATTTTGACGGTGCCGGCCGTGTCCATCCGTGGATGCCGCGGGAGGAGAAGAGCTCAACGCCTGCCGGGTGGCACGGGGAGCTGAAGGAGTCCGTCCTGCAGTCCCTGCTGGCCAAGGAGGAAGAGGGACTTCTGGAGATTCTCGGTGAGCTCTTCGAGAGGATCGCTCTGGAGGCCGGAGGCAGCAGGGAGGCTGCCGTGGCCAGCTGTTATACGCTGCTGTTCGAGCTGATGGAGGGGCTGCAGAAGGTGGGTGTTGCCGCTCCAGCTTCCGCCGGGGAACAGCAGGTGTGGCTGCGGACGATGCAGGGATACGACCGCTTCGATGAGGTGAAGCGGTTCGTTACGGCAGAGCTCCGCGCGGTCCTTTGCCGGCTTCAGGCCGGAAGCGGAGCGAAGGAAGCGCAGCAGATGAAGCTGGTGAAGGACTATATGGAGGGGAACTATAAGGAGAATATTACCCTCGAGAGCATCGCTTCCATGGTGTATATGAACCCTTACTACTTCAGCTCCTTCTTCAAAAAGCATACCGGACAAAATTTCAAGCAGTACCTGACGGAGATCCGGATGAATCAGGCGGTCAAGCTGCTGCTGCAGACCGAGCTTATGATCTATGAGATCGCCGAAGCAGTAGGTTACAACAACGCGAGGCAGTTCAGCGACATGTTCAAAAAGCAGTTCGGCAAGCTGCCGCACGAGTATAAGAGCGGGAGGGCGTGATCAGCGCCTGTCCTGCTCTTTTTCTTTATGGTTTCGTTTTAAACAACTTGTTATATTTTGATGATTCCTTTTCGTTGGGGATTGTTGGGGATTGTTGGGGATTAAAGAAATCTCCTATGATCAATGTACCCATGTCGGATTGGAACGTGTACCATGGTGTTCATCTCAACTCTATTCAACTCAACGACGAGGAGGGGACGATCGAACCCATGATACGCATAACGGATCCCCGTGCCTGGAACGGGCTCAGCATTACGGAACAGGGAGAAGGCGCAGAAGGCCCCAGTGCCGCTATTGTGCCCGGAGCGGAAGCCGTATTCCAATATGAGCATCCGGAGGACTGGAGGGACTGGGAGGCACTGGCGCTCGAACTCCGGCTGCCGCCGGAAGGCGCGACGGTGGAGCTGACGGTGAACGTTTACCCGCTGCACATCGGCCGGCCCGAATATATTCCGGTGACGACAGCCGTACTCGCCGTCACAGGGGGAGGCTGGACCCCGGTCGAAGCCGCCTTCGAGCGGTTCGACGCCATGCGGGCGGCGCCGGCCTTCTGGCGGCTGATCGCCAAGGTCGGCTTGACGGTGAGGTATACGGGCGGAGAACAAGCAGCGGACACCCTGCCGATCCGCCGTATCCGGCTCCAAGCCAAGGGAGGCCTGCGGCTGCATGCCGATCGCCGATCCGGATCCGCGGAGCCTGGTGAAACCGCGCGGTACGATCTCACCGTGAGCAACCAGTCGCAGGAGCCTCAAGCCGTCGTGCTCGGCACAGCAGCTTACGGGTACGAGTCCATGAAGACGGAGCTGGAGACGGGCATGCTGCTCTTGGGGCCGGGGGAGTCGGGCATCGTAAGCTTTGCGGCAGAGGTGCACGAAGGCATCGCGCCGGGCGGGTACGAGGAGCACCGCATCTTCGCCGTGCCGAACGGAGACTCCAGCCGGGCCCGGGAGCTGAAGCTGTACACGGTCAGGACGCTGCCCCATCCGTATATCATCCATACCGAAGCCGGCTGGACTAAGGTGCGCCGTAACCTGGAGAAGTACGAGTGGGCGCGGAGAGAGCTGGAGGCTTACGTCCGGCGGGCGGAGGAATGGGTGGTTCCCGGAGCCCGGGGAGCGGGCGGGCCGTATGCGTTCGAACTCGCGGAACGGTTCAACCTGCATGCTGCGGCCGTGGCCTGGAAGCTGACCGGCCGAACCGCCTACCGGGATAAAGCCGCTCTGCTGCTGAAGCGGTTTGCCGATCCGCAGCATGGGTACCCGGCGACGGAGTCGCCGTATTTTCATATCTACGCGGCTGCCGAAGAGCTCGGGGTGCGCACGCCGAGGGGGCCGAAGGTATGCGGCGGGGGATTGATCCACGAAGGCGAGTTCATGCTGGATGCCGCCTCCTGCTACGACCTCCTGTATGACTCCGGCGCTTTCTCGGAGGGGGATCACCTCAGGATCGAGGCCGCGTTCCAATTGTATATCGAGAAGGCGGATTGGATGATCACCGACGGGGACACGAACAACATCCCTTCGGGCGGCATGGCCGGGGCGTTCCTCTGCGCGCTGGCCATCCAGGATATGTACTGGGTGCGGCGCTTTCTCGACGGACCGGGCGGCTTCAAGGATATGGTGGGCACGGGCATCATGGATGACGGCTGGTATTTTGAAGGGGCGAGCAACTATGTCATCCTCTTCGCAGATATGTTCACAAGGCTGGTGCAGGCCTGCGAGCCCTGGGGTCTCGGACTGAAGGATCTGCGGGTTCGGCCCTCGTACCGGAGTAATGCCATGCTGTCCCCTTGGACGGAGTCGGCGGATAAGCCGTTCCTCGGCATGTCCTTCGCGAAGCATGGGCCGGTTACCCGGAACTACCGAACCGTGAAGGATATTTGGGACGCGATGCTGCCTTTCATCGATCACCGCGGGATTCTCTTCGGAACGAACGATTCCACGGCGAAGGATACGATCCGGTGGTACGACCTTGCTTACCATGTATGGCGGGATCCGGCCTATGCCTCCGTGCTGCGGGAAGCCTACCGGCGTGATCTCGTGTACGGTGTGGGCGAGCTGCCGGAGCCGGCAGAGGTTCATGATGAAGCTTCGGCCTATGCCGACAATGTCGGTCTGGCTATCCTGCGGTCCCGTAAGGAAGGGGCGGGGCCGGAAGATCAGCTGGCGGCGGTGGTCAAATACGGCTCGCATGGGGGGTATCACGGACATTTTGACCGGACGGGACTGACGGCGCTAACGCGATATGGCAGGAATGCTTATGGTCCGCTGGCTTCTTGGTACGGATATGGATCGTTCATGTTCAAAATGTGGGTGCAGGCGTCCCTGTCCCACAATATGGTCGTGGTCGATCAGCGCATGCAGGAGCCGGCAGCATCGAAACGGCTGCTGTTCCACAGCGGAGCCATGCTGCAGGCCTGCGCCGTGGAGACGACCGCGCGGTGGATGGACCCGCCTTATGGCGGCCAGACGCCTTACCCGGAGACGTTCCCGCAGGAGAGAGGGTGGATAGAGGGGCGGGACATGCCAGTGCCCGCGATCCCAAGGGTACAGGGAGATACCGGCGAGTACTCCGAGCCTGTGCTGCAGCGGAGGCTCGTAGCCGTGACGGACGATTATGTCCTCGTGGCCGATTACCTGCGGGGAGAAGAGGAGCATGTCTTCGACTCGCTGCACCATTATCAGGGCTTCGAGGGGCTTGAAGCGCCGCAGCTGCAGCATCTCAGGCACACCGGGCAGATGAACGAAGATCCTTATGGAGCGGGTCAATTCGTAACAGATTGCGACTGGTACGGCTGCGGGGGCCCGGCCCTTATCCGATTCGCCCATGAGTACGATATACGGAGAGATGACGCGGGCGGCCGGCATATCCTGTACAACGAAGAGGGACCGATGAAGCTGCACCTACGCTCCCTGTGGCCGCCTCGGCAGGAGATCATGACGGGATGGTACCCGGAGGCCGATCAGGTGAACAAGCGGGTCGCCTACGAAGTATCAGGCGATGGGGAGGTTCTATCCGAGGGCCGCTTTGGGGCCTGGATTCTGGGCAAGCGGCAGATCAACGTCCCCCTGCAGGGGATCAACGAGCTGCAGCTTCGCGTCAGTGTCGACCGGGCGGCCAAGAAGACGCTCTTCTGGGGAGACCCTGCCGTGATTCTGGAAGATGGCCGGCGCGTCCCGGTGACCGAGCTTCCTGCCCGTTACGAGAACGTAGATCAGGGCACCGCAGCCGGGACCGATTACTACGGAGGTCCTGTTCACCTGTCGGGCGTGCCTTATTCGCAGGCGCTGCCGTTCGAGCCGCTCAACCCTCAGCAGCCGGCCGTGGCCGTGTTCGACCTGTCGGGGCTGAACGCCGCTGCGTTCGAAGCCTCGCTTGGCGGCGACTACCCGGCAGGCCATGATCCGGCGAGGAGGAAGACGGTCAGCATCCGCGCCACGGGGAAGGAAGCCTGCTTCGTGTCGATTATCGAGCCGCATGAAGGAGCGACGGCCATCCGGTCGGCGGAAGCGCCCTCAGCGGACCGCATCCTCGTCACGCTTACGGACGGCCGGATTCAGGAGTTCTCCATCCGGGGGCTGGACGGGAACGGGGAGGACATCGGCCTCCGAATCCGTGAGATGGGAGGCGGGAAGACCATCCGGGAGGAAGCGTCCGGCTGCGCCGCAGGTCAGCGGGATGGCCGCCCAGACCTAGGATAGGGACGGCCCCTGCTGACCCTGCAGCTCAGCCGGGATGCGTCCTCCTCTCAGTCCCAACAGCCGTGTCTTCCGTGGTTTCATACATGCTGCGGCCTCATACTCGCCTGAAAGAGCAGGGAAGGCAGGATATCCGATCTTGGATGTCCTGCCCGCCGCAGCCCTTAAAAATCCGCATATCCCTCTAAAAAAACAGCACACCATCCTATGGTATGCTGTTTTTACTACGAATTGTAACCGCATCCAACGAATAGGCAGCTCCGGCAGGGACCCCCAAAGGTCCTTTTTTGACTTATCGGAAAGTAGTCATCGAGAGCTCTCGTTACCGCTCGAGTGAAGGAGGGGGCATCCCCAAAAGCCAAGCTGCGAAGCTACAAAGGAAGCCATTATGCACTGGAGGGCCGCTAATGCAGCGAATCAAAGCATTCATGCTGAACAAACCACTCTTGATCCGTATTATCCTGTCCTATCTCTTCGTCGGTCTGCTGGTCATCGGCGCACTCACGATCATCGTCACCACCAAGGTGTCCGAGAACCTGACGGCGGAGATCAACTCCTCTACGGACCGGGCCATACAGCAGTCGTACAACACGGCAAGCCTGCTCCTGAGTTCAACCTATAAGCATTTTGCCGGCGTGTTCGCCAGCACGGAGATTCAGCCGGCCTTCTACAGCACGGATTACAGCACGCAGGAGATGGGGCGCATCGGGAGCAAGCTCTACGAGACGGCGAGCTCGAATCCGCTCGTGCATTCGGTGTATCTGTTCAACTTCCAGGAGAAGCTTGTCTTCTCCTCCCTGTCCACCGCCCGGCCGTTTGACGAGTTCTACGACCGGGATCTGCTGAAGCTGCTCGAGAGCACCGAGCCCTTCCGTGCGGGCATCTTCCTTCCGCGGCATGCGGTCTTCAAGCTTGACGGCAAAGCCTATGATCATCATCTGATCTCCATCGTGTATCTGAATATGAGAGAGGACCGGGTGACGAACGGGGCTATGGTCCTGAACCTCGATCAGCGCGTGCTGCAGGATATGGTGATGAACGGAACGGGGAACCGGTCGTTCCAGTCGATGATCATCAACCGGCAGGGGACCGTCGTGTCGCATTCGGACAGCACGCAGATCAACAGCAGCCTGTCGGATCAGTCTTATGTCCAAGACATCCTGAAGAGCCGAACGTCCAAAGGGACGTTGGAGCTGACCTTGGACGGGAAGGAGCACCGCGCTTTCTATATCAAGTCGGACAGCCTCAGCTGGACCTTCATCGGATTGATCAACTACGAGACGCTGCTCGGCAAAGTGAACGGAATCAAAAACGATATTCTGGGGGTGACGGCCATCCTCCTCCTGATCGTGCTGGCGTCTGCAGCCTTCTTCACCCGGATGATCTACAGCCCGATTCACCGGCTGATCACAAGCGTGAGGAGTGTGCAGGCGGAGGAGAGAGAGCGGCCTCACCGCTCGGAATTCGATCTGCTCTCCGGCGCCTTCCACTATCTCGAGAACAAGGTGCAGGATCTGCAGGTCCGCTCGGCGGGCTACCAGTCCGCAAGACGCAGGGAAGCCCTCCGGCTGCTAACGGCCGGCGGCTGGTCGGACGCGGCCGAGATGGCCCGTAAACTCAAGGAAGCCGGAATGGAGCTGGGGGATGGGCCGCTGCAGGTCTGCCTGCTTCGTCTGGACGATTACGGCCAGCTGGGCGCTTCTTATAGTGCGGCCGACATTTCCCTCCTGAAATATGCCCTGTGCAATATTGCGGAGGAAGTTGGCGGCAGCGCGTGGGGAGTGACCGCCTTCGAAGAGGAGGGGGATGCTGTCACGCTGATCATCCCCCAGATATGCGCTGAGGTGGAAGTACAAAGGGAGGAGGAGCTCGCGGACCTGCTCACCCGCATTCGTCAGAGTGCAGCCCAATATCTGAAGCTCAGCGTCTCTGCCGCGATGGGCACAACGGCAGAGGAGCTCCCGCAGATTCCGGGCGCTTGGGCCTGCGCATACAGTGCATCCCGCTACCGGCTGGTACTTGGCAGGGGATGCCTGGTTCCCGCCGGCTTCGAGGCTGCGCGTGAGCCGCTGCCGGGCGGGCACGCGTCGGTACTGGAGAAGCAGGTAGTCGACAGCGTCAAGCTCGGCGACCTGGACAAGACCCGCAAGGCAGTGGAAGAATATACGACCATGCTCAGCCGGACCTCTTATGACGAGATCATGCTGCTTCTGACCCAGCTGCTCGTCTCCACCGCGCGGACGGCGGCCGTCATGGGCGGGGCGGGCGAAGAATTCCGGCTCGGCATCGGCCATCTGGGCCAGCGGCTGTACCAGTGGGAGACCCTGGAGGAGATCCGGGAGTGGTACCTGGAGCTGTGCGGCAAGGCGGTGGCGCAGAGGGACCGGGATTCCTCGCAGAAGAACAAGCTGCTCGTGGACAAGATCAAGGATTACATCCATGAGCATTACAGGGACGCGGGTCTCACCGTAGAGTCGCTGGTGGAGGTTGGCGGGCTGTCGACGAACTACATGAGGCGCGTGTTCAAGGAGATCGTCGGCGTATCCATTAACGTGTACCTCAGCGAATACCGCTTCGAGAAGGCCAAGGAGCTGCTGCTTCGAACCGAATATCCGGCGAACCGGATCGGGGAGATGGTGGGCTTCGAGAACACCAATTACTTCTACGTCTCCTTCAAGAAATACAGCGGCAAAACGCCGGATCATTTCCGTAAATCCCACGAGGCAGACCGTCCGGATGAGGCCATCGGCAGCAATTGAAGGGTTTGACCGGATTTTATAGTACCTGGGGGATGAAAAAACAGTGTCTTTGTCCGATTCCGTACTTTCGGAGTGTGCCGTTTCCCTCTAATCTAGCCTCATACACAGAAGCCAAGCGAAGACAAAATGAAGGAGGATGGAAATGAGCGATACGATCATGAATCAGCCCGAGGTTCTGCGGGGAAAGCTCTCGGGAAAGCAGCGCGGAGCCCTGGGAGCCTTCTTCTATGAACTGCTGCGCAACAAATTCATGTACGCCTTGGCCCTGCCGGGGATGATCTGGTTCTTGATCTTCTGCTACCTGCCGATGGGCGGGATTGTGATTGCCTTTCAGGATTTCAAGGCGGTCAAAGGCATTACGGGAAGCGAATTCGTCGGCCTCAAGAACTTCGAATTCTTCTTCCGTTCGAATGACTGGGTGAAGATCGTCACGAATACGGTCTTCTTGAACATCCTGTTCATCGCCTTCGGCACTCTGGCATCGGTGGCGATCGCCATCATGGTCACGGAGCTGGGAGGCCGGTGGTTCAAGAAGATCTCGCAGTCCGTGATGATCTTCCCGCACTTCCTCTCCTGGACGGTTGTGGCCATGTTCATGACCGCTTTCGTGGCGACGGAGGGGGGCTTCATTAACCAGTTCCTGGGGATGCTCGGCGTGCAGCCGATTGCTTTCCTGTCCTCGCCGCAGTATTGGCCGGCGATCCTGGTCCTGCTGAAGATCTGGCACGGCGCCGGCTTCGGGGCGATCATCTATATGGCGACGATTGCGGGGATGAACCCCGACATCTATGAATCGGCCTCCATGGACGGCGCCAGCCGCTGGCAGAAGATCCGCTATATTACGCTGCCGCTGCTGAAGCCGACGGTAATCCTGCTGACCATTCTGGCGGTCGGCGGCATCTTCAACGGGGATTTCGGCCTGATCTATGCCATTATCGGGAGAAATCCCGCGCTGTACCCGACTACCGACGTCATCGACACCTACGTTTTCCGTGCACTGATGGACCTGGGCGATATGAGCATGTCGGCCGCAATAGGATTCCTGCAGTCCTTCATCGGATTCGTGCTGGTGCTGACCGTGAACTATATCGCGAAGAAGACCGCGCCGGAATCGGCTATATTTTAAGACCAAATGAAACTAGGAAAGGAGCCTGTCCATGATCCGGGAAAGCGTCCCAGACAAGCTGCTCAAGCTCTCGTTTTATCTCATACTGACCGTGTTCTCGCTCTACTGCATTGTGCCGATTGCCGCCGTCGTATCTTCCTCGTTCACGACTGAATCCACGATCCTGAGGGACGGGTACACCCTGTTCCCGGTCGAATTCAGCCTTGAAGCTTACAAGCTGATCTTCCAGGACCATACGATCTACAAAGCCTACGGCGTAACGACCTTCGTCACGGTGGCCGGTACGGCGCTCTCGATGATCTTCACAAGCGCCATGGCCTATGCGATCTCCGTCAAGACAGTGAAGTACCGTAACGCCATCGCCTTCTATGCCTACTTCACGATGCTGTTCCACGGAGGTCTCGTGGCGAATTATCTGCTGATCTCGAAGTATCTCGGCATGAAGAACTCCATCTGGGTCTTGATCATCCCCGGGCTGATCAGCGCGTGGAATATGTTCCTGCTGCGCAACTTCTTCGCCTCTATCGATGAATCGCTGGCGGAATCCGCGAAGATCGACGGAGCGAACGATGCCTATATTCTGTTCCGCATCATTCTGCCCGTGTCGCTGCCGGCCCTGGCCACCGTAGGATTGTTCTACGCGCTCGGCTATTGGAACAAGTGGTTCGACGCACTGCTCTATATCAGCGATCCCGATAAATTCCCGCTGCAGTACCTCATCCAGCGGATCATGAACAACCTCGATTATGTGAACCAGATTGCGGCTGACGTTATGATTCCGAATTTCATTCCGCCGGCAATTACGGTACGTCTGGCTACCACCGTTGTAACGATCGGTCCGATCGTGCTCCTGTATCCGTTTCTTCAGAGGTATTTTGTGAAGGGCTTGATGGTCGGCGCAGTTAAGGGCTGATCTGCCAATCAATATAGAATCCGGGATCACAACCAAGCCGGGGAACAAAAGGGAGGAAACATCGATGAAAGCAAAACGTCTAATAACAGCAAAACGTCTAATAACAGCAAAACGTCTAATAACAGCCGTAATGGCTGCGGCGCTTCTCGGAACCACGGCAGCCTGCGGCAGCGACGACCCGGGAGGGGCAGGCTCCGGGAAGGACCTGGAGCCCGTCACCCTGAAGGGGATGCTGTTCGGCGACCAGCCGAAGGACCTGCCGCTCGTCCTGGAGGAGTTTGAGAAGCGGACCCGGGATACGTTGAACACGAAGCTGAGCTTCGAATGGAATCCGATCAGCGACCATAAACAGAAGGTCAAGCTGATGATGGCCGCCGGGGAAGAGATGGACTTCGTGTTCGATGCGGAGTTCATGAACCTCAAGGAGCTCATCCCCCAGGGAGCCTATGCCCTGCTCGACAAGTACTATAACAACGATGCATACCCGGGATTAAAGAAAGCGTTCCCGCCGGAGTTCGTCGACGCGAACCGGCGTGATGACGGCCATATCTATACAATCCCGTTCACCCAATATTTCTTCGATATCCAGGTCATCTATCTCCGCAAGGACCTGCGGGAGAAATACGGTATGGCCCCGATCAGCTCCTATGCGGATCTGAAGAAGTTCTACGACCGGGTGCTGGCGGAAGAGAAGGGGATGACGCCTCTCGCCTTGAAAGGGGTCAGCGGCTATCAGGATATCTGGGCCAGCGACGAGCCTGTGATGAAGACCGTGAAGCCGATGCTGATTAACGGAATCAGCTCCTTCGTGCACTTGTCGGATGATTTGAAGACCGTCAAGAACATCGTGATTGCGGGAGATCCCGCGTCGGAGTGGGCGAAGCTTCCGGCCCCGTACAATACAATGAAAACCGCCTTCCCGCAGTATGATAAGTGGGCCGAGTGGCGCAAGTATCTGGAGAAGGATGTGCTGAGCCAGAAGGACCACGGAGCTTACTTCATGTCCGGCAAAGCCGCCTCGTATTACGGCACGATCTCTTCCTATGCGGCGGAGCGGAAGAAGCTGAAGGAGACGCTGCCCGGGGCGGATCTGGAATTCTTCGTCTTCCGCAAGGATGTGCGGGAGATGAAGCCGCAGAGCATCGCCACAAACTATAGATCCAACAACTCGGTTGCCATTCCGGTTACCTCCGAGCATATCGACCGGACCATGAAATTCTTTGACTGGCTGTTCGCCTCCCGGGAGAATCATGATCTCTTCGAGCACGGCATTGCCGGCAAGCACTGGGAAGCGGTCGGCGACACGGGGATCAAGCTGCTCGGTGAGTCCAAGAACTATAGCTTCCCCGGGTATGAGCTGACTTGGAACCCGTCTATGATCCGGCTGAACGCGGACCTCGACGAAACGGCGAAGAAGTACTACGAATATTCGGCGAAGCCGGACACGTATTACGCCCCGGTCCTCGCCAGGTTTACCTTTGACAACACGAATGTGAAGGGCGAATTCGCCAATATCGCCTCGAAGACCGAGCCGTTCGTCCAGCAGCTCAAGACAGGACAGTTCCAGGACTGGGAAGCCCAGTTTACCAAGCTGAATGCAGAGTTGAAGCCGCTCGGGCTGGATAAACTGCGTGCCGAGCTGCAGAAGCAGATTCAGGCTTACCTCGATAAGGGAGGCAAATAGGGGCACGGCTGACAGACAGACCAATCAAGGAACGCGGGATGTGAAAAAACGCCTCACCAGGTCTCGAGCCTAGTGGGGCGTTTTTGACGTTTTCGGAATAGTCCTAATACGGACGCAGCCGACGCATCGGGGCCTTAGCCAACCACATCCACGTCCCTGACCCGTACGACAGCCTTCCTCAGGGAACATCTTCCGCCATCCCTAGAGTCGCCGTAAATGATCGTTGCACGACCGCGGCGGCCGCCGCCCGTTACTCTATGAATAAAGATTTGCCTCCGGCCTTCAAAGAGACTGGGGATTCGTGCCACGACAATCTCCGCGACATGATGTTTTGTGGATCATTTCCAGACTCAGTATATGCAGGCGATGACCCAGGGGTCATTGCGGGGCCCATGCAAGTTTCCTTCGTCAGCCGGCAGACCCAGGACGGTGATGTCCCGGGGGTCCGCCGGCTGACGTTGAAGGACAGATCTGCAATGCAATGCATAGGGGGAAGGAATGTCAGCATATTCCAGAGAATGTATATCGTTGTAGAATTAAACCGCTTGCATGGACAGGAGGGTGGAATTTGAAGGCATCCTTACCTTTGGCAAGAACTTGGTTTCACCGGTGGACGCTCTCCTATATCCTAATCTTTTTGCTCCTTATTCCCCTGCTGATGTTCAGCTTGCTCATGGCCTTTAATGACGTGTCGCAGCGAACAGCGGCCGAATCGAACCGGATCTTCGCCGGTCAGCTGCTGCAATCGCTGGAGAATGAACTGCAGCTTATCGATAATCTGGTCTCCAATGAAATCGCGGCGGATGATACGATGATGGATTTTTTCAAGAAAGGACTGAGGGAAGAGCGGTTCTACTCCTCGGTCATGCCGGGTGTGAAGCTGAAGAATATGATGACGGCTATGCCGCTCATCGAATCCATTTACTTGTACCGCACTTATGATGGCACGGTACTCACTCCGTTATCGGTCACGCCCCTGGAGGAGTTCAGCGACAAGGGAATTATTATGGAAGCGCTGGCCCAGCCAAGTCTGAACCGGCCGTGGATGGAGATCCGCCGGGGGTTCACAGAGCAGGAGCCGCGGGAGCTGCTGTCCCTCGTCCGGTATACGCCTCTCTTCACGGGCACCGATGGGGTTATCGTGGTGAACGTCAGAACCGAGTCGGTAGCCCGGCTCGTGCAGTCCATGACAGGCTCGCTGGAGAACCAGCAGGTGTCGCTCTACGACAGAGGGGGGAGCCTGATTTACTCCAACGCGGATGACAGCTCCTTTGTTCAATCCACTACGGCCTCGGACTATCTCGGCTGGAGCATTCGGAGCGGGGTCGCCCATGGGCATCTGTTCCGGGTTGTGTCTGCACTCTCGAAATATTCGATCTTGATCCTGCTTGGCTTTTGCCTGCTGGGCGTGCTGGGCATCGTCTTCGTATCCAGGCGTAATATGCGGCCGGTACAGTCCATAGTCGACCGGATTCAGCAGTACACGGAGAAGAAGAGTGCGGAGCTGTTCCGCAAGGATGGACACGATGAGTTCAAGTTCATTCAATCCGCCCTCGAGCATCTGCTGGAGCAGGCCGGGGACTACCAGAAGCAGCACGAGGAAAACCTGATCTACCGAAGAAAAACCTTCTTTCACGCGTGGCTGGAGGGGGAACGGACGCTGCAGCCGGAGGAATGGCAGGAGGAGATGCGCAGTCTGAAGCTGCCGTACGAGTCCGGTTCCTTTGTTGTAAGCGTCATCAAGATCAACAGGTATTCCACCTTCATCCATACGTATTCCCACCGGGATCAGAACCTGCTCAAATTCGTGCTGTCCGGTGTCATGAAGGAAACCGCAGAACTGGCAGAAACGGGGATCTGGGCGGAGTGGACGGGCAGCGAGCAGCTGGCGGCGGTTCATAGGCTGCCTCCCTCCGGGCGGGAGGGCTCCGTTCATGAAGCACGGATCAAGGGGCTCGCTGATGAGCTGATCCGCTGGGTGCAGGACCATCTGCACTTCACGGTATCCATCGGCATCGGAACCTGGGTGGGGACGGCGGACCAGGTGCATGAATCGTACGCGGAGGCGTTGGAGGCTCTGGCTTACATGCCTTCCCTGGGAACGGAACCGGTCGCGGGCTACTGGCAGCTGGACGCGGTCTCCAGGCTGAAGCCGGGCAATCCCCTGCAGTCCGTCCGGGAGCTGGCGATGGCCTTTCGAGCGGGGGATGGCAGCTGGGAGGGCAGGTATGACCGCATGTTCAGCGACATCCGAGGCGGCTTTTACTCCAGGGAAGAGGTGAGCAGCCTGGCAGGCTGCATGGTGTTTTTCCTCCAGAAGGAGCTGGCGAATCTGCCGCCTGAGCTAAGCGGGGGATGGCTGCAGGAAGGGTTGATCCGGCTGGAGCAGGCAGTGGATCAATGGGAGACGCTGGAGGAGCTGGAGCGGGAGCTGCGCGGCATCCTTGCCAGCCTGGCGCAGAGCATGGCGGAGCTTCGGGCGGACAAGGGGAGCTTCCGGCTCGTACAGGACATGAAAGTCTATCTCGAGGAGCACTATGCCAACCCGGATTTATCGCTCCAGCATCTGGGTGACACGTTCGGGGTGCATGTCAAGACCGTCAGCCGGTTGTTCAAGGAGGAGCTCGGCATCAACTTTACGGAGCAGCTTTCGAAGATTCGGGTGGAGCGGGCCAAGGAGCTGCTCTCCTCTACCGGTGAGTCGGTCCAGGACATTACGGGGAGGGTCGGCTACCTGCATCCCAATACCTTTATACGCTCCTTCAAGAAGCTGACGGGTCTGACACCCGGCGATTATCGCAGGCAGGAGCAGGTCAAGGGCTGACACTCCCCTTTTGTTGATGTGCTCCTTTTTGTTGATGCGCTCCCTTTTGTTGATGGAGCTGCCTGCTGCGGAAGGAGGGGCCGCGCACGGAGTCTGCGCGGTCCTTTTTCCTCTGCCGGGAATTCGGTTGATTCCGGGAAAATGAGCGATGGATGGCGTCCGTCCGTAGAGGATATAGTGGACTCACCAAGCGCAGGAGAGTGAGATCCCCATGAACAGCATTCCAACAGATGCAGCAGGAGATGCCCGAGCACTTGCCCCAAAAAGGCGGCTCATCCGCCGGAGATTCAAGATGAACCTCCCGCTGCTGATCATGTTCACGCCCGTTGTTCTGTACTACCTGATTTTTAAATACGTCCCCATGGCCGGCATCATCATTGCATTCAAGGATTACAACTTATATGACGGCGTGCTGCGAAGCCCCTGGGTCGGCTGGGACAACTTTGAGAAGCTGTTTCATAACTACAGCACGGTCCGCATCATCAGGAACACGCTGCTGCTGAGTGTACTGCAGATTGTCGTCGCCTTTCCGTTTCCCATTGCGCTGGCCGTTATGTTCAATGAAGTGAAACGGATGTGGTTCAAGAAGCTCACCCAGACGCTGGTGTATCTGCCTCATTTTTTCTCGTGGATTATCGTGGGCGGCATGGTGATCACGGTGTTCGGCATCGAAGGCTCGCTCAACAAGTGGTTATCCGGCCTGCTCGGTGAGCCCTACCCCTTCCTGTACAATCCGGGATCGTGGGTGACCCTGTTCATCGGGGCCGGCGTGTGGAAGGACATGGGCTTCAACGCCATCATCTATCTCGCGGCGATGGCGGCCATAGACCCTGCATTGTACGAGTCGGCGAACATCGACGGCGCAGGCAAATGGCAGCAGATCAAGCACATTACGCTTCCCGGGATCGCACCGACCATGATTCTGCTGCTCATTCTCTCGATGGGACGGGTGATGGAGGTGGGCTTCGAGCAGGTGTTCATCCTGTCGAACGGGGCGGTTAAGGATGTGGCGGATGTCATCTCCACTTACATTTACCGGGTAGGCCTGCAGGGAGCCCAGTTCAGTTTGACATCCGCGATGGGGCTGTTCGAATCCTGCGTATCGTTCCTGCTGCTGCTGATCGTGAACGGAGCCGCAAGACGCTATGGCAGAGGGTTATTTTAATCAGAAGTGGAGGAGGATTCCTATGCGTGCATCACCCGGAGAAAAAGTGTTCTATGCCGTCAACTATGTACTGCTGGCTGTGCTGGCCTGCTCGTCCCTGTTTCCGCTCCTGCATCTGACAGCGCTTTCCTTCAGCGGTTCGGAAGCTATCCAGACGGGCCGGGTGACCTTGTGGCCGGTGGACTTCAGCCTGGAGACGTATAAGCTGCTGGCGAGCGGCACGTCGATCCTCCAAGCTTTCCGGAACAGTACCGTCATCACAGTCACCGGAACGGCGCTGAGCATGCTCACAACCCTGCTCGCCGCGTATCCGTTATCGCGCCCCTTCTTCTATGCCCGAAGGGGACTGACCCTGGCCATGATCTTCACGATGATCTTCTCGGGCGGCCTCATTCCTACGTACCTGGTGGTCCAGAGCCTGGGCCTGATCGATTCCTATTGGGCGATCTGGCTGCCCGGTCTGGTCAGCACCTACAACATGCTCATCCTGCGCACGTATTTCGAGCAGCTTCCAATCGAGATGGAGGAGGCGGCGAGGATGGATGGCTGCGGAGAGGTTCGTCTGCTCGTACAGGTACTGCTGCCCGTCTCGATGCCGGTCCTTGCGACCTTGTCCCTGTTCTACGGCGTGGCCTACTGGAATGTGTTTTTCAGCATGCTGATCTACATCAATGACTCCACGATGCAGAATGTATCGGTGCTGGTTCAGCAGATGATTCAGAGTCAGAGCGTGCTGCAGCAGGGCATGCTCGTCCAGCCGGACGATCAGGTTCATGTTGTGGAGGAAGGAATCAAGGCCGCGGGGATCATCGTACTCATCGTTCCCATGCTCATCGTATATCCCTTTATTCAAAAGTATTTCGTGAAGGGGGTGATGATCGGCTCCGTGAAAGGGTGAGGGATGGCGTCAGAGTGAGGATAATAGAGTCAGGTCCGTTGATACCACAAGATAGAGAGGGGTACCGTGCCGATGAGACAAAAAGAGTGCATCGCCGTTCTGTCCGTATTGTCGATGGCCCTGATCGCTGCATGCAGCGGCGAACCGCAGAGGGCCGACAGCCCGTCAGGGGCAGGAGGTGAGGGGCCGGCTGACAAGAAAGGCGACATTACCGTGTCGGTCTATGACCGGGGGAACGTGCCGGCCTCAGAGGGCAAGATCGAGAATAACCGCTGGACGAAGTGGCTGAATGAGAACGGGCCGGCGAACGTGACCTTCGTACCCATCCCGCGCACGGATCCGGCGCAGAAGTGGAACGTGCTGTTCGCTTCGCAGAGTGCGCCGGACATCATCAATGAATTCGACCCGAACATCCTCAATCCGCTGATCGACCAGAAACAGCTGCTGCCGCTGGATGACCTCATTGAGAAGTACAGTACGGAATATAAGCAGCTGCTGAAGGATTATCCGGGACTGAAGAAAGTAACCACCGGACCGGACGGGAAAATCTATAAAATCGGGCGGGTGCTGGAGACGTCGCCTCTGAACAGCTTGTTCATCCGAACGGACTGGCTGAAGGCGCTGAACCTGGAGGTGCCGAAGACGACGGAGGAGCTGTATCAGGTGGCCAAGGCCTTCGCCGAAAGGGACCCGGACGGCAACGGGAAGAAGGACACGTACGGCATGGCGCTCAGCTGGCGGTCGGAGAATGTGATTGACGGCATGTTTGGGAGCCCGGGGTCCAGCTACGGCCTGGTGAACGATCAGCCGAGCCGCGCGTTTGAGTATACGAGGGAATCGGTTGCCTTCAAGAAGCGTTTGTTCGACGAAGGGCTGGTCGATAAGGATTTCGCCAATGACAAGAATGGCGCCAAGGCCAGGCAGGAATTCTTGAACGGGCGGGTCGGGATCTATCCGACCTATGTCGGCAGTTGGTTTGAATTCACGGTTACGGATCTGGCGACACTCCGCAAATCGGCGCCGCAGGCGGTAGTTGAGCCGATCTCCCTGCCGAAGAGTACGGCCGGAGAGTATATCCCCGAAGTGCAGAATCCCCTGCAGGCGACCACGGCGATCAACGCCCGGGTGAAGGATGCGGCGGCGGCCATCCGCTATATCGATTTCCTTGACCGGAAAGCGACGGGCCGTACCCTGTTGTTCGGACTGGAAGGCACGCACCACCGCCTGGATGAGAAGGGCTGCCCGAAGCCGGCCGATCCGGAGAAGACCAAGACGGAGGTCGCCTGGGCGGCTGATTTTGCCCAGCCGTATTCCCGGCTGCTCGATGGGCGGTGCTCGCTGATCGCGAGCCAGTTCGACCCGTCCAGGCCTGAGCAGAAGGCGGGCCTCGAGATCTATGAACGTGCGAAGAAGCTCTACATGGATCCGGGCAAAAAATACCGGACCGTCACGCTCGGCGAACACATGCCTACGCTGCCCAAGGAGCTGCAGACGACGCTGAATACCGTCACGAAGGACATTAACGATATCTGGCTCAAGGCCGTGCTGGGCGGATCGAAATATACGGCGGACCAGGCGTACCAGGATGCAGTGGCAGCCTGGGAGAAAGCCGGGGGCAAGCAGATTGACGAGTTCATGATCGACTGGTACAGCACGAAGAAGGCCGATTCCTTCCTGATGAAGGATCTCTGGGAAACGGCAGCTAAGCAGGCGGAGATGAAGTAGATGAATCCGGAAGGGAGGGGGACGCGAATGCGCAGGATAGGGATGGCGGAGTGGCTGACGGCCCTGAATTTGCGGAGCTTGCCCCCTGTCCCTGCTGCACAAGGAGCTGGGCGGCACGCCGCCAGCCGGGCATCCGCTGAGCTAAGAAACCACCATCTGCAGCTGCGCGGAACGTTCGATGGGGGAGGCTGCCGCAGAAGGCTGTGCTCGATCTAAGCGCAGACGATGCCGGGCAGCTCACCCTGCAGTATGCGGACGCAATCATCGCGGGTCCCGTGCTTCATGCGTAGTCATTCCGGATGCGGTTTGGTGAACATCCGTGCAGACTGCCGTTCGATAAGCTGCGTATCCACTGCGATTTTGGTCCGGACGGGCACGTCGCTCTCGATATCCCGCACGAGCACGTCCACCGCTTGTATGGCTAAGCGTTCTTTCTCCACATGAACGGTGGTGAGTTCGGGCGTAACGATCCTCGCTTCCGTGATATTGTCGAAGCCGACGACCGACACGTCCTCCGGCACACGGAAGCCCATCTCAGCTAACGTCTTCAGCGCGCTGATTGCAATATAGTCGCATTCGCAGAAGAAGGCGCTCGGCATCGCTCTGCCCGACGAAAGATAGGCGTCGAGCTGAAGCTTTAACGCTTCCTGGGAAGTCAGAATGGTCGGCGCCACAGAGAAAATGCAATCCTCCTCGAGTACAATGCCTCGTTCCTTAAGGGAAAAGGCAAAGCCCCGCTTGCGCTCTTCAAAGTTGTGAATTCGGTCGTCTGAGGCGATATAGCCGATATGCCGATGCCCGAGGTCACAAAGGTGAACCCCGGCCTGATAAGCCCCCATCATGTTATTGATGCCGACAAAGTGATACGGCAGCGTCTCATAGCAATTATCCAACACGACCAGCGGTAGAAGAAGCCGCTGCGCGATAGAGGACACCCGTGCACGGGATAAGTTCGTCCCCAGCAGGATGACGCCTTGACTCCGTTTCTCTTCCACAAGAGCGGCGATCTCGTGATCGTCCTTATCCAAGTCGACTGTACTGAAGATCAGCGAGTAACCAAGCGACCGGCACCTTTCCTCGATGAAATGGATTAACTCCCGAAAAAACGGTTGTTGATAATACTCATGGAGCACGATCCCCGAATTGGCAAACACCAGGAACGTAATGGACTTCTGAGGCGTTCCGGCCTGGTCGCTGCGCAGCTTGGGCAGATAATCGTGTTCTTTGGCGATCTGCAGAATCCGTTCGCGGGTTTCCTGCCCGATTCCCGGCTTGCCGCTCAGGGCAAGCGAAACCGCCGATTTGGATACGCCGGCCAGTCGGGCGATGTCCTCCATTCTCAACGAAAAGGCCTCCTTCGTTTTTTTTAGTAAGTTAAGTTTACTCTTCTGCTCCATAATATGCAATATTGATCTAAACAAAAGTTAATTATGACTAAACATGAATATAAAGTTTATAAAAAATACACTAAAAATGAATTGACTAGTGGGTTTTATCGTGATAATTTAGAGGGGAATCAGGGAAAAACAGGAAACATAACTAAACTAGTTCAGTTTATATGGTTTTGTTTAGTTTAGTAATAGTCATCATCTATTCATCCATTCATCGATCCGAGGGGGATAACGATTTGAAAAAATTAAAGCTGGGGTATGCACCTACCAGGCGCTTCGTATTCAGTGCGGAGGATGCCTTCCGGTACAAAGTGATGATCCGGGAGA
This sequence comes from Paenibacillus sp. S-38, assembly GCF_049942825.1. Lineage (NCBI taxonomy): Bacteria > Bacillati > Bacillota > Bacilli > Caryophanales > Paenibacillaceae > Paenibacillus > Paenibacillus sp. S-38. The sequence continues at coordinate 2,221,962 of NZ_CP187970.1, forward strand.
AGATGGACAGCTTCGGGCTCGATATCGATATCGTCGATCTGGAAGGGCTGAACCAAGAGGGCTTGCTGTACGATGACCACATTAACGCGGAGTTGATCGCGGAGCGCTTCCGGCAGGAGAACGTCGATGCCGTATTCTTTCCCCACTGTAACTTCGGCACGGAGGATACCGTAGCGCGGGTCGGGAAGGCGCTCGGCAAGCCGGTCCTGCTGTGGGGGCCGCGTGACGAATCTCCCCTGGAGGACGGCATGCGGCTGCGTGACACCCAATGCGGCCTGTTCGCAACAGGCAAAGTGCTGCGGCGGTTCAATGTTCCCTTTACCTATGTGACGAACAGCAGGGTGGACGATCCGGTATTTGAACGCGGGTTCACGAACTTCGTCGCTGCAGCCAATGTCGTCCGGCAGTTCCGCAGGCTGCGTATCCTGCAAATCGGACCGCGTCCGGCATCGTTCTGGACGATGATGTGCAACGAGGGTGAGCTGCTCGAGCGCTTCGGCATTGAAATTCATCCGATCACCCTTGTTGATATACAGAGGGCTTCCAAGCGTATCGAGAATGGGAACAGCTCTGAGCTTGCGGAAGCCGTCGATTACATTAAAGAGAAACTGGACTGGTCGGAAGTGACTGAGTCGGATGTGAGACGGATTGCGGCGCTGAAGGTGGCCATGAAGCAGTACGCGATTCAGACGGGCAGTACGGCGATCGCTATCCAATGCTGGTCCTCCTTGCAGGACGCCATGGGCATTATGCCATGCTTGGCTAATGCGATTCTGACGGATGAACAAATCCCCGTGACATGCGAGACGGATATCCACGGCGCCATTACGTCGGTCATGACTCAGGCTGCGACGATGAACCAGCACCCTACGTTTTTCGCTGATCTGACCGTTCGGCATCCGGAGAATGCGAATGGTGAACTGCTCTTTCACTGCGGCAACTTCCCGGTATCCCTTTCGGTTGAAGACAAACCCAAGCTCCGGAAGCATTTCTTGTTCGACGATCACGCGCCAGGCACGCATGAGGGAGAAATCAAGGGAGGCCATATGACGCTTGCGAGGTTCGATGGCGACCACGGCGAGTACCAGCTGTTCCTCGGCAAAGCCCGGGGCATTCAAGGGCCCTACACTCGGGGTTCGTATGTATGGGTCGAAGTGAACGACTGGCCGCTGTGGGAAGAAAAGCTCGTCCAAGGGCCTTATGTCCATCATTCCGTTGGCGTGCATGCTAACGCGATCCCTGCATTATATGAAGCCTGCCGTTATATACCGGGGTTGACGCCAGATCCCGTAGATCCGACGGAGCAGGAAATCCAGGCTTGGCTCCGCGGCGCAGGTTTATAAAATAAAGGAGGCCCTACCATGGAGATAAAGGCATTGAGGGAAAAGGCCGTTCAGATTCGGATGGATCTTCTGCGCATGATTCACGGTGCAAAGACGGGACATACCGGAGGTTCTCTCAGCAACACGGATATCCTGACCGCATTGTATTACCGGGTGATGAATATTGACCCGGCCGCTCCAAAGGATACGAATCGTGACCGTTTCATCGCCAGTAAAGGCCACTCGGTAGAATCTCTGTGGTGCATCCTCGCCGATCGCGGGTTCTTCCCGAAGGAGGAGCTTGCTACCTTCAGCCAATTCGGTACGAAGCTGATTGGTCATCCGAACAACAAGGTCCCCGGGATCGAAATGAACACAGGCGCGCTGGGCCACGGCTTGGCTATCTCTGTCGGCATGGCACTGGCAGCCAAACGCGATGGCAGGAAGTACCGTGTGTTCTGTCTCATGGGCGATGGCGAACAAGCGGAAGGCTCTGTTTGGGAAGCGGCTATGGCAGGAGCTCATTATAAACTCGACAACCTGGTCGGTATCGTGGACCGTAATCGGCTGCAAATCAGCGGCTCGACGGAAGATGTCATGGGACTTGACCCGCTCGACGAGAAATGGGCTTCCTTCGGATGGAATGTCGTCTCGCTCAACGGGAACGATCTGGAGGCTCTGGTTGACGCTTTCGAATCCGTGCCGACCGTACCTAACAAACCTACGCTCATCATGGCCCATACGGTGAAAGGAAAAGGGGTATCGTTTGCGGAGAATGTGCCGCATTGGCATCATCATGTGCCAACCGACGCGGAGCTTGCGAAGGCGCTGGAGGAACTGTCCGATCAGCTGAAGAGTTTGACGGAGGAAGGACGGGTGCAAAGCCATGGCTAATCAAATACCGAATCGTCAAGTCATCTGCGAAACGCTGCTGAAACTGGCCCAAGAGGACCGGGACATCGTGGTGCTTGCCAGTGATTCCCGCGGATCAGCCGCGATGGCGCCTTTTGCTGCTGCTTATCCGGAGCAATTCGTCGAAGTCGGCATTGCCGAACAGAATATTGTCGGCATATCCGCCGGTCTGGCGCACAGCGGCAAGAAACCGTTCGTCACTTCTCCCGCCTGCTTCCTGAGTATGCGCAGTATTGAACAGATCAAAGTGGACGTCGCTTATTCCGCTACCAATGTGAAGCTTGTCGGCATAAGCGGCGGCGTGAGCTATGGAGCGCTGGGGATGTCGCATCATTCGGTGCAGGATCTGGCTGTAACCCGCGCCATCCCGGGTCTCGCGGTGCTCATGCCGGCGGACCGACACGAGACGAAACGAATGACGGAAGCGCTGGTCGGCTATGAAGGCGGCGCCTATATCCGGATCGGGAGGAACCCGGTCGAGGACGTATATGAGTCGGGCGATTACGAATTCACGATCGGCCAAGCCGTAACGATGCGCGAAGGGACCGACCTCACGATCATTGCCTCCGGAGAAACCGTCCGCGTGGCGCTGGATGCGGAAGCGGCGTTGAGCGAAAGCGGGATATCGTGCCGCATCCTCAACATGCACACGATTAAACCGCTCGATGTGGAAGCCATCCTCCGTGCAGCGAAAGAGACAGGCCGTATCATCACGGTGGAGGAGCACAGCATTCACGGTGGACTTGGCGCCGCGGTAGCGGAAGTTGTGATTCAGCACCATCCGGTACCGATGCGAATTATCGGCATTCCCGATGAGCCTGCGATTGCGGGGAAAACCTCAGAGGTGTTCGACCATTACGGCATTAGCGTCCGCGGTCTGAAACAAGCTGCCTTCGACCTTCTGGGACGTTAAGGTGGGTGTCTATGGATAAGTATATCCTGGCAATTGATCAAAGCACTTCAGGCACCAAGGCACTCATCGTAGACCACGAGGGCTTGGTGGTCGCAGGCAGTGCGTCCGCGCATACCCAGCACTATCCGGCTCCCGGCTGGGTTGAGCACGATGCCCTTGAGATTTATCGGCATGTTCTGCAAAATGCGGAGGAAGTACTGGCCAAATCGGCCGTATCATCGGAGCAGCTCGCAGCGGTGACGATGACCAATCAACGCGAAACGGCGGTGATGTGGGACAGAGTGACGGGGATTCCCCTCTGCCCGGCGATCGTATGGCAGTGCCAGCGGACGGCCGAGATCTGTGAGCGATTGATAGCGTCAGGCTGCGAACATGTCGTAAAGACGAGAACCGGTCTTGTGCTGGATCCTTATTTCTCGGCGACGAAATGGCGGTGGATGCTGGAGCATGTGGAAGGCGCGCAAGAGAAGCTTGCGGCAGGCGATCTGCTCGCCGGAACGATCGATTGCTGGCTGCTCTGGAAGTTGACAGGCGGAGCAGTTCACGCGACAGATTACACGAATGCCAGCCGGACGTCTCTCTTCAACATTCACACGCTGCGGTGGGACGAAGAATTATGCCGTCTGTTCGGCGTACCTTCCAGCTTGCTTCCGGAGGTCAAGGCTTCGGATTCGGTGTTCGGCTTCACCCAGGGTGCCGGGGCGCTGGCCGACGGCATTCCGATTGCAGGGCTCATCGGTGACTCACAGGCTGCCTTGTTCGGCAATCATTGCTTTGAGGAAGGGATGGCCAAAGCAACCTATGGCACCGGTACGTCCGTATTAATGAATGTTGGAACTGCGCCTCCGCCTGCAGGCGAAGGATTGGTACAGGCGATCGCATGGGGGCAGGGCGGCACGGTGACGTATGCGCTGGAGGCCGTTATCCGGACATCGGGCGACAGTATCAAATGGATCCGTGACAATCTCGGCATGTTCGATACGTTCGATGAAATGGACTCCCTTCTTGCGCAAGCCCCCAGCAATGAAGGAGTATATCTTGTTCCGGCTTTTGTCGGATTGGGTGCGCCTTATTGGGAGCCGCATGCCAGAGCGGCAATTACGGGGATGAACCGTGGAACCGGCAGGGCGCATATTATTCGGGCTGCGATGGAGAGCATTGCTTACCAGGTGTGCGATGCAGTTGAGATGCTTCAGTCGCAGTCAGGGCTCGTTCTTCGCGAGCTGCGGGTGGACGGAGGGGCATCCACGAATCGTGCACTCATGCAATTTCAAGCGGATATGCTGGGTAAGCAGGTGCGGGGCTCCGGTGTCGCTGAACTTTCCGCCATGGGGTGTGTCTATATGGGAGGCCTGGCGGTCGGCTATTGGTCTTCTATAGACGACCTATTGAAGAGACGTGCGGAATCCTGCCTATATGAGCCGAATATGAATGGCGATGATCGAATCAACCTCTACGGCGGTTGGAAGCGTGCAGTAGCTTCGGTGATCCCTAACCGATAGCGGTCCAAACTCTTACAAAATATGCTAATATAGAATAGATTACACTTCATCTAAGGGAGGAGAAGGAATCTATGGTAAAACAACTGATCGTCGGAGACGCCGCGCATGAGCTGGCCATGACGCGCCGCACCCTGGAGCGCTTGCCTGAGGAGCATATGACGTGGAAGCCGCATGAGAAGTCGATGACATTGGGCGGGCTGGCCACGCACCTGACCAACCTGCTGAACTGGCAGGTCGCGATTTTTCTTTATCCGGAATTTGATCTTTCGACTGTACCGCTTCGGCGGGAGCCCTTGGAGAGACGGGCAGACGTACTGGAGGAATTCGACGCTAACGCCGCCAAGCTTGAAAAGCTGTTAGCCGAATGTGACGAGAAAACGCTCGCCGAGGAATGGACCCTGCGCAGCGGCGACCATATCATCCTGCGTCAACCGCGGGCGATTGCGCTTCGCACCTTCGGATTAAGCCACATGATCCACCACCGGGCGCAGCTCGGGGTTTATCTGCGGCTGCTCGATATTCCGGTGCCGGGCCTCTATGGTCCCTCGGCCGACGAGGAAGCGAACTAAGACGCGTCGAACAGTCGCAGGGCTTCGGCATACTGCCGGTACCCTGCGGCTGTTAATAAGCTAAGGAAGCACCCCGACATGATCTCGAGGTGCTTTTCAGTATTTTTATAGGGCGAAAGCTTGGCGGTAAAAGGCAGTTCGGCAAGCTGCCGTACTAGGATAAGAGCGGGAAGGCCTATCGGGCCCCTCCGGCTCTTTTTTTGTTTTGCATAGGCATGGCAACGTTCTCGTGCCCTGACTCAAAGGCCGACAGTGTAGGACAGCATTGCTACGGAATAGGGAAAGGGATCGGGGGTATGCGTTGGACGGAGCAAGTCGGGCGGCAATGTGGGGGATTTCAATAATCGGAACGGCTAATTTTTGAGATAAACAAAAAAATTCAAAAATAAATACAGAAGAAAAAAGGTTTTTGGTGTATAATATCGAAGAGGTAGTAGAGCTGAAACGGATCGGGCAGACAGATCCGGGATATCCCTAACGATCAGGAGATGGATGGCATGCGCAAATTCGAATGTGACGAGAATGAAGTAAAAGAGCTTATCGACCGGGTGGTCCGCAGAACGATGAATATGGATTTTACCTGGAACTGGTCCTGCGGAGTAGCCTATTACGGGATCTCCAAAGCCTGGGAAGTAACCCGCAACCAGGAGTATATTGATTTTCTGGTGAAGTGGGTGGACGAATATCTGGAGCTGGGACTGCCGACCCTGATGGTGAATTCATGTGCCATGGGGCATACGATGCTGACCCTGCATGAAGCCACGGGCGACGCCAAGTATCTCGACCTGGCCCTCATGAAAGCCGAGTACCTGCGTAAGGACGCCATCCGGTTCGGAGAAGGGGTGTTCCAGCATACGGTATCGTCCAAGAATGACTTTCCGGAGCAGGCATGGGCGGATACGCTGTTCATGGCCGCGTATTTCCTGCTTCGCCTCGGCTTCAAGCTGGACAACAAGGAATATATTGACGATGCGCTGAACCAGTTCTATTGGCATGAGGAATACCTGCAGGACACGAAGACGAACCTGTTCTACCATGCCTGGGATAACGTCAGGCAGGACCATCTCTCCGGGATTTACTGGGGCCGGGCCAATGCATGGGCCGCATACACGATGGCACAGGCCCACAAAATGCTGAATCCGTTCATGCCTATGTGGATGCAGCTCGGCGGGGCGCTTGGGGACCAGCTCAGCGCATTGGTAAGACTGCAGTCTCCGGATGGGCTGTGGCGCACGGTTCTGAATGATGAGACCTCGTATGAAGAGACCTCCGCTTCGGCAGGCATTGCCGCCGCCATGGTCATTAACGCGCATCCGCTGCACCAGAATTATATGGCCAAGGCTTATAAGGGCATCCTGGCCAACATTGATGAAGACGGCTCCGTCCGGAATGTATCGGCGGGCACGGCGGTCATGTACTCTGCGGAAGACTACAAGGTGATTTCCAAGAAGAGAGTCCAGGGATGGGGACAAGGCTTAACGCTGGCCTATCTTGTAGCGCTGCTTCAGAATAAAGAGATTGTCAGCAGCATCTAAGCCGGGGTGTTCCGGATCGGTGAGCTGACTTGAGGGACAAGATCAACGGCAGAATCGAGCCCTTGGGAGATTTAAATTCTTATCTATGAACCAAAAAAGCTGAGGCCTGTATAGAAGGCCTCAGCTTTTTTGGTTATTGACCGGCCGCTTTCGCCGCCTGACTCATCTCTACGCACATGAGTGTGAAGGCGCCCGCGCCGTGCAGGTCATTCTCGCTGGTCGGACGGGCGATGTAATGGGCGTAATCTCCGATCCCGGTGCCGATGCAGATTTGGCCGATGACGACGTTCCCATTCTCGTCGAACTTCAGCGTATCGATGACTCCCTGATAACCCTTCCAGGCATACTGCAGATATTCGGCGTCCAGATAGCCGAGGCGTACGGCTTTGGCAATGGCATGAACGAATAAAGAGGTGCAGGAATTCTCCAGCCAGTTATCCGGGCGGTCTCCTTTGTCGATGACCTGATACCATAACCCGGTGGAGGGATCCTGATATCGGGTCAAGGCGACCAGCAGATCCTGAAGGATTTGGACCAGTGCCGCTTTATCTTTATGATCTTCCGGCAGGTATTCGAACATCTCGAGGAGGGCGACAGGATACCAGCCGATGGCGCGTCCCCAGAACTCCGGAGCCAGGCCCGTAACCGGGTCGGCCCAAGCCGCCGCCTTGGTTTCATCCCAGCCGTGGTACAGCAGGCCGGTGACGGGATCCTTGGTATGCTTCGCCATCAGGAGAGCCTGGAACGTCATCATGTCGAAGTATTCGGGCTCACCGAAGGTCTTGCCGAACTGAACGGCAATCGGTCCGGCCATATACAGCCCGTCCAGCCACATCTGATTCGGATAATGTCCCTTGTGCCAGAACCCGCCCGACGGATTGGTTCTCCAGGATTTCAGCAGGGGAACCAGGGTATGAAGGGCGGTCTTATAGCGCTCGTCCCCCGTCTGCTCCAGCAGGTTGTAGAGAAGCACACCCGGCTGGATATCGTCGAGTTCATCGGGCTTATACTTCTTGATGCTGCCGTCCGGGAGAATCTGGCTGTCCACCCAGCCTTTAAGATAATCGTAGTACTTGTTATTTCCAGTCTGCCGCCAGCATTTCTCCATACCGGAGAGGAAGACGCCCTGGTGATAATGGAACCGGTCCGGGGGCAGCAGCTCCGGTTCGAATTTGGTCATGAGCGCTTCGCAGGCTTTTTCCGCCCATTGGATGGGGGTTAGTACGGATACCGATGGTTGCATTGGATTCGTTCCTCCTTCTTGTTCTTATCCTTATCATAGCACTGGAATATGTACATTAATTGCGGATATGCACGATTTCTTCTTATATTTTGCGCTATAATCAAAGGACTAAGGGAAGGAGGGGGGGAGCCAAGTTGGAGGTTCTACATTACCACAACGCAGCGGGAACGTTCATCGTATCCCACCGCAGGGCAGACAGCCATCATATGCCGGCGAGCCATTTTCACAGTACCTATGAAGTCTACTATCTGATGTCCGGGCAGCGGGAATTCTTCATTCAGGACCGGACGATGGTGATTAGCGAAGGCGATGCGGTGATCATCGCTCCGAATATCCTGCACCGGACGACCAATACGGAGAAGCCGAAGCATGAGCGGTTCATCGTGAATCTACATCCGCAGGATATGATGTCGGCGGATGGTTCTCTTCCGGACATTCTGCAGCCGCTGTTCAACAACGATGTTCTGATCGTCCGGTGCTCCCTGCATGACCGGCTCCCTATCGAGGGGCTGGTGCACAGTATGATCCGGGAGGTACAGGACAGGAAGCCCGGCTTTGAGATGTATGCCCGGACGATGGTTCTGCAGCTGCTCATCCACTGCTGCCGGCTGCTTCAGCAGAATACGATGGAACCGCTTGAATCGCCGAGCCCCATGCATGAGCGAATCTCGGAGATTGTTCAGTATATCAACTGCCATTATATGGAGGAGCTGACGCTGAACCTTGTGGCGGAGAGGTTCTACGTCAGTCCCTATTACTTGAGCCGGTTTTTCAAAGAAGCGACCGGATTTACGTTCGTGGAATATGTGAACAGCGTCCGGATCAAGGAAGCGAAGAAACTGCTGGAGCATTCCTCCCTGAAGGTGAACCTGATCGCCGCGAAAGTAGGCTTTGGCAGTATTACGCATTTCGGCCGGGTGTTCAAGTCGGTCACGGGGAATGCACCGTTATTTTATAGGGGAGGGAAATAACGGGGTCGGTTCCGCTTTCGCCCCGGTCGATCATGTAATTCTGTACTGATAAATAGGGGCAAACGATGATGGGCGCAGGCCTTATTTTCCAATCGATGAGCTATCGCTCGGAGACATCATCATGATAGGCGGCCGCACATTGTCCAGCTGCGCGCGGCTGCTAGTGCGGAACGGATTTAAGCTATGCATGCGGAATCTCTAAGGAATGATCCCGAGCATCTGAAGTTTCTTGGTGGAGTCCTCCCTGCGGAACTACGACCTAAGAGCACCCCGAAAACAAGAAGGCGAAGACCTGGATTATATATCCGGCGTAACACAGCCCCAAAAAGATTGCCTTAAAAAGCCGCGGCTTTTTATGACGGCTTACGCCAATTCCAAACATCATAATAAAGATAAGTAAGATTACACGAAGAGGCCGTCGCTATTACGGGGCGACCTCTTCTTTTGTTTTCCATATCGAAAAAAAGATCGGGAGCTTGTTCAATTTTTATTCCTGCACAAGTCCGTTGCTAATAAAAGAGTTGCGATTTTCTCAGCAACTCTTGAACTATAGCACAACAAATATATATAAGGGCCAAGCATCCCGCTGAACACCATACCCTAAAATATCGTAAGATGAAAACCTGAGCATCTACATCCATTCCAGCACCGGTGCCAACTTCGCATTCTTGTAATGGATGGCGGTTTCGAATTATATTACAAGTGATGATCAGAGAATAGTGAATTTTTTTGCCCCTTCGCTCTGGTAAGATACGTGTAGACAAGGAACATAACAAGAAAGTGGGGCGGTAAGTTTGAACAAGACAACCACCATCGTATGTGCGGCGCTGCTCGCATCCAGCCTGCTGACGGGCTGTTCGGAAGAAGCCGGGAAAGCGGGTTCGGCTTCAGGAGGAAAGGGCCAAGAGGAGAAGATCACGCTCACCTTCTGGAGAAACTCGGGGAATGACGCGGAGAACGCGGCCTATGACAAGCTGGTCGCTTCCTTCATGGAGAAGCATCCGGATATTGCCGTGGAGATGACACCGATCCCCTATGCGGACTACGATACGAAGCTGCGGGTGTCCATTGCTTCGGGCAGTCCTCCGGATATCATGGCGCTGGATGCCCCGACACTCGGCTCTTATGCGCACGCGGGGGCGTTGAAGCCGCTGACCGCGTATTTCAAAGCGGACGGCAACCTGGAGGATATCCCCCCCTCTACGCTCGCTACCTATACGTACCAGAACGAGATCTATATGGCCCCGCTGACGGAATCCTCAATAGCCCTGTTCTATAACAAGAAGCTGTTCGAAGCCAAGGGCATTCCGCTGCCTTCCAAGAATCCGGAGGAGCCCTGGACCTGGGAGCAGGTGCTGGAGGCAGCCAAGAAGCTGAGCGATCCGGCGAACGGGATCTTCGGTATTGATCCGGCCCAGGGCTTCAATAACGCGGGGGCGACGGCTTACTTCAAGTATCCGATCATCTGGCAGTTCGGCGGCGAGATCATGGATGGGGAAGGGAAGACCTCCAAAGGGTATTTGGATTCGCCGGAAACGAAGAAGGCGCTGCAGTTCTTCTCGGAGCTTTACAACACACACAAGGTCTCCGCATTGGAATATCCGCCGGATCCGTTCCCGAACGGCAAGCTTGGCATGACGGTGGACGGTTCTTGGTCGCTGGCGTATCTCACCGAGAAGTTCCCGCAGTTCAAGCTCGGGGAAGATTATGACATCGCTCCGCTGCCGAAGGGTACCCGGCAGGCCGTGGCGAATGGAAGCTGGTCGCTCGGCATTTCCTCGAAGAGCCAGCATGCGGATGCCGCCTGGAAGTTCGTGAATTGGGTGACGAGCAAGGAAGGACAGGTCACGTACAGCACAATGACCAAGGATATTCCATCCCGGTACTCAGCCGCCAAGGAGTTCCCGGAGCTGAACCAGTATCCGAAGAACGTATTCGTTGTGCAGAACCAAAAATTCGGCCGACCGCGGCCGATCACACCGGTCTTCCCGCAGATGTCGGAGGCAGTCAACAAGCTCTTTGAAGAGGTGGTCATCGGGAAGCGGAATGTGGATGCGTCCGTGGCCGAGGCCATCAAGAAGATCGATAAGGCTTACGCGGATCTCGGTGCCCAAACCAAATAGTTTCATTCACTCGCAGCGCGGAGGCGGTTCCTGTTCATGGACGCCTCTTTCGCTGTTTCATTCCGCAGTTCCATTCGGCTGTTTACAATCCATAGATAAGAGGGCGGGGGGTCCCATGTGTTTTTCTCACTGCGCAGCCGTCTCATGACGGCCTTCTCCATCCTGATGATCGTGCCTTTCGCCCTGCTTGCCTTCACACTCAGCGAGCAGGCGGAGGAGATCATCCAAGCTTCCGTCGAATCGTCCGCAGCACAGACAATAGACCAGTTTGCATCCCATGCCGTTACCCTCATGACCCAGATCGAGGATATCGGCAGCCAGGTGATGAGCAGCCGTACGGCTCAAGCGTGGGCCGCCCTGGAGCTGGACCGGGACCGGTCCACAGCCGAGGCGGTACTGGCCAAGCAGGCACTTCGTGAGTATATGTCCTCGTATGCGCTCAATAATTCGAACGGGATCTCGATCACCACGTATACGGAGAGTGCCGGCGGGATGTGGACGCAGGACCGGACATACCGGAACAGCGAATGGTATCGGCGCTATCAGACGGAGAACCTTCAATGGACGGCGGCGCACCAGGATAACGACCAGGGAGATCTCACTCTGCGGAACCGAGAGGTGAACAGCTTCGTGCTCCCGCTGGTCCACCTGCAGTCCCTGCGTGCCGCCGGCATTGTGAAGGTCAATTATCCCACGGCCCTGCTGCGAAGCGCGATCGGCAAGATTCAATTCGGAGAGACGGGGAAGGTATTCCTGCTGACCGGGGATGGAGGAAGCGTGCTGAATCAGGATCTGTCCGGACATACGGAGCTCCTCCGGGAGGCGCTGTCCAAGCTGAAGGGGACGCCAGCGGGACAGCTGGGCGGCGTCTTCTCCATCGAGCATGAGGGGGTGGATTATTCGATTTTCTTCCGCAAGCTGCCAGCGGCGGATTGGACGATTGTCGGCGAGGTGCCGGAAGAAGAGCTGTATGCCCAAATCAAGCGGACGCGCCGCACGATCCTTCTCGTCACCCTTCTGCTGCTTGTGGTGGCCGGATCCGCGGCTTACCGGCTCTCCGCTGGCGTGACCCAACCGCTCAGCGCCATGGCCAGGGCGATGAAGCACGTGAAGCTCGGAGAGTTCGCCGCCGCTCTCGGGCAGATGCAAGGGCAGAAGACATCCGGCAGTGAAGTGGGCTATGTGGCCGGGGAGTTTGAACGGATGACGCAACGCCTGCAGTATTTGATCGAGACAGAATACGAGACGAACCTGCGCCGCAAAAGTGCCGAGTACAAGGCGCTGCTCCTGCAGATCAATCCGCATTTCTACAATAATACGCTGGAGATCATCACTGGACTTGCGGCGATGAAGCGGGAGGACCTGGTCATGGATGCGGCAGAGGCACTGGGTAAAATGATGCGGTATTCGCTGAATCTTAACTCCGATCTGGTCCGGGCGGGGCAGGAGCTCGATTATATCCGTGACTATCTGCTGATCCAGCAGCTGCGGCATGGGGACCGTTTGAAGCTGGCCGTCAGGGATGACGGGCCGTCCAGACAGCCTTACATCGCCAAGTTCATTCTCCAGCCCCTTGTGGAGAATGCTGTCAAATACAGTCTCGAGAAGGAAGGGACCGCAGAGGTTGAGATCAGCGCCGGGATCTCCGGAGAACGCCTTGTGCTGAGCGTGCGGGATAACGGCATCGGCATGAAGCCGGAGCTGGTGCGCGAGCTGCAGGCGGAAGGCGAATCCGGAGATGCGGTGCCGATCCTGGACAGCGAGGGGCATAGCATCGGGCTGCGCAATGTGCTATCCCGCTGCCGCCTGCAGTACGGTCAGGCGTTTCGGCTCACTCTTCAATCTGCCCCCGGGAAGGGGACAGAGATCATCTTGAATTTGCCTATCCTAAGGGGTGAGCCGCATGTATAAGATTATGCTGGTTGATGATGAAATCGGGGTCCGCTCCAGTATCAAGGCCAAGATAAACTGGGAAGCGGCCGGCTTCCATATCGAGTCGGAAGCGGCGAACGGGCTCGAAGCGCTCGAGCTGCTGGAGGGGCGCGGGCTCCCCGATGTGGTCATCTCGGATGTGCGGATGCCCCGCATGGACGGCATCGCCTTCATGAAGGCCTGCCGGGATAAGTACCCCGGCCTGCGGATTATCGTGCTCTCCGGGTATTCCGACTTCGAGTATATGAAGGCGGCCATCCAGCTGGGGGTGAAGGATTATCTGCTGAAGCCTGTGGTCCGCAGCGAATTAACGGACCTGCTCGCCAAGCTCTCTGCCGAGCTGAAGGAGGAGAAGAACCGCAGCCGCGAGCAAGAGAGAGAGCAGCTGCAGACAAGCCGGCATCTGAGAACACTGCAGGAGCAGCTGATCTGGCAGCTGGTGAAGGACGAGGACTTCAGCCTTGCGGCGGTGAGGGAGAGGCTGCGGCAGCTGCAGCTGACCGGACTTGCCGGTGAGGGGCTGCAGGTCCGGTTCGCGGCGGTCGAGATGCGTGTACCTCCCGGACGGCTCGATGACTGGAGCGAGCGCAAGGAGCTGCTTGCCGTCGCGTTTCAGATGGTATGCAGGGAAAGCGCGGAGCCGTGGCCGAATGTCTACCCCCTCTACGATTACAGTTATCCCTCCATGATGTACTGCCTGTTGACGCGCAGCGGCTGCGGCAGGCCGGATGAGCTGCCGGCGGAAGACATGCTCCGCGAGCTCCAGCGGAATATCAAGCGGTATCTGAGGGTGGAGACCGTAACGGGTCTGGGAGACTGGGCTGCGGGGCTTCAGGGGCTGAGGGATGCCTATGCTTCCTGCATGCTCGACTGGAGTCAGGGTACGGTTCAGCGGCGCGGGGAGGGCGGGCAGCCGGATAAGGAGACGGTGCATACACTGCCTGCAGAGTTGGAGCGGAAGCTCGTGCTGTCTCTCGAGAATCTCGATGCGGAAGGCACAGGAAGAGTGCTCCGGGAGATCTTCCATAAGGACGGGGATCTGTCGATGTTCGCCTTTACGTTCCTCAGCTTCCGGGTTATTCTGCTGCTTGGCTCGATCGCCAAGAAATTCGAGCTCGGCGACCCCTCGCTCCAGCAGCACCTGTGGAACTGCCAGATGACCCTCCGCCAGTTTCATTCCAGGGACCAGGTGGTCGATCAGCTGAAAAGCCTCGCGGAGCTCGTGATGAAGGAGGTGCGGAAGACGCGCTCCTCCGGCGGACAGCAGCTGGCGGAGGCCGTCCGCCGGTACGTGGAAGAGAATTACGCCTACGAACTCTCGCTGGCTTCGCTGGCCGAGCGTTTCCATATCAACGAAACCTACTTGTCCGGTTTGTTCAAACAGAATGCCGGCCTCACCTTCAGCGATTACGTCACGAAGCTGCGGATGGAAAAGGCCGCTTCCCTGATGGAGGAAAGCGGGCTGAAGCTCACGGATATCGCCACCCTGGTCGGCTATTCCAGCTCCAGTTATTTCAGCACGGTATTCAAAAAATATTACGGCCTCAGCCCCAAGGAATACAGGGATGCGCTGCCGTCCCGCCAGCCATAGCGCTGCAGGAAAGCAGGGCCTCATCTTCGGATGGGGCCTTTATGCCGTTCACCGGATGTCCGTCCGCTAAACAAATCACAACAAAAGACCAGAGGATAGTGAAATGATTCATGGCTTAATTTCGCTACAATAAGGTCAGCCAAAACGGGAGCAGGGCGCAGTGGAGGATAAGAGATGCGGGGGATAAGACATGGAAAACGTAATTGGGAAGAAGAGGCCTGCAGGGACCGCAAGCCGGCTGCTGGCCGGCATACTCGCCGCTTCCTGTCTTGGTCTTACGGCGGGGTGCACAGTTGAAGAGCCCGGGAAGGGAGGCGAGAGGGAAGTGAAGGAACAGAAGCAGGACGCATCGCAGAGCGCAGCATACCGGTATCATCCGGACCCTGACTATTATACGGAACTGCACCGTCCGCAGTATCACCTGTCTCCGCCAACAGGGAACCTGAGCGATCCGAACGGGATGGTGTATTTCGAGGGCGAGTACCACCAGTTCTACCAGAACAGCGGCCAGTGGGGCCATGCGGTGAGCCGGGATCTGCTGCACTGGGAGCATCTGCCGGTCGCGCTTGCCCGGGACCCGCTCGGAGAGATATGGTCCGGAAGCGCCGTGGTGGACTGGAAGGATACGAGCGGCTTCTTCGGGGGGAAGCCCGGGCTGGTCGCGGTCTTTACCCATTTCAAGGGCGGTACGCAGTCGCAGAGCATCGCCTACAGTGCGGACCGCGGCCGGACATGGACCAAGTACGAAGGGAACCCGGTAATCCCGAACCCGGGATTGAAGGACTTCAGAGACCCGAAGGTGATCTGGCATGAGCCTTCCAATTCATGGGTGATGGTCGTCTCGGCGGATCAGAAGATCCTATTCTACACTTCAAAGAATCTCAGGGATTGGAAGCTGGCCAGCGAGTTCGGAACGGGGCAGGGCTCCCACGCGGCGGTGTGGGAATGTCCGGATCTGTTCGAGCTGCCGGTGGAAGGCACCGGAGAGAAGAAGTGGGTGCTGCATGTCTCGATCGGCAGCAATGCGGCCACCAAGGGATCCACCGCGCAGTATTTCATCGGTTCCTTTGACGGAACTCTGTTCCGGAATGAGAATCCGCCGCAGCAGGTGCTGTGGACGGACTATGGCAGAGACTTCTACGCGGCCGTCTCCTACTCGGATATCCCGGCCGAGGACGGCAGGCGCATCTGGACCGGGTGGATGTCGAACTGGCGGTATCCGTTCGGGATGCCGACGACGCCATGGAAGGGCAATCTCTCCATCCCGAGGGAGCTGCGGCTGCGGGAGATCCCGGGCAGCGGGCTGCGGCTGGTGCAGCTGCCCGTCAAGGAGCTGGAGCAGCTACGTGGTAAGCCGGTGCACGCCGCCGGCAGGGAGCTGGGACCGGGCCTCCACACGCTGGAAGGGATGAAGGGAAGCAGCTATGAACTCCAAGCGGAGTTCACGGTGAGCACAGGCGCCCGATTCGGCCTGAAGGTACGCAAGGGCAGCAGCCAAGAAACCTTGATAAGCTATGATGCTGATGCAGGAAAGCTGACGGTGGACCGATCGAGATCGGGGGTGAGCGCCTTCGAGGCTGACTTCGCCGAGACGATGGAGGCCCCGCTGACACTCAAGGATGGGAAGCTGAAGCTGCACCTGTTCGTCGACGAGTCAAGCCTTGAGGTCTTCGGCGGGGACGGTGAGGCGGTGGTATCCGCCATCCTATTCCCGGATGCCCTGAGCAGCGGGCTGGAGCTGTTCGTCTCGCAGGGCCACGTCACGCTGGAGGAGGCACGCTTCTACCCGATGCGCACCGTCTGGCGGGATGAGGACCCGGACAGCCGCGTGCCGCGTCGGATCGTGCTCAGCCGCGGCAGCCTGGACCTGCAGGCCGGAGGCAGCGCCAGGCTGCGGGCTGCGGTGATGCCCACGGGTGCTCCCCAGAAGCTTCGATGGGAGTCCAGCGATTCTTCCGTGGCCGCAGTCCAGGCGGACGGGGAATCGGAAGCCGTCGTATCAGGAGGGAAGCCGGGCGAAGCAGAGATCAAGGCGGTAACCCCGGACGGCAAGGTATCCGCTACAGTCAGCGTGTTTGTCTATGAAGAGAAGAAATAATGGAGAGGGGAGCCGGCCATGGAGCTGAGAACCGCAGTACCGGCGGCACAGCCGAAGAAGACAGTGAGCCGCTTTCACCGGCATGAACGCAGAACGGCGGCAGGGTTCCTGCTGCCTGCCCTGATGCTTCTTCTGGTATTCGTCTTCTACCCGATGGCGCAGGCCATCGTGATTTCGTTTCAGAATTATTCGCTGGTGGGCTCGAAGCCCTCGTTCGTGGGCCTGGATAATTATGCGGCCCTGCTCTCGGACCGGAACTTCTACAGCTCGCTGAAGCATTCGTTTTATTTTGCGCTCGTGGTGATTCCGCTGCAAACCGCGCTCTCTCTGGGCCTTGCGCTTCTGATCCAGAAGCCGGGCCGTCTAAGCGGGGGGCTGCGTACGATTTATTTTATCCCCGTCATCATCTCTACCGGTGTGGCGGCTACGGTCTTTAAGCTTATCTATAACAAGGAGTTCGGCCTGCTCAACACGTTCCTCAAAGCGCTGGGACTGCCGGTGACGAGCTTTCTGTCCGACCCTGAGACCGCCATGAACGGAGTCATCGGGCTCGGGATCTGGAAGGCCGCCGGCTTCTTCATGATCATCTTCCTTGCGGGACTGAACAACATTCCCCGGGATTTGTACGAGGCGGCATACGTCGACGGAGCCTCCCGGCTCCAGCAGTTCTGGAGCATCACGCTGCCCCTGCTGAAGCGGACGATGGCCTTCGTGGTCATCATGACGACGATCGATGCGATCAAGCTGTCGGGACTTGTCTTCGTGCTCACCAATGGTGGACCGAACGGATCTACGGAGACCGTGGTGTTCTATATTTACAAGCTGGCATTCCAGCAGATGCAGATGGGGTATGCGACCGCTGCGGCCTTCGCGCTCTTCGCGATCGTGCTGCTCATCTCCCTCATTCAGATGAAGCTCTTCAAGGAAGAGCAGTAAGGAGTCTGTACGTCATGAAGCTAACTCTTCGAACGCTGAAATATATCCTGATGCTGCTGCTCGCGGCGGTTTCCCTACTGCCCATCGTATGGATGGTCTTCGGGTCCTTCCGGCCTTACCAGGAGCTGTTCAAATACTCGTCGAGCCTCAGCCCGCATATCCTGATCCCGGTCGAGTTCACGTGGAAGAATTATCAGAATGTGATCTTCAGCACCCGCAATCCGTTCCTGAGGTTCATCGGCAATACGCTGTGGGTCGCCGGCGCGGTCACGGCCGCCGTCCTGCTCATCAACAGCTTGGCCGCCTTCGCCTTCGCGAAGCTCCGCTTCCGCTGGAAGCCGGCGCTGTTCGCCCTCTTCATGTCGGCGATGATCATTCCGGGTGAAGTAACACTCGTCCCGAACTATCTGCTGATGCACGATCTTGGCTGGCTCAACTCGTACAAAGCGCTGATCATTCCCTCGATGCTGTCGGTCTTCGGCATCTTCATGCTCCGGCAGTTCTTCGCCGAAATTCCCGATGAACTGCTGGAGGCGGCCCGCATGGACGGGGCTTCGCTGCCGAGGACCTTCCTCAGTGTCGTGCTCCCCGCCGCGGTTCCCGCCCTCATTACGCTGGGGCTGATGACCTTCCTCGGGAACTGGGACTCGTATCTCTGGCCGCTGATCGTCATCAACGATCATAAGATGCAGATGATTCAGGTGGCGATCGCCGCATTCTCTTCCACGGAAGGAACGGATTGGTCCCGAATTCTGGCGGCAAATACGATATCGACGGTCCCGATTCTGCTGCTGTTCCTGTTCCTGCAGCGGTATTACATCCAGGGCATCACGATGTCCGGAATCAAAGGATAAAGCAATTTCTTTTCTTACGACTGGTAAAGGGAGAATGATATATGAATGTCAAGGAACCGAATGCCGTGAGCGCTGCTGAGGATGGAGGGATTCCTCATGCCATCCGGATTGATGAGGCGAACCTGGCCCTGGAGCTGCTTGCGGCTGCCATTCCGGTTGACGGATACCGTCTCCGGTATCACCTGATGCCTCCGGCCGGCTGGATGAATGACCCGAACGGGCTGATCTATTACCGCGGCGAGTACCACGTGTTCTACCAGCATTACCCGTACAAGCCGATGCACGGGCCCATGTACTGGGGTCACGCCAAGAGCCGCGATCTCGTGCACTGGCAGCATCTCCCGGTCGCACTGGCACCGTCCGAGACGTATGACCTCGGCCAGCAGGGGGGCTATGGCTGTTGGTCGGGCAGCGCGGTGGACGATGAAGGCGTGCTCACCTTGATCTATACGGGTCATGTGGACGGCCGACGTCCCGAAGAAGTTCAATGCCTGGCCCGAAGCGAAGACGCGATCCGGTTCGGGAAGGATCCGGCTAATCCTGTCCTTGAGGGCGCGCCTACAGGGGCGGCCGGATTCCGGGACCCCAAGGTATGGAAGCATGACGGCCGGTGGTACATGATTCTCGGATCCGGAAAGGAAGGACGCGGAGAGGCCCTTCTGTACGCCTCCCCCGATCTGCGCGAATGGTCCCCGCTCGGCACAGTGGCGGAGAGCGACGGGACCTTGGGCGATATGTGGGAATGCCCGGACCTGTTTCCTCTGGGGGACAAGGGGGAGCATGTGCTGATCTTCTCCCCGATGAACATGGGGGCGACGAAGACGATGTATCTCACCGGCCAGATGGACTATGGTAATGGCCGGTTCAGCCGCCGCTATGGGGAGCGGCTGGACTACGGGTTTGACTTCTATGCACCGCAGACGTTCCTGGACGGGAGCGGACGCCGCATTCTGATCGGCTGGATGAATATTTGGGGCGCGGCGATGCCGGAGCAGGAGGAAGGCTGGATGGGGGCGTGCACCCTGCCGCGCGAGCTGCTTCTGGCGGAAGACGGCTCCCTGCGGATGAAGCCGGTGGAGGAGTTGAAGGTTCTTCGCGGAACACATTTCGGTACAGGCCCGCTCACAATTGGCCCGGACGAAACGGTGCCGGCCGGTACGAGAGGCGATGCACTGGAGCTGAAAGCCGTGTTCGATGCCGGTGCATCCGGGCAGGCGGTGGAATTCGGTCTGCGGGTCCGCTGCTCGGAGGACGGGGAGGAATTTACGGAAATCTGCTATTCACCGGGCAGCGGGAAGCTGACCGTGGACCGCAGCCGGTCCGGCCGTGGAGAGGGAGGCGTGTGTGAAGCGCAGCTGCTTCCGATGGAGGATGGCCGGGTGGAGCTGCATGTGTTCCTGGACCGCTCGTCTCTGGAGGTCTTCGCCAATGAAGGACGGAAGACGATGACGAACCGGATCTACCCGGACAACAGCTCGCTAGGCATTCACCTGTTCGCAAGGAAGGGGGAGGCTGTACTCGAACGTCTGGATCTATGGGAGCTTCGGCTTCGGGAGAGAGACGGTGCAATGGAATAAGCGGGGACGAACCCCAGGAGATAACGAAAGAGCGCAGGGATGGCTGCGCTTCTTTTGCCGGACAAAGTAGAGCGCTTACATGAATGGCGGCCGGAAAGGGGGCGAGGCCCGGTCAGCAAGAGGGAAGGCGAAGGACGGGAATTCAATGGTGAAGGAGGCTGAAGAAGGATGAGTAACAAGATGAGTAACAAGATGGGAAACAAAGACGGATTGAAGGCGGGAATACGCACGCTGGTTCTCGGCGTATGGATGGTGATGCTGATGGGATGGGCCAATCTCCCCCACAGTTATGGGGCCGAAGCCAACAATGTGACGGGCTGGACGGCGGCGGGTGGTACATGGACCTCGGCAGCATCAGGCTGGAGAGGGACAGCCCCCGGCGGCCAGAATATGTATGCGCTTTCCAGTATAAGCTCGGATGATTTCACCTATGAAGCGGAAGTGACCGTGGTGGATGCGTACGCGGTCGGTACGCTGCTGCTCCGCTCAAACGGGGATGGGACCAAGGCCTACGCCCTGCAGGTGGACCCGAATATGGACCGGTTGCGCCTGTATAAGACCGCAGGAGACATTACACTCGGAGAAAAGACGATGGAGATCGAACCGGGACAGAGTTATAAAGTGCGGGTGAAGGCGGAAGGAACGGTACTTAAGGTGTATTGGGGCACGACTTACGACCCGGTGATGACAGTAACGGACGCCTCCTATACGGTTGGGCTGGTGGGAGCCGGCGTATATAACGGCAGCGTCCTGTTTCAGAATGTGAGGATCGGTTCGCTGCTCTCGAATCTCCAGAACTGGACGGAGACCGGGGGCCGCTGGACACCTCACCTGGGCGGCATGAAGGCAGTTACCCCGGGGGCAGCCCATGCCTTCCGGATAGCGGAAACCCCCTATACCGATTTCGTGCTGGAAGCCGATCTGAAGGTGGATGGAGGAACGCCGCTGGGAACGGCGGGCTTGCTCTTCCGCGGCAGTGCGGCGGGCACACAGGGGTATGTGGTGAGTCTCGACCCGAACCTGGACCAGGTCCGTCTCTTCGATGCGGACGGCGGGGCGACCATCGCGTCCAGGAGCATGGCGGTCGAGGCAGGTCGAAGCTACCGTGTCGAGGTCCATGCGGTCGGTTCCAGCATCAAGGTCTACATTGATGGATATGCCGCGCCGGCAATATCGGTGACGAACACCCGTTACACGGGCGGACGCATAGGCACTAACGCGTATAACGGGACGGTCTACTTCCAGGACGTGTATGCCTGGTCCTCCGCCTCTTACTATGCTGAGAAGTACCGCCCTCAGTATCACTACTCGATGGCAAGAAATTGGATCAGCGACCCGAACGGTCTCGTGTACTATGAAGGCGAGTATCATCTGTTCAATCAGGACGGAGGTAAATGGACGCACAGCGTCAGTCCGGATCTCCTGCACTGGAAACGCCTGCCGATCGCGCTGCCCTGGAACGATCAGGGACATATCTGGTCCGGCTCGGCCGTCGTGGATGCGAATGATGCCTCCGGACTCTTTGGCGGGGGCTCCGGGCTGATTGCCTATTACACCATGTTCCATCCCGACAAACCGAATGGCAACCAAAAAGTCGGAATCGCTTACAGTAAGGACAAGGGACGCACCTGGTCGTATTATGGGGGCAACCCTGTCGTGCTGAATCCGGGCGGTCCCGACGGGAACTGGGGTTTCCGTGACCCTAAGGTGGTCTGGGACGGCGAGCGTTCACGCTGGGTCATGGTCGTCTCCGGCGGGGATCATGTCCGTTTCTTCACATCCACAGATCTGCTTTCCTGGACGTATGCCAGTTCCTTCGGCTATGGCGCTTATCTGCATGCCGGAGTATGGGAATGCCCGGATCTCTTCCAGCTGCCGGTAGACGGCAGCCTGTCGAACCGCAAGTGGGTGCTGTCGATCAGCACGGGCGGTGCGGCGGTTACCGGGGGTTCCAGCGCGGAATACTTCGTCGGTTCGTTCGACGGCACGGCATTCACGAGTGACAACCCGGCAAGCGCCGTACTCCGTAATGAAGCCGGCAAAGACTTCTACGCCTCGATGTCCTTCGACGGCATTCCGGCTGCCGACGGACGGCGCATCTGGCTCGGCTGGATGTCCAACTGGGATTATCCGTTTGGCTTTCCGACTACCGCTTGGAAGCACATCATGTCCGTACCCCGGGAACTTCAACTTAGGACCATCGCCGGTGAAGGCGTAAGGCTCGTCCAGACACCTGTCCGGGAGCTGCAGTCCCTCCGCGGGAGCGCCAGCAGCTGGACCAACAAGACGATTACGCCAAGTACCTCGAATCTACTCGCCGGCTTATCCGGCAGCGCCTATGAGATTGAGGCTGAATTTGAGCTGCCGGGCACAGGCGCCGCATCCGAGTTCGGCTTCAGGCTTCGCCAGGGAAGCAGCGAGCAGACGGTGGTCGGCTATACTCCAGCCGCCTCTAAGCTGTTCGTGAACCGGGCAGATGCCGGGGAGGACGGCTTTGCTCCCGCGAGCTACGGCACGCTCCAGGAAGCGGTGCTGTCACCGGCGGGCAATCGGGTGAAACTACGTCTGCTCGTGGATGAATCCTCGGTCGAGGTGTTCGGCGGCGACGGCCGAGTCGCCTTCTCCAACCTGATCTTTCCGGATCCGGCCAGCTTGGGCATGTCACTATATACCATCGGCGGCAGCGTGAAGGTCGTATCTCTGAACGTGTATCCGCTGACAAACACATGGAAGCTGTCAGCGGCACCAGATAAGATCAAAGGCAATGGGAAAGACAAAAGCAATACAAAGACAAGTCCGGCAGCGGCGCTCTATAATACCAACCAGCTGCATGCAGGGGCTTACCCATTTGGGCATATTAATTAAGGCTGTTAGGTTGTAAAGTAAACAAAAAGAAGAGCCTGTGCAGATGCATGGGCTCTTCTTTTTGGGGTGGATTTAGGGAAGGTACGGAAAGGACAAGTATCCATAAGAAAAACTCCTTTTCTTGGATGGGTAAATCTTCGTTCAACTTATATAGATGAGACGAGAGGAGAATTCTTCCAAAAAAAATACTAAGTTCAACTTATATCGTTTTGTAGATTCGTATAGATTTTTATAGCTAAGACTTATACTGAAAATGAAAGCGGTTTATTGTAAAGTTAAACTATTTAGGAGGAATTTTCAAATGAAAAAATTAACAGGAAAGAAAATCGCGGCTGTCACTGTACTAACATTATCTCTTATATCCACAGGATGTGCGGCAAAAAACCAGCCGAATGTACAAACAAAACATACGACCCCAATTGAATCCGCTTCCATAGAAAATAAGAACAATGCTGTCAAACCCAATTTACCCAACATTCATATTTTAACAATGGGCGGCACGATCGCTGCGGCCGGCTCTAGTGCTGCTCAAACTACCGGTTATCAGGTGGGGGTTCTGACTCCGGATCAACTTATTGAAGCGGTGCCATCATTAAAAGATATTGCTAACCTGACAACGACTCAAGTGGCGAAAATGGATTCAGGGACATCCAACACCGATGCTGTCATGGTTAAGCTGGCGAAGGAAGTTCAAAAGACATTGGATGATCCAAAGTATGACGGCGTAGTCATCACCCACGGTACGGATACATTGGAGGAGACTGCTTACTTCCTCGATTTGACTGTTCATTCCGATAAACCGATCGTGTTCGTCGGCTCCATGCGTCCCTCAACGGCATTGTCTGCTGACGGCCCGTTCAACCTATACAATGCTGTAGCGCTAGCCGGTTCTAAAGAAGCCGAGGGTAAAGGGGTACTGATCTCCTTTAACGATAAAATTGGAAACGCGCGGGATACTTTTAAAACCAGCACTACCGGCGTTGATACCTTCAAAAATCCGGAACTAGGCTACCTTGGATATATGCAAGGAGGTAAACCTTACTTTTACAACTTGCCGGTTAGAAAACATACAAACCAGTCCGAATTTGATATTCGCAGTATGACTGAAGATCATTTGAAGCGTGTCGATATCGTCTATTCACATGCCAATGATGACCGTGTAATGGTTGACGCGGCGGTTTCGGCTGGAGCGAAAGGGATTATCCATGCCGGTACAGGCAATGGCTCCGTTCATGAAAAAACACTTCCAGGTCTACAGGATGCTATAAAGAAAGGTGTTGTCGTTGTTCGCGGTACCCGTGTACCTGAAGGTATAGTTACCAGAGAAAAAATCGATGACGACAATAAATTTGTCGTTTCCGACAATCTGAGCCCTCAAAAAGCACGCATCTTGCTGATGTTGGTACTCAGCCAAACCCAAGATATACAAAAGATTCAAAAGGATTTTAACCAATACTAAGAATAGGAGGATTCTAATGCACACATACAATATCAGGTTGACAATGCCGATCACGAAGAAGCTGCGGAAGAGCGCGATAATGGCGATCACGTTCAGGGTCGAGAGCGTAATCGTCCGGGGTGTTCCGGCATAGCGCAGCAGCAGCTCGGAAACCGCTGCCGTCAGCTCGAGCGGCACGCCGAGCACCCAGAGCAACAGCGGCCGGTCCAGACGGCTGACCTGCACGATGAAGAAGGCAGTGCCGTAAGCCAGGTAATAGAACAGCGCGGGATAATGCATCTGCAGCAGGCGGCCCCAATCAGTCTCCCCGTAGCCTCCCTTGTAAAATAGGTTTAAAAGCGTTTTAAAAATTATTGATAAGGTGGGATCCTATTGAAAAATTTCGGTCTGGCGTTTCAAATTCTGGCGGGCCTGATTCTAGGTATCATCGTCGGCGCCATCTTCTACAGCAACCCAACGGTCGAGGCTTATCTGAAGCCGCTCGGCGATATCTTCCTGCGTCTGATCAAAATGATCGTCGTGCCGATCGTCATCTCCTCGCTCATCGTAGGGGTAGCCGGCGTAGGCGACATCAAGAAGCTCGGCAAGCTGGGCGGCAAAACGATTCTGTATTTCGAAATCGTAACGACCATCGCCATCATCTTCGGCCTCCTCGTCGCCAATGTCGTGAAGCCGGGGGCCGGCCTCAACATGGAACAGCTGACGAAGAGCGATATCTCGAAGTATGTAGATACGACCGAGAAAGCGACGAACCACAGCTTCACGGATACCTTCGTCAACATCGTGCCGAAGAACATCTTCGAGTCCTTCGTGGCCGGTGACATGCTCGCGCTCATCTTCTTCTCCGTCATCTTCGGTCTCGGCGTAGCCGCAATCGGAGAGAGAGGCAAGCCGGTGCTCGCCTTCTTCCACGGCGTGGCGGATGCGATGTTCTGGGTGACGAACCTCATTATGCGTTTTGCGCCGATCGGCGTCTTCGGACTCATCGGGATCACCGTCTCGAAGTTCGGCGTGGCTTCCCTGCTCCCGCTCGGCAAGCTGGTCATCTCCGTATACGCCGCCATGTTCCTGTTCGTCTTCGTCATTCTTGGGGCGATCGCCAAGCTCTGTGGAACGAGCATCATGATGTTCATCCGGATTCTGAAAGACGAGCTCATTCTCGCGTACTCTACGGCAAGCTCCGAGAGCGTGCTGCCGAAGGTCATCGAGAAGATGGAGAAGTTCGGCGTGCCGAAGGCCATTACCTCCTTCGTCGTACCGACCGGTTACTCGTTCAATCTCGACGGCTCGACGCTGTACCAGGCGCTGGCCGCCTTGTTCATCGCCCAGATGTACGGCATCGATCTCTCGATCTCCCAGCAGGTTACCCTGATGCTCGTTCTTATGGTAACATCGAAGGGAATCGCCGGCGTGCCGGGCGTATCGTTCGTCGTCCTTCTGGCAACACTGGGCTCCGTAGGGATTCCGCTGGAAGGCCTTGCCTTCATCGCGGGCATTGACCGGCTACTCGATATGGCCCGGACGGTCGTTAACGTGCTCGGCAACTCGCTGGCCACCGTCGTGATGGCGAAGTGGGAAGGGCATTACGACCAGAAGAAGGGCAATCAATACTTGGATTCCATCAAACAGGCGGCATAACCGTGAAGGTCCGCCGGTAAGGGGAGAATGGGATGACATCAGGTCAGGTGCGGGTAGAAAAAGATTTTCTAGGTTCCCGGGAGGTCCCCGTCGAAGCCTATTACGGTATACAGACGCTGCGGGCCGTGGAGAATTTCCCGATCACGGGCTACCGGATTCATCAGGAATTGATCCGGGCCATGGCGTACGTGAAGAAGGCGGCGGCGCTTGCCAACATGGAGACCGGGCAGCTGAACAAGCGGATCGGCGAAGCGATCGCGCAGGCCGCGCAGGAGATCATTGAGGGCAAATGGCATGACCAGTTCATCGTCGATCCGATCCAGGGCGGAGCCGGCACTTCCATCAACATGAATGCGAACGAGGTTATCGCCAACCGGGCCATCGAGCTGCTTGGCGGGACCAAGGGGGACTATTTTACCGTCAGCCCCAACACGCATGTCAATATGGCCCAATCCACCAATGATGCTTTCCCGACCGCCATTCATCTGTCGACGCTGACCCTGATCGGGAAGCTTACCGTCACGATGGAGGAACTGCTCACCACGTTCCAGCGCAAGGCGCTCGAGTTCGATCCCATCATCAAAATGGGCCGCACCCACCTGCAGGACGGCGTGCCGATCCGGCTCGGGCAGGAGTTCGAGGCCTACAGCCGGGTGCTCGCCCGGGACATCAAGCGCATCAAGGCGACGCGTGAGCACCTCTACGAGGTGAACATGGGCGCCACCGCGGTCGGTACCGGGCTTAACGCCGACCCGCGCTACATCAAGCGGGTCGTCGAGCATCTCGCCGAGCTGGTCGGCCTGCCGATCACAGGCGCCGAGCACTTCGTGGATGCGACGCAGAATACGGATGCCTACACCGAGGTGTCTGCGGCGCTCAAGGTGTGCATGATCAACATGTCGAAGATCGCCAACGACATCCGCCTTCTGGCCTCGGGTCCGCGCGCCGGCTTCGGCGAGCTGCTGCTCCCGCCCCGCCAGCCCGGCTCCTCCATCATGCCCGGCAAGGTGAACCCGGTCATGGCCGAAGTCGTGAACCAGGTCGCATTCCAGGTATGCGGCAATGACCATACGATCTGCCTGGCCGCCGAGGCCGGACAGCTCGAGCTCAACGTCATGGAGCCTGTGCTCGTCTTCAACCTGCTGCAGTCCCTAGGCATGATGAACCAGGTGTTCGATGTGTTCCGCAAGTATCTGCTGGAAGACCTGCAGGCCGATGCGGACCGCTGCCGGGAGTATGTGGAGAAGAGCGTCGGCGTCATCACCGCGCTCAACCCGCATCTCGGCTACGAGGTCGTCGCCCGGATCGCCCGCGAGGCGATCGTTACCGGCCGGCCGGTCCGCGAGCTGTGCCTGCTCTATAATGTCCTCACGGAAGAGGAGCTGAACACGATCCTCGATCCTTACGAGATGACGAACCCGGGCATCGCCGGAGCGCAGCTGCTCCACCGCGGGGATCCGGACAAGTAGGAAGGTCGGACACAGCCCTCACAACTTAATTGCTGGGGGGTTGTATGAACCCTTTGGGTTTAAATAGGCCAGCGAAGAGATAATAAATGATGGAATCATACGTTTACTTCAATTTTTTTAAAAAGCTGTTTATATTATAATACAAATGGCAGTCGGCATAATTCTGACAGCCTGGGATGACGATAAAGTTGAATAAAGAGCCTCAGCAGTTGGTCAGACGACCAGCTGTTTTTTCGTTACTAACGGAAAAGCGGAGTTACCGCGGAGCAGCAGAGCGAACTATCGCCTGAGGAATTACGATCTGATATGAATCATTTTATTAATCAATTGAATAAGAAACCGTGGGATTGAGGCGGAAAAGCTTTATAAAATCCGCGGAGAAGGTAACTGCTTACGATTACATAACTAAGTGGATAATTGAAAATGACTATACTTATAATGATGTTTCTTATTATATTGAAAGATACGACGAGAAGACAATAATAGAATCAGATGATGAATTATGAAATAAGAATATTCTGTCCGGTAAAGAAGAAATGAGCACATTGAACTAAACATTCCTGTATAGCCTAAGAAATCGGCTTTGTCAAAAAGGAGCGCCTCAGTATGATGATGGGTTTTATGGCAAAGGAAACACATGTAGCACAAGACACTAACTTTCGGTTGATCGTCCTTTCCAATCGACATTCCGCCTTCAAGAACACTGCGGAAGGATTTGAAAAGCTGCAGCGATAGATTGGGTCACTGCAGCAAAAACACCGCTTAAAGAGCTTCATCGTTGGGATGGAGCCGACAGGACATTACTGGTATAACCTGGCCAATTGGCTGGTTGAACTAGGAATCCATGTGGTGTTGGTAAGGAAAATCGGCTACGAGGGGGATGCATTCCGCGATACGTTTGAGGTCAATACCTTTGCTCCTTACTAGAGGAGGGGGCGAAGACGGCAGTGCGTCTGGCTACTTTGCCTGAAGATGGTCCGACGGGCGGCTTCTACTACCTGGATAGTCAGCTTCCATGGTAAAAAGGAAGACCCACAGTATAGACTAGCAGACCTATAGTTCCTGACAAAGTCGCGTAACAGCGGCTTTTTTTGTTGAGGCCATACTTTCCAAAAATGTAACCTTCCGTTTAGGTTTTGTTTATACATGGTTAGCGTAGGTTGCTCCGGTCCGCGGAGGAACGATAGCTTCATAGAGCATTCATGATCGCCCCGGCTGCTGCTCCCGTCTGCTATAATGGGTGTAAGTCGAATAAACAGGAGATCCATAGGGTATGAGCTCTCATCCATCAGACCGTATTAAATTGCCGCCAGGATTCTGGGCAGCATTAGACCAGTTAGGGATTGCTGCTCAAGACATAGCTCGCAAAGCACGGCTGCCGCACACCATGATTACTTCACCTGTCGTTACCACCGACCAATATTTCGCGATCTGGCAAGCGTATTCGGAGCTTATCGGAGACACGGCTCAAGGTATCATTAAGCTTGCGACCGTCTTTGAAACGGCAAAGTATCCTCCGACCGTCTTAGCGACTTACCACGCACGCGACTACCGTGATGCTCTTAATCGAATGGCGCGCTACAAGCAGCTGTGTCCCCCCGAGCACCTGCGTGTTACCGAGCAGGGCGAGTTCGCAGCGATCGAACTGGGATGGCTGAAGGAACAACCCGGTCCGCCCCTGCTGGCAGGAATCACCCTGGCCTTACTTCTGGAGCTCGGGCGGCGGGGTACGGGGCTGCCTCTGACTGCGCGGTTGGTCGAATTTTCGCACGCCATGGGTGATATGCAGGAACTTGAGGCTTACTTCGGCTGTCCTGTCCGGACGGGAGCTGAAGGCAACCGGCTGATCCTGCATCGAAGTGATCTGGACCTTCCTTTTGTCTCGTTCAATGAAGAACTGCTGGACATCCTGACTCCCGTTCTGGACCGAACGCTGGATGACCTGCAGGACGGCCGCTCCCTTACCGAGAATGTCAAACGGCTTATAAAGCGCAGTCTCCCAGAAGGGCGCCCCGACATTCAGGTTGTCGCGAAGAAGCTGGGAATGAGCGACCGTACCTTGCAGCGCCGACTCCATGACAAGAATACGAGCTTCAAGCACCTGCTGACACAAGCCAAACAGGAGCAGGCACGGGTATATTTGGCAGACCCCTCGCTGGATATCAAAGAGGTGGCGTTCTTGCTTGGATATGAAGACCAGAACTCCTTCTATCGTGCCTTCCGGCTTTGGGAAGGCGATACACCTTCACATTGGCGTGAGAAGCAAGAAGGTTGGCGCCGGATACTAGTTACTGAACCATACTGAAAAGGTATGATAATCCCTATCCGAGGAACAAGACTGCAGACGACTGGAGACATGCTGTATGGAGATGGGATTGAAAAATAAAGTTGCTTTAGTTACCGGATCAACCAAAGGGATAGGCAAAGCCATTGCTGTTGAACTTGCCAAAGAAGGTGTGAATGTACTCATCAATGGACGAAATGATGAAGACGTAGAACGGACGGTAAAGGAGATCAAATCGGATTTTCCGGCCACCTCCCCCCAGAATGCTGCAGCCGATATCGTGGATCCGCAGCAAAGGGCTGCCCTATTCGAACAATACCCCCATATTGATATTTTAGTTAACAATATGGGGATTTATGAAGTCATGCCATATGGGGACATTGACGATGAAGTATGGGAAACCTACTTTCGTACGAATGTTCTGGCTGCCAATGGATTGTCTAAATTTTATTTGCCCGGCATGTTGAAGCATGACTATGGCCGTATTATATTTATTGCAAGTGAAGAAGCCGTGATGCCTTCCGGATTGATGCCTCAGTATGCTGTGACCAAATCGATGGTACTGTCGTTGTCCAAAAGCCTGTCGAAATTAACAAGAGGAACAGAAGTTACAGTGAACGCCATCATGCCGGGACCCACCCTTACTGAAAATGTACACCGGATCATCGATGGGATTTACCCTGGTGACGAGATGGCTTTTGCCGAAAAAGAGAAGAAGTTTACGGCTGCCAATCTGCCTCAATCTGAGCTGCAGCGATTGATCCAACCTGTTGAAATAGGCAGACTAACGGCATTTATGTGCAGCCCTTATGCCGGCGCATTCAAAGGTTCTCCTATCCGTATGGATGGGGGAATGGTCCCGACCATTTATTAAAGACAAAAACAATATCACAACGAGAACAGGGTGCAGATCGCCGGTGTGGCAGCTGCTCCCTGTTCTCGTTGTGCTGACAACCGGTTTACGTACAACCAGAGCAGGCATGAGTTCAGGCTGCCTGACTTTTGGTGCACGATGAATGGTACAATGTGAATAGGAGTTAAAATTAACAGGATCAGGAAGGTGGTTAGCATGAGCATATCCAATCAAGAGTATATTGTCATCTCAGGGGCGAGGGAAAACAATCTCAAGAGCGTATCCCTGCGCATTCCCAAGCGGAAGATCACGATCTTCACCGGGGTATCCGGATCCGGCAAGTCATCGATCGTGTTCGACACCATCGCCGCCGAATCCCAGCGCCTGCTCAACGAAAACTTCAGCATGTTCGTCCGTAACTTTCTGCCGCGCTATCCGCAGCCGGATGCCGACGCGATCGAGAACCTGAGCATGGCTGTTATTGTGGACCAGAAACGGCTGGGAGGCGGGTCCCATTCCACGATGGGCACGATTACCGATATTTCTCCCATACTCCGTCTTCTCTTCGCCCGAGCGGGTCAGCCCTATATCGGGCAGGCGCACATGTTCTCGTTTAACGATCCGCAAGGCATGTGTCCCGAGTGCAGCGGGATCGGACGCAGCCTGTGCGTCGACATGAGCAAAGCGCTGGACAAGTCCAAATCGCTCAATGAAGGGGCAATCCTGCTGCCGGGCTACGCGGTGGACAGCTGGGATTGGACGATGATCGTGCAGTCGGGACCCTTCGATCCCGACAAGAAGCTCAGCGATTATCCGGTGGAAGAGCTGGAACAGCTGCTGTACGGCAAGGCGAGGAAGGTAGCCACGCAGTTCGGCGGGAAGACGATGAACATGACCGTGGAAGGCGTGATCGAGAAGTTCACGAACAAATACATCAAGCAGGATGTGAAGACGAAGTCCGAGCGTACCCAAAAAGCAGTTGCACCCTACATCACCGAAGGTCTCTGCTCCAGCTGCCGCGGCGCAAGACTCAGTCAGGCCGCGCTCAGCTGCCGGATCAATGGCCATAACATTGCGGAGCTCTCCTCCATGGAGGTTGGACAGCTCATCCGCGTCGTTCGGGAGATCGACGATCCTGTCGCCGCACCGGTTGTGGAGGCGTTGACAGAACGGCTGCAGCATCTGGTGGATATCGGACTGGATTACTTGACACTGAACCGGGAGACGGATACATTGTCCGGCGGCGAATCGCAGCGAGTCAAGATGGTGAAGCATCTGAGCGGCAGCCTGGTGGATGTGACTTACATCTTCGATGAGCCCAGCGTGGGACTGCATCCCCGTGATGTACACCGGTTAAACGGGTTGCTTCAGAAGCTGCGGGACAAGGGCAATACCGTGATCGTCGTCGAGCATGATCCCGATGTGATCAAGGTGGCGGATCATATCGTTGACGTCGGGCCTCACGCCGGCAGCCGCGGCGGTACTATCGTGTATGAAGGAAGCTTCGAAGGCCTGCTGGAGGCGGGGACGCAGACAGGCACCCATATGAAGCGGCCGCTTCAGCTGAAGCAGGATTGCAGGCAGCCATCCGGCAAGCTGTCCATCAAGGATGCCCAGCTGCACAACCTGCGTAACGTGAGTGTCGATATTCCAACCGGAGTGCTGACCGTAGTGACAGGGGTCGCCGGCTCGGGCAAAAGTACGCTGATTAACGAAGTATTCCTCAGCCAGCATCCGGATGCGATCGTCATCGACCAATCGGCGGTAGGTGTGTCGACACGCTCGAATCCCGCGACCTACACGGGGATTATGGACGATGTGCGCAAGGCGTTTGCTTCCGCGAATAAGGTGAGCCCGGGCTTGTTCAGCTTCAACTCGAAGGGAGCTTGCGAGAACTGCCAAGGGCTGGGTGTCGTGTATACAGACCTTGCATTCCTCGACAGTGTGAAGCTGCCATGCGAAGTATGCGGAGGCAGACGGTTCAAGGAAGAGGTGCTCGCATACAAGCTGAACGGCAGGTCGATTGCAGAAGTGCTGGAGATGACGGTGGAGCAGGCACTGGATTTCTTCGAGCTGAAGGAGGTTGTGCGCAAGCTACAGGCGATGAGTGATGTGGGGCTGAACTATATTACACTCGGCCAGCCGCTCAGCACGCTCTCGGGCGGGGAGTGCCAGCGCATCAAGCTGGCAAGCGAGCTGCATAAGAAGGGCAGCATCTACGTGATGGACGAGCCGACGACCGGTCTGCATATGTCGGATATCGGCCACCTGCTGGAGCTCATGAACCGCCTTGTGGATGCCGGCAACACGGTGATCGTCATCGAACACAACCTGGAAGTGATCAGCCGGGCGGATTGGATCATCGATATGGGACCGGATGGGGGAAGCAAGGGCGGCCAGGTGGTGTTCGAAGGTACTCCCGCGCAGATCATCCATGCGGAGCAGTCGATCACAGGCAGATACCTGGTGTAACGCATCCCACCCCCTTCCGTTATATAGGAGATTCGAAGCCTCTCACTCCATAATCCGGTATAAATAAACAACCAGGGAGCAGATGACCGCGCGGCAGTTGTTCCCTGGTTTCTTTGAAGTAATGGACAGAGACGGGTTATTCTATCTCGCGGAAACGGATGGAAGCAGCAGCAGTTCATCGATGATCTGATTCTGACCGATAGGGGTCCAGCTTAAAGCGACCCAATTCGTTATGATTCGAATCCGGCCGCTGCGGAACGCCTGCATGCCGCACCAGGAAGGGCTCTCCTGCAATTGCGAGAACACTTCTTCATCGTATTGCGATGGATAATGCTTAAATATAAATAAGTGGTCCGTCTCGAACGGGGACAGGTTGGCCAAAGGGAAATCCTTGACCTGCTCTTTGATCGGCACGCCGCTTCCCGGCTTCAGTCCCAGCTCCTTGTAGAGCAGCTCGTTCACAGGATGGCCCGATGAGCCCTGCACTCTGATTTTGTCGGGATACAGACGCAGGAGGGATATCGTTTCATCGCCGAAGCTGTCGGATAACAGGTGACGGGCGTAGCTTACCTTTTGCTCGAGCTGGGTGAAATTTTGCTGTGCTTCCTTCTCCCGGCCGATCAATTCAGCGATTCTGCGGTGATTTTTGCGCCAATCCATTGTGAATTCGAGCACGACCGTAGGCGCGATTTGCTTCAATTGCTCGTAGAAGGGCATATGCCGGAAATCGGCGAGGATCAGGTCCGGGCGAGCCTGCCGCAAGGCGTTCAGCTGGGTCTGAAGGAGCTGTTGATGCTCAGACTCGCTTTGCTCCGCATATTTGTATCCGTTCATTGCGGCGGCGGCTTCTGCACCTAAGGCAAGCAGGTTATCCTGGTAACGGAAACAAGTTGCTACCGCTACCCTCAGCTGTTTTCGCCGCACATACAGGGTTGGCGTAACACCGGTTTCCCGCTTGAACATACGGCTGAAGTAAAATTCGTTGCCGAAGCCGGCTAGTCCGGCAACCTCCTTAATAGAGCAGTCTTGTCTGAGCAGCTGCTTCGAGTAATCGATCCGGATTCGATTCAGATATTCGACCGGGGACACGCCTTTTTCTTTTTTGAAGCTTCTGGAATAGGAGGTCTGCGTCAATCCCGCGATATGGGACAGCGTATCCAGCTTCACTTTGTCCCGAAAATGCTTGTACATGTACTGGATGCTTTGGTCAATTCCCCTGCTCGCTCCCTCGATGGGGGGCTCCTCGGGGGCAGGGTGCAGGAAGCTGCGGATCAGGCTCTGGAATGTAAGCTGCAGCTGACTCTCATGCACGGATGGCGATCGACTATCGTCATATAACTGCCGGGTTTCTTCGACGATGGATTTGGCTGCCACGAGTTGCAGCCTGCCAGGGGGAAGCAGGGGCGCGTCCTCATCCGTCCGGAATGCGGTCCAGTTTTCTTTGTGCCTGGAGAACGTAACACGATGGAGCAGAAGAAGATAGCATTCTACATCGGCGGATTCCAGAATCGCTTCCAGCTTCATCTTCGGTTTAATATAGAATGCTTCGCCCGTCTCCAGGGGAAACACCTCATGGTCGATGCGGAGCAGGCCTTTGCCCTGAATCACGATACATAAAAGCTCTACCGGGAGCCTAGGGAACTGCAGCACGCTGCTGCGCAGAAATTTGCGTTTATGTATGGAAGAGAGGAGAATCAGTGGATAATTGGAGGTACGACCTGGGGGCATAGCCGGCTTCACCTTCCTGACCAAATGCGAATAACGAACGCCTGAGAATCATTATCAACGTTCGTTATTAGTATAAACCTATATCCGAGGTTTGGGAAGGCAGGTCGGCAGCCCGTTTTTATTTTATTCTTCAATAACGGTCAGCAGTTCCTCGGCAGGCGTACGCAGCTGCACAGGCGGGACGATGTCCGGATAGCCGATGTGGAGAATGCCGACGATTTTCTCCCCGGCCTGTACACCGACGTCATTGCGGAAGCGGGGATCGTAGCCGAAGTGGTTCGTTTTCCACACCACACCGAGGCCCTGCTCCCATGCAGCCAGCTGGAAGTTCTGGATCAGACTGCAGACGGCGGCATAATCCTCATCCCATACCTTCTGGCGGGGATCCTCTTTCATAACTACGATGAGATGCGCCGGCACGGCCTTGTAATACTCCAGTTTCTTCTTGCCGTACTTTTCTTTATCCTCTGCGGAGTAGGTTTGGACCATGGCGTTCGCGAAGGTCGTCCGTCCTTCATCTTGAAACAAGATAAATCTCCACGGCTGTCTGTTCAAATGATTCGGTGCCCATACCGCGACGTTTAACAGCTCTAACAGCAGGCTTCTTGAGACCGGATCGCTTTTGAACGAGCGGATCGTTCTTCTCGCTTGGATCAGCCGGGCTACCGGCCCCTCAAGTTTGGTTTCCACAGATTTCATTACAGGTCGCCTCCTAATTGGAATTTCGTTTGGTATACAGCAAATAGATAAAGAACGGGGCTCCCACCGCAGAAGTGAACACGCCTACCGGGATATCCAGGGGCAGGAACAGCGTCCTGCCGGCAAGGTCCGCCAGCATCACGATAATAGCCCCGAGAAGCACCGAGACGGAGAACACGCTGTCGAAGCTGGAGCCAACAAGCTTGCGGGCCATATGAGGTGCGATGAGTCCGACGAATCCGATACCGCCGGCGACAGCAACGGCAGAGCCGGCGAGAGCCACGCTGATCACGAGCAGCAGGAGCCGATTCCGTTCCACAGCGCTGCCGGCGCTCGTCGCAATATCGTCCCCGAGCTGCCCGATATTGACATGCCGGGCAAGCAGGAGGGACAGCGGAATAAGAGTTACAGTCCAAGGCAGAAGGGTCAATACATTCTCCCAATTGGCGGCGTATACCGAGCCGGTCAGCCATAAATATGCTTGACCCGCATCGTTTTTGGGGCTGAATAGGATCATCATGGAGGTGGCTGCCGTGGTTAACGCCGCCATACCGATGCCGACGAGGATAAGGCGGATCGGGGTTACGCCTTTTTTCCAGGCTATCAGGTACAGAGCCGTGGAGACGACCAACGCTCCAAGCATGGCCGCAGCCGGGAGCCAGCGTATGCTGATATGGCCGGCCATATAGGTCAGAAAGGTGACCGCTGCAGCGGAAGCGCCGCCGGTTACCCCGATCATGTCCGGCGAAGCGAGCGGGTTGCGGACCATGCCCTGCAGAATCGCCCCAGACGCGGCTAACGATGCGCCAACCAGGACGGCCATTAGAATACGCGGCAGCCGAAGCTGCTGGACCACCATGATATGCGGCTCAGCGCCCGTGCCCCCGATCGCGCGGATGACATCCGGCGGAGAGATGTACATATCCCCGAGACCGGTGCAGACGATCGCGATAACGCTACCGAGCAGGAGCAGGATGAGCGAGAGGACTACGGTTTTTTTGTGAATCAGGATCGACCAGCTGCCCTGCGGGGAGCGTAAGGGGATGTACGATTTCATGCTTTGACAATCCCCTTTCGTGCGATGTACATGAAGAACGGGGCGCCGATCACAGCCGTCATCACGCCGACAGGAACCTCTTCGGGAATCATGATGAAGCGGGCGGCCAGATCGGCCAAGATGAGCAGAATTGCACCGAGCACCGCACAATACGGAATCACCCAGCGGAGATCGATGCCGACAATGAACCGGGCAAAATGCGGGATGACGATCCCGATAAAGCCGATCGGGCCGGCTACGGATACCGAGGCCCCGGCAAGGATCACGATAAGGATACCCGTTACGATCTTCAGCAGGAGGGTCCGCTGCCCCAGCCCCTTGGCCGTGTCCTCGCCCATCAGCAGAACGTTCAAGTCCCGGGCGATGATCCAGGCCGCTATCCAGCTCATCACGATATATGGAATGACGGTGCGCAGCATCTCGGGTGAACGGCCTGCTACCGTTCCTGTCAGCCAATACAGCACGGTGCTCAGGCCCTGGCTGTTCAACACAAGGATCGCCTGGGTGAAGGAGGCGAAGAGGGCCGTCATCGCAGCCCCTGCGAGCACCAGCTTCAGCGGGGTGAGTCCGTCGCGTCCCACGGAGCCGAGCACGTAGACAATCACCGCCCCGAAGGCGGCGCCGGCGAAGGCCAGCCACATCAGCGTCTGCATGGAAGACACGGAGAAGGCGATGGCCGCCAGCACCACAAGAAAGCTCGCGCCTGCATTGATCCCAAGCGTTCCGGGCGAAGCGAGCGGATTGCGGGTCAAGGTTTGCATGAGCGCTCCCGCAACGGCAAGACTTGCTCCTACGGTGGCGGCTATCAGCGCTCTAGGGATGCGCGTGGTCCGGATAATGATCTGCTCGTTCACCGTCTCATCGTATTGGAAGGCTGCCTGCCATGCAGCCGGTATGCTGTAATGGGTGGCCCCGAATAGCATACTAGCCGCGATACACAACACCAAAGCGATACAGCCCGCCACAAGTCCTGCAGACTTCCATACATTCGAATTCATTCCTATCCAGTCCTTCGTCCAGTCTGCTTACTTGATTTCGAAATACTTGTACAGGTCCTCCAACAGGGCTTGAGCGGCTAAAGCGCCTGCGCTCAAATTCCAGGTCACGACGTCCACTTTGAAATACTTTCCGTTCTTGACGCCCTTCAAGTTTTTCCATAGCGGATGTGAAGTCCAGTCGTTCTGCGTTTGCGTCTTGCCTGGAGCATCCGCGTTCAGTTGGGTAATATCGAAGATATAGTCGCCGTCGAGCTGCGCCATCTGCTCCTTCGAGGTCAGGTTGATGACCGTCTTGCCTTCCACCTGCTGCGATTTTGGACGGGAGAGGCCCAGTTCCTTAAAGATCGTTCCCGCAAACCCGGTCACATAGATCCGGGAGCTGCCGTCTTCCTCGAACCGCATAATCGAAATCTCGGTTTGGCCCAGCTTGTCGCCTACCTTTTGTTTGAATTCAGCAACGCGCTTGTCCCATTGGGTTAGAATTTGCTCCGCCTCTTTTTCTTTGTACAGCGCCTCAGAGCTGATCTTCAGATTTTCCTTCCAACTGAAAAGATCTTCCGTGATGAGCGTAGGGGCAATGCTGCTCAGCTGCGGATAGATTTTCTCATGACGCGTTTTCGTTCCGATAATCAGGTCCGGCTTCAGGGCAATGATCGCCTCCAGATTGGGCTGTGCTTCGCTGCCCAGATTTTGAACCCCGTCCATTTTATCCCGCAGGAAGGTATACCAAGGTTTTTGGTCCCATGACTCAACGGCGCCGACCGGCTTTACACCCAAGGCGAGCGCGTTGTCGACCATGCCGCTAAACAGCACGACTACCCGCTCGGGCTTTTTCTTGAGTGTAACGGTGCCTAACGCGTGCTTAATCGTTCTCTCCGCCTCTGCGGCAGGCTGCTCCGCTGCGGTCGTGCCGGCAGACGCTGTTGCATCGCTGCCGCTTATTCCTGTACTTGCAGATGTGCCGCATGCGGTGATCACACACACAAGCAGCAGAATCATCATCATTCGTAAAGCTTTCATGGAACGGCTTCCCCCTTAAGGCTGCATCTGGTTGATATTGATAATTATTATCAATTATATGAGCCGCCTTTACCGTTGTACATGTCGGATTATATCCGTTTTACACACCGATTTTGTCATGGTCCTCCTCGTTTGAAAGATGACTCCTGTTCTGGTGGGAGAGTCATCGTTGCGGATGCAGCGGTCAACGCATAGAGCTTCCTCCCACCTCGGGGTAATGCTCCCGGAACAAACGATAGAACAGCTCGGGTACCTGTACGCCTTCCTCCATATCCGCGCCGTCCTCCCTTTCTCTTATAAGACGTATGCCGCACCGGTTTTGCAGCAGGGGCCTGCCCAAGCCGAATCCCGGACTTTCACTAACCGGCCGCCGCGACCCTAACGAGGAAGGGAACCGGAATAACGCTCATTTTTATAGGATTGATGTCGGATTTCTCCGGTTACCTTTCGTTTAACAGGATGATAATCTTGATTTGCCGGCAGTCGTACTGTTTTTGACAACAAAATAACAAAGAAGGGCGGTGCTCATCCCTTTTAGAAAGCGATTGCAGAAAGAGCTTAGTAACCATCATCCATTGTCTTAAGGAGGAATAAATACAGTGATTCATTGGTTGAGAAAGGGTTCCGGAATGATTCGTCTTATGTTGATAGCTTCGCTTTTGGTATCGTTAGGTTCCAATGCCGGAGTTCATGCCGCGGATGCGGATGAAGGGAAACGTTTCGTGAAAGCCGCTTCCGCCATCCCGGCGGCGGAGAGCATTAAGCTTGAGGCCGAGAACGGCTTGTTGAAAGATAGTGTCTCGATCGGCACAGAAGGAACAGGTTACTCCGGCCAAGGTTATGCTTCGTTCAAGAGCGATGGATCAGTGACCCTAACTTACAACGCAGGAGCTCCGGGATTGTACGATATTTCAATCGGTTATAGCGCACCCTTCGGAGACAAGAAGACGCACTTGGTCGTCAACGGTGCGACTTCCGAAGTTTCATTCGCAGCAACGAGTAATTTCGTTGAGGTTTCAGGCGGGAAAACGATGCTCCAAGCAGGGGTTAATACGATCGTAATTGAACCGAACTGGGGATATTATTACATCGATTACATCAAGTTAACGGCAGCAGCTGCGCCAGACGATCACAATGTCACGGGTTCGCTGAATAACCCGAATGCGACGGCTGAAACGAAAGCATTAATGAGCTACCTCGTGAGTCAGTATGGCCACAAAATCATTTCCGGTCAGCAGGAGCTCTCGAGCATCGAATGGATTCACGATCAAACCGGGAAATATCCCGCTATCTTCTCGACGGATCTCATGGATTATTCCCCTTCGCGTGTGGAATACGGCGCCACCTCGAATGAAATTGAGAAGATGATCTCCTGGTACCAGGACCGCGGCGGCATCGTGGCGCTGTGCTGGCACTGGAACGCACCGAAAGGACTCTACAACGAGCCGGGTAAAGAATGGTGGAAGGGGTTCTACACCGAGTTCACGACCTTCGATGTCAAGTACGCGCTGGACCATCCGGAATCGGAGGACTATCAGCTCCTGATCCGGGATATCGACGCGATCGCATTCCAATTAAAGCGCTTACAGGATGCGGGGGTGCCGGTTCTGTGGAGGCCGCTACATGAAGCGGAGGGAGGCTGGTTCTGGTGGGGCGCCAAAGGCCCCGAACCCACGCAGCAGCTATGGCGTCTCATGTACGACCGCCTGACAAACGAGCACGGCTTGAACAATCTCATCTGGGTATGGAACTCCGAGAAAGCGGATTGGTATCCAGGCGATGATGTCGTGGACATAGCCAGCATCGATATATACAATCCTGCGGGAGATTATAATCCGATCAGTGCCAAGTATGACAGCCTGGTCTCCTTGGTTAAGGACAAGAAGCTCGTCGCGCTCGCGGAGAACGGTCCGATTCCGGATCCGGACCTGCTGCAAGCCTACGGAGCGGACTGGAGCTTCTTCAATACATGGACGGGGAGCATAATTAATGACGGCATCGTGAATACGGCCGCTCATCTGAACAAGGTTTACAACCATGATTACGTGATTACGCTGGACGAACTGCCGGCCGATTTATACAAACTCCCCCCCTCAGCGACGGTAGCCTACAGTGAGACCGAGCCAACGAACCAGGACGTCGTTGCGACGATGAAGCCGGACAAGTCCGTTACGATTACCAATAATGGAGGCGCTGCCAGCTATACGTTTGTTGAGAACGGCAGCTTCACCTTCGAATTTGTAGATGCGGATGGCTTGACCGGAGCTGTGACCGCAGTGGTAGAGAATATCGACAAGGCGGCCCCGACCCTGACGCTTCAGCCCAGTCAGACGGTGCTCTGGGTACCGAACCACAAGCTCGAAACCATTGATATTAAGTGGGATGCGGAGGATTCCGGCTCCGGCCTAAAGAGCGTAAAGCTGGTCTCCGTCAAGAGTAATGAACCGGATAACGGGCTTGGCGACGGTGACATGGCGGGGGACATCCAAGGCGCCGACATCGGTACCGATGACACCTCGATTCAGCTTCGTGCGGAGAGGTCCGGTAAAGGAAAGGGCCGGGTCTATACCATCACGTATGAGGCGGTCGATCATGCGGGCAATGCGGGCCGGGCGTCTGCCACCGTTACCGTTCCCAAGGGACCTCCCCCATTCTGAGGCGGGTGCGATATTCCTTGGGAGATACGCCCATGTTTTTTCTGAACATTTTGGAGAATAGCAGCGGATCCTCGTAGCCAACGGAGCGGGCAATATCACCAATAGAAAGCTCCCTCTGGTTCATAAGCTCACACGCTTTCTGAATCCGGTACTGTACAAGATAAGACTGAATGCTGGAGTGGATGTGCTCCTTAAACAAGGAGCACAGATAACTCCGGTTTAAGCCAACAAAATCGGCCACATCGGCAACGGAGAACCGGTTGGCATAATTCATTTCGATAAAATCAAGCACCTTGGTAACATAGAACTGCTTCCGGTCGTTTCCAGCGTTCTCCGTGTCCGTGGTGGCGTTATCTTGGACGATAAGGGACAGCATGAGATAGAGCAGCCCGGTCAATTTGAGATCACGCCCCAGGATGGTTCGCTTCGATTCCATGATGGCCGAGACACAGGCATGCCACTCTTCGTTCCTATCGAAGGTAAAGATGGGAGCATCCGAATGAAGGCCGGCCTGCTTCAAGAAAGTCTCCGCCTGCAGCCCGGAAAAACCGATCCAGCAGTATTCCCAGGGATGGAGGGAATCGGCCTGATAAAAGGTGATGGAGTGGGGACAGATTAGAAAGCCCTGCCCCTGCGAGAGCCGGTAGGTTTGGCGTCCGGTTTCAAAAATCCCGGTTCCGCTCAATACGAAGTGGATCAAGTAGTGGTCCCTCACGGCGGGACCGAAATAGTGGCCGGGCACGCACTGCTCCATGCCGTATTGATTCAGATGCAGATCTCTGATCTGTGTATGTTTAGGCAGGTATTCGATCATGGAACCCCTCGAGGAAACGTTAAATTTCTAGCATTATACCATATACACAACGTATGCTGCCATTTACCTTGCTGCTTCTGTGGCGCTAAGATAAATGGAGCATTTGAGAAAAACGGAGGTTACAAACGTGCCAATCCTAGTTGACGAACAAACGCGGACATTCCACCTTAAGGCGAAAGACACCAGCTATATCCTGCAAATTGTAAACGGGTACCCTGTGCATGTCTATTGGGGCCAATCGCTGCGTGAGGACAGCAATCTCTCGAACTTGAGCGTATATACGCATACCAATCTGGACCGGTACGCACAGGAGTATCCGCAGTATGGGAGCGGAGACTTTCGAAGCCCGGCCTATCAAGTCCAGCTGCCCGACGGCAGCAGAATCACAGAACTCGTCTATCAGAACTACCGGGTGTATGCAGGCAAACCGGAGTTAAAGGGTCT
This sequence comes from Paenibacillus sp. S-38, assembly GCF_049942825.1. NCBI lineage: Bacteria > Bacillati > Bacillota > Bacilli > Caryophanales > Paenibacillaceae > Paenibacillus > Paenibacillus sp. S-38. Next base: position 2,264,497 of record NZ_CP187970.1, read on the forward strand.
TCCCTCCGTATACGTAGAATCGGATGAGGAGGCGCAGACGCTCGAGTTAATTCTAAGCGATGTCTATTCCGGCCTGAGGGTGCTGCTCCGTTATACGGTGTTTGCCGGATTTAATGCCATTACGCGTTCGGCTGTGCTGATCAACGGCGGACGGGATGCCATACGGCTTCTTCGGGCGCTGAGTACCAGCGTCGATATGGAGAAGTCCGATTATGAGCTGCTCTATCTCGCAGGAGCCTGGACGCGGGAAACACAAGTCGAACGACGGCCGCTTGGACCGGGAAGCTTCAAGCTCGAGAGCAGACGGGGCATGAGCAGCCATCAGCTCAATCCGTTCCTTGCTCTGGTGTCTCCGGGCGCGGACGAGGATCAAGGAGAGGTGTATGGGTTCAGTTTGGTATACAGCGGGAACTTTACGGCGGATGCCGAAGTGGATTCCATGGGAAGTGTCCGCGTCTCGATGGGCATTAATCCCTTTGAATTCGCTTGGCACTTGGAACCCGGTTCAGCGTTTCAGACACCGGAGGCCGTTATGGTCTATTCGGCCGATGGGCTTGGAGCCATGTCCCGAACGTATCACAAGCTGTACCGCACCCGGCTGTGCAGGGGCGTCCACCGGGACCTGGAACGTCCTATTTTGGTGAACAACTGGGAAGCGACCTATTTTGACTTTACGGCGGACAAGCTGGAGGCAATCGCCAAATCGGGGGCGGAGCTTGGGATCGAGCTGTTTGTGCTGGATGACGGGTGGTTCGGCAAGCGGAACGACGACACGACGTCACTGGGCGACTGGGTGGAGGACCGCAGCAAGCTGCCCGATGGCTTAGACGAGCTGGCTAAGCGAATCCACTGTCAGGGGCTGCAGTTTGGACTTTGGGTGGAACCCGAGATGGTCTCGCCGGACAGCGACCTGTATCGCACACATCCGGACTGGTGCCTGCATGTGGAGGGGCGGCGAAGAACGCTGGCCCGTACCCAGCTGGTACTGGACCTCTCCCGCCTGGAGGTTCGCGACTATCTCTTCGACGCGCTGTCACGGATCTTCTCCTCCGTGCCGGTTGCCTATATTAAATGGGATATGAACCGGGGACTTTCGGAGATCGGGTCCGCGGCAGCGCCGCCGGAGCGCCAAATGGAAACAGCCCACCGCTATGTCCTTGGCCTGTATGAGCTGCTGGAACGGCTGACCTCCGCTTATCCGCACATTCTGTTCGAAAGCTGTGCGAGCGGCGGCGGCCGGTTTGACCCGGGGATGCTGTATTACATGCCCCAAACCTGGACCAGCGATAATACGGATGCGGTCGAGCGGCTCAAGATCCAGTATGGGACGAGCTTGGTTTATCCCATCAGCACCATCGGCGCCCATGTTTCCGCCGTACCGAATCATCAGGTGGGCCGTATGACTCCTCTGACGACCCGCGGGGATGTTGCCATGTCAGGCAACTTTGGATACGAGCTCGACCTTACCAAGTTTACGGAAGAGGAGAAAGAACTTGTTACCGCGCAGGTCACCCGATATAAACGCTTCCGGCCTCTCGTGCAGCAGGGGGAATTTTACCGGTTGAAGAGTCCGTTTGCCGGCAATGAAACCGCGTGGATGTTCGTGTCCGAGGATCAAACGGAAGCGCTGGTCTGCTTCTTCCGGGTGCTCGCGGAGCCGAATCGGCCGCAAAGGCTGCTGCGGCTCAAGGGGCTGAATGCCGGTTATGATTATGTTCTGGAAGAGAGCGGCGAGGCTTACGGCGGAGACCGCTTAATGCACAGGGGGTTGACTCTTCCTCCGCTGCAGGGAGACTTTACGAGCAGGATTTTTTATCTAAAAGCATACATCAACCAGTAAGGATATGAACGTTCCAAACGAAGGAGTGGGTTACCATTACAGAACGGTTTTTTTGTAAAGGGATGACGTGGGGCTGGAATGCCACTCGGGGCAGCTATCGGACACCGGAGGCGGTAGACTCCATCCGTAAGCTGAAAGAAACGGGGAGTGAGTGGATGGCGCTGTCCTTTTGGACATGGCAGGAATCCGTTCATTCCACGGAGATCGTGTTTGATTACGGCTATACGATGACGGACCGGGATATCCAATTCGCGGTAGCCGAGGCCAAGGCAGCGGGACTGAAGGTATGCCTCAAGCCGGTCGTCAATTCCCGGGACGGGATCTGGCGGGCGCATATCGGATTTCCGGAGGAAGAGAGCCAGTCCCAGCGATATTGGGACCGTTGGTTCCAATCCTACACGCATTTTCTCGTACACTATGCCGAGCTTGCGGAAGAGCTTGGATGTGAGATGTTCTGCGTCGGCTGCGAAATGATCAAAACGGAATCTCAGACCGAACGTTGGACCAAGGTCATATCCCGTGTGCGGGAAGTGTATTCCGGACCCTTAATCTATAATGCGAACCATGGGAAGGAAGAGGGGGTCGCCTGGTTCGATCAGGTGGATCTCATTGGAACGAGTGCCTACTACCCTGTCGGAAGTGTACCTGGGGATATGGAAGAAAACATGATCACGAAGTGGCTTGGGGTCCGTGACAACCTGGAAAAACTGCATAAGAAATTCAACAAGCCGATCGTGTTTATGGAGATTGGCTGCCGCAGTGCTCTGGGCTGCGCGACCATGCCCTGGGATTTCTCACATACGGATCTTCCCTTCAGTGAAGAAGAACAGGCGAATTTTTACAGCTCCGTCATGAAAGTATTTTGGGACCAGTCGTGGTTCGGCGGTTATTTCTGGTGGGATTGGAGTGTGAAGTTGTATCCTCTTTCGGAAGCGAAGCTGGACCGGGGGTTTGATATTTACGGGAAGCGTGCCGAGTCTGTCTTAAAGCAATGGTATCACAACAAGTAATATTGCGATGCAGCAACAGCCTAAAGCCATGAGCCTTAGGCTTTATTTACATTTTAAGAATTGATACCTCGCCAAGGCTCGATTCCGCTGGTACAGCAAGCCGTCTACGAAATAACGGAAGTACAGTGCGTCATTTCCGCTTTTCGACGGTTCCTGCCAGAAATAAAGGAACTCAGATGCGCTATTGTAGGGATAGGCGCGGTTTCCAGGCCTGTTTTCCCATCATAAGGCATCTGAGTTCCGCTATATTCCAGGAAATGGTGGGAAATACCGCCATAAGATACCTCACTTCCGTTATTTTTATAAGGGGTGTTTCGACGCCCTGCCGAACGATCGGTTACGGGCGGAGGAGGCTGCCCCCCACACCTTCCGGCTCGAACGGCAGGTCGCGGATCGCGGCACTTGAAGCTAATAGCTTTTCAGCTCCGCCTGCAGCTGAAACCATCCGTCCGGCAGGCGTGCCCCACGCACCTCAGTCTTCATATGGACGGCGGTGAGATAGGTTCCTGCCAGATCAGGCGAAGAACAGCCGGCCCGCCGCCTCCCAGCGGCCGGTAGAGCCGCTGCAAAGGAGCAGAGCGCAGATGAGAGAGGGAATGGGAATGGGGTGGAAAGTTTACGGGCCGCCTTTGAAGTCGTGTCCTTTCCACTAAAAAATTCAAATGGGACACGACTTCAACAGCGGTTGGAACTCCATATCCATTCCACCCCGTGCACCAAGGTATGGACTAGCACGCATCCGTCCTAAAGGACTCCGACAGGCGTTTAGCTTGCTTAACGCCAAAGCCGCTACATTATTCCATTAAATTGTTTCGAACGTTCCTGTATACTAGTGGACACTAGAAGCTGTAATCACACGCTTGTTATAGAAAGGCGAACAAAGAGAGGCGATGCCGGTGTACCGCTGGATGACGGAGATCATCAACAACATTGAAATCCGGAAGAAATTAGCCATGAGCTATCTGCTTGTCGTGTTCCTCCCCGTGCTGACGGTTGGCGTGCTGCTTACCCATTCCCTGAAAGAGCAATCGGTTGAGCATGCCGTCGAGCAATCCCTGAATAACGCGGAGAAGATCAAGAAGCAGGTGGAAGAGACGTTAAAGCTTGCATTGAATGTCTCGTTTAACTTCTACTTTGACAACCAGTTGATTGCGATGACGGAAAAGCGGTATACCCATGGGTTGGAAGTGTACCAGGCCTACAGTGAATATCATGAATTCACCAAATACATGGAGCTCTATAAGGAAATCAGCGGGATCCGCTTCTATACGGAGAATCAGACGCTGCTCGAGAACTGGTCGTTCTTTATCCTGAACGAAGAAGTGCGGTCCGCTTTATGGTACCGGCAGGTAATGAAGAACAGGGGAAGGGTCGTATGGACGCCGGTTCCGGACCCGACCAAGGCCAATGAGAAGCAGTTCTCCCTCGTACGCCAAATTTTCCGGAATAACATGAAGTTCAGCGGAATTCTGGTCATTGCGATGAATTCGCAAAAACTAAACTCCATCATCTCTCAAGAGCCCTATGAGACGCTGATCCTGACGGATGAGGATGAAGTGGTTGCGGCCAAGGACGCTTCACTGCTCGGCAAGGTCTTCCAAGGGCGGTCCCTGGCGGCGGCGGGAGACGGCAGAACGGTTGTACAAGATACGCTTTACGAAGGACAGCCGGCGAAAATGATCATTCAGCCGATCTCCTTGGAGAACAGCGATAACTCCCTGCGCGTCGTAAGTATTGTTCCTCTGGATACGATCCTGCTCGAAGCCAATCAGGTCAGCGCCATTGCCTATGCCATCATGGCATGCAGTCTGGTGCTCGCTGTTCTTCTCATCCTTTATTTCTCGGGAGCGCTCAGCAGCCGGATCGGCACCTTGATCAAGGATATACGCGAAGTGGCGTCAGGCGATTTCACTCTTCGGTCCGTGATCCGGGGCAAAGACGAAATCGGGCAGCTGTCCCGGCATTTTAATTATATGGTCAAAAGCATCGAAAACCTGGTGCTTCAAGTCAATGAGGCTGTGCGGCAGCGGCATGAACTGGAGCTCCGGGAGAAGGAAATGAAGTTCAGGATGCTCGCCAATCAAGTCAACCCGCACTTCTTGTTTAATGTGTTGGAAACGGTCCGTATGAAAGCCCACGTTCAGGGCGAAGAGGAGATTGCGGATATTGTGAAATCGCTTGGCCGCCTGCTCCGCCATAATCTGGAGATCGGCCAGGAGGAAATTTCGCTCGCCAGCGAGATGGACATTGTAAGGATGTACTTGGAGATCCAGCATTTCCGCTTTGGTGATAAACTCGCGTTTCTGCTGCCGGACAAAGAGGAGGCAGAGGGGATGGTTATCCTGCCGATGGTACTGCAGCCCATTGTCGAGAACGCGATTATACACGGAATCGAAAAAAAGATGGGCCGGGGCGTCGTACAGATCAAGATCATTCGGGAGGGTTCCCTCCTGAACATCGAGGTAAGGGATAATGGCATCGGCATGCGGGCCGAACGCGTGGAAGACATCGTCCGGACGCTGGAGGAGCCGTTCGACGATACCGGCCAGCGGATCGGACTCAGGAATGTTCATCAACGGCTGAGGCTTCATTACGGGGCTCCTTACGGCCTGGAAGTGGCAAGCGAGGAAAACAAGGGAACGGTAATCAGCATCCGTTTGCCCGGTGGAGGGGAAGATCATGTATAAGCTGCTCATTATTGACGACGAGCCGATCATCCGGCAGGGGCTGCGCAGCATCATAGATTGGGAGCGGTATGAGATTCGATTGTGTGGAGAGGCCGACAATGGGATAGACGGACTCCGGCTGTGCCGGGAGCTTGCGCCCGACATCGTGATCATTGATGTGAAGATGCCCGGTTTGGACGGGCTTGAGGTCATAGAAGCCGCCCGGGGAATGGGACTCAGGTGCGATTTTATCGTGCTCAGCGGCTATTCCGAGTTCAGCTATGCACAGAGGGCGACGGAGTTTGGGGTCAGAAGCTACCTGCTGAAGCCGATCGAGCAGGCGGATCTCGTCAAGAGGGTCGAAGTGCTCCATAAGGAGTGGGAGATGAGGAGGAAGGAGCGGGAGCGCTTGGAAGAGAGCAGCCGGCTGCTGATGGAGCGGCAGCTTCACCGGCTCTTTCGGACGGGGGCCGGGTCTGAGCTGTCGGAAGAGGACTACGGCCTGCTGGCCGCCGCGCTGAAGCTTCCCTGGTCTTCCTACCAGGTGCTTCTGATCGACGACGAACGAAGGGAATTGGAGATGAGCGACAGGGAGTGGATCCTCTCGCGCCTGCCGGACAGCCTTTCCTCCAAGCGGGAAGCGATCGCCTTCTCCTACCAGCGGGTTGTCGGTATTCTTGCCCAATCTCTGGAAGGGGAATGGCTGCAGAATCCGGGTTTCTTGGGTGGGGATGAGGAGCTTGGGCTCGAGCTTGTCTACGCTGTTGGACCGCGGGTTCCCAAGCTGGAGCAGATCGCCGAATCTTTTCAGAAGGCGTATGACGAGATCGGACGCAAGTTTTTTGGCGCAAGGTCGGGCCGGTGGATCGTGCCGCGGGACGATGCCTCCTGCTTCGCGCCGGACCCGGCTTCGTTCCGGATCGAACACTGTGCGGATGAAACGGCCAAGGCCATTGCCTCGGGGGATACCGAAGCAATAAGGGATCGGCTCAAGGAGGCCGAATCGGCGATGCTGAGGGGAGAATGGAACGAGCAGCGGGTGAAGGCAAGCTTTGCTGCCATATATAACGAATTGGTTAAGGGCCTGATGAGAGTTGATGAGGGCATCCAAGCGGTATGTCCGCTGCTTCATGAGGTGATTGAAGGGATAGAGAGGCAGCCCACGCTTGGTGCGGTTCGGGAATATATGGAGGACCAGCTGCTCTATTTCGTGGAACGCTGGAGCAAGGAGCGCAAACCTGCGAATTTTATGAACATCCTTCATTACATTTCCGAGCACTATTCATCGGATCTGAAGCTGGAGACGCTGGCTGAGCGGTTTCATTATAACCGCAGCTATCTGGGCAAACTGTTCAAATCCCAAACCGGCGAACCCTTCAACACCTACCTTCACCGCGTACGGATCGAGAAAGCAAAGCAGAAGCTGGCCGCCGGCGCGAAGGTCTATGAAACCGCAGACGCCGTAGGCTATGCTTCTGTGGACTATTTTCATCTCAAATTCAAAGAGTATACGGGCGAGACGCCTTCCGCTTATGCCGACAAGTGGAGATACAAATCCGACTGAGCGGGAAGGTCACATTATTACATGAAGGATGTCGGATCACGAGGGTATTGTAACCGTTCTTTTTCCCGTATAGTGAAGGCTGTAAGGGGATTCATTAATCGGGGAGGAACACATTTGGATGGAAACCGCAAACTCATTACAGCCTGCAAGAGCAGCCCTTTCGAAGAAGAAATCAAAGCTTCAAATCCTGTTCGAACAACGTTATCTGTTTCTGATGTCTCTGCCTTTTGTCGCCTGGCTGCTGGTATTTAATTACCTTCCCCTATGGGGCTGGACCATGGCCTTCCAAAAATTCAAGCCGGGCCGTTCGTTCAGCGAGCAAGAGTGGGTGGGATTGGATAACTTCGTCATGCTGTTTCAAGACCCCATGTTCTACCTCGTGCTGCGCAACACACTGGCGATGAGCTTCATGGGCTTGATCGCCGGATACACCGTACCGATCCTGTTCGCCATTCTGCTGAACGAGCTCCGCTGGATGCTGTTCAAACGGGTGATGCAAACCGTATCCTATCTGCCGCACTTCGTATCCTGGGTCGTCGCCGCCGGCATCATTACGAAGATGCTGTCTTCGGACGGGGGCATTGTGAATGAGGTTCTTGTGGGATTGGGTATTATCGACCAGCCCATCCAGTTTATGTCGCAGGGCAAATGGTTCTGGGCTATCGTCACCCTATCGGACTTGTGGAAGGAAATGGGCTGGAACTCGATCATCTTCCTGGCCGCTATCGCCGGGATCGATCCGGAGCTGTACGAAGCGGCGAAGGTCGACGGCGCCGGCCGCTTCCGGCGCATGTGGCATATCACGATACCCGGGATCCGTTCGACGCTTATGGTCATGCTGATTCTGTCCATCGGTTGGCTGACCTCCATCGGATTCGAGAAGCAGTTCCTTCTTGGCAACGCATTGGTACAGGATTATGCCCAGGTGCTGGACCTCTATGTTCTGAACTACGGCATTAATCTGGGCCGGTATTCGTACGGCACCGCCATCGGGATTTTTAATTCCTTCGTCGCCATCACGCTGCTGCTCATCTCGAACCGGATATTCAAGCGGTGGACGAACGAAAGCGTCATCTAGTTCCCGGGCATCCGGGCAAAACAACAGGAGGTGACAGGTCATTTGAACCTGGCATGGAAAACAAAGCTGGCGGACGGTCTGTTTGAAATCTTTTTGTACCTCTTTATGATTACGATGGGGATTGTGACCCTGTATCCTTTTCTGAATATGCTGGCGATATCCTTAAACGATGCCGTCGACTCCGTGCGGGGATCGATCTATCTCCTGCCACGGGAGTTTACCTGGGAGAATTACAAGCAAATCTTCCAGTACAGCAACCTGCTGACGGCCTTCAAGAACTCGGTTCTCCGGACGGTCATCGGAACGGTCCTGGGTATTCTCAGTGCTTCGATGATAGCCTATGTGCTCAGCCGCAAGGACTTTATCGCCCGCAAGCCGATTTCCCTGATCTTTGTACTCACCCTATACTTTTCCGGCGGCTTGATTCCGGGTTACATGCTGATGCGCGAGCTGCATCTCATGAATACGTTCTGGGTTTACATTCTGCCCGGACTCGTCAATGCCTGGAATGTATTTGTCATTCGCTCCTATATGGACGGGCTGCCGATCTCTCTGCAGGAGTCCGCGAAGCTGGACGGGGCTAATGATCTTACGATTTTCTTCAAAATTATTCTTCCGCTCTGTAAGCCCGTGCTGGCCACGATCGCCCTGTTTATTGCGGTAGGACAGTGGAATTCCTGGTTCGATACGTTCCTGTATAACAGTGGAACCGCTGAACTGACCACGCTGCAGTATGAGTTGATGAAAATCCTGTCCAATACTCAGGCAGGGACGAGCGGCGACTTGTCCCGTGTGGGCGATCCCTCCGTATCCGCACAGGTGTCACCGGAGTCGATCCGGGCGGCGATCACGATTACGGCCACCCTGCCGATTCTTATCGTCTATCCGTTCTTGCAAAAGTATTTCGTGAAAGGCTTGACGCTCGGGGCTGTGAAGAGCTGACTACTAACCGATCTGATTCAGGAGGGTACATATGAGAAAGACAACCAAGGCCGCAGCATTATCCATGGCCGTTATGCTTGCGGTGACGACCGGCTGTTCGGAAAGTCCGTCGACGGCGCCATCCGCAGGTACAACCGGTGATGGCAAGGCGCCGGTCACCTTAAGCTTCTTCAGCGCAACACTCAATACCCAATGGGAAGATATGCAGAGCCCGGTTGGACAAAAGATCAAGGAAAAAACAGGTGTGACTCTGAAGGTCGACTACCCGGTCGGAGACCCCAAGCAGAAGCTCTCCCTGATGGCCGCAAGTAATGAATATCCGGACCTGATTTTCGCCAACAACAATGTGAACATCCTGGTGGATGCGGGGGGCTTGATCGACCTCGCTCCGCTGATCGAACAATACGGGCCGAACATCAAAAAGCTCTATGGTGACAATCTCAAACGGCTGCGGTGGAGCAAGGATGACCAGTCGATCTATTTCCTGGGCAGCTTTGGCGTCAACGAGCAGCAGTGGGAGCCGAGAGACGGATTCCAGCTTCAGCATCAGGTTGTGAAAGAGCTGGGCTACCCGCAGATCAAGACGGTGCAGGATTACGAAAACGCGATCAAGACCTACATGGAGAAGCACCCGACCATTGACGGGCAGCCCACACTGGGGCTGTCGCTGCTCGCGGACGATTGGCGCATCGCCCAATCGGTGACCAATCCGGCCTTATTCGCCACCGGGGGCTCGGACGATGGAGAATGGTACATTGACGACAATACCAAGAAGCCCGTGTATCATCTCACCCGTCCTGAAGAGAAAGAGTATTTCAAATGGCTGAACCACATGTACAACTCCGGGCTCATCGATCCGGAAAGCTTCGTCCAAAAGTACGATCAGTATAAAGCCAAAATCGCTTCCGGCCGTGTTCTCGGCATCATTGATTCCAAATGGCAGTACGCGGAGCCGGAGCAGGCGCTTCGCCAGGCGGGGAAAGAAGACAAAATGTACGGCATGTACCCTGTCGTCCTGAATGAGAAGTTCAAAAACCGGAATTTTCAAAGTCCCGGGTATTCAGGAGGGACGGGTGTAGGGATCTCCAAGAGTGCGAAGGACCCTGTCCGTGCCATTCAGTTCCTGGACTGGCTCTGCTCCGATGAAGCCCAGATCCTGAACAGCTGGGGTGTCGAGGGGATTCATCACCAGATCGTCGACGGCAAACGTGTCATACCGGCCGATGAGATGGAGAAACGGAACAAAGATCCGCAGTACGGCAAGAAAACGGGGATTGGCGTATACGGTTATCCGTTCCCCCAATATGGCGACGGAGTTCAAGACCCATCCGGCCAAACCTATTCCATGAAGAGCCAGCAGCAGATTATTGATTCCTATACAGCGACGGAAAAAGAAGTTCTCAGCAAGTACGGAGCCAAGATGTGGATGGACCTGTACCCCAAAGTCTCGGAGTTCCCGGTCAAGCCTTGGGGAGCGGCTTGGCAGATTAACATTCCGCAGGATTCCGACGGAGGACTCATTCTGCAGAAGCTGACCCAAGTGACCCGCAAGCGGATTCCGGAGATCATTATGTCCAAGACGGATCTGTTCGAAGAGCGCTGGGCTTCCTACCAAAAGGAGCTGGAGGCCGCCGGGGTTCACAAGCTGGAGAGTCAATTCGAGGGGCTTCTCCAGGAGCGGATTGCATTGTTTAACGAATAGTACAGGCAAGGAAGAGGCAGGTCCAGGTTCAACTGGGCACTGCCTTCTTTTGTTATTGAAGGATTGTCCATTCCATTAGGGTCTTTTCGCTTGACGGCTATATTTTAATTATTTATGATAAAAACATAACCAAAATATAATCAAAACTTTGTTGTTTTTGTTGCGGGAGAGCAGCAGGGTGCACAAAAAGGAGGGATTTGATCATGTCAGTCCAATTGCTTCGTAAAGCGGATAACACCAAGTTGGGCGGCGTAACGATCGTGCATGAGATTTTGGCTAAGGATTCGATACTGAGCTATGTCGGTTTTAAAGTCATTGACATGAAAGAAGGCGCGTATTATGAGGAAGCGCTGAAGGGGGAAGAGTGCTGCATCGTTGCGCTGAGAGGGAAAATCACCGTTTCGGACGGGGAGCAGACGTTTGAAGGGATCGGTACGAGAGACAGCGTCTTCGAAAAGAAGCCTACCGACAGCGTATATGTATCCAATGACAGAACCTTTCGGGCCGTGGCAGTCGAAGATGCGAGGGTCGCATTATGCTACGCCCCTTCTAACGAACAGCTTCCTACCAAACTCATCACGGCCAAGGATGTGGGCGTGGAGCATCGCGGCAAGTATCAGAACCAACGTACCGTACATAACATTCTGCCGGATCACAATCCTTCCGCGAACAGTTTGCTTGTTGTGGAAGTGTTTACGGAAGGAGGGAACTTTTCCAGCTACCCGCCCCATAAACATGACCGGGATCATTTACCGGAAGAGTCTTTGCTGGAAGAAACGTATTACCACGAACTGAATCCGCAGCAGGGCTTCGTCTTCCAGCGGGTGTATACGGATGACCGGAGCATTGATGAAACGATGGCCGTTGAGCATGGGGATGTCGTTCTGGTTCCTGCAGGCTATCACCCGGTCGGCGTGCCGGACGGCTACACATCGTATTACTTGAATGTTATGGCAGGGCCCAAGCGCATCTGGAAGTTTTACAATGATCCTGCACACGAATGGATTTTGAATCGTGATTGAATAACCGGCCCATAGAAGAGACCATGGATTTTACCCATTATGTGTTATGTGGAGGAACATGGGCTGAAGTGAACTGGAACAGCAGAGCGGTTCAATCATAGCTAAGAGCGCCAAAAGGAGTTGGCGCTCTTTACGCTTGGCTATGGGGTAACAATGGTGATGTGCTGTTCCAACGCATACTGTTGATAGATTTCTCCGGGTTTGCTGTTGGTGACGATGTAATCGAGATCGCCTAAGGAACAGTATGTCGTCAAAGCATGTTTGTCGAACTTGCTGTCATCCAGCATCAAATAAACCTGCAGGCTTTTCTTCACAACCGTACTCTTGATCTCGGTTTCCAAAGGGGAAGCATTGGTGACTCCGTTCGTTATGGAAATACCGGAGGTTGAGATGAATGCTTTATTGATATTGTACTTTTGTAAAAATTCAATGCTTTGAAATCCGACAAACGAATTGGTCGATCGTTCCAACATGCCTCCCGTCGAAAAAATCGTCAGCGCAGGAAAAGGTTTGGCCTCTTGCATAAAATCAAAATTGTTGGTGACGATCGTCAGCTGCTTTTTCTTTATAAAATGAATCAATTCCAGTGTGGTCGTTCCGGAATCTACGAAAATCACGTCACCGTCGTCTATAAATTCAGCTGCAAGCCTGGCAACTTCCTGTTTCTTGGTGAGGTTTTGATCTTTTCTTTCACTAAATACGACCAAGGTAGAGTGATTGACGGATACCCCGCCGTATACTTTTTTTAGAACTCCCGTCGCAATCAAGGGCTCAATGTCTCTGCGGATCGTATTTTTAGATACGCCAAAATGTTCGACCAGTTCGTCAAGTGAAACTGTCCCTTGTTCAAATACATATTCCTTTAACTGATTGATTCGTTGTGTTTTGATCATCTTTTGATTCTCCTGAATTATGGTATGACCATTATATCATAAAGATGCTCAAATTCTCCTCATGTGCCAGAAATCGATAAGCCGGGCCCGGTCGATGGAGCGGCTAATTGTATTCTTGGGATTCTGCGTGACAATGAAGAAGAGATGGACTATGATTTTATGGAAGAGGGTCGGGCCGGAGGGCGTATCCAATACAGAAATCAAGGAGAACCATAGTTCATGCCAGATCGTACGGTACTGCTTAAATTGTGGGGCGTCTCCCTGCTCTGGGGAGGCAACTATGTGGCGAGCGCGTACATGCTGCGTGATTTCTCGCCGATTTTTCTTTCTTTTGCGCGGTTGGTCGTCATGTCGTGCTTCCTCATTTCGGTGGCGCTCATCCATCAATCGATGCGGCGGCCTACAAGACGGGAGTGGGGCTTGCTGCTCATGGCCGGCATAACCGGAACGCTGATCAACCAGCTGTTTTATTTTACCGGCCTGCAGGAGTCGACAGCGGGCAACGCCGCGCTGATCATCGCACTGTCCCCGATCGCGACGACGCTGCTGTCGCGCGTGTTCCTCAAGGAGGCGATCACCGGACAGAAGCTGGCGGGAACCGTTGTGGCGCTCATCGGCGTCGTCTGCATCGTGCTGTACGGCGGCAAGCAGCTGGGCATCTCCCACGGCGACGTGTATTTGCTTGCCGCGATGCTGGGCATGTCGGTCAGCCTGCTGTTCATCCGCAAGCTGACGACGGCGATGAGCTCTTACGAGGTGACGATCTACTCTACAGTGATCGGTACGCTCCTCATGTCGCCGGCCGTTGCGGTAGAAGCGCTGAGCGGAGACCTGCATATCAGCCATCAGGTGTTCACCTGGGTGCTGCTCGTCTGCGTAGCTGTTATCGGCCAAGGGCTGGCGGGCTTCTGGTGGAACCAGGGCATCGCGTCAGCCGGGGCGTCCATGAGCGCCATGTTCATGAACATCCCGCCGTTCATCGCGATTATCGTCAGCCATTTCGTGCTGGGCGACCCGATCCTGCTCGCGCAGCTCGGCGGCGGCGTGCTGATCTTGGCCGGCGTCGCGATTACGAACATGAGGCGGCGGCTGCCGCGTGAGCCGAAGGCTGGATTGGATGTCAAGGGCGCTTGATGGCCGTAACATAGGCTTTGATACTAACGGCAAGAAGGCTGCAGATGGTCTGCAGCCTTCTTTGCCGTTTGAAGCGAACCTGAAGAGAACAGGATCATGGAACATTTCATTGATCATGATCTCTTTAGATCAAGCGTCGGCATCGAGCCGCGCGTACAGGATGTAATCCACGGCGGCCGGCTCTATCCCGCCAGCGCGGAGCGCGGCGTTGATCTGCCCGCGGTGGTACTGGCCGTGCAGAGCTACATGAATCAATATGTCCCGGGGGGACGACTCGAACGGGACTCCGGCTTGGCTGCGGTACGCTATCGGCTTGTCCAATCGGTCTTCCGGCAAAGCGTCGAGCCAAGCCGGGAAGCCGCTGCCGTTCGCTTCGATCAGCGCAGCACAAACGGCGAGATCGGCATGGTCCTCCCATAGCGGGAGACCCTCGGTGCTCTCCCCGCGTAGACGGGTCAGCCAGATGTGCTCCGCTTGAAGCACGTGCAGGAATAGAATCGATGCTTTTTCGGCTTTTTCCGCAGGTGCGGCCCGCAGTGCCTCAAGCAGCTCGCGGTTCGCCCAATCCACGTGCGCGAACATCTTACGAATCGTTTGCAATATCGTTCGACCTCCATCGTCCCTGATCTCTTACCTTATATTCCCTTTCATTCTATCATGCCTCTGCATAACTACCAACGCTCATTTGCGTGAAGGATGCTTCTGCCTCCAGCGTTCCCGGTTGAAGAAATTAGCTTGCTATTATTCATGGGTCTAAGTATCTTAGAATCATCCCGAGTCGAAAAAGGTGATGATTGTGATTTGAGCCCGAAACTTCGCTGGCCTAACCGGATGACCCTTCGGATTAAAACGTTTAAAACCAAATTGGTCATCTATCTGATGCTTGGCTGTATGCTTCCTCTGGTCCTGCTCGCAGTCATTACGTACTATACAACGTATTCGATCATGGTGAACAAGATTGAAACCGGGATTGGGGCGGCACTGAAGCAGGAAGCGACGGGGCTGGAGAATACGTTGAATAATCTGATGTTTGCCTCCAAGCAGTTTGCTGTGGACGGGCAGGTGGTGGAAGAGGTGTTTGAGTATTTACGAACGCAGGATACCTTTCACAAGTCGGAGCTGCAGGATGATATCAACAAGAAAATGAATATTGTCAACTACACCAACCCTAATCTGGGTCTTATGTATTATTATTTGCCGGGATCGGATACCCCGGTTCTATTTGAGAATTTGGTGGTCACGCCGAGATTCGATATTGAAAGAGCCAAGCCCTTTACCCATTTCCAAGGCGCCACATTCTTCGGTCCGCACAAAACCTTCTATTCCCGAAGCGACAACCTGGTCTTCTCGCTCACCAGAAACGTCAGTACGAACAACGGGCAAAAGTTAATGGTGTATTTGGAGACGAACTTCAGTCTGGTTCAAAACATCCTAAATGACGAGACCTATGGCCTGAAGGTCAGCCATGTGCTCATGGACCGGGACAGCCAGGTCGTGTATATGAAAAATACGGAGGGATTCACGGATACCGAGCTGTCCCATTTGAAGACGGGGATTGCCGGTACGGATAAGACAGACGGCTTTCGCCTGTTCACTTACAAAAGCGAGCAGGGCTGGGAGCTCATCGCTGCCATACGCGAGGTTGTGATCAACAGCGAGATTCATAAGTGGTTCTATCAAATCTTTCTCCTTCTGATTGCTGCGGTTCTGTTTGCCCTGATTCTGGCTTACCTCATTTGGCGCTCTGTGTACGGCCTGCTTCGAAGGATGAACCGGGAGATGATCAATATTTCCCACAACGTTCATGCTCCCGTGCAATCTACAAGGGTAGAAGAGTTTGATGTCGTGCTCAACAACTTTAAATCGATGAAGCAGCAAATTGCCGAGCTGATTTCAACGGCCGAGCTGAATGAGAAGAGGAAGAGTGAACTGGAGATTGAGAAGCTGCTAAGCCAAATCAATCCCCACTTCCTGCATAACACGTTAAATACGGTCCAATGGCTTGCACGCATGAACGGTCAAAAGGAAATTCACCGTCTCGTGACGTTATTGGTCAAAGTTCTGCAGTATAACCTGGGCAAGCAGAGTATTATCGTAACTGTGGCAGATGAAGTTGAGGCTCTCCGAAACTATATTGAGCTGCAGCGGATCCGCTATGATTATGAATTCGATATCATTTTGGACATCGACTCGCGGGTACTGGGAGCAGCGATTCCCCGATTCTTGCTTCAGCCGCTGCTTGAGAATGCCCTGTATCACGGAGGGGGAGAACAGAACGAAGCCATCCGGGTTCATATTTATCCGAATGACAGCCGCCGGATGACGATTCAAGTATCCGACAGCGGCGCCGGAATGGACGAGAAGCAGATCAAGCGGCTTCTGGAGGAGGAGGAGCAGCCGGATCGACGCGGTCTTGGCATCGGTTTCTCTTATGTCAACCGGCTGCTTAGACGGTACTTCGCAGGTCAGGCCCATCTGCACATTGAGAGCGGGAGAGGGCTTGGCACCGTCATCTCCATTGTAATCCCAACGCGTTCGAAGGAGGACTTTTATGATGCTCAGAGCTATGGTGGTGGATGATGAAAAGCTGGTTGGCAGGGGACTATGCGGATCCAGCTGTCCTGCACGTCGGGGACGACTATTACATGACGCACTCGAGCTTTACCTTCGCTCCGGGGCTGCTCATCTGGCATTCCAGGGATTTGGTCAATTGGACACCCGTGGGCAAAGTGCTTGAATCGTACATAGGGGATGTCTGGGCGCCGGATTTCACCCGGCATCAGGGGCGCTATTATATCTATGTACCTGTAGATGGGAAGATCATGGCGTTATCCGCGCCGGCGCCGGAAGGTCCTTGGAGTGAGCCTGTGGATTTAGGCCTTAAGGCCATCGACCCCGGTCATGTGGCCGATCCGGAGGGAAACCGATATTTGCATACCGGCGGGGGCTGCATCACCAAGCTGTCCCCGGATGGACTATCGATCTCCGGCGAGACACGTCAGGTATACGACGGCTGGGATTTCCCGGAAGACTGGGTGGTGGAAGGCAAGTTTCTGGAATCCCCCAAGCTGACCTATCGCAATGGCTATTACTATTTGACTTCTGCGCAAGGGGGAACCTCCGGCCCCCCGACGAGTCATATGGTCATCTCGGCACGCTCCAGATCTCCGTGGGGGCCATTCGAGAACTCGCCGTACAATCCGATCATACGAACCGGGAGCCGTGATGAACGCTGGTGTTCGAGGGGGCACGGCACCCTGGTGGACACGCCGGACGGGGACTGGTGGATCGTGTACCATGCTTACGAAAAAAACTACTACACCCTGGGACGGCAGACGTTATTGGAGCCGATCGAATGGACGGAAGACGGCTGGTTTCGGGTGCCTTCGGACGTATCCCCGGATATGCCGATTCGTAAGCCGAAGGAAAGCGTGGACACAGCTCATGGCAGGCCTCGGTCCGAGACTCCGAATGGGCTTGGACTGCAGTGGAGCTTTTTCAAGGAGCACGATAAAGACCGGTATGCTGTAAAGGGAGATACCATCGAGCTTCACGCCTCGGAGCGGGTATCGCCGCTGGTGTATATGCCGGAGGACCATCACTACGAGGTTCAAGTGGAAGTCACCGTACAACAAGGCACTCAGGGCAGGCTCCTGCTCTTTTATAATGGGACGTATTACAGCGGTATGGGGATATCGGCGGAGGGGTTGTATGGAATCCTGCGCGGGTGGCATACGCCTTGTATTCCGTACATCGGCAGCAGCGTACATCTGCGGCTGCGCAGCGTAAATCATGAAGTGATTTTTTACTATAGCCATGACGGCAGCGAGTGGACCAAATTCCCCCACTCCTTTGAAGCGTCCAGTTTCCATCACAATGCCTTGGGGGGATTCCTTGCGCTGCGGATCGGTTTGGACGCCCTTGGACAAGGGAAGGCCACATTCAAGAACTTTCAATATCGAAGGCTATAGCCAGGGTAGAAACGTCTCCATTCGGTTTACGGGTGGGGACGTTTGTATTATGGAAGGCGCTTTGGAAGCTTCAAACCATAAACGGATATGCACGAAATAATCAAAGGTGTGCACGGGATAGCTTTTTAGATCACGTTTATACCAGGACAGGCCGCTGCACAACAAGTTATCCAGAATGTATGGTGTGGTATGCCCCGTTCCCCCATAATGAGGACCAGACCGCAGGCTTTGGTCAGCTCTTTAGAGGAGAGGAGGTTGTCATAGAAGCTGCAGCCCAACGCAGGTACCACGGAGGTTATAAGAACAGAGGAGGATTATCATTGAAAAAAGTGGTTTCGTCTTTACTGGTGGCCGCCATGCTGACTGGCACCCTGCCGGCAGCCGCAGCGGCTGATACGGGCTCAAGCCAGCTGCCTGCATTCCCTGGAGCCGAGGGCGGGGGTATGTATACAACCGGGGGAAGAGGCGGGGAGGTATACGAGGTCACCACCCTGGCCGATTCCGGTCCGGGCTCGCTACGGGAAGCTGTGAGCCGAAGCAATACCACCGTTGTATTTCGGGTGGGAGGAACCATCCATCTGCAGTCCCCGCTGAAAATCACAGGGGCTAACCTCACGATTGCGGGTCAAACCGCTCCCGGGGAAGGCGTCACGGTGTCCGACTATGCCACAACATTCGAAGCGGACAACCTGATTGTACGGTATATGCGATTCCGCTTAGGGGACCGGCATCCGAGTGATGACGATGCGTTCGGCGGACGCTACCGTAAGAATATCATCGTTGACCATTGCTCGTTCAGCTGGTCCGTTGATGAGGTCCTGAGTGTGTATGTCAACGAGAACACGACGGTGCAGTGGTCCATTGTGTCGGAGAGCATGCTGATGACCTCCCACTATAAGGGGAGACACGGATACGCCGGCATATGGGGAGGCAATAACGCTTCCTTTCATCACAACCTGATCGCCCATAATGTCAGCCGGAATCCCCGGTTCGCCGCCTCCGAGAACCATACGATCGACAGTTATAACAATGTCATCTATAACTGGGGCTTCTTCTCAGCCTATGGCGGAGAGCAGGGCATGTACAATCTGCGCGACAATTACTACAAATATGGCCCTAATACGTACCGGTCCGCCCGTAACCAGGTATTCCTCGGAGTCAGCGAGGATACGCGGATCTATATCGGGGGCAATTATATGTACGGCTACCCTGATGTGACGTCCGACAATTGGAAGGGCGTCGGCGACGTAGCGAACCCGGAGTCCAAGCTGAGCTCGCCTGTCGTTATGCAGAATCCACCGGTACCCGAACCGGCCGAGCTGGCGTACGAGCATGTGCTTGAGGGCGTCGGAGCCATTCTTCCACGGAGAGATGCTGTCGATGCCCGGGTCGTCAGCGAAGTGGTGTATGGAACGGGGAAGCACATCAATTCCCAAAAGGAGGTCGGCGGCTACCTGGAGTTCGCCCAGACGGTCTCGACTTCCGCAGACGACGATCATGACGGCATGCCTAACGAGTGGGAGACGGCGAACGGATTGAATCCGAATGAGCCTTCCGACCGCAACGGCCTTCATGCCTCGGGGTACACTCATCTGGAAGTATATTTGAACGAAATCACCGGCAGCGGTTCCGCCAATCCGGCCGCAGTCATAACCCAGCCTGCGGATAACACCATCGTGACCGAAGGGGCGTCGGTCGAGATTCAGGCCTCCGCATCCGACGCGGATGGTTCCGTAGCCAAGGTGGAATTTTACCGTAACGATGTCTTACTTGGTGAAGACAGCACTGCGCCCTACTCGTTCACCTGGGAGAACGTGCAGGATGGAACGCATTTCCTGACCGTCAAAGCCGTGGACGATACAGGCACTTCCACGCAGTCCAGCAATGTCGCCGTTCATGTGAACCGGCCCGGAAGCATCCTGCCTTGGCAGTCGGCCGATATCGGGACGCCGGGAATCGCAGGCCATACCCAGCTTGGGACCACAGCCGCAGACGTTACCGTGAAATCGGCAGGCGATATCGACGGCAGGTCGGACAGCTTTCATTTCGCTTATCAGCAGCTCACCGGGAATGGCGAAGTGATCGCCCGCGTGGAAAGCGTAACGGCTACAGATGACGGGGCAGAGGCGGGAGTCATGATCCGTGACAACCTGAACGCTTCCTCCAAATTCGCGGCCCTGCTCATTCCATACGTCAAGCTTGGCAAGAAGAGCATGGCCATGAACCGCATGACCGAGGGCGGCAGTGTGGCCAAAACCGAGCCGGAAGCATTCATCAATACACCGTATTGGGTGAAGATAGTACGCTTGGGCGATCAGTTCACTTCCCTGATCTCGGAGAACGGAACCGATTGGTCTGTACTTGAATCGGTTACCATCCCGATGGCGGAGACCGTCTATTTCGGTCTCGCGGCGGATGCGTCCAAGCCCGATGATGAAGTGAACAAGTATAACGCCTCAGTGTTCTCCCACGCTGTGGTGAATCCGCTGGACGCTGACTTTCCGGCCGCTCCAACCGGCGTAACGGCGAGTGCAGGCAATAAGTCGGTACAATTGAATTGGACTGCCGGTACTACTTCGGACAGCTATAACGTATTCCGGAGTGATATTCCGGGTGGACCTTACTCGCAGATTGCGGGCGGCATTACCGCTCCCTCTTACACCGACTTGAATTTGACACCGGGCAAGACCTACTTCTATGTGGTTGCGGCCGTCAATGAAAAGGGTGTGAGCTTCAACTCTTCAGAGGCCAGTGCCACGCCGGAAGGCGAGCCGGAGACAGTATATCTGGTCAACGATGACTTTGAAGCCCTCGCCAATGAAACGACGCCTCCCGGGTATTCGTATCTGCCTGATCCGCAGGACATAGACCACAAGGTCGTTGTAACCGACGTTCCCGCAGATACGACAGGCAATACTTCAGGCAAAGCGATGATCGTCTATGATAACGGTGCGGGCGGTACGCAGTTTATCCGCAAGTTTGCCACGCAGCTTGGCAGCGTGGTGATCGAGGCCGATATCACGGCACCCGGATGGCCGGGTACTTCCTACGTGCTGCAGCTGCAGGATGAGTCCGGAAGCCGGACGCCGCTGTCCCTCGAGCTCCGCAAGCCGGCGCTTCCTGCAGCGGACCCGAACTATACCCTCACGTACAAGTTGAACGGTTCAGACTACAAGCTGATCGACCCTCCGGTGAGCAAACGTTGGTATAACGTGAAGATGGTGACGAACGCAGCGGCGCAAACGGCCGACATCTATATCGACCAGACGCTCCTTGCCGACAACGTTCCGTTCCAGGCGGACGTGAAGACGACGGGCATCGCGCGGATTACGGCACGGACGCCGGGCACCGGCAAAGGGACTTTGTATTACGATAATGTCAAGGTCTATGTAGAGCCAGTACAAAGCCCGAAAGGGCTGAATGCCCTGCCGGGCAACGGGAAGGTGCAGCTGAGCTGGACAGCCGCGGACGGCGCGGATTATTACACGGTCAAACGCAGCACGACAGACGGGGGGCCGTACACCGCCGTGGCTTCCAATGTGACGGCTGCGACTTATATCGATGAGTCCGTCCAGAACGGCACGACTTACTACTATGTCGTGACGGCATCGGGCACGACAGGGGAAAGCGGGCCGTCCAACCAGGTGACGGTGTCGCCTTCGGAGGATGCGGTGAAGCCCGAAGCGCCTGCAGGGCTTACGGCCGGAGCCCGCAGTACACAGATGGATCTGAGCTGGCAGCCTGCAGAGCGGGCGAACACGTATACGGTCAAGCGGAGTACCAACCCGGAGGGTCCCTTTACCGTAATCGCTTCCGGCTTAGGCTCCACGTCTTACCGGGATGGCGGGTTAGATAACGGTACGGAGTATTCCTACGTGGTATCAGCAGTCGGCGTAGGGGGTGAAGGGGCGGGTTCGGCCCCGGTCGCGGTCACCCCTTCGCGGCAGCTCTCCACACCGGTAGTGACGGTTCAGTCCCTGCCTAGTGGAGCCCTTGTGCAGTGGGGGCCTGTCGACGGCGCTTCATCCTATCTTGTGAAGCGTGCTGATCAATTCGGAGGGCCATATGAGGTGCTTGCCGAATCGGTAACCGGCGTAACCTATACGGACTCCGGTCTGATCAATGGAAAGCCTTATTACTACAAGGTGACAGCGGTGGACGGAACTACGCACAGTCTGGATTCTTCCTCCACCGGTGTCCGCCCGTCTGCTCAGGACGGCACCCCTGCACCGCCACCGGGCCTGACGGCCGAGCCGGGCGACAGCAGCATCCGTTTGAACTGGATGGAAGTGCCGGGAGCGGCTTCCTATACGGTTAAACGCAGCGACACGGCTGAAGGACCGTATACCACCGCAGCTTCGGGACTATCGAATCCCTCTTTTACCGATTCGGGCCTTGTGAACGGAAAGAATTATTATTATCTTGTTTCCGCTGTGAATGAAGCCGGAGAAGGGGGAACCAGCGTACCGGTTCGGGAGGTACCGGCTCAGGTGCTGACGGTTGCCGCTGACGGAAGCGCACAATATACCAAGGTCCAGGATGCCATCCAGGCTGTTCCGGACAACAGCGCGGTCCCCACCATCATCAAGATCAAGAACGGCACGTACCGTGAGAAACTCGATCTCCCACCCTCCAAGATCCATGTACGGATGATTGGCGAAAGCCGGGAAGGAACCGTCCTGGTGTATGGCGATGCCGCCAGTACACTGGATGCGAACGGGAATCCGCTGGGCACTTCGAACAGCTACAGCTTCAGGGTGCAGGCGAGAGATTTCGCGGCGGAGCATCTGACGATTCAGAACGACGCCGGAGACAACGCAGGCCAGGCAGTCGCGCTCTATGCGAATGGGGACCGGTTGGCCTTCCGCGATATCAGCCTGCGGGGCTACCAGGATACGCTGTACTCCAACAATGGGCGGCAGTATTACACGGACAGCTACATCGAAGGCGACGTGGATTTCATCTTCGGCAACGCCTCGGCCGTCTTCGAGAACAGCATCATCCACAGCTTGGGCGGCGGCTATGTCACCGCGGCATCAACGGCGGCGGGGCAGACAGGATATGTCTTCCTGAACAGCCGGATTACCGCGGAGCCCGGGCTGACCGGCACCGTAGCTCTTGGCCGGCCATGGCGCGCCAATTCGAACGTGAAGTATGTGAACAGCTACATGGACGATCATATTAAGCCGGCCGGCTGGGATAACTGGGGAAGAACGGAGAATGAATCGACGGCCCAATATGGCGAATATGCCAGCTACGGACCGGGAGCGAACCCGAAAGAGAGGTTCCGTTGGTCGAAGCAGTTAACGACGGAGGAGGCAGCGCAGTTAACACCCTCGAACATTCTCGGCGGAAGCGACGGCTGGAATCCGTTTGGGGCGGTGCCTCTTGCAGATGGCAGCCGGGAGCTGGCGTCCCTTGCCGTAGACGGTAAGCCGGTGGCGGATTTCTCGCCTGCTACCACGCAGTACCGCATCGAGCTGCAGGACCCCCGGGTCATACCGGTCGTTTCGGCGGCAGCGCTCTCGGACACCTCCCTTGTGACGGTGGAGCAGGCAGCGTCGGTGCCCGGCACGGCAGAAGTTCACATTGGGGCCAGGGATGGCGGGGAGCAGACGTATACGATCCGGTTTGAGGCTGCCGATCACCAGGCGCCCACGCTCAAGCTGCAGGTGGATAAACCGGTGATTCAAGCGAATCACCACCGGATGGTATCCGTTCATGCCTCTGTCTACGCATCCGACGAAGGGTCCGGTGTCGCTTCGATTCGGCTGCAATCAATCACAAGCAGTGAACCGGATAATGGTCAAGGCGACGGGAATACGAAGGGCGATATTCAGGGAGCGGAATACGGTACGGCGGATTACGATTTTGAACTGCGTGCCGAACGCTCAGGACCAGGCAGCGGCCGTATATATACCATCACCTATGAAGCGGTTGATTTTGCCGGCAACCGGACTGAGGCTTCAACGACCGTAACGATCCTGCATTAAGCTTCACAGCCTTCCCCGATACGCGTTTTTTGCGCATCGGGGCGGCTTTTTTGCAGGAGACTAATTGGCTATCAACATGATTAGAACAGCGGAACCATTCAGGTGGCAGGCATTGGGGCAGGCTGTGAAGAATGAATAAATCCGTGGGAAGCATGTGAACAATCAGATCTGGAGGAGGCAGCCTTT
Source organism: Paenibacillus sp. S-38 (assembly GCF_049942825.1). Classification (NCBI taxonomy): domain Bacteria; kingdom Bacillati; phylum Bacillota; class Bacilli; order Caryophanales; family Paenibacillaceae; genus Paenibacillus; species Paenibacillus sp. S-38. Next base: position 2,288,498 of record NZ_CP187970.1, read on the forward strand.
CGTGCGTACATACTTGCTGCGATTACTCATTTTCAGTCTTATTCTTGGTGCACTGCCAACCTTGTTTATCGGTGCCGCTTCTTATTACATCGCTACACGGGGAATGGAAGAGAAGGTCAATGAAGGGAGCATGCACCTGCTGCTTCAGACCCAGCTTCGTGTGGAGCAGATGCTCCAGTCGCTGGAGAAATCTACGACTCAATTCGTCAACTCCTCCTTATTGAAATCAACGCTTGACCGGGCACTGACCTCCCAGGATTTCATTCAAGTCCGAGGGTTGCAAGCGGAACTGACCCATTTGCAGTCAACAGCGGTGGTGAAGCAGGCGCATCTCGTGAACTTCAGCCATGATTGGGTGTTGAACCTGCTCGCCCTAAAGCCTCTCAGCACTTCAGAGGAAGCGGATACATTCCGAACCTACGCGGGCCAATCCGACGGAATTGCATGGAACACGCGCATACGGCTGGCCACAGACACGGCAGCCGCGGGAGAAGCCGGAGCAGATCTGCCAGGGGCTCCCGTCGAAACCATCAGTCTGATTTATAAGATTCCGCTCATTCCTCCGGGCAGTCCGTCCAAGGCGCTTCTTGTTGTTCAGATCTCTTCGAATGATATCCGAAGTGTCCTGACCCACAGCGAGACTCTCGGGGTTCATTATATCCTGGATCCGGCGGGCAACCCGTTTCTCTCCTCCCGCTCCGATACGGAAGCGTACAGGAATATCAACAGCGCGATCGGACGGCGGGTTCAAGAGCTGGGCCAAGCGCAAGGCTTCTTCTATGTGGAGGTGAACGATCGGAAAGTCGGTGTCATGTACCGGACATCCGGCTACAACGGGTGGACCTATGTCTCGGTAGTATCCCATGAGGCGATCACACGTGAAACGAAGACCATTGGGATCTTTACCGCAGCGGTTTGCGGGGTGATTCTGCTCATTGTACTGGTTCTGGCTTACTTCGGCAGCAGGAAAATGTATTCTCCGATCCGCAGTCTTCTCATCTATACGGAAGAAATCGGTGAGGATGGGGAGCCGGAGAGAGGGCGCAAGGATGAACTTGCTTTCATCAAACAAAGGATCGAATCCCTGGCCGTATCCAAAACCAATCTAAAGCAGCTGATGCAGGGACAAGCCGGAAGCTTGAAGGAATTTTGTGTACTGAAGCTGTTCACCGGCCAAATGTCGGACAACGAATTTGCCTTCCGTACGGCCTCCTACGGCTTCCCAACGGAGTGGAATCGGCTTGGCGTGCTCACCCTTCAAATCGACAGTCTGAGGAACACCCGTTATAAAGAGCAGGACCGGGAACTGCTGCTCTTTGCAATTAATAACATCGTCGATGAGCTGCTGCCTGCACAGACCCGGTTCAGCCCCATCCTGCTGAATGAATCGCAGATTACGCTGCTGGCGTCCCAGACAGAGGATGTGCAGGAGCTGCGGTCGTTTTTTTATCGGACGGCCGAGCAGATTAAATCTACGGTAGAACAATATCTGCAGCTGACGGTCAGTATAGGGATCAGCCGCCCGTTCACTCAATTATCCGAGTCTCCCCTGGCCTACGGTGAATGTCTCGAGGCACTCAAGAGCCGGATCAGCCTCGGCCCCGATATCATCGTGCACTTCGAGGACAGCGTAAGCAAGGGAACAGGCGAGACGGTCGTCTATTCTCATCTGAAGCTGATCGAAGAGCAGATTATTCAGTCCTTGCGGGAGGTCCATCTGCAGAGGGTGAACGGATTGTTCCAGCAGTACCTGGATGCCGTCCTGAACAAAGAGCTCTATGCTCAGGAGCATCGGATTCTCTTGGTTCAACTCGTATCGCGCATTCTGCAGATCGTCCAGGAGCAGGGAATTTCCGTGAGGAAGGTGGTCGAACGGGAAGCAGTCGTCGAGCGCCTGCTGCGGATGCAGACCCGGGAGGAGATCAGCTTGTGGTTCGAAGCCAGACTGTTCGCTCCGGTCATAGGGCTGCTGGCCGACAAATCCGAGACCCAATACATCAATATCGCCGACCGGATGCTGGCCATGATTCATGAGCAGTACGATCAGGACCTGACGCTTGAGCTCTGTGCCGGCACGCTGAATTTCCACCCTGTCTATCTCAGCCGCGTGTTCAAGAGGGAGGTCGGTCTGCCGTTCAGCGACTACTTGTCGGAATACCGGATGAAGATGGCCAAGCTTATGCTCGAAACGACATCGATGAAAATATCGGAGATCAGCGACAAGCTGCAGTACAAAAACAACAGTTCGTTCATTCGCAACTTTCGCCGTTTGTTCGGTGTGACGCCGGGGCAGTATCGGGAAAACCTGCAAAACGACCGCAGGCCGCCCGAAAGCTGAATACGTCCAAGGCCTGCAGGTTATGCCGTGCATATCCGAGGTTATCCGAACGGCATACGAGGCTTGCTCCACCCATGAAGTTAACCGGCGAGTATAGCGGGCAATGACATCGGGCTGCATAATGGGGACATTACCCAAGTGAAAGGAGCAAGAGAATGGCGCTGGATTCAACCTTGGCAAGGCCCAAACCGGCCCCCACCAAACGAAGTGCGATCCGCACACTGATGAGGGATATCCTGCGGGACCGGTGGCTCTATATGATGCTGCTGCCGGGCATTGCGTACTTTATTGTTTTTAAATATGTGCCCATGTACGGGGTTACCATGGCATTTCAGGATTACAAGCCGCACCTCGGGATGCTGAATAGTCCCTGGGTTGGGATGAAGCACTTTGAACGTTTTTTCGCTGAGCCCCAGTTCTGGATGCTGTTCCGCAATACCGTGCTGCTGGCCGTGTATAATCTCGTGTTCTTCTTTCCGATGCCGATCATTCTGGCCTTGATGCTCAACGAGGTCCGCTCCGGCGGGTACAAGCGGTTCGTACAAACCCTCATTTACATTCCCCACTTCGTATCGTGGGTGGTTGTCGTCGGTATTTTCTATCTGCTGCTGACGACCGAGAACGGGGTGCTCAATGAAATCATCTTCCGACTTACAGGGGACAAAATCGCTTTCCTCCTGGATCCCGATTGGTTTCGTACGATGATCATCTCCCAATCCATCTGGAAGGAAGTGGGCTGGGGCACGATTATTTTTCTTGCCGCCTTGGCCGGCGTTGACCTGCAGTTATATGAAGCCGCCCGCATGGACGGGGCCGGCCGCTGGCGGCAGCTGTGGCATATCACACTGCCGGCGATCCGCAGTACGATCATTATTCTGCTCATTCTGCGCCTCGGTAACTTTCTCGACTCGGGTTTCGAGCATATCTTCCTGATGCTGACGCCAACGAACCGCGATGTCGGGGATGTGTTCGACACCTATGTTTACGTGAAGGGCATGACCCAAGCGCAGTACAGCTACAGTGCGGCGGTCGGACTATTCAAATCCGTCGTAGGCTTGGTCCTGGTGCTTGGTTCCAATTGGCTGGCCAAGCGCTTCGGACAGGAAGGGGTGTATTAAGCTGTGAATCATGACAGAACGCTGGGCAATCGCCTCTTCGACGGGATCAACGGTACCATCCTGCTGCTGATCGCCATTGCCTGCGTCATTCCATTCGTATACGTGCTGGCCATCTCGTTTACCAGTCCTGCCCAGGTGGCGCAGGGCGGAATGATCCTGTATCCCAAGGAATGGTCGCTGGCTGCGTACCGCTACATTTTTTCAACAGATACCCTCTGGCGGAGCATGACCGTTTCGATCTATATCACCGTAGTGGGAACGCTGATCAACCTGGTGTTCACCTCGCTGATGGCCTATCCGCTGGCGAAGTCTCATCTGCGGGGCAGACAGTATATCCTGCTCGGCGTATTATTCACCATGCTCTTCAGCGGGGGCCTCATCCCGACCTATTTTGTTGTCAAGGCGATGCATCTGACCAATACGCTGTGGTCCTTGATGATTCCTGCGGCCATCAGCGGATTTAACCTGATTGTGCTCAAGAACTTCTTCCAGCAGATCCCCGACGGACTCGAAGACTCCGCGAAGATCGACGGGTGCAACGATCTGGGGATTCTGTTCCGGATCGTGCTGCCGCTCTCCATGCCGGCCATGGCCACCTTTGCTCTCTTCTATGCCGTGGGGCATTGGAACCAGTTCTTCAACGCGATTCTGTATATCAATGACAATACCAAATGGCCGATTCAGGTGCTTCTTCGAGAGATTGTTATCCTGGCCTCGGGAAGAATCGGAGATACCGAGATTGATGACGCGGATATTCAGCCGCTTACGATTCGTATGGCGGTGATCGTGTTCGCTACTTTGCCTATTCTGCTGGTGTATCCGTTCCTTCAGAAGCACTTCTCGAAGGGCGTGCTGTTAGGATCCGTGAAAGGATAGGGATGACTGAAATAAGCTTGGAGGGGTTACGGGATATGAAAAAGAAAATAAATGTGTTGATCGGAGTTACGCTCTTCAGTGTCAGTGTATTATCGGGATGCAGCGGCGGCGGGAGCAGCGAAGAGACGGACGGTCAAGCGCTTTCGGAAGACAAGCCGTATCCGCTTACACTCGTTGTGAATCAAGTGGGGGAGATTCCGGCCAAAGGCAATGAAATCGAGCAGGCCATCATGAAGTACACCAACACCCAGCTGGAAATCCAGTGGATTCCGACGTCTGCCTATGACGAGAAGATTAATGTCATGATCGCATCAGGAGAGCTGCCGAAGCTCATGAAGCTGGGCTACAACCCTACCACGATCGCTTCGCTCAAGTCAGACCTGTTCTGGGAGATCGGGCCCTATTTGAAGGATTACAAGAACCTCTCCGCGCAGAATCCGCAGTTCTATAACAACATCAATGTACAGGGGAAAATATATGGGATTCCGTTATTCCGCGAGCTTGGCCGCTCCACTCTGCATTACCGCAAGGACTGGTTCGACTCCCTTGGCCTCAAGCCGATGAAAACCTTGGATGACTGGTACAATAACATCAAAGCTCTGGTGAAGAATGACCCGGACAAGAACGGCAAGGATGATACGTACGGCATTCTGCTCGACAAGAAATATAATCAGGAGGCCTTCTCGACCTTCACCCGCATTTCCGTTTCCCAAGGGGGACCGAACAAATGGCAGGTGGATGCGGAGGGGAATTTCACGCCGGATTTCATGACCGAGCCCTATTACAATGTGATGAAGCTGTTCAAGCGGCTGTACGAGGAGAAGCTGATCAATCAGGACTTCCCTGTCGTCGATTCAACCGAGATGGATAAATTGTACGATTCCGGCCGGGCCGGCTTCCGCTATTCCGGCGGCAGTGCACAATCCTGGCACGATAAAATCATCAAGGTGATTCCGGGAGCCGTTATTGATGTGGCGCCGGTGGAAGGACCGGACGGCCGGCGCCTGCCGGGGGAGAATGGGAATGCAGGGTTCCTGGCTATTCCGAAGGCCACGGTCAAGACCGAGGCGGAGATGAAGCGTGTCCTGAAATTCATCGATCAGCTGATGGATCCTGAGATGGCCACCTTGCTGGTCAAAGGAGTAGAAGGCAAGCACTGGAAGGATGCAGGTGATTTCACCGAAGTGATCGACCGGGATGCGGAAGCCAAGGAAGTGAAGCCGTACCGGGACACGCTGCCGCAGCGCGGCGAGCAGTATAACATCGCCAAGCCGTCCAAGCAGCCGGAGCTGTTCCGGAAGGGAAGCCAAATCGGCAAGGAAAATGAGCAGTACATTGTCACGAATCCTGCGCTGAATCTGGATTCCACGATGTATTATGAGCGCGGCAAGGAGCTTGAGGTGCAGATTACGGATGCCCAAACGAAATTCATCATGGGCCAGATCGATGAGGAAGGCTGGAAGAAAGCCGTTGACCAGTGGAAGAAGGCAGGCGGCGAACAGATCATGAAGGAGTATAAAGAAGCTTATCTGAACGGCAAAAAGTAAGGAAGCGGGTTGGCGGGGGATTCTAAAGTGAACGCTCTTGGGAGGAAGACGGCTCTTTACCCGCTGAAGAACAATTAAGAAGTTGTCTCTTGTTGAGGCAGCTTCTTTTTCATGTTGTGACATACAGAAAAAGGAAATGGACAGACATCATTGCAAATAAGCGGCCAGTCGACGTAGTGATCGAGGCTAAGTATACATGGACCATGGCGAGTTCGTGGGCATGATGAGGCGCTAGTCTGGGACGATTACTCCCCCGCCTGTTTTTGGGTATAAGCACGACCCGTCGTTCACGTCGACCACAACTCGGAGGAGTTCGCCATCATTCCCGGTGAGAGCTTCAAGCTTTCTCCAGGCATTGTCGCCTGTAGATCCTCGGGGAGGCGTTCGCTATTTTTTTGAACATCTTGCCGAAATGCGAGAAATTATCGAACCCGACACACTCCGAGATCTCCGTGATGCTCCAATCGGTTTCGCTTAGCAGGCTCTGCGCCTCTTTAATCCGGACAAGGTTGATATATTCCGTGATGCTGTACCCGGTCGCTTCTTTGAAATTGCGGCTTACATAGCTGGGACTGATATAGAATTTTCTTGAAATCGCTTCCATTCTAAGCGTGGGGTCGGAGTAATGGCTGTTGATAAAATGAACGATTTCTTTTATTTTTTGTTTGATCGGCGTCGTTTCTTCAGCGAGAACGCTCGTCCGTTTGGAGGCGATGCGGAAGGACCGGAGAAGCAGCTCCGCCGCCAAATGACGAAGTTGAACCTGGTACCCGGGAGAAGCTTCATGGAGCTCATTGAAAAAAGAGCGGAACAGGGCTTCCAGCTGGTATTGTTCCTTCATGTTGAGGCGAAGCACCTGGCTCTCCCGGAAGGGGGCGAGCAGGAGAGAAGCTTCAGCAGGATCATACCGGTCGAAGAAGGGCATTTCGTAATATAACACAACCCGGTCATGACCCGGTGCTCCGGTATCCAGCGATTTATGCAGTTCGTTGGAATCGATGAGAACGAGGTCACCGGCACGGATGGAGTAGGTCCGGTCTTTCAGAAAAAAACCGCGTTCCCCTGAGAATAAATAGTAGAGCTCGTAGCACCGGTGAATATGATACCGGTTCATAGTAAAGGGCCCTTTCCGCCGGTCATATTCCATGTGAAAAGGATCTCCAGGCCTTCCGTACCGTAACGCATGGGGCAAATGCATGCCGCTTCATCCTTCCCGTAGCTGTGATCGACGGAGGAGTGTCTTTGCTGCCTCTCACCTGTAACTTAGCAAAAACTGCAGAGGCTGACAATATTTTGGGACGGGTAGGCGTATAAAATTTTGTGCAATAAAAATGGAACATTTTGGTTTATTGTGTCGTCTAATGGAAGAAATACAAAAATAGAGAATATAGGAGTGGAGTTGATTTGTTTGTTTTACTTGTTTGAACGTCAGACAACAGCCAATCGATTATTTGGGATTTGTGCGCTTCTTGTTTTTTTGGTCGCTTCAGCTATTGTAATTGTTTATCATGATTACTTTTGGCTTGGTGACTTTGTCCGCTTGAACAATGATGATGTGAAGTACGTACATAGCGCCCGCATATTATTAAACGAAGGAACATTGGCTTACAACAGCGGGGATGCTCCCTCTACGTTCATCATGCCTGGAGTGCCCCTAGTTCTCGCAGGTTTTATGGCGATCTTTGGGCAAGAGTAGGGTGGGATTATATCTTTTCGTGTCTTCCAGTGTTTACTTCAAGCCCTGTCTCTCTATCTCATCTGCCAGATCGCCTATCGCGTTTTTAATCTGAGAACAGCCATCGCTGCCGCAGCAATTTGCCTGCTGTATTTACCTGACTATGTATCATCCGGCCTTGTATTATCTGAGACGATGTTTCGCACCCTGCTGATCCTTCTGGTCCTTGTTACGTGTATAGCTGTGAAGGAACGTAAATTCAGCTGGTATGCTGCTGTCGGTGTGTTGGTAGCTTGTACCGCTTATTTTAAACCGCATGCCTCTTTGTATCCGGCCATCTTCCTTGTTCTGTGGTGGAAAGAAAAATACACGTGGAAAGAAATGGCAAGATACTGTGCGATGATCGCTGCCGTGTATGTACTGCTTTTGTCGCCATGGTGGATTCGCAATGCAATTACTTTCAACCAATGGATTCCTTTCACTCAATCCGCAGGCAGTCCCTTCTTGCTGGGGACGATGATTCATGGTAATCCGCCGGATGAGGCATTCTTTGAGTATCACCCGGAGTACAAAGAATCTCTTTTTCACGGTAATGACAGCGATTTGATGACTGCAGGATTTCGGATTTTGGAGTTTGGTTTGAAGTCCGCCCCGTTAGAGTATGCATATTGGTACACCCTAGGAAAGATGATTGAGTTATATATTCCTCCGTATTATTGGAAGCCGATTCTAGGTGTCAGCGAGACAGCTATGCGAATATTTCAATACCTGCTGGTGATCTGTGGTCTTATAGGCTTGATTATTACATTTGTCAGCCGGAAGCTGCGTACAACAAGTTTCGCTGTGCTCACTTTAACATTGGGATATTACACCTTCATATACTTGCCATTTGTCGCTTTTTCGCGTTATGGGTATCCTCATCTCTTCATCATCATCCTCTTCGCTGCCTATGCGATAAATAGAGCAGTAGAGTTGGTTCAGTCGAAGAGAACTCAAGTCGGCCGGACCCTACTCAGACAAAAGGCTGCGGCCATAGGGGGAGGGAGAGGCAGGTGAAAGTACTCGTTATTTACCGGCCTATAATGAGGAAGGCTCCATTGGCCATGTGATCCGTGATATTCACCGCCATCTGCCAAGCGTGGATGTCATCGTAGTCAATGATGGATCTACCGATAGGACGGAGGAGGTTGCTAAGGAAGCGGGCGCTCAAGTATTAACCCTGCCTTACAACGTTGGTATCGGAGGGGGGATGCAGACAGGCTACCTGTATGCCAGAGAGATGGGTTATGACTTTGCGTTACAAATGGACTCCGATGGCCAGCACAGACCCAGAGAAGCGGCCAAACTGCTTGCCCAAGCTGTCAACTATGACTTGGTGATTGGCTCTCGCTATGTCAAATCGACATCCTACAGGTCAACGCTTATGCGGTGAATCGGGATGATCTTTTTCTCCGGCTTGGTAACCCTGCTCACAGGTCAGAGGTTTACGGATACAACCAGCGGATACCGAGTCGCTAACCGGAGAGTGATTAACCTGTATGCTGAATATTACCCGACCGACTATCCAGAAGTAGAAGCCATCGCGTATCTCAAGAAACACGGCTGCCGGATCTCAGAGGTTTCTACAGAGATGAACGAACGAGAAACCGGCCAATCTTCGATCACGCCGGTGAAATCGATGTATTACATGATCAAAGTCACGCTTTCTGTCTTCATGAGCGCCATACGTTTTCAGAAAGGGAGGGCTTCTTCATGACGATAAATACCCTCTCCATAACTGTCTCACTGCTTTTTCTTATTGTAGTGTTGGAGTTGATGCGCAGACATCGATTAAAGGAGCAGTACGCTCTCTTATGGATACTCTTCAGCCTGCTGCTGATTATTGCATCTGTAAATGTCAGTGTGATTGAATGGCTTTCAGCATTATTGAATGTCAAATATGCTCCCGCACTCTTGTTTCTTTTTGGGCTATTGGTCTGCTTTGCGCTGATCCTGCATCTTACAGTGACCATCACCCGCATGTCCAAACAACTGCTAAGGGTAACGCAAGAGCTAACCATCTTAAAAGGCAAACAGGAGAGCAGCTAATGACCGGAAGCTACATAGCCCTGCTTGCTAATATAGTTCTTCTTGTAACCGGCCAAATCTTATTTAAGTATGGAATGCAAAAAATCGGTGACATGAACCTGATGCTGATTGTTACATCCCCATTTATTATGGGAGGAGTCGCTCTTTATGGAGTGGCAACCCTCTCATGGCTCTACGTGCTGCTCAAACTCCCACTAGGAAAAGCTTATCCGATACAGAGCTTATCCTATGTTCTTGGAATCATTGCAGCCTGGGCAATCTTCAAGGAGTCGATGTCGATGATCCAAGGCATAGGAGTTGGAGTGATTTTATTCGGTGTTTATTTGATATCTAGATGAACCGGTATATTCGAATGGTATAAGGTGGCCATTTTCCGGGATGACTCCGCCCTATTGGGTTACAGGCTATGATGAATCTTGTCATAGCCTTTTTTTATTTATAGATTTCAGTTCAGAATTTGCGGGGTTGGCGCGATTCGAACGAAAAATGCGGAGAATGGGGGCACAGAAAAGTGATAACATCAGTAATGCAAACGTGTTCAATGGAAGGAGGTCATCGTTAAGGCAGAGTGGCTGCGGGAAGAAGGAAGGGGTTCTTGAAATACTAGAATTTATATCTCGCCAGAGCTCGATCCCGTAATCTTGTATTTCTTATAAACGCGCATCGTCCTTTAAAGGACGGCGAAGTCGTTTATCTTGGTTTAATATGCTCAGGAGGATGAGATGAATATGAAGATGAATGCAGTCTGGAAAACGATTCTGGGATCGGTGGTGCTCGGCACCAGCGTGTACTCTCCGGGGCCTATACAGCTGTCAGAGCGTACCGCTATGGCGGCAGCCGCCGTCTTTACGCCGCCGGCCGGCAACCGGGTCGATTATAACTTCAATCTCGATTGGAAGTTCATCCGGCAGGACGTGACGGGTGCGGAAGCTGCGGGGTTGGATGATTCCGCATGGGAGACCGTATCGCTGCCGCACACGTTCAACGACGTAGATTCGTTCGATGAGTATATCACCTCCGGGGGCGAACCGAATGCGTACCGGGGGATCGTCTGGTACCGGAAGCATCTCAAGCTCGATGCCGGGATGGCGGGCCGCAAGGTCTTCATCGAATTCGAAGGGGTGCGGCAGGCTGCGGAGGTGTTCGTGAACGGTACATCCGTCGGCCTATACGAGAATGGCGTTACGCCGTTCGGCTTTGATATTACCGACTATGTGACCTTCGGCCCGGGGGATAATGTAATCGCTGTCAAAGCAGATAACAGCAACGGGTATGTCGAAAAATCCAGCGGCTCCACCTTCCAGTGGGGAAGCAAAGACTTTAATCCGAACTTCGGCGGTCTCACCCGGGATGTGAGGCTTCATGTGATGGACAGGGCGTATATGACGCTCCCGTTATACGAGGGGCTGAAGACCACTGGCACCTACATTTATCCTTCCAACATCTCGACGGCCAACCGGACCGCTGATTTGAACGTGGAGTCCCAGGTCAAGAACGAATACGCGGGAAGCAAAACCTTGTCGCTCGATGCGGTAGTCGTCGACCGGGACGGCCATGCTGTGGGGACGATCTCATCGGCGCCTGTCGAGATCCCGCAGGGGGGAGAGCATACGTTCAAACTCACGGGGGCATTGTCGGGGCTGCATCTGTGGCAGCCGGATTATCCGTATCTCTACACGGTCTACTGCATTCTGAAGGAAGGCTCGACCGTTCTCGACGTGTACCCGATTCAAACCGGCTTCCGCAAGGTCGATTTTCGCGGCGGAGCCGCTACCGGCGGTGTGTACATCAACAACAAGCTTGTCTTCCTGAACGGATACGCGCAGCGTTCCTCCAATGAGTGGGCGGCACTCGGTGTCGTCCCGGACTGGATGCACGATTATGACGGCAGGCTCATGAAGGAGAGCAACGCCAATATGGTGCGCTGGATGCACGTTGCCGCCCAGCCGGCCGACATCCGGACAGCGGACAAGTATGGCATCGTTGCCGTTCAGCCTGCCGGGGACAAGGAGGGTGACGCTTCGGGCCGCCAGTGGGAGCAGCGTGTGGAAGTCATGCGCAAAACTATGATTTATTTCCGCAACAACCCGAGCATCCTGTTCTGGGAAGCGGGCAACAACTATATCTCCGCCGCTCACATGAAAGAAATGAATGACCTGAAGCAGCAGCTCGATCCCAATGGCATGCGTGCGGTCGGCAGCCGTGCCCTGAGTGACGATCCTTCCTATGGGGGAAAAGAGGCTGTCGATCATGCGGAGTATGTCGGCACGATGCTCAACCGGCATTATTCCGATTATGCGCGAGACCGGGTACCGCTGATTGAGAGCGAGTATACCCGGGACGAAGCACCGCGCAGAGTATGGGACGATGATTCGCCGCCGGACTTCGATTACAAGCGCGATCCTTCCGCGACGTACGACTGGACTTCGGAGCAGTTCGCTTCGACGGTTGCGGCGAATTCCCGCAATGAATTATGGGGCCAGCGGATCCAGGGGCCGGGCAACAGCCGCTATTCCGGCGCGGCGGCACTGATCTGGTCCGACTCCAATCAGCACGGGCGCAATTACCTTACGGAGAACAGCCGGGTCAGCGGCCGTGTGGACGCGGTCCGGATTCCGAAGCAGTCCTACTATTCCTACCGCGTGATGCAGAGCAGCACACCGGATATCCATCTCATTGGGCACTGGAGCTATCCGGCAGGCACTGTCAAAACGATGTATGTGATGGCCGCCCACGTCGCGAAGGTGGAGCTATTCGTCAATGGCGTATCCAAAGGGGTCAGCACGACACCAACCAGCGACTTCCTGTATGAGTTTCCGAATATCGCCTGGGAGGCCGGTACGATCCGGGCTGTGGGGTACGATGCGAATAACGGGGTCGTGACCCAGACCGAGCTCGAAACCGCCGGCGCTCCGGCTGCGATCAAGCTGACGGCCCAGACAGGCCCCCGCGGGCTGGAAGCCGATGGTACCGATGTGGCGATGATCGATGTAGAGGTCGTGGATGCCGAGGGCCGGCGGGTGCCAACCGACCAGGCGCGAATCGATTTCGCCGTTACAGGTCCCGCTGAGTTCGAAGGCGGCTGGAACAGCGGCAAGCTAAACAGCGTGCATCAATCATATGTAGATACCGAAGCAGGGATCAACCGGGTGTTCGTCCGCTCCACCCGTACCCCGGGCGCGATTACCCTTACCGCCACGCGCGACGGTCTGGCGGCTGGTACGGTGACCGTGGAATCCCGCGCCGTCGACGCCGTAGACGGTCTGACCACCGTGATGCCGGCTGGGGATCAGCCTGCGCTTCCAGTCTCGGTACCGGATTACGGTCCGGACGGGACACCGGGCGTGAATGTGGCGCTCGAGAAACCGGCGGCCGCCGACAGCACGCAGCCGGGCAGCAGCCCTGCCTATGCAACGGATGAGAGTGCGGAGACCGGATGGACTGCCGCAGACGGGAACCCGGGACATTATTGGCAGGTGGACTTGGAGAGTGCGCAGCCTATCGGCGGTGCCGAAATCCAGTGGGCTAAGAATGACTCGGCGTACCAGTATAAGATTGAAGTGTCAACGGACAACACGAATTGGACCCAGGTCGTCGACAGAACGAACAACGGCAGCACGGCGCAGACCCATACCCACTACTTCACCGCGGTAGCCCGGTATGTCCGGATTACGGCGACCGGCGGGGGCCTGGCCGGCATCCATGATGTGCGGATATTCAAGAACGAAGCGGCCGGGCAGGACTGGAATATCACGAATTATGCCCTGGATAAGCCGGTAACAGCAAGCAGCGAGGAAAGCTCCAACCCGGCGGCACGCGCGGTAGACGGCTCAACGAATTCCAGGTGGTCGGCCCTTACCGGCACGGCAGGGCAGTGGCTTCAGGTGGATCTCGGGGAGAACCGCCCGATCATCGGAACGGAAGTGCTGTGGTACCGGACGGACCGGGCTTACCAGTACAAGATTGAAGTGTCCACGGACAGCCAGAATTGGACGACGGCCGTGGATGGCACCGACAATCTGACTCCGGAGCAAAAGCAAAGCGACAGCTTTACGACGGAAGCGCGCTACGTCCGCGTGACCGTAACCGGCGGGTCCTGGGCTTCCATCCGGGAGCTGTCCGTCCTCGGACACCTGGTCCAGGAGACGGACACCGAGGCGCCCGAATGGCCGGCAGGCAGCAAGATCACCGCATCCGATGTAACGGAAACGGGCGCCCGGCTGAGCTGGACGCAAGCGGCGGATCATCAGGGCGTCGTCAGCTACAATGTATATGGCGATGGCCATCCAAACGTCTCGGTAACGGACAGCGTGTATGAGCTGACGGGCTTAAAGCCGGGAACCTCCTACACCTTCAAAGTAGAGGCGGTGGATGCCGCCGGCAATACAAGCGGGAATGGCCCGTCGGTCACGTTCACTACCCTGCCGGATTCCACGATCCCTCCGGTGACCACGGCAGCGGTCCATCCGGACCTCCCGAGCGGCCTGAACGGCTGGTACCGGGATCCGGTCACGATCACCCTTACCGCAGCATCCGGAACCGGTGAGGCGCAGACCCGGTACAGCCTGGACGGAGGAGCGTCATGGCAGACCTATACCGCACCGATCACCCTCAGTAAGGATGGCCGGTACCCGGCGCAGTACTATTCCGTGAATCAGGCAGGCACGGAGGAGGCGGTTCAATCGCTGAATCCCATTCGGATCGATCGCACGGCCCCTGTCATTGGGATCACGTCTCCAGCCGGAGGGACGATGCTGGATGATCAAACCGCAGCGGTCAACTATACGGTATCCGACCCGGTATAGGGTGTCGCGGCTTCTTCGGCGGCCGCAGCGCTGGACGGGCAGCCTGTTGCGAAGGGAGCCGCCCTTGAGCTCTATCGACTGCCGCTCGGCCAGCATGTGCTGACGGTGACCGCAGCGGATCAGGCAGGAAACACAGCCAAGGGAAGTGTCACCTTCACAACAACGACCAGTATCGCTTCGCTGGAGAAGCTCGTTCAGCTCTTCCAAAGCAAAGGTATGATCAAGGATGAGGGAGTAGCGAACAGCCTTCTCCGGAAAGTAAGGAACGGTGAGCTGATGAAATTCATCGAGGAAGTGTCCTCGCAAGCCGGGAAGCATATCACCAAAGAAGCTGCAGCGATTCTTATCCGGGATGCCAAGTACCTCTTGAAATAAATGGATTCTAGCATATCATGATTAACGAAACCGCCAGGCTGTCCAAGCCGGCGGTTTCTTTTGCCTGTCCTCACGTGCGCTGCGGCAGAAGCCGATAGGCCGGTTTTCCGGAGGATCAACGGATGACAACGAGTGCAGCTAATGACAATCCCCCGGTTGATCGCGGCCCAGGAAGCCCTCAGGCGGCGATCTGAACAAGCAGGGACTATCGACGGCAGTCCGGTCTCTTCCGTATGATACAGCTACAGCTTCACAGTTCATGGAGAAGGAAAGGAAGGACACGCATGCAGACAGGAATGAAAGCGCAGGCTTATCCGGCAGCGAAGCAGTCAACTCCGATCGGCAGATTCATGCGGAACCGGTGGCTCTATTTCATGGTATTCCCGGGTTTATTGTATTTTCTCGTGTTTAAATACTGGCCCATGTACGGCATCTTCATCGCATTCAAAGACTATCAGCCGTTTCTCGGCTTCTGGGACAGTCCGTTTGTCGGCCTCAAGCATTTCGAACGGTTTTTCGGCGATTCGAATTTTCTCGTTCTCTTTCGGAATACGCTGATTCTGGCCACTTACAATATTCTGTTTTTCTTTCCGCTGCCGATCGTGATCGCGCTCATGCTCAATGAGCTGAGACAGGAATTCATTAAGCGGACGGTGCAGACGCTGGTCTATATTCCCCACTTTATGTCGTGGGTCGTTGTCGTCGGGATCGCTTATATCTTCCTAACGACGGAAGGCGGCATTGTGAACGAGCTGCTGGTGCGATACGGAGGAGAGAAGATCAACTTCCTGGTGAGCAACGAGTGGTTCCGGACGATCGTCACAGCCGAGGTCATCTGGAAGGAAACGGGCTGGGGCACGATCATCTTCCTCGCGGCACTGGCCGGCGTCGACCCGCAGCTCTATGAAGCGGCACGCATGGACGGCGCGAACCGGCTCCGCCAGCTGTGGCATATCACCCTGCCGGCCATCCGCAGCACGATAATCATTCTGCTCATCCTGCGGCTGGGCCATTTTCTCGATACGGGCTTCGAGCAGATCTTCCTGATGCTCAACGCCATGAACCGCGAAGTCGGTGAAGTATTCGATACGTACGTCTACTCGGTCGGCATCAGCCAGGGGCAGTACAGCTTCAGCACGGCCGTCGGCCTGTTCAAGTCGGTGATCGGTCTGATTCTCGTCGTCGTTTCGAACCATCTGGCCAAGAAGTTCGGAGAAGAAGGAATCTACTAGAAAAGGAGGAGAACCGTTATGCCCATCAAGCCCAGCTGGGGAAGCCGAGTATTCGACAGCCTGAACGTGACGCTGCTGCTTGCCTTTGCCTTGATTACCGTTATTCCCTTCGTTTATGTCATCGCCGGTTCGTTCGCTACGCAGAAGGAACTGCTGCAGCGCGGGTTCATCTTATTTCCGACGGAGTATACGCTGGATGCGTACAAGTACATTTTCTCCACCCCGACCCTGATCCGAAGCCTGCTGGTCACCGTGTGCATCACGGTGGCGGGGACGCTGATCAACATCTTCTTCACGTGCATGATGGCGTATCCGCTGGCCCGCAAGGACATGGATTTCCGCAAGCCCATCCTGATGCTGGTCGTGTTCACGATGCTGTTCGGCGGAGGAATGATTCCGACGTTTTTGGTGGTGAAGCAGCTGGGGATGATTAATAGCTACTGGTCCCTGCTCATCCCGGGAGCCATCAGCGCCTTCAACCTGATCATCATGCGGAACTTTTTTCAGCAGCTGCCGGACGGCCTGGAGGAATCCGCCAAGATCGACGGCTGCAACGACCTCGGCATCTTTTTCCGGATCGTGCTTCCGCTGTCCCTGCCGGCGATCGCCACGTTCTCGTTATTTTACGCGGTAGGCCACTGGAATACATTCTTCAATGCCGTACTGTATATCAATGATCATACCAAATGGCCGATTCAGGTGCTTCTGAGGCAGATTGTCATCCTGGCCTCGGGCGGGGTAGGGGACTCCAGCGCGATGGAATCAGATTTTGTCGCTCCGCCGGAGCAGTCGGTGAAGATGGCGGTCATCGTGGTATCTACCCTGCCGATCCTGCTCGTCTACCCGTTTTTGCAGAAACATTTTGCCAAGGGCGTCCTGCTGGGCTCGGTCAAAGGTTGAAGATATAATAGGCTCATAGATAAAGGGAGGATCTTCGAATGAACAGAAGGCACAGAAAGACACTCGGCAAAGCCGGAGCGCTGCTCACCACGGCGGCACTCGTGATGACCGCCTGCGGAGGGAATGAGGGAGACGCTGTTCAGGGCACCGGGGATGGAGGCGCGAATCAAGGTCCGCTTCCCCTGACGATGATGCTGCCAACGTACAGTCCGGAGCAGATGCCGGCGGACAGCCCGGTGCTGAAGCAGCTCGAGGAGAAGACGAATACGAAGCTGACGGTGTCCTGGGTGCCATCTTCGTCCTATACGGATAAATTAAGCGCCACGGTGGCCTCCGGTGAACTGCCGAAGACGTTCGTCGCGCTGGAGCCCAAGGCTTCCTTCATCGTCAACGCGGCCCGGAGCGGCATGTTCTGGGAGGTCGGACCCCATCTCAAGAGCTATCCGAACCTCTCCAAAATGTCGGACCTCGTCCTGAAGAACATCTCGATCGACGGCAAAGTGTACGGGGTGTACCGCGAGCGGGATCTCGCCCGCTTCGGGCTCATGATCCGTCAGGACTGGCTGACGAACCTGGGGCTCCAGCCGCCCAAGACTGTAGATGAGCTCTATTCCGTTCTGAAAGCCTTCGCGACAGGAGATCCGGACAAGAACGGCAAGCAGGATACGCTCGGACTCGCCGTGGGCATGCAGGGCAATAACATCGCCGGCTTCAAGGACATTCTGGTCTATATGGGCGGTCCCAATGAGTGGGAGCTGCAGGACGGCAAGCTGGTTCCGGCTCATATGACGGATGCTTACCTGAGTGCCATGAAGTTCTACAAGAAGCTGTATGACGAGAAGCTCATCAATCAGGATTTCGCCATCGTGCAGGACGGCCGGGCTGTCATGAATAAAGGTCAAGCAGGGCTGTGGATCGACAATATGCTGGACGGCAAAAATATCGAGGAGAACATCAAGAAGGTGCATCCGGACGCCAATATCAACTTGATTAACCGCATATCCGGTCCGAAGGGCGAGCGAACGCGTGCCGGCTCCGGCTATCTCGGGATGTACATGATCCCGAAGACCAGTGTCAAGACGGAGGCCGAGCTGAAGCAGATTCTGGCGTACTTAGATAAGGTGTCGGAGAAGGAGAACCAGAATCTGATGAAATACGGGATGGAAGGCAGGCAGTTTACGCTGGAGAACGGCACCTACAAGCCGACTCAGGATGCGAAGGCCAAGGCGGAAGTCACGGACGGCAACCAGTTCATGATCCTGCAGAATGAAGTGGTGAGCTATGGCACCGAGCTCGAGAAGCTCAGCACGAAGCTGTTCCAGGACAACGCTTCGATAGCTTTGGCCAACCCGGCCGCACCGTTCATCTCCAATACCGAGATCGAGAAGGGCAAGGAGCTCTCCAAGATCATCGCGGACGCCACTGTGAAATTCATCATGGGTGCGGTGGATGAGGCCGGCTGGAAGCAGGCGGTTGACAAATGGCTGCAGAGCGGCGGAAGCAAGGTGATCGAGGAAATGAATGCCGAATACGCCAAGACAGCGAAATAACAGGCGTCCTTCCCTTAGGGGGGACTGTTAGGATCGAAGTGGGTCTAGGGCTTTGCAGGCGGAGCGGCTCCCCCCTAAGGTAAACGTTGGTAATTCCAAAACGGTTTACATGAGGGGGGATTTTCTGATCATTATCATGTAAACTTAAATCACTATCAGGAAAAACCGACTTGGGAGGCCTTATGCGATTTCGATCCCCGTCTTTTTTAGGGAAGCTGATGTTATTCTCACTCTTGATCGGTACGATCCCGGTCATCCTGCTCGGCACCTTCGCCTATTATAATTCGTCCCGCACCGTTCAGGAGAAGGTGAACGAGGGCAATGAGCAGCTGCTGCAGCAAATGCAGATGCGGGTGGAGCAGACGCTCCGGACCGTCGACAACTCCGCGACGCAGCTGCTGCAATCCCCCGTCGTTACCGGGGCCTTCGACCGCGATATCCGCAGTCAGGATTTCGAGATGGTCCATGAGCTGTACAAAGGCATATCGCTGATTCAAACTTACGAGCTGGGCATCAAGGATGTGTTCCTGTACAGCCTCAGCAAGCAGTGGATGGTTACGAGCACGGGGGTGAACGAATACAGCTCCCCGGCATTCAGACCGCAGCTGGAAGCGTTCTCCCGGGAAGAAGCCGGTTCCTTCTGGACAAGCGGGCCGGATGATCTGCCAGGGGCCTTCCAGTCCATCTATTTTGTGAAGAAGTATCCCTTCAACGCTGCGAATCCGAGAGGGATCATCTGCGTCGTGCTGTCGTCCGATATGATCAAGGAGCTTGATGCGTTCCGCAGCAGCGAGTTCGGCAGCACGCTGATTCTGGACCGCGAGCTTCGTGTCATTGATCATCGGGACCGCAGCCAGCTGGGTGTCCGGTTATCCGACCAGCCCTACTTGCAGCCTCTGCTCGAGACGGAGCATGCTTCCGGGCAGTATGCCGCTGAGCTGGACGGTGAGGCCGTCACGGTCACTTACCGGAAGTCCTCCTACAACGGCTGGAGCTATGTGTCCGTTGCCTCCAACGCGCAGGTCAACGAACAGAACCGGATCATCGGCTGGATCACCATTGCTGTGTGTATGTTCATCCTGCTGGTCACGCTAGTGCTTGCCTGGTTCGGGTCGAAGAGGATGTACAGTCCGATTCGGTCCATCTATACCGCGCTCACCCGCGTTCCGGCCTCGTCGGAGGAGGGAAAGGAGACCGGTGAGCTTCAAGTGATCGGGGAACGCGTCGATTATTTGATCCGCAATCATTCCGTGCTTATGAATGAGCTCAAGGGCCAGCAGATCCAGCTCCGGGAATTTTTCGTGCATAAGCTGTTCGGCGGCACCATCCATCCGGCCAATTTTGAGGAGAAATTGGGCTTGTATGGTGTGGAGCAGCCCTGGCCATCGATGTGCGTGATCGCGATTCAGATCGATTCCCTCGAGGAGACCCGGTACGAGGAAGCCAACCGGGATCTGCTCCTGTTTGCGGTCAGCAATATCGTCGGTGAGCTCGTGGTCGCGGAGCAAAGGCTGGTGCCGGTCGTCTTGTCGGATGTTCAGGTGACCTTGATCGGTTCATCGTCGAAGGAAGGCGCGGACTTCAAGGAGATGACCTTCGCCCTGGCCGATGAGATCCAGAAGGCCATAGCCCAATACCTGGAGATCAGGGTGAGCATCGGCATCAGCCGCTGCTTCGGCTCCTTCGCGGATACCCGGCAGGCCCTCCATG
Organism: Paenibacillus sp. S-38; assembly: GCF_049942825.1. Classification (NCBI taxonomy): domain Bacteria; kingdom Bacillati; phylum Bacillota; class Bacilli; order Caryophanales; family Paenibacillaceae; genus Paenibacillus; species Paenibacillus sp. S-38. The sequence continues at coordinate 2,308,712 of NZ_CP187970.1, forward strand.
AAGCGATGACCTCGCTTAAGTACAGTGTGGGACTCGGGCAGGAGTCGATTCTGTTCATCGAAGATGTGCAGCCGCAGAAGAGCACGCTGTCCAAGTTCCCGCATGACAGGGAACAGGCCATATTCGATGCGATCCGGGCAGGGAATGCGGAACAGTCGGAGCTCGCCTTGAAAGCGTTTATCGCAGAACTGTTCCAGCCCCTTACGCAGCGTCAGGACTATCAGTTATCGTTGCTGCGGCTTCTGGTCGACCTGCTCAAGTTCGGGCAGGAACTGTCCATACCCGTGGACCGGTTGACCGAGGACGAAGCCTCTCTGATTCAGTCTCTGTTTCATCTTCGGAACGTGAAGGAAATCGAGCGCTGGTTCGAGTCGATGTTCGTACAGCCTTATGTTCAAGAGCTAGGCAGCCGCCGCGAATCCCAGTTCAAGATGATCTCGGAAGCGGTCATTGATATGATCCGCCGGGAGTTCGATTCGGAGCTGACGCTGGAGAAGTGCGCTTCCCGCATCAGCTATCACCCGCACTATGTCAGCAGGGTATTCCGCCAGGAGACCGGCATCAACTTTGGCGAGTATTTGGCGCAGTACCGGATGGACATGGCCAAGAAATGGCTGAGGGAGTCCGATCTGAAGATAGTGGAAATCGCCGACCGACTGCAGTATAACAACTCCGCCAATTTTATCCGATCTTTCCGCAAAATCAACGGAATGACGCCGGGGCAGTACCGGGAAGGGGGAAGGGGGAACTAAACAGCCGGCCAGCTGCCGATTTTCGGTCGGTGACTGGTTTTTGTTTGTATGCGGGGCTCCAGTTTTAGCAATATATGCGGGGTTTGTATCCTTTTTGCATGGATTAGCGGAGTAATTCGATCCAATATCATGTTAATCTAAGGGGGTACTGAGGTTAGAGAGGGGCGCAAAGATGGAAGCCCGATTGATGGAAACACAGGTTATAGAGGATCTGACTCCGCTTCATCTCATCTCTCCCCCGGCTTCGCAGACCGATTCAAGCATCGCTCTCTTATGGGATAAGCCTCCGCATTCATCGGAAATCGCATGCTACCGCGTGTATGTGAACGGGAAGCTCCACGGCCTCAGCCGCCGGACCGATTACACGATGAACGGGCTGGAAGCTTCGCAGACTTATGAAGCGTATGTATGTGCTGTACTCCATAGCGGGGAAGTCTCCCAGCCGAGCGACACGATAAAGGTTTCGACCAGACCGCAGGCAGACCGGTTTGATATTACCGGGTTTGGCGCGGTGGCTGACGGGCAAATGATCAACACCGAAGCGATCCAGGCGGCTATTGATGCCTGCACGTTTGGCGGCAAAGTGGTTGTTCCCAAGGGAACGTTCGTGACAGGGGCGATCTTCCTGAAAAGCCATATGACGCTGCATATCGAACAAGGCGGTGTCCTGCTTGGCAGTGATCATCCGGACGATTATCCGATCATGCAGTACCGGTGGGAGGGCAGGGAGCAGTTTTGCTATGCAAGCCTGATCAACACCCAAGATCCGGCCGAAGGCAGGCTTAAGGAGATTACGATTGAAGGCGAAGGGAAAATCGACGCCAACGGTACGGCGCTGTTCCACAAAGAGATGGCCGAAAAGAAGGGGTTCCGGGGCAGAGCCGTCTGCCTCAGAAACGTGGACGGGGTCTATCTGAAGGACATTACGGTCCGGCAATCTCCGGCCTGGTGTGTCCATCTGATTTACTGCAACGGGGTCAGTGTCAATCATGTGGAGATCCATACCAAGAAGGATGAGCAGGGCCGCAGATACGAGCATATTTTTAACGGGGACGGGCTTAACCCGGATTCTACGAGCGACGTGTATATTTTCAACTCCATGATCGCCAGTCAGGACGATTGCATCGCCATCAAATCCGGCTACAATGAAGAGGGCAGAAGGGTGGGAATCCCTTCGCAGAACATTCGGATCACGGGCTGCACCTTCAAAAGCGGCTTCGGGATTGCGACCGGAAGTGAAATGGCCGGCGGCGTGCGCAATGTCCGGATCAGCGACTGTCGGTTTGAAGACGTGTACAGCATAGCCACGATCAAAGCTCCGAGAGGCCGGGGCGCCGTGATCGAGAATGTAACGGTCGAGGACTGCACCCTAACCAACTACAGCCTCGAACACGAGGACTGCCGATGGTTCAGGGGCGCCATCAACATCGATCAATACTACAGCCACGCTGCTTTCGATGCCGACAAGATCGAAGAGGTCGACGAGGGAACATCGGTGATCCGGAATATTCATTTGAAGAATATCGTACTGGATACGCATGCGGGGAGTGCGGTATTCATGGCGGGTCTGCCGGAAAGCCCCCTGCAGAACATCACCCTGGAGAATGTCAACGCACTTGGGAAGTATGGACTGAAGGCGTACAATATCAAGGGCCTGGTGATGAAGAACGTCACGGTGACTTCACGGGAAGACCAGGATGTTCAGTTCCACAATGCGGAGTATACCGAAGTATGAACAGGAGCGCCTGCCTGCGGGCGCTTTTTTTGTTGTTTGAAGTCCCCCGGACGGCGGTGCCGGGGAATTCGCTTGCTTAGGGCTTCAGCTTCCGGTAAGCCCGGGGAGACAGGCCTGACAGTTTCTTGAACATCTTGCCGAAGTGGGAGAAGTTCTCGAAGCCGCAGTGCTCCGATACCCGGGTAATGCTCCAGTCCGTTTCCCTGAGCAGGCGCTCGGCCTCCTTGATCCGGGTAAGGTTGAGGTACTCGGTAAATCCGAAGCCGGTGACTTCCTTGAACACACGGCTGAGGTGGCTCTTGCTGATAAAATACTGCCGGGCCAGCGTGTCCAGCTGCAGGGATTCCCCATAATGCAGGTTCATGTGGCGGACGATATCCCTCACCTTCCGCTGGACCGGTGAAAGCTCATCTGCAGGCGGGGACTCCTGCACCAGCGTGTGGCGCGCTGCGAACAGCAGGAGCTCGGCAGCCATGTGCCGGATATGCAGCGTATAGCCCGGCGGCTGTTCGTCCAGTTCGGTCAGCAGGGATACCAGCAGCGCTTCCGCCTGCCTGCGTTCATGAAGGTTCAGCCTGACCACGGGATGCGGGCGGACGAAGGGGGACAGGAGCAGCTCTTTCTCCTCCTGCGGGTATCCGGTGAAGAAGGAAGGAGCAAAGTGGAGGACGATCCGTTCATGGTCAGGTTCGCTGCGCTCGGATGTTTTGTGCACGGCATGGGAGTCGATGAGCACCAGATCGCCGGGGTGGATTTGGTAGACGGAGTCCTTGATAAAAAAATTCCGTTCCCCGCGAAACAGGTAATACATTTCATACTGGATATGATAATGGTTGGTGTCCATCTCATAGGGACCGATTCTCCGGTCGAAGTCAATCCAGAGAGGGGCGTTCTTTGCGCCGAAGCGAAGCATACCGGGAAGGGACGAGACAGGCATGGAAGACTCCTTTCCCCCATCCAGGGGTGTCGTATCTCCATAGTAGCAAAATAAGCGGGGTTTGTGTAATGCTGCGCTTATTGGCGGGGAAACAGCTTCACTATTATGGTAGTCTAAAAGCGATGTCTAGGCACGAACCCATATACGGCAAGCTGCAGCCATCCGGTAATCGGGCCGATTCCCGTCCGGGTGGTTTTCATTATACTCGTGTGGGTCGGGCGCCGCCCAAAACCGCACCGTCCCTCCAGCGGACCGGAGGGAGGACCAATGCCGCTAAACCCAGTCGTATCAACGGTTTCGGAATTCTGTTAATGGACGGAAACGTGTCTATTGTGCCCCTCTTACGGTTCCTCGTATAGTGTGAATACCGGCCCGCTCCAAGGGGGCGGGGACAGGAGATTCACCGCTTACAACGGAACAGGGAGAAGGGATACACATGAACAGAAGTTCGGCACAGCAGCCGCTGTTGTCGCAGACCGTCTTGAAACGCCGGCGGGCCATGGGGTTCAGGAGAGACTACCAGCTTTATTTATTGATGATCCTGCCCATTGCGTATTTTATTGTATTTAAGTACGTTCCGATGTACGGGGCGGCGATCGCATTCCAGGATTACAGCATTTTCCAGGGGGTGTCCGGCAGCGAGTGGGTCGGGTTCGCTCACTTCCGGCAGCTCTTCGCCATGAGCCAGTTCTACCAAGTGGTGAGGAATACGCTGCTGCTCAACTTCCTGGATCTGTTCTTCTCGTTCCCCGCTCCGATCGTTCTGGCCCTGCTGCTTCATGAGCTGAGGGTGATCTGGTATAAGAAGCTGGCGCAGACGATCTTGTACCTGCCTCACTTTATTTCGTGGATCATTATCGGCGGTCTCGTGTATCAGATGTTCTCCACGAACGGGGGGCTCGTCAACAACCTGGTTACCGCTCTGGGATTTGAGGCTGTCCCTTTTCTGACCGACAAGAACGCCTGGCTGCTGGTGTACCTGGGAACGGGGATATGGCACAGCGCGGGCTGGGGAACCATCATTTATTTGGCGGCGTTAACCGGCATCAACAAGGAGCTCTACGAAGCAGCCGAGGTGGACGGAGCCGGCCGTCTGAAGAAAATGTGGCACATTACCCTGCCGGGCATCCGGTCGACGATTGTGGTGATGCTCATCATGCAGCTCGGTCATATTATGACGATCGGCTTCGAGCGGCCCTTCGTCATGGGCAATCCGCTCGTTATGGACTATGCGGAAGTCATCAGCACCTTCGTGTATAAGTCAGGTCTGCAGGCGGCGCAGTTTTCGCTGGCGACGGCAATGGGCCTGTTCCAGGCCTTGGTCGGACTCTTCTTCGTCGTATTGGCCAACACAATCGCCAAGCGCTTCGGAGAGCAAGGGATATGGTAGGAGGCAGCGTAATGAACACTGGAACAGTAAATGTAAAGAAAAAGCCGGGATTTCGGCTCGTGGATGCCGTGATTATGCTGATCGTCGGAGCGGTCATGCTCATTTGTCTCCTGCCCTTTCTGCATATCATTGCGATCTCGTTAAGCTCCAAGCATGCGGTGTTGTCGAATACGGTGACGATTTTCCCGAAGGAGCTTGATGTTCGGGCGTATGAGGTCGTCTTCCAGGATTCAAGAATGCTGTGGTCCATGGGGCTGACCATCGCTCTGACGGTATCGTACACGCTGATCAGTATGGTGATGAGCATCTGTGCGGCGTATCCGTTAACGAAGGAGAATCTGAAGGGGAGATCCGCCTTTATGATGCTCATCGTCTTCACGATGTTCTTCAGCGGCGGCTTGATTCCCGAATACTTGCTGGTGAAACAGCTCGGGCTGCTCGACAACCTCATGGCACTCATCGTGCCGGGAATGATCAGTGCATTCAACCTGATCATCCTGCGGACGTTCTTCACCTCGATCCCGGCGAGCCTGGAAGAATCGGCCTATCTGGACGGCAGCTCTCACATCGGCACATTGATCCGGATCGTTCTTCCGCTTTCCCTGCCGGTCCTCGCGACCCTGAGCCTCTTTTATGCGGTATCCCGGTGGAACGGGTTCACGGACGCGCTGTTCTACATCACCAATGCCGATTTGTACCCGATTCAGCTGAAGCTGTACCAGATCGTCATGAACAGTATGGTTACGGACGTGACGGCCCAGGAGGGGGCGGCCCAGGTCGATGTGGTGCCGGAAGGCATCAAGGCGGCCAGCATCATGTTCGCGACCGCACCGATCCTGATCGTATATCCGTGGCTTCAGCGGTATTTTGTCTCCGGGGTCATGATCGGTGCGGTCAAAGGATAATCAGATTATAGACGAAGGGGAGTTCGAACATGAAAGGTATGCATAGCAAATGGTTCGGTATGTCCACAGCGGCACTGATGCTGGCAGGTACGCTGTCGGCTTGTTCCAGCCCATCGGGTGACGCTTCATCCGGAGGCGCTGCCGGCAAAGACCCCATCACCCTGAAGGTAGAGGTGTTCGACCGGGGCAATGCGCCTGCGGGCGCGGGTTCGGTTACCGATAACTTCTGGACGCAGTGGATCCAGAAGAACTTCGGGGATCCGAACAACATCAAGCTGCAGTTTGTGCCGGTTCCGCGGAATCAAGAGGTCGATAAGCTCAACGTGCTGATGGCTACCGGTGATGCACCCGATCTGGTATTTACTTATGACCTCAATACGATTAATAATTATGTAAAAAGCGGCGGTCTGACCGAACTTGGCAAGCTCATCGACGACCATGGGCCGAATCTCAAGAAGTTCCTGGGTCCGGATGTGCTCTCCTATGGGATCTTCAGCGGCCAGCAGTATTCGATTCCGGCGAAGAGACCTTTGCAGTATACCCAGTCTACCTATATCCGTAAGGATTGGTTAGACAAGCTGGGGCTGGCGGTTCCGAAGACGACCGAACAATTTTACAGCGCCATGAAAGCGTTTAAGGAAAAGGACCCGGGGCAGACCGGCGGCAAAGTGATCCCCTACTCCTTCAGCGCCATGAACGGTACGACGATATCCACTCCGGGCGTGCTCATCAGCTCGTTCGTGAAGAAATTGTCCGAGGAAGATTTCTACGCCACGCCTGAATTCCTGAAGCCGGGTTACAAGGAAGGCGTCCGGTACTTGAACAAGATGAACCAGGAGGGGCTGATCAATCCCGACTTCGCGCTGGATAAAGACGGCAAAACCTTCGAGCGGGATGTCGCGAACGGGTATGTCGGCGCCTTCACGGCCCTGGCGGCTCACCAAACCTTGATGGGGCCCGGCAATGCATTCGACACGCTCAAGAAGAACGTTCCGGGTGCAGAGTATGTCGCGGTCGATCCGTTCACGAATGCAGAAGGTCAAACGCCGAAAGCCATTTACGACCCGGTTGGCATGCACATCCTGATTCCAAAATCGAGCAAGCATGCTGCGGCGGCCGTCCAGTATTTGGACTGGATGTCGAAGCCGGACGTTCTGTTCACGCTGCAGAACGGCATCGAGGGCCAGCATTATACGATGGAGAACGGCTTCCCGAAGGCGATTACGACGGATGAAGCGAAGAAGACCTTCTACAATAACAGTGATATAGCGATCGTCAGCAACGGCAAAGACTTCGGGTCCGAGGATAAAAATATCGAAGCCGCTTCCCTTGCGTACCCGGGCTATACGGAGCTGGCCAAGCAAACCATCAAGAATGCGCTGAAGGACGGGTATACGAATCCGCGCTTTGACCGTCCGATCGACTCCGAGATAAAGTACAGCAAAACGCTGGCGGACAAATCACAGGAGGCTGTCGTGAAGAGTATACTCGCCAAGCCGGAAGAGTTCGATGGAGTCTTTGATTCGAAAGCGGCGGAATATTTGAAGCTGGGCGGCCAAGCCGTCATGGACGAGAAGAGAGCCGCTTACAAGGAAATGAAGAAGTAAGAAACCGTTAGTACAGGCCCTCCTCTGCTGGAGGGCCTGTATGGACTAGGACAAAAGGGTGGGGAAGATGAAGATCAATAACAATTACATCAAGCGCATGCTGCTGTCCTACCTCCCCATTCTCTTTGTTACTGTCAGCATGCTGATTTTTATATTCATCTCCATCATCAATGAAATCAACGTGCGCAATGCCATTCAGGCGAATCAGCTCACGGCCGCCTTCGTCAAGAACATGGTGGACAGCACGCTGAAGGGCATCTCCTTCGACGCACAGAAGATGATCGAGACGAACGGAGAAGTGCAGCAGTATCTCGATGGTCCAACGGATCGGGCGCGGGAATTCGATATGTCCAATCTGATGAGCAGCCTCATGGTCCGGTACGGGCTCATCGATTCCATCTATCTGTACCGGGCCAAGGACGGCAGGGTGCTTGACCAAAGTGCGATCCGCCCCATCGAGCAGTTCCCGGACCGTGGCTATCTGCGCAGCTCGGAGGAGCGGGTGCTGACAGGCGTTTGGTCTTCGCCGCGCCTGAAGGAAAATGATGGGCAGACCGTCTCCGCTTCGGTGCCCGTCACCTCCCTGGGGCTCAAGATTCCGCGTGATTCCGGCAGTCTGGGCTACTTGGTCATCAATATCAAGGTGTCCTCGCTCGATTTGCTGATCAGCCAGATGATCGACCGGAAGGTGACGCAGGCGCAGCTGCTCGACGCCCAGGGACAGCCGTTTTTTGAGGGAAACGCCCCTGGATCGTCCAATCATAGTCTCAATGCGGAGACCGTTTCGGATTATACGGGCTGGACCTACCGGATGAGCATAAAAGGCGGCAGGCTGTTTGATCTTCTGTTCCATGGAAGTACGGTTTGGGTCACGCTGGCTCTCGCGGCCATTGCCTTTGCGATCGGCTCCACCTTCTATGTCACCCGCAGAAACTACAAGCCCATCGAAGCGATACTGCACCGGATTGACCGGTTCGCTTCGGTGGTGAAGCCGGCGGGCCCGAAGGAGGACAAGAATGAATTCGCCTTTATCGACGGGGCCATCGAACGGTTGATTACGAACAATATGGTGTTTCAAGAGAAGCAGCAGGAGAACCTGGTTATCCGCAGGCAGCAGTTTCTGCAGATGCTGTTGAAGGGCGAATTTGAGGACGACAGAGCGACCTGGGAGCAGGAATGGCAGCATTTTGGACTGGAGACAGGCCACTTTATGGTGGCTCTCATAGAACTCGACCATTATGTGCAGTTCGCCTTGAATTACACGCCGAATGATCAATCGCTGTTCAAATTCATCATCAGCAGCGTTGCCGTAGAGATTGCGGAGCAGAGCGGCCAGCGAATCGTGGCGGAGTGGATATCCAAAAATCAGCTTGTCCTTCTTCTCATTTCGCATGAGAGCGAGATGCTGGGGCATCACCTGCTGCAGCTTTCGGAGCAGGTCCGAAGCTGGGTGGAGAAGCATCTGGAGTTCACCGTGACGATCGGCATCGGTTCGGCGGCGCATCATGAATCGGCCATTGGCCGTTCGTTCGATGATGCGGCGGCAGCCGTAAGCTGCAAGGTGACGCTGGGCGTGAACCAGATTATCGATGCGGTCGAGATCAAAGGGAAGCCCGAAGGCGAATGGTTCGACTACCTCGAGAGGATCCGCACGATCGTGCGCAAGCTTCGGATGTCGGAGTCCGGGTGGTCCGCAGAGCTGCAGCGGCTGTTCCAGGAGATGACGGTCCGGCACCTCCGGAAGGATGACGTCGACCGGCTGCTTCACTATCTCGTGTTCCAGCTCGAATACGAGATGGAAGAAGCGCTGCCGGATGACGCCAAAGCCTGGCTTCAGGATGCCAAGCCGGAGCTGCACCTTGCCATCAAGCAATCGGACACCCTCCGGCAGCTGGAGTCCTGCTTTCTCATGACGCTGGAGCAGCTTGCCGATGGGGTCAGGGAGCTGGCACAGAACCGGCGCCACCATGCGCTGCTCAGTGAGATCCGCGATTACGTAGAGGAACACTATTGGGACCCGAACCTCTCTCTTACGATGCTGAGTGACCGGTTCCAGATCAATGCCAAGTATTTAAGCCAGCTGTTTAAGGAAAGCATCGGCCAGAACTTTCTTGATTTCTTGATGAGCTTAAGAATGGAACACGCCAAAAAACTGCTGTGTGAGTCGGAGGTTTCGGTGCAGGATATTTCGGAGAGGGTGGGGTATGTCAACACGACTTCGTTTATCCGAGCCTTTAAGAAAACCGCCGGCCTCTCTCCGGGACAATATCGTGAATCCCGCCACAAAGAGGAAGTACGCGGCTGAAGGAAAGACGAATAGGGGGATGACAAGTGGTTCAACGTACTGAAGAGCAGCTGCGGTTCAAAGGACAGGTGCGCATACAAATTCCAGACAGGCCGGCTTTGCCGGTCAGGCATGCCATCCGGATGCTGGTTAGAGACTTCGAAGCCGTATTAGGCGCGGCGCCTGAGCTGGTCACGGGGGACGAGGCGGCGGAGCTTTGCATCCGCCCTGCCGTGGCGGGGGACATGTGTCCGCAGCGTCCGGAGGCGTTCTGCTTTCGCTTCCCCTCCAGCGGAGGAGCACCGGGTATGACGATCACAGGCCATGATGAGCTGGGGCTCGTGTATGGCGTCCTGGAGTTCAGCAGGAGGTTCCTGGGGGTCCAGCCGTTCTGGTTCTGGGCGGACCAGACGATGGCCCGGCGCTCCGAAGTTGAAATTCCATGCGAGGATTATGACGCTCCCGCGCCGAAGGTCCGGTACCGCGGCTGGTTCGTCAACGACGAAGTGTGCCTGATCGGCTGGAAGGAGCCTTACCCGCCTTCGAGGGAGGTGTGGGAGCCCGTCTTCGAAGCGCTGCTGCGCTGCGGAGGCAACATGGTTATCTCGGGGACGGATCTGCCAAGGGACGGGATTCATTACAAGCTGGCCGCCGAGATGGGCCTGTGGGTGACGCATCACCATGCCGAGCCGCTGGGCGCAGAGATGTTCCTGCGCGCCTATCCGGGCAGAAAGGCCAGCTATCAGGAGGAGCCGGAGCTGTTCGAAGCCCTGTGGCAGGAAGCGATCGAAGAGCAGAAGGACATGAAGGTGCTGTGGGTGCTGTCGTTCCGCGGACAGGGGGATAAGCCGTTCTGGATTGAAGATCCTTCCTTCGACACTCCGGAGAAGCGCGGCGCGATGATCAGTAAGGTGATCCGGAAGCAGTATGACATGATCGGCGGCGCCGTGGAGAATCCGGTATACTGTGCCGCTTTATATGGCGAGATCGCCGAATTGTACAAAGGCGGCTACGTAACCCTGCCCGATGACGTGATCAAGATCTGGGCCGATAACGGGTACGGCAAGATGGTTTCCCGCAGACACAACAATCTGAATCTGCGCGTTCCGGCGCTTCCCGCAGGGGATGAAGGCGGCCGGCATGGGCTGTATTATCATGTGACGTTCCATGACCTCCAGGCTTCGAATCATCTGACGATGTTCCCCGGGTCTGCCGCCTTCCTGAAGGGGGAGATCGAGAAGGCATTCGCCGCCGGGGCGGACGAGTACCTGCTGCTCAACTGCGGCAACATCCGGCCCCATGTGTATCCGCTGGATGTGCTTCGCGTGCTGTGGAACGAAGGTACAATCGACGTGCACCGGCATTTGAGCGACTTCGTGGGCCGCTATTATTCGGCTCAACATGAGGAGCTGGCGGCATTGTATCAAAGCTATGCCGAGACGGCCCTTCCGTACGGACCGCATGCCGATGACCTGGCCGGAGACGAGTGCTACCACCACCCGGCGAGGCAGATCATCGGTCACTGGCTGCAGGGGAAGGGCGATGGGCCGGACCCGAGATTGTCCTGGGCTGTGGGCGACGTGCCTTTCCCTGAGCAGGTAATGGGATTCCAGGCGCGGCTGGAGAGCGGCATACCGAAGTGGAGAGCCTGGGTTGAGCGGTGCCGGGAGCTGCTGGTGAAGCTGGGGGTGGAGGATCAGCGCAGGGCCGCCGATCAGCTGCTGTTCCATGGAGCGCTGCACTTGTCCGGATGCGAAGGCTTCTACTGGCTGTGCCGCTCCTACCGGGAGTATCGCGAAGAGCGCTATCCCCAGGCGTTCGTCTATGCCTCCGAGTCGATGTGGTGCTATCAGCGGGGGCTTGAAATTCTTCGCGGCTCCGAGCATGGGAAGTGGGAACGCTTCTACCGGGCGGACTGGCTGACGAATATCGAGAGTACGGTGCAGAACGTGGACACGCTCCGGCGGTTTTTGCGCATGCACGGTGACAGCCCTGACTTCTTCTTGTGGTACAAGGAATATCTGATGCCGGAGACGGAGAAGTACATATATTTGGAGAACACGCACCGCAATCCGCTTTCCGATGATGAGTTGGCGGCAAGGCTGAAGGTCTATTTTCAAGAGCAAGGGATCATCGAGTAGGTCTGGTTGGCTGGCCGGCTAGATGGATGGATGGATGGATGGATGGATGGACAACACGTAACATCCATCCTCGTATAAAGAGGTTTCGGAAGGAGGTGATCGCCCCGTAGTTTGGGGGGGCGGCAAGGCTTCATGTAAGCGCATTAATTTTTTAGGAAAAGGGGATGTCGAATGGCACGAATGAGAGTAAGAACATGCTTGATCCCACTGCTTATCGTGGCAATGATGGCACTAAGCTTTTCAGGAATGGCAGGTCCGGATCGGACGCCAATCGCCTTCGCGGCAGCTGAGGCAGCGAATCTGCTGGCCAATCCGGGGTTCGAGGAAGACCCGGGCGTGACAGCTGCGCCGAAGAGCTGGAAGACGATTACGACGGCCGGTACGGTGACGACGCAGACGTATGCCAACACGGGAGCTTACTCCGCGAGCGTGACTTCCACCGGCAAAACAGGCTCCTTCAACACGCCTGCCGCCGGTATATATCAAACCTTTACGGGACTTGAGCAGGGCACGTATACCTTCCAGGCTTGGATTAAGACGAACGCCTACAAGCCGGCTGCCGGCTCCGGACCCGATACCTCGGCCTATCTGGAAGCCAAGGATACGGGCGCACCAGCCTTACGCTCCTATGTCAATGGGTATCCGAACGCAGATGGCTGGGTGCACATTGTTATGCGCAACGTCATTTCTTACAACGGCCAGGCAACGGTCGGCTTGTATCTTCAGAATGCGGCGGCCGGGATGTCCGTCTCTATGGACGACGCGTCCTTCACACTGGAGCTCAGCGATCAGAACCCGGTTCAGAACTGGGGCTTCGAAAATGACTTGAGCGGGTGGAGTACAATCGGCAGTTCTGCGATCAGAACCGAAGGAGCGGACTCGGGAGATAAAGCGCTTAATCTTGCTGCCGGAGCCAAAGTGTCGCAGAATGTGCCATTGAAGCCGAATGCCAGCTATATCGCTTCGGTCAGGGCCAGGGTCGAGCAGCCTGACGGGCTGGTGAAGGTCGGCGTATCCGGCATTGCCAATGCTCGCAGCGCCCCGTCCGCAACGACGGGATATACCTTACTGACGGTGGGCTTCGTAACAGGCCCGAACGAGACGCTGGGCACGCTCTATCTGGAGAATGCCGGGGCCGGCGGCGCGGTCGTGGACAGTGTGGATCTGTTCGAGCTGGACACTACGGTGATCAAGGGTGCAGACATTTCCTATGTTCCGCTGATCGAAGAGTACAACGGCCATTACTATGCCAACGGCGTACGTCAGGACTTCTTCGATATTATGCAGAACCGCGGCGTGAATGCGGTCATTCCGATGACGTTCGTGGAAGCGGGGAACCCAACGCAGGGCTCTTCATCAACCTACACGATGCTTCCAGGGTCCTTTGACAAAACCGATACCATTGAATTGGCGAAACGCGCCAAGGCGCATCATATGAAGTTTATAGCCTCTTTCCATTACAGCGACGGCTGGATGAGCGCAGGCAAGGCAACCAAGCCGCTGGCATGGCAGAATCAAAACCTGCAGCAGCTCCAGACGACCATGTACAATTACAACTACGATTTTCTCCAGAGCATGAAGGAGGCCGGAGTCGAGCCTGCCATGGTGAAGATCGGCAACGAAGAGAATGCAGGCATCGTATGGGATGAAGGGAGAATATGGTCAACAACCCGCGCCGGGTATGCCAAGCTGGTCAATGCGGCTTACCAGGCGATGAAGGACGTATCGCCGGCCATGAGGGGCCAGCTTCATGTGAACAACGGATATGATCCGGCTTCGACCAATGCCTGGTTTGATGCCAACGCCTCCGCCGGCATCACATGGGACAGCCAGGGCTATTCCTTGTACGGCGGCCGGCCGACAGGGTCCATTTACAGCATGCTGCGCAATAATCTGGAGAAATGGCCGGATAAAGATGTGATCTTCGTCGAGACGGGTTTCAGCAACACGTCGGCCGATTATGGACTCCCGAACGGTTCCAATATTACCAACGGCTATTACGAGAAATCGGAGCGGGGCCAATACAACTGGCTGATGGATTATATGCAGGCACTCCGGGACGTGCCGAACCCGACGAACCAACAGGTTGGCTTCTTCTACTGGGCGGCCGAGTGGATTGAGAAGGGGGACGGCTACGAGGGCCCGAACAGCCCCTGGCTGCCCGGCCCCAAATCGCATCAGTGGGGGAACGATGCCGGAGACCGCACATTGTTCACCTATGACGGGCACGCCTTGGACGGGACTTACGCTTATTTGTGGAGAGGCAAGCCGATGGCCAAGCCGCTCGGCGGCAAGCTTCCCTTCTCGGATAACTCGTCCTCCTATGCCGTCTCCCCAGTAAGGGTAACAGGAGTTGCGCTGAAGGAGGAGAGCATTCAGGTCACGGCAGGTTCAAGCAGGCAGCTTGTGGCTGCTGTCGCTCCGGCCGATCAAGTGACCGATTCCCGGATGAACTGGACCTCTTCCGATCCGGCCATCGCCGAGGTCAACGAAGCGGGGATCGTTACGGCCGTATCGGCAGGCACCGCCGTGATCACCGTACGGACGGTGGATGGCGGGTTCACGGATACCGGTACGGTCACGGTCACGCCTGCGGCACCTGCGGGCAGCATCACTCTAACCGGCAGCAAGCTGTCGGGCGGTTCGATGGAGCTCCATATCGGAGACCAAACGGCCATCACTGCCGGATTGCCTTCGGGGGCTGCCAATCAGGTTGTCAAGTATACGTCGTCCGACCCGAATGTGGCGAGGTTCCTGGGCGAGCCGGTTCAAACCGCCGTTCCGGGTACCCTCTATCAGCAAAGCAATGTGACCCCGGATGTGACTCTCATCGCCAAGACGGAAGGCACCGCAACGATCACCGCTTCGGCGATGGACGGATCGGCTTCCCAGTCCTTTGTGCTCACCGTGACGAAGGTGCCTGTAGATTCAGTTACGCTGGACGTAACGAACATGACGTTGGGCGCGGGCCGAACCAAGCAGCTGACGGCCACCGTCGCCCCGGCCGATGCCTCGTACCCAGGGGTGAAGTGGTCCTCCTCCGATGAGCAAGTGGCGGCTGTAAGCAGCTCAGGCGTGGTTACCGCTGTTACGCCCGGCATGGCCGTCATCACGGTCACCACGGAAGACGGAGCCAAGACCGCTCAGGCTTCGGTGACGGTTACCGATGTGCTGACCGAATCCATTACGCTGAATAAAACATCCGTGCGGCTTCGCGTGGGAGATTCCGAGACCCTTACGGCTTCCGTGCTGCCTGTGGATGCCAAGGATCAGAGCCTGCAATGGACGACGGGCGACCGTTCCGTCGCCACCGTCAGCAGCAGCGGAACGATTACCGCTGTATCCAACGGCGTCACGACACTGACCGTCTCCGCTCTGGACGGCGGGGCATCGGCAGCCATACCGGTCACCGTAGCCGATGTAGTGAACGTGACAGGCGTGACGGTATCTCCCCCGTCCGTTACGGTGGAGGCCGGCAAGTCGACGCAGCTGACGGCAGCGATTGAACCGGACACGGCGGATAACACAAAAGTCACCTGGAGCTCAAGCGATCCCACGGTAGCGGTCGTGAATCCAGAGGGGCTGGTGGAGACCCTGAAAGCCGGTACGGCTGTCATTACCGCTGTTACCGAAGATGGGGGGTACACATCGTCTTCCACGATTACGTCAACCAACCTGCTGTCCGCCGGCAAGAGCGTGACGGCCAGCAGAACCGGCTCCTCCTATTCCGCATCGAATGCGGTGGATAGCAGCGATACGACAGCATGGTCAACAGGCGGGTATCATCCGGGTGCGACGCTGACGGTGGATTTGGGGCAGACGGCCCTCATCGACTCGACGCGGGTCTATTCCTGGGCGGCTAGTGATTTTGCAGTCAGCGTGTCCGAGGATGGAAGCACGTATACCCCTGTCGTTACCCACAACGATATTGTCAGCGCCTACGATACGTCGAAGGCGTATAAAGTTTCTACAACGGATCTGTTCCCGGCTCATGTCTATGGGCGCTATGTCAGATTAACGGTGAATACCGTTCAAAAAGTAGGAACCGTTCAGCAGTATACCGGTATTTATGACTTTAAAGTGTACGGCACCTTCGCAGCACCCGTACAATCCATTACGCTTCAGTATCCGCCCTCCAGGCTGATCATCGGCGATTCCGCTGTCCTGTCAGCCGTTATCACGCCGGCCAATGCGGATCCGCGGCTCAGCTGGTCCAGCTCCAATCCGAACGCAGTCACCGTCGACCAGACGGGCAGGGCGACAGCCGCCATGCTGTCGGGCGCCCAAGGGGAGACCGTAGACAGCTCGGTCATTACCGTCGCGGCCAAGTCCGGCGTAACGGCGGGCCAGACCATCGGGGTCAAGGTTCCGATTATCGTGGAAGGGATCAGCATCCTCTTTAACGGGACGCAGCCCCCTGGTGACCGGTTGGATCTGACCCCGGGCCAAAAGGCGCAGCTTCAGGCAAGTATTTTCCAGGGCAATGCGGATTACAAGTCGATCGTGTGGTCTTCGGGCGATCCGGTGGTGGCGGCAGTAGATGCAGTGACCGGCGAAGTCAGCGCACTCGGGGAAGGCACGGCCAAAATTACGCTTACGGTGGACTCATACAAGGATCTTCCGGGCGGGAATGAATTTGTGTCAACGATTGATGTCCATGTCACCGCTGTCCCGGCGGCACCAGGGAATCTAAGTGCTTCAGCGAAGAGCGCGAACGCCATAGAACTGACTTGGAGCGCGGTGAATGGAGCGGTTGGTTACCATGTCTACCGTTCGGCTGCTGCGGATGGATCGTATGACAAGCGCAATGAGGTCATACTGCCCGGAACGGCCTTCACGGATACTGGACTTGCCGCCTCCACGACGTACTTCTACAAAGTGACGGCAGTGAACCCGGCAGGGGAGTCCACCCTGTCCGCTGCGGCGTCGGCTAAGACGGATGAGGCTCCCCCGCTGGATACAACACCGCCGGTCACGACCGACAATGCTCCGAAGGGGTGGACGAATCAAGACGTTACCGTCAGCTTAACTGCGGCTGACAGCGGATCCGTCATTGCTGCAACCTATTACACACTTGACGGGAGCGCTCCGCAATCCGGGAACCGGTTCGGGATTACCGCCGAGGGCACCCATTCCTTCACGTACTGGAGCGTGGATGCCGCCGGCAATACCGAATCGGCGCATACGGGGATCGTTAAGATCGATAAGACGGCGCCAACCCTCAAGATTGCGCTGGATAAAACCTCCTTGTGGCCTGCCAACCATAAGCTGGTTCCCGTCAAGGTCACACTTACAGCTAAAGATACCGGTTCGCAGGCTGCTTCTATCGTGCTTCAATCGATAACGAGCAGCGAGCCGGACAGCGGACTTGGGAACGGGGATCTTCCCGGTGATATTCAGGATGCCAAGCTGGGCACCCTGGACACCTCTTTTGCCCTTCGGGCGGAATGCTCGGATCGCGGACCTGGCCGAACCTACACCATAACGTATGCGGCAGCAGATCAGGCAGGCAATCAGACGACCGGCAAAGCTTTCGTCACGGTACCGCGCAACCCGTAAGACATTCTTATATGCAGCGGTGAATTCCCTATGTGGGTCCTCCCCGTAGGGAATTTCGCTTTGGAGAAGAATGGAGAAGAGTGGAGGAGAGACCATGCTGGATAGGGACCAATTCAGAAATCCGGATGCGCATTACCGGATCCAGCCGTTCTGGTTCTGGAACGGCGAGATGGACGAAGCGGAGATGATCCGTCAGATCCAGGAGATGTACGACAAGGGTGTCGGAGGCTTCTTCATCTGCCCGAGACAGGGATTGAAAATACCTTATCTGTCCGAAGGGTGGTTCCGGCTGGTGAAGGCGGCGGTCCAGGCGGCCAAGGTGAGAAGCATGCATGTCTGGCTGTATGACGAGTATCCTTATCCCAGCGGCATGGCCGGGGGGGAAGTCACCCTCCTTCACCCCGATGCGAAGCACCGGACGTTGGAAGTGACGGAGTCCCGCATCCAGGGAGGCGGCAGGGCGGCGCTGGAGCTGCCCTGGGCGAAGATCGTCTATGCCAAGGCTGTGCCGCTGGCGGCGTCGGGCGAGCGCCTCTGGGAATTCGCGGTGGACATCCGGGAGCATATCGGGAATATCCAGGCGGACCCGGTGTTCCAGAAGACGGGCTTGACCGCCTATAACCAGAAGCGGTTCTTCACCTACCACACGGTATACCGGCTGGAATGGGAGGCGCCCGTCCATGCCGCGGAGTGGGATGTGCTCGTCTATCAAGAGCAGGAAATCGAGGACTTCAAATATTACGGAACCTTCGTCGATCCCTGCCATAAAGAGGCGATGGCCAGCTTCATTCGGCTTACCCATGAACGCTATGCCCGCTATATCGGAGAGGAATTCGGCAGAACCGTCCGGGGTATGTTCACGGATGAGATCGGCCTGCTCGGCCGGCTGCCCTGGACCCCCAGGCTGCCGGACTACTTCCAGGAGCGCAATGGGTATTCCATCGCCGGGCATCTGCCCGCTCTGTCCCATGCGGCTTATCCCGATGCCCCGCGGATCCGGTATGACTACTATCAGACTCTGCATGAGCTGCTGACTGACTCTTACCATAAGCAGGTCTTTGACTGGTGCGAGAAGCACGGCTTGCAGTATGTGGCGGAAGTCCCCTCTGTCCGTATGACCACCCAGCGCTACAGCCATATTCCGGGCGGGGACAGCTGCCATGAGAAGCTGGGCCGACCGCTGGAATGGATTATCCGGCGTTATGGAGCGAGCTTCCGCGACAACCCGAAGATGATGAGCTCCATCGCTAGACAGCTCGGCAGGCAGCGGAATCTGGATGAGTGCTTCCACAGCGTCGGCTGGTCCATGAACCTGCAGGATGCGAAGTGGATGATCGACCGGATGGCGGCTATGGGGACCAATCTATACACCTTCCATGCGTTCTTCTACACGCTCGATGGCATGACCCAGCACGATGCGCCGCCTTCCCAATTTGTTCAGAATCCGTACTGGGAACACTTCCGGCACCTCGGCGATTACGCCGGCCGGATCAGCTGCATCATGACCGAAGGGACGGCGGATATCCGGATCGCCGTTCTGGATCCGACCACCTCCTATTGGACCCATCTGGCGAATCCGCTCCACCACTTCGAATACGGGGGGACGGACGCCAAGGAAAGGGAGAGGCTGGAGCTTCTGAAGGAAGAGTGGCGGAGTCTAAGCGTCCGCCTGCTGCAGTCCCGGCGGGACTATGACCATCTCGATGCGGAGCTGCTGGCCGAAGCCGCCGTGGAGAACGGCAGGCTCGTGATCGGCAAGGCATCGTATGGCGTGCTGCTGCTGCCTCCTATGACGAACCTGGAACAGAAAGCCTGGGAGACCATGAAGCGGTTCCTGTCGGATGGAGGCCGGGTCATCGCCCTGGGAGAGCTGCCCAGCGAATGCATTGAGCCGGACAGCAGGGTCCCGAAGGAAGCGGCAGCGTGGTTCGGCTGGAGTCCTCGAAACGAAGACCAGGGAGTCTGCCAAGGCCATCCGGGCGCCTATTTCATCCCAAGAGCGTCCGGGGAGGGGCCGGAGGGGCTGGAGTCCATGCTGGAGAAGCTGCAGGTCCTGCTGGACCGGGTGGAACCGCAGCCTGTAACCGTGGAAGCGGCGGAGGAGATTCGCTCCTTCCTGCTTCAATCGCGTTATATCTCGCCGGACGAATATGTAGTGTTCGTGAGCAACCAGGAAGCGGGGCAGTGGAACACCACGATCCGTATCGATCCTGTGAGGATCTGGCCGGCTCAAGCGGAAGGGGATGCGCAGCATGTCCTAGCGGAACGGCTGGATTTGGAAACCGGGGAGATCGTACCGATCCGTGCGGTGACAGAGGGGGGCGGCGTATCGGTTGAGGCTGACTTTGCACCTTATGCCTCCCGAATGTACCGGTTTACGAGGGGGAAGGAGGCAGCCCCTGCAATCGCGGCCGAACAGCCTGCCTGGGAGTGGAAGGTTGAGGCTGAAGGGTTATGGCGGTTGAAGGCACTCCGGCCGAACGCGCTGCGCCTGGAGAACTTCCTTCTGTCCGTGTCGGGAGAGGAGGAAGCCCTCGTTTCCGCCAAAACCTTCATCGATCAATGTGCGGATCTTGCGAAGCGGCAGAGCCTCCCGGTGGTCTTCGATCAACTGTTCGGAACCCCAAAGAAGCTGCGGCTTTCCTACCCGCTGGACTGCCGGTACAGGGCGTCGTTCCGGGTGGAGCAAGTACCTGAGTCCGTCTCGATCCTCATGGACCAATCGTCCATCTCGGGGGCTTGGGAGCTGACGCTGAACGGCAGGCGGTACACGCAATCCGATTTTCAGGCACGGAACGTCTATGATAACGCCAATATCGTATGTGATGTAACGGCCGATTTGCGGAAGGGGGACAATGTCCTGAACATCCGGGTGCAGGTGGCCCATGACTGGGACGGAGTGACGGATGCCATCCACTTGCTCGGCAGCTTCGGGGTGTGTCCGGCGGAGGATGGGGTTCCGGTGCTGACCGTGCCCCCGTCCTCGGCCCAGACGCTCGCTGTCCGGGATTATGTGCAGGGATACCCCTATTACGCGGGGGTGCTGGAATACAGCAGGACACTGGCTCTTCCGGATGGGCCCGGTTCCGGCCGGTTTGCTCTCCGTTTCCCTGACTGGGATGTGCACGATACGGCAGAGGTATGGGTGAACGGGGAGAAGCTGGGTGTGCGGCCTTGGTCGCCTTATGTCTGGGAAGGTCCTGCGGCCCTTCTGCGAGCCGGTGACAACGAACTGACGGTGCGGGTGACTACGACCTTGATCGGGCTGTTGGAAGGCAAATATTTCGATTATGGGGAACATCGGGTTGTCCCTATTGAGACGCAAAATGAAGCGGAGGGCTGAGATATTAACATGACAGCGAAACATTCCCCGGTCAGCGGCAAGCTGCCCGTTCTAATGCATGGGGCGGATTATAACCCCGACCAATGGCTGCATGATCCGAAGGTGCTGGAGGAAGATGGCAGGAGAGACGTTAAGTTTGCCGGTTAACGGCATCAGGGTGCTGAAGCGTGATACGGTTCGGATATAGTCTAAGATAGGAGCGATCAGCTCATGTAAGGGCCACTGTTCAAAGGGGAGAGGTTTATTCCCGCTGGACGGGAGTCTAAGCATGAGCTTATTTGTTTTTTTGGCCGTGGAGAGAAGTGATTGATTTAGGACGTCAACCTGCACGTATACATTACAAAGACATCATGGAAATGATAGAATTGGATCATGAAGACTAACACCTGCTTCAGCCGAGTTGGAAAGGAAGATAGATTTGATCGTACTAAAGTTTACCCAAGCCTTGTTGAAAGACATGAAGGCCATACCCGAGGAATGCGATGACAGCGGAGAGCTATCCCTCTTTCATTGGCACGTGAATATCTACCATCTAAACCGTCGGAAGCACATTGTTTTCATCAATGACCTATCACGGTTGTGTATCATCATAGACGGGATCCGGAGCGGTCAAGTCACTCCGTTAAAGGAGAAATTCTTGTCGACCCTCAGAACCTATATGGTCAGTGAAGGAATAGGCGAAGCTAGGATAGATGCTTACTTGAGGGAAGGTTCGGAAATCGCGATAGCCAAAACGAACAGCCGAAGCGTGTTAGGAACCATGAAAGAGGCCACCTTTTTCACAGAGGATGACTTTGAGGACAATCTCAGCCGTTTGCAATGGCTTAATAGACTTATTCATAAACCTCTTGATTATCGTGAACCTATAGAGGTTTTCAAGAAGGCTCTTACCTCTCGCTAGCATCCCGCAACTATCAATGGACGCAGTGCCGGGAAAGTGGTATTCTATGTAAAACATTGAAAGACATTCTCGAAAGCTGTCGAATGATAGGTTGTCCGGGAACGGGAAACGGCTGTTTGTCAGGGAACATCTTTCGCCTGCGGGTCTAGTGTGCAATCGGCATCCCTTCTCGTAGGGATGCTTTTTAATGTCGGCGGAGAGGGGTATGGGAGTAAGAATGAAGGATCAAAGAGGGTTGAAAAGAATAGGCATGCTGCTGCTCAGCTGGTGCTTGATGGTATCGATGCTGGGCGGACTGCTGCCTGTGTATGCGGATGCTGCAGCAAGGGGGCAGGTTGCGCTTCCAGCGGCAGTTGACGAGGCTGCGGGCTATATCATGGCCTTGAACGGCGGCGCGCCGACGGATTGGGATGCGTATGCGCTCGCTAAGGCGGGGAAGCCGGTACCGGCCTCCTATCTAGAGTCCGTCAGTGCGGAGCTTCAGAAGAGCGGCGGGGTGTACAGCAATGTAACGGACTATGCCCGCATAGCGCTGGGCGTGAAGGCGGCCGGGGGCAGCCCCGAGGCGGTCACCGCCGGCTCCGTTTCGTATAACCTCATCCAGAGCATTTATAACAGCGAGCGGATGACGGCGCAGGGAACCAACGGGGCGATCTATTCCCTGCTCGCTTTGAGCAGCGGGACTTACGATATTCCGTTAACCGCGCAGTGGAACCCCGACAAGATCGCGGCATGGCTGCTGACGCAGCAGAATGGCGATGGCGGCTGGCCGCTCGCGGCAGGGGGCGCCGGGAACATCGATATAACCGCTTCGGCGATCTTTGCCTTGTCTCCTTATAAGTCGCTTACCGGCGTACAGCCGGCGATTGACAAGGGAGTGCAGTGGCTGTCCGGCAGGCAGCTGGCGAACGGCGGATTTACGGAGTACGGCGAGAATGCGGAAAGCACGGCGCAGGTCATCCTGGCGCTGTCCGCAGCCGGCGTGGATGCGCGCGGCGGAAGCTTTACGAAGGCGGAAGGAAATCCGCTGAGCTATTTGTTCGGCTACCGGCAGAGCGACGGCGGATTCGCTCACGTAGCCGGCGGCCCGTCCAACGCGGGAGCGACCGGACAGGCGATCATGGCTCTGGCCGCATATCATGCCTTTACCGGAGGGAACAGCGGCACGTACGATGCGGTGCTGACCACCGGTAGTACAGCGCCTCAGGCGGCGGATGTGACGGTGCACGTGGCTGGTCCGGCCGGCATCCTGGCGGAGGGTCCGGCATCTGCGGCTACCGCCTACGAGGCGGCTGCTCAGCTGCTGCAGTCGTCGGGCATTCCGTGGCAGGAGGGCGCAGGACATTTTATTACTTCCGTAGGATCCACAGCAAATGATAACAACGCTTATACGTATTGGCTGTACAATGTGAAGCGGCAGGGAGCCTGGGATTTTGCCGGCACGTCCAGCCTCGGCCTGGCTGACTATTCCCTTCGCAACGGCGATGAGGTCTACCTGTATTACGGCGGGATGGACACTACGCTCGTCAAGTCGATAACCGTTGAGCCTGCGCTGCCGGTGACCGGACAAGCGCTCCAGGTGAAGGTGGAGCAGACGGCGTGGGATTGGAATGCGGGCACCGAAAATGTCAGCGTAGCTTCCGCCGTATACGTGGAGCTTGGTGGCCTCCAGGTGCAGGCGGACAGCCAGGGGATCGCCCGGTTTGCGTCCGGGCTGCCTGGCGGCACGTACAAGGCTGTAGTCACAGGGTACCGGGAAGGCACGGCTCCCCGAATTGTAACGGATTCGAAGATGCTGGAGGTCGGATCGGCGGACGTACAGATCGAAGGCTCCACGGGCACCTATGCGGCAGGGACGGCCGCTTCTCCGAATCTGCTGGACAGCATTCAGGCGCTGTTGACGGACAAAGGGGTTCCGTTCCGCATAGAAAGCTCTTCGTTCGGCAGATACGTGAAGTCGGTCGGCTCGGATGCCGATGCCTGGAACTATGCCGTCTACCGGCAGGGCAAATGGAATATTCCGCAGGTGGGGATGGCTGATTATACGCTCCAGCCGGGCGACCGTGCGGTGATCTATTACGGCGGATATGATGCAAGCTGGAATCCGACGACGTACCTGGTGGAATCGGTGAAGCTGAATCCAGCACAGCCTAGAGCGAACCAGTCCTTCACGGTGACGGTGAACAAAACGCTCGGCTATGACACGCCTGCGCCGGCTGCAGGAATCCAGCTGAAGATCGGAAGCCTCACAGCCACGACGAACAGCGAAGGCACGGCGACGTTCGCCGGGCTGGCGGCAGGGACATATACACTCGATATCTCCGGCTATGTCACGGGAGCGGCGCCTCGTATCGTGCACACGACGCAAACGGTAACGGTTCTCCCAAGGACCGGAGCTGGAGGGGGCGGCGGAGGAACGGGTTCGTCCGGCAGTCCTTACGTGTATTTATCCGTTGCCGGGGATGAGGGCAAGGGAACCATTGTATCGTCCACTCAGGTATCCCTTCAGAGCGGCGATACGCCTTATTCGGTTCTGATCCGCCAGCTGGGGGCGGACCGTGTGAAATCCTCCGGATCGGGTTCCACGGCTTATGTGCAGGGGATCGACGGTCTGTACGAGTTTGACCGGGGTCCTCTCAGCGGCTGGATGTATGCGGTGAACGGCACCTACCTGAGCAGTGGAGCGGATTCCGTAACGCTGAAGTCAGGTGATACGGTGGCCTGGCGGTATACGCTGGACGGCGGCAAGGACCTCAATGCCGGGGGCAGCTCGGCCGGTCCGGCAGTTACGGGTGCGGCGGGCGCACAGGCTAACGCACTGAAGACCGTTTCGGAGGAGCTGGGCCTCGCTTACGATAACCGGAAGCCTGTTCATGAGGTGGCGAAGCCGGCTATCGTGCTCAACGCAGACAAGAAAATGACGGCAACCGCCGCTGCCGTACTGCAAGAGGTTCTTGTAGCGAATACGGTCAATGTACAGAAATCGGCGGCTCCGGATAGCGCAGCGATCTTGACCGACGACAAGGCGGAAATTCAGCTGCACATTCCCGCAGGCGCGCTGAAAGAGACGGCGACCCTTACGGTGAAGGAACTCCCTGCGGGCGGACGAAGCGGGCTCGTATCCCCGATGTATGAATTCGGCCCGGCCGGCCAGACCTTCGAGCAGCCGGTGCAGATCACGGTCAAGACACCGGTCGCATCCGTGAATCTGGACGCCCTGTCCTTGGCTTGGCTCAATGAGCAGACGGGCGAGTGGATTCCGATTCCTGCGGTCCTCGATGCGGAGACCGGGAAGATGACGGGACTCGTGAACCATTTTACGAAATTCGCGGTGATCGATAAGTCTGCAGTAGAGACAGCCGGGGCTGTCGAAGCTCCTGCGGCAGTCGAGGTCGGGCCCGCCATTACCCGGGCGGCGGCTTGGCTGAAGAACGGAGCGGAGCTGAGCGACTGGTCGGCCTACGCGCTGAGCAGAGCAGGTGTGAGCGTACCGTCCGGTTACCTGGCGGAGGCGGAAGCCCTGCTGAGGGAGAAGAACGGGACGTTCCGGAACGTGACCGACTATGAGCGCCTGGCGCTGAGCGTACGGGCGGCAGGCGGCGATCCGCAGTCTATCGGCGGCTTCGACCTGATTGAGCGGATCTACAATAATGAACGGATGGAAACACAGGGAACCAACGGCCCGATCTACGCGCTGCTGGCTCTGAACGCCGGAGATACTGAGATACCCGCAGATGCGGCTTGGACGAAGGAACGGCTGCTGCAGTGGATTCTGGATGCGCAGAATGCGGATGGAAGCTGGCCGCTGGTCAAGGGCGAGACGGGCAGCACGGATCTAACCGGTTCGGCCCTGGCGGCTTTAAGCTATTACGAGACGCAGGCGGAAGTGAAGGCGGCCGTGAGCAAAGCGGTACAGTGGCTCGGCACCCAGCAGGCGGAGAACGGCGGCTTCGCGCTGGATGGCGTGGTGAATGCCGAAAGCACGGCACAGGTGCTCTGGGGCCTGTCGGTCAGCGGCATCGATCCGGTACACAGCGCTTCTTTCCAGTCAGGGGACAGCCATATGGTGAACTACCTGCTTGGACTGCAGCTGGATGGCGGAGCCTTCCCGCATGTAAGCGGCGGGGAAGCGGAAGGGATGGCCACAGAGCAGGCAGTCATGGCGCTGGGGGCTTACCAGGCAGCCTTCTCGAAGTCTGTGGGCCAGCAAGCGCCTGAAGTCGCACCGGGCTATTCTGACATGGAGGAGATCTCCCCATGGGCCCTGTCCTATGTGAAGAAAGCGGCGGAGTATGGGATCATGGAGGGAACAGGCGGTACGGTCCCGGCCTTTGAGCCGAAAAAGCAGGTGACCCGTGCGCAGTTTGTGGCGATGCTTCTGAGACTGCTGGGAGAAGCTCCATCCACGGAGGGCGCCGCCCGCTTTGCGGATGTCGCGTCCGACTCCTGGTATGCAGGCTATGTGGCTCAAGCTGTATCCAAAGGGATAGCGGAAGGCATAAGCGAGGAGCGGTTTGCTCCGGATGCGTCCATCTCGCGGCAGGAGATGGCGATCATGCTGGCCAGAGCGCTGAAGCTTCCGCCCCATGATGCCGGTTCGGCCGCATTTACCGACCTGGGCGAAGCCTATCCGGGAGCGGCCTCCTTCATCGGGGCTGTTCAGAAGAACGGCCTGATGGAAGGGGACGAGTCCGGCTGGTTCTGGCCTCAGGACCCGGCAACGCGGGAGATGGCCGCCATTGTAGCGGTCAGAGCCTATGAATTGACAAAACATCCATAATCGTTAACGATGAGAAGAGTCCTGCTCGCAGGGGCTCTTCCTTTCCTTTTTCCAGACTGACCTATACGGGAGGACCATAGATGAAACAATGCATATTCCTGCTGGGGCTCGCCGCAGCGCTTATGCTGTCCGGCTGCGGCAGCGAGGGGCAGCCGGCCGCCGGAACGGTGCAGGCTCCTGCACCGGAGAAAGCTCCGGCCGCTGCGGCTGCCAGCGAGACGAATGCAGGGGCCGAAGCGCCTCCGGCAGATGCGGCCCAGCCGGCTGAAGCCGCATCCGCTGAGGGCGCGGAGCCGACGGCGCAGGGGGCGGACAAGCCGCCGGTGCCAGGTGCGGGCGCACAGCCCGGGGCCGCCTCAGCCGGGCAGGCGTTGCCTGGCGCTGCGCCTGCCCAGGCGGCTCAGCCCGGCGACGCGGCGGATGGCCCGGCCGCGGGCGGTGCAGCGGCTCCGCCGGCAGCCCTGCCCGCGGGCGAGGCGGCGGCTGTACCGGCTCCGGCTGGAGCCGCGTCGTCCGCTGCCGCACAGCCGACAGCGGCGGAACCGGCTGTGCCGGCGCAGCCTGCTTCGGCCGAGGCACCGGCGCCCGTGCCTGCGGAGCTGACCATCCGCATTACCGGGGACGGGGCGCGTGAGATTCTGCAAGAAACCTCCGTGTCCTTCCAGGATGGGGCGACCGTACTGGATGTTCTCAAGCAGGCAGCCAAAGCGAACAAGCTTCAGATGGAATTCCAGGGCAAGGGCGCTTACGCCTATGTGCAGGGCATCGATAACTTATACGAGTTCGACCAAGGGCCCAAGAGCGGATGGGTATATAAGGTCAATGGACAAGCGCCGAGTGAGGGAGCCGGCGCCTATAAGCTGCAGGCGGGCGATCGGATCGAATGGTTCTATACGCTGGACCTTGGCGAAGACGTAGGGGCGAAGATGAAATGAGCAGCGGACTCCGGTCGTTTCATCCGTTTCCCTGCTTTTTCTTTTATATGGGGGCTCTGAGTCTAGGCATTATCATAACCCATCCGGTCTATATCTTGACGCTTCTGTTCCTGCTTATCTTGCTTGTGGCTTTGAACGGAGAAATGCCGGCCTTGCGCGGCATGCTGAAGTTCTTTCTTCCGGTATCCCTGCTGTATGCGCTGATCAACCCGCTGTTCTCTCATCGGGGGCGGCATATTTTGTTTTATTTCTGGGACCAGCCGGTGACGCTCGAGTCGCTTGCCTATGGTCTCTTTGCGACGGTGAACCTGATGTTGATCCTGGTTTTGTTCATCTCTTTTAACGCGGTGATCACACCTGCCCGGTTCCTGTATCTGTTCGGCTCGGTGTTCCCGAAGCTCGGGCTGCTCATTGTGATGTCCATGCGCTTTGTTCCGCTGCTGAAACGCAGGCTGGGGGAGATCGCTGCGGTCCAGCAAACCAAGGGGATCGATGTAGGTGAGGGAAGCCTGCGCAAGCGGGTGACGGATGGAATGAAGCTTCTGCAAATTTTGCTGACCCTCTGTCTCGAGGAGGCGCTGGAGACGGCGGACGCCATGAAGGCCAAAGGATACGGCTCGGGCCCGCGGGGCCGGTATGAGGAATTCCTCATGCGGCCCCGGGATTGGGCGCTGCTGACGGCGCTGCTCGGACTGTTTGCCGCCTGCATCGGATTCCGGCTGCTGGGCTATGGAACCTACCAGATCTTCCCGGGGCTGGGGGCCGTTACTCTGCAGGGCTGGGAACTGCTTTCGTACGGGTGCTTTGCGCTGTTCGCAGCTGTGCCGGTCATCATAGAAGGGAGGGAGATGTGGCTGTGGCGATACTGGAGATCCAGGATGTAAGCTTTCGTTATCCGGACGGGGAGCAGGCGGTGCTGGACGGGGTAAACTTGACCGTACAAGCCGGCGAATTCGTGCTTCTCTGCGGGCCCACGGGCTGCGGCAAAACCTCGCTGCTCCGCCATATCAAGAGGGAGCTTGCGCCTGTCGGCGTCAGGAGCGGGGACATTCTATTCGAAGGACGCCCCCTGTCCTCCTATGACGAAAGGGTGCTCTCCGGGCATATCGGGATGGTTCAGCAGAGCCCGGAGAACCAGACGGTAACGGACCGGGTGCTGTCCGAGCTCGTATTCCCTATGGAAAACCTGGGCTTTGAGTCCGGTCTCATGCGGCGGAGGGCGGCGGAGCTGTCCCACTATTTTGGCCTCGACGGGCTGCTCGGCAAGTATGTGCATGAGCTGTCCGGCGGGCAGAAGCAGCTCCTGCAGCTCGCGTCCGTGCTGGCTCTGCAGCCCCGGCTGCTGCTGCTCGACGAGCCGACGGCGCAGCTCGACCCGCTTGCCGCCCGCGAGCTGATCCAGCTGCTGCAGCGGATTAATCACGACCTCGGGCTGACCATCCTTGTAGCGGAGCACCGGTATGAAGAGCTGCTGCCCGTCGTGGACCGGGTGATTGCCATGGACAGCGGCTCGATCCGCCATACCGGCACACCGCGGGAAGCCGTTCAGGCCCTCTGGTCCGATCCGGCGGAGGTGTGGCGCGACTTTGTTCCGCCGATTCCGGGATGGTTTCTGCAGGGGAACCGGCAGCTGGACGATCCTCTGCCTCTTACAGTTAAGGAAGGACGAGTGCTGCTGCAGCGGGGGAGGAACAGCGGGGGTGTGAGCCGTCCGGCCGTCATGAATACGCCGGAGACGGCGAAGAAGGAGCTGGGCTCCCTTCTGCTGGAGTGCCGGGAGCTGTATTGGCAGTATGGCCCGAAGGACCCCGCACCTGTATTGAAGAATGCCTCGCTCCAAGTGCGGGAGGGGGAAGTATTAGCCATCCTGGGCGCCAACGGATCAGGCAAAACGACGCTGCTCAAGGCGATGGCCGGTATCCTGAAGCCCCAGAAGGGCAGGGTTCTGCTTCAGGGGAAGGACCTGGGCAAGTGGAAAGCCCGCGAAAGAGCGGCGAGGGTAGGGTATCTCGATCAAAATCCGCTGACCTTTTTCATCGAAGAAACGGTGGAGGCGGAGCTTCATGCCGCTGCCGCAAGGGCGGCGCAAGGACAGGGCTTGGACACGGAGGCGGTGGCGGTGCGCACCGATGCCATGGTCAAGCGCCTGGGTCTCGGCGATGTGCTAGCACGGCACCCCTATGATCTCAGCGGAGGGGAGCGCCAGCTTGCGGCGTTGGCTGCCGTGCTGCTCGCAGGCCCTGGTCTTCTGCTGCTCGACGAGCCGACCAAGGGGCTCGACCCTGCGGCCAGACGCCGGTGGGGGGAGCGGCTCGGGGAGCTGCAGCAGGCGGGCCAAACCATTGTGATGGTCACGCATGATGTGGAATTTGCTGCGGACTATGCCACCCGCTGCGCGATCATGTTCGACGGGATGCTCGCGGGCGACGGGCCGCCCCCGTTGTTCTTCAGCGATAACTTGTACTATACGACGGCGATGAGCCAGCTGCTGAGGTGGAATTGAGATGAGGCGGTCCCGCATCGCTTTTTTCGTTGTCATTCTTCTGTTCTTCGGGGGGCTGGCCTTTACGACCTGGGCGGCCGACGACCAGTATCTGCCCCTGGCGCTATTCCTGGTGTGCGCCTCGATCGCGCCGTTCTTTCTCCGCTTCGAAAGACGGTCGATCCAGGCGAGGGAACTCGTGCTGCTGGCCGTTCTGTCCGCTCTGGCCGCGGTCGGCCGCGTTCCCTTTGCCGCGCTGCCGAGTGTGCAGCCGACCTCGTTCATCATTGTCGTCTCCGCTCTTGTGTTCGGGTCGGAGACCGGATTTATGGTCGGGGCGGTGGCCGCCCTGGTGTCCAATATGTTCCTCGGGCAGGGCCCCTGGACCCCCTGGCAAATGTTCAGCTGGGGCCTGATCGGCTGGACGGCGGGAACGTTGTATCAATGGGGCTGGCTGAAGAACCGCCTGCTGCTGCTCGCCTTCGGATTTGTATGGGGATTCCTGTTCGGATGGATTATGAACATCTGGTTTCTCGCCAACATGGGCCAGGATCTGACCTGGCCGTCGGTCCTCGCAGCGTATGCCGCCAGCTTTTATTTTGACCTCGCCCATGCGCTTTGCAATGTATTGTTCCTCGCGCTGCTGGGTCCCGGGTGGATGAAGATTCTGGAGCGGTACAAGCGAAAGTACGGGCTGCTGGAGCTCTCTTCCGACAAACAGCTTTAATTAAGATTCTATGCTTCCGGCTCGCGCGGGCATATGAGCAGTTCGTCATGACGACGACTGCTCATTTTTATTAGCGAACTCTAATCAAGTAGCACGCTTTCGGAGAACGATAGAGCATCTCTGGGAGAAGGGCTAAAAAGCAAATAAAAAGAAATATTGCCGCTCATTCTCTGTTATCATAGAGGATGAACCAGGAGCTTACCGCGTTATCGATAGTTTAATTCACCATGACAGGTCGGGTCGAAAGCAGCCGGGGATGATCGAGCAAGTGTTTCTTACCCAATATAGTGAATATTCCGGGAGGTTATGTGATGGAAACGAGTAATCCGGTAACGATTACAGTAGAAACGATCGTTCATTCTGATGTAGCAACCGTGTGGGCCTATTGGACGGAACCGAAGCATATCATGCAGTGGAATAAGGCTTCGGATGACTGGCACACGCCATACGCAGAGAATGATCTGAAGGCCGGGGGGAAGTTTGTCTCAAGAATGGAAGCCAAGGACGGCAGCTTTGGATTTGATTTCAGCGGAGTATACGACGAGGTAAGTCTTCACGAGAGCATTTCTTATACGATCGCTGATGGCAGAAAAGTAAAAATCGCTTTTATTCCCCAAGGAAACGACACGAAAATAATAGAATCCTTTGAGGCGGAACCAACCAACGCCGTCGAGATGCAGCAAGCCGGATGGCAGGCAATTCTAGATCATTTCAAAACATATGTGGAAGAGTCTAATTAAATCGTATGCTTCGCAAATAACCCTGGAGGCTGCCTGCACGATCGGCAGCTTTTTTACGTTAACGGCAGGATAGCTTGGAAAAGATTCCGAAGGGGCACGGCACAATGAAAAGGGAAGTCAGTTGGGATGGTGATGAGTATCCTAAAGCACATCTTTATCACATTAGCTATGTTTTTTTTGCTGATGGGAGGATTGTTGTATTCCCCGATTGGTTGGAGTGGATTTTTGTAGGCAAATCCAAACAAGCTCAAATGCTTCAAGATCGGGCTGTTGAATTTTGTGGGTATGTACCAGATATCAATCGTCCATGTTTCTAATTGAGCTATTGGACGGGGGGCTGCGTGTGTTTGCAAAGGATAAGGGCAAATGAAAAAAGAACCTGCGCATATCAGGTTCTTTTTTATTGCATATAAAAAGACGCGATGTTATAATCAGATCACGACTTTGAAAAACTCACATGGATGTAATTATCGTATCTTACAATTTAAATGTACCACGCCGGTGAACTCTTGTCAAATGTTTTTTCTCAATTTCATGGTTAGGGGAGATATGGAATGAGTTCTTTGGTTCTTGGTTTTGAGGAAATGGAAAAAACGCAGCTTTTACTCGTTGGCGGAAAAGGGTTGAAATTAGGGGAATTGGCAAAACTGGAAGGCATTCAAGTACCCGAAGGATTTTGTGTAACCACCTTGGGATATCAGCAAGCCATCGCACAAAACGAAACGTATCATGCTTTGTTGGATCGACTCTCTGGGCTCCATGCAGCAGATCGAGATCAAATTGGTGACATCAGCGGGAAGATACGGCAAATCATTACGGAAGCAGAAATTCCTTCCGATGTTGTAGAAGCCGTTACTCACTATCTCTCCCGGTATGGCAATGACCATGCTTATGCCGTGCGTTCCAGTGCGACGGCTGAAGATTTACCCCATGCTTCTTTTGCCGGTCAGCAGGACACCTATTTAAATATCATCGGCACAGAAGCCATCCTGCAGCATATCAGCCAATGTTGGGCTTCCTTATTTACGGACCGCGCGGTCATTTACCGTATGCAAAATGGATTTGACCACAGTCAAGTTTCATTATCCGTTGTCGTGCAGAGAATGGTTTTTCCCCAGGCTTCAGGGATTTTATTTACTGCTGATCCGATCACTTCTAACCGGAAGCTGCTGTCGATTGATGCCGGTTATGGACTTGGAGAAGCGCTGGTCTCCGGCTTGGTCACTCCCGATTGTTATAAAGTACGGGAGGAGGAAATCGTCGAGAAGAGGATAGCCGCCAAAACATTGGCTGTCTATGGACGAAAAGAAGGCGGAACAGAGACCCGTCAGATCGATCCCGATCAGCAAAAGGCCCAGACCCTTACTGATCAACAAATTTTACAGCTGGCACGCATCGGCAGACAGATCGAAGCCCATTTTGGCTGCCCGCAGGATATCGAATGGTGTTTGGCTCACGATACCTTTTATATTGTCCAGAGTCGGCCGATCACTACGCTATACCCGATCCCTGAAGCGAAGGATGGAGAAAATCACGTCTATATATCTGTGGGTCATCAACAAATGATGACCGACCCCATCAAACCATTGGGATTGTCTTTTTACCTGTTAATCACTCCGGCACCCATGCGTAAAGCGGGCGGAAGGTTGTTTGTTGATGTTACCCCTATGCTGGCTTCACCTGACCGCAGAGGAAATTTATTAAATGCCATGGAACAACACGATCCGCTCATGAAAGACGCACTGATGACCATCATAGAACGAGGAGATTTTATAAAATCGTTGCCAAATGACAAAAAAGAGTCCGGTCCAAGTAAAGGTAGTAAAGGGATGCCGCCTGCGGGCGCCCAGCCGCCATTCGAAAACGATCCGTCTATCGTTTCAGATTTGATTCAGCGTAATCAAACCTCGATCGAAGAGTTGAAGCAAACCATCCGAACGAAATCAGGATCGGATTTGTTTGATTTTATCCTGGAAGATATCCAGCAGTTAAAGAAGATCTTATTTGACCCGCAAAGTACGGCGGTGTTTATGGCTGCTATGGATGCTTCATCATGGATCAATGAAAAGATGATGGAGTGGCTGGGTGAAAAAAACGCAGCAGATACGCTTTCTCAATCGGTGCCAAACAATATTACTTCGGAAATGGGATTGGCGCTGTTGGATGTCGCCGATGCGATTCGTCCTTATCCGGACGTGATTGATTATTTACAGCAGGTAAAAGAGGATCACTTCCTGGATGAGCTGGTTAGGTTTGAAGGCGGACAGGAAGCGCAAAACGCAATCCACGCTTATCTCAGTAAGTACGGGATGCGGTGTACCGGAGAAATCGATATTACCAGAACCCGTTGGAGCGAAAAACCAATTACGCTGGTCCCCATGATTCTGAATAATATCAAAAACTTTGAGCCTAATGCCAGCCACCGGAAATTTGAGCAAGGGCGGCAGGAAGCATTGAAGAAAGAGCAAGAGTTGTTGGAACGGTTGAAGCTATTACCGGATGGGGAACAAAAAGTCAAAGAGACCAAACGAAAGATCGACTTAATCCGGAATTTCATCGGTTATCGTGAATATCCCAAATATGGCTATGTGAATCGCTACTTCGTTTATAAGCAGGCTATCCTGAAAGAAGCCGAACAGCTCGTACAAGCGGGCGTCATTACTGAAAGAGAAGATGTTTACTATCTCTCTTTTGAAGAGCTGCACGAAGTCGTACGCACCCATAAACTGGATTACGGGATCCTCAGCCAACGAAAAGACGAGTACCAATTATATGAAAAGCTGACTCCACCTCGCGTGATTACGTCTGACGGTGAAATCATTGCAGGTGTGTACAAACGAGAAAATGTCCCCGCCGATGCTATTGTTGGCCTTCCTGTTTCTGCCGGAGTTATAGAGGGACGTGCGCGTGTCATTTTAAACATGGAGGATGCGGATCTAGAAGAGGGAGATATCTTAGTCACCGCCTTTACGGACCCCAGCTGGACGCCATTATTCGTATCCATCAAAGGCCTGGTCACCGAAGTGGGCGGACTGATGACCCATGGAGCCGTTATCGCACGGGAATATGGCCTGCCAGCCGTTGTCGGAGTGGAGAATGCGGCAACACGGATTAAAGATGGGCAGCGGATTCGCGTGCATGGAACCGAAGGGTATATTGAGATTTTAGATAATTAGAGGTAAGTTATTTAAGAATTGGGAATAAAAGTGTATGGTCAGGGAGTAGATCGCCGCGCGGCAGCTGCTCCCTTTTTCGTTGAATCCGGCAGATAGGTTTAGGGCTCAGATCCGTAGCGGAAGAAGATCCTGGTCTGCAATAATATACTATATGTCCTTCCGTTTTGAGATGTAGGATAGGTGAGAAGAGCTTGAAAGGAGCATTCTCATGGATATTACATCTTTTTTGATTTATTGTTTGATTGCTACATTTACACCGGGACCAACGAATATTGTGATCTTATCCACGGTGCATCGATTTGGGGCAAAGCAGGCAATGGAATATACTTATGGGGCAACCATTGGTTTTTGTGTATTGCTTGTTATTTCCGCCGGTTTGAATACGATGCTGATCACGGTCATACCGAAACTGATCATGGGGATGCAGATCATCGGAAGCGGTTATATGCTCTATCTGGCATATCAACTCTACCAAACGGATCCATCGAATCCGACTGTAACCCAAACGGCTACCTTTCTGTCCGGCTTTCTTATGCAGTTTTTAAATCCAAAGGTGATCCTGTTTACCATAACTGTAATTCCCACTTTCGTTATGCCTTATGACAACGCGGTCTCTGTGGTGCCGATAAGTGTACTGGCGATTACATTCATCGGATTTTTAGCGTTTACTGCTTGGGTTCTTTTCGGTTCAGTCTTCAGGGATTTTTTACAAAAGCATAATAAGACAGTGAATGTAACCATGGC
Organism: Paenibacillus sp. S-38; assembly: GCF_049942825.1. Taxonomy (NCBI): domain Bacteria; kingdom Bacillati; phylum Bacillota; class Bacilli; order Caryophanales; family Paenibacillaceae; genus Paenibacillus; species Paenibacillus sp. S-38. Next base: position 2,343,850 of record NZ_CP187970.1, read on the forward strand.
CTTATGTTTAGCTTACGCTGCCGTTATGATATGGATGTAGGCAAGTTTACTCAGAGGTGGTTGAAATGGACAAATTCGTCTATAAAAAATCCGCGGGGATTACTGCATTATCGGCAAGTATGACGGAATTTAAATGACAGATTGTAATATGAAGTGCGACAGTTAGAAAAAACAAAAGGCCCATGTATGGATTCGTGTAAAATGGAAGTCACCACAACACCATTTACAAGGAGAACCCCTACATGAGCTACTCCCATCTTAGCATAATTGAGCGTGGACAACTAGAGACATTGTATCGGCTTGGCTGGTCGACACGTGCCATTGGCCGTCAGCTCGGGCGGCATCATGCTACTATTGCCCGTGAACTTAAACGCGGCCAGTACGAACAGTGTTACGTCGCCCTGCCAGCTCAAAATGCGTATCACAAACGAAGAATGGCTAGCGTACCGGTCGGTAAATTTACTTCGGAGCTTGCAGCAGAGGTGCAAGAGAAATTAGAACAAACCTGGTCACCCGAGCAGATCGCCGAAAGACGCAGATGCGAAGGAAAGCCATTGGTTTGCTTTAAGACGATCTACAGATGGCTCTATGACCGCCGGTTGTCCGTTTCAGAGACAGATGTATTGCGTCACAAAGGAAAGCGGCGGCAACCCCAGGAAACAAGGGGAAGGTTTCTGGTTGGGACGTCGATTCACCAGCGCCCCAAAGAAGTGCGTAAACGCACAACCTTCGGACATTGGGAGATCGATACCGTGGTCTCCAGCCGAGGAAGCAGTAAGGCCTGCGCAGCTACGTTCGTCGAGCGAAAGACACGTCGCTACCTCGCTATAAAGATGCCGGATCGTACAGCACATTCGATGGAGGTGGCCTTTGGGGTGGCCGTGAGCCAATATCCGCAGGGAACCTTTCAAACGGCAACAACTGATCGTGGAAAAGAGTTCGCCTGTTATGCCTCTCTTGAACACCATCATAACATCAATGTTTATTTCGCAGATCCCTACTCTTCTTGGCAGCGAGGCTCTAATGAGAATGCAAATGGACTTTTACGGGAGTTTTTCCCCAAGGGTTATGATCTGGCCACGGTTACGGATGAAGAGCTGGCAGAAGCCATCGATCTGATCAATCATCGACCTCGAAAATGTCTTGGCTGGAAATCTGCTTACGAATCCTTCATGGAAGAACTGTCGCACTTAGCTTGACAATCCATCAAATATAAAAAGCACGCTCACCAGGAGTATGCCGTAGGAGTTACGCTGCGCGGTATCCAGCACTATAACTTGGATGGCGCTTTGCAATTATCCTATCAGAATGGGATTATGCTCTTTAACCCGGAACAAGCCCATGACGGAATGGCTCATGATCATACGGGCCTTGATTATGTGATGTTATATATTGATCCCGCATTGCTCTTAGAGGCTGCCGAGAAGAAGGAAATCGTACGATTTTCAACTCCTATTGTGTATGACTATGGTCTGGAACAACGAATCTTACGTCTTGCTCAATCCGTCTTAAGTGAACAAGATGAGGCGTTATCCAGCGAATTGCTCTTATCCCTTGCGGATCGTCTGGTTTGCAGCAATGTTTCTACAGACGACAGAAAAGATAATGCGCTGGTTAGAAAAGCAAAGGAGATGCTTCAATCGAACATGGAGCATGTACTTAAGCTTGATGAAATCTGTAAAGAGCTGCACTTATCGAAATTCCAGTTTATCCGATTATTCAAGGCTCATACCGGAATTTCACCCTATCAATACTTTCTTAACTGCAAGATTGAACGCGCAAAGCAAGTAATCGAAAATCATAGGGATATTTACTCAGCGGTAGCTGCATGCGGTTTTGTTGATTTAACCCATCTCAATAGACATTTTAAAAGCGTATATGGAACAACGGCATTTGAATATCTGTCACATCTAAATTGAGGAGGAAGGTACTGAGAGTGGACGGGGCCGGACACGATGTTTGGAGCCGCGGGAACAAGTTCGGAGGCCTTACAAACTTATTTCAAAGGTCTGGATTAGGTAAGGTTCAGGTGGGGAGGGGTCCCGCCTGAGCCTCTTTGCTTTTGTGGAGGGTTAAGTTCCCCTTGTCTGCCTGTACCGCAGCACCAGCGGAGCGGCCGCACTTTGAATTCATGTTAAATTCGCCTTCAAGGCATTGACAGTTCAATTAATAATGATTATCATTATCCTTTAGTATTGAGAACGTTTATCACTGAAACTCGTCGGGGGAAGAAAATGGATGGAGACATCATGGAATAAACCGGTTCAGCCTGTCATCCGGTCGCGTCCGGTGACGGCAGCGCTCATCATGATTGGGGGGACAATCGCACTTCTGCTTGGCCTCGGGCTATCGATATCGGTAGGCGCTTCGGACATCGGACTCCACACCGTGTGGGACGCGCTGTTTCATTTTAATCCCGAAGCGACGCAGCACCGGATCATTCAGGAGCTTCGCCTGCCGAGAGCCCTGGCCGGGGCGATGGTCGGCGCCTGCTTTGCCGTGTCGGGAGCGATCATGCAGGGCATGACGCGCAATCCTCTCGCCGATCCGGGTCTGCTCGGAGTGAATGCCGGAGCCGGTCTGGCACTTGCTCTCTGCTTTGCATTTTTGCCGAACCTGCCGTTCCAATACTTGATCCTGCTCTCGTTCCTCGGCGCTGCCGCGGGAAGCGGCCTGGTCTACGGGATCGGAGCGCTTGCCAAGGGCGGGCTGACGCCGGTTCGGCTGGCGCTTGCCGGGGCGACGGTCAGTGCGCTGCTCGTCGCTCTCAGCGAAGGAACGGCGATCTACTCCCATATGGCGCAGGATCTGGTGTTCTGGCATGCCGGAGGAATGGCCGGCGCCAAATGGCTGCAGGTCCAGATGATGGCTCCCTGGGTGATCGCCGGTGTGATTGGCGCACTGCTGCTGTCCCGGTCCGTTACGATGCTCAGCCTGGGCGAAGAGATGGCGGTCGGACTCGGCATTCGGACCGGGTGGATCAAGCTCTGCGGCTCGGTGCTGGTGCTGGTGCTCGCAGGGGCGGCCGTGTCGGCGGTCGGACCGATCGGTTTTGTCGGCCTGGTGATTCCGCACATGGCCCGATATTTCGTCGGAAGCGACTACCGCTGGATCGTTCCTTGTTCGGCCATACTCGGCGGCTTGCTCATGGTATTCGCCGATATCGGCGCAAGAATGGTGAACCCGCCGTTCGAGACGCCGATCGGGGCGGTCATCGCCCTGCTTGGGGTTCCATTCTTTATTTATTTGGCACGCAGGGAAAGGAGGGAGCTCTAGGTGGTGCATTTGCAAGCGGCTCCGGACAGGAATCATCGTGCAGCACGTGCCGCAGCTGTCATAACAGGCCTGTGTGTGCTGATCCTCCTTGCCTTTATCATCAGCATGAATACAGGGGTGATCCGCCTCTCTCCCGCCGATGTCGCCCGAACGCTCTTCGGAGGCGGCACGGATCAGCAGAAGCTGATCTTATTTGATTTCCGGCTGCCCCGCATCGTGATCTCCCTGCTCGTCGGAGCGGGGTTCGCCGTATCGGGAGCCATCCTGCAGGGCGTCTCCCGCAATGCGCTGGCCGATCCGGGCTTGCTGGGGATCAATGCCGGAGCAGGTCTGGCGGTCGTATTGTATATTTCCTTCTTTCCTGTGAAAGAGGAGGCCCCCGTATTCTTCATGCCGCTTCTGGCCCTGCTTGGGGCGGGAACGGCGGCGGCGATGGTCTACCTGCTCGCCTACAAAAAGGAGCAGGGCATCTCTTCCACCCGGCTGATTCTGATCGGCATCGCGGTGGCGGCGGGCATGGGAGCCCTGATGCTTGTGCTGACAATCCGCCTCGATCCGAAGAAGTACCAATTCGTCGCGGTATGGCTTGCAGGCAGCATATCGGGGACGAGCTGGAAGTATGTCACGGCCGTCCTGCCCTGGATGCTCATCCTGCTTCCCCTGGTCTTCTACAAGGCCCGTGTGCTGGATGTGCTGCACTTGGGAGAACAGGTGGCGGCCGGGCTCGGGGTGGCCATCGAACGGGAACGCCGAAGGCTGCTGGCGGCGGCCGTAGTGCTGGCCGGCGTATGTGTTGCGGTCGGCGGCGGGATCGGCTTCGTCGGACTGATCGGTCCGCATCTGGCAAGGCTGCTCGTTGGGCCAAAGCACCGGTACCTGCTGCCCGCTTCGGCGCTTACCGGCGCTCTGATGCTGCTCGCAGCCGATACGCTGGGCCGGTGGATGCTGCAGCCATCCGAGGTGCCCACCGGCATTGTCGTCGCGGTGATCGGCGCACCGTATTTTTTATATCTGCTGTCCAAATCGAAAGCTTAATTCCTTATTCCCTTACTCGATAACATCAACGGAGGTCATCTTATAATGAAGAAACGTACATATTCCTTGTTGGGCGTGGTATTAGGCGCAGCCATCGCAGCGAGCGGATGCGCAAGCTCGACCGAGCAGGGGGCGGCAGGCAGTTCCTCTCCGGCCGCATCCCCTGGGGCGTCCGAGACGGCCAAGCCTGCAGCTGAGCGCACGATGAAAGATGCGCTGGGGCATGAAGTGAAGATCCCGGCGAACCCGCAGCGCATTATCGCCTCCTACCTGGAGGATCACCTGGTTGCTCTTGGGGTCAAGCCGGTCGCCCAGTGGTCGGTCAGCGGCGGCAAATCGGTGCAGGCCTACCTGCAGAAAGAGCTGAACGGCATTCCGACGATTCCAAGCGATCTTCCCTTCGAATCGGTCATGAGCTTTACTCCGGACCTGATCCTCGTGGATAGTGCGGAGCAGGTGGCCGGAGACAAGTACGCCCAATATGCCAAAATTGCCCCGACCTTCACGGTAGGGAGCGGGGTCAACAATGATTGGCGGCAGGAGCTGCTGACGGTGGGCGATGTGCTGGGCAAAAGCGCAGAAGCCAAAAAAGCTTTGGAGAACTACGATCTCAAAGTGAAGGATGCGAAGGAGCAGCTGCAGAAGGCGGTCGGAACCCAGTCCGTGGCCGTTCTCTGGGTAACCGCCAAAGCCGTCTATGTGCCGAACGAGAAATTATCCAGCGGTGACGTGCTCTACCGGGATCTGGGACTGACGCCGCCGGATGAAATCAAGGAAATCTCTAAAACGGCTACCGCGAACTGGAATCCGATTGCGGCAGAGAAGCTGGCTCAGATGAAGATCGACCATATGTTTATCGTGAACAGCAAGGGCGTCACGAAAGATGAGCTGCTGAAGGATCCGGTATGGGCCGGCATTCCCGCGGTGAAGAACGGGCATGTCTATGAATACGACCAGTCGGCCAGCTGGCTGTATACCGGAACGATTGCGAACAGCCAGATGATCGACAATGTCCTGTCGAGCATGCTGAAGAAGTAACCGGGGCACGAAGGGAGAGGACAAAATGGAGCAGCTCGATTTGTACGCGGACGAAATCACGACGGAAGAGGAGCTGCGGGCGGTCGTCGGCTTTCCGCATGAAGCCATGGTGCAAAAAGCGGTGGGGATTCTCGATGACCAGATTCGGCGATACATCGCCATGTCTCCCCTCTTTTTTCTCTCTACTTCCCATGCGGACGGGAGCTGTGATGTATCCCCGCGCGGAGACGCTCCGGGTTTCGTCCGGGTCTGGGACGAGAAGCACCTCATCTTCCCGGAGCGGCAGGGGAACCGGCGTGCCGACTCCCTGCTCAACCTCCTAGGGAACCCGCATGTCGGCATGGTGTTCATCATTCCGGGCATGGAGGAGGTGCTCCGGATCAATGGCCGGGCCCGCATCATACGGACGCCCAAGGTGCTGAGCGAGCTGCAGGCAGGAAGCCAGACGCCGCAGCTTGGCGTGGTGGTGGAGGCGCAGGCGTGTTACATTCACTGCTCCAGAGCGCTGAAATCTTCTGCGATCTGGAATTCGGGAACGTGGCCGAAGCCGGAGGCGCTTCCTTCGTCGAAAGAGATGTTCCATGCGCATTTGAAGATCAACGGCTATAAGCTTAACACATGATGAAGCAGGTGAGGAACAGACAGGGAACAGACCGTCCGGAGGGAGCAGCTGTTCCCTGTTTGCATTTGAAGCGAACCCTGCCGCATGAATCGGGCCGTCCCCTTGTCCGCGGTGCAGGAAAGCTGGATAAGATCTGCGTTTTTTGCGGCAATTGGACGCTTGGACTCTTTTGCACCCCGGTTTTTTGAACAAGGAACACTGAAATTTGCATGTTCATATGCCTCTTTTTGACTATACACTGATAAAGCAGTCCTGTCGGTATTGCGGATGATCACCTTACCGAGGGGGAAGGAGGAGGTGTTCAGTAGAATTGCGTTCGTCTTCGTGGATGGGACGGACGGCAGTACAGGGAACTTGCCTGGACTTGGAAGCGCGGGTCATACGTAACTTGTGTGAGTATCGGGACTTATGATGAGGAGGAAGAATTGATGTTAGAGAGAGGAAAGGCTGCCCCAGCGAAATTGAAATGGTCCAAGCTGATGATCGTCCTGTTGGTGCTGGCGATGGTTTTTCCGGTTGCTCCACCGGCGGCGTTCGCCGCAGACTCGGTGCTGGCTGATGATAATTTCGGCAGCTATGCGCCCGGTCCGTTCACAGTTGGAAGCGGTAACAATTGGACGAAGGAGGGATCGACTCCCGACATGACCGTAGTTCAAGATACGGTTACCGGAAGAACGTACGGGTCGATCACCAACAATACCACCGGTTCGATCTATGTCGGCCAGCGCTTCACTGCGCAGGGCGGCGGCATGATCATGGAGTTCGACGCGAATATGCCGACGAGCAAGGGCGGGACCTTGTGGGTGATGGACGGCAAAGTGAACGCGACAAGTGCGGCGGCTCTGCGTTATCAGATGGATGCCGGCGTCATCAAGCGCGGGGGTTCGTCAACGACCAATGTGGTTCCCTATGATGTGACCCATTGGTACCGGTTCAAGATCGTGTTCAATATCCCGGGGCAAGTATATACCATAACGATGACGGATCTCAATAACGGGAAAACGGTCTCTTGGAATGAAAACTTCTACAGCAGCAGATCCAAAATCAGCTCCTTCGGATTCTATGTCAATCCGGGCGGTGGAACCATCAATCTGACGAACGTGCGTCTGACTTCGCTCGATCTGTCCTTGGCCGATCTGAAGCTTGCCTCGGAAGGCTACTCTCCGAAGCTGAGCCCCGTGTTCGATCCGACGGTGGAATCGTATGAAGTCGAGGTTCCCTCTACCACGGACCGCCTTACCGTGATCCCTACAGCCGGCAATCCGGGGAACGTGAAGGTGAAAGTGGGAGAGACCGGCGTCGACAGCGGGATGTCCGCCGACGTACCGATCACGGAGGCTTCAACGAATATTGCGGTGAGCGTGACCTCCGCGGTGTACTCCGATATCTCGAGAACCTATACCATTCACGTGACCAAGCTGGAGAAATCGCCGAATCTCAAATTCGTTGCCACGGAACCCCGCGATTCGGAAGTGAAGATCGGGTGGGAAGAGACGCTGGACCCAACCTATCAATCGGCCCATATCTATCAGGTGAATGCGGATCAGGGCCTGACTCTGGTCGATACGGTTCCCAAGGGGACTTACATCTCCACCGTAAAAGGGTTAACGAACGGGAATACGTATACCTTCATCGTCAAAGGCTTCTATGCGGACGGCACCGAATCTTCGGGAGTCACCGTTCAGGAGACGCCGGTGAAGTTTGCTCCCCGCCAAATGGAAAGCTTGAACCGCGGCCTCGTTGCCATGAAAACGCAGGACGGTGTCTATGCCGGCTGGCGCCTGCTGGGTACGGATCCCGGGAATGCGGCGTTCAACCTGTACCGTGACGGAGTCAAGGTGAACACCTCGCCGATTACCGGCAGTACCAATATGGTGGATCCGGCCGGAACGGGCAGCTCCACGTATTTCGTCCGGACTGTAGTGGATGGAGTCGAACAGAAGCAATCGGAAACCGTTAAAGTATGGGATACGAACTATCTGAGTGTCCCGCTCCGTAAGCCGGCCGACGGCGTTACGGTGTCCGGCGAAGCCTATTCGTACCGGGCGAACGATGCGACAACCGCCGATCTGGACGGAGACGGGGAATATGAGATTATCCTGAAGTGGGATCCGACCAATGCCAAGGACAATTCGCAGAGCGGGTATACGGGCAGTACGCTTGTAGACGCTTACAGGATGGATGGCACGTTCCTGTGGCGGATCGATCTGGGCCGTAACATCCGTGCAGGCGCCCACTATCTCGACATGATGGCGTATGACTTGGACGGGGACGGCAGGGCCGAAGTCACCTTCCGCACGGCCGACGGCACGATCGACGGGCAGGGGAACGTCATCGGTGACACGAATGCCGATTGGCGGAATTCGAGCGGTTACATTCTTACCGGACCGGAATATCACACGATATTTGAAGGTGCTACCGGTAAAGCGCTGGCTACAGAAGCATATGAGCCGGAGAGAGGCAATGTCTCCGATTGGGGAGATGCCTACGGCAACCGGGTGGACCGCTTCCTGGCGGCGGTCGCTTATCTCGACGGCGAAAGACCGAGTGTGATTATGCAGCGCGGCTACTACACCCGTATGGTGCTGGTCGCCTACAATTGGAGGGACGGCAAGCTGACCAAGCTATGGACCTTCGATTCGAATACGCCGGGCAACGAAGCCTACCGGGGGCAAGGCAACCATCAATTGTCTGTCGCTGACGTGGACGGGGACGGCAGGGATGAGATTATTACCGGAGCTGCCGCCATCGACGACAACGGTACGGGCCTCTGGAGCTCGGGACTCGGGCACGGCGATGCGATGCATCTGAGCGATCTGAATCCCGACCGGTTAGGGCTGGAAGAATGGGCCGTGCAGGAGAACACGGCGGCTGAGTATTCGGCGGAGATGAAGGACGCGAAGACCGGTCGAGTGCTGTGGGGCCAGCTGCAGGTCGGCATCGACGTCGGCCGCGGACTGAGCGCCGACATCGACCCTACCCGGCGGGGCGAAGAGGTGTGGGCCATCGACGGCGAGTGGAACAGTACCACGGGCGGCTTGTTCAGCGCGAAGGGCGAGAAAATCTCCGGCAGTATCCCGTCTTCGAATTTCGCGGTCTGGTGGGACGGCGATTTGAGCAGGGAGCTGCTCGATCATAACTGGACCACAACCCCGGTGAGACAGGGCACACCGAAGATCGACAAATGGGACTACGTAAACAACCGGCTGAACAATCTTGTCACGTTCGAAGGCACGTCATCCAACAATGATACGAAGGGCAATCCTTCCCTGCAGGCCGATCTGTTCGGCGACTGGCGGGAGGAGGTCATGGTCCGCACCGACGACAGCTCGGAGCTGCGCATCTATTCGACGACGGATCGGACTGACCATCGTTTCGTTACTTTGATGCATGATCCGGTCTACCGGCTCGGCATCGCTTGGCAGAATACCGGCTACAACCAACCGCCGCATCTGAGCTACTACCTCGGGAACGGCATGGAGCAGCCGCCTGTACCGAACATCCGCACCCATGCGGTTCCGGCGTCCGAACTGAGCGTGTATGCCGCTGCCGATGAAGTAGCGGCCGGCGGGCAGCTGAGCTTCTTCCCCGTGGTTACGCCTTCGGCGGCGAACGTCGGCAGTGTGAACTGGTCGGTTACGGGCGTGGACGGCTCCCCGACGTCACTGGCGTCGATCGATGCCAAGGGTACGCTCACGGCAGCCTCGGCCGGCACGGTGAAGGTGACGGCTGCTGCCGCTGACGGCTCCGGTTTGACGGGCAGCCGGAGCATTACCATCAAGGGCGTTTCCGTTACCGCCATCCAAGTTACGGCGGAAGGGAACGTGACGGAATTTACCGGCCCAGGCAGCTTGCCGTTTCATGCGGCGGTTACACCGGGCAGCGCGACGAATCCGGCAGTGAAGTGGAGTGTCACGGATCTGAACGGCGCAGCAACGAATATCGCCAAGGTGACGGATCGTGGCGTGCTTCAGACGAGCGGTGCGGGATTCGTTAAAGTAAGGGCTGCCGCACAGGATGGCTCCGGCATCACCGGAGAAGCGGTTCTGCGGGTGAAGCACGTTCTGAACGGAACCTTAACTTTGCCTGTCAAGACGGATGCTTACGGCAAAGTGTCTGAAGCCGTGGCATCACAGGATATCCGTAAGATGATTCAGTCGGCAGGCGGAGATACGGCTGCGGTCGCCCTGCAGTCTTCTACCACCGTGAAGGAAGCGCAGATCCGCGTGCCGCTCCAGGAGTTCAGCCAGGCATCGAAGAAAGGAATCAAACGGCTGCAGCTGCGGATCCAATCGGCCAAATATACGGTCGACATGGGCTACATCAACAATGCGCTGAAGAAAGGCGCGACCACGCTGATCCTGACGGTGGACTCCAAAGGTAACTTTAAGACCGCCAGCCAGTGAGCTTCCTAAGAAAAGTACCTGCGAGCCGGCCGTGAAGGAAAACCTGCAGCTGAACTGCTGTGAATATTGCATCCGGCCGGATGAAGGCAGGTTTACAGGGGCTGCCCCCAAAATGTTCGCATGACATGGGAGGGCGCCAATGTTCAAACGAAAGGACCTCAAATTCCACTGTAAAGTGGAGGACGAGGTCCTTTTTCTTGAGGAGAATCTGGTTTACGTGATCTTTTTATATTCCTTTTGTCGGGACACCGGCACAGCCGCAGAGCTCCGGAACACCGGCTTGGTCTGCACGTGCGTGACCTGGGGAGGCTTGTGCGGATTGCGGATCCGGGACAGCAGCATCTCTGCCGCCTGGAGGCCCATTTCGTCGCGGTAAATATGGACGGTGGTCAGCTGGGGCTCGACGATTTGGGATTCAGGAGAATCGTCAAAGCCGGTGACCGCAATATCCTCAGGTATGCGCACCTGTTTTTGCTTTAAGATCCGCATGACATTGATGGCGATAAAATCGTTCGCGCAGACGAAGACGGTAGGAAGGGCGTCCAGCAGGCTGATTCTCTCCTCCAGCCAGGAGAGGTTCGAGATCAGACGGTCCGCTTCCGTAATGAACAGCGAAGGATCCTGCGGCAGACCGGCGGCGCTCAGCGCCCTTGTGAATCCGGTCCAGCGTTCATGGAAGCTCCGGCAGTGGCGGATATCGCCGACAAATCCGAGGCGGGTATGGCCGCTGTCGATCAGCGTTTGGGTCAGCCGGAAGGTGCTGTGTTCATTCTCCATCAAGAGCACATCGGCCCCCAGGTCGGGACCCAGGAGATCGGATGGCGCGTCGATGCTGATGGTCGGGATCTGCAGGTTGTGAATGAACTCGGTATAGTTCTTGTCGAACAGCTCGATACAAACGATGCCGTCCACCTTCGTCTTGTCAAAATTCACAGGCAGCGTTAAGGCTTCAAGCTCGGTCTCCCGTACGATGTGGATGGATAAATTGAACCCTTCCGTGCTGATCATCTTCTCCAATCCGCTCAGCAGCGAGGTGCCGAAGTGGGTGCTATGCGGCATGTTGGCGGTGAAGAGCGCAATGTTGCCCGGAGCCCTGGAGGAAGTTTCTTCCGGTTCGATCAGGGCGAACTGCTTGTACTTGAGCTCGATGGCTCTCTTGATCACCCTGCTTCGGGTCTCGGCCGGGATGGTTTCGCTGCCGTTCAGCGCTTTGGAGACGGTGTTTCTGGATAACCCCAGCGAGTCGGCTATATGTTGAATCGTAATTTTTTCTTTGTTCATGATAAGTACTCCTCTATGGGACAGATGGCCGGATCGTTGAGCCGGCGGAGATCATCGAAATTACATTCAATGTATACTAATTCTACCGAAATATCAACACAAGAAAGTTACAAATGAACAATCGGCTATGCAATTGTAAAGAAAAAGAAGGGGATCTGCTCTCCTCATGTCTTAGGAAAAGATTATGGATTGTTTTTGTATAATTCTCTCGACCTTACACTGACGCTTATAATAAGTTCAATTTTGATGTTTAAGCACTGGGAATTTTTTGAGTCAGTATTACAAGATCCAGAACTGGACATTGACTTCCTTGCCAGAGAGACAAGCATGTTCGTTCTGTGTGCACTAAATTATAGAGGGTTTTAATCTAGCCTGTTGATTCGTTTGGAGGAGTCTATGAGTCTGTCGGAGTTTGATTTATTTATTGCGAAAGGGAATTATCAGAAACTTAAGTATACGGAAAAGAAAATTGAATTAATTAAAGAGCTAATACGTGATGCCCTAAAAAGTCAGGAAGTAAAATGTGAAACCTGGCCCGAATATGGGGTTGTAGGCAAATTTAAGACTGTTTTCCGATACAAATATGATCATGAAAATATCAATCGATTTTTATATGAGTTAGGCATCTTGTCTATATCTGCTTCTATTAAAGAGCAGTTCTTAGACTATGAGGAGATTGCCACTTAAAAAATGCAACTAATTACGAAATACACAAAAGTGTTCAGTACTATCCAAACGTTATGGAAAATCATGGCGAAAAGAAATTTGCTGTTGAAGAGAATTCATTATTGAATCAAATGAGTATTTCTCAAAAAGTATATCTTTGGAAAGAGGTGAAATTTCTAAATATGTCTATCTCGAAAGAGTGGGGGCTTATTCTGGATAACATTGTCAATTTGTTAGCTTCAAAAGGAACTACGACTGTAAAGAGTAAATATAGGTCATTTATTTTTAAAGAGAAACTAAACTTTTGCCCTCAGGAGGTATTGAAGAAAATGGGAAGTGAAGTATTAATACGAAGTTGTAGAGTGGATTTAAGTATATTTGAAGAGTATGCTGCGAGAGGTTTTTTTAATGTTCCAGAAATTAATAATTATCGGAGAATTATTGATATAACTGAAAGGTCTATTCTTATGGAAATGACCAAAGAGGAATAAGCCAGAGAATGGTTCCATAAGAGACTGCAAAGACTCTCGGAATTAAGTCAAAATAAAACTTTATAAGAGAGTGACAGAGCAATTTGCTAATTGATAGTTACGAAAATCTGGGCTGGTAACCCAAGAGAAATATGCACGCACCTTGAACTTTCACTACAGCCGATGGATTAAGGTGCTTTCTGTTTATTTCAATAAGAAGTGGGTTCGCGCTTTAGCTCAGTTGCAGAAAGGCATCCTGACATTTCATCCGCTTCGATAGCTCCTTTTAAACTATTAACTATTCTAATGCCGCTGGGTAAGCAGGGTTCTTATCCACCGTAATCACTCGCGGCAATTGATTGTGTGGCGATGATAACGCATTCTTGAAAAAGCGTTATATCGCGGTTTTCGGAGAGCATGAAATCTATCGTGCTTCCTTCAGAATCTACTGCTCGATAAAGGTACTTCCAATGACCTCTAACTTTGATGTAAGTTTCATCCACTCGATAAGAATCGATTGTTATTTTTAAATCGTGGTGAATTCGTTTGTCTATTTCACGCCCGAACTGATAGACCCATCGCATGATCGTCGTATGAGAGATATTCAATCCTCGTTCTTTCATCATGTCTGCTAAATCACGATAACTCAAACAAATTTCAAATACTAATCTAACAGTTAACAAAATAATTTCCGCCTCTTAATGTTTCCATTTGAACAAATTCGATATCGTTTCCATATTTGTATACCCCATCCCACATTTTCAGTTCAGCCAAAGTTTTTGCACCACAACCGTACAAAACTAAAAACCTCAAGTCAACTTCAAGTCGACGTGAGGGGGAGAACTACGTGTTTGAAACTTTCAATGAGATACATTTGTAGTGTTTCTAAAAATGGGGGTAGTTTTAACGTGAATGACTTGAGGCGGTTTGTAAGGATCATGAATCCGTGACAACAGCAATTCTGCTGCGATAATCCCCATCTCGTCTCTGAAAATGTGGACAGTCGTAAGATGCGGTTCTACAATCTCGGATTCAGGTGAATCGTCAAAACCACAGATCGTAATATCTTCAGGAATCTGTACATGTTTACTTTTTAAAATCTTCATGACATTAATAGCAATAAAATCGTTGGCACAAATAAAAGCGGTGGGGAGAGGCTTCATCTCTTCTAACCTTTTTTCCAGCCATTTGACATCGCATATGAAACGGTCTTCGTCAACGATACAATATGATAGGTTAACTTGCAGAAGGGAGCTGACCAGCGCTCGGTTAAAGCCTGCCCATCTTTCATTAAAGCTTTTGCAATGATTATAATCCCCGATGAACCCTAATTGATTGTGTAGGCCTTTATCGATCAATTTTTTTGTCATGACGAATGTACTATGTTCATTTTCCATCAAAATCACATCAGAATGTATGTCGGTGTACATCATATCTGCAGGACCATCTATGAAAATAGCTGGAATACCTAACTGATCAATGAACTGACTATACTTGGGGTCGAATAATTCAATGCAGATAATCGCATCTACTTTGTTTCTATCAAAATTATTGGGAAGAAGGAGAGACTCGATCTCCGTTTCGCGTACAATGTGGAACGATAAATTATAACCTTCGGAACTGACCCTTTTCTCAAGTCCGCTTAATAAGGAGGCTCCAAAATGAGAATTGGTGGGTATGCTCGAAGTTAGCAGAGCAATATTTCCTGTTTTTTTTGTGAGAACGCTATCCATGTCGACATAGGCAAACTGCTTGTAATTGAGTTCAATCGCCCGCTTTAATACTTTATTTCGCGTTTCAACCGGAAGGCTTTCGTTGCCGTTGAGTGCCTTGGAAACTGTATTTCTGGATAACCCTAATGAATCGGCTATGGATTGCACAGTAGTTTTTTCTTTGCGCATGATTTACCCCTTTACTAATAGATGCTCAGCATCGATGAACGGGTTTTGACATCAGATGAAGGTCTATAGGGTAACTGTATAACAAATCGAAGGAAAGAGCAACAGAAAAAGATGCAAATGTAAATAAAAATGCAATTGAAGGTGCATTTGTAATCTTGATTTGGTGCGGACACAAAGAAAGGTAGTGTAGACAAATGAATGAATAATAATGTGCAAAATGAATGTTTTTATGTGTAATTTTTTTTTTGTAAATGTACACTATGAAACTAATTTTGCGAATATTTTGATATAAATAGTATAAATTAACAAGAAAAAAGTATGAAGTAACAAAATGAATATTTTTTTTGTGGGCAAAAAAACTTTTTTTGCTTTACAAAATTGTGTTGACTTAAGTGATTACAGGGTGTAAATTGTAAACAAGACAAAATGTAAGCACTTTCTCGGGACTGGGCAGGGGTTAATAAATGTGCAAATGTAATATTCATTTAATTAGAAGACACAGGAGGTTATAACTTGGAACAAGTAGTGAAATTGGACAATGAAAATAATGTGCGAAAGAAAAAAAAGGCTGCTCTCTTTAGCAAACTAGAGTTTATAAAGAAAAATTACTTTCTATATTTGCTTATAGCACCAGCCTTTATACTTACTATTATTTTTAAGTATGTGCCTATGTATGGGGCAATCATTGCTTTTAAGGATTTTAGACCAAGTAAAGGAATTCTAGGAAGTGACTGGGTTGGTTTTAAACATTTCGCTGATTTTTTAACATCGCCGAATTTTACGATCATTTTTATGAATACATTCAAGCTAAGTTTGTTTGGTCTTATACTAGGCTTTCCAATTCCAATCATTTTAGCCTTAATGCTCAATCAATTACGAGGTGCTGTAATTAAGAAAAACATTCAGCTTATTCTATACGCGCCTAATTTTATTTCTGTTGTAGTCGTTATCGGGATGGTATTTATCTTCTTATCCCCGACAGGTCCATTAAATGTCGTAATCACTGCAGTTACAGGGAAGCCGGTTATGTTTTTGACGGATCCTGCATATTTCCGGTGGATTTATATATTGAGCGGGATTTGGCAGACAGCCGGGTGGGCATCGATCGTTTTTGTGGCTGCACTAGCAAGTGTAGACCCAGAACTGCACAACGCTGCGACGCTTGATGGAGCAGGTATCTTGCAAAGGATCCGTCATATCGACCTGCCAACGATCAAACCTACCATCGCGATTGTATTTATCTTGGCTGCGGGAGGGCTTATGTCGATTGGATTTGAGAAAGCTTTCTTATTGCAAACCCCAATGAATTTACCTACGTCTGAAATCCTGCCAACGTATGTGTACAAAGTGGGCTTGCAGCGAGGGGATTATGCCTATTCATCAGCGGTTGGTCTTTTTAACTCTGTCATCAATCTGATCTTACTGATACTGGTTAATTTCATTGTAAAAAAATTAAACGAAGGTGAAGGCATCTACTAAGCATATAAAGGAGCCGTCGTATGAATTTCAAGCACAGTCTATTAGACCGCGTTATATTAGGCGTGAATTATATCTTATTAGCACTATTTGTTTTGATCGTTTTGTTTCCTTTGATCTATATTGTTGTTGCTTCCTTCATGGATCCGACCGAACTACTGAACAAAGGTATAACCTTCGATTTTTCCAAGTACACACTCGAAGGCTACAGGAAAATATTAGTTAATGATGGAATGCTTAGGGGATTTGTCAATGCGATGCTTTACTCCGTTGGATTTTCTGCGATTACAGTTGCCGTGTGTGTATTTGCCGCTTATCCGCTATCTACCAGCAGTTTTGTGGGGAAAAATTTCTTCATGACGCTTTTTGTGATCACGATGTTTTTCAGCGGAGGATTGATTCCGACTTATTTAGTCGTGAAAAATTTGGGAATGCTAAATACCCCGTGGGCCATCATTGTTCCCGGAGCAGTGAATGTTTATAACATCATTTTAGCAAGAACTTTCTTTAATGGTATTCCTAAAGAATTAAAAGAGGCGGCCAGAGTCGACGGAGCTTCCGAACTGCTTACCTTTTTTAGAATTGTATTGCCGCTCTCCAAGCCTATCGTGTTCGTGTTAGCTCTCTACGCTTTTGTTGGGCAATGGAATTCCTATTTCGATGCTCTCGTTTATTTGGATAATCCTAAGTTGTTCCCTTTGCAGTTAGTACTGCGATCCATTCTAATTCAAAACCAATTGCCTCCGGGTTCGATTGGCGACCGATTAGCGCTTGCTGAGCTGAAGCGGCTTTCCGAAATGATCAAATATTCATCTATTGTGATCTCTAGTCTTCCACTCATCGTTATGTATCCATTCTTCCAGAAGTATTTCGAAAAAGGTGTCATGGTAGGTTCATTAAAATAGTGAACAGGCTGCACATATAGAAAAGACTATATTATCTATCATTAGGAGGTCTTTAATCATGAAACGCACCGCAAAAGCTATGATTGTGTCTCTTGCAACAATTTTGCTCTTATCTGGATGTACAGAAGCAAACAACAATGATGCCACACCTGCCGGCACCTCATCCGCCAAGACTGGAAAAGTGACATTGACTATGATGACCCAAAGCTCGCCGCTTGCCCCTGCAGATCCCAATGAGAAGCTGATTTTCAAGCGTTTAGAAGAAAAAACAGGTGTTCATATTGAATGGAAGACCCTGGTTTCAGGAGATACATTTGTTGAAAAAAGAAACTTAGCTATCGCTACTGGCGAGCTTCCAGACGCGATCTTTCGCCCGGATTTTACAGACAATGACATCCTGCAGTTAGCGAAAGACGGTACTATTATCCCACTAGAAGATTTGATCGATAAATATATGCCTAACTTTAAAAAAGTGCTGGAGAAAGCGCCGCAGTATAAAGCGATGATCACCGCTCCGGATGGGCATATTTATTCCTTACCTTGGATTGAGGAATTAGGGGCTGGCAAAGAAGCGATTCAGGCAGTCGACGATTTGCCTTGGATCAACGTAGAATGGCTCAATAAATTAGGACTCAAAATGCCGACCACAACCGAAGAATTGAAACAAGTACTTCTCGCTTTCAAGCAAAATGACCCTGCTGGCAACGGAAAAACCATTCCTATGTCTTTCATTAGCAAACCAGGTCCAGATGGAAAGACCGGTGCCGAAGACTTGACATTCTTGTTCGGCTCCTTCGGTTTAGGGGATAACAACGACCATCTAGTCGTCAGCGATGACGGCAAAGTGATTTTCACGGCATCGGAAAACGGATACAAAGAGGGCATTAAATATTTGAATGATTTGTATAAAAACGGACTCTTAGATATAGAGGCTCCTTCGCAGGATTTCAATACGTTTCTCGCCAAAGGAAAAGAGAATCGCTACGGTTTATACTTTACGTGGGATAAAGGAAATATTACGGGCATGAATGACAAATACGACGTCATGCCTGCACTGAAAGGCCCGGACGGTCAGAAAAACGTCACAAGAACGAACGGGGTTGGCTTCAGTAGAGGCCGGGGCATGGTGATTACGAAAATCAACAAAAACCTGGAAGCTACGGCGAAATGGGCGGACCAGCTGTATGATCCGCTGCAATCGGTTCAAAACAACTGGGGGACGTACGGAGATACAACGCAACAAAATATTTTTGAGTTCGATGAAACGAAGAAGATGCTGAAACATCTGCCGCTGCAGGGAGCTGCACCAGTAGAATTAAGACAGAAAACTTCGGTTGATGGACCGTTGGCTATATTGGACAGCTATTACGGAACCGTTACAACAAAGCCGGACGATGCTGCTTGGAGACTGGATATCTTGAAAAAAATCATGGTTCCGGACATGAAAGCAAAAAACAATTATCCAAACGTCTTCTTTTCTGTGGATGAACTAAGTAAAATTACTCGAATCGAAGCCGATTTGTTCCCTTATATCAATAGAATGAGATCGGAATGGACTGAAAACGGCAAAGTTGAAGAACAATGGCCGACCTATTTAAAAGAACTGGATCGCCTTGGTCTGAAGGAATGGTTGAAAATTAAACAAGACGGTTACGACAGAAGCATGAAGAAATAACAGATGACCATAGAGGGCCGGAGCAAAATCGATATGAGGTCATGCTCTGAACTTTATATACGGAGGGATGAGGAAGAAATGTCAACGATCACTTATACGGAAAAATACCGACCGCAATTTCATTTTACCCCACCGTCAAAGTGGATGAACGACCCTAACGGTATGGTTTACTTTGAAGGCGAGTATCATTTGTTTTATCAGCATCATCCGAATGGGACGACTTGGGGGCCGATGCACTGGGGGCATGCGATCAGTACGGATCTCATTCACTGGGAGCACCGCCCGATTGCATTGGCACCGGATCATAATGGATATATCTTTTCAGGAAGTGCAGTCGTTGACTGGAAGGATTCCAGCGGTTTTTTCGCCGGTAAAGCGGGTCTGGTGGCCATATTCACCCATGCGGACCAATATCCCAATTCGGATCGCCCCAGACAGCGACAGAGTTTAGCTTACAGTTTAGACAAAGGCAGAACATGGACGATGTACGATGGAAATCCTGTTCTGTACAGCGAAGAAATCATTGATTTTCGCGATCCAAAAGTATTCTGGTACGAGCCGAAGCAGCAGTGGGTTATGGTGCTTGCGGCGGGGGACCGGGTTCATATTTATACATCAGCCAATTTGAAAGATTGGTCATTTGGAAGTGAGTTCGGCAGCCTCGATGGCTCTCATGATGGTGTATGGGAGTGTCCAGATCTCATCGAGCTTCCAGTTAATGGAGATTTAAAGCAAACCAAGTGGGTACTAATTGTAAGCATTGGAGATAATCCTAAGTTCACTGAAGGTTCGAGGACTCAATACTTTACTGGAAGCTTTGACGGATATTCATTCGTTAATGATTCAGGACCTGAAACCGTGTTATGGCTTGATCATGGCCGAGACAATTATGCCGGAGTAACTTGGTCGGATATTAACCTGAGTAACCAAGAAAAGCTGTTCATTGGCTGGATGAGCAATTGGAAGTATGCGAATCATACGCCGACTGAAACCTGGAGAAGTGCCATGACTATTCCGAGAGTTTTATCATTAAGGGAAAACGCATCTGGAATCCGGCTCATGCAGAAGCCTGTGGTCGAACTGGAAAAGTTGCGGCAAAGATCTACGACATATAAAAACATTGCCGTTGTTCCAGGAAAAAATATTCTATCGGGAATTAAAGGTGACATATTCGAATTAATTTGCGAGGTAGACCTGGCCTCGTCGACGGAGTTTGGTTTCAAGCTGCGGATGTCAGATTCGGAGGAAACGGTTGTGGGTTACAACAAAGTTACCGGAAAATTTTTTGTTGACCGTAGCAATTCAGGTGAGTCCGATTTCCATGGTGAATTTCCGTGCATGCATGAAGTACAAGCGCATTCTCCGAATGGAAAATTGAAATTACAGATTTTTGTTGATCATTCCTCAATAGAAGTGTTTGTAAATGATGGTGAGTGTGTCATAACCGATCAGATTTTCCCTGCGCCATCGAGTACGGACATGGATATGTTTGTCATTGGTGGCGAGGCAAAAGTAGAGTCACTTGTTATTTACTCATTGAACTCTATTCATGGCATTTATGGCATTTAATGAAATAAAGGCTGCAACATGCGGCCTTTTTGTTTGTCAACTTGTCCGAAGCGGGGGGGGGGGGGGGGATCCTATTGAACATGAAAGTTGAGGAAATTATTCATGAAGTACCGGAACTAAACCATGAACTCTTAAGTTTTGAAATTCTTGGAGGTGGGCTTTGCAACCGAACCTATAAGGTTCATACCAAACAAAGTACATATGTTCTACGCATCAATAGCAGGCAAAACGAATATTTAAATCTTACACGTTGTTCAGAAGTAGACGTGATGCATACGATAAATCGTGAAGGATTTGGTCCAAAGGTTATTTACTGTCATAATCCGGAAAAATTTGTAGTCACTGAATTTATTGAAGGTCGACTGCTTGAGAAGAATGATTTGAAAGACGATCATATCAAAAGCATGATAATGGATCGTCTTAAACGAATACATCGTATGGATGGTCAAGCTAGAATATGTACTCCATATGATTTAATTCATGGATATTTAAAAGGGGCAGATCAGTTTCAAGTCAAGTATCCGGATGGATTAACCCAAATTTTGAATCGGGTAGAGAAAATCGCGCATGAACGTAGTAATGACAAGAAATATAACAACAAATTCTGTCACAATGACTCCTTCTTATGCAATATGATCTATACGAAGAATAAGCAATTACAAATTATTGATTGGGAGTTATCGGGGATGGGGGATGTCTTCTTTGAATTGACGCTCATCCCGCTTACAAACCAATTCAGTGAAAAAGATGAACGTGAGTGGTTGAAGTTATATTTCGGATATTTCGAGGAAGATACATTACACATTTTTCAAGATATGAAATTCGTATCAATGGTTCGAGAGGTTGCGTGGGGGTTGTTTTATAGCGGACTTACGAAAGGTGAAAATCACCATGACTTTGATTATTACAAGTTCGCTGAATATTGCGTTCAGCGTATTGAACAAGGCATTTATCAATTATAATGGTTTAACCTTCCCAACCTAAGTTAATCCTCTGAGAAACAATCGATAGAATACTATTAGAAGAGTAGGTGGAATTCATATGATGCGTATTGGAGCTATTGAAGCTGGTGGAACTAAATTCGTTTGTGGTATCGGTAATGAAACGGGATTCATTGAGGATCGAATTAGTTTTCCAACAGAACATCCTGAGGAAACGATAAAGAACGTAATTACTTATTTTTCAGATAAAAATGTTAGAGCTATCGGTATCGGGACATTTGGACCCATTAATGTTGATCCCAAAAGTCCTTTTTATGGCTATATTACTACGACGCCTAAACCAGGATGGAGCAATTACGATTTCCTAGGAGTATTGAAGCAAACTTTTAATGTCCCATTCGGTTGGGACACTGATGTAAATGCTGCTGCGTTCGGTGAAGCTAAATGGGGGGCGGCACAAGGTTTGGATAGTTGTGTTTATTATACTATTGGCACTGGTATTGGTCTAGGCGTATATATTGAGGGACAATTGGTTCATGGTCTTGTACATCCAGAAGGCGGACACATCTTGGTTAGACGTCACGGGGAGGACAACTTTGAAGGTATATGTCCTTATCACAAGGATTGTTTGGAAGGGATGGCTGCTGGACCGGCGATCGAACGGCGCTGGCACATGAAAGGAAATGAGCTTGACGCTACTCATCCAGCCTGGGAACTTGAAGCTTTCTATATCGCGCAATCGGTAAGTACAACCATTTTGATGCTATCACCGAAAAAGATTATTTTAGGTGGAGGAGTTATGCATCAAGAGCAGCTTTTCCCTTTGATCCGCTCCTATGTTCAGCAAAATTTGAACGGTTATATCAGTGATACAGCTTTATTCGACGATATTAATAGCTATATTGTTGCTCCAGTGTTAGGGGATAATGCAGGCTTGTGTGGGGCGCTTGCTCTAGGCGTAGAAAGTTTGAAAAGCCAAAAATCATTATAGTTAATTAAGCAATGAATTTCAAAATTAGGAGGAGACATGGTAAAGAAACTTGGATTTATCGGTTGTGGAGTTATTTCAATTGCTCACGTGGAAAGTTTGGAACAATAAGTAAATTCCCCTAAATACAATAAAAGTCCCCGTATACTTGGAAATTAATGCTGACTCTAATCACAATTAATCTGAATCAGGCAACAAGCGTAACTACATTCTTTTATAGAAAAAGCTGTTCACCCTAAGAAGAAACATTGGTGTTCTTGTGGCTGGTTAGATGTACGTGAAAGGATGCAAGTTTTTTCTCATGAGCAAATAAAGGTTGTTCCCGGGGGATCGTTTTATATGAAAAGAAAAATAGGACTACTATTTATGTTCGTTGCATTTCTTATGGTTGGGCTTACCGCATGCTCATCAGGAAATTTAACGGAGCCTTCAACAACACCTGAAGCAGCAGTTGCGCCATTGCCTGCAGAAAAAACAGTTCCGAATAAAAAAGGAAAAACAATCGTGGTAGGGCTTACTTTGCAAAATTTAAGTAATCCTTTCTTTGTTGCGATGTCCAAAGGAGCTACCGCAGGCGCGATGCTGCACGGTGCCGAAGTAATTATACAAAGCGCAGAAGGGGATTTGGCTAAACAAATTGCTCAAATCGAGGATTTTGTTTCAAGAAAAGTAAGTGTGATTCTTCTCAATGCTGTAGACTCCAAAGGTATAGCCGGTGCAGTCAGCCAAGCAAAAGCGGCTGGTATCCCGGTCATAGCAGTTGATGTAGGAGCGGATGGAGGTGTGAACACTGTTGTGACGTCGGATAACTATCTTGCTGGAAAATTAGCCGGGGAATATATGGTTAAGAGATTGAAAGGCAGTGGTAATATTGTTATCCTCGATGGTCCGCCTGTATCTGCGGTAACGGATCGTATCTCCGGATTTGAAGAAGCGATTCAATCTGCTCCTGGAATTAGGGTCATTACTAAACAAAATGGGGACGGTAACCGCGAAACATCGCTTGCCACGATGGAAACCATTTTACAAGCTAACGGAAAAGGTAAAATTAAC
Source organism: Paenibacillus sp. S-38 (assembly GCF_049942825.1). NCBI lineage: Bacteria > Bacillati > Bacillota > Bacilli > Caryophanales > Paenibacillaceae > Paenibacillus > Paenibacillus sp. S-38. The sequence continues at coordinate 2,367,152 of NZ_CP187970.1, forward strand.
GCTGTATTTGCCACTAATGATCCTTCTGGAGTTGGGGCTAAAATTGCAATTGAACAAGAAGGCCGTGACAAAGAAATGTTTATCGTTGGGGTTGACGGTGCACCGGATGCCGTTAATGCGATAAAAGAAAAGAAAAGCTTTGCCGCAAGTTCGGCACAGTATCCTTTTGAAATGATTAAATTGGCAATGGATGTAGGTTTTAAAGTTTTGAAAGGCGAAAATGTAGAGCCCTTAATTAAAATGCCAGTTGACTTGATCACTCAAGATAATGTGGATAGCTATAAAGGATGGTAAAAGCGGAGGATTTATGTATAAGATTGTAATCGCGGATGATGAAGACAACGTAAGGGTGGGAATTCGGAATAGCCTTAATTGGAAGGAACTGGGATTTGATCTTGTTGGCGACTTTGAAAACGGTCGCGAGGTGATCCAAGCCTTGGAACAGCTTCAACCTGATGTCGTTTTAACTGATATCAATATGCCCTTCATGGATGGCTTGGCAGTATCACGGCATCTATTTGAACATCATCCTCGTATCAAAATCATTATTCTCACGGGATACGATGAGTTTGAATACGCTCAACAAGCAGTAAAGCTAAAGGTGCATGATTATATTTTAAAGCCGAATACGATTGGTGAATTGCAACAAATCCTCTCTAAAGTAAAAGCGGATCTGGATGAAGAGAATCGCAAAGTGGAAGATTTAAGCAAGCTTAAACAACAGCTGATAGAGAGTATGCCTCTCTTGAGAGAAAGGTTTTTGAATCAGTTGGTTTCAGGTAATTTGCGGGGAGGTAAGCTTGAGGAGAAGCTTGCCTACTTGGATTTCAATTTATCGGGAAGTCTTTATTTAGTTGCTGTGATTGATGTGGATGATCACGGAGAGTTGCAAAGATTTTATCCCGAAAGCGAGACAGAATTGCTTTATTTTGCAGTGTGTAATATCAGTGGAGAAATTATAACGAAGCAAGTGAAAGGAATCGTTTTCCAAAGTAATAATGAAAAGACAATTGCGGTACTTTGCGGTGATCATGCGGAGGTGTTGCAAGTAGAAGCGGTAAGTATTCTTGAAAATATTAGCCAGTCTGTTAAAGAGTATCTGAAGTTTACTGTTTCTATTGGTGTAGGGTCGATATGCAATTCTCTGCATCACATTCATCATTCTCATAAAAAGGCTTTAGCTGCACTTGATTATCGCTTCTTTTTGGGAAAAAATCAAATCATTCATATAAGCGATATTGAAGGAAGAACGGAAGAACACATACCTTATGATAAGTTCTGGGAAAGAAAGCTCATCAACTGTTTGAAGTCCGGAACGAAACAGGAGATTGAAGCCATCGTTGAAAATATTATGAAAAATATAAAGGATTCCTATTTGACCATGGACCGCTGTTATATTCATATACAGCAAATCATTGTCTCGATTATTGATGCTTTGGACGAGCTTGAGATTCGTGACGGGCATCGTGGAAGCATTCACGAAAGACCGTTAACCGAAATCTATGCATTAAAAACACTGGATGAAGTTGAAGATTGGTTAAAAGTATACTGCACGCGTATCACTGATATCATCACAGAAACAAGAATCAATTTGTGCAAGATGCAAGCTATCAAAGCGGAAGAGTTTATTAAAATGCATTATTCGGATGCGACCATATCCATGGATATGGTTTGTAAATATCTGGTTCTCAGTACAAGTTATCTTAGCTTAATTTTCAAAAAGCACACGGGAGAAACATTCAAAAGTTATCTGACTCGCATTCGTGTAGAGAAGGCGAAGGAATTTCTGAAATGTACGGATTTGAAGATTTACGAAATCGCTGATCGTGTCGGCTATACGGACCCTCATTACTTTGACCTGATTTTCAAAAAAACAACGGGTATGACTCCTACCGTATATCGCAAAATGTTGTGAAGGGGACGTGTAAATGGTAGGGAATCGACTGATTCATTTTTTTCGTTTCAAAAGTATACAATCAAACATAGCGTTTGCTTTTTCATGTTTAATTGTAGCTACGATTACCGTTATTGCATGGATGTCTTATCACCTTACCACAGAGGCTGTAAAAAAGAATTCTCGCGACTATACGTACCAGCTCATGGGACAGGTTAGTTCTAACATTGACAGCTATATCAACTATATGGAAAATATTTCGCAAATGGTTCTTTCCAATTATGACATCAAAGAGTACCTCTTGAAGCAGGTATACCTTGGTGCAAGCGGTAAGGAGGATTTGAGACAGAAAATATCGTTTCAATTGAATACTGTATTGAATACAAGAAAGGATATTTCGTCGGTTCTTATATTTGGCACTAACGGGAAAATCATTCCTTACAATGACAATATTCAGATCAATCCTGAAGTAGATCCGATAGAACAAAGCTGGTATAAGAAAGCAATCGAAGCGAAGGGGAAGGTTGTCATTTCTTCTTCACATGTTCAAAATATGATTCTTAACGATTACACTTCGGTGATATCCTTGAGTCGTGAACTGAATAGCGATGTCGGCGGTGAAAAGCTTGGCGTTCTACTTGTTGATTTGAACTACAGTGTTATTAACGACATTTGTAATAAGATTAAGCTTGGAAATAAAGGATATGTGTTCATTTTGGATGCAAACGGAAGCATTGTTTACCACCCGGATCAGCAGCTAATAAGCGCGAATCAAAAAAAAGAACTGATATCTCAAGTGATGCAAACCCCTGGGAGCAGCTTTGTGACTTCAGAGGGGAAAAATAGTCGGATGTATACAATTAAAACATCGCAAAGCACTGGTTGGAAGATTGTAGGGGTAACCTATGTGGATGAATTGGTTTCCAATAAGCATGAGCTGCAAATGTACGCCTTTGTTGGCGGGATAGGATTTCTTCTGATTGCAGTTCTGCTTTCCTTTATTCTCTCCTCTCGCATTTCAAGGCCAATTAAACATCTCGAAAGTTCGATGAAAGAGGTAGAGAGGGGGAATTTTGACACTCAGGTCGATATTGAAAGTTCTAACGAAATCGGGCATTTAAGCAAGCGATTTAATCGAATGACGATAGAAATTAAAGAACTGATGCGGCAAAATGCGAGGGAGCAGGAGTTAAAAAGAAAGAGTGAGTTGCAGGCGCTGCAAGCTCAGATAAACCCTCATTTCCTTTACAATACCTTGGATTCGATTATATGGATGGCAGAGAGTAAAAAATCGAACGAAGTCGTCCTAATGGCAGCATCTTTAGCCAAGTTATTCCGGATAAGTATCAGTAAAGGACAAGAATTCATTACTATTTCAAACGAAATCGAGCATATTGAAAACTATTTAACAATCCAAAAAATGAGATATAAATCTAAATTGGATTTTGAAATCAACGTTGACAAGAGCATCTTGTCGTACAAAGTAATCAAAATTATTTTGCAACCTCTGGTGGAAAACTCCATTTATCATGGATTAAGAAATAAAGATAGTGTAGGTATTGTTCAAATTACGGGAATCAGAAGAGGGGACAGTATTCTTCTTCAGGTTATCGATAATGGAATTGGAATGTCTCCGGAGGAGATCCAGGACGTTTATCAATACAAGCGTTCGTCAAAGCAAGGGAATGGAATCGGTGTGCAAAATGTAAATCAAAGAATCAAGATTTATTATGGGGAACAATATGGGCTTCATTATGAGAGTGAATTGGGGCAAGGCACAACCGTTAATATTTGGCTGCCTATTATAGAATAGAAGAAATATAATGAAACGAAAAAACTAGCGTCTGCTTTGCTGGTTTTTTTATTTCAATTTTTTTTTTGTACGATGTAGTAGAGATTACTCAACAATTGCAATATGTTTTTCTATTAATATTCGCGTTGATCGAAGGTATGATTGAGACTGTGCTGGGGCGTTGTATTTACGAAAAAGACCGTAGGAGAGGTGATAAAAAAGAAAGATGCGTGACCCGGTGTCGCAGCACATACTTTGCGGCAGTACAACAACTCTTTAAAGAACAATTCAATTAGGAGGCAAATTTTAAATGAAAAAGGGTCTAATGTTTATTGTTCTATCTATTTTCTTAGTGGCATTATCAGCATGCTCAACGAATACGTCTCAAACAGCTGCTGAGACAAAAGCTCCTGAAGCCACAAAAGCAAATGAAAAGCCTGCAGATGCGGCTAAAAATGATAAAAAAGTAGTGATTGGTTTAACTGTACAAAACTTAAGCAATCCTTTTTTCGTAGCCATGTCCAAAGGTGCGGCTGATGCGGCTAAAAAGCACAATGCGGAAGTCATCACAGTAAGTGCAGACGGCGACTTGGCCAAACAAACTTCGCAAATTGAAGATTTCATTACTAAGAAAGTTAGCATGATTTTAGTAAACGCGGTAGATTCCAAAGGGGTTGCCGGTGCTGTAACGCAAGCAAAAGCGGCAGGGATTCCGATTATCGCTGTTGATGTAGGTGCGGACGGTGGAGTGAATTCCGTGGTCACATCCGACAATTTCCTCGCGGGCAAATTAGCTGGAGAATATGTAGTGAAGCGTTTGAATGGTAAAGGAAATGTAGCGGTTTTGGATGGACCTCCAGTATCTGCAGTAACGGACCGGATTGCTGGCTTCGAAGAAGCTATCAAAGGTTCGGGAATTAAAGTAGTGGCTAAGCAAAATGGCAATGGTAACCGTGAAACATCGCTTACGATGATGGAAAATATGTTGCAGGCAAATGGTAAAGGGACTATCGATGCCGTATTCGCTATCAATGATCCTTCAGGCGTAGGAGCAAAAATTGCTGCCGAGCAAGCCGGTCGTGATAAAGAATTGTTTATCGTTGGTGTAGACGGCGCACCTGATGCGGTGACAGCTCTGAATGAAAAGAAAAGTTTTGCAGCAAGTTCGGCGCAGCATCCTTTCGATATGATTCAAAAGGCAGTTGAGGTTGGATTCAGCATTATGAAAGGTGAGAAGGTCGAATCTCTGATTAAAGTTCCGGTTGATTTGATCACCCAAGAAAACGTTGCCAGCTATAAAGGTTGGTAAAAAATAACGTTGCACAAGGAGTTTTTGATAGTAATGCGGTACTTCAGCTTTCGGCTGGAGTACCTCGTGCTAATTCAAATCATAGGAGTGAAAACACGTGGAGGCCGTACTGAAAGAAAAGAGGATAAGCAGCCCCAATGAACCAACCACGGTTTTGCAAATGAAGGGCATTTCGAAAAGTTTTTCAGGGGTAACGGTTTTGAAAGACGTGCAAATTGAGCTGAAAAGCGGAGAAGTTCATGCGCTTATGGGCGAGAATGGCGCGGGCAAGTCCACCCTTATGAAAATCATGGCCGGTGTTTATCGGCCGGAGTCTGGAACAATCATATATAAAGGTAAACCCGTATCCTGGTACAATCCTATGGAAGCGAGAGAGAATGGCATCAGCGTTATTCATCAGGAATTACATCTTTCACCGAACCTGACAATAGGCGAGAACATCCTGATGGGAACTAAATTTCCTAAGAATAAAATAGGAATGGTCAAATGGGATGAAGTATACAACAGATCACAAGTAATATTGAATTCGATTGGATCTAATTTAGACGCTAAGACGAAAGTCTCGACGTTAAGCGTTGCCCAGCAGCAGATGGTAGAAATCGCAAGAGCTTTATCTTTCAAGTCCGAAATTCTTATCATGGATGAACCGACAGCCTCACTGACCGACAAGGAAATTGACAAGCTGTTTCTTATTATTGATGACTTGAGGAAGCAAGGCGTAGCCATTGTCTATATATCTCATCGTATGGATGAAATTTTTAAAATATCAGACCGGTGTACGGTACTTCGGGACGGTCAATGGATCCATTCCTGCCCTATCGAGGAAACGAATCCGGAATTGCTTGTAAAAACGATGGTCGGCCGGGAATTGAACGATTTATTTCAAAAAACTGTAAATCATACGCTTTCGATTAAAGATAAACACCCTGTTTTAGAGTTGAAGGGCGTTTCGGACTACAAAAGAGTAAAGGACATTTCGCTAAAAGTCCATTCAGGTGAAATTGTCGGACTGGCAGGCCTTGTGGGCGCAGGCAGAACCGAATTGGTTCGGGCTATTTTCGGTTTATCCCCTCTGGCATCAGGAGAAATCTGGATAGACGGGAAGAAAGTGAATATTCATTCCCCGATAGATGCAATAAGGCAGGGTATTGCCCATGTCCCGGAAAGCCGCAAAGAACAAGGCTTGTTTTTGAATATGTCTGTTAAAGAGAATATCCTCATGGCTGAAATGCAAAAATTCCGCAAGGCAGCTTTGTTGAACTGGAACGACATTGATCAGGAGGCTGAACGGTACATTCAAGAACTTGGAATCAAAACGGCTAATAAGGAACAGAAAATTGTAAGCCTTAGCGGAGGGAACCAACAGAAGGCGCTTATCGCTCGATGGCTATCCATAAAACCTAAAGTGCTTTTACTTGATGAACCTACTCGAGGCGTTGATATTGGCGCCAAAACGGAGATACATAAACTCATTTGCAAGTTGGCGAAAAACGGTTTGGCTGTACTGATGATTTCATCAGAGCTTCCGGAAATATTGGGTGTGAGTGACCGTATCTTGGTCATGCATGAAGGTCGAATTAAAGCCGATTTGGAACGGAAAGAAGCTACTCAGGAAAAGATTATGTTCTATGCCACGGGGGAGATAAGATGAATACCGGAGCTCAATCGATGAAGTCAAGCGAAAAAAACACAAGTTTGAATTTGAAAATGATTTGGAATAATTTAGGCATGCTAATTGTTTTGGTCGTGATGTCCATCATTTTATCCTTTGTAGCTCCTAACTTCTCGGAAGTTAGTAACATCATTAATGTTTTGAAGCAGGTATCCATTATTGCGATTCTCGCAGCTGGAATGACAATTGTTATTTTAACCGGCGGCATCGATCTATCTGTCGGATCTACGGTTGCATTATCGGGAGTAATATCCGTTATGCTTTCAACGCATGGAGTCAATCCGCTAGTCGCCATGCTTGCCGGAGTTGCTGTTGGTTATCTGGCTGGAGCAATCAACGGATATTTTACAGCAAAGACCAAACTGCCTTCGTTTATCGTAACCTTGGGTAGTTTTACGTACTTGAGAGGGATCGCCTATGTCATAAGCGGTGGATTCCCAATTGTACTTAGTTCAGGATTTTTTAAGTTTTTTGGTTCCGGAACCATACTTGCTATCCCGACCCCGATATATATAATGCTCATCGTGTATATCGTGATGTTTATCATATTGAAGTATACGATGTTTGGCAGACATGTATTTGCAATTGGTGGCAATGAAGAAGCGGCGCGTCTAACAGGTATTAAGGTCGAGAATACATTAATCAAAGTATACGCAATCAGCGGATTATTATCGGGATTAGCAGGTGTTGTGCTTGCAGGCAGGTTGTTCTCCGGACAGCCGACAGCGGGAATCGGCTACGAGCTTGATGCAATCGCGGCTGTGGTGCTTGGCGGAACTAGTCTAACCGGCGGTGTCGGAAGAGTTCAGTCGACGATTATCGGTGTGCTCATCATGGGAGTTATCGGCAACGGTTTGACATTACTGGATGTAAGCTACTATTGGCAACTTGTTGTTAAAGGAGCCGTCATAGTAGCTGCAGTTCTCTTGGATCGCTTGCGTATACAAAACTAATGAATTGGGGCTTTTGATATGAGAATTGGAATTAAGAATATACGAACACGCATACTCCTAACGATATTGCCGTTTCTACTTCTCGCATTAAGTTTCATGTCATGGTTGAGTTATTCGAGCTCCAAGAATATCATTGACAACGAAGTTAAGCAAAAAATGGAATATCAGTTAAGTTCGAATATTCGGAGTATCCAACTCATATTAAAAGCCCACAGCAAGATTCCGGAAAGTATGGCAAGAACGATAGAGAATGTAGGCATGAATTTATCAAAGGACAATATTTTTTCAATTATCGAAGGCCTGTTGTCGACCAATCCAGATACATTTGGGGTTGGAGTATGGTATGAGCCTTACCAATACAAGGGCTATTTGAAATATTACGGCTCCTACGCTTATCGTAACAACGGACAAATCATGTATTCCGAAGATTACAACACACTAGCAATCTCGCTTTCCATATGTCGCACGGTGATTTAACCCAAACCATTGCAGTGCGAAGCAGAGATGAATTTGGTCAAATGGCTGTAAGTTTAAATCAAATGGCGGTCAATCTCAAAACGACGATAAATAACATCCTAAGAAGTTCGGAATCAGTTGCAAATACTTCCGGCATATTAACATTAACCTCAGAACAAACAGCACAAGCTGTTGCTGAAATTTCTGAAAGTCTCCAACAAGTAGTAAACGGAACCGAAATCCAGAATGAATTGATCACGGATACGGTTACTGCCGCTGCTAGTGCTATTGAACAATTACATATGATTTTGGAAAAGACGAATTCCGCATCGACAGCTTCTTCGGTTGGTTTGGAAAAGGCAATGAGCGGAGCGCAATTGATTAAAGAAGCCATTGAACGAATCGACGATACTTCTCTTCGTACGATTGATTCGGTGAATATCATTCGAAAATTGGAAGAAAAGTCGTCACAGATTCATTCATTAAATGGGGTTTTATCAGAAATGGCCAAAAAGACGAAAATATTATCGATTAATGCAGGGATCATTGCGTCACAATCAGGTTCAAACGGGAAAGCGTTCACAGTCGTTTCTGATGAAATCTTTCTTCGATTCAAGCGGTACAGCTTATTGCCAATGAATCGACGGAAGTGACCAAATCTGTTAACAGCGTACATACGTTTATGGCAGAGATGAAATTGATGTTGGATAAAAGTTCTAAAATTACTATGGAATATATGAATGCCATTAGTTTAGTTTCGACATCTACTGAACAACAAACAGCATCCATGCAAGAATTAGCATCCTCTGCGAATGAACTATCGAATATAGCACAAACATTGAAGGATACAGTCGAAGCATTCAAATTATAATACGTAACCGAATTCGAGTTGGAAACTATCGAAGGGAGGTGAAATGGAAAATGGTAGCGTCTTCAAACAGTGGGGGGACTCCAATCCCATTTATCAGTAATGCAAAACAAATCTTGATTATGGTATGAAAGGGGTATCTCAATTGATCAAAAAGAAGCTTGCCCAATATTTGGCGCTGATGCTTATCGCATCCAATGCGGCATTAGCAACCGTTCCCGAATCCGCATTCGCAAGTAATGCGGAAACGGATACAGGCCTTTACAAGGAAACGTTCCGGCCTCAGTTCCACTATGCTCCCGCAAAAAATTGGATGAACGACCCGAATGGGCTTGTCTACTATAAGGGAGAGTATCACCTTTTTTACCAACACAACCCGTTTGGTAATGGATTCGGCAACTTGTCTTGGGGCCATGCGGTTAGTAAGGACCTGGTCCACTGGACTGAACTCGGTGTTGCCATTCCCAAGGATGAGAAAGAAGATGTATTCTCCGGCAGTATTGTTGTTGATTTCAATAACACCAGCGGATTAGGAACCAAAGATAGCCCTGCAATGGTTGCGGTCTACACAAGCACCGCAGATGGCAAGCAATCACAAGCACTGGCCTACAGCACAGACTATGGTCGGACCTTCATCAAGTACTCCGGCAACCCGGTGCTCGATATCAATTCGAAGGCTTTCCGCGATCCGAAGGTATTCTGGTATGAAGCAAAGCAGGAGTGGATTATGGCCGCAGTCCTTGCAGATAAGAGACTAGTAACCTTCTATAGCTCCCCAGATCTGAAAAATTGGACGCATTTGAGCGATTTTGGTCAGCAAGGTGCTATCGGCGGGGCTTGGGAGTGTCCGGATCTGTTCCCGCTTCAGGATCCGAATCATCCGGATCAACAAAAGTGGGTGCTTATCGTTAATCTGAATCCCGGTGGGGTTGCAGGAGGTTCGGGTTCCCAATATTTCATTGGCAACTTCGACGGAACAACGTTCACACCCGATGCTACAGATTCCGAAGACGCTCCGTACACGCCCCCAGTCGGTAGAGCGCTCGGAAATTTTGACAATGGCGATTTTGATGGATGGACCGTTTCGGGAAGCGCTTTCGGTGATGTTCCGGCTACGGATACGTTGCCGGATCAGCAGTTCGTCATGAACTGGATGGGGGCGGGTTATATTAACGGCTTCCATGGACATGATGAAACGAAAGGAACACTGATCTCACCAGACTTTGTTATCGACAAGAATTATATCAATTTTCTTGTCGGAGGCGGCAAACACCCTTATGTTCCGGGTTCAACGAAGAACTTCAGCATCCCGTCCGGCACTACCTTTGCAGAATTTGAAGGTATTACATTCGGGGACGGGTGGCAAGCCACCGGGGATTTGGCTAATAAAGCGCCTGCCAAAGGCACTCTTCCAGGTCAGGGAGAAGTCCGGAGCTTCGTGGGAACCCAGTTAGTGAATACTTTCTTTGACGGAGACGGTGCAATGGGAACCATCAACTCCCCATCGTTCACTATCAACAAGCATTATATCAACCTGCTCGTTGGAGGCGGCAACCATCCATGGGGAACAGATGTCCAGCCCACCAGTGTTAACCTGATCGTAGATGGAAAGGTTGTAGAGTCCGCTACCGGTTCAAACAACGAGACCTTGAACTGGATCCATTGGAATGTAGATGCTTACGCAGGACAGACTGCCAGCATTCAGATTGTCGACCAGAATTCGGGTGGTTGGGGACATATTCTTGTGGATCAAATTATGTTCTCCGATGAGGCTTCTCAACCCGTAGCGAATGATGTTTCCGCAAAATTGATGATAGACGGGCAAGTTGTACGACACAGCACCGGTAATGACGATGAAACGTTGGACTGGACCAGCTGGGATGTAAGTCAGTTTAAAGGAAAGACCGCTAACATTGAGCTTGCTGATCATAATACCGGCGGTTGGGGACACATTAATGCCGACCAGTTCACATTGGCAGACGAGCCTGCCCAGCCAACCCATCTAATCGAAACAAACATGAAGCGCGCACGTTGGGTTGATTACGGGAAGGATAATTACGCAGCTGTTACATACAACAATGCTCCTGGCGGCAAACGTATCTTGATCGGTTGGATGAATAACTGGGCATATGCGGGTAACACCCCGACATCGCCTTGGCGTAGCGCCATGACGTTGCCTCGTGAGCTTAAGCTCCAATCGGTCAACGGCCAACTCCAGTTGATCCAATCGCCTGTTGATGCTTTGGATCAGTTGCGGATGCCGATTCTGGACTGGAGCAACTTCCAAGTCCAGCCAGGGGTAAATGTTCTCTCTTCTGTAAACGGAGACAAGATGGAGATCGAAGTGGAATTTAACCTTACCGATGCTACGGAATTCGGGTTTAAAGTACGGAAGTCGGAAACAGAGGAAACCTTAATCGGTTATGATGCAGTTCAACAGAAGGTTTTTGTTGATAGGACTCATTCTGGTAATATTGGCTTTCACTCGGACTTTCCTGTCAGGAATGAAGCTCCTCTTGTTCCGAAGAATGATACAATCAAATTGCATATTTATTTGGACTGGTCTTCGGTTGAAGTGTTCGCTAATGATGGAGAGAAAGTCATTACGGATCTGATCTTTCCAGACCCGGGAAGCAAGGGCATTGAGTTGTATACCAAGGACGGAAGTCTGCAAGTGAACTCTTTAAAGCTGTATCAGATGAGAAGCAGCCGGAGAGACGAAACGATCAAGAACATCCAATTGGACAACTCGAAATATCAATTATCAAGGAATGGCACTCATCAAATGACGGTTCGTTCGCTGAACTTAATTCCGGAAACCTCATCTGTATATCAGTCTGTGTATCAAAATGTTTATGTAAATAAAGAGCTGACTGTCTACGATTATAAAGACTATGGTAGTAACGAAGATATCACGGATCTTGCCGCATACATTTCTGCTGACCCAGGAGTAGTTGCTGTTAACAGTCATGGATTGCTTACTGGTTTGAAGGCAGGTACTACTACAGTTTCAGCCGAATATCACGGATATCGTACATCTGCAACGGTAGTCGTTCTTGAGGATGGAAGAACTTCATCGTCGGATAATTCACCGACAACATCAACGGTAACAACGCCGGTAATAACGACGTTGCCTCAAAATTTCAACGACAAAGTCGTCTTGAAATCAACCTTGAAAGATAGTGTAGCACAAGCTGACATTTCTACTGAAACCATCAAAAATGCTTTGGAAAAAGCTAAGACTGATGAGAATGGTATAAAAACCATTGTACTGGATCAGCAGAAGCTAGACGGAGCCAAGGGGTATGCTGTCGACCTTCCCGTCTCGTATCTGAATTCAATTAGTGCAGCTCATCAGTTGGAGATACGGAATGAGTTTGGAACCATCGTTGTGCCTGGGAATATGCTGGCTAATATGAATATCAACAGCCAAAGTAAAGTTACTCTACAACTTAAAGCTAGCGATAAAGCCGCCATTCCGGCAGAAGCCGCCCACAGTATTGGTTCAAGACCAGTTGTAGAGATTAATGCTTTAGTTGATGGCCAAACAATTGCCTGGCATAATGATGCCGCACCAGTGAAACTCTCGATCAACTACAAGCCTGTTCAAGAAGAATTGAATAACATTGAACATCTGGTAGTATGGTACTTGGATCCTACAGGGGCCATCATCCCTGTGACGAACGGTAAGTACGATCAATCGGCCGGCAAAGTCATTTTTACTACAACACATTTCAGTAAGTATGCCGTCGCTTATGTCAATAAGACTTTTCAAGATATTAACTCCTTTCCTTGGGCGAAGAAGCAAATCGAAGTATTGGCGTCGAAGGGGATTATTCAAGGAGCTGCCGAAACGAAGTTCTTGCCGGAAAATAATGTGACTAGAGCGGATTTCATGCTTATGCTGGTACGTACACTAGAATTAACCGCTGATGCCGATTCTAACTTTGACGATGTCAAGTCGAGCGACTATTATTACAGGGAAATAGGCATTGCCAAGAAATTAGGGATTACGGATGGTATGGGCAATAATGAGTTCCTTCCGAAAGAGGCGATTACCAGACAGGATATGATAGTCATGCTGGCAAGGGCGCTGAACATTACCAAGAAAGGAGCCCTTGACTCGAAAATTGATATCCATACATTCGATGATTATCAAGACATTTCCGATTATGCTGTGGACAGCGCCAATGCGATGTTGGGTAAGGGCATTGTTGAAGGGAGCGACAAACGGATTCGCCCATTGGAAAATACGACTAGGGCTGAGATCGCCGTTGTCATGTATAGAATCCTCAAATTGAAGTAAATGGATAAGATTTTGTAACAGAAACAGGGCATGGATGCCAGCAGAAAATAAAGTAGACTGGATGTCTTTATTCCATGCGGCTATTCGAATCGCCAAACCGTGAGACTTCATAAAATAAGTATTAGACTGACCCTAGAAATTGAAACAGCGACAGCCAAGGACGAGAAAATAAAGTCCTAGACTGTCGCTGTTTCATTGAACTCGTCCCCCGTTAGCTTATTTTATAGCCGAGCTTCTTCTCGCTTCGATAATTATGGACTCTTTTTCAGCTAGTGTACTCTAATTTTCCCTACGAAGAGCATCTACGATATTTACTTTATTTAACCTGTACATCGGCCAAAGCGTTGCGACAAGCGTAGTAATAATCGAACCTGCAAAAGCAATGCCGATACTGTACCACGGGATCACCCAAGCTATATCCAACGCACCTGCGAAGAGATCAAGTATGCCATAATCCAGAGCCGTCCCAATGATAATCCCGATCACGGCGGCAAGCAGACCATAAAATATGCCTTCTAAAATAATCATTCTCCTCACTTCATGCTGGGTCATGCCGATAGCCTTTAGAACTGCAAACTCTTTCGTACGAAGAATGAGATTCGTACTTACTGTATTCACAATGTTCACAAAAGCAATTAACACAATGACACCAATAAAACCGTAAAGCAAGATGCTGAAAGTCATTGCGTCGTTTTTGGCTTGGGCGACTTCCGCCACTCGATCATTGTAGTTAAATCCGGCGTCTTTTTCATTTAACGATTTGAGATAGTCTGTTATAGGCTGGTTCGATATATCCGGATTTGCAAGGATGAAGATTCTGGATTATGGTCGATCCCCATAATCTTGGAATAAACTTCCGGCGTCGTAATGAATTGAAATAATTTCACTGCTATTATGCCCCTTCAACAACAAATCTTGATCAACGATTCCGACCACTGTCACGGTTTGGTAAACTTTTCGGTCTCCGTCAATTGATCGAATTTTGATGCGATCTCCAACCTTAAAGCGGGTTTGATCGATAATTAGTTGTTTTCCACTTTCCGTAGTCGTGCTTACTTTTTGTATAACGATAACGCCGTTTTCTTGGTTCATTTTCTCCTTGTCGATCTTTCCGGCCGTTAGTTTGAATTGCAGAGCATCCAAGCCATTGTCTCCATAGGACGTAAGGAAATTATTATCTGTTCGATACCCCTCCCCTTCAGCAACGACATATCGACCCTTTCTTAATTCATAATATTTGGGATCAATCTTATCCTTAGGGATCTAACGGTTAACAAAATAATTTTCCGCCTCATAATGTTTCCATTTGAACAAATTCGATATCGTTTCCATATTAGTTTACCCCATCCCACATTTTCAGTTCAGCCAATAATACCATGGGGGAAGTTTTTTGCACCACAACCAAATATGTTAAAAAAGATTTTGATATACTAGATAAGCAGCCACTACGCAAAGGAACAAATAGAAAAACGTTTAAAATAAAAAACTATTTAAATCATCAACAAAGCATATTCTAAAATCGCCTTAAAAAGCGATTTTTTTTTTACATCTAAAGAATAAATTCAGTTGTACTAGTGTAATGTTGGAACTTTTGTGTCGTTAATGTAGGTGAATTTGTGTCGTTAGAGTGTAGTGTGCCGTCATTCTTCCCGGTGCCGTCAATGTATGGAATATTATTCTGGCCCGGACCTTCTTCAAAGGCATTCCGAAAGAGCTGAATGAAGCGGCCAAGGTGGACGGGGCTTCCGACCTGCTCCTGTTTGGATTATCCTTCCGCTGTCCAAGCCGATTATGTTCGTGCTCGCCTTGTACGCCTTTGTCGGTCAGTGGAATTCGTACTTTGACGCCATGATCTATCTCGAGAACCCGAAGCTGTATCCGCTGCAGCTCGTGCTGCGGTCCATCCTCATCCAGAATCAAGTGGCTCCCGGCATGATCGGGGATCAGCTGGCGATGGCAGAGATGAAGCGGTTATCCGAAATCATTAAATATGCGGCGATTGTCATCTCCAGCCTTCCGCTGCTGATCATGTATCCGTTCTTCCAGAAGTACTTTGAGAAGGGGGTTATGGTCGGTTCCTTAAAGTAGGATGGGAATAATACGTATGGACAGAAAGCGGGCGCGGTGATTCAGGAGATTCAGGAGAATCAGGAGATTCAGGAGATTCAGGTTCGACTATAGGGAGGGGTATATATGAAACACTTCACCAAGGCAGTGATGATTACAGCGGCATCGATGCTGGCCGTAACGGGCTGCAGCGACAAGGACTCCGGGGCAGCGGATGCCGCAGGCACGGGAAGCGATTCCGCTGTGACGCTGAAATTCATGACACAGAGCTCTCCGCTGGCTCCGGCGGATCCCAATCAGAAGCTGATCTTCCAGCGGATGGAGCAGAAGACGGGGATTCACATTGAGTGGAAGAGCTATACCAGCGAAACGTTCGCGGAGAAGAGGAACCTGGCGCTGGCCACCGGGGACCTGCCGGACGCCATCTTCGATGCGGGCCTGGGGGACTATGACCTGCTGCGTCTGGCGAAGGACGGGACGATCATCCCGCTGGACGGCCTCATTGAGAAAGATGCCGAGCTTCAAGAAGGGGCTGGGACCACACGATGGTCAGCGATGACGGCAGGTTTCTGTTCACCTCATCGGATAACGGGTTCAAGGAAGGGGTAAAGTTCCTTCATGAGTTATACCAGGAGGGCCTGATCGATATTGAAGCGTTCACTCAGGACTGGATTACTTATCTCGCCAAGGGCAAGGAGGAACGATACGGCCTCTACTTCACTTGGGATAAAGTGAATATTACAGGAGCGAATGACAAGTACGACCTGATGCCGGCCCTTAAGGGACCGTCGGGCGAGAAGAATGTGACCCGAACGAACGGGATGCGCTTTGACCGGGGCCGGATGGTGGTCACCAAGGAGAACAAGAACCTGGAGGCCACGGCCAAGTGGATGGATCAGCTGTACGATCCGCTCCAGTCCGTGCAGAATAACTGGGGGACTTACGGTGATACCGCCCAGCAGAACATTTTTGAGCTCGATCCATCGACGAACATGCTGAAGCACCTGCCGCTGGACGGCACTCCGTATGCGTACAGAGTGGATCGAGAACGGCAAAGTGGAAGCGGAATGGGCGGCCTATTTGAAAGAACTGGACCGCCTTGGCCTGCAGGAGTGGCTGAAGATCAAGCAGGCCGGGTATGACCGCAGCGTGACCCAATAAATAAAGGGAATGGGAGAGATGATCCATGAATACCACGCCATACCAAGAAAAATACCGCTCGCAATTTCACTTTACACCGCCGGCGAATTGGATGAATGACCCGAACGGCATGGTCTACTGGGACGGAGAGTACCATCTGTTCTATCAATATCATCCGGGCGGAACCACCTGGGGGCCCATGCACTGGGGGCATGCGGTAAGTACGGATTTGAAGCATTGGGAGCATCTGCCGATAGCCTTGAGGCCGGACCGTCACGGACAGATCTTCACGGGATGCGCCGTCGTGGATTGGGAAGACAGCAGCGGCTTCTTCGGTGGCAGGCCGGGTCTGGTGGCGGTCTTCACGCATGCGGACCAGCATCCGGATACGGGGCGTCCGAGACAGCGTCAAAGCTTGGCTTACAGCCTGGATAAAGGAAGATCCTGGGTGACCTATGAGGGGAATCCGGTGCTTGACCATGAACAGCTGGCCGATTTCCGGGATCCCAAAGTGTTCTGGTATGCTCCCGAGCGGACGTGGATCATGGTGATTGCAGCGGGGGACCGTGTTCTGTTCTATACGTCTTCCGACTTGAAGGCATGGGCGTATGCAAGCGAGTTTGGGGCGGGCGCCGGCTCGCACGACGGCGTATGGGAATGCCCGGACCTCATCGAGCTGCCTGTAGACGGACAGGCGGACCGGACCCTGTGGGTGCTGATTGTCAGCATCGGCGACAACCCCGATCGCCCGGAAGGCTCGCGGACCCAGTATTTTGTCGGGAGCTTTGACGGCAGGGGGTTCACAAGCGATGCACCGACGGACACCGTGCTGTGGCTGGACCACGGAAGGGATCATTATGCCGGTGTGACCTGGTCGGATGCGAACCGGACGGATGGGGGCCGGCTCTTCAGCGGGTGGATGAGCAACTGGAAATATGCCAACCTCACGCCGACGGGCAGCTGGAGAAGCGCCATGACGCTTCCGCGGGTGCTGTCCCTGAAGACCTTGCCCGTCGGAGTCCGGCTGGTGCAGGAGCCGGTGGCTGAGCTTCAGAAGCTGCGCGGAGAACAGGAACAGTGGGAGGACGTAACGTTGACACCGGGTACCCATGTCCTGTCGGGCGTGAAGGGCGGGACGTATGAGATCGAGTGCGAGCTCGACCTGGGCAGCGCTTCGGAGCTGGGTCTGAAGCTTCGGCAGGGCGGACATGGCTTATGAGTGGCTGTTCAACGGAATGAACGATTATAAGAAGCTGGTGATCTCCAAGGATACGGATTATAACATCAAACGGACGATGGTCGAAGGCACACTGACGGAAGATCAGATCGCGATCTCGGACGAGCTGAGCGCCATGTTCCCCGAGTATGTGAACAGCCTCGGGATTACCGCTGCCGACGGAACTTTGCTGACCCTGGATGCCGAGGGGAATGGATCCTTTAAAAAATATCTTACATCTTATGTGATCGCATCGGCGCAAAAAGCGCTGGACAGCGGTACGGATCTCTCGCCGCTGACCTGGATTACCCTGAAGGACGGAACGGTCACCGACCTGGATTTTGACCAATATCTCGCCTACGTTGGAAGAATGAAAACCCCTTCCGCCTTCGACGGTCTGGATCTCAGCAATGCCGAGAACGAGCTGTTCGGCACGGCGGCGGCCAATGTCCAGCATTTTACCCAGTTTGGCCTGGAGAACAGCACGGTGGAAGGCACCCTCGCTGACGCTGCGCTCGTGAAGATGATGAACCCGATGTACTATATCGGTACCGAGGGCGCAACTACCGCGGCCAACTGGCGGATTCGCCAAGGCACCTCGGATAATGATACCTCCATCGCCGTTCCGGCTATTCTAGCCGCAGCGCTGGAGAATAAAGGCTACAGCGTTGACTTCGCGCTGCCTTGGGGACAGGGGCACGGCGGGGATTACGATCTCGAGGAGCTGTTCGCCTGGATGGATGAGATCAGCGCCGCACCCTCCCAAGCCGTCGTATCGGCCGCTCCGACAACCTCCTCTGTGATGGTGGATGGGAAACCGGCCGCAATGGATGCGTACCATCTGGACGGCAGCAACTATGTCAAGCTGCGGGATCTGGCGGCGGTACTCTCGGGCACGGATAAGCAGTTCAACGTGACGTGGGACGGCGCTGCAAATGCGATCAGCCTGACTTCGAACGAAGCGTACACGGCAGCCGCCGGTGAACTCTCCGCATCCGGTAACAGAGCGTCCGCGCCCATGAAAGCAGCGGCTTCGGATTCGACGTTATACGTGAACGGCCAAGCGGTTCGGATGACCGCCTATCTGATCGACGGCAGCACCTATTTTAAACTGCGCGATGTCGCCAAAGTGATCGATTTCAATGTGACATGGAATGGCGATACAAACACGATCGCGGTGGATCCATCGAGTTCTTACAAGGAAGAAGAGTCGGAGTAATTTTGTATAGAGGAAACAGCTATACCCTGTAAGATTAGGGGCGGCTGTTTTTTTATGCGATAACGTCCATCCGAAATCGGATCCTTTACTTGGCCATGGCTTCGCCGGACAGCTTGATCTAACGATAGTATTTTTCCTCGATTAGGTAAAATATTCAATCCTTTCTAAAGAATCGTTAAGGATGGAGGATGCTGTAGAAGGATGCCGAATGCATACAGGGAGCATGGATGTATCGCCTATTGTTCAATACAAAGTGTATCATGAGGGGATGGGTGAAAAAACGATGAGAAGGACTGTGTTCGGATGGTGGATCGGGCTGTTGGTGCTGCTGCTGGTTCCCATGTATGCGCACGGGGCGGGGGAGATGACTCTAAAGCTCAACGACTTTGATCGCGGAGAGCCGCAGTATGAGCAGATTTATGTCTCCGTCACGATCAAATCCGAATATGAGCTGCAGAAGGTAACCGCCAAGATCGACGATAAGGAGATCGAGCTGCCCTTCAGGGAATGCAGGGATTACTATGACTATGCCTGCTACTGGGGGAATTACTTCCCGCTGACCGGTCTGAAGCAGGGGACCAAGACCTTAACGGTAACGGCGCAGGATTATCTCGGAAACGCCAAATCGGTCTCCAAAGCCTTCCTGTACGACGCGCCGCCCGAAGTGACGGTTAGCGGCGTTACGCCGAATACCCTGGTCCACAACGGGAAGTTCAGAGCCGAGGTTCAGACCAGCGATGTGCTGTCGACTCCGAAGATTGTCGCAGCAATCAGTCTGGGCAGCCAAACGATTGAAACGTTCAAGGCGTCGGGGGCCCTGAGCCGCGAAGTGGACTTGTCCGCTTACAAAAATCAGGTTCTGACTTACAGAGTGGAGGTATATGACGGCAACCACTACCGCCGGTTCATATCAACCTACCTCCTGTATGTGGATCCCGTCACCCGGATTCCTGTGTACGACGTGAAGGGCCGGATTGTGGATGCCGACGGCTCACGGGTCTTGTATGTGAGCCCCGAAGGCAGTCTGCGGATCAAACAGCTTCGCGACGGATCGGAATCCGTTGTATATAAAACCGCGTCCGATCCGGAAAATTTCTACGTATCGGATATGCATCTGACCCGCACGGGAGCCATACTGTCCATCGGGCAAGATTACGGCAGCATTCATGTATGGCATGACGGACAGCTGATCGATACCGGCGTCCAAACCACACCCGGGGACCGCGGAACCCCGACCTATTACCTCACGGTACAAGAGGATGGGCGGTATGCCTATATGCATCCCCGGAATATTCTGATTGACACCGAGACAGGGGCCGTGACGCCCTACAGCGAGGAGCTTGTCCCTCTGCTCAAAAAAGAACATGGCAGCCTGCACGAGAATAACGGCTGGAAGGCCGTGACTCAATCCACCGCGTCCGGACGCAATCAAATCTTTCTGGAGTCGCCTCATGGAACGGTAACGCAGGTGACCTATTTTAACGGATACTCCAGTATCTTGGAGTTGACGCCGTTCGGCGGGCTGGGGCTCATTTATAACCAGGACTTCTATACCTATGCCCCGGGAGACACGCTGCCGAAGAAAATAACGCCCTATTCCTATTATGATATGTCCTTTTACTATGCGGACGGCAGCTGGTATCAGTCCGTGAGCGGCGGGCTGTTCCGGCTGAATACCGGTATGGTCCCTCCGGGGGATTACACTCCGCCCCGCTGGTCCGAGCCGAGCAAGGCACTCGCGGTCACGGACGTGACTTATCAGGGCTTGAACCTGAGCTGGCAGCCGGCCGTGGACGATCAGGCGGTGACCGAATACAGGGTCTACCGGGAGGGTGCCCAGCTCGTCACCGTGTCCGGAAGCACGTACAGCTATGCCGTTACCGGGCTTTCGCCGGCGACCTCCTACACCTTCCGGATCGAAGCGCTGGATGCGGCAGGCAACCGGAGCCCGGTCCGGCCGTCGGTCACCGCAGTCACACTGGATGTGCCTGCTGGGGACGGCAAGGCGCCGGTCTGGCCGACGAACGCCGCGCTCAGCGTAACGGACATCACGTACAGCAGCGCCGGCCTGGCCTGGACCCCGGCGGTTGACGACCTCGGGGTGGCCTCATACAGCATCTATGCGAACGGGGAGCTGCTGCAGACCGTCAGCGGTGAAGTATACGCCTACGCCGTTACCGGCTTGAAGCCGGAAACGAACTACACGTTCCGGGTCACCGCACAGGATGCTGCGGGGAACGTTACCGCGCAGGGCATCGAGGCTTCGGCTGTAACGCCGGCTTATACACCCGCGCCGGTGCCTGCGCCTCTCTCGCTCACGGCGAAGCCGGGCTTTCTGGATGTGGGCTCCTCCCTGGAACTGAAGATCCGCGCCGAAGATGCGGAGGATCTGTACGCCTTCCTGCTGAAGCTGAACTACGACGGGGCGCGCTTCAAGCTCACGCAGGTATGGCTGGACTCCTCCTTCGGTACGGAGAAGCAGGACGCCCTGCTCAGCCAGAAGACAGCCGACGGCTCCGCGGCGCTGGCCGGCACGCTGCTTGGCGGCCGCGCCGGTCACGACGGTGACGTAGGTCTCGTCACCCTGCGGTTCACCGTGCTGCAGCGCGGCAGCGGGGAGTTCGTGCTCGAGGGCGGCGCCTCGCAGCTCGCGGACAGCAGCGGAACCGTCCGCCCGCTGGGCGACCCGGTGCGCCTGACCGTAACGGCAGGCGGAGCAGACTATGACGGCGATGGGAAGATCGGCCTCGGCGATCTGGTCCTTATCGCACGCCACGAGGGGCTCCGCAGCGGAGAGGCGGGCTTCGACGCCCGCTACGACTTGAACCGTGATGGAGTGGTCGACAGGACGGACGTGCAGTATGTCGCGGACAAAGCGGCGGCTGCGGGCTGACCTGGCCAACCCCAGCCCAAACAGCCTGCCGGCCTGAGAGATCAGGCTGCTGCGGGCTGTTTGGGCTGGAACAATCCGGCCTCTTTACAAACTTTGTTTAGTTATTTGACAAATAAAGGATAAATATGTAAAATTAAACTGGGGATGTAGGAAACGCTTACAATCATTTTAAAATCTACTTTTTTATGTCGTGAGGATAAAGGGGGAGGAGTCTCAACCGTTCCATCCATGATTCTAGTTCAAATAAAGGAGAGTGTGTAACATGATCAGATTCAAAAAACAATATGCCGCCGTCGTATTGGCTGTAACCTTTGCATTTTCTTCCGCAGGCTTGGCCGTGCTGCCTTCGTCCACCGTATACGCTGCCGATGCTTCGGGCGCAACAGCCTCGATCTCCGATATTTTAAAATACCAGCAGTCCGACGGGGGCTGGAGAAAAGACTATTCGGTTACCAGCGGAGACTGGGCCAAGTCAACGATCGACAACAAAGCGACCTATACCGAAATTCGAAGATTGGCCGCCGAATATCAAAAGACAAAAAACAGCCAATATTCTGCAGCAGCGGTTAAAGGGATCCAATTCTTATTGACGATGCAGTATGCTAACGGCGGATGGCCGCAGATCTATCAAAGCTCCGGGTATCACAACCATATCACTTATAATGATGATGCCATGATTAACGTCATGATTCTTTTGGACGAAGTCGCCAATAAAAAAGGAGATTTTTCTTTCATTGACAGCACCTTAGCGGATAAAAGCAGGAATGCCGTCGCTAAGGGGGTGGAATGCCTGTTAAAAACGCAGCTTGTGGTGAACGGACAGCTGACGGCCTGGGGACAACAGCATGATTCCGTCACTCTGAAGCCTGCCGGTGCCAGAGCGTATGAAGTTCCTTCACTTTGCGCCAAGGAAAGCGTGGGCATTGTCAAATTCCTGCAGACCCGCCCTTCAACCCCGCAGATCGCCACTTCGATTCAGGCTGCGGTGAAGTGGTTTGGCGCAGTGAAGCTTACAGGAATCAAAGTCGTGAAGACCAGCGATGATGTTGTGGTCGTGAGCGATCCGAACGCATCTCCGATCTGGGCCCGCTTCTATGAGATCGGCACGAATAAGCCCATCTTCGCAGGACGGGACGGGGTGGTCAAGTACAAGCTTAGTGAGATTGAGCAGGAACGGAGAACCGGGTACTCCTGGTATGGTGCCTGGCCCTCCTCTCTGGTCAATTAATCGGTTCACCCACCGAACAAGAAACAGACTCCCTTGGCGAAAAGGCCGAGGGAGTCTGTTTTTCTTCCGGGGTGCCGCGAATCGGATTCGAAGAGTTGAGCCTTCGAGTGGGGGGAGAAACATAATTTGTCCTCTTTGGGAAATGATATCCAGAGCAAGTCCCTTAATGGAGGAAGATGCCACGGATGGATGAGTTGAAGAATGCCGGCGGCCCTCCGGGCCGCGGCCGGGAGCAGGCAGCGCACGCTGCCCGGCCCCTGTCCTCCTCCCTGGAGGAGAATGTCACCGGGATTCTCCGCGATGTGGGGAACAGCGAAGATATCGTGTCTAGAACCTTCCGTGCAGGCCCGGACGGGCAGCTGAACTTCTGCATCCTGTATACGGAAGGCCTGACGGACACGAATGCGGTGCAGCACTTTGTCCTGACCCCCCTGATGAACGGGATCGGTTCTCACGAGATGGACCTGCTCCAGCGGTCGGAAGGCTCCCTGCTGCAGGGCTTGAAGGAGCTTGTGTTGACCGCCGGCTCGGTCGAGGAGATGAAGGAACGCCAAGGCCTGATGAGCTCGCTGCTGTCGGGACAGGTCCTCCTGCTGGCAGACGGGATTCCGCAGGCTCTGTCGATCGGTATGAGACATTGGGAGGACCGGAGTGTCACCGAGTCTACGGCCCAGAATGTCGTGAGGGGGCCGAAGGAAGCCTTCACGGAAACCTTGCGGACCAATACGGCACTGATCCGCCGGAAGATCAAAGATCCGAAGCTGCGGCTGGAGAGCATCTCGCTGGGTGAATTTACCCAAACGGCGGTTGCCGTGATGTATATAGAAGGGCTGGCCAATGAGAAGATCGTAGAGGAGGTCCGCCTGCGCCTGGGCCGGATTAAGCTCGACAGCATCCTGGAAGGAAGCTACATCGAGGAGATGATCGAGGACAACAAGTGGAGCCCGTTTCCGACGGTATTCAACACGGAACGTCCGGACGTGATCGCTGCAGGGCTGCTGGAAGGGCGCGTCGCGATCCTGGTCGACGGTACGCCATTCGTGCTTATGGTCCCTGCGCTCTTTATGCAGTTTTATCAATCGGCGGAGGATCATTACCAGCGGGCGGATATCAGTACGCTGATCCGGTTCATCCGGATTTTCGCATTATTTATCGCGCTCAGCGCGCCTTCGCTCTATATCGCCATCACCACCTTCCATCAGGAGATGCTTCCTACCCGCCTGCTGATGAGCCTGGCGGCGCAGAGGGAGGGAGTGCCCTTCCCGGCCTTCATTGAGGCGCTGATCATGGAGATTACCTTCGAGATCCTGAGGGAAGCCGGCATCCGGATGCCAAAGGCCGTCGGGTCGGCGATCTCCATCGTAGGTACCCTGGTCATCGGCCAGGCGGCTGTCGAAGCGGGCATTGTGTCTGCGGCGATGGTCATCGTGGTGGCGATCACGGCCATCTCCAGCTTTGTGCTCCCGGCCTACAATTTATCGATTACAATCCGGATGCTGCGCTTTATTCTGATGGGTCTCGCCGCCTCGTTCGGCCTGTACGGGGTGACCATCGGGACGATCACCCTGCTGCTGCACATGTGCTCCCTGAGGTCGTTCGGCGTACCCTACATGAGTCCGTTCGGGCCCTTTATCCCGGGGGATCAGGATGACGCCCTCTTCCGGCTGCCCCGCTGGATGCAGCGCAATCGGCCGAGGCTGATCTCCCAGCAGGATTCGACCCGGATCGAGCCCGCCCCCGTCCGCAAATCCAGAGGCCCCGCTTGACCGTAAGGAGGAGCTTGTATGTACAGTAGAATGCTCGTTGTCCCCATACTGATCGCCTGCTGTACGCTTCTGCTCACCGGCTGCTGGAACCGCAGGGAGATGAACCAGTTGGCCATCAATATGGGGCTTGGCATCGATAAGGATGATAAGGGCGGCTACCGGATCACCGCACAGGTGGTTGAGCCGAGGGAGGTAGCCTCGAGGCAGGGCGGAGGCGGCAACTCACCGGTTACCGTGTACCAGACCACTGCCAAAACGATCTACGAAGCCATTGGGCGGATCACCGAGGAAAGTCCCCGCAGACTCTACTTGTCCCATCTGCGCATTCTCGTGCTGGGGGAGAGCCTGGCCAAAGAGGGTGTTGCCCCCATCCTGGATTTTTTGTCGAGGAATCATGAGATGCGTACGGATTTCTATATCGTGGTCGCCAAAGAGTCCCGGGCCGAAGAAATCCTGAAGGTGCTTACCGCGATCGAAGAGGTGCCGGCGAACAAACTGTTCACCTCGCTGTATGAATCGGAGAAATCATGGGCCCCGGCACTGACCATTACGCTGGACCGGTTCATTAACGATCTGGTCAAGGAGGGCAGGAATCCAGTGCTTACCGGGGTCAAGATTATAGGGAAAAAGAAGGCTTCAAGCAAGAAAGAGCTCAGCATGCCGGACCCGGAAACCAAAATCAAGATCTCGAGTCTGGCGGTATTCCGAAAGGATAAGCTGATCGGATGGCTGGATGAGAAGGAGAGCAAGGGCTATGTCTACATCACCAATAAGGTGTACCGGACCGTGGGATCGATGCGCTGTCCCAAAGGGGGGCAGATGAATCTCGAGATCGTCCGCTCCAAAACCGTGATGACGGGGAGGGTGGTGGGCGGAAAACCGGAGATCACCATCGAGGTCCGCAATGAGGGCAATATCGGGGAGGTCCAGTGCGAGGTGGATCTGACCAAGCCCGAAACGATCGACGAGCTGGAGCGGGTCGCAAGTGCGCGGCTGCAGGAGATTGTGAAGGCCGCCCTGGCGGCAGCCCAAAAGAAGTATAAGTCGGATATCTTCGGGTTCGGGGACAAGATCAGACGATCGGACCCCAAGGGCTGGGATCAAATCAAAGACGAATGGGACAAGCTGTTCCCTCAGATGCAGGTGTACGTCAAAGCCGATTTCCAAATCCGCCGCTTGGGTACCGTCGCCAACCCGATCTTCCAGCTTAAAAGATGAAGGAGAGAACGTGGGATGCCGTTCATTGTTCTGTCTATCGTTGCCGCTGCACTCTTCTTCCTATGGATCGATTCCCCGATCTGGCGGAAGCAGCGGAGAAGGGAACGGATCGTCTTCTTCGGGATGCTGCTGGCCGGAACGGGCCTCAACATTCTCGAGTTCGCCACCAATTTGGAGCTGCCGAACCCTTCGAGAATCATGATCGTGGTGTACAAGCCGGTATCGGATCTGCTGAAGCAGCTGCTCCAGGTGTAAGAACGGAAAGGGGACCGTGATGCAGAAAATCAATGCAGGTGAACTTGCCGCGGTCATGCTGATATTCGAAATGGGCACCTCCGTGGTGGTCGGCCTCGGTATGCAGGCCAAGCAGGATGCCCCGCTGGCCATTCTGTTCGGCATGGCCGCGGGTCTGCTCCTATTCCTGATCTATGACAGCTTGTACCGCAAGCACGGGTACCATTCTCTGGTCGGCTGGCTGAAGAGCGGATTCGGCAGGCCCCTCGGGAGCTTGGCGGCCATGCTGTATATGCTTTATTTTTTTTACATTGCGGCAAGGGACATGAGGGATTTCGGCGCTTTGCTGCTGAGCTCCATCCTGCCGCTGACGCCGATGGCTGTCGTCCTTCTGGTGATGGTCCTTCCGGTGATATACGCTTGTCTGCTCGGCATTGAAACGATTGGACGGTTGGGCGAGCTTCTTCTGGGCGTCATTGCATTTCTGGGGGTGCTGTCCTTGTTCCTCCTTATCGCTTCGAATGCGATCCAGTGGGAGAATATGCTTCCCCCTCTGGAGCATGGCTGGAAGCCAGTACTCCAGACGGCGTTCCCGCTGACCACCACGTTTCCGTTCGGGGAGCTGGTTGTGTTTACGATGCTGCTGCCTTCCCTGAAACATCCGCGGCTCGCCAGAAAGACCGGACTGACCGTCATTCTCATCAGCGGCTTCGCCCTAAGCATAATCATTACGCTCAACATCAGCGTACTCTCCCCCTACGGGGCCGAGAATGCGACCTTCCCGCTCCTCCGGACGCTGGGGAAAATCCGGCTGGGCGAATTTATCGAGAGGATGGAAGTGATCGCCATTGTTACATTAATTATCGGAGACTTTTTCAAGATCACGGTCTTCCTGTATGCCTCGATGCTGGGGTTCGCGGAACTGTTTCACATCCGGAAACGGCGCAGAGAGCTCACCCTGTGTCTGGGCCTCCTCCTGTTTCTATATTCGCTGGTCATGACGGACAGCTTTATGAAGCATATCGAAGTCGGACTGAAGATCGTCCCGCTGTACCTTCATCTCCCGTTTCAGGTCGGCCTTCCCCTCCTGCTGCTTGCCCTCACCTGGGTGCGCGGCAGAGTTCAAGCCCAAGGCAGGTGAGTGTCATGCAGAGCCAGGTGAAAATAAGCAACCGGCAGCTAACCGTCTTGGTGACGCTGTACGTCATCGGAGACTCCATCCTGGTGCTGCCCTCCTTCCCCGCCATGTATGCCAAGGAGGATGCGTGGATTTCGGGACTGATCGGGATGATCATCGGCCTGATCTTTATCTATCTGTTCGCTAGGCTCGGGAAGCTTCATCCGGAGATGAATCTGTATGAGTACAGCAGCCGTAAGCTGGGGAAGTGGGGGGGGCGGGCGGCTGCCTTCGTGCTCTGTTTTTATTTTCTGCTCATGGTATCGGCACAGGTCCGGGAGATGGGGGATTTCATGACGACGCAGATCATGCCGCTGACCCCCATTCAATCGATCCAGCTGTTATTCCTGTTCATTGTCGTGCTTGGAGCACGGCTCGGGATCGAGACGATCGCACGTACGGGAGAGATCCTGTTCCCCCACTTTTTCCTGCTGTTCTGCCTGCTGGCGGTCTGCCTCCTGCCGGAGATCGACCTTCAGAATGTAATGATCCCTCTGGGCAGCGGCGTCAAGCCGGTACTCTACGGATCGCTGACGGCCATTACCTTTCCGTTCGCGGAAGCCGTTTGTATGCTCACGATTCTGTCTTCCACGAACAACAAGGAGAAGATGCCGCGGAGCATGCTTATCGGCGCTCTGATCGGCGGCATCGTCCTGGAGATCGTCATTGTACTTACCATTGTGGTCATCGGAGCTCCAGTCGCGGCCAATCAGATTTATCCCGCTTATTCGCTGGCGAAGAAGATCGGGATCGGCAATTTCCTTGAGCGCATTGAAGTGATTCTGGGGATTATGTGGATCATTACCACCTTTTTCAAGACGGTGTTGAACTTCTATGCGCTGAATCTGGGGGTCTCCCAGCTTGCCGGGTTCAAGGAGCCCAAGCTGATGACGCTGCCGCTTGGCATGATCCTGCTCGTATCTTCCATCGTCGCCTTTCCGGACATCGCGTATTTTAACGATCTGGCAAGCAGCTACTGGCCGTTTTTGGATTTTACCGTATGTCTTGCGGTCTTCGTGCTGTATGGCTTCAGGCTCTTCAAGAAGAAGACTAGAGGGTACCCAAGGTGAGCAAAGGATGCGGGCAAATGAAGCGTGCAAATGAAGCTCTTGCTCTGTAACGCGTTTCATATTTTATACTGATGGGGTGCACAGAAGGAATATACTTATTCAACCGAGGAGTGAACGATAGTTGATTCATCGCGAATTGCGCCCCTTCGGGCCGGAGTTTCTCTGGGGCTCGGCATCGGCCGCTTACCAGATTGAAGGCGCTTGGAACGAAGACGGGAAGGGGCCGTCGGTGTGGGATCTATTCACTAAGATCGAAGGCAAAACCTATAAGGGCAGCAACGGAGACATGGCCATGGACCATTACCACCGGTACCGGGAGGATATCGCGCTGATGGCGGAGATGGGCCTGAAGGCGTACCGCTTCTCGATCAGCTGGCCGCGGATCTATCCCTCCGGCCATGGTGAAGTGAATGAAGCGGGCCTGCAGTTCTATGACAACCTGATCAACGAGCTGCTCGCCCACGGCATTGAGCCGGTGCTGACGCTGTACCACTGGGATGTCCCCCAGGCTCTCATGGATGAATACGGAGCCTGGGAATCCCGGCGCATTATCGAGGATTTTGACCGGTACTGCATCACCTTGTTCGAGCGCTACGCCGACCGGGTCAAATACTGGGTATCGCTTAACGAGCAAAATTATAATACGAACCACGGCTTCATTACCGCCATGCATCCGCCGGGCGTCAAGAACCGCAAACGGTTCTACCAGGCGAACCACCACGCCTTCCTGGCCAACGCCAGAGTGATTGATTCTTTCCGCAGGCTTGTGCCGCACGGCAAGATCGGACCGAGCTTTGCTTACTCCCCTGCCTATCCGGCTTCCAGCAAGCCCGAGGATATGCTGGCGTTCGAGAATGCGGAGGAGTTCACCAATTATTGGTGGCTCGATGTGTACTGCCTTGGACAGTATCCGCAGCTCCCCCTGCGGTATCTGGAAGAGCAGGGACTGGCCCCTGTCTTCGAAGAGGGGGACCTGGAGCTGCTGCGCCGGGGCAGGCCGGACTTCGTCGGCGTCAATTATTATCAGACGATCACCTACGAACACAATCCGTTGGATGGCGTCGCCGAAGGCCGAATGAATACGACAGGACAGAAGGGCAGCAATCAATCGACCGGGATGCCGGGCCTGTACAAGACCGCGCCGAATCCGAACCTCGAGACATCGAACTGGGACTGGGCAATCGACCCGATCGGTCTGCGGATCGGCCTTCGCCGGATTACGAGCCGCTACGGCCTGCCGGTGTTCATCACGGAGAACGGACTGGGAGAGTTCGACAAGCTGGAGGCGGACGATACCATCCATGACGACTACCGGATTGCCTACATGAAGTCCCATCTGCTTCAATGCCAGCAGGTGATCCATGACGGCGTGGACTTGATCGGCTACTGCAGCTGGTCGTTCACCGATGTGCTCAGCTGGCTGAACGGGTATCAGAAGCGCTATGGGTTTGTCTATATCGACAGGGACGAGACCGATGCGAAGTCGCTGCGCCGGATCCCGAAGGACAGCTTCCACTGGTACCGGGAAGTCATCCGGACGGGAGGCAGGAGCTTGTCGACTACCTCTTGATCTCCACAAGCTTAACCTTGCGTATATGGCGCTGCGGCCCACCTGTGACAGGTGGGCTGTTTATGCTGTGACGGCGATGCCGCTTATCCTTGCAGGGGAGCAGGCAGGAGGCCGTGGAGCATGCGCCGGATGTCTTCGTATACCGTATGGCCGTCATCGAATAAGTCGGTCATGGCATAGAAGCCGTGAATCATGCCGGGGTAGCGCCTTCCCACGACTCCCACGCCGGATTCCATCAGCAGGCGGCCGTAGGCCTCGCCTTCGTCACGGAGAGGATCATATTCGGCTGTGATGAGGAGTGCCGGCGGCAGGCCGGAGAGCCGTCCCAGCATGGGGGAAGCGAGCGGGTCGAGACGGTCCGCATCGCCGCGCAGGTAGTGGCGTGTGAAGTAATCCAGCATGTCCCGGTTCAGAAAATAGCCCGATGCATACTGTCTTTCGGATTCGTATTCATGGGAGAAATCGGTCATCGGACAAATGAGGATTTGGCCGATGATGGTTCCTGGCAAGTCATCGCTGCAGGCTTGCTGTACCGCCACGGCAGCCAGATTGCCGCCGGCGCTGTCCCCCGCCACGATGATTTGGGACACATCGAAGCCAAGCGCAGCTCCTTGCTCGGCGGCCCACTTGACCGTGAATACGGCTTCATGGGCGGCGGTGGGGAATTTATGCTCCGGCGCCAGCCGGTAATCGGCTGAGACGACGGCGCATCCCGTTTCGGCGGCCAGCTTACGGCAGAGCGGATCGTACTTGTCGACGCTGCAGAGGACGAAGCCGCCTCCATGGAAGAATACGATCACCGGCAGCAGGCCTTCCTTCACCGGCCGGTAGATCCGCAGGGGGAGGTCGCCATAAGGGCCGGGGGCATGGGTATCCGTCACCGAGGCAAGCGGGGGCGTCCCGGACATGGCCGTTCCGGCGACCAGAGCGCGCAGGGCTTCCGGCTCGAGTTCGTGGGATAAGGGGAGCGAGGCGGTGTCTTTCAGAAACTGTTCGGCTTGGGGATGGAGCGGCATAAGGCATTCCTTCTTTCAGCAGTAGATTGGCGCGTGAGTAACGACGCTTGAATCGAGGGTAGCATGCCTTCTATACTTGAGACAGTAGGAGACGTAACTAGTATAAAAAATACCCGGATGGGGGTCTCGCTCGATGGAAGCCAGCCGTAACCGAAAAGCAATAGGTGAATTTCTGAAAAGACGGAGAAGCAGCTTGTCTCCCCAGCAAGCGGGTCTGCCGGCGGGCCATACGCGCCGGCGGACGCCGGGACTGCGCCGCGAGGAGGTCGCCCAGCTCGCCGACGTGAGCATGACATGGTACACATGGCTTGAGCAGGGGCGCGAGGTCTCCGCGTCAGCGGAGGTGCTCGACCGCCTCTCGGCTGCGCTGAAGTTAACCGCGACGGAACGCCAATACATCTACCTGCTAGCCGGGCGTTATACTCCTCCGGCAAGGGACTTGTCCGAATACCGGCTGTCGCCCGCTTTCATGAATCTGGTCCGGTGTACACCTTATCCGTTCTTCGTGATCGGCCCCCAAAACCGCCTCATCGCCTGGAATGCCGAAGCCTGCGGGATCTTTGCGGATTTTTCCCTGATCCCGCCAGAGGACCGGCAGATGCTGAGCCTCGTCTTCCTGCATCCGGCCTTCCGGACGAAGATCGTCAACTGGGAGTCATCGACCAAGGTGGCGCTCTCGTTCTACCGGAAGGTGTACGATCCAGCCGCTGACCAGCCTTGGTACACGGAGCTGACGGAATCGCTGATGGAGCGAAGCGCGGAGTTCGCGGCGTGGTGGCCGCTGCACGAGGTGGCCGACAAGAACGGGATGCAGGTGGAGATCGAGCACGAAGTCATGGGGCGGCTGCATTTTGAGATTATAACCTTCAACCAGATCAATGACCTCGAGAACCTGATGTGCTGCATTTATATGCCCGTGCCGGGCACGCTGACGGAGGAGCGGCTGGCAACATGGCGGCAGAAGCATTCTTAAACAGGCCGCAGGAAGGCTCCGCGCGAGAATGAACGTTCCCATCCTGCGGACAGTCTGCAAAGAAAAGGAGGAGAACCCATGGCGAATATCCGGGAGATTGCCAAGGCCGCCCAGGTTTCCGTTGCGACGGTATCCCGGGTATTGAACGGCCATCCTTACGTCAGCGAAGAGAAGCGCAGACGGGTGGAAGAAGCGATGCGGCGGGCGGGATACAGCCCCAACTCCAATGCCGTCCACCTGGCGACAGGGCGGACGGGGATGGTGGGGGTCGTGCTTCCGTTCAGCCATCATCCGTACTTCCATGCGCTGCTGGGCGGTCTGACGGAGGAGGCGCTGAAGCACCGGTATACGGCGCTGCTCTGCCAGACGAACTATGACCCGGATGAAGAGCGGCGTTACCTCCATATGCTACGGACGAGGCATGTGGACGGCCTGATTCTGTGCTCCCACGAGCTGCCCTGGTCCGAGATCTCTCCTTACGCAGGGGACGGGCCGATCGCGGCCTGTGAGTCGGTGCGGCTGGAGGGGATCTCATCCGTGTATACGAACCATTACGAGGCATTCCTTACGGGAATGCGCTGCCTGAACCGCCGCGGGCACCGGAGCATCGGATTCTGCATCGGCAGGCGGGACAGCGAGAGCAGCCGCCAGAGGTACGCGGCTTATGCGGACGCGCTGTGCGGGATGGGCGAGCCGCTGCACCCGGAGTGGATCTTCGAAGGCTGCACGATGCTGGGGGACGGCATGCGGGTGATGGATACCATAGCCGGAATGGCACAGCGGCCTTCGGCTCTGCTCGTCACCGGCGATGAAGCCGCCGCGGGTGTCCTGGCCCGCGCCCGGCAGCTGGACATACCGATCCCCGGTCAGCTGGCTGTCGTGGGCTTCGATAACCAGCCGATCTCCGAGGCGCTGCAGCTGACGACGATCGACCAGCAGCTGCAGGAGATCGGCCGGCAGGCTTTTTTGGCCTTTTACCAAAGATTGGTGCAGCCTGCAGCCCCTCCGTCCCGGATCGAAATTCCTTTTGAACTCGTCGAAAGATCGAGCGTATAGAATCGCAAACCGCTCGGCAATTGATCAGAATGGACAACCATCCCGGGCGTCACGGCGCACTCCTCCTGCAGGGGTGCGTTTGCTTTTTGAATCGTGCGG
Organism: Paenibacillus sp. S-38; assembly: GCF_049942825.1. Classification (NCBI taxonomy): domain Bacteria; kingdom Bacillati; phylum Bacillota; class Bacilli; order Caryophanales; family Paenibacillaceae; genus Paenibacillus; species Paenibacillus sp. S-38. The sequence continues at coordinate 2,400,344 of NZ_CP187970.1, forward strand.
GAGCGCCGGCAGTCCCGGCCGAGTTTACGAATTGTCGATCATTTTCTTATTGTAGATCGGTTTTGTTGCGAAAATGGGGACCGTGTTCTGAAACCGTTTCCTTGAATTCTTCGGGGGGTCGGATATAATGTAGAAAAAATGGGCATTCGGGGAGCGCAGGATATGGTACGAAACTGGAAGCAGTGGAGCCGAAGCGTGGCGTTTAAGTGGATTGTATCCTACGCGGTGATCATGATCATACCCGTTCTCATCAGTGCGGTCGTCTACATGCAGACCCGGGAGATCGTGGAATATGAGATTCGGCGGGCGAGCAATGCCATGCTGAATCAGGTCAAATACGTGATCGACAATGAGCTGAAGCAGACCGAGAAGCTGGCCGCCCAGCTGTCGATCGATCCGGAGATCAAGCGGTTCCTGGAGCTTGGGAGCGATACGGAATCGGCTCATTCGTTCCAGGTGTACCAGACCGGGCAGGAGCTCAGCAAGTACAAGGCGTTGAATGATTTCATCCAAGGCATCTATATTTACTCGAATCCGCTGAACAAGGTCCTCTCCAGCGAAACCTATGCGGATGCCGCGATGTTCTACGAAGTGACGCACCGGACGCCCCCGTTCACTTATGAAATGTGGCTGAACGCCGTGCGGGATCCGGGCCGCAAGCTGTACCGGCAGATGCCCGTCATGGATGCCGGCCGGATGGGCGAGACGGTCGTCTTTCAGCAATCCTTAACGAACAAGGGAGTGGGCCGGCCGGCCGGTACGCTCATGATGCCGATCAACCGCAACAAAATACAGCACATGCTGGAGAACGTGGACTGGGTGAACCAGGGCCGCATTGTAATTATGGACGAGCATGACCAAGTGCTGTTCCAGAACCGGCAGGAGGAGACGGTCCCGGCTGCCTACCTGGCAGCGTCAAACGAAGCGCCCGAGAGCATCATCTCCTCCCTGGATTCGGATACGGCGAGGTGGCGGTACGTCTCCGTCTTCCCAGCGGATATCTTCTGGGAGAAGGCCCGGCAGATCCGCAATCTGAACCTGCTTGGTCTGCTGCTGTGCTGCCTGATCGGGGCGGGGGGCATCTCCTACTTCGCCCGCAAGAACTATGGTCCGGTCCGGGAGCTCGTCCATGTTTTCTCCCGGTTCAAGAAGGACCGGGAGGGGAGCCCGACGGATGAATACACCTTCATCCGGGAGAACGTGCTCGCGGCCCTGCAGGAGCGCGAAGAGATGAACATCCGGCAGGACCAGCAGCTGCGCGTGCTGCAGGGCTATTATTTGTCGCGCCTGCTCAAAGGACAAGCGGAGGAGTCCATGTCCATGGATGAGGCGGCGCGGATCTACCGCATGAACTGGAAGTCGGACCAGTATGCCGTGCTGCTGTTTCATATGGAGCCGGGGCAGGACAGCGGTATCGCCCTTGATCTGGTCCAGTTCATCGTCTCGAATATCGTGACGGATCTGATCGGGCAGCGGCACGGCATTCACTTCACGGACCTTGACGGGATGCTCGGAGCCCTGATTAACATTCATCCGGAGCATGCCTTCTCCTGGAAGGACGATGTGGAGGAAGCGCTGTCCGAAGCGCTCGAATTCATCGGCCGGAGGTACCGTCTGGCCTTCGCCGCGGCGGGGAGCGGACTGCAGGCCGGGCTGAAGGGCATTCACCAGGGGTTCCTGCAGGCGCTCGAAGCCCAGGAGTTCAGCCTGCTGCTAGAGGAGAGCGGATTCATCTGGTACGAGGAGATCAAGCCGGAGGAAACGGACTACTACGTGTCGATGAATGACGAGATGATCCTGATCAACCTCATCAAAAGCGGCGAGCTGGACAAGGCGACCGGGATGATCGACGGGCTGATGGCCCACATCTTCGGGCAGCACGCGTCCATCGATATGATCCGCTGCGCGATGATCGATCTCGCCAGTACGATGATGAAGAGTATTCCGCCGGAAGTTCGACGGTCTCCGGTGTGGGAGGAGCGGCGTCCGGTGAAGCGGCTGCTTGCCTGCTCCACACGCGCCGATTTCCGGCAGGAGCTCATGGAGATTGTGACGCTGGTGTGCGGCAGCGTGAACGAAAGGCTCTCTCTTGCCTCGAACCAGGGCATCGGCAGCCAGGTGGAGGAGTACGTGAAGGCCCATTATGCGGACGATAATCTCAGTGTGTCCCAGATCGGAGCCCACTTCGGCATTACCCCCCAGTATGTATCGAAGCTGTTCAAGGAGCATGCCGGCCAGGGGCTGCATGACTTCATCTCCCAGTACCGGATCGGCCGGGCGAAGGCTCATCTCGACCAGGGAACCTCGATTGACGAGACGGCGGTGAAGGCCGGCTTCTCGAGCAGCAGCGCCTTCATCCGGGTGTTCAAGAAATATGAGGGCATCACGCCCGGCAAGTACAAGAGCATCCAATAGGGATCCAAGAGCATTCAATAGGGATTCAAGAGGGATTAGTGGAAAAAGACGACCGGTTTCAAACGAACGATCGTCTTTTTTTCGTATGGTCAACGCAGTTGCGAAATTGAACATTGTCTGCGGCAAGCCCCGTGCCTTACAGTGGGGGAGCGGAAACACGAAGGCCAATCATACCATGGTGGGGGATGGATGCTTGATGAAGACACTCACGAAACGAAAGCTGTACACTTCATGCACGATGATTCTCGGGTCGGCTCTGCTGGCCGCCGGATGTACAGGCGGGCAGGGCGGCGAAGAGTCAGCGAAGCCGAACACGGCGGAAAGCGGCCAAAGCGCGAACGCGAATTTCTCTTATCCGATGCCGGGCAATGTGGAACTGACTTATATGACGGAATCCCTGGGCGGCATCCCTGCGAGAGCGCCGATCGACGACGAATACCAGAAGCGGACCGGCATCGCGATCAAGCATCTCGGCGGCACGCCAATGTCGGACCAGAAGTTCAGTCTGCTGCTGGCCTCCGGAGAGCTGCCGGATATCTTCCTCAATACGTGGCTGCAGTATCCGGGCGGTCCGGACAAAGCGGTGGAGCAGGGGTATATCCTGAAGCTGAACGACCTCATCGACCAGCATGCGCCGAACCTGAAGAAAGCGCTTCAGGAGCATCCGGAGATCGACAAGATGATCAAGACCGATAACGGCACCTACTACGCGTTCCCGTTCATCCGCTCGGAGGCGGGCCGGGTGTACGGCGGTCCGATCATCCGCAAGGACTGGCTGGACGAGCTCGGACTTTCCGTGCCGGAGACCATCGACGAATGGTATACCGTGCTCAAGGCCTTCAAGGAGAAGAAGAACGCCGCGGCCCCCGTCACCTTCCGCACGATGTTCTTAGGGGAGCGCACAGCCGGCTTCGCAGGCGCTTACGGGGTCATGGGCAGCTACTATGTCAAGGACGGTAAGGTCGTCTACGGCTACCTCGAGCCCCAGTACAAGGAGTACCTCAAGACGATGAACCAGTGGTACAAGGAAGGGCTGATCGACAAGGACTTCGCTTCGATTGACGCGGCGACGGTGGATAAGAAAATGACGTCCAATGTCAGCGGAGCAACCTTCGGCTGGCAGTTCTACATCGAGAAGTACAACTCCGCCGCCCAGGCTGCGGATCCGAAGGCCAATTATGTCGCTGCGCCGTATCCGGTGCTGAAGAAGGGCACGAAGCCGGAGTTCGGCCAGCTCGACAATGCGTATGCGGGCACGAGCTCCGCGGTCATCTCGGCGAAGACGAAGAACGTGGAAGCCGCGATGCGGTGGCTGGATTACGCTTATTCCGAGGAAGGCAGCATGCTCAATACGTTCGGGATCGAGGGCGTGACGTATGAGCTGAAGGACGGCAAGCCCGTATACAAGGATCTCGTCGTGAAGAATCCGGAGGGGCTCGGCAGCGACCAGGTCATGATGCAGTATGCCCACGGGACGAACTTCCCGATGATCCAGCGGGACAACAACCTGCCGGCCAAGTATCCGCAGACCCAAGCCGCCTTGGATGTCTGGAGAAACACGAACCATGCCCAGCATCTGCTGCCGCCGGTGACGCCGACCGCCGAGGAGGCTGATGAGATGGCGAGTATCATGAACGACATCAACGCCCTGGTCAAGGAGGCGGAGCTGAAGATCATCCTGGGCGCCGAGCCGGTGGAAGCCTATGACAAATATGTGGAGCAGATGAAAGGCCTCGGCATTGAGCGGGCGTTGGAGATTCAGCAGGCGGCGTACGAGCGGTACCTGAAGCGGTAAAGCGAAGCGGTAAATCGAAGCAGAAAATCGAAACGGAAGTTCGAAGGGAAAAATGAAGCGGTAAAATCGAAGCGGCAGACGGAGGCGCGAATCCAAAGTGCCGATCTGAAACCGTGAATTCAGGCGGAGACCGGTGGCAGTGGCCTGGCTGGGGACGAGCCTCAGGCAGGCATCCCCGGTCCTGTCCATCATGAGCTGAATAAGGGACGGTGGTGTGATGATCAGCTTAAGGAAAGACCTCACCCGCAACAAGTGGCTGTATCTCATGATGCTCCCTGTGCTGGCATACTACATTGCATTTCACTATGCGCCCATGTACGGCGCGGTTATCGCCTTCAAGCAGTTTGTACCCGCCAAAGGCATTTGGGGGAGCGAGTGGGTCGGGTTCAAGCACTTCGAGAGCTTCTTCTCGAGCATCTACTTTTTCCGGGTGATCAAGAATACGGTGCTGCTCAGTCTGACGAACCTGTTCTTCGGCTTCCCTGCCCCGATCATCCTCGCTCTGCTGCTGAACGAGCTGAAAAGCAGCCTCTTCCGGCGCATTACCCAGACGATCACCTACATGCCGCATTTTATTACCTTGGTTGTCGTGGCAGGCATTATCCGCTACTTTACCCTGTCCGACGGGCTGATTAACGACGTGATCGCCTTCTTCGGAGGGGAGCGGGCAGCGTTCCTGCAGCAGCCGGAGTCCTTCCGGCCGATCTATGTCATCAGCGAGATCTGGCAGCAGGTCGGCTGGGGCACGATCATCTATCTTGCGGCGATCGCCGGCATCGACCAGCAGCAGTATGAGGCAGCCAAGATCGACGGGGCCACTAAGCACGGCCAAATCTGGCATATCACCCTGCCGGGCATCCTGCCTACGGTCATGATCATGCTGATCCTTGCACTGGGCAACCTGATGAATGTCGGCTTCGAGAAGATTATTCTGCTGTACAGCGCAAGCATCTACGAGACGGCGGATGTCATCTCGACTTATGTGTACCGCAAGGGGATTCTGGAGTTCAACTATGGATACAGCACCGCCGTAGGGCTGTTCAATTCCCTGATCAATTTCGGCATACTTCTGGCAGCCAACTACCTAAGCAGGAAGGTCAGCCAGAACAGCTTGTGGTAAGGAGGGACCGACTTGATCAAACCGACACTGGGCGAACGGATATTTGACATCGTCAACTATTTGATCATGATTGTATTGATTATCGCGACGCTGTACCCCCTGCTCTATATCTTGTTCTCGTCGCTGAGCGACGGCAACCGGCTGATCTCCTTCGACGGGATCCTGCTCTGGCCCCAGGGCTTCTCCCTGGACGGCTACAAGGCCGTCTTCAGCAACGCGGCCCTGATGCAGGGCTTCAAGAATACGCTCTTCGTGCTGATTGCCGGACTCGCCATCAACTTGACCATGACGTCGCTCGGCGCTTATTTTCTCTCGCGGGATGATGTCAAGCTGAGCAAGCCGATCATGATGTTTGTCGTGTTCACGATGTTTTTCCAGGGGGGACTGATTCCCTTCTATCTCATCGTGAAGGCTTATGGGCTGACCAACACGCTGTGGTCGCTGATTCTCCCGTCGGCCGTCAGCACCTTCAACCTGATCATCATGCGGACGTACTTCCAGTCGCTGCCGAAGGAGCTCGAGGAATCGGCCTTCCTGGACGGCGCCGGGCACTTCACGATCCTCTTCCGCATCTTCATTCCGCTCTCGATGCCGGTGGTGGCCGTGATGATCCTGTACTACGGCGTAGGGCACTGGAACAGCTGGTTCTCTGCGATGATTTTCCTGCGGGATCAGACTTTGTTCCCTGTTCAACTGGTGGTCCGCAATATTATTCTGGAGAATGACAATGCGAATATGATCGGGACGACGACGCTGGCGCAGAGCCAGAGCGTGGCCGAGACGCTGAAGTATGCGGCGATCATGGTAACGACGGGGCCGATCCTGCTCCTATATCCCTTCCTGCAGAAGTATTTCGTCAAAGGGGTTATGGTCGGGGCGTTGAAGAGCTGACCGGCGGAAGAGGCTCAAGGGGACTGAAAGGCATGCCAATAAATACCCAAGAAGAGGTGTACCCATGACGGTTGTTGCTTCGAAAGTAAGCCTGCAGCATCGAAGAGTCATTCCCTTCAACACGGACTGGCTGTTCACGAAAGGAAATTATGCGGGGGCGAAACATCCCGGCTTCGATGACAGCCAGTGGCGGAGGCTCGATGTGCCCCACGACTGGAGCATCGAAGAACCGTTCGATCCGGACATGGTGCACGGCGGCAGCCACGCTTACCTGCCCCGGTGGACGGTAGGCTGGTACCGGAAGAAATTCACGGTGGATGCGGAGGACCAAGCGCGGAGGATCGTCATCGAATTCGACGGGGTCCATAACAACAGTGAAGTATGGATCAATGGACACGATCTCGGAAAAAGGCCTTACGGCTACGTTCCATTCCAGTATGATCTCACCCCGTATCTGCAATGGGATGCGGAGAACGTGCTGTCGGTGAAGGTCGACAATACGGTCATGCCTCCGGACCGCTGGTATTCCGGATCGGGCATCTACCGGAACGTGAGGCTGATCTCCTCGGACCCTGTGCAGGTGGACCAGTGGGGCACATACATCACCACCCCGGAAGTGTCGGCGGCATCGGCGAAGGTAGATATTCGTACAACTATCCGCAATGGATACGCTGAGGGCAGGGCCTGCACGGTCACCACGGAGATCGTGGATGCGGATGGTGCCGTCGTCGGCCGAGCGGAATCGAAGGCTGTCGTTCCGGGCGGGGAGACAGCGGAGTACGCTCAGGAGATTCGCGTGGAGACGCCAAAGCTGTGGAGCCCGGAGAGTCCGGAGCTGTACTGTGCGTATACCTCGGTGGCTGTTGACGGACGGGTGGTTGACGACTACGTCACTCCTATTGGGATCCGGGAAATCCGCTTCGACAGCCGGGAAGGCTTTTTCCTGAACGGAGTGAACACGAAGCTGAAGGGCGTCTGCATCCATCACGATCTAGGCTGCCTGGGAGCGGCTTACAACGACCGGGCCATGGAGCGCCGGCTGAGCGTTCTGAAGGAGATGGGCTGCAATGCGGTCCGCTTCGCCCATAATCCGATGTCTGCGGAGCTGCTCGATCTCTGCGACCGGATAGGTTTTCTCGTGGTCGACGAGGCGTTCGACAAGTGGAAATCGCTGTACTACGCGGAGCTGTTCGATGAATGGTGGCAGGCCGACCTCGAGGCGATGCTGCTCAGGGACCGCAACCACCCGAGCATCTTCCTGTGGAGCGTCGGGAACGAAGTGGAGCAGCAGGGGCAGGACTCCATGCTCGAGATGCTGGACCTGCTAGTGAAGCGCTGCCATGCCGTGGATCCGACCCGTCCGGTCACCTGCGCGCTCGAGCCGCATAACTGGCCGAAGAGCCTGCGCAGCGGCACAGTGGAGGAGAAGGTGGCGCATACGCGGAAGCTGGCGGAGCGGGTGGACATCCTCGGCCTGAATTACCAGGAACAGTGGTATGGGCAGTACCGCGAAGCGATGCCGGATACGCTGATCCTCGGGACGGAGACGTTCCCGTTCTACCGGGGCAAGGGCAGCCGGGTCAAGGGCTATGAACCGGTCAACCCATGGTTCGATGTCGTGAAGCACGACTATGTCATCGGCCAATTCGTCTGGGCCGGCATCGACTATCTGGGCGAATCCGCCTATCCTTCCAAAGGCTGGTCCTCTGGTCTGATCGATACGTGCGGTTTCCGCAAGCCGGTCTCGTATCTGCAGATGAGCCTGTGGTCGGAAGAGCCGATGGTGCAGATCGCCGTCTTCGACGACACGCTGGAGCAGGGGCATACTCCGCAGTGGACCAAGCACTGGATGTCGCCGCCGATGGCGTCTCACTGGACCTTCCCGCACTATGAAGGCAGGCTGCTCAGGCTCGTGACGTTTACGAATTGCGAGAGCGTGGAGCTCGTCGTAGGCGACGAGTCCTACGAGGAGAAGCGGCTGGCCGACTATCCGGACCGCCTGATGGTCTGGCATCTGCCTTATGCGCCGGGCCGGGTGAAGGCGATCGGCCGGATAGCGGGCCGAATCGTATGCACCCACGAGCTCGTGACCGCAGGGGACGCCCGGCAGCTGACCCTGCAGGCCGACCGCACCCGGCTTGCCGCCGATGGCGTCGACATCTCACATGTGGAAGTGCTTGTGTCGGATGAGCACGGGGTGCCCGTTCCGAATGCGGCGCATGCCATAACCTTCGAGCTGGAAGGGGAAGGTGCAATCCTCGGTGTGGATAACGGGGATCTGAACAGCGACGAGCCGTATCAAGCGAATGCCCGATCTGCGTACCACGGGCGGTGTCTGGTGGTGGTCCAGGCGGGCAAGCAGGCCGGGACGATTCGGCTGACGGCTTCGGCTGAGGGGCTGAACGAAGCGAGCGTCTCCATCGTATGTGAGTAAAAGGACTGGTGGAGTCTGGGTACCAACGGGATTGAAAGAGGCTTGGGATTGCACCCAAGCCTTTTCCTTTGTATATAGACTATAATGATGATATAAAAATAACTATCATAGAAAGAGAAACAGGAAAGGAATGGTACGGTGAAGGCTCAAAAAAACTTGTTGCTTATCTTAGGATTTATCAGTCTAGCAGCCAGCGGTATGATGTATACTATTGAACGCTCTGCAGCAGCTATATCTTCGCATATATGGAAAGCTGGGTATTTGGCTGGTAGGGTAGACGGGAATCCGGACCCTGTAGAGGTTAGTCTAACCGGCAATTTTTTTATTCCTATTTTTGGGATAGCAGGCCTATTACTAATTTTGATCTTCTTTCTATTAAATAGGGATTAACCAATATTGCCTAAATATCATCGTACTGAATCCAGTAATTGTAAATATGGCCATTGCCGGTTATTTCGGATAAGGGCTTTTCATTTTTCACAGCAAAATCCACCCTTAACATATGTCGCATGACTTCCATGGTATAAACTGGTCAGCACATCGATCTCCCCATTCGGTGGCTGTTCCAATAGCAAATCCTCCCTCTGTTGCTGACGCCGGGGGGCTTTTTGCATACCAAGGGGTGGGAATGTACTGTGCAAATTTATACTTGTATACAAGATGGTGAGCGGGTACAATAACTCTATCTAGTATCTTGTATACAAGCAGGGGGCGCAGCAGCGCTATCCCATACGAAGAAAGGAAGGGGATACCCATTCCAGACGTAACTTCGGAAGGCTCAGCCCAGCGCAAATCGCAGGGGGTGTATGAGGCCATCCGCGAAGACATCGTGTCGCTGCGGCTCATACCCGGGAGCATGATCTACGAGAACGAGCTCGTCGAAGAGCTCGGCGTCAGCCGTACGCCGATCCGCGAGGCGATCCGGCTGCTCGTCAGCGAAGGGCTGCTGGAGGTGCTGCCGCAGCGGGGGACCCGGATCGCCCGAATCTCCGTGCGCAAGGTGGCCGAGGCGCGGTTCATCCGCGAGCAGCTTGAGCTCGGCGCGTTCCAGCTCGCTGCGAGGCTGTGGGATCCCGGCGAGCACGGGGGCGTCAAGGCCGTGGCGGAGGAGCTGCTCGGGAGGCAGCGTGAAGCGGCGGAGGCTGGGGATGCGGCGCGGTTCCTGCAGCTCGACGAAGCGTTCCACCAGGCCGTGATCGGCGTCACAGGCAATGCGACCCTGCAGCAGGTGATCACCCAGATGCGGGGGCACCTGAACCGGCTGCGGTGCCTGGCTCTCCGGCAGTACCACTACATGCCGCAGATGATCGAGGAGCATCTAGGCCTGCTGGAGGCGGTCGAGCAGGGCGACGAGGCACTTGTGGCCGAGCGGCTCGAGCATCATCTGGGCAAGCTGGATGTCGAGCTGCCCGAGCTGCGAAGCGTTTATCCGGACTATTTTCAGGAATAACAAAGGGGACTTGAGCGATGAGAATGGTGTTCCGATGGTACGGGGAAGGCAACGATACGGTCTCCCTGAAGCAGATCAAGCAGATTCCCGGTGTCGAAGGCATCGTCTGGGCACTGCATGATGTGCCGGTCGGCGAAGAATGGCCGATGGACAAAATTGAGGCTTACCGGCGGCAGGTGGAAGAATACGGGCTTCACCTGGAGGTCGTCGAGAGCGTCAACGTGCATGAAGACATCAAGCTGGGCCTGCCCACGCGGGATGGGTATATCGACAACTACATTCGGACGATCGAGAAGCTGGCGAAGGTTGGTGTGAAGACGATCTGCTACAATTTCATGCCCGTCTTCGATTGGATCCGCACCGATCTGTTCAAGGCGCATGAGGACGGATCGACGGCCCTGTTCTACGAGAAGGCCAAGGTGGAAGAGATGAATCCCCAGGAGCTTGTGAGCAAAATCGCGCTGAACCCCGACTTCACGATGCCCGGCTGGGAGCCGGAGCGGCTGCGCAGGCTGGCCCCGCTCTTCGACGCCTACAAGGAAGTATCGGAGGAGGATCTATGGACCAACCTCCAGTACTTCCTCGAGCGGGTGATCCCGGCGGCCGAGCAGCACGACATCCGGATGGCGATTCATCCGGACGATCCGCCGTGGCCGATCTTCGGCCTGCCGAGAATCATGACCGGCCGGGAGAACTTCCGGAGGCTGCTGAAGCTGGTCGACAGCCCGTCCAACGGGCTTACGCTGTGCAGCGGCTCGCTCGGAGCCAATCCGGCAAATGACATTCCGGCGATGGTCCGGGAGTTCGCGGACCGCATTCCATTCGCGCACATCCGCAACGTGAAGGTGTATGAGAACGGCGATTTTATCGAGACGTCCCACCGGGCCTGCGACGGCACCGTGGATATTGTGGATATTGTCCGGGCGTACCATGAGAACGGGTTCACCGGCTACGCTAGACCGGATCACGGACGCCATATCTGGGATGAGCAGTGCCGTCCGGGCTATGGGCTGTATGACCGGGCGCTGGGGATCATGTATTTGTGGGGGGTATGGGACGCCCTGGAACGAAATGCGAAGGAGAGTGCCTGATGATACCGGTGCATACGAATCTGCAGGGAAAAGTCGCCGTCGTGACGGGGGGGAGCGGAGTGCTCTGCTCCGCGATGGCGGAGGAGCTCGGACGCCATGGGGTTAAGGTGGCGATCCTGAACCGCACGGTGGAGAAGGGAGAGGCGGTCGCGCAGCGGATCCGCGAGGCGGGAGGCGAAGCGTTGGCCGTCGCTTGTGATGTTCTGAGCACGGAGAGCGTGAAGGCGGCGGCGGATACTATCAGCGAGAAGCTAGGGCCGTGCGACATTCTGATCAACGGGGCCGGCGGCAATCACCCGAAGGGCAGCACGACGAATGAGACACTGAAGCCGGAGGATCTGCTCAACAAGGAGATCACGACCTTCTTCGACCTGACAGACGAGGGCTTCGGTTTCGTGTTCAACCTGAACTTCTTGGGGACGCTGATCCCGACGCAGGTGTTTGCGAAGCAGATGATTAACAAGCCCGGCGCTGTGGTGATCAACATCTCCTCGATGAGCGCGCCGAGCCCGATGACGAAGGTGCCGGCCTACAGTGCGGCGAAGGCGGCGATCAACAACTTCACCCAGTGGCTCGCCGTGCATATGGCCGACGTCGGCATCCGTGTGAACGCGATCGCGCCGGGCTTTTTCCTGACGGAGCAGAACCGCAGGCTCCTGACGAACGAGGACGGCTCGCTCACCGAGCGCTCCCACAAGATCATCACGCACACCCCGATGCGCCGGTTCGGCCGGCCGGACGATCTGATCGGCACGCTGATCTGGCTGGCCGACGACAGCATGTCCGGGTTCGTCACCGGCATCACTGTGCCCGTGGACGGCGGGTTCATGGCCTACGCGGGAGTGTGAGTGCAGCGATGACGCAGCTGACGGTAAGAGAGGTCATCCGAGTGCTGGAAGAGCCTGTTGGCCTCCTTGAGAAGACGGTCGACACCCTCAAATCCGGACGTCCGGATATGGTGGTGACCGGCATCGTTACGGCTTTCATGCCGACGCAGCACGTCTTGGAGCAGGCGGCTGCCCTGGGGGCCAATCTGGTGGTCGCCCATGAAGGGGCGTATTACAGCCACCATGACCCGGCCGACTTCCTCGAACGGGATCCCGTGTATCTGGAGAAACGGCAGTGGATCGAGGCGTCGGGCCTGGCGATCTACCGCTTCCATGATTATTGGCACCGGTACCGGCCGGACGGGATTATGACCGGCCTGCTGCAGAGCCTCGGCTGGGAGAAGTATGTCGTGGAGGACCTCCCTGCCGCTTCCATCGTCGAGGTTCCCGCCCTGACGGTCGGGGAGGCGGCCGCCTATGTCAAAAACCGGCTCGGCCTTTCCTTCGTCCGGGTGAGTGGGGACCTGTCCACACCGTGTACGCGGATTGGCCTGCTGGCCGGCTACCGGGGCGGAGGGAGCAGTGCGATCCCGCTGTTCGGGAAGGGGCAGGTCGATCTGATCATTGCCGGCGAAGGGCCGGAGTGGGAAACGCCCGAGTACGTCCGGGATGCGGTCCACCAGGGAAGGCCCAAGGGGCTGATCATGCTCGGCCATGCGGAGAGCGAAGAGCCCGGCATGCGGTACCTGGCGGAGCTTCTGCGGCGCAGGTTCCCTGAAGTGCCTGTGTACTTCCTCGCGGATAAGCCGGTGTTCCAGGTGGTGTAGCGCCGTACTTGGAGACTGACAAGGGGGAGGCATGACCGGCGAACGGTACGGCCGTGGCAAGCCGCTGTCCCCTGTGTTTTTCGGGGCTCTCCAAATCAGCTTGGAGAGTCTCTTTTATTAAAATCTGAAGGGATTACTCGCTCTAGCCCGTTTCTGCCATTTTAATAAACGCGCATCGACCTAAAAAGGACGGCATAAGCCGTTATCTCAAGTCGACTCCTCCTCCACTTGGGCGTGCTGCCTCCGGTACCCGCTCGGGGAGCTCCCCGTCCACCGCTTGAACTGGCGGCTGAAGTGGGCGATGTCCTTGTACCCCAGCACGGAGGAGATCTGCTCGACGGAGAGCAGGGAGTTCGACAGGAGCACCTTCGCTTCCTGGAGCACAAGCTCCGACAAATACGCCCGGGGGGCGGTGCCGTACACCTGGCGGAAGACGCGGGAGCAGTGGGACGTGCTGATCCCGAGCTCGGCGGCGATGTCGTCGATGCCGTAGTGGCGCTCGAGCGGGATGCCCTGCTTGAAGTGCTGGCTGGCGAGCCCCTGCAGGCGGCTGCGGATCTGGTGGGCGAGCTCAGCCTTCTCGTACGAGGCGGCCAGCGTGTCCGCTTCCTGGGATACCGCCTCCCACAAGGCGCCGAACAGATCGAAGATCGCCGAGTGCAGCCGCATCCGCTGGGCCATCGTCGCTGTGCCGGCGAGGCGGGTGATCCCGATCAGCCTGGCGAGCAGGGGTTCGACCTGCCGGGTCAGCGGGCTGTCCCGGTGGAACAGCGTCTGCTGCAGACGCCCCAGCATGGACAGGAACAGCGGATCGTCGATGCTGAAGTGGATACAGAAATACGTGAACGGCTGCCCGTTCGCGCTCCGGCTGGCATGCGTCTGACCGGGGCGGATCACCATGAGGTCGCCGGCCTGCTGGTGCAGCGCAGCGCCCTCTACTTTCATGAGCTGCTCCCCTTCGAGCAGGTAATTGATCTCGAATTGGGAATGCTCATGCATCGGGTAATCCCAGCTTCCGCTCACCCGGCGCAGGTGAATCCCGAACAGGTTGATCGTGGTATTGACATCGGGAAGGAGGACTTCGTCGATGATGTGCCCGAGAGAGGGCGGGGGATACGAGCCGGCCATGGATGGTTGCTCCTTTGCAGGGTTTGCGGTAATGTGCGAATCTTTGTGATGTCTACTCGATCTGCACGCTGATGCGAGAATCATTGTGGGTTCCACTCGGTCTGCAGGCAGATGTGCGAATCACTGCGATGTCCGTGCTGACTGCATCGTCTCTGAGGCAGCTGTAAGCTGTGAGCATTTGCAGCGTACGCACGGTCTGGGAGTGGCTGATTGTCCAACGTTTCAGTTGGTTCTTTCATTTCAGTTGGTTCCTTCGCTTCTGCCGGCTCTTTAGTTTCGGCAGATGTCATTCATGTATGCGTTTACTCTATTTGCGTTCCAGTATAGCATACTGGCCCGATTTGGGTAAATTACTGCTCGATTTGACAATGGTTTCACTCAAGAAGGCTGTGCTAGGATGGACCTAAACTGACAGATCCGGCGGAAAGCTCCGGCACATTGAGGGAGGAACACAGCGATGTCGAATACCAACCTGTTTTTTAACGCGCATCATGCACCGATCGGCGCTTTTGCCAGTTTTACATTAGGATTCCGCGGCAAGCGCGGCGGACTGGGCCTCGAGCTCGGCAAGCCGGCCGACGAGAACATCTATATCGGCTTCGAGTCCCGCAGCGGGGGATATTATGAGGCGCTGCCGTTCTATGAAGAGGTCGAGGATGCAAGCGCTCGCTATGACGTGGAGAAAGCGGGAGAAAAGGGTAAGGCGAGCGGCCTGATCTCCTTCGGGGAGAGCTCGATCTCACGGGAGTTCAGGACGGGAACGGATACGTGGCGGGCGGGAGACCTGACGTTCCGCGTGTATTCGCCGGTCCGCTCCGTGCCTGAGCCGGGGACCGGGGACCCCGTCCTGCTCAAGGAAGCGATCGTGCCGGCTGTTTTCGCCGAATTGACGCTCGATAACACACAGGGCACCACCGCGCGCCGGGGTTTCTTCGGCTACGAGGGCAGTGACCCTTACAGTGCGATGCGGCGTCTCGACGACATGGGGCAGGGCGGGCTGACCGGTATCGGGCAAGGAAGGTCCACCGCGATTGCCACGAAGGATGAAGGCGTGATCAGCGCGCTCGGCTTCTCGCTAGAGCGCATCCTGGAGACGAAGCTCCCGCACAATTACGCCTTCGGGCTCGGCGGCACGGGCGCGCTGCTGATGGAAGTGCCTCCCGGGGAGAAGCGCACCTATCGTTTTGCGGTATGCTTCTACCGCGGAGGGCTGGTCACGTCGGGGATCGACGCGTTCTATTACTACACACGCTTTTTCCACTCCATAGAGGAAGTGGCCGGTTATGCGCTGGACCGTTTCTCCGACCTGACGGCGTCCTGCACCGCAGCCGACGAGTGGATCGGCGCCGAGGCGCTGTCCCCGGACCAGCGGTTCATGCTGGACCATGCGATCCACAGCTACTACGGCAGCACCCAGCTGCTGGATGCCTCGGGCCAGGCGATCTGGGTCGTGAACGAAGGCGAGTACCGCATGATGAACACGCTGGATCTGACGGCGGACCAGCTGTACTATGAGCTCATCCTGAACCCGTGGACGGTGCGCAATGAGCTCGAGCTGTTCGTGAACCGGTACAGCTACGAGGATAAGGTGCGCTTCCCCGGCAATGAGACGGAATATCCGGGCGGCCTGACGTTCACGCACGATATGGGCGTGGCCAATGTGTTCTCCCGCCCGCAGTATTCCGCTTACGAGCTGGCCGGCATCAGCGACTGCTTCTCCTACATGAGCCACGAGGAGCTTGTCAACTGGCTGTGCTGCGCACTCGTCTACATCGAGCAGACGCAGGACCGCGAGTTCACGGCGAAGCAGCTTGGGGTTATCCGGCAGTGCTTCGAGAGCATGCTGCACCGGGATCATCCCGAAGCGGAGAAGCGCAACGGGCTGATGGGCCTCGACAGCACCCGCACGCAGGGCGGCGCGGAGATCTCGACCTACGACAGCCTGGACGTGTCGCTCGGCCAATCGCGCAACAACATCTACCTCGCCGGCAAGTGCTGGGCGGTCTATGTCGGGCTCGAGAAGCTGTTCGCGCGCGAAGGGCTCGGCGAGCTCTCCCGGGAGGCGGGGCAGCAGGCGGAGCGCTGCGCTTCGACGATCGCCGCCGAGCTGACGGATGACGGCAATATTCCGGCTGTGATCGGCGAGAACAACGATTCCCGGATCATCCCTGCGATCGAGGGTCTTGTGTTCCCTCACTTCACGGGCTGCGGGGATGCGCTCGATCCCCAGGGACGCTTCGGTACGTACATCCAGGCGCTCACGAAGCACCTGGAGACCGTGCTCGCTCCGGGCGTGTGCCTGTTCGAGGACGGCGCCTGGAAGCTGTCGTCGACTAGCAATAACTCTTGGCTCAGCAAAAGCTACCTGTGCCAGTTCATCGCCAGAACGATTCTCGGCGTTACTTGGGACGAGCGCGGGGCGAAGGCCGACGAGGCGCACGTGAACTGGCTGCTCCATCCGCAGCTGTCCTACTGGTGTTGGAGCGACCAGATCCTCTCCGGGGAGATTATCGGCAGCAAATATTATCCACGCGGCGTTACCGCGATTCTATGGCTATATGAAAAGAAAGGCAATCGCTTGATCCAAGCGGCAGAAGCAGGAGGAGTGGCAAGATGACAGCACATAGGAAGGGAGATCAGGCTGCGGGCTATGACGCGTGGCTTGGAACCCAGGCAGGAACAGGAAAAGGGGCAATCGAAGGAGCCTGGGACTGGTTCGGCACGGTTAGCGTCACCGAACAGCATGAAGCGATCGACTCCGCTCGTGCGGAGTGGTGCAGAGCGGCAGTAGGATTATACGGCGTGGAGCCGTCCGTGATTCAGGCGGCCGGGGAAGGGGCATCCGGAAGCGGCGTGCTCCTCGGCACATTCGGCAGCAGTGCGCTGCTGGATGAAGCGCTCGGCCCGGATGCCGCCGCAGCCGTGACGGGGGCGGAGGGCTTCATCATCCGCGCCGACCGGGAGCGGCGCCGCATCGTTGTAGGCGCCAAGACGCCCGCCGGTGTACTGTACGGCGTGTTCCATCTTCTGCGCCTGCTCCGTACCGGGGCGGCGCCGGAGGAGTTGAATGCCGTGGAGAACCCGGTGAACGGGCTGCGCATGATCAACCAGTGGGACAACATGGACGGCAGCATCGAACGGGGCTATGCCGGGAAGTCCATTTTCTACGAGAACAACCGGATCACGGAGAACCTGGACCGCATCCGCGATTATGCCCGCCTGCTCGCTTCGACGGGGATCAACGCCATTGCGATCAACAACGTGAACGTGCACCGGTACGAAACCCAGCTGCTCACGAAGGAATTCCTTCCGGAAGTCGCCAAGATAGCGGAGGTCTTCCGCGCGTATGCGATCAAGCTGTTCCTCAGCATTAACTATGCGAGCCCGCTCGAGATCGGCGGCCTGTCCACGGCAGATCCGCTCGATCCGGAGGTTCGCGCGTGGTGGAAAAGCACGGCGGCAGAAGTGTATGCCGCCATCCCGGACTTCGGCGGCTTCCTTGTGAAGGCGGATTCCGAGAACCGCCCGGGCCCGTTCACCTACGGGCGCGATCACGCAGATGGCTCCAACATGCTCGCGGAGGCCCTGCAGCCTTACGGTGGCCTGGTGATCTGGCGCTGCTTCGTGTATAACTGCAAGCAGGACTGGCGCGACCGCCAGACGGACAGGGCACGTGCGGCTTACGATCACTTCATGCCGCTGGACGGCCGTTTCCTGGACAACGTCATCCTGCAGATCAAGAACGGCCCGATGGACTTCCAGGTGCGGGAGCCGGCCTCCCCGCTCTTCGGCGGGCTGGAGGAGACGAACCAGGTCATCGAATTCCAGATCACCCAGGAATATACGGGACAGCAGCGCCATCTCTGCTACCTGGTGCCGCAGTGGAAGGAAGTGCTCGACTTCGATACGTATGCGAAGGGCGAGGGCTCCCCGGTGAAGCGGATCGTGGACGGCTCGCTGCTCGGCAGCCGCCACAGCGGATTCGCGGCGGTCTCCAACATCGGCGATGATACGAACTGGACCGGGCATCTGCTGGCACAGGCGAATCTGTACGGCTTCGGCCGGCTGGCCTGGAATCCCGAGCTGTCCGCCGAAGAGATTGCCGGAGAGTGGATCCGGCAGACGTTCGGCCCCGATGAGCAGGTCGTCCGTACCGTGCTGGGGATGCTCATGGATTCCTGGAGCATCTACGAGTCGTATACGGCGCCGCTCGGCGTGGGCTGGATGGTCAATCCCGACCACCACTACGGGCCGAATGTGGACGGCTACGAATATTCGAAATGGGGCACGTACCACTTTGCCGACTGTCAAGGGATCGGCGTGGACCGCACCGTGGCCTCCGGAACGGGGTACACTGCACAGTACAAGGGACGCAACGCCGAGGTCTACGAGTCGCTGGCCGACTGCCCGGACGAGCTGCTGCTGTTCTTCCATCACGTGCCGTACACGCACAAGCTGCATTCGGGCAAAACCGTCATTCAGCACATCTATGACACGCACTTCGAAGGCGTGGAGCGTGCGGACCGGCTGAAGGAAGCATGGGCTGGCCTTGCCGGTACCATGGACGAGGAGCTGCACGGGCAGGTGGCCGAGCGTCTCACCCACCAGGTTGAGCACGCCCGGGAGTGGCGGGACATCATCAACACCTACTTCTTCCGCAAGAGCGGGATCGCGGATGAGCAGGGTCGCACGATTTATTGATCCGACACGGAGCTTGATGGTTCTTGCGGTACATGGAGTCGTGAAGCCGTACGCAGGTTGGATGGGTGAAGCTGCTCCCCGGGCCGCAAGGGAGCCGGTAAAAGTAAAGGCAGGTACGGAAGTACCCTTTGCCTTCTCGAAGCGTCTGTGCGAGCAGGAGAGACATGGATGGCGGAAGCGATTACATGAACGAGAAGTGCACTCCACAGGGGGAGTCATCAGCGGCGGGCCTATCCCCCGCGCTCATTGTAACTTGTGACGGCAGAGAGCCCGTCCTTGCTCGTTCATGTAACTTCTGGTGACAACAGCCCGTTCCTTGCCCGCACGTTGTAACTTGTGACGGCAAACGGCCCGTCCTTGCTCGTTCATGTAACTTCTGATGACAACAGCCCGTTCCTTGCCCGCACGTTGTAACTTGTGACGGCAAACAGCCTGGTCCTTGCCCGTTCGTTGTAACTTGTGATGGCCCAAGGCCCGCTCCTTACCTGCTCATTATAACTTGTGAAGCAAACGGCTCGTTCCTTGCCCGTTCGCACAAGCAGCAAGGGAGGTATGTCGGTTATCTTGGCACATAGCGGAACTGAAGTGCGCTATTGCCGGGATAATAGTGATCGGCATCGGATTAGCGGAACTGAGGTTCGCTATTTGAGCCCAGAAGGGGAGAATCCCTCGATTTTCAGGCACATAAGATACCTGAGTTCCGCTAATCCGCGGGAAACCAAGGGAAATACCGCAATAAGGCATCTCATTTCCGCTATTTTAAAATGTTGATAACCTTCAGCTAAACCGCGAATATACTTCTTCGAAAAACACCTCTGACCAGTGGGGTTACAATTAATAAAAAGTCAGAGCGGGGCTTGTCTTCCGCCCTACTTTTACTTTGGGTTCAGTAGAGCCACGCAGAGGTAGATGAGAGAGGGAGAGGGAATGGTGGGCTGGAAATTTTACGGGCCGCCTTTGAACATCGTGTCCTTTCCAACACGACTTCAAGATCGGTTGGAACCCCATACCCCTTCCACACCCGGTACCTACCGTATGGACTGGCACGCAGAGATCATAAAGCCCCCCCAATTAGGGGGTTTTCTTATTTTTTAAAAGAATTCGAGGATTGCCCTCATTTAGCACTGCGCCTGCACTCTCTATAATGAAGGTAACAAGCGCAAGCGAAACCAAACGAGAGGTGATCGTATGAACCGTGCTGCAGGTCCGGCTATCCAGGCCGCTTCCGGCCTCCAGAAAAAACGCGGATCGTTCCTGAAACGCTGGGACGCTCCGATTGCGGGCTATTTGTTCATCATGCCATGGCTGCTCGGCTTTATCGGGCTGACCGCTTATCCGATGATTCTGTCCCTGTATTACTCCTTCACCGACTATACGCTGATGGAGCCGATCCAGTGGGTGGGCCTCCGCAACTATGAGCGCATCTTCACCATCGACGAGAAGTTCACGCAGTCCGTAAAAGTAACGTTCCTCTATGTGCTCGCTTCCGTTCCGCTGAAGCTGATCGCGGCGCTGCTCGTAGCCGTGATTCTGAACAAGGCGGTACGCGGCATCTCCGCATACCGGACGGCGATTTACTTCCCCTCGCTCATCGGGGGCAGCATCGCGGTGTCGCTGCTGTGGCGCAACATGTTTGGCGTCGACGGCTTCTTCAACAGCGTACTGGCGCTCTTCGGCATCGAAGGCCGGGGCTGGATCACGAATCCGGATACCGCCCTCTGGTCGCTCATTCTGCTCACGGTGTGGCAGTTCGGTTCCTCGATGGTCATCTTCCTGGCCGGGCTGAAGCAGATTCCGAAGGATCTGTACGAAGCTTCTTCGGTGGACGGCGCGAGCCGGTGGATGCAGTTCCGGAAGATCACGCTCCCGATGCTCTCCCCGACGCTGTACTTCAATCTTGTGATGGGGATCATCAATGCGTTCCAGATGTTCACCTCGGCCTTCGTCATCACGAACGGCGGTCCGATGAACTCAACGATGGTGTACGCGATGTATCTGTATGAGCGGGCGTTCAGCTCCTACCAGCTCGGCTATGCGTCGGCACTGGCGTGGGTCATGCTGCTGATGATCGTCGCCGTCTCGGTGACGGTGGCGGCCACGTCCAAATACTGGGTGTTCTACGAAGGCGAAGCCGGGGGGAGGAAGGGCGCATGAAGAACGTGGCACGGCATGCTTTCATGATTTTGTTCAGCCTGATCATGGTGTATCCGGTGATCTGGTGGATCGGCGCCTCACTCAAGTCGAACAGCGAGCTGAGCTCGCCGAATCTCTTCCCGGCCGAGCCGAAGTGGAGCAACTTCACGGACGGCTGGTACTCCGTGCCGGGGCACTCCTTCACCGAGTTCTACGTGAACACGTTCACTCTGGAGATTGCGGTGCTGATCGCGACACTGCTCTCTAGCACACTCGTCGCGTTTGGCTTCGGACGGCTTGATTTTCCGCTGAAGCGGTTCTGGTTCTCGCTGCTCATGCTGACGCTGATGCTCCCCGGCCAGGTGCTCATCATCCCGCAGTATGCGATGTTCCACCAGCTCGGCTGGGTGAACACGTACCTTCCGTTCATCGTGCCGCATTTGCTGGCGGGCGGGGCCGGCGGCACCTTCTTCGTCTTCCTGCTCGTGCAGTTCGTCCGGGGGATTCCGAGAGAGCTTGACGAATCGGCCAAAATGGACGGCTGCTCCTGGTTCGGCATCTACCTGCGGATCATCATGCCGCTGATGAAGCCGGCGATCGTGACCGTCACAATCTTCTGCTTCCTGTGGAACTGGGACGACTTCCTCGGCCACCTGCTCTATCTGAACTCAGTCGATAAGTACACGGTAGGTCTGGCGATCCGGATGATCAACGATTCCCAGGCGGGCCAGCAGTGGGGCCAGCTCCTGGCGATGTCCCTGGTCTCGATCGTACCGGCGACCCTGATGTTCATGTTCCTGCAGCGGTATTTTGTGGAAGGCATTGCAACCTCGGGGATTAAGGGCTAACATGAGTAAAAAGGTTATCCGAAGACGGCAAGGGCAAAGCGGCGAAGCGGCGGGGTTTTCGCTGCTTTGCCTTTTGTCTGCATCCGGGGCATTAGCCAAGGCTCGTCCGTTGAGGATGAATTGCCGTCTATCTTAAGGAGTCTTGACGCATAGGCGGGTGATCACAGCTATGACCAATCCGTTCAAACAATACCGGGTCGACCGGTTGTTCTTTCGCAGCTTCGCTGCACTGATCATCGCCGTGCTGGCCATTACTGCGGTCGCCAGCTTCCGGATTTCTTCCAAGGAGCTGGCGACGACAACGTCCTATTATCAGCAGCAGCTGCTGGGGGAGCTCAACAATGAGATTGCCGCCCGGCTCGTGACGGTCGAGCAGATCTCGCTGTCGACCTCCCGGGACGGCGAGCTGATCTCGTTCCTGACCGAACGGCAGGACGGGTTCGAGCGGCTGCAGCAGTCGAAGAAGGTGGCCCAGACTCTGGCCAACCTCACCTACTCGATCCCGCTGATCCAGGGGATCGACCTGTACATGGACCGTCCGGTGATAGGGGATCCGAAGAACTATATCCAGTTTCGGGACCTGTCGCAGGCGCCGGGGGAGGTATGGTTCGAGGTGATGAAGACCAACGATTACGCCTGGTCCTCCGAGCATACGGTCCCGAGCGTCCAGGGCGACGTGGCCGTGCTCAGCTTCTCCCGGAACGTGATGACGACGGACAGCCGGAGGCTCGGCGTCTTGATCATTCACGTGAAGGCGGATACGATCCGGGCCATGCTGGCAGGCCACGCGGAGGAGGCGAACCGGGTCATGCTGGACGACAGCGGCAGCCCGCTGCTGAAGTCCGGGGATATTCCCCTGGAAGCGATCCCCTCCGGCTGGCTGGACCCTGCGCAGAAGGAGTCGGGGTATGCGCGCCTGAAGACCGGACCGAAAGCCGCCGATACCCTGCTCGTCTACTCGAAGTCGCCGGACACGCACTGGACGATCGTGGAGGTAACGCCCTGGAGCCGCATCTCGGCCGGCAGCTACCGCCTCGCGGAGGTGATCGCCCTGATCGGCGTGGCGGCGGTCGTCCTGACGCTGCTGCTCACCCACTGGCTCAGCCGCCAGTTCACGAAGCCGATCAAGCTGCTCCTCTCGGCGATGGGCTCCTACACACCCGGACGCCAGAAGACCGAGCTGCCGGAGGATTACCGCAACGAGTTCGGCGTGCTGTTCTCCGGCTACCGCAAGCAGAACGAGCGGATCGAAGAGCTGTACCTCTCGCTGCAGCGCCGCTACGAGCTGCAGCGGCAGGCCGAGATTGAGGCGCTGCAGGCCAATATCAATCCCCACTTCCTGTACAACACGCTGGACCAGCTGAACTGGATGGCGATTGCGGCGGGACAGGGGGGGATGAGCCGAATCCTGGAGCTCATGGGCCGGATGTTCCGGATCGGGCTGTCGAACGGCAGCAGCTTCATCTCCATCGGCGACGAGCTCCTGCATGTCGAGAGCTACCTGGAGATCCAGCAGCTGCGCTGGGGCAGCGGCCTGGAGTATGAGATCGAGGTGCCGTCCGAGCTCAAGGCGCTCTACATCCCGAAGCTTACGCTGCAGCCGTTTATCGAGAACTCGGTCACCCATGGCTTCCACGGCCGGCGCGAGGGCCGGATCCGGCTGAGCCTGGCCCTTGACGGCGGCATCATTACGGTCCGGATCGAGGACAACGGCTGCGGGCTCCGCGGGAAGGCGGAGGACCGGCCGCAGCGCCCGACCGGGGGCTATGGCATCCGCAACGTCAGAGAGCGGCTGCTCGGCTACTTCGGCGAAGGCTTCGGGGTCATGCTGGAGGACCGGGAGGAGGGGGGGACCCGGGTGACGGTCCGCATTCCCGAGCTGCCTCAGCCTCCGGCCCCCGAGCGACCGGCCGAACCGTGACGCATCCTTCGTATATTTTGAAGGAGATTGTGCATCTCTCTTATACCCAAGGAGAATCGGTCTTGGTACGATAATCGTACGGCATCTATCATACAATGCAGGGGGATCGATAGCATGATGAAATGGAAACGTTCTCTACACGTCCTGCTCGTCGGAGCGCTCGCCGGCTCTCTCGCGGCTTGCAGCAGCGGAGCAGGCACGAACACGGAAGGAAGCGGCAGCGGAGCCGCAGCGGCAGGTGACGGCAAAGTGAAGCTGCGCATCATGTGGTGGGGCTCGGCAGAGCGCCACGATGCGACGAAGGCGGTGCTTGACCTATACACGAAGCAGCATCCGAACGTGACCTTCGAGCCGGAGTTCTCCGGGATGGACGGGTATCTGGACAAGCTGTCCACGCAGGCGGCGTCGAACAATGCGCCGGATATCTTCCAGCTGGATCCGGGGTGGATCTCGGACTGGGCGGCGCGCAGCCAGCTGGCGACACTGACGCCGGAGGTCGATCTCGCCAAGGTGGACCCGAAGGTGCTCTCCGGAGGGCAGGCCGGCGGCAAGCAGGTGGCCGTGCCGCTCGGCTCCGTCGCTTACGGCATGATCTACGACAAGGCTGCGCTCGACAAGGTGGGCATTGCCGCTCCGAAGGATGGCTGGACCTGGGACGATTTCTTCGCGATGGCGAAGGAAACCAAAGGCAAGCTGCCGAAGGGCCAATACTTCACAAAGGACTTCGCCGGTGATTACTTCGCTTACAGCGCCTACCAGTACAGCAAGGGCAAAGGAACGATCATTACGAACGACGGCAAGTTCAATCTTGACCAGGAGGCGTTCCTCGAGTGGACGAGGAAGTTCGCCGAGCTCCGCCAGGAAGGGATTGTTCCGCCGGCGGATCTCAATGCGTCGGATAAGGAATTCGACCCGACGATGGACCTGATGGTGTCGGGCAAAATTATTTTCCGCCTGAGCTTCTCCAACAACTACGGGGCTTGGGACAGCCTCAAGAAAGGCGCCTACGCTCTCGTGACGATGCCGCGCGGGAAAGAGGCCGGCGGCTGGCTGAAGCCTTCGATGTTCTTCGGCGTCTCCGCCCACTCGAAGAACGCGGAAGAGGCCAAGAAGTTCGTGAACTGGTTCGTGAACGATCCGGAGGCCGGCAAAATTCTGAAGACGGTCCGCGGCCTTCCGGTGAACAAGGACATCGCCGCTTCGCTGGAATCGGACATGAGCGAGACGGACAAGATCGGTCTGGCGCTGCTGCACGCCACGGAGAAGGACGGACAGACCTATACGCCGGGCGCGAAGGGATGGACGAACTTCATCGACAAGGATTGGCCGCTGGTCCGCGACCAGCTCAGCTTCGGCAAGCTGTCGCCGGAGGCCGCCTTCGATCAGCTGAAGAAGAGCGCGCAAAACTATGAGAAATAAAGGATCGGCAGTAAGCATCAGGCAGGTAGGATAAGAACACGCCGCAGCCCGGACAGATCCTGTCCGGGTTCCGGCATGCAGAGGGGGATGACCGGATGTGGAAGATCGCGATTATTGATGATGACCGGAATGTACTGGAAGGGATGAAACGTGCCATCCCCTGGGAGGAGCTCAATTCCGAGTGGGCGGGCGAAGCCCTGAACGGAGAGGAAGGGCTTCACATGATCCACTCCCACGACCCGGATATCGTGATTACCGATATCTATATGCCGGTCATGAACGGGCTCGAGATGATCGAGAAGCTGCGGGAGCGGGATTTTCACGGCAAGGTCATTATCCTGAGCGGGTATTCCGACTTTGAGTACGCCCGGCAGGCACTGCGGCTGAATGTCAGCGACTATCTGTCGAAGCCGGTCAGCATCCCGACGCTGAAGACCATTCTTGGCAAAGTCATCGAGGAGCTGAAGGGGGAAGAGCAGCGGAGCCGGCAGGAGGAGCTGGAGCAGAAGCTGGCGGTCTATGAGCCCTTCA
The DNA here is from genome assembly GCF_049942825.1 of Paenibacillus sp. S-38. Classification (NCBI taxonomy): domain Bacteria; kingdom Bacillati; phylum Bacillota; class Bacilli; order Caryophanales; family Paenibacillaceae; genus Paenibacillus; species Paenibacillus sp. S-38. The sequence goes on from NZ_CP187970.1 coordinate 2,425,875, forward strand.
TCCAGAAGGAATGGGTGAAGTCCGCCGCCGCCGGTACGCTCGACAGCTTCTATCACCAGGAGGGGATGCTTCCGCCGGCGTACCGCTTCTGGACGGAGCGGGAGCATGTGGTCGTCGGGATCGACGTCGTCCGCGACTTCCGTGCCAGCGAAGTTTCGCTCACCGACTGGAACCTGTTCCGCTTTGCGATCAGTAATATCGCCTCGGAGATCGCGGGAGATCTGTTCGCAGCGTTCGAGTATACGGACCTGCACAGCACCCGCTCGGCGCTCGTCATTCATCCGCAGAAGGGGGAGAGTGCGGAGGGGGTGCAGCAGCGGCTTGAGCGCCTTGGTACGCGGCTGATCGACTGTGTCGGGGGCTATCTCAAGCTCGTGATCCGCGTGGGAGTCGGGACCGTCAAGGAGCATTGGCCCGACATTCCGGACTCCACGGAGGAAGCCTTCCGGGCCATCGACCTGCAGGAAGAGCGCATGGCGCCGGGGTATGAGCTGTATGGCAGCGGAGCCGCCGGGAAGAGCGGCGTGCAGCCGGTCAGGATGCGGCCGGTGAAGTTCTACCTGGAGCTGGCCGGGGCGATCAAGAGTTCTCAGCTCCAGCAGGCACAGGGGATCGTGGACGATTATATGCGTCAGCTCGAAGAGCGGGGAGACCTCACTCCCGGCGATCTGCAGATGCTGGCGGGCGAGCTGTGGGGCATTTTGGCGTATACCCTGTACGAGACCGGCCAGGTGCTCGACGACCTGTTCGGGGGCGGGCAGATTGCCAAAGAGAAGGCGGGACTTACGAAACCCGGGCAGCTGGCCGAGTGGCTCAAGGATAAAATCTCCGTGATCTGCTCGAGCCGGGAGCTGAAGGGCAGCGGAAAACACCGCAAAGCGGTCGAATTCATGGTAGGCTATATCCATGAGCATTATGCCGAGGACATCACGCTGGGAGAGCTGGCGGACAAGCTGCTCATCTCGCGGAACTACCTGGCGATCATCTTCAAGAATGTGACCGGCGAAGCCTTCAACTCCTATCTGGCGCGTGTCCGGATTGAGAAGGCGAGGGAGCTGCTCCTGGAGAGAAACATGCTCGTGTACGAAGTGGCGGAGAAGGTCGGTTACAAGAATGTGCCGTATTTCAGCACGCTCTTCAAGAAGTTCACCGGCATGAATCCGACGGAATTGGTCAAGTAAGCAAGCGGCGGCGGTACCATAACCATGGAGAGGTTGGGATGAAGATGGCAGAGCATGAGCTTCCGAAGACAATGAGGGCAGCGGTGATGCACCGTACGCGGTCGATCGTGATCGAAGAGATGCCCGTTCCGGAGATCGGGCCGCACGAGGTGCTGGTCAAAGTCATGGCAGTAGGCATCTGCGGCTCCGATCTGCACTATTATACGCACGGCCGGATCGGCCCGTATGTCGTGGAGGGGCCCTTCATCCTCGGGCACGAATGCGCCGGCGACGTTGCGGCGGTGGGGTCTGCGGTAAGCCGGTTTGAAGTAGGAGACCGTGTGGCCGTCGAACCGGGCGTCACCTGCGGACGCTGCGAAGCCTGCAAGGCAGGCCGGTACAATCTATGTCCCGATGTCGAGTTCCTGGCGACGCCTCCCTATGACGGGGCTTTCGTGCAGTATATCAAAATCCGTGAGGACTTCCTCTTCCCAATCCCGGACAGCCTTTCCTACGAAGAGGCCGCACTGGTGGAGCCGTTCTCGGTCGGCATCCATGCGGCGGCCCGTACGGGGCTTCAGCCGGGCTCGACCGTCGCCATCATGGGCATGGGGCCGGTCGGTCTCATGGCTGTGGCGGCAGCCAAGGCATACGGGGCGGCCGAGATCATCGTGACCGACCTGGAGCCGCTGCGGCTCGATGCGGCGAAGCGGCTCGGCGCCACCCATGCCGTTAACATCCGCGAGCAGGATCCGCTGCAAGCGGTCAAGGAGTTCACGGGCGGCCGGGGCGTCGACGTCGCCTGGGAGACGGCCGGCAATCCGAAGGCGCTGCAGTCCGCGCTGGGGTCGCTCCGCCGGGGCGGGAAGCTTGCGATCGTCGGACTCCCCGCGCAGGATGAGATCCCGCTCAACGTACCGTTTATCGCGGACAACGAAGTCGATATCTACGGGATCTTCCGCTATGCGAATACGTATCCGAAGGGGATCCGCTTCCTGTCGTCGGGCATCGTCGATGCGAAGAGCCTGATCACGGACCGCTTCATGCTGGAGCAGACGCAGGAAGCGATGGAGCGGGCGCTGAATCACAAGAGCGAATGCCTGAAGGTGGTCGTCTATCCGAACGGTCTGCTCTAGGGCCGGAAGGCCGGAGTCGGGCCGCCAAGCATCCTGCAGCTGCCCGTACCGGGATCGGTCATCCCCTCGTCCTTACGCTTCTTCGACCACCCGAAACGGAGAAGCTGCAGGACTTGGCAGTGAGTGGAGTAGAGGGGCGAATGAACTCCGCGGGAAAGCCATGGGCTTTCCCGTTTTTCGGTTCCGCGGATGCTTGAGCCTCCGGCCGGCCTGGTGACCCCTCAACCCAAGTCAGAGGAATTTATCATGAGGAAGAGAGGGCTAACGGGTTAGGTGATGGGGAATAATTCTAAAATAGGGATTGACATATCCAATTATTAGGACATATAATGCAAACAGCGGTGAATGAATACGATTACATATCATTAGCAAGCAAACGTAATCGATTAACTAAGTCAGTCATTCGATTATGAACTGGCAAGCGGAAGAGGTACCTGCGGACCCTTGGATTATTGGTTGTTCACAAGCCTAAGTTTGTTTGCGGGCTAATCGACTAACTGCATAGGTATCCAACTTTCAGCCCTTGGTTTGGTCCATACGTAATCGATTAACCACATGTTAGCGCAGCGGGTTTCCTTTCGCTTGACCTATACGCAAGCGATTAACTGCATGAACGCGCAGCGTGCATCCTTTCACTTAGTCCATACGTAATCGATTAACTGGATGCCTATTTCCAATGGAATCCTATCCTTTTGTCTGGCTCAAACGTAATCGATTAACCGCAATGTAACCAGCATGCATCCTTTCGCTTCCGCATAGAGTTTTAGCCCATACGTAATCGCTTGGCAGCCTGCTAATCCAATGTGCATCCTATCGTATTACCGTATCGATCTAACCGCCTGCAAGGCCAACTTGCGTCCATTCGCTTGGCCCAAACAAAAACTTCATATGCACCAAACTTGCATCCTTTCGCTTAGCTCATACACAAACGATTAACCGCTTGTTCATCCCATGTGCATCCATAGTGTATCCATTAGTTTCTGCTCCTTGCGCAATAGATTAACCACATCTACACCCAACGTGTACTTTCTCTTTCGTTCTGCTCTTACGTAATCGATTAACTAATTGCAATCGCTTTCGCCTAATCCTGCTGGAAAGGAGGTGCTGCCGAGCTTCATTCATTGCCCTAATCACACAGTTCAACCAATCGGTGGTCAGCTGCACAAACAAAGAAAACAGATTACCTTCGGGAGGAAAACCAATGAAACCAATGAAAACGGTAACCAAGCCTATCGCTATGATCATGTCCCTGATCTGCTTCATCATCCTGTCGGCCTGCGCCTCCGGTGCAGGCACCGAGCCTGCCTCAAGCGGCAGCGCCAAGGATCCCTCGGCCAAGAAAATCCGGATCGGTCTGACCGTACCGACGCTCAGCAACCCGTTCTTCGTCGCGATGTCCAAGGGCGCCCAGCAGGCGGCATCCAAATTCAACGCTGAAGTGATTACCGTAAGCGCCGACCAGGATTTGGCCAAGCAAACCGCACAGATTGAGGATTTCATTACGAAGAAGGTCGACTTGATTCTTCTCAGCCCGTTTGATTCCAAGGGCATTGCTGCAGCCGTAGGACAGGCCAAAGCGGCGAACATCCCGGTTATCGCGGTCGACGGATTCGCTGAAGGCGGAATCCAAACGGTCGTCATGTCCGACAATGTGATGGCCGGCACCCTGGCGGGCGAATACCTCGCCAAGCGGCTGAACGGCAAAGGGAACATCGTCATTATGGACGGTCCTCCCGTCTCGGCGGTAACGGATCGCATCAAGGGCTTCGAAGAAGTGATGAAGAAGTATCCGGACATCAAGGTGATCGCGAAGCAGAACGGCGAAGGCAACCGGGAGAAGGCGCTGTCCGTCATGGAGAACATTCTGCAGGCAAACAAGAAGATCGATGCCGTATTTGCCATCAACGATCCGGAAGGCGTGGGTATCAAGATCGCAGCCGAGCAGGCCGGCCGGGACAGCGAATTCTTCATCGTCGGGGTGGACGGGGCTCCGGATGCGGTAACCGCCCTCAAAGAAAAGAAAGCTTTCGCAGCCACCTCCGCCCAATTTCCTAACGAGATGGTGATCAAGGCTGTCGAACTTGGCCTTCAGCTCAAGGAAGGCAAGACCCTTGATGCCCAGGTGCTCATTCCGGTGGAGTTGATTACGCAGGAGAATGTGGAACAGTACCGGGGCTGGTAACCGGTAAGTCAGGAGCATGGGTGGTGTCCCCCGAGACATCACCGGCCGCTGCGGCCAAAGATGCGGCAAGAACGGAGAGGAGTGTGGCGGCATGACCGTAGTGCGGGAACCGGAAGTGATGCTGCAGGATGGAAAGAATATGCGTCTGGCGGTGCTGCAGATGCAGGGAATCAGCAAATCCTTTTCAGGCGTACAGGTCCTGCGGGGAATTGACCTGACGCTGTACAAGGGCGAGGTCCATGCGCTGATGGGCGAGAACGGAGCGGGCAAATCGACTCTAATGAAGATCATGTCGGGCATCCACCGCCCCGATTCCGGCAGGATCGTCTACAAGGGTGCCGAGGTTGCCTGGAACGGTCCGCTAGAAGCAAGATTCAGGGGGATCAGCGTCATTCATCAGGAAATCAGCCTGTCGCCGAACCTGACGATCGGAGAGAATATTTTCATGGGAACCCGGTTTCCGAAGAATCGGTTCGGTCTTATCAAGTGGAATGAGATTCATGAGAAGGCCGAGGAGGTGCTGCAGTCGATCGGGTCCACGCTGAAATCGAGAATGAAGGTGTCCAGTCTGAGCGTCGCCCAGCAGCAGATTGTGGAGATCGCGAGAGCACTGTCCTTTAATTCCGAAATTCTGATCATGGATGAACCGACGGCTTCTTTGACGGATAAGGAAATCGACAAGCTGTTTGTGATTATTGAAGATTTGAAGCGAAAAGGCGTGGCCATCGTGTACATCTCGCACCGTATGGAGGAGATCTTCCAGATTTCCGACCGCTGCACGGTGATGAGAGACGGGCAGTACATTGCCAGTCTGCCGATCAAGGAGACCAACCCGAATCACCTGGTGAAGCTCATGGTGGGAAGGGAGCTGCATCATTTGTTCCGGAAGGAGACCGTGCAGGACTCTCCTTCCTCCCGCCGCGACGGCAAGCCGGTGCTCGAATTGAAAGAGGTGTCGGACCGCAGCATCGTGAGGAACGTGTCGCTTAAGCTGTACCCCGGCGAGATCGTTGGGCTGGCAGGACTCGTGGGGGCCGGCCGAACGGAGCTGCTTCGGACGATCTTCGGCGTGAGCCGGTTGGGCAGCGGCCAAATTCTGCTGGACGGGCAGCAGGTGCATATTGCTTCGCCGCTGGACGCCATCGGACTCGGCATCGCCCATGTTCCGGAGAGCCGAAAGGAGCAGGGCTTGTTCCCGAACCTCTCGGTGAAGGAGAACATTATCATGAACCGGATGCACCACTACCGCAAGGGCGGGATGCTCAGATTCAAAGAGATGGATGCCGAGGTGGAGCAGTACATCCGGGAGCTCGGTGTGAAGACGGCGACGTCGGCACAGAATGTCATGGGGCTGAGCGGCGGGAATCAGCAGAAGGTCGTCATTGCCAGGTGGCTGTCGATCGGGCCGAAGGTGCTGCTGCTCGATGAGCCGACAAGGGGAGTCGACGTGGGAGCCAAGACGGAGATTCACAAGATCATCTGCCAATTGGCCGAGAAGGGGCTGGCCGTTCTCATGGTTTCTTCCGAGCTGCCGGAGATCCTCGGTGTCAGTGACCGGATTCTGGTGATGCATGAGGGAAGAATCAAGGCGGAATTATCCCGCGGGGAAGCGACGCAGGAGAAGATTATGTATTATGCAACGGGGGAGAGCAGGCCATGAGCATGAATACGCAGGTTACCGCAAGTCCATCCATCTCGTTAAGGAAGAAAATGATTCCCCTATGGAATCAGCTCGGCATGCTGATCATCCTGGTTCTGCTGTGCCTGGTGCTGGCATTGTTCGCTCCTTACTTTACAGAGGCGAGCAATATGCTGAACATCCTGAAGCAGTCCTCCATTACGGCAATCCTGGCAGCGGGCATGACTCTCGTCATTCTGACGGGAGGCATCGATCTGTCGGTAGGCGCCACGCTGGCCCTGGCGGGAGTGATCTCCGTGATGCTGTCCAACAGCGGAGTGCACCCCGTCACTGCGATGGCAGCCGGAGCTGTTGTAGGCTACGTAGCTGGAGCGATTAACGGCTATTTGACGGCCGTGGCGAAGCTGCCGTCCTTCGTGGTCACGCTGGGGAGCATGACCTATCTGCGGGGCATCGCCTTCGTCATCAGCAGCGGGCTGCCTGTCGTGCTTCAGAATAAGCTGTTTATCTTTTTCGGTGCCGGCACCCTGCTGGGAATTCCCACCCCGATCTATATCATGGCCGTGGTGTATATCGCGATGTTCTTTGTACTGAAGTACACGATGTTCGGGCGCCACGTATACGCCATCGGAGGCAATGAGGAGGCGGCCCGCTTAACCGGTATCAAGGTGGAACGGACACTGATTCACGTGTATTCCCTCAGCGGTCTGATGGCGGGCATTGCAGGCGTGGTCATGGCCGGCCGGGTCATCTCCGGACAGCCCAATGCGGGGATCAGCTTCGAGCTCGATGCGATTGCGGCCGTCATCCTCGGCGGCACGAGCTTTGTGGGCGGGATCGGGCGCATTCAGGGCACCATTATCGGCGTGTTGATCATGGCGGTGCTCGGCAATGGGTTGACCCTTCTCAATGTCGACTACTACTGGCAGCTGATCGTGAAGGGGCTCGTGATCGTGATTGCCGTGCTGCTGGATAAACTCCGCAATTAACGAAGCCGGATCAGCGCTCGGAGGCAAGCGGAGCGGGGGTTCATAGAGATATGACGAAGGCATTAGACCCGCTCTAATGCCTTTTTTTCAAATCTAAGAATTTATATCTCTCGAAGGCTCGATCCCGTAATCTTATATTTTTAATCAACGCTCATCGTCCATAAAGGACGGCCAAGCCGTTTATCTTATACGGGGACGGCCACTTGAAGATTCGGGGAGGCGGCGGTATGATTAGGATTATCATCAATCCATCATCAGGGAAGACGGATAATCGAGAGGGAAACGAAATGGGTGCTAAAATCAAGGATGTGGCGAGTCTCGCCGGGGTGTCGACGGCAACCGTATCCCACGTCATCAACAATACAAGGTATGTGTCGAATGAAGTCAAACAAAAAGTAAACGATGCCATGCAGGAGCTGAACTATCTGCCCCATCCGGCGGCCCGCTCTTTGCGGCGCCAGCGCTCGAATATTATCGGACTGATCGTTCCGATCAAGAAAAACGATTCCACGCACCAGTATTTTATGGCGATTGCGAGTGGAATTGAGAGCGTCCTCAAAAAGAGCGGCTACCATTTGTTATTGAGCAACTCGATGGAAAGCCCGGAAGAGGAGATCGAACGGATCAAAGTGTTCAACTCCCAGCATATTGAGGGATTGATCCTCGCTCCGACGAGCGGCTTCGGCAAAGAACAGGAGTCGCCCCCCTTCGGCAGCTATCCCGTGGTGTATATCGACCGGAAGCCCTCCAGGTTCGAGAGTGACTGCGTGATCGCGGACGGGTTCCGGAGCAGCTACGAGGGCATGAAGCTTCTGATCGAGAAGGGGCACCGGCGGATCGGCTTTCTCTCCGGGGGGCTCGACATCTCCTCGACGAGCCTGCGGTACCAGGCGTATGTCCAGGCGCTGAAGGATCACGGCCTGCCTTATGATGAGGAGCTTACGCGCAGAACCTACGACACCACCTGGAAGACAGGCTACCGGATGACGGCAGAGCTGTTCGAGCAGCAGCGGATGACGGCTCTCTTTGCCGCCAACAACACCTTATGTCTGGGAGCGACCAGTTATTTGAAGGAACACGGGATCCGCATTCCGCAGGACTTCGGGATTCTGGGCTACGACGATTATGAATGGACGGAAGTCATTACACCGCCGCTGACGGTGATCCGGCAGCCCGCCTACGAGATCGGGGAGAAGGCGGCCGAGCTGCTGCTGGAGCGTATTGCTTCACCAAAAAGAAAATCGAAGGAACTCCTGCTGCCGAGCGTCTTGGTCCGGCGGGACTCCATATAGCACCCCTTCCTGAAGGAAAGGAGGTGCTTTTTCTTTTTATGCATCGCCGTGGCATGCCCTGCGGGATAATTTACCGATACTCGGCGGGTGTCTGCCGCTATATACTCGGTAATGAGGTGGTTTTGAACCGTGTTTATCTCTCCGATGCTGCCCGAGACGGCGAAGCATCCATTCTCGAATGACCAATATTTGTTCGAACCGAAAATCGACGGCCACCGTCTTGTTCTGTCCCGCCAAGGAGGGCAGACGCGGCTGTATACGCGTTATCACCATGACTGCACCTTCCAGTATCCGGAGCTGGGTCCGATCCCTCTGGACGACATTGTCCTTGACGGGGAGGTGGCGGTCACGGACGCTTCCGGCGCGATCGACTCTGAGGCCGTGATGGACCGCTTGGCGCTGCGGAAGCCGGACGAAGTGCGCCGGGCTGCCGCCGAGCGGCCGGTCAACTACATAGTGTTCGACGTGCTGCGCTATCACGGAGCGGACCTGCGGGGCCTGCCGCTGTACCGGCGCAAGGAAATCCTGGCCGGGATCGACTTCGGCAATCCGTATATGGCCAAGGTGCCGGTTGTACCGAAGGAGGGCGAGCTGCTCTTCGAGCAGATTGCGGCAAGGCGGCTCGAAGGCATCGTGGCCAAGCGGTTGGATTCCGTCTATGTCGGCCGCCGGTCCGAAGCCTGGCTGAAGATTACCAACTGGCAGTACGCGGAGGTGTATCTTACCGGCTATAAGAAAGAAGGATTCGGGTGGCTGGCCGCCGCTGCGGGGCCGGGAGGGAAGCTGAATCCTGCCGGCTTGATCGAGCTTGGCGTGACCCCGAAGATCCGGTCGGCTTTCGACGGCGTAAGAGAGCAGCTCACAACCGGCGAAGACGGGGAGTTCGTGTACCTGGAACCGAAGCTGAAGGCTAAGGTGAAAATGCAAAGCTGGACCCGGGCTGGCATGCTCCGCTCCCCGGTATTCGTGCAGTTCTGCCTATAAAGACAAGGGGAGGCCGGGAGGAAGGACCCTGCAGGAAGGAAAGACAGGCACCATCACGCTGCACAGCCGCGGGACATGATCGCATGATCCCCCGGCTTTTTTTGTCGTACCGCGCATTTTAACGATAATCGATCATAGGGAGCGAAAAAGGGTTGACAAAAGCACTACATGTAACTAATATAGTTACATGTAGCAATGTTAGTTACACCAATGCGGAAAGAAGGTTTTGATATGAACATCGGAATTATCGGAGCGGCAGGTAAAGCGGGTACCGTCATTGCCAAGGAAGCGGTGAGCCGCGGACACGAAGTGACCGCCATCGTCAGAAATGCATCGAAAGCACAGGGACTGCAGGCATCCATCTTGGAGAAGGATATCTTCGATCTGACTTCGGGCGATCTGCAGGGCTTCGACGTTGTAGTCAATGCGTTCGGTGCCGCACCCGGGCAGGAGCACCTTCACGTGGAAGCGGGCCGAGCGCTCATCGAAGCGCTGAAAGGCGCACCCGGCACCCGCCTGATCGTTGTCGGGGGAGCGGGCAGCCTCTATGTGGATGAAGCGAAGACGACCAGGCTGATGGACACGCCACAGTTCCCCAAGGAATACTTCGCCACGGCATCCAACCAAGGCCGGAACCTTGAGGATCTGCAGCAGGAGAAAGAGCTTCGGTGGACCTTCGTCAGCCCGGCGGCCTTCTTCAACCCGGAGGGCAAGCGCACGGGAGCTTACCGGAAGGGCAAGGACCATTTGATGGTCAACGAAAAAGGAGACAGCTATGTAAGCTATGCCGATTATGCGGTAGCGATTCTGGATGAGGTGGAGAATCCCCAGCACCTCCAGGAACGGTTTACCGTGGTTTCGGAAGCGGAATAACCTCTAAGTTATGGCCATCCTATATAGGGTGGCTTTCTTTGTTTTAACCGTTTTGCCACAGGATTATGACAGAATGATGATGGTTTGCGGATGAATCGCAATTTGAGGGCGATAATGTGATAAGATAGAGGAACAAAGAGAGCAGGGAGGGCGTGTTTGATTCATGCGCACGTTAAAAGGAAATCAACTTGGTGCGGGCTATGACCTCGCGGCCATTCCGTTCACGAAGGTACTGTTCGATACCATCAAGATCGGCATTATCAAATCCAATCTGATCGCAATGTTCGCGGGGCTCAGTATGGCGCTGTTTGTTCTGGACATCCCGTTCTTCGATAAGGTTATAGAGATCGCATTGGCATTTGTCGGATCGACACTGGTCATCGGCTCGGCAGGTGCGTTCAATAATCTCTACGACAGGGATATCGATATCATTATGGAACGCACCAAGCAGCGGCCTACGGTTACAGGGCGGATCGGCACAGGCACGGGCTTGTCGATCGGCATCGGAATGGCTGCCGCCGGATTGATCATACTATATCTAGCTACTCCGCTGGCCGCGCTCTTCGGCTTCCTGGGATTGTTCCTGTATGTGGTCCCTTATACGATGTGGACCAAGCGCCGCACGGTCTATAATACCGAGGTGGGCAGCCTCTCGGGGGCCACGCCGCCGCTGATCGGCTGGGCCGCCATTACACCGGATATGATGCACTGGGGGATCGCCGCGCTGTTCGTGCTGATGCTCGTCTGGCAGATGCCGCACTTCTATGCCATCGCGATCCGCCGGACCGAAGAGTACCGCGCGGCCAATGTTCCGATGCTTCCGGTAGTCAAAGGACTCCACCGCACCTATCTGCAGACGAATTTCTACCTCGCGGCGCTGCTGGTGTCCAGTATTCTGTTCTGGCCGTTCAGTCCGTTTATTGCCGTGACGGCGGCTGTGCTCAGCTTGAGCTGGTTTATCCTCAGTCTTGTCGGCTACCGGCGCATGCAGCCCGGCGGCTGGGCCAAGGCGATGTTCATCTTCTCGCTGAACCACATTACGATCCTGCTGTCCATCATCATCGGCTATTCGTTGATTAAGCCGCTGTTCTAAGGCATAGCTGAGCAGACTCATCCCGTAAGGGGACAACCCTTGCTTTCAACCGAGATACCGCCTATAGGGCGGTATTTTTTTATTATTCAATTGATGAAAATAGCGGAAGTCCGGTGCGTTATCAACAGGGTAATGCTGGAAAACAGCCCGATAAGATACCACACTTCCTACTGTAAAACGAACGTTGGGGCGCCGTGCTGAAACGATCGGTCACCGGATGCGGAGGCTGAGCGCATACCTTCGGCGCGAACTGTAGGTCGCGGATCGCTGCCGCCCGAGACACATAGCGGATCAGCTCCGCATGCAGCCGCTGCAGCTGAGGCCATCCGTCCGGTAGGCGTACTACTCGCACCTCTGTCCTCGTATGGACGGCGGTGAGATAGGGCTCCTACCAGATCAGGTTGAAGTAGAGAGGCCTGCTGCCTCTCAGCGGTCCCGGTAGAGCGGAGTAGATTAGAGAGGGAATGGATATGGCGTGGAGAGTTTCCGGGCAATAAACTGGTATAATAAGGTTGATGGTGAGGGGGAGAGAAGCATGGACGTCAAGTATCTCATCCACTGGCAGTTATTTCTCATCTTTATGGTCTTCATCAGCAAATACGAAATGTTCTACGGTCCGAACGGGTTGATCTGGATTCTCCTCATTTCTGTAGGGCTCGGGTTCGTGGATTACCTGCTGGCTAAGCTCAGCACCAAAGTCAGCCTTCTGAACCAAAGGGTGACTCTCCCTGTCATGATCGGTGCGGTTATCGCCGGAGCGGTATTATTCTATAACCTGCTGTAAGTTGGCCTACACCGTTTAAGTTGGACACCGCAGTGATAGAGCAGGCGTTTAACCAAATAACCCCCATTTCCCAAAAGGCCGGAGTGAGAAGCTCACACCGCCTGACGGGAAATGGGGGTATTTGGACTGACTGAGTAAGGGAGCTACTCCACCGTGGTTACTTCAAGAACGGCGCCGCTCTTCAGCGGGTTCCCTTGGGCGGACTGCATCGGGGGCTGGATCGCCAGCCAGTACGCTGTTCCTGCCTTCAGGGCCTCAGCAGGAACGACATGCAGCTCGTCCGTCCGGCTCCAGCTGACCGCGACGGGTACCTCATGGCCCGTTTCCTGCTCAACCAGCCGAACGCGGTCCGCTGTCACGGAATCCGGGTTCATGCTCTGTGAGAAGACGACATGGAACGTCTTGTCGAGCGGCACCTGGCCCATGGTTCCCATATCCTTGAACCCTGGGTAGTAGAGCGGCCAAAGCTGCTCCAGTGCGGCCTCGCCTGCCTGAATCCAGGCCTCTTTGCTTCTTATCTCCACTGAGCCGGGCTCCGCTCTCTGGAGCAGATGGCGGAAGGCGGCCGTGTTCTGCTCCTGCCGGAGGACCTCTCCGGAGAGCATGAGCTCCTGACCATCCAGTCGGAGCCGGAGGTCGCCGTCCTTCGTGCCTGCTTCGGGGTGAATGAGCATGGCGGCGATCCGCAGCCAATCCTCCGCAGGCAGGGAAGCCAGGGACAAGTCGGGCTTCAGGCCGATGTGATTATAGCTCTCACCGCTGACACCACCGAGAAATTCCATATCCGTGAGAATCAGTACGCCGCCTTCGGGAAGCGGGATATGCAGTTGACTGACTCCTTTGCCGAACGTGGTTTCTCCAAGGGTATAAACCGCCTGATTCTCCTGGAGAGCGGAAGTCAGAAGCTCGGCTGCGCTTGCAGTAAGACGGTCGACCAGCAGGAAGACAGGCTTGCCGGGATTCCAAAGGGGACCGGAGGCCGATTCCAAAGTGTTCCCATCCTGCCTGGTGCTCAATTGAATCATTCCACTGCCGGGAGGCAGCAGCAAGTCTGCGATCTCGAGGGCGGGCAGTACCAATCCTCCGGTATTCCCCCGAAGATCAATGATGTAGCTGTCGGTGTTCTCCTGGGCCAGGCTGTCTGCTGCAGCGAGAAACTGTTCCGTTGTATCATCCGCCATCGTTATTAACCGGATATATCCGATATGGCCATCGAGCAGGGTACCCGTTACTACGGGCAGATCGATGAATTCCCGGGTTACCGGAATTTCAATGGTTCGGTCGTCCCGTTGAACGGATAGATACACGACACTTCCCGGCTCGCCTCTTAGGAGGGCTGCCGCTTCCGATTCGGGCATACCGGCAAGGAGGTTCCCATCGATAGCCTTGATGAAATCGCCAACCAGCAGACCGGCTTCCTGGGCAGGTGTGTCCGGATACACATCCGTAATGACCAGTCCCTCGGAGACGCCTTGAATGAAAGCGCCGATTCCTCCGTACTCCCGGTTGATGCGACCCAGGTAGTCCTCATACTCTGCTGCTGTCATGTATCGCGTATAGGGCTCGCCGAAACGCCCCTGCACCGCGGCGATCATGTCTTTGATGGAGTCCATCTCCAGGATATCGGCGGGCACTTCATACAGATAGTTATTCTGCAGGCACATGCGCACCATCTCGAGATCGCTCTGCGGCACCGGGGCGATGCTGCCGTCATACACATTCGAAGAAACGGTCTCTTCTCCGGCCGAAGCACAGACCGAGGTTTCGTCTTCAGCCGCTGCTGGAGCAGGGTGAGCAGCCGCCCCAAGCAGCAGGCTGCCGGCAAGGAAAGCGGATAATAGCAGGGAGTGCACACGTCTTGCTGTCATAAGTAAGGGGACTCCTTTAATAGATTTGAATAATTTCGACGTCCTGTGTCTCTGGAGACGGTACAGGTGCCGATGCCGAGTCATCGGTTTCATCATCATCGTCATCGTGGTCCGAGGCGGAATCTGAACTGCCTTTACCATCGGATGAAGACGAACCGGAACTGGAACCGCCGCTGCCGCCTGAGGAGGGGCTGCTGTCGTCAGGGCCCGGCTGAACCGGTGCCGGCTCCGGTTTCTTCGGCTCTTTCTGTTCCTTGTCCTGTGCAGCCGCATCTTCCGCCCGGATATACCGTGCGGTGACGGAAGCGGCCTGTTCAAGCGTCGTCGTACCCTGAGGCTGGAATTCATGGTTCGGGAAGCCGGAGATCAGACCGTATTCCACCGCGGCGCCAACCGCATCGCGCGCCCACGGGGAGATGGCGTCCTTGTCCGTGAACGTCAGCAGGTCGCCCTTGCCGCCGACCGGCAGACCCAGGGCGCGGACATACAGGACCACCATGCTTTCCCTGTTCAGCGGCAGTCCGCTTCCGAAGAGACCGCTTCCGACGCCTTGGACGAGGCCGGCCTTCGCGGCAGCTTCGATGTATGGATAGGACGGGTGGTCATCCGGCACATCGGTGAAGGTTGGCACCTCTGGCGGGGAGCTCACATCAAGAGCCAGCGCTCTGACGAGCACCCCGATGAAGTCTGCGCGGCTGATCGCCTCCTGGGGCCGGGCCAGAAGCTCGTCACCCAGCACGCCGCGGTCAGCCAGCTCCTGAAGCTCTGTCCGAGCATAGGATTGCTGGGCCTCCGGCGGCAGAAGTGCGGCCGCACCCGCCTGTGCGGTCAAGGAAACGGCGAGGAGTAAACTGAGACAAAAGGGATAACGTTTCAACAAGATAGGCCTCCTTGGCTAGCATTTCCAAGCTATTATATCAGGGGATAGGCCCGAATCATAGAGTTGTTCGACATTATTCTGCGAACATATAGGTCGTATGTTGCAGGTCTTGTGGTTCTGTATTCCCATTTCTTGACTTCCCCCTTCAACCAGATCAGAATAAATAGAATAAGAGAGAAATTCTGCCAGAGAGGCAGAAGAAGGGGGGCGGAAGAATGCTTCGAATCCGGTTCCACTATATACTAGCGAACAAAAGAACAAGGCTGATCCTGCTGCTCGCTCTCTGCATTTCGGTATGCATCGGAGCGATCGGTTTGTTCTCCTATGCCCAGTACCGCCGCGTGCTGGATACGGAGCTCAATACTCCGAATGTGGAGCTGCTCCAGATCAATCTGGATGTGACCAACCGGGCGTTCCGGGAAGCGGACAATAAGGCCGTCGATCTGTCTTACCAGGAGTCTGCACTCGGCTTCATCGGGGCGGATGCTTCGGAACGGGGAGCCCGGTCGGCTTCTCTTCAGGCTTACCTGCTGGCTCTTGCCGAGAAGCCGGATCTTCATTCGATCGAGGTGCTGGCCAGGGAAGGCCGCTCCCGCGTCTCGAGTCTGGACGGGTTTCAAGCCCTCTGGAGTGCAGGGGAGCCGTGGGACTCCTGGCTCCAGGAGTTGAATGACAAACCCCTGCTCGTGAAACGCAGAACTACGGACGGCCCGGCGGGTGCGGGACGGACCGAGCTCCTCAGCTTAGCGAGGGCGGTCCGTCAGAATGGGCAGGTCACCGGGGCCGTGATCGTCAATCTGGACTATGACCGGCTGTTCTCCAAGATGTATACCCCATCCACAAACTATCTGTATGTTTACAATCTGGATGGGGATCTGATCTACCCCAAGCTGAATATGCCGATACCGCTCTCCGAGATGCAGGCCGTGACCGGAGGACTCGATGTCCGGCCCTTCGCCTATGTGAAGGCGGACGGGCAGGAGTATATGGCCAACCAGACCTTCTCCGACGTGACGGGCTGGAGGATGATCTCCCTCGTGCCCATGGAGAAACTGCTGAAGAATGCCAAGCTCGCCCGCGATATGATGCTGCTGCTCTCCCTGCTCTCCATCACGGTGGGCTGCGCGGCCGTGTATTCCTATAACTACGCGGCCTTCCGTCCCTTGAAGCGGATTCAGAAGCTGCTGCATCCGGTGCAAAGAGACCCGGCCGCACAGGGAGATCTATATGACCTCGAACCGGTCATCGGCAAGTTGGTGGAGGACTGGCACAGGGAGTCGATGGTCGCCCGGCAGAGCCTGCCGGAGCTGCGGGCCAAGTTTCTTGAGGATCTGCTGGACCGAAGTCTCGGCGCCCGGGAGGCGCAGGCCAAGTGGGAGCAGTATTTTCAGGACTGGAGCAACGGCGACTTGACGGTGATCGTCGTATCCGTCGACCGGTACGGGGAGTGGGCTTCACGTTATCCGGTAGAGGACCGGATGCTGCTGAAGTATGCCATGAACAATATTCTCTTCGAGGCCCTGGAGCCTGCCTGGAGAGCGGTATGTATAGGGAATGGGCCGGATGGGGCCGTCCTGCTGCTGCAGCCGAGGAATGCGGAGTCGGAGGGCGGTACCGAGGCGCTGCAGCACGAAGCTGGACGGCTTCGGGAAGCGCTCTCGCAGTATTTGAATATGTCGGTGTCGTTCGGCATCGGGACCGCCGTACCGGTGGTCACCCAGGCGGCCCGCTCCTTATCGGAAGCAAGAGAGGCGTTATCGTACCGGCTCTATGCCGGGTACGGCAGCATCCAGGTCTACTCGGAGGCGATGGACCTCATCGCGAAGGACGAGCCGGCCGGTCATGGGGACGCAGGGCCGGCGGATGAGCTCGGCGCGTTGGCGGCTGGAGGCAGCCGGTCATGGGGGGAGTGGGCCCGGAGCTGGGCGGAGGCCTTCCGGGTGCGCGGAACGAGACCCTCCTGCGTATACAAGGAGGTCGATGCGCTCGTGGAGGAGCTGCTGAGAACCGCTGCTCTTCACGGGCTGGTTCCTCCGGCCGGGCTCGCCGATTATACCCCGGGCCAGGGCGCCGCCCTGGCGCTTGAAGAGATCGCGGACCTGCTCGAACACAGCTTGACGGCTGTGGCCGAAGGTCTCGGCAGCCGGAGACAGACGAGGGAATACCAGCTCGTGCAGCGGATGCAGGACTATATGGCGGCCCACCTGGACCGCAATATCGGACTGCAGGATATCGCGGACAGTGTGGGGATGGGGGTGTCGTCCGTGAGCGGCATGTTCAAGGAAGAGACGGGGAGCACGATCTACGACTATTTGACGCACCTTCGAATCGACAAGGCCTGCCGGCTGCTGGAGGAGACCCCGATGAAGATCGCCGACATCGCCCAGAGGGTCGGCTACCAGAATGAGAACAGCTTCATCCGTACGTTCCGCAGGGTTAAATCCATTACGCCGGGCAGGTACCGGGAAGGCACCAAATCTTCCGGCGGGTATGCAGATCAGCCGAAACCCCGCCCCTCCGGCATATCGGAGGATCTTCCGTAAGATTGAACGATTGGCCGATGGGCCGGTATGCGTTACACTCCCGTTATGCTGTGGTGAATTGTTAACCATCCATAACCTCGGGAGGTGATAGGGCACATCCTACTATAGAAGAGAGGCATGAACGTGATGACAAGACGATCGAGCCGCTGCCTGCGGAGGGCCGGCGCTGCCGCTTCACTCCTTCTGCTGCTGACAGCCTGCACGGGAGAGTGGCTTCCGGCGAAAGGAACGGGGAGCGGGACGGAGGCATTTCCCAGGAAATCGATCACCCTGATCGTCCCGTATGCCGCCGGAGGCGGGACGGACCTGACGGCCAGGGCGCTGGCCAAGGCGGCGGAGAAGCATCTTCCCCAGCCGATCACGGTAGTCAACCGGACGGGCGGCGGCGGCTCCATCGGGCTGATGGAAGGCGCGGGGGCCAAAGCGGACGGATACACGGTCACCTATCTCGTGGCGGAGCTGACGACGCTGCCGCATCTGGGACTGCTGCCGGTCACCTACGAGGACTTCAAGCCGATCGCCCAGACGAATCTGGACCCGTCGGCCATTACCGTGAGGGCGGAAGCGCCGTGGACTACGGCGGCGGAGTTTCTCGATTTTGCGAAAGCGCATCCAGGGAAGGTGAAGATGGGCAACGCGGGAACCGGCAGCATCTGGCATCTGGCGGCGGCCACCTTGGAGAAGGGCACGGGGGTCAAGTTCAGCCATATTCCGTTCGAAGGAGCCGGGCCCGCCGTATCCGCGCTGATAAGCGGCTTCGTCGACGCGGTGCCGGTAAGCCCGGCGGAAGTGAAGACCTATGTGGAGCAGGGGAAGCTGCGCATGCTCGCGGTGAATGCGGAGCAGCCGTCCGGAGCGCTGCCCGGTGTGCCGACATTGAAGGAGGCCACGGGTCTCAGCGTCCAGTTCACCGGTACATGGAGAGGGCTTGCCGTGCCGAAGGATACGACGGATGAAGTGACAGCGGTGCTGGCGGATGCGTTCATGAAGGCGGCGGGAGAAGAAGAATTCGGCAGGTACATGGAAGATAACGGGCTCGGGCTGCTTGTCCGGGACGGCGAAGGCTTCCGGGAGCAGATGAAGACCAGCCACGATGCCTTCGCCAAGCTGATCCCGGAGCTGGGATTAAGCCGGAGATAAGCCGGGCCTTCCCGGAACCAGCAGCGAAATATGCTACTGAGGAAGAAAGTGGTGATGTCAGATGGCTATCAAGAAAGCTTTGGATAAAATCCCCGGCGGCATGATGCTCGTACCGCTGTTCATCGGGGCGGTAGTACACACCTTTTGGCCCGATTCGGGCAAGTATTTCGGTTCCTTCACGAACGGTCTCATGACCGGAACCGTGCCGATCCTGGCGGTCTGGTTCTTCTGTATGGGAGCCGGCATCGACGTTAGGGCCACCGGCACGGTGCTGCGCAAGTCGGGGACGCTGGTGCTCACCAAGATTGCCGTGGCCTGGATCGTCGCGCTCATTGCCGGACAATTCCTGCCGGAAGGCGGGATCCAGTCGGGCTTCTTCGCGGGGCTCTCGGTGCTGGCGCTGATCGCTGCGATGGACATGACCAACGGCGGCCTGTACGCCTCGATCATGCAGCAGTACGGCACCAAGGAAGAGGCAGGGGCCTTCGTGCTCATGTCTCTCGAATCCGGCCCGCTCGTAACGATGCTGATCCTCGGCACCACGGGGCTGGCCTCCTTCGAGCCGCATCTGTTCGTCGGCGCGGTCCTGCCGTTCCTGATCGGCTTCATCCTGGGCAACCTGGATCACGACCTGCGGGAATTTTTCGGCAAGGCGACCCATACGATGATTCCCTTCTTCGGCTTCGCGCTGGGGAACTCCATCGACCTCGGCGTCATTCTGCAGACCGGCTTCCTGGGGATTCTGCTGGGTGCGGCGGTCATCGTGATCACGGGCATCCCGCTGATCCTGGCCGACAAGTGGATCGGCGGCGGGAACGGCACAGCCGGTCTTGCGGCTTCCAGTACGGCAGGCGCGGCGGTTGCCAATCCGATGATTATTGCGAACATGAAGCCGGAGTTCATGCCCGCGGCGCAGTCTGCAACCGCTTTAGTCGCGGCTTGCGTCATCGTCACCTCCATCATTGTGCCGATTCTGACGGCTTACTGGGCGGAAGGGATGAAGAGACGGAAGGTAAGTCAGGCACAGAACGTAGGCTCTGGCTCTGGGCAGGAGCGAACGGTGTAAGAGGCACAGTGGCCAACGAAGCGAAGGTTTGCAGACGTTCTTTGGACAGTCCGATCGGGAGGATCGGGCTGTTTTTCTGTGGTATGGGTGATCGGCAGGCGGCCTGCCCTGGATTGCCGGCCGGCTTTCCTGGCGCTATGCCAGCTTGGCGCCGAGCCGCCTCACCCGCTCCAGATACCCGGCGCGCTGCTCCGCCGTCGAAGATTTGATCGGCGTAATCTCGGTGATGCGCACCGGCTTGATACCGCAGAAGTGCAGGATATTGCGCTTCATGACGTTGTGCCCGGCGTGTCCGTAGATCCAGCGGTTGTACCAAGGGGGCGTATCCATCGTGACGATGAGCCGCGCGGTTTTGCCGGTGAGGAGTTTATCCCACAGCACGGAGTTCTTCCGGTACTGGAAGGCGAAGCCGGGAAGGAAGATCCGGTCGATGAATCCCTTGAGCACCGCGGGCATTGCCCCCCACCAGGTGGGATAGACGATCACAAGATGATCGGCCCAGCGGATGAGCTCTTGGGCTTCCTGCAGATCGGGCTCCAGCTCGGTTCTTTGGCGGTACCCGTACTTCAGCACGGGATCGAATGTGATCCGGCTGAGATCGATCTCCCTGACCTCGGCGCTGCGGCCTGCAGCTCCGTCCTTATATGCTTGAGACAGGGCAGTGCAGAAGCTCTGCGGGTCGGAATGTCCTGTGATTACTAGAATTTTCGTTGTCATTTCGGTTCTCCCCTTCGTTTCGGTGCGTTATACTCATCATAGGGCCTTTGGCCAAAGGAACCAATGATCTGAGGCGCAGCGAACCTGCTTAATCACGCAAAAGGAGGAGTGGACGTGAGCAGCCAGACGATGGCGATCTCCATGGTATACCCGGTGATGAAGACGATCGTCCATAAGGGGTTCGACCCGGAGTGCTTCTGCCGCTATGCATCCTTCGATTACAGCCTGCTGCAGGATGTGGAAGCCCGCATCCCGGCAGAGGAATTGGAGCGGCTGAATATCGCAGCCGTGGAGTATACGCAGGATGATTATTTTGGACTGCACCAGGGCCGGCTGATGGATGTGATGGATATGGGAATTCTGGGCTATGTGATGATGCACTCGGGGAAGGTAGCTGACGCGCTGTCAGCCTACCGGCGGTATAATGTCATTCTGTGCAGCGGCTTTAACCTGGATTGGAAGGAGGAGGGGGAGCACGTGCTGCTCCGGCTGTTCTCCGATGACCCGAAGGGCCGGCTATCCCGCCACTGCATGGAGGATATGGCCTCTTCGATCTATCATCTGATCGGCAGGCTGAGCCACCGGCGAGTACCGCTGACCGGGGTGGAGTTTATGCACGAGGCACCGGCTGATACGGCTCCTTACCTGCAGGTCTTCGGAGTAGAGCCCCGGTTCGGTCAAGCCGAGACGGTGCTGCGGATGAGCCGCGAGGTGATGGATTATCCCATCCTCTACTCGGACCCGAAGCTGCGCGGGATGTTCGAGTCGATCGCGGACGAAGCGCGGAACCGGCTGCTGCAGGGAAACACCTTCTCTGACCGGGTATATCATTGGATGATGAAATGCATGCCGGTTCACTTTCCAACGCTGCAGGAGACGGCGGATTCCTTCGGCATGAGCGCGCGGACGCTGCAGAGCAAGTTAAAAGAAGAGGATACGTCGTATAACGAGCTGTCGGCCGCCCTCCGCAAGGAACTGGCGTTAGGCTACTTGAAGCAGCCGGGATATTCCGTCGGGGATATCGCTTATCTGCTGCATTTCTCCGAGCCGAGCGCCTTCCAGAACGCCTTCAAGAAATGGACGGGGGTTACGCCGGGGCAGTACCGGGCGAAGGGAACGGCATAACGGAAGAGCCGACGGGAAGAAAAGCCGCGGCAGCGGCCAGGAACGGTGCCGGGGCTTCGACGCAGATGTGAAGGTGGAAACTGGAAAATAAAATACAGCTAATGATAAGGCGCCCGATAGGTTTATGTATCGGTGCGTCTTTTAGCTGTCTTTTTCTTGGGGAATGAGACGGAATACGAATGCCAGGAGACCATCCTCCTGGTCTATTTGGAAAATTATTGACACCCTTGGGGCGAATTGGAGGGCTCTTCAAGCATTACTGGATCTTGATCAAGCTGCTCGTGACTCTAGTGCTGATTGGGTCCGTCCGGTATAGGATATATGGGAGACTGGTTATCTCAACTCGTTCGCATCAGCACAAAGAGAGATTCCTGGCGCTTAGCGACGCCCTCTTTCTGAAGGCAAGTTATACGTGAACAAGCGGCATTGGAAAAAAATTCTTATGATTTCTTGACCATTACGTAACGTAACGGTTTATAGTGAAGTTACCGGTGAAATGCTAGCGATCAAGAAAGGGGCTGATCATGGAACGACGGTGGAAAGTCGGAGAACTTGCAAAAATGGCGGGAGTCACAATACGAACTTTGCGTTTTTACGACGGGATCGGCTTGTTTTCACCATCCGGCCATTCGCCGTCCGGCTACAGACTCTACACCGAAAAGGACATTTCACGCCTGCAGCAAATCTTGTCCTTAAAGGAGCTCGGGGTGTCGCTAGAGCAGATTAAAGCCGTTATGGTCGGAGATCAACTCAGCTTGTCAGACATTGTTGCTATTCAAATAGACCGCCTGAAAGAAAATATCCGCATGCAGCAGAAACTCTTGCACGAGCTTGAGAGTATATCGACGCGGATGCAAAGGAACGAACCGTTTACCGTTGAGCATTGTATGAACATCATGCGAACGATGAGAATGAATCATGAGAAGTTTTTCGCCGAGCGAAAATCGAGTATGGATCTCCACCTCGACCGCCTTGGGGAATATTTAGACGAGCATCCGGATGAACCCGGACAAGAAGGAGGCTTCGACTGTGACTGAAAGATCTGCCAAGCATTCCACATTTGTCATTGAACGAAACTATAACCATTCTCCTGCCCGCGTATTCGCTGCATGGGCAGGTCAGACAGGCAAAGCCAGCTGGTTTCCCAAAGCCGACGAGTTCGACTTCCGCGTCGGTGGACGCGAATTCAATCGCGGTGGTCCGCCTGGGGGACCGGTTTACATATTTGATGCTTGCTATCAGGAGATTGTTCAGAATAGGCGCATTGTATACTCATACACGCTGGATATGGAAGACAAGCGGATGTCTGTCTCCGTAACGACGGTGGAATTCGAGTCCGTGGGCGACGGCACGCGCTTGATCTATACCGAGCAGGGCGTTTTTCTGGACGGTCTCGATACGCCTGAACAGCGTGAACACGGAACTAGAGTGTTGTTGGAACGGCTCGGAGAGGCCCTGGACGGCCAATGAACGACCTAGCTTAAGAATCGAATATCCAGGCCGGTTTAAAAGCCAAAAAGGCAGCACAAAAAGGCGCAGCCAAGTCGTTTTTAAAAATAGGCTGCGTCTTTTTTCTTATTGTAGATTCAGCAGACTAGGAAGCTTCGGTAGCGGCATACCGTCCGGCAAGGTCTCATTTCCGTTGCAATGAACCTATGTAGCAGTCACGGTATCTAACCAACTTTTACATGCGTCCGTCCAGCTTTGCACGGGTCCTTTGGTTTTCCCCATGCCAAAACCGTGTCTTCCCGCCCTATACGCATGCAGTTCCGCTGAGACGCGTGCTTGTCGCAGTGCAAGATAGAAGTTGACGCTATGTTCTGCCGGAGTTACGGTATCATCATCTGCAACCATAATAAAAGTTGTGGGCGTATCCCTTGTAACCAACTTACCGGTACTATATTTCTTTAACACTTCCATAAGCGGGGGGGGGGGGGGAGCGGTCTCGTCCGTCGTTCTGGTCCCATCCATCGCAAGAAATGCAGGGATAACCTAATACGAGAAAATCGGGTCTGGCACTAATACGATCCACCGAATCAATAGGCTCATACACGATTCTGTCGTAGCAGGTGCCCAGAGTCGAGGCGAGATGATCGCCCGCAGAGAATCCCATCACTCCTACCTTATCCGGATGGATCCCATAGTGGGAGGCCATGCTCCGCACAAGCCTAACGGCTCTTTGCCCATCCTGCAAAGGAACATCGAGCGATTGTCCATGGCCGTCGCCCGGCATTCTGTGTTTGAGTACGAACGCGGTCACCCCAAAGGAATTCAACACAGTACGAGAGCAACCGCTCTAGTAGAGAGTGCCTTCACGTTGTAGTTCCTTCTGTTGTACTTCCCGAAAAAACGTCGGTATGGACCGTTCCATGATGTGGTATTATTTGGGGGAGTATGGGGGCCTAAACGATACATCTGGGAGGAAAAGAATATGAGTACAAGGGAGCTGTTTCAAAAGCTGCACGAATCGGACGAACTGCTCGTGTTGGGAAACGCATGGGATTTAACTTCTGCACGTATGCTCGAAAAAGCGGGGTTCAAAGCGATCGGTACAACGAGTTGGGGGATAGCCGAAAGTCTGGGGTACGCGGACGGGGAAGCGATCGATTTCGAACTGCAGCTTTCTGTGATTCAGCGAATTGTTGATCATGTACAGATTCCCGTCACAGCGGATATAGAGTCAGGCTATGGCCATAACGATGAGACGATTGTCAGCAATGTACTGAAGGTGGCGAATCTAGGGGTTTCCGGAATCAACATCGAAGATTCCATGAAAGGTGCCACAGGACTGAAGCCGCTCTCGGAACAATGCCATCTACTTACCAAAATAAGAGCGGCCTTAGATAAGAACGGTTTCGACCATTTTTTTATCAACGCAAGGATCGATGCCTATCTTCTGAATCTGAATCCGCTCAACGAAACCATGATTCGGATGAAAGAATATGTGGATAGCGGAGCATCCGGGATTTTCGTACCCGGGCTGAAGAATGAAGAAGAAATCAAAACCATCGCATCCAGCACCACTGCACCACTCAATGTAATGGCGCTTCCCGGCCTTACCGATTGGATCCAGCTGCAGAAACTGGGGGTTAGACGACTAAGTTTAGGAGGATCCTTATACCGTAAAATGGTTGCATTACTGGAGCAATGTGCGGTAGAAATGCTTGAATCTCGTAGTGCCTCCCTCCTATTCGAATAACCAAATCCAATAAAGTGCAGAGAGTGAGGGCCTGGGATGTACTATTCAATTAAAGAACTGCGGCATGCTTATCAAGCTGGGGAGGAAATACAGTTTCTTTTCTTCTGGGGCCATACGCCTGCAGCTGATGGCAGCATGAATGCCAGCTGCTTTAGTCAGTGGTGGGAAAGCCGCTTTGTTGTGGAAGGCGAACAATATAGCTGTGCCGAACAGTATATGATGGCTGAAAAAGCGAGACTTTTCAGGGACGATCGAATGGTTGAAGCCATTATGAATGCAAAAGATCCCAAAGAGATGAAGGCTTATGGACGGGCCGTTAAAGGGTTTGACAATGAGATCTGGGAAAGCCGTTGTTACGATATAGTGCGAAAAGGAAATCTGGCTAAGTTCAGTCAAAACAACAGCCTTTGGAGCTTCATGAAAAGCTGTAGAAACCGGATCTTTGTTGAGGCGAGTCCTGTTGACAAGATATGGGGGATTGGGCTTGCTAAAGATCATCCCAATGCACTTAACCCCATGTTATGGCCGGGAAAAAATTGGCTTGGATTCGCATTGACAGAAGTCCGTGATCGTTTGATTAGCAGTGAGGCTTAAGTAAACGGGATGCGATAGCGCATAAACAGGGAGTAGTTTGCCGAATGGCAGATGCTCCCTATTTCATGAAAGGGGCAGCTTCCAGCCACGGTAAACTGATGAACGATAGATGGTGGTATGGTGAGATTCAGAGCTACGAAATTGTAAGCATATGTGGGCTGAGCCCTACAAAGAAGAACGTGAAGGTGCGGGTTATTACCACAAATGAGAAAGAAAAGGAGATTACGGATACCTTCGTTCTGAAGAAAGAGCAGGGACTGTGGCTTCTGGATGACTTTAACAACCATATCGGTATCATCGGCCCGTAGAACAGTTACGGCAACCGTCATCCAAGTTGAACATGCACCATCCCAACGAAATCCATATAAAATTGTGCGGCAAAAGCAAGAATGCCTGCTGCTCTGTCTAAAAACAGCAAAGCCTGCAGCCAGGACAGCGGCAGACGGGGGTTGAATCCATCCCTCCGGCTGCCGCTGCTATTTTGTGCTGCTTATGAAGACTTACCCCGAAGCTTCCAGACGGAAGGGGGAATTTCTTCAGATCATTTATTGGTTTTGTTCGCTTGTTATGAGCGAGGAGATATCTTTTTGAAAGAGACCTTTATGCGAAGCATAACGGAGCGCAAAAAGATATGCCCGAGCGCCGATAAGGAGTATATTCTCCCTGGATTGGAAGCGCTGCGGGGGGCGGGGCAGCTGTTCAACGCCCTGTATCTGCAGGGGCACGATCCGGCGAATCCGCTGTCTCTCCACTGCTGCAGGAGTCGGTGGAGAGGCTGCCGGAGACCCTGATCGTGACGGCAGAATACGATATGCTCCGTCTGGAAGGGGAGACATATGCCGCCCGTCTGGCAGAAGCCGGGGTGTGCACCCGGCTGATCCGATACAGAGGAATGGATGACGCCTTCTTCGACAAGCACAGGGCTATCCGCAGGCCGAGGACTGCATGGATGAGATCGCAGCCATGCTTGGCGGGCTTGCCGAATAAGCAGGGCATCACAGCAATGCCTATAGCCACATAGCAATACAGACAGATAGAGACAGGGCAGGTTTCCCTCCGGAAAGGAGGTGGAAACCTGCCCTGTTGGTGCTGCACCTGAAGGGTCAGATGCCAGGAGCATTTGTCCTGATCTTAACCTGCAGACCGCAGAATTACTCCACCGTCACGTTGTCCACATAGATGGCGCTCGTGCCGCTGCTCCCGGATGCCGCCGTGAACTGGACGCCGAGCTCCCGCACGTCGGACAGGTTCGCGAGGCCGGCCAGCGAGAGGCTGAGCGTTGTGCCCGTCGAAGGGACCGTTACGGCTCCGCCGTCGTACCACTGGTAGGTGCTTCCGGTTTTGATGTACAGCTTGGCGGTAACGGTGCCGGTTCCCCAGGAAGCGCGGTTGACAGCGGCCTTCAGTGTGGATTTGGAGGACAAATTCTGTGCTGAGGCACGGCTGAGCGTGTATTCCTTGGTCGCAGCGCCGAGGTTCACATCCGCTTTGAGAGAAGAGCTCCCGCTGGCTTTCCACTCGGTCGTGGTCCAGGGGCCGCCGGTAATGTTCGTGCCGGCCCAGGACTCGGTGGAGCTCTCGAAGTTATACAGCGTCGTGGCGGTGCCTGTGCCTGGCGTCGAGCCTCCGCTCTCCGTGACCGAGCTCAGGTTAATCTCACCCCGGTTGACGATCCAGGAGTCGTTGAAAAGAGCGGAGGCATTCTGGTTGCGGTGCGGTGCCCAGCTGTCATTCCAGGCGAAGAAATACACCGTCTTGGGGAACTTGGTCTTGATCGCGTTCAGCCACTTGGTGTAATCGAACGTACCGAATGTATCCGGCCCGATCTCGGTGAGGGCGAACGGCTTGCCCAAGGCCACCAGTTCGTCGTAGCCGGTTACAGCCGTCTCCGGATTATCGTCATACGCGTCCAGGCCCACAATATCCACGTAGCTGCCGCCAGGATAGTATGCCGTACGATTGCCTCTGCTGAAGTCCGGTGCATAGATCCAGATCAGGTTATGCAGGCCCTTGGTGTTCGTGAAGTAGTTGTACATGTCGATCCACGCCGCCTTGAACGCCGCCGCATCCTGGCTGCCCCACCAGAACCAGTCGCCGTTCATCTCGTGGAAGGGACGCCACAGCACCGTTACCCCGGCATTCTGCAGGTCCAGCAGGCCGGCGGCCGTCTTATCCAGGTAGGATCTCCAACGCTGGCCGGTCGCGGTGCTCGGGTTCGTGAGATCGCTGAAGTTCGTCAGCTTCGTGTTCAGGTTGCCCCCCGTCGCGTAACCGGGACTCGGATAGTGAACGTTGACGGTGATCAGTCCGCCGCTAGTCGAGTAGGATTTCAGCGTGGAATTGCAGGTGTAGTCAATGAGCGTAGTGGGATCCGAGGCTGAAGCCCAGCCGGCCCCGTAATCGCAGCCGAAGATGCCGGGATACTGTCCTGTTGCCGTTTTTAACTCTTCAAGCTGGGTGGTAGAGAAGCCATTGTTGCTGTATCCGCCGAAGAAGCCGGAAACGGCCCGGTTATCCGTGCGGTTCGGCAGGTGGGTGAGCCAATTGTAAGTGTCCTTGGTTTTCTGAGAGGCGGAGGTGTCCACGGGCGCAGCCGTGTGGGCGTAAGCAGCCGGGACCCCGCTGACGAGCAGGGAAGTCAGGGTGAAGAGCATCAGAGTTTTTTTCATGAATCGCATCTCCTCTACATGAAATAAATAAAGCGCTTGCAAATAACGGATATCAGACTCTCACCGAACTCCTTTCCTCGGAATGAATCGCTAACATAGGGGAACCGATGGAAGGTAACTGCGATGCGTAGTTTGATCTGTTAGCGTTAATTTATCATAAAATGGGCTGGATGAAAAAGTCAATACATTTTTTGAATGCGTTTACTTAGCTTAAAGTCGGCGTATCTACAGGGTTTCATCCAAAAAGAAGCCTGTTTACTATTGAAAATGGGGAAGCATGCCTATATTTTGTTATATGTGTTATTATTACTGGCGCATCGCTGCCCCCCGGGGTTCCATTCCATGTCCCTTAAGACTATATGGATCCATTAGCGGTCCATTTGGATAATTGAAGACAAGAAATGCTTACTGAGTGCATTTTATCAAGGGATGAACCCCTCTATAATCAAAGCATGCAAGCGATAACAAATGGAGCCGGGAGGTCAGCACAGGCAGATGGAGAGCAGATACCGGGGGAGAAAAGCCTCGTGGAACACTAAGCATTATGCTTTGCAGCAATGAAGAAAGCGCATACTTAGTCAAAAGAGAAAGACGTAAAGACATTCGGATGGGAGGGGGCTGCGGCCTATGAATTTCAGCTACAACACGCAAAGATCCATTATTCTGGTCAGTTTTTTGAGCCTGCCGCTGCTGCTGCTTCTTACGTTCTCGTATTATCCGCTGTTCAGCTTGTTCTATTACAGCTTCCTGGAGTGGGACGGGTTAACCGAGAAAGTATTCGTCGGTTTCCAGAACTACCGGGAGATCTTCGGCAATGCGGAATACTTCGGTGTGCTGAAGAATAACGCCTATTACTTTATCGGCGGGCTCCTCCAGACGGGCCTGGCCCTGTATTTTGCCGTGCTGCTCAACAGCAAGCTCAAGGGGCGCAACGGCTTCCGCGTCATCCTGTTCCTGCCTTACATCATGCACAGTGTGGCCATCGTGTTCATGTTCCAGGCGCTGTACAACAACCAATACGGCACGCTTAACGCCTTCCTGGATCTCGTCGGACTCTCCGGCTGGAAGCAGAACTGGCTCGGCGACCCATCGATCGTCAACTTCGCGCTTGCGTTCGTATCCATGTGGAAGTACATGGGACTGAGCATGGTCATCTTCCTCGGCACCCTGCAGTCGATTCCGGGCGATATCTATGAGGCCGCCCGCATTGACGGCGCTTCCTCCACGCAGCAGTTCCTGCATGTGACGCTGCCGAGCATCCGCAAGGTGATGGAGCTCCTGCTGCTGCTGACGCTTACCGGTGCTTTGGAAGCGTTTGAGATTCCGTACATCATGATGCTCGGCGCAAACAACACGGAGACATTCATCATCAAGACCGTCGACGTGGCGTTCAAGTTCCAGCAGGTCGGCCTCGGCTCCGCACTCGCCGTCGTGATGCTGCTGATCGTTCTGGTGTTTGTCGGACTGCAGCGCCTGCTGCTGAAAGGAGGAGACGAGTAGATGAGAGAGCAGTCGGTCTTCATCCGGACGCTGCAGTATGTGTCATTGTTCATCGGGGTATTCGTCGTGTTATTCCCGCCTTATACGGTATTTATTACCTCGCTGAAGACGAAACAGGAATACCTGCAGAACCGGTTTGCCCTTCCGGCGGATTGGTTGCATTGGGAGAACTACGAGTATATTTTCACCAAAACGAAAATCCTGACGACGGCGTTCCCGAATACGCTGTACATCATCGGGCTGTCGGTGGCGGGCAATATCATCCTCGGCACCATGGTCGCTTATGCGCTGGGGCGCTTTGATTTCAAGCTGAAGAAGGTCATCATCGGGATGTACCTGCTCGCCTCCGTGACGCCGCTAGTAACGACACAGGTCGCCACCTACGGGCTGATGAATTCTCTGGGGCTGATCAACAACATTCACGCGCCGATCCTGCTGTACCTGGGGGCGGACGTCATCTCGATCATCATCTACCTGCAGTTTATCCGCAATATCTCTTACTCGCTGGATGAGAGCGCGATGCTCGAAGGGGCGTCCCTGTTCCGGATCTACTGGAATATCATCTTCCCGCTGCTGATGCCGGCGACGGTTACGGTTGTGATTCTGCGGACGATCTATATCTACAACGATTTCTACATTCCGTTCCTGTACATGACGAAGACGAACCTGCAGGTCGTATCCACTTCAATCTTCCAATTCGTCGGACCCAATGCGGCCAGCTGGAACTATATTGCGGCGATGATCATTGTTATTTTTGTTCCGGCGATTATCCTGTTCCTGTTCCTTCAGAAGTTCATTTATGCGGGTGTGACGAGCGGTTCGGTCAAAGAGTAGAGGGATTCGCACTGATAATACGTTATTATTGTTATTTTTCTTAATGATATTTAGTCAGTATTTTAGGACAATTTTTGATAACAGAATACAATGAAATTTGCAGCTGGGCTTTATACAATAGGGTTGTAAGCGATAACATTCATTTTCAGACGAAAAGGGGATTCTACACATGAACAAAATGTTCGGTACGATGCTGGCTGTTGCCCTTGCTTCCACCGCTCTGGCAGGCTGCGGAGGCAATTCCGAGCCGTCGATGGATGCGGCTCCTGCAGGTGACCAAGGAGGCAGCGGGGAAGTCAAAGGGAAGATTACCTTCGTGACCCAGCGCACGGACCTCGTGAATGACGGCACCTTCGACAAGTATGAAGAAGCCTTCAAGAAGAAATATCCGAAGGTCGAAGACATCGAATTTGAAGGGATCACGAACTACGAATCGGATATGCGCGTCCGGCTGTCCGCTAACAATGTCGGGGACGTCATGCTCATCCCGACGAACATCGCCAACAAAGATCTCGGCAAGTTCTTCGCTCCGGTGAACGGTCTGGCCGACAGCCTCGGCGACCTGTATTTCAAGGATTACAAGGCCGATAACGGCCAAATCTACGGGATCGTGTCAGGCGTGTCGACGGAAGGGATCGTGTACAACAAAAAGGCGTTCGAGAAAGCGGGCATCACTTCCATTCCGAAGACGCTTGATGAATTCTACGCCGCCTGCGAGAAATTGAAAGCGGCAGGCATTGTTCCGATCTACATCAACAACGGGGCGCAGTGGCCGATGAAGGAGTGGGGCGAGGTGCTCGTCCAGTTCTCGAGCGGGGACGCCAAGTACCTTGACAAGATGACCGAGACCGACGAGCCTTTCAAGGTGGAGGGTGCGTTCGGTAAGGGCTTCACGATCGTCAGAACGCTGAAGGAAAAAGGCTACGTGGAGAAGGATCTGTACTCGAACGTCTGGGAAGCCTCTAAAGGCGAAGTCGCCAGTGGCAAAGCCGGCATGTACTTCCTCGGCAACTGGGTGATCAACCAGGTGATCGGCGCGGGCGCGGCCAAGGAAGATATCGGCTACTTCCCGTTCCCATATGATAACAGCGGCAAGCTGAATGCCCCGCTCAGCGCCGACTACTTCTACGGCATCGACGTGAACAGCAAGAACAAGCCGCTTGCGGAGGCTTGGGTAAAGTTCATGGTGGAGGAAGCGGGCTATGTGGAAGCTTCCGGTTTCATCCCGCCGCAGAAGTCCAAAGCACCGGGTCTTGAGCAGCTTAAGGAATTCCAGTCCTACAAGCCGAACTTCATCGAGAACGTACCGACTTCCTCGAAATGGAACGATATCGGCAACAGAGCGAAGATCGACTTCTTCGGCGGCAAGTACATTCAGGACGTTCTGGAAGCCAAAGACCTGAAGGCGGAGCTCGACAAGCTGAACACGAAGTGGAAGGAAGCCAGAGCTTCGGTCAAGTAACGTCTGGAATCACATCAAATCACACCAAAGATGATTGAGGTTCTCCCGGATGGCGTATCCTGCCCTCCGGGCGGCCTTATGGAGAAGAGGAGAATCCCGATGAAGAAGCATCAGGCGTGGCTTAAGGCGTGTATGGCGGCATCCCTTGTATTCTCGGCCGGGTCACCGGCGGCGGGGTACGCTGCGGCGTCCGGAACCGGCATCCTGGCGGATACGGTGGAACACTGGGCCAAAGAAAGCGTTAGCAAATGGCTGGCGAACGGCGTGATCCACGGGTATGCGGACGGGACGTTCAGACCGGACCAGCGGATCACCCGGGCTGAATTTGTGAAGATCGTGAATGAGCTGTTCGGTTTCTACGCATTGGCGGACCAGCCGTTCACCGATGTGACGCGGGATGCGTGGTATGCGGACGAGCTCTCGGCCGCCAAGCAGGCGGGCTACTACCAAGGCTTCCCGGGCGGGTTATCGAAGGCGGAGTCGGAGATCTCGAGGCAGGACGCCGTTGTCCTGCTGGCGAGAGTGTTTGAACTGAAGGCCGCTGGCGGCAGTCAGGCTGAGGCGGGGTTCCCGGATGCGGAAGAGATCGACGCTTATGCCAAGGAAGCGGTGCGTGCTTTTAACGGAATTGTAAACGGTTACGAGGATGGCGGCTTTCATCCGAAGGCAGGAATCACGCGTGCGGAGCTTCTGGCGCTGCTGGACCGTCTGATTGCCGGCTATAATCCCGTCGGAGCCGGCGGTGCAATCAGCGGCCATGTCGTCCTGAACAAGAAAAGCTCGGTTCTCAAAGAGACCGAGGTAGCGGGAAATTTGTACATAGCGCCAGGCGTGGCTGACGGTGACGTGGAGCTGGAGAAAGTCCATGTCAAAGGAACAACGTTCATCTCCGGAGGCGGCGAGAACTCCGTCCATGTGAACGATTCCTCGCTCGGCAGGGCGATCGTAAGCCGGCAGGAGGGACGTGTCCGCACGGTGGTCTCCGGTACGTCGGTGGTCGGGCACATCGAGCTGGACAGCGATTCCGTACTGGAGCTTGAGAAGGGTGCCCGGGTGGAAGAAGCCGAAGTGAACCGGCCGGCCACGGTGAAGGTGGCGGAAGGCGCCGGGCTCGGCGTGCTCCGGATCGCGCCGGCGGCGGCGGGAACCAGCCTAAGCCTCCGCGGAAGTGTCACGGAGCTGAAGGTGGAAGCGGACCGCGTGAGCATCAACGGGAAAGAGGCGGCCAAAGGAAGCTACACGGCAGCAGACGGTGTGCTGACGCCATCCGGAGCTCAGACACCGGCCGGGGGTGGAAGCGGCGGCACAGGAGGAAGCAGCGGAGGCGGCAGGGGTGACAACGACAGCAGCGATGGTGGCACCGATGGTGGCGGCAGCGGAACCGGCGGCGATAGCGGAAACGGTGGTGGCGGCGGAACCGGCGGCGATAGCGGAACTGACGGTGACAGCGGAGACAGCCTGACGGCCGACCTCGTAGATGCCCAGGCGACGGAAGCTACCCGCTCCTTGTTCGCTTATCTGCAGGAGGTGCGCGGACAGGAGATCCTGTTCGGCCACCAGCATGCTACGGATGTAGGCTTCTCCGTCCAGGATCCGATGGGGACCGATTCGGACGTGCGGCAGGCTGCCGGCGATTATTCCGCCCTCTTCGGCTGGGATGTGCTGAGCCTGCAGGGCGATGAGAAGCCGGGCGTACCGGGCGATACGGCCCAGAGCCGGGACCGGCTGCTGGCCAAGATGAAGCAGGCCCACGAGCTCGGCGGACTGCTTGCGCTGAGCATGCACCCCTCGAACTTCGTGACCGGGGGCAAGTATAACGATACGACTGGGAATGTGGCGGAGAACGTACTGCCTGGCGGCAAGGCCAATGCGGCGTTCACGGCCTACCTCGATCTCATCGCCGACTTCGCGCTGAAGCTCAAGGACGATGAAGGCACGCCGATCCCGCTGATCTTGCGGGTGTTCCATGAACAGAACGGCGGCTGGTTCTGGTGGGGAGCCAAGACGACGCCGACGGAGCAGTACATCGAGCTCTACCGATATACCGTCGAATATCTGCGGGATACCAAAGGGGTGCACAACCTGCTCTATGCCTGGTCGCCGAACGGTCCGTTCGGAGGCGATGCCGCCAAGTATCTCACAACCTACCCGGGGGATGCTTATGTAGACATCCTGGGGATGGACCAGTACGACAACCAGGCGGCGCCGGGAACGGAAGCGTTCCTGAATGCGCTGGTAGATGATCTGCGCATGATCTCCACCGTGGCCGACAGCAGGGGCAAAATCGCTGCGCTGACGGAGTTCGGCTACAGTCCTCAGGGAATGAAGACGACCGGCAACGGCGATCTCGAATGGTTCAGCAAGGTGCTCGGGGCGATCAAGAGCGACCCGGCGGCGAAACGGATGGCCTACATGCAGACTTGGGCCAACTTCGGACTGAACAGCAACCTGTTCGTGCCGTACAGCGGCCATCCGGAACTCGGCGACCACGAGCTGCTGCCGGACTTCAAGGCATTCTATAACGATCCTTACTCCAGCTTCCTTGGGGAAGTGGGAGAGGTCGCGGGCCGAAAGGTAACGCCGGCGGAGGAAGCTCCCGTCATGCACGCCGTTACGCCTGCAGAGCAGGGAACGGTCAGCACCCCGGTGACGAAGGTGCGGGCCAAGGTGCTGCACATGACTCCGGACCGGGTGGTCTATATCGTAAGCGGCTCCGCACAAGAAACCTCCATGACACTGGACGAGCAAGGTTATTACTCGGCGGATTGGAAGCTCGACCCTGCCTTCAATGGCAAGTCGGCTGAGTATACCGTTAAGGTGTATAAGGACGGGGTGGTCACCCACCAAGAAACCAATACGGTGTTCGTCAAAGTGGAAGAGATGCTGATGCATGCCTATACCTTCGATGACGGCATTGCCGGCTTCCAGTCGAACGGGGGCTACCAGGCTTCCGTGACCTCGATCGAACATGCCGAATTTGCCGGCAGCGGCAGGCTGCAGCTGAATGTGACGGATACCGTGTACACGGACACCTGGCAGGAGTTGAAGCTCCAGCTGACCTCTGCGGCCGGCGATGTGAATCTGGCGGATGTCAAGCGGGTAAAGCTGCAGCTGCTCCTTCCCGTCGAGGCGGGGAGCAGGAGTGCGGACGCTTCACTGCAGGCCGTGGCCATGCTTCCTCCGGATTGGGATACGAAGTACGGCATGAACACGACGTCCAGGAAGCTGTCTGAGCTTGAGACGGTGATCGTAGGGGATGCGGTATACGCGGTTTATCCTGCCTCGATCGATCTGACGGATCCCAAGTCGTCGGCAGCGGCGGAGAGCCTCGCTCTTTCGATCGTCGGCAGCGGACTCCAGTACAGTGGGCCGGTGTATCTCGACCATGTGGAATTGTACAGTGTGTATCACGAAGCCCCGCAGGATCCTTCTGTCGTCGACGATTTTGAAGGCTACCAAGGATTGGATGCCGCACTCCAGACGGCCTTTGTCTCCGCGAGCGGAGACGGCGCATCCGTAACACTGGCGCCGGATCAGGCCCGTCAAGGCCTGTACGCGATGAAGTATCAATACAAGCTGGCCGGCGCGGGCTATGCGGGAGTGAACAAGCTTCTCGGCAGCCGCGACTGGTCCGGGGCCAACCAGCTGCAGTTCTGGCTCACACCGGACGGGCAGAGCCAGAAGCTCGTCATTCAGCTGAAGGTGGATGGGACTTACTTCGAATACTATCCTGCAACGGATGAGGCCGTGCCGTACCTCGAGGTGATTCCGTTCGCCGCGTTCGTTCCCGTACACGGAGGCACGGGGCAGTTGACGAAGACCAAGCTGAAGAACGTCCAGGAGTTCTCGGTCTATACCAACGCCGTAAACGGTGCGAAGCTTGAGGGCACGATGTACTTCGATGACATCCGTGCGGTGCTGAACCCGGATGCGCCAACCGTGCCGAACGGCGGATCGGGTCCGGGCAGCTCGGCGGCGCAGCCAGGCCTTCTCTATGACTTCGAGACGGATACCGCGGGCTGGGTGCTGGAGCAGAATCAGGCCTCCGCGACGGCCCCTGCCGTCAACACGGCTGCCGCGGCCTCCGGCAGCTCCGCGCTAGGCTCCTCCTTCTCCCTTGCGGGACGTGCCGGCTTCGAGCTGGCCAAGATGGAAGCCCTCGACCTGTCCGCCGTGGGCTCCATCAGCGTCCGGCTGAAGCTGTCCGCCGGCCAGGCGAATGCACGGCTGTATGTGAAGACGGGGTCCGACTGGGTCTGGTATGACAGCGGCACGGTTCCGGTGGATTCCAGCGGATTTGTCACCGCCGCCATCCCTGTCGCTTCCCTCCCGCACCCGGATCTCGTGCAGTCGATCGGGGTGAAGATTGAACCGGTCAGCGGCACCGGGCAGGCTGAGGTGTACGTGGACGAGGTCCGGTTGAACGCGGCAGAGTAAACCGCGCGAGCAGCCCGAAAGAGGTATACTCTTTCGGGCTGTTTGTCATGATCGCGGACAGCGGTCAGTCTTATGCCTGTCCTGCATGCAGTCCGTAATGCAGTCCGTAATGCACGGACAGGTCAGCGGCCCGGTGCTCAGGCACAATGGGGCAGGAGTGCGTGCATCAGACTGAGGCGTGTGACCTTCCAGGTCCATGGCATGCTCCCTTGGGTGGACGGGGCAGCGGTAAGGCATCGGCACGACGGCGTAATTGAGGACAACTTTTGATAACAGAGTGCAATGCATTCTGGGGCCGCTGCTTATACAATAGAGATGTAAGCGATAACAGCCATCTGTGTCAGGGCCTTGGGCGAACGTTCCATCCAACAGACCGAGCGGCCGGCCTGGAAGGGAATTCTTCCTTCGGGCTGTTTTTCATTACCATCTACCGGCAGGAGAGCCCTGTGCTACAATAAGAACACGAGTCGGAAGAAGTTCATCTTGGTTGAGAGATGACGGTTAGGAGAGCGGGGATGCTGAAACGATTTCATCTTTTGCCTCAGCGGGGGCGCATGGTTCAGCTGACACAGCTTCGCATGGAATGGAAGCTCATTCTGATCTTCGTATGCCTGCTGATTATTCCCATTTCGCTGCTCAGTTATTATTCGGATCAGAACTACGTGAGTTCGGTACAGCATAATACGTCGGCTTATGTGCAGGAGGTTTCCAAGGAAACCGCCAACCGGCTGGACGAATACATTCAGGATATGGAGAAGCTCTCCACCATCCCGGCGTACGTGGACGAGATCAAGGAGAATCTGGAGCTCTCCAACCGGTATTACGAGAGCCTGGAGAGCGGGCAGACCGGGGCACCCGCGGCATCGCAGTCCCTGACCCCGTCTTCCGTGGAGATCCGCCAGCGGATCGAATCCAGCATCAACTTCTTGAACAATATCAAGGAGGATACGACCTCCGTCTATCTGTTCGACCAGTACGGGAATGCGTATTACCGGTACAAAAGCGGGGTCCGCCAGGACATCGACAAGCGGTACGCGGTGTGGAAGCAGGCGGTGGGGCGGGACAAAGGGCTGCCGGCCCTTATTCCTACCGAGGAAGTCGTGAACAATACGAACCGCCGCAATTATTTGTTCTCGGTGGTCCGTGAGGTGTTCAATAACGCCTATGAACCGATCGGTCTGATTGTCGTGGACGCCAATATGGATTCCTTCGAGCGCTTCGTCAAGGATATGGATGAGGTGACCCGCGGGAAGACTTTTATTATCAATAATGAAGACATTGTCATCTACGACAGTGACCGCACGTTCATGACCCGGAATGTGGAGGCGGGCCACTGGCTGCAGCGCGGGCGGGAGCCTCAGGGCAGCTTCATCGAAGCGGTGGACGGCCGGGAGTCGCTGGTCGTCTATTCCGTATCGGAGCGTTCCGGCTGGCGCGTGGTCATAACCGTTCCGCTGGACGAGCTGACCCAAGGGGTGCAGCGGACCCGCGAGTTCACCCTGTTCGCGACCCTGCTGACGATCACTCTGGCGCTGGCGCTGTCCATCTTCCTGTCGTTTGCCCTCACGAGGTCGCTGCGCAAGCTGCTTCTCCTCATGAAGAGCGTCCAGCAGGGCAACCTCGAGGTCAGCTTCCCGGTGACGGTCCAGGATGAAGCCGGCCGGCTCGGCAACCAGTTCAACCGGATGATCGAGCGGATTCGTCAGCTCATCGAGGAGAATAACCGGATCGGGGAGCGCAAAAAGGAGGCCGAGCTGCACGCGCTGCAGTCGCAGATCAATCCCCATTTTATCTACAACACCCTGGAGTCGATCCGCATGACGGCCGAATTCAACGATGACAGCGAGGTGGCCGATATGACGGAGATCCTCGGAAAGCTGCTGCGCTACAGCATCACGGACAAGAAGGAGTTCGTGCAGTTCGAAGATGAGCTGGAGCATCTGCGCAATTATATGAAGCTTCAGGAATTCCGGTACCCCGGACGCTTCCGGCTCGAGATAGAGCCGTACGGAAGGTTCGAATCGCTGCGGATGCTGAAGCTGACCGTCCAGCCGATCGTGGAGAATGCGATCCTGCACGGGATGAATCCCACGCAGACCATGGTGGTGTCCGTCTCCCTGGCCATCAGCGGGGAAGATGCGGTCATGGTGATCAAGGACAACGGGGTCGGCATGAGCCGGGAGACGCTCGGGAAGCTGAGCCGGTCCCTGTCCGTGCCTCAGGCGGAGGGCGACCGGAGGGATCAACGGGGGGTCGGGCTGCGCAATGTGAATGAACGGCTGAAGCTGTATTACGGTGAAGCCTACGGGCTGGAGGTCTACAGTACGGAAGGCGAAGGCACCGAGGTTCATGTCAGGCTGCACCGGACATGGGAATAGGAGGAAGGAAAGCCATGCTGCGAATCATGATCGCCGATGATGAGGAACGCATCCGGCTGGGGCTCGCGAAGATCATCACAAAGGAATGCGAGGCCTACGAGGTCGTCGGCTCCTATGCAAGTGCTCTCGAGCTCCTGGAGGACCTGCCCGGCAAAGAGGTGGATGTGATCATAACGGATATCCAGATGCCGGGGATGGACGGCCTTGAGCTGATCGAGAGGCTGCGGGGCCTGAGGCCGGAGGTCCAGTGCGTCATCTTAAGCGGCTACAGCGAGTTCGAATACGCGAGGAGAGCCCTGCAGTTCCGGGTGCTGGAATACCTGCTGAAGCCGGTGAACAAGCAGGACCTCTTCGCCCTGCTCGGACGCCTGCTCGGAGAGACGGAGAAGCGGCGGAGCGAGGGGCAGGCGAGACGTGAGGCTTGGCTCCGCGAGAAGCTTCAGGGCCGGGAACCGGCGCATATCGAAGAAGCGGCGGATCTGGCGGACAGAGAGGAAGCGGCCTGCATCGTCATCCGCGGGGAAGAGCCGGTCGACCTCGGTCAGCTCCGCAGGTGGGCCTCAGGGATGAGCGGGACGGCATTCCTGGAGACGGTTCCGCTGTCCGCGCACAGTGCCTGCCTCCTGTTCGGGGCGGATCCGCTCTTGCACCCGCAGGGGACGGCTGATCTCGGCCGGCTGCTCGCGGTGTCCTGCACCGCCGGACAGAAGGGCCGGCTGTCCATTGGACTCGGCACGGTGGCCCGGGAGCCGCATCGGTGGAGCGAGGCTTATAAGGAAGCGCTGCGGGCGAGCCACTATGCGATGTACGGGAGCGGACGTGTCCTGAATGCCTCCGTGGTGGAGATTCCCGACATCTCGGTGCACGGACTGTTCGCCAAAGCCGAGAAGGAGCTGAAGCCTCACACCGGAGTGCTCGACGTACCGGCCATCCGGGAAGTGCTGCAGCGGTTTCTGCACCATCTGGCAGAGCTCAGACCGGAGAAGAAGCAGCTGCACGAAGTGCTGGAGGGGACGGTCTTCCTGCTGAGGCAGGAGATTCCCGAGTTCATCGAAGGGACCGAGCAGCAGTACGGAGGCTCGCTTCAGCTCGAGAAGCTCGTCTACGAGTCCCTGCGCTTCGAGGAGATCGGCTCGCAGTGGCTGGGGATGATGACTGACCTGCTCGATTGGAGCGGGGAGCGGCGCAGCGGGCAGGGGAACCGGGTGATCGGACAGGTCAAGAAGATCCTGACGGAGGACTGCCAGAGAGATATTGATCTGCCGTCTCTGGCGGCGCAGGTCTTCCTGACCCCGAATTACCTCAGCAAGCTGTTCAAGACCGAGACCGGGCAGACGCTGACCGAGTTTCTCATCGGCATCAGGATTCAGAAGGCCAAGGAGCTGCTCAAGGAGCATACGGAGCTCAAGACCTATGAGATCGGGGAGCGGGTCGGGTATCCCGATCCGGCTTATTTTAACAAAATCTTTAAGAAAACCGTGGGATTCACGCCGAAGGAGTACAGGGATACGGTGAGATGACAGGAAGGAGGCGGCTGTACCCCCATGCGTAAAGGATTATTGTTCATAACGACGCTGCTGCTGCT
Organism: Paenibacillus sp. S-38; assembly: GCF_049942825.1. Lineage (NCBI taxonomy): Bacteria > Bacillati > Bacillota > Bacilli > Caryophanales > Paenibacillaceae > Paenibacillus > Paenibacillus sp. S-38. The sequence goes on from NZ_CP187970.1 coordinate 2,466,004, forward strand.
CTCCGCGTGTACGACTGCAGGCGGGGTACAGCAGCCGCCGGCCCAGCAGGAAGCAGAGGCCGGCGGCGTCAGCGGGGGAAGCTCCAAGGTGTCGGGACGCCTGACAGTCTCGACTCACCGGGTGGACCTCGTCGAAGACGGGACCTTCGACCGGTATGCCGATGCATTCCAGAAGCGGTATCCGGAGGTCGAGGAGGTGGTGTTCGAGCCCATCGTCAATTACGAGAGCGATATCCGCATCCGGCTGACAACCGGGGATGCCGGCGATGTGCTGCTCATTCCGGGGAATATCGCGCAGGTGAACCTGGGAGACTTTTTTGAGAACCTGAATGATACGGCGGAAGGGCTCGGAGAGCTGTACTTCAAGTACTACAAGTCCTATCTCGGCAACGTGTACGGCATCGTCTCCGGCGTATCCACCGAGGGCATTATCTACAACAAAAAAGCGTTCGCCCGGGCCGGCATCACAGCCCCGCCCCGGACGCTGGATGAATTGTACGCCGCCTGCGAGAAGCTCAAGCGGGCCGGGATCACGCCGTTCTACATTAATTACGGGGCGCAGTGGCCGATGAAGCAGTGGGGAGAGGTGCTCGTCACGATGATGAGCGGCCGGGGCAGCTACCTGGATTCGATGATCCAAACCGACGAGCCGTTCCGCACGGACAACGAGTTCGGACGGTCGCTCACCATTCTGCGGACGCTGATGAGCAGAGGGTATGTGGAACCGGACCTGCAGAGCAACCGGTGGGAGGCATCCAAAGGCGAATTTGCCCAGGGGAACGTGGGCATGTTCTTCATGGGGAACTGGATGATCCGGCAGCTGGAGCAGGCGGGGACCGCCCCGCAGGATATCGGGTACATCCCGTTTCCTTACGGCAACAGCGGTACCTACCATGCGCTGATGAATACGGACTGGTTCTATGCCGTGAGCCGAAACAGCAGGAACAAGGAAGCGGCGAAGGCCTGGATCCGCTTCATGATCGAGGAATCGGGCTATGCCGAGCTCTCGGGCTTCATTCCGCCGCAGAAGAAGCGGAGGCCCGAGCTTCCGCAGCTTGAGGAATTCTTCTCTTACGGGCCTGACGTATTCGAGAATGCGCCGTCCTCGCCGCTGTGGTATGCGATCGGCAACAAGGCCAAGATCGACTTCTACCGGGGGGAATATCTGCAGCGGGCGGCTGTCGCGGAGAGTCTGCCGGACGCCTTCGCCACGCTGAACGCGAGCTGGAAGGCTAACCGGCTCCGGGTCCTGGAAGCCCGGTCCGGCGGAAGGTAAGCACGGCCTGTATAAATGATATCTGGAAGCAAGCTGACGTCAAGGGGCGTCGGCTTTTTTAATGTCTGAGAATTTACCGTCTATGAAAATAGCGGAAGTACGGTACGCTATTCCCACTTTTCGAGGATACTCACTAGGATTAAAGGAACTCAGATGCGCTATTGCAGGGATGGGCGCGGTTTCCGGACCCGTTTTCCCCTGATAAGGGATCTGAGTTCCGCTATGTTCGGGGAACAGCCGGGAAAACCCTCAATAAGATACCTCGCTTCCGCTATTTTTAAAACAAGCGCTCCGGCGCGGTGCCGAAACGGTCGGTCACGGGAGGCTGAACCGGCATACCTTCCGGCACGAACTCTGCAGGTCTCGGATCGCGGCCGCCTGAGGCCAATATCGGATCAGCTCCGCCTGCGGCGGCTGCAGCCTGACACCATCCCTCCGGCAGGTGTACTTCCCCGCATCTCTGTCCCCGGAATGGACTGCGGGGAGACAGGGATCCCGCCAGATCCGCTTTGAAGAACAGACGGCCCGACGCCGCCCAGCGGTACCGGTTGAGCAGCGGCACATCCTATATTTTTAATAAAAACGCATCGTTTTTACAGGACGGCGAAGCCGTTTATCTTGTTTGCATAGGAATGAAGCGTCTCTAGGATGGGGAAGAGGGAAGCACATTTGCTGCATATAGACATATGCTGGGGGTGTTGTTACCAAATTGCGAAGGGAATGACCCTCTGATGTATTACGTTCTTCATCCTCTCGATCCTTATCACGCCTATGTCAGCCGATCCCCATATCCCTACGAGTGGATGCTAAGACATCCGTTCTATTTCGCGTATCCGCCCGTACCGCATAGCTGGCGGCAGGAGGATCACATCGGCGGTGAAACCGCTTCGGACCCCGGCTCCTTCCGTCCGGAAGCAATCAAAGACCACGGGCCCAGGCCGTTTGTGGTGAACATCGAGAAGGCTGCGGAGAGGAACACAACTTACCGGACCGCCTTGTGGACGGGAGGGCATCTGCAAGTAACCTTGATGAGCATCCCCGCCGGATCGGATATCGGTCTGGAAGTACATCCCCATACGGATCAATTCCTGCGGATTGAAGAAGGCAACGGCCTTGTTCAAATGGGGGACAGCAGGGATAAGCTGGATTTTCAGGCCCGTGCTCATGAAGACTTCGCCATCATGGTGCCTGCGGGGAAGTGGCACAATGTCACGAATACGGGGAACAAACCGCTTAAGCTGTATGCGATTTATGCACCGCCCCAGCACCCGCACGGTACGGTTCATCCAACCAAAGCGGCGGCCATGGCTTCCGAGGGAGGCGGCTGAATGAACGCCCGGCCTATCAGCCAAAGGGTTTGAGCGCCGGAGCCTCGGCTTGCGGCAGTCCGCCCTGTGAACGGGAACCGAAAAATGCCCCGCAGGAAGCTCGCTCTTCGGTAGAGGGAGCTTCCTGCGGGGCATGGCTGCTGCTGTGTATTCGAAGCCTACACGCCCGACAGCTGCAGATTCTTATCGATGAGCGCGATCCGCTGCTGCACGCAGGCGTGAGAGCGAAGCGGATCCTCCGGCGTGTTCAGCACGTAATCGAGCAGCTGGTCCACCGTCGTGGTCGCTACATGGCAGCGCGTATCCGAGGAGGCGTAGTACAGGAAGACGTCGCCGTTCCCGCGTGAGATAACCCCGTTGCAGAAGACCACGTTCGACACGTCGCCGACCCGCTCTTCGCCTTCCGGGGCGATCAGGTGGCCGCCCGGCGCGTGCGTGAGCTTCTGCGGCTCGTTCAGGTCGGTCAGGAAGGCGTACAGCACGTAGCGCAGGCCGGCCGCAGTGTTGCGCACGCCGTGGGCGATGTGCAGCCAGCCCTTCGGTGTCTTGATCGGAGCCGGGCCCTGGCCGTTCTTCACTTCCTTGATCGTGTGGTACTGGCGGTGGTCGATGATCACTTCGTTCTCGATGGAGGCATTCTCCATCGAGGCGGACAAGCCCCAGCCGATCCCGCCGCCGGAACCCGTATCGATGAAGCCGTCCTGGGGACGCGTGTAGAACGCGTACTGGCCGTTCACGAACTCGGGGTGAAGCACCACGTTGCGCTGCTGGTTGGACTTCGTCTTGAGATCGGCGAGGCGCTCCCACGAGCGTAGGTCCTTTGTGCGGACGATGCCGCACTGGGCGACGGCGCTGGAGAGGTCTCCCGGAGGCGCGGCCGGGTCTTTGCGCTCCGTGCAGAAGAGGCCGTAGATCCAGCCGTCCTCATGCTTTACGAGGCGCATATCGTAGACGTTGACGTCCGGTTCTTCCGTCTCCGGCAGCACAACCGGGTGATCCCAGAAGCGGAAGCCGTCCGTCCCGTTCTCGCTCTCGGCAATCGCGAAGAACGACTTGCGGTCGTTGCCTTCCACGCGGGCCACGAGGTAGAAGCGGCCGTTCAGCTCGATCGCGCCCGGATTGAACGCGGCGTTGATGCCGAGGCGCTCCATGAAGAACGGATTCGTCTCGGGATTGAAATCGTATTTCCAGACCAGCGGGGCATGCCGGGCGGTCAGGACCGGGTAGCGGTAGCGGTCGTAGATGCCGTTGCCGAGCGGCAGCTTCTCGTTCTTGCGGCTGATCAGCGCCTCATATTCGGCTTCCAGGGCTTGTTTGCGTTGTTCAAAAAGGGAACTCATGGATGGTTTCCTCCGTTATGGTGTAAGAATGGTGGAGCGGGATGATGAGACTGTGTTAGTGAGTTTGATGAAGACGCTCGATGATCTCGAAGCAGGCTCTGCCGTTATGATAAGGGCATTTCCAGGCACTGACCTTGGACTGCGCTGTGATCGGCTCGCGGTCCCGGGTGACGCCCCAATACCATTCCCCGTGTTCACGGTCGACGATATGGTCCACGATGAACTTCCAGGAAGCAAGAGCGGCGTTCAGGTATTTCTCCTCACCTGTCAGCTGGTAGGCGTTGTAGAAGCCGACGACGGATTCGGCCTGCGGCCACCAGTCCTTGTCGGGATCAAGCAGGTTCCCCTTCGAATCGGCCTCGTTCCACAGGCCGCCGTCCTCGTCGATCCCTTCGCGGTAGGTAGCGTCGGCCATGCGAAGGGCTGTGATCTTCACCTTCTCCAGCAGGTCAGTGTCGCCCAGCACCTCGGCGGCTTCGACGAGCAGCCAGCTGCCTTCAATGTCATGGCCGTAGGAGACGTGGTCGCTCTTGGAGTTCCACGCCTCGTCGAAGAACAGCAGGAAATGCGCGCTCCGTTCGTCGACGATATGCTTCAAGGTCACTTCGATGAGCCCCTTGAGCTGACGGTGGAGCTCCTGGGACGGATACACCCGGTAGAGGTTCGTATAAGCCTCCATGACGTGAAGGTGAGTGTTCATGGATTTTTTCTCGTTGAGATCCTTGCCGCTGAGGCTGAAGTCATTGGTATCCTCCCACGAACGCGAGAGGGCTTCCACATAGCCCTTGTGGACCGGATCGAAGCTGTGCTTCTCGAGCAGATGGAACAGCTCTACCGCTTGGTCCAGCGCTTCGGGGACGCCCGCCGCGCGGAAATATTCGGCGTAGGCATAGATGGCGAAGGCCTGGCCATACACCTGCTTCTTCGTCTGGGCCGGACGGCCCTGGGCATCGACCGACCAGAACAGCCCGCCATACTCGCGGTCGGTGAAGTAAGTTGTCAGATAAGCGTACGCCCGGCGGGCCGCTTCCAGATATGCCGGATCCTTGAAGATCCGGTAGGCGGAGGAGAAGGTCCACAGGATGCGCGTGTTGAGCACGAGCGCTTTCTCCGCATTGTCCACCACGGTAAGGTCGCTTCGGATCTCCCCGAGGAACCCCCCGTTCCCGGCATCCGGCGTTTGCTTCAGCCAGAAAGCAAGGATGTTATCTTTAACTTCCTTCTCAACTTGGGGGAGCCAGGAAGTCTTAAGTTCGCTGAGCCGCATAAAGTGTTCACCTTTTCCTGTTAATCGATAAGTGCTTGGGTAGTGTCCTGCGTCTGCTTCTGCGTGTAATACCGCTTCACAACGGCTTCGGCCTTCTTGCCGTACATGCAGTAATCGTCATTCTGTGCCGCCGCGCTGCGGTCGTACAAGCGGGCCGGCCAATCCCACAGCATGAAGCCTAGGACCCAGTCACGCTTATCGCAGGCCCCGAACATCGCTTCGTAGTACTGCTCCTGCACCTCTTCGCTCGGCGCCCCCTGCAGGCCCCAGTCGTTCGGTAGATGCTGCGAGCCTTCCCGGCTCGGCACCCCGGCTTCCATGAAGAAGAACGGCTTGCCGTGCTTTCGGACCACGGGTTCGATGCGGTCGAGCTGGTTCTCCCAATCGCCGATCGGGTAGTAGCCGCTCGAGGAGATGATATCGACGGCATCCCACCACGAGACATGGGTCTCCTGGTATTTGTCACAGTTATAAGTGATCGGGCCGCTGTACACCTTCCGCACTTCGGCGATCAGCTGCCGCCATTCCCGCTCGCGGCGGTCGGTCTGCACCATCTCGCAGCCGATGCAGAACAGCTCGCAGCCGGTCTCCTCGGCGATCCGGGCGTAGTGGAGGATGAAGCGGGTATAGGAAGCGAACCAGTCGGACCACTTCGGCTCGCACGGCACATCCATGTCGAAGAAATTGATGTGGGCCCGCCAGGTGCCGTCCGCACAGTTGACGACAGGCTTCAGGCAGACCCTCAGTCCGAGCTCCTTGGACCGGCGGATCGCCCAGCGGACTTCCTCGTCGGTCACCGTCGGCGCGTCCTCGAAAGGAATGACGGTAGACTGCGGATGAGGCTGCAGGGCCGCGAACGCTACGGTTGCCCAGTTGACACCCAGCCGCTCTTTCATCTGGGTCAGGGAGTGCTCGGCCTCTTCCGCGGCCCATTCGCCGCGTATGCCGGTCCAGCCCCAGGTCATTCCCGCCACATAAGGCTGCAGTACATTGGTATTCATAAGCTCACCTCGGATGAATGATGAATGTAGTATGCGTTAACTATAACAAGGATTAGATAACAATACAATAACTAAAATAACAAATCTTACGAAAAGATCTACAGGGAACTCTCTTCTGAGCAGCTAGGCTTCTTGGAATGCATAAACGAAACAATGCACGGAAGCCCAGGTTCACATTGACGAAAATACAGCCTTTGTATTACGATGATATCAGTAAAATTCATGATAACAAAACAAACAAATTTTCGGTTTTTTCTGGGCGGATTGGCGGAGGGGAGCGGCTTTGATTGTGACCTACGGGCGGTCTTCTATAAGGCGGGAGGACCGGATGGTGTGGATAGCCGGGAAGAACCGGCGGGAATGGAACGCCTCCTCTCACCCTATGGGAGTCAGGGGAGGGCCGGCTGTACCGGTGTAACCGCTTCAGCGCCGGCTGCCAGCATTCCGGTGCTGCGGCTGCAGTACATACGACGGATGTCAAAAAGGAGAGAGTGCGGTGCCTGCAGATATGCCGCTGACGGAGCTGCTGCAGTATGGGGGGAGCAGCCCGAAGCCTGATGATTTTGATGCTTACTGGGAGCGGGGACTGAAGGAGCTGGAGGAGCAGTCCCTCGATTACGAGCTGGTACCGGCGGACTTCAAGTCGCCGCTGGCCGACTTCTATCATCTCTACTTCACCGGCGTCGGCGGGGCCAGGGTGCACTGCAAGCTGGCGAGGCCGAAGCGGGCGGAAGGGAATGGGCCGGGGCTGGCTTACCTCCACGGCTATTCCTGCGACAGCGGGGACTGGTTCGAGAAGATCGGTTATGCCGCGCACGGCTTCACCGTGCTGGCCATGGACTGCCGGGGGCAGGGCGGGCCGTCCCAGGATAACCTGACCGTACAAGGGACGACGATCCGCGGGCATCTGATCCGGGGGATCGACGATCCCGATCCGGACAAAATGTACTTCCGGAATGTATTCCTCGATACGGTGCAGACGGTGCGCATTCTGATGGCGATGGACGGCGTGGACCCGGACCGCATCGGTGTGTACGGTCTGTCCCAGGGCGGAGCGCTGACGACGGCCTGCGCAGCCCTCGAACCGCGGGTACGCATCGCCGTCCCGGTGTATCCGTTCCTGACGGATTACAAGAGGGCATGGCAGTCGGATGTGTCGGTGACCGCTTACGAAGAGTTGCTCTATTACTTCCGCTTCTTCGACCCGCATCATGCGAGGGAAGAGGAAGTTTTTCGCCGGCTGGGCTACATCGATATCCAGAACCTCGCGGACCGGATTCAGGCGAGGGTGCTGTGGGTCACAGGGCTGACCGACAAGATTTGTCCGCCCTCCACCCAGTTTGCCGCGTACAACAAGATCCGGTCGGAGAAGGAACTGCTCGTGTATCACGAGTATGGGCACGAGTATCTGCCGTACCTTGCGGACCGTGCGTTCCAGGAGTTCATGAAGCTGTAACCATGCCGTTATGCAAAAGAGGCCGTTTCCCGATTGGCGGGAGACGGCCTTTGTCAGCAGATCAGGAAGGCAGGGATTCGCATGGTAGCTTGACCGAGCCGGCAGCGCAGAGGTGCTGCCATTACGGCAAGTCAGCACGGTAGCACGGTAGCACGGTAGCGTGGAGGGGATGCCCGCTGTCCCTCCCAGCCTGAAGGCTGCCTGCCGCGGGCACGGATGCGGGGGATCAGCACGCGGGTTGGGAGTATGCTGTTTCCTGCCGCACACTTATCAATCGATAATACGAGCGCTTACAAAGGAAGGGGAGATGACGCCGGGACACTCCCTTCCTGCCGGACTCCGGCCCATTCAAACTTGTAACCGGCCCCCCTTACCGTATGGATGTACTTTGGCTTCCGCGGGTCCTTCTCGATTTTCTGCCTCAGATTGTAGATATGGACCATGACCGTGCGCAGTTCGCTCATGCGGGTCTCTCCCCACAGCAGCTCATGCAGGGCTTCAATGCCGTAGACCTGATTCGGGTGCTTGGCCAGCAGGGCGAGAAGATTGAATTCCTTGGAGGAGAGCCGAACCTCGCTGCCGCCTGCCTTCACGCGGCGTTCCAGCAGATCGACCTCAAGATCGGGGTAGAGGAGGATGTGCTTCCGGTTCGCAGGGAAGGCGCACCGGTGTCTGCGGATATGCGCCTGGATGCGGGCGAGCAGAATCTCCAGCGAGAACGGTCTGGTCAGGTAGTCGTCTCCGCCGGTTCGGAGCGCTTCGATTTTGATGGCATCTTCGTTCAGAGAGCTAATGAAGAGCAGAGGCGTATCGAGCGACCTCCGGATCTCTGCGCACAGCTCCAGCCCCGCCAGCCGGGGCTTCGCCAGTTCGAGCAGGATCAGGACCGGTTGATACCGGCGGAGCAGATCCGGCAGAGCAGGGCTGTGGTAGACGTCACAGATCACTTCGAACCCATGGAGGGTCAAGTAGCGGGCAAGACGGCTGCCTTCTTCCAGGTGATCACCGATCAGAATGATGGTCTCCCGCACGGGGGCACCTCCTCATGCAAGCGTTTGCGAAAAGCGATAAAAACCGGTTTCTTTCTCTATAACCCATTATATGGGGCCTGTTAGAGGAGCGCACCCCCTCCGCTTGATCAGAGAGGTGGAAAATATTGACCTTTCTAGTGTGTTTTGGCCGGGCTTGAACGGGACTTGAACTGGAGCCGTTAAGATAATCAGTGTCGATGAAATGCGTTAGGCCCATGAACTCCAGAAAAAGAGGGGAGGCGAGTTCAACCCCGGAAAACCGCCAGCACGACGAAATGGATCATCCAAGCAAGGATCATGGAGGAGGCAAGTGTGGTATGACAAGAAGATGGGTATCGGCTTTGCTCAGCTTGACGGTATGCGGCTCGCTGCTGCCGGGGGTGTCTCTAGGCCCCGCGAAGGCGGAAGCGGCTGGGACGGCAACCGTGTATTATTACACGCCCTACAAAAATTGGAGCACGGTTAACATTCACCATAACGGGAGCGGCAGCTGGACGACCGTGCCGGGCACCCCGATGGAAGCAGCCTGCACGAATTGGACCAGCAAAACCGTCGACATCGCCGGCACCTCTTTCCAGGCCGTCTTCACGAACGGCTCGGGGGTATGGGATAACAACGGGGGCAGCAATTATACGATGGGCACAGGAGTCCATCAGGTGAAGGACGGCAAGCTGCTGGCCGGCGCCGGCAGTCCGTGCAGTACGGTGGGCGATACGACCCCGCCTAGTGTGCCGGCCGGTCTGACGAAGGGGACGGTGACGTCATCCTCGATCGCCTTCTCGTGGACCGCCTCCACCGATAATCCGGGCGGCAGCGGAGTCGCCGGTTACGATGTGTACCGCAACGGCACGCTGATCAAGGCGGGGGTGACCGCCGCTTCCTTCACGGATACGGGCCTCGCCGCTGCAACGACTTACACCTATACGGTAACGGCCAAGGATGCCCTCGGGAATGTGTCCGCTCCGTCGGCCGCTCTCCAGGCCGCAACATCCTCTGCGGGCGGAGGCAATCGGGCCGAGGTCTATTACTACACGAAGACGCGCGGCTGGACCAGCGTCAATCTTCATTATATGCCTGCCGGCGGCAGCTGGACGACCGCACCGGGCGTGCCGATGAACGAGACGGCCTGCGCCGATTGGACGAAGAAAACGGTGGAGCTGGGGACCGCGGCCAGCCTCAAAGCGGCGTTCAACAACGGCTCCGTATGGGATAACAACGGCGGAAGCGATTACAGCCTCGGAACGGGCCTGACCACGGTGAAGGACGGGACCGTTACCGCGAATGCGGCCAATCCCTGCGTGCAATCGCCACCGGATGTGACGGCACCGTCGGTTCCGCAGAATGTGAAGGCGTCGGCGGACGGCCTGCGGATCACCCTCACCTGGGACGCTTCGTCCGATAATGCGGGCGGCAGCGGCCTGGCCGGCTATGAGATCGCGAGAACGGGCGGCACGCAGGGCACCAAGGTGTTCACGGCGGCCGCGAATACTTACACCGACAGCGGGCTGGAAGCCAAAACTTCGTACACCTACACGGTGAAGGCGTTCGACAAGGCGAGTCCGGCGAACAAGTCGGCCGCGGGTACGGCGGTATCGGCGACGACAGGTGACGCGCCTCCGCCGGTGCCGGGCGGCACCCCGCTCGGTACGGACATGCGGGAGGACTCCATCTACTTCGTGATGACCGCCCGCTTCTATGACGGAGACGCCACCAACAACCGGGGAGGCTCCGCGCACTTCACAAGCGGCAACGCGGCGAACAACGACCCGATGTTCCGCGGCGACTTCAAGGGGCTGATCCAGAAGCTCGATTACATCAAGGCGCTCGGCTTCTCCGCGGTCTGGATTACGCCGGTGGTGCTGAACCGCTCGGATTATGACTACCACGGTTACCATGGTTGGGATTTTTACCGCGTCGATCCCCGTCTGGAGTCTGCAGGGGCCTCCTATCAGGATCTGATCAATGCCGCACACAACAAGGGCATCAAGATCATTCAGGATGTCGTGTACAACCACTCCAGCCGCTGGGGGGAGAAGAACCTGTTCGCACCGAAGGTGTACGGCATTCGTGACAGCCAGTGGAGCTGGTACTACGATGAGCCGCAGGCCGGCGCCGAGTATGACGGGCTGAATGTCAATGCCAGCGGCAAGCCGTATAACGGGGACCTGTGGTCCACCGCCGAGCCGGCAGGCAATACCTGCCGGAACTGGGGAGTGCCGACGGGGTCGACGAGCAAAGAGGGCTACAAACTGTACAACTGCCAGTGGCCGAATCCGACCTCCGGCATGTTCCCGGCGAACCTGTACCACCCGTGCTGGATCGGCAACTGGGAGGGCGAGGATGCCCGCAGCTGCTGGATCCATGAAGACCTGGCCGACTTCAATACCGAGTCGAAGCCCGTGCAGGACTTCCTGAAGGATGTCTACCGCAGGTACATCGATATGGGCGTGGACGGCTTCCGGATCGATACGGCCGTGCATATTCCGCGGACCACATGGAACCGCCACTTCCTGCCGGACGCGCAGAACCATGCCGTCTCGAAGTTCGGCGAGAAGGGCAAGAACTTCTTCATGTTCGGAGAGGTGGGAGCCTTCGTCAACGACAAGTGGAACCGCGGCTCGGTCAACCATTCGGCCCAGTTCTTCACCTGGAAGGAGCGCAAGGAATACAGTGCGGACGACGCCGCGGCCGCTCTCGAGATGTACAATTATGAGAACAATCTCGGGACAGCGAACCAGCCGGTGTCGAACAATGCCTTCCTCCAAGGCAATACGTATCACACGCCGGACCACAGCAAGGCATCGGGCATGAATGTCATAGATATGCGGATGCACATGAATTTTGCCGACGCGGGCAATGCCTTCTGGAACGGCAAGGACTCCGACGACAGCTACAACGATGCGACGTACAACGTCGTCTATGTCGACAGCCACGACTATGGCCCCAACAAGTCCTCCACGCGCTACACGGGAGGCACGGCGGCATGGGCCGAGAACATGAGCCTGATGTGGACCTTCCGCGGCATTCCGACGCTCTATTACGGCTCGGAGATCGAATTCCAGGCCGGCAAGCCGATCGACTGCGGCCCGACCTGCCCGCTGGCGACGACCGGCCGCGCTTACTTCGGCGACAAGATCGAAGGCTCCGTCACAGCAGCCGACTTCGGCAAAGTTGCTTCGGCTTCGGGCACGGTAGCCGAGACGCTGAACTCGCCGCTCGTGAAACATCTGCAGCGGCTGGATCAGATCCGCCGCGCGATTCCTGCCCTGCAGAAGGGCCAGTACTCGACCGAAGGCGTCGAGGGGGATATCGCTTACAAGCGGCGCTTCACAGACACGGCCAAAGGCATCGACAGCTTCGCGCTGATTACGGTCACCGAGTCGGCCACCTTCAGCGGGATTCCGAACGGTACGTACAAGGATGCGGTTACCGGCGATGTCAAGACCGTGACCGACGGCAAGCTCTCCGCTTCCGTCTCGGGTAAGGGCAACCTGCGCGTGTACGTGCTTGATCTGCCGGGCAATCCGGCACCAGGCAAGATCGGTGAGGCCGGGCCTTACTTGAAGTAGGCGCGAGTCTGCCGATGAGCAGGACTCATGGATAAGAACGCCCTTAGTCCAACGCGAACCAACCGTCTCTCCCCAGCGACTTTCGGCCTGGCGGGGGGGCGGTTTATTTCTGTGGTGGCAGGTGTGCTTTTTGCTACAGACTAAAATGCAATTATGGGAAATAATAAAAGAAATTTCTGCTGGCGTTTCTAGAGTACGGGGGACTGCATCATGGTATTTACACTCCGCAAAAAATTGTATACCAGCTTTTTGGCTATCATCGTGCTGTTCGTTATCACGGTTATCCTTTCTACCGTCCTTACCCAGCGGATCGTCCATCTGACGAATGAAACGCTGGCGACGGAGAAGCGGCTGGAGGTTCTCCAGCGGCTGAATCTGTTCGCCAGAACAGCCAATGACAACGGGGCCCATTACCTTCTCGCCCCCCTGTATGTTGAAGAGGATTTCAAGTCCCAGTTCGATGCGAGCATCCAGTATGTCGAAGAAGAGATGAACCTGCTGGCCTCCATGACGGCTGACCCGGAAGGGAAGGCACAGATTGCGCGCTTCAAAGAACGGTGGACCGCCTTCGCCCGTAACAAACAAAGAATTATGGAGCTCAAAAAGCAGGGGGAAGTCCGCGGAGCGCAGGAAAGCTATACGAAAGACAGCTTCGATCCGGTTGCGTTCTCCCTGCACTCGTTTTTCAAGGCGGAGCAGTCCCGGATCGAGCAGTACAGCAGCGAGATTGAGCACAGCGGGCGGACCATCCAATGGGTGGAGTATGCCATGGCCTCTTCAGCCATCGTCCTATCGATCCTCATTGCGTTCATCCTCTCCAACCACCTCATCCGCCGTATCCGTCTGCTGAAACGCTCCGCCCAAACCGTGGCCGAAGGCAACCTGCAGGTAGCGGATCTGCACTTCAAAGGCCGGGATGAACTGCAGGAGCTGGCCGAAGCCTTCAACAGGATGACGCACTCGCTCCGTACCGTGATTGACTCGAACCAGTTTCTCCAGCTGCTGTCCGCCCGGGACGGTCTGACGGGAATTGCCAACCGGAGATGCTATGACGAAGCTGTAGAGCGGGAATGGAAACAGCTGGCCGAGTCCTCGAGACCGATCTCGCTGATTCTGCTCGATATCGATTATTTCAAGCGGTATAACGACCGGTACGGTCATCAGGCGGGAGACGCGTGTCTGAGGGAGGTGGCCGAGATTCTTCAGCGCTCCGTCGGGCCTGGGGATCTGGCCGCACGCTACGGAGGGGAGGAGTTTGTGGTGCTGCTGCCGGATCAAGAGGAGGAGGAAGCGGTACGAACCGCCGAGCGGTTCCGGCTGGCCCTTGCCCAGCGCAGCATTGCGCATGAACTCTCGGAGATAAGCGGGATGGTCACGGTCAGCATCGGGATCGCGTCGGCTGTGGCTTCGGACGCGGGTAATCCAGGGGGGCTGCTCCAGGAAGCGGATCAGGCGCTGTACGAAGCCAAGCGCAGAGGGCGCAACGAGATCTGCAGCTATCGCGAGATACACGCCCGCAGTGAAGGGGAGGTTCCGTTATGACCCGAAAAGCAGCTTTGTCTGCGATACTGCCCATCCTGCTGCTCACATCCTCCTGTTCGGGTTCGGGTGAGAAGGCGGAGCGAGTATCGCTGACCTTCTGGACGACGACGTCCCCTGCGGAGACGGCGTTCTTCCAGAAACGGATCGATGCCTACGTCCGGGAGCACCCGCATGTTCAAGTTACGATGAAGCAGCGGGCTTTCCCGTTTGCCACCAACGAATTCAAAACGGCGGTACTGGGTGACCAGCCTGTAGACATCTTCCGTGCGGACCAGACCTGGATTCCGGAGTATGCCGAACTGGATATCGTCTATCCGCTGGACAACCTTGCTCCGGCATCGGCGTGGTCCGGCTACGTACCTTCCGCCCTGCAGTCTGCGAGGTATCAAGGCAAGCTCTATGGGCTTCCTTCCGTTACGGAAGTGCCTGCACTGCTGTATAATAAACGTCTTCTGGCCGAAGCAGGGTTCCCAAACCCGCCTGCGACGATGGAGGAGCTCCTGCTGATCGCCAAAGCGGTGACCGGCGGCGGACGATACGGGTTGTATGTCACGGAGGATTCTTACTTTGCTCTGTCCTATCTGTGGGCTTTCGGCGGCGACATGGTATCGGAGGACCGGCGTATCGAGATTGCCTCCGAGGATTCGCAGCGGGCGCTCGAATTCATGGTGAGGCTCCGGCGCGAGGGGGTGACCCAGCCTTATCCGGACTTCGCGGACTGGTACGGCCGGATGATGAAGGACTTCACGGAGGGCAGGGCGGCGATGATCATCAACGGCCCTTGGGCGCTGGGGGAGATCCTGAAAGGCAGGGTGTTCCAGCGCGGAGACCCGCTGGGTATTGCTCCCGTGCCGAAGGGACCCAAGGGACAGGGTTCTCCGGTCGGGGGACATAGTCTGGTTATCAACAAATACACCAAGCATCCCCAAGAAAGCCTGGAGCTGATCGCCTACCTGACCGGAACGGAAACACAGGTGCTGCAGAGCATGGAGTTCAAGACCCTGCCTACGCAGTCCGCCGCTTACGAAGATGAACGGCTGGCTCAGGATCCGATGGTCCAGGGCTTCAAAGCACAGCTGGATACGGCCAAGTCCCGGCCGATGATTCCGGAAGGAGCGAGGCTGTTCATGGACTTCACCCCGAATCTGAATGCGATGCTTCTCGGGAAGCTGACGGTGCAGGAAGGCGTACGGAATATCGAGGCCTCGTGGAAGAATTTGCTGGGCAGCCGATAAGGAACGAGACAAAAGCCGAAGAGAGAACGGTTCTCTCGGCTTTTTGGTCATGCGGAATTTCTTTACATCCACAGCTGCGGGGAAGGGAAATGTCTATTTGTGTCGAATAATATAAATTTCATTGGTTTATTGCGAAAAGGTTTTAAATCTTAACCTAAAGGCGTTCTATGCCGATATGATGTAGTTGGTCTAATAGGGGATGTGAAGTGATATTCAGGAGGTTCAACAAGAATGTACAGCTTGGTCAAACGATGGCTTCCTTATGTTTTAATACCCGCACTTATGCTTCTTCCGTGGTTCTCCGGTTATAACCGGGTGTATGCCGCCTACGGCCATACGATCGCTTTGAATGGGGGGAACGACTTTTACGGCAGTGAGACGTTTTTTACCTCTACCCGTTCGCCCACTTATTATTTTTACATCACTTGGGATAGTACGAATCTGTATGTTGCGTATCGGGGGGATGAGATCAATAAAGACGATGCCCGCTTCACGAACCAGAGCCAGAAGTGGGTTCAAATGTACATTGGCGGGGAGAATGGAACGACCAGCGGTTCTCCCTATCGAACACAGCAGCCGACACTTCCCTTCAGTGCCAAATACCACGTGCGCTGGAAAATAGATGAGACGTATTTTAATGTTCAGCAGTACAACGGTTCATCATGGGTAGATACGGCCGGAAGCTTTGGATATTACCGGGATGCGAACTCGCCGTTCGTCAAATTTAAAATCCCGCTGAGCGCGATCGGCAATCCGACTACTCTGAAGTTTGCTTCCTTCCTGCTCGAGGAGACGGCCGGAAACGAACGGATGTGGGCCGCTTTTCCGGAAGATGCGTTCAGTGACGGCTATGACCGGAATGTGAATACGTATTATCAGTTTGACCTGCAGTCCGATTCGGTATCCACACGGCAGGTAAACTATAACTTCAACAGCACGTCTGTGACCTCGAACACGGCTGATTTCTCGTTTAACGCTTCATCCGGAGCCAGTTCGGTAAAAATTCAGCAGTCTACGGATGGGGCAGTCTGGACGGATGCCGAAATGAAACAGCCGCTGTCGGCCTCCTCCACGACCGGACAAGTGACCGGCCTGACGCCCGGCACGGCCTATAAATTCCGGCTGGTTGTAACCGGCGGGACATCGCAGGGCTCCTCCGAAGTGGTGGATGTAACGACACCGGCCGGCACACCGGTCTCGGATCTGGCTAATGTATCCGTGACGAACACGACGGCTTCCTTCACTTGGACGCCTGCGGCCGGAGCCTCGAGTGTTATGATGCTGCAGTCGGCAGACAATGGGAGGACCTGGACTACGGCTGCCGCGGGAAGATAATGTATCGACAGGAGGATCGGATTTGCGTAGGAAGCCGGAGGAGAAAATGCTGGGAGAAGGATTGGAGGCATCTTCGAATATCTATTCTATAGGGAATAAGAAACTGGTTTCTATTTGTTCAATTCGAGATCGCGTCCGGACCCGTATATTCTAAATTATTCCTAAAGATGAAGGAGATTGAAGCCTTTAATCGAATGGTTTCAAGGATACGGATAGACCACTCAAGCCCCTTATTGCACCCCGTATCAAAATATACGATGGGTGGTTGAGAAGGAAATGAAGGGTTGGACAAGGACGGTAAGCAAACGTAACACATGGCTGGCGGCCCTGCTGTTCGGGGTCCTGCTACTGCTCGTGCCCGGGTATTCTCATGCAGAGGAGAATATCCGTATTACCATCGAGAAGCCGCGGGTCAAAGCGAAGGCGGACACCAAACTGGCAATCGAAGCCCAGATTTCCTCCGTGTACCGGCTTCAGGAAGCCAAGGCATCGGCTGGTGGTTTGGAGGTCGCTCTCACCCAGTCCTGCCCGACCTGCGACTGGACCGGAGAGCTCGAGATCTCTTCGCTTCCGAAGGGATCTCTTACACTTACGGTTACTGCCGAAGATATTTATCACAATACGGGCTCCGCTTCCATTGAATTCAAGCATGACTCCCCTCCCGTCATCACGCGCCTTGAACCCTCGGATCATGCCGTCATCCGTGACAACAGTCTCCACGTAATAGCGGAAGTGCAGGACGACCTCACCGCCTTTCCGGAATACTTCGTAGGCATCAGCCGGTTAGGCGACAGGGAGCCCTTTATCTACGACAGTGCGCAGGGTGCGCCTCTACTGGACAAAACATACGACGTCTCCGCCAACAACGGCGAAGCCTTGAGGATCACTCATCGGATCAACGACGGGGCCGATCAATATGAGGATCCTAAAAACAGCCTTTTTATCAATCGAACCGTGCATATCGAGAACAGCCAGGCTATCACGGAAGCGGAACGCATTCCCGGTGTGGAGATCGTCGACGCAGATTCAGAACGGCTCCTCATCCATAAGGAGGGGAAGGTGTACATCAGGAATCGGGCCGACGGGACAGAGACCCTCATCTATCAATCGGATTACCCGAGCGGAATTCAGCTTACGCCGAGCGGCGCCGTGTTCATGACGCTCTATACCGACTACGGATACCGTCTGAACATCTGGAACGGTGAATCCAATCTACCCATTGATATCAGCTTGGATGAGCCCTATTCTTGGCAGGTCCGGGGCTCGTCCCTGCTCTTCGTGAACGGACCGAAAGTGCACTTGGTGAATACTGCAACGCTGGAATCACGCCAGCTACCGGTAATCAGCGGAGGCCACTATGAGCTCGAGTCTACCGGCGATGTACTTATCGATGGCGGTGAAGCCGGTGGAGCGATTCAGCGCTATCGTGCCGCGACCGGTCAGCTTGAAGCCTTCATCGAAGATCCCGATCAGCCGCGGGGCGCCGTTTCGGACGGAACCACCGTGCTTTACTCGACGTCGGACGGCGCTCTCCATAAATACGAAGGAGGGAGCGTAACGACCGAAGTCTACGGACTCAGCGGGGAGCAGCGTCTTCAGCCGCACAGCGGCTATGAGTACAATCAAGGATGGATCGCCTACAAAGGGGCGGAGGAGAACGGCGTCCGGCCGATCTTCCTGAAATCCCCCGAAGGAACCGTAACCCGTGCGACATATTTCAACGCGGATGCCGATATCCATTACCTTGGCGGGAACGGCACGCTGATTGTCAAATATCAGTCCAGCCTGTATCAATACCAGCCGGGTCAGAAGGAACTCATCATCATCGGCGGAGCGGTCGGCAGAACGAAGCTGCTGGATGGGGAGCTCCGCTACCTGCTGGGCGATACGATCTTCAACATCACCGCCGGGGCTCCTTCCGATACGTCGGCTCCCCAGTGGCCGGCAGGCGACGCGCTCAGCGTGACGGCCGTGACGTATAACAGCGCACAGCTCACTTGGCAGCCTGCCGCCGATGATACGGGAGTGGCCCAATACTGGGTGTATGTGAACGGCACACTGGCCAAGACCTTGGATGCTTCCGAGCAGACGTACACCGCGATCAATTTGTATCCGGAGTCGTTGAACTCGTTCTATGTGGTTGCCGTGGACGGGACCGGCAAGCGGAGTGAGAAGAGCAACATCGTGACGGTGACCACCCCGCCTTACACTCCTGAGCCGAGCACAGCGCTGCTGTCCCTGCAGGCCAAACCGGGGCCGCTGGCCGTAGGCTCCGTCCTGGAACTGCAGGTTCGTGCAGAGCAGGCGGCGGATCTCTACGCCTTCCTGGCAAAGCTCTCCTACGATCCGGCGAAGGTGAAGCTGCAGCAGGTCCTCCTCAGCCCGTCGTTCGGCCCCGAAGGCACGGCGGCCGTGCTTTCGAAGAACGTGAAGACACCCGGCGCCTTGACTGCTGCCGGCTCGCTGCTAGGAGAGCAGCCCGGCCGCACAGGAGAGGTGGGGCTGCTCACCTTGAAGTTCACCGTGCTGCAGAAAGGCAGCGTCGTATTCACCCTGGGTACCGAATCGTCCCAGGCTGACAGCGAGGGCCGGATCTCCAAGCTGCAGGCGCCGGTGAGCCTGACGGTCCGGATCGATGACACCGACTTCGATCAGGATGGGGTTACCGGGCTGAGCGACTTGGTGCTGATCTCGCGTCATAGCGGCTTCTCTGCAGGACAGACCGGTTATGACGCGAAGTATGACCTGAACAATGACGGCCGCATTGATGTGAAGGACGTCCAGGTCGTAGCGAATAAAGTAGTGTCCGCCTAAAATCAGTCAGGAGAAGATGGCTTTCCTTTTTTGGGTATTAATATCCCCTTACGGCAGACAGTAAAAAAAGAGTCCATGTTATCATGAACTCAACACTGTTGACCGGAGGGGATTTTTTATGGCCCCAAAAGGACAAACACTCAACCGTTACTATGACAAAGATACAAGGACAAAGGCGGTAAGACGAAACGATCTTAACCTCGTGTGGGAAACGGTAAAACAGGTGAATACGGGCGCTTTGCTATACTTAGACCAAGCGACTGCTCCACAGGTGAATACTGGGAAGCGATCGCCGCTTAAAAGCCTCTGTTTACTGTCTACTTAACGAGGATATGATCACTTCTTACGGCCTTTATTTTGTTTTCCTTCCACTTGAATACGCACGTTCATTGTTTTAAGTTTAGAGATAAATTCTTGTTCGTGCTCAGGTGAGATGAAGATGCTTCCATCTTCATGGATTATTTCCAGGCGGTTAAGGGATAGAGCGGGGCTGGATGTTCCGTTATTCGTTCGATTGACTTTCCGTATGGAAGATACGGGGATCTTCCAACAAAGCGGCCCTGAACGAATCAACAGCAGATCCTGCCGCAACTCATATTGGGTTTGGAACCATGTCCAAAGAAAAAAGGCGAAGGGAGCGAGGAGCAGCGGGATGGCGAACCAATACTTCAGGTAGATGCTTAGGGAAGACAAGAAGACTAAGGCGATGATGATACTCCAATGGATTGCAGCAAAAACGCGGTCCTTCTTACTAATAAATTTATCCATAATGCACCTCGAAAGGTTCCCTGGGATTTTTGCTGTAGAATCCCCAGCCCTGAGGAAGCCATTGGAGTGTGCGCAGCTCCTCTTTCAGTGGGAAACTCGTCTGTGCAAAGAGGCCCGGACGGCGGTACTTTGATCGGGGCCAGTCGCAGTTCAGTTTCAAGAAACTCACCTCACCCTTTATATACTAAATTATACTTTATTTTACATAAATCCATCAACAGTCTTAGATGATGATCGGAATCCCTGGCAATCATCCTTTTGTATGCTATCCTAAATGTGCTCTTCCTTACGAATCCTGTGCAAGAAAGAGGTGAACGTCCACGTCCATGTTCTATTCACTCAAAAACCGGCTGATCGCCTTCTTCGTCCTGCTGCTCGTGCTCTCGTTCGGGACGGTATCGTATCTCCTGTTCCATGAGTCCCGCTCGATCATCCGCTCCTACATCGAATCCTCGGCGCTCGAGAAGATGGACGAGTACGGCTCGTTCATCTCCATGGCTACCACGCAGATGTATGACCTGTCTTCGCTCGTGTTCAACAGCGACATTACCCGCAGCTGGGACAACGCCTTATCCGACCCGGCGCTGCCGCAGGGGGAGAAGATGCTGGCGAACATCGCGCTGAGCCAGTTCCTGACGCGGACGACGAACAGCTACTCCGGCATCTCGTCGGTGTCCGTATACCGCGGGGACGGCACGCGGATCGGCGCGGGCAACCAGGTGGCCTCCGACCTGTCGTTCCTGCAGGAGGCCTGGTACGACGACTTCGTCCGGCGGGGGAACCACTGGGTGCCGGCGCATACGGACCCTGTGGAGTCCGGCATGTCGAGGCCGTACTCTGTGGTGAGCCTTCTGCTTCCGATCGGCGCGTTCGAGCCAGCCGCTTCGAGGCCGCTCATGAAGATCAATGTAAGCGCTGACTTCCTGCTCGAGCCCTTGAACCGCATCCACCTGGGGGAGAGCGGCACGATCTTCCTGCTCGATCAGGAGGGCCGTCCGATGCTGCCCCAGCAGCAGGATGTCGATCTCTCCGAGGCAATGGCGAAGGCGGAGGAGATCCGCACGGGCGCCCAGCCGCAGGGCGTCGTCTATACGAAGAACGCGGAAGGGACCACGGACATTCTCGTCTACAAAAAGCTGAAGCCGAACAACTGGCTGCTCGTGGGCGTCGTGTCGGAAGGGGACTTATATGCGAAGCTGGTCAAGCTGCGCGACAGCATCCTGCTCATCACGTCGCTGCTGCTGCTCTGCGCAATCCTGGCGGCTTCGTGGCTGTCCTACGGCATCACGAAGCCCTTGTCCCGCCTCGCTTCGGCGATGCGCCTCGTCCAGAAGGGGGACTTCGAGCTGGCCGAGAACCGCATCCCGCCGGAGCGGTATGTCCGCAACGAGGTCGGGTATGTCACCTCCAGCTTCCGGGCGATGGTGACCCAGCTGCGGCAGCACATCCGGACGGAGTTCGAGCAGAAGCTGCTCCGGCAGCAGGCGGAATACAAGGCGCTGCTCCTGCAGATCAACCCGCACTTCCTGTTCAATACGCTGGAGCTGCTGAGCTCCCTGACGATGCAGGGCCGGCAGCGGGACGCCGTCCGGGTGATCGAATCCCTGGGCAAAATGCTGCGCTTCTCCCTCAAAATCATCGATGATGTGATCCCGCTCGAGGAGGAGCTCCGGGTGCTGCGGCACTACCTCTCGATTCTGCAGATCCGCTTCGGGGAGCGGCTGCAGCTGACGCTGGAGGAGGAGGGGGGGACGGCGGGCCGTATCCCCATCGTGAAATTCCTCCTGCAGCCGCTCGTGGAGAACGCGGTGGCTTACGCCTTCTCGGTACGGCCGGAGGCGAAGGTCGCGGTCCGCATCCGCTGTACTGACGGCCGCCTGCAGCTCACCGTGGCTGATAACGGCCCCGGCATGCCGCCGGAGCTGGTGCAGCGGCTCCAAGCGGAGACGGCCGCCGCCCAGCTCCAGACGATCCTGAGCTCCACCGGCCCCGGGCAGATCGGCCTGCGCAATGTCCTGTCCCGCTGCCGCCTTTACTACGGACCGCTCTTTACCTTCACCATTGACTCCCGGGAAGGAGAAGGCACGTCCATTGAACTGAATCTGCCTGCAGGAGGGAACCCCCATGACGTATAGAGTGATGATTGTCGATGACGAGCACGAGATCCGGCTGGGCCTGCGTCTTAAGGTAGAGTGGGACAACCCGGACCTGACAGTCGCCTGTGAAGCGGCCAACGGCATGGAAGCCCTGGGGAAGCTGGCCGGCGAGACTATTGACATCGTGATCACCGATATGAACATGCCGGTGATGAACGGCGTCTCGTTCCTGGAGTCGTGCCATGTGCTTTATCCCGGCCTGAAGCTCATCGTGATTACGGGCTATGAGGACTTTCATTATGCCCGGGCGGCGGTCCGCACCCAGGCGCGGGATTATCTGCTCAAGCCCGTGTCGCAGGACGAGCTGACAGCAGCACTCGCCAAGGTAATCCGGGAGCTCGACGAGGAGAAGAGCCGGCAGGTACAGCAGGAGAAGGTCCAGTGGCGGCTCTCGCAGGATTACAAGGAGATGAGGGAGTACTTTCTGACGGGGCTGGTCAAAGAAGAGGGCCTGGACGAGCGGGCGGTGACCGAGCGCTCGAAGTGGTTCGAGCTGGATGGCTGGGCCGGGCGGAAGGTACGGTTCGTCACCGCGGGACTCAGGGGGCGAAGCGAAGCCCGGCCGGGTGAAGAGCGCACGCCGGACAAGCTGCGGCCGCCCTTCGAGCTGATCTGCCGGGAGTATGCGCAGACGTACCCGGCGGAGCCGCTGCCCGTGTTCCGGGATGGAAGCTACCCGGGGCTCATGCATTTCATCGCGCCGGCCGAGCCCGGGGCGGCCGAAGCGTTCGCGGAAGGGCTGCGGCAGTGTGCGGCCGACCATCTGGCCTTCGAGCCGGCGGTCGGCATAGGCGGGGAGGCGGAAGGCTTCGGCGCCTGGAAGGAAGGGTACATGTCCTCCCTGGTCGCCTGGAATATGGCCGGAAGCGATGTCGATGCGGCGTCCAGGGAGCAGCCCGCGGCCAGAGCCGCCGAGGGGGCGGAGGACACCGCGAAGCTGATCCGGAGGTACCTGATCCGCGGCGAGCTGGACTCCTTCGCGGCGGCGGTGCGCCGGGAGCTGGAGGAGGCTCTCGGACACTCCCGCGGCCATCTCGTCAAGCGGATCTTCGGGCTGTATCTTCTGCTGGATGCGATCGGCAGCGCGGCCGGGGTCCAGCTCGGCAGCGCCGACCAGCTGTGGGTGCGTCCGGAGAAGGTGCTCGCCCTGGACACGGTGGAGAAGGCCGCCGCCTTCCTGCGTAGGATCGGCCGCCGCATCAATGAGGGGATGAGGGAGAAGCCGGAGGACGCGGAAGGCTCGGTCATCCGGGCCGCGAAGGCGTTCATCGAGGCGAACTACATGTACGACCTGCACCTGACGATGCTGGCGGATCGCTTCAATTACAACCCCTCGTATTTCTCCGAGCTGTTCAAGGCCAAGATGGGGAAGACCTTCATCCAATACGTGACCGAGGTGCGGATGGCCCATGCACTGAAGCTGCTGGAAGAAAGCGAGCTCAGTCTGTGGGATATCGCCGAGCTGACCGGCTTCTCCAATCCAAGTTATTTCAGCTCCAAGTTCAAGAAGATGCACGGGGTCACCCCGTCGGAGTACAGGCAGAAGCCTTCCGGCATATGAGGGTGATTCGGTCCCGTCTGACCATACGGCTCCGCCGGATTGCCGCCAATGTCCGGTCAATCCTACCCGAAAAAATTGATAGTGCACTGCCGAAGAAATCGCATTCATTCCAAGTGCCCTCATCCCTTATGATGATGTTGCGGCCCCGTTCGGGTAACGGGAGAGGCTCTCTCTGCAGGAGATAAATACGCATCACTTACGGATGGGAGGGTACACATGGCATCTGCACGCAGACCGGCTCTATGGCGGCAGGACCGCACGGCATATCTGTTCCTTCTGCCGTGGCTGCTCGGTTTCTTCTGCCTGACGCTCGGACCGATGGTCTATTCGTTTTACTTGTCGCTGACAAAATTCAATCTGCTCAATTCGCCCAAATGGCTGGGCCTGCAGAATTATGTACAGATTTTTACCGATGACGCTTCCTTCCTGCAGTCCTTGAAAATTACGTTCCAGTACGTGCTGCTGTCGGTTCCGCTCCGCCTCATCTTCGCCCTGCTCGTGGCCATGGCGCTGAACAAAGGCATCCGGGCCCTCGGCATCTACCGGACGGTCTACTATATCCCGTCGCTGCTCGGCGGCAGCGTGGCCATTGCGATCGTCTGGAAGAAGATCTTCGACGGCGACGGGCTCTTCAATCACTTCCTCGCCAACTTCGGCATCGAAGGACCGGCGTGGATTGCGAATCCGCTCTATGTGATCTACACGATCGTCACGCTCTCCGTCTGGCAGTTCGGCTCGGCCATGGTCATTTTCCTGGCGGGACTGAAGCAGATTCCGGCCGATCTGTACGAGGCTTCCGAAGTGGACGGGGCGGGCAAGGTGCGCCAGTTCTTCCGGATCACGCTGCCGCTGCTGTCTCCGGTGCTGTTTTTCAACCTGGTGATGAGCATTATCAACTCCTTCCAGGTGTTCACGCCCGGCTACGTGATCGGCGACGGCCGGGGCGGGCCGATCGACTCGACATTATTTTACACGCTGTACCTGTATTTGAAAGGGTTCTCATTCTTCGATATGGGCTATGCTTCGGCGTTGGCCTGGATCATGCTCGCCATTATCGGCGCCTTCACGGCCCTGGTGTTCGTGACCTCGAAGTACTGGGTCTTCTACGGGGACGGCAGGGAGGAAAGGGGATGAAACCATGAACCAGGCGGCATCCGTCCTCCGGATCGGCAGGCATGCGGTGATTATCGCCTTCGGCATCCTGATGCTCTATCCGGTGCTGTGGCTGCTGAGCAGCTCGTTCAAGCCGAATACATTGATCTTCACCGACACGAGCCTGTGGCCGAAGGAGGTCACTCTATCCAACTATATTGCGGGATGGCAGGGCCTGCAGGGCATCTCGTTCGCCCGTTTCTTCGCAAATTCGGCCCAGATCTCGATCCTCTCCGTGCTCGGTAACGTCATTACCTGCTCACTGGCGGCCTACGCCTTCGCCCGGCTGGAATTCCGCTTCAAGAAGGTGTGGTTCTCGCTGATGCTCGTCACGATCATGCTGCCATACCATGTTACCCTGGTACCGCAGTACATTCTCTATAACAAGTTCGAGTGGATCAACACGTACCTGCCGCTCATCGTTCCGAAGTGGCTCGCGCATGATTCCTTCTTTATCCTGCTCATGGTCCAGTTCATCCGCGGACTGCCCAAGGAGCTCGACGAGAGTGCGGTGATCGACGGCTGCTCGCAGGCCCAGATCTACTTCCGCATCATCGGGCCGCTGCTTGTGCCGGCGCTGATCACCACGGCGATCTTCACCTTCATCTGGTCGTGGGACGACTTCTTCAGCCAGATGATCTATCTCAACAAAGTGCAGCTGTTCACAGTGCAGCTCGGGATCCGGTCGCTGTTCGACCCGTCGGGGGAATCGAACTGGGGCGCCCTGCTCGCAATGTCGGTCCTGTCCCTGCTGCCGATCATGACGATTTTCCTGTCGTTCCAGAAGTACTTTCTCGACGGCATCGCGACAACGGGGCTCAAGTAAGCAGAGGGCCAGGACTTATCCATCCGAATATGAAAAAGGGGCGTAAACTCGATGAAAAAACGGTACGGATTGATAACGCTGGCCATGCTGGCCGGCACGCTGTCTGCCTGCGGCGGCAGTACGGCAGAGCAGGGGGCGGCTGCAGGAACAAGCGGCAGCGCGGAGCAGGGGAAGACGGAAGCGGTGGAGCTGCGCATCATGTGGTGGGGTGACCAGAAGCGGGCGGACCGTACGAACGAGGCGCTGCGCAAGTTCGAAGAGAAGCATCCGAACATCAAGGTGGTCGGGGAGTTCGCACCGAGCTCGGGTTACTTCGACAAGCTCAACACGCAGCTGGCTTCCGGCACGGCGCCGGACGTGTTCTTCCTCGGCGGCAACGTCGTCGATTACGCCAACAAAGGCGTGCTGCTTGAACTCGAGCCTTATGTCGGCAAGGAGCTCAATCTGAGCGATATGGATAAGGGCATGATCGACTACGGGACGATCAAGGGCAAGCTGCAGCACATCTCGGCCGGGGCCAACGCCCGGGGGATCGTCGTCAATACCGAGCTGTTCAAGAAGGCCGGTATCGAAGTCCCGAAGGACGGATGGACCTGGGACGATTATGCCCGGATCAGCAAGGAACTCGCGGAGAAGCTGGGCAAGGGCTACTACGGCACGTATAACTTCACGGTCGACGGCATGGATATTTTCCTGAAGCAGAGAGGCAAGCAGCTCTACGATATGGAGAACAACGCCCTGGGCTTCGAGGCTAGGGATATCGAGGAGTGGTTCCAGTACTGGGAGCGCATGCACAAGGAGGGCGGCGTGGTCACGCCGGAGCAGCAGGTCTCGAATCCGCCGGCCGATACAAGCAAATCCCTGATCGTCACGGGCAAAACGGCGATGGGGCTCATCTCCTCCAACCAGCTCGTCGCCCACCAGAACTTGACCAAGGATGCGCTGACCCTGGTGCAGCTGCCGAGAGGCCCGAAGGGCACTGCCGTCATCTTCGAATCGAGCCAGGGGCTCTCCGGCTACGCGAAGACGAAGCATCCGAAGGAAGTCGCTCAGCTCATGAACTTCTTCATCAACGACCCGGATGCGGCCAAAATCCTGGGCAACGACCGCGGGGTCCCGGTGACGGCGGCCATGCGCGATCTGCTCAAAAAGGAAGCGAATCCGGTGGAGCAGATCATCTACGACTACACGAGCCGGGTATCTGAAGCGGGCAAGAAGGAGCCGGTGAAGGTCAGCTACAACCTGCCGGGCTTCACGGAGTTCTCCAAGCTGGCCGAAACGACGGTGCAGGAGATCGGCTTCGGCAAGAAGGACGTCAAGAAGGGCGTCGAGGACTTCTATAACGGCACGGTCAAAATTTTCAACAACAACAAGTAGACCGCCGGGCCGGTGGAACAGGGGAGAGGCTGCCGCAGGGCAGCCTCTCCCCTGCGCCGGTACGGGGGAACTTCCACGAGAGGAAAGCGGGGAGTATTGGAATGAGCATAAGGGAAGGGCTGCTTGACCGGCTGAGGCAGACGGATACAGGGACGAGAGTCGGTGCTTTGAAAAAGGAATCGGATGCCGCGGTGCTCGGGGAGTGGAAGTGCTCGGGCGTCAAGTTCGCCGCTTCCTCGGAGGACTTCGAGGAGGTCTATTACACGGCGGTGCGCAAGCTGATGGACTGCATTGTGCCGGCCGGCGGGGAAGCGCCCATCCTGCATGAGGGCGGCGTCTACCTGGGCTGCTGGCTGGAGAGCACGGGGACGATCAACGCCGAGCTTCTCTCGCGGTTTATCCCGTCGGTGTCCGAGGCCTCCTTCAGGCTGTTCGCGGACTACCAGAGGGACGACGGGCTCATGCCCTACAAGATCACGGGCAGCGGCCCATCCTACAGGCAGATTCAGATGGTGACACCTCTGGCGAGGAGCGTATGGAACCATTATCTGCTGAACGGGCGGAACCGGGAGTTCTTAGCCAACATGTACGGGGCCATGCAGCGGTTCGACGGCTGGCTGGCCGCTTACCGCAATACCCGGGGGACCGGCGGGGTCGAAGCGTTCTGCACCTTCGATACGGGACACGATCTGTCGCCGCGCTTCTGGCATGTGCCAGACACGCCGCACGGGGGAGATCCGACGGAATGCTGGCCGGACTCCCCGATCCTTCCCTTTGTGGCGCCCGATCTGACGGCGAATGTGGCCTGCCAGCGGCACTATCTGGCGCGGATCGCCCAGGAGCTCGGAGATACGGCGCAGGCCTGGAAGGCCCGGGCGGAAGAGAGCGAACGCAGCCTGTTCCGTTACTGCTATCACGAAGAGGACGGATTCTTCTACGATCTGGACCGCAGCGGGCAGCACGTCCGGGTGCAGTCCGACGTCCTGCTGCGGGTGCTGGCGTGCGAGGTCGGGGACCGGGCTTTCTTCGACGGGGCGCTGCGCAGGTATCTGCTCAACACGCGCAAGTTTTTCGCAAAGTACCCGTTCACCTCGCTGGCGATGGACGATCCGCGCTTCGACCCTTTCTCAAGCTACAACACCTGGGCCGGCGCCGTGAACTTCCTGAGCCTGATCCGGGCGCCCCATGCGTTCGAGCATCACGGGCGGCATGTGGAGCTGACGTGGGTGCTCCAGCCGATCCTCTACGCGATGAGCCGGATGACCCGGTTCGGCCAGTGCCTGAGCCCCTGGACCGGGGAAGAGGGCTACACCGAATCGTACTCGCCGGCGATCCTGTGCCTGCTCGATTACGTAGAGCGGCTCTGCGGCATTCTGCCCACGCCGGGGGGAGAGCTGTGGTTCACCGGGCTCGTGCCTTACACGATGGGTCACGGCCGGGAAGTCGCGGAGGCGACCGCCTACAGCCGGGTCGTGGACGGCGTCACGTATGAGCTCGTGAATACGCGGGAGGAGGCTGTTCTCTACCGGGATGGGGAGGAGCATCTTCGATTCCCGGCGGGAACGCGGGCCGTGACCGACCGCAGCGGGAACCTGCTCTCCCTCGTCGGCATGAGTGTTCGGACCGTGGAGGGAAGTGTCATTTACAGGGGAAGCGAGATCGGAGTGACGGTCAAAGGGAACGAGCAGCTGCATCTGGACGGAGGGCGGCCCGTCAGCCTGCTCGACATCGGGGTCGTCGTTCCGGCCTATGCGTAAAGAAAGGGCAAGCCGCTGGAACGCGGGGGAAGCTCCAGCCGGCGGCTGCACCACAAGGAGGAAGCCGCATGCGCAGCAATCAGGAGATTCAAATCCGGGACCCCTTCATCGTTGCGATTCCGACGGAAGGCCGGTATTACATGTACGGCAGCACCGACCCGAACATCTGGGGCCGGGGGACGGGCTTCGACGTCTATTTTGGCACCGATCTGGCCCGGTGGGAGGGACCGTATCCCGTATTCCGGCCGGAGGCGGACTTCTACGCCGAGAACAACTTCTGGGCGCCTGAGGTCTACGCTTACCGGGACCGCTATTACATGTTCGCGACGTTCCGGCGCAGCGATAACGGGGTGCTCGGCACCGCAGTGCTCGTGTCGGAGGCGCTGACAGGCCCTTTCCGGCCGCATAGCAAGCGGCCGGTGACGCCCGAGGCGTGGAGCTCGCTCGACGGCACCTTGTTCATCGACTCGGACGGAGCGCCCTGGATGGTCTTCTGCCGGGAATGGCAGCAGGTCTCGGACGCGCAGGTGTGCGCGGTGAGATTGTCGCCGGATCTGAAGCAGGCGGAGGGCGAGCCCGTCGTGCTCTTCCGGGCCTCTGAAGCGCCTTGGCCCACTCCGTTCGTGCACGAAAGATTCAAGGACGCCGTCAATTACGTTACGGACGGGCCCTATCTGTGGAAGGCGGGGGGCGGGCAGCTGCTGATGCTCTGGGCCAGCTTTATCGAGGGGCGCTATGCCTTGGGCGCCGCCCGGTCCGACAGCGGCAGCGTGCTGGGGCCCTGGTTGCACGAGGCAGAGCCGCTGTACCGCAGTGACGGCGGCCACGGCATGATCTTCCGCAGCCTGGAGGGGGAGCTCGTGCTCACCGTGCACACGCCCAACCGGACGCCGGACGAGCGCCCGGTCTTCCTCCGCGTCGAGGAGAAGGCGGGCCGGCTGACCGTGCTTGGCGGGCGGAGCTGAAGGGAAATTGACCGTTCCGGGATCGCTGCCATTATCCTTATGCAATATAAGCCAATAAGAGAGCGTCTTGAAGTCCTGCAGGGCTGTTCCCTGCAGGGCTTTTCCGCTGTCTGCGGGATTTTCCGACCGACTCGAGCCTAGGTACCGGAGACCGACCGGACAACCTTTCTGTTTAGCGGACCGGTGTTTAGGAAATCCTAACCAGCATCACAAGAGGCAGGGAGTTGGCTGTATGGTAAAAGTGTTGTTCGTCTCCCTCTGCATATTCGGCGCCGGTCTGCTCTATCTGGTCATAATAGACATGGTGTCCGGCCGGACCTTGCCCAACGCTGTCATGCTCCTAAGGGAATCCTATTCCGTCCTTACGGTGACCGACTATGTGATCGTGATTCTCCTTTTGGCGCTTCCGGCGGTTCATGGGGGCTATACCATCTGGAAGGCCCGGTCGGCTGCCGGAAGCGGCAAATCCAAGCGGGGCTCCTCCAAGCCCTCTTAAGGAGCTATTTCGGGAGCAGGTACGGGGCAGCCCTCATGCCGGTTCTCCGGATGAAGGTTTCGACCGAGATCTCCACCTCTGCCTTTGTGAACAGGGAGGGCCAGTCCTCCTTCACTTGTTTCCAGGTCTTCATATCCGTGCTTTCCACAATCCGGTCAAAGCCCAAGTAATCGCTCCGCCGCTCTTGCGCCGCCTTCACCGCCTTCCCGATCTCCCGCTTCGCCCCGTCCTCCCATTCCTTCTGCAGCTTTACGATCTCGGATCTCTGGCTCGGATCCATCGGACAGCGGATTTCATTCAGGTTGCCTTCTTCCTTCACCCGGATCTGGAATGCCGGGACGCCGTTCTTCATTTTGTACGTCACCTTGGTTTTCGATTGGATGACTTCAACGGAGATGCCGTCCTCCTGCTTGCCGCAGGGGAGCGTTACAATGGTGCTCTTTACTTTGTCCAGCACCCGGACAAGCCCTCTGGCTTCGCCGCCGTCAGCCCAACCCGCCCATTTGCCGTCCCGAAACAGGGCCATTCCCCTGATCTCCGCATGGGCGGACAGCTCCACCTTCTGGAGATTCGCCTTGGAGGCCGCCTTGCTCCGGTCGCCCTCGAGCCCGATGCCGCTGATCAGCATGCTTCCGGAACGGTTTAAGCTTTTGATGATATCCGTTACCTCCATCTCGGCATTATGCGCCCATACCCTCGACGTATTGCGGATCCGTTTGGCATTGCCCAGAGCGGAGCTCGTCTCCAGGGGCATCAGAAGATTCAGAATGGCCTTGGCATCGACTCCACGGGATACGAGGACCGGCGTATTGAGACGGAGCTCGTGGCTCCGCTCGTAGAAGTCGAACAGCTCCCGCAGGCCTTCCTTGGCGAGCGACTCCCCGATGACGAGCAGCTGGATATGGGCGAAGAAAAGCTGCCTGGGCACTTTTTGGGACGCTTTGCGAAGGGCCCCGAACAGGCTTTTATCCTCGGCCCAGTAGACGGAGATCGTGTTGGCATCTCCGCCGCCCCCGCCTTTGGAGCCGAGAGAGGCGGAGCCCGGATTCATGATCTGAAACGAGAGGCGGTATCCTTCTCCCCCCGCGGCCTTGTCGATCCCCATGCCGACCACGATCGCGAGGTCCCTCAGCTCCCGGGAGTTCCAGCAGCCGGAGAGGCCCGGCAGGACAAGCAGCAGTGCCAGCAGGAAGGCGGTACGCTGCCGTCTCATGAGGAACGATCTCCATGATCCTGCGAGCTTCCTGCCGGCTGGGAAGGCTCCGTCCGGATGATATTGTTCTGGTTCACCAGCCGGGGGCGTGAGAAGAGCTGTCCGAGCGGTATCCGGAGAAGGGAATCCTTCTGGTCCTGCAGGATGAAGGGACCGTAAGGCGTCATATACGGGATGCCGAAGGAGCGCAGGGAACACATATGGGCCAGCAGCATGATGCTCAGGATCATAATGCCGTAGAACCCGAGCACTCCGGCGCAGGCCATCATGAGGAAGCGGATCAGCCGGATGGACAGCGAGAGATTGTACGCCGGCGTGGAGAAGCTCGAGATCCCCGTCAGGGCGACGACAATCACCATCGCAGACGAGATGATCCCCGCTTCCACGGCGGCCTGGCCGAGCACCAGCGCTCCGACGATCGATACGGCCTGGCCAATGGCCCGGGGCATCCGGATCCCGGCTTCGCGCAGAATTTCGAAGGTAACTTCCATGATCATGGCTTCTATGAAGGCCGGGAAAGGCACCCCCTCCCGCTGGGCCGCCAGGGAGATCAGCAGCCGGGTAGGCACCATCTCATGATGGAACGTAATGGCGGCAATATAGATGGAAGGCACGAACAGCGAGATCAGGAAGGCGGCATGTCTCAGCACACGGATCGCCGTGGCGACCTCGAACCGCTGGTAGTAATCCTCCGTCGACTGGAAGAACATGAAGAAGGTCGTAGGGGCGATGAGCACGAACGGCGTGCCGTCCACGAACACCGCGATTCGGCCTTCGAGCAGATTCCCGGCAATCGAATCCGGGCGCTCGGTGTTGTAGAGCGTAGGGAACAGGGTGGACGTATCGTCCTCGATGAACTGCTCGATATAGCCGGATTCCAGAATGGCGTCGGTCTCAATGGCATGAAGCCGCCGGCGGACTTCCTCCACAATCTTGTCGTTGGCCAGTCCCCGGATATACATAATAGCCACATCCGTCTGGGTGACGGCACCGAGCTTCATGTTCTCGAGAAACAGGTGGGGACTGCGGATGCGGCGGCGCACCAAGGCCACATTGGTCGCGATCGACTCCGTGAAGCCGTCCTTCGGCCCGCGGATGACGACCTGGGAGGAGGGCTCGGTCACGCTCCGCATCTCCCCGCCCCGCGTGCCGCAGACCATCGCTTCCGCCGATCCGTCGACAAGCAGCACGGTATCGCCGGAGAGGATGGCCAGGATCACCTCCTGCCAGTACCTTGCCGGACTGACTTCCCCGACCGCCAAGGCGCTGTCCCTGATATGCCGGAACAGGGAAGACGGCCCCGAGTTCGCGCTCTTTTCAAGGGAAGAGGACATGATGCTGTGGAGAATGAAGTTGCTCACCAAGGCCTTGTCGGTGATCCCGTCGGTATAAACAGCGGCGGCCTGCACGTCAAAGCCGTCCACCTTAAAGCCCCGTATGGTAATATCCGGGCTGTTCCCGAGCTCCTCCCGGATCCGGTCCAGGTTCTCCTCAAGCCGGAGGGACAGCGGCTGCTTCCCTGCCTTGGCGGATTCGGGGCTCGGCGGCTCTCCGCTGCTCCGCCGGGTGTTCCGGCTGCTGTTCTTGAAGTTCCAGGGAAACATGACTGGGATCACCGCCTTTCCTTAGGTTCTCGAATGGTGCTTGCCCCCGAAGCGTTTGCGGATCAGGTGGAGGAGGACCAGCAGTGCGGGAAGGTATAACGAATAGCCGGGGAAGATTAGGGTCAGATGCGTCGTTCCCTCTTCCTTATGTTCCAGGAAGTTTGGGGCTATGAGAATGGACATGAACAGCACCGTGATTCCTGCAGCATAGGCGAGCCTGCGCTCATCCTCAATCCGGAACAGATAGGCCGCCGTAACCATAGCGCTGTAGATGTACATGGACATTTTGAAAAAAACGCCGATGATCAGCGTTAGCAGTACGAGCGCATCGAGCCGCTGCAGAAAGTCCGCGATCTCGACCAGTCCGATCGTGGTGAATAACGGGAAGGTCGAGCGGGAATACAGGTCCGAGCCGAGCACGGACATTTCGACGGCATGGGTGATGCTCAGCCCGACGGCACTGAGGACCAGGGCCAGGATTCCCGTCTTTCTCGCCATCCGGACATGGTTCAGCCGGGGCAGCACCGTACCGAATGCGGCGACCTCGGCGAAGGGAAACATGAGGATATACGGATAGGCGGCACCCAGGACCGTCCGCCAGCCCTCGCCGGTGATCGGCTGAAGATTCGCAGGGTCGATCTGCCCAGAGAACAGGATGACGAGATTGCCGAGCCCTCCTGCGCAGATCATGATGATCAGGTAGATCTGGGCCAAGCGGAAAAAGACCTCGACCCCCTTCTGCAGGACATAGACCGCGGCGATGATCATGGCGAGGTGCATCACCACGGTCGGCGTCTGGTCATACGAGGACGCGATCAAGAGGTCCCCGGCTTCCCTGAGATTCCGGGAGGCGATATACAGGAAGTGCAGCATGTACAGCAGAGAAAGCGGCCAGGCGAGATAGCGCCCTAGCAGGACGGCCATGTATTCGCTCGGAATCATATTCGGGTATTGGCGCAGCAGGTAATCGAACATGAGGTAGATGAGCAGCCCCCCGGGCAGTGCGACCCAGATGGACAGCCAAACTCCCTGGTTGGTCTGCCCTCCGATCGGGATGACCAGAGCGGTGCCGAACTCGAAGAGAATGATCATGGCCAGCAGCTGGTTCGGAGAAATCACCGACTTATTGAGCATGTCCTGCGTCCCTTTCCTGTAGCACGTTCCGGTGAAGAAGTTCCTTACTATCCTTCCACATCCGCCCAAGAAATATTTGTCCGCCGAACCATCGCTGACATAAGGCTGTCAGGGTTGCCGTTGTAAGATGGGGACATATACGGGTTTGGGACCCGCAACCATCTATTAGGAGGTTATCCACTTTATGTTTAAGACTGTGTCTGAATTCGCCGCTTCATGGCAGAATGAATCCGCTTCCACCCAGCGTATCCTGGATGCGCTTACCGACAGCTCCCTTCAGCAGAGGATTGCGCCGGACTACCGCTCCCTGGGCCAGATCGGATGGCACATCGCCACCACGATCCATGAGATGCTCTCGCGTACGGGACTCGAATTCCCGGCGCCGGAAGGGGAGGAGCAGGCTCCGGCCTCCGCAGCCTTCATTGCCGATACGTACCGCAAGGCATCCGCTTCCATGCTGGCAGCCGTACAAGCCCAGTGGACCGATGCGGATCTCTCCACGCTCGTGGATATGTACGGGGAGCAGTGGCCCAACGGGCTGACCCTGCGGATCGTGATCCAGCATGAGGTACACCATAGGGGCCAGATGACGGTGCTGATGCGGCAGTCGGGTCTGCGGGTGCCGGATATCTACGGCCCGACCCGGGAAACTTGGATCGAGCAGGGCATGGTTCCATTGGTCTGATGCGTTGGCGGGCAGGGATGCCGAGAATCCCTGCCTGTTTTGCGTAGGGCACAAGAAGGTCCCGGACAGCAGAAGATTCCTAAATCGGTGGGGCGCAGCAGCGCGCGAAGGAAAGCATGATATTTGCCACGGGTATGATCCTGCATCAGGAGAGTGACCCCAAGAGTGACCGGCGGATTCAAACCTTCACCGACTTGACGAAGGAAACCAAGGCCCGGCTGGCATCATCCGCTGCGCAGGCAGAAGGTCCCGGAGATCGGACCGCAGTCGATTCCCGGGTGGCTCGTTTCGTGGAAGCATCAGGACCGGAGGCATACCGGCAGGCATGACCGAGTGCATGACCCCGGGGATGACGGGGGTCACTGGTCACTTGCGCGCGCAAACCGTACGATTACTCCATGAACGTATTCTTGAAGGAGTGATTGGGATGATCAAACGGATCGTGGCCCTCGCCGCCCTGAGTGCAGTACTGCTGGCCGGCAGCGTATCGGCGGCGCCATCGGTAGAGAAGCCGGGCACAGCACCGGAGGAAGCACCCGCGAAGCCCGTGAACCAGGCGGGCTTCATCGACGATGATGCCGACGACGATGCCCCGGGGGCGCAGGGCAGGCACAAGGCAAAGGCGGAGAAGCCGAAGCCGCCGAAGATCGAAACGAACGCGCCGGCGGTGGATCTGACGGCCCCCGGCGTCCAGTGGCTGGAGCGGCTGAAGCCGGTGCAGCCGGGGGATACGGCATCGCTCGGTGACGGCTACTGCGCCTGCACGATGGTCACGGTGAAGCTGAAGCGCATCAGTGTGCTCGGCAATAACGAGTCGGGGACCGACGAATGGCGCTTCCGGGTGAAGCTAGGCTCCCAGACCTTCTACTATCCTTCTTCCACAGGGCAGTACAACATCTCGAGCAGCGCCTCCTATCCACACGACATCTATCCCGACTATGTGCTGCATGATTCCAAGTACTACCTGACGGATGGCCAGACCGTCGGCATGCTCTTCGATGTGGAAGCCCGGGAGCTCGATACGTTCTCCGACGATGTATCGAGGGCGAGCGGGGCGCTCGGCATCACGATTCCGACGAGCGGCACGTGGTACTCCATCACGGCGCAGAACGATACGCCGGTGCTCTTCCAGTTCGAGATCTCGACCCGGCCGGCGTCCAAGTACGACTGAGGCTGCTCAGGGGCCGGACACGGTCAGAGATGCATAAGCCCGTTTGGAAAACCCCATATTAAAACGGGTTCCAAACAGGGGGGAGGTGCAGACTATGGCAAACCAAAAAACCAATCAGGCGGACAACGCGGTGCAGCATGCCCATAATGCCGTATCCCAAGCGGTAGAGCATCCGACAGATCAGCTGATCGAGCAGGCGGACAACTCGATCCGCCATGCAAGAGCGGCGGTGACGCAGGCTTATGAAACGGGCGACACGCTCAGCGCAAGCAGAGCGGCAGGCGCCCTTGAGGAAGAGTGCGAGCGCCTCGGAGACTAAGCCGGAGCATGAGCCCACCCTATGTCGATCCCATGAGAAAAATCAGGCTGCCCGCCGGGCAGCCTGATTTTTATTGACGATCCCTCCGCATGCGACGGAGCCTTTGGCGAAGTGCACGGGCTCAAAGGGCCTTTGCGGGAATGCTCCAGCGCCGGGGATGCCCTTCTGTCATCGGACACTACCGCCGCAGGCGAGCTTATCAATCAGCATCCAGGCCGGATGCCGCCCGCTTGCTGCCTCTCCGCCCAGTGGTCTACATGCCGGCTGATCTCACAGCTCCAGCCGCCTGCGCAGCAGCGGCTCGCCGGAGCCGTCCGCGCCAGCATGAATCACCAGCTCGCCGCCGGCCATACTCACCACCGGCGCCGACTCCCAGCCCCCCGCGCCGCCGCTGACGCCGCCTTCACCGTAGACGGCCGACGCGAGCCAGGTCACGCCGGGCTCTATCCGGGTCCGGATCGTCGGGATCACCGTGCGGGGGTGCAGCAGGTTCGTGTTCGCGTTCGGCTGGATGAGCTCGGCGTTGCCGCTGCCGTACATCCGCAGGATGCCGCTGGCGGTGCCGGCGAACGCCGCATACGCGGCATCCTCCCGCACCGCCGTATCCACCGGTCCGGCCGGGGCTCCGCTTCGCTCGATCCCGAGCGCGAACCCGCCTTCGGCCGCATCCAGCGTGCGGGCGGTGCGGATGCCGTGAACCCGGATATGCCAAGGGGTCCCGGGCACGAGCCAGGTATGCACCTCGACATCCGCCCATGGCTTCCACAGCGCGTAGATCAGACCGTCGCCCGCGATCCGCGTCTCCTCGCACCGGCGCTTCACGCGGTACAGGTTATCGCCCTCGCTCAGCGCCAGCATGGAATCGAACGCTCCCTGGGCAAGTCCCCACTCGGCCCGCGGCACGCTGAAGCCGAAGAGGGTGGAGTACACGAACTTCTCGTACTTGGCGGACGTATGCGTGTGCTCGTTCGACGACCCGTGCCCCGAATTGAAGGCAAGCACGTGGGGCACCGTCCCGCTGTCCGCGCGGCGGAAGACCAGATGGGGCGCCTGCTGTACGGCGAGGCTCTCGTCCGGCTCCGGCAGCGGCAGCTCCTCGGCGGTCCAGAACGGATGCTCCGCCGGCAGCGCCAGCGGCAGGAACGTCTTCAGCGCCCAATACGGCGAGCCGGGGGCATTGTAATTCTCGGCCATGACGAGGTTCGGGTATGCATAACCGATCGTCAGCGTTCCGTCCGGGGCGAAGATCGGCTGGGCGAACCACCAGCGCAGATTCCGCAGGATGATGCCCTTGGTGACGCCGACAGGGAACGGCTCCACCCCGGCGAACACCAGCGCGCTCCAGAACGCGGACTGGGAGAACCGGTAGGCAAGGCTTCGGCCGTACGGCAGCGCCGAACCGTCCTCAGCGAACCAGTGGATGAACCGGCGGGCGAACAGGGCGGCACGCTCTTTGTACAGGCGGGAGCGCTCCGGGTCCTCCGATTCCATCAGCTTGGCATAGACGAGCCCGTAGTAATGGATGGCGAACGGGACGTAATAATCGCTGTGGCCGCCTACGCCGTCGGCATACCAGCCGTCCCCGAGATAGAAGCGCTCGATCTCGTCCAGCGTCTGTCCGGTCAATGCGGCGTCATACGGAAGGCCCGCCTTGCGGAAGCCGATCTGGACCAGGACGCGGAAGAACAGCCAGTTGCAGTCCCACAGCTTCCGTCCGTTGATCTGCCGGAGCCAGGCGGCCAGCCGCTCCAGCTCCTCTCCGGTCAGCTTCTCCCGCAGCAGCTCCGGGACCAGCGCCAGGGCGAGGCCGAAGGCGGCCATCTCCACGGATTTCTGGTCATAGTCGAGGACGGTCCCCCAGTACTCTTCGTGCTCCGGATTCGTGCCGCTGCAGATGCCTTCCAGCACGGTCTCCAGCAGCTCGCTGGTTTCCCCGCCCGCCAGCAGCGGCACCAGCCCCCAGAGTACACGGGAGAAGCCTTCGTAGCCGGCGACTTCCCTGGAATAGCTTGCAGATGTACCGCCCAGCTCGAGCCGGGCCGAGCCCGGACTGTAATAAGGCTGTAAGGGGCTGCTGAGCTGCCTGAAGGCCAGGACCAGGTCTTCTCTTGTCACCAGCGGATTGCCCGCGATTGGCAGTGGTTTCATGATCGTTATTCCCTTCCTTCCCGTCGTTCGTCTTCCTGAAAACTGCCTCGATTATAGCGCATTTTGTTCCCGGTGCATCGGACTTTCCCCAAGTAGTCAAAATAAGAAGAAGAGATGTCAAAATAACGTTATCGTCCCCCCGGCCTTTGACCTATAATGAACCTATGTCACCGCACCGGGGGGAGCATGCAGCTCCTCCGGATGCGTCACCGAAGAGAAGGAAGGCGAGAGAAGTGGCTCCGTTTGGGCGAAGGCACCGGCTGTTCTCGATTACATCATTTCGCACCAAGCTGACGCTCGTGTCGGTCTTGTGCATTCTGCTCCCGGCTCTGGTTACGCTCGTCGTCTATAACCTCCTCACCCGGGACGCGGTGAAGGAGCAGGCGGTGGCGGGTGCCAAGCAGACGCTGGAGCTGATCGACGGCCATGTATCCAATTCGCTGGAATACATGACGTACCTCATGAATTTCATCCAGGAAGACACCGATCTCAAAATGGCCCTGAAACAGCTCAACGAGACCGTTTACAGGGATGACCGGTTAACGAACGAACAGTACACCACCGGGAGCGTGGTGCGCTACAAGATCGAGAGCCTGACGGCGGCCGGAGACAGCGTTTACCTGACGATCG
Source organism: Paenibacillus sp. S-38 (assembly GCF_049942825.1). Classification (NCBI taxonomy): domain Bacteria; kingdom Bacillati; phylum Bacillota; class Bacilli; order Caryophanales; family Paenibacillaceae; genus Paenibacillus; species Paenibacillus sp. S-38. Next base: position 2,505,160 of record NZ_CP187970.1, read on the forward strand.
TGCTGCCGAACGGGATGTATTTTATGAACTATCCCGCTTACGAGTATGCTCCCGGCCGGTTCCTGAAGGAGCCCTGGCTCCAGCAGGCGAATGCGGTGTACGGCCCTTTCCATTCCTATTGGGCGGGTGCGCTGCCCACCCAGTTCCTCTCGGAGCGGGAGAGAAGCCCGTATCAACTGACCGTGGTCCGGGCGCTGAGGAACCAGAGCTTCGATAATTCCACGATCTATGCTTATGTGGTCGTCACGATGATGGAGAGCCGGATTCACAAGAATTTCGAGCGCCTCGCCGCCGGACAGGAGGTCATGCTTCTCGACCAGGACGACCGGGTACTGTCGCATACGGACCCGGGACACATCGGCGCGGATTTTCCCTATTTGAAGCAGGCGGAGGGGAAGCGGGATCCGGATATCGTACGGCGGGACGGGACTGACTACCTGATCTCGGAGCATCCGATCTCCTTCGGCGTCAACGGCTGGAAGCTGGTTTCCCTGACGCCGTACCGCACGGCCGTGACCAAGATCAATGCGATTTTTCAGAACGTGTTCCTGTTCCAGCTGATCTCCTTCGTGCTCTTCTTCCTGCTCCTGATGGTGGCGCTGCGGGCGTTCACCAAGCCGCTGGTGAAGCTGGACAAGGTGGCCGTGGAAGTGCAGAAGGGGGATCTCTCGGTCCGCTCGTCGATCCGTGGCATGGATGAGATCGGCCGCCTCGGCAAATCGTTCGACGGCATGCTCGAGCGCATCTCCCATATGATCGAGGAGATTACGGAGACTCAGGCGCGCAAGCGGAAGGCGGAGCTGAGCATGCTGCAGGCGCAGATCAATCCGCACTTCCTGTTCAACGTGCTGAATTCGATCCGGATGAAGGTGCTCGGGCGCGGAGACCGGGAGAGTGCGGAGATGATCGCTTCGCTCTCCAAGCTGCTGCGGATGACGATCCAGGACAAGGGAAGCATCCCGCTCCACGACGAGGTGGAGACGGTGATCGATTACATGAAGCTGATGAATATGCGCCAAAAGGAAACCGTGGTCCTCGAGGTGGACATCGCGCCGGACGTCTATCTGGAGCGGGTGCCGCGCTTCTTCCTGCAGCCGCTGATCGAGAACGCCCTGATCCACGGCCTGAATCAGCAGGCCGGTACGGTCCGCGTACAGGCGCAGCTGGAGGAGGCGGGCTTCATCCGCATCGGTGTCCGGGATAACGGCCAGGGGATGGATGCCGAGACCCTCGAGAAGCTGCGCCGGCGGCTGGCTGTCCAGCAGGCGGAGGAGACGCCCGAGCCGGACAAGAAAGGCTTCTCCTCCATCGGCCTGGTCAATGTGAGCGAACGGATGCGGATGACCTTCGGGGAACGCTTCCGGATGGAGATCGACAGCCGGGAGGGAGAGGGCACGGTCATCACGATGTATATTCCGAAGCAGGAGGAGGCGGAGCCGTATGTACAAGGTCATGCTGGTGGATGATGATTACCCGGTGCTGGAATTTCTGGCGAACACCATCCAGTGGGAGAGGCTCGGGCTGACGCTGACCGGCACCTATGAGAACGGGGCGGTGGCGCTGGAGGCGGCGCAGAAGCAGCTTCCCGATATTGTCGTGACGGACATCGGCATGCCGCGCATGAACGGCCTGGAGCTGATCCGGGCCCTGAAGGAGCTTGAGCCGCGGACGCGCTTCGCGATTCTCTCCTGTCACAGTGAATTTCACTATGCCCAGCAGGCGATGAAGCTGAACGTGCAGGATTACCTGCTTAAGGATACGCTCGATCCGGAGGACATGGAGAGGCTGCTTGCCCAGTTCAAGGCCTCGCTAGACGAAGAGCGGCAGGGGGCCGAACGGCAGAAGCAGCTGAGGCAGATCCTTGACCGCAACCGGGAGCGCCATAAGGAGAGCTTCATCCGTGCGACGATTCACGAGCCGATCCTCGACGGGGGGGCCTGGCGCCAGGAGGCGGAGACCTTCGGGATCTCCCTGCAGGATCGGGTATGTCTGCCGGTGGCATGCTATATCGATGATCAGCGCCTGGCGCGGCAGCGGTTCGTTACCGATGACGTGCTGCGTTTTGCGGTCAATAACATTCTTGAAGAAATTCTGCGGGAGAAGGCGAAGGAGGCGGTGAACTTCACCTATGACGTGCTCCGCTCCTTCATCCTGATACCTTCGCAGGGCGGCATCAAAACGAATCCGTACGACGAGGCGGTCAAGCTGCTGACGAAGGTGCAGTCCACGGTCTACGCGGCGTTGAAGCTCAAATTGTCCTTCATCATCGGCCGCACCTGCGGGGATCCGGCGGGGCTGAAGAAGGAGATGATGGGACTGCTCGGCTCATCCGGCCAGCGCTTCTATATGCGGCAGCAGTCGATCGAGAAGAAGGAGAAGCTGACCTTCTCGGAAGCGGATCTGTTCTCCTACTATGACGAGGCGGCGAGCGGCTTCCGCGGGATTCTGATGGAAGGCAGCGCGGCGACGGTGGAGCCGGTTCTCGCCCATTGGACGGGGTTCGTGCGGTCGGAGCGGTTCCGTCCGGAGACGGTCAAGGATTGGGTGCTAAAGCTGGTGCTGGATCTGAAGCTGAAGCTGCAGTCGATGCAGCTGTTCCGCAATCATTATTCGGTGGAGATTCTGCACCGGGAGCTTCTCGAGATGGATACGCTTGACGAGATCGAAGCCTGGGTGAACGGATTCTTCGAATCCTCGCTCGTCGCGGCTCAGGACGCCAAGGTGCTCAGCAAGCGGACGGAGGTGCTTGATGCCTGCCAGTATGTTTCGCAGCATCTGAACCGCAAAATCTCGCTCGACGAGGTGGCCGAGCACCTGTACATGAATCCGAGCTACTTCAGCCGGCTGTTCAAGAAAGAGACGGGGGAGACCTTCATCGAGTACGTGAACCGGGCCAAGGTGAATCGGGCGAAGGAGCTGCTTGACGGAACGAACCTGTCCGTGGCGAAGATCTGCGAGGCGCTCGGCTATGACAACCACAGTTATTTTATCAAAATGTTCAAGACGGCAGCGGGGGTCACGCCGCAGGAATACCGGGGAACCTCCACGGTCAAAGCCTAGCGGCGGATCGTCAAAATAACGGCGGGAGAAGTCAATATAGCGTTATTGCGCCGCAGTGCCGGCTTGCTATACTGAGCGGGTGTGCCGGGGGAGGGGCTCCGGCTGTACGCCGAAGGGGCAGATATGACAATTACAGCATGGATGAGACAGAGCCGGCGGATGGTCTGGGCCGCAGCGCTCAGCCTGCTCGCCGGATGTACGCCCGGGAGCGGAGCGGACACGGAGAGCGCTGGAGGGGCGCAGCGGGAACCAGTGACGATTGCCTTCTATACCGCCGGAAGCGAAGAGCAGCAGGCCTGGGGGAGGGTGATTTCCTCCTTCGAGGCGAAGCACCCGGATATCCGTGTCCGGTCCGTGAACCTCAGCGAGAACGGGGACACGCAGGAGTATGCGAAGCGGCTGGATCTCGCGGCGGCTTCCGGCGAAGCGATGGATGTGCTCATGTTCAGCGAGCCCGCCATGTATGCGCAGCGGGTCGCCTTGGGCATGGCCGCCCCGCTGGATGAGTATATCCGGGCGGAGGGCTACCGGATCGGCGAGGAATACAAGGTGGATACGGCGCTGGGCGGGAAGGTGTACGCGCTGCCGGGCAAGTTCAACCCATGGTATGTCCTGCTGAACAAGGATCACCTGGACGAAGCGGGCCTGGAAGTGCCGGCCGATTGGACGTGGGACGACTTCATGGCTTACGCGAAGAAGCTGACCCGGGGGGAAGGCGCGGAGCGGCGGTACGGCACTTACATGCATGGGCCGCGGGGGGACGGCTGGGCGGAATACACCCGGCTGGCCCTGGCGAACCAGCCGGAGCATTCCGATTATCTGCGGGCGGACGGCACATCCAATCTGGACAGCCCCCTGTTCCGCCGGTCCATCGAAATGCGGTACCGTATGGAGAAGGTGGACGGATCGTCGACGCCCTATATCGATGCCATTGCCAGAAAGCTGCATTACCGGCCCCAGTTCTTTGGCGGGTCGGCGAGCATGATCGTGATCGGAAGCTGGATGAACTCGGAGATCGGCGGCACGGAAGCGTTCCCGCTGAACTTTCGCGTGGCGGCCGCGCCTTACCCGAAGAATAAGGACTCGGATCCCGGCGGATACACGATCGTGACGACGGACTTCATGGCCGTGGCCGCGAATTCGAAGCACAAGGAAGAGGCGTACCGGTTCATCCGTTATTATACGACCGAAGGGATACTCGAGCAGGGGAAGTTTATTCCCTCGTGGACCGGGGTGGACAGCGGGGTTCTGGAGAAGACGATCGATTCCATTGCGGCGGGGAGCAGGGCTCCGGAGCTTGTTGACACGGCTTCCGTGAAGGCCGTGCTCGCAGGGGCCAAAGCGCCGAATCACGTGACGCCGTCCTCCTTCCAGGCCGACGTGTACCGGGTGATCAATGAGGAATTCGAGAAGCTTATGCTGGACAAACAGACCGTCGATGAGATGATCTCTAACGCCCGGATCCGGACGCGGAAGATGATCGAATCCAATAGGAAGTAGAGAGCTGCAAGTGCGGCTAAGAGAAATACCAAGGGAGATGAGGACATGAACGGGACGAAAAGAGAGCCGGATTGGGTACAGGAGGCGTGGAGCCGGACGGCAGCCAAAGTCACAAGAATCAGCGGCCGCATTGGGGACCGGTTCCCCCATGCCTCTGTGCAGGGGGAGTACAAGCTGGAGCCGGCCTCCTGGTGGACTGCCGGATTCTGGCCGGGCCTGCTGTGGCTTGTTTACCGCGATACACAGAATGCGGAGCTGCGGGAGCTGGCGGAGTCCTGCGAGCGGCAGCTGGACCAGGTCATCATGGATTATTATAAGCTCGATCATGATATCGGCTTCATGTGGACGCTGACCAGTGTGGCCCGCTACAAGCTGCTCGGAGCCGAAGATTCGAAGCGGCGCGCGCTTCTCGCCGCCAATTTGCTCGCAGCGCGGTTCAACGTGCAGGGCGGCTACATCCGCGCGTGGAACCCTTGGCGGGAAGGCGAGCAGAATGCCGGCTGGGCGATCATCGACTGCATGATGAATCTGCCGCTGCTCCACTGGGCTTCGTCCGTCACGGGGGACCCGCGCTACAAGCATATCGCGGTCCGCCATGCGGACATGGCCGTGGAGCACTTCATCCGGCCGGACGGGTCGGCGAATCATATCGTCATCTTCGACCCGGAGACCGGGGAGAAGCTCGAGGTAAACGGCGGGCAGGGCTACGCTCCGGAATCGGCATGGTCCCGGGGAACCGCCTGGGCCATCTACGGGATGAGCCTCAGCTACCGGCATACGCAGAATGAGGCTTACCTGCATGCGGCCAAGCGCGCGGCGCACTTCTTCCTGGCGAACCTGCCGGAGGACAGCGTGCCCCATTGGGATTTCCGCCTGCCGGAAGGCGTTCCCGCTTACCGCGATTCCTCGGCCGGCGCCTGCGCGGCCTGCGGCCTGCTGCTGCTTGCCGAGCAGGTGGACGGCCGGGAGTCGGAGCTGTACCGCTCGGCCGGAGAGCGTATCCTGCATTCGCTGTATGCGAATTACGGCGCGTGGGATAACGAAGCGGAAGAGGGTCTGATCCTGCACGGCACCTCCCATTTCCCGGAAGGGAAGAATATCGATGTGCCGCTGATCTACGGCGATTATTATTTTGCCGAAGGTCTGGCACGGCTGGCGGGATACCGGGAGCTGTTCTGGTAGTTCTCTTCATATAAGTGGGGGACTCATGCTCAGCCGGTTTAAACTGATTTGCCGCAGTGAGAAGAGTGAGAATCGCCGTTTACCCAATAAGTGTGCCGGCCAAGTCCCGTGGACTTGGCCGGCATGCTGGACCGTCCGGAACCCGGACGGTTTTTTTACATTATAGAATTAAAGAAATTATTCTGCTGGCGGATGCCACAAGCGTTGTTCTTACGTTGGCCGGGGTTGGCCATGCCCGTCCTGCAGCATGCGGACAAACCCCTCCGCCGCTGCCGACAGCTTCCTGTCCCGCCTCACGGCAAAGCCTATGCTTCGTGCGGGGAGCGGGTCCTCCAGCCGCAATTCCCGGAGCTTGCCGTCCCGAAGCTCCTCCTGCACGAAAGATCGGCTGATGAATGCCGCACCGTAGCCAAGCTTGGCGAATTCCGCCAGCAGGTCGATGCTTCCGAGTTCGATATCCGGTTTCACCGTCAGCCCTCTGGCAGCGAACCACTGCTCCACGAATACTCTCGTGCTGCTCCCCGGAGACAACAGGATCAGCGGCAGCTCCGCCAGCTCCTTGGCCGTGAGGGGACGCTCCGCATGCGCTTGATAGGCTTCTCCGACGACGAAGCAATCTTCAAGCACGGCCAGCGTCCGGATATTCAGCTGGGGGTCGTCCATCGGCATGTGCACCAGAGCGCAATCGATCTCGCCTTCCTTGAGGCGCCGGGTGATGTCAGGCGTCCTGCCGTGCGACAGTCGGATCCGGATACCCGGATAGTCCTTGTGGAACGCGTTCAGCTGCGGCAGCAGCAGATGCTTGATCAGCGAATCGCTGGCCCCGATCCGGATCTCCCCCTCGCTGAGCTGCTTCAGGTTCTGGAGATGCTTCTGTGCGGAGTCCAGTACAGCGAACGACTGCTCCACGTAGCCCAGCAGCGCTCGGCCCTCTTCCGTCAGCTCCACGCCTTTGGGGAGCCGGTGGAACAAGGTCAGGCCTAACGCCTCTTCGAGCTGCTTCAGGGCATAGCTTACGGAAGGCTGCGTAATGTGCAGCTCCTGCGCCGCTTTCGTCAGATTGAGTTGACGCGCCGTATGCAGAAAGATGCGGTACCACTCCAGGTTCATCATGGGATTCGGATCCTCTCTATAAGATATTGAACCTTTTATTTAACATGGACCTTCTTGCTTGAGACAGATCCTCTTATTTGGCATAGATCGTCTCTATGACATGGTGCCGAAAATCCGATTTCACCTATTTCAACGATCTCATTATAATCGAGACAGGAAAAGAAAACAAAAGAGGTGGACGCCAATGATTCCTCATCTCCCGGACCTGGAAGCCCGTTCTCCCTGGTCGGCGAATAACGATAAACCCGAAGTGAAGATCGTTCCTCCAAGCTCGGCTGTCGACGGAAAGATCCGGGTGCCCGGAAGCAAGAGCCTGACGAACCGGGCGCTGGTCATCGCCGCCCTCGCGAAAGGAAGATCGGCCCTCCACGGGATTCTGCAAAGCGATGATTCTTACTGGTGCATTGATGCGCTTACGAAGCTGGGTGTGCCCGTGGCTGTCGAGGGGGAGACCGTATATATCGACGGCTGCGGAGGCAAATGGCCGAATCCGTCCGGCGAATTGTACGTGGGGGCAGCGGGAACGGTGGCGCGCTTCCTGCCTGGAGCCCTGGCGGCCGGCAGTGGAGCCTGGAGCCTGAGAGGAAGCCGGCGGATGAGCGAGAGACCGCTCGCTCCGCTGCTTGGGGCGCTGACGCACCTTGGCGCCGAGTTCGAGTATGGAGGGAAAGAGCGATGTCTGCCGTTCCTGCTCCGTGCGAACGGCCTGCGGGGCGGAGAGGTGACGCTGCCGGGCACAACATCCAGCCAATTCATCAGCGGGCTGCTCATCGCCGCCCCGTATGCCCGGGAGCCCATTACACTGCATATCGAGGGTGAAGTTGTACAGAGAGACTATGTCCGGATGACGCTCGATACGATGGCCTCGTTCGGCATTACGGCCGAAGGCTCCGCGGACGGCCAAACGATCACCGTTCCGACCGGCCGATACCAAGCGCGTTCGTTCCCGCTCGAACCGGACGTCTCCACGTGCGGTTACTTCTGGGCCCTGGCCGCGCTGACTGCAGGCCGTGTCCGAATCGATGGGCTCGACGCTGCGAGCACGACCCAGCCGGATATCGAAATCCTGGACGTGCTGGAGCGTATGGGGTGTACGGTGCTGCGGGGAGAGAACTTCGTTGAAGTGCAGGGTACCGGGCAGCTCAAGGGCGGGTTCATGGTCAGTATGAAGAAGTCGTCGGATCAGACGCTGACGATCGCAGCCCTCGCCCCATTTGCCGACGGACCGATTACGCTGACGGATGCAGCCCATATCCGGCATCATGAATGCGACCGCATCTCCGCGATCTGCGCGGAGCTCAGCAAGCTGGGCATCCGTGTGGAAGAGCATCACGACGGCTTGACCGTCTATCCAGGCACGCCGGTGCCGGCTTTGCTCGATTCGCATGACGACCACCGGATGGCGATGGCCCTTTCCCTGATCGGTCTGAGGGTTCACGGCATCCGCATAACGGATCCGGGCTGCGTCTCCAAGACGTGTCCGGGTTATTTTGACCAGCTGTCGGGGCTGGGGGTAGGGATTGAATACTGACGGGGAGGCTCATCACCTATGGCAGGCAATACGTTCGGCGAACGATTCAGAATAACGACCTTCGGGGAGTCCCACGGCGCGGCTGTCGGTGTGATCGTGGACGGCGTGACGCCCGGGGTAGAGATCGACGAAGCCTATATTCAGGTACAGATGGACCGGAGAAAGCCCGGCCAATCGTCCGTGACTACGCCCCGTAAGGAATATGATATCGTCCGGATCTTATCGGGCGTATTCGAGGGCAAAACCACCGGTACACCGCTCATGGTCATCTTGAATAACCACGATATGAGGCCGGAGGCTTACAGCGATATTCAGCAGGCGTTCCGCCCGGGTCATGCCGATTATACTTACCTGAAGAAGTACGGTCTCCGGGACCACCGGGGCAGCGGGCGGGCGTCAGGAAGAGAAACTGCAGCCCGTGTAGCCGGAGGGGCGGTAGCCCGGAAGCTGCTGGAGAGAAGGGGCGTGCAGGTGCTGGCGTATACCCGGGAGATCGGGGGGATTGCTTGCCGAACGTTTCAGGAGGAAGTCATCGAACACAACGCGGTCCGCGCCTGCGATCCTGGAGCGGCAGCCGAGATGATTCAGAGGATTGAGGAATTGGCTTCGCGCGGCGACAGCTGCGGGGGCATCGTCGAATGCCGGATCCGCGGAGTGATGCCCGGACTCGGGGAGCCGGTGTTCGATAAGCTGGATGCGGAGCTTGCCAAAGCGATGCTGTCCATCGGCGCGGTGAAAGGCATCGAATTCGGAGCCGGCTTCGGGGCGGCCTCCATGCTCGGAAGCGAGCATAACGACGGGATGAACGCCGAAGGCTTTACCAGCAATCATGCGGGCGGCATTCTCGGGGGGATCAGCACCGGGCAGGACATCGTCTTCCGGATCAGCGTCAAACCGACATCGTCCATCTCGGTTCCCCAGCGAACGCTCAATGTGCATGGCAGCGAACAGGAGATCCGGACTGAGGGCCGGCATGATCCATGCATCTGCCCGCGAATCGTGCCCGTTGTTGAGGCGATGGCCTGCCTGGTATTGGAAGACCATTACAAGCGGCAGGCCGCGATGCTGGATGCATAAGGAAGGATGTACTAAGCTTCTCTCCGGATGGGAGTCCGGGAGGAGCTTTTTTTGTCTGCCTGCAGGAACTCACCGCCGTCTCAACAAGTCAAAATAGCCGCGGAACATATCAAAATAACGTTATGGTTGCCCCTCTCCGAATCCCTATAATGAACTATACCAAGACGACATACGAAGCGAGAGGTGGACCGACCGTGAATACGACTAGCTCCAATATAACCCTGACGGAGAACAAACAAACCCGGCAGATCAAAAGCAAGAGCGCCCTGCGGCGCAGGGAAAGCCTGGCGGGGCTCCTGTTCGTCTCCCCGATGCTGATCGGCGTGACCGTGCTGACGCTGCTGCCGATTATCGCGACCTTCTTCCTCAGCTTTGCCGACTGGAATTTCGTGGCCGGTATGAAGGGACTGAAGTGGACCGGACTTGCGAACTTCGAGAAGCTCTTCGCCGACGAAAGCTTCCGGATCTCCCTTAAGAACAATTTCATTTTCATCTTCACCGTGCCGATTTACATGATCGTTTCGCTGGCCTTGGCGATCATGATCAACAAGCATGTGTACTTCAAGAGCTTTTTCAAGGTAGCGTACTTCATGCCATACATCTCGAGCGTGGTGGCGATCGCGATCGTGTGGCAGGTGCTCTTCCACCCGTCCGCCGGACCGGTGAACCAATTCCTGATGTCGATCGGCATCGACAATCCGCCGAAATGGATTGCGGACCCGGCATATGCCCTGCCGTCGGTCATGATGATCTCGGTCTGGATCTCGATCGGGTACAACATGATCGTCTACATGGCTGCCCTGCAGTCGATCCCGAAGGATCTCTATGAAGCGGCGGATATCGACGGAGCGAACGGCTGGACGCAGTTCCTGAAGATTACGGTGCCGATGCTCTCCCCGACTTCGTTCTTCCTGCTTGTTACCGGGATCATCTCGTCCTTCAAGGTGTTCGACCTGATCGCCGTGCTGACCAAGGGCGGTCCGATGCAGTCTACGAGCATGCTCGTCTGGTATCTCTACGATCAGGCGTTCGTCAACCTACGGGTAGGCTATGCTTCCTCGGTCGCCGTTGTCTTGTTCTTCTGCGTGCTGCTCATCACGGTACTGCAGTGGTTCGGCCAAAAGAAATGGGTTAACTACTAGGAGGCGAAAGTCATGAAAGAAAAGCTCAGCGTATGGAAGCTGACCAATACGGTCGTCATGCTGGCGGTCAGCATTCTGTTTCTCCTGCCGTTCATCTGGATGCTCTCGGCATCCTTCAAGCTGGAGACGGACGTGTTCAAATACCCCATCCAGTGGATTCCGGAACGCTGGAATGCGGTTGCGAATTATAAAGAAATCTGGGCCGGGCAGTATGCATTCTATCTCTACTATTGGAATTCCATCAAGGTGGCCGTCCTGACTACCCTGATCTCTTGCGCGGTGTCGGCGCTTGCGGCCTACGGGTTCTCGAAGATCGATTTTCCGGCGGGCAAGTGGCTGTTCCTTATCGTGCTTGCAACTTACATGGTGCCCTCGCAGGCGATTCTCATTCCGCAGTTCATCCTCTACCGCAATATCGGACTGTTCGACAGCCACTTCGGGCTGATTCTGCTCGGCTGCTTCAGCGTCCTGGGTACGTTCATGCTGCGCCAGTTCTTCATGGGCCTGCATAACGATTACATCGAATCGGCCAAAATCGACGGGGCGGGCCACTGGCGGATCTTCTGGCAGATCGCATTCCCGCTGGTGCGTCCGGCGATCGCCACGTATGCCATCCTGCGCTTCATCTGGACGTGGAACGATTACCAGAACCCGCTGATCTTTATCCGCACGGATAAGCTCTACACGATTCCGCAGGCGGTGGACAAGTTCGCCTCGATGAACGGCGAATTCTACTCCCTGATCATGGCTGCTGCTGTGTCCGCGATCTTCCCGCTGCTGATCACCTTCATCATCGGCCAGAAGAGCGTCATCGAAGGCATTGCGGTGGGCGGCGTGAAGGGCTAAGAGGCCGGCAAAAAAGGGTGACGGTTTGCAGCAATCCGAAGTGAACCGAATGCTGGGATCGAGGCTGGAACCGATCATTGCCGTCTATGGGGTAGGCCGGGCGGAAGACGGGAGAGCGTCAGGATCCCGTCTCCGGTCCTCCGGCAAGAGGGTGTGGTGATGTGTTCTGCCCGAACAGCCTGCCGAAGCGGCTGGCTGCCGCTTCACTGACCGGTATCCTGCGGGGCGGCTGCCTGCTTTACCCTGGCACATCAGGTCAAAATAACGTGAGAAGTGGTCAAGATAGCGTCACCCGGCTCGTGAAAACGGTTGCTATAATGAGTAGGCAAACGAGGATCCGTATTCTTAGATTCAGTTATCCTTAGATTCTTATATACAACGGAGGGGCTCACTTATGAAAGCGAACACATGGACGAAATTGGTTGGTACCGCAGCGGCGATCAGTCTGATAGCAGGCTGCGGCGGCGCGGGAGCCGACACGCCGGCGGCGGAGAGCGGCTCGGGCGGCAGCGGATCGGCAGGCTCGCCGGTCAAGATCAAATTCCACGCCTTCGGCAGCGAGTCCCAGCAGGCCTGGACGAAGGTGATCTCATCCTTTGAAGCGAAGTATCCGAACATCAAGGTGGAGCTCGTCAACCTGAGCGAGAAGGGCGATACGCAGGAATATGCGAAGAAGCTCGACCTCGCGGCGGCGTCCGGCGAGGAAATGGACGTCATGATGTTCAGTGAAGCCGGCATGTATGCCCAGCGCGTCGCCCTTGGCATGGTGGCTCCAATTGACGAATTCATCGCGAAGGAAGGCTTCAAGGTCGGCGAGGAGTACAAGGTCGACACGACATTGAACGGCAAGGTGTATGCGCTGCCGGGCAAGTTCAACCCATGGTACGTCCTGCTTAACAAGGATCACCTGCAGGAAGCGGGACTGGAAGTGCCTAAGGAGTGGACCTGGGATCAGTTCATGGACTATGCGAAGAAGCTGACCAAGGGCGAAGGGGCGAGCAAGCGCTACGGAACCTACTTCCATGGCCCGCAGGGCGGCGGCTGGCTGGAGTTCACGAGACTGGCGATGGCGAATCAGCCGGACAACTCGGACTATCTGAAGGCGGACGGCAAGTCCAATCTCGATAACCCGCTTTTCAAGAAGTCCATTGAGATGCGCTACCAGATGGAGAAGGTCGACAAGTCCTCCGTGCCTTACACGGACATGATCTCCCAGAAGCTTCACTACCGTCCGCAGTTCTTCAACCAGTCGGCGAGTATGATCGTTATCGGCAGCTGGATGAACTCCGAGATCGGCGGGACGGAGCAGTTCCCGCTGAACTTCAATGTCGCTGTGGCGCCTTTCCCGAAGAACAATGCATCGGATCAAGGCGGATACTCGATGGTGACGACCGACTTCATGGCTGTGGCGGAGAAGTCCAAGCATAAGCAGGAAGCGTACCAGTTCATCCGCTACTTCACCACCGACGGCACCATCGCGCAGGGCAAATATGTACCTTCCTGGAACAAGGTCAAGTCGGAAGACCTGAACAAGATCATCGACACGATCGTCGGCGGCACGAAGTCCCCGGACAAGGTCGATAAGGAATCCCTGAAGGCGGTACTCGCCGGCTCCAAGGCATCGAAGCTTGTGCCACCGACTTCCTTCCAGGCCGATGTCTACAAGGCGATCAACGAGGAGTATGAGAAGCTCATCATGGATAAGCAGAACGTGGATGCCATGCTGAAGAACGCCCAGGAGCGGACCCAGAAGCTGATCGATTCGAACAAAAAGTAAGCTGTCCCACAGCGGCAGACAGGAGAGGACCCTCAGGTTCTCTCTTTTTTTGCATATTGGGGGGAAGACGGGAAGAGAGCTTGAGGCCGGCTGAGGCTGAGAGAGGACAGGAGGACTGAGACAGTGGAAGACAGGAAGGTCCCGGGGGTTGGCGGAAACGGCCTGCAGGTATCCTGTCATTACACCAAGACGGTTTTACTTGTTTGCTTTTGTTCCAAGCAAGCTAAGCTTAAAATGAGGTTGACATACAATAGGGGGGTATAGTATAAATAAAGCATAAGAAAATCAAAGTAACGAACACACAGGGCATCTGAAGGAGTGAGGAGAATGGCGGTTAAAGTGCTGACTGACAAGACCTTCGAGGATTACGTAGCGTCAGAGAAGCTGGTGCTCGTCGAATTCTGGGCACGGTGGTGCTCCTACTGCAAGCTGATGGAACCCATTCTTGATGAGCTGTCCGAGGAATACAAGGGCCGTGTGGCTGTTGCGACCGTGAATGTGGAGACGGAGACCGAGACGGCGGAACGGCTGAATATACAGGGACTGCCGACGCTTCTGCTTTACCGGGACGGCCGGCTGCTCGGCCAGGTGAATGGGTTTGTGCCGAAGGAGACGCTGGCGGCCGGGTTTTTGGATAAAGCACTGCAGCTGTAAGCTGTCCGGAAGCAGGGGCTTTTTTATGCTTGGATATACCCTGTAGGGGTAAAAAATAACGATGCTAAAGGAGCGTGTTCCACAATGGAAAACAAACAAGTTAAGATTGCGATCGAAGGTATGGGCTGCAAATCGTGCGTGGCCAAGATCGAGAAGGCGGTATCGGCCGTGCAGGGGGCAGAGGGAACCGTGGACTTCGGAGAGAAGACCGCCCTGATTACGGCCCCGGACCACTCGTCCTCCGCTGAGGCGCTCGACGCCATCCGCAAGCTGGGCTACAACGTCAGCGTCGTGGCCTGAGAGCAGGACGAATCGGAGGGACCGGATGTATCCTATCCCACGGAACATCGGGTTGGGGGATCGGCACCGCACGGGGCGTGAGCACGGCGGGCAATATGCGGGTGAAAGCAGCGGCAGCGCTGCCGTGGATGGTTAGGCGATATAACCATCGTATGATCATGAACCGGCTCCTGAACGATTTCATCTGATCGTTCAGGGGCCGGCTTTGTTGTGCGGAGATTCGGAAGAGGGGAGGCTGCGGGGCTTCCTCGGGGGCAGGGACAGCAGAGCGGTCCGGCCCGGTGTTCTCGACCGACGAATGCCGCCCGCACTTCGATCCACCGGGCTATCCGGCACTTCGCCCGGGCAGCGGACCCTGCCGCGGCTACACGGCCACGCAGCCGGCGAACTGCTCGCGGAACCAGGCCTCATCGAGGTTGCGGCCGATGATGACGAACTCGCTGCGCCGCTCCTCGCCTTCCTTCCAGCTTCGGTCGGAATCGGAGGTGAAGAGCATGTGGATGCCTTGGAACAATACGCGTTCCTCGACATCCTTGATATGGAGCACGCCCTTGTAACGGAACGTGTCTACGCCGTGCTCGGACAGCCATACGCCGAGGAAATCCTCGAGCTTCTTGAGATCGAGGGAGCGATCCTCGCGGAAGACGAGGGAGGTGACAGCGTCGTCATGCTCGTGTGCCTCTTCTTCGAGAAAGCCCGGGTCGAGCTCCAGCTTCTTCTCAAGCTCGAAGGCTTCGATGCCGAGGACCTTGTCCAGCTCGATCTGCGAGCAGTGGGTGCGGTAGATCCTTCCGGCCGGGTTCATGGCACGCAGGCGCATCTCCAGTCCGCTCCGACAATCAGCTGGTTGTCGATCCCGACTTCACCGAATTTGTTGACGATTACGGCGATCTTATGCCCGTGATCCGCCGTCAGGATATGGTTCAGGAGGGTTGTTTTGTCCGCACCGAGGAACCCGGTTAGCACAGTGACGGGAATCAGGGGAGCGGAGTCGGGGGCTTGAAGGTCAGACATAGGGAATGCTTCTTTTTATATAATAGTAATTATTACTTTTAATAGAATGAGTTACACAGAGGAGGTTGTTAACTCAAAAAGTAATATTTACGAAATAACACCGCAATCCGGAAGAAACCGAGCCCTGGGCCCCGTGTTAGAATAAGTGACAGATCTTCCTCATATATAAACGACGTAGCCTAACGGCATACGCGAGACAGATCGATTAAAGGAGGCTGTGTAATGAAAAAAGTTTGGCTTATTCTGGGATGGATCGGGCTCATCCTAGTGGCAATTCTGTTCGTTCAGGCAGGAGTACTGAAACTGATCGGCGAGACGATGAGCGTCGAAGGCTTCAAAGCGATGGGCTTCCCGGATTGGTTCCGTCTGTTGATCGGCCTGCTGGAAGCGGTTGGCGGGGTGGCTCTGCTGTTCCGCAGGACCGCGCGTTACGCAGCGGCACTGCTCGGCGCGATCATGATTGGGGCCATCGTGACGATTCTGACGGTGGGCAACCCGCCGGATGTGGCGTTCCCAGCGGTTACCCTGGTGCTTCTTGTGCTGGTCGGCCTGCTGAGGAAGCCCGCGGACCCAAGGACAGCGGGGGAGCTTGACCTCGGAAGGTAAGACTTCATCGCCGATCCCCTAATAGATGCAATGCCTGGGAACACCCGAACAATAGGATAGAAAGCTGTGCCTGCCGCTGGGGATCCGGCGGTTTTTTTGTGCTTCATGCCGAACTGTTGAGAGGGGATTGAAAAAAGCCATCTCCTCATGTACCATGAACTTGCGATACATACGTGTTAGATAATATAACGCAATTACGGGAGGAGAGAGACACAATGATGCAACCTTCGATGCGAAAGAAAAAGCGCTTAACATCCCTGCTGGCAGGTACGCTTCTGCTGGCTGCTCCGCTGCCGGCCTACGCGGCCCCGCCGGAGCTCTCTCTATCCGCTCATGAAGCGGCTCTGCAGGCTGCCCCGCTGTCCTCCGATGGCTCCGGGCTTCCCGGGGCCGCGCCTATGGCCTCTGCCGAGCTGGCCGGCCTGCTGCGCCAGGCGGCGGAGCTGGCGGGCAAGAGCACGGAGTTCCAGCTTCCGCCGGGCGATGCCGTCTCCCGGAAGGATACGGCTGCAGCGCTGTCCGAAGCGCTGCAGCTCAGCCCCGCGGCCGAGCCTTACATGGATGTGCCGGACGATTCGCCGTATACTTCCGTCGTCGGAGCCGTCTACAAGCTGGGTCTCATGACCGGCTACGGCTCCTATTGGTTCGGGGCGGAAGATCCCCTCACCAGGGAGCAGGCTTACACCGTCGCTGACCGTGTATACGGCTATCTGAGGCCGTTCGAGCTCGTGGAAGCGACGATCCCGGAGATGCAGACCGCCATGGCTCAAGGCAAGCTGACCTCCGCAGAGCTGGTACAGATGTATCTGGACCGGATTGCGAAGTACGACAAGCAGGGTGTGAGCTTGAATTCGATGATCTCGCTCAATCCCGAAGCGCTGGAGATTGCGATGGCGCTGGATGAGGAGCGGCAGACCCAGGGGCCGCGGGGACCGCTGCACGGCATCCCGATCATCGTCAAGGATAATTACGATACCGAAGATATGGCCACGACGGCCGGCTGCCTCTGCCTGAAGGATTCGATGCCGGGCAAGGACGCCGACCAGGTGGCGAAGCTCAAAGCCGCCGGAGCCATTATCCTCGGCAAGTCTAACCTGAGCGAGTTCGCCTTCAATATTACGACGACCAGCTCGCTCGGCGGCCAGACGCTGAACCCGTATGCGCTGCAGTTCAACCCGGGCGGCTCGAGCGGCGGAACGGGTGCCTCCATCGCGGCGAACTTCGCGGCAGCGGGGATGGGAACGGATACCGGAGGTTCGATCCGTGTTCCTTCCGCCTTCAACAGCCTGGTAGGCATCCGGCCTACCGTAGGCCTCTCCAGCCGTGACGGGATTATCCCGCTGGCCCTCACCCAGGATGTCGGCGGCCCGATGGCCCGCAGCGTCACTGATGCGGCCATCCTGCTCGACGCCACGGCCGGTTATGACCCCGATGATACCGCAACGGCCTTCGGCGTGGGCCGGATTCCCGCAAGCTATACGTCGTTCCTGGATGCCGACGGCCTCAAAGGTGTCCGGATCGGCGTAGCCGTGGAGCTGATTGGCTCGGAGCCGCAGCAGAAGGCGGTCAGCGACCTCGTCTACAAGGCGGTGGATGACCTCGAGCGGCTTGGCGCGCAGACCGTGCCGATCCTCATCCCTCATGCGGAAGAGATCGGGAAGTACCCGAGCCTCAGCGGTTACGAGTTCAAGTTCAACCTGAACGACTACCTGAAGGAGCTTGGGCCCAAGGCCCCTTACGCTACCTTGAACGACATAATCGAGTCAGGACAATACATCAAGGCGCAGGAAGAGCCGATGAAAGCCCGTAACGCCCGCGAATCCCTGGATACGCAAGAGTATAAAGATATCGTTCTGTTCCGTACGAAGCTCACCAGGGAATCGCTGCTTACGGTAATGGCGGATCACGATCTGGATGCGATCGTGTATCCGACCTCCGCTTACCCGGCGGCCCCGATCGGGGAGCCGCAGAACTCCGGTTCGAACACGAAGTTCAGTCCGTTCTCCGGCTTCCCTGCCGTCACGGTGCCTGCGGGCTTCACTCCGGAAGGCCTGCCGGTAGGGCTCGAGTTCCTGGGCCGAGCGTTCGACGAAGGCTTTCTGATCCGGCTGGCCTATGCCTATGAACAAGGAACGCTGCACCGCAAGCCGCCCGCCCTTCTTCCTTAATAAGAGAATCCGCTCTTCATACCAACAGACCGGCCCCCTGCTCGCAGCTGTGAGCAGGGGGCCGGTCTGTACAGCATATATTACATCATCAGGAGTGGAAGTTCAGGGAAGGCTGCCCCTGATGATCGGCTCACCGACAGAGCAGTCCGTCCCGGTGAGCTAACCGCCCCGGTAGAAGAAGCATCTCTTGCCCCCGAGCCGTTTGGCCGCATACATGGCCTGATCCGCCGCGTCGAGCAGATTAGGCATGGTCCGCGCATCCTGGGGGTATAGGGCGATGCCGACGGAAGGCGACGTTTGAATCGGCACATCCTCCAGGCGATAAGGCTTGGAGAGATGCTCAACGATGGCATTCGACAGTTCATGCACCCGCTCTATGCTGCCTGGGGAAGACAGGGACACCGCAAACTCGTCTCCCCCGAGACGGGCCATGCTCATTCCGTCCTGCTGCAGAGTGGACAGCCGTTTGGCTACGGCCTGCAGGAGCAGGTCGCCTGTGCGGTGGCCGTGATTGTCATTGATGGGCTTGAACTTGTCCAGGTCGAAATACAGGACGGCCACAGGCCGCGGCCCTGCCTCAGCAAGCTTTTGTTCCAGATCGAGCATGAAGGCCCGCCGGTTCATCAGCCCCGTCAGGCTGTCACTGCTTGCGATCCGCTCCAGCTTGCGGAGGGATTCGCTCAGCTTGTCGTTGAGCGTCTCCCGCTCCGTAAGGAAGTGGATCTGCCGGACGAGGACAAGCAGAACGGTAAGCGTCAGTCCCCAGGCGAACACATCCGTCGTCAGGCGGAAGAAGACCAAGATGACGATCAGCAGGAGCAGGCCGGTATAGGGAACCGAGAAACGGACCACCCGGCCGAGACGGCCTTCTACAGGGGCGGCATCCGGTTCATCGGAGATGGAGCGGATGCCGGCCACTGCCATCCAGAAGGCGGCGCCCGTCCAGAAGGTGTCGATCCAGGGCTCCAGGGCATCCAGGGCACGGATATCAATCAGCAGCATGTAGAGCGTGTCCCCCGACATATAGCTCAGGCAGCCGATGGTCAGCATCCGCATGGTCCGTCGGCTCATCCGCCGCTCCCCGTTCAGCAGCCAGGAGGTGAGGACGAACACCATGAGCAGAGAGGTGATCGGATAGAGGAGGTCGACGGTAATCGTGACGAGATTGAGATTCTCTTCGCCGTAATAGACCGGCTTGATCAGGAACTCCCAGCTGATCACGGCGAGACTCACCACCAGAATCAGGGAGTCGAGCAGGTAGCGGTTCTTCTCCCCTGAGCGGACCCATCCGTAGAAAGCGACCAGGTAAATCAGCGACTGGGAAACCCAGAAGATATCGGCGATACCGATCTCAGGCGGCTCCATATTCCATATCCATTCATAGGAGCCCCAGATGAGCTGAGCCATCATCTCGCAAAAGACAGATATGCCGATCAGACTCCAGAATCGCTTCTGGGGACCGGTGTGGGAGCGGATCACTTCGATCAATACACCCAAGGAGAGGGCTGGAGCCAGGATATCCATCAGATAGAGGGGGAATATGTATTCGCCGTACGCTAAGGATATGGCAGCCTGCACGGATACGAAGAGCAGGCCTAGAATCAGAAGGCGGGAAGAGTTGGCCGATGTCATGTTGGAAGCGCCCCTTTGATATCAAAAAAACCATCACCCAAGCAGGTGATGGTTGTATGCACACCACTAAGGCGGCCCGGCTGCCATAGAATGACATAGCATTCCGTAGGCCCGAAGCTTTGCGTCCTTATTTTTCAATAAGTTTGCTTTTTACAAGTGAAGTTAAGATAGATGGATTATAAATCATGATTACCTATTAATAATAAAAGACCTGCGCGTTTTCGTCAAAATGTAAAAAATGTCTATTTAGGAAAATGGGTTGTGAAATGGAATGAAATCGGGACAGGCGTGCCTTAGCTGCTGCCGGGAGCGAAAGGGGAAGCCCTGTAACTGAGGTGCCGCCGTAGACAAGACCGGCCGGATGAACGACAGCCGGAGAGGAAGGCTTCCTTCTCCGGCTGCCGGTGTCCAGCGGCTGTCCGGTATGGGACAGGCTGGTTTTTGTTATTTTTTCAAAGTGTCCTTCTTGACTTCCTCGACGAACACATCATGGGAATCGCGGGTGCTGCCCGGCTGAATCTCGACGAGCGCGTACTTCTTGTCGCCGATCATGATGACGTCCTCGACCTCCGGGAGCGGCTCCTCGAGGTACACGGTACCCAGGTATGAGTTGCTTTTCTTCAGTTTAATGTTCCAACGGAACTGCGGCTTGGCCATGTTCTAGTCCTCCTGAACTTCATATGACATTCAAGTTACCATAGTTTTTCCTAAAATAAAAGAGAAGGCGGGGCAGCCGGAACCGCGGATTCCTGCAAAAAGTACAGAAGAATGATATTTTGCGGGGGTAATCCGCGTGGGAGCGTTTGCTATAATCGGTTCAGCGGTCTGCCAAAGCTTGGTTAACCGCTTACAACGAAGACAGGGAGGTCGTTTTCAGGCATGCGATTCGTGAAAAAAAGCACGGCCCTGCTGCTGGTGGCAGCCATGGCGCTGACATGGGTTCCCCAGGGGGCGCGGGCTGCAGAGCAGGAGAGCGTGATCCGCATCAATCCCATTGAGGGGCTGAGCCCGGATTTCATTAAAGGCTCGGATGTCTCCATGCTGAGCCAGATTAAAGAAAGCGGAGGGCATTACTACGACGGCGGCGTAGAGAAAGATGCGCTGCAGATCCTGAAGGACCATGGGACGAACTGGGTGCGTCTGCGGATCTGGAACAACCCGGTGGATGAGCAGGGGAATCCGCTTGGCGGAGGCAATAACGACCTGGCGCGGACGGTGGAGACTGCTGTTTATGCAAAGGAGCTGGGCCTGAAGGTGCTGCTCGATTTCCACTACAGCGACTTCTGGGCGGATCCGGGCAAGCAGTTCAAGCCGGCCGCATGGGAGAATCTCAGCGGCGCCGAGCTGGAGCAGGAGGTCTACAACTATACCGACAGCGTACTCCGTGAGCTCAAGGCGAAGGACGCGATGCCGGACATGGTGCAGATCGGCAACGAGACGAACGGCGGCATGATCTGGCCGGACGGCAAGACGTGGCAGCAGTCCGCCGGAGAAGAGATCGGCGGCTATGACGGGTTCGCGAATCTCCTGAAGGCAGGGATCCGCGCGGTGAAGGACAACGATCCGGAGAACCAGACGCGGATCATGCTGCATCTGGCGGACGGCGGGGACAACGCCCTCTACCACAGGGTGTTCGATGCGCTTACGGCCCGCGGCGTGAACTTTGATATCATTGGCCTCTCGTTCTACCCGTACTGGCACGGTACGCTGGAAGAGCTGAAGCAGAACATGAACGATATCAGCGCTCGTTATAACAAAGACGTTATCGTCGTGGAGACAGCCTACGCATACACGCTGGAGAACGGCGACGGGTTCACGAACATTTTCGGACCGGCGGAACAAAGCGCAGGCGGCTACAAAGCGACGGTGCAGGGACAGGCCCAGGCGGTGCGGGATATCATGAACGCGGTTCATGAGGTGCCGGGCGGCCGTGGTCTCGGCGTGTTCTACTGGGAGCAGGACTGGATTCCCGTAGAGGGCGCGGGGTGGAAGACCGGAGAGGGCAACGGCTGGGATAACCAGGCGATGTTCGACTTCGAGGGCAATGCACTTCCATCGCTCGATGTGTATAACCTCGTCTCGGCTCCGCTTGAAGACGAGCCTTACGTGGCGGAACTGCAATATGTGCAGCCGGTGACCATGGAGATCACCGTGGGCGGCGAGCTGCAGCTTCCCGCTGAGGTGAAGGGCGAGTTCAGCGATGATTCCATCCGTTCGCTTCCGGTAGCATGGGAGGAAGTAAAGGCGGAAGACCTGGCGAAGCCGGGTACACTTCGGATCGCAGGGACGATCGAGGGGGCCTCGGTTCAGGCGGAAGCCGTTGTTACCGTGGAAGGCACACGCAACTATGTGCTGAATGCCGGCTTCGAAGCCGGAGATTTCAGCAGCTGGAACCTGAGCGGAGACACGCAGGCCCTCTCGGCCGAGAAGTCGAGCGCTCCTGCCGGCAATGCCTACAGCGGCGATTATTCCCTGCATTATTATCTCGACCGGCCTTATACGTTCAAAGTGGAGCAGAAGGTGACCGGCCTGCCTGACGGCACCTACACGGCGGCCGTACGCACGCAGGGCGGCGGCGGGGAGAAGAGCCTGATACTCTTCGCGGTGAATGCGGCGGGCGACAAGCGGACCGCGGACATCGTCAATACCGCGTGGCATGAGTGGAAGCATATCGTTATTCCGAATATTTCGGTGACCGGCGGACATCTGACCCTTGGGGTCGAAGCGGACGCTAACAACGGAAGCTGGGGAAGCATTGACGAGTTTGAGTTGTACACGGATCATTCGAAGGCTACCCTGAATGCTCCGGCTAAGGTGGAAGCGGGCAGCGAGTTTGCCGTCGGCGTCGGCGTGGACGGGCTCGTGAATGTGATCGGCTCGCAGGATCTGCAGCTCTCGTACGACCGTGAGCTCTTCCAATACGTAGGAGCCGAAAGCACCGAAGCGGGTACCGTTGTGGAGGCAACTTACAATGCGGATGCCGGCACGATTCATCTGGTAACACAGCATGCGGAAGGCAAAGCGGCGAATACGGAGTCGCTTCAAGTGAGGTTCAAAGCGCAGAATATCGAGCGGGAAGGCACGATCGGTGTGACTTCCGCGGAGTGGACGGCGCTGTCTGCAGGCCAGAAGATCACGCCATCCGTCCTGGGCAGCGTAACGGTGTCGGTGTACGGCTCCGTGAACCATGAGCCGGGCGGCGGCACCGGCGGCACCGGTGGAGATAACGGTGGCAGCACCGGCGGAGACAACGACAACGGTACCGGTGGAGACAACGACAACGGTACCGGTGGAGACAACGACAACGGTACCGGTGGAGACAGCGATAACGGTACTGGCGGCGACAACGATAACGGTACCGGCGGCGACAACGACAACGGCGGCAGCACCGGCAGTGACGACAACGGCAGCGGTACCGGCGGAGGTAACGATAACGGTACCGGTAACAGCAGCAGCGATGACGACGATGACGACAGCAGCGGCGGATCTGTCAGCGGAAGCGAGAGCTCCGGTGGCAATGGCAGCAGCAACAGTGATGAGCAGAAGCCGGCCTACGATGCGGCCAGCGGAACAGCTACCGCAAAGCTGAGCGCAGAAGAGGCGGCCGCGAGCTTGAAGGCATCGGGCGGCAAGGCCCTGAAGCTGGAGCTCCCTGCGGTACAGGGCGCCAAGGCGTATGCGCAGGAGCTTCCGGCAGCACTGCTGCAGGAGCAGCCTGATCTGCGCATCGAGCTGGTCACACCGCTCGGCACGGTATCGCTTCCGGGCAGCATGCTCGCTGGAAGCAAGGGCCTGGGCACCGGGCCGGTGACGGTCGGCATCCGCGCAGTGGAGCCGTCCGCGCTGAAGGACGAAGCCCTGCGGAGCAAGCTTGGCGGCAAGCCGGTCATCGACCTGACGGTCTTGGTGAACGGACAGCCGATAGCGTGGAACAATCCGGATGCGCCGGTCACGGTATCCATCCCTTACAAGCCGAGCGCTGCGGAAGCGCAGCAGCCGGAATTCCTTACGGTCTGGTATCTTACCGCAAGCGGTGAAGCGGAAGCCGTCCCTACCTCGCATTGGAATGCGAAGACGGGCCTGCTGACGTTCCAGACGACTCATTTCAGCACCTATGCAGCCGCTTATGACAAGCGCTCCTTCAGCGACCTGTCGCATGTCGGCTGGGCTGCTCAAGCGGTAGAAGCCCTTGCGGCCAAAGGGGTCATTCAGGGGACATCCGATACGGAGTTCACTCCGGATGCGCCTGTAACACGTGCCGAATTCCTGCAGATGCTCGTACGGGCGGCCGGATTGACGGCATCGTTCGATTCGAACTTCTCCGACGTCACACGCACGGATTACTTCTATGATGCCGCAGGCATCGCGAAGAAGCTCGGCGTGGCCGGCGGCCGAGAGAACGGCGGCTTCGCACCTTCGGAGCGCATCACGAGAGAAGACCTCATGGTGCTGACCGTGAGAGCCCTCGAGAAGGCCGGCAAGTGGAAGAATTCCAGCGGCAGCGGGTTGGAGGCGTTCAGTGACGCATCCACCGTGGCGGAGTATGCCGCAGAGGCGGCTGCAGGCCTCGTCCAAGCCGGCGTGATCAACGGCAGGGGCAGCCTGCTGGCACCGAAAGAAGCAACGACCCGCGCGGAAGCGGCGGTCATTCTGTACCGCGCCCTGCAGGCGTCGGAAGAATAAGGTTCTTACCGGTATGCCTCTTCCTGGAGGCAGCCGGTACACCCATTAGTCTCAAGAGGCTCCGGAATCAGAGGGTCCGGCCGTTCACCGGCCGCCTCGTCCGGGGCTTTTTTGGCTTGGATGGGGGAAGAGATCTTGACTGTATCTATAGTGCAACAAGGATGACACCGACTTGCCGCAGGAACAGAGGTCTTACCGGGCATCCAGAACTATCGGTCCGCCATAGGGAATGACATTCGAACATTACAAAATAAATAGAATTAAGTGACATTACCGGTTAATCGACCGTAATAATTAAACCTAAATCAGCCAATTATCTGACAATCCCCTTTTAATTATTACATTATTATTGAATTAATACATTGACATGGAATCAATTACCGGCTTATAATCCGTATAGCAACAAAAAATCTGTAATCATGGGCCGGGGACTGTGAGCCCGTACATCCGTATTCCTTTGGAGGTGGATGGGTCAAAGCGATATTTTTTATTGCTTTATATTTAAGCGCTTTCAATATAAGAATAGACAGGAGATGAATTGGCATGAAACCGTGGCTTAGTGTTTTGCTTGCAGGCTCCTTGGCGCTGACCCTGCCGACGGCAGGATTCGCCTACAGCAATCCTTACACCTTAACTGATTCCTGGGTATGGAATAACGGTGATTTCTATGGAGAAGGCGATCCGTACATACTGAAGTTCAACGGCACTTATTATCTCTATGTCAGTACGGTTGATGACAAGGCTGGAGTGAAGGTCTGGTCGTCCGAGGATCTCGTGCACTGGGAATACAAGGGCCTGTGCTCTACCGACCCGTTGACCAAAGGGGCTTATGCGCCAGAGGTTGTGTATTGGAACGGGTTCTTCTATATGTATACTTCGCCTGCCGGACATGGTCACTATGTGCTGCGGAGCTCGAGTCCGCTGGGCCCGTTCACTGTGCAGACGGAGAATAAGGGCATGGGGATCGACGGGCATGTGTTCGTGGACGATGACGGCAAGTGGTACTTCTACAGCACCGGGGAAGGGCAGATCGATGCGCGTCCGATGAGTGATCCGCTTACCTTCGGCGAGCGGCATGACACCGGTGCGGAGATGAAGGGATGGACGGAGGCCCCGACGGTTCTCAAGCGGGACGGCAAATACGTCATGACCTATGTGGGAAACCATGTCTGGAGCAAGGGGTACCGGGTCAATTATGGGAGCAGCACTTCGCCTCTGGAAGGATTCGTGCCTCCTGCTGGCCAAAACCCGATTCTGATCAGCACGGAAGGAGAACACGTCGGGCTCGGTCATAACTCGGTCGTGCGGGGGCCCGATCTCGATTCCGACTATATGGTATATCACAGCCATGCCAACCCCGGACGTCAATTGAATCTGGACCGCATGGCGTGGAACGGCGGCAAAATGCTTGTACTTGGTCCGACCACATCGGATCAGCCCGACCCCGAGCTGCCGGATTACAGCGACCGTTTCCGCCGGAGCAGTCTCGGCAGCGAATGGAAGACGGTAGGTGAAGGCCGCTGGGACATCCGTAACGGGGAGTCGCTCCGGCAGGATAAGACCGGCAGCACGAAGTGGTACCGGGGGGTGACGGCGAAGACCTCGGGTCCGGATTACACGGCCGAATTCCATATGAAGCAGGTCAAGCAGGGAGACAGCGCCGATCCGCGCTTCGGCACCGTGTTCTCCTATAAGAATGAGAACCATTATGGGGTTGCTGTATTGAACCCGGGCAAGAACCGGCTCGAGACGTTCTTCCGTGTGAACGGGGTGGATGGAGCCTGGCAGACCTCTGCGCTTCCCCAAGGATATGATTATACGAAGTGGCACCAGCTCCGGGTGGAGAAGGCGGGGGCGGACGTGCGGATTTATGTGGACGGCATGCTGAAGCAGACCCGTTCGGTACAAGGCCTCGAAGGAGGAAGCGTGGGCTATACGACCTCTGACACGCACGCCGAATTCGGATACACCGCCTTCAGCAATAAGGTGAACGGAAGCAGTGCTTTCTCCGCATACAAGCCGGTCCCGGGGCGGATCGAGGCGGTACATTACAACCCGCCAGGCAAGCAGAAGAACCGTGGACCGGACCATGAGCCCGGACACGGCGGCAAGCCGGAGAAGAACGATGCATCCGCGTACCGCGGCGATGGCATGGATCTTGCCTTGAGCAGCGAAGGCGGCTATTATATCGAATCATTCAAGGCCAAAGACGACGTGAGCTATAACGTGAATGTGGCCGAAACCGCCGCTTACGATCTCGAACTGCGGTATGCTGCCGGCAAACCTTCACGTCTTCGCATCAAGCTCGATGGCCGGACCGTGCTGGCCGATCGAGTAAGCGTACCGGCGACGGGCAAGGAAGCTCCATGGAACAGCTTGCTTGTTAAGGGACTCCAGCTGCCGGAAGGTAAGCATACCCTTACGGTCGAAGCGTTGGGTGGATCCTTCGATTTCTCATCTATGACCTTCCATGCTGCTGCAGAGACCGGGGTATTCTCGGATGATTTCAATGATGGCAGCGATGCAGGGTGGACTAAATACGATCTGAACTGGAAAGTGGACACGGGGGAGACCGTCACCTACAATGCCTACAAGCCCCTTCCTGGCATTGTGGAAGCACCTTACTACAATGATGGAGGAGAGGGAGTCGGCTATCATGAGACGTCACCCGAGAATATCGGAGGGGCGCTTCGGGGCGATGCCGTGGATGTCCGGACGAACAGCTTCAATGGGCACAATGTTGGCTGGAATCAGACCGGCGAATGGCTGAAGTACAACGTCGAGGTGAAGGAGGCGGGACTGTACAACTTTGAGCTCTCTTCCGCTACTACCATGGAAGGGACCCAGGCGCGGCTCTGGCTGGAGGACGGGACCGACCTGACCGGCGTGATGGACCTGCCCATCTCGGGAGATTGGAACCGCTGGGTTACGACCAAGAAGGAGGGCATCTATTTACCCGAGGGCAGGCATACCCTTAAGCTCGAGACGGTGAAAGGCGAATATGATTTTGCAAGACTGGAGTTCACCTCCTATGAGGTTCAC
This sequence comes from Paenibacillus sp. S-38, assembly GCF_049942825.1. Classification (NCBI taxonomy): domain Bacteria; kingdom Bacillati; phylum Bacillota; class Bacilli; order Caryophanales; family Paenibacillaceae; genus Paenibacillus; species Paenibacillus sp. S-38. The sequence continues at coordinate 2,532,487 of NZ_CP187970.1, forward strand.
AAACCGCTGCCGGGGGTCATCGAAGCCGCGCATTTTAATTCCGGCGGTGAAGGTACCGGCTACCACGATACGACGCCGGAGAACAGCGGAGGAGTGTATCGCGCGGGTGAAGGGGTAGATCTGCGCGCCAGCAGCCAGGAAGGCTGGAGCGTCAGCGGGACCGAGAGCGGCGAGTGGCTGAAATATAACGTGGAGGTACCGGAAGCCGGTACTTACCAAGTGGGGGTACGGACCGCCGCCGAAGCTGGCGGAGGCCGGATCAGGCTCTGGCTCGACGATGCCCGGGAGCTGACCGGCGTCATCGATATCCCGGCCGCAGGCGGGAAGGACACCTGGAGCACGGTGGACCTTGGCGATATTCAGCTTCCGGCAGGGAAGCATAAGCTGAAGGTCGAGATTGTCCAAGGCGGGTTCGAGCTGTCCCGCATCGCTGTCGGCCGCTTCGCTCCAGCCGCTCCCCTGCCGGGAACGGTCTATGCGGCGTACTATCAGAGCGGCGGCGAAGGCATAGGCTATCATGACACTACGCCGCAGAACATCGGTCAGCAGTACCGAAGCGATGGAGTCGATATCCGCATGCACCCGGATGGCGGATTCACGACCGGATGGAACCAGACGGGCGAATGGCTGAAGTACCGCGTCGATGTGGCAGAAGCGGGGCCTTACAATCTGGATCTGAGAACAGCGACGAGTATGGATGGCGGCCAAGTGAGGCTGTGGCTTGACGATGCCACCGACCTTACCGGCATCATCGATGTGCCGAGCACCGGCAGCTTTGATCTGTGGACGACGCTGACAAGAGACGGCATAGAACTGCCAGCCGGCGAGCATACGATCAAAGTGGAGATTGTGAAGGGCGAATTCGACTTCTACAGCTTCCGCTTCCACCGTGATCCGGTCATCCCCAAGGAAGGAGTCTATAAGGCCGAGGCGGGAGGATTCGCGAAGTCTGTCACGGGCAGCAGTGCCTGGTCGGATTACACTGTGGAGACGGACATCCGTATGACGGCCGGCAGCGAAGCCGGGAATGCAGGCATTCTCGTACGGGTGAACAACCCGGCCACCGGGAACGACTGGGGCCAGCGCAATCCTGATTTCCTGCAGGGATATATGGCTTACCTGACCGCGGATGGCGTTCACCTCGGCAAGTTCAACTATGACTTCGAGCATCTGGCCGGAGCCCCGATGAGCGGCACCACCGACACTTGGCACCACATGAAGGTGGTAGCGAAGGGCGCCAATATCAAAATCTATGTAGGAGATATGGACCATCCGAAGCTTGATTATACGGATCAGAGCCCTACGGCGTTCAGCCACGGCAAAGTGGGCGTTCGAAGCTTGTCGGCGGAAACACTAGTCGATAACTTCAAGGTGAGCAGCAGCGGGAGTACGGCGGCTGCAGTGGAATCGGATTAAGCTGTGTATGTTGAGCCTTTATCGCTTCCAAAGGATAAAGGCTTTTCACTCAATTAAAACAATAAAACGGTAACAAACACAAAAATACGTCTAATACACCTAATAAAATGACCATATTGAGGTGATTTTAAATTAAATAAACAAAAATACTGTAATTTATATTGACAAAAGGAATTGGAAACGCTTATATTTTAAGTAAGATACATAATATTTGAATTAAAACAATTTATCGAAATTGTATCTAATCATTCCAGGGGAGTTGTTGGCAGTGAGAAAACAGAAACTCTTAGCATCCGTAATGAGCGCCTCCATGATGATGTCCGTATTGGCCGGTTGTTCCGGTGGCAGTTCAGGGGCCGGAGAGTCCGCCGGCGGGGATTCAAAATCCGCTGAAGCGGGCGGCCAAAAGACGGAGCTCGTCTACTGGACACTCTTCGCCGGGGGCGACGGCGAATATATGGATCAGATGATCAAGTCCTTCAACTCCTCTCAGAACGACATCACCATCAAGAACGTCAAGCTGGAATGGGCCGAATATTACACCAAATTAGTAACCGGCGTATCGGGGGGCAAGGGGCCGGACATCGGCATCTCCCACACGTCCAAACTGCCGGAGCTGATCAAGGCGGGCGTGGTAACCGAACTGGACGAGACCGCCAAAGACGTGAACCTGGATTGGAACCAGTACAACGAGAATATCCTGAAATCGGCGATGGTGGAAGGCAAGCATTATGCGGTACCGATCGATACCCATCCCTTCATCATGTACTATAACAAAAAGCATCTGGCAGCGGCCGGCCTGCTGGGCGAAGACGGCAAGCCGAAGATCGAGCCGGGGCCCGATGGATTCGTGAACTTCCTCACCTCAATGAAAGGCAAGCTGCCGCAGGGCGTTACCCCGTTCGCCTTCTCCAATAACGGCGATGATCCCTACCGCTTGTGGTGGGCGCTGTACTCGCAGCTCGGCGGCAAGGACGTGATCTCCGATGACGGCAAGTCCCCGGCCATCGATATGGAGAAAGCGGTGCAGGCGGCGAACTACGTGAAGGATCTGTATTATACCAGCAAGGTGATCAAGTCGCAGGACCCGGATTTCTACAAGACCTTCCAGAGCGGCCAAGGAGCCATTATGATGACGGGCGTGTGGGCGACAGGCACCTGGGAGACGACGAAGGATCTGGACTTCGGAGCGACCGCGATCCCTTCCATCTATGGAAGCGCAAAGACTTGGGGCGACTCCCATACGATCATTCTCCCGGTTACGAAGAAGGAAGATCCGAAGAAACGCGAAGCCGCATTGAAATTTGCGAATTATGTGGCCGAGAAGGGCGGACAGGTGTGGGCGAAGGCCGGCCATATCCCGGCGCATAAGGCTGTGTTTGAATCCAGCGAGTACAAAGCGCTGAAGTACCGCAGCGACTATGCTTCGGTAGCCAACGATGTCGTGTTCGCCAAAGCGTCCGATAAAACCTGGCCGAAGAACGATGTTCTGAAGAAATACCTCGATGAAATCTGGCTGAACAAAACACCGGCTGAAGCCGTATTCAAGAAGATCGAAGGCGAACTGAAAACCCTGCTGTCGAAGTAGCTTCACAGCGGCTTCATCCGGAAAGCTTGAAGAGGAATAGGCTTCAAGCTTTCCCCAGTTTATAATGCGAGGTGGAGACCAACATGAAGGCAAGTGAGATGCCGATGGATAGAGAGGCTGTCCGCACCAAGGCGGGCGCCAAAACAAAGCAATGGCGAATGGACCTCAAGGCGCTGCTGTTTCTTCTTCCTTTTCTGGTGCTGTATGTGATCTTCACCATCTTCCCGATGTTCAAAGGGATTCAGATGAGCTTGTACGACTGGACGCTCATTAAGAAGATGAAGTTCGTCGGGCTCGATAACTACGCCCATATGCTGCAGGACGAGGGCTTCTGGAACGGTTTGCTCAACGCATCCTATTTTGTGCTCCTGTCCACGCCGACGATGCTGGTGTTCGCTCTGCTGCTCGCCGTCATCGCGAATCAGAAGACGAGGCTCCAGCGGTTCTTCCGCAGCGTGTTCTTCCTGCCGAGCGTATTGTCGGTCTCGGTCGTCTCCTACGTCGGATTGTTCATGATCCAGCCCTACACCGGCTTCCTCAACAATCTGCTGAAGACACTCGGCATCCTGGGGTCGGAGCAGGAAATCTTCTGGCTCACGGAGACGCCGCTCGCTTGGGCGGCCATCACCGGAATTACGCTCTGGTGGACGGTCGGCGTCAATATGATCCTCTACTTGTCGGCCATGCAGGACATCCCTGAAGATATCTACGAAGCGGGTCGGCTCGATGGGGCAACGGAACGGCAGATGTTCTTCCGGATCACGCTTCCGCTGCTGGGACCGATGACCAGAACCATTCTTCTGCTTCAAATCATCGCTTCCTACAAAGTGTTTCTACAGATCTATATCATCACCCGGGGCGGGCCAGGCACGGATACCCGGCCGATCATCCAGTATATCTATGAAGAGGGCATCCGGAATTCCCATATGGGCTATGCTGCGGCCATGTCGTATGCACTGTTCCTGATCCTGCTGGTGATCTCCCTGATCCAACTCCGACTCGATGCGAAGGAGGCCAACTAGCATGCGGTTCCTGCGAATAACAGCCTCTCTGCTGATGGCACTGATGTTCCTGATTCCGATCTCCTGGATGCTGGTCGTATCCGTCAAAGACGAAAACATGAAGATCACAGGAGCACTGGACTGGTACAAACCTCCGTATTCCTTCACCGAGTATGCATATATCTTTCAGGAGACGGCGCTGCTCCGCTGGATGGCCAATTCCCTGATCGTAGCCGTGGCCGTCACCCTGTTTACTTTACTTGCAGCCTCCATGAGCGCATTCGCGCTGTCGAAGATCCGCTTCCGCTATAAGCGGTTCATGTACCTCTTCATCCTGGCGGGCCTGTTGATCCCGGGAGAGGCGATGATTATTCCGCTGTATCAGATCGTCAAGGATCTCGGTATGCTCGACTCCTATCAGGGGCTCATTCTCCCGGCTATCGCTTCGCCATTCGCTGTCATTGTACTGAAGAGCTTCTTTGATGCCGTACCGAACGAGCTGCTCGAGAGCGCGGAGATGGACGGCGGCGGACTGGCCAGGGTGTTCTTCGGCATCGTGCTGCCGCTCGCCAAGCCGGCGCTCGCCTCGATTGCCATCCTGACCTTCATCGGCCAGTGGAACAATTTCCTGTGGCCGTTCATCTCCATCACTTCCGAGGAGCTCTTCACGCTGCCGATGGGTATTCCGACGCTGATAAGCCAGTATGCCGAAACATATGTCAGGCCTATGGCCATCAATGCCATCTCTTCCATTCCGCTGATGCTGATCTTCTTGTTGTTTGAAAAGCAGATCGTCAAGGGACTGAGCTTCACCGGCTTGAAAGGGTAGGAGGGATGGTGTTAGCCGAGAGGGCGCTTCCGTCATGAATGTTCTATCATTCTCATTTTATTTCAAGAGGAGTAGACAAAAATGCCGACTATTGGATAAACTATTGAAAGAATAGTAAGTATCCAATGGAGGAATACGCTTATGCTGGAATTGACCATCGACGAGCCGGATGAGCTGGTGAAAGTCGCCCACGCTCTGGCTTCACATACCCGCATCGGCATTATCAAGCTGCTGCTTCAGAAGCCCAATCTGAACATAATAGAGATTGCCGAAGCGCTCAGCATCCCGGTCTCGACCGCCGCGACGAATGTGAAGGTGCTCGAGGAAGCGGAATTAATCCTGACCTCGCTGCAGCCTGCATCCCGCGGAGCCATGAAGGTGTGCAGCCGCAACTTCGATGATGTGCGGATGATCCTGAACCCGATCGCCTTTTATAAGCACTCGAACAAGACGGTAGAGGTAGAGATGCCTATCGGACATTTTGTCAACTTCGATATTCATCCTACCTGCGGTATGGCGAACCTGTCCGAGATGATCGTTCCGGAGGACGAACCGGAGAGCTTCTACCATCCCGATTGCCGTACCGCGGAGATTATCTGGTTCCGTCAAGGGTGGGTGGAATACCGCTTCCCGAGAAGTGTGGACAGCACGGCAAACATAAGCTCGATCGAATTCTCCCTTGAACTGTGTTCGGAAGCTCCGAATTACAATAACGACTGGCCTTCCGACATTACGGTCTGGGTGAACGATGTGGAGATCGGCACATGGATCTCTCCCGGAGACTTCGGCGATCACCGCGGCAAGCTGAACCCGCCCTGGTGGAGTGATACCTCGACCCAGCACGGGCTGCTCAAGACTTGGAGAGTGGATGGGGAGCGAAGCACCATAGACAATGAGAAGAGTTCCTCTGCCGTACTGGCGGATCTGAACCTGCTTGCGAAGCCTTATATTTCGCTGCGGATCGGTGTGAAGCCGGATGCGATGCATCAAGGCGGCGTCAACCTGTTCGGCAAAGGCTTCGGGGATTATGCGCAGGGCATCATCATGCGTATTCAACATAAGGAAGAGTAAGCAAGGCTCCGGCAAGCAAACCATATACCCTGAGAGCTCTTATTGTTTCAGATGTTTTGTGCAAGCAAAGCAATCTGAAACTTTTTTGTTTAATGATACAAATTTATTGTAATAAATCGTTGACATGAATCGAATGTGAAATATATAATCTAGATGTAAACATAAATATTGAAACAAAACAAAAACATGTCTTGCTTTGGCGTACGTTATCATCATCCTGTATTATCATTTCTCATTTTCATACGAATAGGAGCTCGAGAGACGCATGGCCACACAGAAATATATCAAAGATTACCCAAGACCCCAGTTCGTCAGGGAAAACTGGATGAACCTGAACGGCGAATGGGATTTCAGCTTCGACGACGCGAATGCCGGCGAGCGTGAGAACTGGCAGGAGCGCTTCCCCGCAGGACGCAAGATTACGGTTCCGTTCACCTACGAGACCCAGGCCAGCGGCATTGGGGAAGAGACGTTCCATCCGAACGTATGGTACCGCCGTACACTGGACATTCCGGCGGACGCAGCCGGGAAGCGGACCCTTTTGCATTTTCAGGCCGTCGATTACCGGGCCAAGGTGTGGGTGAACGGAGTCTATGCCGGTGGCCACCAAGGAGGGTATGCCGCGTTCTCCCTGGATATTACGTCATCCATTCGTCCCGGATCGGAGAACAGCTTGACCGTGAAGGTCGAGGACAGCCAGGATTGTACACAGCCCCGGGGCAAGCAGCGCTGGGTGGACGACAACTTCGAATGCTTCTATGTGCAGACGACGGGGATCTGGCAGACCGTCTGGCTCGAATACGTGGAAGAAGCTTATGTCGATGCCGTCAAGATCACTCCGGACTTCGACCGCAAATCCGTTCGCTTCGAATATCAGGTGAAGGGGGATCTTGCCGGCCGTTCCCTGAGGCTGGAAACCCGCGTCTCCTTGAAGGGCAAGCCGGTCAAAACCATGAGCATAGCGGTCGACCGCCCCTGGCTGCAGCTTGAGGTTGATCTGGTCCATGAAGCCAACGGGCCTTGGAAGCTGTGTGCATGGGATCCGCGCCATCCGAATTTGTACGATGTGGAATTCGTTTTGTACAACGGCGAAGAGATTGCGGACCATGTATATTCTTACTTTGGACTGCGGAAGATTTCGATCGAGAAGGGCAGGGTGCTGCTGAACAATGCCCCGATCTATCAGCGGCTGATCTTGGACCAGGGGTACTGGCCGGACACCCATCTGACTCCTCCGTCCGAAGAAGCCCTGCTCGAAGACATCGAGAAGATTCTGGAGATGGGATACAACGGGGTGCGCAAGCACATGAAGGTAGAAGACGCGCGGTTCCTCTACTGGTGCGACGTCCAAGGGCTGCTGGTCTGGTCGGAGATGGCGGCGACGTTCGAATTCAACGACAACGCCGTCGAGACGTTCACGAAGGAATGGGTCGAGATCGTCCGCCAACAGTACAATCACCCGAGCATCATCACCTGGGTTCCGTTCAATGAATCCTGGGGCGTCTCCCACATCCTCACCGATGTCAGGCAGCAGAAGTTCACGGAAGGAATCTACCACTTGACGAAGTCCATCGATCCTTATCGTCCGGTCATTACGAACGACGGCTGGGAACATACGGTCTCGGATATTATCACCCTGCATGATTATGTGGAGTCGGGTCAAGAATTCCTGCAGCGCTATGCGGACAAAGATCTTGTAACGGGCAAGGACATGGCCTTCAATAACTGGAAGTATGCGCTTGCTCATGGCTATGCATATAAGGGACAGCCGGTGATTGTAAGTGAATTCGGCGGCATCGCATTCCAGACGGAATCCGGCTGGGGCTACGGGAACCAAGAGAGCACGGAAGAAGCTTTCATCGAACGGTTCCGGGCGATCACGCAGGCCATGAAGGATACGGACTACATCGTCGGCTACTGCTATACCCAAATTACCGATGTACAGCAGGAAGTGAACGGCCTGCTGACGGAAGACCGCGAACCGAAGATCCCGCTGGAGACCATTCGCGCGATTAACCTGGCCTAACGGATCTGCCGGGAGCTCCAACTTCCAAAACATGCTGATATTGCAGGGGCTGCCGTCAGAGGCACCAACATCAAGGTGCCCAACAATAACAAGCTTACACAGTTTGATCATTTCAAGTTTGCACTTAATTACTTGCGAGCCCTCTTCCATGGAAGGGGGCTTTTTGCCGTGCCCCGTGCGAGTCGAATCCGATCCGTCGGTCATAGGATGTGCTCGTAGGGGGTACGGTTATTCGAGTATCATGGGGCGAGCGGGGCGGTATACGCATGCCGCTTCCCGGACTCTCGCACGAATGCCGGCGCACATCAACTCTCCTGTGCCGAACGCCCGAACGAAGGCCGGTGCATCTCACACTTTCCCGTTCCCGCTCAGCTAGCTGGACTGTCCCGCCATTCTCCCCGCAGCATTCTGCCAGCCGCAAAAAGTACAGGAGAGTCTTATTTTGTAGGGTACGAACGTTTCTCTTGAACTGGTACTCTGAGTTCATAACCTACAGAGACACGAACCGGAGGAGTGACAAGAGAGATGAAGAGGGGCCTGCTTTACCGCATCAACGCCAATCGGAGCCTGCTGCTGATGATCGCGCCGGCGACGCTTTTCTTCTTTGTTTTCAACTACATCCCGATGGCGGGCATTGTGCTTGCGTTCAAGCAGTTCCGCTATGACCTTGGGATTCTGAATTCGCCATGGGTGGGACTGGACAACTTCAAGTTCTTCTTCCTGACAGGCGACGCATTCAACGTAACACGCAATACCCTGCTGTACAACGCCGCATTCATCATCATCAACAATGCGCTGCAGATCGTCGTGGCAATTCTGCTCGCGGAGGTCGGCAGCAAGCTGTTCCGCAAGACCGCGCAGACGCTGATGTTCCTGCCCTACTTTATATCGTGGGTCGTGGTCGGAGCGGTGGCTTATAACCTGTTCAACTATGAGTTCGGCGCCATCAACACATTGCTGAAGTCGTTCGGCATGGAGCCGCTCGACATCTACACGACCGCCGAATACTGGAAGTACATTCTAATCTTCTTCTCGGCCTGGAAAGTGGTAGGATATGGCGCCGTGTTCTATATGGCCTCCATTCTTAGCATCGATAAGGAAACGTACGAAGCGGCCGACATCGACGGGGCGAATGTGTTCCAGCGGATTCTCCACATTACGCTGCCTTCGCTAAGACCGACGATCCTGATTCTCGTGCTGCTCGCCATCGGCGGCATCTTCCGCGGCGACTTCGGCCTGTTCTACCAGCTCGTCGGCAACAACGGCATGCTGTTCCAGGCAACGGATGTCATCGACACCTACGTATACCGCTCCCTGCTCGTCAACAATGAAGTAGGCATGTCGGCGGCGATCGGCTTCTACCAGTCCGTACTCTGCTTCGTAACCATTCTGGCCACCAACTACCTCGTCCGCCGGACGGACCGGGAGAATGCGCTGTTCTAAGATAGACGGCGCTCCTCCCATAACAACGAAGAGGTGAAAGACAATGATGACAACAACCGTCAAAAAAAACCGTGCGGACCAGCGCATTCTCGATTTGATCGGCTATGTGTTCGTAGGCTTGGTCGCCCTGGTCTGCCTGGTACCGTTCCTCCTGGTCGTCAGCGGCTCGTTCTCCAGCGAGTCGAGCATTACCCGGGAAGGCTTCGGTCTGTGGCCGAAGGAATTCTCGCTCGCCGCTTACCAGTTCGCGTTCCAGCATCCGGAGCAGTTCATCAATGCCTACGTGCTGACGATCTCGCTGACCGTGGTCGGCACGGTGCTCGGGCTGTTCATCTCCGCGATGACCGCTTACGTGCTGCAGCGTCAGGATTTTCAGTGGAAAAGCGGGTTCGCGTTCTACTTCTACTTCACAACCTTGTTCCAGGGCGGTCTCGTTCCGTGGTACATCCTCATGGTGAACTACCTGCAAATGAAGGATACGTACTGGGCGCTTCTACTGCCGCCGATGCTCAACGTCTTCTATATTCTGATCCTGCGTACGTTCCTGCGCAGCATCCCCGAAGCGATCACGGAGTCGGCGAAGATCGACGGGGCGGGGGACTTCACGATTTTCGTCAAGCTGATTCTGCCGCTCTCGAAGCCGGCTCTAGCCACCATCGGGCTGTTCACGGCGCTCGGCTACTGGAATGACTGGTTCAACTCGCTGCTGTTCGTCTCGAACGAGAAGCTGTACACCCTGCAGTACCTGCTGTACAAAACGCTCGGGAACCTGGAAGGCCTGCGCAAGCTCATGGAAGTATCGGGCATGCGGGTCGCGGAACTCCCCGGGGAGAGCCTGAAGATGGCGCTTGCGATCATCGTTACGGGGCCGATCGTTCTGCTTTATCCTTTCGTACAGCGGTTCTTCGTACAAGGTCTTACGGTGGGTGCGGTGAAGGGCTAAGCCCCCGCCGCTCCATCCGGAATATAAGGATTGGATCATTCTGGGACTATCCAGTGATCATAGATGGGTTTACACTAAAGGATACAGACAAGGGGAGGCAATACCTTATGAGCAGCAAGAACAAACTGATGGCCCTCGGCTTGGCATTCACTACAGCAACCGTATTCGCAGGATGCAGCTCGAACACACCGGCGCCGAACGGCTCCGCCTCGAGCAACGCACCGGCCGCGTCTTCTTCTGGAAGCGCAGATACCAGCAAAGAAGTCAAGCTGAAGATGGTCCTGCTCGGCTCGAAGCCGGCGGACTTCGATCAGGTATACGGCGAAGTCAACAAGATTATGAAGCAGAAAATCAACGCGACGCTCGATGTATCCTTCATCGACTGGGGCGATTACAACCAGAAGTACCCGCTGATGTTTGCGGCGAACGAGGATTTTGACCTCGTGCTGTCCGCCCCGTGGCTCTTCTACGCCCAGCAGGCCAACAAGAACGGCTTCCTGGAGCTGACGGAAGACATGCTGAAGAAGTATGCTCCGAAGACCTGGGAGCAGGAGCCGAAGATTGCATGGGAGCAGGCCAAGGTTAATGGCAAAATCTACATGGTTCCCCAGAACAACTTCGAGTACAGCTACCACCTCGTAGCGCTCCGCGGCGACCTTCGCGAGAAGCTCGGGCTGCCGGAAGTCAAGACGCATGACGACTACCTGAACTACCTGAAGGCTGTGGCTGAGAAGGAGAAGAGCTTCACGCCAAGCCTTGGTGCAAGCGAATTCAATGCAATCGAGCTGGTTCAGGCCAACGAGTGGAACTTCGTCGTGCCGCAGTACCCGATCGCCTACAAGGTAACGGATGCCGCTTCGAAGGTATTCAACTATGCCGAAACGCCGGAGTTCGAGAGCTTCGTAGCCAAGATGAACGCCGCGGCGAAGACCGGTGCCTGGTCCCGGGATGCGCTCGTAAGCAAGATGGACAAGATCCAGGCGTTCAAGGACGGCAAGCTGGCGTCGGTGGAATGGAACCTCGGAACGCTGACCCGCGCCAAGTCCGAGATCCAGGCAGCCCACCCGGACTGGAAGATCGAGCTCGTCGATCTCAGCGCGGATAAGAAGCGCCTCGCGAATCCGTTCATCAACAACGGGATGTCGGTTCACGCAACAAGCAAGAATGCCGAGCGTGCGCTGATGGCGATCGATCTGCTCCGCTACGACAAAGAGATTCACGACCTGACGAACTACGGAATTGCCGGTAAGCACTATGAGGCGGTAGGCGACAAGCAGTTCAAGCCGCTGAAGGATTCCGCGAACTTCCCTCCGGCCGGCGTATCGCCTTGGGGCTGGAACTCGCTGAACGAGCGTCTGGATGCAACGGTGGCTGACGAGATCAACAAGTTCACCGAAGGCTGGAAGAATACGGTTACGGTGAACCACCCGCTTGAGACATTCACCTTCGACGATGCGAAAGTGAAGAACGAAGTGGCTGCGATCAATAACGTGATGAACACGTACGGCAGACCGCTCTTCTACGGAATCGTAGATCCTGCCGATGCCAAAGGCGGCGTGCAGGTATTCCGTGACAAGCTGAAGCAGGCCGGTATCGACAAAGTGCTCACCGAGATGCAGGCACAGGCTGACGCTGCGGCGAAGAAGTAAATTCAGGCAGCGTGCTGCCGCAGGGGTCCCGCTTCCTCCCGGAGGAAGCGGGATATTATTATCCATGACCGGAAGGCAGACCCGGTTCGGCCAATAGCCGTATGGTTCCGGTGGTTACCAGTTTTACTATTCTTACATAAGTAGGTGTTTATGATGTCCAAAAAGTATCCTCCCGTCAGCCCCAAGGCACCGGTGATGCTCCACGGCGCCGACTACAATCCGGATCAGTGGCAGAAGTACCCGGAGATCCTGAAGGAAGACCTGCGGCTGATGAAGCTCGCGAAGTGTAATGTCATGTCGGTCGGCATCTTCGCCTGGGCCGCGCTTGAGCCGGAAGAAGGCCGGTACGAGTGGGGCTGGATGGACCGGCTGCTCGATTCGTTCGCCGAGAACGGCATCTATGCGTTCCTGGCTACGCCAAGCGGCGCCCGCCCGGCCTGGATGTCCGCCAAGTATCCGGAGGTGCTGCGCACCGGCGCGAACCGGGTGCGCAACCTGCACGGGCAGCGGCATAACCACTGCTACACTTCTCCGGTCTACCGGGAGAAGGTGGGGCAGATCAACCGCCTGCTCGCCGAGCGTTACTCGCAGCATCCGGCTGTGATCGGCTGGCACATCTCCAACGAGTACGGCGGCGAGTGCCATTGCGAGTACTGCCATGATGCGTTCCGCGGCTGGCTGCAGAAGCGCTATGGCACGCTGGAAGCGCTCAATGACGCCTGGTGGACGTCGTTCTGGAGCCATACGTACACCGATTGGTCCCAGGTCGAGTCGCCTGCTCCGCACGGGGAATCGTTCGTCCATGCGATGAATCTCGATTGGAAGCGGTTCGTCACCGACCAGACCGTCGATTTCATGAAGCATGAGATTGCGCCGCTGAAGGACGTGAACCCGGAGCTGCCGGTTACGACCAATCTCATGGAGAACTACGAAGGGCTGAACTACTGGAAGTTCGCCGAGGCGCTGGATTTTGTCTCGTGGGATGCTTATCCTACCTGGCATGATAACGAAGGGGATATCGGCCAGGCGGTCCGCTTCGCCTTCTTCCACGACATCAACCGCTCGCTGAAGGGCGGACAGCCGTTCCTCCTCATGGAGAGTACGCCGAGCCTCACGAACTGGCAGGAGGTCAGCAAGCTGAAGAAGCCGGGCATGCACCTGCTCTCTTCCCTGCAGGCCGTTGGCCATGGCTCGGACAGCGTGCAGTACTTCCAGTGGCGCAAGAGCCGCGGCTCCTCGGAGAAGCTGCACGGTGCGGTCGTCGATCACGCCGGACACGAGCATACGCGCGTATTCCGGGATGTAACCTCCGTAGGCGAGGCGCTCGAGAAGCTGCAGGAAGTCGTCGGCACGTCGGTGGAGCCGGAAGTGGCGATTCTCTACGACTGGGAGAACCGCTGGGCGGTGAAGGACTCCCAGGGGCCGCGCAACGTCGGCATCCACCACGAGGAGACCGTGCTCGAGCATTACAAGCCGTTCTGGTCCCGCGGGATTCCGGTGGACATCCTGTCGATGGACTGCGATATCAGCAAGTACAAGGTTGTCGTGGCGCCGATGCTGTACATGGTACGCCCTGGCGTAGGCGAGCGGCTGGAGAAGTTCGTGGAGAACGGGGGCACCCTGGTTACCACGTACTGGTCCGGAATCGTCAACGAGAGCGACCTCTGCTTCCTTGGCGGCTTCCCCGGACCGCTGCGCCGCACGCTCGGCATTTGGTCCGAGGAGATCGACGGGCTGCATGACGGGCAGACGAACACGGTGATCCCTGCCGAAGGCGCCCAACCGACCCTGAGAACCACCTACGAGGCTTACGATCTGTGCGATCTGATTCACCTGGAGGGGGCTGAGGCGCTGGCTTCCTATGGGGATGACTTCTACGCCGGCCGTCCGGCACTGACCGTCAACCGGTTCGGCGAAGGCAAGGCTTACTATATCGCTTCGCGGAACAAAGCGCCGTTCCATGACGATTTCTATGGTTCGATTCTAGCCGAGACAGGAGTGAAGCCGGTGCTGCCTGGAACACTGCCGGAAGGGGTAACCGCACAGAAGAGAACGGATGGGGAGAATGATTATGTTTTCCTGCTCAACTTCAACAGCTCCGAAGCTGTGGTTGAGCTCCAGCAGGCGGGGGATTACACGGAGCTGCTGTCCGGCAGACCCGTGGAAGCATCCGTGAAGCTGGACGGGTTCGAGTGCCTGGTGCTGAAGCGCCCGGCTCAATAAGCACCCATTCTTCAGATGTACTCATCTTTAGACAGTCAACGTAAATCCAAGAACCACTGCTTCGGTGCCAAGCGCATGGGGGCAGTGGTTCTTTTTTGAATAATTCCTCCGCTCGCTGTTGACAATGAAGAAATGAGGGTGTATATTTATCTTAAACCAAAGATAATTAAATTAAAGATGAGTTGCGGAGGCGAGGCCGGATGCCCGTTCCCTTTCAGCTGGATGAAGCCCAAGCGGGCTCACTGAAACTGTTCGTTGTGCTCTCGAAGGCTTACAAGGCCATTATGGAGCAGGCCCAGAAGGATGTGAAGCAGTACGGACTGTCTCCATCCGAATTCATGATTCTCGAAGTGCTGTATACGAAGGGAAGAATTCCGCTGCAGCAGATCGGAGAGAAGGTCTTAATCACCAGCGGCAGCATCACCTACAATATCGACAAGCTGGAGAAGAAGGAGCTGCTGCGGCGCGTACCGTGCAAGGAAGACCGCAGGGTGACCTATGCGGAGATCACCGAAGCCGGGAATGAGCTCTTCCACCAGATTTTCCCCCAGCACGCGGCGCGGATTCATGATCTCATGAAGGTGATTTCACCGGAAGACCGGCAGGCGGCGACCGAGCTGCTCAAACGGCTCGGCAAGGCGGCCGAGGCGCGTTAGCCCCGCAAGGAGCGCGTGGGATGTATGTTCCTATGTTTCTGAGCATGAAAGAGTTTGTCCAATACGTGATAAGAAAATGGAGGCTGGATACGATGCAAGCACTTGTGTATACACCTGTCATGCAGGGAACAGGCGAATTTGACGGCGGCCGGATCAAGGAGCAGAAGCCGATCGGTTTCCCGGGGGAAGGCTCGGTGATCAAACGGGTGGGGCCGCTGTTCTATTGGGCCTGGGCCACATCGGAGTCGGAAGCGGAGATCGGCCTGCATCCGCATAAGGGGTTTGAGATTATGACCTATGTGGTGGACGGTACGGCTTATCACGGGGATACCCTGGGGACGGACAGCGTGGTCGGCGCAGGCGGGGCACAGGTGATGCAGACGGGGTCGGGCGTGAGCCATAAGGAGAAGCTGAGTGCCGGAGCGGAGCTGTTCCAGATCTGGTTCGAGCCTGACCTGTCGGAGGCTGTGCTGAGACAGCCGACATACCACCAGTACAGTCACGAGGAATTTCCGCTGGAGGGCAGCGGGGCAGGATACAGCATCAAAACCGTCATCGGCGGGGGAGCGCCCATAAAGCTGGCGGCCGATACGAAGATGTGGGATGTGGAGGTACGGCAGGGTTCACAATATACGCACAGCGTACCCGCAGGATACACGTTAACCGCACTGGCAATCCGCGGACAGGGAACATGGGCGGAGGCAGGCGTGTCTTCGAAGGAGCCGGCTGTATTCCGCCACAAGGACTTTGTTATCGGCACCTCCTCATCCGATACGGAAGTGGTGCTCACGAATACGGAAGATGCGCCTCTTCGGCTGATTCTGATCCAGGTTCCGACCAAGGTGGATTATCCGCTGTACCCTAAGCGCTGAGTTCTATCATATTTTTTGCACGTCTAATATCTTAATTGCAAGATTATTTAATTCAAACTAAAAGGAGACGATTATCATGATGGCACTGGGATTATTGCTGGTTCGATTGGTTGTAGGGCTGCTGTTCGTAGGGCATGGGGCGCAGAAGCTGTTCGGCTGGTTCGGCGGCTACGGACCGAAGGGGACGGGAGGCTGGATGGAGTCGATCGGGATGAAGCCGGGCGTGCTTATGGCGGTGATGGCGGGACTCATGGAGATGATCGGAGGCGCTCTCTTCGCGGCAGGGCTGCTCACGCCGCTGGCGACGGTACTGATCACGCTGACGATGCTCGGAGCTATCGTCAAGGTGCACGCCCAGAACGGACTGTGGGTCACGGCGAACGGATATGAATACCCGCTGGTATTGATTGCGGTCGTCATCGGCATCGCTTTGGCCGGCGCGGGTGCCTACTCGCTGGATGCTCTTTTCCAATCTTGATAAGAGACGGCATCGCGCAAGGGCTGCTGACGATTCAAGCTAAGGTTGGATCGCAGCCATCATCCTAGGCACCGCCCTTATCTTCCTTTGGAGGAGAGGGGCGGTGTTTTAGTCTGTGGGCAGAAGGCAGATGCTGACAACGTAAAGAAGAGGCACCCGCCGCCGGCGGATGCCTCTGGATATCCGTCACACACGTCCGGATTATTTCACTTTAAAAACACTGATCATCTCCAGCAAGTCGGCGGACATATCGCTGAGGGAACGGGAAGAATCCGATACCTCGTCCATGGACAGCTTCTGTTCGGCGGAGGCCTGAGAAACTTCCTGCAGCTGCTGCATGGCCCCCTCAGTGATCCTCACCATCCCGGAGAGGGCAGCCGACACTTCCTCCTTGCCCGCTGTCAGCTGTTTCGATGCCTCGGACACGCCGAGAATCTGTTCGTTTACACGCTGCACCGAGCGGGTGATCTCGGCGAACACTTCTCCGACCTTGGCTACCTGCACGACGCCTTCGTCCATTTTGCGGACCCCGTCCGTTACGGAATGTGCTACCGTGCGGGTGTGAACGGCGATGCTGTCTACCAGGGAGGTGATCCGTTCCGTTTCGGTCTGCGTCTGATTCGCAAGCTTTTTGACCTCGGACGCCACCACGGCAAAGCCTTTGCCATGTTCACCGGCCCTTGCGGCCTCAATGGAGGCATTCAGCGACAGCAGGTTGGTCTGCTCCGCGATGCCCCGGATGACATCGATGATTTCCCCAATCGTCAAAGACTGCTCTTCCAGCGTGTGAACGGCTTTGGCTGTATCCGCCACGGTCGCACTGACAAGGTTCATCTGATCGATCGCATGCTTGACTTCCTGGTGGCCATACTCCACCTCTTGGACCACTTCGCTGACGGAGCCGGATACGCCTGACGAAGAACCCGCGATCCATTCGATTCCGGAAGCCATCTCATCCATGGTGGACGAACACGCAGCGGCAGAACTGTATTGAGCCTCGGAGCCGGAAGCAAGTCCTTTCACCGAACGGGAAACTTGTTCGGACGAAGCGGCCGTTTGGATGGCCGTGGCCGTAAGCTCTTCCGAAGAAGCGGCAACCGCTTCGGATGTTGCGGAGATTTTGCCGATGAGGGCACAGAAGGAATCGAGCATCGCGTTGATATTCATCTTCAGCGTCTGAAGCTCGTCCGAGCCGTTCACCGGCAGCCGGCCTGTCAGATTCCCGGCCTTCACCTCTCCCATCAGGGTGGAAATGCCGAGCAGGGGCTTCAGCACGAGGCGTGCTACCCCCAGGGAGATGAGAACAACCAAGATCGCTGCGGCAGCGATCATGAAGCCTACTTGCGTGCGAACGGATTGGACGGCGGCGAAGACTTCTTCCTCGGGAGCCACGATTACGAGCTTCCATCCCGTACTCTGGATCGTATGGAAGACGGCTTCGTAGCTGGTCTTGTCGTTCTCCGTGTAGTCGAATTCCCCTTCGGATTGCTTAAGCAGCGTGGTGAATTCGGAGGCGGTGCCGGCCGGGAGGAAAGCGGCGAGTTCCTTGTCGATTTTATCCGCGTCCTTGTGAATCAGAACCTTGCCTTCAGAGGAGAGCATATAACCGTACCCGGTTCCGCCTACCTTAATTTTGTCTACGATCCCGATCAGATCGGACGGACTTAAGAGGGTCTGTATCATGCCCCGGTCTTCCCCTTGCTTATCCACGATGGGCACGCTGACGATGATGACCTTCCGGCCGGTTGCAGCCGAGATCAGAATGTCGGAAACCGTGGCCTTCTTGGCGGACTTCATGCTCTTGTAGGAGTCCAGTGCCGAGAGATCGGCGCTCCCGCCCGTCGTGTCGTAGAAGACACCCTGGGGATTGACATAAGCATAGCTCTCCACATCCGCGTCAGCGGGAACCAGCGTTTTTAATGTCGCGACGATCTGGTCCCGATCTCCGCTGTAGAATACCGGGTTGGACTCGATGACACGCTCCACCTTGGTTATTTTTTCGGTGATCCAATCATTGATAAAATCGGCATTGGTCTGCGCCATACCCTTCTGATTATCCTTGGTCGATAATTCCAGCGCTCCGGTGGACACCGACATGAGCAGGAGGCTGGTTACCAAGAGAGGCAGGATGGTGACCGCGAGCAGAAGGATAATGATCTTGCTTCGGATGGACGAGCCAAGACCCAGGTTTTTGATCTTATGCATAAAACATTGCTCCTTTGATTTATGATCTAAGATCATTATGTCGGAGGACTCGCAGGAGAAGTTCATGGTGATTTTCTGGGAAGCAGGGGGAATACTACTAAGAATCGGTGCGCTGCCGTGAACCTCTCCGCCACGGCATACTAAACAGGAGCAGCCCGGACAACGCTATAGCGTCCCAGGCTGCTCCTGTCGTATTCATGGTTCCGCCGTTTATCAGCCGGCCTCGGTTTGAACGGGGCCGGCCGGCAAGGCTTATTCCTCCGGCGGCAGCACGGCAGGTATCCGCAGGGTCACCGCCGTGCCTTCCCCCGGCGTGCTGCGGTACGTGAGGCCGTAGCCCTCGCCGAACACGTGCTGCAGCCGCTGGAGCACGTTGCGGCTGCCGTAGCCGCTGCCCTTCAGGCTGCCGCGGTAGGTGCCCGCGGCCATCTGCTGCACGAGCTCCTCCTTCATGCCGATCCCGTCGTCGGCAATGGTGATCACGAGATCGTCAGCTTCCCTGGCTGCCGAGATTGTGACCGTACCCTCGCGGGAGACCCGGCCGAGAATGCCGTGCAGGATGGCGTTCTCGACGATCGGCTGGAAGGTGATCTTCGGGATCGCACAGCCGAGCAGCTCCTCGGGCACGTCCGCCACGAGGCGGATTTTGTTCTCGAAGCGGATGTTCTGGATCTGCACGTAGAAGGAGACATGCTTAAGCTCTTCGCCGACCGTCACCACATCCCGGCCGCTGCTGAGGCTGACCTTGTAGAAGCGTGAGAGCGCTTTGACGACCTGCCGGATCTCGTCGTTCATGCCGCTGCTGGCCATCCAGTTGATGAGGTCGAGCGTGTTATACAGGAAGTGGGGGTTGATCTGGGACTGCAGCGCCTTGAGCTCCGCGCTCTTCACTTCCTGACCGAGCTTGTACTGCTCTTCATGCATGGTGGCGATCTTGTCGATCATGAAGTTGTAGGTCTTGATGAGCTCGCCGATCTCGTCCTTGCCCTGTGTCTGGGCGAGGGGGATCAGGCTGCCCTTCTCCACATCCTTGAGCCTCCCGGTCAGGTGGGAGATACGCCGGGTCACCGACACCGACAGAAGATAGGCCACGATGTGGGCTGCCAGTGCTACCACGAGGAGCAGCGCCAGCAGGTCGTTGCGCAGCTGCCGGCTCTGCTTCATGACATCGTCGATCGGAATGGCTGTGACCATCGACCACTGCGACGAAGGAATAGGCCGGTACAGATAGTAGGTCCCGTCCAGCTCGGCCGTAACCGTCCCTTCCTGAAGCGTGCCGGTAGCGGGCAGAGGGAAGGGGGGCGGGGATGCGACGGCATCGGACGAGAGCACGATACGCGAATCGCTGGAGGCCAGGTACGTTACGCTGTTCTCCACGGCATCGGCATTCTTCAGAATGTCGCGGATCGTATCCGCCCGGACATCGACGCGAAGCCGCCCGACGGTATGCTTGTAGTTGTTCGGGTCGAGCAGGCTGCGGACCACGTAGAGATACTGATTGGCCGCCGTCCCCTTCGTCTCGATCTCCGATGGGGAGCACCACAGCATCTTCGGATTGTTCTCGACGAGCCGCTCGAAGCAGGCGTTCCCTTCGGTCAGATTCAAGGGCAGGAAGTTCTCGGACTCATTGCCGAAGACATACTGGCTGTCGACATAGAGCGTCACCCGGGCGATGTCCGTCCCGTCCTGCAGGGAGCGCAGCTGCTGCTTCAGGTCGCTGTAATCCTGGAGCTGCCGGTGGATATCCGTGTTCGTCCCCGGATCGGTGATCGACCGCAGGATCGACGGGTTGGCGATCAGCACGTCCGTCGTCTCGCCGATGCGCTGGAGCCGGTAGCTCAGGAAGGCATACGTCTGGTTGAACCCCTGCTCTGCGGAATAGGTAACGTGGTTGATGAGCAGCCCGGACACCTTGTCCGATACAACGAACTGGTAGGCGCCGAGCGGGACCAGGATCAGCAGCAGGTAGGTGTATAGGATCTTGTGCCGGAGCTTCGTGTTGTAGAGCCACTTGCGGCCGAGCCGGGTCAGGGAGGTGATCATACGCGGCTGCGCTCCCTGTATTCCGACGGGGTCATGCCGGTCAGCTTGCGGAAAATTTTGGCAAAATATTCGCCGTCCCTGTAACCGACCTGCAGCGCCACGTCGAAGATTTTGTACGAATCGGTCTTGAGCAGCTCCTTGGCCTTCTCGATCCGGTATTCCATCAGGTACTGCTTCACGGTGGTTCCTGTCGCTTCCTTGAACACGGCGATGAGGTGCGAAGCGGTCATCTGCATATGCTCGCTGATGCCCTGTACGGTCACGTTCTCATCCGCATAATGGTGGTGGATGTACCGGATGATGCGTGCCGCCGTGCTGCCGCCGCCCCGCTCCTTCAGCGCCTGCTCGAGCTGGCCGAGCTTCCCGAGCAGCGCCTGCTGCACGTCCTCGAAGAAGTGGCAGTGGAAGACGAGCTCCCAGGGCTGATCGTCCGGTCCCGTGCTGTGAAAAAGCGAGATCCCCCGCTCCCCTGCGAATCCTTCCAGCTCGAGCAGCAGCCGGTAATAAATCTCCTTCACGCTGTTGATGAGTGTCTCCGGCCGCTGGCGGATCTCCACGGCCACGCGTCCGAGCAGGCTGCGGAGCTCCTCGAAGCGCCCGTCAACGAGCAGCTCCTGCACTGTCTTATGGAGCAGCGGGTCCGGATGATAGTGCACGTGCAGGGCGAAGCCGGAGGGGGTATCACGGTGCACTGCGGCTGAAGCGGGCCCGCGGTAGAACGTCTCCTGCAGGCGGGCGACGGCGGACGCGTAGGAGGCGGGCAGCTCTTCCAGACCTGGGGAGACCCGTCCCCCGCCTATCGAAAAGCGGCCTCCGGTGTGCCCGGCAAGGGCGGTGCCGAGCGCCCGGCAGATGCCGTACAGCGTGTTCTCGTCCAGCGGGCGGTCCTCCGGTGCGAAGAGCAGCAGCACCGTGTGCAGCTCGTCCTTCTGTCCAAGTAGGAAGGACAGGCAGTAAGCGCCGGCCGCCTCAGCGGCACAAGCCTCAAGCTCCGCGGGAGAGGGCGGCGGCGGGAGGATCTTGATCATCACCGCAGCGCAGGAGGGATGCTCCGGCAGCTCCAGCCCGGCCAGCTGCAGCCTGCCGCGAAGCTGCGCCTCGTCGCGGGCGCCCCTGATGAGCTGGAGGCAGATTTCCTGGCGGATATAAGCGGAGCTCGCATGGAGGCTCTCCTTGGTGAGCGCCTCATGCTCCATATGCCGCCTCTCTTGCAGGCACAGCTGGACGGCTCCCTGCAGCGCTTCCTCGAGTTCGTCCATATCGATCGGCTTCTCCACGTAGGAGATCGCCTTGAGCGAGATGGCGGCCTTCAGGTATTCCTTCTCGGCATAGCCGCTCATGAATATAATCTTGCAGCCCGGGTACCTGCGCCGGACCTGGAAGGCCAGGTCGATGCCGTCCATGCGGGGCATCTTGATGTCCGTGAGAACGATATCCGGTTCGAACGTTTCGAGCAGGGACAGCGCTTCCAGTCCGTCTACTGCGGTGACGACCTCGGTGATTCCGAAGGATTCCCAATCCACCGACCGCCGAATGCCTTCCCTAGTCATTTTTTCATCATCAGCCAGTAGCAGCTTCAGCATATTTCCACCTCGGGTCCGTTATTCTTTGCTGTACCCTTAAGAGTAACTCAGACGGCAGACCTTTGCACGTCCTTTTCTTTCCACCCTGCAAAACGCACAGGAAATCGATAGTTTGTCGGGGTCAGGGGCAGAGGGGAAGCGCGGGGGGCAGGCAGGTGGAGGCGGAGGAACACGCCAACACCAAAAAAACACCGCCTCCGCCGGTAGGGCAGAGACAGTGCTTGGCTGCGGGAATTTGAGATACTCTTAGTTCAGGAAGCCTTCCAGGGCGGCCGTCGGTCTGCCGTTGGTTCCCCAGGCGCCTTTGTTATACCCGCCGTTGTAGCCCGGCGATGCTTCCGGCTCCCAGTAGAAGACGCCGAGGCCCTTGCCGCTTGCGATCCCGCGCACCTTGTTCTTGATGTCGGTGATGAAGCTCTTGGCCGCGGACGCCTGGGTGTAATCCATGCCTACCTCGGAGACCATGACTTCCTTGCCGTAGGTGGCGATCATGTCGTTCAGGTTGGCCAGCGTCTGCGTGTTCTTCGTGGACCAGTCCGTGCTGGTCGGATACAGCGATACAGCCACGACATCGAAGTTGGCGCCGTTGCTGACGAGCCCGCCGATGTTCCAGCGGAACGTGGCATTGTCATAGCCGTTCGCCAGGTGAACGACCGTCTTGGTCGTGCTGCTTACGGACTTCACCGCGTTATGACCGGTGTTGACCAGCCAGGCGTAGTTCTTCATGGAGACGGATGCCTTGCCGTCCTCCCAGAGCATGCCGTTGTTCGTCTCGTTGCCGACCTGCACCCACTCCGGCGTGACGCCGCTGTTCTTCATCTTGTTCATGACGTTCACCGTGTGGGCCCAGACATTATCCATCAGGCCTTGGAAGGTCAGCGATTTCCAAGCAGCAGGCTTGTTCTGCTGGCCGGGGTCCGCCCACGAATCGCTGTAGTGCAGGGTGAGCATGACGCGCAGACCGAGATCCTTGGCACGCTTGGCCAGCTTCGCCGCATTGTCCGCATTCATGTAACCGTTACCGTAATCGCTCATGTTCGGATTCACCCATACGCGGATGCGCACGGAGTTCAACTGGTAGTCCTCCTTGAGGATGCGGAGAATGTCGCGCTGAACACCGTTCTTGTCATACCACACCTTGCCCTGGGCTTCCATGCCGGGGACCCAGGAGATATCCGCGCCTTTGGCGAAGGCGGCCGCCGCATCCGCCTGAGGCAGTGCAGGAGCCTCGGGGCCGGTCGACGCCAGCAGGCAGAAGGTCAGCAGCAGGGCGAAGACAGCGGTCATTTTGCATCGGAGATTCATCGTTGTGTACATGAGTTGGGCACCTGGCCTTTCGTGTTGTTGTGTTCTTAAGCGCTTTCATGTTTCAGAGTCTTACTTTCCTGTCAATGGTCACCTCCTGTTCCTTATCGATCTTACCAACTCTGCGAACCTTTTCGTAC
Organism: Paenibacillus sp. S-38; assembly: GCF_049942825.1. Taxonomy (NCBI): domain Bacteria; kingdom Bacillati; phylum Bacillota; class Bacilli; order Caryophanales; family Paenibacillaceae; genus Paenibacillus; species Paenibacillus sp. S-38. Next base: position 2,555,958 of record NZ_CP187970.1, read on the forward strand.
GGTACGAAATAGGAATCTCCTGTAGTTTTTATCGATGTATACTAGGTTCTCGTAATCTAATCCCCTGTTAAGTATCCTTTCATTGACGCAGCTGAACAAACGGCTTACATTGGATTTTAAAGCACGTTTTGAGAGAGAAGGAGACTGTCAAGAGTGGAGAAGAGTCCGGGAACGTTGAATAAAGTGTATGCCATGCAGCTGGCGACTATATTTATCGGGTTTATTGTATTCGGGTTTTCAGAAAATATCATATGACCAGCGATTCCCCGCATTCAATATGACTTTATGCTGAACGAATCGCAGCTGGGAACTTTATTGTCCCTGAATTCGCTCGGTTATTTAATCGCGTGTTCCTTTACCGCTTTTTTGACGATGAGGTGGGGCATCAAGCGAGTTCGGTCATTGCTTTTGCCGCGATGGCGATATCCGGCATCCTCATATTCGTCTCGCAGCATTATGTCTCCTTTTCCGCCTCTTATTTCCTTATGTATATCGGCAATGGCATGCTGGAGATGGGCTCGCCCTATTGGGGGCGCGGATCTTCGTTAAAAATACGGGGACGATGATGAACTTGGCTCATGGTTTTTATGGACTGAGCTCCATTGTCGCGCCGCTCCTGGCGACGGTTCTCATGAAGGTTACTGGTTTACATTATCCTTAATCCTATTTTCGATGATGTCGGCGATTTGTACTTTCGGGACAATCGTTGGCGGGGAAGATGCAGCATTTCTATTCGCTGCGTCAGGTGTTGGGATTGCAATGATCTATCCGACCGTTATGGCTTTTATTGCTAAACGATACCCGAATGAAAGTGATACGGCCATCACGTTCACGGTCACGCTCATGGGGGTAGGCAGTGTAATAGGTAACTATCTGATCGGCGGTGTAATCGAATGGACAAAGGGACTCTACGCTACGGTGAAGATTCAGGAGTAGGACTGCTTCGAGGCCTTCAGGCTGGCTATGGCGTGATTGGGTTATGTGCACTGTTATGCGCTGTTTCGGGTATCATTCTTTTTATTTATCTGCATAGACGAAAAGAACTTATATAGATTCTCCTTCTACAACACGACCGTGCATGAAAATGAATCAAAAAAAAATGTGCGGGGAACTGAGTACAAGGACACATTTTCTTGCGCAGCCCAATCCGGACAAGCGGAGATTGCCATAAACTGCTGTTAGCTTAACCGGAAGGAGGCGGCAGCGATGGGTTATGGTGCAGGTTGTGGCGGATTCACAAGCACTGGGGTTATCCTGGTACTTTTTATCCTGCTTGTGATTGTTTCTACTGCATTTGTCATCTAATCACACCAAGGTGCCCCATTGGGCACCTTCTTACTACATAAGACGTATAAGCGGAGGAATAAACGGTCAGCGGAGCAGCTTCCTACGGTAACAGGAGGGGGTGAAGGATTGTGATTCGAATGTCGATCAAACGAGACAAATGGATGCAATATCGCATCCTCAAGGGTACGTCCTCTCTTGCCGCAAGGCTGCCTGAAACCCGGCTGCTGAAGCTTAACGAGTTGGCAAAGCAGCTGCATCAATATCAAAGCCTCGTTTTGAAGCCGCGCGCGGGGAGCTTCGGACGGGACATCTTGTTTATCACCCGCGACGGAGCTAACTCCTATCATATTCATAGCGAAAGAAAAACGGTCACTATGAAAGACACCGAGCGGTTACTCCAATGGATCGGTAAAGAAACCGGAAACCGAGGATATGTTGTCCAACGACGCCTGCAGCTTGCTCAAATTCAACACAGTCCGTTTGACATTCGGATCATGGTGCAGCGAAGAAAAGGCAATGCGTCCACTTGGAACGTGACAGGCTCATATGCGAAAGTGGCAGCGAAGGGGTATCTCATCACGAATGTGCCCAGCCGCATCATTCCAGTACCTGAGGCGCTGAAATTAGCTCGTCTCAGAGATCGAAGCTTGATCGTCAAGGCTAACCGGATCGCGCTGTTGGCTGCACAGCGTCTTGGCGGGCGTTTCCCCAAGCTTAGGCAGGTCGGGTTTGACATCGGCATTGATAGGAACCGGCGGATTTGGATCATCGAAGGCAATTATCAGCCGGATTTACAGCCTTTCAGGCTATTGAAAGATTCGTCGATGTATCACAAAATACGATGGTATCAAAAACATTAAAGCAGCGGAGCATTTCGGTTTCGCTGCTTTTTGCACGCAAACTTATTCAAAGATATGCCTCCATTGCCGGGCAGGCGTTCTTATCCACTTTTATACCTTACCAAACGGTTACCAACGGCATAAACTGTACTAGATTCATAGGAAGGGGGGAATCGGGTATGGGATGTAGGGGATGTAAAGGCAGAGCTGCTGCTTACCCGCCCGTTCAGATTTATAACTCTACGCCATTTAATGCGTCCGGGAAAGTTGAATACGCATCCATCTTTTGCTCCGATGATAATTTTAATGTTCAACGTGACGAGACTTGGACCGCTTCTAGTCGTGGGGTCTGCTTGGTGACGAGGATCAGCGCAACCGTTAGAACTCCAAGTGGAAACATTCAAGCGCAGCCCTATACTTCTTCCGGCACTTCTTACAGCCAGTTTGCCATTATACAGGTCGGAGTCAATCAGTTCCAGGTGACGCGTGTTGTAAGTGCCCAGAGAGGCAGGTCGCGTGTGAAAAGTTCCAAGAGACGCAAGTAGGTACGCAACGAAAAGACGACCGGCCAAGAATAAAAGGCTGGCCGTCTTCTTTTGTATATATCCCTAAAGTCCGCAGGGCCCCTTCCAACAGGGGGGCTGCTGCGCCGCGGCATCGAGCTTGACTTAGGGACCAATTTCATCCTCCACGCGTTCCGAGCCGCACCAACCCTAAAATCCAGCAACCCTCACCTGAAATCCAGCGGATATATTCCATGACAGTTTTCTTCTTATAATGGTAAGGAGGAAAAAAACATGAAGCGCAGGGATTGCTACCTGCAATGACCTCACGGAAAAGTTCCGTTACCTAAGGGGGATGCACCGTGGAATTGCGCCAGCTTGAATATTTTATTCAGATTTGCAAATCAGGCAGCTTCACCAAAGCTACAGAAGAATTAGGTGTGACTCAGCCTACACTAAGTCAGCAAATCCGGGTTTTGGAGGATGAGTATAATATTCAATTGTTCGATCGGGTAAGCAGGGGAGTCGAAGTAACCGAAGCGGGAAAAATTCTCTTAAGTAAAGGCAACGCGATCATGAAGCTTCTTGAAGAGGCGCGAAATGAAATCAATGGGCGAAACAGAAAGTCTCAGGAAACCATTTCGATTGGATGCTGTCCTGCTGAGCTTGAATATCTGGCTCCCTGCTTTATGAGATTTCACCAAAAGTACCCGAATATTTCATTAAAAATCATCGATACGGAGGATGCCGCGAATAACGTTTTGGAAGGGAGGGTGGACATTGGAATCACGGCATCTCAGCTCTCAGATGCTTCGGTCCTTTCGACTCATTTGTATCGACAAGAAATGGTGCTGTTGGTTCATTCCGAACATCCTTTGGCTGACAAATCATCGATTCCTTTTCGATCTTTGAAGCAGATGAATTCGATTATGTTCAGAGTACAAAACAAATCATTACTTGATATGTATGGGTTCTCTTGCGGGTTTACCTTGAGGTCGATCATCGAAACGTCCTCCTCTTCCGTATTAATCCATGGGGTTCGTCATGGACTTGGAGCAGCACTTATACCAACCTCTTTGCTCGAAAGTCTAAGTGACGATTCATTGCGCATTGTGAAACTGGTCGGGCATACTCCTAGCTGGGATATATCTCTCATACGTCTACATTCGGTTACGATGAGATCCACGGCAAGCGTATTTATCCGAGAGATGGATTCCTATGTAAGAGAAGCTGAGGTGAGTCTTTCATGTTCAGGCAATTAGAATGTTTCATTCAAATTTGCAGAGAAGGAAGCTTTACTAAGGCTGCAGAGGTTCTACTGATTTCTCAACCTACGTTAAGTCAACAGATCCGCTTTCTGGAAGCTGAGGTTGGAACCTCTTTATTCGAGAGAGTTGGCAGAGGGGTAAAGGTTACGGCCGACGGGGAAATCCTTTACGAAAAAGCCCTTTCCGTGATGAGGCTCATTGAAGAATCCAAGAAAGAAACTTGCGCGTTATGCCATGCTCGGGTAAATAAACTTTCGGTAGGGATTCCTCCGATGGACTTTTTTGGTTTCATCCCCCATTTTCTGAAATTTCATGAACAGTATCCTGACATTACGCTAAACTTTGCCAGTGCAGAAAATATATCACGACAATTACTGGATAGTAGTATCGATATCGGGATTACCGACAAGCTTGAGCCGAACAAAGAAGTTCATATGATGCACCTGTTCAAAGAAGAACTGGCATTGGTCGTTGATGCGGATCATCCGTGGGCGGATCGAACTGCTGTTTCGTTTCATGAGCTGGAAAATATAGAATCTTCATTATTTGTCGGGGACATAAGTTATAACGAGCATCTACATACATGGGGCACGAAAATCGCCAAATCTTTGCAATCCAAGTTTGAGTCCGCTTCCACGGCCCATCTTCTTTCCATGGTACTGCAAAAGATGGGGGCAGCTATCTTACCTGCTTCTTCCATTGAAATCTTTTCCGGTCAGCCATTGAAAATCATTCGTCTTGTAGATCCAACGCCTGTTCGTGAAATCAAACTTCTCTTTAGAAGACAACATGATCATAATCCTTCTGTTCAGAAATGTATCGATTTTCTACTGGAACATATTCCTTCGTCTTGACCCGATTTCGCAAGCGATGATGCTCTTGCTGTCATTCCCCTAAAAAACCTAAATCTAATGTTATATAAGACGCATTTAATAACGTAACATGCCGCTTGTATGGGTAATTATTAGTAAAACACCTGAGGCGGCGATGAAGATGGATAAGAAATTAGCAGAGATTGAACGCTTGAATGAAGTCATGAAAGAAACTTCAGAAAAACGGTTGTACGAAAAATATCTGGCCGTGCGCCTTCATCTGGAAGGTCACTCCTTCATGGAAATCGGTCAATTGCTTGGCCGCGCTCGCCAAATGATCAGCAGCTACTGGCAAAGCTATCAAAAACAAGGGATTGCAGGTCTAGAGATGGATCATTCCCCTGGGCAGCCGCCCAAACTGTCCAAAGAACAGAGGCAGCAGCTGGCAGCGATGCTGGAGCAGAAGCAGCCGGCCGATGTTGGCTTTGAAGCTCGCTATACCTGGACATTGCCCCTGGTAGCCGAGTGGATTCAGCGTGAGTTTGGCCAAGAGATTAGCGTTCGTGGCATCAGCGCGATGCTCAAACGGATAAACTTCAGCTTTACCAAAGCAACTTATACACTGGCTAAAGCTGACAAGGAAGAGCAAATTTATTTCCGAAAACACACCTTCGCCCGGCTCAAGGAAAGGGTTGAAGAAGAGGATATCGATCACCTGCTGTTCGAAGACGAATCGATGATTCGTTCTTATCAAGCGTTGCAATATAGCTGGTTTCCGCGCGGAAGACAGCGCAGAGTGCCAACGTACGGGAAGCATGAAGGTGCCAAGCTGTTTGCAGCAATCAATTATGAAACCGGATAAGTACATCATCGAGAAGAAGAAACAGCGGATGTAGCAGCTTGGATCCGGTTCCTGGAAGATCTGCTTGCTGCGTATCCACAGGGAAAGATCGCAATCATTCTGGATAATAGCCGTATTCATCATGCAGCGGCACTGCAGCCCTTTTTGAAAAAGCATACTCGTCTACAGCTTGTCTTTTTACCGCCGTACAGCCCGAATTTAAATCCGGTGGAAGGATTGTGGCTATGGCTAAAGGCAGATGTCGTTAACAATGTGTTTTTTTTGAAAAGTTTTATCGAATCAAGTTACATGTAGGTCAGTTCATGAAGCGAATCAACAAGCATCCATTGAAGACAATTGATCGACTACTCGTCAGGTTATAATCTTAATTGCGTTTTATATAGCTCTTTCATTTACCAGCAATAACCTTTATACTGGCACTAAATTGATGCTTCTGAATAGAGTAAGCCTATTTTTTTATGGGCAAATTCAGGGCATGAAGTCTATCAGTGCACAGATGAAGGGGAGCTATGAGTGGGTAAAAGGGGTAAATCTGCCAAGTTGTTACTAGCTCTGATGATATGTTCGACGGCAGCAGCTTGTTCTGGGAACGCCGGCACATCGGGCAGCAGCACTGCTGAGAATCATACGAACGTCAACGCCAATCTTAAGGAGGCAGATCCTTCTCAAACGAAGCTTTCTTCTGAAGAGCCTGCCTGGAAGCTGGATACGACACCGATTACGTTCGACTGGTATATCAATTTTGACTGGTACACGAGCAAGTGGGGGGGAAACGTCGTCTCCGAGTATATTACGAAGAAGACCGGTGTCAGCTTGAACTTCATGATGCCTGCCGGCGACGCCAGCGAGAAGCTGAACACAATGATGGCGGCAAGGTCGCTCCCGGACTTCATCACGCTGGGCTCGTATGAGGATTCCGTGCAGAAGATGATCAATGGAGATATGGTGCTTCCCTTAAATGAGCTGGCGGACCAGTATGACCCTTATTTCTTTAAAGTCGCAGACCCTGTGAAGCTTAACTGGTATACACAGGCTGACGGCCATGTGTATGGCTACCCGAATGCATCTTCATCCCCTGCGGACTATCGGAAGTATGGTCAGCTTTTTACGTCTAATCAAACCTTTGTTGTGCGGAAAGACATGTATGAAGCACTTGGGAAACCGGATATGAGCACGCCGGAAGGGTTTCTTGGCGCGCTGAAAGCTGCGAAGGAGAAATTTCCCGAAGTGGACGGCCAGCCGCTGATTCCGATCGGCCTGCATGAATTTACGGAAACCGGCAACTACTCGCTTGAAGCCTATCTTCAGAACTTCCTGGCCATTCCTCAGCAGAAAGACGGCAAACTGTACGACCGTCGAAGCGATCCAACCTATCTGAAATGGCTGAAGGTGTTCCGCCAAGCGAATGAGGACGGGCTGATCCCGACAGATGTCTATATTGATGAAAAACGACTGGAAAAGGATGAAAAAATATCGCAAGGGCGTTATTTTGCCATGCTGTATCAGTGGTCTGATTTCTCGGAGATTAACCAAGCATTATATCGCAAGGACCCGAACAAGGTGTATATCGCGATAGATGGTCCGGCGAATGATGCACATGATGCGCCAACCCTTGCCGGAAATGGCGTCTCCGGTTGGACGGTGACGCTCATCTCGAAGAACGTCAAGGATAAGAAGAGGGCAATGGCCTTCCTCACCTATTTGCTCAGCGAAGAGGGAAGCAAAGATTTGTTCTTAGGAGAGAAGGGAGTTACCTACGATACGATCGACGGCAAAGATCAGTTCCTGCCGGAGGTCTTGCATCTGCTCAACACCGACCGATTGGCATTCAATAGGAAGTATGGCGCTTCTTATATGTACTGGATGTTAATGGATAAGAATATGAATCTGGCATGGATGACAGGGATGGATGCTGAACCAGCCAAACAAATTGCGGATTGGACGAAGGGCAAGACAATCAGCATGAGCGAGTTCGAAAATCTGGACCCGGACCCGTCGACGAAGGAAGGTATTGCGCAGGGCGAAACCACGCGGCTCTGGGCCGAGACACTGCCCAAGCTGCTGATGGCGGGGTCGGATGCTGAATTTGATCGGCTGTTCGCCGAATTCATGAAGACGATTACCGGGGATCCCGAGTATAAAGCTATCGAAGCCAGCCGCCAAGCAGCCTATGAACGAAATGTACAAAAGCTGAAATCGTCGCTCAATCAATAGTTCTTATAATTTAGTGCCGAAAAACCCCTTACTTTAGTTATGGGGATGTAAGGCACTTCGGATGTGGGGTGGCTTTAGCCACCTTTAGCAGCCGACATTAGATATACTAATCGTATCAATTGTTTTGTGGTATAGTCTTCTTGAGGTGATCCTATGTCACAACGAGAAATAGAAAACAACCACAATATTACATTCGATTGTAAATATCATGTCGTGTTTTGCCCAAAATATAGACGAAAGGTTCTGTATCCTCCTGTTGATAGTCGCTTGAAAGAACTATTCCACATCAAAGCTAACGAACTTCAAGCTGAAATTGTGGAAATGGAAATCATGCCGGATCATGTTCATCTGCTAAGTACATGCGATCCACAGTTCGGTATCCACCGGATTGTAAAACACCTTAAAGGCTACACATCCCGCATTCTTCGACTTGAGTTCAAGGAGCTCAGGTCACGGATTCCCTCGCTGTGGACAAACAGCTATTTTGTAGCTACAGTCGGCAGCGTATCGCTCGAAACAGTAAAGCGATACATTGAACAGCAAAAGGAGCGATAGCGTGCTGATTGCGTACAAATACCGACTATACCCAAACCGTGAACAGCGCAAGGCTATTGTCTTCACACTTGAGCGTTGCCGGCTGCTGTACAACCGCTTGCTGGCCGAGCGTATTCACACGTACCAGAACGAAGGTAAGAGCCTGAACTATTACGACCAAGCGAACACGTTTAGCGAGCGTAAAATGGCGATTCCGGCGCTCAAACAGGTGCACTCCCAAGTGTTGCAAGATGTAGCTAAACGCTTAGACAAAGCATTCCAGGCGTTCTATCGTCGTGTTAAGGGTGGTGAAAAGCCAGGGTTCCCCCGGTTTAAGCCGGCCTCACAGTACGATTCCTTCACCTATCCGCAGGGCCGTTACAAACTCGACGGCAAGAAACTGAAACTCTCCAAGATCGGAGATGTTAGGATGAAGCTGCATCGACCTTTGGAAGGTAAGGTCAAGACTTGTACGATCATCCAAAAGAACGGCAAGTATTACGCCTGCCTGTCAGCGGAAATCGGAACGAAACAGCTCCCGTACTGTGCAGATGCTGTTGGCGTTGATCTAGGCGTTAGGACTCTTGCCGTTACGTCCGATGGTGAGCACTTTAAGTCCCCTGCATACCTCCGCGCGTCGGAAAAGCGACTCAAACGTTTACAGCGTTCCGTCAGCCGCAAGAAGAAGGGTTCTAACCGCCGTAAGAAGGCCGTGCATGTTCTTGCTCGGCTGCATGAACATGTAGCCAATCAGCGCAAGGATTACAACCACAAAGTTAGCCGTGGGCTCGTAAATCGTTACGGATTGATAGCATTCGAGGACTTGAACGTTCTCGGCATGACCAAGAATCATAACTTGGCAAAGAGCATCGCAGACAGCGGCTGGAGCCAACTTGTCTCGTTCACCACCTACAAGGCTGAGAGTGCTGGTAGAGTCGTGAAACAGGTTGACCCACGCAATACGTCTCAGCTTTGTTCTAGCTGTGGTGTAGTCGTTAAGAAACTGCTCAAGGATCGAAAACACCACTGCCTATGCTGCGGATACATAGCCGACCGAGACGAGAACGCGGCTGTTAACATCCTTAAACGAGCAACCGCCTAAAACTTTCGGCTTGGATGGAGCCTTCGGGGAGAGCGCCGCATTAGCGGACTCGTTGAACCGAGAAGCCCCTAGCTTCAGCTATGGGGAGTCATCACAGAGGAAGCAGCAGGATGTGAGACAGGGGATGGGACGCGCGGTATTCCGTTGGTTTTTGGGGCTACGTGATTTTACGTTTAAATTTTCGCTTCAAGCCAAACTGATTCTGTCATTTGTGGTCGTTATCTTTATACCGGTTGTTCTATTCTCTTGGTATACGCTCAATGAAGATTCCGCCAAGGCCATGAAAGACTTGATGAAGAACAACGAGAATGTGCTTGAGGTCGAGAAGATCAACATTGAGAATAACATTGAACTGATGAGATGGACAGCACAGCTTGCGTTGTCCAATCGGGAAATGAACAAATATCTGCAAATTGAACAAACTCAGGATGCAGCGAATGTTCTTTATATTAAAAAAGCTGTGGTCAACAACTTTCAATATTTTCTGTTCAACAATCCACGGATTGCGAATGTCCGGTTGTTCACGGATAATCTGTATGTGAATGAAATTTGGCCCGTCATTCTGCAGGAATCACGTATTCAAGACAAGCCTTGGCATGATGAAGTGATGAAGCAGAACGGTATGCCCTGGTGGGCTATACAGGGGAACGTTGTCCTCACCGGATTACCATCCGAACCCTCGCCGAATGAGCCTTTCATGACGTACTTGCAGGAATTCAAATATCCCGACAACGCAACACATAATGGGATCCTGGAGATATCGATGGTACTATCGAATTTCTTCTCCCGAACGTTCAGCAGTGTGCAGGACATGAACTCCCAACTGATCGTAGTCGCCAGGAGCGGACAGGTATTCAGCTTAAAGGATTCAGCTGTGTTCGAACGGCACAGCGCGGAGGAATTGATTAACGGTGTGAAGCTGACGAGTAACACAGCTAACGAGACGGTACAATTAGAGGTTGATGGGCAGTCCTACTTGGCCTTTCAGAGCTACATCCCATCGATCGACGTCCATCTGGTCAATATGGTTAGTCTTGCGGACACGATGAATGGCATTAACCATTCGAGAGTTCGGTATATTGTTCTCTTTTCGTTACTAGCGGCATTTCTCGTACTGCTGTCTTACTCGATGCAAGCGGTGATTTTGCGCAGGCTTAAGGCGTTAAGAGAATCGATGCAGCAGGTAAGAAGCGGTAACTTCAACGTCGAGCTGCCGCCAATTACCGGTACCGATGAGGTAGGAGAGCTTGGCTTTCATTACCGCAAGCTCATTCTGAAAATAAACGAGCTTATTCAAGAGCAGGCAGCCAGGCAGGCGGCAGGCAAAGAAGCCGAGCTTCGGGCGCTGAAGAACCAGATCGATTCCCACTTTCTCTACAATACGCTGGAGAACGTCAAGATGCTGGCGGAGATGGAAGGGCAGTACCTGATATCGGACATCATGACCTCGCTAGGCGGTATGATGCGGTATTCCATGGAGTGGAATCGGGAGCACGTGATGCTCAGCGATGAGATTCAGCATGTCCAGGATTATGTATCGATCATGAATATCCGTTATGATGGAAGACTTGACCTCCGATTGTCGATTGCACCGGAATGCCTCAAACAGGAATCACTCAAAATGTCACTGCAGCCCACAGTCGAGAATGCAATCAAGCATGGGATGCGCCGCATGCATTCCAGCGATGGAAATCTGGTCATTATCATCTCTGCCGTCCGGTGTGACCAAACATGTGTCATTGAGGTTACGGACAGCGGCTGCGGCATACCGGAAGAGAGACTTACCTTATTGAATCGAATGCTGCGAATGGAAGAGTCCGCTTACCAGAACGCCCGGCAATTATTCGTTCGCAAAGATAACCAGGACAGCAATGGAATTGGTCTGCGTAACGTGGATCAACGATTAGTGATGAGCTATGGTGTGGAATATGGGATTGGGGTCGAGAGTCAGGAAGGAAGCTATACACGCGTAATCATGACTCTGCCCTATCGGGTCATGGGAGGGGGAGAGGACATCTATGATTAGCTTGCTGATCGTCGACGATGAGAAGATCATTCGCAGGGGCTTGCAATCGATCATTGAGAGGCAGCATCCTAGTCTGTTCAGCTACAGGTTTGCCGAGAATGGACAAGAGGCGCTGGAGCTGCTTCGCCAGGAACCTGCGGATATTATGTTTACAGATATCCGAATGCCCATTATGGATGGGATCGAACTGCTCGAGCGGCTGCAAGACCATCCGGTTAAACCCGAGGTTGTTCTGCTGTCGGGTTATAATGACTTTGTATATGCGCAGAAAGGGATCCGCTTTGCTGTGAAGGATTATCTCATTAAGCCTGTGAAGCGGGAGGAATTGTTTGCCGTCCTGGAGCGATTAATACTTGACATTAGGGCGAGAGAAGAGCGAGCAGACACAGCGGGCGAAGAGGCCCGTCTTTTTGCTGCCGAGCTGCTTACGCTGCATTTGACCCAGAAGGATGTGGGTGATGCGACAACACCAGCCGGCTTAAGCTGGCTGGATGCGGGATATACGCTGGGCTTGTTAGCGCGCCGCGGTAAGGGATCACAGGTTAGCAGGGCGGATGCTGCTTCTTTCAGGACTGGAATCACGGAGCTGTTACAAGGGCATACGGATTGGATGCTCACGCGTGACGGAACAGGCGGAACGATATTGATTGCACGCGATCCGGTGATATTCTACCAGTTGGCGGAACGGTGGAGGAGAAGTGGTTCTTATTCGCAGCTGCGAATTGCGATTAGCGATCCGGTTCAAGGGATCGAGCAGATCCGGTGGGCCTACAGTCAAGCGAAGCAAACCTTGAAATACGGTATTTTGCTTCCAGAACTCGATGTGCTGGAACACGCCCGCCTAAGTGAACGCAATGAGCGGCATGTCGTTCCTGTTGAGTTAATCCGGCGAATATTGAATTTCATCGGAATGGGACGCAGGGATGAAATGAAACAGCTTCTCGATCAAATCCTCGATGTTCGCATGATTAGCAGCTGTGAGATCGGCTATCTGGAACGTATTAGCCAGCTGCTGAATGAGGAGGTGTTCGACAAGCTGTTCGGCATCTACGGTTATAAGGTACTTGATCTATTAAGGTCACACGCCCATGTGGGGCACATCGGGAACTTCGACCGGTTTGAAGATTATTACACAGCTGTCGAGCAGCTTCTCGTTAGTTTGGATCGGTTCATCCAAGACCGGAGAGAGAAAGCGCCGGCGGAACCCAATACGATGCAAAAGGTTGTCGTCTACTTGCAGAAGCATTATGCCGACGATTTGAACATGGCGATCGTCTCCAACCATTTCTCCCTCAATTACTCGTATTTCAGCCAGGCCTTCCAAGAATACAGCGGTGAGAGCTTCTCGAACTATGTTCGCCGGTTAAGACTGGACAAGGCGAAGGAACTGTTGGTGTGCTCCGATCTCAAGGTGTATGAAATCAGTGAGCAGGTTGGATTCGAGAATGTGAAGCATTTTACGAGAATATTCAAAGATACCGAAGGGATCACAGCGCTGGAATTCCGAAACCAGCGAAGGCAGAAGGTTGAATAAAGAATGGACTGAACATAGTAGAGTCCTGCGACTCACAACACAGTTTACCTCTTCAGTCTAATGAAATGTTACGGTGCAATCCATCTTCAGTTTTCTATACATATCATAGGGAAAAACTATAACCACCCTACTGGCAGACAGTCAGGCAGACCATTGGAAATATTTGAGAGTTTAATATAGAATGAAATCAAAGGGGTGTAGACTAAAATTTTACAAATAAGTGAAAAGGAAAGGAGAGACCTTACTGTGCTCAAAAGAAAATTCAGGAAATCCATTGCAACGCTCGCGATTTTATCCACATTCTCTCTTGCTAATCTGAATGGGAGTGCCTATGTTGGTGAACTCGCAGAAACACTTCAAGAAAACGGAGAAGAAGTCACCCAGGGAAAGGTGGTCAGCGAAGAGGACGCCAAGAAAAAATAAATCGACCATAAGAAACCCGTGGCCTTCGGTCCGGGTTTCTTGTTATCACCGTTGGCGTACAAGCCGCGCCTGAGATGATGTATTCTAAAATGCATCACACCACTCTTTCTAATAAAATCGCAGCTTGCCTAGCCATTGCTTCAGGCGGGCAGGGCATTTGGTTTGTAATCCACCATTCGACCATGCCTGCATAAGCCATCCCCACAAACCGTAGCATGACCTCTCCCGTTAATTCCTCATTCCTTTCTTGGGCTGGATCCTAAGTGTACCAGCCTTTCCTAGATAATAGACACTTTTAATCCGTGTGTCGAGAAATCGACGAATCAAGGGATAATAACGATTGTCCGGAACTGAAATTTTATTATTATATACATATGTCGATTAACCGATCAACATCGATTATTTAGTAGAGGATGGGATGCGAATCAGTGACCATAATAAGGAGGCGTATTTGTGAGCAATACTCCGCTCGAGTTAATAGAATCTGTCACAAGAATGACATCCTGGTAGAGGCATATTCACCCATTGCATACGGTGCCATTCTTGATAATACAGAGATAAAGGCAACAGCTGATAAGTATGGAATATCCGTTGCTCAGCTCAGCCTGCGGTAGGATATCCAGCCTGGTCTTGTACTCATTCCTAAGACGGCCAATCCAGATAACATGAGAATCAATGCAGAGCTTGATTTTGTTATCAGCGATGCAGATATGGAGACTTTGAAGAATGTGGAGGCCATCCAGAAGTAGGGTGAGCATAGTTTCTTTCCGGTCGTTGGAGGAAAAATAAAAAAGTAATGGGAGGAAGCCAAATGGCAAAACATGAAGAAGTAAAACAGGGCGTGATTTTCCCCGTGGGAGAGAAGAATGAAGCATTTTCAAACTATTTTGTTGGACAAAGTTACCTTAACATGCTGGTTGCCGATCCTAAAGTCAATGTTGGCGTTGGAAACGTGACCTTTGAACCGGGCTGCAGAAATAACTGGCACATTCATCGGGATGGATTTCAACTTCTGTTAATCACCGGCGGCGAAGGTTGGTACCAAGAGGAGGGAATGGCTGCCCAATTCTTGAAAGCCGGTGATGTTATTATTACCCATGATGGGGTAAAACACTGGCATGGCGCCACAAAAGACAGCTGGTTCGAGCATATTGCAATCACTGCAGGTAGGCCGGAATGGCTGGAACCCGTATCGGATGAGGAGTATAATAAACTTTAAATGAAGAATAATGGCCGGAAGACAAGGACCGACATTCATTAAGACCGCATAAGCTGCGGTCTTTTCTTTTTAAGTCAGCTTTCTTGAAACGTACTCATAGCGTACAGCACTATTGGTACAAACGCCCAAAAAATGGGTCAATTGACTCAGGAACATTCGCGGAGTTCACACCATAAATTGGAATCATGTTTCGGTAACATTCGATATCATTTCGCTTCAAAGGATCAGGAAAAGGATCATCAAAAAATTATTGGAGGTTTATCTCATGACTAATTTTCAAAATGAGCTTCAGCAGTTGGGTGTTTCGCAGTTTCAGGCGAGCGAGGTAACGCCTTGGGAGCAGCAGGCCCAGTATCCCGCTTATCCCGCCGGCCCGTATCCGATCGGCCAAGTGCCGGTGGATCCTGCGCGTCTGTGCGTCGGATTATGTGCGGGAGTTTGTGCTGGGGTTTGTGCGGGGGTTTGCGCCGGAGTATGTGCCGGAGTTTGCGGTGTCTTTTGTGCCGGAGTTTGTGGAGGCGTTTGCGGCGGCTTTTGCGCGGGTCGCTGTCATAACTGTGCGGGCTTCTGCCATCACTGCGCAGGCAGCTGTCATCACTGCGGAGGCGGCCATCGCTGTCGCTGACCCCCCCGTCTTTCTCCCGTCTTGCAGTAAAGTGATCACCCATGCACATCGCTGTGCATGGGTGATCGCTGTTTTCTAAAGCAGATATCTGACATGAGGGACAAAGAGACGTACATAGGATTTCATATCATGGATATTCCGAAGTGGAGAACGACGTTTACGGCTAGGAGGGCTGAGATGTCAAAGCTGACCCGATCTGCGCGCCTTCAGGTAAAGGCGGATACGTTTTTTTTGCCGGTTCCAAACGACGGCGTCTATTTCCGGAATAACGTCGGCACGTTCCACATGCAAGGAGAAATGATCTACCGCTGGCTGGAAAAGCTCATCCCCATGTTCAACGGGGAGCACACACTGGCGGAATTGACGGACGGTCTATCCGGTCCGCATCGGGACAGGGTGTACGAAATCGCGGAAGTGCTGATGCAGAAAGGATTCGCGCGGGATGCGAGCCAGGACCGTCCGCACGTGCTATCGGAGGAAACGGTCCGCAGGTATGCAGGGCAGATCGCTTTTCTCGAAAGCTTCGGCGATTCCGGTGCCTACCGCTTCCAGTGCTACCGGCAGGCCAAGGTGCTCGCGGTCGGCTCCGGCCCGATGTTTGCTTCGCTGGTGTCGGCGCTTCTGGAGTCTGGCCTGCCCCGGTTCTGCATGCTGATAACGGATTCGCTGCAGACGGATCGGAAGCGGCTTAAGGTTTTGGAGGAGCACGCCCGCTTGACGGACTCTGAGGTGGAGATCGGAGAGGTGGCACTGCCGAACAAGGGAGCCGGCGCTTGGAGGGAAGCCGTGCGGCCTTTCGATACGGTTCTCTATGTATCCGAGATGGGCGATGGTGAGGAGTTTCGGTTGCTTCGTGCAGCATGCCAGACGGAACGCAGAACGCTGCTTCCCGCCGTGTGCCTTCATCAGGCAGGCATCGCGGGCCCGCTCGTCCAGCCGGAGAGCGCGTTCTGCTGGGATTCGGCAATGCGGCGCATCCACAAGTCCGAAGTATGTAAGGACCCGGAACGTTTTGCCTTCTCCTCCACGGCGGGGGCGCTGCTCGCGAATGTGATTGTGTTCGAGCACTTCAAGCAGGTAGCGGGAGCTGCCCAGTCGGAGCTGAGAAACTCACTGTATCTGCTTGATTTGGAAACGCTGGAAGGAAACTGGCATCCGTTCCTGCCGCATCCTCTCGCCGCCGGAAAATGGAATGAGGCAGCCAGATGGGTGGATGACGTGGAGCTCCGGCTTGAGGAGAGGCTGGACGGCGGCGCAGTGAACGGGCTGTTTTCGTATCTGGGCATGTTAACTTCGGAGAGAACGGGAATTCTCCATAGGTGGGAGGAAGGGGACCTTAGACAGCTTCCCCTGTCACAATGCCGCGTCCAGGCCGCCAATCCGTTGTCGGAAGGGCCGGCCGATCTGCTGCCGGAGATGATCTGCTCCGGACTCACGCATGAGGAGGCACGGCGTGAATCGGGGCTTGCCGGGCTTGAATCGTACGTGTCGCGGCTCGCGGGTGCTCTCGTGAACACCGAGCAGTACATCGGCATTGGTGTCGGGGAGAGGGCTGCAGAAGGATTGGCGCGCGGGCTGCAGGCTTGTTTGTCGCAGCACCTGGAGGCACGGCTGACCAGCCGCAAGTCTCCTGTCACTCAGGTAGGGCTCGGTCAGGTTGACGACGAGCGCTGCCTGTATTATCTGCAAGCATTGACCACGATGCGGGGCCTGCCTTCGATCGGGCTCGGAGAGGAAGTGTGCGGCTTTCCGGCCGTATGGGTGGGCACGGAGGACGGATGGTTCGGCGGCACCGGCTTGACCGTGACAACGGCGCTGCGCACGGCGCTGCAGGCTGCGCTGATGAAGGCGCAAAACGGCACCGCTTGCCGAGCACCGCAGGCGGTGGAGGCGGAATCCGTCCAGCTCGGTCCGAACGCCCCGCTGGAGCTATCGGTTCCCGCCGAGGTGACGGTGGCACAGCGGGATGTGGTCAGTGATGCGATGAGGAAGCTGAAAAGCAGCGGCCGGGAAGTATATGTGATTGATCTGGCGGTGGAGCCGTTTTTGCGTGAGGGTCCTGCCGTCGTCTTCGGCGTGCTGCTGGGAGAGGGGGAGGCCGGATGAGTGCGGTCGTAGCCATAGTCGGAGAGGGTGTGCTGGCGGATTTAGTGTGTGTGGAGCTGAGTCCCGAGTACCGGATCGTTCGTTTGGCCGATGCCCGAGAGGAAATGCCGGCAGGAGTCGAACTCGCTCTGGTCCTGCATGATGCTTGGTATCCCGCTGTTCACCGAGAGGCGGAGGCGGTTTTTGAGGCTGCTGGCCTTCCGTGGCTGCGCGGTTGCGTCGCCTTTGGCGAAGGTGTTGTCGGGCCGCTGGTCAGGCCGGGCCGGCCTGGGTGCTCCAGGTGTGCGGATACCCGGCAGCTTATCGCGGGACGCGACCGAAGGGAAATGTGGGAGCTGAGGCATCGTTTGACGGAGACAGGGAGGGGCCCGTCCGACATGTGGGCATCGCGCACGGGACTGCTGCAGATGGCCCATCTGCTTGCGGCGGAATCGCGGAACGTGCTGCGCGGCAGCCTATCCCGCCTAGAAGAGCATGTGGTATTCGTCAATCTGAAGACGCTGTACAGCTCCAGCCATTTCTTCCTGCCGGACCCGCTGTGCCCCGTATGCGGACGTCTTCCGGAAGATTCGCGGGATGCGGCCCGGATCTCCCTTGAGCCGAGTCCCAAAATCGGCGAGAACATGTACCGCAGCCGATCGCTCGATGAGCTGAAATCTTTTCTGGTCAGGGATTATCTCGATTACAAGACCGGATTAATGAATGGAAAAATACCGGATCTGCTGTCTCCTTTGGCCGATGTAACCGTGAATCTTCCGATGGTAGATGGGGACGAGTTGACGGCGGGCCGGACGAATTGCTATGCGGACAGCGAGCTTTCCGCCATCTTGGAGGGATTGGAGCGATATTGCGGCACGTCGCCGCGAGGTAAGCGGCCGGTCGTTCGCGGCAGCTGGCGGCAGCTGGCGGGGGAAGCGCTCGATCCCATGACCGTCGGGCTGTATGCCAAGGAGCAATATGAGCTGCCGGGATTTCCTTTCCGGCCGTTCGATCCCGATGTCGAGACGGATTGGGTATGGGGGTACTCGTTTGCGCAAGAGCGCCCGATGCTGGTGCCCCAGTGGCTTGCGTATTACAGCTCTCCTTGCCGGCAGGGCTTCGTGTACGAGACGTCCAACGGCTGCGCCTTGGGTGGAAGCCTGGAGGAAGCGATCTTGTACGGCATGCTGGAAATCGTGGAGCGCGATTCGTTCCTGCTGACGTGGTACGCACAGCTGCCGCTTCCCCAACTAGACCCTCGATCTACGGGCGACCGCGAATTGAACCTCATGGTAGACCGATTGCAGGCCGCTGCCGGTTTTGATGTGCTCTTGTTTAATGCAACGATGGAGAATGGCATTCCCAGCATTTGGGCGCTGGCCAAGAATAGGAAGCCTAACGGAATAAATCTCATCTGTGCGGCCGGAGCGCACCCGGATCCGGTGCGGGCGGCCAAGGGAGCGGTCCACGAGCTGTCGGGGATGACGCTGACCATGGGTCAGAAATTCGAGACGAACCGGGAGAACTATGCGAAAATGCTTCGCGATCCTTCGCTCGTACGGAGCATGGAGGACCATTCCATGCTATACAGCTTACCGGAGGCGGAGCCGCGGCTAAGCTTTTTGCTGAAGCAAAACCGGCCGATGCGAACGTTCGCTCAGGAATTTGGAGCCGCGCCGAAGAGCGGTGATCTGACTGAAGACTTGAAGGCAATGATCGGCACGTTCCATCGGCTCCAGTTGGACGTGATCGTAGTGGACCAGACGACGCCGGAGCTGCGGCGTAATTCGCTGCACTGTGTGAAGGTGCTGATCCCCGGCATGCTGCCGATGACGTTCGGCTACCATTTTACCCGGGTGGCGGGACTAAACAGGGTGCTTCGGGTGCCGGCCAAGCTGGGGTACACGGAGCGGCCATTGCGTCCGGAGGAGCTCAACGCTTATCCGCATCCGTTCCCTTAAATGAGCGGGACGATGCCGGCGAATGCCATACCTTGGCTCTCTATTGGTGCGATGGGGGGAAGCAGAATGAGTCTGGAAGCGTTTATCCGCCATCTCCATGCCGACGGCGAAGAGAGCGGGCTGCCCGGCTGGGTGGTCAATTGGGACGACAAGCCGTTGTCCTATAAGCTGTATCGAGGCCTGCCTGCTGTTCCGCTGTCCTCGGATATCCCGCTGTCGTTGGAAGCACGGCGAACGCCCGCTGAGCCTAGCCTGAAAGACATCGGACAGTTCCTCTGGTACGCCTACGGGCTGACTCAAGTCAGTCATGTTCATGCCGCTGCGGTGCAGTCGTACCACAGATTCGTCCCTTCGGGTGGAGGGCTGTACCCGAACGAATTGTACGTCTATCTGCGCTCGGCAGCCGGCGATCCCGGTGTGTACCATTACGATGCAGCGCATCACCGCCTTGTCCTGCTGCGCGAAGGTGACTTCGATTTGTATTTGGCCCGGGCTCTCGGGGGCCGCAGCGATCTATCCTCTTGCTTCGGCGCTGTCTTCGTATCGGCGATGGTTTGGAAAAATGCTTTCAAATACAACACCTTTTCTTATCGTCTGCAAGGGCTCGATACAGGCGTGCTGATGGGGCAGCTGCTGGAGACGGCGAAACGGTTCGGCTATTCGTCAAGAGTTCATTACCGGTTTCTGGACTCGGCCGTAGGCCATCTGCTGGGGTTATCCGGCCGGGAGGAGAACGTGTATGCGGTTATCCCGCTTTCGGCGCAGCGCGAAATCGCTTGGATCGGCGACGGCATCGGCACGCAGGTGCAAGCTGCAGCGGATGAGCTTTGCCGCGAACTGCCGGCTGTTCAGCATCAGCAGTTCATGCGTTCGAAGACCGTAAAGGAGATCCCGCTGCTGAGTTGGATGAACAAATCGGCGGAGCTGGATACGCTGCCGCCGTTTCGCCGTTTAGAGCCATCCGTGCGCACAGAAAGCGGAATGCAGAGTGTCTATTTGCCTCTAGTGAAGCGGCTGAACTTCGATCTCGCGGCGGCCGGCCGAGCAAGATATTCGCCCGAAAGCGAATTTGTCTTGTGCCGCGTAACGGCACAGCAGCTGGCCGCCCTGCTGCATGAAGCTGCGGCTTCCTTTGCGTACCGCAGCGATTTGGACGGAGCGGGGGAGGTGTCCCCGCATCGTGTCGCTATATACGGGTGTTTCTATAATGTCGAAGGCGTGCCGGACGGAGCTTACCGTTATGACACAGCCGCCCACGCCCTCCGGCGCGTGCTTGCCGGTGATCATCGGCTCCGTCTGCAGCAGGGAATGATCCTTCACAACGTCAATTTGTTTCAAGTGCCGATCTGTCTGCACCTTGCCGGTGATGCCGATCACCTGATTCCTAAGTTAGGGTATAGAGGATACCGCATTCAGCAGATGGAAGCCGGCATGCTCCTGCATCACCTGCTGCTGGCATCATCCGTGCTCGGCATGGGAGGTCGTCCGCTGCTTGGCTTTCGGGCCGGAGGATGTGACGAGCTCTACCGGTTGTCCCAACAGCGGCTAACCAGCCTCGTCCAAATCCCGATCGGCCGCTGCCTGCCCCGTCCCCGACTGGTGGGAGGCTTGCACGGTTAGGTTGAAGTAGGGTGTCCCCATAGCGTAGCATGAGATAAAACACCTTCAAGCGAATGCTTCCATATGTAAGATGTGGAAGACTGCCTAACCAGAAAGATCTCGTGACCTCATAATAGGAACGGGCAGTACATCTAAAAACCCCTCTATAGGCATTCTACTTACATGGCATGCAACATTAGGACCGGCAATTGGAGTATTTTTGAAGTGTCTACGTGCAGATACGTGAGTCACGCGATCGGGAAGGCCGTTCCGCTCTTGCAAAGAAATAATACTAGGCGCCCTGCCGTCAGGTCAGGGCGCCTTTTTACGTTATTCTTGGGTTGGCTTTCGATCTCTGCCACCGTCTAAAGAGTTCAACAAAGCCTCTTGTAATTAAGGATTTCAAACTGACGCTGAATAATGTGTGATACCATTTCCACCAAGCGCTCCACTTTATCAAACCAGTTTTTCGATCAGCCCAAATTTCAAATACTGTGAGTGGGATGGAAAAGAAGAATACCTTGTAAGCGACAGATAGTAAGTTATCCTTTTCTTTGCTCGACATTTGATTATATATGACCGTAACGATGGGATACAGTAATAAGTCAAATAGGATATGGATTTTAAAAAAACTATGCAATAACCGGGTTGGATATGTAATTAAATTCATTTTTGTTGCAAACTTGTCGAGTACAACATTTGTACATGCATTAAATATATAGGCGAAAATCAGACTCTTTTTGTCTGAACGATTGAATAGAAAAGGGGAAATCCAAATGGAGAGCAGAAGTAAACAGTATAAGAAAGTCATTTCATTCTTTCTCTTTTGGCTCAAAAGTCCCACTCCCTTCACTTCTATAATCATTTGCTCCTCGTAAAAAAATACTCGATGAATCTAACTCTTTGACTTTTCCTTGCCTTTTATTTATTTAAATTCTGTAAAAATATAAAGAATTATTCAATTGGTGTATGGAAGATGTGCCCATCAGCAACCTGGGCGGATGATCTATCGAATTTATTACGGTACAGTGATGGTCAGGAAATGAGCGTCGGACTGCCCACCTGAGGAAACAGACTGCGGTTCACAGCCGGCAGCCGTAGAATAGAGATGAGGCTGAAGAAATCATAAGATTTCTCATAGAAGATACCGGTTGCCGCGAGTTCGTCAAAAAAAAAGCACAGCCCTTCAAGACAATTGAAGAGGCTGTGCTTTTTTTGATGTATATCATGGAGTCATCACGAAAATCAGGCGAGACGGGTGATTCGACAATAACAAAGGAGAGTGCCCTTACCTGCCTTCTTGCGTGGGATATGTTTTTTTCTAGTGCCCCAAATGATCCAAATCCGGCTGCAATTTGTTCCGAAGAATATACAGCATGATAGCTCCGACAAGGAAAGCGACGGCATCCGCAATGACAAGCGACCAGACCACACCGTGGAAGCCATACATTCGATTGGCGATATAGAGCACAGGAATCAGAGTAACTCCTTGAATAACTGACATAATAAAGGCTGCGGTTCCCTGCGCTGTTGCTTGGAAGATCCCCGTAAACAACGTGGTCATTCCCGTAATGAACAAGGATAAGAACGTCACATGCAGAATATAGCTGCCCACTTCAATTAATTGCGGATCATTCGTAAATAAACCAATGAGGCGGCCGGAAATCAAGTAGACGATGACGCCGAACAGGGCGGCTAACACCACAATCGTTTTGATCGTGAATCCAATCGTTTGCTTCAGGCGTAATTTATTCGCTGTAAAAGAGAAGGCAATGAGCGGCACGACCCCTTCGCATAAGCCCATCAGTATAAACTCAGGAAATTGCAGTAAACGTGAGGTGATTCCGAAAGCCGCTGCAGCCTGATCCCCATATTCGACAAGAAAAAGGTTTAAGACGAGTGACATTGCACCCAAGAAGAGGCTCATTACAAAGACGGGAACTCCGATTTTGAATACATTGCTCAGGATGTCCTTGTTGGCCTTGAACCATTTTACGGAGATAGTAAGGAATGGGCTCTTATATCCCATATGGAAGGCGTAGAATCCACTCGCAACCAAGTTAGATATGACTGTAGCCGATGCGACACCGATCACGCCCCAATGGAAAACGAAGATGACTGCAGCATCAAGAATAATATTTACGACAACACTGAGAATCATACCGACCATCGACATGATGGCTGCCCCCTCCGAGCGCACGATATTCTCCAGCGTGAAGAATAATACAACGAAGGGTGAACCGATAAGCATAATCGTGACATAGTCCTTGGTGTATCCGAAGGAGTCAGGCGTTGCCCCCAGGCCACGAACGATAGAATCGATCAACGGGAGACAGGCGGCCATCACGATCAGACCGAGAACTATACTGCTGTAAAAGGCGAAGGAAGATACGTGCCTAACCTCATCATATTTCTTCTCTCCCAGCAATCGGGAGATGAATGTGCCGCTCCCCATTCCAATCAAGTTGCCCAGCGCCATAATGATCGCGAATAAGGGCAGGGTTAGCGCGAGTGCGGTTAACATGGCCGTATTGTTCAATGTACCAAGGAAATAGGCATTCAAAATGGAATAGATGACACTCATTGATGTGCCTAGCATCATGGGTACAGCGAAGTGAGCTACGGCTTTGGCGATCGGTGCTTTTTCGAAATAATGGAGGTTCTGTGCATCCATGTTTGGTCACTACTTTCTTTATTTTATTTTGGTCCTGCCGATGATGAGGGCGATGAAGACAAAGTCATGTTGTTTACTTCAAGAGGAATCCCTCCGTTAGGATATCATCTAACACCGTAAGGTTGTGACTTACAGTGTTAGATGATATCATGGGCCTATGGATCTGTAAAGCATAAACTTACACTGTTAGGTAGAAGGACGGATGTCGATGAAAAAGCAGCAGCCTCAGATTTCGGAGGATAAGATTCTGGAGGCATCGTGGGAGCTTCTTGGAGAGGAGGGTATCGAGAAATTCAGCATGAGGCGATTGGCCGACCGGCTGGGGATTCAGGCTCCCTCTTTGTATTGGTACTTCAAGAGCAAGCAGAACCTCTATCAGCGTCTTGCCAACCAGGTATCGAAGATTATCCTGGAGGAGTTCCACTCCAATGGGGACTGGAAGGAGCAGCTGACGGGGCTTGCGGT
Source organism: Paenibacillus sp. S-38 (assembly GCF_049942825.1). Taxonomy (NCBI): domain Bacteria; kingdom Bacillati; phylum Bacillota; class Bacilli; order Caryophanales; family Paenibacillaceae; genus Paenibacillus; species Paenibacillus sp. S-38. The sequence continues at coordinate 2,579,990 of NZ_CP187970.1, forward strand.
AACGGTACGGAGTGTGCTCCGCCGGTATCCATGCTCCACGCAGCTCATGATGATGACGCTGCCCCACGAACCGGACATCATCCGGTTCACCAACCGTATGCTCCTCTGTGTGGAGTCGACGCCGCTTGATCAAGAGCAGAAGATGCAAGTCGTTCTCACCCTTGTGAACTATGTCTACTTCTTTGTTCTGGATGATGAACAGCATCAGCGCAATGTCTCCGCTATTCTTAAGGAGCAGAAAGAGCTTCCGGGTGAGAAGATGGTTCGTCTCCTGGACTCCATGAGCGAGTCGGAAGCGGGACTGTTCCGGAGGATGTTCACAAACGGGCTGTTCGAGCTGATGGGGACCGACAGGGCATTTGAGTTCGGTTTGAAGCTGATTCTGCTCGGGATTGAACAGGTGATAAAGGAGCAGGAGAAGTAGAATGCAAAAAACGCTCGTCCGGTAATAGGACGGGCGGTTTCAATGAACGAGTGCAGGAACTAAACTAACTTACCGCTTCGTTGAACGCGTCCCCTTCACGGGGGCGCTATTTTTTTCGTCTGCGTGATTTGTGCTCGAGGGCATCGAGAAATTCGGCATGGGACGATGGGCTGTCACCCAACCAAAACGAAATAAATCCAATCGTTGTGATATGGTGGTTTCCATGAGTTCCCTTTATCATGAAGTCACGAGGAGGATGCTTATGTATGCAAAGGCTTACAAGTATCGCTGGCAGTATCTCATGATTTTGCCGGGCGTGGTCCTGCTGTTTCTCTTCCATTATATCCCGATGGCAGGGATTCAGGTCGCGTTCCGGGATTTTCAGATCGGCACATCCATTTGGAGCAGCCCCTGGGTGGGTATGGACAATTTTGCGTTCCTCGGGGAGGAGCAGTTCTGGACGGTGGTCCGGAATACGCTGTACATTTCGGTGCTGAAATTCGTCTTCGGATTCCCCGCTCCGATTCTGCTGGCGCTCATGATCAACGAGGTTACCCACACGGCCTTCCGGCGTTTCGTCCAGTCGGTGAGCTACCTGCCGCACTTCTTTTCCTGGATCGTCGTGGCCTACATCCTGCAGGCCTTCCTGACATTGGACGGGGGCCTCGTGAACCAGGCGGTCACCACGGCGGGCGCGGAGCCGATCTTCTTCCTGGGCTCCACGGAGTGGTTCCGTCCGGTGGTGATCGCAAGCGGCCTCTGGAAGGAGACCGGCTGGAACACCATCCTCTACCTGGCGGCCATCACGACCATCGACCCGCAGCTCTATGAAGCGGCGAAGGTGGAGGGGGCCGGCAAGCTGGCGCAGATCCGCCATATCACGCTGCCGGGCATCCTGCCGACGATCTCCATCGTGCTGATCCTCAGCATCCCGAGCCTCATCACCGTCGGCATGGATCAGATCTATCCGCTGATGAACTCAGCCAATATGGAAGTCGCGGACGTCCTGGATACGTATGTCCTCCGCAGCGGCCTGCTGCAGGGATACTTCGGCATGGCGACTGCCGTCGGCCTGCTCTCCTCGGTGATTAGCCTGATGCTGGTCGTCACGACCAACCAGCTGTCCAGAAGAATGAACGGCGAAGGGCTGTGGTGAACCGCCTATGAAACCGAATGCAGCCGAAACCGTCATCCAATCGCTGGTCGTCGCTCTGCTGGCCCTGATGTGCCTGTCCGTGCTCTATCCGTTCCTGTACATGCTGGCGATCTCCCTCAACGAGGGGGCCGATGCCGCCAAGGGAGGCGTGTACCTGCTGCCGCGGGCTTTCACTCTCCTGAACTATGAGATCGTGCTGGGCAATGAGGTCATCCGCCATGCCTATCTCATCACGATCGCCAGGACCGTTCTGGGCACGGTCTCCGGGCTGTTCGTCACGCTTCTCGTGGCATTCGGGCTGTCCTACAGGGGGCTGCCGCTCCGGGGAGTCATCCTCAGCTACATCCTGATCACCATGCTGTTCAACGGCGGACTGGTCCCGTACTACATTCAGCTGAACAACCTGGGGCTGCTCAACACGTTCTGGGTCTACATTCTGCCCGGCATGTTCTCGGTCTGGAATATGTTCGTCATGCTGAAGTTCATTCAAGGCATTCCCGAGGCGCTGATCGAATCGGCGGAGATGGACGGGGCCGGGCCGGTGCGCGTGCTCCTGCAGATCATCATTCCGCTCTCGAAGCCGATGCTGGCCGCCCTGGGACTCTTTACGGCGGTCGGCCACTGGAATGACTGGTTCACCGGCGCCTTCTTCGTAACCGACCAGTCGCTGATTCCCGTCCAGACCTTCCTGCAGCAGCTGCTCGCGGCTTCGGATATATCGGCTGTACTTGGTTCGAACACGAATCAGGAGGCGCTGGCCCGAAGCTCCCAGATGCAGAATATTACGCTGATGTCGATCAAGATGGCCGTCGTGATGGTGAGTGCGCTGCCGATCCTGTGCGTGTATCCGTTTCTCCAGAAATATTTTGTGAAGGGCGTTCTTGTCGGGTCCGTGAAAGGATGATTCAGTATCTGATAAGGGATCATGAAGTGCCGGGTCACGGATCATGAAGTGCAGGTGAGAGGATAAGGCCGTGTTCAGACAATGATGTGAACTGCGGTAACATTCAAATACCAAAACAGGCAGAGACAGGGGGAAGGGATATGCGTATGCGTTTCAAGTCAACAGGCAGACGGTGGGGAGCCTTGACGCTGGCCGCTATGCTGGCGGTATCCGCAGGATGCTCGGGTGCGGGAGAGAGCGGGAGCGGGAACAGCAATCCGTCGGCCGATGCGGGCCAAGGCGCTTCGGAGGCTGCGGCGGGCGGAAGCTCGAAATCGTTCGAGCTGTGGCTGGGCTGGTCGGCGACGATCAACAACAACAGCCTGATCCAGAAGTATTGGAAGGACAAGGAGCCGGGCGTGGAGGTGAAGCTCGAAGCGACGCAGGGGGATGCGACAACCGCGCTCAACCTGCGGATCAACACGGGCGGGTTCAAGGACGCCGCTATCTTCAGCCGCAGCGAGACGGTCAAGAGTGCGATGGACCGCTCCAAGCTGCTCATGCCGCTCGAGCCGTATTTCAATATGCCGGAGAAGTACCCGGGCCTGGCCTCCATCCCGAAGAAGTACCTGGACCGCATGAAGGATAAGGACGGCCATATCTGGTCGATTCCCTCGTGGTTCGATCAGAATCCGGACAATCCGTGGCCCGGCTGGTCTTCGGTGGGCTGGATGGTCCGCTCGGATCTGCTCGAGCAGGCCGGCATGAAGGCGGAGGATCTGGCCACGCTGGAAGGCGTTGAGGCCTTCCTGAAGAAAGCGGCCGGGCTTAAGGATGCGTCGGGCAAGCCGATACTTCCCCTCTCTTTCCTGATGGACCCGAACAGCTCGCTCGGTTGGAGCGACGAGAACGCCGTGATGAGCGCCTTCGGCGTGACGACCGGCGGGGCGGGGATCGAGAAGAAGGGCGGCGAATTCGTTTTCGCCTACGATGATCCGAATTATAAAGCCGCCTATCATTGGCTGAACCGGATGTACCGTGAGAAGCTGATCGACCCCGAGGTCGTGACGAACAAGAAAGAGCAGTACATGGAGAAGAATAAAGCCGGCCGGATCGCGATGAATGTGGGAAGCTTCTGGAATATCCCTGCGTCCGTCTGGGAAACGCTCGACGGCCCTACGGAGCCCGGGTGGTATGTTCAGGCGATTCCGTTCCCCAAAGTACCGGGCGTCGAGAAGATCGGTACGAATCAGGTCGTGAATCCGTACCCGGGCTACGATGTCTATATTAACAAGAACACCAAGAATCTGGAGGCAATCCTGACATTCTTCGATTACAGCCTGCAGCCGAAGCCGGAGCAGCAGCATGTCATCAACGAAGGTCCTCCCGGACTGTATTGGAATTGGACGGATGGGCCGCTCGGCAAATGGAAGTTCACGGACGAAGCCTACAAGAAGGACCGTAATTCGGGCGACGTAGCCCAAAAGGCCAAGGTGACGCCCGAGCTCTACATGACTTCGTCCTTCAGCGGCAAATGGTATCCTTGGTGGAATACGGCGGAGGCGGAGAAGAAAGGGGCGGCCAAGACCGTACAGTTCACGGAAGCGATTGCGAAGATGGGCGGCGTGCGCAATGCGCATTCGCACGACCTCGTTCAGACGAAGCAGGGCGGTGTCATGGAGAAGTATGCGCCGGAGCTGGAGAATATCCGCAAGGAGTACCGGGGCAAGCTGCTGATGGCCAAGGACGATGCGCAGTTCGAAGCGGCCTGGCAGGCGTTCCGGGATGCGCTGGAGAAGCGCGGCCACTGGAGCGAGGTGAAGCAGGAGTGGCGGGAATCGTATCAGGCGGATATCCAGGAGAACGGCGAGTTCTAGTATAATGAAGGAGCAGCCCCTTCCCTAGGGGGTGCTCCGTTTTGATGTTCGCGGGAAGCTCTGCCAGTAACGGGAACGGGAGGAAGCCGATGCTTAGACAGCATATCGAGAAAACCATCATCCGCCTGACCCGCCCCATGAACCTGAAGGGCAAATTCGTTCTGCTCTACGGCCTTATTGTCTTCCTGCCTACGGCACTTCTGGCTGTCGGAGCCGGGTATCTGGTGCTTCACCACACGAGAGCCAACTATCTGCTCACAATCGAGGAAGCGGTCCGCCAGAGCGCCCGGAGCATCGAATTCAAGAAGCAGAGCTACGATCTGCTGGCGGTCCGGACGGCCACCGACGGCGAGCTGATCTCCAGGCTCTCCCGCGATTATGCGGATATGTTCGAGCAGGTGGAGACCGTCGAATACGTGGACCGCTCCTTCCAGTATACGGCCAAGTACCTGCCGGGCATCGAGGATTTCCGGATCTATCACGCTAACGCCACACTGGTTCAGGACGGCGGGCTGCTCTGGAAGCCGGAAAGCCGTATGCTGTCCGGCCTGCAGGAGAAGCTCTGGTTCGAGCGGACGCTGGCTTCCCCGGAAGCCATGAGATGGACCAATGCACCCGATGACAGGTCGAAGCTCATGGTCACGCAGAAAATTTTCGGCAGCTCCGGCGATCCCTACGGCATCGTCTACATGCTGCTCGACTATAATGCGGTCTTCGCGGAACCGTTCCGGCATCCCTTCGGCGGAGCGGGCGAGCTGTATATCGTAGACAGCGGCGGGCATCTGATCGCCTCCTCGGAACCGGGTGAGATCGGGGAGCCCCTCGCCGGTTCCAGCCTGCAGCCCTACTGGGACCGGCAGAATCAGGAGGCTTCGCCGGGAACAGGCAAGCTGCTGGTGACCAGCCGGCTCTCTTCTGGCTGGACTGTCGCCGCCCTGGTCCACCTGGACCGGATGGAAGAGCAGTCGAGGCGCATCTTCCTAGCAGTGGCCGTCGGCATCGCTTTCTTCCTGCTGCTGTCCACCTTCCTGATCCTGACCGTGCTGCGGAATATCGTATGGCGCATCCGTAAGCTCGGGATGCGGATGACGGATATCTCGGACGGGGTGTTCGAGGTGACCGTGAGCAGCAGGGACCGCGACGAGCTTGGCGAGCTCGAGCTCCTGTTCAATCAGATGTCCGGCCGTCTGGGCCGTCTGGTCGAAGAGAGCACGCAGGCCAGCCTGAAGGAACGAGAGCAGTCGTTCAAGGCGCTGCAGGCCCAGATCAACCCCCATTTTATCTACAATTCGCTCAGTCTGGTCCGCTGGCGGGCCATGGATCTGAAGGACGAGATGCAGGTACGCATTATCGACGCCATGACGACCTTCTACCGTCTCGCCCTGAATAACCGGGACAACATTACGCTATTTCGGGAGGAGCTCGAGCATCTCAGGGCGTATATCGAGATCCAGCAGCTGCGGTATCCGAACCGGGTTACAGTGGAGTGGCAGGTGGAGCCGGGGGTGCTGGACCTCTTCACGATCAAAATGCTCCTGCAGCCGGTCGTCGAGAACTGCTATCTGCACGGCAGCATTATGAGAGCGGAGAACGCGCTTCTCCGGGTCACGATTGGCCGATCCGATGACACCGTTCATGTGGAGATCTACGATAACGGCAAAGGGATCCGCAAGGAGGTATTAGACCTCATTCAAGCGGGTAACTACAGCGGAACCGGCAATGGATTCGGTATGAACAATATCCGGGAGCGGCTGGGGCTGTATTTCGGTTCGAGGGCCCGATTCGCCGTAGACAGCGTCGAGGGGGAGTGGACGGCTGTTACCATAGACATCCCGGTTTGCAGGGAGCGGCCCGAACTCATTCGAGGAGGTGCAGGATGATCCGCGTATTGATTGTAGATGACGAACCGCTGCATATCGAAGGACTTGTCCGGCATATCGACTGGGACGGGCTGGGCTACGAGTCCCCTCTGACGGCGGAGTCGGGGGAGGAGGCTCTGGCTATACTGGCTGAAACACCGGTCGATGTGCTGGTCACGGACGTGTCGATGCCGGAGATGACGGGCATCGAGCTGCTTGCCAGGTGCCGCTCCGACTACCCGCAGCTCCAGTCGCTCCAGACGCTGATGATCAGCGGGTACGACGAATTTGAATTCGTGCAGGAAGCGATTCATCTCGGGGTCAAGGCCTATGTGCTCAAGCCCATCAAGACGGAGGAGATGGAAGAGAAGCTGGCGGCCTTCCGGACGGCCATCGAGAAGAAGCATCAGATCGAGCGGGAAACCGAGGCCCTGAAGGAAAAAGTAACCGGCAGCCTCGACGTTCTGCACGACCGCTTCGTAGGGGATCTGCTCGAAGGACGCCTTCAGAACGAAGACATGGCCGGTTCGTGGAGCCGCCTGCTGGAGCTGCCGGCGGAGCCGCGGCCGTTCCGCCTGTTCCTGTTCGGCTACGACAGGCTTCCCGATTCGCCGCTGCAGGACGCCCGGCAGCGCATCCTGCTGAGCGACGGGCTGATGAGGGCCGTACGGGTGGGCTTGTCCGGTCTCCCGGGGACTTATATCGGAAGAACGGGGGCCGACGAGGCGGCGGTGATCCACCTGAACGCTTCGCCGGCGGACCGGGCTCGGATAGAGAAGCAGCTGCCGTTCGTTCAGGATGTGATCCGCGAGCAGTGTGCCGCTTCCCTCACCATCGGGGTGAGCCGGGAAAGCAGCGGGTGGGAGGAGGCCCCGCTCCTCTTGAAGGACGTAAAGCATATGGTGAACCGGGCCAGAGGAGCCGGCAGCGGGCTCATTCATTACTTTGACCGGCTGGAAGCGACGGAGTACCAGGAGTTTCAGCTGCGGGAGGAGAACATCCCCGAGATAGTCCGGCTCCTGGAGAAAGGGGACGGCGAGCAGGCGGTGCTGGCTTTCAACCAGGCCTTCGACCTCCTGCTGATGCAGAGCCCGGTTTCGTTCTCCTACGTTCAGGCCTTCGGGATGGGGCTGCTCAGCGAGCTCGCACGGAAGTTCAAACGCCCGAAGGGCGACGACGGCGAGATCAACATCCGGATGTGGCAGCGGCTGATCGACTGTGCGAGCACCGCGGAGATCCGGAAGGTGCTGCTGGATGAGCTGTCCCGGTACGCGCAGATGCAGCAGAAAGAACGGACGGCGCAGCAGCACCATCTGATCCACAACATCGCCCGGTATCTGGAAGACCATCTGCTCGATCAGGTGACCGTCAAGCAGCTGGGCGAGCAGTTCCAGCTCAATCCGAGCTACCTCAGCGTGCTCTTCAAGAAGGAGACCGGCCGGACCATCTCCGACTATGTGCAGGAGCTGCGCATGAACCGGGCAAAGGAGCTGCTGCGCGATCCGCATAGGAAGGTGTACGAGGTCGCGGAGCAGGTAGGGTATCAGACCACCGCGTATTTTGCCTATCTGTTCAAGAAGACCACCGGTGTCACACCGCAGGAGTTCCGGGATTATCATTATGAAGAATAACAGGAGGCGGCAGGAGGACATCCGTGCTAAACTTACCTTATTTAGACAATACAGAATAAGGAGAGTGCCCTCCATGATCTATGTCGTCCGGCACGGGCAGACTGATTGGAACAAAGAAGGAAGGCTGCAGGGCAGAAAGGGACTGCCGCTGAACGAGACCGGCATCCGGCAGGCCGAAGAGCTCAGGGACCGGCTGCGGGAGATCCGCTTCGATGCGGTCTTCTCCTCACCGCAGGAGCGGGCGGTTCAAACCGCTGAGATCGCAGGGGGACGGCGGGCGGTTGTGGATCCCCGGCTGGATGTCTTCGATCTAGGGGAAGCCGACGGTCTGCGAAGGGAGGAAGTTCAGCTGACCGGCGCGGTGCCGGACCCCCGGGTCTATGCGGGAGTGGAGGAGATCCGCAGCTTCCTCGGGCGGGTGTTCGCCTTCATGCGGGAGCTGGAGGCGCAGGTTGACGTAAGAGAGGCGAACCTTCTGCTGTCGGGGCACCGCTGTACGACAGGGGCGATCGGCGCTTATTATGAAGGCATTCCGGAGGATGGCAATATCCTCAGGTTCTCCTCGGGAAACGGGGAATTCAAGGTGTATCCGGTGCGGTAAGCAGGAGAAGGGGACGCCGTGCGGCGCCCCCTTCCTTCGGGCCATGCTCACCCAAGCTCAGGATGGAAGCCCTTCGAGAAACTCCCTCACCTCCCGGCAGAACCCGCCGGGATCATCCGTATGAACGCCATGACCCGTATCGAATACGGCCAGCCGGGTGCCGGGACGGCGGGACGCCATCCGCTCGGCTTGAGCCTCGTCCATGACAAAGCTTTGCCTGCCGTGAATCAGCAGGATAGGGCAGGTGGAGGAGAGCCAGTCGTCCCACCACGCTCCGTTGCAGTTCTCCTGGGAAATGCGCATGCCAGGCAGATCGCAGCGGAGCCCCCAGCCCTTCTCGTCTTCGAAGGAGCCTTCGATGAAATAATCGATGTTCTTCAGGCCTGCCTGCTTCAGTGCCTCACGGAGCTCTCTTAAGGAGCCGGTGCGCTCGGGCAGCTTCTCGGCGAAGCTCAGGTCCCCCTGAATCTCAGCCCCGATGTCTTCGACGATCACAGCCTTCACCAGCTCGGGATAGCGTGCTGCGAACTGGTACGCATTGAGCCCGCCCAGGGAATGGCCGAGCAGGGTGACCGGCCGGCCGTCCAGCACGGTGCGGATGAAGGCGAGGATGTCGCCGATATAGCCCTCCCGGGAGTAATCCCGGTCCTCCGGGTGTCCGCTCCAGCCGTGGCCGCGCTGATCCAGGCCCATCACATGAAAGTCAGGGAACTGCGCGGCCACCTCCGAGAAGGTTCTCGCTTTCCCCAGGTGTCCGTGCAGCAGGAGCAGCACGTTGTCGCTCTCCCCGCCGTAATCGAGGTAAGAGAGCCGGAGCGAAGCGGATGAGAAGAATTTGCGGATTCCGAGGGAGTGCTGTGGTTGGGTGGAGCTCATGGAATATTCCTCCTTTAATGGGTCGATATAGGGAAAATCATCTTGACTTCATTTTGAATATATCAGACAATAGTGACAATTCATGTCATGATCATGAAAAATGGAGCTGCGCATGTCTAAATCCAAACGACTCATGGAACTCATGATGGCCGTCAACCGAAAACCCAAGTTTACTGTCAAGGAGCTCGCCGGGGAGTTCGGCGTGTCGCCGCGAACGATCCTGCGCGATCTGCAGGAACTGAGCGAGCTCGGGGTCCCTCTCTATTCCGAGGTAGGCCCTCATGGAGGCTACCGGGTATTGAAGCAGCGAATTCTGCCTCCGATCGCGTTCTCCGAGGAGGAAGCGGTTGCGGTCTTCTTCGCGGTCCATGCACTGCGACACTACGCCTCCCTTCCCTTCGAGACGGAGACTTCCTCGGCGCTGAACAAATTCTATTATTATATGCCGCAGGATACGCGGGAGCGGATCGACCAGATGAAGCAGCGGGTGGACTTCGTGACTCCTGCGAGGCAGGCGTCCTCCCCGTATTTATCCCTTCTGCTCGAAGCGGCGATCCGGCAGCAAGTGCTGCTCGTCGATTACGCATCCCGGGGGCAGCATTCCCGCAGGGAGCTCCAGCCGGTCGGGCTCTACACGCGGGACGGCCTGTGGTACTGCCCCGCTTACTGCTTTCAGAGCGGAGAACTTCGGGTGTTCCGGTGTGACCGGATGCAGGCCGTCGAAGCTTCGGAGACCAAGCCGATGGAGCTGCGGCATGTCCACCTGGAGAACCGGCTGCTTGAGCAGCGTGCCCTGGTGGAGCAGGAGGCCGTCACCATTTTGGCGGAGCTGACACCGGCAGGGGTGCAGGCGTGTGAGGCGGCGCCCTGGCCCGAGCCCAAGCTGCATCTGCGCGAGGATGGGAGCGGGTGGCTGGAGGGGGAGATTGCGAAGCGGGACCTTCCGTATTTTGCACAATTTTTCATTGGGCTAGGGCAGGATGTCACGCTGAAGCAGCCGCCGGAGCTGCTGGAGGCCATTCGTACGAAGCTGGCTGAGCTTACGGTCAAGTATAGGCAAGTGTGAACGAAGACCATGACCATAGGAAAGGGAGATGCCCATGTGCCGCAATATCAAAACCTTGTTTAACTTCGAGCCGCGCGCGACTGAGGAGGAGATCCAGGCCGCTGCGCTGCAGTTCGTGCGCAAGATCTCGGGCTTTCAGACCCCGTCGAAGGCGAATGCGGAGGCATTCCACCTCGCTGTGGACGAAGTGGCGGCATCCGCCAGAAAGCTTATGGGGGCCCTGGTCACGCAGGCGGAGCCGCGCAATCGTGAGGTGGAAGCCGAGCGGGCACGGGCACGCAATGCCAAGCGGTTCGGGACCGCGGAGGAGTAGGTGGGGGGAACACAGTTATATCGGAGTTTATGAGGCTGCCGGCGATGATCGGTGGCCTTTTTCCTTGAAAGGCAGTTTGCCGCAACACCTCGTCTTATAAGAGGTGATAAAACAAGTCATGGTCCATCTAGAAAAGCTGCACCTATCTCTATGAACTCACATTTAACCTCAATACTGCCGTGATAAATCATGCCGATTACAGTCCTGTCACGAGTGCGGCCTTAGGTTACAGAGTCCTGAAGCGGATGACAAAGATATCCAAGGGTTTCTTTTTATTTTTGAGTATCCCAAATAAATGGCTGTTTTAAAACGAATTCAGCTTTTTAGGGCCAGCATCTTTGGAGAATCGAAGACTCCTGTGGCAGCATACCAGACGTTTGATGATACGGGAGGCCTTTCATGACTGGCAGCGTCCACAGCTCTTCCTTCTCCGAAATGGTACATCCTTTTGCCGCAAAAGTGGATCTTTTCATCAGACCGCTGATCTGTTTGAATAGGAGTACCCCGATAGCGGGAGAGGCATGCATACCCCATTTGCTCTGGATCACCAGGGGAGCGCGTGCCATATCACCGGAAGACAGAGACGGAGTGATGACGATGGGACTCGAGATGAGAGACCGCTGTGAAACATGTACGAAGACGCTTGACCGCACATCGACCGCCTACATATGCACACATGAGTGTACCTTCTGCCCCGAGTGCACGGAGGCGATGCACCATGTATGCCCGAACTGCAGCGGAGAGCTGGTGAAAAGGCCGAGAAGCGGTGCAGCCGTAACCAGCTGCCCGCTTGGCTCGCAGGCGCTGCGAAGTCCGGCAGGCCATGCGGGGTATCGAATTCCGGATTGATCCCCTTCGCAAGAAGCAGTCTGCGAGGGGGGCCAAAGCGGGCGGGAACATAACGGACGGAGACTGCAGGCTTTGGCAGCGGTGCCCCTAATAAACAGCAGCAAAATACCCCCTATTGGTCATGAACCGGTAGGGGGTTGTTGTGCTGCCGCTTAAGGCTGTACTGAAGCTGCCTGAGGCACTTCGGCCAAGGTCAGCACGACCGGGCAGTGGTCGCTGCCCAGCACATGGGCGTGGATCTGGGCGTCCTGCAGAGAAGGAGCAAGCCGGGCGGAGGCGAGGAAGTAGTCGATGCGCCATCCTACGTTCCGCTCCCGTACCTTCGGCATGTTCGACCACCAGGTGTAGGCGTCCGCCTGCTCGGGATAGAAGTGCCGGAACGTATCGATGAACCCGGCCTCCAGCAGGTCAGTCATCTTCTGCCGCTCTTCGGCGGTAAAGCCGGAGTTGCCGCGGTTGCCCTTGGCATTCTTGAGGTCGATCTCCTCGTGGGCGACATTGAGGTCTCCGCACAGGATGACCGGCTTCACGGCATCCAGCCCGGTGATATAGCTGCGGAACCGGTCTTCCCACTCGAGCCTGTAGTCCAGCCTCGACAAGTCCCGCTTGGCGTTGGGCGTATAGACGGTTACGAGATAGAATCCTTCGTACTCAAGCGTGAGAATGCGCCCCTCCGGCTCGGAGTCCTCTTCGAGCCCGTAACGTACGCTGAGCGGCTTGACTTTCGTGAATACGGCGGTACCCGAGTAGCCTTTCTTCTCCGCATAGTTCCAGTATTGATGGTACTCCGGGTAGTCCAGCGCGATCTGGCCTTCCTGCAGCTTCGTTTCCTGGACGCAGAAGACATCCGCATCCGTCTCCGCGAAGTACTCGCTGAACCCTTTATTGACGCAGGCCCTCAGGCCGTTGACATTCCATGATATGAGTTTCATTCTGTTTGTTATCCCCTTGTTACTGCGAATGATTATCCGGCACCGGCTGCGGTACGGCTTCGAACTGGGCGGACCAAGGCTTGGTCATGACGGCGGCCTGCGTTCTCAGACGCCCGCTGCCCGCGAGGCTCTCGTGCGTCAGGAAGCGGTTCAGTGCATTGGAGATCGACAGGAAATGCACGCCGTACAGGTAACCGGTCTCGGTATGCTCCTTCCAGACGATCTTTCCGTGCATCTCGCCGAAGAGTGCGTTCTCGAACTTCAGGACGAAGTCGCCGTCCGAAGGAAAGTTTAACGAACACTTGAAGGACAGTCCCGTCAGGGAGATGTCTTTGAGCTCGATGAAGGTCCGCCGGGTCTTCGTTTCTTTATTCTGTATGCTATGTATGGACAAGGACAGGTCCAGCGCCGTCGTGGACCGGTGATGCTGCCGATTTTCGTGTGACATGATGCATGCTCCTTCTAAGATGATGTGCGTCCAGCCGATTCGGTTTAGTGAACTGTATATCAAATATATCAAAAATCGCGAACATTGTCCTGTAATATTAGGAATTCTTTAGGTTCAAAGGCCTATATTTCATCAAATGTTAGAAAAGTTTTAGGTCAACAAAAGACACCGGAAGTCAACAGGCTCCACTAGGAAGCCTCCCGAAAGCGGTTTTATAATAACCGTAAGAGGAGGAGACAGGACATGAACGCCAATCTCAAAGGATTCATACGCAATATCGCGCTTCATCTCATGCTCGTTTCCGGGCTGATCGCGATCCTGATCTACAATTACATCCCGATGGCCGGACTCGTCATTGCATTCCAGGAATTCTCGCCGATCGGCGGCTTCCGGGTCATGAACTGGGTCGGACTCGATAATTTCAAGTACCTCTTCGAGCTGCCCGGCTTCTATCAGGTGGTATGGAACACCGTCTTTATCTCCGTCATGAAAATTATTGCAGGTCTGACCGTACCGGTCCTGGTGGCTCAGCTGCTCAACGAGGTCCACTCCTCGGGCTTCAAGCGGTCGGTGCAGACCATTATTTATATGCCTCACTTCTTCTCGTGGGTCATTCTTGCGGGGATCCTGATCGATGTGCTCTCGCCGAGCGGAGGCATCGTCAATATGGCGCTGAAGGCGGCGGGCTATCCTCCGATTCAGTTCCTCGCCAGCAACGACTGGTTCCCCTATGTACTCGTCATCAGCGACCAGTGGAAGGAATTCGGCTTCGGCACCATCATCTATCTTGCTGAACTGACGAGCATCGACAGCTCGCTGTACGAAGCGGCCGTGATGGACGGGGCGGGGCGGTGGAAGCAGACCTGGCATATCACGCTGCCGGGCATCCGCCCGATCATCATCCTGATGCTGGCGCTGAGCCTCGGGAATGTCTTGAACGGGGGCTTCGACCAGGTGTTCAACCTGTACAACCCGCTGGTCTACGAGTCGGGCGACATTCTCGATACGATGATCTACCGGATCGGCCTGCAGGACGTCCAGTATTCCGTCTCGACGGCGCTCGGGCTCATCAAGTCGGTGGTATCCTTCCTGTTCATCGGGCTCGGGTATTTTCTGGCCTACCGCATAGCGAATTACCGGATTTTTCAACTGATTCGACATACATGCCGTGTATAACCCGCATCAGCAGCTCGTTTCTATCATCTGATAAGTACTAATAAACGACGAATCGTTCTTAAAAGGATGGCTCAGCCGTTTCTATCAACAAAAGCACGGTACTGCGCTTTCGCACTTTTTCCATAACAATACTCATCGAAAGGGGTTACCGCCGATGCATCATATCTTGGCTCCGTACCGCTGGTTTCTTCGTATCAATTATGCGGTGCTTACCCTGCTTGCGCTGCTCTGTCTCTTTCCGCTGGTGAACATTCTCGCGATCTCCTTCAGCTCGAGCGCTGCGGTGGCGGCGGGGAAGGTGACCTTCTGGCCGGTGGATTGGACGCTTTCGTCCTATACTTACATGATGGATAACCGCCAGTTTACGGGCTCGTTCCTTGTCAGCTTGACCCGGGTCACGCTTGGGGTGGCGGTCAACCTGGTACTCACGATCCTGGTGGCCTATCCGCTGTCCAAGGATGCCCGCACATTCCGCTCCAGGACCGTGTATGCCTGGATCTTCGTCTTCACGATGCTCTTCAGCGGAGGCCTGATTCCAACTTACCTTGTCGTCAAGGAGACGGGAATGCTGAACTCCGTCTGGGCGCTGATCCTGCCCGGTGTGGTGCCGATCTTCAACGTGCTGCTCATGCTGAACTTCTTCCGGGGACTGCCGAAGGAGCTTGAGGAGGCCGCGCTGTCCGTGAAGGAGGTGGCGGCCGAGACGGGATACCCCGATGACAAATATTTTATGCGCCTGTTCCGGCACCACACGAATATGACCCCGACGCAGTATCGCAATGCTTATCACAAAACGTTTATGAACAATGTGTAGATACGGCAGATACCACCCGGAAGGGGTGGTATTTTGTTTTTCATCTAAGAATTTGAATCTCACCAGCGTTCATCCTGCTGTATCCTCAAAAATAGGATAGTAAATTAATTCCAATAGTGATATCATAACAATATCATAGCGAAATTGAGGTGTCCGCAGATGCATCAAGTGATAGAAGAATGCTTGACACAAAAAGGCGTTCAGCGCTGGGCCCGTCGGCCGGCACATCAAGTCACGGTCGGGATTCTTCATCCCTCCGGCCGAATGATATGGACGGGTGAGAGAGCATCCGAGGAAGCATCCGAGGGATCCGACCGTCCGAAGCGGATCTATGAGATCGGCTCCATTACCAAAACCATGACCGGCTTGCTGCTGGCCGCCGGGGAGATCGAGGGGGTATGGAGACGTTCCGACCGGCTGTCGGATTTGCTTCCGGACCTCTCTTCAAGTCCATTCGCCAATCAAAAGACGCTGCTCCATCTCGTTACCCATACTGCCGGCCTGCCGGATGTACCGGGCAATTTCAAAGCCGCCATCACGGACCGGCTCAATCCGTACGCCAACTATGATGAGACGCGATTGATCGAAGCCGTTCTGGCGGAGAAACCGGCGGAGCACAGCAGGCACCGGTATTCCAACTACGGCTTTGGCCTGCTGGGGTGGCTGCTCAGCAAGCGGCTCGGCATGAAGCTCCACGAGGCCTTGAACCGGTACGTGTTCCACCCCCTTGGCATGCCGGATACTGCTGCAGGCAGCGGACCGAACACACAGGGGCAGCTCCTGCCGGTGTACAGTTCGGGGGGGAAACCGCGGAAGCATTGGGACTTCCAGGATGCCCTGGGGGGCGCCGGGGCGGTGCGCTCGACGATAACCGATATGCTGAATTATTTGGAAGCTCATCTAACCCCCGCCTCCTCTGCGGCGGATTCAGCGATGTTGAGTTCGGCCGTGGAAGAGTCCTTAAGCGAGCATGCTGCCATTATGCCCGGCAGAGGGATTGGGATCGGCTACGCCTGGATGAGATACAGGGAGAAGGACGGAACGGTCACGCATTGGCACAATGGGGGAACCTATGGCTCAAGCTCCTTTATTGCCTTGAATCGGGCCAAAGGAGTGGGCTTCGTCATCTTATCGAACAACGGTCCTTCACTGCTCGGCCAATTGGCGCCCCTGCTGGGGCTCCGGCTGATGTCCGTCGATGAATTGGCCTCCCGATTAACGAAGAAGCTGTTGGCCGCAAGCAGCGGGTAGTCCGAGGGGCACAACTTGCGGCTCGACCCGGGAGGGCTTGTGAGAAACCAGGTAGACTAAAACCGGGTGAGATGAACCGGGAGGGATGAAGCGCGGCGGCGCTGAAAAAAGAACGGACGAAATGCCGTATAAGGCCGCGGCTGCGGTGGAATCCCATGGCCCGGGCAGCTGGCCTGGCTGCGTTGGGCGCTCGGGGGAGCGCCTCGCAGCAGTAACCGCCTTCCGGAGAAGCCGGGGAGGCGGCTGGGCCGGATGTTCCCGCACGGAGGCGGTGTAATCCGCCTTATCGTTCGAGTAGGGGGGCGCGGACGGAGCGGTATATCATGGAAAATGGGGATGAAAGCCTTGACGGAAGCTCCAACGGCCCGGTATGATTAACCTGCGCTTAATTGCCGGGCCGGTTGGTCTCGGGAAGCGGGGGAACCAAGTTTTTGGGGCGTATCATGTGATCATGTAGGGGACCATCTACCCCGAGCCCGACAGCTAACCTCGTCAGCGGAAGATGGGTCGGAGCCATATTCAGCTCGTAATGAATGACCCGCAGCCACGGGTCTTTTTTTGTTCATACGGGGCCCATGGATAGACGCCGGTCGGAAGCCAGTCTTCCGCCCGCGACATGGGTCTGTTTGGCGTGCACCACATGCCGTGAACCGGAAGGAAAAGGGGAGGATGTCTCATGATGCAGCGCATCACCAGCAGCAGTCTGCAGGAACTGAGCAGGGAACAGCAGGAGAGGCTGCGCCGGCAGTGGACGCCGCAGGAAGGAGACTACATGGCGATTGGAGATCACGAAGAGATGGTGTATTACCTCAACGGCGTGGACTCGGTCAAAGCGCTGCCTCTCTTGACGATCGGGGAGATGATCGCCTATTTGAACGCGCAGGGAGGTCCCGTGGAGATTCGTGAAGCGTCCGGGAACTGGAGCGTGCGGGCCGGAGGAGAAGAATCTCGGTCGCCTGAGCTGTGCCAGGCCCTGTGGGAAGCGGTCAAGCGGGTGCTCTGAGGGCTTCTGAGGAAGATGGGAGGATGGCACCGGACCAGTTGATCTGGCCGAATCCCTATCTCACGCAGTCCATACGGGGACAGATGCAGGGAAGCACGACTGCCGGACGGATGGTCGCAGCTGCCACTGCTGCAGGCGGAACAGATCCGCTGTTCGCCCCAGGCGGCCGCGATCCGCGGCCTGCAGTTCGTGCCGGAAGGTATGCGATTCCGCCTCACCCTACGGTTACCGAGCGTTTCGGCACGGCGCCAAAGCGTTCGTTTTAAAAATAGCGGATGTGCGGTGTCTTATTGGGGGATTTCCCGGCATTTCCCGAAACATAGCGGAATTCAAATGCCTTATCAGGGGAAAAGGGACTTGGAATCCGCGCCCGTCCCTGGAATAGCTCATCTGAGTTCCTTTATTTCTGGTGGGTACCATCGAAAAGTGGGAATAACGCACCGTACTTCCTCTATTTATATAGACAGCTTGCGCGTCAGCAGGATAATGTTATCAATTCCATAATGTGAACAAAGCCGTGCAGGAGAAAGCATCTGCACGGCTTTTTGGCGATGCGCCGCCCAGCGTGCGGTGCTGGCCGCGGAACGCCGGGGCCCTGCCGGTTGGATGATGCCGCGCTGCTGTCAGGTGGGGCGCGCAACTTCGCGGGGCGGAGGAACCCTGGGCGGCGGTTCGGGTGAGCGGTGCCGCCCGGATCCCCTTATTCGTCAGCTCCACACGGTGCCGCGCTTTCACCCCGAATCTATCAACCTCGTCGTCTGCAAGGGGTCTTACATATTGGAAAATCTCATCTTGAGGGGGGCTCCCCTGCGAAGCGCTGCCCGCAAAGCCGCCTTCCGCTAAGCTTCGTAACGGATCCGGACCTCAATCTCCTGGTCATAATGGCCGAAGTGCCGGCCAAAGAGGCTGACGCCGCCGGGATGCTCGGCCGTCTCGGGGCAGGCGATGCGAAAGAGAAGATCTTCCCCGGTTCCAATGGCAAGGTCCGCGGAAGTCAGTCCGGACAGCCGGACCCCGTCGAGATAGGTGCCGCGTTCGTCTATGGTGACCGTCTTCAGCAGACCGTGCTGCGTCCCGAGATTCCACCACTTCGGCGTATGGACGCCGGGCGTGCTGCCGAAGTCTCCGGGACAGGTCCAGGTGCCGAGCACCGTGTCCACCAGCGAGAAGGTGATATCGGAAGGCCAGTGCTCGTTATAGCCGGGCGCTTCGGAGCAGATCTCGAGCGACAGGGAGAAGCTGCGGACGGTTTGTCTGCCGACGAGATAGTTCGGGATGCGGTATTCGATGAAGCCGGAGGCGAACCAGAGATGCTTCGCCTTCACGTGCTCCGGGTCGGAAAAATACCGGGGGTCGTCCACCATGCCAATGACACCGGACTCCGAGGCTAGGCCGCAGGTCGGTTTCACGCTGCAGCGCTCGTACTGGCCGACAGGGATCGAGACGGCATAGCCGTTGCGTTCCTCCTGCTCCGGCTGCGGCTCCGGGCTCTTCAGCTGGAGCACGATGGAGTCCGGGATGAGATAGCAGACCTTGCGCCGGCCCCGGGTGCCGGAGATACTCTCCGTTCCAACGATCCCGTTCTCCTCCAGCTTCTGAATGTGTTTGGTGATAATGGCGGAAGAGAGCTCGAGCGTATCCGCCAGCTCCTTGATGTTCATCGGCTGCATGCCAAGCAGCTCAATCATCCGCACACGGGTCTCGGAGCCGAAGCATTCGAGCAGGGACATATGACGGCTGTTCACGGGAATGTTCATGTAGGGTAAGCCTTTCGGGTGTGATTTTGACACGAGCACGGTCCTTCAAGGACAGCAAAGCCTCTAATCATCTTTTATTATATTCCTCAAAAGTTAATTAATCAACTTTTGGTTGACGTATTCGGAGGATGGAAGGCATAATAGGGGTGTGAAAACGTTATAAACTGTTAATTAATTAACCTACGGGGAAACTAATGGAGGAGAAGCAGATGACGGACCATCTTCGAGCGGAGCATCCGCGCCCGCAGTTTGTAAGAGACCAGTGGATTCATCTCAATGGAGAGTGGGAGTTCGACTTCGACGACGAGCAGGCAGGGGACCGGGAGCGCTGGCACACCGGCTCCAGGGAGTTGACCAAGCGGATCCAGGTGCCGTTCGCCTTCCAGAGCAAGCTGAGCGGCATCGGAGACCCGGACTTCCATGACATCGTCTGGTACCGCAGGAAGCTGACCGTGCCGGAGACGTTCGCCGGACGCCGCATCCTGCTTCACTTCGGCGCGGTGGATTACGAGGCTTCGGTCTGGGTGAACGGTACGCTCGTGGCGCGGCATGAGGGCGGCCATACTCCGTTTCATGCGGATATAACGGAGGCCCTGAAAGCGCAGGACGGGGACAACGTGCTGGTCGTCAAGGCCTCCGACTTCAGCCGGGATGTCACGCTGCCGAGGGGCAAGCAGTACTGGCTGATGGATTCGGCAAGCATTTTTTACACCCGGACCACGGGGATCTGGCAGACGGTCTGGATGGAGGCGGTATCCCCCGTCCATCTGGAGAAGGTCCGGATGACGCCGGATATCGACCGCAAGTCCATTGAGATTCGCAGCTTCATCCAGGGGGCTGAGCAGAGCGGGAATCTGCGGCTGAAGGTGGACATCTCGTTCGACGGGAAGCCGGCAGCGGAAGATGTATACCGCATTACGGGCAGCCGGCATACCCGCAGTATCCGGCTTGAGGACTTCAACGACCACGGGCTCGGCGGCTGGTGGACGCCGGAGCATCCGAACCTGTACGATGTGACGTTCACCCTACTCGACGGGGAGAGCGTAGTGGATACGGTCAAGAGCTACTTCGGCATGCGGAAGGTATCGGTCGAAGACGGGAAGCTCTGCATCAACAACCGACCGTATACGATGAAGCTGGTGCTTGATCAGGGCTACTTCCCGGACGGCAACCTGACCCCTCCAAGCGACGCCGCGATCCGGCAGGATGTGGAGCTGACGAAGGCGATGGGCTTTAACGGGGCGCGCAAGCACCAGAAGCTCGAAGACCCGCGCTACCTGTACTGGTGCGACCGGCTCGGCCTGCTTGTCTGGAGCGAGGCGGCCAATGCGTATGAATACTCGGAGGAGTATGTGCACCGCTTCACCCGCGAGTGGCTGGAGTCGGTGGAGCGGGATTACAACCACCCGTCCATCGTGGCCTGGGTTCCGCTCAACGAGAGCTGGGGGGTGCCGAACATCCAGATCGACAAGCGGCAGCAGCAGCACGCTCTGGCGATGTACCATCTGACCAAATCGATCGATGAGATGCGTCCGGTCGTATCTAATGACGGGTGGGAGATGGTCACGACCGATCTCTTCAATATTCACGATTACGAGTGGCGCAGGGAGGTGCTTCAGGAGCGGTACAGCACTGCGGACAAGGCGGTCTCCGCCATGCCGGCCAACCGGCGCCTGGCGGTCGAGGGCTTCCCGTATGCCGGGCAGCCGATCATCGTCACGGAATTCGGAGGCATTGCCTTCAAGAAGAGCGATTGGGAGGGCTGGGGCTACTCGGGCGCGGAGAACGAGGAGGACTTCGAGCGGCGCCTGCGCAGCGTGATCCAGCCGCTGCTGGAGTCCCCGGTCGTGCAGGGCTACTGCTATACCCAGCTGACGGATGTCGAGCAGGAGATCAACGGACTGCTCACCTACGACCGTAAGCCGAAGATCCCGCTCGAGATCATCAAACGGATCAACGACGGGTTGTAACCCGGGCAACGCAGTCCCAGGCCGGCAGCCGGGGCAGGTACGAGCAATACCCGGGGCAGTGAACGAGGCCCGCTGTCCAGGACAAGGGGCTGCCGGCGGAAACAGCCACATCATTCTAATTCCCCTCGCGTCCGGACGGAGGATCCGGGAAGACCTGGGCGGCCGGTTATGGGCGGCCGGGTTCGCCTCGGAGCAGCGGATTCAAGAAGCCAAGCGGATGGGCGTTCGCTTGGCTTTTTTGCCATACCTATCCCAGCATGGAATGGGGCTTCGCCACCTAAAAATATGTCCATATTTACCAACCCCGTGCCATGTACAATGCTGCGGAGGATCGGCTATGCTTAAGGTTCCAATCATCAAAGTGAGACTGGGTTGCGGAGGTTGACACATGACACGCATAGGAAGGC
The DNA here is from genome assembly GCF_049942825.1 of Paenibacillus sp. S-38. NCBI lineage: Bacteria > Bacillati > Bacillota > Bacilli > Caryophanales > Paenibacillaceae > Paenibacillus > Paenibacillus sp. S-38. The sequence continues at coordinate 2,601,283 of NZ_CP187970.1, forward strand.
TGTGCCGCAGTGCCTTACTCCTCACGGCAGTCGCTTTGGGGACGGGTGGATGCCTGGGCTCGGGGACGCAGGAGGGGCCGCTGCCGGCTGCTAATGAAAGCGCGACTACGAAAATCACGTTCTGGACCCCCTTCAGCGGCGGGGACGGCTTGTATATGATCGATCTGGTGAAGCGCTACAATCAGGAAAACGCGGACGGGGTGACGGTGGATCTCATCAACAATAAATCTGAAGACTATTACACGAAGCTGACGACCTCCATTGTGACGGAGGAAGCACCGGATGTGGCAGTGGTGCACGCCTCACAGTTCGCCCAGCTGCAGGCGGCCGGATTCCTGGACGCCATCGACGGGGAGGCCGGGAGCGCGGGAATCCGCTGGGGGGACTACAACCCGGCAGTTGTCGAAGCCACCGTGGCGGACGGCAGGCATTACGCGGTTCCGCTCGACACCCATTTTTACGTCATGTACTACAACAAGCGGTGGCTGAGGGAAGCGGAGCTGCTGACCGGTGAAGGGAAACCGAAGCTCGTACAAGGGGAGGAAGGCTTCACCCGGTTTCTTGAGACTCTCCGGGAGCGCGTGCCGAAGGAGGTGGCGCCGCTGGCCATGCCCAGCATGCGGATCGACGCTTATTGGTTGTGGTGGTCGCTCTATAACCAAATCGACGGCGGCAGGGAGATGTATACCGATGACGGAAGCTTGGCTTTGAATGACGCTGCAGCGCTCCGCGCTCTTCAGTATGTCCGGAGCCTGTATGCCGGCGGGCTGATCCCGCCGGACGTCTCCGATGCCGTGAAGCTCTTCTCCGAAGGCCAGGCCGCTGTGCTGTTCCTCGGCGTATGGGGGACGGGCATCTTCGAAAAGCTGCCGGAGCTCGACTTCGGCGTCGTGCCCTTCCCCACCCTGTATGACCGGCCTGCCTCCTGGGGGGATTCGCACACCTTGGCTTTTCCAGCGGGGATGATCAAGGATCCCAAGCGGCGGACCGCCGCCACCCGGTTCGCGAACTGGGTGGCGCAGCACGGGGCCGACTGGGCGAGAGCCGGGCATATTCCGGCGGCCTTCCATGCGCTCGAATCGCCGGACTTCCGGGCGCTGCGGCACCGGTCCGACTATGCGGCGGCCGCCGAATATACGGTGTATTATCCGAAGAGTCCCAGGCAGGGGCGGATCAATGCGGCGGCCCAGCGCAGCTTCGAGCTGATGCTGGCCGGGAAGCGGACGCCGGCCGAAGTGCTGGAGGGGCTGAAGCGGACGATCGTAGAGAATGCAGGGGAGCCGAGGCCATGAGAACAAAGCATCTTCGCGATCTGCTGCACCGGCAGCCGCTGCTCCACAAATTCATGATCGTGAGCCTGGTCCTGATCTCTCTGCCCCTGCTCGTCGCGAGCACGGTCAGCTATCTGGGTTACTCGGCCTCCATCCAGCGCAATGTCGGCAAATATCAAGGGGATGCCGTCCGGGAGCTGACGGCCAATATCGATACTTATATGAAGGAACTCGGCCTGCTGTCGACGCTGCCGTACCAGCTGCCGGAGGTGATGCGGTTTCTGGCGACTCCACGGCCGGAAGGCAGGCCTCCCTCGTTCGACGAGCGGGCTGCCCTCGAGGAGCTCGTCAAGCTCGTGTTCACGAACGGGCGTGTCGATGTGGTGGGGATGTACCTCTACGGGGAGCGGGGGGCCGCATATGTGCTGCGGCCGGACAGCGCCGCTCACTTCTCCGCGTCCGGTTGGAGGCAGGAGCCCTGGGCGGAGGCGGCCTCCCGCACCGGCCGTGGTGTGTATATCGGACTGCATGAAGTGAGATCCACCGGCGGGGCTCCGTTCGAAGTCTTTTCTCTGGCCCGTAAGCTTCGAAGCCTGGAGACCGGCGAGGACCTCGGCTATATCGTACTGGACGTGGAGATCCGCAGCGTCCGGAGCAAGCTCGATCAGATGTCTACTTCACCATCCGAGGACGTGGCGCTCGTAGACGGCCAAGGGTCCATCGTCTATGCGAAGGGCTCCCGTTTACAGGCGGAGTCGCTGGCGGGCTACCGGGGAGCAGGGACGCTGACCGTCAGCCGCGGGGGCCGCGAGGAGCTGATGACGTACCGGACCTCCGACGTCACGGGCTGGACAACGGTGAAGACGGTCCCCCTGACGGCGCTCCTGCAGGAGACCGAGAGCGTGCGCCGTTCGATTATCGGCATCGGCCTGCTCTGCCTGCTGCTGGGCCTCGTGCTCTCGGTCTGGCTGTCGCTGCGCATTACCCGGCCCATCAGCCGCCTGCGCAGCGTCATGAAGCGGGTGGAGCGCGGGGAACTCGGCGTATCCGTACCGATCGAGAGCAGGGACGAGGTCGGGCAGCTCAGCCAGACGTTCAACCTGATGGTCTCGCGCCTCAGCGATCTCGGCTACCGGCTCTACGAGTCGGAGATCCGGGAGAAGGATTCCCAGATGGCGGCGCTGCAGAGCCAGATTAATCCGCATTTTCTGTACAACACGCTCGGTTCCATCTCGATGTATGCCGAGCTTGGCGGCAGCCGGGAGGTTGTCAAGATGACGAATACCCTGAGCCGTCTGCTGCGCTACAGCATCGGCAGCAACCGGCATGAGGTGCCTCTGTCGCAGGAGCTCGAGCATGTGAACGGGTACATGGCGATTCAGGGCATTCGGTATGAGGAGCGGCTGACCTTCATCACCGAGATCGGGGAGGAGCTCCTCGGCTTCGCGGTGATCCGCCTGATCCTGCAGCCGATCGTCGAGAACTGCATCATCCACGGCTTCGAAAAGGACTGGGGAAGCGGCACGATCCGGCTCAGGGCCGTCCGGGAGAACGGCTGCATGAGGATCACCGTTGTGGATGACGGCCCCGGCATGGAGCCTCTCCGGCTGCAGGAGCTGCGGAGAAGAATTCATGAAGCACCGCTGCCGGAAGGCCCCGGCGGGCACGGGCTGGTGAATGTCCACCGGCGGATTGCTCTGCGGTACGGGAACCAGTATGGGCTGACCGTCGACAGCGGACCGGGGAGCGGCACGAGCGTCAGCCTGCTGCTTCCTCTGGTCAGCCTAAGAGAAGACGGGGACCCGGATAGAACGAGGGGGGATGAACGGTATGCCGACCTTATTGATCGTTGATGACGAATCGGTCTTCCGCAGAGGGCTCGAACATCTGCTGGCAGACCTGGCGCCCGACTGGACGGTCGCCGGTACGGCGAGGGACGGGGTGGAGGCGCTGGAGCGGATGGAAGCCTGCCTGCCCGACGTGGTGATCACGGATATCCGGATGCCCCGGATGGACGGCATTCAGCTGCAGTCCATCATCAAGGAGCATTACCCCGGGGTGCGCTGCATCGTGATGAGCGGCTACAGCGATTTTGCCTATGCCCGGGAGTCGCTGAAGATGGGGGCCAAGGATTATCTTATGAAGCCCCCCGAGAGGGAAGAGCTCTTCGGCACGCTGGCGAAGCTCAAGGAAGAGTGGCTGGAGGAGCATGCCAGAAGGCGGGAGTCTACAGAGGAAGACCAGGAGGAGAAGCAGGTGCGTCAGCAGCTCCGACAGCACATTCTGTCTTCACTGGTGGCGGGCACGATCCATGCGGAGGAGCTGGAGCTGCTGGACCGCGTGGGCCTGAGCTTCCCCTATCCCGCCTGGACGTGCTGTGTGGCCCATCTCGACCGCGATTCGGTTGCGGAGAGCCGGTATTCGCTGGCCGATCCCTCGCTCTTCGCGCTGTTCATCTCCCAGTTCGTGCAGGAGCTCATTCCCCCGCGGATGCGCGGGGAGCTCTTCATCTCGGGGGACTCGAAGGTGGTCGCGCTGCTGAACCATGAAGCGGGGGAGGGGGAGGAAGTCGTCCGCCTGGCGAAGCGCGTGTGCCACCAGATCCGGACGCTGTCGAGCCTGACCGTCACCATTGGGGTGGGCGGAGCCGCAGGCGACCTGGAATCGGCGGCGCGTTCGTTCGCCGAAGCGGAGGTGGCGCTGCTCTACCGGCTGGTGCAGGGCGGCGACCGCGTGCTGACCTACGAGGCCACCGCCGGGAACGGGGGGCGGAAGGCGGAGCTGCCCGGCAGCGACTGGCGCCTGCTCGAGGAGGCGGTCCTAGAAGGCCGCGCCGGGAACGCGGAGGCCGCCGCCCGCCAGTGGGCCGGCGAGCTCTTCGGCCGCAGCGCCGATCCGGGCGCGATCCAGCAGCAGGTCTGCAAGACCGTGCTGCACTTCTACGAGACAGCGGTAAAGCGGGACTGCGTGCAGGCATGGCTCGAGGCGAGGGAGATCAAGCAGGTGCTCGCGGAGCTGTGCTCGATCTCCTCGCGGTCAGAGCTCACGGCGGCGTTCGGGGAGATCATCGGCCGGCTCGCCGCCGTCCTGTCCTCCCGCAGGGCGGGGGCGGCCGTCCATCCGGTGGTGGCCGTGCTGGCGTATATCCGCGAGCACTATGCGGAGCCGATTACGCTGAGCGGGGCGGCCGAGAGAGTGTACCTGAACCCCTCCTACCTCAGCACCTTGTTCAAGACCCGGACCGGGGTGTCCTTCATTGAATATTTGACGAACCTGCGGGTGGAGGAGGCGAAGAAGCGGCTCCTGTATTCCCCGGAGAAGATCGCTTCCATCGCGGAGGCATCGGGCTTCTCGAATATCCGGCACTTCAACCGGGTGTTCAAGTCGGCCACCGGCCATACCCCGCTGGAGTTCCGGAAGGAGCATCGAGGAGGGAACCCGTTGTGACGGAGGCCGGCCTGCCATGGGTTTCGGCCTGCAATGTGTCGGACTGAAGCACGCAGCCCGATCAACCAAACCCGAGACAGCGGGAGGCCCCGCCCCCTAGGATCTGCGCAATGCAGGTCCTTTTTGGGCATGAACCTGCCACCGGAAAGACATTGATGGAAGCGCTTCAAAGTGGTAAGCTAGGGAAAAAATTGAAATGCCGCGGGCAGCCAGGTGTTGGAAGGAGAGAGAGGACGGGGCATTGTTCAGGACCAATAAGGCCCAGGAGGATGAATCAGGATGAGGATGAATCTGTATTACCGGATGCTGTTGTCCTACACGCCGATCTTTTTTGTAGTGATCTCCGTTTTGATTTTTTCCTTTTATTCCGTGCTCAGCGGCTCCGCCCAGAACCAGCTCCGGATGATGAACGAGGCGATCGCCGTGAAGGTCCTTCAGGCCATCGACGCCAACATGAAATCGGCGGAACGGATGGTGGTCAAGGAAATGAATATGAACCGTTCCCTTGCTGATTTTTTTACCGCTTCCGGGGATCAAGCGCTGTACGACTATTTCCGAATATCCCAGAATATGGAGGAGCTATCCTCCATTCTCCCCTTCTCCAACTCCATCTACTTATACAATCCAAACTCCGGTATGGTGCTGTCGAGAAGCGGCCTCTCGGCGCTGGACCAATTCGGGGACCGTTCCTTCCTGGAAGCTGCTTACCGGGCCGCAGGGAACGGGAAGGTGTGGACCGACCCCCGAACGTTCAAGGAATTCATTCATGAAAACGGTGAAGAGCGTGTGGTCTCGCTGGCCAAGCTGTATCCCTACAGCGGGGAGAAGCAGGGCATGATTGTGGTCAATATCCGGGTGCAGGCCCTGCTTCGTTTCGTCAAGGAATTGAACGGGTTTGATGCCGGTCCTGTGCTGCTTCTGGGCAGCGGCGGAGATACCTTTGAAGGCGGGGCAGCCGCTAAGCCTCCTGCCCCGGAAGGGGACGCTTCCGTCCATACCCGATCGGACTATACGGGTTGGACGTATGTGTCGGTTGGGCCCGGGGACAGGAAGCTGTCCCTGCTGTCCGGGCTGAATGAGATGTGGATGATCGTCGGGATCGTCGTGACCGCCTGCGGCCTCCTCTGGTTTACCTATATCACCCACCGCAATTACAAGCCGATCCAGACGATCGCCGGCCGCATCCGGAACTATACCAAGCGCAAGAGCGGCGAGCTGGTAGGGCATGCCGAGAAGGACGAACTGAAGTTCATCGAGGCGGCGATCGACGGACTGCTCGAGAGGGCCGGACAGTACGAGCAGCTGCATCAGGATGATCTGCTCCTCCGCAGGAGGCAGACGCTGTTCGATTGGCTCGAAGGGCATAAGGCGATGCCGATGGTGCAGTGGCGGGAACAAATGGCGAAGCTGCAGCTGCGGCCCGACTTCGAGCGGTTAACGGCGGCGGTGGTGGAGATCGACCGGTTTTCCCACTTCGCCGCCGCTTACCATGCCTCCGACCGGTATCTGCTTACCTTCGTGCTCAGCAATGTGCTTCAGGAGATCGCCCAGAGCGAAGGACTCTATGTGTGGAACGAATGGCTGGAGCCGCAGCAGATGACGATCCTCTTCTATCAGGACGGCGGTGTGAACCAGGAACGGGTAAGGGACGCAGTGAGCAAGCTGCAGGAGTGGACGGCGGACAACCTGGGCTTTACGGTGTCGGCGGGCATCGGCTCGGAGGCCCACTCTCCGGACGAGGCGGTCCGCTCGTATGCGGAAGCCAAGGAGCACATCTCGTATAAGCCGGTCTTCGGCGTGGGGGCGATGATCGGCGGCGGCGATCTGCAGTCCAAGGCGAAGGGGCGCATCTTCCCCCATCTCCAGTCCTGCAGGACGCTGGCGAAGTCCCTGCGTACCGGCGACGGAAAGTGGCACCAGCATCTGCTCCAGCTCTACCAAGAGCTGAAGAAGGGGCGGTTCTCGCAGAAGGATATCGAAACGGTAACGAGTTACATGATTTATCATTTGCACAAAGAGATGATCGATATGTCGGGCGAAGTGGGGCGGCTTGTTCAAGACGAAATGATGCCCGAGCTCGAGCGAATCGCCGGAGGCTCGGAGACCCTGGAGGAATGGAGCGCACGGCTCGGCTCGGTGCTGACCGGGATGGAGGACCGTGTCCGGTCGCTGCGCTCGGTCAAAAACAATTACGCGCTGATCGGCCAGGTGAAGGAATATATTGAGAAGCATTACGCGGACCCCAATCTGTCCCTGAACCAAATCAGCGACCGGTTCGAGATGAACCCGCGCTACCTGAGCAGGCTCTTCAAGGAGGAGTTCGGCGAGAAATTCATCGATTACATGCTCAGGGTCCGGCTGGAGGAAGCGCAGAAGCTGCTGCTCCATACGTCACTTCCGGTTCAGGACATCGCGGAGAAGGTCGGTTATGTCCACGTCATCTCGTTTCACCGCGCGTTCAAGAATATGTTCGGGCAGCCCCCGGGCCATTACCGCAAGCGGGCGGACGGTTAACCGGCGCTGTTTTTTTCGGATACAGGCCTTGATGACGCGGCGTTAGTGCGGTTAGGTTAAGTGATCGCAAAGGTTAATTCCTGTAATTGAAAGCGCTTTATACCTTTTCGATAAGCGGGCGATTTATGTGAATTGCTCGTCTGCGGCGGCTTGGTTTACTGTGGAGACACCAACCGAAGAAAAGGAGGAAGCCTATGCAAGGCAAGAGACCTGCAGCGCAGGATAACGTCCTGCCCGCCGAATCGTTCGTGCCCGTATCCGTGAAGAAAAGAAGCCGCTTTGTACCGGGGCAGGATTGGCAGTTATATGCGCTCCTGGCGCTGCCGATGCTTTACTTTCTGGTATTCAAGTACATCCCGATGTATGGGGTCACGATCGCCTTCAAGGAGTTCAACATGTTCGAGGGCATCTGGAGCAGCCCATGGGCGGGACTTGCCGCCTTCCGCGAAATATTTGCCATGCAGGATTTCTATAAGGTGCTGCGCAACACGTTCCTGCTCAACCTGCTCGATCTGGCGGTTTCCTTTCCGACCCCGATCGTGCTTGCCTTATTGCTGAATGAAGTCCGCATCCCCTGGTTCAAGAAAGGGGCCCAGACGATCCTTTATTTACCGCATTTTATTTCCTGGGTCATTATCGGGGGCATGGTGTATCAGCTTCTGTCCACCAACACCGGTCTGGTCAACCATCTGCTGAAGGTGTCCGGCATTGGAGCGATTCCCTTCCTGACGGAGCCAACGTACTGGATCATGACTTATGTAGGGACCGGTGTGTGGCAGAATGCGGGTTGGGGCACCATCATCTACCTTGCCGCTCTGACAGGCATCAACAAGGAGCTGTACGAGGCGGCGGACGTGGACGGGGCCGGACGGCTGAGGAAAATATGGAGCATCACTCTCCCCAGCATCAAGCCGACCATTATGATTCTGCTCATTATCAACATCGGACATATGGCCAGCATCGGCTTTGAACGGCCGTTCGTGCTGGGCAATCCGCTAGTGACCGACGTGTCCGACGTGATCAGCACCTTCGTCTACAAGGTGGGCGTCCAGTCGGCGCGATTCTCCATTGCGACAGCCATCGGTTTGTTCCAGGCGGTGGTAGGCCTCATTTTCCTGCTCGCCTCCAACTACATTTCCAAGAAAGTGACCGACCAGGGCATCTGGTGAAGGGAGGGGATCCGCCATGAAAACGTCCGTCAGCGACCGATTGATCGACATACTAATCCTCGCCGTCGTCACGGCCGCATCGTTCCTTTGTCTTGTACCCATTCTGCACCTGGCCTCCGTTTCGCTCAGCTCCAATGATGCCATCCTGTCGAATCAAGTGACGGTGGTTCCCGTCGAATGGAGCACCCTGGCCTACGAGACGGTGCTGAAGGACGTCAAGATGTTCAACTCGCTGTTCTTTACGATCGGGCTGGTCGTCCTCTTTACGCTGATCTGCATGGTGATGACCATCTGTGCGGCCTACCCGCTGACGAAGAAAAAATTGAGGGGCCGGGATTTCTTCCTGCTGACCATCCTGTTCACCATGTTCTTCAGCGGCGGCCTGATACCTGAGTATCTCCTTGTCAAGTCGCTGAAGCTCACCAACACGATCTGGGCGCTGGTGCTTCCCGGGATGATCAACGCGTTCTACCTGATCATTCTGAAATCGTTCTTCTCCTCGATTCCCGAGGAGCTTGAGGAGTCGGCACGGATGGACGGCTGCTCCCACTTCGGCATCCTGGTCCGCATTGTGCTGCCGCTGTCCCTGCCTGTGCTGGCGACGCTGAGCCTGTTCTACGCCGTCGGCCGCTGGAACGGCTTCATGGATGCGCTGTTCTACATCACGGACCAGAACATGTATCCCATTCAGCTTAAGCTGTACCAGCTCGTCATCAGCAATCAGATGAGCGATGCCATGGCTACCGAAGGCATGAGCGCGACCGTACCGATTCCCGAGAGCATGAAAGCGGCGAGCATTATGTTTGCTACCATTCCGATTCTGCTCGTGTATCCGTGGCTGCAGCGCTATTTTATTTCCGGCATGATGATCGGGGCGGTCAAAGGCTAAGCGGTGCCATATGAGAAAAAGGGGATGAACGTTGATGGCCATGAAGAAATCCACGGTCAAAAAAGGAAGCCTTTCCGTTATGGCTGCGCTGCTTGCCGGCATGCTGGCCGCCTGCGGCGGAGATCCGGAGGGCGGAGCGGCGCAGGACGGAGGGAAGGGCAGTCCGGTGACACTCAAGATCGAGCTGTTTGACCGCGGCAATACGCCTCCTGGAGCTCCCCCTCTGACGGAAAGCTTTTTCGTGAAATACATGCAGGAGAAATTCGGAGATCCGAACAACATCAAGCTGGAATTCGTCACGGTGCCGCGGACCGAGGAGGTGCCGAAGCTGAACGTCCTGATGGCGGCGGGCGAGGCGCCGGATCTCATCTTCACCTACAGCGAACCTGCGGTCCAGAACTGGGTGAAGCAGGGAGGACTGACAGAGCTCGGTGCCCTGCTGAATGAGCACGGACCGAATGTGAAGAAATACCTGGGAGACGAGCTGCTGAACTACGGTAAGTTCAGCGGCAAGCAGTATACGATCCCGGCGAAGCGCATCATCCTCGCCTCCCAGACCCCCATCATCCGGAAGGATTGGCTGGACAAGCTGGGGATGCAGCCGCCCCAGACGACGGAGGAGTTCTATGCGGTACTGAAGGCGTTCAAGGAGAAGGACCCCGGGGGAACGGGAGGCAAAGTCATCCCCTACGGGATCAAATACAACAACAATCTCGATCCGCTTCTGCGTTCGTTCTGGACGAAGATGACAGAAGAGGAGTACTATTCGCTCCCGGACCTGATGAAGCCGGGGAACAAGGAAGCCTACCGCTTCCTGAACAAGCTGTATAACGAAGGGCTGGTCAGCCCGGATTTTGCCCTGGATAAGGACGGCAAGAAGTTCCAGGCGGATCTGGTCAACGGCAAGGTCGGCTTCACCGTCACGAACACCAACGAACCGGTGTATATGACGTATTACTCCACGCTGCAGAAGAACGTCCCGGGAGCGGTCCTGCTGCCTGTCGATCCGTTCACCAACTACGAGGGCAAGCACGTCAAAGCGATCTATCACAAGCTCTCCGCCCATATCATGATTCCGAAGTCGAGCAAGCGTGCCGTGGAAGCGGTCAAGTTCCTGAATTGGATGGCCGACTACAAGGTGATCTTCGATCTGCAGAACGGGACCGAGGGCGTGACCTACAAGCTGGGCGAGGAAGGGATTCCGGTCATCCTGGACACGGAAGACGCCAAGCGGGTTATGTACAACTACCTCGATTACAGCATGCTCATCAACGGCAAGGATATGGGCGACCCCGACAAAACGCTGAAAGCCAATGCGGCCGATCCGCGGTACAAGGACTTCACCATGAGCAGCATCAAGATCGGAGAGACGGACGGGCAGCTGCAGCCGCGCTTTGACCGGCCGATCGAAGCCCAGATCAAGTACAGTCAGACGCTGTCCGATAAAGGGATCGAGATTCTGGTCAAAACCGTGACCGCCAAGCCGGCCGATTTTGACAAGCTGTATGACGATATGGTGGCGGAGTATATGAAGATCGGCGGCAGGGAGGTCATGGAAGAGCAGAAGAAGGCCTATCAGGAGATGAAGGGCCCAAAATAAGATCCACCGGGGAGCTGCTGCGGCAGCTCCCTTTTGCCGTGCCTGCCGGGGGGAGAACGCGCGGGTCGGGGGAGAATACGCCGTGCCAAAAATATGTCCATATCCCCCAAAGCGGCGTCATGGTCCGGCGCAGGCCGGCAGGATAAGATGAGAGCAGATCAAGAGGAGCCGCTCCGAACATGCTGCTGCATTGGAAGCTGATCCATTGTATGCCTGCATGTCGGAGGCGGAAGATCCGCCTTGCTCACCAGAGACAACGATCCGGGAGGTCTGCACGATGTCTATACCGCGTCCGTTTACCAAACGCTTCATCCCCGCAGCGAGCCTGCTGCTCGCCGCTTCGCTGGCCCTGTCGGCCTGCGCCAAGACCGATCCGCCGCCGGCCGGCGGCACGGGAGCCGCACCGGCTGAAGGAGGTGCCGCAGCTGCGGCCAAAGTCAAGCTGAACTACTGGACTCCTTTCAGCGGAGGCGACGGCGACTTCATGAACGAGATGGTCAAGAAGTTCAATGAAGAGAGCAAGGACACGCAGGTGGAGATCCTGAACTCCAAGTCGGAAGACTACTACACGAAGCTGCAGACGGCGGTTTCCTCCGACCAGGCGCCGGACGTCGCGGTCATGCATTCAGCCCGGCTGCCGCAGTTCGTGCCGGCCGGAACACTGAGCCCGCTTGACGAGCACGCCTCCGGTGCGGGCGTGAGCTGGAACGATTTTAACAAGAACATCCTCGACTCCACTGTCTATGACAGCAAGCACTACGCGATCCCGCTCGATACCCACGCGCTGGTCATGTACTACAACACCAAGTTCCTCGACCAGGCCGGCGTGCTGAAGGACGGCAGGCCTGTCCTCGAGAAGTCGCCGGAAGGCTTCACGGCCTTCCTGCAGAAGATCAAGGACAGCGTGCCGAAGGATGTGGCGCCGCTTGCCCAGCCGAATGTGCGGATCGACGCTTACTGGATGTTCTGGGGCTTCTACAACCAGCTCAAGGACGGGGGCAAATTCTACGGGGAGGACGGCAAGAAGGGCGCGCTGAACAATCCGGCCGCACTTCAGGCGCTCGAGTATGTCAACTCCCTGTACACGAAGGAACTCATCCCGCCGAACATCAACGATGCGTTCAAGCTGTTCCTCGACGGCAAAGCGGCGGTGCTCGTGACGGGTGTGTGGGGAACGGGCGCGTTCGAGAATGCGAAGGGACTGGAGTTCGGCGTCGTGCCGATGCCGCAGATCTACGACCAGCCGGCGACCTGGGGCGATTCCCATACGCTGGTGCTGCCGAAGCACAGCAAGGAAGACCCGGCGAAGCAGAAGGCGGCGGTGGCGTTCTCGAACTGGCTGGCCCAGCACGGGGCGATGTGGGCCAAGGCGGGCCACGTGCCGGCGGTGACCAAGGTGACGCAGAGCGACGAATTCAAGGCGCTGAAATACCGCAGCGAATACGTGGAGTCGGCGAATTACGTGAAGTACTGGCCGCGTAACGGCAAGCAGGGCCAGATCAACGACGAGATCATCAAGGAATTCGAGAAGATGATGTTCAAGAAGCAGGATGCGGCCACCACGCTGAAGAATGCGGATGCCATCATCGACAAGCTGAACAAGTAGCAGAGGTGGAGGAGGGAGTGGAGCGGGCTCTCCGGCTGACGGAGGGGCATCCGCTCCCTTAACTTCCCTCCTGCCACAACAGAGAGAAGAAGGAAGGAGGCGGAGAAGCAATGACCTACTCGCAGAAAAGCGGCTGGACCGGATTTTGGATGGTCGTGCCTTATCTGCTGTTTTTTACGGCGTTTTCACTGATTCCCATTCTGTACGGGCTGCGCATCAGCTTCTACCAATGGGCGCTGATCGGCGAGCGTAAGTTCGTCGGCCTGCAAAACTATCTTGATCTCTTCTCGGATGCGGAGTTCCTAAGCAACACCTGGCATACGGTCATCTTCGTCGTCGTGTCAGTACCGCTGCTGACGGGCATCGGCCTGCTGCTCGCCCTGCTCGCAAATGGGCTTGCCCGCGGGCACACGCTGTTCCGGGCGGCGGTGTTCCTGCCCATGCTCCTGTCGGTGTCCGTCATCTCGAGCATCTGGGTGATCTTCCTGCAGCCGTATACGGGGCTGATGAGCCAGCTGCTCGGAGCACTCGGTGCCCCGCAGGAGGTATTCTGGCTGTCCGATCCGCTGCTCGCCTGGGTGTCGATTATCCTATCCACGCTGTGGTGGACGGTCGGGTTCGTGTTCATCCTTTATCTCGCGGGCCTGCAGGATATTCCTCAGACGCACTACGAAGCGGCCCGGATCGAGGGGGCCAGCCGCTGGGAGAGCTTCCGGTTGATTACTTGGCCATCCTTGTCGAGAGTGACCGTGCTGGTCGTGGTGCTGCAGACGATCTCATCCTTCAAGATCTTCGGGCAGTCGAAGCTGATTACCGGCGGCGGGCCTGCCGGGTCGACGAAGACCATCGTGTTCTCCATCTACGAAAAAGGGTTCCAATACTTCGAGCTCGGCTACGCTTCGGCGATCTCGTTCGTGCTGCTGCTCATCATTCTGCTGATCTCGCTGCTGCAGTTCCGTCTGCTGCGGGAGAACTAAGGGGGGATTGGTATGATGGACCGGATCTGGAGGGTGGGCATCCGCCTCTTGGCCGTTATTACCGCCGTCGTGTTCCTGACCCCTGTCGTCTGGATGCTGGCGCTCTCGGTCAAGCCGGAAGGGGGCAGCCTGCTTCAGTTAGCCGGGGGCCTGCGCCTCGGCTGGACGTTCGAGAATTACCGCAAGGTGCTTGGCGAAGCGCCGATCTTCGGCTGGATGGGCAACTCGCTCATCGTTGCCGTCTGCACTACCGCGCTCATTCTGCTGCTGAGCTCGATGGCGGCTTATGCTTTCTCCCGGCTTCCGTTCCGGGGCAGCAGGGTGCTCTTCGTGCTCTTCCTCTCGGGGATGATGATCCCCTCCGAGGCTACGCTGATCCCGCTCTACCTGATCATGAAGCAGTACGGCCTGCTCGGCAGTCTGACTTCGCTGATCCTGCCGGCGGTCGCCGCGCCGCTCGGCATCTTCGTCATGAAGCAGTTCTTCGACGGCCTGCCGAAGGAGCTCGAGGAAGCGGCGAGGATCGACGGCGCAGGACCGCTGCGGATCTGGCTGTCGCTCTTCCTGCCGCTGTCCCGTCCGGCGATGGGAGCGCTCGGGATCTTCACCTTCATCGGCTCGTGGAACGACTTCGTCTGGCCGCTGATCTCGATCTCCGACAAAGCGTACATGACGATCACGCTGGGCCTTCCGGCCTTCCAGAGCTCCTACGTTCAGCAGTACGCCCTGCCTATGACGGCCAATGCGCTCGCTACGCTGCCGGTGCTGCTCGTCTTCATTTTCTTCCAGAAGCAGATCATTCAGGGGATTGCGTTCACGGGGGGAAAAGAGGGCTGATGCTGCAGATAAGCCGGCACATCCGACCCGTACACGGCCGGCTGTACAAGCTCAAAAAACCTACTACGTGCAGTAGGTTTTTTGGCGGTATGGGGCATACAGGCGCACTGGCAGGCCGTTCAGCTGAATAGGATCAGCCCGCCTACAGCGGCAATCCAGATCAGGGGGACGAGATTGACAGCAATGGCCGTACGCCGCCGCCGGGTCCGCAGAATCCAAGCTGCTATCGAGCAGCCGAGTACGGCTACGGGATATGCGCTGATACTCAGGAAGAACAGCGTATTCCACAGGGCGATGCCTTGGTCGAACACCATGAACGACAGGGACCAAACGAGAAACCACCCGATAAGAGATATCGCATAAAGACATTGGCTGACTAGAAGATAAGTTCTCATTACACGCCTCCCGTACCTCATTATACAAGGATAGGGTGCACGGCGGTATGGATATTTTAGCGAAGCACTTTGAACAGGGGGCTGCTGAAAATATGTCCTGAAGTGCCGGGAAAATGTCCTTCTTTTGGCGGGGGGATTGCTCTAGGATGAGAAATGTAAGCAGTTACAATGGGGAGGAGGCGGGAGAACCATTCCCAAGCTCAGTTTGACGGACTCGACATTCCGAAAGGAGAAATGAACGATGAAGCCTCTTAGAGTATGGCTGGCCGGCCTGCTGCTGATGATGATCCTGCCCCTGCAGGGTGCCCACGCAGCAGGAACGTATATTATGGACGGGGCGGATCCGAGCATTGTCAAGGAAGGCGGCATGTACTATTCCGTCCAGTCCGACAACAACGGAATCCACCTCCGCAAGGCAAGCTCACTTACGGGACTGAATGACTTTGCCACCCAGACCACGGTATGGTGGAAGCCCGCGGACCTTCAGCAGATCTGGGCACCGGATATCGTGAAGATCAACAGCGAGTACTGGATTTTCTTCGCGGCTTCGCCGGGTCAAGCGACCGAGTCGTTCGAGGTGCTGAATGCGCGCCACCGGACGTATGCGCTCAAGAGCTCCAGCCCAGGCGGTCCATACACTTACATGGGCAAGGTGCCGCTGCCGGACGACCGGTGGTCGATCGACGCTACGATGGTTTCATACGATTTCAAGCATTACCTGGTCTGGTCGGGATGGGCGGGAACGACGGACGGGGAGCAGAACATCTATATAGCCCAGGTGGACCTCAACAATCCGATGAGAATGCTGACCGGACGGAATATCGTATCCCAGCCCCGCGAGCCGTGGGAGCGCAAGGATGCCAATCCGTCCGCCTACGTGAACGAGGGGCCGCAGCCGATCGTGAAGGACGGGCGTCTGCTCATCGCTTTCTCGGCCAACGGCAGCTGGGGAAGCAATTACTGCCTCGGGTACGTCAGGCTCAAGGCGGGCGGTGATCCCCTCAATGTCACGCATTATGCCAAGTCGGATTCCTGCAAGTTCCAGACAAGCAGCACCGTCGTCGGTCCGGGACATCACAGCTGGATTCTCGAAGGCCTCTACGGCAGCGGGCTGATGGCTTATCACGGCGTACCGGCCGGCCAGGTGAACACCGGCGGAGACTGGTGGTCGAAGCGGGACATCATGTACAAAAGCATCTCATGGACCACAGGGAACATGTGGCATTCCTGGGAGAACCGCAATGACTCCGGTCCGATTCCTGTACTGGGGGAGCCGTAAGCGGGGCTGTCAAGCAAACCTTAAGTCGGCCGGGCAGCGGGGATTTGATTCGTGTCCGGGCGCATCGTATGATGAGGGTATCCCATACCTCGTAAAGGAGGAACAGCCATGCCGGACTTCGCAAGACCTCCCTGTTAATCCCTAGGAACGAACAGAGCGGCACGGGCTCCACCTCATCGGATTGTGTTTGAAGCATCAAGCCATCCGATGAGGAAAGGGGTTCGACCGATGAAGATGACGTATAATCTGGGGATCCTGTTTGCGCTCCGCTTTTTTTCCAGCTTGATCCCTGCCTATGTGATCGAACGGCTGTACTGGCAGGAACGAGGCATGACAATTGGGATGGTCGTCTATACGGAGATCATCTATGCCGTGACGATCATCCTGCTGGAGGTGCCGACCGGCATCGCCGCCGACCGGTGGGGGCGGAAGCCGATGCTCGTGCTGGGCGCGCTGCTCGGATGCGCCGAGTTTTTGCTTCTGCTTTATGCTTCAAGCTTCTGGCACTTCGCGCTGGTAGTCTTCCTGGCAGGGATCAGCCGCTCGGCCTGCAGCGGGGCGGAGAATGCGATGCTCTTCGATACGCTGATGCAGCAGGGCAGGGCTTCGGCATTCGAAAGGCAGCTCGGTCTGCTGAACGTCTTCGATTTGAGCGGTGCCATCCTGGCCGCCTTGTCCGGCAGCTGGCTTGCCGGACATTATGATCTAGAACTGAACTACTGGCTGTCGCTTGGCAGTGCGGCGGCGGCACTGCTGCTGACCTTGCTGCTAGTCGAGCCGCACGCGGCGCACTCCGGTGAAGCGCCGATGCCGTTCTCGCACTATGTTCGCGCGTCGCTGCGCTTCTTCCGCAGCCGGCGGAGTCTGGTGCCGGTTCTGCTCAGCGGGATGATGGCGGGCTCGGCGGTGGGATTCATCGACGAGTTCTGGCAGTTATATGTCAACGGGATCGGACTGCCGGTTGTTGCATTCGGTGCCGTGTCCGCGGCCCTGATGCTGCTCCGCCTGCCCGGCAGCCTGCTGGCCCCCTGGCTGGTAGGCCGGGTGGGTTACCGGGTCCTGCTGGTCAGTGTGACTGTGGTGTGCGCCGCGGGCTTCGGGACTGCCGCAGTGAGCCGGGACTCGGCCGGACTGGCGGCCCTTCTGGCGGTCTGTTTGTTCTCCGGCATGATGGAGCCGCTGGTGACCGGATATTTGCACCACCGTGCCGATTCATCCATGCGGGCGACGATCGACTCTTTTCAGTCCCTCGGCTTGAATGCAGTCCATATCCTGACCGGCCTGGGCTTCGGAGCTCTGGCCTCACGGACTGACGTGTTCGGCGGATACGGGTTCGTCGCGCTGGTGTGCACCGCGTTCCTCTTGTGGTTTTTGGCAGCTTCGCGGCGCATCGAGGAGGATGGGGGACACCAGGCAGGTTGATCTTCACGTTGATGTTTTCCAAGGAACAGACTGCCGCTGCGGCAGCTGTTCCTTGTTTGGCTTTCCCTGAGCCCGAAGTATAATATTTTGATGGGGTTCTTGAAACATGGACCTCGTGACAGCCCCATTTTAGCGAGGCGCTCGTTTTTGTTCACCCGCCGAATGATTCTTTGACCGCATGGAGACCGCTATTGCCTCCACTCCAGCCAGCAGGAGGTCTATACCGAACTTAAAGTGACTATCCTTATCGACGCAAGCGGCTATATTCGGGGCTGCTTCTACGAGCCAAGGGAATTCTTGCTGCGGCAGGCCGCCATAAAACTCCAGCAATTGCGCCCCCCACACTTGACGTTCTTCCTCCGATCCTTGTACGTAACCATCTCCCGCCACAACCAGCGATACCACTTGATTCAGAAAGTGTTCAAAAATAAAGAACGCTTCTCGAGGCTCGAAGCCAGCGCCGCGAAGGATGCCAAGCGAGGCCTCGAAAAGTTTAAGCCTGTTTGCCTCCGGCAGAGATCGCCTGGACAGCAAAACTCTGCCAGAGGGATGGTCGAGCAGCACCTGACGAAGCGCGTATAGTAACCCTCTTACCTGATCCCGCCAATCTGTCTCCCGTACTGCCGAGGTATCGAATGAAGCCAGCATCTGTTCGGTCATGGCATCTAAAAGATCATCCTTGCTGCGTACATGCCGATAGACGGCCATGGGGGTTACGCCGAAATCATTGGCCAAACGCCGAAAACTCACCGCGTCGATTCCTTCCTTATCCGCAATATGTAATGCCAGTCCCACGACAGCCTCTCGGCTAAGGCGAACAGGGCTTTTCCCTTTACGGGTGCCTTCTGATATTTGATCTTGATTGTTGTTATGTTGATCCACAGTTCGACGCTCCCGAATAAATAAGTTTAACCCTAGTATAGCCTAAGAAGGTTGACGAGTATACACCGTATACTTATAATGTCTTGTATACGGTGTATACTTAAAGTTGGAGGAGTTGTTCACTCGATTGAGAAAATTCCGCAAAAGCAGGCCTTGGTCTATCCATCTTAGAAGTTCAATGAGAAGTCCAATGAACCGCAGATTTACTTTGCTCGTACTCGCAGCCGTGTTAGCACTATCCGCTTGCTTAGGGGTTGTGCTTTATCAGCCATTGATGGTTGCTTCGGGTTTTGCCAGCAAGGAAATCTGCTCCGGAACCTTTGTCTCGGGCCTTCATCCCAATGGAGTTTACGCCGACATGGTCAAGCCCGAAGGGGCCATAGGAACCATCAGCGGTTTGATTCACTTCGATGTGGACCGTGACGAACGCGAAGTAACAACGTCTATCGCGGGACTTTACAGAACTCAGGCCGTGTACGGTGAGGGCATGGGCTGTATGCTGGTACACAGACCTGAGGATGCGGACTTGGCTGCAGCCGCCGATTTTAACTTCTCAGTGGGCCTATCTCATTCACAAGCTCCCGAGATCGCGGGACCCGCTGTGGTTGAGCCTGAGAACGAGCAGCTGCGCGCAGCACTCGACCGAGCTTTTGCGGAGCGTGAAGAGCCGCCCTATAAACGCACTCAAGCGATAGTCGTGGTCAAGGACGGAAAGATCGCTGCCGAACGTTATGCTGAGGGGGTAGGCGTGGAAACCCAATTATTGGGGTTCTCAGCCACAAAATCGGTCACCAACGCGCTGATCGGGATTCTGGTCCGGCAGGGGAAACTCAGTGTCGACCAACCTGCACCCATTGCAGCTTGGACAAATGAAAAGGACCCGCGCCATATGATCACGATAAATGAATTGTTACGGCAAACAAGCGGCCTTGCTCTTAAACAAACCAGTTCAGGATTCGATCCTGCATCAAGAATGATATTTCTCGAACGGGACATGGCGGGTTTCGCCCAGGAGGCCAAACTCGTTGCTGCGCCTGGAAACCAATGGGCTTACACTGACGGCAACTATATCCTGCTCTCGCGCATCATCCGTGACGCCGTTGGCGGCCGGGCCTCAGATGTAAGACAGTTCGTACAGCGTGAACTTCTCGGGCCGGTCGGCATGAAACACGTGACGCTGGAGTTTGATGCGACCGGTACACCAAACGGGGCCATGTCTATGTTAGCATCCGCGCGAGATTGGGCACGTTTCGGACTCTTATACCTGAACGACGGCATGGCAGGTAATGACCGCATCCTGCCGGCAGGGTGGGTTAAATACTCGTCCTCGCAGACGCTCGACACCGGCTATGGAGCCGGCTTTTGGATTAACCTTGCTGCGAGTGGCAACGCCCCGTATGGCCTTCCATGGGGGATGCCGCATGTGCCGCGTGATGCATTTTTCGCCATGGGCAATATGGGGCAGCATATTGTGATCGTACCATCACAGCACCTGGTCGTGGTACGATTGGGCATGTCGCATCACCCGGAGGGTCTTATCGCCGGAGCCGACCGGCTGGTTGCCGATGTGATCGCGGCGCTTGAACATGATTCCAAGAAAACGGAAGCATTTAAGAGAAAATGAATTCTTAATATAGGGAGAACCGATATTACATGTGCTCGCCACCGGTTCTTCCCTGATAGGCATGAGCATGCGGATGTGTACCGTTCATTGTCGTGAAACCTTGAAAATAGTGATAATGACCTCCACCTGGAAGCGGAATTGCCTCACCAGTCTTACCTCGTATGAAATGGGTATGTCCGTCGTTGAAGGTTGTTTCTGTATGATACTCATGTACATGGGGAACGCCCGAGGGCGCGGGAGCTGTCACTCCGGCATATTCGTGACTATGGCCGACATCAAATGAGGTTATTCCGGCAAAAGAATGCACATGTACCGGCCGGCCGGCCCATGAGGTGATGTACAGTATATGGGAATGTTGGCCTCCAAAGTCATCGGAACAAATGACGACTCCCTCAATCGGAATATCCATAAACATCTCCAACTCCTTACATATAGTAGTCTCCGCCGGATTAAGTTATGGAGATACCCCATTCTTTGCCATAGTCAGCCGCCCATTTGTTTTTTCTGTTGGAACGAAAGTGATGTATGGCAGATCAAAATGCCCAGTTTTTCTCCTGGGCATAATATATTAGATTTCAAATCAATCTTTAATCAGTAATTATTGTAACATTATGTAAAACCTTCTGAATCTAGATTACAATAAGAGTAAGGGACGTTTGCATGTGGGCCTAAAACTACGAAGGAATCATTCTAAGGGAATGAATTGATGGGGGGGTAAACGCCTGTGTCTACAATCCTTGAACTTATAATTGCTTTCCTCATTGGGCTTATTCTAACTCTACATGTACTTCAACCCGTTTTTGAACATTTCGGGTACTTTTTATTGCATCGATTTATGTTGTTTTTATTCCGTTTGTTAAAGGGGAGAATCCTTTCTAGAATCCGATTCTGCTTTGAGGAATGCAGCTCAGATAATATCGTTTGCTGAAGAACATTTATACAGAGCGATGCGTTTATGAATTAGATGTGGCAGAAGCTGCTGAGAAACCAACCAATTTATAAAGGGGGATTCATACTGGAAACATATTGGAATGATAGATTTAGCAAGGAAGGGATGATCTGGGGGCAGGAACCCAGCAAAACGGTTTATGGAGCAATGGATGTTTTTAAGAATAATCATGTTAAGACCGTCTTAGTACCCGGTTCAGGATATGGCAGGAATACCAAGGCTCTTTCTGCACTTTTCCGAGTGGATGGGATCGAGTTATCGAATGATGCCATTACTATGGTAATGAAATGGGATCCCAAAAGTCAATTTATTTGGGGATCTGTTTTGAATCCATTCATAGGAAATAAGAAGTATGATGCCATCTATTGTTTTGATGTATTGCACTTATTTCTAGAACACGACCGTAAGAAGTTAATTCATAATTGTACTCAACAGTAAAAGGATTCGGGACTCATGTATTTCACCTGCTTTTCAAACGAGGATCCGAATAATGGAATCGGTAGGAAGGTAGAAGACGGAACCTATGAATATGTAGAAGGAAAGTATGCTCATTTTTTCACGGAGAGGGACTTAATCCGTCATTTCGAGGGATTTCAAGTGATTGAAACGGGAACCACGAAAGAGATCCTAACCTATAACGACAGTCGGACCAAGGAATATATTCTTAGATACATCATCGTAAAGAAGACTTGAACCGGGGAGCAGCTGCCTGCGAGGTATCTGCTCCCTAGTTCAGATTAAGCCGCCGGAGAGGATAGTGAAAAGACGTACCTGATGTTAAAATAAGGAAGGAGATAGGGCGAGAGCAGCCCGTGAGGCTGGAGCTGTTACCGGTCATGTTGGAGTAGTACCTCATGACATTCCTGCAGACTTATACGGGGAAGAATTCATCTGTGCAAATCCAGGCATTTATGAAGAGCTTCTGGACTTCATGCGTTCTTCAAAGTCATTGCCCCCTCCAGTGAAGAGGGATCCAGTATAAAATCTAGAGTTTACTCCAGGCCATGTGTCGTCGTTGAAACGATTTGCGTCCTGTTTTTAAATGGGTCCCCTAATAAAGAAAGGTGGTTAAAAACAGATGATTCACGTAGGGCTAATCGGTGATTATGATCCAGAGGTCAAAGCTCATATAGCCATTCCCCAGTCTCTTGAGTTTGCGGCGAAGGACCTCGGATATCAGATCCAATACGATTGGATAGCAACTCCTTCGTTGGAACAAGATTTCGAACAGAAGCTGGCACAGTATCATGCTCTTTGGACCGTACCTGCAAGCCCTTACGCTAGTATGCAAGGGGCACTTCATGGCATCCGGTTTGCTCGTGAACATCAGGTTTCTTTTCTGGGAACCTGCGGAGGGTTCCAGCACATGATCATTGAATTTGCCAGAAATCAGATGGGACTTTCTGATGCAGATCATGCGGAGGAAAACCCTGCCGCCTCCTTCATGCTGATTGCTCCTCTTACATGCTCTGTGAGCGAAAGAACTCACACGTTCAAACTTGCGCCTGAGTCTAAGGTTGCGACTTATTATGGGAAAGATGAAGTCACAGAACAATACGGAATATGCAATTATGGCCTGAACCCAGAATTTGCGCCTCTTTTAGAACAAGCAGGGCTGCGTAGTGTGGGAGTAGATGAACAGGGTGAGACTCGGATCATGGAGCTTAATCAGCATCCCTTCTTTGTCGGAACATTATTTCAGCCTGAACGCTCCGCCTTTACTAAAATGGCACATCCGTTGATCAGGGCATTTCTCCAATCAACCATGGATTAGGCTATTAAGCTAAGTGGTGACGAGAGTTTACTCCAACGTGGATGAGGCTGCTGGCATGAATCGGCCGGCAGCTTCGTTACGTTATTTAGAAGGATGCCTCAACTTTTCTTAGTCTGGATCGTCTAAAAAATGAAGGGGAGGGTCTGATGAGCAGCGTAAGAGTAATTCGGCTGTTTTTATGGGGGACAGTGTTTGTCTATTTCTTGGTATTGGTTAAGTTTTTAATTCTAGATCGAATCACATACTCCGGGATCGGTGCTCGACTCTTTAATGTATACCCTTTTCATTCCATAAAGCAGTATATTCTTAACAGAGACAGCTATAACTTCAATACCTGGGCGATGAATTTATTCGGAAATTTGTTTATGCTTTTTCCCTATGGTGTTTTGTTACCGATGTTATTTAAACAAATGAGGAGAGCGTTTAGGTTTCTTGTCTCATTAATTGGGTTCAATTTATTCATCGAGGTATTTCAATATCTCACCATGCTAGGAAGTTTCGATGTTGATGATATGATTTTGAACAGTACGGGAGCAGTGGCAGGATATCTATTCTCAACATCGCTGCTTACCATTCCCTTGATCAAACAATTGCTCGACCAGTCAGCGGCTCGTAAAGAGGGAGATTTGCCTATATAGCAGGGGGGTAACATGGAAATTACAACGATCTTTGTTAACTTCAGACCCATTTATATCTTGTTTATCGTCATACAAGTGGTCTCATTAATCATCCAATTGTTCCATAAAGATCATTCATCTATTATGAATGTCTTTACCATAGGAATCATTCTATCTGCTAGTCTTGCAGTTTCCGCTTATTTAACATATCAGATCGGCATCCTTTCTGATGCACTATCAATCGGCGGCGATCCTGTATCCTTTGTTATGTTTATTGGAATAGCGATCCTATCGTTATTAAATTCTCTTGTCTTTTTTAGAAAAAAAGGGATGTCCGCCATATGAGTCTGGAGTTGGAAGAGCGCTCAGCCGCCGAGATTGCGGAGGCCTTGAACCGGCAGTTTGGATGGCCCGTGAGCGGGATGCTGCCCATCGATAAGGGCTGGCTCAACGTCAAGTGGAAGGCCGTGACGGATCAAGGGCCTGTGTTCGTAAAATGCTACCACCCGGAGAGATACAGGCTGCATACGCGGCCCGAGAGAAAAAATGCGATCGAAAGGACACTGGGGCTGCAGCATGAGCTGAGCAGAGCGGGCATCGCGTGCCCGGAGGTTTATCGCTGCGGCGTCGGACCGTTTCTTCAAGAAGCCCCGTCCGGGCTGTACTATACGGTGCAGGAGTGGACAGACGGATATACGGCCGAAGCCGGGGAACTGAATGCCGCCCAAATGGATGGACTGGGTATCACGACAGGGCGGATGCATCGGTGGCTGCAGTCCGTTCCGCCGCTCGACAAACCGGCTTGGAGGCCGGATAAGGCCGGTTATCTGAAGGAGTGGCAGGGCAGCTGGGAGAAGGCCGATCAAGCCGGGGACGAGACTGTATTGGAGTGGCTCAGCCGGTCACAGGCTGTGGTGGAATCACTTGATTTTGGCCAGTTCGATTCCTGCCGGACGGGATGGCTGCATTGGGATTTGTGGGTGGACAACATAGTGCTCCAGGAGCAGTATGTGGCCGGCATCGTTGATTTTGACCGGATGACGATGGCTTATCCGGACCTTGATGCGGCCCGTGCCATCCTGTCGGGGTGTCTGCGGAAGGGACAGCTGCAGATGGACACAGCCCGGGCATTTATGAACGGATACCGTACTTATGTGGAAATGCCGGAAGGGACGCTCTCCTGTGCAGTGCGTATGCTGTACCTGATCGAATCGCTCTGGTGGCTGCGTACGGAGGTTCGTCTTGAGAGCGGGCTGCGCGGATTGCTGGCGCGGTTTATTGAGGAAATGCACTGGATCGAAGACCATTGGGAGTCGCTGTCGGACATCCTCGGGTCCTTGTGAATGAAGCGAGGTTGAAAAGCAAAGGACCGACGAAGGAGCAGCTGCCGAGGCAGGCTGCTCCTTCGTCGGTTGAGTAACGACAGGGCAAGCCGGCGACGGTCCAGCCCAGAAGACGCTAAACCATGGCCGGACGGCAAAAGAACGTGGACGCCTGTTGTTGTCCTGGCGGTCATGGTTATTATGCCGCGTCCCCGAACCGTCCCAAGAGGCTTCTGACCGTCTTGCCGGCCGGCTCGGGGACCGGATTATGGCATAATCGGACTGTCATCATATATTCTCTGCCGGAATTTGACCGTCAACGTTCCGCCTTCCGTGCCTGCAGGATTGACGGTGAAGCGGATGCACGGGTACGTCTGGGTGACCGTCACGCCAGGGTCGGCCGAGATGACGCCGATCGCATAATCGTCGAGCTTAATCACGATAGGCGCGGTTCCGGTGCGCGTCGGATCGGCGACGGAGACGTTCAGACCCTCCCGCGTCTCCTTCACAAGGACGGCAGCCACGCCGGAGCTTGCAATCCCGCCGGCTGAAGCCTGGCCTGCGTTCCAGAAGAAGGCGCCGGTCAGACCGAGCTTGCGCTCCCGCACCGCCTGCACCGCCGAAGTATTCGCCAGGACGCGGATATCGGGACGCGCGGCGTAGGCGGAGGTCTGCGCAGCCGTCTTGTTCGGCAGCGTCACATATTGGTACGAAGCCTGCTGCGGGCTCACCCCGTGATCGAACCAGAGCGCCGCGTAGCTGCGGGTCAGCGGCGTATCGGGCGACGGCTTCGTATTCACGTTGAGGTCACCCCACCGGCCGGTTCTTGCTTGACGCGAGGCGTTGAGCACCGCGTTGTTTCCCGGGAAATAGTAGCCGATATCCGAGCCGGGCACATTACCTGCCAGATGGGCCCACGAGACGCCGGTCAGGTTCTCCCGGGAACCGAGCGCGGGCACGCGGGGAGTTCCGTTCACCGTCAGCGTGTTATCGCCGGCCGCGTTCAGCTTCCGGTTGTCGACGATCGTCTCAACGGTGTAAGGCTCGTCGGCGTTCAGGCGGATGTCCGTCCCGAGGGAGACGACCTCATCGTCGAACAGGAACCACGCCTTCTTGCCGGTAAGCGAGGTGCCCGAAGCGCCGGGCGCCGTGAGGCCCATCCCGACCACGCCGTACTGACCGTCGGACACGCCGCCGACCCGGCCGTCAGTGTTCACGTAGACGGATTCGGTCACGTTCAGTGTCCGGGGCTTCGTGTCGACCGTGGTCCCAGGCAGCTTGTAGTAATCGACTGTCGCCCAGAATCCGTCGCCGTACTGCTCTCTGTCGGCCGTGTAGGTGTAGGTCATGCCCGAGCCGGTATACCAGCCCCGGCGGAGCTCGAAGTTGTTTTCGAAATTCGCCACGTTGTTCGAGAACATGCTGATCCCGAATCCGAAGCCCGGACGTACATGCACGGCGCGGGCCATGCGGGGGAACATTTTGTTGAACGAGATGTCCCCGCGGGCGGCAACCGCCGGATCGCTGACGATGGCCCCGGCGCGGCCGATCATCTCGATCGAAGCATCCGTGTAAAAGCTGGCGTCCCCGCTGACGAGCTCCTTGACGAGGCTTTGGAGCTTCGCCTTTTCGGTCTCCGGCGCGATCAGGGACAGCCGGATGAGGCTGGAGGTCACTTTGTGCCCGGCGGTGCTGTCCTGGAAGTTATAGCGGGCGACCTCCCGTCCCCGCACCATATCCATCATGACCCCGGTTCGGTAGAGCAGGGGCTCGAAGGAATCCGATACCCACTTCCATACGCTCGCGCTCTGCGGGTCGGTGACCTCCCACGGAGTCCCCTGCAGCAGGTACATGACGTCGGAGAGATCCTTAAGCAGCGAGTTCCCGTACCCGCCGTTATACGCGAACTTGCCGTGCTGGATGAAGGAGCCGTCGGGGTAGAAGCCGTCCCCGGTGGACTCATACGCGAATACGTTGAGATCGCCGCGGCGCCCATCCGTCAGGTCGCTCAGCCCGTCGCGGGCCTGGACCATCTTCTCGGGGGTCTCCCCATTGATGCCGCGCAGCGCATGCACGATGGAACGCCATACGCGGTTGGCCGCCATGTATTTGTACTCCTCGATCGGGCTGTAGGAGATCGGGGAGTTGTAGTCGATCGCGGCCGTCCAGGCGGCGATCTGCTCCGGGGTCAGCTCATCGTAGAGCATGACCATGATCTCGCCGAGCCGCAGCGGGGCGCCAATCTCCCCGTACCACCACTGGGAGGAGCCGGGGCCGGGCTTGGAGGCGTTGAACCGGTTGGCGTTCAGCCAGTCGAGCGCTTCGAAGATGTCCGTACGCAGAGCGCTGTCCCCTTGGAGCGAGCTCCCATGGGTCTTATAGGCCAGGACCAGCGCCTTGAGCCGGTCATAGCTCTGGAAAATATACGCCCGGTTCGGAAGCTCGGCGGCCGGGACGGGCCACAGGCACTTACAGGCGTCGCGGTCGGCTCCCCGCTTCAGTGTCGCCTGGAAGCCGACTGCCGTACTTTCAATCGCCTGGATCTTCGAGGCGATTTCGGGAGCCGACGGGTCGATGGACGTCCCGCCGGTAAGCACATCCCTCCATTTGGCGCGGAGCCCGTCGTAAGGGGCGGCCGCTTCGGCGGTTGGGGCGGCAGGCAGGGGCAGGGCGGTGGACAGCAGGGTCAGGACAAGGCAGAGCGAGAGGATAAGCTGGATCCGGGAGCGCACGATAATCATCCTTTCATCATGGGGATGGAAGAGAAAGGGACGGATCAACGGGACAAGTAAGCGCTTACGAATTAAAGGGTGGCGGGAAACGGAATACGGGGCGGGGGACAGGAAACCCAAACGGGAAGCACCAAGCCAACGGTAATTTTATGATACCGCTTTCTGATGCATTCTATTTTCGTGGATAATTTGCGAATCCCTTCATCTTTAGAAAAATTTTGTAAATCTCGGCGGCCGATACCGGAGTGTTCTCCCATGAGAAGGGAAGGGCTGATGAGCCTTATCCACACCCTGGGGAGTGGATTTACATGGGAACAATCGGATAAACTCGTTTTAAGGAAAGAGGCGGTGTGATGATTACTTGTTCAACCGAGATAGAGATCCAGGTGCCTGTCGAGCGGTGCTTTGACAGAGCACGATGCATCGAACTGCATACGCAGACCGTATGGAAGCATACGAGAGAACGGGCCGTGGCAGGAAGAACTTCAGGGATGATCGGGCCGGGTGAAACGGTCACCTTTCAGGCAAGGCACTTCTTTGTCACCCAGAGGCTGACGTCCAGGGTCGTTGAATATGACAGGCCGAGAAGATTTGTCGATGAGATGCTGAGCGGCGCATTCAAAACCATGAGACATGAGCATACATTCACGCAGCTGGGCCCCCATACCACCTTGATGAGGGACACGCTGGTCTTCTCAGCCCCCTTCGGCCTGCTCGGGCGGATCGTAGAGAGAGCGATTCTAAGAAGGTACATGCTGGCCTTCCTGGAGTATCGAAACCGGCAGCTCAAAGCCAGGATCGAAGAAGAGTGGGGGAATTTCGGATGAGTTCCCCGACTCTCATTTTTATTTTCAACAATTCATATCAAATGAAAAGCAATATCGGTTAAGTCGAACCAATTTAGGCATGATATATTTTGAGTGAAAAAGATCACTGCCTGCTGTTACTGCTTGGTTTGAAAGGAGGCCCCTCTTGGTCATTCATACGCCCACCAACCTGGCTCTACAAAAATTAGGCATATACGTACGGGCGGACGCAGACGATTGGCAGTACAACTGGCCCGTTCATACCCATGAAGGGCTGGAGGTGTATTACTTCATTCGCGGGAATGCGAACTATATTATCGGCGATGAGATATTCGATCTGTCGCCGGGAGATATGCTTCTATTTCGCGGAAGCACCATACACAGGGTGAATCCGTCCAAGGATGTTCCCTACATCCGAAGCTATGTCAATTTTACAGTATCTTTTTTGCAGGAGCAGATTCCGGAGGAGATCTTCCACAAACTGATGTCCTTGTTCGAAGCACCGAACGGCCTATTAATTCGCTGGTCCCCGGAAGAGCGCAAAGAGATCGAGATGTACTTCCAGGCCCTTCACCGCGAAAACGAACGGGAGTCGTTCGGCTACGAGCTCATATTGAGAACATTCTTAACCCAGCTGCTGGTGGCGGTTTATCGGAAGGCCAAACGGCTGCATGAAATTGCGCCTGTAGTACAGCCAACGCACACGCAGGAGAATGTCCGCCGTATTCTGCAGTATGTCAATCAGCATTATACGGAGAATTTCTCGCTTCAGACCTTGTCCGGTGCCCTGCATCTCAACAAATACTATATTTGCCACTGCTTCAAAGAGGTCACCGGCTATACGGTCAACAACTATATCATCAGCAAACGGATTGAGGAAGCGAAAAAAATGCTGCGTACGACAGATGAGCCCGTCGGGTTAATCTCAGAGAAGCTGGGGTTCAACACAGCGGTTCATTTCAGCCGTTCGTTCAAGAAGTACGCGGGGATGTCTCCGCAGCACTTTCGCAAAAAAGGCCTGGGGACGTAATGCTTTACTCCATACATAACCCGTATTTATCCATTTTATTTTAAGCAGAGAGAAGGAGTACAAGGGATGAACAGAAAAATGAAAACGATCTCTATTGGTATGGTGATGGTTCTGACGACCCTGATGACCGCTGCATGCGCCCAAAAGGAATCGGGGGGAGGAGCAGCAGCCGGCGGCAAGAAGGCAGCGCTGGACTTTGTCTGGTTCTCGGATGGAAATGAAGGCGATATCATGAAAGGCATCATTCAGGATTACGAAGCCAAGAACACGAACGTAGACATCAATATGATCGAAGTTCCTTACAAAGACCTGTCCACGAAACTGAAAACGATGATCTCGGGCGGCAAACCTCCCGCATTGGCGAGAATCAGTACGTCGGAGCTTGGCGCATTTGCCAATCAGGCGGTGGACCTGGGGGAGACGAACGGCGGGCTGGACGCCTACACAGGACAATTCGTCGATTCTTTGAAACCGTTTTATGTAGTGAAGAACAAAGCGGTAGCAGCTCCAATGGACGTAACCGCGAACGGTTTGATCTACAATAAGACCTTGTTCGACAAAGCCGGAGTGAAGGTGCCGACTTCCCCTGATGCCCTCTGGACATGGGATGAATTCGCCGCTGCCCTGAAGCAGGTTATGGACAAAGGCGGGGCCAAATACGGTCTGGTATGGGATTATACCCCGCAGCGCTGGTCTACGCTTCTGTATCAATTCGGGGGAAGCCTCATGACTGCGGATGGAACCAAAGCGGCCATCAACAACGAAGCTGGGGTACAGGCGGCGGAATTCTTCAAAAAGCTGCATACCGACGGGATTGCTCCGACATCCGTGTGGCTCGGCGGGGAGAACCCGAACAACCTGTTCCGCAGCGGTACGGTTGCCGCCCATTTGGCGGGGAACTGGATGATCAGCAACTATAAAGATATAACGAACTTCGAATGGGGCGTTACGTACATGCCGAAGGCGAAACAGCGTTCGTCCGTACCGGGCGGCAAATTCGCCATGGCGTTCCAGAAGTCCGGTGTGGAGAAGGAAGCTGCCGACTTCATCAATTACATCTCTACGAAAGAAGTCAATGCGAAGTATACGCAGGAGGCCCTGTTCCTCAGCCCGCGCAAAGACAACGCGACGCTGAATTATGCTTTTGGCAAAGAGATGATGGAAGTGTTCTCGAACGAGCTGAACAGCACCGTTCCGGCCGCAGCGGAGGACTGGTCCAAGCAGACGATTGTGCCTAAATTCAGCAACGATCTGAAGAAGACGCTTTCGGAGATTGTCGGGGGGAAAACTTCGGCACAGGCAGGCTTGGATGAGGTTGCAGGCTTAATTGATAAAGCGATCAGTGACGACAAGAAATAATACACGCGCGCTCCGTTCGTGGAAGGATGTGCTGCTGTCGGTTCATCCGGCGGCAGCCGGTTCTTCAGTAGACAGGGGCTTTAGAGAGGAGCAGAATGGATGGCTGTACCAGCCTCGGCGTTAAAAGCAAGAAGGGTCCGGAAACCGGGACAAACGAAGACATGGATCCCGTATTTGTTTGTCCTGCCTAACTTGTTGATTTTCATCACCTTTATCGTCATTCCCATGGTAATCGGCTTCATTTATTCCTTCCATGAGTATGACGGCTTGAATCCGATGGAGTTTGTAGGCTTTGGCAATTACGCAGAGATCTTTGCGAACGACGAATTTTGGAGCGCACTGGGAAGAACCGCTCTGTATGCGCTGATTGTCGTGCCGTCGATCTGCTGCCTGTCGCTCGCCGTGGCGATGATGCTCATCCAGCCCATCCGGTATAAAGGGTTATTCCGCTCCGTGTTTTATTGGCCTACCATGATTTCCTATATCATTGTCGGTTTGACATGGAAATGGATTTTCGGCGATTTTGGCGTGCTCAATTACTTGATGACCCTGTTCGGCATGGAGCCTCTTCATTTTTTATCGGATTCGTTTTTTGCCAATGTATCGGTGATTATTGCAACGATTTGGTCCCGCCTCGGGTTTTATATGGTGATTTTCATGGCCGGCCTTCAGGCGATCCCGAACGATTATTATGAGGCGGCCCGATTGGACGGGGCTTCCAAGACCCGCGTATTCCGGAGCATTACCCTGCCGCTGCTCAAGCCTACAACCGTACTCGTCGTGATGCTGACGCTGATTGAAGCCTTCAAAGCGTACCCTCTCATGTTTGCGCTCACGGGGGGCGGACCCGGCCAGGATACGACCTATATCGTGCAGTTTATTTACGAAACCGGCTTTGCCAAGCAGGAGCTGGGTATGGCCAGCGCCATGTCCGTGGTCTTGTTTGTTCTGATTTCGATGTTTACCGCACTGCAGTTCAAGCTGTCCAAGGGAGGCTCCGATTAACGTGGAATTGAAAGCATCCGCCAAAACGGCATTATATGTACTTCTTTTTGCCATGGCAGCCTTATGGTTGTTTCCGGTGCTCTGGATTGTACTCTCGTCCTTCAAGACGAACAATGATTTGTACAGCTTTCCCCCCAGATTCCTGCCGGAGCCGTTCACCTTCGAGCATTTTACGGCCGCGTTTGAAAAAGGTAACTTCGGCCGCTACTTCATTAACAGCGCGATTGTTACGGTCAGCTCCACGATCCTGCTGCTGCTGATCAACTCCATGGCGGGGTTCGCGCTGGCGAAATACAAATTTACAGGAGCTACGGTGCTGCTCGTCGGGTTCGTGTCTACCTTGATGGTTCCCCTGGAAGTCATCATGATCCCCATCTTTAAAGTGCTCAGCGTTCTGGGATTGTTCAACACGCTGCTCGCTCTGATCATTCCGCCGGCGGCCACTCCGACAGGGGTGTTTTTGCTGAGGCAGTATTTGCTTACCGTACCGGAAGAACTGCTTGAGGCGGCCCGGATGGACGGCGCGTCCGAGTGGCGCATCTATTCGCGGATCATTCTGCCGATCTGCAAGCCGATCCTGGCGGTGCTCGCCATCTTCTCCTTCATGTGGCGGTGGGATGACTTCCTGTGGCCTTTGATCGGAATCAGCGATCCGTCCCTGTACACGATTCAGTTGGCCTTGTCCAACTTCATTGGAGAATATAACGTCGACTGGGGCAGTCTGCTGGCGATGTCCGTGATCACGATGATTCCGGTGCTTGTTGTGTTCATCCTATTCCAGCGTCAATTTGTCAGTGGGATGGTCACCTCCGGGATGAAGTAAGTGCAGATCGAACTCCAGCCATAACGGCTACGGGCTTGAAGAAATGGCAATCAAGCATTCATGCAGCGACAACCATATAAATAACGGGTAGGAACACGGAGGATAAATCATGAGAGTAAGCCGCAAGTTATTGCAGACCGTACAAGGGCATCACTATCTGGATCTCGTGACCGATGAAGCCAAGTACCGCATCTATCTGATGAACGATGATGTGATCCGGATCCGCTGTACCTTCGACGAACAGTTTGCGGAAGAAGCATCATACACGCTGACCATGACCGCATGGGATGACAAGATGGATGCGATGATGGAGGACCGCAGGAGAGTGGAGGCTCTCCCGGCTTCCTACGAAGAGGAGAGGACCCATCTGCTGCTGCGTACGAAGTCACTGCGGGTTCTGATTCATAAGGAGCCTTTTGCTATCGATATCACGGATGCGGATGGCCGGGTGCTTCATGAGGATCTGAGAGAGCGTGCGTATGTGCAAGATAAGCAGGGCCGGCTGTATCACTACTCCGGCATGAAGGACGAAGATTACTACTACGGCTTCGGTGAGAAAAGCGGGCATCTGAACAAAAAGAAGAGAAGACTGCGGATGCATAACGTCGATACGATCGGCTACGACTCCGAGCATACGGATCCGCTGTACAAGCACATCCCGTTCTATATCAAGTTTCATGGACCCACGCAGGCCGCGACGGGCTTATTCTATCATAACAGCCATGATTCCGCCTTCGACATGGGATGCGAACGCAGCGGGTACTGGAACAAGTACAGCTATTTTTGCGCGGACGGCGGGGAATTGGATCTCTTCTTCATGTACGGTCCTCAAATCAAGGATGTGGTCCGGCACTACACGGATCTGACGGGCAAAACGATTCTGCCGACACAGTATTCGCTGGGCTATATGGGCTCCACCATGTACTATACCGAACTGGATCAGAACTCGGATGGAGCGATCTTGAGCTTCATGGATCGCTGCAGGGCGGAAGGCATCCCCTGCGACGGATTCTTCATGTCTTCCGGCTACACCACGGGAGAAGATGGGAAAAGGTATGTCTTTAACTGGAACCATAAGCGCTTCCCTGACCCCCGGCGATTTATCGAACAAATGCAAAGCAAGGGGTCCGCATTGGCTCCCAATGTCAAGCCGGGCATGCTGCTGACCCACCCGTTGTATAAACGGTTTGAGGAGGCGGGGGCTTACATCCGGGATGAAAGCGGGAAGCAGCCCCAGACGGACCGGTATTGGGGAGGGCAAGCTTCTTTTGTGGACTTCACCCATCCCAAGGGCAGACAGTTATGGAAGGAGCATCTTATCGCTTCGTTTATCGGCTTGGGCGTTACTTCCATCTGGAACGACAACAACGAGTATGAAATCAACAATCCGGATGCGCTCTGCGAGTATGAAGGCGATAAGAAGGAAATCAGCGCCGTACGGCCGCTTCTGCCCAATCTGATGGCCCATACGGCCAAGGAAGCGATCGCCGAGGCTGCGCCGAATACGAGACCTTATCTCGTGAGCCGTGCCGGCTTTGCCGGGATTCAGCGTTATGCCCAAACCTGGGCGGGCGACAACAGTACGAGCTGGCACAGCTTGCAATTCAATATTCCCGTGATGCTCGGCATGGGCCTGTCCGGTGTAGCGAACCAAGGCTGCGACATCGGCGGCTTCTTCGGTCCCGCCCCGGAACCGGAGCTGTTCGTGCGCTGGGTACAGAACGGGATCTTCCAGCCGAGATTCTCCATTCACTCCTGCAACACCGACAATACCGTGACGGAGCCTTGGATGTACCCTTCCTACACGCCCTACATCCGGGAGGCGATCCGGCTTCGGTACCGGCTGGTGCCTTATTTCTACTCCCTGCTGTACGAAGCGTCGGTCGAAGGTTCGCCGGTGATGCGTCCGATGGTGTATGAATTCCAGCAGGACCCGGCCACGTGGGAGGAAAGCTTCGATTTCATGCTGGGGCGGTCGATCCTGGTGGCCAATGTGCTGGAGAAAGGGGCGGATACGAGAGAGGTGTACCTGCCTAGAGGATGCGAATGGATCGACTGGCATACCAGAGAGCGCTATACCGGGGGTCAGACGATCTCGAAGCGGGTATCGATCGATTCCATTCCCATGTTCATCCGAAGCGGAGCGATTATTCCTCTTGCACCGCATCTGCAGAACATTCATCAGGACCAGGTGGAAGAGCTGCATCTGCTCATCGAGCCGTCCGAGAATGCAGGCTTCGTGCTGTATGAAGACGACGGCGTAACGAACCGTTATCAGAACGGGGACTATCTCAAAACAACGATCAGCGTTCAAACCGAACGGAATACGGTTATCTCTTTCAGCAAAGAAGGTGCTTACCCGAGTACCGTGAAGCGGGTCGTCATGGAGCTGGTGTGCAGGCACATTGCTCCGGTCGGGGTGAAGCTGCTGGGCCGGAAGCTTCCGATGTTCCTCGATCCGGCGGAGTGGGTGGCGGCGGAAGAAGGCTGGTACTATGATCTGGAGCTTGGCTCGGCCAAGATCAAGTACGATAACTTCGAAGCGGATTACGAAGTGACCGTGAACTTCGATGTGAAAGATCTGATTTCCATCTAGCCTGTGATGTTGGAGGGGGAGTCTACCGGGGCGGGATTCTCGTGGGTGGGAAAAGGCATCAGTGGATTGGAATGAAGTGGAAGGAAAGGGACCTGATCTTGGGGTCCCTTTTTTTGTGCTCCGAGGGAGGGAGGGCGATCTTCGGAGCGCTGGCTGATTTTGCAATAGAATTCGCACCCGGTTTCCCCTATACTGAAGCTAACTTGGTGGCAGGGCTGCCTTTCCGTCCGGTGTAGGGCGATGAGGTTGCGCCGGGGAGCAGCTGCCCTTCGGGGGAGCCGTAAGGCTGCGGAGAGCAGCAGGGCAATGGTGGGACGCGGCACTGCAGGCCATCCGTACTGCTTGCGGAGCCGAACGAGTCCTGCAAGGGGCTGAAGCTGCGAGGGCTTGATCGAGAGGCGGACCAGGCCGAGCCCGGAGTCGGAAGAGAAACCGGACGCAGGATTCAGATAACGGAACTGAGGTATCTTATTCGGCTATTTCCCGATATTTCCCGAGGGATAGCGGAACTCAGATGCCTTATTCCTTCAGAAACCACGGGAAAACCCTACGGTTGGCATCCATAGCGCATCTGAGTTCCTTTATTTGCAGAGGGGGCCTGCTCAGCGCATCACAACGCCATATCAGAGTTCCGCCATTTGCAGAGGGGCCTGTCCAGAAGTATCACAGCGTATCGTAGTTCTGCCATTCGCAGAGGGGACCTGGCCAAGTGCACCACGACGTATCGGAGTTGCGCCATTGGCGAGTCGGGTCTTCCCGGACGCATCAGCTCCACTCGAACCCGGCCTCCTTTTTCCGAGTGTCACTCTGATTCCACCCATAACAGGTACGCATACCTGCATACGAAAACGGTTCCATCAAGACAGGAGTGTCCGCATCATGAAATCTTGGCTGCGCATGCTGGTTGACAAAATTCGCTTCCAGAAGCTCCGCAGGCGGTTCCTCGCCGCCATGATCGGGGTGGCTTTGCCGCCGCTGTTTATTCTGGGCTACGTATCGTTCGATACGGCACGCGATGCGCTCACGGAGACGAATACACAGACGAACGTGAAGCACCTCGAAACCTCCAGCGAGGTCGCCGACCTGCTGCTGCGCAATCTCGTCAACCTGAACCGCGCAATCGTGGTCAATGACGAGATCCGGCTGGAACTCCTCCACAGCCGGACCGGCTCCAACTTCGAACAGAGGGACACCAGTGAATGGTCGGCGAACCGCCTGCAGAAGGTCATCAGTAACAATCTGTTCGATACGCGGTTCGTCACTTCGATCTGTCTGATGAACCTCGATTACAAAATCTTTTGCTCGGGACGCTCCGATGATGCGGGGATCTACGAGAAGGATGACAAACGGGAACTCATCGAAGCCTCCCCGTGGTACCAAAGCGCCAACCGTGCGCAGGGCCGGGTGGTGTTTCTCGGGTACGACCTGCTCGGCGAAGCCAAGAATACGTTCTCGACGGTGAAGCTTTTTCGGGATGCAGAGAGCCCGGACGGGGAGCCGATCGGCTACCTGATTATCAACGTGTCGAATATGATATTCAGCAGCATCTTCAACGGGTCGGACGACGCGGGCGGCTTCATGGCGCTGGCCGAGGCACAGGACGGTCTTCACACGGTGTACAATGACGCGCTGCCGGGTACGAAGCTGCCGAAGGAAGGGACGGTGAGCGAGGCACTGAACCGGCTGAAGGAGCAGGACTATCTCGTTTCCCGCTACGAGAACCAGACGACGGGGTGGACGTTCGTGCACCTGATGCCCATGGAGGAGCTGCTCCGCAAGTCGAATAAGATCGGCCTGTACACGGCCGTCATTGCCTCGCTGATGGCGCTGATCGCACTCATCGTCTCGGTCATTCTCTCGGGCAGCATCGTCCGGCCGCTGCTGCAGATCAAGAAGATGATGCTGGAGTGGACGACCGGCACGCGGCACTTCGTCACGACCTTTGATAACGACGAGGTGGGGGCGATCGGGGAGACGTTCAAGCGGGTGGCCTCCGAGAACAAGGAGCTGGCGGAGCGGGTCGTGCAGTCGGAGCTCAAGGAGCGCGAGGCGGAGCTGCGGGCGCTTCAGGCGCAGATCAAGCCGCATTTTTTGTACAATACGCTTGACTCCATCTACTGGATGGCCGTACTCCAGAAGAACCACGACATCGCGCAGATGGCCGTGTCGCTGTCCGAGAGCTTCAAGCTCAGCCTGAACAAGGGACAGGAGACGATTCCGGTCTTCAAAGAGCTGAAGCACATCGAACACTATATGACGATCCAGAACATCCGCTACAACAACCGGTTCCGATTCGAGGTCGAGGTAGAGCCCGCCATTATGGGCATGGAGATCATGAAGCTGCTTCTGCAGCCGCTCGTGGAAAATGCGATCTATCACGGTCTTGAGCCCAAGGTGGGCGAAGGGACGATCCGGCTGACGGGCGTGAGGGACGGGGACTATCTGCTGTTCACCGTTGAGGATGACGGGGTGGGCATGGCGGATGTATCGGTCACCGAGGGGGGCTACGGTCTGCGCAATGTGCGGGAGCGTCTGCAGCTGTCCTACGGACCGACGAGCTCGCTCACCGTCCAAAGCGAAGAGGGCCGGGGAACGCGCATCGAGGTGCGTTTCAAGCCGAAGACGGCCTGACCGCTCCATAAGCAGGACTGCGGTCTGCGCATTGTGCGGAAGCGTCTGCAGCTGTCCTACGGACCGACGAGCTCGCTCACCGTCCGAAGCGAAGAGGGCCGGGGGGACCCGCATTGAGGCTGCACTTTAAGCCGAGGACGACCTGACCACACGGCTGACGCAGGGAGCCGGGCGCTGGGGAGATCAAGATAAATAAAGGGGGAACACGTGATGCTGAAAGCAGCCGTATTTGATGATGAATACATCGTACTTCAGGGGCTTCGGGCGATGATTGACTGGACGGGCCTTGGGATCGAGCTGGTAGGCACCGCCGGCGACGGGCTGTCCGCGCTGGCGCTATTCCGGGAGCAGCGTCCGGACCTTATCTTCACCGACATCCGGATGCCCGGAATGGATGGGCTCCGGCTCATCGAGGAAGTGATGCGGGAAGCACCGGAGACGTACTGCATCGTGTTCAGCGGGTTCAACGAGTTCGACTACGTGAAACGGGCGATCAACCTGGGCGTTGTGGATTACCTGGAGAAGCCGATCACTATCGAGAGCATCGAAAAAGCCATCGGCAAGGTGTTGGGACGGGTCAGCGAGCAGCAGGAAATGCATGCGATGAAGCGGATGGTGGAGGTCAGCTCCCGCGAGCTGCTGGAGAAGGCAGTGCTGGAGCTTCTCCTGTCCGGCGCGGAGGCCGAAGCGCGGTGGCGGGAGAGCTTCGGTCCGTATGCCGTAGAGGTTGAAGCCGTCACGGTGCTTGCGGCGGCTTCGGAAGCCTTTGCTCCGCCGGACCATCCCGCCTACCGGGCGGTGCCTGTGAAGCATGGGCAGGAGCGGCTGCATGTGCTGTTTCATTTCCTGCCGCCCGGCCAGGAGCTGTGGGACGAGCTGCTCGGCGAGTCGGAGCAGGCGGGCACGGCGGTTGGCTGCGGGCGGACGTATCCGCGCCCAGCGGAAGCGGCGGAGAGTTACAGGCAAGCAGCGCGTGCGCTGCAGTCGGCCCGCTTCCTCGGGGAGATGAGCCTGGTCCGCTTCGAGGATCTCGGCGAGCGTATTACTGCGCCCGAAGGGCTCTCCGAGCGAGAGGAGGCCGTCATCCTCAGCCTGCGCTCCGGAAACCGGGAGGGGCTCATGGAGCAGGCTGAGCGGTTCATCACATCGATCCAGTCCGGGAAGCTGGGGATTGAAGCGGCCGAGCACGAGATGCTGAGGCTCATCTATCTGGCTGCGGAGGAGTCGAAGAAGAACGCAGGCGACTTCCCCGGCGGGCCGTGGGAGAGCTTCATGCCGCACATCGAATTCCGGGAGATGGCTGCCAATGGCGAGGTGGCCGCCTGGTTCCGCCGGCAGATCGAGAAAATCGCCGACTGGAGCAGCTCGGCCCGCGAGGATACCAAGCATGCGGCCGTCACCCGGGCGAGGCAGTACATCGAAGGCCACGGCACGCGGGATCTGACGCTGCAGGAGGTGGCGGAGCATGTCGGCATGAATCCGACGTACTTCAGCGTGCTTTTCAAAGAGGAGATGGGACAGTCGTACATCAAGTACCTGACACGTTACCGGATGGAGCTCGCGAAGTCGCTGCTGCTGCAGGGGCTCAAGGTCCAGGAGGTCAGCGAGAAGGTCGGCTACCACACGTACCGCCATTTCTCCGAAGTGTTCAAGAAATATACCGGTGTCACGCCCGGTCAGTATAAGGAGCTCTCCGGGCTTCCTGCGCCGCCTGCGTAGGAGGCTTCTTTTTTGAAATCAAAGAACGTATATGGACGACGAAGCCGTTTATCTTGCCGCATGCTCTCCCTGCAAGCTCTCGTATAGCGCCTGGACCATGAGGCTTGGACAAGCTGCTCTGAACAGCTGCTTTGGCTAAGATACTTTGTATAAGGCCCGATTTCTTCGGATCCAGAATTGATAACGCTCCCAAAAAAAACGGACGCCTACCCAAATTATGACCCACTGCCGGATCAGCGCCAAGCGGGCTACAATAAGAACCACAGGGGAACCATCTCCGGTCAAACGAAAAAGATGGTCATACACTCGGATCTGAAAGGGGATCAGCCCATGAGACAAAAGAAGACGAAACGGATATCGGTGCTGTCGGCGGCGGCGCTGCTCGCGGGGGTGCTGGCAGGCTGCGGCGGCGCGGCGGACAACGAGGAGTCCGGGGGAAGCGCTCCACAGGGCGAAGGCAAGACGGTCACGATCTCTCTGCTGACCGACAATACACAGGATTCGGTGAACCAGGCCAAAGGCGTGATCGAAGCCTTCGAAGCCAAATATCCAAACATCCAGGTCGAGCTTGAGACGCGTCCGGGCGGCGGCGAGGGCGACAACCTCGTGAAGACGAGGCTCGCCACAGGGGACATGACCGATGTGTTCTGGTACAATGCCGGGTCGCTGATGCAAGCGCTGAATCCCGAGCAGAACCTCGTCGATCTGACGAATGAGCCGTTCATGAAGAACGTCGTGGATTCTTTCAAGCCTACGGTGACGTTCAAAGACAAGCTGTATGCAGGTCCGCTCGGCTCTACGATGGGCGGAGGCTGGCTCTACAACAAGAAGATCTATGCGCAGCTGGGGCTGAACGTGCCGAAGACGTGGGCGGAGCTTATGGCGAACAATGAGAAAATCAAGGCCGCCGGGATTACGCCGGTGATCGGCTCCTTCAAGGATGATTGGACGACCCAGATCGTCGTCCTGGCCGACTACTACAACGTTCAGGCGCAGACGCCGAAGTTTGCGGACGATTATACGGCCAACAAGGCGAAGTTCGCGGATACGCCGGCGGCGCTCCGCAGTTTCGAGAAGCTGGAAGAGATCGGGAAGAAGGGCTACTTCAACAAGGACTTCCTGGCGACGACCTACGATGCCGGCCTGAAGATGATCGCCGAAGGCAAGGGGGCCCACTATCCGATGCTGACCTTCGCCATTCCGGCAATCGAGCAGAACAACCCGGACAAGATCGGCGATATTGGCTTCTTCGCCCAGCCGGGGGACAACCCCGATGTGAACGGCCTGACGGTGTGGGTATCCAACGGCGCTTATATTTACAAGAAGAGCGAGCATATTGAGGAAGCCAAAAAGTTCGTCGAGTTCACCTCCTCCATCGAAGGAATCGAAGCGCTCACGAAGATGTCGAAGCCGTCGGGCCCGCTGCTCGTCAAGGAGGCGAAGCTTCCGGACAATGTGCCGCAGGTGGTGAAGGATATGCTGCCTTACTTTGACACGAACAAGACGGCGCCGGCGCTGGAGTTCGTCTCCCCGATCAAGGGGCCGAGCCTGGCGCAGATTACAACCGAAGTGGGAGCGGGCTTCAAGCCGGCCAAGGAAGGCGCGCAGCTGTACGATAAAGATGTGGAGAAGCAGGCGAAGCAGCTCGGCCTTCAGGGCTGGTAACCGCCGGCGATTATGACCGGAAGACCCGGCCTGGAACGCCGCACAGGCCGGACCGCTTCCTGAAGGACTGGAGTGGAGAGACGAATGACTACGATATTCAAACGCACGTATTCCTACTATTTTCTGCTGCCTGCCGCTCTGATCTATATTGCAATTTTCCTGGTGCCGACCCTCATGTCATTCTTCTTCAGCCTCACCCGCTGGTCGCTGATCGAATGGAAATTCATCGGGCTCGAGAACTTCATTACGTTCTTCGAAGAGCCTTCGCTTCGGATCGGATTCAAGAACACGCTGCTCTACGCCGTAGTCACCTGCGTGCTCAAAGTGGTGCTCGGCCTGCTGCTCGGCGTCTTCCTGACATCAAAAATCAGAACGAAAGGGTACCTGCGGTCCGTCATCTTTTTCCCTACGCTGGTTAGTACGATAGCGGTCGGTCTGGCCTTCAGCATGATGATGCACCCGACGCAGGGGCTCATCAACACGACGCTGGCGAAGCTCGGCATCGCCGGACCCGACTGGCTGGGCAATCCGGATCTCGCGCTGATCTCCGTGGCGCTCGTGGATGTGTGGAAGGGGGTCGGCTTCGCCACCGTCATCTATATCGCCGGGATTCTCTCGATTCCCGAGGAGTATTATGAAGCGCTGCAGATTGACGGCGGCGGTGCGCTGCACAAGTTCTGGAACATCATCGTGCCGCTGAGCCGGCCGGCTACCAACTCGGTCATTATCCTCTCCTTCATCGGGGGCCTGCGGTCGTTCGACCTCGTATGGGCGATGACCAAGGGGGGGCCGGGCTTCTCGACGGACCTCATCGCTTCGATCATCTACAAGCAGTATCA
This sequence comes from Paenibacillus sp. S-38, assembly GCF_049942825.1. Lineage (NCBI taxonomy): Bacteria > Bacillati > Bacillota > Bacilli > Caryophanales > Paenibacillaceae > Paenibacillus > Paenibacillus sp. S-38. Next base: position 2,643,062 of record NZ_CP187970.1, read on the forward strand.
GGGAGGCTTCTACGGACTCGCTACGGCCGGCAACGTGATCCTGTTCCTTGTCGTTACGATGCTCGCCTTCCCGCTCTACATGTACCTGAACCGAAAGGAGGCCGAGCTATGAACAAGGGAGCAAGAAGCTGGGGCGCGGAGATCGCGGCCGTCGGCATGACGGTCATCCTGTTCTGGATTCCGTTCTATTTTATTATCGTCAATGCTATGAAAAATACGAAGGAGTCGTCCCTGCTGAATCTGGCCTGGCCTTCTTCGATTCACCTCTGGGACAATATCAAGCAGGTGGTTGCGGCCAGGGATTACATGCTGCTGCGGGCCTTTTACAACTCGACGGTGCTCACGGTTCTGTCCATCTTCGTGCTTGTGTTCATCTGCGCGATGGCGGGCTATGTCATGCAGCGCCGGACCGACAAGGCGACGCCGTGGATCAACTTCCTGGTCCTCTCGGGGCTCATCATTCCCCCGGCGATCGTACCGACGATCTGGGTGCTCGACAGCGTCGGCCTCTTCAAGACGATGACCGGCCTCGTGCTGGTCGAGGTGGCGCTCGGGTTCCCGTTCTGCGTGCTGCTCTACAAGGGCTTCATGTCCGCCATTCCGCGGGAGATCGACGAGGCGGCCATCGTGGACGGGTGCAGTGGACTGACGCTGTTTTTCCGGATAATTCTGCCGCTCCTGCAGCCGGTGACCGCAACGATTATCGTGACTTCGTCGGTCGGTATTTTCAACGACTTCACGAACCCGCTGTATTTCTTCCCGGGCTCCAAGAATGCGACCGTGCAGCTCACGCTCTATAATTTCTCCAGCCAGTATGTCACGCAGTGGAACCTGCTCTTCACGAACATTCTGCTGATCACGCTTCCTCCGCTGCTGCTTTTTATCTTCTTCAACAAGAAAATCGTGGCAGGAATGACCGCCGGTTCCGTCAAAGGATAGAAGACAACTTGCGGAAGCGAATCCCGGTGAGAAATAAATCCTTAGATTGGAAACATGAATCGAATCCAAAACAATGGAGTGTGTTAACCATGGGAGCCTTAACCGTTGAACGTGTAACATGCGAGTATCGTACGAATCCGCTCGGCCTCTCCGCTGCACAGCCCCGCCTAAGCTGGCAGCTGCGCTCGGACCGCCGGAATACGCTGCAGCAGGCCTACCGGATCGTGGTGGCCGCCGGGGAAGACCGCTTCGACGCCCCCCTCTGGGACTCGGGCCGCACGGAGTCGGACCAGTCCATTCAGGTGCCGTACGCCGGCCCCGTGCTCTCCAGCCGTACTCGGTACTATTACCGGGCGAAGGTTTGGGACAACCACGGCAGCGAATCGGAGTGGAGCGGGACCGCGTGGTGGGAGATGGGCCTGCTGGAGCCCAGCGAGTGGACAGCGCAGTGGATTACGCCGGATGCGGGCGCGATCGATCCGCAGGAAGAGGCGGCTTTCCTGCTCCGCCGGGGCTTCGAGCTTCAAGGCGGTGTAATCGCTTCCGCCCGGATTTATGCGACGGCGGCCGGGGTGTATGAGCTCTACGTCAACGGCGAGCGGGTCTCGGATGAGGAGCTCGCGCCGGGCTGGACCAGCTACCCAAACCGGCTGCAGTACCAGACCTGCGACATCACTGGACTGCTCCAGCCGGGAAGCAACGCGGCGGGCATCCGGCTCGGCGACGGCTGGTACAAGAGCGGCATGGGCTTCGAGGGCAAAGACTTCAAGTATGGCGACCGCCGGGCCGCGCTCCTGCAGCTGCACGTGAGGTACGCGGACGGCCGGGAGGAGGTCATCGGTACCGACGGGAGTTGGACTGCGGTGACCGGCGGGATCCGGTACTCGACGATCTACCACGGCGAGACGTATGACGCCCGGCTGGAGCCCGCGGGGTGGAGCACGGCGGAGCCTGCCGCCGTGGACGGCGGCTGGAAGCCGGTGGAGGTGCTGGACCTGCCGCTCGACACGCTTGTTGCGCAGGAGAACTCGCCTGTGCGGGTGACGGAGCGCCTGCGTCCCGTGTCCGCTTTCGTCACACCGGCCGGCGACCATGTGCTCGATCTGGGCCAGAACATGGTAGGCCGCATGCGCTTCGAGGTCTCGGCACCGGCCGGCACGCGGATTGTGCTGCGCCATGCCGAGGTGCTCGACAAGGACGGCAACATCTATTTCGGCAACCTGCGCCCGGCGAAGCAGACGGTGGAGTACACATGCCGGGGCGGGGAGGCCGAGAGCTATGCGCCGCATTTCTCTTTCATGGGCTTCCGCTATGTCCAGGTTGAAGGCTTCCCGGGCCAGGAGAACGGACTTCCGCTGGAGGCTTTCACCGGTGAGGTGATGCATTCGGACATGGAGCCGGCGGGTGAGTTCGACTGCTCGAACGAGCTCGTGAACCAGCTGCAGCGGAACATCCAGTGGGGCCAGCGGGGCAACTTCCTCGACGTGCCGACCGACTGCCCGCAGCGCGATGAGCGGCTCGGCTGGACCGGCGACGCGCAGGTGTTCATCGGCACCGCGCTGTTCAACTACCAAGGCGGACCGTTCTTCACGAAGTGGCTCCGCGACCTGAAGGCGGAGCAGCTGCCGGACGGCGGCGTGCCGTTCGTGATCCCTGACGTAGTCGGTGGCGCGAGTTCCGCAGCCTGGGGTGATGCCGCGGTGATCTGCCCGTGGACCGTGTACTGTTACTACGACGACCGCCGCTTGCTGGCCGAGCAGTATGACAGCATGAAGGCCTGGGTCGAGTATATCCGGGCCCAGGGCGAGAACGAATACCTGTGGAACACGGGCTTTCACTTCGGCGACTGGCTCGCGCTAGATGCCAAGGAGGACAGCTACATCGGGGCGACCCCGAAGGAGCTGGTAGCCACGGCTTACTACGCGCATTCGACGCGGCTGCTCCGCGATTCCGCAGCGGTCCTCGGGTACGAAGAGGATGCCCGCCGGTACGGCGAGCTGCATCAGGGCATCGTCCGTGCGTTCCGCGAGGAGTTCGTTACGGCCACGGGCCGGATCGCTTCCCCGACGCAGACGGCGCATGTGCTCGCGCTGATGTTCGATCTCGTCGAAGACAGCGTCAAGCCGCGGGTGGCGAAGGATCTGAACGATCTCATCGCGGAGAACGGCTATCATCTGTCGACGGGCTTCGTGGGCACACCGTACCTGTGCTTCGCTCTCTCGAACAGCGGCTATCACGATACCGCCGTGAAGCTGCTCCTGCAGGAAAGCTATCCGGGCTGGCTGTACTCCGTCTCCAAAGGCGCGACGACGATCTGGGAGCACTGGGACAGCATCAAGCCGGACGGCTCGTTCTGGAGCGACGACATGAACTCCTTCAACCACTACGCCTATGGGGCGATCGGGGAGTGGATGTACCGCAGGGTCGCGGGCCTCGACATGGACACCGCCGTACCCGCTTACAAGCGGGTGCACATCGAGCCGCTGTTCGGCGGCCGGAAGCTCACCCATGCCCGGGCCGCGCACCAGTCGCTGTACGGCCGGGTCGAAACCGGCTGGCGTGTGGACGGGGAGGAGATCGAGGTGCACGTCGAGATCCCGGCGAACACCACGGCGGAGGTGGTGCTGAAAGGCGCCGCCCTGGCCGGCCTGGTCGAAGGCGGAGCGGATACCGCGGCCTCGGAAGGCGTGGTTGCGGCGTCTGAGACTGAGCAGGGAGCGCGGCTCGTCGTGGGTTCGGGTTCGTACCGGTTCCGCTACCGTGCCGCAGACCTGTTCCGGGTGACCTATACCCTCGAGACCACCATTCAGGACCTGCTGGAGGACGAAGCGGCGGTGGCGGCCATGCACAAGCATATTCCGCATTTGATGGACAGCCCGATGCTGAACTTCGCGAAGAACAACAGCCTCCGGCAGCTGAGCGAAAATGGCATGTCGCGGGTCAAGCGCGAGCAGGTGCTGGCTATTCTGCAGGAGCTGGCGGGTTAGCAGCGGGCTGGCCTGTAAGGGACAATGGCGCCTAACATACCCATTCCACTTGACCCGCTGGTTCGTTAGGTGCTTCGTTAAGCTTCACATAAAGGAGCTCACAAGAACAGATAAGATCCAGCCAACGTTCACTATAATTCAGCAGAAAAGAAACCTCCAACCGCAGCGATGCCCGGGTTGGAGGTTTCTTTTGGTGTCCGGTGTTAGACATTCCCTTGAAGCAGGATTGCAAAGGGCATAGCGGTTCTGCACTGAGTCCTCGGCCGGCTACCTGCTGAATCGCAATGCTTCCCCCACGGCCCTCTGGTCGGTCCATCCTGGGACGACCCATCTGTTTCGCCAGCTCCACTTACGGGCCGCCGGTGGAGCCATTCCAGATCTGCTGCCTTAATCCGGTCCCCCGGTGACCCGCAAACAGGTTAGCTGTACTATCACAGGCAGGTCGATCAATCCCCGCCCGACTGCATCAGGTTCGCCAGCTCGATGGGCATGAGCGAAGAAGCTTGAGCGGCCGAGTCTTCCGCCATGAACTTCAGCGTAGTCACGCGACACACCTCCTGGCCGAAACAGTATACTTTGAAAAGCTGGCGGTAAAGGGAAGCGGGCATCAGGATTAGCTGTGTCTGGCTATGAATGCGCTCACGAAAATAGAGGAACTCAGGTATCTTATTTGATTATTTCCCGGTATTTCCCACGAAATAGCGGAACTCAGATATCTTATGTGCTCAAATTCAGCGTTTTGGGCTGACTTTTGTCCCCGTAGCGCATCTGAGTTCCGCTTTCTCAAAAGTGAGGTCGCTAGACCGGCAAATAGCGCATCTGAGTTCCTTTATCCCCTCTGCCGCGAGTGGTCCAAGCCCTGCAACTCCCCGGCGATGTATTTCATTTTTGAAAGCGACCTTTATGTGAAGCATGACGGAGCGCAAAAATGAAACTACGAGCCTCTGATTCCCCCATAGATAAAATGAAACAGCTCCTTCGGCTGAAGCGGCGTCTCCGCATCCGAGCCGTAGAGCGCTTCGAAGCAGCGCACGTTCCTGAAGGCGGTCATCGAGCCGATGATGAGCTTCATCGTATGGGCGACCGAATGGAGGCGAAAGACCCCCTGGGCCTGGCCGCGCTCGAGGATGCTTCGGAGCAGGTCGGTGATATTCTGTACGAGCGGGAAGAGGGTCTCCGACCGCGGGCTGTTCATCGACAGCTCCTGCCTCAGGATGTGAGCGATCTCGGGCTCGCTCTGCAGGAAGGTGATCATCGTCTCCACAAAATGCAGCAGATCCTCCTTGGGGTCGTCGGTCGCCGGACGGAACGGGACGGATTTCAAGGGTTCGAGGATCGCCCAGTATACATTCTCCTTGCCACCGTAATGATAGGAGACGAGCGGGAGCGAGACGCCGGCTTTGTCGCAAATGTTTCTAACGCTGGTTCCCTCGTAGCCAAGTTCTGCAAAGAGCTTCTTGGCGGCCTCCATAATTTTCTCTTTCACATCAGGCTCGGCCCCGGTCATTGCAGTCGTACCTCCTTTTACCATAATTACATGTGTTGTCCGATCTGGGCTTGAACGCCCGTTCGAATGGGGTTTGTTCGATTGTATAGGAGGGCAGGCGCCGAAGTCAATGGATGTTGAAAGGGTTTTCCTAAGTTTAAGGCAATGGCAACCGCACTTGCTACAGACAAGCTGCCAAAGTTTTCATTTGACGGACAGGGAAATCCTACATATAATTAGTTTAGAACTAAATTAACGATTGTTAAAATCTGCGGATCGCTGACCTACGGAAAACGTGCCACCATGTATTTACCGGGGAGGCCGGCTTGTTATGCCTGCCGCTGGCATTACGCTGATCTTCGTTACTGGCGTTCGCACCGCCTCATCATGCTGTAACGCTGATCATCGTTACTCGCGTTCACGCCGCCTCATCATGGCATAACGCTTATGGCGTTCGCATAGCTTCACCATTACATAACTTATTGCCGGTATTTGCACGACGGAGAGGGGAAACGACACTTTGCTGGCCCTGCTGGAACGCATCAAACAATACGCACGGCACTCGCGTACCGAGACGCCCGACGAAGAGCTGCAGGATCTGGTGGAGGAAGCCATCCTGGATTTCTTCAACAATACGCAGCACGCGCATGAAGCCTCGGGAGAACCCGGCAGCTTCTTCTCATAAGGCAGCTTAAGAAACAGCATCTGGCCAGGACGGGGGATGCTGTTCTTTATTGCGTTCAACCCTCCAGCTCTAACGGTACCATTCATCCCAGAAAGGAAGCTAAACTTATGCCGGATCCATTGTCCGAATCCCAAAAGCGGCTGCTGCTCGGCGGCTGGCTCGTCCTGTATCTTATCCCGTTTTACCTGCTCTTTCACGGTGCCGGAAGGCCTCCCGCCGCCGCGGGGGCTGCGCTGCTGCTGCTCTTCCTCGCTGCAGCGCTGGGCTCGGCCCTGTCCGGAAGACGCGCGGCGTACCTCTGGACCTTCGTGCAGATCCTCGTGTCGGGGGTCGTCAGCATCTCGTACGGGTACGTGTATCTGGCTTTCGGCGTCTCGTACTTCATCGGGCGGATCCGCCGGAGAGGGCCGTTCTCGGTGCTCTACACGCTGCATCTGCTCGTCTTCTTCGGTGCCGTCAATTACTGCACGCTGACCCAGCACGCTTTCTTCCTGGCCCAGTTCCCCTTCGTGATTCTGACGCTGATCGGGGCTATTCTGATTCCGTTCAATACTTACTTCCGGTATAAGCGGATCGAGCTGCAAAAGCTGCTCGTGGAGGCCAACCGGCGCATCGCCGAGCTGGTGATCCAGGAAGAGCGCCAGCGGATCTCGCGGGATCTTCACGATACCCTCGGCCAGAAGCTGTCCCTGATCGGGCTCAAGAGCGAGCTCGCCGACAAGCTCGTCGAGAGCAGGCCGGCCAAGGCGCAGCTGGAGATGAGGGAGGTGCAGACGGTGGCCCGCTCGACGCTGAAGGAAGTGCAGGAGCTCGTATCCAAGATGCGGGGGACGACCGTCCGCGAAGAAGTGGCCCACGTCCGGCGGATCCTCGGCGCGGCGGAGATCGAATTCCTCTGCGAGGACGAAGCGTCCTTGAATGAGCTCTCCCCCCTGATCCAGAATGTGCTCAGCATGTGCATCAAGGAGGCGGTGACCAATGTTGTGAAGCACAGCGGGGCGTCCCGCTGCCGGCTCCGGATGGAGCACCGCTCTGCGGAGACGGTCGTGACGGTAGAGGACAATGGCGGCGGACGCGAGCCTTGGGGGCAGGGCAACGGCCTCGTCGGCATGAAGGAGCGGCTGGATTTTGTGAATGGGAAGGTGGAGATCGACACGGGGCGCGGGACGACCGTGCGGATGACGGTGCCCCATATTATCAAGCAGGACCCAATTCCGTGTGAAAAGAGGAATGAACGATGACGCGTATTGTAATCGCGGAGGATCAGCGCATGCTGCTCGATGCGCTGGCAGCGCTGCTGGAGCTGCAGGAGGATTTTGAAATTGTGGGGAAGGCGATGAACGGAGAGGAGGCCCTGGCGCTTGTGGAGGAGCACCGGCCCGACATCTGTATCCTGGACATTGAGATGCCGGTGATGAGCGGACTGGATGCGGCCGAGCGGCTGAAGGGCGGCGCCTGTAAGGTGGTCATCCTGACCACGTTCACGCGGGCCGGGTATTTTGAACGTGCCGTGAAGGCGGGCGTGAGCGCCTATTTGTCCAAGGACAACACCAGCGAGGAACTTGCCGCTGCGGTCCGCAGCGTGATGAACGGCCGCCGGATCTATACCAAGGAGCTCGTGGAGGACGTATACGTCGAAGAGAATCCGCTGACCGGCCGCGAGCGGGAAGTGCTGGTGCTCGTAGCGGACGGGAAGTCCACCAAGGAGATCGCTGGGGTGCTCCACCTCTCCGGCGGAACGGTCCGCAATTACATATCCGGGATTCTCGAGAAGCTCGGAGTGAAAAACCGCATCGAGGCGATTTCTTACTGCCGGGAGCACGGCTGGCTTGAGCCTTATTGATCCACACGCTGCCTGAAGGGCAGCTTTCTTTTTGTCCCGCCTGCTTTCTCCGTATTTTCACCGAAGGCCGATATGCTCTTTTCTGGGAAGTGCATCCATGGAACAGGCTGGAGCCGAATCTGCTGTGACAAATGTCATGGGTGACAGGCCCTATAAACCTGACACTTGCTACTAAAAAAGAAGTGTCATTGTAACTACAATAAGGGTATGGAAAGCCTGGTGCACGGGTGCTAAAACCAAAATATAGAGAGACAAAGGATGGAGAATACTTATGAAAGCAAAGCAGCTCAAAAGCGGAAAATGGATCGCAGCGACGCTGGCTGCCGCCCTGCTGTGGGGAGGACTGCCCGCCGTACATAACGCGCCTGTGGCGTATGCAAGCAGCGAGTCGGATGACGAGGATGATGTGAAAGTACCTTTCGCTTACCGTCTGAACTCGGACCTCAGCAAGATCGTATGGTATGCATCGGCTTTTATGGATAAAGAATTTGCGGATGTCCGCGATGCTCTGAGGAGCGGCAATACCCTCGGCGGGATTGCCAACGGCATGCGCGATGACGACTACAGAGGCCGTGAAGAGCTTCGCGAAGACCTCGAGCGTCTGTTTAACGGTTCCGTGAACGCGGCGCTGGCGAACAAGGAGATCACCTCGGAAGATGCGGCAAAATACCAGAGCAAGATTCAGGACCAGATCGCTAAGGCACTCGACACCATGGGCTACAAGGATACCCTTGAGGTCAACACGGAAATTCCGCTGAAAGACCGCTTCTCCCTGGATCTCGGGAACATCGTAAAGTATGCGGCGATCTACCTGGATATGGATTATGCGGATGTGCTGCGGGAGCTGGGGAACGGCAGAACCCTGAGCGATCTCTCCCGTACGGAGCTGGAGTCCAGCGGTGAGCTGTATCAGGGCCTGAAGAACATGTACACCACTAACGTGACGGATGCCGTCTATGCGGGCAAAATCACGCCGGAAGAAGCTGACGGGCTGAACTCCGATGCGGTGAAGCGTCTGTCCGACGCCCTGTCGAAAGCCGGCTATCAAGATTCGGCTGTGGATACTTCCATTCCTGTGGAACAGCGCTACCGGGCGGATCTGACGGATATCGTGAGAGTCGCGGCGATCTACCTGGATCTCGAAGAATACGAGCTGAAGGATCTGCTGAAGGCCGGTCAATCGATCAACCAAGCGGCTGACTACCAGAACAACGAGGACGCTGTCGAGGACCGCTATGAGCTGTTCAATGCGATGAAAGCTTACTATGGCAACCGCGTCGACACAGCTGTGGCAGCAGGCCAGCTGACTTCGGAAGAGGCGGCCGAGATCCGTTCGGCGAACGAGAAGACCTTGTCCGACGCTCTCAACCAAGCCGGCTATGAAGACAAGGCGGTACTGGAAAATCCGTCGCTGAAGCTGGAAGAACGCTTCAACCTGAACCTCGACGATATCGTCCTGAACTCGGCTACTTACATCGATATGGATCTGCAGGATCTGCTTGATGCGCTGGCACAGGGGGATTCGCTTCTGACTGTGGCGGACCGTCAGCGTGACGATGATTTTGAAGGCCGCTCCGAGCTGGTAGAGCGCCTGGAGTTCCTCTACCAGAGCCGGATCGACCGTGCGGTGGATGCTCACCAGATTACCGCTGACGAAGCGGCTGAGCTGTCCAAGGAACTGAGAAGCAAGATTATGGATAAAGTGAGCGCCACAAATGCAGCCCTGTAGACGGTAATACCCACTGGGATATAGAACGAGGGGCCGGGAACGCATGATTCCCGGCTTCTTGCTGTCGACGGGGGGAAACGATCGGCAGGAACGATTCTCCCGGTTTGGGGGATGTCGGACGGCCGAATCAACGGACTTTCGGTCCCTCGGCCTTCCACAGGCTGAGCGCCGGCGCCTCTCATCATAAGGAAAAAACCTGCGGCACAGCGCCGCAGGTTTTTTTGTATGGTGGGAAGTCGCAATCATGTTATTCGCCGATCGACTACCAGGCTGTGCCTTGGGTGATCAGGACGCCTGCTTAGTCATTTTACAAGATTCCAGCACCTTACGAAGAAATGCAAATCGTTTTCTTCTCAGAAGAGAGAACATGGCAAACCAACCTTTCGGAAAGCATAGTGACCTATCTTTTCCTCCTGCTTGATTTATAATTACCACTTCCCACTACCTTCTATTACCCCGGAGCCTGGGCGCTGAAACAGCAAACATGTCGATCCGGTAAAAGGTATGGCGGGCCGGGCGGTATTCGTTTTGGTTATGCCCCGGGATGCAAAGGCGGAATTTTATAGATCGGCTCATCCGGTGTAAGCTTGATCTATAGCTTCAGAGAGAGAACGTAGGGAGATGCTGCCGGATGAAAGGAAATCTACTGCTCAAAGCATCGCCGCTCGGTGGCGATCACAGCGATAAAAAAGTGCTCCGCAATGTACTGCTGATCATGTTCGGATTCCAGATGATGCTCAACATGTCGAGGCCGGTGATCACCTTGTTCGCCTCGGGACTCGGGGCCGGCACGCTGCAGATCGGGGCTCTGACCTCGTCGTACGCGCTGCTCCCGCTGCTGCTCGCCATCCACGCGGGCAAGCTGGCCGACCGGGTCGGCGACCGAATCCCGATCCTGCTCGGCAGCGTGGGCTGCGCCGCAGGGATGGCGATGCCGTTCCTGTTCCCGTCGCTGTGGGCGCTGTATGTCTCGCAGCTGGCGGTCGGCGTGTCGCATGTCTTCATCGCGATCTGCCTGCAGAACGTGCTGGGCCACGCCGCGAAGTCGAAGGACCAGCGGGACGCCTACTTCAGCATGCTGAGCATGAGCGTGGCCCTGGCGGGGTTCATCGGCCCGGTGGCGCAGGGCTACCTTGCAGAGCATGTGTCGTATTCGGCGGTGTTCCTGATCGCCATGATCTGCTGCGTGCTCCCGCTCGGACTGGCCCGGTACATTCCCGTCCTGAAGCACGGCGGGGCCAAGGAAGCGGAGGCGGCGGGAGACGCGCCGGAAGAGGCGGAGGGGCCGTCCGCGCTTGGGCTGCTTCGCCTTCCTCTGCTGCGCAACGCGCTCATGACCAGCGCTCTCGTGCTCTACTCGCGGGATATCTTCGTCGCCTACTTCCCGCTGTACGGGTCCCGGCTCGGCATCTCCGAGTCGAGCATCGGCTGGATCATCGCCCTGCAGGGCCTCGCGATGGTGTTCGTCCGCTTCTTCCTGCCGGCGCTGACGAAGCTGCTCGGGCGCGAGCGGGTGCTGCTTGGGTCGATCCTCACGGCGGGACTCGCGTTCGTGCTGATTCCTTACGCTTCGAGCGTCTATCTGCTGCTGCTGACCAGCATGCTGATGGGCGTCGGACTCGGCTGCGGCCAGCCGCTGTCGATGTCGACGACCTACAACGCCTCGCCGAAGAACAAGACCGGCGAGGTGCTGGGGCTGCGCCTGGCGACCAACCGGCTGTCCCAGCTCATGGCGCCGCTCTTCTTCGGCGTGGTCGGCTCGTGGGTCGGCCTCGTCTCCGTCTTCTACGTCAGCGGCGCCTTCCTGATCGGGGGCGCGCTGCTGACGAAGTCCAAGCCGGAACAAAAAACGGCTTCCGTCTCATGACGGGAGCCGTTTTTTCAAATTCAAGCATGTCTATCTCTTCAGTGCACGATCATGTTCCTTGAAGGACGGCGAAGCCGGTGATCTCACATGGCCGCCTCCGCTTGAACCTTGGCGTTCCACGATGGTCGTGCGGCCTCTTCTGCCGTCCGTTCGAGCTATCCACTGCCGCTGCCGGTCCCCCGGCATTAATCCTGGCTCAGATCCATATCTTCCAGGTCGGCATGCTCAATGAACTCGACGAACGCGTTCACCACGCGGTTCTCCCGGGATTCGGGATGGTAGAACATCCACGTCTCGCGGATAAGCGGCTCCCCATTCTTGTCTTTCATCTCGGCGGTATGGACATCGCCCATCTCCTTCAAAAATCGTGTGGGCAGGAAGCTGTACCCGAGCCCGTTCTTCACCATCTCGCGGCACGTGTCAGCCCGGTCCACCTTCATAGAGACCGACGCAGCTTTCGTGTAGTGGTCGGCCCACCACCGGTCGATCATCGTCTTGAACAGCGGATCGGTGAAGTAATCGATGCGCGGCGCCTGCGGCAGTCCTTCCAGATCGATCTCGTCCTTGGAGACGATCCATACCTTTTCCCGGAACAGAAGACGCTTCTCCCCGGGCCAGCTGTAATCTCCGCGCACAAAGCCGATGTGAATGTCGTGGTTGTACACCATGGTGAAGATGTCCTTGCTGAACGCGGTCTCGAGCTGGTAATCCACGCGCGGGTACTGCTCGCGGAACAGCTTGAGGAGGTGGGGCAGCTCATACTTGCCAAAATAATTCGAAACGCCGAGCCGCAGCGTGCCGGCAATATCCTGGTTCAGATTCGTCACGTTCTCCCGGATCTCGCGGAACGCCGCAAGCAGCTCCTCCGCACGCTTCGCCAAATATTCGCCCTGGGGCGTAAAGTGGACGCCGCGGATGCCCCGGTTGACGATTTTGACCCCGAACTCCTGCTCGATGTGCATCAGCCGTTTGGTCAGGGCGGGCTGCGACAGGTAGAGGAGCTGCGCAGTCTTGGTGATGTTCTTGTGCTCGAAGAGCAGATGCAGGATGGTCCAGTCTCGTTCGTCCATGCTTGTTAGGTTCCCCCGTACGGTCGTAGTCTTTCTCTAGTGTACTCCTGGATGGGCGTCAGCGCAAAAATCCGGGTGGGGCGGGACGGCGGTTTTTCGATGGAGGAACGAGAAGGGGCAAAGGGGATGCGTATGTCCAGCCCATTTGGGGTTATATATAAGTAGTGTGCCTTCACGGGCAGCGGGAAGAGAATGAAGGGAAAGCGGGGGATTCTGCCATGAGAGAAACGGTACAGGAAGGAAACGGCTTCTACTTGAGGGACAACGGCGAGGTGCTGGCCGAGGTGACGTTCGCACCGGTGGGGCCCGATACCCTGGTGCTCGATCATACGTATGTGGCTCCGGAGCTGCGGGGACAAAAGGTGGCGGAGGATCTCGTACGGCGGGTGGTGGAGCATGCGCGGGAGACCGGCAAAAAGATCGTGCCAGCCTGCTCATATGCCCACGCACAGTTCCGCAGGCATAAGGAGTATGCGGATATTTGGCAGCAGGAGGAGAGATAGACGCCGAACAGGAGCTGCCAGGACTAGGGGCCGGATCCCCAAGAAGGCCTCCGAATCCAGCCGGCCTTACAGCCCGCCGGATACGATGAATAGTACAGCCGGCTTCCTGCCTTTGCGGGAGGGCCGGCTGTTTGCGTGTGTCGGACGAAGCCCCCTGCGCTTTTTTCGCAGAACATCCCTGCTGGATGCTGTTATAATAGGGGAATGCGAGGATAGGGCACGGAGACGAAAGGAGAGAGCGGAGCTGCATCTATTGTCCAAGGAAATCAGCAAGTACAGCGTGATTGCCGTGTATGAGGCGGCCCAGCTGTACGGCGAGACGGGACGGTTCCGGTACCTGCAATTCGGGGAAGACGCCGTTCAAGGGGCCGTGGACCTGAGACGGCCGGATCGGATCGTCCTGGAATACCCGAGAGCGATCATGGCGCTGATGGAGCATGGCAACCCGTCGTTCGGGGACGTGTTTGTCATCGGTCACGGCATCGGGACGCTCGCGTCCCATTACCCGGAGAAGCGGTTCGTGACGGCGGAGATTGACGCCAAGGTGGTGGAGCTGAGCCGTGCGTTTTTCGGTTATGCGGGGGATCAGGTGATCGTCGGCGACGGGCGGACGGTGCTGGAGCGGCAGGTGTCCGGCTCGCTGGATTATGCCGTGCTCGATGCGTTCACGAAAGAGGGCACGCCGCCGCATCTGACCACGCTGGAATTCTTCACGGAGGTTCGGGAGAAGCTGCGGCCCCGCGGAGCCTTCATCCTGAATCTCATGGGCAAGCCGGCGGGGGATAAGCGCATTGGTTCGGTCTATACCACCCTCCGGGAGGTGTTTCCCTATGCCAGGGCGTTCTATCTGCCGGACCGGGAGGCGGCGGATGCGTCCGGACTGCGGAATATCCTCCTTATGGCCAGCGGCAGCGGGATCGAGACGCCAAGCAGCAGGAATATGGCGGGATTTGTAGAACTGGAAATAGAAACGGGCTATATCCTGAGGGACAGGAGACCGTGGAGGCAGGCAGAGGAAACCGGGACGTAGGTGACGTGTATGACCACTGACCTTGGCAGGAGGATGATGATCCATGTACAGCATCAAATCGCCCGGCGGCTCCCTGTTCCCCTATTACTATAAAGGCGGGGAGATTCACTGCCTGAAGTACGGCAGCTTCTACTCGGACCAGGGCGGCCTGCTGGCGCTCATGAAAGAAGAAGAGGCGTTCGTGGCCGAAACCCGCCGGCGGCTGGAGATCTGGGTGGACTTTTATAAAACCGACCTGCCGGACCGGGTCCTGGACGAATTCGCCGCGAGCATCGGGCGGCTCAGTCCCCACATCTCCAAGCTGGCCATTGTGGGCTGTTCCATCACCGCGAGGTTGAAACTGGCGGGAAGGCTGAAGCGTACGAAAGGCGCCTCGGCACTGCCGCTCCGGTTCTTCGGCGACCCGGAGGAAGCCAAAACCTGGCTGGTCGGCGAGGGGCGGTAGCCGTCTTCCGGGGGCCTAAGAATAAGGAAGGTACGTACGTCTTTGAGAGGAGAATGGGGTTTGAGCACTTATGACATCACAGTTGAACAGCGGGATGCTGTCTATGCATCCCTGAGCCCCGAGCAGCAGCAGTTCCTCAGCGAGGGCATGCTCCGGGGGAGGCGGACGGCGTTCGCTATGACCTTGGCCCGGGCCAAGGGAGCCGTCATTCCGAATGAAGCGACCTATGAGGAGATCGAGCACCTCCTGGAGGACTGGGTGTATACCGGCTATACGGATGCCGGCCGGGTCTCCGCAGAGCATCCGTGCCTGTGCGGCCGTCCGCTCCGCTACCAGCACCGCGTGCAGCACAAGGCGACCGGGCAGGTGCTCCACTTCGGGATCGAGCACTTGAAGCAGCACCTGGGGATGGACGCGAAAACCGTCGCGGCAATCCTGAAGGGCTTCGAAGTGCTCGACGCGGAGCGGGATGAGCTGCTCTCCAAGGTCCACAGCGGCTGGACGCTCGAGAGCCAGGTGGCCCTGCCCGACGGCTTTAAGCTTCCGGCGGATCTTCAGGCGCATCTGGACCTGGGGCTCCCACTGCTGGAGAAGCAGTTGGCCCGCTTGAAGGCCAAGATCCGCCAGCTGCTTGAGCCTCTGGAGCTTCAGCCGCGGCGCAGGCCTGCGGTCTGGGATGCTCCCGTTCCCGCTGCGGAGACTGCCGCAGCGCCGCCACCGGCCGAGCCGGAGGAGGAGTGGCAGCTGGCGTTCGACCTCTTCGGAAGCGAAGCCGCCCCGGCCGCAGTCCCCGCAGCGCAGCCGGCATCCGCTGGGGGAAGTGCAGGGCAGGACCGCAGCGCGAATACCCTTGCTCTGCCGGAGCGGCTGAAAGCTGTCGTGAATGAGCTGTTGAGCGAAGGTGTCGGCAGCGTCCGTGTAATGTGCGAGGTGCTCATCCAGAAGCACCGGGGGGACGGCTCCCGGTCCTCGACGGGCAAGCCGGTCAATCTCTATATGCAGGTATGCCTCTACATCGATGACGAGCTCGTCCGCAGCGGGCGGTGCCGGCTTCTCGAGCGGTCCAACGAAGACCGGGTGTATGAGTGGGTGGGGTAAGCTCCGCCCGCTCGGCGCACCGGCGGCCCTCAAGTAAGGCCAACAGGCTGCAGGCAGGTTGGATTTGCTATAAGATACAGGATGTGGTATGATGTTTGTACAAGCAAATTAAACCTTAAAGTCACATATGCAAAAGGTTCTCATTTGTCGGATGGATCCTTTTCCATATGTGATTTTTTTGTTTATGTTTGTGCGATCACCATTATATGGGTTTATTTCAAGGAGGAAGATCACATGGAAACAGGAACAGTGAAATGGTTTAACGCAGAGAAGGGCTTCGGCTTCATCGAGAGAGAAGGCGGCAACGACGTATTCGTTCATTTCTCGGCGATTCAAGGCGAGGGCTTCAAATCCCTTGACGAAGGCCAGCGCGTGGAATTCAATGTAGTTCAAGGCAACCGTGGTCCGCAAGCGGAGAACGTTGTTAAAGTATACTAATTTCTAATAACCGTTGAACCGATAAGCTGCTCTTAACCAGTGTTGGGAGCGGCTTTTTCTTTTCATATGCTGGGTAGAGAAGGGGAGGTACACCATGTACAACAAACGAACTCCGGTTGAAGAACTGCCTCATGCCGAAACCAAGGTTTGGACCTGCTCCGATGCAGGCTGCAAAGGGTGGACCCGCGACAACTTTACGTTCGAAGAGGCGCCAACCTGTCATCTCTGCCGCTCCGCCATGGTCAGCAGCGTGAAGATGCTGCCGCTCATCCCGAATTCGAACAAAGAGATGAAGTCGAGGAATCAAGGTGTGCTGATCAACGAAGGATAAAGAGGACGGAAATTTGAGCGCTGCTCCCGTTGGGGCTGCGTTTTTTTGTTATGCGTGGGTGAAACGGAAATCCCTTCAAATCCATTAACGAGCAGGCCGCGGAGGTCTGCTCGTTTTGTTGTACGCCCAGCATGGGCGCCATCTCTAGGGTGAGAGTCCCGAACGGGGGCTGGCGAGCGCCTACCGTTAGCCAAGGGCAAGGGTGTCGGCCGTGAGGCGGAATCTGAAGGAAGCCGGAGGCAAATGCACGGGCCAAGGTACACGAACCTAATTTGAGGCAGTGTCAGTCGGATGAGTCTCCAAGACAAGACGAAATCCAAAGCCGCCAAGGGCTGATGCTGTAAACTTAGGTGGTCGCGGGCAGACAGATGGCGTTCTTATCTGGGGAGGCCTGCGGATACGCGAAGTGACTTCGTAACCGCGGCTGAGAAGCCGCGCTGAATCCGCAGGAGTCAGCAGAGGCCATAGTACGCGAGTACGGGACGCCGGAAAGCGGAAGGGCTGAACCGAAAGGAGAGAGGAAACCGGTGCGTTCGCGTGAAGAGCAGAGACAGCAGAATATTCCGCAAGGGAGCTCGCGGCAGAGAGAAGCGGTGAAGCCGCCAAGGTATGCCGGAGCGCCGAGTTCTTCGCCGGCACAAGCCGACCTTTTCTCTCGCAAAGACCAGAGCAGACTGCTGGAGAAGATGCTCGAAGGGCACAACATTCGGCTCGCCTACAAGCGAGTGGTACAGAACGGAGGAGCGCCCGGAGTGGATGGTGTAACGGTAGCCGAGCTACAAGCTTACCTGAAAACCCACTGGGAACAGGTGAAAGCCAACCTCCTGACGGGAAGCTACAGACCTGCGCCAGTCAAACGGGTGGAAATCCCCAAACCCGGAGGCGGTGTACGGCTGCTTGGCATCCCGACCGTAATGGACCGTTTTCTCCAGCAGGCGCTTCTGCAAGTGATGAATCCGATTTTTGATGCACATTTCTCGGGGTACAGCTACGGTTTCCGCCCGGGAAGACGGGCGCATGACGCCGTAAAGCAGGCACAAAGCTATATCCAAAGCGGCCTCAGATGGGTCGTGGATATGGATCTGGAGAAATTCTTTGACCGGGTGAACCATGACATGCTCATGGCGAGAGTAGCACGGAAGGTGGAGGACAAGCGTGTCCTGAAGCTCATCCGCTCCTATTTGAACGCCGGAGTCATGTCGCATGGAGCGTTGGAGCGCACACCGGAAGGCACGCCGCAGGGCGGTCCGCTCAGTCCGCTTCTGGCGAACATCCTGCTGGACGATCTGGACAAGGAACTGACAAGACGGGGACTGCGGTTTGTCCGCTATGCGGACGACTGCAACATCTTTGTCTCCAGCAAGCGAGCAGGGGAGCGCGTGATGGAATCGGTGATTCGCTTTGTGGAAGGAAAGCTGAAACTGAAAGTGAACCGGGATAAAAGTGCAGTGGACCGGCCATGGAACCGCAAATTCCTAGGCTTTAGTTTCCTGTCGAACAAACAGGCGACGATTCGGCTGGCTCCTAAGACAATTTCGCGATTCAAAGAGAAAGTCCGGGAACTGACGAACCGAACCAAGCCTGTACCGATGGAGGAACGCATCCGGCGCCTGAACCAGTACATGCTGGGCTGGCTAGGTTATTTTCGCCTAGCCTCGGCGAAGACGCACTGCCAAGCCTTTGACAAGTGGATTCGGAGAAGACTCCGCATGTGTCTATGGAAACAGTGGAAACGGGTGAAGACACGCATTCGCGAACTACGTGCGCTCGGCGTTCCGAACTGGGCTGCCTATATGTTGGCAAACTCCCGTCGAGGTCCGTGGGAAATGTCCCGTAGCACAAACAATGCCCTCCCGACTTCCTACTGGGAAGCGAAAGGGCTTAAAAGTTTGCTTTCTCGTTACTCGGAACTTTGTTAACCTTTTGGAACCGCCGTATGCGGACCCGCATGTACGGTGGTGTGAGAGGACGGAGGCTAGCCGCCTCCTCCTACTCGATTGTTGGATTGTGCTGGACCCCGGGCTCAGAGTCAACCCACCGCGCAAATCACCGAGATCAGGTTCACCGCCCGGCTGCCGAAGCCGGTATGCCATTCGCTGGAGGTGATCCCGACGTCCGGGAGTGAGGCGCCATGGGGAGGCTGCAGCGCAGGGGAAGGATGGAAGCCGGCATCCGCCAGCCTAGTGATCCAGTTGGCCGTCGCTTCATGGCGCTCACAGCGAAGCGCTTCGGAGGCGGAGAGAATGTCCTCGATCTCCCTGCCGAAGAAGAGCTTCAGCGCGCGCGAATGCTCCACGGGCAGCTGCAGGGAGTCGATGAGCTCGAACAGTGCGCCGAACAGTTACGCAACCGCTGCTCGATCTGCGGGTGATGATGGTCGGAATCCGGCTCGCAGAGGACGACAAGGGACGGCTGCAGCTCTCGAATCTGCCGGAGGACCTCGTCTTTGTTTTCCAGGCCCAGCCGGCTACCGCGGATGTGGTGGAGGGCAAAGGAGGCGTTCACGAGCAGACCAGGCTGCCGGGGGATAAGACGCTGCCAATCGGCATCGGTCAGCTGCTCGATCTCGGCATGGATGGGGTGGGAGATGACGGGGAAATCCAATCCTTCGGCGGCCTTGCCCACATGATCCAGCGCTTCCTGCAGGCAGCTGAGGTTCGGCTCGATGGCGTGGATCGTGAAGGAAGCGGGGGACTTGCCAAGCTCCTTCAGCTTGTGCAGCAGGCCGACGATCTGGCGTCCGGTCCCGATGCCGATCTCCAGCAGCCGGACATGCTGCCCTGTCTCCATGGCTTGAATAAGCATGGCGTTCGCCAGCTCGGTTACGTCCTTCATCAGCGGGAACTCCGAGGCGAGCAGGTTAAACAGGGTGATCTGCGGGACATCGTACTGCTTCAGGTACAGATTCATCTGCTCATGGCTGGCCGGATCGAGGCGCTTGACGAGCGCTTTGGCGAACAGGTAGGGGAGCATGTGGGACGCTTCCTCCTCGATGCGGAGCGACTCCGCGAAGCGGACCAGTTCGCTCTGGCTGTGGGCAGCCCCATCCGGGGTCAGCGTACAGGCCAGGAAGGATTGAAGCTGTCCGAAGGGATCGGCAGCGGTGGCCATGGCATAGGGGGAATACATGATGGATTCATCCTTTCTGTTGTGAGGGGGTGCTGCGGGGCGGCTGGTGCCGGGTATCAAGGGAAGAACCGTGTCGTGGTTCGGATAACATTGTCCTTAGAAGGACGGTATAAGCGTTTATCTTAGGGAGAAGTGATGGCGGCTGTTCCACTCCGCTTGAATGAACTCATTATCGCACGGAAACCGGAGGCATTTCTGTATGGGATGACACGAAAGGATGGTATGATTCCATACAAAAAAGGGAGCGTCCCTCACCCCCCCTCCCAATTCGTCCAGCGAATGTGCGGAATCGTCCACCTGCAGCTGCGCTCTAATGATTGTTCATATGCACCCGGTAGTAAGCCTCCCGGTATTCAGTCGGCGTCATATTCTCGTACTTTTTGAAGAGGCGCATGAAGTACTTCTCGTCCTGGAATCCGACCCCCTCGGCGATGATCTTGATGCTCCGGGTGCTGCGGGTCAGCAGGTCCTTGGCCTTGGAGATCTTGAGCAGGTGGATGTATTCCTGCAGGTTGTAGCCGGTTTTTTTCTTGAAAAAGCGGGAGAGGTAATTCTTGTTGTACGCGAACTTGTCGGCCACGTCGGTGACCGAGATGTTCTCGCGCAGATGAATGCGGATCCACTCGATAATCTCGCTGATGCTTTTATCCCCCTGCGTCATTCGGCTGGAGCTGTAATAATCGGAGATCATCTGCTCGGAGAGCTCGATGAGCAGGGAGGTCGACAGGTAGTGCGCGGCGGACCGCGTGTAGTAGTTGGAGCTGGCGATATGCTGCAGCTGCTGGAACAGAATGTTCACCCGTTCGATCATCGGGTTCGTATAGTAGAGCGGGAAGCAGACCTGGGAGAAGGTCCGGCAGAAGTCGGGGTCGTTCAGGTGCGCGAGCTCTTCGGAGAGAGCGGATTCATCGAGCAGTTCGTAGGGGCCGGCAGGGAGAAAATGGAACCAGCAAAAGGAGACGCCCTCCTCGCATTCCTGGTAGCCCTCATGAATCTGGCCCGGCAGGAGCAGCAGCACCTCGCCCGGCTTGACCTCATACCGGGTGCCCCCTTGGGCGATGTAGAGGCACTTGCTCACGCCGATAATGATCTCGAACGAATCGACGATCCGGTTCGCGTGAGTCCACGGGACGTCCGAGACGAACAGCCCGCAGGAGAGGAATTCGACCGGCCGTTCGATCCCTGTTTTGAAATAGCGCATCGGGGAGGTCACTCCTTTCTTTTGAAATATCATAAGTGAACTGGCAGGATCAGATCGGTCAACTGGGCTTGTCTATCTTTGTCGCATGCTGACAACGCTTACATAAAAGTCACTTTTGTCCACCTAATGTGGTCCCCCGGCTACTTACAAGCGGGCCGACCCCTGCTAAGATGGGGTTAAGCCGCCGGACAGAAGCGACAGAGGAGACGGCAGACGATTCCTGCTTCCTTCAGCGGTTCTTGTTCGCGCAACGAGGAGTGTATCCGTAACCAGATTGATTAGGAGGGTCAGAGATGAGAAAGCTGCAAACCGTGTCTACCGTACTGCTGTGCTCGGTGTTCACAGCCGCCTGCTCCGGCGGAGGGGGCCCGGCGGGCGGTCCCGCAAGCGCCGGCGAGAAGGGCGGAGAGACTGCCGGAGGCGTCGTTACCCTGAAGTTCATGGGGTGGGAGGCCAGCCCGCTCGAGACGAAGTCGGTCAAGAAGGGCCTCGACGCTTTCATGGCCAAGCATCCGAACATCAAGGTGGAGTATCAGCCCGTTCCGAACACCCAGTATTCCCAGAAGCTGCTGACGATGCTGGCCGGCGGGGCGGCGCCCGACGTGTTCTTCCTCGGCTCGACCGATTACCGCGCCTTCCAGAAGCGCGATGTGCTGCTGGATCTCACCTCGATGTTCAAGGCAGACATGTCGCTCGATGACTTCATTCCTTCCTCGGCCCAGATCATGGACATCGGCGGCAAAATCTACGGGGTCAGCTCCTGCACCGTGTCCCCTGTACTGTATTATAACAAGGCGGTTTTTGACAAGGCGAAAGTTCCTTATCCGCCGAGCGACCCCGCCAAGGCCTGGACCTGGGAGGAGTTTCTGGACGCTGCCAAGAAGCTGACCGTCAAGGAGGGCGACAAGGTCGTCCAGTACGGCGCCTTCGGGCTTGAGAATTTCTACATGACCTCGGCCGAAATTCTCTCCAACGGCGGGCAGCTCTTCAGCTCCGACGTCTCGAAGATGGCGATCAACACGCCGGAGGCACAGCAGGTGCTGCAGAGCATCTATGACCTGCGTGTCAAGGAGGGTGCGGCTCCGACGGCCAAGACACTCGAGAGCATCGGCATGAAGGCGAACCAGATGCTGCAGACAGGCAAGGTGGCCATGGCGGTCGACGGATCGTGGGCGCTGCAGGAGCTGGCGACGATGGGCTTCCCGGTCGGCGTAGCCGCCCTGCCGAAGTTCAAGGAGGCCGTAACCCACGGCCAGGCGCATGTCCACGCCGCCGCAGCCAAGACGAAGCATCCGAAGGAGGCCTGGGAGCTCGTGAAGTTCCTCTCCTCCGAGGAATACCAGATCGACAACATCAAGGAAGGGCTGTGGATGCCCAACCGCAAGTCGCTGTACACCGAGGAGGGCGTGAAGAAGTGGTATAACGCATCCGTCCATCCGGAAGGCTTCCAGAGTCTGGTGCCTTATTTCAAAGAAGCACGGGCCTTCCCGTTCCCACTCATCACACAGAACAAAGTCAATGACATCATCACGGAGGAGACGGACAAACTGTGGTACTCCGGGCAGAGCGTGGCCGATACGCTTAAGAATATCGAGAGCCGGTCCAATGTGGAGCTGGCCAAATAAACCGCAGGAAGCACCGGCATCTGCCATGCGCTTCTTGTATACGGAGGTGATTGCTGTATGAATGCTGAGGGCCGTCTGGGCCAATCCGGAGCCGCTTCCCTGGATACGAAGAAACCGGGAGGAGCCGCTTCGGCGGTCAAAAAGTGGTTTCATAAGAACGGCACATGGGCCATCCTGCTGCTGCTGCCCAACATCATCGGGTTCCTTGCTTTTACCCTGATTCCCGTGATCGCGTCCTTCCTGCTCAGCTTTACGTCCTGGGATATGCTTTCGCCGATTCAGTGGGTGGGCTTCGACAACTATGCGGCACTGCTCAAGGATGAGACGTTCATCAAGGTATTCTGGAACACGATTTATTTTGCCGGGGTATCCGTGCCGGCCGGCATCGTCTGCTCCTTGTTCCTCGCCGTCGCGCTGGACCAGGGGATTGCATTCAAGAAGTTCTACCGGGCGGCGTACTTCCTGCCTGTCGTCTCCTCGATGGTGGCGGTAGCCGTCGTCTGGCAGTTCATCTACAACCCCGAGTACGGACTGCTGAATTACGCGCTCAGCCTCATCGGGATCAAGGGACCGAACTGGCTCACGAGCACGGTCTGGGCGATGCCGGCCGTGATCCTCACCAGCGTCTGGAAGAACGTCGGGTTCAACATGCTGATCTTCCTGGCGGGTCTGCAGGGGATTGGGGACAGCTATTATGAGGCGGCGGAGCTGGACGGGGCGCGGTGGCACCAGAAGTTCTGGTATGTGACGGTACCGCTGCTGTCTCCGACCACCTTTTTCGTGACGGTCATGTCGTTCATCGGATCCTTCCAGGTCTTCGATACCGTCTTCCTGATGACGCAGGGGGGACCCGCGCGGTCGACGTCCGTGATCGTTCACTACCTGTATGAGAACGCCTTCAAGTACTTCAACATGGGATATGCGAGCGCCATGGCCTACGTGCTGTTCTTCATGGTGTTCCTGATCACAATGATTCAGCTGTGGCGTCAGAAAAAATGGGGGGCCTACGGAGGATGAGACGATGAAAAATCACGCAGCTCTGAGAGCCGCCGCCCACCTGGTACTGCTGGCCGGCGCCATTACGATGATCCTGCCTTTCCTATGGACGGTCAGCACCTCGCTCAAGCAGCTCAGCGAAGTGTTCGTGTTCCCGCCGAGGCCCTTCGGCGCCGAGCTCCAGTGGGGCAACTACCTGCGCATCTCCGAGCGGTTCCCGTTTGACACGTATTTTTTCAACTCGGTCAAAATCACCTTGATCGTCGTCGCCGCCCAGCTCGTGACGAGCTCCATGGCCGGCTTCGTCTTCGCCCGCCTGCGCTTTCGCGGCCGTGACCTGCTCTTCGGCCTCTACCTGGCCACGATGATGGTGCCCGCCCAGGTGACGATGATCCCGAATTTCATCGTGATGCGCTCCTACAACCTTGTCGACACGCATTGGGCGCTGATCCTGCCGGCCCTCGTCTCGGCCTTCGGCACCTTTCTGCTGCGCCAGTTCTTCGTGACGATTCCCGAATCGCTCGAAGACGCCGCCAAGATCGACGGCTGCACGCCCTTCGGCATCTACTGGCGCATCTTCATCCCGCTCTCCAAACCGGCTATGGCCACGCTCGGCGTGTTCGTGTTCATGGGGACGTGGAATGATTTTGTCGCTCCGCTTGTGTATATCAATTCGGTTGACCTGATGACGCTGCCGCTCGGGCTCGCTTCCATGCAGGGGATGTACTCGACGGATTGGCCGGTGCTCATGGCCGGCACGGTGATCTGCATTCTGCCGCTGATTGTTATTTTCCTGCTCGCGCAGGATTTCTTCATCAAGGGAGTCACGCTGTCGGGTCTGAAGGGCGAGTAAACCTAGAGTGAATCTGGAATGAATCTGGAGTGGACCTGGAGTAACACTTGTGAACGCCGAAACCGAAAACCTTGAGAAACCTTGAATACACCAATCCGCCAGCCAAAGGAGAGTATGCCGCAATGTCCACCATCGATAATAAGCTTGGCAAGACCCTTATCCCCGTTCCGCTCCGCCAGGTTACGATTCAGGACCCGTTCTGGTCGGCAAGGGAGCGCAATGTGATCGACACCGTCATTCCTTACCAATGGGACGCGCTTAACGATGCGATTCCCGGAGCGGAGCCGAGCCATACGATCGAGAACTTCCGTCTTGCCGCAGGAGAGGCGGCGGGCGAGTATTACGGGATGGTGTTCCAGGACAGCGACCTCGGCAAGTGGCTGGAGACTGTGGGTTTTGCCTTATCGAAGGAGCGCAATCCGGAGCTTGAAAAGATTGCTGACGACGTGATCGATCTGCTGGAGCGGGCCCAGGGGCCGGACGGCTATCTCAACACGTATTACACGGTGAAGGAGCCGGGGGCCCGCTGGACGAATCTGCGCGACAACCATGAGCTCTACTGCGCCGGCCACCTGATGGAAGCCGCCGTCGCTTACTATGAAGCGACCGGCAAGCGCAAGCTGCTCGACATCATGTGCCGGTATGCCGATTATATCGGCGAGGTGTTCGGCAGGGAGCCCGGCCAGAAGCGGGGCTACGACGGCCACCCGGAGGTGGAGCTGGCGCTCGTGAAGCTGTACCAGGCGTCGGGCAACCGTGCGTATCTCGAGCTCAGCCGATACTTCGTCGAGGAGCGCGGCCAGCTTCCGCATTTCTTCGATGCGGAGGAGCAGGAACGGGCGGAGGCGCAGCGGGACAGCGGTGCGGCACGCAAGCGCAAGCGGGGCTACGACTACTTCCAGGCGCACCTGCCTGTAAGGGAGCAGAAGACGGCGGAAGGGCATTCGGTCCGTGCCGTCTACCTGTACAGCGCCATGGCGGACCTGGCGGTGCATTACCGGGACACGGGCCTGCGTGAGGCATGCCGGGAGCTGTGGAACGATGTCGTCGAGCGCAAAATGTACGTCACCGGCGGCATCGGCTCCTCGGCATACGAAGAGCGGTTCACCGTGCCGTATGACCTGCCGAACGACCGGGCGTATACGGAGACCTGCGCGGCGATCGGGCTCATGTTCTGGGCGCAGCGGATGCTGCAGATGGAGCAGGACCGCCGGTACGCCGACGTCATGGAGCTCGCACTGTACAACGGGGTGCTAAGCGGGATCTCGCTCGACGGCAAAAGCTACTTCTATGTGAATCCTCTGGAAGTATGGCCGGACACCGCGAACTTCCGGGATGACATGCGCACGGTCAAAGGCACCCGGCAGCCCTGGTTCGGCTGCGCCTGCTGCCCGCCGAATATCGCCAGGCTGATCGCCTCCCTCGGGCAGTACATCTACTCGGTGAACGAGGAGCAGCGGGAGCTGCACGTGCACCTGTATGCGGGCAGCCGGGCGGAGGTGGCGCTTGACGGGCAGCCGGTTACGCTGACGCAGACTACGGAGTATCCGTGGAACGGCCAGGCGGCGCTGGAGGTCGGGCTGGCCCAGCCGGCGGAGTTCACGGTATGCGTGCGCATCCCGGGCTGGTGCCGCAAGGCGGCGGTGACCGTGAACGGCTCGGGTGCGGATACCGGCCAGCTCGATAAGGGCTACTTGCGGATCACCCGGATCTGGAGTGACGGCGACCGGATCGAGCTGTCGTTCGACATGCCAGTGGAGATCGTCAGAGCCCATCCGAACGTGCGGGCGACGGCCGGACGGATCGCTCTGCAGCGCGGTCCGGTGGTCTTCTGCCTCGAGGAGGCCGACAACGGTCCGAACCTGCAGGACATCGTCTTGGAACGCGATGCGGAGTTCGAGGCCGAGTTCGACGCGGGGCTGCTCGGCGGCGTCACCGTCCTGCGGGGCATGGGCACGCGCAGCGTGGTTCCGCCGGGCAGCGGCGGCTCGCTGTACTCGACGCAGGCGTACGACCGGACGGCCGTGCCGCTGCAGGCGGTGCCGTACTTCGCCTGGAGCAACCGGACGCCGGGCGAGATGACGGTGTGGATCCGCAGCAGCTGATCGGGAGTGGGCGAGTCGGGCGGGCGGAGAGGCCGTGCCCACGAGCTGCGCAGGCGTACGACCGGACGGCCGTGCCGCTGCAGGCGGTGCCGTATTTCGCCTGGAGCAACCGCACGCCGGGCGAGATGACGGTGTGGATCCGCAGCAGCTGATCGGGGGGCGGGCGAGTCGGCCCGGTGGAGAGGCCGTGCCCACGAGCTGCGCAGGCGTACGACCGGACGGCCGTGCCGCTGCAGGCGGTGCCGTATTTCGCCTAGAGCAACCGGAGAGGGCGTTAGTTACTCATTGATTTTTCAAATAAAGGAACTCAGATGTCTTATTCGATCATTTCCCGTCATTTCCCAGTGAATAGCGGAACTCAGATGCCTTATCGGCCCCCTTCCCCTCTCCAAACAAGCAAAAGGGGCAGGATAGCGAATCACAGTTCCTCTATTTTTGTAAAGGGCCATCGCATGAGGAGCATAACGCATCTGAGTTCCGTTATTTGTTATGGCCTGCGTGCTGGAACGTCCAATCTCCATTCTTAGCACCAGTCGTCCGAAGGATCGCCTCTGCGGTCCTTCTTTTTTTGCATCCACTCAAAAAACTGAGCAGCCCCAGCGAGCAGACATTCGGAGCGGAACCGTCTGCCCAAACAAACAGACTGACGGGACTCGCCCATCAGTCTGTTCGCTGCGCATTTTACATGAGAAACCGTTGATAGCCTGCTAAAGTTGCCTTCTCCAGCATCCCGATGAACTCATACCTGTAAGCAGCTGCTCCTACGGGGCAACCTGAATTATCCGGAGACGCACAACTTTCGGGTTCCTGCTGCTGCCTCAAGAACCTTGGGCCAAGCCTGACCACGCCGGCCCTGACACAACCTCTCCCCCCAACGCCACAGGAACGGCAAACGTCATCGTTAACGTGGGCTCATCGAGCATCTCCATGCAGGCTTTCATGCAGGGGGCGTCCTTGATTTCGCCGAACATCGCATCCGCGGAGGCACGGTCCCGGTAAAAGATCGTCTCCAGCCACTGTCCCGTCTTGGCGCTGTAATAGACTTCTCTGCGGATGAAGCCCGCGTGGGTCCGGAGGGTCCCCGACATCTCGCGGAGCACATCCTCGTACTGCGGCAGGCCGGCCCCTGCGAGCAGCCGGTACTGCAGTATTTCGACGCAGCCGGAGGCCGTGTCAATCGGATTCCGTGCCGAGACGGCGCCAAGCTCCTCCCGCCAGTCATAATGATGCATCGCCAGGCCCGCAGGGTCCAGGCAGCCGATCAACCCCGCTGCGCGGGGGTCGTCCATGAACTTCTCCGCGGCCTGCTCGGCTGACTTCATATCCGCCCATCGGACGAGATCAAACCAGGTGCCCTGATGCGCATCATGATACAGTTCCCGGCTGACATAACCCGGGTACTGCTTCAACGAAGATTGGGATGCGCGGACATGGCGCAGGAACTCTTCACGATCCACGCCGGCTTTCAGCCTGCACGAGACGAACTCTGCTGCGGTTGTACTTTGATTATTGAGTTGCATAGGGGATTCCTCCTGGGAGTGGATTGAACTTCGGGACTAAGCATACGCAAAAATAGTGACAGCTGCTGGCACATTTATCCTCTATACTGGATTTATCTTCTACACGGTAAATGACATAGGGAGGGAAGGATCCATGCATAAAGCGCAGCGGCTGGTTCAGTTGATCATGCTTGTCAATGAGCGCATGAGGTTTACGGTCCAGGAGCTCGCCGATGAGTGCGGGGTATCGCGCCGTACGATGATCCGCGATTTGATGGAGCTCGGTGAACTGGGCGTCCCGCTTTATTCCGAGGTAGGCGCAGGGGGCGGCTACAGGGTGCTTCGCGAGAAGGTGCTGCCGCCGATCAGCTTTACGGAGCAGGAAGCGATGGCTTTGTTTTTCGCAGCCCAATCCCTTCGCAATTACAAGTCGCTGCCCTTCGGGAACGAGGTGGAGGGAGCGCTCCATAAGTTTTTTCATTATTTGTCCAGCGACCTTAAAGCTTCCATCACCCGGATGCAGCAGCGTCTGATCTTCTGGGTGCCGCCGCATGAACTGGAAGCTCCGCACCTGGGGGAACTGCTCGAAGCCGCGATACAGCAGCAGGTAGTGACCATGAAGTACGAATCATCCTCACTGCGGGAGCGGAGCATTCAGCCGCTTGGGATCTATACGATGAACGGACTGTGGTACTGCCAGGCGTACTGCTTCTCCGCCGGAGATTACCGGGTATTCCGCGTGGATCGGGTTCAGTCCTGCCAGCCGGCGGAAGACCAAAGCGTACGTCTGGATACCGGCAGAGAAGCGATTGAGGAGTGGATCATGCGGCCTGGGGATAACGAGGAGCTGGTGCTTGAGGTAGGGCTGACCCCGGAGGGGGCAAGGCGGTGCCGGACGGACGTATGGTTAGCAAAATCGCTTGTGCTGCATAAGGATGGCTCGGGCAGCATCCGCACCCCTATGCCCGCTTCGTATGTGCCATGGGCGGTACATTTTTTCCTCGGCCTGGGGATGGAGGCGATCGTGAAAGGTCCCAAGGAAGTGCGCGAAGGGATCCGCGACAAGCTGCGGGAGATGCTTGGTCAATATGAAGAGAAGAGGTGAGCAGGCTGTGGCACAAAGACGTAAAAGGGCGCAGGAGAGCGGGCGGATCAAGAACATGGGCCCGAAGGGCAGGCAGTGGCTGGAGAGCAAAGGCATCATGACGCGGGAGGACCTGGAGCGGATCGGCTCGGTTGAGGCTTATAAGCGCCTGAAGGCAAGCATTCCGGGCGTGAGCATTCTTGCACTGTATGCAATGGAAGCGGCGTTGTGGGATCTGCACTGGAACGCGCTGCCGGAAGAGATCAAGGCCTCGCTCCAGGAGCAGGTCGGATATACTCCGCCGAACCGTGCAGCGCGAACAAGAGGGGAGCCGGGAACAGAGATAGATTAGGAGGGACGGGCATTGGACTCTGGGTGGGTACATTACGATGGGACTGGGAAGCTACCGTGGAGCACTTCATGGTCACACAGATGAGCGAGATGAACGAGATGAACGAGTAATCCAAAGAGTATTCTGATATCTTATAGCCCAGAGTGGGGGAGCATATCACGCGGTAGCTGCTCCTTTATTTTAGCTTAATTCGATTGGTTGCAGAACTTCTCTTATCTATTAACGTCTATAACATGGACAAACGGGTTAGAGGAGCACATTCAATGAAGTACAATGTAAGAACACTTATAGGCCTCGCACTTATTGCTGCTGTGGTCTTATGGAACAGCGACAATATTAAAGATGTTCTTGTTTGGAATGAATTTCGTAAAAGTTTAAATCAAGATCAGGTTGAAGAATTAACGATTAATCTGCTCCCCGATCAAAAAATTCAACTTGATAAGAATGAACAAAATGAATTGCTTCGGTTATTAAGGGATGCCAAATTCGAAAGTAGTAATAGGATGAACCACGGCTCAACACCTGACGGAAGTTTATTGTTACAGTTTAAGGATATTGGTATTTCTGTGAGTTACTATCGAGGTACTGCAGGTGTCAGTTCAATTTTTGAACTCAGTCCAAGACATATAGATCATGAGACACAATTCTATATTGAAAGTGAAGCTTTAGGGAATTTCATTGAGGCTAAATTGCCTGAGTAGACTAAGCTAACTGGAGACGTTAGTTTTTAGGGTCTGTAAAATAAAATGTGTAACCTCTTAAACCGGAGAAAAAATGGAAATACTACCAACCGGACCGGAGGAACTGAACATGACTCAAAGTAAGTTTTGGACCAAGCAAGATCTACGTGCTTTTGTAAAAGAACACAATTTCACTTCCCCTGAGCAAATCCAGATCACCTTAAAAGAATTGTTCAATGATGTACTTCAAGAAGCATTGGAAGCTGAACTGGATACGCAGCTCGGTTATGACAGGCACGACGTGAAGAATAAACAGACCAAGAACAGCCGCAATGGCTATACCAAGAAAACGGTGACCTAGGAATACGGTGATGTGGAGATTCAGGTGCCCCGTGACCGGCATCGAGGATCAAATCATTGCGCTGTATGCCAAGGGTGTGAGTACAAGAGACATTCAGGATCACCTGGAGCATTTGTATGGTGTAGAAGTCTCCCCGACGCTCATATCCAATGTCACCAATAAAATTGTTCCCCTAATTAAGGAGTGGCAAAACAGGCCGCTGCAAAGCGTCTATACGGTTGTCTTTTTGGACGCCATTCATTTTAAAGTCAAGCAGGAAGGGCATATTGTGAACAAAGCGGCCTATATGGTCATTGGCATTGATCTGGACGGAAACAAAGACGTGCTTGGCATCTGGATTGGCGAGAACGAAACCGCGAAGTTTTGGCTCAGTGTGCTAAATGAGCTTAAAAACCGTGGGGTTCAAGATATACTTATCACTTGTGTCGACAATCTGTCGGGATTTTCTCAAGCCATAGCCGCCAGTTTCCCACAAACGGAGATCCAAAAGTGTATCATTCATCAGATCCGTAACTCCATTCGCTACGTTTCCTACAAAGACGTAAAGAAGGTTACAGCAGACCTCAAGCCGATCTACAAAGCACCGACCGAGGAAGCCGCGCAGCTGGAGATGGACAAATTTGAGGAAACGTGGGGCGAGAAATATCCGCTTATTGTGAAGTCCTGGCGGCAGAACTGGGATGAGCTTACGACCTTCTTTAGGTATCCAGCCGAACTGCGAAGGCTGATTTACACCACAAACATGATTGAGAGTTATCACCGGCAGCTGCGCAAAGTGACCAAAGGAAAAAGCATCTTTCCCACCGACGAATCGTTGCTGAAGATGCTGTATCTCTCCACCATGGATGTACTGAAAAAGTGGACCGGCCGCGTGCAGAATTGGGGGCAGATTTTGCTGCAATTGACCGTGTACTACCCCGAGCGCGTCCAAGTACGCTAAAAGCAGCTTTACTTGGAGAGGTGGGCATGGTAGGCTGATCGCCGGCGCGAGGAGGCTTCCAGCCAACTCGGCCACTCGCGATATTCCATGCCCACAGAGGCTCCAAGTCAAGCTGCGGAACAACCATTAACTAGAATCGGCGTTAAAAGGTTACACAAAATTTTTGACAGACTCTTATTAAATCCTGGCTGAAATCGGCACCGATATCGCCTCCCGTTTCCCAAGTGCACCACACCTCTGCTCATGGATCGGCCTTGTGCCAGGGCACAATGAGAGTGCAGGTAAGCGCAACCCCTCCAAAACACGAAAAGGCAACAAATACCTCCGCTCTGCCCTCATTGAAGCCTCATTCCATTCGAGGATCGAACAACTACCTCGGTGCTCAGTATAGACGCATTGCAGCCCGTAAAGGCGGACATCGGGCAGCTGTTGCTGTTGCTAATTCCATCATGACCATTGCGTACCATCTGATAACCCGGCAGGAAAATTACAAGGATTTAGGCTCTGATTACTTTGAGAAGCGCAAGCAAGACGCCATCGTCAGACAGACGGTTCGAAAGTTAGAAAACTTAGGGTACTCTGTAACTTTGGCCACTACCGAGGTATCCTAGTTCCGAAGCAGCCTCATTACTTGGAGGAAGACGCAGCTTTTAAAAAATTGAAGCAGCTGCGCCTAGTTTCGTGCTGCCTTTTTAGGCTATACGCTATGAGTTATTTTCAGGGTAGCTTCCGGGACCTTCTGATAGTTGTAGGATTTACGAACATACTGTTTCTTATGAGTCGATGAAATAAAAGGCCCCCAGTGACCAAGCTGGGGGCCAAGCGGATAAACCCTGCCATCAAGCAGGGGGTACATCTATAGGTTTGGCAACATTCTCAATGTTTATTCGACGCAGCATGTCATGCATAAGCACAGACGGGGAGACCCCAGGGAGGAGCTGATTAACCTCTTGAAGAGTCCCTGGGATCCTTTAATTAGTATGAGCTGCCGACGATTGAGATACGTGCGGTTAGGGAACAATATAAGAGCCTTGGCGTTCGTCCATTTGCTAAACTGATTGGCATTGGAACAGCCAGCGTGATCCGTATAGAGTCCGGCGAGCCGCGTAAAAGCAACTGAGGATTATCAATATATATCCTGATCGGTTGTTAAACACAAAATGAATACTGCAAGCAAAAGTGCAACCTTTGTTGGCGACGATCGAAAAAGCCGAGAAGGAGGAAGACGCTGCGCTAAACGGCCTGTTTCTCAACGAGTTTGGCGAAACCGCATCCCATCACGAAACAAAAGCTGGAGCAAGCGGTTAAGTCAAGAAATAGCGTCACAGATACGGAATCGGTGACGCCATTTATGTCGTTTAGAGGTATCCGCAGGCTTCAAAAATTAGTTTGTGAATACTTTTAAGTCAGCCTCTTGGACTTGAACTACATTCTGCCTGTACGTTACGGAGTGTGGTGTCCGGAAAATTGAAGTGTATTTTATAGATTTCACAGGCTACTTAAATCTTAAAAACAGATACCGTTTGATTCATTTCTTCCGCCCTCTTGGCAAGGATGTTGGCCCCGGCAGAAACTTCCTCCATGGATGCCGTTGTTTCCTCGACAACGGATGCTACCATTTGAGTCGAATCTACTGCGCGTTCGGAGATTTCAGCTATTTTTCTCATTGATTCCACCATAGAAACGGTCCCTCCACTTACGGATCTTGCCTCAATAGCGGCATTATCCACCTCACCGCTGACTTCTTCAAATGCAACGACAATTTCAGAGAATACGGTACCCACACCTTCGACGAGCACCATACCTTCATTTAGAGAATGAACCCCTTCATTCATCGAGTTTACAACTTCGTCTGTTCTCAAGGTGATTTCGTTGACCAGAGAAGAGATTTTGCCCGTTGCTTCGCTTGCCTGTGCTGCCAGATTGCGTACTTCGAAGGCAACAACCGCGAACCCTTTTCCATGCTCCCCTGCTCTTGCAGCTTCTATAGCCGCATTTAGTGAAAGTAAGTTGGTTCGGTCTGCTATGTCACTGATCATAGCTGAGATTTGACTAATCTCGGCAGACTTCTCCCCTAGAATATTTACTATTTCAGCAGATTGAGTTACCTTGCTATGAACATCTCTTATTTGAGAGACAGTGGAAGAGATTATGGCTTGGCCATTATTAGCCTTTTTCTGTGCTTGGATTGTGAGATCGGCCACATTACCAAACCGATTGGTTATTTTCTCGACACTATTAGAAACGTCTACTGTTATATTCAACGTTTCAGCTATATCTGCAAGCTGTGTTTGCGACCCCTCCGCGACTAAAGTGGCACTTACAGCTATCTGCTCGCTAGCAGTACTTGTCTGCTCCGCACTAGCCGTTAATTGCTCTGCCGTAGAGGCAACCAGTAACGAGTTTTCCACCACTTCTTTTAAAAGGTTACTCAGTGACTCGCACATGACATTAAAATCAGATGCCAGCTCCCCGACCTCGTCTTTTGATCTGACCATAAGGGGCTCGACTTGCAGGTTCCCCCTAGTTACCAACTTCATTTGTTCCGCGATCTTTAATATAGGTTTAGTGAACGATTCAGCAAGTAAAAGCGAACCGATGATTCCAAGGATAGTGCTTACGGCAGCCAGGGAAATCATTAATGTTTTTCCTGATTGGTAAGCACGACTCGATAGATTAGCTGCATCTATAGCGTATTGCTCATTGAGAAGCCTCAGTTTATTAACATCGTCTAATGCGGCATTATAAATAGCAGAATTCCCTTGTATGATCATGTATGACATCACTTTATTATTTTCTTCCATCGCAGTGGAAACCACTTTTAAATACCGAAGATACATTGCCCACTGACCATAAAAATTGGTGAATAGCTCTTTTTCCTCTACTGTGGAGGCAAGACTCTGATATTGGTTTACGCTCTTTTCCATTAAAGCTACAGCTTTTGCTAGGTCATCTTGATCTTTTTTTCGGGCTGCAGGATCCTCTTCGAGTATCATTCGAACGGTGAGTCTGTCGATTTCTGTAATCTGCTTGTCCATACCCTGAAGAAGAATAACGGCAGGTAAAGAGCGCTTATTAACATTATCTGCTGCCTGCCCCATATCCGACATCTTAATAATGCCTACAACACTCGAAAGTGAAAGAACGATAACTAATATGAGCGCCGCACTTATTATTTTTTTCTTTAACGTTAATCTAAACATCGTTTCTTCCTCCTATACCTGGTCCCGATGTCATTGTTGGGCTTTCCAGTAAATGCGTATTTGACGTAACAACTCAGCCGAATCTATTTTCCCGCTGATGTAGCTTTGGATAGATGCACCAGTGATGGCCCAATGATCAGGAGGAAGAGTTGTCATAAACGGCAAGGTCTTTCCTTCCGAGATATACGCCTTGATTGATTTCCCCAAAGGATCGACAGGCTGTAAGGAAATGTTCTTGAACGCAGGTATAATACTGGCCTTGTTGACTAGGAACTCTTGTCCGGATTTTTCGAAAACGAGCCAATTAAGAAACTTCTTGGCTTCCTCTTGCTGTTTAGCAGTGGTGGTTTTTGAGTCGATGAATATATACTTTGTTACTCCAACTGTAATCTTTGAATTAATAGGATCATCCGTATTATCGTTTAACGGAAGAGGCAAGAAACCATATTCCCCATTTCCTGTATCATTGCTCTTGATTCCAGCCCAGGCCCAGTTGCCCATAAACCAAAGCCCTACTTTTCCCTCTCCCAAAGCCTTGGTTCCATCGATATTTTCCAGAGGCGAATTCTTATTGATGTTGTTATCTTTGAGCAGATCTAAGGTTTGTACCCACCCGGACATCACATCATTTTGAGACATATCTATGGATTTATTCTGCATATCCTTAACAAAGTTTGAAAAACCCCCGGGTTGAACAGAATAAGATACAGTTAAAAGATGAGAGCCGAGTGACCAATCCATCGTAGAAAGCAAGACTGGTTCTACACCTGTCTTCTTGATCTTAGTCATTAATAAGTTTAGGCTGCTTCTACTTTTTACCGATGAAGCATCGAAAGAACCCCCAACAGCCTTGTCGAGCACCTTCTTATTGTATATTAATCCGTAGCCTTCAACTGCAAATGGAAAGCCGAGTACAGCTTCGTTTTTCTTAACAGCATCAAGTCCATTGTCAATCGTTTCAGCCACCCATTTTTCTTTACTTAAATCAACAGCTTGATCCAGGAACTGCTGTGTGTCCCCTGGATCAAGCATCGACATGGTTGCCGCGCTCCCTGAGCCGTACATCGACATAAGCTTTTGATATGCAGACGTACCCTCCGGGGCGGTTATTATTTCTAAGGTTACTCCAGGATGCTCTTGATTGTATTGTTTCGCTACTTCTTCTAATTGAGTAGTTATCTCGGTTTTGGAATTTAGAAGTGTGATCTTGGTTGTTTCTTGTGACGTTATGGAAGCTGAACATCCCGTAAACATCAATAAACATGCCAGCGCAAGTACAATTTTCAGCTGTTTTCTCATTAAGTTCCCCTCCATATTATCAACACATTACTAACGGAATTTCTATAATCCTATGTTCTAAGAATATTCATCTGCTTGAATTAATTGTTCAAGCCTACTGTAATCTAATGGGTTTTCATAAAAAAAAAGCCTCTTTTCCTATGTTCTTTTTGAAAAATCCCGTACATTTAACTTATCGGCATAATACATCGGTAAATTAGCAGTCAAAATGTGGCCGATTTCTGACCGGAAAATGACCGATAGATGGCCGTCCAATTGACGGGAACCATGATATATTTATAGCATCCAATACTGATCCATAACCAATACCGCGGCTGCAGTGGCACCTCCGCGGGACATATCAGGCAAGAAGGTTGCTTACGAGCAGCTCAGACTGAAGCGGGTGTTCCTCTTGTTATATACTTATCAGCCTGATCCTCAATTGGGACTATGAGCTTATCTGTATTGAGCATATGGTGCCGGACAATCATCTGCTGCGGCATATCCAAAAACATATCGACTTTTCCTTTATTACAGAGCTTGTTCGCCCGTATTACAGCCATTCAAAAGGCCGTCCTTCCATCGATCCTGTTATGCTTTTTAAAATGCTGCTCATCGGGTATCTTTACGGAATCCGTTCGGAGCGACGGTTGGAACAGGAAATCAACCTGAATATTGCCTACCGCTGGTTTCTGTGCCTTGGTCTCTCCAAAAAGCACTGGACCACAGCACGATCAGCTGGAACCGGAATTATCGCTTTGAGGGCAAAGAAGTATTCCAAGGGCTCTTCGACCATGTCGTTCGTGTGGCTATGGAACATCGGATGGTAGCTGGCCGCGTGCTCATCACGGACTCTACCCATCTCAAAGCCAACGCCAATAAACGTAAGCTTAACAAGCAAGTGGTAGAATGCGCGCCTAAGGAATACACATTTTTCAGATAGCCGAGAAGCTTGTATATAAACCGAACCGAACCGAACCAAGCGCATGAAGCAGGAGACCGAGCTGGGAGCAAGCAGATCGGCCTGTTGCTGGGTACTTCCAGAAGGATAAATCCAAGCGCAACTTGGCGTTACTGCAGCAAGCGGTCGAGGAGCATCCGGAAGATCCGTATTTCAAGTTCCAGCTGGCCAAGGAGTACCGGCTAATCGGTGAGTATGACAAGGCGGACGAGATCTTCACGCAGTGCTATAACCTCCTGCAGGGAGATGAAGCTTTTTATCCGCTGGCGATCGTGGACTTTCTCTACAATACCCTAGCGAGTAAAAACTTTGAGGCAGGCCTGAAGATCATCGAGCAGGAGGAGCGCTACCTGTACGAGTATCCTGATTTCTATCTTGCCTGCGGTCATTTTTACCGGGAGCTGGTGTACAGCGATATTGAGAAAAACATGAACTACTACCCGCTGATCGAGAGATGCTTTCAGGCATGCCTGGAGATCGGTGAAACTGATCGGTATGATGGAGTACGGGGGGCAGGAAGCACTCTCCCGGCCTATGAGCTCGGGGTGATTTATGAAACAACCGGTGATATGGTCAAGGCGAAGGAACATACGAGTTTGCCGCAGACCGTGGTTATAAATTGGCTGCGGATCGGCTTGCAAAGTTGAAATAAAGGGAGAGCGGGAGGGGACAGATGCTCTCCCTTTTGGCTTTATCACGCAGTGGAAACAAGATGGTGGGATGCTCCGCTGCTACGAAAAATAATGCTTGAGGGGGCCCGCAGGTAGGAGATATATGAAGGATCTTATACTAATATTAAAGTGGTTAGGTTATATGCTTCCGGGCTTCGCGGCCCAGGCAGTTTTGGTGTACTTTTTCAATCGGGGAGATATGCAGCAATTGGCTGTTGTATGCATTTCTCGCCGGCGTAATTCTCTACAACACTTTGACTCCGGCGTACGGGATCGGCGTCATTTATATGGAATGGGCCGTTGGTCTGCTCCTTGTGATTAGCACACCCCTGATCAAAAAACGGAGAAGATTCTGGCACCAAGAGGGTATTGCTTTAAAACGATGCATTGAAAAATGTGGTGACGATCAAGTGTTTAGGTATGACGAGGAATTGTAGGGATGGTTGATCGTTCGTTTCCAGCCATTCCATATGTCCTTGGGATGTGGCTGCCGTGATATGGTGAACATGGAGGACGATGTCCATGTTAAATCAACCATTAAAACCAATGTTGCTGCAGCCGTCCCATACCCTAAAGCCGGACTGGCCGGCGAGTTTGAAGTGGGACGGATTTCGCGCAATAATTCATTATAACGAAGGGAGGACGCGCGCCTTCACACGTGAAGGTAATGAAATCACGGCAAGCTTCTTCCCGGAACTATCTCAGTTAAAACTCAACTGCCGTTCAGCGATCCTGGATGGCGAATGCATATGCTTTGACCTGCTCAATCAAACGCCCGGCCAGCCGCCAAAGGCATGGTGGGATGATGCCATGGCCCGCTTCCACACCAAGAAGGAGGCTGCTGTGAAAAAGGCAGCCCAGACAATGCGGGCCCATTTTCCTGTCTGGGACATTTTATTCTTAGACGGTGTACCGCTATTGAAGAAGACCTTCCTCGAGCGTAGAGAGCATCTGAAGAACATCGTAGGGCCTGGTGACATCGTATCCGTAACCCCTCTTTATGAGGATGGAGAGCAGCTCTTTGCCAGGGCGAAGGAGCTTGGTTTGGAGGGGGTTGTTCAGTACCGACCCGACTCATCTTATTCGCTCGATGCCCGCCCCAAGAATGTATGGGAAAAGGTAAAGGCATATCAGTATGCGACGGTTCAGGTAAGCTCTATGAAGCGCAGTGAGTTTGGATGGGGGCTGTCGATCGGCGGGAAGTACGTAGGCGTGCTGGAGTTTCCGCCGCCGGCCGCGGAGCGAAAAGCATTTATCAAAATCGCCAAGCAAATAACCCGCGGCGAAAACAAGGACTGGATCTTTGTTGACCCGGTCATCAGCTGCACTGTGAAGTTTCAGTGTTTCACAAAGGACGGCAAGCTGCGTTCGCCTAAGTTTGAGGCCTTTTGTACATAGCATTTTACCTTGAACCAAGTTCCGTAGCCGAAGTGAAGTCGCTCTAAGCCAACAAGCATGGCGTTAATGAAATCAGACTTCAGCAATCCATCAAAAGGGGATAGGGAACGAACATGACTGGACACATCGAGAAGATTAATCAGATTGTTGAAGAGACGACGATTTCTGTACCTAGGGAAGCTATTCGGGCTGCCATACCTTTTAGTTCAACGATAAGACAAACATTCCGCGATTATTATGATGCAGTCGATGTTCACTTTTTCACGATACTGATCCTGAAAGAGCATGCGGAAAGATTGTCCAAAGATTTAATGTACAACCTATCCCGATCCGATATTCCCCGGATGAATGGTTTGACTTATGTGGAGCTAGGGGAGATCCTCGGAAAGCAGGATGCTGCTCTTCGTCTCATGGCGCTTGGAGAGTACTTTGGTTTCTGGAGAATTGCTCATCCGAAGCGGATCATGCCTGACCTGGATATGAGTCACTGGGATAGCCTGGCGAATCAAGGTATGGTTTGGATTGATACGAGTCGTTTTCCGAAATTGCCTGTGCCGGTTCTAATAGCGGTACTTGAATTGATTCATTTACCCCCTTTGGTATGGAGAGAAGACTTTAACGACCATCTTATCGGATGGTCTTTTGTTGTCCATTCACTTGTGTCATCGCAGATAAATCGTATTCACAGCCCACGCTCGTATTGTAAAAGGAGAGCGCTATATAGAGATTGTAAGTAATATCCTCTGTTGTACGTTTTAAATCCAACTGTTAATATATTCTAAACGGCATAAGGGAGGGAATATAAGTGGACCGTCGTTTCATCGTTGCCGTAGTTGCCTTTTTCAGCGGGTTTGCACTCATGTTCACGCCACCAGTACAACCGTTTCTACTTTACGAGATTGGAATGACCCTCGGTATGGATGATCCAGGTGGTGCTCTTGCAAGAGTACTTTTGACCATCGGCGTGATTATGGTCATTTGGAGCCTGATCATAATCGTGAGAGAACTATATAGCATAACAAAAACAAAAAGGGGAGCCGCATAAGCGTGCTCCTTTTTTGTTACCCCTGGGAGTTTAGCTTGTGCCAGCGGTAAAGCTGTCGTTCGGAGATGTCGCACTCCGCCGCCATGTCTGCGCTTGGCCTCTGGTTGATGGCCTGCTCTGTTGACATGTTCAAATGGAAGCCTTGTCATCAATGACGGATGATAGGCTTTTTATGCAGCACTCATTAAAGATGGGGGTTCAGTGAAGCCATACAAGGAAAAATTTATTCATTGTAGGGAACATATATTCGCCTTATAATGGGTATATTTCTAGTGAGAACAAATGTTCCGTATTGGGGGTGACCCATGCAGCATGAAGTATGATACCAGTTCATTTCCAAGAGTACCGGTCTTCTGTATTGATTCAAAGAGTTTTTATGCCAGCGTTGAATGTATCCGGAGGGGATTACCGCCGCTTGAAACATTTCTGGTGGTCATCGGAGATGCCAGTCGAAGTGGGTCGGTTGTGTTAGCTGCCAGTCCACCAATGAAAAAAAATTTCGGGATAAAGACGGGATCTCGATATTATGAAGTACCCAGGGATCCCAGAATTCATGTCGTTGAAGCAAGCATGTCTACGTACCTTGAGTTCTCCATCAGCTTGCCCCGCCTGAATGTGTGTACCAGTACAGCGTTGATGAGAGCTTTTTTTGCTACGATTCAGGTATGTATGGAACCAATCTTCAGGCGGCAAGAATGATACAAGATCGCATCGCAGTAGAGCTTGGTGGGTTGGTCGTAGCGGTCGGAGTCGGCGAAAATTATTTTCAAGCGAAGGTCTGTCTCGACGTATTGGCTAAGAATAATTCGGAGACAGGATTTTTAGCAGAAGTGTCATATCATGATTTTGCAGAGAAGCTCTGGGGCACCCCGCTCCGTAGCGTCTGGGGAATTGGCTCCCGTATGGAGCGTAATCTGAACTGCATGGGCGCCTACAACCTGGGAGATCTGGCCAGAATGCCTGTCGAGAGGCTTCGTAAACGGTTTGGTATTATGGGAGATCAACTCCACAATCACGCACACGGTATCGATCTGAGTGACCCGTATCATCGGCCACAGCTGCATCGCAATGAGTTGGTACAAAAGGCGTAGGATCAGGAATCACCCTAATGCGAGATTACATGGGGGATGAAGTGCTTACGGTGATCTTTGACCAGATCGAGGAGGTCACACGGCGTATGCGGAACGTGAAGATGGCCGGCCGGACGATTTCCCTTGGCATCGGGTATAGCCAGGATGAAGGGGGAGGGGGATTCAGCCGCGCCCGCACGATCGATGTAGCCACGAATGTCACGGCGAAGATTTATGAGGTTTGCAAAGATATCTTCAAACAGAATTACCACGGCCGGTCCGTTCGTAACGTACATGTGTCGTTGACCAACCTGCAGGATGACACAACTGTTCAGCTGGATTTGTTCGAGGATAACAGCAAGGAGCGGGAGATCGGTTATGT
Source organism: Paenibacillus sp. S-38 (assembly GCF_049942825.1). NCBI lineage: Bacteria > Bacillati > Bacillota > Bacilli > Caryophanales > Paenibacillaceae > Paenibacillus > Paenibacillus sp. S-38. The sequence continues at coordinate 2,684,346 of NZ_CP187970.1, forward strand.
TATGGACTCGATAAGGAATCGATTTGGCACGCGAGCCATTTTCCGGGCACGCAGCTTGAATCCTGAGGCAACGAGTCTGAAGAGATCTGGTCTAATTGGAGGTCATAAAGCATGATACGAGACCGTGGACGCATCAAGTGGGCTGGATTCTATATGCCCGAGCAGAAGAAAATGCTTGCGAAGATGTACGAGTCGCATAACGACGTGAAACAGCCGGTGCTGGATGAACAAAGATTTGAGGAATTCGATGAAAAGCTGGCTGAAGCGCAGGAGAACGGCAGGGAGCTGCGTATATCATATTATGAGAGCAAGCGAATCCGCACGGCCGCGGGGCATATTGATAAGATAGACCCAATGACCAGGATGATTGTTCTGGTTACAGAAGACCGAGGCCTCATGCGGATCCACTTCTCCTCTATTACGAATATTGAACTTACATAATGCACGGGGGGCACTTTTTCTTTAGTGGGAAGAGTGCTTTTTGTTGAAAAAAGACTCAGCTATAAGAAGTATCAATCTATAGCCGTTATCAATGGGTCCTAAGCTGTACATGTTATAATTGTGGTAGGATTTCTGAATTTTAATGATGAATAATAGGGATGGAGCCAAAAGAACAATGAAGATGCTGCATTTATTTCTCATGTCTTTGTACTCCGAGCGAGTTATAAACGACATGGATAACCTGCAGCCGAAGGGCGTGGACTACACGATGATCTTGCCGGCGGACCGGTATCGAGAGACGGTGAAGCATAATCGGAAAGCTGTTGCTGAAGGTGAATCCGTTGCGTGTACTACGATTGATCGGGAAGGAGCGGAGAAAACCGGAAAGAATCGCTGAAAGGTATTCCACGAAGAAAGGCTACGATCGGGAAGAGCGGCCTATGATGTGCGCCGAGGGTGGAGTGGGGTCGAGTGTTGAATATATACCTAATGCAGATAATCGGGGTGCAGGATCATGGATCGGCAACCAGCTAGAACGCTTCTCGGACGGACATAAAGAAAATCGCCCTCCACCTTGCCAAGAAGGCAAAGTAGAGGGGATTGCAGTTAATAACGAGTCTGTCTAGAATTTTGTGTAACCTTTTAACGCCGATTCTAGTTAAGGGTTGTTCCGCAGCTTGACTTAGAGCCTCTGTGGGCATGGAATATCGCGAGTGGCCGAGTTGGCTGGAAGCCTCCTCGCGCCGGCGATCAGCCTACCATGCCCACCTCTCCAAGTAAAGCTGCTTTTAGCGTACTTGGACACGCTCGGGGTAGTACACGGTCAATTGCAGCAAAATCTGCCCCCAATTCTGCATGCGGCCGGTCCACTTTTTCAGTACATCCATGGTGGAGAGATACAGCATCTTCAGCAACGATTCGTCGGTGGGAAAGGTGCTTTTTCCTTTGGTCACTTTGCGCAGCTGCCGGTGATAACTCTCAATCATGTTTGTGGTGTAAATCAGCCTTCGCAGTTCGGCTGGATACCTAAAGAAGGTCGTAAGCTCATCCCAGTTCTGCCGCCAGGACTTCACAATAAGCGGATATTTCTCGCCCCACGTTTCCTCAAATTTGTCCATCTCCAGCTGCGCGGCTTCCTCGGTCGGTGCTTTGTAGATCGGCTTGAGGTCTGCTGTAACCTTCTTTACGTCTTTGTAGGAAACGTAGCGAATAGAGTTACGGATCTGGTGAATGATACACTTTTGGATCTCCGTTTGCGGGAAACTGGCGGCTATGGCTTGAGAAAATCCCGACAGATTGTCGACACAAGTGATAAGTATATCTTGAACCCCACGGTTTTTAAGCTCATTTAGCACACTGAGCCAAAACTTCGCGGTTTCGTTCTCGCCAATCCAGATGCCAAGCACGTCTTTGTTTCCGTCCAGATCAATGCCAATGACCATATAGGCCGCTTTGTTCACAATATGCCCGTCCTGCTTGACTTTAAAATGAATGGCGTCCAAAAAGACAACCGTATAGACGCTTTGCAGCGGCCTGTTTTGCCACTCCTTGATTAGGGGAACAATTTTATTGGTGACATTGGAGATGAGGGTGGGAGAGACTTCAACGCCATACAGATGCTCCAGGTGATCCTGGATGTCCCTTGTACTTACTCCCTTGGCATACAGGGCAATGATTTGATCCTCGATGCCGGTAACGTTTGTTTGATGCTTCGTGACCACAATGGGGTTAAACTCTCCAAGCCGGTCACGGGGCACCTGAATCTCCACATCGCCGTATTCCGAGGTCACCGTTTTCTTGGTATAGCCATTGCGGCTGTTCTGGGTCTGTTTGTTCTTCACGTCGTGCCTGTCATAGCCGAGCTGCGTATCCAGTTCAGCTTCCAATGCTTCCTGAAGTACATCTTTGAACAATTCTTTTAAGGTGATCTGGATTTGCTCAGGGGAAGTGAAATTGTGTTCTTTTACAAAAGAACGCAGATCTTGCTTGGTCCAAAACTTACTTTGAGTCATGTGCAGTTCCTCCGGTCCGGTTGGTTTATATGGAATTCAGTATTTCCATTTTTTCTCCGGTTTAAGAGGTTACACATTTTATTTTACAGACCCGCTGCCGGCCCAGATCGGCAGCTTCATTACGTTAACGGGGCAGTTTAGTTGAACACGAACAATTTCGTCGTAATTTGCGAAAAATATAATCTTCTCTTGCCTCAAAGTTTCTTATTAACGAATACAAACTAATGCCAGAAGCTAATACTAGTAAAAAAATTCCTTTTTGTGGAGATGCTTATGTTAACCATCGTACGCCCCTACATGCCATTAATCCTTTCAATAGTATGGCTAATTGCAGCATGGCGTTTTGGGGACTGGAGAAACTGGAGGAAATATTACCCATCCACCCTTTTCACAGTCGTTGTAAGTTTAGTGATTTTTACTCTACAGCATAATCATCCATTATGGAAATTTCACGGCGCATTCCTCTTTCCAAATCGTACATTACATGAACATCGGATAAATTTTTCTGTTTTACCTCCTATTTGCTTACTTTTTCTTACTTTTTATCGTTATAGATCAGGGTTTATTCAACAGTTTCTGTACATCACATTCTGGGTTGTTATCTTGTCATTGACAGAAGCTTTCGTTGGTTTTGCAAAATTCTTGACCTATCACAATGGGTGGAGCATTTGGTGGTCAGTTGCGTTTTGGTATTTGGCTCTTTCTGTTATACGTCTCCATTATTCGAAACCTCTTTTGGCATCGTTAGTGAGCCTTGGATTAATAATTTTTGGATTAGTTTACTTTAAAATTCCAATTAGTAAACTAGATTAATTTGAAATTCAATACAGACACTTGTTCATTACCATGAAAGAACGGATTAACTTCCTTACTCTGTGGTGCAGCGCAGGAGATGCATTGATGGATGATGGCGGAATTCGATGAATGGGCAGAGGATGCAAAGTCACAAATCAAAGCATCAGACCGAATCGATCCGTCCAGACTCGTAAGTATTATTCGCAGTTAATCCAATTAAACACGAGTATGCAGACAAACTCCCTCATCTGCGCGTTGCTGCACAGGAGCATTGTAAGGCTTTCTTATTCCAAAGGCGGAGAAGCGATCCACCGCGGCTTTTACTGTCCAGCCCTGTATAGGAGCTAATTATTGGCGGATTGAAAAGAGGCAGGCTGTACAAAAAGAAGGTACCCGAACTGGGGGGTTACTCGTACGAATACGGGTTTGATCAAGACGGAAAGCTGCTCCGAGTAAAACGCGTACATGAGTTTAGGTTTGACGAAGAGTATTTGGTATACATCGGAGATGTGGAATATGGCCTGCAATTTAATAATGTCGGCGAACTGGATGGGTGTCTAGGTGTACGTACGAGAATGGGCAATTAATGAGATACGAACAATGTCATTGCGGGATAGAGAAATTGAGGGGAGGCTCAGCACTTCTGCGGCAGAGCTTCCGAAGAGAGGGCAAGCCAAGCTAGTATAAAATAACCACTTCAAACGCCTGCCGGTTTCTCCGATATACATTTATAGGTAAAGTAAATTTACCTATCGGAGGAGTGTACAGTTATGGGTGGGCAGACACGCTCGGACTGAATCGCAGGAGGGTTATGGACTGCACTGCAGTTGCAGGAGCAGGCCGCTTATTTGTTGTCATCCCACAACACGTCCCGTGAACTGCTTGAGCTCCGGGAAGCCTGACGGATGCCGATTTTTTCTCCGCCAACAATCCGCTCTATACGCGGGGCAATGATACACTGGTGAAGAGCTTTCAGGGCTCCAGAGGGAGCAAGTCGTTTTTGGTGATCGATGCCAAGGGGACGATTGTGGCAGGAACAAATCAAGAGAATATTGGACAATCGCGAGCGGACCGCGAGTATTTCACCGAAGCAATGAAGGGCAGTTCGTTTATCAGTGATGCGATCATTTCCAAAAGTGACGGAAGCGTGCTGCTTGCCTTCTCGCAGCCGATAGACAAGGTTACTGTATTATTTAAAGCACTGCAAAGAACTACTTAAATCTATGAGGTGAGTCTATGGGAAAACAGCTATCCACCAAATCTAGCAAACTGAAAAATAAAGTCGTTGTCATAACGCTGATTATGCTGCTCATTCTGCTATCCGCCACTACGGGTGCAACTATCTATTCGATCAATAACAACATGAACAAGGTGCTGATCAGCAAGGCTGTAGACTTGGACAAGGAAATCGCCGCGCAGGCCGAGCTCATTTTGCAAGGCGGGACCGATCCCGCGAAAAATCTGCAGGCTTTTGTGGAAGATAAGGTTAAGCAAGCCAACTTGGCTTATGCCGTTGTCATTGACACGAATGTGACGGCAATCGCACATAGCGATTCTCAGAAAATCGGCAAAGTATATAAGGACGATGCCTATACACTTGACGGAGCCAAGAACGGGGCCGTGAAAACGAGTAAATTTTACGCAGACGTTCAAAAAGTGTGGACTTATGACATTATGACGCCAATATATAAGGACGGTACTCTTTATGGCGCTATGGACATCGGCATCCCCGTAAACGGAATTAGCCAAACGATTAACAATATCTTAATGTACCAAGGCATCATATCGGTTATCGGTCTCGTAGCGTTTATTATTACGATGTTGTTGATTTACGAAAGAACGTTTAGTCCGCTCGACAATTTGGTCGTATTGATTCGCAAAACGAGCACGTTAGACCTTAAATATGACGCTACTTTCGAAAAACTGGCGAAGCGTTCCGACGAAATCGGCAGAATCACGCTGGCGATCGGCACAATGCGAAACTCGCTTAGAGAGATTTTCAACTCAATCAATCAAGCTTCCAATGATATTGGCAGTGCTTCCGACAAGTTGAATCATGTATCGAAAAACAACATGGCCGCGACTTCGGAGCTGGACCAGTCGATCTATAATATTGCGAAAGCCAGCGAAGAACAGGCTTATGAAACGGAGCGCGGCTCCGATCAAGTGACGGATCTGGCTCTCGGCATGGGTAATATTTTAAGCAGAACGTCGGAGATCGGCTCTATGGTCCATCGAACAAATGAGTTAAGCCATAACGGTCTTTCGATCATTAACGATCTCACCGCTTCCTCTGAAGAAAACAAGCGTGCTTCGAGAAATGTTGAGAGTATTGTCGTTGAAATGGACCGCAGCTCAACCGAAATCAACAGCATCGTCAACACCATTCATCAGATCGCCAATCAAACGAATTTACTGGCGCTAAACGCATCCATCGAATCGGCAAGAGCCGGAGAAGCAGGTAGAGGCTTCGCTGTCGTCGCGGGGGAGATTCGCAAGCTGGCCGAGCAAACTGCCAAATCGACGGAGGAAATTCAGCACAAGGTCGATACGATTCGCAGCAAGTCGGAAATGGCCGTAACCGAGATGAAATTCAATTTGCGCATCGTCGAAGAGAATGACCGGAATGTTAGCAGCACCCGGGATATTTTCGTACACATTTCGGATAATTTAGCTACGCTTACTAGAAAGGTCGAGGATATTCTCGCGAACAGCAAGACCGTTCAAGCCAACAACGAGAGTTTGGTCGATTTCATTCAGAGCATTTCAGCCACTTCTGAAGAAACGGCCGCCAGCGCTCAGGAAATGACGAATATGGCCAAAGGTTATTTGACCAGCATCGAAGTACTTGCCCAGCAGGCGAAAGATCTTAGTGAGCTTTCCGATACATTAAACAAATATATGCGTATGTTCGAAATGTAAAAAAAGCACCTATGCGGAGTGGAATTGTCCGAATAGGTGCATCTTCTATAGACAATGCGAACAGTTCGTGGCTTGCTTGCCAGGTCTGTCAAATATTTTGTGTAAACTCAAATATGGAACCGCACGTTTGGAAATACAACAAGCCAAATTCTGAGTAGATCTAACCCCTTATTTTGTGTGTGTGGGGGGAGCTAGCGCAGGCGCTGTTCAATGCGCTCCGGGTACAGTATGGATAATTGAAGAAGGATTTGTCCCCAATTTTGTACCCTTCCTGTCCACTTGCGTGTAACATCCATCGTGGCCAAATACAGCATCTTCAAAAGAGCTTCATCGCTTGGGAAGATGCTCTTTCCCTTTGTTACCTTGCGCAGTTGCTCTCAATCATATACGTCGTATAGATGAGCTTTCGAAGTTCGGGTGGATATTTAAAGAATATTGTCAGCTCGTCCCAACTGGTTCTCCATGATTGAATAATGAGTGGATACTTGCTTTCCCACGCTTCCTCAAACCGTTTAAGTTCAAACTCAGCAGCTTCCACTGTTGCCGCTTTGTACACGGGCTTTAGGTCTGCCGTTACTTTTTTCAGGTCCTTGTAGGAGACTTACCGTGTGGAGTTTCGGATTTGATGAATAATACACATTTGAATCTCTGTCTTCGGATAACATGCGGATATCGCTTGGCTGAAGCCGCTGAGGTTATCCACACACGTGATCAGGATATCTTGGACGCCACGGTTTTTGAGTTCACTCAGGACACTGAGCCAGAACTTCTCACCGATCCACATGCCCAGTACGTCCTTGTTACCGTCCAGATCGATGCCAATCACCATATATGCTGTCTTGTTGATCATCGCGCCGTCCTGCTTGACTTTGAAATGAATGGCATCCAGAAATACAACGGCATACACGCTTTGCAGCGGCCGGCGGAACATGCCGGCGGTATCCTGAATGTGCCCCGGGCCCCTCCCAGGTATGTCTGCAGCAAAACAGAAGAAAGGGGGCAGAGGGTTATGAGAAGGGCCCAAGGGATCAGTTTTTTCATGGTGGTGTGTCCTTCCGGCGTAAGATTTTCTATACATCTATGATACCATACAACAAATGGAGAATTGCGTCTGAAGGACCCTAATTGACAAATATCGGTATAGATTCTTTATCGAACAATGAGTATAATGTGTTTATCTATTTCTTATGTTGATTGCCCCTGCCAGGTTTTAAAAAGCTCAGCTCAAATCGAGCGTTCAAGGCACATGCCTATTTCAGCATGTGTGAATGCCCTTCCGAGGGATTGAACATTCGATTTGGGCTTTTTTCTTTGCCCAAATCGAATAAGAGGTGCAGCCAGTGGCTCCGTGTTTGCCACGAGGGCTCACCCGACAAAAGGAGTTAGTGTATGAATCATTTTGACGTAAAAGCAAGAGAGTGGGAACGACGTTTTTTTAAGAGGTTTGCTTCCGGCACAGTAGAGACTGGACTTGGGAGGATCAATCTCGTTGAGTCCGTTTCCCCGAAGCAGGTGCACTTTAGAACCCAGCACGGCAAGGGATCACATGGAATTTCCCGCGAGCGGGTGCGCGCGGCGATCGCGTTCTTCCTGTATCGGCGGACAACCATGCGGAAGAGTCTAGAGCAGTTCAACAAGTTCTCCTCCTTTCTGATGGGACTCCTTCAGATCATGTTTGTAGAGATAGCCAAGATTCGCATAACGGCGAAGGGGCTACGGCTGAGCCTGCGCGGTACCCGCTTCACGCCTGCCGGCTTTGACCGTGATGTTCGGGGCCTGGAGCTGGTAAGGAGCTGGGGGCAGCGTGGTGCTCTGCAGCTACTTCCATTTGAGGGACGACAAGTATGAGCGTTTTCGGATGCGATACGAAACGACTTGAAGATTCTCCTGGACTCCGGTGCCCCTCGCGGTCGTTCTGGTCTTATTCCTCTATGCGTAAGAAGTGTATATGTGAATCCGGGCTTACCTACAATTGCGCCTCATTTAATCAAGCGTACGATTGATCGATTCGTCACAACTGAAAGCCGCATCCTTTCCTCCAATGGCTGCGGTATTCTTAAGGTTTCCTGAGTGCTTTTCCCAGCCTGCGGCCAGGTCCTTTCCATAAAATGCAATAGATCTCCGGACCTCTTCGGTTTATAGTTAGAAGCATACGGACCATTCATTCTTGCAGAGCGAGTTGATTAGTATGATAAGGATTAAGGAATTGATCCAGGAACGCCTTCGCCAATCCACACTGAGAGAGAAGCTGATTCTGGCGTTCTCCGCGTTCATCATCATTCCCTTCGTGACCATCGGCGGGACACTGTCCTGGCTGTACGTCGATTCGAATCGGAGTATGATATTGGATACCGCCCTCGAAAACAACAGGCAGATTATCCGCAATATCGATACCTCGCTGGGCCCGCTGCTACGGCTTTCGATGTACCCCGTGCAGAACCAGACGCTACTGCTCATGATGCATAAGGACTATGATGCCGCCATCTATCCGCTGTATGAGAGGCAGCAGGATTACGATACGGCCGGCGATATTGTGAAGAACAGCATCCGGCTATACTCCGATCTGCTTGATTCCGTCGTGATCTACCAAAGCGGGGGTGGGATCGTGCTCGGCCGCAGCAATGACGATTATATGAATCACAACTATCTGGAACAAGAATTCTACCGGGAGCCGTTCGTGCAATCGGTCATCGCGAAGAACGGACAGCATGTTCTGATCGGCGTCCATCCCGATCGGCTGATGTCCTATGACCGCAAGCCGGTGGTCTCGGTTGGGCGGGCGATCGTCGATCCGTATACGAAAGAAGCCCTCGGACTGATTCTCCTGAACATCGGCGTAGACCAACTGCGGTCCTTATGGAGCGATATCCGGTTCACCGAGAACACGCGGTTCTATCTCGTGGACGAGAACGATCGGATCATCTACAGCCCGAACAGCGATGAGATCGGCCATTCCGCGGCAGAGCGGCTTGGCGACGACTTTGTGGTGATCAAAGGGGAGACGCCGGAGGCGACGCAGAATGCGGAGGAATATTTTATCTCGTTTGGCTCAGAGATCTCGGGCTGGAAAGCGATTACGATCATCCCGAAGAACGAGCTGTTCGGCTTCGTGGACACCATCGTCCGGACGATCACGATCTCGCTGCTCGTGCTGCTGACTTTATCGATCGGGGCCTCCGTCTATATCGCCACTGGTATTACCCGGCCGCTGCTGCACCTGCAGAAGAAGATGAAGTTGGTATCGCAGGGACATCTGGATGTGACAATTGATATTCACCAGGGGGAGGTCGGCAAGATCGGAATTACGATCGACCATATGCTTGGGGAGATCCGGAGGCTGATCCGGAAGATTTACGACGACGAAGAGGAGAAGCGGCAGCTGGAGCTCTTGGCCCTGCAGTCGCAGATTCATCCCCATTTTATGTATAATACGCTGAATGCCATCAAGTGGATGGCCAAGATTCAGGGCGCCTCAGGCATCGAAGACGCACTGACCGCGTTCTCAGCCGTGATCCGGTTTACGGCGAAGACCGAGCGGGACTTCGTTACAGTGGAGGAGGAAGTGTCGTTCATCCGCAGCTATACGAAGATTCTGCAGTTCCGGTATTTCAATAAATTCGATGTGGAACTAGACGTAGAGCCGGACGTCATGGCCTGTTCCACGCTGAAGTTCCTCCTGCAGCCGCTTATCGAAAATGCGGTATTCCACGGGTTCGACGGCAACACCCACATGGGACGACTGGCTGTCCGGATCTTCGCGAAGGAAGGGTGTCTGCACATGCTTGTGGAAGATAATGGTAAGGGGCTTGAGCCGGGCCAGGAGGACGGCATCGCTCAAACGGCAGGAGAGCAGCTGAACGGTATTGGGGTAAGCAATATCCGCAAACGGATCGGGCTGCATTTTGGCGGGGAGTACGGATTGAACATCACAAGCAGACCGGGCGGGGGCACGACGGCGGAGGTCGTCGTACCGCTGATCCGCGGTCAGGAAGAGGAGGGAGGAGAGAACCATGAGAATCATCGTAGTGGATGACGAGCCTCTCGTTCGGGTGGGTATCAAATCGTCCATCGGATGGCAGGAGGCCGGTATGGAGATCGCCGGTGAGGCGGCCGACGGAGAAGAGGCGTTGCGTCTGATGGAGGAACTGCAGCCGGACGTGGTGCTGCTCGATATCAAGATGCCGAAAAAGGACGGGATCGAAGTTCTGACTGAGATGAAGACCCGGGGTCTACGGTCGAAGGTGATTGTGCTCAGCTCCTTCGACGACTTCCTTCATGTGAAGCAGGCGATGAAACTGGGGGCCGTAGATTATTTTCACAAGCCGAGCATGGAGATCGGTGAAGTCATGAAGGTATTGAGCGGGCTGCAAGCAGAACTAACGTTGCCTTCGGGCGGAAGAGTTGACTTCAGGGAGCCGGCGGCTGCCGGACCGGAAAAGGAAGCAGCCCTGCGAGCGCTGCTGACCGGACAGACCGAGTATGCCGCAATAACAGGCATCTCGGAAGGGAACCTACACGTGGTGCTGTTCACCGTGAAACAGTATGCCGATGTGCTTAGACGCTACACGAAGGAAAGTCCGGCGATTCTACCGAATACGATCCGTCACCTGATGGGGGAGCTCCTCTCCCATGAGAAGCAGGCGGAATTCGTTCAGGTCGAGGAGAATCTGTATGCTGTCGTGATCGGCTACAGCGAGTCGAAGAGCGTCCATGCTGCATTCACCTATGTGAACGATACGGTGATCCAGATCCACTCTTCGCTGAAGCAGTTCCTGAACATCGATACGGTGTTCGGCCTCAGCGAGCCGTTCCACTCGCTGCGGGGGACGGCGCAGGCTCTTTCGCAGGCACGCCAGGCCCTCGACCAGCGGTTCTATCACCCGGGTGAGCCCCTGTTCTATTACCGCCCGCAGCCTGCCGGTCAGGAGGAGGCGTACGAGCGCATCCAGGCCTGTACCGCGGCGATGAAGAGCGGGATCCGCGAAGAGAAGTACGACCTGCTCGCCGGAAGCTTGCAGGAGTGGGAGGCGCTGGTCGAGCAGTATGAGTGTCTCACCGGCCGGGAAGTCCGGATGACGTATGAGGGGCTGTTGTTCATGCTCCAGGAAGGGGAGACGGATGCGGGGACTGCGGACCGGACAGAGGAGCTCGAATCGTTCGCGGACATGTCGGCTTATTACCACGGGCTGATCAACCGGCGGCTCAAAGCCAAGATTACCGGTCCGGCCAGGGAGTATAATCCGCTGGTGAGGCGGATCCTGCAATATCTGGAGACGAGCTACCAGGAGGCGATCTCCCTGAAAGGGCTTGGCGATCTGCTGCAGGCGAGCCCGAATTATGTCAGCCGGATCTTCAAGCAGGAGGTGGGCCGTGGGCTGTTCGACTATCTCAATGAAGTGCGGATCGAGAAGGCAAAAGAGCTGCTGAAGGATCCCACTTACAAGATTTATGAGGTGGCCGAGCTCGTCGGCTTCAAAAGCCAGGTGCATTTCACCATCGTGTTCCATAAATACATGGGGATGGCTCCCAAGGATTACCGCAGGGAGACGGGTTGATTCCGTTTAAGAAAAGTACATTCCAATAAAAAAACGGCCCATTCACGGGTTTCCTGAAATATCCAAGTGTATTTCATTAAACGAATCGTGGATGGGTTAATTTTTTTTTGCTTCCAAACGGGCTACGATAACAGCAGGACAGCACACTACACCAATCGTAGGGGGAACACCATGAATAAAACATTGAAACTCTCGGCTGCGGCGGCCTTGACGCTGGCGCTCGCCGCTTGCGGCAGCGGTAACGACAACGGCGCGGCAACATCTGGTGCTTCGGGAGATGCGGGCGTGAAGAAGACGACGGTCACAATGGGCTTCTGGGGCACGGCGCAGGACCTGAAGACGTATCAGGAGGCGGCGAACACGATCTCCGCCCAGTATCCGAACATCGAATTGAAAATCAAGCAGTATCCGAGCAGTGACCAGTTCTGGAACGCGCTTCCGGGGGAGATCGCCGCGCAGGTGGCTCCGGATTTTATCAAAATCTCTAACGAAGGCGCTTATGAGTATATTCAGAAGGGACTCTTCACACCGCTCGACGAGCTGGTCGCTTCCACGAAGGTGGACATGAGCATCTTCAGTGAAGCGGTCACGAACATCTGGAAGGCGGACGGCAAGCTGTACGGGGTGCCGAACAGCTCCTCTCCGGCCATGTTCTTCATCAACGAAGAGATGTGGAAGAATGCCGGACTCGGCGCATACCCGACGACCTGGGACGAAGTTGAAACGGCGGCGAAGAAACTCAAGACGAATGACGTATACGGCATCACGATCAACCTCGATCCGTACCATATCACGAATTATGCGAAGAGTTTCGGGGGCGGCTGGGACAACGGCAAGTCGATCAATTCCAAGGAGAACGTGCAGGCGCTGCAGGAGATCTTCGACCTCTACGCCTCGGGTGCTGCGGTTACGCCGAAATCCCTGGGCTACGGCTGGGACGGAGAGGTTTTCGCGAACAAGAAGTCGGCAATGACCACCGGCGGCCACTGGTACAAGAGCTTCCTGAAGGACGCTGCGCCGGATCTGAACTATGCGGTTGTTCCGGTTCCCAAAGGAACGGCGCAGGGCAGCACGATGATCTCCGACGCCTATGTGGTGCTCAAGGATGCCAAGAACAAGGAGGCGGCGCTGCAGGCGGCCTACTACATGACGAACGAGAAGACACAGACCGAGTTCCTGAAGCTTGGCAACAACTCTGCGGTGAAGAGCCTCTCGGCCAAGTATTTCGAAGAGAACCCGGAATTCAAGGAGCTGAAGCCGGCGCTTGACTACAGCACGGACTTCGCGTACCCAGCGGATTCAAAGCGGTTCAAGGATGAGCTAGTGAACCAGCTGGAGAGCGCCATCCTGGGCGGCGTGAAAAAGAGCCCGCAGGACATTCTGGACGGCATCCAATCCCAGTTCAAGCAGTAGTACGCACGCGCTGCATGTAAACCCCGTTGAAGCGATCCCGTTCCCGGTGGGGGACGGGATTTTTATTCCCTAAGGGCTCTCCCGAACCCCTGACTTACACACCTGAGGAGGTATCGTATGGCTGTATATCCTAAACCGGGTGCCGCTGCGCATTCTCTGCCGGTCAAGAAGACCTCTTGGCTCAGGACTGTGGCCGATTCCGACAATGCCGTCGGCTGGCTGTTCTCGCTTCCCTTTCTGATTCTCTGGGCGTGGTGGTTCCTGTATCCGTTCATCCAATCGTTCACCCGCAGCTTCCAGAATGCCAACTTCGCTGCTCTGGATAGTGCCAGGTTCATCGGTCTCCAGAATTATCTCAAGATCTTGAACGACCAGGAGTTCTACCGGGCGGTCCTGCATTCCCTGGAGCTCGTGGTGGTTGCGGTTCCGCTGCAGACGGTGATCGGCCTGCTGATGGCCATTCTTATGAACCGGAAGATCAAGGGCAAAGGCGTGTTCCGCACAATCTTCTTCATTCCGTACATCACTTCGACCATTGCGGTGACCACCGTCTTCATGATGCTCTTCAAGCAGGGCAGCTTCGTGACGAAGTTCTTCACGCTCTTCGGTCTGAAGGATGTCACCTGGTATGCCAGCACGGATTATGCCCTGTGGTTCGTGGCGGTTCTCTTCATCTTCCAGCAGTGCGGCTTCAGCATGATCGTCTACCTGTCCGCGCTCCAGGAGGTGCCGAAAGATCTGTACGAAGCGGGACAGATCGACGGCGCCTCGAAGTGGGCCCAGTTCCGCTACATCACGGTGCCTTACCTGAAGCCGATCACCTTCTTCGTCGTATCCGTGGCCACGATTCTCGGCTTCCAGATCTATGACCAGATTGCCGCGATCTCAAGATACGGGGCACTGGGCTCGCCGGCGGGCGCCACGAATACGGTCGTGACGTACTTCTACCAGCATGGAATCCGTTACATGAACATCGGCTACGGCAGTGCCGCAGTCGTTCTCTTCTTCTTCATTATCATGATCATCACGTTTCTCCAGAAAAAGCTGCTGGACGAGAAGGGGTGAACCACATGACAGCTTACCAAAGACTTGGCGGGCTGGGCAATTACGTCCTGCTGTTCGCCCTCGGATTTATATTTGCCCTGCCGTTCCTCTATACCTTGTACACGTCCTTCGTAACGATGCAGGACGTCAACAAGCTGACGCTGGACGCGCACTGGACGTTCCAGAACTACAAGATTTTCTTCTCGAACCCGGCCTATAACGTGCCCCAGTGGCTCGCCAACACGGCAGTAATGACGGCGCTTGTCATCCTTGGCAATCTCATCATCAACCCGATGGCCGGCTTCGCCCTGGCCAAGGTTCAATTCGCAGGGAGGAAGGGAATCTACTGGATCGTTGTGGCGACGATGATGGTGCCGTACCATATGATTCTCATCCCTGTGTTCGTGAACGTGGCGCAGCTGGGCTGGCTCAACTCCTATGCGGCGCTGACGGTGCCGTTCCTGTACCAATGCCTTTACATCTTCATGCTGCGGCAGTTCTTCATCTCGGTGCCGGGGGAATTCATCGAAGCGGCGCGCATCGACGGGCTGACGAAGATGGGGGCGTTCTGGCGTATCGTGTATCCGCTGGCGAAATCTTCGCTGATCACGATGTCGATCCTGGCTTTCGCGGGCACATGGAATTCGTACCTCATTCCTAGCACGATGGTCACGGACCCCGAGCGGTACGTGCTTGTCGTCGGCCTCAACAGCGTCAAGGATCTCTTCTTCGAGAATACGCCGCTTATCATGGCCGGTGTGGTGCTCAGCACGCTGCCGATCCTGGTGTTCTTCTTTATCTTTCAGAGACAATATATCGAGGGTGTGTCGAGCTCCGGTATCAAGGGCTGATGTGTTGAAGGATTATGTGTCAAAAGATATTCGGCTTATGCCCGCCGCTCGATGGGCGCGGGTAATATAAAAGGAGATGGGTTCAATGGATTATCGTGTCATCAAAGAAGGGGACCTGTTCTTCCTCACGGCTCTGAACGGGGATACCGGTGACGGGGAGACGGGACAAGGGCTGTACACCCAAGATACCCGGTTTCTGAGCCGCATGGAAGTGCGGATTGACGGAGAGCGGCCGGAGCTGCTCTCGTCCGAGGCGGACCGCAGCTATGCGGCCTCGTTCCGGCTCATGCGCGCCAGTAAGGATGAAGGCGCTGTGGAGCTCAGCCGGGAAAGGTTCATCTATGCCGGCGGGCTGTACGAGAGGCTGGCTGTGACGAACTATTATCCGAAGGCGAGAGAAGTCCGGCTCTCCGTCCGCTTCGATGCCGACTTCCAGGATATGTTCATCGTCCGGAAGTACCGCGCCGGGGAAGTCGGGCACATCACGGACCGTTCGGCAGACAGCCGGTCGTTATCCATCCGTTATGATGGGAAGGACGGGATTACGAGGGAGACGCATGTGCAGTGGGATGTGCCGGCGGATACCGCAGGTCCGGACGGAAGGATAGGATTCAGCATCCGGCTGGAGCCGCAGGAGCGGAAGGAGATCTGCTTCTTCATCACTCCGGTTCTGAATGGGGCACCCGGGGCGGAAGCACACACCTTCGAGGAGGGGCTTGGGCTGCTGGAAGCTTCCTATGGGGAGTGGTATGAACATTCAACGCGCGTCACCTCCGATCACGACGTCTTCAACGGGCTGTACCGCAGGGGAGTAACGGACCTGCGCATGCTGATGACCGACGTGGGATACGGCGCTACTCCTGCGGCCGGGCTGCCGTGGTTCGCCGTTCCGTTCGGGCGGGACAGCGTCATTACGTCCCTGTTCATGCTGCCCTTGAACCCCCGGCCGGCCGCAGGCACGCTGCGAACGCTGGCCGCGTACCAGGGACAGGCGTACGATGCATCACGGGACGAACAGCCGGGCAAAATCATGCACGAGATCCGCTTCGGCGAGCTCGTGCACACGGGCCAATCGCCGTTCGGCCCCTATTACGGATCGGTGGACGCTACGCCGCTCTTCCTCGTGCTGTTCGTGGAGTATGTGCGGTGGACCGGGGATCTGATCTTGGCTGAGGAGCTCCTGCCGAGCGTCATGCGGGCGCTGGAGTGGATGGATGCGGCCGAGCGGGCCGGCAGCGGCTTCCTGACCTACCGCCAGGAGGCGGAGAAGGGCTTCCCGAACCAGGGCTGGAAGGATTCGGCCAACTCCATCGTGCATGACTCCGGCGAGTACGCCGCTTCGCCGATCGCCCTCTCCGAGGTGCAGGGCTACGTGTATCAGGCGAAGAAAGGGCTGGCGCCGATTCTGGCCCGTCTTGGACAGACGGAGACGGCCGGCAGGCTGGAGAGAGAGGCCGCTGCGCTCCAGGCTTCGTTCGAGCAGGCGTTCTGGATGGAGGACGAGCGCTACTATGCGGTCGCGCTGGACCGGGAGGGGCGGCAGGTGAAGTCCGTCACCTCGAATCCGGGCCATCTCCTGATGAGCGGCCTCCCGGGGGAGGAACGTGCCGCTCAGGTAGCGAAGCGGCTGAGCGCGCCGGACCTGTTCAGTGGGTTCGGCGTCCGGACGATGAGCACGGACGCCGCCGGGTATTACCCGATGAGCTACCACAACGGCAGCGTGTGGCCGCACGACAATGCGATGATCCTGCTCGGGATGAGCCGTCTCGGCTATACGGAGGAGGCCGGACGCCTGGTCAACGGTCTGCTGAAGGCTTCGTCCGGTTTCGAGACCCAGCGGCTGCCCGAGCTGTTCTGCGGTTATGACGCTTCGTTCGGCGCCCCCGTCGCCTACCCGGGGACCTGTTCGCCGCAGGCTTGGGCGGCCGGCACGGCCGTGGTGTTCGTGCAGGCGATGCTGGGGCTCGTGCCCGATGTGCTATCCGGGACGATCGAGCTCAGCCCCTGCCTGCCGGAAGGCTTCGGCGAGCTGACGGCCGAGCGCATCCGCATCGGGGAAGGCTGTTTGTCATTGAGTGTCACGAAACAGGGAGATACCGGAGGCCTGCGAGTCGACATTCTGGAGAATACGACCGGACTTGGGCTGAACTACAGGAAGGAGGCATAAGCTGTGAAACAAACATGGTGGAAGGAAGCCGTCGTGTATCAAGTGTATTGGCGCAGCTTCTATGATACAGACGGAGACGGATACGGCGACCTGGAAGGCGTCATCGCCAAGCTGGATTACATCAAGGAGCTCGGTGCCGATGTCATCTGGTTAAATCCGTGCTACGGCTCGCCGGATGTGGATAATGGTTATGATATCTCCGACTACCTCTCTATCATGCCGAAGGCAGGGACGATGGATTCTTTCGATCGTCTGCTGAAAGAGGTGCACACTCGGGGCCTCAAGCTGATCATGGATCTGGTGGTCAACCACACGTCAGACCAGCACCCGTGGTTCATCGAATCACGCTCCTCCGCGGACAACCCTAAGCGGGATTATTACATCTGGCGCAAGGAAGCGAATAATTGGCGTTCCTACTTCACGCCTTCGGCCTGGGAGTTCGATGAAACGACAGACGAGTATTATTTTCACTCCTTTGCTGTCGAGCAGCCGGACCTGAACTGGGCGAACGCTACGGTCCGCGAGGAGATCTATGCCATGATGCGCTTCTGGCTGAACAAGGGAATCGACGGGTTCCGGATGGACGTGATCAACCTGCTCGCCAAGCAGGAGGGCTTCCCGGATGCGGAGCATCCGGAGAATATCTCCTATCTCGGGAACAATCCGGGCATCCACGAGTATCTCCAAGAGATGCACGAGAAGGTGCTGCAGCACTACGATATCTTCACCGTGGGCGAGATTCCGTTCGTCACGCCGGAAGACGGCGTACTGTATGTCGGCGAGGAGCGGCGGGAGCTGCATACGCTGTTCCATTTTGAAGTGTGCGATTACATGGCGCACTGGGATATGCAGCGGTTCAAAGCGATTCAGAAGCGGTGGTACGACGGCATGTGGGGCAGTGGATGGAATTCCCAGTTCCTGAACAACCACGATCACACACGTCTTGTGACGCGCTTCGGGAACGACAGGACGTACCGGGTGGAGTCGGCCAAATGCTTTGCGGTGCTGCTGCATACACTGCCTGGCATGCCGTATATCTACCAAGGGGAAGAGATCGGGATGACCGGCGTCCGTTTCCCATCGATCGATGACTACAACGACATTGCGATGAAGAACAAGTACAGGGAAGAAGTGAGGAAGGGCCGGGATCCGCAGGAAGCGTTCGAGGAGCTGCTCCACCTCTCACGCGACAATTCACGTACACCGATGCAGTGGAATTCCTCGCCGAAGGCCGGTTTCACCGAAGGTACCCCTTGGCTTAAGGTCAATCCGAACTACCGGGAGATCAACGTGGAGTCCGCGCTCGCAGATCCCGGCTCGGTGTTTTACTTTTACCAAAAGCTGATCTCTCTCCGCAAAGCCCATAAGGTGATGGTCTACGGGGATTACGTGCCCCTGTTTGAGGAGCATCCGCAAATCTATGCCTACCTCCGGGTGCTCGGAGGAGACCGCTGGCTCGTGCTGCTCAATATCTCCGAAGAAGCTGCAGACTGCGAGCTTCCGGAATCGGTGCCCGCGATGGGAATGGAGCCGCTCCTGTTCAACTATGCGGACAGGGATCCGGGGGATCTGTCCCGGCTTCTGCCGTATGAAGCCCGGGTTTACCGCCTAATTGCCGTCGTGGAGAACATCAATGGTTCCAGTTAAGTACCTCTAAGGACCGTTGCAGAAATGCTGGGCGCCGAGGTGAAATGGAACGGGGACGACCGGACGATTCATATTGATGCGAAAGACGCCCCTCCGGAGGAGGATGCTGTGCCGGCCGCACCTGCACCTGCCCAGGCGAAGTCGTTCAGTACCAGCATCGAAGTGACCAGCGGTCCCATGAGAATGCAGATCTTCAAAGTGACACTCGATCCGGCATATAAAAAGGATGATTTTCCTGTTCCGATGAAGGCGGTTGTGCTTGAAGTAAAAGTGGACAATACATCGGATGAGCGGTTAACTTGGCAGGTTTCCAACGGAAAGATCATTACCAATACACGGGAGCAAGCCAAGGCGTCCGCTGCATCGGATCCTGTAGGCGGAGAATTCAACGGGAAGGTGTTCAAAACTGGGAAGATCGTATTCGAGGTAGAACACCTGGACGGGATCACAGGCTTGGAGTACTTTACTGAGGGTGCGTATAAGGAAGGGTATAACCCGGCCGGTACCAATATCACATTGAAATAAACTCTCATTCATCGCTCTATCTCGAAAACTAGACTCTCATAATCCATGCTCCAATGCCGCAAGGGAACTGCTTCTCAGCAAGTTCCTTGCGCGCATCGTCCCAAAAGAACGGTGACCCGTTAATCTTATTTCATCGGATAGCAGCCTGCCCTCGCGGTTGTAGATGACGTCCTCGCCGATGCTGTACCCCGGTGCTATCTCGGCCAGGCGCACTGGCTGGAAATTCAGCCTCACTGGGCTGCCTGGGCCTTGCCCTGCACCTTATCCAACTCCGACGGCAGCTTGCTTGCAAAAATATATTGAAACGTTTCCAAATTAATGCTATGATATCGATATCAAGGAAAGAGGCAGTGTGCTTCCGGGAGGTATAGGCTTGTCAAACTTGAAAGATGTAGCGGAATTGGCCGAAGTGGGTGTGGGTACCGTATCGCGGGTCATCAACAATCACCCTTCGGTCAAACCGAAGACTCGGGAAAAGGTCCTGGAAGCGATCAGGCAGTTGAATTATGTACCCAATGAGATCGCCAGGAATTTCAAAATGCAAAAATCCAATCTGGTTGCGCTTCTGCTGCCAAGCATATGGAATCCGTTCTTCTCGGAGCTTGCTTATTATATCGAAGACGAGCTGGACCGCGAAGGATACAAATTGATCTTGTGCAACAGCGGGGGCAAGCCTGCGAAGGAACTGTATTATTTCGATACGCTCAGCCAGAACAAAGTAGCGGGGGTTCTCGGAATTACCTATAACGATATTGAGGGCAGTCTGAATACGGAGATTCCGATTGTCAGCATCGACCGCCACTTTTCCAAATCCGTCCCCTGCGTAACGTCGGATAACTATACCGGCGGCCGGATGGCTATGAGGGAATTGTATAGGGCAGGTGTTCGTAAGCCGGCTTTTCTGGGCGTTGTAACAGAGATTTTTAGCGAGACGATGCTTCGGAAGAAAGGGTTCATTGACGAGGCGGAGTCACTGGGGCTGGACTATATCGTCTATGAAGAGCCCGACCCTGTGATGGACGATCTGAAATACTTCGGCAACTTCTTCAAGGTTAGAGAGCATCGCGAGGTCGATGGTGTATTTGCCATCACGGATATTTTCGCGGCCAAATACATCGATCAGGCGCAGAAGTACGGGATCCGTGTTCCTCAGGACGTGAAGGTGATCGGCTATGACGGCATCCAAGATAACACGCTGTTTCATCCCATCCTATCAACGATACGCCAGCCGGTAGAGGAGATGGCCCGCACCTCCGTGAGGCTGCTTCTGAGCCAAATCGCCGGAGAATCGGTCTCGACGGACACCATTCGGATTCCGGTACAGTTCAGGCCCGGGGAGACAACGTAGCTGCTTACGCAGGGCCTGGTTTTTCCGCTCAATTTGGAAACGTTTCAAAATAAGCGGCTGCGGGTTTTTGGTCCGAATTTTGGAAACGTTTCATAAAATCATTGCGAATCCGTTTCCTTTTCGTAAAAAGGGGGGCACTATAGTTCTGAAATGGGAACGTTTCAATACATATCGAAAGTGAGGTAAACCCATTGATTTCGAGTCGTTTCAAAGCGATTGCTAACAATTATCAGCTCTATCTTTTTTTGCTGCCTACGCTTTTGTACTTTGCGGTTTTCGCTTATTGGCCCATGTACGGGGTCATCATTGCGTTTAAAGACTTTTCTGTTACGAAGGGGATCTTGGGAAGCCCGTGGGTAGGGTTCGAGCACTTCGAACGGTTCTTTACCTCCTATAACTTTAAGGAGCTGATTGGCAATACGCTTGGACTCAGTGTGCTTGGTCTGATCGTAACCTTTCCGCTCCCTATCGTTCTTGCCTTGCTGTTGAATCAAGTGTCGAACCTGCGGTTTAAGAAGTTTGTCCAAACCACGGTGTATGCCCCTTTCTTTATTTCGACTGTCGTCTTGTCGGGCATGATTCTGGTTTTCCTGTCTCCGGCGGGAATCATCAATCAGGCTATCGTGCATTGGAGCGGGAATGAACCGATTCTGTTTATGTCCCAGCCGGAGTATTTCAAAGCCATTTATATCTTATCCGATGTGTGGCAGGGGACAGGATTCAGTGCCATCGTCTATATTGCGGCACTGGCCGGCGTGAATCCCGAAGTTCATGAGGCGGCCATCGTCGATGGCGCGACGAAATGGCAGCGCATCCTGAATGTCGATCTGCCTTCGATCATGCCTACGGCGATTATTCTCTTGATCCTGGCGGTCGGCAATGTGATGGGCGTGGGCTTCGAGAAGGCGTATCTGCTGCAGACACCGACCAATTTACCGAGCTCCGAGATTATCTCAACCTATGTTTACAAGGTGGGCCTGAAGCAATCTCAGTACAGCTTCTCCGCTGCGGTGGGTTTATTTAACTCGGTCATTAACCTGATCCTGCTGATCGCCGTCAACAAAACCGCCAAAAAACTGTCCAATACAAGCTTATTCTAGGAGGGACGTACCGTGTCCGTCGGTCAGACCAACTCAACGCTTAGATCGCGTAACGATTTGATATTCGATGTCCTGAACTATTTCGTTCTGTCCGTCATCGCGCTAATTGTGCTGTACCCCTTGTATTTCGTCTTTATCGCTTCGATCAGCAATCCCACAGCCGTTCTCAATGGGGAGATGTGGATTTGGCCGAAAGGCATTACGATGGAAGGCTATTCAAGAATCATCCAGGAAGGCAGCATTTGGAGAGGGTATCAAAATACCATTCTCTATACGAGCGTCGGTACGGCTATTAACGTTCTGCTCACGGTACTGGCAGGCTACGCTTTATCGCGCAAAGATTTATATGGGCGCAGCACGATCATGGTATACCTGCTTATCACCATGTTCTTCTCCGGCGGGTTGATCCCCACCTATCTCGTCATCAAGAAGCTGCATCTGATCAATACGATGTGGGCGTTAATTCTGCCGAAGGCCGTCTCTCTCTTTAATGTCATCATTGCGCGTTCGTTTTTTCAGGATACGATTCCCGTTGAACTGCTTGAGGCTGCGAAGATGGATGGTTGTTCGGACGTTACTTTTTTTGCCAAGATCGTGCTTCCTCTCTCTAAAGCCATTATTGCCGTATTGGCCTTGTTCTACGCCGTCGGCTACTGGAACTCCTTCTTCGACGCCCTGATCTACCTGGGGGACGAACGAATGTATCCGCTGCAGCTCGTGCTGCGCAACCTATTGGTCATTCAGAACGAGCTCGCCAGCCAATTCGTGACCGATGTGGAATCGGCGGAAGTCCAGCAGCGGGTAGCCAGTTTGCTAAAGTATGGCGTCATCGTGATTGCTTCTCTGCCGTTACTCGTCGTATATCCCTTTATTCAGCGTTATTTTGTCCAAGGGGTTATGATCGGCAGCGTGAAAGGATAATCCGACCGGATTATGGGGAGAAAATCGTAAAGGGGGTGGTGGATTCCAGAATCAATGTTGGCGTGTGAGGGAAGAGGGCGGTTACTTGATCAGCGTGCATAAAAGGGAGGAACAGAAGTTGAAAAAAAGATATGCTGCATCTGTTGTGCCATTGGTCGTGGCAAGTCTGCTGGTAAGCGCATGCAACAAAAATGATTCGAACGCGTCAAAGTCGAATGAAGGCGGTACTCCGGCGGCCGATATCAATATGACCGGATACCCGATTGTAAAGGATAAAGTCACCCTGAAGTTCGTATCCCCCAAAAATCCGTTAGCTCCGGGCTTCGGCGAAATGACCTTCTTCAAGAATCTGGAGGCGCAATCCAATGTGCATATTGAGTGGAATAATATCGCAAGCGACGGCTACCAAGAGAAGAAGAACCTGCTCCTCGCGACAAACGATCTTCCGGATGCCTTCTACAACGCGCAGTTCTCTGATTTCGACTTGATTAAATACGGTAGCGAGGGAACCATTATCCCGCTGGAGAGCCTGATCGATAAGTACATGCCGAACCTGAAGAAGTTGTTCGAGACCCGTCCCGATCTGAAAGCGGTGGTTACGGCGCCCGACGGCCATATCTATTCTTTGCCATACGCGGAAGAGATGAACCTGATTAATATGCCCAACCAGATGTTCATCAACAAGAAGTGGCTGGATCAATTGAATCTGAAGGTACCGACGACGCTGGATGAGTACCATGACGCCTTGAAGGCGTTCAAGGACAGCAATGTGAACGGCAAGGGGACGGTCATTCCGCTCTCTTGGTGGTTCCAGGGCTGGTGCGGGAACGAGGGAGATCTGCTCGGGATGTTCGGAGCGCCGGACGTAACGACGGACGACCACCGGATCGTCAAAGACGGAAAGGTCCTGTATTCGCTGGCTCTCCCGGAATACAAGGAAGCCATGGCCTACTACCATACTTGGTACAAGGAAGGATTGATCGATAAGGAAATCGCCAGCATGGATGCCGAGAAGCTGAAGGCGAAAGGCAAGACCACCGATGAAACCCTGGGATCTTTTATTTGGTGGGAAGGAGCCGAGATTGTCGGTGAAGAGCGGATGAAAGACTACGTCTTGATGCCGCCTCTCAAGAATAAAGAAGGCCGGATTCTCATCGGCAAAACCAACTATTCCGAGTACTCTCGCGACTCTTTCGTGATTACGAAGGAGAACAAGCATCCGGAAATTACCGCTCGCTGGGCAGACCAATTGTATGACCCTAAGACGGCGATTGAGGCGCACTGGGGACCGATCGGCGAAGTGTACAAGGAAGAGAACGGCAAGCTTGTGAACCTGCCGGTTCCGCAAGGGACAACGGCTGGGGAGTACCGTATTAAAGTGGCGCCAGGCGGACCGGTTGTCATAACGAAGGATGCATTCGGCAAACTGGTGGACATGGAGCCGCGTGCGAAGCAGCGGTTGGACGAGCTGCAAACGCATTACTTCCCGCACCAAGCAAAAGAAAATTATCCTTTTGTCTTCTTCTCCGCAGAAGATCTGGAACAGATCAACCAAATCGAGACGCAGCTCAAAGAGTATACGAAGCAAATGAAAGCGAAGTGGCTCATGGAAGGCGGCGTCGAGAAAGAGTGGGACGGCTACCTGAAGAAACTGGATCAGATTGGACTGCAAAAGCTGCTCCAGATCTACCAAAAGGGCTACGACGATTTCAAAAAGAACAACAGCTAAAGCAAGCCGCATGATATCCAGCACATAACACAGAAGAGCAAACCGGAGCGATCTTCCCGTTGTTCCGGTCTGTTCTTCCCGAATGAAAAAGGCTTTGGCTTTACATGAGGAAGGATGAACACGAATTGAACACTCCAGACCTGAACGAAAAATCTCAGAACGAAAAATACCGGCCGCAATTTCACTTTACGCCTTCGGCCCACTGGATGAATGACCCAAACGGCATGGTTTATTTCGAAGGGGAGTACCATTTGTTCTATCAGCATCATCCGAATGGGACAACGTGGGGGCCGATGCATTGGGGTCATGCCATCAGTACGGATCTGGTGCATTGGGAGCATATGCCGATCGCGTTGAAGCCGGATCACAACGGTTTTATATTCTCGGGCAGCGCTGTAGTGGATTGGAAGGATAGCAGCGGCTTCTTCGGCGGCCGGCGGGGCCTTGTCGCGATATTTACACACGCTGATCAGTACCCGGATTCCGACCGCCCCAGACAGCGGCAGAGCTTGGCATACAGTACGGATCAAGGCAGAAGCTGGACGATGTACGAGAACAATCCTGTTCTTGACAACGAGCTGCATACGGATTTCCGGGATCCCAAAGTATTCTGGCATGAGCAAAAGCAGCATTGGGTCATGGTGCTGGCTGCCGGCGATCATATTCAATTCTACACCTCGAAGGACTTGAAGAGCTGGACCTTCGCAAGTGAATTTGGCAGAGCGGAAGGGTCACATGAGGGAGTGTGGGAATGCCCCGATCTCATCGAGCTGCCGATCGAGGGCTCCGAAGGCCAGTACAAGTGGGTGCTGATTGTCAGCATCGGAGATCATCCCGATCATCCGGAGGGCTCCAGAACTCAATATTTCATAGGACAGTTCGACGGCATAACCTTTACAAATGAGAACGCTTCGGACACGGTGCTGTGGCTGGATCACGGCCGGGACAATTATGCCGGTGTTACTTGGTCGGATGTTCAGCGACCGGATCAAGCGAAGCTGTTTATCGGCTGGATGAGCAACTGGAAATATTGCAATCTGACGCCGACGAAGGAATGGAGAAGCGCCATGACGCTTCCGAGAGAGCTGCGTCTGCGGCTTACACCTTCCGGCATTCGAGTGGTGCAGCAGCCGGTTTCGGAGCTCCAGGGCCTGAGGGAGCAGGAGCAGAGCCGGCAGTGGGGGGGCGTAACCGTTCGTCCCGGGGAGAATCTATTGAAGGATGTGAAGGGGGACCGATACGAACTCATTTGCGAATTTGACGTTGGCAGCGCGGAGGAAATAGGGTTTCATCTTCGGACCTCGGATACGGAGAAGACGGTAGTCGGATATCGTGCTGCCGAAAGACAGCTGTACGTCTGCCGAACCGACTCCGGCGAAAGTGGATTCCATCCTGGCTTCGCGTGCAGGCATGACGCAAGGCTTGAGCCCCTCGAAGGCCGGATTCATCTTCATTTATTCGTCGACCACTCTTCTATTGAGATTTTTGCCAATAACGGGGAGATGGCCATGACTGACCAAATCTTCCCTGACCCTTCCAGCGTAGGTCTGGAGCTGTATGCCATTGGCGGCGAGGCGACCATTCATCGCTTGGACTTCCATCCGCTACAATCGATCTATTCGCACGCGCCGATCTCAAGACGATAAGGCGGCACCGTTTTGTTCTCTCCAGACTATACTTCGATAAGGTCGGTATAGGATTGGGGAGACTGAACTCTTTCTAAATGTAAGCGCAATATTTGGATCTAGGGAGGACAGACTCTTGAACAAAAAGAACATTCGTTTCAGCCTGATCCATATGATCATCCTTTCCTTAGTGCTGTCGACAGGGTGCCCTGGAATCCGACTTGATAGAGCATATGCTGATGATTTTCCAGCCATGAATGCTAATAATACGGTTACGACCGCTGCCTCATCGGTATATGCGAATCCCGTGAAGCCGGATTTTAGACCCGCGAATGCTATGATGACGGGAACAAACCCTGTTACATCGATGGTATATGCGAATACCATTGAGAATCCCGGCTTTGAAACCGGAGACATGACCGGTTGGACGGTGATCGAAGGAAGTGCATTCGGTCCTGACAGCGTATCGGACGAAACCATGTTCTGGGCTGAAGGGATTCCCTATGGGCAGGAAGGCACCTACCATCTAAATGGATGGAAGTATGAAGAATCGGCCACAGGAAGGGTACGTTCTTCCACCTTCACCTTAGGCGGTTCCGGATGGATTACCTTTATGCTCGGCGGCGGCAGACACACGGATCGGGATTATATTGAAATCGGCAATGCGAATACGGGTGAAGTGCTGGCACGCTATGGCAATACGGAGTGGAGCGCGGAGAATTTCCCGAACGTAGAGCTTGGCCTGCATTTGGCCAACCTGGTGAAGTATAAGGCCGATTTGAGCTCCTATATCGGACAGCATCTGTATATCGATATCGTAGATCACGGCACTTCGGATTGGGGACTGCTGTTCGCCGATGCCATCCATACATACCATGAGAACAAACCAAGTGAGGGCGTTAGGGCAGATAATTTGTACGATCCGGGCGTGAAGGAAATTCAAAATCCCGGCTTTGAAACGGGAGATCTGAGCGGCTGGACCGTTGTGGAAGGAGATGCTTTCGGTCCTAGCAGCGTATCGAATGAAACGACCTATTGGGATGAGAAGATTCCTTATAACCAAGAAGGCCAACATCATCTGAACGGTTGGAAATACCCGGAGGAGAAGACGGGGAAGCTTCGTTCGACTGCCTTTAAGCTGGGCGGAACCGGCTGGATTACGTTCCGACTAGGAGGCGGCAAACATACGGATTTGGCCCATATCGATGTCTATGATGCCAAGACCGGCGAGCTGGTGGCGCGTTACGGAAACACGGAATTCTCTGAGCTGAACTTCCCGCATGTCGACCAGGGTCTTCGGCTTGCGAATATGGTGCAGTATAGAGCGGATTTGCGGTCGTATATAGGTGAGAACTTATATCTGGAGATTGTAGACGATGCCACAAGTGACTGGGGAGTCGTCTTCGCCGACGATTTCAGGACTTATCTCACGGATACACCGACAGGTGGTGTCCTTGCGAAGAATCTGTACCATCCCGTCCGGTACGAGCTGCGCAATCCCGGCTTCGAAACAGGCACACTGCTGGGCTGGACGGTTGTCGCCGGCACTGCCTTCGGACCGGGCAGCGTGTCCGGCGATCCGACCTGGTGGGATGAGAACATCCCCTATGGCCAGGAAGGCAGCTATCATCTTGACGGCTGGAGATATGACGAGAAGAACACCGGGATCCTGCGCTCGTCTACGTTCACCTTGGGCGGAAGCGGCTGGATTACGTTTAAGCTGGGCGGCGGCAAACACACCGATCTTGTACATCTGAACCTATACAATGCGGATACGGATGAGCTCATCGCCCGTTACGGAAATACGGAGTTCAATGATGGGAATTTCCCGAACATTGAACAAGGGATGCGGCTTGCCAACATGGTTCAGTACAGGGCGGACCTGTCCAAGTACCTGGGCGAGAACCTCTATCTAGAGCTGGTCGACAATGCCGATTCGGATTGGGGGATGATGTTTGCGGATGCTTTCTTTACCTACCATGAATCGGTTCCGACGGATGGCGTTCTTGCAGCCAATTTATACTCGTCCACGCCGGAGACTCTTGAAAATCCAGGTTTTGAGACCGGTGATTGGAGCGGTTGGACCTTGGAAGGCGAAGCATTTACCGGCGCGCTGACCGATCAGTCCAGCTTTGGTGACCCTGCAGCGCCCTATGGACAGGAGGGTACCTATCATGTGTCCGGCTATGGTAAAGCGGACCAAGCTACGGGAACGTTAACGTCCCGTCCCTTCAGGCTCGGCGGAACGGGATTCGTCTCTTTTCTTGTAGGCGGCGGAGCTAACCCGAACCACCTTTACGTGGCCCTGGTCCGGGCTTCCGATCAAGCCGTGTTGATGAAAGCGACCGGGACCCAGTCGGAGCAGTATACCCGCACCCGTTGGGATGCAGCGCCTTATCTCGGCCAGGAGGTCTATATTCAAGTTGTAGACGGGGATCCGGCCGGACATATCAATGTCGATGATTTTCAGGTCAAAGGATCCGGTCTGATCGGCAGCTGGCATTTGGACGAAGGTCAGGGAGCGGCGGCCAAGGACGATGTCCGCAATAAGAATGATGCGGTTCACTATGTATTCAACAATGCCAAATACAAACCGAACAGTGAACCTTTATGGAGACAAGGCGCGGCCGGCAAAGGGCTGCTCTTTGATGGCTACTCCACTTGGATAGCCAGACCTGCGAATGAAATCGCCAAGCCTACGGATGAAATCACCATCGAATCCTGGGTTGCCCCCAGGTCTTATGAGTGGGGGGATGGGGGAAAGCTGTCGGCGATCGTCAATCAATATGACAGTGATACCCGCACCGGCTACATCCTTGGCATGGGCCGTCATGGCAAGTGGTCGTTCCAGGCAGGGATTAACGGGAAATGGACGGAAGTATGGGCCGATGAAGACAAGCCGCTCCCCAAGTTCGAGTGGTCTCACATCGCTGCTACCTACAGTAAAACCGACGGGAAGTTGAAGCTGTATTTGAATGGCGAATTGGCAGGTACCTCAGCAGCGGAGAAGAAGCTCCCCCTCTCTCCGGCGAACCAAGATTTTATGATCGGCAAAAATAACTCCGGCGTTGTGATTAACGGGGCCTTCACCGCCAATATGTTTAACGGCATGATCGATGAAGTGAAGGTGTTCAATCGGTCTCTGACTCCAGAGGAAATTCAAAACGACTATCATACCGTCACGTCGAATTTTGAGGGAGGCATTGCTCCTGCGCCTTCCATGGACTTTGACCGGAGCGTGTACGATGGAGACCGCTATCGGCCCCAGTATCATTTGATCGCGCCCGGCCACTGGATGAATGAGCCGCACGCTCCGCTCTACTTTGACGGCAAGTATCATATCTTCTATCAGTTTAATCCGCAGGGTCCTTACTGGCATCAGATTCATTGGGGGCATGCGGTGAGCGAGGATATGGTGCACTGGAAGGATATGCCGGTTGCTCTTGCCCCGGAAGCGGGTTCGGAAACCCCGGACGGGGTGTGGTCCGGCAGCGCGGTTGTCGACGACGATGGCAATCCTGCGTTGTTCTTTACGGCAGGGGATGACAAGGCTTCGCCTAACCAGGCGACGGGACTTGCCAGGAGCACCTTCACGAAAGACGGTGATGTCAACCTGAAGAATTGGGTTTACCACGGAACACCGGTCACCACTCAAGCGCCTAACCTGCCGGCGGACGAAGGCGAAGTGTGGTTCGGCAATTTCCGGGACCCATACGTATGGAAGGACGGGAACACGTGGTACCAATTGGTGGGGTCCGGAATCAAGAATGTAGGCGGAACGGCATTGCTGTATACCTCGGAGGATATGGTTCACTGGACTTACCAAGGTCCGTTCTTCGCCGGCAATTATGAGAAGTACCATAAAACCGGGCAGGTGTGGGAGCTTCCGGTATTCCTGCCGCTGGGCAAAGACAGCAATGGAACGATGAAATATGCCTTTTTTATTAATCCGTGGTTCGACCACTATGATGCAGATAATGTGAAGTATGTCTTCCACTGGATTGGTACCTGGGATAAAGCCAACAACAAGTTCGTCCCCGACCACGAGGAACCCCGCATGTTCGATTTTGGCGAACATTTTACCGGTCCGAGCGGTATGGTGGATGGTCAAGGACGTTCGATCCTGTTCAGCATTACCCAGGATCGACGTACAGAACAGCAGCATGCGGATTCAGGCTGGGCGCATAATGGCGGGCTGCCGCTCGAGTTATCCTTACGCAGTGACGGCACGCTCGGTGTGGAGCCGATTACAGAGCTTCAATCTCTCCGCGGCCGGAAGCTGGTAGATCTGTCGCAGGCTTCCATAGGAGCCGCCAATGCCAAGCTGGCTCGAGTGCAGGGCGACATGCTGGAGGTTGTCCTGGAAGCCAGAATCGGTGCAGCGAACAAGGTTGGTATTTCGCTGCGGAAGACCGCCGACGGCAAGGAGGAGACCCGATTGGTTTATGATGCGGATCAGCAGCTTCTGAACCTGGACAGATGGAAATCTTCTCTGGATCCGGATGTGCAGAAGGGGATCCAGAGCGGCAGGATGGAGCTCGATGGGGATGTATTAAAGCTGCATATCTATCTCGATCGCTCGATGCTGGAGGCCTATGCCAACGGGAAGAACAGCATCACCTCCCGGATTTATCCGACACGTGCCGATGCACTCGGCCTTCGCTTGTGGAGCGAAGGGGGACAAGCCTCCATTGAGAAATTGCAGGTATGGGAGATGAATTCCGCCTATGGAGATACGGTACCAGCGAGCTGGCCGGCTCCCGAGGTTCAGAAGACGCCTGTCGGCGAACTGCCCAATGCCGATTTCGAGAAGGGCGATTTGTCCGGATGGACTGTGGAAGGCAATGCATTTTCCAATCGGAATGTCGTGAAGGTGAATGATTGGGGTTGGGGCGGGCCCTTTAACCAGGCCTCGGCTGCCAAGGACCCCGAGCGCTATCATTTGTGGGGATTTACACCGGAGATCGGGGATTCTGCGACAGGTTCCCTGACAACTCAACCCTTTACGTTAGGCGGGGAAGGCAGGATCAGCTTCCTGGTTGGCGGCGGCAAGGATATCGACAAACTTTATGCTGCTCTGGTTCGTGCTTCGGACGGCCAGATTCTAATGAAAGAGACCGGAGACAACAATGAGGCCTACCGCCGTGTAACGTGGGATGCTTCGGCGTATAAGGGAGAGCTCCTTTATATTCAGGTCGTCGACCAGGCGACAGGTGGCTGGGGGCATATCAATTTTGACAATCTGAATGTTCCGGTGGCGTTGAAGGGAAACAGCCGCCCCGGCACTGCCGGCGGGATAGCCATTGATCCGAGACCGGAGGTGGTGAACCTCCCGCAGGCCGATCATGATGGCAAAGTTGCCGTTTCGATTGCCGGTGATGCCAAGCAGGTCGTTCTTCCCGCGGATGCAGCCGCCATAACCAACAAGAATATCATCGAGATTTCCAATGACCATCTGACGGTTACCATCCCAGGCAGCGTTCTGGTGAAACTGCAAAGTTTCCTCCCGGCAGATGAACGGAAAGATGCGACGATCCTTCTTAGAATGGAGCCCGTGTCTGCATCGGATCAAACCATGCTGCTTAACAAAGCGGGAGAGAAGTCGCATGCGAAGCTGACCGCTGCCGGGGATATGCTTGAATTTTCGCTTGCCATTGTTGGCAAAGACGGAGTGGAAAAGACACTATCCCAGTTTGACGAAACGATTGTAATTTCATTTACACTCTTACCTGATGTCAAGACAGAGCTTCTGGGCGCCTACTGCATCGAAGATGACGGTTCTATGGAGTATGCGGGGGGCCGGATGGAGGACGGCAAGTGGACTGCGCACATCAGCCATTTCAGCAAGTATGCCGTTGTCCACTACGACAAGAGCTTCTCGGATGTGAGCGATTCATTCTGGGCGGCGGGAGTCATTAAGGAAATGGCGGCCAAACACATCTTGGACGGGATCAGTGAAACGCAGTTCGCGCCGAACCAGCCGGTGACTCGCGCCGAATTCACCGCCTTGATTGTGCGGGCACTTGGCCTTGGTGCACAAGGGGCCGTGATGTTCACTGACGTGTCGCCAACAAGCTGGTACGCAGGTGTTGTGGCTGCTGCCAGCGAAGCGGGCATCGTGACCGGACTCTCGGAGACCAGCTTCGCACCGGATGCGGTCATAACCCGAGAGGAGATGGCGATCATGCTTGTACGTGCCTATGGGAAGCACGCTAAAAGCTCCCAGGCGGACGTGGTCCAAGCCAAAGGCTTTGCTGACGAAGGAACCGTCAGCACCTGGGCGCTGGATGCAGTAAGAAAGGCGCAGGCACTGGAGCTGATTAACGGACGCGGCGACGGTCTATTCGTGCCCAAAGATCAGGTGACCCGCGCGGAGAGCGCACAGGTGATAGCTAATTTGATGGCGTGGTAAGGGCGGGGTACGGTTCATGACGTTGAAGGGGACTGGACTCTCAAGCTTAGAAGGCGGGGTGAATCCTCTTGAGGATGGAAGTGGAAGACATCATTCGTGCAGTACCCGAGCTAAACCGCGAACGGTTGGGCTTTGAAACACTGGGAGGGGGCCTGTGCAACGAAACCTATAAGGTATACACCAAAGAGAAGGCCTACGTGCTTCGCATCAACAGCAGGCAAAATGAATATTTAAACCTGACCCGCCGCTCAGAGACCGAAGTGATGAAGATGGCAAACCGTGAGGGATTTGCGCCTAAAGTCATCTCTAGCGCTGCTCCTGAACAATTTGTAGTTACGGAGTTCATCGAAGGCCGCATGTTAGCGAAGGATGATCTGAAGAACCCTGCCGTCAAAGGAATGATCATGGATCGTCTCAAGCGAATACACCGCATGGAGGATCAGGGAAGAATATGCAGCCCCTACGACTTGATTCATGGCTATTTGAAAGGCGCCGATTCGTTTCAAGTCAAGCATCCGGAGGGGCTAAACCGAATCTTGCATCGAGTGGAGACCATTGCGCATAGGCGGAGTAATGACAAAGAATATAACAACAAGTTCTGCCACAATGATTCCTTCTTGTGCAACATGATCTATACCGGCGACCAGCTGCAAATCATAGATTGGGAATTGTCGGGGATGGGGGATGTGTTTTTTGAGTTGACTCTTATTCCGTTCACAAACCAATTCAGTGAAGGGGAGGAGCGGGAATGGCTTGGGTTATATTTCGGACATGCCGAAGAGGATGCCTTTCACATTCTGCAGGACATGAAATACGTTTCCATGGTCCGTGAGGTTGCGTGGGGCTTATTCTACAGTGGACTTACGAAGGACTCAAACCATCATGAATTTGATTATTACAAATTTGCTGAATCTTGCATCCAGCGAATAGAACAAGGGATTTATCAGCTATGACAGCGACAAATACACGTCCGCCCAGGGAAAGCGATAATAGGGTTCTTGGGGGTCTGGGCAGCGGGTGATGCATGTGATCGATGGGGCAGACCGCACAACAGGCTTGGAGCAGGCGAGTACGGATGTACTCGCCGCCGCCTATCAAGAGGCGCTTGCGCTCGGGCTTAGCAGGGAGTTCATCCTTCTGCTGGAAAAGGAACTGTTACGAAGAGCGTCCGAGCGACGAGGTTCCTGAGAACGATATCCAAGTAGGAGAGGGGGTGATGGATGCCGCAATTCGGAATGATCGTAATCATCAAGGAGGGAACGAACTTACGGAGATTCATGTATGCGGTTACATCAGTTGACGATGAAAAAGGAGGAAATGCTTTGTTTCAAAGTAAAAAATGGCTAAGCATCATGCTCTCTATGACGTTAGGTCTCATATCCTGCCCCGCCTATCAACAGACCCATGCGGCTGCGACCACCGTTGCCCAGTGGAAGTTTGACGAAGGAAGCGGGAACACGACGAAGGAAGCGGTGGGAAATACGAACGACCCCATACACTATGTGTTTAATAACGCGGTTTATAAACCGTCCAGCGCCCCCGAATGGAAAGCGGACGGCATCTTAGGCAGTGCCTTATTATTCGACGGCTACTCCACTTGGGTAACGCACAACCCGATTGCCACGCCTTCGACGGCGATGACCATCGAGACCTGGGTCGCCCCCCGGGCCTATGAATGGGGGGATAACGGGATGCTGTCGGCCATCGTCAATCAGCATGATAAACCCGCCAAACAGGGATTTGTGCTGGGGGTCTTTCGTGGAGGCACCTGGTCGCTGCAAATCGGGTCAGGCGGAAATTGGTATGAGCTGTGGGCTTACGAGCCGCTCCCCAAATACGAATGGTCGCATCTTACAGCCACGGTGGACGGAACGCAAGGGACGATGAAGCTGTATTTGAATGGGCAGCAGGTCGCATCGCGCAGTATTCCTGCCAATTCAACGATCACTCCTTCTGCTAATAACTTGCTGATCGGCAAGAACAACCAGAGCACACCGCTCGCTGTGTTCCCTCTGAATATGTTTAACGGTCTCATTGATGAAGTGAAGATTCGGAGCGGAGCTGCCAGCGCGGCGGAGGTGCAAAGTTCTTACCAGAGCTATTTGACCCAGCTGGGCGGGAATATGCCAACGCCTGACCTAGGCTTTGACCGAAGCTCGTACAATGGGGACAAATACCGTCCCACTTATCATGCTATCGCACCGGGCCATTGGATGAACGAACCCCATGCGCCACTCTATTATAACGGACAATACCATCTCTTTTATCAAAACAACCAACACGGCCCTTATTGGCACAATATGCATTGGGGACACTGGGTGAGCAACGACATGGTGCACTGGCGGGATCTTCCGCCGGCGGTATCGCCGGAGCTGTTCCAGGTGGACCCGGATGGCGACTGGACGGGAAGCTCCGTCATAGACGATGCCGGGAACCCTACGCTGTTCTTCACGGCCGGTAATGATGCCAAGCCCTATATCGGCAGCAATCAGAATATCGGTGTGGCACGGAGCACGGTGAAGCAGGATGGCGACAACGATTTGAAGAAGTGGATCAAAGAATCCAAGCTTGCGGTTACTCAGCAGCCAGGCCAAGGAAAAATCGGTGAGTTCCGTGATCCTTATGTATTCAAGGATGGTTCGACATGGTTCATGCTGGTAGGGACGGGGATCGATGGTCAAGGCGGCACCGCCGCTGTTTACTCCACGTCAGATTCCAATCTCATGAATTGGACCTACCGGGGGCCATTGTATCAATCGAATACGGCTGTATATCCCCACCTGGGAACGGTATGGGAGCTTCCCGTGCTGCTGCCTCTGGGCAATGGCAAGCACCTGCTCGCCATTAGTCCGGTCGGGTCTGGAGCGGACGTTGAAGTATACTACTGGATCGGCACCTGGAACAGCGGCACCGCCAAATTCACCCCGGATCAACCGGCTCCGCAATTGATGGATTTCGGCGATTTCAAATTCACGGGTCCGAGCGCTTTTGTTGACCCGGTCTTGGGACGGAATATCCTGTTTACGATTGCACAGGGAGAGAGATCTTCTCAGGAAGAATCCGATGCAGGTTGGGCGCATAATGCCGGCCTGCCGGTGGAATTGAGTCTCCGGCCGGACGGTAAGCTGGGGATCAACCCTATCCGCGAGCTGCAGTCACTACGCGGTCAGCAGCTGGTTAATATCACGACGGATACCAGTTTTGCCGCGGCGAACACCGCTCTCTCCGCAGTATCGGGTGATACCTTGGAGATTGAAATGGAGCTCGCCAGAGGGGCTGCGGATCAAGTAGGCATCAAAGTACGCCGATCTCCAAACGGGGAGGAAGAAACCTTGCTGTATTACAAGAACAGCGCGGATGAATACGGAGTGAACCGGACCAAAACGGTCGCGGGTACGAACAAGGGGATCCAAAAGGGCACCGTAGATATCGGGAATGAAAATGTAAAGCTGCATGTTTTTCTGGATAAATCCATGGTGGAGTCTTACTTGAACGGATTAAAATCCATCACGACGCGCACGTATTCCACGCGTGAGGATGCTAAAGGCCTGCAGTTATGGGCGGATACCAATACGGATTCCATTGTCGTAAAGTCGCTAAAGGTCTGGAGCATGAACTCGGCTTACGTACAGACTCCGGCGAGCGGCGTAACACTGTCTCCGGCAAGCCTCCAAGTGACCGTGGGCGAAAAAAAACCGTTACAGGCGACGGTGGCTCCATCAAATGCGACGAACAAGAACGTGACCTGGACTTCGAGCAATCCCGGCGTCGCAACGGTTGTCAATGGTGTGGTCATCGGCAAGTCGGCAGGCACCGCAACGATCACGGTCAAAACCCGTGATGGTGCCAAAACGGCAGCAAGCGCGATTACCGTTGCCGCGCCGGCTTCGTCCGCGAATTTGACGAACGGAGGATTTGAATCCGGCAATCTAAGCGGCTGGATAGTTGAAAGCGGGAATGCATTCTCAGATGCGGCGGTGACGAATCAATCCGTGTTCTGGGAGACACAGCCATTCAACCACAAAGGCACGTATCATCTCTGGGGTATGAAAAACGGAGACGAAGCAGCAGGCGTTCTGAAGTCGCAAAACTTCACATTAGGCGGCAATGGTCAGATCAGCTTCCTGGTCGGCGGAGGTTCCGACATCGACAAGCTCTACGTATCCTTCCACCGGGCTTCGGACGGAAAAGAATTATTCCGGTCGACGGGACCCGGCACCTACTGGAACTGGCAAAGCAGTAAAGGCGAAACGGAAAGCTACACCCGAAGATCCTGGGATGCCACCGCTTATATCGGGACTTCCATGTATATTAAGGTTGTCGATGAACGGACGGATGGGTGGGGTCATATCAACGTGGACGACTTCCTTGTTCCTGTTCAAGGAGGCACGACGGATACGCAAGCCCCAACGGTGCCGGCCAATCTGCAAGCACCGGCCAAGACAGCGAATTCGGTCACGCTCAGCTGGGGAGCATCAACCGACAATGTCGGGGTTACCGGCTATTCCATCTTCCGCGATGGGACTCAAGTGGGCACCAGCACAACAACGGGTTATACCGACACCGGATTAACAGCAGGCACAGCCTACGCCTACACGGTAAAAGCGTGGGATGCAGCCGGAAATGGATCCGCCGCCAGCAGCAGCTTGATGATTACGACCCAAGCTTCCACGATCGGTGGAATAACCAACCATGATTTCGAGAGCGGGAATTTGACCGGCTGGACAGTCGAAAGCGGTAACGCATTCAGTGCTGCAGACGTGACTGGCGATGTGAACTGGGGATGGGGTGGACCCTTCAATCAGAGTGGATCGTATCACCTGTGGGGGTTTAAAGACGGAGGTGACGGGCAAGTCGGCGTCCTCAAATCCGAGACATTCACACTTGACGGCAGCGGTGCCATCGATTTCTTGATCGGCGGCGGAAATGATATCAACAACCTGTACGTTGCTCTGGTGCGCGCTTCCGACGGAGCGGAACTGATGAAGACGACGGGCGGCAATAACGAAGCGTACAGCCGGATCACATGGAATGCCGGTTCTTATGTGGGGACGTCATGCTACATCAAGATTGTCGATAATGCAACGGGAGGCTTCGGGCATATCAATGTAGATGATGTGAATGTCCCTGCTTTGAAATAGAGCCATACAAGCGGAAACGTCCGTATCTTCCTTGGACATTTCCTCACTGTGCAATAAGAGGGGGCTGTCCCACAAGTCATACTCACATGACTTTGGGACAGCCCCTCTCTTATTCATTCCAGACTAATACCATCTCTTGAACGTCGCGTAATGGTCGCTGGTTGTGTAATACAGGCCGTCGTTCGAGAACAGAACGCGCTGCGAGCCTCTGCAGCCTGATTTGTAGTATGCGTCGGCCTCGTACCATACGCGGCCGGAGGCGGATGGCAGCTTGCCCTCGCGGTTGTAGAAGACGTCGCCGCCGATGCTGTAGCCCGGTGCTGCCGTGGCCAGGTTGCACTGGCTGGAAACCCAGCCTCTCTGGGCCGCTTGGCTCTTGGTGATAAAGTTGCCCGGCAGCCAGCCGTTCGCTTTGATGTAGTTGATGATGCCGGCAAAATCCGTAGGCCCGGACACGGCCGCTTCGGCTGTCGGGGCGCCTCCGTTCGGGATCACCGACCCCACGCTGCCGAATATCAGGCTGAGCATAAGGGCGAACATGGCGATGAATCTCAACGCGGTTTTCATTACATAAAGCCTCCTTTGTCTGAGAGATAGGAATGATAGGAATACGAAATTTCTAGAACAGTATAAAGGAAAATATTCCCTTTGTTTGTAATGTTTTTATGAAGGGATCTTCGAAAAGAGCAGTTGCTGTGCAGGGGGCCGCATGATACGATCACCTGAAGACCAATGCTTTTCTGACGATAGTGAAGGCCGTGGGATAGAGCGCAAACATACTTTTAATGAAGCGGCGCGGGAATAGGAACGGTACCGTCAAGGTGCATGATTTGCTTCACGAGGGCGGGGGCGAGAGAAGGAGGAGGAGCTGCAGTGTCATCATTTTCATTCGAGGGAATGGATCATGTCCAATTGGCTGCGCCCGAGGGATGCGAAGAAGAAGCCAGGGGGTTCTACGCAGAAGTGTTAGGTTGGCAGGAGATTCCCAAGCCGGAGCCGCTGAAGAAGCGCGGGGGAGTATGGTTCCAATGCGGCATCCATCAGGTGCATATCGGTGTGCAGCAGGAGTTCCGTCCCGCGCTTAAAGCGCATCCCGCTTTCAGGGTGAAGCGGCTCGAGGAGCTGCGCGCCCATCTGCTTCAGCAGAGCATACCTGTCATTGACGACGATGCCAGATCGGAGGAAGGCGTTAGCCGCTTCTACGTCAGCGATCCGTTCGGCAACCGGCTGGAGTTCCTGGAGTGGCACTAATCTCAGGGCAAAAATGAGGGCGCGCGATGAGTATCATGTTATTTATGGAAGGCATTCTGATCGGCTTGGCCATTGCGGCACTTGTGGGGCCGATCGGTCTGCTCTGCATCCGGCGGTCGCTGGTCCAGGGCCGGATCTACGGGCTTGTCTCGGGCCACGATCTACGGCATCGTCGCCGGATTCGGCCTTACGGCGGTGTCCGGCTTTCTGACGGCCCATGCGTTCTGGCTGCAGCTGCTTGGCGGGATCTTCCTATGCTATCTCGGATGGCGGACCCTGCGATCCAAGCCGCCCGAGCAATCCGCCGCCGTACAGAGGGGAAGCCTGCTGAAGTCGTATACCTCGATTTTTCTCCTCACAATCACGAATCCCATGACGATTCTGTCCTTCACAGGCATCTTCGCGGGGCTGGGGCATACGGCCGGATCTAGTGATTGGAACGATTCCCTCGTGCTCGTTCGTCTTTAGAGAACATTTCGCTATACTCATACTCTCCATCGCTTGGGGAGGCCCCGTGATTTTATAATGGATGAATGGAGAATCACGGGGAGGACTACACATGACTCAGAGAAAAGACGTTCACGGTCTGCTGGAAACACTCCGCAGCACAGGCGTAGTGGACAGCCGCACCTATGCAAGGGAGCAGCTGAAGGGCACTACCGATGGGGTGGTATACGAGCTCGCGGTCGGAGAGGAACCGGCCTATGTGTTGAAGATGGACCGCCCGGAGGAGATTCGCCAGGTGGAGCAGTTCTATACGGCGTATGCGGACAGCCGCCTGCTGCCGAGGCTGCTTCACGCGGACCCGGCGGGCGGCAGCATGGTGTATTCCTTCGTGCCCGGGACGACGCACATTCACCGGGGCCCCAAGGCCCGCTGGATGATCCGGCTGGTCCGGGAGCTGCTGAACAAGTATCAGGCGTGCCCAAGCAGCGAAGGATGGGGGCGGCTCGAGGCGCCGCGGGAGTCTTGGCGGGCCTTTCAAGAGCGGAGTGCGGAGGATGCGTCCCGTACCTTGGCTGGGATCCTTCCCGCTGAGGATCATGAACGGATCAGGGGGCTGCTCGGACGGATTTCCGATGCGGGAGAGCCTTATCTGCTGCACGGCGATACCGGCATCCACAATTTTGTATTTCATCACCGTGAGCTCTGCGGCGTGATCGATCCTTCGCCGATGACCGGTCCGGTGCTGTATGATTTGACATACGCGTTCTGTTCATCCCCGGACGACTTGAATCTGGATACCCTGCTCGCCGCCTATGACGTGCTGCATCCTAAGCCGGTAGATCAGACCCGGCTGATCGAGGAAACGGTCTTCCAGCTCTACTGCCGTATTGCCATCTGCGTCAGCGTGCATCCACAGGATCTGGAAGGCTATCTGCAGGCTTGGCCCAACTGGCGCGACCTGATCTCCTAGCCGCCGGTTGAGAGGAGGAGTGCTATGACGAGGGCAAAAGCATTCGAGATCGTGGAACGGCCGCCTACCGTGGAGGAGCATCTCATGCTGTGGCAAGCTGCGGGATGGGGCACCGTAGACTCCCGGATGGCGGAAACGTCGATCGCCCGTTCCGTGCATGCGGTGGTGGCTGAGGCGGAAGGCCGCACGGTGGGCATGGGCCGCATTGTCGGGGACGGTGCGATGTACTTTTATATCCAGGATGTGGCTGTCCTGCCTGAATACCGGGGGCGGGGGATCGGCAGGGCGATCGTGGAGCGGCTGCTGGCGTATATCCGGGCGAACCGGTATGCGCAGGGGCTCGCGTTCGTCGGGCTGTTTGCGTCCCCGGGCAAGGAGGGGTTCTACGAACGGTTCGGCTTCCGTGATCACTCTCCCAGCATGACCGGCATGTTCCTGGTGATGGAAGACGCTGAGCCTGCAGGTGTTGCTATAGTGACAGGGGGCGGCAGCGGAAAAGAGAACAGCGAAGGGGGCGGGAGCGTATGACGGGTCAGTCCAAGACTCCGCTGTTTATCGTTACTGGAGCAAGCGGCTCCGGCAAAACGACGGTCATTCCGGAGCTGCGGCGAATTCTGCCGGACATGGCCGTATTCGATATCGACGACATTCTTCCATTCGCCCGGGAAGATTGGCAGAGCATCCGGAATATCTGGTTTCGTGTGGCCAGAGGCATTGCCGAAAGCGGACGAATGACCGTGATCTGCGGGACCGTGATGCCGTGGGATGCCGAGCAGTGCGAGGATTATTCCTATTTTGCGAACGTGCACTACTTGAATCTGCATTGCGACGAAGAAAGCCGGATAGCCCGGCTGGAGGCAAGGAGCTGGCCTGAGGAGCGGATTGCGGAGCATTTGAAGTTTGCCAGGTGGCTGCTGGACAATGCGGATCTGGCTTATGATCCGCCCATGCCGACCTTGGATACGTCCGAGACGGACCCAGCCGAGGTGGCTCTAGGAATACGAGAGTGGATACACAGCAATGCCGGCCATGGTTAGCTGAAGGGATGAGACCGAGTGGAACAAGAGATCAAAGAGATCCACGACCCTGTGGCGGATCTCAAGCAGCTTCATGCGAAGCATCACACCGGGTAAGAGAAGGGGATTGGGAAGTAGAGCCAAGCCGTCCGGGTGGGCTAATTC
Organism: Paenibacillus sp. S-38; assembly: GCF_049942825.1. Taxonomy (NCBI): domain Bacteria; kingdom Bacillati; phylum Bacillota; class Bacilli; order Caryophanales; family Paenibacillaceae; genus Paenibacillus; species Paenibacillus sp. S-38. The sequence continues at coordinate 2,725,843 of NZ_CP187970.1, forward strand.
CTCCAATACTCCAGTTTAATGTCTCCCTGGGATAAAGGAAAGAGCAAAAAACCTGCTGACCTATGGGCCGGCAGGTTTCTTCATGACTACCAAGGGTTCTAGAACACCTTCGTCGTCCAGGACTCGCAGTTCCAGGTATCCGTCACGACGTCGCGGTAAAATTCCGGTTCGTGGGAGATGAGCAGGATGCTGCCTTTGTACGCCTTGAGGGCGCGCTTCAGCTCATCCTTCGCATCCACGTCCAGATGGTTCGTGGGCTCGTCGAGCACGAGCAGGTTCGTCTCGCGGTTGATCAGCTTGCAGAGGCGGACCTTGGCTTTCTCGCCGCCGCTCAGCACCGCGATCTTACTCTCGATGTGCTTCGTCGTCAGGCCGCACTTGGCCAGCGCCGCGCGCACCTCGAACTGGTTGAAGGAAGGGAACTCGCTCCAGATTTCGTCAATGCAGGTATTGTAGTTGGCATCCTTCGCTTCCTGCTCGAAGTAGCCGATATCGAGGTTGTCGCCGAGCCTCACCGAGCCGGACAGCGCCGGAATCTCGCCAAGGATGCTGCGCAGGAGCGTCGTCTTCCCGATCCCGTTCGCGCCGACGAGGGCGATCTTCTGGCCGCGCTCCATCCGCAGATCGAGCGGGCGGGACAGCGGGCTGTCATAGCCGATGACCAGCTGCGACGTCTCGAAGATGAGCTTGCCGGACGTCCGCGCATCCTTGAAGTTGAACTGCGGCTTCGGCTTTTCCTTCGCCAGCTCAATGACATCCATCTTGTCGAGCTTCTTCTGGCGGGACATCGCCATGTTCCGGGTGGCTACGCTCGCTTTGTTGCGCGCCACGAAGTCTTTGAGGTCCGCAATTTCCTGCTGCTGCCGCTTGTAGGCGGATTCGAGCTGCTGCTTCTTCATCTCATAGACCGACTGGAAATGATCGTAGTCTCCGACGTAGCGGTTGAGCTCCTGGTTCTCCATATGATAGATGAGATTGATGACGCTGTTCAGGAACGGGATATCATGGGAGATGAGGATGAACGCATTCTCGTACTCCTGCAGGTACCGCTTCAGCCATTCGATATGCTGTTCGTCAAGATAGTTCGTCGGCTCGTCGAGGAGCAGGATGTCCGGCTTCTCAAGCAGCAGCTTCGCCAGCAGGACCTTCGTCCGCTGTCCGCCGCTGAGGTCGTTGACGTCCTTGTCGAGTCCGATATCGGTCAGCCCGAGACCGCGGGCGGTTTCTTCGATCTTCGCATCGATCATATAGAAATCCTGGTCGGTGAGCGTATCCTGGATCACGCCGACCTCCTCGAGCAGCTGCTCGAGCTCCTCCGGAGAGACCTCGCCCATCCGGCCGTACATGTCGTTCATCTCCTGCTCCATATCGAACAGGTATTGGAACGCACCCTTGAGCACGTCGCGGATCGTCATGCCCTTGTTCAGCACGGCGTGCTGGTCGAGATAACCGACGCGCATGCGCTTGGACCACTCCACCTTGCCGTCGTCCGGCTGCAGCTTGCCGGTAATGATGTTCATGAAGGTTGATTTGCCTTCGCCGTTGGCGCCGATCAGTCCGATGTGCTCGCCTTTGAGCAGGCGGAAAGATACGTTATTGAAGATCGCGCGGTCTCCAAAGCCGTGGCTCAGTCGTTCTACATTAAGTATGCTCATTGAGTGACACCTTTTCTTTTAGTCTTCATTCTTTCCCTATTATATGCGCAGGTGGCGAACAACTCAATGTGGGGACTTTGGTTATTATTGAAAAAATCCGTACAGGATGGGGACCGCGGCTTATAAAATAAGGACGCAAGCCCATAAACCGGTCCGAAAGAGAAGAGGCGCCTCATCCCATTGGCCCGGATGGGAAGAGAGGCAGAATCAGGGATGGCAGAACAGTCACCCATGTGAATGAACTGCTGCTCTGCTGCCTGCTCTTCCGGTGCGAATAGGGTGCAAGTATATATGAAGAACAGCGGAAGCCGGCCAAGGTTACAGCTCGAGCGCTTCTCTCGGCTTCAGCAGATTCAGGGTCACCCGGCCTGCCGCGGCGGCCTCCAGCCGTGCGGGGATATCCGGTGTCTCCCGGTAGACCGGGGGATGGTGAATGGCCCCGTAGTGGATGGGGATAAGCACGCCGGCTTGAAGCACGGCCGCAGCCGAGACGGCCTGCTCAGGCGTCAGACAGATCGGCTGGCCGCTCGGCGTCCGGCCGGGTACCTCCAGCACAGCTCCGTTGACCGGAAGGCAGGCGGCGTCGAAGGGGCCATGAGCCGCGGTAATGGACCACCAATAGCCATGCCACAGCGTATCGCCGCAGTGGATGGCTCTGCGTCCGCCGGCTTCGACAATCCAGGCGATCTGGGGATCGCCGACGCCGTCCACCGAGGGAGCCGCCGTCACGGTGATTCCGCCGCCGAGCTCGTAGGCCGTACCGGCCGTACTGCCTGAGACATTCCGCAGTCCGGCCGCCCGGGCGGCGTCAGCCCCCTGCTCCGGCACATAGACGGGAATATCAGGGCCGTAAGCTGCGATGATCGCCTCGGGATCAAAGTGATCCTCATGCAAATGCGTGACCAGTACGGCGTCGGCTCTTCCGAATTCGGCCAGCGGATACATCGGCTCCTTGGAACCGCCGAACTTCGCGGGAATGCGTGTAACCGCATCGATGACCACAGCCTTGTCTCCTGCCTCAATCCGGATGCCTGCCCAAGGTAAACGTTGAATTTTCATCGATCCCATCCTCCTCATTTATAACTCATATAGTGTATTTATGCCGGTTAGTTGTCTGTGAGATGATCATAACAGAAAAGGAATAACCTGTAAATGTAATTTTTGGAGGTTAATAAAAGAACAGGCCCCAGCGGGTATGTAATTCTCAGGGAACAGGCAGGCCGTGAAAGAGGGAGGCGGGAGAGGCGGGAGGGAACGCCAAAAAGCCCCGCCGTCCCAAGGGACGCGGAGCTGCTCATTCGGATGAGGAGATCATCCGGACAGGATATCCGGGCGGCTTCCCCGCACGGCATCAGGATATGCCGCCAGGCCGGCTCGGAAGCCGCCGGGTTCAGGTAGTGGTGACGCCGGGAGCCAGGGGGGCAGGAGCCTTCGCCTTCTTCTTGAGTGTGGCGAGGATGACGCCGCCTACGATCAGGACGGAGCCGGCCAGCTGCACGGCGGTTACCGGTGTGCCCAGGAAGGCAAAGCCGACGACCATGGCGACGAAGGGCTGCAGGTTCAGGAACACGGAGGCTTTGCCCGCTCCGACCCGGCGCAGCTGCGTGTTCCAAACCAGTCCGCAGACGCCCTGCATGACAATGGCCGTCGTCACAAGCAGTCCCCAGGCCCATAGTTGTGTGCTGATGCCATGCAGCGGTTCCTTGATCAGGGCGGCGGGGATGACCATGCCGGAGCCGATGACGGTCGAGTAGACCGTCGCGACGAAAGGATCGATGCGTTCGGTGAGCCTGCGCATCATGATGATCGAGACGGCGAAGGTCAGCATGGCGATGCCGATGTAGAGCAGCCCCCGGGACAGCGCGAGCCCGCCGGACTGCCCGACGACAAGGAAGATCCCCCCAATCGCAAGGACCGAACCGGCCGCCATGCGCGGTGTGAAAGCCTCCTTCAGGAAGACCGCGGCGAGCAGGGCGGTGGTGATCGGAGCCAGCGACAGGACGAGCGAGGCTGTCGTGGCGCTTACCGTCTGCAGGCCCGTGAAAAAGGCCGCCTGATTCATCAGCGTGCCGATGAAGCCGAGCGGGACGAGAAGCAGGTAATCCCTGCGGGAGAGGATCTGCAGCCGCTTCGTGCTCCACGCATAAACCAGCAGGAACAGAGAGGTGGCGGTAAGCCGGAAGGCCGACAGAAGGAGGGGCGGGAATTCGTGAACGAGCATCGACCCGAAGACGAAGTTGCTACCCCAGCAGGTAACGCAGAATAACAAGAGCAGGTAGGACCGCATCATGGCATGGTTCTCCTTTTACAAGGGATAAGGATCGTGCTAAAATGCTACATACCAATCGTATGACATACACGGAGAACAACGATACATAACTGCGTATCCGGCCGGCAGTTACGCCCGGCGGCGGTGCGTGAACACGGGAGGACGGAATCATGGGATTATCCATCAAGGAAGCGGCACAGCAGGTAGGCCTCATGCCCCATACCCTGCGGTTCTACGAACAGGAGGGCCTGCTGCCGAATGTCGGCAGGGACGATCACGGCAACCGAATATTCGAACCCCATGATATGGGATGGCTCGAGCTCATCACCTGTCTGCGAGCCACAGGCATGCCGGTCTCCGAGATCAAGCGGATGGTCGAGCTCACCCGCGAGGGCGACGGAACGATCTCCCAGCGCAAGTCGATGCTGGCCCTGCACCGTACCGCGATCCAGGAGAAAATGAACGAGCTGCAGCACGCCCTCGGCAAGATCGACGCCAAGATGGAGTGGTACGACTCGCTTGAGCGGCGAGCCCGAGAGCAGCGTTAAGTTGCTAAGCAAGCGCAGATGACCCGGGTCTTAAAGCAGCAAGCAGACGTAGAGGACCCTGCGCTTGAAGCAGCAAGCAGACATAGATGCGGCCGGAAGTACACCCGCGTCATCCAGTCATTGGCGCATGCGAGCAATACGTGAGCATCCGTAAGCCGCTTACAGAAGGCAAGGCCCGTCCGAAAAGGATTTCGGACGGGCTTTTTTGTTCTGCCCCAAGGTGAGCGCCGGACTGCTTCGACATGCCGCGTACCCTGCCGGCAGGCTGCTTACATATGCATCGCTGCGCCGGGTGCAGCGGGGGCCGATTTGGCGCTGGCGCTGCTCCAGTCGAGCGACAGATAGCGCCAGCCGTTCGCAACGGCCTGCATGACGATGAGCATGCACAGCGCGGTCCAGGCGCCGACCTGGCCGAAATCGTAGACCTGCGTTAACAGAACCGTGCAGGGAATGAACAGCAGCCAGTTGAGTACCAGCGAGATGCGGGACAGGAAGGTCGTATCCCCGATGCCCCGCAAGCCCCCGGCGAAGATGATGCTTCCCCCCGTGAAGAGCTGGATGAACGAGGCAAGATGGATCAGCGAGATCGCGGTCATATATACGGCCGCTTCACTCGTATAGAGCTTCGCTACCGGCAGGGCTAACAGGAACAGGAAGAGTGATACGAGCACCATGAAGAGAAGCCCAAGGTATACGGTTACGAGTCCGAAGCGCCTGGCCTCCAGCGGGCGGCCCTTGCCGATCTCCTGGCCGATGCCGATCGTCGCGGCGGCACCGAAGCCGTTCGACGGCATGAAGCCGAACGACAGGATATTCAGGGCAATCTCGTTGGCCGCGATCGCCGTGGTGCCAAGGCGCGTAATACAGGCGGTGAAGACGAGCATCCCGACGCTGTTGGACATCTCTGTCACGCCGAGCTTGACGCTCTCGGAGAAGACCATTTTGATCTGCGCAAGCTCCATCTTGAACCAGGCTCTGGTATTGTACTTCTTGTGCATGACCCGGTAGAAGACGACCAGGTTGAGCAGCAGAGTGATCACCTCCGCCGCCGCCATGCCCCATGCGGCTCCCTGCAGCCCGAGGTCCGGGAAGCCGAACTTGCCGTAGGCGAGCAGGTAAGTCAGGGTGACGACAAGAGCGCTATTGATCAACGAGATCGTCATCGGGGTTTTCGTGTCGCCGATCGCTCTCATGTAGGCGAAGAAGACGCCGCTGAAGAGCGTGAAGATCATGGCATAGAAACGGACCTGCACGTAAGGGGCGCCGAGGGTCAGGATTTCCTCGTTCGAGCCCATCAGCTTCAGGGTCCAATAGGGCAGCGCGAAGCTGGCTGCGAAGAGCACGATGGCCTGCAGCAGAGTGCCGAGCAGGGCGATCTGCATGCGCTGGTTGCCCTGCTTCATCGTATTCGAGCCGAAATTCTGGGCGACGAGATAGTTGATCGTGCCCTGTACGCCGGAGAACATGGCCCACACGTTGTACATCAGAATGTTGGCGATACCGACGACGGCAATGGCTGCGGCCCCCAGTTTGCCGACGATCATCAGGACGAGCAGTCCCGTAAAAGTCATGGATGAGAACGTTGCGATCGACGGCAGAGCCAGCCGCAGAATAGGTCTGACTAAGTCCATGGGATCACCTTCCGATCCGCATTCGTTGATCCCGGATAGTCTGCATATAGGGTATTCATTGGATCTTTTCACCTCAAGTCCTCATGCTACACCTTCAAGTGGACTTTAAGGCAAGGGGTTTTGAAGTATTTTCGGCCTGTCAAAGAAATTATAAAAGCAGCAGCCCCGCGGCGATCCCGATTCCGCCGAAGACGATGCCGTAGGCCAGGTTCCACTGCGTAATCCGGTACGGATTCACCTCGAGCAGTCCGGCCATGATCGTCACGGTCGTGTTGAACGTGCCCATAAAAGAGGACGCCAGCGTCGAGGTGATCATCACAACGGCAAGGCTCAGCGGACTCACGTGCTCCATCACCGGCTGGAGGAAGATGCCGAACAGGCTCATGACGACGAGCGGATGGATGCCGAGCACCGGAAGAACGAGCGAGACGGCCAGGATGATGAGGAACACCAGCAGCGGCGAGCCGGAGAGGCTTTCGACGCTTCCGCTGAGCTCTCCCAGCAGCGGCGTGCGTGCGAGCACGCTGTTGAAGAGCCCGAAGGAGAGGAACAGAACGAGCAGATGGCGGAGGTTGTCCACCCCTTCCTTCCAGTGCCGGGAGCTGAGCGCGGCGAAGCGCCCGAAGCGCTTCAGCAGCAGGGCCCATCCGGCTGCGAAGGGCAGCAGCACGAAGGTCATCGCCGCGAAAAAGGTGGACCCCAGCGCCGCCTGCAGCAGGAAGGCCGAGCCGATGAGCAGCACAAGCGCCCCGAGGAAGACGAGCGTCTTCGGGATCGAGTGGGCCTTGGGCTGTGCCGGGGGCTGAGACGGGTCCGCTTCCTGTGCGGGTGCCAGCGGCAGGCTGCGGAACTTCAGGGCCCACAGGCAGCAGGCGGCGAAGAGCACGAGCGAGACGGCGAGCAGCCACGGCAGCAGCGCGAGGTAGGACACGCCGGTCAGGAGGACGGCGGTGGCGACGAGCGGCTCCACCGGGCTCCACACGGCGACCATGCCGAAGCCGCGGAGCACCGACATGCCGATGAACCGGCGCGAAGTGTCCTCTCCCGCGTTCCTCAGCTGCCTCCCCAGCACGCGGTGCAGGAGAGGGAGGGCGGCGAAGAAGAGGAACAGGCTCAGGATATAGCTGACGGCCAAGGAACGGATATACAGCTGGCCCAAGCCCCCCGAGGGGGCGTTCAGCCAGCGGCTGAGATTACGGTCGTACCCGCCAAGGCGGATCGCTCGGTTCACGAAGGGGAGCATGAAGAGCAGGGCGACCAGCATCACATTGCGGGTCATGAGGCCCGGCAGCTCGCTCCAGGGCACTCCGGCCCAGGCCATACAGGCCAGCGAGGCGGCGATGAACAGCGAGCCGACCACCTGGAACAGGCGGCGGGCGGCCGGGAAGGAGACGAGATAACAGAGGACGGCGAGCCAGCCTTGAAGCGCGGCGGCCCAAGCCCAGCCGGTCAGCACATGCATGGCATACGCCAGCACGAGCAGCGTAATGAGATAAGGCCTTGCCGGCTGCAGAAGGCTCATAAGGCCCCCGGGGTTCATGGGGTTCAATGGGCGGGTAAGTAACGTCACGGCGGGTTCTCCTATTCTTGGTGCTTGCAAGCGTTTCACAAGACGTTTTTAATTTGTAGTCATCCGCATTCCTTACTCAATGCGCACCGTTATGAAACGAACGGCGGCCCCGTTTTACTTACCGGGTATTATAGCACTTCCCTTCCGCCTACGCCTCCCGCGCCTGGACTCGGGAAGAATCTAACTTGGTGTCTGAAGAGCAAGAAATGGATGTTTTTTCGGTGAAATGGGTCCGAGAGTCTGTTTTTTCGCATTTTTTGGCCTTTGCGCTTAAAACGTTTCACTGATACGATGTAGCAAACGTTTGCATTGCCATGCAGCAAGTGATTTCATCGAAGAAGAAGGGGATGGCCATGTCCGAATCGGGTATGCCGCTGAGCGGCTCCCAGCGATTTTTGATTCGAAGCGTCTCGATTGTGGTCTTGGGGCTGTTCGTCAATCAACTTCTGCAGACGGTGGGGAGCATTGTACTCGCACGGCTGCTGAACGATCCCGTGGCGTTCGGGGAAGTGAATCTGCTTCTGCAGATTTTTGGAATGGTCACGCTGTTTCTGAATGTGGGGTTCAACTCGGCCCTAGTGTATGCTTTCTCAACGCATAAGGAAGAAGCCCTGCACGTGAAATTCCGGCATGCGGTTGCCGGCAGCGTGTTTTTTGCTGTCTTGACGGGCTTGGTTCTGGTTCTGCTGGCGCCGGTGCTGGCGGGGGCCTACGGGATCCCGAAGCTGCAGGGAGCGCTGACAATCAGCGCGGCAACGCTGATCTTCCAGTCCGTCGTGAACATCGGCGTCGCTTCGTTCTCAGGCTCCCGGGAGTTCCACACCCAGGCGTTCTTCATGGTTGTCATGACCGTCTTCTCGACGGCCGGCATGGTTGTGGGCGTCCTGCTGCCGGTCGGCGGCTATCTGTGGGGCGTCGCCCTGTGGAGCTGCATCGGGGCGGCCTGTACGGCGGCCTTCGTCAGCTGGCGGGCGCACCGGGTGCACCGCCCGAAGTGGAAAGGTCCGCTGTCCCTCGGCCAGCTGCGCGAAATGCTGCAGTACGGGGTGCCGATGTGGGCCGGCAATATCGCCAAGGCGTTCCAGCAGCCTTTCCTTGTCATGATGATCGGCTCGATCTCGGTCGTGGCCGTCGGCGAGCTGGCGAATGCGTCGCGGATCACGGGCTTCGTGGGCATCATCACGTGGGCGTTCATGATCGTGACGCTGCCGTTCGTGGCCGACAGTATCCGCGACCCCGAAGAAAGCCGGCGCCGTGGCACGCTGTGCATCCGCTACAACAATCTGGCGCTCTATCCGCTGACTGCGGCCATTTGCCTTTTCCCGGACGAGCTCAACTCCTTCCTCTTCGGCTCGGGCTATACGACGCAGGATTCCGGCACGTATATCCGCCTGCTGGCGCTTGGGGTGTTCTTCTCTTCCGTCGGCCGGCTCGGCAGCAATATCCTGGCGGGCGTCGGGAAGACGAAGGCGAACTTCTGGGTGATGATCGTGGCAGGCGTGCCGGTGATCGTACTTGTGCCTCTGCTCGTCGGCATCCACCCCGTATGGGCCGTCTGGATCTATACCGGCAGCTGGGCCGCATCGGCAGCGGCCATGATCGGCTTCTTCCACCGGGAACGCTTCCCGCTTGACTGGTGGCGGGCTTACGGCCAGCCGCTGATCCCGACGCTCGCCATGTGCCTCTTCATCGGACTTGGCCGGCTGGCGGGAGCCTGGTTCCCCGTATTCGTCGCGCTTGGCGTGGCAGGACTCGTCCTGCTCACCCTGCGGATCGAGACGAAGGGACTGTCCCTTGGCCGAGTGCGGATTACACGCTGAGCCAGGGGGAGGCGCTGGATGGAGAAGAATGAATGCGTGGGATGCGGGTCGGGTGCCTGAGCATGGTTGAATGGTTGGCCTGTTTCCCGCTCGGCGTGGCAGGCCCTCGTCCGTCGCGCCCGCTGTGGCAGGCTGGATCTGCAAGCCTCGAGGCGTCCTTCGGCAAGTTACGGAGCCGGACTTTATGGGGAAATACGGTACGCGTAGGTGCTGATGCACGCCCGGAATAGCTGTGGGGCTTGCTGCGGCCCCGTTTCGCATAGTGTACGTCGAATAGTTATAATGAACGAAACCGACTACCTCTTTGCATCACGTAGGTTGAAGTTGGAAATGACTTGGAATGAATAAACCAATCAAATCCAAAACAGAGCTACAAACAAAAAGGAGTCGGTTAGTAATGAGTATGTCCACAAAGTATGTAGGGTTAGACGTATCCAAGGAAAAAATTGCTGTTGCTATCGCCACGGAAAATCGAGATGAGCCTGTACGGTTCTGGGGGACGATTCCACATACCAAAGAGGCCGTGCGAAAATTAGTCAAGCAGCTTGCAAAGGACGATGAGATCAAACTCGACGTTTGCTATGAGGCCGGGCCTACAGGGTTTCAACTGTATCGTTGGTTCCTTGAACTCTTTGTCAATTGCAGCGTCGTTGCGCCCAAAGCATTGGATGGCAACAAGCGCATTAAAACCGACAAAAGGGATGCCATACGTTTAGCGCAGCTCTACAGGGCCAGAGAGTTAACCGAAATCTACGTACCTACACCCGAGGACGAAGCGCTGCGGGATTTGGTTCGGGCCCGGGAGGATGCGGTTCAGGATATGAATCGGCACAAGCAGCGGCTAACGAAGTTCCTGCTTCGGCACCAGCTTCATCCACCGGGCGGCACGAAGGTATGGACATCGGCCTACGAGAACTGGCTGGATACCTTGCGCTTTACGGATGCGTGCGAGGATATCGTCTTTCAAGAATACCGCAACACCATCAGGGAGGCCGCAAACCGGATTGGGCGATACGAAAAGGAAATGGAACGGCAGGCTTCGGCAGGGTGCCAGGCTACCATGATTCAGGCGCTGCAAGGACTTCATGGTATTGCTTTAGTTACGGCCACTACTCTTGCGGCCGAACTCGGAGATCTCGCAGGAAGATTTGCTTTTGCGCCGCAGCTTATGAGTTATTCCGGATTGGTACCTTCGGAAAGTTCAAGCGGAGGCAGCCGCCGGCAAGGGCGAATCACGAAAGTCGGAAATGCGCATATCCGACGGGTACTGGTCGAAGCCGCCTGGACCTATCGGAGCAAACCCGCTGTAAGAAGAGCCCTGCGAGAGAGGCAAAAGGAGCTAAGCTCGGAGATTATTGAGATCTCTTGGAAGGCGCATAAAAGACTGCATCATAAATTTAATAGGTTAAGCTTCAGGGGAAAGAACAAAGGAACCATCGTTACCGCCGTGGCCAGGGAGCTCTTGGGATTTATCTGGGCTATAGCCAAGGAAGTCCAGAAGCAAAGGGCGGCAGCATAATCGCTTGTGCTTGTAATAGAAGTTTGAAAATACGAAGAAGGAGGTGGTAAGAGAACGGATTTGAGGAAGATGCGTTACATTCTTTGGCTCGGGGGCAAAGTACAAAGCTAGGCAGAGAGAAATCCGCGTAGTTCCGCTGCACAAAGCAAGGGAACAGGAGCTTTATGTGCGTTGATAGTTAGCAGGAAACTCTCTGGTCGTATGTAATCACATGTGAGAACCCACGAATATCAGGTTGCCAGCCGGCGCAAAGAACCATTTTGCCCTCGTGCCAAGGAATGTAGACATGTCCCGCTGTTCTCAGGAAAAAGACTATGCAGGGAGCACGCCCCCTGCACCCCGTTACTCGCCGTAAGGCAGGGTCTGACTTGATAGTCAGACCCGTAAACAAGTATGGGAGGAAAGAAGCCGCCTGTCAAAAAGAACACCTTGACAGGCTTAGTTTGGAGTACAAAAAAACAGGGATACGTGCTGGGAGTTGCTCGGTTACGTTCATATCAGCGGAACTCAGATGTCTTATTTTGCTCTAACATGGGGGTATAGGCCTGTTAGGATGCCAATAACGCATCTGAGTTCCGCTATTTCCCAAAAGGGACTTCTCATGGTGAGAATAACGCATCGTAGTTCCTCTATTTCACGAAAGGCCCTCCCGCGAGTGTAGAAGTGCATCACAGCCACTGGTCCATAGGAAAGGACATCTCAAAATGGGGATGGTACATCGGAGCTCCGCTATTTCTCAAAAGGTACCTTACATTGTGACAATAGCGCATCGTGGTTCCTCTATCTCACGAAAGGCCCTCCCACGAGTGTAGAAGTGCATCACAGCCACTGGTTCATAGGAGAGGACCTCTCAAGATGGGGATGGTACATCGGAGCTCCGCTATTTCTCAAAAGATACCTCTCATGGTGAAAATAGCGCGTCGTACTACCCCTATTTCACGACAGTTCCGCCAACTAGTGTAGTAGTGCATCGAAGCTCCGCTGTTTCATAGGAGCGGACCACTCACGCTGGGGACGGTGCATCGGAGATCCGCTATTTCTCAAAAGGTACCTCACATGGTGACAATAGCGCGTCGTACTACCTCTATTTCACAAAAGACCCTCCCACGAGTGCAGTAGCGCATCATAATTCCGCTGGTTCACAGGAGCAGACCTCTCACGCTCGGGATGGTACATCGGAGTTACAAAAGTCGCCTTCTCCGCTGGAAGCGGCACATCGCAGTTCCGCTTTTGTTTCAAAAGTCACGCCTTACGACGGCAATAATGCATCAACCTCCATCGGCCCTGAGTTTTCTGACCTTGGGGGTGACCCTGCCGACGGGGCGGAGGGTGGTTCGTGCGGCCCCCTTTTTTAATATACCACCATATACATACCGGCTTGTCTGACTGACAGCCATCACAGTCCAGGGGCCAAACAATCTCTCAAGTGCGTGTCTTCCGTTCTTCCTCTTTTTGGGATATGATGGGAACTGAAGCTTGGTCAAGGAGGAGTGAGTGGGAAGATGGAGTATGTGAAGCTTGGTTCTACCGGATTGGACGTTTCCCGGCTGTGCCTGGGGTGCATGAGCTATGGGGTGCCGGAGCGCGGGGCGCACCCGTGGTCGCTGGATGAGGAGCAGAGCCGGCCGTTCATCAAAAAGGCGCTGGATCTCGGGATCAACTTTTTCGATACCGCCAACATGTATTCCGACGGGACGAGCGAGGAAATCGTTGGCCGTGCCCTCAAGGATTACGCGAACCGCGACGAGGTGGTCATCGCCACGAAGGTGTTCTATCCGATGCGCAAGGGGCCGAACGGCGGCGGACTGTCGCGCAAGGTCATCCTGACCGAGATCGATCACAGCCTGAAGCGGCTCGGCACCGACTATGTCGACCTCTACCAGATCCACCGCTGGGATAACGCAACGCCGATCGAAGAGACGATGGAAGCCCTCCACGATGTCGTGAAGGCCGGCAAGGCCCGTTATATCGGCGCCTCCTCCATGTATGCGTGGCAGTTCCTCAAGGCGCAGCATACGGCGGAGCGCCATGGGTGGACACGCTTTGTCTCCATGCAGAATTACCTCAACCTCCTGTACCGCGAGGAAGAACGGGAGATGCTGCCGCTCTGCAAGGACGGGGGCATCGGCGTCATTCCATGGAGCCCGATGGCACGCGGAAGGCTGACCCGCGAATGGGATGAGAGCAGCGAGCGCTCGATGACGGACGAGTTCGGCAAAACGCTCTATGCCGCTACGGCGGAAGCCGACCGCCGGGTCGTCGAGCGGGTGGCTGAGGTGGCGGCGGAGCGCGGCGTGCCCCGAGCCCAGGTTGCGCTGGCGTGGGTGCTGCAGAAGGAGCCGGTGACCGCACCGATCATCGGGGCGACGAAGACGCACCACCTCGACGATGCGGCCGCAGCCTTGACGCTGAAGCTGACGCCGGAAGAGATCACGCGTCTGGAAGAGCCGTATGTACCGCATCCGGTGCTGGGCGGATTGAACTGATCGAAGGCGGGGCACTCCGGGAACGGGGTGTCCCTTTTTGGAGTATCTGCGGGCAGTTCGCCCGTTCCTCCCGCGCAAGGTCGGTCCCGCAGCAGGCGTCTCCCGCCGGTCGGAAAGCGGCGGTACAGCGAAAAATGCGCATGAGCCCGGCTTAGCGGGCATCGCACAAGGATCTGCAAGAATATCCAATGGCGGTCAAGCGGCGGAGCGGGTATGGTGAAGAGAGAGGCCATGCTGCGGCAGCCATAGAGAATCCATAGAGAGTATCAGACATCCTGCCTGTGGAGGCTGCCCGGCATGAACCGGACGCGTTCAGGCCAAGGCCGGCAGTAGGAAACAGGCTTACATAGAAGAAAAGTCGCCGAAGCGGCCGCCGATCGTGTGCATGGAACATTACTTTTTGACCCTGGAGGTACAACCGTATGCTGGACCGTTTGAAGGAAACGTTCGTCCATCCCCCCGACGAATTCACCCCGGTGCCGTTCTGGTTCTGGAACGATGGGCTGTCGAAGGAGGAAATCATAAGGCAGATCCGAGATTTCCATGCCAAGGAGGTCGCGGGCTTCGTGCTTCACCCGCGCATGGGACTGCCGCGATCCCAGCCTTATCTCGGGCCGGAATTCCTGGAGCTGGCCGAAGCGGCCGTGAAGGAAGCGGCGGAGCTCGGTATGCGAGTCATTCTGTACGATGAGGGCATGTATCCCTCCGGAGCGGCCAATGGCCTCGTGGTGAAGCGCAATCCGGACTTCGCCAGCCGGGGACTGCAGATGACGGAGTACCCCTGCGCTGAGGAGGGGAGCACCCGCATCAAGCTGAGCGTAAGCCCGGGCGAGCGGATTATTGCGGCTCTGGCGGTCCGCAGGATATCGGAGAAGGAGATTGACCCGTCGGCCACGCTGCAGCTCCAACCCGCTGCCTCCGACGGGGAGACAGTCGAATTCACTCCGCCGGGCGAGGGGACCTGGTCCCTTCTCGTGTTCACGGATACGTATTCCAAAGGGACGATCCGCGGCATTCACGAGGGACAGGACGATGGGGAAGCGGATGCCCCGCTGGCTGCCGACCTTCTGAATCCCGAGGCGGTCCGGGCATTCATTGAGCTGACCCACGAGCGGTATTATGGGAAGCTCGGGGCGTACTTCGGATCGACCGTGATCGCGATGTTCACCGACGAACCGGATCTGCTCGGGAGACGGCATATCCGCGGCCTGAAGCCATGGACAGCGGACCTGCTGGAGGAGGTGCTTGCCGCCGGTGTCCGGCTGGAAGAACTGCCCGCCCTGTGGCTTCAGGCCGGGGAGGAGACGCAGCGCATCCGCAGCGCTTACGAGCATGCGGTTTACCTGCGGATGACGCGCGCTTACTACAAGCCTCTCTACGATTGGTGCGAAGCGCACGGGATCGCTCTGACCGGCCATCCGGCGGCGAGCGACGATATCGGGCTGCTGCAGTATTTTCACATTCCCGGGCAGGACGTCGTATGGCGCTTCATCGCTCCCGAGAACGACCTCGGGATCACCGGGGCGCACAGCACGCTCGGTAAGTGCTCGGCTGATTCGGCCCGCCACCGGGGCAGACGGCGCAACCTCAATGAGGCGTTCGGGGTCTGCGGAAAAGAAAGCGGCTGGGCGCTCAAGGCGGACGAGATGAAATGGTACCTGGATTGGCTGTTCGTCCGAGGCGTGAACCTGATCTCTCCGCACGCGTTCTATTACTCGATCCGTGATGAGCGGCGTGACGAGCGTCCGCCGGATGTGGGACTGAACAATATCTGGTGGCCGGAGTACCGGCGGTTCTCCCGCTATATCAAGCGGATGAGCTGGCTCATGACGGACAGCGTCAACCAGGCGCAGATCGCGGTCCTGACAGCGCCTTCCGGCCTGCCCTGGCAGTCCGTGCGGGGGCTCTTCGAGCGGCAGCTCGAGTTCAATTATCTCGAAGAAGAGCTGCTGCACTCCGCATGCGAGCTCGACGGGGGAGTGCTTCGCATCGCGGGTCAGGCGTATCGGTCCGTGCTCGTGGAGAACGGCAGCCAGTTCGGACGGGAGACCTGGAGCAGGCTCCGGACCTTCGCGGAGCAGGGCGGCATTGTGGTCGAGGCCGTGGATGGGGAGCAGGCGGGTGCCGGCGGACCGGACATCGGCCAGAGGCGGACGGCGCCCGCCGGAGCGGCGGAGCTGCTCGAAGCGGCGCTCGGACGGGATGGCAGCCTGTCTCCCGCCCATCCGGACATCCGGATCAGCCACGTCGTGAAGGAAGGCGTACACTTCTACTGCGTGGTCAACGAAGGGGAGGCCGCTTACGAAGGCGCATTCCGACTGCCGGCAGGCACCGACGGACGAACGGAGATCTGGAATCCCTGGACAGGGACGATGGAAACGGCTGCGACCGCACCTGCAGAGAACGGAGCGGAGCTGCAGCTGCGGATTGAGCGGAGGGAATGCCTCGTGATCGCCGTCGACCCGCGTCAGCCGGCTGACCGGCAGCTTGCGGTCTCCGGCATCCGGAGGCTGTCCCAGGAGATTCCGGTGACGGAAGGCTGGCGGGTGCAGGGAGCACCGGGCGTGGAAGAGCTTTCCTCCCTTTCCTCATGGACGGAATGGGAGGGGATGGCTCATTTTTCCGGCACGGTAGTCTATGAGGGGAACGTGCGGCTGGAAAGCCGAACGGCTGGCGTGGATAACCATGCCGTACTGGATCTCGGCGAGGCACATGAGCTTGTCCGCGTATGGGTCAACGGCAGGGAGGCCGGTGCCCAGATGTGGAGTCCGTACCGCTTCCAGGTCGGGGAGTTGCTCCGCGGGGGGGATAACGAGCTGACGGTAGCCGTGACGAACACGCTGGCCAACCGCTACGACGGGCAGTCGCTACCCTCGGGACTGATCGGTCCGGTGAAGCTGTCCATCTACACGGCGGGAGAGGAGAAGTAACGATGAGCGCGACTAAGAAGATCAAAGTCTATCTGGCCGGAGACTCCACGGTACAGACTTATACGGAGGACCGGGCGCCGCAGGCCGGGTGGGGCCAGTATATTGCGGAGCATTTTACAGCGGAGGTTCTCTTCGATAACCGGGCGATTGGCGGGCGCAGCTCGAAGACGTTCGTGGAGGAAGGGCGCCTGGCGGAGATCCTCGCGGAGATCGGCGAGGGGGACTACCTCTTCGTGCAGATGGGACACAACGATGCGACGCCGAGCCGGCCGGAGCGGTACACGGAGCCGTTCGGGGGCTATAAGGACTATCTGCGGCAGTACATCACGGGGGCCCATGAGCACGGGGCCCGGCCGGTGCTGATTACGCCGATGGGCCGCCTGCACTACGAGGACGGCGTGTTCCTGAACGATTTCGCGGACTACTGCACGGCGATGAAAGAACTGGCGGAGGAGCTGGGCGTGCCGCTCGTCGACCTCATGACCCGCAGCCTGGCCGATTATGCGGCGATGGGCTACGACGAGGCGCAGCGCCTGTTCATGATCTCCGTGAACGGGACGGACCACACGCACTTCACGGAGGCCGGCGCGCAGCGGATTGCAGCCCTCCTGGCCGAGGGCGTGCGAGAGCTGGGGATCCCGATTTCGGAGCACGTGCTGGTGCTGCAGGGAAGGTAGATCGAGCATGGCTGTGAATAAGATAGCATAAGGAGAAAAGGGGAACCGTTCCGACTCGAAAGAAGAGGGATGGTTCCCTTTTCTGAAGTCTTAGTCCTTCACCGGTCAGCCGTTCCAGCTCGTCGAAGGTGAGGGGCAGTACCCGGCAGGATACTTTTGAGAGACCGGCAGGATAGGGCAGAGGGGAAATAGAGGATACGAATAAGATTGACAATAATTGGTTCCCTGTTTATCCTAACTTAAGCAAGGAAATCCCTGATAACTGCCGCTGCTTACCCCACTTCCACTTGCGCGAAGGAGGTACGGCATGAAATTCGAAACGGCGGTGAAGGCGGCCCCGTTCGCCATGATCCTCCTGATGATGTTTGCCCTGTTTGGCCGAAACTATGTAACGTATGCGCCAACCATCGGTTGGTTAGGAACGTTCGCTGTCCCCCTCTTGCTCGCGGTCTGGAATTTGGCGAAGGCCCGGAAGTAAAAACAGCCCCCGATGGAATGCATCGGGGGCCGCTTCATTATAGATGGATGGGAATCAAAGAATGATGGCTGTTTTCTAGTATACGAGCTGGTCTTCGGCTTCCTCGACAGGCACCGGGGCTGTAATGTCAATATTCACCTTGTAGCCGCTGAATTTCTTGACATTGAGGACGGCCCCTTCAAAAATCAAGTAATTGCCCTTGATGCCAATGAGGCGGTCCGTGATGATCGGCGCCTTGGCCAGATCGTAGGTCTTGATCTTCTCGGGCGAGAGCAGCTGCGGATACACGAACTCGTGAACCTCCGCATCATCCAGCAGATAGGGCCGGAACGCTTCCGGCACGTGGGGCAGAATCTCCTGCCGGCTCCGCAGCAGGTCGATGTCGTCGACCTGGCCTTTGAGCATTTTTCGCCAGTCGGTCTTGTCCATCACATACTTGCTCAGCTCGAATTCGAGCTCGCCTGCGAGTTTGCGTGTCGGCAGCTCTGCGAGGGGAATCGCCTGGATCGCCCCTTGATCGGTCCAGCGCTTCATCTGGTTGCCCTTGCGCGTCAGCCCGACCTTCAGGCCGCTGCTTACGGCCAGATAGACATAATGCGGTACCATGCAGTAGGTCTGCGCGAACTCGGGGTCCCGGCAGGTGCCCTGATCGAAGTGGCATTCATGCGGCTTCACGATGCAGAGATCGTTCTCGGCCAGCTCGGTGAAACAGGGATAGCAGTAGCCGGAATTATAGGTTTTCTTGATCTTCCGCGAGCAGTGAACGCAGCGGATCTCTCCCGTGAACTGGATGTGGAGCGTCTCTCCAATCCAGTCGTTGAGGGGAAATTCGGTATCGTCGAGCTTCAATCTATACTGAACCGGCGCTTCGTACCGGTGGGCAAGGCCTTGCAGCATCCCGCTGGGCATAAGGGAAGTCCTCCTGTTGTGCATGAATGGTGGGAAAAAGTAAGAATGAATGTTCCTCTATTATACCTCCTCCGCCCCCGAAGGGACAGGAAGGAATGGGAAAATGGGGGGACTTTCGGAGTCCCGGGGGGCAATAGTACCGGAATTGAAACATTTGGGGGGGAGGCTCCGTCTGCCATAAGGATAGTTCATGGCGAACGGCCGGACGGCTGTGACGCACTAGAGAAGGAAAAGGAACAGGTGAGAACGATGGAAGAAGTTCGGCTGCTTGTCGCCGATGACGAGAAAGAAATCCGGGATCTGCTCAGGCTCTACCTGGAGCGGGAGAGGTACCGCGTGGATCTGGCCGCAGACGGGGAGGATGCACTGCGCCTAATCGGGGGGCAGACATACAGTCTGGTTCTGCTTGACCTGATGATGCCGGGTGTGGACGGCATGGAGGTGTGCAGGCGCATCCGCGCCGTCTCGAACGTGCCGATCCTCATGCTGACCGCCAAGGATCAGGAGATTGACAAGGTGCTCGGCCTCAGCATGGGGGCCGATGATTATATTACGAAGCCGTTCAGCATCCATGAGGTGGTGGCAAGAGTGAAGGCGCAGCTGCGGCGCTTCAGGGTGCTGGGCAGTGAAGCGGACGCCGTCGGGAGCGGCGGCCACGACAGCGCCGTGCTGCGCTTTCGGAATCTGACGGTCGATACGCGGACCTATACGGTAACCAAGGACGGGCAGGAGGTCAGCCTCACCGCCAAGGAGTTCCAGCTCCTGAAGCTGTTCGCCTCGCACCCCCACCAGGTGTTCACGAAGACCCAGCTGTTCCGGCAGGTGTGGGACAGCGAGTATCTCGAAGACGACAATACCGTGATGGTGCATATCCGCAAGCTCCGCCTCAAAATCGAAGACGACCCGTCCGACCCGAAGCGCATCCAGACGGTTTGGGGGATCGGCTACAAATTCGCGGGTGAGCCTCATGAAGCGTGACGGAGGGGGGCTGCCCCTCCTGCAGCTGACGGCCGCCGGGGGACTGCTGCTCTCCGAGGCCGGGGGCTGGGGCTGGAGCGGGCCGGCGGGGCTCCTGCGGGGAGTCCTGTGGGCCGTGGTCGTGACGGTCTCCCTGCTGCTGCTGCGGAGCAGCCTCCGGCATACCGAACGGCTGAAGTCCCTGACGGCCGAGCTGCACCGCGTCATGGAGGGACACGGCGGAGCCCGGCTGCTGGCCGGCGGGGATGCCGTGTGGAACGAGGCCGCCTTCGCGGTGAACGGGCTCATCGAGCGCCTGGCGGAGGTCCAGGCCCGTTCGCTCCGGTCTGAGGCGGCGAGGCAGAGCCTGCTCGCCAACATCTCGCATGACATCCGCACCCCGCTCACCTCGATGATCGGGTATGTCGATGCGCTGCGGGACGGGGTGGCGCCGACCCGCGAGGAGCAGGAGGAGTATGTGGCGATCCTCTCCCGGAAGGCGTATGCGCTGAAGCGTCTCGTCGACGAGACGTTCCATCTCGCGAAGCTCGACGCGGATGATCTGCCTCAGCGCCCCGAGCCGCTCGACTTCGCCGAGGAAGCCCGGCAGGCGCTGATCTCCCGGCTCCCCGAGCTCCAGAAGCGGGGAATCGAACTGCAGGTCCGTCTGCCCGAAGAGGGCTGCCGGATCACAGCCGACCCCCTCAGCCTGCAGCGGATTCTCTCGAATCTGCTGGAGAACGCGCTGCGCTACGGCGGGGAAGGCGGCGTCCTGGGCGTGGAGCTGGCGGCGGAGGGCGGGGAATACCGGCTGCAGGTCTGGGACCGGGGACCGGGCATCCCGGCGGAGGAGCTGCCGCACATCTTCGAGCGCAGCTACCGGGGGGACCGATCGAGATCGTCCCGCGACGGAGGGAGCGGACTCGGTCTTGCGATCGCCCGGGCGCTGGCGGAGAAGAACGGGGGAAGGCTCCGCGCCGAGAGCGAGCCGGGGGTGCGAACGGTGTTTACGCTGGCTTTTGGACGGGCAGCCGATTAAGGAAATGGTAAGAACTCGATAAGCGGGGCTTAAACTCTGGGGGTTATGATGAGTGAGAAGCGGGGGATATCACCACATAAGGAAAGGAGGCGCCGCATGGGCACTGTCATCCGCACGACGGAGCTGAGCAAGATCTACGGCACGCAGAAAGCGGTGGACCGCCTGAACATGCACGTGGAGCAGGGACAGATCTACGGGTTCCTCGGACAGAACGGAGCGGGAAAAACGACCACCATCCGCATGCTGCTCGGCCTGATCCGCCCTTCGCAGGGCGAGATCGAAATCTTCGGCGAACGGCTGCAGGAGAAGCAGAAGGAGATCCTGCGGAGAATCGGCTCGATCGTCGAGTTCTCCGGCTTCTATGAGAACCTGACGGCGCGGGAGAATCTGGCGGTCAATGCCAGGCTGATGGGCGTACATAAGAAGAATGCGATTGACGAAGCGCTGGAGACCGTCGGCCTGCAGGGCGAGACGAAGAAGCGGGTCGGCTCGTATTCGCTCGGCATGAAGCAGAGGCTCGGCATCGCCCGCAGCATCCTGCATCATCCGGAGCTGCTCATTCTCGACGAGCCGACGAACGGACTCGATCCCATCGGAATCAAGGAGATCCGCCGGCTGATCTCCTCGCTGGCCCGGGAGCGGCGGATCACGATCCTGATCTCAAGCCACATCCTGCCCGAGGTAGAGCAGCTCGCCGACCGGATCGGCGTGATCCACCACGGCCGGCTGCTCGAGGAGATTTCCCTGGAGGAGCTCCGGCGCCAGAACCGGCGGTTTCTCGAATTCAAGGTGTCGAGCGATACGAAGGCGGCCATGCTGCTCGAGAAATTCTGGCACATTCACGATTATGAAGTGGGGGATGAGGGACGCATCCGCATCTACTCCCACATCGGGGAGCAGGGGAAGATCAACAAGCTGTTCGTCGAGCACGGCATCGAGGTGACCGGAATGGCGGTGAGCGAGGACCGGCTCGAGGATTATTTTGTCCGGAAGATTGGGGGAGGAAGCTTTGGTTAATCTGCTCTATACGGAGCTGCTCAAGCTGAAGCGGGCGCGCATGTTCCTGGTCAGCCTGATCGGGGCGGCCGCAGCCCCGGTGATGATGTTCCTTGGGCTGCTGGACTTCCACATGAGGCGGCCGGGGGAAACCGTGAGCTTCGCCAAGGTGTTCGAGGACACGAACCTGTATGTGATGCTGCTCATCGGGACGCTGCTCTACGGGGTGATCACTGCGTACCTGTTCCAGCGCGAATATACGGAAGATACGCTGAAGAATCTGCTCACGATTCCCGTATCGCGGGGCAGCCTGATTATCAGCAAGCTGCTGCTGCTCTGCCTCTGGATCGCGGTGCTGACGCTGACCGCCTGGGTGCTGGCTCTGGCGGCCGGCCTGCTGGGTGGAGCCGTCGGCCTGGATACGGACGTGCTGCTTCAGTCGCTCGGGCAGTATTTGGCCGGGGGCGGCCTGCTGTTTCTTTTGTCCACGCCGACGATGTTCGTGACGTTCCTCTTCAAGAATTACGTGCCCACGATTATCTTCACTTCCGTGATCACGATGGGCAATGTGGCCCTGGCCAACCGGGATTATAAGGCCCTCTTCCCCTGGTCGGCCGTGCAGGTCATTGCAGGCGGAGGACAGGTGGAGGCGTATCCGCTCCACTATTCGTACATAGCGGTAGGCCTGGCCTCCCTGGCCGGATTCCTGGCGACGCTGATTTATTTTAAGCGCACGGATATTCCGTAGAAAGAGATACAGTAACGAGTAAATGAGGAGAGAGAAGCATGAGTGACTTGTGGAAAGCCGTCGTGATGGGCATCGTCGAGGGGCTGACCGAATTCCTGCCCGTTTCGTCGACCGGTCATATGATTCTCACGGGGTACCTGCTCCAGTTCGAGGGGGACAAGGCATCGACCTTCAAGGTCGTCATCCAGTTCGGCGCGGTACTGGCCGTGCTGGTGCTGTACTGGAGGCGGTTCCTCGGCTTCCTGCGGATTTCCCCGCGCATGCTGAAGCGCCCGGGTCTGAACCTGCTTCATGTAGGGGCGGCACTGGTGCCTTTCGGGGTGGCGGGCCTGACGATCTACGGATATATGAAAAAACACCTCTTCGGTCCGACGCCCGTGCTCATCGGGCTCGTTGCCGGGGGGGTGCTGATGATTGCCGCCGACCGCTTCCGGGGAAGGGTCACCGCCGAGACGATGGATGACATCACCTACAAGCAGGCGTTCGGCATCGGACTGTTCCAGTGCCTGGCGATCTGGCCGGGCTTTTCCCGGTCGGGCTCGACCATCTCGGGCGGCATGCTGCTCGGGACGAGCCAGAAGGCGGCGGCGGAGTTCACCTTCATCGTCTCCGTGCCGATCATGTTCGCCGCATCCGCCTACGACCTGTACAAGAGCCGGGAGTTTCTGTCGGTAAGCGATCTTCCGCTGTTCCTGACGGGACTTAGCACAGCGTTCCTCGTGGCGATGCTGGCGATTGTCACGTTCCTGAATCTCATCAAGCGATTGAGCCTCTCGTGGTTCGCTGTCTACCGGTTCGTGCTTGCCTTGGTGTTCTTCATTATCCTCTATTTGTAAAATCGGAGGATGACAAAAAAGGGAATCAACAGGCGCTTATCGAATAGTTTGTAGGAAACGTTCACGGGGAGGCGGGAGCATGACAAGAGTACTGGAAGTCCAAGTGATTCAGAAGCCGGCGTTTCGGGCGGTAGGTTTGCGGTGGGAAGGCACGTTCGCGGAGGCGGCCGCGGGCGGCATCCGGCTCGTTCAGCAGGAGCTGCGCGGGCGGCTCGGTGAGATTGCCCATCAGGCAAACCCGGAGCAGCTGCTCGGCCTCTCCTATCACGCGCATCCCGAGGCGAAGGGCTTCGTTCACTATGCCGTGCTGGAAGTCACTCCTGAAGCGGGGGTACCCGATGGCATGCTGGACATCAGCGTCCCGACCCTCGCCTATGCCGAATGCAAGCATGCCAAAGGCCAGAACATCCAAGAAACGTACCGGCTGATCTACGAGTGGATCTCAGAGCAGGGCTGCGTCCTGAACAAGGACACGGAGATCACGCATTACGAGGTGTACCCGATGTCTCAGAACCCGTATGATCCGGACCCCGAATTCACGATCCGGATTCCGGTCAAAGGCCTATAAAATGCAAGGGGATGGCGCCTTAGAGTATCCTGTTGTTTCAGCATGAAACGGCGAGACTTCGGAAAACTCCCGGTGCGGGCTAGTGTGGATGAACCTGCTTGTCACAGGGGACCGGAGGCTCCTCAGAGGTC
Organism: Paenibacillus sp. S-38; assembly: GCF_049942825.1. Lineage (NCBI taxonomy): Bacteria > Bacillati > Bacillota > Bacilli > Caryophanales > Paenibacillaceae > Paenibacillus > Paenibacillus sp. S-38. The sequence goes on from NZ_CP187970.1 coordinate 2,749,610, forward strand.
ATGCTGGAACGCTCATCGGGTTGGATTCTCCTGCCGATGAACGGCGCTGCATCCATTGGGCTGATTCACCTGCTTGCACAGCGGGTATATTCCATCTATACACTACTAATCGATGCCAACAGATCCAGTTTTTATGATCCAATAATCAGAGTCAGAGCCGAACTTACATGGCCTGGCTTTTGTTGGCGTTGCGGCTCCAAATCCCCCGGAAGAAAGCGCCAACAATTGAACATGGCCCCAACTTGTGCCATACTGCTACTTGGAGGTGGTATAAAATGTATGAAAATCCCAAATTCATGGGGAGAGACCATAAAGAGTTGGTCTCTGGTACGGAGCTGTTTGCCGCTGCGCTGTTCCAACGGCCCGTGAACATCTGGCTCACGCAGCCTGACGCGGAGCGCCGGCTCGACTGCAGCGGCATCATCCAAGGGTATGATGACGACTATGTGCAGATCGGCGGCGTACGTTACAGCCGCACCTGGTGCAAGTTTTATGCAGGGAAAAGAATCCGTGCCTAGCTGCCGGATTACGTGGATGAGAGAAAGGATGAACTAGTGATTGTTTTGAACTTATTGTTTCGTAACTGGATCCCCAGGCTGCTGGTGTGCAGCCTGCTTGCCATGCTGCTGCCGCCGTCCGGCAAAGGGATTGCGGCAGGTGTCTCCGCCGTTCTGATCGACGATCTCGCGGATTGGAGCAGGATCTATGACCGTTCGAGCTCCTTGAGTCTGCGAACCTACCCCGGGCGCGATGCTGAGGATGTAACCCGCGTACAGCCCAGCGGCTCCGGGGGGGAGTACATAACCTACCGGACGAAGGAGCCTCTTCGTTCTTTTGCCGTAAGTGCTTACTATACGCCTACGGGCAGGCCTTACGGACACCCGAGCTTCTATGTATCCCCGGACGGCATGACATACAGTCAAGTGACCGCGAATGTGTACGAGAACGGGGGGTATCTCCATGCCGTGACGTATGAAACGAGTCTGCTTCCGGAGGACACGCATTTTGTCCAGATTCGTTATAACGGCCGGCCCTCCGAGGAACCGCCTTCCTTGGGGAAGGTGGTGCTGAACGGGCCGGCCGGCGTTAGTGCCTCTCTGCCCGGCGGACTGGTTCCCTATGGCAGCAAGGTGGTGCTCCGCTCCGATACGGAGGGAGCCGCGATCTATTACACGACGGACGGAAGCGATCCCCGTTCATCCCCTTCGCGCAGGCATTATGGAGGGCCGATCGATGTCCTGGATTATATGGAGCTGCGAACCTGCGCCGTCTTGACCGGGACGGCGGCCAGCCGTGTGTCCACCTACCGCTATGTGCCCGTGCCGGCGGATTCGGAGGGCCGTGTGGAGAAGGCCTACGAGGATGGGTTCGTGGACAGTGGAGTTCCCCAGGCGGTCTACGGGGATAAGAAAGAGCTGCTGGTCAAGAAATTCCGCAGCCGGGAGGCCTATCTCAAATTCCGTCTGCCTGAACTCACCGGCGAGGGGGATACGGTCACCCTTCAGGTCTACGGGTATGCCTCGGACAGCTCCCGCCGGCCGGCCGTCCTCAAGCTATACTCGGTCTCCGGGATGTGGTCGGAGAGGACGCTGACGTATGCGAATAAGCCGCTGACCGTAACCGGCGCGGCGTATGGAGACAGCGTGCCGTCCACGGTAGGGGAGTCGGCGTATGGAGAGACTTTCTCCAGCTTAACGGAAGCCGTCTACGGCCAGGTGGGATCCGAAGTCCACGGATGGCCGGCCGGAGGGGAGGCTTCCTCCGTAACCGCTGCGGCCTATACGCCGGATCCGTCCACCGTCACCGGACTGACCTACGGGAAGCTGCTCGGCGGGCTGACCCTGGATTACGGGCCTCCCGGCTGGCTGCAGTTCGACATTACGGAGTATGCCAGGGAAGCCCGGATGCTGGGTCTCACGGAGATCAGCCTGGCGCTCGTCAACGAAACGGACGGGATGACCTTCCTGAGCAGCCGTGAATCCGGGGAGACGGCGCCCTTCCTCCTGTCCTCTCCGCAAGGGATGAAGGGCTTCACCGACACCCTCGATACCACGGGCCAAATCTACGCCCGTTCGAATGTGTATCTGACCGGCACCGACCCTGCTTACTACGGAGGGGATACCGGCCGGCTGACGCGGACCTCGACTGCCCCCGGGCGGATCGTGTACCGGTTCGATGAGGATATCCGTTCGGTCACGTTATCGGTGTACAAGTACCTGGCGGCCGCCGGGGACAAGCTCCGGATCTACGGCTCCACGGATGGATCAGCCTACAAGCCGATCGAAGCGGAAGCCTACGGGGCGGGGACCTCATCCGGCGGCTGGCTGGGATACGTCTACGAGGCTGTAACGGCGGAAGAAGGGCTCCGCTACCTCAAGCTCGAGCTGCCGGAGTCCGCGGACAAGCCGTGGGCACTACAGCTGGCCGAGGTGACCATCAACCGGAGCACGACCTCGGTTCAGCTGTCTTCAACCCGTACGGCGGAAGGGGTGACCGCAGAGCTTTCCTCCGCTTCCCCGGGCGCGGCGGTGTATTACCGGCTTGGGGACGAGCAGCCATACGTGCGCTACACGGAGCCCCTGCGGCTGACGGGTTTCCCGAAGCTGCAGACCTACGCCGTAATGGACGGCTGGGAGCCGAGCTCCCTGCGCACGTACACGCTGAACGCATCGGGTTCGATCAAGGTGGACCGCTTCGGCCAGCTTGGCATGAACGCCTTCGCGGGGAGGGTGAAAAGCGAGCAGGAGCTGCGCAGCGACGCGGCTGCCGATGAAGTCTACTACGGCAGCTTGGCGCCGCCCCAGGAGTGGGACCGCTTCGGAGGGCTTGACGGCAGCGCCGAACGGTACGGCCTGGAGGCGACGGGCTACTTCGCCGTAGGCGATGCCGGAGGACGGAAGGTGCTGAAGACGCCGGAAGGAAATATTTTCTTCAGCCTCGGGGTGAACGGCCTGACGAACCTGGAGACTTACACGAAGGTGGAGGGACGCGAGGAGCAGTTCGAGTGGTTTCCTTCGCCGGAAGGGGAGTACCAGCAGGCTTTTGTGCCGGACGATCCGGGGAGCTTCTCCTACTACATGGCGAACAAGTACCGCAAGACGGGCCGGTTTCCCTCCGCCAGCGGCTTCTATTCAGAGGCAGTGGGACGGCTGAAAGGCTGGGGCTTCAACACGGCAGGGAGCTTCTCCCCCGAGCAGTACGGGAGCCGGAACGCCTTCCCGTATGTGCGGATGCTGCCCCTGAGCTGGATGGACTGGGCCCGCGTGCCGGGATTGTCCTTGTTCGATATCTTCGCTCCGGATGCGGAGCAGAAGATGGAGGAGACCTTCGCGGCCGTCCTGCCCCAGCATGAGAACGACGAGATGATCGTCGGGTATTTCCTCGATAACGAGTACGACTACCACAAGTTCCACCGCGAGGTACCGAAGCTGCAGGGGAGCCGGGCGGCCATCAAGCTGCGGCTGGTGAGCGAGCTCGAGGCGAAGTACGGGACCGTCACTGCATTCAATACGGCGTGGGGCACCGCCTTCTCATCCTTCGAGGAGATGAAAGAGAAGGAGCTGCCTCTGAAGAGCTCGGCCTCGTGGCAGGACATGAATGCCTTTTTCCAGCTCTATCTCGATACGTTCTACGGCACGGTCTCGCGCGTCTACCGCAAGTACGACAGGAACCACCTCCTGCTCGGGGACCGGTGGATCACGACGCCGTTCCATGATACGAAGCTCCGGGGCTATCTCGCCGAGGCATCGGGCAAATACATGGATGTCATCTCCATCAACTACTACACGCGGAAGCTGGAGACCGACCTGCTGAGCGAGGTGCACGCAAAATCGGGAGGCAAGCCGATCCTCTTCAGCGAATTCGGCTACGGCACGGCGGAGCAGGGGCTGAAGCCTCTTGTGCCGGGCGCGGCGCTGAACCAGAACGACCGGCAGCTGCGGTACCGCAATTATGTGGAAGGCGCGGCCAGCCTCAGTTATGTCGTAGGCGTGCACTGGTTTAATTACGTCGACCAGGCCGGAACGGGAAGATACTGGCAGGGCATCGGCGATTGGGCGGAGCGGTATAATTCCGGACTGGTCAATGTGGCGGACAGGCCCTACAAGACCTTCCTGGCCGGAGCGATGAAGAGCAATTATGAAATTTATCAGGTGATGATGGGAGAGCGCCCGCGATTCTACTATGAATTCAACAGCAGTAGTCCTTAGCGTATACAAAAAATGGAACCCTGCCCGGCTTTACCGCCGGACAGGGTTCTTCGCTTCTTCGCGTATGGTCCCGAAAGGATCTCGGCGGCTGGCACGTGCTCAGATCACGAACGTGCACGGCCCCGAGATGGACGCCGTGCCGGTCAGCTAGCCGTACGGCTCGGCAGGGGACCGCACGGCCGTCACTCGCCGTGAGGCGGTACCCCGGTGCCCGGCTCCCATGACAGGCCGAAGGCGGAGGCCAGCCCGCGGGTGCCTTCGGTTGTCACCCGGAGGGACCGCCCGCCGGGCAGCCTTTCGATCCACCGGAGCTCGAAGAACCGGTCCGCCAGCGCTGAACCGAGGCTCCCGGCCAGGTGGGGCCGGCGTTCGCTCCAGTCGAGGCACTGCCGGGCGAAGTGCCGCCGCCTGCCGCCGTTCTCCGGGACGCTCACACCGAATTGCGCGAGCCGCTCCCGGCCGGGCCCCGTCAGGGCGAAGTCCCGGCAGTCCGAGGCTTCAAGCCACCCAAGCTCGAGGAGCCGGTCCGTCAGTGCGACCCCCAGGCGGCCGGCCAGATGGTCGTAGCAGGTGCGGGCATGCTTCAGTGCCCGGAGCTGGTCGGATTCGCGCAGGGAGCGAACGGGCTTCGGCGGAGCGATCGCATGAAGCGCCTCGAGCGCGTGGGCGACCTCCCGGCCGGCTAGCCGGAAGTACTTGTGCCGGCCCTGCGATTCATGGACGATCAGGCCGCCTTCGACCAGCTTGGCCAGGTGGGAGCTGGCCGTCTGGGGTGAGACACCGGCGAGGCGCGCCAGCTCCCCGGCAGGAAGCGATTTGCCGCCGAGCAGGCCGAGCAGGATCGCGGCACGCGACGGGTCTGCGATCAGGGCGGCAGCTGAGGTGAGATGAGGACCTGGAAGGCTCATGGACAGAATCTCCTTTTTTTGATCCGGATAGACAGCGTGTTTCCATAGTTCGATCATAACCGAAGTGTCTCCATGCTACAATCGGAGAGGAACAATCCATACACTATCCGGCAAGGAGGATACAAAAAGATGAACCGTATTCCGTATACCCTGCTGACCCTCCTGGCCACCTCGCTGATGGGCTCGTCCTTCGCGGTCGGCAAGCTGGGTCTGCCCTGGCTCTCCCCGCTGCTGCTCGTCGGACTCCGGTTTACGCTGGCGGGCGGGCTGATGGCCCTGTGGGTCCGCCGCCGGAAGCTTCCGCTGCCGGCGGGCCTGCCGGATTGGGGGCGGCTGACCCTGATCGGCTGCCTGCAGACGGCAGGCGTCATGGGCTGTATCTTCCTCAGCCTGCAGACCATCACGGCGGGGGAATCGTCGATCCTCACGTTTCTGAACCCGCTGCTGGTTGTCGTGCTCGGCACCTTGTTCATGGGCTGGAGATACCGCCCGGTCCAATGGCTGGGCGTGCTGACCGGCTTCGCAGGCGTGGCCGTTACACTCGGCGGAGGACTGCGGCTCGAGACAGGGACGCTGCTGGGACTCGGATCCGCCTTCTCCTGGGCGGCCGCCACGCTGCTCGTCAAAGCCTGGGGCGCCCGCTTTCACACCTGGGTGCTGACCGCGTACCAGATGCTCTTCGGCGGGCTGGTCCTGCTGGGACTGAGCCTCCTGGCCGAAACGCCGAAGCTCCACTGGAACGCCGTATCCGTCGGAGTTCTGCTCTATTTGGCCCTGCTCGGCTCTATCGTGCAGTTCGCTGCCTGGTATTATCTGCTCAGCCAGGGGGATCCCGGGCGCACGAGCGCGTTCCTGTTCCTCGCCCCCTTCTTCGGCGTGCTGTCCGGCTGGCTGCTTCTCGGCGAGGAGGTCACGGGATATACGGCTGCAGGCGGGGTGCTGATTTTTGCGGGCATCTTTCTCGTGAACTGGACCTTCGGTGATGCAGGGCAGCGGGGAGGGGCGGCAGCGGGTGAGCAGAGGAGGAGCTGAAGCGCAAGAGATCAGAACAGAGTATGCGAAAAAGGCCTAGCCGGCCAATGGCCAGCTAAGCCTTGCAGAGCTGCGTTACAAAAGGGAGCAAAGAGCATCCGTCCGACGGATTCATGGAGGCAGAGGCTAGTCTTCCAGCTTCTCGATTCCCTGGATAACAGCCTGGCTGTTATCCGACATGAAGTTGCAGAATTCCGCATACGACTCAAAGATGTGATCCTGATCGTCCACCTTGACAATGTACTGTGCCTGCTCATCCATGACAACCATCACTCTCCTTTACTTACATATATGTGGCAGGAGCGAATGTAGTACAAGATGACCGGCCATATTCCAAAAAATTCTGAGCAGTTGTTTAAGGGTGATTACCCGTTCTGCGGATCGTTGAAACAGGGTGGGGGACAAACCGGAAATGAAAATACGGGTTCGTCAGCGGGCTGCTCTCCGCTGGGGATTCACCTGGACACGGCCAGGAATCAACTGGTTTCGGTGAATAAAAAATGGTTGCCAAATGCAGGGAAAGGATACATCATAAGTCGTAGTGATCTGTGGAGACCTCGTGAAGGGTTCACCGGAGTGCCTATTCTTTTATACGCTTCACGGTATGGCAGGGAGTTCATCCATTTGATCGGGGGGATCCTCGTGGACAAATTGTGGACGCGATCGTTCATGACATTGACGATCGGGATGCTGTTTCTGGGAACGGGGTTTTATCTGCTGCTGCCTACGCTGCCCTTTTTCATCCAGAAGCTTGGCGGCACCGATTCGCAGATTGGCCTTGCGGCGGGCATGTTCACGATCGCGGCGGTGGTCTGCCGTCCGCTGGTCGGCGCACTGCTGGACCGGTACGGCAGAAGGCCGTTCATTCTTGGCGGGCTGCTGGCCTTCACGGCTGCGATGTATCTGTATGACTGGGTATTCGGTATCGCTGCCCTGATGATCCTGCGCGCGCTGCATGGGGTAAGCTGGGCGTTCACCACCACGTCCATCTTCACGGCCATCACGGACAGCATTCCGGCCTCCCGGCGTGCTGAAGGCATGGGATGGGCGGGCGCCTCCATGACGGTGGCCATGGCAGTAGGGCCTCTGCTCGGTCTGTGGGTGCTGGAGCAGTCCTCCTACCACCATCTCTTCCTCTTCGCCGCCGGTCTCTCGGCTGTCTCGCTGCTCTTGGCGTCCGGTGTGCGTACGCCGTTCCAGCCTTCGGCTTCCCGCGGCCCGATGGTATTCTTCGACAAGTCGCTCGGTCCGATCGCGGCCGGCGTCTTCTTCCTTGCGGTCGCTTACGGCGGGGTAACGACCTTCCTGCCGCTCTTTGCACAGTCCATCGGCGTCAACGCCGGGCATTTCTTCCTCACCTATGCCATCACGCTAACTCTGATCCGCCCGCTGGCCGGCTCTCTGTCGGACCGGCATGGCGAGCTCGCCGTTATCGTGCCGGCGCTTGGGGTCACGGTGGCGGCGCTGGCTGTGCTCGCGGTTGCCTCGGGCCTGCCCGGGGTCCTTGCGGCAGCGGTGCTGTACGGGATCGGCACGGGCGGCGCCCAGCCGGCTCTGCAGGCCGCAACGCTTCGGATGGCGCATCCGGAGCGCAGAGGCTTGGCCAACGCCTCGTTCCTGACCGCCTTCGACCTCGGCATCGGGCTGGGCTCGATTCTGCTTGGGGCCGTGTCCGATTACCTCGGCTACCCGGCTCTGTTCGCCATCAGCGCCGTATCGGTCGCCATGTCGATGATGATCGCGGCTGTGTTCGTGCGCAGAATGCTCGCGCAGCGTGCCGCCCGGCAGTAGGATGAATTCGGCATAAGCAGCAGGAGGCACCGCCGTTTCCGCTGTTTACCCGCATCTTTTCACTAAAAAACAAGCACCCCCTGGAACCATGTCCTTCCTGGATCCGGGGATGCTTGCTCTTGTTACACTTTGAATTAATTCACAATTTTGAACGTGGCGTCCTGCTTCTCTTGATCGGTGCTGATCGGATCGAGCTTCAGCTGATACGCACTGTGCCGGATGTACCGTGCCGGGAAGTTATAAGACTGGAACGAGGTCCATGTGGCATCCTTCAACCCCGGCACCTTCTTGAAGGTCGCATCAGCCTTGAAGGTGTCCGTGCCGTCGTTCTTCGCCAGGACAAAATCGTAATTGGAATGCCTCAGGTAATATCCGGGATAGTACACCGATTGGAAGGAGACATATTCCGAGCCTCCATTCGCAAGCCCCGGCACGACCTGCCAATACTGGTCGCCGGCCGGCGAGATGTTCGTATCGATCGTGACATCGAAGCTCGCGTGCCGCACGAACATATTCTGGAAATTATAGGACTGCAGGCGGTTCTTGACCCCATTCACTCCGGTGGAGGTCTGGCTCAGCACAGGAATGGTCCCGTCCGCATTGTAGTTGAATTTCTCGATGGCCACCGAGCGGCGGTAATCCCCGCCTGTAGGGAGAGCGCCGTTATGGTAAATGAAATATGGCTGCCCCTTATACTCGATGATCGCTTGATGGTTCGTACCGCTGGTTCCTGTCGGCGCCATGATGACCCCTCTGTACGTCCAGGGGCCGGTCGGGCTGGTGCTCGTGGAGTAGGAGATCGCCTCCGGCCAGCCGGAAGCGTACGACAGGTAATAAAGTCCATTGCGTTTATGGATCCAAGGGGCCTCCGTAAACTGCGTAGGACCGATGGAAGCCTGCGTCAAGGGAACACTGTTGATCGAACCGCTGTAGGAGATCATGTCACTGTTGAGCTTGACATACATCAGGGCGGTGTTGCCCCAGTACAGATAAGCCTGCCCGTTGTCATCGATCATCACGCTCGGGTCGATGTCATCCCAGGAGATGCCCGAGAACTTCGTCATATCGTTGGTGATCAATGCATGTCCCAGGGCATCCCGGAATGGACCCGTCGGACTGTCGGATACCGCCACCCCTATGGCTTTGCCCGGAATGGTCTTATGCTCTGCACAGATGTACCAATAGAACTTGCCGTTCCGCTCTATGACCTGGCCGGCCCAGGCGTCTCCTTTGGCCCAGCCGAAGGCGCTTACAGCCATAGGCGTCCCACGATCCGTCCAGTTCACCATATCCGTGGAGGAGTAGACCTTCCAGTCGCGCATGACATACCCGGTGCCGGTAGCGGAAGCCTCGTCGTGGCCGGTATACAAGTAGACCGTATTGTTATAGACCATAGCCGCAGGGTCAGCGGTATAGGTATTTAGAACTACGGGGTTATCGGCAAAGCATGTGGCGGCGGAGGTCCATAAAAGCACCAGCGCCATGGATAAAGGCTTGACAAACTTTTTCATTACATCGTCTCCTTCACTTCGATTTCCTCTTTATGAATTCGCTTTCTTTTTCGTGATGAATGCATCTTGGTTAGCCGCTGATTCCTCCTTCAATTGGTAACTTAAACCCATCGATCTGGGAGAAGAAGGCCGCTGCTGCCGCTATCGTCTTCCCTGTTCTGAGCTCATACCAAATCTTATCCTACTTTCTCAGCCTAAAAAATAGATTTATTTGAGTTAAAAGTGTAAATTCATTACAGCTTGGATTGAGAGGCGCAGCGCTCCGGAGCGCCTTCCATCGGGCAGCAAAAAACGGACCGCTCCGGCAGTCCGTTTCTTTGACGCTGAAGCCCCGGTGATCTTGCCGGGTTCAACGAATCGTAATCCCTTTACTGGGTTACTGGGCTTTGGCTGCCGGAGGGGTCTGCCCGGCCGTCTGGCTGCCGTCCATATACCAGAACAGTGCGTATTCCGTCATTGTCGAGGCGTGGCCCATCTGCCGCAGCATAGCCGATACGTTCCCCCGGTGATAGGTCCCGTGATTGACCACCTGCAGCACCATCTCGGCCAAACTCGTTTCACGCACGGTGACGTAAGGATTATCGAGCAGGACCGTACGTTCCAGGTCCGTCTCCTTCCGGAAGAAGGCTTCATACCGTTCGGACAGGAGTTTGAACCGTTCCGAGAGCTCCCGGATGCTCAGCTGCTCGGCTTCGTCTTCCAGGGGGCGGCCGATAACCAAAGCTTCCGGCATCGGCACGCCGCTTAGGATCTCCAGCCAGGTACAGTCGACGGCATAGATATGAGCCATGCCTTTGGCAACCGTGGGGAATATACTTTTCACTTCCTGTGTATATACCTCGGAAGGGAGCTCGCTGATCCGGTTCAGCAGGGTTTGGTTGGCCCAGGCATGGTATTGATACATCGTTACGGCGTTTGGCATAAGATACATCTCCTTTGTTCCTCTGATTGACTTTATACCCTTATTATAAGGAGGCACAGTGACATCAGTCTGTCAGGGTTCCTGAAGAAAAGCCGCAATCGGTAAGAAATATTTGGGGTCACGCTTTGCTATGATGAAGAAGTGGAAACCAAGGGGAGCAGCTCCCAACTATTCTGATGAGGTGATTCAAGGATGGCACTGACAGCGAACATGATTTTTGTAAATCTGCCGGTTCGGGATTTGAAGCAGTCCAGGGCGTTCTTCGAGGCGGTAGGCTTTGCGTTCAATGACCAATACTCCGATGATACGGCAGCTTGTCTGGTCATCAGCGAGCAGATCTTCGCCATGCTGCTCACACATGAGAAGTATGCTTCGTTCAGCACCAAAGAAATCTGCGACACGGCGCGGAGCGGCGAGGTAATCCTGGCGCTGACGGCAGAGAGCCGGGCGCAGGTGGACGAGATTGTAGACAAGGTGCGTCAAGCGGGGGGCAAGCCGGCCAAAGAGCCGCTCGATTACGGTTTTATGTACTCGTGGAGCTTCGAGGATGTGGACGGCCATCAATGGGAAGTCTTCTTCATGGATCCGAATGCAGCGCAGCAGGGCTAAACAGGCACGGAATATGAGAAAGCACCGCAGGCCGCTGCGGTGCTTTGTTATTTGCCGAACGGCCGGTCTCCACAATGTATGTACGGAATCATCGGCTTACGGACAGGGCTGCCCCATGGATTCTTGCCCCTCGTCCATTTCCGTTGTGCTCAGCAGCACTGCATTTCGCATACCGCCCGGTCAAACCGCTGCGCCGACAAATCCTCTTCTTTGATCCAAAAATAAACCCTCCCTGTGTCACCCCACATCATGCCCGTCTTCTCTTCCTCGGAATCGATCTGCAGCAGCAGGAGCCAGCCCAGCGCGGATTGCTGCACACGCTGACGTACCGCTTCCGACTCCCGGATGTCCTCCCAGGACAGCCCCTGCGTATTCATCTCGCAGCTGAACTGCATATCTCCCTGGATCGGATCGGCATGACCGAGGAAGCGGTGGATGCAGTTTCCGGCGGACTGGTGTTTGTTGAATCCTTTGAGGAAGGCTCTCCTATACTTGTCAAACTCCTTTCTGCTGCTGTTCCAGCCGAGACCCAGGCTCTCCAAGAAGGCGGACTCTTGCGGTGGAACGCAGAGGGTCGGGACGAAGCCCACCCGGTTCGGCTTCAGCACGAATTCCTCCCGGAGCTCATCCGGTGAAGGGCGGCGGGCTAGCTCACCCAGCTGCTCGGCGGGGGTATAGATCACACGGCAGGTATGCCGATCTCCGTAGAACTCCGAGTCCTCGAGCATCGCTTCGACCGCATAAAAGAAGGACAGCAGCCCACCGGAAGGCAGGGAATGAGGTGGTGTGGTAACATCCGCCAGGTTGATCTGGGCAAGGAAGCTCTGGTGGTAGTGCTTCCACATCGGCCATTCCACGTCTGAGGGAAGGTCGGGATGGCCGCCCATCTTGCTGGAGCCAAGCGGGAGAAGCTCTTCCTGCTCGGGCTGCAGATGTAACTGATGAGAGGGGAAAATCCAGGAAGCGATGGCCTCCCGGTACGCCTCAAGTCCAGAGTCTTCCAGCAGTTTTACAATTTCTTCACGGTTCATAGGTTCTCTTGTCCTCCTGGCAGCGGCAGCAAACCAAGGTCTATCGAACATCCTTTCCTCCGGACAGACGCTTGGTTTGAACTGTATAGATTGGTTTAAAAACGGAATAAGAGGAATGGATTTACCAATTATATCATGGATTCGGAGGAGGTGACGGGGGTGGATTCGCTGTGGGGGCCCACCTGGTCGGGGGTTGTGCTGGTTTTGGTGTCGGTCATTGATTCATTTTCTTAGAAGAGAGGACCAATAAGGAGAAAGGGTGATTCGCATGTCCGGTAAAGGACCTGAGAGGAAGCTGGAAGTGATCGAGAAGCTGCGAGAGATGGGCGAAGAGGAAGCGGCCAAGCGGCTCGACGAGTGGCGCAACGACCGGGATGAGAACCGGGGCTGGGACAGCTGGTTCGTGACGGAATTCCCTGATCTTGCGGAAGAGGCCGGCGTGGACCTTGTGCCGATCCAGGACCGTCCCGAACGCAAGAACAAATAACGGAGTCTGTACCAAGGTACAGAAGGAGAAGGGGCAAGGAGAAGCGCGAGTTTGGAGTAGTTGACCTCCATGACTCACGCTTTTTTGATTTACCACTGCCGATTGTGCATGCCCCCTGGGCACCACTGTGCCGTACTACGGCAGGCTCAAGCTATGAGGCGCTGGCGAAGAGAAGGCCTGTGTACCTCCGGGAGCTTGGTTAACATAGAAAAAGGTGTCCCCAAGCAGATAATGGACCTGGCCTTCATGTAAATCCACACGTGCCCCCCGGTTAGATCCAATTTCAATTAGCTGCTCCTGACCCGGACGGTAAAGATGGTAGGTAAATGGCGAATCCTTAACGATCAGAGTGCCGTCTTCTCCTAGAGCGTGGAGCGATACCGGCTCCTGAAAGTAAGTAACTTGGGTGACCGTTCCTTCCGGGGATTTCAAATACGCCTGATGGTTTTGCCCTATATAGGCGAGCCATCCATTATTGTATTTATAGTATTCTGAAGGCACTGAGAATTCATCAAGGGGAATACCATACACTTCACTGGTTACACTGCCATCCCGGTATTTCTGCAGGGCCCCGCCGGCATAGAACAAGATCGTCTCACCATCAGAGATGGGTCCAAACGGGGGATATGGGAAGGTGAGGAAAGGTTCTGTCTGACCGGTCGCCGCAGAATACCGGTATATGGTGTCAGGAGACTTTGGGTCCCCACTCATCAGCAGGTCGCCATTATCCATGAGTTCATAATCGGTAATATCAGAGCTATGGGGGAATTGCAAGAAGTCCGGAGGTTTGCGTACCTCATTGGTCTCCGTATTGATCCAATAAACAGTTCCTTCAAAGGCAGAAAGCAGATACTTGCCCCTGATGCGACTGGCGCTAGATGCGATCGTGATGGCCGAGGGGCGATCCCATTGTCCTATGTCGGCTTGGGCAACGGTTGTGCCATTCCAACTATGAAGGCGGACCGTGTATTCCGGCTCAGCTAAAGATCCGGTCACGGCTCCGTTCAGAGTTAATCCGACGGGATAGTATCCACCGGCAACCGGTGTTTCCGTACCATCGGTCCGGCTTCGGATAAATAGCTTATCCGATCGGTTGATCAGCAATCTGTTCGCATCACTGTCGACAATCTCAGCATTTGGAATACGTTCAGCAGGGGTGAGAGCGGATAGGGACGCAATATGAACTGTTCGGCCGAAGTTTACGGGATTCGAGAGGTTATTACTTTCCGGCTCCCATCCGTCGCCGATGGAATAGTGGATGAGCAGTGTGGTGCCAGTGTAAGCCGAGACATTAACCATCTTTGAGTACGATGTTCCCGTCCAGGATTCTGATATAACGGCGTTATACGGGTCGCCTTCTTCGTATATATTGAGGAGATGCACCGGGGTTGCGAATTCATCCGTGGCCTCTGAGTTGATCTGAATCGAGCCGTCGGTAATGATGCTGTGCTGCTCGGGTAACTCGATTAAGGAAACGACGGGCGGGACTTCATCATGCACGAAGGGTGCGCTGGCGGTTCCAGTCTTCTTCTTTACATCTGTAGCTTTAACGATTACGTTATGGGGGCCTTGGGGCAATGAGGAGGTATTCAGCGTGCCGGTCCAGGTTGAACAGCCAGAGCAGCTTTGAAAGAGAGGGGCTTCTATGCCGCCGACGGAAGCTTTAGCCTCCTTCAGTGCATACTCCGATGAAATAGAGGCTTCAACCCTTAACTGTCCCCCAACTTTTTGTACATTCTGGGGATTGGTGATTCTGACATCGATACTGCTTTTCGCTTCGGCTGTGAGGGGCAGCAGAAGAGGCAGCTGGAGGCCGAGGAGCAAACCGGCCAGCAGGGTAAAACGTCTGGCTGCTTTTGATAAGCACATACCCATTTGTTTCCCATCCTTCCAGAAAGTTTTGGATACGGCGATGCGAGAAGCGAAGGGACTGAGCAGATCGTATCTACATGAAAGATTTGGACATAATCTTGGTTTTACCTTCCCACCATTAGAACATAAAGGAAATTTAATCACTTTATGGTTTTAATCAATGGATTGGTTCCTTTTTAGATCAGTATTTCACGGGGCTGACTCAGATTACAAGCAATACTAAGCGGCCTCCGTCCGAAGGAATACAGGACCAAGACCGCTTAATTGATTTTTATTTTGTGTGCTGTCTGCTTGATGGGGGACAGTACAGTGATAAGCTCCCTCCCATAGGGTAGGCAGGTGAAATAACAGCCTGAGCAGATCTGCTGCACCAGCCACCCTAAGTCCAGCTCCTCAAGGGACTGGCCTTGCATGTCTCAAAGTCATGGCCTAGCATCTTGTCGAAGCGAGTCTTGCGATGAGGCGGATCCGAGTGCGAGCCTGAATCCATCACGCCACGAGGTGTAGCGCGGCTTCCAGCCGTGCCTAAGCGCTTTGCCGTTTAGGGCCCCGCGCTCCCAGGCCGCATGTCCCTGTTGAACGTCCGGTTGTGGGGCGCCTACGGCATCAGCGAAGACCGGAAGCCAATCGGTTCCGGCAGCCGGCTCGTCGTCGACGATATTGTAGCATCCGGAAGGCCAATTCAAGGCATTTGCCGCGGCTAGGGCTGCATCATCGACATGCACGAAGGAACTAATCCCCCGCGTCGCTGGGAGCAGCCGCTGCCGGGCCTGCTCTGCCAGATAGCCATCCGGGGCGTACCACGTTCCGTTTCCATAAAGTAAGCCGTAGCGCAGGATGACATGTTCCGGCATTTCGGAAGCGGCGCTTTCCAGTGCGCAGACACCTTCGATCGTTGTGCTCCGCGGAGGCGGGGCATCCAGGTCAAGCGGGCTGTCTTCCTCAGCCGGCCCATCGCCCGGTGCATAAGTCCACGAAATGCTTTGGACGACCATTTTGCCAACGTCTGCCGCAAGTGACGCATCCACGAGATTACGCGTCCCCTCTTTTCGGATTCTGGCGTTGTCGGAGAAGTTTCTTGCGCTTAACGAGGTGAGCTGGTGAATCACGGCATCCGGTTTTGTTTCCTGCAGTGCGGAAAATACAGCTTCACGGTCAAACACATCTAGAATAACGGGCTCTATGCCCTTTTTTTTCAACTCGGTTGCGCTATTCGGGTTTCGCGTAAATCCGACGACATCATGCCCCTCTTGAACAAGAAGGGGCATGAGCGCCTGTCCGACGACACCGCTCGCTCCAGCGACTACAATTTTCATCTCGATTCAACCTCCGTTACTTGTTTTTTCGCTCGGGTGTGAACCCCAAGTACGCCGCCGATGATGAGCATCGCACCGACAATGTGGAAATATTCCAGCTTTTCGCGCAGAAAGACAACTCCGGCTGCAACCGACAATAGCGTGCCGAGATTGACGAAGAGGCTCATCTTGTAGGCTTCGATTCGGGACAAGAGATAATTGGACATAACCGAAGAAAGCATGGACGACATCAGTCCGATATACAGAATCGACAAGAGAAAGGTCGGTTCCGCCAAAGGCTCCAGCAATGTGTTCATGGTTCCGGCAATCGTATGCCGGACGACCGCAAGCGTAGTGAAGGCGATGCAGCCGGTTAGCATCATTACGTAACTCATTTCAAACGCCGTATACCCGCTGCGGTGCAATCTGGCAAGCACGCTGTACAGCGATAAGGCGACGGTTGATACGAGCAGCCACACCATCCCCCATGCGCTTGTACTCTCTATCGATACCCCATTCATGACCGCGATATAGATCACCCCGCCGACCGAGAACAGAACCAACGCCTTTTGAATCCACGTGGTGCTTTCGCGGAGCAGTAATGTTGCCAGGGCCAGCGTAAAGATGGGCGAAGTCGCTTGAAAAATAGCGGCTTCCGACGACGTCGTGTACGTTAGTCCGACAGCCTGAAATCCAAAGAAAGCGGTTGGGTACAGTAGGCCTAACGGAATAAGGCGCCACAAGCTGCGGCTCAGCCTCAGTTTGATCCAGCCTGCCAGCACTGGAACGGAAATCGCGAAGAACGCAATCACAAATCGTATTGCAAGCGTGTCGACCGGATCCGCAACCTGCAGAGCAAGCTTCGTAAACAGGAAGGAAAAGCCAATAATGAGCGCGTATAATAAAGCAAGTAAATAAACTGGGCGCTGACTTCCCAATCCCAGTCCTCCTTTCACTTGGTTTCAAAAAGCCGGCCGACTTTAAGATCAAGTATGAAGGACGTCCGGTGGGGATTCAATCTATTTCCACCCAAACTGTACCGGTACAATATTTGTTGGTATGACAAGAAAAAGGGGGACACCGTCATCCGGAAATATGTCGAACTAATGAAAGAAATCGAGCGGCAGTTGGAAGTCGGAACGATTCGCGGAGGGCAGAGGCTGCCGTCCATCCGTGACATGTCCTTGCGCTTTGCCTGCAGCAAGAGCACCGTGATCCGGGCTTACGCGGAGCTGGAACGGCGCCATCTCGTGTATACGGTTCCGCAGAGCGGTTATTATGCGGTTGTGCAAAAGCCCGGCGCAGAGCAGGCGCGGGAGCAGGCAATGCTGGATTTTTCGGCCCCTTCTCCCGATCCGGAGCTTTTTCCATATGTGGATTTTCAGCACTGCCTGAATAGAGCGATTGATATGTACCGGAGCGATTTGTTTACCTACGGTATGTCGCAAGGCCTGCCTACGCTGCTGCATGTGATAAGCAAGCGCCTAGCGGACCGCCAGGTGTTCGTCCGCCCCGAACGGATCACGATCACGTCGGGCATACAGCAGGCGCTGTCGCTCCTGTGCACGATGCCGTTTCCGAATGGGAAGCGAGCGGTTCTGCTGGAGCAGCCCAGCTATCATCTGATGATTCGGCTGCTGGTAACGCACCGCGTTCCGCTTCGGGGTATCGCCAGGACGGAGCAAGGGATCGATTTGGATAAGCTGGAGCATTTGTTCCGAACCGGAGACATCAAGATGTTCTATACCATGCCCCGTTTCCACAATCCGCTCGGCACGTCTTACCCGGAATCGACCAAGAAAGCGATAGCCGAGCTGGCGGAGCGCTACGACGTATACGTGGCGGAAGACGATTATTTGGCCGATCTCGAGACAGATCCGAGGTCCGATCCCATTTACGCTTACGCTTCGTCGCGAGTCATATATTTGAACAGCTTCTCGAAGATGCTGTTCCCTGGTTTGCGGATTGGCGCGGCGGTTCTTCCTCCGGAGCTTCAGGACACATTCGGCTTGTACAAGCAGCTGGCCGATCTCGACAGTTCGATGCTGTCGCAGGCCGCGCTGGAAATTTACATACAGAATGGGATGTTCGAGAGGCGCAAGCAGCAGATATCTGCTTCTTACAGCGAACGTCTGCTTCGTCTGAACCGGGCGCTGGACACCTTCAATGATACGGATTTCGCGCATCATGTGTCCGTCTCCTCCGGTTCGCATACCCATATCGCGTTTTCTGTACCGCTGCATATTCCCACTCTGGTGAACCGATTGCAAAAAAAGAATATCGTGCTGAAGCCGCTTGATCCTTTTTTCGCGGAAGGCTTTGAGAAGCGCCCCCTACTTAAGATAAGCATTGCCAGGGCGGAAGAAGAGCGGATCGAAGAAGGGGTCAAGCTCTTGATGGACGAAATCAAGAAGATGGCAGGACGCCAGTTCATTAAGGGGGCCGAGCAGCTTTAAAGAACGTACGCGGATCATATGAAGATCTTTAGAAACACCACAAAGTGTAATGGGGGGACAGCCCTTCGTAGAATAGGGGCGTGAACGCTTCGGCAGCGGGCGGGGCTGAATCTATGGGTACAGCCGGATAGCATATGACGTGAAAAAGGAGCTTGCCTGACGGAAGCTCCTTTTTGAATTCCCAGAGACGGGCGGCGCTTGACGGCTTCTATCCCGTACCGGGCAGGGGCACGGCGGACGCATCGGAAGCAGCGGCATGCCCGCCGGGGTCGTGAAACACCTGCATCCAGTGTCCGGCATCCTCCAGCGGCCGGAACCCGAACTTCGCATACAAGCCCGCGGAATCTTCTGTAACGAGCAGGAAACGGCGCAGCCCCTGCAGCTGCGGGTGGGCCATGACGGCCTGAAGCAGCTGCTTGGACCAGCCGAGTCCGCGGCTCTCTTCGGTGATGAACACGTCCGTGAGGTATGCGAACGTGGCAAGATCCGAGACGACCCGTGCGAAGCCGGCCTGCCGCCGGTATCCCCCGCTGAGGTCATAAACTCCGAAGAGCAGGGCGGAGTGGTCCAGCGACCGCTGGAACTGGTCCCAGGTCAGGGACTTGGCCCAGTACATGTTCCGGTGCAGATACTCATAGACGAAAGGCTCGTCGAGCAGGTCACGGTCACAGGAAATACGGAGAGCAGGGCCGCTGTCGGTCAGGGTCACAGCCAATCACCGTCCTCGGGGATGGCGGTCTGGCCGAGCAGCCCTTCCTCCTTCAGCCGGCTGCGAAGGTCGTCCCGCGTAACCAGGCAGTGGTTGATCGTATCCATGTGCACGGCCGCCACCCGGGTATAAGGAGCGTATCGGCAGACGGCCGTCACATCGTCCGCATCCATGGTGATCGGATCCCCTTGGGCGAACCGGGCCCCGCCTGCATTCACGACCGTCATGTCCGGGCGGTGCTCATCCAGCGCCTGCTTCACCTCGTCGCACCAGATTGTATCGCCGGTAATATACAAGACTGGCTCGCCCGGCGCCCGCAGTACAAATCCGGATACCGGGCCCATCCGCTGCCCGATCTCGCCGGTGCCGTGCCGGCCTCCCGTCCGCGTGATCGTGACTCCCTTAAATTCGGCGGATGCGATGACGGGAAGCACCTCACGGAATCCGCTCCCTTCGAAGAGTGCCTGGTCCTGCGGCTGACAGAGCAGCGGCATGGCCGGGTTCAGGGCGGCGGCCGCCGCTTTGTCCCAGTGGTCCTGGTGTGTATGAGTGACGAGAACCGCAGACGGATCGAGCAGGCTCTCCAGCGGAAGGGGCAGGGGGACGAGCGGATTTCGTCTTTCGTTGGTCGAACCGTTGATCGGCGGATTGGCTCCTTCCGGACTGAACATCGGGTCTACGAGGAAGGTGAGTCCCCCGTATTCAATCCACAGGGTGGCGTGGCGGATCAGCCTGAGCTTCATGACGTGCACATCCTTTTCTCTATGATGCTCCTATTGTATACCTATTCGCTCCGCCGCTGAACAAGCTGACGTAACCCTTTGGGTGGTTTGGCTTTCACCGTGAAAGAGTTGGAGCGCATGTTCCTTAGTGGAGGAAGTTTGGAACTTCTGGCGTATATTTACAACCGGCCTGGGGAGAGTAACTGATGTTCCAAGGAAAGGAGGGATACGCAAGTGGATCAGGCGACCAAAGCAGGAATCGACCAGCAGGAGCAGACCGTGGATGCGGCGAATCTGGCGAGTGCCATGAATGGCGAGGAAGAAGAGAACGTCACCGCCAAGGAAAACTACAAGCTCGACAACTCCCACATTTCCGTGGAAAACGAATAGGAAGCCGGGCCGGGTCCGCCAAGGAGGGGGAGTTCGGCCCCGCTGCTTATCAGACGGAGGGGGAGCAGGCAGCCTGTGCAGCATGAGAACATGAGCAGCGGACTGGAGATCCGATACAACGAGCGGCTGCGGGTTCGGATTATCTCGGATGGGGCAGAAGAATCCCATTCCCTCCGCAAGCAGGCGTTTCAGGCGGTGCTTACGGAATTGGTGTGGTCTGTGAGAGACCCGAAGGAGAATCCGGCGGCTGAACCGCAGCAGAAAGCTCTATGGACGTGGATTCTGCAGGAAATCGGGTGGGCGCTCATCCATGCGTCCCCTTTCCAAGCTAACCGGGAGGATGGACCTCTCACGGTGCTGGCTTCTGTGGCCCATGCCCTGCAGCAGGAAGAGATACAGGAAGGAACCACTTGAAGGACAGGAGGGATGAGCCGATGGATGATGCACTTTCGCCCCGGGCGCTGCTTCACCACCTGCTGTCCGTTGTTGAGGATGACGATTCGGTCGAGTCCGTCGTGTATGTCGCCCGGATGAAGGACGGCACCATCGTATCCGGCTGGTCGGATCTGCTGCATACGGAAGTGATCGGCCTGCTTGAAGTAGGCAAACTGCAGGCCGTGAAGGACATGTGGGAGGATTGGCAGCCGCGCTGACTCCATCGAATGCAGAACATTCTACGTAAGGAGGTGACACGAGATGAGCCAGGAGGATAAGAAGCCGGCAAGTGAGAAGATCATGGACAGCCATCCGATCGACCCGGCCTTTGCTCCACAAGATAACGAGAAGGACCGCAAGTTCCGCGTGAACCAACCGGATTCGGTGAAGCAGGGGAGGCCTTAGAATGCTTCTGCGCGGCAGAGCATCCTGTAGGCAGAGCGCCTGGAGTGATGAGGGCCGCTTGGCGGGCTGACATATGCGACCTATGGCAGCTGGGCCAAGGATCCGCTTCTCGCTGAAACATACCTGCCGGCAGTGAGCCGGGAGGTGAGGACAGGCTTCAGCGGAGCCTCGAGACCGAGGGCTGCGCTGCATGCGGAGCCTTGCACGCAGGGCCTTGCCGGCCAGCAGAGAAACCGCTTGGCCAGAAGTTTTCTTTGCACTTAACCCCAAGCGGAGCCTCCTGCAAGGCTCCCTTTTTTACTTCCCAGGAAAGCCGTTAGATACCCGCAGGTCAGGCCTCGGGAGAGCCGGAGCCCGGAGCCTTGTCAGCCGCCAGATTCATCTGCCAACGGCTTCCTGCGTAGACCAAAACGGAGCCTCCTACGAAGCTCCGCTTGTCCACTTGGGGCGCCGGCGAAGTACCAACCGGCTAATATTCCTCTGTCTCGCTGGTTCAAGCCATGTATCGTAACGCCAAATCCCACCGGTTTTCCATTAAAGGAACTAGGATTCCTTATTGGGGCATTTCCCATGATTTTCCGGAAGATAGCGGAACTCCGATGCGTTATGGCCCGCCTTTTGAGCGGAAAACGGGGGCGTTCGTCTCCATAGCGAATCTCAGTTCCCCTATCGCAAGTTTAACCCTTCCGGACCCGATCCCGATCCCGCCTCCAACCTGCGCGGCCGCAGCCCCTGCGCAGCGAAGCCTCCGCAGTCACCTGCCCGGAACCGCCGTGCAGCGGCGCCCGCCGGTTTCTACCGCTCCGCCCGGACAGGCTCCCAGCCGTAATACTTCGCCGTCTCGTCATCCTTCTCCGGCATCCCGGGCAGGATGAGGCCGCCGTCCACCTTCAGCGTGGCGCCGGTGATATAGGAGGCCGCGTCGGAGGCAAGCCACAGCACGGCCTCCCCGATGTCCTCCGGCTTGCCGACCCGCCGCAGCGGGATCTTCTCCCCGAGCTTGTCGTAATACGCCGCGCTGCCGCGTTCGATCTCGGTCGCCCCGGGGGCCACATTGTTCACGCGGATGCCGTGCATCGCCAGCTCGATCGCGATGGACTCCGCCGCTCGCCGCAGGCCCGCCTTCATCCCGCCGTACAGCGAGTCATGCGGATAGGCCCGCTCGGCCCGCGTGGAGGTGATATTGATCAGGCTCCCCCGGATGCCCTTCTCCTTCATATGCCGGCCGGCGTGCTTCATGAGCAGCACCGGCGCGACAAAATCGATGTTGATGAACGAGAGCATCTCCTCCGTCCCGATCTCGAACAGGTGCTTCCCGAAGCCGGCCCCTGCATTATTGACGAGCAGGTGCACCTCGCCCAGCTCCCGGATCGCTTCCTCGGCATACCGCTCCACGAAGCCGGGGTCGGACAAATCCCCCTGCACCGCATGGAACTGGCGGCCGTAAGTCCCTTTTACCGTCTGCTCCAGCTCCTGGATGCCGAGTTCATTGGACTTGTACACGGTGGAGATATGGTATCCCGCTCGTGCCAGCACGTGACAAATCCCTTTGCCGATCCCGCTGCTCGCCCCCGTAACCATGGCTGCCTTGCGTGCCGTTCTGGCCGGTTCGGCCTCCCGCTTGGTCTCCCCGCGGCTTCCGCTCATTTTCCTTGCTCCTTCCTGCCTATGGGCACGTTTATCCCTTCTTACCCGCAAACGCCCCTCCTCAAAAAGGCAGCCAGCACTTCGTTAAAAGCTTCCGGACGGTCCATATTGGCGCAGTGACCCGCATCCTCCAGCTCCACATAGGTGCTCTGGGGCTCCCGCTCCTGCCAGCGGATCGAAGCTTCTTTGACCAAGGGCAGGTCCCGGTCTCCGCAGACAAGCAGCAGCGGAACCGCGCTCACCTTCCCTGCAGCGATGCCGGGCAGATGACGCAGTCCGGACATGACCCGGAAGGAACGGCGGCTGAACGCACAGGCCATCTCATAGTAGAGCTCCTGCTGCTCGGGACGGATCACAGTGACCGAAGCCAGGTAGCGGCGGAAACGGTTCATGGAGAGAATGCCCATGAGCAGCCACTTGAGCATTTCGGCCCGCTGGGCCTTAACAATCTCCGGATGCTCCTCCCGGATCGAATAGCCGCCGACGGAGATGAGGGACTTCACCTTGTCCGGGTACTGGCAGGCGAAGGCCTGCGCCAGCAGCGAGCCCATCGACACGCCCAGAAGATGGCATCGGTCCGCTTTCTCTTCCGCCAGAATACCGAGCAGATGGCTGGCCGCCGCATCCAGGCCCAGCCCCGCATCGTACACCTGGGTGCGGCCGTGTCCGAGCAGATCGACCGTCACCACCCGGCAGTGTCCGGCGAAGTGAGCGAGCTGCCCGTCAAAGCAGCGGTGGTCCCCGAACGCCGGGTGCAGGCACATCAGCAGCTCCCCGCCGGGCTGCCCCGTGACATAGTAGTGAACCTGCGCCTCGTCCGTCTGCAGTACTTTATGCTCCGTGGAGATTCCCATCGCTTGGCCCGCCTCCTTCTGTCATGTTCTTCAGCAGCTCCGAGTACCACTTTGCGCCGAATGCATATTGGTCTACGCTGTACCGGAGCGAGAGCAGCTGCCAGCGGTAGATCTCCCGCTTCTCCTCCGGGATTCCGGGCTCCATCAGGCTCGCCTGAATCTCCAGCGCGGTCAGGTGCCGGTGCATCTCCGTAAGGGATACCGTGTACCCTTCGATGACCTTGGCGCAGTCGGAGGCGGGAAGCAGTCCGAGGAAAAACAGCCGCGCCACCGCCAGGTCCTTCAGCTTGTCGATCGGGATCGGCGAGCGCAGCCAATCGAGCAGCTGCTCGCGGCCCGGCGCTTCGATGGAGTATACCTTCTTGAGCTTGCCGCGCTCCACCATCTCGCTGCAGGAGATCCATTCCTTGTCCATCAGCTTCTTCAGCGCCGCCTGGATGCCTCCGAGGCTGTCGCTGTAGGAGAGGGCGACGGTATTTTTCATATTCTTGCTGAGCTCGTAGATCGTCTGCCCGCGCAGCGCAAGCAGCCCGAGTAGGATGTATTCCATGAGTACGCAGCCTCCTTCGCTCTCGCTCTATTGCCTTTAGTAATATTACGCTTCGGAAGAAGGGGATATGACTGCTTGCTTCCGATCGCCGCCTAAGGTGTTCGGGTATGGTATTCGGAGCCCCGAAGACGTTACAATAGGAGAAAAAGGAAGAAAGCGCGGGTGAGGCAGGATGGCAGGCAGAGAAGCAGCGTTGAAAGCAGAGGAAGCCGGAAGCAGGGCGAAAATTCTGGGCGAATTTCTCAAATCCAGGAGGGAGCGTCTGCAGCCGGAGCAGGCCGGCATCACCGGTTCGTACGGACGCCGGAGAACGCCTGGGCTGCGCAGGGAAGAGGTGGCTTATCTGGCGGGGGTGAGCGCCACGTACTACACTTGGCTCGAACAGGGGCGTGAAGTGACCGCGTCGCGGGAGGTCATCGAAGGCATCGGCCGGGCCCTGCAGCTCAGCGGGGATGAGATGACGCACCTTCTCCGGCTTGCTTCCCCGGAGGCCTCCGAAACCCCTGTCTCCAGGGAGACGGAGATCTGCCCTGAATGGCAGCGGATTATCGACCGGCTCCCGTACCCTTCTTTTATCAGCAGCGACCGGACGGAAGTGCTGGCTTGGAACCGGGCGGCGGGGATGGTGCTTGCGGACTTTGCGTCCATGGAGGCTCACGACCGCGTGATGATCCGGCTGCTCTTCGAGGATGAGAGCCTTCGGGCCCGCATGGTGAACTGGGAGGCATTCGCCCGGTATTCCGTCGCGGTATTCCGCTCTTACTACGACAAGCACCGGGAGGACCCGTGGTTCGGGGAGACGGTGAAGCGGCTTTGCAGGAAGTGCCCGGTGTTCGATACGCTCTGGAGCCGGCATGACATTCAGCTGAAGAAAACCGCCCGCGTGGAGCTGAACGACCCGCGTGCCGGGGAGCTTCTCTTCGAGATCCATTCCTTCGGCAGCCTGAACGGCAGAACGGATGTGCACTGCTGCATATACACCCCGGTCACGGGGACGGAGACCGAATCGAATCTGCTGCACCTGCTGGGCGGTACCGGTGGATGAACGGCTGCCTGGTACTGCTTTTACTAGCATAAACATACTGTGGCTCCCCTCTCCGGATCCGTCTAAACTAAGCTTATTAACGAAATCAGAGAGGGTGTTACAGGTGATGAAAACAGTAGTAATTGACCGGCCGATGGGGGCCGAGGAACTGACGGTGAAGGAGCTGCCGAACCTTCAGCCGCCTCCGGGAAGACTGACGGTGGACGTCGTGTATGCAGGCGTAGGATATGTGGATGTCCTCCTGAGGCGGGGGGATCTCGGGGAGCTGCTGCCTTTCCCGGTCGTTCCCGGCCTGGAGGTATCCGGTTATGTCAGGGCCATCGGCGAAGGCGTGCAGGGGTTCCGGGTGGGGCAGCCTGTAGCTGCCATGACCTTGACCGAGCTGGGGGGTTACGCTTCCGTTGCCGTCACCCGGCCGGAGCTGACGATACCGCTTGAAGGTCCCCTGGCCGGGCTCGACCTGTGCACGGCCGCAGCGAGCATCGTCAACCTGACGACAGCGTGTATGGCCCTTGGCCAGGTGGCGAGGATGCGTCCAGGGGACCATGTGCTCGTCCATGGTGCAGCGGGCGGACTCGGCAGCTTCCTTGGGCAGCTTGCCCGGCATTTGGGCGCAGGCCGGGTCTACGGCACGGTCGGCGGCGCGCAGAAGGTCGAGCTGGCCGCATCGCTGGGCTACGACGAGCTGTTCCTGCGGGCAAGCTTCGCGGAAGAGCTGCGCCGGAAGGAAGGCTTCCGCGGCCTGGATCTGGTGCTGGACCCCGTAGGCGGGGAGATGCGCCGGGCCAGTCAGGAGCTGCTGCGTCCCTTGGGTCAGCTCGTGCTGCTCGGCAATGCCAGCGGAGCGGGGGACGTCCCGCAGTCCATGACGGAGGCCTGGCTTGCGAACCGATCGCTGATCGGCTTCAACATCGGCGGCTACAGTGAGTATGCCTCTTCAGAGGTGGGAGAGGCGGCGAAGGCCGCGCTCGGCCTGCTGGCGGACGGCGTGATCCGTTCGGAGGTGTTCGGCGTGTACCCGCTCGAGAAGGCTTCCGAGGCACACGAGCTTCTTGAGGGGAAGAGCACGGTGGGGAAGCTGGTGCTGCAGATCTCGGGCTGAACGTTAGAACGATACAAGCGGCAGTTGATGAATTGGCAGCGAATCATGTACAATGATAGAAACTGATCGCTGTGTGTGACTGGCGGAGCATGGGGAACCATGAGGAAGCACACGGATATACGAGCCGTACGCCTGGGCAGAGGTAAGGGAGAGAAGATTCCCTTGCCTCTTTTTGTTTATATCTCCAAGCGAAGGAGCGGTATGAACATGAGGGAACCTATTGTGCTGGATGGCAGCCGTGTGGCGGCAGGCATCAAAGCAAGGCTGGCGGAGCGTGTGGGGCGGCTGAAGGAGCGGGGGAGTAGTCCCTGCCTGGCGACCATCCTGGTCGGCAGCGATCCTGCGTCGGCGACGTATGTGAAAATGAAGGGAAATGCCTGCCGGCGGCTCGGCATCGAGTCCATCCGGGTGGAGCTTCCCGGCACGACAACGACAGAGGAGCTGCTTGGCGTCATCAGCCGTCTGAACGAAGACCCTGCCGTGCACGGCATTCTTCTGCAGCATCCGGTGCCCGCGCATATCGATGAGCGGGCGGCCTTCGATGCGATTGCGATCGGCAAGGACGTGGACGGGGTGACGATGCTGGGCTATGCCATGAATGTTTTCGGTGCAGCGGCGTATCCATCCTGTACCCCTGCTGCGATCCTGGCGATCCTCGATGATTACGGCATCGGGATCGAAGGCAAGCATGCGGTGGTCATCGGAAGGAGCCCCATTCTGGGCAAGCCCGTATCCGCGATGCTCCTTAACCGGAACGCGACCGTGACGGTCTGCCATTCCAAGACTGCGAACCTCGCCGAGATGGTGGCCCTGGGGGATATCGTGGTGGCGGCGGTGGGGAAGCCGCGCTTCATCCAGGGAGAGTGGATCAAGCCGGGCGCCGTAGTACTCGATGCAGGCTACAATCCGGGCAATGTCGGCGACGTCAATTATGAAGCGGCGTGCAGGAACGCATCCGCCATTACGCCGGTTCCGGCCGGCGTAGGGCCCGTGACGATCGCCATGCTGCTGAAGCATACGGTGGAAGCGGCGGAACGGGCGATGGGGGTGCGGTAACCGGGGTGGGGGCAAAAAGAAGGGCTGCCTTGGATGGGCAGCCCTTTGGCTTAAGATATAAGAAAGGATATATGCTTAGCGAAGCTGAAGCTTTCCTATATCGCAAGACGATTCTGCTGGCGCGCAAGCCGTCTATGAAAATAGCGGAAGTACGGTGCGTTATTTCCACTTTTCGATGGTTCCTACCCGAAATAAGGGAACTCAGATGCGCTATCCTAAGGATCGGCGTGGTTTGCAGGCCCCTTTTCCCCATATAAGGCATTTGAGTTCCGCTATTTTGCGGGAAATGCTGGGAAATCCCCCAATAAGATACCTCACTTCCGCTATTTAAAATGAACGCTCCGACGTCCTGCCAATACGATCGGTCACCAGAGGCGGAGGCTGAATCGCACACTTTCCGTATTGAACTGCAGGTCGCGGAGCGCGGCCGCCCGCCTAAGGTAAACAGGCTTTTCAGCACCGACGGCTGGGGCTGCTGTTGAAACCATTCGTCCGGCAGGCGTACTCTCCCGCACCTTGCCCATATGGACTGCGGTGAAATAGGGATCCTGCCAGTTCAGGTTGAAGAACAGTTGGGCCGCCACCTCCCGGCGGTCACGCCAGGGCCCGATCCCGTTATCTTATATTTCTTATAAACGCGCATCTTCCTTAAAAGGACGCCGACAGGCGTTTTTCTTAGTTTGGTTGGATCCTTAACAGCGTGCGGACAGACAGACTGAAGCAAGAAGCGGTTATCGAAGCCTCTGTAGCTTATTGTGCCGTCACCTCGAAGTCCTGTTCATGGATGATCCGTTCGCCTACCTTGAAGACGGCGGTGAGGCGGTTCAGGCCGGGTTTCAGCGTTTTTTGCGCTGTCAGGTCATACAGAGCCACGTTTTGGGCCATGGAGAACAGTTTTTCTTGGTTTGCGCTGTTCTGTGCTGTCAAAGCCGTGGAACGCTCGGCATCGCGGTCGATGACGTATAGCTTGAGCCGGTTGGCCGACTCATTGGTTTCCGGGCGTTCCATGTCATACAGCAGGACCGACAACCTCAGCACATTCCCTTCCATACGGACGGGCGGCTCGAAGTCACCCAATGTATACTCAGAGGAACTGAGACTCACCCAGCTGTGATCCGGTGCGGTCACTGTTGAAGCCCCGAACAAGGCTCTCATATCGTCGAGCCGGAGATCGGGCGCTTCCTGATCCACGGAGACGGCTGGCTCGGCGGACAGAAGCGCGGTTCCGGCATTCCGGCCTTTCCAGAACAGCTCGGCCTTCTTCCCGCCGGCTTTCACCCGGAAAGCATAGCCCGACTCATGGGTGAAGGTCCAGCTGCTGTCGGCATCGGGTCCACTGACGGTAAAGTGATACATTTGGGCCAAAAAGGAGGATCGAAAGTAGATTTCATTTTGCCGTTCAACCCCCACTTTCTCCTCTCCGTGCGGCAGTACCCCATTGTTCATATAAAAGTAGCCTTGATATCTCTTCTCTCCGTAGATCTGCGGATCCTGTTCGCGCCCGGCCGGGAGATAACGGTCTTGAAGCGGGTTGAGTTCAAGCCAGGCGTCCCCCAGGAAGGTCGAAATCCGGAACCAGCGTACACCGTTCGGAGCATCCCAGGAAGCTGTCGCTCGTACCGTCTGGGGACTCAGTACCCCATTGTGCAGCAGAAGGGAGCTGTCGGGATAGAGATACAGAGGGGTCTTGTCCGTTCGCAGGTCAATCTCCGCCATTACGGGCTTAGAGTCTTCCGGCTCCGAGAACCGGGCATTGAACCAGCCCTCGCCCTCGGCAGCCTTCACATGATACCAGCCTCCGTCGTAGTAATGCACCGGATCCCCTTCGAGTTTCTCCGAAACGTTCAAGGTTTGGGGGGCAGCCAATACAGGCTCGCCGCTGTCCAGACTAGGCAGCGGATAGAGAGCGGCCGGCTTGCTTCGGGTGATCGTCTCGTCCGACACAGTGATTACCTGACCGGGAGTCCGCGTCCATCTTCTGCCCTCGCTCGTTTCCACCTCATAAAAGCTGCCAAGCGGGGTGACGAATTCACCGGTTTCTGTCAGAATGCTGTTTCTTACTTCACTCGAGGGAGCACTGGTGCCGAGTACTTCCAGCATGGGAGGAAGGGTAGACAGCTGCGTGATTCGATAAAATTTACTCCCGGAACTGCGCTTCAGCGATCCAATTTGTTTCATCGGCAGACGGATCCATTGGGGGCCAAGCCAGGAGGTCTGGATCTGGATCCATTTCTGCTCGTTCTCGTCATTCAGTGCGCTGTAGAACCACCTTTTTTCGGCACCGGCAACGCTGACTTCCTGGGGTGACAGAACGGCGGAGGGCTTCAGGCGCTCGTCGGCTTTGGCATAGATCGGGGTGTCCTGAAGGAGCGTAAGCTTGCTTGGCAGAGGCACTTCGAACGTCCCGGGCTCCGTCTTAATCCACCGGTCGCCGAAGACCGTACGAATTTTCCACCAGTTGGGGAAGGCCGCCCAGTGGGCCTCGGCTTCTATAATCTCCACCGTCTGCGGGGAGAAAGCCCCTTCCGGCTGATTCAGAAGCACATTCGGGATCGCATAGTAAGGCGTTTCCTTGAGCAGTGTTACGGACTTCGGAATATGGTCGCCGTCCGCAGGCAGCGTAGGGGTATCCGCATATTCCGAGGCACTGCCGGGTAGGGCTGCGGACAGTGAAAGGCTGATCCCCAGCAGAACAGCCAAAGTTGATTTTTTCCACATGACGTAAGAGGCTCCTTATTCGTATTTACCTTGACTATTCTACCATATATTAGAAGAGTGGTAGAATAGGGGGGCAGCAAGAAGGAGGGTCCACGGATGAAGCGGGGGATCCGTTTTCTTATTCCCAATGAGTATGACCGATGGTTAGCGCGGATGTTACAGCCAGTCGACTGCTCCGCATACACGTGGAGGATCGGCGCTGCGGAGATGTATCAGGCTGTGGACGGGAACCTCATCGAGATGTTTGACGGACATGTCATGCAGATGGAAGGTGAGATGCTGAATAATATCATCCAGAGGGAGTTCCCGCAGTATGTCATCTTCGCGGATTTGAAGGCCTTTCCAAAGGGGAAGGCGATCTCAACCTTTTGTACATTTGAGGAGTTTATGAAAAGTGAATGCGCCCTGATTTTCCTCATTGTCGACAGCATCTATGCTGCTGTCTATTGCAAAGATCAAGTGCAGCTCGAGCGGCTGTACGAGAATGCCCGGTTCAACGGAGTAGAGTCGCTCGCATATATCACCGAGGATAACGATCATCGAACTGGGCTTAGTGTCTGGTAACATGAAACCGAGGGTCGTCTGCAATCTGCGATCAACGATCAACAAAAGTACAGGAGGACTTGTCATGACAATCGACATTATCCCTTATCAAGAAAAATTTCATGATCAGCTCGTGGATATCTGGTACCGGGCTGTCCGGCAGACGCATACCTTTCTGACCGAAGTGGATTTGGAATTCTACCATGGAATCGTTCGGGGCGGTGCCCTGCGAGAGGTTGAAATCTGGTTGGCCCTGTGGGACCATCAGACGCCGACCGGATTCATCGGGCTGGATGGGACCAAGATCGAGATGCTGTTCATCGATCCGGCGTATCATGGCCAGGGGATGGGCAGCCGGTTAATCCGGCATGTGGAAAGCATGCATGGCGGCTCTTTGCAAGTAGATGTCAACGAACAAAACGATGGCGCATGTGCGTTCTACAAGCGGTATGGATTCGTACAGAGAGGCCGTTCCGAGCTCGACGGTGCCGGCCGGCCCTTTCCTCTGCTTCACATGGAACTGCGGAGAATATGAGGGCGGAAATACGTTCCGACCTTCTCGAGCTCGTTCATGACGCAGTGGATCTTTGATTCTTCCAGATGCCAATTCTCCTTGGTAATCCCGGTGTTGTCAACGACCGGACTCACATGGAAGACTGTCTCCCTGGGAAAATGAAGCTGATACGTCAGCAGAGCTCCTCGCGCATGGTAGTTTTTGCAGACGAGCGTGAAGCTCCGGGGATGAATGCCTGCCTGCTGCAGTACTTCCCGGGACAAGCGGGCGTTATCGAATGTATGAGCCGCCTGGTCCTCACGCAGAATGGCCGTATCGGGCACCCCGAGTGACAATCCCACATGGCGCAGAAACTCCCACTCTGTCGATTCTAAACTGGTATGATCAGCCCATTTGCCTCCCATTGTATCACGCAGTCCGGCGACAACAGGCTCACATTTCCCTGATGAGACGATGCGTGCTGACCGAAGCGGTCCGTCTTGCTGACGATCTCAAAAAAGCCAAGCCCCTTCTCCGCGGCGGAGAGGAAGCTTGGCTTTTTTTATTTCAGGCTGCACTCAGAAGGTGCTCTCGAATTCCTTCACGATCCCGGCGAACGCCTCCATGGCCCCCTGGATCGGCTCGGGCTGGAGCAGATCCACGCCGGTGCGGCGCAGAAGCTCGAGCGGGTACTCCGAGCGGCCGGACTTCAGGAACTCCAGGTACGTCCGCACCGTTTCGGCATCCCCGTCGAAGATGCGGGAGGCCAGATGGAACGCCGACGCATAGCCGGTCGCATACTTGTAGACGTAGAACGCGTTGTAGAAGTGCGGGATGCGGGCCCAGCCGTATTTGACCTCGGGGTTGAGCTCGAGCACGTCGCCGTAGTAGGTCTTGTAAAGGTCCTCGTACACCTCGCTGAGCGAATCGCTGTTCAGGGTCTCGCCGCGCATCGCTTTCTCGTGCACCTGCTTCTCGAACTCGGCGAACATAACCTGCGTGAAGTAGGTGCCGCGGAACTCGTCGATGAAGTGGTTCAGGAGGTACTTCTTGAGGCTCTCCGATGGATTCTGCTTCAGGTAGTGCTTCATGAGCAGCACCTCGTTGACCGTAGAGGCCACCTCCGCCACGAAAATTGTATACTGCGCCGAGATCGCCGGCTGGTGCTTGTCGCTGTAGTACGAGTGCATGGCATGGCCCATCTCGTGCGCCAGGGTGAACATGCTGTCGAACGTGTTGTTGTGGTTGAGCAGCACATACGGGTGCGTGCCGTACGGGCCCGAGCAGAAGGCGCCGGAGCGCTTGCCCTCGGTCTCGCGGACGTCGATCCAGCCGGAGGTGCGGGCTTCGGCCAGCACGCTCACATACTCGTCGCCGAGCGGAGCCAGGGCTGCCAGCATGGTGTCGTACGCTTCCTCGTACGGAATCGTCATCTCCACATCGGTGACCAGCGGCACGCTGAGGTCATACACGCGCAGATCCTCGACGCCGAGTGCTTTTTTGCGCACCTGGAGGTAGTGGTGGAGGGGAGCCAGGTTCGCCTTGGTGGCTTCCAGCAGGTTATCGTACACCGACACCGGCACGTCGTCCTTGAAGAGGGAGCGCTGCAGCGGCGACTCATAGCCCCGCATCCGGGAGAAGAGGACGTTGTTCTTCACCGAGGAGCCGAGGGTGGCGGCGATGGTGTTTTTCAGCTCGAGGTAGGGCTTGTTGAACGCATGGAACGCCTCCTCCCGCTTCGAGCGGTCCTGGTGCTCCATGATCTTGGCGTACATCCCGCGGGTCAGCGGAACCTCGCCGCCTTCCTCGTTATGCACCTTGCCGAAGCGGATGTCCGCATTGTTGAGCATATTGAAGATCGTGCGCGGGGCGCCGATCACCTCGCCGAGCTGGGAGAGGACCTCCTCTTTTTCCTGGCTCAGCACGTGCTTCTTGTATTTGTATTCCTCGTAGAGGTCTCTCTCGTAGTAGCGCAGTCCTTCCTCTTCCTTGATATAGCCTTCGAGCACCTCGGGATCGAGGGACATCAGGAACGGGGAGAAAAAGGCCGTCGAAGCGCTGACCCGCACACCGAGCTGGCTGGCCTTGTCGAGCAGAGCCTGCGAGGAGGTTTCGCGCGTATCCTGGGCGAGCTGGAGAGAAGCGTACACATACACCTTTTCGTACAGGCGGTACATCTCTTCCTGGCTGCGGAGGAAAGCGAGCAGGGAGCCGCTTGCGGTCAGCTGGTTCTCGAATGCCTTGACCGTGGTGATCAGGGTTTCGATCTTGGCGTAGTCTTCGTCCCACGCGGCGGGCGAGGGGTAAATGTCGGCCAGATTCCATTTTTCGTGCGCGGGCACGTCTTGGCGCTGCAGTTGGTTTGGCATGCGAACACCCTTCTCTCTGTAGTGTTTGGTCCGCCCGAGGGGCAGTGGCACAGGGGTGGAAAAAAGCTCCACCTCCCTATTGTAACACTTCTTTACTTTTCATTCATATAAGCGGGGGGCCTCTGATATGATGACAGTAGGAAGCGGAAGGCAGGAATCTACTCACGGAGGTGCCGCTGGATGGGAGAATTTCCATTAACGCTCCGCTCATTATTCGAGAGGTCCCAGACGCTGTTCGCGCAAAAAGAAATCGTATCCCGCACAGCTGCGGGGGTGCTGCGTTATACGTACGGCGAGTTCGGCCGGAGGACGCGCCGTCTGGCTTCCTCGCTGGAGGCGCTGGGGGTGAAGCGAGGGGACCGGGTGGCGACCTTCGCGTGGAACCATCACAGGCACCTGGAGGCTTATTTTGCGATCCCCTGTATGGGGGCGGTCCTGCATACGGTGAATATCCGGCTGTCTCCGGAACATATCGCGTATATCCTGAATCATGCGGAGAGCCGCTTCGTGCTCGTGGATGAGTGCCTGCTGCCGCTGCTCGAGAGAGTGAAGGACCGGCTGGTCCACGTCGAAGGTTATATCGTCATGGCGGAGGGGGAAGGCCTCCCGGAGACCTCTTTACAGCCGCCCTATTCCTATGAGAACATGATAGAGAGCGGGGACGCAGGCTGCGAGTTTCCCGGCGACATTGATGAAAGCGCTCCCGCGGGCATGTGCTACACCTCGGCCACAACCGGCAACCCCAAAGGCGTGATCTACTCCCACCGGGGCATCTATCTGCACTCGCTGGCCCTGGGCAGCGCCGATACGCTCGGACTGTCGGAGCGGGATACCGTGCTGCCGGTCGTGCCCATGTTCCACGTCAACGCGTGGGGACTGCCGTTCGCTTCGGTCTGGTTCGGCGCGAAGCAGGTGCTGCCGGGGCCGGTTCCCGCGCCGGATGTGCTGCTGCGGCTCATCGAGACGGAGCGCGTGACGATTGCCGCCGGGGTCCCTACGGTGTGGACCGCGGCACTGCAGGCACAGATGTCCGTGCAGGCGGACCTCTCGAGCCTGCGGGCCGCCATCTGCGGCGGATCGGCGGCGCCCCGGAGCCTCATCGAGAGCTACCGGCGGATCGGCGTTCCGCTCTGCCACGCATACGGCATGACCGAGACGAGTCCGCTCGTGACCGTCTCCCGGTTGAAGAGCGGCCAGCTCAGCCTGCCGGAGGAGCGGCAGCTCGATATTCTGGCGTCGCAGGGGGTGCTCGTGCCCGGGCTCGAGATGCGGATCGTCGGTCCCCAGGGCGACGTCCCCCGCAGCGGCAGGGACATGGGCGAGATCTGGCTGCGCGGGCCGTGGATCGCCTCCGAGTATTACAGGGACGAACGGACCCGGGAAGCGTTCGAGGACGGCTGGTTCAAGACCGGGGACATCGCGGTGATCGATGCGGAGGGCTTCGTGCGCTTGGTCGACCGGATGAAGGATCTCGTGAAGAGCGGCGGCGAGTGGATTTCTTCCGTCGATCTGGAGAACGCTCTCATGGCGCATCCCGGGGTCTTCGAGGCTTGTGTCATCGGGGTTCCGCATCCGAAGTGGGGTGAGAGGCCGCTGGCTTTTGTGTCGTGGAAGGAGGGCTCGGAAGGGGCGGCCGGGAAGGAGGAGCTGCTGGCCTTTCTGGAGGGCCGGTTTGCCAAGTGGTGGATTCCGGACGATGTCGTGGTGCTGCAGGAGATTCCCCGGACGTCCGTAGGCAAGTTCATGAAGCGCGAGCTTCGCGAGCAGTACAAGGACCACTACCAATCAGGAGATGGGGCATAGACGATGAATCATACGCTGATCGGGCTGAACCTTAGGATGAATGCGGTGAACTGGAGGTGGAAGCAGGTAGAGCCTGCGGGGCCGGCTGAAGCGGAGCATGGACGGGTGGAGGCAGGAGAGGCGGCCGCGGCCGAGCATGAGGGGGAGCGGCATGCCCGGGGACGGTTCGGAGAGGGCTGCCTGGAAAAGGGGGCGGCCGTGCCGGGACGCCGGCCGGCCGGGAAGGAGCGCCGCCATGTTCGATAAGGAGCTCTTGCGCGATAAGGTCGTGCTGATCACCGGCGGCGGCACCGGACTCGGCCGGGCGATGGGCGAGCGTTTCCTTGAGCTCGGGGCGAAGCTGGCGATCACCAGCCGCCGGGAGGAGGTGCTGGCGCAGGCCGCTTCGGAGCTCTGCGCCGGAGGCGGCGAGGTGTTCCATACGCCCTGCGACGTGCGCGATGCGGCCCAGGTGCTGGCGATGATCGATGCCGTCGAGGGGCACTACGGGCACATCGACGTGCTCGTGAACAATGCGGCGGGCAACTTCGCGAGCCCGACGGAGAGCCTCTCGCCGAGGGCAGTGGACGCCGTGCTGAACATCGTGCTGCACGGCACGTTTTACACAACGCTGGAGCTGGGCCGGCGGTGGATCGCAGCGGGCCGGGGCGGCACGATGCTGAACATCGTGACGACGTACGCGTCCACGGGCTCGGCGTTCGTCGTGCCCTCCGCGGCCGCGAAGGCCGGCGTGCTGGCGCTGACCCGCTCGCTCGCGGTGGAGTGGGCCCGCTACGGCATCCGCCAGGCGGCCATTGCCCCGGGCCTGTTCCCGACCGACGGTGCGTGGAGCCGGCTGGCGCCGACGCCGGAGCTCGCGGAGAAGCTGGTGCAGGGCGTGCCGCTGAAGCGCGTCGGGGAGAAGGCGGAGCTGGCGAACCTGGCCGCCTACCTGATCTCCGACTACGCCGGCTACATCAACGGCGAGGTCGTAACGATCGACGGCGGGGAGTGGCTGCAGGGCGCCGGGCAGTTCAACGACCTGCTCGAGGTGACCCCCGAGGAGTGGAGCGAGCTTGCCGGGCTGACGCGCAAGGGGAAGTCTTGAGAGTGAGCGGAGAGCAGGTGGAGAGGAGGATGGAGCCGCAAGTCGGGATCGCAGGGCAGAATCGATCGGCATCGCCGGAATGGAAGGCGGAGCAGGTTGGGCAAGTCCAGCCGGAAGGAAAGAAAGGTCAGCGGAAGTCATAGCCGGGATGAAGCGGCATTGTCTGATCCTTGGGCAAGGACCGGACGATAAGGAAGTGTTCTCATCGACAAGCTGGGTCAGGATGGAAAGACGAGACTGCTCGGGGCATAGTTGGGATAGAATGGCATAGTCTGGTGGATGGCACAACCGCCGTGAGGGAAGCTGGAGTCTGCTTGTCGATCCTAATGGATATGGAAGGGCGAGTCCGAGCTAAGGAATTGTCGGGACGGTAGGACAGGGTCGGGATCGATAAGCAAGGGCCGGACGGAAGGTCAGCATCAGATCGACAAGCAGGGTCAGGAAGAAAAGACGAGACTGCTCGGGGCATAGTTGAGATGGAATGGCATAGTCTGGTGGATGGCACAGCCGCCGTGAGGGAAGCCGGAGTCTGTTTGTCGAGCATAGTGGATATGGAAGGGCGAGTCCGAACGAAGGAATCGTCAGGCGGTAGTACAAGGGCCGATCGATAGGCAAGGGCCGGACGGAAGGTCAGCATCAGATTGACAAGTAAAGCCGGGGCGGCAGCCGATGCCGTCTCCTGCAGGCGGTTCGTTCCGCTGCGTATCTCTGTATATTGATAAGGAGGCGGAGAGAGGCATGAAACCCCAGTTTCACTATTCGCCGGAGCCGGTGCTGGTCCCCCAGCCGGGCTGCGACTGGGCCAGCAAGATGGTGCTCAACCCGGCGATCGTCCAGGACCCGGAGGATGCGGATACCCTGCATATGCTGTTCCGGGCGACAGGGCCGTGGCCGCAAAAGCAGCGCGAGGGCAAATACCCGCCCTACCCGATCTTCCTTGGCTATGCCGTCAGCCATGACCGGGGGCAGACCTGGGATGCGGATTTCTCGCGTCCGGCATTGGCCCCTGAGCTGGGCTGGGAGGAAGAGGAACTGAAGGTCACGGATGCGGTCGGGCGGCAGGTATGGAATTACGCCAACGGCTGCATCGAAGATCCACGGATTTTTCCGGTCGAGGGACAGCTGTATCTCTCGGCTGCGTGCCGGCTGTTCCCGCCCGGGCCGTATTGGCTGGTGGATGGGGACCCTCCCATTGAGACCCGCTACGATTATGTGCCGGAGTGGACTCAGGAGGGGGAGGGCCCTTTCTACGAAACGTGCCGGACGAACGTGACGGTTACCGTGCTGTACCGGCTTGACCTCGACAAGCTGAAGGCGCGCCGGTATGAGGAAGCCTTCGCTTATGTGGGCCCGCTGACCGAAGGGCATGTGAGTGACAACCGCGATGTGTTCCTGTTCCCTGAGCGGATGAAGATCCACGGGCGGCTGCAGTATGTCATGCTGCACCGTCCCATGACCCCGGCGGCCTTCCCGGACGGGGCGGATCTCGGCCCTTCGATCTACCTGGCGGCGGCCGAGGAGATCGGGGACTTCGCTTCGCCGAAGGCGGAGCACCGGCTGCTGGCGGCCGGCCGGTTCGACTGGGAGGAGAACCGCATCGGGGCGAGCTGGCCGCCGCTGCGCATCTCCGAAGACGAGTGGCTGGTCGCGTACCACGGCAAAAAGGATGCGCACTTCGGCTACACCCAGTCGTTCCTGATCGTACGGGAGCAGGAGGATGATTTTCCCGTCGTGACACACCGGTGCTCCGAGCGCATGATGTACGCGCAGCAGGAGTGGGAGATGCCGACGGATTATCCGACGCCATGCCTGTTCACCACCGCAGGGATCCTTGTCGGAGACGATCTCGTGATGGCCTATGGGGCGGCTGACCAGAAGGTGGGCCTATCGTGGGTGAACTGGGCTGAGCTTGTGGCGTACGTGCGGTTATTTGATGCGGACGGTGTGAAAAAGGGCTGAGTGAAACATCCGTTTCTTCCGGCAGGGCTGGCCGGGGAGACGGATGTTTTTGATTAATCCACGGATGCACTTCTTCGAAAGGACACCGACCAGGGGATTTTCTTATGCCAACGGAGGCGCAGGAGTGGAACATTAAGCGATTCTGTCCGCTGCATATGCTGGGGACGGGGTTACAACACGCCAACTGTGTGCGGCCTGATACGGTGTACGCGTGCCGGAGGAGGAGGCTAGCCCAGGGACAAGCCTCCCTGACATGCGGCCGGCTGGCCGGCTAACACGGAAAATCCGTGTACGGAGCCCGTAGCCTTGGACATTCGACCGAGCGCAGCCCACGTAAGCCGGAAAATCCGTCTTCGGGCCGCGATCCCGCCCCGGGCTGGCCGGGCTAACACGGAAAATCCGTGTACAGCCCCCGAAGCCTCGGACCATCGGCCGGACGCGGCCCATGTAAGCCGGAAAATCCGTCTTGGGGACGCGAAACCGCCTTGGGCCGACCGGGCGAACACGGAAAATCCGTGTACGAAGCCCGAAGCCTCGGCCCATCGGCGGGGCGCCGCCTCCGTAAGCCCGAAAAAGATCCCGCTTCGGCAGCATGGAGCCACCTCGCAGGCCGGTTCTCCGCCCCGGCATGATTTCGCTGCTCCACCAGCAGCCGTTCACACAGTTCCGCAAGATTGAAGCATTATCCCACAATATTGCGGCATAAAGGAGAGCAGGATTCTTTTACAATAAAAGAAAAAAGAGAAGCCTGAGGAGGTCTTTCCCTATGTTGAAGATAGCCATCATTGGCACAGGTGCCATTTCGCGTGCCCACATCGATGCTTACCTGAAGTTTCCGGAGCGCTGCCGGATTGTCGCGGTCAGCGATATTTACCAGGACAAGGCGGAAGCCCGCATCGCCGAATTCGGCTTGGAGGGTGCGCGCGCAGTCGCGGATTATAAGGAGCTGCTTCAGGAGGACATTGATCTCGTATCGGTCTGCACGCCGCCCTACACCCATGCACCCATCTCGATCGACTTCCTGCGGGCCGGCAAGCATGTGCTCGTGGAGAAGCCGATGGCTTCCTCGCTGCAGGAGTGTGACGAAATGAATGCGGCAGCCTTGGAGAGCGGACGAATCCTGTCGGTGGTGGCCCAGAACCGATTCACGGAGCCCCTGTGGAAGCTGAAGTCGGTCCTGGACAGCGGGCTCATGGGACCGGTCGTACACGCGCAGGTGGATTCGTTTTGGTGGCGGGGCCACTGCTATTACGATCTGTGGTGGCGCGGCACCTGGGAGAAGGAAGGCGGGGGCTGCACCCTGAACCATGCGGTGCACCATATCGACGCGTTCCTGTGGATGATGGGCAGGCCGGCCGAGCTGCAGGCGTTCATGAGCAACACATTCCACGACAACGCGGAGGTTGAGGATCTCTCGATTGCGATGCTGCGCTTCCCGGACGGGGCGCTGGCTCAGATCACCAGCTCGGTCGTGCATCACGGGGAGGAGCAGCAGCTGATCTTCCAGGGCAGACGGGCCCGCGTTTCCGCTCCTTGGAAGGTGAAGGCCTCGCAATCGCTGCCGAACGGCTTCCCGGCAGCGGACGGCGAACTTGAGGCACAGATCCGGGAGCTGTATGACAGCCTGCCGGGTCCGGCGCACACCGGGCACGCCGGCCAGGTGGACAATCTCCTCGCCGCCATCGAAACCGGAGCGCCGGTACTCGTCGACGGGATCAGCGGCCGCAGCACGCTGGAGCTCATCCTCGGAATCTACAAGTCGGCAAGCACCGGAGAGAAGGTGACCTTCCCGCTGCAGCCGGACGACCCGTTCTACACCCGCGAAGGGATTCAGGCGAATGCCACCCATTTTTATGAGAAAAGCGCATCTGTGGAGAACTTCCAGGATCTGCGGATCCCTACCGGAGCGAGCGAATCGCAGTAGTAGCATGCGAACGAATTGGAAGCGGATACGAGGAGCAGGCGTCATAATAATGGCCCGGATCACAGGATCCCGGGCCTTTTTCCTTGACAACAATTTATAACTCGCCAAGGCTCGATTCTTATAAACACGCATCGCCCTAATAGGACGGAGAAGCCGTTTATCTTAGAGTATCGCTGCTGCAGCTGCGGATCATTGCCGGTACCGGAGCCACAGTCACTTGACCGCGCAGAATAATCCCGTCAGCACCATAAAGGAAAGAACGAGCAGAAGGCCTGCCGTGACTACGGGGATGTGCCCAACTGCAAAGTAGGTATCGTGGTAGGCAAAATCGTCCGCCGGGCGGAAGAACAGGAGGTACAGCGCGATGCCGCCGGCAATGGAGACAACCAGGATGGTTACCGCTGCGAAGAGCATGCCCTGGCCCAGCGCGCTTTTAGGTGCATATTTCATTCGACTATATTTTTCTTCCTTTTCAGGTTCATCCCGGCCATGCACATTTCGGGCGCAAGATTCCGCATTTCGGACGCAACCCATACCCAAGCCCTGCTGCCGGTTGGTACAGTAGAAGTATATACTGATCGAAAGAGGACGGGAACCATGAGAGACCGCTGCATACACTGCTTGTCGGAGAGACTGATCATTTATGAGGAGCCGAGCGAAGGGCTCTGCCGTTCGTGCCGCCGCCACTTTCCTCTGTCACGGCTTCCCCAAAGGAATGAAGCGTATGTCCGCCCGAAGCTGTCCGTTCCGCCGGTGCGGGGGATGCGGCCCGGCCACTGGCTGCTCCCGATGCCGATTCCGCCGGATTCGTCCAAGCTGCCGCCGGCCGGCAAACAGCGGATGCGCTGGTCCTCATAGCGGTCTACCCGCGAACGACTCCATCTGCTGTCTGCATTCGCCGTAGTACGTAGGCGTCAGCGGCACCTTGACCGGGCAGCCGATCAAGGTGATCTCGTAGTTCCGCCTGGAACCGCCGGGTACCGTTTCGATCGCCGCGATCCGCGCGGTGTTGACGAGGTAACTCCGGTGGCTGAATACGATGCGCTCCGAACACTGGACCTGAATGTCATGCAGGGGAGTGCTTGTGAGAAAATGGGTGCCGTCGCTGAGAACCACCTTCGTCTTGCGGAGCATCGTCCGCTCGGCGTAGAGCAGCTCTGGCTCGGCGAACTGCAGGTCCCTGTAACGGACCTTGCAGGTGATGAAGTTCACCTGCTCCGGAAGCGCAGCCGCCCGGCGTCTGGCATCCACCCTGGCTTTGGCCCGGTCCACGGCCTGCTGGAAGCGGGCACGCAGGATCGGCTTGCGCACATAATCCACGGCGGCAATGTCATAGCCTGCGAGCAGGTGCTCTGGATCGACGGAGCCGGAGACGAGGATCACCACGGGAGCGAGCCCGTCCCCGATCATTTCCCGGACGGCGGAGATGCCGTCCTGTCTCTTTAGGGTGATGTCGGCTATCACGAGATCCGGCCTCCCTGCCGTGACCTCATCAATGAGCCGGCGGCCCGACGAAACCGCGCCGACCACCAGCAGTCCCTCCTCCGTGCAGAGCTGCTCCAACAGCCTCGCCTGCAGGGGATCATCCTCCGCAATGATAACGGTATAAGTCATGATGCATCCCTACCCTCTGTATTTCTCCTGATGTGTTTCCCTAATTCCTAGACCGGAATGCTTAGCACAAAACGAGTTTCGGCCGGAGAGCTGTGAACCTCGATCTGTCCCTTGTATCTGCTCAGGATCGACTGAACGATGAACAGCCCGAGTCCCTCGTGGCTGCCGCTCCCCGTCTTGGTGGTGAAGCCGGCTTCGAATATATGTTCCCGCATCGTCTCCGGGATCGGTTCGCCGTTATTGGCAACCACGAACTGCAGCCTCCCGTCCGAGAGTCTCCCGGTCAGCCGTACATGCTTCTCGGACCCTGGCGAATCGCTGACGGCATCGAAAGCGTTATCAAGCAGGTTGCTCACGACCTTGACGAGGTCGGTAGCTTTCAGCGCCCCGAGGTTCGCGCCCGACAAGTTCGCCACATCGTGGGTGAAGTGGATTTTCCGCTGGGCGGACTGGATCAGCTTGGCCTGGACAATAGCGCACAGGGCCGGGACGTTGATCTGGATGATGTCGTTCAGGGCGTGGGTCTCCTCCATCAGCTGCTCCGTATACTGGGTCAGCTCCTCATACTGCTTCAGCTGCACAAGGGCGGAGAGAGCCGCTACATGGTTGTTAAAATCGTGCCGCTGCTCCTTCATCGAGCGGAACAGATCGTCGATCTTGTCGGTATATACTTCCTGCACGCTCTCGGCCGTCCGTTCCCGGCTGCGGCTCATCACCCGGGCCGAGAGGAAGAGGGTGAGCAGCCCGATGAAGATCGTGGTGGCGATGAGCAGGGTAAGCTGCCTCTGCTGTTTGCGGACCCAGTCCAGGATGGGCTCATAATCTGCGGTCAGCCCGATGACGACCGGGTACTCCAGCCCGAGCGGGATGAACATCTTGAGATAGGTATGCCCGTCCAGCACGGTCGTGAACGCCTGATTCCGTCCGGTTCGCATCACTTCATGGACCGAGGAGGGATCCCGG
The DNA here is from genome assembly GCF_049942825.1 of Paenibacillus sp. S-38. Taxonomy (NCBI): domain Bacteria; kingdom Bacillati; phylum Bacillota; class Bacilli; order Caryophanales; family Paenibacillaceae; genus Paenibacillus; species Paenibacillus sp. S-38. Next base: position 2,792,120 of record NZ_CP187970.1, read on the forward strand.
CCGTCCTTCATGGTGTAGCTGCCGAACAGAATCTCGCGGTCGGAGAACCAAGTGTACCCGTCCTTGCGGTACTGCTCCTGCTCCTTCAGGAAGATCGGGGGGTTGTAGACCGTAATCTCGCTTGCCGCATTCGGCCGGTCCTCGCGCGTCATCTCGCGGATGAATGCATCCACCCCGGTATCCTGCTGGTAAGACCTCAGATGCGTATCGTGAACGAAGGGATCGGTGATGTAGTTCGTCGAGCCGTCATGATAATAGCCCCATTTGTCCACGGAGCTCGGATTGGTCATCGAGGTATTGACCGGGCCGGACCAGTAGTTCGGCAGCGCCTGCCCGCTCGGGACCTGCGTCTGTTTGCGGTCCAGCAGCTGGGTGAACGCCTGGAACCAGTCTCCGCGCCAGCCCTTTGTGCTCATGCCGATCTCCTTCGGGTCGGAAGACTTGTAGCCGACAATATCGTCGCCCTGCCGTTTCATCAGCGTGATATGGTCGACCATCAGCTGCCGGCTGAGCGTCTCCAGCTGTTCGCTCGTGACCTGCTCGATGTCGGCAGGCAGCTGGCTCTGGGCTGCGATCGAGACGGACCGCAGGTTCAGGCCGATGAGATCTTCCACATGCTTCTCGCCGGCCCGTGCATGCTGGATGGAGACGGCCAGGACATCGGCGATGAGCTGCAGCCGTTCCTCGAGCTCGCGGGCCATTCTGTTTTTTGTATAATAATAGAAAACACTGTTCGTAAGTAGTACAATGATCAAGGAGATCAGCAGCATCGAGAGCGATGGCTTCCATCTTCGCCGCTCCGGGCGGGAAGGGAAGAGTCGGCGGAGCATCAGGTTATCCTCCAAGCAAGGGTGTCAGTTCATCCTTACTATAATAGATTCACTGTGGGAGGGAAATAGGGAATATGAAACTCACTTTTTTGGGGGCGGGCGACGGCTTCAGCGTGAAGCAGGGGCATAACAGCGCCCTGCTCGAGTTCGGCGGCACGAATCTGTGCATTGATTTTCCGGAGTCCAACCATGCGGCGCTGCATGAGCTGGGGCTGGAGCTCAACCGGGTGGAGAACGTCTTCGTCACCCACCTGCACGAGGACCACATCAACGGGCTGCAAAAGCTGGCGTTCTACCATGGGGTCTACCCGCTGAAGGGCAATCCCCGGCTGTTCGTGCACGAAGAGCTGCTCGGGGACCTGTGGGATGCGCTCCGGCACGGGCTCGCTTATTCGACGCGGGGGCCGAAGGAGCTCTCGGACTTCTTCGAGGTCGTCCCAGTACGGGACGCGTTCGAGATCGAAGGACAGCGCTTCGAGCTGGTAAGAACCGTACATATCCCGGGAATGATTTCCTTCGGGCTGCTTTGCGCGCCTTATTTTTATTTCAGCGGGGATACGCGGTTTGACCTCGGCCAGATGGAAGAGGCCGCGGCGAAGACGAAGGTGCTCTTCTACGAGTGCCATATGCAGCCCCACAACCTGCCGTCGCATACATCGCTGGATGAGCTTCTGACGCTGCCGGAAGAGCTTCAGCGCAGAACGGTGCTCATGCACTATATCGACGATTATCTGGATGCGGAGAAGCGGGAAGCGTTCCATGCCTCACATGCACTGAGATTGGCGGAGCTTCTTCAAGCGTATGAATTCTAAGGTTCCTATCCTCAATAAGCTCAGCCGGTTTCCCGAAGGGGAAGCGGACTGGGCTTTTTTTCACGGATATACCGGCATTCGTCCATTTATCCTCCATGGCCATGGGGGCCAAGATCAACTGTATCTTGTGTTATATTTGTTATAATTGATGTCCGTATTATGTTATTGTCAGGGGTGGGTATTTGCCTTATAATGGGGGCACAGCATTCCACTCTATTTCACTTCCATAGAAGGAGACGGTGATTGTGACAATAACGAAACCTGCTTATATAACCCTGTCCGGCTGGGAATTCAAAGCCTGCAAAGACGAGCAGTGGCTGCCCGCCGCCGTACCGGGCTGTGTACATACGGACCTGCTCCGAAACGGGAAGATCGAAGATCCTTTCTACGGCACGAATGAGAAGAGGCTGCAGTGGATCGACAAGGAAGACTGGGAGTACCGCACGAGCTTCCATGCGTCATCCGAACAGCTGAGCCAAGTGAACGTCGAGCTTGTCTTCGACGGCCTCGATACGTATGCCGACGTGTACCTGAACGGGAAGCCGGTTCTGTCAGCCGACAATATGTTCCGCTCTTGGCGCGTAGACGTCAAAGGACTGCTGCAGGAGGAGAACACGCTGCGCATCCGGTTCCGTTCCCCGATTCAAGAGGATCTGCCGAAGCTGCGGGCGCTCGGGTATGCGCTGCCTGCGGTCAATGACCAGAGTGAAGCAGGCGGTCTTGGGGACGAAAAGGTAAGCGTTTTCGCTCGCAAGGCGCCTTATCACTACGGGTGGGACTGGGGGCCGCGGTTTGTGACCAGCGGCATCTGGAAGGACGTGCGGCTCGAGAGCTGGTCCGGCATCCGCATCCGGGACTTCCATATCCGCCAGGATGAGGTGAAGGCGGAGGCGGCCCGTCTCACGGCGCTGGTCGAGGTCCAGACGGACGAAGCCTGGAGCGGCGAGCTCCGCGTAACGGCCGAGGGGCGGCAGTGGAGCCGTGAGGTCCGTCTGCAAGCCGGCAGCCATACGGTCGAACTGGCCGCCGAGCTGGAGAGCCCGCGCCTGTGGTGGTCGCGCGGCCTGGGGACTCAGGAGCTGACGGACTTCCGGGCGGAGCTGGTATCCGGCGGGGAGGTGCATGCGCAGGAGTCCGTGACGACCGGTCTCCGGTCGGCGAAGCTCGTGCGGGAGAAGGATGCGCACGGCACGAGCTTCTACATCGAGCTCAACGGCGTGCCGGTCTTCTGCAAGGGAGCGAACCACATCCCGAACGACAGCTTCGTGACCGAGGTGACCTATGAGCGCTACCGTCATGAGGTAGCTTCGACGGCGGAAGCCAATATGAACATGCTGCGTGTCTGGGGCGGCGGGATCTACGAGCACGATGACTTCTACCGGCTGTGCGACGAGTACGGCATCCTCGTGTGGCAGGATTTCATGTTCGCGTGCAGCATGTATCCGGGGGACGAGGCGTTCCTGGCCAGCGTCCGCGCCGAAGCCGAGGAAAACGTGAAGCGGCTGCGCCGCCACCCGTCGGTCGTGCTGTGGTGCGGCAACAACGAGATGGACACGGCCTGGTCCCATTATAACGAGAATGCGGGCTGGGGCTGGAAAAAGCAGTATACGCCGGAGCTCCGGGAGAAAATCTGGCGGGATTATGAGGCGATTTTCCATGAGATTCTGCCCGAAACGATCCGCGCCCTGTCGCCGGAGACGGATTACTGGCCGTCCTCCCCGATGCGCGAAGTGACTGGGGATGAGAACCAGCATGCCACGAGCTCCTCACCGGATGGGGATATCCACTACTGGGGCGTGTGGCATAACGTCGAGCCGTTCTCGAACTACAAGGTGCACATCGGCCGCTTCATGAGCGAATACGGCTTCCAATCGTTCCCCGAGGAGAAGACGGTGGAGACCTATGCGGCCGAGGAAGATATGGCGCTCGTCTCCGAGGTCATGCTCAGCCACCAGAAGAACGGGCGGGGCAACATGCTCATCAAGGAGTATATGGACCAGTATCTCAGCGAGCCGAAGGATTTCCGCTCCTTCCTCTATATGAGCCAGGTGCTGCAGGGCGAAGCGATGAAAACCGCGATCGAAGCGCACCGCCGCCGCATGGGCTTCACGATGGGCTCGCTCTACTGGCAGATGAACGACTGCTGGCCGGTCGCTTCCTGGGCGGGCATGGATTATCTCGGCCGCTGGAAGGCGCTGCAGTATTATGCGAAGCGGAGCTTCCGCAGCGTGATGCTGTCGCTCGACGAGAATGACGGCACGGTCGAGATCCACGGGGTGTCCGACCTGCTGGAGCCGCTGACGGGAGCGCTGGAGCTCCGGCTGCTCGACTTCCAGGGGAACGTGCTGAAGCAGTGGACTGCAGCTGTGACGCTGGCTGCGAATACGTCGGTGCTGCTGAAGTCACTGGCGCGGGAGGAAGTGCTGGAAGGGGCCGACCCGGCCTCGGTCGTGCTCACAGCCCGCTTCGAAGGCAGCGAAGGCACGGCGGATCTCAAGGAGCATTACTTCGTCCCGGTGAAGGATCTGCAGCTGGCGGCGCCGGGCGTGAAGGTTACGCAGCGTGTGGAAGGGGAGCAGGTGCTCTTCACGCTGGAGGCGGACCGCCTAGCGAAGCAGGTATGGCTGTCGCCGGAGGCCGAAGGCCACTTCACCGACAACTTCTTCGATCTTCTGCCGGGCAGTCCGGTGACCGTAGCATTCCGCAAGCGTTCGGACGGCGGCGAGCCTTTCGCGGCCGGGGACCCGGGCCGTGTGCAGGTACGGTCGATGTACGATTTTATCAAAGGCGGTGCAGGCGCGCAGGAAGCGGGCCGTGCAGCGGAGGAGCAGGCGCTGTAATTTCGACGCAACCACATACGATTCCCATTCGAGGCTGCCTTCGGGCAGCCTTCTGTTTGAACACGAACATCGTTATAATTGTTATCTTTTGTTGTTTGCTGTCGAAAGAGAAGAGAATGAACGATCAAGAGAAAGGCCGGCCCTTAGCAGCGTTCAAAGGACTTGCCGCTATCTCCTCCGCGATCAGCTCCACCCCACGTTCGATCTCGTCCGCCTTCACCTGGGATACGGTCAGCTTGAGCAGGTTATCCCGGGGGAAGCCGTGCAGATAATGCGGATCCATCGTCCCGATCCGAACGGAGCGGCGGTCGAGCCGGGCGGCCAGTCGGGGGACATCGATCCCGGGATGCAGATCCAGATGCGTGTGGATCATGGGTGCGGAAGACGGACGGAACGCTGCGCGATCCCCCAGCGGCCCGGCAGCTTTCTGCAGGCAGTCGTGGAGCAGGCGGGCTTTCTCTGCATAGGAACGGGAGATCCGCTGCTTGTGCCGTTCGAACATGCCGCTCTTCAAGTAGATCTCGAGCGCCGCCTGCGACAGCATGGAGGTGTCGATATCCTGCAGCTTCTTGTAGCTGGAGAACTCCTCGGCAAGCGCCGGCGGCAGGACCGCGATGCCCAGACGCAGGCCCGGGAACAGGATTTTGGCGAAGCTTTTGAGATAGATCACGCGCCCCGAAGGATCATGGGCGAAGAGGGGATCGGCCCGGCGGTTCTCCTCGAAGTCCGCCATATAATCATCCTCGACCAGGTAGACATCGTGCTTCGCGGCGAGCCTTACGATCTGCTTTTTCTGATCCTCGATGTAGGAGCACCCGAGCGGATTGTGAAAGCGCGGCATCGTATAGAAGAACTTGATATCTCCTCCGCGAAAGAGATGCTCCAGTTCTTCCATATCGATCCCTTCCCCTGTACGGCGGATGCCCCGGGCCGGGATGCCGTAGGTTTGCAGGTGACGTACCATAAGATGGTAGCCGGGCTGCTCGATGAGGACGGTGCGGCGCCCGCCGGGGAACGGCATGGTGGCCAGCAGGGAGAGTGCCTGCTGAACGCCGGAGGTGACGAAGAGGCGGTCCGTCTCCGTGAACACCTGAGAGGAAGCAAGCAGACGGCGGACCATGCGCAGCAGCGATGGCAGGCCTTGGGATGTACCGTAGACGAACAGGTCGTTTTTGTACGTTTCGATCGCTTGATTGATGCAGTGCTGGAAGTCGAGATACGGAAAGAGCTCCGGGTCCGGCGCGGCGGAGATGAAGTCAAGCGTGCCGGACCCGGCATCCTCCGAGGCCGCGCGGCTGCGGACGACGTAATAGCCGCTTTTGGGCACGGCGTAGATCCGGTGCTGCCGTTCGAGCTCCTGCAGGGTGCGGATGATCGTGCTCTTGCTGCAGCCATAGCGCTGGGAGAGCGTACGGATCGAAGGCAGCCTGCCGCCTTCCCGGAGCGGAAGAGTCTCGATCAGCCGCTCGATTTCGTACGCCAATTCCATGTATTTCAGCATGCGGTTCACCTTCCGGAATCCTCTGTACCGGTACAGATTCGATTTTTACCATATTGTACCACGCCGAGGATCGGGTTACGATAGGTCTCGACAGAGCCTGGTAAGACACACAGGCAGGAACGGAGGGACAGCTTGATGAAGCCTATGGAGACTGAGAGCAGGATAAGGGAAGAGGGGGCCGAAAAGGCCGACACCAGCGTCACCCGTCAGCAGAAGAACGACGAGGCCTTGCGTGATCGCGGGAAAACAGCGGCATATCTGGCGGCTGTGGGTAGTGCGGTGATCATCGGCTTCTCGTTCCTCTTCGTGAAGATTGCCCTGGACACCGCACACCCGCTCGATACGCTGGCCCACCGGTTCACGGCTTCGTTCGCCGTGCTGGCGCTGGCCGCGGCATTCGGATGGATCCGCGTGAAGCTCCGTCCCCGGGAGCTGGCCCATCTTCTGCCGCTGGCGCTGATGTACCCGTCGCTGTTCTTCGCCTTCCAGGCGTTCGGGCTGGCGTACAGCACTTCGTCGGAAGCGGGCATCATCCATGCGACCGTACCGATCTTCACGGCACTGCTGGCGGCTGTGGTGCTCAAGGAATTTGCAGGTATGCGGCAGATCCTGTTCATTCTCCTGTCGGCTGCAGGCGTGGTTTACATCTTTGTGATGAAGGGGGCGGCCATCGGATCGGGAGCCCTGCTCGGAACGGTGCTGATCCTGGTCTCCGCCGGCTGCATGGCTGCTTACAGCGTGCTTGCCCGGCGGATGACCCAGCGCTTCAAGGTGATGGAGATGACCTTTGCCATGACGCTGATCGGCTTCGTATTTTTTAACGGCATGTCCGTGATCCGCCACTTGCTGGCCGGGACGCTCCCGGCTTACTTTAAGCCGCTGGGCAGCCTGCCATTCCTCGGTTCCGTGCTGTACTTGGGCATCTTGTCGTCGATGGTGACCGCCATGCTCAACAACTACGCGCTGTCGAAGCTGGAGGCCTCGAAGGCCGGGGTCTTCAGCCATCTTTCCACCCTGGTGACGATGGCCGCGGGAGCGCTTCTGCTCGGCGAGCAGCTGTTGTATTATCATTTCGTCGGCGCGGCGCTGATCGTGCTCGGAGTCGTGGGCACGAACCTGCCGGGCAGCCGAAAAAAGCCGGTGCGTAGCACCGGCCGCAGCATGACAAGGTAGATTTTTCCGGAGTGGGGTATAGAAAAGCCTTCCTGTGGAATGATAACGGATGTTGTTGTCATTTTCAGGAAGGAGGTGCTTACGATGGCAAACCAGCGGAATCAAGTGTCCAAGGCGGACGTACAGTCCACGGAGCTGAACAAGCTGCCTGTCGAGGGCGAGAACGATACGGAATTCTCCGCAGAGGAAGCGGCCGAGGTGTTCTCCGAGAACCCGAATGCGAACAACAATCAACAGTAATCCGGTGAAGCAGCCGAGACGGCCGGCATGGTCGTTGGTTCCGGGCCGGGGACCGGTTGCCTGTGTACTTGGCATAAGAAAAAGTCCGCGTTCCCCCTTGAAGGGGAGCAGCGGGCTTTTTCTTATGACTGAGGCCGCTCCGGCCTCAGTCATAAGAGAAGGAGGTCTGCCGCTTCTGCGGCAGGCTCCCTATAGGATGGACGGCTGCGATGGCCGGTAACTCCGTGTCACAGCGCCCGACGAAGCCCGTTCCTCTCTCCATAGGCAAAACAAGAAAAGCCGTCCAGGCAAGCCGGACGGTTTTTCTTGTTTGCCAACAGCCGGGCCGTCTGATGTGAAGGCGTTCGTGAGCCTCAAGCACCCGGAAAAGGCTTGCGGCCTGCAAAGCCGTCGTGCCAGCCGTGGTAGTGCGTGATGCGCTCCTCGCCTTCCTTCCAGCAGATGAGCACTTCTTCGCCGTCTACGACCGCAGGGAAGTCGATCAGGCCGGGTTTGATCATCTTGAGCAGCACGCCCTGGCGCGTGAAGTTCTCGATGAAGAGTTCCGCTTCGATCCGCAGAAAGTCGAGCCGCCCCTCCATCTCGAAGAACGGGTCGCCGCCGTCCCCGCCGGCCGGCTGCAGCAGGTGCTCGGCCTTGGCCTGCTTCAATTCCCGGTAGAGCCCCTCGAACTGCTTCATGAGGTTCTGCAGCTTGGCCAAATCCTGCCGGAGCCCGGGCAGCATCGCATTGGCTTCCTCCAGAGTAAATCTTCTGTTGTTCACCGCATATCACTCCTTATCCTTCAAGTGTACTAAATCCGGAGCGGAATTGTCACGCCGAGCGGCGGGAAGGTGATCTTCACAAATTCTTTGCATGAATTTTACATGATCTTAACCAAGCCTGCCGGGCATCAAGTTACACTAACTTAAACTCATTGAAGTAGGGAACTGATAAACGGAGGGGGCTTGCCCATGAAAGCGGATCTGCACTGCCATACGAATCTATCGGACTGCTCCATGTCTTTTGCGGAGATTCTCGACATAGCGGTAGAAGAAGAAGTGACCCACCTGGCCATTACTAATCACGATACGAGCCAAGGCCTTGAAGGGATGATCGAACAAGGGCGTGAACGGGGGGTGGAGATCATTCCCGGCATTGAGATCTCCGCGTATGATTTCGGGAGAGGACGGAGAGTCCATATCCTCGGTTATTATATTCAGCCGGAGCATCCTGCACTGAGAGCGCTGTGTGACCCGATTATGGAAAGGCGCCGCGAAGCTGCCCCCCGGATGGTCTCCAGGATCAAGGCGGCGGGCTACCGGATTGATTGGGACGAGGTGATGGAGCTTGCACAGGGCGGCACGGTTGTGTATAAGCAGCATATTATGCATGCTCTCATTGAGAACGGATATGCCGACACCATCTACGGCGACTTGTATGAGGAGCTGTTCTCGCGGGGGCAGGATGGACAGAAGCCCGGGATCGCTTATATGCCGATGGAATATGCGGATGCCGCGGCGGCCGTTCAAGCGGTACGGGCTGCGGGAGGGGTTCCCGTTCTGGCCCATCCGGGACCATACCGGAGCTTCGAAACCGTGGCTGAGCTGGTGGAAGCCGGATTGGCAGGGATTGAGGTGCGTCATCCGCTTCACGGCCCGGAGGACGAAGACCGTGCCAGGGCATATGCCGAGCAGTATGGACTGGTGATGACCGGCGGTACCGATTATCACGGGTGGTATGGCGAGAGCGAAGTGATTCTGGGAAGCAAGGACCCGGGGCAGGCCTGCGTTGAAGCGTTGAAAGCGAAAGCCGAGCACATGCAAAAAGCATTCGTATAGCAAGACGGGCATGAGTCAGCCGGGGGTAGAGAACAGGGTAGAGATATCGTATGCAGCGGGTTCATCAGCCTGGGCCGGCTTTAAGGCAGCCTGCGCAGCTGCCAGTTGAGGATGTGCCGCCGCCGTAATCGGCATGACCGTTCCCACCATCGGCTAACTTGGCCAAAGGCCTATTCCGAATCGTTCGGGGAGCTCGACGAAGGTGTGCTGGAGGCCCTGCGGGCGGGCAGGGCGAATGGGTGGCAGATCGTGTTCCAGGCGGTCATTCCATCCTGCAGCACCTTCCTCATCTCCTGGACGTTCCTCGCATTCGAGATGAACTCTGCGGCTGCCATTGCCAGGGGGGGTGCTGCAGGGGCGGGCGGGATAAGTAAGCTTCGACATGTCCATGGCCAGCTCCTTTGATAGCGATCTGCGGGAAGCTGGAGGCATGCCGATTTCGTTTCTTGGCTTAGCGATTCTACTCGAGCTGATCGCGATCCGTGTCAGGATCCGGTGGAAGACGAGGATGTAACCAACCCATACGACAAGCGATGAGCCATCCTCCGGCGCGGGGTGGTTTTTTGCTGTCAGGACAAAAAATATCCCCGTCCGGCATGGGAACCGGATGGGGAGGGGGGGCGCCCCATCAAGAAGAGGGGGCGGGCCGTGGAGAAGCCGGTTGTCCGGATCGCAGAGATTCTCCGGCCTTCTGCCGGTATTCCCTGGGCGCGTAGCCAAACGTCTTTTTGAACATGCGGGAGAAGATCAGCTGGTCGCTGTATCCCACGGAATAGGAGATTTCCTTGATCGACAGGGAGCCCTGCATAAGCTCGCGGGCTTTCTGCATCCGGTAGCGGCATAGGTACTGCTGGGGAGGGACGCCGACGGCAGACTTGAACAGGCTCGCGATATATTTGCGGCTGAGCCCCATGTCATGGGCCATATCCTCTATGGAGACGGACCGGGAATAATTCGTTTCGATAAAATCGAGCGCCTGGGAGACGTAATACGATTGGATCGAGCTGCGGGTCGGGTCAACCGGGCCGGCCTGGATCGCATCTATAAGAGCGGCTAGGAAGGTGTAAAGAGCTGCAGTCAGACGGAGCGGCAGGCTGAAGCTGTCCGGGTTCCGGTCCGCTTCGACCATAGCCTGCAGACTCTGGCGGATCGGGCCGTCCGGCGGGCACGTGAATAAGGGGCTTGCGTAGGAGAGGCCGGCCTGCTCGAGAAAGGGATTCACCGCTTCACCGTTGAAAGCCACCCACGAGAGTGTCCAGGGATCCTCCGCATCGGCCTCGTAATCATACAGCTCGCCGGGTACCAGAAAGAACCCTTCTCCTGCAGACCTCGGGTAAGCCGATGTGGCCGTGCGGAAGGTTCCCCGGCCGCTGTGGATGTAGAAGATTTTGTAATGATCCTTGACGCCGGGCCCCCAGGCTTGTCCGGGTTCACAGGCTTCCGTTCCGGCATAATAGAATTTGATATCCTGGCGGAAATTGACGGTGTGTTTCATCTTCGGCTGGTGGGCTTGCATGGCTCCGCACTCCTCTCTGAATCCTAATTGAATGCGCATACAGACAAAGACATTATACTATATTTGCCCTCCATTGGGTTATGTTCGGAGGGGAGCGTATCTTTTACGATAAAAGGAGCCGCAGTCAGCAGACAGTAGTCAGTAGAGCCGGCACACATTTGAAAAATGAAACGGAGCGTGAGCGGCATGGCAGAGCACCGGACGGTATGCATCACGGGAACGGACAGGGGAGTAGGGCTGGCACTGACGGAGACGCTGCTTCGCACCGGCTGTACCGTATTTGCCGGCGGGATCTCTAGAGAGAATGCGGAGATGGACCGGCTGAAGGAGACGTTCCCCCAGACGCTGCATGCTTTCTACCTCGACGTGGGCAGTGACGAGAGTGTCCGGGAAGCGGGAGCGTTCATCCGCAGCCGAACGGATGCTTTGGACTTGTTGATCAACAATGCGGCGCTGCTCGGGGATACCTCGGTGCCGATCGAGGGGGAGCTAGATTTTGACGAAATGCTGCGGGTGTATAATGTCTCGGCACTCGGGGCCATTCGGATGTCGAACGCCTTGATCGGTCCGCTCATGAACGGCGGCAAGCTCATCGTGAACATCTCCTCGGAAGCGGGGAGCATTACGCAGAGCTACCGGGAAGCCTGGTTCGGCTACTGTATGGCGAAGAGCGCACTGAACATGGGCTCGACGATCATCCATAACCGTATACGGCGTGACGGAGGGCGCGTGCTGCTGTTCCATCCCGGGTGGGTGAAGACGTATATGAGCGGGACATGGAACGACGCGGGGACCTACACCCCTCAAGAGGCGGCGGAGAACATCCTTCGGCGCATCGGCGAGCACGGGAACGAGATCCGCGAGCAGCCGATCTATATCGAAGCGGACACCGGCAGGGAGCTGCCTTGGTAAGTAAGTATGCAAGCTGAACTGAACCTACGGGAGGCGTATGAAGAATGATGGAGAAAAAGAAAGCTCTATTGCTTGGCGATTACACGGATGCCCCCTGGCATCCCCTGGAGCCCGCACGTGTGGAGCTCGAAGCGATTCTGGGCGAAGCGTTCGAACTGACGGCGACGGAGGACTATGATGTCCTGCTCCGGCTGCAGACCGAGGCGGGCGGCTATCCGCTCTGCATCGCCTACACGGACTGCTGGAACCGGGAGCTGACCAAGGCGCAGACTGCCGGCCTGCTCCGGTACGTGGCGGGCGGGGGCGGCCTGCTCGTGATCCACAACGGCATCTCGCTGCAGTGCAGCTACGAGCTGCTGCAGATGATCGGGGCCGAGTTCACCGGCCATCCGCCGTATCAGAAGCTGCGGTATTCCCGCACGGCGGAAGCGCAAGGGCATCCGCTGCTCGAAGGCGTGGAGGACTTCGTGCTCGACGAGGAGCCCTACCTGTTCGCGCCGGACCCGTTCGTCGAGCGGAGGATCTTCCTCGAGTTCGAATTCGAGGGCAATCGGCTGCCCGCCGGCTGGGAGCACGACTACGGCCTCGGTCGGGTGGTGTACCTGCAGCCGGGGCATCACGCGCCGTCGTTCCGGCCGGCGCCTTACCGACGGCTGATCCGCAACAGCGCAAGCTGGGCGGCGGCCGGCCGGGTGGAGAGCACGCTCGGGTGATGCGGGCAGGACCGGGCCGGTGCTGTACCCGCAGTGGGGCATCACGCGCCATCGTTTCGGCCGGCGCCTTACCGCGGCTGATCCGCAACAGCGCAAGCTGGGCGGCCGAAGGCCGGGTGAAGAGCACGCCCGGCTGATGCGGGCTGGTACCGGGCGGGTGGTGTACCTGCAGCCGTGGCATCACGCGCTGTCGTTCCGGCCGAGCCTTACCGGCGGCTGATCCGCAACAGCGCAAGCTGGACGGCCGAAGGCCGGGTGGAGAGCGCACTCGGGTGATGCGGACTCAAGACTCGCGTTTGAGTTCGGGAGATGAGTCCGGTACAGCAGGCACTCGCATCATGACCCGACAATTGGCTGCCGACACTTGACAACACAAACCGCAAAGTCACACACCTGGCCTGCTATTTTGAAATAACGGAACTGAAGTTCGCTATTCGAGTATTTCCCATCATTTCCCGAATAATAACGGAACTCAGATTCCTTATGCAGACGCAATTGGGGGAATGACCCCTCAATCCCATGGAATAGCGAATCTGAGTTCCTCTATTCCTCTCAGGGCGGCTCTTTTCCATGGAATAAGGCATCTGAGTTCCTCTATTGCTCACATGCTCTGTGGGCATGCACTTGAAATTTGGTGCGGCCGGCAGAGTTACACAGTGTGGGATGCTGCAAACCCACCTGGATCCCATTTGGCAATCCGGGTAGAGCTGTTTACTTGCACAGTAGGAGCAGGAATCAGCTCAGTGTACGGTTTGGGTCTGGCCAATACTCCGGTCCGTGTCCCCTGGGTCCGCCACAAGAAGCTTGGCTACAAATGCCAGTGCCTGCCGCTCCGCTGCATCGCCGCGCCGCCTCACACCACGCCCGCTCCGCCGTCACGCCTCGCCGCCTCGCACCGCACCTGCGCCGCAGCCACACCACGCTCGCTCCACCGCCTCGCACCGTGTACGCTCCACGCGCACTCTGCTGCCACGCTCCGCTGCTATATTCCGCTGCTATGCTCAGCACTCGCTCCGCCGCCATTCTCCGCGCCCGCTCTGCCCCACGCTCCACGCTCGCTCCGCTGCATCGCCGCGCCGCCTCACACCACGCCCGCTCCGCTACCACGCCCGCTCCGCTACCACGCTCGCTCCGCCGTCACGCCTCGCCGCCTCGCACTGCACCTACGCCACCGCCACACTCCACGCCCGCTCCGCTGCCACACTCCACGCTCACTCCGCCGCCACCATGCGCCGTCATGCCCGCTCCATCGCCACGCTCCACCGCCACACACAACGCTCACTCCACGCTCACCCCGCACAAGCTTTTACACCTCTCGTGCAGCCCCTCCGCTCTTATACGTGCTCGGGTTCACCCCGTAAACTCTGCGGAACTGTGCCGCAAAGTGGTGATAGTTCTGGTATCCCACGTCCTGGGACACCTCCAGCGCGGTGCGGTCCGTATGGCTGAGCAGCAGAGCGGCCTGCTGAATCCGCATGCGGTTCAGCGTCTCGATGACCGAGTGCCCGGTCTCGGCCTTGAACAGGTGGGACAGGCGCGAAGGCGACAGGCCGGCGGTCCGGGCCGCGTCTTCAATGCTTACCCCTTCACGAAGCCGGGTGGACAGCAGGTGCAGCACAGACCGGATGCGCGGGTCGATTGCCCGCTTCATCGACTGGGCAAGCAGCAGGAGAATTTCGCGAACCGCCTGCTCACAGAGCTCCTGCCAGTATAGGTTCCGCTCGACCGAGTCGGTCAGAATGCGCCGGAAAGCGCGGTAGATGCGCCGCCCGGCGGTTTTGTCGCTCACCTGGTGATGGAGGAGGGGGGCATCCGTCAGCGTGCCGGTCTCCATAATCCGATCTGAGAAATGAACCCATACAAAATGCCACCGTTCCCCCTTCACGGTGCCGTACCTGTGGGGCGTACCCGGCCTCATCAGCACAAGGTCGCCCCGGCGGCAGCGGAGCTCCTGGCCCGGCGTTTCGTAATACCCTTCGCCGCCCAGGGTATAAGTAAGGAGCCAGTCCTTCCGGCCGTTCGGGCGGGAAGTCGCATAATGGTCCCCTTCATCAAAATGCCCGGCAATCACGATCCCGCTGACTTCTTCCTTGGGGGCGGGATGCTCTTCCTTGCGTTTGGTCATCACATTGGTACCTCCTTCACGGTCCCTGCCCGGCAGCAGGAACATAATGCAGACTTTACTGCTTCCCATCATAAGCCCGGCGGCACAAAAGCACCAGTCCCCATTCAAAATAAGGCCTATTAACGTAAACAAAATCGGAACTGCAGCAGAATCGTGATACCTCTCAGCAGGATTCTTGCTTGGAGGGCAGGCCGTTCTCCCGTAAGATGAAAGTACGAAATCAGATTCATGATCCACCATTCCGCATCATTTCAAGGAGGAGAGTACCCGTGCCGCAAGTACTGAAATCAATCACCGCCGAGCAAAAAAATCACTTTGACACCGAAGGCTATCTCATCGTCAAAGGGCTGTTCACCGACGAGGAACTGGCCGAGATCGGACGCACCTTCGAGGAGATCGGCAGCCGGAGGATCCCCGGTCATTTCGAGCCGAACCTGGATGCCGGAGCGGAAGATCCGCTCTCCCGCTACCCGAGAGTGATGCACCCTCACCGATTCGACGAAACCTCCAGGCGTTATCTGCTGCACCCACCTGTGCTGGCGGTCCTTGAGGATCTCTACGGAGAGGAGGCGCTCGCGGCCCAGAGCATGTTTTACTACAAGCCGCCGGGCTCCCGGGGGCAGGCACTCCATCAGGACAATTTCTACCTGAAAGTGGAGCCGGGCAACTGCATCGCCGCCTGGACGGCGGTTGATCCAGCCGATGAAGAGAACGGCGGTCTGCTGGTCGTACCGAAAACCAGCGGGCATGAGATCGTGTGCCCGGAGCTTGCCGACGAGAGCGAATCCTTCACGAAGCATTTGGTCAAAGTACCGCCGGGCCTCAAGGCGGTTCCTGCGGTGATGGACGGGGGAGACGTTCTCTTTTTCAACGGCAATCTCATTCACGGCTCCTACCGGAACAAGTCCAAGGACCGCTTCCGCCGGGCGTTCATCTGCCACTATGCGCCGGCTTCGCTGGCGAAGATCGCCACGCATTACAGGCCCTTGCTGAGAGCGGACGGGACGCCGGTCGATGCCGAGACGAGCATGGATGGAGGGCCCTGCGGTGTTGAATTCGACGCGCTCTATCCGCATTGAGAACCCGCCGAAGCTGCAGGTCGAGATGTCCTGGTGGGGGATGAACGGGCTGCAGATCACCGGGCGGCACCCCACCGACGAGGACAAAGTCCGCCTCATCGCCGAAGCGGGCTTCGACGGAGTGAACGGCTTCCTGCCGGAGCCCGGAAAGGCGGACGCCTGGAAATCGCTGCTGCAAGCCTACGGCCTGTCGTTCAGTGTCAACGCATATCCCGCTACCGTGCAGGAGTTGGAGGAGTTCCTGCAGCGGGCCGCAGCGTACGAGGGCGTGATCGGGCATGTGAATGTCCAGGTCATGACGCCGTTTGTAACCGGTGTCCCTGCAGTGGAGCTGCTGGGGGGGCTGCAGGCGCTGGAGGAGATATACGGGATCCCCGTCTGCATCGAAACCCACCGCGGGACGATCACGCAGGACCTGCTGCGCACAGTGGATTATGTCCGCGCGCTGGAGAAGCTGCGGCTGACGATCGACTTCTCCCACTACGTGACCGCTGGAGAGATGCGGACCGTCCCGCCCGAAGCCGAGTCGCTGCTGGGAACCCTGCTCACACGCACGTCCGCCATTCACGGCCGCATCTCGAACGGGGAGCAGATTCAGATTGATCCGGGCGATCATGGGGAGCATGAAGCGGTGGAGCATTTTGCCCGCTGGTGGAAGCGGGGGATGGAGCACTGGCGGCAGGCGGCAGGAAGGGGGGCCATCCTACCGTTCGTTTGTGAGCTGGGGCCGCCTCCCTATGCAATCACCCGGGATGAGGCTGCCGGCAGAACCGAGGAGCTCGGGGACCGGTGGTCGCAGTCGCTGTGGCTGGCCCGGACAGCGCGCAGGCTGTGGACGGAAGCAGGCGGGGAAGCCGCCAAGGCAGGAGACTGAGAGGCTGAAGAGGTCAGATGTGAGGGACTAGATAGGAAAGGGCTGCTATCCGGCAGCCCTTTTAGTATTGCGATTGACGATTACGTGAATCCATGATCGAAGTGCAGCAAGGGAGTTGGTTGATCAGCGCAATCGTACAGAGTACTAACCCTTTTTCCACTCCCCTCTTTACATATAAGCAAATAGTTATATAATAATATGCAGTTAAAGCAGCACACTACATACTGTACGGAGGAAGAGGAGGTGCCTGGAGATGCAGACCATTCAAGGGATGGCCGACGTATTCAAGCTGCTCGGAGACAAATCCCGTCTGACGATGCTCGCGCTGCTCAAGGAGAGGCCGCTGTGCGTCTGCGAGATCGTGGAACTCATGGAGCTCAGCCAGCCGAATGTGAGCCAGCATATGAGAAAGCTGAAGGATGGCGGTCTTGTCAGCGAGACCCGCAGAGGGCAGTGGATCTATTACTCCCTGGCGATACGGGACAAGCCATATCTGCAGGACCTCTTTGAGCATCTCCCTTCCCAGCAGGAGAGGGTGGAGGCTTTGGGCTGCGGGAATGACTGCTGCAGCCCAAGCTGAACGACACAGGGGGTACGTATGGTTTACGCGGCAGTTTTGATTTTCTTGATTACACTGGTATTCGTCATCTGGCAGCCCAAGGGGCTGAACATCGGCTGGTCGGCCACTGGCGGGGCGGTACTGGCCCTGCTCTTCGGGGTGGTAAGCCTCGGTGACGTCCGGGATGTTACGCTGATCGTCTGGAATGCGACGCTGGCGTTCGTGGCGATTATCCTGATCTCGCTGATCCTCGATGAGATCGGATTCTTCGAATGGTCGGCCCTTCATATGGCAAGGCTGGCCAAGGGGAACGGCAGGCTGATGTTCATCTACGTCATCCTGCTGGGCGCGGCGGTATCCGCACTCTTCGCCAACGACGGGGCCGCGCTGATCCTTACGCCGATCGTGCTGGCTATGGTCCGCGCGCTGAGGTTCGACGAGCGGATGATTCTGCCGTTTATTATGGCCGGCGGGTTTATCGCGGACACAGCTTCGCTGCCGCTCATCGTCAGCAATCTGGTGAATATCGTGTCGGCGGATTATTTTGACATCGGGTTCGTGGAATATGCCAGCCGGATGATCGTGCCGAACTTCTTCTCTCTGGCGGCGAGCCTCTTGGTGCTGTATCTCTTCTTCCGCAAAAGCATCCCGGTGCGCTATGACCCGGGTCAGGTGAAGGAGCCAAGGGAAGCGATCAAGGACGAGCGGCTGTTCCGCCTCTCGTGGGTCATCCTGGGGGTTCTGCTGATCGCGTACCTGATGAGCGAGTTCACGTCCATCCCCGTGTCGATCGTGGCCGGTGTGGTTGCCCTTCTCTTCATTCTGGCGGCCCGCCGCAGCCCGGCGATCGAAACCCGCCGCGTAGTCAAGGAAGCGCCTTGGGCGATCGTCGTTTTCTCGATCGGGATGTACGTCGTGGTGTACGGCCTGCGCAACGCCGGGCTCACGGATCAACTGGGGAGCCTGATCGAGTCCGTTGCAGGTCACGGCTTGTTCGCGGCGACGGCAGGCATGGGCTTCATCGCCGCCATCCTGTCCTCGGTTATGAACAACTTGCCGACGGTGATGATCGATGCGCTCGCTATCCGGGAGACGGCGACGGAAGGGGTCATCCGCGAAGCGCTCATCTATGCGAATGTGATCGGTTCGGACCTGGGCCCGAAGCTTACACCGATCGGTTCCCTGGCCACGCTGCTGTGGCTGCATGTTCTCTCGCGCAAAGGCGTCACGATTACCTGGGGCTATTACTTCCGGGTGGGGGTCATTCTAACGGTCCCCACGCTGTTCATTACCTTAACCGGGCTGTACTTGTGGCTCCGGCTCCTCTCCTAAGGATCATGAGAGCAGCTGCCGGACCTATCTCGAGATAACGAAAAGAGGAACCTGTCTATGGAAAAGAAGCTCGTATACTTTTTGTGCACCGGGAATTCCTGCCGCAGCCAGATGGCGGACGGTTTTCTCAAGGCCCTCGGCTCCGACCAATATGAAGTGAAGAGCGCGGGCCTCGAGTCCCACGGCCTTAATCCGCGGGCCGTTCAGGTCATGAAGGAAGCCGGCGTGGACATCAGCGGACATACGTCCGATGTGATCGACCCCGAGATCCTGAGCCGCGCGGATTATGTCATCACGCTCTGCGGCCATGCGGACGAGCACTGCCCGGTGATCCCCAACAAGAACACCGTGAAGTGGCATTGGGGCTTCGAAGACCCGGCCAAGGCGACGGGAACCGAGGAAGAGATCATGGCTAAGTTCCGCGAGGTGCGCGAGAGCATCAAGGCACGGATACAGCAGTTCGCATCAGACGGCACGTAATACCGATCAAAGAGTAATACCAGTCAAAGTCAAAGACCATCTGAGAAGATCGGGTCCGTTGGAACGAAAAGGAGATGCTTACGCTCATGACCAAAACGTATCAAGCCTTAGTGGATGACCGGATTTATCTCGGGGGTGCTTCCGATGTGAAAGACATGATTACCGAAGAACAGTGCGAG
Organism: Paenibacillus sp. S-38; assembly: GCF_049942825.1. Classification (NCBI taxonomy): domain Bacteria; kingdom Bacillati; phylum Bacillota; class Bacilli; order Caryophanales; family Paenibacillaceae; genus Paenibacillus; species Paenibacillus sp. S-38. The sequence continues at coordinate 2,811,105 of NZ_CP187970.1, forward strand.
GTCATTGTGGACCTGCGCGGGGAAGCGGAGGAGTGTGCGTATCCGGGCTCGGATGCGCAGTGGATCAAGATCGGGCTGGGTGACGATGCGGACGAGCCGCAGGACGTGCTGTTCCGGCAGGCAATCGATACGGTCGTGGACGCCTACCGCCGAGGCAGGAAGGTGGGCTTTCACTGCGGCGGAGGCAAAGGCCGTACCGGTGCGGTAGCGGTCGGCACCCTGATCGCTCTCGGTAAAGCGTCGACCATCGAGGAAGCCGAAGCGATGGCGAAGGAGATCCGCCCGGTGATCAGCATTCGGCCGCCGCAGCGGGAAGCGCTGGAGAAGCTTTTTGACAAATAAAAAACGCATTGGGGAAGCCGCTGGCATGGAGATGCCGGCGGTTTTTTGTTCAGCATATGCCATTGATATTCCTGAATATGGTAAAATGGACAAAGAAGCAGGGTGGAGCTGAGCAGTGACGTAGTCATTTGGATGGTGCAAAAGGAATAGCGATCTGCCGGAGGTGACCGGATGAAGAAGCGGTGCATAGTGCTGAGCGGGCTGCTGCTCTGGGTGATCGTTTATGGAATCCCCTGCATGCTCATGGGCAATGCTTATACGCCCGAGGGGGCGGTCCGCCGTCTGCATACGGAAGGGGAGTCCACATACCGCAAGAAGGCCGGAGATCATCTCCTGATGCTCTGGGATACCGGATATTCTCATGAAGTAATGGTCGTCAAGCGAACGTGGGGCTTGCTCTACCGTCTGCATATGGCCGGTTCGCTCACGGAGCGCGAGCCCGGAGCGGCGCTAAGAACCACATGGTCCGCCCAGCTTACGAAGGAGCAGAAGTATGATACGATCCTGGCGGCAGAGGCGGCAGACCCGCGGATTAAGAAAATCATCGTGACGAGCGAAGGGCCGATGAAGAACATCACATCGGTCGAAGCGGCCAGGAGTCAATCAGCCGTGTATGTGGAGATGGATGTGGAGCAGGGCTTTGCCGCCCAGTACCTGCTTTTATCCCCGGCCGATGCCGGTAATTTTGTTTTCCGCGGGTTGGATGAAGCGGGGAATATCGTGTACGCGGGATGGTGAGCGGGGGGAGCCAACGAACGAATCACGGCTGAACCCTCTTCTCCACAATCGTAACCTCATAGACGGCCTGCATCCCGGCCTTCTCGTACAGCCGGAAGGCGCCTGTGGCGCTCGAGGTATCCACTCCGAGGGAGACGTTCGGCTGTCCTGCGGCGTATGCCTTATGGAAGGCCGTCTGCAGCAGAGCCAGGCCGAGTCCTTTACCGCGAAAGGGGCCGCGGACACCGATCTGTTGGATATACAGCGTGTCCTCCCGCATCCGGGCGAGCGCGAATCCGGCGATATCGCCGGCAGACCCGCGGGCGATGAGCCACCACTCGGGGCCGAAGGAGGGACGGCTTAGCTGCTCGGCCCATATAGCGTACTCGGGAGCCGCAAAGTCCCAGTGGTCAGCGAAGGTCTCGATATAGGCATCGTACACGCTGCGTCCGTCCCGATGAGGGAGGAACGGGGCCAGGGTGACGCCTTCCGGCAGTACCGGCTGAGCTGGGGCGGCTTCCATGCGGATGCTCATGCGTTTGAAGAGCCGGACGGGAGTAAAACCGCGGCCCTGCACTAACTCTTGAGCGTCCGTCCGGAGGGTCGGCACGACATTCTGCAGCCGCTTGTGCCGTCCGGATGCAGCCGCGAGCTCACCGGCACGGGTCTCGAGCGCCGCGAGGAGGGCGGTCCCTATGCCCGTTCCCCGGGCGGACGGCAGGACGAAGCCATAGCTGAACAGCTTTTCGTCGCTGTCCTCCTCGAGGAAGGCATAGCCTACAATGGTGTTATCGGCGTTCTCGGCGATCCAGACATTGCGCTCCAGATCAAAGCCGGACCACATGTCGAGCAGCTCGCTGAGGTCGAAGTCGGGGAACCCGAAATCCTCCACATCGCAGGCGATCACGAGATCGCTGACGGCCTGGGCGTCATCCGGCCTGGGCCGGCGGAGCTGTATGTTCCTGTACGTCATGATGATCTATGTCTCCCATCGTTTTTTTGCTTGGTGTGGTGAGTGTGCTCACTGCCTACACCCTTACTCAGGCTAGCGTAACTCTTCGCCGGCTGTCAATTATACGAAGGTATAGGAGGACTGTATCCAATATGATCAGGGGCCTGATCGTTTTTCTGCATATCGTCGTCGGTATCCTGCTCGCTCTCTTTTGGCTGCTGACCGGCTTTCCTCTATTTCTCGCGGGCAGCTTATCGTTCGGCTTTTCGATGAAGTACCTGTTTCCCTTCTTATTCGCCGTTCCTCTCTTCTCCGAAATCTTCAGCTGGGTGTTATTCAAGAGAAGGGACCGGGACTACCGGTTGGCCGCAGTACTCTTTTTGGTGGTGACCATCGGCATTGTGGTTCTTATTCCTATTGCGGCGGAGTGAGGGGTTCAGGTCTGCAAGAGGAAAAGAAACTTGTCTGCAAAATTAGTTATTGACTAATCACTAACCGCGATGTAAGATGAAATCAATCAGTTAGTGATTGATCAATCACAAATGAAAAGGAGAGATGAAGAACATGAGAAAAGCAATGGTAGTAGGAGCAACAGGTGGAACGGGAGCCGTTATTACGGCGGAGCTGGTCAAACGGGGAGTACCCACGATTGCCTTCGGACGGTCGCGTCAAAAGCTGGAGGAGCTTGCGGAGCAGATGGGACGTCCCTCTCACCTGACGCTTGCGGTCGGCGACGCCTTCAAGCCGGATGACGTAGCTGCAGCGGCGAAGGAAGCGGATGTGCTGTTCCACTGCGCGAATGTACCTTACCATGAGATGGAAAGCAAATTGATCCCGCTGGGCGAATCGGTCATGGAGGCTGCCAACCGGCTGGGCCTCAAAGTGGTGGCGATCGACGGGATTTACCCGTACGGAAGGAGACAGATGAGCCGGGTGACCGAGGATCATCCCAAACAGCCGCATACGAAGAAAGGAAAGGTCCGTCTTGCGTTCGAACAGATGATCTTCAGCAGCCGCTGGAACCATGTTCGCCCCATGATTGTCAGGCTGCCGGATTACTACGGACCGACCGCGAACCAGGCTTCTTACCTGGGCGGTACACTCGAGGCAATCGCCGCTGGCAAAATGGCCTTCTTCATCGGCAGCATGAAGATTCCCCGTGAGTATGTGTATCTGCCGGACGCTGCCATCATGGTTGTCGAACTGGCCGGTCATGAGGAGGCCTACGGGCAGAACTGGAATATTCCCGGGGCGGACATCATCTCAGGGCACGAGATTGTGCGGATCGCCCAAGAGGCCAGCGGGACGAAGAAGCCGGTGATTCCGCTGGGCAGAGTAGGATTATCGCTGCTGGGCCTGTTCGTCCCCGTCATGAAGGAGGTCGTTGAAATGCTCTATTTAACGGAAGAGCCTTTGCGCTTGAGCGGCGCAAAATATGAACGCTGCATTGGTAAAATCCCGGCAACCAAGCCGGCGGACGGCATTGCGGCTACGATTCGTGCGCTGCAGAAAAGGGAGTAAGGATCGTCGGACTGCCGCGAATAGTTATTGATCAATCACTATCTAAGGAGAGGGTGTCCATGCGCAGACTTGGCTGGAAAGCGAAAGGGGGCTTGGCAGCACTGGGTTTAACCATACTGCTTGGCGCAGTGATCGGAACTTACTTTTGGCAGATGCGAATGCAGCGGCCCTACGAAGTGAATATGGGCGGAGCTCATTCTATGGAAGCGGGAGCGGAGCATGTCTACGGTTCCGCCCTGACGGCCGCGCATAACGTGGCCGGTCGGTCTTGCGAAGCACTAATCGAGGGGGCAGGCGAGGAGCCCCTTAGGGAATTCCGGCTCACCGCCTCGCAGACCGTGAAGGAGCTGGACGATGGAAGAACCGAGAACGTGTGGGCTTTCAACGGTCTTACGCCAGGTCCGGAGATTCGGGTCTCCCAGGGGGACCGGATCCGCGTCATGCTTGTTAATGAGGACATAACCGAAGGGGTGACGCTGCATTGGCACGGTATTGAGCTCCCCTGCTCACAGGACGGCGTAGCGGGCGTCACCCAGGATGTTGTGAATCCGGGGGAGCAGTTCACGTATGAATTCATTGCGGGTTCCCCCGGAACCTACTGGTATCACTCCCATCAGGCCAGTTCGGAGCAGGTCAAGAAAGGCCTGCTCGGCCCCTTCATCGTTGAGCCGAAGGAGGATGCGTTCGACTACAACCGGGAGGAGACCCTGCTCGTACAGGAGCTGAACGGCAGCTATCTCCTGAACGGCTCCACGAAGGAGCTGACGATCGATGCGGCTCCGGGGGAGGCAATCCGACTAAGGCTGATCCATGCGGCGAACGAGACCGAAACCGTAAGTGTGTACGGGGCTCCTTACCGTATCATCGCCATGGACGGTCATGATCTGAATGAACCGGGGGAGCTGGATCATCACCAATTCAGGATGGGAGCCGGGCAGCGGTATGATCTTCTGCTGCAGATGCCGCAGCAGGGGAAGGTAACGCTGGTGAGCGGATCGGGCTTGAAGATGAGTCTGGGATCGGGAAGTGAACCGGACACCCCTGCCGGCCTCGCCTTATTCACATGGACGGATTATGGAGCTCCAGTTCAGAGCCCTCCTATGACGGACCTACCCGTAGATCGCTCGCAGACCTTGACGTTGGGCCGGAACGTATTCATCAACACCATCAATGGCAAAAGCTTTCATGAAATCCCGCCGGTGATCGTAAAAGAGGGGGATCGCGTGAAGATTACGCTTACGAATGAGGGGGGCGGCGACCATCCTTTTCATCTGCACGGCCACACCTTCCAGGTACTGAGCCGTAACGGCAAGCCGCTTAGCGGAAGTCCTGTCGTTCTGGATACGCTTCTAACGCAGCAGGATGAGACCTATGAAATCTACGTGATCGCGGATAATCCGGGGCTGTGGATGATGCACTGCCACAATCTGATGCATGCCTCCATGGGCATGAGCATGATGTTCAATTATGAAGGTGTTACGACTCCTTACAGGGTCGGAACCAAATCGGGGAATCTGCCGGATCTGTAGCAGAGCGGCTTGGGCAGCGGCGTGGACCTCCACATTTCACATTACATTAAGGTTATGTAGAATCTCCATTAAGTTTGCTCCGCTATGCTTACCTTTGTTACAACAGTGATATGGAAGGAGCCAACAGACGATGAGGAATCCAAGATTACTCCGTAAGGCGGCCGCTGTTCTGGCCTTCACTTTAATCGCCGGAGTGAGTGCGCCTTCAGAAGGATCGGCCGCTGTACCCGGTTCCGCACCAGGAACGATTACTGCAGGTGATGTGGAACAGTTCACGGATGCATTTTTTGACCGGACGGACATCAAGGGGAATATGGCGGGAGCCGTCATTGCGGTGGTGAAGGACGATGAGGTTCTCCTGAAGAAGGGATACGGCTATGCGGATATCCAGCACAAAAGGCCGGTCGATCCGGATAAAACGGTGTTTCGCCTGGCGTCCGTGTCCAAGGTCATTACCGCTGCCGCCGTGATGCAGCTGGCCGAGCAGGGGAAGATCGATCTGAACCGCGACATGTCTTCTTACCTGGGAGAGCTCCGCATCCCCAACCAGACAGACACCCCGCTGACGATGAAGCATCTGCTCACCAACTCCACCGGCTTCGAGAGCGGGGACGCCCCTGGTGACACGACTACGGACTTGGCGCAGGAAATTTCACTGGGGCAGTATCTACAAGAGCATGTGCCCACCGTGACCCGCACACCCGGAGCCTTCTATCGGTATGATAACCTGGCCTTCACGATTCAAGGGTATGCGGTTGAGCAGGTCACCGGCCAGCCCTTCGGCGCCTATCTCAAGGAACATATTTTCCAGCCGCTCGGTATGACCCGTACCGATATCAGGCTGACTCCAGAGATCATCGAGGAGCTGGCCATTCCTTACGACGTGCTCGGCCAAGCGATGGAAACTTATGCGACTGTTCCCACGGAGCTCCCTGGCGGAGGGATGCTGTCCACGGGCTCCGACATGGCCAACTTCATGATGGCCCAGCTGGGAGGCGGAAAGCTTGGGAGCGAGCGGATTCTCAAAGCCGAAACGACGGAGGAAATGCTCAAGCCGCAGCTGGCGATCCATCCGAAGCTGCCCAATATGGCTTACGGATATGAATACTCCAATCGGCAGATCTACAATGGACGGAATGTTGTAGAGAAGGGCGGGGACTTGTATGGGTATCATTCCACGATGTGGCTCCTTCCCGAACAGAAGGTCGGCGTATTCATCGCCGTCAATAAAGATGCGGAGTTCCGTACCGATCTGTTCGAGTCGTTCATGGACCGGTATTACCCCGATGAAACTGCCGGTCCGAGTCCCGTCAAGGCGCTGCAGGAGCCTTTGGCTCCGTTCGAAGGGATGTACGGCGACCTGCGCAACCGGATGTGGACCATCCGTATCCATGCGGAGGAAGGGAAGCTTAAGGTGAAGGATTTGCTTGGCGAGCACACCCTTACCCCCATCGAACCGAACCTGTTTCAGGATGAGAAAGGGGTGCAGGCCGCTTTCAAGCTGGATGACAGGGGCGCCGTGACCGCATTTTATTACGATGCCAAGTCCGACAGCTGGGCGCAGAAGCTGCCGGAGCCGCAGCGCTATGCCGACGTTGGCGCGGATCATCCGTATGCCGGCTATATCTATCATCTGCGTCAGCTGGGGGTCATGAATGAGAATGCTGCCGCTGCGAATGTATTTGATCCCGACCGGCCGATCACGCGCGGGGAGTTCGTCGATTGGTTCATGGGCTGGTCCGGGGTGGGCTCCTCCCAGAAGAAGTCTGTATTCAGTGACACGGTGCACAGCGCCAATGCCGAGCGAATTCAGGCCGCCTATGAGTTTGGATTGATCGACGGAACAGAAGGAGCCCGCTTCGATCCGGACCGGCCGATCACCAGAGGGGAAGCGGCGCTGATAGCCTGGCGCCTGGCCTCCAAAGAACTGCGGGCTGTTCCGAAGGAAGTGAAGCTGACCGGAGAGACGGAATCCTGGTCCCTCGAAGGAGTTCGCTTTGCGGCGGCGAAAGGATTATATGGGCCGGAAGTGACCCCGGCTGCTGACGGTTCAATCGATTACCAGTCGGAGCGGCCGATGCTGCGGAAGGAAGCGGCGGCGTTATTATCACGTTTTGCGGATAATCTGTTCTAAGCTACTTGGTCCGGTCCTCCTGGTTGTACTTCTGTGCACCGGAGGACCTTGCTGTATCGAGGGGGGAGAAGATGAAGACCATCCTGATCATTGACGATGAAAAGGAAATTCGGGAGCTGCTTACCATCTATCTGAAGAATCTCGGTTATACGACGCTGGAAGCGGCGAATGGGGCGGAAGCGATGGAAATGTTTGAACGCGAAGCGGTCGATTTGGTCATCGCAGATATCATGATGCCGGAGATGGACGGGTACCAGCTGCTCAAAACCATGCGTTCCACCTCGAATATTCCGTTCCTGTTTGTATCCGCCAAATCCGATGATATGGACAAAATTTACGGACTTCAGCTGGGCGCTGACGATTATGTCGGCAAGCCCTTCAATCCGCTTGAAGTGGCAAGCAGGGTGCAGGCGCTGTTCCGCCGGATTGAAGCGTACCGGGATCCGGAGGAGCAGGAGCTGGATTATATTGAAATCGGGGACATTAGGCTGGATTTGAAGGGCTGCAAGCTCTACAAAGCAGGTGTCCAGGAGGAAACAACCTCCTACGAATTCAAGATCCTCGCCCTGCTGATGAAGGGGGCGGGCCGTGTCATGACCAAGGCACACATCTACGAGCAGGTGTGGGGCGAAGAATACATCGGGGATGAGAATTTGATTATGGTGTACATCAGCAAAATCAGGGAAAAGATTGAGGCGAATCCAAGAAAGCCGGATTATCTGATCACAATAAGGGGGCTCGGCTACCGTTTTGAAAAAGGCTGCTGACCTGTCCGAAAAGCGGCCGCTGAAGCGGCTTTTTTTTCGCAACTACTTGGCAATCAGCGGTCTGCTGCTGGTTACGCTCTTCGCCTCCCTCTTCGCCGCCGACCTGCTCATGGACCATATGTTCGATATTTCACCGGATTATTCGCAGATCAGCAGCAAGGATATCTACGATTCCGCTTCCGGGAGGGTGAACAGCCAACTTCTCGGGAAGTATGGCGGGTGGGTCGAGCTCGTGAACGAATCGGGAGAGGTCATTGACATTCACGGTGTCAAAGAGGACAGCACTGTCCGATACAGCCAGGAGCAGCTTTTCGAGAAGCTGGATGTTCTGCGGAACGGGGATTCGATATTCTACCATGCTTATCCGGTCACAGGCCCGAAGGGAGAGTCCTTCGTGCTGCTGTGGAAGGTGCCTGAAGCCTGGTGGGACATTTCGCTGGCCTTGGGTATTTTTGCAGGATTGTTCCTGATGTTCCTAATCATCGCGATCTATGTGTACACCCGCTTCTCCGTCCGGCAGGTCAAGAAACCGCTGCAGCAGATCGTGGAAGGAATCCGCGAAATGGAAAGGCTCAATTACAACAAGCGGCTGGATTTCTCAGCCGAGCAGGAATTGGCGGAGATCCGGGAAGCCTTCAACGGCATGGCGGAGCGCCTGCAGCGCACCTCGGCCGAGCGCGATGCGGCGGAAACCAACAAACTGAACCTGCTGCTGCACTTGTCGCACGATCTCAAGACACCGGTGACCTCCGTATTCGGCTATTCCAAGCTGCTGCTGGACAACCGGGATCTCGAAGAACAGCAGGAGGCTAACTATATCCGGTATATTCACGACAAGTCCGCTTATATGGCCCATCTGATCCAAGATCTGTTCGAGCTGTCCAAGCTGGATGACCCTAGAATGAAGCTGCATAGGGAAAAGGTAAATATTGCTGTGTGGTTTCAGGAGCTCGCTGCCGAATTCTATCCGGATTTGGAAGACAAGGGGTTCATACTGGAAGCAGAGATTGTGGAGTGGCCGCTCTTCGTTCATCTGGATAAAGTGCATATGAACCGGGTGGTTACTAATCTGATCGGCAATGCGATGAAGTATAATCCCGCGGGAACCATGCTGTACATATCCTGCAGGAGAAAGGGCGATCAGGCGGAGCTCTGCATTGGGGACAACGGAGTAGGCGTGCATGAACAGATACGAGGCAGCTTGTTCGATGAGTTTACCCGTACAGCAGGCAGCGGGAAGGACAGCACGGGACTCGGCCTTGCGATTTGCAAAAAAATCATTACGCTCCACCATGGTACGATCGAGCTCGTATCAAGTCCGGATTATACGACCCTGTTTCGGATCAGCTTGCCTTGCGCGGATGCGTAAACTTCTATTCCTCCATCTTCCTCAATGCGCTTCCGCGCAAACATTTGCTCAATAACACATGGAGGCCGCCGGCACGATTGGCGGCCTTCATTACGTTAACGGCTAGTTAGTGCGTAAATACTTGTAGATATTTTGTTGTAATTGCAACAAAAATGATGTACTATTCTCTTACCACGTTTTTGAAAATACAATTGCAGCGGAGTTGTCGATATGAAGGAAGTTCTACGTGAGGTCGGAATGATTGCCAGGGCATTGGATTCAATAAGTAATATCGAATTTAAAACATATGATCTTACCAAAGGACAGTACTTGTACCTCGTGCGAATATGTGAACATCCAGGTATTATTCAAGAAAAGTTAGCTGAAATGATAAAGGTAGACCGAACAACGGCCGCTCGTGCTGTAATGAAGCTTGAGATGAATGGATTCATCGAAAAGAAGGAGGATCAAATTAACAAAAAAATCAAAAAGCTATTCCCTACAGAGAAGGGGATGACGGTGTACCCTTTCATAAAAAGGGAAAACGATTATTCCAATACGGTCGCACTCTCTGGATTTTCCGAAAGTGAAATAGAAACCATTTTTGACCTGCTGCAAAGAGTCAGAAAAAATGTGGAAAAAGACTGGGAGTTTGTAAAAAAGGGAAACAAGAGAATTTATTGATTGATGTAATGGAGGATGAATCCAATGACTATAGGGATAAAAAAGTGCACAATGGAGGATCTAGGCTTGCTCCAAGAAATTAGTGTTAAAACATTTAACGAGACATTTAGGGATCAAAATTCTCCTGAACAAATGAAAGCCTACTTGGAAAGAGCCTTTAACTTAACCCAATTAGAAAAAGAGTTATCCAATCCCTCTTCGGCATTCTATTTTATTTATTCGAACGAAGACATTGCCGGATATTTAAAGGTAAACACCGATGACGCCCAATCAGAATTCATGGGCAGTGATTCGCTTGAGATCGAGAGGATTTATATAAGGAAAGCATTTCATAAACAGGGGCTTGGTAAATATCTACTGAATAAAGCGATAGACCTTTCGATGGAGCGGAATAAAGCGAAGATCTGGCTGGGGGTTTGGGAAAAAAATGAGAATGCCATTGCCTTTTATAAAAAAATGGAGTTTGTTCAGACAGGAGCCCACACTTTCTATATGGGGGATGAAGAACAAATAGATTATATCATGACCAAAACACTCACTTAACCCGCCGCTCACCGCTATCGCCTTAGAAAAACCGTAAACGGGGATTTTCATAAGTCGACAAATAAACGAAGCTCTCCATAAAGGAATAGGGGAGCTTCGTTTATTTGTCTTTATGAAGCTTGAATTGACAGGTGAGCAGCCGTCTGGTTGTTCGGACTATTTGGCATTCCCTGCATCAATGCAACAAATTGCTGGTGGATTTCGTTACTTATTATGGTAATTTGTGTAATCAGTCCATCTGCAGACAAAGGAGAAACCATGAAGAAAAAGTGGAGAGGAATGTTCTGCTTCCTTCTAATCGGAATGGCAGCTCTTAGTTTTTTCATCCTTACTAAACGGATCCCTGTAGAGCTCCATGAATCTCCCAAGAATACCGACACGATACATTCACAGCACGGAATTGTAGAGAATACAACTGAGGAGAACTTAGGTACTATCGAGACGGAGCCTGTTTATTCAGGCGCCAATACGGCTTTGGATATGAGATGGATGAACTTCCTAAAACCTGCGGATAGCGAGCAAGAGGTGTTATTGAAAAAAAGCGCTTATGTCGTTAATAAGCTGGCGGTAGACGAGAAGGGCACACTTGAAGTGAAGCAAATCATCGGCGACAGCAGCATGATTTATATTTTAATAGACTTCACAGCGGTGGAAGGTACGGTTCTGGATGCAAAACGGTACCGATTTGATTCCTACTTAAATTTAACTTCGACATACAGTGCGAGTTTTGATTATATCTTGTTGGACGATGAGAATCCGAGCGATAATAAGATCAGTTTGATGATGAGTATTTCAATGGCGACGGCTAGAGCCATCGCCGGAAGTCCTGTTACTTTGCAGCTTAGTGATTTGGAGGGGGCCGATGTATATCCAGATGAATACGAAACTGTAGTTTCAGGTTCATGGGAGACCAAATTCATACTGGATTACAAGGATATCTCAACTTCACATCAGTTCCAACAGGGCCTGTCATTATATAACTATGCAGCCACGCTATCATCGATTTCCATTTCTCCGCTTTCGGTTACAATAAAATTCGAAAGTTCGCATATCAAAGAGATTTATGAAGAGGCCAGTCGCCTCAGTAAGGAAAAAGGGCTGAACGAGCATGTGGACAGTTATCCAATCACTATCCATTACAAAGATGGAAGATCGGAAACGACGTCTGTTTTCAACGGGCTTGTACGAGCGGATTATACTAGTGATTACACAACAATCGTGAAACCCTTTGTCCCCATAATCAATGATAAAGAAATCAAATCCATTGAGTTTTTTAATACCGTCATTGTTTGGGACTAATTCAATGTGGAAAGGGCCCGAATGAGGAACCGGCGTAATTCAGATCCGGATTCCAACCTTACATATGCGCCAATCAAGCTAATCGATGAGCCAGCATCATTGGGGAATCCAGTCGAATCTAAAGAGGAATAATCGCCGACACCTAAATGAATGCATTGACCTTGGAAATTATATAGTTATTCAAAATGTGGTTATTGTCAATGAACGTTATGGTTAACTTGTCTTTTTCTTAGAATCGGATGCGTAAGGGTGGGGAGAAAAAAAGCCCCACCCAATTATCCAAATCGCCTATACGCTCCTGCATAAACATCCATACAATATCGTATCGGTTGCGAAGGGAGGATACACCATGAGCTGCGTAAAAGGCTTCTCTACCAGCACAGCAACAATTCTGGTCCTTTACATTCTGCTGGTCATCGTTCTTGCGGCAGGCTGGGTCATCTAATGGATTAAAGCTCAGGCCGAAAGGCTTGAGCTTTAATTATGTTCACGGAAAAATGAATAGCTTCGTTAGAACGACAGCCTTTGCTCATATATGGGGCAGCAAAGGACAGCTCACTAACGCTTCATTTGGATAACAATTTTCCCCTTAGCATGACCTTCTCCCATATGACGAAGCGCCTCAGCCGCTTCGCTTAACGGATACTGACTTTCAATAACAGGAAGAACTTGGCCTGATTCGACAAGCTCCTTCCAAACCATTTGATCCCTGTGATTTGGTTTATGGACGAGCACCGCCAATTTCATTCTTTTAAGCCGAGCGTACAACGGTGCCGCCACCAACGCCAGAAGAATCCGAGATAGGGGGCCGCCGATCATGACATACGTGCCTCCTGGCATTAGTGCACGCTTCACCGCGAAAACAGAACGGTTCCCGACGACATCGAGGATCAAATCGTATTTATGTCCCCTTCTGGTGAAGTCCTCTTTCGTATAATCCAACACGAAATCCGACCCTATAGCACGAAGCATATCCAGCTTCTCTGCGCTATCTACACCGGTCACTTCCGCCCCGTGCAATTTGGCAAATTGGATTGCAAACGTCCCAACTCCGCCGCCAGCTCCATTAATTAGAACTCGTTGACCCTTTTGAAGCTCGCCTTTCATGCGCATGCCCTGCAAGGCTAGAACGGCTGCTTGAGGGATTGCCGCCGCCTGCGGGAAGTTCAGCCTGGCGGGCTTCGGGGTCAATGCCTCCTCGCTGGCGCATACATACTCCGCAAATCCACCCCAGCCACTCCCGGAAAGGTCCCCAAAAACCTCATCCCCTGGTCGAAATCGTGTAACCGTTACTCCTACCGCAACGACCCGCCCCGCGATGTCCGCGCCAAGAATTCTGTAGCGAGGTCGACGAAACCCGCCCAGGCGGGTTAAGAACGGTTTTCCGCGAAGGAGATCCCAATCCCAGGAATTAACGGAGGCCGCATGCACCTCGATCAACACTTCATGGTCCTTCGGAACAGGAATATCCACCTCTTCTATTCGGAGGACTTCCGGCATCCCATAGGTATCATAGACCATCGCCCGCATCTTGTTTGTACCTCTTTCGTTGGGGAGGCTCGGATCATTGACCTCATCAATCATAGCCACTCTCCATTCTTACTTTCGACAGGTTTCTGATTGAGGCAGAATAATAATCCTCCAAGGTATCAATTTTGGATTCGAAGGGTTCGCAGGTAAGTAAACAAATGCTCCTTACCAAAAGCAACATGTTGGTTATCCCCTTCTAACTTGCTGGCCATGATACTCCCCTCCAAATTTGCAAATATGAAGGATGCCAAAGAGGTGCGATCAATATCCGGACGCAGCTCTTTGTTCTCAATCCCCTCTGATAAGATACTTTGAATTGTGGCTAGAAAACCGTTCATGGCTGCCAATGCTTGTTCTCGTAAGAAAGGGTGCGTATCATCACTTTCAACAGCCGTGTTCAATAGAGGACATCCACCTCTTAGTGGAGGGTGGTGAACAACGTCTGCATAGACATCGAAGAGCGATATGATCTTTTCTATTGCTGTCTTATTCCCCTCCATAGCACGAGTAAAATGCTCACCAACCATCTCTACTGCATAGGCAAAGGATTCCAACGCAATTTCATCTTTACTGCTAAAAAAACGATAAATTCCGCCTTTCTTTAAACCTGTTGCATCCATAATTTCACTTATCGAACAACCTGCATACCCTTTTTGATTAAATAGTTCCGCGGATTTATTGATAATATGCTGTTTCGTTACTTCTCCCTTTCTCATGACAACCCCCAGTAAGTGATGGTATCTAAAATGTATCATATTTCTCTTGTTAAAATGAACAACATCCATTATTCTATTAGAGACCGATCGGTTCCGGAAAATGATTCCAAAACGGAGGGGACACTATGTACCAAATTACAATTCCAGATAGCAGGCTGGCTAATAAAGCAGCACAACTTGTTCTCGAAATCTCACCTGAATTTCTCTATAATCACTGCATGCGCACCTATGCATTTGGCGATGCCTTAGGTAAAAAGTACGGTCTTACGTATGACCAAGAATTGTTCTTTCTCGGTGCGGTGCTGCATGATATTGGATTGACGGAACATGTTTGCCGTAAGCATTCATTCGAACATGAGGGAGCGGATCATGCTGAAACATTTCTTGCAAGTCATGGAATTTCTCCAGAGAAAATCGATTTGGTGAGAGAGGCCATTCTTTTACATACATCCGAGGTTGCAGGAGAGAAGCAGCCGGAAATCGCTTTAGTACATTTTGGAGCCGGTATGGATGTGTTAGGCTTGCGTGCAGGGGATTTATCGGAGGAGATTGTGAAACTAATACTGGAGTCTTACCCGAGGCTGGGGTTTAAGAAAGCTATGATTGAACTAATAAATTACGATGCGGAATTGAAGATTAGAAATCAACAGCAAAATAATTTAAGTTCTGCGCTGCTTCGAATGGGGTTTGAACATGGGGTTTTAAATTCTCCTTTTACCGAGTAAAAAATATCCGGTCAGCGATCGGCTGCCGATTTTCTCATCAAGGGAGAGAATAATGGTGAAATATGCTAATATTGGATGGCGAAGCCTATGCCCTATTTTGAGAGGAGAGTAATTGAAAATGCAAAGTGCCCAACAGGTGCTGACAAGTTATTTTCAAGCATTAGGAAGCAAACAGATGGATAAAGTGATCGAACTCGTTCATGATGAAGCGAAATTTATTATTCTTAAAAAAGAGCCCTCCGATAAAATCCCTTTATACGGCACATTTTATGGTAAAGAAGGCGTGAGAAAATATTTAAACCTGTTAGAGGAAACAGAACAAATAGAACGGTTTGTCCTACATAAACTCATCGGTAATGAGGAAGCAGCCTGTGCATGGGGGAATTTCCGCATTAAGGTTAACATAACGGGTAAAGTGTTCGAGAGTGATTGGGCAAGCATTTGCGAAGTAGAGCAAGGGAAGATCCGTTTATTTCAAATCTTTGAGGATACGGCCGCACTAGAAGAAGCATTTGATTTATGAAATTGCATGTTATTTCGTTGACTGCTTGTATAAGCACGTCGCAATGTAACTGCCTCTTTTTAACGCATGGATTGGGGAGGTGTACAAACGTTCCGCTATTCTTCGCATAGGTTGTAGTACTGAGGCGAGGGGATGGTGGGCTTGCATGATTTTAAGAGGCGTTTTGGATTTCGATGTCATCAGGAATCAAGACTCCAATATTTTATTCATCAATGAATGTGGTGGGGGAGGCGGCGGGAATCTGTTTAGAATTCCTAATGGGTCCATGGTTATCCTCCAACGTGGCAAGGTTAAGAAGAGGGTTCGTGTTGTCAAAGGGGATGCCTCCGAATGTGACTTTAGCTTTGCCTCTTTAAGTACAAGCACAGCCCGGTTGTTTAACGTTAAGGAGGAACAACGTTATTTGCTTGTCTTCAATGAAAAAACAAAGATCATAAGAATGTTCAGATCCCCTGTCACTCGGAGTAATGCTGAATTTAAACTCGACAGGAATAACCTGCATGGCGGCTCGATCACGCTTGGCGGTCCTTTTATAGATGACTTTGGAATCTACAGTACCCGAAAAACGATAACGGTTGTTCGCGGAAACCTATGCAAGACGTTCGCCATCCGAAAAAGCAATGTTGAATCGTTCGATCTCTTCTTTCAGCTTACCGCTGCCAACGCATCCAAGTTTGGGCTGATCAATGGAAAGTCCTATCGCTTGGCCTACAACCAGATTACCAACCGGCTGGTGATCCTGGAGAAAATTTAACAGCCGCCCTCCAGCAAGGCCAACCAAGAATGGCAAGGATGGAGCGAGTTACCCGAATCAAAATCGAAGGGCAGCCGACCAGGATGATCGGCTGCCTTTGTGCACCTACTGTTCATTTTTCACGACGCCCGTAAGGATCTGTGCTAATATGGGGGTAAAGCGAGGTGAACCAGTGCATGATCAAGGCGATGGAGTACATAAGAAAGAGCCCCTTTTCATGGAGACTTCTGTTCGGCTTGAAGCTCATTTTGGATTTGGCGTTAGCCGGTGCTTTTTATTTTGAGCATTCGATTGCGCTATTCTGGAGACTGGGCATTGTTGTGTTTTCCCTGCTGCTGTTCCTGGGGATCAACTTGTTCTATCTTCAAAAGAAGAAACGGCACAATGGGCTTCTTCACATCCTCCTCCTCGATTTCCTGGTATCCGCTGCTTACGGCTATGTGTATATCAGTGAAGATTTTCCCAATCATTTGTTCATTGGAATTACCGCCCTGGCGATTCTTATGCTGGTCCCAAACACCCGAATGCTGGTCACGACGTGCGTCTTGCTGCTTACCGTGTACCTAGTAACGATGGGAAGTATGGATTGGTATTTATATCAGCAGCTTGATACAACCGGCTACTTTATTTCCTGTTCGTTCATTATCTTCTCGGGGATCGTGAGCGCTGTCATCCAGCATTATGGGCGCTCCCGCAAGAATGCGATGCAGCTGTATGCCCAGTTGATGCAGTCTCATGAGCAGCTGCAGGAATATGCTCTCCAAACGGAAGAGTGGGCGGCTGCCAGGGAACGAGTGCGCATTGCACGGGATATTCACGATACGGTAGGTCATAAGTTAACGGCATTATTGGTTCAAATGCAGCTGGCCCGCAAGCTGGGCGGGTCGGATCCCTCTCGCAGTCAGCAGATCTACCTGGAATGTGAAGATTTAATCCGAGCGTCCCTGCAGGAAATCCGGCTGTCGGTAAGGGCCATCCGGGATGAACCTGCGAAGTCCTCGACCTCCCTGCATGACAGCCTCCAAAAGCTGAGCGATGAATTTACCAAATTCACAGGAGTACAAACCGACGTTGAACTCAAGGGAATCCCCGTTGCACTGCCCGGCAATCTCCAGTTAACGGTGTATCGCATGGTTCAGGAATCGCTTACCAATGCGCAGAAGCACGGTCATGCCAAGCATGTGAATGTTACATTAGCCTATTCGGAGGGCGGATTATCACTGAGCATCCGCAATGACGGCGTGGTACCTGATGAACTGAAACCGGGCTTTGGTCTCATCAGTTTGCAGGAAAGAGCGAGGGAATGGAATGGAGAGGTGAGATTCTACCTGGATCGCAACAACGGTTTTGCTGTGGAGGGAGCATTTCCCTATTCTGCTTTGGAAAGAGAGCGTGTCGTTCTTTGAAAATTCTGATCGTAGATGACCAGCGGCTCATGAGAGAGGGGCTGGCCGCCCTCATCGGTCTAGAACCGGGTATGGAAGTGGTCGGAACGGCGGTGGACGGGAGAGATGCCTATGCCAAAGCGCTCGAATGGCGGCCGGACGTGGTGCTGATGGATATCCGAATGCCGGGAATGGATGGGATCGAAGGGACCCGGTTGATCTTAAAGCATCTGCCTGAGACCAAGATCCTCATTCTGACCACCTTCGATGATGCGGAGTTGATCCTGCAAGTCCTGGAACAAGGTGTCCATGGCTACTTGTTGAAGGATATGCCATCCGAGGCGATCGTTAGCAGCATACGAACCGTCTATAACGGCGGAACGGTGCTTCAATCCGATATTACGGCGGTGCTGCTGGGGGAGCTTCATAAAATGTCGGAACGGAACATGGATCAACCGCATGTGCTCAGCCCAAACGAACCTGCCGTTCTTGAGGTTCTGACCGAACGTGAGAAAGAGATTCTCACTTTGCTTGGGCAGGGATTGAATAATAAAGAGATCGCAGGCAGCCTTGTCATCACGGAAGGCACAGTGAAAAACCACGTTTCGAACCTCATAGCCAAACTCGGTCTGCGGGACCGGACACAGGCTGCACTCTTCTCAGTCCGTCATCAAGCATCCATCCGATAAAGGCATGACTTTTGGCATAGAGCATGAGATTCATCATGCTTTAGCGATCAAATGTTCTGCCTTTTTCTTTGTGAATTCATGACTTTATTCAGCTTTGCCCGCGTCTCATTCCAGCTACAATGAACAACAGGAACAACAATAAATGAGACGGGGAGAGTTCAAAATGAAAAACATCAAAATCGCTTACTGGATCATCACGCTTTGCACGCTCTTGGGATTCGCCATCAGCGCCTTCAATGAGATTGCCCATTCGCCCAAAACGTTCGTGGAAACGACTCAGGGGCTAGGCTACCCGGCCTACTTCCTGACTCTTCTCGGAACGGCCAAAATCATCGGTATCCTTGTTCTGCTCGTTCCCAAGTATTACAGGCTGAAAGAATGGGCGTATGCCGGCCTGGTGATTGACTGCATTGCTGCCTTCTGGTCCGAGATGGCGGTCGGCAATCCCATGGCAAGTATCAAGTCCGTCGTGGTCTTTGCATTTGTGATGCTGTCCTATTCCCTGCTGCTGAAAATGGAGAGAGGCGTGAACGAAAGCTATGTGAAGGGGCCGTCCGTGACCAACGCTGGGCAAAAAATCGTCTGAACCACGTTGACTGAGCCTATTGGAATTGGAAATGTGCTACAATAGGTGGGAGATGGGGATCCAGGTGAGAGGGAGTGTCGACAGGCAGGCTTCAGCCTATCGAAGGTGATTCGTGCACCAAGCGGAGTACCTGCAGTAACCATCGCAGCTTTGATCATCCGCCTGCCCGGCCGGTACACTGGGCAGGCCTTCAGACGTTCCCTACTATAAAATCAATCAGGAAAGCGGGAATCGGCATGTGGAGAGGTGCGGCGGCGGTAATCCGCAATAACAATCATCAAATGCTCATGATCTTGCAGGGGAGGCCCGAGGAAGAAAAGAAGTGGTCGGTTCCCGCAGGCGGCCTTGAAGAGGAGGAAGCCTACGAAGACTGCTGTGCCCGGGAAGTATGGGAGGAGACGGGGTACCGGGTGCAGGTCGGAGCCTATCTTCATGAGAAGAGAGGCGTTTCCCGCGGCTATCCCTACCTGGTCAAATTCTATGAAGCGGAGATCACGGGAGGGACTCCCGTGATCCAAGATCCGGACGGGCTGATCTATGATATCCGGTGGATGACGGCGCAGGAGATCCGGGAGCTCCCCTTAACGTATCCGGAGGACCGGGCTTTTCTGATGGAGTATGCTTTACGGGGGGAAACTCCGATCCTATTCCGTAGCAATCCGCTGACCGTACGGCAGCTGCAGGACACAGACGCTCCGCTGCTTCAACGCTGGCTGAACGACCCGGAGCTTCTTCGCTATTATGAGGGCCGGGACCGGCCGTATACGATGGAGATGATCCAGGCCGATTTTTATGACCAAGACGATCCGGCGGCCAAATGCATACTGGAGCACAGCGGGAAGCCGATCGGTTATGTTCAATATTATACCGTGGATGGCGACGAGAGAGCGGAGTACGGGTTAGAGGAGCAGGCGGGGGAACGGTGCTTCGGCATGGACCAGTTCATCGGGGAGCCCGCTTATTGGAACCAGGGCGTCGGAGAGCAATGGATGCGCGGTATGCTACGTTTCCTGGCGGAGGAACACGGGGCCGAGCGGGTGGTTATGGATCCGCAGGCTTGGAATGAGCGGGCGCTGGCGTGCTATGGGAAGAGCGGCTTCCGCAAGGTGAAGCTGCTGCCTGCGCACGAGTGGCACGAGGGGGCGCTCCGCGACTGCTGGCTGATGGAATGGCGGAGGGAAGAATGAGGCGAAGGAAAGGAGAGGAATCGGATGCCCCTTCACGAGAACGGAAGGCAGGTACAGTCGAAGGAGGATTTGATTCGATTCTTAGTGGAACTGCGTAAAGACTTGTCAGAGCAGCCAGAGGGGTGGGAGAATAGGACGCTGGACGGGCACTTCGAAGCGATGGAAGCATGGCTGACGGACAGTGAAGCAGTCCCTTCTGATCCTACTTGGCAGACAATCGCAGATCTGTTGTTAGCCGCGAGGATATATGAGTAAGAGAGATCAAAGGATTTCCATTGGCAGGGGTGAACAATGTTAGGCGCTGTTGTAGGGGATGTGATTGGTTCGGTGTTCGAATGGCATAATGTCAAATCCACGGACTTCCCACTGTATGATCGATTTACGAGATATACGGATGATACGGTCTTGACCGCAGCTGTCGCCGATGCTGTGCTCAGCAGGGAGAAGCATAAGAATAAGCTCTTTGATTATTTCGCCGGCAGGAAGCTGTATGCAGAGAAGCTGAGGCAGTATGCCAAGTGGTATCCGGATGTGGGGTATGGGCAGCAATTCGAAGCCTGGAGCAAGACTCCTGGTGCCAAACCGTATAGAAGCTACGGGAACGGTTCGGCCATGCGAGTAAGTCCGATCGGCTTCATTCCAAAGAAGAGATCCGCACGTTCATCGAGAAGAAATTCAAGTACAATCTTCGGCGGAGGCTCGACGAGATCAGGCCCTCTTATATGTTTGAAATTAAAGCAGGTGCTGATACGATTTATGGATGAATTCGAGATTCCGGTGTAAGGTGGGGAGTAAATGAGTTATCGCTATACCAAAATGATGGATGACAGCCATGCTGAAGGGACTTCTGAAATTCTGTTTTCGAGATTGTGATTGTAGGATGTAAAGATGATCAAAGAAAGAGGATCTTATGCAAACCCAACACCAAGATAAGCTCGATGCTTCCAAAAATCCATACGTGCTCATGCCGATCCTGCTGCTCATGTGGGGGTCCTTGTCGGCCGTAAGCAAGCTGCTTTTGGACCGGCTTGACAGCTACCAAGTGATGTTTTATATGTACGGACTCGGAGCGCTCCTGTTTTTGGCCGTCCTGCTCTGCAAGGTACGCTTGAAGGGGGCGCTGAAGTCGTGGAAGGGCGCAGACTATGGGCTGCTGTTCGCCTGCGGGCTGTTCACGTTTCTCTATGACTTCTTTTATCTGAAGTCCCTGGAGCTGATTCCGGCGGTCGAGGCATCGATGCTCAACTACCTGTTTCCGATCTTCATTGTCCTGTTCGCCGTTCCCATGCACAGAGAAAAATTAACGCTGCCGAAGCTCGTCTCGGTGGGAACGGGGTTTCTCGGCACGGTGCTGCTGATGACCAAGGGAGATCCCGCAAATCTCAGCTTCACCAATGCCAAGGGCGATATGCTGGCCATCTTGGCCGCCGTGAGCTGGGGAATCTTCACCAATCTCGTCAAAAAGAACTCGAAGGACACCATGATCAGTACGTTCCTGATCACCCTTGTGGCGCTGGTGTTATCTGCGGTCACTATGCTGGGCTATTCCAGCTGGATTGTTCCCGGACGAGCGGATTTCCTGGGCGTCTTGTGGCTGAGCCTGAGCAATATCGTCCTCGGCTT
Organism: Paenibacillus sp. S-38; assembly: GCF_049942825.1. Classification (NCBI taxonomy): domain Bacteria; kingdom Bacillati; phylum Bacillota; class Bacilli; order Caryophanales; family Paenibacillaceae; genus Paenibacillus; species Paenibacillus sp. S-38. The sequence goes on from NZ_CP187970.1 coordinate 2,832,659, forward strand.
TTTCCTTTATTTCCGGGCTCTTGCCTATTCGCCGGCTTCGCTGATAGCGAGCTTCACGTTCTTTACGCCCTTTGTGACGCTGCTGTTCATCTACCTGCTGCTGGGTGAGAGGCTGACCTGGATTGACGGGTTCGCGGCGCTGCTTATCCTGTTCGGCGTGCCTATGCAAAAGATCGGCAGCCTCTTCGCGGCGCGTGCTCGCAAGCCCTCGGCTTCTTATAAGCAAGAAGTATAAGTTTCCTTAATGCCGGATGGGGGAAGCGTTTCTTCCAAGGGTTCTTTTCATTCACCACGCCGACGCCGTAGTACCAACATAAGCCTGCCCCGTTAAAGGAGCAGGCTTTGGGGCGTTTAATTTGTTCTAAAGTCGACCTGAAGCGGCTTGGGGTAAAAGGTGTGGTTGTCAGTGATCCCCCACATCGACATGGTGCCGTCTTTCTTGACGGCAGCATCGACTCCGACGCCGACAGGATCGTCGCTTACGGAGACGGACACGATATCCGACAATCCCTCGACCGGGGAGAGGTCCTTCCATTCTTCCGGATGTTTCCCGCCCAAGGCATCCATCTTTAGGATGAAATAGCCAAGCCCCCAGACGGAACCATCCTTCTTCACGAACAGGGCGTGCTTGCCTCCGTTATCGAAATCCGCTACTTCCGATAAACTGGGCAGCTGATAGGGGGAGACCACGGTGTCAATACTGTTTTTTTGTTTGGTCGCAAGCACGCCGGTCCCCCACACCCAGACGGTGCCGTCTTTGGTCAGGGCGGTATCGGTATCGACCTTCACAATATCTTTCAATTCTTTCATGGGCTTGGGGGCTGTCGAGCGGATTGCATGTTTATCCAAAGTGAAGCCGTACTGACTTTTGGGATATTCGATGACCCAGACGGTTCCGTCCTCACGTAAGAAGGACAAGCCGGTTGTGCCGAAGGCCAAGTCCTCAATGGAATCCAGTCCTTTCAGCTGCTCGGCTTTCAAGTAGTAGGAATCCCCTGGACTGTTTCGGTACTTTCTCGAGACCGACTCAAACGTCCATACCTTCCCCTCTTGGTCCACAGCCAGACCGAGTGCTCCATTGAGAATGACCTTCTCGATTCCATGCAGTCCGGGTACCTGATCACCAAGAGACACGTGGAAAAGCTCTTTTGTAATGGCGGGGTCTTCCTTTTCCACAGTCCAGAGCGTTCCGTCCTCCCTCAAAGCCACTATATTTCCTTTTCCGTAAGCTATGCTCCTTACCCGGTCCAACCCTTTGCCCTTCATCAATAGCGAACGATGAAACCCGTCTTTGACCGAGATGGACCGAAGGGCCTTGCCCCACACATTCCCTTGGTCATCGAGCGCCAGGGGATAAGTATCGGCTATGGCTTGGACGATCTTGGGCTGTGCCGCTTCGGCACGGGAGGCCGCTTGGACGGATGAGGGTGTCCCTGTGGATACTGCCAGCACGGCTGCGGCAGACAAGACGGCAGACCACCGAAGCAGCGGCCTGCATGCATTGCGAACCTTCATGTAAAAAAACTCCGTTTCGTTCCCATCATTTTGGAAACCAATTAATTCCATAATAGTAAACGAAAAGAGAGGGCGAAATGTTTCAATAATGAGCGCCGCGGCACAAGCATTACCGGCAGTCGGCCCCCAAACGGCCGTTCTTTGTATTCTGAATATAGACGTTATAATAGACAGCCAAATGCACGACATTGACAAGCGACCATACAGCAAGCCATAGCATTGGAGACGACAGGGTAGTCCAGATGCCGAACCAAGGCAGCACGCGTCCTCCGCCGATAAACGTCACCAATGGGGAGAGGGACAAGAGAATTAGGATCGGGATCAGCCTTCCGACCGTTATGAGAATCAATTTGCTGATTGTTAGGCGTTTGTTCCTCCTACGGATGCGAAAATAGGCGTACACGCCCCAAACAAGCGTAGCGAGGATCAGCGCAATCATGATCGTCTCCATGTTTCGGCCGTTCAGTAAAGAGGATTCAGGCTTCACCCCCCTCATGATATCCGCGATTCCATCGATAAAAGCCGAGTAGTTCACAAAAGCGTTTAAACCGGAATCAAACATCACCGCGATGCCCATCCGCTCGTCCAAATAAACCCTTTCTTCCGACTTGTACGTCCAGAAAATGCCGCTATGCGAGATCGTTCGGCCGCCGGATTCGTCTTGGTCTGCAAGCCAGCCCATGCCGTATGGACCGATGGTTCCGGCTGCATGATATTGTTTCATCAGCGCAGGCGAAAGGAGGCGGCCGTGATATTGGGAAAGCATCCACAGGGACATGTCCTCCGCTGTTGAAACGATGCCGGCAGGGCCCTCAATGAACCACAGCGGTTCCGAATGGCCAACGGAAAGTCCCAAACTAAAGTAATGTCCTAGCGGAATAGTTTCATTGGCGTAGAATTGCTGTGTCGTGCTGACACTGAAGGTATGGTTCATTCCCAGCGGTTCAAAAATATGGCTGCTCAGGTAATCTGAAAAGCGCTCTCCGCTGACGCTTTCCACGAGGTTCGCCAGCAGCACGTAATTGGGATTATGATAGCTGTAAGCTGTTCCTGGGTTATGGGCAACTTGAACGTCGGTTAATAACCGATTCGCTTCATGCAGGGATTGGAATTGCGGAGTCCTCGTCATATCGGGATTGATTTTGTCATTGAGACCGCTGGTCTGATTCAATAAATGACGGACCGTGATGTTATGAACGCGGGGATCCCGGGGAGAAAGTTCGGGAAAATAGGAAGCGTAAGCCGCATCCAGGTCAATCCGACCGTTGTCCGCCAGCTGCAGAACGGCCAATGCGGTAAAGGACTTGCTTAATGAAGCAATAGGAAAAGGGGTATCGCCCGTAACGCTTTGGCCATCTGTGTATGTTCCGTAGCCTTTTGCGTAGAAGACCTCATCGCTATTGGCAATGGCCAGTGACGCAGCCTTGATGTGATTGGCCTTCATGTTCCGATTCATATAGTCGTCGATATCCCGCAGGACTTCTGTCCTTTCTCGAGCTTCCTTGGCGGAGACGGGGTTCCCCCACACGGAACATAACAACAGTAAGCAGCTGATTGCGATACACATTCTTTTTTTCAGTTTTAGCATCATAGCACTCCTTGAATTCAAGATAAGGAAATGCTATCAGATCATTTTCAACTATTTATCAACTTGGATCCCAAAACTTGCCGTCACGCGTCCGCCGCCGTGAGGACCGTTTTCGACCCGCAGGCTCCCTCCATGTTTTTCACTAAACACCTTGCAAACGTAAAGGCCCAGCCCGCGATGTTCGGTCGCATCCCACACCTCGCCACGGTAAAAAGGGAGCACAGCCTTGTGCAGGGCTTCGTCCGAGAAACCAGGCCCGTCGTCTGAGACGGTAATCTTCATAGAGCCTTCCTGAATGTCATAGCCAATGTTCACTTGATTGGCTGCGTATCGCCCCCCATTGGCCACCATGTTCTCGAAAATCCGCATGACGATATAGGGATCCACGTGTATTGCGGGATTATCATATTCCATGGAAGAGACGAAGCGTTTGCCGAACTGCCTTGTGATTTGTTCGGCGCTGCCGTTCAGCAAAGCCGTCAACGAGATCGCATCCATCGACTGGCGATTCACTGGGACATCCTCCAGCTTCTGAATCGAATTCATGGCCTCCGCATAGCTCTCCAGACGCATGATGTGAAGGTTCATGGTATGGATCAGGTCCAGCACCTTTTCTTCCGACAATTTCTTCTCGGGCAGATAGGTGGCGAGTAGTTCGGCGTTTCCTTTCAACACCGACAGCGGCGTTCTCAGGTCATGGGCAAAAATCGCATTGAGCTGCTTGCGCTCCTCGACCGAACGCCAGAGCGTCTTTATGTTTTTTTCCAATTGTGAGCGCATATTTTCAAATGCCGTGATCAGCTCGCCCATCTCGTCCCGGCTGTCATAGAAGAGGCGGAAGCCTAGATCGTTGGCCGTAATGTTTTCGGATGCCCGCTTTAATAGCTCCAGCGGACGTTTTAGTTTCCATCTGTAAAATAGAACGGCCATGGTGACAATTCCAGCGGCCACGGTCAGCAGCACCGCCGCGACGAGGAAGGGCAGCATCCAATCCGTTTCACCGAAACGCTGACGCAGGTTCTCCGCCAAGGCGAACTCCATGGTTATGATGGCCAGCACGGCAATGAGCGTGACCACGCATAATAGGATGAAAGATTGCAGTAAGGTAAACCGCTTTAGCAGCAGCTCATTTATGAGCTTGGCCATTTGTATCCTACTCCCCAAACGGTCTCGATTCGGTTATCGCAGCCGTAATCCTTTAATTTGGAACGAATTCGCCGGATATGCTCCGCGATCACGCTGCTGTCGCCTTCATCCTCCAGGCCCCAAATATTTTCGTACATGCGTTCCTTTTCGAACACCATACCGGGATGCGTGGACAGCAATTCGATAATGTCGAACTCTTTTTTGGCCAGAGGAATTCGCTGATCCCGGTAGTGGAGCTCCCGGGCCGTATAGTCAATGACCAAATCATCGGTAAACCTCACCGAGGATTTGGTTTGGATTCGCTGTTCCCTGCGCAAATGCGCTTCGACCCTGGCCCCCAGCTCGTGAATGCTGAAAGGCTTGAGGATATAGTCATCGCCTCCAGCCCGAAATCCGGCTATTTTATCGGCATCTTCGATTCGAGCCGTTAAAAATAAGATCGGGCAAGAGACAAAGTCTCGGATTTTCTCGCATAATTGAAGGCCGTTCTGCTCAGGCATGTTGATATCCAGCAAAACGAGATCGGGTTGTTGTTCCACTTTCCGCAGTGCCTCCCGGCTGTCCCTGGCCGTCATGACGGTATACCCGTTGATTTCAAAATAATCGGTAAGCAGCTTTCGAAGATCCGCTTCATCGTCCACGATCAGTATGTTAGGCATCAATGCTCCGACTCCCGTATTCAAAGGTTTGAATTCAGCATAGCAAAAATGATATGGCATACCAGACGCCCCGCGGCAGGGCAGAAGACAAGGGCCCCCACCGGGGGCCGCGGGTAGCACGAATGACCGCGCGTATCAGCCTAAAACGTCCTACACCCGGTCCAGCGGCCGATGGGGCAGCGGAGGCAGCTTCACGACGATAGAGTCCCCCGGACGGATCAATCCGCCGGCCAGCACAACCGCCATGATCCCGGCCTTCCGGACCAGGCTGCCGTCCGGCTTCTGCTCCAGCACTTGATCCTTCAGCCCCGGCATGAACCGGTCGAGCTGGGGGCACGGATTGCGCAGGCCCGTCACCTCAATCACCGCATCTAGCCCGATATGCAGAACTGCGCCGGCGGGAAGTCCCAGCAGATCGATGCCGCGCGTGGTGACATTCTCTCCCATCTCGCCGGCCCCTACGGGGAAGCCCTTGGCTCGAAGCTCATCATGAAGCTCCGCATGAATCAGATGCACCTGCCGCAGGTTCGGCTGGGTCGGATCCTGCGCGACACGGGATCGGTGCTTGACGGTAGCGCCCTGGTGTGCGTCTCCCTCGACGCCGAGCCCTGCCACGAGCCGGATTTCTTCCAGGCTGCGCTTGCTGAACGTGTGTCCTTCACTCCGGCTGACGGCCGTCACTATGCCGTCGTCTTTGTGCCTGCCCGCATCCTTATGAATGCTATTCATCAGCATGCCTCCCTGCCCCTCATGGTCGCCAATACCTTATGAAATGGGGATATATGATGAAGCAATTTTCCAAATTCAGGGTATCATCGCAGGGCGGATGATGCAAGCACCCATTTTTGCCGGGAGCGGGCTCTTACGGCTACCCGTGGCGCGGGCACCGCATACACTGAAGCATATGGACAAAGAGGAGTTGTTGTGTCAGTGGCTGTCATCATCTACCCGAAGACGCTCAGCTGGAATTATATGAAGCAGCGTCCGCAGCAGCTCATGACTCATCTAGGAAGGAGGGGACACCGGGTCTTCTTCGAGAACCTCACTCCCCTTAAGGTACAGTTCGAGGAAGTGGAGCCGAACGTGTTCCTGTTCAGCGATACGCATAGGTTGATCGGGCAGGTGCTGCCGGAGCTGAGGCGGAGCGAGCAGGTGATCGTGTGGACGACATGGGCCAAGCAGCGCACACGCATCCCCCTGTTTCGGCCGAACCGGGTAGTCTATGACTGCTGCGACGAGTTTCCCCAGTGGGCGAGGTACGAAGCGCCCATGGTGGCCTCGGCAGACCATGTCGTCTGCAGTGCGGAAGTCATCCGGCAGCGGCTGGAGCTGGCCTACCCGGATAAGGGCATCACACTGATCCGCAATGCGGCGGATGAACGGTTCCTGGCTCGGGATCGATATCCCCGTCCGGCGGATCTGCCCGAGGGTCCCCTTGTCGGGTACATTGGAGCCTGGGCTTACTGGGTGGACCATCCGCTTGTGATGACCATGGCCCGGTGGTTCCCGCATGTGCAGTTTGTGTCCATCGGTGCGGCCTATGGTGATGTGCCGTCCTATGGGGAATTCCCGAACGTCCATGTGCTGGGCGAGAAGCCGCATGAGGCGCTGCCTGCTTACCTGCAGCATTTTGACGTGGCGATGATTCCGTTCCGCTACCATCCGATTACGCTGGCCACCAATCCGGTCAAAGCTTACGAATATCTCGCCGGTGGGGCGAGGGTGCTGTCTACGGCCCTGCCTGAATGCATCGCTATGCATCCGCACGTGGTTACAGCGACGTCGCATGACGATTTCGGCTGGAAGCTTCACAAGCTGCTGAGTGAATCCGACTCCCCCGGGGCGAAGGAGCAGCGGAGGGCGTATGCGTTCCGCAACCGGTGGGAGGAGCGGGCCCTCCAGGCGGACGCCCTTATCCGGTCTTTATGAGCCGGGAAGTCTCGCAGAACGGAACCTGACCTACAAGATGCGGACAAAAGAAAGCTGTCGGAGCGGCAGGCGCGCATTCGGCCGCTCCGACGGAACCAAGCTCCGGAGGCGTAAAGAGAAGAGGGCTGATGCATGCTGCAGCCGCCCTTTTTGGCGCGGTGCCGTCACTCTACTCTATCAATCTCTCATACACTGAGATGTACCACTTATTCCCAGTTGCAGAAGGGAGTTTTGCTGCCATGTGTTTTTTTTGCTGGAAGCCAAGCAAGGAGCTCGAGAGGAGGGTGCGCCGGCTTGTGGTAGAGTTCGAAGCGTTCCGCGAGCTTGCAGCCGGGGAGATCCGCCGCCTGGAGGATGCGCAGCTGGCCCTGAAGCAGGAAGTGAACCAGCTCCGCGGCGAGCTCCTTGAGCTTGAGGGGCAGTGGATCGCGGTGACAAGCGAGCTCGCGGAACTTCGGGAGCAGCTGGAGACCGGACTGTTCCCGCAGCCTGAGCTTAGGGCGTACCTGGAGTCGAAGCTGGGCGACACCGTTTCCATTACACTGCCTGATGCGTCGCTGCAGGGCGTGGTGATTACGGTAGGCGTAGACGCGGTACAGATCCGGGAAACGTCCGGCGAGCTCGTCATGATTCCGCTGTCGCAGATCGTGGCCGTTCAATAACCAGGAGAGGAGAGATCGTAATGAACTTCAAGCAGATGTTGTCATCTTTCATCGGCAGTGAAGTCGAGGTGCTGGTGCCAGGTGAGCTGTTTACCGGCGAACTGCTGGCGGTAACCGGGTCGCGGATTACGCTCAAGATCACTCCGGTCATTTATGGCCCTCCCGGAGATGAAGCGGTGATTCCGCTGCGCGCCATCCAATTTGTCCGCGTGGTGTAACCCGGGATTCACCCGAGCGGCGTCCACTAGAGAGGAGTGAAATCCATGCGCTGGAGTACAGCCTCCCGAAGCTATGATGTGGTGATCTCTCTTGGAGCGAACTGCCAGACCGCCTTCCAGCTCAGACGGCTGAAGCTCCGCCGGGACGCCTATCCGTTCGATTGGTTCTATTTCTCCCATACCCCCGAGCTGACGAAGGTGCTGCAGACGGAGTTTGCGCAGTTCATGCGGAGGGACAATCTCGAGCCGGGCCGGCCCAGCCGCGTGACGACGCTTGTGCGCGACCGAGCGACGACATGCTGGTCCTATCATGATTTCCCACTGCCGACGGAGCCGGGCCAGGATCCGCTCTACGGTTATCCGGACTTCCGGAAGAAGCTCGACCGCCGGATTGCCCGCTTTCTGCGGACCGTGCGCAGCGGGCAGCGGATTCTGTTCATCCGCAGCCTGGTCCGCAAGGAGGAAGCCGCGCCACTCAAAAAAGCGCTCGATGAGCTGACGGCTCCCCGCGGCTGTTCTCTGCTCATCGTGAATTACCATGAGGAAGCAGCAGGATGGCAGGAGGAGGAGTGGAACCTGGACGGCGTTTACGCCGTCCGGATCGCCAAAGGTACCCAGTGGTACGGCTCCTCCGAAGCTTGGGATGCGCTGATGAAGAATGTCAGGCTGACCGGCAGATAGCGTGGTTGTTCGAAGACAAGGGCCGCTGCGCCGTCGGTGCGGCGGCTTCTTTGTCATGCCGCCGGACAGCGCGGGGCTTGGCCTCCCAGCCTCGCTGCAGAACCTGTCCCTGCAGCTTCCCGGTCTCTGGCGCATAATTCCATCCTCCGGAGGGAATTTTATCCCTCGTAATCCTAACATGCCTATGCGGGAGGAGCCCCAAGCCATGTACTATCTCTATACCCATAACGATCTCGACGGGCTCGGCTGCGGCATTCTGGCCAAATGCGCGTTCGGCGACAAGGTGGAGGTCCGCTACAACTCCATCGGCGGACTGAACACGCAGGTAGAGCGGTTCCTCGAGCGGACCAAGAAGAAGAAGAAGCACCTCTTCATTACGGACTTGGCCGTCAATGAGGCCAACGAGCAGCGGATCAGCGATTTTGTGAGCAGCGGGGGGAAGGTGAAGCTTATCGATCACCACAAAACCTCCCAGCACCTGAACCGCCACCCCTGGGCGCTCGTGGAGGTGGAGTATGATGACGGGCGGCTGGCTTCCGCCACCTCGCTGTTCTACGACTATCTGCTCAAAGGCCGGCTGCTGAAGCCGAGCCAGGGTCTCGAGGACTTCGTCGAGCTTGTCCGCCTGTACGATACATGGGAGTGGGACAGGGCCGGCAGTATGGACGCGAAGCGGCTCAGCGATCTGTTCTCCATGCTGTCGCTGGAAGAGTTCGAGGAACGGATGCTCGAGCGGCTGAAGACCGGGGAGCCGTTCGCTTTCAGTGCTCTGGAGCTCGAGATGCTGGATGTGGAGGAAGAGCGGATCGGACGGTATGTGCGCCGCAAGAAGCGGGAGACCGTGCAGACTTTTGTCGGGGGATACTGTGTCGGTGTGGTGCATGCGGAATCCTACCACTCCGAGCTCGGCAATGAGCTGGGCAAGGAGTATCCGCACCTGGACTATATTGCGATCATGAACATGAGCGGCCGAAAAGCCAGCTTCCGCACCATTCACGACGATGTTGACGTGTCCGCCGTAGCGGGACAGTTCGGAGGAGGAGGGCACGCGAAGGCATCGGGTTGCCCGATGACGGAGGACGTATACCGCATCTTCGTCGCGGAGACCTTCTCCAAGGAGCCGCTGCGCATGGATGCGTTCAGGAACGAATACAACGTCAAGGATTCTTCCTTCGGCACCCTGTACGAGAACGGCAAAGAACAGCAGATGTTCGTTTTCGCTTCGGATGAGGATTGGATTGTCGATGTGGAGGGGGACGAGCTCAACCGTACGTTCCCGTCGTTCGAGGAAGCGGAGAGGTATGTCAAGCGGCAGTACGGCGCCTGGCTCGTTCGTGACGAGGTCTACATCGCCTACCTCATGGAGCATATGAGCCACCGCAAATCGCAGGCGCTTGTACTGATGTAGTTCAGACCGGAGGATAAAAGGAGATGATGCGGTGAATCGGGAAAGCGCAGGGAAGCGGGAGTACGAATCGGACGGGGCAGACCTTGGGGCCATCCAGCGGCGGCTGGAGGAGGCGGAGTCCATCACGAGAGTGCCTGGCGAGTCCGCGATTGATGCAGCCGACGAAATGGATGCGGAGCCCGGGACTTAAGCGGCCTTAAGAATACGAAAGAGCAGCAGCATGCTGCGGCCCAAAGAGAGCCGGTGCGGTGCACGGGCTCTCTTTGGGTAGGTATGGAAAAGCGGCAGTAATGCAATTTCAAACCCGATCCTGCAGCAGGCTGCCCGCTAAGGGATGGTCAGGTCCCGTCTTCAACCACACAAAAGAAGTCAAGAATAGCATCCCAGGCTTCCGAGCGGTTGTCACAAATCTTAAATCCCTGTGACTCCGATATCATTCGGGCATGGGCAATCGTCAGGAAGTAAAAAGCGAGCTCCCGGGCAGACCCTGCCCTGAACTGCCCGGCAGCCTGTCCCTCCGCGAAGATGTCCGCCAGAATATCCAGATTCTCGCTCATCTTGCCACGGACGGAGGCCTTCAGCTCCTCGGAGATCGTCTCAGAGGAGAAAATCTGGTCGACGAACATCTGATAGAACAGGGCTTCATCCCAAGGCTCATTACGGAACTTGTCGATGAGCTGCTCCAGCTTGCCTTTCGGTGTGCGGTCGAGTGAATGGATCCAAAGCAGGATGTTCTCCAGCACGTTCATATTCATATCGAGAAGGGAGAGATAGATCTCCTCTTTGGAACGAAAATAATTGTAGACGAGCCCGTGGCTCATGCCGGCCTTTTTGGCAATATCGGAGATTTTGGTGGAGGTCAGCCCCTGCTTTGCGAAGAGCTCCACCGCAGCGGAAAGAATCTGGCTGCAGCGTTCCTTGCGGAGTTCCTGGTCTTTGGCTGTGTTTCTTGGCATGGTACCGAACCTCTCCTCTTCCTGCTGGACTCCTCACCGGGTCGATCTTATGATAGTGCGGCAGGGCGGAGGTGTCAAGAACCACCGGAGACGTTTTTTGTTACAGATTGACTTAAAGTCAATCTGTGATATACTACCTTAAGAGAGAAACCGCCGGCCTCCGGCCGGAAGAAAGAAGAGGAGAAACCTTAGTCATGTCAGAGTTACAAAATAAGAAATCCCCGCTCTATATCCTGATGGTCAACATGTTCATCGCGATGCTGGGGATCGGACTCATTATTCCCGTCCTGCCCGAGTTCCTGAAGCATTTTAACGCGGGCGGCCAAACCGCCGGCTACCTGGTGGCCGCCTTCGGCCTGACCCAATTCATCTTCTCGCCGATCAGCGGCGAGTGGTCGGACAAGTACGGGCGCCGCAAGCTGATCATTCTCGGCTTGGCGATGTTCACGATCTCCAATCTTATATTCGCCGCGGCGGAGCAGATCTGGATGCTGTACGTGTCCCGCTTCGTGGGCGGTATCGGCGCGGCAGCCATGATCCCGTCGATGATGGCTTACGTGGCGGACATTACCGATGAGAAAAACCGCGGCAAGGGCATGGGCTTGCTCGGCGCCGCCATGTCGCTCGGCTTCGTGATTGGGCCCGGTATCGGCGGATTCCTCGCCGAATTCGGCTTCCGGGCGCCGTTCTACGTATCGGCCGGCGTCGGCCTTGTGGCCATGCTGCTCTCGATGCTGATGCTGCCGGAGACCTTGTCCGCCGCACAGCGCGACTCCGCGAAGAACAGCACAAGGAAGCGGGAGAGCATCTTCAAGCAGCTCGGCCGCTCGTTCAACGCCCCGTACTTCGTCCTGCTGCTGCTGGTCTTCACGATGACCTTCGGCCTCGCGAACTTCGAAGCGATCTTCCCGCTGTTCGTTGACCAGAAGTACGGCTTCACGGCACGCGAAATCTCGATTCTGATCACGATCGGCGCCTTGATCGGTGCCGTCATCCAGGCCGTTCTAATCAACAAGCTCCTGCTTCGCTTCGGCGAGCGGAAGCTGATCAACCTGACGTTCCTCTTCTCAGCGGTTATGCTTGTGCTGATGCTGGTGTCGGGCGGCTTCTCGTACGTGCTTGTCGTAACGCTGCTCTTCTTCACCTTCACCTCGATCATGCGTCCGGCGATCAATACGCTGCTATCCAAGATGGCGGGTGAGGAGCAGGGCTTCGTAGCGGGCATGAACAACGCCTACATGAGCCTTGGCAATATCTTCGGACCTGCCGTTGCCGGCATCCTGTTCGATATTCACATCAACATTCCTTATCTGCTCGGCGCAGCCGTGCTCATGGCCAGTCTGTTCGTCTCCCTGGCGTGGAGCCGCCGCACCGCTGTGGCCGGCCGAGTCAGCTCCCAGGGCAGCGTCTAAGGGGCAGTTCCCGAAAGTAAGCAGCACCACTGAACAGCTGCGATACGCACAATAAACAAGCACCTTCGTTTCCTTCGGGAAGCGGAGGTGCTTGTTTATTGTCCCAGGGTAACCGTGGACCAGGTCCTGCGATGGGAGGAGCAGAGGATGGCGCATGGAAGTGCCCTGCGGGTCAGCCGCACCTCCAGACCCGCTTGCATCAGGAAGCCGGCTTCATGACAGGCGGCGGGAGTACTTGCGCTCCGGCCGGCCAACCGTGCCGTAGAGGATATCGACCTGCACCTCGCCTACGGAAACGAGGTATTCGAGATAACGCCGCACGGTGGAGTGGCTCATACCCGCCACGGCGGCGAATTCGTCGGCGCCTTTGGGCTCGTCCAGCGTGCGAAGCTTATCGCGTACCAGCTTCAGGGTCAGCTTATCGATGCCCTTCGGAAGGGCCGCCTGCTCGCCGGCGGTCGGTCCGCTGCCGTCCGCCGAGGCAGGCCTGAATAGACGGTCGACCTCATGCTGCTCCATTGTCTGCCGCTGCCCGAGCTGGGCCCGGGTCTGTGCATACTGCTTCAGGGTCGCCGTGAACTTGTCGAGCAGGATGGGCTTGATGATATAACCGTATGCGCCCCCTCGGATCGCCTCACCTACCGTTTCGGTATCGTTCGCGGCGGTGATGAGGATCACGTCGGTCTTCAGCCCGTGCTGCCGGACATGGCGCAGCACATCCATCCCGTTCATATCGGGAAGGAACACATCGAGCAGAATGAGCTGCGGAGTGTACACATCGAGCAGCTCGAGCGCCTGGCGGCCTGTGGCGGCCGTGGCGATGATGCGGAAATCCCCCAGCTTGGCGGCGAACTGCTCGTAGATTTTGGCCGCCACGGGATCATCTTCGACGATCATGACGGTCAGCGTCATATCGGACACTGGGAATCACCTCGCTTCCTCGTGGGCGGATGGATTGGACTTGGGGACGGTGACGGTGAACCGGGCGCCGCCGAGCTCGCTGCGGCCCAGGAAGATGCTCCCGTGCACTGTCTGCAGCGCATGCTTCACGATGGCAAGACCGAGCCCCCGGTTCCCGCCCGGCTTGGTGGAGTACCCGCTGATGAACACATCCTTCTCCCGCTCCGGAGGGATGCCGGGCCCGGTATCTTCAATATCGAAGATAATATCGTGACCCAGATCGGTGAACGAAAGCCGGACCCGGGGGTCACCGATAGACGGTCCGCGGGCGGCCTCCATGGCATTGTCGAGCAGGTTGCCGAGCACCGTGACCAGGGCCTGGCTGTCCAGCCCCTCAGGCAGGCTGGACAGGTGGCTGTCCGGGTCGATGTCGAGGAGCACCTTCAGCTCCCTCGCACGGTTGGACTTGCCGAGCAGGCAGGCGGCGACGAGCGGGTCCCGCACAGAGCTCACCAGGAAGGCGATCACGTCCTGCCGTTCCCGGACCTCACCCGAGATGAGTTCGGCCGCCTTGTCGGTGTGGCCGAGTGTCAGCAGGCCGGAGATCGTGTTCAAGGTATTGAGGTATTCATGGGTCTGGGCCCTCATGTTATCCGAGAAGGCCCGGATCTTCGAGAATTCATCCGTCAGCCGCTCGATCTCGGACTCGGTATGGAAGGTGAAGACCGTGCCTTCCGCCCGGTCTCCGCTCAGGATCGGCTCCGCATGCAGGGCATACACCTCCGAGTCGAGGAACACGCGGTGGTCGCTGTAGCCCCGCTTCGATTCGGCCACCTCCCTGGCAGCTTCGAGGAGGGGGCGGTGGGTCAGCCTGCCGCCAACCTCCAGATGGTGCATCTGCAGCAGCTCCCGGGCCCGGCGGTTCATCGTCACGATGATCCCCTGCCGGTTCACGGCGACGATCGCATCGCGGATGGCTTCGATCGTCGCTTCCTTTTCCTTGAACAGGAAGGCGATCTCGCCCGGCTCCAGGCCGAAGATCAGCTTCTTGACCCGGCGGGCGATCAGGTAGGCGCCGATGATGCCGGCGGCAAGCAGGAGAGCGCTGAGGCCGGCGATGATATGCGTATAGCCTTCGACCACGCTGCGGATATTGCCGGAGAGAAAGCCGGCCGAGACAATCCCGATCACCTCGCCGCGCGCGTTAAACACGGGTGTTTTGCCGCGCAGCGACGGGCCCATCGAGCCGACCGCCTCCGAGATGATCGACTCTCCGGCGAGCACAGGGGCATTGTCGCCGCCCTGCATGCCGCTCCCGATGAGCTCCGGGTTCGTATGGGAGTAGCGGATGCCTTCCCGGGAGCCGACCACCACGTAGCTGGCCCCGGTCTCCCGGCGGATGCGCTCGGCAATCGGCTGGATGACGGAGGAGGGGTCGGGGGTGTCGAACGCCTCCACGACCCGCTCGTTCATCGCGGTCATCCGGGCGACATTCAGCGCATTCTGGCCGATATACCCGGCAACCACCCTCTCCAGCATGACGGTGAATAGGGTGCCGGCCAGCAGCATGCTGGTGAAGACGACAGCAGAGATCAGCAGAACGATCTGCGTCAGCAGACGCAGTCTCGGTCTCGGTTTCGGTATCGGGAACATGAGGCCTCCTGGTCCTACGAAGCTGTGGTTCCGGTGTGGATTGGCCTGGTTTCCCCATGCCCTTCGGTCTGAGGAACGGCTTAAAAGTCCTTCACGATCGCGATGGATGGAGAGAAAAGGCGAAATGGTCATTCGTACATTGTAACAGATTTCTTGTATTCGCTTCCATGGGAGATGCAGGGAGGGAGCCGTGAAATTTATGAAAAAAATGAACTTCATGAAAAAAATCCAACTTATGCGTGAAAACTGTTCCCTTCACCTCAGGGTCTCTATACTACTCGTAAGAACAAAATAATGCGCTTACATGGAAGGGGTTCCATAGAGTGCAGCCCTCGAGGAGGATGATTGGAGATGCAGGCACAGCAAACCATGCTGAAAACTTACAGAAGAATGAAAGCGGTTAAGACAGCGGGGAACTCCACGGCCTGTCCGCTCTGCGGTGCGGATGCCGCCCGAAGCCGGAGGCCGGAAGAGCTCTGCGAGACGTGTCTCGATCTGCTGGAGTTCGGCTATGCTTCCTTTCCGGCGTACCGTCTGGAAGACAATCGGTTGAAGGAAGACTTCGTTCACATGCTGCCTTCCGCGGCAGGGGGGTGCTGAAGATGTTTCTCTCGCTGCTCGGCTTCGGAATGATCACGGTCTTCATGTACCTGATCATGACGAAGCGGATCTCGCCGCTGGCGGCGCTGATCCTTGTACCGATTGTCTTCGCCCTGATCGGCGGCTTCCATGCGGAGCTCGGGAACATGATGCTGAACGGTGTCAAGACGATCGCTCCTACCGGCGTTATGCTGACCTTCGGCATCCTCTATTTCGGCGTCATGATCGATGCCGGCTTGTTCGATCCCATGGTGAATACAACGCTGAGGCTGGTGAAGGGCGATCCGGTCAAGATCGTCGTCGGCACGGCACTGCTGTCGCTGTTCGTGTCGCTCGACGGGGACGGCTCCACCACCTACATGATCGTGGCTGCAGCGATGCTGCCCCTGTACCAGCGGCTCGGCATGAACCCGCTGATTCTGTCCGCGATAACGATGCTCGGCAGCGGCGTTATGAACATTACGCCATGGGGAGGACCTACCGCCCGCGTCATGAGTGCCCTGCATCTCGATGCCTCGGAGGTGTTCACGCCGCTGATTCCAGGCATGGTGGCTGCCGCGGTATGGGTCGTCTTCGCCGCCTATCTGCTTGGGCGCGGAGAGCGCAAACGGCTCGGGCTCGAAGGCGCACTGCGCCATCCGGAGCAGGAGGCGGCCATCGCCGGGCTCGCGGCTTCCACCGAGGTGCTTGAGCACAAGCGGCCGAGGCTGCTCTGGTTCAACTTTACGCTGACCGCTGCGCTGATGACCTGTCTGATCCTGAACGTGCTGCCGCTGACGATTCTTTTTATGATCGCGCTGGCGATCGCCCTTATCGTGAACTATCCGAAGCTCGCGGACCAGAAGGAGCGGCTGGAGGCCCATGCCGGCAATGCGCTTGCTGTGGCAGGCATGGTGTTCGCCGCCGGGATCTTCACCGGCATTCTCTCCGGCACGAAGATGGTCGACGCCATGGCCCAGTCCCTCGTCGCCGTTATTCCCGATGCACTCGGGCCGCATATGCCCGTGATCGCCGCGCTCGCTTCGATGCCGTTTACGTTCTTCATGACCAATGACGCGTACTATTTCGGTATTCTGCCTCTCATTACGGAAGCGGCGGCGGCTTACGGGGTCACCCCGGCAGAGATGGCCAGAGCGTCGCTGCTAGGACAGCCCGTGCATCTGCTCAGCCCGCTGGTACCGTCGACCTACCTGCTTGTAGGCCTGGCGGGCGTTGATTTTGGCGACCACCAGCGGTTCACCCTGAAGTGGGCGGTGGGTACTACGGCTGTCATGCTGGCCACCGCCCTGCTGCTTGGCGTGATCGTGTTCTAAATGAACAAAAAGAGAATTAATGAATTAAATAGTGCACATTATATATTAAATAGTGTACAATAAATACCGAGATCAAACTTTATATGAGTGTACCATTGGAGGCGATCGAGGGTGAAAGTGACGAAAAGCATCGGCATCAGCGGAATGGGGAGGATTGGACGGCTTCTGATCCGCCGGCTCTTCTCGGGAGAAACGTCGGGACTTGCGCTTAAGGCGATCAACTGCGTCTACCCCGCGGAGACGGTAGCCCACCTGCTCAAATACGATACGGTCCACGGCCGCTGGGACGCTGACGTCTCGGTAGAGGACGGCGGGCTCGTCATTAACGGACAGAGCATCCGTGTTACCTGCGAGCGGGACCCGGAGAATCTGCCCTGGAGAGAGCTCGGCGTAACCCTGGTGCTGGATGCGACGGGCAAGTTCAACAGCCGGGAGGGCGCCGCGAAGCATCTCGCCGCCGGAGCTGCCGAGGTCATCCTGACCGCGCCGGGGAAGGATGTGGACTTGACGGTCGTGATGGGGGTGAACGACGGCATATACGATCCGCAGAAGCACCGGATTCTCTCCGCCGCCTCCTGCACCACGAACTGCCTGTCGCCCGTGCTCCATATCCTGGACGGTGCCTTCGGAGTTACCGGCGGCTGGATGACCACCGTTCATTCGTTCACCTCCGATCAGAATCACCTGGATAACCCGCATAAGGATCTGCGGCGCGCCCGCGCCTGCACCCAGTCGATCGTGCCTACGTCGACCGGAGTCGGCAAGGCGCTCGGGGATGTGCTGCCTCACCTGGCCCCGCACATCCAGGGCTTGTCCCTCCGGGTGCCGACGCAGGATGTCTCGCTTATCGATCTGACGGTCCAGGTCCGGCGCTCCGCTGATGCGGCCGAGGTGCGCGGGGTCTTCCGCGAAGCGGCGCAGGGGGCGTTCTCCCGCTATCTCGGATACACCGAAGAGCCGCTCGTCTCGGTGGACTTCATCGGCAGCTCCCAATCCGCGGTGGTCGACGGCCTGTCCGTCGCCTCCATGGAGAATCAAATCAAGGTGCTCGCCTGGTATGACAACGAGTGGGCCTATGCCTGCCGGGTTGTGGAATTGGCGGAGCTTACAGCAGAAAGGAATGTGCAGCCATGGCAAAGCGCAGTGTTGATATAATCGAATCGGAGCAGGTACATTACGGACTCGGGGTTAGCGAGCTGATCGAGGAGGCGCTGGCCCGGGGAGAGGGCAGACTGACCTCGACCGGCGCCCTGAGTGTGCGCACGGGTGCGTTCACGGGCCGTTCGCCGAAGGACAAGTACATTGTCAGCGAGCCTTCCGTGCGCGAGCAGATCGATTGGGGTCATGTCAACCGACCCATGACGGAGGAGCAGTTCGAACGGCTCTATCTCCGGGCGCAGGACTATCTGGCCGGCCGCGAGACCTACATCTTCGACGGCTATGCGGGCAGCGATCCGGCTCACCGCCTGGCGATCCGCGTACGGACCGAGTATGCCTGGCACAACCTGTTCGCTAGGCAGCTGTTCATCCGTCCGGCGGACGGAGAGCAGGGGGCGGTGACGCCCGACTTCACGGTGCTGGCGCTGCCGGGCCTGAAGGCCGAGCCGGAGAAGGACGGCACGAGATCCGAGACGTTCATTGTCATCTCCTTCGAGCGCCGGATGGTTCTTATAGGCGGAACGGAATATGCCGGCGAGATGAAAAAGTCGATCTTCAGCGTCCTGAACTACCTGCTGCCGCTGCAGGGCGTGCTGCCGATGCACTGCTCGGCCAGCGTAGGCGGACGCGGAGATACGGCGCTCTTCTACGGCCTGTCGGGCACCGGCAAGACGACCCTCTCGGCCGACCCGTCCCGCCGCCTCATCGGCGATGACGAGCACGGCTGGTCGGAGCGCGGCGTGTTCAACTTCGAGGGCGGCTGCTACGCCAAGTGCATCGGCCTCACCGAAGAAAAGGAGCCGCAGATCTGGCAGGCGATCCGTCACGGCGCCGTGCTGGAGAACGTAGCGGTGAATCCGTTCACCCGCGAAGCCGACTACAGCAGCGGGGAGCTGACGGAGAACACGCGGGCCGCTTATCCGATCGACTACATTCCGAATGCCGTTCCGGACGGCATGGCCGGCCACCCGGAGGTCATCGTCTTCCTGACCGCCGATGCGTCCGGCGTGCTGCCCCCGATCGCCAAGCTGACGAAGGCGCAGGCGATGTATCATTTCCTCTCCGGCTATACCTCGAAGCTTGCGGGTACCGAACGCGGCGTCACGGAGCCGGAAGCCGTATTCTCCGCCTGCTTCGGCGCTCCGTTCCTGCCGATGAAGCCGGAAGTGTACGCGCAGATGCTCGGCAGCAAAATCGACCGGCATGCGGTCCGCGTGTATCTCGTTAATACAGGCTGGACGGGCGGTCCTTACGGTACGGGCTCGCGCATGAATCTGGCGCATACCCGCGCGATGGTCGCCGCCGCGCTGGACGGCGGCATCGAGAAGGCGGGGTTCACTCCGGACGCGGTGTTCGGCCTGCAGGTCCCGGACCGGGTTGCCGGCGTGCCGGATCACGTGCTGCAGCCCCGCGGAACCTGGACGGACGGCAGCACCTACGACGCCAAAGCGGCCGAGCTGGCGGCTGCGTTCCACCGCAACTTCGCGAAGTTCGGCGACGTCAGCGAGGATATCCGTGCGGCAGGGCCTGTCGTGGGGAGATAGAACGCCCGGTTCGCAGGAAGTGAACCCGGATGCTTAGGTATAGATTAGACCGGTATGCCGGCTGCAGAGGTTCCTCTGCTCCGGGTTACCGGTTTTTTTATGTATCGGGGAAGGGACTGCGGCGTCTGTCTCATGATGCAGTGCAGGAGAACGGACGCCATTCCAGAATTATAGAGAGGAGGTGAATGGTGTGAGTTTGATTCGACTGGAGAATGTCACGAAGAAATATGAGGATACCCTGATCCTTCGGGATGTGTATTTCAAGGTGGGTGAAGGGGAAAGAGTGGCACTCATCGGCCGCAACGGAGCAGGCAAATCAACGGTCTTCAAGCTGATCCTGGGCCGGGAAGTGCCGACCGCTGGGAAAGTGGAAGTGAACGGGAACCTCAAGGTGGGGTATTTCTCCCAGTTCTCGGAGCTGGAGGGAGAGAACTCCGTCCAGCAGGAGCTGGAACTATGCTTTGAGCATATCCGCCAGATTGAACGGGAGCTGAAGGAGATTGAGGAGAAGATGGGGGCGGGTCCGGACGACCGGCAGATGGATGAACTGCTGAACCGGCAGGCGGAGCTCTTCGAGATGATGGAGCATCATGACGGCTGGAATGTACCGGTGTTGATCGACACGGTGCTGAGCAAGCTCGGATTCCACGACACGTCCCGCCACCAGCCGATCGGACAGCTGTCCGGGGGATGGAGGAACCGGGCCGCCCTCGCGAAGATGCTCATCCAGCAGCCGGATGTCGTGCTGCTCGACGAGCCGACGAATTATCTGGATCTCGACGGGCTGGTGTGGCTGGAGCAGTGGCTGAACCGGTTCGGCGGCGCGATGATCCTGATCTCGCATGACCGGCAGTTTATCGACAAGGTCGTTACCCGAATCGTGGAGATCGAGAATTACCATTTTCACGAATATGAGGGAAGCTATACGGAATACATACGGAAGAAAAAACTCCGCAAAAAGGAGCTCGACCGCCAGTTCGAATGGGAAGAACAGCTGCTGTTGATTGAGGCCGAAGGGATCGACAACAAGCGCCAGAAGAAATCGGGCGACCGCTTGTCCCGCAAGCTCGCGGATCTGAAGAAGCGTGTCGAGCCTAATCCGGTGAATGCGCTCATTACCGATATCTACCAGAACCTGCGGGTTCCGGATAACCTGTGCAGGGTTGAAGGAATCTGCAAGTCGTATGGGGACCGCACCCTGTTCCAGAACGTCAGCTTCGATATTCAGAAGGAAGACCGGCTGGCCATTCTAGGGCCGAACGGCAGCGGCAAATCGACCCTGATCAAAGCGCTGACCGGACAGGAGCCGCCCGACTCGGGCGAGATCCGCTGGGAGAAGGGCGTCTCATTCGCCTACTTCAACCGGATGTGGGAAGAGCTGGACGGGAAGGACACCGTCTCTCACGCCGTGAATGTTTACGGTCTTGGCCTGGATGCGCCCCGCAAGAAAGTAACCCGCTTCCTGTCCATGCTGCAGTTCTCCGAGGCCGACCAGCATAAAATGATCGGTCAGCTGTCCGGCGGGCAGCAGGCGAGGGTGGCGCTGGCCAAGTGTCTGCTGTCGGGAGCTTCGGTCATCGTACTCGACGAACCGACGAATCATCTCGACCTGGCGAGCATTCAAGTGATGGAGCAGGCGCTGATCCATTTTCCCGGCGCGGTGGTCACGGTCAGCCATGACCGGTTCTTCATCGATAAGATTGCTACGAAGACGCTGACCTTCGGGCCCGGCGGGACCATCACCGAGCAGAGCTTATAAGGAAGGATACAGCGGCGAAGACCGGCTTGGAATATCGCCGGCAGTGGGGAGTGACACTCGGGCTCCATCGAATGGGCGATCTTCGCGCGGCGGGTCGTGTCCGGAAGAAAGGGAGCCCCGTCTCCCAGGTAATGAATCCCGCCCGGTTATTAATTCAACTGGATCCAATCCGTATACAGCAGGATATAGCGGAGGACAAAGAAGGCAAGGACGAAGAGCAGACTGCCGGCCAGAAGCAGCAGACTGAGCAGCAGTGCGGAGTCGTACCGTTTTTTCGCCATCATAGACCCCCCAGATAAAAGAGATTAAGGAGATAAATCATCCTTATATCCATTATAAACAAACCACCTTTTGTAAAAAGTACTACATTGGACTAGTCCCCTGCAGCGGCCTGCCCCTTCTATTGTTTTAGCCGGGCGGCCCACCTATAATGGGAGGAAACCCGATGTTCTTCCGGCATGGGAGAAGACGGACGTGGTCAGGGGAAGGGCGGGGAGCCGGATTGGATAAAAAAATCATCGACGTGGCCCGGGCGGCCGGGGTGTCCCCAGCGACGGTCTCGAGGGTGCTGAACAATAGAGAGCTTGTCAAAGAGAAAACGCGGGAAAAGGTGCTGCAGGCGATCCGCGATATGAATTACCACCCGAATGCGGCCGCCAAGCAGCTTCGGTCCCAACGGACGATGACCATCGGCGTGATCGTGCCGGATATCAATGTGTCGCTGTTCGCCGAGATCATCAAGGGGGTCCAGAATAAAGCGGAATCCAAGGGCTACCATGTGATCATTTGCGACTACTCCGGGAGGAAAGGAAGGGAGCAGGAGTATTTTGCCCTGCTGCACAACCGGACGGTGGATGCGCTGATCTTCGTGTCCCCGGAGATGCCCTCTGAGGTGCTTGCGGAGGAGGCGGACAAGGGGTTCACGATCGGCGTAATCGGAAGGCAGATCGGACACGACTCGATCCCCTGCTGCTGTACGGATAATGTAGAGTTCTCGATGGAGGTCGTCGGGCATTTCGTCCGGCAGGGCCACCGGCGGATCGCCTTCATCAGCGGCTACCAAGAGGCCACCGACGCTTATGAGCGCCTGGAGGGGTATATGAAGGCTCTTCACCGCCACGGCCTGGGCTTCGAGCCGGAGCTGATCGAGAAGGGGGACTTCAGCGAAGAAAGCGGCTACCGTGCCCTACTCCGGCTGAGGGAGAAGGGGATTCCATTCACCGCGGTCTACACGGCCAATGACGAGATGGCGCTCGGCGTCTACAAAGCGTGCGGAGAGCGGGGCATCCACATCCCGGACGAGCTGGCGGTATTCGGCGTGGATAACAACCGCATCTCACGGTATATCACCCCGAATCTCAGCTCGGTGGAGCAGCCGGGCTATCTGATGGGTTCGATGCTGGCGGAGAAGCTGATCGCCATACTTGGGGAGGACAAGCCGGGCAGCGGGGGGATGACGGCTGGTCCGATTGAAGTGAAGTCCAGGCTGATCATCCGGGAGTCTTCCACCTTTGTGCGGCCAAGCGGGAGGTAGGCCGGCCGGGCCGGTTCGGAGGACAGGGGCCGAACGCTGGTCTTCCGCCCTTTTTCATGTATAATAGGGGGGCAGAAGTCTGGAAAGGATGATTCCATTGTTCAGTGTTACCGAATACAGCGTGGAGAAGGTCAAAGATCCGTTCGGCATCATTTCGGGCCAGCGCTATGAATTCAGGCTCGATCTCGAGGTGGAAGAGGATGACGAGCTCTACTCCGAGCAGGGCGTGTATGTGCGCGTCATTTACGGAGTGGATGAGAACCGCAGCGGCATCGTGAAGTATGACCTTTACGAGCGCAGCAGCGACAAATACCTGGAGTTCGACCTCGAAGACGAAGAGGTGCAGACCCTCGAGCACTTCTGTAGAGAGCGTCTTGAGGAAGCGGAATAAGTGTAAGCAAGAAGGGTGTCCGTTCCGGATGGGGCGAGGCACCCTTTTTATATGCGGGGGTTGCCGGCCGGCGGCGCCTCGCTTCCTTCGTCAATGGAGAGATGACGAATTTAATAGATGACGAATGCCGGAGGGTGTGTTACATTAAGTAACATAGGTAACACGATGTTTTGAGAATGTAACACGGAACACGGATTTGGATTAAGGGAGCAGGGGGTTGTTGGTAATGGAAGTCAGTTTACTGTCGATTCTGGCTCTGGGCTTTATCCTCGGCATCAAGCACGCCGTGGAGCCGGACCATGTCATCGCCGTATCGACGATCGCGAGCCAGAGCAAGAAGCTGTCCAGATCTTCCCTGGCGGGGGTCTATTGGGGAATCGGCCACACGGCCACTTTGTTCATCGTCGGTGTGATTCTGATTCTCATGAAAAATGAAATCCCGGAGAAATGGGCGATGTCCCTGGAATTCCTCGTGGGCATCATGCTGGTGTATCTCGGAATTACTACGATGCTGTCCTTCCGGAAAATCAAAGTACATACGCATGAACAGGGCGGGGCGCCTCATCTGCATCTTCCTCCATCGGACGATCGGGCATCCTCCCGGTCCCGTGTTTCTTATGGGAAGTCCATGCTGATCGGGCTCGTGCATGGTCTGGCGGGAAGCGGGGCTATGGTGCTGCTTACGATGAGTACAGTGCGGAGCGCCTGGGAAGGAGCCGTTTATATCCTGATCTTCGGGGCGGGAACGGTAGCGGGCATGCTCTTCTTTACTACGGTGATCGGAATCCCGTTCGTGCTTACGGCAGGCAAATCACGCCTGAATACCCCGCTCACTTCCTTGACCGGGATCGTCAGCACGGGCTTCGGGATTTATTACATGTACAATCTCGGGGTTACCGAAGGGCTGTTCAAGCTGTGGATGGGGTAGCCGGGCTGAGGAGCAGCCGGTAGGAACGTGCCTGAACCGGAATGCAGCGGATACAGTATGTACCTGTCCCAAAACCAAACTAACGTCTTTAGGACCAGAGAGGCTGCCGTCAGGCAGTCTTTTTTTTGAACGACAAGAATGTAGATCTAGCCTGGGCTCGTGGGCAAAAGCCTCGATATAAAAAAGGCCATCGGAAAACCGATGGCCCAGCCAATCCTGATCAAGCTTCAACACGTGCTGCGGTACCTGCTGCCGCACAAGGAGCGGATTTCCCGTCAATCATAGAAGGAAACCGTAGCCGTGCCTCCGAAAGCTTTGTACACATAGAACTCCGCCCGTTTGTTATCGCCGTCCACGAAACCGCCGATGCTGCGGAAGGCGCCGCATGCGCCGGGATACAGGTAGACGTAGCCTACCCGTTCGTCGGGGTTGCCGTCAGGATCGTCTTCATACAGGTTGTAGTAGCCCGAGGGACCGGATTCCAGACAGACGAGGAAATCGCCTCCGGCTGATTTAGCAACCGCGCTCGAGTAGGTGAAGGTGGAGGAGCCGACATAATCCCATTCGCCGGCTCCGGCAGGGGCGGCCTGGGCTTTCTCGACAGTCGGTATGGCAGCGCTTTCGGCTGCCGATGCGCTGCCTAAAGGAAGAGCCAGAACGCAGGATAACGCCAGAGAGAGCAAACGGACCTGTTTTGGAACCCATTTCAACATCATCATACCCCCCATATAAAGTAAATGATTTACATTACGTTAACAATCTAACATATTGTGGATGTCGAAGTAACCTTTTCGGTGTCGAATAAAATACAATCAAGGCCGATGGAGAGAAGGCCCTGCAGGCGGGCCCATTCTGTCAAGCAGGAAATCGTCCCCCCGTATCCGAATCCCTCTACCAATCAGTTACGAATGGAGGGACATCATGCCCAGCGCCTTATTCTCCCGGTGGAAGAGGTTCTTCGATCGGTATGTCAAAGGTTTTCATTCCATTGCGGTCCAGCTCTACCTGCTCTTCTTTATCTCGATTCTTATCCCGGTCCTGATCGGCGGATACCTGTCGTACCAGAAATCGGCCCGCATGATTGAAGAGCAGGTCAGCCACGTGGCGACACTGACGATCAAGCAGGTGCGCGATAACCTGGATTTCGTCTTCAAGCGGCTCGACGATACCTCGATGCGGCTGTTCAGCTCGCCGCTCATCCAGGAAGCGCTGGAAACCAAGGCCTCCGAGCCCTTCGAACAGTTCAAGCTGAATTATGACGCTAGGCAGTTCCTCTACCAGCTCATCATGAACATGCCGGAGATTATGGATATCTACATCCTGGACGTGGACCGGCAGAACTCGGTGATTTCCTCCTCGATCCAGAGCCTGACCGACCCCTGGCAGTCGGAGTGGTACAAGCGGATCGTGGAAGCGGATGGACGCACGGTCTGGTTCGGCCTCTCCAATATTTCCTACCTCAAAGGCGTCGATATGGGCATCCCGGTGTTCGGGGTGGGCCGGACGGTGAAGGAGGTCGAGACGGGCCGCATCATCGGCGTCATGTTCATTGAAGTCCGGGGCAAGGTGCTGACCGAGACGCTGGGGGAGATGCGTTTTGGCCGGACAGGCTACACGTTCCTGGTCGATGATAGCAACCGGTTCGCTTACCACAGCGACGCTTCCTTGTACGGTCAGCGCTCCGCGCTTCAGCTCCCCGATCAGACGGAGGTTCTGGAGGTCGAAGGCCGCCAGCAGATGGTGATTCCGGCGGTGCTGGGCAACGGCTGGAAGGTTACCGGGATCGTACCGCTGGAGGAGCTCGTCGCCGGAACCGTGGAGATCCGCGACCTTACGGTGTGGATTGCTCTGGGCTCGGGCTTGGTGGCCCTGATCATGGGCTACTATGTTGCGCAGCGGATCGGCCGCCCGCTGGTGCATCTGAGCCAGCTCATGCACCGGGGGGAGACTGGGGATCTGACAGTGCGTGCCCCGATTCAGGGGCGCAACGAGATCGGGCGGCTTAGCCGCAGCTTCAATAAGATGATCGCCCGGATTCAGCAGCTTATTGCAAGGATCGCGGAAGAGGAGGGCGAGAAGAAGAAGGCCGAGATCCGGGCGCTGCGCTACCAGATCAACCCGCATTTTTTGTACAACACGCTGAATACCATTCGCTGGATGGCCAAGCTGCAGCGCACCGACGATGTGGCGGCCATGATCTCGACGCTCGTGCATATTCTCGAATCCAGCCTGGAGCGGACCGGTCCGATCGTTACGCTGGGAGAAGAGCTGCAGCTGCTGGAGAAGTATATGATCATCCAGCAGTACCGCTATAATAACGGAATTACGCTTCGCGTACAGTGCCCGCCGGAGCTCTCCGGCCTGACGATGCCGAGGATGCTGCTGCAGCCGGTGGTGGAGAATGCCATATTCCACGGCATTGCGCCGAGGGATGACCATGGGGCGGTCGGCATCACGGTCTACAGCCAGGGGGAGGATGCCGTGATTGTCATCGAGGATGACGGTATCGGGATTCCACCGGAGAAGCTGCCTTATCTGCTAAGCGGGAGCGGGGGCAGCCGGGCGGGGGGGATGACGCGCATCGGACTCTCCCATGTTCACCAGACGCTTCAGCTCTACTACGGGAGCCAGTATGGGGTTTCGGTGGAGAGCCGTGAAGGTGCGGGAACGCGTGTACAGCTTTCGTTTCCCATGCAGTCCAACATGTTTCCGAAACAACCGAAGGAGGAAGCCTATGTACAGAGTTCTGCTCGTGGATGATGAGCCGCTCGCCCGGATGGGCCTGCGGGAGACGTTCGATTGGGAAGGAAACGGTTACCGGGTCGTTGGCGAGGCTTCGAACGGCCGCAGTGCGCTGCCCTGGATCGAGCGGGGAGAAGTGGATATTCTCATCACGGATATCGCCATGCCGGTCATGGACGGCATGGAGCTGATGCGTGTGGCCAGGGAGCGGTGCCCGTCGCTTAAGATTATCCTGCTGAGCTGCCACAGCGATTTTGCCTATGTCCGGGAAGGAATACGGATGGGGGCGACGGATTACCTGCTGAAGCCGACCATGCAGCCTTCGGATCTGAAGGAAGTGCTGGACAAAGCGAGATCCCAGGCCGAGGAGGAGCGCCGAATCCGCGACCTAATGGAGCACCGGAAGCTGGCGCAGCGCAGGGAGGAGCTGGAGAAGGCCTTTGCCCGGCTGCTTATGGGGGAAGAGACGGCGGAGTCCACAGCTCCCGAGCTGCATTGGCTGGAAGCCGGTTACCGGGCCGTCGTCGCCGAGCTCGACGGGGCGGCGAAGCTGCGTTCGGAGGAAGGCGGGATCTACACGGAGATCCTGATGGAAGAGCTGCAGGAGAGCTTTTATGAGGAATACGGCGGTGAGGGCATCGCTCTGCGCGTCGGTGCGGAGCAGCTCATTCTTGTGCTGCGGTGCACGGAGGGACTGCAGCGGCTGCAGGCCAAGGCGGCCGAACGGGGGAGCTCCATGACCCTTGGGGTGAGCGGTCAGGCAGCCGGTGCGGCGGGCTTCCGCCGGGCGGTCCGGGAGGGACGCGAGGCTTCGCGTCTGCGCTTCTATGAAGGCCCGGGTGCCCTTCGCGAGTACCGCGGGGAGCCGGCCGGAGCCGGCGCAGCCCGTGCCCGGGAGGCGCAGGAGAAGCTGCTCACCGCGCTGGAAGGGCAGATCGCAGGCGGGCGGGCTGAGGAGGCGTCCCGCCTGCTTGACGAGCTGGCGGACCAGTGGCGCAGGCACCGCCCGTCCCCGGCGGAGGTGAAGCGCCAGGCCCGGGACCTGCTCGCTTCGATGCGCCTTCCGGCGGATGCGGGCGGCGAGGCGGCCGAACGCCTGGATGCGCTGCGGGCGATGGAATCGCTCGAGGAGGTCCGCTGCCTGCTGCATGGGGCGCTGCATTCGCTTGAACGGGCCGACGCCCGGCCGGCGGGCAGCGAGGATGCGGGGCTGCACCGGCGCATCGTCACGCAGGCGCTCCATTATCTTGGGAGCAACTATACCCGCAATATTTCACTTCAGGACGTCGCGGATCATGTGGCGGTCAGCCGCAACTATTTCAGTGAGCTCTTCAAGAAGGTGACGGGCCAGAATTTCATCGACCATCTGATCCATCTGCGGCTTGAGCATGCATGCAGCCTGCTAAGGACCACTACACTGCGCGTGTATGAAGTGGCGGAGCTCTCCGGCTTCAATGATGTCAAGTATTTCAGCAAGGCCTTCAAGAAAGTGATGAGGGTGTCGCCGGCGGACTATCGGGAGAAGGGACAAGCGGGCGGAGAAGAGGGCTCCTAATCTCAGGAAATCATGACACCATTTCGGAATAAAAGCGGTTACAAAGAACGGGTCCGCAGGGCTATACTGAAAGCGTATTCAAATTCGGGGGTCGAAAGGATGATCAGTATGAAATGGAATGCACGCGTACCGTTTGTGATGGGGGCCGCTGTACTGGCTATGCTGCCGCTGCTTCAGGCCTGCGGTACGGATAGCGGAGCCGGCGGGACGGCGGATTCGGGCTCTTCCGGAGGGAAGGTCAAGATCAAGTGGTCGACGTGGGGGAATCCGGGCGAGCTCGGACGATTCCAGGAATTCACGAAAGACTATAACGCCAAGCATCCGAACGTGGAGGTCGAGCTCATTCCGATCCCTGCCGACTATGACCAGAAGATTCTGACCCAGCTCAGCGGCGGAGCGGCACCGGATGTGTTCTATGCGGGCGACGCGGCGATCGTCAAGATGATCGAGAACGGCACGATCGCCGACCTGAGTACATACATGAAAGACGCGAACAGCAAAATCAAGCCGGACTCGTTCTTCCCGGGCCTCTGGGGGGCGGCGAAGAAGGGAGATCAGATCTACGGGGTGCCGGTGGACTGCAACCCGCTCATCCTGTGGTACAACAAGAAGCTGCTCCAGGAATCCGGCGTCAGCGTCCTGCCTGCCGATCTGCATGAGAAGGGCGAATGGACCTGGGCGGCCTTCCAAGGCGTGCTCGAGAAGCTGCGGGCAGCCGGCAAGCACGGCTTCGTGCTTGATAATTCGTGGACGAATTATTACAGCTTCGCCTCCTCTAACGGAGGGAAGGTCTACAACGAGCAAGGGGAGTTTGTTGCGGACAAGGATCCGAAGACCGTCGAAGCGTTCAAGTTCCTGTATGACAATGTGAAGCAAAAGAACATGACCTTCGCCGGCACGCTGCCGAAGGGGCAGGGCGGAGACGCCATGTTCATGTCGAACCAGGTGGGCTTCGTTACGGCTGGCCGCTGGTACCTTCCGATCTTCAAGCAGAACAAGGACCTGCAGTTCGACATCGTGCCTTACCCGACGAATACGGGCAAGAAGATCGAGCCGGCGGCGATCGCCGCAGCCTATATGGTAATGAATAAGAGCACGAAGCATCCGAAAGAAGCGTTCGACTTCATTAACGAATTCAATGCCAAGGAAGGCCAGACCTTCCGTCTGCAGGGCGGCGGCAATGCGGTTCCATCCGTCGAAGGGGCTGACGCGGTCGTCATGGAAGGCAATGTGCCGGAGCATGCGAAATTCTTCCTCGATACCCGAGCGGTCGGCTATGCCCTTATGCCTGCTGAAGCGGGGGTACCGGGCCTCAGCAAGGTCATCACCGATGAGATGGAGACGCTCTGGCTGAAGGACGGCAAGCTCGATGAGACGCTGAAGTCGCTCGGCACGAAGGCGAACCAGAAGATCCAAGAATACAAGTCGGGCAAGTAACGGGGGATGAGGCTATGAACAAACGCGTATCGGAAGGGCTGTGGGGGTATCTCTTTATTCTCCCGCAGTCCCTCGGCCTCCTGGTGTTCGCCCTGATCCCGCTCATCTCCGCCTTCACGCTCAGTATGATGAAGTGGGACGGGTTCGGCGCCAAGCAGTTCGTCGGCCTGCAGAATTTTACCGGCCAGCTCGCTTCCGAGGATTTTCGTCTGTCGCTCTTCAACACGCTCTGGTACACGGTGCTCGTCGTTCCGTCCGGCATCCTGCTGGCCATCCTGGTAGCCGTAGCGCTGAATAAGGTGCGGGGCAAGGTGATCTACCGGCTGTTCTATTATATGCCGGTGGTCACCGGCTCCATCGCCGTGTCGATGGTATGGCTGTGGCTGCTCAACTCGGAGTTCGGTGTCATCAACGTTTACCTGAAGCAGTGGTTCGGCATCGAGGGACCGAATTGGCTCACGGACCGGGCTATGGTCATCCCGTCGATCGCTCTGCTCAGCGTCTGGTGGGGGCTCGGCGGCAACATGGTGCTGTTCCTTGCAGGGCTGCAGGGCATCTCGGCAAGCTATTACGAAGCGGCCCAGATCGACGGGGCCGGGAAGTTCCGGCAGTTCTGGCATATCACGCTGCCGCTGCTGTCGCCGACGACCTTCTTCGCGACGATCATGACGATCATCGGCTCGTTCCAGGTGTTCGACCAGTCGTTCGTCATGACGGGCGGCGGTCCGGCCAAGGCCAGCTATACGATGGTCTACCATATTTATCAGCTGGCGTTCGTGGATTTCACGTTCGGCAAAAGCGCCGCCGCCGCCGTCCTGCTGTTCATTCTGATCCTGTCGCTGACGCTGGTGCAGATGTACACGTCGAAGCGCTGGGTTCATTACGGCGACTGACGGCCTAGAGAGAGGAGGAGAGAGATCCCTATGGAAGCCAACATGCAAATGCGCACGCCGCCCAAAAGCAAATCGGCATCCGCCGGTCTGCTCCGTACGGACCGCAGCGGGGCGAGCCCGCTGGCAGGGCTCCTGCTGCACGCCGTGCTGATCGCCGGCGCCCTGCTCATGACAGGACCGTTCGTATGGATGATCCTGAGCTCGCTGAAGCAGTTTCACCAGATCTTCCTGATCCCTCCCCAATGGATCCCGGATCCTTGGGAGTGGGGCAATTACAAGCGCTCGTGGGAGGCACTACCCTTCGGACGCGCCTACTTCAACAGCGCCTACATCGCGGTGCTCTCGGTGATCGGCAAGCTGTTCACCTGCTCGATGGCGGCCTATGCCTTCGCCAAGATCCGCTTCCCGCTCCGCGAGCCGATCTTCGTGCTCTTCCTGGCGACGATGATGGTGCCGGGGCAGGTGACGATCATCCCGCTCTACCTCATGATGAAGAGCATCGGCTGGATCGACACCCACCTGGCGATCCTCGTGCCGGAGATTCTCTTCAGCGCCTTCGGGGTGTTCATGCTGCGC
This sequence comes from Paenibacillus sp. S-38, assembly GCF_049942825.1. Lineage (NCBI taxonomy): Bacteria > Bacillati > Bacillota > Bacilli > Caryophanales > Paenibacillaceae > Paenibacillus > Paenibacillus sp. S-38. Next base: position 2,863,816 of record NZ_CP187970.1, read on the forward strand.
CAGTTCATGAAGAGCATCCCCGACGAGCTGGCCGAAGCCGCCGTCGTGGACGGCGCGAGCCGCTGGACGATCTACTGGCGCGTCATCCTTCCGCTGGTGCGGCCGGCGCTGGCAGCCCTCGGGATCTTCACCTTCCTCGGGCTGTGGAACAACTTCTTCGGACCGCTGATCTTCCTGAATACGCCGGAGAAATTCACCGTGCCGCTGCTGCTCAATATGTTCCGCGGCATGTATATTACCGACTGGACGCTGATGATGGCCGGCTCGTCGATCGCCGTCGTGCCCGTCCTGATCGTGTACCTCTTCGGCCAGCGGTACATTATCGAAGGCGTCACGCTGACCGGGATCAAAGGGTAACCGTTCCGTATCGTTCCGTTCGCCACAGCTCATCAAATGAAGAACTCCCCAGCCTGGTTTACGGCTGGGGAGTATTTGTTTTAGGATACGGTTCCGGATGGCGTAAAAATGAATTGTATAATTATTCATTATAATGCATAATCAATTATCATGCATAATTACTTCATCACGCCGAAGTACATAGGATTGGCTGCCATTTTCTATTACCTGTTAATTAGGAGGGGATATGTATGACTATGAAATTGAGCTGCGAATCGGATACGCTGGAGGATTATCTGGAAGAGTCGGAGTGGGCGGACTACAGCCACCCTTCGATCCGGGAGCTCGCGGATGAGCTTTACCGCGCTTCCGCCGATGAGGTCGTTTTTGTCCAGTCGGCATTCGAGTTTGTCCGTGACCGCATCTCGCATTCCTGGGATATTCAAAGCACGCGGATCACCAAGGGGGCTTCCGAGGTCCTCCGGTACCAAGAGGGAATCTGTTATGCCAAGTCGAATCTGCTGTGTGCGCTGCTGAGAAGTCAAGGGGTTCCCTCAGGCTACTGCTATCAGCGTCTGACCCTTGGGGATACGCCGGATACCGGCTACGTGATCCACGCGCTGAATGCCGTATACCTCCGGTCGCTCGGAAGATGGATCCGGCTGGATGCCCGCGGGAATAAACCGGGCGTAGACGCCCGGTTCTCGCTGGATGATGAGCGACTGGCCTTTCCGATACGGGAAGCCTATGACGAGAGGGATGATCCCTTGATTTACAAAGCGCCCCATCCCTCAACGACAGCCGCCCTGCTGCGGCACTCCGACTGCAGGGCGATGTATCTTCACGGACTGCCGTCCGAGCTGTAACACAGCTTGCGGATGGACGGAATGCCGGTGTGATGAACCCGGCTGTCCCCTCCGCTGTTCCCTGTCCGAACGGCCCTTCCAATCGTTTCCCGTTTCCCGAGCTTCATCGGGCTCGCCCTTACTTGGTTCTTACCGCCGCCTCCGTCGTCCGGAAGGGGGCTTTTTTGCCGAGCATCAGGTCATAGATGTTCTTGTTCGTCTCCGTCACGCCGGATAGGAACGTCTTATAGGGCCTGTCGGCGACATTCAAGAGGCCGAAGTTGTAGCTCTCGCCCTCCAAACCCTCGAACCACCGGCCGGTCGCCGGCTGGTCAAGGTAGGAGAACCAGTGCGTGCCGACCACGAAGCCCAGCGATGCGGCTTCTTCCACATAGGCGCGGTACAGACGCGCGCGCCCGTCTTCGCTGCCCGCCAGCAGAGGTGCGGACAGCCCCTGCTCCCGGGTGCCGAAGGCGAACTCCGTCAAGAGCACCGGCCGGCCGCCCGACTTGTCATATACATCCTGCAGCATCGTCCGGTCCAGCTGCGGGGAGTAGTGGTTGATGGAGATCACATCCATATACTTCCCGGCAGCCCTCGCCATCATGCCGCGGATCTTCGGGTGGTTCGAAGGCGTAGTCAGCCAGCGGTCCCCGAGAAGCAGATGATTCGTGTCATACTTGCGGAAAAGACGCTCCACCGTTCCGTAATAGGTGTCGAGATACAGCTCCAGGAAGGCATCCATGTCGCTGGCCGCCTGCGAGGAGGAGAGGGCAAGCGGCTCCTCATACAAGCGGTCGAAGGAGCTGAAGCCGGCCTTCCAGGCGGCGTTGAACTTGTCGACCGTGCCATATTCAGCGATGAGCATCTCCACGAGCTTGCGCTTGGACGGCGCCTGGCTGGCCTTCAGCTTCGGCACCTCGTTGATGATCCGGTGGTAATCGGATTCATTGCCAAGGAAGTATCCGACGATATAAGGATTATCCTTGTTCTGCGGAAGGGTCTTCGCGAACTGGGCATCGATCTTGGCTTCAATGCCATCCGCAAAAATATCGAAAATCTTCAGCCCGTCCACCTTCGCTTCCTTGATCTCCGAGAGCGGGAGAAAAGGGAAGTGGGCCACTTTGAACTCCGTGGCGTAGTTGGCCGGAGACCAGCCGCCGACGCTGTTAAAGCCCCATTTGCGGATGCGGGTGATGCTCTCCTGGTAGAATTCGCGGGAGGTGTAGGGCTGCCCGGTCTTGCGGACACGGTTCGCGACATAGAAGGAGAACGTATCCTTGGAATTCAGAAAGGCGGAGCGGTATTCCCCTTCATAGGGAGGGAGCCATTCGAAGTGATCTTCCTGGCCCTTGACCTGGGTATACGTATCATTCACCGTCAGGCCGTTGACGCCGAGGGAGAAGTACAGCGTGCCAAGAGGCGTGACAAGCACTTTACGGTCCTGCACCGTCTCGACATGGTAATAGCCGGTGGCCTTGAGCCCATAGGTTTCCCCGCTGCCCTTGAGACCTCCGTAAGCGTCCCAGTCCGGAGCCTGCAGACTGCCGTAATAGGCTTCATCGGCTTTGCGGTCCTGCTTCAGCGCTTCTTCGACGGTCACCTTCTCCTGGTACCGGGAGGAAGTAACCTGGCCGAAGCGGTCCACCCGGAGTGGTCCGGCCGCCGCGGATTCGCCTTGCACCGGCTGCTGCTTCTCATCCCCGGGGGGATTGGCGGGGACGCCCGCTCCGGGGAGGCCGCCGGGGAAGCCCGGCGGGGAGGAGAGCAGGGCTGCAGCTGCCGTCACCGCGGCCAGCACTACGATGCCCGCACTGAACCGGGCACCCGGAAATTTGAATGGTAAGATCACGCGTCGAAACCGTCCTTTCCTGCTAAACGTCCTCTCTAGGACGGCCCAGCCGTTTTAACATAATTCTACCAAAAAAGATCCGTAATGTTCCAATAATTTAAGGGGGTTCCGTGTCAATTTGGTGTTTATGGCGCTTGCAAGGCAGGAGCTGGAAAGCCTCCTGTATCGCGTTTCGCGATGTCGAAAACCAGGGAATGAACGGATGGGCAGGTCATCCGGTTTAGGGTCCATATTCCTACTTTTTCGATGATATCACCCTATTATGGAAGAAATTTGATGATAATGATCGAATTCCATAATTTAATATTAAAAAAATGTGATATTATGCGACAAAAACGGCCATTTGGTCTATAATATACCCAAAGACTTGGCGAAATAACAGATATACACGTCAAACAAAGGTAGGACTTTAAGATGAGCGGCATACCTAAAGATTACATTACCGCATCGAAGCGGTTTTGCGCCGAGGCCGGCATGGATTCCAAAGTGATCCCCGCTCCTGCCGTCGTGATGACAGAGGAGGAGCTGGAAGCCAAGCGCAAGGAATATGATGAAATCCTGTCGGTAGTCCAGTTCTTCGGGAACAAAGTGCTGCATTCCCTGAAAGGGACCCCCCTGCTGCTCTCCGTCGCAGATGAGAAAGGTTTCATTCTCCGCATGATGGGTGATGAGACCATCAGAAGCATGGTCAACGAGCTGGGAATCCGTCCCGGGGTACAGTTTACCGAGGAAGCGATGGGCACCAACGTAGTCTCCCTGTCTCTCATGCACAGCGGCCATCCGATCGAGCTGATCGGGCCTGACCACTACCATGAGTATCTGCATACGAGCGCTTGCTATGCGGTGGCGTTCCGGTACACGGACAATAACAATCTTCTCGGCTCCGTGTCCATCATGACGGCCATCGAATTTAAGAATCCCTTGATGATTACGATGCTGACGACGACGATCGACTCCATTGAAAGAGAGCTGCTGCTGCGGAAACAGAACCGGAAGCTGAACATCATGAACCAGATCATGCTTCAAAATACCCGCAACGGGATCATTATCACGGACAAAGAGGGTGTCATAACGGATTTCAACCAATTTGCCCAGGAACTTACGGGTCTGACTATCGAGGAGACGGTGGACAAGCCGGTCCTGCTGCTCGATCCGATGGGAGGGTTCATCCACTCCGTCATTGAGGAAGGCAAGCAGTATGAGGACATCCAGATCGAATTCGGCAGCCGGGACGGCAGCCGGCATAAGAACGTCTGTCTATTCGATGCGTTCCCGATCTATGACGAGTTCCGGAGAATCATTGGGGCGTTCGGCCAGTTCCGCAACATTACCGACCGCTACGAAGCCGAAGAGCGCTACAATTACCTGGCCAATCATGACGACCTGACAGACATTCCGAACCGCCGGTATTACAAAATGAAGCTGCATTCGATGATCGAGCAGGCGAAGATGGGGCTGCATCCGTATCAGATTGCCGTCATTTATCTTGATCTGGACCGCTTCAAGCTCGTGAACGACACGCTGGGCCATACCAACGGCGATATGCTTTTGAAGCTCGTCGTCGACCGCCTCAAATCGCTGCTGGCACCCGGGGATATCATCGCACGGATGGGCGGAGACGAATTCATGTTTATGCTTCCGGGGATCCTCTCGGTTGAGGAAGTGACCCGGCGCGTGGAAGATATTCTGAAGCTCTTCCATCAGCCGTTCAACATGAACGGGTACGAGTTCCACATCACGGCCAGCATCGGCATTGCCATGTACCCGGATGACGGTCTCGATATCGAGATGCTGATGATTCATGCCGATACGGCCATGTACAAGGCCAAGGAGCGGGGCAAGAATCAGTCCCTGCTTTATTCGGCGGACATGCAGACGAGATCCCACGAGAAAATCCGGATGGAGACTTCCCTGCGCCGGGCGCTCGAGAACAACGAATTTGTTCTCTATTATCAGCCCCAAATCGATATCCGGACCGGCAGGGTCAACGGGGTGGAGGCGCTGGTCCGCTGGCAGCATCCGGAGCGCGGCATCGTTTCGCCTTATGAATTCATTCCGCTGGCGGAAGAAACGGGGCTGATCATCCCGCTCGACCAATGGGTGCTGCGCACTGCCTGCCACCAGAACAAGAGATGGCAGGACATGGGTCTTGCCCCCCTGCGGATTGCCGTGAACCTGTCCTCGCAGCAGTTTGCGAAGGACTCACTGGTGGATATCGTCAGGAACTTCCTGGAGGAAAGCGGCCTGGAGGCGAAGTACCTGGAACTGGAGATTACCGAGACGATGACGATGGACGTGGAGCACACGATTCCGACATTGGAGAAGCTGCATGCGCTCGGCGTTCAAATCAGTATCGATGATTTCGGTACGGGATACAGCTCGCTCAATTATTTGAAGAAATTCTCGATCGACCGGCTGAAGATCGACCAGTCCTTTGTCCGCGATATTATGTTCGATGCCCATGATTCCGATATAGTGGGTACCATTATTGCGATGGCTCACGGCATGGGGCTTGAAGTGATCGCGGAGGGCGTGGAGGATGCGGGGCAGCTTCAGTTCCTGAGAAAGCAGCAATGCAATGAAGTACAGGGATATTATTACAGCAAACCCATTCCTGCAGATGAGTTCGAGGCGAAATACGAGCATCTGCAGCTCCTCGCGAAAAACAACGGATAAAGGCACCAAAGAGAAGGAGTACAACTTATGCAAACCGTGGCGCAATTGTTAGTGAAGCATCTCGCGGCTTGGGGCGTAACCCACGTGTTTGGGATCCCCGGCAAGCCCGTGACTCCCCTGGTGGTCGAAATGGACCGTCAAGGATTGACGTTCGTACTTAGCAAGCATGAAGGCGGGGCCGGCCTCGCCGCCGCAGGATATGCTTACGGCGGCAGATCCCTTGGCGTAGCTCTCGGCACCGCGGGGCCGGGGGGCGTGAATATGCTGACGGCTGCGGGACAGGCCCTGGCGTCGAATCTGCCGGTCCTGTTCCTGACAGGGCAGCCGCCGATCCGCGAGATCGGCAAAGTCCTCGGCCAGGACAGCACGATGTTCGGCACGGACCTCGTGAAGATGTTTGAGCCTGTCACCCGATTCAGCGCCCGTGTGGACCGGGGGGATCTCTTGAAGACGTATCTGCAGCATGCGCTTGAACAGGCCTTCACCGGCGCCAAGGGTCCCGTGCATTTGTCTATCCCCTCCGATGTGCTGATGGAACAGATTCCGGAATTCCAGCTGGCTCTTCCTACGCATTATCCGCCCGTGCTCTCCTCCAATCTTCAGGAGGTGTCGGATTTATTGGACAGCGCCGAGCGCCCGCTGCTGCTGCTGGGCGGCGGTGTGCACAACCAGGGGGCTTATAAGGAGCTTATGGCGTTCGCCGAGCTGTATAATCTCCCTGTGATCACGACACCTGGCGGCAAGGGGGCTTTCCCTTCGACCCATCCGCTCTCGGTCGGACCCTTCGGCCTTGGGGGAACAGACGCTGCCCATGACGTGTTGGCCCAGGGCATCGATGTGCTGGTAGCCGTAGGCACTCAGCTCAGCGATATGGAGACGGCCGGTATGGGGCCCGACCTCTTCCCGAAGCAGGTCGTACAGTTCGATTATGATGCCCGCTTCATCGGCAAATCATTACCGGTACCGACGCTTCCCGTACTGGGCGACCTGACGCTTAACCTGCGGAAGCTGGTGGAGCTCGGTTCGGGACGTGCCGCTCAGCGTGAGCTGGAAGCGGCCGCCCGGGAAGCCGTTGCCTGCGCACTGGAGACTGCGGTCGCGGCTGCGGCTGATACAGGAGGCGGAATGCTGAACGGCGAACAGGTGATGAAGCTTCTTCGCGAAGCGCTGCCGGCAAGCAGCCAGATGTTCGGGGACGCCGGCAGCCATTCGTTCTATGCCGTGAAGCACTTCGAGGTTCTGGAGCCTGGGACGTTTCACTTCGAGGAAGTCTATGCAACGATGGGCCGGGCAATCGGGTATGCAATCGGTGCCCAGCTGGCCGAGCCGGAGCGGGTGGTCGTATGCCTCACGGGAGACGGCTGTATGTTCATGAACGGGACCGAAGTCTCTACGGCGGTGAACTACGGTGCCCCTGTGCTCTTCGTGGTATTGAACAACGAAAGACTGGATATGGTGGATAAGGGAATGGCCCGGCATCTGGGCCGGGCGATCGGGACCGTCTACGAAACGCCGCTGAACGCGGCTCTCTTCGGGGAATCGATGGGAGCCCTGTCGTACCGCTGCCGTACCGCAGAAGAGCTGAGAGAGGCTATGGCCTCCGCCCTTGGGGCCAAGCGGACCGCTGTGATTGAGATTATGGTGGATCCTCTGGAGATTCCGCCGACGATGGCCCGGGGATAACGGTTGAACAGGAGTGAGGGAAGACCATGAGTGGTAAGGAACAAACGAACGAGGAACGCTACCGGCAGGGCCGGGATACGCTGGTGAAGATGGTAGGAGAAGAAGGCACGCGGACCATCGAAGGCATCCGCACGTTCTTCCCCGATTTTGGAGACATGCTGGTTTCTTTCGGTTTTGGGGATCTTTACTCGCGCAAGCGGCTGGATCTGAGACAGCGGGAGATCATCACGCTGACCTCTCTGATCACCCAGGGAGCCACCGATCAGCTGGGCTTCCATGTCCATGCAGCGCTGAACGTGGGACTGGAACCGGAGGATATTCTGGAGATTGTCATGCACTGCGCGGGCTATGCCGGCTTCCCTAAGGCCTGCGGCGCTCTGAATGTGGTCATGGGCGTATTCCAGGAGCGTAAGATCGAACTGAACTTGGACTGACAACCGGATAAGCCAATCGAATCGCACAAAAAAGAAGGTCCGTTCCCTTGGTGGCGGGCCTTCTTTTGTATGTCTAATGCTCTTGATGTGGATCAAGGGGACTGTCGGGAGGCAGCAGACCGGCGGCCGCTTTGCCTCCCAAGGCTTCTGCTTACTGGGATGCCATATTCCCGCGTTCCTCCAGGACGGCACCCAGGATGCGGAAGCCGTTCATCACTTTGGGGATGCCTACTAGAGGAATGCAGTGAAGCAGAATTTCGGTGAGCTCTTTGGGGGTCAAGCCCACATGCAGTGCCGCATGAAAGTGAAAGTGCAGCTGGTTGGCTGTGTCTCCCAGTGCGATCAGGGCGGAGATAGTCAGCATTTCCTTCTGCTGCAGGCTGAGCCCTGCCCTGGCGTAGATTTCACCGAATCCGAATCCGACGACATACTCCGCCAATTCGGGGAAATCCTGCTGCAATTGGCCCACAATCTGATTGCCGATGGATCCGGCCATCAAAGTAAGCTGTTCTTTGCCTTTATCCATTTGTTCGCTGTTCATAGCTGTCTCCCCTATCCTCGGGCTAAAGTAGGAGGAATCTCCTCCGGATCGACCAGAACTTCAATGACGGCGGTTCTCCCCGCCTGCAGAGCCTTCTCCAGTGCCTCCTCGAGCTCGGGAGGGGTGGAAGCGGTGAAGGCCAAGGCCCCCAGGGCCTCGGCGAGCAGAGCGGCCTGCAGCGGCGTCTCGTACACCGTCCCGTCACTTCGTCCCGTCGCATGCCGCATGCCTTTATTGACCATATCCAGGCGGCCGTTGTTCAGAACGACGAAGATCACGTCCGCCCCATTGTTCACGGCCGTCGAGATCTCGGTCCCGTGCATGAACATGCAGCCGTCACCGGTCAGGCAGATCACCGTCCGCTCGGGCGAGGCGATCTTGGCTCCGATGGAGAAGCCGATCGCATGGCCCATCGCCGCGAAGACATCATCGAAGCGGAAGGAGCCGGGGGTATGAATGTCGAGACTTCGGATCGCATGATAGCTGTGGCTCCCGTCATCTCCGAACACAATGACATCCGGAGGGAGGCTGCGGCCCAGGACCTCCATCACTTGTACGGCGGTGATGAGCGCCCCGGTTTCGTCCGGAATTACCAATGATTTCGCTTTCATAACCTCATTCTCCGAAAGGACAGGCGTCTGCAGCGCGGCAGCGACCTCGGTATAACTTTCGCCGGCCTGTGGTGCTCGGTCAGCGGCAAGCTCCAGCAGCGCTTCCAGGTTCGCCTTGGCATCTCCTTGAATGAACAGGGTGGGGGCAGGGAAGCTCTTGCCGACGAAGGTTCCGTCGATGTCAAAATGAAGCACAGCCTGCGGAACCATGTCTTCCGTGATGGCAGGCAGGGACATGTCACTGAGCTTCGTGCCGATGGCGACGAACAGGTCGATGCCGCTCTTGAGGTACATGGAAGCCTCAGGGCAGCCGCCTAGGCCGTATGGACCGATATGCAGGGGGTGCCGTGAACGAAAGGCGCCCTTGCCGCCGGGTGTGGTCATAACGGGGATCTGCCACCGTTCGGCGAAGGCTTCCGCCGCCTCGTAAGCCCCGGAGATATGTACGCCCTTGCCCAGCAGAAGAGCGGGCCTGCGGGCCTGCTCCAGCATCTCTACGGCTTCCTTCAGACGCGGAGAACGCAGGGGAGGGTGGGCAGCGGGCAGCTCGAGCTCGAATGGGAGAACCGGCTCGGTCAGCACATCCTGCGGGATGGAAAGATGGACGGGGCCGCGCACGCCGGTAAGCGCACGCTCTAGGGCATGCTGCAGGTACACGGGGAACTGCTCGCTCCGCTCGACTCTGGCGCTGAACAGCGTCACAGACTCGAACATGCGGGCCAGATCGGCCGCGAAGAAGGTGGAGTCCTGCCCGAGCGGCCGGCCGCTGTCCTTGCTTGACGCATGCCCGGTGATGAAGAGGACGGGCAGGTGGTACGCTTTGGCCTGTCCGGCCGCGGTCAGCATATTGGTGCCTCCAGGTCCGGAGGTGCCGATGGCCACGCCAAGGCTGCCGTTCATGAGGGCATACCCTGCGGCTGAGAACCCGGCGCCGCCTTCGTGGCGGCTGAGCACGAACTCCACGTTCTGGTTGCCAAGTTCAAGGATGAGCGGAACGATCGCTTTGCCGGGCACGCCGAAGGTGTGCCGAATTCCCCAGCGGTGAAGATGGCGAACGAGCGATGATGCAACAGTTTCCATAGAAAACCTCCTCTGTGGGATGAATTTCCTGATCTTCTATCTTGGAAGATCGATGGTAAATTTCGTGCCTCTCCCTTTTTGGGACGTGAACGACAGCTTGCCTTTATGATTCTCGATAATCCGGTAACAGGTAGATAACCCCAGGCCCAGCCCCGCTTCTTTCGTCGTGAAGAAGGGGTTCATCACCTCTCTCATTTCGTCATCGGTCATCCCCATTCCTTCATCCGAAATGGTAATATGGTAACTATTTGGTTTGGCCAAGCGTGATTCGATCTTGACCTCCCCTCCCTCGGGCATCGCCTCGAGCGCATTCTGAATCAGGTTAATGAGCACCTGCTTGATCTGGATAGGGTCAATGCGCATCAGGGTTTCTTCCGTCAGGATGTAGTCGGTGATGGTCGATGAGCTGAGCTTGGCCTGACTTTCCATAAAACGAACGGTGTCCCTGAGCAGATCTTCGATTACGATGTCCTTGCGGTCCGGCGTGCCGGGCTTGGCCATCATGACGAAGTCCGAGACGAGCTGCTTCATCGTTTCAAGCTCGGAGTAGATCAGATCGAGATACCCGCTCTCCGATTCCGTCTTGGCCCGCTCGCGCAGCAGGTAGATGAAGCCCATGACGGAGGTCAGCGGATTGCGGATCTCGTGGGCGAGGCCTGCAGCGAGCTTGCCGATCGCTGAGAACTTCTCGGAGGTGATGATCTGCTTCTCGAGCTCATACCGCTCGGTGATGTCGCGGAACTGGGCGTATGAGCCGATGAGGTTGCCGCGGTCGCCGAAGATCGGCATGGCATCGAACAGACAGATCGTCCGGTGGTCGAGCGAGTTCGTGAAGGTCAGCTCGATGTCCTGGAAGCGCTGCTTGTTTTTCAGCACGTTATAGATATAGTTGCCGAACTGCTCGAAGGAGAAGATTGGATTACCGATGACGCTCTCACGGTCCCGGTTCGTAATCTTCTCGGCAAACGAGTTGAACTCCTGGATGTTGCCCTTGTCATCGGTGATAATGACCCCGTTATTCATGGTATGGATCATCAGGTCGTTGATGATGGTCTGATCCCGGCTGGCCTGCCGCAGCAGCAGCTCCCGTTCCATGGAATCGACCATGCTGGTGAGCAGAGGCAGAATGAAGGGGCTGTGATACTGCGTTGCCGTCATGATAGCGATCGTGCCGGACAGGTTGTTGATTTTTTTGAAATGAAAAGGAACGCAGTAGCACGCGGTCTGCCACAGCACCTCATGGAAATGCTGGGGACCGACGAGCTGGATGCTCTTATTGTGCAGCATAGCCATATGAACTACGTTCGTGCCCATTTCCTTCTCGCTGAACTGTATGCCTTCAACGATGCCAAGCTTGTTCATCATCTGGCGGATGTTCTCGTCTCCGAAGAGGGAGAGGACGAAGCCTTCGTGGTTGGCGATCAGAAGCATGATCGGCGTGCCGTCGAGCATCTTGATCAGTTTCTGTACGAAATAATCGACCACCGAAATGATCGCATGGTATTTATCCTGGCTTCGTTTAAGCTCCAAGGGGGAGAGGGTGGAGACTGGCACGGGAATTTGATTCGGCTTCATCCCCCATTCGATGCAGCGTTGTTTGGATTCGGAAATGATATCTATACTCATGAGAAAACTCCCTTGTTATGAACGATTCAAATAGTTCTTACTATATACATCGGCGCCTGGACCGGGTTTGATGAAGACCGGCCGCGTCCGCTTTCGGAGTAGGGACTCCGTAGGGACTGTCCCTATTATTTTACATTGTTTTGCGAAGATTGACACATAGAATGTTCACAGGGGGACAGAATGCTTGGGAAAATATTTGGTAAATGGGACGTAAGGTGCATGATGAAGGCGATAACGGGGAGGGAGACAGCTGTACCGGTGAGATATTTACGATATCTTTGGACAGTATGTCAAAGCGTTAAGCCCAGATTCCCCACAGTCTGTATAGTGATAAAGGCAGAAAGAGGTTATATAATATGACATACAAAGGACATAAAAGTAACTTGCCCGTTCACATACCCCGATTTGTATCCACCGCTCTTCAGTTCGCAACCACTGCGTAAGGAGGGGTCGCATGGACCGACCGCCGAACCAGGAAACCCCGTGTATCTCTGTCCGTGAAGTGTTTCACCGTTTTCAAGATATGCCGGCCCTAAGCGGAATAAGCTTCGACATTTATCCCGGTGAACTGATATCCCTGCTCGGCCCTTCCGGCTGCGGCAAATCCACCCTGCTCCGGCTGATGGCCGACCTGCTCCAGCCCACAGCGGGAGAGATCCGTGTCAGCGGCGGAGATCCCCGCACCGCCCGCCTGCGCCGCGAATTCGGCATCGTGTTCCAGCACCCCACTTTGTTCGATTGGCGCACGGTGCGCAGGAATATCGAGCTCCCGCTCGAGCTGCTGGGCGCCAGCCGGGCCGAACGCGACGACACCTGTGACGCTCTTCTCGATCTGGTCGGCCTCCATAGCTTCGCGGGCCATTACCCCTGGCAGCTCAGCGGCGGGATGCAGCAGCGGGTGGCCATCGCCAGAGCCCTCTCGCTGGATCCCCCGATCCTGTTCATGGATGAACCCTTCTCCGCCCTCGACGAATTCACCAAGGAAAAGCTGCACATCGAACTCCTCTCCATCAAACAAGCCACAGGCAAGACCATTGTCTTCGTGACCCATTCGATTCCCGAAGCCGTGTTTCTCTCCGACCGCATTATGGTCCTGTCCGCCCATCCGGGCCGGATGCATTCCATCTTCGACGTAGGCCTCGGCCCCCGGCGCGTGCCGGGACAGCGGGATGAGCCGCCATTCCATGAGCTCGTCAGCCGGGTCCGGGCCTGTTTCCGGGAGGAAGGTGAGCCCCGTCATGAACGAGCGGTCTAACCGGCGGGACACCCGCTGGATTCTCTGCTGGGCCGGCGGCCTCCTGCTCCTGTGGGAGGCGTGCGCCTGGCTGCTGCACCAGTCCTCCGGGCCGGCCGGAACGTCCGCCGCCTCGAAGCTGCCGTACCCGCATCTCGTGCTGGCTGCGATAGCTGCGGGCGGTTCGGAGCTAGCCGGGCAGGGCGCCGTGACCTTCGGCAATGCGGCGCTCGGCTTTGCCGCCGGAGCCCTGATCGGGTACCTGCTCGCCATAGGGATGAGCTTGTCCCGGACGGCCGAGCGCATCTTCGCCCCCTACGCCGTCGCCTCACAGATGGTTCCGATCATCGGGCTGGCGCCCATCGTCTACGGCATTCTGCACCAGGCAGAAACGGCACGGGTGCTGATGGCCGCTTATGTGACGTTTTTTCCCGTGACGGTTCATGCGCTCCGGGGGCTCAAAAGCGTGCAGCCGGGACAGCTCGAGCTGATGCGGTCCCTGGCGGCCGGCCGGCGGGTGACCTACCGCAAGCTGATCCTCCCTGCGGCGCTGCCCGGCCTTTTCACGGGGCTGAAGATCGCCGCTCCGCTGGCGATTACGGCCTCGGTCGTGGTGGAGCTGATGGGAGCGCCGGACGGGATCGGCGTCCTTATGGTGTCGTCTCTCTACTACGGCAGCGCCCAGGTCTATACGTTCTGGTCGACGGTGATCGTGTCGATGGGCATCGGGCTCGGGGCGTACGGGATCGTCTCCTGGATCGAGCGGCGGGTGGCGCCCTGGCAGCCGGAATTTCGGGCAAGGAGGGGAGGCTCGTGAAAGAAGCCGCATTCACAGCGGAAAAAGAGCTGCTGGCCCAAGCGGTCCGGGAGCCGGGAGACCGCGGAGAGCCTCCGGCGGAGTTCACACGAACGGAGAGAGGGCGCAGAGCCAGGAGCGCCGCCTCCTGGCAGAGCCGGCTGTATCCCGCTGCCGCCGGCCTCCTGTTCCTGCTCCTGTGGCAGCTCGGTGGGCTGCACCGGCTGTTTGGCCTCGAGCCGTACCAGCTGCCGATGCCGTCCGACATCGGCGCTTCGATCCGCGATAACGCCGACGTGCTCTGGCTCTACTCCCTGTACACCGGAGCCGAGATCGCAGGCGGCTGCCTGCTCGGCTCGGCGCTCGGGCTCGCCGCCGCGGTCGGCGCCTCGTTTCTGCCCCGGGCCGGGCAGGCGGGCATCTCGGTGCTGGCGGCCGTCAGCGCCGTGCCGATCGTGGCGCTGTCGCCGATCGCCAGCTCCTGGTTCGGCGACGGCATCCTCTCGCGGATCGCAGTGGTGGCGGTACTCACAACGGCGACGATGGCCGTGAGCGCGTACAAGGGGCTGACGGCCATCGAACCCAGCTGCCTGGAGCTGATGGCCTCGGCGGCGGCGGACCGCTGGCAGACGCTGCGCAAGCTCCGGCTTCCCCATGCGCTGCCCGACATATTCTCGGCTCTCAAGATCGGCATGTCGACGGGCATTATCGGGGCGATCGTCGGCGAATTTTTCGTAGCTTCCCGGGGGCTCGGGTACCTGCTCTCCGACCAGATCCGGCTTGGCAGCATGCCGCTGGCCTGGGCCTGCATCACCATCGCCGCCGTGCTCGGCATCGTGCTCTACGCTCTGATCGAAGGAGCGGAACGGCTCGCGATCCCGTGGCACGTATCGCAGAGGCGGAAATCCTGACCGAGCAGCTTTACCACCATCGGGAGTCCATCAGAAGCAAGAACGAGAGAGAGCAATGATTTCGGAAGGGGACACGATCCAGATGAGCAGCCGCAAAGGGATGAGGTTTTGTTCCATCGTATTGGCCGCCGTCATGCTGCTTCTTAGCGCCTGTGGAGGAGGCGCTACGGCTCCGGCGGATGTCTCGAGCAGCGACCAACCGGTTGCCGGAGGGAGCGGAACCAAATCGCTGCAGAAGGTCAAAATCCAGCTGAAGTGGGTGCCTCAAGCCCAGTTCGGGGGAATTTATGCGGCGAAGGAAAAGGGATATTTTGCAGAGGAAGGCATTGATGCGGAGATTGTGCCCGGCGGGCCGGACGTGATCATCGAGCAGCAGGTGGTGAACGGGGCGGCGCACATCGGCGTCACTTCACTTGACTCCCTCTTCGTCAACCGGGACAACGGCCTGCCGCTCGTCTCACTGGCCCAGGTGTCGCAGAAGAGCTCCTACCGGCTCATCGCCAAGAAGGAGAAGGGTATCGATACGCCTGAGAAGATGAAAGGGAAGAAGGTCGGCACATGGATGGGGAGCCAGCAGTTCCAGGTCCTCGCGTTCATGGAGAAATACGGACTCGATCCGAAGAAGGATATCTCGCTCGTGAAGCAGGGCTTCACCATGGACCAGTTCTTCAGCGACCAGCTTGATGTGGCTACGGCGACGATCTATAACGAGTACTATGTCGTGCTCGAGAGCGGGGTGAAGGAGGCGGATCTGAACGTCTTCTCCCTCGAAGAAGCCGGAGTAGCGATGCTGGAGGATACGCTGATTGCCAAAAAAGACTGGCTGGAGGCGAACCGGGACCTCACGGTGAAAACGGTGCGTGCGATCCTGAAGGGCTGGAACTATGCGATTGACCACCAGGAGGAGACGGTGGATACGGTCATGAAGAGCGTGTCGGCCGGCAGCACGACGAAGGGGCACCAGACGACGATGCTCATGGAGATGGCGAAGCTGGTGCGCCCCGAAGGCTTCAAACCCGAGGACGTCGGCAGGTTCGACGACGCCTCGGTGAAGCGCACGGCGGACATCGCGCTGAAGTACGGGCTGATCAAGAAGCCCGCGGAGCTCGATCAGGCGATCGACAAGAAGGTATTTGAAGCGGCGGTTTCCAAGTAACCGGGGAGTCGAACGGCAAACCGCAGGATGTTAGCGGGCAGCTTGATGTTAACATGACCAAGTCAGCTTTCAGAAAAGAACGGGAGCTGCCGCCCCCATAATGGCGGTACCCCTAGGAAGCAGCGGGAGAGCAGCCGTCCGTCCGCGGACCGGCGCTCTACTCCATGAGGAAGGGGCGGGGCTATGAGCACGATGGAAGAGCAGTCGCTGAAGGAAGAGCTGCTGGCCAAGGACCGGCGCCACCTGTGGCACCATATGAGCCCGCACAATGACCATCCGGTGATCTTCGCCGAAGGCCAGGGAAGCTGGGTGACGGATGTCGACGGGAACCGGTACCTCGACGGCATGTCCGGTCTGTGGTGTGTGAACGTGGGGCACGGCCGGGAAGAAATCGCGCTGCGGGCCTTCGAGCAGATGAAGACGATCGCCTACACGCCGCTGATGCAGTCCCATCTGCCCGCGATCCGGCTGGCGGAGAAGCTCAGCGAATGGATCGGCGGGCCGGAGTACCGGATTTTTTACTCGAACTCGGGTTCGGAGGCCAATGAAGTCGCCTTCAAAATCGCCAGGCAGTATCACCACCAGAACGGCGAGCCGGCACGGCACAAATTCATCTCGAGGCACCGGGCCTACCACGGGAATTCCATGGGAGCCCTGGCGGCGACGGGGCAGGCCCAGCGCAAGCGCAAATACGAACCGCTCGGCATGGGCTTCCAGCACGTGCCTCCGCCGTACTGCTACCGCTGTCCGTTCGGCCAGTCCCCGGAGAGCTGCCGGCTCGAGTGCGCGAGAGCCATCGAGGACGCGATCGTCTGGGAAGGGGCGGAGACGGTGGCCGGCGTCATCATGGAGCCCGCCATCACCGGGGGCGGGGTGATCGTCCCCCCGCCCGGATACCTGCCGGCGGTGCGTGAGATCTGCGACAAATACGGCGTGCTGCTCATCATCGACGAGGTGATCACGGGCTTCGGCCGGTCCGGCGAGCGGCTCGGCCATCACAACTACGGGATCACGGCCGACATCGTCACGATGGCCAAGGGCCTGACGAGCGCCTACGCCCCCCTGTCCGCAACAGCGGTGAGGGCGGAGCTCTACGAAGCGTTCCGCGGGGCCGGGGACGACACGCACTTCCGCCATGTCAACACCTTCGGCGGCAATCCGGTCTCCTGTGCCGTGGCGCTGCAGAACCTCGAGATCCTCGAGAGGGAGGGGCTCGTGGAGCGGGCGGCGGAGCTCGGCGAAGGGCTCCGGCTCCGGCTGGCGGGGCTTGCGGAGCATCCGCATGTCGGGGACCTGCGGTTCTTCGGATTCATCGCCGGCATCGAACTGGTGGAGGACCGGGAGAGTAAGGAACCGGCATCTGCGGACAAGGTGATGAAGGTGCTCTCCTTCTGCCGGAGCCGGGGCGTGATTCTCGGCAAGAACGGCGATACTGTGCCGGGCTATGCAAATATCGTGACGGTGGCGCCGCCTTTTGTAACGACGGAAGCGGAGCTGGATCTCATCGCCGTGACGCTCAGGGAAGCGCTGGAGACGCTGTGAAGGAGGTTCGGCAGACAATACACCTTACCCCGATGAAGAATCAACCCATCACATAGGAAAGGCGGGAGGCTGCATGGCCCAAACGGCACCGCGTACGATCAGCAGCGAACGGCTGCACGGACGGCTGGAAGCATTGTCGCAGATCGGCATGCTGGGGGAGACCGGTGTGCGCCGGCTGGCGCTCACAAAAGAAGACAAGGAAGGCGTGCTGCTCGTGAAGTCCTGGATGGAGGAAGCCGGGCTGCAGACTCGGATCGACGCATTCGGCAATCTCATCGGCCGCCTTGAGGGGACGGACCCGGCCGCCCCCGTGCTCATGCTCGGCTCGCACATCGACTCGCAGCCCTACGGCGGGCGGTTCGACGGGGCGATCGGCGTGCTGGGCGCGCTGGAGGCGGTGCAGACGCTGATCGAAGACGGCGTCGTGCCGGGGATGGCGGTCGAGGTGGCGGCCTTCTGCGATGAGGAAGGCTGCCGGTTCAACAAAGGGCTGTTCGGCGTGCGGGGGCTGACCGGCCGGCTGGAGGAAGGCGAGCTGGACCGGGCGGACGCGGACGGTATTACGCGCAGGCAGGCGCTCGAGGCATTCGGCTGCACGCCGGATCCGGAAGCCTTCGCAGCTTCGCAGTACCCGGCTGCAAGCGTGGCCGCCTACCTCGAGCTGCATATCGAGCAGGGGCCGGTGCTCGAAGCGCTGGAGCAGCCCGTCGGCATTGTGACGGGTATCGCCGGCCCGCTGTGGCTGACTGTGGAGCTGACGGGCTTCGCGGGGCATGCCGGCTCCGTACCGATGCTGCTGCGGCAGGATGCGCTGGTTGGCGCCGCCAAGATCATCGCGGGGCTGAACGCCCTCGCCGGCGAGGAGCCGGGAGCGCCGACCGTCGGCACGGTCGGTTCGCTGAACGTGTTCCCGAACTCGCGCAACATCATCCCGGAGCGGGTCAGCTTCACCCTGGACCTGCGGGACATCGATCTTGAGCGTCGCGAAAGCCTGGAGCTTCGGCTGCGGAGGCTCATCGACGATACGGCGGAAGCGCACGGGCTCACCGTGACCATCCGCGAGGATACGAACAGCGAGCCCCGCTACTGCGCCCCCTGGATCAAGGCGCTGCTGAGGGAGCAGGGACGGGCGATGGGGCTGGAGCCGCCGGAGCTGATGAGCGGGCCCTTTCACGACGCGCTGGCGATGTCGCACTTCTGTGACTACGGCATGATCTTCGTCCGCAGCCGCAAGGGCATATCCCACAATCCCGAGGAGTATTCGTCACCGGAGGACATTGCCCTCGGCGCGCAGCTGCTGTACAGGGCGGCCAGACGCATCATCGAATCCCGGAAGGAGGAGCGCTTATGCGCTACGTAACGATAGGTTTGATCCAGGCCTCCCACGACGTGCATGGGGATGAGCCGGTGGGCGTGCATAAGGAGGCCGCGGTGCTCAAGCACGTGGAGCTGGTAAGGGAGGCGGCGGCCAGAGGAGCGCAGATCGTGTGCCTGCAGGAGATTTTCTACGGCCCGTATTTCTGCTCCGAACAAAAAACGAAATGGTACGATGCGGCCGAACCGGTGCCGGAGGGGCCGACGACGCGGCGGTTCCGGGAGCTCGCGAAGGAGCTTGGCATCGTGATCGTGCTCCCGGTGTATGAGCGCGAAGGCATCGCATCGTATTACAATACCGCGGCCGTGATCGATGCGGACGGCTCTTACCTCGGCAAGTACCGCAAGCATCATATTCCCCATGTGGCGGCGGGCGGCGGGAGCTCCGGCTTCTGGGAGAAGTTCTACTTCAAGCCGGGGAACACGGGCTATCCGGTCTTCGATACGGCCTATGCGAAGATCGGCGTGTACATCTGCTATGACCGGCACTTCCCTGAGGGCGCCCGCCTGCTCGGCCTGAACGGGGCGGAGATTGTGTTCAACCCGTCGGCGACGGTGGCGGGAACGTCGGAGTACCTGTGGAAGCTGGAGCAGCCGGCGCACGCGGTGGCCAACGGCTACTATGTCGGGGCGGTGAACCGGGTCGGGGTCGAGGCGCCGTGGAACATGGGCGAATTCTACGGCCAGTCGTACCTGGTGGACCCGAGAGGCACCATCCTATCGATCGGCAGCCGGGACAGCGATGAAGTGGTAATCGGCGTGATGGACCGCGAGCTGATCCGCGAGGTGCGGGACATCTGGCAATTCTACCGGGACCGGCGGCCGGAGACGTATGAGGCGATTATGAATCTGTAGGGGAAAAAGGAAGGGCTGCCTGCCGGCGATCAAACAGAGACCGTAATAAGGAGGACCTGCCTATGAACCATCTGCCATGCTCGGCCTCGAAGGCCAAAGGACCGTTCGACGAAATCGACCCCGGGATGCGGCCGGGCGAAGCGCTCGAGGAAGCGAACCGCTGCCTGTACTGTTATGACGCGCCCTGTGTCCAGGCCTGTCCGACCGCGATTCCCGTGCCCACGTTCATCAAACAGATCGCCACGGGCCACCTCAAGGGAGCGGGGCGGACGATCATGCTGGCGAACCCGGCGGGGGCGAGCTGCTCCCGGGTCTGCCCGACCGAAGAGCTCTGCGAGGGCGCCTGTGTGCTGAACGGCGCCTCGAAGCCGATTCTCATCGGCAGGCTTCAGCGCTATGCCACGGACTGGGCGATGAAGAGCGGCCAGGCGCTGCTGCAGGCGGGCGCACCGAACGGCCGGAAGACGGCGGTGATCGGAGCCGGGCCCGCGGGCCTGTCCGCCGCCAGGGAGCTGGCCCGCTTCGGCTTCGCGGTGACGGTGTATGAAGCGAAGGAGCTCGGAGGCGGCCTGAACACCTATGGCATCGTATCGTTCCGGCTGCCGCAGGAGGTGCCGCTCTGGGAGGTGGAGCAGGTGCGGTCGCTCGGCGTGGAACTCCGTACCGGAGTGCGGGTCGGCCGGGACATCTCCGTGGAGGAGCTTCTGGCCTCGTACGATGAGATCGTGCTCGCGGCCGGCATGTCGACGGTGCCCATGCTCGGCATTGAAGGAGAAGGGCTTGCCGGCGTCTACGATGCGATCGAGCTTATCGAAGGGACGAAGACCGGGATGCCCGAGGATCTTGCCGGAGCCCGGGTGATCGTGATCGGCGCAGGCAATACCGCCGTGGATGCCGCGGTGACCTCGCAGCGCCTGGGAGCCTCGCAGGTACGGATGGTGTACCGCCGCACCCGGCAGGAGATGACGGCCTACGCATTCGAGTACGAATTCGCGAAGGCGGAGGGGGTCGAGTTCCGCTGGCTCACCGCGCCCAAGCGGATTGTCGGCGATGCCTCCGGCCGGGTCACCGGCCTCGAATGCGTGCGCATGGAGCTGCGTCCGGCGGAAGATGGCGGGCGGCCCGTGCCAGTGGAGATCCCCGGCTCTTCCTTCGTCATGGAGGCGGATGCAGTAGTGAAGGCCATCGGCCAGACGCGGCATGTGCCGCTAATCGAGGCCCTTGGGCTGGAGCATGACCGCGGCGTCGTGCGGGTCGATCCCGAGACCCTTCGTACCTCGAATCCCCGGATCTATGCGGCCGGCGATGTGATTTTCGGCCAGGGACAGGGAGAGGCGATGGTGGTCTCCGCCGCACAGCAGGGCAAGCTGGCCGCCGAAGCGATCCGCCGGATGTCCGAAGGCTATGGCGTAGAAACCGCGTAACCAGCGTATGCAGAACAATGTCGAGGAGGGAACGGCATGGCCGATTTACGTATCAATCTCGCAGGAATTCAGTCGCCGAATCCGTTCTGGCTGGCCTCCGCGCCGCCGACCAATACGGGCTACCAGGTGCAGCGTGCTTTCGAAGCGGGCTGGGGCGGCGCCGTGTGGAAGACGCTGGGGGATCCCATCATCAATACGTCGGCCCGGTTCGCCGCCGTTCACTTCGGCGGCCGGCGCGTGGCCGGCTTCAACAATATCGAGCTGATCACCGACCGTCCGCTGGAAGTGAATCTCAGGGAGATCGCCGAGACCAAGAAACGGTTTCCCGGGCACGCCATCATCGCCTCGCTGATGGTGGAACCGAAGCGGGAAAAGTGGCATGAGATCGTAAAGCGGGTGGAGGAGGTCGGCGTCGACGGGCTTGAGCTCAACTTCGGCTGTCCGCACGGCATGGCCGAGCGCGGCATGGGGGCGGCGTCCGGGCAGCAGCCGGACCTCGTGGAAGCGCAGACGATGTGGGTCAAGGAGGCGGCCCGCACGCCGGTCATCGTGAAGCTGACGCCGAACATCACGGACATCACCGCAACGGCCGCGGCCGCGGTACGGGGAGGAGCGGACGCCGTGTCGCTCATCAATACGATCAACTCGCTCGCCGGCGTCGATCTCGACACGTGGAACACGGTTCCCCATGTCGGCGGCAAGGGGACGCACGGCGGCTACTGCGGACCTGCGGTGAAGCCGATCGCGCTGAACATGGTGGCGGAATGTGCGCGGCATCCGCAGGTGGGCGTGCCGATCTCGGGGATCGGCGGCATCTCGGACTGGCGGGACGCGGTGGAGTTCATGCTCATGGGCGCGACGGGCGTACAGTTGTGCACGGCCGTCATGCACCACGGCTTCCGGATCATTCATGAGCTGGTCGAGGGGCTGAACGATTATTTGGATGACAAAGGCATCTCCAGCGTGTCCGAGCTTGTGGGCCGTTCGGTCGAGAGGTACTCGGATTGGGGTGCGCTGGATCTCAACTATAAGGTTGTCGCACGAATTGATACGCAGACCTGTATTTCGTGCAACAAATGCCATATCGCCTGCGAAGACACATCCCACCAGTGCATCGAGAGGCACACGGCGGCGGACGGCTCCTCCTACCTGAAGGTGAGGGAGGAAGACTGTGTCGGCTGCAACCTCTGCTCGATCGTATGCCCGGTCGACGGGGCGATCGAGATGGTGGAGCTGCCGGCTCTGGCAGCCCCGATGTCCTGGAACCAACGGCAGCAAGCCTTGGCGGAGCTTGGAAGCGGGGCACAGACGGGAAGCAGCGATACGAAGGAGGCGGTGTAACCATGACGGCGAAGCTGATACGGGGCGGCACGATTGTCACGGCAAGCGATACGTACCGGGCGGATCTTCTGCTGTGCGACGGACGGATCGCATCGATCGGGGAAGGGCTCTCGGCGGAGGGGGCTGAGGTGGTGGATGCGGCGGGGCTGTACGTCATGCCCGGCGGCATCGACCCGCATACACATCTCGACATGCCGTTCGGCGGAACGGTGACGGCGGACGACTTCGAGACCGGTACAAGAGCCGCCGCCTTCGGCGGGACAACGACGGTGATCGACTTCTGCCTGACGAACAAAGGAAAGCCGCTCTCCGAGGCCGTGGCTCAGTGGCATGCGAAGTCGGAGGAGAAGGCGGTGATCGACTACGGCTTCCACCTCATGATCTCGGAGATGACCGATGAGGTTCTGGAGGAGCTGCCGCGGATCATCAAGGAGGAGGGCATCACTTCACTGAAGGTGTTCATGGCGTACAAGAACGTTTTCCAGGCGGATGACGGCACCCTGTACCGCACCCTGCTCTCGGCCAAAGAGCATGGCGCGCTGGTGATGGTGCATGCGGAGAACGGGGACGTTATCGACTACCTGATCCGCGAGGCGCTGGAGGCGGGGAACACCGATCCGATCTACCATGCCAAGACGAGACCCTCCGTGATCGAGGGCGAGGCGACGGGCCGCGCCGTGAAGCTGACAGCTCTGGCGGGCTCCCAGCTCTACGTCGTTCATGTCACCTGCGAGGAAGCGGTCCGGCAGATCGCGGAAGGGCGCAGCCGGGGTCTCGATATCTGGGGCGAGACGTGCCCGCAGTACCTCGTACTCGACGAGACGGACCTGGAGCGGCCGGACTTCCAAGGGGCGAAGTATGTCTGGTCTCCGCCGCTGCGGGAGAAGTCCCATCAGAGCGCACTCTGGAACGCGCTGAAGAGCGGGGAGCTGCAAACGCTGGGATCGGACCACTGCTCCTTCAACTTCAAGGGGCAGAAGGAGCTCGGCCGCGGCGACTTCAGCCGTATTCCGAACGGGGGGCCGACGATCGAGGACCGCTTCAGCATTCTCTATTCCGAAGGAGTGGCCAAGGGGAGGCTGACGCTGAACCAGTTCGTCGATATCGTCTCCACCCGGAGCGCCAAGCTGTTCGGTCTCTTCCCCTGCAAGGGGACCGTGGCTGTAGGCAGCGACGCGGACCTCGTGCTCTTCGATCCGGCGGCGCGCCGCGTCGTCTCGGCGGCGTCCCATCACATGAACGTCGATTACAACCCGTTCGAAGGCATGGAGCTGACCGGCCTGCCGGTGTCGGTGCTCTCCCGCGGCGAGTTCGTCGTCCGCGACCGCGTCTTCACGGGCGTTCCCGGCCGCGGGCAGTATCTGAAGCGGGCAAAATACGGAGCGGGGCTGACGGATGGGAACGCCGGCAGTCCGGGGGCGGGCACCACCCAGCCGCTGCTGCAGGGTTAGGAGGGGATGCCCATGTCCGAACATAGACAGGTGGTCGAGGAGCAGTACCGGATGAACGCCTATCTGATCCAGGGCTATATCATCGGAGAAGTGTCCGAAGGGCTGAGCGGCACGAGGATCGTGCTGCACCATCCGCAGCGGCCGGAGGAGCGGCGGGTGATGCACCTGCTCACTGCGGAAGCGAGGAGAACGCTGGGCTGCGCTTTGATGAAACAGCTCGGCCGGGCATGACTCCGGCCTGCCGGCAGCGGAATCGGGATGTGCTCGTGACGTATGTGGCAGGCTGAGCGGGCTCAGGGCCATGCGATTAAAACGGATTGGCCGTGCCGGAATTCGCCCGTGTAAGCTAAGCCGGCTTCAGGAGAAACGGCTCAGCTCATCGGGCCGTTCCCGTATTCGTAGGCGTATAGAGCCAGCTCCAGGGCCAGCCGCTTGCGCGGCTGGTCGAAGTCGCTGCCGATCAGGGAAGCGATCTTCTCGAGACGGTGATAGAGGGTCTGCCGGACAATGAACAGGGCGGCGGCGGTCTCCTGCTTGGAACCGCTGGCGGCGAGATACACCTTCAGCGTCTTGAGCAGTTGGGCGCTGCGCTCGGCGTCATAGCGGATCAGCGGCCCGATGTAATCTTCGATCAAGGCGGGCAGCTGCCCCGTGCCTTTGAGCAGGGCCAGGATGCGCTCCACGTGGAGTTCGCTGTACATCGGCCGGGGGAGAGGGCCCGTATCCTTCTGGATTACGGCCGTCTCCCTCGCGGTATCATAGCTTTCCCGCAGCCGGGTGAGGTCGGTGACCTCCCGGCCGATGCCGGCCCGGCTGTGGAAGAGGCCGGTGCCCGGCTCGGTCTTCCGCAGAAGGTGGAGGCAGCGGAGAATGCGCTCGGCGGCCGGCGTACGCCCCGGAGGCATCCCGTCCGCGAGTACATACACGGCCTGCCGGTCCACCCAGCCGGGCAGGACCGTGAAGCCTTCGCCGCCGAAGATGGAACGGGCGACGATATGCTTTTGGATGAGTACGGATTCGAAGTCCCTGGCGGCGGCCAGCGCAGGTTCGGGATCGAACAGGCAGACGGTGGCCGACCGGATGCGGCCCGTTGCACACAGCGTACTGAGGCCGGTGAGCACTTCCTTCTCCGTATGCTTCCCGTCCAGCCAGTCCGCGAGCCAGCGGTCCTCCTGGTGCCGGCGCTTCTCCTCCATGTAACGGGTGCGCATCATCTCCTGGGCCACCGCAGTGGCGGTGCGGTCGAGCGCCAGCAGCGCATAGTCGCTGAGCTCTTCGGGGGAGGAGAGAATGAGGTCGCCAAAATGCTGATCGAGCGCGAGGATCGGCCGGTGGGTCCGGTACGGCGGCGCTTGCGGCGGCCGGCTGCGAGCGCCCTGGGACCATTCGGCGGTGAAGCGGGCTTCCTCCGTACGCCCGAGCGGAGGCACGAAGGAAGCTTCCGCCCCGATCGGCAGGAAAGCGATGGAAGCGCCGGTAGTGCTCTGGAGCAGCTGCAGCAGCGGAAGGATACCCCGTCCGGCGAGCAGGGACTGGTTCAGGCGGGCGGATAAGGCCTCCAGCTCGGAGACCATGCGGTGATGGCGGTTGATGAAAAACGAATGCAGATCCTGGGTGATGTCAATATAGCGGACTTCCTCATGGAAGAAGATCAGAGGGAAGTGGGCCTGAAGCGCGAGCTCTTTCATGCCCTGGAGAGGGTGCTTCGTGTAGCGGCCGAGCTCGATGCAGAGGCCCGAGGCCCCGCTGTCGATCAGCCCTTTCAGGAAGAGCTGGCTCGTCTCTTCGCTCTCCTGCCAGCCGACGCCGGTAGAGAGAACCAGCTCTCCGCCGTTAAGCAGCTGGCCCACTTCGCTGACCTCCAAGATGTGGGCCCACCGGACGACCCGATCGAGCGCCTGGTCGCTGGCCAGCGCTTCCGCCTTGCGGAACAGGGGGCGGCGGAGAATCTCGCGGATCGTGAGCTGCAGCAGCGTGCTTGCCAAGAACATCGCCTCCTACTTAGGTAGATGTGTTGTGAGCGCCGTGGTAACGAGCGAGTGCAGCAGGCAGGCCGGCGCAGCGAGACGGGATGGAACGAGGAAGGGAGCGAAGGGACGGAACGGCGTGTTTGCCTTTTATTTCGATAGACATGGGAGAATTCCTGCCATGAGGGATCGATTTGTTCAAAGATAAGAATTTATATCTCACCCGAAACGGAGGAGATTCTATGAACGCTGGAAGTGCGGCTATACGAATGGAGCAGAGCGGGGTGCCGCTGTTGCCGAATCGGATCGGCGGACGGGAGGTGTTTCCCGCAGACGGAGCCTGCGAAGAGGTGGTCAACCCGGCGACCGGCGGGCTCCTGGCGCGGGTGCCTCTCTCGGGAGCTGCGGAAGTCAGTCTGGCGGTGGAAGCGGCGGTAGAAGCATTCGGTTCCTGGAGCCGGATGCCGGTGCCAAAGCGGGCGCGCGTGCTTTTCCGCTATTGGCAGCTGCTGCAGGATCATGCGGAGGAGCTGGCCGCGCTGATCACCGCCGAGAACGGCAAGAGCCTGAAGGAAGCTGCCGTGGAAGTGCAGCGGGGCATCGAATGCGTCGAATTTGCCGCAGGCGCCCCGTCCCTGATGATGGGAACGGGACTCGCGAACATCGCGCCGGATCTCGACTCGTCGATGCTGCGCGTGCCTCTGGGCGTCGTGGCGGGGATCACGCCGTTCAACTTCCCGATGATGGTGCCCTGCTGGATGTTCCCGCTGGCCGTGGCCTGCGGCAATACGTTCGTGCTGAAGCCCAGCGAACGCACGCCGCTGACCGCCATGAAGCTGTCAGCCCTGCTCGAGGAAGCCGGCCTGCCGCCCGGTGTGCTGAACGTGGTGCATGGCGGCTATGACGCCGTGAATGCGCTGACCGAACATGACAAGGTCAAAGCCCTTTCGTTCGTCGGCTCCCAGCCGGCGGCCTTGAGCGTATACCGTAAAGGTACGGCCGCCGGCAAGCGGGTGCAGGCGCTCTCGGGCGCGAAGAACTACCATATTGTCATGCCGGACGCCCACCCGGAGAAGACGGTGGAGAACATCATCGCCTCGGCCTTCGGCAGCGCCGGCGAGCGGTGTATGGCCTGCAGCGCCGTAGTCGTCGTAGGCGACGGCGATGCCTTCGTCGGGCGGCTGGCGGCCGCGGCAGCCGCCCTGACCGTCGGCCCCGGCGCAGATCCGGACTCGGGGCTCACGCCCGTCATCCGCGAGGAGCACCGGGAACGGATCCGGCGCATGATCGAGCGCGGCGTGGCGGAGGGCGCCCGGATCGTGCTCGACGGCCGGAGCGGGGGACTCCGCCATGCCGCCGATCCGCCGCCGCCGGCCGAGGGGGCTCCGGCTTCCCGAGCCGCAGAAGCGGGGACAGCCTCGCTCTCTCCGTCTGCCGGCTATTTCCTCGGGCCTACGCTCTTCGACGGCGTCCGTCCGGAGATGTCCCTCGCGCAGGAGGAGATCTTTGGTCCGGTGCTCGCGGTACTCCGCGCTGCGGACCTGGATGAAGCGCTCGCCATCGCGAACGAATCCCGCTTCGGCAATTCGGCCGTGCTCTATACGGACAGCGCCCGCGCGATCCGGCAGTTCCGCGAAGAAGCGGAAGCGGGCATGCTGGGCGTGAACGTGGGCGTCCCTGCGCCGATGGCGTTCTTCCCGTTCTCGGGCTGGAAGGACTCGTTCTACGGCGATCTGCATGCGAACGGCCGGGACGGCGTCGAGTTCTACACGAAGAAGAAGATGATCACTTCCCGCTGCTTCTGAACGGATGCCCCAGCGGTGCCCGGGTAAGCCTGTCTCAAGTCACCGCCGCTTTTAGGCTGATGTTTTGTTTCGTCCGATGAGAGCATATCTGCCTTCTGACGCAGAATGCTTCTCTTCGGGCTTCTTTCGTTTTACCAAAAAGTAAAAGGAGTCATGGGTAGAGGAGAGCGTTGAGCTTGTCCGCCAACGATACTGCGGCAGAAGGGTGCCCGCGATGCCAAAATCCCGAACTTTTTCGGGACAGCCTCTAAACAATGCTCGTCTTACAGCCGATACTCCCTTATGTTAAGGTTGTTGACATGTAGTGTGCCTGCGCGTATCATAATCAGCAATACAAATGTTCTTGATAAAGAACATTACGCAGATTGCATCCCACACTGCGATCACTTCCCTGCGATGTCAGGCCCTGTCCGTGTCTATCCGCATACGGGGTATTTTTTTATGATAAACATGTCGAATTGTGTAAAACCTTGGCGGTACATAACTATCTAAAGCGAGGGTAAAAGCGATGAAACCGAAAAAACCCGGGAAAGCCGGAACCGCGTGGAATCTCCGAACGAAATTTGTGACCGTATTTGCCGCCATTCTGCTCCTGCCGAGCCTGACGATCGGCATTCTGGCCTACATGAGCGCAAAGAATGAGATCAGCTCCAAGATTCATTCGAGTGCTATGGACAACTTGCAGATGCTGAACTCTACCATTAACGATAAAATGGCCTCCAAGGTTCATGACATGAGTTATTTCTCCAAGGTGTTCAACGCATCCAACTACAGACCGGAGCAGATCCCGCTGCTGATCACCAAGCTGGAACAGTACGTGGGTTTGCATCCGGACGTTATGGTCGCTTACGTAGGAACGGCAGATGGGCGGATGTTCCTCTCCCCGCTGCAGGAACTGCCCGCCGGCTTCGATCCCCGGAATAGGCCGTGGTACGAGGAGGCTATGAAGCAGCCGGGCAAGGCGGTCGTTACGGATCCGTATGTGACCGCATCCACAGGTGAGGTGGTCGTCAGTGTCGTGCAGATGCTGGAGGACCGTTCGGGCGTCTTCGGGATCGACATCAACCTGAAGCACATTCTGGAGTTCACGAAGCTGGCGAAGATCGGCACGGAAGGATATACGTTTATTTTGGACAAAAATCGGAAGGTCGTCGTTCACCCGCAGATCGCCAGCGGCACCGAATCCGCGGCATCACACTTTGATCCTATGTATGCGAATGCCCAAGGCGAATTTTCGTACACGGATGAAGGTGCGGACAAACACATGGTGTTCTACACGAACGAGGCGACCGGCTGGAAGCTGGCCGGTTCAATGTTCGACTCGGAGGTGGAGAAAGCGGCCCGGGGGATCTTTAACACGACCGTGCTGGTGGTAGCCGCTGCGCTGCTCCTGGGCGCACTGACCGCGTATCTGTTCATGCGCTCCATCCTCAGACCGCTCCGCGAGATGCGCTCGGCCGCCCAGAAGATCAGCGAGGGTGATCTGACTGAGACCATTGCGATCCGCAGCCGGGATGAGCTCGGAGAACTGGCGGGCGCCTTCAACCGGATGTCCGCGAACCTGCGGGAGGTGATCTCCCGGGTCAGCGGGAACATGGAACAGCTCGCTTCTTCGGCGGAGCAGCTCACCGTAGGCGCGAAAGAGACGGGCTTCGCAACCGAGCAGATTGTGAACATCATCCAGGAGGTCGCCTCCGGCTCCGACCGGCAGGTGCAGTCCGTCGGTTCGAGTGCCCAGGCGATGAAAGAGATGACGACCTCGGTACAGCATGTGGCTGCCAATACGTCGGATGCGGCTGCATCGGCCGTGCAGACGCTCGAGAAATCCCGCGAAGGCAACCAAGCGGCGGGCACGGCGGTGGAACAGATGAAATCCATCCAGGCTGCGGTAAGCGGCTTGGCCGGAGTGGTCCAGGGCCTCGGTGCCCGCTCCGATGAGATCGGCAAGATCAGCGGCATGATCTCGGCGATTGCGAACCAGACGAACCTGCTGGCACTGAACGCGGCCATCGAAGCGGCGCGCGTGGGCGAGCAGGGCAAAGGCTTCGCGGTCGTCGCCGCCGAGGTGAGGAAGCTCGCCGAGCAGTCGGCGGCTTCGAGCAAGGGGATCGAGGAGCTCGTCTCGCATATTCAGTCGGAGACGAGACAGGCGATCGGCACCATGGAGGTGGCCGTACAGGAAGTCTCGGGCGGCATCGTGGCGGTGCAGACCGCAGGGGACAAGTTCGGGGACATCAACCGGTCCGTGAACGACGTAGCGGGGCAGATCGAGCAGGTTTCGGCTGCCGTACAGCAGATTGCCGCAAGTGTGGAGCAGGTCTCGTACTCGATCGACCAGGTGGCGGGAATTGCAGACGCCACAGCGGCCGGTACCGAGACGGTCTCGGCAGCGACAGAGCAGCAGCTGGCCTCGATGCAGGAGATTTCCCACTCGGCGGCTTCCCTGAACGAGATGGCGCAGGAGCTCAAGGCCATTACGGCGAAGTTTCAGGTGTAACAGAGAAGGGCGGGTGCTCTCCTGGAAGGGAGAGGCCCGTTTTTTCGTGCCCCCCATTCTTGAATTGGGGACATATTTACGTTTTTGTATCTTTTTACCTTGTATAAAAATGGATATTTAGCCTCATGCTGTGCAATCCCTGCCAAGCTATTCTGAATACATAGAATGACATAGTAAGGAGGCCCGTCATGCGCAATGAGATGATCAAAGGCTATATCGATGCCATCATCCTGTCGATCCTTCAGAACGGGGATGCGTACGGGTACGAAATCACCAAGATTGTGAATGCCTCGACCGAGGGAGCCTTCGAGCTCAAGGAAGGCACAATGTACCCTGCGCTCAAGCGGCTGGAGGCGAACGGGTTCATCGAGGGCTACTGGGACAAGCGGGATGCAGGGCCGCGCCGCAGGTATTACCGGATCACGGAGGAAGGGCAGGGCAAGCTGGCCCGGAATAAAGAATCCTGGGTAAGGAACACGCAGATCATCAACCAATTTCTTGGAGGGCTCGGGCATGGACAAGGCGGACCGCTATCTGAACCGAATACTTAGAGGCACCTTTCTGACCGGGAAAGAGAAGGCGGAGTGGAAGGCCGAGATGCAGACGCATATCGATTGCGCCGTGGAGGAGCTGGAGGCGGAAGGCCACGGAAGGGAAGAAGCGCTAGAGCGCACCCTCCGGCAGTTCGGCGATCCGGGCATGCTTCGCCGGGATTTAACCCGGCAGACGTACGGAGTCAGCATGGATGTGGTCCTGCATGTATCTGCGCTGCTCTGGGCGACGTTCCTCTTCTTGTATCTGCAGAACCAGTTTCGTCTGTACGACGGCCGCTTGGTGCTTCCGCTGATTCCGCTCACCCTGCTGGCTGCGGTCTTGTTTATGCTCACGACCCGCAATCGAGCAGACCGCTTCGGTTTGCTGGGTGCGGTGCTGCCTTATGCCTTCCTGCATGTGTGCCTTGCCATCGGGATTCCGGAGGCTGTCAGGTGGTATGGTGCGGTCATGAACAACTACACATCGGATTGGAGAAGCTATCAGCTCTTCCTGGCGATGATGTTCCTGTGGGGGCTGGTGCTTCTGAACGTAACGAAGAACACCGGCGTTTCCGCTCTTCCTTTGGTTCTTGCCTTCCTCTACAAGGCATTTGATCTGTGCAGGAGCTTGAACCTGCATCTGTTCTCGGCCTTGGATCGAGGAATGAATCCTGTATCCCGCCACGAAGTATTGTCCCACTTGGAAGGGGTCTCGATCCGACTCTTCGTGTTGGCGGTCTTTCTGGCAGTCGCTCATGGTTTTCTTCAACAGCAGAAGAGCAAGCCTGCCGGAGCCAGCAGGGCATAGGGGGAAAGGAGGAATGACCGTGTCCCGTTTCCAAATTTTCATTAGTACTGGATTTCGTCTTATCGGATTCTTCCTGGTGCTTCTAGGCATCCGGATACTCCTTCGTGAGGCCGGGGGGGATGACACCGGCTATGCGCAGCTCGGCTTGTTCACGCCGGGTTCGGAGGAGGGGATGCTGGCCTATGCCGGCCTGCTGCTTGCAGCAGGGATCGGTGTCTCGGCGGTCCTGCCTTTCATTCTGAGAAGGCAATCCTTGGGGATGAGCTTGCTAACCGGAGCAGTATTCTCGCTCGGACTCGGGGTGTTGTGCGCCAGGGCGGCATCGGATATCCTCCATCTGGAGGAGGTTGGAGTATCCCTATTTGGCATGTTTGAACTCCATCATCCGAGGGAGCAGGTCCTGTACGGGTGGATCATGGGGGGACTGGCAGCAGTACTGCTCCTTCTAGTACCGGGTGGGCTGCTGATCCGCTGGCACGCCATGTCCCCGACTGCCATTCGTAAGACGTCATGCGTTCTGCTATTTTGTCTTGCGGGAACGGGCTGGGCGGCGACAGCGGGGAGCAGCGGTGCAGATGCGGAAAGCCAAGTGAAGGCCACGGCTGGGAAGTACGCTGCAGCTCTGCTGAGCGGAAAGCCGGAAGAGGCCGCAACATATGCAGAGAACCGGCATTTCGCTAATCGTCAGTCCCAGATTGAAGATGACAAGCGTATAGCGAAGACGTACTCCGAAGTCTCGGTCGTATCGGTTGCACCTCTTGGCCGGCATGTGATGGAAGTGATGCTCCATACGGTTTCGGAAGGAAGAACGCATGAATACACGTATCCGGCCGTTCGCCGAGGAGGGCGGTGGGTTCTTGTGGTGGGAACCCTGATCTCGCACGAGGACTACATGCGGATGAATCAGATCCTGAAGGATGTGAAGGCAGGCAAGCTGCCGGCGGAAGCCTTAAAAGACGCTCAGCCTTTGCTGGACCGAATGCCTTATGCGGAGCGTGCCGGGTACTCGGGAGGACAGCTCCGTTCATAAATAATCAAGCACTTGGAGGACACAGAAATGGATAAGATAGACCGCTACCTGTTGAGCATCCTCAGAGGGACGTTCCTTCGGCGTGAAGAAAAGGCGGAGTGGCGGGAGGAGATGCGGACCCACATCGCCTGCTCCGTGGAGGAGCTGGAGGCGGAAGGTCTAGGCAGGGAAGACGCGTTAGAGCGGACGCTGCGGCAGTTCGGTGATCCACGCATGCTTCGCCGGGAGCTGACCCGGCAGACGTACGGAGCAAGCCTTGATGTCCTGCTGCCTGTGTCCGTGCTGTTTCTGGGCTGGTATGCTTATGCCGTGGTGGAGGAGCTTCAGGTGCATTATCTCGGTCGAGGGATCGGGGTTGTCTCTCTGACCCTGCTGGCAGGAATGCTGTCTCTGCTGCTGACCCGAAAAACAGCTGACCGGTGGGCCGTCATGCTGACGCTGCTACCCTTTGGGCTGGTCTTCGGGCTTCAAAAGCTGCAGGTTCCCGGGGCCTTTGCCTTGGTATTACGGCGTTCTGCTGGGTGACCGCTGGGGATCTTACTCCGGCTATGCGGGGATAATGATCCTTCTGGGACTGCTTATTTTCCTAAGGACGCAGAGTGAGAGGATCGCTTCTCTACCTTTGCTATTGCCTATCCTGTACTCTGCACACCAGCTGCCGGGACGGATCTGGAATTACATGTATCACCTCAAATACAGCAGTCCGAATGAGCATGAGATGTACTATATGGACATGACGTATCAACTGGACTCTCTTCTGATTCGGACTTTTGTATGGGTTGCTTTTCTTCTGGTACTTCGTTACTTCACACAAATTGTGCATTACCGGCGCATCAACAAGGCCGGATCTTAAGGGGAGAGGGAGCATGAGCGCTTTACAACTTGGTGCGTCATTTGTATCGAGATTAGCCGGACTGTACATGGTTATGGTAGGGATTCGTATCCTGCTTGCCGGCGGGAGGTCCGCTGACACGGGGGCTGTACCCTTAGGTCTGATCATCCCCGTAACAGAGACGGAGATTTACATATACAGCATCGGCATGATATCGGCGGGCGCGTTGCTGGCCTTCCTTCTGCCGAAGTGGATCGGCCGGTTTTCCCGGTTCACCGTTCTCTTCGGTCTGGCCGCAGGCTCTGTAGCTGTGGGCACGGTATTCGGCTATATGGGCATCGAGCTGCCGAAGGCAGGGCTCGGCATCATCCAGATGTTTGATTGGGTGAGATTGACCGAGCCCGGACAGCAGCGCATCGGTGCCTGGGTACTTCAGAGCCTGGCCTTTGTCTTCCTCCTGATCGTGCCGGTCCTTCTGTTCAGACACAGGTGGAAGGCGGCGGTCAGTGTGATCGGGTTGTTCACTGTGGTCCTGGCCGGACTGACTCAAGACGCAACGGCCGCGAAGGCGCCGATTCCTGCGGAGTACGAAGCCCGGATCGTGGTGGAACGTTACCTGGAATCGCTGCTCAGACACGATATCGAGAGCATGGTGCAGTATGCGGATGACCTGAGATTCCCGGCCAAGAGGGAGCAGATCCGCCAGTACCGCACGATCTCAGATGAAATTAGCGAAGCCCGCGTTCTCTCCGTAACCAAGAAGGGCGAGAGGATCATGGAAGCAAGAATCCACGCGGTTGTGGGCGGGGAACCAGGCGAATTCACCTTTCCCGTGATCAGGAAAGGCTCCCACTGGCGCGTCATCGTCGGCCAAGATCGCCAAGCATAGTGATGGGGAGGTCTATCCTAGTGGGTCATACCAGGAACGTTATAGTACTCATGATGATCCTGTCAGTTTCGCTGTGTGCGTCCGTCTACGGGGCTGAATACTGGCGAAGCACGCAAACACTGGAAGCGCGCACAAGCCGGCCTGCAGAGCAAGTGACGGCGAATCCGGCGGAGCAGGGCGAAGCGATCGTCCGCGATTATTTTACAGCGCTGATGAACGATAAGACACTGGAGGGTTCACCGTTAAGCTCATTTGAGGTTGGGAGGACGGATGCTTCCAATCCGGACCGGATTCGCGTTTCGGTAACAGCGCATTTTGCGGAAGGACCGGATTGGCCGCCCTTGGACTACTTTGTGGTTCGGGCAGGAAACCGCTACAAGGTACAAAAGCAGATGTGCGTCATGGAGGTGCTCCCCAATACACCGGGCAAATTCACGGCACGCTGCACATCAGATTATACAGAGCGCATCGACGGAACTGTCTCCGTTCCAGGGCCGAACAGCGGAAATCCTCTAGAGGAGGGGCAGTAACCATACCATAGCCTAAATAGAAACGGCGTACCATAGGCAGCCCCATGGTACGCCGTTTTTCACTTGAAATCTAAAAATTTATATCTCACGAGGGCTCGATCTTAGTACGTCGGCCAGCCGGAGGAATCCCACAGCAGGTCGTTGATCAGCAGCTTCGGCGCACCGTTGTCTGTCGCGTCGTAGGCGTGTCTGACGATGATGTTATTGTTGTACACGTCCTGGTGGCCGGGACCCTTCCAGCGGTCATTGCCGCTGTCGAGGATCGTGCCGCCGTTGTTCAGCATGGAGACCCCGTTCTTGTCGAGGTACGGGCCGGTGATGGAGGTCGAACGGCCGTACACCATCTTGTACGTGCTGTCCACGCCGCGGCAGCAGTAGTCAATGGAGGCGAACAGGTAGTAGTAGCCGTTGCGGTACGTGATCGTCGGCGCTTCTATGGCCCCGCCGTTCGTGGTACGTCGGGCGATCGTCGTCAGGCTGCCGGTCGGCTTCATCGTGTTCTTATCAATTTTCACCAGCTTCAGACCGCTGCCGAAGGAGCCGAAGCTCAGCCATGGCTCGCCATTGGCATCGATCGTGAGGTTCGGGTCGATCGCATTGTAGTCGTTGCCGTCCTGCGTCGTGCGGATGACCAGTCCGTCGTCACGCCACTGACCGGAGCCGATGCTGGCCGTCGAGGTCAGACCGATGAGGGACGTGCGGGAGCCGAAGGTGGAGATGGAGTAGTAGAGCCAGTACCGGCCGTTAAAATAGTGGATGTCCGGTGCCCAGACGTCATTGTTGGTGTTATTGGGCACATAGGTCTTCCACCATGAGAGCGGTTGCAGAAAAATCTGCGGAGTACGGTACCAGTTCGTGCCGTTATCCGACCGCAGCACCTGCAGGCCCGTGCCGGTGGAGAACGTATAGTAAGAGCTGCCTTCCTTAATGATGGAAGGGTCATGCACGCCGATGTCTCCGGTCAGGTTCCAGAAGGCGGCGCTGGCCGGGATCACGGAGGTGAGTGCCATGGCGCAGCTGAGAGCGGCGGTGACGAGCCATTTTTTGGCGGGCTTTTTCATACGAATTCGCTTCCTTTCAATTAGGGAATTGGGATTGCAGACGTACGGTTAACGCCGCTATTTACGGATAGGACTGTGTCACCTCCATTCCAAGTCATGATACGTGATACGGATGGGCTTGCGCAGAAGGACCGCTGAAGTGGGATATTGGGGCTGAATATCACTGAAAGCGCATCCATCTACAAAATTTATGTTAAATAATTGATATTAATTTGTCAATATTTTCTTTTATTAATTTATAACTATATAAATGGTAAAGGGTGAGAAAAAGGCCGCCGAACGCTCGGCAGCCCTTCTTTAGGTTGGTTTCTTGGCGATGAGAATGCTTGCCGCATGCCGGTGGGGAATGCCGCTGGACGAGCAATCGAAGATGACGGACTCGCTTGCGAGTGTAACCCAGTGTGGATAATAGTTCTCCAATTCCTGCGGCTCGTACAGGTATTCGTTCTTCCCCCAATCGGGAGCTGTCTCCACATCGGGATGCCGTGTGAAGGCGAACAACACGTGAAGTCCGCCGGCAGCCGTGCGGTCCTGCCAATGGCGGAACTGCCGGGACCGGTTCTCCGGATGCAGGTACTGGAGTGTACCTATCGAATAGACGACATCCGCTTCGGCATCGGGTACCCAGTCATTCAAGTCACCCTCCAGCGTACGGATGGACACTTTCGCTTCTTCCGCCAGCCGGCGGGCTTTGGCTAGGCCCGCAGAGGAGAAGTCCATGGCGAGCACATCGAAGCCCAGCTTTGCCAGGAACACGCTGTCCCGTCCTTCCCCGGCCCCGAGGTCCAGCAGCTTCTTTCCCTGCCGGCCGCCTTCCGGAATGAATGCGGATACGCGCTTTGCCAGCTCGTTAGGTTCCCTGCCCCAGTAATACTCTTCCTGCGTGTAGATCTGCTGCAGCTGCTCTTTGTCCATGGATACAGCCTCCCTTTGTGTGATGCTCTCATCATAGGGATTGACGCTGCGGCAAGGTCAAGCGCATGATGCTACCGG
Organism: Paenibacillus sp. S-38; assembly: GCF_049942825.1. Lineage (NCBI taxonomy): Bacteria > Bacillati > Bacillota > Bacilli > Caryophanales > Paenibacillaceae > Paenibacillus > Paenibacillus sp. S-38. The sequence continues at coordinate 2,900,529 of NZ_CP187970.1, forward strand.
ATCGGTACCGCATAGACGATGTGCACCATGCCGTCGATCTGTCCGTGTTTGGTCACATAGCCGGCATCCTCGAGCCACTGCAGCAGCCGCGGCAGGGAGGGATAGTGCTTCCCCTGCCAGGCAGCGGACTCGTCATCCGCAGTCACCATCCGGTCCACGATGCAGATCCGTCCGCGGGGCTGCAGCACCCTGCGGATCTCGCCCAGAGCCAGCACCTTCTGGTCGTCGGTCAGATGGTGAAAGGCGAAGCTCGTCACCACGAAGTCGAACCGCCCGTCCAGATAGGGGAGTGCGAGAAAATTTCCGAGCTTCGTCTCCATCCCGGGGTTCTTCCGGCGGCACCTTTTCAGCATTTCCTTCGACTGGTCCACGCCCGACATCCGTACACCGCGTTCGATGAGCCGTGCGGCCAGGTTGCCGGTACCCGTCCCGATATCGAGCCCGTTCTCCCCGGGAATGGGGGCGAGCCACCGCACGGCGGTCTCCAGCGCCTCAGTATAGCCTCTGTACTCTTCGGCATCGGTGAGCACCCGTTGGTCGTGAAGGCCGGCGAGCCGGTCGTAGTTCCACAGGTCCTTCCAGTCCCGGCGCTGCTCCCGCAGCCGTTTGGAGCCCTCGGCGAGCGCATAGATATCGTCCAGCGGCAGCGATTGGTGCTCCTTCAGCATACCGATCATATAGTCGGTCGTCTCGATAATCTGCTTGATCTCCAGCCACTTCGAGAACATGACCGAGCGCTGGAGCTCCAGGTAATACTGCAGCTCTTCGTGATCCCGGGCATCGCTCTGCTCCAGCGCCTTCTTGATGTCCTCCAAAGGCATGCCGGATTCGCGGAGCGCGATGATGGTCTGCAGCCGCCAGATGTCCTTCTCGCTGAAGCGGCGGTATTGATTGTCGTCCTGCTTGGCCGGGGCGATCAGCCCTTTTTCTTCATAGAACCGGATCGCCCGAGCCGTAATGTTGAGCCTCTCTGCGGCTTCTTTGATCTTCAATGGGATTCCCTGCCTTCCATACTACCAAATTAAATGTTAACGTAACGTCAATGTAAAGGGGGGGGGGGGCTTGTTCTTCCCTACGCATATGGTCTCTAGCATAAGGCTTCTTGTTGATCATTTTAGTTCTATTTGAAACAGAATGGGGGATTAACAAAGGACCTGCAGATGGAAGTTCTGATATACTTCGGTTAGATGAATGGAGAGATGGTACCTAAAAAAGGGGGCTGCCGTAATGGCTTTAGTACATGACTTTATTCTGATTTCACAAAATGACTATAACGCCCTGCTGCACAGCACCGAGATTTTAAAATACAGAGACAGACATCCGGCAAATGTTGCCGTTATGAGTGATGGCATGTTTGCATATATGCAGGATTCGCTAAGCTGGATCGAAACCCACAACCCTTCTAAGAACGTGAGGGAGTATGGATTTAACCGGTATGGTCAGTCCATGGTAGAGAGAAGGGGAGCGGAGAAATTCCTGAGATTGATGGAAGCTTGGTTTCTGATCTTTTCCGAAGCACCTGACCAAGTGATTCTGACAGGTGAATATACTTGGGATGGAGCCGAAGCCCCCATAGAATCGGGATACTATGAACCCTTAACATTCCAAAGGGAAGAAATGCTCGATTGTCTTGGCAGGCTCATTTCATTTGCAAAGAAGGTTCAAGAGGAAGATTACATTATTATCCAATGCGGCATTTAGCCTTCTGTAATGTGTATAAAGTGCCTTTGGCGTTTTGCGGAGTAAGGTGGAATGCAGTTCGGAGAGAGAATGGTGGGGTTGACGGAACGTAGATCCCTTCCCAAACCGAACTTATGGATCATACATCAAGAGGACCGTCCGGGCACCGGACGGTTTTTCTGCTTTCGGATAAGGTAAAAGAAATAGCGTAGGATCGCATCATTGAAAAGTATCATTTTTAGTTGATTAGACAGATAGATGCAGCACTTACAGAGGGATACAATGAAGACATGAAACGGGCAGCATAGTAAGCTCAAACGGATCTGATGGAGGGAGGAGCGGCAGTGGCCGAACTTACGGTAAGCGGCAGCAGCGAAACCGCCAAACGGCGGCCCCGCCGGAGTGCCGTGCAGCGGTTCCTCGGGCAGCTGGATATCCAGCTCATGGTGTGGCCCGCGCTGATCCTGATCTTCGTCTTCAGCTATATTCCGATGTACGGCGTGCTGATGGCGTTCCAGGATTACAACATTTTCGGCGGGATGAAAGAGAGCCCCTGGGTGGGGCTGAAGCACTTCAACATGTTCTTCCAGGCGGCCGAGTTCGGCGAAGTCATGCGCAACACGATCGTGATCTCGCTGCTGAAGCTGGTCATCGGCTTTCCGGCCCCGATTCTGCTGGCGCTCATGCTCAATGAGGTCAAGCATATGATGTTCAAGCGGGTCGTGCAGACCGTGTCTTACCTGCCGCACTTCCTGTCCTGGGTGATCGTCGCCGGGTTCGTGATGTCCATGCTGTCGACGGATAATGGAAGCGTGAATATCGCGCTGCAGGCGGCGGGCCTCATCGGGGAGCCGATTAATTTCCTCTCCCTGCCGGAGTATTTCTGGACCATCCTGGTGTCCACCGGCGTGTGGAAGGAGATCGGCTTCGCCTCGATCGTGTATCTGGCGGCCATCGCCGGCATCGACCCGCATCTCTATGAAGCCGCCGAGATGGACGGGGCGGGGAAGATCAAGCAGATGTTCCTGATCACGCTGCCCTGTATGATGCCGGTGATCATTATCTTCATGATCCTGGCAATCGGCAACCTGCTGAACGCGGGCTTCGACGATATCCTCCTGCTCGGCGCAAACCCGGTGCTGCGCGACGTCTCGGATGTCATCGATACGTACGTCTACCGCGTAGGGATTCAGAATTCCCGCTACTCTTACGCAACCGCCGTCGGATTGTTCAAGGCCGTGATTTCCGTTGGCCTGCTGGCTATGGCGAACTACGCCGCACGCCGTTCGGGGAATTCCCTGTGGTAGGACTGGCGGTGTCCTCACCTCACAGCGGCGCACCGCTAACCGAAAGGAGAGAAGCTTATGATCCGGCTCAGCCCGTCGGACCGCGTCCTGATGGCCTTCATTTATGCGGCGCTGGCCCTGCTGGCGTTTACGACCTTTTACCCGTTTTGGAATGCGGCGGTCATCTCGTTCAACAAGGGCTCGGACACAATGCTCGGCGGCGTGACGTTCTGGCCCCGCGCTTTCACGTGGGAGAATTATGAAATCGTCTTCAACGACAAACGGATCCTGACCGCCTTCGGCGTCTCGGTGCTGCGGACCGTGGTAGGGACGGTGCTTTCGGTGCTCGCCACCGCCTTGTTCGCCTACGGGCTGTCGAAGCGGGAGCTCATGGGCCGCAAATTCTACATGGTGGTCTGCATCATCACGATGTACTTCAGCGGGGGGCTGATTCCTACCTTCCTGCTCATCCGCGAACTCGGCATGATGAACTCGTTCTGGGTGTTCATTATCCCTTCGCTGATCTCCGTCTGGAATATGATCATTTTCCGCACCTTTTTCCAGGAGCTTCCCGCAGGTCTTGAAGAGTCGGCAAAAATGGACGGCTGCGGCAACTGGGGCACGTTCATCCGGATCGTGATGCCGCTCTCGGGTCCGGTGGTGGCGACACTCGGTCTGTTCACCGCCGTGTATCACTGGAACGATTGGTTCCTCCCGAGCATCTACATTACGAACCAGGACCTGTTCCCGATCCAGACGATGCTGAAGCAGATCCTGAGCTCCAACATCATGAGCGAGCAGATGTCGCAGATGGACTCGGCGGCCCAGGGGCGGCTCGGCCAGATGCAGACCGTGACCACCAAGTCGCTGTCGATGGCGACGATGATGGTGGCTACCGTGCCGATCATGCTCGTGTACCCGTTCGTGCAGAAATATTTTGTCAAAGGCGTGCTCGTCGGCTCGCTCAAGGGCTGATGTCCGCCTCCTGCAGGGGAATGGCTTTACAAGCATGAGCTGTTCACATACAATTCCGATGAATGAGAGGGGTTAACGGGATGATCAACAGACAAAGAGGATGGGCGGCGCTCAGCGCATCGGTGCTCGCCACCGTAACAATCCTGGCGGGCTGCAGCAGTCAACCCGCACCTTCGGGGGGGGCCCAGACCGGCACGGGGAGCACGGGAGGGTCGCCGGTCGAGCTGGGGTCGAAGCCCCTGGAGTTCACCTTCTACGGACACTATGACTGGTACACAATGCCGCCGTGGGGCGAAGATGCCGCGACGAAGTGGATTAAGGAGAACAAGAAGGTCACCGTGAAGCCCGTAAACTCCGGCGGTGCGGCCAAGCAGAAGCTCAATACGATGATCGCGTCCAATGAGCTGCCGGACGTCATCTGGACCGACCGCGGATCGGACGTGGAGAAGCTCCGTGAAGCCGGGATGCTCGTAGCCTATGACGAATACATCGAGAAGTATCCGAACCTCAAGAAGTGGCTCGGGCCGGAAGGGCTGAACATGCTGCGCTCCCCGGACGGGAAGATCTATCAGTTCCCGAACTGGTACACGAATCAGCCGAACGGCAACGCCGGCTATGTCGTTAATAAGAAGATCTACAAGGAGCTCGGCTCGCCGAAGCTCGAGACGACGGACGATCTGTATGCCTACCTCCGGATGGTCAAAGAGAAGTACCCGAACGTCGTGCCGTATGAGCCGCATCTGGCCAAGGACGGCCAGGGCCTCGACGTACTGTACTCGGCCTTCGCGGAGAACCATCCGAACAGCTTCGTAGGCAACCGTGCGGTGCCGAACGGGGATAAGCTGACTTCGATCTTCACCGATCCGGTCTTCCGTGAAGCGACGCTGTATACGAGCAAGCTCTTCCGCGAGAAGCTCATTACGCAGGATGCGCTGACGCAGACGGTCGACCAGATCACCGAGAAGGTCGTGAACGGCAATGTGGCGGTGTTCGCCGGAGCGAGCCCGACCGACATCGGATTGAAGGCGCATACGGCGCTGTCGGCGAAGGACCCGGGAGCCGGATATTTCGTGATCTGGCCGATCCACAAGGCGGGGCTCGACAAGAACAAGATCTTCCCGGGCAACTATACCCAGCTCGGCTGGAACGTCTCGCTGATCACCAAGGCGGCGAAGGACCCGGAAGCAATCTTCGCCTTCCTCGACTGGTATACGGGGCCGGAAGGCCAGCGCGTCCAGATGTGGGGCCCTCCGGGGATGTATTGGGACGGCCTTGAGGCGGACGGGATTACACCGAAGTTCACGGAGAAGTATTCGAGCGACACGGAAGGGCTGTCGAAGCTGCAGTCGGTGACGATCAACCTGATGTGGAACGGCAATACCGTGTACATCGATTCGACCAAGGCGAAGTATGAGAATACGCTGCCGGTGGAGAAACGCAACTGGGCGACTCGCTGGCAGTCCGAGATCACGTGGAAGACGCAGGCGAACGCGACGGAATTCATCAACCTGAAGCCGCTGCCGGATTCGCCGGAGGGAATCTCCGAGCAGACGATCAACGACATTTTCCTCGAGGCACGGGCCAAGGCGCTCTTTGCGAAGAGCGATGAAGAGGTCCTGGCGATCCTCGACAAGGCGGAGAAGGATGCGCAGGCGGCGGGGTATGCGAAGCTCCTCGAGTACAAGACGCAGAAGTGGCAGGAGAACCTGAAGCAGATGAAAGGCGGCAAGTAAGCGCTCTATTGCCAAACGACAGGGGGAGGGTATACTGAAAAGTATATCCTTCTTTGTATTTGCCAAAAGGAGGTCCAAAGACATGTACAAAGTGCTGCTCGCCGACGACGAGAATCTCGACCTGGAAGGAATGAAGACCTTCATTCCTTGGCAGGAGCTCGGCATGGAAGTGGTGGATGCGGTGAACAGCGGCTTTGCGGCTTGCAAGGTGCTCGAGACCGAGACGGTCGATATTCTGGTGACGGATGTGCGGATGCCGAACATGTCGGGCCTGGAGCTGGCGAAGCGGGCAATCGAGAAGCAGGGAGCGCTGCGCGTCATCTTCGTCAGCGGCTACCAGGACTTTCATTACGTCAAACAAGCGCTCGCCCTGAACGCTTGCAGCTACGTGCTGAAGCCGATGGACGACCAGGAGCTCATCGACTCCCTGGTGAAGGTGCGCGGGCAGCTCGATCAGGAGCGGGCGCGCCAGGAGGCAGACCTCGCCTACAAGCAGATGATCCCGATCGCCAAGAACGAGTATCTGCTCCGGCTGCTCGAAGGAAGCACGGGAGCCGACGTGCTGCAGGCGCTCGGCACCGGCTACGGCATGAACGGCTGGAGCTGGCCCGGCCGGGCGGCCGTGCTGGAGATCGACGACCTCGCCTGGAAGCTCGGCCCGCAGGAAGGCCGCGAGGCTGGCGGCGAGCCGCAGGCTTTCGTCCCCGAGGTGATGGAGCTCAGCCGCAGGCTCGGCATCGAGCATGTATGCAAGGTCAGCCGGCAGCGGATCATGCTGCTGCTGCCGGCTGACGGCGCGGAGCTGGCCGAGGAGGTGCTGCGGCACTTGAACGAACGCAGCGCCTTCACGGTCACGGCCGGGCTCGGAGGCGAGGCGAGCGAACTGGCGGCGCTTGCGGATTCGTACCGGGAGGCGGCGGAGGCGCTCGAGTACAAGATGTTCTACGGCAAAGGCCGGGTCATCTCCTCGGGCCAGCTCCGGACGGCGCAGCGGGAGGATTCCCGCAAGCTCGATCTGCAGCTCGACGCCCTGTTCGAAGCGATGGCGAATTACGATCTCGTCCGCATCCACGATGAGCTGCAGCGGCTGTTCCAGGTGGCGATGAGCCTCAAATCCCGTTTTACGATCCACAACTTCGCCCTGGCGCTGCTCATGAAGCTTGACGAGCGGCTGCGGACGATGAACGAGGACCTGTTCTCCCTGCTTGGCATGGAGCTGCAGGATCTGGATATTCTTCACCGCTTCGAGACCATAGGCGATATCCATTCCTGGCTGAGGCGCCGGGTCTTCGAGGTCTCGGAACGGCTGCACACCCGGCGGCGCAACAAGAACTGGAAGCTGGTCAGCGAGATCCAGGCGTACCTGCAGACGCATCTGGCCGAAAACATCACCCTGAAGGATGTGGCGGAGCGCTTTTCCTTTTCGCCCAATTATCTGGGGTCTCTGTTCAAGGAAGAAACGGGGCGAGGCTTCAGCGAATACCTCATCACGCTGCGGATGGAGAAGGCCTGCAAGCTGCTGAGGCAGAGCAAGCTGAAGATCTATGAGATTGCCGAGGGCGTGGGGTACCGCTACCTGCCGTACTTCTCCCGGCAGTTCAAGGAGACGTATGGCATGACGCCACTCGAATACCGGCGCAAGCATTAACCGTACAGGGCGGAGGGGATCACTTATGGGGCAGTGGAGGCAGACGAATCCGTATCTTCCCTTCGGCTACAAGCTCATGCTGTCGTTCTGCGTGCTCATCCTCATTCCCGTACTGCTCGTCGGCTATACGGCGAACTCGATCTTCGTCGGGTCGATCCGCGAACAGACGCGGGAGAACATCCGGGGCACGCTGCAGCAGATGAAGGATAATATCGGGTACAAAATGGCCGAGGCCAAACGCGTCTCCGACATGCTGTACTTCGACTATACGCTCGGCGACCAGCTGCGGCACTACCAGGAGGGGTGGGTCAGCTACGAGGCGACGACCAAATATCTGCTGCCGAAGCTGCGCTCCACGCTGGAGACGACTTCGGGCATGCTCTGGCTGTCGGTGTATCTCCACAACGAGACGCTGCCTGAGGTATACCAGAACTACGAGGGCGCCGATCCTTTGACCCTGAAGAACCGGCTGTTCGACCTGTATCACATCCGGCGGATTACGGACAAAGCCTGGTACCGGGAGTACCCGCAGGAGAAATACGGCGTGACGATGCGCTGGCAGCAGGTAGAGGATGACGCGCAATACGGACGGATCTCACTGCTCCGGCGCATCGTGGACACGCGCAACCCGCTGAATCTGGAGGAGACCGGGTTCATCCGGATCTCCGTCCGGCTGGCGGATCTGTTCGAGAGCGTCGACTATACCAAAATCGGCCAGGGGACGACGCTCCTGGTGGCCGATGAGGAGCGCCGTTCCGTGGTGATCTCAACCGGAGCGGAGGGCGGAGGAGGCGCGGACGTATGGAGCGGAGAGGAGGCAGGGCGGCTCTACATCCGGGAGGAGCTGCCCGGGCTGCCCTGGAAGCTCACCGCGGTCATACCGCCGGACATCACGGAGCGGGATACGGAGAAGGTGCGGACGTGGACGATTCTGATCTGCCTCGGCTGTATCGCCGTCTTCCTGGCTATCGGGTACTTCATCTCCCGCTACTTCTCCCGCCGGGTATCGAAGATTGTGAAGGTGCTCGATTCGTTCCAGGAGGGGGAGTTCGACCGGCGGCTTCACTTCAGGGGACGGGACGAGTTCACCCAGATCTCGGAGGCGCTCAATGAGATGGGGCAGCATACGGGCAATCTCATCCAGGAGGTCTACCTGACCCGCATCCAAAAGAAAGAGGCGGAGCTCGAGTCGCTGCAGGCGCAGATCAACCCGCACTTCCTGTACAACACGCTCTCGTCCATCTCCCGGCTCGCGAAGTTCGGACAGACCGACAAGCTGCAGCGGATGGTGCTCGACCTCGCGAAGTTCTACCGCCTCTCGCTTAACGAAGGGCGGACGGTGATCCCGGTCGCGGACGAGCTGGCGCAGGCCCAGGCGTACATGAATATCCAGCAGACGAAGTACGAGGAGCGGCTGCGCATCCTCTTCGACATCGAGCCGGAGATTCTGCCGTACACGACGGTCAAGCTCATCCTGCAGCCGTTCATCGAGAATGCGCTCGAGCATGCGTGGTGCGGCGACCGCATTCACATCCGGATCGTCGGACGGCTCGAGCAGGGCAGCGTCGTCTTCAAGATCATCGACGACGGGATCGGGATGGACCGCGGGCTCATCCGCCAGGTGTTCGATCCCGTGCAGGGGCAGCATGTGGGCTACGGCATCCGGAACGTCGACCAGCGCATACGCCTGCACTACGGCAAGGAATACGGCGTGGAGATCGAGAGCCGGCCGGGCATGGGCACCGGCGTGCGGATCACGGTTCCGGCGCTCAGCGGTGAAGCGGCTGCACAGGCGGCCGCCGGTGAGGCGTCGTAGGAGAAGAGCGGGCCTGCCTGAGAACGATGCGGGCCGCCGCCGGCGGGGTCCGGCGGCTTAAATTGCCGGGGGTCAAACACCAGGCGGCTCGTTAGAGGGATCATCGGAATCAGGGCGGTCGGGGGCACCAGTTCGGCCGCAGCCGGACGGCTTTCTCTTCGTCTTCTCATGTTGCGAACATTTGGATGAACCGGCGGGCCGTCTTGGGCAGGTAGCGGTCAGTGAGCCACAGGATGCCGACGCCGGACTGCACCTCCGTATCGGCGATCGGCAGCGTCTTGATCTGCGGCAGCGTGAACGAGGCCATGACGGAAGCGGGAAAGACGGTGGCCCCGATCCCGGCGGCGACCAGCGCGATGATGATGGCCACGGAGGAGCATTCGCCGATGACGCGGGGCTCGAAGCCGTGCTCCCGGCATTCCTTCATGACTTTCTCATGCATGCCGGTGGTCTTCTCCGTCTTGAGGCTGAGGAACGGAACGTCCGCCAGCTCGTTCATCCGGATGCAGCCAGGGGAGAAGCGGCTGCTCCAGGGAGCGGGGATGACGGCCACGAACGGGTCGGACGGCAGGGGCAGCACCGCATGCTCGGCGCTGCCGGACGCCTCGAAGGGCAGGCGGGCGAGGATGAGGTCGATGCTGCGCTTCTCCAGCTGTTCGCCGAGCTGGTAGTGGTCGCCCTCCTGGATCTTGAACGTCACCTCCGGATACCGCTCCCGGAACACCTCGATCTTCGGCGGCAATAGCGAGATGCACGAGACGACCGAGCCGATGGACAGCACGCCCCGCACGCCTTCGTCGAGCTCCTTGACCTCCTGCACCGTCTCGTGGAACTGGGCCAGGAGCGTCTGCGCCCGCTGCCGCAGACGCTCCCCGGCCGGCGTCAGCTTGAGCCGGGAGCCGCTGCGGTCGAACAGGGTGACGCCAAGCTCCTGCTCCATCTGCCTGAGCTGCCGGCTGAGCGGCGGCTGTTCGATATTAAGCACCTTTGCCGCACGCGTGATGGCGCCTTCTTCCGCGATCGCCAGGAAGTAACGCAGCTGGCGAATATCCATGCTCTTTCACTCCTTTGCGCTCTCCATACCTATTAGGTATGATTATCCCATAAAACAGATCCTTTTCATATAGGAGCCGGAGTGGTATTATACTTTTCAACCAAACCAATTCGAGAGGAACATGCAGAATGACCTATTCCATAGAGATCGAGCGCAGCACTTCACCCAAACAGAGGCCGAAGGAGGATCAGCTGGGCTTCGGCAAGCATTTCACGGACCACATGTTCATTGTGGATTACGAGACGGGCAAGGGCTGGCACGCTCCGCGGATCGTTCCTTACCAGGGGATTACGCTGGACCCTGCGGCGAAGATCTTCCACTACGGCCAGTCGGTCTTCGAGGGGCTGAAGGCTTACCGGGCCGCCGAAGGGCGTCTGCTGCTGTTCCGGCCGCAGGACAACTTCAAGCGGCTGAACCTGTCGAACGAGCGGATGCATATGCCGGAGATCGATGCGGAGCTGGCCATGGCCGGCCTCGAAGAACTGATCCGGATCGACAGTGACTGGATTCCGTCCGCACCGGGCACGTCCCTGTACATCCGGCCGTTCGTAATCGCCACCGAGCCGTCGCTGGGCGTTGCGCCTTCCGCCAAGTACCAGTTCATCATCATCATGTCGCCGGTAGGCGCGTACTATGCCGAGGGCATCAATCCGGTCAAAATCTACGTGGAATCGGGTTACGTCCGTGCGGTGAAGGGCGGCGTCGGTACGGCGAAGACGGCCGGCAACTATGCCTCCGGTCTGAAAGCCCAGGAGGAAGCGGCGAAGAGAGGCTGCGCGCAGGTTCTGTGGCTGGACGGCGTACACCGCAAGTATATCGAGGAAGTAGGCAGCATGAACGTCTTCTTCTACATCGACGGGAAGGTCGTTACGCCAAGCTTAAGCGGCAGCATTCTCGACGGCATCACCCGCCGTTCGGTCATCGCGCTGCTCAAAGAGTGGAACATTCCGGTGGAAGAGCGCACGATCTCGGTCGACGAGCTGTTCGAGGCGCATGAGAGAGGGACTCTGACGGAAGCGTTCGGCTCGGGCACTGCAGCGGTCATCTCCCCGATCGGGGCACTGTATTCCGAGAACGGCGACATCGAGATCGGCGGAGGCAAGACCGGCGAGCTTGCGGCCAAGGTCTATGACACACTGACCGGTATCCAGTACGGCCGCGTCGCGGATCCGTTCGGCTGGACGTATGAGCTGCAGGTGGCTGCGGTGAAGTAGTTGTAGTTGTGGTTTAGGATGGTAAAGGACACGGCAGTTTGCCGGTGGATAGAGGGCTTCCGGACTCGGTTCCGGAGGCTTTCTTTTTGTTTAGGCGGGCTATCGATGCGATTGGGTTAAATTGGAAGGTACAGATTTTTCTTGTCAGCGGAGGGCGCACCCCTTTATATTGAGAGAGACAATACATAAGCAGAGGGTTTCATAGAGACAGAACAGAGAAAAGAGGGCTTTCATTTGATGAACAAACGCTGGTTGGCCGGATGCCTGGCAGGTTCGCTCGTGGTCGTGTCGGGCTGCTCGGCCGTCGGAGGCTTTGACCCGAAGGTGATGCTGGAGAACGAGAAGCAGGTTGTGTCGTATGAAGGAAACATGACGCTGTCGTTCGATTTTGATGTGGAGCCTCCCAAAGCAGATGCCAATGGGGAAAATGCTTCGGCCGAGGAAATCTGGACCGAAATTGACAAGGAAAAAGACCTGAAAATGTACCGGACGCTGGACGAGATGAAGCTCAGCCTCACTTCCGTCTCGCTGAATAACGCGGACAGCACGGTCTCCGCGAAGGGAACGCTGGAGAAAGCGGATCGGGTGATTCCCTTCGAGCTCTCGGCCGACCGGGACACCCTGGTTGTGAAAGTAGAAGGGCTCAGCCGTCCGCTCGTCATCGATACGATGGGTGAGCTGTCGGAGATTCCGCAGGAATTTGCCGGACTGGTGGAGCAGGCGACTGAAGTCTCGAATGAGTTCGGAAGCTTCCTGCTCCTGAACCTGCCTGATGCGGCGAACCTTCGGGCCGAGAAGAAGAGCGAGAAGCTGCAGGGAAGCGAGGTGCAGGGTACGGTGTTGTCGCTCAGCGTGCAGGACGGCGAGTTCCCGGTGCTGCTGCAGAAGTATCTCAAGAACCTGACGCTGGATGATACAGGCCTCCGCAAGCTGGCGGAGAAGGTTTACGAAGCGGCGGAGGCGGCAGCGGCTTCCGAAGGCGTACGGCAGTTCATGCAGCAGAGGGATGAGGAACGAAGCGAGGAAGCCGAAGAGGTGCTGAGACCGGTCGTGGAGAGCTTCTTCTTCGACAAGGAAGTGACGGTGGAGGGCTTGTACGGCATGGGCAAATCCATGTTCGCTTATGCGGCAGCCGCTTCGTCGCAGTGGAAGAAGGAGGAGGCGCCGAAGGACACGAAGGCCGTCGTGACGCTGTTCGCCGATGACAAGCAGCAGTGGAGAAAAGCCGGATTCGAGCTGGAGAGCAAGGACCCCCGGTTCATGGCGGACGGCGTGAAAAGCGGGAAAGTTTCCCTGTCTCTCGAGCGCTGGAATGTGAACGGGAAGGTGACCGTCACCCAGCTTCCGGAAGGAAATGGGATCGACCTCGAAGCGGCGGAGGCCGCCGATGAGGTGATTGAAGCGCTCGACCAACGGTCGGACCTGTACCGCTTCCTCAAAGAGGATCTGAAGCTCATGCACAAAGAACTGGAGCTCTACTGGTCAGATAAAGCCGAACTGCAGCATATCATGAACGAGGGACGAGAGCCTGAAGTTTTCCAGGATATGTATTACATTACGGACGGCATCGGGTACGGCTCCGTACGGGAGCTGGCCGAGGCGTTCGGCGGCCAAGTATCCTGGAATGCGGCCGACAAGACGGTTCGAGTCGAGGCCGGCAGCCGGGTGATCGTGCTGACGCCGGGCAGCTCCGCGGCGATGGTTGACGGCGCATCCGTAGACATGGGCGGTCCGGCCGAATGGTGCGGCCCGGTGCTGTACGCGCCGATCCGCTTTCTGGCCGGGCAGCTCGGGGCCGAGGTGCAGCCGATGAGCGAAGAGAACAATTGGATCGTGATTACGAAGGATTAAGATCACGAAGGACCGGTATCGGGGCAGGCCGTCTGCATGCTGAGACAGAGGCGCCGGGAGGCTGCACCGGTCCCGGTCCGCTGTGGACGGCGCCAAGAATGCTTTGGAACGGAAAGCTTGGACTGTATTGACAGCATGAGTGGCGGATGGTAGGATACAAAGAGAAATTGAATACCACATCGGAATAATCGGAATAATCTTTTACACCATGACCCGGTTGACCGGATTTCCGGAGACCCACGCCCGCAAGGAGCCTGGAGTCTCCTTTTTTGTAACCGGGCTCTCTTCAGCAAGCTGGCTGCAGAGCAGCCCAAGAACCCTCAGGAGGCTGATGACCATGTCCACGAACGAAAGAGTACTGAGACCCGAAACCCTTGCCGTCCACGCAGGCCAGGAGCTTGACCCGACTACATTCTCCCGCGCCGTTCCGATCTACCAGACGACCTCGTACGGCTTCAAGGATACCGAGCATGCAGCAAACCTGTTTGGGCTGAAGGAGTTCGGCAATATTTATACACGGATCATGAACCCGACGACGGATGTCTTCGAGAAACGCATTGCGGCGCTCGAAGGCGGGGTCGGTGCACTCGGGCTGGCTTCGGGGCAGGCGGCCATCACGTTCTCCATCCTGAACATCGCGGAAGCGGGAGATGAGATCGTGTCCTCGACAAGCCTGTATGGCGGGACGTACAATCTCTTCGCCCACTCGCTGCGCAAGCTCGGGATCACGGTCAAGTTCGTCGATTCGAGCGATCCGGAGAACTTCCGTGCGGCCATCACCGACAAGACGAAAGCACTGTACGCCGAGACCATCGGCAATCCGAAGGCAGACGTGCTCGACATCGAGGCGGTGGCCGCGATCGCACATGAGAACGGCATCCCGCTCATCGTCGACAACACGTTCCCAAGCCCTTATCTGCTCCGCCCGATCGAGCATGGTGCGGATATCGTTGTGCACTCCGCCACGAAATTCATCGGCGGCCATGGTACTTCGATTGGCGGCGTGATCGTCGACAGCGGCAAATTCGACTGGGCCGCCAGCGGCAAATTCCCGGGCCTGACGGAACCGGATCCGAGCTACCACGGTGTGGTCTATACGGAAGCGGTCGGCCCGATCGCTTACATCATTAAGGCCCGCGTCCAGCTCCTGCGCGATCTTGGCGCCTCGCTCTCGCCGTTCAACTCGTTCCTGCTCCTGCAGGGGCTGGAGACGCTGCATCTGCGCCTGGAGCGCCACAGCTCCAACGCTCTGGAGGTCGCCCGCTTCCTCGAGGCGCACGAGGCGGTGGAGTGGGTGAGCTACCCGGGCCTTGAGAGCCACGCATCGCATGCGCTCGCACAGAAATACCTGCCGAAGGGACAGGGCGCGATCCTAAGCTTCGGCATCAAGGGAGGCGTCGAGGCCGGCAAGCGGCTGATCCATGCCGTGAAGCTGTTCTCGCATCTGGCGAACGTCGGCGACTCGAAGTCGCTGATCATCCATCCGGCGAGTACGACCCACCAGCAGCTGAACGAGCAAGAGCAGCTGTCCGCCGGCGTCACGCCGGGGCTGCTCCGCTTGTCGATCGGTACGGAAGCAATCGAGGATATCCTGTACGATCTGGAGCAGGCCATCACGGCAAGCCAGAAAGTTGTAACGGCCTAAGAGGGCAGGCCGGGTTGGAATCGGAAGGCGCTTGGAATAATGCCAAGAAGCGAGAGCCGGGCCTGCGGGTCCGGTTCTTTTGTTGTTCGCCGCTCCTGGAGGATATTGGGGTACCTGCCGGGAATTAAGAAAGAAACCGGGTAATCCCAAGGTGTGTCAGATGAGCACTTACCAAAGGATACGATCATGCGAAGGAGTGAGCGACGATGAGCGAAGCTGTACAGAAGCAGCCATTCGAGCTGGATGCGGGCACCCATGTAGAGCTGGGAGCACTGCGTATTCGTGGCGAAGTAAGGGTGAAGCCTTCCGACAGAGGGGACAAGCAGCCGGTGCTTGTGATCCTGCACGGGTTCAAGGGCTTCAAGGATTGGGGCTTCTTCCCGTATGCCGCAGAGCGTTTTGCCGCCGAGGGCTATTATACGGTGACCTTCAACTTCTCCTGCAACGGCGTAGGCGAGTCGGACTTCGACGAACTGGAGAAATTCGCGTTCAATACGTACTCCAGAGAGCAGGAAGATCTCTCCCTGCTGCTGGAGGCTTTGAAAAACGGCCGTCTGCCCGGGGCGGAGCATGCGGACCTCTCGCAGGTGTACCTGCTTGGGCACAGCAAGGGCGGAGGGGGCAGCATCATCTATGCCGCCGACCACCCGGCGGACATTGCCGGTTTGATCACATGGAACGGGATCGCGCGGGCCGATCTGTTCGACGACACCTTCAAGCGGGAGCTCGCCGAGCATGGCGTGGCCTACGTGGCGAATGCGCGGACCAAGCAAGAAATGCCGATCCGGGCCGTGTTCTATGAGGATCTGCGGGCCAATGAGGAGCGGTTCGATGTCGCCGCGCGGCTCGCGGGGCTGAAGCTGCCCGTGCTGCAGGTGCAGGGAGACCAGGATTCGCCTCGGCTGCGGGAGGGCTTCCAGCGGCTGAAGGAAGCGGCGCCTCAGCATCAACCGCTGACCATAGATGGCGCCAACCACACCTTCGGAGCGGTTCATCCGTTCGCCGGAACAACGCCGTATCTGGAGAACGCACTGCGGGTGTCGCTGCACTTCCTCGAGGGACTGCGGCGCAAGCGGCATCAGGCGGCCGAGTAGGGCGGAGCGGTATGGGGTAGGCGGCAGTCGGATACCGCCGGAATGAAACCTGAATGAGGCCTGAGTCACCAATGAAGAAGGCGTAGACCTCAAGGATTCACTTTGCGTCCATTTTGCTATATACTTTCCCTCGTAACCTCCTTACGAAAGGAAAGAGAATCCATGAAGTTCGCCGATTTCATGCTTACCCCGGAATTCAGCCGGTTTAATAATGTGGAAGCCCCGGCCGACCGCCCCAAATCACAGATGGACGAATGGGACAAGGAACGCCTGCTCGACACCCTCAGCAAGCTGAACCGGGAGCTGCTCCGCAGGGACACCTACGGGACGCAGGACAGCCCGTTCGACGAGAGCAATGCCCAGCTGCATGTGATCTCGTATGCGCTGCTGACGATTCTGAAGTCGAAGATGTAGAGGCCGGAAAAGGAAAAGCGCTGCTTACTCTCCGAAGGGAGAAGGCAGCGCTTTTTTACGGTGATTAAAGTTATCAATGAGCTGCAGAACATTCGATCGAAAGCATATTACTGAACCTTCATGTCTCTTATACTAAAACGCTCTAGCCTGCCGCTGTCCGTTCGGGCTACAACACCTTCGTACATAACCTTGCCGCTTTCCAAGTCGGCAATCACCACGCCGGGAGGAACGTCTTCGAACATGTTGGGATTCAACAGCAGGTAGATTCGGTTATGTGAAATCTGACCATAACTTACATCGGCACGAAGAGGGGCTCCGTCCATGGAAATACGGTGATCATGCGTTACTTTTGTCTTCTTTATGTTATAACGCATTACTCTGGGTTCTTTGGGGTTAGCCCAAGATGTCAGATAGATCTCTTCTGCATTGTAACTCATCCCGACCTCTGCTTTACTTTTAAGCAGTTCGTCAAGAGGCCCAGATTGAACTTTTTCCAATATACCGGTTTGATTGTCAAAAATGAATAGTTCATGGTACTGTATTTCATTGGCGAGAGTAGCAGCATTTTTAGAAGCATAAATTTTATGGAACACGGCATAGCGGTTTGCCTGCGTAGGGTCCTGTTCATTAATAAGATAAATTCCAGCGGAATTCTCACGCGATAGAATGGTGCGATCTTCTATTAGCTGCTTTGTGTTGAGGTCTACGGTATACCTATGAAATTCGCTTATGTCAACGTTGTCTACCATTTTACTTTTATAAGTAAACAAGTTTAAGGTTTGCCCCTGCAGCAAAACGTTATGAAGGTCAATGCTGGGGAACACTTCTTCATTCACAATCGGGATTTCCCAAGTGGATTGATTTCCAGTACTCTTATCGAGCAGCGAAATCTGAAAACGGTATTTCTTTGTTTCCTCTCCTAGTGTTCTAACTCGCTCGCTCTTGAGTTCCGCACGTACCAGTCTTGAGTCATCTTCTACTATTCCGTTCAAATGTGTAACTCCGCGCATAAAATCGCGGTATTCCGCAGCCTTTTCCTTAAGTCGGGTGTCCGTGACATACACATCACCATAGAGATACTCCCATATAGAACGAAAGCGGCTGCCCTCCTTGGAAATCTCAAGAAGAAAACCGCCATCCGAGGCTTGAAGCGCCAAAGATTCAGCCTCCGACCCGTTTCCGCGAATAGTGTCCAGTATATACTCAGGCCTGCCACCGTATGCGGTGGCATAATAGGATCCGATGACCAGGGTGATGAGCGGCAGGAGTACCGTCAATTTCCAATATCTCAGCATTCGGATACTCCTCCTTACACAGATATTTTGCGGCGGATCAGATATAGGCTGATCCACACGGACAGAATTAGAATGAAGAGGGCAGCTGCAGCTACCAGAATGAACACTTCATCCCTGTAGAGGTAGTTACTAGCTTCATTTATAACAGGAGCAGCAAATAACAGGGCAGCCGCTCCAAGCAGATAGAGCAGCCCTGCAATCAAACCCCGAAGACGGTAACTACGTTCAATTAAAATAATCGTAAATACGACGATGACGGCGGTGGCTCCGACGCTGTAGAACAGCAAAAAATCAGCAGCATGAAGGGGCAGTAACACCTGAAACAGATCATTTCGCATAATGATTTGTGCAATCGTTACGGGATTCCTGACCTCCAGGGGTACGATACTGTTGAACGTAAACACGTGTAAGGGCAAAGTGGCCAACTGAAACGCAATCAGTCCAAAAACAAAAACAAGAATGGCACCAAGCTTCGCCCAATAAATATTCACCCTAGAAGCCGGCAGCATCAAGAGCCTATAGATAAAAGAATTCTTGCCGAACCAGTCCCGGTACCAAATCAGAAAAACGTAGAGAACCAGAGCGGCAGCACAAAAGACTGCAGGAGCGATGAAGAAAAAGTTGGAACTGTAATCCACAAAGCTGACTTTGCCAAAGCGGTCGGCGTAAGCGAATGGAGATAAGCGGGCTTCCTCCTCAATCCGATCCACTAACCCCTTCGCCAACCAAACCGTACTAACCCACTGAACCACCAGCGTCAGCAGCGCCAAGGCCCCATAAATCCTACTGAACCGGTCGATCTCGTAATGCAGCAGCTTCCAGAAGCTGTGTTTCACGCCCGGTACACCTCCCTCATCACATCAACCACCGACTTGCCTTCCTGCATGCGCACATCCTCCGCACTGAATTCCCGGTAGACCCGCCCGCCGTCGAGCAGGACGACCTTGTCGATGAGATGCTCGATATCGTGAATCTCATGTGTAGTAATAATGACGCCGCGGTCCACGATCAGGTGGGAGGTGAAGACGCTGGCGATCTGCTCGCGGCTGAAGATGTCGATGCCCGAGAAGGGTTCGTCCATAAGCACATAGTCGGCATCCAGGGACAGCCCGAGCATCAGATTCACCTTGGCCGCGGTTCCCTTGGAGAGGTCGCCGATCTTGTCCTTCCTGCTGAGCTGGAAAAAGGAGAGGAGCTCTTCGGCGCGGGAAGGGTTCCAGTTCGGATAAAAGTCCGCCATGAAGCGCATCGCCTCCTCGATCCGCATCCCCGGCGGCATCGTCAGCGAGTCGGGGATGAACGAGACGCGCTCGTAGATCCGCGGGGTGACCGGCTCGCCGTCGATCCGAATGCCTCCGCCGCTGACCGGAGTCAGCCCCATGACGGCCTTCAGGATGGTCGATTTGCCGGCCCCGTTGAGGCCGATCAGACAGGTGATCTGGCCTTTCTCGGCCGTGAAGGTGACCTCGCTCAGGACACGCTTGCGGCCGTACTTCTTGCTGATTCGGCTGATCTCAATCATGTGGCACCGTCCTCCTGCTCTTTGTGCCGCTGCTTCGCTTCATACTTCTGCCGGACGATAGAGAGCAGCTCCTCCACCGGCACCGAGATCCGGCTCACCGAATCCACGAACGCCTCGACGGCCTCGCGCAGCAGCTCCTCCCGAAGCAGGGACAGGAGCTCCTCGTCCGTCGTGATTCGGCTAGGGGAATTGCCTTCCGTTGTGATCAACTTCTGCTCCTCCATTTCCTTATAGGCCCGCTGGGCCGTGTTGGGATTGATCTGCAGCAGGGCGGCGAGCTCCCGCCTAGAGGGAATTTCCTGGCCTGCCGCCATCCGGCCCGTGACGATCTCTTCCTTGAAGTGACGGATCACCTGAAGGTACACCGGATCTCGATTGTTGAAGATTACATTCATCGGCCCATCTCCTAAGTTGGTGTTTGTGCCTGAGTGCCTGCAGGGATTCCGAGAAAAAAGTGTGTGTATCAAGTGGTTCATACACCCAAGGTGTACTATACCCTTAATACACTTTAGGTGTCAATCAAAAATTGGTAAATTCAATATTGGTATCCAGAATTCCAAGGGAACGTACCCGTTGAGCCTGCAATCAATGTTGAGGGAGTCACGCCGCATAACTGCCACCGGATTTGGGCTGCCGGCATTTGCTCGGATACGCCAGAGTGCCGCGAGGTTGATTCGCAGAATGAAGGAGGGGGCCTTAATCCGACAGGCCCCATGCCTCCGGTGTCCCGCTGCTGCCGGATTGTCGGGCGATCCAAGGCATAACGGCCGGCAAGCCAAAAGCGCCCCTGCGGCTGGATATCCTCCGACACAGCCAACAGCTCAGGGGCTCACAGCTCACTGAACCGGCGGCTGGATAGGGGATACCGCAGCGCTGGACGCTTTTGTAATTTCACAGCTTGATTCGAACCTACACTTCCACAATGATCGGAAGGATCATCGGGCGGCGCTTCGTCTGGTCGTACAGGAACTTGCCAAGGGAATCCTTGATCTTCTGCTTCACGATGTTCCACTGGTTCACGTTCTCATCCTGCAGTCTCGCCAGGGTGCGGACGACGATTCCGTTCGCCTGCTCCATGAGGCTCTCGGATTCGCGGACATACACGAAGCCGCGCGAGACGATGTCCGGGCCGGAGAGGACGGTGCCCGACGCCTTGCTCATCGTGATGACGACGATCAGGATGCCGTCCTGGGAGAGCGACTTGCGGTCGCGCAGCACCATGTGCCCGATGTCGCCGATCCCGAGGCCGTCGACGAACGTGCTCCCGGCGGGCACCTTGCCGGCTTTGCGGCCCCGCCCCCGCTCGAATTCCACTACATCGCCGTTGTCGATGATGAAGATATTCTCGCTCTCGACACCGACGGCTTCGGCCAGCTGCCGGTGCTGGTGGAGCATACGGTACTCCCCGTGGATGGGGACAAAATACTGCGGCCGCATCAGGTGAAGCATCAGCTTCAACTCTTCCTGACTGGCGTGCCCCGAGACGTGCATCCCGGTTGCGGAGCCCGGACCGTAGATGACATGGGCGCCAAGCCGGTACAGGTCGTCGACCGTGCGGGAGACGTTGCGCTCGTTGCCGGGAATCGGTGTGGCGGAGACGATGATCGTATCGCCGCGCAGCACCTCCACCTGACGGTGGTTGTTGCGGGCCAGGCGGGCGAGGGCGGCCATCGGTTCTCCCTGGCTGCCCGTACACAGGATCGCCACCTTGTCGGGGGAGTATTGGCCGACCTCTCCGGGGTCGATCAACATGCCGTCCGGAATGTTCATATAGCCGAGCTCGGCGGCGATGGAGACGACGTTCACCATACTGCGACCGATCAGCGAGAGCTTGCGCCCCGTAGCAAAAGCCGCATCAACGACCTGCTGCAGCCGGTGCACGTTCGAGGCGAAGGTGGCGATGAATACCTTCTGCTGCGCCTTGCGGAATACCTCTTCAAGATGGAGCCCCACCTTACGCTCCGAAGGAGTGAACCCCGGGCGCTCGGCATTCGTGCTCTCGGAGAGCAGGGCGAGCACGCCGTTCTTGCCGATCTCCGCCATCCGGTGCAGGTCGGCCGACTCCTCGTTGACGGGCGTCAGGTCAAATTTGAAGTCCCCCGTATGGACGACGGTCCCCTCCGGTGTTTCGAAGACGATCCCGATGCAGTCCGGGATGCTGTGGTTCGTTTTGAAGAAGGACACGGTAAAGGACCCGAGCTCAAGAATGGAATCCTCGGTGATGACATGCGTCTTCGTGGAGCCCAGCAGGCCATGTTCCTTCAGCTTGCCTTCGATCAGCCCGAGCGTCAGCCGGGTCCCGTACACAGGCATTCCCATCTGCTTGAGAATATACGGAAGGCCGCCGATATGGTCCTCGTGGCCGTGGGTGATGATGATGCCCCTGACTTTATCGCGGTTCTCCAGCAGGTACGAGATGTCGGGGACGATCAGGTCGATGCCGGGCAGGCTCTCGTCCGGGAACTTCGAACCGCAGTCGATGGCAATGATATCGTCTCCGTATTGAATGACGTACATGTTCTTTCCGATTTCGCCTACCCCGCCCAGGGCCATGACGGATAAGGTGCGTTCCTGCTCACTGCTCATTCGGTTATATCCTCCCTTTTGCACTTGGAAGTCAGCATAGAGTTACTGTTTCCATCCCATGCAAAATTATGAATCTCCGGAGCATTCCCCCTGATTTCATATTTAGAAGCCTTGATTAACGAGATCGTACCGGACCAGCCGGACCCGTCTGCGGCGAAAGCGATGCAGGAGATTCACGGCGGGCATTACGGCGAGATGCGCACGATGATGCAGTTTTCGTTCCAAAGCGCGAACTTCCGGGGCCCGGCCACGCAGTACAGGGATCTCATCCGCGGGATCTTCCTGGAGGAGATTTCCCATGTGGAGCTCGTGCAGACCACGATCAACAAGCTGCTCAACGGATCCGGCCGGAGTGAGGAGGACGGCAGTAAGCCGTTGCTGGCGAATGCGCCCGGGGACGGTCAGACGTACCGTTACATCATCGGGGCGCAGAGCTCGCTGCCGGTGAATTCCTCGGGCAACCCATGGAACGGCTCGTGGGTCTATGACCACGGCAATCTAGTGAGCAACCTGCTCGATAACCTGGTGCTGGAAGAGACCGTACGCTTCAGAAGTCAAGGATCTATGAGATGAGCACGAACAAAACGTTCCGTGAAACCCTCGCTTTCCTTATGGTACGGGGCAATGCGCATCAAAATGCGTATGCGATGGCGCTTGGGACGCTCGGCGTGAACTGGGGCAAGGTGCTGCCCGTACCGGATACGATCTGACACAGTATCCGGAGTGCCGCAAGTATATCGAGCGCGGCTGGCATAACGCCCAGTTCAACTTCCGTCTCGACCCGACGCGGATCGGCGAGATTTTCCAGGGCGAGTCTCCGGGACGCCACGGCGGCACGCTCAAGGTCGAGCCTCCGCCGGCCGGATTCCCGGTGCCGCAGATGCCGGAACGGGTGTCCGAGCACAGCCCCGGCATTCCACGGGAGCTGACAGGGGCGGCTCGCTCATAGAACACAAGACGTACCTGCGACCGGCGGGCTTCGGCCTGCCGGTCTTTTTGCCGTGTGCTTATCAGCACCAGGATGACACCGCCTTCGGATACCGAACCAGTTTAAGAAACGTCATACACTGCACAGAGTATGGTTCCCTTATTCCTCTCCGTGGGGGCTTCGTGGTATAATATGACGCTATCTTTCAACATACCTAGACCACAAAAGGGGAATAAAACGATGAAACACATCGGATGGATGCTGGTGATCTCGATCCTGTTCGGGGCCATCGCGGCCGTAATTCCGGCGCAAGGTCCGACGGCGTGGGACCGGCAGGCGGCCGAGCTGCTTGGCGCGGACCGGCAGGGAGAGCCGTCGGGGCTGCTGCTTGCCCTGAACATGCTGGGCTCGACGGCTGGGTTTACGGGTGTCGCCCTGCTGTCCGCCGCTGCGGCCTGGTGGGTGCACAGCGGCAGAGCCGCCTTGACCGTTCTCGGGACCTTGGTCTCGGCGCTCGCACTGAACACCGGACTGAAAGCGGTTGTCGGCCGTCCAAGACCGGATCACGCAGGCTGGGTGGAGGCGACAGGGTACAGCTTCCCGAGCGGCAACGCCATGATGGGGATGGCGCTCTACGGAATCCTGGTCTTCGTGATCTGGAAGTATGCGCGCAGCGGTGCGCTTCGCATCACCGCCGCCGCGGCCGGAGCCGCCATGATCCTGCTCCTTGGGTACTGCCGCCTGTATTTTGGCGTCCACTACCTGACGGACATCGCAGCAGGCTATCTCGGCGGGCTGTTCTGCATCACAGGGGCGGCATGGGTATTGAATGCGGTGGAGAGCCGGCGTGCTCAACGCCGAAGCAGTTCGTTCCCGCCGCGTGCCATGTAAGGAGAGCGGAAGCCAGATCGCAGCCTCAATAGGCATGGCTGCCGCGCAAGAAGCCCCGTACCAATGAAGGTCCCTTTCGCGGGCCGAGGTACGGGGCTTGTTTATTGACGCCATCCAGTCTTTACCAGCTTACATCGGAATGTTCGTGTTCTCGTTGGAATAAGGCGTACGCGTATTGAGCGACAGGGTCAGCGTGCCTTCGGCTGCATCGCCTGTGACCTCCGGCGTATCCTTGTCATACAGCCACCACTTGCGCAGGGTGCCGGCCTTCGTGTCCTCCTCGAAATAGAACAGGTTCAGCTCATCCGAGAGCCGGAGCACCTCCCGGATCACTTCCGGCTCTACGCCGCCGGCTTCGACCACCCAGCGTCCGGCCTTCTCCTGCAGGGAGAAGCGGAAGTCGCCGCCCAGCTTGCGTGAATCGAGCAGGAACCGGCCGGTGACATGCTTGATGAGCAGGGTCTGGTGAATCGCAGGTTCGTTCATTGCTTGTTGTCCTCCTCGCCCTAGTATGGCAGATCGATCAGCATCCACTGCGCCCCCTGCTCGGAGCGGACACGCAGGGAAGGCGTACCGGTGATCCTTGCCGCATCCCGTCGGGAGAGGGCCTGCTCGCCGTTCAGGGTCAGGCCGCCTTCCATGACGAAGACGAAAATGCGCCGGCCTTCCGGCTGTTCGAAGAGAAGCTCCCGGCCTCCTTCGAGCTCGGAGAGGTAGATCGTCATATCCTGGTGGATATGGGCGACGCCCTCCCCCGAACGGTTCGAGACGACGGGCAGCAGCGCATTTTTCAAGGCGGACAACTCGTACCGGCTCGTCTCGTAGGACGGCTCAAGGCCCTTGCGGTCCGGCGTGAACCACAGCTGCAGCAGAGTGACCGGCTCCTCCGACGGGTTCATCTCGGAGTGGATGATGCCCGTACCGGCAGACATCCGCTGCACTTCGCCGAAGGTGGTGACGGCGGAATGACCCGTGCTGTCTTCGTGCTTCAGCTGGCCCTGCAGCACAACGGAGACGATCTCCATCTCCCGGTGCGGATGAGCGCCGAAGCCGCGCCCGCCCTGGATCGTGTCGTCATTGAACACACGCAGGGGGCCAAAGCCCGTATTGTCCGGATCATAGTAATCGCCGAACGAGAAGCTGAAGTTGCTCTGCAGCCAGCCATGATCTGCCGAATAACGCGATGAGGCGGGATAGATCGAGATCATCGGGATGCTCCTCTCTGGTTTTACGCATAAAGTAGGTTACTAACATTATTATAGCTGATGATTCATTCAAAACACAACCGCATCATAACTTGGAGGCTGCGGCCTTTCCTGACCGTTTGCCGCCATAGGGCTCGTCCGGTTATGATAGGCTTGTAGAAGCAGCATGGAAAGCGGACGGAGGGAAAAAGAGTATGACAGAACAAACACATGGAGGGTCTCCGCTGACGAACGCCCTCGAGCGGCTGTTCGCCGAGGCGGGACGCAGGGACGAGGCGCTGCTTCAAGCGGTGGCGGCCTACGAAGAGGCCGAAGGCGCAAGGCAGCGGATGGGGGAGCTCGAAGAGGAGAACCGCAGGCTGAAAGAGCTGCTCGTCAAAGCGAGAAGCACAGCGGCGGCCCGCGCCTCGGAATCCATGTCGACCCGCCTCAGGGATGCGCTGAGGGAGTAGTGCTGAGGGTTTTCCGAAGTTGGTATTGCCAATAATCTCCTATTATGCGAAGGTAGAGGAAAGAGAGAACCTTTGGGAGGGAGAGAAGGGTATGAAGACCATCGGATTGATCGGAGGAATGAGCTGGGAATCCTCCGTGGAGTATTATAAGCTCGTGAACACGCTGGTGAAGGAGGCACGGGGAGGCCTGCACTCCGCAAAATGTATCCTCTACAGCGTGGATTTTGCCGAGATTGAGCTGTGCCAGCGGGAGGACCGCTGGGAGGACGCCGGACACATCCTCATCGAAGCGGCCCAGGCGCTCGAGCGCGCCGGAGCAGACTGCCTGCTGCTCTGCACGAATACCATGCACCGGCTGGCGGCGGAGATCCGCGACAGCGTGGAGATTCCGTTCCTGCACATCGCTCACGCTGCGGCCGATGAGATCCGGGCCAAGGGCTGTGGACGCATCGGGCTGCTCGGCACCGTCTATACGATGGAGGGCGAATTCTACCGCAGTGAGCTCGAAGAGCGGGGCATCGGCGTTCTGATCCCGGAAGAGGAAGACCGGCAGACGGTGAATGCCATCATTTATGACGAGCTGTGCCGGGGGATCATTCTCCCCGAATCGAGGGAGAAGTTCGTGGCGGTCATCCGCAGGCTGCAGGCCCGCGGTGCCGAGGGGATCGTTCTCGGCTGCACCGAGATCGGACTGCTCCTCCGTCAGGACGACAGCCCGCTGCCGCTCTTCGATACGGCTTACCTGCATGCGAAGCAGGCCGTGGCCGAAGCGCTTAAGGATTAGGGCTTTAGGGCCGCTGGCAGCCAAGCGAACCGAACGGGTAACGCAGCAGCCCCCCATCCATTCCTATTCAGCCAAAACACTCATCCGCAGCCGGATGAGTGTTTTTGGCTTGATCCTGATGTTGCGGATCCCTGCGTACCGGCATCTGGATAAATTCCTCCCTATTGGCAAATAGTGAAGGATAGACAGTCGACTCAGGAAGCGGTAACAGCATTCAGACAAGCCCGGAAGCGGGCAGTACTTAACATAACCGTCCGGAGGTGAGGGGAATGCGTTGGTCATGGCTTCTCCGTACCATGCGCAGCAAGCAGCTGCAGCAAGCCCGGAGCATCGGCCATTCCTCCGCGGAACAGCCCCATGCGGTACCGGTCTCCGTCTCCGCCAAAGCGAATACGGAACGGATCCGCGGGCTGCTCGGCGCACCGGATGATCTGATCGTACGGGAGCTGGTCCTCGGAGGCACAGCCGGGGTGACTGGTGTCATTATATATATCGATGGGCTTGCCGACCAGACGCTAGTGAACGATGACCTGCTGCTGCCGCTGCTGCTTACCGAGGAGGGGCCGGCGGCTCCGTCCGGAGGGGCACTGCTGGCCCTGCTGCAGCAGCGGGTGCTCGGCACCTCGGATTATTCGCTTGTGAAGGAGCTCCGCGAGGCGATGCTGTCCGTTCTCTCCGGTGATACGGCTGTATTCCTGGAGGGAATCGACCAAGCCTTGGTGGTCGGCAGCCGGAACTGGAAGAGCAGACCCGTCGAGGACCCGCAGAACGAGTCGATCATCCGGGGGCCGCGCGAGGGCTTCACGGAAGACCTGCGAACGAATACGGCCCTGATCCGCAGGCGGATCCGAAGCGCCAGCCTGCGGTTCGAATCCTACCGGTTCGGCCGGCGCGCCAACCGGGACGCCGTGCTTATCTATATGGACGGCATAGCGAATGCCGGATTGCTCGAAGAGGTCCGCCGGCGCCTGAGGACGCTGGATATCGACGATGTGGAGGGCTCGGGCTTCGTCGAGCAGTGGATAGCCGACAGCTATCTTACGCCGTTCCCGCTCCTGTTGAATACGGAGCGTCCCGATAGGGTATCCGGGGCTCTGCTGCAGGGCAGGGTGGCCATTCTTGTGGATGGAGATCCATTCGGGCTGATTCTGCCGATTACCTTCTCTACCTGCATCCATTCCCCGGAGGACTATTACCAGCACTGGCTCATTTCTACCCTGACCCGGCTGCTCAGGCTCATTGCGGCCTTTATTGCCACCTTCCTGCCGGCGATCTATATCGCTCTGGTGGAATATCACCACGGGATGCTGCCCTCCAAGCTGGCCTTCTCGATTGCCGGGGCCAGGGAGGGCGTGCCGTTCCCCGCCGTAGTGGAGGCCTTCATCATGGAGATCACACTGGAACTGCTGAGGGAAGCGGGACTGCGTCTGCCGAAGCCCATCGGGCAGACGATCGGGATCGTGGGCGGATTGGTCATTGGAGAGGCGGCCGTATCCGCCGGCATTGTCAGCCCCATCATGGTGATCGTCGTGGCGGTCACCGCCATTGCGTCTTTCGCGCTGCCGTCGTACTCGTTTGCGATCACCCTGAGAATCATCCGCTTCGCCGTCATGCTTGCGGCATCGATCTTCGGGCTTTATGGGCTCATCATGTGCTATATCATGATTAACGTGCATCTTGTCAATCTCCGCAGCTTCGGGGTGCCGTACACGTCTCCCTTTGCCCCGCAGCTGATGCGGGATTGGAAGGATCTAGTTTTTCGTGCCCCGATGGTCTTCTTGAGAGAGCGCCCCGGGATGCTGGGAGAACAGGATAAGAAGCGGCAGCCGTCCAAGCAGGTGAAGCCATGAAGCATCCGTTTCGGATTGGAGAGGAAGGCATCAGTTCCCTGGATTTGACGGTCACGGTTTCCTCCATGATGATCGGCGTTGGCATACTGACGCTCCCGAAGACTCTCGCCCGGGTGACGATGTCGTCCGACGGCTGGATATCCATCCTCATCGCGGGAGGAATGGCTGTAGTTTGCGCCTGGATTCTAGGCAAGCTCGCGGGCCTTTACCATGGACAGGGAGACGGTGCGTTCGCTTTTACCGCCTCTTTGGTGACGAGACCGGCCGCCTGGCTCTGGACAGCAGGGCTGTCCCTGTATTTCTTGATCTTCTGTGCCTATGAAATCCGGGCCATCGCGAATATATCGAAGCAGTATCTCTTTGAGAGGACGCCGGTGGAGATCATCGCCCTTACCTTTCTGCTCGTAACCGTATACGCCGCGGCGGGCAGCAGGGTCGGCCTGATCCGGCTCAATACCTTGTTTTTACCCCTGGTCATCAGCATCTCGGTATTCGTCCTTATGTTCTCGATCCCGCTGTTTCACGTAAGCGACGTCAAGCCGTTCTTCATCACGGACTGGCGTAAAATACTCGGAGGTGCCAAAGAGACCGTCTTCTCTCTGCTCGGCTTCGAGGTGGTGCTGTTCTACACGGCGATGATGAGCCGCCCCCAAGATGCTCCAAGAGCGGCGGCCGTCGGCGCTGCCCTTCCCGTGCTGCTGTACTTTGTGATCTACATCATCTCGGTCGGCGTATTCTCCCACCCGGCGCTGAAGGAAGTGACGTACCCGGCCGTCGAGCTCGCCAAGGAGATGCAGGTGCCGGGAGAGTTTTTCGAGCGTTTCGAATCCATCTTCTTTACGATTTGGATCATGACGATATTCAATACGGCCTGCATGGCGCTGGATCTTGCCGTCCTGAATCTGGGGTCACTCTTTCCGAGGGTTCCGCGCCATTACGGGTTGTTTTTCCTGGCTCCCGTCATTTACCTGATCTGCATGTTTCCGCAGAACGGGATTGAATTCAATCGGATGGGGACGCTTGTGAATTACAGCGGCATTCTGTTCGCTATTGTGCTTCCCTGTCTGCTCTATGGCCTCGCTGTGATCAAAGGGAGGAAGCCGCATGAGAAGCGTTAAGATGGGAAGCGTTAAGATGAGCAGTCTCGGGCTCTGCGTGCTTCTTCCCGTGCTGCTGACCGGGTGCTGGGACCGTATCGAGATCGACCAGCGGGGCTTCGTCGTAGGGGTCGGGATCGACCGGAGTTCCCAGAAGACGATAACCCGCGAAACATCCGGAGGTACGGACAAGTATCTGGGCACCTATCAGATTGTCGTGCCGTCGGGCCTCAAAGAGGGCGGGGGGCAGGGGAAGGGGGGCGGCCGCGCTTATTTCAACATTTCCGCTTCCGAGAATTCCATGCATTCCCTAACCGGCAAGATGTCCACCAAGACCAGCCGGACTCCCTACTTTGAACACTTGAAGCTGATTATCATCTCCGATGAGGTTGCCCGTGTTCAGGGGGAGTTTGCGGATATCCTGGACTTTTTCCTCCGAGACAATGAGATGCGGCGCAATGTGAAGATCATGGTAGCCGATGGGCGGGCTGAGGATGTGCTGAACGTAAAGGCGTTAAGCGAGAATATGCCGGTGAACTACATCGAATCCGTATCGAATAATAAGCGGAAAAGCAATTACATGCTCCCCGAAACCCGCATAGGGGACGTACATGAATACATGCTTACCGAGGAGAGTTTCACGGTGCAGAAGGTGCACCCCTACAAGGAGGGCGTATCTCTGACGGGCTCCGCTTTGTTCGACGGGAGGACCAACCGGATGATCGGTTTTTTGACGGGGGAGGAAACCCAGGGACTGAATTTTATGAAGGGGCAGGTCCGAGGGGGGATTGTAGAAGTCGAGATGGAGGGCAAAACGGTCGATCTGGAGGTGGAGCGTTCGAAGCGGAGGATCAAGGTGGATTGGCCGCCTGGCGGGAATCCGGTCTTCACGGTGTATATCCAGGTTGAGGGGAGCCTCGGCAAGTCCTTCGCCCGGCTTGATCTGACGAACTCCGTAACGCTCAGCGAGGTGGAGGCCAAGATGAATGCCAAAATCACAGACACCTGTACGAAGCTGGTCAAGCTGCTGCAGCAGAAGTACAGCACGGATGCCGTAGGCTTGGGTTCCTATCTGCGGGAAGAACACTATAAGCAGTGGACCGCCGTTCAGGATCAGTGGGAGTACGGGGACAAGCTGTTCCGGCAGGCGAAAGTACGAATCCAGACCGATGTGAGTATCCGCCGGATCGGCAGCATCAATGCCAATGAGCAGAAGGGGGTAGGGGAATAGTGGCCAACCTGGTAGGACGCATTCCATCGGGTTTCGTCCTGTTCTGCGCGGTGCTGTCCCTGGTGATTCCGTACGTAATGTACCGGGTTAACCGGCGCATTCATCAGCTCGGCGACCCTCCCTGGATGAAGCAGGAGGAGCGGGAGAGCCGCGCGGAGGAGAAGGGAAGACAGGAATAAGACAGCACTCGGGAACATTCCATGCGGACATCCCCGGACTACAGTACATCCCCAGACTGATAAGCCTTCGTTGTCCCGGGCGGGAAAACGAAGGCTTATTGGGCGTGGCGGGCAGCCGCTTCAGAGGCGGCTGCGCCCCTCGCAGTGGAATGGAGTACGGCTAAGCCACCGGCAGCATCAGGGTGATCCGGCAGCCGGTGTCGCCGTCGGGCGCAATCTGCAGCGTGCCGCCGAGATGCTGCACCCGCTCCGACATGGCCCGCAGGCCGAAGCCCATCTCCTCGGCATCGAAGCGCCGGCCGTTGTTCGAGAGCTCGAAGATCAGCTCGCGCTCCCGGCAGGTCAGGCGGAACCGGAAGCGGGTGCTCCCCCCGTGGCGGATGCCGTTCGTCAGCCCTTCCTGCAGCGCCCGGTACAGGGCGCGGCGCTGCTGGGCTTCGAGCTCGGGGAGGACGTCCACCTCCTCGTCGATCTCGACACCTGCGGCCTGCCGGGTATCCTGCAGGAGCTGGAGCATCGCGTCGCGCAGGTTCCCCTCGGTGCCCCGGTCCCGGAGCATGCGTACGGATTCGCGGACCTCACTCAGGCTCTTGCGGACCAGCGCCTGGGAGAGCTCGAGCTTCTCCAGGCCGAGCTCCTGATTCTGAGTCAGCAGCCGCTTCGCCGCTTCGATCTGAATGTTGATCACCGTCAGCGTGTGTCCGACGATGTCATGTATTTCCTGTGCGATGCGGTTGCGCTCCTCAAGCACAGAGATCTCCGTCATCGCATCGACGGTCTCCTGCATGGAGGAGGAGAGCTTGCGGTTGGCCTTCTCCAGCGCAGCCGTTCGTTCGGCGACGAGCGCCTCGAGGGAGAGATTCAGCTGGGACAGCTGCAGCTGAATCCGGACCCGGGCGAGCAGCTCGCTGCGGAGGATCGGCTTCGTGAGATAGTCGTTGGCGCCGGCTTCGAAGCCATCGGCGAGATCCTGCGGCGCGGACTTCGCGGTGAGCAGGAGCACCGGCAGCTCGCTCGGGTTGAAGCGCTCCCGGAGCTGCCGGCAGACCTCCACCCCGCTCAGCCCGGGCATCATCACGTCGAGCAGCATCAGATCGGGCTTGCTGCGCAGCGCAAGCTCCAGAGCTTCCGTTCCGGTGCGCGCCTGAATCAGGCGGTAGGGCTGGCTCGCCAGATGCTGCTGCAGCACGAGCAGGTTGACGGGTTCGTCGTCGGCGATCAGGATCAGCGGCAGGGATGCGGCCTCGGGGTTCGAGGCGGGGGCCGCTTCTTCCGCGGCGGACCTCTCCTCCGCGTTGTAACCTCCCGGGGCCAGGGGCCGGGAAGCCGGCGCCTCGGGCAGCAGGGCGGACGAGGCGCCGTCATAGACAGGCAGGGTGAAGGTCACCGCGGTGCCATTCCCCGGCTCGGAGGCGATGGCGATCGTCCCGCCGTGCAGCTCCACCAGCTTCTTCGTGATCGAGAGTCCGAGGCCCGTGCCGCCCCGCTTCAGCCCCTCCGACGCCTGCTCGAACGGCTCGAAGAGCAACGGCAGCTTCTCCGGCGGAATGCCGAGGCCGGTATCCCGGACACAGATGCGCATCCCCTCGCGCGCCGCCTCCGCACTCAAACGGACTTCCCCGCGGTCGGTGAACTTCAGGGCATTGCCGATGAGGTTGTAGAAAATCTGTTCGAGCCGGTTGGCATCCGCGAAGACGGCGCTGGTCTCCGGCAGGCCGTTCACGAGGGTGATTCCCTTGCGGGCGGCCAGCGGGCCGAAGACCGTCAGTACGAGGTCGGCGAGTGCGTGGAGGCCCACCGGCTCCTGCTTCAGCACCATGTCGCTGTGCTTGAGCTTTGAGAAATCCAGGATGTCGTCGACGAGCCTCGCCAGCCGGCTGGCACTGGAGATGACCAGCTCCACGTTCCGCCGTGATTCCCCCTGGACTCCGGCTCGGTCCGATAGAAGCGCTTCCGACAGGCCGATGATGCCGTGCAGCGGTGTCCGCAGCTCGTGTGACGTGTTCGCCAGAAAGTCGTCTTTGAGCCGGTCGAGCTCCTGCAGCTTGCGGTTTTTCTCTTCAAGCTCCAATGCATACCGCTTCACCCGCTCGTTCACCTGGTCGAAGCGCTGCGCGAGCACCATGACGAGGCAGAGCATGAACAGGAAGATTCCGAAGCTGAGCTGATCCTCCCGCAGGAAATAGAGCAGGGCGGGCGCCGTCCGGAACGCCGCGAGGTCCCACCGCTCCAGCAGGAAGAACAGAGAGTGGCTGATCCCGAAGAAGATCAGCAGAAGATAGCCGAGGACCGTCCACTGGGCTTCGCTGGATCTCTGGGTGCGCAGCTGGACGTACATCAGCGCACTGTCAGCAAGGAAGATGAGCATAAAGGCGGCGGACGCGAAGTAATTCACGATATCAAAGTAGAGCCTGTCGCTGTAAAGTGCCGCGGCCAGCGTAACGCAAGAGAAGGCCAGCGAGAACACCGACAGCTTGCCGCGCATTCCGCCGAAGCCGTCTCCGAAGAGAGCTCTCAGGAAAGCCAGGATCGAGAATGTGCCGAGATAGAACGCCACGTCGTGCAGATAGGTCACGAGCGGGATGTGCCAGAATTCGTTGAAGAGGAAGGTCCTCGCGAAACAGCCGTGCAGGGAGCTCAGCGCGAACAGGCCGAAGTACAGATACATCGGCTGCGACCGCTGCCTCTTGTAGAGCAGCAGGGAGAGGATCGCGGCCATGGCGAAGCAGAAGCTGAAGAGGATCTTGAAGCCGTCCTTGACGAGCGCGTTCGCCGTATATTCCTGGCGTCCGGCCAGGGTGAACTGTCCCAGGTTCAGGGCTTCGCCCGATTTGTAGAGCCTCAGATACAGGGTCTGTCCCGCGTATCCATCCGGCAGACGGATGAAATTCCAGTGGTAGGAGGGATACACCTTGACGTAAGGGCCTCTGATATTGAAATCGTAGATTCCCGCTCCGCCGAGATTAGCCCCGATCCGGCCCTGGCCCTGGGCAATCACATAAGGATCCCGGATGGGCAGGCCGGGCAGCGTCACTTTGGCCCAGTAATAGCCGCGGTAAGCGGCCGCCCCGGGGAGGGTGCCGGCTTCCTCCGGGGTCACCCATCCTCCGGCCTCCGGAGGGGCGGCCTCGGCACCCGCCTGCTCAGAAAGCAGCACGGTCCACGTTCCGGAGGAACGCAGATCGTAGAGGGGAGGCGAATGGCGTCCGTACATCAGGGTAAGCAGAAAAAAGACGGCGATGACCGCCGACAGAACCATGACCTTGCTTAGAAATAACGAGCGGGCTTGCATGCGAATGACACGATCCTTCCTCCGTGCGAGTGGCGTCTTCTGAGGCGAATAGATATTCGGGGAAGCGTCCTAAGGTGTATTTTACCATAGGCGCGAAGGCCCTTGGAGGGGATGTAAGGTAAAATTTCATACGAAACCAGCCGATATTCTTCAGGAGACCAGGCTTTTCAATGAAATTGCACATAAAGGGGAGAGGAAAGATGAATAGGCAGCCTTGGAGACATTCGCTCGGGATCCGCATCGCCCTGATCGTTATGGGGATTCTGATTACGATGAACCTTCTCAATACGGTGTACTTATACTACCATACCCAATCGGTCACGGAGCTTGCGGTCGCGAACCGCAGTATCGATACGGCCGTGCGCTTGGCGAAGGCAGTGGATCCGATGAAGTACAAGGAGTTCCTGGAGGATCCGCAGGAGAACGGGGTGTATTGGGAGCTGCGCGACCAGCTCAGCGACTTCCGTGAAAAGAACGGAGTGCTGTACGTGTATACGATCCAAACGGGAAGCGGCGGGGAGAACCCACAGCTCTTCATCGACGGGGCGCCGCGCGATGACGCCAATTATTCGCCGATCGGAGAGCCGACGTCAACGACGACCCCGGAGATGGTCCTGCCCGTCCTGAAGGGCGGCACGATCTCGACTCCCATCGTGAACGATGAGAAGTACGGCGACTACCTGTCAGCCTTCGCGCCGATCAAGGATGCCTCAGGGCAGGTGCTCGGCATCTTGGGGGTCGATACCTCGGCGGATACGGTAGATGTCGTTACTTCGGAGGTGATGAAGGCCTCTATGCCGCTCTATGTGGGGAGCATCATCGGGATTACCCTGCTCTTCATTGCACTCGCGATGGTATACATCATCCGCAGGCTCTCCCCGCTGCTGATATTGAAGCGGACGGTGGAGACCATGGCGGAAGGTGATCTTGGGGAAGCGGGGCGGATCGTTCGCACACTTCAAGTGACATCCAAAGACGAGATCGGCTCCCTGACCCGGGAGGTTGGCCGGATGATCGGCCACCTGCAGGAGATGATCGCCAAGATGGCGGATCATGCGCAGCAGGTCGCGCGGATGTCCGGCGAGCTCTCCGCCGCGGCGGAAGAGACGGCGGGCGCGGCGACACAAGTGGCCGCAGACGTCCGAGAAGTGGCGTCCGGGGCCGAGACGCAGCAGGTCAGCGCCGAGGAGAGCGCACGCGCGATGGAAGAGATGGCCGCAGGCATCGTACGGATCGCCGAGTCCGCCTCCTGTGTCTCCGACCGGTCCAAG
The DNA here is from genome assembly GCF_049942825.1 of Paenibacillus sp. S-38. Lineage (NCBI taxonomy): Bacteria > Bacillati > Bacillota > Bacilli > Caryophanales > Paenibacillaceae > Paenibacillus > Paenibacillus sp. S-38. The sequence continues at coordinate 2,935,522 of NZ_CP187970.1, forward strand.
CTGGCCTTCGAGGAGGCGAGGCAGGGGACACGGACGATCGGAAGCGTCATGGAACAGATGGGCTCCATCCAGGACACCGCCCACCGCAGTGCGGCTGTGATCCGGTCACTGAACGACCGCTCCCATGAGATCGAGCAGATCCTTGGCGGCATCACGGCCATAGCGAACCAGACGAACCTGCTCGCCCTGAACGCATCGATCGAAGCTTCGCGGGCCGGCGAGCACGGGCGCGGGTTCTCGGTGGTTGCGCAAGAAGTGCGCAAGCTCGCAGAGCAGTCGAAGCATGCGGCCGATCAGGTTGTGACCGTCATTAAGGAGATCCAGCAGGACACCGGCCGCGCGGTCGATGCCATGACAGCGCAGGTGAGCGAGGTGGAACTGGGATTGCAGCTGGCCGGGGAAGCGACCGGCACCTTCCAGCGGATCTTCGAGGTCAGCCATAAGGTGGCGGACCAGATCCTCGAAGTGTCCTCCGCCTCGGAGCAGATCTCGGCGGGAGCCGAGGAGGTCACCGCAACGGTTGGCGATATGGCGAATATTGCCCGCACCTCGGCCCAAGGAGCGGCGAATGTCGCCGAAGCCGCCGCCGGGCAGCTGGCATCGGCAGACCAGGTGTCGGAAGCTTCCGGGGAGCTGCGCCGCACGGCAGCGGAGCTTCAGGAGCTGGTGGGCCGGTTCACGCTGGAATAGAGGAAGAGGAGAGGGACGGGTGCCGCCGGGCAGCCGTCCTTCTTTTTGCTTTTGCAGGGCGAATCAGAACGTTGGAGATAAGCTATCGAGCTCACGGAAGCTTATGAACTCGTAGGAGCCGTTCCTTTCAGGATGGAGCCGGGCATCCTTGTCAGGGACAGGTTTGGGAAAGGGAAGCAAACAGCAAACTGCTTATTGAAATGCGCGCCGATTGCGAGTACAATAAGGGTGAAAGCAGTTGTACGTACAACATTATGCAATGCATAGGTATAGCCCCCGGTTACAAGGGGTGTTCCGGATAATGTTCGTACATATGAATGCGCTTAAGAGGAAAGACTCGCATTGATAATCCAAGGAGGACTCATTCATGGTAAACGTTAAGCCTTATGTATTCTGGTTTGTGACTGGCAGCCAGCATTTGTACGGACCTGAGACGCTGAAGGAAGTGGACGCCCACTCCCAGGTGATTGCGGAAGGGCTTGACCGCGATGCGGCGATCCCATACAAGGTAGTATTCAAACCGGTTGTGACGACACCGGAAGACATCCGCCGCATTTGTATCGAAGCGAACTCCGATGCGGAGTGTGCAGGGATCATCACATGGATGCATACGTTCTCCCCGGCCAAGATGTGGATTGCCGGTCTCTCCGAGCTCCGCAAGCCGCTGCTTCACCTGCACACGCAGTTTAACCGCGATATCCCATGGGATACGATCGATATGGATTTCATGAACCTGAACCAGGCCGCCCACGGTGACCGCGAGTACGGCTTCATCGGCGCCCGTATGGGCATCTCCCGCAAGATCGTCGTCGGCTACTGGGAGAACGCGGAAGTGCTCGGCCGCATCGGCGGCTGGATGCGCACGGCGGTGGCGTTCGCGGAGAGCCGCACGCTGAAGGTGGCCCGCTTCGGCGACAACATGCGCCAAGTGGCCGTAACCGAAGGCGACAAGGTGGAAGCCCAGATCAAGTTCGGCTGGTCGGTGAACGGCTACGGCATCGGCGATCTCGTGCAGCGCGTCAACGACGTGTCCGACGCGCAAGTGCGCCAGCTGTTCGACGAGTACACCGAACGCTATGAGCTTTCCCCGGAAGCCCGCGCGGCAGGCGCAATCCGCAGCTCCATCGAAGAGCAGGCTCGCATCGAGCTCGGGATGAAGGCGTTCCTCGAAGAAGGCGGCTTCGGCGCGTTCACGACGACATTCGAGGATCTGCACGGCATGAAGCAGCTTCCCGGCCTTGCGGTACAGCGCCTCATGGAAGCCGGCTACGGCTTCGGCGGCGAAGGCGACTGGAAGACCTCCGCGCTCGTACGCCTCATGAAGATCATGGCGGGCAATGAAGGCACGTCCTTCATGGAAGATTACACTTATCACCTGGAAGAAGGCAACGAGCTCGTACTGGGCTCCCACATGCTCGAGATCTGCCCAACGATTGCGGCTACCCGTCCGAAGCTCGAAGTACACCCGCTCGGTATCGGCGGCAAAGCGGATCCGGCGCGTATGGTGTTCGACGGCCGCTCCGGCTCCGCGATCAATGCGTCGATCATCGACATGGGCAACCGCTTCCGCCTCATCGTCAACGAAGTGGAAGCCGTTCAGCCGGAGAAGGCGATGCCGAAGCTGCCGGTGGCTCGCGTCCTCTGGAAGTGCCAGCCATCGCTGCGCGACGGCGTGGAAGCCTGGATCCAGGCAGGCGGCGCCCACCACACCGGCTTCTCCTATGTGGTGAAGACCGAGCACATGCTGGACTTCGCCGAGATGACAGGTATCGAGTGTGTCGTCATCGACAAGAACACGACGCCGGTCTCCCTTCGCAATGAGCTGCGCTGGAGCGACATCGCCTGGAAGCTGCGTTAATTCGAACCCGCGTTCCCAGGGCTAACAAGGCCGTCCTCTCTACCGTTTCTTTTACGGGCAGAGAGGCGGCTTTTGTCGGTATGTTGGCTTCTTTATCTTTTCTAACCGATCAGAGTTGTCCGTACACGGATAAACTTGGTAAGATACAGAAGTCAGGACGCTCTTATATTCCATTCCAAGATACGAAGAAGCAGGAGGTAACCGATCATGACGACTCAACCGAAGGCCTACCAGGGCGATTATCAGGGGGAAGCGGCCGTATGGCTGCAGGCGGGCCCGTACGAAGCGGCCGTGCTGCCGGGCGTGGGTGCCAACCTGATCGCACTGCGCGAGACCGAGAAGGGGTACAAGATTCTGCGCGAGCCGGAAGCCGGCGAGATGGAAGCGTTCAAAGCTAACCCCGGCGTGCACGGCATCCCGGTGCTCTTCCCGCCTAACCGCTATGTTGACGGCAAGTTCCCGTGGAACGGCCGCACCTACGAATTCCCGGTGAATGAACCGGCCACGGGCAATCACCTTCATGGGTTCCTGCACACGATCCCTTGGACCGTGGAGAAGTTCGGCAGCGATGAGACCGAGAGCTGGGTCGTGCTGAACCAGAAGGTGTCCGAAGGCCACTCCGTGCACCGCTACCTGCCGCATGAATTCACGATCCGCCTGCGCTACACGCTTGGCGAGTCGGGGCTTCTGCAGCACGTGTCCGTACATAACGACGGGGAAGAGCTCCTGCCGTGCCTGCTCGCATTCCATACGGCGATCAACGCGCCGTTTGCTCCGGAGAGCACGCCGGACGATGTGACCTTCTTCGCGACCATCGGCCAGCGGTGGGAGCTCAATGAGCGAATGCTGCCGACCGGCCGCTTCCAGGAGCTGACTCCGGAGGAAGAGCAGCTGAAGAAAGGCGGCGTGTCCCCTTACTTCGCGGCGATGGACAACCACTACACCGCGGCTGCGCAGAACGGCCGCAACCGGATGGAACTTCGGGACCACAAGGAAGGCGTCACGCTCGTATACGACGTCGGTACGTCCTACAAGCAGTGGATGATCTGGAACAACGAGGCATCCCGCAAGTTCTTCTGCCCCGAGCCTCAGGTGAACCTGGTCAACGCGCCAAGCGTCGATCTGCCGGCCGAGGAGATCGGTCTGTTCGCCCTGGAGCCGGGTGCGGTGTGGGAAGAAACGTCGCGTCTGTACCTCATTCGTAAATAAGCAGCAGTTAGCATGCATCCGGCCCCGCCGGGTGCATTTTTTTATGTACAGGTCAAGGGCAGGCAACAAAGTGTGAGGGTTCCAGCGGCTTGAGCCCCTTGCGGCAGCGACCCGAGCGTCGGATAGGCGTGAGGAGAGCAGTACATGGCCGGACGGGTAATAAAGGAGACCAAAGGAGGGATAACCATGCTTCGATCCTTCGATTATTCGCTGGATTATGCCCGTCTCGATCTCCGGAAGCATCCGGAGCTATACCAGGTCGGCCGTGGGGAACAAGGCGTACTGCTTGTGGAGCCCTACAAGAGCGAGATTCTGCCGCACTGGCGCTTCAAGACCCCTGAGATCGCGAAGGCCTCCTCCGAGAAGATCTACGCGATGTTCCTGGAGTACAAAGCCCACGGGGATTTCGTCGGCATGGATATGGCCCGTAAGTTCCTGCAGATGGGCTACACCCGTGCAAGGCGATATGCCAATCATCCCGGCGGACGCAAATACTCAGAGGAAGACGGGACCGTGCTGCCATACGAACTGAACCCGGTGAAGGCCGAGGCGGCTGCGATCTTCAAGAAGAAGTGGAATCTGGCGAAGTCCGATGAGGACTATGTAAGGATGAAACGGGAGCACCGGGAGCGTTATGAGCAGGGCAGGGAGGGAGAGGGAGAGCACTAAGCTGAGAAAGGCGGATTCCAGATCAGCCTTGAAGGATGCTTGTCACTGGTGCGTCCGGAAGACAACTGTAATCGGTATATAAGGATTTTTAGGACCAGAAGGGTCCTTTTTTTGTGCATCGATTGCAGCTATTTAGATTTAATGATGTGTATTATATAAAATAAATTACGCATTATATATGGCCAAATGTGGAAAGGTTGTGGTATAGTAAGGGTAAGAAATCGAACGGCTCCCGTTGGCGGACAGCTGCGGGGCCTAACCTTAAGGAGGCGGAGCAGATGAATCGAAGCGAACTGCTGGAACAGGGGAATGGCGCTGCACCGGAGCTGGGGACGATTGTATGCAAGCATTGTGAGGGTGTAATGGATACGCTGCCGACCCGCAGGGTGCAGGTATTCTACGGGGAGTGCGAGGACTGCCGCTCCACGGGGCTCAAGCTGACCGGGATTGCGGCACAGCAGGCCTATTGCAGCTAGCTCGGAGAGGGATAGAACTACATACCATCAGCTCGCTGCAAGCGAGTGAGGCTGTATCCCGATGGAAGCTCCTTTGTGTAAGCGCAGCAGAACGCCAGAGGATATACCCGAACATCCTGAGCTCTGATCCCCGGCGGATCAGGGCTATTTTGTCTGGCTTCCTCATACAGTGTAGGACAGAAGCGGTTGTCCTCTGGCAGAACGGGGGATCAACCTTGGGATGGGGGAGCTCGGGATGAAAAAGATACAGGACTTGAACGGCACCTGGCGAATGCGCCGCCGGGGGGAGGATGCATGGATGGAAGCGATAGTGCCGGGGTCCGTCTTCACCGATCTCCTGCGGGCTGGACGGATGAGCGATCCGTTCTACCGGGATCAGGCGGATCAGGCGATGGAGCTCGCCCAGCACGCTTACGAATACCGCAAGAGCTTCTCGGCGGATGCGGAGCTGCTGTCTTCCGAGCGGGTGCTGCTCGTCTGCGAAGGGTTGGATACGCTCGCACAGATCCGCCTGAACGGCCAGCCCTTGGGGGAGACGGACAATATGCACCGCTGCTATTCCTTCGATGTGACGGAGATGCTCTGTCCCGGCATGAATACGCTACAGCTTTCGTTCCGCTCGGCGCTCCTCCATGTCCGGCAGCGTCATGCAGAGCATCCGGTCTGGTGCACCACCGTCGGTGTGGTCGGCGGCTTCAACCAGATCCGCAAGGCGTCCTACATGTTCGGCTGGGACTGGGCCCCCGTGCTCCCGGACATGGGCATCTGGCGGGATATCCGGCTGGAGGGTTATTCCGCAGGGAGGCTCAGCGATGTCCTGGTCACGCAGTATCACGCACCGGATGGGGAAGTAAGGCTTGCCGTGCGAATCCGCAGCACCCTGTGGAATGCAGAGGGAGTGCTCGCGGCTGTGACGCTGACGAGCCCTCGGGGAGAGGTGCTTCACCGGAGCGTACAGACCTGCAGCGGAGAGGAACTCATCGTGGATGTACCGGTTGCAGATCCCGAGCTGTGGTGGCCGAACGGATATGGGGAGCAGCCGCTGTATGAGGCGGCCGCCGTGCTGCTCGGATCCTCCGGGCAGATACTCGATGAACGAAGGCTGCAGATCGGGCTGCGGACGATCATCTGGCGGAGGGAGCCTGACGCCTGGGGCGAATCGTTCGAATGCGTAGTGAACGGGATCCCTATCTTCGCCAAGGGCGCCAACTATGTTCCGCAGGACAGCCTCATCAGCCGCTGCACTCCAGAGCGGACCGAACGGCTCATCCGGGATTGTGCCGAGGCCCATTTCAATATGCTGCGCGTGTGGGGTGGGGGCTATTTTCCAGAGGATGCATTTTACGACCTCTGCGACCGGTACGGGCTGCTCGTCTGGCAGGATCTGCTCTTCGCCTGCGCGGCTTACGAGATGACGGACAGCTTCACGGAGAATATCGAGCGGGAAACGGCGGACAATGTGATCCGGATCCGGCACCATGCCTGTCTTGCACTGTGGTGCGGCAACAATGAGATGGAGTGGGCCTGGGTGGAGTGGAGCCTGCCGAAGGCGGGCAAGCTCCGTTCGGACTATATTAAGCAGTTCGAGATGGTGCTGCCCAAGGTGGTGAAGACCCACGATCCGCAGACTCCCTACTGGCTGGCCTCGCCCTCGTCCGGCGGCGGATTCGATCATCCTAACGATCCTTCACGCGGCGATGTGCATTATTGGGATGTGTGGCACGGCACGAAGCCGTTCACCGATTACCGCAGGAATCTTTTTCGCTTCTGCTCGGAATTCGGCTTCCAGTCCTATCCCGACCTCAAGACGGTGGAGAGCTTCTCGCTGCCGGAGGACCGCAACGTGTTCTCGTATATCATGGAGCGCCACCAGAATCATCCCGAAGCGAACGGCAAAATCATGAACTATCTCGCACAGCTGTTCAAATTCCCGAAGGATCTCGATTCGCTGATCTATGCCTCGCAGCTCGTGCAGGCGGAAGCGATCCGGTACGGGGTGGAGTATTGGCGGCAGCATCGCGGGATCTGCATGGGCTCCCTGTACTGGCAGCTGAACGATTGCTGGCCCGCCGCCTCCTGGTCGAGCATCGACTATTATGGGCGGTGGAAGGCGCTGCATTATGCGGCCAAACGGTTCTACAGCCCTGTCTGTGTCTCCGCTTCCGAGCGGGATCTCAAGGTGGAGCTCCATATCACCAACGATACACGGGTGCCCGTGGAGGGGATGCTCGAGTGGCAGCTGCGGGACCATCGCTCGAGGGTGCTTCAGGAGGGAGGGGTGTGGACGACGGCAGGGGAGTTGGCCTCGTACTGCCCTCTTCAGCTCGACTTCGACGGCGAGCTGACAGGTCCCGAGCGCCGGCGCAGCTATCTGGAGTTCCGCCTGCGCAGCGGGGAAGGGGAGGTGCTCAGCCGGGGAACCGTGCTCTTCGTGCCCTCCAAGCATTTCGAGCTTCTTTCTCCGCGGCTGACCGCAGAAGTGGAGGAGCACGAACACAGCTTCCTGGTGCGGGTGCAGTCCTTATCGTTTGCCCGTTATGTGGAGCTGTCGCTCCGGGAGGCGGACGGCATGGCCTCGGACAATTACTTCGACCTGTCGGCAGGCGAGCCGAGAGAGATTCTGTTCGCCAAGGACCGGTTGTCCGTACCGCTCAGCCTGGAGGGCTTCCGGGAACAGCTGCGCCTGCGCAGTCTGATCGACATCGAATGAAACGTGCCTGCCGCAGCCCCGGGAGGCTGGCAGTAATCCCCGCTCACAACATTTCAGAAGGCTGCCGATATAACCTCTAGCTTGATACCAACAACAAGAGGGAGCTTGGAGCCGTATGAAACATACTGCCAAGGGCATAATTAGCAGAGCGAGGAATACTTCGCTGCGAGTGAAGCTACCGATCATGATCAGTTTATTGGTCATCGCCGCGCTGCTCGCCACATCGATTACAACCTACTTTTATTCATCCAATCTCATACTCCGTAAAAGCAAAGATGAAATCAACGCCATGGCGGACCGCCTCGGGGAAGGACTCTGGACCTCCCTTCTGCTGGAGGAGCAGGCGACCTTCCTCGTTTCGAATCACAGCACATTCCGTGACCTGCTGAAGCTTCGGGAAGCGGGCACCATGACGGATGCGGAGTTCTTCTCCGCACGCAACCCTTATTTTGACAAGTCGAATGAGACCCTGAAGTCCAGCCTGGAAGGGGCCAAGGATACAAGTTCCTACTTGATTCTGGATACCAAAGGGATTATTGTGTCCGCCACCAACCTCGAGAACATCAACCAGTCGCGGGCAGACCGTGAATATTATACAGAAGCCCTGAAGGGAAAAAGCTTTGTCAGCGACGCCATTGAGTCCAAGAGCAGCGGAAAAATCCTGCTGGCCTTTTCCGTGCCGATCAAAGACAGCGACGGCCGCATCCTGGGCGTATTCGTCACAACCGTAGACAGCCAATTTTTTGTGGGCAAGCTTGGTAATATAACGATCAATGGGGAAGGCGGCATCGAAATTCTCAGCCGCGGCGGCACGTTCCTGTACAGCTCCAAGGATTCCTCGCTGATCGGAACCAAGCTGGAGGCGGAAGAATTCTTAAAGGACCGCGCGGTCGGGGATATTAAAATCGTGAGTATGGATCTGGACGGTCAGTACCTGCGGATCAATAAAATTCCCGGGGCCGATCTGACGATCACCGTCCTCGATACGTACGCAGACATCGAGCGGCCGATTAACGATATGTTTACCGTGATTGCGATCATTACCCTGGTGATTATTCTGGCCGCCATCGGCTTCGGTCTGCTGCTCTCCCGCTACATCGCCAAGCCGCTTACCGAGCTTGCGGGTCTGTTCAAGCAGCTTGCTTCCGGAGACCTCACGGTGGAGGCCGGGAACCAATATGACGGCGAGTTCCAGGTCCTCTCGGACAGCTTCAACAGCATGGTGCGTCAGAACAAGGAACTCATCACCCAAATGAACCAATCGATCGAGGTGCTCTATACCAGCACCAATGAACTGGAGGCCTCCTCGAAGCAGACGGCTGCTTCCATCAATGAAACCTCGGTGACGTCCGTTGAAATCTCCAAGGCGATGGAATCCCAGTCCCATGATACGGAGCATATCGTAGGGAAATTCTACGGCTTCGGCGAAAAGTTCGGATTGATGAGTGCGAAGGCGCGCTCGGTACAAGAGCGGGCGGAGGAAATCATCGGCGTCTTCCATACGAGCAGCCGCGTGGTGGATGAGCTGAGCCATATCAATGAGCAGAATGAAACTCAGGTGCAGCGCATTTCGGCAATTACCGGGAAGCTTCAGGAAAGCTCGGATCAAATCAGCTCCATCACCGGTGCGATCAGCGATATCGCCAACCAGACGAATCTTCTGGCACTGAACGCTTCCATTGAAGCCGCTAGAGCAGGAGAGCACGGGCGGGGCTTCTCGGTCGTCGCCTCGGAGATCCGCAGGTTGGCGGAACAGAGCTCGCAGCAGTCCAGCGAGATTTATGCCATCATCCAGCAGAACCTGGCTTATGTGGCGGAGAACAATGAGAGCGTCTCTGAAATTCGTACGATTGCACTCAAGCAGGACCAGTTTGTAGGCGAGACGCAGGGGGCGTTCCAGGCGATTCTGGAGAAGATTACGGAAATCGCCGAGCAGATCAAGAGCATGACGGAAGAAGTCTCCCGCATGGAACGGGATAAGGATGAGGTACTCGAATCCGCCCAGAGCCTCTCGGCTTCCGGAGAAGAAGTGTCCGCATCGGTAGAGGAAGTGACGGCTACCATGGTGGAGCAGTCGGCAACGGTTCAGCAGCTGGCGGAGATGGTTCAGACGATCGACAGCCTGACTAAAGAGCTTGCGGCGGCAGCCTCCCGGTTCAAGATAGAGTAGCGAATCACACATCGAATAACGGTCTAGGAAGGGGCTGCAGCTGCAGTTCCTTCTTTTTTTGTACCTGCTTGGCCAAGGGGTTAAGAAAAAGGGTTGCAATTCGTATTATTCGGGGTATAATACTAGGTATAAAGGTGAAGGTATTCGGAGAGGGGATTCCAGAGATGTTCATAACAGCAAAGAAAGATTGGGAGCAGGCCTGGGTGGATGACTATCTGGATCTCCTGAATCTGGCGAAGCAGCTTCACGATACGGAATGGGAGCAGGAACTGCTGCAGACGCTCCGCGAGTACAAGCGCCATTCAGGCGCTGAAATTCATTACAGAATGAAGCAGGAGCTGTGGCGGAGATTCGACGAGATCAACCGGCGCATGCTGGAGCTGTATGATAAGCTGAAATCCAATCGGGATGGGACGGAGAACTGGCTTCTACAGGAGCAGGTGTGGGACCTGAAGCTTGAGCGCATTCAAGTGATGCGGCGCATTCATTCGGTGGAGCCGGGGATGCCTGCAAAATAAAAAAAGGCATGCGGTCAACCGCTCTGCCATGGGTCATGAGGTTATAAGTTCCTGCAAAAGCATACAGTGGTCTGTTCTGCCAAGTTGCTCTTCGGTTCCTTGAAGGTAGGAGTTCAAGGGGCCGGCACTCGAGCGGGGTGGAGTAGGGATGAATTACTTCGAAACCTGCTCCATCTTGCGCATGGTTTCCATCATCGACGTCATCATTTCGTCGCACTGCTGCATCTTCATCATCATGCTGTTCATGTCCATGCAGTCGGTCATGTTCATTTCATTCATGGTGTTCATCATGGTCTTCATACAGTTCATCTTGCCCATCATGTCTTCCATACACATCGTCATCATCATGTTCATGCACATTGATTCCATCTTCTCCACAGTCAATTCCTCCTCGGTTTTTCTTTCGTTTGGTTTGGGATAAAGAATTAGCATACAGAGGACTGTTCTGCGACTTCTCTATTAAAATACTACAGGATCTTCCAAAGTACAAGCTATTTTTGAAGAAAAGGATAGAATTTTTGATAGCATGTCGATAACCTACCATGCCTATTTTTCAGATCGGAATAAACAAAAGAACCGTACAGGCTGCAGCAAGCAGGCCTCCTGTACGGTTCTTTTGTATGGTTTGGATTCGGTGAGCGGCCGTGAGCCACAGGCGGAGAAGTGCGTCCCTGTCTTAGCTGGCCGCGCCCGTTCCCTGTACGGAGTGCAGCACCTTGTCGATCATGCCGTAGTCCAGTGCGGCGGGGGCGGTCATGAAGTAGTCGCGGTCCGTGTCCCGCTCGACCTTCTCGTAGGGCTGTCCCGACCGCTCGGCGATGATCCGGTTCAGCAGCTCGCGGGTCTCAACGATCCGCTTCGCTTGGATATGGATATCGGACGCCTGCCCTTGGGAGCCGCCGTGAGGCTGGTGGATCATCACCTCGGCATGGGGCAGGGCGAAGCGCTTGCCCGGTGCTCCGGCGACGAGCAGGACTGCAGCCATGGAAGCGGCCATGCCCACGCAGATCGTAGATACGTCAGGCTTGATGTACTGCATCGTATCCAGGATCCCGAGGCCTGCCGTGGTGGATCCGCCCGGCGAATTGATATACAGGTGGATATCTTTGTCGGGGTCCTCGGCGGAGAGGAGCAGGAGCTGGGCGATGATGGAATTGGCGACCGCATCGTCAATCGCGCTGCCGAGGAAGATGATCCGGTCCTTCAGCAGGCGGGAGTAAATATCGTATGAACGCTCTCCGCGTCCGGTCTGCTCGACAACCATCGGAATATAGTTCATCGTAAGCCCTCCTTCATATGGGAAAACTGTGCAGCCGTGTTCGCCTGTTCAGTGCAGACTATGCAGCCAGGCAGGCCTTGATCTCCCCGGAGCCGCCTTGGCCCGAACGGATGACGTGCGGGGAGACGGTGCCGAAACCGGAAGAGACCATAATCAGCCACTGCGCGGCTCCTTCCTTCTGCTGCCCGGGAAGGGCCCAGCGGGTGACTGCGGCTTCCCGGGCGGGGGCAGCCGCTTCCTTGCGTTCGCGGTAAGCGTCCAGGTCACTCACTTGTCCCCGGTCCGGCGCAGCAGGCTCCACGGCAGAGCTGCCGCTTGATTCCCAGACAACGGCAGGCTGCGGGGCAGCCTCTTGCTGCGGATGCTCTGCAGCGTCTTCCAGGTGCTTCTCAGGCTTGTGTTCCATTGACACTACTCCTCCTTTTCTTCGGTACGGGCTTCCCGGCGGACGCCCCGCCGTCGGACACGCCGTCACCGGATGTGCGGCCGGCCGCCTCCGGATAGACCGCCACCACGACCTGGTAGGCGCCGGATTCAGCGTTCCCGCTGTACTTCTCCGTCAGCTCCCGAACCAGCCGGGCATACTCTTCCACGAAGGCCTGCCGCCGCTCCGGTGTACCCAGCTCTACCTGGAACTTCAGCGTGGCGCTCGGCACTTCCTCGCCTTCATCGGACTGTTCCATGAGAAGGAGGGCGTCCTGCTTGATCCGGTCGGCGGTGCCGATCAGGTGGGCGAGAGACCCCTGATCCTTCAGTTTACGCACCGTCTCGGGCTTCATGCCCAGGCGCTCCGACAGGACGAAGCTCCGGGCAATGCTCTGGTACAGGACCTCCACCAGGTTGCGCACCTGCCGGGAGCCGACGCGGCGCACCAGACCGGCCTTCTCGAGCGCCTTCAGGTGGTAATTGATCCGCTGAGGCGCCTCTCCGATGGCCCTCGCGATCTCGGCCGCAGAGCCCGGCTCCGCCAGGCGCGCCGCGATCTCGGCGCGAAGCGGGTTGAGCAGCACCATCGCCTGCTCCGGTGATTCGATCAGGACACTGTCCGGGATCGGTTCGTGATGGGTCATAGGGCATCATCTCCACAATAGATACGGTTTACGTAAAACAATATTATTACGTCAGGAAAGTATTGTCAAGGCCTCAAGTTGACCTATTACGAATTGAGAAACAATTACGCTGCAGCCTGGCAAGAAGCACGCAGTTCCCATTCAGAATCTAATTACGCTGGTTTTTGGCCCCCCACTCACACAACTGCTCCAGTACGGGTATTAGGGTTTCCGCTTTATCTGTGAGACTGTACTCGACTTTAGGGGGAACTTGGGGGTACTCTTTCCGTTTCACCATCCCGTCCGCTTCCAATTCTTTCAGTTGTGAACTCAGCATTTTATATGTAATCGCTCCGATCTGTCTTTTCAGATCATTAAAGCGAACCGTTTGATTTTCTGCGAGGAGGTACAAAATAACCATTTTCCATTTTCCGCCTATAATGGACAGCGTATAACCGAAAGGTGTATCTTCCATATTTTTAACTTTGCCTTTATATTCCGCCATACCCATATGTACACTATCCTTTCCGGTAGCACCTATCAAAAAAGTGCGTACTTTTTTTATGGTTTGCGTTCATTTTATACTAACCTTACTTTGAACTAAAGGAGAGGTAATATGACGAACACGAAAACCTACAATCACGGTGTTGCGTGGGAGGAAGCTTTCGGCGTGGCCCAAGGGTACAGCGTCAACGGCACGATCTACATTGCAGGGCAATTTTCCCACGATATGCAGGGCGAGTTCGTTGGTGAGGGGGATATCGAGGCACAGACCCGGCAGACGCTGGAGAACCTCGATCGTGTGCTGGCGGGTTTTGGCGTCACAAGGTCGAACATCGCGGAGATGGAGATCTTTTTGACAAACCCGCAGGAGCATTTCGAGCAGTGCGTCGCTCTATTCAAGGAATATGTGGGGGACCACCGGCCGGCCGGCACCCTCATCGGCGTGTCGGGTCTGGCCTTCCCTCACCAGCTGATTGAAATACGCGCCGTCGCGCACACGGACTGACCCGGTCACAGCGGCCGGGCTTCGAATAGGCGCGGCGCCCCTGGCGCAAGCGGATCTGCAACAGGAAAGTCCAGGTTGGTGCCGGTGAAATCTGCTTGTCCTACCGGCAGACGTTGCCGAAGGTGTCGTAATTGAGCGCAGCATGCCCGCGAGGTCATTACCGCATTGGATGGCCAGCCGGTCACGAGCACCAGCGAATTCCGCCAATATTTATTCGCCGAGAAGAAGGTAGGCGATACGCTTCAGGTCACCTTCTACCGCGGAGCGGAGCAGCGGACCGTCCGGCTGGCGCTGACGGACAATCTGCAGATGTAAAACCAGGTGCCTGCCACAGAAAAATCCGGCAGATCGGAGAGACACAGCTTGCAAAGGCTGTGTTTCCGATCTGCCGGATTTTTGTCGTATGCAAGGGGGCTCGCCGGGGCAGGCAGCCTCCGGTGCATTCGGAGGCGATCCGCCGACGCTTTCGACGTCAATGTGCCGTCTCTTTCCGGTTTCGGATTTGCCGCCCCGCCATCCGGATGAGTGAGGAAGTCGAAGCAAGCTATTCCCCCCGACTCACACGAAATCCTTGGTCGGGGCCCAGGCCATTGGCCTCAAACTTGCCCCGATAAGTGATCTCGCTGCTGCGGACGTCGCCGAGCCAACCGCCACCCTTCACAACCCGGTAGACACCGCTGTCACGATCCTGGTCTCCGTACCAATTCCAGCACCATTCCCTTACATTACCCGACATATCGTAAAGCCCCAGCTCGTTGGGCTTCTTACCACCGACTGTTTTTGTTTGATTATGGTTCTTTTCTATGATAGGCCAGTTCCAGTCCCCGGTTAAGTATTGATCTCCGGCATTCTTCCAATACCATGCTGCTTCATCCGCATTATTGCTTCCGCTGTAGGTGTAACTCTTGCTCATCTGACCTCCGCCTGCAGCATACTCCCACTCGGCTTCGGTAGGCAATCGGTACCCATTTGCTCCTTCATTGATCGTTATTGTCCATTTTACATGATCGTTATCACTGTGATTATTCGGGTCTTGTTTATTCTTATCTATATGGTAATAAGGCTGTAAACCCTCTTTTATGCTCCTTTGATTGCAGTACTCCACAACGTCATACCAGCTGACCCTTTCTACCGGCAGATGGTCGCCTATGAATTGCGAGGGATTACTTCCCATGACCTGCGTCCACTCTTGTTGAGTAACCTCATATTTGCCGATATAAAAGTTCGGCAGGATGGCGCTTTTTCCATAGTAGTTGGACTTGTTGTTCGTAAATTTCCCACCCTGGACCCATACCAGGTTATCATTCGGTTCAGGCTTTTTACTGTGTTCAGGCTTTTCTTGCGAACAAGCACTGACAACAACGAGGATGGCTATGAATAAGACAATGAACAGCTTTTTCCTCATGAATAAATCTCCTTTAAAACTGAGGGATCGGATAGTATGCATCTCTTGTTAAATCAAATAAGACTGCCGGCTGTGAGACCGGCAGCCCTTAGCCATATCAACAATGAATAGACCTTATTCCATAGCAGGGAAACGATCCGGCATCCGGCAGCAACCTGCTTGCAGGTGCCCTGTTACCAGACGGTGACGTCCGATTTCCCGCTGCTCTGATATCCCTCTGTCGCGAGCACCTGGTAAGACCAACTCGTTCCCAGATTCATACCTTTACTCTTCCATGCGTTAACATGGTTGCTGAACGTGATCGTGGCGTTGCTTCCGGTCGGTCTTTTCGACTGCCGGACACTCCAGTACTGGGTGAACGTTTGTGTGCCGTCAATGGAAGGGGCGTTGTACCGCGTAGTCGTATAGATGTCATAAGTGCCCCCATCGGAGGTCACGGTGCCTTTATGCGTTCCGGTAGGCCGATAAGTGCCCCAGCTGTCAACGACGTAATATTCGATGAGTGAGTTTCTTGTCCATCCGTAGAGCGTCAAATAACCATTGCCGGAAGGCGCCCAGACGCCGGCATTGTAGTTGATTACCCTGGTTGGTGATCCGGTTCCCCAGCCTTTACCGACCACAAAGTTGCCGGTATTCGACCATGTGACACTATAGTTGCCGCCGGATCCATTGACCGCATTAACCGTCCCGCCGCCATCGGTCCAATTCTGCCAATAGTCTGTCGCTGCATGAGTAGGGGCTGCAAACAAGCTGAAACTCATGGAAACTGCAGCAAGCACCGTCAACATTTTCTTCTTCAATTTAAACATAAAGAACCTCCTAAAACGTAGTTTGTTTGTTGCTGCTTCCCTGCAATACTGCTAATCGGTTGTTCCTCGCATTCACCTCCTCGATAAGGAAAATTATAGAAGGTAAGCGTATACATAACAACGTAACAAATTAAAGTTTTACCCCAATTTTTTTAACTTTCGCTATGGGCGAAAAAAATCAGGTCAGCATTTCTACGGAAAGGGGAAGATTGTGGGGTGGCCATCATAACAATAATAATACATTAATTAAAAGTAATAATTTATTGTAAAACGATATATTTTATGTTAGAGTCAATGTAAATTTAAGAATGAAGCGAGGGGCTTGTTATGGAACGAGGGACAACACTCTTTTTAAAGGCTGCTGTGATTCTTATGGGCATCCCGGTTCTTGCTTTGTGCATTTTCTTGGTGCCTGAGATAGCGAATTTTGCAGCGGAATTGTATCCGGATCACACGTATCTGAAATATCTCGTCTTCATCGATTTGTATGCAACGGCGATCCCTTATTACTTTGCTCTGTATCAAGCTTTTAAGCTCTTGAACTATATTGACAAGAACAAAGCTTTCTCAGAGCTATCTGTAGTCGTGCTGAAGAAAATAAAATACTGTGCAGTCACCATCAGCGGTTTGTATGTGGCAGGCATGCCGCTCTACTATCTCATTGCGGAGAAAGACGATGCCCCGGGCCTCATCGTCATCGGATTGGTTTTGATTTTTGCCTCCTTGGTGATTGCCGTTTTTGCTGCCGTACTCCAGAAGCTGTTACAAGAGGCTATTGATATAAAATCAGAGAATGATCTGACGGTCTGAGGTGACGAACATGGCGATTATAATCAATGTTGATGTGATGCTGGCGAAAAGAAAAATGAGCGTAACCGAGCTTTCGGAGAGGGTTGGAATCACCATGGCGAACCTTTCCATATTGAAAAATGGAAAAGCAAAAGCGATTCGATTATCCACGTTAGATGCGATTTGTAAGGCTTTAGAATGTCAGCCTGGCGATATTTTAGAATACAGAGCGGACACAGACGCCGACATCACCGAGTAAAGAATAACGGGGAAGCGCAGGGGAATGACAGAGGGAAAGTTTGCCGCAGCGAACTTTCCTTTGTTATCGTTACACGCAAGCTGCGAGGGATAACCTATGATGAAAAACCGTTTAGTTGAAGAGAGGAGGCCGTGCTGTTCGATGTCCTTTACTTTTGCGCACCGGACCTACGCGTTTCCCATGAAACCGGTCATACAACTGCTGCATTTTGGCTATCATCAGGCGATGAGCTGCATTTTTCCTGTTTCGATCTTCAGCACGCTAGCTCTATCCAGCGTAAGCGAAGTGCCCTTCCTTTACCGCTATGATGCCATTCTTCTTATCCTGCTTGCCGTGCAGTACCTGATGTACCGCAGCGGATTAGAGACACGCGATGAAATCAAAGTGATCTGCGTATTTCATCTGATCGGATTGGTGCTGGAAGTGTACAAAGTAGGGATGGGCTCTTGGTCCTACCCTGAGTCCGCGTATACGAAGCTGTTCGGTGTGCCGCTCTATAGCGGATTTATGTATGCAAGTGTAGCCAGCTTTATGTGTCAGGTATGGCGCAGACTGAAGATGGAGATGACCGGCTGGCCGGGGCTTGCTTCTGCGGGATTGCTGGGGGGAGCCATCTATCTGAACTTTTTCACGCATCATTTCATTCCCGATTTTCGTTGGTGGCTGACGGCGCTTGTGGTGATTGTCTTTTGGAGAACTTGGATCATATACAGGGTTCGGAACATGACGTATCGAATGCCCTTAACCCTTGCGTTTTTCATTGTAGGCTTTTTTATCTGGTTAGCCGAGAATATAGCTACATTCTTTAATGCTTGGAAATATCCGGATCAGCACCAAGCCTGGCAGCTGGTCAGCTTCAGTAAGATCAGTTCGTGGTTCCTTCTCGTCATCATCAGCGTCATTATTGTTGCCCAGCTGAAGCATGTGAAAGCAGGCCTGAAGCCGAAAAAGGAATGATAGCTGGGTCGAAAGCGAAGGCAGCCGGTCAGGACGATCGGCTGCTCTGGGTTCAAGTACAAGAATGGATAGCTCACCGGGACTTGGGTCAAATCGCACGCTGAGAATGGGTCAGCGCCTCGAAATAGTCCGCTACAACCTCACGGAATTCCAGTGCAGCCCCCGAAATGTACCGGCTCTTGTGCCATAGCAGGGCGATCTCCCGTACCAAGCCGTGATCCTCTACCTGGAGATAATGGATAGGTTCCCACGCATTCCTCGCCGTGCTCGGGATGAAGGCCAGTCCGATGTCGGCTTCCACCAGAGCGCTCAGCCTCGCAGGTTCATCTCCCTCATACACATACTTAGGTACAAACCCGACCGATTGGCAAACCGCGTCTACAAAATTGCGGATGCCGTAGCCTTTTTTGACTCCGACAAATGATTCATCCCTTATTTCGTTCAAGGATACGCTGCTTCGGCCAGCCAGCCGGTGCCCTTTAGGAACCGCTACGAGGATGGGGTCCGTATAGACGATCTGACATTCAATGTCATCCGCGTGGAGAGGAGGGGAGGATAAGCAAAAATCGACCTCCCCTCTATGAAGCAGCGTAACCATTTCCTGCATACTTAGCATCTGCACATGAATGGGGACATGGGGCCGCTTTGTGCGAAACTCTCGAAGGATCTGGGGCAGCGTGCTTGCGGTGGTCACCGCCAATTCGAGTGTTCGATGCTCCGGGCTTGACAAATCGCGAAGCTCCTGCTTCCCCTGTTCCAATTCAAACAAGGCCCTTTCGGCACGGCGAAGAAAGGTGCTTCCGAACTCATTCAATCGCAGCTTCCTCCCTGTACGATCGAATAGAGGTGCTCCCAGATCCTCCTCCAACCGTTGAATGGTTTTGCTTAAGGACGATTGAGTCACATGCAGACTTCGTGCAGCCTCGGTTACATGCTCCAAGCGGGCGACCGCGAGAAAATATTGCAGTTGAAGAAGCTCCATAAGGCACCGCCATTCATTCCTTGTAGTCAATGAAATTATAACATGAAATGCGTTGGAATAAATGAAGGATCTCCCGTACGATAGCATCAATACGTTTTGGGGGAGGAAGTAACCAATGAATGCTAACAGCAGGTGGCTGATGATCGCCGTTGGACTGGGGATCTTATTGAACCCCTTGAATTCTTCGATGATCGCTGTCGCTATTGCAAGACTGCAGCAGGTGTACAGCCTTGATTTTACCGCAGTTTCCTGGATTATTTTTTCTTTCTACATTGCCAGCGCGATCGCTCAGCCGGTCATGGGCAAGGCCAGTGATGTATTCGGCCGCAGGAGAATATTCCTGGCAGGTCTGGTGATCTCCTTCGCTGCATCCTTACTGGCTCCCTTGTCGCCAACCTTTGGATGGCTTATCGTGTCCCGCATCCTGCAGTCCATCGGAACAAGTATGATGGCAGCGGTTGGAATGGCCATTGTACGGGTTCATATTACGGAGAAAAGAGCGACTGCGCTCTCGATTTTGTCGATGTTCCTGTCGGGAGCGGCAGCGATCGGTCCTTTTGTTGGCGGGGCCTTGATTCAATGGGGGGACTGGCCTGCGATCTTTCTCGTCAATATTCCGCTCACAGCCGCGGGCTTTATGTTAGCCTGGAAGAGGATTCCCAAGGACGAACCGGCCGCATCCCTTGTACAAGGCATGTCCCTTCGCCAAGGGTTGGCTTTGGTTGATGCGTACGGGGTGCTGCTCTTCGTGGGGGGACTGGTTGCTCTGCTCGTTGGCTTGCTGTCAGCCAAATCATCCGGGCATGTCTCCTTCAGCCATGTGATGGCGGTGGTGATCGGTCTATTGGCGCTCGCGGCTTTCGTAAGACACGAGTTGCAAACGGCGTCGCCCTTTATTCCTTTGCGCACCTTCGCCCAGTATCCCGCCATGACTTGGGTCAATATTCAATTCATGCTTGTGAACCTGCTTTTTTACGCTCTCTTCTTCGGGCTTCCGTCTTACCTGCAAATGGTTCGCCATGTCAGCGAGTTCCATACAGGGATGCTCATGCTGACACTAGGTTTGAGCTCACTCGCTGCTTCACCTGTGGCAGGACGATGGATCGATAAATCCGGACCGAGACCCGCACTAATCGTATCCGCCCTACTGATGACCCTCGGTTCCGTGTGGATCGTGACCTTAACTCCAACTTCACCGGTGATCAGCGTGAGCTTGGCGTTAGCCGCCTTCGGCGTCAGCAACGGGCTGAACGCTGTGGGTATGCAGGCGGCTTTGTTTAGCAGTTCTCCCAAAGAAATGGCCGGAACAGCCTCCGGACTATTCAATACATCGAGATATTTGGGCACCATCGCATCTTCATTGCTGACAGGCATCATCATGGGAGGCGCCTTCAGCTTCGAAGGATTTCGACGGCTTGGGATGATCCTCGCGCTTATTGCTTTCGTCTTGGTCGTTATGAATCTGCGGTCCCGGAATGCAGGGTCAGGGTCATTGGAAAAGTCTTCATCTATATCCTAGGCCGATCACGATCGGGCATATAATGGTGGTGCGGAGATAGAAAAAGCCCGGAGAAGCTGAATTTACAGCGGCTCCGGGCTTTTTGGGGATCCATCCCGCTCCTGCTCCTGCATACGCTTTGCAGTAATATAATGCTCGATCCCATCCAGGATTCTCGCGAGAGCAAAATCAAATTCAAAACCATAAGGATGCTCATCCTTGATCCCATCCTCATCCGGTGAATAAGCGCCCGCAAGGAAGACAGGCCGCAGATAGGGAAAGCGTTCCGAAGTCACGAGCTGCTCCAACGCTGCAGTATAGCTCACTCCGGGGACAGGACCTGAGTTCACGCCGGTCCGGACGGCGCGGTCCATATCCCGCCCAAAAAAGCTATAGATCCGTGCATGACTGGTAAGCATGACCACGATAGAGATCATCTCCTGGTGATCTAATGGAAGGTGCTGCATAATCCCCAGCGCCCAGTCTACAAAACGCAAGTTGTTCGGGGTGATCGGGATCCCGGAGGCAGGAATATCGCACAGCCAGGGGTGATCCTGATAGCATCGCATAATGGCCATAACAAAAATGCTCATATTTTCACGCCAATCGGCGGAAATCTCTTCCGGCAGAGAAATCTCAAATGCGGCATCCTGCATAAGAAGGATGAGATCTTCTTTGCTTGGAACGTACCGGTAGAGGGCCATGGTTGTAAATCCCAAGGATGCGGCGACCTTGTTCATCGAAACAGCGGCCAGACCTTCCTTATCGGCTATGGCGGCGGCGGCCCCGACGATCTGCTTCAGACTCATGACGCGTTTGGGCCCCCGCTGAGTGGATTTGACCAATCCCCAGCTGAGCGCCACACCGCGAGGTAAAGCTTCTTCATATTTGTTATCCATCGATTGTACCTTCCTTGCGGCTGAGAATCGTCAGTGACCATTCATCGGATAGGGAGCTGTAACCGCCAAACTGTAATAAATTTTGATTGCATCTTTTATTGTATATATCATA
Source organism: Paenibacillus sp. S-38 (assembly GCF_049942825.1). Taxonomy (NCBI): domain Bacteria; kingdom Bacillati; phylum Bacillota; class Bacilli; order Caryophanales; family Paenibacillaceae; genus Paenibacillus; species Paenibacillus sp. S-38. Next base: position 2,956,869 of record NZ_CP187970.1, read on the forward strand.
TACTGTTTATGCAATACACAATTTAACTTACAAGCCGATGCAATCCCGCTGATTTTATTTCATTATATGATGGAGTGGAGCTTATCTATGGGAGAACTAAAGCGAATTCTTATATCAGGAGCAAGTATAGCCGGACCGGCACTCGCCTACTGGCTTCAGACGTACGGTTATGAGGTGACGATCGTAGAGCGGGCCCCCGCGTTGCGACGAGGCGGTTACGGGGTCGATGTTCGGGGAGCGGCTATTTCCGTGCTTCAACGGATGGGTATACTCGATCAGGTACGCGCAGCGGATACGGGGATGACGGGTGTTTATTTTGTAGACAGCCATGGCAGGATCAAAGGCCGGATCAGCGAAGCGGGGATGGGCAACCGGCCGGAGCTGGACATCGAAGTCATGCGGGATGATTTAACGGACATCTTGTACCGATTGACCAAGGACACCGTCCATTACATTTGGAATGATTCCATCACCGCCATTCAGGAGACCGAAGAGGGGACGGAGGTCCACTTTGCTCATGGCAAGCCGCAAACATTCGATTTGGTTGTCGGGGCGGACGGTCTTCATTCCCATGTTCGCAGGCTGACCTTTGGGGATGAAGCGCAGTTTAAACGTACGCTTGGATGCTATATCTCCATCTTTACCACCCGCAATGATCTTCATCTTAAGCACTGTCAGCAGTTGTATACCATTCCCGGCAAAACGGTAGGCCTGTATTCCGCACGCGATAACAGCGAGGCAAAGGGAATGTTTATATTTAAGTCGGCTCCGCTCCAATACGACCGGCACGATTCCGAAGCCCAGAAGCAGCTCGCAGCCGATCAGTTCAGCAGGGAGACGGGCTGGGAAACCCAGCGCCTGCTGCATGCCATGAAAGAGGCGGAGGATTTTTACTTTGATGAAATATGCCAAATCCATATGCCTGCCTGGTCTAAAGGCCGTGTTGCACTTGTAGGGGATGCGGCTTATGGCCCGTCCCCCCTTTCCGGGCAGGGCACGAGCCTCGCCCTTGTCGGAGCTTATGTATTGGCCGGTGAGTTGAAGCGTGCGCAGGGGGATTATACCAAGGCTTTTGCAGCCTACGAACAAGAGATGAGACAGTTTGTAGAAAAGAATCAGAAAATCGGCCTCACGGCAGCCGGAGGAATGGTCGCCAGCTCAAGCTTCCAAATTACGCTGCAAAGCTGGATGCTTCGTATCCCGTTCGTTATGAATGCCATGTTCCATATGATTTCGAACAGCATAGCAAAAGCCGCAAGCGTAATCGAGTTAAAAAGGTACTGACGGATCCTGCGGCAGTCAGGTCGGCTTCCTCTTGGTGTATGGGACCCGAATTCCAAGGTTTAGTAAACGGAGACCTGCGAAGAGTGTATTGTAATTCTCCCTTTCTTATAGGAAAATACAGAGGGGAGGGCGACTTATGCCAAGAGGAAAGAAGACTCAAGAAGCAAGCAAGGCAGGGACACAGCAAAAGTCCCTCGCCGGTAAACTCATTCGGGAACTAGAAATGAAGGGCGAAGAAACGCCAGCCTCTTCTTCCATAGATGAGCAGGATACGAAACCCCGTTCCACACCAAAGCCCAAAGTAAAATCGAGCATTATCCGTCTGGCCGACAAAGCGGAAGCGATGGCGGAGAAACTCATCCGCCAAATCGAGCAGAGCACAAACCCGGATGATGTGACATCCGTTGAAGATCTGTTGAAAGAGTCGGCATCCAAGCTCGATTCGACCAAATCTTATCTTACGAAAGATATCACGGAGGCCAGTGTCTATCTGCTTCAAAAGCTGTCTCAGATTGTCAGTGAAACCTCCAGCGTCGTGGATAACTTGAGCCTGACCAAGAACCAATACGCGCGGCAGATCATCAAGCTCGCGAAGGAGATGCGTGAGCGAAAGAAAACGCAGCCGATGGAACTGAATCTAATGGCAAGCAACCCTTTCTTCACAGGCATTCCCAACAGCTACAAAGAGAAGGTGAAGGAAACGGGTTTGGCGGAAGTCGTCAAAAACGGCACCAAAACCTTGGAATACCAAAACAGCGAAGGCTTGTATTTGTCCGAGTTTGATAAGCGCGTCTTCACGGCCCTGACTTCCATCTGGGTGGACCAGAACTGCAAACAAATATTCAAGTTTACGGAATTCGAACTCCTGCGGCGGCTGGAGATGAACCCCAAGGGAGGCATGCAGCATAAGCGTGTTCGCGATTCCCTCAGGGCGCTGACCACAACCCAAATCGTGATCAAGGAGTTCTATGAAAAGAAAAACGCCAACCGCATCGTAACCAGCAAGTTTCACTTGGTCGCGTCCGAAACGACGATCGAGGAATACAGCAAGGATGACGGGAAGCTGCAGTCCCGGGAGTACCAGTTCCAGTTCGCGGATCAGATCCGGCAGTCGTTCCAGGACGGGTACACGACGCTGATCTCCCTGGGGATTCTCGATACCTTGAATACGAAGACCTCCAGAGAGCTGTACCAGCTCCTATGTACGATCCGCGATATGGCCCCGCAGGAACAGTTCAAGTATACGGTGGAGGCCGGCGCTTTCGATGTCTCGCTTACGGAAATCAGCGAGTATATGCACTTGGCCAATAATGAATACGACAACCGTCGGAATATCCTCAAGGCCTGTGAGGAATTGAAGGAAGTCTATGTACTTCAGGACTATGTCAAACTGGGCACCGGCCGTTCCTGCAGTGCCATCCGGTTCTACCCGGGCACCCTGTTGAAAAAAGAAGAAGTTAAGGCACTAACATAGGGATAAGTCATGAGACCTTAGGGGTCTCTTTTTTTTGTGGATAAAATCATTTTTTGATTTCGCCTGTGGAGCAAAAAAAATTTTATAAGTCGAATTTTCTCCTATTTTGGCGGATTGGGGAGCGGCGGAGGCGCTTCTCGTCTGTTCGTTAGTACAACCTTCCAGTACGCGGCCTTTGGCAGGGAATCCGTTCGCTAGTACAACCTATTCACCTCTCATCGTTGTCTCCCGATCTGTTCGCCGGTACAACCTGTGTGAACTCTTCAATGAATACGAATCTGTTCGCCAGTACAACCTGATCTTTATACGCCTGCGTCCCCTTCTTCGCTGACCCGGCTGTTTACCGGAATGCTAATCTGTCCGCTAGTACAACCGATATTCTTGGTGACAAGGAACGGAGTCTGTTGGTCAGCATGATTCCTATGGCAGCTATTCGAATAAGGAAGAAGCATGCTGTGAAGAGAAGGATCCCCTTGTTGATAACACATCGCTCCGCTCCGCATTATCCCCAACCTGTTCGCTAGTACAACCGGTAGTTTATGAAAAAACAAAAATGTAAGCTTGCTGCTGCAAGAAATCGTTCCGGTATCTGTTCGCTAGTACAACCTATACCACTGCGCAGCCCCCAGCGAATCTGTTCATTAGTACAACCTGTTATGATGAAGGGGGAGTGTACCCGGTCTAATCGGCGTACGATTGGCTGGGAACAACTTAGGCTGTAGGTTCCCGCAAATATCCCTTGGTCGAATACAAAACCACGGGCTCCCATCCGTTCGGCAGGCCTCGCCGTGTAATCTGTTCGCTAGTACAACCGGTTCCGTTTTTTACCTTTACGCCAATCTGTCCGCTAGTACAACCCCATTCGGGGAGGACTCCGATGACGAATCTGTTGGCTAGTACAACCTTTATTCTATGGATCCGTTCCGGGTGAATCTGTCCGGCAGTACAACCTAGTTGTTCCTGGTATCCGCTGGGAAAAGAGTCCGAATCTGTTGGCTAGTACAACCTTTTTGGGCTTTAGAGGAGGGTGGTTCGGGGGATTGGCAAATGGGATAAACATGTGTAATATCGTATAAGGTTAATAAAAAAAAGACCCTACAGAGGGTCGGGCCAGATCGCAAAGGTGTTGGAAGCACCCGTGATCTGATTGGAAGAAAAGAAAAGCGAATCCACTCGCAGCGTGTTGGAAGCACGGCTGCCGGGAAGTCCCATGCCGCTAGACTTGGAAGGTCTTTGGCGCTGGGCAGTGACGTTTGATTGAAGGAAGGACCTGATCCACCGCTGTGAGTTAAACGCCTATGCCGTCCAATGAAGGACGATGTGCGTTTATTAACCCTATCAGATGTCGGAAACGAGCTGTCGCAAGTGATCCTATCTGACCATTCAAGAACAGACAGTGACCGGTTTGCAGTAAAACCAGGGTCTTCTTCAAGCACGTCTAAATTCATTATAGCAATGATACCCGCCGGGTTCAATCACTATATACATTATTAACCAATGAAATTCCTTCTAAATTTCGGGAAAGGAGAGACGAAGATGATCTACAAAGATACGTATCACCTCATGATGAACAGTCTCTCCTCGACCGAAATCGATGCCTGTCTTGCCATGCTGCTTTATGTGGACTGGGAGAACCGTCTTCGCATCAGACCGGACCACCTGGCAAGACAAATCGGCACGACCTCCAAGTACATGGGGGATATGGTGCGCAAGTTTCTCAGTGATAAGAAGGTGCTCAGCAAGGAGCGTAAGGAAGACCCGTATGCCTTCCGCTTCGGGCAAAGCTCCCTTCTATATGACGAGAGAACCACGCGGTACGGGAAGAAGTTCAGTTTGTACTACACTCCCGAGTTCCGCTCGCTGTCTTTGAACGCGAAGCGGCTGCTCATCATGGCGTTATGCCGGATCAGCGAAACCCAGGATACCGTGTTTCATATCCCAAGGCTTCGTCTTGTCCGCACGGCTGGACAAGAAGGACGTCTGCCGCTGACAAGCACGCAGCTGCTTCACGTGCTTGAGGAAATTCGCAGCGCGGAGCTCCCGGGTCTGGCATCCGCGGAGATCGTGCAGTACCAGGGTGAGGAGAATGTAGTGATCCACTTCTCCGACGATATTCAACAAGCTTACCTTGAGAACCATACGGAAATGAATCTTTTAAAGCGCGAGCTTTTTAAGTTAGGCCTGCATCGCCTTGTACCGAGCGATGAGCTTTGCCATGCCCTGCTGTCCGTAGGATACCATCTCTTCAAGTCCATGCTGGATTCGGAAAGCGCCTTGAACCGCAGAGAAGGAGATGCGGAGGAGCGCCGCAAAGGGATTCTGCGCATGGCACGTCATATGTATAATACCGCCCTGGCCCGCTTATCCGCATCCTTCTCGGTCAAACGAATGGATCTGACGCATAAGGACAAGCTTGCGGCTTATTTCAGCGCCATTGTCCATGAAGTGATGACTCAGGAGATGGCTTCCTGCCATTACCAGGTACTGCAGCAGGAGAGTCTGCTTTGCTATTATATGGATAGGACTGGGCAAGAGGGGATCTCCTACGGCGGCCCGGAAGTACAGGCACTCGTGCAGCATATCGATGGCATGAGGAGAGTGGCGGCTGTACTCGAGACCGTCTGCCAGCAGTGGCTGCTGTCCAGGGTAGCGACGCTGTCGAAAGACGTAGCGGAAGCCGAGCGTTCCCTATCAGACCGGGAGGGAATTCTGGAGCGCCGCGGCTGGACCAGCATTGAGGACGGGAAGGCGCAGCTCCGGAAGCTGCTTAAGCATGAGGAGGAACTCCTGACGGCCATGAGAGCTCATGTGGGCAGCGGAATGCGTGTACCCGCCGGAGCGCTCGAGGAAGCCATGGAGCGATACTTTATCGAGATCCAATCCCGCACAGCCGATCTTGCGGCGAAGAACCTCCGCATGAGAACCGCATAAAGACACCGAGCACTGGTAAGAGCTGATATAGCCCGATACGAGTGCCGTTCGGCGTTTCCGTATCGTTATAACCCAAGCAGTTCCGTTGATCCGACGGAGCTGCTTTTTTATTTTTTCATCTTTTCATGTGGATAAGCGCCCTCATCACAGTTATTTTATCCACAGAAACGCTGGCTTGCTGTCCTGTGAATAAGACGCGGCAGGACGTAAATTATCATTTATCCACTGTGGATAAGAAAATTGGACTTGTAGAACAAGGGGGACACGCTGTAAACGAAAAGTCTCGGGTTGAGGATGCAAGCGGACGGCTGTTTTTTAATCGGGGAAGATGGCTGTCATGCTTGCCCCAGCAGGTTTTTTTTCAAAAAGTTATCATGATATTAAATGATGTTATTCATGTATTAGTTTGTTCATTGGATTTATCCATTGATTTATTACTGACATAAGCATGAATAGATAACAGATTCATCATCTAAACTTTTAACGGAAAGTTCTTTAATTTGTGTGTCCCACCGGAGCGGCGCGATCCTCTACAATGAGATTGAACCTATAAGCGACGATCTTATAACAGAGAGCGGGCACTTGAAGCCTGGGAAGGAAGCGATACCATGTCAAAACCGGTAAAAGCGAACGAGCCTCTGGTCACCCATATCTATACGGCGGACCCCTCGGCGCATGTATTTGATGGCAAGCTTTACATTTATCCTTCTCACGACCTGGACCGGAACCATGCCTCGAATGATAACGGCGACCAATACGATATGGAAGACTACCATGTTCTCTCCATGGATGATACGGAATCGGCGTGCATCGATCATGGGGAAGCCCTGCATATCCGGGATGTTCCGTGGGCCTCCAAACAAATGTGGGCTCCCGATGCCGCTTTCCGGAACGGAAGCTATTATTTATTTTTCCCGGCCAGAGATCACGATGGGGTGTTTCGTATCGGCGCAGCGAAGAGCTCCTCACCCGCCGGGCCCTTTATTCCCGAGCCCCATTACATCGCGGGAAGCTTCAGCATAGATCCGGCCGTCTTGGTAGACGAGGACCAGCGGGCTTATATGTACTTCGGCGGGCTGTGGGGCGGACAATTGGAGAAATGGCGTACAGGCGAATACGTTTCCGAGGCCGAGGGGCCTGCCAAGGAGGAGCCGGCGCTCGGACCCCGGGTGGCCGAATTGAGCGAAGATCTGCTGGCTTTTCAAGGGGAGCCGGAAGAAATACTCATTGTGGATGATCAGGGGAAGCCGCTAACCGCAGGGGATGAGGAACGACGGTATTTTGAGGGACCGTGGGTTCATAAGTACCGAGGGAAGTACTACCTGTCCTATTCCACGGGAACGACGCACAAGATTGTGTATGCCGTGAGTGAGCACCCCAAGGGACCCTTCGTCTTCCAGGGAACGATTCTGTCTCCCGTCATCGGCTGGACGACGCATCACTCGATCGTGCAGTTTCGTGACAAGTGGTATTTATTCTATCATGACAGCTCCCTGTCGGGAGGCGCGGATAATAAGCGGTGCGTCAAGTTCACGGAGCTCCAGTATAACGAGGACGGTACGATCCGCCCCATTGATCCATACAAGAGCTAGCCCGGAAACCTGCCCGAAAGCCTTCCCCTATGAGAAGGCTTTTTTCGATTGTATAATTACCGGAAAAGGGTTCCTGGTGTGTGATGTCAAGCGCACACTTCAAACCTGCAGTGAGGTGAGGCAATGGCGGATAAGAGGTGGTTTCTAAGCATGGGGCTGGTGATGATTGTGTTCTGCTTTTTCTTTGGCCGGTTTGTCCATTCATCCCAGGAGATTCAGCTGATTGCCCGTCAACTGAAGGAGGACCAGCCGGCCCGTGTGAACAGGCACATCGTACTGATTGTACAGGAGCTGGGGCATCCGTATTGGCAGCTGGTTGCGAACGGAGCCGCGGAAGCGGCCCGGGCCGATCAGATGGACATTGAAATTGTAGGTCCCGTTCACCACAGCATGGAGGAACAAATTCAACTGCTGGAGAAAGCCATTGCCTCCCGTGTGGACGGAATCATCGTGCAGGGATTAAACGACGAGAAGTTCACTCCCGTGATTAACAGGGCGGCGGAGAAGGGGATTCCCACACTGACGATCGACACGGATGCCCCGACGAGCAAGCGGCTCGCTTACGTAGGGACGGATAATAAGGCGGCGGGCAGGATCCTGGGGCAGCTTGTCGTACGGAAGACCGGCGGCAGCGGAACCATAGGTATCCTCATCGGAAGCGAATCTGCGGAGAATCAGCTGCAGCGTCTGCAGGGGCTGCGCAGTATTGTAAGCGAATACAAAGGACTGCGTATCGTGGACGTGCGGGCTTCGAATATCTCGGCGATGGAGGCTATCCAGCAGGCGGCGGATATGCTGCAAGCGCATCCGGACATCACGATTATGGCAGGGACCAGCGCTACGGATGCGCTGGGAATCCTCCAGGCCGCGAAGAGTATGAACCGGAGCGACATTGCCATTATCGGCTTCGATGATTTGGAGGAAACGCTGGATGCCGTTCGTCAAGGAGAGATCGACGCCACCGTCGTTCAGCAGCCCTTTTGGATGGGGGCCACGTCCGTCCATCTTCTCCGTGACTACTTTAGTGGAAAATCACTTCCCTCCACCCTGCATGCCCAAGTGGAGATCATTGAATCGAACAGTCCTGATACCGGGAGGCTGCCATGACCATCCGACTGAGGCTTTTTATTTTTATCCCCCTGCTGGTGCTCTTGATGAGCTTCGTCTCCTACTTTCTGTTTGAGAGCAGCCGAAGCGCGCAGGAGAGCTATCACTTGTTCATGAACCGGATTCTGCTCTATAAGCAGGTGTCCCGCGAAAGCAAGGAGGTGATGCAGGATCTGAACCGGTATGTGATTCAGGTAAGCGCCGAAAGCTATCCCGATCTCGTCTTCCACTTGAACAGCCTGCACCATCTTCAGGATGAGCTGTACCGCTTGGAGAAGAACGAAACGAATGCCATAGCGATTGGCAACTATATCAACTTGATGGGTACCTTTATGGAACAGGCATGGAATATGGCAGAGGATACCGAAACCCAGGAGCCCAAGAGTAAGGCAAGCGCGTATCTTCAGGCGGATCAGCTCTCCCGCTTTATCAGCGAAGAGGGGCAGGCTATGGTGGATCTGGAGCTGGAGAACTACCGCCCCCTGTATGAGAAGCTCATGAAGATCACAGAAGATATGAACCGGCTTGGCGTGTATCTTGTCATTACGGTGGCTCTGCTCAGCATCCTGTTCTCCCTGTGGCTATCGAGCAGCATCAGCCGTCCGATCCTGCAGCTCGTATTGACGGCCAAGCAGATTTCGAGAGGAAATCTGGATACGAAAGCCCCAGAACTGCAGACCGGTAATGAGATCGGCATTCTGTGCCGGACCTTTAACCACATGATCGATAATATCCAGGAACTCATGGTGAAGAACCTGGAGAGTTTGAAGAAGGAGCGGATGGTGAAAGAATTGGAGCTGAAAATGCTGCAGAGCCAAATTAACCCGCACTTTTTGTTCAATACGCTTAATGTCATCGCGAAGATGGCTTATATCGAAGGGGCCGAAAAGACAAGTGACCTGACGGTATCCGTCTCCCGTCTGCTGCGATATAACCTTCAAAAGCTCGATCATCCGGTCACGCTGCGGGAGGAGGTGTTCCACGCGGAGGAGTACATGGCGATACAGAAGGAACGCTTCGGAGACCGGATCCGGTTCATCACCGAGATCGACGAGGAGGCGCTGGGATGGTGGACTCCCTGCCTGACCCTCCAGCCGCTGCTGGAGAATGCCATCGTGCATGGGATTGAGCATCTGGAAGAAGGGGCGGTACTCCGGCTGTCCATCCGAAGGAAGGAGGATCGGGCATGCATCGAAGTGGCGGACAATGGGGCGGGGATGGATCCGGAGATCCGAGACCGGCTGATCCGCTCCGCCCGGGAGGACGTACAGCACCCCTTCAGCGGAAAGGGGAAATCTTCGGGACTCGGTACGGCCAATGTATTCAAGCGGCTGCACTTGTTCTATGATGGCTCGCAGACCATCGAGATTCGGAGCGGGATCGGAGAAGGCACCACGGTCAGGCTGACGTTCCCCTCTTCAGCGAGGGCAGAAGAAACGGAGTGGAGGTGTCACGGTGTATAAACTGCTGATAGCCGATGACGAAGCGTGGGAGAGGGAGGGGCTCGAGCTGATGGTGAGCCGCATGATGCCGGTCCAGTTCCAGTTCATCCATGCGGAGAACGGCCGGAAGGCGATACAGGCGGCGGAAGAGGCGCACCCGGACTTTATCTTTATGGATATCAAGATGCCCGGGATTCAGGGGCTGGACGCCGTTAAGGAGATCAACCGGCGGCTGCCGGGTGTCCGTATCGTCCTCGTCACCGCACATGAGTATTTTGCTTATGCCAAAGAAGCCTTGGCTTTGGGAGTCAAGGACTATATTCTGAAGCCGGCCAAAAGAGAGGAAATCATGTCCCTGCTCCGCAGGATGATCTCCGAGCTGGAAGCGGAAAAAGGAAAAAGACAGGAAGAGCTGGAGATAAAGGAGAAGTTACACCGGCTCCTGCCGCTGGCGGAAAATGAACTGACCCTTATGCTCCTGACGGACAGCGTGCACGATCTGGATTGCCGGCAGCTTGCAGAGCTGTTCGATCTCCGCTGGGACCGGGGGTACGCCATGGTGATCTCCTTCCCGTTCAAAGAGCAAAAGGATTGGGATGCTTTCCATTCGCGAAGAAAGGAAGTCTACGAGAGCGTGAAACAGTATCTGAAGCCCCAGCTGCCCTGCTTGATCAGTCCCATGATCGGCAGCCGAATGGCCGTATTCATCCCTGCTTCGCCGCAGGAGGCCGGTCTGTCCCACCGGGTGCAATCGCTGCGGTGGGGAGAGGGGGTGCAGGCACGGATGGATGGGATCTTCGGCCTGTCCGTAAGGGTCGGGATCGGTTCCTTGAAGGAGGGGCTGGACGGACTGCGGCTCTCTTACCAGGAAGCCGCGGCAGCCGCAGCCGGCAGCATGGAAGAGGGGACGGTCTGTCACGCAGACGATATCCTGGTGAGCTGCCGGGGAGAGCAGGGCCGAATTACAATGGAAGAGGAACGTAAGCTGCTCGATTCCCTGTACCGGCGGAACCGGGAGGAGACCGCTTTGTATTTTTCCCAGGTGCTTGATCGGATGCTGGTGGCAGCGGGCGGGAATATACGGATGTGCAGGGATGAGATCAGCGCCATGCTGATCTCCCTTGCGCGGCAGACGGGAAATCGCGCTCCGGCTGAGATTTTGGAGCCATTTGCCGGAGTGGACGGCAGCGCCGTATTGCGGCAGACGGCACTGGAGCTTATGGAACAAATGATGGAGGAGATGAGCAGGGAGAGGGAGGACCGCAAAATCCATGCCGTCGAAAGGGCAAAGCTGTACCTGGCGGAAAGGTATTCGTCGGATATCTCGATGGAACAGACGGCGGAACACGTCAATCTCAGCCCTTATTATTTCAGCCGAATCTTCAAGCTGCATACGGGGGAGACCTTTGTCGACTACCTCACCCGTCTGAGGATCAGCGAGGCCAAACGGTTATTGGAGAGGGAGGAGCTCAGCTTCAAGGAAATCTGCTATGAAGTCGGGTACCACGACCCGAGTTATTTTAGCCGGATTTTCAAAAAAACAGCAGGCTGTACGCCCTCGGAGTATCGTCAGCAGTCCGGCCGGCATACCTTCCGGGCGAAACGGGAGTGAATAGCCGGTGTTCAGAGCCTTCCGTTCAGGCAGCGGAAGGTTCTTTAAGCTGGCATTTTTTTGCTGCCCTGGAGCAACAAATTACCAATTCTTGAAATTCGATGGACCCGCTTTCAAGTCGGGTCAAAGCTGTGCTGCATCAAGGCAAAGGAGTGCATGCCGCCATAGTGGGCACCCGCCTGCCCCTTTGTTACAGTAAATGTAAGCGGATTCCGCTTGATATTCTGGATCACAAGGGGAGAACAAGAATGAACCCATGGCGTAAAGGAACGAGTTGGGGCTTGAGCGGACTGCTGCTGATTGCTGTAGTGTCGGGATGCGGTGTCGTATCGACGGACAATCAGACGGCCAATCCTGCCGGCACGACGGCTGAGAAGAAGGATGACGGCAAGCTTGTCATCGGGATGTCGATGGATACGCTGAAGGAAGAACGATGGCAGAAGGACCGGGATCTGTTCACTGCGAAGGTGAAGGAGCTGGGTGGTGATGTGAAAGTCCTGGCAGCCAATGGGGACGATTCTACGCAGCTCAGCCAAGCGGAGCAGCTGATCTCGCAGGGAGTGGACGTGCTCGTGATCATTCCGCATAACGCCGAAGCTACCGCACCCATCGTTGAGAAGGCCCATAAAGAGGGGATCAAAGTCATCTCGTATGACCGGCTGATCAAAAATTCCGATGTGGACTACTATGTCTCCTTCGATAATGTCCGGGTAGGCGAAATGCAGGCGAAGGCGATCACGGAAAAGGTGTCCAAAGGGAACTTTGTGTATATCGGCGGAGCGGACACGGATAACAATGCCCATATGTTCAAGCAGGGGGCGATGAACATCCTGAAAGCGCTGCAGGACAAGGGCGATATTAAAATTGTATACGACCAATTCTCCAAAGATTGGAAGCCGGAAGAGGCCTTGAAGAATATGGAGAATGCGCTTACCGCCAATAACAACAACATTCAAGCGGTTGTGGCGGCGAACGACGGTACGGCGGGCGGCGCGATCCAGGCACTGACCGCCCAAGGCATGGCGGGCAAAATTCCGGTATCCGGCCAGGATGCCGACTTGGCCGCCGTACAGCGTATTGCCGAAGGCAAGCAGACGATGACGGTTTATAAGCCGATTAAGGCGATCGCGAGCAAGGCGGCGGAGATGGCCGTTGCTCTTGCGAAGAACGGCCGGGTTGATGGGGTATCGGGCAAGGTCAACAATGGCAAAATCGATGTTCCGTCTATCCTGCTTGATCCGATCGCCGTTGAGAAGGCCAATTTGGCAGATACGGTGATCAAGGACGGGTACCACAAGCTGGAGGACGTCTATAAGAACGTACCGAAGGATCAGTGGCCGAAGCCGTAATGTCTGTCCGACAGGGGGCGATGAGGGATGGCGCCCCCTCCCAATGGGGTGTATGGATATCGAAGGGTAAGGAGCTGGCGGCTATGCTCGCATTAGAAATGGTGAACATCACCAAAGAATTTCCCGGCGTCAAGGCGCTTCACCAGGTGAATTTCAATGTTAGGGAAGGGGAAATTCATGCGCTCTGCGGTGAGAACGGGGCAGGCAAATCGACGCTCATGAAGGTCCTGAGCGGTCTGTATTCCTCAGAGACTTATACGGGCGAGATCCGTATACAGGGGGAAACCAAACCGTTTCACAGTATTATCGATGCGGAGCAGGCGGGGATTTCCATCATTCATCAAGAGCTTGCCTTGGTGAAGGACATGACCGTCGGGGAGAACATTTTCCTGGGACGGGAACCGACCAAGCGGGGGATGATCGAGTGGGACCGGCTTTACCACGATGCCTCCGTCTGGCTGAAACGGGTGGGTCTTCATGTGAGCCCGGACTCTAATATAGGAACGCTCGGCATCGGTCAACAGCAGCTGGTGGAGATCGCGAAGGCACTGTCCAAGCATACCCGGATTCTGATCCTGGATGAACCGACAGCCGCTTTGACGGAAAGCGAAGTGGAGATTCTGATGGATATTCTGGATCAGCTTCGCCGGAACGGAGTTTCCTGTATCTATATCTCTCATAAAATGCCTGAGGTGTTCCGAATATCCGACCGGATTACGGTGCTGCGCGATGGTCAAACGATTACCACACTGGACACCGGCCAAACGAACGAGGATCAGGTCATCTCTTTGATGGTCGGACGCGAGCTGACGGACCGCTACCCTCGTGTGGAGCATACCCCGGGAGAAGTGGTGCTGGAAGTCCGCGGCTATTCGGTATGGCATCCAGACAATAAAGATCAGAAGTTGATCAAACAGGTTGATCTTACGCTCCGTAAAGGCGAAATCTTGGGCATCGCAGGTCTGATGGGTGCTGGACGGACCGAGCTTGTCACTTCTCTGTTCGGGGCATACGAAGGGAGGTCCGAAGGCGAAGTAAGGATCGAAGGGCAGACCGTACGGATCCGAACGGTTGCCGATGCCATCCGCGCAGGCATCGGATTGGTATCCGAAGACCGCAAGCGTCAGGGATTGGTGCTGGCCATGGATGTCAAGACGAATACGACGCTTGCCACAATGGACCGTGTCTCCAGGTACGGGATGATTAACGACAATGAAGAGATCAAGTGGGGGCAGAAGTATGTAGAGGAACTGAAAACGAAGACGTCTTCCCTGGAAACACCGGTCGGCACCTTATCCGGCGGCAACCAGCAGAAGGTGGTCATCGCCAAGTGGCTGATGTCGAGCCCCAGGATCCTGATCATGGACGAACCGACGCGCGGAATTGATGTGGGGGCCAAATATGAAATCTATCATCTGATGAACCGCCTGGTGGATCAAGGCGTCGCGATCATCATGATCTCCTCCGAGCTTCCGGAGATTCTCGGCATGAGTGACCGGATCCTGGTAATGTGCGAGGGGCAGTTTGTCCGAGAGATGGACTACCGGCAGGCCACGCAGGAAAAAATTATGTTCGCTGCAGCGGGAGGAAAATAAAAATGACGACGGTTACGCAGCCTGATACGAATCCGGAAGGAGCCAGCCGGCGGCCGGCCATGTGGAAGGCTTTATTCCAATTCGATGTCCGCGCCTATACGATGGTGGGGGCCTTGATCCTGATCTGGATTCTCTTTGGCGTCTTGAACGAGACGTTCCTCACCCCCCGAAATCTGTCCAACCTGTTCACTCAAATGTCTGTGACGTCGATCCTGGCGATCGGCATGGTACTCGTGATCGTAGCAGGGCATATTGATTTGTCGGTCGGCTCGATCGTCGGATTAACGGGCGGCATTGCAGCGATCCTCAGCAATTGGATGGGACAGCCGACCATCGTGGTCCTCCTCGGGACGCTTGCAGCGGGACTGGTGCTCGGAGTGCTGCAGGGATGGCTGGTAGCCTATAAAGCCGTACCGGCTTTTATTGTGACGCTGGGCGGCATGCTGGTCTTCCGCGGGGTGCTAATGGGGATTACCGAGTCGATGACGGTCCCCATTTCAGACCCTGTTTTTGCATTGATGGGCAACGCTTATTTTGCCAAGGGATTCGGATGGATCCTCGCTGCCGTTACGATAGCTTGCTTCGTCTGGGCTGCCGTAATGAAGCGAAGCTCCAGACTGAAGTATGGCTTCCAGGTTGATCCTCTTCCTGCACTCACGGTCAAGTTAGCCGGCCTGAGCCTGCTGATCGCTGCTTTCGTGCTGATCGTGAACAGCTACAAAGGCATTCCGTTCCCGATGATCTTCGTTCTTGCCCTTGCCGTGCTCTTTACTCTCATCTCCACCAAGACGACGTTCGGGCGTCACATTTATGCCATTGGCGGGAATCCCGAAGCCGCGCGCATGTCCGGGATCAATATCAAGCTCAAAACCATGATGGTGTTTGTGTTCAGCGGCTTGTTGGCGTCGATCGCATCGGTCGTACTGACCTCCCGGTTATCTTCCGCTACGATCTCGGCGGGGAATATGGCGGAGATGGATGCCATCGCAGCCTGCGTCATCGGCGGGACCTCTCTCATGGGCGGCTCCGGCCGCGTTAGCGGTGCTCTTCTCGGCGCCCTGGTGATGACCTCACTCGACAATGGGATGTCGCTGATGGGGTTGGAATCGTTCTGGCAGTATCTGGTGAAGGGCGGTATATTGGTCTTCGCCGTTTGGATGGACATCTCGAGCCGCAGCAAGAACCGCGGGGTGTAATCTCCCTCCCGTCCTTGGGGGATTCGCTTTGCAGGAAATCGACGGATCCACTCCATGAACTTTATTATTCTTACCTTGTTTTTTACTTGGTTTTTGCTGCACTCGTCTAATTCTTGTTCATCTTTTCTACCCAATCGTATTATGAGGTCACCAGATCTTTCTGGTCGACCTCATTTTTCTGTGGACGTAAGATAGCGGTAGCCGGGAATCGAACGTAACTGCCCGTGGGACTTAGATCCCGAGAGTTATTCAGTTCATCCTCCCTACTTGTTAAACCATGGTTAGGCTGGTTGGCTGCATTGTTTTTGTCCGAACGATCTCGCAGTTCATTCTCTCGCGCCCAGTTTGTTCAGATAATACACATTTTCGCTGGTGCTGCTTCGGCACCTTGAAAGGTAAGGTGCCATGGCAGCCAAAATCAGCCGCGCATTACGATCACCGGACAGGCTATGGAGGCGCTGAATTTGACTACGGCTCAAGTAATCCAGCTTCATCAAGGATGACAGTATCGCCTCCTCTCGCACCATCTTGGCAGCTTGAGTCTTCGACATTGGCCGTCAGCTCCTTTCTCGCTTTGATCGTGATATGCGGCTTAATCGTACGGTCAATAAAGTCGTTATTGATATATGGGGTTTGAACGATCACCTTTCGATCTGTGCGGTAAATGGCACGACCTTTGATTAAGGGGAGGGACTCAGCCCCGTTCTCGTCGAGAACAACCTGGCTGGCCCGTGTACGTCTTTGTCTCTTCGCCAACTCTCAGTTCAACCTTCGCAGCCTTCGCAACCGCAGCAGACAAGCGGGGGATCGTCATCGCATTCGACCCGGGCTCCGTCTACGCCTGTTGGACTTGGCGCATCCTGTACAACCAATTCCTGCCGGCTCAGCTGGTCGCCCGTTTCCGGCGCAGCGGGGTACAACCTTTACCGCGCTGTAAGCAGCGGCGGCGCATACAGCAAGATCAACAGCTCCCCCATCGCCGCGGCCGCTTATACGGATATCGGCCTCACCACGAGCACGACCTTTTATTATAAAATTTCGGCCGTAGGCTCCGGTGGCGAATCGGCGCTGAGCACTCCGGTCGCCGGGACGACACAGCTCGACTTCGGCACTCATGTATATCTATTCGATCCATCCATGGATCCCGCTTCCATCCAGAGCACGATGGATACCGTCTTCGCCACCCAGGAATCCGCGGAATTCAGCCCAGAGCGGTATGCCCTTCTGTTCAAACCGGGCTCGTACCAAGTGAACGGCCGGGTCGGGTTCTACACCCAGGTCTCCGGTCTCGGGCAAAACCCCGGCGATGCGACATCCAGGGGAGCATGGATGCGGATGCCCAGTGGAGCAATGCCAACGCCACCCGTAATTTTGGCGTTCCGCTGAGAATTTCACTGTAACCCCTTCCAGCGGAAGCGGGCGATGGGCGGTCTCCCAGGCGGCCCCCCTGCGGCGCGTTCATGTGAAAGGAAGCTTGAATTTGTTTGACTTTGATTCCAATCACAATGCCGGCTGGGCGAGCGACGGCTTCCTGGCCGATTCCATCGTCGATCAACTCGTCGTCCCCGGTTCGCAGCAGCAGTATTTCTCCAGGAACAGCCAGTATGCCGGCTGGGCCAGCGGGGTGTGGAACATGGTGTTCGTCGGTGATACCAATCCGCCGGCCGGCATCTTCCCCGAGCAGCCTTATACGGTTGTCGGCAGCACGCCGGTGATGCGGGAGAAACCTTATCTCTACATCGATGGCGAAGGGAAATATAACGTCTTCGTTCCCGAGCTTCAGACGAATACCCAGGGCGTCAGCTGGGCGGGCGGGGCCACGCCGGGCGCGTCCGTCCCGATCGATCAATTTTACCTCGCCGACCCGGATACTTCGGATGCGGCCAGCATTAACGCGGCTCTGAGCCAGGGAAAGAACCTCTTGTTTACGCCGGGGGTTTACCACCTGAACGATACGATTCGGGTCACGAATCCGGGCACGGTCGTCCTGGGCCTCGCCATGCCGACCCTGATCCCCGATAACGGAAAAACCGCCATGTCCGTAGCTGACGTCGACGACGTGAAGATTGCCGGACTGCTTTTCGATGCCGGACCTGCCGCTTCTCCTTCCCTATTGGAAGTAGGCCCTTCCGGCAGCTCGAACGACCATGCGGCCCATCCTACCTCTCTGCACGATCTTTATTTTAGAACCGGCGGAGCCCAAGCGGGTAGGGTTGATGTGAGTCTTATGATCAACAGCAGCGATGTCATCGGCGACCATTTCTGGATAAGGCGCGCGGATCATGGAACCGGAGTCGGCTGGGATGCCAACGTATCGAAGAACGGCTTGGTTGTGAATGGAAACAACGTGACGGTCTACGGTCTGTTCAACGAGCACCATCAGGAGTACCAGACCTTGTGGAACGGCAACGGCGGCCGGGTGTACTTCTACCAGTCGGAAATCCCATATGACGTTCCGAACCAGTCGGCTTGGATGAGCGGCGGCGGCACAGTGAACGGATATGCCTCGTATAAGGTGGCGGATACCGTGACCCGCCATGAAGCTTGGGGGCTTGGAGTGTATTCCTACTTCCGGGATGCGGCCGTCAAGCTGAACAGCAGTATCGAGGTTCCTGATGTTCCGGGCGTGAACATCCACCATGCGACCTCCATCTGGCTGCCGGCTACAGAGGGAAGTGAGATTACCCATGTCATCAACGGTATAGGCGGCAAGGTTCATGATAATTCGACCTCTGAAGGCATGAGGCAGACCGTGAATGAATTCGTCGGGGGGACTCCGGATACCCAGGCTCCCACCTCGCCGGTGAACGTGACGGCCACAGCCGTATCCGACAGCGAGATTGATCTGAGCTGGACGGCATCCAAGGACAACGTCAACCTGGCCGGCTATGATATTTACCGGGACGGGGTACCGGTTGCCTTTACCTTGTCGAACTCGTACAAGGACATGGGCCTGACGGCATTCACCACCTATACCTACTCGCTCATCGCGAAGGATGGGGCGGGCAACCTCTCGCCCGCCAGCGGCGACGTGATCACCACGACGCAGAAGACCGCGCTGGAGAGGACCGGCTGGACGGCAGCCACCCTTCCCGCAACCGGCGAGAATCCCGCGAATCTGCTGGATGACAGCTTGTCCACGCGCTGGAGCTCCGAGCAATCGATGGCACCGGGCCAATCCATCACCCTGGACATGAAAGCGCCGCAAACCTTCAGCAGGCTCGTCATGGACTCCTCGGGCAGCAGCATGGACTACGCCCGCGGCTACGAGATGTACATCTCGAATGACGGAGTGACCTGGGGCGCCCCGGTGGCCAGCGGATCCAGCAGCGGAGCCGTGATCATCGTGGACTTCCCCGTGCAGACGGCGCAGTACATCGAGGTCGTGCAGACGGACACCTCGCCGAATTGGTGGTCCATTCAGGAAGTGAATGTTTATAAATAAACAGAGCCTTAGTCCTGAATTACTTGAGACTAAGGCTCTGTTTAATTTTTTTAGCAAACGCTCGTAAGGTCTATACGCACATAGGCGAGGCGGTAGGGCTCCGTAAAATTAAAGGAAATCCCCATTTTTTGCAGCCACACCTCTCCACTTGGTACTCCGGGTCAAAATCTTGGATCTGAATCAGCTTGCGGAGCATATTCTGCCGGACGGTGTAGCTGCTGTCCCGTCTTTCGGATTCGAGGTCTTCCATCCGGTTTTCTATCCGGTGGATGGGGACATACAGGAATCGGGACAACAGCCACGCAAGCAGAAACCCGATGATTAAAACCGCGGCTGCAATCTGGAAGGTCTTCGCACGGATGCCACTGAGCTTCCGGGTAATGTCCTCATACGGAGTGATGCGGACGTAGTGCCACGTATACTGATTGGGGACCGTGTAGGTTACAAGCGAGTTGACGTTCCCGGAATCCGTGACGAGATAACCGGACTGGTGATGACGGATGGCATTCTTGAACACAAGAAGATCATCCGGCGATAAAGCGACGTCCGTCAACTCATTGACCGTCCGAACCCGATCATGGTCATCGACGAGGAACGTTCGGCCCGATGTGGCGATTTCGCTGCTTCCCAGCTCCCGGTTGACCCATGAAGCGGTGATATTGACGACAACCGCAGAGTTGATTCGGCGGTCAAAGCTGATCGCATCATAACACAAATAGGTATAAACCCCCGTGCCTTGGGATCCGTCCGTCTGGGTTTCCAGTACTCTGGGAATGGGGGTGAAGGGACGATATTCTTTATAATTCCCCAGGATGTCAATGATGTTCTTGTCGTTCAAGGTTTCTTCAGCGATCAACCCTGACTGGCCCTGTTGAGCGGCTATATTATAGCGCTTAACCATGGGATTATAGATATAGATAGATTGGATGAAGGGCATCGTAGCCAAGTAATTATAGAGGTCGATCATGGCCGCTTGGATATCAAAGGCATTGGGAACGCTGTAATACAGCAATTTGGCGACGGCCGTGCTTCGATAGATTTGGAAGGAGACTCTTTGCGCTTTCCGTAGTCTTGGCGACGGCTTGTCCCGTTTGTCTCAGATTGCTGAGATCGAATCAAAGGCTTCCTTCTGGAGAATGCGGGAGAAGGTAAGATAGTACACCATAGAGGTAACGATGAGGATCAATGCGATACTTAGTGCCAAGCAGCAATCTGACGTACAGCTTGCCGTTGCGTCTCATTTTGTGCAAGCGCAAAACGTTCTCCTCCTTGTTTCCTGGACGTTCAAGCTGGACTTTTCCTGCTTTATTATAGCTTGTACAGGAAACAGTGGAGGGAAGTTCACTTTGTGCAATTACGAGACATGACCGCCTGAACAAAGCGGTTTTTTGTGTATTATTTTGCGGTGCGGCTGCTCTTAGTATTCTTGATCCAACGCGAATTATTCCGGTGGTATACCTTTCCATTGAGCTTCCCGCTTATTGCCTGTGAGAAGGGCCGGCTGTTCCTGAAGTGCTTCCTCAACGGCAGCCTGCAGGAAGTGGGACGCATTTCTCTATCTTTTCGCTCATGTACTGCGGATCATTTCATGCTAAGATTATCGATAACTATTTCTGTACGGAACAGCCTTAGTGTATAGACAGCAGGATGTTTCTTCACGTACCTCATCCGAATGCGTCACCGGTTCTGATCGGGGAATGAGGGTATGACGCTTACGTATGCAGTCGGAGGTATTCGCTTGCCTTATTCGGTTTGTGGTTGTACAGGGGACATAAGGGGCTTTTGTGATGAGAAAAAGATGGAGTTTGGCGGTTTTAACGGCTGCTGGATTGGCTGTACAGATGGCCCTATGCTCTGCAGTATCGGCCTATCCCCATCCGGGGGGAGTGCACTCAGCCAAGCAGCTCACATCTGCCAAGAGGAATATTGCAGGGGGCTCGCAGCCGTGGGTGGACGGCAGGAATGAACTGATTCCTAGAGCCGAGTTTTATTTATCGGAGCCTCCCAGTGCTGTAACTGATTTTAACGTGCCGGGCTACTATGAAGATCCTGCGGGGCATACCAGGGCATCCGAGGTACTGCAAAATGATGTTCGCGCCGCCTATACCTTGGCTCTTGCATATCAGTTGACGGGAAAAACAGCCTATGCAGAGAAGGCGAAGAGCTTTCTTGCGAATTGGGCCGGCAAGAATACCCGGATCAGCGGCACTGACGGTCCCTTGGTGATGACTTACTCTGGCGTCGGTCTGATTCATGCGGCCGAGCTGCTCCGGGATTACAGCGGATGGAACATAGCCGACAAGATTGCATTCGAGACCTGGCTCACAGGCGTGTACTTGGCCAAGGCGGCGAATGCGATCAAGACCGAGAGCAACAATTGGGGGGACTGGGGCATTTATGGTGCGATGTCAGCCTACTATTACAAAGATGATAACGTCCAGTTGAATGCCGAGATTATTCGTCTCAAGAACAAGATTGAATCCAGCATCGCTGCGGATGGCTCCATGCCTCAAGAAGCCGGGCGGGGGGTGAGCGGTCTGTGGTATACCTATTTTGCGCTGGCGCCGATCACATCTGCCGCTCATATCGCTAAGGAAGCTGCCGGCATCGACTTGTTCCATTGGACATCCCCTGGAGGCACAACGATCAAGCAGGCACTTGATTATCTTTTGTATTATATGAACCATCCGGACCAATGGCCGTATGGGGAGAATCCGAGAATGCCGGGCTCCAGTGAGGATTGGGGATACAATCTGTTCGAGGCGATGTCCGATTATTATGATGAGCCTTCTTATAAAGACTTTGCTTCGGCGAGAGAGCCTATCATGTATTTGTCCAGCCACTTTGCATGGAATCTCCTAAGCGTAACGAAGGGCGGATTGCGGTTGACAGAGGAGAATTTCGACAGCTATACGTCTACAGCAGCTCCGTACAGCTGGACGGTATCCAAGTCGGCGAATACCAGTGCAGTTGTTTGGAATATTCCGACTGCGACCGACAAGAGCCTCAAGATCTGGGATATGAACGCCGCAGGGACGGCTGCAGCCACTAAAGTGTTCCCAGACCAATACGGGATCGTTGAGGCGGAATGGAAATTCATGTACACCGCGCTCTTTCCGTCGGCCAAGTTCGGATTGAAGGGTGCAGGTGCCTATGCGGCAGAGCTGCTGACCACCCCCTCGGGCTTGGTGTACCGAAGCAGTACGGGCAGCGACATCGTGCTTCAAGGCCTGTCCCCGAACACCTGGTATTCGGTCAAGCTCATCGCAAATCCGTTTGCAGGCAAAGTGGATATTTATGTTAACGGGGTGTTGAAAGCATCGGGAGTGACCTTCCACAGCGCTGTCAGTTTTCTCGATCGAATCGAATTTGCGGGGGCATGGGGGGAGACGGGAACGCTGTATATCGATCAGGTGAACATTACGAATTAAGTGCATGCTTCCGGCAATTTTGATCGGCTCCACTACAAGACTGAACGTATGGCCTAGCCCGTCCCCGAAGATTCAGGGGGAGGGCTATTTTTATTATAGTATACAGATATTCCACTCCGTTTATCGGTGAGACAGGTTCCATATACCGGCAGCCCAGTAACTACCTGACCCCCCGGCGGGGAGCTTGTGTTATGATGAAGCAGCCCTAAGGGAACAAGGGGCATCTGCTCGGGGATTTGCCTGCATTCTCTTACTACACCAAATACCCAGGAGGGATACATCATATGAAACGCACCATCATCACAGCAGCTTCCGCAGCTCTAATCGCAGGGATCTTCGCCCTGCCGCAGGGACAAGCCCATGCGGCGACGACCTCGACCATCGTGAATGACGTCAGCTTCCGCAAAGCACCGGACACGGATGCGGCCCGGATCCGTTATCTGCAGGAGGACGAGAAAGTTACGATTGTGAGCAAGGTCAACGAGTACTGGTATAAAGTAAAAGACAAGAACGGCGTGACGGGCTACGTATCGTCAAGCAGCAAATATATAACAGCACCACGTACGACTACAACAAGTACGTCTGCATCTTCCAATACAGGAAAAATGGTCAGCGGCGTTTCGTTCCGTAAAGCGGCGGACACGGATTCGGCGCGCATTCGTTACCTGCAGAAAGGCGAGACGGTAACTATCCTGGATAAGGTGAACAGCTATTGGTACAAGGTGAAGGACAAGAACGGCGTCACCGGTTATGTATCGACAAGCTCGCAGTATATCTCGACATCGTACAAAGAACCGGCTGCAGCTTCCACGGCAAGCCAGCCTTCCAGCACAGCCGCGACTTCGTCACAGAAGATCGAGAAGGTCATTGCGGCCGGCAACAAATACCTTGGCACACCGTATGAGTATGCTTCCGACCGGAGCACAACGGCAACCTTCGACTGCTCCGACTTTGTGAGACAGGCCTTCAAGGACGCCCTTGGTGTTACGCTTCCCTCGAATTCACGGACGCAGGCCGATTATGTGCGTGAGCATTCGAGCCGGATCGTGACGAATATCGATAACCTGAAGCGCGGAGATCTTGTGTTCTTCATGTCCTACCGCGGCACCTCGCAGAGCAGCTACGCGGGAATCGATAAGTCCGAGCAGCGGATCACCCACGTCGGCATTTACCTCGGCGACGGGAAAATGCTGAACACTTGGGGCACAGGCGGCGTGAAAGTTGATACGATTACCGATCGTCACTGGGAGTACCGCTTTATTTTCGGCGGCAGCGCCCTGTAGTCATTGCGGTAACCGAATAAGAGGCAAATGCAGCAGCATGAAGCGTTACCGGGAATGCCCGGTGACGCTTTTTTGTATGTTCCCCCAGGGCTGCCGTCTGTATGAAGTGAAAATGCATAGGGAGAGAAACAGTAACGCAACCTAACTTCTGCTCTTACCGAGACGACAAAGGAGGTGCTTGAAGAATGGCCAGACAGAACCGGAATCAGTACGGGAACCAGAGTGGAGAACAGGATGGGTTCATGGAGAACACGGTCGAAGCAGCCCGAAACGGACTTCAATCCGCGGGTGAATTCGTAAGCAGCGCAGCTGAGAACACCGTGGATGCCGCGCAGAATGCGGCACGGAACGTGGCGGATTTCTTTAACGGCGACAACGAGGAAAACGAGGATAGGTCGTAAGAGATCAGGGGCGCGGACCATTGCGGTCTGTTGCCGAGGGACACCGGTGCATGGGTTCATGCGCCGGTGTTTTTTTGTGGCAAAATAAGAATTTTTTATCTCGCCAGTCTTCTCCCAACAATTGCAGGCGGTTACAGATTAGATTCCCATTTCAATTTTAAGAGTCATCTTCCGATACTATGTAGTGGACCAGGCGGATATCATCCGTTGAAACTATTGATAAAGGGGTAAAAGATATGTCTCGCTTGACAACCAAATCAGGGCTGCTCGGCGGTGCACTGCTCCTGCTGCTGACCGCGTGCAGTCCGGCTGCACCCACAGCCACGCAGGACAAACCGGTCATCGGCTTCTCCATGCACAACCTGATCGATGAGCGCTGGCAGCGCGATCGCGATCACTTCGAAGCTTCGATCCGCCAGGCGGGCGCCGATGTCATTACGCTTACTGCCGGAGGGGACGAAAAGAAGCAGGCCGCCCAGGCGGAAGAACTGCTGGGACGAGGTGTGGATGTGCTCGTCATCGTCGCCCAGAATACGGAGTCCCCGCTGCTCGCTTCGGTGGTGGAGAAAGCCCACAGCCAAGGCGTGAAGGTGCTGTCCTACGCGCGTCTGATCAAGAACGCCGACACGGACTTCTATGTCTCTGTCGACAACGTGAAGGCGGGCGAGCTGCAGGCGGAGGATATCCTGAAGCGGGCCCCGCAGGGAAAATATGTGTATATCGGCGGCAGCCAGACCGACAACAACGCCGTTCTGCTGCGCGACGGCTCCATCCGCGTGCTCGAAAAGCACAAAGGGCAGGTCACGGTCGTGTCCGATGAATATTCCGCCGATTGGAAGCCCGAAGAAGCCTACAAGCATATGAAAGCGGCGCTCAAGGAGTCGAAGGGGGACATCCAAGGCGTCGTTGCCGCCAACGACGGGACCGCCGGTGCAGCGGTGCAGGCGCTGGGCGAGCTGGGCCTGGCAGGCAGGGTGCCGGTATCCGGTCAGGATGCCGAGCTGGAGGCGCTGCAGCGTATCGTCCGCGGCACACAGTCCATGACGATCTACCTGCCGATCCAGAACATGGCGAAGGCCGCAGCCGATGCGGCTTTGGCACTCGCCGGGCAGCAGGAGCCGGTCTCCAACAACAAGGTGCCGAACGGCAAAAAAGACGTGCCTTCCAACCTGCTGGAGCCGATCGTCGTCACGAAGGAGAATGTGGTGACGACGGTCATCAAAGAAGGCTATGCCGCCATGGAGGATGTATACCAGGGCATTCCGAAGGAGCAGTGGCCAAAGCCATAAGAGCCATCCGCAACCAAATAAGAGGGAGAGAATAATCATGAGATTTTCCATTCGCGCCAAACTGATCAGCGGGTTCCTGCTCTGCACGTTCCTGCTGGTTATCGCGAACGCGGTCGGCCTCTTCCGGATCTCCATGCTGGGTGACGCCGTGATCCGCATCACCTCGGTCCATCTCCAGCAGGTGATCCTGATTAACGATATGGGCCAGTCCATGAAGAACATGGAGAACAGCATGCTCCAGATGCTCAGTACGGCCAAGTACAGCGAGATTCAGGAGTTGAAGCAAACGATAGCGGGCGAGCAGGGCAAGATGAAGGAGCTCCGTGCCAAGTACGAGAGTATGCCGCAGGGCCACGGTACGGAAGGGCTGTACTTCCAGTTCATGAATGACTGGGAAGCCTTCGAAGGAACGATTCCTCAGCTTCTCCAGGAGGTGGAGACTCCGGGGAGTTCGCTCAATGAGACGAAGACGATTAATCTGATGAAATATCTCAGCAGGAAGGCGAACGAATCGGCTTCCGAGCTCGTCAAATCCAACCGCGAAGAAGCCGAGCTGCAATCCGCCGAAGCCGGTCAGATCATCACTTCCAGCAAAACGATTATGATCTCGCTTGGACTCATCGCCATCCTGTTCGCTGTGGTGGCAGCCGCCTGGATCTCGGTACAGATCGGCGGGGCGATCCGCCGCCTGTCGGCCTATGTGTCCCGTGTTGCCGACGGGGATCTGACAGCGGAGGCGCCGGCCATTACGCTGCGTGACGAAGTCGGCGACCTCTCGAAGGACATCGGCGGCCTGACCGCCAGCCTGCGCGAGAAGCTGTCGAACATCATCCTTGCCTCGCAGCAGGTAGCGGCCACTTCTGAGCAGCTGACCGCGTCGGCCGAACAAACGGCTCAGGCCACGGAAGTGATTACCGTGGCCGTGCAGGAAATCGCCGACGGCTCCGAGAAGCAGAGCCGCACGATGCAGCAGTCGCTGGAATCGTCCCAGCAGCTGGACCGCAGCGTAGACTCGGTGAACCGATCCCTTGAGGAAGTATCACAGACCTCAAGCGATGCCATCGACCATGCCCAGCGCGGGAACCTGGTCGTAGGCCAGTCCGTCACGCAGATCGGCCGCATCGAAGAGAAGGTATCCGCTTCGTCCGAGTATGTCTTCGCGCTTGGAGAGAAGTCGTCGCAGATCGGCGATATCGTCTCGTTGATCTCCACCATCGCCGCACAGACGAATCTGCTTGCGCTCAATGCGGCCATTGAAGCGGCGCGCTCCGGTGAGCACGGCAGAGGCTTCGCTGTTGTCGCCGAGGAAGTGCGCAAGCTCGCAGAGCAGTCCAGAATGGCTGCCGAGCAGATCCATGCCCTGATCACCGAAATCCAGGGCGGCATTACGCATGCCATCGCCTCCATGGAAGAAGGCAACACGGCGGTGAAGGAAGGCACGGTGATCATCGGACAGGCCGGATCGGCATTCGAGCATATCCGACGGTCGGTCGAAGGGGTCCATGCCACCGCGCAGAAGGCCGTCCGGGATGCGCAGCAGATCCGGCACGAGACCGGCCAGGTGGTATCCGACATCCATGTCATCTCCGGAGTGGCGCAGGAAGCTTCCCACCATGCCCAGGGTGTAGCCGCCTCGGCTGAGGAGCAGAATGCGACGATGGAGGAGATTGCGGCGGCTTCCGCTATGCTGTCCCGCCTGGCGGAAGAGCTGCAGGACTCGCTTGCGATTTTCAAACTCTAAATTCCAGTCCTACGACCCGTCTCGGAAGAGGCGGGTCTCCACATTTCATATTTCGACAAAAATATGATAATTAATTTCAAAATTCGACAAAATCAGTAGACACTGTCCCGTACTGCTTACTATAATAATGAGTATTAACCTCATTACACATCACGAAGAATAACACATCAAGGAGGCCCTGGAATGCACCCGACCGAACATGGTATCGAAGGCTCATATGACTGGGTCCTTGTCGTACTGTCCTATCTCATCGCCGTCATCGCTTCGTATACCGCTCTCGATATGGGAGGAAGGGTTTCTTCATCCCAGGGCCGTGCCCGCTCCGCCTGGCTGCTCTGCGGCGCCGCAGCGATGGGCATCGGCATCTGGTCCATGCACTTTGTAGCCATGCTGGCGTTCCGCCTGCCTGTACATACAAGCTATGAACTGGGACTTGTGCTCTTGTCCATGCTGTTCGCCGTACTGGGCTCCTATGCGGCCTTAGCCCTGATCGCCCGGCCTCAGCTCGCTTGGAGCCGGCTGATTACCGGAAGCCTGCTGATGGGCAGTTCCGTGGCGGCTATGCACTATACCGGCATGGCCTCCATGCAGATGGAAGTTGACGTCACGTATGCGCCGGTGCCCTTTGCCGCTTCCTTGATCATTGCCGTGGGCGCTTCGGCGGCGGCCATGTGGCTTACGTTCTACTTCCGCGGAGAGGGCGGAGTGAGGGCTGTATACCGCAAACTGCTCAGCGGCCTTGTGATGGGCGGGGCCATCGTCGGCATGCATTATACGGGCATGGCCGCGGCCCGCTTCACCCCGGGAGGGGCACCGGTCCATGATCACAGCCTGCTGATGGGGGGCGCTTATCTCGGCTATGTGGTCGGACTGGCTACGCTGATCGTCCTGTCCGCCGCACTCGTTACGGCCTTTTTCGACCGCCGGATCGAGAGCGCCACCGCCAAGCTCTTTGAGAGCGAGCAGCAGTTCAAATCGCTGTTCGAGCATAATCTCGATGGAGTCGTTGCGTTTAATCTGCAAGGCCGCGTGACGGCGGTCAATCCGGCCGTAACCCGGATCACGGGTTACACAGAGGAGGAATCGCTGCAGATCCACCTGACCGAGCTCCGCACAGCCCCGAACACGGGGAAGCTGCAGAAGGTTTTCGATCAGGCCGTTACGGAGAACTTATCCGTCAAGTTCGAATCGGTGGTCCGGCACAAGCGAGGGCATGAGGTGGCCGTCAATATTACTACGGTGCCGATTGTCGTGGATGACGAGGTCACCGGCGTTTACGGTATTATCCAGGATATCACGAGGAAAAAAGAGGCCGAGCAGCTCATCGAGCACATGGCATATCATGATGATCTGACCGGCCTGCCCAACCGCAGATATCTGCTTGCCCGGATCCGTGAGCTCGGAACCGATCCCGGCGCAATGCTGATTCTGCTCGACATCGACCGGTTCAAGATGATGAACGATTCGATCGGGTCGAGGCTCGGAGATGAACTTCTGCGCCAGCTGGCCGGAAGGCTCCGGGCGGCCGCCGGGGAAGGGGGGACGGCGGCCCGGGTCGGCAGCGACGAGTTCGCCGTCCTCTTCCCCTGGAGCCGGGAGGAGATGGACCCGGAGCAACACGCCGTCCGGATCATGGAAGTACTCGCACGGCCGTTCGATCTCGACGCCCACAAGCTGTACCTCAGTGTAAGCGCAGGGTACGACTTGTCCTCCGGTTGTGCGTCCCAGGAACTGCTGCTGGAGCATGCCGGTACGGCCTTGTTCCGATCGAAGAAGGAGGGACTGGGACGGGCGCTCGCTTATTCCGAGGACATGGATACCGAGGCCCGGGAGAAGCTCGAGCTCGAGCGGGGATTGCGCGAGGCGCTGGAGCAGGGGCAGTTCGAGGTGCATTACCAGCCGCAGCTCGACATGTACGGCAAACTGATCGGCTCCGAGGCGCTGGTTCGCTGGCGCCACCCGGAGCGCGGGAACATCCCGCCCGGGGTCTTCATCCCGACAGCCGAGGAGAGCGGCCTGATCAATCCGATCGGCAGCTGGGTGCTGCGCACGGCCTGCCGGCAGAACCGCGAGTGGCAGCTTGAGGGCCGCCCGCCGGTGCCGGTTTCGGTGAACCTGTCGATCAAGCAGTTCGAGCAGCCGAACCTGGTGGAGATCGTGCAAGAGGCCCTTGCGGATTCGGGGCTGCCGCCGCAGTATCTGGAGCTCGAGATCACCGAGAGCATGGCGATGGATGCGGCGGCCACCGAAGACACGCTGCACCGGCTTAAGGCGCTCGGCGTCAAGGTCAGCATGGACGACTTCGGCACGGGGTACAGCTCCCTGAGCTACCTCAACCGCTTCCCGATCGACAAGCTGAAGATTGACCAGTCTTTTGTCCGCGACCTATTCAAGGAGGAGAGCGGGGCGTCGATCGTCGCAACGATCGTGGCGATGGCCCACCATCTGAAGCTGTCGGTCATCGCCGAAGGCGTGGAGACCCGGGAGCAGCTGGAGTTCCTCCGCCAGCAGAATTGCGATCAGGTACAGGGCTATTACTACAGCCCGCCCCTCGGGG
Organism: Paenibacillus sp. S-38; assembly: GCF_049942825.1. Lineage (NCBI taxonomy): Bacteria > Bacillati > Bacillota > Bacilli > Caryophanales > Paenibacillaceae > Paenibacillus > Paenibacillus sp. S-38. Next base: position 2,986,598 of record NZ_CP187970.1, read on the forward strand.
CCGAGGCGTTCGGCCGGTTCTGGGACGAGCTCGAGGACGAGGCGAAGAAGAAATAGACTTACCGTCCGTGCCGAAGAGAGGCCTGACGAAGACAGCAAAGCCGCCATTCCTGCAGATGTTCTGCGGGGATGGCGGCTTTCTTAAGTCGGGGCGCTCGATGATTTTATTTTGCGTTCTGTTGAGCTTCGCTCAAAGGCCACTACCAAAATAAACCATCTCGCTCGGCAGGGGGAAACATTAGAACCACCCTGCGGAGGAGTGGGAAAGATGAAACCCCCAACAACAAACCTTATTACTTCGCCGGCTGCCGCAGCGAGGACTGCCTTGTGATCAGCGTCGGCAGCAGGAGGCGCGTCTCTACGCCGGTCACGGTACCGTCAATGCGCTCCATGAGCATGGAGGCCGCCTGGATGCCGAGCTCGAAGGTATCGAGGTGCAGACAGGTGAGCGGAGGCGACGTGTACGGAGCCAGCGGATAGTCGTCGAAGGTGGCGACGCAGACGTCGGCGGGGATCCGGAGGCCCGCTTCCTGCAGGGCCTGAAGCACGCCGAAGGCGACATAATTGCTGATGGTGACGATCCCGTCGGGCACAGGACCCGACTGCAGGAGGTTCTTCATCATCCGGCAGCCCTCCGCCACGGTCCCTTCGCCGCAGAAGACTTCTCCCTCCAGGCCGCGGGCCTTCAAGCTCCGGCGAAAGCCCCGGCTTCGGCTCTCGAAGATCGAGTCGGCCGGCTCACCGCCCAGGAACACGAGCCGGCGGCATCCCTGTTCCAGGAGGTGCTCCGTCAGCATGCCGGAACCGAGCGTGTTGTCGATATCGACGGAGCTGATGCCTTCGGCACCCGGGATCTGGCCGATGGAGACGAAGGGAAACTCCAGGAGCTTCAGCTCCTCCGTCTGTTCCCGGGTCAGGATCGACTTCTCCATAATCAGCCCGTCGACCTTGCGCCCGCGGACCAGCCGGTTCATGAAGTTGTCGGGCCCCGTCGACTGGATGTTCGAGATGGTGACCTCATAGTGGAGCGGGCCGGCGACATTCTCGATGCCGCCGATGATCGTATAGAAGAAGTGGTTGAGGAAATCCGCTTTGCGCGACAAATCCACAAGCACTCCGATGGTGGAGCTGCTCTGCCGGGCGAGCTGGGTGGCGATGGAGCTCGGCGTATAGTTCATCTGCTTCATGATGGCCCGCACCCTGCGTTTAGTGTCGGGGGAGACGGTGGGCGCATCATTCATGACTTTGGACACCGTTGATTTGGCCACATTGGCCGCTTTGGCGATGTCATTGATCGTTACTTTTTTCATGGGAAGCCGCTTCTTTCGTTCAATAGGGTAGGTCCTGGGAATTCAGCGTACGAGCGCATCCATCACCCGGCTGGTCCGGATCGCCGACGCAGCGGTGCTCGGAGAGCTTCCGCGGCCGAGCAATTCGTCGACAATATGCTGGATGAGCGGCTGCTGCACATGAGGGGGATTCGGAATCATCCGCTCTTCTGCAGCCCCATCAACCAACAGCCGTACGGGTGCTTCGGTGAAGCTGGAGAACTCGATGCGTCCCCGGGTACCGGTGATTTCACTGTACTCGAAAGAACGGTCCGCCGCAAAGCACCAGGTGCCCGTGCCGTGCGCGCCCGACTCGAACCGGTACGTGCCTGTGACCGTGTCTTCGGCCTCATAATATCCGCCAAGATTCGAGGAGAACCCGCTTGCGGCGGCGATCGGACCGAGCAGATAGTCGAGCAGGTCGAGCGTGTGGCTCGCCAGATCGAAGAAGTAGCCGCCGCCCGAGATCTCGGGCCGGGTCCGCCAGGAGGCCGAGGTGCCGTTTAGCTCTTCCGGCTTGGGCCTGGCCACGTGCAGGGTGTTGACGGTAAGCACTTCGCCGATGGCACCGGCGTCAAGCCACTGCTTCACCTGGACAAACCGCGGAAGAGCTCTCCTGTAGTAGGCGACGTAGATCGGCACGCCGTACCGCTCGGAGGCGGCCATCATCTCCTCACATTCAGCCGCGTTCAGCGCCATCGGCTTCTCTACGTAGACCGGCTTGCCTGCACGGCATGCTTCGATAGCATAAGCTTTGTGAGATGAGGGAGGCGTCGCGATATAGACGGCGTCCACGTCCTTGTCCGCGATGAGATCCTCGGCCTGATCGTACCATTTCGGCACCCCGTGCCTTCTTGCGTAATCCTCCGCAAGCGGCCCGTTTCTTCTCATCACGGCGGTCAGCCGGGAGCCACCCGCCTGCTGGAGGGCCGGACCGCTTTTGACTTCCGTCACGCTGCCGCAGCCGATCATGCCCCATCTGATCTCTTTCTTCATGGCTTGCCTCATCCTCTCCCGCGGCTGTTGATCCCATCCATTATATCAAGGGGGGGAGCACGGAGCCACTTTCTTTTCAGGCCGGCGGTTCGTGCCGCGTCCCCGCGCCTTGTCTTTTTTTGGAGAGCAGTGCTATAATGTGAAATACCATCGAACGTTTCCGATATATAGGGCAGGTTCGGCCCGCTGCAGTTGCGGTTCTCCATTCGGTGTATCAGGAAGGGAAGGCACCATACAGCTCTCATACCCCCTGTACAGGTTGGCGGGGTATTTGGTATGCATTTCGGAGGCTTCACAAAGACGATGACAACGATAGAGATGGGGGCTGTGACGGGATGAAGAAGATTCTGGTTGTCGACGATTCGCTGTTTATGCGCATGATTCTCAAGAACGTGATTCAGGAGCTCGGATATGAAATTGCAGCAGAAGCCAGCAACGGAATGGAAGCGCTGACAAAATATGAGGAAATCAAACCGGACCTCGTGACCCTCGACATCACGATGCCCGAGATGGACGGCATGACGGCGCTGGAAGAGATCCGCAGCCGCGACCCTGAAGCGAAGGTGATCATGGTATCGGCGATGGGGCAGCAGGCGCTGCTGATCCGGGCCGTCTCGATGGGAGCCAGCGACTTCATCGTGAAGCCGTTCAATAAGGACCGGGTCCGGGAGGCGCTGAAGAAAGCATTCGCCTCCTGAAGCCGGCGGCGGCCGCTTCCCAGGCGAACGGGTACGGGCCGGCATTCACCGCCGGTCTCTTCAGCCTGTCTTCAAGGCGGTGCGGCCGGTCCGGTATTTTGAATTCGGTAAGCGTTCCAGTTACAATAGGGTAGGAATACAGGTAGGAAAACAGGGAAGCAAAACCGCCTGCCGGTCAACGTCTCAACTATACTCGCCAAGAAGGAGTCGATTATAATGGAAATCTGGTACCACGGGCACTCCTGAGTCCAGTTGACGCACGGGGGCCATTCCCTGATTATCGATCCGTTCATCTCGGGCAACGGACTGGCCGTGACACGTCCCGAGGACGTTAAGGTCGATCATATCCTGCTGACGCATGCGCATGCGGATCATATTCTTGACACGGTGCCGATCGCCAAAGCGAATGACGCCACGGTGGTCGCTACCTTCGAGCTCGCCTCCTACATGAGCTGGCAGGGGCTGAAGACCTCTGCCATGAATATCGGCGGACGCACCTCACTCGGTTACGCGGATGTCGAGATGACTCCTGCGTTCCACAGCTCGGGCATCGTGCTTGAGGAGGAGAAGAAGATTATCTACGGCGGCATGCGGGGCGGCTTTGTTGTGAAATGGGCCGGCTTCACGATCTACCACAGCGGGGACACCTCGCTGTTCTCGGATATGAAGCTGATCGGCGAGCGCCACAGCATCGACCTCGCGTTCCTGCCGATCGGCGATGTGTTCACCATGGGACCGGAAGACGCGGCGACCGCCGCCGCCTGGCTCAGAGCGAAGTCCGTCGTGCCGCTGCACTTCGACACCTTCCCGCCGATCCGCCAGGATGCGGAGAAGTTCGCCGCAGGTCTGTCCGCGCAGGGAATCCGCGGGTTGGCCATGCAGCCGGGAGAGAAGCGGGTCCTGGAAGCGTAAGCTGCCGTGGACCCTACAGCATAGAGGAGGAATGGGTTGTGGGCGTGTTGGCCATCCCCGTAGAGACAAGCGAGCAGCTTGAGGAATGCCTCGGCATCCGCAAGACCGTGTTCGTGAAAGAACAACAGGTGCCGGAAGAGGAAGAAATCGACGAGTTCGACGCCAGTCCGGCCGCTTGCAGGCACTGGCTGCTGCGGGACGGAGAGGAGCCGGTGGGCACCGGACGATGGCGTATGTATAACGGCGAGACAGCCAAGCTGCAGCGGATCGCCGTTCTGGACTCCCGCCGGGGACAAGGTCTCGGGCGTACGCTCATCGAGGCGATGGAGCGGGATGTGAGGGAAGCGGGCGTGCCGGCAGTCATCCTCGACGGACAAGTGCAGGCTGAAGCCTTCTACCGGAAGCTCGGCTATGAGACAATCTCGAAAGAGCCGTTCCTTGACGCGGGCATATGGCATGTGCGGATGCGGAAGGAGCTTCGTTCTCAGGAAGCATAGAGCAAAGAATGCGGAATCCTAACAAAGAGGAACACCAAAGAAAGTGAAACACCAAAGAAAGCGGGGCAGCAGCCGCCGCTTTCTTTGTGTTAACGAAGATGACCACTTGGCAGCGGACAGCCCGGCACGCCGCTCCGGCCGCCTCGTTACGGTGCGGCCACATACTGCTCCGTGATCCTCTCGGCGGGCACCGGCCTGCTGAGCAGGTAGCCTTGGATGGCCGCACAGCGGCTGCGGGCCAGCCGGCTGCGCTGCACTTCGGTCTCCACGCCTTCCGCAACCGTCCCCATCCCGAAGCTGAGAGCCAGAGTGATCAGGGCTTCGGCAATCGCGCCGCCCCCGCCCTCGTCGGTCATCTCCTGCACGAAGGATCGGTCGATCTTGATTGTCTTTACCGGGAGCTGGCGGATGAGTCCGAGCGAAGAATAGCCGGTCCCGAAGTCATCCAGGGAGATGGAGATGCCGAGGTCCGCGAGTTCCAGGAGCATCCGGCGCGTGTGCTCGAGATCCCGCACGGCGGCCGTCTCGGTAATCTCCAGGATGAGCAGCTCCGGCGGAAGGCCGGTCTCGGTGAGAACCATCTTCACTTCTTCGGGGAACGCGGAGCGAATGAGCTGGGGGGCCGACACGTTGACCGATATCGTCCAGCGCCGCCCGAGGTCGTACCAGGCTTTGTTCTGCCTGCAGGCTTCCACGAGCACCCACTGTCCGATCGGCACGATGAGGCCGCACTCCTCCGCTACCGGGATGAACTCGCCGGGAGGGATCAAGCCTGCACCCGGCGACATCCAACGGACCAGAGCCTCCATGCCGATGATCCGGCCGGTGGCGAGCTCCGCCTGGGGTTGGTAGTGCAGAACGAGTTCTCCCCGGTCCAGCGCAAGGCGGAGCCGCTGCTCCAGGTTGAAGCGCGCCTCGGACAGGCGGTTCATCTCCAGATCATAGACGCAGACCCGATTCTTCCCGAGGCTTTTGGCCCGGTACATAGCATGATCCGCATGCTTCATCAGCGATTCGGTATCCGTGCCGTCATCCGGATAATGAGCAAGGCCGATGCTCGAGGTCAGGTGAAGCTCCTGGCCCCCATGAACGAACGGCCGGCGGATCATCGCCAGAATGCGGTGAGCCAGATCTTCCGCTTCCGCCCGGTCTACATCGGTGAGAAGGACGAGGAATTCGTCGCCGCCCAGCCGTGTGATGAGGTGGGGTTCAGGGACAGCGGCCGTTAGAGACTCTGCGACGTGCTGCAGAAGCCGGTCGCCGGTCCCATGTCCGAGAACATCATTGATCTGCTTGAACCGGTCGAGATCGAGCAGCAGGACGGCCATGCTCCGGCCGGGGTCCTGTGAGACAAGCTCGCCGAACCGCTTGTGGAACAGCGCCCGGTTTCCGACACAGGTCAGGGTATCGGTATAAGCCATCTGCCGGATCCGGTCTTCCGCCAGCTTCACGGCCGTCACATCCCGGATGATGTCCATCCGCAGAAGCTCATCTTCATATTCGAAGAAGTCGCAGTCCAGCGAGATGTGCAGGAGTTCCCCCTTCTTCGTCATGATAGGGAAGACAAAGCCCCGGTGCCGCGCCCGCCGGTCGAAGTCATCGCGAAAATGCTGAAGCCTGGCTGCCCGCTCCGCTTCGGGAAAGATATCCGTAAACAAGCTTCCGGGGCTGAGACGGATATGGAACATCTGCTCGGCCATCGGGTTCAGTTCGCGAATCCGGGCGGAGCGGTCCAGCACCATGATGCTGAGCGGGCTCGTCTCGAACAGGATCCGGAACCGGTTGCCGATTGAGCTCAGGAAATCATATTTGACCATGAGGTAGCGGATCATGGCGATCCAGATCACAGTGCCGTATACAAAAAAGAGCGACGGCAGCGGCAACCGCGGAGGGAACAGCTCGGCAAGCACCCCGAAGAGAAAGACCCAGACGAACAGAATCGATGAGGATGCGGCCAAAAGGGTGTACTTGCGCTTCATCCGGTCGGTCGGAACCCGCCGTCTTGCCAGCAGAATCAGCGGCACGAAGGCGGAGATGTAAAAGAGCACGAAGATCATCAGGGCAAAATACCCTGTAGGCTCGATGACCAGCTTGTTCCAGGGGCCTTCGACAATCGTCCCGGTGAAGATCAGATCCGTATGGCCGCTCTGGAACAGCAGTGTAAGCACCACGGCCGGACCATAACAGACGGTGTAGTAAAGCAGGGGGTGTACGCGTTCGTTCCAACGAACAAACAGGGTGTAGAAATGATAGGCAAAGCCGATCGACAGCCCTGCCGAAATCCCCGACCAATTCTCCACAATGGGAATCGAATATTCAGGGGGCAGCAGCGCCCGCACCATCTCCCCGAAAAAGAAGAAGGCCAGGGAGAGCATCAGCGCGGCGGCTGTACGGCTTTTGACGTTGTGGCGCCATTCCATCTCGCACGCCATGATCAGGCAAAGAAGGCCGGGTAAGAAATAGAAACCCCAAATCAAATAAGAAGTCATAGTAGTGGTGAACCTCCTATGCAGAAGAAGCGATGCTGCGCAGTCTCAGGATGCTTTATAATTCGACAACAGAAACCGTTTTCCTCCCTGCTGCGGTCCGGCTTGTAAAGTGCAGGTGTCCTATAGTGTGATTGGGGAGGATATGTTAGACTATTGAACTATCGGCCGGATCCTGTAAACCGTAACCGACGATACGGATTCATACGATAGCGTACCTACCAGGTAAAATTAGAGGTGAACAACATGGCTAAAGGGCTGCCCAAAATTCCCGTACGCGATTATGTACTGCTGCTGTCCCAGTATCTGAAAAACCAGCGGGGAAGCATGCTGCTGCTGACCTTCCTGCTGCTCTTCGGTATCGCCATGCAGCTGATCACGCCGCAGATTATCCGCTACTTTATCGATACGGCGCAGTCGCAGCCGAGCTCCCGGCCGCTTTATTATGCCGCCGGACTTTTCCTGGCCGCCACACTGCTGCAGCAGGTGGTGAATGTTGGGGCGAGCTACGTCGGAGCGAGCGTCGGATGGATTGCGACGAATCAGCTCCGCCTCGATGTGGCGTCCCACTGTCTGAGGCTGGATATGTCCTTTCACAAATCCCAGACCTCGGGGGCCATCATCGAGCGGGTGGACGGGGACATCAACGCTCTGTCCAATTTCTTCTCAAGCTTCGTCATCACCCTGCTGAGCAACGTGATCCTGGTGGCCGGCATGCTTGTGCTGCTGTTCCGCGAAGGGTGGCTGATCGGTGTGGGCATGCTGTTCTTCGTGCTCTTCGCCCTGGCGTCCATCCAATACATACGCCGCTTCGCCGTGCCCCATTGGGGCAAGCTGAGGGAAATCAGCGCCCGGTTCTACGGATTCCTCGGTGAGCATCTCGAGGGAACGGAGGATACACGGGCCAACGGGGCGACAGGCTACGTCATGTTCCGCTTTCATGGGCTGCTCAGGGAGTGGCTTCCGCTGAGAATCCGGGCTTTCCTCGGTTGGGCTTCCATGTGGATCACCACGCTGATCGTGTTCACGATCGGCAGCGCCGTAGCCTTCGCGCTCAGCTACAGCTTATGGAAGCAGGGGGCGATTACGCTGGGTACCGTCTATATGATCTTCTATTATACGGAGCTGATGTCGAAGCCCATCGAGCAGATCCGCACCCAGATGGAGGATCTGCAAAAAGCCGATGCAAGCATCATCCGGGTCAGGGAGCTGCTGGCTACGCCGCCCGCGATCCAGGACGGCCCCGGCACACCGGTGCCGGAAGGTCCGCTGTCCGTTGAGTTTGGCCGGGTCTCCTTCAGCTATGATGCCGGGGGACGGACTCTCGACGGCATAAGCTTCCGTCTGGAGCCAGGTCAGGTGCTGGGGCTGCTCGGCCGCACGGGGAGCGGCAAGACGACGCTGGCCCGCCTGCTGCTCCGCTTCTACGACGTGGATGAGGGCGAGATCCGCATCGGCGGAACGGAGATCCGGGAACCGAAGCTCCAGCAGCTGCGGGGCCGGGTCGGCATGGTTACGCAGAATATCGAGATCTTCCAGGGCACGCTCCGCGATAACCTGACCTTCTTCGACGACACGATCCCGGATGGCCAGGTAACCGGCGTCCTCGGCGAGCTCGGGCTTCAGGATTGGCTGGACTCCCTGCCTCAGGGACTCGATACGCAGCTGGAATCCGGGGGCGGAGGGCTGTCCGCGGGTGAAGCCCAGCTGCTCTCCTTCGCCCGAGTGTTCCTCACCGACCCGGGGCTCGTCATTCTCGACGAAGCGTCATCCCGGCTCGACCCGGCTACGGAGCAGCGGATCGAGCGGGCGATGAACCGGCTGCTCGTCGGACGCACCTGTATTATCATCGCCCACCGGCTTGCCACGATCGAGCGGGCCGACCGCATCCTGATTCTGGAGGACGGCCGGATTATCGAGGAAGGGGAGCGGGAGGCCCTCCGGCGCGATCCCGATTCCCGATATGCCCGAATGCTGCAGGTAGGAATGGAGGAGATGCTCGTATGACGACCTTTACATTTCTGTGGCGCCTGACCCGCTACCGGCTCGGACTTTACTTTCTGAATGCGCTCGCCTGGACCCTGATCTATCTGGCACCGATTGTTCCGGGGCTGCTTACCAAAGCATTCTTCGACATGCTGTCCGGGAGCTCGCCGTATCAGCTGGGCCTCGGCATGATCATCGTGCTCCTCCTGGCGGCGGCGCTGGCCCGGGTGGTACTCATTATCTTTGGCTTCATGACGGACGTCCAGTTCCGCTTTCGGATCGGGGGCCTGCTGCGCCGCAACCTGCTCAGCCATGTGCTGAAGGAGCCGGGCGCCCGTGCGATTCCGACCTCACCCGGGGAGGCGATCTCTTCGTTCCGTGACGATGTCGAACAGGTCGAGGAGACGGTGAGCTGGTCGGTGGACGCGTTCGGCATGACGCTCTTCGCCGCGGTTTCCTGCTTCATCCTCATCCGGATCAACGCCGAGATGACCCTGTGGGTGTTCCTGCCGCTCGTTCTTGTCGTAACGGTGGCGCAGCTCTCCACGGCGATGCTGCAGAAGTACCGGGCCGCCAGCCGGGAAGCGACCAGCCAGGTGACCGGGGCGATTTCGGAGATGTTCAGCACCGTGCAGTCCATCCAGGTCGCCGGCGCGGAGGACCGGGTCATCCGGCGGTTCAAGGAACTCGGAGAGCAGCGGCGGGAAGCGATGCTGAAGGACCGGCTGCTTAGCACGTCGCTCGAGTCGATCTTCAGCAATGCCGTCAACTTCGGTACGGGGCTGATCCTCATCCTAGCTGCGGATTCCATGCGAAGCGGCACCTTCACGGTAGGAGATTTCGCCCTATTCGTATACTATTTGAACTTCGTTACCCAGTTTATCCAGAACTTCGGAAAGTTCATGACCTATTACAAGCAAAGCACCGTCGCGCAGGAACGGCTGCAGAGCCTGCTGCAGGGCGCGCCGCCCGAGCGGCTGACGGAGCATCACCCCTTGCTGCTGCGCGGCGAGCTGCCGGAACCGGAAGAAGCGGTGCGCCGTCCGGAGGACCGGCTGCAGCGGCTGAGCGTCTCCGGCTTGACGTACCGCTATCCGGAGACGGGCCGGGGGGTCGAGGACATTGACCTGGAGCTTGAGCGCGGCGCCTTCGTCGTCGTTACCGGCCGGGTCGGCTCGGGAAAAACAACGCTCGTGCGCACGCTCCTCGGTCTGCTGCCGAAGCAGGCGGGAGACATCGTCTGGAACGGGAAAAGGGTCGCAGAGCCGTCCGAGTTCTTCATCCCGCCTCACAGCGCCTATACGCCGCAGATTCCGCGGCTCTACAGCGATACGCTCGAGAACAACATCCTGCTCGGAATGCGGGCGGACCCGGCCAGGGTCAGCCGGGCAGTGCAGGCGGCCGTGCTGGAGGAGGACCTTGAGCGGCTCGGGCGCGGGATGGAGACGGTCATCGGCCCGCGCGGCGTGAAGCTCTCGGGCGGCCAGGCCCAGCGTGCGGCCGCTGCCCGGATGTTCGTCCGGGAGGCCGAGCTGCTCGTCTTCGACGACCTCTCCAGCGCTCTGGACGTCGACACGGAGAGTAAGCTGTGGGAGCGGCTGGAAGCCCAGCGCTCCGGCGCCGCCTGCCTGGTCGTCTCGCACCGCAAGGCGGCGCTGGCTCGGGCGGACCGGATTATCGTGCTGAAGGACGGCCGGGTCGAGGCTTCGGGAACGCTGGAGGAGCTCCTCGAGACAAGCGTGGAGCTGCGCAGACTGTGGCACCGCGGCGAGAACTGAGGTGCCGGGCGGCGCCCGCTGCCGCTGGTGCGATCAAGCGGTAAGAGGATGCCCGGCACCACAGCTATTTCCCGGGGAAGCGCAGAAGTCGACAGCCTTCGGCAGGAAGCGGCAATGCCCGCCGCTCAGCCCCATCGCCGCATACCGGGGGCCGTGCACCTCCGCTGACGTGACCCCAAAGAAGCCCTTCCGTGCCGCCTGCCGGAAGGGCTTCTTTGGGGTGAGCTGCCGCGGAATAAGCCGCTACCTTGCCCGTCGGATGGATAAAACGGCGGGCGCGGTCCCCGGGCCTGACGCCGCAATGCCGCCGTGCAGGCGTAGAAGGGACGTACACGGAGGAGGGGGCTGTCATCAGCGGGCTGCCCGCGGGGCGGACAAACCGCTGGCTTCAGCCGCCCTTGCCCTAAGCTGAGCGGGGCGGCTTAGGCATCGATTGTCCATGGCCGGAAAAGGAAGCCGGGTATCTACCTGCCGCAGCGGTACAGAAAGGCGTCGAGCGGAAGACGCATCTGATCTCCGGTGGCGAGCTCTTTGATCTCGACGCTGCCGGCTTCTTCCTCTTCGCCGCTCAGGACGAGCAGGTAGGCGGCCCCTGCCCGGAGGGCCGACTTCAGCGCCCCCTTCCAGCCGGCAGGCTCGAGCGGGGACGCGGCGGCCAGGCCTGCCCGGCGCAGCGCATCCAGCACAGGGAGCACCCGGGGGCAGGCGGCTTCGGAGAGGGGCACGACCCAGACGTCGGGCCCCGGGGCGGGGGACGCCGGCAGGGCTCCGGTTTCCCGTAGGAGGAGCAGCGTCCGCTCAAGTCCGATGCCGAAGCCGGCGGCGGGCAGCGGCGGTCCGCCGAGCTCCACGTACAGCGCGTTGTAGCGGCCTCCTCCGGCGACGGCCGATCCGCTGTGCTGGATTTCGAATACGGTTCCCGTGTAATAATCGAGGCCCCGCACCAACAGCGCATCGCGCACATAAGGGATGCCGAGCGACTCCAGCGCGGCGTCGACTCCGGCGGCATGGCCGCGGCAGGGCGGGCACAGCGCCTCGGACAGCCGGGGCGCCTGCTCCAGCCGGCGCCGGCAGCCGGACTGCTTGCAGTCGAGCGTGCGCAGCGGATTCAGCTCGAGCCGCCGCAGGCAGTCGGCGCAGAGCTCCCCGGGCTCCTGCTGCAGATAGGACTGCAGCCTGCGGGTATAGTCCTGCCGGCAGCCCTGGCAGCCTACGCTGCCTACGGACACGGTGAGCCCGGGCACGCCAAGCTCCTCGTAGAAGCGAAGCGCCATGGCCATCAGCTCCGCATCGGCCAGCGGGGAGGCGGAGCCGACCGCTTCCACGCCGAACTGCGTGTGCTGCCGCAGCCTTCCCTGGCCCGGACGCTCGTAGCGGAACATCGGGCCGATGTAGTAGAGCTTCATCGGCAGGGAGCCGCAGTAGAGCCGTCCCTGCAGGAAGGCCCGGGCTGCACCGGCGGTTCCTTCCGGCCGCAGGGCCAGCCGCCTGCCGCCCCGGTCGGTCAGGGTATACATTTCTTTCTCGACAATGTCCGTGGCGTCCCCTACGCTGCGGCTGTACAGCTCCTCGTATTCCAGGAGGGGCGTGCGGATTTCCTTGGCATGATACAGGCGCGCCACCTTTCTTGCAGCGTCTTCCACGCGGTGCCATAGGAAGCTCTCTTCGGGCAGCACGTCAGCCGTGCCGCGGGGGCGGATCCATTCTTTGATTTTCATTGTCTTTTCCCTCCTGGTTACAAGTTTGGTGTACAGCATCCGTGCGTTGAGCTGGGACAGGGAGAGCCGGGCAGGAGAACGCAAAAAAGCCCCATCCCAAACGGGACGAGGCTCGGCTCGCGGTACCACCCATGTTACACTGCACCCGGCCCATCCAAGGAAGGGGAGCACAGCATCTCTCGATAGGGGTCAAAACGACTAACCCCTCTTCCGCTGATAACGGTGGAAGTCTCCGGTGCCGCCTACTGGGCCGCCGCGGGTTAAGCCGCGGAGCGGTTCGGAGCACAGCTCAAGGGTGTGTTTCGGTCTCTTCCTACGTCCGGTTCGCACCAACCACCGGCTCTCTGTACGTACGGGCAAGGGACTTACTCTCCCTGTCAACGCCTGCATTGCTATAAGTGAATCCATCACACGAATGGAATGATTTGGATCATTCCTGCTCAACTTACCAAGGATTCTACAACGGGAGTCTTCCGGTTGTCAACTCCCTTGCGAGGAGGAGGGGCCGCTCTGTTTCCAGGCTCCGCTCTTAGTACCTCTGAACGGCATAGCTGATCGTCTCCGAGACGCCGAGCACATTCTCTTTCGAGTCGAGCACCTTGATCTGCACGGCAATGGAGCCGGTTGCTCCGATGAGCTCCCGCGGAACCAGCGCCTGAAGGCTGGACTCGCTCTGCCAGGTGGTCGGTACCGCTTGACCGTCGACAAATACCGTGCAGCCGAGTCCGTAACGGCCTCCATGGAGTGCCAGGGACAGAGGATCGCGATTGCCGCCGCGGTCCGTCCCTCCCGCAGAGATGCTCTCCAGGCGGGGCGGACCATAACCCAGCTCGAATTCGCCTTCACTCCGCTGCGGGGCAAGCCGCTGGGCTTCGGCAAAATGCTCGGCCTGCCTGCGGGCATACTCTTCCGCCAGGGCAGGATCGACACCATACCGGGCATAATCCTGCGCCGGCGGGAGAACCGGGAGCTTCTTGGACAGGCCGGCCAGGTAGTCCGTATAATCGCTGCCTTCGCGGCCGGCCATCTCGAGGATGTACGGGCCAAGGAAGGAGGGACTGATATGGAGCTCGTCCGCCTGCCCGCGGGGCAGGTAGTTGTTCCAGATCACGAGCGGAACATTGTGCATTTTCTCCAGGAAATCCGGGTCGTCCTCTCCCGAGATATAGCCGGTGTCGATGTAGGCATTGTACTTCTCCAGCGAAGGCAGGTGGTCACCGAAGAAGACGATGATCGTCGGCTCCTTCACCTTGCTGTAGTGGGTCACGAGCCCCTGCAGCATCCGGTCGGCCCCCGACATGCCCTGTGCAAGCGTCTCGGTCAGCCCGATCGTCTCCGCCGATACGCCCTTGCCCTTCACGTCAATCGTATTGCGCTTGAATTTTCCGGGAAAATAATGGTAATGGTTCTCCATCGTATTGGCAAAAATGAAATCGGAGCCGGGACTGCGCCCGCTCTCCTCGATAATGCGCCGGGCCACCGCCGCATCCCCCATATACGGCCCCACGAATTCGTCGGGATCGAAATATTCGAGCGGGATGTACCTGGAGAAACCGAAGTACCGGTAGACATCGGTAGACGTAAAGAACCACTGGTGAAACGGCGTGATCGAGGTCGTCTTGTAGCCTTGAGCCGACAGAATGGTGGCCAGCGAAGGCGTGGGCTGCTTGATAAACTGCTCATAGACAATGGAGTCCGGCGGGAAGAAACGGTAGGAGAGACCGGTCAGCACCTCCAGCTCCACATTGGCCGTGCCGCCTCCGAACATGGGAGAGAGCATCGTTCCGTGCGGGAAGCGCTGCTGCAGGGAATGGAAGAACGGGATGGGATCCCGGCTGAACTGAAGACCGGGCAGCTGAGTAGGATCCCAGAAAGCTTCACTCAGCACAATGATAATATTCGGCGGTTTCCGGAGCTCCTCGGGCGTGAGGGCGACCGGTTCGCTGAGATCGGGGGGAGGCCCCGGATCTTCCGGCTTGCTGTATTCGGACGCGCTGAAGGTCAGCACAAGGAGAAGGGTGGCGGCCGCTGCGGCCAACCGGGAAAAACGCGCCATGGGATCAGGTCTCCTGTATTTTGTATGCGTTTGCGCATGGGAAAAGTAACGTTATTATATCATGCTTGACAACCGAACGATACAGGGAGAAGCTATCGGCGGGACAAAAAAAGTCAGTGGAAATCAAGTAAACCAAAAGGATATGTGTTTGACAATATATGAACGGAACCATAAAATGTTTGTATATAAATAGTATATTGGGAGGACTGTCGCAATGAAGGAACACCAGCCGTCCGAGCTCCTGTGGTCCGCTTCGCAGGAAGAGCTCAAGAGAGGGTACCGCTTCGAGGCGGAAAGCGGACTATACCGCTGCCTGGCTTGCAGTGCCGAATCGGAGCAGGGCCTCATTTACCCGGCAGGCGAGGGGCGGCCGGGTCTGTTTCTTGATGCCTGCCGATGGATGAAGGAGCATGTCGCTTCGACTCATGGATCCATGATGCACTACCTGTGCGGTCTCGACAAGAAGTGGACCGGATTGTCCGATCTGCAGCGAAGCCTGCTGCTGCTGTTCCACGAGGGCCACAGCGACGGGGAGATCGTCAAGAAGCTTGGAGGGGGCAGCGCCTCGACGATCCGCAACCACCGCTTCATGCTGAGGGAGAAGGAGAAGCAGGCGAGGCTGTTCCTGGCCATGATGGAGCTGCTCAAAGAGAGCAAGGAGAGCGCTCCGAAGGCGGCCGGGACAGCGTCTCAAGCGGTCTCGCCGGACGATGAGCTGCCCGAAGGGCTGGGCAAGCTCTTCCCGCAGGGCGTACACGGCCCGCTGAAACGCTGGCCGGGCAAGGAGAGCACGCGCATCCGGATTGCCGGTCTGCTCGCCCAGCGGTTCGAGCCCGGCCGGCAGTACACGGAGAAGGAAGTGGGCGAGGTGCTCGAGCAGGCGTGGCCGGATTACGCCGTCCTGCGGCGGTATATGGTCGAGTACGGGTTCATGGAGCGAAGGGATGACGGCAGCGCCTACTGGCTTGCGGAAGAGAGAGCGGGCTCCGCTGACGAAGTTCGGGAGCACCCGGACAAGGTGAGTGCAAAGACGACCCGCGAGAAGCGCAAGGAGATGGTGCTTGCGTATGAGGAGACCGAGCGGCCTGCCGGCGTCTTCCGGGTGATTAACCGGCGTGCGGGGCGCATGCTCGTCGGCTCCTCCCGCAATCTCGGCGGGATGAAGAACCGGATCTGGTTCCAGCTGGAGAACGGCGCTTACCCGAACAAGGAGCTGCAGGAGGAGTTCCAGGCTTCGGGCGGGGACGGGATCGAGTTCGAGGTGCTGGAGGAGCTTCCGCTGCGCGGTATCCATGCCGACGAGGCGGGCAAGATGCTGGCGCAGCTCGAAGCCAAATGGATGGAGGAGCTGCAGCCATACGGTGAACGGGGGTATAATCCCGGAACGCGGGAGAACGGCGGCCGTTAGGCAGTTGTGAGGAAGGCGTCAGGGCCGTGAACTTTTCAAACCCTGCAGGGGTGCGCTATGATAGTAAAGGAGTCTGCTTCACCTGCAGGGAGGATAAAAGGTTATGGACACTTATGCATCATTATACGTCATACGCGGAGAGCCTTTCCGCTCGGGAACCTGCCTGAACCTGGCCGCGCCGGAGACGGTGGTGGGCCGCGCTTCCAATACCTATTCGCCGGATTTCGCATTCTCGAATGCGTTCATCTCGCGCAAGCATATATTGATCCGCCGGGAAGGGGATCAGGCGGTGCTGTACGACTGCGGCAGCCGCCACGGGACCGAGCTCAACGGGGAACTGATCGAGCCCGGCCGTGCGTACCCGCTGCAGTCCTTCGACATTATTAAGCTGGCCAAAGGCATGACCGTGCTGCACTTCTCGTACGTCTTCGCCGACCGGACGCTTGAGCTTGAACCGCTGAGCATAACCCAGCGGCTGGATGAGCCGCTGGGGGCCATGACGATCCACTGGGAGAAGCGCGAATGCGTCGTGAACGGCAAACGGATCGCGATGTCCGAGAAGGAGTATCTGCTGCTGCAGCTTCTCCACGAGCAGGCGAACCGCCTGGTGCCGATCTCCGAGATCAAAGAAGGCGTCTGGCCGGAGCGTTCGGCCGGGCCGGACGGGGCGCCGGATGTCACGATGGACGAGCTCAACGCGCTGGTGTACCGGATCCGCAAGAAGTACGGCAAGGACACCTTCCTGATCTCCTCGGTCCGCGGAAGCGGGTATGTGCTGGAGACGGATGCGGAAGCTCAAGCGAGATAGATCATGCTCACGGAAAGCGGGGCCATACCATGAATTATTTTGAAGTGGAAGCGGCGGGCGCACTGCACGGCGAAGTCCGCATTCCCGGTTCGAAGAACAGCTCGCTCGCCCTCCTGGCGGCCGCCTGTCTGGCTGACGGGATCGTCACGCTCGAAGGCATTCCCGAGATCGACGATGTCAAGGTCATCGGCCGCATCGCCCGGGATATCGGGCTGACGATGGAGTGGACGCCTCAGGCCGAGCTGGTTCTCGACCCAAGATACATACACAGCGCGGTGATTGATCCCGGCAAGGCCTCCAGCTTCCGGGCCTCCTATTATTTCGCCGGGGCGCTGCTCGCCAAGTTCGGACGCGTCACCGTCGGGTTTCCCGGCGGCGATGATTTCATGTCGCGTCCAATCGACCAGCACCTCAAGGCCTTCCAGGCCATGGGAGCCAAGGTGTACACCTGTGAGGAGTCGTATACCGTTGAAGCCGCATGGCTGCGCGGCGCGGACATTTACTTCGATACGATTACCTCGGGGGCTACCATCAATGCGATGCTGGCGGCGGCAAGGGCTCGCGGGACGACGAACCTGTACCACGCCGCCGTCGACCCCGAGGTGGTCGATACCGCCGCCTTCCTGAACGCGCTCGGCGCCAAGGTGTACGGGGCGGGCACGGACCGCATCCGGATCGTCGGGGTGCCGTACTTGAACGGAGGCCGGCATGCAGTCATCCCTGACCGGCTCATCGCCGGGGCCTTCCTGATGGCGGCGGGCATGACCGGCGGGGTGGTGACGGTGCGTGACGTCATCCCCGAGCATCTCGGCTCCTGCATCGCCAAGCTGGGCGAAGCCGGGCTTGAGATCGAGAGCCGGGAGAGCAGCATCACGGCTTACGGTACCGGAGCGGTCCGTGCCGTGCGGGTGCGTGCGGCGATGTACCCGGGCTTCGCTACGGATCTGCAGCAGCCGATGACGGCACTGCTGACCCAGGCGAAGGGCAAGAGCCTGGTGACGGACCATGTGTTCCCGAACCGGTTCAATCATGTGCCCCAGCTGAGGCGCTTGGGCGCCGACATCGAAGTGCGCGGGGAGACGGCGTTCATCCGCGGGGGCCGGCCGCTCTCGGGCGGGTGGGTGCATGCCACGGATGTGCGTGCCGGCACCAGCCTGATCCTGGCCGGCCTTGCCGCCGAAGGGGTAACCCGGATCACCGGAACCGAGCATATCCAGCGCGGCTATTCGGATGTGCTCGGCAGCTTCCGCGCTTTGGGAGCGAAGATTACCCTCCGGTCCGGCGGACAGCAGGAGACGGTCCTGAATTTGGATTGCTCCTGAAATCGAGGGCCGGAAGTGAACTGAATCACAGACCCTACGGACGGGAAGCAGGTACACTAGGGGTGTAACCTGCTTCTTTGGCGTTGGCCCGAAGCGGCCTCGCAAGCTTCGGGCACGGGCGTTCTGCTGCATCCGATGAAGGGAAGAAATGGGTGGATGGGAGCGGGGATGCTTGGTGAGATGCGTGCGGGGGAGTCAGGGTTTCTGGGGCTTCTCTGCGGTGTAATATACCCATACAGCCGCTGACAGAAGGATACGGAATCTCCTAGAGGTTCTAGAAATAGAACACACTATTTACTTGATAATAAGTATATGATATGTTCTATTGTAGTGAATTTGCTTCCTATGTGCCGCAATGAACCGAGAAGCTTCACCCGGTAAGATTACGGGAGCCCCATTCCGGACATAATGAGATGTGGTCCAATCCGAATTTTTCCAACAATCCCAAAAAGAGAATGGAGTGCATTTCCATGGAAAGAACATTCTTGATGGTTAAGCCAGACGGTGTTCGCAGACAGCTGGTTGGCCGGCTTGTCCAGCGCTTTGAGGAGAGAGGGTTCCAGCTTACGGCAGCCAAGCTTGTCATCTTCGGACGGGAACAGGCTGAGAGACACTACGCCGAGCACCGGGAGAAGCCGTTCTTCGGCGAGCTGGTCGATTTCATCACCTCCGGCCCCTGCTTCGCTATGATCTGGGAAGGCGACAATGTGGTGCAGCTCACGCGCAACATGATCGGAAAGACGGATCCGCTGGAAGCCGCTCCAGGAACGATCCGCGGGGATTATGCGGTACATAAAGGCTTCAACGTCATTCATGGCTCCGATTCCGTGGAGAGTGCGGAGAGGGAGATTGCGAACTTCTTCCGCCCGGAAGAGATCGTAGCTTACGACTGCCCGCTGCAGGTGTGCATTTAGAAGCGGGACACCGGTGACGAAAAGCCGTTCATACGGGTATATCATGCTTGCAGGTCGCCACTGTTCGTCCCCCGGGACGGCCAGTGGTTTTTGATTTGCTTCCCAACTGCCTGCGCAATGTAAAGCAAGCTTGATGAATAGCTGGTAGGTAAAGTAAGATTTTCGTAAAGGTTATTTTACATCGGTGAGGATCAGTCAGACGCAGGGCAGGCAGAAGGGAAGAGGACGGGTGAAAATCCGGATCAGGGACATGCGGGCCGAGAGGTCATGGACCCAGGAGCAGCTGTCGGAGCGGGTAGGCGTATCCCGTCAGACGATTATCTCCATCGAGAACGGACGCTACAATCCGTTGCTGGAGCTGGCTTTTAAGCTGGCCAAGGTTTTCAGGTGTCGCATTGAGGAGCTGTTCATCTCGGAGGAGGAGGGGCGTGAGGCCGAGGGTCCGTGAAGCCTCCGGTTGGTCAGTGCAGTAGATGAACCTTGGGAGCAAGCAGCATTATCAAGGCGGGAATTCGATCTGGGGAGAGGAGCGGTAAGGAACGATGATCGATGCGATGTGGGGATGGGCAGGACTGATCGGGGGACCGGCGATAGGGCTGCTTTTCTGCTGGGGAGCGCGAAGAGCGGCCGGCCGCCGCAGACTGCTGGATGAGAGATATCAGTACGGATGGCAGAGGGCGAGTGCGGCGGCCTGGTTTTGCACCTTGTTCACGGTGCGCGGATGAAAAAATTCCCTGTTACTTCCAATCGACCTGTGAATACTGTCCCGTGTGCCGGGAGATTTGATGTTTGCGCGGGAATTGGTTACATTGGTACTGTAACACTTCCGATTTCACCCGCGAACGGATCCGATTCGTTCGGGAAACTGGTGCAACAAAGGAGAAAAGTCGTATGAGAGATCCCCGTTTAAAAGAACTGGCGCATAATCTGGTGCGTTACTCGGTGAACCTGCAGCCGGGCGAGAACATCCTGATCGAAGCGATCGGCCTGCGCGATCAGGAATTGACCAAGTGCATCATTGAGGAGGTATACGCGGCCGGCGGCCGGCCGTTCGTCGAGTACCGAGACCCGGCGGTCACCCGTGCCCTGATGCTCGGAGGCTCGCTGGAGCTGTACCGCCAGATGGCGGAGATCGAAGTGGAGCGGATGAAGAAGATGCAGGCGTATCTTGGCATCCGCAGCGGAGACAACATCACGGAGACCTCTGATGTGCCGGAGGACAAACTCAAGCTGTATTTCAAGGAATTCCAGCGCCCGGTCACCGACCAGCGTGTCAATCATACAAAGTGGACGATCATGCGCTATCCGAACGCCTCGATGGCCCAACTGGCGAACACGAGCACGGAAGCGTTCGAGGATTTCTACTTCCGCGTCTGCAACCTGGACTACAGCAAAATGTCCGCCGCCATGGATTCGCTCGTCGAGCTCATGGAGAAGACCGACAAGGTGCGTCTCGTCGGCGAAGGCACCGATCTGAGCTTCTCGATCAAGGGCATCCCGGCGATCAAGTGCGCCGGGGAGTTCAACATTCCGGACGGCGAAGTGTTCACGGCGCCGGTCAAGGATTCGGTGAACGGGGTCATCTCGTACAACGCGCCGACGATCTACCAGGGCACCGTTTTCGAAAAGGTGGTTCTGCGCTTCGAGAACGGCCGCATCGTCGAAGCGACGGCGAATGAAACGAAGAAGCTGAACGATATCCTCGATTCGGATGAGGGCGCACGCTTCATCGGTGAGTTCGCGATCGGGGTCAACCCGCATATCCAGCATCCGATGAAGGATATCCTCTTCGATGAGAAGATCGACGGCAGCATCCATTTCACCCCGGGCAACGCTTATGAGAGTGCCGACAACGGCAACCGCTCTTCGGTGCACTGGGATATGGTGCTCATCCAGCGTCCGGAATACGGCGGCGGGGAAATCTACTTCGATGACCGCCTGATCCGCAAGGACGGACGCTTCGTCCTGCCGGAGCTCGAGAAGCTCAACCCCGAGAACCTGAAGTAGAAGGCAGCGGCCGGCGGATCGGCTGCGGTTAGAGTTTAGGGGTAACGTGGTACAGGGTAGGAAGCAAGGCAGGCCGCTCCGATGGGGGGCGGCTTTTTTGTACGCTCTAACACGGAAAATCCGTGTTCGGTGCGCGAAGGGGCGCCAGGCTGTGCTTTGCAGGCGTTTATCGCAGGCCTCCCCCAGGCTACTTCCCGCCTCCCTCTAGTGACTTGCGGTACTGCAGCGGCGAGAGACCGCAGATTGACTTGAACACGCGCCCGAAGTGGGTGGACGAATCGAAGCCGACCTCGCCGGCCACTTCGGTGATCCGCATGGAGGTGCCGGCCAGCAGCTTCCGTGCCTCGTGGACCCGCAGCCGCTGGATGTACTCGACGAGGGTGAAGCCCGTAGCTTCCTTGAAGATACGGCAGAGGTAATACGGTGAGATGTGGAACCGGTCGGCGAGTACCTGCAGCGACAGCTCCTCATGGAACGAAACGTTGATATGCTGCACGATATCCGATACCTTGCGGTGCAGCGACGTCGGGTGCTCGGAGCGTCCTCCGGCCTCGGCCGCCTGCTCCTTCTTCCGCCAGCGGTACAGCCATAGGAGCAGCTCCGCTAGGTACAGCTTCAACGCGCTGCCGGCCCCCGGCTCGTCCGGGTGACTCTGCTCGGCCAGCATGGTGGTCAGCAGAAGCTCAATGCGCTGGCGTTCCTTGGGCTCCGGCCGCACGACCGGGATCCTCCCGAACGAATCCAGCAGATCGGCCTCCATAGCCGGCAGCAGGGAGCCGAGCCACTCGGGCTTGAAGTTGATGAGGATGCGCTCATGCTCGGAGCTGTGGGCTTCGGTTGTCCGGTGAAGCACGGAGGGCTCGATCAGCACGAGATCGCCTTCGCGGACGAGATAGGAGCGGTCCTTGATAAAATAGTAGCGGCTGCCCGACTGCATATAGTAGATTTCATAGGAATCATGGGAATGGTTCGATTCCATGTTGAATGAGGCGGACCGGTGGGCCTGGTGCAGGATGAAAGCAGGCTCATCCGTAAGATGCACGGACGGGACCCGGGGCGTGTCAGTGGACGTCATCGGAAGGACTCCTTTCATCGGAGGACTGGGAATCAGTGACAAATCATGTGTGCAATATATGTTGAAAATCTAGAATTTAGACAATTTACGTGCTGAATACCTATCAATCTTGCGCTATACTCCAACTATACCTTAACCCATAGAGGAGGAGCAACACATGACAGCACAGCACAAGACGTATGCCCTGGTCGGAACCGGCGGCCGCGCGGCATTTTTCTATAAGGCCATTGTATCCGATTTCAAAGAAACCTCCCAGCTCATTGCCTTCTGCGACGTAAACCAGACCCGCATGAATTATGCGAACAAACAGATCACGGATCTCGGCGCAGAGCCGGTGCCTACGTACAAAGCCCATGAGTTCGACCGGATGATCGAGGAGACGAAGCCGGATGTGGTCATCGTCACGTCCGTCGACCGCACGCACCATACTTATATTATACGCGCAATGGAGCTCGGCTGCGATGTTATGACCGAGAAGCCGATGACAGTCGACGAAGACAAATGCCAGGAGATTCTCGACGCGGTGAAGCGGACGGGCCGCCAGCTGCGCGTAACGTTCAACTACCGGTATTCCCCGCACAACACGAAGATCCGCGAGCTGATCGAGGACGGCGTGATCGGGGACGTGCATTCGGTTCACTTCGAGTGGCTGCTGAACACGAAGCACGGCGCAGACTATTTCCGCAGATGGCACCGCGACAAGCGCAACAGCGGCGGCCTGCTCGTGCACAAGTCGACGCACCACTTCGACCTTGTGAATTTCTGGCTGAACACCCAGCCGCAGACCGTGTTCGCCCTCGGCGACCTCATGTTCTACGGCAAGGAGAACGCGGAGAAGCGCGGCGTCACCGAGTTCTACCAGCGTGCGACCGGCAGCAAGAACGCGGAGAACGACCATTTCGCGCTCCATCTCGACAAGAACGACTCGCTGAAGGGCATGTATCTCGATGCGGAGCACGAGGACGGCTACCAGCGTGACCAGAGCGTATTCGGCGAAGGCATCTCCATCGAAGACACGATGGGCGTAATGGTGCAGTACAAGAACCGCGCGATCCTGACGTACAATCTGTACGCCTATGCTCCGTGGGAAGGCTTCCGTGTAGCGTTCAACGGTACGAAGGGCCGCATCGAGATGGAAGTTGTCGAGTCCTCTTACGTGAACTCGGGCGGCGACCAGGCGCTCGAAGGCGCGGTAGTCGGCAAGAAGATCATCGTTCACCCGATCTTCGAAGCACCTTACGAGGTGCAGGTGAAGGAGGGCAAGGGCGGCCACGGCGGCGGCGACCCGGTGCTCCTGAACGACCTGTTCGGCACGCCGGAGCCGGACCGTTTTGGCCGCGCAGCCTCCCATGTAGACGGCGCGATGTCGATCCTGACCGGGATCGCAGGCAACCGTTCGCTCCGCACCGGCCAGCCGGTCCGCGTATCCGAATTGGTCCGTTTCTAGGTCATGTGGTATACTAACCTAAATTAAGTACATCGGCCCCCGGCTGCAGCCTGAAACTGCAGCCGGGGGTTCGTTTCGTAGGAAGGCGGCTTTCATCATGATCATACGTTTGCTTACGACGCTTGCCGTCACCGCCCCCGGCGGGCTGCTCTTCGCCTGGCTGCATCTGCCGCTGAGCTGGATGCTTGGGCCGCTGACGGCTGCGGTGCTGTGGCAATCGCTGACAGCGGGGAAGGCCAGGCCGCTGGTCTGGCCGGTCGCCTGCCGCAATGGCGGCCTGCTGCTGCTGGGCTATGCGATGGGGCTCGCCTTCACGGCAGACAGCGCCCGACAGATCGCGGCCCAGCTGCCGGCGATGGCGGCGGCCACGCTGCTCACGGTCGGCTTCAGCATGCTCGCCGGTTACTGGCTCGCCCGGCGGGCAGGCATCTCCCCGCAGAGCGGCATCATCGGCAGCGTGCCGGGCGGCCTGAGCCAGATGGTGCTCGTCAGCGAGGAGACGCCGGGGGCAGACGGCACGGTGGTCGCCTTCATGCAGACGATCCGGCTGCTCACCGTGATCTTCGCGGTGCCGTTCCTCGCGGTGCACGGCCTTGCCGGCCCAGCGGGCTCCGTGTCCGCCGTGCCGCTGCCGGCCCCAGGCGCGGCTGCAGCGCATCCGTTCGGCCTGACGGCTGCCGTCGTGCTCGTCCCGCTCGCAGCCCTCGGCGCCGTTCGCCTCAAGCTGCCTACGCCGTGGTTCCTCGGCCCGATGCTCGCTTCGGCGCTGCTCACCATCGCCGGCCTGGCGCCGCCCCACCTGCCGGCCCCGCTGCTGCTTGCCGCGCAGTTGAGCCTCGGGATCTACCTCGGCCTCGGCATCAAGCTCAGCGGCTTGGCCGGGTGGCGCCGGCTGCTGCCTTACTCGCTGCTCACGGGAGCGGGGCTCGTGGTGTTCTCGTTCGGGCTCTCCTGGGTCTACAGCAAGCTTCTGCCGATGAGCATGGCCACCGCCTTCCTCAGCACCTCGCCCGGCGGCATGACGGAGATGGGGGTCGTCGCCTCCGTGATCGGGGCGGACGTGTCGCTCGTCGTCGCCTTCCAGATGTTCCGCATCCTGTTCATCCTCTTCGCGGTGCCGTATCTGCTGCGCTGGGGCTTCCGCCGGGCCGCGACCCGGAAGCGGCAGGGTGCCTCAGCTCAGCCGGAGCCGCCCGCTCCGTAATCCAGCGGCAGCCGGTATGGCGGGATAGGGGCCGATGAACCGAAAGGGTCGGGGCATATGGGCAAGGACACAGATAAGCCCCGGCCATCCTTCACGGCCCGGGGCTTCTTGCTGACGGTCCCGTCAAGGCCGCGAGCTCGCAGCCTCCCGGATATACGCCTGGAACTCCCGCATCGCGTAGGAGACGTATTTACTTTTGGGCCAAATGACTTCGAGATTCCATGGAATGACCGGGTCGGTAAGCGTCAGCGTACGGACGTCCCGGTTCGTGATCTTGCTGCAGATCGCCTGCGGGATAATGGAGACACCGACCCTGGCGGCAACCATCTCGGCGAGGAGATCCCACTGGGAGCTCTCGTACACGATGGCCGGCTCGAAGCCGAGGTCCCGGCACGCCCGCATCACATGCCTCCTGACGGCAAATCCGCGGGGGAAGAGCACGAAGGGCTCATCCCGCAGCTCCTCCAGCCGGACAGAGGGCCGGGCAGCGAGCGGATGGCTCTCGTGGATCACCAGCGTGAGCTGCTGGGAGAGGAAGGGCAGGGCATCGAAGCGGTCCGGGTCCACCGGCGAGACGACGACCCCCATGTCGAGCGAGCCTTCGAGGAGCAGGCTCTCGACCTTGTTCGCCCCTTCTTCCACAAGGTCGAATTCAATATGCGGATGCTTGGCGCGGAACCCGGCCAGGATCCGGGGGAAGAACACGGAGCCGATCACAGGAGGCAGACCGATGCGGATCATGCCTTTTTTCAGCTGGACCACATCCCCGAGGGCCGTGTGCAGGCCTTCGAAGGCCTGAAGCACTGACTGGATTTGAACCACGGCGGCTTCTCCCGCATCGGTGAGCTTGACAGTCTTGCCGGAACGGTCGAAGAGGGTGACCCCGAGCTCTTCTTCCATCGCTTTGACAATCTTGCTCAAGGTGGGCTGGGTCATATGTAGCGTTTCCGCCGCTTTGGTGATATTCTGGTGCTTTGCAATCTCGAGCAGGTAGGAAAGCTGTCGGATATCCAAGTGAGGGCAACCCCGATTCATAACAATTTTTCATGCAGATCATGCTATCTCTGAATTTTACCTGTGGGGGAGCGGGATGTAAACTGAAAAGGCATAGGAAGCGCTCGTTACCGGAATTATCGGAAGTTCGTTTTGTAAGCGTTTTTAGGTGACATGAAAGCTTTCAACTTCCATGAAGAGGGGTAGTGCCTGATGATCCTACAGGTCTTGGCCATTGTGTTAGCCTTGGGACTGCTTATGTTTTTTGCCTACCGGGGGTATCCGGTCATCGTCTTCGCCCCGGTCTTCACGCTGCTGGCGGTGGTAATCTCGGGGAACGCCCTGCTGCCGAGCTACACGGAGACGTACATGAGCAATGCGGCCAATTATGTCAAAAGCTTCTTCCCTATCTTCCTCCTCGGCGCGATCTTCGGGAAGGTGATGGAGCTCAGCGGGGCGGCGTCCTCCATTGCGCAGACGATCGTAAGAGCGCTGGGCTCGCAGCGGGCGATCCTCTCGGTGGTTGCCGCCTGTGCGGTGCTGACCTACGGGGGCGTGTCGCTTTTCGTGGTCGCCTTCGCAGTGTATCCGTTCGCGGTAGCGATCTTCCGGGAGGCGGATATTCCCAAACGCCTGATCCCCGGTACGATTGCCCTCGGCGCTTTCACGTTTACGATGGATGCGCTTCCAGGTACTCCGCAGATTCAGAATATCATTCCGACGACGTATTTTGGAACGGACGCTTATGCGGCCCCGGTGCTCGGTATCATTGGGGGACTCATGGTATTGGCCGGAGGGCTGTTCTGGCTTGAGAGACGGCGCAGACAGGCAGCCGAGGCTGGAGAAGGCTACGGTACGGGCCACAAGAACGAGCCGGAAGTGCTGGAGAATCAGACGTACCCGAACATTTGGATTGCCGCGCTGCCCCTGGTGCTCGTTCTGCTGTTCAACTATCTGCTGAGCCGGGGCGCCCTGACGGTGAACAACTGGTACAGTGCGGAGCTGCTCAAGAGCTTCAACATCGCGAATGTCAAAACGGTCTCGTCTTCCTGGGCGCTCATCATCGCGCTCTGCATCGGGATTGCGGCGGCTTTGTGCATTAACGTCCGTGCGGTACAGGGCAAGCTCGCGGCAGGTCTGACCGCTGCGGCGATGGGTTCCCTGCTGGCCATCTTCAATACGGCTTCTGAGGTGGGCTTCGGCAATGTCGTGAAAACGCTCCCAGGATTCAAGCTCATCCAGAACTGGATTCTCGGTATCTCCGATAACCCGCTGATCTCCGAAGCGGTGTCTGTGAACATTCTCGCCGGTGTGACCGGATCGGCCTCGGGCGGTTTGTCGATCGCGCTGGAGGTCATGGGCAAAACGTACCTGGCGGCCGCCCAGGCGGCAGGCATCTCGCCGGAGCTGCTGCACCGGATCGCCTCGATGGCGTCAGGCGGGATGGATACGCTGCCGCATAACGGTGCGGTAATCACGCTGCTCGCTATCACGGGGCTGACGCACAGGCAGGCATACAAGGATATTTTTGCGATCACGGTGGTGAAGACGATTACGGTTTTCGTGCTGGCGATCGTGCTGTCGCTGTTCTAAAGAAGATCCAATAGACCAAGAAAAAAGGAGAGAAAAACGTTCATGACACAGCTGCTCAGGAACCGCACCGCCCTCGTCACGGGGGCGGCCAGCGGCATCGGGCTTGAGATCGCCCGCGCATTCGCGAGGGAGGGGGCCCGGGTGGTGATTACCGACATCCGTACGGAAGGGGCGCTTCAGGCGGCATCCCGCCTGCAGGAAGAAGGCTTCGAAGCGCTTGGTCTGCGGTGCGATGTGACGCAGGAAGGGGAGTATGCGGCGGCTTTGCAGGCGGCGGACGAGACGTACGGCTCACTCGATA
The DNA here is from genome assembly GCF_049942825.1 of Paenibacillus sp. S-38. Taxonomy (NCBI): domain Bacteria; kingdom Bacillati; phylum Bacillota; class Bacilli; order Caryophanales; family Paenibacillaceae; genus Paenibacillus; species Paenibacillus sp. S-38. Next base: position 3,014,124 of record NZ_CP187970.1, read on the forward strand.
TCCTCGTGAACAACGCTGGGCTGCAGCATGTGGCCCCGCTGGAAGAGTTCCCGGTGGACAAATTCGAGTTCATGCTGAAGGTGATGCTGACAGGGGCTTTTATCGGGATCAAGCATGCGTTTCCGCTGATGAAACGGGGCGGGTACGGGCGCATTATCAACATGGCGTCGATCAACGGGGTGATCGGATTCGCAGGCAAGGCGGCTTATAACAGTGCAAAGCATGGGCTGATCGGCTTGACGAAGGTGGCCGCGCTCGAAGGCGCGTCCCACGGAATCACAGTGAACGCGCTCTGTCCGGGCTACGTCGATACGCCGCTGGTCCGCGGGCAGCTTGAGGATCTGGCGCGGACGCGGGGCGTGCCGCTGGAGAGCGTGCTCGAGGAAGTGATCTACCCGCTCGTGCCGCAGCGCAGGCTGTTGACGGTGGAGGAGATCGCGGACTACGCCGTGCTCATCGCGAGCGACAAGCTGCGGGGCGTGACGGGCGCGTCGCTGCTGATTGACGGCGGCTATACGGCTCAGTAGAGGCGGGAGTGCTTGATTCGGTTTTTGGAAGTGCTGGGATTGAGGTTTTGGAAGTGCTGGATTGAGGTTTTGGAAGTGCTGAAAAGAGGCTTGGAAATAGAGGTTGAGAGGCTGATGAGGGTTCTTCATGGGCTGAGGTAACATCCTGCACGCAGTGGGAACAGTCAGATACGGGAGGAGAGAAGAAGATGGATAAAAGAATGGCTTCCATGGAAGAGGCGGTACGGGATATTGCGGACGGCTCGCTGCTGGTCGTAGGGGGCTTCGGTCTCTGCGGCATTCCCGAGGGTCTGATCCGGGCCCTGCAGGCGCAGGGGACGAAAGAACTCACCGTGGTCAGCAACAACTGCGGGGTGGACGACGGCGGTCTCGGCCTGCTTCTGGCGGGACGGCAGATACGCAAGATGATCTCCTCCTACGTCGGGGAGAACAAGACGTTCGAGCGGCAGTACCTCAGCGGGGAGCTGGAGGTCGAGCTCGTACCGCAGGGGACACTAGCCGAGCGCATCCGCGCTGGCGGCGCGGGCATCCCGGGGTTCTATACGCCGACGGGCGTGGGAACGGTTGTGGCCGAAGGCAAAGAGCTGGGGACGTTCGACGGGCGCACGTATGTGCTGGAACGCGGCATTGTGGGCGACTTTGCTCTGGTCAAAGCCTGGAAGGCCGATACGCTCGGCAATCTGGTGTACCGGCGCACTTCGCGCAACTTTAACCCGCTGGCGGCGGCGGCCGGCCGCATTACGATCGCCGAGGCGGAGATCATCGTGGAAGCGGGCGAGCTGGACCCGGATGAGATTCATACTCCGGGAATCTACGTGCAGAGGGTCGTGAAGGGCTCGGCGGCAGGCAAGCGCATCGAGCGGCGCACTGTACGTGCGAAGGAGGGAATGGCATGAAGAGACGGCGGGAGATGGTGGATGCGCCGGGGAGCGGAGTGCAGCATGCCGTGCAGTGGACGTCGAAAGAGCTGAATAGCGTATGCGCAGAGGAGGGAGTGTTATGAAGGGACAGCGAGAGATCATCGTGGAGCGGGCGGTCCGGGAAATCCGGGACGGGATGTATGTGAATCTCGGTATCGGGATGCCTACACTGGTGGCGGGAGCCATTCCCGAAGGGATGAACGTCATGCTGCAGTCGGAGAACGGGCTGCTCGGCATTGGGCCTTACCCGTATGAGGGAGAGGAAGATCCGGATCTGATCAACGCAGGCAAAGAAACCGTGACGGCGGTACGCGGCGCCTCATTCTTCGACAGTGCGGAGTCGTTCGCGATGATCCGCGGCGGGCATATTGACCTTGCGATTCTCGGCGGCATGGAGGTTGCGGAGAATGGGGACCTTGCCAACTGGATGATCCCCGGCGTGATGGTGAAGGGGATGGGCGGCGCCATGGATCTCGTCAGCGGGGCGAAGCGGATCGTCGTCGTCATGGAGCATGTGAACAAGCACGGGCAGAGCAAGGTTCGAAAAGCCTGCACGCTTCCGCTCACCGGCGCCGGCGTTGTGAACCGGCTGATCACCGATCTGGCGGTGTTTGACTTCACGCCGGCGGGAATGGTTCTTGTCGAGCTGCAGCCGGGTGTCCGGCTGGACGAGGTCAGGCAGCGGACGGAGGCATCTTACACCGTGTCGGCCGGGCTGCTGGACGGCGAAATGGCAGGCAAAGGGGGAGCGGCAGGATGAGCGTGGATCGGGAAGCCGTCATTGTCAGCGGGGTGCGGACCGCGATCGGGAGCTTTCATGGCTCTCTGGCCGGGATTACCGCGCCGGAGCTCGGCAGCATCGTGATTCGGGAGGCCCTGCAGCGGGCCGGGATGAGTGAAGAGCAAGTGGACGAGGTCATCCTAGGCAACGTGTTGCAGGCGGGGCTCGGCCAAAATCCGGCCCGGCAGGCCTGGCTGAAGGCGGGCTTCGGTGTCTCGGTGCCGGCGATGACCGTCAACAAGGTGTGCGGCTCGGGGCTCAAAGCCGTCATGCTGGCGGCGCAGGCCGTACTTCTCGGCGACGCGGATGTCGTCGTGGCCGGCGGTACCGAGAACATGAGCCGCGCTCCTTACCTGCTGCCGGGCGCGAGGGACGGCCTGCGCCTGGGCGATGCGGCACTCGTCGACTCGCTCGTCCGCGACGGCCTGTGGTGCGCTTCCTGCGATATTCACATGGGCCTCACGGCCGAGAATATCGCGGAGCGGTACGGGCTGACGCGGGAGGAGCAGGACGCCTTCGCGGCGGAGAGTCAGCGGCGGGCTGCGGAGGCTGCGGCAGAGGGACGGCTGCGCGCCGAAATCGTGCCGGTGCCCGTGCCGCAGCGCAAGGGGCCGCCCGTACTCTTCGAGGCTGACGAGCACCCGCGGGCCGGCACGACGGCAGAGGCGCTCGCCCGGCTGCGCCCGGCGTTCCGCGAGGGCGGCACCGTCACGGCCGGCAACGCTTCGGGCATCAACGACGGAGCGGCGGCGCTCGTCGTGATGTCCGCGGGGCGGGCGCGGGAGCTCGGCGCGAAGCCGCTGGCGCGGATCCGGGGCTATGCGCAGGCGGCGCTCGATCCGGCCGTGATGGGCCTCGGGCCCGTCGACGCCGTGCGCCGGCTCGTGCAGAAGACGGGCGTCGCGCTCGGCGAGGTCGATCTTTTTGAACTCAATGAAGCATTCGCCGCCCAGTCACTGGCCGTCATTCGAGAGCTCGGCGTGCCGGCGGACCGCGTGAACGTCAACGGCGGTGCCATTGCTCTCGGCCACCCGATCGGCGCGAGCGGAGCGCGTGTGCTCGTCACGCTGCTGCACGAGCTTGGCCGGCGGCAGGCGCGCTACGGCATCGCGGCGCTGTGTATAGGCGGCGGCCAAGGGGTGGCGATGCTCGTGGAACGGGCGGAATGAAGGGCGGCCGAAGGTGGGGTTCCGTGCGTGAGGCTCGAGGGGCAGGGATGGAAAGTCCGCGGATAGAGGGCTGAAGGCGTGAGTAAGGGCAGGTGTGGCGTGGTGGAGATTGGCTGAAAAGATGGGAAAGTCTCCGCCCAAGCTCCGCAGGCCCCCACCTGACTTGTACGGTTCGAAAGCGGTCAGGAGCAGCCCGAAGCTGAGAAGGTACTATCATTGCGAATAGATGAGGTTCAAGCAAGAGAAGCTTCTGGTGCTAGGCGGAGCGCGAGGGAACAACTCGATGGGCCTGTTTATTTGGCACTTAGACCGTTCATTTTCATCCATCCCGAGAGGCGCATGTCAGTGGAGACCGCTTGCCGAGAAGACGTTCCTGTTTTGCGTCGAAGAGGTGCCGGCAGGGCAGCAGTAAAGAAGCACCCGATTTCGCGGTAACGTGGGATGGGTGCTTTTTGGGCTGCCCAGAAATCGGGTGAGGGCTGAATGCGGGCATCACCGATGAGTCCCCGCGGCGGAAGCTGCAGCCTTAAGGATCACCTGTCGCCGCCGGTTGAGGATCGTGCCGTCAGCCTGTTGCCGTCTTCAGGCTCCCCTGCCCGCAGATCCTTCGCGCCCCAGCAGCTGCCACATTCTGCTTCCGTATCCAGCAGTCTCATCAAGCAGCTCCACATTCTGCTTCCGCAACCAGCAGTCGCATCCTGCGGTCGTACCTGGGGCCGCGGACAGGCGGAAGTCAGGATCCGCCTATTTCAACCCGGCTTTCCTTTTTGCAGACACCCCCCTCCCTCAAAAAGTCACACATCCCCCACGGAATGTTCACAACTGTTTTGGGAGGAATGTAATATACTGGAATGGTAAGCTTCACAGACGACACCTGAGATCCTGCCGGATGGATATCAACTTGAAGGAAGGGATTCCATGAGTTTGGACACCGGATTGGACATGAGTTCGCCCGAATTCAAGAACCGTGCTTATGCGCTGTATGACCGCTGGAGAGTGGAGGAGCCGGTCTACTCGATGGGGGCGCCCGGAGGAATGCAGGCTTGGCTGATTACCCGGTATGACGATGCCGTGGAGGCGCTGAAGAATGAGGAGCGGTTTACGAAAAACAGCCGGACGGTGAGGGGGGAGGGCGAGGCGTCTCTTTTACCGGATAAAGTTTTCACGCTTCTCTCCAACAATCTGTTGGGAGCCGATCCGCCGGATCACACACGGCTGAGATCCATCGTATCGAAGGCGTTCACACCGGGCGTCGCGGAGAATCTCCGGGGACAGATTGAAGAGATTACCGGACGCCTCATCGGGGAGCTCCGCCAAAAAGGAGGAGGCGACCTCATCGACGAGTTTGCCTTTCCCCTTCCGATCTATGTCATCTGCCAGATGCTTGGGATTCCGCCGGAAGATCATGCCCTGTTCCGGAAGTGGTCTGACGACTTCATCGCTGCGGCGACGGATATCGAGAAGGTAAAGGCGGTACAGCCCTCGCTCGAGGCCTTCGCTTCCTATATCGACGGGCTGATCGAAGAACGGAGAGCGAAGCCGAAGGACGACCTGATCACGGAGCTGATCCGCGTGCAGGAGAACGGGGACCGGCTGACGCGTGAAGAGCTGGCATCGACCATCTTCCTGCTTATCGTGGCCGGCCACGAGACGACGGTCAACCTGATCGGCAACGGCACGTTCGCGCTGCTCGAGCACCCGGACCAGCTTGCGCTGTGGCGCGGAAACCGGGAGCTCGATTCGTCCGCTGTCGAGGAGCTGCTGCGCTTCTATGGGCCGGTGGAGATCACGACGAACCGCTGGGTCCGCGAGCCGTTCGAATGGCATGGCAAGCAGCTGCAGCGCGGCGACCTGCTCTTCGTCTCGCTCGCATCCGCCAACCGTGATCCTTCCCAGTTCGAGGAGCCGGCGCGGCTGGATCTCACCCGCAAAAAGAACCGCCATCTAGCGTTCGGAAGCGGCATCCATTTCTGCCTAGGTGCGCCATTGGCGCGGCTGGAAGGCAGCATCGCCATCTCCACGCTGATCCGCGAGCTGCCGAACCTGGGCTTCGCCGTGCCGCGCGAGGAGATCAACTGGCGTCACGGCCGCCTGATGCGCGGGCTGCAAAGTCTTCCTGTGCTGGTCTGATAAGCAGCAAGGTGTGCCAGTCAGCTGCCGGCATGAAGGTGGGGGCCTGCGCTCCGAACGCGGAAAATCCGTCTTCGGAGCGGCAAATGCAGCGAAAGAGGCGGTGTAACGCGGAGAATCCGTGTTAGCGGCGCAGAAGCGAGCTCTCACCAGCTGTTTCGCTCGGCCGAAGACGGAAAATCCGTCTTCGGCGCGGCAAATGCAGCGAAACAGCCGGCGTAAAACGGAAAATCCGTGTTATCGGCGCAGTAACGAGCACTAACCAGCTGTATCGTTCCGCCGAACGCGGAAAATCCGTCTTCGGAGCGGCAATTGCAGCGAAGCAGCCGGCGTAAGGCGGAAAATCCGTGTTAGCGGAGCAGAAGCGAGCCCTCAACCGCTGTTTCGTTCCACCGAACGCGGAAAATCCGTCTTCGGAGCGGCAAATGCAGCGAAACAGCCGCGTAAGGCGGAAAATCCGTGTTAGCGGCGCCGTAACGAGCATCATCCAACTTAATTCTTGCGTGTTGGAGTGCTTCTCCTTTACCGCAGCACCACGCCGAGCGAACCCATCACACCTTCGCAAAGCCTCTACCCTAGGCTGCCTCTTTCAATCGCTCCCTCACGCGAAGGTCAGCATCCACCCCGCGAACGACCCCATCGGCATCCCCGCCGCCCCGGCTGCCATCCCACGTAACTTCTCCCGCCAATAGCAAGCCCCCTGCCGACTCCGGCAGAGGGCTTGCTTCTTTGTACGCCCAGCATGGGCGCCATCTCTAGGGTGAGAGTCCCGAACGGGGGCTGGCGAGCGCCTACCGTTAGCCAAGGGCAAGGGTGTCGGCCGTGAGGCGGAATCTGAAGGAAGCCGGAGGCAAATGCACGGGCCAAGGTACACGAACCTAATTTGAGGCAGTGTCAGTCGGATGAGTCTCCAAGACAAGACGAAATCCAAAGCCGCCAAGGGCTGATGCTGTAAACTTAGGTGGTCGCGGGCAGACAGATGGCGTTCTTATCTGGGGAGGCCTGCGGATACGCGAAGTGACTTCGTAACCGCGGCTGAGAAGCCGCGCTGAATCCGCAGGAGTCAGCAGAGGCCATAGTACGCGAGTACGGGACGCCGGAAAGCGGAAGGGCTGAACCGAAAGGAGAGAGGAAACCGGTGCGTTCGCGTGAAGAGCAGAGACAGCAGAATATCCCGCAAGGGAGCTCGCGGCAGAGAGAAGCGGTGAAGCCGCCAGGGTATGCCGGAGCGCCGAGTTCTTCGCCGGCACAAGCCGACCTTTTCTCTCGCAAAGACCAGAGCAGGCTGCTGGAGAAGATGCTCGAAGGGCACAACCTTCGGCTCGCCTACAAGCGAGTGGTACAGAACGGAGGAGCGCCCGGAGTGGATGGTGTAACGGTAGCCGAGCTACAAGCTTACCTGAAAACCCACTGGGAACAGGTGAAAGCCAACCTCCTGACGGGAAGCTACAGACCCGCGCCAGTCAAACGGGTGGAAATCCCCAAACCCGGAAGCGGTGTACGGCTGCTTGGCATCCCGACCGTAATGGACCGTTTTCTCCAGCAGGCGCTTCTGCAAGTGATGAATCCGATTTTTGATGCACATTTCTCGGGGTACAGCTACGGTTTCCGCCCGGGAAGACGGGCGCATGACGCCGTAAAGCAGGCACAAAGTTATATCCAAAGCGGCCTCAGATGGGTCGTGGATATGGATCTGGAGAAATTCTTTGACCGGGTGAACCATGACATGCTCATGGCGAGAGTAGCACGGAAGGTGGAGGACAAGCGTGTCCTGAAGCTCATCCGCTCCTATTTGAACGCCGGAGTCATGTCGCATGGAGCGTTGGAGCGCACACCGGAAGGCACGCCGCAGGGCGGTCCGCTCAGTCCGCTTCTGGCGAACATCCTGCTGGACGATCTGGACAAGGAACTGACAAGACGGGGACTGCGGTTTGTCCGCTATGCGGACGACTGCAACATCTTTGTCTCCAGCAAGCGAGCAGGGGAGCGCGTGATGGAATCGGTGATTCGCTTTGTGGAAGGAAAGCTGAAACTGAAAGTGAACCGGGATAAAAGTGCAGTGGACCGGCCATGGAACCGCAAATTCCTAGGCTTTAGTTTCCTGTCGAACAAACAGGCGACGATTCGGCTGGCTCCTAAGACAATTTCGCGATTCAAAGAGAAAGTCCGGGAACTGACGAACCGAACCAAGCCTGTACCGATGGAGGAACGCATCCGGCGCCTGAACCAGTACATGCTGGGCTGGCTAGGTTATTTTCGCCTAGCCTCGGCGAAGACGCACTGCCAAGCCTTTGACAAGTGGATTCGGAGAAGACTCCGCATGTGTCTATGGAAACAGTGGAAACGGGTGAAGACACGCATTCGCGAACTACGTGCGCTCGGCGTTCCGAACTGGGCTGCCTATATGTTGGCAAACTCCCGCCGAGGTCCGTGGGAAATGTCCCGTAGCACAAACAATGCCCTCCCGACTTCCTACTGGGAAGCGAAAGGGCTTAAAAGTTTGCTTTCTCGTTACTCGGAACTTTGTTAACCTTTTGGAACCGCCGTATGCGGACCCGCATGTACGGTGGTGTGAGAGGACGGAGGCTAGCCGCCTCCTCCTACTCGATTTTATTTATGGTTAAAGTGGATCCAAGCCGCACGCAGATTCATGAATACAGTGGTGTGGGGGATTGCGCCTCTCAATGCGCCGGGAAGAACGTCATCTGCACCAGGAAAATCACCCCGAACACGTACAGCAGCGGATGGACGCTGCGGCCCTTGCCGGTTACGAGCTTGAGCAGCGGGTAGGTGATGAACCCGATGGCGATGCCGGTGGCGATGCTTGAGGTGAGCGGCATGGCGATCAGGATCGCGAAGGCGGGGAATGCCTCATCGAACGTCCCCCACTCGATCTTCGCCAGGCCTTCCATCATAAAGCAGCCGACGATGATAAGCACCGGCGCGGTGATTGCGGACAGGGAAGAGAGAGCCTCAACCACCGGCGCGAAGAACAGTGAGAGCAGGAACAGCACGGCGACGGTCAGCGACGTCAGTCCGGTCCGGCCGCCTGCGGCGACACCGGCCGAAGACTCGACGTAGGCGCTCGACGGGGAGGTGCCGAGCAGCGAGCCGGCGACCGTGGCGACGGCGTCGGCCATCAGCGCCTGCTTGGCCCGCGGGAACACGCCGCCGCGGAGCAGGCCGGCCTGCTCGGCCACGCCGATCATCGTGCCGGTCGTATCGAAGATCGTGACGAGCAGGAAGGCGAACACGACCGTGTACAGCCCGCCGGAGAACACACCGGCGACATCCAGGTCGAAGAGCACCGGCGCAGTCGGAAGCGCGGCGATGCCCTTGAACTTCAGCAGGCCGAGCGCATAGCCCGCAGCCGCCGTCACCGCCATGCCGATGAACAGTGCTGCCCTCACCCTCCGGGCCATAAGCACGAGGGTGAGCAGCAGACCGAAGATCGTGAGCAGCGTGCCCGGCTGGCTCAGGTCGCCGAGGGCCACGAGAGTCGACGGCGAGGCGGTGACGATGCCAGACATCCGCAGCCCGATGAAGGCGATGAAGAGACCGATGCCCGCCGTGATACCGTATTTGATGGAGGCGGGGATCGAAGCGATCAGCGTCTCGCGGAGCTTCGTAAAGCTCAAGAGCAGGAACAGGACGCCGGCGAGGAATACGGTCCCAAGCACGGCTTGATACGTGACGCCCTGGGAGGCGACGACAGAGGTGAAATAAGCGTTCATGCCCATGCCGGGCGCGACCGCGATCGGATGATTGGCGAAGAGGGCCATGTACAGGGTGCCGATGACGGCTGCACAGACCGTTGCCGTAAAGACCTGGCCGAACGGAATGCCCGAGGCGGACAGAATGGCCGGGTTGACGATGACGATGTACACCATCGTCAGGAAGGTTGTAAGGCCCGCCGTCACTTCGGTACGGATGGCGGTTTGTCTCTCTTTCAGTTGAAACCACTGGGCTAGCATGTGTAGGTCGTCTCCTCTCGGTAAGGAACACCTGTGCGGGCGGCGCAGGCTCGGAACGCACAAAAAAACCGGCCGCAAACGGACAGGTACACTTCACCTGCCCGTTCGTAGCCGGAGATTTACGGTCTCCTGTAGAGACCCCCGGCCCATATTGCCGGGGATATACGAAAGGTTGTCCCTTACGTATAGTAGGAGAAATCAGCAACGATGTCAACGTTATTTTATTCTAATGTTCGTTTTTATGTATCCAGGCCATTCGACGAGTGTCTGCTAGAGGTGTATTTCTTGTGAAATCCGAACAAAACGCATCGACCCCTGGTTATACCCTGAGCAAAAGCAGAATGATCGACGTCAGCCCGAAGCATACATTGAGCAGGCAGAGCACCATGACGACCTGCTTCTGGTTCAGCCCGCTTCGCAGCAGCCTGTAGTGCGCCTGGGAAGCGTCGGCCATGTAGATCGGCTTCCCGCTGCGCCAGCGCTTGAAGACGACGAACAGATTATCGAAGATCGGCACGCCGAGCGCGAGTATGGGAATGAGCAGCGACAGCACAGTCGCCTGCTTGAACGCGCCGTCGAGCGCAATGACACCGAGCAGGAAGCCGAGCAGGGTGGCGCCGGCGTCGCCCATGAATACCCGGGCCGGAGGCTTGTTGTAGCGCAGGTAAGCGAGCGACGCGCCGACGAGGATGATGGCGAGGATCGCGGAATCCTCCTGTCCCTTGGCCGCTGCGACGACGAACAGCGTGCCGGCCGAGATGGCGGAGATGCCGCCGGCGAGACCATCCATGCCGTCGGTGAAGTTGATCACCGTCGTGACGCCGAAGATCCAGAGCACCGTGAGCAGGAACTGCAGCCAGTCCCACAGGATCAAGTCCTGCCCGGTCAGCGGGTTGTTGAAGCCGTAGAAGACGATGCCGGATTTGTATACGATGACGGCGGCGCCCATCTGGACGAGCATTTTGGGCCAGGCGGCGAGCTCTTTGCCCCGGGTTTTATACCAGTCATCCAGGGTGCCGATCCCGAGAATGAGCAGCGAGCCGGCCAGAATGGCCGACGTCTGGGTCCTGTCATCCTCCGCGAAGAGCAGGTACGTGCAGGCGAAGCCGGCGAAGATCGCGAGCGCCGCCATCATGGGGATGGGCTCCCGGTGAATTTTGCGCTCCTGATCGGGTCTCGGCTTGTCCACAAAATCGATCCGGAACGCCCAGCGGCGCAGCGGGGGAATAAGAACGAGAACGATGATGAACGACATAACAAAAGCGGCCGCGTACGAGTACAGGTACAAGATACATATCCCTCCAGGATCCGCCATTTTTTGCGTGGCAATGATTAACAATTATACCACAGCCGCCGGCCGGAAACACAAACGCCCTCCTGTTATCAGGAAGGCATCAGAATAACAAAAAGCACCGGGGGGCAGGAGGGTGCCGCTCACGGTGCTGCTATTCCGCTTTTATGCGAATCATCCGATCAGCGCTCGCCCTTGCGGTATTCCAGAGGCGTCATGCGGGCGAGCTTCTTGAAGGTGCGTCCGAAGTGCGCAATATTCTCGAATCCTGTCAATTCGGCGATCTCAATGATCTTCTTATTCGACTCTTTCAGCAGCCGCTGGGCTTCCCGGATCCGCGTAGTGTTCACATACTCGACGAAGGTAAAGCCCGTCACTTCCTTGAAGGCGCGGCTGAGGTAGTAGGGGCTCATGTAGAACTGCTCGGACAGCCCGGTCAGCGTCATGGGTTCCGGGTAATTCGCGTTGATGTGGCGCACAATCTCGGAGATTTTCTTGTGGACCGGGCTCTGGTGCTCGATCGCCGTGGTTTCGGCCCTCTCCGAATAGCGCCCCGAGAAGAGCAGCAGCTCCAGCAGCAGCAGCTTGACATACGTTTCATAGCCAGTCGCGCGCTCCTTGATCTCCTTGGCCATCTTCTGCAGGATGTTCTGCACAAAGATCTGGTCGGGCAGCTTCAGGCTGAACACGCGCGAGGAGCTCTGGAACGCCGCCAGCATGGCCGGATGGGAGAGAGGATGCTCCTGGCCGCCGCCGATGAACCGGTCGCTGAAGTTGATGACGACGCGCTCATGGCCCGGCAGGCCCACGTCCGACGTCTTGTGCACCTGGTGCTTCCCGATGAAGACGAGGTCGCCGGGCGAGATGAGAAAGGTGCGGTCCTTGATAAAATAGGCGCGCTGGCCCGACAGCTGATAATAAATCTCATAGGTGCCGTGCCAGTGGTTCGTGCGGGCGAACGGCTCGGTCCGGCGGACGTGCTCGATATGAAAGTCGCCTTCTTCCTCTCCATAATGAAGCGTTACCGTTTCGCTCACGGTGTTCATCTCCGTTCCAGGATGCTTTCGCAAAATATGCATAGGTATATGTTAAAATAGCAAAATAAACGGAGAATGTAAACCATTATTGCGTTAAGATGAGATTGTGGATTTGAAGGAAAAAGACCTAGGGATATACAAGGAGGCTCACGTTCATGAGCAAATGGGGAACAATCGCCGAAGCGCTGCGCGCCGGCACAGTGGCAAACGTTAATGCAGAGGGCATCAAAGTGTATGCGCAATCATTGACTGAGAACGAAACGACGAAACTGGTGATGGTCAAGGACACGGCTGCCCATACCAAATATATCGTTGCCGCCGGCGAAGGCGCGCTGTATGACGAGCTTCAGGGTGAAGTGCAGGACGGCGTCAAGCTCTCCCCGCTGACTCATGAGAACCGCCTCGTGCTTAACAAATACTTCGATTATACGGTGCCCCGCGCATTCGGCACGCAGATCGCGACGATCGGTCTCGGCGACCGCCTCGGCATCGCTTCTCCGGGCCACATCAAGACGGTCCGCGGCCGCAACATCCGTCCGATCCTGGCCCAGCAGTCCATCCGCGAGCTGGCGCTGACCGGCCGCGATTACAAGCAGGTTGTCGACGCCGCTTGCTTCGCCGTATTCCAGGAAGGCTACAAGGACGGCTTCGGCGCGGACGGCGACCACCTCAAGGTGGAAGCGGACATCGAGCTCGCACTCGGTCTCGGCTTCACGATGCTGACCCTGGACTGCTCCGAGAAGATTGACAACGACGTGGAAGGTACGTCCGCTGAAGCTCAGGCAGCCAAATATGCGGCTCTGCCTGCCGAAGTACGCGAGCACTACGAGAACCGTTACCTGAACCAGACGTTCCAGGTGGCCGGCGGCGAGATCACTTTCGACCGCGAGACGCTGATCAAGAACGTGCTGATCTATGCGGCGGCCGTAGACTTCATGGAGCATATCTACAACACATATATCACCAAGGCGGACCGCGAGATCGACTTCGAAATCTCCATCGACGAGACGATGACGCCGACCGCACCGGAATCCCATTTCTTCGTGGCGAAGGAACTGTACAGCCGCGGACTGACGATCTACAGCATGGCGCCGCGCTTCATCGGCGAGTTCCAGAAGGGCATCGACTACATAGGCGACATCGCGCAGTTCGAGAAAGAACTGGCCGTGCATGCCGGCATCGCCGACGACTTCGGCTACAAGCTCAGCATCCACTCCGGCAGCGACAAGTTCAGCGTATTCCCGCTGATCGGCCAGTACACGAAGGGCCGTTTCCACGTGAAGACGGCAGGCACGAACTGGCTCGAAGCGGTTCGCACGGTAGCCAAGGTGAACCCTTCCCTGTACCGCGCTATGCACGCTTATGCGCTGGAGCATTTTGAAGAAGCAACAGCTTACTACCATGTAACTACCGACCTGAGCAAGATTGCACCGCTCGATGGCGTGGCTGATGCCGACCTGGCCGATACGTACATGAACGAAGACAATGCCCGTCAGCTGATCCACATCACGTACGGCATTCTGCTTCAAGCAAAGAACGAGCAGGGCGGCAGCCTGTTCCGCGACGATTTCTACCGCACGCTGAGCGAGCAGGAAGAAGCTTACGAGGAGTCCCTGCGCAGCCACATCGGCAAGCACCTGGATCTGCTCGGCAAGTAAGCTTGGCGTGAGCCGGTGTGCATGAAAGGGGGAGGCTCCATGCCGATCCGGACCAAGGAAGCGCTGCGGGAGCTTGTGCGGAAGACGGTCCAGGCGGTACCGGTCACCGACGTCTTCACGGGACTGTACCCGGAAGCGTTCGGGAGCCTGATGCGGTGGGGCATCGATGAGCTGCTGACCTCCCGTCCGCTCTTGGAGGAGACGTACATCTTCCATCCGGGTCCCCCGCTAGAGGACCTGCTGGCGATGCCGAAGCCGGAAGCGGCAGAGCTTGTCTGGCAGACGCTCTTCATCGACCGGACGCCCCTCAGCCCGGGGTGCCGGGAAGTCGTCGCCGTGCTACACGCGCTGGGAGGGGACGGAAGGCACAAGGAGCTCACCGCGTGGAGGGAGTACTTCCGCACCCTGCCGGCCCCAGATTACCTGGATCTTGTGTTCGGCAGAGCGGGCGTCACCACCGTCTGTATGCTGAGCGACCCGCTTCAAGGCATCGAAGGTGAAGTGTGGAACCGTCTTTACGGCCTGGACCCGCGCTTCAATCCCGTGCTCTCCGTCGATCTCCTGCTGTGTGATTGGAAGACAGCCTGTGCCCGCCTCCGGGAGAAGGATTACGGAGTGGAGGAGAAGCTCTCCGCGGCGAGCTTGGATGCCGTGCGCTCCTATCTGAGGTATTCGACCGTCAGGCTAGATCCGCTTTATCTGGCGGCGTCACTACCGGACGGGTTCTCCCCCGGCCGTGCGTCCGATGCGGACCGCCTGTTGCGGGAAGCCGTCCTGCCGGTTGCCGCTGAAGCGGGAATTCCGCTCGGCATCCGGTTGGGAGCCTCGGGTCTGAGGCGAAGAGGGATGGCTCCTGCGCCACAGGAAAGAGAAGCCGGCCCTGCGGCCGGCTTTTCTGCCCTGCTCGAGCTCTGCAGGCAGCATCCCGGGCAGAAGTTCATTGCGCTGGCTTCCGGCGCTGAGCTCACCCCGCCCGAGCTGGCAGCCGCACGCAGGATGCCGAACCTGCACCTGGCCGGCTGCGCGGCAGCCGGGACTCCAGACCGCAGCGCGGCCGGAAGGCTGCAGGGGGGCCTGGACGTGCTCGGCCTGTCCATGACGCCGCTGTACTCGGAAGCCGGCGCGGTCGACCTGCTGCTGCCGGCCTGGGAGCAGGGACGGTCCCTGATCGGGTCCGCGCTCTCCGAGCGGTACCTTGCTCTGGCGGATGCCGGGTGGAGCATCACCGCAGAAGACGTCGAGCGAGACGCGGCGGAGCTGCTCGGAGGCGCCTTCTGGCGCTTCCTTGGCCGGCCGAACCCGGCGACGGGGCTGTAGTGTTGCCCGGATGTTGCTTAGGCGGCCTCCCGCACCTTGGGAGCTCGCAGCCTGCCGAGCACTCTCGTCAGCGGTGAGGCCGGGCGGGCCGAAGTCACGGTGGATTTTGTTTCGATATTTTATTATACTTAGCGGCAATTATTTAGCGGCTTTGTCGTCCACTAAAGGACGGCGAAGCCGTTTTGTTTTGCCGCAGCACAGCAGCCGATGAGAAGTCCGATCCGGGATTGATCGTTCCGGCAAGACAGGGAAGATGCTTCAGAGGGGATGCAGAGCGGAGGCCGGAGGGTAAAAAGGTACAAGCGCCCCTGCCAAGGTTCATTCCACTGCGGCTGTGGTTACTATATAAAGCCGCAGGGCATGCCGGGCCCAACTAAGGAATGTAGGAGGTCATTGAATGACACAGCATTTTGCCGCCATGCCCCTTGTATCCCATGTCACCGACGGCCAGCCGGGCTGGAGGCTGGTTCACTGTCCCGAATGCGGGTCGGCCTGCTGGGAGCGGCCCGACATCGCAGAGGCAAAACGGGTCATTCCGGACCTCACGGAGTGCTGTACGGAATGCGCACAAAAGGCCGGTTTCCCGCTGGACGGCACGCAGTTGGAAGGCGGCCGGTGAGCCGCCGGGCTCTTGTCTGTAACAACGTTCACATTTTCGGTGTCTCTTCTGTGAACACTTCGCGGCGGCCGTAGCCGGGCCCGTCCTCCCTGTCTTATACTGTGGGTATAGAGAAGGCCGGATCTTCAAACTACGGCTTCGACAGGGAGGTGAATCGGATATGACAATGCGTACTCCAATCGGACGGCTGCGCGTAGTGGGACTGCTGGAAGGAATCTCGTTTCTCCTGCTTCTCGGGATTGCCATGCCGCTTAAGTATATGCTGGATCTGCCGCAGATGGTCAGCGTGGTGGGGATGGCCCACGGGGTCCTGTTCGTGGCTTACCTGCTTGCGGTGGTCCACGTAACTTTCGTGCACCGCTGGTCGTTGTTTAAGGTGATCGGTGCGGTGATTGCTTCGTTCCTGCCGTTCGGCACATTCGTGCTCGATACCCGTTTGAAACGCTGGTAATTCGGGCGTTTTACGGTTGGCCGCAGCATCGTGCCGAGGAAACTTGAAGCATGTAACGGGAAGCTTTCCGGATTCGCTCAGGAGTCCGGGGGCTTTCTTTTGTTTTGCCGTCGGTTATGCTAATCTTAATAGTTGGAATTCATATCAGACAACAAGGGAGTGAACAGCGAAATGTTCTGGAGAAGAAAACCATTTCTAGTATTAACATTTCTGCTTATCGCCGGCATGCTGCTTGGGGCATGCGGTCAGAAGGCATCGAATGAAGGACAGCAGGCTGCAGGAGGTAAGGGGCAGGAAAAAGCGGCGGAGCAGGGGGAGTTCCTGATCGGCGTCATCCCGGCGCAGGGCAGCAACCAGATGAAGACCGGGGCGGACAAGCTGGCCGCGATCCTGTCGGAGAAGCTCGGCCGCAAGGTGCGGGCGGAAGTGTATCCCGACTATAACGGGGTCGTCGAAGCGATGGGCGCGGGCAAAGCGGACATGGCCTACCTCGGGCCGCTGACCTATGTGGAAGCGCATGAGCGCTACAACGTCAAAGCGGTCGTAACGCAGCTCATCAACGGCAAGCCGTTCTACTACGCCTACATGATCGCGCCGTCCGACTCGCCTTATGCGACGCTGGATGATGTCGTCAAGGACTCGAAGAACGTTCGCTTTGCCTTCGGGGACATCTCCTCCACCTCGGGCTCGCTGATCCCGGGCATTGCGCTGAAGAAAGCGGGCGTATTCGAAACACAGCAGAAGCACCAGTTCAAGAGCGTGACCTACACGGGAGACCACTTGGCTACCGCACTGGCCGTTCAGAACAAGACACAGGACGTTGGCGCGATCGACAGCGCGTATTTCAACCGGCTTGTGAAGGACGGGAAGGTGGACGGGACGAAGATCAAGACGATCTGGCAGTCCGAAGAGCTGTTCCAGTACCCGTGGGCGGTAACCGAGAGGACCTCGGACAAGGACATCAAGATCATTCAGGATGCGATGGTCGCCATTACCGACAAGGACATTCTGGACGCCTTCGGCGGAGCCAGCGGGTTCACGGTCGCGAAGAATGAGGATTACGCGGCGATCCGCCAGGCCGCGATCACAGACGGACGAGTGAAGCCGAAGCAGTAAGGCGGGCAGGTATAGGAAAGAGATGAGGGGCAACAATGAACAAAATACTTCTCCTCGCACTTGCCGTCCTTCTGCTGATCTGGTCGGGCCGCGGCGTCGGATTCGACATCGCGCTCTTCCGGGACCTCGGGAACACCTACCGCTTCATCACGGAGCAGTGGTTTCCCCTGGATCCCGCGGACTATGAGATCGCGCTTCAGGCGGCGGTCGAGACGCTGCAGATCTCGCTGTTCAGCATTATGATCGCCATTGGCATCGCGCTGCCGGCGAGCTTCTTCGCAGCCCGTAACTCTACACCTGCACGCTGGCTCTACGACGGTTTCCGGTTCTGCTTCAACCTGTTCCGGTCCATCCCGGAGCTGGTGCTTGCGCTTCTATTCATCCCGACGCTCGGGCTCGGCCCGCTGCCGGCGGTGGTGGCTCTCATTATTCATAACACGGGCGTGTTCGGCAAAATGATCTCGGAGACCATCGAAGCGATCGACCGCGGGCCGCAGGAGGCTCTTCAATCCGTGGGGGGCACGAGACTGCTTGTGTCCTTGTATGGGATTCTGCCGCAGATCATTCCGCTCGTGATCTCGCACTTCTTTTACCGGCTCGAGGTCGCCATCCGCACTTGTCTCATTCTCGGCGTCGTGGGAGCCGGCGGCCTCGGGCAGCTGCTTTATAATGATTTCAAACAATTTATGTACCAGAAGGTGGCCTTCGAAGTGCTGCTGATCATGGTCCTGGTGACAGGCGTCGACTATCTCGGCGCTTTCATCCGAAAGCGGGTGAGCTGAGATGGCGGCGCAGAAGAAAAACGGTCAGCAGGATCAGGGCGGACCTCCGACCCGGCCGGGTCTGGAGATCCGCGGGCTGACCAAGCAATACCCGGGCGCCAAGGAAGCCGCGCTTCAGGACATCTCGCTGACGGTCCGGCCGGGGGAATGGGTGGCGGTGCTCGGACGCAGCGGGGCTGGCAAATCCAGCCTCATCCGCTGCATCAACCGGTTGATTGAGCCCGACAGCGGGGAGATCCGCTGGGCCGGGCAGCCGGTCACCGGCGTATCCGGAAGCGAGCTGAGGCGGCTGCGCGGCGATATCGGCATGATCTTCCAGCACTACAACCTGCTGCCGCGGCTCAGTGTCCTCACCAACGTGATCGCCGGGAGATTCGCGGAGATTCCGCTGCGGCAGAGTCTGTTCGGCGTATTCTCCGGCACGTACAAGGCCCAGGCCATGGAGGCGCTGCGCAGTGTGGGCCTGGCCCATCTGGCCGGCCGCAGGGTCGAGGCGCTGAGCGGCGGCCAGCGGCAGCGCGTGGCCATTGCGCGCGTGCTGATGCAGGACCCGCAGCTGCTGCTCGGGGATGAGCCGGTATCGAGCCTCGACCCGGTGACGGCGGTGCGCGTCCTCGACTTTATCGGAACGCTGCACCGGCGGGGCATGACGGTCGTGACGAACCTGCACGATGTGCATGCGGCCCGCCGGTATGCCACCCGGATTATCGGACTGGCCCACGGGGGTATCGTGTTCGACGGTCCGCCGGGTGAGCTTGGGGAAGCCGAGCTGCAGCGGATCTATCCGCCGGATGACGATACGCTGCAGCCTTAACCCATATATTCCATCCAAACTTATTCGAAAGGATGATTCCTATGACGCTACATGAGCCAGTGAAGCTAACTTCTTACTCGACCAAAGGGGGCTGCGGCTGCAAGATCGGCCCGGCCGACCTCTCCCAGGTGATCCGCAGCCTGCCGGCGGCCGTGCCGGACCCGAACCTGCTTGTCGGCCTCGATACAAGCGACGATGCGGGCGTGTACAAGCTCAGCGACGACCTGGCGCTCGTGCAGACGGTCGACTTCTTCACACCGATTGTCGACGATCCCTATGACTTCGGCCAGGTGGCTGCGGCCAATGCGATCAGCGACATCTATGCAATGGGCGGCCGGCCGCTGACCGTGCTCAATATCGTCGCCTTCCCGATCTCGAAGCTCGACAAGCAGGTGCTGGCGGATATCCTGCGCGGCGCCGGAGACAAGGTCAAGGAAGCCGGGGCGACACTCGTCGGCGGACACTCCATCGACGACAACGAGCCGAAGTTTGGCCTGGCCGTGACGGGTCTAATCCACCCGGACAAGATCCGGGCCAACGCTGGGGCGAAGCCGGGCGACAAGCTTATCCTGACGAAGCCGATCGGCGTAGGCATTCTCACGACCTCGATCAAGCGGGACAAGCTGACGCCGGAGGAGATCAAGCGGGTGACGCAGGTTATGGCCACGCTGAACAAGACGGCGGCCGAGACCATGGAGCCGTACGAGGTGCACGCGTGCACGGACGTCACAGGCTTCGGCCTGCTGGGCCACGCCTCCGAAGTGGCCAAGGGCAGCGGGGTAGGCCTGCGTATCCGCCAGGCGGACGTGCCGGTGCTGCCGCGTGTCCGCGAACTGGCGGAGGAAGGCATCGTGCCGGGCGGCACGAAGAACAACTTCGCACACCTGCAGGGCTCGGTTACCTTCCCGGAGACACTGGACCAGGTGGGCCAGTGGATTCTGTGCGATGCCGTGACTTCCGGCGGCCTGCTCATCTCGGTAGCGGGCGACCAGGGCGACGCGCTGCTCGCGGACCTGCGCAAGGCCGGCGTTGAAGCGAGTATCATCGGCGAGGCGACGGCGGAGCATCCGGGTCATATCGTAGTGGAGTAATCTTCAGCGAAGAAGCAGGTCAGCAGGGGAAGGGGCGGATTTCCGGTGTTTCAAGATATTTCGGTAGAGGAACTGCTTGAGCTCCAGCAGAAAAGGGAGCTGACGCTCGTCGACGCCCGGTCGCCGTCCGAGTATGAGGAGTCGACGATTCCGGGCAGTCTGAACATTCCGCTGTTCGATGACGCGGAGCGGGCCGAGATCGGCACGATCTACAAGCAGGTCAGCGTCCAGGCGGCGAAGGACCGGGGGCTCGAGATCGTGTCGGCGAAGCTGCCGGCCTTCATCAAGCGCTTCGAGGCGATCGACTCGCGCAAGGCGGTGTTCTGCTGGCGCGGAGGGATGCGCAGCAAGACAACGGCGACGGTATTGTCGCTCATGGGCATCCGTGTGTACCGGCTGGCGGGCGGATTCCGTGCCTACCGCAAGTGGGTCGTGGACACGCTTGAGCACTTCGAGTTCCAGCCGCCGGCTTACGTGGTGCACGGATATACCGGAGCGGGCAAGACGGAGATTCTGCGGCGGCTCAAGGCAGAAGGGTATCCCGTGATCGACCTGGAGGGCCTGGCGGGGCACCGGGGGTCCATCTTTGGGCAGATCGGCCTCAAGGCGAACAACCAGAAGACCTTTGAGTCCCTTCTGCTGCACGAGCTGCTGGCCTACCAGCATTCGCCATATGTCCTCATGGAGGCGGAGAGCAAGCGGGTCGGGAAGGTGGTGCTCCCTGATTTTCTCGTGAAGAGCAAGGAGCAGGGCATCCAGCTCTTCATCGACATGCCGGCCGAAGAGCGGGTGAAGCACATCCTCGAGGATTACAAGCCTTGGGAGCATAAGGAAGCCTGCATCCAGGCGTTCGAGCATATCAAGCGGCGCATTCATACGCCGGTAGCAGCGGAGATTGAGGGCTGCCTGCGGGAGGGCAAGTTTGAAGGCGCGGTGCGGATGCTCCTTGAGCACTACTACGATCCGCGCTACGAGCACGCCTCGAAGCAGTATGACACGGAGCGGGTGACGCTGAAGGCCGCGAATGTGGAAGAGGCCATCGAAGCGATCAAGCAGCGCATACCGGCTCTCCAGCCCGAAGAACGGCGCTGAATACGGCACTTCCAGAACCAGGGTGCGGAGGCTTCAGGCACAAGATTCAAAGATTTTCGCTGAGCCTCTGCTCGCGAATAGGTCCCCCGGTGATCCGGCGGGACCTATTTTTGCTATGGGGTCTGTAAGAAGCGGGCAGCGGCCTGCAGCAGCAGATCCATGAGCCACAGGCACGCCGCCGCCGTGAAGGTGGAGGAGACAAGTATGTCCGCATACAGGAACAGAAAAGGATCTTGCTCCACCTTCATCAAGATTAGGAGAAGAATTCCAGCAGCAAGCAGATGGACACCAAGCCCTATGGCCTGGGAACGAAATATCCCTTTTCCCCTGGATTGGATCCAGTCCGAAGCCAAAGAGCAGGGAACGCCGAGAAGCAGAAGTCCTGTGAGAAAGTACATCAAATATACCGGATAAGGTGCATAGCCATGAAAAACCGTGAGTGCCAGCGAGAGAAGGAATGAAGTCATGCCTGCGGCCAGCAGCTTCCGTAATACAGCCGCTCTGATGTTCATGTAAAGACGGCCTCCTTGGGCGCAGGATTCGTATGCAGGCTACGTCCGGCTGCCGGTCACTCCCGCATAATGCGTCATATGCTCTTTGCCCCAGTCGTACATCATCCGGATGATCGGCAGCAGGGACGCGCCGCGGACGGTAAGCGAGTATTCCACGCGGGGCGGAACTTCCGGATAAATACGGCGGGCCACGATGCCGTCTTCCTCCAGCTCGCGCAGCTGCGCGGTGAGGACTTTGTGGGTAATCTTAGGAAAGAGGCGCTGCAGGTCACTGAACCGCAGGGAGCCTTCCTGGTCCAGGTAATACAGGATGGAGATCTTCCATTTGCCGGAGATCAGGGAGAGCGTCAGCTCCTTCTCGCAGTGGAATTCCTTGCTCTCGAGCCGTTTCTTGACTTCTTTCCTCAGGACGTCAGACACGAGGGATCCCGCCTTTCCACTAAAATTATAGGCTGTTGAAAATAGGGGGAGACTGACAGGTTGGGGGCAAGTCCGGAAGACGTTCCTGCAAGAGAATGTCTCCAAGCAGGGGACGTGCGGGCAGAGCCGGGATGGACTGCGAAGCCACGTCCCGCCCATAAGTATCCTACGGGTAACTACCGCACAAATAAGTGCATTCTTACCAAAAGCGCTTTCTTCTTTTAGAATACTTGTGAAAGCACTTTATTTCAAGAATGGAGGATCTTTCATGAGCGAATCGACGATGGCGCAGCGCAGCCGGCTGGACCTCTTCCTGCAGGGGACGAAGAAATTATTTATCGGCGGACAATTTGTGGAAGCGATTTCGGGGCGCACCTTCGATACGCCGAATCCGGCCACGGGAGAGACCCTGGCTTCCGTAAGCGAAGGGGATGCGGAGGACATCGATGCGGCGGTACGCGCTGCCCGCAGGGCTTTCGACGAAGGTCCCTGGTCCCGGATCAGTGCCGCGGAGCGGGGACGGCTGATGTACAAGCTCGCAGATCTCATCGAGGAGAACAGGGAAGAGCTCGCCAGGCTGGAGACGCTCGACAACGGCAAGCCGATCCGCGAGACACGCGGGGCCGATCTGCCTCTGGCTGTGGAGCACCTCCGTTATTATGCCGGCTGGACAACGAAGCTGATGGGACAGACGATCCCGGTCAGCGGCGATTATTTTAATTATACAAGACACGAGCCGGTCGGCGTGGTCGGCCAGATCATCCCATGGAACTTCCCGCTGCTCATGGCGATGTGGAAGATCGGTCCGGCGTTGGCCACCGGATGTACGATCGTGCTGAAGCCGGCGGAGCAGACGCCGCTGTCGGCGCTTTATCTGGCGGAGCTCATCCAGGAAGCGGGCTTCCCGGACGGCGTCGTGAACATCGTGCCGGGCTTCGGGGAGACGGCCGGTCAGGCCCTGGTGAACCATCCGCTTGTCGACAAGATCGCCTTCACCGGCTCAACGGAGGTCGGCAAGCTGATCATGCGCCAGGCGGCCGATTCCCTCAAGCGCGTGACGCTGGAGCTCGGCGGCAAGTCGCCGAACATCATTCTGCCGGACGCCGACCTCTCCCGTGCGATTCCGG
Organism: Paenibacillus sp. S-38; assembly: GCF_049942825.1. NCBI lineage: Bacteria > Bacillati > Bacillota > Bacilli > Caryophanales > Paenibacillaceae > Paenibacillus > Paenibacillus sp. S-38. The sequence continues at coordinate 3,036,952 of NZ_CP187970.1, forward strand.
GGGCGCTCAGCGGCATCATGTTCAACCAGGGACAGGTGTGCTGCGCGGGCTCACGCTTGTTCATCCAGAAGAAGGTCTACGACAATGTGATCGCCGATCTGGCGCTGCACTGCCGGAACCTGAAGCAGGGGGCGGGGCTGGAGGAAACGACGGAGATCGGACCGCTTGTTTCCTCAGAGCAGCAGAACCGGGTTCTTCGCTACATCGAGCAGGGGCAGAGCGAAGGCGCCGAGCTGGTGTACGGCGGGTCGAATCCGTACGGATCGGGATATTTCGTGGAACCGACGGTGTTCGCGGATGTCCGCGACGAGATGACGATCGCCAGGGAAGAAATCTTCGGGCCGGTTGTGGCCGCGATGCCGTATGAGGATTTGGACGATGTCCTCGCCCGTGCGAATGCGACGGACTACGGCCTGGCCGCCGGTCTGTGGACCGAGAATATCAAGAACGCGCACTACGCCGCCTCCCGCCTCAAAGCGGGTACGGTATGGGTCAACTGCTACAACGTATTCGACGCGGCCTCCCCCTTCGGCGGTTACAAGCAGTCCGGCATCGGCCGGGAGATGGGCTCGTACGCGCTAGACAACTACACGGAAGTCAAGAGTGTCTGGATTCAGCTGTAGCGGCTGCCCTGCGGAAGTCCTTCCGCAGGGGTGACGGCCGGCGTAGAAGTAACCCTCTGCCCTTGGGGCGGAGGGTTATTCGTGTTCGCAGCAAAAGGAAGCCGGCAAGCTGGAGTCTTAGGGAATGTGCCCAAGTCCCGTTATCCGATGTTTTTCCTCATAGGCAGCCGCTGAACCGCCATTCGGGCTGCTTTCGGGAGACGGACCGGCTGCAGGCAGTTTCGAGAGTTGGCTTCATTGATCTCCAGGCTGGAAGCTCCGATGTGTGAGGCTGCCGGCGGAACCAGGCTTGTTTCATAAGACGGGGGCCCGGATAAGTATAAGAGTACCCAATTTGTGGAAGGAGGAGGTGTCAGCCATGCCGTGGAGAAACGGGGACTATCCCCCATCCATGAAGAACATGGATCCGCAGATCCGCCACAAGGCCGTCGAGATCGCCAATGCCCTGCTGGAGGATGGACATGAAGAGGGACGGGCGATCGCCATCGCCACAGCCAAGGCCAAGGAGTGGCACGAGGCGCATGGGGGCGGTGAAGCCAGGGATGCGCCGAAATAGCCTGCAGTAGACGCCGGCAGGTTCAACACGGTCGAGAGGGCAAGGACCCTTGCCGGAAGGCGGCCATGACGGATGCATGATGATGAATCGGAGCAGTGACCCATAAATCCCAAATTCATTCCTTGTTCTATAACCGAAGGGAGAGATAATCATGAGCACGACGCAGAAAGAGAAAATGACGATGCCCGCACAGCACCAGGACCGCCAGCCCGGCGTGGAAAGCGAGATGACGCCGAAGCCGGTGGCCAAGGACCGCAAGTACAAAGGCAGCGGCAAGCTGCTCGGCAAAGTGGCGATCATCACCGGCGGGGACAGCGGGATCGGCCGCGCCGCGGCGGCCTGCTATGCTGCGGAAGGCGCGGACGTTGCGATCATCTACCTGAATGAGCACGACGACGCCAAGGAAACGCAGCGCCTTGTGGAAGAGGAGGGGACGCGCTGCCTGCTGATCTCAGGCGACATCGGCCAGGAACCCTTCTGTTTCGAGGCCGTGCAGAAGGTCGTGGAGACATTCGGCAAGCTCGACATTCTAGTGAACAACGCGGCGGAGCAGCATCCGCAGCAGTCGATCACTGAGATTTCGCAGGAGCAGCTTGAGCGCACGTTCCGCACGAACATTTTCTCGATGTTCTACATGACCAAGGCGGCGATGCCGCATCTGAAGGAAGGCGCGGCCATCATCAACACCGCTTCGATCACGGCATACCGCGGACAGCCGACCCTGCTCGATTATTCGTCGACCAAGGGGGCGATCGTCGCTTTTACCCGCTCTCTCTCGATGAACCTCGCGGACAAAGGCATCCGGGTGAACGGCGTAGCGCCGGGACCGATCTGGACACCGCTGATCCCCTCGACCTTCGATGCGGAGAAGGTAGCGGAGTTCGGCGGCTCCCAGCCGATGAAGCGTCCGGGTCAACCGGAGGAGCTCGGGCCGGCTTACGTGTTCCTCGCTTCGGACGACTCGTCCTACATGTCCGGCCAATTCCTGCACATCAACGGCGGCGAGATTATCAACGGGTAAGCATCCCCGGACCCAAATTACAGATTGAAGCATGACCTAACGCTTCAGCATCCCGAAGCGTTCATAGATTCATCACCTGCGCGCATCCAACCCGGTGTGCGCCGGGAAAGGCTGCCTGACGGCGGCCTTTTTTTTATTATAAGGCGTGCCCAGCTAAGCACGCATCTTCTAGCCGGTGAAAGTCCGGTCGCGGGAGGGGCCAAGCCCCCGCGTAGCTTGGATACTTGCGTATGGCGAAATCTGTACGTAAAAGCGTATCGACGGAAGTGCTGTCAGAGACAGCGCGAGCAACATGTCAGGCCGTAACATGAAGTGAATCCTGCCGCGTCGTCAAAAAGGCCTCGCAAGAGGGAAAAGAGGAAGCCGAGTCTCGCCTATAAGGACGAAGGCCAAGGAAGCTGTATGGAACTTGGAGCTGCAGCGAAGAATCTTCCGGCGTATAGGGAGCGGCATGACATGAAAGAGGATGCAGTGAACTGGGGAGACCCTCCCCTGCACGGGAATTTTTTTTTTGAACCCGTAAAGAGACTCTCTATAAGCATGCACGGCGAAATGAGCAGTCTGCAGGAAGGGAGTCCGAGGGGCTCATACTACCGGGGAACGCAGGACAACACAATCTGCGGGAGGGAAGGGGCTCTGCTTTGTTCATGTTTCTTAAGGAGGTACGAGTCAGTGAATGCCAAGCGGCTAACGACACCAAAGGAAAACGTTCAACAACTCCAAGAGAAACTAGGTCATGCGGCCAAGGAGAATAAGAAGCGTAGATTCCATGCGCTCTATGACAAGGTGTATCGGATGGATATTCTGAGGGAGGCATGGAGGAGAGTACGAGCCAATAAAGGATCGGCTGGAATCGACGGAGAGACACTGGCGGACATAGAGGAACAAGGAGAGAACGTCTTTTTGCACGAATGTCAACGAATCCTTAAAGAAGGCAAGTACCATCCGCAGCCGGTAAGACGGCGCTACATTCCGAAGAAAGATGGAAAGCAAAGGCCGCTGGGTATCCCCACCATCCGAGACCGCGTCGTACAGATGGCAGCGAAACTGGTCATAGAACCGATCTTTGAAGCGGATTTCCAGGAAGCTTCGTTTGGATTCAGGCCGAAGCGAAGCGCCAAGCAGGCGCTGGATCGTATCCGAAAAGCATGCAACCGTAAAGGGAATTGGGTGGTCGACGTCGACATCCAAGCTTACTTCGATAACATCAATCAAGAGAAGTTGATGAAGCTGATGGAAATGCGAATTAGTGACAGGCGCCTCTTGAAGCTGGTAAGAAAGTGGCTGAACGCGGGTGTCATGGAGGAAGGAATGATTCGACGCACGGATCTGGGAACGCCGCAGGGCGGAGTCATCTCTCCCCTTTTGGCGAACATCTATCTGAACTACTTCGACATCCTGTGGGAACGACATGGGAGCGGACTGGGGGAACTCACACGATATGCCGATGATCTGGTAGTAGTGTGCAAAACAAGGAAAGAAGCAGAACGAGCCTACCAACTGATCCAGACGATTATGGAACGGCTCGATCTTACCCTGCATCCCATCAAGACGCGCCTTGTCGGGTTATGGACAGGAGAAGAAGGGTTTGACTTTCTCGGCATGCACCATCGCAAAACAAAAGCGGAAACTTCCCAAGGGAAGGTGTACTACACAACCCAGCAGTGGTTAACCCGGAAAGCGGAAGAACGTATCCGGGAGGTTGTTAAAGAACGTCTCGCACCGCCGAAGATGAGACACAAGTCATTCGCCGAACATGTGCGGTGGCTGAATCCAAAGATTCAGGGGTGGAGGAATTACTACTACACAGCCTACAGCCAATTAAAGCTGGCCAAACTGGACTGGTACATTTTGCAAAGGTTTACGAGATGGTATGCCAAGAAGAGGCAACGTGCGAGGTGGGGGAGTTCGCTTCAAGAAGTAAGGTTTCTGACCAGGCAATATGGACTTAAAGCGCTTTTGTGATCTGCATGCACATGAATGACGAACATCGGAAAGCCGTATGAGGGAAAACCTCACGTACGGTTTGATGAGGAGGGGCAGAAATTTTCTGCCCTTTACTCTAGAATTTATATCTCGCGCTTGATCCCGTCATCTTATATTCCTTATAAACGTGTCTCATCTCTAAAGGACGGCGAAGCCGTTTATCTTGTTCCGGTTCACGGCTGTGCCAATGGTTTCTCTCCTCGTCACGGAACACAATGAATTCCCTTACAGGACTCCCTCTCCTTCATTTTCAGCAAACTTCCAGCTGAATTTCATCTTATCTTAAGCTTTCTTCACGATTGATTCACAAATACAAGCTATCATGAAGCCTATAGAAAAGAATTTACGCAGGTCCTTTCAGGAGGGGAACACACACAATGGCATTACCACAACGCAAAACTTGGATTATCGCCGGATTGGCCGTGGTGCTGGCCGGAGGGGGCACCTATGTTTATCTCCAGCAAAAACCGAAAACTACGGCGGCCGTAAATCAAGTGAAAACGACGGATGTAAAAAAAGGCGAGATCCGCTCCACGGTCTCCGGCACGTCGCAATTCGAAGCCAGAGATCTGCAGAACATCATCGCTCCAGTGGACGGGACGATCAAGACGCTGAATCTCACCCGCAACCAGGCGGTCAAAATGGGGGATGTGCTCGTGGTCGTCTCCGACCCGGAGCTCGATAACGACCTCAGCGAAGCCCAATCGACGCTGGCTACGCTCGAATCGGATCTGGCCGATCTCCAGGCCGAGCAGGGCAGCATGACGATCACGGCGCCCATCTCCGGTGAAGTGACGCTCTCAAGCAATATTGATGCGGGGGGCAGCGTGAACAAATCGGGCCGTGTCGCCACGATTACGGATACATCCGTGCTGACGGTGAAGCTGCCTTTCCTCGTGGATGATGCGCTTCAGCTCAAAGCGGGCGACGAAGTGGAGCTGGAAGCCGATGGATTCTCTCTCAGCCGCACAGGCAAGGTGCTTTCGGTCAGCAAGCAGGTCCGCGGGGATGCTGCGGGGAACAAGCTTGTAGACGTAGAGATCGAGATTGAGAACGACGGGACGCTGGACGAAGGCATGAACGTCGAAGGCTCGGTGCGGATCGGCGGCCGGGAAGCGGAGTCGACGGCGAAGGCTGCGCTGGCTTATGATGAAGTCGAACCCGTATTCGCAGCGGCGAGCGGAACGATCCGCGACCTTAAGGTGAAGACCGGAGATACGGTCAAGAAGGGGGCCGTGCTGGCGGTGCTCGGCAGCGACACGCTCGGTGACGACATCGAAGACAAGATCACGGCTATCGATAAGCAGAAGCAGCAGATCGCGCTGCTTGAGGAACGGCTCGCGAAGCTGACGCTGACGGCTCCGTTCGACGGGGTGTTCTCGACCGACTTTGCGGATAAGAAGAAAAACGTGCTGGCGAGCTATCCGGTCGGTTCGAGCATCGAAGCCAATACAGTGCTCGGGGGCGTGGCCAGCCTGGATACGATGCAGCTGCCGATTCAAGTCGACGAGCTCGATCTGCCGAACGTCAAGGTGGGGCAGAAGGCCGAAGTCACGGTCGATTCCATCACCGGCAAGGTGTTCGAGGGCGAGGTCAGCCAGGTGTCTACCGTAGGAACGACGACCAACGGCGTAACTTTCTTCGACGTGGTCATAACGGTAAAAAATTCAGGTGAGCTGCGCAACGGTCTTACGGCCACTGCGGAGATTCTCGTCCAGGATAAGAAAGATATCATTACGCTCCCTGTCGAAGCGCTGCAGCGGGCCAAAGGCAAGCGGACGGTCACCGTACTGAAAGCGGACGGCAGCAAAGAACAGCGTGAAGTGAAGACAGGCATCAGCAATAAGACGACGATTGAAGTTACCGAAGGGTTGCAGGAAGGCGAGAAGGTCGTGATTCCGGTCCGCCAGAGCACAACGAACGGCTCCCAGGCTGACATTGAACGGATCCGGCAGATGATGCAGCAGGGCGGCGGCGCAGGAGGCTTCCCGGCCGGCGGTGCCGGCGGATTCCCTGGCGGCGGCACTGGAGGAACGGGCGGGACAGGCGGACAGCGGTAAGCGCGGCGCACGGAAAGGAGATACGCAGGTGGAAGTCATGATCGAATTACGCAACATATGCAAAGAATACGCCCGCGGCGCCGAGAAGCTCCGGATCCTCGATGATTTGACTCTGGAAGTGGAGCGCGGCGACCTGGTGGCGATAGTCGGGCCCAGCGGTTCCGGCAAATCGACCCTGATGAATACGATCGGGCTGCTCGACGTGCCTACTTCGGGCACCTACAAGCTCGACGGCGTCTCGACGGAGAAGATGTCCGACAACCAGCTTGCCGAGCTGCGCAACAAGAAGATCGGGTTCATCTTCCAGCAGTTCAACCTGCTGCCCCGGATGACGGCGATCGAGAACGTAGAGCTGCCGATGATCTATTCCGGCGTGCCGCCTAAGCGGCGCAGGGAGCTGGCGCTCGAGATGCTGGAGCTGCTCGGCATGGGCCAGCGCGGCCATCACAAGCCGAGCGAGCTCTCCGGCGGCCAGCAGCAGCGTGTGGCGATAGCCCGCGCCCTGGCGATGTCGCCGGCCCTGCTCCTGGCGGATGAGCCGACGGGAGCTCTTGATTCCAAGACGGGCATTGAGGTGCTCGAGCTCATCAAGAAGCTGAACGAGCAGGGCAACACCATCGTCCTCATTACGCATGACCTGCACATTGCGGAGAATGCGCGCAGAGTCGTCTCGATCCGGGACGGCCGGATCGTCTCGGACATCCGGAACGCTCCGATTCCCGGGGCTCCTGCCCGCGAAGTGAAAGAGGGCGTGACGGTATGAAAGCTTCAGAACTGATCCGCATGGCGCTCCGCACGGTGGTCTCCTCGCCGATGCGGACCATGCTCACGATGCTCGGGGTCATCATCGGCGTCGCCTCCGTCGTCACGCTCGTATCGATCGGGCGGGGGACGACGGCCCAGATCGAGAAGCAGTACGAGGCGCTCGGCACCAATATGATGGTGGTAAACGTCCTTGGCAACGGCCGGGCCACGCAGCTCGATTATGACGAGCTGATGGAGCTCGAACTCCTGCCCGAATTCTCGGCAATCGCTCCGACGATGACGAAGAGCTCAAATGTCAAATACGACCGTACGCAGGCCACCCACAATGTCATTGGTACGAATGACCGTTATATCGACATCATGAAGGGCGAAGTGGCCGACGGCCGGTTCCTGGTCGATGCGGATTCGGAGCTGCGCAGCCGCGTGGCCGTCCTCGGCAGTGAGATCGCCACCGAATACTTTGGTACGGAGGATCCGATCGGCGAGACGATCAACATTGACGGCGTCGTCTTCGAAGTCGTCGGCAAGCTGAAGAGCAAGGGCTCCAACAGTACCGGGAATTCGCTGGACAACTCGGTCTTCGTTCCACTGGAGACGGCCAGACGTGCCTTCAAGCTCGGAGCGATCCGCACGACGTATGTGGAGGCGCCGAGCAACGAGGAGATCTATACGGCGCAGGCAACCATGAAGCAGTACCTGACTTATAAATTCAAAAGCGACACAGGCTTCAACCTCTCGAACCAGGATGAGCTCATGAACTCCAGGAAGGAAGCGTCAAGCTCCCTGACGAATCAGCTCATCAGCGTAGCCTGCATCTCGCTGCTCGTCGGCGGGATCGGGATCATGAACATCATGCTCGTGACCGTCAGCGAACGGACCCGCGAGATCGGGATCCGCAAGTCGATCGGCGCCAAGCGGCGCAACATCCTGATGCAGTTCCTCGTCGAGTCGGCAGTCATCAGCGGCCTCGGCGGCTTCATCGGGCTCGCACTGGGCTCCGGTCTGGCCCTGGCATGGCCGTACCTCAATCCGAAGCAGCCGACAGAGCTGTCGATGGATATCGGCCTCTATGCCTTCCTGTTCTCCGTGCTCGTCGGGATCATTTTCGGCCTGTATCCGGCGAACAAGGCTTCGAAGCTCCGTCCGATCGACGCGCTGCGTACGGACTGATGATTTGATACCAACCCTAGAACGATTGGAACACAACATGCCCCCCGGCCGGAGAGAAGGACTTTCCGGTCCGGGGGCATCCATCCAGATGAACACTGAAGGAGGATTATCCTTTGAAGAAGATATGGAACAAATCACTGCTCTACGCTTTGGCGGTCACCGCGGCGTTCGGCTCGGTGGCTCTGCCGTCGGGTGCCTGGGCCGGCAAGGAAGGCGTCTTCCTTGCGGGCGATACTTACTTTACACTGGAGCGGGCTTCGGTGGCTTCCGGCAGCTCCGCGTTGATGCAGTTCACCTTGAAGCTGCATAACGGCAGTTCGTCCGTTGTCGACTTCAACCGTTACGGCGTCCGAGTGCTGGATGCCGCGGGCAACCGCTACCCGGCACGGCTGACGGGCAAGTTCAGCGCCCGGGTTCAGCCGGGGGCCGACCAGGAGTTCCCGTTCTACTCGGAGCTTGGGAATCTCGCATCGGCTGAAGGGCTGAAGGTCGACCTGTTCGAATGGAACGGCAGCGGCACGGACGGCATCCGGGATATCGGCGCGCTGAACGCCGCCGTTGAAGCCCCGGCCGGCAGCGAGCCGGGTGTCCAAGCGACGATCTCCCTGCAGGATGCCGACACGAGTCTCGACAGTGAAGGCTTCGTGACCGTGAAGCGGGGCGAAGCTTACGAGACAGTGGAGAGCGGCAAGCGCTACCTCTACGTGGAACTCGCGTTCACCAATGACAGCGGTTCGGATCTGACACTCCCTTCTGCCCTGCAGTACCGTCTGAGGGACGCCCAAGGCTACTCTTATGAAGGCTCGCTGCTGACAGGCGACTCTTCCGTGCTTCCTCCGGGCGGTACGGTCGTGCGCACAGTCCGCTCCCTTGCTCCTTCGGCCGAGGCGGCGGCAGCCGGTGCGATGAGCTTCCAGCTCTGGACCGATGCTTCCGGCGATGAAGAGGTGCTGGCGAGCCTGCCGGTGACCGGACCTGCCGCGGCGACGGCACTTGGCGGCGAACGCGAGCTGACCGGCAGCTATGAGGGTCTGACGCTGGTGGCGGAGAAAGCGGCTTCCGCCGCACAGGACGATGAGACGCTCGTCCAGACGACCGTCACTGTCCGCAACGACACCGATAGCGTGCTGGCTCTGCCGGATCTGACGGGAACCTACCAGTTCGGCTACAACGCTTCGGAGGCGGCCACGCTGGTACGGACGACAAGTGAATCGTACGTGCAGCCGAAATCCACGGTGACCCTGCAGTTTTCGGCTCTGCTTCCAGAGGGCATCGATGCGGAGAGCGCCAGCTTGGTCGTGCGTGCGGATACCGGCACGGCTTCCACTTCCAGTACGTCAAGCTCTTCCGGCACGTCGTCTTCGACAGGGACAGGCACGGGAACGAGCACTTCGTCCGGAACCTCGGGCAGTACGTCGGGCAGTACATCAAGCACAAGCACTTCGTCTGCTACAGGCACAAGCTCGTCGGCTTCGACTGCGGGCTCCAACAGCACTTCCTCGACATCCACCACGACGAAGGCATCGACAACGTCCACCGTATCGGTGACCCGTCCCGTGATGATCGCGTCGCTGAAGGGGATCACGCGGCAGGCGAATTCACTGCAGACGGCCAAGGCGTACACGCTTGGCAATGTGATGCCGCTCGAAGCCACCTCCTCCATCGATTCGCAGCTCACCACCTCGCTAGTGGAGCTGCACGAGCATGAGAACGAGGAGTACGGCTACCGCACGGCCATCGCGAAGATCAAACTGACCAATAACGGCACCACCGCCGTATCGCTTCCGGATGTGGGGCTTGAGCTGCTGGCAAGCAATGGCCTGTCCTACCCGGGTACGCGCCAGAGCACGACGGCTTCGACCATCGCGCCGGGTACCAGCTATGTCGTCAGCTACTCCTTCATGCTTGCGGACAACGCGGGTGAAGAAGAGCAGTATGCGCTGCAGGTGACCGATGCCAAGGCGGCGGCCCCGGCCAAGCTGATGCTCGGCACGTACCAGGTGGCCTTCCAGAAGGATGATACGACTTCGGACAAGATCAGCTTCTATCCGTTCGAGGTGGGCTTCGACTGGTACACGGGCGGCTGGCTGTATAGCAGCGGAGACTATTCCTATGTGCTTAACATGTCGCTGACTGTGACGCGTAAGGATAACGTCATCATTGACTCCGGCTTCTCCGGCATCGAATTCGATCTGGTGGATGCGACGGGCCGCGTGCTCAGCACATCGACGGGCACCTTCATGGGCACCCAGAAGCTGAACTCCGGCAAGCACAAGATCACCTTCACGGATATCCAATCCGAGCAGATCGAATCCGGCACGTCGATTCATGTGTACGAGACGGTCACCACGCCGGAAGGAACGGCGAAGCGTCTTGTGAAGGTACTGAAGTAAAGGTAATGCGGTAAAGGTAATGCGGTAAAGGTGCAGTAAAGTGAAGGTTATCCATTAACCTGGACAGGAGTTCAGCATCCATCCGAAAGCCGTCCGGCTTCTTCCCCTGCGGGAAGAGACGGGCGGTTTTTTTGGCGTTTCCCGCGTCTTCATATCAAAAACACTTGTAACTTGGCATGCGATTTGTTTAGATGGGAGGAGGAAGGCTTGCTGTGCAGGCTTATTGTAAACGACCACCTCAGGAACAGAAGGAGCGTCAGAACCTGATATGCAGCAATCCCCGTTAACGGAACAAGAAACGAACAAGGGGGCCTCCTTATCCGGAGCTTCGGAACCGCCGGGCCTGTGGCAGCTCTTCACGGTCGCCCTGCGTCTTGGGCTGACCTCGTTCGGCGGCCCCGCTGCCCACCTCGGCTACTTCCGGCAGGAGTATGTAGTCCGGCGCCGCTGGCTCGACGAGCGTACTTATGCCGACCTCGTCGCCCTGTGCCAGTTCCTGCCCGGACCGGCCAGCTCCCAGGTGGGCATGGGCATCGGCCTGCTGCGCGGCGGACTCGCCGGAGCGCTCACGGCTTGGCTCGGCTTCACGCTGCCCTCCGTGCTGGCGCTGACGCTCTTCGCCTTCGCCGTGCAGGGCGGGGCGTCCGCCTCGAGTCCCTGGCTGCACGGGCTGAAGCTCGTGGCCGTCGCCGTCGTCGCGCAGGCAGTGATCGGCATGGGCGCCAAGCTGGCCCCCGACCGCTCCCGGCGGACGCTCGCCCTGCTCGCGGCCGCGGCCGCGCTGCTGTGGCAGGCGCCTTACAGCCAGGTCGTGCTGATCGCGGCTGCAGGGCTGTACGGCCTTCGGGTCTACCGCGGCGAGGGTGCGCAGGCGGAGGCCGCGCCCTCCTTCCGCATCCCCCTAAGCCGCAGGGCGGGGGCGGCCAGCCTCGTACTGTTCTTCGCCCTGTTGTTCGGACTGCCCCTGCTGCGCAGCGCCGTGGACAGCCCGTCCCTGGCGCTCTTCGATATCATGTACCGTGCGGGCTCGCTCGTCTTTGGCGGCGGCCACGTCGTCCTGCCTCTCTTGGACCGCGAGCTGGTTCCGGGAGGGTGGATGAGCAGCGAGACGTTCCTCGCCGGCTATAGCGCCGCACAGGCGGTGCCCGGTCCGCTCTTCACCTTCGCTTCATACCTGGGCGCGTCCGCTCTGGGCTGGCAGGGGGCCGTCGTCGCTACGCTCGCCATCTTCCTGCCGGCGTTCCTGCTCATTCTGGGCGCGCTCCCGTTCTGGGCGGATTGGCGCACCAGCCCGCGGGCCCAGGGGGCCCTTGCCGGCATCAATGCGGCGGTCGTGGGCATTCTGCTCGCGGCCTGGTACCAGCCGATTTGGTCGACGGCGGTCCTGTGGCCCGCTGATTTTGCCGCAGCGGCTCTATTGTACGGCATGCTCGAGTTCTGGAAGCTGCCGCCGTGGGTGGTTGTGATCTCGGGCGCCTTGATCGGCATTGCACTAGCTTTCCTGCCGGGCCTATAACTAACCAGAAGAAGGAAGAAAGGAGGGGCGTTCCATGCGCAACCGCAAAGCAGGCTATGGAGTGTGCGAAGGGGACAACGCTTACGGGTGTCCGGTCGAAGCGACGCTGGATCTCATCGGTGGCAAGTGGAAAGGGGTCATCCTCTATCACCTGACCGGAGGAACGGTCCGCTTCAATGAATTCCGCCGCCTGATGCCCGGCATCACGCAGCGGATGCTGACCCTGCAGCTCAGGGAACTGGAGAGTGACGGCCTGATCCACCGCGAGGTGTATCAGGAAATTCCGCCGAGAGTGGAATATTCGCTAACGGAGCTTGGCCGCTCCCTCGAAGGAATCATTCTGCAGATGCGCGATTGGGGAGAGAAATACCAGCGCTTGACCGCACGGACGAATTCGGGAACGGAAAGCGGGTCCTGACACGCAATGCCGCGGCAGGAATTCATCCTGCATCCCGGCCGATTCCTGATGCGTCGGCTCCTTTAGGTTTCTGCGTACCAAGAAGAAAATGCCAAAAAGCCCCGCCGGTTCGCGAGGCTTAAGACGTCGGAGGGTCCGGGGGGAGAGGGCGGACCGGCAGAAAAACAAGGTTATCCGGTACCTGGCCGGATAACCTTATTTGTTCTAGTAGAGCATGGCTAAACGTCCAATAGGGTTGGCCGGCTTCAAGGTCTCAAGGTCTCAAGGTCTCAAGGTCTCAAGGTCTCATTCCAAATAGCCATACTCCTGGAGGGGAACGATCCGACGCTCTCCTGACGGCAGGATCAATCCGCTTCCACAACCACCTTGCCGATCACGCTGCCGCTCTCGAGCAGGGTGTGGGCTTCCCGGATCGTCGCCGCGCTCAGCCCCTGCAGCTTCTTGGTCAGTGTCGTGCGCAGCACGCCGGCATCCAGGAGCTCCGCCGTCCGGTTCAGGAGCCGGTGCTGCTCAATCCGGTCCTCCGTAGCGTACATCGGGCGGGTAAACATAAATTCCCAGACGAACGAGGCGCTTTTGTTCTTAAGCAGGGTGAGGTTGAGCGGGACATCCGTCTCGACGATAGAGCAGATGCTCCCCTGCGGAGCCACGATCCGGGCCATCTGCTCCCAATGGGAGGCCGTGCTGTTCAGGCAAAAAATGGATTCCACCGTCTCGATTCCCAGCAGCTCCAGCTGTTCTGCCATGTTCCCGTGGTGATCAATGACATGGTGGGCGCCAAGCGACCGGACCCAATCCTGCGATTCGCTGCGGGAGGCGGTTCCGATGACGGTAAGGCCCGCCCAGCGGGCGAGCTGGACCGCGATGGAGCCCACCCCGCCGGCGGCCCCGATGATGAGCACCGTCCGCCCGCTTGCGGCTCCGGCTTCGGCTGGGAGGCGCAGCCGTTCGAACAGGCCTTCCCAGGCTGTGATCGCCGTCAAAGGCAGGGCGGCTGCTTCCGCGAAGCTCAGTCCCTGCGGCTTGCGGCCGACAATGCGTTCATCGACCGTCTGGAATTCGGCGTTAGAGCCCTGCCGGGCAATGCTGCCCGCATAATAGACTTCATCGCCGGCCCGGAACAGGGTGCAGCCCGGACCCACGGCCTCGACGATGCCTGCGGCATCCCAGCCGAGCACCCGCGGGGAGCTCTCGATCCGGTCCTTCGGGGCACGTACCTTGGTATCCACCGGATTGACGGAGACCGCCATCACGCGGATGAGCAGCTCGCCTTCGCCCGGGACGGGCTTCTCCACAACCACATCAAGCAGAGCTTCGGGGTGCTCTACGGGAAGATAACGATACAGGCCTACGGCTTTCATTTGATCTTGTGCGGACATGACAGGTTCATCCTTTCGGTATAGGTAGTAGTAGGAAAATCGGTGTGAATCGAACAAAACCAAGTATACCCCGGGGGAAGCTCCGGCGTAAGAACGCACATGGATGTGAGATAGTATACGGAATGTGACTGCCGCACTGGCAGGCCGCGCCATCTCTTAAGCCGCTGCAGAACCCCGGACCGCCGGCCGGATTCTCTCGTGTCTTCTTCTATACTATTTGTCTTTCTTTTTGAGGAAGAAACCGGCGGCCTCGGAGAGGAGGATGACGACGGCGAGGCATCCGAGCAGATACGGAACGATGAGGGGGACTGCACGCAGGTCGGTGATCCGAACCGCCTGAAGAAACAGGGGATACAAGAGCAAAAGCAGGATAAATAAGGCGATTTTCACGGGGTACTCCTTATATTGGAAATAATGAACGAAGGTTAAATAATGATTGACGGAATGTGAAGCGGCGTAATAATATAGCATTACCGCGTTAAAGCAAATTTCTACAAAATATTCAGAAAAAGCGACAGGTTGTTCTCTTTAGCAGGACGGACCCGGATATACAGAATGTCGCAGACCCAGTCCTCTTCGGGCGGGTCAATCCGTTTTATCTACATATGCAGGAGGTCATTCATGATGAAATCATTCAAGCTCATCCCGCTTCTTCTCGCCGTTCCCCTGATCTTCGCAGGCTGTGGAACGAAGGAGACCGCGACTAACGGCAGCAGTGCCGGGAGCACGGCTCCGGCCGCAACAGAGAAGAAAGTCTATAAGATCGGCATCACGCAGATCGTCGAGCATCCATCGCTCAACGCGACACGCGAAGGGTTCCTGGCGGCGCTGAAGGACAGCGGATTGGTAGAGAAGGACAACCTTCAGGTAGATTACCAGAACGCCCAGGGCGATTCAACCAATAATCTGACGATCGCCCAGAAGTTCGCATCGGACAAGAAGGATCTCGTGCTCGCGATCGCGACGCCGTCCGCACTTGCGGCCGTGCAGAGCGTGAAGGACAGCCCGGTGCTGTTCGCCGCCATTACGGATCCGGTCGGCGCCAAGCTTGTGAAGAGCATGGACAAGCCGGGCGGCAATGTGACGGGAGCGGCTGACACGCATCCGGACGCGGTACCGAAGCTGATGGACCTGATCGCCTCCGACTTCCCCAAAGTCAAGACCGTCGGGATTGTCCTGAACGAGGGAGAGCCGAATGCGGCCGTGATGGCGAAGAACGCCGAGACGGCACTGGCCAAACATAATATCAAGGTGCTCAAGGCGGCTGTCACGAACTCTTCCGAAGTGAAGCAGGCGGCGGATTCCCTGGCCGGCAAGGTCGATGCGTTCTACATCACCCTCGACAACACGGTCGTCAGTGCGGTCGATACGATGATCAAGGTGGCCAATGACAAGAAGATTCCGCTCTTCTCCTCTGACCGGGATACGGTGGAGAGAGGCGCAACGGCAACGTACGGCTTCAAGTACTACGACCACGGCTACCAGGCAGGGAAGATGGCTGTCGAGATTCTGAAGAACGGCGCGAAGCCGGGCGACCTCAAAGTGAGCTACCCGGATAAGCTGGATCTCATCATCAACCTGGATGCTGCCAAGGCGCAGGGCGTTGAGATTACCGACGCGCTGAAGAGCAAGGTGCAGGATCCGAAGAACCTGCTTAGCGGTTCGGCGAAATAGTACGTCAGACGGAGTGACCTTTGCGTATGCTGCCAAGGTCACTCTTCATTCTTTCTAGGGGGAACCTACATGAGTGGATTCTTAGACATTATAGAAGGCTCCGGGGAGCTCGGCCTCCTCTACGCCCTGATGGCGCTTGGCGTCTATATCACCTACCGCATTCTTGACTTTCCGGATCTGACGGTGGACGGAAGCTTCACGACCGGCGGCGCCATCGCAGCCGTGCTCATCACCGGAGGAACACCTCCGCTTGTCGCGACGGCAGCCGCTTTTGCAGGGGGGATGCTGGTGGGTGCCTGCACGGGCCTGCTGCACACCAAGGGGAAGATTAATGCGTTGCTGTCTGGGATTCTCATGATGATAGCGCTGTATTCGATCAACCTGCGGATCATGGACAAGAAGGCGAACATCTCCCTGTTCGGCATGGATTCCCTGCTCAGCAATGTGGAGGAGCACTGGGTCATCCCCACAGTAGGGATTGTGGTTGTCCTGATCAAGTTCGCGCTCGATTGGTTCCTGCATACGGATCTTGGCCTCGCTCTGCGGGCGACAGGTGACAACCCCCGCATGATCCGAAGCTTCGGGGTTCATACCGACAATACGATTATCGTGGGCGTCTCCCTCTCGAACGGATTGGTTGCGCTCTCCGGTGCGCTGATCACCCAGTATTCCCAATTCGCTGACGTGAACATGGGGATAGGGATGATCGTTATCGGTCTGGCTTCGGTTATCATCGGTGAAGCGCTGTTCGGCGCCCGTACCATTATCCGCGCTACGCTCGCGGTCCTGCTCGGGGCTATCGTCTACCGGCTGATCGTTGCGCTGGCGCTGCAGATCGGTCTCGAAGCGACCGACATGAAGCTGATGACCGCGCTGATCGTCATCGCTGCGCTGACGGTACCGAAGGTCCGCGCTTCGATCCGGCAGCGGACGTTCATCCGCAAGCGGGCCGCGGAGATCGAACGCACGGCAGCAGCACAGAGCTCCCGGGGAGGTGTACGGTAATGCTGAGAATCGCGAATGTTACGAAGCTGTTCAACCCGGGCACGCCGGATGAGAAGGTGGCGCTGTCCCGTATTAACCTGCATCTGAATGAAGGCGACTTCGTTACCGTGATCGGCTCCAACGGGGCCGGCAAATCCACTCTGATGAACCTGATCTCCGGCGTGATGACGCCGGATCTCGGACAGGTCCATATCGAGGGGAAGGCGGTCGAAGGCCTGCCGGAGCACCGCCGCAGCCAGTGGATCGGCCGGGTCTTCCAGGATCCGATGGCCGGTACGGCGCCTACCATGACGATCGAGGAAAACCTGGCCCTCGCGTATTCGCGCAGCAAGCCGAGAGGCCTCTCCATCGGCGTCACCGGCAGCAAACGCAAGTTCTTCCGCGAGCAGCTGGGACGGCTCGGCATCGGCCTCGACAAGCGGCTGAACGCGAAGGTCGGCCTGCTCTCCGGCGGGGAGCGCCAGGCGCTGAGCCTCCTTATGGCGACGTTCACCAAGCCTCGCATCCTGCTGCTTGACGAGCATACGGCGGCGCTGGACCCGTCCCGAGCGGAGCTCATTACCACACTGACGGAATCCATCGTCTCGGAGATGAAGCTCACCACGCTGATGGTCACCCACAACATGGAACAGGCGATCCGGCTCGGCAACCGCCTCATCATGATGGACAAGGGTACGATCATTCTCGATGTGCCGCCGGAGAAGAAGCAGGGACTGACCGTCGAAGGCCTCCTGAAGGAATTCGAGAGGATCCGCGGGGAGAAGCTGGCGGATGACCGGGTCGTCCTCGGATAAGAGTAGTTTACGCACACCAAACCTCCATTCCACCACAGATGTGGGATGGGGGCTTTTTTTATCCAATTAAACATAACTCGCAGCAGCTCATCTCTCTAAGTTAGATCTGCGGAGCTCCCGTACCCGGTTCTATGGCAGTGACGTCCGATCCGTCACATAATCCAGAGGCAGGAGGCCATGCTAATCGTATCCAAGCCTGAAGATAGCCATGACGAAGGGAGCGACCAACCCCCATGCACTTCAATCGAAGAAAAATAAGAATCGCAAGCTTAACGGCCGTGCTGCTGTGCGGGACCTGGCTGCCGGTGACCCAGGTCGAGGGGCGGCCGGCTCCGCAGAAAGAAGAACCGAAGGCGGCTTTCATCCGCGGCGGTCATCTCTGGCTGAAGACGGACGGCCAGGAAAGAGAGCTGACGGAGGGAGGCATAGCGGACACGCCCCAGTGGTCCGCAGACGGACAGTACGTTGCGTATACCCGGCGGACTTCCGCCGAATCATCCCAGGGGGAGATCTGGGTCTATGCCGTCCAGACAGGACGGCATGTGCAAGTCAGAAGCCAGGGCGGATCGCATTACCGTTGGTCACCCGTACGCAATGTGCTGGCCTTTCAGCTTGAAACGGTACTGGGGACGGTCGAGGTGGGCCACAACGGCGCAGGAACCTTCAAGAGCGAGGCGGTGGGCGTCGGCAATTACGCCTGGCTGCCGGATGGCAGCGGCTTCCTGGTTTCCTCCGCTGCGCAGCTGAACCCGGCGGGCTGGAGCGCGGTCGAGCTGTACACCGTTGCCCTGCGCAGCGGTTCGGCGCCGTCCAAGCCCAGGCCTCTGTTCACGCTGCCCCTGCAGAGCGAGGATTTCTTCGCGATCGGCACGAGCACGTTCAAGTGGTCGCCTGACCGGCGCTGGATCTCTTTCATCGCGCGGCCTACCGCCTCCTTGTCGGCGGACAGCAATACGCTGTGCCTGCTCTCGGCCGATGGCAGCACGTTCCGCAGGCTCGGTTCGATGCTCGGCTATGAGTCCTGGTTCCACTGGGCCCCCAAGGCGGAGAAGCTGGCTTACATTGAGGGCGAAGGCCGGCTCGTGACGCAGAACAAGCGGCTTCTGATCCGGGAAGCGGGAGCCTTCAGGTCAGGAGGCTATACCCCTCCCGGCTATGCCGACAGGGGTTTCACCTGGCTCGATGACAGCACGCTGGCGGTCTCCCGTTCCAAGGAGAGTGACTGGGAGACGGAAGAGAGCCTCCGGCCGCTGCCTGCGCTCTACCGGGTAACGGCAGTAACCGCAGGGCCTGACGACGGACAGCGGCTCACGAATCCGCCAGGCGGCTCCGGGGACTTCGCGCCTTACTATGTAAGACGCTCGGGGAATCTGACGTGGGTGCGCTCGGACCGCAAGGAAGCGGACGTCTGGATCGCAGATGCTTCGGGCGCGGGAGCGGAGCCTTACATCAAAGGACTTGCAGCCGGCACGTCCTATTACGAGCATTTTGACTGGAGCTGGGCTCTGGCCTGGTATGATCCGCAGCCGCTGCATGCGGCAGGCATGGGGGGGCGAATAAGAGCGGCTATCGCTGCAGGTGTTCCGTCCTATGCGCCATGGGGGCGGATCGCCATGCAGGAGACCGCCAAGAAATACAACGCCGAAATTCATGATTATCTGTACGTCGGCCGGAAGGAGGCCGGTCCGAATCTCACCGAGGATACCTTCAAGCTGTGGGTGGTGAAGGACGGCCACGGCTTCGGTGTCCTCGTCCATGTGCGGTGGGAGACCTCGACCGAGCGGCTGCAGTCCGTTACCTTCGAAGAGACGGACCGGTGAGTCGATGGCGCAGGGCACAGTCTTGAGCGCTCCCAAGGAATCGGCAACTCTCCTAGTACAGCGGATAAGAGCCGTCCCGGTCCAGAAGCTAGGAACAGAGCACGGTTACATCCTACCCGGCATCGCCCATCGCGGCGGCCGGTTATTTTTTTGTCCCCTTATTGCCAAAGGAATCTAATTCGATTAATATCTAATTAGATAAATGTCAAAGGAGATGGAGCCCCTGCCTGTACAATTGGATAAAATCATCACGTATCATAAAGCGCTGGCCGACCCGACCCGCTTCCGGATGCTGATTCTGCTCGCCCAAGGGGAATGCAGCGGCGGGCAGCTGGCCGAGCGGCTTCATCTCGCTCCGGCGACGGTGACGCACCATGCGGCCAAGCTGCGGGAAGCAGCGCTGATCCGCGAACGTCGGGAGAAGAATACGATCTACTTCTCCTTGAGCGAGTATTTTCTGAGAGAGCACGCCCAGGCGTCCCTCGATCTCATCTTTCAGAATCCCCTGGTCGAAAAGGAGGAATTGTCCTTGGAAAACGAGAAGTTACAAGCATCCGTGTTCAAGCATTTTTTTACCAAAGAAGGCAGGCTGATCCGGATTCCCGCCCAGTACAAGAAGAAGCTGATCGCGCTCGAGCGGATCGCCCGAACCCTGGAGCATGGGCGCACCTATCCGGAACGGGAGCTGAACGAAGTCATCCGGGAATATCACGAGGATTTTGCAACGATCCGGCGGGAATTCATCATGCATCACTTTATGTTTCGTGAGAACGAGGTGTATGAGCTGAATCCGGAAGAAATGTGGACGAAGTGGGAGGAAGTCAGGTAGATGCAGGACTTGTTGACGAAGGCAAAAGAAGTGGCGGCGGAAGCGGCCGTGGCGGCAGGGCGGCTGGCGAAGGAGCATTTTGACCAGGAGAAGGAGATTCTGGCCAAGGGCAGTGACGGCGACCTGGTGACGGCCGTCGACCTGCTCGCAGAGCGTGAGATCCTGAGCAGGCTGAACGCCGCCTTCCCGGAGCATCAGGTCCGCAGCGAAGAGAGCGGCTGGTCGGGAGTGGAGGGCGATTGGCTCTGGCTGGTTGATCCGCTCGACGGCACGAACAACTATGCGATCGGGCTGGCCGCATACGGCGTATCGATCACGCTGCTGTACCGCAAGGAGCCGGTGCTCGGCGTGATCTATGACTCGCATCTCGGCAACCTGTACGTGGCTGAGAAGGGGAAGGGCGCCGTGATGAACGGGCTGCCGCTCACGGCTAAGACGGGGCGGCCCACGCCGAAGCTGACGCTGGCTTGGATTCAGGGTCATCAAGTAGGCCGAAGGGGCCGGGCCGCCGCACTGAAGCGGCATCTCGAAGAGAACTCGAAGCGGGTGCTGCCACTCTGGGCGCCGGCGCTGCAGTGGAGCATGCTGGCGAGAGGAGACCTCGACGGCATCGTGCTCTACAACTCGGAAGGCGACGACCTGTATGCCGGTGTGCTGCTCGCCAAGGAAGCGGGTGCCGTCGTCACCGACTTTGAAGGCCGTCCGTTCGAAGGAATGAACCCCGAGCCGTACCTCGTCTCCTGTGCGCCGGACCGGCTGGAGGAGCTCCTGGAGCTCGTACGCCGGGGGATGGAGGCTGGAGCGATTCTGCCGCAGTAACGAGGCGCAGATCTGGAGAGAAGGGGCTGTACGACAGGCTGGGGCGGCAGAGGAATAGCCCCTCAGAACGGAGGCAAACCTTACTCGCGGGAACGGGAACTCCAAGGAGAAAGGAAGTACGTGCCGCATGAAGAAGACCGTCTCCACACCGGAGAATGATTCCGGGATTTTGGAAGATCCTGCCCACGGCCCCCAGCTGCGGACGCCCGGACGCGTGAAGTCGGATGTGGTACGGTATCTGCAGGCTCACCGCCATCCGTGGAACCTGCGGCTGCATTACGCAGCGTTTCTCGCTGCCTTCCTCGGGTGGATCTTCCTGCTGGTCGACTGGCGGCTTACGGCGGTCTTCGCAGCGATACATTACCTTCTGTCCTGGACAGGACACTTCGGCTTCGAGAAGAACAAGCCGGCTTCCTTCCGGTATCCGCTGCTTGGCTTCTATGCGGGATTCGCCTGGTTCTTCGTGCGTACTTATGAGCTGGGGACCGGACGCCGCGTGCTCCAGGATTGGGAAGGGGACATTGCAGCGCATGCTGCCATGCAAGTAAAGAGGGAGGAACCAACCATGACTGCGAAACAAGATCCACTTCCGCTGCTGACGGACCAGTGGACGGAAGAAGAGGCCCGTACGGTGCGGGCCCAGCTGATGGCATTCAATCAGCTCACGGCACCGACCGCCTTCCACGCTCATTCGGAGACGATGAATTTCCTGCTGAAGGACGAGGATGGTTCGGTAACTGGCGGGCTGCTAGGCCGGACCTACCGGTTCGCCCTGTATGTCGAGATCCTGTGGGTACATGAGAAGTACCGAGGACGGGGGCTGGGCGGGAGGCTGATTGCAGAGGCGGAAGAAGCTGCGCGGCTGCGCGGCTGCAAGCTGATGCACCTCGATACGTTCAGCTTCCAGGCGCCGGAGTTCTACAGGAAGATGGGGTTTGAAGTATTCGGGGTGCTCGACGGCTTTCCGGAAGGGTACCAGAGATACTATTTGAAGAAGACGATCGAGCCCAAGACCGCGCAGCTCTCCTGAGCAAGTTAGAACAGGAGTGACGATCATCAGTCGAACCCGGGGCTGTTGGCGCGAGCTGCCTTAGACCGTACAGGGCTCCGCTGTCTTCACCGTTCGCATCGGACCGGCAGCCGTCGTCCGTGCGGTCCGTCCCTTTCGGGAGTAGCCGAATCCTCTGGGCATCCCGGCTTCCGCGTCAAACAGGCCGGCCTACCCTATGGTAAGCCGGCCTGCCGGGGTTCCTGGCGGAACATTATGTAAGCGGTTCAATTCGGGATCCGCGGTTGGGGGCC
Source organism: Paenibacillus sp. S-38 (assembly GCF_049942825.1). NCBI lineage: Bacteria > Bacillati > Bacillota > Bacilli > Caryophanales > Paenibacillaceae > Paenibacillus > Paenibacillus sp. S-38. The sequence goes on from NZ_CP187970.1 coordinate 3,059,082, forward strand.
GCTTGTCACCACATGCTAGGCAGCACCTTGATCTCCCGGTCCATCTTCGGCAGAAACGAATAGTTCGGATTGAAGGTGAAGATCCGCTTCATCTGGTAGGAGAGCATGACAACCGCCGTCAGCGCTTCGCTCAGCGAGAACTGGTAGTTCGGGAAGTCGATGATGAGCCGCTTGGCCTCCTGCTCCAGTTCCGGTGAGCTTGGAATAATCGTCAAGACGCCCTTCTGGGCCGCTTTGTCCATCGTGTTCAGGAAGATCTGGGCATCCGAATAATCAAAATGATTGCGCAGCCACTGGTGGGTCTCGAACACGACATAGTTCGTCGTAGCGAGCCGCCGGTCCATATCATCCATATCGTAGAACAGTGTACGGGCCTTGAGATAATAAGGGTCTTCGGGATTCATGAACGCCATCAGGGCGGACTGCTCCAGGAAGACCGTCTGGCCGAGTCCGTCCGTATCAAGTACGCTCATATTCTTCTGCCTCCTCTACCCGCCGGTCTCTGCGTTTGGTAAGCGCATCAAGCTGCAGAAGCGGATTCTTCTCTTTTTGCTCCACGGTAGCCTGGAACATCATCTCGTGGCTGCGTACGGCAAAAAACTGCTCGATCATATAGTGGACGGCACCGCTGACCGTCGTATGCTGGGCTTCGGCCATTTGCCGGCACTTCTCGTAATATTCGGGCTCCAGCTCGATCACATGGCTGTCGGTTTCGTTTTCGCCTTCGGGGGAAGAGATCAGCGAGGTTGCGGCGCTCTTCCAAGCCTTCAGCTTGCTTTGCAGCAGATCTTTGGAATTGCTCATGGGCGTCACCTTCCAAACTCCAGTAGTTTCATTCGGTTGCTTCGGTTCTGTGTACTGTCGCCGTCCTATACCATTCGACGTAATATTCCAATTTTATGGGGGTTTTTGTCGGAAAAGACGGAACAGTCTCATTATAACATAGTTATTTAACCGCGGCTCCCCGAATTCAAACAGCCCCTGAATCAAGCCGGAAAACGTGGGGGCGAGGTGGTGGTCCGTTCGTTTTTTGGCGGTGTGCCCCCGTAAATACGGGTCGTGTACAGAATGCTTTAGGGAAATGCTTCCCAAAAAGGGCGGAACTTCAGGTAGGTCAAGCACATGAGAGCGTGAGACATCACCGCGCTCGGCCCGCACAGGTACATAGCAGGAATGGCAGGCAAACAACCAATGGGCAATCATTCGCAGCCGTCCCGGCGAGGGTGCCGGAAGGGCGGGTGCAGGGGCCGTTTGGGGAGTCGGCTGCAGGAAGGTATACGGTAAGGCTGCCTTGGCGCCGATGAACCTCGGTCCTGAAGAGGGAAAAGGAGGAGATGAAGCGTGCTGGGACGCTTTGATATTTATTACGGCATTGATCTTGGAACATCGAATACGGTGATCTATCAGCAGGGGAGGGGAATCGTGCTCAGAGAACCGTCCGTGGTGGCGATCCGCCAGGATACGGGCGAGATTGTGGCCGTAGGCACGGAGGCGCAGGCGATGATCGGGCGTACGCCGGAATCGCTGGAGATCGTCTATCCGCTGACAAGCGGAGTGATTGCGAACTTCGAGATGACTTCGCAGATGCTGCAGCTGTTCATCCGTAAGATTGAGGGCCGCCGGCGCTGGCTGCGCAATTCCCAGGTATACATCTCGGTACCGTGCGGGATCACGAGCGTGCAGAAGCGGGCGGTCGAGGAGACCATGGTGCACAAGGGGGCGAAGAAGGCGGTAGCCGTCGAAGAGCCCCTGGCGGCGGCGCTCGGTGCGGGGATGCCGGTGGACGAGCCGATCGGCTCGCTTGTCCTGGATATCGGCGGGGGCACCAGCCAGGTGGCCGTGCTGTCGCTCGGGGGCATCGTCGTCAGCCATACGGTGCGGCGTGCGGGGATGTCGATCGACAAGGACATTATCGAGTATGTCAAAAAGACTTACAATCTCGCGATCGGCGACCGTACGGCCGAAGAGATCAAGATGCGGATCGGCTCCGCGGTCGAGCTGCCGGAGGAGATCTCCATCGACATCCGCGGGCGTGATCTCATCGACGGGCTACCCCGTGCGGTGCGCCTCACGTCAGGGGAAATCCGCGGGCTGTTCGATGATTTCCTGGCGGTGATCTTCGAGGCGATCCGCTATACGCTGGAGCACTGCCCGCCGGAGCTGGCGGGCGATGTCGTGGAGCGCGGCATGCTGCTGTGCGGCGGCGGAGCGCTGCTCCACGGGCTCGACGACCGGATTCAGGCGGAGACCGGGGTGCCGGTTCACATCGCCGCGGAGCCGCTCGACTGCACAGCCCTCGGGGCGGGCATGATGCTCGACTACCGCCGGGAGCGGCGGATGGGCACCGGCCTGCCGGGCTACCGCGAGAGTGCGGCGTCTGCGGAGAGAGAGGGCGAGCGGATGCGCCAGGAGGCGTAAGCTTGCAGGGACGAAAGGATTCCGCCTGGAGTGGCGGGGTCCTTTTGTCTTTTTGGGGAGGGGGCCCGCTTCCGGCGTGACAGAGTCCGCCAGGCCATCCTTATCTTCGTCCGGCTGGTCCTCGAGTACGGCTATTATACCTCAGGCTCAAAACGGCTGGGCAGGAAATGTGCCCATGGGCCTGAGCGATCTGCAAGGAAGCCGGTTATAATCAAGAAAGAGGAAGACACCTACGACAAGCCTGCACAGCGGACAAGGGTTCCGTAACCTCGCAAACGCTTAGGTGGGGGGAACGTCATGAAGGTGATTCGCATGGCATGCATTCTGTTCAATGAAGTGACGATGCTTGATTTTCACGGATTCTTCGATGCGGTGACCCGGCTGAACCGGGTAGAGGGCTTCGGCAGGCTGACCTATGACCTGTGCGCTCTGGAGGAAGAAATCACAGATGACCGGGGAATGACCGTGCGCATCCCCAAACGGATTGGGGACTTGTCCGGTTACGACATGCTGTTCATCCCGGGCGGCATGGGAACACGGGAGCTGCAGCTCGATCCGGAGTTCCTCGCATGGCTGCGGACGGCGGAATCCGTCCCTCTCAAAATCTCCGTATGTACGGGGGCCTTACTGCTCGGAGCGGCGGGCTTCCTGGAAGGGAAACGGGCGACGACAAATCCCGGGCTGTACAAGGGCATCCGGCCGTACTGCTCGGAGGTGCTTCACTCCCGGATTGTGAGAGACGGGGGCGTGATTACCGCCGGCGGTGTGGCCGCTTCGATCGATCTTGGCTTGTACGTGGCGGAACAGCTGGCCGGGGTGGAGGCGGTCCGGATCGTGCAGAAGTCCATGGATTATCCGTACTACCGCGCAGGCTCGGCTGCACAGGACTTGTACGATGCGGCGGCAGCCGTTGACGCTGCGGGCCAGGGCGGGCTATGATGTAAAGAATATCCAGACGGGGCATCGTCCAAGAAGGCCTTCACCCCCTGGGACTGTTAACGAAAGAAGGGATTCTTATCGCCGCCCAACGTCTGATCGGGTGCCTGCATGCCCACCATTCCAACATCCGTTTTTTTGAAGGAACCTTCGATGCAGCGTCCTTCGGCTTTCTGCACTTTGTCGATCCGGGACTGATTCACTGGCTGACCAAGCAGGGGGAGAAGACCGGTCCGCTGGAAACCCGGGGGACCACTTCCGTGCTGCAGGACCGACTGACTGGTCAACTGGAGTGGATCGCCGGCTGCGGGGTCGACGCGATTCTCATCACGTGCACGAACTATATCGCCGAGCTGGCGAAGCTGGACCGCGCACGGCTGGAGAGCGTCGGTGCCGAGGTCATCGCCATTGACGAACCCTGGTTCCGGGAGGTGGCGGAGAGCGGGGGAGCGTGCCGTGTTGCCTTCACAAATCCGGCCACCGTCCAGGGGACGATGAAGCGGCTCGAAGCCTATGCGGAAGCACGGGGCATCCCGCTTCGTGCCGAAGCCGTCGTGGCGGACGCCAGCCTATTCGAGCATCTGCTGCAGGGCAGGGAGGATCGCTATGCCGAAGAGACCAGCGCGTTTCTCGCCGGCCTGACGGCGGAGGATCCCGCTGTGCCTGTCGCCGCCGCCCAGCTGTCGATGGCGGATGCGGCGCGAAAGCTGCAGGGGCGGGGGGCGCGCGTCATTGAGCCGCTCAGCGCACTGCAGCGGTACTTGTCTGCCTGGTAGTTCGTGGGCGGCCTTATAGGGTTGAGAAGTAGAAAACCGGCGTTCCTCGCTTAGAGAGGAATGCCGGTTTTTAGATTTATTGGCTGCTCAGCCGTATGCGCAGTACAGGTCCTAGCCGGCCTCCGGGATCTTCACTCCGACAGGCAGACTGGGGAAGCTCGCGGTCACCTTGAAAATATCGCCGTCGACCTCGATCCCGAGCTCGCCGCCCTGCAGCTCCACGATGCTCTTGGCAATGGCGAGCCCGAGCCCCGAACCTTCGGTATGCCTGGAAGCGTCCCCGCGCTTGAAGCGTTCGGCGAGCTCCTGGGCTTCGCCTTCGAATTCGTAGGCGGAGACGTTCTTCACCGTCAGCAGAATATCCGACGGCCCCTGGCTCAGCGTGACATAGATCCGCGTTTGCGGGAGAGCGTACTTGACCGCATTGCCGATGAGGTTCTCAAAGACGCGCCACGTCTTCCGGCCGTCTAGGGCGGCCATCATCTGCGGCTGATCCACCTGGACGCGGAAGGTGAGAGATGAGGCGGCCAAGCTGTCCTCGAATTCGGCAAGCGCCTGCTGGAGCAGGGCGGCCACATTGACGGGTTCGGCCTGGAGCTCGACCGCCCCGCTGGCCATCTTGGACGCCTCGAACAGGTCGTCGATCAGCGCCTTCAGCCGCTGGGCCTTGCGGTCCAGTATGGCCACATAGTCCCTGCGCGTCTCCTCCGGCAGCTCGGGCGACTTGAGCAGATCGACGTAGTTGATGATGGACGTCAGCGGTGTCTTCAGGTCGTGGGAGACGTTCGTGATGAGCTCGGTCTTCATACGCTCGCTCTTCATCCGCGACTCAAGCGCGGTCTGCAGGCCTTCCCGCATGTTGTTGATGCCGTGGGCCAGCCGGTACAGGCTGCCCCGGCCCTTCTCCGGAAAGGCCACGTGGATCTGGCCTTCGGTCATTCGGGTGACGCCTGCGAGGATGGTGTCAAGGGTGCGGATTCGACGCAGGACGTAGGGGACGACGAAAAGGGTATAGGCAATCCAGTATCCCGATGTTAACACGGTTACCTCATCATGTCCCAAACCTAAATTATCGGAGCGAGAAATAACCGTTAACCATGCGGGTCCAATCGTCGCAGTCATTATCACAACCGTTTTAAACGTCATACTGCGATACATCGTCCGATCCACCAGTTTACCACGCACACGCTTCGTAATACTTTTCTCCCACTCCGCCCTGATCAATCCCGGTTCCTTGGCGAGCTGCATCGCATCACGCAGCAGCAGAAGCAGGCCGCCCAATAACATGGTCAGCAGAAGCAATAACAGCAGTTGTGAAGGATGAGGCGGCATTGTGAACACAGCAATCTCGTCAATTATTCCGATCGCGGTTAGGCCGCTGACCAGAAACAAAGCAAGGCGCGCATCGAATGGCAATTGACTGATCCTGCTTGCCACCCGCCCAGGGATGGTCGAACCCAAAGCCGCTTTGCACCGGAAAAGATAGTAACCGAGCATCACCATACTCAGTAAACATGCCACCAGCAGCTCCAGCTCCTTGACGATCCGGTTCTTGATCGAGCTGTAATAGATGGAATCAAGGTGAATCTGGGAGAACCCCTTCGGAACCTTCGGGACCATCAGGTACCCTTCCCACTGATGCGCCTGGAAATACTCGTTGAGCGACCTCAGATACTCGCTGTTGACCGGGCTTTCCTGCGGCATGCGTACATAATAAAGGGAATCATCAAGATAAAATTGATCCGGTGCGGAGGTTATGTTTGCATACGTTGTATAGGTACCGTTTTGGCTTTTATCCCAGATGTAGTACTGAACCGACCCAGCCCTCTTACGAAGATCGAGCTCCGCTTCTTGATACTGCTTGTCACGGTACGCCACGTACTCCGCAATCCGCTTCCGCTTCAAGGCGGCGACTTCCGCTTCCGCCTTCTCAAGATCCTGCTGCTGCTCCTGACGGATGCGGGCCAGCTCCTCAGGACCCTGACCCTGCTGCACCGCCTGCTCGAGCCGTGCGCTGTGTACAGCCTGGATGCGGAGCTGGCTTCTCTTCAGCATGGCGGCATAGGAAGCATCCCACGCTGCCAGCCGTTCCTTTCCGACTTTCTCTTCCGCCGTCAGCTCCTTGTACCTTTGGTTCTCCCCATGCATGAACTGGATCAGATTCGTATGCGCGCGGAGCTGTTCCTGGAAGTCGCGGCTCTCGAAGTAGTAATTGTCCTTCAGGAACGCCCTATGCGTCCAGATATCGCCGGCCGTAACCAGGGAGACCGCCGTCAGACCGATCAGTAGCATCCAGGCGGTGAATGCCAGCCGTTTACTTTTCCATCTTGTAACCAATGCCCCACACCACCTTCAAATATTCGGGTTCCCTCGGATTGATCTCGATCTTCTCGCGGATGCGCCGTACATGGACGGCCACCGTATTCTCGGCCTGGAAGTACGGCTCCTTCCATACCTTCTCGTAGATCTCCTCAATGGAGAAGACCCGTCCTTTGTGCAGCATGAGCAGCTCGAGGATCTTGTACTCCGTCGCGGTCAGCCGCACTTCCTCGCCCTCCACGGACACGGTCTTCGACGCTTGGTTGAGCACAAGGCCGCGGACACGGATCTCATTCTCCTGCGCCTGGTAGCTGCCGAAGAGAGTATACCGCCGCAGCTGCGACTTCACCCGGGCGACGAGCTCCATCGGATTGAACGGCTTCGTGAGGTAATCGTCCGCTCCGACATTGAGTCCGAGAATTTTGTCCGTATCCTCGGACTTGGCGGAGAGCATGAGGATCGGGATGCTGCGCTGCTCCCGGATGCGGTGCGTAGTCTTGATTCCGTCGAGCATCGGCATCATGACATCGAGGATGAGCAGATGAATGTCTTCTTCCTCGAGAATGCGCAGCGCTTCAAGGCCATTCGATGCCTTGAGCACGTTCATATGCTCGGTCCTCAGATAGATTTCGATCGCTTCGGCAATCTCGGGCTCGTCGTCGGCTACCAGCACATTATAGGTTTGCATAGGGGGGTTCTACCTGCCTTATTTCATGGAATGGATGTACCGCATTTGCTTCGTCTCCGCTTTTCCGGGAAGGAAGAGGGACAGTAGTGAGCTTACCAGAAGGGAATGACAACACACTCTACAAATCTCTTACAAATTTCTTAAGTATATCAAGAATACGGAGAGGGCGGCCACAAAAATGGAACTTCCATGGTAAAATAGCGTATGAAACCAAATAAAAGGTAAAATATGTAACAATTCTATGATAAGATAGGAGAGACGGAGATAGAAAATAGAGAAAAAACAAAAACCGTGGTATCCTGGTTGCTGTGCGCTACGGCCTTGGGTTATGGCGTCATTCATCCGCAGCTGGAATGCAACTTTTGGCTGAAGCTTCTTATCTTTGCCGGCGTCTTCATGGCCGACGGCTTTCTGAATGGCGAGGATAACAAACGCTACGGCACGCTCGCCTTTTACGGGCTCGGGCTCATCATCGGATATACATACAAGTGGCTCGCGTAGATGCCCTGATTTTTGCCCGCAGCACAGCTTGCAAGCGCGTTTGGATAACACGTGGGAACGCCATTAAGATTTTAGCGACGACATGGTACAGCCACCGGAACAAGTAAGCAGGCAGTACTGGCTATGGGCTGGTGTGGATTTAAGGGTTTGTATGCAGTTAGGTATTAGGTAAAAAAAACGTGCATTCATCGCTGTTAGTCCGTATTTTTGTTTGCCGGGTTTTACCTGCCAGCGAGGAGATATCTTTTTGAAAGCGACCTTTATGCGAAGCATAACGGAGCACAAAAAGATATGCCCGAGCACTTAACGGAGCACAAAAAGATATGCCCGAGCGGCTAAGGAAGGGATCAATCGTGAACAAAAAAATACACATACTCCTGTTGGCCGGAGTCATCGGCATGGGCTCCTGGGTCGGACTCGCGACCGGGAGTGCTGTGAGCGAAACCAACAAGGAAGCCGCCGTTAAAGAGGCGATCGGGGAAGCGGTAAAGCGCGCGGAAGCCGAGGGAGGAGAGGTGCGGATTCGGAATTATACGCCTTTCGAGTGGGACCTGCTGTATGTGTTCCCGCCTTACACGGGTCCTCAGCAGATCAACGAGCGTATAGGGTATCACTGGACCGACAGCTTTCTCTCGAATGACGAGGAGACGAGCATTCTGGTGTTTACACGGCAGGGAAAAGTGGTCGAGCACTGGAGCTACTCAGGCCTGAGCCTCGGAAACAGCTTGTACGAGGAGCCCATGACGCCGGATGAGGCGGTAGTCAAGCCGGCAGCCGTGAAGCCCAATTGACAGGCGGCCTTCCCCCATGGCATCATGAGACGCAAGAAGGGCGGAGGGAGGGCGGAAGACCATATGAAAAAAGCGCTCCAGGCGCCGGTCCGGTTCTACCGCCGGTTTATTTCGCCGCTGAAGCCGCCGACCTGCCGGTTCTACCCGACCTGCTCGGAATACGCGCTCGAAGCGCTGGAGAAGCACGGGGCGGCCCGCGGCAGCTGGCTGACCGTCAAGCGGATCTGCAAGTGCCACCCGTTCCATCCGGGAGGCGTGGATCACGTCCCTTGACAGGCGCAGGGGATTTTCGCTATATTTGGCATAACAGTCCCGTGAACGGATAAGTACTTCAGGCAGAAGCCACAGCAGAGAGCCGGGTTAGGTGAGAGCCGGTTGGCGGAGCGGAAGGAAAATGGTCCGGGAGGATATGTCGGTGAGCCGCGCCAAGCATGGCGGGTGAGCTTTCATCGTAGGTCCGGCGTTAACGGACGGCCGGCAGCAGCCCGGCCGCTGAGCCCTGCGCACATCTTACCGAAGTGTGCCTCGTTGCAGGGGAAGTTGGGTGGTACCGCGTGAGCACAAGCTCTCGTCCCAAAGGGATGAGGGCTTTTTTGTTTTTCCATGACCAAGGAGGTTGTTGTCCATGTCGACACCGCAGTCCCAGAAACCAAGCTTCTATCTTACTACGCCGATTTATTATCCGAGCGACAAGCTCCATATCGGCCACGCTTATTCCACCACGGCCGGCGATGTGATGGCCCGCTACAAGCGGCTTCGCGGCTTCGATGTCCGCTACCTGACCGGCACGGACGAGCACGGGCAGAAGATCGAACGCAAGGCTCAGGAAGCCGGCAAAACGCCACAGGAATTCGTCGACGGCATCGTGGTAGGCATCAAGGAGCTGTGGAAAAAGCTCGATATCACGTACGACGACTTCATCCGTACGACCGAGCCGCGGCACAAGCAGGCGGTTGAGAAGATTTTTACGAAGCTGAAGGAGCAGGACGACATCTATCTCGGCCACTATGAAGGCTGGTACTGTACGCCGTGCGAATCCTTCTTCCTCGAGAACAAGCTCGACAACGGCAACTGTCCCGACTGCGGGCGCCCGGTGGAGTGGGTGAAGGAAGAGAGCTACTTCTTCCGCCTGAGTAAGTATGCGGACCGGCTCGTGAAGCACTACGAGGAGCATCCGGAATTCCTGACGCCGGAAGCGCGCCGCAACGAGATGATCAACAACTTCATCAAGCCGGGCCTCGAGGATCTCGCGGTATCCCGGACGACATTCGACTGGGGCATCAAGGTGCCCGGCGATCCGAAGCATGTCATCTACGTATGGATCGACGCCCTGTCCAACTACATTACGGCACTTGGCTACGGCAGCGATGACGACAGCCTGTACCGGAAGTACTGGCCGGCGGACGTCCACCTCATGGCCAAGGAAATCGTCCGCTTCCACTCCATCATCTGGCCGTGCATGCTGATGGCGCTGGACATTCCGCTGCCGAAGCGGGTCATCGGCCACGGTTGGATCCTGATGAAGGACGGCAAGATGTCCAAATCCAAAGGCAACGTCGTCGACCCGGTTACGCTGATCGACCGCTACGGCCTGGATGCGCTGCGCTACTTCCTGATGAGGGATGTTCCGTTCGGCTCCGACGGCACCTTCACGCCGGAGAGCTTCGTGGAGCGCGTGAACTACGACCTCGCGAATGACCTCGGCAACCTGCTGAGCCGCACCGTGGCGATGATCGAGAAGTACTTCGGCGGTGAAGTGCAGCCGTACATCGAAGGGGCCACCGAGTTCGACAAGGACCTGCTCGAGACGATCCGCGCCTCTGTGGCGAAGGTCGAAGAGAGCATGGAGAACATGGAGTTCTCCGTCGCCCTGTCGGCGGTATGGCAGTCGATCTCACGCACGAACAAGTACATCGACGAGACCGCGCCATGGGTGCTCGCCAAGGACGAGAACAAGCGAGCGACGCTCGGCTCCGTGCTGTACGTGCTCGCCGAATCGCTGCGGATCTCCTCGGTGCTCCTGCAGCCGTTCCTGACGCAGGCGCCGAAGAAGATCTGGGCGCAGCTCGGCATCGCGGAAGGGGAGCTGACGGCATGGGATACCGTCCACGCGTTCAGCACGCTGCCATCCGGCACCCGCGTGACGAAGGGCGAAGCGATCTTCCCGCGCCTCGAGGCCGACGTCGAGATCGCGTACATTGCCGCTTCGATGACGGGCGGCACGCCTTCGTCAGAAACCGAAGCCGCGGCACCTGCTGCCGAAGGCAGTCAGGCGGCTCCAGCTGCACCAGCTGCAACGGATGCGGAGGAAGTAGAGCACCTGCCGGAAATCTCCATCGACGATTTCTTCAAGGTGGAGCTCCGCGTAGCCCAGGTCATCGCCGCCGAGCCGGTGAAGAAGGCCGACAAGCTGCTGAAGCTGCAGCTCGATCTCGGCGATGAACAGCGCCAGGTCGTCTCCGGCATCGCGAAGTTCTACACCCCCGAGCAGATGGTCGGACGCAAGGTCATCTGCGTCACGAACCTGAAGCCGGTGAAGCTGCGCGGCGAGCTGTCGCAGGGGATGATCCTTGCGGCTTCCAAGGGCGACCAGCTGACGCTGGCGACGGTTGCCGAAGACCTGCCGAACGGCGCGATCGTGAAATAACGAATTCGGATCAATAAGGGATGTTCACGTGAACAGTCCTGTGGTAAAATAATGACTGTTCACGTTAACACTACCAAATCCGTAAGGATTTCATGGGAGGCCGATTCTCATATGTCGAAGCACGACGGAATGAACTACGCGCCGAAGGGGAAACCGAATCCGGTGGTGTCGCAGGGCGAGTTCGCGTTTGCCGCGGTGGCGCTGGACCACGGGCATATCTACGGGATGGCGAACGGGCTGATCGAAGCGGGGGCCGACCTCGTGGCGGTCTACGATCCGGATCCGAAGAAAGTGGAAGCCTTCCGGCAGAAGTTCCCGCAGGCGCGGGCAGCCGCTTCCGAGGAGGAGATCCTGAGCGATCCGTCGATCAAGCTGGTCGCGGCCGCCGCTGTGCCATCCGAGCGCTGTGCCCTCGGGCTTCGCGTCATGGACGCCGGCAAGGACTACTTCACGGACAAAACGCCGTTCACCACGCTGGCCCAGCTGGAAGCCGCGCGCGCGAAGGTCAAAGAGACCGGTCGTAAGTACGCGGTCTACTACAGCGAACGGCTGCATGTCGAAAGCGCCATCTACGCGGGCCAGCTCGTGGAGCAGGGCGCGATCGGGCGCGTGGTTCAGGTGATGGGCTGGGGGCCGCACCGGCTCAATGCCCCGTCCCGTCCGCAGTGGTTCTTCGAGCATGAGAAGTACGGCGGCATCCTTTGCGATATCGGGAGCCACCAGATCGAGCAGTTCCTGTTCTATACCGGAGCCAAGGACGGCACGGTAACCAGCTCGCGGGTGGCGAACTACAACAACAAGCAGTATCCGGAACTCGAGGATTTCGGCGATGCGATGCTCGTCGGCGACAATGGGGCGACCTTCTACTTCCGCGTCGACTGGCTGACGCCGGACGGCCTCAGCACCTGGGGCGACGGCCGCACGATTATCCTCGGTACGGATGGTTACATCGAGCTGCGCAAGTATGTGGACATCGCCCGCGACGAACAGGGCGGCCATGTGTACCTGGTCAACCAGGAAGGCGAGCACCACTTCAGCGTCAACGGGCAGGTAGGCTACCCGTACTTCGGCCAGCTCATCCTTGACTGCATCCACCGCACCGAGAATGCGATGACGCAGGAGCATGCGTTCAAGGCGGCGGAACTGTGCCTCCGGGCGCAGGAGCAGGCCGTGCGTATCGAGTAGTGAACCTCCCCGTACTCTGCGGCGTGTCAACGCGGTGGATATGAATTAAGCAGCCAAAAGCATCTCTCCAAGTCAGGAATTTCTGGCCTGGAGGGATGCTTTTTTTGCTTGAGATGTCGTCTTTCTCCCTGCGTTCGAATGGTGACAGATCTTGTCCCCATTCCATGGTAGATTAACGATAGCACTGCACTAACCAAGCGATGGTACAAACGAGGGAGAACCAGATGAAACCTTATTTTCCGGCCAGAGGCCAGCATGGGGTAAGATTTGTTTATGAAGCGGGGGAGCACGTCCGCAGCGTCGCCGTAGCGGGAACCTTTAACAGCTGGGATGCGGCCAAGCATAGGATGCAGCGAAAGGAAAACCATACCTGGGAGCTTGAACTGAAGCTGCCGGAAGGAAGACATTTATACAAGATCGTGGTGAATGATTCGGAATGGATCCTCGATCCGCTGAACCCGAATGTATCGGAGGACGGACAACATAATTCTTCCATCACTGTAACGGAGCAGGGGGATGTTCTAATCCGAACGACCGGCATTTCGGAGCAAACACCCGGTTTCCTCTATGAAGGATTTCACGCATTGGACAGTCCCGAATGGATCCGAAAGGCTGTGATTTATCAGCTGCATATCGGCGCCTTTACGGAAGGCGGGTTCAAGGGGCTGGCCGGCAAACTGGATTACCTGCACCAGCTTGGGGTCAATACGCTGTGGATCATGCCTTTCCAAGAGATTGGCCTGGAGAAAAGAATCGGAAGCTTCGGCGATCCCTATGCCGTGAGGGATTATTATTCCATAGACAGCGGGTTTGGAACACCCGACGAGCTGCAGGCGCTCATCGCCAAGACACATGAGTATGGCATGAGGGTGATCATGGATTGGGTGATGAACCGCGGCAGTGTGGATCACATCCTGACCCGGAGCCACCCGGACTATTTTACGCGCAGAGAGAACGGTGAATTGTACTATGAGGTTCCGAACCGGGACTATTTTGCGGGATTGAATTTCGATAATGAAGAGATGAGAGCTTATATTATAGAAGCCATGACCTATTGGGTCACCCGGTTTGAGTTCGACGGCTTCCGATTGGACGACTCCGATATCACTCCGATGGATTTCCTGGCGCAGATCCGGCAGGCGCTGTTGAAAGTGAAAGCGGACATCGCACTGATCTCCCAATCCTACGATGAGTATCATCACCTGGAATGCTGCGATTTGACTTATGACGGCAGCCTGAGGCTGACGATCAAAGACTTGGCCGAACGGAAGATCACACGGGATGAGTTCGTCCGGATCTATCATTCCTAATAAGTACAGCTTTCCGAAAGGCGCTTTGCGGATGCGGTGGCTGGAGGAGAAGGAGCAGTCCCGGATGCGGGCCTACGCCGGAGAACCGTTGACCAAGCCCGCAGCGTCCATTCTGCTGACGGTGGAAGGCGTGCCTGCGATCATGATGGGCCAGGAGTTTAACGAGCGCACGCTGGATACCTGGACTTCCCTGTTTCACGAGTACCGACTGGACTGGAACTTGTTTGATGAGGAGCTGTGCGCTCACTATAAGGCTCTGATTCACCTGAGAACCTCGTATGCGGCATTATGGGACGGGGAGCTGGAGTTTGTCGGCAATTCGGAGGATTCGGTGCTCTCCTATATAAGAAGGAGCGGGAGTGAGGAGTTCCTGATCGTCGTCAATGTATCCGAAGAGCCCCTGGGAATCTGGTTTGATGATCGAAGGGTTGCCGATACTTTAGCAGAGGCAAATCATCGTTTGATCTATTCATCCGGTCAAGGCGGTGGTGGAGGCACCTCTCCCGGGACGCATGATCTCTTGATCCATGGATGGGAGACACAGATTTATCAGAGGACCCATAGGCTGTCCAAAAGTTAGAAAAGGCACCCGCACAGGGTGTTTTTCGTTGTTCGAGAAAAAGAGGTTCCAGGGGAAGGGGGGCAGCTCCTCTTTATAGTAATTTCTACATTTACCATTGACAAGCCGGAAGGGTGGCCGTATAATCTGTTTTGTTCTAATAAAAATTTTTACGATTTACATACAAAGGAGTGCAATCATTATGTTCCGTTTCTTCTTATCCCGGAGGTTCCGCTTCCCGCGGCTGCGCCGGTCGTTCCTGCCGCTTGCCCTGATTGCGGTCCTGGCGGTGGTGTCGGCCTGCGGCAAGCCGCAGGCGGCGCTCGTCAATGACAAGATCAATGTCGTAACGAGCTTCTATCCGCTGTACGACTTCGCCTCGAAGATCGGCGGCGCGCACGTCAATGCCATCAATGTGGTGCCGGCTGGAGTCGAGCCCCACGACTGGTCCCCGAAGAGCCGTGATATCCAGAATATCAAGAATTCGCAGGTGTTCGTGTACCTTGGGGCGGGCTTCGAAGGCTGGGTCAACGATACGCTGGAGAGCCTCAAGTCCGATTCGAAGTCGCTTGTCGTGGAAGCCGGAAAAGGCGTAGCGCTTATCGAAGGCACAGGTGTTGCTCACGAGCATGAGACGGAGCATAAGGATGAAGCCGGCCACGAAGAAGAGGAGCACAACGAGCATGCGGTCGATCCGCACCTCTGGCTCTCTCCCGTCAATGCGAAGAAGATCGCCGAGAATATCAAGAATGCTCTCGTGCAGGCGGATACCGCACACCAGGCCGACTATGAAGCGAACTTCACCAAGCTTGCGGCGGATCTGGATGCGCTGCACCTCGAGTTCCAGACGAAGCTCTCCACGGTTCCGAAGAAGGAGATCGTTGTCACGCACCAATCCTTCGGCTACCTGGCCAAGGAGTACGGACTGACCCAGAAGCCGATCATGGGCCTTGCGCCGGATGCCGAGCCGACCTCGAAGGACCTGCAGGGCATTCTCCAATTCATAAAAGACAACGATGTGAAATATATATTCTTTGAGGAGCTTGTCTCCGACAAGCTGGCCAAGACGCTGGCCCAGGATGCGGGCGTGCAGACAGCCGTGCTTAATCCGCTGGAAGGACTGACGGAAGATCAGATCAAGGCCGGTGACGATTATGTGAAGGTCATGAAGAATAATTTGAATTCTTTAGTAAAAGCATTACAATAAGAGAGACCGCAATTACAGAACGGCCGTCACCCGCTTCTTCTGCAAGCGGAAGGGAGCGGATGGCCGCATGAACCCTGGAGGAGCCATACACCATGCAGCAAACCGCTCATTCCGGATGTCATCGGGAGATCGTATCGATCGATGACGTCTTTTTTTCTTATGAACACAAAACCGTCATTAACGGGCTGAACTTCAAGGTGCTCGAGCGGGACTTCGTCGGCCTGATCGGCTCGAACGGAGCAGGCAAGACGACGCTCCTGCGGATGATCGTCGGCCTCTTGAAGCCGACCCGCGGCGAGATCCGCCTGTTCGGGGAGCCGCTCTCGACCTTCCGGGATTGGGAGCGGATCGGCTATGTGCCGCAGAAGAATTCCCTGAACCCCCTGTTCCCGGCAACGGTGCGGGAGGTCGTAACGTCGGGCCTTTACGGCAAAAAGAACATGTTCCGCCGCCTGTCGAAGGCGCAGCTGTCGAAGGCCGATGACGCGCTCTACGCCATGCGCATCGAGGATTTGGCCGACCGCCGCATCGGCCAGCTGTCGGGCGGCCAGCAGCAGCGGGTGTTCCTGGCCCGCGCGCTGATCAACAACCCCGAGCTGCTCATTCTCGATGAGCCGACGGTCGGGATCGACGCCGAGACGCAGGCGGGCTTCTTCCGCATGATCCGGCACATGCACCAGCATCATCACATTACGTTCATGATGGTTTCGCACGATATGGACATGGTCCAGTCGTACCTCGGCGAGGAAGCCATCCAGCGGAGCGGGTCGCTCTCCTTCTATGTGAAGCATACCCATTCGCCGGAGGACTGCAGGGAAACGGATCTGACGCATTCGATGCAGCAGTTAAGAGAGTCCATGGAAGTGCTGACGTAGATAGGAGAGGCTGCAGGTTGGATATTTTTCAAGAGTACTTTTTTCAAAGGGCGCTGATCGGCGGATTG
This sequence comes from Paenibacillus sp. S-38, assembly GCF_049942825.1. Taxonomy (NCBI): domain Bacteria; kingdom Bacillati; phylum Bacillota; class Bacilli; order Caryophanales; family Paenibacillaceae; genus Paenibacillus; species Paenibacillus sp. S-38. Next base: position 3,075,362 of record NZ_CP187970.1, read on the forward strand.
CTAATCGGCTTGACCGCTCCGCTTATGGGCGTGTTTCTCGTTCTGCGAAGGCTGTCGATGATCGGGGACACGCTGGCGCATGTCTCGATTGCGGGCGTCGCGCTGGGTTTTCTGATCAACGTGTATCCGATCGGAGTCGGGCTCGTGTTTGCCCTGCTGGCTTCCTTCGGAATTGAGAAGCTGCGCAAAGCGTACAAGTCGTATGCGGAGCTGTCCATAGCCATTATCATGTCCGGAGGCGTGGCCCTGGCCACCCTGCTGTTCACACTGGGCAAAGGCTTCAACATTAACGTGATGAGCTATTTCTTCGGGAGCATCTATACGCTGGACCGCACGGATCTATGGGTTGTCGGCGGAGTGGCGGTGCTCGTATCCGCTTTCGTCGCGTTCAATTACAAGGAGATGTTCCTGCTCTTCTTCGATGAGGAAGCGGCCGGGGTCAGCGGGCTGCCGCTGCGGTTCTACAACATCATGATCACGATGATGACGGCGCTTGTCATCTCCGTATCGATCAAGATCGTCGGCGCGCTGCTCGTATCCTCGCTGCTGACGATCCCAGTCGCCTGCTCGCTGCTCGTCGCCCGAAGCTTCAAGTGGTCCGTCTTCTGGGCGATCCTGTTCTCCGAGCTGGCCGTGTCGCTAGGACTGATCTCCGCCGGGCTGTGGGATCTGCCCCCGGGTGCGACCGTCGTGCTTATGCTGATCGGCGTATTGGTGATTCTGCTCGCTTTCAAGCGGGGATGGCGCACATAACCGTGCCCTCCCTGAATACATACCTTGCATCCCGCGCTTATGTCATACCGCCTATGTAATGCCGCCGGCAAGAAAGGGGTCGAAGTCTCATCATGGAACTTAACATCTGGATCGCGCTGTGGGCCGGGTTCATCTCGTTCATCTCACCGTGCTGCCTGCCATTGTATCCGTCTTATTTGTCGTATATTACCGGTGTCTCGGTGGGCCGGTTGAAGAGCGAGGAGGGCTCCGGCGAAATCCGGTTGAAGCTCATCACCCATACCTTGTGCTTCATCCTCGGCTTCTCCGTCGTCTTCTACACGATGGGACTGGGAGCCAGCGCGGTAGCGTCGCTGTTCGACGATCAGCGCGATCTTCTGAGACAGCTGTCCGCCATTCTCATCTTCGTCATGGCCTTGTTCCTTCTGGGGATCTTTCAGCCCCAGTGGCTGATGAAAGAACGCAAGCTGCAGCTGAAAGCAAAGCCGGCCGGATATCTCGGTTCGCTGCTGGTCGGCATCGGCTTCGCGGCGGGCTGGTCCCCCTGTATCGGGCCGATCCTCTCGGCCATGCTGTCCTTGGCCGCGACGCAGCCGGACTCCTGGCTCCCGCTGATCTCTGCGTACTCACTCGGCTTTGCGATTCCGTTCTTCGTGCTGGCTTTCTTCATCGGGTCGACGAAGTGGATTCTGAAGTACAGCTCGCTCATGATGAAAATCGGCGGCGGCGTCATGCTGCTCATGGCGGTCCTGCTTTATACGGACCAAATGACGCGCATCACCATATGGCTGCAGCGTATCACGCCAAGCTGGATAGGATAAAACAAAGCGGCCCCACGGACCGCTTTTTCCATTCCACTGCGCTGTTACGTAAAATACTCGATCTTCGACTCCGGGAAGTTCTCAAAGATCCGCTCCGTAATAAATTCGCGCAGGGCGTTCGCCTGCTCATCGGGATAGACGTACTTGCCCTGTCCCCAGCGCCCCCACTTGTACTTGCGCTTTTCTTCGTCCATCTCGAGCTTTGTTTTCGGATAACGCTGCTGAATAATGGTTTTGGCCGTCTTCGTGAACCGGTGCTGGATCAGCTCGAAGGTCAGATCGGCGGTGGCTTCGGGCGGCAGGGTTTCTTTCAGCTTCGTCAGCAGCTCGGCGTACCCGTCCTCCCAGCCTTCATGCCAGATGATCGGCGCGATGATGAAGCCGAGGGGATAGCCGGCTTTGGCTACTTTGCCTGCCGCTTCAATCCGCTCATGGAACGACGAGGTTGACGGCTCAAAGTTTTTGATGACATAGTCGGCATTCACGCTGAACCGGAACCGGGTATGCCCGTTGTGCTTGGCATCGAGCAGAGGGTCCACATGATGAAACTTCGTTACGAAACGAAGCCGGGCTAGCGGCTGCTGTCCCATGAACTCGATATATTCCTTCAGCGAGCCGCTGATGTGCTCAAGCCCCACCGGATCGGACGTACAGGCCGCTTCGAAACGGGTGATCTCAGGGGCCCTTTCGTCAATGTACCCTTGGGCGGCTTTCAGGATATCGTCCGTGTTCACATAGACACGGATATAGGGTTTGGCGCCGAGCGTCGTCTGCAGGTAGCAGTAATGGCAGTGGGCCATGCAGCCCGTCGCGATCGGAATCGCGTATTCGGCCGATGGTTTCGACGTATCGAACTTGAGCGTCTTGCGGATGCCGACGACAAGCGTGCGCTTGGCGATACGGTATTTCTCGAGATCGCTCTCCCCGGGCAGATTCGTGATCCGGTTGTGCGACGGGGTGATGCGGATCGGCAGACCTTCTTTTTGGGCCCACTCGTGAATTCTCTGGCCTTTGGGGTATTCCAGCGCATTCGGCTCGAAGTACACGAGCTCCGGTACGAATACCTGGGTACCGCGGACCGGGGGTGCAAGCAGCTCGGTGGTCATCGCTTTTCCTCCCTGCGGGCAAGGTTGGTGGGGCGGTGGTGCGGACTTGCGAAGTGGAAGAAGCCTATGATATAGTAAAGAACGCTTAAGATGACCTTAGGATGTGCCGCTGGTGCGCTTCCGAACCGAGGGAAAGCATGGGGGCAGCCCCCGATTCTTGGCACTTTCCTAACGCTCAGACGAATGAACGAACCTTCCGGGGCCCATGCTCCGCCGGTTCGCGAAACACAGGAGGAACGCGCATGGCTACGCCGAGTATGGAAGATTACTTAGAGAAGATTTACAAATTGATTGACGAAAAAGGCTACGCCCGCGTATCCGATATTGCGGAAGGACTGGAGGTTCATCCTTCTTCCGTGACCAAGATGATCCAGAAGCTCGACAAGGATAACTATCTGATCTATGAGAAGTACCGTGGACTTGTACTTACCTCCAAGGGCCAGAAGGTCGGCAAGCGTCTGGTGGACAGGCATCAGCTGCTTGAGGAGTTCCTGACGCTGATCGGCGTCTCCGAGGAGAACATATACAAAGATGTCGAAGGCATCGAGCATCATCTCAGCTGGGACTCCATTACCTGCATCGAAATGCTGCTCGAGTATTTCAAGCAGGATCCTTCCCGCGGCGAGGCGCTGCTGCAGATTAAGAAGGAAATTGAAGAAAACCCCAACTAGAGCTTTTCGAATACGTCTCCCTTGAAGAACCAGAACATCCGGCCCTGCGCCGGGTGTTTTTTATTGTTCCGGCTTGTGCCGCACGGCCGCATAACGTCCAGGCATTCCCGCATACATAGATGATAAGATGGTGACTGCCGCGGCAGTGGGGGAGTGGAGCGGAATGAAGATTAACGCGGTATTCGAAGGCGGCGGGGTCAAAGGGATCGGGTTGGCCGGGGCGGTAGCCGCCGTAGAAGGGCTGGGGTATGGATTCAACCAGGTGGCCGGCACCTCATCCGGTTCGATCGTGGCTTCCCTGGTGGCCGCAGGATACCGGGCCCAGGAGCTGAAAGAAGTTATTGAAGCGACGCCGTTCCGCTCCTTCCTGCACCGGGCTCCCGTGTTCAATACGAAGTGGGTCGGTCCGCTCGCCCGGCTGTTCATTAAGCGGGGGCTGTATTCCGGCGAGCGGCTGGAGCACTGGATCTACCAGCTCTTGCTGGCCAAAGGAATCCGCACCTTCGGCGATCTCGAGAAGGATCAGCTGCGGATTATCGCTTCGGATATTTCCGGCCGCAGGCTGCTGGTCCTCCCGGACGACATCGCCCATTACGGTTTTGATCCCCGGCGCTTCCTTGTAGCGAAGGCGGTCCGGATGAGCAGCGCCATTCCGTATTTCTTCGATCCGGTCATCATCCGCAAGAAGGCCGCAGCCCGTCAGCCCGGCGAAGGGTTTAACGATGGATTCGTATTCATTGTCGACGGGGCGCTGCTGAGCAACTTTCCGCTGTGGATCTTCGACCGGATGGAAGCCTCGGCAGCCGCAACACGTCAGATCATACCGACGATTGGCTTTCAGCTCGTCGGCCGCGGAGCGGGGACGCCGAACCGCATCCGGGGACCGGTGTCGATGATGCGGGCCTTATTCTCGACCATGCTCGATGCGCATGACGAGAGGTATATCCAGGAGCAGAACCGCTTCCGGACGGTCAAGATTCCCACGCTTGGCGTGTCGGTTACGGACTTCGACCTGACTTCCCGCCAAAGCCAGGAGCTGTACGAATCCGGACACCGGGCGGCCATGTCTTTCTTTCAGAAGTGGAAGCTCGAGGAATACAAGCAGCACTGGACGAAGTTTCATCCAAGAATGGATTCACCGGAAGGAGCGGGGAAGCTGTACATGGAAGAGAAGCCGCAGACGATTCTGCGTGTGTAGCGTCGGAGCAGGGAACAGCCTGGTTGATGCTGTCCTTCCCATATAGAAACCGAAAGAGCCGGGCGGCGCCGCCCGGCTCTTTCGGTTTGCTGTATCCGTTGCTTTTTAGTTACGCCTGGCCTTTAATGATATCTGGGCGGTTCGTCGCCGTCGGATTTGCTTCCCTGGATTACCCGGAACTTGGCGTTCTTCCGCTTGGGTCCCTTAGCGGATCGGGAGGAGGTGCTGCGTTTCATTCCCCAGCGGTTCGGAGGAAACTTATAGAGCAGGAAGATCCCGCCGAAGACGATCAGGGGAACGAGGATATCCCCGGGGTTCGACAGCAGGTTCACCAGTATGCCGATACCGATGAGCCCAAAAACGATGTAAGCCGCTGTGTTGCCGCGATTTCTCATGAACTGACCTCCCTGCGAGATACGGAACTGAAGTGAATTACATTTGTCTGTCGAGCTCTCTCATCCGGTTAAACGACGCAATCGAGACTTCCACTTGGGCGTCGTCCGGTTCCTTGGTCGTGAGCAGCTGCAGCCAAAGACCGGGATAACCGAGATAGCGGAGGACGGGCACATCGCGGAGCGAATTCGTAAACCGCAGCACTTCATAGGATACCCCAATGACGAGAGGCAGGAGCAGCAGCCGCAGCAGCACCCTCTCGATGAGCGAATCGTACTGGAAGAACGAGTAGATGACAACGCCGATCAGGACGGTAAATACAATGAAGGAAGAGCCGCACCGGTAATGCAGTGTATTGAATTTCTGTACGTTGGCTACCGTCAGTTCAAGTCCCGCCTCATAAGCCGAGATCACCTTGTGCTCCGCTCCGTGATACTGGAACAGCCGCTTGATCATCGGGGTCAGAGAGATGAAATAAATATAGCCGACGAGCAGAATGATTTTGATAAGTCCTTCAATCAGGTTATGGCCGATCTGATTCTGGAACATGCGGCCGAAGAGCAGATCTTCGATGACCGGCGGAATCAATGTGAATACGAACTTGCCGAAGAGGAAGGAGAGCACCCCGACCACGGCGACACCGAGTATCATCGAAAGACGGCCGGCGAGCGTTTCCTTCTGCTCCTCCTTAGGCTCCCCTTCTTCCTCCGCGAATACTTCCGCCGAGAAGTTGAGGTGCTGCGCGCCCTTGGCGCTGGCCTCGACTATGCCGACGATCCCGCGGACAAGCGGAATGCGCTTCAGGCTCTGAACCCAGGGAATATCCTTCTTCGGCACCTCGAGGTAGTGAATCGTGTTATCCTTGCGGCGGACGGCCGTCACGTGAACCTTCTGGCCGGCGAACATCACGCCTTCAATGACGGCCTGGCCGCCATAAATGGCAGTCTGGCACTGCTTATCCGACAATATCAATGCACCTTCTTCTACATGGTTGAGTATGGATCCTAAGAGCCTTTACAGCCTATTGTAACGAATCCGTTGGCATATTGCCACTTTGTTTATAGAGAACCTTTTGGTACATACTAAGGACGATTCCACCATGCGGGAGGTTGCAGAGAATGGGGCACCGTCACCATAAAAAACACCAAACGAACAAATGGATTTTCGCCGTCTACATCGGTTTTTTTGCCGGAGTTCTGTGGGGCGGATTGAAGCTGATCGAGCATTATTTTCATTTTACGGTACTTACCCCGGGCTTTCTTGTCGAGCCTTTCTTTCTTCATTCGTTCCTGATCACCTGGACGGGCATGCTGATCGGCTGGGGAGCGTTCATCGCCCTCTCCATCGCGGCATCGCTTGCTTATGCGCTCGTACTCTCCAAATTCCAGGGCCCGTGGTACGGGATTGCTTACGGTATGGCATGGTGGGGAGCCCTCTATCTGCTGATCGGCCCGCTCATCGGAATGATGCCGTGGATTCTGTATCTCGACCTCAACACCATCCTGACGGATGCTTCGTTGTTCGCTCTTTGGGGCTTGTTCATCGGCTTTTCGATCGCCTTCGAGTTCACGGATGAACGGGCTAGAGAGCCTATAGGCAGACGGCGTAAGCTGGCCTGACGGGGAATGCCGGCTTCTTGAGGGTACCGCCCAAACTTAAGAACTTCTCAAACGTACTTCGCTTATGGTAAAATGGGGAAGTATGTCTGTTTTCTTAAGTAGGAGGCGTATGGTGTGAAGCAGATTCTGGTATTGAACGGACCGAATCTCAATATGCTCGGTGTCCGAGAGCCCGGCGTCTACGGTACGCTGTCTCTGCAGGCGATTGAAGAGCGCCTCGGGCGCCTGGCCTCGGAGCTCGGCGTGGGGCTTGAATGCGCCCAGTCGAATCATGAAGGCGTGCTTATCGACAGGATTCATGCGGCCTTCGGAGTGAAGGACGGCATACTGATCAATCCGGGGGCATTCACGCATTACAGTTACGCCCTTCGCGATGCGGTTGCGTCGGTGGGACTGCCGACGGTTGAAGTACATATCTCGAATATTCACCGCAGGGAAGCGTTCCGCCATGTCTCGGTGATTGCACCGGTCGCCGTCGGCCAGATTGCCGGCTTCGGTGCGGACAGCTATGAACTCGGCCTGCGGGCGCTCGTTCGACACTTAGAGAGTTCGGAGGGATAACGATGGGACTGGAGAGAGTTCAGCGTCTGCGGGAGCTTCTTGACGAGAAGGGCATTCCCGCGCTGTTCATCACGAATGCGACGAACCGGACTTATATGACCGGCTTCACAGGTTCGGCAGGGTATGTGCTTATTACCGGATCGCGCGCCGTGCTGCTGACGGATTTTCGTTACATGACCCAGGCGCCCCAGCAGGCTGCCGGGTATGAAGTGATCGAGCATGCGCCGAAGGTGGCGGAGACGGTGAAGGAGATCCTGTCCCGGGAGGGCATTACCCGGCTGGGATTCGAAGCATCCGACCTGAGCTTCGCAGCGTACCGCTCTTATGCGGAGGGACTGGCTCCGGTGGAGCTGCTGCCGACCGACGGGCTGGTAGAGACGCTGCGCATGGTGAAGGATGATGCCGAGCTCGCGGTGATGCAGGAAGCGGCTGATCTGGCCGACCGTACCTTCACCCATATCCTGGATTTCCTGAAGCCCGGCGTCAAAGAGCTCGATATCGCGCTCGAGATCGAGATGTTCGTCCGCAGGAACGGCGCGGCGTCCACCTCGTTCGAGACGATCGTGGCTTCGGGTGAGCGATCGGCTCTGCCGCACGGCAAAGCCAGCGGGAAGATCATCGGCAATAACGAATTCGTCAAGCTTGATTACGGCGCGTATTACCAAGGGTACTGTTCCGACATCACCCGTACGGTCGTTCTGGGTACGCCGCAGGACAAGCACCGGGAGATCTACGGCATCGTGCTCGAAGCCCAGATGGCCGCGCTCGAAGCGATCCGCCCGGGCATGACCGGACGGGAAGCGGACGCCGTGGCGAGGGACATCATCACGAAGCACGGCTATGGCGACCATTTCGGGCATGGCCTCGGCCACGGGCTCGGCATGGAAGTGCATGAGTCGCCGCGGCTCTCGAAGCTCGGGGACACCGTGCTGAAGCCCGGCATGACGGTTACCGTGGAGCCGGGGATTTATTTGCCCGGATTCGGCGGCGTCCGGATCGAAGACGATATCGTCATTACGGAGCAGGGCAACCGTAGATTAACACATTCAGGCAAAGACCTGATTGTGTTATCATAAGTTTGCTGACCGGCGGTCCGGCATATGCGCTGGACAGGCTTGGCAGCTTGGCTGCCTGCAAGGGGAGAGGGCGGGCAACCGTCCTCCGCCGAACCGGTATGCCACCACTTTAGGGAGGGTTTTTGAGTGATTTCAGTTAACGATTTTAAAACAGGCTTGACAATTGAAGTAGAGGGAGACCTGTTCACGGTCATCGATTTCCAGCACGTAAAACCGGGCAAGGGCGCGGCATTCGTCCGCTCCAAGCTGAAGAACCTGCGCAACGGCAACACCGTGGAGCGCACTTTCCGTGCAGGTGAGAACGTGGCCCGTGCTCATATCGAGAACCGTCAAATGCAATATCTGTATGCGGCAGGCACCGAGCATACGTTCATGGATACCGAAACGTTCGACCAGATCAACCTCGAAGAGAAGCAAATCAAGTGGGAGCTGAACTTCCTGCGTGAGAACATGAACATCAACATCTTGAGCTACCAGGGCGAGATCCTCGGGATCAACATTCCGAACAGCGTGGAGCTTAAAGTCATCGAAACCGAGCCGGGCGTCAAAGGCAACACGGCTCAAGGTGCGACGAAGAAGGCGAAAGTGGAAACCGGCTTCGAAGTCAACGTGCCGCTCTTCATCAACGAAGGCGACGTGCTGCTGATCGATACGCGTGAGGGCGACTATATTTCCCGCGCGTAGTCAAATTCGACATTGTACGACAAGACTCTCTTTTCCTCTGTGGAAAGAGAGTCTTTTTTTGGCTTTATATTGAAAATAATGGTTGATTTAATAGATATTATGTCCTATAATGAGGCTATAGTCATATCATACAAAATATTCCAACAAGGGAAAAGTAAAGGAGATTTTGAAACATGATGTTAGAATCAGTCCCCCTCGCCAGACAGGTAGATATGGTGTTCACACAATTGAGAGAGGAACTGGAGCATTTGGATTCGGGAACCGTGTTTATGCAGATTCGCAATAATGCCGTAGGCAAGTTCGGGATCAGACACTTTCCGCTGGAGAGCCGGGGAACCGAGCTGAAGAAAGTCGAGAAGGGATTGTCCGAGACACAGCAGATTTCCTTCCGCCAGACGGCGAAGGAATCCTTGAAGTACAAACGGTGGACGCATGGCGAGATTCAATTTGAGTTCGCCACGAGACAGGATACGCTCTGCACTTCGATTACGTTTGAATCGAATTATAATATGGCCTCGATGGTAAATGACACGGGTCATCGGTATAGATAAATTTTCTTTGCCGGATTGTTCTTAATGAAGAACGGTCCGTGAATGCCTCCGTATGATAAATGATACGGGGGCTTTTATGTTAAAATGGGGATGAGGCGGAGCGGGAGAGGGAACCGTTGTGAGCGTTTCCCCTTTGGATCTTACCCTGTTTTTTTGCGCTCCCTTGGGTTATAATGGCGTGACTACGAACAACAGGGCTGAGGTGAGCGGAATGAACGCAGGCCATCCGGAGCTGGGGACGAAGCATGACCAGCTTATGAAATATATCGAGTCCCTTAGTGTAGGGACGAAGCTCTCCGTGCGGCAGATGGCCCAGGATCTCGATGTCAGCGAGGGTACGGCATACCGGGCGATCAAGGAAGCGGAGAACCTGGGGCTGGTCACGACCAAACGGCGGATCGGCACCATCCGGACCGAGAAGAAGGAGGAGCCGCAGATCGACGAGCTGACCTTCGCCGAGATCGTGAAGGTCGTCGAAGGTGTGGTGCTCGGCGGTTCGGAGGGGATCGAGAAGTCGCTGAACAAATTTGTAATCGGTGCCATGCAGCTGGAAGCCATGCTGAAGTACATCGAACCGGGCAACCTTCTCATCGTTGGCAACCGGGTGCAGGCCCATATGTGCGCTCTGAGCCAGGGCGCCGGGGTACTTATCACCGGAGGCTTCGATACGACACCCGAAGTGAAGAAGCTCGCGGATGATCTGCGGCTGCCGATCATCGGAACGGCTTATGATACCTTTACGGTAGCGACGATGATCAACCGCGCGATGGAAGACCGGCTGATCAAGAAGAAGATCATGAGCGTGGAGGACATCATCCGCAAGGATACCCCCGTCTGCTCGCTGTTGGCGTCGGATACCGTGAGTGAGATGCGCCGGCTCGTCGAGGAGACGACGCATACCCGGTATCCGGTCGTCGATGAAGACATGCGGCCGATCGGCATCATCACGACGAAGGATATCATCGGGGCGGCTCCCGAGCAGGAAGTCGGCTCGCTGATGACGCCGAATCCGCTGCTCATCAATGTGAAGACATCGGTCGCCTCGGCCGGCCACACGATGGTCTGGGAAGGCATCGAGCTGCTGCCCGTCATTGACGGGGACCGCCGGATGATCGGGGTCATCTCCCGCAAGGATGTCATGAAAGCGATGCAGTATATGCAGCGTCAGCCGCAGAATGCCGAGACCTTCGAGGTGCAGATCTGCGCGGGGATCGAGGAGCTGAGGGACAGCGGGGGAAGCCTGTATTTCCGCGGGGTCATCACGCCGCAGATGACGAACTTCGAAGGCATGGTCTCCGAGGGCATGCTGAGCACCCTGATGGTCCGCGCGGCTTACCGCACCGTCCAGGATCAGAAGAAAGGGGATCTCATCATCGACAGCTCCTCGACGTACTACCTGGTTCCGCTGCAGATCGACGATGTCATCGAGATTGTGCCGTCGATTGTGGAGATGAGCCGCCGGTTCTGCAAGATCGATATGGACATCCGCACCGGGGGAACCCGTGTAGCGCGCTCCATGTTTACTGCTAGGATGATCTAGCCGGCCAGGGCTGCCGGGCTGTCCTCTGCGAGTAAAGCCGTCCTCCCGGACGGCTTTTTTTGGCTTGCATCATGGAAAGAAGTGGAGTGTGAATCCCGGGGAATATCCCCTGCCGTCTTTCCGCGGAACGGGATATAATCAAAGGAAGCAACTACTTTTGACAAAAGCGAGTGTGACACATGAAATTCCTGCTTACCATGAAACCTACTCCCCTCATCCTCTTGTTTATAGGGGCTGGGCTGATTCCGGGTCTGACCGGCACCTTGACGGGCCGCTTTGTGGTGGCCTACACCGGCTTAATCTTGGAAGTAAGCCTGCTTGCCCTGTATCTCTATTCCCTCTGGATTCATCTGAGGAGGGCGGCGGTAACCTCCGGTTTGCCGCGAGTCCTATCCCCGCTGCTCCCTGCGGTCTGCCTGCTGTATACGGTTGGGTATACCGTTATGTTCTGTTGGGATCAAGAGCATGGGGAGGATGTGCATCTCTCATTCCATTTTGCCTCCATGGCCTGTATGGGGGTTGTGCTGTGGAAGTTATATGGTTATTTTCTTATGGTGGAAGAAGGACGACGGATCGGGGCGGGGGAGCTTCGGACAAGGCTCCTCACCCTGTGCAAGAATCGAATGACGCGGCAGAGCCTTTCCCTCTGGCATATCCAGAAGCGGGTGAATGCCTTGTTTTCGAAGAAAGAGGGGGACGGCAGCTAACCTCCATTCCCCTTTGGCAGGATGATTTACTAGGATTTTACAAGAAGAAGGGAATCTTTTATGATGGAGAGGAATGGTAGATTTTCGAATGTAAGAAGGATTGCTTGAAAAGGAGAGTCCCTATGGAACTTGGAAGGAATCTTGGAAGGAAGCTGCCCGAGCTTGGTGAGGAAGATCGCGCACCGCTTCAAGCTGATGACCAAGCTCTGCATCGGGTGAGCTCTGTTACACGACGAGAAAGGATGCGCTGCTTCCAATGATGCCGCTTCCCACACGTCCGGTTTTCGGACTGCTAGGGGGACTGTCCGCGGTGTGCCTGACCGTGCACCTGCTGGCAGCCCGGGAGACCTACTACGATTTTTTGATCTGGAACCTGTTCCTGGCCTGGCTGCCGCTGCTTTTCTCTTCGGCGGCACTCGTGCTGAACGGCCGCCGGAGACTGGGGGCAGCCGGATTGGTCATGGCGGTCCTGGGGGCAGCCTGGCTTCTGCTCCTGCCGAACAGTCCCTACATCCTTACGGATCTGATTCACCTCACGGTAAGAAAGAGTATCTATTCCGAAGCCGGGCGTCTGGGCCTGAGCTACTGGACGGATTTGCTGCACATCTTCACCTTTGCCTGGACAGGAATCCTGCTGGGCGTTCTCTCGCTCTATCAATTTCAGTACATCGTCTATTCGCGGACGAACGAGGCGCTCTCCTGGCTGTTCGTCCTGCTGGTCTCCGTTTTGTCGGGCTATGGGATTCTGCTGGGCAGGGAGTACCGGCTGAACTCCTGGGACGTGCTTCGCCATCCCAAGGCAGTGGTTGACGTCGTACGGGATACCCTGGAGCCGTCTGCCATCACCTTGTGTCTGTTCTTCGGGACGGTGATCCTGATGATGTATGTGACGATCCATGCGCTGATCCGGCTTACGGTCCGTTATACCCGGCAGAGGCCCTATGGAATCGATCCCTGATGAAGAGGACGGAGGGGGAAAATCGTTGATTTTTAAGAGCGGTGTACGGGGCATCATCTTTGATATGGATAATACGCTGCTCTCATCCCGGATCGATTTTGCCGCGATGAAGGCGGAAGTGCACCGGGCACTGCTGGACTTTGGGGGACTGCCGGACGGGCTGCCCCTGGAGCAGCACACCACGGCCACCCTCATCGGTCTGGCCAAAGAGCGGGGGCTCGGAGCGGGTCCCCTCTCCGAGGTCTGGACCCTCGTGGCGGAGCACGAGCTTCGGGGCATGGAGGGAGCGGGGCTGGAGCCGGGTGCGGAGACCATGCTGAAGCGCTTGCACGGCAGGCTTCCGCTGGCCGTGGTAACCAATAACGCGGAGCCGGCGGCCGCAGCGGCACTGGAGCTCACGGGCATCAGCGGTTATCTCGACCTGCTTGTCGGCCGGGAAGGAATGGAAGCGCTGAAGCCATCGCCGGCCGGCTGCTTGGCGGTGCTCGCGAAGTACCCGGGACTTCCTGCGGCGGACTGGGTGTCGCTAGGGGATTCATGGATCGACGGCAGGGCGGCGATGGACGCAGGGATTCCCTTCGTAAGCTACCGCAGTCCGGAGGGGGTCATGGCCGCACGCGGTGTGCGCCCGGCAGGGGAGATCATGCACCTCGACGAATGGATTCCGTGGCTGGAGAGCGCAAGATAGCGGGGGCTGCCGGCAAGAGCTCAGCTCAGGGAGCCTGGCGATCGGAGCAGGTTCAGGAGGAGGGAAAGATGGGTAAATGGATTAGAAACGCGCTGCTTTTCTCAGTGGGGCTTCACCTGCTGTTTATTGCGGGTTCCGTTCTGTACGGAATGTATCTCACGTACACATACGTGCCGGATATCGTCGAGGCTTATTCTTCCGTTGAATACATGGAGCATAAGGTGAGCTTCGGTACCCTTCCCGCCTTCTCCGGGTGGGATTACGTATGGACTGTACTGGGCGGTATGGTGCTGTACATGGCCGCCGTGCATCCGCTGCTGAACAGGCGCCGTAAGAGATGACGGTTCGGATCTCAGGAAGCGGATACGGATGGGAGCGTTTCCGGCGTCGCAGCCGGAAGCCTTTGGGCTATGGGGGGACTGCGGAGAAACCGCAGAATGAAGACAGGCGGAGCAAGCATAAATATATAAAATTCTAAATGGCCGGGGTGAGAAGGATGGACATGGTCTTTGTGCTTCATGGTGAGTCGCAGCACTCGCTCCATCAGGATGGGGAGCAGATGAGAGATCCGGGACTGAGCGAGGCCGGGCGCAGGGAAGCGCAGCGGCTGCGGCAGCGCTTCCGACTGTCGTCGGCCGATGCGGTCCTGGCCGGTCCGACGGTACGCATGCTCGAGACCGCCCAGCTGTGGACTGCCGGATCGGACTGCGTGCGGATGGTTCATCCGCTGGCGGGCCCGCGCCAGCATCCCGTGCGCTACGATTTCCGCACGCCTCCCTGTGACGAGCCGCTGGAGCCTTCGCGGATTCGTGCGGAATACGCCGACTGGCTCATGCCCCCCGAACTTCCCGAGCACCTCTGGCTGCAGGGGATTCATACGCTTCCAGGGCTGCTGTTCGCCCAGCAGGCGGACCGCTTCCTGCAGTGGTGCCGGCAGCTCGGTAAGCAGCGCGTGTTCATCGTCACCGACGCGGGAACCACGGATGCGTATATCGCGCATATCCGTTCGCGGTGTACGCAGGCGGAGGAGGCCTGCAGGGTGAACCCGGAAAGGGAAGACTGGCTTTTTTCGATTTCCGTCTGAGTCTTTCGACAATTTGCGATTTTTTTATTTCATGAGCGCAGGGGCATATGCTATAATCTCTTATTAGTTGTATAAGTTTGTTTAGGGAGTGAGCAGCTTTGTCTCTGATTGTAATGAAATTCGGCGGAAGCTCCGTGGGAACTCCGGAGCGGATGAAGCGCGTAGCCTCCCGGATCGTGGAGAGAAAGCGCGAAGGGCATCAATGCGTAGTCGTTGTTTCCGCGATGGGAGATACGACGGACGAACTGATCGATCTGACCAGGCAGATCGCGGATGGGAATCCTCCGGCCCGCGAGATGGATATGCTTCTGACCACAGGCGAGCAGGTCTCCGTGGCTCTGCTGTCCATGGCTATACATAGTTTGGGAGAGCCGGCTGTGTCGTTCACAGGCTGGCAGGCGGGGATGTACACCGAAGCGGTTCATGCCAAAGCACGGATTACGGACATCCAGCCGAAGCGTGTCCTCGCGGCACTGGACGAAGGCAAAGTCGTCATCGTAGCCGGTTTCCAGGGGATGAGCGAAGAGGGCGAGATTACGACGCTCGGCCGCGGCGGCTCCGATACGACGGCTGTGGCGCTTGCCGCTGCGATCAAGGCGGACGTGTGCGAGATCTTTACGGATGTCGACGGCGTCTACTCGACCGACCCGCGGGTTGTTAAGTGCGCAAGGAAGCTGAATCAGATCTCGTATGACGAGATGCTCGAGCTTGCTAACCTTGGCGCAGCCGTGCTTCACCCGAGAGCGGTGGAATACGCGAAGAATTATAACGTATCGCTGGTCGTCAGATCCAGCTTTAACCATAATGAAGGAACGTACGTGAAGGAGGAAGCGGCGATGGAACAAGGCATCGTAGTCCGGGGTATTGCTTACGATAAGAACGTGGCACGAATCAGTATTTTGGGTGTGGAAGAGAAACCGGGCCAGCTGGCCAAAGTATTCACGGCCCTGGCGAACGCCCAGGTCGATGTCGACATTATCGTACAGAGCGGTGTCCTGAACGGCCTTGCCGACTTCTCGTGCACCGTCTCCCTGGCGGACCGCGAAACGGCGCTCCAGGCAATCGAAGCGATCCGTCCGAGTGTGGGCTTCCGCGAAGTAACCTCCGAGATCAACCTCGTGAAGGTTTCCATCGTCGGTGCCGGCATGGTGTCCACGCCGGGTGTCGCTGCGAAGATGTTCGAGGTCATCTCGGATCTTGGCATTTCGATTCTCCTCGTGAGCACGTCCGAAATCAAGACGTCCTGCGTCATCGAGAACAGCCGCCTGAACGAAGTGATCAGCGCCCTGCACAGCGCTTACGGTCTAGATACGGAAGAAACCGCCTTCGTAGGCGGTCCGTCCGAGCGTCGTTAAGAGGGTGGAGCCGGAAGCGGCCGGGCTTGTTCCGGTTTAACTCAGCTTACCGAAGATAAAAGTGAACAATTTGAGCAGGAATGCGGTAATCCCGGCGGCCATCAGAGGCCCGACCGGGATTCCTTTTAGGAAGATAATACCGAAGATCGAACCGATGACAAGGCCCACAATCATTTGCGGGTCTATTTTCAGCAGTTCAAGCCCTTTGCCGTTCATGTAGGTGGCAATGGCTCCTCCGAGCAGGGCCAGAATGCCGGGCCAGGTGGTGAACATCGAGGTAACGTCCTTGATCGTGATACGCTCACTGGCGAACGGTACAAGCACCCCCATCGTCAAAAAGAGCAGCCCGAGCTCAAGTCCCCTCCGCTCGATGGAGGGAAGAAAGCGCTCCAGGGAGATCAGCTTGACGATGAGCAGCACGCATGCCGCTGTCGTTATGATATGCGAGCGCCCGATCAGACCGATGATGATCAGTGCAACCAGCAGAATGTCTCCATTCATCACAATTGGCCCCTTGTCCTCGTGGATTCTTTCTATGTCTATGAGGACAAGGGGCTTTTCATGATTACTAAGAAGGGGGCGTTGGAGTGAGAAGCAGGCGGCCCTCCACAATTTCGGGCGCGGCGTCGATCGCATTCAGCCGGGAGCAGAAAATCACGTCCTCCCGGAACCCAAGGGAGGCGAGCCGCCGGCCGTTCTCGCAGGCGAACAGCGCGCCTTCGAGGTTGTCTTTGGCGGAACGGAAGGCATGCATCATCGCCAGGCCGAAGTCGTTGACCTGCAGGGAGTCACCGGATTGTCCGGCTTCATAGGCGGCTCCGACCAGTTCATCGACGATAGCTCCCGCCCCGAGTCCGTCCTCGAAGGAGAAGATATCTCTTGTGCCCGAGCAGAGGATGACGACCTCCCGTCCAAGCACCTGCGCCTTACGGGCACAGGCGCGGGCATTGAGCAGGGAGCCTGCCAGGATCCGGCCGGCCTGCTCCGCTTTGCGGATAGCGCGGGTCCCGTTGGTCGTCGTCATGACGAGGACGGTCCCTCCTACCGATTGCGGCGTATACTCGGCCGGCGAGTTGCCGAGGTCGAAGCCGGGAATGCGGCGGCATCCGCGTTCGCCTCCGAGCAGATGCCCGGGGAGCTGCAGCTCCTTGGCCTGCTCGACCGTCTCGACGGGAATGACGGCATGACAGCCATTCGCGAGGGCGGCCAGCATGGTCGAGGTGGCCCGCAGCACGTCGATGACAATCACGGTTTTGCGCCTAAGCTCTTCCACGCGTGCTTCCTGAATCGTAGGAATGACACTAATGTTCATAGCGGAGAATCTCTCCTCCTCTCTAAATCTCCCAAGCCCAGGTAGGATCCCCGGTCTTGCGGCCGCAGTTGCCGAGCAGCAGCGTATCCGAGCGAAGTCCCCGGCGGAGCGCCTCGAGCGAGATGACATCCCCCGGTGCAATGTTCCCGAGATGGATGCCCGTGCCGAGCATGCTCAGCAGGTGAACCTGCTGCTCTTTATGCGGCGCCTCCCATAGCAGAACACCGGGACTAGGCACACCCTTCAGCACCATCGCGATTTCTTCGTCCTTACATCCGCCATTCTCGTCGAAAATGCCGACGCCCTTCCCCGATTCCCGGCCCTCGATCGTCACGAGGGAAGCCCCAAGCTCCGAATCCACCGTGACCGTCTCGATCAGCTCCTGAAGTTCGATCGCCGAGCCCCAGCCCTTTTTGCCGTATTCCGTAATGACTGTAAGTCCTGCATCCAGCCCCCGGCAGATCAGTTCGCTGCGAAGGGAGCGCTGGATTTCAATTGTGCCGTCCGAAACCTCGAGGCCGTTGAAGCCCAGGCTGCGGACCATCTCGAAGAAAGGGTCTACTGCGCCTTGGCGGATCGCGACTTCGAGAAAGGTGCCGCCCGGATAGACGACAATGTCGTGCGCTTTGATCATCTCAATTTTTTGCCGGAGAAACGCTGCTGTATAGAGCGGCGAAGTGCCGAAACCAATCTTGAGCATGTCGATGTAAGGACCTGCCGTTTCGAGCAAATCGTTCAAGGCATGGAGCCCCAGGCCTTTGTCAATCACCATCGTCTGCCCCAGGCTTCTCGGTTTGCCGGTCCGCACGCCGGTCGGATCGCTCAGCAGGGGATGCCACTGCCCCGGTGATGTAACCTCCATGTCCAATCGCCTCGCTGTACTATATTGTTTTGAATCACCCTCAGCATATGCATTTTTGTATGGGGTGGTGCCCGGGTAGCCTAAATGAAGACGAGCTCGCATACATTGATGAGGAGAAACCAAGCTGGAGGGAATCCCATGTCAATGATCAACAAAATCGTACTGAGCATGGCTATGCTGAGGCTGCTATCGGGGTCGATCGAGATCATGGCCGCGCTGCTCATGCTCCGCTTCAATCAGATCGAGAAAGCGCTGCTTGTGAATTCGGGACTGGCTCTTGTCGGCCCCTTGGTGCTGCTGACGACAACGACGATCGGGCTGGTGGGACTGGCGGATAAGCTATCGATAGGCAAGTTTGTCTGGGTGCTGGCGGGTGTGGCGTGCCTGTTTATCGGAATCTTAAAAAAGTAACGAATCTTAAAAAAGAAATGGGAGACTGTCATATTTCAGTAGGCTCGGCATACATTGGATTGTAAGATGGACAGCTTGGGGGGGATGGCGCTTGATTCAGTCGGTCTTACCATATTTCTCAGCTCCGCTGCAGCGCATTCTAGCAGCTCTACCGGCGCACATGTTGAGCGATCTGCAGGAAATCCGGATCCGCGAGAACCGCCCGCTTGAGCTCATCCGGGCGGGCGGCAGCCGCTTCGTCAGCCCGGAAGGGCGGACGGCCGAAGACAGCGAAGGGGCGTACAGGCCCACCCGGGAGGACTGCCGGACGCTGCTTGAGCTGCTCACGCAGCATTCGCTCTATACGTTCGAAGAAGAGCTGAAGCGGGGGTACATCACCATTGCCGGCGGCCACCGGGTGGGACTTGCCGGCAGGACGGTCGTGGAACAGGGCCGGGTCAAATACGTCAAAGACGTCGCTTCCTTCAATATCCGGCTTGCCCGGGAATGGAAAGGGGCGGCGGCGGGCGTGGCGGCCCACCTGCTGGAGCCCGGCACCTACAGGCTCTGCCGGACCCTGGTGATCTCCCCGCCGCAGCTTGGCAAGACCACGCTGGTGCGGGATCTGGCGAGGCTGCTCAGCAGCGGCAGCACGGAGGCGGGTATCGGCGGACGCAGCTTCAAGGTCGGCATCGTCGACGAGCGTTCCGAGATCGCGGCCTGCGTGCGCGGGGTGCCCCGCTTCGACGTCGGTCCGAGAACGGACGTGCTGGACGGCTGTCCGAAGGCGGAGGGGATGATGATGATGATCCGCTCGATGTCGCCGGAGGTGCTCATCGCCGACGAGATCGGCCGCAGTGAGGATGCGGCGGCCATCCATGAGGCGCTTCATGCGGGAATCGGCATCATAGCCACGGCCCACGGCTGGAATGTGGATGATGTCCGGCGGCGGCCAATCCTAAGGGAGCTGCTCGAAGAAGGCGTCTTTGACCGGTTTGTGGTCCTGTCGAGGGCAGGGGGCGAAGGCTCCCGTACCGGGGCGCCCCGCACAGCCGTGTACGATGCCAAGGGCCGGCGGCTGGATGAGCGGCTGGCGCTGAGAGGAGGTCTAACCTGATGCGGCGACCGATCAGAAGCTGTGTATCCTCTATGGCGATGCGGAAGGTGACGAAGATTCCCGCCGTTCGCCCTCGCATAGGAATGTCTGCAGGGGAGCGGGGCGCTGCGCCATGCTGAAGCTGCTGGGTGCGGCGCTGGTGCTGCTCGCCGGCACATTGCTTGGCTTTCATCAGGCGGCGCAGCTCGCCCGGCGGCCGAAGCAGATCGCGGATCTGATCCGGCTGCTGCAGCGGCTCGAGACCGAGATCCTCTACGGCTTCACCCCGCTGCCGGAAGCGCTGCGGCGCACGGGCGGCACCTGTGCCGCACCGGTCGGAACCCTGTTCATAGGGGCCGCGGAGGAGCTGGAGCGGGCCGGCGGCCAGCCGGCGGCCGGCGTCTGGCAGCGCACGATCACCCGAGGCTGGCGTGCGACGGCCATGAAGCCGCCGGAGCGTGAAGTGCTGCTCCAGCTTGGGGCTACGCTCGGATTGACGGACCGGGAGGACCAGGTGAAGCACCTGCGTCTGGCCGTCTCCCAGCTTCAGGGCGAGTCGGAGACCGCGAGAGACGAGCAGCAGCGCTACGAGCGGATGTGGAAGAGCCTCGGCGTGCTCATGGGCGCGCTGGTAGTCATACTGATGTACTAGCCGGCGGGGAGGCATCCCGTCAGGACCGGAGCCGGCTGCAGGGTAGGGGGTGAGGTGCCGCCAATGAACGTGGATGTAGATGCGATATTCCAGATTGCCGGCATCGGCATCATTATCGCCATGATTCATACCGTGCTGAAGCAGATGGGCAAAGAGGATATGGCCCACTGGGTGACGGTGATCGGGTTTGTCGTCGTGCTGTTCATGGTGGTCAGCCTGCTCGACAGCCTGTTCAAAGAAATCAAAGCCATTTTCCTCTTCCAGTAGGAAAGGGAGGAGTGCTCCCGTGGAGATCACCCAGATTGTGGGGCTCGGGCTGATCACGACGATCCTCGTGCTCATCATCAAGGAGCAGAAGCCCATGTTCGCTTTTCTTCTCACCGCGTTCACCGGTATTACGATATTCCTGTTTCTGATCGGCAAGATTGCGCTGGTGATCGGTGTGCTGGAGGATCTGGCGAACCGGGCGGATATCCATATGATTTTTCTGAAGACGATTCTCAAGATCATCGGCATTGCCTATATCGCGGAATTCGGGGCGCAGATCGTGAGGGACGCGGGGCAGGAATCGGTAGCTTCCAAGATCGAGCTGTCGGGCAAAATCCTGATCATGGTCATGGCGATTCCGATCGTCTCGGTCATTATCGATACGGTCGTGAAACTGCTGCCGACCTGACGGGCGGCAGGGGACAAGGCAGGGGTGAGTTGTATGCGGGGCAAGGGATGGCTGCAGGAGAGCGGGAGGCTCGGCGGCTCCGGAGGAATAAGACGGGAGCGGCTCTTGATGGCGGCGCTGATTCTCGTGCTGCTGCTCGGCACGGACGGACTCTTCGGTCCAGGCGGCAGGCTGCTGGCGGCCACGCCGGCCGAGGAGCTGGTGAGGCAGCAGGCGCAGCAGCTTCCGCTCGATTCGGTCGAGGCCTTCTGGACGCGGCTGGTCCAGCAGTACGGCGGGTATTTCCCGGATGCGCGGGCGCCTTCGTTCATGGACCTGCTGCTTGGCGCGAAGAACATCTCGTTTCAGGGGATGATGCAGGGGCTGCTCCGGTACCTGTTCCATGAGCTGCTCTACAACGGCAAGCTGCTCGTCTCCATCGTCATCCTGACGATCTTCAGCATGCTGCTCGAGACGCTGCAGAGCTCCTTTGAGAAGAATGCGGTGAGCAAAATCGCCTATGCGATCTCCTTTCTGGTTCTGATGATCATGGCCGTGAATTCATTCAGCGTGGCGATCGGCTACGCCAAGGAAGCGATCGGCGATATGATTCACTTCATGATCGCCGTCGTGCCGATTCTTCTGACGCTGCTGGCTTCCATGGGGAACGTGGTCTCGGTATCGGTGCTCCACCCCTTGATCGTATTCATGGTCCACGCGGTCGGCACGGTGATCTACTTCATCGTCTTCCCGCTGCTGTTCTTCTCGGCGGTGCTGCACATCGTCAGCGCCTTGTCGGACAAATACAAGGTGACGCAGCTGGCGAACCTGCTGCGCACGATCTCGCTGGCATGCCTCGGCATCTTCGTCACCGTCTTCCTCGGCGTCGTTTCGGTGCAGGGTGCAGCGGGCTCGGTCGCCGACGGTGTGACGATCCGGACGGCGAAGTACATCGCGGGCAACTTCGTTCCGGTGGTGGGCCGCCTGTTCTCGGACGCCTCCGAAACGGTGATCGGAGCTTCGCTGCTCGTGAAGAACGCGGTCGGCCTGGCGGGTGTGATGATCATCCTCGTGATCTGCGCCTTCCCGGCGATCAAGATCATCGTGCTCGCCCTGATCTACAACGTGGCGGCGGCCATCATGCAGCCGCTCGGCGACAACCCGATGATCTCGTGTCTCGAGACGATCGGCAAGAGCCTCATCTACGTGTTTGCCGCGCTGGCGGTCGTAGGCCTGATGTTCTTCCTGGCGATCTCCATCATGATTGCCGCCGGGAATGTCTCGGTGATGATGCGGTAGCATGCAGCTACGGAAGGGGGAGAACCCATGGATTGGCTAAGCGGCTGGCTGCGGTCGGTTATCCTGGTGATCCTCCTGGCGACCTTCGTCGATCTCCTGCTGCCGAATGCGGCTATGCAGCGCTACGTCCGAACCGTCATCTCGCTGTTCCTGCTGCTGACGCTTCTGCAGCCCCTTCTCTCCCTGTTCTCCGGCCGCGGGGAGCTGGAGGGACGCCTGACGGCGGCACTATTCGAGAAGGGAGCCCAGGGGGCAGCCGGAGAAAGCTTGGCGGCCATCCAGATGAGAGCGGAGACCTTGAAGCGAAGCCAGGAGCAGGAAGCGCACAAGCTGGTCAAGCAGCAGGTTGCCGATCTTATGAAGCGCAAGCTGGAGAGCACGGCGGGCGTCCGGGTCCGGAGCATCCGGGTCGAGACGGAGGGGGGCGAAGGAGGCCAGGCGGTCATCAAGAGCGTAGCCGTCACCATTGAGCCTGAGCCGGCCCGGCCGGCAGGGGGGAGCGGCGGCGGGGAAGCCCCGGTGCGGGCCGGCCCCGAGGCGATAAAGCCGGTTGAACCGGTCGAGCCCGTGAAGAGCGTGAGCATCCGGATCGGCGCAGAGGAAAGCGATGCGAGGGAAGTCACCCGGATGGAAGAGACGGCGGAAGGCGAGCTGACACCGGAAGAGCTGCAGAAGAAGACGGAGATCACCCGGCTGCTCGCGGCGGATTGGCAGCTGAAGGAGAGCCAGATTCAGCTGGAAATCATTCAAGAGGCTATGGGGAGGTGAGGGAGGATGGGAACGGGCTGGAAGGGACTCGGCGAGCTGCTGGGCGGGGGGCCGGGCGGACCGAAGCGGATGCAGACCCTCCGCTGGGTGCTGCTGATGGGTCTGGTCGGCGCCGCCTTCATGATTCTGAATTCGTTCATTACCGTCAAGGACGTCAATACGCCTGACGGGGCCCGGGCCTCTCCTCCTTCGGCCCCTGCGGACCAGCCGGCCTTCTCGATGGGCAAGGAACGCAGTCCGTTCCGCGAGTATGAGGAAGCCTACCAAACCCAGCTCAAGGAGATGCTGTCGAAGATGGTGGGGGTCGGCGAGGTGGAAGTGATGGTCACGATCGAATCGACGGAGGAGATCGTGGTCCAGGAGAACCGCAAGGATGTCGAGCAGATCACCAATGAGAAGGATCATCAAGGCTCGACCCGGCACATCACCGAGGTGAACAAGAGCGGGGAAGTCGTCATGTATGAAGTGTCGGGGGGCAAACAGCCGCTGGTCACAAAGACGATTAAACCGAAGATACGCGGCGTGCTCGTGATCGCCAAGGGAGCGGAGAACCTGACGGTCAAGAAGATGATTTCGGAGGCCGTGGAACGGGGGCTGGAAGTGCCGCCCCACCGCATTTCGATCCAGCCGAGAAAGCAGTAAAGCAGTCATTAACCCTTTTGAAGGAGGAATACAAGGATGAACACAAAGCGGCAAACGGTGTGGCTTGTATCGATGCTGAGTCTGATGGTGGTGCTGTCGGCCTACTACCTGTTCACGGAGGATGTCAACCAGATCGACGTCAAAACGGCGGGGGCTCCAACGAAGGAGCTGACGGTGAATACCGGCCAGATGGACGGCCTGCATCCGGCTGCTGCGCCGGATGCGGCGGCGAAGAGCGGTGCGGCGCCGGCTGAAGGAGCGAAGCCTGATGCGAAGGCTGCGGACCCGAAAGCCTCCGATGCGAAGGCTGCGGATCCGAAAGCTTCCGATGCGAAGGCTGCGGACCCGAAAGCCTCCGATGCGAAGGCTGCTCAGCCTCAAGCGGCCGAGCAGAAGGCGGACCCGCAGGCGGAAGCGGGCAAAGCGACCGAGGGCGGCGGCGAGCATAAGGAGAGCAGCACGAAGACCGACAAGCCTTCCTCCGCCGCACCGGATGCGGCTGGCACGCCAGCCTCCAAGCCCGTATCGGGCACGGAGTCGTCCCTCTCCGCGGAGGATGCACAGGTGCTGAAAACGATGCAGACCGGGGCACTGAACGGAGCCGGCTACTTCCAGGACCTGCAGATGGTGCGCGAAGCCGAGATTTCCAAGAAGAGCGAGCAGCTCGTATCGCTCATCGCCGACACGAAGCAGACGACCGAAGCGGCGGCGAACGCCCAGGCGGAGCTTCACAAGCTTCAGGATATGGAAGCGAAAATCGAGTACCTGGAAGGACTGCTGACCCAGACTTACGCTCAGGCGGTCGTCACCCAGGAAGGTGCGAAGTGGAAAGTGACGGTGCAGACCGACAAGCTTGACCGCAACCAGGCCTTCAGCATCACCGACCAGGCGATGAAAGAGCTGGGCATTGCAAAGGAGAACATCTCCGTATCGTTCAAGCCGTAAGAAGCTCCTTGAGTGAGTGTGCAGGATTACGAACGATGACGAATCAAGGCCCGGGCGACCGGGCCTTTTTCCTGTGGCTGCGGCGGCTTTCCAGCCCGGTTGGGACCTCGTACCAAGAAACTCTTTCCTTCATAAGAGTTTGTGATATAATAACAACGTCGTTTGTTTCGCTATGCTGCGTTAGGACAAGCCCCGTGCGGCTTATGCCAGGACTGCAGCAAGACGCCCAAAGGAGTGAATGTTGTGTTTAAACTAAGTGAAATCAAGGAACTGATCAAGGCTGTGGATGCATCGACCCTGCAGGAGCTGGAGATCGAAAGCGAGGGCTCCCGTCTTGTTATCCGCAAACCTAACAAAACCGAGCAGGTGGTCTACGCCTCCGCTCCGGCTGCTGCTCCTGCTTTCGCTCCTGTGGTCAGCCATCCTTCCGCACCGCCAACGGCTCCCGCTGCCGTGCCAGCGCAAGCGCCTGTTGAAGGCAAGCCGGCTGCAGCAGATGCTAATTTACATATAATTACATCCCCCATGGTGGGAACCTTCTATGAATCGCCATCTCCGGGGGCGGCTTCGTTTGTTTCGAAGGGCAGCTCCATCAAGGAGAAGACGATCGTCTGCATTATTGAAGCCATGAAGCTGATGAACGAGATCGAAGCCGAAGTGAAGGGTGAGATCGTCGAAGTGCTCGTGGAAAACGGTCAGCTGGTCGAATACGGTCAACCGCTCTTTAAGGTGAAGCCGGAGTAGAAGGAGAGATCCCATTGAAGTTCCATAAAGTACTTATCGCCAACCGCGGCGAAATCGCCGTCCGTATCATCCGCGCCTGCCGCGAGCTCGGCATCTCGACGGTCGCGGTATACTCGGAGGCCGACAAGGAAGCACTTCATGTCCGTCTGGCCGACGAGGCCTACTGTATCGGGCCCACGCTGTCGAAGGACAGCTATCTCAATTACACGAATATTATGAGCGTGGCGACCCTGACGGAGACCGACGCGATCCACCCGGGCTACGGCTTTCTGGCGGAGAACGCGGATTTCGCGGAGATCTGCGAAAGCTGCAACATCACCTTCATCGGTCCTTCGCCTGAGGCCATCTCCCGCATGGGCGACAAGTCGGTGGCCAAGCAGACGATGAAGGAAGCCGGCGTGCCGGTCATTCCAGGCTCCGACGGCCTCGTCGAGGATATCGAGGAGGCGATCCGTCTCGGCCGTGAGATCGGCTATCCGCTGATCATCAAGGCGACAGCCGGCGGCGGGGGCAAGGGCATCCGGCTGGCGGACAACGAAGAGATGCTGATCCAGCAGATCACAGCCGCCCAGCAGGAAGCCCAGAAGGCGTTCGGCAATGCCGGCGTCTACCTGGAGAAATACCTCACAGGCATGAAGCACGTCGAGATTCAGATTCTCGCGGACAAGCACGGCAACGTCGTCCACCTCGGGGAGCGGGACTGCTCCGTGCAGCGCCGCCGCCAGAAGCTGGTGGAAGAAGCGCCGTGTCCGATCCTGACGCCGGAGACACGGGAGGCCATGGGTGCAGCAGCGGTTCGTGCCGCGCAGGCCGTGAATTATTCCGGCGCGGGCACGCTTGAATTCCTGCTCAGCCCGGACGGCCAGTTCTACTTCATGGAGATGAACACACGCATCCAAGTGGAGCATCCGGTCACGGAGCTCATCACCGGCGTGGACATCATCAAGGAGATGATCCGGGTAGCCGAAGGCGAGCCGCTGTCCTTCTCGCAGGAGGATGTCGTCATCAACGGCTGGGCCATCGAATGCCGGATCAACGCGGAGGATCCCGAGCGCAACTTCATGCCTTCGGCGGGCCAGATCAAGTTCTACCTGCCGCCGGGCGGCTTCGGGGTCCGCGTCGATTCGGCCGCTTATCAGGGCTACACGATTCCGCCGCATTACGACTCGATGATCGCGAAGCTCATCGTATGGGGAGCGGACCGTGACGAGGCGATCCAGCGGATGAAGCGGGCGCTGTCCGAGTTCGCCGTCGATGGCATTCACTCGACGATCGGGTTCCATCTGAAGCTGCTCGAGCACAAGAAGTTTCTCGCCGGAGACTTCGATATCAAGTTCCTTGAAGAGCACGACGTGAACGACCCGAACTCGTAAGCGGCGTACCCGTTTCATTGTCATATTATTGACGTAATGGTATAGTATATAAAATAAACGGCTTATCCTCCCTGAAGCGGGAGGGTCGGCCGTTTCCATCCGGAGATCAGTCATCAGAAGCAGGCTGGGGCGAGTCGCACTCTGATTTCAATACGAACCACAGAGCAGGTACAGACAAGGCACAGGCAGTCGCCGGAGGCGGACTGCCGCTCCTGCATCAAGAAGGCAGCAAGCGAATTCATTGCCGGCAAAATCGAGGCGTAAGCCCGGGGAGACTCCGGAGGCTTGCGTAATTTGGTTTTGCAGTGCCTTGCATTTGCGGGCGCAAAACAACGAGGAGGTCCAATCCATGAGCACATTGGCTGCGGATTATGAGAAGACCGAGATGGGCACGATCCAGATTGCCCCGGAGGTAATTGAGGTCATCGCCGGCATGGCTGCGGTGGAAGTACCGGGCGTAGCCGGGATGAGCGGCGGGTTCGCCGGCGGCATCGCCGAGCTTCTCGGACGCAAGAATATGGCCAAGGGCGTGAAGGTGGAAGTAGGACAGCGCGAAGCGGCTATCGACGTATCCGTTGTCATTGAATTCGGAACGCGGATTCCCGAAGTGGCGAGCGGCGTGCAGCAGAATGTGAAGCAGGCCATCGAGTCGATGACGGGGCTTAGCGTCGTTCAGGTGAACGTACACATTCATGACGTCATTTTCAAAGGTGCGGAGAAACCGGAGGAGCCGGAAGCGGCCGCTCCCGGGCGCGTGAAATAAAAAAACGAGAATCCGGTTGAACCCCCTGACGGAGCGTTTGGGGGTTTCCTCCGTACTCGCGTAAAGGAGTCAGGAATCGTGGTTAAAGTTCTCGACAGACTGCTGCTGTTTCTTTTTAGCATCGCCGTACTTCTCATCGCCATCGTCTGCCTGTTCGGGGCATTCGGCCTGATTTCCTTGGAAACCGCCGGCAATTTCCTGGTGGACGTATACCGCGATCTTGATACGGCGGTGATCTTCATCGCTTCGGCGGCCGTGCTCGCCCTGATCTCGCTGCGCTTCCTGTACCTGTCGGTACGCCAGGGAAAGGCAGCTGCGCCGTCGATCGACCAGCGTACGGAGTTCGGGGATATCCGCATCTCGATGGATACGGTGGAGAACCTGGCGCTGAAGGCGGCAGGCCGCTCCCGCGGGGTGAAGGATCTGCGGGCCCGGGTCAAGGTAAGCCAAGCGGGGCTTGAGATTGTCGTTCGCGCCATCGTGGACGGGGAGAGCTCCATCCCGGGTATGACCGAAGAGATGCAGGCGAACGTGAAGCGCCACATCGAGGACATCACAGGCATTCCGGTCGCCTTCGTGTCGGTGTTCATCGCGAATATCCAGCCGTCGTCGCCCACGTTCAAAAGTCGAGTCGAATAGAGGTGAGCCCCCCGGATGTGGATGCGGATATGGGAAGGGCTGTGGGAAGGCCACAGGGGCAAGACGCTCGGCGTGCTGGCGGGCAGCGCGCTCGGACTCATTTATTTGTTCTTTGGCCTGTGGCGTATGTTAATCTTTGTCCTTATCGTATATACTGGGTATTATATAGGGAAAAAGATGGACCGAGGCGAACCGGTGTTTCCCGCAGAAGACACTTGGCGCTGGCTGATGGACAAATGGAGACTGTTCCGATAGAATCCTTGGGATAGCCCCAAGGATTTTCTTATGGCCAGAGGGCAGATTAGACAGACAGATGTAATGAGGGGCTGCTTCCCTGCGGGGAGCAGGCTTACCACAGGAGGACGTAACGAGAATGAGAAGAAGATTGGCCAGAGAGCTGGCAGTCCAGAGCTTATACCAACTGGAGATGAACGAAGTGACATCCGTGGATGCGATCGCCCACGTGGTCGAGGAAGCGCAGACGGAGGACGAGGGGCAGCTCACGCGCGAGCGCGACCAGATCGCCACGCCGGCCGTACAAGAGCTCGTGGAAGGCACTGTAGCCTACAAGCGTCAGATCGACGGCCTGCTGTCGGATTACCTCAAGGGCTGGCAGATGGACAGGCTCTCCCGGGTGGATCGGCAGATTCTTCGACTGGCCGCTTACGAGATGGTGTTCCGGGATGATGTGCCGCCCAAGGTCGTGGTCAACGAAGCCATCGAGATGGCCAAGCACTTCGGTACGGACGAATCGGGGAAATTCGTCAACGGCGTGCTCGGCAAGATGATCAAGGATCTGGATACGCTCCGCAAGCCGGATACCGCACCAGAAGCTTAACAGGGACGAGGAGGAAACGGAATGTCTGCACAGGTAATCAACGGGAAAGAAATCGTGGGCGCATACCGCGCTGAGATCAAGGAACAGGTGGAAGCTCTGAAAGGCCGCGGCGTCCAGCCCGGTCTTGCTGTCGTGATCGTAGGGGACGATCCGGCTTCGCACGTGTATGTCCGCAATAAGGCGAAAGCCTGTGAGGAAGCGGGGATGCATTCGGAAGTGTACAAGCTGCCGGAAGCGACGCCGGAAGCGGAAGTCCTTGAGCTGATCGCGAAGCTCAACGGCGATGCATCCATCCATGGGATTCTGGTGCAGTCGCCGCTGCCGAGGCACATCTCCGAGGAGCGGATTGTGGAGAGCATCGACCCGGCCAAGGATGTGGACTGCTTCCACCCGGTGAACGTGGGCAACCTCATGATCGGCAAGGAAGGCCCTGCTCCGTGCACGCCGGCCGGCGTCATTGAGATCCTGAAGAAGATCGGCGTTGAGATCGCCGGCAAGCATGCGGTGGTGATCGGGCGCAGCAACATCGTCGGCAAGCCGATGGCCATGCTGCTGCTCCGCGAGCATGCGACGGTAACCGTCTGTCATTCCCGCACGCAGAATATGGAGGAGATCACCCGTCAGGCGGATATTCTCGTGGCGGCGGTCGGCCGGCCGAAGATGATTAACCGCAGCCATGTGAAGCCGGGAGCCGTCGTGATCGACGTGGGCATCAACCGTCTCGAGACCGGCAAGCTGGCCGGCGACGTGGACTTCGACGATGTGCTCGACACAGCCGGCTGGATCACGCCCGTGCCGGGCTGCGTCGGACCGATGACCATCACGATGCTGCTGCGCAACACGCTCGAGTCGGCCCAGCGTACGGCCCAGACGGAAGCGGTACGGTAGAGAGCCATGGCTACGGTCAGGGACAATCCGGTGAAGGACAAGCAGGTCTATTCGATCAAAGAACTGAACCGCTTCATCAAGATGCTGCTCGAAGGCAACAACCGGCTGCAGGATGTATGGGTGCGCGGGGAGATCTCCAACTTCACCCACCACTCCTCCGGCCATATGTACTTTACGCTGAAGGATGCGGACAGCCGGCTGAAGAGCATCATGTTCTCATCTTATAACCAGAGGCTCCCCTTTATTCCGAAGGAAGGCACCAAAGTGCTGGCCTGCGGCAACATCTCGGTGTATGAGCGGGACGGGCAGTATCAGTTCTATGTAACCCAGATGCAGCCGGACGGCATTGGCAGCCTGTATCTCGCCTTCGAGCAGCTGAAGAAGAAGCTTGAGACGGAAGGGCTGTTCGATCCGCAGTGGAAGAAGCCGCTTCCGAAGTACCCCCGCAGCATTGGGGTCATTACTTCGCCTACAGGGGCGGCGGTGCGGGATATCATCATCACGCTGCAGCGCCGGTTTCCGAATGTGCCTGTCGTTCTTTATCCCGTACTCGTGCAGGGCAAGGGAGCGGCGCCTTCCATCGTGAAGGCGATTAAGGAAATGAATGCGCGTGCGGAAGCCGACGTGCTGATCGTCGGGCGCGGCGGCGGCTCGCTGGAGGAGCTCTGGGCGTTCAATGAGGAGATTGTCGCACGGGCCATTGCGGCTTCGCGGATTCCGGTCATTTCGGCCGTAGGGCACGAAACGGACTTCACGATCGCGGACTTCGCCGCGGACCTGCGTGCCGCGACGCCAACCGCCGCCGCCGAGCTGGCGGTTCCCCACCACCTGGAGCTGAAGCAGCAGGTGGGCTACCTGCGCCAGGGGCTGCAGGCGGGGCTGAACAAGCAGCTCGAGCGCAGCCGTGAGAAGCTGAGAAGACTGCAGCGCTCGCCGTACCTCACGGACCCGCGGCGGCAGCTGCTGCTGCACCCCGCCCAGCGGCTCGACCGTCTGCGGGAACAGCTGGCTTTCAAGGCGAATGCCCGGGTCACCCGGGCGCAGGACCGGCTGATCCGGACGGAGCGCCGGCTTGCCTCGTTTAACCCGCGGGAGCATGTCATCTACTCCCGGCGGCGGCTCGATACGGCCGGACGCCTGCTTCGGCAGGCAATGCAGTCCGAGCTGAAGAAAAAAACCCAGGAACTCGTATCCGCGATGCGGCAGCTTGATGCGCTCAGTCCGCTCAAGGTAATGCAGAGGGGATACGGCCTTGTATATGACGAAAGAGAACAAGAGCTGGTGAAATCCGTCCGTCAGGTGCAGATTGGGGATATCTTGAAGCTGCGCCTGGTTGACGGCCGGATTGACTGCCATGTCTGGTCAATGGAGGAGAAACCGGATGACAACGCAGGAAGCGACGCCTAGTTTTGAGCAGGCAATGGAGCAGCTGGAGCGCATCGTAGCCCAGCTGGAGAGCGGAGACGTGCCGCTGGAGAAGGCGATCGAGCTGTTCCAGGAAGGAATGCGGCTGTCCCAGCTCTGCGGGCAGAAGCTGGAGCAGGTCGAACGCAAGATCGAGATTCTGGTGGAACAGGAAGGCGGCATGGTGAAGAAGCCGTTCCAGCCGGGTGAAGGGGAAACGCGATGAATGCGGAAGCAGGCATTAAGGAATATATTACGGCCCTGGCCGGCCGCATCGAAGACGAGCTGAAGACCTCGCTGCCGGAGCAGTGGAGCGTGCCGGGCGCCCTCAGGGAATCGGTCATGTACTCGCTGATGGCCGGCGGCAAGCGGCTTCGGCCGATTCTCGTGCTGGCGGCGGCGGAAGCGCTGCAGGGCCGGGCCGAAGCGGCCATGCCGGCCGCTCTCGCGGTAGAGATGATTCACACGTATTCCCTGATCCATGACGACCTGCCGGCGATGGACAATGACGACTACCGCCGCGGGAAGCTCACGAATCACAAGGTATACGGCGAAGCGATGGCCATCCTGGCCGGGGACGCCCTGCTCACGCATGCCTTCCATACGGCGGTGCAGGCGGCTAGGCGCCACGGGGTACCGGCCGACGTGATCGTGGACATAGTGGAAGAGTTGTCGCGGCTTGCCGGTGCGCCGGGAATGGTCGGCGGCCAGGCGGCCGACATGCTCGGGGAGCAGGGGCTGACGAAGCTCGAGGAGCTCGAGTACATCCACTTGCACAAGACCAGCGATCTCATCGTGTTCTCGCTGAAGGCCGGAGGACGGATTGCAGGCGCGACAAGCGCCCAACTCGACGCCCTTGAGCGCTTCGGCACCTGTATCGGCCTCGCTTTCCAGATCCAGGACGATATCCTGGACCTGATCGGGGACGAGCAGAAGCTGGGCAAGCCGGTGCAGAGCGATGTCAAGCAGGGCAAGGTAACCTACCCTTACTTCATCGGCATTGAAGCCTCGGAAGCGAAGGTCGAGGAGCTTACCCTGGAAGCGAAGAATGCGATCGCAAACGGCGGGTTTCCCGCGCCGAGGCGCCTCTTGGAGCTGGCGGATTACCTCATGAAGCGCGATCATTAGAACAAAAACAGGCAAACATACGTACGGCTTCGGCTCAAGATGAATTTGAGCCGCCGCTTGCCGTGTGCTATAATGACCACGTATGCGCTGTCACTAATCGTTCACAGGCCATTCGTTTGTAGTGGCCGATACGTGCCCCGCGTTCCGCTTCAGGCTGCGGGAGGTATAAAGAGCGGAAAGTTATCGCACACTGGATAAACCTGGTGTATACCCTAAGGATGGGCATACGCCCGGCGTGTATGGCAGCGGGCCTGCCGCCGCTTCAGGCCAAAGGGACAGTGGTTTTTGGAGAAGAATCAGCAATGGATACCGATTATGTTTTCATTCAGATCAGGGAGCATCCGCTTCCTTGGGTTTCTTTGTCTTGCGTTCACCGGGCATCGTCTCGGCATCAAGCGGTAAGGCATCAGGCAATTACATTCCAACGACGGAAAGCGAGGGAACAAGCGTGCTGCTCGATCAAATTCACGGGCCGGAAGACCTGAAAGCTCTGACGGCTGAACAGCTGGAGCAACTGGCTGCGGAAACGAGACAGTTTCTTATCGAGAAGCTATCGGTCACCGGCGGTCACCTCGCGTCGAACCTTGGTGTTGTCGAGTTAACGATTGCTCTGCACTATTTGTTTGACAGTCCAACGGACAAATTCATATATGATGTCGGTCATCAATCTTATGTTCATAAGATGCTGACCGGCCGGATGGGGCGGTTCGATACGCTCCGCAAGTATCACGGCATGT
The DNA here is from genome assembly GCF_049942825.1 of Paenibacillus sp. S-38. Classification (NCBI taxonomy): domain Bacteria; kingdom Bacillati; phylum Bacillota; class Bacilli; order Caryophanales; family Paenibacillaceae; genus Paenibacillus; species Paenibacillus sp. S-38. The sequence continues at coordinate 3,108,241 of NZ_CP187970.1, forward strand.
GCGGCTTCGTCAAGCGCGCGGAGAGCGAGCATGATGTCTGGGAAGCCGGACACAGCAGCACCTCGCTCTCGGCGGCGATGGGGATGGCGGTCGCCCGCGACCTGAACAGGGATGCCAACCGCGTCGTCGCTCTGATCGGAGACGGCGCGCTGACCGGCGGGATGGCGCTGGAAGCGCTGAACCATATCGGCCACGAGAAGCGGAAGCTGATGGTCATTCTGAACGATAATGAGATGTCCATCGCGCCGAACGTAGGCGCGCTGAGCAATTACCTGGCACGGATCCGCTCCGACCGCCATTACAAGAAAGCGAAGGAAGAAGTCGAGCATCTGATCAAGAAGGTGCCGGCGATCGGGGGGACACTGGCCAAAACGGCCGAGCGCCTCAAGGATGCCTTCAAGTACATGGTGGTGCCGGGCGTATGGTTCGAAGAGCTGGGGCTCACCTACTTCGGGCCGATCGACGGGCATAACCTGCCGCTGCTAATCGAGACCCTGAAGCAGGCCGACAAGGTGAACGGTCCGGTGCTCGTGCACGTGATTACGACCAAAGGCAAAGGCTATTCGCCTGCGGAAGCCGACTCCCATACGTGGCATGGGATCTCGCCGTACAAGATCGAATCCGGCCAGGTGCTGAAGACGGTAGGCCCGCCGATGTATACGGAAGTGTTCGGCAAGACGCTGATCGAGCTCGCGGAACAGGATCCGCGGCTGGTCGCCATCACGCCGGCCATGCCGGGCGGCTCCGGTCTGCTCCCCTTCGCGAAGCGGTTCCCGGACCGGATGTTCGATGTGGGCATTGCCGAACAGCATGCCGCTACGTTCTCGGCGGGACTTGCGACCATCGGGCTGAAGCCGGTATTCGCCGTCTACTCGACCTTCCTGCAGCGTGCGTATGACCAGGTCGTGCACGACATCTGCCGTGCGAACCTCAATGTCATCTTTGCCATCGACCGTGCGGGCTTCGTAGGTCCGGACGGCGAGACGCATCACGGGGTATACGATATCGCGTATTTGCGCAGTATTCCGAACATGGTGCTCATGATGCCGAAGGACGAGAACGAGCTGCGGCACATGATGAAGACGGCGGTAAGCTATAATGACGGGCCGATTGCCGTCCGTTATGCGCGGATCAATGGACTTGGGGTTCCGATGGATGAGACGCTGAAGGAGATCCCGATCGGCACCTGGGAGGTCGTACGTCCGGGCAATGACGCGGTCATTCTGGCTGTCGGTCCGATGATCCCGGCGGCTCTCGAAGCAGCCGAGGCCATGGCCAAGGAAGGCACACAGGTTCGTGTCGTCAACGCTCGGTTCATCAAGCCGATGGACGAAGCGATGCTGAATGCCATTGCGGGCGAAGATATCCCGGTTATCACGGTGGAGGAGGGGACCCAGCTCGGCGGCTTCGGCAGCGGCGTACTGGAGTTCTACTCTCTGCAGGGCATCTACGGCCTGCGGATCAAGCTGGTCGGCGTACCGGATTATTTCGTGGAGCATGGCTCCGTGAAGGAGCAGCGCCAGGAAGTAGGGCTGACAGCCGAACGGCTCGTTCAAGAGCTGCAGACGCTCGTTCCCCGCAAGAGACAGCGCGCTTAAGCGCCCATTCAAGGAGCAATCATGGCAGGAGAAAAGATAGAGAAAGAACGGCTGGACGTCTTGCTCGTAGAGCAGGGCTATTACGAAACACGGGAGAAAGCCAAGGCGGCGATCATGGCGGGGCTCGTGCTCGTATCGGGTGAGCCGGTCGACAAGGCCGGCACGAAGGTGCCCCGCACCTCGCCGATTACGGTCAAGGGGGCTATCCATCCGTATGTCAGCCGCGGCGGCCTCAAGCTGGAGAAGGCGCTGAAGACCTTCGGCATCCCCCTCGAGGGAGTGACGATGCTCGATATCGGCGCCTCGACGGGCGGCTTCACCGACTGCGCGCTGCAGAACGGCGCGGCCTATGTGTATGCCGTCGATGTGGGCTATAACCAGCTCGACTGGTCGCTGCGCAAGGACCCCCGGGTATGTGTTATGGAGCGGACGAACTTCCGCCACATGCAGCCCGGGGAGCTTCCAGGTCCGGTACCGACCTTCGCTTCCATCGACGTCAGCTTCATCTCGCTGAAGCTGATCCTTCCGCCGCTGAAGGCAATTCTCGCTCCCGGCGGGGCCGTGGCTTGTCTCATCAAGCCGCAGTTTGAAGCGGGGCGCGAGAAGGTGCCGAAGACCGGCGTAGTGAAGGAGCCCGAGGTACACCGCGAAGTGCTGGAGTCCGTTCTGGCTTTTGCACAGGAGATTGGCTTCTCGGTCAAGGGACTGACTTACTCCCCGATCAAGGGCGGGGAAGGCAATATCGAATTCCTGGCTTATCTTGGGAATTCGGACGAGCAGGGGATCACCGGCGAAGCGCTCGGCCAGTGCATCCGGCAGGTCATTCAAGAGTCGCAAAACATGCAGAGCTCATCTTAACGGATGAGTTTTTTTAATAAAAACGCATGACCCCCTTCAGTCCGCCCCTTCACCTAGGGCACCAATCCGGCAGTCTTACGGGAGCGGCAGATGCTGCAGGCAAGTGGTTAGGCAGTGAGCGATCCTGTTGGAATCTGATGTCGAGGTGAAGCGCATGCAGAGCGGCGACGGATTCATCATTCTGCTGGTGGTGGCGGTGCTGGGCGGTTGGCTTTACTTGGCCGCACGGTCCAGGATGAAAGAAGTGGTGGAAGAGGAAGGACTGCCGGAGCTGTTGAGCGGGCTTGAAGAGCCGCCCGAAGACGAAGCGTCCCAGCTGCTGAAGGATCTCGGATACGAGGTGCTGAGCGGCAAAAAACGGGTAATGCTGGATATTGCGGTTAACCGCCGGGAAACGCTGCACAGCCGGCTCTTCATCGATTATGTGGCGCAGAGGGACGGCGCTTATTATGCCGTGAAGGTAGCCAAGGAGCGTATGCCCCTCGAGAGGACGGGCAGTGCCATCAGAGAAAGGCTGCTGGTCTACCAGCTGCTTTATCCCCAGACCGCAGGCGTGCTGTATGTGAACCTGCAGGGAGGTACCGTGGATTGTTACGAGTTCGAGCTGCAGGTCGCAAACGAATAGGGAGGAAATCATGAAAGGCCAACGGCATATCAAAATTCGCGAAATCATCACGAACAATGAAATCGAGACGCAGGACGAGCTGGTGGAGCAGCTCCGGAATGCGGGCTTCCATGTCACGCAGGCGACCATCTCCCGTGATATTAAGGAGCTTCATCTCGTCAAGGTGCCGCTGGATGACGGCCGGTACAAATATTCGGTGCCTGCCGATCAACGGTATAATCCGCTGCAGCGGCTGCGGCGGGCGCTGAACGATCACTTCGTACATATCGATTACACGGAGAATCTGGTTGTGCTGAAGAGCCTGCCGGGTACGGCCAACACCATTGCCGCACTGATTGATTCGCTCGAGTGGAATGAGATCATGGGAACGATCTGCGGGGACGATACGGTCCTTATCATCTGCCGCAACCGGGACCACAGCACACATGTGGTGAATCAAGTCCTGGGGATGCTGAGCTGACCCGCAAATCTATAGTGTGAAGAGGTGCATGAATATGCTGCTGGAATTATCCATTCGTCATTTGGCGGTGATCGAGCACGTCGAACTGCACTGCAAGAGAGGCTTTCATGTGCTGACGGGCGAAACGGGCGCGGGCAAATCGATTATTATCGACGCGCTGAGCCTGATTGCGGGAGGGCGCAGCTCCACGGATCTGGTCAGGTACGGAAGTGACAAGGCCACGATTGAAGCGCTGTTCCAGATTGCATCCGATCATCCGGTCTGGAGCGTTGTGGCACGGATAGGAATAGAACCCGGGGAAGATGAGCATCTTATCATACGCAGAGAAATAACGGCAGCGGGCAAAAGCACGAGCAGGGTGAACGGTCATCTGGTCAATCTCGCTACGCTGAAGGAGATTGGAGAATGGCTCGTCAACATCCACGGACAGCACGAGCACCAATCTCTGTTCAAGATCGAGGAGCATATCCGCTGGCTTGATCTGTTCGGAGAGAGCCGGATTCTCCCGGTCAAGCGGGAGTACCAGCAGGCATTCGACGCTTATCAGGCGGTTCGCAGGCAGGTGCGCGAGCTGCAGGAGACGAGTAAGCAGGCACTGCAAATGCTGGACCTGTACCGGTTTCAGGTCGAGGAGATCCGTTCCGCGAAGCTCAAGGCGGGGGAGGACGAGGCCCTCGGCGATGAGAAGCGGAAGCTCGCGAACGCCGAAAGACTGTACCAGAACGCGTCGGACGCCTATGATCTGCTCTATGGCAATAAGGGGCTTGACGCCGTATCGAAGGCGGTGCAGAAGCTTCAGGATATCGCACCGCTGGATACCGCCAAGTTGGGACCGCTGGTGGAGCAGGTGCAGAGCGCTTTCTACCAGCTGGAGGATGCGGCGTATCAAGTACGGGACTACCGGGAGGAGATCGAATTCGATCCGGTGCGTCTCGATTTCATCGAACAGCGGCTCGACACGATCTCTTCACTGCGGCGGAAGTACGGAGAGAATGTCGCGGAGATTCTGGCGCATGCCGACAAGATTGAACGGGAACTCGATCTCATCGAGAACAAGGATGAGAAGCTGCAGCAGCTTCAGAAGGAAGAAGCCAAAGCGAGGGAGAACGTCGATCGACTGGCGGACAGGCTCACCGTGGAACGAATGGCGGTAGCCGAGGAACTCGCCGGCGAGATCGTATCCGAGCTTCGCGGTCTCCATATGGAGCGGACGCAGTTCAAAGTCAACTTTGCGCCGCACGAAGGGCCGCAGCGCAAGCTGACGAGAGAAGGCGGCGATCTCGTCGAATTCCTCATCTCGGCGAACCCCGGAGAGCCGCTCCGCTCCCTGAGCAAGATTGCATCAGGCGGGGAGATCTCCCGGGTGATGCTTGCCCTGAAGTCGATCTTTGCGCGGGTGGACCGGATTCCGGTGCTCGTATTCGACGAGGTCGACACAGGGGTGAGCGGGCGTGCGGCGCAGGCGATCGCCGAAAAGATGTCGAAGCTCGCTGACGCGTGCCAAGTGTTCTCGATTACCCACCTGCCACAGGTAGCCTGCATGGCGGATGTGCATTATCTCATTCATAAGCGTGTTGACGGCAACCGCACTTATACGAATATCGATGATTTGAACGAGAACGGCCGGATTCACGAACTGGCCCGGATGCTCGGCGGGGTCGAAGTGACCGACAAGACGCTGCAGCACGCGCAGGAAATGCTCGGTCTGGCAAATGATAAGAAGGCAAGGATGGTCTGAGAGCTTAGGGAGCAATTACGTAACATAAAAGAAATCCCGTGAGGCAATCTTAAAGGTACACAAACGGCGGTGCACATTGCAGGTGTGACACGGAGAGGCGGCCCTGGTGCCGCCTTCCGTGCCCGCTAAGCAGGAAGCAAGGGAGCGTGAGCGAATTGAGTTCCAACCAGAGAAAAAGATTGATTGGATTACTGCTCGTCCTCTTCGTTTGTTTGGGTAGCCTGACCACGCCTTTCCGCAGCTTTGCCTCATTCCCCGAGGAAGTCCGGCTCTTCACCGGACAGCAAGCCCATCTGCAGCTATCAATGCCGGTCAATGCGATGGTGACCGTGTCCCACCCGGAGATCCTGAAGGTGAACGGCACGGCGGAGCACTCATTCCAAGTGGATTTACATCATCCGATTTCGCTTCAGACTTATAAGGCAGGGCAGACGGAGATGAAGCTGAAGCTCTTCGGAGCGATACCGCTCAAGACCGTCAAAGTGAATGTGGTTCCCGACCTCAAGGTCATTCCCGGCGGCCAGACCATCGGCGTCAAGCTGAAGTCGGCCGGCATCATGGTTGTGGGCCATCACCTGGTTGCCGTGGCCGAGGACAAGAAGACCTCCCCCGGCGAAGAAGCCAAGGTGCTGCTTGGCGACCTCATCGTCAAGATGAACGGGAAGCCGGTAAGCGAGGTCAGCAAGGTGGCGGAGCTTGTCAAAGCGGCAGGTGAAGCCAAGAAAGAAATTATGCTGACGATCGTCCGCGGCACGGAAACATTCGATATTGCGATCACGCCAGCCTATGACATCGTAGACAAAGCCTACCGTCTCGGGCTCTATATCCGCGATTCGGCTGCAGGCGTAGGGACGCTGACGTTCTACGCTCCGGATCAAGGAGTATATGGCGCCCTGGGACATGTGATTACCGATATGGACACCCAGACTCCGATCAAGGTCGGCAACGGGGAGATCGTGCATTCCAACGTAACATCCATCTCCAAGAGCCAGAACGGCGAGCCGGGGGAGAAGCGTGCGATCTTCCCGAAGGACGGGAAAGCCATCGGCAACATCGAACGCAATACGCAGTTTGGCATCTTCGGCAAAATGTTCGAGTCGCCCAGCCATAGTCTCAGTGAAAAGGCGCTTCCGGTAGCTTTTGCAGAGGAAGTGAAGGAAGGACCCGCCCAGATCTATACGGTGGTAGGCGGACAGAAGGTGGAGAAGTTCGATATTGAAGTGGTACATGTCGCGAAGCAGGATTATCCGGCGACCAAGGGCATGGTGATCAAGATTACCGACCCGAGACTGCTGGAGAAGACGGGCGGCATTGTCCAAGGGATGAGCGGAAGTCCGATCATCCAGAACGGCAAAGTCATCGGCGCGGTCACCCACGTCTTCGTCAACGATCCGACCAGCGGCTACGGCTGCTTTATCGAATGGATGCTGCAGGATGCCGGCATCATGCTGAGGCCGACGACAGGGGATGTACAGGAACTGAAGGCGAGTTAGCGGCCTTCAGTTTTTTTATATGTGTAGGGATGTTGAGGAGAGGGATTGAGGAAACGGATGACGCGCTGTAAGGATTCCTGCGGTCAGCCTTTGCCGCTTTCGCCGAGCTGATGTCGATAAATGTATAATGATGGATTAAATTAATTATTATAAAATATCATCGAAAAAAAATCCAGAAAAATAATATTCGACAGAAGGAATTTTGATGCCCATGTCGAATTCATAAGCTAGGTAAAAAATGCTAAAGTCAATTGCCGTAAATGAAGGAGGAGTTAGACGTTGCAAACCATTGAAGTTCTTTTAGCAGACGACAATCGGGAGTTTACGAATCTGCTTTCGGAGTTTATCGACGATCAGGACGATATGAGGGTTGCCGGTGTTGCCTATAACGGAAACGACGTGCTGCGTTTGATCGAACAAAGCGCCAAGGTGCCGGACGTACTCATTTTGGATATTATTATGCCGCATCTTGACGGTCTCGGGGTCCTCGAGAAGCTCCGCGAGATGGACTTGAACCCGCAGCCGAAGATCATCATGCTGACGGCCTTCGGCCAGGAGAATATCACCCAGAAGGCTGTACAGCTTGGCGCCTCCTACTATATTCTGAAGCCGTTTGACATGGAGATCCTCACGAACCGCATCCGCCAGCTGGTCTCGACCAACCAGTCGATGCCGATGATGTCCAATTCTTCCGGAATGAAGAATGTGGTGCAGCTGCCGAAGGGCAAGAATCTCGACGCGAACATTACGACAATTATCCATGAGATCGGCGTGCCTGCGCACATCAAGGGCTATCAGTATCTGCGTGAAGCGATTACGATGGTCTACAACAACATCGAGATTCTGGGTGCGATCACGAAGACGCTGTATCCGGCGATTGCCGAGAAATACAAGACGACTCCGAGCCGCGTCGAACGCGCCATCCGTCATGCGATTGAAGTCGCTTGGACGCGCGGCAACATCGACAGCATTTCGCACCTGTTCGGCTACACCATCAATATCTCCAAGGCGAAGCCGACCAACTCGGAATTCATCGCGATGGTCGCCGACAAACTGCGAATCGAGCACAAGGTTTCTTGAAAGGGAGCCGGCTCAGACCCTGGGGATGAATAACATATCGTTAGTCTTCCGGGTCGTTATATGCCGGTGAGGTTAGGGCTGTAACACACCAAAAAGAATGGCGCTGGGACGGGTAAGGTCCAAGCGTCATTCTTGTATAATATGTGGCGTCAGAGGTCTGGAACCGGCAACCGGCATATCCGGCGCCCACGGTCAGGAAGTGAACGTTGCCTGAGGTTCCTGCAGTTCGCTTGAGCCGCCCCAGAGCGTAAGGTCCCAGAAGGTATACAGGGATTTGCTGTACGGCACGCGATTGATTTCCACACAGTCCGCGTCTACTTCCGTAACCTGTCCCGCATCGATCCGTTGTTCGCCGCGCAGCACCATTACGTCGACTTCGCAGGCGGCGGCAATTCTCAGTTTCAAATCACTGTCCAGACAATACATACTCATCCCTCCGTTAACTTGTGTATCCGTTAGCATATATATCGGAAGAATGAAGCCATCTTTTAACAGCCAACATGAAAAAAAAGCCGAACGGCAGCGTCCGGCAGTGGGTTTCCCGCTTGTACAGACATAAGGGCGAGAGAAGATAAAAGCTAAGGTCTGATATCGCATTTGTTTTTGATGAAAGAAATCTGATTCTCCAGGCGGTTGATCCGCTCGGAAGCGAGCGCGTCCACATCGGGGCCTCGGCCTCTCAGCTCTGCAAGCTCGCTGAGCAGCGCATGAAGATCCTGGCCTGCTTCGGCGCAGTCGTAATTGCTTTCGAGATGTTCAAGCATCTTCGTGCACCTCCTTCGTTGTGAATTGGCTCCCTTAGTATGGGGTGCACAAGAAAGAGTCATGCCGCCTTACCCCAGCCAATTACAGGATCGGCTGCGACGTATGAACAAGCTGCTTGTCTTCCTGCCCGTGTTCCGAATAGATAGCGTGAGCCCAATCCATCCATCCTTCCGGAAGCCGTTTCATCAGGAAGGCACGGACTTCGCTGCCCGAGCAGGCGAGATCATATATCAACTTCTCATAGGTATGCAGGATCGTATCGAAGTCCAGACCCACATCCTCCATCAACAACTCCTTCAATGCGCTGTCGTTATCACTGAAGATACGGTAGACCAAGCCATCATAAATTTCCGTAATCAGACCATCCTGAACACGAACAATTTTTTGACAAGTTTTTTGCATTGAATCTACTCCTTGCACTGGGATACCACACATTATAGCACAGCATTTTCCTCTGGTTTGTAGAATTTTGTAAGTGTTTTCGTGTTTTTTTTGTTTTTTGTGCTTTTATTTTTGCGCTGAACCGCATACCTCCCTGAGCGGGTGGGAAGGATAATCCGGGTACAGCCTGGAGGTGGAGCAGATGCAAATGGAATCGAAAACGGACTCTTACAAAATCGGCGTCGGGCACATGAAAGAGCATATGCCCGCTATGGTCGATGCATACCATGGTTTTACGGGCAGCTGTTTCGCTCCCGGTGCACTGGAGGAAAAGCAAAAGCAGCTGATCGCACTTGGCATTGCGCTCTATGCGAATAATGAGGTGTGCACGATGTATCATGTGGAGGAAGCTTTGTCCAAAGGAGCTTCGAAGCAGGAAGTGCTGGAGGCGATGGCCGTGGCTGCCGCTGTCGGCAGCGGGCATATTCTCTCCCAGGGCGTGACCCGTGTCCAGCAGGCGCTGGGCTCTCTCACTTACGGAAAGCAGTAGCAGCCAGAGAAAAAAAAGGGAGTAGGCGGGGGCCTATCCCTTTTTGCGTTTGTTGGCCCGGAACCGGGGGGCCACATAATTGCGCTTGCGGTCACGGAAGAAAATCCAGCCGCCGATAAAGGCAACCCCTGCAGCAAACAGCAGGAGGCCAAAAAGCAGCTTGCCCCACTGGATGCCGGGGTCGGAGACGTTCAGATCGAATTGGGCGAACCAGGCATCCTTGACGGCCAAGAACCCATAGGTGGCCATAAGGCCGGGGATGACCAGCATCAGGATAGCGATAAATCGGTAGAATGGGGCTTTCATGCAGGCTCCTTCTTCATCCGGCAGAGGCCGGACACGGTCGACTTATGGCATGAACTTCTGCTCCGTAAGGAGGTCAGAGGCCATGCATACCCTACTAAGTTACCATAAATCCGTGCCGGATTCATGCATGTTCACAAATTGGACCTATATTTCTTACGGGAAGTAGAGGTAGAATAGAGAGAATGACCTAACGCAGGAGGAATGGTAAGATGTCCCAAAATTTTGACGTGGTGGTGCTCGGAGGCGGAGTAGGCGGTTATTCTGCAGCGATCCGGGCCGCGCAGCTCGGCAAGTCTGTGGCCATTGTGGAAGAGGACAAGCTCGGAGGCACATGCCTGCACAGAGGGTGTATTCCAAGCAAGGCACTGCTGCGCAGCGCCGAAGTATATGCATTAGTGAAGGAAAGCACAAGATTCGGAATCGAAACCGGGGAGATGAAGCTGAACTTCCCGCAGGTGCTGCGCCGCAAGAATGAAGTGGTCGAAGGCCTGCATACCGGCCTGCAGTATCTCATGCGCAAACATAAAATACAGGTGTTCTATGGCAAAGGCCGGGTGATCGGACCGTCGATCTTCTCGCCGCGCAGCGGAGCGGTTTCCGTCGAGCAGGCGGATGGGGAGATTCTCTCCCTTGTACCGGAGGCGCTGATTCTCGCAACCGGATCGCGGCCTCGTGTGCTGCCGGGTCTGGAGCCGGATGGGGTTACCGTACTAAGCAGCGATGACGCGCTGCGGATGGAAGAGCTGCCGGCCTCGATGCTGATCATCGGAGGCGGGGTCATCGGTGTTGAATGGGCATCCATGCTCAGCGATTTCGGGGTGAAGGTGACGGTTGCCGAAGTAGGCCCAAGGCTTGTGCCGGGGGAAGAAGAGGACATCTCCCGGGAGCTCGAGCGGCTGCTCAGAAAGCGCGGGGTCACGATCCATACCGGCTGCACGGTGCTGCCCGAAACGTACCGAAGGAATGCCGCCGGGTTATCCATCGAGGCGGAGCAGCGGGGAGAGCGCATGGTGCTCGAAGCCGGGGCAGCGCTGGTCAGCGTAGGCCGGCAGGCGAACGTGGAAGGGATCGGCCTCGAGAATACGGACGTGAAGATTGAGGGAGGTTTCATCCGGGTGAACGCCTCGATGCAGACGGCCGAGCACCATATATATGCCGTGGGCGACTGCACCGGAGGTGTACAGCTGGCGCATGCCGCCGGCCACGAGGGCATCGCCGCCGCAGAGCATATCTGCGGGCAGGAGACGCACCGCTATGCACCGCACCGGATTCCGAGATGCGTGTATTCGCGTCCGGAGATGGCCTCGGTCGGCTGGACGGAGGCACAGGCCAAGGAACGCGGCCATGAGGTCAAAACGTCCAAGGTCCACTTCCAGGCGCTCGGCAAGGCGCTCGTGCTGGGAGAGACGGACGGGTTCGTGAAGGTCGTCGCAGATGCACGCACGAACGATATCCTCGGCGTTCATATGATCGGCGCGCATGTGACCGACTATATTTCGGAAGCCGTGCTGGCACAGCTGCTGGAGGCGGCGCCTTGGGAGGTCGGGACTGCGATGCATCCTCACCCGACACTGTCCGAGATCCTCGGCGAGGCAATGCTTGCCGTGGACGGCCGGTCGATCACGATGTAGGCAGCTTTGACCCGAGAGGGATAATGAAGAACTAATGAATCTCTTCATACTAAATTGTTTTCATATTCGGAAGAGATTATAATATAGATGTATTAGGTAGTATTAGCACCTGGTATTAGACCCAGCCCTTGTGCCGGGTCAGTATCCTACAAGGAGGGTTCCTCCCATGTCCATCGGACAAATGCATAAACACCGCCAGCTTGGTCTCACGGATGCGCAGGTCGTCGAGATGTATACATATATGCTGAAGGCCCGTATGTTTGACGAGCGCGGCTTCGTGCTGCAGCGTTCCGGCAAGATCGCCTTCCACGTTTCGGGGATCGGCCAGGAGACGGCGCAGGTTGCTGCGGCGTACGCCCTGCAGAAGGGAAAGGATTATTTTCTGCCGTATTACCGTGACTACGGCTTCGTATTGACCGTTGGTATGACGATCAAGGAGCTGCTCCTCTCCGTCTTCGCCAAGGCCGAAGACCCGAACAGCGGGGGCCGGCAGATGCCGGGCCACTTCAGTCATAAGAAGCTGAATATCGTGACGGGCTCCTCGCCGGTCACCACCCAGGTTCCGCACGCCGCAGGCTTCGCCCTGGCTGCAAAGATGCAGCGCAAGGACTTCGTCTCGTTCGTCACTTTCGGGGACGGGTCGAGCAACCAGGGAGACTTCCATGAAGGCTGCAACTTCGCCGGCGTGCACAAGCTCCCTGTCATCTTCATGTGCGAGAACAACCAATACGCGATCTCCGTACCGCTGCACAAGCAGACGGCTGGCAGCATCGCCGAGCGGGCGGCCGGCTACGGCTTCCCCGGCGTGAAGGTCGACGGCCGTGATCCGCTTGAGGTGTACCGCGTCGTCAAGGAAGCCCGCGAACGGGCGGTCCGCGGAGAAGGGCCGACTCTGATCGAAGCGGTCATGTACCGCATTCCGCCCCACTCCACCTCGGACAACGATCTGCTGTACCGCACCAAGGAGGAAGTGGAGGAGAACCGGGCGAAGGACGGACTCCCGGTCTTCCGGCAGTATCTGGTTCAGGCGGGGCTGTGGAGCGACGAGCAGGAAGCGGAGCTGGCGGAGCTCATCAAGGCGGAGCTGACCGAGGCGACCCAATACGCCGAGCAGGCGCCGTTCCCGCTCCCCGAGGATACGCTGCGGCATGTATACGCGGAAGAGGAGGGGCGCTAGCATGGCGGTGATTACATATCTTGAGGCCATCCGGACGGCCATGAAAGAAGAGATGGAGCGCGACGAGTCGGTCTTCGTGCTCGGCGAGGACGTAGGCAAGGGCGGCGTGATGAACGCGACCAAGGGACTGCGCGACCAGTTCGGCGAAGAGCGCGTGATGGATACGCCGCTGGCGGAATCCGCCATCGCCGGGGTAGCCATCGGGGCGGCCATGTACGGCATGAAGCCGATCGCCGAGATGCAGTACGCAGATTTCATCTTCCCGGCGACGAACCAGATCATCTCCGAGGCGGCGCTGATCCGCTACCGCTCCAATAACGATTGGAACTGCCCGGTGGTCGTACGGGCTCCTTACGGGGCGACGGGCGGCGGGGCGCTCTATCATTCCCAGTGTCCGGAATCGGTATTCTTCGGCATTCCGGGCCTGAAAATCGTCGCTCCTTCGAATCCGTACGATGCGAAGGGGCTGCTTAAGGCGGCGGTCCGGGATGCGGATCCGGTCCTGTATTTTGAGCATAAGAAGTGCTATCTCGGCATTACCGGCGAGGTGCCTGAAGAGGATTACATCGTGCCGATCGGCAAGGCGGACGTGAAGCGGGAGGGAACGGATATCACCGTGATTTCCTACGGCATTACGGTCCAATACGCCCTGCGGGCTGCGGAGGAGCTGGCCGCGGAAGGCATTTCCGCGCATGTGCTTGATCTGCGGACACTGCAGCCGCTCGATAAGGAAGCGATCCTGGCTGCCGTTTCGAAGACAGGCAAAGTGCTGATTATACATGAAGACAACAAGACAGGGGGCGTCGGGGCCGAGGTGTCGGCTATCATCGCCGAAGAGCTGCTCTTCGAGCTCGATGCGCCGATCATGCGCCTGTGCGGTCCCGATGTGCCTGCCGTGGGGATGAATCCTCCGATGGAGAAATTCTTCCTGCTCAGCACGGACAAAATCATGGAAGCCATGCGCAAGCTGGCCTTGTTCTAGGAGGATAAGCTACATGAGCGAGAAGACGAGAGGAACCGCCGTTCCCGTACCCCACCTGGCCGAGAGCCTGGTGTCGGCTACGGTCGGCAAGTGGCTGAGGCAGCCCGGCGATATCATCGAGCAGTACGATGTGCTTTGCGAGCTGATCACGGATAAAGTGACCGTGGAAATGCCTTCGCCTATCGCAGGACGACTCGTCAGTCTGGTGGTCGCCGAAGGGGAAACCGCTCCTGTGGGCGCACCGCTTTGCTATATTGAGGAGCCGAATGCGGGGGCCGCATCGGGCAGCCCGGCTAAGCCGGCGGCGGGGGCTCCGGCAGGGACGACCCGGCCTGCAGGCCCGGCGTCCTCGGATGTGGGCATGCGCAGCAGATATTCGCCGGCCGTACTGAAGCTGGCGGCCGAGCACGGGATCGCGCTGGACTCCCTCAGCGGCAGCGGTCTTGGCGGGCGCATCACGCGCAAGGATGTCGAGGCGTATATCGCAGCAGGCGGAGCAGCCAATCCAGCAGGCGCTGGCATACAGGGCGGGGTGATGCCGGTGGCGCAGGCCGATCGTAACGCAGCGGCTGCTGCAGCGGCCGAAGGCGTCTTCGTGCCGTCTTCACCTAAGATGCCGGTCCGCACGACGGGAATCCACCTGTCGGAGAATCCACCGCATACCAATGTGGAGGCTGAGGGCCACCATACCGGAGGGCGCGAATACCTGGTGGACGTGACGCCGGTGCGCAGCATCATTGCGAGCCGGACACGCCAGAGCGTGACCGAGATCCCGCATGCATGGACGATGATCGAAGTGGACGTGACGAACCTGGTGCATCTGCGCAACAAGCTCAAGGGCGAATTCATGAAGCAGGAAGGCATCAACCTGACCTACCTGGCGTTCGTGCTGAAGGCGGTCGTCAATGCGATTAAGGACTACCCGATCATGAACTCGGTCTGGGGCGTAGACAAGATTATCGTGAAGAAGGACATCAATATTTCGCTGCTGGTGGGGACGGAGGACTTTGTCCTGTCGCCGGTCATCAAGAAGGCCGACGAAAAAACAATTGCCGGCCTTGCCCGCGAGATCGATGATCTGACCAAGCGGGGAAGAGCCGGCAAGCTGTCGCTGAGCGAACTCGAAGGCGGGACGTTCACGGTGAACAACACCGGGTCGTTCGGATCGATTCTTTCTTATCCGATCATCAATTATCCGCAGGCCGCGATCCTGACCTTCGAGTCCATCGTGAAGAAACCGGTGGTGATTCAGGATATGATCGCCGTACGTTCCATCGCGAACATGTGCCTGTCCCTCGACCACCGGATCCTTGACGGCGTCATCTGCGGCCGCTTCCTTCAGCGGGTGAAGGAGAACCTGGAAGGGTACAACCAGGAGACGAAGCTCTACTGAGTTCCGTACGTCTTGTGGGCCCCGGTTCTAATAGAACGAAGCGGCGGTCAGCAGGACCGTGGAGAGCAGCATGGATGCAATCATGACATAAACGACGATTTTAAATATGGTCTTGTTTCGCAAAGCGTGTTCAGCTCCTTGTAAATGGAAAGGCTATACCTATATTTTAACCCAACGGGGATACGGGAGGAAAGTCCATGATTCAGGAAAAGCGGCTGGTCGCGGAATTTATGGAATTGGTGCAGATTGACAGCGAGACGAAGCACGAAGAGGAGATCTCTCGGGTGCTCAAGGAGAAGTTCACGGCGCTCGGCCTGACCGTCCAGGAAGACGACTCCGCTTCGAAGACCGGCCACGGCTCGGGCAACCTGTTCTTCACCCTCGCTCCTTCGGGGGTGACAGGAGCGCCGAAGCTCTTCTTCACCTCCCACATGGACACGGTCACCCCGGGCAAGGGGGTAAAACCGCAGCTGGGGGAAGACGGCTACATCCGCAGCGACGGGACGACGATCCTGGGAGCGGACGACAAAGCAGGCCTTGCCGCCATGTTCGAAGCGATCCGTGTGCTCAAGGAGAACCACATTCCGCACGGCCAGATCCAGTTCGCCATCACGGCGGGCGAGGAGTCGGGACTGCTCGGCTCCCGCAGCATGGATGCGAAGCTGGTCGACGCGGATTTCGGCTACGCGCTGGACTCCAACGGCACGATCGGGGACATTGCGGTGGCGGCTCCGACCCAGGCCAAGATCTATATCACCTTCTGGGGCCGCTCCGCCCATGCGGGCGTGAACCCGGAGGACGGCATCTCGGCGATTGCCGTGGCGAGCAAAGCCATCTCCCGCATGCCGCTCGGGCGTATTGATAACGAGACGACGGCCAACATCGGTCGCTTCGAAGGCGGCATTGACGGTGCGACGAACATCGTGGTCGAACGGGTGCGGCTGGAAGGCGAAGCACGCTCCATCACGGACGAGAAGATGTACGCCCAGGTGGAGAAAATGCGTGCCGCCTGCGAATCGGCGGCTGAGGAGATGGGGGCGAAGCTCGAGTTCAAGAGCGAAGTCATCTATCCGGCTTACATGTATGATGAAACGGCGCCGGTCGTGAAGCTCGCCTCCGCCGCTTTGCGGAGTGTCGGCTGCACGCCGCGCACCTTCCACTCGGGCGGCGGCAGTGACGCCAACATGTTCAACGGCATCGGGATTCCGACCGTGAACCTGGCGGTAGGCTACCTCGACATCCACACGACGAAGGAGCGCATCGCCGTATCCGATCTCGTGAAGACCGCGGAAGTCGTGGTCGCGATTGTGAAGGAAACGGCCGCCCAAGGCCAAGCTTAGATAGGGATTGATCATACACAGGGAAGAAGAGACAAAGGAAGCCGCGCTTATCGCTGATAAGGGCGGCTTCCTGCTGTTCGCGGAACTTGGACGAGCCGGCAGGGCTGCATCCTGGGAGCTCAGCCGGCTCATGTACACCTGGGGGTCAAAAAGACCCCGGATTCACTCTAAACGGACGGGGCCGGTGCTGCAGTATGGGAACCCCTCTAGCTCATGGGGGAATAGGCGGAGGAGACATCGGACATGCGGCTCTGCCGGGCGTAAGCCGCCCCGCGGAACGTTCCCGAGACGGCGGCTGCGGAACGGATCACCCGCTTGCCCTTCGGTACGGAGAAGCTCTGCGTGCCGTCGAGAAGGGCTGCGAGAGGCACGTCTGCCGCGGCGCGTTCCAAGGCGCGCTGCAGGTACTTGCGGATTTCCCAGGCTTTGCCGACGAGTCGGAGCTGCTGCTCGGTCACATAGGATTTCATAGAATTCCCTCCCAGCTTGATAGGATGCTATAGTCCACCTTATGCTGGATACTGATTGGTTATGTCCACATCTAAGAATTTGTATCTCACCAGCGCTCGATTCAACGATGCAAGGTCCACCGGTTTCGGGTTGGTCCCTGACTTCTGGTATAATGTGAAAAGGCTGTACCAATACAATACCCGCAGAAGCGGAGGAGGAATCGGTATGACACGTCCCATTCCCAAAAAATTTGAAGAAATTACTATATCGACCGAGCCGGTCTTTCAGGGTAAGATCATCTCGCTGCAGGTAGATACCGTGAAGCTGCCGGGAGGCGGTGAAGCGACCCGCGAGATCGTGAAGCATCCGGGGGCGGTAGCCGTGCTGGCCCTGACACAGGACGACAAGATCCTGATGGTGGAGCAGTACCGCAAGCCGCTGGAGCGCAGCCAGGTTGAGATTCCGGCAGGCAAGCTCGACGCCGGGGAGGATCCGCTCGCAGCAGCCCAGCGGGAGCTCCAGGAGGAGACCGGCTACCGGTGCGGGAAGATCCGGCTGTTGTCCTCTTTTTATACCTCGCCCGGGTTTGCCGATGAGATCATTCACCTGTACGTCGCAGAGGAACTCATCGCAGGAGATGCCCAGCCGGACGAAGACGAGTTCCTGAACGTCGAGGAGCTGACTTTCGAAGAAGCGCAGGAGTATATTCGGGACGGCCGGATCTCCGACGCCAAGACGATCATGGCCGTCTATGCCTGGCAGATCTACCGCCTGACAGGATCGCTGCCCGAATGAGCCTGAAGCCGTATTATGCCGATCTGCATATTCACATCGGGCGCACGGAAGCGGGGGAAGCGGTCAAGATCAGCGCGGCGAACAACCTGACCTTCTACAATATCGCCCATGAAGCTTCGGAGCGAAAGGGCATCGAGATCATCGGCATTATCGACTCCCATTCACCGGGCGTTCAGCGCGAGATGGAGCATTACCTCATGAACGGGGAGATGGAGGAACACCCCGAAGGCGGCATCGCTTACCACCGGACAACGGTGATGCTCGGCTGCGAGCTGGAGGTGCGCGAACCCGGCATGGGTCCCGTGCACCTGATCGCCTACCTGCCGAAGCTGGCCGACATGCAGTCGTTCACCGGCTGGCTGTCGAAGCACATGAAAAACGTGCAGCTGAGCTCGCAGCGGCTGTACGTTCCCTCCCGGGAGCTTCAGCAGGAGGTGCTCGGGCGCGGAGGGCTGCTCGTCCCGGCGCATATCTTCACGCCGCATAAGAGCGTCTACGGCAGCGGCTCGAGCCGGATGGAGCATCTGTTTGACCTGGAAGGCGTCGCCGGGGTGGAGCTCGGCCTGAGCGCCGACTCCGTCATGGCCGGCTACATCAGCGAGCTCGACCGCTACACATTCCTCACGAACTCCGATGCCCATTCCCTGCCGAAGATCGGGCGGGAATACAACGAGTTCGCGATGGAGGAGGCGTCTTTCAGCGAGCTGCGGCGGGTGCTGGCCGGTGAGGCGGGGCGGGGCGTGCTGGCGAACTACGGCCTTAATCCGCGCCTCGGGAAGTATCACCGAACCTACTGCGACAGCTGCTCCTCCATCTTGGATGAGGGCGGCGCCGTGGTGACGGAGCGCTGCCTCTACTGCGGCAGCACGAAGATTGTACGCGGGGTGATGGACCGGATCCTGTCCATCGCCGACCGCGATGAGCCGTATGTGCCGAAGAGCAGGCCGCCATACCGGAATCAGGTGCCTCTTGAGTATATTCCGGGGCTTGGACCGAAACTGCTCGGCCGGCTGCTGGAGAGATTCGGCACCGAGATGAACCTGCTGCACCGTGCCTCCCGCGAAGAGCTGGAGGAGGCGGCGGGGGAGACGATCGCCGGGTATCTTATGGACGCCCGCGCCGGGACCCTGCAGCTCGAAACCGGAGGCGGAGGGAAGTACGGGCGGGTGAAGAAGTAGAGCAGGCCGGGTGCCCGGGATGCGCTCCCTGTATGCTTCCGGAGCCGTTCCGGCGGGACGACTTTTTACTGCAGTCATAACCTTGTCCATGCCTTCATATGATGTTCCATATGGACAAGGAGGCATGGGCGATGCTGAAGAGCCGGACGCTGGAGCTGTACATGAAAGAGCACCTGTCATTCTACATTTTTGTCGGCGTCGTCTTTGTAACAGGCGTCGTATTCGGGGCCGTGATGGTGAATGCCCTTTCGATCGAACAGCGGGAGGAGATTGCCCGGTATCTCGGCAACTTCTTTTCTTCGGTCCACCAGGGCGCGCTGGACGGGGAAGGGGCCGGATCCTTCCGTGAAGCCTTCGGCATGCATATCAAGTGGATTCTGCTGATCTGGCTGCTCGGCATCTCTGTGATCGGGCTCCCGCTCATCCTCATCCTCGATTTTCTCAAAGGGGTGCTGATCGGCTTCACCGTCGGATATATGGTAGGGACACTCTCGTGGAAAGGACTGCTGTTCGCACTCGTGTCCGTCGTTCCCCCGAACCTGGTGATCATCCCGGTGCTTATCGTATGCAGCGTGACTGCGATGGCCTTCACCGTGCATCTCGTCAAGAACCGGTTCATCTCCCGTAAGGGGGCACTTTACGAACCGTTCATGCGCTTCACAGGCACGATGGTGGGGTCGGCGGTGCTGCTGGTCGGGGTAGCCGGGCTGGAGGCTTATCTGTCGCCCGTGATGATGAAGTGGGTGACGCCCATGCTGCTCACACTGCCGGGGTCCTAATAAGGTTTGACTTTCCGGCAACCCAGAACCTATAATGTAAGCATGCGGCAGTGCCCCTGGTGGGATGCCGTCCGCGAAACCCGGAGCGGTTGCTTTCGATTGTAGGGGGAGAAGCATGGAATCTCGAATTGAAAAAATCAAACAGCAGCTGCAATCGCAAGGCTATAAACTGACGCCCCAGCGGGAAGCCACCGTGCGTGTGCTCCTCGAGAACGAAGAAGACCATCTGAGTGCCGAGGACGTATTCATGCTCGTTAAGGATAAAGCCCCGGAGATTGGACTTGCAACGGTCTACCGGACCCTGGAGCTTCTGAGCGAGCTCCATGTTGTGGAGAAAATGAACTTCGGAGACGGTGTGGCCCGTTATGACTTGCGTAATGACAGCACTCATCACCACCATCATCATCTAATCTGTGTGCAGTGCGGCGCCGTGGATGAGATCATGGAAGATTGGCTCGGACCACTGGAGGAACGGCTGGACAAGGAATTCAATTTCCAGGTTCTCGATCACCGGCTGGACTTCCAAGGCATTTGCCACCGCTGCCGTGATAAGAACAAATCGTGAGAAACGAAACCTTCCCCTGGATCTGATTCCAAGAGAGAAGGTTTTTTGTATTGTCCCACATAATACGGCCCGCTTGGCTAACGCTATAAAACAGACGTTTGCGTGATCAAAGGAGGCGGTTACTGTGATTATTGGCATTCCGAAGGAACTGAAGAACAACGAAAACCGTGTGGCTCTGACGCCGGGCGGTGCGGCGATGCTGCATGCGGCCGGGCACGAGGTGCTGATTGAGAGCGGAGCAGGGGGCGGCAGCGGCTTCAGTGATGAGGAGTATGCGGGAGAAGGGGCGCAGATCGTACCGGAAGCGGCGGAGGTATGGGCCCGCTCCGAGATGATCATGAAGGTCAAGGAGCCGCTTCCCTCCGAGTACGACTATTTCCGCGAGGGCTTGACGCTGTTCACATATCTGCACCTGGCTGCCGAGCCGAAGCTGACCGAGGCGCTCGTGCGCAGCAAGGTCACCTCCATCGCCTATGAGACGATCCAGCTGCCGAGCGGCGGGCTGCCGCTGCTCACACCGATGAGCGAAGTCGCCGGCCGGATGTCCGTGCAGGTCGGCGCCCAGTTCCTCGAGCAGTCTTACGGGGGCCGGGGGATACTGCTGGGAGGTGTGCCGGGTGTGCCTCCGGCCGATGTGATTATCCTCGGCGGAGGCATCGTCGGCACGAATGCCGCCAAAATGGCGCTCGGCCTCGGCGCCAATGTCGTGGTCATCGAACGCAGCGCGGACCGTCTGCGCTACCTCGACGACGTCTTTTTCGGCCGCATCCGAACGCTGATGTCGAACCCGTACAATATCGCCAATGCCGTGCAGAAGGCCGATCTCCTGATCGGAGCCGTCCTCATCCCGGGTGCCCGCGCGCCGAAGCTCGTCACAGAGGACATGGTGAAGACGATGAAGCCGGGAGCGGTGATCGTCGATGTCGCCGTAGATCAGGGCGGCTCGATCGAGACGGTCGACCGCGTTACGACGCACAGCCAGCCAACCTATGAGAAGCACGGCGTCATCCATTATGCCGTCGCCAACATGCCGGGGGCCGTGCCCCGTACCTCAACGCTGGCGCTCACCAATGTGACGATCTCGTATGCGCTGGAGATTGCGGGCAAAGGGGTAACCCGCGCATTGTACGGCAATCCGCCGCTGAAGCTCGGCGTGAATACGTACCGGGGGCATGTGACCTATCCGGCTGTGGCGGAAGCGGTAGGACTTCCTTATACGGGGCTCGACTCGCTGCTGCCGATCTCGTAGCCGCCGGAACCCAGCCGTCCGGACAGGGCTGAGCAGGCGAATCCGCATATTTTTGACCAGAGGATCATAGTCTCTTCTTAAGACGCCCGGTGTCCGCCTGCACGGACACCTCCGGCACCTTGGGAGGTACAGGCTATGATTTTTCATTTTTCTCTGCGCAAATGGAAAGAACGCTTTCGCTTTCTGCTCCTGTTCACGGCTTTTACGGTAGCACTGTATCATGCCCTCCTGCTGATCACCACCTGGATCGAGCCGGGCAGCCGGTACAGGCAGCCCGAGGGCCGGGCGGTGAAGGTGTTCCTGAACGAGGGGGATGCGCTGGCTGGGACCGGCACGATGGGAGATCGGCTCAGGCTGTTCTACGAGATCGGGGAATAACGATTCCTGGGCCCTAAGACACAGGGAAGACCGCAGCTTGTAAGAAAATCAGGGTAGGCGGCAGGAGAATAGAACGATCGTGTGGAAAAGATAAGGGACTGCCTCTGTACTACATAAAAGGGGATACCTAATCGCATGAGAGAACAACTGCAAGCTTTTATCCGTTATTTGTCCGAAGACAAGGGTCTGGCCAAGAACACGCTGGATTCCTATGAGCGGGATCTCGTGCAGTATCTGGATTATCTGGAGAGCCAAGGGGTCCTCTCGCTGCAGGCCAGCTCCAGAATCAACATATCGGGTTATCTGCTCGGGCTCAAGCAGAAGGGCAGAGCGGTGGCTACCCTGTCACGGAGCATGGTGTCCATCCGTGCATTGTACCAATATTTGGTTAGAGAGCATCTCCTGGATTCGGATCCGACGATCCATCTCGAATCACCGAAGCCGGTGAAGCGCGTGCCGATGGTGATGTCCATCCAGGAGGTGGGCAAGCTGCTGGGCGCTCCCCAGACGTCAACGCCGAACGGGATGCGAGACAAGGCGATGCTCGAAGTGCTGTACGCCACAGGCATCCGCGTTTCGGAGCTCATTTCCCTTGACGTAGAGAGCGTGAATACGTCTCTCGGGTTCATTCGCTGCTCGGGCAGCGGGGGGAGGGAGCGGATCGTCCCGCTCGGTGAGATCGCTTCGCAGTACGTCAGCGCCTATATCGAGTCCATGCGGCCGAAGCTGCTCAAGGCATCGAAGCCGGAACCGGCCCTCTTCGTCGGCCACCTGGGCACGCGGATGACCCGCCAGGGCTTCTGGAAGATCATCAAGAAGTATGCCACCGACTCCGAGATCCGGCAGGAGATTACGCCCCATACGCTCCGGCATTCCTTTGCCGCCCATCTGCTTGAGAATGGGGCGGACCTGCGCTCGGTGCAGGAGATGCTGGGGCATGCCGACATCTCGACCACGCAGATCTACGCCCAGCTCAACCGGGGGAAGATCAAGGAAGTGTATGACCGTGCCCACCCCCGGGCCCGGATGGAGTAAGCAGGCCGGAAGGGAAGCACCCGGCCATACCAACAAGCAGCAGGCTCTATCCCCTAACGGAGTTGTGGGGAGGGGGCCTGCTTGGGCTGCATCCGGGGAACGGCATAAGCGGCGGGGCATCCCGTTTTTGCAATAGGCCTCTGCATTTGCGATAATAACGGTAGATTTGTCTTGAGGAACACATACATACCGATGATCAATGAAGGAGGCTGCAGAAGTATGGACAAAGCTAACGTACTGCAGAACATCAAAGAAGCCGCAGCATTTATCCGCGGACAATACCCGGCGACGCCGGAGATCGCCCTCATTCTGGGCTCGGGGCTCGGCATTCTTGCCGATCTCGTACAGGATGCCGTTACGATTCCTTACCAGGATATCCCTCACTTTCCCGTTTCGACGGTGGAAGGGCATGCGGGTGAGCTGCTGCTCGGCACGGTGGAAGGCCGTCATGTGCTCCTAATGAAGGGCCGCTTCCATATGTATGAAGGGTATGGGGTGGAGACGGTCTCCTTCCCCGTCCGCGTCATGAAGGAGCTCGGCGTGGAGAAGCTGCTTGTCACCAATGCGGCGGGCGGTGTCAATACGTCCTATGAGCCGGGCGACCTGATGGTGATCAGCGACCATATCAACTTCACGTCCCGCAACCCGCTCATCGGGCCGAACTTCAGCGAGCTCGGCGTCCGCTTCCCGGACATGTCCGAGGCGTACAGCAGACGTCTGCGTGCCCTTGCCCATGAAGTGGCGGGTGAGCAGGGACTGGCCCTCAAGGAGGGCGTCTATATCGGACTGCTCGGCCCGTCCTACGAAACGCCGGCGGAGATCCGCATGATGCGTACGCTCGGCGCCGACGCGGTAGGCATGTCCACCGTATCCGAGGTGCTCGTGGCCAGGCATGCGGGCATCGAGGTGCTGGGCTTCTCGTGTATCTCGAACATGGCTGCCGGCATTCTGGATCAGCCATTGTCGCATGAGGAAGTGATGGAAACGACGGACCGCGTCAAGCAAAAATTCCTGAAGCTCGTGCTCGGCATAATCGGCCGGATGTAAAACGGCGGTCACAGCGGGAGCAGAGAAACGGAGGGTCTCCGCCGCCCCGGCTGCGGGGGCACCTTCAACGAGAGAGAGGAGCGGATAGGACATGGAACCGAACTATGTTCAGCATATTCTGGAGGCTGCTCAGTGGATCAGCGACCGGATCGACCGGCGCCGGCTGGATTTTGGGCTTGTACTGGGCTCGGGGCTCGGGGATCTGGCCGATCAAGTGGAGGATCCCGTCATCCTGCCTTATGAGGCCGTTCCGTATTTTCCCGTATCCACAGTGGAGGGGCATGCCGGTCAATTCGTGATCGGACGACTGGAAGGCCGGCAGGTCATCGTCATGCAGGGACGCTTCCATTATTACGAAGGCTACTCCATGAAAAAAGTAGTGTTCCCGATCTATGTTATGAAACAGCTCGGGGTGGGGGCGCTTGTCATAACGAACGCGGCGGGCGGGATGAACCGTACATTCCAGCCCGGCGATCTCATGCTGATCTCCGACCATCTCAATCTCACAGGGGACAACCCGCTGATCGGCATCCACCATCCGGAGCTCGGGGTCCGCTTCCCGGACATGTCGCAGGCGTACAGCCGCGAGTACCGAGCGCTGGCTGGAAGCATTGCCGGTCGCATATCGGCGGATCGGGGCGAGGCCGTGCGTTTGCAGGAAGGCGTGTACGCCGGCATCACCGGTCCGAATTATCTGCCTCCGGCGGAGCTGACGATGCTTGCGAAGCTCGGCGGGGATGCCGTGGGCATGTCCACGGTAGGCGAAGTCATCGCCGCCGCTCATGCCGGACTGCGCGTGCTCGGTGTCTCCTGCATCACCGACATGGCGGTCGGCGAAGAGCTCGAACCGCTGACCCACGAACAGGTGGTTGCCGTCGCGAACCGGACCAAGCCCGTCTTCATTGAACTCGTTAAGCGATTTATTGCCGAAGCGCAAGTGCCGCACTGATTTCGTATGGTTATCCTTCTAAATAAAGGACTGCCGGAGCCCCGAAGAGCTCCAGCAGTCCTTTTTTTGGCGTCCATATGCTCAAGGCTACTTGGATTTGTTCGCACCTTTGTCGCTGGTGCGGGTCGTGGTGTTCTGGTTGCCGTGACCCTGCTGCTTTGCCATCTGGCTTCCCCTCCTTAAGGTGAATATCGTCGTTCCGACTACATCATTAGTATGACTTGGAGAGGGACCGTTAGCCGAGGAGAAAGTTACCTCGGGATTTTTTTGGCGACCCCTATGAAGAAGTGGGTATCTTGTGCTACAATGTGGGCATAAAGAACTACATCAAACGAAGAGACCAGAGAACCATTTGACCAATATACAGAGAAAGAAGGGGTCGGTCATGACCATGCTGAAGGTAGCCCACTGTTCTGCGTGCGGTAAGGTGTATCAGATCAATATCCGCAATCTGTGCCAGGACTGCTGCCGGTCCCTGGATGATGAGCTGGACCGCTGCGAGTCTTACCTCCGGAAGAACCGCAGGGCAACGACCGAGCAGCTTAAGGAAGCGACCGGCGTGCCGCTGAAGAAAATCACGGTCTTCCTGAAGGAGAACCGTCTTCATCTGGCGAGCTACCCGAATCTGACCTACCCCTGCAATTCGTGCCAATCGCCGATCCGCCAGCATCACCTCTGCTGTTCCTGCCGGGTCCGTATTATCACGGACCTGCATATCCTCAAGGAGGAGGAAGCGAAGAAATCACCGCGGCCGTCCGCCTTCCAGATCCGGAATGCGGCTTACCGCTGAAGGTTTGAGGTTACGCCGGCCTCCCCCCACAGGCTTGTCCAAGACCGGACAGGCCTTCTGCTCTTCCGAATGACATCTTTTGCCTGCCGGGTTTGGTTGTCCGGCACTTTTATGCTAAAATGTCAGAGGGAATCCTAGCTGCAGCCCGAGCGGCGATTTGTCACAAATTTTTCACGGGTAGAGCTCCAAAAGGCATGTGTAAGTTGGCTTGGTTTTTGTACAATAATACTATACGTCTTCGTCGTGTAAGGGGGGAATACCTATGCAAAAGTGGATTATGTTTTCACTGTTCATCGTCGCCTGTCTCCTCGGAACGGGCGTGCTCTTCCAGAACATTTCGGCTCGCCAAGCCGAGCTCGCCAAGGAAGCTACAGCCGGCCCGTCGCTGAAGTTCAATGCTTCGAACTACAAGTTCGAAATTTCGGGCAAGGCGAAAGCCGGTGAGAAAGTAACGCTCTCCTTGGTGAATAAGGAAGGCCTTCACGCGGTTGAGATCAAAGGGACAAGCGTGAAGCTCGACAGCAACACCAAAACAGCCGACTTCACTTTCGAGAAGCCGGGTGAGTATGAAGTGGTTTGTGCGCTGCCTTGCGGTCCTGGCCACACTGAGATGCATGCCAAGTTTGTGGTCGAGTAATCGATCGACATACGGCCCCTGGCTCACGTAATAGAAGAGGAAAGCTCCGGAACTTGTTTCCGGGGCTTTCCTCTTTTTTTGTTTGTATGAAAATGCATCTGCCTAACCCGTCAGCCTGCTTAAATATTCAGCATCATGCATGTCCTGGGGGAGAAGGCAGCATACTACCTTTTATGACACTCCATGTCACGGCAAGCAAGGTGCATCCCAAGTGCATGCCAAGTGCAGAAAGGAAGGAAGCTGTCCATGCGTTTGCGTTCCTGTAACCGATCTCTCCGCCGTTTCCTGCCGCCCGGCTGTACATCTGCTCCCGTATGCTGCCTCCTGCTTGCAGCCCTGACGGTCAGCGGGTGCACGGGAGAGCCTGCCCGGCGGCCCGGCGGAGGGGAGGTGCGGGCGTATGGGGCAGGCATGAAATTCAGCCGGATGCAGCCGGGCCGGCCTTCCGAGCGGGAAGAGCAGATCGTCCCGGCCGATGAGGCGGCGGCGGCGGTGGAAGCCGTGCCCGGCATCAATGAAGCCTGCGTGGTCGTACACCGCCGGGAGGCCATCGCCGCCGTGGCGCTCGACGAGCCGGACGGCAGGCTGGGTACGCAGCAGCGGGAGCGGATCATCGAGGCGGTGCGTCTAAGCGGCACACCGGCGGAACGCATCCGGGTCACCACGCACGCTTACTTTATGAAGCGGCTGCAGGACTACAGCGAAGCGGTCCGCCGCGGGGGGAGCATGCCGGGCTTCAACCGGGAGTTTCCCGAGCTGGTTCAGGCTGCTTTTCCTGGGGAAGGAGATTGACGGCACTCGGCTGCATGCAGCTGGAATAAATTGCTTGCAACCGGTCAACACTAGAGAAGAGCACAATCATTTTAGAAGCTATGGCCAGGAGGGGTAGAACAGGTATGATCTCCAAAGTACTCAAATGGTTTGTTTCCGCCCAGCTCTTGCTGATGCTTGCGCTGCCTGCGGCGCTGGCCGAAGAGGGCAAGGGTGCGCCGCAGGTCGATCTGGCGCCGAATGCCACATCCGCCGTCATTATTGATGCGGACACCGGTACTGTCATCTTTGATAAGAATAAGGATGCGAAGCTGCCGCCCGCTTCGATTACGAAGATTATGACGATGCTCCTCACCATGGAAGCAATCGACGCCGGCAAGCTCAAGATGGATGATAAGGTGCCGACGAGCGAATATGCGGCCTCGATGGGCGGTTCCCAGATTTTCCTGGAGCCGGGTGAGGAAATGACGGTCCAGGATATGCTCAAGGGCATTGCGATGGCCTCGGGCAATGATGCGTCGGTAGCGATGGCCGAGAAAATTGCGGGCTCCGAGGAAGCGTTCGTGCGTCTGATGAACGAACGGGCGGAGCAGCTCGGCATGAAGAACACGAAGTTCGTCAATCCGAACGGTCTGCCGGCCGAAGGCCACGTATCGTCCGCTTATGACATCGCTTTGATGTCCAAGGAGCTGCTGAAGCACGAGGAGATCACGAAGTTCACCGGGCAGTATCAGGATTACCTTCGTAAAGAGACGCCGAAGCCTTTTTGGCTGGTCAACACGAACAAGCTGGTGCGCTTCTATAGCGGTGCCGACGGCCTTAAGACCGGGTATACGAGCGAAGCGAAGTTCTGTCTCTCCGCTACGGCGAAGCGGGACAACCTGCGCATCATTGCCGTCGTGATGGGCGAGCCGGATACGAAGACCCGCAACGCCGAAGTGACGCGCCTGTTCGACTATTCGTTCTCGCAGTACACGACCCTGCCGATCTACAAGACCGGTGACGCTATCGGTGAGATGAGGGTAGGCAAGGGTGAAGTGCCGGTCGTTCCTCTGACGGCGAAGCATTCCTACTCCCTGCTGCTCAAGAAGGGCGAGGCGGCAGACGGGATCCGTCATGAAGTGCAGCTGCTCCCGGATCTGAAGGCGCCGGTTGCCGTGGGCCAGGCGATCGGCAAGATCGTAGTCTACAAGGGAGACCAGGTCCTGAGCGAATTTCCGCTGGAATCCCCGGTTGAAGTCAAGAAAGCCGGCTGGTGGACGCTGACCAAGCGGACCGCGAAGAAGATGCTGTTCCTGGATTAACCCACACACCGAGAGTCCCCGCAGAAGATAGACGCCGAGCGGGGACTTTTGTGCATTATGGCGGCACCCTTGTCGCAATTCTTCTAGTTGTGGCGCAATTCTTCTAGTTTTGTCGGGGGTGCAGGAAAAGGTTTCCGGGGCGTAGAACTAGTGGCTATGAACCAAGAAGGAGTGAAGCCGCTTGAGTCTGCAGATCGAACTGGAGCATCACCGCAAAACGCTGATCGTGCGCCTGAACGGGGAACTTGATCACCATACGGCCGACGCGGTCAAGGCGAAGATGGAAGAAGCCATTCTGAGAGGGAATGTCTCGCATATCATTCTCAGCCTTAAGGATCTGAGCTTCATGGACAGCTCGGGGCTCGGCGTGATCCTCGGCAGGTACAAGCTGATTACGGCCAAGGGCGGGCGGATGGTCGTGTGCGACGTGAATCCTTCCGTCTACCGGCTCTTTGAGATGTCGGGGCTGTTCAAAATCGTATCGGTCGAAGATAACGAGAGCAGGGCGCTGCAAAGTCTGGAGGTGGCCTTATGAGCGAGCGCAACTTCATGACCTTGAAATTCGCGAGCCGCTCCGAGAACGAATCGTTCGCCCGGGTAACGGTAGCGGCCTTCGTCTCCCAGCTTGATCCGACGCTCGACGAGCTGACGGATATCAAGACCGTCGTCTCCGAGGCGGTCACCAACTCCATTATTCACGGTTATGACAACCGTACCGACGGGATTGTGACGATCTTCGCGGAGATCGAGGGAGATACGGTGATGATCCAGGTGGAGGACGAAGGCAGCGGCATTGAGGATCTGGATCTGGCGAAGCAGCCGCTCTATACGTCGAAGCCGGAGCTTGAACGCTCCGGGATGGGGTTTACAATTATGGAGAATTTCATGGATGAGGTGGATGTCATCTCGACCCCTTCCAAGGGGACTGTCATCAAGATGAAGAAGCGAATCGAATCGAAAAAAGCCTTATTCAATTAGGGGTCTGATCTTATGGATGTGGATTTGAAGAAAGCCTCGCATACCTATTTGGACGATACCGAAGTCAAACGGCTGATCGCGCTCAGCCAATCCGGGGACTCTCTGGCCCGGGAGACGCTTGTGAACTGCAATATCCGGCTGGTCTGGTCGGTCGTGCAGCGGTTTCTGAACCGTGGATACGAAGCGGAAGACTTATTCCAGATCGGCTGCATCGGGCTTCTGAAGTCGGTTGACAAGTTTGATTTGTCTTATGACGTCAAGTTCTCCACGTATGCCGTGCCGATGATTATCGGCGAAATCCAACGGTTCCTGCGGGATGACGGCACCCTCAAGGTGTCCCGCTCGCTGAAGGAGCTGGCGAACAAGATCCGCAAGACGCGCGACGAGCTCTCGAAGACGCTCGGTCGGCTGCCGACGATCTCGGAGGTGGCCGAGGAGCTCGGTATTACGCCGGAGGATGTCGTGTTCGCCCAGGAAGCGAACAAGCCGCTGTCCTCCATCCACGAGACGGTATTCGAGAACGACGGCGATCCCATCACCCTCATGGACCAGATTGCCGACGATACGCAGGACAAGTGGTTCGACAAGCTGGCACTGAATGAAGCGATCGGCTCGCTGAGCGAGAGAGAGCGGCTGATCGTCTACCTCCGGTACTTCAGGGACCAGACCCAGTCGGAGGTGGCCAGCCGCCTCGGCATCTCGCAGGTCCAGGTGTCGAGGCTCGAGAAAAAGATTCTGCAGTCCATCAAGAATCAGATTGCCCAGTAGCAGCAGACGGTGCAATCCTTTAGTTGAACGGTAATACGCATACGGCTGAAAGCCCCGGATCGATCGCATTCGGGGCTTTCCATCCGTTCCCCGAAACCGCGGTGCCCTGGAGGCGCGGCGGTTTTTTGGTCTGTGGAAGCTGGGCTTGAACTACCTGGCACGGGAGTCCTCACGGAACAGGAGTTTCGTACAGTAGAGGCCGGTCAGGCCGACAAGCGTATATACGATTCTGGCCAGGCCGGACGCTTCCCGGTGTGCTTCGCCGCCGAGCAGAGCCGCTACAAGATCCCATTCGAACAGACCGACGAGCAGCCAGTTCAGCGCACCGACAATAACCAGGGTAAGAGCCACTTTTTCCATCGCCTGACACCATCCTTTGCAGCTTTAGTGGAAGTAACGGGTATGCTCACGTTTACTCTCCTACGCGGAGGAGAAAGCTATGCGCGGCGGGGGAAACCACTTTTTGGAAGGGGGAGAAGCGGTTATGCGGCATCGGCCGGGGCTCATACTACCGATAAGTAGCATAAAGCCTGGTAAGGGAGGAAATCTGCGATGGGGCCTGCTTCGGTGCCGTCTCTCTATATCCGTCTGCGGAAAAACCGGAGGATCGGGCGCGGGGAGCCGATCCGGCTCGGGCAGGTGGCCCAGGTTCTGCTCACCGGGCTGGACTCCGAGGAGGAACTGAAGAACGTCGTGCTTTATGAGCCGAAGGAAGCGGACGGTTCGGTCGTTCTGATCGACATGATGCTCATTGTGCGGAAGGTGAAGGCCCGCTTTCCGGAGCTCGCCATCGAATACTTCGGGGAGCCGCATACGCTCGTGGAGATCGGGGGCAGGACCAAGCCGCCGAACCTGCTGCTGCTGGCCCTCGTGTGGCTGCTGCTCTTCGTGGGTTCCGGCCTTGCGATTATGAATTTTCATGCGGATGTCAGTATGGCGCAGGTGCATCAGCACATCTACAAGCTGCTGACGGGCAGGGAGTCCGCTCACCCGCTGCTGCTGCAGATTCCCTACTCCGTCGGCATCGGCCTCGGGATGATCGTGTTCTTCAATCACCTCTTCAAGAAAAAATTCAACGAGGAACCGAGCCCGCTTGAAGTGGAAATGTTCATGTACCAGGAGAATGTCAACCATTATATCATCACCGAGGAGTACCACCGGATCCATGCGGAGGCGGTGCGGAGGGAGGGGGAAGGATGAGGGATGAGCGATATGCTGGCATGGACCGTCCTTGTCTTCACGGGACTGGCGGGCGGACTGGCGGTGGGAAGCGGGCTGGTGGCCTTCCTGGTTGTTCTCGACATCATCCCCCGTCTTGCCCAGCTTACGCGCTCCTACGCCAAGATTCGCTGGTACGAGGGAGCCGTGATCTGCGGCGCCTTGTTCTTCACCTTAACGGATTTCTTCGAATGGGAATACGGGCTCTTCCCGCTGGCATCGTCGATCTTCGGGCTCCTTGCCGGGTGCTTCGTGGGGATGCTGGCCGCCGCACTGACCGAGGTAATCAACGTCTTGCCCATCCTCGCGAAGCGGATCGGGATGGAGAGCTACATCATTTGGCTGCTCATGGCGATGATTCTCGGCAAGGTGCTCGGTGCGCTGGCCGAATGGCTCGGCGTACTGGGATAACGGCTTAACGGGCAGAGGTACATAATTCGGTTCACAGGACCGGACAGACACAGGAGGTGCTTGGATAGATGCAGAAGCAGTTGAAACGGGCCAAGCTGATCAAAAGCATTCCGCTGCGCAGAGAGGATCACGTAGAGGCGCATACCGAGCCGGAGAAGGAGCGGGAGGAGAGCCTGAAGGAGCAGCTGAAAGAAGAGCTTGAAGCGAAGCTGGAGGAGATTAAGGAAGAGAGCCTGGCGGAGAAATCCGCGGGGAAGTCCCGCAGGGCGGAGCTGGTCTTGCCCGAGCGTCAAAAAGAGGAGCTTGAAAAGCTCGAGATTGATATCGAAGGGAATATCATTCATGCCCACCGGCGGGACCCGGGAAAGAAGGGGCCTGGGAATCAAGAGCCCGGGAGTCAAAAGCCTGAAAATCAAAAGCAAGAGAAGAAAGAGCCGGAGAAGCAGCGGCTGGAGGCAAATAAGGAGAACCGAAAGGTAAGTCCCGGTGAGAAGAACGACAAGACGCTGAGGGCTCAAAAACGGCTTACCCCGCGTGAAGAGGAGTTGAAAGAAGCGGATGCGATCCCGACGGATTTCGGGGAACTGAAGCGTGCGCTGGAGGAGCAGGTCGGGCTGCACAAAAGCTTCGACGTGATCTTCCGGGAGATGGTGTTCGGCGGCCAGAAGACAGGGGTCTTTTATTACAACGGATTCGCCAAGGATACGGCGCTGATCTCGGTGCTCGAGCGGCTGTCCTATGCGGATTACGGGCAGGGCAAGCGTCATGAGGCGTTTGACGGCAGAGAGAATCTCGACGAGCGGCGGAGTTCCGGGGCTGGAGCCGGGGACGCGCGGGGCGGAGATGGGGAGAAGGATGGGAAGCTCGGCGGACTCCCCATCATTGACCTGTTCGACGAAGCGCTGATTCCGCATATCCAGGTCGAGAAGGCTTCGAAGCTCGGCAAGGTGATTGATGCGGTTGGAGCCGGCGGCTCGGCGTTCTTCTTCGAAGGCCATTCGGAAGCCATTTGCGTGGATGCCAAGAGTTTCCCGGCCCGCAACACCGAGGAGCCGGACCTCGAACGCGTCGTGCGCGGCTCCCGCGACGGCTTCGTCGAGACCCTCATGACGAACGTGACGCTGGTCCGCCGGCGCATCCGGGATCCCCGCCTTAAGCTGGAGCTTACGAAGGTGGGCCAGCGGACGAAGAGTGATGTCTGTATCGCATATATTTCCGATATCTGCGACATGGAGCTTGTGGAATCCGTGAAGGATAAGATCCAGGGTGTGGAGGTCGACGGACTGCCGCTGGCGGAGAAGCAGCTGGAGGAGGCGATTGTCGGAAAGGGATGGAACCCGTATCCGATGGTACGGTACTCCGAGCGGCCGGATGTGGTATCGGCCCACCTGCTCGAAGGCCATGTGATTGTCATGGTGGACACGTCCCCCTCGGTCATGATCATCCCGACCACCTTCTTTCACCATGTGCAGCATGCGGAGGAATACCGCCAGACGCCGCTTGTCGGCTCTTATCTGCGCTGGGTGCGGTTCCTCGGAATCGCCGCTTCGATCTTCCTGCTGCCTCTCTGGTACTTGATCGTCTCCTCCCCAGAGCTGAAGCCGGTAGGCTTGGAGTTTGTCGGGCCGCAGAAAGAAGCGCTCATCCCGCTGCTCGGACAGTTCCTGATTGCCGAGCTCGGCATTGACCTGATGCGGATGGCGGCCGTGCATACGCCGACGCCGCTGGCCACGGCGATGGGCCTGGTCGCGGCGATCATGATCGGGGATATTGCAGTCAAGACGGGGCTTTTCGTCAACGAAGTCATCATGTACCTGGCCGTAGCGGCGGTCGGCACGTTCGCCACCCCCAGCTATGAGCTTTCGCTGGCCAACCGGATCACAAGGCTGGGCCTGCTGGCGGCCGCCGCAATCTTCCGCGTGCCGGGTTTCGTGCTGGCATCCACCTTCCTGGTGGTGTTCCTGTCGCTGCAGCGCTCCTACAACACCCCGTACATGTGGCCGTTCATCCCCTTCAATCTGAAGGCAATGTACGATATCCTGGTGCGGCGCCCCTTCCTTACGATGAAGACCCGTATGAGTCTGAATAAGACGTCGGACCGTACAAGGCAGCCCGCAAAGTAACGGCCGGACGGGGACAGATGAACAGAGGGCGGGCAGCTTACGGGTAAGTGCCCTTAGAGAGTCCCGGCAAGGGACTCTCTTTGTGCTGCGGCGCGCCAGCGCCCCTTCCCGCATGCTCATGAAGTGCGGGCAGGCGGGTGATCTTAACTGTTGTCAACCCGGGGGACATATGGTACTTTTAATGTAATGTAAAACGATAGGACTATTACTTTATTATCCATATGCATCCTCCGTCCTTTCAAGGCGGGAGGTTTGTTTCAAGGGGAAAAAGGGGCAGGACACGATGTATCTACACGGCACAAGTAAAATCAACGGGCAAGGACATTTGGAGATCGGCGGCTGCGACACGGTCGAGCTGGCCGCGAAGTGGGGCACCCCCCTGTATGTCATGGACGAAGAGCTGATCCGTCAGCGCTGCCGTGAATTCGTGGACGCTTTCCGCGCTTCGGGCCTGCCGTTCCAGGTAGCCTATGCCAGCAAAGCCTTCTGCGTCATGGCCATGTGCCGGATCGTGGAGGAAGAAGGCATGTCCCTAGACGTCGTCTCGGACGGCGAGCTGTATACCGCGCTGCAGGCCGGGTTTCCGGCGGAGCGGATTCACTTCCATGGCAACAACAAGACGCCGCAGGAGCTGGAGATGGCGGTTGACGCCAAGATCGGCTGCATTGTCGTGGACAATTTCGTAGAGCTTGCGATGCTGAACGCCATTGCCGGCGAGAAGAAGCAGAAGATGAAGATCCTGCTGCGGATCACGCCCGGGGTGGACGCGCATACGCATGAATTCATATCGACCGGACAGGAAGACTCCAAGTTCGGATTTGACCTCGGCAACGGGGCGGCTAAGCAGGCGGTGGAGAACGCTGCCGCGCTCCCGCATGTCGAACTGCTCGGCATTCATTCCCATATTGGCTCTCAGATTTTTGAGGTAGGCGGCTTCGAGCTGGCTGTAGACAAGATGACGAACTTCGCAGTACGCATGCGTGAGGAGCTTGGCGTCCTCTTCCCGGTGATCAACCTCGGGGGAGGCTTCGGCATCCGCTATGTTGGAGGAGATACGCCTCTGCCTGTCGCGGAGTATGTGCGCGCCATTACGGATGCGGTGAAGACGACGTTCAGCCGGCACGGCTACCCGCTGCCGGAGATTTGGACCGAGCCGGGCCGCAGCATTGTCGGCGAAGCCGGAACTACGCTTTATACGGTCGGCACCTATAAGGATATTCCGGGCGTGCGCAAGTATGTCGCCGTGGACGGAGGCATGACCGACAATCCGCGGCCGGCGCTCTACGGCGCCAAATACGAAGCGCTGCTGGCCAACCGGGCGAACGCGGCAGTGGAAGAGACGGTCTCCATCGCGGGCAAGTGCTGCGAGAGCGGCGATATGCTGATCTGGGACGTAGAGCTGCCGGCGGTGAAGTCGGGCGACGTGCTTGCTGTAGGCAGCACGGGTGCATACAACTATGCCATGGCCAGCAACTACAACCGGATTCGCCGTCCCGCGGTCGTCTTCGTCAAAGGAGGCCAGGCGGAAGTCGTTGTGAAGCGAGAAACATACGAGAATCTGGTGGGCAATGACGTGATTCCGGAGCGGATGCAGCGTTCTGTCGCCAAGAGTCTTTAAGTGCGGATGGGCTTGGCCGAATCCTCCGTTAGCCCGGGGACGGCCGGCCTATTTGTGCAGGAGCCCGTTTCATAGTAGAATAGAGTAGATCGGCCGCCGGACTGGCGGCCACCCATTATGGACAAGAAGCTAAGGAGCGTACATATCATGGCAAAACAAGCGATTATCAAGATGACGGACGGCAATGAAATCGTACTGGACCTGTTCGAGAACGATGCGCCTAACACGGTGGCGAACTTCGAGAAGCTGGCAAACTCCGGTTTCTACAACGGCATTCCGTTCCACCGCGTCATTCCGGGCTTCGTAGCGCAAGGCGGCTGCCCGCACGGTACCGGGACAGGCGGCCCGGGATACACGATCAACTGCGAGATCAACCCGAACAAGCATGAGCGTGGAACGCTGGCTATGGCTCACGCCGGCCGTAACACGGGCGGAAGCCAGTTCTACATCTGCTATGCGCCGCAGCCGCATCTTGACGGCCAGCACACGGTGTTCGGCAAAGTCGTCAAAGGCATGGAGCATGTGGATGCGTTCAAAGGACGCGAGAAAATGGAGACGGTGCAGGTAGTGGAAGTGTAATCTTTCCGTTCCTGTATCAATTGAATAGCTTGAACCTTCGGGGCAGGGTGAAATTCCCTACCGGCGGTGATGGGCGGCTCAGCAGTAGAGCCGCACTCAGTCCGTGACCCGAGCTTCTTCCTTGCTGAACCGCAGGAGGAAGCCGGTGGACTCGGTGCAATTCCGAGACCGACAGTATAGTCTGGATGGGAGAAGGGGAAGCGAGACGGATCGAACGACCGGTCCGGGAAGAGCTGCGAGCACAACGGGGATGCCTCCGCTGGCTGCGCCGCCGCAGACATGCGATGTTGGGCATTGTCTGTTTCGGTGCAGGCGGTCTTAGGGCGGTTTGCGTTCAGCCGTACTTTTCCCTCCGGGATGAGCTTAATCCAAGCTTTCGCATGCGACTTCCGGCATTTAAGCCGGCGCGCATGTGTACTTTCGTACAGCCGTTATCGCGATACCGCAATTCCCAAGGCCCCTCTTTGCTTCGGCAAAAGGGGTCTACGTGCGTTTACCGGGAAGACTACCGGAGAAAGTGCGGAGCAGTGTGCGGTTGAAGGGGTAGGCTGCTTTGCACAAACGACAGGGAGGAGTGGAGTAACATGAGTATCATGAACGATGAAACGTATATGCGAATTGCACTGCAGCTGGCCGCGGCGGCGGCGGGCCAAACGGGCATCAACCCGGTGGTGGGTTGCGTGCTGGTCAAGGACGGCCGTGTGGTAGGTATGGGCGCCCATCTGAAGCGGGGCGATGCACACGCTGAGGTTCATGCGCTGAATATGGCTGGCGCCGAGGCGGCCGGAAGTACAGCCTATGTGACCCTGGAGCCCTGCAGCCATCACGGCCGCACAGGCCCCTGCAGTGACCGGCTGATCCGCGAGGGAGTGAAGCGGGTGGTCGTCGCCGCGGTGGACCCGAATCCCCTGGTGGCCGGCACAGGCATAGCGCGTCTGCGCTCCCAGGGGATCGAGGTCACCGAAGGCGTGCTCGCGGCAGAGTCCGAAGCCCTGAACGAGGCGTTCAACAAGTACATCGTCACCCGCCGGCCGTTCGTCACGATCAAGACGGCGAGCACGCTGGACGGCAAGGTGGCGGCGGCGGGCGGCGACAGCAAATGGATCACCGGGGAGTCCGCGCGCGGCTACGTGCATACGCTGCGGCACCGCCACCAGGCGATCCTCACGGGCGTCGGCACGGTGATCGCCGATGACCCGCAGCTGACGACCCGGCTTCCGGTCCCCGGGCTCTCCCCGATCCGTGTGATCGCCGACTCGGGGCTTCGCATCCCGCTGGAGGCGAAGCTGCTGCATGACGGGGCGGCGCCCGTGATCGTGCTTACGACTGCGGAAGCGCCGGAAGGCCGCCGGCGGGAACTCGAAGCGCTCGGCGTGCAGGTCATCGACTGCGGCCCGGGGCCGGCCGTCGATCTTGAGGCCGCCTTGGCGCATCTTGGGGAACTCGAGATCGGCTCGGTCCTGGTGGAAGCGGGCGGCCGCCTGGCCGGTGCGTTCCTGGAGCGGCAGCTGGCCAACAAGCTCGTGCTCTTTTTCGCGCCGAAGATTATCGGCGGCGGGGCGGCGGCCCCCGGTACGTTCGACTTCGCCGGGTTTCCCGCTATGCGCCAGGCGATCCGTTTGGAACGGATGACCGTGGAGACCTACGGGGAGGATGTCTGCTTCACAGGTTATCCTAGCTATGAGGCTGCCGGCCGCTAGGGTGCGGCGGCGAAAGGAAGGAATAAGGAATGTTCACAGGCATTATCGAAGAAATCGGAACACTGCGGCGGATCGCCAGGCAGGGGGAGGCCATGGTGCTGACCATTGCCGCATCACGCGTGCTTGAGGACGTGAAGCTCGGCGACAGCATTGCGGTCAACGGAGTTTGCTTGACCGTCGTAGCTTACGGCAAAGATTCTTTCACGGTTGACGTGATGCCCGAAACCTTCCGCCGGACGAATCTTGAGAGGCTTTCGGCGGGCTCCACCTTAAACCTGGAGCGGGCTATGGCGGCGAACGGCCGGTTCGGTGGGCATATCGTACAAGGGCATGTCGACTCCACGGGAACGATCACGGGCCGGAGCGCGGAGGCGAACGCCGTCGTGTTCCGGGTCTCTCCTAAGGACCCGGGACTGCTCAAGTACGTACTGCCGCACGGCTCCATTACGATCGACGGCATTTCTCTTACGGTAGTGGAGGCGGACGGTGCCGAGTTCTCGGTGTCCATTATTCCGCACACCCTTGCCGAGACCGTGCTGCAGTTCAAGCAGCCGGGGGATGAAGTGAATCTCGAAGCGGACGTGCTCGGCAAGTACATTGAGCGGCTTCTTGGATTCCGTGGAGGGGAAGGCGCCGGCGCCTCCCGGTCCGGAGGCCGTCTGACGGCGCAGTTTTTGAGCGATAACGGATTCCTCTAAGAAGCGTTTCGGACAGGCTTGGGCGGGGGAGAAGGAGAACACCGTACTGGAGGAGGGCAAATCTTATGACAAAAGAAAAACAAGACGGAACATCCTCGGACTTCCAGTTTCACTCGATTGATGAGGCGCTGGCCGATTTGATTCAGGGCCGGGTCATCATCGTCGTGGACGACGAGGACCGGGAGAACGAGGGGGACTTTGTGGCGCTGGCCGAGAAGTCGACGCCCGAAATCATTAATTTTATGATCAAGGAAGGGCGCGGCCTGGTGTGCGTGCCGATTACTGAGGAGCGGGCGCAGGAGCTCGATCTACCGCCGATGGTCGCCCGCAACACGGACTATCATGGGACGGCATTCACCGTATCGGTCGATGCGGTAGAGACAACCACCGGCATCTCGGCGGCAGAACGCTCCCGAACGGTACAAGCGCTGATCGACCCGGCAACGAAGCCTCACGCCTTCCGGCGTCCGGGCCACATGTTCCCGCTTGTGGCGCGCAAGGGCGGCGTTCTTCGCCGCGCCGGCCACACGGAAGCGGCCGTGGATCTGGCCCGTCTGTGCGGTTCGTATCCGGCAGGGGTCATCTGCGAGGTGATTAAAGAAGACGGCGAGATGGCCCGCGTTCCCCAGCTGATCGAAATTGCGAGGAAGCACGACCTGAAGCTGATCACGATTCAGGATCTGATTGCCTACCGCAACCAGAAGGAAAAACTGGTCCAGCGCGAGGTGGAAGTGCGGATGCCAACGGACTTCGGCGTGTTCAAAGCCGTAGCCTATACCAACGATGTGGACGGCAAGGAGCATGTCGCCCTGGTGAAGGGCAGTATCGACAACAGCCGGCCGACGCTCGTTCGTGTGCACTCGGAGTGCCTCACCGGCGACGTGTTCCATTCGCACCGGTGCGACTGCGGACCCCAGCTGGCCGCCGCGCTGAAGCAGATCGACGAAGCGGGCGAAGGCGTGCTGCTCTATATGCGCCAGGAGGGCCGCGGGATCGGGCTGATCAATAAGCTCAAAGCCTACAAACTGCAGGAAACGGGGCTCGATACGGTCGATGCGAATCTGCAGCTCGGCTTTGCGGCGGACCTGCGCGATTACGGCATCGGCGCACAGATACTCCGGGATCTTGGTGTGGGCCAGATCCGGCTCATGACGAACAACCCCCGCAAGATTCGGGGATTGGAAGGCTACGGCCTTCAGGTAATCGAGAGAGTACCTCTGCAAATGCAGGAGAATGAGGACAATACGGGCTACTTGCAAACCAAGCGCAGCAAGCTCGGTCATCTGCTTGAATTTAACATCTAAAAATTTGTTCCTACAGGGAAGGGAAGTTGGAGACATATGGCGAAAGTATACGAAGGACATTTGGTATCTCAGGGACTGCGTTACGGTATTGTGGTAGGAAGGTTCAATGAATTCATTACGAATAAGCTGCTCGGAGGCGCGCTTGATGCGCTGAAGCGCCATGGCGTGCAGGAGGACGAGATTGAGATTGCCTGGGTGCCGGGCGCCTTCGAAATTCCGCTGATCACCCAGAAGATGGCGGAGAGCGGCCGGTATGATGCCGTCATCACCCTCGGTGCGGTCATCCGGGGAAGCACGCCTCACTTTGACTATGTCTGCAGCGAGGCAGCCAAAGGCGTGGCGGCGATCGCCCTGAAGACCGGCGTACCTACGATCTTCGGCGTGCTGACGACTGACTCCATCGAACAGGCGGTTGAGCGTGCGGGCACGAAGGCCGGCAACAAGGGCTGGGAAGCTGCGGCAAGCGCCATTGAGATGGCCAACCTCACCAAGCAATTCGCGAAGTAACGAAGCCACAGTTCCTGGGCAGTAAGGGGGAACAGACCACAAGTGAAAGTCACGGTAAAGCTGGAAACCTTCGAGGGCCCCCTTGATTTGCTGCTTCACTTGATAGATCAGGCGGAAGTCGATATCTACGACATTCCGATTAAGGACATTACCGATCAGTATATGGAATACCTTGGGGCGATGCAGGAGCTGGAGCTCGAGGTCACCAGCGAGTTTCTCGTTATGGCGGCGACCCTGCTCTCCATCAAGAGCAAAATGCTCCTGCCGAAGCCGCCGGTGCTCGATCTCGAGTTTGACGATTACCTGCAGGACGAGGATTACGATCCGCGCGCCGAGCTCGTCGCGAAGCTGATCGAATACCGCAAATACAAGGCGATCGCCGAGCACCTCCGGGACAAGGAGGCCGAGCGCAGCCTGATCTATACGCGGGAGCCCGAGGACCTGACGCCTTATACCCCGGTTCTCCCCGAGAATCCGGTGGAAGGGCTGCATGTGGCCGATCTCGTACGCGCCTTCCGGAAGGCGCTCCGCCGGATGGAGAGCCGCAGCAGCGTGGCGAGGATCCGCAAGGATGAGATCTCCGTGAAGGACCGGATGTTCCAGGTCGTGGACTTGCTCGCCCGTGAGCGCGGACCCGTGTTTTTCTCCAGGCTGCTCGAGCAGGAGGCGTCGAAGGACTCCATTGTAGTGACCTTCCTGGCTCTCCTGGAGCTCATGAAGGTGAAGAGGATAACGTGCTATCAGCACAAGCTGTTTGACGACATTGTGATACAGGCAAGAGAGGATGGAACGGCGAATGGATTCTGGGCAGATGAAATCAGTTATTGAAGGCTTGCTGTTTGTGGCGGGGGACGAGGGACTGAACGCCAAGCAGCTGGCTGAGGTACTGGAACATGATGCCGCTTTTGTCAGGGAGCTGGTGAAGGACCTGCAGAAAGACTTGAAGCGGACGAAGCGGGGAATTCAGATCGTGGAGCTCGCCGGAACGTTCCAGCTCACGACGGTCCCTGAGCATGCCCCCTACTTCGAGCGGCTGGCCCATTCGCCATCCCGTTCTTCCCTCTCGCAAGCTGCCCTGGAAACGCTGGCGATTGTCGCTTACAAACAGCCGATTACCCGGGTGGAGATCGAGGAGATACGCGGCGTCAAAGCCGAGCGGGCTCTTCAGACGCTGGTTTCAAAGGACCTCATCCAGGAGGTCGACAGGGCGGATGCCCCAGGACGGCCCATCCTGTATGGAACGACGAAGGCCTTCCTCGATTATTTTGCCCTCGGTTCGATAGCCGATCTGCCCGAGACGACGCTCTTCGAAGATGATGAGAATCTTGAGGAAGAGACGCGTCTTCTCTTTGAGAAGCTTGAGGGTCAGCAGATTACATTCGATGAACTGACGCTTGGCCAGGGATCGGGCTAGGCGCATGGCTTTGACAGATTAGGGTCACACTAACTCCTGTGGAAAAGAAGCGGACCGCTTCTGGAACCGGGAGTTTTTTGCCGTATTCGTACCAACTGCGGCAGAGGAGGAAACCATTCCAATGATATGGGTTTGGGCTGCCGCCGGCCTGGCGGCCATTGTACTCGCGGCTTTGGTGCTGAGTCAGGTGAACCTGCGGATCCTGTTCAGCCATATAGGTAAAGATGATGAGATTACCATTCATGCCAAGGCGCTGTTCGGCCTGGTGAATCTCAAATTCGTCATTCCGATCGTCCGCTTTCAGAGCCTGAAGAAAGGCTTCGAGATTCAAGCCAAGCAGGTCAATGCCAATGCGGGCAGCCTTCTTGGCGAAGCGATGGGAAACATCGGTCCCGAGATGATGAGAAGGGCGTACGAGAACATCAGAATCCTGCTTCAGAACTGCTTTCAATTCAATGACTGGCTGCGTCAGATGCTCGCCCGTGTCAGGTGCACCCAGATGGATTGGAGAACCACAGTCGGCATTGGCGATGCCGCCGAAACCGCGTTTCTGGCAGGAGCGTTCTGGGGGATCAAAACCTCTATCCTTGGGCTGCTGTTCCGCTACATTCCCCTTGACGGTCAGCCGCGGCTGGCGGTTATACCCGCCTTCAATCAAACCTTGATTGCGGTGGAAGGGACATGCACCTTTCGGGTGCGGATGGTTTATGTCATGCTGGCGGGCTTTCAGCTTCTCCTGCGGATCCTGAAAGTCAAGGGTGGGCTCAAGGCTTGGCGGAACGTGCTTCTGCCGTCATAACTGCAGGTGTACCCATGAGTCAACCGGTGATGGCAGCGAAGTCCAAAGCCCGTATTAAGCCGAATACGTGCGCTGCATCAAGGGAAGCCTAACGAATGGCTAGTCAGTCTACACTACTTCTGATCAGGAGGGAACAGCGATGACAGAACATCCGATTCAAGGTCTTATGAAAACGGCCATGGAAAACATCAAAGAAATGGTCGACGTGAATACGATTGTCGGTGATCCCG
Source organism: Paenibacillus sp. S-38 (assembly GCF_049942825.1). Classification (NCBI taxonomy): domain Bacteria; kingdom Bacillati; phylum Bacillota; class Bacilli; order Caryophanales; family Paenibacillaceae; genus Paenibacillus; species Paenibacillus sp. S-38. The sequence goes on from NZ_CP187970.1 coordinate 3,150,892, forward strand.
TTGAGACGCCGGACGGCAGCGTGATTATGCCGATCAGTAAGGTAGGCTTCGGGTTTGCAGCCGGAGGCAGCGAATTCGTTACAACCGAGGATCCGGCCGTACCGAGTCTCTCCCGTCATGAATCCCACAATGCCCAGGTGGCGCTTCCCTTCGGGGGCGGCAGCGGCGGCGGTGTCTCCATTACGCCGATTGCTTTTCTCGTAGTGGGCAAACAGGGCGTGAAGATTGTTCCGCTCGATAACCAGACGCATCTGCTGGAGCGGCTGATCGATTCGGCTCCGCAAGTCGTAGACCGCATTCAGTCCATGATGAAGAGCGGCGGAAACAAATCGCAGGGCTCCGAGCAGGGCGCTTCTTCCCAGGCCGGATCGACGACCGTCACCAATAATATCGAGAATCAGAACTTTATCGTGTAGCCCAATTTTATGATGGAACAGGTACTCGGCAGCTGCTCTCCTTAGGAGGGCAGCTTTCTTTTTTAATTTGTCATAAAACTTTCCATATGATTCGAAAGATCTATAAAATTCTTCAAAAACTAGGATAAAAGCGATAGACTAATCCGCTTTTGTCATGCTACTATAGGTTATAAAGAACTACTCACTTACATATCACGATAAAGGCAAACCCATTGAAAGGTGGGGACGCAAAGCCACAGATCTAAAGCCCGTCAGGATTCCAAATCTGGAACACCGGGCAATGACCGCTGGGTTACCGAAAGTAAAACCGTTCTTTCCGGTGCTTTCCGGTGATAGGTTCAAGATCGACGGCTGCTCTTACCGAAGGGTGGCTTTTTTGATTTGGTTCGGATCCACGCAAGGACTCTCTTCCATTGATCTTTATCTGCCGCCTCATCCTACCCCGTTTGGAGGGCTCATCATGTCTGGAACTTACAATGTCTATCTCGTTCTCCTATCGTTTCTTATCGCCTTCATGTCCGCCTATTCGGCGTTCGATCTGGCCCGCAGGCTCGGGGGCGCTGCGGGGCGGATCCGCATTCTATCCCTCGGGGCCGCGGGGGTGATCCTCGGCACCGGCATCTGGGCCATGCATTTTGTGGCTATCCTGGCCAATGAACAGACCGCGGCTGTCGGCTATGACATCCGGTTGATGCTCCTCTCTGCCAGCTTTGCCGTTGCGGCTTCCTGGGGCGGTTTGTCCTATGCCACTCGCCCCGTTCCGGGAATCCGGAATCTCGGGGCCGGCGCCCTTCTCTTGTTCATAGGCGTGACAGGGATGCACTTCATAGGAATTGCCGCTATGGGGATGAGCGGTGCTCATGATTACGGATTACTGCTGCTGCTTGGGGCTGCCATTGGGCTGGCTGGGACGACCGGTGCTGTGTTTGTGTCGTTTCGTACCCAAGCCGCGGGAAGCGCGAGGACATCTTATCTCCGGCGTATGCTCGGAGCGGCGATGATGGGAGGAGCGATTGCCGGACTCCATTATCTCAGTATGGCAGCCATGACGTTCGGCCGTGCGGGGCACCTGCACGAGAGGCTCCGCTCCCCCAAGCTTCAGGATGATATGCTCGGGATTATTCTCGGAAACTGCATTATTTTTCTGCTCAGCATTGTTGTGATCCGGGGCTACTTTCTCGACAGACGCTACCGTGAAGGAGAGGCCGTCAAGCTGGCTGTACTGGAATCCGCGCTGGATGGCATCCTGATGGTGGATCATCAGGGGAGCATTATGGAATGCAACCCGGCCATGGGCCGGATGTTCGGATATGCACGGGAGGAGCTCAGGACGCTGGTGCTCACGGATCTTCTTGAGCTTCCCGCGGGTAGAGGCAGGCCGGAGCCGCCCGCATCGGATGCGCCGGACGGGGAACGAGGGTCAAGCTCCCTTATCTCCGTCGAACACCAAATCCGCACTCTGCTGGACAGCCGCATCGAGACGACGGGCTGGCACGCCGACGGAACTTCCTTTCCTCTCGAAATCAGCATGACGCGGGCGAAGGAGTATGGAAAGCCTGTGTTCACCGTGTTCGTCAGGGATATTACCGAACGGCAGAAGGCGGAGGAACACATCCGGCAGTTGGCGCTCCGGGATCCGCTGACGGGGTTGTTCAACCGTTCCTATCTGCAGGAAAAGCTGTCCTCCGCCATCGCAAGGGCCGAAGTCGGGCCTGGCCATCTGGGCGTCATGTTTCTGGATCTGGACGGGTTTAAGACGATTAACGATACATTCGGGCATGACTGCGGGGATATGCTGCTTCAGGAAGTGGGGGAGCGGCTGCTGCACTGTGTGCGTGAAGAAGACCTGGTTTCCCGCCAGGGAGGCGACGAGTTCATCGTTATGCTTACCGGGATCACTCCGGGGACCGCCTCACGAATCGCCGTAAGGATGATTGAGGCGCTGGCCGAACCCTTTACTTACGCCGGACGGGTGATGTCGGTGACCCCGAGCATCGGCATAGCGCTCTATCCGTCCGCCGGAGGGAGTGCGCATATGCTGGTGAAGCATGCGGATGCGGCGATGTACCACGCCAAGCAGAACGGGAAAAATAATTTTCAGTTCTACACCCCCGAGATGGCGGAATCCTTATCCGAGCAGTCGAAGCTGGAATCCCGGCTGAAAGCTGGGATTCAGCAGGAGGAGTTCCTCCTGCATTACTCGCCTGTCATGTCCCTGCAAACGGGCGGCCTTCTGGCCGTTGAGGCGCTGCTTCGGTGGGAGCGGGACGGCGAGACGCTTCCCGCACGAAAGTTCATTGGGGAGGCCGAGGCGTCGGGGCTGATCACCGGCATCGGACGGTGGGTGCTCCGGGAAGCCTGCCGGCAGCATGCGGGCTGGATGATGAAAGGGCATCCGGCCGTGCGGATATCCGTGAATATTTCGGCCCGCGAGCTGGCGGAGGAAGATTTCGTGGAAGGCGTGCGAGGGGCGCTGGAAGAGACCGGCATGGAGCCGGAATGGCTGCAGCTGGAGGTCACGGAGGAGCTCGGCCGCGGCAGGGACAGGCGGCTGTGCGACCGGTTGAACGCGCTCAAAGCCCTTGGCATCCGGCTCTCTTTGGACGACTTCGGGGCGGGAGCCGCATCGCTCCGGTTTCTGCAGCAGGTGCCTGTAGATGAATTGAAGCTGGACGGGAGGCTGATCGCCGGTTTAGGAGAGTGTCCCGCCCGGCAGGCGATGCTGGAGGCGCTGATCTCGCTGGCGCATGGCCGCCGAATGCAGGTCATAGCCGAAGGCGTAGAGAGGCATGAGCAGCTGGAGAAGCTGCGTGAGCTTGCCTGCGACGGTGCGCAGGGCTACTGGTACGGACAGCCGATGGCGGCCGAAGAGTTCGAACGGATTCTGGCGTATGAGCGGTTCAAGCAGATGGATTCCCCCCCAATTTCCTAACAACGGGCGGCAGGAAGCGGCGGTGAACAATGGGGGAAGGCGGGAAACTGAAACATTTTCATGTAAGATTAAGCTTACGGCATGCGGGAGGGGGCAAGCTTTACTTGCCCTCTTCTCCGTTTTATAGTGTAAGGGGAAGGGACTCGGAAGTACCGATATGATAAGGGGGTGCCGGCGGTGTGCGGAAGGTTTACGATTACCGTCACATGGGAAGAGCTGCTGCTCCGCTTCATGCTCGATCCACGTGCGGGTGCTTATCAGCCGAGGTATAATGTGGCGCCGGGCCAGTACATTCCGGCGATCCTCGGCGGGGGCGATGCCCCGAACCGGCTCGGTGAGCTGCGCTGGGGGCTTGTGCCCGCCTGGGCGCACGATGACAAGTCGGGGGCAAGGATGATCAATGCCCGGTCGGAGACCGCCGCGGAGAAGCCGGCCTTCCGTTCTCTGCTGAAGCGCAAGCGGTGTCTGATTCCCTCGGACGGCTTCTATGAATGGAAGAAGGAAGGCGGGCGCAAGCAGCCGGTGCGGTTCGTTCTGCAGGACGGCGCTCCTTACGGGATGGCGGCCCTGTACGACACGTGGGCCGCACCGGACGGCGGGAAGCTTCATACGTGCACGATCCTCACAACGGCGGCAAACCCTCTTGTCGCTGAAGTGCACGAGCGGATGCCGGTGATCCTGGAGCCGGAGGGCGAGCGGCTGTGGCTGGACCGAAGCATACAGGGGGAGAGCGAGCTGCTCCCTCTGTTGAAGCCCTATCCGGCAGAGTCCATGCGGTATTACCCCGTGGATTCGAAGGTTGGCCGCGTCCAGCATGAAGCGGCGGACTGTATTGAGCCGCTCCTGGGATAGACCTTGAACCGGATGCGGTGAAGAGAAGGAAGCTTGCTCAGCGATGGGAGCCCCACGGGCAATCCTATCGATTGTGCGGGGTAGTATGACGTAAGGGCCGTCCGGGCAGCCGGGCGGTTTTTGCTTTTTTGGCACCCGGAAGGTGATTGACTTCGGGCAGCAGGAGGGCGGCTGCTGATGATGCCGCGGGGAAGCTTAGTTCGTCCACAAAAATCATATCGCGTCCTGACAAGCATATATATGTACAAGATGGGACCGAAATCGTGCGCTGCACCCCGCCTTCGGGACATGCCTGCTTGCGTAACGGGAACCCGGCTTTGATGTGGGAGGATCGCGATGAGAAGAGGATGTCTGCTGCTTGCCCTGCTGTTACTATTCCCAAGTATGCTTCTGCCGGGCTCCGCCTCGGCCGCCCCTGGCATCTCTACAAGCGCGGAAGCCGCCGCCCTGATCGATGTTACTTCCGGACGCATCCTGCTCAGTACCGAGGGGGACAAGCCGATGCGGATCGCGTCGCTGACCAAAATCATGACGGCGATCGTAGCCATTGAGCATGGGACGCTGACGGACAAGGCCAAGGTCGGCAAAAATGCGTTTGGCAAGGAAGGCTCCTCGATCTATTTGAAGCTCGGCGAGGAAATGGTGCTCAAAGACCTGCTGTTCGGCATGATGCTCCGTTCGGGCAACGATGCGGCCACCACGATTGCCGAGCATGTCGGAGGCTCGGTGGAAGGCTTTGCCTATCTCATGAATGAGAAAGCCCGTATGATCGGCATGAAGAATTCCAGCTTCAAGAATCCGTCGGGACTGGACGAAGAAGGGCACTATTCCACCGCGAACGATATGGCGAGGCTGACCGCTTATGCGCTCCGAAACCCTGTATTCCGGGAGATCGTTAAGACCAAGGTGAAGAAGGTACCGAATCCGAATGAATCCTGGGACTATACCTGGGTCAACAAGAACAAGATGCTCAATCTGTACGAAGGCTCCGATGGAGTGAAAACCGGGTACACCAAGCTCGCCAAGCGCTGTCTCGTTTCCTCCGCTACGCGCGGAGGCCAGCAGCTGGCCGTCGTTACCTTGAATGACCGTGATGACTGGATCGATCATTCCCGGCTGCTCGATTACGGGTTCCAGCACTTCCCGCTCTTCGGACTGATCGGCAAAGGCGAGCCGGTCGAAGGCACGGACCTCGTGGCCGGAGCGGGACTCCGGTATGCGGCGGAGGAGAAGGAGCGGGGCCAGTTCGTTCGCCAGCCGGTGCTGAACGATCCGCTGTCCGCCGCCTACCGGCTCGGGGATGCCGGGCGGCTTGATTTTCTCCTGAACGGCAAAGTGGTAGGCTCCGTTCCGCTGGTGGCCAAAGACAGTCCGCGTCTGCAGTGGGAGGACAGTCCGGTGTTCTCCGCGAAGGAGAATGAATATCAAGGGGAATCCCAGGCCGGACGCTGGCTTTACATTTTGGAGGCGCTGACCCGCGTGCTCTTCACGGGCCACGCGGACTAGAGGGAGGAGGAAGCGGAATGGTCAACTTTATCTGGCTGTTCTTCATTGTCGCAGGCTTTGTTGTCGCCGCTTTTCAGGGCCGGGTCGAGCTTGTCACGGAAGCCGTTTTCGACGGGGCGAAGAGCGGGGTCACCGTATGCTTCGGTCTCATCTCCATCATGGTGTTCTGGCTCGGGGTCATGCGGATCGCCGAGGACGCGGGGCTGCTGCAGGCAATGGCCCGCCTGCTCAGTCCCATTGTCCGCTGGCTGTTTCCCGGCATTCCGAGGAACCATCCGGCTCTCGGCTACATCATGTCGAACATGAGCGCCAATATCTTTGGCCTAGGCAATGCTGCTACTCCCATGGGCATCAAGGCGATGCAGGAGCTGCAGCGCCTGAATCCCCACAAGGAGATCGCCTCGCCGGCCATGTGCACGCTGCTGGCCTTGAATACGGCCAGCATCACGCTCGTGCCGACAACGCTGATCGCAATTCGCATGAGCTACAATTCGGCGAATCCGGCGGAGATCGTCGGGACGACGCTGATCGCTACGTTCATCTCGACGCTGGCTGCCATTCTTGTGGACAAATGGTACCGCAAACGCTACAAGCCCATTCCGCCGGTGAAAGGATGAGCGCGCCGTGTATAATTTCGTCAATCTGATCTCCGCTTGGGCGATTCCCGTCATTATCGTGTTCATCCCGCTCTACGCCGCTTACCGCAAGGTTCCCGTCTACGAATCGTTCGTAGACGGGGCCAAGGACGGCTTCGATACGGCCATCCGGATCATCCCGCACCTCGTGGGCATGATGGTGGCCATCTCCGTATTCCGGGCCTCCGGCGCCATGGATCTGTTCATCGGCTGGCTGAAGCCGCTGTGTGAAGAGATCGGGGTGCCCAGCGAGATCATCCCGCTCGCCTTTCTGAGACCCATCACGGGGGCGGGCTCACTGGCATTCACGACGGACCTCATCTCGCAGTTCGGTCCCGATTCCATGGTCGGCCGGATCGCCTCCACGATCCAGGGCAGCACGGATACGACACTGTATGTCATCACTGTCTATTTTGGGGCGATAGGGATCCGCAAGGCCGGCTATGCACTAAAGGTCGGCCTCATCTCCGACGCGGTGGGCTTTGTCGCTTCCATCGTGGTCTGCTACCTCGTCTTCATGTAACCGGGCCCACCCGAGCCGGGCCCTGCCGGCAAGAGGGGGCGCCCAAAGTCTTCTCCGCCAGACACCCCCGCCCAGTTCCGGGCATATACTGCAGCAGTCAACCGCGAAGAGGTGAGCTGCATGCAGTTCTACGGTATTGTCATTCATCGTTCCGTCTGCCCTTCGATCAACGGCAGAGGCTATGATTTTTTCATCACGAAGCAGGGCGCGATCATTCCTTCCTCCGAACAAACCGATCCCCTCTATATCCACATCTGCCTCGAAGGAGAGTTCTCCTCATCGGGGTCCGCTCTCTCAGCAGAGGAAAAAGAACAGCTGTTTCTGCTGAACAAACTGGTTCTCCGTCTCTCGGAGCTCTACCATTTCCAGCCTGACGACATCTTTCCCCACACGATATCCTGCCCCGGGGCTATTTTTCCATGGTCTCAACTTGTGATTTCACCCGAGGATCGTTATCATTAGCTTGAGGTGAAACCACGAATGGAAAGATTGCAAAAAGTATTGGCCGAAGCCGGTGTGGCTTCCAGGCGCAAATGTGAAGAATTGATTACGGCAGGACGCGTACAGGTGAACGATGAGGTGGTCACGACGCTCGGCGTCAAAGTAAATCCGGCCCTGGACAAAATCAAGGTGGACGGCAAGTCCATCCGCCGCCAGACGAAAGTGTACGTGCTGTTCAATAAACCGAAGGGCGTCATTACCAGCGCACAGGATCCGGAAGGCCGCAAAACGGTGACCGAATTCTTCAAGGACATTAAAGAGCGCATCTATCCGATCGGCCGTCTCGATTACGATACGGAAGGACTGCTGCTGCTCACCAATGACGGCGAGTTCGCCCATCTGCTCACCCATCCGAAGCATCACGTGCCGAGAACCTACCTGGCAACGGTCCGCGGCGTGCCTCACGGCACCCAGCTGGAGAAGCTGAGCCAAGGCATCAAGCTCGAAGACGGCATGACGGCTCCGGCTGAGGTGGAGTATCAGGATATCGACCAGGACAATAACGAAGCGGTGATCAAAATTACCATCTACGAGGGCCGCAACCGGCAGGTGAGACGGATGTTCGATGCGATCCACCATCCGGTGAACAAGCTGAAGCGCGTGCAGTTCGGGCCGATTCAGCTCACGGGCGTGCCCCGCGGACGCTACCGCTTCCTGACCCAGGACGAGATCGAGGAGCTCAAGGCGAGTGCGCTCGCGGCCGGTTCGCGTGAGGCGAAGAAGCCCCGGGAGTCACATAAAATTCAAAAAGGTGAATAAAAGGAAGTAACTCATTTCGTTATAATAGAACTGTTGCAGTATGAGCCGTTTGAAGGTGGGGGATCATGGGAAAACATAGGCAGTGGGTCCAAATCAGCATCCTGGCTGTGATCCTGGCTATCGGCGGATTAACCCTCGCAAGCCACTTGTTCTCCAAGGAGGAGAAGCCGGTTTCAGGAAGCGCGGCGCCGGATTTCAAGCTGCTGGGTCTTGATGGAAAGACGCATAACCTCTCGGATTACGAAGGCAAGCCGGTCATCGTCAATTTCTGGGGCACATTCTGTGAACCGTGCCGCAATGAGATGCCCGCGCTCGAACGCCAGCATGCCAAGTGGGGCGACAAAGTCACGATCCTCGGTCTGAACCTGGACGAGCCGAAGGTCGCCGTCGAGAGCTTCGTGAAAGAGACGGGCGTGACCTTCCCGATTCTGTTCGACAAGGACGAGACGATGCGCAAACGCTACGGCGTGAAGGAGTATCCAACCACGTTCTTCCTGAATGCGGACGGCACGGTTGCCACCATCAGGGTCGGCGAGATGGACGAGCCCTTCATCGAGAAGACGCTGAAGTCTTTATTACAACAACAATAAAGTGTGCGCGAACCCGCGCCTTTGCCGCCAGCCCGCCGCCCGGTTTCCCGCGACGGGGCTTCGGTGTTTGGGGAGCTCGGCAGCGGCAGCGCGGAACAAGCGCGCATGGGAGGACACATGATTCACAACACAAAATGCGAATGCGGCCACCAGAATCATGTCGGCACCCTGCTCTGCGAATCGTGCGGCAAGCCGCTGCAGGAGGACGGGGGCAGCGAGCCGCTCGAGATGAAGTACGATGGTGTCGCCCGCAGGTCCCAGCGGGAGAATCCGGGCGTGCTGGACCGGGTATGGAACTTTTTTTCCTCGGTCAAAGTAGCCATCTATCTCATCATCATCACGCTGCTGGCATCCGCACTCGGAACCATCTACCCGCAGGAGAGCACGTTCCTCAACTTCGATCCTTCCTATTACAAGGACACCTATGGGACGACGGGGGAATGGTACTACCTGTTGGGCTTATCCCATACGTTCGAATCCTGGTGGTTCATCACGCTGCTCTTCATGATCGGCACCTCGCTCATCGTCTGCTCGCTGGACCGGGTGCTGCCGCTGTACAGGGCGCTGAACAAGCAGCAGATCCGCAAGCACCTGAGCTTCATCACCCGGCAGAAGGTTACCTTCTCAGCTGATGTGCCGCGTGCGGAAGCCTCCGCTGCGGACCCGGCCGAAGCTTGGACGAAACAGGCGGCCGAGGCGCTGCGCAGGAAGCATTACAAGGTACATACCGAGGGGACGGCCCTGCTTGCCGAGAAGAACCGGTTCAGCCGGTGGGGGCCTTATATCAATCATATTGGGTTAATCATCTTCCTCGGCGCCGTTCTCATGCGGAGCATTCCAGGCTGGCATATGGACCAGCATCTGGCCTTCCCCGAAGGGCAGACCGTGCGAATTCCCGAAACCGATTACTATCTCAAGAACGAGAAGTTCACACTGGAGTTCTATAAGCCGGAGGAGCTGTCGGACGAGTTCCGGGCAAAAGGGCAGGATGTGCCGAAGGTGTACGAAACGAAGGCGGTTCTATACCGCTGCACCCAGGACTGCGACGACCCGTCGAAGAAGCCTGTTCTGACGGAGGTGCACCGGCAGGATATCATCGTGAACAAGCCGCTCGATTACAAGGGGCTGCTCGCCTACCAGTTCGACTTCAAGCCGGCGCCGATGCTGATCTCCGTGAAGCCGTCGCTTAAGAACAAGGCGACGGGCGAGAATTACGGCTCGTTCACGCTTCCGATGGCCGATCCCGCGGATCAATATCAAGCCGGGCCGTATACGCTGAAGCTTCAAGCTTATTTCCCAGAGTTCGGCCTGAGTGACAAAGGGGCGCCTCTGACGAAATCGAAGGAGCCGAAGATGCCGGCGTTCGTTTTCACGATAACCGGGCCGGGGCTGAAGCCGGAGGGAGAACCTTACATGTACTTCCCGCGCCAGGTGGATAAGGCGAACTTCCGGCAGGATGAGATCAACGGGGCGCTCGCGGACAAGCTGGAGCTCTCCGTGGGTTCGATGGAGGATGTCGAGATCTCCGAATACGTTTCTTACTTGAACATCCGGGTGGACCGCGCCATGCCGTTCATCTGGGTTGGGGCAGCGATCTCCATGATCGGGCTGACGATGGGCTTCTACTGGCATCACCGGCGGATATGGATGCGGATCGACGGGGGACGCCTTGCTCTCGGAGCCCATACGAACAAGAACTGGTACGGGATCCGTAAAGAGGTGTCCGAAGTACTGCGCAAAACAGGGATCGAGGTTGATCCCAAGACGCTGGAGAGAAAGGTGATTCCTTCGTGAGCAGCACGCTACTGCTGATTGCTTTTATTATTTATGGACTGGCCATGATGGCCTTCGTGATGGCCATTACCGGACGCAAATCCGTACAAGTGAAGGATCCGGATGCCTATACGAGCCGCTGGGGCCGCAACGGACTGGTCCTGACGATCATCGGCTTTCTGTGCCACCTCGGCTTCTTCTTCACCCGCTGGGCGGAAGCCGGTCACATTCCGACGAGCAACATGTACGAATTCATGACGTTCCTGGCCATGATGATCGTGCTGGCCTTTATCGTCGTCTATCTGATCTACCGAACGGCGGTGCTCGGCATCTTCGCACTGCCGCTCGCGGTCATTATCATCGCTTACGCTTCCGTGTTTCCGCGGGAGGTGCAGCCGCTTATTCCAGCGCTGCAGAGCTACTGGCTCAAGATTCACGTGACCACGGCCGCTCTCGGTGAAGCCTTCTTCGCCGTAGGTTTTGCCGGCGGGTTGATGTACCTGCTGCAGGCGGTTGATTTCTCCTCGAAGGAGCCCAAGCAGCGGCGAGAGCAGCGCGGGGTGGAGTTCACGATCTTCACGCTGGTCATGATTACAGCCTTCGTCGCTTCGATCTTCAGCTTCAATGCGGCAGGCTACAGCGCCAAGTTCGAGACGGACGTCAAGGTCATCGGCACGGACAACACCGAGCAGGTGGTCCGGCAGGAAGTCAAGTACGTGCTGCCGCCGATCGTTAAGCCGTTCGAGAGCAAGACGACCGAGATGCAGCCGTTCCTCGGCATGACCTCGCCGCTCTTCGAAGCGCCAAGCTGGATGCATGGCGCCAATGCGGGACGCAAGCTGAACACGGTCGTCTGGTCGGTGCTCGGCGGTGCGGTACTCTACGGCATCCTGCGGCTCATTGCGCGCAAACCGCTGGGTGCGGCACTCCAGCCGCTGACGAAGGGCGTTGATCCGGACGACGTCGATGAGATCGCCTACCGGGCCATCGCCATCGGCTATCCGATCTTCACGCTCGGTGCGCTGATCTTCGCGATGATCTGGGCCCACGAGGCGTGGGGACGCTTCTGGGGCTGGGACCCCAAAGAAGTATGGGCGCTGATCGTCTGGCTGTTCTATGCGGCCTACCTGCACCTCAGGCTGTCGCGGGGCTGGCAGGGCAAGCCCTCGGCCTGGCTGTCGGTGGTCGGCTTCCTTGTGGTCATGTTTACGCTGGTTGGCGTAAACCTCGTAATCGCAGGTCTGCACTCGTACTCCGGTACGTAAGACGGACACGGACACATTCCAGGGAAATGAGGCTGAACAATGTCGGAAGTAAAAATGAATATCCTGGTCGTTGACGATGAGGAACGGATCCGCAGGCTTCTGCGCATGTATCTGGAAAAGGAGAACTACCGCATTGACGAGGCGGAGGACGGAGAGACGGCACTGACGAAGGCGCTAGAGACCGACTACGATCTCATTCTCCTCGACGTCATGCTGCCCGGTATTGACGGCAACGAGGTGTGCGCCCGGCTCCGCCAGGTGAAGTCCACCCCGGTCATCATGCTGACGGCACGCGGTGAAGAAACGAACCGCGTGCAGGGTTTCGAGTCCGGCGCGGACGACTACGTCGTGAAGCCGTTCTCCCCGCGTGAGGTCATCTATCGGGTCAAAGCGATCCTGCGCCGGTCCTCGGTGACGGCGTATCTGTCGAAGGAAGTGAATTCCTCGAACAACATTGTCTTCCCGAATCTCGTGATCGAGCATGACGCCCACCGGGTGACGGCCGGCGGCCAGGAAGTGGCGCTGACGCCGAAGGAATACGAGCTGCTTCATTATCTGGCCGTGTCGCCGGATAAGGTATTTTCCCGGGAGGAGCTGCTGAAGGACGTATGGAACTATGAGTTCTTCGGCGATCTGCGGACGGTGGATACCCACGTCAAGCGGCTGAGAGAGAAGCTCAACAAGGTATCGCCCGATGCCGCTTCCATGATCACGACGGTTTGGGGCGTCGGGTACAAACTCGAGGTGCCGAAATAACGTGTTCATCCTCAGAACGATTGTCGGGAAGCTTTGGATTACGATTATCGGTTTGGTTGTGGTGGTTCTGCTGACGCTCAGCGTATTCCTCTTCCGTTATATCGAGACTTCGTTCCCAAAGTCCTCGGACCAGGTGGAGACGCTGAACCGGCTAGCGCAGAAAGTGGCCAGCGAAATTTCGCTGCACAAGGAAGAGCGGCGCTATCTGCAGGTCGTCAACGAGCTGCTGAGCGCGCAGGGGGCCAATGTGGTTCTCTCGGCCCCCGACTTCAGCCGGCTGGAGGCCCCGGTCGGCGAGTCGGACAACCGGATCTACGAGCCGCGGGACTTCTTCCTCGAGGAGGATCTGAAGAAGGTATTCGCCGGAGAGACGATCAATAACCAGCTCTCCAGCGGGATCGGACCGAAGCCGCCCCTTACGATGCAGTATACGGCGGTAGCGGTGCCCTTCATGGACACGAGCGGGTCGAAGGTCGGCGGCGCGCTGATCCTGTATCAGCTCACCCAGTCTTCGGAAGAGACGCAGGACTATGTCAAGCGGCTGTTCGTGGTCGTCGGCGTCTGCGGCTTCCTGATGACGACCTTCTTCGCTTTCTTCCTGCTCACCCAGATTACAAGGCCGCTGCAGAAGCTCAAAAAAGCGGCGGATCTTATCTCCAAAGGAGAGTACGGCACACGCGTGCCGATTGCATCATCGGATGAGATCGGAGAGCTCGGCAAGACGTTCAACCATATGGGAGAGCAGCTGTCCGACACGATCAAGGCGCTCAGCCACGAGAAGGAGCACCTGGCCTCCGTCCTGCGGAGTATGGCCGATGCGGTCGTTACGTTCGACTCGGAAGGCCGGGTTATTCTGACGAATCCGCCAGGGGAGCGCAATGTCCGCGAGTGGAACCGCATTGAATGGCCGGAGCAGGGAGAGGGGACGGAGGAGCCTGCCGAGACGGATTGGTCGGCGCTGCCTGTCGCCTATATTCCCGAGCCGCTTCAGCCTTTATTCGATACGGTGATCGAAGAAGCCCAGGAAATCACCTCGAAGATTCACGTGCAGAGCGAAGTGTGGTCCGTCGTCATGGCACCGCTGTACTCCTATGAGGTCGTACGCGGCGTCGTGGCCGTCATGCGGGATGTGACGGAGGAGTATCGCCTTGACAAGGTACGCAAGGACTTCGTTGCCAACGTGTCGCATGAGCTGCGTACTCCTCTTTCGATGCTGCAGGGGTACAGCGAGGCGCTGATCGATGACATTGCGGCTACGCCGGAAGAACGCAAGGAGCTCGCCCAGGTGATCTATGACGAGTCGCTGCGAATGGGCCGACTGGTGATGGATCTGCTTGACCTCGCTAAGCTGGAGACCGGCAACATGGAGCTCCAGTTCCGCGAGCTCGATGTGCGGGTCTTCCTGAGGCGCATCCAGCGCAAGTTCATGGTCCTCGCCAAAGAGCGGGACATTGCGCTGAACTGCATCGTGCCGGAGACGGAGCTGATCCTGCGTCAAGCCGATGAGGACCGGCTGGAGCAGGTGCTGACCAATCTGCTCGACAACGCGATCCGGCACACGCCTGCCGGTGCGGAGATCCGGCTTAGCAGCGCCCCGGCCCGGCATAAGGGGGAGCCCGCCGTTCTGATCGAAGTGGCGGATCAGGGCTACGGCATTCCGGCCGAAGACCTGCCGTTTATCTTCGAGCGCTTCTACAAGGCGGATAAAGCCAGAACCCGCGGAGTCTCGGGCGGCACGGGTCTTGGCCTCTCGATTGTGAAGAACATTGTAGAGGCTCATAAGGGCGCGGTGACGGCTAAGAGCCAGCAGGGCCAAGGAACGACATTTTCTATCACGCTTCCGGTCCAGACGCCCTAAAAACCACAAGAAAGCCTCCGATTCGTCATCGGAGGCTTTCTTTTTTGTACGCCCAGCATGGGCGCCATCTCTAGGGTGAGAGTCCCGAACGGGGGCTGGCGAGCGCCTACCGTTAGCCAAGGGCAAGGGTGTCGGCCGTGAGGCGGAATCTGAAGGAAGCCGGAGGCAAATGCACGGGCCAAGGTACACGAACCTAATTTGAGGCAGTGTCAGTCGGATGAGTCTCCAAGACAAGACGAAATCCAAAGCCGCCAAGGGCTGATGCTGTAAACTTAGGTGGTCGCGGGCAGACAGATGGCGTTCTTATCTGGGGAGGCCTGCGGATACGCGAAGTGACTTCGTAACCGCGGCTGAGAAGCCGCGCTGAATCCGCAGGAGTCAGCAGAGGCCATAGTACGCGAGTACGGGACGCCGGAAAGCGGAAGGGCTGAACCGAAAGGAGAGAGGAAACCGGTGCGTTCGCGTGAAGAGCAGAGACAGCAGAATATTCCGCAAGGGAGCTCGCGGCAGAGAGAAGCGGTGAAGCCGCCAGGGTATGCCGGAGCGCCGAGTTCTTCGCCGGCACAAGCCGACCTTTTCTCTCGCAAAGGCCAGAGCAGGCTGCTGGAGAAGATGCTCGAAGGGCACAACCTTCGGCTCGCCTACAAGCGAGTGGTACAGAACGGAGGAGCGCCCGGAGTGGATGGTGTAACGGTAGCCGAGCTACAAGCTTACCTGAAAACCCACTGGGAACAGGTGAAAGCCAACCTCCTGACGGGAAGCTACAGACCCGCGCCAGTCAAACGGGTGGAAATCCCCAAACCCGGAGGCGGTGTACGGCTGCTTGGCATCCCGACCGTAATGGACCGTTTTCTCCAGCAGGCGCTTCTGCAAGTGATGAATCCGATTTTTGATGCACATTTCTCGGGGTACAGCTACGGTTTCCGCCCGGGAAGACGGGCGCATGACGCCGTAAAGCAGGCACAAAGCTATATCCAAAGCGGCCTCAGATGGGTCGTGGATATGGATCTGGAGAAATTCTTTGACCGGGTGAACCATGACATGCTCATGGCTAGAGTAGCACGGAAGGTGGAGGACAAGCGTGTCCTGAAGCTCATCCGCTCCTATTTGAACGCCGGAGTCATGTCGCATGGAGCGTTGGAGCGCACACCGGAAGGCACGCCGCAGGGCGGTCCGCTCAGTCCGCTTCTGGCGAACATCCTGCTGGACGATCTGGACAAGGAACTGACAAGACGGGGACTGCGGTTTGTCCGCTATGCGGACGACTGCAACATCTTTGTCTCCAGCAAGCGAGCCGGGGAGCGCGTGATGGAATCGGTGATTCGCTTTGTGGAAGGAAAGCTGAAACTGAAAGTGAACCGGGATAAAAGTGCAGTGGACCGGCCATGGAACCGCAAATTCCTAGGCTTTAGTTTCCTGTCGAACAAACAGGCGACGATTCGGCTGGCTCCTAAGACAATTTCGCGATTCAAAGAGAAAGTCCGGGAACTGACGAACCGAACCAAGCCTGTACCGATGGAGGAACGCATCCGGCGCCTGAACCAGTACATGCTGGGCTGGCTAGGTTATTTTCGCCTAGCCTCGGCGAAGACGCACTGCCAAGCCTTTGACAAGTGGATTCGGAGAAGACTCCGCATGTGTCTATGGAAACAGTGGAAACGGGTGAAGACACGCATTCGCGAACTACGTGCGCTCGGCGTTCCGAACTGGGCTGCCTATATGTTGGCAAACTCCCGTCGAGGTCCGTGGGAAATGTCCCGTAGCACAAACAATGCCCTCCCGACTTCCTACTGGGAAGCGAAAGGGCTTAAAAGTTTGCTTTCTCGTTACTCGGAACTTTGTTAACCTTTTGGAACCGCCGTATGCGGACCCGCATGTACGGTGGTGTGAGAGGACGGAGGCTAGCCGCCTCCTCCTACTCGATTGTTGAATGGCTTGGTTTTTTCTTGTTGTCCGTGAAACAAATAGGATGGATTAGAGCGTCAGTTCGCGAACCTTCGTCAGTTCAGGCAGCTGCTCCAGCTGGTCGATTACGTTCGTAGGTGTCTGCTTGTCGGTCGTAAGGACCATAATCGCCTGGCCGCCGATCACTTTCCGGCCTACCTGCATCGTGGCAATGTTGACTTCGTTTGTGCCGAGCAGGGTACCGACCTTACCGATGATCCCCGGTTTGTCCGTGTGGGAGATCAAGAGCAGGTTGCCCGCGGGAGCGATATCCACCGGATACTGGTCGATCTGCACGATCCGCTCGCCATAGCCCGAGAGGAGGGTGCCGGCCATGAGGCGCTCTTCGTTCTTGGTCTTCAGGGTGACGGAGACCAGGTTCGTGAATGTCTTAGCCGCCGTGGACTGCTGGATGACGATGTTGATGTCGCGGGCTTTGGCCAGATGCATCGCATTGACGATGTTGACTCCCTCCAGCTGCTTCTCCAGCACGCCTTTGACGATATGGCGCGTCAGCGGAGCCGTATCCACGCCCGTCAGCTCACCGGAATAGGAAACGACAATCTCGTTCACGGCACCGTCGATCGTCTGGCCGAGCAGGGCACCGAGCTTGAGGCCGAGGCCGAAGTACGGCTGCAGGGTGTTCAGCACGTTAGCAGGCACTTGCGGCATGTTGACGGCATTCTTGAACGGCTCGTCACGGAGAATGTGCAGCACTTCCTCCGATACGTCGATCGCCACGTTCTCCTGCGCTTCTACAGTCGATGCGCCCAGATGCGGAGTGACGATGATCTTCGGGTTGTTCAGGAACGGGTGGTCGGCACGAGGCGGTTCTTCCTCGAATACGTCGAATGCGGCGCCGGCCACGATGCCCTGCTCGATCGCTTCCACGAGAGCCATCTCGTCGATGATGCCGCCGCGGGCACAGTTGATGATCCGCGCGCCCTTCTTCATGATCTCGAACTGAGGGCCGGAGATCATGTGACGGGTTTCGTTCGTGAGCGGGGTATGCACCGTGATGAAGTCGGCTACACGGCAGATCTCATCAACGGTACCCAGCTTGACGCCGAGCTTCTCGGCACGTTCTTCGGTGAGGAACGGGTCGTAGCCGCGGACTTCCATGCCGAACGCTTTCGCGCGGCGGGCGACTTCGCTGCCGATGCGGCCCATGCCGAGAACGCCGAGCACTTTGTTGCGGAGCTCTACGCCGACGAAGGTCTTGCGGTCCCACTCGCCGCCGATCGTTTTCTTATAGGCTTGGGGGATGGTCCGCGCAAGCGACATCATCATGGCGAAGGTAAGCTCGCAGGTCGCGATCGTGTTGCCGTCCGGCGCGTTGATTACCACGATGCCGCGGTTGGTTGCCGCGCCGAGGTCGATGTTGTCGACGCCGACACCGGCACGGCCTACGACTTTGAGCTTGCTGCCGGCCGCCATGACGCGGTCAGTAACCTTCGTCGCGCTGCGCACGAGCAGGGCGTCGTAGTCTGTGATGATGGCCACGAGCTCGTCTTCGGACAGGCCGTTCTTTTTCTCTACTTCCACATCCGGTGCGTCGTAGAGCAGTTGAATCCCCATGTCACTGATTCCATCCATGACTAACACTTTGAACATTTTCACGATACCTCCATTTTTTCTTTCCGGGTAGGATGCGCTAGCTGACTTCCCTTTTTTACCTACAACTTTTGCGTTGTAAAAACCGCGGTGGAGCCTCTCGGGCAGGATGATGCGGCCGTAAAATGGGGATCCACAACGCTTTTTGCAACGCAAAAAACTCCCCGATCCCGACACGACTAGCGTATACAAGGGACGAGGAGTTACAGTTCTCGTGGTACCACCCTAATTCGCTGAACGCTCGCGCGAACAGCCTCAAGGGTCTGCCTGTGGGACAGACCGGGAAGGGTAACGGCTTCCGGCCGGCTGGGACTACTCAGAAGGGTTCGCCTCAGCAACTCAGGAGTGCTCCGCATATCGAGAACGACCCGGTTCGCACCAACCACCGGCTCTCTGAACGTTTCGGACTATGCTTGGCTCCGTCATAGCATGTTAGATCTAAAATTTTCATTAGCTTATCATGCGGATGCGACCTAGTCAATAGGTTTCGCACCGGTCAGCCGATGGCATGGAAGCACACTGTAAACGAGAATGTACGAACATTAAAGCGGCTGTGTACTATTATTGTAAGTCTATTAGCCGAAAAAGGCAACAAAAAATCGGATATTAACATAAAATTAACGATATTGACGAAATGTAACGGCGGGGAAGCCCAAATCAGGGAGGCACTCGTCCCGAAGCGGGCTTCCGCCCGAGTTTTCGGGCGCCCGTGCGCATGGTATGATAAGGGAGCGGCGCAAAGTTTGCCCTGACAGGAGGAAAATCAAATGACGGAGATTCGGAGGATCGATCCCGAGTCCTTTCAGGAAAAGCTGGAGGAAGGGGAGCTGGAGGGCCAGCTGATCCTGGATGTACGGGAGCCTTACGAATGGGAGTACTACCATGATGAGCGTGCGGTGCTCATGCCGATGAACACCATCCCTGCCCGGTTGGACGAGCTGCCGAGGGACCGTAGTATCTATGTGGTATGCGCCCATGGAGTGCGCAGTGTTAACGTCTGTCTGTATCTGCGGCAGCAGGGCTTCGATAATTTGGTAAATGTCGACGGGGGAATGGCGGCCATCGCCTCACTCCGGGGATTCCAATACGATTAGACGGGCGATAAGAATCTGTATGTTCTGAAACCGCACAAAAAACCGCGGTCCCTGTCGGGAACCGCGGCTTGATTGCGGACTATCAGTTCGTAAAGAAGGGCAGCTGCGGCAGGGTTTCGCCGCCGTAGCGCTTGTCTTTGCCTCGCAGGAAGTCTCCGGGCCGCACCGCTTCCGTGGCGACCAGCATGTCCATGACCTGCTTGACCTGACCGATGCCCATGTTCTTCGCCTGGCCGCTCGAGGCCATCTCGTCGATACGGATCGTCAGATCCTGCGGTGTGAATGCCTGGAACACTTTGCCCGTCAGCATGAGCTGGGCGGCGTAGTCATTCTTGGAATTGAGAGGCAGAGCCGACCAGTCGGCCAAGCTCAGATTCTGGTTCACATCAAGCGGGGCGAACTGCGGATTCACCGATTGGTTCCACAGGATGATGGAGCCGTAATATTCCTTCTCGGCCTTCAGCGCGTAATTCTTGGCTTCGTTCAGATAGGCATCGCCGGCGGCGCTCTTCAGGAACTCGCCCGGCGACTGGCTGCCGGCTTTGGAGGCCAGGCCCCCGAGGCCCTCGCTGAACAGCTTAAGGCTTCTCATATAATCCGTATGCGCATCTTTGAGCATAGGTGAGGAGTCGGGCATCGTCTTGGTGCTGAGCACGCTGTACGTTTCATCCGCCAGCTTTTTCAGCTCTTTGACCATACCGGCCGGATCGATGGAGCCGCTCTGCAGCTCGTCCGTCTTCACGAACCAGCTCTTGTGAAATTCCCTGTAGGGCTGGTAGATGGTATGATAGAACGAGACCAAATACTGCTGATGATAGGCGGTAAACCCGTGTTCCTCTTCATTTTTTTTGACGATCAGCGCCTCGTATTTCGCATCCGATTTTTGCTGTCCAAGCTTCAGCCCGAGGAAGAAGGCGCCGAGAGCCACGACCAGCATGAAGATAAACGTAACGACATACAGGTAGTCCGAACCACTAAGACGTTTTTGCATAAGAAGCACCTCCTGCTGACAATCTGTTTCTTTGGGTTGTTTGCAAAGTATAGGGGAATCTGTCGACAAAGGGAAACCATATGAAAAAATTCAACTTCAAGCTCAAAGATCTGAAACTCCGCAGAGTGGACGTCCACGAACTCGATGACCGTATGCTGCTGGTCAACCTGTATTTGACACAGGGGCTCGTGCTCTTCATTGCGGCCGTCATCATGCTGTTCCAGAAGCCCTCGCTCGGCAGTCTCTTCTCTATCGACAACCCCGGTACCATCCTGATCTGGGGGGGCTTGTACGCCCTCATTGTATTGGCGGCCGATCTGCTCATCTCCCGCTGGGTCCCGCCCGAAGTCACCGACGACGGGGGGATTAACAAGATGATCTTCGGGAACCGCGCGCTGTGGCATATCGCGCTGCTGTCCCTCATCGTCTCGATCTGTGAAGAAGTGCTGTTCCGCGGGGCCATCCAGGCAGCCTGGGGCCCGTATTGGACCAGCATCCTGTTCGCCGCGATCCATATCCGCTATCTTCAGCACTGGCTGATGACCGGTCTGGTATTCAGCATTTCCTACGGCCTCGGCTGGATTTACATCCAGACCGGGACGCTGTGGACACCGATTTTCGCCCATTTTCTGATCGACTTCGTTATGGGCTGTATTCTTCGCTATAGGAGAGAAGAATAAATGAACCGCAAACCGTATTCACACTTGGAAGGGCAGCGAATACAGACGGAGGGCCCGGGAGCCGGACCCGCCGTCAATGACGATCACTACCTGCCCCCGCGCAAGACTGTCCATCCGACCGAAAAAGAAAAATGGCTTCCTTTCTTTTATCGGTCGCTGCTGTGGATTTTTGTACTCTTAGTTATCGGACTTTTATTCTGGGGCTACCAGCGGCTGTATTGAGGATTGGAAGGTAGGATGGATCTTCGGTTCTTGAGGCGGTTTATTCGGAGAGGATCTCGGCAGGGTCCGCGAAATGATAGCCCAGCCCGGCCAGCCGGGTCAGCAGCGGATCCAGGGCTTCCGCCGTCCAGGGAAGCTCGTGCATCAAGATATTGCTGCCGGGACGCAGCTGCTCCAGCACATTCGTAACGACCTTCTGCGGGTCGTTTTTTTGCGTGGTCATCTCCCAGTCCTTCGAGCCATTGGACCAGGTCATATAGAGCAGTCTGTTTGTCTTGGCTTCGGCACGCACTGTGTCGCTTCCGGAGCCGAAGGGGGGGCGGAAGAACCGCGGCGCCTCGCCAGTCAAGGACTGCACCTGCTTTTGCACATCCAGAAGCTGCCGTTTAACGGTCTCCGGGTCTTCCTTTTTCAGGTCGACGTGATCCCAGGAATGGTTCCCGATCGCATGCCCTCTCTCGTGGATAAGCTTCAGGAGCTCCGGCTTCTGCTTGACGCGGTAACCGTTAACGAAGAAGATGGCCTTAGCCTTATGACGGTCCAGGGTGTCCAGGAGGGAAGTCAGCACGCCCTTGTCTTTCGGACCGTCGTCGAATGTGAGGAGGACGGCTTGGGCCGGCGCGCCGGAGCCTTCCACCGGTTTGACATCATAGCTGTTGGGGTTGATCCGGTAGCGTTTGACGGCTGCTTCCGGCCGGGTTTGCGGCCGTTCAGCGGAATCACCGGCGCTGGGCGCTGCCGGTTCGCTGCCCTCGGGTGATGGGGGTGCGGCCGGGACGGTGACGGACAGCCGGGCGCCGGATCCGTTCGCAGGCTGCTCCGCATCCCGGGGAGCGTCGGTATCCTGCGTGGAGGCCGGAACCCCGGCCGCCGGGGCGCCGCTCCCCTGGCAGGACGCTATCAGTATGGCTGTTCCCAGCGGGAGGATCAGTCGAAGGTGAGGTATCATTCCGTGCCGGCTCCTCTCTGAGTCATCATGTAATGGCAATGCGGTCTGTTACAGACTTCCTTATTTTATCATGCATGGCAGCGCCCCTCCTAACGGAAAATAAGTTTCGAATACAAAATTACGATTATGAAACCACACGGAGGGATCCCAATGAAGCTGAGTTCGTTTCTGCTGGGCGGGCTGGTTGGAGCCGCCGCAGCCGTTTATTTGTCTAACCGCAGAGGACCGATGCTTTTCTCCGCACTAAGCAGCAGCGACGCCATGAACAGCCTGCTGTCGGCCGGGCAGGAGAAGAAAGAGAAGCCGAAGCGCTCGGAGAGCAAAGCCGCTTCGCCGCGCTCCAAGAAGGAGAGCGGAATCGAGGATGCGCTCTCGGCATCAGAGGGCCTCGGCAAGGTGGAGGACATCGTGAAAAAGGACCCCGCTTTGTCCGCCACGGTGGCTGAAATCCTGGCAAGCAATCATGCGAAGGAAGAGCACCGCGCCCACTAAATTTGCGCCGGTTTGCGCTTCAAGACAGGGCCGTCGCTCTTCACGGGGCGGCGGCCCTGTCTTTTTCCGCAAATGAAGCTTAAATTTAGGGGGATAACCGTTCTTTTCTTTGGCGTTTGTGATATAATAGTCGTATCATGGAATACAAGCTGTTAACTCGCGTTCATATCTCACCTTTGAGAACCTATTTTCATAAGCTGTTAATACAGTCGGCAAGGGAGGAATCCAGTATGAAAATGGAGCGTTTAAGTCAGGACAAGATACGGATATTCCTCACATTCGATGACTTAACGGAGCGGGGCATTCATAAGGATGACATGTGGAGAGAGATCCCCAAGGTTCATGAGCTGTTTAGTGAAATGATGGACCAAGCCTATATGGAGCTTGGCTTTGACGCTACAGGACCGCTTGCCGTTGAAGTTCTTGCCATGCCGGCTCAAGGTATGATGGTGATTGTTACCAGAGGGAAGATGAATCTCACTCACGGAGATGACACGCTTGAGGACGAGATGGAGGAAGTGTACGAGCTGGAAGTGACGATGGACGAAACCGACCAGATCACGTACGCCTTCCATGATTTTGAAGATCTGCTCCGCATGGCGAAAGTAATTAACCCGCTCTTGATTGATGGGGGAACGCTATATTCGTTTAAGAACAAGTGGATCCTTCTGCTTGATGCAGTGGATATGGAAGAGAAGCGCCTGCAGTCGATCGTTGCGGTGCTGTCCGAATTCGGCGAATCGACTTCCGTGACGCAAGCGATGCTTGAAGAATACGGCAAGACAGTGATCGAGTCCGATGCGGTCAAGGTGCTTTGCGCCAAATTCCAATAATGAAGCCAGCCCGGCTGGCGTCGGCGCTCCCAGAGATTTGCGCAGGAAGAAACAAGCTGTAGACATGGTAAAGCATTCAACAAAAACGGCCGTTTTTGGGGGATGCTTTTTTTGCGGAATTCGGTAACCACAGGAGGAAGAGAGGACATGTCCATGAGCTTAAACAAACCGACGGCGGCCAAATCGTCCTATGATCTGGAACAGCTGACGAACCATTACCATAAACAGCTTCGCGAGGAAGCGCTTTATTATATGCAGCGCCGGGGAATCGAGTCCGAGACTGTGGAGAAGTACCGGATCGGCTTCGAGCCGGGCCGCATCGGCTTCTATGTTCATTCCGACAAGCTCGGAGACTTCTTCGAGAACCGGATCATCCTGCCGATCGAGAACGCGGAAGGGACTGTCGTGGACCTTATCGGCCGGTCGATCGACAACCGCGAGCCCAAATACAAAAGCCTGCTCGGCGTAGAAGAGTACATGTTCAATGAAGAGGTGCTCGCCGAAGCGGATGATGTCGTGCTCTGCAGCGGCGTATTTGATGTGCTGAGCCTGTCCCAGGCCAGGCTGCCGGCGGTCTGCGTGCCGGTGTGGATGATGTTCAAGGAAAGCCATGCGGAGAAGCTGAAGGACAAGCGTGTTTTCATTTGTTTGGGCAATGATGAATTAGGGCGGCGGGAAAGTGTAAGAATACAGAGCATGCTGCAATCTACGGCAAAGCAGTCCTTTATTGTCAATCTGCCTGAATCGATCCGGGATGCGAATGATTTCTTCAGCCGGGTCAAGAACCCGTTGGAAACGTTCACGCAGATGCTCAATGATACGATGGAGGAATCGCTGCTGCTGCCGATCGCACCGGATGTCAAGAACATCACGGTGTACACGGAGGAGTACATGAAGCGGCACCGGGGGCAGGTGTCCGGCGTGCCCACGGGGTTCAAGCGCCTCGATGAAGTACTCTTCGGCGGGCTGCACAGCGGCCTATACCTGCTGGCGGGCTGCGCATCTTCCGGCAAGACAATGCTGATGAAGCAGATGGCCGATCATATGGCTCTTGGAGGCACGCCCGTCGTGTACGTATCCTGGGACATGACGGCCTTCGAGCTGTGGGCCCGCAGCATCGCGCGGCTGATCGGCACCGAGCCGCAGAAAGTGCTCGGAGGTGCGGTATCTCCCGATGAGGTCAATGAAGCCAACAAGCAGTACATCCCCATCAGCAAAATGCAGTGGACGCTCGAGTGCTCGCCGGATACGACGATGGAACGGGTACTGAATTCCATTGAGCGGGTTGCGGGCATGGCCGGCAAAACGCCGGTGGTGTTCATCGACCATCTTAACCGGATTCCGCTTGCTCTCGGAGGCCCGGCTCCCCGTGTGGCACCGGCGGAATATCAAACCTCTCTGGCCTACGCCCTGAAGCAGTGGTCAAGAGAGTGGGGAGGCCCGGTAGTCGCGGCGATTCCGAGTGATATCGGCGAAGAGCGGCTGCCCGAAGGGGTGGAAGCTTCGGCCGATGTGATGCTGCTGCTGAAGTCCCAGTGCGCTGCGGAGCCTCCGGCCAAGGTGGAGGGTCACCCCGCGGCACTGCACCTGATCAAGCACCGCAACGGGCCGCTGGCGACCGTCCCCTTGCGTTTTCTCGACGGGAAGGCGCGGTTCGACGAACTGAACTGATGTGTTCGAAAGAAGCTTCACCTGAACGGCCCGATTGATCTGATCCGGTGCCGGCCGCTTCCAAGCAAAAGCATCCAGTGATCCATACTCTCATGTGATAAGGGTGGTCCGTATGTCCGAAAATTTGAATGTCCTGCATTCGACGCAAGTGATCATCGAGCAGGCGCTTACCCGTCTCGGGTACTCCGAATCGATGGTAGAGCTGCTGAAAGAGCCGCTTCGTGTGCTCACGGTGCGGATTCCCGTGCGGATGGACGACGATACCGTAAAGGTATTCACCGGCTACCGCGCCCAGCATAACGATGCGGTGGGGCCGACGAAGGGCGGGGTTCGGTTCCACCCTGACGTGAATGAGGATGAAGTAAAGGCTCTATCGATCTGGATGAGCCTGAAGTGCGGGATCGTGGATCTCCCTTATGGCGGCGGCAAGGGCGGTGTGATCTGCGACCCGCGGAAGATGTCGTTCCGTGAGCTGGAGCGGCTGAGCCGCGGGTATGTGCGCGCGGTCTCTCAGATCGTGGGTCCGACCAAGGATATTCCGGCACCGGATGTCATGACGAACTCGCAGATCATGGCGTGGATGATGGACGAATACAGCCGCATCCGCGAGTTCGATGCCCCCGGCTTTATCACCGGCAAGCCGATTGTGCTGGGCGGGTCGCACGGCAGGGAGACGGCCACCGCCAAAGGGGTGACCATCATGATCGACCAGGCGCTTAAGAAGAAAGGCATTCCGCTGAAGAACGCCAAGGTGGTTATCCAAGGCTTCGGCAACGCGGGCAGCTACCTTGCGAAGTTCATGCACGATATGGGGGCCTGCGTCGTCGGCATCTCCGACGTATACGGGGGGCTGTACAACCCCGACGGCCTCGATATCGAATACCTGCTGGACCGCCGGGATTCCTTCGGCACCGTCACGAAGCTCTTCAAGGATACGCTGACGAACCAGGAGCTGCTGGAGCTCGACTGTGATATTCTCGTCCCGGCGGCCATCGAGAACCAGATTACGGCGGACAACGCGGGCCGCATCAAGGCGCCGATCGTAGTGGAGGCGGCCAATGGACCGACCACCATGGAGGCGACGAAGATCCTCATGGACCGGGGCGTGCTGCTTGTGCCGGATGTGCTGGCCAGCGCCGGCGGCGTGGTCGTCTCGTACTTCGAGTGGGTGCAGAACAATCAAGGATACTACTGGACGGAAGCGGAAGTGCATGCCAGACTCCAAGAAGTGATGGAAAAAGGCTTCGAGAATGTCTATAATGTTCATATGACACGAAAAGTCGACATGCGTCTGGCCGCTTATATGGTGGGCGTCCGCAAAATGGCCGAAGCCGCCCGGTTCCGGGGCTGGGTCAATTAATATAGCATTTGTTGAGGTTGCTTGCGATGCGAGGCGGTTTTTTCTCTTCCAAGAAACCATTTTCATCTTTCTTTTTATTATTATTTAGGCGGTTTTGAACCCGTTTGTTTTGGTGGATTTGCAGTCTGTGGTTTTAGATTTGGATAAAGGACGGAGAGTTTACGTGCCGCCTATGAATCCGGATTCCTCCCTCTCTCTGCTTCAATTCAGAGGAACCCGGATTCAACAGCGGCCGCAGTCGTTTATCCAAATCGCCCTGCAAGCGCATGACACCACCACTATTACACTCTGCTCAAAACCAGGATCGGAGGGGTCACCGTGAGCGTCTTACCCATCTTAACCGCGGCTATAGCGCCTGGTGCCGCTCTGCTGTGCTACTTTTATCTCAAAGACCGATACCAGCCCGAGCCGGTGTCTCTGGTACTCCGGATGTTTTTCTTCGGCGTGCTGCTCGTCTTTCCCATCATGGTCCTTCAGCGGGCTTTGGTGCTTGGGCTGGGGCTCGGGGAGGGCTCCTTCCTGTTCTCCTTCCTGGCCTCGTCCCTGCCGGAGGAGTTTTTCAAGTGGTTCCTGGTCTACTTCGTCATCTATAAGCATACCTCGTTCGATGAGCCGTATGACGGGATAGTGTACTCCGTCGCGGTATCGCTGGGGTTCGCCACGCTGGAGAACGTATTCTATGCGTTCCTCCACGGAACGGACTTCTCCTTCCTGCTGTGGAGGGCGTTCCTTCCGGTATCGGGTCATGCGATGTTCGGCGTCATCATGGGCTATCATTTCGGCAAGGCCAAGTTCAGCGGGACGGGATCAAGCAAGCATCTGCTGTACGCTCTGCTGCTGCCGTTCTTCTGGCACGGCACATTCGATTACATCCTCGCCGTCACCAAGACTTATTGGGTCTGGTTCATGGCCCCGCTTATGGTGTTCCTGTGGGTGCGCAGCCTGCTGAAGGTGAACCGGGCGAATGCCAAATCGCCGCTTCGCATGGTTACCCGGGAAGAGCAGATTAAAATCTGACGGGGCTGTCCATACTGGGTAGCATAACCAGTTGAGAACCGGAGGATGGGCATGACGGCCGTAACCACTCGAGTGAAAGTAACGATCCGCTGCAGGCACTGCGGCGAGAAATTCGTCCTGAAGGGACGGAAGGAAAAGGGCCGGGTCGATACCGGCTTTAAGATGTGCATCTGCAACAACATCTCGGATTTTCACATCGAAACCCAGGATTTTTAAGAGAAGCCGGCGCGAGCCGGTTTTTTTGCTGTCCGGAAAGCCCGCTTTCCGAAACCGTCCTCCTCCATCGCTTCCCCCGTGCATAAACGCGCTCCCTTCCGGCGAACACTAAGCCCAACTTTTGCTGATGAAGGGAGATCTTAAGTCATGTACAAACGGCTCAGCATGGTCATGTTCCCGATTCTCCTTATGGCGCTGGTGGGAACCGGGATCTGGGGATATATGGAGCACCAGGAGAAAAACTCCGTACTGATCAAGGCGGAGAACCAGTACCAGCGGGCGTTCCACGATCTGAGCTTCCATGTGGACAAGCTGCATACGGAGCTCGGCAATACCCTGGCGGTGAATTCCACCTCGCAGGATGCTTACAAGAAGGGCCTCATCAATGTATGGCGGATCACCAGCCAGGCGCAGAACGAAATCTCGCAGCTGCCCCTGACCCTGCTCCCGTTCAACAAGACGGAGGAATTCCTGGCCAATATCTCGAATTTCGCATACCGTGCCGCAGTCAGGGACCTCAGCAAGCAGCCGCTCGATGAGAATGAGATCAAAACGCTGAACGCCCTGTACAAGCACGCCAGCGAGATAGCCGGCGACCTGCGGGGCGTCCAATCGAAGGTGCTCGCAAGCAACCTGCGCTGGATGGATGTCGAGCTTGCCCTGGCGACCGAGAAGGAACCGCAGGATAACGTCATCATCGACGGATTCTCCACTATGGATAAGAAGGTCGGCGAGTATTCGGAGATCGACTGGAGTCCGGTCGTAATGAGCATGTACCAGAAGCGGGATATGACCATGCTGGGGGGCAAGGAAGAGACGGCCGACGACATCAAGCGGAAGGCCGCCGAGTTCCTCGGGCTCTCCGATCCGACGGGCCTTCAGGTCGTCGAGAACGGGCACGGGACCGAATACCAGTCCTACAGCGTCAGTGTGCCCAAGCCGGGCACGACCGACGGCGTGCAGATGGATTATTCCAAGAAAGGCGGACAGCTGCTCTGGTTCTCGGCGGCGAGAGACATTCCGTCGAAGCAGCTGGATCTGCGCCAGGCAAGGGATACGGCGGCCCAGTTTCTCGATGAGCACGGCTACAAGGAGATGACGGCCGTTTCTTATGACGAGTATAACAATCTGGCGAACATTACCTTCGCCACCCGCCGGAACGACGTGATCAATTACCTGGAGAAGGTTGCGGTCAAAGTGGCGCTGGATAACGGAGAGGTAACCGGCCTGGAGGCTTCCGACTACGTCTTCGACAAGAAGGACCGCCAGCTTAAGCAGCCCAAGCTGACGGCCGAGGAGGCTCGTAAGACGCTGAATCCGAATTTTGAAGTGCACAGCAGTGCCCAGGCGCTCATCCGCAGCGACATACAGGAGGAAGTGCTGTGCTACCAGTTCATCGGCCGGGTCAACGGGGGGATGTACCGGGTCTATATTAACGCGGAGAGCGGAGCCGAGGAGAAGATCGATGAGCTGGGCGCGCAGGAAGTGGAAGTGCAGTCATAGGAAGCAGGGAGGCCCGGCTCGGTGCGGGCCCTTTCTTTTTGCCCCGGAAGCAGACCGGATGAGGCGGCAGGATGAGACTCTTCCCATATTTGGACAGCGTGCTATAATAGGGAATGGCGTGCGACAAGAAAGAGCCTGAGCCAGGGCAGCAGCCTAGAGAAAACCCCGGGGGGATGACCTTGCTTCCGAAAGTGAATCAAATCCTGCATATCCAGATCGAATCCATAGATGAAGAGGAAGCCAGGCAGGAATACAAGTCCCGCATTGCCGACTTGACCGATACGGAGATCATTATGGAAGTGCCGATCAACGAGACTACGGGCCGGTTGAAGAAACTCTTCAAGGGCGACGGGCTGTCCGTCTATTTTATCGCGGAGGGCGGCGTCAAGAATTACTTTCATACCGAAGTGACCGGGTTCCGGGATGAGGTAATCCGTCTGGTCGCCATCCGGAGGCCGGAGCCCGAGGCGGTAACGCAGATCCAGCGCCGCAGCTATCTGCGGGTGCCGGCGGAGCTTGAGATCGCTGTCCGCTTTCCGGACGGAGAGCGCCAGGTCGTGTTAACGGATGATGTAAGCGGAGGGGGGCTGTCGCTGCTCTGCCCTCCTGCGGTCCGTACAGCCGAAGGGCAGTCCCTCGAATGCTGGCTGCTCATCCACATGAAGAGCGGAGCTGTCGAACATATCCCGTTCACGGCGGAGATCGTGCGTGTGAAATTGCACGAGACGGGCAAGCAGCAGCTCATGCTCCGCTTCACGGAGATAACGGACAAGGATCGCCAGAAGATCATCCGCTATTGTTTCGAACGCCAGCTGGATATCCGCAAGAGATAGCGGATAGAACGGAGGCCTGCTGGGCACACTACCTTCCAAATTCAGGGATGGGGGTGTCCGGGTCATGCAGGAACAAGCTGGCGGAAGGCAGGAGAGAGAAGAGGCGGACGAATACGAAGAACTGTTTCTTGGCGTAGCCGGACGGGTGGAGAAGATGGCGGTAGCCGTGCTGCTTGTGCTGCTGTCCCTGCTGGTTGCCACCCAGCTGCTTCTGCAGAATCCGCGAATCCGGTATCTGCTGGTGCGAGTGGAGCAGCTGGAGGGGACGCCTTACGGGGAGCAGGGGGCTCTGGTCCGAAGCGGACACTGACCCTTTTGTCGTTTTGCATTCAGGTGGACAGCTATGGTATAATTTTCTACGTTCAAGGCTTCGGCCTGTTTTTTTGTGATTCGGCAGGATTCGCACCCGCGGTCTTGGCTTCACCGGATCATTCCGGGCCGCCCTATGCCGCTGCCGCAGAGTCGGGAGCGGAGCAATGCAGCTTCGGAAGTTTCGTCCGCTTTCAGGCAAGAAGGAGGCCGCATCTTGGAAAAGTTTAACATCGCTATCGACGGTCCGGCCGGAGCGGGCAAGAGCACCATCGCCCGACTGGTGGCAGGGTCTCTCGGATTCGTGTATGTCGATACGGGGGCCATGTACCGTGCCGTCACCTGGAAGATTCTGCAGGAGAACCTTCCGGCGGAGTCCACGGCGGACATGATAGCACTGACAAGCCGGACGGAGATTCGTCTGGTGCCCGGCGAGAACGGGCAAACGGTTTATGCGGACGGGCTGGACGTCACCGGCATGATTCGCTCGGCCGAAGTGACGGGGAACGTCTCACGAATCGCATCCATCGCAGAGATCCGTACGATTCTGACTGCGAAGCAGAAGGAGATGGCCGCAGACAAAGGCGTGGTCATGGACGGCCGGGATATCGGCAGCCATGTGCTCCCGGATGCGGAGGTCAAGATCTTCCTGACCGCCTCGGTAAGAATCCGCGCGGAGCGCAGGTACAAGGAAATCTGCGATACTCAGACGGAGATGACGCTCGAACAGCTGGAGCTGGACATCGCCCGCCGGGACCGGATGGACGAACAGCGGGAAGCCTCGCCGCTCGTCAAGGCGGCCGACGCCGTCTTGATGGACACGACCGATATGACGATCCCCGAAGTGGTGGAGCGGATATTGGAGCTTTGCCAGTCCAGAGTCGGTGGAGGGAAATAAATCATGCTGTATCGGTTTTTTCGGAGTCTCTTCCGGGTAATATTCCGTATCCTCTTCCGGCTTCGCGCCGAAGGGATGGAGAACATTCCCCGATCGGGACCGGTCATCTTATGTGCGAACCATACGAGCAACGGGGATCCTCCGCTGCTTGGCTGTCTCATGGAACGCAAGGTGCACTATATGGCAAAGGCAGAGCTTTTCGAAGTGCCTGTACTTAGCTACATTCTTCCCCGAATCGCAGCTTTTCCCGTCAAGCGCGGCGGCGTAAGCAAAGAATCGATCCGGTTGTCCCTGGATCTGCTCAAGGAAGGCAATGTGCTCGGGATCTTTCCTGAAGGAACCCGAAGCAATGCCGGCGGTATGGGCAAGAAAGGGGCGGCGAGCCTCGCTCTGAAGTCGGGAGCAACGGTGATCCCTGCAGCGATCGTCGGCGGCTACAAGGTATTTCGGCCGATGAAAGTGGTCTACGGTCCGCCGGTGGATCTCAGCGAATTCGCGGGTAGCGGCTCCGAAGGTCTGGAGCAAGCGACGGAGAAGATCATGACTACCATCCGCGCGATGGTGAAACAGCACGAATCGAAAAGATAAAGCGTGGAATACTTAGGAAAAAGATGAAAGCTAGCTTTTATCCAAATACATTGTCGTCAGGTTGCTAAGGAGGGTATTGAACATGTCAGAAGAAATTAAAGACCAGGAAGTTCAAGAAGTGCAGGGTGCCGAGGTATCCCAGGAAGAATCCATGGCGGATGTAACCTTCATCAAGAAGGGCGACATCGTCAAAGGGAAAGTCATCAAAGTGGATGCGGACCAGGCGTTTGTTGACGTAGGTTACAAATATGACGGCGTAGTTCCTGTGAAGGAGCTTTCCTCCGTACAGGTGGACGATGCTTCCCAGAACGTGGAGATCGGCCAAGAGATCGAGCTCAAGGTGCTCACAATCGACGATCACAGAGAAAAGCTCGTTCTCTCCAAGCGTGCCGTTGACGGCGAGAAGTCCTGGGACAAGCTTGCTGCCGACATGGAGAACAAAACGATCCTCGAAGCGAAAGTGGCTGAAGTCGTTAAGGGCGGCCTTGTCGTAGACGTAGGTCTGCGCGGTTTCGTTCCGGCTTCGATGGTAGAGCGTACATTCGTTGAAGATTTCAGCGATTACAAAGGCCGCACGCTTCGTCTTCGCGTGAAAGAAATGGACCGCGAGAAGAACAAGGTCATCCTGTCCCAGAAGGATGTACTTGACGAAGAGTTCGAAGGCAAGAAGAAGGAAGTCCTCGCGAACCTGTCCGTGGGCCAAGTGCTTGAGGGTACGGTTCAGCGTCTGACCCAATTCGGCGCATTCGTGGACATCGGCGGCGTGGACGGCCTTGTGCACATCTCCGAGATGGCTTGGCACCACGTAGAGAAGCCATCCGAAGTCGTGAAAGAAGGCGACAAGGTATCCGTGCAGGTGCTGAAGGTCGATCCGGCTAACGAACGGATCTCCCTGTCCATCAAGGCTACCCAGCCGGGCCCTTGGCAGCAGGTGGCCGGCCGCATCAACACCGGCGACATCGTTACCGGTACCGTGAAGCGTCTTGTGCAGTTCGGCGCCTTCATCGAAGTGGCTCCTGGCGTGGAAGGTCTGGTTCATATCTCCCAGATCGCACACCGTCATGTGGCTACGCCGCAGGAAGTGCTGGAAGAAGGCCAAGAAGTTAAGGTGAAAGTGCTTGATATGAACCCGGATGAGAAGCGCATCTCCCTCTCCATCAAGGAAACGGAAGAAGCTCCGGCCCGCGAGCCAAGACAAGAGCGCGAGCGTGGTGACCGTGAGAGAGCTCCAAGAAGAGAGAGAGAATCCGTCTCCCACGAAGAGCTGTCTTCCCTGAACCTGACCCTCGGCGAGCGCTTCGGCGACAAACTGAGCAAGTTCAAGTAAGCAGCTGCCTGGCGTAAAGGCCGGTTCGTCCTAGTATAACGAAAAGAGGAATCCAGGGTGCGCATACCAAGGAAAATGGAGCATGTTCATCATGCTCTGCAGCAGGGCATCAGCGGAACCCAGGGCTTCCGGGATATCCGGCTGCTTCCCAACTGTCTCCCCGGGATCTCCTCCGATCGCATATCGTTACGTACCGGAATCGGCGAACTCACTTTGAGCTCGCCGATTCTTATTAATGCGATGACCGGAGGAGCCCGTGAGACGGAGGAGATTAACCGGGAGCTGGCTGCAGCTGCCCGTGAGACGGGACTCGCGATGGCGGTCGGTTCACAGATGTCCGCCTTGAAGAATCCCGAGGTGGCTTCATCTTACCGCATTGTGCGGCAGGTGAATCCGGAGGGGATTGTCTTCGGCAACCTGGGCAGTGAGGCGACGCTCGACCAGGCGCTACGGGCCGTGGAGATGCTGCGTGCGGACGGCTTGCAGATTCACCTCAATGTGATGCAGGAGCTCATCATGCCGGAGGGAGACCGCGACTTCAGCGGCATGCTGGAGAGAATACATAAGATAGTGGAAGGGGTCGGCGTCCCTGTCATCGTCAAGGAAGTGGGCTTCGGCATGGTGCGCGAGAGCGCGGAGCAGCTGCTGTCGACCGGCGCGGCAGCGATCGACGTCGGCGGAGCAGGCGGAACCAACTTTGCGGCGATCGAGAACGCAAGAAGGGTGAAGCCGATGGAGTGGCTGAACGACTGGGGCTGTCCTACCGCCGTCGCGCTGCTTGAAGTATTGGAAGCACGGATGGGCGAAGTGGGGCGGAGCGTGCCTATCATTGCCACGGGAGGCATAACCGGAGCGCTGGATGCGGCCAAGGCGCTAGTGCTTGGAGCCTCGGCTGTCGGTATGGCCGGTGCAATGCTGAGGGTGCAGCGCGAAGAAGGTACGGAGGCACTGATCGGCTTCATCGAATCGCTGCATGAGGAGCTGCGTCTGGTCATGACGGCACTCGGTGCACCGACCATCGATGCTTTGCACGATATGCCGGCCGTCATTACCGGAGATACGGCGCAGTGGTGTGACGCACGCAGCATCGATATCCGCAGGTTTGCGGGCCGCAGCGGTTTTGCTGCCAGGTGACTAAAACTAAATATGGAAAGCCATACTACGGAAGTGAGATAAAGGCTGCCTATCCGGTATTGGGATGGGGAGTCAAAGCTTGTTTCTGCGGGTGAGAGCGAATGAATCCAGGGTATTTGTCCTTATTGCTGATCGTCGTATCGCTGATTCTGATCGCCAGTGGCTGGAAGGATGTTCTAATAAGAGGTATTACTCGTATGAGTCTACTTCTTTTTTTTATGGGCTGGCTGATCGGAACCGCCTGGTCCTTCCCGGTGGGGGGGCAGACGGTGAACGGCATAGTGCTTATCCTGACC
Organism: Paenibacillus sp. S-38; assembly: GCF_049942825.1. Lineage (NCBI taxonomy): Bacteria > Bacillati > Bacillota > Bacilli > Caryophanales > Paenibacillaceae > Paenibacillus > Paenibacillus sp. S-38. The sequence goes on from NZ_CP187970.1 coordinate 3,185,229, forward strand.
GTACTGGCCGGAGCGGTTCTGCTGCGATCCCCGGGGGTGCTGTTGAAGATGCACCTGCTATCCGTGGGGATGCTGCTGGCGTCCGTTCATTTTTTTCTCCGCGAGACGCTGCCTCTGGCTCCGATGCTTGTGATCTTCACCCCCGAGTGCACGATGGCTCTGCTGGTCGGGCTTTTGGGCGCCGTGCTCCTTCGGTCGCCCGCCGGGCAGATCGGTGCGGTGACCCTCGGGCTGTTGATCGGGGAAGCGATGGCCTACTATGCCCACCGGGAGGCGTGGACGGGAGTGATTGACGGGCCTTCTTTCCAGGACGGCTGGTGGCTTTGCGTCTACGCGGTACGAGGCTGCTCTATCGTTGTCGTAGCCCTTCACCGCACGGTACGTTCGGCTGTCCGGTATATCTGGTACACCCTTAAGGGGGACAAGGACTAAGGGCTGCAGGACAGCAAGTAAAGAGGAGGCTTGACATGTGGGTGTGGATCGTAGAGCAGAAATATAACGTTGGTATCGTCCTCGGGGTCCTGTTCGGAGTTACCGCACGAATTACCATGCTGCGAACCGATTACCGGCAGTACCCGACGTACCCCCACGGCAAGATTATCCACCTGTCCCTGGGAGTCATCGCAGCGGGTCTCGGTTCGGTAGCCGTCCCCGCCCTGCTGGACAAAAACTATACGGCGATGACGTTCCTCGCGATGGCAGCCCAGCAGTTCCGCGATGTCCGCAATATGGAGCGTCAGACACTCAGCAAGATTGATTCGCTGGAGCTGGTGCCCCGGGGAGCCACCTATATCGAAGGCATAGCGATGGTATTCGAAGGCCGCAATTACCTCGTGATCTTCACCTCCTTCGTCACCGCCTTCTTCGGGATTCTGTTCGCCTGGTACTGGGGGATTGCAGCAGGATTGATCGCTATGCTCATCACGTTCTACTTCAAGTCCGGCAAGAGTGTCTCCCATATTGCGGACATTCAGGTCGGCACGGTGCGGTTGGACGGACCGAATCTCTTCGTGGATGATATCTATATCATGAACGTCGGCCTCAGCGATACGCAACGGGTGATCCGGGAGCGGGCGATCGGCCTTGTGCTGACACCGAGGAATCCGAATGGACGGATCACGCTCTCGAACCTCGGCCAGCGGCAGGCGCTGCTGCATGATGTATCGACGATCATGGGAGTCTTCCGGGACGACGGGGAACCATCGCTCGTCCCTCAGGCCAAGCTGGACATGAAAGACGGCCGGCTGGCGGTGCTGCTTCTTCCTCAGGAGAAGAACGCCGAGAAGGCCCGGGCGGTGGCAATGCGTTCGCCGATCCTCGAGAGTGCGGTGCGCATGCCGACGGAAGCGGAAGTGCCGGCCGGCGGAAAGGCGGGAGGGTAGCATGGGGAAGATCCTGGCGGTAATTACGATGGATAAGAGCAAGGTGGCCGGCGGTGCGCCGATCTTCGTGACAGGCAGTCCGGAAGAACAGCAGCAGGTGGCCTTCAAGCTGGAGAAAATCATGGACGCTTCCGCTCATGATCTGCAGAACGGGACGCTCATTATCGTAAAGCACGGGTAATTGTCTTCCCGTACAGGGCGGCTGCCGGGCTTTACGGGGCTGCGGGGGCAGGAGAAGAAGCGCCTCCTCGTTTACTTGCTCCATAAATTTTGGTATAATGGCGTAGCCTGAGCGGGCCTGGCGAATTGTGGAACCGCCAAGACCGCCGGAACTGCAGTGCAGAGCGTTACCCCTAAGAAGTGGTGCCGCAGATCACCCGAGTACCTGGTTCCGTCCGTTTTGCTCCTCACGAGCTCGTCCGCGGATGCGGCAGGTACTTTATTTTTTGCATGGAAGACTTGGGTCCCGTCTTGGGGGTCGTAAGGACAGAGAGAGAAAGGAATGAAGCGCATGGCAAGGCCTGTCATTGCGATTGTCGGCCGCCCGAATGTGGGCAAATCCACGATATTCAACCGGATTATCGGGGATAAGCTGGCGATTGTAGAAGATAAACCCGGAGTAACCCGGGACCGGTTGTACGGAAGGGGCGAATGGCTCGACCAGGAGTTCAGCATTATTGATACGGGCGGGATCGAGATTGAAGGAGAAGACCATATTCTCCGCTCGGTGCGCGTGCAGGCGGAGCTTGCCATCGAAGAAGCGGACGTCATCATCTTCATGGTGGATGCCAAAGCCGGCGTAACCCCGGCCGACAGTGAAGTCGCCCAAATTCTATTCCGTTCGCAGAAGCCCGTTGTCGTGGCCGTCAACAAAGTGGATAATCTGCAGCGGGCGGACGATATCTATGAATTCTACTCCATGGGCTTCGGTGAGATCGTGGGCATCTCAGGTGCGCATGGAACCGGGATCGGCGATCTGCTAGAGGAGGTCGTGAAGCACTTCCCTGATACTGTAGATGAGGAATACGGTGAGGATGTTATCCGCGTGGCGCTGATCGGGCGTCCGAACGTGGGCAAATCGTCGCTCGTAAACGCCATTCTCGGCGAAGAGCGCGTCATTGTCAGCGACATGGCCGGCACGACGCGGGACGCCATCGATACGCCGTTCGAGAAGGACGGGCAGAAGTACGTCATCATCGACACGGCGGGGATGCGCAAGCGCGGCAAGGTGTACGAGAACACCGAGAAGTACAGCGTGATGCGTGCCATGAAGGCGATCGAACGCGCGGACGTCGTTCTCGTGGTCATCGACGGCGAGGTCGGCATCATCGAGCAGGATAAGCACGTGGCGGGCTATGCACACGAAGCGGGCAAGGCGGCGGTCTTCGTCGTGAACAAATGGGATGCCGTCGAGAAGGACGAGAAGACGATGCACCAGTTCGAACAGAAGATCCGTGACCATTTCCTCTTCATGACGTATGCGCCGGTCGTGTTCCTCTCGGCGAAGACGAAGCAGCGTCTGCACAAGCTGCTGCCGGTCGTCAACACGGTCTCGGAGGCACACGCGATGCGGATTCCGACGCACGTGCTTAACGATGTCGTGTCGGATGCGGTAGCGATCAACCCGCCGCCGACAGACAAGGGCCGCCGGATGCGGATCAACTACGCCACACAGGTAGCGGTGAAGCCGCCTACGATCATTTTCTTCGTCAACGATCCGGAGCTCATGCACTTCTCCTACCAACGCTACCTGGATAATAAGATCCGGGCGGCCTTCGGGTTCGAGGGGACGCCGCTCCGTCTGTTTACGCGGCGCAAATCGGAAGAGGAATAGGGGCGAAGGAACGTGACAAGCTGGTTGTCGCTGCTGATCGGGTACTTGCTCGGCTCGATCAGCTTCAGCTTCTTGGCGGGCAAGCTGCTCAAAGGAATCGATATCCGCCAGCACGGAAGCGGGAATGCGGGGGCGACGAATACGCTGCGTGTGCTCGGCAAGGGGCCAGGTATCGCCGTACTCCTGCTCGACGTGCTCAAAGGAATTGCCGCCGTATGGATCGGAAATGCGCTGAGCGGCGGGGATACCCTCATCATGGTGCTCTCCGGCGTGTCCGTCATTGTCGGACACAACTGGCCTGTGTTTTTCGGATTCAAGGGAGGCAAGGGGATCGCCACGACGATCGGTGTCATGGCTACGCTGGCTTTTCTTCCGTCCCTGTTCGCCGGGCTTATCGCGATTGCGGCCATTGTCTTCACACGGTACGTGTCCCTCGGTTCCCTGCTGTTTACCGCACTGCTTCCGCTCTTTATCTGGGGAATGGACCGTTCCGTTGAAATACTGGTGCTCAGCCTGCTGCTGTTTGTATTCGCCTGGGTGAAGCACCGGACCAATATCGTGAAGCTCCTGCAGGGCAAGGAGAACAAGCTTGGATCCAAGAAATCTTCCTAATTTTCTTACATAGGGGGCCCGAACATGTCCAATTCCACGAAAGTCGCCGTGCTGGTGGCCGGCAGCTGGGGAACGGCGATTGCCTCCGTCCTGGCGGGCAACGGTCATGAGGTGCTGCTCTGGTCCCGCAGCGAAGAGCAAGTGAGAGAAATCAATACGGAGCGCCGCAACCGCCGGTTTCTCGGTGAAGCGGTGCTCTCCGAGCGGATCCGCGCCACCACCTCCATGCAGGAAGCGGCAGAGGGCGCTCGGGCCGTGTTCATCGTCGCGCCTTCGTCGGCGATGCGCGAGATCGCTTCCCAGCTTCGGCCCCATCTCGGTCCCGAGACGATCCTCGTGCATGCGACCAAGGGCTTTGAGACCGGCACCCTGAAGCGGATGAGCGAGGTCTTGGCTGACGAAATGCAGGGGATGGATCCCGGGCGCATTGTCGTGCTGTCGGGGCCGAGCCATGCCGAGGAGGTCATCCAGCAGTGCCCGACGACCGTCGTGGTCGCTTCGCAGGACAAGGAGGCGGCCGAGGCGGCACAGGCGCTGCTCACCAACGCCTATTTTCGGGTGTACACCACACCGGATGTAGTGGGGATTGAAGTCGGCGGTGCACTCAAGAATATTATCGCGCTTGGCGCCGGGCTGTCCGACGGGCTTGGCTTCGGCGACAATGCCAAGGCTGCGCTGATGACCCGCGGGCTAGCGGAGATCGCAAGACTCGGTGTGGCGATGGGCGCCAATCCGCTGACCTTCGCCGGTCTGGCCGGGGTAGGCGACCTTGTCGTCACCTGCACGAGCAAGCACAGCCGCAACTGGCGGGCCGGCTCGATGCTGGCCCAGGGGCTGTCGCTCAGCGAGGTGCTCAGCCGGATGGGGATGGTTGTCGAGGGCGTGAAGACGACCCAGGCGGCGCACAAGCTCTCCCGCCAGTACGGCATCGAGATGCCGATCACCGATGAGCTGTACCTGCTCCTCTTCGAGGGGAAAGAGCCGCGCTCGGCGGTCGAGGACCTGATGGGCCGCGATCCGACGCACGAGTCGGTCCAGGTGGCGGAATCCTCTCACACCGGCTGGAGCTAAGGAGGGCGTCCGCCTACACGCCGGGGCCTCTTCGCTCATATACTGCTCTAGACTTACCGCAGCGGCCGCCATCCGGCGATCCAGCATGAAGGTCCGGGGAGGAATGAGGAAGATGTCAGGCAATAACAAGAACATGCCTAAGGACGTCCTGAACGTAGTCAAGAAGAAAACAGGCAAGAACGTCTCCGAGAAGGATATCTATAAACTGGCCAGCGGCGTGAAGCCGACGACGGTCCAGAGCGATGCCCAGCTGAAGCAGCTGATTAAGCAGGTGGCCGGTCTGGTGAACGTTCCGGTATCGGAGCAGACGATGAACGAGCTGATCCAGGCGATCAAGACGAGCAAGATGAACACGAACAACATGGAACAGCTCATGAAGATGATCATGAAGAAGTAATGGCTTGACAATTCCGTGGCATAAGCGGCCGGAAGGCGCGCTTGTGCTTTTTTTGTGATATGATGGAATGAGGTTTGTACGAATCAGAGAAACAGGGGTTGGATATATGTCTCCGCTTGACAAAATGTGGGCTTCATTTATCGCGATCGGCCTGATGGTAGCCGCATCGCTGCTGATTTCCTTTGCAAGAACCCGGACGAAGGGAGCGGTCCGCTTTCTGCTGTCGCTGGTCGCTTTCCTGATGTTCATCCCGATTCTGCTCTATATGTTCGCATCGCTGCTGTAAGGAGAGGGCCCAAGATATGTTGACGCTAAAAGGCAAACAAGGATCAAAAACGGTGGAGCCCGAAAACGGGTTCACCATTGTGGATATGGCGTTGAAGCATGGGGTCGAATGGGGCTTCTCGTGCCTGCGGGGGACATGCTCCCGCTGCAGATGCCAGGTGCTCGAGGGCGCCGAGCATCTCAGCGAACCGACGGACGAAGAGCTCGATAACCTGGGAGACGACGAGATCGAAGAGGGCTTTCGCCTCGGCTGTCAAGCGACCATCCGGAGCGCGGGCCCGGTGACGATTGTGCATAAACCGTATTTTTAATGAACCTAGAGTGGAACTTCAAGAGTAAGGATGTAGAGCCGCATGAACCCCATTGATGAGAAGCTGTCCGCAGCCGGAGAGCCGCTGAGACTGGCGCTGCAGGAGATCGGACGCAGCAGCGGGGAAGCTCAGGCCGCCTGGCTTGTCGGCGGCAGCACGGGACTGCTTCTGCAGGGTGTGCCGCTGGCCGCCCCGCCCCGTGATCTCGATCTGTATACCGACAGGGATACAGCATATAAGCTCCACAGCGCACTGCTGCGCTGGTCGGTGGACGAGCAGCAGGAGAGCGCTACGGACATCTACCGGTCCATTCTCAGCCATTACGTGATTTCAGGGGTGAGCGTGGAGCTCGTAGGGGCCTTCGAGGTGCGTGCCTCAGAGAGCGAGTACCGTGTGGAAGCCGCGTACCTGCAGCGCGCCTACTACGCCCTTCCCTTAAGGCTGGGAGACGGGCTGGAGACCGGCCTTATGCCCCTTGCGCATGAGCTGCTGTTCAATCTGCTGCGTCAAAGGCCTGACCGGTATGAGGCTATAGCCGAGGTGCTTCGTACCCGGAAGGACTCGCGGGAACTGGCTGCGCTGAAGAGCCTGATATCGCGCAACCGGTTCGGCGGCGAAGCGCTGGCTTACGCCCAATCTGTGTTGGAATCCATGTCTTCGGGTGAAAGGGAGGAGCCATGAGCACGAACGCGGTAGTGACGTTTCTTCCGGACGGCCGGACGGTCACGGTCAGACCGGGAACCACGCTGCTGGACGCTTCCCGGCGGGCACGCGTGAGTATCAGAACCCGCTGTGCCGGCAAAGCGGCATGCCTGATGTGCAAAGTCAGGGTAACGGAGGGAGCGGAGAGCGGTCTTGCCGAACCCGGCAAGAACGAGCGCCTGAAGCTCGGAGGCCAGGAGAAGGAAGGCTTCCGGCTCGCCTGCCAGGCCAAAGTGACTGGTCCCGTACAGGTTGAGGTGCCTGAGGACCCGCTGAAGGCGGCCATCCGCAAACAGCTCGAGAAGCAGCAGGAGGAGGACTGGTGATGAAGCATGTGCCGAAGCTCGTGCTGCTGGTTGTGCTCTGCGGACTGCTTGCCGGATGCTTGTATCCGAAGGAGATGCGCCGGCAGAACCAGGCCGCGAGCGGGGAATATATCCTTGTCGTCCAGAACGCAATAGACGCGTACAAGGCGAAGACCGGGGTGCTGCCGATTAAGAACAGTACGGAGAACACCCCGCATTATGAGAAATATCCGATTGATTTCAAGAAGCTCGAAGGCCGGTTCCTGAGCGAGGTGCCGTCCAATGCGTTCGAGAAAGGCGGCACGGCGACCTATGTGCTTGTGGACGTGGAGACGAAGCCGGCCGTCAAGATGATGGACATCCCGTCGTTCCAGCAGGTGCTGGATCTGCAGCGGGATGTGGACTCGTACAAGATCAAAAATGGCAGCCTCCCCTTCGGGGAAGCGGCTGCTCCCGGCTTTTACCACCTTGACTTCGGCAAGCTCGGACGGGCCAAGCTGGAAGTCCAGAGCGTGTATACCCGTTCCATGCAGCTTCCTCTTCTGCTTACCGAAGGGGGAGAGGTTGTGATCGATTATGCTTCGGAGATCATGCGGCTCATCGACAAGAAGGGCCTGGCGGGCGGCCTGAAGGCAGAGCAGGATCTGCGCGAGCTGCTCGTGCAGGAATCGTATTTTGTTCCCGCCCGATCCGTCGCATATCATTGGCAGGGCGGCAGTCCTGTTCCGTCCGGAACGCTTCATGAATATTGATCGTATTCTCTACAAGACTCTATCATCCCCCGGGATGGTAGAGTTTCTTTTTTGCCCAATCTAGAATAACCTCGGAATCCCGCACATATATTTGTTTGGGATGAGTCAAGGGTGTCTTGGACGAAGTAACGCAGCTGCCTTGGGCGGAGAGAAGATATTTGTGGCCGCCGGCATCATAAAACACGGTGTCATACATATATTTGTACTAGTCCAAAGCATGTACGAGTTTCGTCTTAAACAACCTGTAGGAGGGATTCTCATTGGAGAAAGTAGATATCTTTAAGGACATTGCAGAGCGTACTGGCGGGGATATTTACCTGGGGGTCGTTGGAGCGGTCCGTACGGGAAAATCGACATTCATCAAGCGCTTTATGGAATCGGTGGTGCTGCCGAACATTCAGAATGAATCCGACCGGGTCCGGGCCACCGACGAGCTTCCGCAGAGCGCGGCCGGACGGACGATTATGACGACGGAGCCAAAATTCGTACCGAACACGGCAGTGCAGCTGCACGTGGCTGAAGGACTGAACGTCAATGTCAGACTGGTGGACTGCGTAGGCTATGTGGTGGAGGGGGCCAAAGGCTACGAGGACGAAAGCGGTCCGAGAATGATCAACACGCCCTGGTTCGACGAGGCCATCCCCTTCCAGGAAGCGGCGGAGATCGGCACGCGCAAGGTGATCCAGGAGCACGCAACCCTGGGCGTAGTTATTACCACGGACGGCTCGATCGCCGAGATTCCACGCTCTTCCTATGTGGACGCGGAAGACCGCATCATCGGCGAGCTGAAGGAAGTAGGCAAGCCGTTCATCGTCATCGTGAACTCGACGAAGCCTCAGAGCGATGCCGTCCAGGAGCTCCGCAGCGAGCTGCAGGAGAAGCATGACGTGCCGGTTGTGGCGATGAGCGTGGCTAGCATGAACGAGGACGACATGACCTCGGTGCTGCGGGAAGTGCTCTACGAGTTCCCCGTACATGAAGTCAACGTTAATCTCCCGAGCTGGGTCATGGTACTCGAAGAGAACCACTGGCTGCGCTCGTCATTCGAGAATTCCGTGCGCGAGACAGTGCAGGACATCCGCAGGCTGCGCGACGTAGACCGGGTGGTCGGCTCCTTCGAGCAGTATGAATTCATCGATAAGGCCGCTCTGGCCGGCATGAACATGGGGCAGGGCGTAGCGGAGATCGATCTATATGCCCCCGACGAGCTGTATGACCGCATCCTGATGGAAGTCGTCGGCGTTGAGATCCGGGGCAAAGATCACCTGCTGCAGCTTATGCAGGAGTTCACGCATGCGAAGCGGGAGTACGACCACTTCGCGGAGGCGCTCGAGATGGTGAAGACGACCGGCTATGGCATCGCGCCGCCTACACTGGCGGAGATGGCCCTCGATGAGCCGGAGCTGATCCGCCAGGGCTCACGCTTCGGCGTGCGGCTGAAGGCGACGGCACCTTCCATTCACATGATCCGCGTCGACGTCGAGTCGGAGTTCTCGCCGATCATCGGTACGGAGAAGCAGAGCGAGGAGCTCGTACGCTACCTCATGCAGGACTTCGAGGACAATCCGCTGAAGATCTGGGAATCCGATATCTTCGGCCGTTCCCTGCACTCCATCGTGCGGGAAGGCATCCAGGGCAAGCTGGCCATGATGCCGGATAATGCCCGCTACAAGCTGCAGGAGACGCTGGGCCGGATCATCAATGAGGGCTCGGGCGGCCTGATCGCCATTATTCTATAGCATTTGGGCTTTCGACAAAAAGAGATAGAAACAAGCAATTTCTGCCATAAAGAGAGTCATTCCTGCAAAAATGCACTCCACCGGGTGCATTTTTTTGCGTTCCGACTTGAAAAAGCGTTAGTCCTGTATTACTATAATCTTGATTTGACTGGCGAAAACCCTGATTCCATGTATATTTTTCGGTGAAACAGCCAACAAAGGAAATAACAGGACATTCCTACTAGCAGGGGAGGTGAATTCCATGAATAAATCTGATTTGATCAACAAGGTATCCGAATCCACCGAACTCTCCAAGAAAGACGCTACCAAAGCGGTTGAGGCCGTATTCGAAGCGATCTCCGAAGCGCTGCAGAGCGGGGACAAGGTTCAGCTGGTCGGCTTCGGCAACTTTGAGGTTCGTGAGCGTTCCGCCCGCAAAGGCCGCAACCCGCAGACTGGCGAAGAGATCGAAATCCCTTCGAGCAAAATTCCGGCTTTCAAGCCTGGCAAGGCACTGAAGGACGGCATTCAGTAAGAGAAGCACTTCATCTACATAAGAGCTTCGGCTCCTAATAGATTGTACGCGCAGGACACTCGGCCCCCTGGGGGACCGGGTGTTTTTTCTTTGAATGCCGCACGGCTCTAGAGATCTGCATCACAGATGGTTATGGACCGGCCGGCTTCCCGGTGGAAAACATTAGGCGAAAAAATTAGCCTATCCTATTGCAGGGCCGTAAGACGCGTGCTATAATGAATTTCGCCGAGTGAAAGCGTACACCATACATAAGTTTTGACCTTGGTTAGCATTCCTTGTACGCCTGGCAAGGCACGATTCGGGGTATGGCGCAGTCTGGTAGCGCGCACCCTTGGGGTGGGTGAGGCCGTGGGTTCGAATCCCGCTACTCCGACCATGAGAGAGACACCGTCAATGCCGGTGTCTCTTTTTTTTGTACGCCCAGCATGGGCGCCATCTCTAGGGTGAGAGTCCCGAACGGGGGCTGGCGAGCGCCTACCGTTAGCCAAGGGCAAGGGTGTCGGCCGTGAGGCGGAATCTGAAGGAAGCCGGAGGCAAATGCACGGGCCAAGGTACACGAACCTAATTTGAGGCAGTGTCAGTCGGATGAGTCTCCAAGACAAGACGAAATCCAAAGCCGCCAAGGGCTGATGCTGTAAACTTAGGTGGTCGCGGGCAGACAGATGGCGTTCTTATCTGGGGAGGCCTGCGGATACGCGAAGTGACTTCGTAACCGCGGCTGAGAAGCCGCGCTGAATCCGCAGGAGTCAGCAGAGGCCATAGTACGCGAGTACGGGACGCCGGAAAGCGGAAGGGCTGAACCGAAAGGAGAGAGGAAACCGGTGCGTTCGCGTGAAGAGCAGAGACAGCAGAATATTCCGCAAGGGAGCTCGCGGCAGAGAGAAGCGGTGAAGCCGCCAGGGTATGCCGGAGCGCCGAGTTCTTCGCCGGCACAAGCCGACCTTTTCTCTCGCAAAGGCCAGAGCAGGCTGCTGGAGAAGATGCTCGAAGGGCACAACCTTCGGCTCGCCTACAAGCGAGTGGTACAGAACGGAGGAGCGCCCGGAGTGGATGGTGTAACGGTAGCCGAGCTACAAGCTTACCTGAAAACCCACTGGGAACAGGTGAAAGCCAACCTCCTGACGGGAAGCTACAGACCCGCGCCAGTCAAACGGGTGGAAATCCCCAAACCCGGAGGCGGTGTACGGCTGCTTGGCATCCCGACCGTAATGGACCGTTTTCTCCAGCAGGCGCTTCTGCAAGTGATGAATCCGATTTTTGATGCACATTTCTCGGGGTACAGCTACGGTTTCCGCCCGGGAAGACGGGCGCATGACGCCGTAAAGCAGGCACAAAGCTATATCCAAAGCGGCCTCAGATGGGTCGTGGATATGGATCTGGAGAAATTCTTTGACCGGGTGAACCATGACATGCTCATGGCTAGAGTAGCACGGAAGGTGGAGGACAAGCGTGTCCTGAAGCTCATCCGCTCCTATTTGAACGCCGGAGTCATGTCGCATGGAGCGTTGGAGCGCACACCGGAAGGCACGCCGCAGGGCGGTCCGCTCAGTCCGCTTCTGGCGAACATCCTGCTGGACGATCTGGACAAGGAACTGACAAGACGGGGACTGCGGTTTGTCCGCTATGCGGACGACTGCAACATCTTTGTCTCCAGCAAGCGAGCAGGGGAGCGCGTGATGGAATCGGTGATTCGCTTTGTGGAAGGAAAGCTGAAACTGAAAGTGAACCGGGATAAAAGTGCAGTGGACCGGCCATGGAACCGCAAATTCCTAGGCTTTAGTTTCCTGTCGAACAAACAGGCGACGATTCGGCTGGCTCCTAAGACAATTTCGCGATTCAAAGAGAAAGTCCGGGAACTGACGAACCGAACCAAGCCTGTACCGATGGAGGAACGCATCCGGCGCCTGAACCAGTACATGCTGGGCTGGCTAGGTTATTTTCGCCTAGCCTCGGCGAAGACGCACTGCCAAGCCTTTGACAAGTGGATTCGGAGAAGACTCCGCATGTGTCTATGGAAACAGTGGAAACGGGTGAAGACACGCATTCGCGAACTACGTGCGCTCGGCGTTCCGAACTGGGCTGCCTATATGTTGGCAAACTCCCGTCGAGGTCCGTGGGAAATGTCCCGTAGCACAAACAATGCCCTCCCGACTTCCTACTGGGAAGCGAAAGGGCTTAAAAGTTTGCTTTCTCGTTACTCGGAACTTTGTTAACCTTTTGGAACCGCCGTATGCGGACCCGCATGTACGGTGGTGTGAGAGGACGGAGGCTAGCCGCCTCCTCCTACTCGATTGCGCCTGCCGCCGGGCGCGTTCTCTCCTGCCGTCCGGTTGACACGGCATGGTTTTTTTTGCATGATGGAGAGGCATTGGATACGAGAACGGAGGAACTCAACCTATGGAGTCGAATCAGAATGATTACATCGTCATCAAAGCCAAGGAGAACGGAGTCCAGGTGATCGGTCTGACCCGCGGGCAGGATACGCGGTTTCACCATACGGAGAAGCTGGACAAAGGCGAAGTGATGATCTGCCAGTTCACGGAGCACACATCAGCCATCAAGATCCGCGGCAAGGCAACGGTCATGACGAAGGTCGGCAGCGTGGATACGCAGGAATAATTTTTCGGAAGAGCGCAGGCATAGCCTGCTTTTTTTCGTTGTACAATGATAAGGACAGGGTCATCTCGAGAGCGCAGCTGCGAAATTGCCCAAACCGGTCAAGGAAGGAAGCGTGCCTGCAGTGAAATGGGCTCCCCGTGTCTTTATCATGACGGCCGTCTCGGTGGCCGTAGCCATACTGCTGTCCTACGTATCGAAGCTGGACGAATCGGCACTGGTCTTCCGCCAGGCGAGGCCGGTGACGGAAGCGACCATCGTCGACGTCGTCTCAGGGATGAAGCTGCATCTGCGGATCCGGCGCGTCGAGGTGAGCCATGCCATCGTCTCGATCGACCTGCTGGCCTCTAAATCGACGGCCAAGGCGGACATGCTCGAAGACCTGTACGAAATTCCGAGGGTGCTGTTCGGGGCATCGACCAACATCAATCAAGTGCTCGTCCGTGTGCTGGACGGTTCGCAGGATAAGGAAGGAACACCGGGTCCGCTCATCGCGACGGACGCCCGGAGGGAGAAGTGGCTGCCGAACGAACCCAAGCTCCGCCCGATGAGCACCGAGGAGATTCAGACGTATCTTGAAACGCATTACCGGACCACGTATACCCCCAAATGGCAGCAGCGCGACAGGCAGAAAAGCTGAGGGTAAAACAATGCGAAACGAATCCTGTTGTGCTATAATAGTTTGGATTGGAGAACAGAGATTTGTGTAACGGTTCGGAGGCTTACATATGACCACTTATCGGATTCCGGAGATCGCCCAAAAATACTTGGATTACGACATGATCCAGAAGCATACGGACCTGCCGCTGTTCCCCGACTATCGAACCCGGCTGCTGTATGCTTTTCTCAATAGACACAGTGTTCTCGCCGGGTACAGCGAGCTGTATTCCCTGGTTACCTCGCTGGTGCAGGTCGGACTGGATACGCACGATCAGGTGAGCGTGAACAGCGATATCAAGGAGCAGAAGGCCGCGCGGTCACGCCAGCTGAAGGTGCTCGCAGGGGACTATTTCTCTTCGCGCTTCTACCATCTGCTGTCCCTGGCCGGACGCATTGACCTGATCGGTGTCTTGTCCGAGGCGATCTGTGAAGCGAACCGGCTCAAAATGAATCTGTATCTCGCCATGAAGGGCGCGGAGCTGACGGCGGAAGAGTATCTCCGGCAGACCGTCGAGGTAAAATCGGAGCTCTACCTTTCATTCAGCGGACTTCTCGAGAATGGGGCGGGCGGCGTATGGCCGCGGCTGCTGAAGCTGTTCACCCGGTGTGAGGTGCTTCTTCAAGAGATTGTCCGCTCCGAGTCGTCCCAGCAGTACCGGGATAGCTGGGGCTTTTGGCATGTGCAGCAGTTCGGTACGCGGGATGAGCAGAAGCTGCTCCGCCAGGAAGAGTCCGATCCCGCCAAGCTGCGGGCGCTCTGGCTCAAGTACAAGGTAGCATCCCAGCTCTACGGGCAGCTCGAATCCTGTATGTCGGAGCTGCAGACGGCCATCCAGGGGCTGGAGTCCGAGCCGCTCAGGCAGGAATTGAAGTCGATCGGCGAGCCGATCCGGCGCTATTTGTCCGCACCGCGGGCCACGCAGGAAGTGTAGGGGGACAGAACGAAATGCAGAGCACGTCAGGAAACCAACCCAAAGGGAAATCCAAAGAACAATTCGTTCATTCGGTCTTCGAGAGCATAGCCCCGAAATACGATCTCATGAACGACATTCTGAGCTTCCGCAGGCATAAGGCCTGGAGGAGCTTCACGATGAAAAAAATGAATGTCCGTCCCGGCAGTACCGCGATTGACATTTGCTGCGGCACATGCGACTGGACGATCTCCCTGGCGGAGGCATCCGGGTCCGGACCGATGGTCGGGCTGGATTTCTCGCAGAACATGCTCGATGTGGGGGCGGACAAGATCGAACGCCTGGGCCTCGACAAGCAGATCCGTCTCGTACGCGGCAACGCGATGGAGCTTCCGTTCGAAGACAACACCTTCGATTATGCGACGATCGGTTTTGCTCTGCGGAACGTGCCGGACCTGGTCAAGGTGATCGAGGAAATGCAGCGCGTTGTGAAGCCGGGCGGCCTGGTGGTTTCGCTGGAGCTGTCCAAGCCGACCTGGCAGCCTTTCAAAGGGATTTATTATTTTTATTTTCAGCGGGTGCTGCCGATGATCGGCAAGCTGGTGGCCAAGAGCTATGAGCAGTACAAGTGGCTGCCGGAATCGCTGGTTCATTTTCCGGACCATAAGCAGCTGGCGGAGATCTTCCGCAGGACGGGGCTCGGCGAAGTGGAAGCTTATCCGCTGACCGGCGGCATCGCTGCCCTGCATATCGGCCGCAAGCCGGCAGTGACCCCTGCATTCAAGGGAGACTGAAGCGCTATGTGGAGAAAGACCAAGATATTCATGGAAATGATCAAGATCGAGCATACCTTGTTCGCACTGCCGTTTGCCTTTATGGGCGCGCTGCTGGGATCGGTAGTGGTGTTCGGTCATCTGCCTTCCTGGGCTACGATCGGTTGGATTCTGCTGGCCTTGGTAGGAGCGCGCAGCGCAGCAATGGGCCTCAACCGGGTGGTGGACAAGGTGTTCGATGCCAAGAACCCCCGTACGGCGATGCGTGCGATTCCGGCCGGTTTGATCTCATCCAAAGAAGCACTCATCTTTATCGTTATATCGTTTCTGCTGTTATTCTACGCCGCGTTTCATTTGAGTCCGATTGCGGTCAAACTGCTTCCTGTCGCCGTGTTTTTTCTGGTATTCTATTCCTATACCAAACGTTTCACCTGGGCGTGCCACCTCGTGCTCGGCATGACCGTTGCCCTGGCGCCGCTCGGCGGCTGGGTGGCCGTTACGGGCGAATTCTCGCTTCCTGCTCTTGTGTTTTATGTCGCGATCGTCTTCTGGCTGGCCGGCTTCGATGTCATTTATGCTTGCCAGGACGTGGAATTTGACCGTAAGGAAGGCCTCCATTCCATTCCGAGCCGCTTTGGGGTTCCGAAGGCGCTGAAAATGGCGCGCTGGTTTCACATCGTTACAGCGGTGGGCCTGATCTCCCTGTACTTTCTGACGGAGCTGACGTGGGTATATCTGCTCGGGATCATCGTCTCTTATGCTTTGCTGATGTATGAGCATTTCATTGTTAAGCCGGACGATCTCAGCCGGGTCAATACCGCCTTCTTCACCATGAACAGTACGTTGAGCATTGCGGTCTTTGCATTCACCCTGATCGACCTGGTGGTGCATACGGGATGAGCAAGCCTTGGGTGGTCGGCATGACGGGGGCGAGCGGCGCCGCTTACGGCGTCAGGCTCTGCCGCTTCCTGCTGGAAGCAGGGAAGGACGTTCATCTGGTGATCACCGATGCGGGCTGGCGCGTTCTGAAGGAGGAGCTCGGCTGGGACGCCGGACGCCGCAAGGAGATGCTGGAGGAGCAGTTCTCCCTCGGACGGGTGCCTGGCCGGCTGGAATATGTGTCCAATCAGGATATCGGCGCGAAGACAGCCAGCGGATCGTTCCGGACCCAAGGCATGGTGGTTGTCCCCTGTTCGATGGGTACACTCTCAGGGATTGCCCACGGTGCCTCTGATAACCTTCTCGAGCGGACAGCAGACGTCATGCTGAAGGAAGGCCGCAAGCTGATTCTCGTGCCGCGCGAGACGCCGCTTCATGCGATCCATCTTGAGAATATGCTCAAGCTGGCAAGGCTCGGCGTACGGATCATTCCGGCGATGCCCGCATTCTATCAAGGGCCCCAGACCATCGACGACCTGATCGATTTTATGGTGGGTAAAATTTTGGATTGCATGGAAATCGATCATGAGCTCTACCGAAGATGGGGGACGCCTCAATGAGCGGAACGGCCGGCTCTATACTTCCGGCGGCTTTCGGATCGAACGATAAAACACAGTACGGGTGACGGAATGAAACTGCTCGAATTATATGCAAAAATGAAAAAGGATATCAGCTTCATAGAGAAGGAGCTGGAGCGCAGCATTGATGTGGATCATCCGATGCTGCGCGAAGCTTCCCTGCACCTTCTCAAAGCGGGCGGAAAGCGGATACGTCCGGTCTTCGTCCTGCTGGGCGCCAAGTTCGGGACGTATGATCTTGCGAAGATCAAGCACGTGGCCGTCCCGCTGGAGCTGATCCATATGGCGTCGCTCGTTCACGACGATGTGATCGATGATGCTAACACCCGGCGCGGCCAGCTTACGGTCCGCTCCAAATGGGACAACCGGATTGCGATGTATACGGGAGATTATATATTTGCGAAGGCCCTCAGCATCGTGACCCGGCTGCCGGACCCGGCGATTCATCAGGTCATGTCCAAGGCCTTGGTCGAGATGAGCATCGGGGAGATGGAGCAGATCCGGTTCTTCTTCCATGCCGAGCAGGGCGTAAGGGATTACCTCCTGCGCATCAAGCGCAAGACGGCCCTGCTGCTCGCCGTCTCCTGTCAGCTGGGAGCCATGGCTGCGGGTGCCCCCGAGCGGGTTGCCACCAGGCTGTATAATTTCGGCTACTATGCCGGCATGGCGTTCCAGATCCGTGACGATCTGCTCGATATCTGCGGCACGGAGAAGGAGATCGGCAAGCCGCCAGGCAGCGACATCAAGCAGGGGAACATCACGATCCCCGTCATCTTTGCCCTTAGGAATCCGGAGCTCCGTCCGTACCTGCTTAAGGAGCTCGCACGCATTGAAGCCTGCGACGGACAAACCGATGTCCGTGGTTTTCTGGATATCATCCGCGGCAGTAACGGCATCGCCGAGGCCGAGCGGATGGCTTCGACCTACATAGACAAGGCAATCCGTGTACTGGAAGGACTGCCCGACATCCAAGCGAAGAAGGATTTGGTGAGCTTTGCTCATTTCGTGGGGAATCGCTCTTATTGAGGAGAGAGAGTTCAAAATGGCGTGCCTCTATCGCAGGACGCCCTAACGGGACAAGCTGCTGCTCCACCGCTGTTGAACTCCCGTTTCTTCAATTATAAGTTTGGGGAAATGGAGAAACGGGAGTTCAAAGGCGGACGCTTCGCTCTCCGCATCACCTTGTCCCTACCGGGCTGGGCGCAGGAGATACGTCTTTTCGAAAAAACTCTCCCAATAAGTGGATTATATAGTAGTGTTGAGAGGAGATCATAATATGGAAAAGACATTTTTAATGGTGAAGCCGGATGGCGTACAGCGGGGGCTTGTGGCGGAAATTATGGGCCGATTCGAGCGGAGGGGATTCCAGCTCGTAGCGGCGAAGCTGCTTCAGGTCACACAGGAACAGGCGGAGCGCCACTACGAAGAGCACCATGGGAAGCCTTTTTATGATAACCTCATCAAGTTCATCACGTCGGGGCCGGTCTTCGCCATGGTATGGGAAGGGGACGACATCATTACGCTGTCCCGCACCATGATCGGCAAGACGAATGCGACAGAAGCGCAGCCGGGCACGATCCGGGGGGACTTGGCCGCTTCGACGAGACTCAACCTGATTCATGGATCGGATTCGCCCGAGAGCGCCGAACGGGAAATCGCCAATTACTTTTCGCCGGATGAACTGGTCGTTTATACCAAAACCATACAAAACTGGATTTACACGGGGTGACGTGACGGGATGGATGACGACAAGGATTTCCTAGCCTTTGTCAAAAAAGTGAAGGATTACACGAGTATTGATCTGGCGCAGTACAAGGAAGCCCAGATGCGCCGGCGCCTGGCCACGCTTCGGATGAAGAAAGGGTATCCCACCTTCGTGGCTTTCTTCGATGCAATGACGAAGGACAAGGAGCTCTTCTATGAGTTCCTCGACCGCATGACGATCAACGTATCCGAATTCTGGCGCAACCCGAACCGCTGGGAGGTGCTCGAGCAGAAGTTCCTGCCCGAGATGATTCATAAATCCCGGAAGCTGAAGTGCTGGAGTGCCGCCTGCTCTACGGGCGAGGAGCCTTATACGCTGGCGATGATTCTGGCGGAGCTCGGCGTGCTGCCGGAGTCGTCGGTGACAGCAACGGACATTGATGAAGGAGCCCTGGAAAAGGCGAGAAAAGCCGTCTACTCCGACCGTTCGATCCGCGATGTGCCTGCCAAATACCTTCAAAAGTATTACCGTCAGGAGAATCTGACTTACCATATTGTGGACCAGCTCAAGCGGGCGATCAAGTTTCAGAAGGGCAACCTGCTGACCGATACGTTCGATACGAACTATGATCTCATCATCTGCCGCAACGTCATGATTTATTTTACCGAAGAGGCCAAGCATGTGCTGTACCAGAAATTCGCCAATGCGCTCAAGCCCGGCGGCATTCTGTTCGTAGGCAGCACGGAGCAGATCTTCAGTCCGGGACAGTACGGGCTCGAATCGGCCGAAACGTTCTTTTACCGCAAAGCGGGCAAATAGCATGAATAATCCTTACCATGGAATCCCATACTAGGAGAAGAGCCAGAGATTCGCCGGAAAGGCGTCAGACCTGCCGGTGACCCCAGGAGGATTCCCATGGACAAACGCAAGGTCATCACCGCATACCGCAGAGGGTTTATTACCATGCAGGAATGCGCCCAAATTCTCGGTATCGATTCGCCGAAGATTCTGGGCATGATGAACGAGACCGAGGCCAAGGACAAACGTGCGCTCAAACAACAACCGGTCAGCGGCTGAACCGCTCCGGATGGTCCCCATACGCTGTCAGGGCTAACCCCTTGGCAGCGTATTTTTATGCCGGGAGCTTGGGAAGCATACCCAGCTTTGTTCTATTTTAAACAAGGCGATTCTTGCATTTTCTTGTCAAAGCGTGGGTCGTATACTATAATGAGCACATGAGTACATAAAAGCGCTAAAGCGTTCGGGACAGGCGCGAAGCTTTCAGCTGCTGTGCAGGACGAAAGGGGAAAACACAATAGCATGAGATACTTAACAGCAGGTGAAACGCACGGCCCTCAACTGACGGCCATTATCGAAGGATTTCCGAGCAATCTTACTATTGATTTCGAAGCGGTTAACTTTCAGCTGGCCCGCCGCCAGAAGGGATACGGCCGCGGCCGCAGAATGCAGATCGAGAAGGATACGGCGAACATCGTAGGCGGCGTGCGCCACGGCAAGACGACCGGTGCACCGATCGCCCTGGTTGTAGAGAACAACGACTGGAAGCACTGGACGTCGGTGATGAACATCGAGCCGATCGAAGGCAGTGATGAGAGCAAGCGCCGCGTGAATCGTCCTCGTCCTGGACATGCCGATCTGAACGGTGGACTGAAGTACAATCAGCGCGATCTGCGCAACATCCTGGAGCGTTCGAGCGCAAGGGAGACGACGCTGCGCGTAGCGGTTGGCGGCATGGCCCGCGAACTGCTGAAGGAGTTAGGCATTAAGGTAGCCGGGCAGGTGATCCGCATCGGCGAGGTGGAAGTGCAGCGGCAGGAACTGCCGATCGACGAGCTCATCGCCATCACGGAAGAATCTCCGGTCCGTGTAACGGACAAGGATGCCGAAGCACGCATGATCGCGGCAATCGACGCGGCGAAGGATGACGGCGACACGCTTGGCGGCATCGTCGAATGTATTATTGAAGGCGTACCTACGGGTCTCGGTTCGCACGTGCAGTGGGACCGCAAGCTGGACGGACGGATCGCGCAGGCGGTTCTGTCCATCCAAGCGTTCAAAGGCGTGGAATTCGGAGTCGGCTTTGAAGCGGCCGAGCGCCGCGGCTCTTCCGTCCACGACGAGATCATGCACGACGAAGAGCGCGGTTTCTATCGCGCGACGAACCGGGCGGGCGGCTTCGAGGGTGGCATGACGACCGGCGAGCCGATCGTGGTACGCGGCGTCATGAAGCCGATCTCGACGCTGTACAAAGCGCTGCAGAGCGTGGATATCGACACGAAAGAAGCCTTCACCGCGCAGGTGGAGCGTTCCGATACGTGTGCGGTCCCTGCCGCCGGCGTTATTATGGAGAATGTTATTGCCTGGGAAGTGGCGCGCGCCTTCATGGAGAAGTTCGGCGGGGATTCGATCGAAGAGATCCGCCGCAACTACGAGAGCTACCTGGAGCAGGTCAAGGCGTACTAGCACGAGGGTGCGGCATATAACCTAACTTCGGGAAGCGGGGAGAGCGGCTATGATCAAGGAACTTACGGTGGATCTGGGAGAAAGGTCTTACCCGATCTACATCGGGGAAGGCTTGTTGGAGAATATCGCTTCGTATTTTGAGAAGCACGGCATCAGCAAAGGTTCTCCGCTTCTAATCGTAACGGACGGGCATGTGGGACCCCATTATCTGGATGGCATGCTGGAGCGTCTCGGGGCAGCCGGATATCAGGCGGCTTCCTATACGGTTGCGGCGGGGGAGAAGTCCAAATCGCTTGCGGTGCTCGAGGACGTGATTGGTGCTGCGCTGGAGGCCGGGCTGGACCGTAAATCAACGGTCGTAGCCCTTGGCGGCGGCGTCGTCGGTGACCTGGCGGGCTTCGTAGCGGCGTCCTACATGAGGGGCGTCCGGTTCGTCCAAATCCCGACGACGATTCTTGCCCATGACAGCTCCGTCGGAGGGAAGGTGGCTGTGAATCATCCGCTAGCGAAGAACATTATCGGCGCCTTCCACCAGCCGGAGATGGTCCTCTATGATACGTCGACCCTGCAGTCGCTGCCGGAGCGGGATGTACGCGGCGGGCTTTCGGAGATGATCAAGCACGGCCTGATCTGGGATGCCGACTTCGCCTACTGGTGTGAAGAGAACGCCGACCGTCTCGTCGGACTGGACCCGGAAGCGCTGCAGTACGGCCTATATAAGGGCTGCAGCGTTAAGGCCGCTGTCGTCTCCCAGGATGAGCGGGAGAATGATCTGCGGGCCATCCTGAACCTGGGCCATACGATCGGGCACGCGCTCGAAGCGGTGGCCGGTTACGGCGAGCTGACCCACGGGGAAGCCATCGCGATCGGCATGGTGGGCGCGGCACGCTTGTCCGTCAGGCTGGGATATCCCGAAGAGATCCACTCGATAACGAAGCGGATCTTCGAGAAGTTCGGGCTGCCCGTCCGGATTCCTGCGCATCTGGATACGGACGCGATTATGCGCGCGATGATGCATGACAAGAAGTTCGGCGAAGGCCGGATGGTGTATATCGTGCCGGTAGCCATTGGCAAAGTGGAAATCAACAAGCAGATGGATCCGAAGCTGGTAAGAGAGATCGTGGATGAGCTGAAACAGGGGGACTGAACATGTGGGTACGGGGAATTCGCGGTGCCATCACCGTAGAACGTAATGATGAGAATGAAATTTTGAGCGCCACGACGGAACTTCTGCACCAGATCGTCCTCGAGAACGGGATTGTTCCGGAAGAAATCGCAAGTGTCTTCATCACGGTAACACCGGATTTGACGGCGACCTTCCCGGCGAAGACCATCCGCCAGATGAAGGATTGGGAGCTGGTTCCGCTGATGTGTTCCCTGGAGATTCCGGTGGAAGGCGCACTGCCGAGATGCATCCGCTTCATGGTTATGGTGAATACGGAGAAGAAGCAGGACGAGATTGTTCACGTGTATCTTCGGGAAGCGATGAGACTGCGTCCCGATTTGACAAAATCATAATAGAGGTAGTATAGTTGAAACAGCTGTAATTCGATTGAGTGAATTACGGAAGAGCAGAGTAGAGCCGAGTTTGAGATCCAGTTGAGATGAGATGAGTGGAGTACCGAGAGCAGGGACGGAAGCAGGACAGGTGTAGCGGAAGAGGCATTTTATTTCTCATGCTTAATTCTTCCTGTCTTAATGCAGGCCGAACTGCGCCCATTCTAGATGTTCATCCATTCGACTGTCAGCCGCCTCTACGTATGCGTAGAGGCGTTTTTTATTTGTACACGAGCCTAGAAGAGCAGTATAGAAGAGCCCGAGAAGAGGAGAGATGCAGCATGTATTCACCGGAACTGCAGGAAGTGATCCGCCTGTCGAAAGAGTATAATTTGATTCCAGTCGTGCGCAACCTGATGGCCGATACGGAAACCCCCATCCGCGTATTTCAGCACTTTTATGAAGAGAACATGGCTTTCCTGCTGGAAAGTGTGGAAGGCGGAGTGAAATGGGCTCGCTACTCGTTCATCGGGACGGATCCGTTCATGATGATCCGTTCGAAGAATGGCGTGACGACCGTAGACGGACTTCAGGGAACCAGCACTTCGGAAGAGAAACCGGTGGATGTGCTGAAAGCTTACCTGCGCGGGTACCGCAGCCCTTCCCTCCCCGGGCTGCCAAGGTTCACGGGCGGTGCGGTCGGATTCTTCGGATACGACCTGCTGCAGTATTATGAGAAGCTTCCCGCGCACAAGCATGATGATCTCAAGATGAACGACGTCCAGTTCATGTTCTGCGACCAGGTCATCGTGTTCGATCACTTCAAGCAGCAGCTGAAGGTGATCGCCAACGTACATGTTCCCCCGCACGCGACGGACGCGCAGATTGCACGTGCCTACGATGCGACCTGCGCGAAGATCGAAGCGACCGTCGAACGGCTGAAGCGGCCGCTTCCGACCTTGGCCGTGCCGCACCAGGCCATCCCGGACGATGTGGAGCTTGGGGAAGTGCGCTCCAACGTAACGAAGGAGCAGTTTATCTCGAATGTGGAGAAAGCCAAGGAATACATTCGGGCCGGCGACATCTTCCAGGTGGTGCTCTCGCAGCGCTTCGAGATCGAGACGGACGTATCGCCCCTGCAGGTGTATCGGATTCTGCGCACGATGAACCCGTCCCCATACATGTACTGTCTCAAGATGGGGGATGAGGTGATCGTGGGCACGTCGCCCGAGGCACTGGTGCGGGTGGAAGATGAGAAGGTGCAGACCCGGCCGATTGCCGGAACCCGCCCCCGCGGGCGTACGCCGGAAGAGGATCTGAGGCTCGAGCAGGAGCTGCTTGCCGATGAGAAAGAGCGTGCGGAGCACCTGATGCTTGTCGATCTTGGCCGCAATGACATCGGCCGCGTCTCGGAGTTCGGCTCCGTGAAGTGCGATACCTTCATGCAGATCGAGCGCTACTCGCACGTCATGCATATCGTCTCCAACGTCTCCGGCACGCTGGCCAAAGACAAGGATTTCTACGATGCCTTCATCTCCTGCCTTCCTGCAGGGACGGTCTCGGGCGCGCCGAAGCTGCGGGCTATGGAAATCATCGCCGAGCTGGAGCATGAAGCGCGCGGTGCCTATGCCGGTGCCATCGGCTACCTCGGGTTCTCTGGCAACCTGGACACCTGCATTACGATTCGCACCATTATCTTCAAGAACGGCAAGGCCTATGTGCAGGCCGGAGCAGGGATCGTATGGGATTCGGTGCCGGAGAGCGAGTACGAGGAGACGGTGAACAAGGCAAAAGGGATGCTGAAGTCGATCCGCATGGCCGAGCAGGTCTTCGCCTCCAGGCCAAACGCGTTTGCCATGATCAATCAGGATTATTATCAATAAATCCGGATGTGAGCAGACAGAGGGGAAGCGAAAATGACCGGGGAGGCAGAAGGACGATGGAACATGTGAAGCTGAGTGTACAGGGGGCTCTGCAGCAGATTATCGCAGGCCAGCATTTGTCCCGGGCGGAAGCGCGGGATGTTATGTCCGTGATTATGGAAGGCGAGGCGACGCCGACGCAGATCGGTTCCCTGCTGACCGGACTGCGGATGAAAGGCGAGACGATCGAAGAGATTACGGGCTTCGCGGAAGGGATGCGTTCGAAATCCGGCCGGGTCCGGACCTCGCAGGAGAACCTGCTCGATACGTGCGGGACGGGCGGCGACGGGGCGGATACGTTCAATATCTCGACAGCGGCCGCGATCGTGGCGGCAGCCGGCGGCATCCGTGTGGCGAAGCACGGCAACCGCGCGATGTCGAGCAAGAGCGGGAGTGCGGATGTGCTCGAAGCCCTGGGAGTGAACATCCAGCTCGGTGAGGCTCAGGCGGCGAGGTGCCTCGAGGAAGTGGGAATCTGCTTCATGTTCGCCCAGAACTACCACCAGTCGATGAAGTATGTAGCCCCCTCCCGCAGGGAGCTGGGCTTCCGGACCGTGTTCAACCTGCTCGGTCCGCTGACCAATCCGGCAGGAGCGGATCGTCAGGTGCTTGGGGTCTTCGACCGCGGCAAGACCGAGACGATCGCGCATGTTATGGAGGCGCTGGGCGTGAAGCGGTCGCTGGTCGTGGCGAGCTTCGACGGACTCGATGAGATCTCGATCTCCGACGCGACGCAGGTGACGGAACTGCGGGACGGTTCGATTCGCACCTTCGAAATATCGCCTGACGATCTGGGCCTGCGCACCTATCCCCAGGAAGCGGTGGTAGGCGGGGACGCAACTGAGAATGCGCGGATCCTTCGCAGCATCTTCGATGGTGCGGCAGGAGCACCGCGGGACATCGTGCTGGCCAACGCCGGTGCATGCTTCTATGTGACCGGGCTCTCCGGCACGCTGCAGGAAGGGGTCAAATTGGCTGCGGCCGTGATCGACTCCGGCCGGGCGCAGGAGAAGCTTCAGCAACTAATCCAGTGTACGGGAGAAGTGAGCCATGTTTCTTGATCGAATCGTAACGACGAAACAAGAGGAAGTTGCCCTGCTCAAGGAGCGCACCACCATCGCCGAGATGGAGAAGATTATCGGCACCCTGCCGGCAACGCTTGGCTTTGAGCGGGCACTCGGGGCAGGCCGTCAGCGGAGCATGGGGCTGATCGCCGAGGTGAAGAAAGCCTCGCCTTCCAAAGGCCTCATCCGGGAAGACTTCGAGCCCGTATCTTTGGCCCGCGCTTATGAACAGGCCGGTGCCGACTGCATCTCGGTGCTGACCGACGTGCAGTATTTCCAGGGGGCGAACGAGTATCTGACCCGTATACGGGAAGCGGTGAACGTTCCGCTGCTGCGCAAGGATTTCACCATTGATCCGTTCCAGATCTATGAAGCCCGCTGTATCGGTGCGGATGCCATCCTGCTGATCGCGGCGATTCTGACGACCGAGCAGATGCGCGACTACCAGCAGACGGCCCGCAGCATCGGACTTGACGTGCTGATCGAGGTGCATGACAAGGAAGAGCTGGACCGCGTGCTGGAGCTGTCCCCTACGATGGTGGGCATCAACAACCGCAATCTGCGCACTTTCGTGACGGATCTACATACGACCGAAGAACTCATTCAATATATACCTAAAGATGTAACTGTAGTCAGTGAGAGCGGCATTTCACGCAGCGAAGAGATCGCATACCTGGAGTCGATCGGCGCCAGGGCCGTGCTTGTCGGAGAGCACTTCATGAGGCAGGAGAGCGTAGGCCGTGCGGTCGACGACCTGCTGGGGATCCGGCCGGAAGCTTCGGCTTCCAGGGAGCTGTAATCATGGCCTTAGTCAAAATCTGCGGTCTTCAAACGCTCTCTCATGTGGAGGCGGTGGCCAAGCTGCCGGTGGATTACATAGGCTTTGTCTTCGCACGCAGCAAGCGTCAGGTAGCTCCCCGGACAGCCGGGGAGCTCATCCGTGCCATGCGGGATGCCTCGGCCGGCAGGGCTCCTAGCCCGGGGGTCGTAGGCGTGTTCGTGAATCCATCGCACGAAGATCTGGCATCCGTGCTGGAGGAAGCGCCGCTGGACGTGGTACAGCTCCACGGCCAGGAGTCTCCGGTGTTCTGCCGCGAGGTGAAGGAGCGGTGGCCGGAGGTCAAGATCTTCAAGGTGTTCTCCGTAAGCGGGGGAGCCGTTGATGAGGCTGATGGGACAGTGCAAGCCGGGACAGGCGCAGCCGCCCGCTTGGAGCCTTACCGCGGCGCTGTGGACGGTCTGCTGATCGATACGTTCGATCCCGTGTATGGAGGGGGTTCCGGCAAGACGTTTGCCTGGGACGCGATCCCTCCTTATCTCGAATGGTGTCGTGGTGCCGGCATTCCGCTGCTTGTCGCAGGCGGGCTGCAGCCGGATAACGTGGGGGAACTCCTTGGTGCTTTTGCGCCCGACGGCGTAGATGTATCGAGCGGTGTAGAGACCGATGGAGTCAAGGATCTCGTCAAAATCACAAGCTTTGTCGAAAGGGTGAGAGACTATGTTTAATGGACCGGATGAGTTCGGGCGCTTCGGCAAGTTCGGCGGGCGCTATGTTCCCGAAACGCTGATGAATGCGCTGATCGAGCTGGAGGATGCGTTCAAATCGATCTCCAAGACTGACAAGTTCCAGGAGGAGCTGACCTACTGGCTGCACCGCTATTCCGGACGTCCGACCTCCCTGTATTACGCAGGGCGTCTCACCGAGCACTTGGGCGGCGCCAAGGTGTACCTGAAGCGCGAGGATTTGAATCATACCGGAGCGCACAAGATCAATAACGCGCTTGGACAGGGCCTGTTGGCCAAATATATGGGCAAAACGAAGATCATCGCCGAAACGGGAGCCGGACAGCATGGCGTGGCAACAGCTACGGTAGCGGCGCTGCTTGGCTTTGAATGCAAGGTGTTCATGGGAGAAGAGGACATGAGACGCCAGCAGCTCAACGTATTCCGCATGAACCTGCTCGGTACGGAGGTGGTTCCGGTAACCTCGGGAACCCGTACGCTGAAGGATGCCTGCAATGAAACGCTTCGTTACTGGGTCTCCCACGTTGAAGATACGTTCTATATTCTCGGTTCTGCGACGGGCCCGCATCCTTATCCGCTGATGGTCCGCGACTTCCAGCGCATCATCGGCGACGAGTCGCGCCGCCAGATTCTCGAGCAGGAAGGACGTCTGCCGGATACGGTGATTGCCGCAGTCGGCGGAGGGAGCAACGCCATCGGGATGTTCTACCCGTTCATCGGCGATGCGGACGTGAAGCTGGTCGGGGTGGAAGCGGCAGGCCACGGCATCAACACGGAGAAGCATGCGGCCACAATGACGATGGGCAGCAAGGGCGTGTTCCAGGGATCGTACAGCTACCTGCTGCAGGATGAGCACGGACAGGTGCAGGAAGCCCATTCGATCTCCGCAGGTCTCGATTATCCCGGCATCGGGCCGGAGCATTCCCACCTGAAGGATACCGAACGTGCGGAATATGTACCGATTACGGATCATGAGGCCATGGAAGCGTTGAAGCTGCTGTGCCGGACGGAAGGCATCATCCCGGCGCTCGAGAGTGCTCATGCCATTGCCGAGACGGTCAAGCGGGCGCCGAAGATGGGCAAGGACCAGATTATCGTCGTCAGCCTGTCGGGCCGTGGGGACAAAGATGTGCATACGATCATGAGCCATATGGAAGGAGCTGAGGCGAAATGAATCGGATCGACGCGAAATTCGCTGCTCTGAAGGAGCAGGAGCTTACCGCATTTATTCCTTTCCTGACCATCGGTGACCCGGATATCCGCACATCGATCGACATTATTCATGAGCTCGAGAAATCCGGCGCTTCCATGGTAGAGCTCGGCGTGCCTTACTCGGATCCGCTGGCCGACGGTCCCGTCATCCAGCGCTCCTCCATGCGGGCGCTCAAGGCGAACAGGATTACGATCCTGGATGTGATCGGGGCGGCAAAGACGGCACGTGAGGAAGGTAGCGAGCTGCCGTTCATTCTCTTCACCTACTATAATCCGGTGCTTCAGACCGGTCTGGACCGCATTTTCCCTCTGCTCCAAGAGAGCAGCATCAGCGGCCTGATCATTCCGGACCTGCCGATGGAAGAGGATGAGGAAGTGCGCCGTCTGGCGGAGCAGCACGGCATCCACCTGATCCCGCTGGTGGCGCCGACTTCCCGGGAACGGGTGGAGAAGATCGCCTCCAGAGCGAGCGGGTTCGTCTACTGCGTATCCTCGCTAGGCGTGACCGGCACCCGGACCGAGTTCCATACGGGCATCGACGAGTTCCTGAGTACCGTGAAGGGAGCGACCTCGCTGCCGATCGCTATCGGCTTCGGTATCTCGACGCCGGAGCAGGTTGCCCGTTTCTCGGGGGTCTGCGACGGCATCGTCGTCGGCAGCGCCCTGGTGCGGACAGTCGAAGAGGCGCTGCCTCAGCTGTCCGAGCCGAGCACCCGCAGGGAAGGGCTCTTGCAAATTCATGAATTTGTGCGTACATTAGTGGGAAACGGATCCGGCATCGTGCGGACCTGAATATGTAGGACGAGGTGACAGTAGTGCAGCCTAAGAAGAATATCGTGCATCTGCCGGTATACCAGCCCGGCAAACCTATGGAAGAAGTCAAGCGGGAGCTTGGCCTGACGGAAGTCATCAAGCTCGCTTCCAACGAGAACCCGTTCGGGTGCTCGCCGAAGGCGAAAGAAGCGATTATTGCGGCTGTGGATAATACCAGCATTTATCCGGACGGCGGAGCGGTCGATTTGACGGCGGTCGTTGCCGGCCATCTGGGCGTGCAGCCGAACCAGGTGATTTTCGGGGCGGGCTCCGACGAAGTCATCCTGATGATTGCGCGTGCGTTCCTGACGCCGGAAGACGAGACGATCACCGCTTTCCCGACGTTCCCGCAGTACAAGCACAATGCGGAAGTCGAAGGAGCGGCAGTGATCGAGGTGCCGGTGGACGAGGCAGGCAAGCATGATCTGAATGCGATGCTCGCCAAGATCAACGAGAAGACAAAGATCGTCTGGATCTGCAATCCGAATAACCCGACGGGAACGATGCTGACCGAAGCCGAAATCACGGCATTCCTCGACGCGGTGCCTTCCCGGGTAATGGTAATCCTCGACGAAGCTTATGCTGAGTACAACGTAACGGGCGAATACCCGGACAGCATTGCGCTGCTGCAGAAATACAATAATATCGTCGTGCTGCGCACCTTCTCGAAGATCTATGGCTTGGCTTCACTGCGTATCGGTTTCGGCGTAGGACATCCGGATGTGATCCGTTCAGTCAACCAGGTGCGCGAGCCATTCAATACGACAGGCTTCGCACAGAAGGCTGCCTTGGCTGCCGTCAACGATCAGGCGTTCATCGATAGCTGCCGTGAGGCGAATGCATCCGGTATCCGGCAGCTGGATGCGGCCTTCGATAAGCTTGGATTAAGCTATTTTGATGCACACGGCAACTTCGTCATGGTGGATGTCGCACGCCCGGGTGGAGAAGTGTTCCAGGCTCTGCTGCGTAAAGGCATTATTGTCCGTCATGATCCAAGCTGGGGGTACCCGACGAGAATCCGTGTGACGGTAGGAAGCACGGAGCAGAATGAGAAGTTCCTGAAGGCGCTGGAAGAGGTCCTTAGCGAAGTGGCGGTTTCATGACGAAAATCGCAATCTACGGAGTGGGTCTCATCGGAGGCTCCCTGGCCCTGTGCTTCAAAGGCAAGCCGGGCTTGACGGTCGTAGGCCACTCCGGCAATCCCGCTTCGGTGGCCAAATATCTCAAACGCGGGGTGGTCGACCATGCGACCACATCGTTTGAAGAAGCGGCCGCCGACGCGGATTTTATTTTCCTGTGCGTCCCGGTGGGGAACCTGAACGAGTATCTGGCGAAGCTCGCTTCCCTGCCGCTCAAGCCGGGCTGCATTATTACCGATGTCGGCAGCACCAAGGCATCGGTATCCGCCTACGCCTCGCAGCTGCGTCTCTCTGGTGCCTGCTTCATAGGCGGTCATCCGATGGCCGGCAAGGAGAAATCCGGGGTGGAGGCGGCATCCTCGCTTCTCTTCGAGAATGCGTTCTACGTACTGACGCCGGATCAGGATACACCGGCGGAAGCGTACGAGCGCCTCTCGGCGCTGCTGCTGCATACGAAGGCCCAGCTGGTGAAAGTGGAAGCGGGGCTGCATGACGAGATTGTCGGTGCCATCTCTCATCTGCCGCATATTATCGCTGTAGCGCTCGTGAACCAGATCGCGAAGTATAATGAAGCCAATCCGCTGTACCGCGATCTGGCGGCCGGGGGCTTCCGTGACATCACACGGATCGCCTCAAGCGACCCAATCATCTGGCGGGATATTCTCATCAATAACAAGCGGGTGGTTCTGCAGCTGCTGCAGGATTGGAATGAGGAGATCGGTTCGTTTATCCGCCTGCTGGAGGCTGAGGACGGGGAAGGCATCGAGCGCGAATTCCAGCTCGCCAATACGTTCCGCAGCGAGCTGCCGGAACGCCGTAAAGGCGTCATCCATTCGTTTTATGACATCTATATCGAAGTTCCCGACCATCCGGGCATCATCGGACAGATCACCACACTGCTGGGCAGCCACCGGGTAAATCTCAGCAATGTCCAAATCATCGAAAGCAGAGAAGACGTCCCGGGCGTACTCCGGCTCTCCTTCCGGGAGGAAGAGCATATGGATATGGCCCTGGAGCTCCTGAAAGAAGACTACGCGGTTCACGTGTAGTCTTTTTTCTTGGAAGCAAATACGGAAGGCAGCAGGCATAACGGGATCGGGAAAAAATCTTCAAAGAGGGGGAAACGTTTTCAAAAAAAGTGTTGACATATTGAAACCGTATACATATAATAAAAGTACAGTATGGTTTCTCTCCACTCCTATCCGAATAATGGCACTATGTGCAGCCGCCTGATTCTCTCAGGCGGTCTTTTTTTTGTATTCGGGGCATAGTTTGAAAACGGCGAATGATTGTGAGTTTTAGGCCCGGACTGGGAATTACAAGAAACTTGTCGAGAAAGCAGGATTTTTCGTTCTTTGCATCGAATCTATAGGGGGGGCGACTACTGCAGCCAGATCTTTCTTTTTTTGCCGCGGTACCGTTTTCTTCATTTTATTTTAAGAATAAGCGCAACTTTTGTGCTCCCAGGACAGTACAATGAGGTAGCATCGCTGGGAGTGTGCAGGATTGTCAAGGAGGGTCGCTTCAGCATGACCGATTCCCAGTTGATTCGTGAGATCAAAGACGGCAACGTCCAACTATACGATGAACTCATGCGCCGTTACGAGCGCAAGATTCTTGCTTTTATATTTCATATGCTGAAGAGCTCCCAGATGGAATCTCTGGCGGAGGACCTGTGCAACGAGACGTTCTACAAGGCGTACCGCAGCCTGCATTCGTTCCGTGAAGTGGAGGCTACCTTCTCCACCTGGCTCTACACCATTGCGCGCAATACCGTGCTCAGCGAGCTGCGCAAGCATAAGAATACGAAGGTTTCTTTGGAGCAAAGCGGCTATACGCCTACCACGTCTATTGAAACGCTGCCGGAGCAGACGGTGCTGCGCAACGAGAAAGTCTCTCTCGTCCGGGATGCGATCAACAACCTGCCGGAGAAGCAGCGCTCTGCGCTGATTCTGCGGGAATACGACCAGCTCGACTACCAGGAGATTGCGAACATACTCGGCCAGACGGTCAGTTCGGTGAAATCTTTGTTGTTCCGGGCCCGGGCCAGCGTGAAGCTTCAGTTGGAACCATACTTTCTTGAACCTATCTTTGAGGAGTATGAGGGGATGAATGGCAGATGAAGTGTGAAGACATCCATGAATGGCTCGGCGTATACTGGGACCTCCCCGAGAACGATCCGAACCGTGAGAGCGTAGACCGGCACATTCTCGACTGCCCGGACTGCGCGGAGGAATTTGAGATTTGGCAGGAAAGTACGGAGCTGATCCGCTCGGCGGCAGGGCGGGAAGAACTGCCCGGTCCGGCAGTATCCGTATCCTCGAATGTCATGAGCCGCATTTATGCGGACGAGTCCTGGCGTGTGCCTGTAGGGGTGAAGCTGTACGACTTCTCCAGCAAGCTGCGCCGCAACCTGACCGCGCTGATCGGCCTTAGTATCGCCGCGTTCCTGTTCACTTTCTTCATTTCGTTGAACGGGGAGCCGGCACCGAAACCGGGGCTGGTTGAGCAAGCATCGATCTTCGGCCGGATTGGAGATCCGATCGCAGCCGCCTCCGGACAGGAGTCGATGAATGTGCGCTCGATGCCGACCGCGGTAGCTTCGTTGAAGGGCTTTAACGAACCGTTTATGTATTCGGTCGGACCGATTCATACCGTACGGGACTACCTTCTGTTCATCTCCCTGTTGGGATTGACGGCCACGCTGCTGACCATGAACTGGCTGTTCCGTACGAGAAAATAACATTGAACGAAGCACGGGAGTGACTGCAATGACGATGTTAGGCTTGATCCGGCACGGTACAACGGAATGGAATCTCGAAGGGCGGATGCAGGGCCAGATGGATACGCCGCTTGCCGAGGTGGGACGGCTGCAGGCCAGACTGCTGGCCAAGCGGCTGCAGGCAAAGAGCTGGGACGGCATACTCTGCAGCGATTTGATCCGGGCCAGGGAAACCGCCGAGACGATCTCGCTGCTGACCGGCGTTCCACTCCTCGGAACCGACAAACGGTTGAGGGAACGGGCGTTCGGCGAGCTGGAGGGGACGACGCTTGCGGATCGGGTGGCCCGGTGGGGAGAAGGCTGGCGGGAGCAGGACCTTGGGATGGAGAAGGACGAAGAACTGCTCGCCCGCTGGAACGCCTTCCTGCTGGACACCGAAGACGCTTTTGCGGGGAAACGGCTGCTGATTGTGAGCCACGGCGGTTATATTGCCCCGGTGCTGGCCCACTATCTCGGACGGACGATCGAGGAACACTTGAAGAACACGTCGCTGACGGTGATGGAACGCCTCGAGACGCAGTGGCACTGCAGTCTTCTGAACTGCACGCTGCATTTGAAGGAACTGGAGGAAGGAGCGTAGGGCAGCCTATCGCTTCATATAAGAATGGCGGAGAGCGCATACAGCTCTCCGCTTTTTTTACGTTGCGCACGTTTAAATCCGGCATAAATTCCCATAATGGGTACTAAGAAAGTGTGGCACCCGAAGTGCTGGAGGGACAAAGCATGAATCTTGCCGACATGTTGTGTTACGCGGATATTCATGAGCTGAGCCGCATTGCCGGCACATACAAGTGCGAGTGCAACGGGCATTCCAAGAATGAGCTGATCCAGTCGATCCTGTCCACGGTTGGCCGCAGGGACGTCTTCGAGCATCAGGTGGGCAGTTTGTCCATAGAAGATATCCGCTTCTTGAACTCGCTGCTCTTCGATACGCGGGATACCTTCTCCCTGGAAGAGCTGACGGCGAGGGTTCAGCAAAGCCGGTTTACAAAGGAGGGTGATGAAAACCCGGGCAGCCCCCGCGAAGCCATCGTGCGCTTCAAACAGCGCGGCTGGCTGTTCAGCGGATATTCGCAGCAGACGCGGTATTTGTTCCAGGTGCCGGCCGATCTGAAGCGACGCTTTATCGGCGTTCTG
Source organism: Paenibacillus sp. S-38 (assembly GCF_049942825.1). NCBI lineage: Bacteria > Bacillati > Bacillota > Bacilli > Caryophanales > Paenibacillaceae > Paenibacillus > Paenibacillus sp. S-38. The sequence continues at coordinate 3,218,889 of NZ_CP187970.1, forward strand.
GCCAAGCAATTCGGGCAGCGGCTGGTCCCGGCGGAGGAGCCGCCGGTGTACCGCGACGAGCAGAGGCTGCTGCTGGACGACATCCTGGCTTTCCTGCAGGTGCTGCGGGATCAGGATGTAACGCTGACGGCGGAGGGCGTGATGTATAAGCGAAGCCTGACGGGCATTCTTGACCGATTCGCCGTGAGAGAAGAGCCTCCCGGCAGGACGGCATGGCGGTTCGGCTACGGCCGGATGTTCCGCGACTATCCGAACCGGTTCTCCTTCATCTATGATTACTGTTACTACAGTGATCTGATCTCGGAGCACGGCGGACGCCTGACACTGACAGAACACGGACGCAACCGGCTGCAGGAAGGACGGCGCGAGGACCCGGTTCAAGTATACCGATTCTGGTTAAGGCTCTATAAAGGTCCGATTCCCCCGCTGCAATCGCTGGTCCAGTGGCTCGGCCGGCTCTGCCCGGAGTGGGTGACATACGCTTCACTGCAGGAGGTGCTCGGCCCCTTGATCCGCCCTTTCTATTATGATTCGGCGGAGTCGATTCTTGAGCAGCGGGTGCTGCAGATGATGATGCACCTGGGACTGCTGCGGATTGGGGAAGACCCCGAACAGGGCACCGTGATCAAGATGACGAAGCTCGGCACCAGCATTGTGGAAGGCACCTATGTTGCGGAAGAGGATAAGATCGATATCCCGTTTGACAAAGCTTGAGGGCTCCTGCTACAATCACTCCATTTCAAATAGGAATTAGGAGTGATAGCGATGATGCTGCATAGTTACAACGGAATTTTTCCGAGGGTTCACCCGTCGGTATTCCTGGCTCCGGGGGTACAGATTATCGGAGATGTCGAAATCGGAGAGGGGGCCAGCATCTGGTACAATGCGGTGCTGCGAGGAGACCTGGCGCCCATTCGGATCGGCAGGCGAACGAACATCCAGGACGGCTGCATCGGTCATGTCAATACGGATCAGCCGCTGATCATTGAAGATGAAGTATCGGTAGGGCATGGGGCGATCATTCATGGGTGCCGTATAGGTAAAGGCACATTAATCGGGATGGGGGCGATTGTCCTTAACGGCGCCGATATCGGTGAATATGCTTTACTAGGAGCGGGTTCGCTCATCACCGAGAACAAGACGGTCCCGCCGTTTACGCTCTCCCTGGGTTCTCCGGCCCGGACAGTCCGTGAGCTCGCGGAGGCTGATCTTGCACGGATGAAGCGGACGATGGAAAGTTATTGTGTCAAGGGCGAGGAGTACCGTAGAGGATAGACATAAACCGCTCCTTGATCGTTCACAAACTATGAACGGGGTTTGGAGGTAGGTTCTATGGGCAAAATGAATGTGACTGGCGATATGATGCTGAGTTTGTTCGCCGAGATGGTACTGGACGAGGCGGTCCGCAGCTACAAGGAAAAGACGCTGACGCAGGAGATCGATCAAGCACTGGCGATGGGAGACGAAGCCTCCTTCATTGCCCTGACAACCGAACTGAATTCACTGCGCGCTTTGGGGCAATGACCGCTGATCGGGTGCCGCTAGCAAGTGAAAGGGTGACATTTTCATGAAAGGCATGTGAACGCTGTTCATATGCCTTTTTTTCTGTGTTACATTAGGTAGCGGCACGAATAACACACGGAGGCGAATGCAATGAAGTTCAGCGAAATCAATGAAGGGCAGTGGGAGGAGCTGCGCCCTTATCTGGATACCTGCCTCCTGCCGGTGACAGGTCTTACCGGCGCCGAGTCTCCTTGGCAGGCCGCCAGGGAGCTGGAGCATCTACGCGATGCGCTGGACCTGCTCGAGATCCCGTTTAAGGGCCGGACTGTTACGTACCCGGCTCTTCACTTTACACCGGCCGGGGACACGGTGACGCTCCGCAGCCTGCTGCAGCAGGTATGTACGGGCCTGCGGAGCGAGGGCTTCCGGTATGTGGTTCTGGTTACCGCACAGCCGGAGGAGGTACTCTCCACCGAGGTGCTGGAGGCGGGAGGAGCGGACCGGATTCTGCGCTGTCCACAGCAGCAGCTGGAGCAGAAGGGGGCGGAAGCGAAACGAGAGGCAGCGGGTATGCTGACAGATCTCTGGCATCCGGCCCAAACCTTGTGATAGATGTATGAACTGTGGGAAAAATGCGAATTCTATGGAAGAACCTGTTTAACGAATTGTCAAATTTCAGTTGTGACAATTTCGTTAAAAGTTGCGTAGCGCTTCCATGTTCCATGCCTCAATGGCTCGTCTCCATTCTTGACGCACCCTATGACGTAAGCTATTATAGTTATGTCCTAGTAAATGGTGTAAAGTTATGTCGAACGACTGATATATGTGGCAAAAGGGGGTAGAACGAGAATGAACGATCGCACGAATCAAGAATCGCAGCGTCATGGCGAGAAACCGGTTAAGCGTCGCGAAATGTCCAGACGCCAGTTTCTTTCCTACACCCTCGGTGGAGCGGGAGCTTTCATGGGTGCAGGCATGATTGTTCCGATGGTTCGGTTCGCAGTGGATCCGGTCCTTCAGCCTAAGTCCAAAGCGGATTGGGTGAAGGTTGTGGAAGAAGCCCAAGTTACCGAAGTACCGAAATCCTTCAAATTCAAAGTGCATCAGGTCGACGGCTGGTACGAGAACGATCCTGAGCTTGAAGCGTGGATTGCAAAAGGCAAGGACGGCAAAGTCTTCGCTTTGAATCCGACCTGTAAACACCTTGGCTGCACAGTGAACTGGAATGGTAATCCGGAATACAAGGATCAGTATTACTGCCCTTGTCACGGCGCACACTACACGGCCGACGGGAAAAACCTGGCTGTCGCACCGCTGCCGCTCGATGAGTATGAAGTGAAAATCGAACAGGGCTTTGTATACCTCGGTCAGCTCGGTCCGAACAAACGGGTGTAATAAGGAGGCGTAGCATCAGATGTTTAAAAACGTCTATAACTGGATCGACGAACGTCTGGATATCACGCCGATATGGAGAGACGTTGCGGACCACGAAGTTCCTGAGCACGTTAACCCGGCTCATCACTTCTCCGCTTTCGTTTATTGTTTCGGTGGATTGACGTTCTTTATCACGGTTATTCAAATCTTGTCCGGTATGTTCCTCACCATGTATTACGTTCCGGACATAATCAACGCTTATGCCAGCGTAGACTACCTGCAGCATAAGGTTGCTTTCGGCGTAATCGTGCGCGGCATGCATCACTGGGGTGCCAGCTTGGTTATCGTCATGATGTTCTTACATACCCTCCGCGTATTCTTCACGGGTTCTTACAAAGCTCCCCGCGAGATGAACTGGGTCGTAGGTATGCTTATTTTCTTTGTCATGCTGGGTCTGGGTCTTACAGGCTACCTGCTTCCTTGGGACAACAAGGCATACTTCGCTACCAGCGTTACGCTGAAGATCGTGGAGTCCGCACCTTACATCGGTCCTTACGCGAAGACGTTCCTGCAGGGCGGCGAGATCGTCGGCGCACAGACACTGACGAGATTCTTCGCACTGCACGTGTTCTTCCTGCCGGGAGCGCTGCTTGCCCTGCTCGCCGGACACTTCTTCATGATCCGCAAGCAAGGGATCTCCGGCCCGCTCTAAGAAGCGGCGAAGCCTGCTTGATGTAAACGGTTCTCATGAATAACGAGAAGGAGGGGCGATTCGTGGCTCACGGTCCTAATAAAGATGAAAAAATCGTGTTTGTCGGGGATTCGCGTGTACGTGTGAAAGCGTCCAAGCTGATTCCTCAAGACTTTTCGGCATACCCCGGAAAATCGGAAGTCTTCATTCCGAACTTCCTGCTGAAAGAGTGGATGGTCGGCGTTGTGGTGCTTTGCGGGATCCTGGCTCTGGTTATGTCCGAAGCGGCTCCGCTCGGCTACCCTGCCGACCCGACGAATACATCGTTTATTCCGATGCCGGACTGGTACTTCCTGTTCATGTACCAGCTGCTGAAATATCCGTATACTTCAGATCAATTTATCGTACTTGGTACCCTCGGGGTTCCAGGGGTCCTCTTCGGCGGCCTGCTGCTCGCTCCTTTCCTGGACACCGGCCCGGACAGACGTTTCTACAAGCGTCCGATTGCATCCACGCTGATGTTCCTCGGCCTGATTGCAGTAACGTATCTTACGGTCACTTCCTGGTCCCACTATCAGCATGAGCTCAAGGAAAAGAACATCATTCCGGAGCACATCAAGCGGGAAGAGGAAATGCACGCAAGCAAGGGCACGGCCGGCGGCGAAGGCGCCACCAAGAAACCGGCTGCATCCGCAGCGGCCATCGTGGCTCCGGATGATCCGGCGGCAGCGATATACCAGAAATCCACTTGCATTTCCTGCCACGGCGGGGATATGAAGGGGATGCCTTCGGCTAAGATCCCTGCGCTTCGCGGCGTAGGCGACAAGCATGATAAGGCGGCGATCCTCGGCATCATGAAGAATGGTGTAGGCAACATGCCTGCCCAGTATGATGCCAATGTCAGCAAAGGCTTGAGCGAGGCTGACCTCGACAAGCTGGCGGATTGGCTCTCAAAGCAAAAAGCAGCACAATAAGCATTTGACTAAAACCTGGCCGTTTTCGCGGCCAGGTTTTTTTAAAAGGCAGTTTTGGGAAGCTAGGGAAGCCATCTGAGAATGCCGGCAGATTAGTGCAAACCTCAGGAGCACAGCTGCCCTTTGGGAGGATATTCATTTGTTTGGGTTTCGATGGACCTATTGGTTTTCAAGAGAGTTTTTGACGAGCAGACTAATGCTGTGGGGATTGTTGTGGACCAACCTGCTTGGGACCCTCTACGGTTATGAATGGTATGCCAAACAGCTTGCTTATACGGCGGGCGAAATGAAGCTTGGCTTCCTGCTGCCCTTTGTACCGGATAGTCCGACAGCCAGCCTGTTCTTTACGCTGTTCCTCTGGTTTCTGATCCGTGACCGGAGAAGAGGGCTGAATGCGGCGGCCCCGATGCCCGTAAGCCCATGGAGGGGCTTGGTTGAGGTTTTCGCGCTGGTGACTTCATTCAAGTATGGGATATGGGCTGTGGCGATGATCTGGGCGGCCGCCTATCAGGGAGATCCGCCGCTGTGGCAGGATTGGATGCTGACCTTCTCCCATCTGGGCATGGCCGCGGAAGCGCTGCTGTATGCCGGACTTTACCGATACCGTTGGATTTCCATTGTCCCGGTGGCCTGCTGGGTGGTCATGAATGAAGTCATTGATTATGGGTTCGGTGTCTACCCCTGGCTCCCTGAAGTGCTGGAAGATAACTTGGTGGAGATCGCCTCGTTTACCCTCGGGCTCAGCCTGATCGGTATTGCCATTGCCGTGCTGCTGTTCATGCTTAGAGTGAAGAGATTGCCTCCGGCCGGGGGGAGAAAAGGGGTCTAAACCCGGACAAACCTCCATAAGATGTGCTAGGAGGGGATGACGGTGTTCGGTGACCGGAGAGGAAGAAGGGTCGGACTCCTGTTCCTGCTGGCTGCAGTCTGCCTGCTGGGTTCAGGCTGTACGTCCGCCAGCAGTCAGGAGCCGTCTGCACAACCGCAGCCGCAGCGGACGGAAGCACAAATGCAGCAGGCAGAACTGCTCAATCAATCGGCGGAGAACTTGTACCAGAAGGTGCTGCAGGGGGATGTGACCGGCAGCCGGACTGCGCTCGGCCAGGTCGGTGATCTCGCGACCCAAATGCGGTTCGAGGGATTAACCACCGTCGAGGGGATGAATGCCTTGACGCAGACGATTACCGAAGCGAAGAAGGTGTTCCAGGCGGTTCGCTACAATCCGGCCGAGGGACAGGCGGCGGCGGTGAAGCTGAGACTGGCCGCGGATGCGTTGATTCATAAGAACCAGCCGCTCTGGCTGCAGCATTATAAAACACTTCAAGAGGATGCGGGCGCACTGGAGAAGGCTTCCGCCGAAGGCAGCCGCGAAGCCCTGCGCCGGAGCGCCGCAGACCTGAGGGAACACGTTGCGATTATTCATCCGTCGCTGCTCATCTCCCGGGTTGCGGCGGATGTGGCCAAGCTTGACTCTCTCGTCACGTTCGTCGGCACACAAACGGACGGCAGTGCTGAGCACTACCGTAATGTGCAGAATGCGATCGCTCCGCTGAGGCAGACGATCGACAAGCTGTTTATGAAGAAGGAGACCACCGCCTATCTCCCGTATCCCGAGCCGCCGCATCCGATTCTGTGGACGATGACGTTCGGATCGGTGATTCTCGCGGCCCTTGCTTTCGCCGGGTGGAGGCTCTCGAAGAAGGACGGCGGCCTGACGACTATCCGCCGGGGCGGGGAGGAAACCTTCTAGCTCCCTTCCCGGCAGCTTGAACATGGAGCGTTATCCGTTAGGCTTAAAGCCTTCGCCCACAACGTCGTGGACCTTCGTGATGATCAGAAACGCGAGGGGATCGATCGAGTGGACAAGGTCTTTAAGCCTTTTCATTTCGATTCTGGATACCACACAGTAGATCACGTTCTTCGGCTGGTTCGAGTAAGCGCCGAAGGCGGGGAAAATGGTAGCCCCCCGGTCAAGCTCCTTCGTGATCACAGCGGCCACTTCTTCAGACCGATTGGAGATGATGGTGAACGCCTGGGTCGCATACGAACCTTCAATGAGCACGTCGATCAGTTTGGATGCGATGAAGACGGCTACGAAGGTATAGAGGATCTTCTCGACAGGCAAAAAGAAGACGGAGAGACCGATGACCACCACATCGATCATAAGGATGGTCCGGCCGATACTCACACCTTTCCATTTGTTGGCGATCCGTGCTGCGATATCGGCTCCCCCGGTGGTTCCTCCATAGCGGAACACGATGCCGAGACCCGTCCCAAGGGTGACTCCAGCATAAGCGGACACAAGGAAGAGATCATGCTCCGTCTTGAACGGGACGAGCCAGCCGGCGGAGATCAGCACTTCCATCACCCAAAGAAAGAACGAGACCGCCATCGTGCCGACGATCGTAAAGAGCATCGGAGCACGGCCGAGAAACCTCCAGCCAATGAAGAAGAGCGGGACATTGAGGAGCAGGGTAGAAACCGAAGGCTTAAGGCCGAAGATGTAGTTGAGCAGCAGCGCGATGCCGGTAACGCCGCCTTCCATCAGCTCGTTGGAGATGACGAAATAATGAAGACCGAAGGCATAGATGGCCGTTCCGAATAAAATGGGAACGATGGATTTGAGCAGCGATTGGACTTGTGCCATAACGAACCTCCCAAAGAATGGCCGGTACGGATACCGGACCTACATAGAGATTACCCTATTATAGCAAAAATCATTTGTCATCCGCCCTTCTTTTGCGTTAACATGGTACTGATGTCCGCCAGAAGCGGGCAGCGACAACGGAATAAGGCTGGTGACGGTTCTCCACATGTCCGAGAAGACACTGAAAGACCTCCAGGGCGAGGTCCACGAATACATATCACAGTTTAAAGAAGGGTACTTCCAGCCCCTTACCATGCTGGCACGTATGTCGGAAGAAGTCGGGGAGCTAGCCCGTGAGGTCAATCACCGGTTCGGAGAGAAGCCGAAGAAGCCGGATGAGGAGGACAACTCCATCGAATTGGAGCTCGGCGACATCCTATTCATTACGATCTGCTTTGCCAACTCCCTTGGGATTGACCTCAGCGAAGCGCACGACAAGGTGATGCACAAATTCCGCACCCGGGATGCCAATCGCTGGACGAAAATCAACACCGAACCTGAAGCCTGATCATATGCTGTACCATCCCCCCTTGACCCGAAGCTCCGGGCAGATTCGGACGAGGCGGGTACCCCTTGTGAGAGGAGAGGGCGGATGGACGGCGAAACGGCGATTCGTAAGGCATACGAATCGATTCTGAGGCATGACTTCGAGCAGGCGGTCGCATGGTTCGAACAGGCCATCACGCTGGATCCCGATAATGCCGCTTATCATTATAAGCTGTCGATTACGTATGCCAGAAGCAACAAGCTGGAGAAAGCGATTGAGCACGCGCAGCAGGCGGTGGACCTGGACGGCCGTGACGAGCACTATACCTTCCATCTGCAGCACCTGCAGGCCAAAAGGCTGCTCTTCACCGCAGAGAAGCTGTTTGATGAGCCGGAGGAGCGTCTTTGGCTGGCGGTGGAGCTGCTGAAGCAGGCGGTGGAGCTGGATCCGCTGTCCTTGGAAGGGTTTCTGCTGCTCGGCATGGCTTATCACCGGCTGGGCGAATTCGCACAGGCACTCCGGAGTTTGAAGGAGCTGCTGAAGCTGGATCCCCAGCATGCAATCGGCCGGAGGCTGTACGCAGACTATGAGCAAAAATGGAAACAATATATGAAGAACGCATCCCCGTGAGGGGGGCAGGCCGAAAGGAACGAGAACTCTCATGAATGAAATCATAACGGTAGCGGTAGCCGGAGCCAGCGGACGGATGGGTCGCGAAGTGGTCAAGATGGTGCTGGGCGACCCTTCTCTGAAGCTGGCGGCGGCTGTCGCCCGGTCTGCGGCAGGGCAGGATGCAGGCCGCATGGTAGGGCTTGACACCTGCGGTGTGGAAGTAAAGGGTAATCTGGAAGCCGTGCTTGCCGAGACCCGGCCTGATGTGCTCGTCGACTTTACGACACCTCATTTGGCTGCGGGGAATACAAGGCTTGCGATTGAATACGGCGTCCGTCCTGTCATGGGCACGACGGGATTCACCCCGGAAGAGATCGCGGAGCTGGATAAGCTGTGCAGGGAGAAGGGCATCGGCGGACTGATCGCCCCGAACTTCTCGATCGGTGCCATCCTTATGATGAAATTTGCCGCCGAGGCGGCAAAGTATATGCCTCACCTTGAAATTATCGAGTATCACGGAGACCAAAAGCTCGACGCCCCATCGGGGACGGCCATCAAGACGGCGGAGCTCATCTCTGAAGCCAGACAGGAGCTCCGTCAGGGCAACCCGGACGAGGAAGAAACCATCGAAGGCTCCCGCGGCGGTTATTACAACGGGTTTCGCATACATAGTGTAAGGCTTCCGGGGGTCTTCGCCCAGCAGGAAGTCGTGTTCGGCGCCTTCGGCCAAACGCTGAAGATCAGGCACGACTCCTATGACCGGGCAGGCTACATGCCCGGCGTGAACGCGGCTGTCAAGAAGGTCATGACCCATACCGGGCTGGTGTACGGTTTTGAGCATTACATGGACTAGCCTGCAGGAGGACATGGGAGGGGCCCAAACAGGCTTTCTCTCCGGTGTCCTCGTTTTGTAGGCAGGAAGTGCAGGCATATGGAGCAGATGAGAAGCAGGCTGCGAACTCGGAGAGGAGCACGACAAGAAAATGAGTATGAAAATTGCATTGATCGCGCATGACCGCAAGAAAGATGAGATGGTGAATTTTGTAACCGCCTATGAGACGGTATTCCAGAACCATGAGCTGTACGCCACGGGAACGACGGGCACCCGCATCATGGAGAGAACCCAGCTGAATATCCACCGGTTTATGTCGGGCCCGCTCGGCGGGGACCAGCAGATCGGGGCGCTTGTGGCCACCAATGAAATGGATCTCATCATCTTCCTGCGCGATCCCCTGATGGCTCAGCCGCACGAGCCGGATATCATCGCGCTGCTCCGTCTGTGCGACGTTCAGGGTATTCCGTGCGCCACGAATATCGCTACAGCCGAAATTCTGGTGAAGGCGCTCGACCGGGGCGACTTCGGCTGGAGAGAGCTGGTACATAAGTACAAGCCGGGGATCGAAGAATGAGCACCATGAACGACACGCTGGACTTGTTGATCTTCGGTGCGCATCCGGACGATGCGGAGATCGGGATGGGTGGCACGATTGCCAAGCACACGAAGGAGGGTCAACGTGTCGGGATCTGCGATCTGACCCGGGCCGAGATGTCCTCCAACGGTACGGTCGAGATCCGGCAGGCGGAGGCTGAGGCGGCTTCACAGAGTCTCGGTATCGTGGTCCGGAGCAATCTCGGGCTGCCGGACCGCGGGCTGGAGCTGCGGGCGGAGCTCGTGAACCCGATCGTGCAGGAAATCCGCCGCTGGAAGCCCCGCGTCGTCTTCGCGCCTTACTGGGAGGACCGGCACCCGGATCATATCGCCTGTTCCCGGCTCGTGCAGGAGGCGGTGTTCAACGCCAAGCTCCGCCGGTATTTACCGGAGACCGAGGCGCATGCCGTGAAGGACTGTTATTTTTATTTTATCAACGACGTGGTGAATCCGGATGTGATGGTGGATATCACCAGCGTCTACGAGAGCAAACGCGAATCGCTGCGTGCCTACCGCTCCCAGTTTGAAGCGGCAGGGGCGGGCAATGATTATGTGGCGACTCCGCTTAACCAGAACTATCTGGAGCGGGTGGAGGCCAGAGACGCTCTTCTTGGGCAGAAGCGATCGGTCGCTTTTGCGGAAGGGTTCATGAGCAGGCTGCCTTATCTGGCGGACTTGTTGTAAACACGAACTCAGCGATTACAGAGGGGGGCGTATGCCGTGAAGGACCGGCTGAAAATCGGAATTACCTGTTATCCTACTCTGGGGGGCTCTGGCGTCGTAGCGACGGAACTCGGCAAGCTGCTCGCAGAGAAGGGGCATGAGGTTCATTTTATAACGCACAGCATGCCTTTCCGCCTGGGGAAATTCGACCGCAATATCTTCTATCACGAAGTCGAAGTCAACGACTATTACGTGTTCAAATATCCGCCGTACGACCTCTCCCTGGCCAGCAAGCTGGCCCAGGTGGTCAAGCTGCAGGGGCTCGATCTGCTCCATGTGCATTATGCGATTCCCCATGCCGTCTGCGCCCTGCTGGCCAAGCAGATGGTCGGCGACCAGCTCAAGGTGGTCACAACCCTGCATGGAACGGACATTACGGTTCTTGCGCAGGATGAATCGCTTAGCGATCTCATCGGCTATGCCATTAACGGCAGCGATGCGGTTACGGCCGTCTCCAAGGATCTCATCAACGAGACGCGCAGCCTGCTGGGCATCACGAAGGAGATCGACCTTGCCTACAATTTTGTGGACAAGCGGGTGTACTATCCGCGCGAAGTGGCGTCCCTGCGCAAGGAGTTTGCTCATCCGGACGAAAAGATTCTGATTCACATCTCGAATTTCCGTCCGGTGAAGCGGGTAACGGACGTGGTAGAGATCTTCGACCGCGTGAGGAAGGACGTGCCGGCCCGGCTGCTGTTCGTCGGCGAAGGGCCGGAGCTCTCCAAGGTGCTGTGCAAAGTGAAGGAAAAAGGCCTGCTCGACCGCGTGACCTTCTGCGGCAAACAGGATGACGTGGCGCAGCTGCTCTCCCTGGCGGATCTCATGCTGCTGCCGTCGGAGAAGGAAAGCTTCGGGCTCGTAGCACTCGAAGCCATGGCTTGCGGCGTGCCTACCGTGGCATCCAATGCGGGCGGGATTCCCGAGTTGATCACGCATGGGGAAACCGGCTATCTGGCCGAGATCGGTGACGTGGATGCCATGGCGGAGTATGCCCGGAAGGTCCTGACGGATGATGCCCACGCCGCACAGCTTCGGGAAGCTTGCCTTCACCGGGCCCGGTATACGTTCTGTAACGACGTCATAACCCGTCAGTACGAAGAGATCTACTACCGGGTGCTCGGACGGCCGCTGACGGAGGACATCCGGAAGAAGCCGCTCGAATGCTGAGAAAGCGTGCACACCGATGAGCACACAAATGAAATCTGCTGCCCTGGCGATCGTAAGAAGGCTGAACGAGCACGGCTTCCAGGCGTATCTGGTCGGCGGCTGTGTCCGTGACGAGATGCTGGGACGGACGGTGAAGGACTATGACATAGCAACCTCCGCTCGGCCGGAGCAAGTCCAAGCTCTGTTCGAACGGACGGTCCCGACCGGGCTGCAGCACGGCACGGTGACCGTTGTCGTGAACCGCGTGCCTTACGAAGTGACCACCTTCCGCAGGGAAGGGGACTACGAGGGGTTCCGGCGGCCTGCGGAGGTGGAATACATCGATTCGCTCCTGGAGGATCTGAAGCGCCGTGACTTTACGATGAATGCCATGGCACTGAATGCCGAGGGCGGGCTGGTCGATCCCTTCGGCGGCATGACGGACATGAACGAAAGGCTGCTTCGGTGTGTGGGTGCAGCGGAAGAGCGGTTCCGCGAGGATGCGCTGCGGATGCTGCGCTGTCTCCGCTTCGCGTCGGAGTACGGCCTGCGGATCGAGGAGAAGACATGGGCCGCCCTTCAGGCATGCGTCGGACTGCTGCAGCATATTGCGATGGAGCGCTGCCGTGCGGAGCTCGAGCGGATGCTGGGCGGCGCCGATCCGAACCGGGCGCTCGAGCTGCTTGCAGGAAGCAGTGCGCTCCGGCATACGAAGACCGATATTGAACTCGCGAAGCTCGACGGTATTCCGTCGGAGTCATGGCCCGATCTGCTCGCGATTCCCTCGGCGGATGAACGCCTGGTATACTTGTACCTCCGCCTGGGACTGGAGGCGTCTGCGATCACAGAGGATCTGAAGCGGCTTACGTTCTCGAATGCGCAGCAGGATGCGGCTTCCAGGACAGCAGGGGCCCACCGGGAACTGTCCGCTTCAGCGGCGGGCGGCGCATCAGGCGGGAATGCCAGGGAGGCATGGATCCGCGCCCTGCTCCGGTACGGAGCGGATGCACTTCTGCGGCTGAGGCGCTTGTATGCCCTGGATGGGCACCGGCTGCTGGGGCTGCGCTCCCTTGAGATCATGGATGAAGCCCGGGCGGCTGGGGAAGCCGCGCTCGATGCCTGGATCTTGAGCGGCCCCGCCTGGCTGGAAGCCGTGCCGGCGGGAAGCCTGAAGGAGCTCCAGGTAAGCGGGCAGGATCTCGTTCGTCATCTGGGCGATAAGCCGGGTCCCTGGACGGGCCTGCTGCTGAGCCGGCTCCTGGAGGAGACGGCCCTTGGACGTCTGTCCAACGATAGAGACACCCTGCTGACCGCTGCAATGGAGCTATACGAAACTGTACAGAAGAAGGAACACGCATGACAGAGCGATTGGTGGAGCTGTTTGAAGCATCCCAGGGGGCTTTTTTGTCGGGCGAGGAGCTCAGCGAGAAGCTGGGGATCTCCCGTACCGCCGTGTGGAAGCGAATTGAGAAGCTGCGCGAGGAGGGCTATACGTTTGAAGCCGTACCCCGCAAAGGGTACCGCCTGATCGGCAAACCGGACAGGCTGGATCCCGCCGCATTGGTGTCGCGTCTGCAGACCGGGCTGTTCGGCCGGCGCATTCACTACCACCAGGAGGTGGAATCGACGCAGACGACCGCTTTGGCCCTCCTCGCCGAAGGAGCGCCTGAAGGGACCTTGATTCTGGCTGAGCAGCAGACGGCCGGCCGGGGCAGGCAGGGCAGGCCCTGGATCTCGCCAAAAGGCAAGGGGCTGTGGATGAGCCTTGTGCTAAAGCCTGCGGGCCTGCCGATCTCCTGCACTCCGCAGCTGACGCTGCTGGTCGCCGTGGCCCTGTGCCGGGCGGTCCGTGCCGAGACCGGCGTTGAAGCCGGTATCAAGTGGCCTAATGACCTGCTCGTCGGAGGACGCAAAATTTCCGGAATTCTCCTGGAATCCCGTGCAGAGGATGCAAGCCTGCAGCACATTATTGCGGGTGTGGGCATCAGCGTGAATCTCATGGAAGAGGATTATCCGGAAGAGCTCCGGGCAGCGGCCACCTCGCTTGCACTGGAGGCGGGCCGAACCATCGACCGGACCCAGCTGCTGTGCCGGTTCCTCCTGGAGTGGGAGCAGCTGTACAAGCTGTATCTCGAGCAGGGCTTCGGCCCGGTCAAGCTGCTGTGGGAGGCGCTGACCGTCTCGCTGCACCGGACGATCCGCTGCCGTACGCCACAGGGCTTCGTAGAAGGCTATGGCGAAGGGATCGATGACTTTGGGGCGCTGCTCCTGCGGCTTCCCGACGGCACCCAGCGGAGACTGATCTCCGGCGATGTCGAATTTAGGTGACATCCAGCGTCCGTTTTGGTATAATTAAGGTAATGAAGGCGGTATCCGTAAGGAGCTGCACTTCACGCATGTTGGAGCTTATGTTCCTTAATTCCTAAACTTCATAGCATCAGCCAGCAATATGTCGGATTCTGCTCTGAGCCCTGCGGGGACCGAGACAGAAGGATCATATGACAAGTTCAACATGTGAACCTTTCGCCTCGGTATCTTCTTTTCGATACCCGGCCGGAAGGTTTTTTTGCTTTGTGCCATACTACTTTTATCAGACAGGCAGGGACGGTAAGGAGGCCGGATCTGGTTCTCCGGAACGTTCAGGCCCGTCAACCTCGGAGGTGCTTACCTTGTCCAACCGCAAACCGGTAACAACAGCCAAGCTGCAGAAGATGAAGAGTGACGGAACGCCGATCAGCGTCATTACCGCTTATGACTACCCTTCGGCTCTGCTGGCGGATCAGGCGGGAGTGGACGTCATCCTGGTCGGCGATTCGCTCGGGAATGTTGTTCTCGGTTACGAATCGACGATTCCCGTGACACTCGACGACATGGTGTACCACACCAAAGCGGTAACCCGTGCGGCCCGCTCCAGCTTCGTGGTTGCGGATCTGCCCTTCATGACGTACCACGGCAGTCTGGATGCCACACTGGCCCACGCGGCCAGACTCATGCAGGAGGGGCTGGCCAAAGCCGTCAAGCTTGAGGGAGGCGCGGAGATCGCCCCTGCCGTGCGCGCGCTTGTGCAGGCCGGCATCCCGGTGATGGGACATATCGGGCTTACGCCGCAGTCCATCCATCAGATCGGCGGCTTCAAGGTGCAGGGGAAGACCTCGTCCCAGGCCCAGAAGCTGATCGACGATGCGCTTGCGCTGCAGGAGGCCGGTGCCTTCTCGATTGTACTTGAGCTGGTAACCGATCAGCTGGCCGCTCTGGTGACGGAGAAGCTTGCGATTCCGACCATCGGGATTGGGGCGGGTGCAGCCTGTGACGGGCAGGTGCTTGTCTTCCACGATGTACTCGGCTATGGGGAGGAATCGCATCCCAAGCGCTTTGTCAAGCCTTACGCGAATATCGGAGAGATCATCCGCTCGAGCATCCGCCAGTATGTGGAAGAGGTGAAGGACCGCAGCTTCCCGGGTCCGGAGCATTCGTTCCATATGGACGACGAAGCGGCGGCTTCCCTCTATGGGAGCAGCGGGAACCCCGGCCCGGACTTCCGTCCGGCGGTAGAGCAGAAGACCTTGAGGGAACCGGAAAAGGTCCCTGTCAAGTAAAGAGCGCCGGTTCAATGCAAATGGACGCTGCTTCCCGCCCATACCCGGCAGGAGGCAGCTCCGATAAAACCCAGGAACGGAGCAGGCTGCATATGGAAACCGTTAATCAGATACATCAGCTGCGCCAGCTTCTAAAGGATAAAAAGGCAGAGAACCCGGGCCTGACGGTCGGGTTCGTACCAACAATGGGCTTTCTTCACCGGGGGCATGCTTCCCTGATGGAAGCCGCCCGCAGAGAATGCGATCTCGTGGTGCTGAGCATCTTCGTTAATCCGTTGCAGTTCGGCCCCAATGAGGATTTCGAGCGCTATCCGCGGGATGAGCAGCGGGATTTGGAGATCGCAGGGAAAGCTGGGGTGGACTTGGTCTTCTTCCCGCAGGTAGAGGAGATGTATCCGTCGCCGACCAAGACCATCGTCTCGGTCTCCGGCGTCTCCGAGGGCCTCTGCGGCGCCTCGCGTCCCGGCCATTTTGACGGCGTGTCTACCGTGGTAACGAAGCTATTCAACATCGTGCAGCCGGACCGTGCTTACTTCGGGCTGAAGGATGCGCAGCAGGTCGCGGTCATCGAGCAAATGGTGCACGATCTCAACATGCCCGTAACGATTGTTCCTTGTCCGATCGTCAGGGAAGCGGACGGGCTGGCGCTTAGCTCCCGTAACGTGTATCTGAACGAAGAAGAGCGCCGGCAGGCACTTGTTCTGTCAGCCGCGCTGAACGCCGCGGAGCGGTTCATCGAGGAGCGGGGCAGAGAGGCCACTGCGGCTGAGCTTACCCGAGTCATACGCCAGGAGATCGGGAAATCCGCGCTGGCCGACATCGACTATGCGGAAGTGCTTACGTACCCTGCACTCGAGCCTTTTGCGACCCTTGAAGCGGGGCAGCGCATTATTACGGCTCTCGCCGTGCGGTTCGGCCGCACGCGCCTGATTGACAACCGGATATTGAACATCCGGTAAGATCGGAAGCCATACATTCCAGGAGGCGATTCATCCATGTTTCGTACTATGCTGAAGTCCAAAATCCACCGCGCTACGGTAACGGAAGCCAATCTGAATTATGTCGGCAGCATCACCATTGATTCCGATCTGCTGGACCTGATTGACATGCTTCCGAACGAGAAGGTGCAGATTGTCAATAATAACAACGGAGCACGCTTCGAAACCTATATCATTCCGGGCCCCCGCGGCTCCGGCGTCGTCTGTCTGAACGGGGCGGCTGCCCGCCTCGTGCATCCCGGCGACACGGTCATTATTCTCTCGTATGTCATGCTCTCCGATGAGGAAGCGCGCAAACACGTGCCTCAGATTGCCATCATGGGCGAGAACAACCGCGTAGTCAGCGTGCTTAAGGAAGAAATTCATTCCACGGTTTTGTAGTCCTGCATGAAACGTGACGGGTAGACGCACAATGTAACTACAGTAGACGAAGCGTAAGGTGGGATCAGCCGTGTTCAAACATCTTTTTGCTTCTATGAACGAGATGCTGGGCGAAGTCTTGGCGGACTACCCGTCCTCTACCGGTGTCAAACGCAGAGAGCTGCAGGAAAAGCTCCGCGCGCTGAAAGCCATGAGCGACGCATGCATTGAAGAGTGGCTGCAGTTCGAAGAGACGATGGGTCAGGGGATGCGCGCGGCCGGCATGACGCTCAGCGGCAGCGACCCCTCGGATCCGGAGGTGGCCGGCAAACGAACCGAGCTGTTCATCCGCGGGCAGGGTTTTTACAAGCTGCATATGTTCGATGAGGCCATTGCTGAATTTCGTGAACTGGTCCGCCTGCAGCCTGATTTTACTCTGGCCCGTATCTATCTTGCGATGTCGCATCTCCGCAAAGGGGAAATGACCGAGAGCTACACCCAGTTTCATTTTTTATCCCAGCTTACCGAGAATCTGCAAATTAAGGCGATTTCTTACAATGCGATGGGCTGCATCCAGGCGCAGCAGCAAAATTTGGATAAGGCCTGTGAGTTTTTCAATTTGGCTTACCGCACCGATCCGTCAAGCGTTCAGCCTCTGCTTGAGCTGGGCGTTTGCAGTGAAGGAAACGGCGGCCTGCAGTTTGAGATTTCCCCATCCCGCGAACCGCTTTCATAAGAGCATGGCCAAGATTGCTATTCCCTTTTGAACGCAAGATTGGTATGCTTAAGGGGAGAGTAGTGGAATGAAGGGATTGACACAGCACGTATGAAATTTGCAGTTCTGGATTTTGAAACGACCGGGAGCACGACTGCGGATCGCATAATCCAAGTCGGGCTCTTTATTATAAATGATCAAGACATCACGGACAGGTATACTTCTCTCGTCAACCCGGGCGTAAGTATACCTTCTGCTATAACGGCACTTACCGGTATTACGGATGAGATGGTGAAGGAAGCGCCTTCGCTGGATACCGTAATGGCGGAGATGGTGCCTTTACTCGAAGAATCGGTCCTTGTCGGACATAATATTGCTTTTGACCTGGCATTCCTGCAGCGGGCACTTGACGAAACGGGGTACTTTCCGTTCGATGGCCGTGTACTGGACACGATGGATGCCCTTCGCGTTCTCTTCCCCGGACTTGGATCGCTTCAGCTCTCGATGGCCTGCCAGGCGCTGGGGATTGTCCACGAACGTCCGCACCAGGCCGACAGCGATGCCGAAGTGACCGCAGCCCTGTGGAGCCGCTGCATCGATCGATTTCAAGGGCTTCCTCTGATGACGCTTCAGCGCATGGAGATGGTGTTCGCCGATTCCGCAAGCGATTTCGGATGGTTTGTCCAGGAGATGCTGCAGTACAAAGAGCTTCATTCGCCGCTTGATCCCGATGCTGACCGCTATTTCAGGCAATTTGCGCTGAACGTGCAGGAGTGGGGCGATGAAGAGCCGGTTCGCACACCGGAGGAAGTCCGGCAGCTGCCCGATGACTTCGGGGATTTCTATGAAGGTCTCCGCACGGCGCTGAAGACGAAGTTCGCGGCCTATGAGGAACGCGAGGCGCAGGTTCAGATGATCAATGAAGTGGAGCAGGCGTTCGAGCAGGAGCGCCACCTTATCATTGAAGCGGGGACCGGTACAGGCAAGTCGCTGGGGTATTTGATCCCATCCCTCTATTACGGGATCAAGCACGACGAGAAGGTGGTGATCTCCACCCACACGATTAACCTGCAGGAGCAGCTGAGGGAACGGGATGTTCCGCTGCTGCATGAGCTCTTTCCAATCGGCTTCGAAGCTTCCGTTCTAAAGGGAAGAAGCCACTATCTCTGTCTCCGCAAATTCGAACAGAAGATGAATTTGATGGATTTCGAGCACGGCAAAGAAGACCGCGTGACCGCAGGGCAAATGCTGGTGTGGCTTGGAGAGACGAAGCACGGAGATGAGGAAGAGCTGCATTTTGTTGGGCGGGGACGCCAATTCTGGCATTCGGTCGAAAGCGATACAGAATCCTGCCTGAACCGCGCATGCCCCTGGTTTAAGCGATGCTTCTATCACCGGGCTAGACATGAGGCGAGCTCGGCTGATGTAATTATAACGAACCACTCTCTCTTGTTCACAGATACCAAGGCGGAGAATCGTCTGCTGCCGGCATACAAGCATCTTGTAATAGACGAGGCCCACCATTTTGAGGATGTCGCAGGGAAGCATCTGGGCATTGAGCTGCATTATCATGGGCTTGCTAACGCCATCTTCTGGCTCTACAAGGACAGCCGGGCCGGACAGCTTTCCTCACTGCGATTCAGACTTCAGCGTCATGAAGACGAGAAGGCGAAGGCCTGGTGCACGCTGATTGACGAGGCAGTAGAGAAGCTGCTGCTTCTGAAGGAAGAGTGGGAGAACCTCTCCGAGCTTCTTTACCAGTTACTAGTCTCCCGCAGCGATCCATCTCAGCAGAGCGAAGGGAATGCACTGGTGTTCCGTCTGCGCAAAGAAAGTCTGCCGTCGGGCTGGGAGAAGCTGATGGTGACGGAAGAAAATATCATGCTTCTGTTCAACGATACGCTGAAAAAAGTGGAACGCCTGGTCTCGGACATCAAAGAAGTACAGGACGATTACGACGTGCAGGGTGTTCTTACCGATCTCAGCGGCTCGGTCAAAGAGCTGCACCGGCAGAGAGATGCCCTGCACTTCTTCATGACCATGCCGGATGAGAACTATGTGTATTGGATGGAAGCCGGATTATACAACAAGAACCGCTCGCTCCAGCTGTCTTCTGTGCCGATTGACGTGAGTTCAATGCTCCAGACGCAGTTCTTCGGCGTGAAGGACAGCGTGATTCTCACTTCGGCCACCTTGTCAGTCGGTAAGTCCTTCGACTATACCTGCGAGCAGCTGGGGCTGAAGAAGGCCGAAGAGAATGGGAAGCTTCATACGGTGCTGCTGCCATCTCCATTCAATTACAGGGAGCAGGCGCTGGTTGTCATCCCGAGAGACTTTCCTACGCTCAAGGGAGCGGCGGGAGAGAAGGAGTTCATGGACCGGCTGATTCCGTCGCTGGCGGAAGTAGCTCTACAGACACGCGGCCGCATGCTGGTGCTCTTCACTTCCAACCGGATGCTGAAGCTGGCTCATGCCGGACTCAAGGATATGCTCGCTTCCTTCGGGATTACGGTGCTCGGACAGGGCGTTGACAGCAGCAACCGGAGCAAGCTGACGCGGTTGTTTCAAAACAGCAAAGCCTGTGTGCTGCTCGGTACGAGTTCCTTCTGGGAGGGTGTCGATATTCCTGGAGATGCCCTGACCTGCCTGGCGATTGTACGGCTTCCTTTCCAGCCGCCCAATCACCCTCTCGTGGAAGCCAAGACAGAGAAGCTGAAGCAGCGGGGCATGAACCCGTTCATGAAGCTGTCGGTACCCCAGGCGGTCATCCGCTTTAAGCAGGGCTTCGGCCGGCTTGTGCGGACCGCGGCCGATAAAGGCATCGTGATCATCTACGACACGAGAGTGATTGATACGCAGTACGGCAAGTATTTTCTGTACTCGCTCCCGGGTCCCAGAATCGAGCATATGAACTCGGGTCAGCTCGTGCCAAGAATAAAGCAGTGGATGGGTGAGAACGAAGCATGAAGACGATAAAAATATCGGAAGCGGTTGTCCGCAGGCTGCCGATCTATCTCAGGTTCCTCAGTGAGCTCAGTAAAAAAAATGTACAGACTGTCTCCTCCCAGGATCTTGGCGTAAAGCTGGATCTTAACCCCGCCCAAATCCGCAAGGATCTCGCTTATTTCGGGGAGTTCGGCAAAAAAGGGATCGGTTATGATGTAGATTACCTCATCGAGAAGATCCGCCAGATCCTCAAACTGGACAAAGTGATCCCCGTCGCCCTGGTGGGCGCGGGGAATCTGGGAAGGGCGCTTTGCAATTATAACGCTTACTTGAAGGATAACATGAAGATTGTCGCCGTATTCGATGCACAGGAAGCGAAAATCGGCGAATCGATCAATAACCTAAAGGTGAAACCGATGTCGGAGCTGAACCAGGTCATTCAGGACGCGAAGGTTCGCATCGGGATCATCACGGTGCCGGCGGCAGAAGCCCAGGAGGTAGCGGATCGGTTCGTAGAAGCAGGCGTGGAAGCGATTCTAAATTTTGCTCCTCTGATCATAAAGGTTCCCACCGAGGTTCGGGTGCACCATGCCGACTTTACTACCGAGCTTCAAAGCCTGGCCTACTATTTGGACTAATTTGAACCACACCATGTAAATATAGTGAACATAAAAAAGCCTGGAGCCAAGCTCCGGGCTTTTCTTGCACTAATCTCAATTAAAGGCTGAAAATAATTTTGTAAATAAGGTAAGCAAGAAGCATGGAGATGGGAATCGTAATGACCCAGGTCATCACCATGCGGGTAACCGTCGCCCACTTCACATCATGAAACCGCAGGACCGAACCCGTACCGATGATGGAGGACGAGATGACATGCGTGGTGGAGAGCGGCATGCCAAGATGCGTAGAGATCTGAATGACAATGGAAGAGTTCAGATCCGACGCGAAGCCGTTGACCGGCTCGATCTTCAGAAGCTTCTTGCTCATCGTCTTAATGATGCGCCAGCCGCCGATCGATGTGCCGAGACCCATCGCGGTTGCTGCGGAAAGCTTCACCCAGAGAGGGACATCCAGCGTGTCCTGGTATCCCATCGAGACGAGACCGAAGACGATAATTCCCATAGCCTTCTGGGCGTCATTCCCGCCGTGGGAGAAGGAGAGCAGAGCGGCCGAAATCACCTGGAAGCTCCGGAACGTACGGTTGAGCTTCGTCCGGGAGCTGTTTCCGCTCACGACAATAAGCTGCCGGATAATCCACATAATAATGAACCCGGTAGCAAAGGCCACGATAGGCGATAGGACGAGAATAAGAACGATGGATTTGAAGCCGGCCCAGTTCAGAGCCCCCATTCCGGCGCCGGCGATAACCGCTCCCGCAAGGGAACCGATCAGCGTATGCGAAGAGGAGGAAGGGATTCCGTAGTACCAGGTAAGCAGGTTCCAGATAATCGCAGAGATCAGGGCCGCCATAACTATATGCATGCCGTTCTCAATGGTGGCCGGGTTGGCTACCGAACCACCGACCGTCTTCGCAACCTCCGAGGAGAAGATGGCTCCGACAAAATTCAAAGTCGCTGCACCGATCACCGCGACTCTCGGGCTCAAAGCACGGGTCGAGATGGAAGTGGCAATGGCGTTGGCCGTATCATGAAAGCCGTTAATGAAGTCAAAGAGCAGCGCCAAAGCTACAATGATGATAATGGTTGTTAACATGGGTTCCTCCCTAAAGCTGCCGCTGGATCAAGTGGTGGGTTGGATTAGCAAACAGGTCCCGTTAGGAGTAACGCAGGACTACGCTGTCTAAGATGTCGGCCACGTCCTCGCAGGCATCCGTTGTTTCTTCCAGACGCTCGTACAGCTCTTTAAGCTTAAAGTCGTGATACGGGTCTTTCGGATTCATGAAGATCTCACGAATCCCTTCGCGCATCAGACGGTCAGCTTCGTTCTCAAGGGAGTTGATCTGTACCGTGTGCTCGGAGAGCTGCATGTATTTTTTCTTGGCCAGAAGCTTGAAGGCATCGAGAATGTGCTGACAGCTGGCCACGATGACTGCGGAGAATTCCTTCATATAATTATCGGAAACCGTAATGTTTAAGTAATCGAAACGGGCGATGGTGGCTTCGATGCCGTCGAGCACGTCGTCGAGCTTGGTGGCCAGGGTCATGATGTCCTCACGGTCGAGCGGCGTGATAAAAACCTTGTTCAGCCCTTTGTAGATCTGGTGTGTGATTTGGTCCCCTTTATGTTCGAGATCCTTCAGCTGCGGGTAGAAGTTGGCCGGCGGCTCGGTACCCATCACCGCATCGCGGAATTTCTGCGCAGCATCCAGTGTGTTTTCCGACGCTTTGATCAAGAGCAGCAAAAAGTCGGTGTCGTTTTTTTTGGTAAAAAGCATTGTTTTTGGCCTCCCAAGATTGTGAAAGATTGTGAAATTTACAATAAAAACATATTTTTTTCGGGTTTTATGTAGAAAAACAGCCCAAATTCACACAAAATTAAAAATAACATACTCATGTAATGATTTGCAATCTTAGTTTGTCCTTCAAGCTTCATTCTAATGAATGTTAAGGGGTGCCAGCAAGAGGGGCGTGCTCTGGTCAGCTTGATTTCTCTTCTTCTAATGTTGTACATTGAAATCAAGGCGGTAAAGGCTGCGAGAGGAGTATAAAAGTGAAAAAAACGAGAATAGATAACGGCATTTTTATTACCATGAACGAGGAAAATCCGGTGATCACCGGTACGATGATCGTGGAAGGCAGCCGGATTGTGTACATAGGAGAAGCGCCTCAGGGCGAGCTTGGTGAATGTGACGAACGTGTGGACGGAAAGGGCAAGCTTTTCCTCCCGGGCTTTGTTAACACACACGGGCATGCCGCTATGTCTCTGCTGCGGGGCTACGGGGACGATATGGCCCTCCAGCTGTGGCTGCAGGAGAAGATGTGGCCCATGGAAGCGAAGTTTACGGCGGCGGATGTCCGCAGCGGCACGCTTCTCTCGATCCTTGAGATGGTGAAGGGCGGAACCACGACGTTCGTAGATATGTACGATCATATGAACGAAGTGGCCAAAGCCGTGCAGGAGAGCGGTCTGCGTGCCTGCCTGACGCGCGGCGTCATCGGTCTCTGCCCGAGGGATGTGCAGGACGCAAAACTCGAAGAAGCGGTCCGCTTCGCGAAGGACTGGCATGGCGGAGCGGACGGACGGATCACGGCGATGATGTCCCCGCATGCGCCGTATACTTGTCCGCCGGACTATATCGAACGGATCGTGGCCGCGGCACATGAGCTGAATCTTCCGATACATACCCATATGTCCGAAACGGCCCGGGAAGTACAGGAGAATGTGGAGCAGTACGGTGCGCGTCCCGTGGCCCATCTCGAGAAGCTTGGCGTGTTCTCGCGGCCGACGCTCGTAGCTCACGGCGTTCATCTCACAGATGAAGAGATCGGCATCCTGAAGCAGTACGATGTTAGAGTATCCCACAACCCGAACAGCAACCTCAAGCTGGCCAGCGGGGTGGCGCGCGTACCTGAATTGCTGAAAGCAGGCGTCCTGGTCTCGCTGGGAACCGATGGGGCGGCGAGCAACAACAATCTGGATATGCTCGAAGAGATTCGCTTGGCGGCTTTGATTCATAAAGGGGTCTCGGGCGATCCGGTAGCCGTACCGGCTTGGGATGCGCTGAAGCTGGGAACCTTGGACGGAGCGCGCTCCATCTGGTTGAAAGACGTAGGTACTCTGCAGCCGGGCATGAAAGCCGACTTTATTGCAATGGATATAGACCAGCCCCACTTCTACCCGCGCACGAACCTGATCTCTCATGTGGTCTATTCCGCGACTTCCAGAGACGTTACCGATGTGTGTGTGGACGGGCAGTGGCTCATTCGCGGCAGGGAATGCCTGACCCTCGATGAAGAGAAAATCATGTATGAGGCCCAGTCCGCCTTCGAACGGCTGACATCCGCATAAGACGCTTTTGCTAAGGAGGGGATAAGCATTGCGCAAACGATGGAAGGTCCTTCTCCTGACGGGCGCTGCGGTAACCGCTGTATTTGCCGGGGGCGGCTTAGTTTTTCAATCGGTCATGGAACCGGTATGGTCGGGTCAGCGCCAGGCGGTTCAGGCTGCATATGAGAAGACGGTGCTGGCGAAGGTGAACAAGGTCGAGCAGTTCGTGGGTGATGAAACTTATACAGTCATTACCGGCGAGGATAAGATCGGCCAAGGCATCTTTGTTTTTGCAGCCGGAGATAAGATTCGGACCGAACCGGCCCCGGCCGCCATGAACGCGGAAGCCGCCGCAGCCAAGGTAACCGGGAAGGTGCCTGGAGCGGAGGTGCTCCGGGCCATGCCCGGCATACAGAATGGAGCACCCGTATGGGAAGTGTTCTATAAAATAGAGCCTGAGGATAAACCGAAGCAGTATTTCTACGATTATTACACATTCACAGACGGACAGCCGATCGATACCTGGAATCTTACCTTGCGCTGAAGCATGGAGGTCCAGGCGAGGGAGGCGTGATCCGGCAAGCAGCAGATTGGCAAGTCCGGATTCGGCCGTGACAGCACCTGCGCAACAGATCAAAGCCGCGAAGGACGAAGCTGATTCAGCATCCCACCGCGGCTATTTCTGTAACTCTAAAGAAAAATTTAGGGATTTCACGATTTTTCCACACATTACATCGCCAATCGTATATATCCTGTGATATACTCTCTATATGCCTAAGACGATATATTCTATGAAAGGGGGACGCTAGCTCATGAAGTTACGTCTCTTACCAGTCATTCTTAGTGTCCTTGTGTCGTCGTCGTTGTTGTTCGGTGGCTATTTTGCTTACCAAAGCTTTGCAATGGAAAGTCCGCTGCAGAAGACCGTGTCGGGAATCAAGGGAGTCGAGCTGGTATCCATGGATTTGAGCAGTACGGCAGCAACTATGGAGATTAAGATCGAGAAGGGAACCTCGCTTCGCGAAGTCTATCACCAGATTCAAAGCCAAGGCGGTACGGCGCTTGCCCGTAAAGATCTGAAACTGAAAGTGACCAATCCGGGCTCTGCCCGTTTGGAACAGTGGTGGTCTACTGCGCTGTTCGATATAGCCCAAGCCATGGAGACGAAGCAGTACGCGCAAATTCCTGCAACACTGAAGCAGAAAGCAGCCCAAGCGGATCAGACCGGAGGTGCCGCCATTACAGCCACCACCGAGATGGACGACAACTATGTGTACATCACGCTGATGGACGGAGATGCGAGCAAGTACATCATGCTGCCTCGCGCTGCTGCCAAAATGGGGGTGTGGCCTAATGAGTAAATACGGCAAAGAGATCCTGATCGGCTTTGTCCCGGTCCTCATTGTGTTTCTTTTCTTCCTTAATGTGAATGTGGTTCCGATCATCTTCATGTCAGTTATTCTCGGAACGTTCCTTTATATGGCCCGCGCCCGCAACGGCATGGGCGTAGGTACGGCTGAGCGCAAGACGCGTGCCCAGGCGCCTAAGCCGATGTCGTTCGAAGATATCGGCGGTCAGGAGCGTGCGAAGCGCGAGCTCAAAGAAGCGCTCGATTTTCTGATCCGTGCTGAAGATATTCAGCGCCTCGGCATCCGTCCGCTGAAGGGCATTCTGCTGACAGGCCCTCCGGGAACAGGGAAAACGCTGATGGCGAAAGCCTCCGCCCATTACACCAATTCGGTGTTCCTGGCCGCTTCGGGCAGTGAATTTGTTGAGATGTATGTAGGTGTCGGTGCCTCCCGGATCCGCGACCTGTTCAAGGAAGCGCGCACTCGTGCGGCGAAAGAGAACAAGGAGAGCGCCATTATTTTCATCGATGAGATTGACGTCATCGGCGGCAAGCGGGATGGCGGCCAGCATAAAGAGTATGACCAGACGCTGAACCAGCTGCTGACAGAGCTCGACGGGATCCATACGGCCGACGCTCCCCGGATTCTGATCATGGGGGCAACCAACCGGAAGGAAATGCTGGACAGCGCACTTCTGCGTCCGGGTCGTTTTGACCGTCATATCGAAGTGGACCTCCCTGACAAAAAGGGCCGTCTCCATATATTAAACATCCACGCAAAAAATAAACCACTTGCCGACAATGTAAATTTGGAAGCTATCGCACAGGAAACGTTCCACTTCTCCGGTGCCCAGCTGGAGAGCCTGATGAACGAAGCTGCGATCTACGCAATGCGTGAAGAATCCGAAGTGATCGGCCAGCAGCATCTCTCGCTGGCGGTCGACAAAGTGATGCTCGGTGAGAAGACGGACCGTGAATCCACGAAGGAAGAACGGGAGCGCGTGGCGATGCACGAACTCGGACATGCTATAGCGGCGGAGCTTGTGCGTCCGGGCTCGGTATCTCAAGTATCGCTCAGCCCGCGCGGCAAGGCATTGGGCTTTGTCCGCCATAACCCGCAGGCTGACCAGTATCTCTATACGAAGCAGCATATCGAGAACCAGATCATCGTGGCGCTGGCAGGTTCGGTTGCCGAAGAAATGTTCTACGGCGGCCGCAGCACAGGTTCGCGCAACGACTTCGAGCAGGCGCTTAACATGGTCCGCACAATGATGGATTCCGGGCTTACCCGTCTTGGTATCATCGACCGCGAGATGGTGACCAAGGAAGAGCTGATGAAGGAGAATGCGGCGATTCTCCAAGAGCTGACCTCCACGACACGGGCGATGCTCGAACGCCACCGCATCGTATTCGAGCAGTCCCTCGATATTCTGATTGCCGAGGAAGTACTCTCCGGTGACCAGTTCCGCAGCCTTCTTACGAAATCGGTGACTCCTCAGATTGCCTGATTTTGCAGATAATTGAAGCAAACCCGTAAACCGCAGGCTCACGCCTGCGGTTTCTTTGTGCTGCGCCTTGAAAACGGCTGAAAGAGAGGAAATTTGGAGAAAGTGCAACTTTTATGAGGTTTGGTAGTCTAATATAATGGTAGATTTCGCCACATATACCCTTCGTTCTGCCGGAAGCCCCAGGGTGTCCCGGCATTCTACATAAGAATTGTAAAATTACAGGAAATAAGAGGTGCATAATGAAAGCTTTAACTGCTTGGTTCACTCTGTTGATCCTGTCGCTCTTGATGCTGCCGGCGGCTGCCGGCGCCGCGGCTCCCGCCATTCAGCTGTTCATGGACGGTGTGGCGCTGAAGCCTGAGGTGGCTCCGCGCATTGTGAACGAAAGCACGATCGTCCCGATCCGCGTCATCGCCGAATCCCTAGGCTCCAAAGTGGCATGGAACGAGAAGGCACGCAAGGTGACGCTGAGCAAAAACGGGACGACCATTGAACTGGTGATCGACAAGAAAGCGGCGACCGTCAACGGCAAGGCTTTTGCCCTGGAGGCGGCCCCCGTCATCGTGGAGGGCAGCACGATGCTGCCGGTCCGTTTCGTCAGCGAGCAGTTTGGCGTGGAAGTGAAATGGGATAACGCAGCGAGATCCGTCTACCTGACGAAGCCGGAGGAGCCTGAGACAGGCACAGTCGCAGGCGGACAAGCCCCTGCGGGAACTCCTGCAGCCGGCGATGCACAAGATATCCCTGCAGGACAGCCGGCTGCCGGTGAGCCGGTCAAAGCGGGAGACACCGGGAAGGCGGAGGAGCCGAAAACCGGGACCGAGGAATCCGTGAAGCCGTCCGAGGGCCAGGCGTCCGATAATGGAACGGCGCCAAGCGCGCCGGAGACGAGCAGCGGCGTCCTCACTGGCGAGAAGACCGTCACGCCGGAAGGAACGCAGTCGACAGGCGAGAAGACCGTGACATCGGACAATGCGGAGTCGACGGGCGAGAAGGAAGCCTCGGGTCAGCTCGCCACCGTCCAATCCATCACGCTGACCGGCGATGTGCTCAGTATCCAGAGTGATAAGGGGGCGCAGTTGAAGCCGGGCGTGTTCCGTCTGGCCAATCCCGAGCGGCTGATCATCGACCTTCCGGGCGCGGTGCTTGGTGAAGCACTGACCGCCAACCTGAAGGGATTGAAGGAAGGCAAGCTCCCGCTGACCGGCGGGACCGTTACCGGAATTCGGTATTCTCTATTTTCAAAAGAAGATTCTATCGTTAGAATAGTAGTAGATTTGTCCCAGCGTTCCGATCTATCTCTCGCGGCCGGAAGCAAACCTGGCGAGCTTACCGGTAAAATCGTGCCGGGCAAGACCCGTTTCCGTGTCGTCATCGATGCGGGGCACGGAGGCAAGGACAGCGGGGCCATCTCGTTGCAGAAACGCAAGGAGAAGGATTACGTATTACAGCAGGCGCGCAAAGTCGCGGACCTGCTCAAAACCGACTCCCGGCTTGAGGTGATCATGACCCGCTCCGACGATACGTTCATTGAACTCGGGGGACGGACCGATATGGCGAACAACGCGCAGGCAGACCTGTTTGTTTCCATTCACGCCAATACCGCCGGCAAAGAAAGTATCCGGGGGACCGAGACCTATTATTACACCGAGCAGAGCCGCGAATTTGCCGCCCTGATCCACAAGTACTTGCTGGAGGCGACCGGGTTTCCGGACCGGAAAGTGAAGCAGGAGCGCTTCTATGTGATCCGTAATACGATGATGCCTTCCGTGCTGCTTGAAGTCGGGTTTCTTTCGAACGCCGCAGATGAAGGGCAGCTGTATCAGGACGAATTCCAGAACCGGGTCGCTGCGTCCATCGTTGCTGCCATCAAGAAGCAGTTGAATCTCGAGTAAGGAGTGGGTAACGATGCAACAATCATGGCTGAAAGTGACGGCAGCGGCAGCTATTGCCGTACTCCTGGCTGCAGGCTGCGGCCAGAAGGCGCCGCTTTCGGGTGAAGCGCCGGCACCTCCATCCCAGAATGCAGCTGTACCGGCTCCCGCCGCGGAGCCGAAACCGGGCACCGGCACGTCAGAGCCCGCCAAGGAGACGCCTGTAAAGCAGGAGCCGAAGACGGACGAGAAGCAGCTGACGATCAAAGCTTACTTCAGCGATGCACAGCTGGAGAAGCTCGTGGAGAAAAGCGTCAAAGTGACTTACAAAGCGGACAAGGACAAGTATCTGGCCGCGCTGAACAGCCTGAAGAAGGCGCCGGATGCCGATACGATGACCTTGTTCAAAGGGTTCACCTTTAAGAAAGCCGATCTGAAAGAGGGTCAGCTGACCGTCGATCTATCGATGGCTGAGGAGAGCCGGCTGGGTTCCGGTGGGGAAGAGCTGCTGCTTCAAGCGCTCCAGAAGACCTTGTTCCAATTCGAGGAAGTGGGGAGCATCGATGTGCTCCTGGACGGCCAGCCGGTCGACAGCCTCATGGGGCATATGGACCTTCCGCACCCGATCAAACGGCAGTAGAACAAATGAAAGTGCAAGCTGCATTAGACTGAGAGGAGCCATACATGATGAGCAAGAAACATAACCAAGCGCGCAGGCTGGCGGCCGCCGTACTGGCTTTGACGCTGGCGGTGGGCAGTCCGGCCTATGCAGCGGAAACTTCCACGGGAGGAAGCTCCGCGGCAGCGGCCGATACGGCCTCTCAGCGGTTCTCGGATGTGAGCGCCGAGCACTGGGCGATCAAGCATATAACGAAGCTGGCAGCCCTTGGTATTATCGAAGGGTACGAGCGGAAGGAATACCGTCCGGAGAATTCCGTGACCCAGCAGGAAGTGGTCGTGATGGCCCTCCGCATGATGGGACTGGAATCGGAGGTACAGAAGAATAAGGCGGAGACGGTGCTGCCGGTATCCGTCAGCGATTATGCCAAGCCGTATATTGCGTATGCGTTTGACAAAGGGTTAATTATTCCGGCTGAAGAGGTGGAAGAAACTGCAGCCAAGGTGAACTGGGGCACGAAGGAGGCAAGCCGGGAGTGGGTCGCCAAGCTTGTGATCCGTGCCATCGGCAAAGAGCAGCTTGCCGAAGAGCTGGAAGGGGAAAACTCTTCCTTCAACGATTCGAAGGACAACTCCGAGTGGGCCGGCGGGTATATTAACGCGGCCGTATCGCTCAAGATCGTGCAGGGCTTCGAAGACGGAGGTTTCAAGCCGCAGGGCAAAGTGACCCGGGCACAGATGGCTACGTTCCTGAGCCGGGCGGACAAGGAGATGGTCAGCCGTCCGAAGAATATCGTAACGGGCTATGTCCTGGAGCTGACCGACCGGAAGCTGAAGCTCCTGAACTCGAATGAAGAGACGGTGGAATATACGGTGTCTTCGGATACGGCCGTGTACAATGCGAAAGACGATTCGCGGATTGCTCTGTCCAACATTAAGCTGACCAATGAAGTGTATTTGGTGGTGAAGGGCAGTGCGGTGTCTTACCTCGAGCTGACGAACGAAGAACAGAAGCTTGAAACCTTCGAAGGCACGCTGAGCAAGATGTACCTTGACCAGATGATGGTTTCGCTCCAGCAGGGCAATCAGGATACCTTATATCCTTTGTCAGCGAATGTGTCGGTAACGGACCATGAGGGTAGAGGGCTCAGCCTGAGCTCCGTCGTACCGGGTACGATCGTCGAGCTTAAGCGCAATACGCTGCTTAAGGAAGAGAAAATATCTCTAATCGTAGTGAAGCAGCTTCCGATCAGCAAGACCGCAGAGGGCACCATCCTGAGCATAGAGGCGGACAAAGGGCAGATTTCGTTCCAGGAAAGCACCACCGGGCTTCCGGAGAACTATGGCATCTCGCTCCAGACCTCGGTGAAGACGGCGGAGGGAACCGCATCGGATATCACCAAGCTGCGGGTAGGCGATAATGTCACCTACGAAATCAAAGACAACGTGCTGCAGAATATTACGATCCGCAAGCAGGCGGATTACGGACAGTCCGTGCAGGCGACCATGACCAGCCTGAACGAGGACAAGACCATTCTTACCGTGAGCAAAAGCGGTGAGGGTCTTGGCGCCTACTACATAGCGGACAATGTGGCCGTCACGATCGACGGACTGCAGAACGCGTCCCTCTATGATCTCGAATCCGGCGATGAACTGAAGCTGGAGCTGCTTAACGATAAAGTGGTGGGGATTACCGTCACTTCGCGTTCGATCAAGCAGTATATTTACGCTAGCCTCATTGGTTATGATTCTGAAACGAAGTTAGTGACCATTAATTCTGATACTGGCGGAGGAGCGTTCAAGCTTTCAGAGAATACAGTGATTCGCTACCAAGGGTCGAAGATTGACCTGAGCCAATTCCAGACCGTATTCATCGGCAGCTCCACCAGCACGAATACGCGGAAATCCAGAGTGGATCTGAAAGTGTCAAAAGATAAGATTGTCCAGATTGAGAATACGCAGTATGTGGACGGGACGATCACCCAGCTGACGAACAACAGCAATATTGCCAATGATCTCACGATCCGTACCGCCGGCGGACAAAACTTGACCTTTAAGGTCAATAACGGAACACCGGTTGAAGTGGAGGGCAAAGCGACCGCTGCTCTGACCGACTTGAAGGTAGGCGATCTCGTGCGGGTTACGCCGACATTTGCCCAAGACTACGTTACGAAGATCTCAACGCTGAAATCCGGCGTCTATAAGGTGCTCCTAACCAATGCGACTTCTCGTGAAGTCCAAGCGAAGGATGCAAGCGGCAAAACCGTAAAGTTCACGGTCGAGAACGACGACAAGATCTACAACCCGGGTCAAGCCACCCATACCTTCAGCCAAATCGGCATTGACGAGTTCATCACGGCTACCATTGTCGGCACCAAGGTGGACACGGTTACGATCCAGAACGTACAGCGGGGCAAAGTAACCGGTGTGGATGCTGCGGCGGGAACCGTGACACTGCAGGCATCCGGCGGCGCCGTGCAGGTTGTTAATGCCGGAACAGGCGCGAGCGTGAAGCAGGGGACAGCGGTGATCGGAACGATCAGCTCCCTGAAGCCGAACGACCGGGTGGAAATTCGCAAGGACGAGAACGGCAAGTACGTCATCGAGCTGGCGTCTGTCAGCAAACGCACGGTGAGCGGCTATGACAGCGTTCTGAAGCAGATGATCTTCAAGGCCGGTGCGAATAACGAGAAGACGAACTATAATCTGCTCACCAAGGCATATCTGCACAAGGGCAGCGAAACGGTGGCGGCGGGTTCCTTCAAGGCGGATGAAGAAGTGAACGTGTACGTGATCGACGATAAGATCTACGAGCTTGAGAAGTAAAAGCGTCCTTATTTTCTTCCTTAAAACTTTTTAAGGTATGAAACTTTTTTAGCCAGAGATCGTCTGTGTAAAAGGAGGTAGCTCCGGATGCCAGGCGGTCTTTTCTTATGAGCAGGATCCGACTTGTAATGCCAGTGGGGTTCTCCAAAAAAAATAAAACTTTGTTTTTCGTAAAAAGTTCGTATTTTGTCGGCATTAGTCATTGATTACACAGGAACGATTCGGTAAACTGAAAGAAACAAACGGAACAGGAGAGGGAACGATTGAACAATACTCAAGCCAGAGTTATACTAGACACCATCGCCGGCATGTTCCCTGACGCTCACTGTGAGCTGAACCACTCCAATCCGTTTGAGCTTACAATCGCCGTACTGCTGTCCGCGCAGTGCACGGACGAGACGGTGAATAAGGTGACCGCTACGTTATTCAGCAAATACCGGAAGCCGGAGGATTATCTTGCCGTTCCTCTTGAGGAGCTGGAGCAGGATATCCGACGGATTGGACTGTACCGCAACAAGGCGAAGAATATCCAGGCGCTCTGTGCCATCTTGTTGGACAAGTACGATGGTGAAGTGCCACAGGAGCATGAGAAGCTCGTAGAGCTTCCCGGCGTAGGCCGCAAGACCGCCAATGTGGTCGTATCGAACGCATTCGGCGTGCCGGCCATTGCTGTGGATACGCACGTAGAACGGGTGTCCAAGCGTCTTGGCTTTGCGGCTCATAAGGACTCCGTGCTGGAAGTGGAGAAGAAGCTGATGAAGCGGGTTCCCCGCGAAGAATGGACGGATACGCACCACCGCCTGATCTTCTTCGGACGCTACCACTGCAAGGCGCAGAATCCCAACTGCGGGGAATGCCCCCTGCTCGATTTGTGCCGCGAAGGGAAAAAACGTATGAAAACGAACCCGACTAGGAAACCTATACCAAAAGCGAAACCAAGCAAAACGGCGACAGTTTGAAAAAAGAAAGGACAGGATAAGCAATGAAATGTATTTCTGTGTACACCAGCGATTTTGAGGTATTCTCCGACATTTATGAGAAGGTGCTTCAAACCCCTCTGGAGGAGAACGAAGAGAAGCAGGTAGAGGGCATTACGGTATCGGAGTCGGGCAGTGTGCCGGAGAACTATCTGATCCGGATGAAGCAGCGTCCAGAGGTGGTTGTGATGAAGGTGAAGGAC
The DNA here is from genome assembly GCF_049942825.1 of Paenibacillus sp. S-38. Classification (NCBI taxonomy): domain Bacteria; kingdom Bacillati; phylum Bacillota; class Bacilli; order Caryophanales; family Paenibacillaceae; genus Paenibacillus; species Paenibacillus sp. S-38. Next base: position 3,252,392 of record NZ_CP187970.1, read on the forward strand.
CGTGACATTACGATCCTGCAGCACCGTGACGTGTTCGAAATTTTTATCCCGGAAACGGAAAATATGGTACACTAAAACCGAAGCGATTCGGTTTTTTTGTTTATAAGGAAAATCGATTCCGGGAATCGAACCATAGAAGACCCTGAATACAAGGGTTGACAGAGACTTAGGCAGGGGTAGGAGAGACGATGACGACTGGCAGAACGGCGGGCGAAACCGCAGTGAAGGACAAGAACGAAGAGCTGGGGAACACAGAGGCGAGAGGCACGGCGGGCGATCCGGCGATGCGGGAGGCTGTCCGTTCCCTGCTGGTTAAGGTAGAGCAGGCTGGGGATGACGAAAACGCACGAAAGCTGAAGCAGCTGCTGGCCAAGGCGGAGAGCGGACGGCTCTATTTGGCATTCTGCGGACACTTCTCCGCGGGCAAATCGAGCCTGATCAACCGGTTGTGCGGGCATCCGCTGCTGCCGTCTTCACCCATCCCGACAAGCGCGAACATTGTGTCTATTGTTTCGGGTGAGGCTGGAGCGCGGGTGATTTACCGGGAGCAGGCTGCGGATGGTTCCCCTAGGGTGGACCGGGTGGCGCTCGAGGATCTGGCGGAGCACTGCCGCAACGGCGTGGACATCGAAACGGTGGAGATCGCCTATCCGATCCCGCTTCTCGGGGAAGAAGCGGCGCTGCTGGACACGCCGGGGATCGATTCCACGGACGATGCGCATCATCTGGCCACGGAGTCGGCGCTGCATTTGGCCGACGTGGTGTTCTATGTCATGGACTACAACCATGTGCAATCGGAGATCAACCTCTCCTTCACCAAGAAGATGACGGAGTGGGGCAAGCCGCTCTATCTTATCATTAACATGGTCGACAAGCATCGGGAGCAGGAGGTATCTCTGGAAGCCTACCGCGAGGGTGTACGGGAAGCTTTTGCTTCCTGGGGCGTGAGGCCGGACGGTATCGTATACACCTCGGTGAAGGTGCCGGATCACCCGGCCAGCCAATGGAGCCGGCTCGATTGGCTGCTTCGCGAGCTGATCTCCCTGCGGGAGCCGTTGGTCCATCTCAGCCTGGAGAAGTCGGCCAAAGCGCTGGCCGGCGCCCATGCCGCCAAGATGGCGGAGGCGAACGAGCCGGCGAAAGAAGCCATCCGCGCGAAGCTGGAGGAGGGCGGCGTGGATATTGCCGCCGCGCAGGCGGAGCAGGAACGGCTGGCTGCGGAGCTCGCCAGGCTGGATGAGCTGCCGCGTACGCTCGACGCCGCCCTGCGCAAGGACGTGGGGGCGGTGCTTGACAACGCCAACATCACCCCGGCGGTAACGCGGGACCTCGCGCATGCGTATCTCGAGAGCCGCCGGCCGGGCTTCAAGGTCGGCTGGTTCGGCAGCGCCGCGAAGACGAAGGCCGAACGGGATGCACGGCTCTCTGCGCTGCACAAAGACTTCGCGTCGCAGCTGGAGACGCAGGTGGAGCGGCATGTGCAGCAGGCGGTGAAGTCGAGGCTGGAGGGGCAGGGGCTGCCCTTGGCCCAGGTGACGGAGGCGGCCGACCGCATTGGTGCGGAAGTGACGCCGGCGTGGCTAGCGGCTCAGGTCAACGAGGCCGCCTCATTCGGCGGCGAGTACACGCTGACGTACTCGAAGGGTATTTCGGCTGAGGCGAAGGCGCTCTACCGCCAGGCGGCGCTTACCGCCGGCGAAGCGCTGCTCGCACAGCTGGATGCCGCGCTAGAGGCGCAGCGCGCCGCCCTGCGCGGGCAGCTCGCGGAGCTCGAGGCGCGCCTTGGCGGCCTGCGCGAGCTCGACGCGCTCGCCGCCGCCGAGGCGGCCTACGGCGCTGCGCTGCTCGCGCCCCTGCCGGCCGCGCCGGCGCCCGCGCTGCCAGCGCCGGCCAGCGCGCCGGGCGCAGCGGACGGCACGGCGCCGCCGGCCGCGGCGCCCGCCGGGCAGCCCCATAGCGAGGGACTCGCTTTGGGGCTGCAGCGGGCGGGCCGCGGGGCGGCGCCTGCCGGCGGAGCCGCGCTGGGCGCGGAGGCGCACCGCGCGAAGCTGTGCCAGGCGGCGGAGCGCCTGCGGGCGGCCGCCGGCGAGCTGGACGGCACGGCCGCGCTCGCGAGCATCCGGCGCTCGCTGCTCGATAAGGCGGAGCGCCTCGGGCAGAGCCGGTTCACGATCGCGCTGTTCGGCGCGTTCTCGGCGGGCAAGTCGTCCTTCGCCAACGCGCTGATCGGGCAGCGTGTGCTGCCGGTGTCGCCGAATCCGACGACGGCGGCGATCAACAAGATCCTGCCGCCGGCGCCTGAAGCGGGCTGGCCGCACGGCACGGCCAAGGTGCGGATGAAGAGCCGCGAGCGGCTGCTCGACGATGTGCTGTATTCGCTCGGCGTGCTCGGGATCCATGCCGAAGGAGAGAAGGCGGCGCTAGAGGCAGCCAAGGGGCTGCAGCCGGCCCAGATTCCGGGCAAAGGCAAGCCCCACTACGCTTTTCTGAAGGCGGTGGAAAAGGGCTGGGCGGAGATGAGCCCGAAGCTGGGGGAGGAGCTCAAGGTCTCCTCCGAGGAATTCGGCGCCTACGCGGCGGAAGAGGCCCGCTCGTGCTTCGTCGAGGAGATCGAGCTGTACTACAACAACCCGCTCACTGAGCAGGGGGTTGTGCTCGTCGATACGCCGGGAGCGGACTCCATCAACGCACGTCATACCGGCGTGGCCTTTGAGTATATCAAGAATGCGGACGCGATTCTGTTCGTAACCTACTATAACCACGCCTTTTCGCATGCCGACAGGGAGTTCCTGCTCCAGCTCGGCCGGGTGAAGGACAGCTTCGAGCTTGACAAAATGTTCTTCATCGTCAATGCGGCTGACCTGGCTTCTTCTCCCGAGGAGCTCGAGGGGGTTGTCTCCCACGTGGAGAGCAACCTGCTGCAGCACGGCATCCGGCACCCCCGGATCTACCCGCTGTCGAGCTATTATGCGCTGCAGGGCAAACTCGCAGGCGATGCGGAAGCCGTGGAAGAGACGGGCATTCTCCGCTTCGAGCGGGAGTTCGTGCGCTTCACGTTCGGCGAGCTGACCGAAATGGCGGTGCGTGCCGGCGATGCGGAAGTGAAGCGGGCCGCCGACGTGCTGAGCTACTTCATGGAGCGGGCTACGGCGGATGCTTCCGAGAGAGAGCGGGAAGCGGCCCAGCTGAGGGAATCGCTCAGCGGCGCCCTGCGGCGGCTCGAATCGCCGGGCTTGGATGCGGAGCAGCGCGAGCTCTCCAAGGACGTGGCGGAGCTGCTGTACTATGTGAAGCAGCGAACGACCTACCGGTTCGGGGAGCTGTTCAATCATGCGATCAACCCGGCGGTCTTCCGGGAGGACAACCGGGATCCGAAGGCGATCCTTGTGTCCGCCTGGGAAGACCTGCGCCGGATGATCACCTTCGACCTGACCCAGGAGGTGCTCGCCACCACGCTGCGTATCGGCAACAAAGTCAATGCGCTGCTGCGGGGGACGGAGCAGGCTTGGGCGGAAGAGGTGCGCCGGGGCGGGATCGATTCCTTCGAAGCTCCGGAGTTCCGGGCGATGGAGCTGAAGACGCCGGAGCTTACCGCCCAGCTGAGGGTTGACCTCACTGCCAAGTGGCTCGGGGGCTTCTTCAAGAACGCGAAGCAGTTCTTCGAAGGCGAAGGCAAGGCGCAGCTGCGCAAGGAGCTTGAGGCGCTGCTCATCGCGCCGATGACTGCCTTTGCGGAGGAGCAGACGCAGACTCTGCAGGCCGTATACGCCGCACAGCTGCAGGATGGCGCAGCGGAGCGTGCCGAAGCGATGCGGCAGGCGCTGCAGGAGCATGCGGGCGGCCTGCTCGAAGCGCTCGAAGCGAAAGTCGACCTGCCGGCGCTGCGTACGAAGCATACGCGGCTTCTGGAGTGTCTTGAGCCGCAGAAATCAAACATGTAACCGGATGAAGCCGGCGGAGGGATCCGCCGGCTTTTCTGGTTGTCTATCGGAAAACCAGCGAGGCCTATCGGTTCAGACGGTCGCCGGGGAACCGGATTCCGACGGCCGGAGGCATGCGGATCCGGGAAGCGGCGCCAGCGCCGAAGGCCTGCAGTTTTCCTCAACCTAGTCATAAGCCAGCAGGGAGTGCACCGACCGCAGAACGGTATAGACAGAACTGGGATGCCGCCCAGCCGACCCTTCAGCAGGTCCGAGAGCAGCCAATGAGGGTTGCCGGGTGATGCCCGGGCTGCCTTTCGACAGACCGGCGGGATGGAGATCTCAGGATTATACCGTTGAGCAGCAGTTCGAACAGGAAGCCATACGCCTCTATCGTCATCAAGCCTTCGAAAAGGGATCACAGTTGGTGTGTTTGGTGTCTCGCGCTGTTACGGAACGGTGCGGGGATCCCCACCTCCCGGCGAAAGCCGGCTGCTCCAGTGCGACGATCTCAGCGCACTGTATGATCTAAATTGATGTGCTTTTTTGGTGAAAGTGGCCCGGCAAGTACCCGTTTCCCGCCCCTTATGAAAGGGTGGAGGTGCAGACGAATCTACGAGATGCCCTGGCGCTTTTTTCTGTCGGACACAAAATCGACTAAGTTTTTGTGAAAGGGTTTACATTCAGACAATTCCGCATGATTTGGGCGAAAAAGAGGGGCTCAGTCCTTCAGATGAGAAGATATGAAGAAATATCTGGAATAGAACTCAATTATGGAGGCGCTCTCTGTTGCCGCTCCCAAGCTATGGTGCTACACTTCAACTCATAGCTGAAACGCTTCAATCGGCACGGTTCTCTGGAGTCCGGGCGTCCTTTTCCATGCCTGTCGGCGCTTAGGGGAGCGACGGAAACCGTACGTACGGCACGTAAGCTCCGCGGCAAGATGTAGGGGCCGCCGATTCACAGACATACGGTATGCGGAAGGGGTTTGATCCCTCCGGTGATGGGCTGCCGGACAGGGGAAATCCCGGGAGAAGGAGGGTCTCCATGAATGTATTTAAGCAGCTGAAGGAGTATTACTGGTCGGAACGAAGGTTTCTGTTGATCTCGGTGCTCAGCCTCATGACGGCAACGGCGCTGGGGCTCGTGTATCCGAACCTGCTCCGGTATCTCATCGATGATGTGATCGGAGAGAAGCAGTATGACATGGTGCCTCTGCTGGCCTTGGCGGTTTTCGGCGTCATGGCGGTCAAGGCGGGGTTCCAGTATCTTCACGGTACGTCAAGCGCACGGCTCGGCAACATGACCGCGTACAATCTGCGGGGGGCCCTGTACCGGAAACTGCAGTACCTGTCCTTTCCGTACTACGACAAGGCGCGCACAGGGGATTTGATGTCCAGGCTGACGGCGGATCTGCAGGCGGTACGGGATTTTGTCGGCTTTGGCTTCGTGCAGATTCTCAATGTGGTCACGATGCTCCTGTTCGGTGTGATCATGATGTTCACAATCAACTGGGAGCTGGCGGTCTATACGATGGCCACCATGCCGTTTCTCGTCTTCACCGCCATCCGCTTCGAGGGCAGGATTCACCCGGCCTTCCGAACGCTTAGGCAGTCGATGAGTACACTGACGACCTCCGTGCAGGAGAACATCACCGGGGTGCGCACGGTCAAGTCGTTCGCCAGGGAGCCTCATGAGATCGAGAAGTTCTCCCAGCGCAACGATGAGTACAAAATCAACAATATGGCGACGGCCGGCATTTGGGCCAAATATTTTCCGCTGATGGAGCTCTTCGCCAACCTCAGTGTAGTCATTCTGCTGGGACTGGGCGGATGGATGGTCATCCGGGGAGAGCTGTCGCTTGGGGAGCTTGTCGCTTTCTTCAGCCTGATCTGGTATATCATCGGTCCAATGTGGGGGATCGGGTTCCATATCAACAACTTCACCCAATCCAAGGCGGCCGGTGAGCGGCTGCTCGAAATTCTGCATCATTACGTGCATGTCAAGGACAAGGAGAATGCGCTTTCACTTCGAGATGAGGAAGTCCGGGGACATGTGCGCTTCGAGAATGTCAATTTTGCCTATACGGAGAATCAGCCGGCGCTGAAGGATTTCAATCTGGATGCTCCGGAGGGAAAAGTAATCGGGCTGCTCGGGGGTACGGGCTCCGGCAAATCGACCGTGATTCAGCTGCTCCTGCGGGCCTATAATGTCAAAGACGGACGCATTACGCTCGACGGACGGGATATCCGCGATGTGACGCTGGAGAGTCTGCGGAATCAGACGGCCATCGTGTTTCAGGAGACATTCCTGTTCTCGTCCACCATTCGCGGTAACATTGCTTACGGCGTCAAGGAAGTGTCGATGAGCGAGATCATCAAGGCTGCCAAGCTGGCCAAGGCGCATGACTTTATCATGGAGCTGCCGCTCGGGTACGACACTATTGTCGGCGAACGGGGGCTGGGACTCTCGGGCGGGCAGAAGCAGCGGATCGCGATTGCAAGAGCACTGCTGAAGAATCCGAAAATCCTTATTCTGGACGATGCGACCAGCGCCGTGGATATGGAGACGGAGCACGAGATCCAGCGCGGCTTCCAGGAGGTCATGAAGGGGCGGACGACATTCATCATTGCACACCGGATCTCCTCACTGAAGCATGCCGACGAGATTATTGTGCTTGACAAAGGCCGGATCGTCCAGCGGGGCACACATACCGAGCTGATGGCGCAGGAAGGGCCGTATCTCGATACATACCGCATCCAGTTCGCGGACGGACCGGCAGAGGAAGAGGGCGGAGGAGAGGAAATGAACGCGCGGTCTTCCGCTTGTCCTTCATCCGAACCGGTGCCTGGCGTCCTGCTGCGCGAAGGGGTTCCCGGGGATGCGGCAGGCCGGGAAGTAGCGGCATCGGTGCAGGGCGAGGTCAAAGGAAGGGGGCTCATCCATTGAGCGGACAGTCAGAGCAGTCAGGACGCGGTCCTGCAGGTGAAAAGGGTGCCGAAGAGACGATGAACCGGTTCGTCTATCAGGACGACGAAGAACTCGATAAGGGCTTTGACTGGGTGCAGGTCAAACGTCTCAGCAAATACATGAAGCCTTACGCCAAGCAGCTCGTGCCGATTATGATCGTCATGATGTGTGTCGGCGGCATCACGAAGCTGCTCAATCCGCTCCTCATCGCTTATGCGATCGACCATGCGCTGAAGGAGAAGGACGGCACGACCCTGTTATACTGCGTGCTCGGCATGCTCAGCCTTTATATCATCCAGTGGGCGGCAAACGCTTATCGCATCCGCTATACGAACATGATCGGCCAGCGCATCATCTACGATCTGCGGCATGACTTGTTCAGCCATATCCAGCAGCTGTCGTTCCGCTTTTTTGACAAGCGTCCGGCCGGTTCCATCCTTGTGCGGATTACGAACTATGTCAATTCGCTGCAGGACCTGCTCACCAACGGGGCAGTAAACCTGATGATCGACTGCGTGCAGCTCGTCGGCATTATTGTGATCCTGCTCATCTATAATGTGAAGCTGGGCGCGGCCATTATCCTGACGGTACCGATCATGTTCCTGATCTCGACTAAGCTGCGGGTGAAAATCCGCCGGTCCTGGCAGGTCGTGTCGACGAAGACGTCCCGGATCAACGCCCACCTCAACGAGTGCATCCAGGGCATCAAGGTGACCCAGGCTTATACGCAGGAGAAGCCGAATATGGCTTTCTTCGAGCTCATGAACAAGGACAACCATAAGGCATGGACCCGTGCCTCCAATCTCAATCAGGCGTTCAACCCGATCATCGAGGTCACCGGGGCGATCGGCTACTGTATTCTGTTCTGGTTCGGAGCTTCCCTGATTCAGTCCGGGGAGATTACGGTCGGGGTGCTCGTCGCGTTCGCCACCTACATCGGCCACTTCTGGGAGCCGATCAACCGCCTCGGGCAGATGTACTCGCAGATGCTGATTGCCATGGCTTCCTCGGAGCGGATCTTCGAGTTCATCGACGAGCAGCCGAATGTCGCCGAACGGCCGGCCGCGAAGGATCTGCCTCCGATCCGGGGGGATATCGACTTCCAAGGAGTCGAGTTCGAATATGAGCCCGGCCGCCACGCGCTGAAGGGCATTGATCTGCAGGTGAAGGCCGGCCAGTCGATCGCACTTGTCGGGCATACGGGCTCCGGCAAAAGCACGATAATCAACCTGCTGTGCCGGTTCTATGACGTTACCTCGGGCAGCATCCGGATTGACGGAACGGATATCCGTGATGTAACGATCCAGAGCCTGCGCTCGCAGGTAGGCATCGTGCTGCAGGACACCTTCATCTTCTCGGGCACGATCCGCGATAACATCCGTTTCGGGCGGCTTGATGCCACGGACGAGGAGGTCGAAGCGGCGGCGAAAGCGGTGCGCGCACACGACTTCATCGTTTCGCTGCCGCAGGGCTACGACACCGAGGTGCAGGAGCGGGGCAACGTGCTGTCGATGGGACAGCGGCAGCTGCTGTCCTTTGCTCGTGCGCTGCTGGCCGACCCGCAGGTGCTCATCCTCGACGAGGCGACGGCGAGCATCGATACGGAGACGGAGCTGAAGATCCAGGAGGCTTTGAAAACACTGCTCGCCGGCCGGACCTCGTTTATCATCGCGCACCGGCTGTCAACGATCCGGCATGCCGATCACATCCTCGTGCTCGATCACGGCCGGGTGATGGAGGAGGGCGATCACGACGCGCTGATGAAGCACCAGGGCATATACCACGGCCTGATCCAGGCCCAGTATCGTCTGCTGCAAGAAGCGGGCTAGATCGGCGGTACACCGGCAAAGGGGCGGCAGGGCTGGTCCGCACAGGCAGCTCTGCCGCTGCATGGCTGGCCGGGCGGCTTGCACGCGGTTCGAACACGGAAAATGCGTGTTGGACAGCCAGCAAACGGCGAATTCGTCCGAATAGCACGGAGAATCCGTGTTAGCGGACTGATGCGCAGCCGTGGGCCGGCTTGCACGCGACTCGAACACGGTAAATCCGTGTTGGACAGCCAGCAAACGGCGTAAGCGTCCAAATACTCCGCGAAGCACACCTGGGATCGGTCTAAGGCTGATCCCAAAGTAGCGATACCGACGGTACCTTTTCTCATCCCCAGCACAAGCTGCACTCGAACCCCTCCCGGCAGGAAGAATGACGCCGGGCAGGGCTTTTTTTTCGTGCGCCGCTCAGCACTCCAACTCGGCGGAACTAGGGCCGATCCTGCCGGCCTCCGCCCGCATTCCGGCTGCATCTTTGAGCCGTCCCTCCCCGGTGATCCGGCACGTCTCTCCGCCTCCGAAGCCGCCTCTCTGCCTGTCGCCGATCGGCCTTTTTGCGCAAATATTGTCCTATCTCCTCCTCACGGGCATATACATGGGAGGGGCTGAGCGCACGGGTCGCTCCGCCCGGCCTCCTGCTGCGCTAGCGGCGGGAACCAGAACAGATAAGGAGGGATGGACGTTGAACCAGCGTGGATATGCGGGCAAGGGGCCACGGGTACTGCTTCAATGGGCCGCGGCCTTGACTGTGATCGTGACGGTGATCCTCTCGGGAAGGTGGCTTGTGTCTGCAGGCACCGAACCCGTATACGATGTATTTCTGGATGGGGAACGGATGGGTATCGTGTCGAGTCCCCAGGTGATTCGGGCCTGGAGGGACGAGCGGTACGGGGAGCTGGGAAGCGCCGCTATGGCACAGGGGATGCACTCCAATCTGGAGCGGCTCCTCTTCGTGGAGAAGGAAGCCTTCTTCGAAGGAGCGGAAGACGGCAAGGTATTGACGGCCCTCGGCCGAAAACTGCAGATCGTCGTACATGCGGTGGAAATTCGCGTAGACGGCCGGATTGCCGGCACCGTCAGCGATATGGATACCGCTTTTTCTATTTTGGAGAAAGTGAAAGCGCCCTATCTGGCCGAGGCGGCGGCCGCCGATCCCGGCGCCAGGATTACGGCGGAATTTGAGGAGCAGGTTGAACTCAGAGAAGTGCCGTTCGAGCGCACGGAGGAAGCAGGAACGCCGCAGGCGGCAGAAGGGGCGGACACCCTGCTGGCCAAGCTGCTCGCTGGGGAAGAGCGGCCCTTCGTGTACAAGGTGGTACGGGGGGACTGCCTCTCTCTGATCGCTGTCCGGCACGGGGTCTTACAGGAGGAGATCCGCCGGCTGAATCCGCAGGTGAAGGGCGATGCCATCCGGGTTGGAGACGAGCTGATCTTAAGCCGTCCTAAGCCGCTGCTCACGGTCAGGGTCGAAGCCGTACATACACAGCAGCAGCCCGTTCCAATGGGAATCCAGTACGTGAGCGACGGGGAGATGAAGATGGGGGAAGTCCGCGTTGCGTCCCAGGGGAAACCCGGATTGAAGCAGGTGACCTACCGCACGGTAACGCTGAACGGCACGGAAGCCGAGGTGCGTCCTCTCGGGGAGACTGTGCTGGCGGACCCCGTGCCCTCCGTTGTCGTGCGCGGGACGAAGAAGGTCCCGGGACAGGGCAGCGGGAGCTTTGCCTCCCCGGTGCTGGAGGCTAAGGTAACGAGCGTATTCGGCCGCCGCTGGGGCCGGGCGCACAACGGAACCGACTTGATCTCGGACAGGCGGGAGATCCTGGCCTCCGACGGGGGGAAGGTCTCTTTTAGCGGGTGGAAGTCGGGGTATGGGAATACCATCGTGATCGATCACGGGAACGGATACGAGACGCTCTATGGACATTTAAGCCGGATCAGCGTCAAGAAGGGGGAGGGAGTCGAAAAAGGGGAGAAGATCGGTGTCATGGGCAGCTCGGGACAGTCGACGGGGGTGCACCTGCACTTCGAGATCCGCCGCAACGGCAAACAGCTCAATCCGCTGCAGTATATCAGCGTTCCGGCGGCTTGATCCGCCCAGGGCCATCTCCTTCTTCCAGGGGGCAAGTTTGCAAATCGGTGCGAGAACCGCTACTCTAAAAACATACATGAGGCCTGCCGGTATGCGCGGGCCCGAAGCTCCTAAGAGATGGGGGAAAAACGATGTTCTCGACCAAATGGCTGTGGCGGACGGCCGGCTCGGCCGCGCTGCTGTCCACCTTGCTGTGCGTCTTCGGCTTTGCTTACGCCGTGAACCAGATCATGTATCCCGAGCCCGCTCCCGCGGCTCTTCCGGGTGATGCTGCTCCCCAGCCGGCGGTGAAGAAGGAGGAGGCGTGGGAGGCCAAGAATCAGATCCGCATCGTGGCGATCGGCGATTCCCTGACTGCGGGCACGGGTGATCTGGCGGGCAAAGGGTATGTCGGCCACGTGAAGGAGAAGCTTGAGCAGCAGCTCGGCAAGCCGGTCTTTGTGTATAACAATTTTGCCATACCCGGATTCCGAACGTATGATCTCCTGAAGGATTGGGACGCGAAGCAGGATATCACGAAGTCGCTTGCGGAAGCGGATCTGGTGCTCATGACCATCGGGGGCAACGACCTGTTCGAGGGAGGAACCGGCATCTTCGGCGAGACCGGCGAAGGCTTCAATCCCCAGGCGGCGGCAGACCGGATTCCCGAGGCCTCGAAGCGGCTTGGACAGATAATGGAGCGCACCTCCAAGGCGGCGCCTAACGCCCGGATTCTCTATGTGGGGCTGTACCATCCGTTCCTTGACCTTGATCCCGAAAAAGCCGGCGCGCCGGTCGTCCAGCGCTGGAACGCCGCGGCGTTCGAGGCAGCCTCCCGCTATCCGAACATAACCGTCGTGCCGACGTACGACCTATTTGAGCTGAACCTGAACAAGTATCTTTACACGGATCATTTTCATCCGAATGCGGCGGGCTATGAACGCATTGCCGGACGGATTGTCGATATTCTGGACTAGATGGGGGAGACGGGCATGGCACTGAGGACAGGAGCGGCGGAGAACAACAGCACCGGAGGCCGGGGAAGAGATGCGGACCTCGTTCTCTCCGTAAAAAACGTAAAAAAACGGATCGGCAAGCGGCTGATCATCAAGGGGATCTCTTTCGATGTTCGCGCCGGCGAGATCTTCGGCTTCCTCGGGCCGAACGGCTCCGGCAAAACGACGACGATCCGGATGCTCGTCGACCTGATCAAGCCGACGGAGGGCTCGATCGAGATCTGCGGCTATGACGTGAACCGGGAGCATAACGAAGCGCTGCAGTTTGTGGGCTGCATCGTGGAAAACCCCGAGCTGTACCCCTATTTGACGGGCTGGGAGAACCTGGAGCATTTTGGCCGCATGCTTCCGGGGGTCGATGAAGCGCGGATCCGCAAGGTTGCCGAGATTGTGGGCATGGACCACCGGATTCACGATACGGTGAAGACCTATTCGCTCGGCATGCGGCAGCGGCTTGGGATTGCCCAGGCGCTGCTGAACGCTCCGAAGCTGCTCATCCTCGACGAGCCCACAAACGGGCTTGATCCCCAGGGGATCAAGGAGCTGCGTGAGTTCATCCGCTCCCTCGCCGAGCAGGGGCTCAGCCTGTTCATCTCGAGCCATTTGCTCAGCGAGATCCAGCAGATGTGCGACCGCGTCGCGATCATCTCCCATGGCGAGGTGATTACGGTAGGCGAGGTGTCGGCGCTGGTCGACGAGAGCGTCACCACCGCCGTCTGGAGCGCCGAGCCTGCGGAGTTGGCGCTTCAGGTGCTGAAGATGCAGCCGGAAGTCAGCATTCTGTCCAGCGGGCTGGAAGCCGATGCGCCTGCCGCGGATCCGGCGCCTCAGGTCCCGAAGATCGTCACGCAGCTGCCGCCGGAGAGCATTCCGCAGATCACGCGGCGGATGGTGGAAGCGGGCACTGCGATCTACGGGATCGAGATCAAGCATCCGACCCTGGAGGATTTATTCCTGAAGCTGACGGAGGGTGAGCGCATTGGTTAGCCTGTATCCCCTGATCAAGAACGAGTGCATCAAGATCATCAAGAAAAAAAGGCTGCTGGTCGTGCTGCTCATTCTGGCCGCATTGATTCCGATGTTCACGTATGCTCAGCTGAAAGTCGCCCAAAATAACCTCAAGCAGTTCGGCACCACCGACTGGCGGGTGGAGCAGCGGCAGAAGATCCGCGACTACACCCAGAGCCTCAGCTCGGGGCGTGTTCCCGAGGAGTGGAAGCAGTGGAGACGCGTCGAGGTCAAGCTGGCGCAGTACTACTTGGATAAAGATGTGAATCCCGCCGAGCCGAACGGGGTAACCTTTACAAGAGAGTTCGTCAAGAACGCGGTCGGCCTGTTCATTCCGCTGATGGTGATGGTCATCGCCGCGGACATGGTGTCCGGCGAACATACGGGAGGAACGATCAAGCTGCTGCTGACCCGTCCTGTGCAGCGCTGGAGGATTCTGCTCAGCAAGCTGCTGGCCCTGGTCCTGTTCACCTCGTTTGTCGTGATAGCGACAGGCGTGCTCTGCTATCTCATCTCCGGGGTGGTCTTCGGATACGGCGGGTGGGACATGCCGATCTTCTTCGGCTTCCAGGTGGTGGGCACGGAGGTCGACTTCTCGTTCGTCCGCCCGGTGGAGCAGTGGCTGTATCTCATCATGGAATTCGGGCTCGTCTGGTACTCCGCCCTCGTGGTCGCCCTGATGACGCTCATGGTGTCGGTGCTGGTGAGGAGCACGGCGGCCGGCATGGGGATCATGCTGGCCGTGCTGATCTCGGGCACCATCCTGACGAACATGGTCTCGTCCTGGGAGACGGCGAGGTACCTCTTCATGGTGAATCTCAACCTGACGATGTACCTGAGCGGGGCGCTCCCACCCATCAAAGGCATGACGCTCCCGTTCTCTCTGGGGGTTCTGACGGTCTGGGGACTGCTGTCGGTCATCGTCTCGTTCGCAGTATTCACGAAAAAAGATGTGTTGAACTAATTCGCCTTAGTGTTATAATGCTTGGTAGCAATTCTCAAGCGGCGACTTGTCCGCACACCTGTTCCCATGGTACTGTATAGGGGATCGGGCGAACCGGCAGTGAAGACGGCCGGAGGCCGGACAGAAGGCGGATTGACAACAGGTTGGTAGGAGGCTGCAATGACGGATCAACTCGATTTGAAAGGAAATGGGGCGGGGTCGCCGGCCGATTACGGCGCCGATGATATCCAGGTGCTCGAAGGCCTCGTGGCCGTGCGCAAACGGCCGGGCATGTATATCGGCTCGACAAGCACATCGGGCCTGCACCATCTCGTTTGGGAAATCGTGGACAATGCCGTGGACGAGCATCTCGCCAAGCATTGTTCGCAGATCGACGTCACGATCCATAAGGATCAGTCGGTCACCGTGCAGGACAACGGGCGGGGCATTCCGACCGGTATGCACAAAACAGGCATTCCGACACCCCAGGTGGTGTTTACGATACTTCACGCCGGCGGCAAATTCGGCGGCGGGGGATATAAGAAGTCCGGCGGTCTTCACGGCGTCGGCGCATCCGTAACGAACGCGCTGTCGGAGTGGCTCGAGGTCGAGATCTTCCGTGAGGGCAAGATTCACCGGCAGCGCTTCGAATACTGGGTGGATGACAAGGGGACCGAGCATGTCGGGGAACCGGTATCGGGCCTGGAAGTCATCGGCAACACCCGCAAGACGGGGACCAAGGTCACGTTCAAGCCTGACAAGCGCGTCTTCCAGGGCGGAACGGCGATGAGCTACGATACGCTGTATGAACGCTTACAAGAGATCGCGTTCCTGAACTCGGGACTGAAGGTCACACTGACCGACCTGCGCGCCGACAAGGAAGAGACGTTCCAGTATGAAGGCGGCGCCGCGCAGTTCGTCCAGTTCCTGAACGAGGAGAAGGCGGTGCTGCACGACGTCATCCACTTCTCGGCGGAGAAGGACGACATCGAGGTTGAGGTCGCACTCCAGTACAACGACGGTTATACGGAGACGCTCGCCTCTTTTGTCAACTCGATTCCTACACGTGGCGGTGGTACGCATGAGACCGGCTTTAAGACGGCCTATACCCGGGTGATGAACGAATACGCCCGCAAGACCGGCATGCTCAAGGAGAAAGAGAAGAACCTCGACGGCCAGGATCTTCGCGAAGGCATGATGGCGGTCATCAACATCAAGATGGGTGAGGTCGAATTCGTCGGCCAGACGAAGGACCAGCTCGGCAGCGCCTCGGCGCGCAGCGCGGTGGATTCCGTCGTATCCGACAAGATGTCGGTGTTCCTCGAAGAGAATCCGCAGGTCGCCCAGATGGTGATGAAGAAGGCGATCCAATCGGCGAAGGCCCGTGAAGCGGCACGCAAGGCGCGCGAAGAAGTGCGCAGCGGCAAGAAGGGCAAGAGCGAGAGCTCGAACCTGGGCGGCAAGCTGACGCCGGCGCAGTCGAAGGACTATACCCGCAACGAGCTCTTCATCGTGGAGGGCGATTCGGCGGGCGGTTCCGCCAAGCAGGGGCGCGATTCGCGCCACCAGGCGATACTGCCGCTGAAGGGCAAGCCGATGAATCCCGAGAAAGCCAAGCTGCTCGATATCATGAAGAACGAGGAATACAAGGCGATCATCGCAGCGATCGGCGCAGGCGTCGGCCCGGAATTCGATGTCACGGAGAGCAATTATGCCAAAATCATTATCATGACCGATGCCGATACCGACGGCGCCCATATTCAGGTGCTGCTGCTGACGTTCTTCTATCGCTACATGAAGCCGCTGATCGATGCGGGCAAGGTGTATATCGCCCAGCCGCCTTTGTTTAAGGTGACGAAGAAGGCGGGTAAGAACAGCGCAGTGCGCTATGCCTGGACCGACGAGCAGCTTGCGAAGCTGACGAAGGAGCTCGGCAAGAACCTGGAGCTGCAGCGCTACAAGGGACTCGGCGAGATGAACCCGGACCAGCTGTGGGAAACTACCATGGACCCGGCCACGCGGACGCTCCTTCAGGTGCAGATCGAAGATGCGGCGAAGGCCGAGCGCCGGGTATCCACGCTCATGGGTGACAAGGTCGATCCCCGCAAACGCTGGATCATCGAGAACGTGGACTTTACGGAATTTGAAGAATAAACGGGGGGCCTCTCGTGAGTATACTCGAAAATTTCCTGCCGGCCTTTCTCGAAGAGGTTGTAGGCGACCGGTTCGGCCGGTATTCCAAATATATCATTCAAGACCGGGCGATCCCGGATGTGCGTGACGGGCTGAAGCCCGTGCAGCGGCGGATTCTGTACGCCATGTACGATGCGGGCAATACGCCCGACAAGCCGTACCGCAAGTCTGCCAAGACGGTCGGGGACGTCATGGGCAACTACCACCCGCACGGCGACTCCTCGATCTACGAGGGCATGGTGCGGATGGCCCAGCCGTGGAAGATGGGCCATGTGCTCATCGACGGGCACGGGAACTGGGGCTCGATGGACGATGACCCGGCGGCGGCCATGCGCTATACCGAAGCGCGCCTGTCCGAGATCGCCCTGGAGCTGCTGCGCGATATCGAGAAGCGCACCGTGCTCTTCAAGGACAACTTCGACAATACGACGAAGGAGCCGGTCGTGCTTCCTTCCCGGTACCCGAACCTTCTGGTCAACGGGGTCAGCGGGATCTCGTCCGGTTTTGCGACGGAGATTCCGACGCACAATCTTCGGGAGATCGTGGATGCCTGTATCGCGCTGATCGATAAGCCGGATTCTACACTCGAAGAGCTGATGACAATCGTCAAGGGTCCGGATTTCCCGACCGGCGGCATCATCATGGGCTCCGAAGGCATCCGCGAAGCGTACCGCACCGGACGCGGCCGGATCTATCACCGGGCCCGCACGAGCATTGAAGAGCAGCGCGGCGGACGCCAGACGATCGTGATCACCGAGATTCCTTACCAGGTCGTGAAGAGCCGTCTGGTTACGGCAATGGAGAACATCCGTCTGGAGAAGAAGATCGAGGGCATCTCTGAGGTCCGTGACGAGAGCGGCCGCGAAGGCCTGCGGATCGTCGTAGAGCTTAAGAAGGACGCCGATGCGCAGAGCATCCTGGCGTATCTTCTGAAGAAGACCGACCTGCAGGTGGCCTACAGCTTCAACATGGTGGCCATCGTTAACAAGACGCCGAAGCAGCTCGGCCTGATCGAGATGCTGGCTGCTTATATCGAGCACCAGAAGGAAGTCGTCACACACCGCACGCGCTACGAGCTCGAGAAGGCGGAGGATCGTGCCCACGTGCTCGAAGGACTCGTGAAGGCACTGAATATCCTGGATGAGGTCATCGCGGCGATCCGCTCGTCCAAGAACCGGCAGGATGCGCAGAACAACCTCGTGGAGAAGTTCGCTTTCACCGAGCGCCAGGCCGATGCGATCCTGACCCTCCAGCTCTACCGCCTGACGAATCTCGAGATTCACTCGCTCGAGAAGGAACTGAAGGAAGTGCAGAAGCTCATCGATATGCTTCGTGGCATACTCGGCAGCGAGAAGAAGCTGCTCGCCGTCATCAAGAAAGAGATGAGCGAGATCCGTGACAAATACGCGATCGCACGCCGCTCCGACATCCAGGATGAGATCGAAGAGCTGAAGGTTAACCTGCAGGCGATCGTGACGGCCGAAGACGTCTTCGTTACCGTTTCCAACGATGGCTATGTCAAGCGGACGGGCAAGCTGAGCTTTATCCGCTCCGGCGGGGAGATCGACAAGACGGGCCTCAAGGAAGGCGATTACCTGCGCCATCTATTCGATGTCAATACGCTTGAGAACCTGCTCATCTTCACCCAGAAGGGCCAGTACTTCCTGCTGCCTGTCCATGCGATTCCGGAGTACAAGTGGAAGGAGAACGGAACGGCGATCGTCAACGTCATTCCGCTGACGAAGGATGACCGGATTGTGCATGTCATGGCGCTGAAGGACTTCGAGCAGCCGGGCAAGTCGCTCCTCTTCGTTACGCGCAAGGGGCAGGTCAAACGGACGGAGCTGAAGGATTATGCGACGACGCGGTCGACCGGTATCGTGGCGGTCAAGATCGGCGAGGGCGATGCCCTGCTGGACGTGCTGATGAGCACCGGCGGACTTGATCTGCTTCTTGTTTCGAAGCAGGGCCAGGCCATCCGGTTCAAGGAAGACGAAGTGAATCCGATGGGCCGCGCGGCGGCCGGTGTGCGCGGCATGCAGCTCAAAGAGGATGACGAGCTCGTTGCCGCCCGCTGGATCGACGGGGACGAAGGCGAAGTGGTTGTGGTTACCGATCTCGGGTATGCAAAGCGCTCGCTTGTGGCGGATTATGCTCTTCAGGGCCGGGGAGGCAAAGGGGTATTCACCTTTGAATTCAAGGAAGGCAAGCGGGTGAAGCCGAACGGCAGCGTGCTGCGCAGTGCTTACGTGGTGAAGGAACCGTTCGACCTGACCGCCGTGCTCAGCACGGGTGAGCGTGTGACCTTCTCGACCGAACAGGCGCCGATCGAGGACCGCAAGTCGGTTGGCAAAGCGATCCTGCCGCTGAATAAGGGCGAGACCGTGCTCGATATTTTGAGACTGCAGTAAATCTGCAGTCTTTTTCTTTGAGAGGAAGGGCAGTTGTAGACCCGGAGGGCATTCCTCTCGTGAGGTTTCGTCAGCTGGCCAAGGAAGGGATCTCCCTAAACGCGACTTTCAATCGTAGGAGCTGTAATTCGGCTCCAGCTTCTCCATAAGCTCAAGCATCATTTGAAGCACGGCCCAGGCGGGCAGAGGCTCATCCAGCCGCTCCAGCCAGGCCGGGTTATCGATAATTCCGCTCTGAAGCGCTCTCTCACCGATTTGCTTTTTCCACGTTTCCATGTTCATCACTCCTTGTCTTACATGTTCTGACAAGCTGCGCAGATAGGCGTCTATCCCATGTGCAGTATATGTTGAAGAGGGTAGAATGGTAACCGATTGCCTCGGTTTATGTCCTAAAGTATTTAGGGGATTAACCTTTGCAAGGGAAGGGGACAATGCTATAATTAGGCAGGTAAGCGTTACGAGAATTGGTGCTTCGGGAGTGATATGAATCGTGGTAACTAGCGAATTTGCCAAGCTGTGGTGGAAGCTCTCCAAAGATCTTCGCAGCCATATGGAAGCGCAACTGGCCCCAACACTCACGGAGGGACAACTAACCGTACTGGAACTGCTGGTGATCAATGAACCACAGAGAATGAAGCCTTCGGACTTTATCGATTTTCTGACGACGACACCGGCGGCCATCACCACGCTGCTCGACCGGATGGAGAAAGGCGGCCTGATCTCCCGCGAACGGGATGAGAGGGACCGGCGTATTGTCTGGGTGCTTCTCACGGACAAGGGCCGGACGGAATGCGAACGCGGCATCGCGGTCCGCGAACAGTTCCTGCAGAACTATCTTGGGCGAATTTCTTCTCACAATCAGCAGCTTCTCGTGTATTTGCTGGGAAAAGTGGCGAATGCGTAAACGCTGTCAAAGCCAAAATACGAAAATATGTTCTCATTCTTGTTCGCATATGGTATAATGTGGAGACAATAGGGGCGGCACTCAAGGGCGGCCCGGCTCACTCTCGCTTTCCCTGATGGCAGCTTCTGCCGGAAGGAGGTGATGCCATGGAAGTGAAGGATGCGGTTTCCTTGATGTTCATGTTCGGCATGTTCATCCTGGCCCTGCTGTCCTATTTGAAAAAAAAGTAGACCTCCCTTGAGCCTTGTCAGCCGAGAGGTCTACTTCTGATTATATTCGATCGTCGACCGCCCTTGAGGGCAATCTATTGTGAAGCCGGACTGCAGATGCGGGAACATCTGCGGTCTTTTTTGTATTCAGCGTAGGAATATCATAACATAATTTACCTCTCATTGAAAAGACAAAAGACGAACAGAGCCGCGGCCGGATGCCGGGAGACAAGGCGGTGAGGCCTGTAACAGCCGAGGATCCCATGGGAAGGGCACAATTGGAAATCCGTTGTAACATGCGAACAAAGTGCGGGAAATGAGCGGCGGTATCGGGTTAGAAACGAACACACAAAGAACCCCGGAACCCGAAGCTAACGAGCTGCGGGTTCCTGGGTGGATTCTTATCGCATTGGTTTCAGCTGCGAAAGCTACAGCCCGTATGAACTTTCTTCCCATAAGAGCCAGGGGAACGACTTCGGCGGCCGGGAGGTGAACTTCAGCGCTTCCTTGGTCACCGGATGGGTGAACTCCAGGATGCTGGACCACAGGGCGATCTGCTGGCCCGGCTGGGCCAAGCTGCCGCCGTACCGCTGATCTCCTACCAAAGGCGTGCCGGTCGTGGAGAACTGCACACGGATCTGGTGCGGGCGCCCGGTATGCAGCTCGACTTGTACCAGGGAAAGCCCGTCCTGGCTGCCCAGCACCCGGTAGTCGAGCACCGCCTCCTTGGCGCCAGCCTTGGAGGGTGGGACAACGGACACCATGTTCGTCCGCTCGTTCTTCAGCAGGTGATGCCGGAGGGTGCCCTGCGGCTGCTTCGGCCGGCCGTGCAGTACGGCGGTGTACACCTTGCGAATCGTCCGCGTACGCACCGCGTCGGAGAGGCGGGAGGCCGCCTTCGACGTCTTGGCGAACACCATCACGCCGCCTACAGGACGGTCCAGCCGGTGGACAAGCCCGAGGTAGACGTTGCCGGGCTTGCCGTGACGGTGCTTCAGGTCCGCCTTGATCATCGTGAGCAGATCGGGGTCGCGCGAGTCGTCCTCCTGTGTCGGCACATTGGGAGGCTTGACGACCACGATGACATGATTGTCCTCATAGAGGACCGGGATGACGGGTGAGGAAGAACCGGCCATCCTTACGCCTCCCAGCGGCCGAGAATGCCGCATGGCAGATGCAGCCCGGAGGCGGTGATCGGCAGTCCGATCTCGCCGCAGGTGATGTCTCCGCCGAATTTCGAGCCGAGCGAGAGGGCCAGGATGTTCTTGAGCACGGAGGCCGAGAGGCCGGTCGTATACGAGTTGATCAGGAAGAACAGCGGCTGATCGGACAGGATGCTCATGCAGGACTCCACGAACGGGTAGAGGTCCGTCTCCAGCTTCCAGGTCTCACCGTTCGGTCCGCGCCCATAGGACGGGGGATCCATGATGATCGCGTCGTACCTGCTGCCGCGGCGCTGCTCGCGCTGGACGAACTTGAAGACGTCATCGGTAATGAAGCGCACCGGACGGTCGCCGAGGCCCGACAGCTGCAGGTTCTCCTTCGCCCACTGCACCACGCCTTTGGAAGCGTCGACGTGGCAGACGTTCGCTCCGGCGGAGGCGCAGGCCACGGAGGCTCCACCCGTGTAGGCGAAGAGATTCAGCACGCGGATCGGCCGGCCCGCCGAGGCGATCTTCTCGCGCATCCAGCTCCAGTTTACGGCCTGCTCGGGGAACAGCCCCGTATGCTTGAAGCTTGTCGGCTTGATGTGGAACTGCAGGCCGTTATATGAGATCGTCCAGCGTTCAGGCAGCTCCTTCTTGTACTCCCAGCTGCCTCCGCCGCTGGAGCTGCGGTGATAGTGCGCGTCGGCCTTCTTCCAAGGGGCCGTTTCTTTGACCAGAGGCCAGATAATCTGCGGATCCGGGCGCCGCAGAACAATGCTGCCCCAGCGTTCGAGTTTTTCACCGCCGCCGGTATCGATGAGTTCGTAATCTTTCCAATCCTGTGCTGCAAACATGGGCTGTGACCATCCTTTTTGTTATCATTTCGGCATCGCCGCCGGAAGGGCGGCATTCTTACACATTCTACACGATTCGCGCAGCGGATGCCATAAGGGAGGAGGGCCGTCCCCCCGAGGATTCCGAGACGGAACAAGGGAGGATATAGGGGGCGTTGAGAGGGAAAAATGGCGCTGTTGATCGAACTCCGGGCGCCGGCCGGATTCAGAGCAGCCTCCACGGTGCCGGCTTTCTTGAAGTCAGAACCGGAAACGGTCTTTTGCGGGACGTGGAGCTATTCTGGCTTATGTATGCGATTGCAGAATATCTCTTCAAGCTTTTGCCGAAACTTTTTGCATAAAAGCGTCGAAATGCCGCATCTTTTGGTATAATAGGGTCATTATGCGCATGAGGGGATGACTATGAACTTTATTAGCACTAGGGGCAAGACAGCAGGAATCGGATTTATCGATACGGTATTGATGGGGCTCGCTGATGACGGCGGCTTGCTCATTCCAAACGAAATTCCGCACATCACGGCAGCCAGGCTGAAAGAGATGGAGCATCTCAGCTACCAGGATCTGGCTTATGAGGTGTTCTCCTACTATACGAATAACGAAATTCCGGCGGAAGATCTGAAGGATCTTATCCAGCGGAGCTATGCGACCTTCCGGGATCCGGAAGTGACGCCGGTGAAGAAGGTCACGGACAACATGTACGTCATGGAGCTCTTCCACGGACCGACCTTCGCCTTCAAGGACGTGGCCCTGCAGTTCCTCGGCAACCTGTACGCTTATGTGTCGAAGAAACAGAACGAGATTATTCACATTCTCGGGGCCACTTCCGGCGATACTGGCGCTTCGGCTATCGAAGGCGTCCGGGGCAAGGAAGGCATCCGCATCTGCATTCTGCATCCGCACCAGAAGGTCAGCCGGGTGCAGGAGCTGCAGATGACGACCGTCGCCGACGAGAACGTGTTGAACCTCTCGGTGGAAGGCACCTTCGACGACTGCCAACGCATCATCAAGGATCTGTTCGCCGACGTGCCGTTTAAGACGAAGTACCACCTGCGCGCGATCAACTCAATTAACTTCGTGCGCATCCTGGCTCAGACCGTGTACTACTTCTACGCTTACTTCCGCGTGCAGAAGGATACGCCAGGCGCGAAGGTGAACTTCAGCGTGCCGACAGGCAACTTCGGCGACATCTTCGCCGGCTACCTCGCGAAGCGCATGGGGCTGCCGGTGAACAAGCTGATCCTTGCGACCAACGAGAACAACATCCTCGAGCGCTTCGTCCTCGAAGGCGTGTACCGTCCGGGCGAGTTCAAGAGCACACACAGCCCGTCGATGGACATCCAGGTGGCGAGCAACTTCGAGCGGTATTTGTACTATCTGCTCGGGGAGAACCCGCAGCAGGTTGCCGCCTACATGGAAGGCTTCAAGACGGATGGCGTGATTACCATCGCTCCGGAGCTGCTCAGCCAGGTACAGGCCGATTTTGCCGCTCACGGCGTGGGAGGCGAGGAGTGCCTGGCGACCATCGGCAGCTACTACCGCGAGCGCGGGTACCTGCTGGATCCGCACACGGCCTGCGGCGTAGCGGCTTATGAGAAGTGCAGCCCGGCGGAGGAAGTGTGCGTGACGCTGGCAACGGCCCATCCGGCGAAGTTCAACGAGTCGATCGAGCTCGTCGGCATCGAGCAGACCTACCCGCAGCCGATCCAGGACCTGTTCGAGAAGCCGCAGCACCAGGAAGTCGTCGATTCCTCGGTAGGGGAGATCGTCCGCCGCCTGGAGAGCTTCTACACGAAATAAGCAGCAGCAGCGTATGTTCTCATCATAAGCAAAAGGCATACGCAAAAGGGGCTGTCTCCCTGAATCCGTGGATACCGGATTCGGGGGGACAGCCCCTTTGCTGTATCGGATGCGTTGGCGGAACACCGGGAAGGCACCCATCGATGGATTCGAATCCATCGGATCCATCGAATGCTCTAGGCCCGGTGGTTCCTGCTGATTTGAATAGTAGCCGCGCGTCCGATTGGAGCGCGGATCAGCGGCAGAGCTTAGCCCTGCGCTCCCGCCTCAGCGCCTTGGTCTTCCCCCTTCGGCAGCTCGAGCTTCTCCAGGATGCCCGGCAGCTCCTCTTCGAGGAATTTGCCGTAGGCCGGATTAAGCTGTTCGCCGGCCAGCTCGTCTTTCACCTGCTCGAACGTGCCTGCCGTCCGGGCTTCCACCCGCATGATATGATAGCCGTACTCGGTCTCGACCGGATCGCTGATCTTGTTCAGCTCGAGCTCGGCGGCCGCTTTCTTGAAGGCTTCGACCCAGGAGCTCACCGGCGCGTTCTCATACAGGCCGCCGGACTCCTTGGAGCCCGGGTCTTCGGTGTTCTCCTTCGCCAGCTTCGCAAAGTCCTCGCCGGCCCGGAGCTTGGCGGTAAGCTCGTCGGCTTTCTTCTTCGCTTCTTCTTTCGTGCGGGTGTTCCCTTTCTCATCGGTGAACCCGATCAGGATGTGCCGCACGGACGCCGTTGTAAACGCATACGGATCGGCCTTCAGCTTCTCGTCGTACGCGGCCTTCAGCGATTCGTCCGTAATGCCGGACTTCAGCGCAGCCTCCACGCTCTTCATGGAAGCGAAATACTCGCGGATGTCCTTCTCTTCGAGGCCTTTGGCGGCGAGCTGAGCGGCGAGCTCCTGGCCGGACTGCGAGGCGTATCCCGCCTTAAAGCTGGCAAGCTGCTCGTCGATCTTCGGCTGCAGCGCGGCGCGCTCGGCATCGCTCAGACGGGCCGACAGGATGCGGAAGGCGATGACCCGCTTGGCGATATTCTCCTGATACTCCGGCTGCTCTTTATACGACTCGCTGCCGGGGTTCAGCAGTGCTTCAACGTTCATGTACCGGTCCAGCTCGCCGTAGGTCAGCTGCCCGCCCTTATAGGTGGCGATAACCGCGCTGAAGTCCAGCTTCTTGCCGATCCAGATCCGGTTGTTCTCGCCGTCCCATTCGACCTTCTGGCCGAGGGCTTCACTGACGAACCGCAGCGGAACGTACGTCGTTCCGTTGTAGATGAAGCTTTGTCCCTGTTCGGCCGTCGGCTGCTTCTCCACCCCGTCGAACAGATATTTGATCTCGCGGAATGCGACTTCAATCTGGGAGCTCCCCGCCGCATAGACGGCCGTACCCGCCAGCAGGGTTCCGAGCGTCAGCCCGAGAACCAGGCCTTTGAACTTGTCATTCATTATGAATTCATCCTCTCCATGGTGGGTCCTCTCACATATTCCACGGCTTCTTGTGAAATCCTTCTTTTGGGCTGCAAAGGAAAGCGGACCTTGGAGGCTTTTGTCGAGAAGAGATGGTTGACAAAAGATGAGGCTTCTGCATCGGGGTCCGGCACCTGCCCGAAGGCTCCCGAATCCCGTAAATTCAAGGAATTCATGAACATTTTGGATAAAGCGGAAAGGAATTTATTCACTTGCGTAGTATTTGTGTAAGTAGAGTCAGAAACGATTACACTACCTAATCACTTGAGGGGGATGAATGTACCTATGTCGAGTCTAATCCCCGAACCGGATGACTTGTATTTGTTCCACGAAGGGAACCTGTTCCGAAGCTACCGTATGCTGGGAGCGCACACCGGAACATGGGACGGGGTGGACGGAGTCCGCTTTACGGTATGGGCCCCGCATGCCCGGGAAGTCCGGGTAGTGGGGGATTTCAACAATTGGGACGGCTCAGCCCACATCATGCGCAGGGTCAGCACCTGGGGCGTGTGGACGCTGTTCATTCCGGAGGTAAGTGAAGGGGAGTATTACAAGTACGAAATTCTGACATCGCAGGGAACCCTGATCTACAAAGCGGATCCGTACGGCTTCTGGGCGGAGCTCAAGCCCGGTACGGCATCCCGGATTTACAACCTGGACGGATTCAAATGGTCCGACGACGCCTGGCAGGAGAAGAAGCGGAATACCCCGGTGTACCATGCGCCCATGAACATCTATGAAGTGCATCTGGGCACCTGGAAGAAGCGGGAGGACGGATCGTATTATACGTATCGTGAGCTGGCGGACGAGCTGGTCTCCTACGTGGCGGAGATGGGGTACACCCATATCGAGCTGATGCCGCTGGCCGAGCACCCGTACGACCGTTCCTGGGGCTACCAGGCTACGGGTTATTATTCGGTGACGAGCCGCTTCGGCACGCCGAAGGATTTTATGTATTTTGTGGACTGCTGCCATGCGGCGGGCATCGGGGTCATCATGGACTGGGTGCCGGGCCATTTCGTGAAGGACGAGCATGGGCTGAGGCAGTTCGACGGGGAACCCTTGTACGAATACCTCGACGAGGCGCGGGCGGAGAAGCCGGAATGGGGAACGCTTTCTTTTGATTTTACAAAACCGGAAGTCGTGTCTTTCCTCATATCCAACGCCTTGTTCTGGTTTGATATGTATCACATTGACGGTCTGCGGGTCGATGCCGTCGCCTCCCTGCTCTATCTCAACTTCGGCAAGCCGCGCGAGCAGTGGGTGAAGAACGAGCATGGGGGAGACGAGAATACCGAAGCGATCGCATTCCTCAAAAAGCTCAACCACACCGTTTTCAGCGCCTATCCCGATGCGCTCATGATGGCTGAGGATTCCTCCGCCTGGCCGCTCGTTACGGCGCCGGTGCATGCCGGAGGGCTCGGTTTCAACTATAAATGGAATATGGGCTGGATGAATGATATGCTGAAATATATGGAGATGGATCCCTTCTTCCGGGGAGGCAACCACCAGCTCCTGACCTTCTCGTTCATGTACACCCACGCTGAGAACTACGTGCTGCCGCTCTCTCACGACGAGGTCGTGCACGGCAAGCGCTCGCTGCTGAACAAGATGCCGGGGGATTACTGGCAGAAGTTCGCGAACCTGCGGGTGCTCTACGGGTACATGATGTCCCATCCGGGCAAGAAGCTGCTCTTCATGGGCGGCGAATTCGGCCAGTTCGACGAGTGGAAGGACCTCGAGGATCTCGACTGGGAGATGCTCGGCTATGAGAGCCACAACTCCATGCACCGCTATGTGAAGGATCTCAATCATCTGTACCTGGCGGAGGCCTCCCTTTGGGAGCTCGACCACAGTCCCGAAGGCTTCTCCTGGATCGACCCGAACGACCAGAAGCAGAGCGTGACCACGTTCATGCGGAAGTCGAAAAAACCGGAGGATACGCTCATCATCGTCAATAATTTTACACCGGTGTATCATGAACGGTACCGGATCGGCGTTCCCTTCTCCGGGGAGTATGTCGAACGCTTCAACAGCGATGCAGGGGAATACGGGGGAAGCGGCAAGCTGAACGCCGGCAGGCTGAAGACCGACGGCCTCTCCTGGCATTACCAGCCGGACAGTCTGCATATCTCGCTGCCGCCGCTCTCGACCGTCATCTTCAAGCCGGTCAAGATTGTGACCGCCAAACCAGCCGCACCCAAACGAGGAAGGGGTAAAGCCGATGCGTAAAAAAGAATGCGTGGCCATGCTGCTTGCAGGTGGCGAAGGAAGACGACTCGGAGTGCTGACGAGCAAGCTGGCGAAGCCGGCCGTCCACTTCGGAGGAAAGTACCGGATCATCGATTTTACGCTGAGCAACTGCACGAACTCCGGTATCGACACGGTAGGCGTGCTGACGCAGTACCAGCCGCTGGTGCTCAATACATACATAGGGATCGGGGCCCCGTGGGACCTCGACCGCAAACATGGCGGCGTCACCGTACTTCCCCCTTATATGGAGCAGGGCGGAGGCGATTGGTACAAAGGAACCGCGAACGCGATCTACCGGAATATTTCCTTCATCGAGCAGTACGATCCGGAATACGTGCTTGTCATCTCGGGCGACCATATCTACAAGATGGATTACGACCGGATGCTCGAATATCATAAACAAAGAGGCGCGGACGCCACGATCGCCGTCATCGGCGTGAAATGGGAGGAAGCGAGCCGCTTCGGCATCATGGCGACCGACGAAGAAGGGCGAATCACGGAATTCGCCGAGAAGCCGAAGGAGCCGAAGAGCAACCTGGCTTCGATGGGCATCTACATCTTCACGTGGAAAGCGCTGAAGGAGCAGCTGATCAAGGATGAGGAGGACGAGGAGTCGAGCAAGGACTTCGGCAAGGACATGATCCCCCGGATGCTCCGCGAGAACCTGAATGTCGTCGCCTATCCGTTCGAAGGCTACTGGAAGGATGTCGGTACGATTCAGAGCCTGTGGGAAGCCAACATGGACCTGCTCGAGAAGGAGCCTGCGTTCAAACTCAACGACCGCGAGTGGCGCATCTACTCCGTTAATCCGCTGCAGCCGGGCCAGTACATCGCCGGCACGGCCCAGGTCCGGCGCTCCCTCGTCAACGAAGGCTGCTGCGTCTTCGGCGAGGTGGATCATTCGGTGCTTTTCTACGGCGTCCAGGTGGGCGAAGGCAGCTACATCAAGGACTCGGTCATCATGCCGAATGTCACGATCGGCGATAACGTGAAGATCTACAAAGCGATTATCGGCGAAGGCACGGTGGTGGAAGACGGCGCCGTGATTGGCACGCCGGAGGAAGAAGGCGGCGGGGACATCGTCCTCATCGGCAGCAACGAGCGAATCGGCAAGAACGTGACAACAACCGGGAAAGGGTGAGCAGGCATGAAGCGAATGATGGGCGTTGTGAATCTGGTGAACGAGCCGGATGATCTGGAAGAGTTGACCTACTCCCGTAATCTGGCTTCCGTTCCGTTCGGCTCCAGATACCGTTTGATCGATTTCACCCTGTCGAACATGGTGAATTCCGGCATTGAGAACGTGGCGGTGTTCACCCAGCACAAGTACCGCTCCCTGATGGACCACCTCGGGTCCGGCAAGGAGTGGGACCTGGACCGCAAGCGCGGCGGACTCTTCATCCTGCCGGCCATGCTTCACGATACGAGCGGCGTGTCCCGCGGCGACCTCTACCAGTTCTACGCTCACCGAGACTACTTCTACCGGGGACGCGAGGAGTATGTGATCATCACGCGCAGCCACATGGTCTGCAATATCGATTACAATGCCGTGCTCGATTCCCATCTGGAGCGCAATGCGGATATTACGGTCGTCTACAAGAAAGCGGACGAGCAGGAATATGCGAAGTACCGCCGGATGGCTGTCAAGGAAGACGGCCAGGTGACCGTGATCGAAGATCATTCGGGCCGGCTGCGGACCGACAACGTGTCCCTCGAGATGTACGTCATGAGCAAGGAGCTCCTCCTGGATATGGTGGAATCCTGCCTGGCGCAGGGCTATGACCACCTGGTCCGCGACGGGATCATGAAGAACATCGACAAGCTCAGTGTCTATGGGTACCGCCATGACGGCCACACGGGCATCGTCAATACGATCCAGAGCTATTACAAGCACAGCATGCAGCTGCTCAACCCGAAGATTTGGCGCGAGCTGTTCTTTCAACAGACGAATCTCATCTACACGAAGGTCAAAGACGAACCTCCGGCGCGCTACACCGAGCATGCGCACGCGCGCAATTCGCTGATCGCCAACGGCTGCGTGATCGAAGGCAAGGTGGAGAACTCCATCCTGTTCCGCGGCGTCAAGATCCGTAAGGGCGCGTACGTCAAGAACTCCATCATCCTCCAGAACTGCGAGATCGAGGAGAACGTCATTATCGAGAATGCGATTCTCGACAAGGATGTGTTCATCTCGAGAGGGCGTGTCCTTACCGGGGACAAGCAGGCTCCGTTCATCGCATCCAAAACCAAAGTGATCTGAGCTACCCGCCGCGCTTGACTGCTCATGCCGTCAAGCCGGCTTTTGATATACGCATCAAAGAGTAGGGCAAGCCCGTAAACAGCACGCCCGGCATCCTGTTCATTCTCATCGGGTGAGGAAGATGGATGGGAGAAGGCAGTACGGATTTCGCTTTCCTGCGATTCATTCCGCAGCGTTTAGGGTATTAGTGGTAGTGAATTCAGCGCCTGCCGCGCCGCATGCTTCGCAAGCCCCTTTTGGCCTGCCCGGGATTGAAAACGGGTTTCAACCGCCTGCGAAGCGCATCCGTGAGTAGGACCATGCAGGACCAAAGCTAATCTTCGAACTGCGGCATGGCGTCGCTCCCAAGGAGGAAGCTTATGAAAGTGTTATTTGCCGCATCGGAAGCCGTGCCTTTTATCAAAACGGGGGGACTGGCTGATGTCATCGGCTCCCTGCCGAAGGAATTGGTCAAGCAGGGACTCGACGTACGCGTCATTCTGCCGAAGTATGAGGGAATTCCCGAGAAGTATACGGCCGCCATGGAGCTGGTCACTTCGTTTCACCTGCAGATGGGGTGGAGAAGCCTGTACTGCGGCATCTACCAGCTCGTCCACGAGGGAATCGTCTTCTATTTCGTCGACAACGAGTACTACTTCAGACGTCAGGGCTGCTACGGATACGGCGATGACGCCGAACGCTTCGCTTACTTCTGCCGGGCCGTGCTCGACGCGCTGCCGCGCATCGACTTCATGCCGGCGATCATCCACTGCCATGACTGGCAGGCGGGGATGATTCCTGTGCTCTACCGCGCGCACTTCGAGTATCAGGAGCACTATGCAGGTATCAAGACGGTTATTACGATTCACAATCTAAAGTACCAGGGCGTCTTCGGACAGAATGAGTTCCGGGATTACTTCACCCTTGGCGATGAGCACTTCCACGGCAACGCGCTGGAGCTGCACGGAGGCGCCTCGTTCCTGAAGGGTGGGCTCTTGTACTCGGATTATATCACCACGGTTTCTCCTACATACGCGGAAGAGATTCAGACCCCTTATTACGGGGAGAATCTGGACTCCCTGCTCCGCAGTCAAAGCCACCGGCTGCAGGGCATCCTGAACGGCATTGATTACGAAGAGTTCGATCCGATGACCGATCCGAGCCTGGAGATCAATTACCGGGACTCCTTACCGAAGAAGCTGCTTAACAAAATGAAGCTGCAGGCCTGGCTTGGCCTGCCGGTCGACAAGGATATCCCGCTGATCGCTCTGGTCACGCGTCTTGTCGACCAGAAGGGACTGGCTCTTATCGAGCGCGTTATCCACGAGCTGCTCGCGCTGGATGCCCAGTTCGTCATTGTGGGCACCGGGGAGCACCGGTACGAGAGCTTGTTCCGCTGGGCTGCTGACACGTACCCGGACAAGCTGTCCGCGCAGATCCTTTTCGACGAAGGGCTGGCCCGGCAGGTGTACGCGGGCTCGGACCTGTTCCTGATGCCTTCGCTCTTCGAGCCGTGCGGCATCGGCCAGCTTGTCGCGATGAGGTACCGCTCCGTGCCGATCGTCCGCGAGACGGGCGGCTTGAAGGATACCGTCCTCTCGTACAATGAGGAGACCGGGGAAGGGACGGGCTTCTCCTTCACGAACTACAATGCCCATGACATGCTGTACACGATTGAACGCGCCGTGAATCTGTACCGTGATCCCGCTGTCTGGTCGAATCTCATGGCGAACATCAAGAAGAAGGATTTCTCCTGGGGCAAATCCGCCAAGCAGTATGGGGCCTTGTACGGGTCACTTACCCGGTAACGTAGGGGAATTGCGCTCAGGTCAACTTCATGGTACGGCTTAAACCGGTATCCGGATGGATGCCGGTTTGCTGTTTTTGGCAAATTAAAGGGAAATACACCCGAAGCGTCGAATATTCAATATAACGTAACGTATCCTAGGGAGAGCGGGAGAACCAACCTCATGAAACCTACCATCATCTATTCCTCTTGGGAAGACGAACAGCAGAGATTACAGGAGCTGAGGGAACTTGATATCGTCGGTACCGGACCGGAAGCTTCATTCGACCGGATTACGAAGCTGGTTGCTCAGGTGTTCGGTGTGCCGGCAAGCCTCATTACCTTGATTACGGAAGACAAACAGTGGTTCAAGTCCTGCATCGGCCTGCCGGAGGGACTAGGGGAGGCCCGGTGGACCGAGCGGGAGCACTCGATCTGCCAATATGTCGTAGCGCAGAAGCAGGCATTGGTCGTCGGGGATACGGAGAATGACCCCCGGTTCAAGGACTTTCCGCTGGTAATGGACGGCAGCGTCCGGTTCTACGCCGGGGCGCCGCTCGTTTCGTCCAAAGGAAACGTGCTTGGCACGCTGTGCATTACGGACGTCAAGCCCCGCGAATTCAGCAATGTGCAGGTAGGGCAGCTGTGTGATTTTGCCGTATGGGTCATGACCGAGATGGAGCTTCGCCGGGACCTGCGCGGCAAAGAAGAGCTCGCCCGGGAGCTTCTGAAGGAGAAACAGACGATCGAAGCCCAGAGGGATCTGATCCGCAGCGCCTTCGACGAGCCCTTTGAGGGCAAGCTGCTGTGCGACAACAGCGGGCGCATCCTGCTCCACAACAAGCGGCTGCTCGAGTCCTTTCTCGTGAATCCCGAGCTGTACAGCGATGTACACTCCTTCGTTGAGGGGCTGCTCCAGGCCGGACAGGTGACCAGCAGTGCGCTGCCGGCCAAGATCAAAGCCCTGCTTGAAGGCAGGGAATCGTCGTTCCTCGAGCGGTTCACGAGCCGGATGCCGGGGGAAGAGCGCAAGGATTTCCAGGTATCGGGCATCCTCGCCGAGGGGGAGCGGCCCGGTGAGCGGCTCGTGTATCTCAGTATCCGCGAGAGAACGGAGGAGGAGCGCATCGACCGGATGAAGAGCGAGTTCATCTCCGTGATCTCCCATGAGCTGCGGACGCCGCTGACGAGCATTATGGGCTTCGTCGAGATTCTGCTGGACCGCCGTCCGACGGAAGAGAAGCGGATGCGCTATCTGGAGACGATCCACCGGGAAGCCGAGCGGCTGACCCAACTGCTGAACGATCTGCTGGACCTGCAGAAGATGGAATCGGGCAAGCAGCAGTATCTGTTCGAGCCGGTGAACCTGAACCAGCTCCTAGAAGAGGTGGCGGACTCCTGGCGTGATCATCCTACGCACCGGTTCGTGGTGCGCTGTCCGGAGAAGACGGTGTACGCTCTGGCCGACAGCGACCGGATGAAGCAGGCCCTGCACAATCTGGTATCCAATGCATTCAAGTATTCGCCGGGCAAAGAGCTTGTGGAGGTATCGCTCGAAGAGCAGGACGGCATGGCCTGCATCCGGGTGAGGGACGAGGGGCTCGGCATTCCGCAGGAAGCCCGGGAGAAGTTGTTCTCGAAGTTCTACCGGGTGGACAATTCCGACCGCCGCAAGATCGGCGGTACGGGACTTGGCCTGGCGATCGTCCGCGAGATTATGACGGCTCATGGAGGAACGGTGGAATTCGAGCCGGGACCGGGCTGCGGGACGGTGTTCCTTCTGAGGCTGGAAGCCCTTCAGGGGCTTGATTCCGAGCTATAAGATCGGGAGTTGGCGGACGGGAGCTCACTCTCCCGCGGCAGAAGGCATGGGGGAAGGCGGTGCCTCCGGATCGTCGAAGTACATGGTTTCCCGGTTAAACGACCGGTTGAGCTGAAGAAAGACATGAAGCAGTTCGAACATCTCGGATTGATTCAGTTCCAGGGAGAGAGGCGAGGCCTCTCCGGAAGGGGGGGAGATCTGAACGAGGAGGCTTTCGTTCGTCGGATTCATGGCAATTCGGAGCTGGCCTTGCTTTAATTCGCTTTCCCACATGGTCATGTCTGTCACCTGTCGCTTCCTTAGCGTGATGGCGTCCCCGAAGAGGGACGTGATTTCCATTGTATGTCCGAAGGAAGCGGAGTATGCCTTTTTTTTTTTGGGAACGTGGAATGGACCCCCTTAAGGACCGACCGGTTAGGCGCATGCGTACAGCATGCGTCTTTTTGCGGTGTCATCCCGGGCAGCCCGTTGCCGAAAGGGAGTGCTTTTGGTCACTGTGCGAGGGCTCAGTCCATGATAGAATGCACGAAAAGCGGTAATGAACCGGCAGTGTCCCCGAAGCTTAAGCGGCAAGAAGGCACAGCACCCCAATGCAGGCGCCGGCCGACCAGGCGGTCAGGCCGGTGACCGGGGAGATCCGGGACAGCACGGGTAGCGTGAATTCGACGATCACCACGTACAGGATCGTACCTCCGGCAATTCCGAGCATCAGGGACAGACCGGCGGGCTCCAGGCTCTCCAGCGACCGTCCGGCTGCGGCACCGAGCAGCGTCGGCAGCGAGATCCATACCATCAGCCGGGCGAGCTCCAGCCGAGAACGACCGGCCGCGGCGAAGGGCAGCCCGAGCGCTATCCCTTCCGGCACGGAATGGAGCCCGAGCGCCCACGAGATCGAACGAGTGATCTCGGGTGCGCTGCCCAAGGCACTGCCCAGTGCGAAGCCCGCAGGAAAATTATGCAGGGCGAGCGCCAGGGCCAGAAGGCCGGAAGAATGCAGGAAGCTCTCCTGTCCTTCGGCCCTGGCATGAGGATAGCGGCGGTGCACCCAGCTGTCGAGCAGCCGGGCCAGGGCCCATCCGGCCAGAAGTCCGCCCAGGGTGGGCAGCCACCCGCCCAGCCGGACGCTCTCCGGCAGGACATCCAGGACCAGCATGGCGAAGATCATGCCTGCCGACATGGCAATCAGCAGGGGGAACAGCCGGGCCTGTGTCCGGCCGAGCGCATAAGCGAGCAGTCCTCCAGCCGCCGTTCCGGCAAGGCAGATGCCCATGCAGACCGCACCGGCCGCAAGCGTAAGCGGGGAGAATAGGGACATGGACAGGGACATCACGCCGATTACCTTCCTTCCGTCAGCTTGATCCCCGGCCCGGACAAGGGAGGGGGACAGCCTATGTATATGCCGGCCGCGGTGCTGTCAGAAGCATTGGTACATCCTTAACGATTTACCACAAGGCTTCTATCGACCGTGTCTCTCCGGATATGATAGGTTTGTACTTGCGAGGATAGGAAGTTTTCCGTATGAATTCAAACCACTAACGTAAATGTTAAGGAGGATGGCATGCAAGCACTGCATCCAGCAATGACCGCACCTTCGGAACCGCGGGTAGATTATCAGGAGATTCGGGATTTTCTTGCCCGTCATGGAGGCAGCACGCTCTCCCATCTGATCCTTTTGCAGGATAAAGAAATTTACTGGTCCCAAGATAAGCACGCGTTGATTGCTTTCAAAAAAATAGGCAGTCATTATTTCGTGCTCGGCGACCCGGTCGGCCCGGAAGGACATCTGGAGGAAGCCCTCCGGGAATTCAAGGCATACTGTGCGGACCGCGGCGGCAAAGCAGTGTTCTACCAGGTTTCTCCGCAGTATAAAAGCATGTATGAAGGGGAGGGCTACCGTTTCTTCAAGCTGGGGGAAGAGGCGGTTCTCGACCTCGGCTCCTTCGATCTCTCCGGCAAAAAGGGAAGCAAACTGCGCACCCGCAGAAGCAAGTTCGAGCGAAGCGGGTACCGGTTCGAGGTGGAGCATCCTCCGTTCTCCGGCTCCTTCCTGTCGCAGCTCGAGCAGGTGTCCGCCTCGTGGCTTGGAGGCCGCCAGGAGAAGAACTACTCGGTAGGTTTCTTCACCCGAGATTATGTCATGGCTCATCCGGTGGCAGCCCTATATGCGCCGGACGGCACCATGGTCGCGTTCGCCACGATAGGCGGAGGCGGGGAGGCGGCGGCCCGTACCGTTGTGATCGATCTCATGCGGCATACGTCCGATTCGCCGCACGGCACGATGGATATGCTGTTTCTCTCCATTTTCTTCTGGGCGAAGGAACAGGGATATGCGAGGTGCAGTATGGGTATGGCTCCGCTGGCCGGCGTTGGAGTAACGCCATGCGCCACCTCGAGCGAGAAGATGGCCAAGCATATGTACGAGTACGGCAATGCTTTTTATA
Source organism: Paenibacillus sp. S-38 (assembly GCF_049942825.1). Taxonomy (NCBI): domain Bacteria; kingdom Bacillati; phylum Bacillota; class Bacilli; order Caryophanales; family Paenibacillaceae; genus Paenibacillus; species Paenibacillus sp. S-38. Next base: position 3,287,651 of record NZ_CP187970.1, read on the forward strand.
AATTTAAGGGTCTGCGTGAATTCAAGAGCAAATTTCATCCAGAGTGGGTTCCCAAATACTTGGCCTACCAGGGCGGGATTCTTCCACTGCTGATCCTGCAGCTTATCTGTCTCATCAATTTCGGACGGAAGCTGCATCCCTCGATGGTATTCAGTCTGCTCTACGGGACCAAGACGAAGCCGGGCGAGCTGCAGGGCTGAGGCATGCGGACAGACATAGTGTGAACCAAAACCGGGGAGGGAACTCCTTGGTTTTTTATTGAAGAAGAAGGATTTTTGTCGTATTGTGTCGAATAATTGGGCTATGTAATGTAAACGTCCAACACAGGAAGGTGTCCGATGAACCTGCAGGCATCCATGAAAAATCAACTCCGGCTCGGAGGGCTTCTTACCATCGTGCTGGTCGCCCTGTGTTATTCGTCAATTACCGTATTTACGGAAGGGCAGCGCTTGGCTCAGCAGGGTCAAAAAAGCTTGGAGTCGAATCTCACAATCAAAAGTCAGTACATCGAACGTTGGCTCGACGGCCGGCTGAATGATCTCCGTTTCCTGAGCCGTATGCCTGAATTCCAGAGCGCCGGCAAAGAAACCGCGGCAGAGCTTCTGCTGATGTGCCAGGACACCGAACAAGAATTCGATAAAATCCACTTCATCGGCCTGAACGGTGAACTGATCGCCAGTACCTATCAAGGCATCCAAGACTGGGCTTCCGTGAAAGACAGAGTATACTTCCAGGAAGCCATGCTTGGCCATGAGTATGTAAGTGATCTGACCATCTCCAAAACGACTCGCGAACCCGTGGTCTTCATTGCGGTGCCGGTGCGCGATGAGAAATCGGCCATATCCGGCGTCTTGGTCGGGTCGGTCAAGCTGGAGGTCATCGACCGGATGCTCGCCAAGCTGGAAATCCCTTCGCCCGGTACGGACACGTATCTCGTCGATCTGGAGGGGCGGATGCTGTCCGACTTCCGGCATTCGCAGGAGCTGCAGCGGCTCGGGCGGGCGAAGGAGGAAACGCGTCTCACCATTGATACCGAAATCTACCAGGATGCGCTCAAAGGCCAGCCTGCGGAAGGGGCTTACCGAGACTATAGAGGCCAGGAAGTGTATGGAAGCTATGTCTGGGTGAACGGCGGCAGGTGGCTGCTGATCAGTGAGCTCGAGAAGAGCATGCTGCTGCGCGGCATGCTCAGTGATCTGATGAATCAGGCGCTGATGGGTTTTATTATCATCCTGGTCGCCGCGCTGTTCTTCGTCAAACTGGTGGAACACCGGTTTGCGGACACGCTTAGAATGCTTGTGGAGCGGGCACAGGCCATACGCGGCGGGTTTTATGCGATGCCTCCCCGGGACCCCGAGTTCCAGAAGGCGCCAGGAGAATACCGCATCCTGATGGAGGCCATGAACGAGATGTCCGAGACGGTCCGCTTAAAGATGGATCTTCTTAAGGCCAGCGAGCAGAAGTTCAAATCCCTCTTCGACCATCATCTGCATGCCGTATGCACCTTCGATCTCCAGGGCAATTATACCTCGGCGAACACCATCTGCCTCCGGGAATCGGGGTACAGCCTGGAAGAATTTACGAGCCTGCGGTATGATCAGCTGCTGCATCCAAGCTGCTGGGGAAGGCTCGAAATCGCCTTGAGGCGCCTGAAGAACGGGGGAGGCGATGAATTTGAAGTGACAATGATCACCAAAGACGGCCAGCTGCGACGGCTGTTCAGTGCTGTCATCCCCATCTATACCGGTGATGATGTCACAGGTGCTTTTTGCGTGGCCAAGGATATGACCGAACAGCTCCAGTCCCAGGAGAAGCTCAGGGCCAGTGAGGAGAAATACCGCTTCCTGACGGAGAGTTCATCGGATATGATCTCCGTCCATGACAAGGGGGGAGCGTATAAGATGGTAACACCGGCCTGCGGCCCGCTGTTCGGGTATGAGCCAGAAGAACTTATCGGGCGTTCGGCCTATGATCTCATTCATCCGGAGGACAGCCAGCACGTCATTCTCACCCATAAGAAAGTCTGGGAGAGCGCTGAGGTGGAATCCGTGGCTTACCGGATTCGCCGGAAAGATAGCAGCTACCTCTGGGTCGAATCGAAGAGCCGAAAAGTGCACTCCGAATCGGAAGGGGAGACGGTGGTCGTCGTCACCAGGGATATTTCCGAACGGAAGCAGACGGAGCTTGCCTTGACTGAAGTGAACAAGAAGCTGCAGCATCAGGCGGAGCAGGATGGACTCACCCAGATTCCGAACCGCCGTCTCTTCGACAAGACGCTCCGGAGCGAGTGGAGAAGGGCCGCCCGCACGGACAGCCCGCTCTCCATGATTCTGATCGATATCGATTACTTCAAGGCGTACAACGATACGTTCGGGCATCTCAGCGGAGATGAGTGCCTGAAGAGGGTCGCGGCCATTCTGCGCGACAATCTCCTGAGGGAGACCGATCTTGCCGCACGCTTCGGGGGCGAAGAGTTTGCCATCCTCCTGCCGCATACGGATCTCGACGGGGCGCTCGTTGTGGCCGAGCATCTCCGCAATGCCGTAGAGGCGGCCTGCCTGCCGCATCCAAGGTCCCGGATCGGCGAGTATGTGACGATCTCCCTCGGCGTGGCATCGCTGATACCGCCGCTGCCTTATGAGCCGACGGAGCTGATCGAACAGGCTGACCGTGCGCTGTACCACGCAAAAAGGCAGCGCAATCACGTCGAGGCCTATAACTCGGCAGAGTAAGCCTCTGCTTTACCCGCTGCCCTTTCGGCAGCGGGTTTTTGGCTTTGCCGGCAAGGCGCTTGGCATCTTGCGGCCGAAAGTGATAGGATCAATCGTAGGATCATGGTAGGCCATACTTTATAGAATCAATCTGTTGAGGAGGTGTGACAATGTCGATAGAAACGGAAGAGGAGCTGGCCGCGCTGCAGCGGATCGGCCGGATCGTGGCGGAAGCCCGCAAAGAAATGGCGCGATGTGCCGTTCCCGGGATCAAGACAAGGGAGCTGGACGCCATTGGGAAGGCGGTCCTGGACCGGTACGGAGCGGTCTCCGCACCAAGCAGGGAATATGATTTTCCCGGGACGACCTGCATCAGTGTCAATCATGTAGCCGCCCACGGCATTCCGGATGATACGGTTCTTCGCGACGGGGATCTGGTGAACATCGATGTGTCCGCTGAGCTGGGTGGGTATTATGCCGATACGGGCGAAACCTTGGTGGTGGGCCAGAGCGCGGACAGCCAGCAGCATGAGCTGTGCCGAAGCTCTCTCCGGGCGCTCGAGGCGGGCCTCAGGAAAGCGAAAGCCGGGGCAAAGCTCAGCGGCATCGGCCGGGCGGTTCACCAGTCTGCCCGCCGGGACGGATTCACCGTTATCCGCAACCTGGGAGGCCACGGCATTGGCCGCAGGCTGCATGAGGAGCCGGAAGGGATTCTGAATTATTACGATCCCTCCGATGGACGGCTGCTCACGAGCGGCATGGTTTTGGCGGTCGAAACCTTCGTTTCCACCGGAGCCGAGATCGTGATCGAGGATAAAGACGGCTGGGGACTGGTTCCCCCGGACCGCAGCAGCTATATTGCCCAGTTCGAGCACACGATTGTCATCACCCGGGGGGAACCGCTGATTCTGACCGCTTGATTCGTCAGGTGAACGAATGAACGCAAAAGCTCCCAAAAAGAAACAGCCGCCCGGAACCGGAGCGGCTGTTTCTTTTTGGGGAAGCTGGTCAGAGGAGCGGCCGGCGATAGCTGCTGCGTTACAGCTTAGCTGCTGCCGTGCGCTTTCTGCGGCCGATCCATTGATCCGCATAATAAGTGATCCCGCCGAAGAGGGCCATGATGCCGAAATAGGTGGCAATCACCTTAAGGAAGCTCGTGCTCTGCTGGCTTCTTCCTTGCGCTTTGGCTGGAGGTGCAGCGGCTTGGCTCACGGAAGCTGAACCGTCACCGGAGCGTTCACCGGCTGCGGTAGCGGTTGGGGCCGGCGCCCCGCCGCCTGCCTGCGGCCGATGCATCGCTCCTTGTGCGGAGGCGGCGGACGATACGCCTAGGGCGGCCTCCAGCATGCCAAACTTGGAGATATAATTGGTTGCATAGACCTGATAGGCTCCGAAAACCAGGACGACAGCCGCCGCGGAGGTCAGCAGGACACGCGACACGGCTTTCGGCAGTTTAAGGTCCAACAGCCTTTGGGTCACCTTCATTACCCAATGCCAGTGAAGGCCGACATGGACCCCGATCAGGATCAGGGTGAAGAAGGAAACGCCCATATGGGAGATTTTGAACCAGTTTTCGCTGCCGAACCGGAAGTTTGGAAGCAGGACTCTGGAGATCAGCAGTCCGCTGAGAATCACAAAGATCATGGAGAGGAGCAGCAGTACATTCAGCAGATAGCTGAAGCGGGTTTTCCCCGGCAGCGTCTTGTCGAACAGCCGCAGCGTAATTTTTTTGACGAAGGTCGCATTGAGCAGAATGTGTACGAGAATAGCGAAGCCGATGGCTGCGCCGGCAATTTCATGAAAAGCCATTCCTCCCAGCACCGTTTTGTTAAACAGCAGGGCAAACGTAATGCCCATAGCGGCATCAAGGGCGAGCTTGACATAAGGTTTTTTGTTATTCATTGTTGTTGTCTCCCATCAGCGTGTTCTTGTTAGGTTGGTACTATCCTAGCATCGGGAGCCGCAAGGCATCCTGAGAGCCCGCTGAACATTTGCTGAAAGTGAAAAAGCATGCTTCGCCAACCCTTCGAGCGCATCGGCGGGAGACAAAAAAACCGGTCTCCGCCTAAGGGCGTGACCGGTTTGAGTATGAGATTTATTTCTGCTGCAGCATCATGCTCCACAGGCTGGACGGATCATAGCCAAGGCGCCAGGCTGCGACACCAGCGAGGTCGTACTTCTTCGCGAGATCGATGCGGGCCTTTACGGTAGCTTCGTCTTCCATCCAGAACACATAACGGGAGCCGTTCTCCGTATATTCCACCTTATCTTGTCCGAACCGGGCGTCATAGGTGCGCACCGCTTTTTTGGATTCGATCAGCGCAGGAAGGTCCTTCATCAACAAGGCCCGGTTGCTCTCGAGCTTGCCGGCTGAATCCATCTTCCACTCCCTCACATAGAAGGGAATGCCGATGATGAGCTTGTCCCGCGGAATGCCGTAGGCCAGGAATTCCTGGATGCCTTCCTCTACCCACGGCAGACCGGCGACTGAACCCGCTTCGGTGCTGCCCTTCCAGTGCTGGTCATAGGTCATGGTGATGACATAGTCGACGATGCCGGCCAGCTTCTCATGGTCGAACGCCGTCTTCGCATTCCACTTCGCGCTGCCTCGCGGCAGGTCGACCGAGATCGTCAGCTTCTGGGCATGTGCTTTGGAGACAAGCTCCTCCATGAACTTCGTGAACGCTGCCCGGTCACTGCCCGAGACGCTCTCGAAGTCGATATTGAGACCGTCCACGCCAAGCTTCACTGCCCGGGTGACCAGGGCATCAATGAACTTCGCGCGGGCTTCGGCCGAGGCCAGGAAGCCGGTCGTCAGCTTGCTGTCGAACTGATTGGCGACGAGCGGATGCACCGAGTAGCCCTGTGATTTGAGCCAGGCTACGGTCTCGGCGTTGGAGGTATCAGCCAATTCGCCCGTCGTATCCTTGAGCTGGAAGTACGTAGGGGAGACGACGTCGAGTCCCTGTGTTCCGGCCACATGGCTGCGGATCGTGCTGTCGCTCGAGCTGCCGTTCCAGCCCCAGAATTGCAGCTCCTTCAGGTTGTCCCAGATGACGGAGCCGTCATCGTACAGCCGGATAGAGGCATTGCTGTAGCCGGAGGCGTAGGCCAGGGCGCTGCCGATGTTCTGGAAGTCCGCGATCCACTTGTCGTTCTGGTAGACCTGGTAGTAAGGATAATTATTCCAAATGGTACGGGCCGCGGATGACGGGCTATCGCTGCTCTCGGTAATGCGGGTATGATCAAATCCCTGCGCATAAGCGATCGCTTGCTCCAGGCCGAGGAAGGAGCCGATCTCCTTGTCGAACTGGTATACCTTGTATGGCTTGACATTAGAGTGGACGACCGTTCCATTGTCCGTCCGGCGAACCTCCGAATTGCTCCAGTAGAGGGAGGCCTTCACCGCATCTTCCAAGGAAGCGTACGTCCAGGACTCGCTGGTATAGGTGCCCTGGTAGATCTGATATTCCTTGGGTCCCTGACGGAGCTCGGCTTTGCGGGCTTCAGGAATGTTGTCCCACACCCAGCTGTGGTCCGACAGGTCGATGATGTGTGCATTGCCCCAGCGCCGAGCTTCGGCGACGGCCGCCTCCAGCGTCGGGAACGTCCACTTGTCAAGCGTGATCTCGCCTTGGTACAGGCGGTATTTAGGGTAATTGTTCCATACCCAGCCGCCGGATTCCAGATCGCGCACACTGGCGTGACCCCACTTCGAGGCTTCGGCGACGGCGGCCTCCAGGGATGCGAACTTCCACTGGGGCAGGGAGGTGCCGTTCTGGTATACCCGGTACTTCGGATAATTGTGCCACAGCCATTTGCGGGAGCCGATTTCTTCCACGCGGCTGTCCGCGAACCACCGGGCATAGGATTCGGCTTCGGCGTAAGAGGCGGTCTCCATCAGCAGGTGCTGGTCTTGATAAACACGGTATTTGGTCGTCTTGTCGGCAGCGTGAACGGAGCCGGCGGACGAGAATAGCAGTGCGAAGAGAGACATGGAGATCAGGGTCTTGCGCTTCAAGTGGGAATCGCCTCTTTCTCTAGTAAGTCTATTCTATTAAACGCAGAGAGAGGCGCGGAAGTTGCACGGTAAATCCTAGAGACGCAGCCAAGGTAAAATAAACCCGGGCATGCAAGTAGATATTGAAATCGCAGATTTTGAGATAGCCGCCTACATCGACCATACCAGGACAGTGCGCGTTGAGCTCCGATATGAAAAAAAGCCCGTTCCAAGAAAACTTGGAACGGGCTTGTGCAGGTTGCGTTAGGTCCATCAATGCGAAATATCGGCTACGATCTCATCCTCGAGCCGCAGGTGGATCTGGTCGCGGAAGACGCGGACCCCCTGGTGCTGGAACAGATAGCGCTCGATGGCCTCGAGCATATTGGCTGCAATGAGAATCTGGCTGCGGCCCTCTGCCATCACCTCGGCGGAGAAGCCGAGGTCATCGTCGTACTCCAGCTGGACTTCAACCTGGGTCGGCTGAATGCCTTTGCGCTCTGCTGTATGCAGACAGATTGCGTTAATGATATCCTGTTCGTTCAGTCTCATCTCGTCAGCTCCCGCTTCCCCGGATTAATAGCGCCGCGGCTCTTCCTTGAATTTCTTGCGGTCGCGGAAGTAGATGAAGACGCGGGCGGCGATGGCGATCAAGGCGACGATGGCGACCATATTCACCAGGAAGCCGAGAATGTTCCCGAGGATGCCCAGACCGCCGAACAATCCGCCGAAGAGCAGGCCGGCGAGGCCGCCGATCATCAGGCCCTTCATCAGGCCCCCGCCGCTGAAGAAGCCCCGCTTCTGCGGAGTGGCTGCCGTTCCGGCGGCCGGGGATTTGGAAGCGGCCGGGTCGGCTTTATTCACGCCGGCATTAGGCGTTGTTGTCGTAGCGCCGTTGCTCGGGCTGTAGCTCTTCTTCGGGGATTTGTATTTCGCCGCATCCGCCGTGCCCGCAGCCGAGAAGGAAAAGGCGATCGTGCATGCCATCAGAATCATCGATAATTTTTTCCACATGGTGTTTCCTCCATCTAGTCCGTTTTTTGGTCTACGTCATGTACTACGTATTAATGTAGGCCCTGGTTTCAAAAGATAATCCGTTTTTTAAAAAAAATGTAGCGAAGATATAGCCTGCGGAAGCATACGGAGGAAAACCATTTGTTTGCTAAAGTTTCGAAATGGGTCTGAACTTGCTACAATAAAGGGGAAAGCAAAAGAGGGTAACCGATTAATCATGGCTTGGGAAGAGGACGGATCGTTATGACAGACATCCCTAAGGAAGCGGCGGAAGGCCGCGGACTTCCAGGAGACGGCACGGGCCGCTATCCGGAAGCATACGTGCGCTATCTCGTTCATTTTCATGCGGAGCGCGATTATTTCGAGTGCCACGAGGTGCTCGAGGAATATTGGAAGGAGCATCCCGAGGATGCGGACGGAGAGGCGTACGTGGGCCTGATCCAGCTGGCCGTATCTTTATATCACCAGCGGCGCGGCAATCTTGCGGGCGCCGTCAAAATGCTCAGCGGCGCGATCCGGCGTCTTGGCGGCGGAGCCGCGGAGAAGCTCGGGATCCGGGAGGCGGAGCTTCTCCGGGAGATGGAGGGGAGGCTCCGGGCGCTTGAGGACCCGGCATCGTTCGTGTACCGCGATCTCGATATTCCGCTGGCCGACGCGGATCTAGTGCAGTCCTGCAGAGAAGCGAGCGGCAGTTCATGGGAGCGGTGGGCGCAGCCGAGCGACCTGTCGGACCGCTACCTGATCGACAAGCATACGCTGCGTGACCGCAGCGGAGTGATTGAGGAGCGGGAGAGGCAGCGCCAGCAGCGCCTGCAGAAGCGGGGGGAGGGCGCATGAGCGGGGAAACCGGCGGGCGGACTCCCATCATTCTTGTCGTCGAAGATGAGCAGCATATTGCGGAAGTGATCCGACTGTATCTCGAGCATGCGGGCTATGAGCCGATCCTGCGCGAGCGCGGGGACGGCGCAGCCGAAGCGGTGCCGTCGCTGGCCCCGGATCTCATCCTGCTTGATGTGATGCTCCCCGGTCTCTCGGGCTTCGAGATCTGCGCCCGCATCCGGGAGCTGCCGGAGCCGGCCGGCTCCACGCCCGTCATCTTCCTGACCGCGAAGGGCGAGTCGATCGACAAGCTGCGGGGATTCCAGCTGGGCGTGGACGATTACATCGTCAAGCCCTTCGACCCGAACGAGCTCGTGGCGCGGATCAAGGCGGTGCTCCGGCGGGCGCAGGCCCCCCGCCAGACCGCGGGAGCGGACACGGGGCAGAAGACGCTGCGTGTCGACAATCTGACCGTCGATCTCGAGCAGTACAAGGTGACCGTGAACGGCAGCCGCGTGGAGCTGACGGCGAAGGAGATGGAGCTGCTGTATTTTCTTGCCTCCAGCCCCGGCCGGGTTTATACCCGGGAGGATCTGCTGGGGTTCGTCTGGAGCTTTGATTTTAACGGAGGGACCCGCACGGTGGACGCCCATGTGAAGAACCTGCGCAAAAAGCTCGGAACGGGCTATAGGTGGAGCATCCAGACATTGTGGGGAATCGGGTACTCTTTCGAGGTGCGGGAAGCATGAGAGGGCGCTTCCTGGGCCGGTGGATGCGCAGCCTGTACATCCAGATTTTCCTTTCGTTTCTGGCTACCTGCATCCTGTTCTTCGGGGGGCTTGCGCTGTTCTGGAATTCGTACTTCACCGATTTCTTCTATAAGGATAAAAAAGAGCTGCTCCGCTCGCGTTCATCTGAAGTGGTGAAGCTGCTGCCTTCTTATGAAGACGGAACCGTATCCAATCGGGAGATGCGCTTCGGCACCCGGATCATTGCCCGCGGCTTCAACGGCATGATCTGGCTTGTCGATGCGAAGGGAACCGTATTGAACGGCTCCTCGGAGCGGGAAGGCTCGCCGCTGCCCGAAGAGCTCAGCGGCCTCTTCGCGGACGGGCTGAAGGGCGGCAGCGGCTTCTATGCCGCCACGCTGGCCATCCCGGCCGGCACCGGATCGGCCATCCCGCCGTTCGGACAGGGCGGAGGGGGCTTCGGGGGCCGGACCTTCCCGGATGCTCAGGGCGAGGGGCCAGGCACGCCGGCCGACGGGCAGGATGCCGGCCGAAGCGGGGCCCCTGCCCCGGAGAACACAGGGGCGGCGGCCGGCGCGGCGGAAGGGGCCGCACCGGCCAACCCGGTGCCGCTGCTGCCAGGTCGCCTCGGCCTCGGGGGGCCGGCGGACGAGAGCCTGCTCGTGTACTATACGCCGGCCGAGCTGCACGGAGAGCCCATCGTCATCCTGATGCTGATGCCGGCACTGGAGGTGAGCGAGGCGCTCTCCGCGGTGAGGCTCAACATCCTCGTGCCGCTGCTGTTCTCTATGATCGCGGTAGGCGCAATTCTCTTCATTCTCTCCCGCAAGCTGGCCGGACCGCTGCAGCGGATGAGCCGCGCGTCGCTGGAAGTGGCCGAAGGCAACTTCACGACCCGGGTGCCCGTCACCTCGCAGGATGAGGTCGGCGAGCTGGCCCACTCCTTCAATTTCATGGTCGGCCAGCTCCAGCAGTGGGAGGACACGCGCCAGGAGTTCCTGGCCCATGTGTCTCATGAGCTCCGCTCGCCGCTGACCTCCCTGCGCGGCCTGATCGTTGCGATGAATGACGGGATCATCCCCGCGGATAAAGTGTCTCATTATCTGCGCATCTGCGACGGGGAAGTGCAGCGGCTGCAGCGGCTTGTGAACGATCTGCTGGACCTGGCCCGGATTCAGAACGGAACGGATGTGTTCCGTCTGCGTCCGGTGACCGTCTCAGGCCATGTGCGGCAGACCCTTGAGCTGGTCCGACCCGCGGCGGAGGAGAAAGGGATCACCGTCCGCATGGAGGCGTCTTCGCGATCCGCGAGGGACCTGCAGTGCGATCTTGATCCCGATCGCTTCTCCCAGATCCTGCTCAATCTGCTCTACAATGCGATCCGGTTTACGCCGCAGGGCGGGGCGATCACGCTCCAGCTTCAAGCCGAAGACGGGGAAGCCGCCGTCTATGTCCGGGATACCGGCATCGGCATGACGGAGGAGGAGCTCTCGCGGGTGTGGGACCGTTTCTATAAGGCGGATCCCTCCCGTTCCGGCGGACAGGAAGGAACGGGACTCGGCCTAACGATCGTCAAGCATCTGGTCAGCGCGATGAACGGCCAGATTACGGCGGAGAGCGCGCCGGGAGAGGGGACCGCATTCCGGGTGGCGTTTCCGCTTCACCAAGACGGTGAGCACGGAGCGGGAGCCGGCCCCGAGCTGTGAGTCGGCCCGGTGCTGGTGAGGCAGCATCGGCGGACCCGGCAAATTGGGTCTTGCCCGTAGGCACGCAAACAAGGTACAATCTCTCTAATCCTATCAGGGAACTGTTCATGACGGACAAACCTGCATAGACTACATAGAGATTTCATTCGGGAGGTAGAATCACACATGTCCGGTCTGCTTGGAGATATTCTGGAGTTTAATCGCACTTTTGTAGAACAGAAGAAATACGAACCTTATTTGACGTCAAAGTTTCCGGAGAAGAAAATCGTCGTCCTGACGTGCATGGATACGCGTCTTGTCGAACTGCTGCCGGCGTGTATGAATATTAAGAACGGTGACGTAAAAATGATCAAGGCGGCCGGCGGCTTCGTCTCGACCCCGTTCGGCGGGATCATGCGAAGTATCATCGTCGCCATCTATGAGCTCGGTGCCGAGGAAGTGTTCGTCGTAGGCCACTACGACTGCGGCATGAGCAGCGTCAACCCGGAGAAGTTGAAAGACAAGTTCGTGGCTCGCGGGGTCAAGAACGAAACGCTTCAGACCCTGGAATACTCCGGCTTTGACATCAACGGCTGGCTCAAAGGGTTCAACGATGTCACGGACAGCGTAAAGGGCAGCGTAAGCCTGATTAACCATCATCCGCTTGTGCCGGATATTCCGGTGCACGGCCTGGTCATCGATCCGGTGACCGGACGCCTCGATCTGGTTGTGGATGGATATGCCAAAAATGCGGACAGCAATGCCGCTGCCGGCGAGTAAGATGCTTACCGCCTCCGGACACGGATTTTCTGTGTTCGGAGACGGAGTATCGGCGCAACGCCACAGCTAACACGGATTCTCCGTGCTGCGAGCAGCTGAAGCGGCCGCACAGGCCCCTGCTGGACCGCGAACACGGATTTTCCGTGTTCGGAGACGGAGCATCGGCGCAGCGCTTCAGCTAAAACGGATTTTCCGTGCTGCGAGCAGCCGAAGCGGCCGCACAGGCCCGCCGCTGGACCGCGAACACAGACTTTCCGTCTTCGGAGACGCAGTATCGGCGCAGCGCCACAGCTAACACGGGTATTCCGTGTTCGAGAGCAGATCCCCGATCAAGCTCACAAGACAAAGACGCCTCCGGCCACCATGTGGTCCGAAGGCGTCTTTTTTGCGTCTCCTTGGCCCCCCAAGGGATCGCGGGGCGTGAAGCCATACTGCTGCCGCGTTCGACTGCTTAAGCCAGGCGGGCTCGCCGCCAGACTTTAGTCAGCCTGCCTACCCGCCGGCTGCTTCCGCTTGTCGACGAGCTGCATTCTTGCGTTATAGATCTGGCCGCTGCTCTTCAGGGAGAAGATGTGTCCGATCTCCTGATAGTCGACCTTCATCGCATCCTCAAAGAACACCTCATGCTTCTGCTCCATCAGCACATCGAACGGCTCGCCCTGTTTGACGAGATCGAACGGTCCGGCTTCGTCCACGATCCACAGCGTAGGCACGCCGCTGACCGAGCAGCCGCAGCCTTCCGAATCGTAGGCAAGCTTGATATATCCCTGGCCGCCGCGCACCTTCCCGATGGCGGACTGCGCCGCTTCCGTAAATTGAATGCTCATGGGAATCCCTCCTCTATCTCTATTACACTCGTGATTTCCGTGGTGCACCATCCATTTTACCTTATTCCTCGAGAATTTGCTTCCCCCATTCCGTCGGAGTATCATCAGGGTATACCGATGAGAGGAGAGTGACCGCATGACAACCTTGAGCGAGCCGACCCGATGGGAGCAGTTCAAACAGTACCTGAAAAAAATGAAAAGCTATGAGGAAGCCATTGGCCTGATTTATTGGGACATGCGGACCGGAGCGCCCAAGAAGGGGATTGCGAACCGCTCCGAGGTGGTGGGGGAGCTGTCCGGAGAACTGTTCAAGATGTCCGTGTCGGAAGAGATGGGCGCTTATCTGGAGCACTTTTCCACGCCGGAAGGAAGCAGCGGGCTCAGCGATACGGATCTTAGGATCGTCCGGGAATGCCGGAGAGAGTATGACCGCAGCAAGAAAATTCCTCCTGACAAATACCAGGCGTACGTGGTGCTGACTTCGCAAGCTGAATCGGCCTGGGAAGACGCCAAACACAGCTCGGACTGGGAATCGTTCCAGCCTTATCTGGAGCGGATCGTACAGACGAACCTGGAGTTCGTGGAGCTCTGGGGCTATGAGGGACACAAGTACAATACGCTGCTGGACATGTACGAGCCGGGAATGACGGTGGAGAAGCTCGACGAGGTATTCGGTGCGCTTCGCGCCCAGGTCGTGCCGCTGCTCGCCGAGATCCAGAAATCGGCCAACGGGCCTGACACGTCGTTCCTGAAGCAGACGTTCGATATCGACAAGCAGAAGAAGTTCAGCTTATACATACTGGAGCAGATGGGCTATGACTTCGAGGCAGGCCGTCTGGATGAGACGGTACATCCGTTCGCCACAGGCCTCAATCCCGGTGATGTGCGCATTACGACGCGCTACCTCAAGGATGACGTGAACAGCGCTCTCTTCGGCACGATTCACGAAGGCGGTCATGCGCTCTACGAGCAGAATATATCGGAGGAGCTGGTCGGCACCCCGCTGTGCACCGGCACGTCCATGGGGATCCATGAGTCGCAGTCGCGGTTCTGGGAGAACGTCATCGGCCGCAGCCGCCCGTTCTGGAGCCGCTATTTCGGTGAGGTCCAGAAGACGTACCCGGGACAGTTCGACGGCGTGACGGCCGAAGCGTTCTACCGGGCGACCAACGAGGTGAAGGCGTCCCTGATCCGGATCGAAGCCGACGAACTGACCTACAACCTGCATATCATGATCCGTTATGAGATCGAAAAGGCCTTATTCAGTGGAGAAGCAAAAGTGGCGGACCTGCCGCAGCTGTGGAACGACAAGTACCGTGAATACCTCGGCATCGAGCCGGCGAACAACGGTGAAGGGGTGCTGCAGGACGTTCACTGGTCGGGCGGCGCTTTCGGCTACTTCCCGTCCTACGCGCTCGGCAACATGTACGCCGCTCAGTTCACGCGCGCGCTCGAGAAAGACCTCGGCAGCCTCGACTTGCTGGTGAAGGAGGGCAATCTCCTGCCGATTAAGAATTGGCTCACCGACAAGATCTACAAGTACGGCAAGAGCCGGACGCCGAACGAGCTGGTGCTTGAGGTGACCGGTGAAGAGCTCAATCCGCAGTATCTGGTGGAGTACCTTCGAACGAAATATTCGGACATTTACCAGCTGTAAGATCAAGGCCGTCTGACCTGATAGTCCACAGAATGAACCAGCCTGCTTTCCTTCCGGGGAAGCGGGCTTTTTGTGGTTGGGCGCGGCAGGCTTCGCATTAGCGGGCTTCGGCGCCTCCGGTGGTCCTCTCCGTCTGCAAGGAGTGCATGGACAGCGCGTTTCATCTCCATGTGCGTGGCGCCTGAAGGAGATGCCGGATCACCGCCGGTTAACGAGGCCTTTCTCAGGCTTTTGGGATTTGTAAGCTTGCTGAGGTTCGCATAGCTTTCGTTATGACCCGTGAGTCGTGTCACCACCTTCTGGGCGGATGCATATGCTGGTATCACAACAACATGCTCACGGAGCAGGCGGGAAGGGACTGGCTATGAACAAAAGGTGGAAGCAGGGTGCGGCGGCGGTGCTGGCGCTGGGTCTCGGTCTGGCGGCGGTGCTGACCGGCTGCACAGCGGACCGGACGGAGGAGAGCGTGAAGGTACGGATCGGGGAAGTCACCCGGTCGATCTTCTATGCGCCCCAGTATGTGGCGGTCAATCAAGGATTCTTTAAAGCGGAAGGTCTGGATGTAGAGCTGACGACGACATTCGGCGGCGACAAAACGATGACGACGCTGCTCACGGGAGGGATCGATGTCGCGCTTGTGGGCTCCGAGACCTCCATCTATGTGGCGCAGCAGGGCAGCGGGGACCCTGTGATGAACTTCGCCCAGCTGACCCAGACGGACGGCACATTCCTCGTGTCGCGCAAACCCACCGGGGGGGCCTTCGATTGGAATACGCTGAAGGGCAGCACCTTCCTCGGTCAGCGCAAGGGCGGGATGCCGCAGATGGCGGGCGAGTTCACGCTGAAGAAGCATGGGATCAACCCCCAGAAGGATCTGAACCTCCTCCAGAATGTGGAGTTCGCGAACATTCCGACGGCGTTCGCCTCGGGAACCGGGGATTACGTGCAGCTCTTCGAGCCCCAGGCAACGATGTTCGAGAAGCAGGGCAAGGGGTACGTCATCGCTTCATTCGGCGTGGAGAGCGGCAGGCTCCCATACACGGTCTTTATGGCGAAGAAAAGCTATATCGACAAGAACCCGGACACGCTTCAGAAATTCACCAACGCCGTACAGAAGGCGCAGAACTGGGTTGCGGCCAGTTCGGTCGAAGCGATTGCCGACAGTATCGCGTCGTTCTTCCCGGATACCGACAAAGAGATCATCACGGGCGTCGTAAAGCGCTATAAGGACCAAGGCTCCTTTGCAGCCGATGGAATCGTGGACACCGAGGAATGGAACAACCTGCAGGATGTGATGGAGGCTGCAGGCGAGCTCAAGACGCGTGCGGACCACGGCAGCCTTGTAGACAACCGGTTCGCGGAGAAAGCGAAAGCGGCTGTCAAGTAAGGGCGGCATCGGAGAAGGCGGGCCTTGCCCCAGGGAGAAGGTCTCCCGCAGGGGCGGTCCCGTCCAAACGGATGCGATAGGAGGAGGGACTAACGGTGGAGAGCGCAGTGGAGCTCGAGAAAGTGTCGCATGTGTATGTGAACGGCAGAGGCGCCTATCCGGCGCTGCAGGAGATCAGCCTGACGGTGCGGCAGGGCGAGTTCGTCTCGCTGATCGGCCCGAGCGGCTGCGGCAAGACCACGTTGCTGTCGCTGATCAGCGGTCTGCTGAAGCCGACGGCAGGCAGCATCCGGGTCTACGGGGAGCGAGTGGAGGAGGGCGTACAGCGGATCGGTTATATGCTTCAGCAGGATTACCTGTTCCCCTGGCGGACCATCGGCGCCAATGCCTCCCTCGGGCTGGAGCTGCTGGGCCGGCTGGATGAAGCCGCGCAGGAGCGGGTTGACGGGCTTATGAACGAGATGGGCCTCGGAGGGCACTCGCAGCGCTACCCCCACCAGCTGTCCGGCGGCATGCGCCAGCGGGTGGCGCTCGTACGGACCTTGGCGACCGAGCCGGATGTGCTGCTCCTGGACGAACCGTTCTCGGCGCTCGATTACCAGACGAAGCTGCAGCTCGAGGAGCTCGTCGCCGGGACGCTTAAGGCGCGCGGCAAGACCGCAGTGCTCGTCACGCACGATATCACCGAAGCGGTTGCCATGAGCGACCGGGTCATCGTGCTTCAGCCGAACCCGGGCCGTCTGCTCGCAGACTTGGAGGTGCCGGAGAGGATCCGGGGGGCATCCCCCCTGAAGGCAAGGGAGACGGAGGGTTTCCATGAGCTGTTCCACCGGCTGTGGGGTCTGTTCGATGGCATGGAGAAAGGAGGGGGGCGCAGTCATGGATGAAGCGAAGCGTGCTCAAGCGGAAGAAGGACGGCTGAGGTCGGCAAAGCTGGCGGACGAAGTCTACACGGCCTTCCGCCGGTCCGAACGCAGGCTGGCCCTGTCCGTGCGCCTGACCCAGCTTGCGCTGCTGATCTTGTTCTTCGGCTTGTGGGAGACGGCGGCAGCCTTCAAGTGGATTGACGGGCTCCTGTTCAGCTCGCCAAGCCGCATTGTGCAGCTGCTTTATGAGAAGCTGCTCGACGGCTCTCTGCTTGGACACACCTGGGTTACGGTATGGGAGACGGTCGTCGGCTTCGTGCTGGGTACGCTGCTCGGGGCGGCCGGGGCAGCCCTGATCTGGTTTTCCCCCTTCCTGTCGCGGGTGCTCGATCCCTATATCGTCGTGCTGAATTCCCTGCCGAAGGTGGCGCTCGGGCCGCTGTTCATCGTAGCCCTGGGTCCGGGGGTGCTGTCCATCATCGCGACCACGCTGTCGCTGACCGTCATCATCACGATTCTGGTCGTCTACAACGCTTTCCGTGAAGTCGACCCGAATTTGGTGAAGGTGGTGCGCATCTTCGGAGGGTCGACGGGGACCGTTTTCCGCAAAGTCATTCTTCCCGCCTCTTACCCTGCGATCATCTCCACGCTGAAAGTGAACGTGGGCCTCGCCTGGGTCGGCGTCATCGTCGGGGAGTTTCTCGTGAGCAAGGCGGGGCTCGGCTACCTTATCATATACGGGTTCCAGGTGTTCAATTTCACCCTGGTGATCGGCGCCCTATTCGTCATCGCCGCAGCGGCCGCCCTCATGTACCAGATCGTTGCCTATATCGAGGGCCGGCTGATCGGACGCGGGCGTTAGATCGGCTTCCTTCACTCGGATCTCTGCCACCGTTACGGGCAGGGACATCCGGAGTGCCGCTCCGCGCATAGGAAAGGGAATATGTGGTGAACACTATACGTGCTGCTTCGGTCAATCCTGACAGGGGGAAATCCCTATGAACCGCTCTCAACTACACCGACGATACCGCGCCCTGCTCTCCCCCTTCAACACGTCGCAGATTCACCGGAAGAACCCCTGGATTTCTGCCTTCTTCTCTTTTTCCTTCCCGGGGTTCGGCAATCTGCTTCAGCACCGGTACGCCAAGGCGTTCACCCTGATCTCCTGGGAGATCTTCATCAATTCGCATGCCAAGATCAATACCGGGATCATGTACTCCCTTCAGGGCCAGTTCGCCCGGGCGAAAGAAACGCTGAACCCGAACTGGCTGATGATCTACGTGTCGATCTACATGTTCGGCATCTGGGACAGCTACCGGTCCACGGTGGAGATCAACAAGCTATATACGCTGGCCGACCGGGAGGATGCCCCGATCAAGCCGATGGCCATGTCGGTGTGGGATATCAACTTTCTGAACAAACGTGTGCCTTGGGTTGCCGCAGCCTGGTCTTTGCTTGCTCCCGGGCTCGGTCATTTATATTTGCATAAAGTGCTTCCCGGCTTTTTTCTGTTCGGCTGGACGATCGCGATCATGTATTTCTCCCATATTCCGCTGGCCATGATCTATACGGCCTCAGGAGAATTCCTGCAGGCCAAAGAGGTGCTGGACATGCAGTGGACGCTGTACCTTCCTTCGATCTACTGCTTTGTTTTCTATGACGCCTATGTCTCCGCCGTGGAGTACAACAAGCTGTTCGAAAAAGAACTGTCCAAGCATCTGCGGACGAACTACCAGGATCCCGGCTTCCGAATGCCCCGTTCCCAGGAGGGATAGAACCCCGTGTATATCTTCGCCACCTTCGAGCTCTGCATCCAGACGGAACTTGTGCTGACGGCCCTTGAGATAGAGGGGGTGCCGCGGCAGCGGGTGATGGCCGTTCCTCTCGACCAGCGAAGAGAGGCAAGACCTCTTTTCGATTCGCTTCACCAGTCCGACGGCCTCGCCATGATGGACGCTTCCGCGATTCTCGGAACGTGTCTGATGCTGATCGGATCCATTTACGGGTATATGATGGCATGGGGACCGATCATCTGGGGGATTATCGGGGCCGTCTCCGGCATCCTCATCGGCTTTGCCCTCAAATGGCTCTACCTGAAAAAGATCGGCTTTGGAACACGCGGCATTACCTCCGAGGTCGTTCTTCTGATCGATTGTCCGGAGCAGAAATCCGAGGCTGTAGAGAAGCTGCTGTGGGAGCATATGGCACTGGGGGTTGCCCGGCTGGCATCGCAGACACCGCAGAGTACAACGGAGGAAGGATGAGCGCGAAGAGGAAGGGACATCGTGAAGAGGAGAGCTAGAAGAGCTGAGAGGCTCTTCTTTTTTTCTTGGCGGATTTGTAGTCGGCGGAGAAGAACAGTAAGATGAGAGTACGGATAATTCCTGTCTGTTTTATCCAAATTCATCTCAGAAAGGAGGCAGGGCCTGATGGGCATCCGTGTGCTGAAATCCGCTTTCGCGGTGATCGCCGCCATTTATATTTCATTAGCCGTAGGCCTGACCTCCCCGCTCTCCGCAGGACTGCTCGCCATCATGGGGGTGGATGTGACGATCAAAAAAGGGCTCAGCACCTCGTTCCAGCGCATCGCTGCGTCGGTGATCGGGCTGTTTTTCGCCTCTGGGCTGTTCTGGGCTCTGGGCTTTCATGTATGGGTCATCGGTGTCTTCGTGCTCGTCCTGTACCCGGTGCTCGCCCAGCTGCAGCTGCGCGAGGGCATCATCACCTGCTCCGTCGTGATGTTTCATGTGTACGGGGCCGGCAAGCTCAGCACCGACCTGCTGCTCAATGAGATCGCTCTGCTGGTGATCGGTCTCGGTACGGCGACGGTGATCAACATGGTCTACATGCCGAGGGAGCACAAGAATTTGCAGCATTACCGGAGGAAGGTGGAGGAGCTCTTCTCCCAAATTTTCATGGAGATCTCGCGGCATCTCCGAAATAACGCCTATGTATGGAGCGGGGCCGAGCTGCTGCAGGCCGAAGATACGCTTCGCGATGCGATCCGGACGGCGGAGCGGACGGAGCAGAACAGCATTGTCAGCGGGGGGCCGGCTTGGAGCGTCTACTTCCATATGCGCGACCGGCAGCTGCTCTCGATCTCGCGGATGACACAGCTCGTGGCCCGCGTCTATCAGACGCTGCCGCACGGGGAGCTAGTTGCTGCGGTATTTGATGAGCTGAAGGAAGACGTGAAGGTAGACCACTATACGGGCCGCGGAGAGAAACGGCTGGAGGAGCTGCAGGAGCAGTACCGGCATATGCCGCTTCCGGTAACGCGCGAGGAGTTCGAGATCCGGGCTGCGCTGCTGCAGCTTGTGGAGGAGCTCAAAGCTTATCTCGACGTGGCGAAGCGGGAGAAGCGTCCCGTGGAGAAGGCCGGGCCGGGGGCTTAATTCTTTAAATATCAAAATGTGCTCGTTATAGAAAAAAAGTGTTCACACTAGACGAATGTCCTGCATACAAATGTAATGAATGATTGTATGGAGGAGGTTAGAAGGATGTCATTAGATAAAGATTTGCAGTGCAGAGAGATCTATACGAAGGCTGTCTGTGGCAAAGGTCGCAAATTCTCGCAGGTAACGAACACGGTCACTCCGCCTCATGCTCCGACAAGTATTTTGGGTGCTTGGATCATCAACAACCAATACGATGCGGTCAAATCGGGGGAGAACGTGGAAGTGGTAGGTACTTACGACATCAACATTTGGTATTCCTATGACCGGAATACCAAGACCGATGTTGCGAAAGAAACGGTTTCTTACGCCGAGGTCGTTCCGCTTCACTACCTCGACAAGAAACATAAGCCGGGCACTGCCGAAGTGTCGGCCGTCGCTACCCAGGAACCCAACTGCGTGGAAGCGAGCATCTCCTCCAGCGGCTCGTCGGTGCTGATTCGCGTAGAGCGGGAGTACAAGGTGGAAATGCTGGCGGAGACGAAGGTGTGCGTGGTGGTCTGCGGCAATGGCTGCGACGATTACGAAGACAAACACGTCGATTTCGGCGGTGACGACGGGGACTACGAAGACCTCGATCCGGATCTGCTGGACGAAGAGCTGAACTGATTGGATTCCTTTTTCTCTTTTCTCTTTGCTGCCAGTATATGCCTGGCGGCCTTGTTTTGGCAGAGGGCGTTCGCCCTCTTTTTTGTTCAAATCAAAGAATTTTTATCCCGCCAGGGCTCGCTCCCGTCATCTTGTATTTCTTATAAACGCGCATCGTCCGTAAGGGACGGCGAAGCCGTTTATCTTGCGTGGGGTTGTCCTGGAACAAAATGGGCCCTACTGCGGGAAGCCGGGAGCAATCTGCGTCCTGCCCCGTGGTCCCAGGCCCGGAGGAGGGGCGGAGAATGCGGGCATTCCTGCTGCATTCGGGTGAAGAGAAGCTGCGGCCGCTCCTGGAGCGGCTGACGATCCCGCATGGCACCGGGTTTTCTCCCGCAGAGGAAGGCGGGCACCTCCTCATCCACTGGGGGGCCTACCATCCGGACCGCGGGGGAGCCGATGTGCTTCAGCCGGTGAAGGCGGTGCTGCTGGCCGGGAGCCGGCAGCGGGCAGGTGAGACGCTGGAGCTGCATGGCATGGTCAGTGCGCTTGGCGAAGAGGAAGATGCGGGCAGGAGTAGAAGCAGACGAGGGAAGCCGAACGGGGAGACACCGGAGGAAGAAGGCGGATGGGTCCATGACTTCCTCGTTCCTGTCTTTCACCTGGAAGCGCTGACCCTGCTGTACCGGAGGCCGGGCGTGTTCTACGGGGACCGCGTCCCGGCCGGCGTCCGGCTGCCGGAAGGGCTGCCGGACCGCGGCTATGAGGAGGTCAGCCTCGAGCAGCCCACCTATTACGGCTCCAAGGCGCTGCGCGAAGCCGTTAAGGCGCTGTATGCCCTTGGGCTTGACTACGGCGTGGTCCGCATTGGCGTACGGACCGGGGGGACGCTTGCCGTGCGGCGTGTCGAAGCCGTGCCCGAGCTGACCCCGCGGCTCGCGGAGCTGTTCGCCGCGGCCATGAACAAGTACGGCACCCGCCTGGAGGAGCGCAGGGGGGCGCCGCGTCTGGATGTGATGCTCGGCGCAGATCCGGAGTTTCTCCTGCTCAACGATCGGGGAAAGGTGCGGTTCGCCTCCGCTTTCATGGACAAGGATGGGCCGGTCGGGTGCGATGCGATCGTGCTTCCGAGCCGGCGCAAAATTTATCCGCTGGCGGAGCTGCGGCCCCGGCCGAGCACGGAGGTGCGGGAGCTGATCGTCCAGCTCCACCGGACGCTGCAGCTGGCGGCCAGGCGCATCACGGACGAGGAGCTCGTCTGGGTGGCGGGCGGCATGCCGGTGAAGGGCTTTCCGCTCGGCGGGCATATCCACTTCTCCCGCGTCGACCTCGAGAGCCGGCTGCTGCGTGTGCTGGACAATTACCTGGCGTTGCCCCTGACCCTGATCGAAGACGGGACTACCGGGCTGCGACGGCCCCAGTACGGGTTCCTGGGTGATTTTCGCAGGCAGCGGCACGGGGGCTTCGAGTACCGGGTGCTCCCCAGCTGGATGGTGTCGCCGACGGTCGCCAAGGGGGTGCTCGCCTTGGCCAAGCTGTCGGCTGAGCATTATCCGCAGCTGCGTCAGCGCCCGCTGTCCGATCTGGAGGTGGCGAAGGCCTACTACCGGGGGGACAAGGCGAGAATCCGTCCCCTGCTGCCCGCACTGTGGCGGGATCTGGAGCGGCTGCCGGGCTACGCGGCGCTGGAAGGCTACCTGCTTCCGCTGCGCCGGTTGATGGTGCAGATGCGCCCCTGGAACGAACGCGAGGACATCCGCTCGAAGTGGAAAATACGACCGTACTCGTGAGCTTGAGTGTTCTCTCGTGATTCATGCTATAATGAGAGATACAAAAGAGGCATGTCAGGGCCGCGCGTACGAAGCGGCGGACGGGCATCCGCGGAGAACCTTTCCCCATTCGCATGGGAAGGGGGCGCGGATGTGCCCCCGCTGCCCGTGCAGCGCGGCCGCCATGCTGTGAGCAGGGCTTGGGGGTTAGGAAGGCATGGCCAAATATACGCCGATGATCGAACAGTACCTCGCCGTGAAGGCGGAGGTGCCGGACGCTTTTTTGTTTTTCCGTTTGGGCGATTTCTATGAAATGTTTTTCGAAGATGCGGTGAATGCCGCCCGGGAGCTGGAGATTACGCTCACCGGGCGGGAAGGCGGCGGGGCCGAGCGCATCCCGATGTGCGGGGTGCCTTACCATTCCGCCGAGAACTATATAGCGAGGCTGATCGAAAAGGGCTTCAAGGTCGCAATCTGCGAGCAGGTGGAGGATCCGGCGGAAGCCAAGGGCGTCGTACGGCGGGAGATCGTACGCATTGTGACACCGGGCACCGTAATGGACGCCCGGTCCCTCACGGAGACGGCGAACAACTACATCGTCTCTGTGACGGCCTCCGGCGGCGGCCACGCTTTGGCGGCGTGCGATATCTCGACGGGCGAGTTCTACGTGACACGCACGGACGGCTCATTCGAGCTGCTGCTTGACGAGCTCAACGCGTACAGCCCGTCGGAGCTGCTTGGTGCCGGCCCACTGCTGGAGCGCATCCGGGGAGCCGCTGCGGCCTGGCTGACTTCCTCCGTGCTGACGCCGCGGGAGTCCCAGCCGAAGAGCGCGGGCCTCTCGCCCGAGGGGCATTTCAGCGAATCGCAGTTAGCCGCTCTGCCTCAGGGCGGGAGAGAAGCCGTGGCGCTGCTCATGGGCTATCTGCAGGAGACCCAGAAGCGTTCGCTCGGACACATCAAGCATATCCGGATCTACGAGCCGAGCCAGTACATGGTCATGGACCCGTTCACGCGCCGGAACCTGGAGCTCGTGGAAACGGTCCGCGACCGCAGCAAGAAGGGAACGCTGCTCTGGCTGCTGGACAAGACCGTCACCGCCATGGGCGGACGGCTGCTCCGCCGCTGGATCGAGAAGCCGCTGATGAATGCGGCGGCCATCGAGAGCCGCCTGGAAGCCGTAGAGCGGCTCTACCATCAGCTCATCCTGCGGGACGAGCTGAAAGGCGCGCTGCGTGAGGTGTACGACCTTGAGCGGCTTACCGCCCGCATCGCCTATGGGAGCGCGAATGCCCGGGATCTCGTGGCGCTGAAGCAGTCGCTTCAGCAGGTCCCGCAGCTGCGCGAGCTGCTGGCAGACAGCGGTTCGCCGGCGCTTCAGGAGCTCGGCGAGCGGATGGACCCGTGCCCGGACGTCATGAGCCTGATCGCAGAGGCGGTCGTGGACGAGCCGCCGGTATCGATCCGCGACGGCGGCATGATCCGGCCGGGCCTCAGCCCGCGCCTGGACGAGCTGCGCGAAGCGAGCACGAACGGCAAGCAGTGGCTGGCCGAACTCGAGCGGCAGGAGCGGGAGCGCACCGGTATCCGTTCGCTGAAGATCGGATACAACAAGGTGTTCGGCTACTTTATCGAAATCTCCAAGGCCAACCTCGGTTCGCTGGAGGAAGGGCGCTACGAGCGCAAGCAGACGCTGGCGAATGCGGAGCGCTTCGTGACGCCGGAGCTGAAGGAGAAGGAAGCGCTGATCCTGGAAGCCCAGGAAGGCATGGTCGATCTCGAATACGGTCTCTTCCTGGAGCTGCGCGACAAGGTGGCCGCCCACATCCCGAGGCTGCAGGCGCTGGCCGAGCTTATTGCAACGGCGGACGTGTTCCAGTCTATCGCCCAGGTCAGCGCATCGAACCGCTATGTGCGTCCGGAGGTGGGTGACTTCTACCCGCTGGAGATTGAGGAAGGGCGCCACCCCGTGGTGGAAGCGGTGCTCGAGGACGGCGTGTTCATCATGAACGACACCGTGCTGTCGAAGGACGCGGGCAGCACGATGCTGATCACCGGTCCGAACATGGCCGGTAAGAGTACGTACATGCGCCAGGTGGCGATGATCTGTCTTATGGCGCAGATCGGCTGCTTCGTTCCGGCGAAGCGGGCCAAGGTGCCGGTGACCGACCGGATCTTCACCCGGATCGGGGCGGCGGACGACCTCATCGGCGGACAGAGTACCTTCATGGTCGAGATGATGGATATCCAGGTCATGACGGAGAAGGCGACGGCGAAGTCACTCGTCATCATCGACGAGCTCGGACGGGGCACGTCCACCGGGGAAGGGATGGCGATCGCCCAGGCGGTCATCGAGTACCTGCACGACCGGATCGGCTGCAAGACGCTCGTCTCGACGCACTTCCATGAGCTGGCCCATCTCGAGGAGAGTCTGAAGGATCTGCGCAACTACTGCATGGCCGTCAAGGAGAGCGGCCAGCAGGTGACGTTCCTGCGCAAGCTGGTTCGGGGCGCGGCGAGCACGTCCTACGGGATCTACTGCGCGCAGATCGCCGGGCTGCCGGAGAGCATTATCGACCGTTCCTACGAGCTGCTGCATGCATTCGAGGAGCGCTCGGAAGGTCTTCAGGAGCGTGTTCTGACCGCTCCTTTTGACCGGCCTGAGCCCGGCGAGAGCGCCGCACAGCCGGCGACGCTTTTTGGGGCCGAGGCCCTGGCTGCTGCGGGAGCCGAGACGTCCGCTGCGGAAGCCGCCGCCTCATTGGCGGCCGGAGCTAAGGCGGCGGTCACGGTAATGGAGGCAGCTGCCCCGACCTATGAGCCGCAGGGCATCGAACAGCTCAGCCTGTTCGCCGTGGAGGAGAAGCCGAGCCGGGGCGCGAAGAAGGATCCGAAGCAGGAAAAGGTGCTGGATCAGCTTCGCACGCTGGATTTGATGAATATGACGCCGATGTCGGCGATGAACTTTTTATATGAATTAAAGAAGCTTGTGTAAGCAAGCCTGGAGAGATGAGAGAACAGAGAGAGCTGCCGAAGTGTGTTTCACGGCCGGCGGGAAAGTCTTTAGAGACAGAGCCTTGGAGAGCGTTTATCCGCCAAGATTTGACTTGAACTTAAAATACCAAGCGAGATGTTTCATTTTGGTAGTGACCTTTGAACGAAGTTCAACGGAACGCAAAATGAAATATCGAGCGTGAGGAGGGCAGCAGATGAAACGCAAAAAAAGGTTGAATATCGTACGCCGTTCGGCTGCCGCCGTACTGTCGATGACCCTGCTGCTTCCGGCGGCGCAGCCTCTGCAGGCCGCAGGTGCTGCAAGCTCCGCCGGAAGCCGGGTGCAGGAAGTTATGGAGCTGCTGCAGAGCAAGCATGTCAGCGCCCCGTCCAAAGACACCCTTTCGGATGCGGCGGTCAAAGCCATGGTGGAATCGCTGGAGGATCCGTATACCCAGTACTTCACCCCGGAAGAGCTCCAGCAGTTTGAGGATGCGGTGGAAAACCAGTATGTTGGTATCGGCGTGCGGATTGGACTCGAACCGGAGGGCGTGTATATCGCCGATGTGTTCGAAGGTTCGCCCGCCAAGGAAGCGGGACTGGCCGCCGGCGATCTGGTCGTTTCCGTCGGAGGAACCTCTGTGGCCGGCAAGAAAACCGGTGAGGTCGCCGAACTGATCGCCGGGGAGCCGGGAACGGCCGTGGTGGTGGAGGTGCGCCGGGGAAGCGAAGCGAAGGAATTCAATGTCACCCGGAAGAAGGTGCAAATTCCGACGGTCGTATCCCGCGTATTTCCATCAAAGGTCGGCTACCTGGAGGTTGCAAGCTTCTCCAGCGATGCCGATGAACTGCTTGAGAAGGAGCTCTCCGCGTTGAAGGGGCAGGGCATCCAGTCCCTGATTCTGGACCTGCGCGACAATCCGGGCGGGCTGCTCGAATCGGCTAAGGGCATGATCCGCCAGTTCGTCAAGGAAGGTACGCTGATTCACACGTTGGACAGCGGCCGTGTGGACAAGCCTGTTGAATTCTCGGGCGGCACGACGCAGCCGTTCCCGCTGTACGTGCTTGTCAATGAGAACAGCGCTTCGGCTTCCGAGGTGCTGACCGGCGCCCTGCAGGATTACGGTGCGGCGAAGGTGGTCGGCGCCCATACGTACGGCAAGGGAAGCGTCCAGAGCTTGTACGAGCTCGAAGGCGGGGGAGCGCTCAAGGTTACGATCGAGGAGTATCTCACACCGAAGAGCCGCAAGGTAAACCATGTCGGCCTTGACCCGGATCTCGCGGTGGAGGGGGGACTTGCCCAATTGCTGACCGCACTGCGGCTAGCCGGCGGCAAGGAGCCTGAGCTTACTGCCGATCCGCGTATCACGACGGTCGGCGGTGTGATGGTACAGGATACGCTGCCGGTCGTCCGCGAGGGGGGACAGATTTATGTTCCGGCCCGGGCCCTTGCCGCTTACCTTGGCGGTACGGTCCAATGGAACGAGGCGTCCCGTTCCGCCGTGCTTGTCTCGGCTGACGGTAAGACCGTGCATACACCGGCGGAAGGCGGCTTCCTGCTCAAGGAAGGCACCGGATTTATTTCACTGAACGGGGTATCGAAGGATGCCTTCGGAAGCGCGCTTCAGTGGATCGACGACGGTCGGAAGCTCACGATCCGTACCGGGGGAGCACAGTAAGTAAACCGGGCGCTGCGGGGAGAACGTCCTGCGGCGCCCCGTTGTCCTGTCTCCGGGGGACCGCGTCCGCAAATACAGGTAAGGAGGGCCTTCGCCCTTATGGGAAAAATAACAATCTTGGATGAACATATCGCGAACCAGATCGCGGCGGGCGAAGTGGTCGAGCGGCCATCCTCCGTCGTCAAGGAGCTTGTGGAGAATGCGGTCGATGCGGGCAGCACGCGGATCGATGTCTCCATCGAAGAAGGAGGGCTGCAGCTCATCCGGGTCACGGACAATGGCGGCGGCATCGAAGAAGACGACGTCGAGGCGGCTTTCTTCCGCCATGCGACAAGCAAGATCGCCACGACCCAGGATCTGTTCAGCATCCGCACGCTCGGCTTTCGGGGTGAGGCGCTGCCGAGTATCGCGGCCGTGAGCAAGGTGGAGTGCCTTACCTCACACGGCAGCACGGGCCTTGGCGTACGCCTGCGCATCGAGGGGGGGACCGTCCGCCTCAAGGAAGATGCGGCGGCGCCCCGAGGAACCGATTTGTCGGTGCGCGAGCTGTTTTATAACACGCCGGCGCGTCTAAAATATATGAAGACGGTCCAGACGGAGCTCGGCCATGTGACGGACTACATGTACCGCCTCGCCCTGGCATACCCGAACATTGCGTTTACGCTGAAGCATAACGGCCATGTGCTGCTCCAGACGCTGGGCAGCGGCGACCTGCTGCAGGCCGTGGCGGCGGTGTACGGCTCATCGCTTGCGAAGAGCATGCTGAAGATCGAGGGAGAGACGCTTGATTACAAGCTCGAGGGGCTGATCTCGAAGCCCGAGCTGACGCGGGCGAACCGAGGCGGCATCACAACGGTGATCAACGGACGCTACATCCGCAGCTTCCCGGTCAACCAGGCGCTGCTGCAGGGGTATCATACCCTGCTGCCGATCGGGCGCTTCCCGGTGGCGGTGCTGCACCTGACGATGGACCCCACGCTGGTCGATGTCAACGTACATCCCGCGAAGCTGGAGGTCCGCTTCAGCAAAGAGCCCGAGCTCATCGCGCTCATCGAGAACGCGGTGCGCGAGACGCTCGGCCGCCAGCGGCTGATTCCGCAGGGCGCAGCGCCAGCGGCGCCGGCACGCGTACGCGAGCAGCTCGTGCAGGAGCAGCTCGAGCTGTACCGGCCGCAGGCGGCCGCCGCTGCGGAGCCTGCGGCCGCCCCGCAGGCCGCCGTGCGCAGCGAAGCGCCGGCCGCCGCGCCCAGCGCCAGCGCCATCGGCGGCGTCCCGCGCAGCGCAGGCACACCCGCTGCGGCTGCCCAGCCGCAGCAGCAGGCGCCTTGGGCGCCGCCTGCACGGGCGGACGGCCCGGCGGCGTCCGCGCCGCGGCTGCGCGAGGCGCCGGCGGCTTACGCCGAGCGGCCCGCTCAGCCGCGGGGACCGGGCGACGCCCGCGAGGCTGCCGCGGCCAGCGGGGCGCTGCTGCGCGCGCTGGCGCAGACGGAAGCCTCTGCGCCTCCGGCGCTGCCGGCGTTCCCGAAGCTCACGCCGATCGGCCAGCTGCACGGTACGTATATCGTTGCGCAGAACGAGGAGGGGCTCTTCCTCGTTGACCAGCATGCGGCGCATGAGCGGATCAACTACGAGCATTACTTCGACCTGTTCGGCCGTCCGGCCGAAGCCAGCCAGGAGCTGCTCGTGCCGATGACGCTCGAGTACACCTCGGTCGAGGCGCTCCGGCTGACGGAGAAGCTGCCCCAGCTCGAGCAGGCAGGGGTGTACCTGGAGCCGTTCGGCGGCACGTCGTTCCTCGTTCGGGCTTATCCGCACTGGCTGCCGAAGGGCGAGGAGCAGGCGATCGTCGAAGAGATGATCGATCTGCTGCTGCAGGACAAGAAGGGCATCGACATCGCGAAGTTCAGGGAGAAGGCGGCGATCATGTGTTCATGCAAGGCGTCGATCAAGGCGAACCAGAGCATGGGCACGCTTGAGATCGAGGTGCTGCTCGACCGGCTGGCCGCCTGCCGCAATCCGTACACCTGTCCACACGGGCGGCCCATCGTGGTCAGCTTCTCGACATACGAATTAGAGAAAATGTTCAAAAGGGTGATGTAATTGTTCGTCACAACCTCCTACGACCCGAACCCGGCCCAGCGCGAGGAAGCGCGGCGGCTGGCGGCGGAGCTTGGCGGCCGGCCGGTCGACCGGCGCCGGATGACGCTCGCCCAGCTGCGGGCCCGCTACGGGGACGAGGATATTCTCCTGATCTCGAAGGAGCGCATCGAGTATCATCATGAACTGCGCCAGCCGCTGTTCTTTCATCCGAGCACGGCTGCGGTACGGATCAAGCGCCTGATCAAAGGGGAGCCGGACAGTCTGCTGGAGATCGCGGGCGTGAGACCGGGTGACCGGATCGTCGACTGCACCGCGGGGCTTGGCTCCGACTCGCTCGTCTTCTCATATGCGTCGGGTCCTCAGGGACAAGTCACGGCGCTGGAGAGTGCACTGATTCCCTGCTTCCTGCTGAAGCAGGGGCTGAAGACCTACCATTCCGATGTGCCTGGTATTAATGAAAGCATGCGGCGTATCGAGGTTCGCGGAGAGGATCATCTGACCTATCTGCACGGGCTCCCGCCGAAGAGCGTAGACATCATCTACTTCGATCCGATGTTCCGCAAACCCATTACCGAATCGAACTCCATCCGGGCGATCCGCGGGCTTGCCGACGACCGGGCGCTGACTGAGGAAGCGGTTGGCCTTGCCGTCTCGGCGGCCCGCCGTGCCGTGGTGCTCAAGGAGCACCGGGATTCCGGCGAGTTCGACCGCCTCGGCTTCGCCGAGGTTCACCGCTCGTCCACCAAAATTGCTTATGGAGTGATTCGCACGTGAGCCCATCGCCACAACGCAAGCCGAAGCTGCTCGTCCTCGTCGGCCCGACGGCCGTCGGCAAGACGAAGCTCAGCCTGACGCTTGCCAAGGAATACAACGCAGAGATCATCTCGGGCGACTCCATGCAGGTGTACCGAGGGATGGATATAGGCACGGCCAAAGCCTCTCCGGGCGAGCTCGCCGAGGTGCCGCACCACATGATCGACATTCACGACCCGGATCATCCGTTCTCCGTAGCTGAATTTCAGGAGCGGAGCCGTGCGCTGATCGAAGAGATCGGCGGGCGGGGCCGGCTGCCTTTTATCGTAGGGGGCACGGGTCTCTATGTGGAGTCGGTATGCTACGATTTCAAGTTCAGCGAGAGCGGCTCCGATGAGGCGTTCCGGAATGAACAGCAGTCCTATGCGGATACATACGGACCTGAGGCGCTTCATGAGCGGCTGCGCGCAGTCGACCCTTCATCGGCGGAGCGGCTTCACCCGAACGACGTTCGGCGCGTCATCCGCGCTTTGGAGATTTATCATGTGACCGGCGAGCGGCAGTCCGAGCAGCTGGAGGCCCAGACGAGGAAGGAATCGCCTTACGAATTGTGTATCGTCGGGTTGACAATGGATAGAGCTTTACTATATAAACGTATTGAAGAGCGAATCGATATCATGATGCGGCAGGGTTTGCTCGAAGAGGTGCGCGGATTGATGGAGAGGGGCTACGATGAAGCCGTTGTTTCCATGCAGGCCCTGGGCTACAAGGAAATCGTCGGCCATCTCCAAGGCCATTATTCCCTCGAGGAAGCCGTCGAACTGCTGAAGCGGGATACGCGCCGCTTCGCCAAACGCCAGCTGTCCTGGTTCCGACATATGAAGGATATTGCATGGGTGGACGTGAGCAATCTGGCAGAATTTTCTACCCACCTGGACAAGATTCGTGGTATAATTTCAGCTAAGCTAACACTAGACCGTTAACTATTTTCTTGAGGGGGCCCACTGATGAACAAGTCGATCAATATTCAGGACACGTTTCTAAATCAACTGCGCAAGGAAAACATCCCGGTCACCGTCTATCTGACCAATGGGTTTCAGATCCGCGGGGTGATTCGCGCATTTGACAATTTCACGATTATCATCGACAGTGAGGGCCGCCAGCAGATGGTTTATAAGCATGCCATCTCGACCTTCACGCCGCAGCGCTCCGTATCGCTGATGCAGCAGACGGAGAACACGGCCGAATAACACCCGGAAGGGCCTGGTTAACGGTGGGGTGAACAGCCGAAAGACAGCAGCAGCAACATTTTGGTCCTCCCGAACGTCTAACATCATACAAATCCTAAATGAGCAACCCCTGCCTGTCTCGGGTTGTTCTTTGTTTCACAGAAAGGAAGTCGGTGCATGGCGGATCTAGGCAGCAAGACACCAAGAAAACCCTCGACGGAGAAGAAGCCGGCGGCAGGAGCGGCGAAGAAGAAAAAGAAGCAGGGCTTTTCCGTCGGAAAAGTCATCTTTTGGATGCTCGCAGCCGCTGCTCTGGCAGCCATCAGTGCGATGGGCGTCTATATTTTCGTCATCCTGAACGGAAATAAAATTCTGAAACAGAACATCGATAAGCTGGATTTCAGCGAAGCCTCCATTATTTATGATGCGGGCGGCAAGGAAGCCGGCGTACTCAAGGTAGAGAACCGGATCAATGTCGAGCCGAGCGAGGTGCCCCCGCTCATGAAGCAGGCCTTCATCGCGACGGAGGACAAACGCTTCGAGGATCATACGGGCGTGGATTTCCTTGGCATCGGGCGGGCGCTCGTGAAGGACGTCGTGGCCCGGAGCATGGTTGAGGGCGGGAGCACGATTACCCAGCAGCTTGCGAAGAACGTGTTCCTCAACGCGGACAAAACATTCTTCCGCAAAGCCACTGAAATGTCCATTGCCGTGGCGATGGAGCAGCAGATGACCAAAGATGAAATTTTGACAAAGTATTTGAACTACATTCTATTCGGTAATCAGGCTTACGGCGTTAAAGCGGCATCGAAGGTGTATTTCGGTAAGGATAAGCTTGAGGATCTGAAGCTTTGGGAAATCGCCACCCTGGCGGCTATCCCCAAGGCACCGAGTCGGTACAACCCGCTGAAGGACCCCGAGAAATCGAAGGAGCGCCGGGGCGTCGTCTTGAAGCTGATGCAGGAGCAGGGGTACATTACGGAAGCCCAGCGCGCGGAAGCGGCTGCGGTGGATTATACAGCACCTCCCAAGGCTCAGGGTACCAGCGGGCGCAACCAGGCATTCATCGATTATGTGATGAAGGAGGCCCAGGTGAACTTCAACCTGTCGGAGGATGAGATCAACCGGGGCGGACTCAAGATCTACACGACGCTGGATCAGAATGCGCAGCAGATCATGGACCAGACCTATGCGAACGCGAAGTTCTTTCAGAAGAGTCCGGACGACCAGATCATGCAGAGCTCGATGGTCATCCTCGACAATAAGGACGGGGGCATCGTGGCCATGGTCGGCGGCCGGGATTATATGCGGGGAGGCCTTAACCGTGCGACGTCGGCGCCAAGACAGCCGGGTTCGTCTTTCAAGCCGCTGATCGCGTATGCTCCGGCCATCGAGACGGGCAAGTACACGCCATACAGCATGCTCAAGGACGAGAAGGAGACCTATCCAGGCGGCTACAGCCCGCGCAACTATGACGGCGTGTACCGGGGACAGGTATCGATGACCGAAGCGGTGAAGAAGTCGATCAACATGCCGGCGATCAACACGCTGAAGGAGATCGGTGTGTCGAATGCTTCCAAGTTTGTCGAGAAGCTCGGCATTACGCTGGATGATCAGGACCGCAACCTGGCCATCGCCCTCGGGGGTTTGACCAAGGGGACCACTCCTCTGCAGATGGCTCAGGCGTACAGCGCGTTTGCCAATGCGGGGACGCTGCATACAGCTCACGCTATTACGAAGATCGAAGAGAGCGACGGCACGGTCCTGGCGTACAAAGATCAGACCAAGACGGTCATGAGCGCCAAGACTGCCTGGTATATGACCGAGATGATGCGGTCGGTCGTCGAGCCGGGAGGCACGGGGGTGGCGGCGAAGTTCGAGCGCCCTGTGGCAGGCAAGACCGGTTCCACGCAGCTTGAGCTTAAGGGGCTGGAGAAGTACAACCGCGACCTCTGGTTCGTCGGCTACACGCCGGAGTGGACGGGAGCCGTCTGGATGGGCTTTGACAAAACGGACACGAAGCACTACGTGTCGATGAGCAGCGGCAGCGCGGGCGTCATCTTCAAGGAAGTCATGCAGAAGGCGCTCGCCGGCCGTCCGGTGACTCAGTTCAAGAAGCCGTCGGGCGTCCCGGATCTTCAGGAGGAGCTCCCTCCGAAGGGGGTGACGGATCTCAAGGCAGAGATCAATCCGGAGACGGGCTTTGTCAATCTGAGCTGGAGCAGTGTCGGCGAGGGGGTTACCTACCAGGCGTTCCGCAAGGACAGCACGATGGCGGAGTATTCGTCCGAGCCGCTGTTCTCTACGCAGTCTACTTCGTATAAGGATCAGTCGGCTTACACACCGGGCATGACGTATCAATATGTGATTGTCGCGCTCAAGCCGGAGAACGGGGCGGAAGGGGCGAAGTCCAACGAAGCTTCCGTAACCATCCCGAACAAAGCAGAGACCGGCAAGGAAGAGCCGGGCAAGGATGGTGAAACCGGGAAAGAGGGCAGCGGTAAGGATCCCGCCGATCCGGATAAAAAAGGCACAACCAAGCCGGGAACGGACGGTCAGGGCACGACAGAGCCCGGAACGACCGCCAAGCCCGGGACGGGAAGTACGAAACAGCCTGAGACGACTACCAAGCCAGGCACGGGCAAGCCGGGCACGGGGACCACGCAGGGAACGGATCCGAGCGGTGAGACAACCGGCGGGACAGATACGGATTCGGGCACCTCGGGCGGCACGGGCAGCAGTGGGACCGGAACCACGTCGGGTACCGATCCCGCCTCCGGCACGAAGACGCCGGGCAGCACGAAGACCCAGACGGGTACCGGTACGTCGCCTGCCCCAAGCGGCACGTCCGGCAGCGGAACCCAGCCGGCGGAACCCTCTTCCGGAAAACAGAGCGGGTCGTCGATCAGCGTTATGCCGGACGGGACCTAGTACGTACAAGCAGAGCATTCCAAAGAAAGAGGCGGTCTGCGCCTCTTTCTTTTTTTGTTTTTGCTTGCAGACGTAGTATAATAGGTGAAGGAATTGGGACAGTCTTCCACACCAATAACAGAACGCAATGGAGTTGAATGGATTGTGATGAACGTGACACATGCAAGCAGGATCGCGAAGGTTCTCTGCACGGCGGCTCTGGCGGCCGCGCTAGCTGCGGGCTGCGGAACCAAGCCTGCCGACAATGCGCAGGGCGGCGCAGCCGGCGGGACCCAGGCGGCAGCCGGGACGGACACCCAGAAGGAAGGGACCACACGGAAGACGTACACTTCTGCACCGCCGATGACCATCGATGCGTCCAAGAAGTATACGGCGGCCGTTACGACGTCCAAGGGGTCGTTCACGATCGAGCTGTTCGCTAAGGAAGCGCCGAAAACCGTGAATAACTTTGTGTTCCTGGCACGGGAAGGCTTCTATAACGATATCACCTTCCACCGGATCATCCAGTCGTTTATGGTGCAGACCGGTGATCCGCTCGGCAACGGAATGGGAGGCCCCGGCTACAAGTTCGAGGACGAGCTCAAGAGCCCTTACAAATACGAGCCCGGCATCGTGGCGATGGCCAACTCCGGCAAGAACACGAACGGCAGCCAGTTCTTCATCTGCACCGGCGAGGACAGCAAGGGTCTCAACTCGCAGCCGAACTATACGATCTTCGGCCGGGTGGTCGATGGGATGGACACTGTGCAGAAAATTGCCGCTACGCCGGTGGCTGCCGGCGGAGAGAGCAAACCGAGCAAGCCGACGGAGAAAGTCACGATTACCAAGATCGACATTACGGAGAAGTAAGCTGCACAGCGCGGGGGGCGAGCCTCCCGCGCTGTTGATTTCTTGATCATACATTTGAAAGGGAACCGGAGAGGCTCCCGGATCGTCTATTAGGGGCAGAGAGGAGTAAGGTCATGGAATGCGAGACGGGAAGAGCCTGGCAGCACCGTCGGTGTCTGCTGATTCACGGCTTCACGGGAGGCCCGTATGAAGTGCAGCCGCTCGCGGAAGATCTGACGGCCTGCGGTTATGAATGCCATGTGCTCAGACTGCCTGGCCATGACGATGAGCTCGCGGGCTTGCGGACGGCCGTCTGGCAGGACTGGCTGAAGGGAGCCGAAGCGGAGATAGCGCGACTCACCGGAGACGGCGAACCGGTGGATCTCATCGGCTTTTCGATGGGCGGCCTGATCTCGGCCTATCTCGCGAACCGGTATCCCGTCCGGCGGCTCGTACTGCTCAGTGCGGCTGCGATTTACGTGAGTCCGGTGCGCTTTCTGAAGGATCTGGCTCTGCGTGCGCGGCAGAAGGACTGGGACTACCTCAAGCGGGGCAAGAAAACGCCGCTGAGGGCCGCAGTCGAGTTCATGAAACTCGCCCGCTATGCGAAGCGGGAGGAGCTGCCAAAGGTGACGGTACCCACCCTGATTGCTCAGGGAAGAAGGGACCAGATCGTGCACCCACGCAGTGCCGATTATATTTATAGGCGGCTGCAGGGGGAGAGGGAGCTGCACTTTTTTGACCGGTCGCGTCATTTGATCTGTCTGGAAGAGGATGCGCCGGACTTGTTCGCTGAGGTGCGGCGTTTTTTGGGCATTACACTAGAGGGCCAGGGCACGTCAGGAAGTTGACAACCGGATGATGGAGGCAGAAGCAATGCAGGTGAAAGGATTCAATCATTTGACGATCCGGGTGCGGTCTCTGCCCCGGTCGCTGGCATTCTACGAAGGGATTCTCGGGATGAAGCTTGTTCACCGGGGGCGGACGGATGCCTATTTGGAGTGGGGGAGTGCCTGGATCTGCCTGCTCGAGCGAGAGCCGGAAGGCGAGGGGGCTTGCGCCGGTATGCCGGGCATCGACCATGCGGCGTTTTCCATCGGAGAGAAAGACTTCCCGCAGGCTGTGGAGGTGCTCCGGCAGGCAGGCGTCCGATTCGTGCGCGGTCCTATAGAGCGCGGGGGAGGGAACAGCGTGAATTTCCTGGATCCGGACGGGACGGAGCTCGAGCTGTTCACGGGAAGCCTCCAGGAGCGGATGAAGACATGGAGTTGAGACAGGCGGCAGCAGGCCGGTACAGGAAAAAGACCAGGGTATCGTTCACGGCATACCTGAAGCGAGTGTTCCGGATGCTGCTCATCGTGCTGCTGGCGGCGCTGCTGTGGGTCGGGTGGATCCAGTACCGGATTGAGACGCAGGCGGATACGGACCAGGAGCCGAGGCAGGTGGGCATCGTGCTTGGCGCGTCGCTGTGGAAGGATGCGCCGAGTCCCGCGCTCAGGGAGCGGCTCGACCGTGCCGTTGAGCTCTATGAATCCGGCAGGGTACCGTATCTTATTGTCAGCGGAGGGTACGATGTGCCGACATCGAAGATGACCGAGGCGGAAGGCATGCGCAATTATCTCGTCTCGAAGGGGATTCCTTCGAAACGCATCCTCCTTGAGAACCGCGCGAGAAGCACCTACGAAAACCTGCTCTTCAGCAAACAGATCATGGAGGAGCATCAATGGACCTCAGCGGTCATTATTACCCACCGCTACCACAGCGTGCGGGCGCTGGATATTGCGAAGTATCTGAAGTATGAGAGCCCGGCGGTCTCCCCGATGGATTCCCGGGTGCTGATGATGGCATGGCACCGGGGCCGGGAGACGCTAGCGCTCACCAAGTGGCAGTGGGACAAGGTGGCCCTCGTGTTCGGTGTCGCTCCCAAGAGCTGAAGCTCGTATCTTTTTGACGTCGTTGCTGGTATAATATGAGTATCTACCACACCTACCGACACAAGGAGGAGAGTGCTTTGCCATTTGGCAATATCGGGATCGGCGGACTGCTGCTGATTCTTGTCGTCGTACTCATCATGTTTGGACCGTCCAAGCTTCCCGAGCTCGGCAGAGCGTTCGGCCGGACACTCAGCGAGTTCAAGAGTTCCACCCGCGGACTCATGTCTGATGACAAGGATGCGGAAAGCAAGCCGGAGGACACTAAGAAGTCCTGATGATCTACCGCCACTGTTCGTACCCGCCACAAGGCTAAAACCTCCCGTTGTCCGGCAAGTTTCTTTTCCGGAGGAAAGGGAGGTTTTTGGTGTCCGTTCCAGCTGCTCCAGGGGACGCTTCGGATCAACCGTTCACGATCGTCCCGCCGTTGACGTGCAGTACCTGGCCCGTCATGTAGGACGAATCGCCGCATGCGAGGAAAACATAGCTCGGAGCCAGCTCTTCCGGCTGGCCGGCCCGCTTCATCGGCGTGTTCGCGCCGAAGGAGGCGACCTTCTGCTCGTCGAAGGTGGACGGAATGAGCGGCGTCCATATCGGCCCCGGTGCCACAGCGTTCACCCGGATGCCGAGGGAGACGAGCTGCTGGGACAGCGAGCGGGTGAAGGTGACAATCGCACCCTTGGTTGCCGAGTAGTCGAGCAGTGTCGGGTTCCCTTCATAAGCTGTGATGGAGGCCGTATTGATGATGGCCGAGCCATCCTTCAGGTGCGCAAGCGCAGCCTTCGTCAAGTAAAAAATGGAGAAGATGTTCGTGCGGAATGTCCGCTCGAGCTGCTCGGATGTGATGTCCTCCAGCTTCTGCTGGGGATGCTGCTCGGCGGCATTGTTGACGAGCAGATCAAGCTTGCCCAACCGCCGGATGGTCTCTTCGACGATGGTCTTGCAGAAGGCTTCGTCCCCGATGTCCCCGGCGAGGAGCTCACACCGGCGGCCTTCGGCTTCCACCTGCTTCTTTGTCTCCTGGGCGTCCTCGTGCTCGTTCAGATAGACGATGAGCACATCCGCCCCTTCTTTGGCGTAGGTGACGGCCACGGCCCGGCCGATGCCGCTGTCGCCGCCGGTGATGATCGCCGTTTTGTCTTTGAGCTTGCCCGCAGGTTTGTACCGATCATCTTCGAAGATGGGCCTTGGATTCATGCGAGACTCGATCCCCGGCTGCGTATCCTGATGCTGGGGGGGAAATGTCGTTGTGCTGGTCATACTCGGCTGTTCTCCTTTCCGGGTCCTGCCTGGGAGGGTAGGGTAAGGCTCTCTTCTAGGATGCTGCAGATGTCCCCCGGCTTGCCATGGGAGTTCTTGGCTGAGTGCTAGGGCGGGCGGAGAAGGTACATAATCCGATGGAGAGCGAACCAAGCTACTATCAGGAGGGTGATGCGTCATGAATCAGAAAGAAGTCGAACTCGAGCTGGCCCAGAAATTGTTCAACGGCGAGTTCAAGAAAGAAGACAAGGATGAAGCAGCCCGCCGCAAGCTGCCGGTCAAGACGGAGATCCGGGTGCAGTCGGACGTCGATCCGGTGGCGGAGGAGACGAAGCAGTACCGGAAGATGGCCAAGGAAGTGGACGGACGTTATGATAAGGTAGGCCAGCGAAGTCCGTAACGCTGGGCAGGGGGCCGGCTTTCCGCAGGAGGGTCGGCTGTCTTTTTGGAGATTACAGCCTCTGTGTAAGCCATTTATAATGAAAAAATCACTATCCAATTCCTTCCTCGCTGGTGTACCATACAGTACAGGAAGGAGGCGGACGTGTGATGATTCTGATTCAGGGCATTATATTTGATTTTGACGGGCTGATCCTGGATACGGAGACGCCGGAATTCGAATCGTTCCAGGCGCTGTTCCGCCGCTATGCCTGCGAGCTTACCCTTGATGTCTGGGGCGCATGCATAGGAACGGGACCCGGAGCCTTTGATCCTTACATGCATCTGGAGGAGCTGTACGGTTCGCCGTATGACAAGGAGGAAGCCCGGAGCTGGCGGCGCCGGCTGTACGAGGAGCGGCTAGCTTCCGCAGTGCTGCGGCCCGGGGTGCTCGAGTACCTGCAGTCCGCTCATGAGCTTGGACTTCGGGTGGGGCTGGCCTCCAGCTCGCACAGACCCTGGGTTACAGGCCATCTGGCTGCTCATGGCATACTGGATGCCTTCGAGGTGATCCGCACGGCCGAGGACGTGGCGAAGGTAAAGCCGGATCCGGCGCTGTACCTGCTGGCTCTTGAGGGACTCGGTGTGCCTGCAGGCGCTGCCGTTGCTTTTGAGGACTCGCCCAATGGGGCGCTTGCGGCTAAGCGGGCCGGCTTGTTCTGCGTCACGGTTCCGAATGAGACTACAAGGGCGCTGCCATTCGGCGCGCATGACCTTCGTCTCACTTCGATGGCGGATATGTCTCTAATGGAGGTTATCGCGCGACTGGAGGCTCAGAGCGGACAGGGCGGCAGTACGAAGATTGGCTGAGATGAACGGGTTGAGGCGCTTTTTGATTTTGGCGGCGGGGCCGATTACAATGGACACAAAGAATTAAGTCACAATCCGTCCCTCATGTGCGTATACATTAACACTTGAACCATGACGAGAATGGAGAGTGAAGCACATGAGCGGCCCAACGCAGCCAGGATCGGACGGAATTCAGATTACGAAGAATGCGCGGCAGATCTCGGTCGTTCTGCGCAGCCCGGAGCCGGCTGCCGCGCTGGCGGCCGCCGCGCCGAGGTTTCAAGGCAAGCCGCTGACCCAGCAGGGCCAGTTCGGCGAGATTATGAAGGAGCTCGACAAGATGGTGGGCCTCGACCACGTCAAAGAGCTGGTATTCGAAATTTATGCGCTGTTACGTGTGGCCAGCATGCGGGCGGAAGCAGGCTTGACGGCAAACACGCA
The DNA here is from genome assembly GCF_049942825.1 of Paenibacillus sp. S-38. Lineage (NCBI taxonomy): Bacteria > Bacillati > Bacillota > Bacilli > Caryophanales > Paenibacillaceae > Paenibacillus > Paenibacillus sp. S-38. Next base: position 3,327,331 of record NZ_CP187970.1, read on the forward strand.
GGTCTATCATATGGTATTCCGCGGGAACCCGGGGACGGGCAAGACGACGGTCGCCCGCCTGATTGCCAAGCTGATGCAGACGATGGGGGTGCTCACCAAGGGACACCTGATTGAAGTGGAAAGGGCGGACCTTGTGGGCGAATATATCGGCCATACGGCACTGAAGACGAGGGAGCTCGTCAAGAAGGCGATGGGCGGCATCCTGTTCATCGACGAAGCGTACAGCCTGGCCCGCGGCGGTGAGAAAGATTTCGGCAAAGAAGCCATCGATACGCTCGTCAAGGCGATGGAAGATCACAAAAACGGATTTATCCTAATCTTAGCCGGGTATTCAGAAGAGATGGAACTTTTCCTGCAAACCAATCCCGGACTGCCTTCCCGGTTTCCGATCCAGCTCGATTTTCCGGATTATACGGTGGACCAGCTGATGGAGATCGCCGAAGGGATGATCAAGGAACGGGAATATTCGCTGACCCCGGCCACGGAGGCGCGGATCCGGCAGCAGATCATGTTCGAGAAGGGGCAGATGGACATCGCCTTCAGCAATGCGCGCTACGTCCGCAACCTGATCGAGAAGGCGCTGCGCAGCCATGCCGTGCGGCTGCTCAACCAGACGAACATGCAGCCGTCGAAGCAGGATCTGATGGTCATCCGCCCGGAAGATGTGAAAACGGAGCGCAGGACAGCAAAGGAGAGTATGAGATTTCCATGAGACAAACGACGCATGAAGTAACAACGGAATTGGATGATCGTGCGATCCTCGTTTCCCTTGTCACGCAGGAGCAAAAAAGGCAGGATGCCTACGATCCGGAATACTCGCTTGCAGAGCTCATCGCCCTGGCCGAAACGGCTCAGGTGGAGGTGCTCGGCACGCTGACGCAAAATAAGGAGTATGCCGACTCCAAGTGGTTTATCGGCAAAGGTAAGGCGGAAGAGCTGAAGGAGATGCTTCTGGAGACCGGCGCCAATACGGCGATCTTCGATCAGGAGCTCTCCGGCGCACAGGTGCGCAACCTGGAGACGTATCTCGACGTCAAAATCATCGACCGCACACAGCTTATTCTGGATATCTTTGCACAGCGCGCACGCACGCGCGAGGGGATTATCCAGGTCGAGCTCGCCCAGCTGAGCTACCTGCTGCCGCGGCTCTCCGGCCACGGCAAGAACCTGTCCCGTCTCGGGGGCGGAATCGGTACCCGGGGTCCGGGTGAGACGAAGCTCGAGACGGACCGCCGGCATATCCGCGACCGCATTGCGGAGCTGAAGCGCCAGCTGGCCGAGACCGTACGCCACCGCACGCTGCACCGCGAGCGCCGCAAGAAGTCCGGCGTGTTCCAGGTCGCGCTGGTCGGCTACACGAACGCCGGCAAATCGACGCTTCTCCGCCAGCTGACCGCGGCGGACGTCTACGTCGAGAACCAGCTGTTCGCCACGCTGGACCCGACTTCCCGCCAGCTCAAGCTGCCAAACGGTGTAGAGATTGTGCTGACGGACACGGTCGGTTTTATCCAGAATCTGCCGCATGATCTCGTTGCAGCTTTCCGCGCGACCCTTGAGGAAGCGAACGAAGCGGATCTCATCCTGCACGTGGTGGACAGCTCGACCGAAATGATGCCGATCCAGATGCGGGTCGTGGATCAGGTGCTCGAGGAGCTCGGAGCGCACGGCAAGGACCGCGTAACGATATTCAACAAAATCGATCTCCTGTCCCCGTCCCAAGCGGACATGCTGACGACGGAAGGGGAGTTCCTGCGGGTTTCGGCCTACAATGAAGGGGATTTGAAGCGGCTGGTGGATACGCTGGAAGCCCATTTGGCCGGGGACAGCAAGACCTACCGCATTCCGGCGGACAAAGGGGAGATGATCTCGCTGGTCTACCGTGTCGGCGAGGTGCTTGAGAACGACGTGGACGGTGATGATATGCTGATGACCGTCCGTGTGAACAGTAAGGAATACGACAAAATTGGCTACATGCTTGCTGCATACGACCAGTCGCAGCAGGCGCAGGGAGACAGAGGAGAGAATACGGAGCATGTTTAAGGAGCAGGTGCTCCGCCTGATGGACCGGGCGGAGGAGCAGATACAGGGGAAGCTGAAAGAGATTGACGGGATCATCGACCGCAACCAGTGGAAGGTGATCTCCGCTTTTCAAAAACACAAGGTCAGTGATTTTCATTTTGCCGGGTCGACAGGGTACGGTTATAATGACAGGGGCCGCGAAGTGCTGGATCTCGTGTATGCTGACGTGTTCGGCGCCGAGGCGGCACTGGTGCGGCCGCACTTCGTTTCGGGCACACACACCATCTCAACGGCGCTCTTCGGGGTGCTGAGGCCGGCTGACGGGCTGCTCATGATTACGGGACGGCCGTATGACACCCTGCACAAAGTTATTGGCAAGCCGGGTGATGGGCTTGGCTCGCTGCAGGATTTCGGCATCGGGTATGATGAGGTGCCCCTGCTGGAGGGCGGGAGGCCGGACTACAGCGAGATTGCCCGCCGCATTACACCGCAAACGAAGGTGATCGGTATCCAGCGCTCGCGCGGTTACTCCTGGAGACCCTCATTCACGGTGGAACAAATTGGCGAGATGGTCCATTTCGTGAAGGAAATCCGTTCGGACCTTATCGTGTTTGTGGACAACTGTTACGGTGAGTTTACTGAGCTGCAGGAGCCGACCCAGGTGGGTGCGGACCTTATTGCAGGCTCGCTGATCAAGAACCCCGGTGGGGGTCTTGCGGCATCCGGCGGATACATAGCAGGGAAGTCCAAGTATGTCGAGCTTGCTTCCTACCGCCTGACCGCTCCAGGCATTGGCGGGGAAGTGGGGGCGATGCTGGGGACCACCCGCTCGATCTACCAGGGGCTGTTCCTGGCACCGCATCTTGTCGGACAAGCCGTTAAGGGTTCGGTGTTCGCCGCTTCGGTCTTCGAACAGCTTGGCTTTGTCACGCATCCCCGCTGGCAGGACCCGCGCACGGATCTCATTCAGGCCATCCGTTTCTCCGGTCCTGAGCACCTGATCGCTTTCGTGCAAGGCATCCAGCAGGCCGCTGCGGTGGATTCGCACGTAGTGCCGGAGCCGTGGGACATGCCGGGTTATGAACACCCGGTAATCATGGCCGCAGGCACCTTTATCTCGGGCGGTTCGCTGGAGCTTTCGGCGGATGCGCCGATTCGTGAGCCGTATATCGCCTATATGCAGGGCGGGCTTACCTATTCCCACTGCAAGATGGGCGTGCTGACGGCCCTGCAGAACATGATCGACCGGGGCTTACTGCCGGAAATTTGACAATCGGTCAAAAAAGCGTTTTCTGTAATTTATGCTGACATATGGCATAAACCTAACACAACTTGACACGTTTCACTCCTAAGGTTACAATAGCGGTAAGGTTCCTTCAGCGTTTAGGAGTGATAGGCATGACTGATGAAATACGCAGAAATATGGCGCTTTTTCCGATTGGCATTGTAATGAAGCTGACCGATCTCACCGCCAGACAGATTCGCTATTATGAGCAGCACGAATTGATTATCCCGGCACGCACCGGCGGCAACCAGCGGCTTTATTCCTTCAATGACGTCGAGCGTTTGCTGGAAATTAAAGACTTGATCGAGAAAGGCGTCAACATTGCCGGGATCAAGCAGGTTCTCCTTCCGGTTGACAAGGATTCGGAGGATGCAACCATTCTCAATGAGCAAACGGAAGTCAAGCGTCGGGAGCTCACCGACTCTCAGCTTCACAAAATGCTGAAGCAGCAGCTGCTCGGCGGGGGCAAGCGTCCGAACCAGGTATCATTGATTCAAGGCGAACTCTCGCGCTTTTTCCGCAAGTAAAACGTTCGGCCGGGGCAGCCGCGGTACCGCTTTCTTTTTCGGCTTCGGCCGCAAGGGGTGCCCGGTTACTCCGTTAATATGCATTCCCTGATACATAAGTCTAAGGAGGAGATTACACAGTGTCGGACAAGAACTTTACCAAAGAAGACATTCTGCGCATCGCCAAGGAACAGAACGTCCGCTTTATTCGTCTCCAATTCACGGATTTGCTCGGTACGATCAAGAACGTGGAGATTCCTGTAAGCCAACTGGAGAAGGCGCTGGACAACAAAATGATGTTCGACGGTTCGTCCATCGAAGGTTATGTGCGGATTGAAGAATCCGATATGTACTTATATCCCGATCTTAGTACTTGGGTCGTGTTCCCATGGGTTACGACAGACCGTGTAGCCCGTTTGATCTGTGATATCTACCTGCCGGACGGCCGCCCGTTCCCGGGTGACCCGCGCGGCATTCTGAAAGCGGCGCTGAAGGAAGCCGAAGAGATGGGTTACACGTCCATGAACGTAGGGCCTGAGCCGGAGTTCTTCCTGTTCAAGACCGACGAGAAGGGCAACCCGACGATGGAACTTAACGACCAGGGCGGTTACTTCGACCTGGCGCCTACGGACCTCGGCGAGAACTGCCGACGCGAGATCGTGCTGACGCTCGAGGAGATGGGCTTCGAGATCGAAGCGTCCCACCACGAAGTGGCTCCGGGCCAGCATGAGATCGACTTCAAATACGCCGATGCGATCAAAGCGGCCGACCAGATCCAGACCTTCAAGCTCGTGGTCAAGACGGTGGCCCGCCAGCATGGGCTGCATGCGACGTTCATGCCGAAGCCGCTGTTCGGCGTGAACGGATCCGGCATGCACTGCCACCAGTCGCTGTTCCGCGGTAATGAGAACGCGTTCTACGACGAGAGCGACAAGCTCGGTCTGAGCACGGTGGCCCGCCAGTACATGGCCGGCATTCTGAAGCATGCGCGCTCCTTCGCGGCGATCACGAACCCGACCGTGAACTCGTATAAGCGTTTGGTACCTGGTTACGAGGCACCTTGTTATGTGGCCTGGTCGGCGAGCAACCGCTCCCCGATGATCCGTATACCGGCTTCCCGCGGCCTCAGTACGCGTGTTGAAGTGCGCAACCCCGATCCGGCTGCGAACCCTTATCTCGCGCTGGCGGTCATGCTCAAAGCGGGCCTCGACGGCATCAAGCACAAGATGCAGCTGCCGCCTCCGACAGACCGCAACATCTATGTGATGACCGAAGATGAGCGCGAAGAGCAGGGCATTCCAAGCCTGCCGCTGAACCTGAAGCAGGCGCTTGATGAAATGCTTCGTGATGATGTCATCTGCGATGCGCTCGGCGATCACGCGCTGGCTCACTTCTACGAGCTCAAAGAGATCGAGTGGGACATCTACCGCACCCAAGTTCACGCTTGGGAGCGCGAGCAGTATCTGACACTGTACTAGAACTAAGACAGGCCGTTTGTCCTCCGGGAATTCCCGAAGGATGAACGGCCTTTTTGTTGTTGTTTTGAGGAAAGGGTCCCCTATTGGATTTCTTAGCAGGTAAGATGTTGAGGGCCGCTGCGTTCGAACACAGGGCAAAAAAAATCCGGACACGGCAGGGTGCCGTTCCGGAAGGGGGGCGATCAGTGAATGTTGCGGAATACGCCGATAACTTTGCCGAGGATCGTTACATTCTTAAGCCGGAGAGGCTCCATGGTGGGATTCTCGGGCTGGAGACGGATGTGATCGCGCTCCTTATAGAATGTCTTCACCGTGGCTTCGTCATCCTCAGTCATGGCCACGACAATCTCGCCGTTCGATGCAGTCTGCTGCTGGCGGACGATTACGAAATCGCCGTTGTGAATGCCCGCTTCGATCATACTCTCACCGATAACACTGAGCATGAACACGTTGTTGTCGCCGACATAATGGCTCGGTAGAGGGAAGTAATCCTCAATGTTCTCCGTTGCTGTGATCGGTACGCCAGCGGTAACCCGCCCGATCAGAGGTACATGGGCGACCGATACGGCATAGGCGCCGTCACCGAGAGAACCGTCGAGAATCTCGATGGCGCGGGGCTTGGTCGGGTCGCGGCGGATCAGTCCCTTCTTCTCAAGGCGTTCCAGATGGCCGTGTACAGTAGAGCTGGAGGCGAGTCCGACCGCTTCTCCGATCTCCCTGACGGAAGGGGGATAGCCCTTATCTTTGACTTCATTCTTAATAAACTCCAAGATTGCCTGCTGCCGGGAGGAGATCTTGCTCATGCCATATCACTCCAATTGTTGGTAATCGATTAGTAGAATTATAACACAGAACCGGAGTTCGTACAAACATTAGTTCGAGAAAACCCGTTGACACAAACGTTTGTTCGTGATAAATTGAATCCAGAACGAAAAGAGAACAAATGTTTGGGAGAGGATGTCGGTTATGGTACAGAACACTGCACTGATCGGACGGGCTTCTAATGAGAGTACATATCGCAGACGGGAGCATGCAGCCCGGTCTCAACATAATAATAAGCGAACATACGTACGCTATGCAACGATGGGATTCATTCTGGTTATGCTGCTCGCCCTTCTTGGGGGGCTTTCAGCCTCCCTGTCCGGTCAGGATGCTCACGCAGCCGGCACCTCTCCGGAAGAGCACGAATTCGTGTATGTGCACCAGGGAGATACACTTTGGGCGATTGCGTCTGAATTTGCACCGGATGACGATATCCGCGATTACATAGATAAGATGAAGAAGCTTAACGGATTGAAGTCTTCTTCCCTCCAGACAGGGCAGAAGCTGCTGCTTCCCTAACCGGCTCCTGGAGCCCTTTGGTTTCCTTCCGAACTCTTGACAATCCCTACTTGGAATGTCAAAGTATTAATGATACAAGCCTGCCCGCTGCAGTCGGGATCCGGAGCTGCAAGTGGTGCCTCGGCTTACCAATTTCGGGAGGAACGGCATGAGCGAATCGGAACATGATGTAAGGGTGAAGCGCATTAACGAACTGGCCCGCAAAGCGAAAGCGGAAGGTCTCACGGATGAAGAGATGGACGAACGCAACGAGCTTCGCCGTAAGTATATCGACTCTTTCAAATCCAACCTGCGTACGCAGCTTGAGAATATCAAGTTTGTCGACGAAGAAGAAGGCGAAGGAAAGAACTGAGAGGGGGAAGCTCGTTCATGGAATATCGTGTGCTTGGCAGAAGCGGCATCCTGGTATCCGAACTTTGTCTGGGTACGATGACGTTCGGGAATGCCACGAATGAGCAGGATTCGATCGAAATGATCCATCGGTTCTTGGAACGTGGGGGGAACTTCATCGATACGGCGAACGTTTACGTTGGCGGGAAGTCCGAAGAGATTGTCGGCAAGGCGATCCGCGAGAAGCGCAGCGAAGTGATTCTGGCAACCAAGGTTCGTTTCCCGACCAGTCAGAACATTAACCACGTAGGCCTCTCCCGTAAGCATATTCTCGATGGAGTGGAAGCAAGTCTACGCCGGTTGAATACGGACTATATCGATCTGTACCAGCTGCATGTGTGGGATCAGGTCACGCCGATCGAGGAGACGCTTCGTACCCTCGACGACCTCGTGTCCGCAGGTAAGGTACGGTATATCGGCTGCTCCAATTTCTTGGCTTATCAGCTGATGAAGTCTCTGTCGATCAGTGACTTTAACCGGTATGCGCGGTTTATTTCCATTCAGCCGCAGTACAGCCTGGTCTGCAGGACCATGGACAGAGAGATGATTCCTTTATGCCTGGAAGAGAACGTCGGGATCATCCCTTGGGCGCCGCTGGGGGGCGGATTCCTGACCGGCCGGTATGTCCGCGGTCAAGAACCAACGGAAGGAAGGCTGTCGGCCAAGGCGGGGGAGAGCCGCTGGGAGCTTCGGAATACCGAGAAGAACTTCCGCATTCTTGACGAGGTGGTTTCCGTAGCCGGAGAAGCGGAGAAGACACCCGCTCAGGTTGCCTTGAACTGGCTGATCCATAAGCCGGGCATTACTTCTCCGATCTTCGGAGCGAGTACTCTTGAGCAGTTCGAGGACAATATGGGAGCATTTGGCTGGCAGCTGTCTTCGGAACAGTGGACACGGCTGGACGAGGTCAGTGCCTTGGATGAAGAGTATCCGCAGCGCTTTATCGAGAAGTTCCGCCGGAAGAGTATAGATGAGAGATAAGGGGTTCGGATATGTCGCGTAAGTGGTCACGAATGGTTCGAAAGAACACCAAGGTAACAAATGTTCAGCGTAAGAAGAGCGGACAGGGGCTTATCTCGTCGGACAGTTCATCCGCCGATCAAGCTAAGACATTCCGGGGCCGCAGCTGGGTACTGCCTATGCTGCTTGTGGCTACCGGTGTTTTTTGCTTTATTGCGTTCCGGGGCCAGGCAGCCACGGATAACTTGTATTGGGTAACCGGGGCGAGCTATATCTTTCTTGCCTTCCTGATGTTTTGGGCACGGAGACCGTTCCTGCGCATCGGAGAACATGCGATCACATCCCGCCGCTTTGGGGGAGACCGCAGCCTGAAGGCGGATGATATTCAAGAGATTGCCGTGAACAAGGATTCGATCGTCATCTCCATGAAGGGCAAATCCGCCCGCTGGGCATTCTCACGGATCTACCATCAATTCCCTGTTGAGGAGACCCGGCCGCACTTGGTTGCATTTGCCCAGCGTCATGGCATTGCTCTGCAGCAGGAAGCCTAAGTCCGGGATGACGCATTTGTCTTCCAGGCTTAGCGTTTTGTGCCTTTTTCAATAGAGGCAACGATAAATTGATTGGATACAGAAGAGTTAACTTTATGGGGGAAAGAGGACTGTAGACATGGGAATCAAGGCTGTTCTGTTTGACTTGGACGATACGCTGCTGTGGGATGATCGCAGCGTGCAGGAGGCCTTCCGGGCTACCTGCGAAGAAGCAGCGCGAGTGACCGGTGTCGATCCGGTGAAGCTCGAGGAAGCGGTACGCAAAGAAGCCAGAGCTTTATATGAGTCGTACGAGACCTTCCCGTTCACCAAGATGATCGGGATCAATCCGTTCGAGGGACTCTGGGCAAACTTCACGAGCGGGGAGCAGGAAGAGTTCCGTAAGCTCGAGGCTCTTGCCCCCGGCTACCGGACAGCTTCCTGGACCCGTGGACTTCTCGCACTCGGGATCGATGACGCGGAGCTCGGATACCGTCTTGGCGAGCTGTTCCCTGCGGAACGGCGCAGCCGTCCGATCGTCTACGAAGAAACCTTCGAGGTGCTCGATTCCCTCAAGGGCCGCTACCAGCTTCTGCTGCTGACCAACGGATCGCCCGATCTCCAGAAGGAGAAGCTGGCCGGGGTGCCGCAGCTGGCTCCTTATTTCGATCATATCATCATCTCCGGCGAGTTCGGCCGGGGCAAGCCGAATCCGGCGATCTTTGAGCATGCGGTCAGCTTGCTTGGGATTAAACCGGATGAAGGACTGATGGTGGGCGATAAGCTTACGACCGATATCATGGGCTCGAATGCGATCGGCATGCGCAGCTTGTGGATCAACCGCCATGAACTTACACGCACCGACGAGATTATTCCTGTGCATGAGATCCGTTCCCTGCGAGACATCCAGCCGATTATCGATTCGATCGAGTAGCAGTGCACTTATTCATCGTCCTATCCAAAGCTTCGTCCACTCGGGCGAGGCTTTTTTCCTGTCGTTCGGCTGCAGAGCAAATCAAAAAGCCTCTGCCGAAGCAGAGGCTGATCTGTTACTCAGTGGTGCAAAATCGGCTTATTAAGCCTTTTGGAACGAAGGATCGTCGTAAGGATGAGCAATCCAGCCTTCCGTCTCGATGAAGAGGCGTACGGCTACGATCTTGCGGTTCTCCATCAAAGTGAAGAAATGGGCTTTATGCTCCGGTACGGAGATGACGTCGCCGGCTTCGAGTTCCACATCGAAGTAGCCTACATCGTCGGTGCCCTTGATGATGAAGATGCCCCGGCCAGCCGTAATGGCACGTACTTCATCTTCCGTGTGGGTGTGGACGGACTCAAACTTCTTCAGCAGTTCGTCCAGGTTGGGTGTGGCGTCCGAGAGTGCAATGACATCCCAGGTTTTGTAACCGCGGCGGCCTGCAAGATCACGGATTTCTTCGTCGAAGGTGGAGAGAATCTGTGCTTTTTCTTCGTCGCTCAGAATGAACTTCTCCTGGAGCTCGGCCGGAAGCTTCGCTGCATTCCAATGTTCGTACAGTACCTCTTGCTTATCTAAGAACGCTCTCACATTCTCTTCGCCGGAGATGCGCTCGTTCGTGTTGCGGATGCGGATTTCTGCCATGTCCATCCCTCTTTCTTCAGTTAATGTAAGTATAGATCAGGAAATCTTCTCTCCCTGTATTATAGTGGAATAGGGGGCTTCTGTCGATGATAAAACCGCATAAATCCGATAGGATATGATGAAAAGTTCGTGAAATCGGTTCATTCCTTCCTTTTCATTAAGGACGCTTTCTGATAAACTATGGGTTAAACTATGCGTGAAGGCCGTACAAGCGGCCTCAGCGGGTGCATTACTACAGAGAAATGCAGGACTGTCCTTCCGAGTCGTGAAGGAAGAGGACGGCAGGGGAAGGGGATCAAGCGGTAATGAACAAGCCATCACTGCAGGAGCAGCTGAAGAAAAAAATTATGATCCTGGATGGTGCGATGGGCACCATGATCCAGCAGGAGAATCTGACGGAGGCCGATTTCGGCAGCGAGGACCTTGACGGCTGTAATGAAATTCTCGTTGTTACCCGTCCGGATGTCATCCAGAAAATCCATGAAGCGTACTTTGCCGCCGGTGCGGATATGGTCGAAACAAATACGTTCGGCGCCACAAGCGTTGTTCTGGCGGAGTACGATCTGCAGGATCGCGCCCGGGAGCTGAACTTGGCCGCGGCCAAGCTGGCGATCGAAGCAGCCCATAAATACAGCACGCCGGAGTGGCCGCGCTACGTCGTCGGAGCCATGGGCCCAACGACCAAGACGCTGTCCGTTACGGGAGGCGTGACATTCGACGAGCTCGTCGAATCGTACCAGGAACAGGCCGAGGCCCTGATTGAAGCCGGCGTGGATGCCCTGCTGCTCGAGACCTCGCAGGATACGCTGAACGTGAAGGCGGGCTCCATCGGGATCCGCAATGCGTTCGACAAGCTGGGCGTGAAGCTCCCGCTCATGATCTCTGGCACGATCGAACCGATGGGAACGACGCTCGCGGGGCAGAACATCGAATCGTTCTATGTCTCGCTGGAGCACCTGAACCCGATCTCGTTCGGTCTCAACTGTGCCACCGGCCCGGAGTTCATGCGCGATCATATCCGTACCCTCTCGGAGATTGCAGGTACTGCCGTGTCCTGTTACCCGAACGCCGGATTGCCGGATGAGAACGGCAAGTACCATGAGTCACCGGAATCGCTGGCCATGAAGCTCGCGGGCTTCGCCGAGCAGGGCTGGCTGAACATTGCCGGCGGCTGCTGCGGTACGACGCCGGATCACATCCGGGCCATGGCGGAGACACTGGGCAAGTACGAGCCGCGCAAGCAGGACGGGGTTCACCCGCCGGCCATCTCGGGGATCGAAACCGTCTATGTAGAGCCGGACAACCGGCCGATTATGGTCGGGGAGCGGACGAACATCTCCGGCTCGCGGAAGTTCAAACGGCTGATCAAGGAAGAGAAGTTCGAAGAAGCCTCGGAGGTTGCGCGGACGCAGGTGAAGAACGGCGCCCATATCATCGACATCAATCTGCAGGACACGGATATTGACGAGGCTTATGCCATCAATCAATTCCTTCCTCAGGTTGTCAAGAAGGTCAAAGTGCCGCTGATGATCGACTCCACTTATGACCACATCATCGAGCTGGGGCTCAAATACTCCCAGGGCAAGGCGATCGTCAACTCGATCAACCTCGAGGACGGCGAGTCGAAGTTCGAAGCGATTGTGCCGCTGCTCCATAAGTACGGTGCGGCGGTCGTCATGATTCTCATCGACGAGCGCGGGCAGGCGGTTTCCCGGCAGGCGAAGATGGAAGTTGCCGACCGTGCGTATGAGCTGCTCACGAAGAAGTACGGCATGAAGCCGCAGGATATCATTTTTGACCCGAACATGTTCCCTGTCGGTTCCGGAGATCCGCAGTACATCGGCTCCGCCGTGGAGACGATCGAGGGCATCCGGATGATCAAGGAGAAGTATCCGGAGACGATGACGATTCTCGGCCTCAGCAATATCTCCTTCGGTCTGCCGGATGCCGGCCGTGAGGTACTGAACTCGGTGTACCTCTACCACTGTACCAAAGCCGGGCTCGATTATGCGATCGTCAACACCGAGAAGCTGGAGCGCTACGCTTCCATACCGGAAGAAGAGCGCGCGCTCGCGGAAGAGCTCATTTTCAATACGACGGACGAGACGCTGGCGAAATTCGTCGCCTACTTCCGTGTGAAGAAGGTCGAGAAGAAGGAGAAGATCTCGAACCTGACACTGGAAGAGCGGCTTGCTTCCTATGTTGTCGAGGGAACGAAGGAAGGCCTGATCCCGGACCTGGAGGAAGCGCTGAAGAAGTATGCGCCGCTCGACATCATCAACGGACCGCTGATGAAGGGGATGGAAGAGGTCGGCCGGCTCTTCAACAACAACGAGCTGATCGTCGCCGAGGTGCTCCAGAGCGCCGAGGTCATGAAAGCCTCCGTTGCCCATCTGGAGCAGTACATGGAGAAGGCGGACAGCGCCGTCAAAGGCAAGATTATCCTCGCTACTGTGAAGGGCGATGTTCACGATATCGGCAAAAACCTGGTCGAGATCATCCTTTCCAACAACGGATACAAGATCGTGAACCTCGGCATTAAGGTCCCGCCGGAGCAGCTCATCGAAGCGTACCGCAAAGAGAAGCCTGATGCGATCGGCCTTTCCGGCCTGCTCGTCAAATCGGCGCAGCAAATGGTCGTCACGGCGCAGGATATGAAGAATGCCGGCATCGACGTGCCGATTCTCGTAGGAGGCGCGGCGCTCACCCGCAAGTTCACGAAGACGCGAATCGCACCGGAATACGACGGTATGGTGCTGTACGCCAAGGATGCGATGGACGGCCTTGACATCGCCAACAAGCTTAGCGATCCCGAGCAGCGCCAGGTTCTTATCCGCGAACTGCGGGAGAGCATGGAGTCGGATGTTAAGGAAGCCGGCCGCAAGGATGAGAGCATGCCGGCACTGACCCGCGTCATGACGTCCACGGTAGACCGTACCGTACCGGTTCAGGTGCCGCCGGATCTCGAGCGCCGCGTGCTGCGCGACTATCCGATCTCGCACCTGGTGCCGTACGTCAACATGCAGATGCTGCTCGGACACCATCTTGGACTGAAGGGCAAGGTCGAGAACCTGATTGCCGAGAAGGATCCGAAGGCGCTGCAGCTCAAGGAGACGGTGGATGGCATTCTGGCGGAAGCCCAGCAGGCGGGCATCATCAAGGCGCAGGGGATGTACCGCTTCTTCCCGGCCCAGTCCGACGGCAACGACGTGCTGGTCTACGATCCGCAGGATCCGAGCCGCGTGCTGCAGAAATTCACGTTCCCGCGGCAGGAGAAGGAACCATATCTCTGCCTTGCCGATTATCTCAAGCCGGTAAGCAGCGGCGAGATGGATTATGTGGGCTTCCTGGTCGTGACGGCCGGACACGGCGTCAGCGAGTTGTCGGCCCAGTGGCGCGAGAAGGGCGATTACCTACGCTCCCACGCCCTGCAGGCCGCCGCGCTCGAGATGGCGGAAGGCTTCGCGGAGCGGGTCCATCAGATGATGCGGGATCAGTGGGGCTTCCCGGATCCGGCGGAGATGACGATGGCCGAACGCTTCGGCGCGAAGTACCGCGGACAGCGCTTCTCCTTCGGTTATCCGGCGTGTCCGAACCTCGATGATCAGCAGCAGCTGTTCGAGCTGATGCAGCCGGAAGACATCGGGGTCACGCTGACGGAAGGCAGCATGATGGAGCCGGAGGCTTCGGTATCCGCCATCGTGTTCGCTCACCCGCAGGCGCGCTATTTTAACGCCTAAGATAGATCCGGTTTGGGGTATGCTATGGTAGGGTGGGGCTAAGCGGCCCCACTCTTTTCCTTTGACGGGAAGAGCCGCTCTGACCAAGCATGTATAGGAACGGGAGAGATGAAGGTGGAGCTGTATTTTCTGGGAACGGGGGCCGGCATGCCTTCCAAGGAGCGCAATGTGACCTCCATCATGCTGGGGCTCTTGGCCGAGCGCGGCGTATACTGGATGTTCGACTGCGGCGAAGGCACTCAGCATCAGGTGCTCCGCGCACCGGTCAAGATCGGCAAGCTGGAGAAGCTGTTCATCACACATCTGCATGGCGATCACTTATACGGTCTGCCGGGATTGATGTCGAGCCGATCTTACCAAGGCGGGGACACGCCCTTTACGATATACGGACCGAAAGGCATCCGCGAGTTCGTCGAAACGTCGCTGCGGGTCAGCGATTCGCACCTGGGCTACCAGACGACGATTATCGAGCTGGAGCCGGAAGAGCAGGTCGTCTTCGAAGATGACCAGTTCGTGGTCACCGCGGCGCCGCTCGTGCACCGCGTTGAGAGCTTCGGCTACCGGATAGTCGAGAAGCCGCAGAAGGGTCGTCTCGATGCCGAGCGCTTAAAGTCGCTTGGTCTTACTTCGGGGCCGATCTTCGGCAAAATCAAGAACGGCGAAGACGTCGAGCTGCCGGACGGCACGAAGCTCAAGGCGGAAGAGTTCATCGGGCCGATGATCCCGGGACGTATTGTCACCATTCTCGGCGATACGCAGCCCTGTGTTCACGCGGTAACGCTCGCCAAGGACGCCGATGTACTCGTTCATGAGGCGACATTCGCCGAGCACCGCAAGGAGCTGGCCGTCATGTATGATCACTCCACGGCCATCGACGCGGCGAAGACGGCCCAAGAGGCAGGCGCAGGCACGCTGATCTTGACGCATATCTCTTCCCGCTACCAAGGGGAAGAGGCGGATATGCTGCGGGATGAAGCCCGCACGGTTCATGAGGACACCCAGCTGGCCCACGACCATTTCCGCTTCGAAGTCAGCAGCAGACGGGCGAGATAACACCCGGGCCAAGCAGGTGGAGAAGGTATCGCTCCTGCTTCACCGAGCCGGGAGAGGGACTTCCAGGATTCAGGGTATTAAGAAAAGAAAAACCTCCTTCCCGGCTGGGGAGGAGGTTTCATTCTAAGGTCCTAAGGAGAGATTACGATTGCTCCCGATGCTTCGCTTCGTCGCGAATTTCTTCACGGAAAGATTGCAGGGACTGGAGGCGGCGTTCGTTTTTGGCTTCAATGGCCTGACGGTCCTGCGGAGTGATCTCATCGGCATGCTCGGCGAGATATTCTTCCGCTTCATTGAAGTTGGAGATCGTGTGGTTGATGTTGAATTGGATTCTTTCTACATTATCCGCGCGATTATCCGGTTTCGCCATAAGTCATCGCTCCCTCGCTTAGGTTGGTTGGCGCCAATCATCCTGCAGCGCCTCCTTTACGATGCCACGGGGGAGAAAGGTTTATACATACGTGGGGCTTCACCACCATACTGAGGGGAGTGAGGGCAAGATGCGCGGTTTTGCCATTCTGCTAGGTTTTTATTTGATCGGCGCGCTGCTCCACGAGCTGCTTCATCTTCCGCTCCCGGCGAATGTAACCGGATTGATCCTATTCACGGCCTCCCTGTTTTTCGGGTGGATCCGGCTGGAGTGGGTGGAGGAGGCGAGCGGATTTCTGGTCAAGCATATGCTCCTGCTGTTCGCTCCCTTTGTCGTAGGAACCATGGTATTCTTCGACCGGATCGGCCAGGAAGCACTGCCGCTGCTTTTATCCTTATTCGGCAGCACGTTCGGCGTCCTGTGGATCACCGGTTGGACGGTACGTCTGTTGAAGCCGGGCGTGAAGGAGGAAGCCGGTAACGCACCGGTACCGCACGGAAGGGGGGAGAAGCATGAACATCCGTGAATTTGCCGATCAGCCGCTGTTCGGGATCGCACTAACGATTTTGTCCTATACCGCTGCGCTCGGGTTACAGCGAAAATGGAAGGCGCTGCATCCGCTGCTGAGCTGCTCCGTTATGATCATGCTGGTGCTGTACCTGCTGCAGCTGCCCTATGAGGCATACCGCAAGGGCGGAGATTACATCGTGTTCCTGCTGGGACCTGCAACGGTTGCTCTGGGAGTGCCGCTCTATAAAAATGCCCAGCGCATCGGCCGGAGCATGCTGCCGATCCTCTCAGGCGTGACGGCCGGCTCGGTAGCCGCCCTGCTCCTTGCAGCAGGGCTCGTCTGGGCGCTGGGCGGCAGCCGCGAACTGCTGCTGTCGATGATGCCGAAGTCCGTCACCTCTCCGGTGGCGATCGAGATTTCGCGGCAGGCGGGAGGCTTTCACGAACTGACGGCGGTGCTCACCGTGCTGACAGGATTAACCGGCTCCCTATTCGGGCCGGCATTTTTGCGGCTCAGCGGCGTAAGGGACGACATCGCCGTCGGCACCGCGATCGGTACTTCGGCCCATGGCATCGGCACCGCCCGCATCATCCGTGATTCGGAGCTGGCGGGAAGCGTCAGCGGCTTCGCGATGGGGGCCGCGGCGATCATCACGTCGCTGCTGTTCATTCCGCTGTATGGGTGGCTGCAGTGAGTACGCTATCCGTACACAGATCAAGTTTGCGATGAGAAGCATAACATGAAGCAAGCCGGCATATTGCCGGCTTTTTTGTCCTGCGCCGAAGGGATGACTCGCATATGCCCGTTTCCGGCATCCGCCCCGTTTCTAACCGGTTCATTCATTTCATTGCCTTAATAAAAATGCTGCTCCAATGCTCTCTACGGCTGGACAAGCTTACCAACTTCTTACAAAAGCTTTACACCCGCCGAACCTTCGCTTAATAAACCTCTGCTACCCTTGAGAAAGAGTACAAAGCATCATCACAAACCCCGGGAAAGGTGTGTTGACGATGATCTTAACGGAAGGCGGGGCCGCCCGAGAGCCGGCAGCCCTCACAGTTAGGCTTGCGCAGGGGGAGCAGGAGATCGAGCAGGCGCACCGGCTACGGTACAGCGTGTTCGTGGAAGAAGAAAAGAACATGAAGCTGCGCTCGGAGCAGGGACTGGAGACGGATGACTATGACGATTACTGCGATCATCTGGTGGTGGTGGATGAAGAGGCGCAGCGTGTAGTCGGAACGTACCGCCTGCTCCCAGGCCGGCGGGCAAGCGGAGGGATCGGATTTTATTCCGAGTCGGAATTTGATCTGAGTGCCTTTACGGTAGACCGGCTGCATACCCTCGAGCTTGGACGCAGCTGCATTCATCCCGATTACCGCGGCGGACGAACGATCGGCCTCCTCTGGGAAGGCATCGCGGACTATATTACCAGACATGAGCTTCAATATCTGATTGGCTGCGCCAGTGTGCATCTGCGCACCATCGAAGAGACCAATCTGATCTGCACGATGCTGAAGCGCAGAGGCATCCTGACGGACCGCTTCGGGGTCCGCCCGCTGGAGACGCACCGGATTGACGGTCTGCGAAGCGTGGAAACCGACCTCGAAGAAAAGGAGATCTTCCGCATGCTCCCACCGCTCATGAAGGGCTACCAATGGCTCGGTGCGGAGATCGGCGGGGATCCGGCTTACGATTCGATATTCGGAACGGTTGATTTCTTCATTGTGCTGCAGAAAGACCGGGTAACGCGGCGCTACCGGAAGCACTTTCTAAAAGGATAAACCGGTCGCCGCAGCGGGCTGAATGAGCTGAGGGAGATGAGGGAGGAGGTCCACGTGTACGATTGGATTCGGAAAATCACCTCCGGCGAGAGCGGCTGGCTGCGGATGTTCGCCCTGATCCCTAGGCCGGTTGTACGGATGCTGTGCGTTATAACGGCCTGGGTTCTCACTGCGCTGCCGGCCGCCGGCTTGTCGGTCAAAGTGAAGCGCAACATGGACGATCTGCTCGGCCCCCGCCCGGAAGGGGAGCTTAGGGTGCATGCCAGACAATATTTGTTCCATGTGCTCATGGCGCTGTATGAGATTCTTGTGGATTCAAGGCGGCTGACGGACACCGGGCGCTGGAGGTTTCGTTCGGAAGGCGAGGAGCATCTGACGGATGTCCTGAAGCTGGGCAGAGGGGCCATCGTCTATACGCCGCATACCGGTAATTTCTTTTATTACTATTGGTATCTGTGTCAAAGGTACGACTGCCTGACCGTGGCTACAGCCGGAAGTCCGGAGCTGCGCCCCTTGTATCTCCGGTTCGCGGAGCTCGGCTGTCCCGGGTTGGATTATGACAGCACGCCTCCGCTCGAGCAGTTCCGGAAGCTGCGCGGCCATCTGCAGCGGGGCGGGGTAGTGTTCCTTCTGGGTGACTTCTGGCGGCCGTCGTTCCCTCCAGCACGCTTCTTCGGAAGGATGACGCGTATTCCCGCCGGAGCGGCTGCGCTTTCGATCGAAGGAAACGTACCCGTGATTCCCTTCTGCGGCTGGCGGGAGAAGGGATTCGTCCACCGCCTGCGGTTTGAACCGCCGCTCCATCTCGCCTCCACGTACAATCGAAGCACCCGAGAAGAGGCGGCGAATGTTCTCCATGCCTATATGGAACGGGTCATCCGGGAAAGGCCGGCGGAGTGGTTCTACTGGTTCAATGCGGAAGAACGGTGGGAAGGTGCGGTGGGAGAGAACGGGGTCAAGACCGGTGTCGAGGCCGCGGAAGGAGCACCGGCGGCCGGACCGCCGCAGGGCAGTACGTTCAGCGCTTAAAGATGACTGAGAGAGGAAGCGAGAGTATGGATACGGGAAGCCATCTGCTGTTCGGCGCGACGCTTGCGGGCTTGGCGGCGCTCTATCCCCCTGCGGCCCAGGACGGTGCGCTGTTCGCCGCCGTGCTTACGGTAAGCCTGGTCGGTTCCCATGCGCCGGATCTAGATACGTTCGCCAGGCTCAAAGGCTATGCCGCCTATATCCGAATTCACCGCGGGGTGAGCCATTCCCTGCCGGCTCTGCTGCTCTGGCCGCTTCTGCTTGCTGTTCCCGCCGCATGGGGGTTCGGTTTGTGGCCCCATCTCGCATTTCTGTATGGAGTGGGGCTGGCTGCGGTAAGCTTCCATGTTTTCCTGGACTGGATGAATGCGTATGGGGTGCAGTGCTTCCGGCCGCTCTGCCGCAGATGGCGGCATCTGGATGCGCTGCCGCTCTTCGATCCGTTCCTGTTTGCTCTGCACAGTGCCGGACTGCTGTTCTGGATTCTGGGGGGGAGCGAAGCCGCCCGGGTGTTCGCGTGGATTTACGGGCTTACCCTTCTTTATATCGTAGGAAGACTGCTGTATCGGAGGCGAGTGGTGCGGCTTGTGGAGAGCGGGCTGCGGCTTTCCGGAACTACGCATGTGATCCCCGGGCTGCATCCGCTGTGCTGGCAGTTCGTGAAGGAGACGGAGGACCAATTTTATACGGGGCTCGTGCGCGGCGCCAAGGTCA
Organism: Paenibacillus sp. S-38; assembly: GCF_049942825.1. Taxonomy (NCBI): domain Bacteria; kingdom Bacillati; phylum Bacillota; class Bacilli; order Caryophanales; family Paenibacillaceae; genus Paenibacillus; species Paenibacillus sp. S-38. Next base: position 3,346,656 of record NZ_CP187970.1, read on the forward strand.
GCGTGCTGGACGTGTATCCGAAGGGAATCGGTGCCGAGGGTCCGGTCATCCAGGCGACGCTGACGACGGACGGCGTTCGTGCGTTCCTGGGCTTTGCCCAGCGGGTGCATGTACAGGCGGCGGCTCTCGGGGACGGCTACCTCGTGCAGTGGCGCGACGTCCGGTTCTGGCATAATCACCAGCTCCCCTTTGGGGTGGATGTCCGGCTGGACCGCGACCTGAACGTCGTCAGCCAGTCGCTCGGTTGGCGCAAGAAAGCATGGGACCCGCCATTTGTCTAGCGGTACTTTTGTGAATGCAGGCGGTATGAAGCTTCCTCCTCTGGGATAGAATAGATGGGTAAAAAAATTGCAACCCACGGGAGGGAGTGCGGCATGGATTTCACTAGTCAGGATATTGCGGTGATCGAACAGGCGCTGCAGATTGCGCAGCGGTCTTCGGAAAGCTCGAAAGCCAGGCACTTTCAGGAGGTGCTCGCCAAGCTGAGGATGAATGCCGAAGCGGCGATGTCTGCGGGTGCGTCCCCAGCGGCGGCCATGGACGGTTTCCGTTATGATTATGATGATTCTTCCGATTTGAGCTGAAGCTGCGGCGCCCGGATCTTTTCCCGGGAAAGCGCAGGAATCGACAATAGGTGTGATATCGGTTTTTCCGGGCTTCGACGCAGCTCCGTTGATCCATATCCGGCACAGCAGCCGCGCCCCCAACAGCCCTGATAACAAAGACCTGAACCGTGCGGATTCCGCCGATTCAGGTCTTTTCTACATGAGGACTGATCCCGCCAAAATATCAAGGGCGCACCGGCACCTCCTTCGATCTCCAGAGGAAGAGGAGCAGAAGGAGCCCCACATTGAGACTGGCCGCCCACCAGAGGCCGGTCTTGACGGCGAGCGTCAGGAAGAGCGATTCGAGAGTCAGCAGCAGCAGCATGGGGATGAAGGTACCGGTGCGCTCCGCACCGCGGTTCTCTTCAAAATATTCGTCGTGCAGGTAATTCACCGTATTCAGAATGAGCATCGAAGTAATCCACCAGCAGATAAAATTACTGATCGGTACGGAGTAAAAGGAGATGTTCCAAGCGGCGTTCTTCGCGCTCTCCCAGGTCCAGTACCGCTGCTGTGCCGCCAAGGGGCCGAGGAGCAGGTCGATGGCGGTTACCATGGAGGCGGCCCAGACCGCGGGGAGCCAGAAGCTGCGCCGCTTGGCCGCCTTCCGGGCCTGCTTCAACGCCCTTTTGCCGGAGGAGAGCGACTGCTCGAGCGTCAGCCCCTTCCATGCGCCTGCCGACGGCGGTACGGGCGCGAATGCTTTTGCGATGATGAGCAGCATGCACCACGCGAACGGAATCGCCAGCGGCACGCCCAGCACCAGCGGGGCGAACGAGAGCCCGTAGGGGTAGGCGCCGAACCACCTGAAGGTATGCACCCCGATCCACTCCGCGGCATAAGAGACGCTTCCGCAGATCACGAAGAGCATGAGCGCCTGCCGGGCTCCATACCGCCGGACATACCAGAGCAGCGCCGTAGTTCCGCCGAGAATGAGATACAGGCTGTTCGCCCACTCGAACCAGGCGGGGATGAGGTTCGCGCTGATCAGAAGATAACCGCATAAAAACCAGACCATGTAGAGCAATGTTAACCGCATTACCCATTGGTTTACCATGTGAGCCGGCGTTCACCTGCCACTGCTGCCCTGCGTCTGCACCGGCATACCGGGCAGGCAGGGAGAGCATGATACTTGCCTGTTTCTTTTTCGATACAACTGCTTCTCTGCGTACACTTCCCCCGCCGCCGATCGCGTCATCAGGATGGATCGAACCTGAACATGAGACCTGCACGCTCCAAGACCGGCGCCCGTCGATGGGACGGAGACCGCCGGCCGGGAGAACCCGCCTGCATCGCGTTAATGCTAGTACCCGGAAGATGCTCGTATGCCTCCCCGGGGCAAGCCCTACCCATATAGAGCCTGTGCCGCAGCATGGTTCGGATTCATGGGAAGCCGGTGATGGGGCCCGTTCGGCCGTCTGCTGTCCGGGCTCTCCTTCTATGTATATAAGGGAAGTGGACAAATGATACGGGGATATCAAGAAAGTGGACAAAGGAGAAGGAATTACGCACGAAAGGGGTCCCGGGGCGGCCGGGCTTGGGAAACGTTCATCGACCGGAGCAGCCTGAAATGGCAGGGGAGCCTGCAAGGGGCCGACCGGCAAGCGGGACGCGAGGCTTGATGGGGTTCGTAATATAAAAAAGGATTGTCCGGCGAACATGCATTCGATATAATGGGAGGTAATGCTCATGAGCAAAGGAGCGGAACTCTCATGAATCCACTAACAGGCAAAGTGTCATCCATAGATGAAATGCTTGATCTCATCCGGGCCACGCCCGAGATCATGAACCAGGTGTCGTACTGGCATACGATCCCCCCGCGGGAAGGAGCCTACGAGCCGTTCCCGGACGGGCTGCATCCGCAGCTGGCGGAGGCGCTGGCTGCACGGGGCGTCTCGCAGCTGTACACCCACCAGGTCCAGTCGTTCCGCGAGGTGGCGAAGGGCCGCCATGTCGTGACCGTCACGCCGACGGCTTCGGGCAAGACCTTATGCTATAACCTGCCGGTTGTGCAGGGCATACTGACCGACGAGAGCGCACGGGCGCTCTATTTGTTTCCGACCAAAGCCCTCGCGCAGGACCAGGTGGCGGAGCTGCAGGAGCTTGCGAACGTTATGGGAGCGGACATCAAGACGCATACGTATGACGGCGACACGCCGCCGGCCGTGCGGACGGCGATCCGCAACGCGGGGCACATCGTAGTGACGAACCCGGACATGCTCCACTCGGCGATTCTTCCCCACCATACGAAGTGGGTGAAGCTGTTCGAGAACGTGAAGTACATCGTCATCGACGAGGTGCATACTTACCGGGGCGTATTCGGAAGCCATGTCGCCAACGTCATCCGGCGGCTGAAGCGGATCTGCCGCTTCTATGGCTCGAATCCGCAGTTTATCTGCGCCTCCGCGACGATCGACAACCCGAAGGAGCACGCGGAGCGGCTTATTGGGGAGAGTGTCTCTCTCGTGGACAACAACGGGGCGCCGGCGGGGGAAAAGCATTTTGTGTTCTATAACCCGCCGGTCGTGAACCAACAGCTCGGCATCCGCAAGAGCAGCGTGCTTGAGACGCGGCGGATCGCAGGGCTGCTGCTGAAGCAGGGCATCCAGACGATCGTATTCGCACGCAGCCGCGTCCGTGTCGAGATCCTCCTGACGTATCTGCAGGAGCTTGTCGTGAACGAGCTCGGCTCGAAGTCGATCCGCGGCTACCGGGGCGGCTACCTGCCGAAGCTGCGGCGGGAGATCGAGCGGGGGCTGCGCAGCGGGGAGATCCGCGGGGTCGTGTCGACCAATGCGCTGGAGCTCGGCATCGATATCGGGCAGCTGCAGGCGTGTGTGCTGAATGGCTATCCGGGTACGATCGCCTCGACCTGGCAGCAGTCCGGCCGGGCCGGGCGACGGCAGGAGAGCTCCGTCACGTTCCTCGTGGCGAGCTCCAATCCGCTGGATCAATACATGATCCAGAATCCGCGCTTCTTTATCGAGCGTCCACCGGAGCGGGCGCTGATCGAGCCGGACAATCTGATCATTCTCGTCGATCATGTGAAGTGCGCGGCCTATGAGCTGCCGTTCGAGGCAGGGGAGAAATTCGGTGGGGAGTCGCTGAAGGACATCCTCGAATTCCTTACCGAGGAGCGCATCCTGCACCGGGTGAAGGACCGCTGGCACTGGATGGAGCAATCGTTCCCGGCGCATGATATCTCGCTGCGCTCGGCGGCGCAGGAGAACTTCATTATCATCGACATGACAAACGGCGCCAAGGTGATCGGCGAGGTCGACCGCTTCAGCGCGCCGACGATGATCCACGAGGAAGCGATCTATATCCACGAGGGTGTGCAGTATCAGGTCGAGAAGCTCGATTACGAAGAGAAAAAGGCCTACATCCGCGAGGTCGACGTCGATTACTTCACTGATGCATCGCTGGCTGTCCAGCTTAAGGTACTGCATGTGCAGCGTGAGGCCGTGGATCACGGGCTGAAGCGCCAGTTCGGCGAAGTGACGGTGAATGCGAAGGCCACCATCTTCAAAAAAATCAAACTCCGCACGCATGAAAACATCGGCTCGGGACCGATCCACCTGCCGGAGGAGGAGCTGCATACGAGCTCCTACTGGTTCACGTTCGACGAGGAAGTGGCGGCGCAGATGTCGGTGAACGACATGCAGTTCGCGCTGCTCGGCCTCTCGAACGTGCTCGTGCATATCGCCCCGCTGTACCTGATGTGCGACCCGCATGACATCCGTGTCGTACCGCAGGTCAAAGCAGTGCACAACAAGCAGCCGACGATCTTCTTCTACGACCGCTATCCGGGCGGCGTAGGCCTCAGCGAGCGGCTGTATGAGGTGCACGGTCAGATGCTCGCCGAAGCGGAGCGGATCATCTCCTCGTGCGGCTGCCTTAGCGGCTGTCCGGCCTGCGTCGGCCCGATCGAAGAGGTCGGGCTGACCGGCAAGCAGCTCTCGCTCGGCCTGCTGAAGCGGCTGGGAGGCTCGCGATGAGCTCGCTGCGGGAGAGGCTGCTGCGGCATAAGAAGCCGGGCTCTTTGGCCGGCGGGACCCAGCCTGCAGACCCGCAGGAAGGGGCAGGCCCGGCCGGCTCGGCCGCTGAATCCGAGGCGGCAGACGATGGACCGCGGGGCGGAGCTGTTTCTACAGAGCCGGCAGTTGCAGGGAGCGTGGATGCTGCAGCTGCGGGGGCCAGCGAGCCGCCGTCTTCCGCCGGAGTTACGGCCGGGGGGATGGGCGTCAGCGAGCCGGCTGCCGATCAGGACGAATGGCACGTTGTTGGCGCCGCGATGGCCGTAACCGAGTGGGGCGAGTTCGTGCTCCGGCGGCGCACGTACAGCGCCGAGGACATGCACGGTACGGCCGAGCTCGGGGCGCTGGCCGGAAGGGCGCATGCGCTCCAAGCGCTGCTGACGGAAGGGCCATGGAGCAGCGGGCTATCCGGCAGGGCGGTTAGCGGACCGGCTGTAGTGGAGGCGGGACTTCAGGCTGAACTACAGGCTGAACTACAAGCTGAAGAGGCAAGGGAAGAGGCAAGGGAAGAGATCCCTGGAAAGTTTAGCGAAGCTTCCGTAAGGGAGTCGGATCTCTTGGCGGCCGGTCTCCCGGATGGCAATACGCCCGACGGGTGGCACAGGCAGTTCCTGTTCCTCGATACGGAGACGACGGGGCTCGGCCATGGAGCGGGCAACGTGCCGTTCATGATCGGCATCGGCTTCTACGAAGAGGATTCCTTCATCGTGGAGCAGATGCTGATCCGCCATCCGGGCGAGGAGGCGGCGATGCTCGGCTACCTGCAGGAGAAGCTGCAGGCCCGCCCGATCCTCATCTCCTACAACGGCAAGTCGTTTGACTGGCCGATCGTCCGCAACCGGTACATCATGAACCGGCTGCGGATGGACCAAGAGCCTGCTGCGCATCTCGACTTCCTGTATCCGTCGCGGCGGCTGTGGAAGCATACCCTGCCGTCGTGCCGTCTCGGGCTGGTCGAAGAGCTGCGGCTTGGCGTGCGGCGGGACGGGGACGTGCCCGGCGCGATGGCGCCCGTCCTGTATTTTCGCTACCTCGCCGAGAAGGACCCGCTCGTGCTGCAGGGCGTCTTCCTGCACAACGAGCTTGACGTGCTCTCCCTCGCCGGGCTGGCTGTCCTGTTCGCCCGGCTGCTCGAAGGCAGTCTAAGCTGGAAGGACATCCGCGCTTACGGCACCGAGGAGTGGTTCCGGCTCGGCCTGTGGCTCGAGAAAGCCGGACTGGCCGGGCAGGCGGATGAAGCGCTGCTCGCCCTGGCGGAGGAGTTGCTGGCGTGCGGGCCTTCGGCAGAGGATGCAGCGGCAGAGGCCGAGGAATGGGTGGACTCTGCTCCGGTGACGGGTACGGACGCAGGAACGGAAGACCTCTCGGCGGAGCCGGCAGGCCGCCAGGCTGGAGGGGCTGCCTCCTGCACCCCTACGGCAGGTACGGACGCCAGTCCGGATAGCCCTGCAGAGGAAGCGTCGGGGGCCCTCCAGGACGACGAGTCCGCCTTAGCTTCCGGCAATTCCAGCTCCTCCCTCCGTTCGGAGGCGCCGGAATCAATCCGGCCGCCTACGGGAGAGGATGCCGCAGACGGTGTTCCGTCCCCGCTGCTCCCGCTCGCGCAGTATATGAAGCGCCGGGGGCGCTATGGGGAAGCCTGCGCGCTGTGGGAGCTCTACCTCGGGCTGAAGGCGGGCCACCGGACCGCTTCTCTTGAACCATTCATTGAGCTGTCCATGTACCATGAGCACAAGACCAAGCAGTACGATCTCGCCTTGGCTTACGCCCGTCAGGCGCAGGATCTGCTCTGGCGGCGCGGCTCGCTGACGCGCAGCAGCAAACGAAAGTCCTCGCGTGGGGCGGGAGCAGGGGAGGGGGAAGAGGCTGCGCTGGCCAAGCGGGTGGAGCGGCTTGAGCGCAAGGCGCTTCAGGCGGAGACGGTGCGCCGATCCTCACCTGCCGCACGGAAGCAGCGGCCGGCCCTCCCGGCGGCCGAAGCGGATTCAACCGCCGTCGGTCCGGTCACGTCCCGGCGTCAGCGCAAGCGGGCAACCGCAGCTGGAGACGGCGAGCAGCTTTCCCTGTTCGGAGATACCGGAGAGGCCGGGAGCGTATAAATGTTCCCGATTTGGGCAATACAAGGGAAGATCTGTCTGTAGAGGAGACCTGCCCCATGCCCGAGCTTCCCGAAATGGAGAATTACCGCATTCTGCTCAGCGGCCGCATTACGGGCCGGACGATCACCGGCGTAGAGATCGGCCGCGAGAAATCCATCAATACGGCGCCGGAGCGGTTCCGCGAAGATGTGGTCGGCTCGGCCGTCCGTGTCATCGAGCGCCGTGCAAAGCACCTGCTGTTTCACCTGACGACAGGGAATGTTCTCGTGCTGCACCTCATGATCGGCGGCATTTTATATTACGGCAGGCTGGAGGACCAGCCGGACCGTACGGTACAGGTGCGCATCTCGTTTGGGGATGAGCATCTGTTTTTTATTGGACTGCGGCTCGGCTACCTGCACCTGCATACGCCCGAGGAGACCGCCGAGCTGATGAAGAAGCTCGGACCCGACCCGTTCGACCCGTCGCTGACCGTGGAGGCGTTCGAGGAGCGGCTGCGGACGCGCAAAGGGACGCTGAAGATCAATCTCGTCGACCAAAGCGTGCTGGCCGGCATCGGCAACTGCTACAGCGACGAGATCTGCTTCATCGCGGAGCTGCTGCCGGCAAGGCGTCCGGCGACGCTGTCCGCGGAGGAGTACCGGAAGCTGCATACCTCCATGCGGGAGGTGCTGACGGAAGCGACCCGCTATGGCGGCTATATGGAAATGCCGCTGTACCCGGGCGATCCGTTAACCGGCGGATTCGATGACCGCTGCCGGGTTTACGATGCGGAGGGCAAGCCGTGCGAGCGGTGCGGCCAGCCGATCGTCAGGCAGGAGGTTTCGTCGAAGAAGTCGTTCTGCTGTCAGAACTGCCAGCACTGACCGCCCGGCGGAAGGAGATGACCTTACGTGAGACTCGGATGTCATATCAGTATCCGCGGAGGATACACCGAAGCGGCCCGGACCGCACTCAAGCTGGGCGCAGAGTCCTATCAATATTTTCCGAAGAATCCACGGAGTCTTGCCGTCAAGAGCTTCAACCGTCAGGATGCCGAAGCTTGCGCCCGGCTGTGCAGGGAACACGGCTTGTCCGCTATCGCTCATACCCCGTATCCGGTCAATATGGCCGTAGACGATCCGGGGCTGCGTGAAGCGACGGTGGCCTCTCTGCGCAACGACCTGGAGATCGCGGACACGTGCGGGTCTGTCGGCATCATTGTGCATTTTGGTAAATATAAGGGGCCCGACCCGTTACAAGGCTACAAAAATATTATACAATGTGTGAATGAAGTGCTTCACGGCTACAAGGGAGAGGCCATGTTCCTGATCGAGAACCAGGCGGGAGAGGGCTCCCGCATGGGGACGACCTTCGAGGAGCTCGTGCAGATCCGTTCGCTGTGCGCCTATCCGGACAAAGTCGGCTTTTGTCTCGATACGTGTCATGCGTTTGCCTCAGGCCTATGGCCATCGGGTGAGAAGGGATGGTCCCGGCTCGAGGCGCATGCGGTGCAGACGGGGTATCTGCCTCATCTGCATGCCCTCCATCTCAATGACTCCGTCTACCCTTGGGGAGCCGGCAAAGACCGGCATGCCATCATCGGCAGGGGCGAGATGGGGGAGGAACGGTTCCGTGAGCTGCTGGCTTCGCCCGCACTTCGCAGCAGGAAATCGCTGCCCCTGGTGCTCGAAACCCCAGTGCCCCGGGGACTCACCCACGCGCCCGAAATCCGTTATCTGGAGGAGCTGAGAGATTCATGATCCATGTGTATATGGACGATTGGCGCGCCTGCCCGCCGGGTTTTGTTCTGGCCCGCAGCGGCGAAGAGTGCCTGCTGCTCCTCAAGGAGTGCGAGGTGGACATCCTTTCTCTCGATTTTGATCTGGGTTGGGGGCAGCCGAACGGGCTCGATCTCGTGCATGCGATGATCAACGATGCGCTTTTCCCGCGGCGGATCTTCTTGCATTCGTCCTCCATTGCCGGGCGGCAGAGCATGTACCAGGCACTGTACGCCTCCAAGCCGGAGAGCGTGGAGCTGTCGTCCGGCCCCGTCCCTCCCGAGCTGCTTCAGGCAGCAGCCGAATCCGCACAAGAATAGGTGGTTCATATGTCACAAGTGATGTCCTTATCCGATATTGTTTTTATCCGCGAGCAGCGCCATATTCTCTCGAATGTAACCCTTCAAGTGAAGGAAGGCGAGCACTGGGTCATCCTCGGGCGCAACGGCTCGGGCAAGACGACCCTGTTCGAGCTCATCAACGGCTATCAATTCCCTACCTCCGGAGGAGTGGAGGTGCTGGGCAATACATACGGCGATTGCGACGTCCGCGAAGTGCGCAAACGCATCGGTTACATCTCCCAGACGCTGTACGAGAAGCTGAGTCCGGCCGATCCGGTGTGGGAGATCGTCGCCACAGGCGAGTACGGGTATCTCCGATTTTATGAACAAATCCCCGAAGGCGTACGCGAAAAAGCACTTGCCATGCTCGATTCCGTCGGGCTTAGGCATCTGGACATGCAGCCGATGTCGACCCTCTCGCAGGGGGAACGCCGCAAAGTCATGCTCGCCCGGGCGCTCATGACCCGACCGTCGATTCTCATCATGGACGAGCCGTGTGCCGGCCTGGATCTCTACGAGAGAGAGCGTTTGCTCGCGAACATCAACGAGCTGGCCGCCCAGAACATGACCGTCATCTATGTGACGCATCATATTGAAGAGATTATCCCGCTGTTCACCCATGTTCTTCTTATCGAGGAGGGACGTGTGCTGGCAGCAGGACCGAAGAAGGAAGTATTGACAGAACCACATTTGGAAAAGGCGTTCCGCGTGCCGCTCTCGATCGAGTGGTCGGGGGACCGGCCTTGGATTAAGGTGCAGCCATGAGTGAAATGACTAGCGAGTTTTTGGGTACGGCGAACAGAGGCTTCGCCCAGCAGGCGTCCGAGGAGATCCGTCGGTTGTTCGGGCAGGACGTAAAGACCAAATGGGTGGTGCCAAACGAGATCTTCATCTTCGGCTTGGAGCTCTCCCGCGAAGAGGCGGTGGGGCGCCTGCAGGAGCAGGAGCCTGTATTCCTGCGGCATCTGCAGCCGGTCGACCGGGTCCTTGTCTGGGGAGGCTCGACCGAGGAGGCGGTCCGGGAGCTGGCTTCGTATCTTGCCGGGGAACAGGCGGAGAAGATCTCCGGCCGGACCGTCGCGGTACAGCTGCGCAAAGGAGAAGGCTCGGCGCTGCCGGACTTCTCTCTGCCCGAGCTGAAGTCGGCCGCCGAGGAGCTGCTCACCCGTGAATACCAGGCGGAGCCTGTGGTCCGCGGAGCGCAGCTTGTGCTCTCCGTGCTGGGCACGGACGACGCGCTGTATCTCGGGCTGTCGCGTCCCGAGGAGAACCTGTCCGATTGGCCGGGCGGCGCCGTGCGCTTCCGCCGGGAGGACGGGCAGATCTCCCGGGCGAAGTTCAAGCTGCTTGAGGCTGAGGCGACCTTCGGCCTCCACCTGGCGGCTTACCGCAGCGCGCTCGATATCGGCGCGGCCCCCGGCGGTTGGACGTCGCTGCTTCTGGAACGCGGCCTGGAGGTGACGGCCGTCGACCCGGCGAAGCTGGATGCTTCGCTGCTGCGCCATCCCCGTTTGACCTATCTGCCGAAGAAGGCCGATCAGGTCAAATTCGGGGAAGGCGCCTTCGACCTGCTCGTGTGCGACATGAGCTGGAGCCACCGCCAGATGGCGCGTCTGGTGAACGGGCTGCTGTATTCGCTGCAGAGCGGGGGTACGGCGATCATCACGGTGAAGCTCATGCACAAGAAGGCGTTTCAGACGATCCGGGAAGTGGTAGAGGACTTGTCGCCGCAGCTTGATCTGCAGCGTGCCAAGCAGCTGTTCCACAACCGGGAAGAGCTTACACTGTTCTTCATCAAGAAATAGAAAGGCAGGAACTCCGCGTGCCGGATCGAACCTATTGGGATGACATCTATGGGGCTTTGAGGCCCGAGGATGTCCGCTATGACCTCTGGCTGGAGGCTTTCCTGCCGCAGTTGGAGGCCTCACGGGATATGCCGGTAATTGATCTCGGGTGCGGGGCAGGCAATGATACGCTTTACCTCAGCGAGCGCGGATTTCATGTGATTGCCTGCGATGCCTCCGCGGAAGCGCTGCGGCGGCTGAAGGAGCGGGTACCGGAGGCCGAGGCCAGGCAGCTGGATCTCACCGAGCCGCTCCCGTTTGCAGAGGGGGCGGCTCAGGTGGTGATCGCCGATCTCAGCCTGCACTATTTTCCGTGGGCGGTTACGGTGGATATCGTTCGTGAGATCGCACGGGTGCTGCGTCCGGGAGGTGCGCTCCTGTGCCGGGTGAATTCAGTCCGGAACACAGAATACGGTGCCGGGCAGGGTGTTCTCCTTGAGCCGGAGTATTACGAATGGGAAGGCAAGCGCAAGCGGTTCTTTGACCGCAGGCATCTGGAGGAATTGCTGCAGGAATGGGACCTGCTGGAGCTGACGGAGGGCCCGATGAACCGCTATCACAAACCGAAAATGGTATGGACGGCCGCCGCAGTCAAGAGATTCCCAGCCCCATAAAATTTATTCTTGCAAAATCTAACAGTCATGCTATAATACGGATTGTGAAAGCTGTTCTGGTTAACGAACGGCAGCAAATGAACGAACCATCTGACAAGCGGAAGCACCGCTGTCCGGGACGGAAGTCCCGGCAGCGCGTGCTTTTTTTGCGTTTGGCGGGTGGCCGAAAGGAGTCGAAAACAACGTGGGACCCATGACCTTGGCGCTGCTCGATTCGGATGCCTACTTCGGTGAGATGCTCTCCGCTTATATCCGGGGCTCGGCATTCGCCGAACGGTTCCGCCTGAAGCGGTTTACGGCAGGGGAGGAAGGCATCCGCTATCTGCTGGAGGAGAGGGAAGAGCGGATTGTGCTCGTCCACGAGTCCTGGCTTCCCCTGCCGGAGGAAGTGTTTGTGCATCCGGCAGGCGCGATCGTGATTTTAAGCGAATCGGCGGCGACGGGCGGCATTCTGGAATATCCCGTCCTATGCAGATACCAGCCATTGGACCGCCTCATGAGCGCGGTTGCCTCTCATTACAATGAATATAACGCCGCCGTGCCGCTTCGGGGGATTCGGGGCACGCGGGTCGCCCTCCTGCATTCGGCTGCCGGGGGGACCGGCAAGACGGTGACCGCGGTGCACATGGCACGCCGGCTCGCCCTTCGCGGCGAGCGGGTACTGATGCTGTGCCTCGAGCGCTTCGCGTCCCTTCCTTGGTTCCCTGACGAAACCGGCGGGGACCGGGAGAGCTTCTCGCAGCTCTTGTACTATGCGAGAACGAACCCGGCGGCCGCGGCGGGCAAGCTGGAGGGGCTGGTCCGGCGTCATCCTTACGGCCGGTTCGATTATGTGCCCCCGGCAGCTGAACCCCGGGAGATAGAGGAGCTGGGGGCGGAGGAGGCCTCCAAGCTGATCGAAGCCATCCGCGCCTCGGGGCTGTACGATACGCTGGTGGTCGATACCGATTCGTATGCTGCCGGGCTTTCGTCAGCGCTGCTTAGACAGGCGGATGACATTCTGTGGCTGGTCACGGATGATCTGGTTCACCTTCACAAATGCTCCGCGCTTATGCGGAGTATGCAGGAGCAGGAGTCACCGAAGGCTCCCTGGTTGTCCAAGGTGCGGTTCGTGCTCAACCGGAGCACGGGGGCGGCGCTGAACTCCTTTGAGGACTATGGGTTGAAGATTCGGCACCGGCTGCCTTATGTGCCTGAATGGAAAGCCGCCAGCCGGATCGGGCAGCTGCACCAGGCGCCGGCCTTTGAGGATGCGGCAGGTCACCTGCTGGAGCCGGTTGGGACGGGGGCGGGCGTATGAATCCCATGGAAGAAGGCTCTCCTGCCGGGATCTCCCTTCCCGAGTTGAAACAGCAGCTGAAGCGCCGCATACAAGAAAATCTGGACTACGGCCAAGCGCTCAGTGCTGCCGAGCTTTTGGAGAGGATCGAGGAAGAGGTGTTCTCTCTGTCTCGGCAGACCTTTTTGACTTCGGGCCGGAAGCAGCTGCTGGTTCAAGAGCTGTTCCATTCCTTCCGCGGTCTCGATGTGCTGCAGCCGCTGGTGGACGATAAGAGCATTACCGAGATCATGATCAACGCCCACGACCGGATCTTTATCGAGAAGGACGGCCGGGTGCTTGAGACCGACATCCGGTTTGAAAGCCGGGAAAAGCTTGAAGATGCGATTCAGGCCATTGTCGGGCGGGTCAACCGGATCGTCAACGAATCGAGCCCGATCGTGGACGCCCGGCTTCCGGACGGTTCGCGTGTGAATATCGTGCTGCCGCCGATCGCTCTGCAGGGGCCGGCCATGACGATTCGGAAATTCCCGGAAAGCCCCATGACTCTGGCAAATCTGGTGGAGCGGGGAGCGCTGACGGACGAGACGGCTGGGATGCTCGTGAGCTGGGTGAAGGCCAAGTACAACATTTTTATCTCGGGCGGGACGGGCTCCGGCAAAACGACCTTCCTGAATGCCCTGGCCCAGTATGTCCCGCCGGACGAGCGGATTCTTACGATCGAGGACTCGGCCGAGCTGCAGATCCGCGGCATTCCGAACTTGGTCAGCCTCGAGACGCGCAATGCGAACACCGAGGGCAAAGGCGAGATCACCATCCGGGATCTGATCCGGTCCTCGCTGCGGATGAGGCCGAACCGGGTCATTGTCGGCGAGGTGCGGGGAGCGGAGGCGCTCGATATGCTGCAGGCGATGAATACCGGTCATGACGGGTCTTTGTCCACGGGCCACAGTAACTCGGTCGCGGACATGCTGAGCCGCCTGGAGACGATGGTACTCAGCGGAGCCGCGCTTCCGATCGAGGTCGTCCGCAAACAGATCGCTTCGGCGCTGGATCTCATGGTCCATCTGCAGCGGCTGCGGGACCGGTCGAGGCGGGTGACCGAGATCTGCGAGGTGATTGGTGTAGAGAACGGGGAAGTAGTGCTCAACCCGCTGTACCGGTTCCAGGAGACGGGGGAGACGGCGGAAGGCCGGATCATCGGCTCGCTGGTGCCAACAGGGAACGCGCTTCAGGGCACATGGAAGCTTGAGGCGGCCGGCTTGACCGGCACTTGACCCCGAGCAGGGGCCACATCTTGGCAAGGAGGTGATAACAACGAATCGGCTTCAGATCAAAATTCTTCAATCCCCCGTCCTAAGAAGCCGGGCGGATATCGTATTGAGCCCCTTTCGGAAGGGGACTGCCGGCAGCGGTACTCCCAGGCTTCCTGACTATGCGGAGTACGACATGAGCATGGCCCAGGTGCTGATCTCAGCAATAGTTGGAGCAGGGACCATGGGGGCTGTCGGCTGGATCTTCTTTCAATCGCCTATTGCCGTACTCCTGCTGGGAGCGGTGGGCTTGTATGCCCCGCTGCTGCGGCACCGGCAGCTGATCCGCGGCCGTCAAGCCCAGCTCAAGCTGCAGTTCAAGCAGATGCTCGCCGCCCTGTCGTCCTCGCTGGGCGCAGGACGCTCGGTGGAGTCGGCGTTCGCCGAAGCGCTGCAGGATCTCGGACTGCTGTATCCCGACCCGGATACGATGATCGTCCGTGAAGTACGGATGATCCTCCGGCGTCTCGAGAACGGGGAGACGATCGAGAGCTCGCTGCTGAACTTCAGTGCCCGGGCCCACATCGACGAGATCAGCCAGTTCGCAGAGGTATTCGTCACCTGCAAGCGGACGGGAGGCAATCTGGTGCAGGTCATCCGGCGAACGGCGCTGGTGATTCAGGAAAAGCTCGATATCGAGCAGGAAATCGGCGTCATGCTGGCGCAGAAGCGCTTTGAGTCGCGGGTTCTTTCTGCCGCCCCGGTGCTGTTCATTGCCTTTCTGGTATGGACCACACCTGAGTATATGGAACCTTTGTATCACGGGGGCGGAACGGTCATTATGGGAGGTGCGCTGCTGGTTCTGTATGCCTGCTATCTCATCACCCAAAAAATTATGGACATAAAGGTGTGACGCGCCGTGTGGATGTTAGTGCTTTTGCTTGCGCTGCTGGGAGGTGCCGCAGCGGCCGCCAGGGCAGGCCGCCCGCTGTACGGGGCATGGGTCCGTGAGCATCAGACCCTGAAGTCCTCGGATCTCCTGTATTGGGGGAGCCTCGCCGCCCTGTGGCTGATGGACCGCGCCCGTCTTAGCGACAAGCTGTCGGAGCCGCTCGGCAAGGTGTTTCAGATCATGGTGGGGCTGCACGGCGCAAAGCCGGCGCTCGCCCATACCAAGTGGTTTGCCGCCAAAGCCCTCGTGCTCTCATACGGCATGCTGTGCCTCTCCACGTTGGCCGGCTGGGCGGCCGGAGGCAATGCCGAGATGCTGGCTTACGGCATCGTGCTGATGCTTTTCGTCCCTTTTCTGATGTACCGGGGATCTGCCGGGGAACTGAAGGCTCGCCGGAGGCAGATGCTGATCGAGCTGCCGGAGCTGCTGAACCGGATCATGCTCCTGGTCGGCGCAGGCGAGACCGTGCCCCAGGCGCTGATCCGAACGGTAGAGGCCAACCGGACAAAGAACAGCCCACTCTACGAGGAGCTCGGGCAGACGGTGCAGGCTTTGAAGATGAACGCTCCTTTTGCCAAAGCGATGGAGGACTTCAGCAAACGGTGCCGGATGCAGGAAGTGTCGCTTTTTACAACAACGATTCTGCTCAACTACAAGCGCGGCGGCGATGAGCTGGTGATGACGCTCAAAGAGCTGTCCGTCACCCTCTGGGAGAAGCGCAAGGCTCAGGCCCGCACGCTCGGGGAGGAAGCCTCATCGAAGATGGTGTTTCCCATGGTGTTGATCTTTTTCGTAGTGATGGTGCTCGTAGCTGCTCCGGCCTTATTCATGATGAAAAGTTAATAACATTAATAATTAATGGAGGAAATGAAATGACAACGACAATGAAAACAGCATGGAATCGGTTTTGGAAAGAAGACGAAGGTTTGGGTACGCTGGAAATTTTGATGATTATCGCTGTGCTGCTCATTATTGCGATCGCATTACCAAATACTCCATAAGTATTAAGTAAAGGTTAGACCCAATCTACGTCTGTGATTACCCAGCCGTAGTCAAATTTTGTGATAGTAATTGACTTGAATAAACTGTTGATCAAGTCCTTCCGAGTCTCACGTTCAAGATAGGCCCAATTATCCTTAAGATGGGTAACTGTTTCGATTACCTCTTTGATTGTTATCTTAACTGGACGCTCATCGACAGGGAGGTCAGCAAGCTGCCGTTGGAGTTCCTCAACCTTCTTCATTTCCTCGTCAATCAAAGCAACGTAATCGCTATATGGAAGATTTCCATCTCCAAAAGCATACTGCCAGTTTTTTCGGCGTTGCTCACTCCTCTCGAGCTCTTTTTCGATTCTCCTCTTTTCTTCAATGACGTCTGTTTTTGCCGTTGCCACTTCTTCGAAACTGATTCCATGGTGCTGCAGATTAAAATACTCAAAAAACATTGCCTCAAACTTCATTTCTGAAATACTGCTGTGTTTACACTTACCCTTAAGTACATTGAAACAACGATAGTAATAATATTTTATTCCCTTATTTGTTGGATGCATGATGCCATGGTAAGGTCCTCCACATCGACCACACCGAATAATCGCTGAGAAGGGATATTGGTATGATGAACGTGACATTTCTTTACGTGAACGGCGTCTTATGATTTCTTGTGCTTTATCGAATGTTGCCTGATCAATGATAGGCTCATGTTCGGCGTCTCGGATCAGTCGCTCGGACTCCGGGCGACCTTTTAATTTCCAATGGTTTTTTCCTGTGTATGTGTGATTTTTCAGGATAGTTTCTATAGTACTTCCATGAAATAGTCCTCCGCGAAGTCCCGGTATATTACGTTTATTGAGGTGTTTGGCTATAGTGTGATAGCCCCATTTTTTGTTGATCATAATGCTGAAAATTTCCCGGATCAGTTCTGCACGCTCCGGAACAATAACTAAGTTCCCATCCTCATTCATCTTATACCCATACGGAGCAAATGTATTTCGCAACCCTTGATCAGCTCGCTTTGCAAGTCCTTTCTTTACTTCCTCACTCAGGTTCTCACGGAACATCTGAGCAAAGATCCCGAGGAGGTAAACAAACATCCTACCCATAGGAGTTGAGGTGTCGATATTCTCGCTGAGTGAGAGCAGCTTTACTTCGTATTTATTAACGAGTTCGACTAGGTCGTAAAGATCTGAAATGTTACGTGTCAACCGGTCTAGCTTGTGTACGATAACAGCATCAAATTTGCCAACCTTAAGATCGTTGATCAATTCCTTCACGCCAGGACGATTCAGGTCTTTAGCAGAAATACCCGGATCAGTATATACACGGACAAGGTCCCATCCTTGTAGTTTAACGAAATCAATCAACTTGTCATACTGAGCTTGCATTGAGAAGCCTTCTTCGACTTGCCCTGCTGTGGAAACTCTTGTATATATGCATGCCTTCATGAGCTTTTCACCCCCATAACGCACAATAAACTCTTCTCAAGATTTGTTGATATCGCAAGTGTGCCATTTCAAAAGACACATGAAATGTGGTGCTAATGAGTTCGATTGCTGCTTGGCGTTCTACTGGGAAGTACAATTCACGAAGCATCATAAATGGCATTGCTGCGTAAAGTGTGAAGTTTTTTGCATCCCATTCTTGCCAAGCTCTCATTGCTGCCCGAATATTCAATTGGTTTCCCGAATGGCGAAGGAAATGACAGAGTTCATGGAGGAAGTCGAACCATTGTTCTAGGGGAGTTAATTTGGAATTTAAATGTATAGTTACGGACTTATCACAAACCACAGAGCAACTAAAAGGGGACAATTCGATTTGTATCCCAAGTGCTGCCGAGATTTCTTCAACATTCAATTGTTCGGGGCGAGTTATTTTAAGCCTAAGGTATAGACTGTCAACAAAATCCTCTAAATGCGTAGTTTGATATTTGGTAAGAAGCATAATACACCTCAAAAAAAACGAATGTTTGTTCGTGATAAGGGTGAAACAAAAGCCCAAAAAATTGGGCTAATGTGTTTTGATACAAGTCAGATTAGAAGTATTGCATGCAAGATTACAATCGATACGGGAAGCGAATAGTTGATTAGAGAGGGATGTTTACCGTGGAAACATTTAGTGGGGGAGATTGTTTTAATCCGAGGATACCTAGTTTCCACGTTCTTTTTCCTGCCGAATTAGTAGCTTGGCTCTTAAAAAAGCTTTGACCTCTTCTTGGTCTTCGTGGGACAGTTTATCCCAGTCTTTAAAGTGTATATTGAGTCGTGGATCAAGAAGGGGGTCTTCTTTTCTTAAATCGGTTCTGCCTAACAAATAATCAGTCGACACATCGAAGTAATCAGCTATCTCACGTACTAATTCGAATGATGGTTCACGCTGATCTCTTTCGTACATACCCACAGCACTTTTGCTTATCTTTAACCTAGTTGCGAGCTCGTCTTGACTGAGTTTTTTTTCACTTCTTAACTCACTCATTCGCTTACCAAACGATGTCATATTCATCACCTAAGAGAAGAATAACACAAAATGTGCTAATTTAAGAAAAAGAACACGAAAAGTGTTTACAAAACACATTTCGTGGTTTATATTATGCATGTGGACACAATTCGTATCCGGAAGGGGTGACCAAGATGTCAAAAGTAGTCGGAGATAAACTTGTTTTATTGCGAGGTGAAAGAGATCGTTCAGAAGTCGCAGATGCCATAGGCATAAGTCTAAGTGCACTTCAAATGTATGAAAACGGCAATAGAATTCCCCGTGACCACATCAAGGTAAGGCTGGCTAATTATTATGGTGTTCCAGTTCAATCTATTTTTTTTGATCATTTCGAACACGAATCGTGTTCGAATGAAGGTGCAACAGCCTGATTCTAAGGAGTTAGCAAATGAGAGATGCTCAAACTGCATGGTCGGTAATCGAAGCAAAATCACTAATTCTTAAAGTAATTGTTTCTATATTGTCTGAGCGAACAACGTTGCCATACACGAAAGAAGAATTATTAATGGACTTAAAGGAATTGCTGGAAATTTTGGATGGAATCGAGAATATGGCACGGGTGGAAGGAGGTGATAAGCGTGGCTAAACATGAGAAGAAAGTGGCGAGATGGGAACTACCGCTTTACAAGCTCCCACAAGATTTATTGGTAAAAATTGTGCTCGATGTTCGCAAGAATAAGCCGAGAGATCTTCAGAAGGTTGTTGGGGAAAAGCCCGTCTCCTAGGGCGACGGGCGTTGGGGGGAGGTGAGGGGGATGTGATCTGATAAGCCAATCATAACCTCTACTCGGTAATGGCACCAATCCACCTTGGAATAAATTCCAACCTGGACTGAAAGGAGGTGAGAGATGTGATTATTACCTCGAAAGAAGTAAGCGCTGAGTTGCGGAAGAAACGCAGAGCCGCTGGGTATTCGCAGGAAGACATGGCAGGATATCTGGGCGTTACCCAGGCGACAATCAGCAAGTATGAGCGCGGCCGCATACCCGATGCTGCTACATACAAAATGTGGCTTTGGTTTTGCGAGAACCCACCGATAGCAAGGTTCGAAATCAATTTGGACGGGAGGAATAATCAACATGCGTAAGCAGATGACGGATAGTGAATGGCGGGGCCAGTTGGTGGCCTGGAAGAAGAGCCGGACGGTGATTGAAGGTATGGACATTATCGATAAGCTTATCGCCGAGTCCGAGCACGAAATGGAACTGGCAACTGCTAAAAAGGAAAAGACTCGCCGGTCGGGGCGAGCCTCGTTGAGAAGCCGGTTAAAGTTTCTCATGCTGTTATTTTACCACAGAACGAACGTTCGTGGGAAGGGGGCGTCCCCGGATGCCTGACTCCATTACTTACGACTTCTACGAATGCCAAGAATGCTGCCTTGGTTACGCAGTTGAATCAGAGCAACTCGAGGAACCGGCTTGCCCCAGTTGCTCTGAAACGAATGCTCGATACGTGATCTCCCGTGAGATAAAAATGAGCGAAGGAGCAGCAGTGAGATGAAAAAGGCCACAGGTATGACGAGAAATCTTGATAGTTTGGGACGGATTGTGATTCCAAAGGAACTTCGAATGAACATGGATCTCGATTTACATGATCCATTGGAGATATTCATAGATGGTGATGAAATCATTCTCCGGAAATACTCTCCTGGCTGCTCACTTTGCGGCCAGGTAGATAATCCCATTACCTCAGTGTATCCAGGTAAGAAGATCTGCACCACCTGCATTAAGATAATCGCGGAAAAAGCGGCAAAGCTCAACCGAACAGTAACTTGACCATATCTGGTGAGGGTCCGGTACGCCGGTCCTTCAGAGATGCGGCCAAGCCTCATCAAAACATTGTCGGGAGTGATTAGTGAATGGCAAAGGGTAAGATGCAAGTTCGTTTTACTGCGGAAGAAAAGCAAATGGTGGAGAAGCTCAATGAGGAAATGGTTCCAGCGGCGAAGATTGCAGAGCAGCTGAATGAAAAATTCCACAACAACACTTCAATTCGCAAAGCCCAATCCGTCTACTACATGCTCAAAGCCATGAAGAAGTCCACGGAGACATCTGCCAACTAATTTCTTTTGGAAAAAAGGAAAGAACCCGCCTGCCAGCGGGCTCTGAAAAAACCAATCTGCCGCCAGTGTACCATGCTGGCGGACTTTACATCAAGGGGGGGAAGACGGTGCCATTAAGAGCATCCAAATCGGACCTTTTGAATCGCCTCGAAACCACGCTCGATGAGAATGAAGAATACATTGGGAGTACGGTTTGGAAAGCGTTAGAGGAAGCATTTGAACGTGTTGATGACGAGGCCGATGAGATCGAGAGCAAACTTGAAGAAGCTCAACAGCGAATCGATGAGCTTGAATCGGCACTGGAGGCGCTGAAATATGCAGGCTCTTAAATTGGTTAGCGTTAAGGACATGCCAAGGGAAGATTGGCTCGAGTACCGCAGAAAGGGCATCGGCGGCAGTGATGTCGCCCCCATCTGCGAGCTCTCGAAGTACAAATCGCCCATGGCAGTCTACCTGGATAAGATCGGTGAGTTGCCACCGCTAGAGGATAACGACAAGATGAAAGCCGGCCGAATGCTCGAGCCGCTAATCGCCAAGTGGTTCACCGAAGAGACCGGGATCCGTGTCATGCAGCAGCACTCGATCTTCCAACATCGGGAGCACGATTTCATGCTCGCCAACATTGACCGGTGGGTTATCGGGAAGAACGAGGGCCTGGAGATCAAGAACACCTCCGAATACAACCGTGATGAATGGGCGGGCGACAAGGTGCCGGTGGAGTACATGTTGCAGTGCAATCATTACATGGCTGTCACCGGTGCTGAACGCTGGTACGTTGCCGTTCTAATCGGCGGCTGGGACTTCCAGTGGCGCATTATCGAGAGGGATGAGGATTTGATCCGGAACCTCATCGAAATCGAGTACAACTTCTGGCATAACCACGTTTTAACCAAGCAGCCGCCGGCATATGGACACCAGGATACAGGGCTCCTAAAAGATCGGTTTCCGGAATCTCGGCCCGGGGCGAATATGGAACTTGGCGAGGAGCATTCCGATCTCATGCGGCTGGTCTTTGACAGCAAGAAAGCACTTAAGCGAGCTGAGGAAACACACGAGACAGCGAAGAACCGCATGAAGTCCGTTATGGGCGACCATGAGACAGCTTGGTTCCAGGGCGAGCCGGTGTTCACCTGGAAGTCTAACAAGAAAGGTGTCCGAAGCTTCAAAATTGTTGGAGGTGATGAGTAACCATGGCAGCCCCTGCTAAAGCAACAGATCAAAAGGAACTCGGTAAGGCACTAGCCAACAAGGCCGCGGCTGGCAACGGCCAAGGAAAGACCATTGCCCAGCTCTTCGATGAAATGAAGCCCGCAATCGCTCAAGCGATTCCCAAACACCTCACACCTGAGCGATTACTCCGTATCGCAACAACCTCGATCCGAACCAACCCCAAGCTGAAAGTCTGCACTCCTGAGTCCCTACTTGGCGCCGTTATGCAGTGCGCCCAGCTTGGCCTGGAGCCCTCCATTTTAGGTCATGCATACCTGGTACCCTACCGTAACAAGAAGAAGGATGCAGCCGGCAAGGACTTGGGCTGGTTCGACGAGGCACAGTTCCAGATCGGTTATAAAGGCTATATCGAGCTCGCACGCCGGACGGGCCATGTCTCCAGCATTGTGGCACAGGCTGTACATGAAAAGGACCTGTTCGAGTACGAATACGGCATTGATGAGAAGCTCCGTCATGTACCCGCTGATGGAGACCGCGGCCCTGTGACCAAGTATTATGCTTACGCCAAATTCAAGGATGGCGGTTATTCCTTCATGGTGATGAGCAAACGAGATATCGAACTGCATCGCGATAAATTCTCCAAAGCAAAGACGTATGGCCCCTGGGTAGATCACTTTGATGAGATGGCAAAGAAGACGGTCCTCAAAGCCTTGATGAAGTACATGCCGATCTCGGTGGAGTTCCAGAAGGCCGTATCCATGGATGAGACGACCAAACGGGAGGTCTCCGACGACATGTCCGAGGTGATCGATGTGACCGACTGGAGCGAAGCTCAGGCCGATGATACGGGTGAGGCTGATGTGCAGCGAGACCCCGATACCGGCTTTCCTAGTAACCGGCCGCCTGAAGACGAGGTTGCGTTTGAATGATGGAAAGTGCTCCGCTGACGAAATCGATGATCAGCCAAGACCTATGGACTCTAATGGAATCCGAGCCGGATCGGTTTAAGCAGGAGGTCAAATCATACTTCGCTCGTACATATCCCGGCTTCGTTGTTGTGAGGGCGAAGTATCCTCTGATCTATTTACGAGATGAGCGCGTGAATAACGTTTAGGAGGTGCGCCGGATGGCGAATCCACAGACAGAAAACGGATATATCCGCATAGCAAACGAGATCTGGGACGAAGTCATCCGGCGTGACTTCTCCAAACGGCAGAAAGACATTATGCACTTTATATGGCGGCTCTCATATGGCTGCCGCAAGAAAGCAGCATTCATCCCTAAACTTGTCCATTTTGAGCTCTGCGGTGTTGGTAAAAATCATATCAAGGATGAGCTTCTTTATCTCGAGTCCTGCAAGGTGCTGTTTTGGGACCGAGAAGCTAAATTGTTCGAGGTCAACAAGAACTACGATGAGTGGCAAGTCTCCCCGGTAAAAGGGTGGGATGAGTTCCGATTCGAGGAATTAATCGCTCTGAACCTGAAAGAAAGTTCCCAAAACGGGAACGAAAAAGTTCCTGAAACAGGAACAAAAAAGTTCCCGAAACAGGAACTTTCTAAAGACGGTGAAAACGAAAAGTTCCCAAAAGAGGAACTTCTGAGTTCCCAAAACAGGAACTTTTCCGGCGAAAAAGTTCCCAAAACAGGAACTGGGACCCCCGATGAACCCAGTCCTGGCGCGGGATCTCAGCTCCGTAAAGACATTATTAAAGACAGTAATAAAGACAGTAGTAGTACTACTAAGGTAATACCGATGAATCAAGTTACAGGGCATGGCCGCCACCAGGACTTCTCTTTCGGCCGAATCTACTCCATTTACGAGAAGCACTTCGCAGTGGATGGCAAGGTCAGCGAGTTTGAGGTCCAGGACCTTGGATTCCTGTTTGATGACTATGGGGGCGAGTGGGTGTACGAGGCGATGCGAGAGGCAGCGAGGTACAAGGTTTTCACACTTGCTTATCTTACCAAGGTCTTAAAGGGATTCAGGGCTCGGGGCGGCACGCAGAAAGAGGAGCCGCTGCAGGTGGTCGGAGGACAGCCCATTTACCAAATGGCAGAAGACGATCCCATAACTCAGCAATTACGTGAGGTGTATCAGGCGTATGCTGCAAACGGAAGCTCTTGAAATGGTCATCCTTGGATCGGTCTTTGAGGATCCGAGCCTCGCCCGGGAAGTTATGGCTACGGTGACGATAGACATGTTCCGGCAGCCCTGGAACCGCAACTTGTACCGGATGATGGCCTGGCTGGAGAAAAACGATCACCCGGTGAATTACACGAATATCTCCACCTATTTCGCTAAAGACATGGGCAAGATCGGCGGGGTTGAGTATCTGCTCAAAGTCATCGGGTCGGTCGTTTCCGTGAGTGAAATTCGCGAAAACATGAAGCTGCTGGCAGAACTCGATGCCCGCCGGAAGCTCTCCCAACTGATCGAGCAGACCAGGGCACTCATTGACGATCCGGCCGCCGGCAGGTTCGACGAGATTCTGGATACCTTCGAGCAGAAGGCGTTGGAGATTCGGCCTAAGGTGAGCCAGGAAAACAAATCGGGGGACCGGATCCGGACATGGTTTGAGAACCTGTTGCTCCGTAAACAGAACCCGAGCTTGGCGTTCGGAGTGCTTACCGGCTGGGATCCGCTTGACCGTATGACCCTCGGTTTTCAACGGAGTAACCTGATTGTCATCGGCGCGAGAACGAGTATGGGGAAGTCTGCATTCGCAAACGAGATTAAGGTCAGGGCATCCTCCCTTGGAAACAAGGTGGCCGATTTCAGCCTCGAGATGACAATCGATCAAATCTACAACCGGATGGCCTCGACGATGTGTGGCATCCCCTTGCAGGCTATACGGATCGGAAATCTGACAGACTTCCAGATCGGCCTGATCGCAGACAAGCTGGACGAGTTCGCTAAGATTCCAATCGACGACTCCAGGGGTGTGACAACGGAATACATCACCTCGGAGATGCGGCGGATGAAAAGGCAAGAGGGGCTCGACCTTGTAGTTGTTGATTACCTACAGGAGATCAACGAGACAGCCGAGCAGAACGATAACGGCGGCTCAGCACTTCATCGGGTATGCCAGAAACTGCGCGCTGCAGCCAAAGATTGCGATTGTGCAGTCATCGGACTCTCCCAGGTAAAACAAGATGTGGACAGCAGGGCAAACAAGCGGCCCATGGTTTCGGATCTTTCAGGCAGTGCGGCGATCGCGGCTGTCGCGGATGACATTCTGCTCCTGTACCGGGATGAGTATTATAACCCGGAAACTTCGGACAAAGGTATTCTCGAGGTCAACGTGGCCAAGCAGCGGAACGGCCCCACGGGTATCGTGAAATTGAAATACGATAAGGACACTCAAAAAATCACAGTGTGAGGTGAGGGGCCATGAATCGCTGGCACGTTTACGAGTGGCTAAAGCAAACATACATGGCTACTGGAACGGTCCCCACGATGGGGCAGGCTCAACAGAAGTTCTCAAGCCATGTGGATCCGGAGGAGCTGACGGAAGGAATCGATGAGTTCCTCACGGCTATCCGGGAGCATCGCACGGAGGAGGCAGGTTTATGCGAAATGTAGACGGTCCTCTGTTTCAGACAATTCACCGGTTTGTGATTTTCGACGGCAAGGAGCAGTTGGGTGCAGTGTACGTCTTATCTGAACGATTCATCTTTGCTCCGAAGAAAGCGCGCCGCGGCCTGCGCTGCGTGAAGGTGGTGGGATACTGATGGATCCGATAGCAAGAGCAATCATTAAGCGCGTGATCGATGTTCTGGAGACGAAGGCAAGGGAGCTGCAGGTGCCTAACATTCCGGGGGCAGGATCAGAATACGTGGATGGATTTAAGACAGGCAAGGCTGTTGGCTTATTCCAAGCGAGCATGGAGCTTGAGAAGGTGCTGGAGGATGCCTAGGTACGTAGGGATAGATCCCAGCACAAAGACCGGGCTTGTTGTTCTGGATGAGGATGGCGAGGTTTGGGAGGCCCGGGAGCTTGAACGAATAGGCGAAAACCCGGAAAGGATGCATGACCTGATTTGCCAGGTAGGCCAGCTAATTCAGCCAGAGGACAGGGTAGCGATAGAGGGTTTCGGGTTTGCCAGTCAACGTGGCTTTGAGCTGGGCGGCATTGGCTGGGGAATCCGGCTGAACCTTTATGCGAGGGATATCAGATACATCGAGGTAGCACCTTCGCAGCTGAAGAAATTCACCGGCGCCGGGGGAACTGCTGCGAAAGAGGTGGTTGCCGTAGAGACATACAAACGCTGGGGATTCCAGCACAAAAGCAACAACGTCACTGACGCCTTTGTGCTCGCTCAGATCGTTCGAGCTATGGATGAGCCGGTGAAGCTGCTGAAAGTGCAGCAGGAAGTCATACAAAAACTGAGAGGATGATCCAAATGGTTGCTGCTAAGGGGAAAGCGAATATCGGTGGGATTACAGTGGGTTCTAAGAACGTGAAGATCGTTCTTGAGGTCAGTAAGCGTGACTTCTTCAAGAACGCTAAATTCTTCGAGAGTGATCCGGAAGAGGTAGACTTTGTGCTCGGTGACATGCAGATGAGCATCTCGGATTACCTTGAATCTTCTGCTTCATCAAAAGCACTGGTGCCTGTGGACAGTTCGGATGTTAAAGAGTCGTTGGAAGATGAGGAGCAGGGAGTACTCTTTGATCAGCAACAGGATCAGCAGCAGGGGGCACAGGAAGACCAAGCGGCGCCAAATCCTGATCTTGAAGTGAGCTTTGAAGACGGAAATGTTCCGACCGATGGTGGACAAGCTGCTGAGGATGATGGTCAGGTAGAGGGTAAGGACGAAGCTGAGGGTGTAGGTGACTCCGGCTCGGAGCCCAGCAAGGAGGAAGTCGAAGAACACATTCTAAAAGAGCAACCCCGGTACGATGATGTTGAGTTTGACCCAGCTCTATTTGTTGAAAAGGTCGAGACGCAAAGCAGTTGGATGGATATAGCCTCGAAGTATGGGCTTAGCTCCAATCAACTTCAAAAGGCATGGGCCAAATATAAAAATCGGGTGGCTGAGAAATTGAAGCGGAAAGGTGCCGCATAAGAGGATCTGCTTCTTAAATTGGAGGCGATTTATTTGCTTAAAGTTACAGTTTATTTAAAGTCAGGACAAGTAATTAACTTTTCGTGCGAAGAATGCATTTTTTCTTTCGATACATCGACCTGCGAATATGTCGGATACGAGATTAAGGGATTTTAGAATTCAAAAGGGTTAGCTTTGTGCCAAGTCAAATAGCAGCCTACACAACAAAATAAATAGGACGGTGACCTATGCAAGTCGGTCAGAAGGTCTTCTTGAGACCCATTGGTGGACGCACTAGGGACGCTAAGGATGCCGTCATCACAAGGGTCGGACGGAAATATTTCGAAGTAGGACGTCTGAAATTCCTTATTGAAAATAAGTTGGAGGTTTCGGAGTGCGGACCCAATTGGATGGTCTATCTTGATGAGCAAGAGCTCAAGGATGAGCAGGAAATGTTGGATATTGGACGCGAGCTTGGAATTCTCTTCGGGTCGTACGGTAGACCGAAACTTACATTGGACCAACTCCGCAGGATAAAAGCAATTGTATATGAGACAACAAAATGATTATTTTGATTGCTCAAACAAAGGAGGGAGCCATGAGAGCGATAAGCTTGTTTACAGGTGGGGGCGGTCTCGATCTCGCAGCAGAATGGGCAGGAATACGTACGGTAGCGATGTGTGAACGTGAACCATTCCCGCGAGCTGTACTTCAGAGGCATTGGCCGAATGTTCCGATTTACGATGATGTTTGCACCTTAACAGCAACACGATTAAAGGAGGATGGAATCATTGGCCCAAGACGAACAATTGACGTTATTCACGGAGGATTTCCTTGCCAGCCATTTAGTAACGCCGGGAAGCGAGGAGGCACGGAAGATGACCGTTACCTCTGGCCACAGATGTTTCGCATTATATCGGAAGTCCGGCCCGCTTGGGTCGTTGCTGAAAATGTTGATGGGCTCCTCTCAATGGAGCAATCCGATAGTTATGTTGTCATGGAGGACGAAACAACTCTATGCGAAGAAACGGAAATGGTACTCGAAACAATCCGGCGAGACTTTGCGGAAGAAGGATATGAAACCATCACAATTGTGCTTCCAGTTGCAGGTGTCGGCGCCCCGCACCGGCGATACAGGGTCCTTATTGTGGGCCACACCGAATGCAGCGGATGCGATTGGGAGTCATGGAGGAGGACAGGGCCGCAGCTTGAGAACAGACATCGCGACTATGAAGGCAGGTTTATGGCCGACTCCTCAATCAAGAGACTATCGGAGTGGAGACGAACCGGACTCGTTTCGGGCACAACGGAAAATGAAGCAAGGGTGGAGTTCGAACTTGAACGATTCGGTCAAAATGTGGCCGACGCCACGGGCAAACGATGCGGAGAAGCGAGGGAAAATCAATGTAGAGGAAGCACGGAACGGACTGCCGGCTGCAGTGAAGATGTGGCCGACTCCAGCGGCTCAAGACGGCAAGAACGCGACTCTTCCTCCGAGCCAGAAATATCGGGATACAATAGCAGGAGCTGTGATGAGAGAAGGGCACGCAGGGCAGTTAAATCCGGAATGGGTGGAATGCTTGATGGGATTTCCGATTGGTTGGACCGATATCGACCAAGAAATATCAGACTTAGATCGGATGGAGGATTAGAAGTCCTATGGCCGGCAGCAATGGGGCAGTCACAATATGAATGGGAGCCGCCCCGGGTGGCTTCCGGTATAAAGAATCGCACAGGACGACTTAAGCTGCTCGGGAATGCCGTATCACCGGCACATCTATATCCAATTTTTACATTCATTAAGCAGATTCATAACCCGCCAAGATGATGATTAAATAAGGGGAATGGTTAAGAAAGAGACCCATCGTTAGAGATATGGGTCAGGATTTATCAACTCATAATAAGACTCAAAATCCTCGAGAGTTTTGGCGTAACGATTACCTTGTTTGTCTCGGTACAATATACAAACCAACCCATCATGTGGTGCAGTTTCAAAAACAATATCTCCAAGGACTTCGATTTGATAGTATCCGTGCTTGTGAGTGGGGTTAAACTCCCCCACTTCCTTTGTAATGGTACCCATAAATCATGGAGGTAATATGAGAAATCGAATTATGCCGGTAGATGTTACGGAGCTTGACCTCGCTTTCGGAGGAGACAGAAAGAAATTGCTGCCTCCTATGAACGAAATCCCTTATGAGTTCTAGGATGACCTGACTAAGTGGAATGATCTTATAGGAAAATGGTTTTTCAAGGGTCTGATTCAGCTTGATGTAACCCCTAGGGAAGGCGTTGATCGGGAAAAAGCACTTAGACATGTGTCAGCTTGCTTGAGGTCCTTTGACCCGAAACATGAACATAAAGAAGCAGGATGCGCATACCTGATGAGCCAGTTCTTCGAGGATAATTTTAGCTTTGAAGTTGCAAAACGTAACTGAGTTAACTGAGATAAAGGAGGCAACCATGCTCACCATTTCATACTTGAAACACCCAACGGGTAACTATATAGCCAAATTCGATAACCAATCCATCATGGTTCTGCAGAAAGTATTTCGGAGGATCACGGGTGTAAGTCCAGATTCAGTAAGCGGCTGGACTGAGGTAGAAAAGCAGGATCTGTCGCAGTTGGGATTCATTGCAGATTAGATTAACAAAAGGCCCCGTCGATCTTGGGAGGATCGGCGGGGCTAGGATCTGAGTAATAACGCACGACCACAGTATACCATACGGTGAGGGGTGCGGGGATGTCGATATTGTTTAAAATGGAGGAATTGTTTCCCAAGGCGTCTAAAACTGATATTGTACGCACAAAAGCTTACCTCAGCCAATATAAAGAGAAGAAACGCCGGGTTGAAATGTTTGAACGGAATCCACCTCAGACAGATGAATTGAGGGAGATCGAAGCTAATCTGATTAAGTTCACCAGGCTTCTGGAAAGAGCAGTTGCCCAAATCATCCACGATGATGTCCGTAAGGTGATCGAATACCGATTCCTTAAGGGGAATTCCCGAGCTGCTACAATCCTTCGATTTGAGTCGTGGGAGTGTTCTGACAAAACCATAGACCGCAAAATCAATGAAGGGATCGAATCGGTGGCAAATACGTTATTATACATGGAGTAAAATACAACTAAAAACATGAGAAGGTACAGCACACAAAGCAAATGTCGTTAATGCTGTGCCATCTCTTGTTAAATAGCTTTTAATGGTTTAGTGAGAGGAAAGAACCTAAAACATTTTTTATAATGTAGATATACAATTACTTATAAAGTACTATGAAAATTAAGAATGATAGGAGAAAGGAAAGAACTAGATGAAAGGGTTTGAAGCATTTTATAAAAAGTCTCCAGAAGAGATTAAGGATATGTGGAATGAGTGTATTTTTGTTTTTGATGCGAATGTTCTTTTGAATTTATATAGGTATTCAAAAGAAACCAAAGAAGATCTGCTGTCAATCTTTAAGAATCAACAGAATAAAATCTGGATTCCACATCAAGTTGCTTTGGAATTTCATTTTAACCGCCCAAATGTTATTCAAGATCAATCTGATTCTTATGGAAGTATTCTGTCTACATTGAATAGAAAGTCAAGTGATTTTATTAATGATCTAAATGAAGACTTGAAAGAGTATAAGAAAAGGCATCCTGGTATCATTATTGAGGATCTTCTTAGTAAAGTGTCGAAAACTATTGAGGAAGTTAGTAATCAAATTAAACAAGCTGAGTCAGAGCACCCTGATTACTTAGATAATGATCCAATTCTGAATGAATTATCTGAATTATTTTCAGATAGTATTGGTGAGCAATATGACCAATCTAAGCTTGATCAGATCTATCAAGAAGGTGATAAAAGATACAAAGCAAAAATTCCACCAGGGTATAAGGACTTAGAGGACAAGAAGGGCAAAAAAAAATATTGGAATAATTTGATTTTTTCTGATGAATACGGTGATTTGGTTGTTTGGAATCAAATAATTGATAAAGCAAAAACTGATTCGGTAAATGTTGTATTTGTTACAGAAGATGAAAAAGAAGATTGGTGGCAAATAGTAAATAGAAGAGTTACGTTGGGACCTCGTATTGAACTAATTGAAGAATTTCGACGAAAAACTGAAAAGTCGTTTTATATGTACAAAACCTACAGATTTTTACAGTTTGCTAAGGAAACGTTTCAACACGAAGTTCGTTCAGAATCTATAAAGGAAACTCAAGAAATTGGAAATCAAATTTCCTCAGACTTAACTATATCTGAGTTTGATAAAATAATAAGTTATCATGATATGAAGCACTATAAGTCTTTAAAAAATAGTGCAATAAGTATAGATGATAAAATGTACGCAGAAGAGTGGTTCAAGAATATTATAAATAACAAATATGAGATTGCGTTAGTGAGAAATAAATATGAAGTTGAATTTGTAGCTATAATTGATTTCAATTTGGAAAAGTTACTACAGGAAATTAATAAGAGTTCCCTGCGAGAGATTATTACGGGGATTGATAATACAAGTTTGAACTATATGAGCGGTGAAAAAAATACTTTGTATATCACCCTTAATCGGAACGTACATAGAAATGATATAAGAAGAGGACTGCAGGATATTGAATTTATTGAGATACAACGAGTTATGGAAAGTAATTTCTAGATATTATTTAAAAGAATGTCCATTTCCTGTCCTAGCACTGACAAGACGATGACTGCAAACCAAGGGTACAGTAGAACCACAGAGCCAAGAACGGCTCGGGTGATGTCTACTGTACCCTTATTATCGTAGGCACTCGGTCATGCTGTGGGATTTCGATCCTTAGACGCCGGTCGTCGAGGGTGTGATATGAGGATGGGTGAAATGCCCCTAATTTCATTTATTTATCTATTCATGCTAGTTAAGTGGTTACAGGCTTATCCTAGTTAATTTTATAAATGAAAAATAATTATCTAACACACTCTAATATTTCTAGGTATTGACTGAACAAGAGGCCGATGTGTAACCTTGGAGAAAAGGCTTATCTCTGGGAGAGATGAAAATTGGACGTTTGGAATCAGCTGGCAATATATGAAAGTAGAGATTCAATTACCCGTCATTATGAGAAAAGGCATAGTAAAAGCCTTAAATCAGCGAAGGCAGAAGAAATAATATCACAATTAGCACAGGGCAGAGAATTTTTTAGGAGTGCTAAAGATGCTTCTTATCTCGTTAAGCCACTATTGCTGTATTATGGTGTGATTTCTCTTAGTCGGGGACTAATCTTATTTTTAAATCATGAACTTCGTGAAAACTCTTTAAAACCTTCACATGGACTAATGGAAAATGATTGGAGACAAATACTTCACAGTGGTAACAGCAGGCTGGGAGACATAACTGCAGAAGTTACCCAAGGCACGTTTTCAGAATTAGCAAGGGTAACACATAATATTGAAAGAGTGCTATTACCCAACTCAAATGAACAAAGACAGTGGTCAAGGTTAGGGACAAAGGAATATCCGCATAAAACCAAATTCAATTTAAAAGAAATTCTCAAAAGATCGCCTGAGATTCGGGAGATATTTGAAAAGACATTTCATGAAAGGACTTTTTGCTACGGACTGTCTATTAAAGCTCATGGTAGTATAGGGACAGTAATGGATATTTATTGTGACAAGGACTCACTAAATGCGTCCAACATAAAGGAAAAATTTAGGGTGCCAATAAAGGCAACTGAAAACTTTGAAGAAGGCCATTTTTATCTTAGTTGTATAGTCTCCCATTTTAGTGAAGATGAGTTGAGTTCCAACCTTCCTCCTATCTTTGAAGGACACCTCGGCTATGTTACACTTCCGTTCGATGATGGTATTAAACTATCTACATTAAGCAGATTGTATCTACTTTCTTATTTCCTAGGGATTCTTGTTAGGTATTACCCAACTAACTGGACTCAGTTAGTAACTAGACAAAAAGGAGACTTAATATACCCGGTGCTTAATGCTGTAGTTGAGCTAGTTGAAAACAAATTTCCCATCAAGATTCTTGAGGAAATTGGGGGCCTAGATTCTGAATATCCAAGAAAATACGCATACATACCATCTGATTTCCCTTTGCCTTACTAAATAAAGTAAGGCTTTTTTTATTATATAGGGAAGAAAGGAATAACAGGAGTGAAGCCGAAGAGACCTTGTAGTTACCCTTTGTGTCCCGAGCTGACTGAAGGCCGTTACTGCCAGACCCATCAAAAACAAACCGTTAGGCAGTACGATAAGCAGGCGAGGGATCCAAAGCTCGTATCCTTTTATAAGTCTTGGGCTTGGTTATCTACGAGGCGGGCTGTCCTGGTACGTGACAACCACTTGTGCCAACACTGCCTGAAGGAGCAGCGTCTTACATCGGCCGTTATGGTCCACCACATACAAGAGGTACGTGAGGCATGGGATATGCGATTGAAGCTCGACAACTTAATCAGTCTATGCGATGCCTGTCACAATAAAGTGCATAGGAGTGGATGATTAATGGAGCGATTAACATTTGAGCCTTGGTTTAGAGATTTGTTGATCCTGCTTCAGGAAGTCCTGCACAAAGAGGCACGAATGGGGGGCATTTCATGGGAGGAGGCGAGACGAGCTTATATAGAAACTTTTAAGAATGGTGAGGAAATAGGAGTAACAAGGAGAGGTTAAAAGTATCACTACAAAGTGAAAGGTGGTTCCGAAAATGGAAAGGCATGAAGTTAATGAAATTGTAAGATATGAACTCACTGTGCAACGAGGTGGCTAAGGTTCTAGATCAAGTAAAAGGAGTGATGGGGTATGTAAGGGTTTAGCTGAGAAGACCAGCAATCAGTAACCAAGACTTGCTGCTGGACTACAGAAATAAAAATAGGCTTTGCCGCATGGATGCGAACAAAGCCTATTTCATAATGTCAGTACTAATATCCCAAAAGAACATTCACGTTATTTTAAATCGTTCTTTGCGAGCTTGCCTTCATATAACAATTTAAAATATCTATAACCTGCCATAGCAATTACAATAAAAAAGGCCAGTTGTTTAATGATTATCGGCAAACTGATTGATTCTGAAAAAAACCAAAAGATGAATAAAGCAGTTAAGATTATCTCATAGGTGATCGTTCTATTCCGAAGCTCCGGTCTAATCCACCTTGACTTCACAATTAAGGATAAGCTACCAATAAAGGTAAGTAGCAGCCAGATGTAGTACATTTCTTTGTTGAGTGAATAGCCGAACAATGGGCCATATTGTAGTCCGAAAGAGATTATAGATATTTGTTGTAGCTTGCGCTCTGTATTATTCAGATCACTATAACCTCTTACCATTTTTACCAAGTCCCTTGCGTTAGATTTGGCCACGGGCCATTCCAGTTGATCCCAAAGTAAACGCCGTTTTGACTTCTGTATTTAGATTGAATTACTAAATAACAAAGGTTAGCCATACCACTATATCCGGCTATTGTTAGGATAGTACTAATTACTGGGCCAGCAGGTCCCAATATTAGTGAAATTCCATTCAATGCAGCTGCAAAGGCCGGCACACCTATGGACGCAGCTGTGAACAAGTACAAATCGATATCGCTTTGGTTAAAGTAAACCTTCCAGTCACTCACATGAAGATTCGGTGTGATGGCACTTGTAGAGTAACCGCTATTGATTACCTTATTTTGATACAATGTGGAAGAATTTGCAAGTATTTTTTTTTGATTCGCATCAAAGACGATCTTTCTTAACAAAGAAATATACTCATCAGTCAGA
Organism: Paenibacillus sp. S-38; assembly: GCF_049942825.1. NCBI lineage: Bacteria > Bacillati > Bacillota > Bacilli > Caryophanales > Paenibacillaceae > Paenibacillus > Paenibacillus sp. S-38. Next base: position 3,380,938 of record NZ_CP187970.1, read on the forward strand.
CCATACGTTGATTTTAAGTAATTTGTATTATCATTTAGAATGATCATTTTGCCATTTTTTTCAGAGATCTCTTTCATAACTCCTGTTTCTGTAAAGGTTTTCAAAAAATCCTTCGTTTTTTGATCAAGAGTTACGTGATGGCTACCTGCTTCCTCGCTTACAGTAACGGACTGATTAACTGGAGTGTTGTTTGCAGCGGCAAAGCCAGCTAAAGGAACGCTCGACATTAACATCGTTGCTGTTGTAAACGTGATGATAGATTTTTTAAATTTCATTTTCTTTTCCTTCTTCCCATTTTATAGTTTGTTCTGACTTAATATGTAAGTTACAATGCAACTCTACCATTATATGGATAAATAAACAATAGATGTAATATAAGGATTTCTTTATAATTTTGGAGTTTGATTGTGGAACTTTGTCGAGACCGCATTAAGCTGGAGAGGAAATGAGCGCTCAAAAGACTCCCCCCCACCTAAAAAGCTGTGCAAAGGGCCATTCGGGACCGACGGGACCTCGCGTGTGAAAAAAATTCCCTTTTTGAGCACAAGGGGGGAAAACAGTTAATCGTAAGAACGACGCATCGCTGATACCCAAATTGTAGGGAAAGGAGGTGAGTTATGTATGGCTGGAAGAAAGGCAATGCCCGTTAATTTACTGCTGATCAAAGGGAAGAAGCACCTGACCAAGGAAGAGATCGAGCTGCGGCAGGAGAGGGAGAAGAAGCTGCAGCCGAGTACAAACCGTACCAATCCGCCGGCCTGGTTATGTGACACAGCCAAAAAGGAGTTCCGCCGGATTGCAAAGGAGCTCAAAGAGATTGATCTGCTTACGAATGTGGACGTCAATGCTCTAGCCCTGTATTGCGATGCCTATGCGGATTACATTGAGATCACGAGGATCATCAAGAACGATGGGTTTATGGTCGAGCATACCAACAAATCAGGAGTGACTAACGAAGTGGCACATCCCCTTCTGGCCAAAAAGAAGCAGATGCATGAGCAAATGCGGTCCTTGGCTGTGGAGTTCGGACTAACGCCAGCCTCAAGAGCCAAGATTGCCATGCCTCCGCGTGGACAGCCAGATGAAGAAGACGAGTTTACGAGGACGTTCGGTGATGTGTAATGCTGAAGCAATTTCTAATTGATTACAGCCAGGATGTAATCAATGGCGAAGTGATTGCATGCCAGAAGCACAAGTGGGCGTGCATGCGATTCCTCCGGGATATCGAGCGAGAGGGCACGGAGGAGTTTCCCTATATCTTTGATGAAGAGCGCGCAATGCGCTTTTTTTTATGGATGAATCTCTTCCGCCACACGAAAGGCGTATTGAAGGGGCAACGCATTGAGCCCCATGAAATTCAGTACTTCATATTCGGAAACATCTACGGTTGGATCCACATGGACGCCGGTTACCGGCGGTTCAATAAGGGATATTGGCAGGTAGCCCGCAAGAACGCCAAGTCCCAGAGCAATTCTTGTGTTGCCACATATGAGGCATCTGCATTCGGAGAGTCGATGGCCGAGGTCTACTGCGCTGCAACGAAGCGGGAGCAAGCCAAGATCGTCTGGAGTGAAGCTGACTACATGATCCAGCAGTGCCCGGAGCTGAAAGGCAAGTTCAAAACCACCTACGGTATTATCCGGCACCTGAAGAGTAACTCCATCATCAAGCCGCTGAGCCAGGAGGATAAGAAGAAAGGCGACGGCCTTAACCCGCAATGCGGAATCATCGACGAGTACCATGCTCATGAGACCGATGAAATGGTGAACGTCATCGACTCCGGTATGATTGCCCGGGCGCAGCCATTGATCTTTATCATTACCACAGCCGGCACGAACCTCAACAGCCCATGTTACCGGACGGAATACCAATTCGTTTCACGGCTGCTCAATCCTGATGACCCGACCGAGGTAGAATCCTATTTCGCGATGGTGAACGAGCTGGATAAGGATGATGATGGGAACCTGATCGACGACATCAAGGATGAGTCCGTTTGGTTGAAGGCCAATCCCATTGCGTGCTCCTATCCTGAGGGCATTCAGAAGATGCGGTCGCGGCTGAAAGAAGCGCTCGAGAAGCCTGAGATGATGGAAGACTTCATGACGAAGAACATGAACGTCTGGATGAGTCATCCGAAGAAGCAATACATGAACATGGAGAAGTGGGCTGCCTGCGGTATTCTTAAGCGGAGAAAATCGGATTCCGAGCTGCAGCTGCCTGACGTTAAGGGCCTTACCTGTTTTGCCGGCGTGGATATGTCCATGAAAATTGACCTATCCTCGGTTGGTTTTGTGGTTCCTCTGATGACCGGGAGCTTTTACGTTGGCCAGCATTCCTTTATTCCGGAGGAGACACTCGAGCAGAAGAAGAAGACAGACCGGGTCCCGTATGATCTCTGGATCCGCAAAGGCTGGCTTACCGTTATCCCGGGTGCTGTGGTGGACCAGTCGGTGATCGAAAACTATTTGCTGGAGGAAGAAGAGCGTCGGGGCTGGGTGATGAGAGAAATATGCTATGACCGTTATGCGGCAACACAGTTTGCACAGAATATGGCCGCACATGGATATGAAATCGTCGAGATCCGGCAGGGGGTACAGACGCTCTCGGAGCCGATTAAGGACTTCAGAGAGCTCATACTGCAAATGCGTATTATTCATGAGGATGATCCGGTTCTTACCTGGGCACTCGGGAACGCCGTGACCAAGTCGGATGACAAGGAGAATCTTCTGCTGGACAAAGCAAAATCAACCAATCGGATTGACCCCATAGCAGCCGTCATCAATGGCTTTGTGCGCGCGAGGGTAGCTCCTCCGGAAAGCGGGGACGTGGAAGTCTGGACGTTCTAAGCCAACGTAATTGCAACCATAGGGGAAAGGAGAGCAACGATGGGCATTGTTCAACGGATCGTATCATGGTTCGGCCTAGGCGCAAAGCTGGAGACCAGAGCGAATCGCAATCTGGGTGGGTTTCAAAAATGGTTTGACCCGTACAACATGTTCGCTCGGTCCGGTCAGCTCGATGCCTCAAACGAGACGATCTTTTCGGCGGTATCGCGGCTCTCAAATTCCATGGCCAGCCTGCCGCTGAAGGTCTACCGCGGCTACAAACAGGTTACGGGAGCGCCAATTGCGCAGCTGCTCGAATATGGACCGAATCCTAACATGACCAGTTTTGATTTTATCCGGACGCTGGAAGCGTTCCGGGACACGAGCGGCAACGGATATGCCTTAATCGAGAGAAACGTGAGCTACCAAGTTCAAGCACTGTGGTTGCTTAATCCCAGGAAGGTGAAGCCGGTTCAGGAGAGCAGCACGAAAGAGCTCTGGTATGAGGTTCAAGGGGATGACGGTACCTACTACGTCCATAACCTGGACATCATTCACGTCAAGCACTTCCATACCGTGGGATATGAAGGAATATCTCCGCTGGATGTACTTCGCAACACGATCAACTATGACACGCAGGTTAAACAATTCAGCCTCAGTCAAATGGAGAGCGGGATCAAAGCTTCGTTCATCCTGAAGCTAAACGGTTCATTGAGCGATGAGAAGAAGAAGGCGATGCTCCAGAACTTCGCAGAATTTTACTCCAAAAACGGCAGCGGCGTAATCGTCATTGATTCGGGCCAGGACCTAAAGGAACTGAAGCAGGACATCATTGACCTGAAGGTATTCGAAGTGGAGCGCATCACGCGCTCTCGGGTAGCCGCGGTCTACAACATGCCGCCTCACATGCTCGGGGATTTCTCGCAAACCTCCTTTTCCAGTATGGAGCAGCAGGCCCTCGAATACGTTCAGAACACATTGCTCCCGATTGTGCGGATGTACGAGCAGGAATTCAGCCGCAAGCTGCTCACCTCAAAGGAGCGGGCCGCGGGGACGGTAACCAAATTTAATATGAATGGACTGCTCCGTGGCGACATTAAGACGCGCGGAGATTTTTATTTTAAAGGGGTCCGTTCGGGGTGGTTTACACCTAATGAAGTCCGTGCTTATGAGGAGCTGCCGCCCGAAAAGGGGGGAGACAAGCTGTATATGAGCAAGGATTTGGCCCCGATAGACAGTCCAGACCGGTTCATCGCACCTGGAAAGGAGGTGAATGAGCAAGATGAATCAGAAGCCGACAACAACACCGGATCCGAGCCAGAATGAAGTCCGTACGCTGAAACTCACCAAGCTGGAGACAAGGGCAATGGGCGACGAGGCCGGAACGGGCACGAAGATCACAGGCTATGCGGCCGTTTATGAAGAGTTCACCGAGCTGAGGGATTGGTGGGGAGATCGCTTCTATGAGCGGATCGCCAAAGGAGCTTTTGATGATACGCTGGCTGACGGACACGACATTTTCGCACTGAAAAATCACGATTGGAACCTCATTTTGGGCCGTTCAGGGGCTAATTTGACCCTCGAAAGCCATGAAAATGGGCTGTATTTTGAGCTCTTACCGAACAATTCGAGCCTCGGACAGGACATGAAGGAAGATGTGCGGAGCGGTCTGATCAAGGGCTGCAGCTTCGGGTTTCGAATTGTCGACCAGGAGTGGGGGCAGCGGGATGACGACTGGTTTCGAACCATCAAAAAAGTGGAGCTTCAGGAGATCACCCTTACGCCTATTCCGGCGTACTCGTCCACTACCGCGGAAGTACGGAGCTTGAATCTTCAAAGCCGGCATGGAACTGCCTTTGAGGTACCGGATTCACAGCGAATTTCGGTGCCAAAAGGCTTATCAGAGGAGCAAATTCGGGCCCTTAAACGCAAAAATGAGGCCCTTTTGCTTGATATTGAGACCACTTTAAGGTATGGGAGGGCATAACATGCCAGCAGAAACAACGATTTTTCAACTCAAGGAAACCTTGAATGACATGGGAACGGAGCTTCGTTCTATCACCAATAAAATTGATGAGGCACTGACGAATCCGGCGGCTCGAGTCGAAGAAATTGAGCAGATGGAGGTACGGCAGAAGGAGCTCAAGAAACGCTTTGATGCCATTAAAGCACGCATTGAAGAACGGGAGCAGGAAAGCCAGCGAAACCTTGAGCAGCAGAAGCGTGCAAACCCTGTTTTACATGCCGATAACGATGAAAAACGGATGATCGCGGCCAAAGCGGAGCTCATCCGTGCAGAAATTCTAAGGGGGCAGGTATCTGAAGAGTCCCGTAACCTGCTGGGAGCGATCAAGCAGCCTACAGCAACCGGCGGAGAAAAGTTCCTCCCGACGAACATGAGCAACCAGCTGATCACGGAACCATTAGCTAAAAATCCTCTGCGCAGCATGAGCCCTACTACCAAAATCAAGGGTTTGGAAGTTCCCAAAATCGCATATGAGCTGGATGACGACGGCTTTATTGGCGATGAGGAAACGGCGAAGGAAATCGAGCTGACCGGCGATAAGGTCGCGTTCGGGCGTCACAAGTACAAAGTCAAGGCACGGATCTCGGACACTGTTCTTCATGGATCCGACGTTGAACTCACAACATACGTAGAGAACGCACTGCGGTCCGGCCTCGCTGCGAAGGAAAAGAAAGTAGCGCTGGCGACTACTCCGAAGACGGGTGAGGAGCATATGAGCTTCTACTCCACGCAAAATGCAATCAAGCAGGTGCCTGGTGCGGACAAGTACAAGGCCATTAAAGCAGCGATTGCTGATCTCCATGAGGACTACCGGGAGAACGCTAAGGTACTCATGAAGTACTCCGATTATCTGGACATTGTGGAGACGCTGGCTAACGGTAACGCAACGTTGTATAGTGCACCACCAGAGCAGGTTCTTGGGAAGCCGGTTGAGTTTAGTGATGATGCCACTATGCCGATTGTTGGCGACTTCTCGTATGCCCAGTTGAACTATGACGGAGATCCCGTTTACGACACAGACAAAAATGTGGACAAAGGCGAGTATCTCTTTGTGCTTACAGGCTGGCTGGACCATCAAATCTTGCTGAAATCGGCCTTCCGTATTGCTAAAGTAGTTGCAACGCCTTAGATAAGGGTGATGCTCTATGCTCAGCATGAACCTTGATGAACTGAAAACGTACCTGCGGGTAGACGGGAGCGAGAATGATGGATTTCTCGCTCTTTTGGTTCACTCGGCCAAAGAATACCTAAAGGATGCTGGGGTTCCCGAGTCATCAAGTGCAAGGTACAAACTTGCTGTCATGATCCAGGTGGCCTTGAACTATGACCGTGACGGGAATGCAGCTTTGGAAAAATCGCTCGAAAGCTTAATAACTCAATTGAGGGTAGGTGAGCCGAAGCATGGCGGGATCAAGCCAGAAGACCTCCTCGAAGGCACCTGCGGAGATGGTATATAGGGTTTTAGTGGAGTTTATCGACCGTGATCAGCGATATTATCCGGTTGATGCTGAATACAAAACGAAAGATCTGGACCGGTCGGGATATCTCATTGAGCTTGGATTCCTGGAAGCCCCGGCTGCTGCTCCCAATCCTCCGGCACAGCCAGAGGGGCAGACCGGAACAACGGTGAGCGATGAATCCGGCCAGGTATAACCGGCGCATCCACATCCTGCAGCCGTTACGGGGAGAAGACAACGAAGGGATACCGGTACTGACTTGGAGCCCGCATATCAGTCTTTGGGCAGCGGTAAAGCCCCTTAGAGGACGGGAGTATTTCCAGGCCGCAGCCATCAACCAGGAGAACACCTTAAGGGTGGAAATTCGGTACCGTACAGGCATAACGAGTGAGATGCGAGTGCAATATGCCGGCAAGCTCTATAACATCAACGCGATCCTTGATCCCGATGAAGCCCATAGAGAGCTTCACTTGATGTGTTTGGAGGTGCAGGAACATGGCGGAGATGAAGCTGGAGGGCATGGATGAGCTGGTGAAACGGCTGCAGGAGATGGGCCGGAAGGGTGCAGCCATCGAAAGAGCAGCACTGCAGGCTGGCGGCGAAGTCATTCGGAGTGCTGCAAGCGAGCGGGCTCCGCGGAGTAATGATGCTCCCCATTTGGCGGATAACATCACGATCAGCAAGATCAAGACCAGCCAGGGCATGAAATATGTGCTGGTCGGTCCGCAAAAAGGGGATAACTCCGAGTTTTTCTACGGCAAATTCCTCGAGTGGGGAACCAGTAAGATGGCTGCACGTCCGTTTTTGGGCCCGGTTGCGGCCGAGAAGCAAGGAGAAGTGATTGAAAAGATGAAGCAGGCGATCAAGGATGGACTGGGCTTATGATCAACGTCAAACCGGAAGTATTGGAAGCTCTTCGAGAGGACGAGGAGCTTCTTTTGTTACTCGGGGGCCCCCGGGTATACCAAATGGTTGCACCGGAGCCTGGCAAGTTTCCGCGGATCACGTTTTTTGAGATCAGCAACGTAGATGATGGTTATGCAGATGATTCCGTCATTTCCAGCCAAATTGTCATTCAAGTTGACGTCTGGAATAAAACCAATACGTCAGCCATAGCGGATCGGGTAGATGCGGTCATGAAGAATATTGGCTTTTCTCGCTCGGGCTCCGCTGACCTCTACGAGAATGACACAGGAATCTTTCACAAAGCAATGAGATACACAACACGAAGGGAGGAGGTTTAATCCATGGCTGGAGTACGCATAGGTCTAAGGGACCTGCATTATGCAAAACTGCTCAGTGACAACAGTTCAGGGGCAATGTACGCGGCACCGCAGAAGATTGCCGGCGCCATCAGCGCGAAAGTCACCCCGAGCTCCACAACCGAGACACTCTATGCTGATGACGGCGCGGCAGAGACGGCAACAGCTCTCGGGGAAATCGCTGTTGAGCTCAATGTGAAGGATCTGACACTGCAGCAGTTGGCGGATCTTCTTGGGCGGACCGTGGTGAATGGCATCATGGTAAGTAAGGATACGGACACGGCCCCGTATGTTGCCATCGGGTTCCGTTCGATCAAATCGAATGGGAAGTTTCGATATAAATGGCTGTTCAAAGGACGCTTCAGCCTGCCGGCCGAGGAATATAAGACGCAAGGTGACAAGCCTGAATTCCAGACTCCGGTGATCAGCGGCGTATTCGTCAAACGGGAGTTTGATGGGTGGTGGGAAGTGACCGGTGATGAAGATGAGCCTGGCTTTACGCTGGGCGATACCTGGTTCAATAAAGTGTTTGAAGCGGGAGATTCCAACAGTACGGAGTTGCCGGTATTTGTATCTGCCAACCAGGTAGTCTTTCAATAAGAAAAAAGGATGGTGTAATAATCATGCCAGCACACAGCAAGTCATTGTATCGTGACGGGGCGCAGCTGCCTACGCCGCAGTACTTCAACCCTGTGACCGATTCGTATGAGCCCCTTCACGGAGCCAATGGAGCCTCGGACGTCAATGTGAAAGGCAGCTCGGCGATTAAAGATGGGGTTCTTTCGGTCACAGCTCCTGGGGCGAGAGTTCAACTGCCAAACATTACATGCCGGGAGATCACAATCATTGCTCGGAAAAATAATACGGGGACCATCTATGTCGGCTCCGAAACTGTATCTGCAAGCTCCTTCGCTGCCGAACTGGATAAGAAAGATGCCATTACGCTGCCGGTGAGCAATGCGAGTATGCTTTGGATTGATGCTTCCGTAGCCGGAGAGGGGATCTCATATGTCGCGCTTTAAGCCTTGGCCAGGGACAACCGCGAATCCGGGAGGAGGCACAGGCACAGGATCTCTTCCCCGAAGTTATGAAGGAATCGAAGTAGTATGGTGGGGTAATTCCATCATCGAGGGCCAAGGCTTAACTGACCCGCAGAAGTTTCAGACGCAGCTTGCCAAATTGAACGGCATGATGAATCGAATTTATGGGTATCCAGGTAAACCGTGGGGGTATAAAGGAACCGGTGTCGACGATACGATCTACTCGAACAGGGCGCTGCTTCCGAAAACAGCAAAGCTCTACGCGATGTACGGAGGTGGCAACGACAACCGGTTAAACATCCCGCGGGGCAACGTGGATGACATGGTAAACACTACATTCGCTGGAGCGATTAACCTGGGTATCGTTTATATTAAAACGAACATGCCCGGAGCGAAGATTGTCCTGATTACATCCCTTCAGCGCAATGGTGGAGATGATGGAACCGGCAAACCCATCACCGGCACAACCTTGAACGATCTAAAGCTAAGCCTGATCGATTACAACAATATGATTTTGGCGATTGGTCAAAAGCACGATATTCCAGTCTGGGATCTGTACAACTGCGGCATCAATAATGCGAGCATTCCGAAATACATGCAGTCGGATGGGGTTCATTTAAATGCTCAGGGAGCGGCTAAAGTTGCGTTGTGTGGGTACGGGTTCTTTGAAACCATCGATTTGTCGATAGCTTCACCGCCGGCTGACACAACGGCGCCGACAGTGCCAGGAAAGCCGACATTGACGAGCAAAACCCATAACAGTGTGACAATCTCTTGGGCAGCTTCTACGGATACGGTGGGTGTTACTGGTTACATCGTAACAGGCGGGCCAAGTCCGGTGAATGTAACAGGCACTTCAGCGACCATACCAGGGCTGAATCCGGAAATGAACTATACGCTTTCCGTCAAGGCTAAGGATGCGGCTGGCAATGTATCTGCAGCTTCTGAGGCTCTGACGGTAACCACTGATGCGGCGCCAACGGGCGGCGGTGGTACAACGGTAACGACTTACTATGAGAACACCTTTACCGGAGCAGATGGATCCGCAAATGGGCAAGTTGCAGAAAGCGGACAGGCCACCAACACCGCAACCGCAGTAACTGCGGCAAACTGGGTCATCGAAAGCAATCGGATGAAATATTCAGGTACCACCGGAGACCGGATTATCATGTCCACTTCAGCCCCCGGTGGGGACTATACAACCGAAGCCCAGATCTACCCTGCAGGCGGTAAGGCGGGTGTTGTATTCCGGGCGAATGATGGCACGGAATATATGTGGGTCCGGTTTGATCCGGCAGGTAATGCAGGCGAAGAAATCAAGATGTTTAAGAAGCATGAATCGACGGCAGCCAATACGCAGATCGCTGCGGGTCCGGCGACGATCAATACGGCAGGCTCCAATATCGTGAAGATTGTCTGCGCAGGAAACAACGTCAAAGTGTTTGTAGATGGTACTCAGGCAATCAACTATACCCTGACAGCGGCTGAACAAGCGAAATACGGCGATAACAAGGGAATCGGTCTTTATGCCGGCGGTGAAAACGCCTCTACATGGGAGTACCTTAAATCATATTCGAACTAATCCATCGATAAGTGGGGCGCGCCGGCGCCCCTATTTTTATTGAGAGGGGCACATATATGAAGCTTGAGCTGAGAGTTGACGAAGAGACTAAGACGTTCACGGTCCCTTTTGTGAGTGGCCGGATGCTCCGGAAAACACTTGAAATATCCAAAAACACAAACTTCAGTAACGTTACGGTGGAAGTGCTCGATGAGCTTGTCCTGTTCGTCGTCGACCTCTTTAAAAACCAATTCACGGTGGATGAGTTCTATGACGGGATCGAAGCGAGCAAGCTGCTTCAAACCGTGATGGACTGCATCCATCAAGTCACCGGCCAAGCGGCAAAAGCACTGGAGCCACTGAGTGACCCAAACGCATAGAAGGGGACACAGACCCCACCGATACGATCAAAGAGGTTTACATCTCCCTCTTGGATAGTGGATGGACCCTTGAGTCGATTGACAACATGGACATCATTTACTATTTCGAACTGCTTGCTTACAGGGTGAGGCCGAAAGAAGCCCCGATGGTTTACATCGATCACATCTTCTAGCCGAGGGGAGGTGAGGAAACAACATGGCAGAGGAAGAAGCCGGCAGTGTGGTCGTCAAGGTTGGTATGGACGGCACAGGTTTTCAAAACGGTATAAGCAACATCAACCGGCAGCTGAGGCTAGTGCAGAGTGAGTTCGCCGCGGCCAGCGCCAAGCTCGGGGACTTCGGGAACAGCGCGGAAGGGCTGAAGCTGCAGTCCGATGCATTATCCAAGCAGATGAGCTTGCAGCAGCAAAAGGTCGACGCCTTGCAGAAGGCCTATGAGAAAGCGGCCGAGAGCAAGGGCAAGGACGCCAAAGCTACCCAGGAGCTCGAGATCAAGCTCAACAAGGCCAAGGAAGAACTGGCTAAGACCGAGAAAAAGCTCGAATCAGTCAATGAGGAGATCGAAAAGCAGAACAACCGTTGGAATAAGCTGGCGGGTACGCTTAATGACATCAAGGGGCGGTTCCAAACAGTCGGAGATCAACTGTCCAGCATTGGCAGCATGCTCAGTGCCACACTGACCATGGCCCTCGCCGGCATAGGTATCGGGGCGATCGGCGCAGCGTCCGATGTAGATAAAAGCGCAGGAAAGATACAGGCGAGCCTGGGACTAACGGCTGAAGAGGCCGATAAGCTCAGTGTGACAGCCCAAAAACTGTGGAAGGATGCCTTTGGGGAGAGCATGGAGGATGTGACCCAGGGTCTCATCACCGTAAAGCAGAACATGCAGGGACTTGATGATGGCAGCCTCCAAAAGGTTACAAGGGATGCCTTCACCCTAAGGGACGCCTTTGGCGCCGAGGTCAATGAAACCACTCGCACCGCCTCAGTACTGATGAAAAACTTTGGGATCGATGGTTCCACGGCGATGGACCTGATCACTGTTGGGTTCCAAAAAGGCGGAAACTTTAGCGACGAGCTGCTAGATACGATGCGCGAATATGCTCCGCAGTTTAGGGCAATGGGCATCGGTGCTGAAGACATGCTCGGTATCCTGATCAAAGGAGCAGAAACCGGAGCTTTCAATCTCGATAAGGTCGGTGACGCGCTCAAAGAATTCAACATCCGAGCGAAGGATGGAAGTGAGTTGACCTCCCAAGCATTCACCGCCTTAGGATTTAATGCCGATGAAATGAGCGCCAAGTTTGCCGTAGGCGGGGAGACAGGGAAGACCGCATTTCAGGCTGTCACTGTAGCTTTGGCCGGCCTACAGGACCCCTTAACGCGCAACGCGATCGGTGTTGCGCTATTTGGCGCGCAGTGGGAGGACCTCGAGGCAAAGGTCGTCACATCCATGGCTACAGGGATCGGATCCGTAACGGGGTTCCAGGGGGCCACCCAGCGAGCGGGGGACGCCCTCAGGGATAACCTCGGGGTCAGGGCAACCAAGGTATGGAGGGAGTTCCAGACGGCCCTGCAGCCCCTCGGGGAGATGCTGATCAGCCTTGTCGAGGAAATCCTTCCGCAGGTCAGCGCTGCGGTGCAGTCTCTGACGCAGTGGTTCTCCAACCTTTCGCCAGGCGGTCAGAAGCTCACGCTGGTGCTCGGGGCTATCGCAGCGGCAGCGGGTCCTGTCGTGATGCTCGTTGCTCAAATGGTGGGGGCCGTCACCACCCTCATCGGTGCCTTCTCTGCGGCTTCGGGGGCGATCGCAGCCGCCGGCGGGGTAATTGGGTTACTCACCGGCCCGATCGGCATTACGATTGCCGCCATAGCTGCCTTGGCCGCGGGTGCCTACCTGGTCGTGAATAACTGGGATCAGATTAAATCGTTCTTTTCAGGTCTCGGCTCCTGGCTTTCATCGTATTTCAGTAATCTCGTCAACACGGTCACCACATACGGCCAGTTCATCATGGCCGGCCTGATGGCGGGCATCAACAGCAAGCTGCAGCCGGCCATCAACATGATCACGGCGGTGGCTAACGGCATCACGGGCGTCTTCCGGCGGATCATGGGCATCCATTCCCCATCAAAGGTGATGGAGGAATACGGCCAGTACATTGATGAGGGGCTAGTGCAGGGGATGGCCTCCGGTCAGGATTCCGTGCTCGAGCAAACCCAAAGCATTGCCGATGGCATTAAACAGACGATGGAGAAGAACATCGGCATGCTGAACAAGCTCGGTGAGGCGATCGTCGGAGCTCTCCGCAAGCAGTATGAGGAAATGGAGAGCATCCAAACGGCGGCGCTGGACAAGCAGCTCGAGCATGAGAAAAGAGCCTCGGAAGATCGGCAAAAGGTCTACGACAAGGAGTACGCTGAGAAGCTGAAGCTCATTGACGAAGAGACCTATAACAAGGTCAAGGCCGTGCAGGACCAGATCGACAGCATCGACAGCCAGACGAGCAACGAGGAGAAGGCCTTAAAGGCCCAGGAACAGCAGACGCGGCTCGCTGAGCTTCAGAAAAAGATCGCGGCTGCCGAGACCGCGGATGAACGGGCTCGCCTGCAGGAAGAGCTGAGCAGCACCATTGCGAAGTATGAACGGGAGCAGCTGCTCGAGCAGCGGAACAACCAGAAGGAATCCCTGAAGAAACAGATCGAGGGGCTGAAGGAAGCATCCGCCGAGCATAAGGAGATGCTGAAGGCCGATCTGGACAGCAAGAAGGAGCAGGAAAAGCTGCGAGCCTCGCAGGTGGAAGAGTCGCTGAAAGCGGAAAAGGATGCGGTCAAAAAGCACTTTGACGAACTGACGACACAGGAAAACCTGCAAATGGAAGCTCGCAAGCTGGTGGTCGATAAGAACAATCAGGAAATCGTCGACTTGCTCCTGAAATACAATCCGAGCTGGCAGAACGCGGGCCAATCCTTTGCAGATAGCCTGATCAACGGACTCAACTCCGAGAAGCAGAGCATAGCCGATGCAGTCGGTAAAACCATCGATCTTCAGCCCATGGTTCAGAAGCAGATGGGTGTGCTCGACGAGCTGCAGAAGAAGATTGCCAGCCTGCAGCAGGCCGACAAAGCGGAAGCCGGCGCAGCAGGTGAAGAATCGCCCTTCTCTGAATCGGGAGGCTTTGCGGGCAGCGGCGGTGGGGATATTGGCGGTCTTGGTGCGGCCGCGGACAACACCTCGGCCAAGCTTGAGGGGCTCATGCAAACCACTACTACCCTGCAACAGGACCTCACAGGGAATTTCATCCCCTCGGTCGAGGGTATAAGCGGGGCATGGAACGGGGTTATGAACAGCTCAAGTAATGTGTGGGGGCAGATCGCGGGCTATCTTGCACAAACATGGGCTGGCATCGCCGGCCAAGCACAGCAGGTGTGGTCAGGGATCACCGGCTTCTTCACATCCTCGTGGAACTCATTTTTGTCCGTCGCCACCTCGGTGAGCAATAGCATCCATACGGGCGTGACTGGCACCTGGAATAATATTTCTGCTCACATTAATTTGGTTGTGTCCGAGATCGTCGGTAACGTGATGACGATTTTCGGGGGAATGAGCGGCTGCATTTCGACGGTGTTCAGCGGCATTGAATCGATCATCTCCGGTAGCTGGACCGTCATTAAAAACGTGACACTCGGTTCCATCCTCTTGCTGCTGGACCTGGTCACCTTCAATTTTACCGAACTGGCCAATCATGCCGGGCAGATTTGGGAGAACCTCAGAACGGCCTTTCGGCTGATTTGGGACGGCATCCAGCAGGTCTTTACCGGCGCTCTGGAAACACTCAAAGGCGGCTTGACTGCTTCCTGGGGACTGATGAAAACGGACCTGATACAGAGTTGGAACGAGGCGGAGGCTTATCTTTCCACGCTGTGGGTCAATATCTCTTCCCAGGCGAGTACGGGCTGGACGGACTTCAAAACGTCAGTAACCAAGCTGGTGGAGGAGACGATCAGCAGTACCCGGACGAAGTGGGATGAACTTCTGACCTGGTTTGGAGAGCTTCCCGAGAAGCTCAAAGGCTACGCTGAAAGCATGTTCCGTTCCATGCGCGATGGCTTCAATAACACGGTGAATGAGGTAACGAGCGCCGTCAGAACCGGCTTGGACGGAGCCTTTGATTTTATTAAGAAGCTGCCGGAGGAGGCCCTGCAGTGGGGCAAGGATATCATCGAGGGGTTGATTAAAGGCATCCGATCGGCAATCGGGTCCGTTAAAGCCGCGATGGACAGTGTAGCAAGCACCGTGAAGGGCAGCATTACCGGCGCATTAGGCATCCGGTCGCCTTCCCGGGTGATGATGGAATACGGCGGATTCACAACGGAGGGGTTTGCGCTTGGGATGAAGGGCGGACTGAGCCGTGTGGCCAGTGCGGCACGAACGATCGCCAGCGCGGCTTTTCCTAAGGTGGAGCTGCCGAATATGGCGGCGCCGGCGGGCAGAACGGCAATGCCAGCGGCTGCGCCAAGCAGCTTTGTGCAGAACCTAACCATCAACTCTCCGCAGCCACTCTCTCCGGCTGAAACAGCTCGGCTGAATGCGCGGGCCAGCCGACAGCTTGCGATGGGATGGGGGTTAGACGGTGCGTAAGATCACCTTTACCAACGAGAACAAAGAGCGTATCGAGCTTCTGAGTACCGGACCATATTTCCTGACCAAGCTCGAAGGAGTGGCTGCAGTCCGAACAACGGTGCAGCTCAACAAATCACCGTTCCAAGACGGTCAGACCTACCTTGGAAATACACTGGATGTTCGAGAGATAACGATCGAAGGCTCCATCGTGCCCGGAGCAGTGACGTTAGAGGAGAGACGTCGGACTTTGATGCGGGTTCTCAACCCCAAGCTTGGCCTGGGGATCGTCCGGTATGAAGATGCAGGTGGGGCAAAGGAGATCCGGGCGATTGCGGAGGAATCACCGGTATTCCCTGATAAACAGCACGGGGTCTATCAGAAGTTTCTGATTTCCTTCCTGTGCCCGGATCCAGCTTTTTATGATCCCAAAGTCCAAAAGGTAAACCTGGCCTCCTTTACTGGCGGCATCTCCTTTCCGTTTAGTTTCCCGATCAGCTTTGGGCGCGTCGGACAGTTCATTACGCTCAACAACCGCGGGGACCTGGATGCCCCGGTGTTTATCACCTTTCTCGGGCCTCTGAAGAACCCTGTGCTTGAGAACAAGACCACGGGCCAGATGATCAAGCTGGTGCAGGAGATCCCAGAAGGGCATCGGCTCGAGATCAATACAGCATTCGGCCAGAAGACGGTGACCAAGATTGCCGAGGATGGCACCCGGTCCAATGCGTTTCACTGGGTGGCGCCGGAGTCCGAATTTTGGGGTCTGGTACCGGGAGAAAATGAGATTTCCTATCAGGCCACAGAGGAATCGAAGTTTGGTGCTGTGACTTTGGAATACCAGCCACGTTACTTGGGGGTGTAGGGTGAACATATATCCTGTCCTTATCTTTGATCCGGAGCTTCGCTACCTTGCCCAGATCGATAATTACGAATATCTGCAGTGGACACGCCGCTGGCGTAACCCACACACCTGGGAACTTCAGATCAACCGAAACAAAACAAACGCCCAATACCTGCAGGCTGACAACTTCATTGCCGTAAAACGTGGGGGCAAGTGGCGCGCCGGCATCATTGCGCACAGGGAGCTGCCGCTCACACAGGAGGGGAAACTCTCCGAAACCTGGACGGTGAAAGGCCGGGACTTCTCCGGGGTGTTTCTTGAACGTCTGGCACTGCATATGACGGATGAGGGCAGTGGGTACGATGAGCAGCGAGGCATCGCGGAGCAGGTCATGAGGCATTACGTGAAGGTCAACTGCATCGAGCCGAGTAATCCAGACCGTGTTATCCCCTTCCTGCAGCTTGGATTGAACTATGCCCGGGGGCAAACGGTAGAGATGCGTGCCCGGTTTCAAACAGTGGCGGCGCTGCTCGAGAACATTTCCTTTGCATCCGGGCTGGGATACGAAACCTTGTTTGACCTGGAGTCCACCTCGTTTTCGTTTAACGTCCTTTCGGGCCGTAACCTGACGCCAGGCCAGTCGGAGCATCCGCCGGTTATCTTCTCCCCCGAGTTCGATAATGTTGAGAGCATGGCATTCCGCCACAGCATTCTAGATTCCAAGAACGTGGCGATTGTTGGCGGTAAAGGGGAGGCGCAGGATCGGCTGGTAGTCTCGGTAGCAAACGGCTCTCCTATTGGTTTGAAGCGAAGGGAAGTGTTCATCGATGCACGCGACCTGGAGACAGCAGAGCAACTGCTGCAGCGCGGAAATGAACGCCTGGCTGAATATGGCGAGGAGCTCGTCATGGAGTTCCAGCACCTGCCCTGGGGGCCTTTTAAATACGGCGTTGATTTCGACCTGGGCGATATCGTCCATGCACGCTATCCGGGCGTAGGGAGCACAGAATCTCGGATTGTGGGCGTGGTCGAAGAGCTCACGCCGGATAAGAAAGAGGCGGTCAGACTGGTTGTCGGTAAGGAGTGGCCGGACCTGGTCAGCGTGTTGAAAGCAGATCGAAGAAATTTGGAGACGGAGGTGAGGAGGTAGCATGACGGAGCAGTATCGTTTTTTCGGCAGCACCGAAGGGGATGTGAGGGAATACAATCAGCTTGAGTTTGCCGAGGTCTTTGATCGGTTTTTCCAGACAGGCATCTTCCCCCGGGTTGGTGAGGAGCTCAAGGTTTTGGAGACGGATCCCCAGCGGCTTGCCGTCCGGGTAAACACAGGCCAGGCATGGCTGCGGGGCTACTGGTATCGAAATGACGAGATCTATGAGATTGAACTGCCGCCGGCACATCCGGAGTTCCCACGGATCCACCGTATCGTGGTTCGATTGGATACATTGAATCAACGAAATATCCTTGCCATTGCCAAAGCCGGCGAACCATCGGCAACCCCCGTCGCTCCTGCGCTGGAGCAAAATGAGGAATACTGGGAAATCGGCCTGGCTGATGTTTATGTGGCAGCCGGTGTGACAAAGGTCGATGCAAGCAACATCACCGACATTCGGTACAGTGGCGGAGGTGGGAAGGCTGTCGGTCACGATTTTACCGACCTGCAAAACCTTGCGGATCAGGCCATAGCCAAAGCCAATGCAAGTCTTCCTAAAGACGGCAGTCAGCCCATGACTGGCGCACTCCGGTCAGCGGTAGGATCCGCCTCCGGCGGGCGTGTGCATCATTACCTTGGGAGCATAAATGATGTTTTTCGGGTTGGCATCGGCTTGGATGGCGACGAAAATGGGGACGATCAGGTCGGATCCGCCTTCACCGTATGGGCCTACAAGAATAATGGGCAATTCCACAAAACGCTGATGCAGATCTGGCGTGATGGCACGGCCTTTATTGATGGGAAGAGAGTCATTCTGGCGGACTCCGGAGGAAGTATTGATTCGGCCACCATCAAGAATTCCACCATCAACGACTCGACACTCTACAACCCACGATTGTTGTGGGATCGGGATTCGGACTATGCCCGCCTGGAGTTTGTGGACGAAGGAGCCAACAAGGATATCCTCACCTTAACAGTAGGCGATGATGCTCAAGGGTCGGATCCGGGGATCGAGGATTTCTTTCGGTTGAGGTTTGGCAATGATACGGTAGCTCGGTTCCGCAGCCAATCCCTGACAGTAGGTGAGCCGGGTTCAGGTTTTGAAATGTACAAGAATGGAGACCTGTGGCAGCGCGGTGAACTCATGGCCCCTACAAGAGTTAGAGGGGGAGTCATGGAATATTGGGACGGAGAAAGATGGAGGGCGGCGGGCATGAGTACAATCGTGGTTAGCGGTACGGTTCAGGAAACGGTTCATGCAGGAGGGGCCGACTTTGCAGGTGGCGGCACTTACGGCCAACGAAAGTACCTCGTAGCGAAGCACATACCAAAAGGCGTGGGTGAGGTAAACATTGTCCTTGACTTCTACAACAACACGAATTCGAGCGGTGGATATCAAGGGATCAGCATATTCTCCCCGTTGCAATACATGTACTACAGCAGCGACACGTCCGGATACTTTGCACGGGAAGCATACACCGGGTACGGCCCGTTATGGTGGCATGGTTACGGGACATATTGGGACACAGATACGGACAACCTTATGAACCAGAGTTTAGTGGCCGGGGCGGGCCCGGCTGGCGGAGGTACTATGCAAGCCAACTCATGGACAACCATGGAGACAACGGTAAAAGTTTCGTCAAAATTGCCGATTTACGTATTGGCGAGTAACAGCCTCGGGGCGTTCAAGATTCAAAATGTTCGCTTCCGTTATGACGTTCTATAAGGAGGGCTAAGCATGTACGCCATTTACAACGATGGAGGAAGGCCCAACGGAATCCTGCCCAATGTCACGGACGAAGTGGCAGAACAGCTTCCGAGGGGCTATGTATTGTTCGATGGTGAGCCTCCTGAAATCCCACAGGGTCACCGCCTTGTCGTGAATTGGGAGACAAAGGAAATAGGATCGGAACCTACACCGACACCTCCGAGATCATCCCAAGAGGAAATCGAAGAACTCAAGAATGAGATTTCTGTTCTTCGCACGACAGTCAACTATCTCCTGGGAGTCTAATCGGAACGGAGGTGAATTTGGATGCCGAGTGTACTTTATCCGCATTTTGAGATTTGCTGGATTAAAAAGGCCGTTACAGCAGCTCAGCTTCAAACTGCTGTAACGAGGAAGTACATTACCGAAGAAGAAAAAAAACTAATTGAAAGCAAAGAGCAGAAGGACTGACGGGGTACTCTATGAAAGGAGGTGATACGGATGACCAACGATACGAAAGCGCTCAGTGACCAGATTGTAAACGTCAGGCTCGACATTAGGGAGCTGAACACCAAGATGGACGGTATAAAGGACCTAACCAAAAAAGTCGAAGAAGTCCATGATACGGCCAAGGAAGCACTGGCCAGCACCAAATCTGCTCATAAAAGAATCGATGAATTGGTGCCGGTCAGCACTCTCGTAATTCAGAATGAAAAAGAAACAGATCGAGCAAATAAGCGGTTAGATTTCTACGATAAGCTGGCATTTTGGTTCGGTACATCGATCCTGGGCAGCGTAATCTTAGGTGGCTTGGGACTGTGGAAGACTTATAAGCCGTAAGGAGATCATGATGATAACCATTAAGCAAAAATTCATCCCAGTAGGGAGTCCGAACCGTCCAGGACGTCGGCGCCAAGCGCGCGGCGTCCTTTTTCATACTACAAATAACTGGAAAGATGGTGCGGGCGATGAAATGCATGGGGAGTACATGGCCACGGTTAAGGACCGGGTTGTCAGCTGGCATGTGACGGTAGATAAGGACAGTGCCACTCAGCATATTCCCTTTGATGAGAATGCTTACCACGCCGGCGATGGTAACGGGGTCTATAACACTTACTGGATTGGGGTAGAAATTGCTTGTGAAGCCGTAGAGCCTGGTGAGCCGCTTGACTTGCCAACATACCGCAATGCCGTTGATGTGGTTGCCCAGATCATGCTGCAACAGGGATTCGAATCATGGGAGCAGTTGCAGCCCCACAAAGTGGTTTACGGCAAAGATTGCCCACATCATACGTTATTTGATCATGACAGATTCAAGAGAGATGTGTTTGAAAGGATGGGGATAAAATTGCTTCCTGCGGTCGTGAAGGAACGGATTTATTCTATGAACGGCGTGCTTAAGCGCTGCGATGGGGACTACAAAATCAAGGCGACTGATGTTCGGTACCTGAAACTGGATGGGAAGAGGCTGCGATTTAAGCTTGTGGCTCGTGCAGGGGCAAAGGTATCGGAGTTGCTTACAGAATATGGCGCCGACTTTGCGACGAATGCTCCGTATTTCTGGGACGGCAAAGTGCTCGGGGATGCAATAGCCGAAGGGCAGGTAATCGCCCAGGCCTATGGCAAGATGCTCAACTGGCATGAGTTTGGAGTCAAGGGGGGGCGTCCGCAGATTGGCCAGCTCGATCCCACGGTACAATGGGATGTGCTTGTGCAAGGGGCGCCTCTGCTTATCGAGGCCGGAAATATATGTTGGGATTACTACAGAGTACAGCAACAGGTCCCCGATGACATTGGTACAAGCCGGGCACAGCGAACGGTGTATGGTATAGACGCCTCAGGCGATCTGCATATAGCGGTCGCGGATGGCCGGACGCAGTACGATCAGGGTTTGACTTTGGAGGAGGCAGCGCTTTACATGCAGTCTAAGGGTTGTACCTGGGCTCTGAATTTTGATGGTGGTGGATCCAGTGTGCTGGCTCAGAAAGGGAAGGGAAGCCTGGGGCAAAATCAAGGCGCGGGAGAGAGAGTAGTGAACCACGCTCTTCTGATTTGGATTGCAGGATCAGATCCGATTACACCGCCGGCATCCCCCCCTAATGAAGAGTGGAAGCAAAAGGCTATCACCTGGCTGACGGAGCGCGGTGGCATTGAAAGTCCGCATGACCCCAATGAGCCAGTGGAATTCGCTGAACTCGCTGTCGTGCTCAAAAATTTATTTGAAAAAGGGGCGATTTAATCATGATCTCTGAAGTCATTCAGCCGTACATTAGTGATATTTTTCAGACGGTGTTGACTATTGCAACTTTACTCGTTCTCGCGGGACTACGGCAAGTTAGGAAGAAGGCCGTGGATCTGTACAATGCGCAGACGACGAATGAGCAGCGCGAAGTATTGAAGAAGGTGGGTGTAGAGGCTTTTGCCCACGCAGAGACTCTATTTAAAGGGATGGGCGGTGAGGCCAAGCTTTCGGCTGCATTAGATTACGCTTCCCAAAAACTCGGTGAGTTTGGGTTCAAACTTACGTCCGAAGAAATTAAGGCATCGATCCATAAAGCGTGGTTGGACCATAATGCGAAGGTTAAGCCTACAAAGCTAATTGATTCGGGTACCAGTAGTGATCAGAAAGTAGTATAATGCAAATCTCCCACGCACTAAGCGTGGGAGTTCTTTTTTTGTTTAAAGGTTTAATGCTACACATTATAACTTCCATTATTTGTTGATTGATATAGATTTAGGTTAGAATGTTAGAGTGTTAGTGTATCTATTGGGGATGGCTTTGTTGCTCTATAAAATACAATAAAGGGGGGCCATGAAACAATGAGAAAGTTATTATCAAGCTTTTGTATCATTTTGTGTTTACTTGTTTTGAGTGGTTGTAATGATAAAAATATATATTCTGGTATTGAGAAAGATAATATACAAGAAATATCAAAGAACAAGAACATTGAATTTGTACATGAATATAAAGGGAGCGGTAATCACTGGGCTGCCATTCATATAGTCTACAAGATAGAAGGGGAAGAAAAGCACAAAATTAAACACTTTATCAAGTACATTGGTGGTAAACCCAAACCAACTGGTCAAATTAGTTATACTTATGAAACTGTAGGTAATTCCGGGAGCGGTTCTTTTGTGATTGAAAAGCCTAAAGATGACATTTATTCATTAGGTTCCACAGAAAGTAATGGCGCCATTCCTCTAATAGATTCTGTGATTAAAATGGAAATAACATGGAATGGAAACACGGAAGAACTAGAGTTAAAAATAAGTCCAGAAGGTCAAGAAAATAAGCCTAACGGCGAGTAAAAGGCAGTAGCTCTCCCTCTGGCCGTTAAATCCATTCTTCATCCTCCTTTGGCGAAAAAAGGCTGCCATAACCGGCAGCCGAATGCTTCATTGAACTAAAGTTTCCAGATAGGGAACTGGCGACACAAACATAAGTGCTTTCGCGACATTCTTACTTTTTCAGCAATCGTCTCTTAATTAATCTCAAGTATTTTCTTCATATACTCTTTAAATCCATCATTTTTCCAGAAACCCAGCCGAATTCCATCAATTCCTCTAGTCATTAGAATATAGTAAATATTCAACACAAATAAGGTAAACTCTTGTGCATTTTCCGGGCTTTCATCGTCCTTGGAGAACTTGCCGTTTACATTATGAAAATTCTCTGGATTGCCGAATAACCGGCCCTGTGTGTTGACTTGAAGGTCATTTCCGATTAAGACGCCTACTTTATTCAAGTCGATTCCCTGAACTGCAAAGACGGAGCCAATTTGTTCCTCGGCATCAGCATCTTCAGAATGAACCCAATTTTCTTGCGTGGAATTCCATCTTCGTTTGATATTTCCTTCATGCCAATGAGTGATTAATGGGTCTTTACCATCCGCTTGCTTCCAAGGTTCAACTAATCCACCTAGCACGCGATTAATATGTTCAGGATTGAAATTTCTGTCTTCTTCCACCCAATCAATCAAATTCCGTAAAGGTTCTGTTTCAAAATATCCAAAATAAGCATCAACATTTCTATCTTGGAACACAGCTCTGTCAAAGTTCGGGTTAAAATTCGTTTGTTCTAATAGACCTGTATCCTTATATAGAAGATATTTTATGCCATTTACGTAGTCTTCTGATGAATAGTTCTTTCCTGCTGGAGCTTGGATTCTAAATTGCGTACTTAAGTATCTCTTTTCAAATCCTTTGGTTGCCTCATTGAATTGCGCTCGTGTCATATTGGCAGGGCGAATAGCTTGCAATACGTCATACATTAACACGATTTGACGGCCTATTTTTATTAAAGCCTCCAAGTGGTTCTCATCCTGGGCAAATCTTCCCTTATACACTTTGTTGAAAGATGCCATCTGCTTGGAAAACTTTCTGGAAAGTTTATGAGATTCGTCAACAATAACAACATCATAGTTCTCATTAGCACTAATCAGCTGTGTCGAGGTAGCAATTGTCAGGTTACTGTTGTTCATTCCATATACTCTAAAGATATCCTTTGCCGTTTCAATCCAATTTGGCTGCAAAACGACCGCTATTCGTTGATTAGGTTTTTCTTTCAATAACTTAGCGACCAAATGAGTAAGCAATACGGTTTTGCCAGTCCCTGCATCGCCATTAATCACAAAGCTTTGATCAGGATTCGATTCAATCTCCTTAAGAAAGTCCATTTGCTGAATTGTTAATTCTTTAATTGGGCTATATTTCACCAGTGCTCTATTACGCAACTTCTCTAAAGTGGGTGTGCTTACCCATCCGTTAGGGTATAACTCTTTTTCCCAAAAAGGCAAAATGACTTCTGAAGCAACCCTTTCTCGATCTCTGTAGTCATTGACGCTGTTGCCATTGGTTCGATTTATTATCTCATCATTATCATATTGAACCAACTGCTTTTTAGATTTTGGATTGTCGGCCATAAAGTAGGTTATCAACTGGCTTTCGACATCATCTAAGGCTGAACCGTTGAAATAGGATGAAATAAGAATAATTACTTGGTCGAAGTCTGCTACATTAAATTTTTCCTCTTTACCATTATAGTGTTGCTTATTCCGCTCAATAAATTGTTTTGTTTGTCCAATGTAAATCTTTTTCGATTTCGTACTTTTGTAGATATATACGATATTTCCAGTTCTAAGTGTATTTTGTTCAGGTTGGCGAAGTTTTTCGAAACCTTCCAATTCACCACTTTTCACTTTCAATGTTATACAGTGGTACTTAGCCATTACCTAATCCACCTCATCCAATTCATTATATTTCTTTTTTTGACCAAAGCTATTGGGAACAGGATATTTTTGGGCATTCTTTATTAATTTTTCAGCGATGATTTCATCAATATCAAACCCTAGATTATCGGCCATCATATAAGAGTAAATCAGCACATCTGCCAGTTCTTCTTTAAGTCGTTCAAGATTTTTCTTGGATTCCTCTGGTGTTTTCCATTGAAATAATTCCAATAATTCATTTGCCTCTAAAGAGATGGAAATGGCCAGATCTTTTTCATTATGAAATTGCCGCCAGTTTCGCTCATCTCTAAATTGATTAATCCGCAGCATTGAGTCACTCATATTAATTCCCTTCCCCAAAATGTTACTTTAACTCTTAATTATTGAACCAGATACGGTTTTTTTCTAGCAATACCTCAATATTGATACACATATTAGTTTATATTGCGAACCTTACTTCTTCAACCATTCTGCTCGAATGAACTTTGGAAAGTGTACCCATCTGCCGATATAAATTATGGAGGTGGATCTGGATGATAAAAGTAGAACGAAATGCGCTCCAACCTGGCAGACTGATAATCGTGTACTACGATTTGGGAGAGGGAGAAGAAACGAGTGTAGGGCATTTTAAAGAAATCAGCATCGACATACTCGAAGAGTGTTCGTCTGCATTCATAATTCTTGAGGGCATAGACGAGGGTGTCATGGGTATTAATCTGGAGTGTGTAAAAAATGTTATTCCAGCTTGATAAAACTCAAGCTGTTCGCATATAATGCGAACAGAGGTGATTTACGGATGCTGCAGGATATTGAGCGTAAGGTGCTTAGGATCATAGCGAATTATTGGAGCGGCCGGCACCGCTGTCCTTCGATCGATGAGCTAATGATTAAGACAGGACGCAGTAAAAAAGGTATTTACAGGGTGCTCGAGGTGCTCGCAAAAGAGGAGTACATCGAATGGTCGCCTACGGTGCCTCAGGTGATGCTCGTCATCGATCCATACGAGAGAGATGCTCCGATTAGATGGGCGCAGCCTACACGAACACAAACCCAATATTTTAACGACTAAGAGACCCCCCTGGTTATCAAGGGGCCTCCTTGTCGTTTCAGGACCAATCCCCTTAAACACCTTCCTTGGATCCTTTCTCATGTAGTGATGCTACTTTTTGATAAACGCATTGAGTCCCACTGGGTAATGAATGAATAGGAGGAGAAATCAGAAGTCGATACGATGGGGGAGGTAGAGGAATTACACTGCAACCGGGTGAATGTACATTGTTTATCGCCTCCCTTTGCCGATAGTGGAGATACACTTAAGAATACACGAATATATAACGTGAAAAAGGAATACCTCCAGAGTGATGAAGGGTATCTCTTTTAGTATAGGTTTTATCATGATAGGACGGGTAGACTGAAATTAGGAAGTGGAGTTAATGAACTTGGAAGAATATCAGTATATTTGGACAAATGAAAGAGAAGATCACGTTCTTGTTATTGTGAATGGTGGTGGATATGCAATAGTTAACAGGGCAGACAAGATGGCTCTGATAATAGAAGATGATGAGATATATGAAGCGGTCATAGAAAAGATGCTAGATAATGGATGTGAAGTATTAGAGAGATTATGATCGCAGTTCCATTTGAATTGCTTCGTGTCCTTGTTTGACGAATTGATTCATTTTTATTATTTGACTGATTGTAAAATGAAGTGCGGCAGCTAGTTAATCGAGGATATCAAGCTTAATCAAGAATTCTTGGGCAGGGAAAAGAAGCACGTTGACCTTTGTATGTTTCGTTTGTATAGGTGGGAAAGGTTTAAGGAAGTCAACATAACGATCAATAACAACATAGCCACGTTTTTTGGAGGAAATGAAACGCGTATGTCGAAAGTTTTGTGTTAGTGACAGTTATCAACGATGACTCGAGGTACATTATGAACTTCATTGAAAAGTGGCTACACATCATTAGAAATTGCAGCTTCGACAATACATATAAAACGGCTTGGGCGAAGGCAATCACTGAAATTGCAATTGAACATGAAGCTATTTACGATTCCGATGTAACAATCGAAATTCAACTGCGAGAAATCGCAAAGAACGTACTTAGGTATTATTTCGAGCAAACCATATTCTTTGATCTTCAACAAAGCGCAAATCCAAATAAACCACCAATGATGGTTACGATAGTTAAAGAACTAATTGCTTCGTACAGAACCCGTTCAGGCTCTGTGAAGCCCGTTAAGTGGTTTAGATCAAACATTGAATCAATCTGTCCAGAGGACTATAAGAAAGCTGTTAGCGCGGCTATAAGAGCGTTGAAATCAGATGTTAGTTATCGTTTTTTGCGGATTGAAGGTAAAGAAGTGGACGGGGTATATCAATATGAGCGAAAAGCCGATAGTCTTTACATTCAAGCCGAAAATCTAAACGCTCTGAAGCAAAATAAGCTAATCGTACTCGACGCAATTAACTATCGTTGGACGCAGATGTTAGAGAACTTTAATCACTCACCGAGGCTTTCGAAGAAGGTAAGAATTATTGATGAAGATCAAGTGCAGCGTAAATCACTAAGCAAGTTTTCAAGCTATCTTGAATTTGAGAATCCTGAGTGTGTCTGCTTCTTGTGTTGTTTGAAAATTGAAGGTGAGACACCTGCAATCGATCACGTTATTCCCTGGTCTTACCTCTACTCAGATGATTTGTGGAACTTGGTATATGCCCATCAATCTTGCAACAGTAGTAAGTCAAACGTGATACCGAGCGAAGATGTGATACAGCGTCTCGAACAAAGAAACATAGCTTTACTTCAACGGATGAAACAACAAGGAATGAATGATAAGCATGTATCCGAACTCGAAATGGCAAATGAAAAGAACTTTGTACGTAAATTTTGGATTTCGTGTCAGGGCTAGTTACTATGCTTTGAGGAAGAGTGACGTAATTTAAAGATATGTACCAAGCATGGGGGCAGCCTACACGAACACATAACAAATATTTTAACGAATAAAGAAGCCTCCTGGTTATCAGGAGGTTATTTGTCTTTATATTTGATCCCTCTGGGTAATGAATGACAAGGAGGGGATATCAGATGCAGATACGAAGGGGAGGTACAAGAGATCCACTTCAGCCAGGTGAATGGATTGAGGTTCATTACGAGGAAGAAGAAGGCGAAAAGCAGCTACAGGCCCGATTCGTAGAATATCAAATATTTACGGAAGACAGGGCAGCCATAGTATTTATTCGTGTAGAATATGAAGAAGTTAGTAGGAGTACCTCGATTGGTGAGGGTACTCCTCATTTTGTTTCTTTCCAAACTACGATTGTCAAAAACATGCTTTTTGACAGACAGACATGGTGAGGCATCCGGTAGCTGCGGCCCCTATGGCATATCCGGAGTGGATCAATGTAACATTTCCAATTTTAAATCGTCGTAAATAAAGAAGAAAGGGGTGGAGTAGCTGAACAAATCGCTGATAATATTAATCTTGGCAATCAGCCTAACTGTCGTGGGATGTCAAAACAAGAAAATGATTAATTTATCCGAAATTTCGAGAATATTCGAAAAACATGGAATACCGTTGTCAGAACCAAAAGGAATGCACCCTGAAAATGTGTTTCTAAGAAATTTAAATGGTGTTGCGCCACAAGCATTTACTATTAATGAAAGCCAGTTAATCAGTATTTATATCTACTCTTCCAGTCAAGGAGCTATAGATGGAGCAAAGGATTTTGAAAATAAAATATCTACGGCAGGGGTGGTTCCTCATAGTAGATATCTAGTAGAGAATATACTATTATATTATGTTCCTGATGGTTCCCAAAAAGATGAGCGAATTTATTTGGTTATCGAAGAAATGAGGTCATTGCAATAAGGGGGATTGTTAGCTAACAATCACAAAGAAAAGAGAGCAGCTTGTAAGCTAGGCATCTTCACTTTACTGCTTATCAAACTCATCAATCTCAGCTACGATGAGGAACAGCACCCCGATCACCAAACAAATAATGGAGTATCCTTTGAGATGGCCGCTGCTGTACTCCAGAGAAGTTGAAAACATTTGTGCGCCAAATCCGTTTGCAAACAGGGCAGCAGACAGATACCGGATCCCGGTCAGAACAACTGCGAAGAAAATAAATGCGATGCCGGCTCCTCTTCGGTTCAATAGAACCACCTCCCACCCTCATTGTAGCGCACCGGGCAAGGGTGTTACAAATATTTACAAATGTATATCCTGTATCCAGTTCAGTTGCCGAACTCCGACTGTCATCACATCTCGCTTTTTAGCCAACCTATAGTTCCTCCATCCATACTGGGATGCCCGGAGACTGATCGAAACATTACACCAGCGGGGGCCGGCCATTACGTTATTCTGACTGCGTTGCGCAACAGGCTGTCATGGTAACGCATATTCCCTTCATGAAAATTACGAACTCTGCGTTTCGAACACGACAAAATAGGAATTTCATAAACGACGGTATTTGAGACGTGGTCGTTCAACTAAAGGGCAGTTATGCTTAATGAAATGGAACACGACAGGCTTATGAAAACTGAACAACAAGGTGAGATAGGTCTCTCAAGAAGATTAATGAGAAATACAGTGGGTGGTGATTACACCATTGATCGGGTTAATTCATTTATATGGGGGGGAGGAAAATGTTATCAGAGTACTGGGTATTAACTGGAATACTGATGTTTATTTTATTGTTTGGCCTTATCAATCATCCCAAGCGAAACTTATACGGAAAATCATTCACAGCAAGCCAAACTAAGATTAGTAAGGTGATAATTTTGCTTGCTCTTTTATTCCTTCTCGTTTTATCATTACTCGTCTTATTAGGACATTAGCACGTAAAGCCAGCAGAATGAAGCTACCAGTATGTATTTGGTAGCTTCATTACGTTAACGGGCAGGATACTTCCAATATGTGTTAATATAATATAGGTACCAAGTGGATGGTTTCTTATAAAATAACCTCCGTTGTTGGCTTCAATTATTAGAGAGGTGTGATCTAATGCATCGTGAAATTAGCATTTTCAATTTCGCTGATGTTACGTTGGAGTACTCCGTAATAGGAAAAGGAACCCCTATATTGGTTTTCCACGGTGGACATTCAAACTGTCATGAGGAATTCGGTTATCAGCCATTGCTAGCTTCAGGATATTCCATCGTCACTCCTTCTCGTGCAGGATACGGTCGTACTTCCGCGATTACCGATTTAGGGCAATCCTGCCGTATTTATAAATCGTTACTGGATCATCTAGCCATTGAAAAAGTGCATGTGATAGCCGTTTCCGCAGGAGGGCCTACAGGAATTGTGTTTTGCTCAACGTTTCCAGAGCGAGTTATTAATTTCACGCTTCAGTGTGCGGTTACAAAACCATGGCTCTCTCAAGAGGATAAAGAGTATAGGATGGCAAGACGTATTTTTAAACCTGGGGCCGAAAAAAGAACATGGGGGATGCTTGCAACGACGAATAACCTATTGCCAAAACTAACATTTAGAATGATGGCATCTTCTTTCTCTAAACTTCCATTTTCAGAAATACAAAAGCAGATTGATGACCATTTCGCTGAAGAATTTCGTAAGATGAATAACCGTCAACGTTCATACTGCGGTTTCATTATTGATTTAGAACAAACTCAACGAGACTATTCTAAGGAACTGGCAGCGATACAAGCATCAACCTTGATCATGCACAGCAAAAACGATAACTCGGTATCTTTAAGTCATCCGGAAAACGCAAAAGCGCTAGTCCCCCTATCGGAAGTATTTATTCTTGACTCGTGGGGACACCTTATTTGGATTGGAAAACACGCTGCAGAGTACGATAATGCGCTTATTTCTTTCTTATCTAGAGCGAACAACACCCGTTGAACTATCTGGGAACGTTAGTTAAACAATCCAGGAGCAGTTTGCCGCGGTAGCTGCTCCTTCTTCATGGAAGTATCGGGGCATTTTAGTTTAATCCGATTGGTTGCAGAACTTCTCTTATCTATTCACGTCTATAACATGGACAAACGGGTTAGAGGAGCACATTCAATGAAGTACATTGTAAGAAGAAAAAATATATTTACACTTATAGGCCTCGCACTTGTTACTGCTGTGGCCTTATGGAACAGCGACAATATTAAAGATGTGCTTGTTTGGAATGAATTTCGTAAAAGTTTAAATCAAGATCAGGTTAAAGATTTAACGATTAATCTGCTTCCCGATCAAAAAATTCAACTTGATAAGAACGAACAAAATGAATTGCTTCGGTTATTAAGGGATGCCAAATTCGAAAGTAGTAATAGGATGAAACACGGCTCAACACCTGACGGCAGTTTATTGTTGCAGTTTAAGGATATTGGCATTTCTGTGAGTTACTATCGAGGTACTGCAGGTGTCAGTTCAATTTTTGAACTCAGTCCGAAGCATATAGATCATGAGACACAATTCTATATTGAAAGTGAAGCTTTAGGTAATTTCATTGAGGCTAAATTGCCTAAGTAGACTAAGCTAACGGAGAACGATAGCGAAATGAGCAGATGGCTACGGGGGCGCATGCAGTTTTGAGGTCAAAAACAAATAGGAGACGAAGAATGGCACGATCTATGAAAATACAAGTGCTACTGTTTGTTTTGCTGCTGGTTCTTGGCGGTTGTTCCGGTAACCATAGGGTTCCCGCCGCCCTGAATAACCCAGTCACTTTAACCGTTTCTGTTAACCAAACTGCCAACGCCGGCATTGAGCAGCCTCTTGAAACCACTGTCAGTACGGACTCTGAATACGACGTCTCCAATCTGGGATTTATCCTGCCGAAGGGATGGAACCTAAGTACCGGAGACCGCTTTTACGCATCCCTCACTGACGAGAACGGAATGAATCTCGGTAGTATTATCACGTACCCGTATGCTGAGGATTTTGACTTCAAATTTTATAAGCCTAACCATAGCGAAATTACAAATGAAGAATTAATCGATACTCCCATCGGAAGCGGTAAGCTATATACGCTAGACGCTGACAACGGTACAGCCGCCTCCGGTCTGACCGGCACACATGACGTCTATTTCGCCGTCATCCCGATACAAGACAAAATTATTAACGTACTGGAATTTTCAAAGCATGATAAAGAGGCAGCGTCCAAAAAACAATTCGTCGGTTTATTGAGCGGGTTGCGATTAAAAAATGAACGCCAACCGATTGAAAAAAGATGACCCGGCATGCCCTTTAGCCCTTCATGGTTATTAGTCGATTACGTTATCGGAGAACGATAGCACAACAACCAGGGAGCAGTTCGCCGCGCGGCAGCTGCCCCCTGGTCGCGTTGAAGTAACGGGCAGTATAGTGGGGAAATATGTTAAAATTGGGATATGCGTGAATACCGTCGTAAGGGAAACTCACTATTAGTGTAATCTACGTTGAGAGCCATTCTTTACGTATGTATCTGTCTTAACGAAAAGGTATGTTATTGAAGGAGGAATAAGATTGGCCTTATTAAAGGAGAGCATAAGCCATAAGGAGCTTGAAAAAATGCACCAGTCAATATGGAAGGAACTCGAAAATAGAGAAGAGTCATTTGCTCGGGAATTTTTAAAAAGACAAATAGATGAGCTGCTAAGTGAGGAAAAGGGATTTAACCTAAAGCCTTACCTATCTATAAAGGCACTTATGACAGCTACATTTGCAGGATTCTTTTTTGTGGTGACCCTTGCTTTGATGATACTTCAACTGCCTTAAGAGTCTGTTTTTGCCTGAGTAGGTGCGCTCCCCGAGAAAAGCAAGGACCGGCAGGGAGGAGAAAAGAAATGTCTGCTTTACCTGAGAGCGCAGTTCCAGTTAAGATGATCATTTATGCAATTTTGACGGTAACTCTCCTTTACGGTGGTTATCATCTGTTTTTGAATTATCAGCACGGTATTTTCGAGAAGCAGGTAAGGGACTATTTGATTAGTCAGAGGGGATACAAGGAAGCTGAGATCGCGTCGATCACCGCCATAAACTCCGTCGGTGGGGATTATGGAATCAGCGTGGTTGTGGAGTTTAACGACGAGCCAGGGACCAAGTACCACTACTTACGAAATAACGGGCTTGTCGATCAGCTGAACGAAATAACTGTCGAGAAGAGAAAGCACGTGGAAGCGCCACAAACACCAGATTGATGACAAACTCGAAAAGATGCCCCAGTAAGTTGTTAGTCTGGGGTAGAAAAGTAATACTTAAGCTATCGGGAAACGTTAGTTGAATGCAAAGAGGCTGCCGCGGCAGCCCTTTTTACTTTAAGGTAGCCAGAAGGTTACCTTAGCGTTGTAAATCTGCGTTTTACTGGGGGGACCCCCTGTCTGAAAGGAATAAGAAACAATTAGTTAATAAATTACGTCTTGGAGTTGGAGTTACCCTTGAATCTGTAAGGAGGAATAATTTTGAGTAAAAAGGCAGTGCTCTTGGGATTGGCCTGTGGCTTAGTAGTAATTTCAGCTTCGACTACGGTATCAGCCGCAGTCAACTACGTTAAAGCGGTGTTATTTCCTGTACAAGTAAGTGTTAATGACGCAGATCAACATATCCCCACCGGCTCAGAAATTATTAATTACAATGACCAAACTTATGTTCCTTTACGTTTTATTGCTGAAAAGTTAGGAGCGAGAATTGGTTACCAACAAGGAAAAAACTATACAGATACAAAAATTACAATTGATTTAAATAATGCAAGCAATAACTGGTCATTAACTGGATTGGCTCCACCAGGGAATCATGTTGACACCCCAATATCATTAAAGCTTAATTACAACAGTGGAGATGATGGATCGATTCAAATAGGTGCTGCACTTTATAATGTAGGTAAAGATATTATTACTATCAATAAACCCTTTACATTAAAGGTCTCTATATCCAAAAGTGGCACCAATGAAACAATTTGGGGTGGTGAAATTAAGTCCGAGCAACTAACAATTCCTGGTGCAGACACAAAGTTATTTTGGGGGCTTCAGTCTCCGTATGTGATTTGGGACGGTAAGAATGCATCTGGTCAAAAAGTAGATCCTGGTAACTACTCTTTGGTTCTCTCTGAACCCGTAACAATAGATTACTCACTTTTAGGATCTGAGGATGTTAGGCAACAACAAATCAAAGGTAATAACTCTAATTTGGCTATTATCACTTTGCCAACAAAATAAATAAAGAAAGGGTGAAAGAGGCTCCTCCCAGGAGCGCCTCTAGCCGCGTTGTGGTGACTTGTAGAATAGTTGGATTATCGTGTATATCTGGTTGAGATATATTAAGGGGTGATATTGTGAAAAAAGTCCTGCTCAGTGCATTAATAATCGGATCTACCCTAATAACTGCAACATCCATTTCTTATTCATCAAATTATTTAGAAAATGTATTTTTGTTCCCCGTAAAATTACTTTTTAACGATACGCTCAAGGATCTTGATAAGGGGTATAGCACTTTGAATTACAATGGTCATACGTATTTACCAGCAAGATTTCTGGTTGAGAATATGGGAGGGACTATAGAATATGACCCACTAGAAAAAACTGTTTCGGTCCTTACTGCAGATAGTTCATCTGAAAAAATCTCAACCCTTAGTTCAGTAAAAAAAGAGATGGACTACGAATTAGTGTTGCACTCAGCAAATTCTATGTACAGTGAGAAAAAACATCTAAACATATGGGGTAACTTAGTATACAAAGGTAAGCAATCCAAAGAGATTACTCATGCGAGCTCTGTACTGGTTTTTTACATCAGAGATGAAGACGGTTTTGAAACTGGGGTATATAGATCAGCTGTTGGAAAAAAATCATTGTTAAACAAAAATAGTGAAATTACATACGAACTTCCTCCGGCACTTATAAGAGAATATAACTTTCAAAAAAATAACGGGAACGGCCGAGAAGAATATGAAAACAGTTCGATATTTTTAAAACCTGGTAAATATACAATTGGAATAAATGCTTCCTTTAATGATGGGACTGAAAAAAAATTAAATACAGAATTGCAAATTAATATTCAATGAGAATACTCATTGGGGGTTGTGATTCAACTATCGGGAGACGATAGCACAAAACCAGGGAGCAGTTCGCCGCGCGGCAGCTGCTCCAATTAACAGGTTTGGACATTAAATATGGCGCTGTATTGTGACCTACTCTAAACTGATCGTTTTATTCCGGGGAGGAGTATTATGAAAAGGTTGTTTCTCGGACCCGCAGTAGGATTTACGATTATTTTGGCTCCAGTAGGTTACCTTTTCATCTCTGTCTCGTCTTATCGTTATTGGAACTCTTTTTTCGTATCCTGAAACAAAACGTTTCTTAATATAATTATCAATGTAAGGAGATGATTTTTTGAAGAAATTTGGATTGGGCCTTCTCTGTGGTGTTTTAATATCTATGTCCACCGCAGTTGTTGCAGCAAATACAATTCAAGCCTACTTGTTTCCAAGTAAAATTGACTTTAAAGTTAACAATATATCGTCACAACTTGATTCAACTCAGGATGCCGTACTCAACTATAACAATAAAACCTATATTCCATTGCGGTCATTTGCTGAAGCAATGGGCGCAAAAGTTGAATATGTGGATCCTTCACCTGAAACTGGTAATATGAGTTTAATAACTATATCCAGTAATAAATATGAACTAAAAAAATTTGAAAACACTATTCCTGCAAATGCTGTTTGCTCCCCTTTAAGTCTGGTTTTAAATGTACCCGATGAATACTATCAAAAATCCGAGTTAAAAATAAGTCAATCGAATAATTTTGTTTTCCATCTGATTAACCGTACAACGATTAATCTTAATGCCAATCCGACAGAATTGACATTTGATGTTTACAAAGAAACAGTGGATGGAACACAAGGAGCGCTAGTTTATCAATATAAGCTTCCAGTTTTATCTGGGGCAGTACCATTAAGTTCCGGTTATGAATTAACAATCCCTTGGAATCAAATAGGATCAGATGGTAAGGAAATCACTCCTGGAAATTATATTGTGAAAGTGTCTACTCCTGAGAATATTACTTATACAATAAACGGAGGTACTGAAGTTAGAGATTCTCCAGCAATACAAGATAGAAGATGTGGAAATATAAGTTATAAGGTAACCTATAAATGACAAATAGAGCAGTAGCTGTACACTCTATCACTCAGGGTTAAACTTTGTTGTTGTAAGGGATATGGATGGTGTGGACCTTCAACCATTTGTGACAAATCTGATTGGGTTGGAATCTGATATCGCCCCGAAGGGCTCTATCGTTGGGCCCATTAAGATAAACTAGGGAATTTCAAGTTGTCGGTGTATCGATATTCGACATTACTGATACAAAAAAGGATGAACGTAAACATTATGTTATTGAATCAGAGCCAATTATCGTAGAAGTTTCCTTCTAACGCCATAACCAAGGAGCAGATGCCGCGGCAGCTGACCCGGCGTACAATTAGCGATTAAGCTATCTGGAGACGATAGCTCAATACAGACAGCAGCAGCTGGCCATGAAGACCGGCTGCTTTTTCGTTCCGCTAACGGGCAGGGCAGATCCAATATGCGGTAATATAAATTATTATATTAGGCTGGGATTTAGTTAAATACAATGTCCCTGGCTTTGTTGCTCAAGCTCATTATTTTGGGAGGTATTTCTGTTGAAAAAATACCCTACAAGGGAAATAACTATTGGAGTTGCAGTGACATTTACTTTCTTTTATTTTCTAAGCTATCTGGTTTCATCAATAACTTATGCTTTAATATGGAGAACTCCTGCGGATATGTCTGGCAATGTATCCTGGATTCATTATGGATTAGTCTTCAGCATTTTACCCTATCTGATGTTAGGTTTTTTTATGGCTAAGTTCAATCTCAAGGGGGCTAATAAGAATAAATTGTTTGTTCATGTAATTGCCGAGACCTTCATTGTAGAAAAAATTATTTACGTTGGTATAGCAAGTCTACTTGCCAAGCTGTGGGACTCTCAAACCGCGGGAACTCGTCTCTTATGTGAAGAGCTCCCCTTTTTCTGTCAACCATTTATCAACAAATATTTAGTACTAAGTGTAATTGTAGGAGCAATATTCTATTATTTGGGATGCTTAATCGAAAAAAAGGTTAATCGGTCTTGCACAGATGTCTATCGGTAATGGAGCCGACAGGACATTACTGGGATAGATAGGCCTGGCTAGAACAACAAATGATATTCAATTAACAATGAAGTAAATTGCATGGTTCGGTCGTTAAATATGGAGCTGTATTCCTTAAGAAAAAGGCAGTAGCCTTCAGGGAAACTTACGTAGTGAATACCTCTGACAGCTATATTGACGCTAATTAACTTACTAAGAAACACATCGCCACGCGGAACTAAACGAAGTGTAGGGAGTTGGTTGAAATTTGAGTAAATTAATGATATATGTGCTACTATTCGTATTGTTTTGTGGATTAACTGGATGTACGGAGAAAGGTTCGAAGGAAGAGATAAAATTGATTAAATTAACAAGTACTGATGTTTGGGAAAGAGCAGAGAAGAAGCCGGCATTTAAGGAAAAAACATTCGATAGCCCTGACGATATAAAAGTTTTTCAAGGGGCTATAACGCAACCAACCGAAGTGGTGGAAAATCTTGATTATCTTAGCTTGTTTCTAATGACTGTAGCATTTGAAAATGGTACAGAGAAGAAATATATATTGAACATCGTAGACGAAGATGGGCAAAAAGGCTTACTAGTTGATACAGCAGCCAGTGAGCAGTCTTATATCATACCTGAGAGTATAAATAAAGCGTTAAGGAAGATGATCTTCACTAAGAAAGATCATCTTCCTTAAGCAAGATGACCTTTTGCTACTCCATATGAAAACGAGGAAAGGGTTTTAAATTGGGTGGAAAATAGCTTTGGTTAGAGCTGCGGCATTAAAGTAAAGAAGAACGTTAGCTGAACAACAAACAGTATGAAGCTGCCGGCGCACTTATCGGTCGGGCAGCTTTATTAGGTCGTCGGTCAGTTAAATGCAACATACGCTTTCTTAATAGCGTTTGGTAATTAGGTAATTATGTAAAAGGCCGATATCGCATTTATAGGTTGTGGTTATGAAAGGTGGGGTCATTGTTAGTACTGAACGTAACCAATTTAAGAATGAGTCCTTAAATCACTTTGTTGGTACATCGTTTAATGATTTAACTGTCAAAAACATCTCGAACTTTACCAGAGATCGAGAAATAAGGCCACTGTTTAAAAGAAAGTCTTTATATATTATATTCTTTGCAATGATGATTTTTACTGGTTATCTGTATTTTTTGAAACAATCAGGTAAATCAGATGTTCAAATGGTTATACAGAATTTCTATAAAGGCTTTATCACAAGAGACTATTCCATAGTTGAAGGTTTGCTCGCGAACAACCTGCCTAGCTCGACTGTTGATCTTAGAATGAGGTACGGGGAAATTACAAATTACGAAATAATTGACATATCAGGCTTAAGCGCTAATAAGAAGAAAGTTACTGTAAGGGTATCAACGCGATATCCTGTTGGCGAGGGCAAACCAGTGATAGACACCTTTCTTTTTAAGAAAGTGAACGAGAAATGGATTATTGATATGTATAGCAACGATTTTGGACCCCTTGGCCCGTAAAAGCATAGGTAGTCTGCAACTCAGGCGCGGCCGCTGTATTTCGTTTCATGCCAATGGATGTAGGGGTGATGCGGTAAATGAGAATTGTTGCTTTCTTCTCGCTAATTATTGGATTAACATTTGTTGTTTTGGCTACTATACCGATATTCTATACCTATCCATATAATGATGGTCCCAATTCAGGTCCTTCGAATACCTGGGAACTTGTTCGAATGATAGCTTACGATTTTTGGGCATTGTTCTAAGCTTGTCGTCTAATCCTATCGTGTTGTTGCTTCAGAGAGCCCCCAGTGAGTGGGGGCACTTTGTCATTCCTTAAGTATCAAAAACGGCCGTTTAAGAGACAATCTTTAAGCTGCCATGTATCCCATTGATTTGTGTAGTCAAATCGTGTCTAAACTCGTTCCCAAAAGTATGTTACTTAAACGTGTGTTTATGATGCAATTAGGCGTGTGCCGGAGAAGGAGGGTGAATCGAACAATCATGTTTCAGGGGACGGAGTGTTTTATTATTGAGCAAAATGGAGAATGTTAGTTGAGCACCCAGGGAGCAGCGGACCACCGCGCGGCTACTGCTCCCTGGGTGCATTCATACTCAGGCCATATGTTTTTTTGCTTTTTATTTTTGTCCGTTATTTGTCCGGTGATGTATGAAATTCTATGATAAATAATGAAAAGAGAACCTTTCGAAAGTGCTCATAAACAAGGAAGTTACACCGATATGATGCCAGCTGATTGCCTTCAATAATCAAGTTCGAGATGGAGGGCTAAAGAGGAATTTACAAGGTGTTAGAAGTACTCACGACTGACAGGGGACTGAGGTCAAGTGGAAACTGAACCCGGTTTTGTTGCGTGAGCTGTTAGGATGCTCAATAACCAGTAATTTGACCAAATTATTATAGACGTCGCAGCAAATGCGAATTAATATTGTATAAAACTCTTGTTTCATATGGTAATATTTATAAAAAGTATTCCATGAACGGGGGAAATTTTTTGGAAAATACTCATAATCAATTACAAGAAGAGTACGAGTTTAGGCAAGTTCTAATTAGTGAAATAGATAAAAGAATTAATTCATTCTTTGTTGATTATGAGAGGTTTTATTCTGGCGAAATAGGTATCTTGCTGATATACCCGTTGCTTGCGCTTGAGGAGAGATATTTTGAACTTGAAAGAGCGTCTAGGCTACCTGATATAGATAACGAACGAAATGCAATTTGTTGGTTTATTGGAAATGTATTGAACCGATATGATTTAAGAAATTTGAATTATGATTTTGATATAGAAGCATACACATATTTCAAAAATAACTTATATGAACTTATAAGGGTTGTTTGGTCTGACTATGAATATAAAAAAGCACTAAGGGACATGAATTCTTATGGGAAGTTAATGGTGGAAATAGATGGAAGTAATGTTTTTATAAAATTACCTACTATAAAGAATGAAATACTAGATAAGCGTATTTATCAAAGTGGTATCTATGATAGTGAAGAAAAAAAAGTTGAAACAGCCTTTGCTGGAACCCTTATTTTTTATCTGCATTCATTATCGCCCGAAGATTTAAAGAATATTTCAGAGTTCAAAAATAAGGACTTTATAGAATTATGTATAAAAAGAGTCAATCTTGATTTTCAGAGAATCGGTGGAAGCATTACAAGTATGTACATAGAAAATTATGATAATCTAGTGAGGTTTGTTGGGTTACTCTTTAGTGTTTCATATTGTATAAACTATATAAAATGGTATAACCGAATTCCTATTGACTATATTGATCTTGTAAAAATGTATGAAAAAAAGAAATTTATTGACCAGGTAGTTAAAACAATTAAAGTTCCCCGTAACCAAATTGAACAATTTATTGAGTATTTTTCTTTTTCTCAATTAGAATTAGAAGGTGCATCGTTTCATGAATTTCCACTGGTATTAATTCAAGATAAAATTATTTTTAATCCA
Source organism: Paenibacillus sp. S-38 (assembly GCF_049942825.1). NCBI lineage: Bacteria > Bacillati > Bacillota > Bacilli > Caryophanales > Paenibacillaceae > Paenibacillus > Paenibacillus sp. S-38. The sequence goes on from NZ_CP187970.1 coordinate 3,420,586, forward strand.
ACTTCATTTAGGATAAATGACTGGCATTTTACTATACCAAACGGTCATTATTTTAAAAAAGTTACAATTCCGAATCAGAAAAAAACGATGTCCCAGTCAATAGTAAATCTTATAGTAGAGCGTGTTAAAAAAATCCCCAACATTGTTTGTAGGTGGGACAAGAATTATCATAAAGTAGCAAATGAGCAAAATTTAAGTGGAAGTGATATCGATTTAGCACTGTATGATATTGAGAAAAACGTTTTATTGATAATCGAATGCAAATGGCAAGCCAATCTGTACAGTCCTTTATTGAATTACACAAGAGCATATCGTGTTTTAAAAGATGGATATAGTAAACAACTCGCGGTTCACAAAGAATTTCTTAGCAATCCCCAAAACATCGATTATATTTTTGATGAGGATGAGCGTGTCAAAAAATTGTCAGGACAAGTTGAGATACATTATATGATGCTAGATAAGAGGCTGCAACTGCATATTAATGAGATGCATATAATTACTGCATATATGTTACTTAGTTTAATGGATAGATATATAGTTGGAGGAAAACTTAAATTAGATCGACTAATAAGAAAGGTATATTCATTACAAACAACAGTAGAATATAGGGAAAATGTTTTTGTTAATGAATTTGAACTAAGTAATTATCAGGTCAAAGCCGAGGGGTTATACTTACAATATTTTAATGAATTAGTTGCGTTTCTTGGAAAGGATATAAAAAACATGGGTTTAAGAGATTGTGGTTTCAATACAATTTATTATTCCAGTGTTGATGGTGAGATAGTTGAATCCAATAAGTCTTTATTGATTAATGATGAGGATAAAACTGATTTATTGGGGAATACATTCAATAATTATGTTAACATGCAAACAAGAGCTGGATGGTGTATGATAGATTATCCACTCAACGGCTATTACATTACTTTTACAGGCCGTGTAGCAATACCAAGATCAATTCTCAAGTATGAAATAGAAGGAAAGATGGAGCTATTTCTCGATGATAACCTTGTTTATACTTATGAGATAAATAAAGAAGCTGAACCAGATGATTTAGAGTTGAACATTGTGAATATTAATAAATTAAGTATAAAATTACAGTCAAAAGATCTAGCTTCAATTAGTATATTTAATTTAAAGTTATTATATTGAAGTCATGTTAACGATAATTTACGAAAAAAGACACTCCTGAAAAAGAGAGTGTCTTTTTTTCATACTTATGAAGTATTGGCATTCAGAAAGTGGATCATCAAATGGATGACCTCCTTGTTTGGTGCTGCGGATACTCAGATCAATGCCGAGACAGGCAGCATCAGCTCGGATGCAACCCAACTCTCGCCGACGAAGTGAGGTATGGATATACCTAAGAACGATCCGCCCCATAGAAAACCGGGAGAAGCATCGGGTCCGCTGGACACAGGCGGAACCTCCCCGGGGAGGCGGAGTCGGAATCGGATCAAGCTTCGGCCGCAGCGGTTCTTGAATGACGTCCGCGGCCAGTTCAGCATCGAGGCTTCACTGACGATGCCGGCCATTCTGCTGGCGACCGTACTGCTGATTTTCCTGGCCCTGTACGTGTATCACCAGGCGAATCTGTACCAGACCGCCTCGGTGTCGGCGAACCGGACCGCCTATAACTGGGACAACTCGAGGAAGGACTACCGGACCGGCGCTGTGACGAACGGGGAACGGGACAGTCTTTACTGGCGGCTGACGGATGATCACCTGTCGAATCTGTTCAGCTTCATGCTCCCGGTCAGCCCCGCTTCGGTCGGTCTTCCGTCACGCGGGGGAGCGGGCGGCGGAAGCTCCCCCGAGAGCAAGCTGCAGCGGACGGCGGGAGAGCTGCCGTCAAGCGTAAGCGGGGAACTCTCCTACAGCAACCAGGGGCTGCTGCGTTATGTCGGCGCAGCTTTGCAGAAGCCGGCGCACCTTCCGGCGTTTGCGGTCAGGCTCTGGGGCAAGGATGAAGTCCAGGCCGGTGCACAGTCCTACGTCGTAGACCCGGTGGAGACGATCCGGCTGACGGATCTGACCCGCACGTTCATCAGCGAGATACAGGGGAGAATCAAGCCCAAGGCGGCGCTGGCCGCGATGGTCGAACCGAAGGGGGAGCCCAAGGAGCCTGTACGGATTACGTCCCACGCCCAAGCCGCCAATTATTTGCGGCTGCTTGTTACAGGACAGGAGCAGGTGATCCAGGTCGATCCGCAGACCAAGCGAACGGTGGATGCGCTGGATGCCGGCGGTGTCGCGCACCAGGCTTACTATACGTTCAACGAGAAGAACCTGCGGGAGGTCCAGATGCCGAAGGATGCCGAGCTGCTGAAGCAGGGCACTCAGGTGCAGGGTGTGGTATGGCATTTTTTCAAGCTGTCCAAGGCGGATAAAGTGAAGCTGTCGGGCGGCCTGAAGGCGGAGCTCGAACGGCAGGGAATCGTGGTGGTGCTGCATGAGTAGGACTGGGGAGCGGAACAGCCGGAAAGGAGGAGAACGGGCATGAGGAGGATGAAAATGAGAGGACAGCGGCGTCAGGGCCTTTATCGGAAGTCCAAGCGGTTACTGAACGGGCATGCGAAGCGATTATGGACATGGTTCGGAGCTGAGGGCCCTACGCTGCATTCCGCGTCAAACCGCAGGATGGCCCCCAAGGAAGGCGGTCAATGGAACATGAGAAGGATGCGGGTACCGGGCACGGCAGCGAGCAGGATGAAGGCACCGGTAACGACGATGACGCTTGCCCCTCGGTTGAATGCCGATCGCCTCATCGGTCATCTGAAGGAAGAGACCGGTGCCGTGTCGACCTACCTGATCCTTATTCTCATCCCGGTCTTTCTGCTCTGCGGCCTGCTGATCGACGTAGTCCGCTGGAAGACGGCGCAGAAGGAAGCCGAGAATGCGGTCAAGGCGGGCGTTCGCTCCTCCATGTCGGCCTTCTCTCCGGCTCTGCAGGCGTACGGCTTGTACGGTCTTCCTGAGGAGAGCAAGGCAGGGGATATTTTCGCAAAAACCGTGGTGGGCAATCTATCCACGCCGGAGGAAGCCGGTGGGTTCCGGTTCATTGATCAGAAGATGGTCGAAGGCTCCGCCAAAGTGACGCCGATGTATTCGCTGGCGAACCACGAACAGCTGAAAGGTCAGATCTTGGAGGAAATGAAGTACCGGGCGCCGATCATCTACTCGCTGGAGCTTAGCGACAAGCTGAAGAAAACGGGTGTGGCCGGAAGTCTCGGCCAGGCTGCCCAGTTCACGGAGAATGCGGCGAAGATCGAGAAGCTGCTGAACGAGCGGGACGCTAAGCTCGGGGAAGCGTGGGACCAGTTCCTGCGCATCCGGCAGATGTCGCTTGATGCGCATCCGTTTTATACGGCTCAGCTCCGCGATCTCAATGAGCTCAGCGGGCGCATCGGGATCCATACGATCGAAGAGGTGCGCCAGTCGCTGCAGAACGTAAAAACGGAGATTGCCTCGCTGAAGAACCAGATCTCCTCCATCAACGGCTCGATTGCGTCGCTTGCCATGGCGGGGCCCGCCGCCGCCCAATCCATCTCGGCATTGATCCAGGAAAAGCAGGCTCTGCAGGACCAAGTTACGGAGGCTACCGCCATGATGGCCGATCTGGAAGCCCTGATGCAGGACATTCTCAGGTATGCGCAGCTGATCGCCGTTCTGAAGGTCAAAGCGCAGAAGGACTATGAGGATTTGTCCGGGCGCAAGGATGTGTTCCTGGCGGCGATGAAAGCGGCCAAAGCCTCCAACGACCAGCTCAATGCCGAGCTGGGCAGCGTCGCAGGCAGCGGGACAGCCTCCGGCAGCGAGGCGGTGTACGCCAGTGTGCAGCGGTTCGACCGGCAGGAGCTGGATACTTGGGAAGCGGGCGTCAGCGCTGCGGTGTCCCTTTTCTCCGGTGTGAACGCCCAGATCGGCGACGGCCTGATGTTCACGCAGCAGAAGTATGCGACCACAACGGCAGGGCTGGACAGCTTCCACCAGCAGGTGGGGGCGCTGTACACCAAGCATAAGGCTTCCCAGGAGGAGCGGACCAGCCGCAATCAGCGCGTGGATGCCGCGAAGCGGGAGGAGCGCACGAAGACCGGTGTGGTGCTGGATAAGGTCAAAAGGGGCATCGGCGGCTGCAGCATCATGTCCGGCGTGGATCCTCACGAAGCCCTGTACCACTCTCTGCTGGGTAACCCTGCAGCCGCAGAGGATGCCGGCTTCTACGGCGCCTACATGGCTCTCAACCAGGCAGGCAGCCCGGACACCTCCGTTCCGTCAGTGGATTTGGACTCGGCCGACGGTGCCGGACTCAGTGCATTGAAGCTGGTCTCGTCGCTTGGCGATCTGCTCGGCGAGGTACGCGACGAATTTTACATCGACGAGTTTGCCGTGAGCAAGTTCAGCTACCGGACGCTCGGACTGCACAAGGATCCGCACGGCCGGGTGATCGTATCCAAGGAGCTGTCCCAGCCGGAGCAGCATCCGCTGACGAACCAGGAAGTCGAGTTCCTGCTCTATGGAGCCCGCTCCTGTGCCGGCAACTACTCGCTGGCCTATGCCGAGCTGTTCTCCTTCCGCCTGGCGGTAGGGACAGCCGAAGCGCTGACCGAGCCGCGCAATGAGGCGCTGGCCGCCGGCTCGCCGATGCTTGTCGTCCTGGCGGCCGTCACGGAAGGGGCGCTGCGGGCCCAGGAGGATCTGGAGAAGCTGATTCACGGGGAAGCCGTACCGCTCTCCCGCAAGTTTACGAACAACCTGCTTACGCTGAATTACAAGGATTATCTCCGCATCTTCCTGCTCATGCACAGCCGGGAGCCGGTACTGCTGTCCCGCCTTCAGGCGCTGCTCCAGCTGAATACGGAGCTGGATCTCGCCTCGGCGAACACTTATATTTCGGGCAGGGCCGCCACATCGCTTCGTCTGTGGTTTCTGCCTTCCATTATGCGGACACTTGGCCGGTCTGAGTTCGGGGGCTGCGTTCCGAGCGGAAGCCGGTGTGAGCTGACACAAACCGCGGATTTTGCTTATTAGCTATGGAAAGGGTGAGACCATGAAAGGCTGGAGGAAGCTGGTTCGGGGAGACAAGGGGAGCATGGTGCTGGAAGCGGCGCTTACGCTGCCTTTCTTCCTGGCCTTTGTCATGCTGCTCGTAGGGTTCATCCGCCTTTCCTTGGCCGAGATGGCGCTGCAATCGACGGTGTCGGAGGCGGCCAAGGTTATGGCGGCGAACATGTACCCGATGCGCCAGGCTTATCTGCAGGGGCAGACGGCCTGGCAGAACTCCACGGCCAGCGCCTGGCTGGACGGTGTGCTGACCCAGGCCAATTCGGCCGCTCAGACGGTTACCGATACGGAAGCGTTCGTGGAGAATTACGCTCAGTGGATCCCGGCGCCCCTCGTACAGCTGGTGGCCTGGGAGAAGTCGAAACGGGAGCAGGTGCAGTCGTGGGGCAGCGAAAAGACAGGCGAAGCCAAGGAGGCCGCCCAGCGCCGGTTCGCGGAAGGCGCCTCACCTATCATCGCTTCCTTCGCCGATGAAGGGCGCCTGGACAAGACGCGGATTCAAGTGACGGCACTGCATTTTCCCGATATGGAAAATCTCGAGGAGGCTTACCTCACCATTGAGGCCGAGTATCCTTACACGTTCCAGGTGCCTTTCTTCAAGAAAACGGTCATCCTCAAAAAAAAAGCGACGGAGCGTGCCTGGGTGGGAGGCGGCGTATGATGGAGATGCTCGCTGCAGGCCTGTTTCTCCTGGCTGCCTTCTGTACGGATGTGACCCGCAGCCGGATTCCGAATCCACTGACGGCCGCCGGAGCGGCGGCAGGACTGCTGCTGCACCTGGCTTCAGACGGGGCAGGGGGACTTGGCATGTCGCTGGCGGGATTTGCCGCCGGCTTCCTCCCGATGCTGCTGCTGTATGTGATCGGGGCTGTAGCAGCCGGCGACGTGAAGCTGTTCGGTGCGCTCGGCGCTCTTACCGGAGCGGCCTTCGTGCTGCAGGTGATGGCGGCGTCACTTCTGTGTGCGGGCGTCATCGGCTTTGTGATTCTGCTTGTACGCTCCGACGGCATGCAGCGTCTCAAGGGAATGCTTTTCGGCCTGTTCCAGCTCGCCTTCTTCCGGGATCCCGGCGTGCTGCGGAGCAGTGAGGGGAGCGGCAGGCACCGGATCAAATTCCCGTTCATGTGGGCCGTTCTGCCTGGGGCGGTTTGCACCCTGTGGCCGGAGCTGCTGGGAATGGGCTGATCTCCCGAGGGGGGAGGTCTCAAGAACGATGAAATCACATCTTAGGCAGAAAGGGGCCAACAAGTTATGAAAGCCGTATTGTACGGACTGCAGGTCGATTACGTGAGCGAGCAGGGCCACTTCATGGTGCTGAGCTCGGAGGCGGGGCTGCGGCAGGAAGAGTTGTCCTCGTTCCAGCTCAGCATGCTGTCGGCCAACCGGATTCCGGGGCTGCTCCCGCTTCAGCTGGAGAGCCGGAACGGCAGCGTGCTGCTCTATTACACGATAACAGGCAAGCGCATGCTCACCCAGTGGCTGCGTACCGAAAAGCTGACGCTCCGGGGATACTATCAGCTGCTGCTCTCTATTGTGGAGGTGCTCGGCGATTCGATGGTCTACATGCTGCAGCCGGGCAGATATATGCTGCAGGAGGATTGCATCTACTGCGGCAGCGGGCTGCAGGACATCCACCTTACCTATGTGCCGGTGGAGCGGCTGGAGGGCAAGGGCAGTGTGGCCGGAGATCTCCGGGAGCTGGCCTCTCGCTGGATTCACCGGGTTACGGAGCTGCAGGGCAGCGGATTCCAGGAGCTCATGCGCTATCTGGAGCGGGAGGAGACCTTCTCGATGGCGGAGCTGAAGGTGCTGCTGCTGCAGCAGGCAGGGTATTTGGAGGGAGCCCCTTCCTCCCTTGGTCCGGCCGCACCCGGTGGAGCTTTGGCACAGGGAGCCCCTTCCTCCCTTGGTCCGGCCGCACCCGGTGGAGCTTTGGCACAGGGAGGAGCTGCGCCCGCTTCGGGAACCGGATACGGGAGCGCCTCAACAAGCAGGTCAGCAGCCGGCCGGACGGGACGCGAACCGGGAATGGATCTGCATCGGGACCACCCGTCGCACGGGTTCCATTCGGCGGCGTCAACTCCCTATGCTGCTCAGACGGCAGCTGATCGCACGGAAGCACATGGACCGGAGCCGGGCCCGCATCCTTGGGGGGAGGAGGGGACATTCAACGTTCCGGATTGGCTCGGTCTGCATGGTGATGCCGCCAACCCTGCGGCCTCCAGCGGTGCTGCGGCTGCAGAATCCGACGGGAAGCCGAGAAGCAAAAAGCCGTTCTATGTCGCGATGATGACCGTCTTGGCGTGCGGCATGGTCTGGAAGCTCTATGCGGATTCACCCGGGGAACCGAAGCTGTATCTATGCACGGGGGCCACGCTGCTTATTGCCGCCGCCGCTCTGCTGATCATCGGGCGGATGAAGAAAGCGGAAGAGGCGGAGAGGGAGTACAGTGACCCCTACCCAGAGCCGCCGGACTTCGGCAGCCAACCAAGAGCTAAGGATTCGGGGGCTGCTTTCCTTGAAGGACTGGGGCTTGGCCAAACGCAGAGACAAGCCTCTGAGGCTGAGGCAGCAGCCGGTGCGGCAGACGGGGATCGTTCCGCCGCATGGAAGAATGGCGGATTTGCTGGATCGGCGCAGCCGTCCGAGCCTCGTTCGACTTCCGGAGGCGGGAGCCGTGCAGGAGCCGGTCCGCTCCTCGACACCTATTTTGGCCCCGCCCCCACGGCCGGTTCCCCCGTTTCGTCTTCGCCGTTGTCTCAGCCCCCCGTGCAGGGCGGAGCGGATGACCTTGCCGGACGAACCATGCTGCTCCGTCCGGCGGATGCCACGGTCTTTCTAGGCGGTAAGCAGACTGCGACCGAAGCGGAGGCAGCCGTTCCCTGCCTCGAGTGGGACCGTGCGGGATCCTGTGAACGCATCCGTCTGACGAAGGCGGCTTTCGTCATTGGACGGGCCGGCGGCGAAGCGGATTGGGTGCACGATGAGATTGGGGTTTCACGTCTTCATGCCGAGCTCGTACGAGGAGCGGACGGAAGCGTGAGCATCAAGGACCTTGGCTCGCGCAATGGAACCACGGTGAACGGGGAAGCGCTCGTCCCCTACAAGCTTCACACGCTGAAGGAAGGTGACCGCATCCGGATTGTATCCACAGAATATACGTTTATGACCGCATGACCCAGGGACTCCCTGGGTTTTGCCGTTATGCGGCAGTCTGGAGCCGGGAGCAAGAAAGGGTTATGTGTCGAAACTCGCCCCCACGCCGTGCCGGGCTGTGAAGGGAAGAAGCGGAAGCACTTCCTTCCGCTCTTGTAGAAAAGGGCACCGAAGAAATGGTATAATGAAGCGTCCATCCTCGGTATCCATCATGATGGGAGCTGGACTTGGAGATGAGCGCAGATCATTTCCGGTACATACATACATGGCTAGAAGATCAAGAGTGCCTGCACCAGGCAGGCCGCTCTTTCCTGAGGCGGACCAGCCGCCATCCCATATCCGACACGTAAAGGAGAAATGCCACCATGCTGACTCATATCGTATTGTTCAAACTGAAGGACCGCCAGCCCGAATCCGTCGAGGCTACAGCTGCCGTACTCCGCAATATGGAGGGCAAGATCGACGTGCTGCGCCACATTGAAGTGGGGATCGACGTGCTGCATCTGGACCGTTCCTACGATATTGCCCTGATTACGAAGTTCGATTCGGTCGAGGATCTGCAGGTGTACGCTGACCACCCGGTGCATGTGGAAGTCTTAGCCCATATGAAGCAGGTGCTGGACGGGACAAGTGTTTGCGTGGATTTCGTATCGTAAGCTGAGTGCGGCAGCGACCGGCGCCAAAAACAAAAAGCGCCCTGTAAAGGACGCTTGGGTGCCTCACACCAATCGTTCCGGTCCCTCCGATGTTCGGGGGGCGACTCTCTTTGGCTCAGGATGTGAGGAATTCGAACTGCGGCTTCGTGATCATCATCCACATCATGATGAAGAGCACCGTCAGGTAAATATACAGCGACCGTGTCAGCTTGCGCAGCAAAGGGGCCCGGTCGCTGTCCTCCTGGCGCAGCTTCCGGATGGTCGGTGAGAATGCCCGGGCCATGAATACCAGGGAGGCGACGAGCACCGCAAACGTGCCGGCGATCCACGGGGTATCCCACGGCCAGCCGCCGAGCCACATAAGCAGCAGGCCGGAGCCTACGAGCACATGGCCGGTGTGCTTCGACAAGCGGACCACGAAGTGGAAAGAGTCCAGGAACGATTCCTTGAGCGGGCCTTCCGCCGTATGAAGTTTACGGAGCATGGGAATGAGGACGAAGAACGGACCGATGGACACCATGGCCGAAACAGCATGAATGAAGACGAGCAAATCGTACCAAAACATGGGGCGGTGAACCTCCGCTTTTCTTCTGGAGTAAAACAAAAACAGTGCAGCCGGCTCATCTGCTGGCGTCCCGTCTTACGGCGGGGCAGCCGCGGGCAGAGGAGCCTTGGCTACACTGTTTTTCCTTGAAATATCAGAAAGCGTAACTCGCTTCGATATCGAACCGGCCGCAGCCGACCGGATTATACCTCGCGGAATTCGTGAACCCAAACGCGCATCTGCGGCATCCATGGCATTCCGGCATGCATCGACATGATGTAGTTCTTGTACTCTTCGACGGAGGAGTAGCCTTCGCCTTTGATGTTCTCGTCCGTCAGCTCGCCGAGAGCTTGGGAGTACACATTCGTTACTTCGAACTTGCGTCCCTGAAGCTCCATAATTTCGCCGATATCGGCGTAACGGCCGTTGCGGCGGGTAGCGGTTTTCTCACCGCTGAGCACTTTGGCAACGTCGGCATCTACGGTGATCATACGTTCAATACTACATGTTTTCGGTGGCAAAGCTTCGGACATGGGGGGCAACCTCCTAGAATATTGTTCCAAATGTAGCTTACACGAATCGGGAATGAGAATCAAATAGAAGTATCCTTCCGGGAAGTAGAGACGCAGCTGAAGTAGAATCAGAGTGAAAGAGAGGGATCCTTATGACGCAAACGATAGACAAAGAATACGTGCTCCGTATTCTGGACATGCTGCTCGCGACGCCAAGCCCAAGCGGCTATTGCGGGGAAGTTATGCGTAAGCTTGCCGAGGAAACGCGCCGGCTCGGTTACGAGATGACGCTGACACCGAAGGGCTGCGGGATCATTACGGTCCCGGGCGCTGCGGACGGCCGTGTAATCGGACTATCCGGCCATGTCGATACGCTCGGCGCGATGGTCCGTTCGGTCAAGAGCAGCGGGATGCTGCGGTTTACCCTTGTGGGCGGATTTATGCTGGGAGCGGTGGAGAACGAGTATTGCCGCGTGCATACGCGAGGCGGCCGGGTCTACGAAGGGACGATCCTGACGGACAAACCGTCCGTGCATGTCTACCCGGATGCCAAAGACCTCAAACGGGAGGAGGCCGTGATGGAAATCCGCCTGGATGAGCAGGTATCCTCGGCAGAGGATGTGCGTCGACTTGGTATCGAAGTCGGAGACTTCGTCTCGTTCGATCCGCGGACACGTGTCATGCCTAGCGGGTACGTGAAGTCCCGGCACCTGGACGACAAGGCCGGCGTGGCAGCGCTGTTCGGCCTGCTGGAGCTGCTGAAGCGGGTATCGATCGTGCCTGCCTATACGATGAAGCTGCTGATTTCCACCTATGAAGAAGTGGGGCACGGCGCGGCGTGGATTCCGGAGGACATCACGGAGATGATCGCCGTCGACATGGGCGCCATGGGCGAGGATCTGCAGTGCACGGAGCTCGACGTATCGATCTGTGCGAAGGATTCGAGCGGTCCGTATGATTACGCGATGACCACGAAGCTTGTGGAGCTGGCCCGGCGGGACGGCATCCGCCATGTGGTGGATATTTATCCGCAGTACGGCTCGGATGCGTCGGCGGCGCTCCGCGGAGGAAGCAATATCCGTGCGGCCTTGATCGGGCCGGGTGTGCATGCATCCCATGCGATGGAGCGCACGCATATCGACGCTGTCATCGGCACGGCCTCTCTGCTCGCAGCCTATGCCGCGGACCCGGCGGAGCCGTATACGATATAAATCCGCACCGGGGAGGCCGGGCTATGGACCCGATCTCCCCGGACACGGAAAGGAGCAGGAAGACATTCATGAACATACTGACAGTAGAAGGTTTATATAAAAGCTACGGCGAAAAGGTGCTGTTCGACGGCATTCAATTTCAGATCAACGAGCGGGAGCGGATCGGGCTGGTCGGGGTCAACGGCACCGGCAAGTCTACGCTGCTGAAGATCATGGCAGGGGAGGAGCCGCTGGAGCAGGGCAAGCTTCTTCACTCCAATCACTTCCATGTGGAGTATCTGCCGCAAAATCCCGCTTTCGACGCGGAATCCACGGTGCTCGAGCAGGTGTTCTACGGCGATACGCCGCTGATGCAGGCCCTGCGGGAATACGAATGGGCATTGACGGAGCTGGGGCTTGCGCCTGAGGATGAGAAGCGTCAGGCGAAGCTGTTCGCCGCCCAGCAGCGGATGGACGCGACGGGCGCCTGGGACGCCGCCACGACGGCGAAGACTGTGCTTACGCGGCTCGGCATCACGGACTTCGGGCGCAAGGTCGGCACCTTGTCCGGCGGCCAGCGCAAGCGCGTCGCGATGGCACGCGTGCTGATTCAGCCGGCGGACCTGCTCATCCTCGACGAGCCGACGAACCATATCGACCATGAGACGGTCGAATGGCTCGAGGAGTTTCTCTCGAAGTGGAAGGGCGCCCTGCTGCTCGTCACCCACGACCGGTACTTCCTAGACCGGGTGACGAACCGGATCTTCGAGCTCGACCGCGGCAAGCTGTACAGTTATGAGGGCAATTATGCCGCGTTCCTGGAGAAGAAGGCGGACCGCCTGGAGCGCGAAGCGGCGGAGGAGGACAAGCGGCAGAATCTGCTGCGCCGCGAGCTGGCCTGGCTGCGCCGGGGAGCCAAGGCGCGGACGACGAAGCAGAAGGCGCGGATCGACCGCGTGGTGGAACTGCGCGACCGCAAGGTGGCAGGCCCTGCGGCTCAGCTCGAGGTATCGCTCGGCGCTACCCGTTTGGGTAAGAAAATCATGGAGATCGAGCATCTGTCGAAGCGATTCGAGGACCGGCGCATCGTCGAGGATTTCAGCTATATTGTCCTACCGGAGAACCGAATAGGCATCATCGGCCCGAACGGCACAGGGAAGTCGACCTTCCTGAACCTGCTCGCCGGGCGGCTGAGCCCAGACGGCGGTGTGATCGACACGGGCTCAACCGTGAAGCTTGCCTACTACACGCAGGAGAGCGTGGAGATGGACGACAAGCAGCGGGCGATCGATTACATCAAGGAAGCGGCGGAAGTGATCCGCACCTCCGACGGGGAAGCGATCACAGCAGCACAGATGATGGAGCGGTTCCTCTTCACGCCGGCCCAGCAGTGGACGCCGATCGGCAAGCTCTCCGGCGGAGAGAAGCGGCGCCTCTACCTGCTGCGCACCCTGATGGGCGAGCCGAATGTGCTGCTGCTCGACGAGCCGACCAACGATCTGGATATCCAGACGCTGACCGTGCTCGAGGAATATCTCGAAGAGTACCCGGGCGTCGTGATCACGGTATCCCATGACCGGTACTTCCTCGACCGGACGGCGGACCATCTCTTCGTCTTCGAAGGAGAGGGCCGGGTACGCCGGTTCTTCGGGAATTACACCGAATATATGGAGGCCGTGAAAGGCGAGCGCCAGGCTGAGGCCGAAGCCAAGAAGGCGGAGAAGCCGGCCCCGAAGGCCGAGGCGCCTCAAGCTTCCCGAAGTGAAGCGGGACGGCCGAAGAAGCTCTCGTTCAAGGACCAGAAGGAATGGGACGAGATCGAAGACAAGATCGCCGGGCTCGAGGAGCGCCTCGCAAAGATCAAGTCCGAGATCGAGAAGGCGGGAAGCGACTACGGGCGCGTCCAGGATCTGTTCCGCGAGGAGCAGGAAGTGAGCGCCCAGCTCGAGGCGACGATGGACCGCTGGACCGAGCTGTCGGAGCTGGTCGAGAGCATAGCTTCGGGCAAGTAAGCAGACGCGAGCTATGGGGGGACCCTCAGAGAAAGCGGGAACTGCAAAAAAATATGGGGAGCCGCACCGTTTCCGCTTGGGGATGGTGCCCCTCCTGTGCTATAATATACGTTTGAGAGCACATGATGGAAGAAAAGCTTCAGTCTATGGAAGAAAGTGGGTATCAATAGTTCATGATTACGGTTACGGGTGTTACCCTGAGATACGGCAAGCGCGCCTTGTTTGAGGATGTCAATATCAAATTTACACCGGGCAACTGCTACGGTCTTATTGGCGCGAACGGCGCGGGAAAGTCCACCTTCCTCAAGATCCTGTCCGGCGAGCTGGAAGCCAACAAAGGGGAAGTGAGCATTACGCCGGGCGAGCGGATGGCGGTGCTGAAGCAGAACCATTTCGAATACGACGAGATGGAAGTGCTGAAGACGGTTGTGAAGGGCCATGCGCGCCTTTTTGAAATCATGGAAGAGAAAGACGCCCTGTACGCCAAAGCGGACTTTTCCGAAGAAGACGGCATGCGTGCAGCCGAGCTGGAAGGCGAGTTCCAGGAGCTCGACGGCTGGCAGGCGGAATCCGACGCGGCTGAGCTCCTGATCGGTCTTGGCATCGGCAAGGATCTGCACGATCTTAAGATGAAGGAGCTCGACGGCAACCAGAAGGTCCGCGTCCTCCTGGCGCAGGCGCTTTTCGGCAATCCGAATATTCTTCTGCTTGACGAGCCGACGAACCACTTGGACATCGAATCGATCAACTGGCTCGAGCACTTCCTCTCCCGCTTCGAAGGCACCGTTATCGTCGTATCCCATGACCGTCACTTCCTGAACCAGGTGTGTACGCATATCGCGGATATCGACTTCGGCAAAATCCAGATGTACGTGGGCAACTACGATTTCTGGTACGAGTCCAGCCAGCTCGCTACGAAGCTGCAGCGCGAGGCCAACAAGAAGACCGAGGAGAAGCGCAAGGAGCTCGAGGAGTTTATCCGCCGCTTCAGCGCCAACGCTTCCAAGTCGAAGCAGGCGACCTCCCGGAAGAAGCAGCTCGAGAAGCTTACGCTCGAGGACATCAAGCCGTCGACGCGCAAATACCCGTTCATCAAGTTCCAGCCGGAGCGTGAAGCGGGCAAGCAGATTCTGACGGTAGACAAACTGACGAAGACGGTGGACGGCGAGAAGCTGCTCAACAATATTTCGTTTACAGTCAACAAAGGCGACAAGATCGCACTGGTCGGCCCGAACGGCATTGCGAAGTCGACCCTGTTCCAGATTCTGATGGGCGAAGTCGAAGCCGACTCCGGCGAATACAGCTGGGGCGTCACGACAACCCAGGCGTACTTCCCGAAGGAAAACTCCGCTTACTTCAACAGTGACGAGACGCTCGTCGACTGGCTCCGCAAATATTCGAAGGACCAGGACGAATCGTACCTCCGCGGCTTCCTCGGCCGTATGCTGTTCTCCGGCGAAGAAGCGCTGAAGAAAGCCAGCGTTCTCTCCGGGGGCGAGAAGGTCCGCTGCATGCTCTCCAAGATGATGATGAGCGGCGCGAACGTCCTGCTGCTTGACGAGCCGACGAACCACTTGGACCTCGAATCCATCACGGCGCTCAACAACGGCATGATTGATTTCGACGGCACGATGCTGTTCGTCTCCCATGACCATCAGTTCATCCAGACGGTGGCCAACCGGATCATGGAGATTACGCCGAACGGCTTGATCGATAAAGTGATTTCCTATGACGAGTACCTCGAGAACGAAGACATCAAGAAGCAGCGCGAAGCGGCTTATGCTTAAGAACGGATTGGGGCAGGAGGGAGGACGGGGTTGCCCTCTTTCTCCGGTTTCCGCCGCCTGTGCGCTTGCGCGCATGAATATCATGATAAAAAAAGGATGAGCCGCAGCCCCTGGGGCTTACGCTCATCCTTCTTTTGTTACGATGGCTTTTTCGTTCAAGCAGAACTGACCGCTGAGAAGCCCGGTTGAGTCCTAGCTGCCGCCGGTACGACGACGCTGGTTGTTCGGCTTCTTGTTGTTCTGGCTGCGCATGACGGCGTCGTTGCCTGCGCGCATGCCTCCGCCGAGCTTGCCGTCCTTCTGGTCCTGCTTCTTCTGGGCGAGCTTGTTCTTGATCGCATCAGCGAGGGAGACCTTACGCGGCTCCGAAGATTCGCCTGCACCTGCCTGAACGGATTCGTTGTTTTGTTCTGTCATGTCTATTTCCACCTGCCCTATGCTTGAATAGTACCATTTTACCGGATTTGTCCATAGAGAAGCAACAGGGACAGCCAAACAATCGAAGGCTCGAAAGGAAGGGATGCGGATGGGGCTGCCGGAGTGGTCCGAAACCCTGCTGCTCAGTAACACGCCCTTCGGAAAGGGGCCGAGGTATGTCTATGTCTACTCGCCGCTCTGCGGCACCTGCCGTGTCGGCATGCGGATGCTGGAGGTGGCTGCGGCGGCCGACCCGGGCCGGATCATCGGGATCTGCAACATCAACCTGACGCGGGAGCTGGCGGGACGCTGGCAGATCGAGAGCGTTCCGTGTCTTGTCCACCTTGAAGGAGGACAGGTGCAGCGCAAGCTGTACCGTCTCGGCTCGGTCGCCGACCTGCTGGGATGGATCCGAAGCGGTGCCTAAGCCGAGCCGAGCATGAGAATAGGGGACAACCCTACAGAGAAGGAGCGAAACCAAACATGGAGCAATGGGATGCAGCGACAGCGGGAACGCTGGTCAGAGCCTCGTACAAGACGGGGGAGTATATCGGCGAAACCGTGGAGGTATCGCCAAGCGGCAAGATTGCGGTGAAAATTCTGGCCGTTGTGAAGCACCCGACGCAGGGCGACCTGCACAATCCGATGGAAGCGGATGTGGCGTTCTTCCACCAGCGCCGGGCGCTGGCCTACCAGGAGATCGCGCTGATGCCGGCCCACACGGTGAAGCCATACACCGGTACGGTGCCGGAATACCGCGACTCGCTGCTCACTGCGCTGGAGGCCCAGCGCGAGGAGCTGCAGGGCACGGTCCGGTGGGCCCAGCGCTGCCTCCAGGAGCTGGAAGCACTGGCCCGGGAATATTGATCCGGGTGTTCCCGGCCCGGCTGGAGAAGCTTGGCCCGATGGTCTTGCTGTCCGGAGACCGGGTTCGCCCTTAGAAACGGAAGTGGTTCCATGCTGTTCGTGCTTATCGGCCTCTGGACGATCGGCCTGCTGCTTATCGTGACGGATCCGAAGCGTATCACAACGCGCTGGATCTCCTCGATCGCATTCACCGGAGGCTGCGGCGGGCTGTCGGCCGTCATTGCGGACGACCTGTTCCCGCTGTTCTACGCGAAAGGGTGGCTGACCTCGAATGTGGCGCCGCTCCTTACGCAGGCCGAGATTTTCTCATCCTTGACGTGTTACTACGGCCTGCCGTATACCTTCGTCATGTTCAGTATCGTGTATTTCCCGGACTATCCGTACTGGTCCTGGCAGCGCAGGCGCTGGCTGCCTTATGTGCTGCTGCTGCCTCCGGTGCTTTCCTTCGCCTTCGATGCGCCTCCGGATGCCCCGATCCCTTACAGCTACGTACTGTTCTGGGCGGTGCCCTATATCCTGGGCGGAATCTACCTGCTGATCGCCGGGACGTGGAAGGAACGCAATTCATTCCTGAGGCGCAGCCGGCTGCTCACCACCGCCGCGGCGGCGCCGACGCTCTTTTTTGCCTTATTCACGCTGTATGTGCTTCCAGCACTCTTCGGGGAGTATGAATGGTGGAGGTACAACCCCGGAATTATCGCGTTCACGATTGCCGTCATCGTCGGCTCATCGTTCCGTTACGGCTTCATGGGCCTGCAAATTTCGATCCAGAACCAGAAGCTCGATTATACGCTGCGTGCGATTACTTCCGGAACGTCGATTCTCAACCATGCCATCAAGAACGATGTGGGCAAAATCCGCCTCTTCGGGGACAAGATCAAATCGGATGCGGAGAGCGAAGCGACGGACCCGGAGAATCTCGTGCGTGACGTGGAGGTTATCCTCGCCGCCTCCCAGCACATCTACGACATGATCTACCGCATCCAGGGACAGACGCAGGAAGTGGAGCTCGTCATGGAGGAATTCGAACCGAGCCGCATTCTCAGGCAGTGCCTGGACATGCTGGCACCTGAGACGCAGGGGGTGTTGGTCCAGGAGCAGTACTTGTACCAAGGGACGATGACCGGGGACCGGGCGCAGCTCACGGAGGTCTGGACCAATGTGCTCACCAATGCGATGGAAGCGATGCCCGGCGGCGGCCAGCTGACGGTGCGGCTCAGCGAGACGAAACGTAAGCTCGTTGTGGAGATCAAGGACAGCGGGACCGGGATGGAGAAGCATCAGCTCAAGCGGGTGTTCGATCCGTTCTACACGACGAAGAGCGGCAAAAAATTAAATTTCGGCTTGGGCCTGTCCTACTGTTATACTATTGTCATGAAGCATAAAGGCACCATGAATATCCACAGCAAACCGGGTCAGGGAACGAGCGTGTTCATGCAGTTTCCGAGACGGGGGGCTGCGGAAGGCCGGAAGGGAGCGAGTGAGAATGGACAATAACCGCATTCGCGTGGTCATCGTGGAGGACGATCCGGATTGGCTGCGCGGGCTGCAGAGCTATCTGCAGAAAGAAGGGGACATCGAGGTCGTCGGAACCGCTTCCTCCGGGGAGGCGGGCGTCGAGCTGCTCGAGCGGGTGGAAGCCGATGTCGTGCTCATGGACATCATGATGTCCGATAGCCCGGAGGGCTTGTGGGCGGCCGCAGAGATCGTCAAGTGCAGCGGCGCCCGCGTCGTCATGCTCTCTTCGATGGAAGAGAAGGAGATGATCTTCGAGGCGTTCAAAGCGGGAGCCGTCGATTATATGGTGAAATCGAATTTCACCGAAATTCCGGCAACGATCCGCAGTGCGTATGCGAACCGCAGCGCGATTCATCCGAGTGTAGCGGCGCAGATGCGTGAAGAGTTCCGGCGGCTGAAGCAGCTGGAGCACGAGGTGCGGGTGAGGGAGCTCAAGAATCTGCTGACGCCGACCGAGATCCAGGTACTCGATCTAATCGAGAAGGGACATACGCAGACGCAGATCGCCGACAAGTTCGTCGTGTCGATCCGCACCATCAAGGTGCACGTCGGCAACATACTCAAAAAGCTCGGCGGCAAGAGCTCAAAGGAAGCGGCCCAGAAGGCCAAAGATATGGGCATCTTGTAGAAGCTGTGGTATAGTTATAAGCAGTTTTTGGCACAAGCAGGAAGCACGCTGGCAGGTCCAACGCCACAACCCACAGGCAAACGGAGGAGTAAGCAAAACCATGAGCCCTAACGACAAACTGCACATCGGCGTCATCGGCGCCGGCAATATCGGTAACGTACATATCCAGGAATTCCAGAAGCTGCCCGACGTCGTCATCACGGCCGTTACGGACGTCTATCAGCCTATGGCGATCGCCCGGGCGAAGGAGTACGGCATCCCTACCGTGCACGTGACCTATCAGGATCTGCTGCAGGATCCGAACGTGGATGCGGTCGTGGTGGCCGTTCCGAACGAAGCGCATGCCCCGATCGCGATCGAGGCGCTGCGCGCGGGCAAGCACGTGCTGCTCGAGAAGCCGATGGCGGTGAACGCGGCGTCAGCCAAGGAGATCGTGAAGGCCCACCTGAAGAGCGGCAAGGTGCTGATGATGGCGCACCAAATGCGCTGGGAGCCGCTGAATCTGCAGGTGAAGGAGCAGATCGACAAGGGCGCGCTGGGCAAAATCTATAACGTGAAGACCGGCTGGCTGCGCCGCAAAGGCATTCCCGGCTGGGGCACCTGGTTCACCCAGATGCACAAGGCCGGCGGCGGTCCGCTGATCGATATCGGCGTGCATATGCTCGATCTGTCTTTGCATCTCATGGGTTCCCCGAAGCCGGTATCGGTGTTCGGCACGACCTACGCGGAGTTCGGACCGAAGAAGAAGGGGATCGGCACGTGGGGCAAGCCGGACTGGAACGGCTTCTACGACGTGGAAGACCTGGCTACCGCGCTGATCAAGCTCGACAACGGAAGCACGCTGTCTCTGGATGTGTCCTGGGCGGCCAACACGAGCTTTATCAACAACGGCCCTTATATCTACCTCATGGGCTCGGACGGCGGCGCATCACTCCAAGGAGACAAAGGCACCCTGCATACCGAGCTGTTCGACCGCACGGCGGATGTGGATCTTGTCATCCCGCAGAACGATGAAGGCGCGAGAGTGCGGATGAGCCGCCATTTCGTCGACTGTGTGCGAGAGAGCCGCGAACCGATCACATCGGCGATGTCGGGCCTGACCAACTCGCTGGTGCTCGAGGCGATCTACGAGTCCTCCCGGACCGGCAATGTCGTACAACTGGATTGGAACCTGGACTGATCACTTATGGACACACTGCTTGAGATTAACCTTCAATTATTCAGCGTTATCGGCACGATCGCCTTCGCAATCTCGGGGGCGGTCGTTGCTATGGAGGAAGAATACGATATTCTCGGCGTGTTCGTGCTGGCCCTCGTCACCGCTTTCGGCGGCGGGGTGATTCGCAACCTGCTCATTGGCGTGCCTGTAACGACACTCTGGGAGCAGGGCATGTTTCTGAAGACCGCCGTAGTATCGGCTTTTCTTGTGTTTCTTGTCCCGGTATCGTGGATTCTGCGATGGAAAACGTGGGAATCGTTGTTCGACGCGATCGGACTCGCCGCGTTCGCCATTCAGGGCGCCTTGTACGCAACGAAGAACGGCGTGCCGCTCAGTGCGGTGATGGTGGCTGCCATGATGACCGGTATCGGCGGCGGCATCATCCGTGACGTGCTCGCAGGACGCAAGCCGCTGGTGCTTCGTGATGAGATCTATGCCGTCTGGGCGCTGCTCGCCGGACTCATGATCGGGTTGGGGTGGTTCCAGGGCTCCTGGGCGCTGCTGCTGCTGTTCGCCCTCGTAGTCATCATGCGGATGCTGTCCGTGACGTACAAATGGCGGCTGCCGCGGCGGACGATTCAGCTGCAGCAGGAGCCGAGGGAGCCGAAGTCGGGCGTTTGAAGGAAGGAGAGAGTGGCATGACAAGGGAAGAAAACCGCTCGTGGAGCGAGAGCCGGCAGGTGTCAAGCCAGGAGCTTCAGGAGCGGCTGGAGACAGTCCGTACCCTGCAGGAGAATGAGCTGGAGATGTACGAGATTGCGAAGGACAAGCTCACCGGCGAGCATTATCTGCACTATTCGTATCTTCACCGGAACCTTGCCGGGGCTCCGGGAGCCGGGGCCGGCGGGGAAGAGGTGTTTCATCAGCTGCTGCCGCTGGATTCCGACGATGTGCTGGGGGTCTTGTTCAGTGAACAGCCGTATGCGTATCCGCAGCACTGGAAGCGCGCCTTTCTGCGCAATGGCCCGGAAGGGCATTATGTCTGGTTTGATCCGGCCTATGCCGAGGAGGAAGCGGAGAACGAAGCCTACGGCCTTGATCTGGCGAGCCGGCTGGCCGAATTCAAGCGGCAGGGCAATGTGAGCGAGGAAGCGGTGAAGCGTTTCCTGGAGGAGCTCGACAAAGGATCCGGGGATTCCCGGTAAGGGCTTACCGCAGCATGCTTCACTTTTTTGCATAGTTTCCGGCTGGTGATTCATCCTAATGGGGAAAGATGGCCGCCCTTGCGCGTCCGTGCATTAACCTTAGGAGGACACCTCTATGACCATCGCAATGAACCGCAGACCGGCGCTGCTTGCTCTGCTGACGGCCTGCGTGCTAAGCGCCTCCGGCTGCGGAGGCAACAAGCCTGAAGCTTCCCGTTCCGGCGGCGGGCTGCAGGATTACCGGCAGCAGCAGCTTTTTGACCGGGACAGCCGTAACAATGAGGATCCTACGCTGGGCGTGAAGAAGCGCTACGAAGATCCGGAGGCGGGCGGCAAAGGAGAGGCTTACACCGGCCGCCAGCAGCTCGATATGACTAACCGCCATGAAGCGAAGTCGATGGGCTTCTCCCCTGATCTGGCCTCCCGCGTGAAGAGCGTGAACGGCGTGCAGGAGGCTCAGGTGCTGCTGACCGAGGTGAACGCCTATGTGTCGGTTGTGCTGCAGGGACACAGCCCGGATGCCGAGGCGAATCCCGAGATGATGAAGAATGCCATAGCGCCCCAAGGCGGGACGGGCTTATTCGGCAAGGGCGGCAGCGCGCTCAAATTCTCTTGGACTGAGGATGGAGGTCTCTCCGCAAGCAAAACGGATGAGATCCGTAAGACCGTGCTGGGGGCCGCGCCTACCATTCAGCAGGTGTTCGTTACTGCGAACCCTAATTATGTGCAGCGCATCCGCTTCTATGCCAAGGAAGAGCAGGAGAAGGGCACATTCTCCCAATATATCAATGAGTTCGGCACCATGGTGCAGCACGTATTCCCGGATAACGTCAATACGAGACGATAGGATGCTGTTCCGTGGGCAATATTCCGGGACATAACCAAACAACGGACCGCCCTCCAGCCGTACTCTGCGGCATGGGAAGGCGGTCCGTTGTTTGCGCAAGGGACCCTATACACTTTGGTGAAGGTTTATCGTCTATTTTAATTCGAATTTGTAGCCGACGCCCCAGACGGTCTTGATGTACTTAGGGTCCTTCGGATCGGATTCGACTTTCTTTCGAAGGTTGGTGATGTGGACGTCAACGGAACGCTCCGTAACGAACGAATCGATGCCGCGGATCTTGTTCAGAAGCTCTTCGCGGGAGAATACTTTACCGGGATGAAGCCAGAAATTGCGCATAATTTCAAATTCGGAGTACGTCGTATCGATCGGCTGGCTGCGCAGATAAATGCAGCGCTTTTCGAGGTCGAGGGTAATATCCTTTTCTTCCGGAACAGGGGCCTCTACGGCAGCAGCCTTCACCGACTGATTGAAGGCTGAACGCCGGAGCAGGGCGGAGGTGCGGGCGGCCAGTTCCCGCATGCTAAACGGTTTGCACAAATAATCGTCCGCCCCCACCGTCAGCGCATTGACACGCTCGGAGACTTCGTTCTTGGCGGAGACGATCATAATCGGAACATTCGACAGCGTGCGAAAATGTTTGCAGAGCTCGATGCCGTTGGTATCCGGCAGCATCAGGTCAAGGATGACCACGTCGGGACTTTCTTCAGTGAAGAGGTCCTGAGCCTGCTTGCCGTCGAACGCACAGGAAACATGGTAATTCTCTTCGCTCAGGTATATGGATATCATATCTGCAATACTATGATCATCTTCCACGAGTAATACTTTAGACATGACATGCCACCTCAACTGGTTGAAATATTTAGAATAGTGTTAGAAAAATTCATAGTCGCTCCGTCCGGAAAAACATACTTTCTAAATGATTACCCCTCATAATACAAAGTATCCAAAGTCCTTCGGGTGGAGGCGCCTTATATAGTGGTTCGCAATGACGAACGTCAGCCCGAGGCAACCATTATGCCACCTCAGGGGGAATCTATTTATGGAAATGAAACTGCAGCTCGAGCGCCGCATTCAAAGTTGTATCAATGATCTGAGCGATATGGTGACCGGCCATGGCTTCGCATTGACCGACCCGGATGTCGTCCGGAAGAGCATGGAGCTTGACGAATTGATCCTAGAAGTCATGCGGAATCAGCGTGCTGCCACGAAAAAAGTTCATTAATTGTCCCCGGAAGGCTTCCGATATTTGATGCGATTGGGACAAACTGTAAGTATAAACCGCGGTAAGGCCGGAAATAAAAGAAGGAGGGAGCTCCCGCTTCCCATTGCCGTCCAAGCGGCAGGGCAGCGAAACACGGCTCCGGAAAAGGTGCTTCGTCACGAATGCCTAATGTCTATAAGGTGCGTGCGTACTGTCAAGCATACGGCTGCAGAAGCGGTCAGCATAAGGATGTCATCCGGACGATCGACCATGCATCGTCTTTTTCTTTTGCCCTCTGGATGAATAGCGCAGAGAAGTCCCAAGAGCGGTTGACTTGTCCCGGCTGCGGGGGCCGTATGTATTATTATCCGATATCCTGTATAAGCGAACCGGATCATTATGCATAACTCCTCTAATTATAAACTCCTTGTCCGTAAAGTCAAAATATCCTAGGTCCTACAAACTCCCCGAAAACCGGGATTTTAAAAGAAACGTGTGTCAATTGACCCACGCTTCCCCCCACTGGTGTACTGCATCCATGACCGGCTTCAGCGCCTTCCCCTTGCCGGTCAGCTCATATTCGATCCGTACCGGGGTCTCGGGATACACGTGCCGCGCAATCAAGCCCGCAGCCTCCAGCTCCTTAAACCGCTCAGCCAGCATTCTGTCGCTCATTCCGGGAATCATTTCGGATATATCCTTAAAGCGGCGCGGCCCTCCAAGCAGTGCACAGAGGATCAAGCCGGTCCAGCGCTTGCCCAGGATCTCGAAAGCAGCTTCAAATTTGGGACACATGGTATGCGGTTGTTGATCTGCCATCGTACTTCACCTCTTCTGCCTCTATTTTACCATAAAACACACTTTGAATGTTAGCTTTTTTCTTATTATATACTTGTAATTAGTAAGTATACATAGGCCTCCCGGGCTAGACCGTGAAGTTATCCTTGAAAAAGTTGGATAAGTGCAGTATAACTGCGATAGCAACAAATTTTGGCGGGATGCTTATGGAGGGAACAGTTACATGTACGGAGCACCATTATCGGCGGGAGCCCATAAAATCATGCTTCTCGGCTCGGGAGAGCTCGGCAAGGAAGTGATCATCGAAGCGCAGCGTCTCGGCGTGGAGACGGTGGCGGTGGACCGCTATGCGAATGCGCCGGCCATGCAGGTAGCACATAGGTCCTATGTGATCTCTATGCTGGACGGGGAAGCGCTTAGAGAGCTGATCGAGAAGGAGAAGCCGGATCTAATCGTGCCGGAGATTGAAGCGATCGCCACGCAGACGCTGGTCGAACTCGAAGCCGAAGGCTATCGGGTGATCCCCACCGCTACGGCCGCGCGGCTGACGATGGATCGCGAAGGAATCCGTCGGCTCGCGTCGGAGACGCTGGGGCTGCCGACCGCCCGCTATGCGTTCGCGGATACGCTCGAAGAGCTGAGAGCGGCGGTGGCCGAGATCGGGACTCCCTGTGTCATCAAGCCGATCATGAGCTCCTCGGGCAAAGGGCAGAGCGTCTGCCGCACGCCGGAGGATATCGAGACCTCGTGGAATCTGGCGATGGAAGGCGGACGGGCGAAGAAGGCCCGTGTGATTGTAGAAGAATTCATCCGCTTCGATTCCGAAATTACGCTGCTGACCGTGCGCTCCGCCTCGGGCACCTCGTTCTGTGCACCGATCGGACATGTGCAGAAGGACGGCGACTACATCGAATCGTGGCAGCCTCACTATATGAGCGCCGCGCAGCTGGAAGAGGCGCAGGAGATCGCTGCGAAGATTACGGATGCGCTGGGAGGCGCGGGCCTCTATGGCGTCGAGCTGTTCCTCGCCCCGGACAAGGTGTATTTCAGCGAAGTCAGCCCGCGGCCGCACGACACCGGCATGGTGACGATGGCGTCCCAGGACCTCTCCGAATTCGCGCTGCATGTCCGTGCCATTCTCGGCTTCCCGGTGCCGACGATCCGCCTGCTCACGCCGGCTGCGTCGTACACGCTGAAGGCGGACCGGGACGCGGAGACGTTCCGCATCGGCGGACTTCCCGAGGCTCTCTCGCTGCCTAACACGCAGGTTCGCGTCTTCGGCAAGCCGGAGACGAAGCCCGGACGCCGGATGGCGGTTGCGCTCAGCACGGGCGAGACGGTGGAAGAGGCACGGGGGCTGGCCAAGGAAGCGGCGGGCCATCTGCGGATCGAGTACTCGTAAGGGGAAGGATGTACGACGTAGGGGAGTTTTTGGGAAAGCCCTTCGGAAACCATGGGGCCCAAGGTGCGTATTGACTTCCACAAGCCAAGGGCGCAGGAGGAGAAATCAAAATGAACGCACATGAAATCGATTATGCGATACACGGTTCCGAGATGCAGTACGTCGAGATTGAGCTTGATCCGGGTGAGAGCGTGATCGCCGAAGCGGGCAGCCTCATGATGATGGACCAGAACATCCACATGGAGACGATCTTCGGGGACGGCAGCGACCAGGGCAAAGGGCTCATGGGCAAGCTGTTCGGGGCAGGCAAGCGGCTGCTGACCGGCGAGAGCCTCTTTATGACGCTCTTCACGAACCGCGGCCACGGCAAGGAGCGCGCCAGCTTCGCTTCCCCGTATCCGGGCCGGATCCTGCCGATGGACCTGTCGGTGCTCGGCGGCAAGATCATCTGCCAGAAGGATTCGTTCCTCTGTGCGGCCAAGGGAGTGTCGGTCGGCATCGATTTCCAGCGCAAGCTGGGGGCCGGCTTCTTCGGTGGAGAGGGCTTTATCATGCAGAAGATCGAAGGCGACGGGCTGGCGTTCGTCCATGCCGGCGGCGCGATCTGCGAGCGTGAGCTTCGTCCGGGCGAGATGATCCGTGTCGATACGGGATGTTTGGTAGCCATGACACAGGGTGTGTGTTATGACATCGAGTTCGTTAAGGGCGTCAAGACCGCCATCTTCGGCGGGGAAGGTCTGTTCTTCGCCACGCTGAGAGGACCGGGACGCGTATGGATCCAATCCCTGCCGTTCAGCCGTCTGGCGGACCGCGTGCTCACGGCAGCGGGACCGGGCGGCCGCAAGGAAGAGGGCAGCATTCTCGGGGGGCTCGGCAACCTGCTTGACGGAGACCGCTAAAAAACGATATTATCTAGTGTACGGAATTTGCGAGGCGCATGCCGGTTGAATTACATACCTGAAAGAGGTGCTGAAAGTATATGGCATACAATCCTCAAGTCACCGATGCCAAGGTTGTCAGTCACAATCCGAAGAACGGATTGTTCGAGATCGTTGCGAGCCTGAAGGACCGGACGGTCTGTCGTCTCACGTATGAGACCGATGAGGCGGGCGGCGCGAGAGCGACGCACATCTCCCGTCTGCTGCAGGAGCCGTGCCCGATCTGCCGCAAGGACTTCCTGTGCAACTGCATGGACAAGTTCAAAGAGAATATCTCGGCGCAGGCGCTGGAGCATACCGGCGTGCCGACGGCCTAACCTGCCCCGGAGGCCGCGAATCGGCGGGATTCACTGTAGTCCCATCGGCGGCAGCGAACCACCCATGAGCATAAGAGCTCATGGGTTTTCTTATTTTGCGGGATGTGAAAAAAAAGCAGGCGTGGAGGGGCGGTAAGGGGCTCATATACGGGAGTTGAAGCTATGACCAGGTACTATATTAAGATAGTACTTACCGGTACGTCCGGCCGCTTTTATAATAGGAATCAAGAAGCAGGACCTGGAACAAGGCTCCTGCCCAACGAAACCAGAGGTGCTGTCATCATGAGAAAAAGAAACACATCCGCATTCACATTCCTGGCCTGGACTTCCTTCGCCTCCGCGCTGCTCGCCATGTTCATCGGGATCTCGACCCTGGAGGAGTCCTTGTCGGTCAAAGGCTACTATGCGGTAAGCGCTTTGTATCTCACCATGGCATCCTTCGTTCTCCAGAAGACCGTCCGCGACAACCAGGAGGACGGAGCACAGGCCAGACGGCGCAACACCGGCGCTTTTACGTTCCTGTCCTGGACCGCCTTTTCCACCGCTCTTCTTGCCATGTTCATCGGCATCGTCAACCTGGAGCAGCCGCTCTCCGTGCAGGGCTACTACGCTGTTACCGCGCTGTTCCTTACTATGTCCTCCTTCGTTCTTCAGAAGACGGTAAGGGATAACAAGGAAGACAGCGAGATGTTTGCCGAACCCGAAACGCATGAATAGGCAGCCGCAGGATCGAAGACGCGGACAAACCTATTGACTTCCCTGGAAGGCAGCGGCGGACGTCGCGCTTTCGGGCAGGAGAAGACCGGAACCCTAGGGGCAGGGACGGTCTTTTTTCTTTTGGCGGAGACTATGGTAAAATAAGAGAATGAATCTGAACCCAAAGGAGCGGATCTTCCCATGCGGATTGGCGTTGTATCCGATACCCACATGTTCGGCCGCGGTGCGGCTCTTCCGGCAGCCCTGGTGAGGGGCCTGCAGGGCACCGATCTTATTCTGCATGCGGGCGACTGGATGGATGAACGCGTGGCCGCGCTGTTCGAGGCGATCGCCCCGGTGGACGGTGTGGCCGGCAACAACGACGGACCCGAGATTGTCCGCCGCTTCGGCCGCCGCAAGGTGGTGGAGCTGGCAGGATACCGCATCGGGCTCGTTCACGGGGACGGGGGCCGGTCCACGCCGGAGACCGCCTACGCGGCATTTCGCACCAAAGAGGGGGAGTCACTGGCGGATGTGATTCTCTTCGGCCACTCACATACCCCCTTTCATGAAATCCGCGGCGGGCAGCTGCTGTTCAATCCGGGCTCCCCGACGGACAAACGGAAGCAGCCGATGTACTCCTACGGGATTCTGACGCTTGGGGAGAGCGTCAGCGCAGAGCTTTTTACTTACGAAGACAAGTCTCCGTAAACCCGGATGGCTTGCGCATCAGAACATACTATAAACTATAAGAAATGAGACGGAGGAAACTAAGATGTCGAAATGGAAGGAAATTACGACGAAGGAAGAATGGGAGCAGTATTATGGGGGCAGCGGCAGCAAGCCGTTCGTTGTGCTGAAGCACAGCACCGCCTGCCCGGTGAGCTTCAATGCGCTGCAGGAATACGAGGCTTATCTCGGCAAGACGCCGAACGAGGAAGTGGACTATATTCTCGTGAAGGTCATCGAATCCCGTCCGGTGTCGAACCAGATCGCCGAAGAAACCGGCGTGAAGCACGCTTCTCCGCAGGTGCTGTACATCAAGAACAAGGAAACGGTATGGAACACCTCGCACTGGTCCATCACCGAAGAGCATCTGACTGCCGTACTGAATTAAAGCCGGCGGCAGCCAACAAGGGAGAGTGAGCCCATGGCCGTTCAATCGTTTTCGTTTTTCTCCGGGGCCTTATACGCCCGTAAAGTATGCCAGGTCTATTTGCCACCAAGCTATGACGCTTCGGAGGATACCCGTTATCCGGTGATCTACCTGCTTCACGGTCTCAATGGGGATGAGACGTCCTGGCTTGTCAAGGGCGGAGCGGAAGCTCAGCTCGACCGTCTGATGAGGGACGGCACGCTTCGGGAAAGCATTGTAGTCATGCCGAGCGACGGAGGCTACGGCCACGGCACGTTCTATGTCAACTGGTACGACGGCACCGGCCGCTTCGAGGACTATTTCTTATATGATCTGATGCCGTCGATCGACCGGGAGTTCCGGACGGTTGCCGACCGTTCTTCGCGGGCGCTCTGCGGACTTTCCATGGGTGGCTACGGCGCTTTCGTGCTCGCCCTGCGCAATCCCGAGCTCTTCGGCTCCGCATCATCGATCGCCGGGGCGCTGATGTCCACCGGACTGATGACCGAGCAGTTCCTGCGCTCCGAGGTCAGCCGTCTGGTCGGTCCGGTGCACGGCCCGTTCGCCCGGGAGCTGGATCTGCATGTGCTGGCAGCCCGCAGGCTGCGGGAGGAGCAGCGGCCTGAGCTTCACTTCAACTGCGGATTCTCCGACTATCTGTACCCGCTCAACTCCGCCTTCAAAGCCCTGCTGGATCAGCTCAGCTATCCGCATGAATATGCCGAATACGAAGGGGAGCACAATTGGGACTACTTCGGCGGCCACTTGGCAGAGGCGCTGGCGTTCATTGAGCGCTCCTTCGCCGGCTCTGCGGCCGGTGAGGCGCCGGCGGAGATCGGCTGAGCCCCGCACAGCTAAAAGGATAAGCAACAGCCCGCCGCGGCTTCCGGATCTTTCTTGCGATCCGGTACCGCGGCGGGCTGTTGTTTTTATATCGGAAGGATGCCCAGGCAGCAGGATTAATAATGATCGAGCCCTGAAGCTGCCGCCTCCCTGTGGGCCCGTTCGCCGGCGGACTGCTTGCGCAGACGAAGAGTGAAGATCATGCCCCTGCCTGCCTCGTACCTGCATTGGACCTCTCCGCCATAGGGGTGGAGATGGCTCTGCAGGGATTGGAGCAGGGGAACCACCGGGGAGTCCTCGGCTCTGAGCGGGAAGCCCTTCTCGAACGGACGCTCCCGGGGTTCTTGTGCGGCCGCCGAGCCGGAATAGAAGAGAGTGAGACTGTACTGTGTCTCGCTCTCGCCCAAGGTGAGACGCACGATCCGCCGTGCGTCTGCGGCCGCTGCAGTATCCACGGTATACTGCAGCAGGGGGAGGAGCGCGCCGGTGAAGGAAGAGGGGGGCAGATTCAGCCTCTCGAACAGGCAGTCCAGCCTGCCGTCCACCTGCAGCTCGATCCCGGCTGCAGCGCAAGCCGGAAGCAGAGGAAGGAGCAGGCTCCGAAGAGCGGGGAAGGCGACCGAGTCTACAAGGGCCTGCTGCAGCAGCTCCTCGCACCAGACTGCGATGCCTTCGAGCGCCGTATCGGTCTTCTGCAGGGTAAGCAGCGCATGCATCGCCTGCAGCTTCCGCATGAACTGCTGGCGGGACAGCTGCTGAGCCAGGGCGGTGCGCTCTCCGGACGTCCTGCCTACCGTTTGGAGACGGGGCTCCAGGCCCAGCTCCTCCACCTGCGGGAGCAGATCCTCCTTCGCTTCCAGCGGAGCTGTGATCTGCGCCTTGTCGATCAGTCCGGCAGCTGCGGCGGCGAGCAGCTTCAGCCTGCCGTAGTGATCCTCGCGGAACCCGGGGGGGGATGTACGGCTCTCCAAATACAGGAGTCCGGTGATTTTCCCGCCCTTTGAGAATGGAAGACAGAGCAGGGTCTGCGGCCGGAGTTCCCGGATGTACGTATCCTTGCCGAACAGGCCTGCCGCCGGCGCATCGTTCAGCAGCAGGGGTTCCCTGGTCTGCCAGGCATATTCCACGGCCGTAACCGCGGCCGCCGCTCCTTCTTCCACCAGGACGGAATGCAGGAAGCGCAGCGGTTCCTTGGCCGATGCTTCGGCTTCAATTCGAAGCTGCCCGTTCTGCTCCAGCATCAGCACTCCCTTGTCGGCTCCGGAGTGCTCGAGCACCAGAGTCATCATGCGGTCGAGCATGTGGTGGAAGACCGTACGGTAGGTGACGGGCGGGACGACTCGGAGCGAGCCGCCCGCCGCAGGATGCGTGTCGGCAGGCGAAGACCAGCCGAGCAGGCCGGGATAGAGGGCTTCCAGCTGTGCCACCTTGCAGGCCGATCCCCAGCGCTCGTACAGGCTGCGTGCATCGAGCAGGTAGGCCTTGGCGATCTTCAGCCGTCCGGCCCTCAGGTAGAACATCGCTGCCCGTTCGTTGGCCAGGGCCTCCTGCGGGAGAAAGCGGGAACGTGCTGCTGCCTGGATGGACAGATCATACTTTTCCCCGGCCTGCATGCGCTTGTCGAGAATCCGGTCATATTCCGCCTGGAGCAGCAGATGCAGATGCAGATAGTTGCTGGGCGAATGGGCCGCCCATTTTTTCAGGATTCGAAGGCTCTTACGGATTCGCTTGCGGTACTTCTGCTGCAGGGCACTCCCTGCTCCGTCGTACAGAGCCGCGAGGACCATGCCGTATTGGAAGTGGTGCAGTTCAATGTGCGGAAACCCGAACATCTGGCCGAGATTCGCATCGGTTTCTTCACAGATCCGCAGGGCCTCCTCCAGGTTGTTCATGAGATAGAACGACTGCACCTGGAGTGCATAGAACGTATGGACTACCGCTTTGTTGCTCAGACCGCGGACGACCTGGGCTTCCTCCGGCTGCAGCAGGGGTTCTTGATGCTGTGGTTTCGCCGATCCGGCCATATCCTTCAGGGAGTGGATGAACCGCTGGATCACCGTATAGATCCAGATGACGTCCCGGTCCTGCGCCTGATGAACGAACTGCCGGTACTTCTCCGACTCCTGGAGGATCTCCGGAAGCGGATCGCCCTTGAGCACCTGCATGAAAAAGGAGAAAGCGATCGAATACCCGGCATAGACAAGGTCACCGGATTCCACGCCGTACTGGTACGCTTTGCGAAGATGCCCGACATTGGCCTCGATATGCTCGCGGATATTATTCGAGAACCCGCCGTAAGCGAAATACACCTTGCTCTTGATCGCCGGGTTCGGGTAGACATCACTGAGCTGCACGCTCAGCCGACCGTACTCCCAGCCGGCCCGGAGCCTGCCGAACACCGCGCTGACGATGACTCCATAGGTGGAGTAAGCGTAGGCGGAACCGTCCGAGTGCCCGTGCATCAGGGAATAATTGAACATGCGGAGCATGAGGTACACATACAGGTCTGCGTTGAGAAAATAGGCCGACGGGATCAGGTTGACCAGGAAGCGCATGACCGCTTCATGCTCCGGCTCCGACATCGGGTAATGATCAAGCAGGTCGTCCTGCGAACGCAGCCCGAGATGAATCCGGGATTTGAGCATCTCCCACATAATGCTGCCTTTGCCGATCTTCGGACGCATCGACAGGCCGAACAGCTTAAGGCCCGCAAGCCCCAGCCTGACGGCTTCCTCGTGCTCCCCGATGTGGGTATGAAGAATGATTAGGAGATTGTATACATCGGCTTTCTCCAGCTTCGTCCGGGAGAGCCGGAGGACGGTTTCGAAGGACGCTTTGGCCTCATCGAAGTAACCGCACAAGTACTCGAGCTCGGCCATCTCCAGCCGCAGCGCATAAGCGAGCTCGAAGCGGGAGGTTCTTGCCTCCTCATTGAGCAGAAGGAAGCCCTGGGACGCGTATCGGTAAGCCGTGTCAAAAGCGGAATTGCCCTTCGCCTTGCGGGCAGCCCGCAGGTTCAGCTGAGCCAGATCCTCCCTCTCCTGGGAAGAGGTGATGCCTTCCGCTCCGAGATTGAGCTGGTCGGCCACCTCGAAGACCGTCAGGTCAGGCTCCTCCTCCGAATAATAGGCCTGCAGCTTCCGGCCGATGTGGAGATGGATCCGCTTTTTGTCCGGTTCGGGAAGCAGGGAATAGACGGCTTGGTACACGCGGTCGTGCATGAATTTGTACGAAATGCCCGCGTCGGCGGAGAGGCCCCGGCGGCCGCCGACCACCCTCAGCAGGAGGCTGTCGTCAACCGCCTTCTTGAGCAGCAAGGCCGTACTGTCGTCATCACAGCCGCTCACAAGGGAGAGTACCTCCGGCGTGAACTGCTGGCCGAGGCAGGCTGCATGCATGAGCAGATGCTGCATCGATTCGCTGAGCCGGCGGATTTTGGAGATCATGAAGTCCACGACATTATCGGTGATGTGCAGCTCCTTGATGCGGTCGGTATCCCATGCCCAGCAGCCGCTGCGGTCATCGAAGCGGAGCAGGTGCTGGTCATACAGCGAGCGGAAGAACTGCTTTGTAAAGAACGGGTTGCCCTTGGTCTTGCTCATGATCAGCCCTGCAAGTTCCCGCGGATCCTGGTCCGCAGGCTGCAGTGTATCTTCGAGCAGCCGGGCGATATGCTCCTCCTGCAGCGGCTCGAGCCGGATCTCCGAAGGCACCGGCCGGCTGCAGCTGAGCTTGCCCAGCAGGAGGCGGAGCGGATGGGCATCGGTGACTTCGCGCTCGCGGTACGCACCGACGAAGAGCATGTGCGGGATCGGCAACTCCAGCAGCAGTTCGGTGACGAGCTGAAGGGAGGCCGGATCGGCCCACTGCAGATCATCCAGGAAAAGCACAAGCGGATGCTCCTGTGAGGCGAAGACGGAGGTATACTGCCGGATCGTCAGAATAAAGCGGTTGTGCATCTCGGCCGGCGGCAGCTTCGGCAGCGCCGGCTGCTTGCCGAGGACAGCCTCCAGATCCGGATTCATCTCAACAAGGATCTGCCCGTTCGGTCCGACGGCGCCGGTAATCCGCTCCTTCAGCCGCTCGAGCTCCTCCGGCGACTGAAGGAGGAGGTGCTGCATCAGCTGGCGGCCGATCTGGCGGATGGCGTAATACGGCGATTCGCGTTTGTACTGGTCGAATTTTCCATGGACATACAGGGCGCAGCCGGGCGGAAGCGCTTTTTGGAATTCATGGATGAGATAAGACTTGCCGATGCCGGAGAGGCCGGAGACGAAAGCGATCTGGTGGCTGCCGGATAAGCATCGGTCGTAAGCGTCCCGCAGCTCTTGCAGCTCCGATTCCCGTCCGTAGATCGTCTCGGAGATCGCGAAGTGATCCGATCCGGCAGCCGTTCCGAGCCCGAACGCTTCAATCCTTCCGGAGGCGGTCCACTGCTCAAGGCACCTCGCAAGGTCCAAGCGGAGAGCGAATGCACTCGGATAGCGCTGCTCGGGCCGCTTGGCAAGAAGCTTCATCACGATGGCCGAGAGGACCTCCGGTACCGAAGCGGTAAGCTGCGCCGGCGGATTTGGCGCATCCCCCTGAACGGAGACACCGCTCGCAGGTGAGGGAAGGATGCCGGTCAGCAGCCGATAGAAGAGAACGCCGAGCGCAAAGAGATCGGCACGGTGGTCGGTCCGCGCGCTGCTGTCACCGTTCGGCTGCTGCTCCGGCGCCAGATACGGGCTCAGCTCCGGTGGTGGTGCAATGGCCGAATGGGGCGGCCCAGTGCTGTCAAACTGGCTGCCGAGGGGCGCCAGGCTGTGAAGCTCGGTCAAGCGGACCCGTCCGCCGGCCGGTTCTGTGAAAAAGGCATACGGCGAGAGGGCCGTATGGGCGAATTTATGCTTATGCAGCTGGCGTACCGCCTCCGTCATCGACAGGGCCAGCGGCAGAAATTGCTCGGCGGGCAGGGGGCCGACCACGGAGGAGAGAAGGGCTCCGTCCGCCTCCTCGGTCACCAGGGCGGGCTGGCCGCGGAAGGAGACGATGCCAAGAGGCCGCAGCAGCCCGGGAAAGCCGAGCCGCCGGCCCTTCTCCAGCTCCAGGTGCAGCTGCTGAACTTCACCCGGCGTCCCGTATTCCGCTTTCAATGCTTTGACGAGCCGCCGGCGTCCGCCGCTGTCTTCCGTGCGGAACCATGTGGCGGACGCCGTATCGTCCAGCCGCTCTGCGGCGCCTTCGTTCAATTGTAAAACCAAGAGAATTCCTCCGATTTCAGCGCGCTTCATTTCCTTATATTGTACTTTCACTGCGTAGGAGAAGCAACCGTGAAACCTTCCGATTCTGGTTGGCGATCTCTACGGTGCCGGAGGGGTTACGGTGTACGGCCCGGGTTGGTTTGGCGCCGGCCGATCCGATATAATGGAGGGGAAGACGGAAGGGAAAGATCGGAGGAAGGCCTGATGAAAGTCGCGATTGCTGGAGGTACCGGATTTATCGGCGGGCATCTGACCCGGTATTATACGGAGCGGGGATGGGAAGTCGTCCTGATCTCGAGGTCGGCCCGGTCTTCGGACCATGACCTGGTAAAGTACGTTTCTTGGCATGAACTTGAACAAGACGTATCGGCTTTGGAGGGCGTGGGGGCGGTCATCAACCTGGCCGGCGAGTCCATCAACCAGCGATGGTCGGATGCGGCTAAAGAGCGGATTCTGGGCTCCCGGCTTGAATCCGTTAGGAGGGTAGCGGGCATCATGGAGCGGCTGGGTGAGAAGCCGGTTCTTGTGAGTGCCTCAGGCATGTCGGTCTACGGCTTGTCGGATACCGAGACCTTCACGGAAGAAAGCCCCCACCGGCTGGACCATTTCCTTGCCGAGGTCGTGGAGAAATGGGAGGCGGAGATCCGCCGGGTGCCCGCCGCACGGACGGTGATGCTGCGCGTGGGCGTCGTGCTCGGACGGGACGGCGGGGCCTACCCGAAGATGCGTCTGCCGTTCGTCTTCGGCGCCGGCGGACGGATCGGGAGCGGACGCCAGTGGCTCTCGTGGATCCATGTGGACGACATCATCCGGCTCATCGACTACTGCGTGACGCACGAGGAAATGGAGGGGCCCGTGAACGCAACGGCGCCGGAGCCGGTTACTAACGACGCTTTTGGGCGCAGTCTGGCGAAGGTCATGGGCAGACCCTATCTGTTTCCCGTGCCGGGGCTGGTCATGAAGCTTTTGTTCGGCGAGATGTCCATGCTGCTGCTCGAAGGGCAGAAGGTGCTGCCGCAGGCGGCGCTCAGCCGGGGATTCCGCTTTACCTATCCGACAATCGAAGAAGCGCTTCGCCGTTTGGAACGGCAGGCCAAAGGAGGATAATGCTGCACTTATGCTGATCTATGGAAGCACGGATATTCATGAGCTCCGGTTCGAGGAGCTGAGGGCCCGCGTGGAGTCACGGGACGAGCAGTGGATCGACGTCGAGGTCGAGTTCCGCGTGGCCGGCCCGGATGCGGTGCCGGAGGGCATTACCGAGCTGGGCGCACTGCTCGTCGTCACAAGCCGAGGGGACATCGCTGAGATCGCCCCGCAGGATGAGGGCCGGGACTGCGAGTACCAGTTCACGGAGAGCGAGAAGGCGCAGCTCCGCGAGTTCTACGAGCGGGAAGTGAGGCAGCAGGTGCTGCAGGCGGCGGCCGGACGGGAGTAGAGTTTGTGAGGCTGTGTAATGGGATGGAGCAGTAGTGGTCTGGCGGTGACACGGGCTAATGGGATTGCGATGGGGCAGTGTGCGAGCTAGCGATGCTGATCGGACGGTTTGTGACGGAGTGGTGTGCGTGGCTAGCGTGACGCGGATCGGACGGTCTGTGACGAGTAGTGTGATGCCAGTGCCGCGGATCGGTCTGTCTGTAACGGAGGTCGTTCGAGCCCATGAGAATCGCTGTAGGAGGCACGAGGAACAGGGGCAGACCCTCAAGTGTCTTACCCAGTCCTAGCTGCGCACCTTGCCTGCTGCTGTGTGCATTGAACTTCCCCTGTGCGGGCACGAACAAAGAGAAGGCCGGTTCCTGTGGGGAAACCGGCCTTCTTTGTGATGTTAGTGTTCCTCAGCTGGGGCGTTGAGGGACTTTTTGCAAAATAGCGGTACTGAGGTTCGCTATGTGCTAGTTTCACATGATGATTTTCGAAATAGCGGAACTGAAGTAAAACTGAAGTTCGTTATCCTAGCGAATGAGGAGGTATAGCGGTGAATCTCAGGCAGATAAGACATCTGAGTTCCGCTATCATTTGGGAAATAAAGGGAAATAACGAGATAAGGCATCGTAGTTCCGTTAATTCATCAATACAGCAGCCTCGGAACCCGCACTTACTCGCCCTCCGGGCCGCCGAGCCCCTTGCCAAGCGCCGCCTTCAGTGCCTCTTCGAGTGCGGAAGGCATCTTCGCATTGTCGCTGAACTGCTCGGCGAGCCGGCTCTGCTCCCGCTTGCCCGCCCGGCCGCGGCCGCCCGCGCCCCCAGTGTCGTTCAGCATCTCGACGACGTTGCACGGACGGCACTGCGCGTACTTGCCGGCCTTGCCGGTGTGGATCTCCATCTTCTTGCGGCACTGCGGGCAGCGCTTGTTCGACAGCTGCGCTTCCGCTGCCCGCTTGTAGTTGCACTCGCGCGAGGAGCAGGCGAGCATGCGGCCGCGCTTGCCCTTGATGTCCTGCAGCGGGGAGCCGCAGTCCGGACACTTCGAGTGTGTCAGATTGTGCGGTTTGTACTCCGCCGAGGAGTTCTTGACGTCCCGCACGATCGCCTCGGTCTGCCTGCGGATCCCGGCCATGAAGGCGTCGGGGTCACCCTGACCCTTCGCGATGCGTTCAAGCTCGCGCTCCCAGGAAGCGGTGAGCTCGGAGGAGCGCAGCTCCGGCACGACGAGCTCCATGAGCTGAACGCCCTTGCCGGTCGGCTGCAGCGTGTTCATCCGCCGCTCGATCGTGTCGGTCGACAGCAGCTTCTCGATAATGTCGGCGCGGGTGGCCGGCGTGCCGAGGCCCTGCTTCTCCATCACGGAGAGCAGGCCGGCCTCCGTGTAGCGGCCCGGCGGCTTCGTCGTGCCCTTCTGCTGGCTGAGCCGCAGATCCTTCAGCTCCGTGCCCAGCTGCAGGGCCGGCAGCGTCTGCAGGGAGGAAGGCTCCTCCTCCGGCGCGTCGTCATCGTCCGACTCCGATGGGGCGCTGTTTCCGTCATAGGCGGCCTTCCAGCCCTGGTCTTTGACGATGCGGCCCTTCGCATGGAAGGATTCACCGGCTATATCGAGCGTTACCGCCGTCTCGTCATAGCGGAACGCAGGATAGAAGAGCGAGAGAAACCGGCGCACGATCAGATCATAGAGCCGTCGCTCGTCGGCTCCAAGCGCCTGCAGCTGCGGCCGCTCGTCCGTCGGGATGATTGCGTGGTGGTCTGACACCTTGCTGTCATCGACGATGCGCTTCGTCACCTGCAGCGGCTTCGCAAGCAGTCCCTTCGCCGAAGCGCCGTACGGTGTGCCCAGCAGCGACTTCAGCCGGTCAGGCAGCGTGGAGACCATGTCGGAGCTCAGGTAGCGCGAGTCAGTCCGCGGGTACGTCACGAGCTTATGCTGCTCGTAGAGCCGCTGCAGCACGTTCGACGTCTGCTTGGCCGTGAAGCCGAGCCGCTTGTTCGCGTCGCGCTGCAGCTCGGTGAGGTCGTAGGCGAGCGGGTGCGGCTCGCTCTTCTCCGACACCTTCAGTGCAGATACCTTCGCGGAGCGGGCGGTCTTCAGCTTCTCGAGCAGCGCATCGGCCGCCGCCTTGTCGAACAGCCGTCCATCCGGGTGAGCCTGGCTGCGCCAGAGGGCCTGGAACGAGCCGAGCTGGGCGCGGAGCATCCAGAAGTCCTTCGCCTGGAAAGCGCGGATCTGCGCTTCGCGGTCCATCATCGCGGCCAGCGTCGGCGTCTGTACCCGGCCGGCGGCGAGTTGGGCATTGTGCTTGCAGGTCAGCGCCCGCGTGATGTTGAGGCCGATCAGCCAGTCGGCTTCGGCCCGGCAGACCGCGGAGCGGTAGAGTGGGTCGTACGCCGGACCAGGCTTCAGCTGGGCGAACCCGTCGCGGATCGCCTTGTCGGTCTGCGACGAAATCCAGAGGCGCTTGTAAGGTTTGCGCCACCTGACAAGCTCCATGATCCAGCGGGCGACGAGCTCGCCTTCCCGGCCGGCGTCCGTGGCGATGATGAGCTCCTTCAGATCGCCGCGCTGGGCGAGCTGGGAGATCGCCTTGAACTGGGGCGTCGTCTCGCGGATGATCTTCAGCTTCATTTTGGAGGGGAGAAGGGGGAGGTCCTCGAGGTTCCAGGTTTTGTACTTCGGATCGTATTCTTCAGGCTCCGCGAGTGTAACGAGGTGGCCGAGCGCCCAGGTCACGACATACTGCGGGCCTTCCATATAGTGTTTATGCTTTTGCTGGCAGCCGAGCACGCGGGCTATTTCCTTGGCTACGCTGGGCTTTTCGGCCAGAACGAGTGATTTCATTAGAGTGGTGCTCCTCTCGGGACAAAAAATGGGGCTTTTCTGCTTCTTTGGCATTATTGACGCTGGGAATTCGTTTGTCAAGCCGGCCCGACCGGGGCTACTCCTTGCGGTACAGGAGCCGATAATCCGTCGGCGTCATCCCTTCCTGCTCCAGGAACCGCTTATTAAAATAACTTACGCTCGGATACCCGGTCTGCTCCGCGATATCCTTCACGGTCAGATCCGGCTGCTCGAGGAGCAGCTGCTTGCCCCTTTGCAGCCGGCTCAGCGTGATGAAGGTCATGGGCGTCATCGAGGTAGCCTTTTTGAACAGCCGGCAAAAATAGTAGGTGCTCACGCCCGCCCGGTCCGCCCACTCCTGCAAGTCGAACGGAAGGCAGGCCTCAGTCCGCATGGCGGGGAGCAGATCCAGTACGCGGCTGCCCGGCTCGGCGCTGCGGGGATCGGACCAAGGGGCCGCTTCACTGACAAACTCGGCCAGCACAGCATAAGTCAGCGTGGAGAGCCGCGTCAGCTGAAGGAAGCCGTGCGTCTCCGCTTCCACGAGGAGCGCATCCATCGCTTCCTCGACCGGCTTCGTCTGCCGCAGCTTCCAAAGCGGCGAGCGCCCGAAGCCCCGCTCCAGGAGATACTCCCGCAGGCCGCTGCCGTAGAAGTGCATCCACCGGACCTCCCACGGGTCATCAAGACTGGAGTAATACCGCTGCTCGGTCAGCGGGAAGTAGAGAAATGCGTCACCCCGCTGCAGGGTGTAGACGCTCCGTTCGTATTCCACACAGCCCCGGCCGCCGAGCACAATATGAATGCTGAAGTTATTGAGCACGCCCGCCTTGCGGCTCACCTCGTGGTCGGGCATCCGGCTGTACCAGCCGACGGACTCAGGTAGGATCATGAGCTCGGTACGGCTCAGGGTGGGAAGCATCGACTGCCGCTTCATGGGTCACCGCCTAAGGACAATATTGTTTTAGGGTACTGCAAAAAGCTGTTATTTTCATTTTAAAGAGGCTTCTTTATAATAGCAATATCGTACTAAGATTCTGGTGAGGGAGCGAGAAACATAATGAGCGAGAAGAAGATCAGATGGGGTATTCTGGGCTGCGCCAATATTGCTGTACGCGCGGTCATTCCGGGCACACAGCAATCGGAGACGGGCGTGGTCGCGGCCATCGCGAGCCGGGGGATCGGCAAGGCGCAGGAAACGGCGGAGAAAATGGGCATCCCCACCGCATACGGGAGCTACGAAGAACTGCTCGCCGACGAGAGCATTGATGCCGTTTACATCCCGCTGCCGAACCATCTTCACAAGGAGTGGACGATCAAAGCGGCCGAAGCGGGCAAGCATGTGCTGTGCGAGAAGCCGGCTGCGCTGAATGCGGAGGAGACACGCGAGATGGCGGCGGCCTCGGAGAAGGCCGGGGTGATTTTTGCGGAAGCGTTCATGTACCGGTATCACCCGCGCTACAAGATGATCCGCGACATCATTGCCTCCGGTGAGATCGGCGAGCTCCGCGGTATTCACGGCGCCTTCACGTTCAACAACGCGAGGGATACGGAGAACGTGCGCTACAAGCAGCATATGGGCGGCGGATCGATCTACGATGTAGGCGTGTACCCGATTAGTGCCGCACGCTATATTCTCGGGCAGGAGCCGGAAGCGGCGACCGTCCACGGCTTCTTCTCCCCGGAGCATGACGGGGTGGACATGATGGCCTCCGGCCTGCTGGAGTTTCCGGACAGCGTCGCGCTGACCTTCGACTGCGGCATGTGGGCTGCCGGACGCAATGTGCTCGAGATCCTCGGTACGGAAGGCCGGATCGAAGTGCCTTCCGCCTTCGTTACCAATGGAACCGAAAGGGATCACTTCTTCGTGCATGCGAAGGGCGAACACCGTGAAGTCGAAGTGCCTTACCACAACCAATACGCGCTCCAGGCGGATGCAATCGGACGCAGCGTGCTGTACGGGGAGCCGCTGCCGTTCGGTTCGCAGGATGCGGTGAACGGAATGCGCGTCGTTGACGCCTGCCTGACTTCGGCGCGCGAACGCCGGCGGGTCGAGCTGTAATCCGGTTAAAGGAAGCAGGGAAGTCCAGCCGGCAATGAGGAACTATCGATTTGAAAGAGACCTTTGTGCGAAGCAAAAGGAACGCCAAACGATATGTCCGAATGCGGTGCACGACCTATGTTTTTCATCTGCCGAATGAGGATATATCGTTTTGAAAGTGACCTTTGTGCGAAGCACAACGGAACGCAAAACGATATATCCGAATGATACGAGGGAGGAACAGTAGCCATGAGAACGATTACGATTCAGGGATTGGATAAGCCCGTATCCTGCTTAATCAAAGGATCCGACTATTTCCGTGAGGATGTGTATGACAAGGCGGCCCGCAACCTTGATGCCTACTTCGCGATTGGCGGCAATACGATCGACACGGCTTATATCTACTGCGGGGGAGAAAGCGAGAAGACGATCGGACGCTGGATGGCGGAGCGGGGCAACCGGGAACAGGTCATCATCCTGACGAAGGGCGCGCATCACAACAAGGATGGGCCCCGGGTGAACTCGGAAGCGATCGAGGCGGACCTCCAGGAGAGCCTGCAGCGTCTCGGAACGGACTATGTGGACCTGTATGCCCTGCACCGCGACGATCCGTCCGTACCGGTCGGCATCATTATGGACGCGCTCAATGAGCACATCAGGGCGGGGCGCATCCGCGCCATCGGCGGCTCCAACTGGACGACCGCCCGCTTGCAGGAGGCCAATGAATACGCCGCACAGCACGGGCTCGTGCCGTTCACCTTCTCGTCGCCGAACCTGTCGCTCGCCAAGGCGAACGAGCCGTTCTGGTCCGGCTGCGTGTCCGCGGACAGCAGCGACTGCGCCTGGCACGAGCAGCACCAGCTTCCGCTGCTCTCCTGGTCCTCGCAGGCGCGCGGCTTCTTCACGGGCCGTTTCACGCCCGAGGTGCGGGACAACGCCGACCTCGTCCGCGTCTTCTACAGCGACGCGAACTGGGACCGGCTGCGGCGGGCGGAGCAGCTGGCGGCCGAGCGCGGTATGACGGCGATCCAGATCGCCCTTGCCTATGTGCTCAACCAGCCGTTCCCGGCGTGCGCGCTCATCGGGGCGCAGACGCCCGAGGAGCTGGAGTCGTGCCGCCAAGGGGCGGAGATCGTGCTGACGCGCGAGGAGCTCGAGTGGCTGGAGCACGGCACGCCGGTGCGGGCATAAGGCATCAAGGAGCATCACCTCATCTTCCAAGAGGGGACGCATGGAAGGAAGGAAGGAAACCAAACAGCAGGAAACCCTTTCGTGAGGGGATTCTGCTGTTTTCTTTTATAAGAACCTCCTGGCCAAGGTGGCCGCTCCGTACAATATCGAAGTCTATGATGAACGGCACCGGGGACCCGAGTCTGAGGATGGATATCCGGTTTCCCTGCCCGGAAAAAATAGCTGCCCTAAAGGAGGGGGCGATGTACCGGTGTAGAAGAAAACGCCCGACACTCCGAAAATATAGCGCTTTCATCATACTTGGGAGGTTGAGTATATTAGGGCTTCCGATTGTGAATCGGGTGGATACGATTATGGTGCATGTGACGGATCTGGAGCGTTCCATACGCTGGCACAG
This sequence comes from Paenibacillus sp. S-38, assembly GCF_049942825.1. Classification (NCBI taxonomy): domain Bacteria; kingdom Bacillati; phylum Bacillota; class Bacilli; order Caryophanales; family Paenibacillaceae; genus Paenibacillus; species Paenibacillus sp. S-38. The sequence continues at coordinate 3,462,614 of NZ_CP187970.1, forward strand.
CCGTCTGCTCGGCTTGGACGTGAGGGGAGGCCGGTATGAGAGACCGATCCATATCCCCTGGATATGGGGCAGGGAGGTCCTGGCATTACGCTGGATAATCACTGTTTTGACGATAACTATGTATTTACGCCGTCCAACCAGCCGCTGTTCAACGTGAGTGCCTCCGATATTCACAAAGCATACCGGCACATAACGGAGCTTGGGGCCGAGATCGTGAGCGGAGTTGTGACGTATCGGGATATCACGGAATTCTCGTTCAAAGACCCGACGGCCGTACATCATGGTGTGCACCTGCTTCAACTGAGCGGGTACAATGGTGGACAAGCCTGCTATATATGTGTGATCCAAAACCACCCCAAGAAGCTGCCGCACGCCCGGCGGCTTGTTAGTGCGGGGTACCGTAGGTAGATCGCTGCCGGGAGGAGGAGAAGCGCGCAATGGCTCCTTCTTCGTCTTCACCTATGTAACTATGACAAATTCCGTCTTAGTCTTGTGGTAAAATACCTTTACTATTGCTATAGAAGGAAGGGGCATTGCGCATGACCAAGTCCAAGCGGCTGATGGAGCTCATGATTGCGGTGAACAAGCGGCGACGCTTCACGGTGAGGGAGCTCGCCGAAGAATTCGGCGTCTCCACCCGCACGATCATGCGCGACCTGCAGGTGCTCGACGAGCTCGGTCTGCCTCTGTACGCCGAATATGGCCCGCATGGCGGCTATCGGGTGCTGAATGAGCGGCTGCTGCCGCCGATCATGTTCTCGGAGCAGGAGGCGCTGGCGATGTTCTTCGCCTACCAGTCGCTGCAGCATTATGGGGCGCTGCCGTTCAGCGAGGAGTCGGTGACGGCGCTGAAGAAGTTCTACTATTACCTGCCGGACGATACGAAGCAGAAAATCGACCGGCTCCAGGAGCGGGTCGTATTCTGGACACCGAAGCGCAGGGCGGCGGTGCCTCACCTGAAGCTGCTGCTGGATGCTTCCCTGCAGGGCCGGCCGCTGCGGATCACGTATGATTCGCGTGAAGGCCCCGGGGAGCGTACGATGCAGCCGATCGGCGTCTATTCGTACAACGGGCATTGGTACTGTCCTGCCTACTGCTTTCGCAAGGAGCGCTATCTTCTGTTCCGTGTAGATCGTGTGCTGCAGGCGGAACCGGCGGGAGAAGAGCACCCGGCGGTCGACCTCAGCGAGTTCACGATCACGGACTGGTTCCTCCCGCCGCCGCAGCAGCCTGGCGGCATGGGCGGGGAAGCCCAAGGACTGCTCCAGCTGAAGGTCCGCCTGACGAGGGAAGGGGTGCGCCGCTGCCGCTGGGAGTCCTGGTTCCAGGAAGAGCTCGTCGTGGGAGAGGCCGGTGAAGGCCTCCTGCGTCTGAGCATCCGGCACGATGAGATGGATTACTATACCGGCTACTTCCTCTCTCTGGGTGCCGATGCAGTCGTCGTTCAGCCTCCGGAGCTGGTCTCCCGGCTGCGGGAGGCCGTACGCAAGCTGTATGAGGCCTATGGAGCAGGGGGAACCGGCGTGCCTCATCCAACCGATTCGGTAACCGGAATGTAGATGTCGAACTCGCTCCTCTCCGGCTCGGTGGAGGAGTACCGGTGGTCGTAGTATTCGAAGTCGGGGGCATCCGCCCTGCGGTACGTTCCGTTTGCCTCCAGCCACTCGTGGATGGACGCATAGGTCGTGTCTAGCCGGGCGACAGGTCCCCGGTGGGTGAACACGGCATACAGGCTTGGTTTCAGCGTGACCGCCGTCATGCCGGAAGGCAGCTCCCGCGGGATCTGCTCAACCAAGGCACCCGTAAGGTAGTCGAAGGGCTCGCCGGAGGCGGCGTCGATCCCCCAGCAGATGCCGAGCGTGACGGATGCCCGTCCGGTGATTTCGGCGGCGCGCGGCATGAATGCGTCCCACTGCGCGGCAATCGTGGGGATGACTCCTTCGGTCAGCCGGTGCTGCCCTTTGGTTCCTATGGCTTTGAACTCGCCATGTGCTTCGATTCTTGGATTCATGTTCCTGGCCTCCTGGTTTTGAAATGCCGACATGGCAGATTGCTAACAGGTTCAGCGTACCAGGCTACCGTGACACATCATGTCTTAGTTATCTCAAAAAGAAAGAGTGGCTTGCTCGCAGCAATTGCAGGCAATGGAGCCGGCAGGAGGGAGCCTCCTCAGAACCGGATGCAGATTTTGCCGAAGTGAACGCCTTCCCCCATGTACTGAAGCGCCTGGACAGCCTCGGCAAAAGGGAATACGCGGTCAACCACAGGTCGCAATCCGCTCCTCGCGAGGGCGCGGTTCATGTCCTCGAACATCTCGCGGCTGCCCACGTTGACCCCCTGCAGCGTAACCTTCTTGCGGATGGCCGGGATCAGGTCAAGCCCGCCGGCGGTTACGCCCGAGAGCACGCCGACAATGCTGACGCGGCCGCCGGGGCGGACAGCAGTCAGCGAAGCGTTCAGCGTCGCGGCTCCGCCCAGATCAACGACATGGTCGGCTCCGCGTCCGTCCGTAAGGCGGAGCACCTCCTGCTCCCACTGCGGCGTAGTGACGTAATTGATCCCGAGATCGGCACCGAGCGCCGCCGCCCGCTCCAGCTTCTCGTCACTGCTGGAGGTCATGATCACCCGGGCTCCATGCAGCTTCGCGAACTGCAGGGCGGACAAGGCGACGCCGCCGGTTCCCTGCACGACGACCGTGTCGCCGGCGCGAACGCGGCCCTCCGTCACAACCGCCTGCCAGGCTGTCAGAGCGGCGATGGGCAGCGAGGCCGCTTCTTCATCGGTCAGATGCTCCGGCACGTGGACGAGCGACTCCTGCGGGAAGACGGCATACTCGGCAAGCACACCGTTCCTCGGTCCGCCCAAGGTCGAGTGGAGCATCGGTTCCGTCGGCGTTCCGGCGAGCCAATCCTGTACGAAGATCGGGCAGACCCGGTCGCCCGGCTTCACCCGCGTCACACCTGCGCCGAGCACCTCCACGATGCCGACGCCGTCCGACACCGGAATGAGGGGCAGCGCTTCCCCTCCGACGTAGAATCCTCCTACGACCCCGAGGTCCCTCGCGTTAAGCGAGGCCGCCCGCATGCGCAGCAGCACCTCTCCCGGTCCGGGAACCGGCTTCGCCCGCTCGACCGCCGCAACCCTCTCGAGTCCGAATCCACCCTGAATTTCAAATGCTTTCATGATTGGCCACTCCTTCGTCTGATATTATCCGCATTGGAAAATGCCTCTAGACAAACGATACCTCATTCACTAAATTAAAGTAAGCAGGCACTTGAAAGTGGGATAGCCACTTTAACGTGCGTTATGGAGGGATGAGCATGACAAAGGACGGCCGCCCGGAGAAGGATATCTCCGTCACGCTGTGCAGCTACAGCCTTGCTTTGGATGTGATCGCGAACAAATGGAAGCCGCTGGTGATCTATGCGCTCGAGAACGGCAGCCAGCGGTATGGGGAGATGAAGCGCCGCATTGAGGGCGTGTCGCAGAAAATGCTGACCGAGACGCTGAAGGGAATGGAGCGGGACGGTCTCGTCGAGCGGAAGGTGTATCCCGCCGTTCCCCCCGCTGTCGAATATACGCTGACTCCGCTGGGGCGCACGCTGATCGTGCCGCTCCAGGCTCTGCATGTATGGGCGAGGGCCCATCATGAAGAAGTGCTGAGCTCGCGTGAACGGTTCGACGCGCAGGCTAGGCGGACAGACGGAGAAGAACGCGCGGAGGCTTAGGCTTTTGCCCTATTCGTAATCTTTGCTGGAGGCATTCCTGTGGCGCATACGCTCTGTCCGCCAAGCTGCATTCATGGAAAATGATGCTGATGCGCATCCTAGATTCAGCAGGGATGGGCATCGGGGCCTGTTCCCATCGGAAAAAGAGGAGGCATCGGCATGACGACAGTACGGAGCAAGGACAGCACGCTTTACCTGATCTTGGCGGAACCGAAGTGCAGGGAGCTGCTCCAACGGCTGACAGCTTCCCCAGGCCTCAGTGTCAGCGGCTTGTCGGACGATCTCGAGCTGCCGCGTGCCGCCGTGCTGAAGCACCTCAAGGCGCTGGAAGAAGCGGAACTGGCCACCTCCCGCCGGATAGGACGGGAAAAGCTCTATTATGCGGACAGGGAACTGCTCCGGGGGCTGATGGAGCGCCTGCTCGGCCGGCCGGAGGAACCGAACGGAAGCCGGCTCGGGGAACTGAAGCGGCTGCTTTCGGAGGAGAAGCGGCGCAGCGTGCGAATGCTGCCGAGACAGACCTACGGGACGCTGATCCGCTCGTCCGCCGCCCGCATCTGGGAAGAAGTGTTCTCTTCGGAGCAGCGGGCCGGGTTCTGGCGGGGAGGCCGGCTGGTCTTGGAGGGCGGGGAACTCTCCCCTTACCGTCTGGAACGGGCGGACGGCACTGAGGAAGCGCGGGGGCTGGTGATGAGCCTGGAAACCCACCGCAGGCTGGAGCTGACATGGGGACCCGAGGAGGAAACCCAGGCCGGCTTACCGGAAGGGAGGCTCGCCCTGGAGCTGGAGCCCCTGCCTCTGCATCCGGGCTTATCCCGGGTCATCGTGGTCCTGACCGCCGAGATCCGGACAGAGGACTCAATCCGCTCGGCGGACGGCGGCTGGCCGGGCAGGCTCGCGGGCCTGAAGACACTGATCGAGACGGGAGAGGGACTGTGGAAGGACGGGTGACGGAAGCCCCCTTTTGGACTCTGTTTCAACGTGTTCTGACGATAGGGAAAGGCTGCGGCCGGTCCCTTATTCCGCATGCTGTTCCGATGTGCAGACACTTCCCGCCCAACAGTTGATCTCCCGCGCCACTCATGGTGTTCGGGCCCGATGGATGGTATAATAATCGGGATAACTGCCAAGGGTTGGAGAGTGAGCCGCTGCATGGACGTGCGTGAGCATTTTGGAGAGATCGACATCTATTTGTTTGACCAGCTGCTCAAGGGGCGCATCGGGCCCGGCATGCGGATTCTGGATGCGGGATGCGGAAGAGGGCGGAATCTGGTTTTCTTCCTCCGGGAAGGCTATGATGTCTTTGCCGTGGACCGGAGCGCGGAAGCGGTCGAGGAGGTCCGGAAGCTGGGTGCGGGGATTCGTCCCCGGCTGCAGGAAGAACGCTTTCGCGCTGAAGGAATCGAGAAGCTCAGCTTCGCCAACGATACCTTCGACCTTGTGATTTGCAGCGCGGTGCTGCATTTTGCCGAGGATGACAAGCATTTCGCCGAGATGGTCGGTGAGCTCTGGCGGGTACTGAGGCCCGGCGGCATGCTCTTCACCCGGCTTGCGTCAAGCATCGGGATGGAGTCGCAGGTACGCCCGCTCGGTGGAGGCCGCCACCTGCTGCCTGACGGTACGGAGCGCTACCTGGCTGATGCGGCCCTCCTGCACCGGCTGACGGAGAAGCTTCACGGCCAGTTCCTCGAGCCGCTGAAGACCGTCCAGGTGGAAGGACTGCGGAGCATGACGACCTGGTGCCTCAAGAAGCCGCACATTCTTTTCTTCGATCCGATCGAAGAAGGGGCGGGAGAGGACCATACCGGGGAGCCGCCCAGAGAAAAGGAGAGGGAATGATGAAAATACGCGTATCTGCCGTGCAGTACCACCTGCATACGATCGGCAGCTTTGAGGAGTTTGCCGCCCAGGTAACTCATTATGTGAAGACGGCCGCGGAGTTCGAGGCCGATTTTGTCCTGTTCCCCGAGCTGTTCACCACCCAGCTGATGTCTGTCGGAAGAGGGGACGGCAGCGGAGAGGCCTTGACGATCGACGAGCTTCCCCAGTTTACGGAACGGTATATGGCCTTGTTCAAAGCGCTGGCCGCGGAGACAGGGATGCATCTCATAGGCGGCACGCATATCGTATCGGAGAACGGCCGTCTTTATAATACGGCATTCCTGTTCTACCCTGACGGGCGCGTAGGGGAACAGCGAAAGGTACATATCACCCCCACCGAAGTCAAAGAGTGGAATATGGCCGCGGGGGATACCCTTCAGGTGTTCGATACGGACAAAGGTCGGATCGCCATGCTGATCTGCTACGACATGGAATTCCCGGAGATCGTGCGGATGGCCCGTGCCCGAGGGGCCGACGTCATCTTCTGTCCGTCGTGCACGGACGATAAGCACGGTTTCCACCGGGTGCGCTATACCTGTCACGCGAGGACGATCGAGAACCAGATCTATGTGGTCACGACCGGAACCGTAGGCTCGCTGCCCACCGTGGACTTCATGCGGGGGAACTACGGCCAGGCGGCCATCATCACGCCGAACGACGTGCCGTTCCCTCCGGCGGGCATCATGACGGCAGGAGAGATTAACGGGGATATGGTCATCACGGGGGATCTCGATCTGTCGCTGCTTCACCAGGTTCGGGAGAAGGGCTCGGTCACCACGTGGCGGGACCGCCGAACCGACCTGTACACCGACTGGTCCTAAGGAACAAGCAGCGGAGGAGGCGAGCGCAGATGACAACCGCACTGTACCGCAAGGAAATGTATGTATTCGACGGCGACAAGCCGGTGCGCGCGGTAATCCGCTCCTATACGGAGGAGGACTTCGACGGACTGATCCGCATCCAGCAGGAGAGCTTCCCGCCGCCGTTCCCCTCCGAGCTGTGGTGGAATGAGGAGCAGCTCCGCAATCACATCACCCTGTTCCCCGAGGGGGCGCTGTGCGTGGAGATCGGCGGCGAGCTGGCCGCCTCGATCACCGGGCTGCGAGTGGACTACGATCCGCAGGACGAGGACCATACGTGGGAGGAGATCACGGACGGCGGCTGGATCCGCAATCACCGGCCGGACGGGAACACGCTGTACATCGTCGATATCTGTGCAAGGCCTGCTTACCGCAAGCTGGGTCTCGGACGTTGGATGATGCTGTCCATGTACGAGGTCGTGGTCAAGCTTGGAGTAGAGCGGCTGCTCGGCGGGGGACGGCTGCCCGGCTATCACCGGCATGCAGATACGCTGTCACCGGAGGCATATGTGGAGAAGGTGCTGGAGGGGGCGTTGAAGGACCCGGTCATGACCTTCCTGCTGCGCTGCGGGCGCACGCCGGTCAAACTCGTGTCCGGCTATCTGGAGGATGAGGAGTCCCTGAACTATGCCATGCTGATGGAGTGGCGCAATCCGTTTCTTTTCCGGGGTTGAGCATGGGCAGGCAAGCGTTCGGGACTCATGAGTAGAAATTCGGCAGGGAGGCTTCGTCCTTAGGGGGCGGGGCCTTTTTTGTGGCATGACGCTTCGACAAGGGGCTGATCCCATTGATCTTGGGATGGGTGAAGGAGACAAGGAGAGCGGCGGCATATTGTTCCAAGCCAATGGGCAACCTGATAAGAACAAGGAGATGAATGCCAAGGAGGCTCTCTCATGCCGTATCCTTCCTATGAGGACATTCTCAAAGCCAGGAAGCACCTGTCCGACCTAGCCGAAGCCCACTGGGTGCATGACGACCTTCACAAGTGGACCTGGTGGCTGCTTGTTATTCTTACTTTGCTGCCCTTTTACATATGGTGGAAGCTGGTTGACCGCAGGCGTCTGCAAGAGATTCTGCTGTACGGCATGCTGATAGCCCTCTTTGCCATAACCTTTGATAATATAGGAACGGACCGGTTGTGGTGGGGCTATCCCGATAAGCTGCTTAACGTGCTGCCACCGCTGCTTCCTGCCGACTTGGTGCTGGTTCCTATCTTTTCCATGCTGGTTTACCAGCTGTTCTCGGGGATGTGGAGTGCTTTTCTCCTGGCGAATCTGGTTCTAGGTGTATTCATGGCCTATGTATGCGAGCCTCTGTTCATCCTGCTGAATTACTATGAGCTGTATACCTGGAAGCTTCTCTATTCACTGATATACTATCTCTTGACAAGCAGCACGGTCTGGTGGATTGTCACCCGTCTGAAGCGGGTGCAGGAGCGAGCGGGGGGCCATGGAGGTTAGGAGAGGGTAAGGGACAGGGATGCGGGTTTAGCTCTTCCAAATTTGGTAACAATGGTGGGTGTACTGCCTGAAGCCGAAGGAGGAAGATGAGTGAAAGGGTATAAAAGCATGGGGGTTCTGCTCTCCGGTATGCTTCTGCTGAGTGCGTGCAGCGGTCCGTCGACCTGGTTCGGGCTCAGCGGCAAGACGGAGCACCAGCACGAGCCTCTGCAAAAAAGCGGCAGCGAAGCCGTCATGGCTTATGAGTCCAAGGACGTCCGTGAGATCGATATCATAGGGATTCGGGGCACATCTATCGGCAAAGCAAAGCTGAGCCAGGCACCGGACGGCGTCCGCATCCAGCTCGAGGGGGCCCACCTGCCGCCGGGCCTGCACGGCTTTCATTTCCATGAAAGCGGCCGGTGTGAGGCGCCGGACTTCAAGACGGCGGGAGCGCACTTCAATCCGGCCGGGCGCAAGCACGGCACGGAGAACCCGGAGGGCCCGCACGCGGGCGATCTGCCGAACATTGAAGCGGACAGCAAGGGGATAGCCAAAGCCGACTTCGTCATGAAGGGGCTGACCCTGGAGAAGGGTCAACCGAATTCGCTGCTCAAAGAAGGCGGCACGTCGCTGGTCATTCATGAGAAGGCCGACGACTACAAGACCGATCCGTCCGGCAATTCGGGTGCGCGCATCGCCTGCGGTGAAGTAAAATAATTGGGATTCACCGTCCCAGCTTCTGTAAGCCTTCATTCCGCTCCTCGCGGCATGAAGGCTTATTCGTTGTGCAGAGAAAGAAGCGAGACCGGATCGAAATGGGGCGCTGCGGTGCCTGCTGCCTATTTCCGCGGCCCGGCCCGCCTTCAAGACGGCATGCCGGGTGCTGGGGGCCCCTCCGCCAGCCCATCCATGAACCGGCGGGCCGCCGCCGACAGCGGCACACCCTGCAGCGTGACGAGACCGACCTCCCGGGGCGGAATCGGCACGGCGAGCGGGACTTCGACAAGGCCCCCTCGCTGCATCTCTTCCCGGGCGAATTCGCGGACCACGCAGGCGATGCCCATCCCGCTGCGGGCGAACTGCAGCAGCAGATCCATGCTCCCGAGCTCGAGCTCCGGCTGCAGGGAGAGGCCCTGATCCGCAGCATAGCGGTCGAGATGGCGCCGCGTGCTTGTTCCCTGCTCCAGCAGGATGATCGGGTAAGCAAGCAGCCGCTCAAGCGGCAGGGGAGTGATGGGGCTCCCGAGCTCTGCAGCAAACCGTCTGCCGGCCACAAAGCAGTCGTGAATGCGTAGAAGAGGCCGGACGGCGAGCCGTGGATCCTCGAGAGGCAGATGGACGACGCCGAAGTCGATGCTTCCTTCCCGTAGCAGAGCGGCCGTCTCTGCCGTAGTGCGGTTGGTCACGGATACCTTGATGCGGGGATACGCTTCCCGGAACGTCTCCATACGGGGGAGCAGGACGTGCCTGCACAGCGTATCCCCCGCCCCGATATGCACCTCTCCGGCTTCCAGGTCATGCATCTCGCCGATCCTGCGTTCGCCGGCCTCCATGAGATGGTAAGCCTGTTCGATGTAGGAGAAGAGAACTTCGCCTTCACCCGTCAGCCGGACGCCCTTGGAGGAACGGAAGAAGAGCTGGCCGGCGAGCTTCGCTTCAAGCTGCTTGATCGAATGCGAGACCGCGGGCTGGGTGATGTACAGCTCTTCCGCCGCTTTGGACAGGCTGCCGGTCCGCGCCACGGTATAAAATACCCGGTACCATTCCATGTTCACGATCATTTGGGTATCAACTCCGTTTATGGTGGGTATGAGTATTATTCATTTTTTTTATGCCCTTCCTCCGGATTATAATCGAGTGGCGGGGAAGAGGGCAACCTGCCGGGTGCCCTCCAAATGAATCAAAGGAGCGGATCGGTGATGAGTGTAACGGCAGTAGTAGGAGCAAATTGGGGAGACGAGGGCAAAGGGAAGGTAACGGACCGTTTTGCAGCGGAGGCCGATGTAGTCGTGCGCTTTCAGGGCGGCAACAACGCTGGGCACACGATCATCAATGAGCACGGCAAGTTTTCACTGAATCTGCTGCCTTCAGGCGTGTTCCACATCCATATCATCAATGTGATCGGGCCGGGCGTAGCGCTGAACGCCTGGGCGCTGCTGGCGGAGCTGGATGCGCTTCGGGCGGCCGGATTGCCGGAGCCGCAGCTCAAGGTGTCGGAGCGGGCACAGCTGGTGCTGCCGTATCATGCGCTGCTCGACAACCTGGAGGAGGACCGGCTCGGCGCGAGCGGGTTCGGTTCGACGCGCAAGGGTATCGCCCCGTTCTATGCGGACAAATACGCCAAGCTCGGGCTGCAGGCCGGCGACCTGGCGGACCGGGCGCGGGTTCAGGAGCGGATCGAAGCTTCGCTCGCAGGCAAAAACGTGCTGCTCGGCCACCTGTACGGCCGGGAGCCATTGGATGCCGTGGCCCTGACGGAGGAGCTGATGGCCTCGGCGGAGCGGCTGCTGCCTCTCCTGTGCGATACGACCGAGCTGCTCCACGAGGCATTGCGCACCGGCGCCTCCGTGCTCGTCGAAGGCCAGCTGGGCGCGCTACGCGACCCCGACCACGGCATCTACCCGTACTCCACGTCGTCGTCGACGCTGGCCGGGTTTGCCGCTGTCGGCGCAGGCGTGCCGCCGCATGAGATCCGCCGGATCGCGGCTGTGACGAAGGCGTATTCCTCCTGCGTCGGGACGGGGCCGTTCGTCACGGAGCTAGCAGGCGGGGAGGCCGAAGAGCTGCGCCGGCGCGGAGGCTCGGCCGGCGAGTACGGCGTGGTGACCGGCCGGCCGCGCCGGGTCGGCTGGTTCGACGCCGTCGCCACCCGGTACGGCTGCATGGTGCAGGGGGCGACGGAGGTCGTGCTGACCAACCTCGATGTGCTAGGCTATCTGGATGAGATTCCGGTCTGCACGGGCTACCACATCGGCGGCGGGGTGACGAACCGGTTCCCGCTGAACCGGGAGCTGGAAGCGGCGGAGCCGGTCCTCGAGAGGCTGCCGGGCTGGCAGTGTGACGTGAGCGGGGCTAGATCGTTCGGCGAGCTGCCGGAGGCGGCCCGGCGGTATGTGCTACGGCTGCAGGAGCTGATCGGCACGCCGGTCCGCTGGATTTCCGTCGGGCCGCACCGGGATCAGATGTTCGAAGTTTTTCCTCTATGAACCTCTCAGTGCCTATAGTATACTAGGGGTCCGGCTTCTCCCTCGGTCTTATGGTATGGTGGATTCCATGAGGGCGGCGGCCGGCAATCCTTGGTACGCATAGGGAGCTGAACTCAAGTGAAATTCGATGTTGATTATATATCGTTCTTCGTCATCCAGGTGGATGGGGAGGAGAGCGGCAAGCGGAGCAAGCATTATCAGACGATGGACGGTGAGTCTTATGCCGAGAGCGAGCTGAGCAGCTTCCTGGATGGTGAGTTCGCAAAGACGGCGAAGCGCAAGGCCGAGCGCAATCCGAAGGCGGAGCAGGTGCCGACCAAGATCGGGCGCTTCATCGCCGAACCGGGCTACGATCTTGACAGCAACCCGAACTACAACATGTTCGCCAGACTGAAGACCGCGGAGAATATCGATCAGTTTATGGGTCATGCCGACGAGATCGTGACTACCTATATGGACACCAGCGCGATCCGAGGCGGGGCCATGTTCGTCGTGCGCGCGAGGCTCAACCAGTACTTCGACGAGCCGTTCCTGTTCGTGTTCAAATGCGATTTTGAGCAGAAGATCGCCCGCATTACGGACGAGCGCTCGCTGCTCAACCAGGTGGAGATGGCGATCTCCGCCAAGAACATGAAATCGATTATGTACCCGCATATGCCGGAGCCGGGAATGGTCGACAACTGGGAACTCAAAATTCACCAGTCCTCGCATGCGAATTACTTCGAGGATTTCCTCAGGTTCGTGGAGTACGAGAAGTCGATGCCGGAGCTTGTGAACGAACAGGTGATGGACTTCGTCCACCAATATGTGGAACAGGTATACGAGCATAATGAGGAGCAGAAGCAGCAGGAGCTCGAGGCCATGGACCTGTGGGCGCACAGCGACCAGCGGGAGCTGCAGGAGAAGTGGGAGCCGGCCCAGGTGATGGAAGCCGCGTCGGTGCTCATCGAGCAGAAGCCGGACATCGAGATGAAGGTGAAGGTCGGCAGCATGACCGTGCGCGCGCTGCTCGCCGACTTCGGCGACCGGCTGCACATCGCGCGCCACGGCGACCGCTATGTCCTCGTGCTCGAAGGCGACGCCCTGCAGTTCGACCGCGGCATCTCGCCGGTCGAGCTGCTTTCGCCGGAGCCGCTCGACGTCGTGATCGAGCGGCTGAAGCAGAAGGCGTTCGAGGAGGAGCACGAACGCAGCGGGATCGGCGTCTTCGCGTAGGCGAAGCCGGGGAAGGCGCGCTGCCGGGCGAAGCCTGGAGCGTAGGGCCGGCGAGGCTTGTGCCGGTGGCTCGTGGGCTGAGCCGAGAGCGGCGGGAGGCAGCAAGTGCAGGTGGAGGCGGTGCTGGCGGCCTGTTCGCTGGCCGATCAGCGGCTAGATGCAGAGGTGCGTGGGCTACGGTGCCGAGCGTCAGATCGGTGCGTTTGGGGCGCCATCAAGCAGCCGTGACCCCGCAGGCCCCGTACCTGTCCGAGCAAGCGGCTGGCTGCACGAGTGTCGGAGGGTGGCGGTGCTGGCCCGTGCGGCAGGGCGAGCAGCAGCTTGCTGCAGAGATGAGCGGGCTACGCGCAAAGCGGCGAGCTGTGTGTGGGCGCGACAGCGCGGGTGATTCGGGCACCTCAGGCCGAGCACCGGCCCGCTTGGAAGGAGCACATGTTGAGGTGCCGAGCGACAGAACGGTGCGCTTGGGGCGCCATCAAGCAGCCGTGACCCCGCAGGCCCCGTACCTGTCCGAGCAAGCGGCTGGCTGCACGAGTGTAGTTGGGTGGCGGTGCTGGCCCGTGCGGCAGGGCGAGCAGCAGCTTGCTGCAGAGATGAGCGGGCTACGCGCAAAGCGGCGAGCTGTGTGTGCGCGACAGCGTGGGTGACTCGGTCACCGCAGGCCGAGCGGCTAGCGGCGCAAGCCGCAACCATGACATCTGGGGCAGTTCAGCCAATAACGGAACTCAGATGCCTTAATGGCCTAAAAAAGGCGTTCAAAATAAAAATAACGGAACTACGATCACTTATTCACCTGTTTCCAGGCTTTCAGCGCTGAAAAGAGATGAATAAGATATTTCAGTTCCGTTATTATATTTTCTACCCTGAGAATCGGCGGTTTAACGCATCTGAGTTCCGCTATCAATTCTCTACTATTCAAAAAATAGGAACACTTGTTCGTCGTTTCGTTATATGGTACAATAAGGATACAATTGAATCTTGGGTGGGGCGTGGTTCCCTTCTTGCTGCAAGGCTTGTAAGCGTTTGTTTAGCCGGTGCAGAGGGGGGGTGAGTCCATGGAAGTCAAAGACGCCATTGCCATGATGCTGACGTTCGGCTCCTTTCTCGTAGCACTTCTGACCTACATCAATAACTCCAAGAGAAAGTAAAAACCCACCCTAAGGTTACCGCCCAGGTGGGTTTTCTTCACTCCATGTATGACCAGGAAGGGAAGAGCCCATCCAAGCCAATTGTCATAAGGCCAAGTGTTCGCAGCACTTGGTCTTTTTGCTGCTCTCATCATACCATGAAGCGTATCCGGTGACAAGGTTGAGGCATGGAATAGGCGTGGCTCCGGAGCCGTTTGTTCGAGGAATCTTCACTTGAATTTGATGAATACAGGGCCGTAAAGACACACTTGATCAGAGGTACAAGCGCATTAGTGGCCGCATAGTTACAAGGAAGAGAAGCCGGAGCAACAACACAGGGCATCCCTGCGTCTGAAGGTTGTGAATGCAAAGGTTCAAGTATCGCCGCTGCAGACTGCATAAGATCAGGAGGAGGGGTTTCGGGATGAGAGGCAAAAGGGCAGGAATCTACGGTTCGCTCATCGGAATGACCTGTCTGATCGCCGCTTTCCTGATGTGGCTGGCAGTGACAGAACCTCTGCAAAGCACAGGCCTTGATACGGTCGAACATCGGGAAGAAGGGTATACAGAGTATGTGATCGGGCTGGAGAATGCAGGGGTCGGGGCAATTGAGCTGCTGAGTGTGACGGTAAATGGAACAGAAGCTCCGGATCTCGCCCAATTGGGCATCTCGTATGACTCAGCCCACCTGGTCCAGGTGATGCCTGAACCTGAGCCTGCGATCCGGTTTATGGAGCTCAACGCGGCTCCAATAAACCCCAAGCTTACGCCTGAACAAATGAGAGAGGCACTGGAATTAAAATTCAATACACCGATATCATACGGCCTGCGGCTGCGGTTGGATGAGGCTCCGATCACAAGGGTTACAGTGCGCTATAGGTACTTGGGCTTCAGCAAAACGGCAGTGATTACAAGATGGTTCCCCTGAGGAGATTCGGCGCCGGTGATTGCAGCGCTTATGGATTCTGCTATTGATGGCAGGGGCTCAGTGAGCCGCTATGCTGTCATAGCGCTCTCGCAGCGGGTCACGCGTTCGCTTTTTCAGCAGCCTATACGCGCGCCAGCTGCCACCACGTCCCGCGTCTGCGTCCCGCCCCGCGGCCCCCGTCCCGTCCCGCAGCTGCGTCCCGCCCCGCGGCTGCGTCCCGCCCCGCGGCTGCGTCACCCCGCGGCTGCGTCACTCCGCGGCTGCGTCACCCCGCGGCTGCGTCACCCCGCGGCTGCGTCACCCCGCGGCTGCGTCACTCCGCGGCTGCGTCACACCCCGCGTCTGCGTCACACCCCGCGGCAGCACAAATCAGCCCCACCTCCATACCAAATGGGAGGTGGGGCTGATCCCGCTCGCCCGGCCCGGGCACTCACGCCCGGCCACGGCCGTGCAGGCTCAGCCGCGCCGCGAGCGGCTGTCTTTGAACACGTCGAGCAGCAGCTCGCTGCCGGACTGCGCCTCCCACGTGGAGGCGAAGCGCACGTTGTGCGAGACGCCGAGCATCTCGTAGCGGCCCACGAGATGCTGCCGCGCCGTGCCGATGACGAGCGTGTGCAGCCGCACGTCCTTCTCGCGGCCGAGTTCGGCAAGTGCATCGCGCACGGGCGGCGACACGGTGCCGACGCCGTCGGTGACCATGACGAGGTCGGCGTCCCCGTATCGCTTCTCGGTGCGGACGATCTCGATGCCGCGCTTCAGCGGGGCGTCGAAATGCGTGCCGCCGCCGAAGGCAAGCTGCGAGAGGGCATGGAACGACGGCCAGTCCGGCTTGCGCCAGTAGAGCGGCCGCTCGATGAGCTCGCCCTTCGCGCCGAAGAGCATCAGCAGGAAGTCGCGCTGTTCGAGCAGGGAGAACGCGGCGAACGTGCCGACGAATACCTGGGCGAGTTGCAGCTTGCTGCCGCGCATCGAGTGCGAGGTGTCGAGCATGCAGACGACGGGGCCCTTCTGAGGCTCCTGCGTCCAGCCCCTGATGTTGTAGGTGAGGAGCTTGCGCTCAAGCCACTTTACCATGAAAAAGGCTTCATAATCCGGGTCTGCCAGCAGGCTGGCTTCACTGGGCAGCAGATGCGAGATGTCGCCGGACTGCCGCAGGTCGTCGTAGCTCTCCGGCACGCGGGGCGAGCGGAGCTTGCGCCGCTGCGCCTTGAGATGCTGCACGCTGCGGCCGACCTCCTGCAGGAAGGCGAGCAGCTGCGGCTGCTTCTTGAGCTTCTCGACCCACGCCTGGTAGTTCGAGAACGCCTGCCGCTGCAGCCGGCCGAGATCGCTGCCCCAGAGGCGGTTCGCGACCCGCTGGCTCGCCTGCACGAGCTCGTGCACGCTGAGCGTCTCGGACTCCTCGCGGCCGAGCGACTCCTGCAGCGCCTTATTCAGCCAGCCGCCGAGCTGCTCCTCGAGCTGGCGGACCGATTCCTGCTCGCGCTTCGTGAGGCGTTCGAGCTGCTTCTCCCGCTCGGCGAGCTCGCTCTCGGCCTTCTGCAGCTTCTGGCGCAGCTTGTCCCGCCGCACGAAGTCCGTGCGCATCTCCTCCTGCAGCGAGCGCACCCGTTCCTTCAGTTCGGCAATCTCCGAGGCGGCGAGGGGGCGGCTGTCGAGGGCGGCCTGCTTTTCCTCCACATTGCGCTTGCCGCGCTGCAGCGTATAGCCGACGAGGCGCAGCTGCTCGACCTGCTTTTCCGTGAGATGCTCCTGGATCTGGGACTGATCCTGTCCCTGCTGGCGCTGCTTGTCGTTCAGGCCGATCGTGCGCAGCGTCTGCTCCTCCTTGCGCCGGCGCTTCACTTCCTCTTCGAAGCTCTCGGTGAGCCACATCAGCGCCTTCAGCGCGGTCTTGAACGAAGCGTTGACTTCGCCGGCGGTCCGGGGGTGAATCGTCCGGTAGAAGAACTGCTTCTGCAGCGCCCCCACGAGCCAGCGGTGGAACGGGGTGGCGTCCGTGCCCCGCTCGGTCTCGGGATTCGCAAGATAAAAGCACATGAAAAAGTCGGCAAAGAGCTCCAGGGAGAACCAGGGGGTCTGGGCCTGCGCCTGGCGGATCCACTCCTGGGCCGTTCGCGAGGAATGCACATAGCCGTCAAACACATAGCGGTCGATCCTGGCGGCGCGAATGATCAAAGGGATCCCCTCCTGGCGCTGCGGTTACAGCGTGTAGTCGTACTGCAGGCCGGGAATCTCCCGGTCGAACAGGGTGCGGTAGAGGCCCTGCAGACTCTGGAGCGTCCGCTCTCCCTGGATGCGCAGGTGCGTGTACTTGACTGCGTACTGGGCCGTGTGCAGGAGCAGGAAATTGCGGTTGTGGATGAAGCCCGGCAGGTCCTTCTCCCGCTGCAGCCACTGTACCAGCTTGCCGCGCAGCTCCCGGGCTGTCTCTTCAAGCTCCGTACGGCACTCCTCGAGGTTTGCCTTTGCTTTGTCAAGATCCTCCTTGCTCATCCGCGCACCGACTTCCTTCTTGAACTGGAAGGCGTGCAGCTCGTCCTCCTTCTGAAGCCAGTGCTTCGCCGTCTGCTCGTAGCGCTTCAGCGGCAGCTCCCGCTCCGTCTCGGCCTTCAGCGCTTCCTGGAAGGACTTCTGGAACATCTCCTGCAGCGTGCTGTAGTCCTCGGGGAAATCCCAGAGCATATGCGGTGTAAATACTGTATCCCACACGTTCACTTCCGTTCGGCCGTTGAGGGCGGCCGACGTCTTCCACAGCTGTCCGATCTTGCGCCAGCGGCGGTCGGAGAGCGAGTATTCCTTGGCTTCCATCTCGTTCTTGACGCCGTACAGCATGTAGATCAGAGACTCGGGGATCGTGACCGATGCGGCAGCCTCCCGGATGCGGCGCACGTCCGAGAGCGACAAGAGCTCCGGCAGCGGTCCTTCCGGCACCTGGAACATCCGCTCGTAGCTCGACATTTGCTTGAGGTACCCGACCTCGTAGCGGATGAGGAACCGGTCGTACAGGGCGGCAAGCTGGTCGTTCTCCTCGGGCAGTTCGTTGGATGCCGCCATGAGGAACAGCAGCGGCACCTCCTGCTTCTCCTGGCCGTTGAAGAAGATCCGCTCGTTGAGAATGGAGAGCAGGGCATTCAGGATGGCGCTGTTCGCCTTGAAGATTTCGTCGAGGAAGGCAAAATCCGCCGAAGGCAGATACCCCTCGGTCTGCCGTATATAGAGATCCTGCTTCAGCTGCTGGAGCGAAACGGGACCGAACATTTCATCGGGCGTGGTAAAGCGGGTGAGCAGGTAGTCGAACCAACGCCCGCTCCCGAACAGCTGGGAAACGGCGCGGGCGAGCTGGGATTTGGCGGTGCCCGGAGGGCCGATCAGCAGGGCGTTCTCTCCGGCCATCAGGCCGAGCAGAAGCAGGCGGATGAGCTCCTCGCGCTCAAAAAAACGGGCTTCGAGCAGCGATATGGCCCGCTCCATCTTCTCTTGGATCGTCTGGGTATCGTTCATAGCGGCAGTCCTCCTCGGGCATCGAAAGGTGTCGTGCATGGAATGCATTCCTATATTGTAACAGACCTACCGTATTTTCTCTAACCGAACGGGGGGCTGTACAGACCCGAGTCCCGTCATGCTAGGATTCGCCATTGCGGTGGGTTTTATTTCCTTAACTGCTTCGTGGTACAATAGGATCAACTGCGTCATAGGGGATGCGGCGATACCAGCCCAAGGGAGAGATGAAGACGATGTCGGTATACGATTATACGGTCCGCACGATCAACGGCCAGGAGCAGACGCTGGCCGAGTACAAAGGCAAGGTGCTGCTGATCGTCAACACGGCGAGCGCCTGCGGCCTGACTCCGCATTACCAGGGTCTTCAAGAGCTGTATGAGAACTACAAGGATCAGGGATTGGTCGTTCTGGGCTTCCCGTGCAACCAGTTTGCCGGGCAGGAGCCGGGCACTGAAGAAGAGATCAAGCAGTTCTGCGAGCTGAAATACAACGTGACCTTCCCGATGTTCTCCAAGGTGGATGTCAAGGGGGAGAACGCACACCCGCTCTTTACGTACCTGGTCGGCAATGTGCCGGAAGACACGCGTACAGGCGACATCGAGTGGAACTTCGTGAAGTTCCTGGTCGACCGCGAAGGCAGACCGGTCAAGCAGTTCAGCGCACGTACCGAGCCGTCGGCCCTGCGGGAGGACATCGAGAAGCTGCTCGGGTAACAAGGTATACATAAGACGAGCCGACAGCGGCAGTCCGTTTCCCGGAAGGGGGGCGGGCTGCCTTTTTTCATCCGGAGAACGAAAGGGGGAAGCAGCTCTCCTGTTCAGCCGCAGGCCAAAGACAGACGGGAAGAGAGCCACCATTGCAGCTCCCACGGCTTTCGCCCGGATGAAAGCAGGCCTGGGAGACGCTCTTTTTATCATGAAATGTGATCCGGAGCTAAGACTTTGGACGCCCTGACGCAGCTTTTCTGCAATGCCCCCTAGTGCTCCCGGGAAAAAGCGACTATAATAAGCGGGAAGGGGGGCGGCATACTTATTGCAAACGTGTGCACTTACCTATCAGGCTTTGGCCTGGAACAGCCGTCCTCCGGCATGGGGAAAAGCGCTTTGCCGTAACCGGCCTTTCGCAGGGCAGCCGCGTGAACCGGCGCGGTCCTCGAACTTTTACACATCCTACAACGGAAGATAACAGACCAGGAGGAATGCACATGGAATCCATGGAGCTATTGATAGAGCAGAAGTACGAGCGTCTCGGGGAGATTCTCCGTTCGATGGGCAAGGTGGTCGTCGCATTCTCGGGAGGCGTGGACAGCGCCTTCCTGCTGAAGGCGGCCCTCCAGTTCATGGGGCCGGAGAACGTACTGGCCATTACCGCGGATTCCGAGACGTATCCCGTCCGGGAGAAGCTCGAGGCGATTGAGCTGGCGAAGGACCTGAACGCTCCCCATGAAGTGATCCATACGAGCGAGCTCAACATCCCGGGCTATGCGGAGAATCCGACGAACCGGTGCTATTTTTGCAAAAACTCGCTGTTCGACCACCTCATCCCGATCGCCCGTGAACGCGGGTACGCGCATGTCGTGTTCGGCGCCATCGCCGACGACCTCGGCGAGCACCGTCCGGGGCTGCAGGCGGCTCATGAACAAGGCGTCCGTGCGCCGCTGCTTGAAGCGGGCATCAAGAAGTCGGAGATCCGGCATCTCTCCCGTAAGTTCGGGCTGAAGACCTGGGATAAGCCGTCGTTCGCCTGCCTCTCCTCGCGGATTCCTTACGGCGAAGCGATCACGGCCCAGAAGCTGTCGATGATCGACCAGGCGGAGGACTTCCTGATACAGCTCGGCTTCCGCCAAGTGCGCGTCCGCCAGCATGAGAATCTGGCGCGCATCGAGGTGCCGGCGTCGGAACTCGGCGAGCTGCTGCCGGTCGCGGAGACCGTGCATGCCAAGCTCAAGGAGATCGGCTATGCCTACGTGACGCTCGATCTCAAGGGCTACCGTTCCGGTTCCCTGAACGAGGTGCTGCCGGCCGATCAGCAGGCGGTACAGGCCGGCGCAGGCGCGGCGAACTAACAACCTTAAGCGACCGATGAGAGGAGCGGTGGAAGCAGTGGCCAAACCGAAGGTGTACATATCCAAACAAATACCGGCGCCCGTGCTGAGTTATCTCGAGGAGCACTGCGAATGCCGGATGTGGGACGGGAGCGGCGGGGCTTCCCGCCAGGGGCTCCTGGCCGAGCTGGGGGACGTGGAGGGACTGCTGACCACCGGCGGTCCGATCGACGCCGAGCTGCTCCAGCATGCGCCGAAGCTGCGTGCTGTGAGCAGCATTTCGGTGGGCTATAACCACTTCGACCTGGATGCGATGCGGACTCGCGGGGTTCTAGGGATGCACACCCCGTATGTGCTGGATGATACCGTGGCCGACCTCGTGCTGGCGCTGATGCTGGCGTCCGCCCGGCGTGTTCCCGAGCTGGATGCCTTCGTCAAGGAAGGCAGGTGGCAGCGGGGGCGCGGGCTGAAGGAGGAGGACTTCTTCGGCATGGACGTGCATCATGCCACGATCGGGATCATCGGCATGGGCCGCATCGGGGAAGCGATCGCGAAGCGGGCGGTGCATGGGTTCGATATGGAGCTGCTGTATTATAACCGCACGCGCAAGCCGGAGGCGGAAGAGCGCTTCGGGGCGCAGTACGTCACTGTGGAGGAGCTCCTGCGCCGCTCCGATTTTGTCGTGCTGATGACACCGCTGACGGCGGAGACGAAGCTGTATTTCCGTAAGGAGCACTTCGAGCTCATGAAGCCGACAGCGTTCTTCATTAATGCATCGCGCGGGCAGACGGTGGACGAGGCAGCGCTGATCGAGGCGCTGCACAGCGGCCGCATCCGCGGGGCGGGACTCGATGTCTTCGACCCCGAGCCGCCGCAGCCGGACAACCCGCTGCTGTCGATGCCGAACGTCGTCACGCTGCCGCATATCGGCTCGGCGACGGAGAAGACGCGCTTCGACATGGCGATGCTCGCCGCCCGCAACCTGGTGGAGGCCCTTACCGGGGGCCGGCCGCCGCATGTGGTGAAAGAGCTGGCGGACCTCGTGGAATCGAGATAGGATGCCATCAAGGACTGGCCTGAAGCACTATTCAGACAAGGACCCCCGTTTGCCGTGAAGGCGGCGGGGGTTCTTTTTTCTATGCAAAGAGCCGCCGGGGGGCGGCGATTTTTTCTGATGTGACAAGAATGTCACTTTGGGGCCCTGAAATGTAACCTGGAGCCATGGAAAGGCAAAAATCAATTCACTTATAATGAAAGTATCTCAATTGCCACATCGGAATGGATGGAGAAGGAGCTGGAAATGAAAATGGTAGAAGTAACGAACGTCACGAAGCAGTACGGTGAAAAGACCAATGCCTTCCAGGTCTTGAAGGGAATCAGCCTGGACATTCAGGAAGGTGAATTTGTCGGGATCATGGGGCCTTCCGGATCGGGCAAAACCACGCTCTTAAACATCATGTCCACGATCGACAAAGCTTCCTCCGGGAACATCACGATCAACGGTATCGATATTACGTCCATTAGGAACGAGGGGCTGGCGCGGTTCCGCAGAGATACCATCGGCTTTGTGTTTCAGGCCTTCAACCTGCTCGATAATATGACGGTACGCGACAATATCGCCCTGCCGCTTACGCTGAACAATGTAAAGCTGGAGGTGATTTTGAGTAAGATTCAAGAGCTCACGCAGATGCTTGGCATTTCCGGGCATTTGGACAAATATCCGTATGAGCTGTCGGGAGGCCAGAAACAGCGGGCGGCCATCTGCAGGGCGCTGATCACATCGCCGAGTGTCATTTTTGCGGACGAACCGACAGGAGCGCTCGATTCGAAGTCGTCCTCGGAGGTGCTGGAATGCTTCAAAAATGTAAATAAACAGCTGCGAACGACCATCATTATGGTCACCCACGACGCGGCTGCCGCAAGCTACTGCGACCGGATCATGTTCTTGAAGGACGGCTCGATTCACGGCCGGATCGACAGCGACGGCAACAAGCAGGAGCTGTTCAAGAAAGTGCTGAACATGCTCGCGGTGATGGGGGGAACGAATCATGAATTCCATTAAAATCGCCTACAAGCTGTTAAGAAACAATCTCCAGATTTATGAGTTTTATTTGATCGTCCTCGTGGTCACCGTGGCCACTTACTATAATTTTGCTGCGATTCAATACAATGAAACCTTCGAGCAGATTGCGGAGCGGATTCAGTCTGCCTCGGTTGCCAGCATGACCTGCGGGTTTGTGCTGCTGTGTACGGTGGTCTTCTTCATGTGGCATGCCAACGGATTTTTTTTCAAGCGGCGGCAGAAGGAAACCGGAATCTACATGCTGGCCGGCATCAGTACGTCCAAGATTGGAAGAGTGTTTGCATTTGAGAGCATTCTGCTCGGTGTCCTGTCTCTGCTTCTCGGACTGGCGGCGGGGATTCTGTTTTCCAAGCTGTTCTTCATGTTCCTGGGCAAAGCGATGTATCTGGACGTGGATATTGCGTTCTCGGTCTCGATAAAGGCGATTATTCAGCTCGTGATTGTGTTCGGTCTCATCTTCATCGTCCTCGGGTTTAAGAATTACAGGGAAGTGAAGAAAAGCCAGCTGATCGATATGCTGAATGCAACGAAAGTCAAGCCCACCGTGCCCCAGTCCAATTACTTCAAAGGCTTCTCAGGGGTGGTCTTTATCTTGGTCGGCTATGTCGTGGCGACGGGTTTCGCGGACTGGCGCTGGGATCTGCTGCTCTCCTCGATGGCGACGCTGGTTCTGGTCAGCCTGGGGACGTACCTGTTCTTCGGCAGCTTCCTGACGATTGTGTTCAGTAAGCTGATTCAGTCGAAGCGCATGATTTACAGAAGTGTCCGGCTGGTGAGCATCAGCAACATTTTCTTCCGGTTAAAAGCCAATTACCGCAGTCTTGCCATGACGGCGATTCTGGCCGCGGCTACGGTGACGGCCTTCAGCGTCAGTCTTTCTTTCAAACAGTATGCAGAGGATCACAAGGTCATTGAGGTACCGTACAGCCTGAGCTATGTAAGCAGTGACGCGACGGCGAATGATCGGGTGAAAGAGGAGGTAACGGAAGCGATTGAGGCGTCGGGACATCAGCTTGCGGGCTGGAACGAAGTGCGGCTTGCGGCAGTGAAAGTCGAGTACGAGGGGAATAAGAAAATTGATATCAACAACGAAGCGTTTGCCATCCGTTATTCCGAACTGGTAAAGACGCTGGAATTTTTGAAGGTTGAAGACCGGGAATCGCTGCTTGCGGAGCTGAAGCCTCAGGACCATGAGGTTTCGTTCATCCTGAACGCCCGTTCCTTGGCTTCGCCTATCCGTGTGAAAGGCGATTCCATCCGCTTGAACGGAGGAACGTATACGGTGAAAGAAAGCCGCCAGGTTCCGGTCACGGGGAATGCGCTGGGCTTCGGCAGCAAAAACATCTACGTACTGCCGGATGAGCAGTATAACAAGATGGCCGCGGCCACCTCCGAAACTACGCTGAACGGAGTGCGGATCACCGATCAGGAACACAGCGAACAGCTGGTCAAGACTCTGACCTCCCTGGTTCCCGGCGGCAGGGTGAACGGGTTCAGCACGCAGTATGTTCAGGATTACTACACGCTGAATACATTCTTCTTTTTGGGGCTGATCATGTCGCTGGTGTTTGTTTTGGCAACGTTCAGCACGATTTATTTTAAAATTCTGAGCGATGCGCTCATGGACCAGGAGCAGTATGAAATTCTCAAAAAGGTGGGTATGAGCAAACTGGAAATTCAGCGCTCCGTCTACCTTCAGGTAGGAATGGCCTTTCTGCTGCCCGTCGTTGTCGGCATCGTCCACAGTGTCGCAGCCATGGACATGCTGGAAGACATCATGAATGCAAGCTTTTTCCTGCAAATCGCTTTGGGCATTGGGCTGTTCGCGGTACTGATGATCGCCTTTTACATCGGCATCAGCAAGAACTACACGAAAATGGTATACGGAGATTAATTGGTAATATAAAGAGAAGAAATGGAAAAAGATAAGGATTAAATGGAAATGAATAGGAAATAAATGGAAAGTAAATCCCCTTTGAGTAGAGCGGAAGATGAAGTTCTTGGGATCCAGGGACTGCCTCACTGCTCACCGGAGGGGATTTTTTTGTGCATTCAAAAAGAAGGGTTATAATCCAAATTCATTTGTTATTTACTAAATTAAGGGATCGGTGTATGATTATAACAAGCGTTTATTGTACAATAATGTATATTTTTAGATTATAAAGTCATAATTTATTGATTATTTTCTTAAAAATCGAATGTTGAGCAGGGGGGTGAAACGCTCTGCAATGACAAATACAGAGGCCGGCGTTGTTCATCTTCACCCGTAAACCGTGTGATGAGCTTGACACGATGAATGCGGGCCTTGTCCATACCCGGGCGATTTTGACCGTCGGATAAAGAGTTCTTCTCTGCTGAAATCCGCTCAAAAGAGTCTCTGCACTCCCTATCCTTCCTTGTGACCACATACGCAATCATGCCTCCGTTAGTGAGTGAACACACCTAACCTCAATCCTACTCATGCAAGGAGTGACTTGTGTTGAATACGAATTCCCGCGAATTATTTCCTCTCACCCAGGCACAGCAAAGAATCTGGTATACAGAGATGTTATACCCTAACACCACGGCCTGTCTGCTCTCCGCGACGGTCAGCATCGAAGGTCCGTTTCAGCCGGAGATTCTCAAGCAGGCCATTCAATGCGCGATCAAGAACAACGACGCTTTTCGGATTAGACTGACTCAGCAGGATGGCCTACCGATGCAGTATATCGAACCTTATACATATAAAGAAATTGAATATGTCGATTTCTCGGATGCGGAGGACGAGCGTCAAGCTCAGCAGTGGCTGTATGAATATAACCGCAAACCTTTGGTTTTTCTGGAATCGGACTTATTCCGGTTTGTGATCCTCAAAATCAAGGACGGTTATTTTCAATATAACGTTCACATGCATCACATTGCCGCCGACGGGATCGGCCTCAATCTGGTTGTCAACCAAATCTCGGACAATTACGCCGCTATCGTAAACGGAGACCCGGCTGCTGCGGATGTCAAGCGGGGTTCTTATGTCGATTATATTCCTTCGGACCAAGCTTACGAGAGTTCGGAGAGATACCGGAAGGATCAGGCGTTCTGGCTCGAGAAGTTCAGCACGCTCCCGGATCTGACCGGTCTGAAATCGTATGATCCGTTCTTAACGAGTACGGCGGCGGAGCGGAAAACCTTCACACTTGACCGCGAGCTCTTTACGCACATCAAAGCGTTCGGTGAGCAGCATAACGTGAGTGTTTTTAGCATCTTCCTGGCGGCTTTATATATCTACTTGCATAAAGTAACGAATGAGCAGGACGTGGCGGTCGGAACGAACTTTGCCAACCGGACCGCGAGGCAGGAGAAGGACATGGTCGGGATGTTCGTCAGTACGGTGGCGGCCCGGATGAACGTTGATCCCGAGACGGATCTGCTTTCGTTCCTTCAGCAAGTCGCCAAGGAGCAGCAGTCGATTCTCCGTCACCAGAAGTATCCGTATAACCACTTGATACAGAACCTCCGAGATCAGCACCACAACCATTCGATTCAACGGCTGTTCGGGATTGTAATGGAATACCAGGTGCTCAGCTTTCCTGAAGTCGACCACCTCAAGCTGCTGACCAAGCCCGATTTTTGCGGCCATGAAATGAATGATTTTGTGATTCACATCAAGGAATCGATCAATGAGAACCAGATTGATCTCGATGTGGATTACCGGATCCATGTCTTTCAGGAGAGCGAGATCGAAGGTTTGATTCGGAGGCTTCTTCTTACTGTGGACTGGCTGATCCGCAGTCCGCATTCAACGATAGCGGAGATTTCGCTCATCAGTGAAGAAGAGCGAAGGCTGATCCTGACCGAATGGGCGGACACGGCGGCTTCGTATCCGAAGGAGAAAACGATTCATGAGCTGTTCGAGGAACAAGCTGCGCGAACTCCGGAGAGGACAGCCGTAACGTTCGGCAGCGAGCGTCTGACCTACCGCGAGCTTAACGAACGTGCGAATCAATTGGCGTATACGCTGAGGGCCAAGGGAGTGGGGCCGGATAGTCTCGTAGGTGTCATGGCCGAGCGCTCTCTCGAAATGATCGTGGGCATCTACGGCATTCTGAAAGCCGGTGCCGCCTATGTGCCGATTGACCCTTCTTTTCCGGAAGAACGCATCCGGTATATTCTGGAGGATTCCGGCGCAGGGCAGCTCCTGCTGAAGAGCCATTTGCGCTACAGCGTCCCTATAGCTTTTGCCGGAGAGCTCGTTGAATTGGATGACGAGTCGGTCTATGCGGACAACCGTTCGAACCCGTCATTGACAGCGGGGCCTCATCACTTGGCCTACGTTATTTATACGTCGGGCTCTACAGGCAGCCCCAAAGGGGTAATGGTCGAGCACCACTCGGTCATCAACCGGCTGCTGTGGATGCAGGAGGCGTATCCTTTGGATTCGTCGGACACCATCATGCAGAAGACGCCGGTTACCTTCGACGTCTCCGTATGGGAGCTGTTCTGGTGGGCGCTGGCGGGCGCGAAGGTGTACCTGCTGCCGCCGGGAGGGGAGAAGGACCCGGACCTCATTCTGAATACGATCGCGGTGCAGGATATCACCACGATGCATTTTGTGCCGGCGATGCTGCAGGCTTTCCTCGATCATATCGAGCGTCTGCCCGGGCAGGAGCGTGCCGGCAAGCTGATCTCGCTGAAGCAGGTCTTCGCAAGCGGTGAAGCCTTAACGCTGCCGCAGGCGTCCAGATTCCAGCGGTTCATCGCGCCGGTGCAGGGGGCAAAGCTCATCAACCTGTACGGTCCGACGGAAGCTACGGTCGACGTGTCGTATTATGAGTGCACGGAGGATCTGTCGGGGCATGCATCCGTTCCGATCGGCAAACCGATTTCGAATATTCAGCTATACATAACAGGAGCAGGAACGAAGCAGCTGCAGCCGGTCGGTGTGCCCGGAGAGCTGTGCATTGCGGGAGTCGGCGTGGCGCGGGGGTATTTGAACCGGACCGAGCTCACGGCGGAGAAGTTCACGGACAATCCGTTTGTGCCGGGCGGGCGAATGTACCGCACCGGGGATTTGGCGCGCTGGCTGCCGGACGGCCAGATCGAATACCTGGGGCGGATCGACCACCAGGTGAAGATCCGCGGGTACCGGATCGAGCTCGGCGAAGTCGAGGCAAAGGTCATGGAGATCGATGCCGTGAAAGAAGCCGTCGTGATCGCTCGGGAGAAGGAGGACGGACAGAAGCATCTTTGCGCATATCTGGTAGCCGACCGGGAGCTTACGGTCAGTGAGCTGAGAAAGGCGCTGTCCCTGGAGCTGCCGGAGTACATGATCCCGTCGTACTTCATCCAGCTGGCGAAGATGCCGCTGAGCCCGAATGGCAAGATCGACCGCAAGGCGCTGCCGGCTGTAACAGGAAACGTGCATGCGGACACGGAATACGCCGCTCCTCGCACGCCGGTGGAGATGGCGCTGGTCTCGGTTTGGGAATCGGTTCTCGGCATGAAGACGATCGGCATTCACGATCACTTCTTCGAGCTGGGGGGAGATTCGATCAAAGCGATGCAGGTTTCTTCCCGGCTGCAGCAGGCGGGGTACAAGCTGGACATGAAGCACCTGTTCACCTACCGGACGGTGGCCGAGCTGAGCACGTTCGTTCAGCCGCTTACGCGGACGGCTGATCAAGGGGAAGTCGCGGGTGAAACTCCTTTGATCCCTATTCAACACTGGTTTGTTGAACGGGAATTTGCGGCTCCGCATCACTTTAATCAGGCATTCCTGCTGTACCGCGAGGAGGGTTTTGATGAAGCGGCACTGCGGTTGACGGTTCAAAAGCTCGCCGAGCATCATGATGCCCTGCGAATGGTCATGGTTCCCCGTGAAGACGGTTATGGGGCAAGGATTCGGAGTGTGGATGAAGGGGAGCTGTACAGTCTGGAGACGGTGGATCTCCGGGAGGAGGCTGCGGCCGAGACCGCCGAGCCGTCGTGGATCGCACAGGCGATGGCAGAGAAGGCGAACGAAATCCAGAGCTGCATGGACCTGACGAACGGCCCGCTGCTGAAGCTGGGTCTGTTCCGCTGCGCAGATGGGGATCATCTCCTGATCGCGATCCATCATATGGTGGTGGATGGGGTGTCGTGGCGCATCCTGTTCGAGGATCTGGCGGCAGGGTACGAGCAGGCGGTACAGGCACAGCCTATCCGGCTTCCGGCCAAAACCGACTCCTTCCGGTTTTGGTCGGAGAGTCTCGCCGCCTATGCGAACAGTCCGGCCATGGAAGCGCAGCGGGCCTACTGGCAGGGAATCGAGCAGGCGCATACCGAGCGCCTGCCTCTGGATTACGGCGGCCACAGCCCGGAAGCACCGGAGCAGGATCAGGCAGCCGGAAGCAAGCTCTCCGGGCAGGGGGGCGATGCGGGGCGTACGCATGAGCCTGAACGCGGGCGTCCGCTCCTGCGGGACAGTGAGCTGGTAACCGTCCGCTGGTCGAAGGAGGATACGGAGCGCTTACAGAAACAGGCGCATCGTGCTTACAACACGGACATGAACGATCTGCTGCTTACGGCACTGGGCCTGGCGATTCACCGCTGGACGGGCCTTAAGCGGGTGCTTGTCAATCTGGAAGGCCATGGCAGGGAACCGCTTGTTCCGGATGTGGACGTGACGCGAACGGTCGGCTGGTTCACGAGCCAATTCCCCGTGCTGCTGGAGCCGGGCGAAGAAAACACCGAAGCGCCGGAAGAGCTTGGTGCACGGATCAAGCGGGTCAAGGAAAGCCTGCGCCGCATTCCGCATAAGGGGATCGGATACGGCATCCTTCGTTATCTGTCCGCACCTGCGGAGAAGCCGTCTGCCGTCCGCTTTGAGGCTGAACCGGAGATCAGCTTTAACTATCTGGGGCAGTTCGACCGGGATCTGGAGACCAGCGGCTTGAAGCTGTCGCCTTATGCCGGCGGGGCCGACCGGAGCGAACGGAACGCAAGGCCTTATGTTCTGGATATGAACGGCATGGTAACCGGCGGAGAACTGGTCATGACGGTCAGCTACAGCACCACTCAATATCGGCGGGAAAGCGTGGAGCGGCTGGGCGAATGCTTCCAGGCCGCTCTGCAGGAGATTATCGCACACTGCACCGCGAAAGAACGGTCGGAGCTGACGCCGAGCGATGTCTTGTTCAAGGGGCTCACGGTAGAAGAGCTGGACCGCCTTCAGGAGCAGACGCAGCAGATCGGTGAGATGGAGAATGTATACGCGCTGACGCCGATGCAGAAGGGCATGTGGTTCCACCGCAGGCTGGATGAGGGGTCTCATGCGTACTTCGAGCAGGTTACCTTTACCTTGAACGGCGACTTAGATCCGGACACCTTCCGGCAGAGCCTCGACCATCTGACCCGGCGGCATGATGCTTTGCGGACGAATTTCTACAGCGGCCGGGGCGATCAGCCTCTGCAGGTTGTATACCGGAGCCGGAAGCCCGGTTTTGCCTATGAGGATCTTCGCGGACTGCAGCCGGGGGAACGTCAAGCACAGGTGGACGCACGGGTCCAAGCCGATAAGGCCAGAGGGTTTGATCTGGAGCGGGATCCGCTCCTGCGGGTAACGATTGTGCGCCTTGCCGATGAGGAATACCAATTCCTCTGGAGCTTCCATCATATCGTGATGGACGGCTGGTGCCTGCCGTTGATGATCCAGGAAGCGTTCGACGCTTATGCCGCCTTCCGGAAAGAGAGCGCACCGGAGTTCGGAACCGCCGGATCGTACGGCCGCTATATCGAGTGGCTGGAGCGTCAGGACAGCGAAGCCGCGTCCGGTTATTGGAAGGCGTACCTTGCCGGGTATGACAGCCAGACGGAGCTCCCGCCGGCGAAGTCTCATGAAGAGGGGAAAACGGACGGATATACGCCAGAGAAGCTGGTCAGCAGCCTCGGGAAGCCGCTGACCGAGAATCTGAAGCGCACCGCGAACCGGCTTCAGGTGACAATGAATACGATGCTTCAAACGGCTTGGGGTGTGCTGCTGCAGCGGTATAACCGCACGGACGACGTCGTATTCGGCAGCGTCGTGTCGGGCCGATCGGCGAACATCCCGGGTATCGAAACGATGATCGGACTGTTCATCAATACGATCCCGGTGCGCGTCCGCAGCGGAGCGGAGGAGACGGTGGCCGGACTGCTGAGAAGCGTTCAGGAGCAGTCGCTTCTCTCAGCGGCGTACGATACGCACCCACTTTATGAAATTCAATCGTTGAGCGGGCAAAAGCAGGATCTGATCCGCCATCTTGTCGTGTTTGAGAACTATCCGATGGACCAGCGTTTAGGACAGTTCCAAGAGGAGAAGGGGTTTGCGCTCAGCGGATTCCAAGCCGAGGAACAGACCAATTATGACTTTAATGTCATTGTTCTGCCCGGAGAGGAACTCACGCTGCGGTTGGAATATAACGGCGAAGTGTATGACCGGGAAGGCGTGGAACGGGTCCGCGGGCACCTGGTTCGCCTGCTGGAGCAGTTCGCGGGCCGGCCGGAAGCCCGGATCGGCGAGCTGGAGCTGCTGACCCCGGCGGAGAAGGCGGATCTGCTGGAGATGATGGATGCTGCTGCAGCCGATTATCCGCGCGGGAAGACGATCCATGAGCTGTTCGCCGAGCAGGCGCAGCGTACGCCGGACCGCACTGCTGTCGTGTATGAAGATCGGCAGCTGACCTATCGTCAGCTGGACGAGCAGTCCAACCGGCTTGCCGTCTGGCTCCGTGAACAGGGGGTCGGTGCGGAGACGCTTGTCGGGGTGATGCTCGAGCGTTCGGTTGACATGATCGTGGCGATGCTCGGAACGCTCAAAGCCGGGGGCGCTTATGTGCCGATCGATATCAAGCTGCCGCAGGAGAGGATCGACTACATCATCAAGGATTCCGGGATCGGCTATTTGATTACTGCGGATGCCGTAGATCAGGCGGTCGTGTTCGCCGGAACCCGCATCGATATCAGGCAGGAGCGGGTCCGCACGGGACCGGTGGAGGCGCCGGAGGAGGTCAGCACGAGCCGGAACCTTGCCTACATCATCTACACATCGGGTACCACGGGCCAGCCCAAGGGAGTCATGGTCGAGCATAACCAGGTCGTTCGGCTTATGGTGAACGACAGGATGCCGTTTGATTTTACGGAGAACGATGTATGGACGATGTTCCATTCGAACTGCTTCGACTTCTCCGTCTGGGAAATGTACGGTGCCCTGCTGTATGGAGGCAAGCTGGTCGTTGTACCGGAGGAAACGACGAAGGACTTCGAAAGCTATCTGGCCCTCCTGAAAAAGGAGCGCGTCACGGTGCTGAATCAAACGCCGGGCGCCTTCTACCTGCTCATGAATCTGGCCGTTCAAGACGCCCGCCAGGATGGCGGGCAGGGTCAGCCGCTCAGCCTGCGGTATGTCATCTTTGGCGGCGAGGCGCTTAAGCCGGCCCTGCTGCAGGACTGGAAACGGACCTACCCGGACACCCGGCTCATCAATATGTACGGGATTACCGAAACGACCGTACACGTGACGTTCAAAGAGATCGGGCTGCAGGAGATCGCCAGCGGCATCAGCAATATCGGCCGGGCGATTCCGACGCTGACCACGTACGTCATGGACGAGCATCTCAACCTGCTTCCGTTAGGAGTGGCAGGCGAGCTGTGCGTCGGCGGTGACGGGGTGGCGAGGGGGTACTTGAACCGCGAGGAGCTGACGCAGGAGCGCTTCCTGCCGAATCCGCATCGGGAAGGCGAGCGAATCTACCGGTCGGGTGATTTGGTGCGGCTTTTGCCAAACGGCGAACTGGAGTATTTGGGGCGGATTGATCATCAGGTTAAGATCAGAGGCTACCGGATCGAGCTCGGCGAGATCGAGAACCGTCTGCTTGGCCACGAGGAGATCGAGGATGCGGTTGTTCTGGCCAAGGAAGACAAGCAGCGTCAAATGTATCTGTGCGCTTATTACGTAAGCCGCCGGGAGCTGACACAGGCCGACCTGAAAGCCTATCTCAAGCGGAGCCTGCCTGAATATATGGTTCCGGCGTTCTTCGTCAGGCTGGAGGAGTTCCCGCTGACCGGCAACGGCAAAGTGAACCGCAAAGCGCTTCCGGAACCGGCGGTCAGCAGCTTGGCTGCCGCGTCCTACGAAGCTCCGCGAACCGAAGCGGAGCGGAAGCTGGCGGCGATCTGGCAGGCGGTGCTGGACGTGGAGCGGGTAGGCGTGGACGATAACTTCTTTGAGCTCGGCGGGCATTCCCTCAAAGCGACGGCCGTGGTCAGCGAGATCGGACGCGTATTCCACATCAGGCTTCCGCTGAAGGAACTGCTTCTGCACCCAACGGTGCGGGAAATCGGCGCCTATCTCGAACGGAGCGGGGCGGGGGATGCCAAGCCAAGCCTAGAACTAAGCTTTGAAGAGATCGAGCCATGCGGGATCAGCGAGATTTACGAGACGTCTTCGGCACAGAAGCGGCTGTATGCGGTACAGCAGCGAGAGCTGGACAGCACGGCTTACAATATGCCCGGCTGCTTCGAACTGGGGCCGGACGTGCAGGAAGATCGCCTCGAGTCGGCACTTCAAGCGTTGATCCGCCGGCATGAGGCGCTGCGGACTTCGTTTGAGACGGCGGAGGGGGAGATTGTGCAGCGGATCGCGGATGACATCCGGTTCAAGCTGGTAGTCCGGCAGGAAAGCGAATCCGATCCGGCTGTGGTCGCACGCCGGTTTGTGCGTCCGTTCTCCCTGGACCAAGCTCCCCTGTTCCGGGCTGAGCTCGTTCGGAGCGGAGATAAGCGGTACCTTCTGCTCGACATGCATCATATTGTGACGGACGGGTTATCGGTACGGCTGTTCCTGGACGAGCTGCTCGCGCTGTATGAGGGCGCGGTACTGGAGCCGCTGCGCATTCAGTATAAGGATTATGCCGTATGGCATAACCGGTTCCTGCAGTCGGACGAGCTGAAGAAGCAGGAACGGTTCTGGGTGAACCAATTCCAGGACGAAGTGCCTCAGCTCCATCTCCCTTATGATTTGGAGCGCCCGGCGGTCCAAAGCTTCGAGGGCGGTACGGTCAGCCTCCCTGTTGCCCGGGGGACGACCGAGCGGCTTCGCAGGTTGGCCCAGGAGCGTGGCTGCACCCTGCACATGGTCCTGCTGTCCGCCTTCCAGCTCCTGTTATCCAGGTACAGCGGTCAGGACGATCTTGTCGTGGGCGTGCCGGTCGCAGGACGTTCCCGCGCGGAGCTCGGGTCCATGATGGGGATGTTCGTCAATACCCTTGCACTCCGCAGCAGGCCCAGCGGGGATAAGGCGTACCTCGACTATTTGAACGAAGTACGGGAGTATACCCTGGAGGCTTACGACAACGACAGCTATCCGTTCGACCGTCTTGTAGAACGGTTGGCACTAGCGAGAGATTTCAGCCGAAATCCGCTGTTCGACGTCATGTTCGATACGTATACTGTTGAGGCTCCGGGAAGAAGGAGTCCGGGGGCTGAGTCCGGCGGGCTGACTCTCGAACCTCGGAGCGTAGACCGGGGCATGGCCAAATTCGACATCGAATTCAACGTGCTGGAACAAGACGGCGCCTTGGAGCTCAGCATCGACTATGCCGCCAGGCTGTTCTACCGGGAAACCATCGAAAGGATGGCCTCGCATTACACCCGGATTCTGGAGGATATCGCCCTGAGCGGATCCAGCAACAAGAAGCTTTCGGACATCGACATGCTTCTCCCGGAAGAGAGAGAAGTGCTGATTCACCGCTTCAATGATGTGGCGGCGGATGAGCCGATGGAGCGGCTGTTCCACGAATGGTTCGAGGAGCAGGCGGACCTGACCCCGGACCGGACGGCCGTGGTCTACGAGGATCAGCGGCTCACTTACCGGGAGCTCAATGCAAGGGCGAATCGTCTTGCCCGCAGCTTGAAAGGGGTAGGCGTACAGCCGAACCAGCTGGTGGGCATCCTGGCGGACCGTTCGGTAGATCTGCTGGTCGGCGTGATGGGCGTGTGGAAAGCGGGGGCCGCCTATGTGCCGATTGATCCGGATTACCCGTCCGATCGCATCGACTTTATGCTCCAGGACAGTGCCGCCCGGGTGCTGCTGACCCAGACGGGACTCCGAGAGCGCGCCGAAGGCTGGCTCAGTGACAACCGTCTTCTGCAGACGGTGCTTTGCCTGGACGACGAAGACTCTTATGCGGAAGAGACGGCGAATCTCGTTCCTGTGAGCAAGCCGCAGGACCTGGCGTATGTGATCTATACGTCCGGCACCACCGGCCGGCCGAAGGGCGTGATGATCGAACACCGCAGCTTGATGAACACGGCGTCAGCCTACCGCCGGGAGTACCGGCTGGGCGAGTTCCCTGTGCGGCTGATGCAGCTGGCCAGCTTTTCCTTCGACGTATTCGTCGGCGACATCGCCCGGGCGCTGTATAACGGCGGCACGATGTTCATCTGCCCGAAGGACGACCGCATTGATCCGGTCCGGCTGTACGAGCGGATTCGACAAGACGGGATCACCATCTTCGAATCGACGCCTGCCCTGATCGTGCCGTTCATGGAGTATGTGGCGGAGCAGGGGCTTGACATGAGCGCTATGGAGCTGCTGATTACCAGCTCGGACAGCTGCAGCGTCAAGGATTACCGGCTGCTGCAGGAGCGCTTTGGCTCCCAGTTCCGAATCATTAACGCTTATGGCGTGACGGAAGCGACGATTGATTCGAGCTTCTACGACGAGCCTTTGGACAAGCTGCCGGCAGGGGGCAGTGTGCCGATCGGTCGGGCGTATCTGAACGCGAAGTTCTACATCGTGGACGCCTTCCTGAACCCCGTACCGGTAGGAGTGCTCGGCGAGCTCTGCATCGGCGGTCCCGGTGTGGCGCGCGGGTATTGGAACCGGCCGGAGCTGACGGCGGAGAAGTTCGTGGACAGTCCGTTTGCCGCAGGCGAACGGCTGTACCGAACGGGCGATCTGGCCCGCTGGATGCCGGACGGCAACGTTGATTTTATAGGACGGATCGATCATCAGGCCAAAATCCGCGGATACCGCGTCGAAACCGGAGAAATCGAGACGGTGCTGCTCAAGGCCGAAGAGGTCCGGGCAGCGGTGGTCGTCGTGCGTGACGATGCGGCCCGGCAGAAGGTGCTGTGCGCTTACGTCACAAGCGACCGGGAGCTCGATGCGGACCTGCTGCGCAGCCGGCTTGCCCAGGAGCTGCCAAGCTACATGGTGCCGTCGTATTTCATCCAGCTGGCTCATCTGCCGCTGACGGCCAATGGCAAAGTCGACCGGAAAGCACTGCCTGAACCGGATTTTGGAGCTATGAAAGCCTCCGCCTATGAAGCTCCCCGCACGGATGCGGAAGCGAAGCTTGTGGAAGTGTGCAGTGAGGTATTGGGCGGGGAGCCGGTGGGAATCCAGGCCAACTTCTTCGATCTCGGCGGGGATTCGATCAAGGCGATCCGCATCATCTCCAAGCTGCAAAAGTATGGCTACAGCCTGGAAGTGAAGTATATTTTTGGTGACGGAGCGCTGAAATCGATCGCGGGCCACTTGAAGCGGCGGGAATCGGCCGTCCGTCAGGAGGCGGTGACCGGGGAAGCGGCGTTGACGCCGGTACAGAGAGCCTTCTTCGAGCAGCATCTGACCCAGCCGCACCATTATAATCAATCGGCGATGCTGTTCCGCGCCGAACGGTTCGATGGGGAGCTCGTCAGCAAAGTGTTCGAGGAGATCGTATCGCACCATGACGCCCTTCGGATGGTATACCGCGAGGAAGGCGGCCGCATCGTCCAGGTGAACCGCGGAGTCGAAGCGTCCCGCGAGCTGTTCACGCTGACTGCGTTCGATTATACAGGACGGGGCGAATGCGCAGAGGAAGTCAGAGCACGCAGCAGCGAGCTGCAGAGCAGCATGGATCTGGAGCAGGGGCCGCTGATCCAAATCGGATTGTTCCGAATGGACGAAGGCGATCATCTTATGATTGCGGTTCACCATCTGGTCATCGACGGCGTCTCGTGGAGAATTTTGCTCGAAGATTTCACGGAGGGGTACCGTCAGGCACAGGAGGGGACTGCGATCCGGTTCCCGGCGAAGACCAACTCCTTCCGGGACTGGGGCGCCTACTTGCAAAAGCAATTGGAGAGCGGCGCTCTGCAGGAGGAATACGGCTACTGGGACCGGATCCAGCAGGCGGCGATCGAGCCTCTGCCTGTCGATGGGAACAGCGGCGGGGAGGACAGCAGGCTCGAAGATGCGAAGGAGCTTCGCGTGGAGTTCAGCCTGGAGGAGACCGACCGGCTGCTCAAGCAGGTCCACCGGGCCTACCGTACGGATGTGCAGGATATTTTGTTAACGGCGCTGGGCTTATCCGTGAGGGAGTGGACCGGACAAGACCAGGTCCTCATCCAGCTGGAAGGCCACGGCAGACAGCTCCTGGAAGGCGGCATCGAGATCAGCAGGACGGTAGGCTGGTTTACGGCGGAGTATCCTGTGCTGCTGGAGCTGGGAGCCTCGGCGCTGGCTCAAGCGATTAAGCGGGTCAAAGAGACGCTGCGCCATGTACCGAATAAGGGCATCGGGTATGGGATCTTGAAGTATCTGGGCGATAAGACGGAGTGGAACCGGAATACGCCGGAGATCAGCTTCAACTACTTGGGGCAATTCGACGGGGAGCTGGAAAGCGACCTGTTTGAGATGTCCCGCTTATCACCAGGAGAGAACATCGGTCCGGAGAACAAGATGAGCTTCGCGCTGGATATCAACGGCATGGTCGTGGACCGGAAGCTGAGCTTTACCTTCGCCTACCATACGAAGCGGCACCGGGAAGAGACGATCCGGGAGGTGGCGGACGGCTTCAAGCGTCATGTTCAGGCCATCATGGAGCACTGCCTGGCGCTCGAAGCTCCGGAGACAACGCCATCCGATTTCTCCGACCCGAGCTTGACGCTGGAGGAGCTCGACCGCTTGAAGGAGCAGTACGAAGCCGGCGGCCGCTACAAGATCGCCGATGTTTATCCGCTCTCCCCGATGCAGGAAGGGATGCTGTTCCACGCGCTGCTGGATCCTGAGTCCGCCGCTTATTTTGAGCAGACGACTTATACGTCACACGGGCCTCTGGATCTGGAACTCGTCAACGAGAGCTTCAACAAGCTGCTGGAACGCCATGAGATTCTGAGATCGGTGATCGCCCATAAATATGTGGAGCGTCCGCGGCAGGTCGTGCTGGCCGAGCGCAGAGCGGACGTGATCTTTGAAGATTTGACCGGTCTGGATGAGCAGCAGCAGAAGGCTTACTTGGAGGAGTTCGAGCGGACGGACCGTGCGATGCGGTTCGACCTGAGCCGGGATCTGTTGATCAGGCTGTCCGTCTTGAAGCTTGGAGACCGGGAGTACCGGGTGATTTGGAGCTCCCACCATATTCTGACCGACGCTTGGAGCACAGGCATCCTGATGAAAGAATTCTTCGACCTATACGCCAAGCTCCGGAACCATGAGCCGACGGATACGCCCAAGCCAGTTCCTTATTCCCGCTACATTCAGTGGCTGGAGAAGCAGAATAAAACCGAGGCCCGCTCGTATTGGGCGAGCTGCCTGGAAGGGTACGAATCCGCTGCGGTGCTGCCGGCCTTCGGACCGTTCGGGGAGTCCGCTGCCGGTGACTACGTCCTGGCGCGTCACGACTTCCGCATGGACAGAGCACACAGCGAACGGCTGAGGAAGCTGGCGCAGCGCACCCAAACGACGATGAATACGGTGATTCAAGCCGCATGGGGAGTATTGCTGCAAAAGGTGAATCATACCCCGGACGTCGTCTTCGGCTCCGTCGTATCCGGGCGGAATGCGGAAGTGGATGGAATCGACGAGATGGCGGGACTGATGATCAACACCATTCCGGTACGTGTGCGGGGGACGGAGGACAGCCGGTTTGTCGATCTGCTGAAACAGACGCAGCGTCAGTCGCTGGATTCCGCGCGGTACGATTATTATCCGCTGGCTGATATTCAGGCGCTGTCGGAGCTCAAAGAGAAGCTGATCCATAATAAGATCACCTTCCAAAATCATTACGTTGACGAAAGCTTTGGCAGCGGGGATTTCCTGGAAAGGCTTGGCTTCCGCGTGTCGGATATCGGCGGGTTCGAGCAAACCAGCTTTGATTTTAATATGAAAGTCGTGCCGGGTGACGAACTCGAGTTCACCTTTGCTTACAATGCCGCTGTATATGATGGAGCGAGCGTCGTCCGGTACCAGCGTTATTTCGAACAAATTCTTGAAGCTGTGGCGCTAAACGAGGAGATGCCGCTCCCGCACATCGGGATGCTTCCTCAGGAAGAGAAACAGCGTCTCTTAACGGAATTTAGCGCCGATGCGGTGACCGGAGAGTCTCAAGAAGCGGGCACTGTTGTGGAGCTGTTCGAGGCTCAGGCGCGCAGGAGACCGGATCACCCGGCGGTGGTGTTCCAGCAGCGCGAGCTTACGTACCGCGAGCTCAACGAGAGGTCGAGCCGCCTCGCCCGTGTGCTGCGCAGCCGCGGGGTCCAAGCGGATACGGTTGTCGGGCTGCTGGCGGAGCCTTCGCCTGAGCTGGTCGTCGGAATCCTCGGCATCATGAAATCCGGCGGGGCCTATCTGCCGATCGACCCGGGACAGCCGCAGGAACGGATCGAATTTATGCTGGGCGATGCGTCCGTCAAGCTCGTGGTCACAGCCGGGGACGGTGAAGCAGGCCTCAAGGAGCGGCTTGCCGGTTATGACGGCACCGTCCTCGAGCTCGCGGAGGGCGGGTTGTCCGTGAGCGTAGACGGCAGTCAGGTTATGGGCCATGACGGAGACAGCGAACAGCTCGATCTGCTGCCTGCCCGTGACAGCTTGGCTTATGTGATCTATACGTCAGGCACGACGGGCAGGTCGAAGGGGGTCATGATTGAGCACTCCAGCTTGGCCAACTACGTCCAGGCGATGGCGGCGAAAGCTTCGATCACGGATGAAGACGCTGCAGCTCTGACCTCCTCCTACGCGTTTGACCTGGGCTACACGTCGCTCTATACCGCCTTGGCGAGCGGGATTACGCTGCATCTGCTGTCCGAAGACATGTATAAAGACCCGGATGTATTGGTCCGCTATGTAAGGGAGCACTGCACTTATCTCAAAATGACGCCTTCCTTGTTCCAGCTTCTGCTGCAGGGAGCGGGCGTGGAGGAGATGGTGGAAGCCGGCCGTCTGCGGCTGATCCTGCTCGGCGGGGAGCCGTTCAACGCAGGCCACCTGGAGCAGTTTTACCGGATGGACCGGGGCGGGCGGGTCCGCTTCATGAACCATTACGGACCGACCGAAAGCACGATCGGCTGCGCGGCCGCTGCGCTTCCGCGGGAAGGAATCTCTTCGTCTGCCGGCGTGATCGGCCGGCCTCTTCCAGGCAGCCGCATCTACATTGTGGATCACTTGGGTGATCTGTGTCCGATCGGCGTGCCGGGGGAACTGTGGGTCGCCGGCGCCGGGGTGGCGCGGGGCTACTTGAACCGTCCGGACTTGACCGCCGGGAAGTTTACCGAGAATCCTTTTGTCCCCGGCGAGCGCTTGTACCGGACCGGAGATCTCGCGAAGTGGCGGGAGGACGGACGGATTGAGCTGATCGGCCGGATGGACAGCCAGGTGAAGGTGCGCGGCTTCCGGATCGAGCTCGGGGATGTTGAAGCGAAGCTGCTGAGCCATCCTGCAGTCAAGGAAGCGGCCGTCGTTGCCCGGGTGAACGAGGAGAAGGAAACCTTCCTCACGGCCTACTATGTGGGCAGCGGAGGGGTGGACGCAGCGGAGGTCCGCGGCTACTTGAAGGAAAGCCTGCCGCCGTACATGGTGCCGGCGTACTTGGTCCCTCTGGATGCCATGCCGCTGACGAGCAACGGCAAAATCGACCGCAGAGCGCTGCCGCAGCCGGAGTTCGGCGCAGCGGCCGAGGGGGACTATGTCGCCCCGAGAACCGACATGGAAGAGAAGCTGGCTGAGGTATGGAGCGAGGTGCTGGGCGCCGGGCACGTGGGCATCCGCGATAACTTCTTTGACCTTGGCGGACACTCGCTGAAAGCGACGGTGCTGGTCAGCAGGATTCATCAGCGGCTGAATATCGAAGTGCCGCTCAAGGAAGTGTTCCGCAGCCCGACGGTCGAAGCTATGGCGAGGTACGCAGAGGACAGCGGACAAACCCATTTTGCCGCGATTGAGCCCTGCGGACCGCAGGAGGTGTACGAAACGTCCTCCGCCCAAAGGCGCATGTACCTGGTTCAAGCGTTGGAACGGGGCGTCGCTTACAACGTGCCGGTGATCTGCGAGGTCGGGAAGTCCGTCGAACCGGAACGGATCGCAGCCATTTTCCAAACGCTGGTGGACCGGCACGAAGCTCTAAGAACGTCTTTCCACTCCGTGGACGGACGAATCATGCAAAAAATCGAGGAGCAGCTTACGTTTAAGCTGGACTATCGAACGGTGGCTCCTTCGGAGCTCGAGGCGGAATTCCAAGCCTTCATCCGTCCGTTTGACCTGGGCCAAGCTCCACTGCTGAGGGCCGCGCTTGTCCAAACAGACGGCAGGACGTATCTGTGGGTGGACAGGCACCATATCATCAGCGACGGCGTCTCATCCCAGCTGTTGACCCGGGAGATCACCGACCTGTACCAAGGCAGGCCGCTGGAGCCGCTCCGTATTCAATACAAGGATTATGCCGCTTGGCAGAACAAGTGGATGGAATCCGGCGGGATGAAGGAACAGGTGGGTTACTGGACGGGACGGTTCGAAGGGGAGATCCCAGTTCTGACGCTGCCCTACGATTACGAACGGCCGGCGGTGCAAAGCTTCGAAGGCAGCATTCAAACCTTCCAGCTTGATCGGCCGACGGTGGAAGGACTCCGCAGGCTGGCCCGTGAAACCGGAAGCACCCTGCACATGGTACTGCTGTCGGCCTTCCATATTCTGCTGTCGAAGTACAGTGGGCAGCATGATATCGTGATCGGCAGCCCGGTTGCCGGAAGACCGCATGCCGATTTGCAGAACATCATGGGGATGTTCGTCAACACGCTGGCCCTGCGGAATCAGAGTGAGCCGGACCAGCCTTACCGCGAGTTTTTGCAGACGGTGAAGGAACACGCGCTGGAAGCATACGAGCACCAAAGCTATCCCTTCGAAGAGCTGGTGGACAAGGTACAGGTGAAGCGGGATACCGGCCGCAATCCTTTGTTCGACGTGATGTTCATCATGAGCTATGCGAATGCCGTGCCGAAGGACGGGCCGGCTCTGCAGGTTGTGCCAACGGACAGCGGCATTTCCAAATTCGATCTGACGCTCGAGGCTCTGGAAAGCGCCGAAACGATCCGCTATACGATCGAGTACGCATCGAAGCTGTTCCATCCCGATACGATTGCCCGCCTGGGCCGTAATTTTGCGGTACTCCTGAACCGTCTCTGCGCGAATCCGGCCGAACGCATCTCTGCACTCGATGTGCTGACCGAAGCGGAGAAGCGGCGGCTGACCGAGGAGTTCAACGATACGACTCTGGAGTTCGCACGGGCGCAAACGGTGCACGGACTGATCGAGGAGCAGGCCGGGCGGACGCCGGAGCGGGCCGCCGTGCACTTCGGCGGGCAGTCGCTCACATACCGCGAGCTGAATGCGAGAGCCAATCAGCTGGCGCGCGTCCTGCGGCGCGAGGGAGTCGGCCCCGATACGGTCGTGGGCCTCATGGTCCCAAGGTCGCTGGAGATGCTCGTCGGCATCCTCGGCATCCTGAAGGCCGGCGGGGCATACCTGCCGCTGGACCCGAGCCATCCGAAGGACCGGATCGGCTACATGCTGGGGGATGCGGGGGTCCGCCTCCTGCTGACCTCCGGCGGGCTGGAAGGACTGGCCGGCGAGCTGAGCTTCGGCGGAGCGCTGCTGGATATCACGATGGAGGAGATCTACCAGGGCGGCGATTCCGATCTTGAGCCCGTGAACACGAGCCGTGACTTAGCATATGTGCTGTACACGTCCGGCTCGACGGGTAACCCGAAAGGCGTCATGGTCGAGCACCGGCAGGTGAGCAATTTCATCACGGCGATCGTGGAGGCTACGGAGCTGACGCAAAGCGATTCGATCCTGTGCCTGACGACGATCTCTTTCGATATCTTCGGCCTGGAGACGCTCGTGCCGCTGGCGCACGGGATGCAGGTGATCGTCGGCAGCGAGGAGGAAGGCAGCGACGGCACGAAGCTGGCGGCGCTGATCCGCCGCTTCGGCATCGAAGCGATGCAGAGCACGCCGTCGCGCCTGAAGCTGCTGCTCGAGCATGCGGCGTTCCGCGAAGCGCTTGGCGGCATGCAGCGCATCCTGATCGGAGGCGAAGAGCTGCCCGCCGCCCTATGGGAGCGGCTGCAGGCGTATGACCGCCTGGCGGTCTACAACGTGTACGGGCCGACGGAGACGACGATCTGGTCGACCGTGAAGCGGATGGAGAAAGGGGCGGCGCGCCTCACCATCGGGAAGCCGATCGGCAACACGCAGATTTACATGGTCGATGCGCACGATGGGCTCACGCCGGTCGGCGTGCCGGGCCACATGTGCATCGCGGGCGACGGGGTCACGCGCGGGTACTTTGGCCGTCCGGAGCTGACAGCGGAGAAGTTCGTGGACAATCCGTTCGACCTTGGCACCCGGATGTACAAGACCGGGGACCTCGCCCGCTGGCTGCCAAGCGGGGAGATTGAATTCCTCGGGCGGATGGACAACCAGGTGAAGATCCGGGGGTACCGGATTGAGCTCGGTGAGATCGAGCACCGGCTCGCGGGCCATGCCGCTGTGAAGGAAGCGGTGGTGACGGCGCGGACGGACGAGAGCGGACAGGCGTACCTGTGCGCGTACTTTGTCGGCCACAGCGGGGCATCTCCCGTGGAGAAGGGCGAGCTGAAAGGGCACCTGAAAGCCGGCCTGCCGGAGTACATGATTCCGGCCTACTTCGTTCAGCTCGAAGAGATCCCGCTGACGAGCAACGGGAAGGTGAACCGCAAGGCGCTGCCGGCGCCCGACGAGAGCGCGCTGGTGACCAGCGGCTACGAAGCGCCGCAGACCGCGGTCGAAGAGACGCTGGCGGCGATCTGGAGCCGGGTGCTGGGCGTGGAGCAGGTCGGCGTGCACGACAGCTTCTTCGACCTCGGCGGCCACTCGCTGA
Organism: Paenibacillus sp. S-38; assembly: GCF_049942825.1. Taxonomy (NCBI): domain Bacteria; kingdom Bacillati; phylum Bacillota; class Bacilli; order Caryophanales; family Paenibacillaceae; genus Paenibacillus; species Paenibacillus sp. S-38. Next base: position 3,505,802 of record NZ_CP187970.1, read on the forward strand.
AGGCGACGCTGCTGATGAGCGGAATCCACCAGAAGCTGCAGGTAGAGGTGCCGCTGCAGGAGCTGTTCCGGCGGCCGACGATCCGCGAGCTGGCGGGCTATATCGAGACGGCCGGCGAGCAGGCGTACGAGGCGATCGAGCCGGTGGCGGAGCAGGCGTGGTACGAAGCGTCGTCCGCGCAGAAGCGGATGTACGCGCTGCAGCAGCTGGATCCGCAGAGCACGGCGTACCATATGCCGGGCGTGTATGAGCTGGAAGGCCGGGTGGACGCGGGCCGGCTGGAGCAGGCGCTGAAGGGTCTGGTGCAGCGGCACGAAGCGCTGAGAACGTCGTTCGCGGCGGAAGACGGCGAGATCGTGCAGCGCATCGAGCGGGATGCGGCCTTCCACGTGCCGGCACGCTCCTACGGGGAGAAGCCGATTGAGGCGATCGCCGCGGAGTTCGTGAAGCCGTTCGAGCTGGAGCGGGCGCCGCTGTTCCGGGCGGAGCTGGCGGCAGCCGGAGGCCGGAAGTACCTGCTGCTGGACATGCACCATATCATCTCGGACGGCATGTCGATGGGGATTCTGGTGAAGGACTTCGTTCGGCTGTACAACGGGGAAGCGATGGAGCCGCTGCGGATCCAGTACAAGGATTATGCGGCATGGCACAACAAGCGGCTGAGCGAAGGCGAGCTGGCGAAGCAGGAAGCGTACTGGACGAGGCAGTTCGCGGACGGCGTGCCGGTGCTGAGGCTGCCTTATGATTACGAACGCCCGGCGCTGCAAAGCTTCGAAGGCGAGCGTCTGCACTTCACGCTGGGCGGGGAGGCGACGCAGGGGCTGAGGGCGCTGGCCAAGGAGCAGGAAGCGACGATGCCGATGGTGCTGATGTCGGTGTTCACGATCCTGCTGTCGAAGTACAGCGGACAGGAAGACATCGTGGTAGGGACGCCGGTGGCGGGAAGACCGCACGCGGACCTGCAGGAGATGGTCGGGATGTTCGTCAATACGCTGGCGCTGCGAAGCCGTCCGGCGGGCGGGAAGACGTACCGGGGGTATCTGCAGGAGATCAAGACAAGCTCGCTGCAGGCGTACGACCATCAGAGCTACCCGCTGGAGCAGCTGGCCGAGAAGCTGGGCATCCGCCGCGATCTCAGCCGCAACCCGCTGTTCGACGTCATGCTCGATATGTCCGGTCTGGAGGAGACAGACGGGATTGCCCTTGAGGATACTGCACTTCATCCATACCCTGTGGTGAACCCGATCTCCAAATTCGATTTGACACTGAAAGCCTTTGAAACGGAGTCCGCCCTCGAACTGACCTTCGAGTATGCCACCGCATTGTTCAAGAAGGAAACGATGCAGCGTACCGCCGGGCATCTGCTTCGGCTGATCGATGACATCTTGAGCAACCCGGACGTTGAGCTGAAGCATCTCACGGTCTTGAGCGAAGCGGAGGAGGCGAAGCTGTCGGATCTGGAAGAGGAACTAAATCAGTTGAAAACCACGGCATTCAGCTTTTGATCCGGGGATTATGGAACGGAGATCAACTTAAATAATCTTAAATCATCTGAAATCATCTGAAATAAACGGAAATCATCAATAGGAAACCCGCTTTAGATGCCTGAGCTTGACCGCTGTACCGGACGGTCCTGCGATAAGCCGCGATGACCGTCCGGCTCCACCGGCGGAACTAAGGGAAAGAGGAGGAACATCATGATCCACCCGAAGGAAAAGATTTCACTGGGCGAGAAAATAGCTCAATCCAGTGAATATTGGAAGAGTCTGGGGTTATCTGAGGTGGACCGGGCAGCGGTGCCGCATGATTTCTTCTCGGAAGGAAAGTACGAGAGCCGGACGGAAACCTTCGCGCTCGGCAAAGCGCTTCAAGATCGGCTGCATGCTTTAACGCAGGGGCATGATCTGCCGCTGTTTGTCTTGATGACGGCGGCGCTGTACGTGGAGCTCTCCAAGTACAACCGGCAGCCGGCCTACACGGTCGGGATTCCCGCTTTTGGGGGCAGCCGGCAGCAGGGGGAGCAGCCGCTCGTAAACCAAGTGCTTCCTTGCAAAGTCGGCGTTCCTCCAGAAGCCACGGTCAGGGAGCTGCTCCGTGCGGTCCAGGCAGGGGTGCTCGCTTGTTATGACCACCAATACTGCGACGTGGAGCAGGTGCTGAAAAGCGCGGATCTCTGCGGCGACCTGCTGGAATTGACATCCGCCAACATCTCGCTGAACACACTGCATTCGCCGGGGCACATCGACTCGATCTGCCGCTCCCCCCAAAATCAGCTTGCCGTATGTGTGGCCAAACGGGAGGACGGCTCCCTTGCGGTCTCGTTCGTATACAACAGCAGGCTGTTCAAAGAAGAGTCGATAGCGCTCTTCGGAGCCCGATTTATACATATTCTCCTTGAGCTGACAGCCGATCTGGAGCGGCCGGTATCCGGCATCGAGATCGTGACCGCGGAGGAGAGGCAGCTTCTGCTGCACGATTTTAACGACACGTCCGCCGGCTATCCGCTGGATTCCACGATCAAAGAGCAGTTTGAAGCGCAGGCGGCTGCGACACCCGAGCATATTGCAGTTGAATGCGGCGGCCAAACGTTAACTTACCGGGAACTGAATGCGAAGGCGAACCAGCTTGCACGGCTGCTGCGGAATCAAGGCGTGGAACCCGATCAGCTCGTCGCAATTCTGGCCCATGGCTCAATGGAGCTGATGATCGCGGTGGCGGCGGTATGGAAGGCGGGCGGGGCATACGTGCCCATCGACGTCAGCTATCCCGACGACCGGAAGGAATACATGCTGCGCGATTCCGGCGCCCGTCTGGTATTGACGACGCCCGGATTGATGGATGGCCTTGCGTTTGACGGCAAAGTCCTGGATTTGACAGCCGGGCATCTGTATGCAGGTGACGACAGCAACCTGGAGACGACCGCTTCGCCCCGGAGCTTGGCTTATGTGATCTACACGTCCGGCAGTACGGGGAATCCGAAGGGCGTGATGATCGAGAACCGTTCCCTGCTCAATTATCTCTCCTACTGCCGGGCTGCCTATCAGGAGAACGGGATCGGCGATTTCCCTCTGTTCACTTCGATTTCCTTCGACTTGACGGTAACCTCGATGTACGTACCGCTCTTAAGCGGGCACAAGCTGACGATCTACGACACGAGCGACAAACTCTCCTTCCTGCACATCGTGAAGCAAAAGCTGGACATCATGAAGCTGACGCCTGCCCATTTGAGCGTCATAAACGGATTGTCTCTCGATGAGATCTCGATCTCGAAGTTCATCGTCGGAGGCGAGGAGCTGTCTTACCCGCTGACGGACAGTGTGTACCGCAAATTCGGGGGGAATACGGACATTATCAACGAATACGGACCGACGGAAGCCACCGTGGGCTGTATCGTCTACCGGTATGAGCCGAAGGAGCGGTGGGAGAAAACGCTGCCGATCGGAAAGCCGATCTCCAATACGCGAATTTACATTCTGGATGGGGACCGCCGTCTCGCGCCGATCGGCGTCGTCGGCGAGCTGTGGATTGCCGGAGACGGTCTGGCCCGGGGCTATTGGGGACAGCCGGAGCTGACGGCCCAAAAATTCGTCCCGGACCCGTTTCGCGCCGGCGAGCGAATGTACCGTTCCGGCGATATTGCGAGATGGCTGCCGGACGGCAATATCGAATTTTTCGGCCGGGCGGACCATCAGGTCAAGCTGCGCGGCTTCCGGATTGAACTCGGCGAGATCGAAGCGAGGCTGCTCGGCCACCCGGATGTGAAGGAAGCGGTCGTGCTGGCCTTGGAGAACGAACAGGGCGAGAAGTATTTGTCTGCATACTTTGTGGGAACGGCTCAGGCTAATACTGCGGAGATTAAAGCGTATCTGAAAATCAATCTGCCCGAGTACATGGTGCCGTCCTACTTTACCCAGCTTGGGCAGATGCCGCTGACAGGCAACGGCAAGGTGGACCGGAAGGCACTGCCTAGGCCCGACGTCCATTCGCGCCGGGCCCTGTATGAAGCTCCGCGGGATGAGGTGGAGGCAAAGCTGGCGGAGATCTGGTCGGAAGTGCTGGGTGTGGAGCAGGTCGGCATTCACGATAACTTCTTTGATCTCGGCGGGGACTCCATCAAGGCCATTCGCATCGCCTCCAAGCTGCAGAAGTACGGCTACCAGCTGAAAGTGAGGGAGCTGTTCGACCATGCCACCCTGCAGGAGGCCGGCCGGAGAGTGACCGCAGGACAAAGCGCCGTCCGGCAGGAAGTCGTAACGGGAACGGCCGTGCTGACGCCGATTCAACGGATGTTCTTTGAGCTGAACCTGACCGATGCGCATCATTGGAACCAGTCCGTCATGCTGTACCGCAGGGAAGGCTTCTCGGAGGAGCTCCTCCGCAAGGTGCTCGCCTGCCTTGTGACCCATCATGACGCCCTTCGGATGACGTACCGGCAGGAGAACGGACGGGTCATCCAAGTGAACCGGCCGGCCGATGACCGGTTGTTCGAGTTCACCGCCGTCGACGTGCGGGGCGAAGCGGAGGTGGAGGAGGCCATCTACCGTCATGGGCAGCGCCTGCAAAGCAGCATGCAGCTGGAGCAGGGGCCGCTCGTGAAGGCCGGACTGTTCCGCACCGGTGAAGGAGATCATCTCCTCCTTGCGATTCACCACTTGGTGGTGGACGGGGTTTCCTGGAGAATCCTGCTTGAAGACTTCGGGGCGGCTTACGAGCAGGCGCTCCAAGGGGAGGCGCTCAGGCTTCAAGCAAAAACGGACTCGTTTCAAGCCTGGGGAGCCTACCTGCAGGAGGTCGCGGACACCGGACGGCTTCAGGAGGAAGCGGGCTTCTGGGAGAGCGTCGGCAATGCGGACGTGAAGCCGCTGCCGGCGGATCATCGCCTCAGCCCCGCCTCGGGCAGACCTCAAGTGAAGGATCAGCGCCAGGTGAGCATCGAGTTCAGCCGGGAAGAGACGGACGATCTGCTGAAAAGATCGAACCGGGCGTACGGTACGGATATCAACGCCCTCCTGCTGACGGCGCTTGCGCTTGCGCTGCGGGAGTGGACGAAAGAGCCGCAGGTGCTCGTGAATCTGGAAGGACACGGCCGGGAGCCGCTGGACGGGACGCTCGACATCAGCCGTACGGTAGGCTGGTTCACGACCCATTTTCCGGTGCTGCTCAAGATGGGGGACGAGGGCCGGCTTGGTGATTCGATCAAGCGGGTAAAAGAAACGCTGAAGCGCATTCCGGGCAAAGGCATCGGCTATGGCATCTTGAAGCATCTCGGCGAAGGAAAAGCCTGGAAAGCCAGTCCCCAAATCTCCTTTAACTATTTGGGCCAGTTCGACGAGGCGCTCCAAGGCGGTCTGTTCGAGCTCTCGAAGCTGTCCGGCGGCCCTTCCGTCAGTCCTGACGGCGAGCCTCTGTACGATCTGGATATCGTAGGGGACATCTCAGGGCATCGGCTGGCCCTTACCCTGGCGTACAGCAGGCACAGCTATGAGGAATCGACCATGACAGACCTGGCCGCTTCCTACAAGCGCCATCTGCTGGCGATCATCAGCCACTGCGTGAGCAAGCCGGACGTCGAACGGACGCCGTCGGACTACCTGGCAGGCGATCTGGAGCTTGAAGAACTCGAAGCCTTGAAATCGAGGTACGAGAAGGGCCAGGGCTTACGGATCAAAGAAATTTATCCGCTGACGCCGATGCAGGAAGGAATGCTGTTCCATTCGCTGCTGGGTGACCCATCCGGCGCTTATGTGGAGCAGAGAGCCTTCACGGTGGAAGGGCGGCTTGATGTGGCTCGGTTCGAGGAAAGCTTCCATCGGCTGCTGGACCGATACGAGATTCTAAAATCGGCAGTCGTTCATGAAGGTCTGCCATCGCCGAAGCAGCTCATTGTGGAAGGACGGCGTGGGAGCTTCCGCTATGAGGATCTCAGCGCATGGACGGAGAGCGAGCGGACGCTGCATGTCCGCGACTTCGAAACCGTGGACAGGTCGCAGCGATTCCAGCTTAGCGAGGATCCTTTGAACCGTCTCACCGTGTTCCGTCTCGGAGGAGAGCGGTTCCGGATCGTGTGGAGCTGGCACCATATCCTGATGGACGGCTGGTGCGGCGGCATCGTCCTGCAGGATTTGTTCCGGCTGTACGCGTCGCTTGCTTCCGGTGAGGAAGCTCCGGACCGGGATTGGCGTGAGCCTGCCCCGTATTCGGATTACGTCCACTGGCTGCAGCGGCAGTCCAAAAGCGAGGCCGGACGTTACTGGGCGCGTTATCTGGAAGGATACGAGACGGTCGCGCAGATTCCCGGCAGCTCGGCGGGAGACGGGCAGGCGTACCAGAAGGCCAAACTCCAGTTTGCGCTGAGCCAAGCTTCGAGCGAAGCGCTGACTGCGGTCGGCAGGCAGGCGCAGGTGACGCTGAATACGGTGATCGGGGCCATCTGGGGAATCCTGCTGCAAAACTATGTAAACAGCGAGGACGTCGTGTTCGGAGCCGTCGTGTCGGGACGCAATGCCGAAGTGGAACGGATCGAGGAAATGGTCGGTCTCTTCATCAACACGGTCCCTGTACGCGTCAAATCTGATGGGACCAGCCGCTTCACCGATCTGCTGCAGAGCATGCAGCGGCAGGCGCTGGAGTCGGCACCCTACGATTATTATGCGCTGGCGGACATCCAGGCTTTAACCGGGGTCAAGCAGAAGCTGGTCAACCACCTGGTGACCTTCCAGAATTATTATGTGGACGAATCGCTGAACCGTCTTCCTTCGAGCTTGGAGCTGCGCGTGACGGACGCGTCGATCCACGAGCAGAACAACTACGATCTGGCGGTCATGGTCATTCCGGGGGATGAGATCAATTTCGTCATCTCCTACAACGAACAGGTGTATGATCCGGCGGCTGTAGACGGGATTCGCCGCCATCTGCTGCAGATCATCCAAACCGTCATCGCCCAGGCGGACATTCCGGTATCGGGCATCGAGCTGATCACGCCGGAAGAGAAGCGGCAGATTGTATACGACTTTAACCGTGCGGCGTCCCCTGATTCTGCGGATACGACCACAATCGTGGAGCGCTTTGAGGCCCAGGCTGTGAGAAGACCGGAGCACCCGGCGGTGGCGGCAGGGCATCGGCAGCTTACGTACCGCGAGCTGAACGAGAGGTCGAACCGCCTGGCCCATGTGCTGCAAGGTCACGGAGTCGGGGCGGATACGCTTGTCGGATTGCTTGCAGAGCCCTCCGTCGAGATGGTCGTCGGCATGCTGGGGATTCTGAAGGCCGGAGGAGCCTATGTGCCGATGGACCCCGGGCATCCGGAGGAGCGGATCCGCCATGTGCTTGGCGATGCGGGTGTACAGATCGTGATCACCGCCGGCAGCGGAGCCGGCACAAGCGGACAATGGAGCTATAAGCTGAAGGACTTTCAAGGACTCGTCCTGGATCTTACCGACGGCGGACTTGCTGTGAACGAAAGCGGGCTGCACAGCGAAGCAGCCGGCAATCCGTCGCGGGTCCACACGAGCGGCAGTCTGGCCTACGTGATCTATACGTCGGGCACTACCGGGCAGTCGAAGGGTGTGATGGTAACCCATTCGGGTCTTGCGAATTATGTGGATGCCATGATCGAGAAAGCCGGCATTACCGATGAAGACGCCACGGCGCTGCTTTCTTCCTATGCGTTCGATCTCGGCTATACCGCTGTGTACACGGCGCTGGCCGGCGGCATCACCCTGCATCTGCCCCCTGAAGATACATACAAGGATCCTGACGCCCTCGTCCGGTTTGCCCTGGGGCACTGCACGTATTTGAAAATGACGCCGTCGCTGTTCCAGCTTTTGCTGCTCGGGGAGGACCTGGAGCGGATCGTGAAGACGAGCCGCCTGCGCCTGATCATCCTGGGCGGGGAGCCGTTCAATTCGAAGCATCTCGAGCAGTTTTATGAAATGGACCGGGAGGGCCGGGTCCGGTTCATGAACCATTACGGGCCGACGGAGAGCACGATCGGCTGTGCGGCCGGGCTTCTTCCACGGGAAGGAATCGAATCGTTCGCCGGTGTGATCGGCCGGCCGCTTGCGGGGGGCCGGATCTATATCGCGGACCGGCAGGGCCATCTCGCACCGGCCGGCGTGCCCGGGGAACTGTGGGTGGCCGGGGCCGGCGTTGCACGCGGTTACTTGGGCCGCCCGGAATTAACCGCCGAGAAATTTATGGAGAATCCTTTTGCTCCCGGGGAACGGTTATACCGGACGGGAGATCTCGCCAAGTGGCGGGCCGACGGCCAGATTGAGTATATCGGACGGATCGATAATCAGGTGAAGATCCGCGGCTACCGCATCGAACCCGGGGAGATCGAAGCGAAGCTGCTGAGCCTCCCTGCGGTTCAGGAAGCGGTGGTGCTCCCTTGGAAGAGCGGCGGGCAGGATGCACTGCTCGCAGCCTATCTGGTCGGCCCGAAGCGATCGGAACTAGCGGGTATCCGGGACGAGCTCATGCAAACTCTGCCGCATTATATGGTGCCTTCCTCGTTCACCCTGCTGGAGCGGATGCCGCTGACCGGCAACGGTAAGGTGGACCGCCGGGCGCTGCCTGAGCCGGACCTCCGCGGGGGCGCCGGCGAATACGCAGCACCGAGAACGGAAATCGAAACCCGGCTCGCGGAGGTATGGAGTGAAGTGCTCGGCGCGGGGCGTGTGAGCATTCGCGACAACTTCTTCGATCTCGGCGGCGATTCGATCAAGGCGATCCGCATCGTCTCCAAGCTGCAGAAGTACGGGTACCGGCTGGATATGAAGGAGCTGTTCCAGCGCGTCACGATTCAGGAATTGAGCGCGAAAGTAACGACAAGCCGGCGCGTTGTGAGTCAGGCGGCCGTCACCGGGGAAACGGCGCTCACCCCGATTCAGGCGATGTTCTTCGAACAGAACCGGAAGGATCCGCATCACTGGAACCAAGCGGTGATGCTGTACAGCCGGGAGGGCTTCGACGAGCAGGCGGTCCGGCGGGTGTTCCGGCATATCGCTGAGCATCACGATGCGCTGCGGATGGTGTACCGTGTGGAGGATGCACGAATCCTCCAGTTGAATCGGGGCGTAGAGGAGCCGCTGTTTGATTTGACTGTTCTGGATTACAGAGGTCAAGGCAGCGTCAATGAAGCGGTGGAGGAGCAGTGCAGCCGGATCCAGGGCAGTATCGATCTGCAGAACGGTCCGCTGGTCCAATTGGGCTTGTTCCGCACAGACGAGGGCGATCATTTGCTGATTGCCATTCATCATCTGGTCGTGGACGGGGTATCGTGGAGAATCCTGTTCGAAGACTTCTCAACGGGGTACAGCCAGGCTCTGCAGGGTCAGCCGGTTGTGTTCCAATCCAAAACGAATTCGTTCCGGGAATGGGCGGCATCCCTGCAGGAGCAGGCGGCCGGCGAGCTTCTGCAGGCGGAGCTGCCGTATTGGGAGCGGCTGAAGGAAGCGGCGGCCTCGGCGCTGCCGGTCGGTCGCACGCCGGATGAGCACCCCGGCAGGCAGCTGAAGCACTACCGGAAGGCTGCGCTCTCACTGAGCCGGGAGGAAACGGAAGCATTACTGAAGCAGACGAGCCGGGCATACCGTACGGAAATCAACGATCTTCTGTTGGCGGCGCTGGGTCTTGCGGTCCGGAAGTGGACGGCAGCCGATCAGGTGCTGGTCACGCTCGAAGGCCACGGAAGGGAGAACCTGGAGGGCGATATCGATATCTCCCGAACCGTCGGCTGGTTCACGACGCATTATCCGGTGCTGCTTCCTTTACAGGGGGCTGACCGAGTAAGCACGCTTATCAAAGAAGTGAAGGAAACGCTCCGCCGGGTTCCGCACAAAGGCATTGGGTACGGCATGCTGGCGTTCCTGGGGGATCACCCGGACCTTCGTGAAGTGAAGCCGCAGATCAAATTCAATTACTTGGGCCAGTTCGACGGCGACATCGATCACGGGCTGTTCGGGCTATCGCCTTTGTCCGCCGGACAGGACATCAGTCCTCACGGAGACAAAGCGTACGATCTCGAGATTGTCGGCACCATTACGGACGGGTGCCTGGAGATCGTCCTCTCTTACAACGGCCTCCTCTTTGACGAAGAGACGATGGAGCAGGTTGCGGCCTGGTATCAAGCAGGTCTGCTGACGGTTATCGAGCACTGCAGGAATCGGGCCCACAGCGAAACGACGCCTTCCGACTACCCGGCGGCTCCGGACCTGGATCTTCAAGAGCTGGAGGGGCTCAAAGCGAAGGTTGAGGGGGAGAAAGGGTACCGGATCGAGGATGTGTACTCTCTGACTCCAATGCAGGAAGGGATGCTGTTCCATTCGCTGCTGAATCAAGGATCGGGCACGTATGTGGAGCAAAAATCGTTCATTGCCGGCGGCGAGCTGGATACAGGCCTGCTGGAGCAAAGCTTCCGTCGTTTGGTAGAGCACTATGAGATTCTAAGAACGGCTGTTGTGCACGAGGAGCTCAAGACGCCTAAGCAGCTTATTCTCGGGGGCCGGCCGGCGGAGTTCCATTACGAGGATATCAGCGGATTGGATCCGCAGCGGCAAGCTGACTATGTGGCCGAATGGGAAGAAGCGGACCGGCGCCGGGGCTTCGACCTTGCGGCGGACAGCCTGCTCCGCCTCTCGGTATTAAAGCTCGGTGAAGCGCGCCACAAGGTCGTGTGGAGCTCACATCATATCCTCATGGACGGTTGGTGCAGCGGCATCATTATCGGAGATCTGTTTGTCATTTACGGAGCGATGAAGAATGGCCGCACGCCGGTACTGAGCCAGCCTCCCCGATTCGCCGACTACATTCAGTGGCTGCAGAGCCGGAGTTCCAGGAAGGCCCGGCAGTTCTGGGCGTCACAGGTGGAAGGGTACGAGACGGTCGCCCGGATTCCCGGATATAGCGAAGCGGGGGACGGGCAGTTCCAGCCGGGCCACTTGAGCTTTACGGTTGGCCGGGAGCTGACCGCGGCCTTGACTGAGATCGGGAAGGAAGCGCAGGTCACGCTGAATACGGTGATCCAGGCTGTGTGGGGCCTCCTGCTGCAAAGATACACGAACTCGGACGATGTCGTCTTCGGATCGGTGGTTTCGGGCCGCAATGCGGAGGTGGACGGGATCGAGCAGATGGTCGGTCTGTTCATCAATACGATTCCGATCCGGGTCCGTACGGAGGAGCACATCCGCTTTGTAGATCTGCTGGGACGTCTGCAGCAGGATGCGCTGGAAGCCGCGAAGTACGATTACTACCCGCTCGCGGAGATTCAGTCCTTGTCGGAAGTGAAGGACAATCTGGTGAATCACATTCTGATTTTCCAGAACAATGCGATCGATGAATTGGTTAAGGCCCCGGACGGGGAGCTGGGCTTTACGATGAGCGACATCACCGTTCACGAACAAACCAACTATGATCTGGACGTCATGGTGTTCCCGAACGACGAGCTGACGTTCATGCTTTCTTATAATGTAGCGGTATATGATCCGCAGCAGGTGCAGAGGTTGAAGGACCAATTGCTGCAGATTATGGAAACGGTGGCGGGGAGCCGCGAGGTGAGCACATCGCGCATCGATATGTTGACCGAGGCGGAGAAGCGGCAGCTGACGGAGGAGTTCAACGATACGGCCCTCGAGTTCGCACGGGAGCATACGGTGCACGGACTGATCGAGGAGCAGGTCGGGCGGACGCCGGAGCGGGCCGCCGTGCACTTCGGCGGGCAGTCGCTCACATATCGTGAGCTAAATGCGAGAGCCAATCAGCTGGCGCGCGTCCTGCGGCGCGAAGGAGTAGGCCCCGATACGGTCGTGGGTCTCATGGTGCCAAGGTCGCTGGAGATGCTCGTCGGCATCCTCGGCATCCTGAAGGCCGGCGGGGCGTACCTGCCGCTGGACCCGAGCCATCCGAAGGATCGGATCGGCTACATGCTGGGGGATGCGCAGGTCCGCCTCCTGCTGACCTCCGGCGGACTGGCCGGACTGGCCGGGGAGCTGCACTTCGGTGGAGTGCTGCTGGATATCACAGCCGACAGCCTGTACCAGGGCGCCGACGCCAATCTTGAGCCAGTGAACACAAGCCGCGACCTCGCTTACGTGTTGTATACGTCCGGCTCGACGGGCAACCCGAAGGGCGTCATGGTCGAGCACCGGCAGGTGAGCAATTTCATCACGGCGATCGTGGAGGCCACGGAGCTGACGCGCAGCACCTCGATCCTGTGCCTGACGACGATCTCCTTCGATATCTTCGGCCTGGAGACGCTCGTGCCGCTGGCGCACGGGATGCAGGTGATTGTCGGCAGCGAGGAGGAAGGCAGCGACGGCACGAAGCTGGCGGCGCTGATCCGCCGCTTTGGCATCGAAGCGATGCAGAGCACGCCGTCGCGCCTGAAGCTGCTGCTGGAGCATGCGGCGTTCCGTGAAGCGCTGGGCGGCATGCAGCGCCTCCTGATCGGAGGCGAAGAGCTGCCCGCCGCCCTGTGGGAGCGGCTGCAGGCGTATGACCGCCTGGCGGTTTACAACGTGTACGGGCCGACGGAGACGACGATCTGGTCGACCGTGAAGCGGATGGAGCAAGGGGCGGCGCGCCTCACCATCGGGAAGCCGATCGGCAACACGCAGATCTACATGGTCGATGCGCACGATGGGCTCACGCCGGTCGGCGTGCCGGGCCACATGTGCATCGCGGGCGACGGGGTCACGCGCGGGTACTTGGGCCGTCCGGAGCTCACGGCGGAGAAGTTCGTGGACAATCCGTTCATCCCTGGCACCCGGATGTATAAAACCGGGGACCTCGCCCGCTGGCTGCCAAGCGGAGAGATTGAATTCCTCGGTCGGATGGACAACCAGGTGAAGATCCGCGGGTACCGGATTGAGCTCGGAGAGATCGAGCACCGGCTCGCGGGCCATGCCGCTGTGAAGGAAGCGGTGGTGACGGCGCGGACGGACGAGAGCGGACAGGCGTACCTGTGCGCGTACTTTGTCGGCCACAGTGGGGCATCTCCCGTGGAGAAGGGCGAGCTGAAAGGGCACCTGAAAGCCGGCCTGCCGGAGTACATGATTCCGGCCTACTTCGTTCAGCTCGAAGAGATCCCGCTGACGAGCAACGGGAAGGTGAACCGCAAGGCGCTGCCGGCGCCCGACGAGAGCGCGCTGGTGACCAGCGGCTACGAAGCGCCGCAGACCGCGGTCGAAGAGACGCTGGCGGCGATCTGGAGCCGGGTGCTGGGCGTGGAGCAGGTCGGCGTGCACGACAGCTTCTTCGACCTCGGCGGCCACTCGCTGAAGGCGACGCTGCTGATGAGCGGAATCCACCAGAAGCTGCAGGTAGAGGTGCCGCTGCAGGAGCTGTTCCGGCGGCCGACGATCCGTGAGCTGGCGGGCTATATCGAGACGGCCGGCACCCGGGCGTACGAGGCGATCGAGCCGGTGGCGGAGCAGGCGTGGTACGAAGCGTCGTCCGCGCAGAAGCGGATGTACGCGCTGCAGCAGCTGGATCCGCAGAGCACGGCGTACAATATGCCGGGCGTGTATGAGCTGGAAGGCCGGGTGGACGCGGGCCGGCTGGAGCAGGCGCTGAAGGGTCTGGTGCAGCGCCATGAAGCGCTGAGGACGTCGTTCGCGGCGGAAGACGGCGAGATCGTGCAGCGCATCGAGCGGGATGCGGCCTTCCACGTGCCGGCACGCTCCTACGGGGAGAAGCCGATTGAGGCGATCGCCGCGGAGTTCGTGAAGCCGTTCGAGCTGGAGCGGGCGCCGCTGTTCCGGGCGGAGCTGGCGGCAGCCGGAGGCCGGAAGTACCTGCTGCTGGACATGCACCATATCATCTCGGACGGCATGTCGATGGGAATTCTGGTGAAGGACTTCGTCCGGCTGTACAACGGGGAAGCGCTGGAGCCGCTGCGGATCCAGTACAAGGATTATGCGGCATGGCACAACAAGCGGCTGAGCGAAGGCGAGCTGGCGAAGCAGGAAGCGTACTGGACGAGGCAGTTCGCGGACGGCGTGCCGGTGCTGAGGCTGCCGTACGATTACGAACGCCCGGCGCTGCAAAGCTTCGAAGGCGAGCGTCTGCACTTCACGCTGGGCGGAGAGGCGACGCAGGGGCTGAGGGCGCTGGCCAAGGAGCAGGAAGCGACGATGCCGATGGTGCTGATGTCGGTGTTCACGATCCTGCTGTCGAAGTACAGCGGGCAGGAGGACATCGTGGTAGGGACGCCGGTGGCGGGAAGACCGCACGCGGACCTGCAGGAGATGGTCGGAATGTTCGTCAATACGCTGGCGCTGCGAAGCCGTCCGGCGGGCGGGAAGACGTACCGGGCGTATCTGCAGGAGATCAAGACGAGCTCGCTGCAGGCGTACGACCATCAGAGCTACCCGCTGGAACAGCTGGCCGAGAGGCTGGGCATCCGCCGCGATCTCAGCCGCAACCCGCTGTTCGATGCGGTATTTAACTTGAACAATGTGGACTATGAGCAGGCGGGAGACGAAGATGGACTTTGGTTTAAAGCCATTCCGCTCGAAACGAAGGGCTCCCGCGTGGATATCAGCTTGTCCGGCTTCGAGTCCAGGGATGACATTGAGCTGACCCTCACCTATGCAAGCAGGCTGTTCAAGCGGCAGACGATGGAGCGGTTGATCGGAGACTTCAGACGGATTGTCGACGAAGTCACGAGTGACAGCGAGAAGCGGCTTCAGGATATCGAGCTGTTAAGCGATGAGGACCGCACGCAGGTCATGCAGGAGAAAGAAGCCGTATTGAGCCTGAGAGGCAGTGACTTCGACTTTTAACTAAGCTGATGTTCGCTCGGAGCCGGTCCGAGGGGCATTGCCGTACCGGCATGCCCCGGACCGGCACGGGCGGACGGGCTTTGTACACTAGAATGGAGGTTTATCATGAACAAAGAAACCCCGGCGGGCATTTTGCATGAGGACCCCACCCCTTCCATGAAGTATTGGACAAGTCTCGGGCTCGATGAAGTGGAACGAAACGGCCTGAGCTTCGATTCCTTCGACAGATCAGCATTTCGGCAGGAGCGTATCGCTTATCCTCTGCCGGCTGAGCTTACCGGGAACGTCACAACCATTACCAAAAACAACGATATGCTGCTGTATGTCGTCTTCCTGTCTGCACTCTCGATCGGACTCATGAAGTATACGGGGCGCGAGGAGCGGATTATCGGGATTCCGGCGTATGCGCCCGGCGGGCAGAAAAGCCGTGCGGTGCCGAACAAGGTGCTGCCGCTCAAAACCGGCGTATCCGGTGAATGGAGCGTCAAGCAGCTGCTCAAAGACATACAGCAAAAAACGCTGGATGCGTACGAGCATCAGTATGTGGATGTGGAGGCCCATCTTCAGCAGGCGAACGTGTGCGGGTCCCTGCAGGAGCTGTTCCCGATCCGTGCAAGCCTCAATACCCTGCACAGCGCAAGCGATATCGAATACATAACGAATTCCAGCAGCAGCGAAATGACCCTGGCTTTGAATAAAGGGGAAGACGGCTCGCTCGAAGCCGTGTTCGTGTATAACGCGGGATGGTTTCAGCGGGAGACGATCGAACGGTTCGCCGGCGCCTTCTTCGAAGTGCTCGGGCAAATGCTGGCGCAGCCGAACCAAGTCATTGCGGGGATCTCGATCGCATCGGAGCGTGAGCGGTCCCAAATTCTGAACGAGTTTAACCGTACCGACTGGGCCTATGCGGAGAGCCAGCTGACCTTGCCGGAGCTGTTCACGGCACAAGCTATGAGGTCGCCGGACAGGACGGCCGTATGGTTCCAGGACAAGCCGTACACGTTCCGGGACATCGAAGAACAGTCCAATGCGCTGGCCAGGCTGCTCCAAGCCCAGGGCGTGAAGCCGGAGTCGGTTGTCGGCATTCTGCTGGAGCGTTCGGTGGAGCTGATCGTCGGCATACTGGGTATCCTGAAGTCGGGAGCCGCTTACCTGCCGCTGGATCCGGGCCATCCGAAGGCCAGGAAGGAATACATTCTTCAGGAAGCGGGAGTGAAGCTGCTGCTTTCGATTCCCGCGCTTGCCGCCGAATTGGACTACGCCGGCGAGCTGCTGGATGCCGCCGATTCCAGGCTGTTTGCAGGGGATACCGCTCCTGTTGAGCCTTCAGCCGGGCTTCACGACCTGGCCTACGTCATCTATACTTCGGGAACCACGGGCAATCCCAAAGGCGTCATGGTCGAGCACCGCACGTTAAGCCTGACACTCCTTTGGGAGGGTCAGGAATACGGTTATGGCGAGCGTCATCTTTCGCTGCCCATTATCAACCATGCGTTTGACGGGTTTATCACGTCGATCTTCGCACCGCTCATCTCAGGAAGCGGCGTGATTCTGGTCAGCGGCGAGGAGATGACGAAGCCGGATGCCATCAGCGAATATGTGAAGCGGCTTCCGGTCACCCACTACATCAGCGTGCCTTCCATCTATCTGACCTTGATCGAGTTTTTGGAGGCGGAGGATGTCAGCGACCTGCAGATCGCGACCTTCGTAGGGGAAGAACTGCCGCTGAAAGCCATCGAGTATACCCGTCAGCTCAATCCGCAGACCGAGATTGTGAACCGGTACGGACCGTCGGAGAATACGGTAGATACGACGATCATGAGAGGGGTTGGCGTGGGGCAGCGACCGGGCGGAAGCGTTCCGATCGGAAGGCCCGTGGCGAACACGAAAGTATTCATTGTGGACCGGCATCATGCGCTCGTCCCGGTCGGCGTACCGGGGGAGCTGTGCATCGGCGGTGAGCGGCTGGCCCGCGGCTATCTGAACAGGGACGACCTGACGGCCCGCAGCTTCATCCCGAGTCCCTTTGAGCCGGGCGGGATGATCTACAAAACCGGCGATTTGGCCAAGTGGCTGCCGGACGGTACGATTGAATTTCTCGGCAGAAGCGACAATCAGGTGAAAATCAGAGGAGTCCGTATTGAGCTCAAGGAGATTGAGAACCGGCTGCTGGGCCACCCGGAGCTTAAAGAAGCCGTCGTTCTGGTCAAGATGAGCCCGCAGAAAGAGCCGTATCTTACGGCCTATCTCGTAGGGACCCCGCAGGCGGATCCGGCCGCAGTCAAAGCTTATTTGAAGGAGCATCTGCCCGCCTATATGGTGCCTGCTTATTTTATCCCCTTGGACCGCATGCCGCTGACCACGAACGGCAAGATCGACCGGCGGGCCCTGCCGGAGCCGGACTTCGAGCGTGCGGGAGCAGGCTTCTACCAAGCCCCGCAGACCGGGACCGAGCAGCGTCTGGCTCAGCTCTGGAGCGAAGTGCTGGGAGCGGAGCGCGTCGGTGTTCACGACAACTTCTTCGATCTCGGCGGCCATTCGCTCAAGGCCACCTCGCTGCTCAGCAAGCTTCACAAACAGATGAAGGTCAAGCTGACGCTGAAGGAGTTGTTCGGGCATCCGACCCTTCGGGAGATGGCCGGCTTGATCGATACGGGGGCGGAAGGGGCATCCAGCCCCTATGACCAGATCGAACCTTGCCCACCGCAGGAATGGTACGAGACCTCCACCTCCCAGAAACGGATGTATCTCATCCAGCAGCTCGAGAAGGGAACCGCGTACAATATGCCGCTGATCTGCGAAGTGGAGGGAGTGTTCGACAGGCAGCGCATGGAGGCCGTGTTCCGGGGGCTGATCGACCGACACGAGTCGCTCCGCACCTCCTTTGAGGACCGGGACGGCGTGATCCTGCAGCAGGTTCATCCCGAGGGCATCCCATTCCGGCTTGCACTAAGGCAGGCGGACGGTGAAGATCCCGCTTCGCTGATGCAGTCCTTCGTACGGCCCTTCGATCTGTCCAAGGCGCCGCTGTTTCGGGCAGAGTTGGCCGAAACCGGCGGGCGGACCTATCTCATGACCGACATGCATCATATCGTCAGTGACGGGGTGTCGGCTCAGCTGCTCATGCGGGAGTTCGCTGAGCTGTACCGCGGCGGCGAGCCGGAGCCTCTGCGCATCCAGTACAAGGATTATGCCGCCTGGCAGAGCCGCTTGCTCCAATCGGAAGCGATGAGCCGGCAGGAGGCCTATTGGAAGGGACGGTTCGAGGGCGAGATTCCGGTCTTGACCCTGCCGTATGACCGCATACGTCCCGTCATGCAGAGCTTCGCAGGCGGACGGGTCGGGTTCTCGCTGGATGAATCCGAGGCGGACCTTGTCCGGAGCATTGCGCGGGAGACGGGGAGCACGACCCAGATGGTGCTGCTGTCGGCTTATTATATCCTGCTGGCGAAATACAGCGGCCAGGAAGACATCGTCATCGGCACCGCAGCCGCGGGCAGACCGCATGCGGATCTGCAGAACATTGTGGGGATGTTCGTCCATACGCTGGCGCTGCGCAATCAGGCTGCAGGGGCGAAGCGGTATTCCGAATTTTTGGCGGAAGTGAAGCGGCATGCGCTGGAAGCTTACGAGAATGACGGCTACCCGTTCGAATCGCTGGTCGATGCCATTCAGGTGGAGCGCGATCCGGGCCGCAATCCGCTGTTCGACGTGATGTTCAATATGAGCCATGACGAAGAGGAGTCCGAGGAGGTCCTGGAGGGCTTCCGGCTGAACCAGGTGAAGCGCGAGAGCGGTCTGTCGAAGTTTGATCTGACGCTTCATGCCAGCGAGAACAAGCGCACCATCGAATGCGGACTGGAGTACAGCCGGGCATTATTCGAGGCGGACACCGTGGAGAGAATGGCCCTCCACTACAAGCACATCATCAGGCAGATCGGCGGGAACCGGGAGACGCTGCTTGCCGACATCGACCTCATCACCGAGGAAGAGAAACGCGAGATCCTGGAGCAGTTGAACGACACACGTACGGAATACCCGCGCGACTTGACGATTCATGCGCTCTTTGAGGAGCAGGTTCGGAGAACGCCGGAGCGGACAGCCGCCGTGTACGACGGCAGGAGCGTTACTTACCGCGAGCTGAACGCCAGGGCTAACCGGCTGGCGCGCGTGCTGAGAAGCGAGGGGGTCCGGGCGGATACCGTCGTGGCGATCATGGTCGAACGTTCGATCGAGATGCTGATCGGTGTTCTCGGCATTCTGAAAGCCGGCGGGGCTTATCTGCCGATCGATCCGGATTATCCGAATGAGCGGATTGAATATATGCTGAACGACTGCGAAGCGGGCATACTGCTGACTTCCGGAGGGGCAAGCCAACGATTTGCGTTTGCGGGCATCACATTCGATATCGCAGCCGTGTCGGAGGGAGCAAGCTTGGAGGAGCCTGATCCGGATACCGGTACGCAGGTCTCGCATTTGGCTTACGTCGTGTATTCGTCCGGCAGTACCGGGCAGCCGAAGGGGATCCTCGCAGAGCACCGTAACGTGGTACGCCTGGTGAAGAACACCAACTATGTCGAGTTCCGCGAGGACGACCGCATCCTGCCTACCGGGGCGCTGGTCTTCGACGCCGCGACATTCGAGATCTGGGGCGCGCTGCTGAACGGGCTGACGCTGGTTCTGGTTCCGCAGGACACGATCCTGTCGGCGGACAAGCTTGGACGGGCGCTGGAGGACAACCGGATCACCATTCTGTGGCTGTCCGCAGCTCTGTTCAACCAGCTGGCTCAGGAGAAGCCGGAGATGTTCCGGCCCGTGCGCTTTATGCTCGTGGGCGGCGAAGCCCTGTCTCCGAAGCATATCAATCTGGTGAGAAGAGCCTGTCCGGATCTGCAGATTTCCAACGGGTATGGTCCTACGGAGAACACCACATTCTCAACGAGCTACCCCATCCAAAGGGACTTTAGTACGAATATTCCCATCGGCAGGCCGATCAGCAATACAACGGCTTATGTCGTAGGGAAGAGGGGAGAACTGCTGCCCAAAGGCATATTCGGAGAGCTGGTACTGGGAGGGGACGGCATAACCCGGGGGTATTTGAATCTTCCTGAGCAGACGGCGGATAAATTCGTGCCGAGCCCGTTCGTCCCCGGGGAGCGGCTGTACCGGAGCGGCGATGTGGTCAGGTGGCTGGCGGACGGTAATATCGAGTATAAGGGCCGAGCGGATACCCAGGTGAAAATTCGCGGCTTCCGCATTGAGCTCGAAGAAATCCGCCACAGGCTGACCGGGCATCCGTCGGTCAAAGAGGCGTTCGTCACGGTTCGGGAAACCGAAGAACAGGGCAAGGTTTTATGTGCTTACCTCACGACGGAAGGCGGTTTCGAGCGAGCCGCCGTGCGGTCGTATCTCAAGGAAAGCTTGCCGGACTACATGGTCCCTTCCTATATGAAGGTGCTGGACCAGCTGCCGCTGACGACCAACGGCAAAGTGGACCAACGGGCGCTGCCCGGCATTTCGCCGGAAGAGCTTGCGGAAGGCACTTACGAAGCGCCGCGGAACGCTGCGGAAGAGAAGCTCGTTGAGATTTGGCAGGACGTGCTCGGTGTGCGGAGGATCGGAATCGAGGATCATTTCTTCGATCTTGGGGGACATTCGCTGAAAGCGATGGCAGCGATCGGCCTAATTCACAAGGAGCTTCATAAAGCGGTTCCTCTGCGGACGTTCTTTGAATGCCCGACGATTAAAAGCCTGAGCGGGTACTTGGAGCAAGCTGCTGCCGGGGTGCATGAAGGCATTCCCAAAGCCGAAGCCAAGCCGGTGTATCCGGCGTCCTCCGCACAGAAGAGGATGTATACCCTGCAGCAGCTTGAACAAGAGAGCACGGCCTATAACATTCCCGCCGTATTCCGATTGAGCGGTACGATCGACAAGGCGAAGATCGAGCGCACGCTGCAGGGGCTGGTGAAGCGGCATGACGCGTTCCGCACCTCCTTTGAGACAAGGGATGGAGAAGTCGTGCAGATCGTGCACCCGGACATCGCTTTCCATGTGCAGGTTAGCGAAGGAGCGGGGAGCGCGGATGACCTTGCGAGTGCGATCCACCGGTTTATCCGGATATTCGATTTGGCCCAAGCACCTTTGTTCCGGGCGGAACTGGCTCGCGTCGGTGATGCGACGTATCTGCTGCTCGATATGCACCACATTATCTCCGACGGCGTATCCATGGGGATTCTGGCGGAGGAGTTTGCCGGGCTGTACAGGGGAGAAATGCTGGATCCGCTGCGGATTCAATATCCGGATTACTCCGAATGGCAGAATGGGGGCCTTCGTTCGGAGCATATGAATGAGCAGAGGAAGTATTGGGTCAGCCTGTTCCAGGACGAGCTGCCCGTGCTCAATATGCCGTATGATTACGAGCGGCCTGCCGTGCAGAGCTTTGAAGGCAGCACGCTGCGCCTGTCCCTCGGCGAGGCCGGAACGGAGCGGCTGCGGTCGCTCGCCAAACAGACGGGAAGCACGCTGAACATGGTGCTGCTCTCGGCCCTGTATATTCTGCTGGCCAAGTACAGCGAGCAGGAGGATATCATTGTCGGTACGCCGGTGGCGGGCCGGAACCACCCGGATCTCGCCGGGGTCGTAGGGATGTTCGTCAATACGCTGGCGCTAAGGGCACGACCTGCCGCCGCCAAAACGTATGCCGAGTTTCTGCGCGAAGTCAAAGAACATTCCCTGAAGGCGTACGAGTACCAAAGCTATCCGCTCGAGGAACTGCTTGAGCAGATTAACGTCGTCCGGGACATCAGCCGCAATCCGCTGTTCGATGTCATGTTCGCTTTGAACACGGAAGAAGGGCTGGCTTCCGGGGAAACGGCGGCAGGACAGGACGGACTTGTTCTGGACCCCGTTCGATTCGACAGCAGCATCTCCAAGTTTGACCTGAGCGTGAATGTGCTGGAGAGACCGGGCTCGCTGGAGATCAGCTTCGAATACAGTACCCGGCTGTTCCGGGAAGAGACGGTCCGCCGGCTGGGCAGCCACTATCTCCAGCTCGCTGCCGACCTTCCGAATCTGCTGGAGGAGAGTCTTGCCGACATCGAGATGATCACACCGCAGGAACGGGTAACGCTGCTGGAGGAATTCGCGGGCGTCGGCGTGGGGGAAGGCTATGCCCCTGAGGAGACGTTCCATCCGCATGTGGAAGAGCAGGCCATCCGGACACCGGATGAAACGGCTGTCGTGTACATGGAAGAGCGGCTGACGTACCGGGAGCTGAACGGGCAGGCCAACCGGCTGGCGCGTAAGCTGCGGGAAGCCGGGATCGGCCGCGAATCGGTCGTCGGCATTCTGGCGGACCGATCCGTCCATCTGCTCGTGGCCGTCCTCGCCGTGTGGAAAGCCGGCGGCGCGTATGTTCCGCTGGACCCGGACTATCCGTCCGACCGCATCAGCTATATGCTGCGGGACAGCGGCGCTGCCGTGCTGCTTACCGAGAGGAGCCTCACCGGCGGTCCGCTGGCGGATGCGCTGGGAGAGAGCCCGGCCCTTCGCACGGTGCTCTGTCTGGATGATGCGGCATCTTATGCGGAGGATGCTTCGAATCTGCCGCTGATAAACGAGCCGGGAGACTTGGCCTACATCATCTACACCTCGGGAACGACAGGACTGCCCAAGGGGGTGATGATCGAACACCGCGCACTCGTGAACACGGCCGCCGCTTACCGCCGCGATTACCGGCTGGACCGAATCCCGGTCCGGCTGCTGCAGCTGGCCAGCTTCTCCTTCGACGTATTCGTCGGGGATATCGCCCGGACGCTGTATAACGGCGGGATGATGGTCATCTGCCCGAAGGACGACCGCATCGATCCGGCGCGGATGTACGGCTGGATTCGTGAATACCAGCTTACCGTGTTCGAATCGACGCCGGCGCTGATCGTCCCGTTCCTGCACTACCTGGCCGACAACGGGCTCGAGCTGAGCTCCATGGAGCTGCTGATTACCAGCTCCGACAGCTGCAGCGTAGCGGACTACCGCTTCATGCAGGAGCGGTTCGGCTCACGGTTCCGGCTGATCAACGCCTATGGCGTGACCGAAGCCGCGATTGATTCCGGCTATTACGACGAGCCGCTGTGCAATCTCCCGGAAGCCGGCAATGTTCCGATCGGCAGGCCTTGGCTTAACGCCCGGTTCTATATTCTGGATGCCCGGCTGCGGCCGGTACCCGTCGGTGTGCCCGGGGAACTGTGCATAGGCGGTGCCGGGGTCGCACGGGGGTACCTGAACCGGCTCGAGCTTACGGAGGAGAAGTTCGTTGCGAATCCGTACGTGCCGGGCGAGAGGCTGTACCGGACGGGCGATTTGGCGCGCTGGATGCCGGACGGCAATGTGGATTTTATCGGGCGGATTGACAATCAGGTCAAGATCCGCGGGTACCGGATCGAACTCGGCGAGATCGAGGCGCGATTGCTCGGCCTCCCGGGTATCCAGGAAGCGGTCGTCATCGGCCGGAAGGACGCTGCGGGGCAGATGCAGCTATGCGCTTACTTTACTGCGGAGCATTCCCTGCCGGCGAGCGAGCTCAGAAGACAGCTGGCGCAGGACCTGCCCGGGTACATGATCCCATCCTTCTTCGTGCAGCTGGAGAAGATGCCCCTCACGCCTAACGGGAAGCTGGACCGCAAGGCCCTGCCTGCTCCGGACGGCAAACTCCACCTCGGTGCGGAATATATCCGTCCGCGGACCCCGCTGGAGGAGAAGCTCGCCGGGATCTGGCAGGAGGTGCTGGGAGTAGAGAAGGTCGGAGTCAGCGACCATTTCTTCGAGCTGGGAGGACACTCCCTGAAGGCGGCTCAGCTTGTGAATCGAGTGCACAAAGAGCTGAACGTCGAGCTTCCGCTGCGCGAGGTGTTCCGCTGCCCGACCGTCGAAGACATGGCGGAGGCCATTGCAGGAATGGAGAAGGTGGCGTATGCGAATATTCCGGCTGCGGCTCCAAGCGCCTATTATCCGGTCTCGTCGGCGCAAAAACGTCTGTACATCCTGCAGCAGCTGGAAGGCGCGGAGATCAGTTACAACATGACAGGCGTGCTCGTGCTGGACGGAGAGCTGGACCGGACCCGGTTCGAGGAAGCATTCCGCAAGCTGATCGCCCGGCATGAAGCGCTGCGCACCGGCTTTGAGCTGGTGGAAGGCGAACTTGTTCAGCTGATCGAGCCGGAGGTGAAGTTCGCTGTGGAATTCATGCAGGCGGACGAGGAAGAAGCGCATGACATCGTACGCCGCTTTGTCCGCAAGTTTGAACTGACGCAGCCGCCCCTGCTTCGCGTAGGATTGATCGAGCTGTCGAAGCAGCGGCATCTTCTGATGCTGGATCTGCATCACATCATCTCCGACGGGGTGTCGATGGACATTCTGACCGAAGAGTTCGGGCGCTTGTATTTCGGTGAGGGGCTCCCTCCGCTGTCCATTCAATATAAAGATTATGCCGTTTGGCAGCAGTCGGCGGAGCAGCAAGCGCTGGCGGCCGGCCATGAAGCGTACTGGCTGCAGCAGTTCCAAGGGGAGCTGCCCGTACTGCAAATGCCGACGGACTATGACCGTCCTGCTGTGCGAAGGTTTGAAGGCAGCACCTATTCTTTCCATATGGATGCGCAGCTTGGCGGGAAGCTGAAACGGCTGGCCGCGGACAACGGAGCGACCCTGTATATGGTACTGTTTGCGGCGTACGCCATCCTTCTTCATAAATACACCGGGCAGGAGGACCTGATCGTCGGAACGCCGGTTGCCGGCAGAACCCACCCGGACGTGCAGCCGCTGGTCGGGATGTTCGTCAACACGCTTGCCATCCGCAGCTATCCGGCGAGAACCAAGAGCTTCCGGTCGTATCTGCAGGAAGTGAGGGAAGCGACACTGGGGGCTTATGAGCATCAAAGCTATCCGTTCGAGGAGCTGGTTGAGAAGCTGCAGGTGTCCCGGGATTTGAGCCGCAATCCGTTGTTTGACGTGATGTTTGTCCTGCAGAACACGGAGAACAGGGCACTGGAGCTGGAAGGACTGCAGCTTGCCGCCTATCCGAACCAAAACACGGTGGCCCGCTTTGACTTGACCCTGGATGTAACGGAGAGCAGCGAAGGGCTGGCCTGCCGGATCGAATATGCTGCAGCGCTGTATGCGAAGGAAACCATCGAACGCTTTGCGGTGCACTTCAGACAGCTGCTTACGGCCATTGCTGGCGGACAGGATACGCCGATTGCCGCGCTGGGCATCCTGACGTCTGCGGAGCAGAAGCAGCTGTACCGGGAATTCAACGATACCGCCGCGGACTATGAGTCCGGCAAAACGATTCATGAGCTTATCGAGGAGCAGGCGGAGCGGACGCCGGATGGCACGGCTGTCGTGTGCGAAGGCCGGCGGCTGACGTATAGTGAGCTGAACCAACGCGCCAACCGGCTCGCACGCAGGCTGAGAGCGCTCGGGGTACAGCCGGACCAGCCGGTCGGATTGATGCTGGAGCGTTCCCTGGAGATGGTCGTCGGGCTGCTCGCGGTCTTGAAGGCCGGAGGCGCCTACGTGCCGATCGATCCGAAATACCCGGAGGAGCGGATCCGTTATATGCTGGAGGATTCCGGCACGGGGCTTCTGCTGCTGCAGAGCCGTTTGCAGGAACGAATCGATTTTACAGGCACGGTGGTGCCGGTCGATGACGAATCCCTGTACGCCGGTGAAGACAGCTCCAACCTTCCGCCGGTGCCCGGCCCAAGCCATCTCGCTTACATCATCTATACGTCAGGGACAACAGGCAGACCCAAAGGGGTGATGCTGGAGCACCGCGGGTTATGCAGCTTGAAGCGGGTGTTCGCCGAGGTCCTGCGCATGACGCAAGAGGACCGTGTCGTTCAGTTCGCCAGTCTGTCCTTTGATGCGGCCACGTGGGAAGTGTGCCAAGCCTTATTCTTTGGCGCAGCCCTGTATATTCCGTCCAAGGAAACGCTTCTCGACTATCCGGCTTTCGAGCGGTTCATGAACGAGCATGCCATCACCACGGCTACCCTGCCGCCGGCCTATGCCGCTTATTTGAAACCGGAGCGGCTGCCGGGCATGACCAAGCTGATTACTGCCGGCTCCGCCTCCTCCATGGAGCTGGTCCGCCAGTGGCAGAGCCGGGTCCGCTATTTCAACGCCTACGGCCCGACCGAGGATTCCATCTGCACGACGGTCTGGGAGGCTTCGGCGGGAGTCAGCGGGCTGAAGTCCGTGCCGATCGGCCGTCCGATCGCCAATCACCGGATTTACATGGTCGACGCGGACCTGCAGCCTCAGCCGGTCGGGGTGGTCGGCGAACTGTGCATCGCGGGGGAAGGCCTGGCGCGGGGGTATTGGAACCGGCCGGACCTCACGGCTGAGAAGTTCGTCATGAGCCCGTTCCTGCCCGGCGAACGGATGTACCGCAGCGGCGACCTGGCCAGGTGGCTTCCGGACGGCAGCATCGAGTATGTAGGCCGGGCGGACCATCAGGTGAAGATCCGCGGCTTCCGGATCGAGCTCGATGAAATTGAGCGCAGGCTGGCCGGCCATCCGGCCATTACCGAGGCGGCCGTGATAGCCAAAGAAAACGGGCGTCGGGGCAAATATCTGTCCGCTTATGTCACGGTCAGCGGTGTCTTCGACAAGGCCGGCATCATCGCCTATCTGAAGGAAAGCCTGCCGGACTACATGGTGCCGGCTCACTTGAAAGCACTCGATGGTCTTCCGCTGACGCCGAACGGCAAGGTGGACAAGCGGGCCTTGGCGAATCTTCCGGCGGACGAGCTGGAGGGCAGAGTATATGAAGCGCCGGGGAACCCGACGGAAGCCCGGCTGGCTGCGATCTGGGAAGAGGTGCTGGGGATCCCGGGCATCGGGATCCAGGATCATTTCTTCGAAGCGGGCGGCAGCTCACTGAGCCTTGTGAAGTTATCGTCGATGATCAAGGATGAGTTCCATGTCAGTCTGCCGCTAACCAGCCTGTACAAATATCCGACGATCAAGCTTCTCTCGCCGTTCCTCCTGCATGAAGAGCTGAGAAGCAGGCTGGAGGAAGACGGTCTGGCCTTATTGAACGAGAAACGGGATGTGCATCTCTTTGCCTTTCCTCCGATTGCGGGACTCGGCATCGTGTACAGCGAGTTGGCCCGGAGTCTCGATTCGCATTCCTTCTACTCGTTTGATTTTATCGAAAGCGAGGACCGCATCGAGCGGTATGTGAAGCTGATCACGGATGTGCAGCCGGAAGGGCCGTACGTGCTGTTCGGTTATTCGGCGGGAGGCAATCTGGCGTTCGAAGTGGCGGTGGAATTGAACCGGCGGGGCCTGGAGGTCTCGGATGTGATCATGCTGGACAGCGGCAAATTCGACAGCACGGCCGTCCAAATCCAGGACGGCGATCAGCGCCGCCTGCACGACGAGCTGATGGAAGAGGCCGCGGCCCACCCGTATTACAAAGCGCTGCTGGACAACGAGTCCTTCCGCTTGAAGCTGGTGGAGCGCATCCGCATTTATTCCGACTATCTGAACAGCATGAGCAATGAAGAGGTCGTACGGGCCCGTATCCATCTGGTCGAATCCGAGAAGCAAGGGGAGGCTCCGAACAGCACGAATGCCACAGCTGTCCCACTGGATTGGAGCTATTTTACGACCAAGGGCTACAAGCGTTATTCCGGTTTTGGAACGCATGGGGAAATGATTGCGGGGGCGAACCTACTCTCCAATGCGGCCGTGCTTCGGGAGATTTTGAAACAAACGAGCAAAATCGAAGTTTTTTAAATTTTTTAATATCAAAGTATCGTATAAAGTGAAGGCCTCAGCTTGAGCGGTAACAAAATAAATGATCCAATAAGGATGAGCGTCCGCAGGGAGATTCCCACGGCGCTCATCCTTTTTGGATATGTAAGAATGTGTATCTCACCAGGGTTCGATCCGTATCCCCCGAAGTTTGAAGATCGCTCCATAGCATGGTACTATTTTTATATAAAACTAGATATTGAGGAAGAGGTTGGAAAATGGATGTACAACGTACTCATCATCGAAGATGACAAGGATATGGCGGAAGCGATGCGGAAGCTGCTTGTCAATTGGGGGTATCAAGCCAGTGTCATCTGCGAAGAGTTCGAACAGATCTGGAAGCCGTTCGAAGCGGCCGAGCCTCATATCGTGCTGCTCGACATTAACATCCCTGCATTCGACGGGTTCTACTGGTGCCGCAAAATCAGAGAAGTGTCCAGCGTTCCGATCGTGTTTGTTTCCTCCCGTGACAGCTCAATGGATATCGTCATGGCAATGAACAGCGGGGGGGACGATTATATCCAGAAGCCGTTTGACGCGCATGTTCTCGTGGCGAAGCTGCAGGCCATCATTCGGCGCACGTATGAATACAGGACGGCGGAGACGCAGCTCATCGAATGCAGTCAGGTCATTCTGAACTTGAACGATACCAAGCTGTATTACGGGGAAGAGAGCCTGGAGCTTACGAAGAACGAGTTCCGGATGCTGCGTACGCTGATGGAGAACCGAGGCCGGGTCGTCACGCGGGAAAGCTTGATGAAGCAGCTCTGGAATGATGACCTGTACGTAAACGAGAACACGCTCACGGTGAACATGAACCGTTTAAGGAAAAGGCTCGAAGAGATCGGGGTCGGAGATTGGATACAAACGAAAAAAGGAATGGGATACCTGATTCCATGAGACTGCGCGATTATGTAAAGATGAACAAGCTGTGGCTCACCGGCAATCTGATGCTGCTGCTTCTGATGAACGGAGTGCTGTTCAGCAGCCCGGCGCTCGCTCAGGAGACGGCGGACCTCGTGTATATGGACGTGCTGATCCTATCGGCACAGCTTGGCCTGTTCGGTTACGGCTATATCCGGCAAAGAAGGGCTTATGCCGCATTCCTGGACCATTTCGGGCCGCAGCGTAAGGGAAGGGGAACCGTGCCTGCCGGTGATATCTATTTCGACACGATGACGAGGCTGCTGGGGGATCACAAGCAGCAGTACCGGATCGCGGAGGAAAGCTATAAGAGAAGCATGAACGATACCCAGGAGTACATGACCCAGTGGGCGCACGACATCAAAGTGAATCTGGCCGTGTGCGATTTGCTGCTCGGCGAGGTAGAGAACGGCCATGAGCTTCGCGCCCAGGTTGAGCAGATCAAGTTCCGGATCAATCAGGTGCTTCAAATGACAAGAGCGAACCATTACCGGGAAGATATGACGGCGGAGGAGGTTGACATCCGTCAGGAACTGAGGCGTGCCATTAAAGAAAACTCCCTGTTCTTCATTCATAAAAATATCGAGATTGAGACGGACCTGAAGCCATTTGCGGTCATCAGCGACAAAAAATGGGTATTTGATATCTTCTGTCAAATTCTCAACAACTGCAGCAAATATACGGCTCCGGGCGGCCGGTTGATCATCACCGCCCAAGAGACGGATCGCACTTATGCTGTGCGCATTCGGGATAACGGAATCGGGATTCCGCGCGAGGATCTGCCCCGGATTTTTGATAAAGGCTTTACCGGCAAGAACGGCAGACTTGGGACGAAATCCACCGGAATGGGGCTGTATTACGCGAAGAAAATGGCCGACCGCCTGCGCATTGGACTCAATGCTTCAAGCGAAGAAGGGGTGTATACGGAGTTTACGGTCACCTTCTATAAGCTGTCCGACGATTACACCGTCGCTGTTTCCGCTTATTCCACGCCTCCGGGCCTCCTGGCCCCCAGTGACCCTGAAGAGAAATGACCGGCCCAATCCCCCGGTGCTTCGATTCAACGGAAATCCCGGGGGGGGTACCAAGCTTGCGGAGACGGGTATGATCTGGTAAGCTAAGGATGTGTTGTAATTGATCAATCACTAATTAGAGCGACGCATCAGGATGCATCTTTGATTCACTATCACTATCATCACTTTCGAAAAGAGGGATTGACTATGGCCCGGGAATCCGGAAGAACGGCTGAGGGGGAGGCGGCGTCCGTCAGCCGCAGGGAGGAGATCCTTGAAGCGGCCGTGTGCGTCTTCGCACAGTGGGGCTACTATAAGGCGACCACCGCTCATGTTGCGGAGAAGGCGGGGATCTCGCAGCCCTATGTGTTCAAGTTTTTCAAAACGAAGGAAGAGCTCTTCACGGCGGCGCTGCAGCAGGCCTTCGGCCGGATCCGGCGTGTATTCGACGGGGTGCAGGCCCCGCGGGAAGCGCTGCTCGGGGAGATGATCGCGGCCTACGAAGGGTTGATGACGACGCATCATCAGGAGATTGTGCTGCAGGTCCACGGCCAGACGATTCCCGAGGAAGGCATCCGCGAGACGATGCGGACCGGCCTGAGGGAAGTGTGGGCGCAGGTGGAGAACAAGTTCCGTGAAGCGGGGCTGCCCGATCCCGAAGTGCTCACGAGCACGTTCATGGCGAACGGGATGCTCTGTCATGTGTCCGCCGTGCTGGGGATGCCGGAGATCAAGCCGGTGCATAAGGCTGGAACCCAGTAATGACAGCTGAGATCACCTGAGTGCAGGGTCGTTAGAAGGATTTGCACCAGCCGGTAGACAGCCTGGAGCTGGTACGCACTGTCGGATGTACAGATGACTGTGCTTGTGGTAAAATATTCCATAATTAGTTTGACTCGCCCGCGGTCCAGTAAGTTGGGGCAGCTCGGAAGGGAGGCTGGTGATGGAATCATGAGAAACATGGTCTTCAATCTCGTCAGTACCTTTCTGATGGGGGTCGGAACGATTTACTTATTCGGCAGATTCATCAACTTCACCGTTCCGCTGCTGTCCGTTGGGATCGTACTGGCCGGCTATCTTCTGGTGTTCCTGGTGAAACGGTGGAGCTCCCATCGGTAAAGGGCTGCGGCTATTTACCGAAGCTGTACTATAACGTGAAAAGAAAAAGGCATAAAAATGGCGGAGTCCCCCTCAGGAGACTCCGCTTTTTCCTGCAGCTTCTTGCTGCAGCTTAAATCCGCCACCTTGCCCGATATCTTTCGGTGCTTAAGTCTGCCGTACAAAGTCGCCCTCGACGCCTGCGATCAGCGGGGAAGGCTCGCCGCCGTAGAGGAGCTTCAGCTCATGCAGCGCCCGGGTGCAGCCCACGTAGAGCAGCTTCGCATCCTGCGGAGTGGCCGCGTAGTGGAGCGGGTCGACATCCGTGAGGAGCACGGAGTCGAATTCGAGGCCTTTGGCCATGTAGACGGGCACGATCGAGACGCCGCCCTCGTACTGCTGCTGGCCGGGCACGATCAGGTTCACGCCGCTGCAGCCGCCGGCCTCCAGGGCACGGTGCAGCTCGCGGCACCGCTCTTCGGTGCGGGCGAGCACGGCCAGCGTCCCGGCTCCTTCGCGGGAGCGGTGGGCTTCGATGGCCGCAGCGAGCTTTGCGGGCAGCTCGG
Organism: Paenibacillus sp. S-38; assembly: GCF_049942825.1. Taxonomy (NCBI): domain Bacteria; kingdom Bacillati; phylum Bacillota; class Bacilli; order Caryophanales; family Paenibacillaceae; genus Paenibacillus; species Paenibacillus sp. S-38. The sequence continues at coordinate 3,537,005 of NZ_CP187970.1, forward strand.
CTTCCTGCGTGTGCAGCAGCTCCACCGGCTCGCCGCTGCGGAACACCGGGACGGCCAGGGAGGCCGGGGAGGCGATACCGCGCTTCAGCACCTCATTGGCGAAGTAGATGATCTCCATCGTCGAGCGGTAGCTGCGGTTCAGCGAATAGTAGGCGCGGTTCTCTTCCGGAAATAGCGACAGGAGCTCCTGCCAATCATGCACACCCTGGTAGGCGTGGATGCCCTGGGACAGATCGCCGAGGATCGAGAAAGACCCGTTCTTCGTATGCAGCGACAGCAGCGCAATCTGGAACGGCGAGAAATCCTGCGCTTCGTCGATCACCGTATGGTCGAACCTCAGGTCGCCATGTATGCCGTAGAACCGCTGGCGGATATACATAAGCGCCGGGAGGTCCTCCGGCTGTACTTTTTTCTTCTTGGCGAGCTTGAAGGTCTCCGTCCGCAGGCTTTCCGGCAGGAAAGCCTGCGGCGCATCGTCACCCCCAGCCGCATAAGCGGGAGGTGTATCGTCGAACAGCTCCTTATAAAAGCTGAACGGGGTATAGTCCTTCCACTGCTTGCCGAACTCGCGCAGCTTGGCGGAGGAGCGCTTCTTGTAATCCTTCTTGAGGTGGACCTCCCACACCTTCTCAAGCTCCATCTCGGTCCAGCGCTTGATCCGCGCCAGCACGCGCTCCCGCCGTTTCATCAGCGGCTCGTGCTTGTTCTCCACTTCGTACCATGTCTTGATCTGCCGGCGGGGCAGCCGGGCACCTTCCCATGGGGTGAAGTCGGCCTGCGGCACCGCCGATGCTTCATACGCGTCCAGCTGCCGGTCCAGCCACTGCATATAGCGGATGGAGCCCTTGAACCGGCCGGGAGCGTTCTCGTCGATCACGGGGCGGTTCTTCCCGGCGCCGAACCAGTAGCGCAGCCGCTCCGCCGGATCGGCCAGGGCAACCTCCTGATCCAGAAGGTCGAGCGCCCAGTCGGCGAAGGTCGTCTGCTGGATATGCCCGACGCCGAGCTCCGGCAGCACGCCCGAGATATAATCGAGGAACATGCGGCTCGGGGCGAAAATAATCATTTTCTCCGCCTTGACCTGGTCCCTGTAATGGTAGAGAAGGTAGGCGAGACGGTGCAGGGCCACGGTCGTCTTCCCGCTTCCGGCCACACCCTGGATGACGAGCGCATGGTTCTTGCCCGCCCGGATGATCGCATCCTGCTCAGCCTGGATCGTGGATACGATGTCGCGCAGCTTGTTGTCCTTGTTCTCGCCAAGCCGGTAGAGCAGGAACTCGTCCGTGACGGCCGGATCGTCGCCTTCCCGGTCGAACGTATCGACGACCCGCTGCAGGATCTGCTTGCGGATGACGAGGTTGCGCTTGAGGTAGACGAGCCCTTCGATCGTGCCGTCCGGCGATTCGTACTGTGCGCTCTCGGTGCCTCCCGTGAAGGAATAGAAGAGGCTGGCGACCGGCGCCCGCCAGTCGACGACGAGCAGCTCGGGAGAGTCCGCTTTTTCCACACCGAATTTGCCTATGTACAAGGGCTGCGGCGCCTCCTTGCCGGCTTCCTGAAAATCCAGCCGTCCGAAGTAAGGCTCGGGCCCGGCCTGGGTGAGACTGCGCCGCTTGTTGTCGCGGATGGACTCCAGCACCTGCTCGGTCAAGTCGGGACCTGTGTATACAGGGATACCCTGCAGGTAGTTGAGCTGCTCCTCCATCTCATGGATCGTGCTCTCGAGGCGTTCAAGTTCTTCGCTGTAAGCTTGCTGCAGACCGGATTCCAAGTCGTGTCACCCTCCGTTCGAATGTGCTCGGATTATGTTTTCGTCTCGTTCTGAATACGTTTCCTTGTTTTGACAGGAGTAATACTATAGCATATGGCCCTATCGGCTGCAACTGCTTTTCGGCGCGGGATGCAGCATGGATTACAGAACACGAAAACTTCGGGGAGGCCGTCTGGACACGGGGGCTCCGCCCCTCTATGATGGAAAAAAGAGGATCGGCGGCAGGCCCGGACCTTAGAGAGACCGAAGGAGAGGAAGAGTCGAGATGGAACAGCGCGAAGCGAGAAAAACGGATGGGGGAGGCGGGCTCGATGAGACCGACCTTCATATCCTCCGGCTGCTGCAGGGGAACAGCCGGCTGCAGTGGAAGGAGATCGGCCGCGAGGTGCATCTGACCGGTCAGGCGGTCGGGGGCCGCATCCGGCGGATGGAGGACCTCGGAGTCATCCGCGGATACACCGTAAGGACCGACCCGGATCGCACGGGAAGAGCGGTCACGGCGCTGGTGACCGTGTTCCTGAAGTCGGCGTCCCACCACGGCCGGTTCCGTGAATTCGTCACCTCGGAGGAGCAGATCACCGAAGCCCACCGGATCTCCGGGGAGGGCTGCTATCAGTTCAAAGCGCAGACAGCCACACAGGAAGAACTGAATGATCTGCTCGACCGGCTGCTCGAGTACGGCAATTACCGGGTGCAGCTCTCACTCGGCGCGATCAAGTGAAAGAACCGTCCTGGGGCACAGGACGGTTCTTAAAGCCGTTCATCGCCTTGTGGTGAGCGCGGCGATAAGGCCGAAGGGCCAGGCACGGGCCAGAGGCCGGAGGGACAAGGCTGAAGGGCCGGGCAAGGGGGCCAGAGGCCGGAGGGACAAGGCCGAAGGCCATGCACGGGGGCCAGAGGCCGTAGGGACAAGGCCGAAGGCCATGCACGGGGGCCAGAGGCCGTAGGGACAAGGCCGAAGGGAAAGGCACGTGGCCAAGGCCGGAGGGACAAAGCCGAAGGGCCAGGGCCGGCAGGACAAGGCCGAAGGGAAAGGCACGTGGCCGAGGCCGGAGGGGCGGGCACGGGGCCAAGACTGTGACTAATCCGGAGTCTGGCCAGACCGAGCCGAGGCCAATCCATAGACGAGTCAGCGGCGAGCCGGGTACCATGCTCCGAGGCAGCCCCCAAGTAGAGTCAAGTCATGGCCAAGCCTTCACTTGGAAGTTTATTTGGCATTAGGAAGTCATCCGAAGGGAGAAATTCAAATAAGGGAACTCAGATGTCTTATTTGAATATTTCCCATCATTTCCCGGCATTTAGCGGAACTCAGATGCCTTATAGTCTCCTTTTTCATCGAAAAGCTGGCTCGGGCAACGAAATAGCGAACCTCAGTTCCTTTATTTGCAAAATGGCCCTATTGGCGGGGGATATAGCGCATTTCAGTTCCCTTATTTACTTTTTTAGTCCGGTAGGCCTGGCTGCTCATTGGGGAATGCCGCACATTGGGCGATAAGGCTCGACGGCCGGATCAGCGCGGAAATGGATGGTGCTCGAATTCCCCAGCAGGAGCGAACCTATATGGCGATAGCACCTTTGGCCATGTCTGCACGGAAACAGACGGTGCTGGAACTCCCTCTGCAGGAATGCACCTATATGGCGATGGCAGTTCCGGCTAGTTCGGCCCGGAAAAGGGACGCTGCGGAGGTTTCCACTGGAGTGGACATATGAAACCATCGCTCGCCTGGTCAGCAAATCTCTCCGTAACGTCCGGCCAGTTCAGCCGAAAATCGGCCTTACGAGTCCCACCGACCGGAGCGGACTACATGGACAATGGCACGTCCGGCCAGTTCGGCCGAAAACCGGCGATACAAGTCCCACCGACCGGAGCGGACCACATGGGACAATGGCACGCTCTGCTGGCTCCGCCCGGAATCCAGCGTTACGCGTCCCCCTTGTTGGAGCGGGTCCCCCATATGGCGGTATAGCTCAACCGTCCACCTCACAGGAAACGGACGCTGCGAAGCTCTCACGCCTCTGTGAACCTAAGCGTCGGACGCCGGATATACTCGGACGGTTCAATGCTGGCTGCCGCTGCTTCGTCCGGGGCATTTTACGCTTAGGGTGTACCACAGCTCAGGCCAGCCTTTTCAAGCGATATCGCTTCAATAGTTATCGCTTCAATAGTTATCGCTTCAATAGTTATCGCTTCAATAGTTATCTCTTCAATCGATATCTCAAATCTTACGTCATTCGCGCGATACCGACCGGAGCGGTTTGGCTGCTGCCAAGGCACGGGCCGGTGTTACCGCCGCTTGCGGATCTTCCACCATTCGACGGCAGATTGAAGGATAGAGGCAATGAGCAGCACGACGACCAGCGGCATACTGCTCACATGATCTCCTCCACGGCTTTCCGTCCATAAGTCGAGCATGACCATCAACAGCAGCAGCACCAGCAGGACATAGTAGCTGAACGCCGCACTCTCGGTTGCGATGGCTTTTCCCCGTTCCCGTTCTTCCTCCATAGACTTCCAAGCGAACGCATTCAAGAGTGTGGGAAGCACCAAGGAAAGAAGGAACAGTTCCATCGTACCGAGCGGTTGGCCTTCATACAGCTTCGTGATAGTCAAGCCGAGTATACAGAGCACGGCGGCGGAGGCAGCGGCGCGGCGGAACAGTTGAAGCGGTGAAGGCATACAGGAATCGTTCCTTTCCTCGGGTATCAACCGCAGATTGACTTTCACGTCTTAGCGGTATTTGCGGACGGTCCACCATTCGATGAGGGGCTGCAGTACCAGGGCAGCGCACAAGGCGGCGAACATCGGTACGTTATCGATGGTTCCGTCCTCCGGCCCCGTCCATTCTCCGACAAGGAACAGCAGAAGCAGCACCGCAAGCATCACATGGTAACTGAGCGAGGACTCTTGGCCGAAATGGAAACGCCCATCTCATCCCTTTCCTCCACGTGCGAGTTCCAGGCGAATACATGAAACAGGGGGATCAGCACGATGGGGAGTGAGATCAGGTCGCTTTCGGTCAGCGGTCTGCCTTGGAGCAGTTTCGCGGCGTTGAGGCCGAGAACAATGAGAACAGCGACAACTGCGACGGTTCGGCGGATCAGTGGAAGGGCGGGCCGCTTTAGCTTTCTTTGCATCATCGGATCATTTCCTTTCGAAGGGGCTGAACACTCGAAGCGTCTTATCTTTGACATCCGGAAGAGACCGGGCCGCCGGTCGTCGGCGAACGATGGCGATGAACGTTCACTCCATCTTATCTGAGTCATTCCTGGCTTCCATTGCTGCGTGATGTTTAACTTCATGATCGCTCGCTTCATCACCATCAGACTCAGGAGCCGCCGCCAAGGAACAATTCGTCAACCGTCACCCCCAGGACGCGGGCAAGCTGAAAAGCGAGGGAGAGACTCGGATCGTATTTGTTGTTCTCGATGGCATTGATGGTCTGGCGGGACACCGCACAGGCTTTGGCGAGATCGTCCTGCGACAGGCCGTGGGCTTTGCGGCGGTCTTTGATGTCGTTTTTCATGGTGGAACTCCCTCAAGGTTGTCAAATATGTTTGACACTATTGTAGAGTGCAGAAGTATTGTATGTCAAATAATTCCTGTTATAAGAATGGATTGGAAGGGATTTTGGCTGACATATCGTATTAAAAAGTGAAGGAGTATGGGGGCAGAGAGGAGTCGATTACCGATGAAGTTCGCCTCCGGAATGGAAGGAGCAGGAAACGGGGTAATATAGGAGGATGAGACCAAGCCAAGGAGAGTGACGAAGCAATGGAAGGGTTCAGAATCGAACGCGATACGATGGGCGAAATCAAGGTGCCGGCGGATAAGCTGTGGGGCGCGCAGACGCAGCGCAGCAGCGAGAACTTCCGGATCGGCACCGAGCGGATGCCGCTGGAGGTGGTGCATGCCTTCGCGATCCTCAAGAAGGCGGCGGCCCGGGCCAACGAGCGGCTCGGCAAGCTGGAGCCGGAGAAGGCCGAGGCGATCTCCGCAGCGGCGACGGAGATCATCCAGGGCAGGTGGGACAACGAGTTCCCGCTCGTCGTCTGGCAGACCGGCAGCGGCACGCAGTCCAATATGAACGCGAACGAGGTCATCGCCCACCTGGCCACCAAGCGGCTGGAGGAGAGCGGCAAGACGGTGCGCATCCACCCGAATGACGATGTGAACCGCTCGCAGAGCTCCAACGATACGTTCCCGACGGCGATGCATATCGCCGGGGTGCTTGCCGTGGAGAAGCGCCTGCTGCCGGCCCTTGCCGAGCTGCAGGGTACGCTGAAGGCGAAGATGGACGAGTTCAGCGACATTGTCAAAATCGGCCGGACGCATCTGCAGGACGCCACACCGCTGACTCTCGGCCAGGAGATCAGCGGCTGGTGGGCGATGCTCGAGAAGAGCGGCGCGATGATCCGCCGGAGTGTGGAGACGATGCGCGAGCTGGCGATCGGCGGGACGGCCGTCGGCACAGGGCTCAACGCCCATCCGAGGTTCGGGGAGACCGCGGCCGAGGAGATCTCGAAGGAAACGGGCATCCCGTTCGTGTCCTCGGACAACAAGTTCCACGGCCTGACGAGCCACGACCAGATCGTCTACACGCATGGAGCGATCAAGGCGCTCGCGGCGGATCTCATGAAGATCGCCAACGATGTAAGGTGGCTGGCCAGCGGTCCGCGCTGCGGCATCGGCGAGATCCGGATCCCGGAGAACGAGCCGGGAAGCTCGATCATGCCGGGCAAGGTGAACCCGACGCAGAGCGAAGCGCTCACGATGGTCGTCTGCCAGGTGATGGGCAACGACGCGGCGATCGGATTCGCCGCCTCTCAGGGGAACTTTGAGCTGAACGTGTTCAAGCCGGTGATCATTCACAATTTCCTGCAGTCCGTCCGGCTACTGGCCGACAGCATGGAGTCGTTCAACCGCAACTGTGCGGTAGGCATTGAGCCGGACCGTGCGGTCATCCAGCGCTATCTGGAACAGTCGCTGATGCTCGTGACGGCGCTTAATCCGCATATCGGGTACGAGAAGGCGGCTTCCATCGCGAAGACGGCCCACAAGGAGGGCCTAACCCTCAAGGAAGCGGCGATGCGCAGCGGTTATTTGACGGCGGAGCAGTTCGACAGCATCGTGCGGCCCGAGGATATGATTCATCCCTGGGAATCGTAGGCCCCCTTGCTCTATAAAATACACTTCCACACCGGAGTCCGATCAGCGGGGCTCCGGTTTTTTCTGTAGATAGGAATGCAGCAGTGTCACTTCACCTTGGAACCAGCCTGATTGACGCGTACCGTCCTTATCTGGAAAAGACGAAGCCGGTTATCTTTGGAGCGCTCTTTCGTATGTTTAGATGCTGCGAACATCCGGCCTTGGCCCCGGAATACAGCGTCCAGGGGTTGGAAGGGACTGGAGAAAGCCTGCGCAGGGTGTGTCCTCTGACCAACGGTAGGGCATAGGGCCCGGCAGAACGTCTCCGTTTTTCCCGGGACTTCGCGCAGGGAGTCTCTCTTACTTCCAGCCTACCTCCAGGCAGGATCAATTTACCAGGCGGGGGATGAGGCGAGGGTTTCCTCCCGGAAGCAGGGGGGGGTGCACCGTTTCCTGCGTCGTTAGCCTCTTTTAGGCTTCATGGGTATGGTTCTTTATGTTCTAAATAAACAAGGAGTTAATGCCTATTAAATAAGCTGTCAAGCATAAAAAACATAGTTCTAAAAGCACATGGAAACTCATCAAAATCCCGATAAGATATGGCTATCAAACGAGTTCGACGACAAAATTCGCCGAATCTCGATAAAGGCAAACCTGGTGAAAACCAGCGACGCAAAGCTACAGGGGCTACCGCGATAAGATCCGCTAAGCCAGCCAGCTACCGAAAGATGACGGGGTACATAGATGTGTTCCCATCCCTCCTTTCGGCTGAAGCAGGGATATTTTGTATGAACAAGGAGGCGAAATCCAGAATGAAGCTGGTGAATCTGAATACGGGAGAAACCCTTGCATCGGACCTGCATACCGCGAAGACCTTCTTGGAGCGGCTGCGCGGCCTGATGTTCTCCAAGGAGCTGCCGCAAGGCACCGGACTTCACATCCGTCCCTGCCGCTCAATCCACACTTTCTTCATGCGTTATGCGATCGATGTACTGTATCTGGACGAGAACCATACCATTGTGGGCATGCAGGAGAAGCTGCCCCCAGGCCGGGTCGGCCCGCTGGTCCCCCGCGCCGTATCGGTCGTCGAGCTTCCTGCGGGAAGTCTCAGCCTGACGCAGACGAAGGATGGACAAGCCGTAGTATTTTTGTAAAGCAGGATTCGATATTCACAAACCCAAGCCCAACCACTCAAAGGAGAGAGACACAGCATGATGAACAAACTGAGAGCACTCGTAACCGAAGAACAGGGACAAGGAATGACGGAGTACGGTCTGGTCCTCGGACTGATCGCCGTAGCGGTGGTAGCCACGCTGGTCATGCTGCGTACGGAGATCACGAACATTTTCACAGATGCACTGAATACGGTACAAAGCCGCAATTCAACGCCATAAATCGCAGCCGGAGTGTACATGAGGCAGCCTCATGGGAATCCCGCTTCGCTTAAGCATCAACGCACCAGTAATTAACCGAATATTCAAACAAAACGGCCGGCAGGCCCCATGAATCGCATAAATCCAACCCTATCCACTCAAAGGAGAGAGACACAGCATGATGAACAAACTGAGAGCACTCGTAACCGAAGAACAAGGACAAGGAATGACGGAGTACGGTCTGGTCCTCGGGCTGATCGCCGTAGCGGTGGTAGCCACGCTGGTCATGCTGCGTACGGAAATCACGAACATTTTCACCGATGCGCTTAATACGGTACAAAGCCGCACTAACACGCCATAATCGAACAATCGACTGCAGCTTGTGGAGTGGAGCCCGGAGGTTCCTTCCAAACATCAACCAAAGCCCAACAACTCAAAGGAGAGAGACACAGCATGATGAACAAACTGAGAGCACTCGTAACCGAAGAACAGGGACAAGGAATGACGGAGTACGGTCTGGTCCTCGGGCTGATCGCCGTAGCGGTGGTAGCCACGCTGGTCATGCTGCGTACGGAAATCACGAACATTTTCACCGATGCGCTTAATACGGTACAAAGCCGCAATACAACGCCATAATCGTACAATCGACTGCAGCTTGTGGAGTGGAGCCCGGAGGTTCCTTCCAAACATCAACCAAAGCCCAACAACTCAAAGGAGAGAGACACAGTATGATGAACAAACTGAGAGCACTCGTAACCGAAGAACAAGGACAAGGAATGACGGAGTACGGTCTGGTCCTCGGACTGATCGCCGTAGCGGTGGTAGCTACGCTGGTCATGCTGCGTACGGAGATCACGAACATTTTCACCGACGCGCTCAATACGGTACAGAGCCGCACTAACACGCCATAATCGAACAATCGACTGCAGCTTGTGGAGTGGAGCCGGCGGCTCCCTCCAAACATCAACCAAAGCCCAACAACCCAAAGGAGAGAGACACAGCATGATGAACAAACTGAGAGCACTCGTAACCGAAGAACAGGGGCAAGGAATGACGGAGTATGGACTGGTCCTCGGACTGATCGCCGTAGCGGTAGTAGCTACGCTGGTCATGCTGCGTACGGAGATCACGAACATTTTCACCGACGCGCTGAACACCGTTCAAAGCCGCAGCACTACGCCTTAATTGGGGCAGCGGCACGGAAGCTTGCGGTTTGAAGCTAAGCCGCAGGCTCCGGCCTTACCGGATTCACTTCCGACCATACATAAAGAAAGAGGGGAGTTTCATGCTGATTGACGCCGCGCTGCTCGCCATTCTGGTGGTATGCGTAGTTACGGATATTCGATCCCGGAAAATTTACAACAAAGTCATCGGTCCCGGCCTGCTCGCCGCACTGGTGCTGCAGGCAGCGGAGGGCGGCTGGGGAGGAATCCTCGCTGCAGGCGCAGGCTTCGCCGCCGGCCTCGGCATTCTGCTCATTCCTTACCTCCTCGGCGGCATGGGCGCCGGCGACGTCAAGCTCCTTGCGCTGGTGGGCGCCTTCAAGGGAGCGGCCTTCGTCGGCATGGCCGCCGTCTACATGGCCCTGGTGGGCGGGGCGATGGCACTCTTCGTGCTGCTGCTCCGCCCGGGCTGGAAGGAAAGGGTGCGCAGCCTCTATCTTGCCGTTGGCTCGGTGCGGTCCGGACTCGGACTGCCCACCGCACTACCGTCACAGGGGGGAACGGCACCGCTCACGTACCCTTACGGTCCGGCGATCGCGGGCGGCTGCCTCCTCTGCTACCTGGCGAAAGGATGGGGAATGGGATGAGACGGATAGAAGATAGGAAGGGGCACGGGGGAGCGGCGGGTCAGCCGGGTACCTCCTCCTTGCGACGAAGGATTCGGCTGCTCCGTGAGGAGAAAGGACAGTCCTTGACGGAGTTAGCGCTGATGCTGCCTCTGCTGCTGTTTCTGGTCTGCGGCATCGTAGACTTCGGCCGCGTGCTGTATGCGTACCTGCACCTGAATCTGGCGGCGCAGGAAACGGTCCGCCTCGGAGGGCTGGGACGCAGCGATGCGGACATTACCGCATTCGCCCGCAATTACGTGCATCTGGGCAAGGCGGAGTCGCTCGTGGTGACGATCGATCCTCTGGAGGCCCGGCGCAAGTCCGGCGAGTATGTCAAGGTAACATTGCGGTATCCGGTAGGGTACATTACACCGCTGGTGGGAGGGCTGCTGCCGGCGCCGGTTGTGGCGGCGGATTCGACCATAAGGGTAGAGTGAGAAAACAGCGACGGAAAGGGGGAAGAGTCATGGGAAGACGTTTCCTCGGGGAGCAGCAGGGCAGCGCCCTGATCCTCGCAGCCGTGATGCTCGCCGTGCTGCTCAGCGCAGCGGGCTTGGTCATCGACGGGGGGACGGTCTACGTACAGAAGAGCCGGCTGCAGAAAGCCGCCAATGCGGCGGCGCTGTCGGGGGCTCAGGAGCTGACCGCCGACCACAACAAGGTGATCGGTGTAGTGCAGGAGGTGCTGCTCCGGCATGGGGAGGAGCAGTCCCTGGTGGCGGCACAGGTGGAGCCCGGCCGCAAAGTAACGGTGACGCTCAGCCGGGAGGTGAAGCTCGGCTTCTCCGGGCTGTTCGGCAGAGCTGCCGCCCCTGTGGAAGCCCGGGCGGCAGCCGAGATCCTGACGATGGGAGAGGCGGCCGGCGCCGCGCCGCTCGGGATCGATGAGAGCATTCCGCTCGAATTCGGAAGGCAGTACCGGCTGAAGGTGGACCAAACGGAAGTGAGCTACGGCAATTTCGGGGTGCTGGCGCTTGGAGGCACAGGGGCGGCGACCTATGAAGACAATCTGAAGCACGGCTATAAGAATGTGCTCAAGGTCGGGGATATCATTGAGACCCAGACAGGCAATATCGCGGACAAAACACGAAACGGCGTCAACGAGCGAATCGACAGCTGTCCCTACCCGGAAGGGGATTACTCCCACCGGGACTGCACCCGGATCATCTTAATCCCGGTGTATAAGCCCTACGCCCAGTCCTCCAACCAGTTGAAAAGGGTGGAAATCAAGGGATTCGCATACTTTTATATCACGAAACCGATGGCTTCGAAGGACACCTATATTGACGGGATCTTCATCCAGCGGACCGGGACAGGCATTGTAAGACCGGGAGCCGTATCCAAGGGAGCCTATGCGATCCGCTTGACGGAATAAGCAGTCCGGCTGCGGTCGGCATGAATCGAACAGACAGAGGAGAGGACAGACAACATGAGATCCAAACTGATCATGGCCGCAGCACTCGTCATGGGACTGTGTACCACATTCTTGTTTTTTAATTATATGAAGAAATACGATACCGCCTCCGCCGTTCAGGCTTCCATGGTCGAGGTGGTGGCCGCCAAGACCGCCGTCAAAAAGAACCAGGTGCTGGATGCATCGGTGCTGCAGCTCGTGCAGGTGCCGGAGCTCGGACTGCATCCGCAGGCGGTGCGGTCCATCGCTGAAGCGGAAGGAAAGCTGGCCGGAGGAGAGCTGGCCGCAGGAGAAGTGCTGCTGACGCATCATCTGACCGGGGGAAGGGAAGAATCGCTGTTCGTCTCCCGCAAGGTGCAGGACGGCTACCGCGGGGTTTCGGTCGGTGTGAACTTCGTCCAGTCGGTCTCGAACCTCATCGAGCCGGAAGACCTGGTGGACGTCGTATTCACGCCGGCAGACAAAGGCACGGGCCCGGCGGTCTCCGTCACGCTCCTCGAGAATGTGCGCGTGCTGGCGGTGGGCCGTCGGATGGTCGAGGCCGACAAGGAAACGCCTTATGCGGAATACAGCGCGGTGACACTGGAAGTCAAGGCGGAGGATACGGTCAAGCTGGTCAATGCCGATGAGCTCGGAACGGTATCGCTGGTCCTGCGGAGCCGGGCCGTGAAGGCTGCCACGCCATAAGAAAGCCGGGACACCGGGCATGTCCCGGTGTCCTACACGATAGAAGGATGGAAGGGTAATTGGAAGGGGGAGTAAGGATGGAACAGCGGGAAAACGGGTCTGCTGCGGACCCGGCACCGGTAACGAAGCGGGGAGAGATCATCGCCGTGGCCGGAGCCAAAGGGGGCATCGGACGGACGGTCATGACGGTGAACCTCGCCGCGGCTCTGGCAAAGAATACCCGGCTGCAGGTGGCCGTATTGGATGGGGATCTGCAGTTCGGGGATGTGGGACTGGCGATGGACCTGCAGCCGACCTTCACGATCAAGGATGTGGCGGAGGGGCTGGCTACGATGGACGGCTTCACGCTCGCCAGCTACCTCAGCCGGCACGGCAGCGGAGTGCGCGTCATGGCTGCGCCGGAGCGGCCGGAGCAGGCGGACCTCGTCACGCCGGAGGCGGTCGAGCGGATCTGCGGGATGCTGGCCGCGCAGCACGATTACCTGCTCGTGGACACAGGAGTGGGCCTGCAGGAGCAGACCCTTCAGCTGATGGAGAGGGCGGATCAAGTGTTCGTCCTGACGACGCTCGAGATGGTGGCGATCAAGAATACGAGGCTGATGCTCGAGACGATGGAGGTACTGGGGCTGCGCGACAAGGTGCAGGTCGTCGTTAACCGGGCGACGATGGAGAGTGTAATCAAGGCCGGGGACGTGCCGGACATTCTCGGGGTGGAGACGGCATACTATGTGCCCAATGACTTCGGCATGGTATCCCAGTCGCTTAATCTAGGGATTCCGTTCGTCCTGAACCAGACCAAGAGCGAGCTGGCCAAGGCGGTATACAAAATGGCCGAGCAGCTCATCGCCCGGCGTGAGATCGCGCATTTCAAGCCGAAGCCGCAGTCGCTGCTCCAGTCGCTGCTGCAGAAAACGAAAGGACCGGCGTCTTTCTTTTGAGCATAAATAGATGTTTCTTCAAAAAAATCAATCGGTATACCTATTATATCCATGATAAGGAGGCTGTGTGATGAGTTTGATGGACCGGATACAGGCCAAGGCGTCGCAGGTCCAGGGGGAAGGGGCCCCGGAGGAGCTTCTCGAGCCGCAGCCGCCAAAGCCGCCGAGGAAAGATCCCATTGCGGCATTCCGCGAGACCCGCCGGCCGGGTGAAAGCAGCCAGAGCCGCGAACAGCGGTCGCAGCCGACCAAGCACCAGGAGCTCAAGAATCGGCTGTACAAGCAGGTGCTGAGCGAGCTGAAGGACGACGATGTGGAGTCGGTGATCGGCAAGCTTGATGCGATGGCCGTCGAGATTCTCAAGGAAGACGAGTCGTTCCGCGGGCGGATCGACCGCAAGAAGGTTATCGACGAGCTGGTTAACGATCTGACCGGCTTCGGCCCGATCAACCCGCTGCTGCTGGATGATGAAGTCAGTGAAGTGATGGTCAACGGGCCCAATCAGGTGTATGTGGAGCGGGGGGGCAAGCTGGAGCTCTCGCATGTGCAGTTCCGCGATGACGAGCATGTCATGAGCGTCATCGACAAGATCGTCGCGCCGATCGGCCGCCGCATCGACGAGAGCTCGCCGATGGTGGACGCGCGGCTGCCCGACGGCTCCCGGGTGAACGTCATTATCCCGCCGCTGGCACTCAAGGGTCCGACGATTACGATCCGGAAGTTCTCGAAGGATCCGTATACGATCGAGGACCTCATCGGTTTCGGCACAGTGACCCGCGAGATGGCCGTATTCCTCGACGCCTGCGTCAAGGCGCGGCTGAACATGTTCGTCAGCGGCGGCACGGGCTCCGGCAAAACGACCACGCTCAACGTGCTCTCCTCGTTCATTCCGAGCGACGAACGGATCGTGACGATTGAGGATGCGGCCGAGCTGCAGCTCTCGCAGGACCATGTCGTCTCGCTGGAATCCCGCCCGCCGAACATCGAGGGCAAGGGCGGCATCACGATCCGCGACCTCGTGCGCAACTCGCTGCGGATGCGCCCCGAGCGCATCGTCATCGGCGAGGTGCGGGGCGGTGAGGCGCTGGACATGCTGCAGGCGATGAACACGGGCCACGACGGCTCGCTGGCCACCGGACACTCGAACTCCCCGCGGGATATGATCTCCCGTCTGGAGACGATGGTGCTTATGGCGGGGATCGACCTTCCGGTGAAGGCGATCCGCGAGCAGATCGCCGGCGCGATCGATGTGATTATCCAGCAGTCCCGGCTGAAGGACGGCTCGCGCAAGATCACGAACATCACGGAAGTGCAGGGGATGGAGGGCGATGTCATCGTGCTGCAGGACATCTTCGTCTACCGGCAGACCGGCGTCAGCGACGAGGGGCGGATGATCGGCCGGCTCGTGCCGACGGGTGTCCGGCCGAAATTCTACGAGCGGCTCGAGGCTTCGGGGATCTTCATCCCGCCGACAGTCTTCATTGAGGAGGAATGACGGATGAAATGGCTTCTTGTATTGTTTTTTGCCTTCTCCTCCTTCCTGCTGTTCGCGGCGCTGCTGCAGACGCTCTTCCTCTCCGACCGGAAGCTGAAGGGGCGTGTCCGGCGCTATCTGGCGCTGAACGACAAACGCCGGCTCGGCCGCCGGCAGTTCAGTCTGCTCGTGCAGCTGCAGCTCTACAAGCAGGCGGTCAAGGAGAACGTGCTGACGAAGAAGAAGAACGACCGGCTGGAAGATATGCTCAGCCGGGCCGGCCTCACCCTGCGCCCGGAGGAATACATTCTGCTGCAGTGGGTCGCCATGGCGCTGCTCGGCGGCCTGCTCCTGCTGGTTACCGGCAGCATGCTGGGTCTGCTGCTCGGGGTGCTTCTCGGATACCTCGCACCGAAGTGGGTGGTGAAGAGCAAGGAACAGGAGCGGATCAACCGGTTCAATGACGGGCTGCAGGACATGATTACGACGATCATCGGCTCGCTTCGGGCCGGCTTCTCGTTTGCCCAGGCGCTGAAGACGGTGGTCGACGAATCCCAAGACCCGATCCGCGGCGAGATGGAGATCGTGCTGAAGGAGATGCAGTACGGAACTACGATGGAGGAGGCTCTGCTTCGTCTCAAGGAGCGGATGCCGAGCGCGGATCTCGATCTCATGATCCAGTGCATCCTCATCCAGCGGCAGGTCGGCGGGAATCTGGCCGTCGTGCTAGAGACGATCGTGCAGACGATCCGCGACCGGAACAAGATCCAGCGCCAGATCCGAACGCTTACGGCCCAGGGGCGCTTGTCGGGCATCGTGATCGGTCTGCTGCCGGTGGTGCTCGGTATATTGATTTATTTTATCGAACCGGATTACATCGGCTCGCTCTTCCACCACCCGGTGGGCCTGCTCATGGTAGGCGCGGGCGTATTCTCAGGGATCATCGGGTTCGTGTGTATTCGCAAAATGACGACGATTGAGGTGTAGACCATGGTGTTTCTCAGCTTTTTTCTAACCGTTACCTTAGCCGTCTATGCCCTCTTCGTCACGTGGGAGCAGCGGCGGGGGATGGTGCGCCGCCGCCTGGCGATGATCTCCTCGGAAGGGGAGACGGTCGCGTCAGCGATTCAGGAGAGCGGCGATCCCGAGGGCGGCGATCCCGGCCGGAAGGCCGCTCTGGCCGCCTTCGTGAAGAAGGGCTTGCTGCTGGCCAAGCGGCGCTTTGGACGGCGGATGACAGAGGCGCAGGCCTCCCGCATGGAGCTGCGTCTGCTGCAGGCCGGACGGCCAATGGGCATGGGGACGCTGGAGTTCCGCATGCTGCAGCTCGTGCTGTACGTGCTGCTGCCCACGCTCTTCGGGCTGTACGGGGGGCTGATCGGCTCCGGCTTCGGGGGCATCGTGCTGTTCGCCGGCATGGGGCTGGCGGGAGCAGCCATGCTGCCTGCGTATTATCTGCGGCTGAAGACGAAGCAGCGGCTGCGCCTCTCTCTCCGCGAGCTGCCCGATGTGCTCGATATGCTCACGGTGTCGCTCGAAGCCGGACTCGGCTTCGATGCCGCGCTGAGCAAGCTCGTGGCAAAGTCGGGCGGCGTGCTGCCGGGCGAGTTCCGCTACTGCCTCGAGGAGATCCGCCTCGGCAAGACGCGGCGTGAAGCGCTGATCGGCGTACGCGACCGGCTTCCGCTCGATGAGCTGCGCGTGCTGATCTCCTCGATTCTGCAGGCGGAGAAGCTCGGAATCGGGATGGTGCAGGTGCTCCGCGTGCAGTCGCACGAGGTGCGCGAGCAGCGCAAGCAGCGGGCGGAGGAGGAGGCGATGAAGGCGCCGATTAAGATGTTGTTTCCGCTCGTGCTCTTCATCTTCCCGTCGCTGTTCATCGTGCTGCTCGGCCCGGCTGTCATCCAGTTTATCGAAGCGTTTGCGAAATGACGGCTGACGGCAGCCTCCCCGGCTCCCGTGATATGACTGCCCCCTAGTCTAAAGGTTATCCCCTCCGTTTGGTAAGAAACTCCTCTCATAGTCTCTGGTAAATGGAGGAACAGTAACGGAAAAGAACCGGAGACAAAGGGAGGAAACGAGTGTGTTTCGAAGCATGAGAAAGCCGATTCTGGCCACGGCCGTCCTGGTCTCCATCTTCCCTGCCGCAGGCGGTGCATCGGCCAAAAGCCCGACCGTGCCGCTGCGGGATGTATTCGAGGCGATGGGCGCTAAGGTTACCTGGACGGCGGCCAGCGGCAGGATCGAGATCCAACGCGACGAAGTGACACTGCGGTTTCAGACCGGCTCGGGCACCGCATATAAGAACGGGACGGCGGTCGTGATGGATACGCCGGTGACGATCAGCGCCTCCGGCAAAGCCATGATCTCGGCTTACGCCGTCTATCCGCTGGCCAAGAATTATAAGAAAGAGCGCCATTATCTCGTGCAGAAGGGCGATTCGCTCTGGAGTGTTGCGCTCAAATACGGTGTGACCGTGGCCCAGCTCAAATCGTGGAACGGGCTTAAGAGCGATGTCATCCAGGCGGGACAGCATCTCACGACGGTAAGTCCCTGGTATATTGTACAGAAGGGGGACACCCTCTATTCGATCTCGGGCAAGACGGAGACAACGATCTCCGCGCTCAAGAAAGCCAATGGACTTACAAGCGACAGGCTGAGTGAGGGGCAAAAGCTGACGATTCCCGCTGCGCCGTCCGTTTCCGCTCCGGGGATGCTCGTCGAAGGCACGTTTCCGCTGATGGGGCGTACCTATCTGCCGTTTGGGGATACGTACGGAGATGCCCGCATGTTCTCGCTCGGCCAGACGGCGCGGGTGCATGAAGGCAATGACATGGAAGCGAATACCGGTGTGCCGGTGTTCGCCGCTTGGGACGGCAAGGTCATCCGCATAGGGTGGAATACGTATGGCGGATGGAGACTCACCATTGAGGCGGATAACGGAATTGCGATGTATTACGCCCATCTGTCCGGTTATGCCGACGGGATCGCTTTGGGCTCGAAGGTCAAACGGGAGCAGCTGATCGGGTATGTCGGGTCCACGGGCTACGGTCCGGAGGGAACTTCCGGCAAGTTCATCTCCCATCTGCATTTCGGCATGTACGATACGAACTCGTCCTGGAAGCCGCTCAACCCGCATCCGTACCTGAAATGGTGGGAGACACGGTAAGCGCAGGAGATGGGGAAGCAACCGCTGTCCGTGGTCCTTTTGGGGTCGGGGGAAGCGGTTTTTTATCCTATTCATCAAGTATGACGCGCATCAGCTCGTTAGGGTCATCTGACATTGTAATAAACGCGCTTCGTCCTAAATGGGGGCAGCGGCGTTGATCTCACTGCGAGGAAGAGGGCTGGAGGCGGGGCCGATAGGACAGGGGGCGGTGTGCAATTGGTTGGACAAAAACGAAGTGCAGAAGAGCCGGGAGAGGGCAGTGACAGGCAGGAATGCCCGTCTCTGCCCTCTCGTCGTCCTCATGCGGAGGCTTCCTCGGCGGCCGGCACCGGTGAAGCGGCGACGGCTGCATCCTCCCGGTACTGGCGGGGAAGTACGGCAAAATAGTAGAGTCCGGTAACCAGAAAGCAGCCGCCCACGATCAGGAACAGCCCTTCGATGCCGATCCGGGAGGGGAAGAAGAGGGCGATGAGCCCGAGCGTTACCGATTGAGTCAGCATCATCAAGGGACCGATCCATCCTTGAACGCGCCCCATCCGTCCCGGGTCGACAATACGCGGCAGCCAGCCGCCCAGGCCGATATTCACAGCGGGCAGGGTGAAGGCGACGATGAAGCTGATGACATAAAAATACGGGATGGACGTGACCCATCCGCAGAGTCCGAGCAGGAGGCCGCTGCTCATCAGTCCTCCGATAATCAGATGATACGGCTTGCACTTTGCGGCAAGGAGGGATGCGGCGAGACTGCCAAGGAGCAGGCCGGTCCCGAAGAGGATGCCCAGCCATACGGCATGCTCCTCGTAGGTTTGGGGCGCGAGCTTGTATTTCAGAATAAAGACCGGCATGATGCTCATGCCGCCGTTAATGATCCCGAAGACAGCAAAGCCTGCCACGAGCATGGATAGGAGCTTGTGCCCGAGAATGTAGCGGAGCCCGTCCGCGAAGTCGGATACGATCACCCGGAAGTTCAGCTGCCCCCAGGTATGGCGTCCGTTCGGCAGGCGGACGGCTTCCCCAATCCGGCAGGAGCGGATGAGCAGTCCGGATACGGCGAAGGAGACCGCATCCAAGAGCAGGGCGCCGCTAATCCCGAGCTTCCAGTAGGCGGCGGCGCCGAGTGCAGTGCCGAACAGCAGGAACAAGCTCCCCATCATCTGGTTGAGACCTGCGGCTACGCTGTAGTCTTTGTCGGTCAAAACGCCCTGCACGAGCGCTTGCTCAGCCGGAAAGAAGAAACGGGAGACGGCGCTTCGGATGAACAGCACGGCGAAGATCAGGGGCACCCAGTCCCACTGTACCATCACGAGCAGGGCGAGGGACAGCAAGGCGTTGATCCAGTCGCAGTTTGCCGCAATCTTTTGCCGGTCCATCCGGTCGGCAAGCACGCCGACGAAGAAGAAGACGGACAAGGCGGGAAGGGACTGCATCAGTTCGGAGAGCGTCGCGTAGAAGGGCTGGCCCGAGAAGCGGTCGAGCAGATAGAACATGAAAGCCGTAAGTCCGATCACGCTCCCCATCTGGGAGGTGAACGCGGCAAGCAGAAGATTGCGGTAATTCGGGATGCGGAGCACTTCGAACAGCGGTTTCATCAATACCTCTCCTTTTTCTATTCCAACAAATCAATGGTAATATATGTAACCCCAAAAGTCGAATGGAAAATCGGTAAAGAACTAGAAGGCGGAGGGGCCGATTATCTCAGAAATGCATTTCTTTTTGGCTCCGAAGTCTGTAAAATAGACAGGCGGTCTGTCGATAGGGCCTGCCATATGCTTTAGGATGGACTAAGGAGCGATACACTGTTGAAAACACTCATCATTGCGGAAAAGCCCGATATGGGCCGGAACATTGCGGCCGCAATCGATCCCAAAGCCAAAAACCAGCGGACTTATATTGAAGGAGAACAATATATCATCACTTGGGCGATCGGCCATCTGATCGGTTTGGCGGAGCCCGATGCTTACGATGACAGGTACAAGAAGTGGAATCTCGGCGACCTGCCGATCATTCCGGAGCAGTTCAAGCTTGTGCCGAATGCCAGAACGAAAGACCAGCTCAAAGTCATCGCAGAGCTCGCCAAGCGCGCCTCCCTGCTCGTCAACGCCTGCGACGCCGGGCGGGAGGGGCAGCATATTTTCTCGCTGATCCAGCGGCATCTGAAGCTGAAGCAGCCGGTAAAGCGGCTGTGGATCTCCGACTTGACGCCGGAGACGATCCGCAGGGGATTCGCCGAGCTCAAGGAGGGAGCGGACTTCGAACCGCTTACTCGTGCGGCGAAGGCTCGAAGTGAAGCGGACTGGCTCATCGGGATGAACGGGTCGCGCGCGTTTACGACCAAGCACAAGGAGCTGCTGTCGGTCGGTCGGGTGCAGACCCCGGTGCTCGCGCTGCTGTATGACCGGCAGAAAGAAATCGAAGCTTTCCAGTCGAACAAGTACTACGAGGTGGAAGCCTGGTTCGAGCAGGGCGAGACCCTCTACCGGGGTCTCTGGCAGGGCGATCGGCTCACGGACGGCGAGAAGGCGAAGGCGCTGGCCGAGAAGGTAAAGGGCAAGCGAGGAACGATCGAGAGCTATGAAGTCAAGGATACGAAGGAGTATCCGTTCAAGCTCTATGACCTGACACTGCTGCAGCGGGAAGCCAATGCGAAGTTCGGCTTCTCCGCGAAGAAGACGCTCGATCTGGCGCAGACGCTCTACGAGAAGCATAAGGCGATCTCATACCCGCGGACGAACTCCAACTATGTCACGGAGCAGAACATCCCGGAGATGCACCGGGCGCTCGACCAGCTGGGGAAGACGGATTACCGCGGATTGGTGGAAGGGGCGGACAAGAAGTTCGTGCACAAGAATAACAAGGCGGTCTGCAACCCTTCCAAGGTTGAAGACCACCATGCGATTCTTCCGACCCACAAGACCCCGGGGGCGCTGCCTCCGGATGAAGCGAAGCTGTACGACCTCATCGTCCGGCGGTTCCTGTCGCAGTTCTACCCGGCCGCTTCCTACAAAATGCATACCGTATTGACCGCGGCGGAGGGGGAGCGCTTCAAGAGCACGATCAAGCAGCTGCTCGACCTCGGCTGGAAGGTGATCTACGCCGACCAGAAGAAAGAGAAGCCGTCCGGCAGGGGCAAGGGCAAGGCGGACGGCAAGGAAGACGACGAGGAGTCGGCGGAGGAGGAAGTCCAGACGCCGTTTACTCTCGATGCGTCGAAGGATGTACGCTGCAAGAAGAGCGCGGCAAAAGAGAAGGAAACCCAGCCGCCGAAGCCCTATACGGAGGGCACGCTGCTCAAGGCGATGGAGAGCGCGGGCAAGCAGATCGAGGATGAAGAGCTGCGCGACGCGATGAAAGATTCCGGCCTCGGGACGCCGGCTACCCGGGCTTCAGTGATCGAGCGCCTGAAGAACGTTGGCTACGTCGTAATGCAGGGCAAGCGGATTGCAATCACGCCGAAGGGACGTACGGCCGTGGAGCTCATCCGGGGGGCGGGCGTCGAGCTGCTGACCTCCCCGGAGATGACCGGCCACTGGGAGCGTCGTCTCAACGAGATCGCGCGCGGTTCCGCTTCCGACGAACAGTTCATGGCGAACGTCAAGAAGTTCGCCACGATGATCGTCGATAAGGTGCGCGTGCAGCGCCCGGCCGAGAAGACGGCATTCGAGGGCGAAGCGGCTGCCGCAGGCGGAGCGGGACGCGGTCGCGGGCGCACCGCAGGCCCGAAGCGCGGGACGCGGGGCGCAGCGGCGGGAGCGGGCGAGCCGGCGGCGTCAGCGGGAGCGAAGCGCGGGACGCGGAGCGCAGCGGCTGGAGCGGGCGAGCCGGCGGCGTCAGCGGGAGCGAAGCGCGGGATGCGGAGCGCAGCGGCGGGAGCGGGCGAGCTGGCGGCGTCAGCGGGAGCGAAGCGCGGGACGCGGAGCGCAGCGGCTGGAGCGGGCGAGCCGGCGGCGGGCGCAGTGCGCGGGACGCGGAGCGCAGCGGCTGGAGCAAGTGAGCCGGCGGCGCTGACGCAGGCTCAGGTTGCGGCGTCCGCTGCGGCTGCACCGCCGGCGGCGACGCTTGGCGCCTGCCCGCGCGATGGCTGCGGCGGACGCATCATCCGCGGCAAGCGGGGCTACGGCTGCAGCCACTACAAATTCGGCTGCGGGTTTGTAATCTGGAAAGACAGCTTCGGGGCGTCGCTTACGGATACGGCTGTCATGTATCTGCTGAAGCACGGGCGGACGGCGGCCATGCAGCTGATCGGCGAGCAGGGACAGCCGGTGGAAGCCAGAATGGTCCTTTTGGACCGTGCGACCGGAAGGCTGGGAATTGAACCCGTATGATCTTCAAAAGAACGGCCCTTTGCTGCAGCATAAGCCCTGCGCATAGAGCCGGAGAGTGGAGGCACTTATGAAAGAGATTCCTATTCCATACGTTCGGGCCAACCAGGCGGGGATAGTGCTTTTTGTCCTCCTGGCGGTCGTCTTCCAGCTCCCCGTACTGATTGTGGCCCTCTGGGCCATCCAAGTGCTGGGGCTGTGGCAGGGAATCCGCGCCAATCTGATCGTCCAGCTGGCCGCTCCCCTGCTGCGTCATCGCATAGCCGGTGCGCCGACCGAATCCCGGGAACTGCAGAGATTTAATAACTCGATTGCGGTCGGGCTGCTGACCCTCTCCCTGATCTCCTTTTGGATCAGCCCGGGGAGCTGGATCGGCTATCTGTTCGCCGGCATGGTTGCTCTGGCCGCTCTGGTGGCGATCTGCGGCTTTTGTGTCGGCTGCTTTCTCTACTACCAGTTCAAAAGGATGCGGCGTTGACCCTCGGTGTGAAAATCGCAATAGCGGAACTACGATTCTTTATTGGTGTATTTCCCGGTATTTCCCAAAGAATAGCGGAACTCAAGTATCTTATCCGGGCCGGATTGCTTCCACAACCCTCAGAAACTCCCAAATAAGTGATCTGAGTTCCGTTAAATAGTTGCGAGATCCTGCTGCAGACGATATAAGACATCTGAGTTCCGTTATGCTGTGGTCAGCGTCACAGGTAAACAAAGAGAACCTTCATCTCCGCGATAATTCGTGGAGTGAAGGTTCTTTTGGCATGGAGAGGGCCGGTCAGCTGTATTACAGGTTTTTTCATGATGCGATAGATAACGGTGCGAGGGAGGCAGCTGAATGGAAGGCGCGGCATTTCGGCACAAACACAGCCTTGCTGGTCTAGGCGCCAGTTAGAGGTGCGCACTGCCCGAGTGCAACGCCTGAGCTCCGTGCTCGCAGGAGTCCAACGCCCGCGCTCCACGTTCGCCCGAGGCGGACGCCCATGCTCCTCGCTCGCCCGAGTCCTACGCCCGCGCTCCACGCTCGCCCGATGCAAGCGCCCGCGCTCCTCGCTTGCCCGAGTCCAAGGCCCGCATGCCGCGCACCGCCTGCGGCCTTGCCTCAGCGCCGCTCACGCTCAGCGCTTCGCTCGCTGCGTACCTGCCTCGGCGCCGCTCAAGTTCTACGCTCACGCTCTACGCTCACGCTCTACGCTCACGCTCAACGCTCACGCTCTACGCTCACGCTCTACGCTCCGCTCGCAGCGGGCCTGCCTCAGCGCCGCTTGCGGCGGGCGCGGATCTTGCGCATCCAGCGGAACTTGAAGACACGCCGGCTGTCCTTGTGCTTGCCCCAGCTGCGGGGCTGGGAGAGCGCGTCCATCATGTGGCCGATCTCGATGGCCGTGCGGCCGAGCCGCCGGGCGATGCGCGGGCAGAGAATCCGCCCGGGCACGCTTGCGCCGACGAGCACCAGCTGATAGCTGCCCCGGTGCCGGGCCAGCTTGCGGTAAGCGGCGGCCAGGCCTCCGTAATTATCGAGCGGCACGGTCAGCGCCACACGGATGCCGCGGCGGCGCAGCTCTTTGGCCGCTGCAGGTGCGGCACGTCCCACGAGAGCTACTTTATAGCTGCGGAGCAGCCGGTGGACCATGCCGCGCTCATAGAGCTGGTCATTGATGAAAGAGTCGGCGATGACCGGCGGCCGCCAGCCCGAACGCTTCATGAACAGCGAGATGTACTTCATGGAACTCTCATAGTGGGAGAGACCGACGATGTGCGAGGAGCGGACGGCCTGCACCAGCTGCATGCGCAGCTTTTTCGGCGGCGGCAGCGGAATGCCGAGGAAGTCGGAGACGTAATTCAGCGACTTCACGTTGCGTCCCGACAGCAGCTTGGCCATGACATCGCCCAGCCGGATGACCGAGATGGGCCTGCGGCGGTCGATTGAACGTTTAATTGCCTTGTACACCCACACGGGACCGGCTGTCTTGCGGCGAAAATGCTTTTCGATGGTTCTTACCCTCTGCCTGCTGCTTAGCATAATACACAAAACACCCCTTCGTATGACTGTCCATAGGTATACTATGAACGTCGTACTAGGGGGTGCATCGAAAGGGCGGGAGGCAGCTGTAAATGGACGCCAGTCCCTCCGCAGAGCCGGGCAGCCGCAGAGCTCCGGCGCCTATACGTACAGGTACACCGATATAAAGTGGCAGACCGACCCGGCGAGCACGAACAGATGCCAGATCATGTGATGATACGGCAGCCGGCGCCACAGGTAGAATACGGTACCGAAGGTGTACAGCACGCCGCCGATGACAAGCCACATGACGCCGGGAGCGGAGAGCTGCTGCTGGAGCGGCTCGAAGGCGAAGATGATCAGCCAGCCCATCCCGATATAGAAGAGGGTGGAGAGAAAGTTGAACTTTTTGACGAAGAAAAACTTGAAAATAATCCCAATCAAAGCCAGTCCCCACACCGTGCCGAACAGGCTCCAGCCCAGCGGGCCTCGGATCGTGACGAGCAGGTAGGGCGTGTAGGTACCGGCGATCAGCACGTAGATGGCCGAATGGTCGAGGATCTCGAAGATGCTGACCCAAGGCTCCCTGCGGGCGCTGTGCAGCAGCGTGGAGGCCGTATACAGCAGGATCAGGGACAAGCCGAACACGGTAAAGCTGGCGATATGCCACACACTGCCGGATTGCACAGCCTGCAGGATGAGCAGGATGAGGGCGGCAATGCTGAGCAGGATGCCTACGCCGTGCGAGATGGCGTTCGCGCGCTCCTGCCGTAGAATGGACTGCTCCAAAGAGATCAACTCCTGTCCGAATCCGAATCAAGGTAGGCCGGGGGAAAGGACTGCCCATTCGGGATTTCCAAACGGCGTCCACATTCGGGGCTCCACTTTGTTTCTACTATTGTAACGCTCCCGCGTCCAAATGACCAATGTCTAATTGTGAAACTTTTCTTAAGGCACAGAGCCTTCTTCCGGCTTCGCAGCCGGAACCCTGACCCGGCTGCCCGGTGCAATCTCATTGTGCTGCTGCCCGGGGACGAGCCACCGCTCGGGCGTATCGCGGATGCCGCTCAGTTCCAGCTCGAAGGAGCCGTCGGGCCAAGCAGCCGTCATCAGGATCACCCGGCTGCCGTCCGGCACCGCCTTCAGCGGCGAGACGTCCCGGAGCTGCCCGCCCTCAAGGCAGCGGTAAGAGGAGACCGCCGCCGCCGAGGCTTCATCGATCCGCTTATCGAACTCGACTAAGACCGTCCGGCGGTCCGTCCGCCGGGCGCGCAGCGCACGCGGCGGCTCCGTGTACATGGACAGGCCGATCGAATACTCGTAGGCCGTCCACATCCGGTAGCCTTCCTCCCGGGCCGTCCGCGCGAAGGTATCCAGCCAGGCCCGGCTGCGCCGCATGGGTGCGAGAGATCCGATATCCGTCTGTACGCCAAGGGGCACACCGGGATGGGAGGCGCGGATGTGGCGGACGAACGGCGCATAGCGGCGCACGTAATCCGCCGGCAGGCCCGCCCGCATCCAATCCGGCCAATGGGTCTGGAGAATGTGCAGGTCGGGCCGGATCAGGCGGATCATCTCGGCGGCATCGATGCCCTGGACCTCGCGGTTGGCGCCGACCGGATCCCGTCCGGCATCCACCGCAATCGACCATGTGGCGATCCGGATGTCCGGGCGCACGCTGCGGGCTCCGCCGGGTCCGTTGATCAGCTCGTGGAGGAAGCCGTTGACCGCCCGGACCCGGAAGTCGACCCAGAGCAGATACCGGGCACGGTCCTTTTTATAGTACCGCGGCGAGGTGCGGTGCGTGAAATCAGGCATCTCGCTGCCGCTGAATGCCTTGAAGGCCGCCTGGGCCATCGGACCGACATCGCCGTATACGCCGGAGGTCAATCCATTCCACTCCGGCAAATAGGGCTCGGCCACTTCAAGTCCGGAGAAGGGATGCTCCTGGAGCAGGCGGGCGATGCTGCTTTTTTTCCATCTCAGATAGGCGGTGCTGTGAGGGGAGAAGCGGAAGTAGCCGTCGTCCGTCTTCTTGAGCAGAGTCATCTGCCACCTGGGCCAGTCCGGAGGAAGATGACCGGTCGAGTAGGCGCCGTTGCCGAGCACCATGGCCCATACCTGCATGCCGTGCCTGCGGAGGGCGCGGATCAGCTCGCCGTTCACCCGGGTCTCATCGGTGACGAAATACCTGACGTTCCGGTAGCCGGCCAGGAGGAGTTCGGAGGCGATACTCTCGGAGGAGCGGTCAAGATAGTACGGGAATGTGGGGTCGATCTGGATCGTTGCTTCGATGGACAGGTGTGCTGCAGGGCTTGCGGTCACGTTGGCTGGCCTCCTTTGCAGATCAGAGGGTGCGAGGGCTGAGATGGGCACTGGAAATGAACTCTGGAAATGGATACTGAACAAGAAGATGGCTGTCGGGAAGATAGCTTCGTTCCAGGTGATTGCGGACCATTAAGGCAGTTTCGAATGGCTGCAATCCATTGAATCTTGTTCCGGTCAATGGTCGGGACTTGAGTGACTTTCGACCGGCTCACTCAGCTGCAGGCATAACGCTCGGGTGGATTCCAGTCGGTTTAGATAGTCCAGTTACTATCGGCTGATTGCTTCAGCCGCAGGCAGATGGCCCGTTTAGCAGCACGTGCTGTTCCGGGCATGCTTCCAGGCCAGCTCCCGGGAAACCTTTGTCTCTCTTATTGTACCTGACTGAAGGACGGCATAGAACAAAGGAAAGAAGCTCCTACGATTATTGCGAAATTTGTTGAAACAGGTTTTAACCGATCCGCAGGCTCACGGAGTTCTCCGGTGAAATCCGCAGTACGCGGGGGTCATTACGCCCCTGGCGGGCCACATGAACATCCTGTCGCTGAACGCCTTGATAAAAGCCGGCCGCAGCAGCGGGGAGGCAAGGGCTTTGCCTTGATTGCTGGCGAGGTTCGCAAGCTTGCCGAGCAGTCGTGAGCTCTTCGGCCCGCATCACGGTGATGATCGGCGAGACCCAGATGGTGATGCAGGAGGCGGCCGATCAATGCACGGCAATATCAGGGAAGTGCTGCGCAGCGTGGGCAGGGTCCGCGAGGTGGAGGGTGCGCTCGGTCAGATGATCCGGATGGCCTGCACGCTTGATGAGCATGCCCAGGACGTGTCGGCCGCAGCCGAACAGACGTCGGACGGCACCGGGGAGGCGCCTGCTGCAATGGTCGGGATCGCAGCGTTGGCGGAAGAGGCGACAGGGGCGGCAAGGGCGGGCAGGTTGGATTGGAGCGGCGGAGCAGGCGTTCAGCGACCAGCTGCGGCTGATCGGACGTGATTGCGCGGTCGTCCCCGAAGATGGACGAACCGGCAGGCGAGCCGCAGGGAAGCATCCGCAGGTTCAAGTACTGATGAAGATTTGCCTCCCATCTCTGAGGTCAAATTGACGGGCTCCGGGCCCGGAAGGTACAATATTAGTTTAGAAATGCCGCTGCCCGTCTCAGCAGACAGGGCGGCGGCCAAGATCCGAACGGAGTGATGCGGCATGGAAAAGAAGGCAGTACCCGTACATATTCTCAGCGGTTTTCTCGGCAGCGGCAAAACGACTCTGCTGACGCGGGTTATCGATTATTACCAGCTCTCCGGCCGGAGGCCGGCCGTGCTGATGAACGAGCTTGGCGATGTTAACCTTGACGGTATGCTTGTCGATGAGGAGGTGCCGATGACGGAAATGCTCGGCGGCTGTATCTGCTGCACCATCCGCGGAGACCTTGGAATGGAGCTCAAGCAGCTCATCGAAGAGCATGAGCCGGACGCCGTGTTCGTGGAATGCACGGGGGCGGCCAATCCCATCGAGATGCTCGACGGGATCACGGATGCCTCGATGCTGACCCGGGTGGAGCTGAAGTCGGTCATCTCGGTCGTCGATGCAGCGCATCTGCTGGAGCGCTCCCGTACGCCAAAGGCCAGGACGTACAAGCTGATGCAGGACCAAATCCGCTGTGCCACGCAGATTGTTCTCAACAAGGCCGATCTGGTGACGCCTCAGGAGCTCCTGGATACCGAGAACCTGCTGCGGGAGCTGAACGGTTCTGCACCGATCACGGCGGCCGTGAAATGCGAGATCGACCTGTCGCTCTTCGACCGGCTCGAAGGCGGTGTGGCGGAGCGGCATGCGGCAGCTGCGGCCGCGGGCGAGGCAGAGGCCGGACACCGCACGTGTTCCCACTCGCACGAGCCTGGCCATGCCCACGACGAGCACTGCGGACATGCAGACGCGGAGCCGGGGCATACGCACCACAGCCATGAGCACGTGATGGTGCATACGCACTATTTTGGGGTACCGGTGGACAGCGAAGCGTTCGAGGCGATGGTCGGCCGGCTGCCGAAAGAGATTTTCCGGGCGAAGGGCATTCTGCGCTTCTCCGACACGGTCTCCCCGTTCCTTTTCCAATACGCGTACCGGGAAATGGACCTTATGAAGATCGCTCCGAAGGAAGAGCTGCCGAGCGTGGCGGTGTTCATCGGCGAGCACTTTGACAAGCGGGGGCTGGAGGCGGAGCTGGCCGCGCTGGAGGCCGGCCAATCTTGACGCGCGTGCGGCTCATAGGGCATTATTAGAAGAGGTCAAGTCTTCATAGGGAAGAGGTCATTATGTCCAAACACGAGCATGCGCACGAGGTTCAAAGCACGATCGACGAAATCGTCGGGGCGATGTCGAGCAAGGGATGGCGGATTACCGATCAGCGCAAAAGCCTGGCCGCGCTGTTCGCCGGAACCGATGGCTACCAGTCCCCCAAGGACGTTTATGAACATATGAGGCAGAAGTACCCCGGTGTCAGCTTCGATACCGTCTACCGCAATCTCCGGCTCTTGAGCGAGATGGGCGTGCTGGAGCAGATTTATCTGAACGACGGGCTTAAGTTCCGTGCCCGCTGCCAGACCCATCATCATCACCACCTGATCTGTCTTCGCTGCGAGAAGACGATTCCCTTCGAGTTTTGTCCGATGAAGCAGGTGCCCGGTCTGCCGGATGACTTTCAGATCGTCAACCACCGCTTCGAGGTGCTCGGCTACTGCGGAGATTGTTCGCAGGCGGCGGAGTCAGGCAGCGAAGAGTCTGCCGACTAGAAGAGAGGAATATTCGCTTGTTTTCAACGCATTGATGCCGCAGGGCAGTTCGCTCTTCCGTTCACAAAAGTCAATGTATCACCGCAGACAGCAGCCTTCATTCCATCTTTCCTTTGGGAGAGCATGGGATGAAGGCTTTTTTTCACTTACAAAAAGGAAGGTATAATTTTCTAAAAAACCGATTGACAGGACAGGAGCCCTGATGCTAAGATACGCAATAACAAAGTAAGTTTATCGGAATTATGAATATGAGTGACCGGTCTACCGGAGCGCATATCTTTTGGCATAGGCACATATCCGCCTAATCCCATCTGATAAACCATATATAAGTAAATATGATAAATAGGGAGCGTCACTCTTATGAAAACACAAAGTAGCCTGCTGGCTCGATTCGGAAGATTCTCGGCCTTAACCGTACTGGCCTTGTCCCTTGCAGGGGTTACCGCCTGCGGCAGCAAGGAGACTTCGTCCACTACCGCACCGGCGGCAGGCGATGGGGCCAAACCGGCAGCGTCGGCGAAGCCGGTGGAACTGCTCAATGTATCCTACGATCCGACCCGCGAGCTGTATGTCTCCTTTAACAAAGCATTCCAGGCGTACTGGAAGAAGGAAAAGGGGCAGGACGTCACGTTCAAGCAGTCCCATGGCGGCTCAGGCAAGCAGGGCCGCTCGGTAATCGACGGTCTGGAAGCGGACGTGGTCACTCTCGCCCTTGCCTACGACATCGACGCGGTGCAGAAGGCCGGCTTGATCGAACCGGGCTGGGAGAAGGAACTGAAGGACAATGCATCGCCTTACACGTCGACGATCGTCTTCCTGGTGAAGAAGGGCAACCCGAAGGGCATCAAGGACTGGGATGATCTCGTCAAGCCGGGCGTGCAGGTCATCACTCCGAATCCGAAGACTTCCGGCGGCGCCCGCTGGAACTATGTGGCGGCCTGGGGCTACGCATACCAGAAGAACAACAAGGATGAGGCCAAAGCGAAGGAATTCGTGCAGGCGCTCTACAAGAACGTGCCGGTGCTTGATTCCGGGGCCCGCGATTCCACGACGACCTTCGTACAGCGCGGCATCGGCGACGTACTGATCGCCTGGGAGAATGAAGCCTACCTCTCCATCAATGAATTCGGCAAGGACAAATACGAGATCGTCACACCTTCGGTCTCCGTACTCGCCGAACCGCCGGTCGCCATTGTTGACAAGGTAGTCGACAAGAAGGGGACCCGTGAGGTGGCCAAAGCTTACCTTGAGTACCTCTACTCGGAAGAAGGGCAGGAGATTGCGGCGAAGAATTACTACCGCCCGCGCCTCGAATCCGTCGCGAAGAAGTACGAGAACCAGTTCAGCAAGATCAATCTCTTCACCATCAACGACGAGCCGTTCGGCGGCTGGACGAAAACACAGACGACGCACTTCAATGACGGCGGCATCTTCGACCAAATCTATAAGCCATAATACGATTCGCTTATTTCACCCAGATCTGCTGAATTTATTAATGGAACGGGAGAACGATATCCATGGCAAAAGCTTGGAAAGAGCGCAGTATTCTACCCGGGTTCGGGCTTTCGATGGGTTTTACTGTGATGTACCTCAGCCTGATCGTCCTCTTCCCGCTGTCTGCGATCTTCATCAAGACATCGGGCATGGGATGGGATAAGTTCTGGGCGACGATCCTCGACCCGAGGGTTATCGCGGCCTACAAGATCAGCTTCGGCACCGCCTTCGGGGCGGCCCTCATCAATTCCGTCTTCGGCTTCATCGTCGCCTGGGTGCTTGTGCGCTACACCTTTCCGGGCCGGAAGTTCGTCGATGCGCTGGTGGATCTGCCATTTGCTCTGCCTACCGCGGTAGCGGG
Source organism: Paenibacillus sp. S-38 (assembly GCF_049942825.1). Lineage (NCBI taxonomy): Bacteria > Bacillati > Bacillota > Bacilli > Caryophanales > Paenibacillaceae > Paenibacillus > Paenibacillus sp. S-38. The sequence continues at coordinate 3,568,087 of NZ_CP187970.1, forward strand.
GATTGCCCTTACAACGATCTATTCGCAGAACGGCTGGATCGGTTCGCTGCTGGAGCCGCACGGCATCAAGATCGCCTTCACGCCGCTCGGTATTATGCTGGCATTGACCTTCATCGGCATCCCGTTCGTGGTAAGAACGCTGCAGCCGGTGATGGAGGAGCTGGATAAAGAAGTGGAAGAAGCGGCCGTCTCGCTGGGGGCGGGCCGGTGGAGAACCTTCACGAAGGTCATCTTCCCGGCGCTGTTCCCCTCGCTGCTGACCGGCTTCACGCTGGCCTTTGCCCGCGCGGTAGGGGAGTACGGCTCCGTCGTCTTCATCTCCGGGAACATGCCGATGAAGACCGAGATCGCTCCGCTGCTCATCATGACGAAGCTCGAGCAGTACGATTACGCGGGGGCTACGGCGATTGCAATGGTTATGCTCGTGATTTCCTTCATCACCCTGTTGATTATCAACCTGCTGCAGTGGCGTGCGAACCGTCATGTCACCTCGGCATAGCATGGAGAAGGAGGAGAGAACATGGCCGGTTATGTAGCTACCGCCGTACGGACCAAGACGGCCGCTGCCGGGAGACCCCGGCATATTACGGAATCGGGACTGGTCCGCGGCATTCTGATTACCATCGCACTGCTGTTCCTGGGCTTCCTGCTGATCCTTCCGCTCGCCAGTATCTTCGTCGAAGCCTTCCGCAAGGGCTGGGAGGTCTACGAGGCGGCGCTGGTTGAAGCGGATGCGGCCGCAGCGATCCGCTTGACGCTGACTGTGGCGGCGATCGCCGTACCGCTGAATCTGGTGTTCGGGGTCGCGGCCGCCTGGGCGATCACGAAGTTCCGCTTCAAAGGCAAGAACCTGCTTATCACGCTGATTGACCTGCCTTTCGCCGTCTCTCCGGTCATCTCGGGCCTGATCTTCGTCCTCCTGTTCGGAGCGAAGGGCTGGTTCGGACCGTGGCTGCAGGAGAACGACATCAAGATCATTTTCGCCCTGCCGGGGATCGTGCTCGCCACCGTCTTCGTGACCTTCCCGTTTGTTGCCCGGGAGCTTCTCCCGGTGATGCAGGCGCAGGGAACACTCGAGGAAGAAGCCGCGGTCACTCTCGGGGCCAAAGGATGGCGGATCTTCTGGAAGGTCACGCTGCCGAATATCAAGTGGGGCCTGCTCTACGGCGTGATTCTATGCAATGCGAGGGCGATGGGCGAGTTCGGCGCCGTGTCCGTGGTCTCGGGTCATATCCGCGGATCGACGAATACGATGCCGCTTCACATTCAGATTCTGTACAACGAATATAATTTTGCGGGTTCCTTCGCCATGGCGTCTCTGCTGGTCCTTCTCGCCGTAGTGACCTTGGCAGTCAAGAGCATCATCGAGTGGAAACATGGGCAGCAGCGCCCGGAGGAGGAGTAAGATCATGCATATCGAGACCAGACACTTGACGAAGAGCTTTGGCAGCTTCCGGGCGACGGATAACGTAAGCTTCGGTATAGAGAAAGGAACGCTGATCGGCCTGCTGGGCCCAAGCGGCGGTGGCAAAACGACGATCCTGCGGATGCTCGCCGGGCTCGAGGAGCCGGACAGCGGCGATATCCTGTTCCACGGGCAGCGGGTCAACGACCTGGCGCCGCAGGCCCGGGGGATCGGCTTTGTCTTCCAGAACTACGCGCTGTTCCGGCATATGACCGTCTTCGATAACATCGCCTTCGGGCTGACCGTTCAGAAGAAGAGCAAAGCGCAGATCAAGGCCCGCGTGGAGGAGCTCATCGAGCTCACAGGGCTGAAGGGCCTCGCCGGCAGGCTGCCGCATCAGCTCTCCGGCGGACAGCGGCAGCGGGTTGCATTCGCCAGGGCTATTGCGCCGGAACCGCAGCTGCTGCTGCTCGACGAGCCGTTCGCCGCCATCGACGCCAAGGTCCGCAAGGAGCTGCGCACGTGGCTCAAGGAGATGATCGACCGGGTCGGGATCACGACGATCTTCGTTACCCACGACCAGGAGGAAGCGGTCGAGGTGGCGGACCAGATCATGATCATCAACCAGGGACGGCTCGAGCAGCAGGGCACGCCGATCGAGATCTACAAGAAGCCGCGCACGCCGTTCGTCGCCGGGTTTATCGGCGAATCGAACCAGCTCGGGGACATCTCGAACCTGAAGGGCTTCGAGGCGGATCTGCTGCCGGGCGCCAAAGCGATCATCCGGCCAGAGTTCATCGAGATCGGCCGGCCGGGCGAGGTGTCTTATCCATCGGCTGCCGAACAGGGAACGGTGAAGCAGGTGTACTTCCGCGGGATCAACTGGCAGGTGGAAGTGGAGGTCGAAGGCGACAGGCTGTTCGCCTACCGTTCGCCGGAGCAGCCGGAGCTGAAGGCCGGCGAGCAGGTGCAGGTGCTGATCCACCGGGTCTACCTGTTCAACGAGCAGGAGCAGCTTACCCAGGAGAACGGGCTCAAGATCGATCCGATGCCAGTGCACATCTAACCCGCCGGGGGCTGGGCTGTAAGACACCCGGCCTGGGAACACTGGTAGATGCGGAGCAGGGCGCCCGCTCAGGCGGCCGGCTTCCGAAGGGCAAACGACAGCCCGTCCGTCCGCCTGGAGGCGGATAATAGCACCATCCTCAGGTTACTTCTTGTCGAAAGGGGCAAAGGCATTGGAACATCATATCACCATACGCAGCATAGAAGGGCTCGAGCTCGCTGCAACGCTGCATTACCCCGAAGGGGAAGGAGCCGCAGGAAGGACGTGCGGAAAGTACCCGGTCATTGTGATTGCCCACGGCTTTGTGGGCACCCGCATCGGCATCGACAGGCTGTTCGTCCTTGCCGCCCGTGAGTTTGCCAAGACCGGCTATATGGTGCTCCGCTTCGATTACGGCGGATGCGGGGAGAGCACCGGCGAATACGGAGCCGGGGGACTGGATTCGATGATCGACCAGACGCGCAGCGTCATCGATTACGTGCTCGATATCGACTGCGTCGATCCGCAGCGGGTCATCCTGCTGGGGCACAGCCTGGGAGGCGCCGTATCGGTCCTCACCGCCGCTCGCGATAAGCGAATCAAGACGCTGGTTCTCTGGTCCGCGGTAGGCTACCCGTTCAACGACATCGTCGGTATCACGGGCAAAGCTGCTTACGAAGAAGCGGTGCAGAAGGGCTCGGTCGATTACTTAGGCTACTCGCTCCACCCGGTATTCTTCGAATCGCTGCAGAAGCACCAGCCGTTCGAACAGCTTCGCAAATTCACAGGCGACGTGCTTCTCGTGCACGGTACGGCCGACGAGGTCATTCCGGTCGACTACTGCTTCCTGTTCCAGAAGCTGTTCTGGCTGCGGAGCCAGGGACAGTGCGATAAGGAAGTGATTTTCCAGGCGGATCATACGTTCACCGGAGCCAGGGCCAAAGCGCAGCTGCTGAGCAAAACCCGTGACTGGCTGCTCTACATCGACAAGCGTAAGCAGGAATGGAATGACTGGACAATTTGACGAAAAACGCAAGATCAGATTCAAACACGGTGGACACCGTACACCCGGGTGAACGCTTACGGATCAGGAACGAGAAGTAGGCGTTTCTCCTTCACATATAAAACCGACTAAACACATAGGAATGTAACAAAAAAATTCCCGGAGGGATGCATAATGGCGAAGCCGCTGGATGTAGATGAATTGTGGACGAAACGGATTATTGGAAGTGTGAACGGTTTGGAATACGGAACGGTCCAGATCGTTGTGCACGACGGACGAATCGTACAGATCGAGAGAACGGAGCGCAAGCGGTTCGAATCCGATACGGCCTCCCAGCGGACTGCGGCGGAACCGAAGCAGCACAAGCGGACCCCTTAGCTTTTCTAAAGAAGCAATCCGGCGACACCCAGAAGCACCCGGAAGAAGAAGTGTGGGCCTGATCATGAAGAAAGCTGAAAGAACGAACCGCCAACGGAATCAGCAGGGTCTACCGGACCGCCGGAGACCTCCCGAAGTAACGCAGTGCCGCATCAAAGGCAGCTGTGCTCTTCAGGAGGTCTCTTTTACTTGCCATCATCCCAACCACTAAAGGAGAAATTGCCCTTATGACAACGATCGCGATTATATCCGGAAGTCCATCCCCAAGCTCCCGTCTGAACGGAGTGCTGCAAAGTGTCGAAGCGAAGCTGAAGGAAGCGGGAATTGAGCTGGAGTGGGTGCATGTACACCAGCTGCCGCCCGAGGACCTGGTCTATACGAAGTTTGATTCCCCTGCGATTATCGAAGCGAACCGCATCGTCGAACGTGCGGCGGGGGTGGTCGTGGCCACGCCGATCTATAAAGCTTCCTATACCGGCGTGCTCAAAGCCTTCCTCGATCTGATCCCGCAGAAAGGCCTGGAAGGCAAAGTGATCCTGCCGCTGGCGATCGGCGGAACGCTGGCCCACCTGCTCGCCATCGACTATGCGCTGAAGCCGGTATTGTCGGCGCTCGGCGCCCGCAACCAGCTGCAGGGTGTCTATGCGCTCGACACCCAGGTGAAGCGTCTGGAGGAAGGCGGCTTCGAAGTCTCAGAGGAGCTCACCGGCCGTCTGCAGCAGGCTGCTGCCGATCTGGTGAACGAGGTCCGCCTGCTGGGCGGGGCATCCCGTACGAATACGAACAATGAAGGAGCTGCGACTGCATGATTACCGCTGTGCTGAGAAGAACGCTTCAAGCCGGTTTACTGATGACACTGGTTACCGCACTTGCCGCCTGCGGCACGTCCGCACCTCAAGGTGGAGACAAAGCCCAGGGAGCCTCACCTGCCGGACAGGAGGCCAAAGGAGCGGAGCCATCCGCCAAGGCAAAGGAAGTGCGCATCGGATTCCAGAAGTACGGAACGATGAACTTCCTGAAGGCCGAAGGAAAGTTGGACAAGAAGCTGAAGGACGCAGGCTACAGCGTGACCTGGACCGAGTTCCCCGGCGGCCCGCAGCTGCTTGAAGCGCTGAATGTAGGATCGCTGGACCTCGGGCATACCGGTGAGTCGCCGCCGATCTTCGCTCAGGCTGCCGGAGCGCCGCTGGTCTATCTGGCCCACGAGCCGGCGAGCCCGAAGAGTGAAGCAATCCTCGTCCCGGAGAACTCCCCGCTGAAGAGCGTGGCTGAACTCAAGGGCAAGAAGGTGGCGCTGAACAAAGGCTCCAACGTGCATTATTTGCTGGTAAAACAGCTCGAGAAGGCCGGTTTGAAATACAGCGACATCCAGACCGTATTCCTGCCGCCCGCCGATGCAAGGGTCGCTTTCGAGAGGGGCAGCGTGGATGCCTGGGTCATTTGGGATCCGTTCTTTGCGGCGGCCCAGACGGCGACCAAAGCGCGCGTACTGGCCGACGGGACGGATACCGTGTCAAACCATGAGTTCTACCTGGCCGCCCGAGGCTTCGCGGAGAACAACCGAGAGGTCACCTCTATTCTGCTCGAGGAGCTGAACAAGGTGGATGAATGGGCAAAGACGAACCAAGGCGAACTCGCGAAGCTGCTCTCCCCTCAGCTAGGCATCGATATTCCGTCGCTGGAGCTCGCTTCGAAGCGCCGGGAATACGGCGTGCTGCCGATCGACGACAAGGTGATTGCGGAGCAGCAGAAGATTGCAGACACATTCCTGGACGTAGGGCTCATTCCGAAGCCCATCCAGATTAAGGAAGCCGTGCTTTCCAATAAGTAACATCAGTACTTCCAAGAAAAAGAAACGGCACAGCCGTATATACACCAAACAGACTCAAACATGAGATGAAGAGAGGAAGATGAGACATGGAAGTATTCTGGTTTATCCCGACACACGGGGACGGACGTTATTTGGGGACGAATAAGGGAGCAAGAGCGGTGGATTATCCTTACATGCGCCAGATCGCACAGGCGGCAGACCAGCTTGGTTACGGCGGGGTACTGCTGCCGACGGGCAAGTCGTGCGAAGACGCCTGGATCGTGGCATCCTCGCTCGTGCCGGCAACGGAGCGGCTGAAGTTTCTCGTCGCCGTGAGACCGGGCCTCATGTCTCCGACGCTGTCGGCCAGAATGGCGGCGACCCTCGACCGGATCTCCGGCGGACGGCTGCTCATCAACGTGGTGACGGGCGGCGACCCGGTGGAGCTCGCAGGTGACGGATTGTTCCTCGATCATACGGCCCGTTATGACCTTACCGATGAGTTCCTCGAGATCTGGAGAAGAGAGCTGGCCGGCGAGGAAGTCACCTATGAAGGCAAGCACCTGAAGGTAGAAGGCGGCAAGGTACTGTATCCGCCGCTGCAAGGCCCTTACCCGCCGCTTTACTTCGGCGGTTCCTCACCGGCAGCGCAGCAGGTAGCGGCAGACCATATCGACGTATACCTGACATGGGGCGAACCGCCGGCGCAGGTGGAGGAGAAGATTCGCACGATGCGCGCCCTGGCCGCAGAGAAGGGACGGACGCTGCGCTTCGGCATCCGGCTGCACGTGATCGTCCGCGAGACGGCGGACGCGGCGTGGGCTGCGGCGGATGAGCTGATCTCGCATCTCGATGATGAGACCATCGCGAATGCGCAGAAGGTGTTCGCCCGCTTCGATTCCGAAGGCCAGCGGCGGATGAGCCAGCTGCACAGCGGAGACCGGAGCAAGCTGGAAATCTCGCCGAACCTGTGGTCCGGCATCGGGCTGGTTCGCGGCGGCGCCGGCACGGCGCTCGTCGGCGATCCGGAGACCGTGGCGGCCCGGATGAAGGAATACGCGGATCTCGGTATCGAGACATTCATCCTGTCGGGCTACCCACATCTGGAGGAGGCTTACCGCTTTGCGGAGCTCGTGTTCCCGCTGCTGCCGCTGAAGGAGCAGGAGAATGCGCGGCGTACCGAAGGCGCCAAGAACATCTCGCCTTTCGGCGAAATCGTGGCGAACAATGAGCTGCCGAAGCAGGAAGCGGCGGCCGGCAGGGAAGAGGTGCACGCGAAGTGAAGGCGGCCATCCGACTTCCGCGTTCAGGGCAGCTGCTGCCCTGGCTCGTGCCCGTCGTATTGATCGTCGTGTGGCAGATCCTCGGCCAGACCGGCGTGATTTCGACCCGCACGCTGCCTACCCCGCTGCAGGTGATAGAGGCGCTCCTGCTCTTGATCCAGAAGGGAACGATCTTCACCTATATCGCCGTGAGCACGAAACGGGCCTTCCTGGGCTTTGCGATCGGCGGGGGGATCGGTTTCCTGCTCGGGCTCATCAACGGGGTGTCTCCGCTGCTGGAGAAGCTGACGGACTCCTCCATGCAGATGGTCCGCAACATTCCTCATCTGGCCCTCATCCCGCTGGTTATCCTGTGGTTCGGGATCGGCGAGGAGGCGAAGCTGTTCCTCGTGGCGCTGGGCGTGTCCTTCCCGATCTATCTCAATACGTTCCACGGCATCCGGTCCGTGGACCCGGGTCTGATCGAGATGGGGCGGGTATACGGCCTGAAGGGCGGTCCGCTCTTCTGGAAGGTGATTCTCCCCGGCGCGCTGCCGAGCATTCTCGTCGGCGTCCGCTACGCGCTTGGCATTATGTGGATCACCCTGATCGTGGCCGAGACGATCTCAGCTGATTCGGGGATTGGTTACATGGCGATGAACGCCAGGGAATTCATGCAGATGGATGTCGTCGTCCTCAGTATCCTGATCTATGCCCTGCTCGGCAAGCTGTCCGATGTGATGGCGAAGCTGCTCGAGAAGCAGTGGCTGCAGTGGCATCCGAACTTCAAGAAAGCCTGACCGGGCACAACGGAAGGAGGGCTCATCGCATGAGCCGCAAACAGGGAACGGAGCTTAGAGTCCAGGGAGTATCGAAGACCTTCGGGGAGAAAACGGTGCTGACCGGCATAGACCTCGAACTGAAGCCGGGCGAATTCACCGCGATCGTCGGACGAAGCGGGTGCGGCAAAAGCACGCTCCTGCGCCTGGTGGCCGGGCTGGAGCAGCCTACGCAGGGAAGCATTGCTGTGAACAGCGCCGCTTCCCGGGGCATCCACCCGGATACCCGCATCATGTTCCAGGATGCGAGGCTCCTGCCCTGGCAGCGGGTGCTCGCCAACGTGGAGATCGGCGCGCTGCCCGGAGATAAGGCCTCGGCGGCCGATGCGCTGCGGCTGGTCGGCCTATCGGACCGGGCCGGCGCTTGGCCCGGGGTCCTCTCCGGCGGGCAGAAGCAGCGTGTCTCCCTCGCCCGGGCGCTGGCCGGCAGGCCCAAGCTCCTCCTCCTGGACGAGCCGCTTGGCGCGCTTGATGCGCTTACCCGCATCGACATGCAGGAGCTGATAGAGCGGCTGTGGCTGGAGCAGGGCTTCTCGGCGATCCTCGTCACTCATGACGTCAGTGAGGCCGTAGCGCTCGCGGACCGGGTCGTGCTGATCGAAGAGGGCCGGGTCGCCATGGACCTGCCCATCGAGCTGGACCGTCCCCGCGAGCGGGACAGCGGCTTCGCTTATTACGAGAAGCTGATTCTGGACCGGATCATGCATCGCACCCGGGAGCAGGCCGTAACGGAGCGGAAACGGGAGATCTCGTTTTCTATATAATCCGACTTTTCGCATAGGAAATATATAAACCATATTTTCATAGAACCAGCGTCTCAATTCAAAATTGGAAGGAGCCCGATCCATGACGGCGTACTCCGCATTACAGGAAGACGTAACCTTTCCACCAGCCGGTTCGGCCGGTCAAGCCGGTACACCCCCGCAGGAGGGGGCCGATGTGCTGCAGCTGCCCGATCTGCTCTTCGTCACTTACTGCTTCCGGACGTTCGGTCTGAACCGGGGCATCTACAATACCATTGACGAGTGGCTGTACCGAAGCGGCATTCTCGAGATTACGAAGCGGCGCCAGACCGTGATCGCCTTCCTGTCGGAGCAGCAGCGGCAGGGCCGCCCGCCCGGCACCTATCTCAAATTCGGCAAGGGCGCATTGACCGGGCTTCTCCACGATTTTGTAACGAATGGAGTTCAACCAGAATAAGGGAGGTGCCGGCGATGAGCACGGTTTCCATCGATATTGATTTGCCGGAAAAAAGTTTCTCCACCCCGCAGGGAAGCGTAAAGGCGCTGCAGGATATCCGCGTCAGCATCCGCCAAGGGGAATTCATCACCATCATCGGACCGAGCGGCTGCGGCAAAAGCACCCTGCTCAAGATTATCGCAGGCCTGGATACGGACCACGGGGGACGCGTGCTGCTCGAGGGGCAGCAGGTCGTGAAGCCGGGCATTGACAAAGGATTCATCTTCCAAGAACATCGCCTGTTTCCCTGGCTGACCGTGGAGAAGAATATCGCGGCGGACCTGCCGCTGAACCGCCCTGAGGTGAGGGCCAAGGTCGACGAGCTGATCGCCCTCGTCCGGCTCCAGGGCTTCGAGAAGTCCTATCCGAGGGAGCTGTCCGGCGGGATGAGCCAGCGGGTGGCGATTGCCAGAGCCCTGCTCCGAAGTCCCAAAGTGCTGCTGCTTGACGAGCCGTTCGGCGCGCTCGACGCCTTCACGAGAAGCCACCTGCAGGAGGTGCTGCTCGATATCTGGCAGAAGAACCGCACGACGATGATCCTCGTCACGCATGATATCGACGAGGCGGTATTCCTCGCGAACCGCGTCATTGTCATGGACGCGAGGCCGGGCACCATCCGCCAGATCGTGCCGGTCGACCTTCCGTTCCCCCGCAAGAAGGCCAGCTCTTCCTTCCTCGAATTCCGCAAAGCGGTACTGAGCGAGTTCGAGCAGGTCGACGAGCTGGAGCTGGTGGACAGCTCCGGCATCTGACAAACGGTTCAAACCGAGAAGAGAGGAAGTAGACACGATGAGTCAAACAGAAGCCGTAAGAAGCCCCGGCGGTGTGATCGTCCAGGAGGGGGGCACGGGCAAACAGGCACCCGCCCCTTCGCAGCCGTCCGCAAAGTATGAGGATCGCGTGAAGTCGCAGAAGCGCAAGGACCTGTGGAACGCGATATGGCGCGGCAGTGTGCTGCCGGTGTCCATCCTGGTGATCTGGCAGCTGCTCGGCACCTTCGAGCTCGTCTCAGAGACGATCCTCCCGACCCCGGTCGCCATCGTGCAGGCGTTCTGGGAGCTGCTTGTCTCCGGCGAGCTGCTCGGGCATCTGGAAATTTCGCTCTGGCGCGCGGCCGTGGGCTTCGCGGTAGGTGGGACCCTTGGACTGCTCTTCGGGTTGGCGGCGGGCCTGTTCCGCGGGGTAGAGCAGTCGGTCGACCCTTCGATTCAGATGCTGCGTACGGTGCCGCATCTGGCGGTTACGCCCCTGTTCATCCTGTGGTTCGGCTTCGGGGAATTCTCGAAGATTCTGCTGATTGCCAAGGGGGCCTTCTTCCCGCTGTACGTGCAGACGTTCCTTGGGATCCGCAGTGTGGACTCCAAGCTGTTCGATGTGGCGAGGGTGCTCGAATTCAGCCGGCTGCAGCAGGTGACCAAGCTTGTGCTTCCTGCCGCACTGCCGAACATTCTGCTGGGCCTCCGGCTGTCCATCGGGGTGGCATGGCTCGGCCTCGTCGTGGCGGAGCTCATGGGCTCCAGCGAAGGGGTCGGCTACCTGATCCTCGACGCGCGGCAGTTCTCGCAGACGGCCGTCGTTTTCGTAGGGATCGTTATTTTTGCTACGGTAGGTAAAGGCTCGGACTCGCTGGTGCGCCTGCTGGAGAAGCGTCTGTTGAAATGGCGTGACAGCTACAAAGGGTAATTCATTGCTCGGATGAGGGAGGCTTGACATGAAAATTCAAATTGAGCCGCTGCAGCGCAAGCAGCTGCTGGGAACCGCCGGCACGCACCGTGTGGTGCTGGACCAGCCGGCGGAGCGGGGTGGAGACGACGGCGGCTTCCGTCCGACGGAGCTGTGGCTGATCGGCCTGTCCGGCTGCGCGGCAGGGACGCTGAAGGGGCTCGCCCGGGAGAAGGGCTTTGCCCTCGATCGTGTGAGCATCGAAGCTGTAGAGGAAACGAATGGGGAGGGGACGATCTTCCGCGTCACCTTCCATACGACCCTTGAAGGCGCCTTGACGGATGAGGAGAGAGATGAGCTCCTCCGGGAAGTGAAGGGACGCTGCAAGGTGGTCAAGACGGTGCACCCGTCCATCCATGTGGAATTCCTGGATGCGCGCAAATCCAGCGTCCTCGCGGGAGTCGGCGGAGACTCGGAGCAGCAGGAGCCGCCGGAAGCTTGCTCTGCCGAAAGCGGAGCGTGCTGCATCTAGGCAAGGATCAGGGGCAGCCCCGCCGGATCAAGCAGGGGAAGTCCATACATAAGAAAAGAGGGAAGAACAATGAGCATGGCATACCGCAGATTGGGCCGGACCGGGCTCAAAGTTTCAAATGTAAGCCTGGGAACGATGGCCTTCGGCCGCTGGATCGACGAGAAACAATCCGCCGATGTGCTGGACACAGCGCTTGATGCGGGGATTAACCTGATCGATACGGCCGACGTGTACGGATCAGGCATGGACAAGGGCAATCCGCTGGAGACGGGGGAATCCGAGACCATCCTCGGGCGGCTGCTGGGCACAAGGCGGGAAGCGGTCGTTCTGGCGACCAAGGTGCACGGACGGGTGGGACTTGGGCCTAATGATGCCGGCCAGAGCCGGTATCACATCTACCGCGCCGTGGAAAATTCCCTGAAGCGGCTGAAGACCGACTACATCGACCTGTACCAGGTACACCGGTTCGATGAAGAAACGCCGCTCGAGGAGACGCTGCGCGCGCTGGACGATCTGGTGCGCCAAGGCAAGGTCCGTTATATCGGCGCTTCTAACTATGCCGCCTGGCAGCTGGCCAAGGCGCACGGCATCTCGGCGCTGCACGGCCTTCACCGCTATGAGAGCGTCCAGCCGGAATACAGCCTGATCAACCGCGGGATCGAGCAGGAGCTGCTGCCCTTTGCCGGCTCCGAGGGGGTCGGCGTGATCGTGTACAGTCCGCTCGGCCGCGGGCTGCTCACCGGCAAATACGCCTATGGACAGACTCCGCCGGAGGGCTCGCGCGGTGCCGCAGGGGAGAAGCGGCTGCAGACGCTGCTGGAAGAGGAACGCTACTTCGAGATCGTCGAAGGGCTCGGTGCCATCGCACAGCGCAAGGGCTGGACGCTTGCCCAGCTTGCGCTGAACTGGGTGGTCGGCAGACCTCACGTGACCTCTGCAATCCTAGGAGCTTCGCAGGCTAAGCATATTCTGGATTCCACGGCCAAACTTGGTGAGAGCTTGAGTGACGAGGAGCTTCGGGAGATTGATGAGTTAACCCGGCCGGGGCTCGGCCGCCGCAAGGCGGGTCAGGCACAGTAACCCGGGCAGGCCGGAGCTGTTTGACAGAAGTGCAGCGACGTTTAGACGTTTAGAACATTCAAAAAGGGACTGCCCCAAGCTTTACGACTCGGGTGCAGTCCCTTTGATTTTGCCCGGCGCATCTCTGACGGCCGCCGGCTTGAAGACGGCGACGGGTTCGGTCTGCTCCTCCGCATGCTGGGCTCCGCCCGGCGCCTTCGGTCCCTTCTGTTTCGGCCGGATGGCGAAGAGTGCGGTGAGCACCCCCAGAATCGAGACGCCCGCGAGCGAATAGAATAGGGCTGCCGTCGTCCACTTCATGCCGATCGACATCAGCGGCGGACCTGCGGCTACGCCGATGAACCGCATAGAGCTGTACACCGAAGAGACCGTGCCGCGCTGTTCTTTCTCGATGCCCTCCGTGATGAGGGCGTCCAGGCACGGCAGGGCGATGCCGATGCCAATACCGCCGATGCCGACAACGAGCAGCAGCAGCCAGAGCGTCGTGATGCCGAACCAAGCCATAAAAAGCATGGATGCGGTCAGGATCACAAGTCCGATAACGGTCACCCACTTCATCCGCAGCTTATCCTCACCGATCCATTTGCCCGTGAGATAAGAAGCGAGACACAGGGCGGAGAGGGGCACGGCGAGCAGGCCGCCTTTGGGTACCCCGTCGATGCCGTACAGCTCCTCCAATAGAGTGGAAAGATAGAACAGTACGGCGAAGAGCACCAGCATGCCGATAATCCCTATTAAGAAAATCGCGCTGAGCCAGCGTCCTTTTACTTTGGCTATATTTACCAAAGATTGCAGGAATGCGGAGAATTTCGGTTTCTCCTTATCCTTGGCTGCCGGAGGAACCTTGACCAGGAAAGCGACGAGCAGGATGGAGATCAGGCACAAGACCGGAATGGACAGAAAGACAGCATACCAGGACAGCAGGGCGAGCAGTGATCCAGCAATGGGACTGAGCACCTTGCCGAACGTATTGGAAGTCTCGACGATCCCGAGCCCCCTGCTCACATCCTGTTCCTTCTTGAACATGTCTCCGACCAGCGGAAGCACGATCGGGAGTCCTCCCGCAGCACCGATTCCCTGAATGCACCGTCCGATCAGGATGACCGCGAACGTGTAGGCTCCGGCAAACCAGTGGGCCGTCCCGCAGAGGAGTCCTCCTACCGCTGCAATGAACAGGCTCGGGATGATGATCTTCTTGCGCCCGAACACGTCCGACATGTACCCCGCGATCGGGATCAGGACGATCGCTACAACGGAGTACAGCGTAATAATCAGCGAAATCTGAAAGGAGGTGACCGCAAGCTCCCGCTTCATCAAAGGAAGCGTCGGAATCAGCATGGAATTACCAAGGGTCATGATGAGCGGTATGGATGATACGGCGACAAGATCCCAAGTCTTTTTGGCTTCCAGTCGGGTTACCCCCTTGGGTAGGTCATAATGGCACAGCTGCGATGCGGGAGGTTTCCGGTAGCCCGGTCAACGCACAAGTGTTATTTTGTTACAGATTCAGCCGATTTATGCGGGGTCAGCGGATGTCGAAAAGCAGGGGTTATTGTCAAACTATTACCCTCTATTATATAATGTGGAAGTTCATTGAGAGAAAGGGGAATTGACCTGTGTATAAAAATAAGATGGTATTATCTGTCATTATGAGTCTGGCGCTTCTCGTCAGCGCTTGCGGCACGAAGCCGGCAGAGCAGACCTCCGGCAGTGCAGGTTCCGGCGAACCGGCTGCAGCTAACACAACGAAGCAGGAATCGAAGTTGGATGCGATTAAAAAAGCGGGGAAAATTATTGTGGGGACGAGCGCTGACTATCCTCCGTACGAGTTCCATAAAGAAGTGAACAAGAAAGACGAGATCGTTGGCTTCGATATTGAAATCGCCAAGGAAATAGCTAAGGATCTCGGAGTTAAGCTTGAGATGAAGGACATGAAGTTCGAAGGTCTGCTCCCCGCACTGGAAGCAGGTAACGTCGATTTCATTATCTCCGGCATGACACCAACGCCTGAGCGTCAAAAGTCGGTTGACTTTACGAAAATCTACTATACCGCCGTTCAGCGTGTAGTGGTTCGTGCAGAGGACAAGGCAAAGTATACAACGATCGATTCACTGAAAGGCATGAAGGTAGGCGCTCAAAAGGGAGCAACCCAAGAGACGATCGTAAAGGAACAAATGCCGGGCTCCGAAGTAAAAGCGATCGGTAAAATTACCGACCTCATCATGGAAATGAAGACAAAGAAAATCGAGGCGCTGGTGGTAGAGCAGCCGGTGGCGGATGCTTTCCTCAGCAAAAACCCGGACCTCGTGTATGCTGATATTAAGCTGACGACGGAAGACAGCGGCTCGGCGATTGCCGTGAAGAAGGGCAGCACTGACCTGGTAGAGGCCATGAACAAGACGCTTGACCGTCTGATCGGAGACAAGTCCATTGACAAGTTCGTGACGGAAGCCAACGCATTGGTGGAGCAATAAGCTTCACTAAGCATATACAAAAGAAGGACCCGGCGGGACACGCTGCGCAAACCCATGGATTCTAACTTGTGCAGCAGCGCCTCCGTCGGGTTTTTGTTTGTCATTCAATAACCTAGGCAGCAAAAGATAAAGAAAGGGGGGGAATCGATGGATTTCTCGTTTTTGTCACAGTATTACGGTTTTTTTATTGAGGGAGCCCGCGTCACGCTGATCCTCTCTTTGTTCACTGTTATTTTCGGGGTGATTCTCGGGGTGATCATTGCCTTGATGAGGCTCTCCAGCCTCTGGCCTCTTAAGTTCTTCGCTTCCGCCTATGTGGAATTTATCCGTGGAACACCGGTGCTCGTACAGGTATATCTCTTCTATTACGGATTGCCGATGGCAGGGGTGGAATTCCCCCAGGTGCCTTTCCTTGGTTCCAACTTCCCGGATATGATGGCCGCCATCATGGCGCTCTCCATTAACTCCTCCGCATATGTGGCCGAGACGTTCCGTGCAGGAATTCAAGCGATTGACAAAGGACAGATGGAAGCCGGCCGCTCGCTTGGCCTTACCCATGCCATGACGATGTGGAACATTATTCTTCCACAGGCGCTGCGCAACATTCTGCCGGCACTCGGCAACGAGTTCATTGTCGTGATCAAGGAATCTTCGATTGTCTCGGTCATCGGGATCGGTGAATTGATGTACAAAGCGGATACGATTAAAGGTAATACGTACCAAGCCTTCGAACCGCTGATCGTGGTGGCCGTGATCTACTTTATCATCACCTTCACGCTGTCGAAGCTGCTTGGCGTGGCGGAGAGGAGGATGAAGACGCATTGATTAACGTAAAAGCGCTCGAAAAAGCCTACGGCTCCAATCAGGTGCTCGACGGCATCGATATCGAAATCAGCAAGGGCGAAGTGGTTGTCGTCATCGGTCCCAGCGGCTCGGGTAAGAGTACGTTCCTTCGCTGCCTGAATCTGCTCGAAGAGCCGACCGGCGGAGATATTGAGTTCGACGGCGTGTCGCTGCTGAAGGGCAAGCAGGACATCAACCGGCTCCGGCAGCGGATGGGCATGGTGTTCCAGCAGTTCAATCTCTTCCCGCATATGACGGTGCTGAAGAACATTACCTTGGCGCCCCTGAAGCTGAAAAAGCTGAACGGGGAGGGAGCCGAGAAGGTGGCGAGGGACCTGCTGCGCCGGATCGGCCTGGCCGACAAAGCGGATAGCTTCCCAGGCCAGCTCTCCGGAGGTCAGAAGCAGCGGATCGCCATTGCACGCGCACTGGCGATGTCGCCGGACGTGATGCTCTTCGACGAGCCGACCTCGGCACTCGACCCGGAGATGGTCGGCGAGGTGCTCGACGTGATGAAGGAGCTCGCTGCGGAGGGGATGACGATGGTCGTCGTCACGCACGAGATGGGCTTCGCCCGTGAAGTCGGCACGCGGCTGATCTTCATGGACGGCGGCAAGATCGTCGAGCAGGGGAGGCCGGCGGATGTCTTCGCGAATCCGCAGCATCCACGGACTCAAGAATTTTTGCGTAAAGTCTTGTAATCGCAGCAAAGCCGCAGGCTTCTCTTCCCGAGATGCCTGCGGCTTTGCTGTTATTTTGATGAATTGGGCCGTAATAAAGCCTGCTGCTGCACAGCCGCATATCAAGGGGCCGGCTGTAAGGTGCATCCGGTTTAGCCGGCGTGCGCAGCCCCCTTGACCTTGCGGGCAAACTCTTCCCGGACCGCGGAGAGCAGGGCAGGGTCAGTGATCACGTCATAGGCCGTCTGAGCCAGCACCTTAGCACCGAGAAGCATGCCCTCGAAGGCGCGCGGCTGCATCGCCAGGTCGCGGAATTCGACCGTGTGCAGCAGATGGCGCTCGTCGACAACCTTAATGTAGGGGTGGATCGCCGGACAGTGACGCGACACGTTGCCGAGGTCCAGCGACCCGTGGTCCTGGCCGGTGCCGATCTCGCTCTCCGGTACGCCCATCGCAACCAGGTTGGCCGTGAACGCAGCGGAGAGGACTTCGTTGGTGTTCAGCTCGTCGTAGGAGTATTCGTAATTGGACCACTTCAGTTCCGCTCCGGTCTGAAGTGCCGCTCCTTCAGCGCAGCGGAGCACTTTCTGTACGACCTCGTCGGTATACGGTCGGTTCGCCGAACGGATATAAAATTCCGCCGCGGCATAGTCCGGAATGATATTCGGGGCTTTGCCGCCGTGCGTGATGATGCCGTGGATACGGGCATGGCTGCGCAGCTGCTGTCTCAAGGCACCGATGGACTGAAAGAGGAGCAGCACGGCGTCCAGCGCGTTGACGCCTTCGTACGGGCTTGCAGCGGCGTGAGCCGCCTTGCCGGTGTACTCGAAGCGGATCGCATCCATGGCGAGCGACTCGCCGGATTTCTCGTAAGCATAGTAGGGGTGGGCCATCAGAGCGACGTCCACGTCATCGAACAGGCCTGCGGCGGCCATCGTGACTTTGGCTCCCTTGGTTTCTTCAGCCGGAGTACCGTAGACGCGGATCTCGCCGCCAATGTCGTCGATGACGCTCTTGAGCCCGACGGCCGCTCCAAGACCCATGACGCAGATCAGATGGTGGCCGCAGGCATGGCCGATCTCCGGCAGGGCGTCATATTCACACAGGAACGCTACGGTCGGCCCGGGCTTAGCGGCGCGGTATGTACCAAGGAACGCTGTCGGCAGATCCAGCACGGGGGCTTGGACCTCGAAACCGCTGTTCTTCAGCGCCTCTACCAGGCGGGCGGACGCTTTCCATTCTTCATGCCCGAGCTCCGGATTGTCGCCGATATAACGGGAGATGCCGGTCAGCTCGCCGGCATGGGCGTCGATGGTCGTGATGATATGTTCTTTCATGGTTTCCTTCCGTCCTTCCTGATCCTCGTGCGCTATCCTTTCATTATAGGCAAAGGCTGCAGGCGTTGCAAAGTATGGAAGCTGCGATGAAAACGCAAACAAAAAAGGCCTTCAGGAATAAACCCTCGGGCCTTGGGGTGTTCATTTTGAAACTGGTGTAACTGGCATTCTCTGAGCGGTATACGCTGCGATCTTACTGAAGGTTGCGGCGGGCGTCAATGATCTGCTCTTCCAGCTGCTTCTTGATCTTGTGCATCGCATCGACTTCCAGCTGGTGATTCTGAGGGAAGCGGGTACCGGTCAGGGCCAGGGCCTCGTTCAGCGTAAGCTCAACGGAAATCTTCTTCTCTTGGGATTCGCGAACTTCGTGAGTCATGTCGCATCGCTCCTTCTGAATGGTTGTGGCCAAGGTTTTGTATCGAAAAAAAATTGAGAGTTTTGGGAGTCTGTTGTGAGGAAAACCCTTGATTTTCCTTGGTTTTAATATAACATATCATGTAACATTTAGCAAGCGGAGAATAAAAAAAGAGGCTCATTTTTCGGGGGGAAAAATGGCCTCCGCTTATTCGACTTTTTCCTTCATCCGCAGCCGCTGGATACCCAGTACCACGTCATCGATCTCTTGGCTCAACTCGACCACTTGGGGATCGACAAAGCTGCCTATTTGTTCCACCAGCCTGTAGAGCTGATGCTGCATCTGCTCCAAGTGGCGTTTGAGTTCCTGTTCTTCCATCCTCATCTTACCCCAATTCTAGAACATAGTTACGATGAATTTATTTTATTATAATCTATACCGTTTGGGATTTTTGTAAATCCCTGTCGAAGACTTATAAAAATTTTGTGACATATTTGTGCAGATGGAATAGAAGGAGGAGGAGAGCGGCATATTAGCAAAATGGAGGTGAACGGACCGATGGTGGATAGTGCGAAGGCGAATACGCGAAACAATCCGAATTTCAAGGAAAACAAATTCACCGAAGAGGAAGCGATCATGCATGCCGACAAAGCGGCACAGCGTCCTCCGAGTCTGAATGAGATTCAGAAGGAAACGAATCCGCAGTAATCCGTATGGCCATGGAAGTGAGCAGAATCATCTGGCCAACCGCCCGGCAATCCGCCCGGCGGTTCTTGGCGTTCCGTTGTATATGGCACGGCAAGGTTCCAAGCCCCCAATCGTAAGGAAGCGGCAATCCCCGAAGCCCCGCTGCACTTCCGGAATTACCGCTGAAGCAACTTGCGTCAGACTATTCCTCGTTGACGTCGCTGTTATGCCCTTGGGCCAGGTTATGCAGCTCCTCGGCGAGCTCGGCCGGAAGACGTGTCCGGAAATACCCGACGACCGCATCCACCGCTTCGTCCGCCTGGCCCTCCGTGATGCCGGCCTGCTCGCAGACCAGCTTAACCAGTTGATGTTTCATGGCGGCACCTCCTCCCCGAATAGGTAGTCCAAGACTTCAATAGGATGTGCCGAATTGTGGTTTTTATGTGGGGGGTTTGGTATAGTAAAAGAAACAGGTGCGGGGTACGGCTGCTGGAATCCAGAGACCGGACAGGCACCGCTTACATAAGAAGGAGCTTGGCGCATGATCATCGTACGCAACTTAAGCAAGAGCTTTCCGCCGGATTCGCGCGTGCTGCAGCGGCTGAGCTTCCAGGCCGATGAAGGAGAGCTGGTTACACTGCTCGGAGCGAGCGGGAGCGGGAAGACGACCTTGTTCCGCTGCCTGATGCTCCAGGAGAAGTGGGACGAGGGGCAGTATATTTATGAGGGGAACGATATTACGAAGGCGGGATTCAGTGAGAAATTCAAGCTGCGCAAGCAGTGGGCATACCTTGAGGAGAAGCCGAAGCTGAATCCGAAAAAATCCGCTCTGAAGAACGTGCTGAGTGCGCTGCTCTTCCGAAAATCCTGGGTGCGCTTTCTTACCGGCACGGTGTCGGAGGACGACCATTTGGAGGCCATGGATTACCTGGACCGGGTCGGCCTGCTCGATAAGGCGCATGAGCCGGTGGAGAAGCTCAGCGGCGGGGAGAAGCAACGGGTCGCTGTCTGCAAGGCCATGATCAAGGGAGCGCGGGTTATCTTCGCAGATGAGCCCGTATCGGGCCTCGATCCGGAAGCGGCGAGCCGGGTGATGGAAGACCTGCAGAGCATCTGCCGCAAGCACAAGCTGCTCGTGTTCTGCTCGCTGCACCAGATCGAGCTTGCGGAGCAATACGGCTCGCGCATCTGGGGGCTGTCGGGAGGCAGGCTGGTGGTCGATATCGCAGGACGCCGGCTGACGCAGCGGGAGAAGGAGCTTATTTTTTAACCGGGCACTTATCGATATCAGTTTCATACGGACATGAAGAAAACAGGCCGGCGAGCGATAAACTCTCCGGCCTGTTTGGGTTAGGATACAACGCCTGGAACCAAATACTCCGCGATCCGTCTGCCGTGCAGGCGTCCGGTCTCGATGAACACCTCGTTGGCGTTGGAGCCTGAGGCGGCTACGCCCGCAATGAAAAGCCCGGGCACCGTCGTCTCCATCGTCTCCGGATCATGCTCCGGACATCCGTCGGCTGCCCGCAGGGCCGCTCCGGCTCCGGTGAGCAGGGCACGGTCCGGCCGGAAGCCTGTCAGGGCCAGCACAAAGTCATTTGGAAGCTCGAAGCTTCCTTCCCTGCCCGTGACGGTCACGGAGTCCTCTGCAATAGCGGTGACCCGGGAGCCGAAGTGCATCCGGATCTTTCCTTTGGCCACCATGCTGTCAAAGATCGGGAGCACCCATGGCTTGATGGAGGGGGAGTAAGCTTCTCCCCTGTAGACCACTGTCACCTCGGCCCCGACCTTGAGCAGATCCATGGCGGCGTCGATCGCCGAGTTGCTGCCTCCGATGACCACGGTACGCGTTCCGCTGTACGGATGGGCTTCCCTGTAATAATGGGTAACCTTCGGCAGTTCTTCGCCGGGGATACCGAGCAGATTCGGATGATCGAAGTACCCCGTTGCCACAACGGTATATCGAGTGCGTACGGTATGGACAGCGCCGGAGCCTGTCTGCACCGTAAGCTCGAAGCCGCCTCCGGGCAGCGGCTGGATGCCGGTTACGCTCTGGTAAGGCCGGATCTCGATGCCGCTGCGCTGGGCCACGGTCCGATAGTAGGTCAGCGCCTCCAGGCGGGTCGGCTTCTCATTCGGCGTAGGGAAGGGATAGCCGCCGATCTCCAGCAGCTCCGGGGTGCTGAAGAAGGTCATATAGGTTGGATACAGATAGATGGAGCGCGCGACGCACTCTTTTTCAATGATGACGGGCTTCAGCCCTCGTCTCTGCAGCTCCAGTGCGGCCGATAAGCCGCAGGGGCCGGCACCGATCACGATAACGTCCTGCATAGTCAACACCTCGTTAGCTTCTCTTGAGGGCGGGATGCATGCTCCCGCCTCATGTATCTCCCTATAGTACTGCAAGCCGGAGGAGGATGCCAGTCCTGCCTGACCGGAAGAGGAGTTGGGGCAGCGGGTGGACTCTTCCTAAACCTCAAGTATCCGGAAGATTCATAGGAATAGAATGCGAGAAAAGGAATAAAGATAGAATATAGAGATAGAATGTAGAAATAGAATATAGAGATAAGAGATAGAATCGGGGATTCATGGGCTGCGCCCGCGGCCTACCGATGCGCCCGTCTTCGAAGGAGGCAAGAAGCATGTTCATTGTACTCAAAAACCGGCTTCCCGCCCTGACCAAACGCAGGGGGCAGCTTCTGCTGCTGGGATTCCTGCTCGGTCTTATCCTGTCGCTTATGATAGGAGCCCTGAGCGATATGCCGCTGTTTCACAATCCGTCCCGCCATTACACCTACTCGACCTACAAAGCGGCGAATGGTGTGAAGCTGCATGCCATGCGGACGGTACCGGACAATATCGTGCTGAAGCCTATCCGCTCGAACGTAACGAGGACGGAAGAGTTCGGCATCAACGGAGGCTTCTTCTGGAACGGGGATCTGCTCAGCATCGCCGTGATGAACGACATGCCGATCCGCGGGGTGCCGCATGAATATGGCTCCGGCTGGACGAACATCGATTACCCCAAGGGGACGCTGGTCTGGGACGAAGCCGCCGGACGATTCTCCGTTCAGGTGGTGGAGGGCGCCAACCAGCTTCAGGTTACGGACCGCAGCCGGTATTGGGCCCAGGGCGGCGTGAGCATGTCGCTCGGTGCCGGCGCGCAGTGGGCCGACCAGGCTAAGAAGGAGGACATGCCGGCCTTCGGGGAGGCAAGGCTTCGTTCCGGCGCCGTCTATGACAGGATGAACAACCTGTGGCTGCTCGTGTCGGATCAGCCCTGCACGGTGCCCGAGTTCCGCGCTGCGGTGCTCGAGGTCATTGCGCCGGGACAGCTCGTGGACGGCATCTTCCTCGACGGGGACGGATCGTCACAGATGAGAAGCAGGCAGGTAGCGCTTAAGGGAGACTCCCGCGAGGTGTACCAGATGCTGGCGCTGCGGCGTAAATAGGGGGAGGCGTAGGGGGAAGGTCGCTGCTACAGCCGCCGCTAGCCAAAGCTACAGACAGCAGCTAGAGACAGCAGCCGCAGACCAAAGCTGCAGACAGCAGCTGCGGACAGAAGCAGCAGACGAAAGCAACAGACCAAAGCTACATACCAAGCAACAGACCAAAGCTGCAGACCAAAGCTGCAGACCAAAGCAACAGACCAAAAGTCAACTTCTTTTTACGGCCTCCCTTTTCGATTCAAATGCTTCCGAAGTGAAAATTCAAGGCTGGGCGCGAATACTTTAATACGTGCAAAGAGTCATTTGGGGTTATAAGACAGTCCTAAGGGTGAAGGACTGTCTTTTTTTGCGCTTCCAGGCACTTTTTAGACAAAATTATGGATTCTAGAGGAAATTATGCAACATTATTACTATTTCTTCCGTATTATTCTATGTCATCCCATTTTCCGCAGACGTACATAAACGGGAAGGGAACAGCGGTCTGCGTATCCCGCTGCGGTGGGCGGACTGCCGGGAATACGTCAGAAGGAGGTGAGTTGCGATGCTGGAGGTGTACTGGGGCCTGCTCATTACAGGCGTGCTCTTCGCGTTGGTTACCGTGCTCTTCGGGGATCTGCTCGGCAGTGCTCTGGGCGGGATGTTCGACTGGATGTCGGGCGACGTGCTTCATGCGCTGCAGCCGATGGTGCTGTTCAGCGGCATTACCGTGCTCGGAGGAGCGGGCATTCTGCTTACGAAGTATACGGCGTTCACGGCAGGCATGGTCTTGGGACTGGGCGTACTGGCGGCGGTCTTCTCCTGTGTTCTGATCTACCTGCTCTATATCAAGCCGATGGAGAACACGGAGCAGTCGCTGGGCTTCTCTATGGACGAACTCGTCGGCAGGATCGGTGAGGTGACTATTCCGATTCCGGCGGCCGGCAGCGGGGAAGTGGTGCTGCGCATCGGCGGAGGGCTGACGAACCAGATTGCGGAGAGCTACGACGGAAGCGAGATTCCTTGGGGCAAGCGCGTGGTCACCGTGGAAGTGATCTGCGGGGTGCTGATGGTGACGGCGCTCGATACGGATGAGCCGGGACTCGATCCTTAGTCTGCTTGACACGCTTTGTAATACTTACTCATCATCTTTCATGATGCAAACGAATGGCTCTAATTCCAACTGAACGAGGAGTGGTGGAATGGCAATGGATGCGGTATTGGTGCCTGCGATCGTCGTTGGTGTGATTATTGTACTCGGGCTTGCCTTCTGGGCGAGATACAAGACAGTATCGCCCGACGAGGCGATGATTGTCACGGGTTCTTTCCTGGGCACGAAGCATGTGCTGACAGACGATACGGGACGGAAGATCAAGATTGTACGCGGAGGCGGCTCCTTCATCCTGCCGGTATTCCAGCAGGCGGAGTTTCTCTCCCTGCTGTCGCATAAACTCGACATCTCGACGCCGGAGGTGTACACCGAGCAGGGGGTGCCGGTGCTTGCCGACGGCGTGGCGATCATCAAGATCGGCGGGTCCGTGGAGGATGTCGCCACGGCTGCCGAGCAGTTCATGGGCAAGCCGACGGAAGCGCTCCGTGCGGAGGCCCAGGAGGTGCTCGAGGGACACCTGAGAGCGATCCTGGGGACGATGACGGTGGAGGAAGTGTACCGCAACCGCGACCGATTCGCCCAGGAGGTGCAGGGCGTCGCGGCCAAGGATCTTAAGAAGATGGGGCTGCAGATCGTCTCCTTCACGATCAAGGACGTCCGTGACAAGCAGGGCTATCTCGAGGCGCTCGGGAAGCCGCGGATTGCCGCTGTGAAGCGGGATGCGGAGATTGCGGAGGCTCAGGCGGTGCGGGATGCGCGGATCCAGAAGGCACAGGCCGAGGAAGAGGGCCAGAAGGCGGAGCTGCTGCGCGATACGAATATCGCCGAAGCGTCCAAGGAGAAGGAGCTCAAGGTCGCCTCGTTCAAAAAGGACCAGGATATGGCCCGCGCCGAAGCGGATCAGGCTTACCATATCCAGGAAGCCCGCGCGAAACAGAGCGTGGTCGAAGAACAGATGCGCGTCGAGCTCGTGCGCAAGGAGCGGGAGATCGACCTCGAGACGAAGGAAATTCTGCGCCGCGAGAAGCAGTATGACGCCGAGGTCAAGAAGAAGGCGGATGCCGACCGCTATGCGGTCGTCCAGGCGGCGGAAGCCGACAAGGCGAGGCAGTTCGCCGAAGCGGATGCCAGGCAGTACCGCATCGAAGCGGAGGCGAAGGCGAATGCGGAGCAGAAGCGGCTCGAGGGCCTGGCGGTGGCGGACGCCGAGCGGGCCAAGGGTACCGCCGAAGCGGAGGTCATCCGGCTGCGCGGTCTCGCCGAGGCGGAAGCGAAGCAGAAGCTTGCCGAGGCGTTCGAGAAGTTCGGCGAAGCGGCCGTGCTCGACATCATCGTGAAGATGCTGCCGGAGCTCGCCGAGCGGGTGGCTTCGCCGATCGCAGCGATCGACAAGCTGACGGTCGTCGATACGGGGCATGGCGAAGGCGCGGCACGGGTCAGCAACTACGTGACCCAGCTGATGGCGACAGCGCCCGAGATGCTGAAGAGCGTCAGCGGCATCGACGTGGAGCAGCTCATGAAGGGGCTGACCCGGCGGGCGGGCCAGACGGCGGAGTCCCAGCCGTCTGCTGGCACCCGCGGCAGCGGCGGGAACGGGCAGGAATAAACGGTCAGGAATAGCCCGGTCCGGCTTGACTCCACAGGCTGGAACGGTAATCATGGCGTGGCTGGAACCCGGTTGGTTTCCGTCCGAAAGCTTCCTCTGCACAGAGGGAGCTTTTCTTTGTTGAAGGGTGTTCTTGCTGCGGGGAAAATGGGTAAGCATTTGTCATCGGAGATTCGGCGGGTTTATAATTGGTTTAGTAATGAAACGTTTTACATAGGAAGCAGAACCGAACTGCCTGTCCTGCAAAAGATGACAACCGGCAGTGTGCGTTATAACGGGGAGGGACGATGATGTCAAAGGCATTGCCGGCGAAGGCCAATCTCACCGAGGGACCGATCGGCCGTAACCTGCTGCTGTTCTCGCTGCCGGTGCTCATGGGCAACGTGCTTCAGTCGCTGAACGGGACGATCAACTCGATCTGGGTTGGCAACTATCTTGGAGAGAGCGCTTTCGCGGCGACTTCGAATGCGAATAACATTATGTTTTTCCTGCTCAGTCTCGTATTCGGCATCGGCATGGCGTCTACGATTCTGATCGGACAAAGCATCGGAGCAGGGGATGAGGCGCAGGCGAAGCGGGTCGTCGGTACGAGCGCGCTGTTCTTCACCTCCCTTTCGATCGTGATCACCTTGATCGGCATGGTGTTCTCGGAAGCGATACTCCGGGGGATGAGCACACCGGCGGATGCGATGCCGTATGCGACGGCCTACCTGAGGATCATTTTTCTCGGCGTGCCGTTTATGTTCTTCTACAACTTCATTATGATGATTCTCCGCGGAGCAGGTAACGCCAAGACGCCGTTCTACTTCCTGCTGCTCTCCACGGTACTCGACATCGTGCTCAATCCCGTATTCATCTTTGGGCTAGGGCCCCTGCCGCGGATGGAGACGGCCGGTGCCGCCCTGGCCTCGGTCATCGCCCAGCTCACGGCGCTCATCGGACTGCTGTGGCACCTGTACCGACGCGAGCATTTCCTGCGTCTCACGGCGGCCGACCGGCATCTGCTGCGCTTCGATCCGCAGATCGTGGCCGCGCTGGTCAAGAAGGGCATTCCGATGGGCCTGCAGATGATGATCGTCTCGACCAGTGCGATCGCCATCGTCCAGCTTGTGAACTCGTTCGGCTCCGTGGCGACGGCGGCCTTCGGGGCGGCCATGCAGATCTCGAGCTATGTGCAGATGCCGGCGATGGCGATCGGCGGAGCGGTGTCGACGCTGGCCGCGCAGAATGTGGGGGCCGGCAAGTGGGACCGCGTTCACAAGACGACCCTGCTCGGGATCCTGTTCAACTTCGTGATGACCGGTGCACTGGTCGGTGTGATCTACCTGTTCAACAGGCAGGCGCTGGAGCTGTTCCTCCAAGACGAGGCGGCGATCGCCATCGGCATGACGATCAACCATATTACGCTGTGGGCGTTCATCCTCTTTGGAATCACCTTCGTCGTGTCCGGGGTCGTACGGGCGACGGGAGCGGTGATGATCCCCATGCTGACCACGTTCCTGGCTCTTTGGTGCTTCCGAGTTCCCCTCGCCTACTATCTCGGGTACGCGTACGGGCTGGAGGCGTTGTGGTGGAGCTTTCCGGTCGGGTTCGGCATCGGAATCGTGCTGTCATCCGCGTATTATTTGTGGGGTAATTGGCGTCAAGCCAAGATGATGGAGCCTGCCGCCGCCCCAGGGGTGGAGTAGCTTGCAGGCACGGCGAGAGACAGCCGTTCGGCTTGTCCGCTCACGTGCGTGGAGCCGCAGGGGCCGCCTGGCAGCTTGGAGGTGTATCCTTGCATCTCCGCCCGGCCTATTCTCCATCTCCGAGCGGGAAAGGGGAGGCCAGAGGAAGTCTTGCCATCTAGTGCGTACGTAAAGCTGCCCGAGGGTAAGTATCCTCACCTCTTTGCAGTGCCGTTTTTCAGACATCCCAAAAAACCATCCCCGGCTGTCCACTGGACGCTGGAGATGGTTTTTTGGGGTTCGTATGACGGACGGTTATGTACCTTGCTGTCAACCGTTCCCGCTCTACTCTCGAGAAGTCTCGAGGCATCAAGCCATAAGGTACTTCTCGGTGAGAATCGAGAGGAGCTGGATACCCACCTCGTTGTGGCCGCCCTCCGGGATGATCAGGTCGGCGTACTTCTTCGACGGCTCGATGAACGCCTCGTGCATCGGCTTGACCGTACCGAGGTACTGGTCGTAGACCGATTGAATCGAGCGCCCGCGTTCATTGATGTCGCGCAGCACCCGGCGGAGAATGCGGACGTCCGGGTCCGTATCCACGAACACCTTGATGTCGAGGATCTCGCGCAGCTGCTCGTCCGACAGCACGTGCAGCCCTTCGATGATGACAATCTTGTTGGGCTTCAGCTCAACCGTTTTGTCCACGAAGCGGGCATGGTTGGCGAAGTCGTAGACAGGCGCATGGACGGTATCGCCGTTTTTCAGCGCCTTGAGGTTCGCCAGCATCAGGCTGTTGTCGAAGGCCAGCGGATGGTCATAGTTGATCGTCTCGCGCTCTTCCAGCAGAAGATGAGAGTGATCTTTATAATAATTATCCTGGGAAATAAAAGTAACTTTCTTCGAACCCAGACGGTCGATAACCGAGCGGGCTACCGTTGTTTTGCCGGAGCCCGTTCCCCCGGCGATTCCAATAATGAGCATGGTTAAGATGAAGCCTCCCGGTGATTGATGCGATGAACAGCTGATGCGGTGAATCCCTTGTTGCGGATTGATTTTGATATTGTAGCACAATCGCGGTAAGGACAAAAGTCCCACTGCCGCCAAGCCGTGCTTCTCGGTGAGCCAGGGTGTACGGGGCGTCTTTCTTTTGTCACATATTCTTCGAAGCTTTCGGCAAAATAATCCGGTGCATCCCAATCTCCGGGAATCTCCCCTAAAGGAGCGATAATACATTGAGTACGCAGACGATAGAAGTGCCGGGCCTGATGCTGCCGGACCTCAAGGATAAAGTGGCGGTTGTGACCGGGGCCGGATCGGGAATCGGGAGGGCGGCGGCGCTCGAGCTTGGCCGGCAGGGCGCGAAGCTTGTCCTCGTGGATCTGAAGGACGAGCGGAGGGAGCAGGTGAAGGCGGAGCTTGCCGCCATGAAAGCGGACGCGGTCACCCTGGACGCGGATCTGTCGGACCCCGTACGGGTACAGTGGGCGTTCGACGAGGCGGCCAAAGCCTGGGGGC
The DNA here is from genome assembly GCF_049942825.1 of Paenibacillus sp. S-38. Taxonomy (NCBI): domain Bacteria; kingdom Bacillati; phylum Bacillota; class Bacilli; order Caryophanales; family Paenibacillaceae; genus Paenibacillus; species Paenibacillus sp. S-38. The sequence continues at coordinate 3,596,045 of NZ_CP187970.1, forward strand.
GGCTCGACATCGTGTTCGCCAACGCCGGGATCAACGGAGTGCTGACCCCGATCGAAGATATGAAGCCCGAGGACTGGGACCATACGATGTTCGTGAACCTGAAGGGTACGTTCCTCAGCGTGAAGTATGCTATTCCCCATATGAAGGAAAAAGGGGGAAGCATCATCATCACCTCCTCGATCAACGGCTCGCGGGTGTTCTCGAACTTCGGGATGTCCGCCTACAGCACGTCGAAGGCCGGACAGGTTGCTTTTGCCAAGATGGCGGCCCTGGAGCTCGCACGCTATAAGATCCGCGTCAACGTCATCTGCCCCGGGGCGATTACGACCCATATCGGGGAGAATACACATTCGACGCCGGAGCTGCGCAAAATCAAGATTCCGGTGCAGTACCCGGAAGGCAGCATGCCGCTTGAGCACGGTCCAGGCAAACCGGAGCAGGTGGGGGAGCTCGTCGCGTTCCTTGCCTCGGGGGCATCGAGCCATATTACGGGCACGGAGCTGTTCATCGACGGGGCGGAATCGCTGCTGTAAGGCAGGGGCTCAGCGGATCAAGAATCTGGACCGGCAGCCGGACGAGAGAGTTGGTTTTCGCTGCCTCCTTGGAGCGGCTGGAATCCGATTCCTCATCTGCCCTGGTTTCGCGAAGTGGCGTGTCCCCTCTGAAACATGGTATGCTCTCTTCATGGTCAGGGAGACATCTGGGCCCAAGGCCCGTACCACATGCAGGCGTTCGCCCATGACTTGCCAAGGGGAGGGAAGCCGGATGAATGATGATTTTATGCAGATCAAGTCGATGCAGGGGGAACTGAAGATTTCCCATAAGAAAAGGCACTTCGGGCTGACGGTGTCCACCCAGGAGCTTATTTACCAGAAGCCCCATGCAAACTTTTATATCAAGCTTCAGGATATTCTCTCGATAACGCCCTTCGAGGTGCCGGTCGGTTCGCGTCCGATGAGGCTCAGCGCAAGCTCCTCCACCGCCAGCGAAACGGTCTACATGCAGGAGGGCATGCAGCATTACCGCTTTTACGTCAAGGAGGCCCACGTGCATAACCGGAGCGGGATCTTCCATATGGGGCCCTCGCAGTTCATTCTGCCGGTGCATGAGGACCTGCTCCGTGCGATCTCCAAATACGGCGGGATGGATGCGTTCGAATAAGACGGACGGAAGCGCGGGAATCCGCAGGGGCTGCTTATGCGGCTCTGATCAATGCCGTGTCCCGTCAAGCCGGATTGTCGTATCGCTTATGGCCCTGCAGTACACAAGAAGGTGTGCTGCGGGGTGTTTCTTTATTCGGACGGACTATGCGCTTCTGCATACGGACGGATCAGTGAGGCAGGCGATGCCTTGTGTTGTTCGTTATAAAGAACGTTTTCTGGGCTTATTCCATGCCTTTTTGGGTGTAATTGGTTGGATTAAACAATTTTCGACACCCTTTTGGTCAATCCTGTCGGTGTTGTGTGCCGTTCACCAGGGGTACCATGAAAGTACATAGACTCAACCATTCCGCATCCGAAGGAGATCTGATATAGATGAAAACCACATGGTGGAAAGAAAGCGTCGTATACCAAATTTATCCCCGCAGCTTCATGGACGGCAACGGGGACGGCATCGGCGACCTCAGCGGCATTCTCTCGAAGCTCGATTATCTGAAGGGTCTCGGGGTCGATGTCCTCTGGATCTGCCCGATCTACAAATCGCCGAACGACGATAACGGCTACGATATCAGCGACTACTGCGACATCATGGAGGAATTCGGCACGATGGCCCAGTTCGACGAGCTGCTGGCCGAAGCGCACAAGCGCGGCATCAAGATCATTATGGACCTCGTCATCAACCACACCTCCGACGAGCACCCGTGGTTCCTGGAATCCCGGAGCTCCAAGGATAACCCGAAGCGCGATTACTACATCTGGAGACCGCCGGGCAAAACCGGGGAGGAGCCGAACAACTGGGAGTCAATCTTCGGCGGCTCCGCCTGGCAGCTGGACGAGACGACGGGCGAGTACTACATGCACCTGTTCTCCACGCGTCAGCCGGACCTCAACTGGGAGAACGAGAAGGTGCGCCGCGGCCTCTATGACATGATCAACTGGTGGCTGGACAAAGGGATTGACGGCTTCCGGGTGGACGCCATCACGCACATCAAAAAAATCCAGGCGCTGCCGGATCTGCCGAACCCGCTCGGCAAGAAGTATGTCACTTCGTGGGAGGGCCACCGCAACCGGGAGGGCATCCTCGATTACCTGCGCGAGCTGCGCGATGAGACGTTCGCCAAGTACGACATCATGACCGTCGGGGAAGCCAACGGCGTCGAGCTCAAGCAGGCGGAGGACTTCGTGGGCGAGAAGAACGGCGTGTTCAACATGATGTTTCAGTTCGAGCATATGTCGGTGGACCACGGGCCGGGCGGGAAGTGGGATTACAACCCGGACTGGAAGCTGACGGACCTCAAGGACATTCTGACCCGGTGGCAAAATGGCCTCGAGAACCGCGGCTGGAATGCGCTCTTCCTCGAGAATCACGACGTGCCGCGGTCGGTCTCCCGTTTCGCCAATGACAAGGAGCATCATGCCGCCTCGGCCAAAATGCTCGCGACGCTCTACATGCTCATGCAGGGCACGCCATACATCTATCAGGGCCAGGAGATCGGGATGACGAACGTGAGCTTCGCCTCCATCGACGATTATCGGGACGTGGAGATCATGAACCTGCACCGCGACGCCTCGGCTGAGGGCTGGACGGAAGAGAGGATTCTGGCCGCCGTCGAAGCGCAGGGCCGCGACAACGCCCGTACGCCGATGCAGTGGGATGCGGGAGAGAACGCAGGCTTCACAACCGGCACGCCTTGGATCGGGGTGAACCCGAACTATACCGAGATCAACGTTCAGGCGCAGATCGCCGACGAAGATTCGATCCTGAACCATTACCGGCGCCTGATTGCCCTGCGCAAATCTTACCCGGTCGCCGTTCACGGCTCCTATGAGCTGCTGCTGCCGGAAGACGAGCGGATCTTCGCTTACCTGCGCCGCTTGGGAGACGAAGCGCTGCTGGTGGTTTGCAGCTTCTCGGATCTCATCACGGCGAGCTCCATGCCGGAAGAGCTTACGGGGTGCAAGGCCCAGCTGCTGCTGGACAGCGGCAATCCGGCCGCCCAGCTGGCGGATACCGGCGTACTGCCGGAGGTACTGCCGCTGCAGCCGTACGAGTCCCGAGTATACTTACTTACCTTGACGAAAGCTGCTCAACCTTTTTTCAGTCATTCTCAATCCTCCGCCGGCACGGTATAATGGGTCCTGTACCCAATTGAAGACCTTAATGGCCAAGGAGGAATCTCCGCAATGAACGCATTCTCTTTCGTGAACCCGACCCGTATTCTCTTCGGCGAAGGGATGGTTGACAAACTTGGCGAGCAGGTGCAGGCGCAGGGCGCCCGCACCGTGCTCCTCGTATATGGCGGCGGCAGCATCAAAAAGAGCGGCCTGTATGACCGCGTGCTCACCCAGCTGGAGCAGGCCGGCGCCCGTGCCGTCGAGCTGCCCGGCGTTGAGCCAAACCCGCGTGTGACCACCGTACGCAAAGGGATCGAGCTGGCCCGCGCCGAAGGCGTGGACCTGATCCTCGCCGTCGGCGGCGGCAGCGTGCTGGACGCGGCCAAAGCGGTGGCGGTAGGCGTGCCGTACGAAGGCGACGTCTGGGACTTCATGATGCGTAAGGCGGAGATCCAAAGCGCCCTGCCGCTCGGCACCGTGCTGACGCTGTCGGCGACGGGCTCCGAGATGAACGGCAACTCCGTCATCACGAACTGGGAAGAGAATCTCAAGAAATCGTTCGGCAGCATCCATGCCTATCCGAAGTTCTCGATTCTCGACCCGACGCTGACTTACTCCGTGCCGCGCGATCAGACCGTGAACGGTATCGTCGACACGATGTCCCACGTGTTCGAGCAGTACTTCTCCCCGACGAAGGATACGCCGCTGCAGGAGCGCTTCTGCGAAGGTGTGCTGCAGACGGTTATCGAGAACGGCGAGAAGGCACTGGCGAAGCCGGACGACTACACGTCCCGCGCGAATCTGATGCTGAGCAGCACGTTCGCGCTGAACGGCGGTCTGATCTCCGTCGGTATGCAGAACGACTGGGCGACGCACATGATCGAGCATGAAGTCAGCGCGATCTACGACATTGCCCACGCGGCCGGCCTCGCCATCCTGTTCCCGAATTGGATGAAGTACGTGTACAGCGAGCGCATCGACCGCTTCGTGCAGTACGCGGTGCGGGTATGGAACGTCGACCCGACCGGCAAGTCGGACGAGGAAGTGGCGCTGGCTGGCATCCAGGCGACACGCGATTACTTCAGCCGCATTGGGGCGCCGGCGCGTCTGGCGGACCTCGGCATCGGCGAGAAGGACATCGACCGCATGGCGAAGGAAACGGTCCGTTTCGGCCCGGTCGGCGGCTTCAAGCCGCTGAATGAGGACGACGTGAAGGCGATTCTGCGCCTGAGCTTGTAATGAATAGGAGCCGCAGTCCCCTGACCGGTTAGGCAGGGGATGCGGCAGTGCGAAATAGCGATGGATCCCATCGCTATTTCGTGTTGTTATGGGAGCTGTGCGCGGAGCCAGGAGCTGCTCATCTGAAGGCGGCCGGCTCTCATGGCGGTGTGGGGCAGGGGCCCGGCAAGCCCGGCAAGCGCCACCATGGCGCAGCTGGCACGTAGAAGCGTGCTGAAGAGGGGGGCAGTGGGGAAGATGAGCCGCCAGAGCCGCGAACCGCCCAGCTTGCACGGAATAACCGTGCAAGCGAGGGTGTGGAGCGCGCTTCGCGAGGCATTGCTGCCATCTAACACGGAAAAAACGTGTTAGATGAGCCGCCAGAGCCGCGAACGCCCAGCTAAGACGGAAAATCCGTGCTAGCATGGGCGAGGAGCGCGCTTCGCAAGGCATCGCTGCCATCTAACACGGAAAAAACGTGTTAGATGAGCCGCGAGTGTCGCGATCGCCCAGCTAGGACGAAAAAACCGTGCAAGTGTGTGCGAGGAGCGCACTGAGCAAGGCGTCGCTACCATCTAACACGGAAAAACCGTGTTAGATGAGCCGCCAGAGCCGCGAATGCCAGCTAAGACGGAAAATCCGCGCTCGCAAGAGCGCGGATCGCGTCACTCAAGGCTGCATGGCCTCGTAACACGGAGAAACGTTTTCCAAAGGAACGAAAGGAGGGCTGTTCGGCCATGAAAACGACGAACAAGTCCGACCGGATGAATCATCTGCTGTTTGTGGGCGTCACCCTGCTCTACTGGTGTTCGCTGTATGTCTACGTCCCGATCTTGTCTCCCTACCTTGAGCATCTAGGAGCCTCCTACAGCATGGCTGGGATCGTGCTCGGCAGCTACGGCTTGACGCAGATCCTGCTTCGGCTGCCGCTCGGCATTGCCTCCGACCGGATGAAGCTGCGCAAGCCGTACATCCTGCTCGGCATGCTGGCGGCGGCGCTCAGCTGTCTGTGCTTCGCCTGGCGCGAGCAGATCGAGTGGGCGCTCGCCGGCCGCATTCTCTCCGGCGTGGCGGCCTCCACCTGGGTTGCTTTCACGGTCATGTATGCCGGCCTGCACCGGGAGGGCGGGGCGACGCGGGCCATGGGTACGATCTCGCTGCTTACGGCCGGCGGCCAGCTCATCGGGATGCTGCTGAGCGGCTATCTGCTGAAGTCCGGGGGCTGGGCATCCTCCTTCTGGACCGGCGCGGTGATCGGAGCCGCCGGCCTGCTGCTTGCGCTCTTCCTGAGGGAGCCGCGGGGAGGCATCGACCGAACGCCGATGCGGTACGGCGACCTGCTGCCCGTGATGAAAGACGGGCTGCTCTGGAGAGTCTCGACACTCTCCATCCTGGCGCACGGCGTGCTGTTCATCACGATGTTCGGCTTCACGCCGTCCTACGCTCTGCAGCTGGGGGCGGATGAAGCAGACCTGACGCTGCTCGTCGCCGCCTTCATGGTGCCTCACGCGGTCAGCTCTTATCTGACCGGCCGTGTTCTGGCGCCAAAGTTCGGCGCATGGAACGTGGTGCTGGCCGGATTCCTCATCTCGGCGCTGTGCTCGGCGGCCACCTCGGTGGTGCCGACGTTCGGCCTGCTGCTGCTGACGCAGGCGCTGAACGGATGGTTTCAGGGCCTGCACTTTCCGCTGCTGCTCGGGCTCTCCATCGACCATATCGACGAACGCAAACGGGCAACCGCGATGGGCTTCTACCAGGCGGTCTATGCCGTGGGGATGTTCGCGGGTCCTTTCGTCGCCGGTACGCTGAATGAATGGAGCGGGCTGAAGAGCGGCTTTTATCTTGCAGGCCTACTAGGGGCCGCTGCGGCCGGATTGACGCTCTACTGGTTCAAGCGGGCGAGAAAGCCGGCTGCCGGGCTTGTTGCAGAAGGGCGGACCGACAGCATCTAGCGCTCCGGCTGCTCAGGAGCCGACTCATCCGGCAAAGAATGGGGTAAAGTATGGAGAATAAAGGAAAATGAGGTGATGACCCTGTTCCTGCTCCTGCTTGCCGTTTCGCTCGTTGTTCCGGCGTTGATGCTCGCTCTTCGTGCTTTTGTCCCAAAATCCGCCTTCTGGTTCGATGCGGCCGCTCTCGTCAGCATGTACGCGTTCGGAGTCATTGCGGGCGATGCGGTAGCGGGGATTCTGCTGCGCAATACGGTCATGATGACGGAGGTGCACCGGATTTTCTACAACCCTCTGTTTCTTGCCGCAGGCGGATATTTAGGCCTCTATGGCTTCTACCGCGGCTGGACCGGTCTCTTCCGGTACAGCGGCCGGTGGAGCGGATAGAGGGGGCCTGTCCTTAGGCTCCGTACGAACTTGGGATAGAAGCGCAGAGCGGCTGTGATAAATTAAGGAATGGGGCCGTTCTACCCCACGGAAGGCTGAACAGCAGCGCACACTGACGTGTGTCCTGCACTCCTGAGTATGCCTCCTTACGTATCGGCATGTATCCATACGGATACACCCGGCAAACCCGCGGCAGCGCGGGTTTTTGCCTTTGCACGCTGCAGCCCGGCCGCAGCCCTCCCCAAGACCTGCCCCCATATGGTAAGGTATATCAAGCAGGGCAGGCGCCAAAAAGTGGAATGCCGCCGGAAACGGAGGGGATCGGAGAATGGAGACGAGAGCGGAGAAGTTCACGGAATCGTGCTTAGGCTGCCGGCTGGCGTGCGGACAAGAGGCAGCGGAGATCGTCTACGAGAACGAGCGGATCACCGCACTGCTGGATATTGCCCCGCTGAACGGGGGGCATGTGCTCCTGCTGCCGAAGCGGCATGCGCTCGACCTGGACGAGCTGGCCCCGGAAGACCTTCGGGCGCTTACCGAGGCTGCGGCGCGGATCGCCCGGGCGCTGAAGCTGCTGTACGCGCCTGACGGCATTACGACCATGAGCAACGGCGGGATATTCAATGACCTCGGCCATGTTCATCTGCATGTGTTTCCCCGTTACCAGGAGGATGGATTCGGATGGAGAGAACCGTCTGCTCCCCGGGGGACGGACATCGCGAATACGGTGATCCGGGACCGGTTAGCGGAACTGCTGGCGCCGCTGTGAGTCTGACCTGCGGTACTTCTAAGACAATCTTAGAAAATGACATAAAAAGCAATGGATAAAGGAGCCACGTTCAAATGACCACATTCATCGATCTGAAACCACGCATCAACGAAGAAGCCCTGCAGGAGCTGCTGTCTTACTCCATGTTCCCTGATCCGGAACAGATCGAAGCGGCCTTTACATCGTACCGGGAGGATCCGGCCTGGGAGCTGTACGGCCTTGAGCAGGAGGGTACCGTCGTGGCCATGATCGGCTTCACGGAGGAGGACGGCCGTGTGCTGCATATCCGTCACCTTGTGGTTCATCCGGAATTCCGCCGGATCGGCTACGGCCGGGGAGTGATCCTTGAGCTGCTCGAAGCACGCAAGCCTTCCGCGCTCCGGGCCGAGACGGATGAGGAGGCGGTTGATTTTTACCGGGGCAACGGCTTCTCGGTCGTCTCGCTTGGGGAGCCCTACCCGGGTGTGGAGCGCTTCGCCTGCACCTATGATGCGGAGTAGCAGGATTCAAGGGTCGGCAGGCGATCCATGACTATCGCCCCGTGCAGGCCGGTCCCCACAGGGGGCTGTACGGTAACCGCAGGGGAAGCCGCCTTCCAGACGAAGAACCAGTCAAGAATGCGACCGGGCGGGGCGTCTCCTCCCCTGCATCCCTTCCCAACAACCGGCCTCCATGCAGGCCGGTTGTTTTTTATGCATCGGGGAGCTGCTGGTACGGAGAGGCCCGCCGAAGCCTGAGCAAAGGCATCATTCCCGATAGGGCCTCTTGAAGCAGGCGATGATCCTGCCCTCCGAGGGGACAACGGATACAAGCTCCCAGCCATAGCGGCCCCAGTGGGACAGGGCTTCATCCAGAGCCCAGCTGCCGTTGTTTCCGTCCGTACCGTTCAAGCAGTCGCCCAAAGACACATCGGAGGCATACTCCCACTTCCCTGCACCAGACCCTGACCCTGGACCGTCCGCAGGAGGCAATCGTTCTTCCTTGCGGTCCCATCTTACACGGGTAGAGGCGTGGGAGAGCAATGAAATGATTTCTTCCTGTTCAACCGTCTCCAATTCCAGAAGGCGGGGAGGCCGGGGGATATGGAAGGCGCGGTGTGAATGATACACCTGCAGAACCAGGGACCCGAGCGGTACTCCGTCATTCCCGGATAAGGTATACCAGATGCAGCGTTCCCGCTCCTCCGGCGGGCCCCAATTTTCTATGGAGTTCTTGAGATGAAATCCTGCTTTTGCATGAAGCCCTCTTGACTGAGATGCGCTGCGACCGGGTTCATAAAATCTTGAATCCATGCCCCGTAAGCGCGGTCTCCATACGCTCTGAACATCTCCTCGAGTTCGGTTTTTCTCTTCTCATACACGGCTCTCCATGAATCGGACAGAACCTGCTCCGCCCGGCGGACGATCTCCTTAAGCTTCATCATTGTCATTTTCGCACACATCCTCTCAAATTAATCTAACATCGATAAATTATTAATTTAATGGTGTTAGAATACTTCGATGTGGTATACTTTGTCAAGCAGGAATAGGAGGCTGACATGGCAAGAAGACGAATCTATCCCAGCGAAACAGAGAACGGAGCCGTGGAGGAACTGCATACCCCCTTGGACCAGCCGCGCATTCTGAACGCCTTTTTGAGTATGCTGCAGACGGAGGGCCTGGAGCCGATTTCGATGCGCAAAATTGCCGATTTCCTTGGGGTAAAAGCAGCTTCCCTGTATTATCATGTGAAGGACAAAGATCAGCTGATTGTATTATTGGGCGAGAAGATCCGATCAGAGGTCGAACTGCCCGGTCCGGAACTGGATTGGCGGGAAGGGCTGAAGATCTGGGCCTGTAATTTTCGGGATACCCTGAAGCGGTACCGGGATTCCGTACAGATTATGAATGCCACCTTCGCAGCAACTCCCCACCGGCTGGCACATATTGAATTTCTATATCGGGTGTTTGCGCGGCAGGGCTTCCCGGATCCCCAAATTCCATGGTTTGCTTCGATGCTGAAAGCTTACGTGCTTGGCTTTGTGGATGAAGAGAATCGCCTGCTCGAGCGCTCGAAACAAAAGCAGAAGAATGCGGGAACCGCGGAGAATTCGCCGTTTCCATCCCTTCCTGAAGAGAAGTATCCACATTTGGTCAGGCTGGCTGAGTACACGACTTCCTCCGATTTTGACAACGAATTCATATGCGGAATCCAAGTGCTGTTGGATGGGTTCGAGGCTCAGCTGGCCGCGCGGAAGTAGGCCGGGAGAGAAGCGGCGCTGCCGATGAGTCGGAATGGTTCATCCCCGCAGGCGTTCCGCCGAGGAAGCGGGCAGGCATAATATAACCCTCCGGTGTCACTATGGGAATGTGTTCTCCCATTCCAGCGGAATTCAGGGCAGCAGTGACACGGCATTCGGCGTCCTGCCCACGGAGGAGAGCAGGGCCCTCTCCTAGGAGGTCCAAGCCGAACCGCACAGCGGCAGGTACGCGCCGGCAGGTCGGCCAAGACGGCATCGCCGCCCGGACATGCTCCACTGCCAGCGCTTTCTCCAGGGAAGCGCGGCCATCCTCGCTGCGCGCTGACACCGTGGGGTTCAAATCGGCTGCATTCACCCGGGTGGCAGGTCTTTGGATGAGACCAAGGTAGGAAAGACGCATGTACGCGAAGTGCCTATGATCGCACCAAGAAGGGGTACCGGAATCCATGGAGGATCACCGGTACCCCTTCTTGTGCTGCCGTTCAATGGCTTGTATATTTCACCCAGTCATAGTAAGCATACAGCGGATTGGTCCCGCCGTAGCTTCCAAGCCAGTCATCCACGCCCGTTCCGTTCCAGAGATTCATCATGATTTTCCCCGGTGTCTTCGGAATGTCAGTGGTTGCCGTATGCTTGAGCACACCGTCTACGTACCACTTCATATGGCCGGGCTGCCAGTCGAACGCATACGTATGGAATCCCTTCGAAGCGTCGAAGCCGAGGTAGACGACCTTCTCCTGCCCGCTGACGATGCCGCTATTCTTCGCAGGCTTCATGCTCACCTCGTATTTGCCGTATCCTTAATTGTTCGTGGAACGGTATTCGCCGCAATCGAACTTGTTGTACGAAGGGCTGGTGATCTTCAGCTCCAGCTTCCCGGAGCTTGTAAAATTGGCGTTGCCCGCCTTCCACGTGCAGTTGAACATGCTGCCGTTGGAATAGTTGTCCGCTTTTTGCCAGGTGCTTGGGTTGAAATAAGTAAGCGGCTCCCAGAATTCCCATGCTGCCTTTGCGGATGTAAGATGACCGGACAACAGCATGAGTGCGGTTAAAACGAACAGACAAGCTTTCTTATTCATGCGCTTCCTCCTCTTTTGGATTGGGTATGCATCCATACCCGATGGATTGTCCTCCAGGCCTGTACCTGCCGGTCTTCCTTCTCTCCTTTCTGCCAGTGCTGGTTTGGCGGCGGTCATGCGATCTGTATGGCTGTCCTCCTCTGCGACTTCCGCAATGCCATCTTACCAGCTTTCGTTTCCCGCGGACCGTACGGTTTTTCGGATAGGGTCTTCGTATTTAGGTCGAAACGCTGGAACCCCTGCGGGCTCCCGCCCATATACTGCCACTGAGACCCTATGATCTTCCTGCATAAAAGAGACGACGAAGGAGGGGCTGCGTATGAAGCTGCTCTCGCGCCTTGGAGCACACCGGGTCGGCGCACTGGCTGCAATGGGCCTCGGGGTGGTGTCCCTGGCGGAGGCGGTGCGGCTGTTCCCTTACGGCAAAGAGGCTTGGGCGGGTGACCATCTGGTTCCCGGCCTTCTTGGCGCGCTGCTCATCGTACTGGGAGGGCTGATGCTGAGGGGCGCCGGCAGACCGCCGGGGGCGGCCGTGTTCCCGGAGGGGACGCTGCGCAAACAGATGCTTTTGGTGTATGCCGCCATGTTCCTGTATACGCTGACGCTTCCTTATCTCGGGTACCTGATCGGCACGTGGATCGCAGGGACACTGCTGCTGCGCTGGATTGGGGGATACAGGTGGGTCTTTTGTCTGCCGGTGTCGGCTGCCGTCACAGCCGTACTCCAGGTGATCTTCGTGGGCTGGCTGCAGATGAGCTTTCCTGCGGGGATCTTCGCCTGGTTATAAAGGAGGTGCGGCATGGAAGCCTGGAGCCTGCTGCTGGGGGGATTGGCCCAAGCTTTGACACTCGACAATCTGCTGATGGCCGCCATCGGCGCCTTGGTCGGCACGTTCGTCGGCGTTCTGCCGGGACTCGGCCCTACCTCGGCCATCGCCATTCTGCTGCCGCTGACGACCGTGCTGGAGCCGACGCAGGGGATGATCATGCTGGCCGGGATCTACTACGGCGCGATGTACGGCGGGTCGACGACCGCGATTCTCATGAACATCCCGGGCGAAGTGTCGTCGATCCCGACCTGCCTCGATGGGTACCCGCTGGCCCGCAAAGGGCGCGGCGGACCTGCCCTCGGCATCGCAGCCATCGCCTCCTTCGCCGCGGGGACGCTCGCCCTGTTCGGGCTCGTCGGGTTCGCCCCGTGGCTTGCGGAGAAGGCGCTGGCGTTCGGCCCGCCGGAGTACACGGCGCTGATGCTGCTCGCGCTGACGCTCATCGTGAACCTGTCCGGCCGCTCACTGGCCAAGGCGCTGACGATGGGGGCGGCAGGCTTCCTCGCGGCCGCCGTAGGTCTCGGCCCGACGAGCGGGATGCCCCGCTTCAGCTATGGAAGCACCTCGCTGACCGGCGGGCTCGAGATGATCAGCGTGATCATCGGGCTGTTCGCCGTAACCGAGGTGTTCAAGGGGATGGAGGAGCGCCGGGCGCAGATCACGAACTCGAAGCTCGGCCGGCTCTACCCGGACCGGCGGGAGCTGCTGCGCTGCACGCCGTCCTTCCTGCGGGGCGGGGTGGTCGGCTTTGTGCTGGGATTGCTGCCTGGCTGTTCGGCGGCGGTGTCCGCTTTTCTGGCGTATGATGTGGAGAAAAAGGTGTCCCGGACGCCGGAACGGTTCGGCAGAGGGGCGATGGAGGGCGTTGCGGCACCGGAGGCCGCGAATAACGCTACAAGCTCGGCGGGCTTCATTCCGCTGCTCTCGCTGGGCATCCCTTCCTCGCCGCCGCTGGCCGTCCTGCTCGCGGGCCTGATGATCTACGGCCTCGCGCCCGGACCGCTGCTGTTCGAGCAGAACGGCCCGTTCATCTGGACGGTGATCGCCAGCATGTTCGTCGGCAACGCGATGCTCCTGATCCTGAATCTGCCGCTGGTCGGGCTGTGGGCGCGCATGACGCGGATTCCTTATGGCATCATGGGCCCCCTGATCCTGCTGCTGAGCACGATCGGGGCGTATACGATCCGCAGCTCGCTGTTCGACGTGGGGGTGGCGCTGGCGTTCGGGGGACTCGGCTATCTGTTCCATAAGTATCAATGGCCGGTGCTGCCCTTCATCCTCGGCTTCATTCTCGGACCGCTCTTCGAGCAGTCGTTCCTGCAGTCGGTCTCGCTGTCGGGCGGCAGCCTGATGATCTTCCTGGAACGGCCGCTGTCGGCGGGCCTGCTTGCGGGGGCTGCCCTCCTGCTCACCGTCTCAATCCGGCTCAAGAAGCAGACCCAAAAGCGGATCGCGGAGGAAGCGGGAGACTTCGAAGAAATTGCATAGCCAGAAGGAGGCGTCTTACGCCATGAAACGGAAATGGAAGGCTGCGGCGGCCGGAGCCGCGCTGCTGGGTGTTCTGCTGTCCGCCTGCACCTCATCGGGCGGCAGCGGGGAGAGCGCGGCCGATAACCCCAAGAAGGGAATCGAATACGTTGTGCCGTTTTCGCCCGGCGGCGGGGTGGACCTGGTCGCCAGAGCCGTGGCGGAGTATGCCGGCAAGGCATGGGGGCAGCCGGTGACCGTGGTGAACAAACCCGGCGGAGGCGGGGCCATCGGTGCCCAGGCTGCGCTCAAGGGAGCGGCTAAGGACGGATATACGGTGCTCGCGGACAACAATTCGAGCACCAGCATGCTGTCGGCGGGCATGAGTGCACCGCCGGTGGCGCTCACTGACCACCTCTTCGTCTCGAAGATTGTGGAGGATGCCCCGGCGTTCGCCGTCAGTTCGGATGCGCCGTGGAACGATTTCAAGACCTTCTCCGACTGGGCCAAGGCCCATCCCGAGGAGCTTACCTGGACCAGCGTGGGGCCGTCGGGCTTCTCTTCCTTCGCGGTGGCGGAGTGGATGAAGGTGATCGGCGGGGACTTCTCGAAGTCGCGGATGGTGACGACCAAGGGCGCATCGGAGTCCGCGCCGATGATTGCCGGCGGCCATGCCGTGCTCGCCGTGCATACGGTGGCGGAGCTGTACCCGCTCGCCCAGGCCGGCAAGATCAAGCTGCTCGCCGTCGTATCCGATCAGCGCAGTCCGTTCCTGCCGGGTGTGCCTACGGCGGAGGAGCAGGAGGTAAAGGGGCTCACGGTGCGGTGGTGGACCGGGTTGTCCCTGCCGGCCGGAACGCCCGATGCCATCCGCGCGAAGTGGGATGCCCTGATCGCTAAGATGGTGCAGGATGAGGCTTTTCTGGAGAAGCTGAAGAACCTGAAGATGGAGCCGGCGTACCTGGATTCCGATAAGTTCAGCGAATGGGTGGGGAACGAGTCGAACTACTTGACCGATCTTACGGGAAAATACGGGATACGGAAGTAAGCGATGTTGTGCTGGCGTGCGGATCCGGCAGCAGTGTCGGTGATACAATACGTACAACAGGGGATCATCACCGCTCTCGGTAATAACATAAGAAACATTATGTAAACCAAGAGGCGCCGCTGCGAGCTCTGCTGCGGGCCTCTTGGTCTTTTGCAGAAGATCATATCGGTTTTGGCCGGTCTGTCACCGTACCGAACTTGGGCTCAGCTCTCCTGGCGATCCGGTTCACCCGCATCCACCGCGACGATTTTTACCTTGCCCTGCGTGTTCGGATTGCCGGCGGCCGGGCGGGTTTTGTTTTTATTTTTGGCCATGGCTCTTATCCTTCCTCGTCCTGCTTCTCGATGTGTCCCTTGATCGCCGCGATGGCATCGTCGGAAGCGCTCAGGTTCGGGTGATCAACGTCGGTTACAATCCGGTCATCGCTGTAATCACGGGTTCGCGCATTAACGGGCAGGTCTTTGTTTTTACGGCTCATGAAGAGTCCTCCTGATTCGAGTTTGGGTGCTGAGGGACGGAGTGTCCACGGTGCTCGGTACAGCGGCATTGGCGTTTGGACTGCTTGGCCAACGCCCGACTCCCCCTTCACCTTCTACAGGGTGTGCTCCCTGAATTAAGAACATACGAAAGGGGAGGCGACAATCGCTGCCAAGGGCGCATTTTGATCTATTGACAGGAATTATATGGAAACGATATACTAGGTAAAATTCAATACGCGCTAAACGCAAGGAATGGGAGTAGTAAGGGAAACTATTGTTCAGAGAACTGTCGTTTCGGTGCGAGACAGTCAGCAGCTTCCCCCAACTTACCCATGAGCGGTAAGGCTGAATTCAGTAGGTCTTAACGGTTAACCTCGTCAATGGGTTCTAAGATGGTTCGTATATATTCTTGAACGAGCGAATCAAAAAGAGTGGTACCGCGAAGGAAAAACCTATCGCCTCTTTGCAGGCTGTAGGTTTTTTATTTTGCTTTTGAAGGAACCAATCCATTTATAAGGAGTGGGCTATCAGATGGAAGACGTGATTGATTATTACTCCCGTTTCGACGAGTGGGGCAGGCTGGATAGGGAACCGTTAGAGTTTGTTATTAACTGGCATTACATGAAAGCATATTTACCTGCCCATGGTAAAGTATTAGATAATGGAGCAGGACCCGGGAAATATTCAATGGAGTTAGCGAAGCTGGGTTTGGATGTAACGCTTTCTGATCTAACACCTCGTCTGGTTGAAATGGCAAAGGAGAAGGCGCTTGAGCTCGGTTTAATGGAACGCTTCAACAGCTTTCATGTGTTAAATGCCGTCCATTTGGACGGATTGCCGAATGAGGGGTTTGATGCTGCTTTGATGTTAGGACCCCTTTACCATTTGCAAAGGGAAGAAGAACGGATCCGTGCTGTGAGAGAGTTGTTTCGTGTTACCAAAAAGGGAGGCGTCATTTTTGTCGCTTTTCAAAGCAGGATGAGAATGACCCTAACTTCCTTGCAATATCCGCAGCACTGGAAGCCTCATGACACCATGGATTCCATTCATGAGTTCCGCCATAGAGGGATTTTTAATCACGCAGATCAGGGTCGGTTTACAGGAGCATACTACTACAACATCCATGAGATAAAGGCCTTTATGGAGGGCCAAGGATTTGAAACCGTCGATTTGATTGGGTCCTCCAGCATCGGTGGGTTGTTAACTAATGAACAAAGGCAGACTTGGGAAGAAAAGGGGGAGTCTCAGAGGCTGATAAACTTACTTATTGAACTCGCAAAGGACCCATCCGTCTTGGGAGTCTCATCTCATTTATTGTATATCGGCAGAAAGAAATGATTGGGCAAAAAAGATATAGCAAGGATGCCAAAATAGTAAAAAAGCAAATAAACTGCTATTCCCCAGGGCTTCCTGAGGAATAGCAGTCCCTTCTGAACACGGCTCCCAATTACAAAGGAGAATTCCCCTGGCCCGCAAGCAGCAGGGACAGATCAGTCGACGCTGGAGCGTCTGTCTTCTCGTCGGCTGTCCCGGCTGACGTTCCGCTTGCCGTCATGGCTTGGATCAGGAGCTCGACCTGCTTGTCTGTCCATACCGTGCCGTCGGAGAATTCGAACTGTTCTACGCGGCTGCCTGCCTTGCCCCAAAAGTCTTCGACGAGCAGCTTCTCCGTCTCGCTGTAGAGCTGAAGGTCGATCCCCTGGCGGCCCACCGTTACTTCCGATGCGCCGACCGCTTCGAAAATGACTCGGTCCGTCTCCCTGGCCAGCCCCTCTTCCCGGATCAGATTCAGCCCGGTCTCATCACCGACGCGATACGTGTCCGAGCCTCTGCCGCCGGACAGCGTGTTATCCGAAGTGCCCTGAAGCCGCACGACCAGCTCATCGCTGCCCGCGCCTCCTGTCACCGTGTTGTACTGGTCCACGGCAGTCAGTGTATCATCGCCATCTCCGCCGTCGATCAGGTTGTACTTGCCGCGCGAACCGTATTCAAAACCGATGATATCATTGCCCGACTCACCCTTCAGTAGGGCATGGTTCATTATCGATGTTTCGGGAGCAAGCAGCGTATCGTTCCCCGTCCCCCCAAGGCCTGTCTCTATTTCGCCGTTAATGTAGATGGTATCATTGCCGCCGCCCCCGTAGTAATTGTTGTTGGAGCCGCGATCGACAGCAGATTCATCCGTATGGTTATAGATTCGGTCATCCCCGAACCCGCCGATAAACGTATTGCCGTGGTTCCAATGCTCCTCCACGATCATCGTATCGCTGCCTGCGCCTCCGTCAATTCGGCTCTGAGTGACGAAATAGACGGAGATGGTATCGTCCCCGCTGCCTGCAAGGACTTGGTTGTCCCAGCCATACAGCCTCAGCTCGTCCTGTCCGTCTCCGAGATCGAAGGTGGAGCTGTTACTGGGTCCTCCGTCACTTAAATTCGAGAAGTGGATATGATCATCTCCGGCTCCGCCCTGGACGGAGGAACGGTCCACAGTCACAGTCATCTCGTCATTCCCTAGTCCGCCGGTCACGAGATGATCAAACCCTTTGACATGAAACTCATCATCCCCCTCATTGCCATGTATCCGGCTCCGATCGTTGCGGACGTTCAGAACGTCGTCCCCTTTTTCGCCATACAGGACGTTGGAGAACCCATCTACCTGGATCCAGTCGTTACCGTCTCCTCCGTGAAGCACATTGCTGCTGCTGTTCCACGCCAGCAGGTAATCATCACCCGCTCCAGCCATGATATGGTCTCCTCCTGGCCTGGAAGCGGTCAGCACATCATTGCCCTTCGTGCCAAAGACCATGCGCGGTTTCTGATTCTCTTGTTCCATTCGATCCTCGTCCTCTCCGGCATTGAATAGGAAGCTTGCCTATCCATTTAAGGGTAGCATAACGGCCCCGACTTTTGTGTTAGATTTTGTTTATATTTCCAAGTAAGCGCAAAGTGAAGACAATGACAGGAAGACTCAGTGTGCCGGTGTTCATTGAGGTTAAGCTTTTCTTGCGATTATGGTTTTTTGGCGCGCTTCACCCATAATCATATGAAGTGATTATGTTGGGATGAAGGCCGAGCATGATAAAATCGGAGCGACCGACAGAGGTTTCCGCGATCATAGATAGAGTCCAAGAGGATCAGCCTTGGCATGACACCGTTAGATGGCCTCAGGTGGAAAGACACCGTCTCTGGGAAAGGGGGGGAGCAACCCAAGGAAAGCCTGGCCTAACTGACATCAAGAGCTGCCTAAACACGAAGGGATTGGAATAGTAGAGGGAGTGAGTTCATTGGGTACAAAAGCCGTATCACGCAGCAAATCGATTTGCGCATTTTTATTGACTCTTCTTATGGCTTTCTCGGCGGTCGTCTCGCCGATTCCGGGTTATGCAGCGTCGGACAGCACGCCGGCCCGTCAGGCGGAGTATCTGAACCGGGGCTTGGTTGCGGTGTTGGTCGATAACGGAGTCTTCTTAAGCTGGCGCTATTTGAATACGGATCCGAGTGAAATCCGCCTTGGTCAAGACGTCGGATCAGGAGGCGCTGCAAACGACCGCGACCGTGGAAGGAGAGTCGCATAACGGTTGGTATACTTCGGCGGTGCAGGTAACCTTGAACGCCGTCGATGAACAGTCCGTAGTCGAAGCGACCTACTATCAGATCAATCGCGGGGACACCTTCACAGGTACGCAGCTGCTCCTGAACGAGGAGGGCGAGCATACCGTCACCTACTGGAGCGTCGACGCGGCAGGGAATAAGGAGACGGAGCAGTCGTTGACGGTGCCGATCGATCTTGCTCCTCCAACCGTTGACATCCAGGGGCAAACCGAATACACGATCGATCAGCGTGTGGAGATCACCTACACGGCTTCCGATACAGCGTCCGGCGTAGACAAGCCGAGCGGCGTGCTGCTGAATGTCCCGGCTTATACGCTGGGGCCCGGTCCGCATCAGGTAACCGGAGCGGTCTACAATGCGGCGGGCCGGGAGAAGAGCGTCAGCTTCAGCTTCGTGGTTACGGCCACCTTCGACAGCCTGGTTGAACTCACGCGTGGTTTTGCTGCCGAATCTCAGTACCCGAACGCGAAAGAGATTGCACAGCAGCTCGTTGCTCGTTAGTCTGCTGGAGCAGGCTGAACAATTCGCGAAGGAGCATGAAGGAGCGAAGGCTCGCCAGTTCTTGGCGACGTACAGCAATCAAGTGGGTGCGAACAGGAATACCGTATTTACGGCTGAGGGGGCTGATGCTCTCATCAAGTGGGCCTCGTGGTTTCAGCCAGGCGACGCCTCTGGCGAAGAGCGCTCCTGGCACACCTGTGTTGTCCGATAACAACGGCTACGATACGGGTCTGAAAGACGGGGAGTACACGGTTACGATGAATCTCTGGTGGGGAAACAACGGAACTGGGTTCAAGCTGTACGAGAATGGCAAGCTGATCAACCAAACAGCGCTGGCAGACGAGTCTCCGTCCGCACAGACCGTGAAGACGGACATCGCCGGCAAGAATAATGGCACTTATGTCTATACCTGCGAACTGATCAATTCGCTGGGCACGACGCCATGCGCTCCGCTGACCGTGAACGTAACGGATGCCTCTCCGGGGCAAGCGGTGTTGTCCCATGATAACTGGGATAAAGACGGCAGCTATAACGTGAACATGAATCTGTGGTGGGGTACGAACGCGACTCAGTACAAACTTTACGAGAACGGAGTTTTGATTGATACGCAGGATCTGGAGGCTCATACACCTGACGCCCAATCGGCCGTAACAGCAATCGTTGGAAGGGCAGCGGGAACTTATGTGTACGAGGCCGTATTAAGCAACCTGTATAGCCTAAGAAATCGGTATGGTTAAAAAAAGAGCGCCTCGGGATGATGGGATTGTACACGGGTTGGAAACCCGACACCATCAACGAGGCGCTCTTACTATGTAGACGAATACCCATCGCCCTGCCATCACCCGGATCGTAAGGCAGATTGGATACGGGAGAGAATTTATGACAAACTAAAAATGTCCAGTGAAATTGGACAATACAAATGAAGAAGGTCGAGGGAACCGCAAATGTCAGAAGCATCTAGCAATCAGGAAAAAAGGCACTTCATGTTATGGTCCACACCGCCGAGAAGCACTTTTCGTCAGGACATGACTGAAGAAGAACGGAACATCATGATGCAGCACGTTGCCTATTGGACGGACAAGCAAAGTCAGGGGATTGCTCTGGTGTTCGGACCCGTTCTAAAAAATCCAGCAGCTCCAAATGGAC
The DNA here is from genome assembly GCF_049942825.1 of Paenibacillus sp. S-38. Classification (NCBI taxonomy): domain Bacteria; kingdom Bacillati; phylum Bacillota; class Bacilli; order Caryophanales; family Paenibacillaceae; genus Paenibacillus; species Paenibacillus sp. S-38. Next base: position 3,616,043 of record NZ_CP187970.1, read on the forward strand.
TTGGAATCATTGAAGTTGAGGATGAAGCCCAAGTTGCAATACTCATCGCTGAAGACCCCGCTGTAATAGCAGGAATAATGACAACGGAATTTTACCCCATGCTGGCAACACTGCCCAAATAACGTCTTATGACACCTGGATTTTGGAGATCCGCGGCTTATGAGTTTACAAAATAAAAAATCCCCATTTGCGAGGATCTGGTGTAATACCTATATGCTGTGCCGCGGTAAGCTCTGTAAACAGCAGGGACCGGTGGGCTTCTTCCGGTGTCTGGTTACAGTCGTCTAGCAAACTGATCCAGTTTATGAGACATTTCTTCAATCCGTTCAATGAAAGCCGGAATTTGCTGTGTCGAATGGGCCTGTTCCTGCCCAATCACCGCGATTTGCCTTATGGAAGCTCCGATATCGGCTGTCACCTTTTGGAGGTCGGCCAGGGTTTCCCGGATCGACTCGGTTGAAGCCATAGTTTCCTGCGATAACTTTCGAATTTCTTTGGCCACTACTTCAAAGCCTCTCCCTTTATCCCCAAAATGGGCGGACTCGATCGCCGCATTAATCCCCAACAGATTGGTCTGATCAGCGACCCTTTTGATCATGGAAAGCACTTCATCTGTATTTTTTACTTCTTCCCCGGCCTGTTGGGATTGCGTCAGAAGATTTTCGGTGAAACGGGATAATAAATTCGACCCTTCGGCAATGCTGCCAATTCGTTGATGAGCCTCTGTCAAAGAAGCTGCGATTTGATCCGCAATGTCCCTGAGATCGGTTTACCTGCGGAGCTGCACTGCCATTCCCCCGATGACCTCCCCTTGCTGCTGTGGAGCGGTGTCGCTGTCCCGATGAACTCAAATCCATAAAAATGAGCCGGAACTTCGGCGGTCGACGGCTTATTCTCACGCAGCGCCAGGGTCAGAGGCTCCTGCGGGTTTAATCTCTGGCCTATCTTCAGCTGTAGATCAATGGATTTCCCCGGAAAATAGGCAATAAACTTCTCCAAATCACATATTGCAATGGAAAGATCGGCAGGAACCGCCGCTTTCACTATAGGGATCAGGGCAGCAAGAGCTTCTAAGGACTCGACTCGGTTGATCACCTTATAAACACTCCAGTTTGTTATGGCATGAGATGAATGAACGATTCTCTTGCCGTCTCGCTGTGCTTATTCATCATCCCGATTGGGTAATTTGGGCGAGCTCTCCTTTATTTTGTATTGTTCGAATCCTTTTTATTTACAGAGGGCCGCTTCTTTTTACATGACACTGGAGATGATAGAGATCACAGTGTAAAGCAAAATTCGCTCCTATCGTTTATACTAATAAGGTCATCACTTTCATAGGAGCTGTCGAACCGATTATGAACAAAAAAGAAATCGCGCACATTCGCAAACAATTCAAGCTGGACCATGATCTGCTTAAGCTTTTTGATATTCTTAATGTATATGTGACAAAGGAAAGCAGCGAAATCTATCATTACGAGTGTCTGCCGTTCGGCATGCTGGACCGAGAGAAGCAGGAACTCTATATGGGCAATTTCAAGAAACTGCTGACCGGCGAGCTGGATCAGAAGCTGTTCGAGTTAAGATTTCAAGAGGATGCGGAGGAGCCGACGAAGGTTCTTCTTCATCAAGCACTGTCGAGCGAAACGGAAGACTGGATGAACCTGATGCTCTTGCTGGTGGAGAAAATGCTGGCGGATACCAAGTATGAACGGGATACGGTGATCACGTTTGTACGCGGGGAGTACTTCCGGCCGACCAAGAGCAGGAACGATGAAGCCGAAGTGAGCGAGCGGGACGAGGTGTATGCGCATCCGTTCATTCTGGGCAGCGTGAACAGCACGGAGCAGCAGCGCAAATCGATGATATTCGATTATGTCGAGAGGGAATTCAAGTACAATTACATCGTAGATCCCATCATCAAATTGAGTGCGCCGGAGCAGGGATTCTTTTACCCCAGCGTGACGGACAACGCCTCCGATATAAACCACATTCTGTACTGCGCAGGCAAAGCCAATGAACTGAACCCGCACTTCATCGAAGGGGTATTGAATGCGGAGAAGACGGTGACGGCGCAGGAAGAGCGATTCATTTTCGAAGAAATCGTGAAGGAAGTGGCGGGAGACCAGCTCGACGCGGCTACGTTATCTCTGGTGTACGAGGAAATCAACAGGGTCATCGAAACGAACGAGGAGGAAGAACCTCCAAAGCTGGACTTTAAAGATCTGGAACGTGTGCTGACGGTCAGCGGCGTGGAGGATGTGACGTCGGAGAAGGTGGAGCAGGCTTTCCAGACGGTCGTCGATGATAGGAACTTTGAACTCAAAGCAAGCAGCGTGATTCCGAAGTTCACCTCGAAGTCGATCAAGATCGATACGAAGGTAGCGACGATATCGGTCAGCCCCCAGGACTTGAGGTATGTAAGACAGGTGAATTATCATGGGAAACGCTGCATCTTGATCGAGGTGGATGAAGATGCCGTCATCGAAGGCTTTACGCTTAGTACGGAGACGCTGCAGTTTGAATAGGGGCGGGCGATCACAAGACCGCCCGATGGTTCGTGAAGAATGAAATCTCTATTCATTCGATACGACTTCGAGCTCTCCCTGAGCTAACCGAACGGGAGTGCATACCAGCTCGTTGGTAATATGCTCGTACCAGCCGACCCAATCATTGTCCGCGAGGATGGGGTAAACCGCCTCTTTGGTCATCCGGCCCGACCTCAGCTTGTCTATGAGCTCGTAGAGAGCCAGCACCTCCCAGCCCGGAATATCCGCTGTCACCAGGCCTGCAGATCTGCAGGCCTGTTTCTTTTGCCGGCTCCGCTCCTCGTCTTCAGGTTCCGGCTGAAGCTTGTCCGCCATTCGAACCATCAGCTCCTGCAGCAGCTTGCTCTCCGCGGCCTCTTCCATGCCTCTCAGTTCCCCTACCAGATCGAGGATCAACCGGTCTCTATCCCTTAGGTTCCCGGGCAGCAGCGGCTTAATGGAGGAGGACGGGATCTCCCAACGGCTCTTTCTTCCTTTGCGCTGGTAGCCTCTCAGCTCCCCCAGTGCCAGCCACTGATAGATTTGACGGGGTTCTTTGCTCAGCATCAGGGCGGTTTCTTCCACAGTAAATAACGGTTCGATCGACATCTCATCCCTCCTGGCAGCGATTCTCTCCCATTGGAAATGGTATATTCATAGCTATGCTCCCGGCCTTCATCTTATTCTTCCGCCGGCGGGTCCTCATTTAGGAATGATGAATCCTCCTGAATCCGTTGGGGCTCAGCCCTTCCTGTTTTTTGAAGACGGAAACACTGGGATACCCCAAGATATGTGAGCCATTGGAACTTCCCGCAGTTTCACAAGACCGTCATTCCCTATATGATCGCAACGAATTGTGAGGAAGTCACCGTGGAGCTGAACGATAAACGGATTCATGTGAACAAACCCGCTTCCTATCCGAACCGCATGATTACAGGCTATCTCCCTTACCTGCCGGGAACGATATCGGTCCGGGGCTTGATCAGCGGGCAGGAGGTATGCAGCTATACATTGAAGACAGCAGGGCCGGCTGTGAAACTTGGGTTTGACCTCGAGGACTTCCGTTTGGAAGCCAAGGCTGGTTATCAAAAGCTGTTCACCGTCCGGGCGCAGGACAGCGAGGGAACACCGGTGTTCCGGGACAGCTCCAAGGTCACATTCAAGGTGACCGGACCGGCGGAGATCCTTGCGGTAGATAATCGAGATCTCTCTTCAAGCGAGTCTTACGACGCACATTGGATGCATATGTACCGGGGATGTGTCACACGGTGATCCGGTTCACGGGAGAACCTGGATAGGCGAACCGGTTGAGGGGGATGTCACAATCACTCCGTCCAGCCGGTATGACAAGGAAGCCGGTTATGGCTTCCGGGCAGCCAATTCATTCCACCCCTGCGTTCTTCCTTGCAACCTAAAGGGGGTTGCGAGCGTCTCTTTCCATGAACCTTTTTCAGAAAAAAAACGACATCAAAGGAGAATGAGTCGAATGAAGAGCATCCGTCTGTCCGCCGCTGTCCTCGGGATAGCTGCGCTTCTGGTCTTAAGCAGCAAGCCGCCCGTCTCGGCAATGGGAATAGGGGAGGTGACCGGGCAAGTCTTATCTACCGATATACGTGCGTACGTGAATGGCGCCGAGGTGCCTTCGTATAATGTGAATGGCTACACGGCGATTGCGGCGGAGGATCTGCGGGAATACGGTTTTGATGTGGCATGGGTGCCTCAGGAAAGGAAGATTGTCATTCGTTATAGCGGGAAGAAGGAGGTCCATCCGCTGCCCGTTCAGACAGCATCCCAGCCGCTGGGAACAAAGCTGGCGGACGTTCTGTATACGGACATCTCCGCCTATTACGGGGATCATAAGATTCCTTCGTATAATATCGGCGGAAGAACCGTTATCACGCTCAACGATCTGTCCGCTTTCGGAAGTGTCGTATGGTCCGAGAAGGAGCGGAGCATCCGCTTCACGCCCGCCGCCAACGATACCGGCTGGTTCACCGCTAATCCGCTTGTCGTGCGGGAGAGTGGCACGGTTCAGGTGGACTCTATTTTGATCGGAGACCCGAAGATTACCTGGAACGGGCAGGAAGTCGGCCGGACGATCGATTATATGCCGATGCTGGATGTGTCATGGATTGCCGGCAAGCTGGGTTATACGGTTCAAGAAACGAAAGACGGCAGACTGCGAGTTGACAATGGGACCGATGGATTTATTCTGAAGCAAGGCGATAACCATCCGGAGTTGATGTGGTTCGGGACGGCGGCAGGAAAGACGGAGATTTGGAAGGAACCGGTGAAGAGAGGCGGCAAATGGCTGCTTCGGGAGCCGGACCTGAAGGCGTTGTTCGGGTATGAGTCGGTGTGGAGCCCGGAGACACATATGGAGAACATTACGTACCATAAGCTGATCGTCGAGGATCATGGGCTCAAGCAGCGCACGGATAACTTCAATTATATTGTCCGGGTAGACGAGTTCTTGGAGGGAACCTCGAACCTTCCCTTCCTTGGACTTGAAAGAGAGATTAACGGGCAGTTCGTTTACGCCCCGGTTGGCGCAGGCGGCATGGTCGATGCGGTGGAAGGCGGCCCGAAGTATAGACAGGATACGGCAATCCAGCTGGAGCTTGGGACGAACCGGCTCCGTCTTCGATTGACTCAGGGCAGCCGCATATTATTCGACTCGACGTATTCGGTGGAGCTGCCCCTGCGGGAGCTGGCGCCAATCGTTGACCAGAACACGTCTTTCAGCTCCGGAAACTCCACCCGACTCAGGGAGGTGTCGCCGGCTAAGGCGTATCAGGAAACCTCCGGCTCCGACATGACCTTCTCAGGAACGGCGGAGATGACCAATGGCACCGGGTTGACTTTTGTTATAGAACGTGAGGCGGGAGTGGAGTATGTAAAGCTTGGCGACCCGGTATCGGCGCCATTCGAGGGTGACCGCTTCCAGACAAAGCTGAAGCTGCCGGAGCAGTCCGGGCTGTACCGGGTGACAGCCTTCACCTGGGTCACCAATCCCAAAGGTTCTTTTGAGATGCCCGTGGCGTATTGGTATATTCAGAAAACCGATCCGGCTAAACAGGCCAAATGATTCCATGCCATTCAATCTTTCATGATTCCGTGGTGCCGCGTTCGCGCGGGCATGGATGGCTAACGGGCAGATTAGTTATAACGAAAGTCTTCCTAAAATAAGGAATCACAACTGATATAATCATCTAAGCAGCTGGTATAACGGCTGTCATTTTTTCAATTTATGAGTATCTATGCCCCGCTACATGATAACGAGTATGCCGCGCTGATGCATCGACAAAGAAGTAATGGAGGAATAAATGAATATCAAACTTGAAAAGCTGATGTATGCCTTAAACCAACGGTTCAAGAAGGATATCATCGCGGCCGACTACCAGACTGTACCGTTACAGGGCGGAACCGTGGGAAATGTGTACCTGATATCGGGGACCGCCGAAACCGCGGAAAGCGAATTATTGTCCTACCGTATCGTACTGAAAATCCAGAAGAAATGGGAGCGGTACGGCGATCCGGGTTCATGGCGCCGGGAATATGATCTCTATTCGTCTGACTTGGGAGCGGCTTTCTCGGAAGCCCTCCGCTGGCCGACATGTTATCATGCCGAGTTCAATGCCCAAGTTGATGAATACCATCTGTGGCTGGAATATATCGATGGCGTAACTGGTTTAGACTTGACTGGTGACATGTATGAAAAGGCCGCGCTGGAGTTAGGGCGCTTTCAAGGCAGGTTGTATGCGGAGCAACCCGCCGTGCTGCAGAGTCTGACCAACCTGAGCCATGCGGATTTCATGAAGATTACGTATATGCATTACCGGTCATGGCCGGTCGTCTACGATTATATACGATCGGAGGACTGCGAATTGCCGCTGCACGTGCGGCAAATGCTCATCGAAATCGATGAGCAAGCAGATGAGATATTCGCCCGTATTGAAAAATTGCCCCTCGTGCTATGTCACCGGGACTTCTGGGTAACCAACCTTATCTATGCTGACGGGAATATCGCGCTCATCGATTGGGATACCAGCGGATGGGGCTACCTGGGCGAGGATCTCGCAAGCCTGATTGCGGATGAACCGGATATCGACCACATGGTCGAATACTACCAGCGATGCATCCCCGTGTATTACCAAGGCTTTTCGGAGTATGCGGATGTGTCCCGAATCGCCGATCCTTGTGTCTATGAGATCATCCTTCTCTTATTCGGGTACAGGCTTGTGGAGGGGTATCTCCACGCAGAGGCTGATGACGAGAAGACGAAGCATTTCCATACTCTCCAAAAAATCTATGAAATGAAGACCATACCCTTGATGGTCCCATCTGGTTACAACGAGGAATGATAGCTCCATTACAACATGACGGCAGCCGATACTTCTGACAATGAAATAGAAAGGCTCTATTTCTTTAGAGAAGCATCGGTTTTTAAAAATATATGTTCTTGTCTTCCGACAGCTTTTTCCAGACATATGTTTGTCGCATACAAGTATGTTTAAGAATTTTTAATTAATGTAATACGAACACTGTTACTGCACCAATTCTCGAACTAAGGAGGTATAACTGTATGAAAGGAACTAAGAACAGCAACTTACTTCCGACTCAAGAGGAAAACACTGCTAGTCTGAAGGATCATGCGCCAGCCGAGGGCGGAGATGGTCCTGGGTCTTCGGATGGTGGATCTGCTGGAAGTAGCAGTATTACCACAGGTGGGCATAATCCTGATGGAAGTTCACCTCCTAGAATCAACATTTATTAAGCTTGGATCTAAAAGAAAAAGTCGTTATCTAATAACGGCTTTTTTGCGCATTTTTCAATAATGAAATAATGTAACATAATCAACCGGTAATGCGAAATGAACTGCTTATGAACATCTTTGTTTCCGAGGAACGCCATATCCCTCACTTGGTATCGTATCTGGAGGAAGAACTGGAAGCGAGCCAAAGACTGTCGGCTATGCTGGCGGGAATCAAAGCGATGGTACAACCAAAGGAAGACCATCAAACGCGGCTCTGGCTGTTGACGCCCGACTACGGAGAAAAATACGTACGGATGACCGGCGAATGGTGTCAGCATGCGCTCAACATGTTGACCGATGCGAATTGGAAACAGGGGAATGAATAAAAAGCGATGGAGCATGCTGCCTGTCCTGTTGATCACCCTGGTCGTGACTGTGACGGCGCCAACTCTCCTGCGGATCCGAAGGAATCAGCCATTGGCTTTGGAGATTTTCGAAAGGGAAGTGTATAATCGGGAGCTGAGCATGCGTTGTCAGAGGAAATCATCTTCCGGTATTCCTTTGTGGCCGTAGTAAGTCATTTGGGATACTCACCGTATGCCGCCCAAGGATTGGCTGCCATTACCTTTGGGATCGTTCATTACTTTGGAACACCGAGCGGGATTCCAGGTGTACTGATGGCCGCTTTTCTCGGCTGGATCCTGGCTAAGTCCATGCTCGAGACCAAAGGTTTTTTCTGGGCGCTGTGCATCCATTTCCTGCAGGATGCCGTGATCTTCATTGCCTTATTTATGAAGCCGTAGCGGGCAGAGTCTCGAAAAACAATAAGGCCCTTCCGACTTCCTCTTGGGAAGCGAAAGGGCCCGCCGTGTATGGTGGTTTGAGAGGACGGGGGCTGGGGGCGCCCCCTCCCGCTCGATCGGCTATGGCTGCTTGAAGTACTCTAATACGAAGGGCAAAAGTGCTGCAGCTGTTAGGATGTACTTTACTGGAATTGCGATAAAGAGGCCTCTCCACTTCACTTTGATCATACCCTCATCTCCTCACAATGTTAAAAATATGCACGTCACAAGGACGGTAAGTATATTGGATGGGAGTGGGGCACAATTCAAGCTTAACCCGAATTGGCTTTTATTATTCAATGTATAGCTGCGCATGACCATCAAATAATGTTCCGTGCACATTGCTCCTACTAAAGAGCCGCCTTGCCTTCATTACGCTGCTTCGCATACTCTGCGGTTGCTGTGAACAGCACGTCGGAGGACGAATTCAGCGCGGTTTCGAACGAATCCTGCAGTACCCCGATGATGAAGCCTACCCCAACGACCTGGATCGCAATATCATTCGGAATGCCGAAGATGCTGCAAGCCAAGGGAATAAGCAGGAGCGACCCGCCGGCCACGCCGGAAGCGCCTGCGGCAGCCACGGCGGATAGAACGCTGAGCAGGAAGGCTGTGGCAAAATCCACTTGGATGCCAAGCGTGTGAACCGTTGCGAGCGTCAGGACCGAAATCGTCACCGCGGCACCCGCCATATTGATCGTAGCGCCCAAGGGAATGGAAACCGAGTAAGTATTCGAATCCAGTCCTAATTTTTCGCACAATCTCATGTTGATTGGAATGTTCGCCGCTGAACTCCGGGTAAAGAAGGCGGTAATGCCGCTTTCCCTCAGGCAGGTGAGTACCAGGGGATAGGGGTTTCTGCGAATATTAACGTAGACAATTAACGGATTGACGACAAGCGCCATAAACAGCATGCATCCGATCAGTACGAGAAGCAGTTTGCCGTAATCGAGCAGGGAAGAGAGACCGCTCTCGGTAATGGAGTTGAACACGAGTCCCATAATGCCGAGCGGTGCCAGATTGATGACCCATTTGACAATTTGGGAGACCCCATCCGCCAAGTTCGTAAGCAGATCCTTGGTGCTGTCATTGGCACCCCGCAGGACGAAGCCAAGCAGGATCGCCCAAGTCAGAATCCCGATATAGTTGGCGTTCAACAGGGCGCTTACGGGATTGTCGACAACCTGGAACAGCAAGGTCTTCAGCACTTCCACAATCCCTTGGGGCGGTGCCAGATCCTGAGTTCCCTTGACAAGGGACAGGCTTACCGGAAATACAAAGCTGGCGATGACGGCGATCAGCCCCGCCAGGAAGGTACTGGTTCCGTAGAGGGCCAGGATTGATTTCATATTCGTTTGCTGGCCCTTCTGATGCCTGGAGATGGCGGCCATGACCAGAAGCAGGACCAGTAACGGCGCGACTGCCTTTAAGGCATTGACGAATAAGGAACCGAAGATGGAGATTCCCGACGCCCCCGGTACCGCCAAAGCCAGGATGATCCCCGCGATAATGCCGGCCAGGATTCGCTTGACCAGGCTTACTTGATTCCACTTGCTTAACAAAGTTTGCATGAATTCCCTCCGGTAACAATGTTCAAATATAACCGAGCCCAGCAAGTCGTAATAGGACAAGTTATATCGTAACATAGTTTATCACGTTAATTGTCCGTTGGGTAGCAAATGGACTCGGAAAAGAACATATTTTGTAAAAAATCCTGTGCCGACGGATGCGAATTGAAGCGGCCGACATGGCTGCAATGCTTTGGTAACCGGGTTACTCGGGCAGCGAGTAAGACACCCGGGACCGGGATTATTCGGCTGCAGGTCAAATCCTTCCAGCCGGGTACACAAAAAAACCAGCAGGGCTGATCATAGCAATCAACCGGCTGGTTTTTTTGGGGGCCTATGGGCGCACAGCTTAGCTAGCGTTCTATCGCTTCACAGGCTCTCCTGCGAACACGTCCGCCTGCATCGGTGCGGCCATGAAGGCAGGAGCCTGCTGGATGAACGCCTTAAAATGGGCGCTTGCATTGTGCGCGGCAATCGCGGCTTCATCCTTCCACAGCTCTACCATCGTGTAGAGGTGCTCCTGCTCCGTGCTTTTCATCAGGGCGTAGGACACATTGCCTTCTTCGGCGCGGGAGGCGGGGATCAGGGCTTGGACTGCGTTCAGGAAGGCTTCTTCCTGGTCGGGTTTTACCTGCAGATGAGCATGGATAATGATCATGATGGTCATCAACCTTTCGGTATGGATATCGGAATTATTTCCAAGTGGTTACGGTCTCGACAGGAAGACGGTAGGACGGGTAGCCTTCTTTGGCCGCTTTGCCGATGCTGATCAGCATGATCGGCAGGTAACGATCTTTGTCCAGGTCGAAGGCTTCGGCGATCTTGTCCTTCTCGTATCCGCCGATCGGGTTCGTATCATAGCCGTGGGCCCGGGCTACCAGCATGAGCTGCATGGATACGAGACCGGCATCGATGAAATTCACGTCGCGCAGGTCCGCGGCCGGCAGCTGGTCATAGTAATTCTTGATCGCCTTGAGCTGCATGTCCTTCACATCCTGCGGCATGTAACCCAGCTCTACCATTTTGCCGTAGATTTCGTCGAGGTACTGGGAGTTGTTCATGTCGGCGAACACCGCAATAACGGCGGAAGAAGTGAGCACCTGCGTCTGGTTGAAGCGGGCGAGAGGAGCCAGCTTCTCTTTGCCTTCCTGGCTCTCGATCACGACAAAACGCCAAGGCTGCGCGTTCACCGAAGAGGGAGCGCGGGATGCACCCGCCAGAATATCGGTCATTTCCTCGCGGCTGATTTTGACCTCCGGGTCATAGGCCTTAACGGAACGGCGTCCGTATGTAATCTCTTTGAAGTCATTGGTTTTTTGAAATTCGCTCATGATGTGGACAAGCTCCTTTAGTCTGGGTTAGATGTTGCTCTGCATGCGTTCGAGCATATCGGCCAGCAGACGGACTTCTTCTTCGCTGAAGCCATCCAGGATCTGGCGGATAAAATGCTCCTTCTCGATCTGGTACGCTCCAATCCTCTGCCGCCCCTCATCGGTTAGGCGGACAAAGGTAACGCGCTGATCTTCCGGATTCCTGCGCCGGGTAACCATGCCGCTCTCTTCAAGCTGCTTGAGGTGGCGCGTGATGGCGGCACTGTCAATGTCGATGCGCTTCTGCAGCGTGGATTGGTTGATCTCCTCGACCTGGCACAGCTCGTGCAGGATCTCAAGACGGGACGAGCTGATTCCCGTGCAGCGTTCGAACTTGGGACTGATTTTGTTGCCGAGTCCGTTCAGCAGATACAGGATCTGCTCTTCTTTGGAACCGTTACGCGTCATGACGATGACCTCCCGGGTGAATACGGAACATGAATGAACGGTCATAGAGTACCTTAGATCATCGGGGTTATTTAAGTTGTTCAAAATCTATTGATGCATCAATGATTGATAGCTCAACTAATATAGCATCTCCGTTTATTTTTTGCAACTGTGTATTTTATTATTACATTTCAATCGTTTGCAGCAGATCCGCCGGCCCTCACACCTCAAGCAGGAAGGAGACCATCGGTTATGGAATAAATTACATACTCCGCCGAAAGCTCCATATTGCGGGGAAATCCTCGGCGCCGCGGAAGGAAAAGGACCATGCCGTGACTCGTGGATTATGATGGGAGGAGATAGGGTGTTCATCGTTAACAGAGAAAGTGTGCAAAGAGCTCGGGCGGCGAGGATTTCACGATGATCAAACACATCTATGTGGTGCGGCATGCCCAGGCCGAAGGACAGGAACCCGATGCGAAGCTAACGCAGCTAGGGATAAGGCAGTCGGAGAAGCTGGCCGAGTTTTTCATGGATAAAGAGGTCGATTACATCGTCTCGAGTCCATTTGAACGAGCCTGCGCGACCATCAGGCCATTTGCCGAGCAGCGGGGGATCGGCGTCCAGGTGGATGACCGGTTGGCAGAACGGGTCTTATCGAGCCGGAATCTGCCCGCATGGCGCGAGATGCTCAGCAAGACCTACGTGGATTTGGACTTGTGTTACGAGGGCGGAGAATCCAGCAGAACGGCTATGCAGCGTGCCCTCGGGGTCGTAACGGAAATTCGGAGCAGCCGATACTCTTCGGCGGTCATCGTTTCGCATGGCAACCTGATTTCGCTGCTTCTCAAATGTTATGATCATCGAATGGGCTTCAAAGAGTGGGAGCTTTTGACGAATCCGGATGTGTACCGCTTGTCCTTTTCGGAGGGGCTTCCGGGGATTCAGCGAATATGGAATCCGTGAGCCTGTCAGCCAAAAGAGGACTTGGAGGAATGCGAGTCCTATGAATCCTTCGATATCTGACCGGACCGCATTTCATAAGAAATCACAGCCTCCGCTGTGCCTTATGATAGAGAAGAAAGGAGATGGACTCACTTGAGTTACCCGGAACTGATTCATACATATCGAACCGAGCTGCAAAGATATACGCCGGAGCAGCTAAGCTGTATCCCTGCTCCAGGGGTGTGGTCCCTCTGCCAATTGTACGACCACCTGATTCTGACCACACTGGAGTACCTCCATCAGGTGGAGCAGTGTACACTTGCTGCGGAGGAGCAGCCTACGGGGAAGTCGGAAGCCGGAGAGCAGTTGTTCGGGCTTGGGGAATTCCCGCCCGTGAAGATCAGGCTTCCGGAAGGGCCGAGCAATACGCCGTGCAACACCCACAGCAAGGAGGACCTGGAGCGCGGACTCGATGATGTGCTTCAAAGCATGAGTGCGTGGGAGAAGAGAATCGGAGCGATCCCCCATAATCGCAAAGTAAAGCATGGAGGTTTCGGCTGGCTGAACGCAGGGGAGTGGTTCGAGCTCGCCGGAATGCACTTTCGCCATCACCTTCGCCAGCTGCGTGAGATCGAAGGGATGCTGGGAATCCATGCTGAAGGATAGAGGAGAACCCCTGATTCCTTTGCAGATTTCTCAAGCAGCACCGCAGCAGAGACGGAGCCCGCTCTCTTGTAGAGAGGGGTTCCGTTTTTTCATTGGAGGGATTGACACATGTTACCAGTTGGACTATATTGTATTTTAATTCATTATTATGAATAAAAATACACAAAGAGGTGTGTCCGTTGAATCATTTGCTGTCTTTGCAAGAGTTCGGACAGGAGGAGCTGCTGTCGGTCATCCGCAAGGGGATCGAGATCAAGAACAATCCGAAAGCGTTCTACAATGCCTGCGAACGAAAGGGGCTGCTGATGCTGTTCCAGAAAACATCCACCCGCACGAACTTATCCTTCCAGTCCGGCATCAATCAACTTGGCGGTTATGCCGTACCGATGGATTGGGAGTCCAGCAATTTTAAGATTTCGCCGATCCGGTATGAAGCACGGTATGCCTCTCGAAACTGCGAAGCCATCCTGGCCCGGCTCAAAAAGCACTCGGATCTTCAGGAGCTCGCTGCGTACTCGAAGGTTCCGGTGATTAACGGCTGCTGCGAGAAGTACCATCCGTGCCAGGCGCTCGCCGACTTGATGACAGTCTATGAACAATCCGGTACGTTCGAGGGCATAACGCTTACCTATGTCGGGATCCATAATAACGTGGCCAATTCGCTCGTGGCGGGCTGCGTTACCTTGGGGGTCAAGCTGCTGCTCGTCACTCCGATGATCAACGCTCCGTCGTGGGAGGAGGAGCTGATGCAGCGCGCTTACCGGAGCGGCTGGGTGGAACAGGTTCGTGACTTGTCCGAAGCGGTATCGAGATCCCACTACGTGTATACAGATACCTGGATCGATATGGAGTTCTATGATGATCCGCAGTATCAGGAAGAGAAACGAAGAAGAATCGAGCTCATGCTCCCGTACCAGGTAAACCGGGACCACCTCCAAGGGTATTCCCCTTACCTCCTTCACGACATGCCGATTCATCCGGGATTCGAAATCGAGGAGGAGCTGATTGAATCGGAACGCTCCCTGATCTTCCGGCAGGCCGAGAACCGGATGCACGTACAGAAGGCTCTTTTGCTGCATTTGCTTGGTTAGAACATTTGTTTGCCTTCATTCGGGCGATGTGTTATCGTTTTCATATGGTAAATCGCAGGAAAAGGAGATGGCCTATGACAACACGGACAAAGCACGATGCTATCCACGCCTTCGCCGAATGGGTCCCTTGGGTCAGCAACCTCCGTGATCCCGGTCGGGATGTCTGGCTGGAGCCCATCCCGCCGGGGGCCTGGTCACTGAGGGAAGTGCTGACGCATATCATGCACTGGGACCGGAACAGCATGGAAATCATGATTCCTCGCATGAACGAGGGGGCGGAGCTCTTTTTCGTCAATATTGAGGAGCATAACCGGCAGGCGGCATTGTCGGCTGAACAGTACACGGATTGGGACGTGCTGATTGATGAGGTGATCAAGACACGGCTGCAGCTGCTGGACATGCTGGCTGAAGTGTATGACGAGTCGGTCCGGTTTACGATTGACGGCGAAGCGTATACCTACGGCAGGTTCACGGGCGTATTCATCCATCATGATGCCCATCACAGGGAACAGGTGGACGTTTTTTTGGGGAAGGTCTTGTGAAGATCATGTGGTGCTGGCGCTGCGGGGAAGAGGCTGCCATGCTGGATGAAGAGGAGTATGCGGTGATTCACAAGCTGTTCGGTCAATGCATTCAGGCGGATGAAGCGTTTCGGATGGAGCAGAACCTGCCGCTCGGCCGCATCACGATGACCGAGAGATTCCGTCCGGTTACCAGGGAATATCAAAGAATGACGGGAGCGGCCGGCTGTCATCACAATGCCATCATGCATCATCGGATCGCCCTGTACGGTGAGGCGTGTCTCTACTGCGGCAAACCTCTGCGTACACCCGAAGCAAGCCGGTGTGCGGCGTGTGGTCATGCTCGTTCATGATCGCGCCTTTAACCCAGACAAATCTGGAAGATTCCAGTAAAATAGAATAGCTTTAATACATACATGTTCACTGAAGGAGCTTATGGACCATGAAGAATTGTGCCATCTACAGCCCGCAGATGGATCTCGGCCAAGTGGCCGGACTGGTGCGGGAGCTGTATCCCAAGCATACCGTCGAGGTCAACGAGGGCGGCACCCGGATTGCCATCGTGAACCGCAAATGGTTCCGAAGCTCACGCCATGTGCTGAACCTCATGACCAGCCAAACCCAGCCTGATGAATTCATGCAGATGAAGAACGGGATGGGGAATTTTTTTGCGGGGCTGCCGGCCGAGAATCGTCAGCTGCAGGAGAAGCTGCTGATCCAGATCTCCGTGCTGAACATGGTGATCGGGGTGGAGACGGAACAGGACATCACCGGTCCGTTCAGAGAGGAACTGCTCGAGCTGGCTCGCCGGCTGGACGGCATCGTGTTCATGGGGACGCGGGAGCTGCTGGACAGCAGGGGCCGCCTGATCATGGACCTGGACGGCAGAAGTGAAGTCGACGATATCACCGTATCCGCTCACACGAGTCTGCTGCATGGAGACCTCGTCGTCACCGAGTCGGCGCGCAGGCGCAAGGAACAGAGCGAGAGCATTCTCGCCGAGCAGGGCATCCGCTGTAACCCGCATCTACCGGTACGGGCGGGGGACGATGAAGTGAGCGTCCGCAGCGTCGAAGAAACGGCCAGGCGGGCGATTGCCTTATGCATTACGGCGCTGAAGGGAGATTGCCACGGCGCAGGGGAGAGCCCGAAGGATACCCGGTCGCTCGTCAACCGGGTCATCCGGCAGTATGGGGCGGAGGAATTCTTTACGCCGAAGGAGAAAGACTTTCTAGAGGATGAGGACCCGGAGCATGGCGACATTGCGGCATTCTCGTGGGGCTATGAGGCTTACACGGTGCTGCTCTGGGCCCTTGGGTATGTGGACCTTCTGGAGTATCCGGACCGGGTCTGTGATGTGCCGGAGGTGGTATCGCAGCTCCAGGAGCGGGAGACCTGCAAACGCTTCGTGAAGGAGGCTCGCATGAGAAGCAAAAGCGAGATTCTCGATGCGGCGGACCTCATCTACCGGTACAACTGGGTGTGCGTGGACTGCCGGCTGAAGGGCGAGCAGGCCCCGGGCGGGCTGGACGCAGGGGTCGTGTATGAGCGGCACCGGGCCTTGAACTGGCTGATCCGGTACCGGGAGCAGGAGTGGGATGAGGTGACGACGGATACATAGGGGCATGGGAGGAAATCGGGGGAGGCCAAAAGGAATGCGTATCCTGTTCTGTGCGGATCCGATGGATTCAAGGACGGTTGACTGCGAGTATGCACACGAATACGAGGCAGCGAAGAGGCAGGGCTTCGAGGTTGATCTGATCTCTCTGCAAGAGCTGCTGCTAGGACGTGGGACGGCCGCGGTCCGGAGAGTGGCGGACCAGGAAGAGGAACAGCAGGCGCTCTACCGGGGCTGGATGATGAAGCCGGAGAAGTACAGGCTTCTTGATGACGTGCTTCGCCGGAAGAACATCCGCCTGCTGACTTCCCCGGAGGCGTATAGGCAGGGGCATTATTTTCCCTATTCGTATGATGCGGTATCAGACTTAACGCCGAGAAGCATCTGGGTGGATGCCCATGAGTTGGAGCACGGCTTGGATAGGGTGCACGAGCGGCTGCAGACTTTTGCGGAACAAGGCATCCGCTCCCTACTTATCAAGGATTTCGTCAAATCCCGCAAGCACGAATGGGAGGATGCCTGCTATATTCCGGATATGATGGACCGCGGTCAGGTAGAACGTGTGCTGGGCAACTTCATAAGCCGTCAAGGGGAGGATCTGAACGGCGGGGTGGTGTTCCGGGAGTTCGTCCTACTTGAGCAGGCTGCCGTCCACCCGAAGAGCGGCATGCCGCTGGCGAACGAATACCGGCTGTTTTTCCTGCATCACCGTTTGCTGACCGCTGCCGCCTATTGGGACGAACTGGAATACCGCGGGCAGGAGCTGCCGGATCTTACACGGTTCCAAGAAGCTGCAGAGCGAATCCCAAGCCCTTTCTTCACCATGGATATCGCGCGGATAGCCGAGGGGAAATGGCTTATTATCGAGATCGGTGACGGTGGCGTCTCCGGGCTGCCTGCTCATTGCGATGCGAATGATTTTTATAGGGAGCTAAGGGCGAGGCAATGAGAAAATACGCCGTGATCGAGGATGAATCCGGTGCCTGTGTTGGTAATGGTAGGGACGAACTAAAGTCGGAACCCTACTTTGCAGCGGCCGTAGACCGGTTAACTTCATCTGGCGTGAAGGTGGAGATCGTTCCGCAGGATGGCGGATATCATTTCAAAGAACAGCGGTAAAGAAAACACAGGAAGGCCAACCGGCAGAAGTGAGCCGGTTGGCTTTTTGGCTTGCTCGTAATCCCGGCTCCCTTCCCTACAGCAGCACCCGCTTCGACCAATCGCCCAGAACCGGCCCATCCCCGATGGCCGGAAGGCGGAGCTGCCGGGCGGCGGCCTGGAGATACTCGCCCCGGAAGGCCGGGCCCGGATGGAGCAGCTCGAGGGATATCCCCGGCGCGGGCAGAGGGGCGCCGTCCAGGAAGCCCTGCAGCGTCTCGAGGTCCCGGGTATACACGGCTGCGTCCCAGCGGACGCGGGAGAGGACTTGGCCGGCCACCTTCACCGGGATGTCTGCGGCCCGGGCGACGAGTTTGGCTGCCTTCAGCGGCTCGCTGCGCAGGAACGCATGGGCCCGGAGATGGGCCTTCAGGTAAGCGACGGTGACGTCCTCATGGCTTCGGACCCAGGCCTGGTCTGCCGCCAGGCCGGTCAGATAGTCGTCGCCGAGCCCCTCCGCGAACAGCAGCCGTCCCTGGCCGTAGTAGTCGAGCAGGCTCGGATAGGGTTCCCACATCACGCTTGCGCCGACCCGCTCGGAGGCGATGCCGCGCAGGCTCTCCGGCATATCTTGATGGATCACCTGCCGAGGCGGAGTGCCGAGCGAGGTGAGCAGCCCCGTCAGCCGGTGGCCTGCGCTGGAGTGGGGGACGGTGGCGATCGTCCGTTCCGCGAGATCCGACAGGTCGCGCAGCCGGGCCTGCCGGGGGACGGCGACAGAGATGCCGCGGCCCCGCTCGGCCTTGCCGTCGAAGGCGAGCAGCACGGGGCTGAACTTCGGCAGCACCCTGCCGAGCGCCGTGCTCATGGCGATCGGGTAATCGCCGAGGGCCGCAATCTGCACCTCGCCGGCAATCAGCCCCTCCACGAGCTCCAGGCCGTTCGCCGCATCGCGCCAGCGGACTTCAACCGGCCGGAAGGGGCGGAGCAGGCTTAGCTCCTCCTCCAGCAGCCGGAGCCCCTTGATGATCAGGGAGCTCCACATATGGGCCGTGCCGCTCTGGTAGCCGATCGTCACGGCAAGCGGGTCCGTACGGACCGGGGTGTCCAGAACCGGACGGCCGGCGGAAGACTGTTCCCGGACCCAGAGCTGCAGCTCGTCGCGGTCGAAGTAGACGTCGCGGCCGATTTTGATATAGGGCAGTCCTTTGTGCTGCCGCCAGCGGTCGATCGTTGCCCGGCTCACGCCAAGCAGCTCCACAGCCTGCCCGAGTGTCAGTAGAGAGAAGACCGTATGCTTCTGTGTCTTGTCCATAGCCAAACCTCGCTTTCCGCTTCTTGAATTCATAATTATCCGATCATAATACTTAGATATAGATTTTATCCCATTACGGCCCGGCTGACAAGAATGAACCGGGCATTTGGGAACGTATTTCTTCGCAGCCACACAATGGAAAATATTGGTCTGTTTCCTCACTCATCCGCATTCCTCCTCACAGCTCCTCATGCGGTGGAACCCCGGTCTGCGGCTGTGATACATTGCGTGCATAGCCAACCTGCTTCATCGGCTTAATCGGAATGACATCACCGCCGAAAGCGGGGGTCAGCGGCGCGGTGTTGACCCGGCAGCAGCAGAGGCCGAGGCAGGCCAAGAGGAGGATGAACCAACATGGAAACCAGAGAATATACGACCGATGTGCTCATCATCGGTGGAGGCACGGCCGGTACGATGGCGGCGATCAAGGCCAAACAGGCGAATCCGGAGCTGCAGGTGCTCGTGCTCGACAAGGCGGATATCCGGCGGAGCGGCGCGATCTCCATGGGCATGGACGGCCTGAACAATGCGGTCATCCCGGGGAAAGCGACACCGGAGGAATATACGCTTGAGATTACGGAGTCGAACGACGGCATCATCGACCAGCGGGCTGTGTACCGCCAGGCGTCGGAGTGCTTCAGCATTGTGCAGGAGCTCGATTCGTGGGGCGTCGATTTTGAGAAGGATGAGAACGGCTATTACAACGTCCACCGGGTTCACCGCAAAGGACGGTATGTGCTCCCGATGCCCAAAGCTAGCGACCTGAAGGTCATTCTCGCCAAAAAGGTGAAGCAGATGCGCTGCCGGGTCGTCAACCGGGTCATGGCCACACGGCTGCTGACCAAAGGCAATCAGGTCATCGGGGCGCTCGGGCTCGATGTGCGTACGGGGGACTTCGTGATCGTCCGGGCCAAGGCGGTCGTGATGACCGCGGGCGCGGCGGGCCGCATGGGCCTGACGGATTCCGGCTACCTCTACAGCACGTATGAGAATCCGACGAATTCGGGTGAGGGCTTCGCCATGGCTTACCATGCGGGAGCGGAGCTCACGGGCATCGAGTGCTACCAGATCAATCCGACGATGAAGGATTATAACGGACCGGCCTGCGCCTATGTGGCGGGACCGTTCGGCGGCTACACGGCGAACGCCAAGGGGGAGCGGGTAACCGGCTGCGATTACTGGAGCGGCGAGCTCATCATGAACATGTGGAAGCTGAAGAACAAGGGCGAGTGGCCGCTTTACCTGAAGCTGACCCACCTGGAGGACAACATCATCTCGGAGATCGAGTCGATCCTCCACAACAATGAGCGGCCGAGCCGCGACCGTTTCCACGAGGGCCGGGGCAAAAACTACCGCACCGACATGGTCGAGCTGAACTTCTCGGAGGTCGGGCTGTGCAGCGGCCACAGCGCTTCCGGGGTGCTGGTCAACCACGAGGCGGAGACGTCGATGGCCGGACTGTATGCAGCAGGCGATATGGCCTGTGTGCCGCACCAATACCTGCTCGGTGCACTTACCTTCGGTAAAATCGCCGGCACGAATGCCGCGGCCTTTGCAGCCGGGCAGCCCGAATACGAGCCGGATCCGGCGCAGATCGAAGCGGAGCGGGAGCGCCTGCTCCAGCCTCTCTCCCGGCCGGACGGGGTGCCGCACCAGCAGGTGGAGTACAAGATCCGCCGGATCGTCACCGACTATCTGCTCCCGCCGAAGACGCTGACGAAGCTCGATATTGCGCTCGAGAAGATCGAGCATTTCCGCAAGGTGGACCTGCAGCTGCTGGGCGCCCGGGACCCTCACGAGCTCGGCCGGGCGATGGAGATTCACAGCATCGTGGACTGCGCCGAGATGATGGCGAAGGCGTCGATGTTCCGCAAGGAGAGCCGGTGGGGCTTCTACCACTACTTCCTCGACTATCCGGAGCGCGACGATGCGAACTGGCTGAAGCGGGTCATTGTGCACAAGGGCGGCAGCGGAGAGCTCGAGCTGTACACGAAAGAACTGCCGCCGTACATCCTGACGGAAGCGGACCGTGAAGCGGTCCTTGAATCAAGACTTGAGGAGGTGAAACCCCATGAACATGTCGGCTAAAGCGGTAGGTCAGCGTTCGGAAGCGAGCGTCATCATCGACCGGGACAAATGCATCGGCTGCGACATCTGCGTCCAGGTCTGCCCGATGGGCATTCTGGCCCTCGACAAGGACGGCAAGGCGTATATGAAGTACGACGAATGCTGGTACTGCACACCGTGCCAGACCGACTGCCCGGTCGATGCCGTGCGCGTCAACCTGCCTTACCTCGTAAGGTAAAGCAAGGGAAGGACAGGGAGAACGGGAAGGTACACAGTCCAGCTTGACACCATACATGCCAAAAAGGAGGAAATCGTCATGAGGTTGTCCGCGAAGCGGACTCTGCTGCAGCGCAGCAGGCTGCTGCTCGCCTCCCTGGCGCTGACGGTCACCGCCGCCTTGACCGGCTGCGGTACCCAGGGCGGCAGCGGAGGAAGCGCAGAGAGGGTAGTGTCATCCGCGAAGCCGGCAGCTGCCGGCGGGAAGCAGGCCGTCGTAACCGTGGGCTACCAGTCGCCGACCGCCCAGACCTGGGGGGCCTTGATCATCAAGAACCGGGGGCTCTACGAGAAGCATCT
The DNA here is from genome assembly GCF_049942825.1 of Paenibacillus sp. S-38. Classification (NCBI taxonomy): domain Bacteria; kingdom Bacillati; phylum Bacillota; class Bacilli; order Caryophanales; family Paenibacillaceae; genus Paenibacillus; species Paenibacillus sp. S-38. The sequence goes on from NZ_CP187970.1 coordinate 3,637,388, forward strand.
GAAGGAGCTGGCTCCCTCGGACGAAGTCGAAGTGAAGTGGTTCGACGCAACGGCCGGCTCGATTCTGAACAACCAGATGGTCGGCGGCAAAATCCAGCTGAGCTTCCTCGGCGACATGCCGTCGCTGCTCAACGGAGTGATGGGCATTACGCAGGCGAACTACCGCTCGGTGTTCCTGGCCTTCGACGGCAAAGGGGTGCTCGGCCGCAACCAGGCGATCATCGTGCCGAAGGGAAGCCAGGTGAAGCGGGTGGAGGACTTGGCGGGCCAGACGGTATCGACGCCGATCGGCAGCTCGTCCCACCGGATGCTGCTCGATACGCTGAAGCAGCATAACCTCGTCGACAAGGTCAAGATCGTGGACCAGTCGGTGACGGTAGGCATGCAGAGCATCGAGCAGAACAAGGTGGCCGCCCATTCGACATGGGAGCCGTACACGAGCCTCATCGCCCATAAGGAGATCGGCACCGTTCTGCAGCCGGGCGAGGCGACGAAGATCGATTACCTGGCGGGGGTCGTGGCGAACCGCGACTGGGCCGAGGCGAACCGGACCTATACCGTGGCCTTCCTGCGGGCGCTCGTGGAGGCGCACCAGTTCGCGAAGGAGCATCCGGAGGAGACGGCGAAGATCTTCGAGGCGGAGAGCAAGTTTCCGCCGGAAGTATGCCGGAAGATGGTCGAGAACATCCGCTTCGACGCGGCGATCTACGACAAGGACCTGGACACGCTGAACGGCAGCATCCAGTTCCTGAGCTCCCTGGGCAAGCTCGAGAAGAAGCTGGAGCTCGGCTCCTTCGTCGATGCGGGCTATCTTCGCGAAGCGGCGGACTCTCTCAAACGTCCTTACCTGACGGATGGGGAGCAGGCCGGCGAATGGCTGCAGGGGAAGGAGCTGTAGCATGGCGATCCATGAAGATTCGGCCGCCTTGGCCGCACCCGCAGAAGCTGTCGCTGTGCGGAGGGCCGGACTGCCCGGCCGGCGGCGCTCCTTCGCCCTGCGCATCCTGGCCGTGCTCGGCTTCCTGGTGCTGTGGCACCTGGCCGTGCAGGCCAACGTCACGTGGCCGCTGCAGCTCGGCAACCTGCCGAAGCCGGGGGAGGTGCTTGCCGCCTGGACCAAGAACTTGGGCCAGTCCGCCTATTATGAGGATGTCGGCGTAAGCTGCTACCGGGTGCTCGTGGGCATTGCCCTCGGGCTCGTGACAGCCGTGCCGCTCGGCCTGTGGAGCGGTCTCTCCCGCACGGCCAGCGACACGCTGTTCACCAATCTGGAGCTGTTCCGGCCGATTCCGCTCATCGCTTATCTGCCGGTGGCGATGCTGCTCTTCCGCTCGATCGAGAGCAGCATCCTGTTCATCACCTACATCGGGGCGTTCTTCCCGATTCTGATCTCTTCGCGCGACGCGGCCAAACGCGTGCCCCCGTCCCTGGTGCAGGCTGCCCGCATTCTGGGCTGCAGTCCGCTCCGGGCGCTGTGGCGTGTGTATCTGCCGGCGATGGCACCGGAGATTTTCACGGGCCTGTCGGTCGGCATTGGGGCCTCGTGGATGGGCGTGATCACGGCGGAGATGATGTCAGGACAGCTCGGCATCGGCTATTCAACCTGGTCGGCGTATCACCTGATGGATTACAAACAGTCAATGATCGGCATGTTCACGATCGGTGCGCTTGGGTTTGGATCCTCCGCGCTCGTGCGGGTAATACAGCACCGGGTGCTCCGGTGGATGTGAGGAGCCGGCTGGCAGGCGGAGAAGCCGAGCTGGACCATGGCCGGCTGGCGATACTAATGCAAGTATGACGAACCGTTCAGGAAAGGAGGAAGAGCAGGATGCAGATCGATGTGGGCAGGGTTTCACACGGTTACGGGGGCGAAGGCGGGCATTCCTTTACGGAAGTGCTCCGTGACGTATCGTTCGGTATCCGGGAGGGCGAGTTTCTGTGCCTGCTCGGGCCCTCCGGGTGCGGCAAGAGCACGCTGCTCAAGCTGATCGCCGGGATGGAAAGACCACGGAGCGGGACGATCGAGGCGGGAGGCCGCCCGGTGAAGGGAACGTCGCCGGAGCGGGGGTTTATTTTTCAGGATTATGCCCTGTTTCCCTGGCTTACGGTGCGGCAGAACATTGCCTTCGGCCTGCAGATGCAGGGCATCCGCGGAGGGGCGCAGGCGGAGACGGTCGCCCGGTACCTGGAGCTGTTCGGGCTCGCGGAGTCTGCGGACTTCTACCCGAAGCAGCTTTCCGGCGGCATGCGTCAGCGGGTCGCCATCGCCCGCTCGCTCTGCCTGAATCCGCGGCTGCTGCTAATGGATGAGCCATTCGCCGCGCTGGATGCCATGCTGCGGCACAAGCTGCAGGATGACCTGCTCGAGATTTGGTCGCGGGAGCGGATCACCTTCGTGCTCGTCACGCACGATGTCGAGGAGGCGGTCTACCTGGCCGACCGCATCGTGCTGCTGACGCCGCGTCCCGGCCGGGTGCAGGGCATTGTGCCGGTCGGACTGCCGCGCCCCCGCCGCCGGGAGAGCGGGGAGTTCGCCGCGGCCCGCGCGGACATTCTGGCCAGGCTGCAGGGCAGGGCGCTGCATCATTCTAAGTGAACTCCCGCTGTGAGGTAGATTACATCTTGGGTGAACACCTATCGATACAATACGGCTAGGTCAACAAGATTACCCTACATCAAAGGGGAATAACATCATGAAGCCTCGCTCCTTATCGATTCGGTCCAAAATCAGCATACAAGTCATCGGCATTATTGCCGTTCTGTCTTTTATTATGATCGCCGCTTCCTGGATTCAAATTACAGACAGCATGAAGGAAATCTATACGGACTGCGTGAAAGTGGTATCTTCCCTGGGTTACCGCTGGCTGGATGCGCAGTATCCCGGGGAGTGGTCGGTCAGGGACGGGAAGCTGTACAAGGGGAATACGCTCATCAATGGGAACCATGAGTTTGCCGACAGCATGGCGAAGTTTACAGGCGGAGCGGTTACCTTGTTCCTGGGAGATACCCGTGTAGCGACCAACCTCAAGGATGAGAAGAGTGTCCGGGCCAGCGGCACGAAGGCAGCCACGCAGGCCATGCAGTCCGCCACGTAGGAAGTAGGGGAAGGGGCCGTACAGGTACGCCTGGCGAAGGAAACTTTTGATGCGATCTCCATTACGGTTGGTACGGAGTCGGAGTCGGGCGAGGTTCACGAGATGACCCGTGTGCTGAACCAGGTCTCTGAAGGAACCGGCCGGGTGCTGGAGTCGACCATGAACATGGAACAAACCGCACAAACGGTTCTGGCTGGCGCCATGGAGGCTTCCGCCGGAACGGAGCAGCAGCTCGCGGCCTTGGAAGAAATAACGGCTTCATCCCTTAGCCTGGCCAACATTGCCGAAGATCTGCAGTCTCTTGTAGTAAAGTTTAAGGTGTAGTTCTTTGAATCACGGGAAACGCCTGTTGATCTTTTTCTCCTGTTGATCATCTTCTAATGAAGTCCAATCCGTGCCTCTTTTGAGAGGAAAGGATTGGACTTTTTTCTTGTCCTGCCTAAAAAAGTGATGCACACCGCAGCTGGCGGCGCAGCCTAATAGGATCAGGGCCGATTGGAAACATCCTTCCTGTTACCATGTCTTGACTGCTTCCATGCCGTTGTCAGACTCCGCCTACTTCCCGCAGATCATCAGCCGGTTCCCATCGGGATCTTCGATGACGAACCAGTGCCCGTGCTCGATGCCCGTCACGAGCTTGATGTCCTGCTCCTGCATGAAGGCATACGACGCCTGCAGATCGTCCGTCGGCAGCAGGACGGAGGGGGTGCGGATCGGCGGAGCGCCTTCCGGATCCCGGCCGCCCCACATCGGCATCGTGTCGAGGATGAGATCGGGGCCAACGGTCGGCAGGATGCACAGGTGGCCGAACTGAATCTCGCAGGGCTCCGTGATGCCGAGCAGCCGGACGTACCAGTCTCGGGCCCGTTCGATGTTCCGGACCGGGATGAATACGCTGCCAATACGCCGCTGCAGACGGCTGGCGGATAATGTAGACATGACTCGTTCCTCCTCGGGGGAGTCCGCCGCCGCTCTGCGGCTACCGGATCGGGGAGCCGAAGGCGAAGATATAGCCGTCCGGATCCAGGATGGCGAACTCCCGCATGTGGTATTCGCGGGGACTGTGCGGGGGATAGTGGATCATCGCGCCTTTGGCTGACAGCTCGGCATACAGGGCATCGGCGTCCTCGACCCAGATGTACATATCCCAGGACCGGCCGTCCACCCTGTGGTTCGGCCGGATCTCTCCTGCGGCGCCGGATGCGTCGTGAACCGCAAAGCGCAGGCCGTCCCGGTCGACGAAGCCCGTGTAGTGGTTGCACTGGAACCCGAGCATCGCATAGTAGGCAAGCGACCGCTCCCGGTCGGCGGACAGGAATACGGGGCGGTATTCTTTGAACCGGTTGATCATGCCGTGGTTCTCCTTCTGGGCTGAGCCCGGTTAGCTCGGAAGCCGGAGCGGGAGGCAGAGGTCGACGACCCAACGGCCTTCCGGGTCTCCGTAAGGGTTGTTATAGGTCACTACGGCAGCGGGCCTGTCGTCGTACAGGTAGCCGCTGTCCGGCAGCCATTCCTCAAGAAGGACGCCTGCGACGTTGTCCGCATCTGCCAGGTGGCCTTCGAAGTGGACGACCGCGTACGTACCACCCGGCCAAGGCCGGACGCCGAATTCCTCCGGCAGCCGGGGAATAGCCTCGCCCGCTGCCGCCGGAACCGCAAGCCCGGCGTCATAGGGGCCGGGCAGCAGCGGGAACGCAAACCTTGTCCACGGGCCGTGCGCTGTCCCCGTCAGGAAGGCAGCGGCACTCCACAGCTCCATCGCATTCGCCAGACGGTTCAGCCGGGCGAAGCTCCTCTGAAGGACCGGATGGGGCTGCGCATAAGCATACTCGCCGTAATGCCGCAGGTAGATCAGGTGGGCCGGAGCGAATTCCCGGACCGCCACCTTCAGCCGTCTCGCAGCCCCCGCTCTGTCCCCGCCTTCTTCATTATACGCCCACAGCCCGGAATAGCTTTGACTGAGGCTGCGGTCCGCTTTGCATATCTTGCTATTCTGCAGCACATGGGCCGTGCGGAAGTCGGTCGGGGATACGCCGGCTGCTCCCTTGAAGGCTCGGGAGAACACGGCCATGGAAGAATAGCCGCAGTCATAGGCGATCTCTGTGGCGCTGGCCGAGCCCCAGTATACGAGCCGGTGGACGGCATGCTGAAGCTTGACGCGGGAAGCGAAGCCGTGGAGCGTCTCCCCGGTGACCGCCTTGAACAGGCGGTGCAGGTGGTAAGGCGACACCGAGACGGCGGCAGCCACTTCATTCAGGGCCGGGGTGGCAGGGAAGCGGCTCCTGATGTAATCCACCGCCCGGTTCACGGCTGCGGTATGGTGGACCGGGATGTTCTCAAGCGTCGAAGCAGATGTCGATGTCATAGAGAGATGAGCTCCTTGGCAGGATATGGGAAGGTTTCTTCCTGACCATTTCCTCGCGGAAGACCGATTTTCCTGCATGAAAAAAGATCCCGGAAGCAGCCTTTATTTTTTTCACCGATACGATTATAATATTCTCATTCCTGCGAAAGGGAGGTGATCCTGATGGCAATCAGAGATTGCCGGATTGCACAAGCCTCATGCAAAGCCTGAATGGGAGGCGATACTTTGCATGGGACGGCCTAAGATTCACACAACGTCGCCCGAATGAGCAGCTATCGTTTTCTAATATTTTGGCTTTGCACCTTATTTTCAAGTACAGATAAAATAAGGGGCTGACGTCCATGTGCGAACCATTTATTAGAAACTATCAATATAACTATATCCGAAACCAGGCAGATTCCGTGCTGCATGCACTCCGATCGGTCGGCGATCCGAAAATAGTGGGGTCCGTCCGTTACAGCGCCCAAACCAAGGTGGCGGAGCTGTTCCCGGATGTAACGGATACCCGGAAAATGACGCTGGAATCCATCTCGGAATTGAAAACGGCGGAAGATATTCAACACTATATGCAGGCGCTCGAGCCGTACCGGATTGAATTTCCACCGATTACCGAGCAGCAGATACGGAAGCTCTTCCCCAAAAATAAGAAGCTGAAGCTACCCGATCTCACGCAAATCGACTTTCGGCGTATATCCTATCTGAGCTGGACCGATATATCGACCCAAAAAATGTTCCTTGTCTATCATACAGGCGGGCAATTTGTCGGCGTAGAAGGCAGATATACGGCAACCCATAAGAAAAGCTATTGTTTCGTATGCAGCACCTATGAAGAACTGGTCTTGTTTACGGCCATATCCAAAAAAAGGCCGGCACATGCTTCATCCGACTATTACAAATCGGTCGGCAACTATGTGTGCATGAACGGTCAGGAGTGCAACAAGAATATCACGGATGTTTCCTCACTGGAAACATTCATCCACTCGGTTCTCGGATAGATTCGGAAGCACAACGCAAGTCAAGAGGCGGCTCGGGCCGCCTCTTTTTGCTTACTTGATAGAATAAGAGGATGCGGATCATGCCGATGAATTCTTTTGATAACTATCCCATGAGCTGGAAGCCGTCGGTGGATAGAACCCAAAAACCCGTCTATAAAGCACTTGCCGGGCAGCTGCAGCAGGATATTGTAAACGGAGTGTTGGTCCCCGGAACCAAACTTCCCCCACAGCGGGAACTGGCCGATTATTTGGATTTGAATGTGAGCACGATTTCAAAAGCGTTTAAACTGTGTGAGGTAAAGGGCTTGTTAAGTGCTTCCGTCGGAAGCGGGACATTCGTATCGTATGACGCGATGTCGAATGCGTATTTACTCCAAGATACGAAGCCGGAGCATGTAATCGAAATGGGAGCTACCCTGCCGGATCATGCTTCCTTCGAGCCGCTGCTGCTCCAGCTGAAAAGTATGCTGCAAGAGACGAATTCTGAAAAATGGTTTGGTTATGGCCGGGCGGGGGAGAGCCTTTGGCAGAAGGATGCGGCTGTGAAGCTAATCCGAAGAAGCGGCCTGGAAACCACAGCCGATCGCATTGTATTGGCGAATGGGGGCCAAAACGCGATTGCGGCCGCACTTGCGAGTCTATGTAAGCCCGGAGACCGCATTGGTGCCGATGCTCATACTTACCCTGGCTTAAAAACGGCTGCGGCGATGCTCAGTATCCAAATCGTACCAATCAAGTAAGAGAACGGTGAAATGAGTCCGTCTGCCTTGGAATATGCGTGTAAGAATGACAGTATTCAAGGCATTTACTTAATTCCGGATTATCATAATCCGACAGCCGGCACGATGTCTGTTGAGAATCGCAAGAGGATTGCAGCAATTGCCAATAAGTATAATCAGTTCATTATTGAAGATGCGTCTTACAGTCTCCTGTGCGAAAAACTTTCTCCGGCCATCGCTTCATTCGCGCCGGATCAGACGATCTACATTGCGAGTTTATCCAAATCGTTCGCGCCGGGATTGCGGCTGGCCTACGTGGCCGTTCCAGGCCCCTTCAAGGAGCCCATTGCGAAGGCGCTGTATAATTTAAATGTATCCGTTCCACCGTTATTTGCTGAACTGGCCGCGCGCACGATTGTATCCAATCAATTCGAGCGCTTACTTGAGGGCCACCGGGAACAAGCCATTCGCCGAAACCAAATCGTAAACCGCTATCTGGCAGACTATACGTGTTTGGGGGGGGAAACGGGCATCTTCCGTTGGCTGCTGTTACCAGGCCGGGTTACCGGTGCCGAGTTCGAAAGGCTGGCCGCACAGCACGGGGTACAAGTGTATGCGGCGGATCGATTCGTAGTGGGGAACTGTTCCCCGGAGCGGGCCGTAAGGATTGCTGTCTGTGCACCGGAAACGATCGAAGAGCTGGAGAAAGGATTAACGATCCTTCAACGGTTACTTAACGATCTTACTTGATATTGTTTGCCATACAATTATTATATTGTATGGTTTTTTTGTGCGTGTTATGATTCAAAAGCTGGCGATGGCAAGACATCATATTTGTTATGATAAGGGTGGGTTGGATTTTGTTGCCTAAACAGGGGATAAAAGGGGAAGATGTTTCATCGGCTTGGTTACAAAGCAGCATTCCTTCTACAGAAACGCTAAACATGTTATACAGACGTACCTTACTCGTGGTAAGTATTTCTCAAATTTTTGGCGGTGCAGGGTTAGCGGCAGGCGTTACTGTGGGGGCACTTCTTGCGCAGCAAATGCTCGGTACGGATACGTTTGCCGGTCTTCCCTCAGCGTTACTTACTCTAGGGTCGGCTGGAGCAGCTTTACTCGTGGGGAGACTTTCTCAACGTCTTGGACGTCGTACAGGTTTAACAACGGGATTTATGCTCGGTGGACTTGGAGCACTTGGTGTCATCATTGCCGCCGTGCTCCACAGTGTTGTTCTGCTGTTTCTTTCCCTGCTTGTGTATGGTGCCGGGTCTGCAACAAATTTACAGGCCCGTTATGCAGGTACGGACTTGGCGAATAGGAAACAGCGGGCGACTGCGATCAGTATGACCATGGTTTTTACAACATTTGGTGCCGTGGCGGGTCCCAATTTAGTGAACGTCATGGGGAATTTCGCTCTTTCCATTGGTGTTCCGCCGCTTGCCGGTCCTTTTATTTTGGCAGCAGCAGCCTATATCCTGGCAGGAGTTGTTCTTTTCCTCCTGCTTCGGCCGGATCCGTTGGTTATAGCCAGGACGATAGAAGCGACCAAGCAAGAACCTGGTGATCAAGGACATGGGGGAACAGCTGAACATAAGGAGAACAAAAGAGGCATTATCGTTGGTGCAGCGATTATGGTTGTTACCCAAATCGTGATGGTAGCTGTTATGACGATGACACCCGTTCACATGAACCATCATGGACATGGCTTGGGTGCGGTAGGTCTTGTGATTGGTTTTCATATCGGTGCCATGTATCTCCCCTCCCTGGTTACCGGTATCCTTGTCGACAAGCTGGGGCGTACTGCCATGGCGATAGCCTCTGGAATTACACTGCTTCTGGCAGGTTTACTTGCCGCATTGGCGCCAGGAGATTCTATGGTTCTTCTGACAGCCGCTCTTTCTTTACTTGGATTAGGCTGGAATCTGGGTTTGATCAGTGGGACGGCACTTATTGTGGATTCAACCGAAGCTTCCACACGGGCAAAAACCCAAGGTACCGTCGATGTGCTGATTGCGTTGTCGGGGGCTGCCGGCGGAGCATTGTCCGGCATGATTGTGGCCGGATCCAGCTTTCCAACCTTATCATTTGCTGGGGGGATCCTATCCTTAGTACTCATTCCACTGGTGATATGGCCTAGACTTCGTACTTGATTGCTGACCCGGCAGATCAGCTTCCGAAGCTTCCAAACGGAATGGTTTGGGGGCTTCTTTGCCGTGCTCATTATCCCTTATGATATTTAACCCGGTACTGCCGCGGCGTCATCTTCATGTGATGTTTGAACAGCTTGTAAAAATGGCTCAAATCATGAATGCCCACGCTTTCCGATATCGTAATGATATTGTCCTCCGTTTCACGAAGCGGCTTCAGAGAAGCGTGAATGCGAATCTCATTCCGGTATTCGGTGAACGTTTTTCCCATAGCCTGCTTAAACTCTGTGGTAAATTTCGTCTGGCTCATGCCGCACATCCGGCACACTTGTTCCAAGCTGATCGGCTGTTCGTAGTTATGCTCCAGGAATTCGCACAGCTGCCGGATGGCGAGGGATGCTTTGCTGTGGAAGGCAGGTTCGATGAATCGGTTATCGTAGCAGCGGCTGAGAAAGACAAGCATTTCAATCAACAGGGCCTTGATGGAGATCTGATAGCCCAGGGACTTGGATCGAAATTCAGTAAGGATTCGTTCAATTCTTTGTTTGATCTCTTGACCTTCGATCAGCGATAACTTCAAATGGGAATTGAAATCCACATCGTGCCTTAGAAAGGGCTCAAGGTAAAAGAAATCGACGAAGGGGCTGACCGCGGCGAGATTCTTCAGCTCGTCGTTCAGCAGCGAGGGCAGAAACATGACATTGTAGACTTCTAGTGGGGCATCCCCTAGGACGCGATAATCATGTTCCATCCCCGGGGGGATCACGAAGATGTCCCCTTTGGATATAGGAAACGATCTGCCTTTATACAGGTGTTCCCCGTTACCGTCCGCAACGTAAACCAATTCGATGAAATCGTGGTAATGCGGTTTGTACGGACGGGATGGTAATGTCATGAACGGCAGTACAGAGAATGGAAAGGCTTCACTCTCTAAGAAATGCTCCTTGGCATATTTGAACATTCGCTGCCCTCCCGGACCAACGGTTATGAATTCCATTGTAAAAGTACGCTGCAGAAGCGTCAAATCCACCAATGTTTTCGGTAATAAACCCAAGTTCTGCGAAGTGCTGCCGGTGTATGATAACGGCAACCCCACTTTTCAGAGAAGGGATCTATCGCCTTATGGACAAGAAATGGATGGCTGCATGGATTACAGATCAACGCTTCTGTGGCTTAAAACCTATCGACGTATATCATAAAGAAGATCAGCAGGGAGGGGATCAGGAGCACAAGGCGGAGCTTCAAAATCATCATATGCTCGTCCGAAAATCATTTAGCCTGGGCGATGCGGTACAGGAAGCGCATGTGGACATCACCGCAGACGATTACTATAAACTTTACGTTAATGGCCGCTATGTCGGACAAGGACCTGCCCAAGGGAACCATTACCATTATTATTACAACCGGTTCGATGTAGCCTCCTATCTTCAGCGGGGGGAGAACGTTATCGCGGTCCATGTATATTACCACGGCCTCATCAGCCGTTCCTATAACAGCTGCGATTACCGGCAGGGGCTGATCGCAGAACTGGTCTCGGAAGGCAGGAGTCTGGTGCATACGGACCGAACATGGAAATACTGCACCGCTCGGGAGTATGGTGCCTCTCCAATCATAGGCTACAACACGCAGTTTCAGGAACATATCGACAGCCGGCTGAAGGAGAAAGGGTGGAAGCTGGCCGGGTTTAACGATTCGGCGTGGCTTTCCGCTTGGGAGCACCTGGCGGATGACCATCGGCTGTTTCTGCAGCCGACTCCGAATCTGTCCGTGTACCGGATCAAGCCGCAGAGCGTATCTTCGGTCGAGGGCGGATATTTGCTCGATTTCGGAAGCGAGCTAACCGGCCAATTCACGATGCGAGCCAAAGGCGAACCGGGCCAAAAGGTTGAAATCCGCAGCGCGGAGGAGCTGCTTCCGAGCGGGAGAGTGCGCTACGAGATGAGGTGTAACTGCACCTACTTAGATACCTGGACCCTATCGGGGGAAGAGGAAGAGCTGGAGTTGTACGATTACAAAGCATTCCGTTTTGTCGAGGTGCTTGCAAGCCCGGACACGGAGCTGCTTCCGGACAGCTTCGCTGCCATTGTACGCCATTACCCGCTGGATGAGGACGCCTGCAGATTCGAGTCGTCCGATTGCCTCTTACAATCGATCTGGTCCATCTGCAAGAATGGAGTTCGATTGGGTACGCAGGAGAACTATGTGGATTGCCCCTCCCGAGAGAAAGGCCAGTACCTGGGGGATAACACCATTATTACGCATGCACACTCCTATGTATCCGGCGATTTGCGGATGTTCCGAAAGTCCCTTGAAGACTTCGCGCTTTTGTCCGCGAGGGTATGCCCCGGATTAGTAGCTGTCGCACCGGGACATTACATGCAGGAGATTGCCGACTTCTCTTTTCAATGGCCGATGCAGCTGCTGCGCTATTATCAGTTCAGCGGGGACCGCGCTTTTCTGGAATCCATGTATCCGATCGCAGAGCGGATGTTGAAGTATTTTGAAGCTTATCAAGGACCGGACAGCTTGCTCCATTCCTTCAACGACAAGTGGAATTTGGTGGATTGGCCCGAGAATCTGAGAGACGGTTACGACTTTTCATTGGAGAAGGGGAATATCCAAGGCTGCCACAATGTCATCAATGCTTTTTATTATGGAGCACGGATAGCCGTTCGGGAGATCCGGAAAGCGCTCGGTTTGCCTCCAGCTGCAGAGGAGATGACGAGCCGTTTTCGCACCGCCTTTATACACAAGTTCTACAATCCCGAGAGAAAATTGTTCGTCGATGCGGAAGGCTCGATGCACGCTTCATTGCATGCCAATGTGTTACCGCTGCTATTCGGTCTGTCGCCGGAGGAAGCGGTTTCATCCGCCGTGCATTTGATCCGCGAGAAACGGCTCAGCTGCGGGGTATACATGGCTTACTTCGTACTCCAAGCGCTTGCAGCCGCCGGAGAACAGGAGCTCATTTACGATTTGATCACGTCGGAAGACCTGCATTCCTGGGGCAATATGGTGAAGGAAGGGGCGACGGCCTGCTTTGAAGCGTGGTCCAAGGATTTGAAATGGAACACGAGCTTATGTCATCCCTGGGCCAGTGCGCCCATCCCCATCTTAATCGAAGAAGTGTTCGGTATTAAGTCGGCGGCTCCGGGCTGGACGCAGGTCCAGTTTTCTCCCAAACTGCCTGACTCGCTGAAGGAGGTGAAACTCCGTTTCCGGATGCCTGCGGGGGAGTTTCAGTTTGAATATAAGAATGGCAGCGCCAAGCTTCGAGTACCTGTTGGGGTAAAGGTGATATAAAAGTAATGCAGGTTGTACAAAAACGGCCGAAATCACAGTCCAGCTCGGGAAGCTGAGGCAGGGGACCGTCCAGCGGGTAACCCGTCAAGTCTATTTGGAGCCGGACCTCCAGCATTTTCAGGCCGACCTGCGGCAGTACCAGCTCCTGCAGATACGCTTCCTGTTCCTTCGCCTCCGCCAAGGTGCTGCCGATAATAGGAAGGATGCCCGGCATGATTTTTAATTCGCCCGCCTGCCGTCCGTACGCAGGAAGCAGCGACTACAGGCCCGTATAAAACCGCTGGGCCTCTTGGTGCGTCTGGCTTGCGGAAAAAACAACTTCAGCCGTTCTTGCTGCAAAATGCTGTCCTGTATCGGAGGCGCCTGCTTGAAAAATGACCGGTCTCCCTTGAGGAGACCTGGGCAAACTGGTCCAGTGAAGAAAACTACCGTGCCAGATGGTAAGGCTCCTGATACGTGGTAGAGACGGTCGCCACCAGACCGATGTGATCAGTCATCGCAGTCAAGTAGGATAGCAGCGTGAGGGGCTCGGGTCTGACTGTGATGCAGTGCTGAATATCTATGCCGAACTGATCGGTAACGGCCAGCGCATCCGCCAGAAAGATCATGTCAAACTTCCCCCGTTCCGCCGTCTGCGCCAGCCTCCGATAGAAGTCTCTATCCATGATTCCAGAGGTCTCCGTCTCAGGGTGCCACCATGCTGCTATATGGTGGCCAACATGGAACAGCAACGCTCCTAAATGCATGTGCTTTTGTGGATTTCCGCTCATCGAATCATCCTCTTTCATTGTATGCCATTTTCTGGTAGACAGAGAAACGAAAAAGACTCCCAGCCCTGCCGAACGGTTTCGGGAGGGAGGGGAGCCTTAGCAACATGAAATGTCGATGTCAATTCAAGGAATCTCATGAAGCGGGCGTATCGAAGGAAGAAGACTCGATATCCCGTCTACAATTCATGCAAGGAGAGGCCTTTGCCGCCAAGAGGCCGCAATCTCGTCCCTTCGACACCGGCGATATACGGCATCGCCTTGGCGATCGCTGCTCTGGTTTCCGGTAGGGCGAGGGCTTCGGCATGGGCCTCCGGGCTTGTCCAAATCTCGGTTACCCACAGTGTATCCTCTTCCGTATCCGATCTGTGCACGATATAGACTTCACATGCTTGGATGGCTTGAACGGAAGCGCCGGCTTCCAGCAGCAATCCGGCCAAGGCTTCGCCAGCCCCGGTTTTGGCCGTGAATTTGGCGACCATCGAAAATTTCTGCATCCTTGTATCCCCCCAGTGACATTTCACATCACCTCTTATGATATCAGAGCTGGATTTTCGTGTATTGTAAAAGTACGACACGGCAATATAGGTCCACTATGAATTCAGCAAAATCCCCTTACGGAAGCAAGGGGATTTTGCTGATGGACTGGCCTATGCAATTCCTGATTTACACTGTGGTCTTGTCGAGAGTTCTTTGTGTCCGGGTTGTTCTCCACTCGGTGAGATAGTAGATCAGCGCCAGGAGCGGCAGGAGGGTTCCCAGGAGAGAAGTGAGCCCCCAGCCCCCCTGGGCATAAGACCAGCCGCCCAGAGAGGATCCGATGGCCCCCCCGATAAAGAAAATGGACATGAACAGTCCGTTCAGGCGGCCTTTGGTCTCACTTCCCAGCGAATAAATCGCACGTTGACTGATGACAAGATTGCCCGACACGCTCATGTCCAGCGTAATGGCGGAGATGAAGAGAAGGATGAGCGCGGGTGTAGAATAGCTTGAGAACAAATGGATGAGCAAAAAAGACAGGAAGGCTGTAATCATGGCCAGCCCCGTTAACATCCTGCTCCAGCCCCGATCCGCCCATCTTCCGGCAATCGGCGCAGCGATGGCGCCGCCTACACCAACCAGTGCAAACCATGCAATGCCTTCTTGAGACATTCCGAACGTATCCGCCAAATGAAGGGGAACGACAGTCCAGAACAGGCTGAAGGCGCCAAATAAAAAAGCTTGGTATAAGGCACGACGCCGAAGCACCGGCGTGCGATGCAGGATACTCCCTAAGGAGAGAACCAGCTGCCCGTAGCGTAACATGGGTGCCGGCTTGCGCTCTGGAAGAACATACCACAGCAGCACAGCCAGAAGAGTGGCGGCCGCGGATGAGATAACGAATATGGCTCTCCAGTCCCAAAGACTGGTGATAAAGCTTGCCAGTGGCCGGGCAAACATAATTCCCAGTAAAAGGCCGCTCATCACACTGCCGACCACGCGGCCGCGCTGTTCCTCCGAAGCCAAGAAGGCGGCGAGGGGCACCAGAATCTGAGCGACAACCGATCCGATTCCAATAAATAGGGATGCGAGGAAGAAGAGGGGGGCGGAATGGGTGTATGCTGCAGCCAGCAGTGCAGCGACGGCAACCATCAGCATAGTCACCGTGAGACGCCGATTTTCAATGATGTCGCTTAGCGGAACGATGAAGAGCAGCCCGATTACATATCCGATCTGAGTTACGGTAACTATGAAGCCGGCTGCGGCAGAGGTGAGGCCGAATTCATCGCGGATCGGCCCAACCAGCGTTTGAGCGAAATAAAGATTGGCGACGATAAGCCCGCATGCGGCTGCCAGCAGCACCGTCATCCAGCTGGAGATACGACCGGTAGGATACCCGTGTTCATTTTTCATTTTGTGATCCTCCTCTAATAAATACTGAACGTATGGTTTCATAATTGTCTGTTCCAATAATATACTGAACGCATCGTTTTGTAAATAGGCTTTTCTTGCGCGTTCCTGTTTTGTATACTAAACGTATGGTTTATATATCGCTGAAGACGAATAGCAGCAGGGGGGAATCACAATTACATGCAGGCGAAAAGAGGACGTCCGCGCAATGTGGAAACGCAGCACTCGATCCTTTCCGTTTCCTACGAATTATTGTTGGAAATGGGCTTTGGAGCGGTGACCGTTGAAAAAATCGCTGACCGGGCCAAGGTGAGTAAAGCCACGATCTACAAATGGTGGCCTAACAAGGCTGCGGTCGTAATGGACGGTTTTTTATCCGCCGCAACGGCAAGACTGCCTGTCCCCGATACCGGTCACGTATTCCAGGATCTGCTGGAACATGCCACGAACATGGCCCGGTTTATGGCAAGCCGTGAGGGTTCCATCTTCCTGGAGATCATAGGGGAGGGGCAGATGGATTCTGCACTGGCAGAGGCCTACCGGAGCCGTTACATCAAGCCCCGCCGGCTGGAGGTTCATGGTATTCTGGATCGGGGGATTCGGCGCGGAGAATTGAAGAAGGATCTCGATACCGCCTTATGCACGGATCTCATCTACGGGCCCATCTTCTACCGCTTGTTGGTTACGGGGGACAGCATTGACGACAACTATATAAGGCAGCTGGTAACCCAAGTCTTTGATGGAATCCGTTCGGCTTGAATTTGAACAAGCCATAAATGGAACTGGTTTTGTGACGCAAAGACAGGAGAGTTTAACTATAAGTGATCTCTACACCCATCGGGCAAGGTGACGCGGGTATACTGAAGGTAATTTCCTATAAAAGGGCAGGTCGGTGTAGAAGGGCGGGGAGGGCATGAAGCTTTATACGAATCGGCTCATGTTGGTCACACTGGATCTGGATTTAATCCAAGCGGCAGCACGGCAGGATACCGGCGCGATAGAAGCTCTGGGTTACACAACCAATGGCGAATGGCCGGGTCCCGATTTTTTGGAGGCGATACCTTACTTTCGGGAGCGTCTGATCAGCAATAACGGCACCCGGGGCTTTGACTCCTGGATCATGGTAGAGCAAGATACGGGGGACATTGTGGGAGGGATCGGCTTTTTAGGGGACCCCGATGAGGACGGCAGGATTGAAATCGGGTTTGCAACGAATGACAGCCGCCGCCGCAAGGGGTACTGCTTCGAAGCCGCTCAAGCCTTACTAGCATGGGCCTTGCAGCACGAGGATGTCCAGCTCATCAGAGCGAGATGCGGGCATGACAATGCCGCCTCCAGGAATGTGCTGCTGAAGTTAGGATTTCAATTGGATACCCAAGATGAAGAGCTGCTTTATTGGAAGTATCCGTTGACACAAAGATCGGAGGTTCCTAGATGAGTAACCGCCTATTTGGAAGATGCTGACTTCCTGAGAGCCCATCTGATGGGGCCAAGCTCGGTAGTCATCATCAAGGAATTAACGGCGCATGTGCCTCTGCGCAAAGGAATGCGGGTGCCGGCGGCCTATTCGCCGTCGCAGTGCCGGGGTTTAAGATGGAATATGACGGTGGCGTCCCCGGGGCGCTGCGGCCGTTCCTGCCGCCTGCTCAGGATGAGCTTCATTGGCACACCTGCGATTGGTGGCGGACCTTATGGGAGCAGTCGCCGCATGTCAGCGTGCAATCGGTAAGCGAAATGAACTGCTTTTCGGAAGCGTGGCACGAGTGGCTTCAGTGCGACAACAAGCATGCACGCGATAATATCGCGCTGCTCAATGCGGATGGCGGGACCTATATGAATCTGGTTTCGATCACGGCCGCAAAGATCTGACGGCGTGGTTCTTGTAAGCACTTGGTCCAAAAAATAGAGCGCCTCTTTATGATGGGTCATCCTAAGGATCGAAGCCCGAAATCATAAAGAAGGCGCTTTTCTTATAAGGAATTTCCTGCTCCTCATTCCTCTACTCTCCATTCCTCCCGTTCCTCGGCGATTTGCCGGTGAGCCTGCGGTAGGACTTGAAGAAATTCGAATAAGTGTTGAAGCCGGACATGAAGCAGGCCTGCGTGGGGGAGAAGCCCTGGAGCATCAGCCCGTCGGCCATGCGGACCCGTTTGTACGTAATGTACTGGTTGACCGAGTAGCCGGTCGCTTCCTTAAAGGTGTGGCACAGGTGGTACTTGGTGATGTAGAACGTCTCGGCCAGCAGATCCAGTGACAGATCCTCTTCCAGGTTCGCATTGATATACTCCAGCACCGCGTGTATTTTGCCGCCTGACTTGCGGCTTGCCTGCGGCCGTTCCGACTCAGCCAGTTCATTGAACGTGGAGAGAATCTCGACGATCACGCACTTCGCGACGAATTCATTCTCGGCGCTCCTGGGCCCTGCAGGCCCGAGAAGCCGCTGCAGCCTGCCGAAGAGCTCCAAGAGACCGCTGGATCTCACCGTATCGGCAAGGATCTGGTTGTTCTCCCCGAGCTTGCGGAACTTGATCGTCCGGAAAAAATCCACGCCGTTCAGCATAAAAGGCGGGAGGAGATTCTCATTCAGCAGCAGGACAATGCGTTCATACGGCTGATTCTCGGATATGTTCAGCACGTGAAGCTCATTGGAGTTCATTATGAGCAGGGAGCAGGGCTCCAGCTCGTAGCGGCTGCCTTCGACCGTATAGCTGCCCGAGCCGCTGAGGAACATGTAGATTTCGAAGCCTTGTTCGTAGTGGGGCTTAAAGCTCTGCGGGTTGGGTCTCTCATCGCGGGCATGGTGATAATGAAAAGACGCATCCGACGCGGCGTAATAGTGGTTGCGGCCGTTCCACCGCTTCAAGGGTTCCATGGAATCTCCACCGTTTCTTCGGATGGTTAGCTGAGCTTCTCTCCATCATACCGCAAGATATTCACAGTTTCAAACAATGAAAGCGATGAACATGTACAAATGAAAGTGGTACAGTAACGGTGCAGAGAAGGTTTGAGGAGGATGCAGGTTATGGAAAAGGTGAGACTTGGCGTCATCGGCCTCGGCAATATGGGGTCTTCGCACTGCCATCACATTCATGTGGAGAACAAGGTGCCGGGGCTCGCCCTTGGAGCCGTATGCGATGTAAGCGAGGCGCGCAGGGAGTGGGCGCAGAAGCACCTGCCCGGCGTTGCGGTCTTTGAGAATGTCACAGACATGTACAAGAGCGGTCTCATTGACTCCGTCCTGATCGCGGGTCTGCACTACGACCATCCGGCTCAGGCGATCGAAGCTTTCGAGCACGGGCTGCATGTGCTGGTCGAGAAGCCTGCGGGCGTCTACACCCGGCAGGTGCTGGAGATGAACGAAGCTGCGGCCCGTTCGGGCAAGGTCTTCGGCATCATGTACAACCAGCGGACCAACCCCGTCTTCCAGAAGGTCCGCGACCTTGTGCAGAGCGGAGAGCTCGGCGCGATGAAGCGGGTGGTCTGGATCGTGACGGACTGGTACCGGCCGCAGGCTTACCATGATTCGGGCTCCTGGCGCTCCACATGGAAGGGGGAGGGCGGCGGTACGCTCATCAACCAGAATCCGCATAATCTCGACCTGCTCCAATGGATGCTCGGCATGCCGTCCCGGATCCGTTCGTTCTGTTCCTTCGGCAAGTATTACAATATCGAAGTAGAAGACGATGTGACCGCTTACCTGGAGTATGACAGCGGAGCAACGGGTGTATATATCACTTCCACCGGGGAGGCGCCGGGGACGAACCGGCTCGAGATCTCGGGGGATATGGGCAAGATTGTGGTCGAGAACAATCAGATTACTTTCCACCGGAACCGGATCTCGGAGCGGGAGCACAACCGGGTGAACACGGAGCTGTTCAAAAAGCCGGAAAGCTGGATCTGCCAACTGCCGGCGGCCTCCAACGGCGGGGAGCAGCATATCGGCATCATGAAGAACTTCACGAAGGCTGTTCTGCACGGCGAGAAGCTCCTCGCCCCGGGCGAGGAAGGCATTCACGGCCTCCTGATCTCCAATGCCATTCACTACTCGACCTGGGTGGACGACTGGGCGGATCTGAATAATTTTGACCACGATCATTTCTACGAGCTGCTTCAGGAGCGGATTGCGAATTCCAAGGTGAACAAGCAGGTCGAGCAAAAAGTGGCAGACGTAGCGGGATCACACTAAGGGGGAAGCGGCACATGTCCAAAATTGCTGGCGCACAGCTGTATACGGTGCGTGAATATACCAAGACGGCGGATGACCTCCGCGAGACGCTGCAGCGAATCAAAGCCATGGGCTATACGACGATTCAGGCCTCCGGACTGTGGCATATCCCCGTGGGGGAGCTGGCCTCCATCGCCCGCTCCCTGGAGCTAGGGATCGTCATCACGCATACCCCTTACGAGAGGTTTGTCGAGGATCTGGATGGGGTCGTCCGTGACCACCATGCTCTCGGCTGCTCCATCGCGGGGATCGGCGGACTGCCGGTGCAGTTCCGAAGCAGCGAAGGCTACGGGGCGTTCGCCAAGCAGTTCAACGCCATCGCGGAGGAGCTCGGGAAGCAGGGGCTGAAGTTCAGCTACCACAACCACCACTGGGAGTTCGAGAAGCACGGCGGCCGGCTGGGGATGGATGTACTCCTGGAGGAGACGAACCCGGAGACGTTCCTGTTCACGCTCGACACGTATTGGGTGCAGGCGGGAGGCGCCGATCCGGCGGCCTGGATCCGCAAGCTGAAGGGCCGCATCGAAGCCATCCATCTCAAGGATATGACGATCATCGATCAGAATCAGATCATGACCGAAGTGATGGAAGGCAACCTGAACTGGCCGGAGATCCTCCAGGCCTGCGAGGAGACCGGGGTGAAGTGGTACCTGGTCGAGCGGGATAACGGGCCGACGGACGCGTTCGACAGCCTGCGGATCTCGTATGACAACCTCAAGAAAGTGGGATTTGTTTAAATAATGAAGTGGGCTTTGTCTAAATAACAAAAAAAGGGCTGCCTTTTGGCCAATGTCATTAAGTTAATCTCAAAGACAAGATCGGAAAATGAATCTGAAACGGCATGGGAAAAGCCCTGTGCCGTTTGTCTTTTGTTACAAGACTGAAAAATGGTACAGCAAACAAACGGATGACGATCCGCTAAAAAAATGTTCATATGAATCGAATTATGCTACTCTGTAGACGAAGCTGACAGCTGATTTATAGCGGATTTTGCGCGTGTTCTTTTGTCCCGGGCGAATGGGTCGAATCGGCAAAATGTTTTTGCGAATCAGCGCTTCAACATCGAGCGGGGGTTCATCACCTCCGGAGCGCAAGAATTGTCTACAAACGTGAACGGCAACCGTGAAATTGACTTGATATTGATGCCGTTTATCCATTTGCGAAATGACGACGTGCGAGGTCATCATTTCAGCGAAGTTGTAGAGAATCATTCTTGCATAAATCTCTTGGGTGATGAACGCTTGCTTCTTTGCGTGGAAACTCGTCAGACCAACCGTGTATTTTAATGCCCTAAACGAGGTTTCAATACCCCATCGCATGCGATAAAGGGACCTGAGTTCATCGGGCGGGAAGTCCGCGGCAGAAAGATTCGTAATGACGGTTTCATAGGCGCCGTCAGGCAGGACGAAACGAACAACCCGAAAAGATAGCGGGTAAATCATGTTCTCATGAGCATCCAAAAAATCAAATGTGGAATTGGATGGAAGGAATTTGTACCCCGGATAAGCTTTGAACGCTTTGGTTTGTTTTCTGGTAAGTGTCAGATGAATGTCCCGATCAAACTCTCCGCTAGCGGGCAAACGTAAGCTAGACAGAATACCACTGGAATCCAAATCCTTTACCCGAATGACGTAGTTCCACCCAATACGTTCAATATGCGCGAAATTGTTGTAGCTTTCATAGCCTCTGTCCGCAATCACAATGGTTTTGCTCTTGATGGGTGAACGATCAACCATGGTTGCTAGTGCCCTTCCCTCGTTAATTAGCCTTTTTGGCTGGACAAGAGCATCCACGTAAAGTCTGTTGCATAGGTCGTACGCCGCGTTCAAATGCAGAAGGTTATAGCCTTTCGTGTTGGGTTGACTTTGAAAGTAGCTGTTCTTCTCAGCCGGATCCGTTGCGATATGTAAATCCGAACCGTCAATGGCAAGTAATCGATACCCGCGGTAATCCTTAATATCCTTATACGTTTGAGTGAATTTGTGAAATAAGCATTCTACAGCAGACGGCAAAATTTTATTGCGTTGTTGGACAAAAGCGGAAGTTGTTGCCGTGTTTACGTTATAACCTTGCGATTCCAAGAGCTCCTTGTATATGCTGTTTCCGCCCATAGAGATCAGAAGTTGCATCATCGTTTCGAAGGACAGCTTTTTCTTCCGGGTAAAGTCTTTTTCAGGGTTTTTGACATAAGGCGCTGGTGCCGCTGACATCTCTCGAATGAGAGTTGTCAGCGTTTCTTTTAGTGAACTCGCGTAAGCATGCATGGGCGAAACCTCCTCGTTTTTTCAAGGGGCTTCGCCACACATTTCCAACTGCTTGTCAAGGCTTATTTGTCTTTTGGGGTACAAAAAAGAGCGGGCTATCTATTCGATAACCTGCTCTTGCTTTTGAATATGGGGCACACGCTTTAACTTAATGACATTGGCCTTTTGGCGGCCTCTTTGGTTTGGCGGGCGGGTGAGATGTTACGACCTGCCCGGCAGGCGGTCTGCGGATCGGACAGGATGAAGGGAGCGGCGATGGAAAACGGCAGAAGGCTGCCGTGGAAGAGGTGTCAATGGAGGTGGCGCCGGGGGAGATCTACGGTCACCTCGGGCAGAACGGGCGGGCAAAACCACGACCCTGCGTATGATCATGGGACTGGTGCTGCCGACAAGCACGGTCCGTAGAGGCTGACGGAGGCAGCAAAGCTTGATGTATTCGGCAGCTGCTCCTACGGGCCAGCCTGCCCCAGGCAAGGAGCTTGCCCTGAGGCGGTTCCTTGCCCGGGACGTGCTATTCTCCCGTAATCTCCGGATGGGCATCCATGATGGCCTCGGCGGTTTCCCAGAGCACCGGCAGGAAGCCGAGCACGGCTTCGACCCGCCGCGACATCGCGCTCCATTCCGCGACGCCGAGGTCTTCCACCAGCGACTGGAACGCGGGAGCCAGCCGTTCGCCAAGCTCCGGGGCGTCTGCGGCCAGGATCTTGTGGCAGCGGGCGAAGGTGGCGCCGATCCAGAAGACCGCCTCGCGGTGGTTCCCTGCCCGGATGAGCGCCTCGCTGCCGTCGATGGCAATGGGACGGGAGGCCGGCGAGATATCCGAGCTGAAGAAGAACGGCGTTCTGCCGGCCGCCGCCGCGGCATCGAAGGTACGGGCCAGCTCCCGCAGGTGCCCCCGGGTGCGCTCCGGGCTCCAGCCGGCACAGCCGAGCAGCTCCAGCAGCTGCTCGTAGATGCCGTCACGGCCGTAGACTGTGAGCGCGTCACGGGCCGCGAGGTAGCGCAGCCTCACCGTAGGGTTGCGCAGGGCGGCCACGAGAAGTACGTGCGTGGTTACGCCGGTCGCGAACAGCCAGGAGGTGAACAGGTCATGCGGCGGAGCGGAGGGGTCCAGAGCCTGCAGCCAGGACTCGATCCGGCCGCGGGCCTCGCCGCAGCGGCGGCGCACCCAGGTACGCTCCGCAAAGCGTGCGGCCACCTCCTGCTGCAGCCGCCGCAGCTCCCCCGTCGGGTCGCTGATGATCGTATCTCGCCGGAAGCTGCCCGCCAGGTGGTACGAGCCCAGCACCTGCTCTGCCGTGGCGAGCTGCGATGCGGATAGGTAGGTGCCTTCGATCAGGGCGCCGTCATAGAGGAATTTGCCTGGCTTCAGCGGGGGCTCCCCCCCTTCAATGACGACGACCACATCGACGTCGGAGGCTGCCGGCAGTTCTTCCTCGTCCGCGAGCCCCAGGATCGAGCCGCTGAAGTAAGCCCCGCGGAACCCCTGGTCCCGGCCGGCATGCTCCGCGATCCATCGTACCGCCGCCGCTTTTGCCGCTCCTGCTTTCATGGATATCCTCGCCTCCATCTTAGAATGATTCTCTTTACCAGCTTTTCATTACCATTACCCCATTTGACGGAAAACGTGAGCTCAGGGTTGCACGCAGGACGGTGTAAGGAAGGATTTTGCCGTCTGCATGTAGAACTGATTCCACAGCTGAATAAGATGGACGGTGACCCCATGGAAAACAGACACTTGCAGAGCGGCCTCTCCGGTCAATGGGATGCTCTGGAGATTCTGGAGCAGACAAGAGACGGCTTTTTCTCGCTGGACCGGCATTGCAGAATCACTTATGTGAACCAGCAGGCGGCCGACATGCTCCTGTGCGAACGGGAGTCGCTGATCGGCCGGACGATGTGGGACGTATTTCCCGATACGGTAAGCAGCTCCTTATTCACGAATGTTCGCAAAGCCGTCCAGGACTCGGTGGTTACGGAGTTCGAGGAATACTATCCGGCGCCCATGGACTGCTGGTACGACGTACGGGCCGTTCCGGTCCGGGAAGGGCTTGCCGTATTTTTCCGCAGCATTACCGCCAGGAAGAAAATCGCCCAGCAGCGGGAGCAGCATTACAAATCGCTGTTCCTGCAGAACCCTGACGCCGTGTACTCCCTGGATTTGGAAGGACATTTTCTGAGTGTGAATCCGGCTACCGCCCATCTGAGCGGGTACAGTGCGCAGGAACTGCTGGAGATGTCGTTTCTCCCCTTCATCCACGAGAGCGCGCTCGAACGGACCTGCTTTCACTTTCAGCAGGCTGCCAACGGGGTCCCACAGGCATATGAGAATATTATTGTGCGTAAGGACGGGACGATGATGCCATGCCATGTGACCAACATGCCGATCATCATCGACGGCAAAATCGTGGGGGTCTTTGGGATCGCCAAGGATATCCGGGAGAGGAAGCAGGCCGAGTACCAGATCCTCGACAGCCAGCTTCGCCTCCGCTCGCTGCTCTACAATCATCCGGATGCGATCTACACCCTGGATGCCGGCAAACGGATGGTGGACTGCAACCCCGCAGGCGAGCAGCTTCTCGGATACACGAAGGAGGAGCTCGTCACGAAGACTTTGGCGGATGTGGTGTCTTCCGTGGATATCGGCTTGGCATCGGACATGATCGAGAGGGCATTGACCGGGGGGACGGCGGACGCGAAGGAGCTGCTGTTCACCGGCAAGGAGGGCTCGCCGCTCTTCTCCCACTGTACGGTGGTGCCGATCCTCATCCATGGGGAAGTCCTCGGCAGCTACATGGTCCTGAAGGACGTGACAGAGCAGAGGGAGACGGAGAAGCTTCTGCTGAAGAGCGAGAAGCTGCATATTGCCGGCCAGCTGGCCGCGGCGGTCGCCCATGAGATCCGCAACCCGCTGACCGCCCTCAAGGGCTTCCTGAAGCTGCTCGAGTCATCGAATGAGAACCGGGAGCGGGGGTATATGTTCGCTATTCTCCAAGAGGAGATGGAGCGGATCGAATCGATCACGAATGAACTGCTGGTGCTCGCCAAGCCGCAGTCCGCCTCTTACGTGAAGCTTGATCTTACGGCCGTGCTGCAGTCTGTCCTTACGCTGGTGAACCCGCAGGCGATTATGCAGGATGTCCAGATTCTGACGAAGTATGGCGAGGTTCCCGCTGTACTGGGGGAGGGGAACCAGCTCAAGCAGGTCTTCGTCAACCTATTGAAGAACGCCATTGAAGTGATGCCGGAAGGAGGAGAAGTGACGATCGGTGTGGAGACCCTAGGCCGAGAGGTTCAAGTGCTCATCCGGGATCAGGGGCGCGGCATCACGGAGGAGCAGATCTCAAGACTCGGAGAGCCGTTCTACTCCACGAAGGAAAAAGGCACCGGACTTGGACTCATGGTCTCCAAGAAAATCATTGAAGCGCACGGGGGCCGTCTTGAGGTGACGAGCAGGCTGGATGTGGGCACGACGGTCCATGTGATTCTTCCGGTAATGGAAACGGTGTAGTAGATGGAGTGTTGTCTAACTAGCTGTTTGCTGTGAGCCTGCCTTTGGCAGGCTTTTTTGGTATTATAGAATTTATTAAATTTCGGGGCTCATTTTGCTGGTCGCAAGCTGTCTATGCAAATAGAGGAAGTACGGTGCGTTATTCCCATTTTTCGATGGTACCTATCAGAAATAAAGGAACTCAGATGCGCTATTGTAGGGCTAGCGCGGTTTCCGGGCCCATTTTCCCCTTATAAGGCATCTGAGTTCCGCTAATTTCCGGGAAATGCCGGGAAATACCTCGATAAGATACCTCACTTCCGTTATATTAAATGAACGTTCCGACGCGTGCCGAAACGATCGGTCACCGGGACTGTACCGCATACCCTCCGGCTCGAACTGCAGGTCGCTGATCAACTCCGCCTGCAGCGGCTGCAGCTGAGACCACCTGTCTGACAGGCATACTCCCCGTATCCCGTATGGACTGCGGTGAGATAGGGATCCTGCCAGATCAGGTTAAATAACTGAATTTATAAACCTTCGCGTGAGGCTTGATGAGAGAGGGAATAGGGATGGGGTGGGAAGTTTGCGGGCCGCCTTTGAAAACGTGACCTTACACTGCAAAAAATTTTGATGGGGACACGACTTCAAGAGCGGTTGGAGCCCCAAACCTATTCCTACCCGTGTACCAATAGGATGGACTGGCACGCTGAGATCTTAAAGGACGGCGAAGCCGTTTATCTTATTGTGACGTGGCAAACGGTCCGGCTTTGGCGGCAGCCGGACACGAATGTTCCTGATCCATGGATCCCCTCTCTCAAGACAGGTGAGACCGCATGCAGGGGTTCGCGTGGGTCTCCCGTACAGCCGGTTCCGGATGCTTTTGCTGCCTGGCGGCTTCAAGACGGGGCCGTCACTTTTTGGTGCCTACGGCACCGCGGCGTAACGACCCTACAAAAAAGTGCGTACTTTTCAATCAAGGAAAAGGTTGATACGCTGGGTTCAGAAGGAGAGGTGGAAGTAGATGTCAAACTACCGGTTAACGGTTGGGGAGTACAGCCTGATCTGGGGAACCCGGATCAACCTTGAACCCGTGCCGGGTCCGGGGCATGTCTTGACCCGTCAGGCCGGCGGGGAATGGGACTGGGACCTGCCCGAAGGCGTGTATCTGGCGAGGGATCTGGTTCGTGAGCTGGCCGTTCTGCTGGACGCGGTGGTCGAGCAGCTTGGAGAATCGGCCGGTTACGAGCCCCTGCTGGACAATGTGAAGGCGAGCCTGGCCCTCTCGGGGAGGGAATCGGTACTGCAGCTGGATGCATTGGCGCTTGCCGACCCGGCGCGGACGGAGCTTGCTGAACAGGCCCGGAGGATCGGGGATACCCTGGCCCGCTGGGCGGGGGAGCAGGCCGGGGAGGGGCCGCGATTCGATAAGGCGATCCTGGGAGGGCTCCGGCTGCGCAGCCGGTGCGACCATCACCTGTGGACGCCTCTCGTTACGAATATGCTGACCGGGCCGAATGGGGGGCCTTCCGTCATGCAGCTGTTCAACGAATACCTTCATCAGCTGGTGCTGCTCAGAGACCTGCTCCTTCCCTATGAGAATTGGGAGGAGGTTCCCATCGGAATTGAGCGCCGGGTGAAGGGGAAGGGGAATGAGAAAGGGAAGGGGCTCCGGTTCACGGAGCAGGCACGGGCTGCTTTTCTTTCGGAGATCCTGATGGGCAGACCGTCCCACTCCTCCTTGCTCGGGTATGCGCAGAGTGGATTGGCTCCGGAATTATCCGCGGCGGGATACGGCTTTCAGTACCGTTACGGCACGATTCTGCCGGCCAGCCTGGGCAGGCCGCCTGCCGGCGGCCGGAGATTCCTGCTGGAGTGGCATCCGGTCCGGACCGTGCCGTACACGGAAGGCGGAGGGACATCCGCGGTATTCGACTACGCCTACCCTGACTATTATTCGGCCCCGCGAAGTCAGGCAGAGGCGGGAGTCCGGGCAGATGGCAGTCCGGATGAGGGAAGCCTGGGCGGAATACGGGAAGCCCATCTGGAGGTGGCCCCGGTGGACGGGGAACCGGACAGGGTGCAGCTCCACTACCGGCTGCAGATCGGCCCCCAGGCCTACCGTGTGGATCTCGGACAGATTCTTCGGGGACACCGGTACATGTACCTGGGCGGATCGAACAGGCTGCACGAAGACGGCGGGAGCACGAAACGGACGGCGGCGGCTATGCTGGCTCAGCCAGGTCTGGTCCATGCCGACAGCGGTACCCATCACATCTCCGCCGGAGGCAATCCGCTGGTGGTCTGGGCTCTGCTCGGCAAGCTGTATCCGGAGAATGTGTTCGTGCTGCATGAAGAGGGCGATGGGCTGCAGGGGGCGGGGAGCTCGGGCAAAGGTTACGGGGCTAAAATTGTGATCACCTGATGGGTACTACGCCATTAGGCGTGCTGATCCTCCTTACGGACGGGGTCAGTGGCGAAGTTCGCCATGTAATCCGCTCCGTACTCACAGAGCATCTTCAGCATGGGAATCAGACGGCTTCCATATTCGGACAGGTAATATTCCACCTTCGGAGGGGCTACCGGATAGACCTTGCGTACGATCAGTCCGTCTTTCTCCAGATCCCTCAGCTGCGCGGTCAGCATCTTCTGGGTGGTGCCGGGCATGAGCTTCTGAAGCTCGTGAAAGCGGAAGGTGTTCTCAGCCAGGTAGCTCAGGATCAAGATCTTCCATTTCCCGCTGATCAATTCCAGGGTAATCTCAGAGGCGCACCGGTATTCGGTGTTTCGGAAAGTGATCACAGCGAACCCTCCCGTCTGCCTATAAAATCAGGCAAGTGCATTGGAATAATGTGAATTATATCAAATGTCCCTGGAGGGCTTCAAGGATGGGGGCGCGAAAAGAGAGGGTGCAAGCCTGATCGCATGGAATATCAACGTGTCCGCCGTATCAAGGAACGGCTGAGCCGCGGCTGGAGGGGCTGCCATCTCGCATGGCGCCTTCCGGCTTTTTTGTGTATAACCGATTTTTTCCTTTGCCGGCCCGAACGGGGTCCCGTACAATGTAGCGAGCCTAGAGAAGACAAGAGGAGCAAGGCGGGATACCATCCGCTCTGGGCGTCGGTGACGAGCGAGGATGAATGGGACGAGTACGAATGGCTGTATGCCAAATCGGTAGAGGACTATGCCCTGGAGCAGCGGGACGACCCGGACGTGCCCTCGGCGCTGGAGCACAGCCGCGGGTGGCGCAGCACCTATATGACCTGGGGCCGGGATACGCCCGGCTTTGGTCTGTATTTGTTCCGCAAGCCGGTGTAGCTGCTTGCCATTTTTGTTATTGATAGCAGGAGGGCAAATATGGTATCTTAGTGGGAATTTATGGCGAGTGGGGGGCATGAGCAGCTTGCGCATGCTGTTCACTTCATTCCACTTATAGCATGAAACGGTATAAACCTGGCCCGTTTAAGGGCTGCATGCTTGTCAAATCTAATGAAACATAGGGAGGGATTGCCATTGCTGTACGAACTGCGGATCTATACGATTCATGAAGGACGGATGGATGCGATACAGGCCCGTTTTGCCAACCATACTCTGGGGATCTTTGAGCGCCTAGGGATGGAGGTCACCGATTTCTGGGTGGATGCAGGCGGCCGGAACAAGCTGTATTATATGATGAGATTCACGGATGAAGCCGAACGGGAGCGGTTATGGAGCCTTTTCCGGCAGGATCCGGAGTGGGTGGAGGTCAAACGGAAGTCCGAGGAGAACGGCGGGCCGATCGTCGAGAAGATCGAGGAGATCTTTCTAAGCCGGGCCGATTTTTTCCGTACTGCAGAGCATCGGGGTGAACAGTCGTATTTTATTGGAGACTAAGTGAGCAGAATGGACTGCGGTGAAGGCACCCCTTAATCTCCGTCCGAATGAGGAGGCTTCGATCCATGACAGATCAGGATCGCATGGAAGAGGAGGGTCAGAGGGAGCTGCTGGAGCGGATCCGTATCTACTGCTTGTGCTTCCCCGGAACAAGCGAGCGGGCGAGCCATGGAGCCCCGACCTTTTATGTCGGCGGGAAAAAGTCGTTCGCCCAATACCATAACAACCACCATCAGGACGGTAGAATTGCCTTATGGTGCGCGGCGGCGGCAGGCATGCAGCCGATCCTGGTCGAATTGGATCCCGGGATCTACTTCGTGCCTCCGTACGTCGGCCATCTCGGGTGGGTAGGCATCCGGCTGGACCGGAGCGCGGGTTGGGATACGATCGCCGGGGTGATTGGGGACGCTTATCTGGCCCGTGCGTCAAAGAAATACATAGAGAGCCTGAGAGCGGAGCGGTCCGTATAAGGAAATCGGAAAGACAGGCACCTGTAGGTAGGAGGCAGCTCTTATTCATATGAAGGAAAAGAAGGTAAAAACAAGTGGCCACTAACGACGAAAACAGCTATCGCTTCAGCGAATCCCCGTTGTGGGAGCTGCAGCGGTCTTATTATGATGAGCAGGGTATCCGGGCCTGGCAGGACGGGGAAGTCCCCTATTACATTACGAACAATCCGATGATCGCCTCCGCGTACGCCGAGATCGTCTTCGGGTTCCTGCAGGATCGCGCTGCGCAGGGGCACGTAAGCGAGCCGGTAACCGTTCTTGAGCTTGGTGCCGGCTCCGGACGGCTGGCATTCCACATGCTACGAGAGCTGCAGCGGCTTAGGGCTCAAGCGGACTTCCCGCTGCCGAACCTGCGCTATGTGCTGAGCGACTTTGCGCCTCGCAATATCACCTATTGGCGGGAGCATCCTGGACTGCGCCCGTTTGTGGAAGAGGGCATGCTGGATTATGCCCTCTTCGATGCCGTCAAGGACAGCGAGCTGGTGCTGGAGCAGTCCGGCGAACGGATCGTGCCCGGGAGCCTGGGGCAGCCGCTGTTCCTGATCGCGAATTACTTCTTCGACAGCATCCCGCAGGAGCTGCTCTATATCGGCGGAGGAGACGTGTATGAGTGCCGGGTGGCTCTGCAGTTCGCGGAAGGGACGAAGACCGATCGGGCCTCCGAGAGGCTTGGCAGCGTAATCCCAAGCTACACCTACCACCGGGCGCCCGAATACGAAGTGGCGGCTTACCCTTACGGTGGGGTGATCCGGACGTACCGGCAGGAGCTCGAGGATTCGCATATCCTGTTCCCGGTTATCGGGCTCTCCTGCTTGGAGCGGCTCGGCCGCTTGTCCAGGGAAGGGCTGGTGCTGCTCACCGCGGACAAAGGCGACCACCGGCTGGAGCCGATGGTCTTTGCGGAGCCCCCCCGGATCGTTCACCACGGAAGCTTCTCTCTGACGGCCAACTACCATGCGATCCAGCAGGTGTATGAAGACAGGGGCGCTCTGTGCCTGTTCCCGGAACATCACTACAGGAATCTGAACATCGGGTGTATGGTAGACCTGCCGCGGCCGGCTGCTTATATTCAGACCCGGCTGGCCTATCGGCGCTGCATCGACCGGTTCGGACCGGATGATTATTTCAGTTTGAAGCTGGGGTTCGAGGACCGGCTATCCCAGCTTGGGATGCAGGAGCTGCTCGCGTTCTGGCGGCTTGGAGTCCATGATGCGGAATGGTTCCTCCGGGGAGCGCGGCGGCTGAAGGAGCTCCTGCCGGAGAGCAGCGACGAAGAGCAGGAAGATCTGCGCCTTGGCATCCGCCGCATGTGGGAAGACTACTACCCGGTTCATCCGGGAGAAAAGGACAGACTCGCGTCGGAGAGCGCCGCGCTCCTGTTCGAGATGGGGGCCTTCGAGGATGCGCGCGAGTATTATCATGAAGCGCTCGATACTGCCGCGGGTGCCGGGGAGAGCGGTGAACCCGATGCCGGGACGCTGTATGCATTGGCCGTTTGCTGCTATGAAACCGGGGAAGAAAAGGCCGCGCTGGAGTGGGCGGGCAGAGCCGCGGCGGCTGATCCGGCGCACGAAGAGGCCCTGTCCCTGCTTAAGCTGCTGCAGGGGCAATAAGCGGAGGGGCTGTACGCGTCTGCAGGTACTGCTTGCTGGGGATCCGTGCGGTCACCGTGCCGGAGCGGACGGCACCGTATCCATGTAGCCGCTGTACTAACAGCCGCTGCCCGGCCCCATGCCGCCGCAGGCAGAAAATGCCACGGTCAAACTCATCTTTTCTTAACATCTGGAGGTTACGATAGTAGGTAATTTGAGAGATGACTAGGAAAAGGAGTTTGGGGCTATGACAGCGGAGGATGAAAAACAAAAGCAGGAAAAGTTCATAGAGGCCTATCTTCGGGAGCGGGGCGGGATTCTCCCGGGGAACGAGCAGCAGGCAGAGACCGCCGCACTGCAAGCCTTCAGACGGCTGGAACAGTGGGTTCGCGAAGCGAGAAGCAGGAGGCAATCGTCCGATTCGTAACCGGCCCCGGGGGTCATGTCAATCATCGCTCGCCATGGTACGGAGAAGGGAACGGATGTACAGCTGCAGAGTTTCGGCCGGAGTACATACCGAATGGAAGGCAGCGCGTAAAACCTAATCCACCGGACCGTTCTTCCAGAGCAAGTAATTGTTTGCTGTGTGGAGGGCAGGCTTCTGTATATGGCTGCAATCGATAAGGCTGCAATCGGCCCTTCTAATTGTTGTTCATAT
Source organism: Paenibacillus sp. S-38 (assembly GCF_049942825.1). Lineage (NCBI taxonomy): Bacteria > Bacillati > Bacillota > Bacilli > Caryophanales > Paenibacillaceae > Paenibacillus > Paenibacillus sp. S-38. The sequence goes on from NZ_CP187970.1 coordinate 3,669,283, forward strand.
GCCGCGCTTCCTCCGGAGGCACAGGCTGGGATAGCAGACGCTCGGTAACGTCGGCGTTAGACTGAAGATTAGGCTGCTTTTTTGAATCGGCTGGGCGGGATTTGGATCTGGACATGGCAGGGCTCCTCCTATATTCCAATCGTATCGGTAATTCATCGGTCGCGGATAGTTTCTCCCGCGGCCTCTTTTCCATGCGGGGCTTGGCGTTTCCAGAAGAAAACAGCCAAGTCTATAGCCGGAAGCGTCCCACTGGCTTCCTGGCATGAGGCGGCTGAACGCAGGGGAACCTTGAGGGGAAAGGAACAAGGGAGGTGGGCGGTGATTCAGCCTGTTCGGCTTCTGATCTTAACGGTGCTGTGCATGTTCGCGATCGGGCGCGGATGGGCCGCAGCGGAATCATCCGGAAGCATCCATTATGATGTCGTTGTCATCGGGAGCGAGCCGGAAGGCATCGCCGCCGCGCTGGCGGCAGCGAGAGAAGGACAGCGGACGCTCCTGGTCGACGAAAAAGCGGAGATTGGCGGTTTGTTCACCCTCGGGGAGCTGAATTCCCTCGACTTGAACCTGAGCCCGGACGGCCGGCTTCTGAATAAAGGAATATTCGAGGAGTTTTACGGCAGCATCGGCAGGCGCACATCCTTCGATACGAAGCGGGCGGGTGAAGTGTTCCGGTCGAAGCTGGCCGCCGAGCCGAATCTGACGGTGCGGCTCCGGGCGGGGGATATCAGGCCTATCGCGGGACACGCCAAGGTCCGCGCGCTGGAGGTCACCGGCTCCGAGGGGCCGGAGTACATCACGGCCGGGATGTACATCGATGCCACGGCCGATGCGGACGCGGCTTATGATGCGGGAGCCGCATTCACCTTCGGCCAGGAGGATTTTCGCGGCTCCCGTGAAACCATGTGCGCCACCCTGGTATTCGAGCTGCAGAATGTGGACTGGAAGAAGGTCCAGGAAGTGCAGCGGCAGGACGGCGATCCGAATACCGGCGCGGATGCCTACTCAGCCTGGGGCTATCCGCAGATGAAGGCCTACCGCCCTGCGGATCACGGTATCCGGGTGCGGGCGCTGAACCTGGGCCGCCAGGAGGATGGCAGGGTGCTGGTAAATGCCCTGCAGTTGCTCGGCGTTGACGGCACGAACCCCGAGCAGAGGAAGGCGGCGATGGAGCGGGGGAAGCGGGAGCTTCCTTCGGTGATCCGGTTTATGCATGCGCTGCCCGGGCTGAAGCAGGCGGAGCTCACCCGTACGGCTTCCTCGCTGTATATCCGGGAGACCCGCCACCTGGTCGGCGAGTACAGGCTGACATTGGAGGATGTGCTGGAGAACCGGGACTTCCCCGACCGGATAGCCTTCGGTTCCTATCCTGTGGATATTCAGCGGAGCCGGTGGGGGCCGGACCTGATCATCGGCAACCCGGCCCAGTTCGCCGTGCCGCTGCGGTCGCTGATTCCGAAGGGATGGACGAACCTGCTTGTGGCCTCGCGCAGCGCGAGCTATGATTCGCTGGCCCACGGCAGCGCCCGTGTCGTGCCGCTCGGCATGTCGGCTGCGGAGGGGGCGGGCCTGGCTGCTGCCTATGCGAACCGCAGCGGCCTTACGCTGCAGGATCTTGCGCATGATCCAAAGCAGGTGCATGCCTCGCGGATTCAGGCGAGGCTCAATGACAAGGGGGCGGGCCTGGCGCCGATTCCCCCATACAAGGACGACACGAGATCTCACTGGGCGTTCCCCGGTGTGAAGTGGCTGCGGGACCGGGCCGTGATCTCCGGCGGGTACAAGAATGACTATCGGCTGGATGAACCGGCGGAGGCGTCATCGCTGTGGACATGGGCGGAGGGAGCGGCTCTTGCCTCGCGCAAGCAGGAGCCCGTCATCCCGGAGACGATAAGGACGAAGGCCAAGCTGGCCCGATCCGATATCGAGCTGTTCCTGCAGCAGAACGGATGGCCATCGCCCAAAGGGGCGGGCGTAACAGCCAAGCACTGGCAGGAAGATACAGTGGTAACCAACGGACTTCTTTATATGATCATTACAGAGGCATACCGGTAAGGTACGGGAATGGCAGCAGACGAGGGAGAGCAGGCGGAAGCCTGCCTCCCTTTTTTTATCGTTGCCGCTCATAAAACGGAAATGGCATGAAGAACATCCGTGTGAACATTCGGATTTACCTGCTGCATGTATAGGTATATGTTATATATAATGACATAAACTCATTGCCAATTTCTTAAATGGCTTTTATAATGTTATATATAGTGACACAAATGAAGTCCGGAAGGGCTGTAAGCTGTCCGAACATCTGCCTGAGGAGGGAATGCTGTGCATCTTACTGTCGAACAAGCGCTGTCCGTCTATCCCCTGTCCGAAGGGAAACTCGTGGCCGGCCGAAGCGGTATGAACCGCATTGTGAAGTCGGTGAACGTCATGGATGCACCGGATATCACCGACTGGATCAAGGACGGCGAGATGCTGTTCACCACCGCTTATCTTATGAAAGACAGCCCCGCCGACGCGATTTCTCTGCTGCGCAAGCTGAACCAGCGGGGGTCCGCAGGACTTGGCATCAAGCTCGGAAGGTTCTGGCCGGATGTCCCGCAGCCGATCCTCGAAGAGGCCGACCGTCTGGCTTTCCCCCTCATCGAGCTTCCTTTTCAGTTCACCTTCTCGGACCAAATGAACGGATTGTTCCACGCTGAGATGCAGAAGAGCACGAAGGTGCTGCACAATGTGCTTGACAAGCAGAAGAAGCTGATGCAGTTTGCCCTGAGACCGGATCATATCAGCAGCTTTTTTCACACCATCCTTGGCATTGTTGGGTATCCTCTGGCCGTCGTGGGCTCAAGAGGGCATCTCGTCTTTAACGCAACGCCCTTTTCGGAGATGCAGCTGCTGGGCGGCTGGCCCTGGAAGGATCACTGCCAGTGGGTCCACACTGAGGAGGGCCGCTATTACCGTATTCCGCTGACGGACCGGGAGGACTGCGCCGGGTATGCCATCTTTTGTCCGCCCGACACCCCGCTGATGAAGGCGGAAGAGGGCTTGTTCCTGCAGGCCGCGGAGATCATCTCCCATCATATGGGCTTCATCTATAAAGAATTCATGGATCATTCGGTTCAAACCGACCTGGGCTCGCTGCTCGCCCGGTATCTGAAAGGGACCGGTTCCATCGGGGCGCTGACCGACGGGGCGGAGCGGCTCGGCATCCGGCTGTTCTCGGAGAGTTATCAATGCGTGCTGACGACGGTGCCCGAGGGGACACCGGACAGTGTGAGGGAGAAGGCGCTGCGCGATGTGCGGGAGGAGATGCAGTACCACCCGGAGATGAGGGAGTGGAATGTGGTGCACTTCTGCATTCGCGAGGGGATCCTCTCACTCTTCCCGGCCGAATCGTTCCCCGGCAGCGGGCGGCTGCAGGCCCTGCTGGCGGCCGCGCTGCGCAGTGTGCTCGGCGGCATGGCGGAGAGCTGCCGGCCCAGGATCGCCGTGAGCAGCAAAAAGCGGGAGCCCGGGGCTCTGTCGGATGCATACCGTGAATGCCAGGATACGCTGCGGCTCGCTGCACGGCTCGGGGTGACCGAGGACGTCGTGCAGTACGAGACGGTGGAGCTGGCCTGCCTGTTCCAGCATGTGCCTTCCGGCAAAATGCAGCATTACTGCCGCGAGGTGCTGGGGCCGCTGCTGGCGAAGGACCCGGACTATTCGCAGGAGATGCTGCGTACGCTGGAGACCTTCGTCGAGAACGACGGACAGCTCAGCGAAACGGCGAAGCAGCTGTACATCCACCGCAACACGGCGGCCTACCGGCTGGAGAAGATCGGGGAGCTGCTCGGCGTGGACTTCAAGAATATCAGCGATCTTCTCCGCCTGAAGCTTGTTTTCATCTTCAGGCAGATGCTGAAGACCGGATTGCAGACCGAAGGCCCGCCGGGAGTGCGGAACCTCTAATACGAAGAACCCAGGGGAGGCGCTAAAGATGGAAATGCACGGACTGGTGGAGGTGCTGTTCCGGACGCCGCACCGCGCGGTGCTGGCAACGGTCATGGAAGTAGAAGGGCATGCGTACCGGAAGGCGGGGGCTTCCATGCTGCTGCTCGAGAACGGATCGCGCTACGGCAGCATCTCTCCGGGCTGCCTGGAGTCGGATCTCGCCGAACGGGTGGAGGGGCTGCTTCGCAGCGGCGGGGCGGAGATGGTGGAGTACGACATGCGGCCTGCGGACGATCTCTCGTGGGGCGAGGCGGTCGGCTGCGGAGGCATGATCCGCGTGCTGCTCGAGCCGGTGCACGGCATGCTGCTGCATGTGCTGCTTGAAGTCAAGCGCAGGCTGGACCGGGGGCAGGATGCGGGAGTGCTGCGCTCCTTCGTCAGCTCTTATACGCAGGCGGAATACAAGCTGACCGAAGGGGTCCCGGGCGCATCAGGAGATGTGACGGACCTGACGGCCGAGGATGGGGTCGTGCGCCTCGTAAGCTCGTACGCGCCGCGGCCTCGGCTGCTGGTCTTCGGCGCTTCGGACGATGCGGTTCCGGTGGCGGAGCTCGCACAGAAGAGCGGCTTTCGCGTGACTGTCGCGGACTGGCGCGAAGGGCTGTGCACCTCACTGCGCTTCCCGAGGGCTTCCCGGGTCATCGGACAGCCGGAGCGGATTATGGAGCGGCTGCGGCTCACCCCGCGGGATTATGTGCTGATTATGAGCCATCATTACCCGCATGATGCGAAGATGCTGGAGCTGCTGCTCCCGAACCGGTACAAGTACGTCGGCGTCATGGGCTCCGCCTCCCGCACCGAACGCCTGCTTGGCGCCCATCCGGCCCCGGCATGGCTGCATTACCCGGTGGGGCTCGGGATCGGTGCCGTAGGGCCGGAAGAAATTGCTGTATCCATCGCCGCACAGCTGATTGAGGTGCGGAGGAAATCGGCGGAACCGAAGACAGAGGAGTGGTGGGGCTGTGAAAGTAACGGGTATTTATCTCGGGGCCGGCGCAGGTACAAGAATGGGCGGTTTCAAGCTTTCCATCCCGCTGGTCGGTTCTGGAAGGCTAGGCGGCTGCGCCCTTGAGGAGGCGCTTCGTTCCCGGCTTGACCGGGTATGCGTCGTAACGCGGTCGGGCGCGGACATCGATTGGCTGCCGCCCGCCTATTATGCAGCCGAGCGGCAGGGGAGGGCGGTACAGGTGCCCTGCCGCGATGCGGGCATGGGCATGTCGCATTCCCTGCGCGCGGGCCTTAGGGCCGCCTGTGCCGGGACGCTGCCCGACGCGGTCGTCGTGCTGCTCGCGGATCAGCCGCTGGTCACTGCGGCGATGATCGACCGGCTGCTGGACGCCTTCCGGGAGCAGCCGAAGCTGGATTACTGCGCGGCCGGCCACGAAGGGATGCCGAAGCCGCCGGTGCTGCTCTCGCGCACCATGTTCTCATCGATCGAGAAGCTGACCGGCGATCAGGGGGCAAGAGCGCTGCTGTCGGAGCCCCATGTTTTTGGGAGAATAGAAGAGGAACCGGAGGAGTGCCGGTTCTATGACGCGGATACGCCGGAGGATCTCGAGCGGATCCGGTTTTTTTATTCCCGGCCGTTCAGCGGGCTGCATGGGTGAATCCACGGATGTCAGCGCTGGGGAAGGGAATGCAAGGGAGACTATGCAGCCTGCACAAATATAAGAGGGGCGTTTGGGGATTCGGACGAAGACGGTGTCAGGAGCATTGACCTTTCACCCCGGCCCCCCTATAGTTCTAATCACCAAGCGGGCTGAACGACGCCTGATGAATCATAGAATGAGGCAACGCAGCAGCCCTGCGTGCGGGTGGCTGGAGTGTGAACCCGGGCCGCACTCGTGCCGGGATGCCTCTTTTCGGCTCGCGGGGCCGTCTGTGATCCAGGGCGGAGGCCCCGGCCGATGATCCGAATCCCTTCTCTAGAGAAGGGATTTGTACTACCCGGGCTACCCGGGCATAGGGAAAGCCCGGAGCGCATGAGGAGCAAGATGACAACAGGAGGGGACACGGTATGAATACGACCCAATCGGCAGGGAGTCTGCCGCCCTGCCTCTGGCAGCCGGTAACGGTGTCCGAGGCGTGGGAGCTGAAGCACAATCTCGGTGAAGCGGCCGTGTTCACGGCAGGGGGGACGCTGCTGCGGACGCAGTGGGAAGCGGGCGCGGCTTCTCCGCCGGCGCACCTGATTTCGCTTGAAGCGGTCCCGGAGCTCCAGGGAATCCGGACCGGCGCAGGGCAGGTTATCATAGGGGCGCTGGTCCGCCTCTCGGCGTGCCGCAGCCGGCAGGCAGGGGGCCTTCTGGCCGAGGCGTGCCGCACGATTGCGGCCCCGTCCATCCGCCGGCTCGCGACCCTCGGCGGCAATGTGGCTTCGGGCATCGGCGATGCGCTCCCGGCGCTGCTCGTGAAGGGGGCGGTCCTGCAGTGGTATGGGGACGCCGGAACCGAGAGGGCGGGGTTGGCCGATTGGCTTGACGATCGCGCGGGAGGGGCGACGGATGACCGGCTGCTGACGGCGGTAGAGCTGGAGCCGGATGAAGCGGCGGCGGTGAGCCTGGCAGCGGGAGAACGGAGAATCGAGTTCTATCGGAAGATCGGGCGCCGGGAAGCGTTCGTGCCGTCACTGGCGGCGGCCGCTCTCTCCGCAGCCGTCCGTGAAGACGGCACGCTGAAGGGCGTGCGGGTGGCCGTAGGCGGCGGATCCTCGCCGGCGAGGAGGCTGCACGGGACCGAGCTTGAGCTCGAGGGCCGGGGCGTGGATGCGGCGCTGGTCCGAAGACTGCAGGCCTGTGTGCAGGAGGAATGGCCGGCCTTCCCGGATGCCTTCGCCTCTGCGGAGTATCGGCGGCTGGCGGCGGCCAACGTGCTGGCGGCAGGGCTGTGGGACGGGATGCGGAATGGGATGCGGAACGGGCTGGCGAAGGAGACCCGGGGCACAGGATATGGGCAGGAGCCAAAGAACGGGAGAGGGGGAACGGCGAATGAGGCTGGATAAGGAAACGGCAGGCGGCCGGTGGCGCGCCCGTCCCGACGGACCGGAGAAGGTAACGGGCAGGCTGGCTTACTTGACGGACCTGCGCATGCCCGGTGAGCTGTACGGGGCGATACTTCGAAGCGAGCATCCCCATGCGCGGATCTTGGCGATCCGCACGGAGCGGGCGGAGTCGCTGCCCGGCGTAGGGGCGGTGATTACGCACCGCGACGTGCCGGGCATGAACCGGTTCGGGATCGCGATGCCGGATCAGCCGGTGCTGGCCGAGGACCGCGTGCGTTATATCGGCGATGCGCTGGCGGCCGTGGCCGCCGCATCGCCGGAGCTGGCGCGTGCCGCCCTTGCGCTGATCGAGGTCGATTACGAGCCGCTGCCGGTCGTGGATGACCCGGAAGCGGCGCTGCTGCCCGGCTCCCCCCAGGTGCATCCGGCAGGCAATCTGCTGCACAGCACGGCTTACAGCCGCGGGGACGCGGCGGAGGCGTTCGCTGCCTGTGCCCATATCGTGGAGGAGACCTACAATACGCCGCGCCAGATGCACGCGTATATGGAGACCGAGGGCGGTCTGTTCGTCCCGGAGCCGGACGGCAGCTTGACGGTGTATGCCCCTACACAGCACGGCTTCAAGGACCGGATGCAGCTCTCCCGCATCCTCGAGATGCCGGAGCACGACATCCGGGTGGTCTCTTCGCCGATCGGCGGCTCGTTCGGCGGCAAGGATGAGCTGAACATCCAGCCGTTCGGGGCGCTGCTCGCCCTGAAGAGCGGCCGGCCGGTCCGTCTACACCAGAGCCGGTGGGATTCGGTCCGGGCCGGGCTCAAGCGGCATCCGATGAAGATTACGATGCGCACCGGCACCGATGCAGCGGGGCGGCTGCTCGCCCATCAGGTGCGGATCGTGGCCGATACCGGAGCCTATGCCACGCTCGGACCGGCCGTGCTGAACTTTGCCACCGAGCATACGATGGGCCCTTACCGGATCCCAAACGTGAAGGTGGAAGGCTATAGCGTGTATACGAACAACGGTATCTCCGGGGAGTTCCGGGGCTTCGGCGGCAACCAGGTCATCTTCGCCCTCGAAGGGCAGATGGACCGGCTGGCGGAGAAGCTCGGGATGGACCCATGGGCGCTGCGGCGGCTCAACCTGCGGGAGCCGGACGATCCCGGACCGCTCGGCCAGCGGATCGCCGCCACGGAGGGCGCCTCGCAGGTCTGGTCGGCTATCGAAGGCTGCAGCCTCATGCGGGAGCGGGAGCTTGCCGGGGGAGCGGAGGCCGGGAGCGCACCCTGGATTCGCCGGGGCATAGGGGCTTCGATCGCGATGCACGGCTCGGGGCTCGGCTTCGGGCTGCCGGATTTCGGCGGCGGCCGCCTGACCTTGACCGCGGACGGACGGATCGAAGCCGCCTTCGGCTACGAGGAGTTCGGGCAGGGGCTGCTCGCGACGCTGGAGATGCTGCTGCTGGAGCATTTTGGCTGCTCGCCGTCCGACCTGTCGATGGTCATCGGCGACACGGCGCGCGTGCCGCACAGCGGCTCGTCCACGGCTTCGCGGGCGACGACGATGATGTGGCAGGCGCTGCAGCGGATGAAGCCCGGCTTCACGGCGAAGCTGCTCGCCAGAGCGTCGGCCCTCTCAGGAGTGGCGGCGGAGCATCTCACGACCGGCCCGGGCGGCATCTGGCTCAAAGGCGATCTGCCGTCGGCGGCGCGGGAGGCTGGACCGGAGGGCGGCGCCGAAGCGGCAGCGGCTGTCGAAGCGGGGCTCCCCAAGCCCGGCGGTCCGCTCCTGAGCTATCTGGAGCTTGCCGCACAGTCGCCGCAGCCGATCCGGACCGAGAGCCAGTTTCATTTTCCGACCACGCCGGATGCGGTGATGGGCGGGCACTTCCTCTACACGTACACCGGGGTGGCCGTCGAGGTGGAGGTCGATACGCTGACGGGCAGCATCCGGGTGCTGAAGCAGCACCATGCGGTGGCGGCGGGGCCGGTGGTCAATCCCATGGGCTTCGCAGGCCAGATCGAGGGCGGCAGCTCCATGGCGATCGGTTTCACCTTGTCCGAGGATGCGGTGATGGACGGCGGAGTGTACCTGACACGCAACCTCGATACGTATCTCGTCCCGACGATCGCGGATATGCCGGAAGGCTTCTCGCTGGACGCCATAGAAGATCTGCCGGAGGGCGATCCGTACGGCCCCAGGGGGATCGGCGAAGTAGGCACGGTTGCTCTGGCGCCGGCCATCGTCGCGGCGGTTCATCAGGCGGTGGGCGTCTGGGTGACCAAACTGCCGGTTTCGAAGGAAGCCCTCATTCTTCCGTTCGACCCGGAGAGCGCTGGGCGGAGCGAAGGGCTGGGGGCCGCGGAGGCACAAAGAGAAGGAGGCGAAGGCACATGGCGGTGAACATCCAATCCTGGCAGTGCACCGTAAACGGGGAGCGCCTGAAGCTCGAAGGGGTGGCTCCTGTCAGGCGGGTACTCGACATCGTCCGGGAAGACCTGGGTCTGACGGGAACGAAGCGCTCCTGCGATATGGGCCGGTGCGGTGCGTGTATGGTGCTTGTGGACGGGGAGGCGGTGAACTCCTGTCTCCTGATGGCATACCAGTGCGAAGGGAAGGAGCTCACCACGATCGAAGGGCTGAGCGGACCGGCGGATGAGCAGATCCAGTCGGCGTTCCTGCAGGAAGGCGCCTTTCAGTGCGGCTACTGTACGTCCGGCATGATCGTGACGGTCAAGGGGCTGCTGGATTCGAATCCGGAGCCCTGCCGGGAAGAGATTGAAGAGGCCCTGTCCGGCAATCTGTGCCGCTGCACGGGCTACGGGCCCATCGTCCGGGCCGTGGAGGCCGTAATCCGGCAGCGGCAGGGAAGCGGCCGATGACCCGGGGCATTTGAACCGCTGCGCGGTAAGTCCCGTACCCTCCAGGGGGCGAAGCCGGTCTGCTGGCCAGCGTTCATGGCTGCTTAGACGGACAGCGGCTCCAGCGGCGCGCTCTTCCAGGTGTTGATTCGGCGGGAGCAGCCAGTCTGGCCTGGGCACTGCTCAGGAAGAACGGTACTCCGGCACGTGAGAGAGATTGCGCGTATACGGGTCAGCTTATGGCTTGGTGACCGGGAAGCGCTCGGTATCCCCTAAACATCGTCTCCGGGGCGCAATACAAGGAGCGCGGGGGGTGTGCGCAGCTGACTCTGCTGCTAGGGCGGAGCGCCAAAAGACCGGCCGCAGGGCAAACCGGTCCTCATGCAGGGCAGATCATCTCAGGCAGATCATTGGGGATTTATGATGCAGGGACAGAAAAGCCGAGACATTACCTAAGCGCGGCGCCGGCCGCCGGTCAGCTCGACACAACCTTATTCACGGCTTCGAGCACCCGCTCCGGATTGAACGGCTTCACGATAAAATCCTTCGCTCCGGCCGTCACAGCCTGGACGACCATATGCTGCTGCCCCATCGCGGAGCACATGATGACCTTCGCTCCGGGATGCTTCGCTTTAATCCCCTTCAGCGCGTCGATCCCTTCCATCACCGGCATGGTGATATCCATGGTTACCAGATCCGGCTTCAATTCGTCGTATTTGGAGATGGCCACCTCCCCGTTCTCCGCTTCCCCGATGACCTCATGTCCGCCCTTGGTCAGAATATCCTTTAAGGTCATGCGCATAAAAGCCGCGTCGTCCACCACCAGTATTTTTGCCATTCCTTATACCCCCGGGATCTTCAAGTGAGGCGCCGTTCCATTGTCCTGGGAAGGTGCCTTTGATGTCACTTGCATATTATGGGAGCGAAATCCGGCAATTATGCACGGAGGCGACAAAGTGCACGAAGCACAAAAGGGGAGGGTTATGTTATATATCCTTACAAAAACATCTCCGGTCTATAGACCCGGCGGGCCCGGCTCCATACAATAAAAGCAAATGGAGGCGATGCACTTGAGATTCGGCAGAAACGAAGGCACAGCCTGGGATTCCCGCTTTCTTCCCCGCTGCTCCAAGCTGGAGGTCGAAGCCATTCCGAAGGAGGAGGCGCTCGTCGTGCTTCCGGTGGGAGCGGTGGAGCAGCACGGTCCTCATCTTCCGGTATACACCGATACCCTGATCGGGGAAGCTTTTCTAACATATGCATTCGATGAGCTGCCTCCGAATGCCCAGATCTGGCTGCTCCCCCCGCTGCCCTATGGCAAAAGCAGCGAACATCTCGGCCACCCGGGGACGATCTCCCTCTCGGCACCAACGCTGATGAGCGTGCTGACGGACATCGCATCCTCACTTAGCCGCAGCGGCTTCCGCCGCCTGGTGCTGTTCAATACGCATGGCGGGAATGCGGATCTGCTGAACCTGATGGCCCGCGAGATTCGGATCGCTGAGGACATGATGGTGTTCCGGCTGGACCCCGGTGCCTTGGGGCTCGGAGACGCCTGGCTAACCGAGGAGGAACGCAAGGCCGGCATTCATGCGGGAGACTATGAAACCTCGGTGGTGCTGGCCGTGCAGGAGAGCTGGGTGCACCGCCAACTGGCCGGAACGGAGCTGCCGAAGTTCCCGGTGATTCCGTCCCTGCTCTTCCGAAGCAAAGCCTTCGCCTGGGTGATGGACGATCTATCTGAGAGCGGTATTGCGGGGGATGCGGCAGCCGCTTCGGCGGAGAAGGGGCGGGCGATTCTGGAGCTCGGCGGCATCCGCCTGGCCGAGGCGCTGCTCGAGATGCAGCGCTTCGACTTTGCGGCCGTGAAGACGGGCTTTCAGCCGGGTCAGGGAGCTGCGGCTCCGGCCGGCACCGAAGGAAGGAGAGGGAGTCCATGATGTACCGGGGAACGGGAGCGACTACGCTTCATGTGACGATCGGGCAGCCGGATACGACAGAGAAGGGCAGGAGCGGTGAGCCGGCGCAGGAGCCCTTGTCAGCGGCGCCGCCGGCGCTCGTGACGATGAACCGCTTGTCGAAAATCTACGGGAACGGCACGGCCGCCCTGCAGGAGGTCGACCTGCACATCACCGAAGGGGAGTTTCTCTGCTTTGTCGGGCCTTCGGGCTGCGGGAAGTCCACGGTGTTCAAGCTGATCGCCGGACTCGGCGAGCCGACGGGAGGAAGCCTGCGCATCCTGGGGCTGATGCCGAGGGAGGCCCGCCGGCGCAGCGAGATCGCGTTTGTTTTCCAGGATCACACGCTGCTGCCCTGGGCCAATGTAGAGGACAACGTGATGCTGCCTCTGCAGCTGAAGGGAGTGCCCAAGCGGGAGCAGCGGGAGGAAGCGGAGCGGGTCCTTGAGCTGGTGGGGCTGAAGGATCACGGGAAGGCCCTCCCCCGGCAGCTCTCGGGCGGCATGAAGATGCGGGTATCCATAGCCCGCGCGCTGGCGACACGGCCGAAGCTTCTGCTGATGGATGAGCCGTTCGGGGCGCTGGACGAGATCACGCGGCAGACGCTGCAGGATGAGCTGCTCAAGATCTGGGAGGCGGACCGGCAGATGACGGTCCTGTTCGTTACACATAACGTGTTCGAAGCGGTCTTCCTGTCGACAAGGGTGGTCGTCATGACTCCCCGGCCGGGCAAAATTGCGGCGGAAATCCCGATTGCGGCACCCTTCCCGAGGGACGAGGAATTCCGGACGAAGCCGGAGTTCAGCGACTGGGTCCGCAGCGTGTCGGCCTGCCTGAAGCATTGAAGGATTTCCGGGCGCGGAACGATCCTTGCACGGGATCTGTCCACCGCGGCTTGCAGTGAAGCATTTCATAGGATCATTCCAAGGTGGCTGCCGGTTCCGGCCGGATCAAGGAAGGAGTGAGGGACATGGCGATCGGATGGGAGAAGGACATGCTGGACCTGGTAGGGGACGAGAGGCTGCTGCTTGACGCGGAGTCACGGACCCGGCTCTCGAAGGATTATTACTGGTATTCGCCGGTGCTGGAGCCGAAGCTGCGGCAGAAGCTGGCGGACGGGGTGGTGCTGCCGTCGAACGAGGAAGAGCTGGTGAAGGTGCTCTCGCTTGCTTACCGGCGGAGCATTCCGGTCACGGTGCGTGGGGCCGGCACAGGCAATTACGGCCAGGCGGTTCCGCTGCAGGGCGGTCTGGTGATCGACTTGAGCCGTATGGACAGGATTCTGGAGCTTGGCGGGGGGACCGCCCGGGTCCAGTGCGGGGTGAAGCTCGGCACCCTGGAGCGCAGGGCCCGGGAGGAGGGCTGGGAGCTGCGCATCTACCCCAGCACGTTCATGAAAGCAACCGTCGGCGGGTTCGTCTGCGGGGGCTCGGGCGGCATCGGGTCGGTGACGTGGGGCAATCTCTGGGACGGCAATGTGCTGGAGGCGGCGGTGTATACGATGGAAGCGGAGCCCCGGCGGCTTGTCGTGCGCGGACAGGAGCTCTTCGATTACATCCACAACTACGGAACGACAGGCATCGTGACGGAGCTCTTGATTCCTCTCGCGCCCCGGACCGAATGGATGCAGTCCATCGTGCAGTTCCCGGAGCTGGGAGCGGCCGTACAGTTCGGTGAGGCGCTCACCAGGGACGGCAGCATCGCCAAACGGCTTGTCTCGCCGATGGAATGGCCGATTCCCGTCTGCTTTACCCCGATCGCTTCGCGCTTTCAGCCGGAAGAAGCGGCTGTTCTGCTGGAGACCGCGGACGTTACATACGGCGCCGTGCAGAAGCTGGCCGAGGACTTCGGCGGGGGGATCGGGCATGTCACCGAAGCGGCACAGTATCGGAAGACGATCGGGCTGTCCGATTTTACGTGGAACCATACGACCCTGTGGGCGCTGAAGGGCGATCCGAATGTCACGTACCTGCAGGCGGGCTTCTCCCCGGGAGATTACCTGAAGCAGATGGGGCTGATCAAGTCGGCCTTCGGCAGCGAGGTGCTCCTGCACTTCGAGTGGATCCGCAGCGGCGGCGAACCCGCCCTCTCCTCGCTGCCTCTGGTGAAATACAGGAGCGAGGAGCGGCTCTATGAGATCATCGCCTTCTTCGAGAAGATCGGCGTCCGGATCTTCGATCCCCATACTTGGGTGCTGGCCGACGGGGGGCGGGGGGAGGCGGGCTCGATGCTTCGACGGAAGCGGCTGAACGATCCGCAGGGGCTGCTCAATCCGGGCAAGCTGACCGCCTCTCCGCACGAGGAGGAAGGAGGAACAGCCCATGGCCATGGATAAAAGCGTGCTCCATCCCGCCGGAGCGGGAGATCCGGCTGCCGGACACGGCAGTGAAGCGGCTGCTGCAGGAGACGCCTGGCGCGGCACCGGTCCGCTGAAGGGCAGGTCCGCTGGGAGGCTCCCGGGCACACTCCGCCAGCTGCTGCCCCCGCTGGCCGCCTTCGTCGCTGCCGCCGGAGGCTGGGAGATCATCGTGAAGGGGCTCGGCATCCCGCCCTACATTCTGCCGAAACCCTCGGACATCGTGGAGGCGGGCCTGGCGAACAGGAGCGGGCTCTGGGTGTCGGTGACGACCACGATGACCGAAGCGATCGCCGGGTTCCTGCTCAGCATCCTGTTCGGCGTGGCGGGAGCGATCCTCCTCGCCTCCTCCAAGTGGATCGAGAAGAGCGTATACCCTTACGCGGTCATCCTGCAGACCATCCCGATCGTCGCGATCGCTCCTATCATCGTCATCTGGTTCGGCGCAGGCCTGAACGCGATCGTCATCATCGCCTTTCTCATCGGATTCTTCCCGATGCTGTCCAATACGCTGATCGGGCTGAATTCCACCGACCACAACATGAAGAACCTGTTCTACCTCTACAATGCATCGCCGCTGCAGACGATGTGGAGACTGCGCATTCCGGCGGCCCTGCCGTACATCGTGGCCGGCCTCAAGATCTCCTGTACGCTCGCGGTCATCGGGGCGATCGTCGGCGAGTACATTGCCGGCATCGGCGGAGGCCAGGGAGGCCTCGGCTACGCGATCACAGTGGCCGCCTCGCGGCTGCAGACGCCTTACCTGTTCGCCTGCGGCCTGTCGGCTTCGCTGCTCGGCATCGGCTTTTTCCTCCTCGTGAATCTGTTCTCCAGATGGATGCTGAGCTCGTGGCACGAATCCGAGATGCGCACGGAGAACTGAGGCGGAGGCCGTGAATCCTAAGAGAAGATAGAGCAAGGCTTAATCCGGGGGAGGGATACCATGGCGCCTTGGAATCTGCATCTGGTCAATGTGCGGCTGCCGCTGCTGGACGAATCGAAGCTCTACGAGCTGAAGGGGGCGGGAGGCCGGTGGACGTCGGTCAAACCGCAGCCGGAAGGGGCCGTGCCGGCCGCCGGGGCGCTGAAGCTGCCTCTGCTGAACGGCCGGCCGCATCATGACGGCGAGACGGTGCGGCTCGACCTTGAGGGGCGCATCCTGCTACCGGGCTTCGTCGATGCCCATATGCATCTCGACAAGGCCTACTCGCTTGCGAAGGTCGGCAACTGCTCCGGCACGCTCGAAGAAGCGGTCCGCAATTACGGAGCCGCGGTACCGGGTTTCAGCCGGGAGGAGATCCGCAGCCGGATCAGGCGCTCGGCGCTGGCCGCTCTCTCGCACGGAACGAGGAGCATCCGGAGCCATCTGGATTTCAACCTGAAGGCGGGCCGGGAGGTGGCGATGCGGACGGTGGAGGCTGCGCTGGAGGTGCGGGAGGAGCTGAAGGCGGTCATTGACCTTCAGTTGTTCCCGATGCTCCCTTACGGTCTGCGTAATCCAGGGACCGAAGAGGCGCTGGCCGAAGCCTTCCGCCTCGGCCTCGACGGGATCGGAGGAGCCCCGCACCTGTCGCCGGAGCCGGAGGCGGATATCGACTGGATCTTCTCGCTCGCCGAGAAATACGGCAGGAGGGTAGATCTGCATGCCGACGAGAGCGACGATCCCGCTGTCCGCACCGTGGCCCACATCGCCCGTCGTACGGTGGACTACGGCATGCAGGGAAAGGTGACGGCGGATCACCTCTGCTCCCTCTCGGCGATGGATGAGGCGGCGGCCGGACAGACGATCCGGTGGATGGCGGAGGCTGGGCTCTCGGCCGTTACGCTGCCGGCCGTGAACCTGTACCTGCAGGGACGCGGAGACCGGGGGCTGGTCCGGCGCGGAACGACCCGCATCCGGGAGCTGCTCGAAGCCGGCATTCCCCTGGCGGCGGCATCCGATAACATCCAGGATCCGTTCCATCCGTTCGGCCGGGGGGATCTGCTCCAGATCGGGCAGATCGCAGGCTATGCCGCCCACCTGGGCGCTCCGGGGGATCTGCGGACGGTGCTGCGCATGCTTACCGTCACTCCGGCACGTATCCTCGGGCTGGACGATTACGGAACCGCAGCCGGTCTGCCGGCCCACGGCGTCGTGCTCGACGCCCGGTCAGTCGACGAGCTCTTCGCCGAGGTGCCGGCCAGCCGCTGGGTTCTCCGGCACGGCGAATGGATCCATGCCTCGGTGCAGCAGCGGGTATGGGATACTCCGCAGCTGGCCCCGGCAGGGCGGGAGGGGAGCCGCTCCGCAGGCGTCGCAGGCAGCAGTGCGGTTTAAGCCGGCGCGGAATGCTGGCCAGCCGCTCTGGCTGCATGGCGTGCAAGCGGCTTGCCACCGTTCTTGACGGGGGGAGTGAAGGAATAAGGAGAGAGCGCCAATGGCCCGCATCACTGTGGTGTATTACAGCGCCTTCGGGCATGTTTACGAGATGGCGAAGGTCGCCTCCCGGGGGGCTGCCGACGTGCCGGGAACCGAGGTCAGGCTGCTGCGTATCGGCGATGACGCACTGGAGCCGGAAGCATACCGGAGCGGCCTGTCCGGCAGTGAGGCAGCGGCCCCCGGGCAGGATGGACTTACCCGTGTGTTTGACATCGAAGACCGGGTCAGGAAGTACCGGGAGAGCCGGGAAGCACAGGCCGGGGTGCCCCTGGCCTCGGCGGCCGATCTCGAATGGGCGGACGGGTGGTGTGGGGGTTTCCCACCTATTACGGCATGATGCCCGCGCAGATGAAGCTCTTCCTGGAGCGGGCCGGTTCACTGAACCTCTCCGGCGGGCTGGAGGGCAAGCCGGCAGGGCTTCTGACGAGTGCCGGCTCGATCCATACGGGCCACGAAGCGGCCCTGCTGACCGCGATGGTTCCCCTGCTCCACTTCGGAATGATCATCGTCGGCTCGCCTTACACGGAGAATCCCGAGTACTTGACGGCAGATGGAATCGGCGGCACGCCTTACGGGCCGAGCACGCTCGCCGGGCCTGATTCCTCCTTGCAGCCGGACGCCCGCGAGCTGACGATGGCGCGGAGGCTCGGCGCACGGGTAGCGGGGGCCGCGGAAGCGCTGGCTCCCTGGAACCGGAGCCGGCGGGAGCGGAGGGGGCTGACGCCGCTTACATAAGGGCGTCCGCACGTGACGCCGATGATCTTGAATTCGCTCTTGTTAAGACTGCGAAATGCCTGCACCATACCCACACGATAACGGAGGTAACCCCCATGAACAGTCCGATACTTCGCGGTTCCCGCTCTGCACGCCGCCCGGCCTCCTCTGCGCTTGCTCTGCTCCTGCTCGGCTTCAGCATTCTCACCGGCTGTACGGCGAAGACGGCGGAAGCGCCGGCCGCCGAAGCTCCCGGCAGCGGCGAGGCGCCGGCCGCCGGAACGAAGGCGGTGCCGGTCACCCAGGTGACGAACTGGTTCGCGGAGCCGGAGCACGGCGGCAATTATGCGGCGCTGGCCAAGGGCTTTTACAAGGATGCGGGCATTGACATGACGATCCAGCCGGGCGGCCCCGGCGTCTCTGCGACCCAGATCGTCGCTTCGGGCAAAGCCCAGTTCGGGATGGGGCAGGCGGACGAGATTCTATTCGCCCGGCAGAACGGGATTCCGCTGGTGGCCATCCTGGCGGCCTTCCAGAAGAACCCGCAGGGCATCATGGTGCATAAGGACCAGAACATCAAGGACATCGCGGGACTGAACGGCCATAAAGTATATGTCGGCAGCGGTGTCGCTTACTGGGAATACATGAAGAAGGCCTACAAGCTGGATGCGGTGCAGGAGTTGAAATATACGGGGTCGCTTGCGAATTTCGTGAATGACAAGACGGCGGCGATCCAGTGCTATATCACCTCGGAGCCGTTCACGATGCAAAAGCAGGGGATCGAGACGGAGGTGCTGCTCAACGCGGACTTCGGCTATAACCCTTATGCCAATGTCATGTTCACCACCGAGAGCTTCCTGAAGGAGCATCCAGAGGTCGTAAGGGGCTTCGTCGAAGCCACCGTCAAGGGCTGGGCGTACTACAAGGACCACGCTTCGGAGATTCATCCTACGATTCAGGCGAAGAACCCCGACCTGCCGATTGCGAATATGGATTACGGCGCGGAGGCCCAAAAGCCGCTCGTCTATGGTGGTGACGCGGAGACGAAAGGTGTGGGGTACATGACCAAGGAGCGCTGGGAGGCACTTGCAAAGCAGCTGGTGGACATCGGTCTGCTGAAGGCGGATGTCGATCCGTCCCAGGCGTTCACGGTGGAGTATCTGCCGAACAAGTGAGTGCGCCGTGACGACCTGCGGCCGGCCGGAGATCGGTACGGGGGAGGGACGGCGACCGGGTTCCCATAGGAAGACAAACCAAAGGAGGCCGGAAATGCAGGGATATGATCTTATCTTTCGCAATGTAAGCCTGCCGGGCGGGGAGAGTCTGAGTCCCGTGGATATTGGGGTCCGGGGCTCGCATATCGCAGCCATCCGGCCTGCCGGCGAGCTGGAGGAAGCGGCGGGCGCCCAGGAAATCGACGGGAGCGGACACTTGGCGCTTCCGCCCTTCGTGGAGCCGCACATCCACCTGGACACCGTGCTGACCGCAGGCGAGCCGGCATACAATGTCAGCGGCACGCTGTTCGAGGGCATCCGGCTGTGGCAGCAGCGCAAGCTGCTTTTGACCGAAGAGGATGTGCTCAGCCGGGCCGAGGCGGTGCTGAGGACGCAGGTGCCGCTGGGCATCCTGCATGTGCGGACGATGGCCGACATCTCCGACCCCCGGCTCACCGCACTCCGGGCGCTGCTCGCGCTGAGGGAGCGGGTAAAGCCTTATGTGAGTCTGCAGGTCATCGCCTTCCCCCAGGATGGGATCCTTGCCTGTCCGGCGAACGAAGCGAGGCTGCGGCAGGCGCTGGAGCTCGGGGCCGACGGGATCGGAGCCATCCCCCACGGGGAGCCGACGCGGGAGGACGGCATCGCTTCGCTCGATATCGTCCTCCGGCTGGCGGAGGAGACCGGCTGCTTCGTTCATGTGTTCTGCGACGAGCTCGACGATCCCCATTCCCGGTTCCTGGAGGCGGCGGCGCAGCGCGCACTGCGCACCGGGCTGCGGGAGAAGGTCACCGCCGCCCACGCCAACGCCACGGCTTACTATCCGGATGCCTACTTCGCGAAGCTGCTCGGCCTGCTCGTCCGCTCCGGCACCCAGATCGTCTCCTGCCCGCTGATCTCCTCGGCGATGCAGGGCCGCTTCGACCCTTACCCGAAGGGGCGGGGGATCGCCCGCATCCGGGAGCTGTGGCAGGGCGGCGTGAACGTGGCCCTCGCCCATGACGACATCCGCTCGCCGTTCTATCCGCTCGGCACGGGTAGCCTCCTGCAGGCAGCGCATATGGCGGCCCATCTCGCCCATATGACGGGGAGCTCCGAGATGGAGGAGCTCGTGCGGATGATCACGGTAAGGGGGGCCAGGGTGCTCGGCATCGAAGGGGAATACGGCCTGCAGGAAGGAAAGCCCGCCTCGTTTGTGCTCTTGAGGGGTTCCGGCAGCGCCGAGCTGCTGCGTACGCAGCCCCTTCCCCGTTATGTGGTCAGCCGGGGCCGGATCGTGGCGGTGACGTCGCCGCCGGTTACGGCGCTGATGGAGGAGTTCGTAACGGGCGGAAGCTTGAAGGAGGAGGCCGTATCATGACGAAAGCCTATACGCTGGAGGAACTCAATGGCATGAACGAGGACGATTTTGTGGGGAGCATCGGGTGGGTGTTCGAGCACTCGCCCTGGGTGGCGAAGCGGGCACATGCCTCGGCGCCCTTCGCGTCCCTGGACGCACTGCATGACTGTATGACCGCGGCAGTAGAGCAGGCGGCGCCTGAGCAGCAGCTGGAGCTGCTGCGGGCGCATCCGGATCTCGCTGGAAGGCTGAAGATGACCGATTCCTCGGTGCGCGAGCAGCAGGGGGCCGGTTTGACCGAGCTCACGGCGGAGGAGTTTTCCCAATTCACGTTCTGGAACAGCGCTTATACGGAGCGCTTCGGGTTTCCTTTTATCCTCGCCGTCCGGGGGCATAACAAGCATTCCATTCTCGCGGCCATGAAGGAGCGCCACAGGAACAACCACGAGGAGGAACGGGAGACGGCACTGCGGGAAGTGGCGCGGATCGCCCGCTTCCGGCTGGAGGACACGGTGGACGGCTGAGCCTATAAGCTAAGCAGATTTGTTCAAGATGGATTCGTACGGCACCCGCATCGCCGGAATCGAACATCTGAGGAAAACGAAGGGAATCGCGAGGGGCGAACCCCGGGTATAGAGCCGCAAAGAGACATGGAGGAGGAGCTGTCATGGGCAGAACGGAAACGGGCAGACGCACGATGTACTACGGCAAAGGGGATGTGCTCGTCTACCGCACCTTCGCCGAACCGCTGACGGAAGTCACACGCATCCCGGAGTCGCCGTTCACGGGTGACGGGAATGTCATCCTGGCGATGAATGTGAAGGCGGCGGTGAAGGGGGAAGCCTTCCTGCCCTCATTCACCCAAGGGGACAATTCGATGGTCGTGGCCACCGATTCGATGAAAAATCTGATCATCCGCCACGCCGCCGACTATGAGGGCAGCACTATCGAAGGATTTTTGTACCACATCGCCGGGATCTTTCTGGGCAAATATGCGCACATCACCACCGTGGAGCTGGAAGCGGACCGCCTGCCGTTCGACGGCCTGAGCGTGGCCTCGCCGGACGGAGGCTGGAGGGAGAGCGGGCTGGTGTTCCGCCGGTCGCATAATGATCATACGTCGGCTTCCATCGTGGTTGAGCGCTCGGAGAAGGGCGGGCTTGCCGTGCTGAAGCAGGAGAGCCTGCTGACCGGCCTGCAGCTCATCAAGGTCAAAGGCAGCTCCTTCGCCGGCTTTATCCGTGACGAGTATACGACGCTGCCCGAGACGCAGGACCGGCCGCTTTTTATCTGGCTGAACATCGGATGGACGTACAAAGACGAGAGCGACGCGATCGATCCGAAGAACGGCCGCTATGCCGCATCGGAGCAGATCCGGGATATTGCGCACACGGTGTTCCATGAAGCGAACTCTCCGTCGATCCAGCATCTCATCTACCGGATCGGGCTGCGTATTCTCGCACGGTTCCCGCAGCTGGCCGAGGTGCGCTTCGAGTCGAACAACCGGACCTGGGAAACGGTGGTGGAGAGTGTGGACGGCTCCGACGCCAGAGTCTACACCGAGCCGCGTCCGCCGTACGGCTTCCAGGGCTTCTCGATGACGCAGGAGGACCTGGCCGCCGCCGCAGGCGGATTGGACAGCGAGGCGGCAGCGGCGATCGAGACCGAATCGGCGGTTCGTTCGGAGGCGCCGACCTCATGAGAAGCGGCAGACTGACGACCCATGTGCTCGATGTCTCCTGCGGCCGCCCGGCCCGGGGGATGGGGGTGGAGCTCCGGCGCCTGACCGAGAGTGGGGCTTGGGAGCTGCTGAAATCGGCCGTGACCAACGATGACGGGCGGCTGGATGAACCGCTGCTCGCAGGAGAGGCGATGCAGGCAGGCAGGTATGAGCTTCTCTTCCTGGCGGGTGCGTACTTCCGCAGTGAAGGAGCGGGAGGGGATGCCTCCTATCCGTTCCTGGAGGAAGTGCCGGTGCGGTTCGGCATAGGGGACCCGCAGGCCCACTACCATGTCCCGCTGCTTGCCGCTCCGGGCGGATACAGCACATACCGGGGCAGTTAGAGCCGAAAGCCGAACGGAATGGTATAGATAAGATGGATGATGGAGCGACCGGCAAATGCGAACAGCAGGCCGGATACCAGATGCCGGGTACGTTGAAGGCAGCTGGAGGTCCGCGGAGAAGGAGGAATCACGCATGGGCTTGACTTCTTATGATCTGATCGTCCGGGGCGGCCGGGTGGTGATGCCGGACGGTGTCCGGGCTGCGGAGATCGGCATCAGGGACGGGAAAATCGCCGCGGTCGCCGAACGGCTTGATGCGGACGAAGACTGCGAGGTCCTTGACGCCTCAGGCCGGGTGGTGATGCCGGGAATGATCGATGCCCACGTGCATCTGAATGAGCCGGGGCTCGGCGCCTGGGAAGGCTTCGTCAGCGGGTCGGCGGCGCTTGCGGCCGGCGGCTGCACGACCTGCATTGACATGCCGCTGAACGGCGTGCCGCCTACGGTGAACCTTCCCGCGCTGCAGGCCAAGCTGGAAGCGGCGCAGGGCCGGTCCTACACGGATTTCGCCCTGTGGGGCGGTCTCGTGCCGGGCAACCGGGCGCAGCTGCGCGGCCTGCAGGAGGCGGGCTGCGTCGGCTTCAAGGCTTTCATGTCCGAGCCGGGCGGCGAAGGCGAGGAGGTCTTTGCCCGTGCGGACGACGTTACTCTGCTCGAGGGTATGCGGGAGATTGCGTCGCTGGGCGGCGTGCTGGCGCTGCACGCGGAGAGCGAGATGATCGTCTCGAAGCTGGCCGCAGCCAGCGTGGAAGCCGGCAAGACGGGCGCGATGGACTATGCGGCATCCCGCCCGGTGATCGCGGAGACCGAAGCGGTGGCCCGGGCGCTGTTCTATGCGGAGCAGACGGGCTGCGCGCTGCATTTCGTCCACATCTCCTCGCCGGCTGCGGTGGCCCTGATCGCCGCTGCGAAGCTCCGGGGGCTGGACGTCACCGTCGAGACTTGCCCCCATTATCTTGTGCTGGAAGCCGGTGACATGGAGACGATCGGCAAGCGGGCGAAGTGCGCGCCCCCGCTGCGCGGACCATCCGAGCGGGAAGGTTTGTGGCAGGCGCTGCGGGACGGAGGGCTCGATCTGGTCGCCTCCGACCACTCGCCCTGCCCGCCGGAATTGAAGCTCTCCGCCGACTGGTTCGAGGTCTGGGGCGGCATCTCGGGTGCTCAGAGCTCGCTGGAGCTGCTCGTGGATGAAGGCCACCTGAAACGCGGGATTCCGCTGGAGCGGATCGCCGCGGTGCTCTCCGAGGGTCCGGCGAGGCGGTTCGGTCTCTACGGCCGCAAGGGCTGCATAGCCGAGGGCTTCGATGCCGACCTGGCGCTGGTTGATCTGGAGAAGGGCTACATCCTCACGGAGGAGCTGCTGCTGGACCGCCACCGGCAGAGCCCGTATACCGGCAGAGCCTTCGGCTGCCGGGTGGCCGCGACGCTGGTGCGGGGACGGGTCGTGTACCGGGCGGAGGAGGGGATCTCCGGCGAGCCGGCCGGGGTATGGGTCAGGCCGCAGGTACGCGGCGGTTCCGAAGCGGCTGCAGAAACGACTGCAGATGCGGCTTCAGGTGCCGTTTCAGGTGCGGCTGCTGAAGCGGCCGCAGCCCGGGACGAGCGGACCGGTGAGGCGGACTAGGCCGGCTTGCAACTCGATGGACCCGAACGGAAGTGAAGTTGACGACACAGGGAACGGGAGGGACAGCACATGGCCAAACTTCAGCCGCAGGAAGGGATGGGAGCTTGGCGGCCCGCCGGGCCCGGGGACTTGCAGGAGCTGGCCGGCCGGATCACCGCGCTGCTCGATGCATTCGGACGGTGCGGGGCCGATCCGGACGGTGGTTATACGAGGGCTTTGTACAGTGCGGCTTGGCAGGAAGCCCAGTCCGCGGTAAGGCAGGAGATCGAAGGCGCCGGGCTGACAGCCTATTATGACGAGACGGGAAGCTTGTTCGGCCGTCTGCAGGGGACCTCGGAGGAGGAGGGCACTGTACTGACCGGCTCCCACATCGATACGGTCCGCTGCGGCGGCCTCTATGACGGAGCAGCCGGCATCGCGGCCGCGATTGCCGCCATCGAGCTGCTGCACCGCCGGTGCGGGCAGCCGAGGCGCACGCTCGAAGCCGTCTCGCTTTGCGAGGAGGAAGGCAGCCGCTTCCCGCTGACTTACTGGGGCTCGGGCAGCATGACCGGCCGCTATGCGCCGGATGCCCCGCCCGAAGCGGCGGATGCAGGCGGCATAACGCTGGCGGAGGCGATGCAGGCGGCCGGCTTCGGGCCCGGCACGCACCGCAGCGCCCGGCGCACGGATATCGGCGCCTTCGTGGAGCTGCATATCGAGCAGGGCGCCGTGCTGGAGCAGGAGCGGCTCGACCTCGGCGTCGTACTCGGTATTACCGGGCAGCGGCGCTGGACCTTCACGCTGCGCGGAGAAGCCAACCATGCCGGCACGACGCCGATGCGGCTGCGCCGGGATGCGCTCGCCGGCGCGTGCGAGATGATCCTTGAGGCGGAGCGGCGGGCCCGTGCCTACGGGGAAGCGATGGTAGCGACCGCCGGCTCGATCCGTGCCGCTCCAGGGCTCTCGAACGTGATCCCGGGCCAGGCGGTGTTCACCCTGGATGTGCGGCATCCGGACGGCGATACGCTCCAAGCGTTCTGCGATGAGCTGTACGGCGTGTTCGAGGGAATGGCAGCCGCCCGGGGGCTGGAATTCGCCGGGGAGCAGTGGATGAACGTGCTTCCCGCACCCATGGACGCACGCCTCTGCGAAGCGGTCGAGACGGCCGCGAAGGGCCTCGGGCTTCGCAGCCGCCGGATGTACAGCGGAGCCGGCCACGACGCCCAGGTGTTCAGCGGGCTGTGCCCTGCCGCGATGCTCTTCGTTCCAAGCCGAGGTGGCATCTCGCACGCACCGGAGGAATATACGTCGCCGGAGGAGCTGGCCCGCGGGGCTGCCGTTCTGTGCAATGTGCTGTACACGCTTGCTTACGAAGAGATAGAGAAAGGGGAGTCCCCGCATGAAAACATACGGTGACCTGTCACCCTCGCTGCGCACCATCATGACGCCGGGTCCCGTCGAAGTCGATCCCCGGGTGCTTCGGGCGATGTCTTACCCGGTCCTGGGCCAGTTCGACCCCGAATTTACCGGACTCATGAACGAGACGATGGAGATGCTGCGCTCCCTGTTCGTTACGGGGAACCAGTGGGCGTATCCGGTGGACGGCACGTCCCGCTCCGGCATTGAAGCCGTCCTGACGAGCCTGATCGAGCCCGGTGATACGGTGTTCGTGCCGGTATACGGCCGCTTCGGCTATCTGCTGATGGAGATCGCGGAGCGCTGCGGCGCCGAGGTCTCCTTCATCGAAAAGGAATGGGGCAGCGTCTTCGACCCGGAAGAGATCATCCGGCATCTGCGTCAGCACCGGCCCAAGATCGCAGCCGTGGTGCACGGCGAGACGTCCACCGGCTGCATGCAGCCCTTGAAGGAGATTGGGGAGGCCTGCCGGGAGCTCGATATCCTGCTTGTCGTCGACGCGGTGGCCACCATCGGCGGGACGCCGGTGGAGACCGACGAGTGGAAGCTCGACGCCGTCATGGGCGGTACGCAGAAGTGTCTCTCGGTGCCTTCGGGCCTCGCTCCGATCACCTACAACGAGCGGGTGGAGGCCAAGGTGCTCCGGCGCAAACGGATCGAGCGCGGCCTGCGCGACCCGAAGCTTGCCGCAGCGCCTTCCTTGGAACCGGCCGGCCGGGTCATCCGCAGCAATTATTTCGACCTCGCGCAGCTGCAGGATTACTGGAGCCCGGCACGGCTCAATCACCATACGGAAGCGACTTCGATGCTGTATGCGCTGCGGGAAGGGCTGCGGATTCTGCTCGAGGAAGGGATGGAGGCCCGCTTCGCCCGCCACCGCCAGTGCGAGCAGGCGCTCGTAGCCGGCATTCAGGCGATGGGGCTGTCGCTGTACGGCAGTCCGGCCTGCAAGCTGCCTGTCGTCACGTGCATTCCGGTGCCCGCAGGCGTGGACGGCGAATCGGTCCGGTCGATGCTTCTTGAGGATTTTGGGATCGAGATCGCTTCTTCCTTCGGTCCCCTCAAAGGCAAAATCTGGCGTATCGGCACCATGGGCTTCTCGGCCCGCCAGAAGAACGTGCTTCATGTGCTCGGTGCCCTCGAAGCCGTACTCATCCGCCACGGGGTCAGCGTGGCCCGCGGCGAAGGCGTTCAGGCAGCGCTCGATGTATACCGGAACGGGAAGGAGGCCTCCTATGCGTAATGCAATGCCGGCGGGCTACCGCTCGATGGTCACGTCTCCCCATTACCTGGCTTCCGCGGTGGGCTCCGCGATCCTCCAGCAGGGCGGCAACGCCTATGATGCTTCGGTTGCCGTCAGTGCGGCACTGGGTGTCGTCTATCCGCACATGACCGGGCTCGGCGGAGACGCGTTCTTCCTGATCTACGACGCGGCCTCCGGCAAGGTCGACGGCTTGAACGGCAGCGGCCGGGCGGGCCGCGGGGCCACGATCGACGCCTTTACGCGTCAGGGCTTGTTCGCGATACCGCACCGCGGACCGCTCAGCGCCGTAACGGTGCCGGGGATGGTCGATGCCTGGTGGGAGGTGTGGCAGCGCGGGGGCCGGCTCCCCTGGGCCGAGGTGCTGGAGCCCGCCCGCCGCTATGCGGAGGAAGGATTCCCGATCTCGCGGGATCTTCACCGCTGGATGCAGCGGGACGAGGCGTGGCTGCGCCAGGATGCGGGGCTCCGCTCGCTGTACTTCAGCGGCGGCCGGCTGCTCGGCGAAGGGGAGCGGCTCCTGCAGCCGGATCTTGCCGCCGCGCTCCGTACGCTCCAGGAAGAGGGGCGGGACGCTTTCTACACCGGCCCGCTCATGAAAGGGATCACGGACGGGCTGCAAAAGGACGGTGGGCCGCTCGTCCCCGATGATTTTGCAGCACATCGCAGCACCTGGGTTCAGCCGGTCTCGACGACCTACCGCGGCCGCGAGGTGCTGCAGATGCCGCCGAACTCGCAGGGCTTCTCCGTCCTGATGATGCTGAACATGCTGGAAGGCATGGACCTCTCGGCCATCGGCCGGAACTCGGCGGAGTTCTATCACCTCGCCGCGGAAGTTGTGAAGCGGGCGTTCCGTGACCGCGACAGGTACCTCACCGATCCGGAGTTCGCCAAGGTTCCGCTGAAGCAGCTCCTGAGCAAGGAATACGCACAGACGCTGGCCGCGGGCATTAAGCGGCTGCCGCCGATCGCCGCTCCGCACTTGTCGCCGGCCTCCGGCCAGGATACCGCGTATGCGGCGGTTGTGGATGAAGCCGGAAATGCGGTATCATTTATCCAAAGCCTGTATTTCGACTTCGGATCGGCTTATATGCCGGAAGGCACAGGGATCCTCCTGCAGAACCGCGGCTCGTTCTTCTCGCTTGACGAGACGCATGTCAACGCGCTGGCCCCCGGCAAGCGCACTTTCCATACCCTGATGCCCGGCATGCTGATGGAGGACGGCTCGCCTTCGCTGCTCATGGGTACGCAGGGCGGGGAGGGCCAGCCACAGACCACCCTGTCGCTGATCACCGGCGTCGTGGATTACGGTTGTACGATCCAGGAAGCGGTGGACCTGCCGCGCTGGGTGTACGGCCGGACGTGGGGCGAGGACAGCGATGTGCTGCGGATCGAGGACCGCGGATTCGGCGCAGAGGCGGACCGCCTCCGGGCGTGGGGACACAACGTCCAGCTCTTCGGTGCATGGGACGGTATCATGGGCCAGGCGCAGGGCATCCGCATTGCAAAAGACGGCCTGCGGACCGGGGCGGCGGATCCTCGCGGGGACGGTGCCGCGATCGGACGGTAGCCGTGCCGTCCGTCACCGGTGCCTCAAGCAACTAAGAACAAAAGGACGGTAACTCATTTATGCTCGCAACACTATGGAAGCTGTTTTTCTCCTTCGGTACGGCCACTATGCTCGGCTACGGTGGGGGGCCTTCGATCATCCCGCTGTACGAGGATCAGGTGGTGAACCGCAACCAGTGGATGGACACGGCGGAGTTCGGGCGGGCGCTGGCCTTCGGCAATGCGCTTCCCGGACCCATCGCGACGAAGCTGGCCGCCTACATCGGCTATAAGGTGGCCGGCTGGATGGGCGGCGCGGTCGCTCTGGCGGCGGTCGTGCTGCCTACCGCACTGCTGATGATCGCGCTGGCCGGCGTCATGCTGAAGCTCGAGGGCAACCCGTACGTGAGGGGCATGATCCGCGGCATCCAGCCGGTCATCTTCGTCATGATGGCGATGCTTGCCTATGACTTTGCCAAGTACGCGTTTCAGTCCTCGGCCGGGCCGGTCTCGTTCCTGCCGTTCGCCATTGCGGCCGGTTTCTTCATCCTGGTGCAGTACCTGCAGATCAACGCGGTATGGGGCATCCTCCTGTCGCTGGGCATCGGCGCCTTTTTCCTGCGGGGATAGGTTCATCTGCCCGGGCTTCACCCGAGCATGAGCCTGGGGCAATCCGCCCCAGGAATCTCGTAACGCCAAAGAAGCACCTTCGTTTCGCTAATCCGCGAACGAAGGTGCTTCTTTGGCAATGGGGAGCAGCTCGGCCTTCCGCGCTTAGAAACGTGCCTGCCGCCGTCCCGCAAGAATATCGGTTGAACTATGTCCCCAGAACGCCGTCTCAGCACGAAGACTGCTTGATCATCGCGAGCTTGGCGGCGCAGCGGCGGCGGTACAGCATCGTCCATACAACAGCAGAGCCGATGAACCCGTACAGCACCAGATGGGAGAGGGCCAGATACGTTTCGATGGACAGCTCATTCACCATGAGGATGCGGACCGCCGCTTCCGACATCAGGATCAGTCCCCAGACCAGGGTCATGCGCTTCATGACACCGCGGAAGTAGGCATACTGCCAGTTCTCGGGAAAAGGACTGTTAGGCGCAAACCGGACGGCGAGGTAATAGATGAGCGGCCGCGGGAAGAGCAGGGAGCCGAGGAAGAAAAGTCCGACGCCGGCCGTGATCAGGGACTCTCGGACAAGCAGGATCTTCTCGCTCCCGCCCATCCAGACCAGCGCCAGCGAAAGGAGCAGGGTGAAGAGCATGAGTGAACCGAAGGCATCGAGCCTGCGGTGCCGGATCAATTGGACCGCATTGTCCGCCAGCGGTACCAAGGTGGCAATTGACAGGGCGGCCATGCTGCTCATGTGGGCGGACAACCATACATACAGTCCCCAGGGCAGCAAGCCGTTGAGGATCAGGGTAACAAGGAGATAGGTGCGTTTGGACATTTCGTTCAGCTCCCGACTTGGAATAAATTGTGTTATGAATGATATAGGTACAAATTAACATATAAATTCTTTGCATGTCAATCTTTATTTATGTTAAAATGAACCTATGTCAACGGTGCTGATCAAAACACAGTGTCCGAAGTTGAACTATGCTTAGAGAGGATGCGCCACCATGAACTCGATTCGCTATGCCCTGCTTTCCTTATTGGCACGTGAGCCTCTCAGCGGTTACGATATCAAGCAGCATATGAACGGCAGACTGGGTCCCTTCTGGAAGGTCGGAAGCAACCAGGTTTATCCCGAGCTGTCCAAGCTGGAGGGGGAAGGGCTGATCCGGCTTCAGGGCGTGGAACAGCTTTCGTACCGTCCGGCGAGGAAGGTGTATGAGCTGACAGACCCCGGAAGGGAGGCGCTTGCGGAGTGGGTCCTGGAACCGGCCGAGACGGAATTCAGCCTGCGCGACGATTTTATCCTCAAGGCCTATAATTTATGGCTTGTGGAGCCTGAGCAGATGATCCGGCAGCTCGAGCGGATTCAGCAGCAGCATGAAGCGAAGCTGGCGGCTTATCTGGACAAATCGGCGGAGCTGGAGCAGGCGCTGTCCGGCAAGACGAGCAGTGACCCGTTGTACGGAACGGCCGCGGTATTGGACTTCGGGATCCGCCACGAGCGCCAGTACTTGGAGTGGTGCCGGGAGTGGATCCGCCGGCTGAACGGAGAAAGCGCCGGTCCAGAGTAGCTTGCTGAATCTGCGGGGCAAAGGGGTGTAAGGCAGCCGATGGTTCGGCTGCCTTTGTTTTGCTGCTCGGAGGGGAGCGGGTGTTCGAAAACCGCATTCGCTTATGCACGGTTAAGTAGTGGGTTAATGCTTGTCTGCAATATACTTGTTTGCATGTATACGCGGCAGGCGGCAGTATGATTGAAGTGTTCTACAATGTCAAGGCGATTGTGATCGACGGGGAGAGCAAACCGCTGGATGAGCAGGCCAAGCCG
Source organism: Paenibacillus sp. S-38 (assembly GCF_049942825.1). NCBI lineage: Bacteria > Bacillati > Bacillota > Bacilli > Caryophanales > Paenibacillaceae > Paenibacillus > Paenibacillus sp. S-38. The sequence continues at coordinate 3,699,468 of NZ_CP187970.1, forward strand.
TTTCTCAATAACGGGACGACCTATGTGCCGCTCCGGTTCATTGCCGAGGCGCTCGGTAAAGACGTCAGTAGGGATGGTGCGACGGGAAGGCTGGGGCTATCCCGTAACATCATCTGCATGGTTTAGGCTGCCGGCTTGACGGCGGCCTATGCTGCGTCCAGGGACGGGGAGCTGCAGGGGAGATCGGTCAAGATGACTTGGCTTGCAGCCGGAGCACGAGGGAGCATTTATTTTCAACAAGTTACAAGATACATAATATATAATATGTAAACAAAATGCCCCCTCTGAACCTATCCAAGGACTCCATAAGAGCCTGCCATCGAACGGATAATTTAAAATATATACTTGTTTTAAATATACTTGTTTTCACGTTTTAAAAGTGGTCCAAACCCGTCCCTCCCTCGTACCGTCGTACTCGGTCCCGCTTCTCTCTCCTAAGGAACAAAACTCTTCAGTATAAAGGGGGAGGACAGCCGGAAGGGCAGCGTGAAGTTCAATTTATACCATAAGACATCCGGCTCCGCGGGAAGTCATACAATAGTTCAGTACAGTGCGTCGAATAACATAATAAATATCACATTTGGCGAATTATTATAACACAATGTTCGGATGTAAAGGGTTACATTCGGCCTATTTTTGCATAATTCATCTATGCGTACGTTTTTTTTGCTGATATACTGAATTCGTGGGAAAGTTCAGTATTTTCCAACTATTGAGGGGAGTTGAACTCATGAGCGTCCTACCGAAAAAGAACGACCTCGGCTTCTTCGAAATCCGTCTCGAGTCCATCGGCGGCCTGGGCGCGAACCTGGCAGGCAAAATGCTGGCCGAAGCGGGCGTCGTCGGAAGCGGGTTTAACGGTGTCAGCTTCTCTTCTTACGGGTCCGAGAAAAAGGGATCTCCCGTTAAGGCACATATCCGGTTCTGTGATATGACCACGAATATCCGGGACACGACGCCCGTAGAGCGGCCGCATGTCGTAGGCGTCTTTCACGAGAATCTGTCGAAGACCGTGAATGTCATCAGCGGAATGTACGAGGACAGCCTCGTGCTCGTCAATTCGTCCAAGAGCCCGGCGGAGCTGAAAGAGAAGCTGAAGCTGGTCGGCGGTACGATCGCCGTCGTCGATGCCACGGGTATTGCGCTCGAAGAGAAGAACCGGGTCAACATGGCCATGCTCGGCGGGCTGTTCCGGCTCTGTGAGTTCCTTGATTTTGAACACATGAAAGGCATCATCCGCAAGTCCCTGGAGAAAAAATACCCCGGTGCCGTCGAGCCCGCCCTGCGGACGTTCCAGCGCGGATACGATGAAGTGCAGTTCCAGACCTTCGCGCTGCCTGAAGGACTCGAGATGCCGATGCCGAAGCGGTGGGACATTCCAGTCTACGGCTATGAGACGCAGGCGATCGGCGGGATGGTGTCCAACCCGGGCAACTCGATCCTGAAAGACCTGAGCATCTCGCGCAGCGGAATGATGCCCCACTTCGACGAAGAAAAGTGCATTCACTGCGCCGCCTGTGATACGGCCTGTCCCGACTTCTGCTTCGTGTGGGACGAGGCCGCCGACAAGAAAGGCCGTCCGCAGATGTTCCTGCAGGGCATTGACTACCAGTACTGCAAGGGCTGTCTGAAGTGTGTGGTGGCCTGTCCGACTGAAGCGCTTACATCCAACCGGGAAACGGATGGCTACGGGGAAGCCCACCGCGTTCCGCACCGGTTCAACCTGGCAGTAAAGTCCGGCTGAGCGGCTGCGCCCTGCTGTCAGACCGTTCCAGCTGGTCAATAACGCGAGAAGCGGGATGTTCCGCATACGCGCTCCTTTCTATTTGAGTATGAAGATCCGGGAGAGGTGAAGAGAAGCGATGGCAATCGAGATCAATAATGAGGTCAGTTCAGGTACGGTCGAACAGCGGATGGTATACGAGTCCGGCAACGAGATGGCAGCTTACGCGGCTCACCAGATCAACTATCATGTCATGGGGTATTTTCCGATCTCCCCGTCGACCGAGGTGGCCCAGTTCCTCGATCTGATGAAAGCGAACGGCCAGCATGACATCAAGCTGATCCCGGCCGACGGCGAGCACGGCTCCGCGGGGATCTGCTACGGTGCCTCCACGGCGGGCGGACGCGTCTTCAATGCCACTTCGGCGAACGGCTACCTGTATATGCTCGAGCAGATGCCCGTGCAGTCCGGCACCCGGTTCCCTATGGTCATGAACCTCGTCTGCCGCTCGGTATCCGGTCCGCTCAACATCCACGGCGACCACTCCGACCTGTATTATGCTCTGAATACGGGCTGGCCAATTCTCATGTGCCGCGACCCGCAGGCCGTCTACGACATGAACATCATGGCGATCAAGCTGGCGGAGGATCCGGAGGTGCGCCTGCCGGTCATCGTGGCGTCGGACGGGTACTTCACGTCCCACCAGAAACGCCGGGTGCAGACCTTCGCGCACAAGTCGGACGTGCATGCGTTCATCGGCGAGCAGCCGAAGCAGTTCCCGCACGTGCTCGACCGCAACAACCCGATCACGGTCGGTCCTTACATGAACGAGCCGGATTATATCAACAACTGCTATCAGCAGTCCCAGGCCATGTATAAGGCAGGCGAGGTGTTCGACCGTATCCAGCAGGAGTACCAAGTGCTGACCGGCCGCGACTACCCGATCCTCGACCTGTACCGGATGGAGGACGCGGAGGTGGCCGTGTTCCTGATGAACTCCGCTTCGGAGATCATCAAGGATGTCGTGGACCAGCTGCGGGCCCAAGGCATCAAGGCCGGCTCGATCGCGCCGAACATGATCCGTCCGTTCCCGGCGAAGCAGATCGCCGAGGTGCTGAAGAACGTCAAGGCCGTGACGATCGGCGACCGTGCGGATTCCTACGGCGCCCATGGCGGCAATATGACGCTTGAGATTAAGGCGGCGCTGTTCACCGAAGGCAACCGGGATACGCAGGTCGTTTCCCGCGTGTACGGCCTTGGCGGCAAGGACTTCTATGCCGAAGACGGCCACGCGTTCTTCGGGCTGGCGATTGAGGCGGCGAATGCCGGCCGGGTGGCCGTGCCGTTCGATTACTACGGCCACACGCCGGGCGATCCGACGAAGCGGCCGGAGCGTGTCATCGAGCCGATGCGCTACGAGGACCTGAAGACCGGGCTCATCACGGTGAACAAGGATGAAGCCACCGGCCAGCTCAAGGTCAAGGTTCCACCGCTGCGCAGCCTGACGAAGAAGCCGAAGCGGCTGGCTCCGGGGCACGGCGCCTGTCCGGGGTGCGGGATTTTCTCCGGGCTCGAGCTCTTCTTCAAGGGCATCGAGGGCGACATCGTGGCGCTGTTCCACACCGGCTGTGCGATGGTCGTCACTACCGGCTACCCGTACTCCTCGCATAAGGCGACGTATATCCACAACCTGTTCCAGAGCGGGGCGGCTACGCTGTCCGGCGTCGTGGAGATGTTCTGGGAGCGCAAGCGTCGCGGCGAGCTCGACCACCTGAACCTGCCGGACGACTTCACCTTCGTCATGATCACCGGCGACGGCGGCATGGACATCGGGATGGGGCCGGCGATCGGCGCGGCACTGCGCAACCACAAGATGGTCATCCTGGAGTACGATAACGAGGGGTACATGAACACAGGGGCGCAGCTGTCGTACTCGACGCCGCTCGGCCACCGGACCTCGACGTCCAACGTCGGCAAGCACCAGGGCGGCAAGCTGTTCCACCACAAGGATACGCCGCAGATCATGGCGTCGACGAACATTCCTTACGTGTTCACAGGCAGCGAAGCGAATCCGCAGGACCTGCTGAAGAAAGCCGCCAAGGCCCAGTACTATGCGCAGAATGAGGGGCTCGTCTACGGCAAGATTCTCATCACGTGTCCGCTGAACTGGCTCTCCGAGGAGCAGATCGGGCAGACCCTGATCGACCAGGCGGTGAACTCCTGCTTCTTCCCGCTCTATGAGATCGAGAACGGCGTGACGACGATCACCTACAATCCGGAGGAGAAGAGCAAGCGGATCCCAGTCGGCGAATGGCTGAAGAATATGGGCAAAACCAAGCATATGACCAAGCCGGAATACGCGGAGGCGCTGCTCTCGTTCGAGAACGAAGTGGAACGCCGCTGGAACCGACTGAAGGCCAAGCACGAGCATCCCGACCTCTAGGGCACGCCAAGTCCACGGCGCAATCTCCTCCACCGAGGGGGTTGCGCCTTTCTTTTGAAGGAGCTGGAAGGGTGTCTATCCGAGAGATGCATTGGAGAAGAATAAGAAAGGGGGTACGCCCATGCCGTATATACTGCGCCACAAGGAGACCGGTGAGATCGCCGCGAGCCTGCAAAAAAACCACTACGACCTCGTCTACTACGGCGTGAAATTGTGGAACAGCGAGAAGGAGGCGCTTGAAGAGAGGGAACCTTATCTTGAAGCGGAGTGCTTCCCTGAGCCGGACCGCTGGGAAACGCTGCTCGTCCGGGAGGAGCGCGCGAAGCTGATGAATGTGAAGCTGAAGAACGATCCGGCCCGCCGGGTGTACATGGACGCAGGGGGAGTCTTGACCGTTCAGGCCGACGAAGGCCCGCAGGAGACCGTATCGTAGAGAGGGGAGTGAGATGCCAGGACATGGAGCAGAATCCTTATAGGAGCTATGAATCCGTCTGGGGGGAGCCCGGGGCATTGGACTCGTTCCGCCGGGAGATGACCGAGGGGGGCTTCACGCCGTTCCGGCTGTTCCTCGAGGGCTTCCGGGAGCGGCTGAAGACGTTCGGAGACGGTGAGACGGAGCGGATGCGTGCCCTCCTCGACACGGCGAAGGGGTTGTTCCCAGAGCCGCGCGTCTTCAGCCCTTCGTGGGCCCTGGTGTGGGATGAGTTCGAGGGCATCCTTATCACCAAAAGCGCGGTGCTCGCCTCGATCCCGGAAGAGGAGCGGGACGGCGAATGGCAGATCATCCTCGACAACCCGTTCACGAACACCGATCTGGTATGTTATCCCGGGATGACGTTCATGAACGCCGCTTACATGTATGCTTACTTCCGTACCGATCTCAAGCAGAACGAGTACCTCCGTCTGCAAAAGGTAGCCACCCTGATCGTGTCCCAGGGCGGCGAGGAGCTTGGTTTGGTCACCGCAATGAAGGAAGACCGTTGAGGGTTCAGCGGTCTTTTTTGATCGTTACCGGGATTCCGGAATTGCTTATGCTTACAGGCCGGATGGGGCTATCGCGGACGCGACGGCCTTACCGGATCGGCCGGTCTTTCGGCTGACGGGCTAAAGCGATACACCGCGGTTGGTGCTGCCGACCGGAAGCCTGCGGCTCAGCGGGCGGAGCAGGTACGAGGCGGCAACCAGCACCAGGAAGACCAGCGGGCCGGCGATCGCCGCGGGACCGTCTCCCGCGAGCAGATGCGATGCCGCCGCACCGGTGAGCGCGAAGGTAAAGCCGGCGTAAGCCCACTCCTTCAAGCGCGGAAAGCCCGGGAGGACGACGGCCATGGCGCCCAGGAGCTTGAAGACGCCGAGGATCACGGCAAAATAGGCCGGATAACCGAGGTGAGCGAGGGCACTGACGGCCTGTGGATGCCGCATCACGTGAAGGGTACCGCCGATCACAAAGCTCGCCGGGCCCAAGATCGTAGTGACCCAGTAGGCGATGAGTTTGATTTTGCTGTTGTTCATTGGAAACTTCTCCTCTGCGCGATAGGTGTGGATGCGGCGCTCTGCTGCCATCGTGCATCGGCCGAATCCGTATACTCTTACTCTACCGCATGGGGGCAGTCTGGGTTTCTTTTGCTTTGCGGTGTTGAGCTTTGCTGCGGAGGGGCGCCTATGATCCCAAGTACTTGGCGCTGACCCGGGGGAGGAAGGCGAATGATTAAGATAGTGTTACACTGCCGCCCATGCTAAAATATGGATAAAAAGACAGGGCATTCGAGATCACCGTGCTCTGGGATGAAGTCCGTAAGAAGGTGACCGAGGAGAAGGTGCGGAGGCTGGGATGAACGGAGGGAGTCATCGTGTACGATTACATCAGCATTTATTCCGACAAATCCTACTCGGGGACGATTAGTGCAGATCATCTGGAGACCTATTTGATGTCTACGCTGAATTTTACCAAGGAAAGCCATCTGAGGTTCTTGAAGGTGATGAGAGGCGAAACCATACGTCTGACAGGAATCGCTGCGAATGAAAAAGGAGGCTTCCCCATGAACATCTCCCTGCAAAAAGCCGTCGAATCCGACGCTGAACGTATTTTCAGTATGCAGGTCCGAGCCTTTCTCCCCCTGCTGGAGAAGTATCAAGACTATGAGACCTCTCCGGCCAACATGACCGTGGAGCAGGTCAGGGCCCGGATCAGGCAACCGCAGAGCCGCTATTATCTTATCTTGTCGGATGGCCAGCCGGCCGGAGCTATACGTGTCGTGCGGCGTGAGGAAGAGAAATATTGGATTTCGCCGATATTCATTCTCCCCGAATACCAGGGCAGAGGGCTCGCGCAGAGAACGATCGAGCGGGTCTGGGAACTGCACTCCGAGGCTCCCTGCTGGCATCTGGCCACACTCCTGGAGGAGGAACGCAATTGCTATCTGTATGAGAAAATGGGATTTGTCCGAACGGGGGAGCAGAAGCGGCTGAACGAGAGGGCTACCCTGGTCTTCTACCGGAAAGAATGCACAAGTTGAAGTGGCTTATCATTCCACCATACGATGAAACAGGAGGTGGCGGCCTACGGCCGCTTTACGCGCATGAATGAACGAACACCCAAAGTGCCGCAGAGCTTAACGGCAGACTCGCAGACGCAGTCGTTTTTAAAGCTGAAAGGGCTGTCGGTTATCGAATCCTGTACGCTAACCGTGAATAAACAAGGCTCCATGTATTTGGAGGACCATCTTTTGCTGGTCGTGAACCGCGGCAATTACATGATTCGGTACGGAGAACAGCAGTTTACCGTTCGTCCGGGCCAGATGGTACTCCTCCATAAAGCCATTGCCGTGCAGTACGAAAAGTTCGGCGATCCGGATGATATGCTTCTCGAGTATATGATGTTTTTTCTAAAGGATGACCTGCTGACCGACTATATGAAGACAGCGAATCTTTCGCCGCTTCGACCCCATGCGCACGTTCCGGTTTCGATCCTGCCGGTCACGGAACGGTTGAAGAAGTACGTGGACTCGCTGAGGCCGTATTTCAGCGAACCGGAGAGGATTGAGAGCGAGCTGGTCCGGCTCAAGCTGCTGGAGCTTTTGTTCGACGTGGCCGATGCCGATTCGGATTTTTTGTGCCAGATTCTGCAGCTGAAACGGCGCAGCGATACGAGCATTGCGGCGGTTATGGAAGAAAATTGGATGAATCCGGTATCGATTAACGATTTGGCGTACTTGTCGGGACGAAGCGTATCGAGCTTCAAACGGGAATTTCAAACGATGTACAACACTCCGCCGTCCCAATGGATCCGCGAGCGGCGGTTGGATAAAGCAAAGGAATTGCTCGCCAAATCGTCGATGTCGGTCACGGACGTATGTTTTACGACAGGCTTCGAGAACGTCGCGCACTTTTCCAAGACGTTCAAAAAGCATTTCGGCTTCCCGCCTTCCTCGATCAGGCAGCAATCCGTCTAATTGAGCCGAATTGACAAATAAACTGAACCGTACGGCAAAGTGGGGAACGTATTGTCCTGTTATTCTTAACTCATCGGCCGATCACTTACGCTGAAGATGAGAAGGGATGAAGGGACAATGAAAAGTAAAGTATGGCTGGTCACAGGCGCATCGAGAGGAATCGGGCTGGAAATCGTGCAAGCGGCGCTGCAAGCCGGACATCAAGTGGCGGCGGCGGTCCGCAGCAAACCGGAGCAGCTCGCTGCCCGGCTGGGTCATCCTCCTAATTTGCTAGTTACGGTGCTGGATGTAACGGACGAAGATCAGGCGAAGGAAGCCGCGGAGGAAACGGTACGTCATTTCGGGCGCATCGACGTCCTCGTCAACAATGCGGGCTTCGGGCTGCTCAGCGCCGTGGAAGAAGCGACAGATGCGGAAGTCAGACACAATTACGAAGTGAACGTCTTCGGCAGCCTGCACGTGATTCGCGCAGTTCTTCCGCAGATGAGGAAGCAGCGTTCGGGGCACGTCATCAATCTTTCGTCGGTTGGCGGACTTACCGGCCTCGCCGGATGGGGCTTGTACTGTTCTACGAAATTCGCGATCGAAGGAATCACGGAAGCGATGGCTCAGGAGCTGGCCCCTCTTGGCATCTACACGACCGCAGTGGAACCGGGCTTCTTCCGGACGGAGTTCCTTGATGCGAGTTCCCTGATTCGAACCGGGAACGTGATCGACGATTATGCGGAGACGGTAGGCGAAATGCGGGGATTTGCAACCCAGGTGAACAAGAAGCAGCCTGGCGACCCCGAAAAATTGGCCCAAGCGATCCTGACGCTGGCGGGCTCCGAGCATCCGCCCGTTCACCTGCCGCTCGGCAAGGATACGCTGGCCTATTACAAGGAAAAGAAAGACAGGATGGACAATGAAATCGAACAATGGTACGACGTCATCACAGGCACGGATCATGATGATGTGAAGTAATCGAATCGCGGCAAGGCCAGGGCATCCCCCCTGGTCTTTTTTCATATAGGCGATTTTTGTTCGCAATAGGTAAGAAAGGGAAGAATCAGGAGGGTTGACTAGAATAATAAGTGTACATATAATAAGTATACATATTAATTTAGAAAGGGGCAGCGATACCGGGATGCAGTTCGATCATGAGGAACATTCGCTCGGATTTATCCTGAATACAACGGCTTCACTGATTAAGAGAGTCATGAGCACGCATATGAAGCCTCTCGATCTTACGCCGGAGCAGTTCGGGGCACTGATGCAGCTCAGTATGCGGGACGGGATCAGCCAGAAGAAACTGGCTGAAGTGATGTATAAAGACCAGCCGACGGTCGGCAAGATTATCGAGAAGCTTGAGAGCAAAGGCTGGGTGCGCCGGGAACCGGATCCGGCCGACCGCAGGGCTTTTGTGCTCCGTCTCACGGAGGAAGCAGACAGCAAGCGTGCAGACCTGCAGGCCTATTCCGACCAAATGTATGTTCAGGCATTGGATGGCGTAACGCAGGAAGAGTTCAAGGAATTGATTCGGATCATCAACAAGATTAACCGCAATTTGGTAAAGTAGTAGAGTTTGGCAGCCAGAGAGAGAAAAGGATGGATGGAATTGAAATCAACTGTAAAATCCCTGCTTCAATTGGTACCGACCCGGGTAGGCCTCGTGTTTGCGATCTTCGTGCCGATGATCTTCACAATCATCTGGATGACGGGGTACAGCGGAGCGACGGAGCGGATCGACCGGCTTCATATCGGTCTGGTGAATGAGGATGCGCAGAAGGGGACAGCCCTAGCGGATTATGTGTCTCAGCATGCACCGTTCCAGACGGAGATCGAATCGTCCCGCCGGGATGCGCTGGCGAAGCTGAATGAGGGGGAGACGGATATGGTGATCGTCATCCCTGCCGATGTATCGGCTGAGGCGAAGGAGCGCGGCCATGCGAAGCTGACGTATTATGTCAATGAGCGCAATTCCGAGATGGTGAAGTCAGTGATGGAGGGCATGGCGGGCAAACTCACGGCCCAGCTTAACACGGTCGTGGTCCCGGATGCGAAGCCGCTTCCGATCCAGGCGGAGATTGTGAAGATGAACGGCGTCTCGGACTTCTCCACCTCGATGCTGCCGATGATCCTTGGCTTCCTGCCTTATATTGCCGTGATGACGATGAACATCCAGTTCAATCTTGCCTCCCAGATCCTGAAGCGGCAGTATGGCCGGTGGCGGCTGTTCTTTGGGCGGCAGATCATCCTCGCTGCGGTCACCGTTATCGTGCCGCTCGTGCTGGCTGTGATCTGCAAGCTGTTCCTGACCGTAAAGGGAAGCTTCTGGCAGGTGTGGGGCTTTGAGATGCTCGTATTTGCCGCATGCATCGCCGTGACACAGCTCGCCTTCGTGCTCTTCGGCAATGCGGGGCCGCTCTTTAACATCTTCCTGATCCCGATCCAGCTCATGACGGCTGGGAACATTATCGCCGCTTCGATGCTCTCTCCGCTGTACCGTCATCTGGGGGCTTTCCTCCCGGTTCCCAATGGGGTCCAGGGGGCGATGAATCTGGTGTATGGCGGAGGTTCTTTAACGGAATATGCGGTTTCCCTTGTTCTAATCACCTTAACCGCCTGGGGGCTCAGCGTGCTTCGGATCGCGGGGATCAAGGAGGCGCCTGCGGTTGTCCCGGCACAGTCTGCGGCTTAAGCCGGGGTATTCCACTGGCAGACCCAAAGAGAGAGTTCTTCCAATAAAGGAGGGACTCTCTTTTTGACGTTCTTATATGTATAGAAAAAGGGCCCCGCCACGACGGTGGCGGAGCCCGCTGAATGAAGCTCTGTGGCTGTGATGCGCTTGTTCAGGCCCTTAGGCCGCCGCTGCGCCTTGGATCGGCTCATTCTGCTCCTGATTTCGGGTCATGAACCACAGCGTGGACCAGATCAGGACGAAGCCGACGAGCTGGCCGGCGGTGAGAGCCTGGTGGAACACCAGCCAGTTCACGAGGATACCGACCGCCGGGAAGGACAGCTCCGCGAGGGTCGCGTAGGATGCCTTCGTGCTGGACAGCCCCTTGTAGTACAGGAGCAAGCTGAGCAGCCCCGGGAAGAACGCCTGGAAGAGCAAGTTGATACCGATGACGGTCAGCGCGCCGGCACTGCCGGTCACCGCCCAGGCGTCTCCGCTGACCGCCAGCAGGGCGGACAGCAGGGGCAGCGCCAGCAGGAAGCGCAGGGACGTCACGACCGGGAAGTCCAGCCCCTTGCCGAGCAGGTATTTGCCCATCACCGTCGATCCGCCCCAGAGGGAGGCGGCGAGGATCGAGAAGAGGCAGGCGACCGTGCCGAGATCCGTCCAGCCGAGCTGCGGTGCGGCGAAGCCGAAGGTGAGCAGATAAGTACCGGCCAGTGCGAGGGCCAGGTACGTGAAGAACCGGGACGGCAGGGCTTCCTTCAGAAGCACGCGCGCCAGGATGATTGCAAACAGGGGCTGCAGCTTCTGCAGCAGCAGGATCGCATTGGCATTGCCGTGCGAGAAGGCGGCCGTGAAGAGCACCGTGGCGATCGCCGAGCCGCCCCAGGAGATGAAGAGCAGGGCGCCGATCACGCCCCAGCTCCATTTGCCGCCGAGCGACCGGCGGTGCTTGAGGAGCAGCGGGACGGCGACGAAAGCGAGCAGCACATGCTCGATGAAGACGATCTGGGCCGATGTGAAGCTCTCGAGGAGCAGGATGCGGAACAGGGGATCGAGCCCCCACAGGACGGCCCCGAGGGCCACATACCAGATGCCAAGCGAGCCGCGGGTCCGGCTCCAGGTCATGCTTTTGCTGCTGAGACTGCTGACTGCGTTTGCCAATTCAAAAACCTCCCAAGAATGATGTGGTGTTTGAATTGAACCTTCCTTTCGAAAGTAAATGCCCCCGCTGCAGATAACACAGTGGGGGCATCGACGAATAAACTTGTTCAAAATTCATTTTTTGAACAAGCCATTCTTCACCTTCTCCCATCCGGACTGTCACCGTCGGCCTTGGGTTCTCACCAAGTCAGTCCCGTCCCCGGCACGAAGCCGGAAGCGCGGGAGTCGCGGGCTGAGATACACGAACGTATCATCACCGCCGGTAGGGAATTGCACCCTGCCCCGAAGGTTCATATTCAATTACATGGAATACTAACACAGGTAAGCCGACCTGACAAGACGGTATTGGGCCTTTTTTCAGAAAATTTTCAGAAAAGGGCTTACAGCGCCGCCGCCAGGGTCCGGACGAACGCTTCCAGACCGGCCTGGTCCTCTTCGTCGAACCGGTTCTTCTCCGGGCTGTCGATATCGAGCACGCCGAGCAGCTCGCCGTCCTTCAGGATCGGCACGACGATCTCCGACTGCGAAGCCGCATCGCAGGCGATATGCCCCGGGAACTCGTGGACGTCGGCCACGCGCACGGTTTCCCGGCGGGAGGCGGAGGTGCCGCAGACGCCCTTGCCGAGCGGGATCCGCACGCAGGCCGGCAGGCCCTGGAACGGCCCGAGCACGAGCTCGTTGTTCTCTATGAGGTAAAAGCCCACCCAGTTGACGCGGCCGAGGAACTGGTTCAGGAGCGCCGAGACGTTGGCCAGGTTGGCAATGCGGGAGCTTTCGTCCGCGACCAGCGCGGCGAGCTGCGAGCACAAAGCCGCGTACTGTTCTTCCCGCGTGCCGGAGTAGGTCAGGGATTGAAACATGGGGATTCCTTCTTTCCTGGTAATGTCGAACCCCTCCATTGTAACGCATTTTGCCGGGCCTTTCATGAAGTTCTTGGCAAGATTTTGACAGAGCTGTTAAGAACGCGGGCTGCAGGCGGGCCGGAGGGCAAAAAGTGGTTGTTCACCCCTTACGCCTCATGTCATAATCGAAGCAGGGTGAAAGCCCTCTACATCTAAGAAATGAGTGATGAGGTTGACCATCAGGATCATTACGGACGGCGGAGCCGATTTTCCTCAGGGCATGCCTGAAAAGTGCGGGCTGCACATCGTTCCGCTGCACGTCACGTTCGGAAACGAACCATTCGATCTGCGCCTTGGCATGCAGGCCTTTTATTCCAACATAAAAACAAATTCCGTTCTTCCCAAAACAGCGAGTCCGAGTCCCCAAGATTTTGTAGAGGCCTTCAACCAATATCCTGGCGACGATATCCTGGTAATCGCGCTGTCTTCAGGGCTCAGCAGTACGTATCAGCATGCCGTCCTGGCCAAAGAAATGGTGCTCGAGGAAAACAGCGGGCGGCGCATTGAAGTGATCGATACGCGCACGGGTTCCATCGGGCAGGCGCTGGTCGCCTACCGCTGCTGGCAGGAAATCCAGGCGGGCAAGCCGTTTGACGACGTGGTGGCGGCAGCATACGCGATTGCCTTAGGCTCCGGAACGCTTTTTTATCTTGATACGCTCGAGAATCTCGTGAAGGGCGGGCGCCTCAACCAGGCGAAGGGGGCGATTGCTTCTGTGCTCAACATCAAGCTCTTCATGCAGGCGAGCTTGGAAGGAACCGTCGAAGTCGTAGAGAAGGTCCGCGGCAAAAAGAACGCGCTGGCGCGGCTGATCGACAAGTTCGATGAGCTTGGCGGCCCTGCGGACGGCAGGGTGCTCGGGATCGCCCACAGCACCACGGAGGAAGAGGTGCGCGGCATTCTGGACCGCATTCTCGCGAAGCACCCGTTCCGGGAGGTCTTCATCGCGGAGGTCGGGCCGGTCATCGGCACGTATGCAGGCGAGGGCGGGATCGTCGTCAGCTATGCATAGGTACACAACAGCAGGATGAGGACAAGATCATAAGCGCATTGAAACCGGTTCCCAGGAGGGAGCCGTTTTTTTGACTATGGGGCATTTCGTGTGGGTCAGGCGGCCCTGAAGCTGCCATCGAGGCGGAGACTTTCAGCATTTTTTACCAAGAGGGAGGCGAAGTGATATACTGGCTGGGAGTCAGCTGGAAAGGGGCGGCGGGAATGGAGATTGAGCTGCACGGAGATATCCGTCATTACCGGGAGGAGCCTGGGGGAGGTTAGCCGGAGGCCGGTGGAGGAAATCGGTCCGGCACCATCGCCTTCGCCGGCGTGTATGGAGACGCCGTATACAGTGTAACTGGATTGTGACCAGTGATATGCACGAATAAGCGGATGCAGCGCAGCAAAATAAAAAAGCGCCTATCCCCTTGAGAGATCGGCGCATTTGGCACATCAGGCAGCGGCTAAGCGCTTTGGGTCTCCGGCAGCTTCACACGCTGCTTCTTCGGCTTCTCGTCTGCCCGCAGGAACATCCACACGCCGGTCAGCAGGACGGCGCCTGCGGCCGCCTGCAGCCAGGTCAGCGATTCGCCAAGGAGCAGGTAAGCGAGCAGGGTGGAGCCGAGCGGCTCGCCGAGAACGCTCATCGACACCGATTCGGGGCGCATATACTTCAGCAGCCAGTTGAAGAGGTAGTGGCCGAAGAGGGTCGGCACGATCGCCAGCAGCAGGAAGTTGCCCCACTCCGCCGCCGGATAGCCGCCGAACGGATGCCCGAGGATGACGTTGTAGAGGGCGAGCACCAGGGCGGCGCCCAGGAAGACGAAGAAGCTGTACAGGAATGACGGGACGCGGGCGACGAGCTTTTTGCCCAGGATCATATGTACGGCAACGGCGATCGTACCGAGCAGAGACAGCAGATCGCCGAGCAGGGCCTCGGTCGTCGTGCCCCAGTCACCCCAGCCGATGAGGACGGCGCCGGCAATGGCGGTCATCATGCTGAGCACGGCCAGCGGCGTGGTCTTCTGGCCGAGGAACAGCACGGCGCCGAGCAGGACGAACACCGGCTCAAGCGCAATGATGGCGGTAGAAGAGGCCACGGTTGTCAGACGGAGGGAGCCCATCCACAGCAGAAAGTGGATGCCGAGGGCGAGGCCCGACCAGAACAGGCCGCCCCAGTCGCGCAGGGACAACCGGGAGAGCTCGCTGCGGTATTTGAGCAGGAACGGCAGCATGAGCAGGGTGGTCAGCAGCAGCCGGTACATGGCGATGACGGAGACCGGTGCATTTGACCAACGGACAAATATGGAAGAAAAAGAAATCGCTACAATGCCGACGAGCAGCAGCAGCGAAAAAGGAACGCGCGGACGCGCCTGGGTAGTCATGAGGCGGATTCTCCTATCGATGGACTGCGCGGAACGGAAGCCGCATGGCGGTTCACGAAATATACGCCGGTCAGAATGAGCAGCGCGCCGATGAGATGGTACGCGTGCAGGGCTTCGCCCGTGAACAGAATGGCGAAGACCGCGCTGAACAGCGGGATGAGGTTCAGGAAGCCGGAGCAGCGTGAAGGCCCGATGGCCGCCACGGCGGCATTCCATGCGGTAAGCGCCGCAACCGAAGCGAGTATGCCGATGTACAGGATGCCGGCGATGATGCCGGGGCTCCAGGCGATCACGGGCTGGCGAAGCATCCACTCTCCGGCGGCGAACGGCAGCAGGATCAGCGATCCGGCCAGCACCGTCGTGACGAAGAGGGCGCGGGGCGGCAGGATGCCGGCGTACTTCTTCATCCCGACCGTATACACGGCCCAGCAGGCGACGGCGAGCACCATCCACAGGTCCCCCCGGTTGAAGGAGAGGCCGAGGAGCGCTTCCCAGCTCCCGCGCGTGACGATCCAGAGGACGCCGGCGATCGAGATGCCCATCGCGGGCAGCGCACCCCAGCGCAGACGGCCGCCAAGCATCAGCGGGGTGACCAGCACGATGAGGATCGGCGTGGCCGAGTTCATCAAGGCGGCGTTGATCGGGCTTGTATACTGCACGGCGATATAGAGCAGGGTGTTGAAGCCGGCGATGCCGGTCAGGGAAAGCAGCAGGAGCGGCCGCCAGTACATCAGCAGCCTGCTGCGGTGCTGCCAGAATTCGCCTCCCCAGAAGGGGAGTGTGACGAGCAGCGCCAGCGTCCAGCGAAGCTCGGCGAGCAGCAGTGGAGGGACGAAGGGTACGATCGCCCTGCCCACGACGAAATTGCCTCCCCAGAGGCAGGTGGCCGCCACGAGCAGCATCAGGGGCGACTGGAGCGGCTTCCAAGCCATGATGCATCTCTCCTTACGGATTGGGTGATAGGTGACACAGCCGGTCAGCTCACATCCGTCTATTATAGCACGCCGGTCCTCTGCGGACACCCCCATTTTCCGGAAGGCGGGAATCCCCCAATTAGCTGTAATCATCTAATATGTAATATTATTGTAAAAATGAACCAAACGGCCCAGATATTTGGTATCATGGGTTACGAACCGGCGAAAGGGGACATCATGCGGCATGTTTCGAATCACTGCAGTTCATCTCGGGTCCTTCTCGGCGCAGACGCCGGAAGGAGACGAACTATATACCTCGCTGCTGGCGTTCGTCCCGGACACGAAGCGGGAGAGGCTCGGCCGCTTCCGGCACCGGCAGGATGCCCTGCGCAGCCTGACCGGGGAGCTGCTCGCGCGCACCATGGTCTCCGAGGCTCTCGGCATTCCGCGAAGCAGGGTCGTTTTTGCAAGCAGTTCATACGGCAAGCCCTATCTGCCGGATTTTCCCTCGTTTCATTTTAACGTATCCCATGCCGGGAGCTGGGTTGTCTGTGCGGCTGGCAGCAGTCCGGTCGGCGCCGATGTGGAGCGGGAAGCCCCGTTCGACGACTCCCTGCCGGCCGCCGTATTGACCGCGGAGGAGCTGGACCGGCTGAAGTCCGCGGGGGAGACGGAGCGGCAGGCGATGTTCTTCCGCTACTGGACGGCCAAGGAAAGCTTCGTCAAGCACCTGGGCACGGGGCTCAGCACAGACCCGCTCAGCTTTACGGTCGAGAATCCCGACGGGGAATCGGACGTGCTGTGGAACGGTCACCGGCAGCCGTGCCGGATCTACCGCTGGATGCTGGGCAGCGGCCATCCGCTGGCCGTGTGTTCCGCCGAGGCTCCCGCTCCCGGTGCGCTGCAGTGCGAGGAAGCTGACGTCTGGCTTGCCGGCTACCGAATTTCCGCCAGCTAAGGCCTGGAGACCCCTTTCGTCCGCTCACAGCAGATAGGAAGGGGGGAAGCCTGTGGCGAGGATTCTGGTCGTGGATCAGGACTCCCGGACCCGGGAGCTGATCCGGATGACCCTGGGCTGCGAAGGCTTGGCCTGCATAGGGGCTGCGGATGCGGCAGCAGCGCTTGAGGTGATGCGCAGACAGCACGCTGATCTCGCGGTGATCGACGGAGGACTGCCCGGCGAGGAAGGCTGGAGGCTCTGCGAGGAGCTCAGGCGCACGTCGGACATGCCGCTGCTTGTGCTCGCTGCGCAGGGGGAGCTGCCCTACAAAGTGAAGGCATTCAAGGCCGGGGCGGACGATTATGTGCTGAAGCCCTTCGAGCCGCTGGAGCTCCTCCTGCGGATCCGGGCCCTGCTGCGGCGCTCCCGGATCGCTTCGTCGCAGACCATTGTGATCGGCAGAACCGAGATTAACCGAAGAGAGTATGAGGTGAAATGCGGGGACCGTTGTCTCCCGCTCCGTTCGAAGGAGTTCGACCTGCTGTTCAAGCTGGCCTCCTACCCGGATCGGATCTTCACCCGCGAGCAGCTCATCGAACAGATATGGGGGGCGGATTACGTAGGAGACATGCGGACGGTGGACGTCCATATCAAGCGGCTTCGCGAGCAGGTGCATGCGATGTCCGGATGCATTCGGATCATGACGGTAAGAGGGCTCGGCTACCGGCTTCAGGTGAGGGGATAGCCATCGTCTTGGCGCATACCCTTATCCTTGCAGCATATACATGAATCAGCCGGCTCCCGTCATCTGACAAGGTGGGCTATTTGGTGCGGACACAGGCGGTGTGCCCGGGAACAGCCTCCAGGATCCGCGGCTTGACGATCGCAGGTCGGTGAAACCGGCCGAACCTACGGCCGAACGGCGCAGGACGATGGAGAAGGATGGGATGGGCGAGGAGGAGCTCTTTTTGCTCCAGGCTTGCAAGGGTGCCTCCAGGCTAATACAAAGCGTTTCGGAGCTTATACAGAGCATATCTAGGCTTATACAGAGCAGATTCAGGCTTATAGAGAGCATAGAGAAGATGCGATGGAGCGGGAGAGTGGAGAAGATGATCGAACCGGTTGATCTTGCCTGGAATGGGGGCGCTGCTTGCCCGTCCGGATCCCCGTCAGAGGAGGAGAGCCTCTGGGATGGGAACCCGAATCTCCGATGCCTGCTGGGGCGGCTTCCTCGCGCCGGGCGCATGTACTGTCTGCTGCGAAGCAGAGCCTGCTTCTCCGAGGAGCTGGCCGCGACGGTTCTGGCTGCCTTGGCCGAGAGGGGGGAGGCGCTGAAGCCGGAGTACGGACTCAGCGATAGCCGAACTGTCCTCCGCAGCCGGATCAGGGAGGGGGCGGCATGGATGCTCCGCGTGATTGATCTGTCCTGTACCGCGCTGGAGCTTCAGGAGGAGAAGCTGCTGCCGGAAAGCCGCTGGCTTCTGGAGGCCGGCCGGAACCAGAGAGGGCTCTTCGGCGTTCTCTTCCGGATGGAGGAAGGGGACCGGCTGCTGCTCAGCAGCCCGACGGCAGCCTTGATGACCCAGGGTGAACTGGCAGGAGACTTCATGCGGGGGTACCGCCAGGCGCTGAACGGCATGCCTCCCGTATTTCCATCACGTCCCGTTGTTCTCTCCACCCTCCAGCCGCTCCGGGAACCGGTGCTGCCGGAGCCGGAGCCGGAGAGGACCTACCTGCTTCTGGCATAATCATACCAAGAGAGCGGTCCTGTACCCGGGCAGGGGCAGGACGCGCGGAAATTCGGGAGGAGTCGATCGATGAAAAAGCTCGCACACCAAGGAGCCCCGCCGGCCGGCCCGGCCGCCTGCCTGGCGGAGCCGCGGACAGGTCCACAGGCGCCCGGCGGGAAGACGCGCGGCAGGTCAGAAGGGCTTTTCCTGCGTCAGGGAGTCCGGACAGGCCGCAGCGTTCACCGCAGCTTCGCGGAGCAGGCGGAAGCCGTCCCGCTGTTCCCGGCGGTCGTCTATCGCGGAATGGAGCTGCGCTACCGAGAACTGAACCTTGAGGCCAACCGGGTGGCCCGCAGGCTCGCGGAACGGGGCGTCGGACGGGGGCAGCTCGTCGCATTGGCGGCGGAGCCCTCCCCGGCGCTCCTGACCGGCCTGCTGGGCATCCTCAAATCCGGTGCGGCCTGCCTTCTGGATGACACCGGCATCCTCACGGAAGGGCCGGACATCCGCGGCTTCAGCGGAGCCGCTGTCGGAATGGTCACGCCAGGCCGGCGGGATGCTGTCCTGAGCGATAAGGCGGCCGGCGGCATGGAGTGGCTCATCCTGGATGACGGGCTGCTGCTCGAGGGAGAGGCGCCCGAAGCGATGGTGGCCGTTGAGGCGGGCGACGAGGCCGTCGTCTGCTGCAGGCCTTCATCTCTAGGGCCCCGGGTGACCCGCCTTTCGCATGGCACGCTGTATGAAGCCTGCCGGAATGAGATCGCCGCTTCCGGCATCACCTCCTCCGACAGTGCCGTTTGGTCGACAGCGTGCGGAAGCGCCGCCTTCGTGCGCAGTGCGCTGCCGTTTGTGATGGCCGGAGCAGATGTACATCTGCTGAGCCCTGACGTCGTAGAGGATCTGCCGGCCTTGCACCGGTATCTCGGCCTTGGCGGCATCACGGCCGCATTCCTGCCGGAAGAAGCCTGTGCTTCCCTGCTGGCGCAGGGCCGGCTTTCCCTGCGTCACCTCTTCGCGGGGGGACAGCGCTGGAAGCGGCTTGAGCTGCCCGCGCGGAGGCAGGGCTGCTGATAGGGGTAAGAGCATTCGGCGAGTCATGGACCGATGCGGTTCGGGAGATGGCTGCGCAGTGATGCGAGGGCCAGGAACGGCACCAGCCCAGCCGGCAGGTGGAGAGAGGGGGCGGGCCGGGCTGCATAAGCGCCGGTACGCGCTCGCCGCCGGCTTATTCGCCCCCGGTGACGGAGGAACGGGCATCCAAAGCAAAAGGACGCTGCTGCCGGTGAATGACGGCGAGGGCGTCCTTTTGCTTTGAGGGCGGGAGGAGAAGCTTGGAGGCTGGAGCAGCCTGACCGCTATACGAACAAGCCCCGAAGAGTCTGATCTGTGCCGGACAGCGCAGCGGTACGAGGCATCTGCATGCCGCCGGACCGTCGTGCGGGCAGTGCTTGACTCATGTCAATCGGATCGAAGGAGTACAGCAGACCGCGCCTCGGCCCTTCCGGGGTGTCACTCGAAGGCTAGATCGGTGCCAACGGGCGGCTGCCGGCAGTCAGCAGCTTATCCGCAATGTCCGCGGTCAGCACATCCTTATACGGATGAAGGAAGAAGTGGTCGCCCTGCACCATGCGCAGCGAGAACCCGTCTTCCGTGCATTCGCCCCAAGCTTCCAGCGATTCAAGGGAAATCCCTTTATCCGCATCCCCGCCGAAGGCGCTCACCGGGCACTGCAGCTGCTCCCCGGGGGTGAACCGGTATGTATCGCACACGCTGAAGTCCGCCCGCAGCATTGGCAGCAGGAGCTCCATCAGCTCGCGGTTGCGCAGCACCTCTTCGGGGGTGTATTCGAGCGAACGGAGCTTCTCGATGAAGCGGTCATCGGGGAGCAGGTGCCGCAGCTCCTCCGCAGGCTTGCGCCGGTGCGGTGCGCTCTGGGCTGAGACGAACAGGTGGACCGGGGGATGCCCTTCGGACTGCAGGCGGCGTGCCGTTTCGTAGGCGATCAGGGCTCCCATGCTGTGCCCGAATAAGGCATAGGGAATGTCCAGCAGCGGGCGGATTACCTCACAGATCTTCTCCATCATCGGCTGGAGCGTCATATAAGGCGTCTCGAACAGCCGGGATTCGCGTCCGGGCAGCTGGATGGAGCACACTTCGATGCTCTGCGGCAGGCTCTTGGCCCACTCTCGGTAGATCGAAGCCGAGCCGCCGGCATACGGGAGCGTAAACAATCGGAATACCGGACGCTCGGTGGAAGAGGTCCGAACAATCCATTTGGAGTCCATTGTCATGGGGAGTTCTCCTTCTCATTCGCTAGAGTTGGAATCTGGTTACCATGTTAAAAGATTCCAAGACGAACGTCAATGACATTAACCATAAGTTAATGAAGCGGGGCGGCTGGTGAACATTTGAAGCGGGGAGGGGGACCGTGCGAGAATGGAAGAGGGAGGGATGGCACTGTGCGTACAGCATTCAAGCAAAAAGGGGCGCTGCTCTTGTTATCCTCGATGCTGATATTCGGCGGTGGATCGATAGCCTTCGTCGACCGGCACGTTCAGAAGGAGGCGGCTCCTTACCTGTATCCGGAACCGGAAGTTCCCTCCGCTGAGGCGATCGTCGTGCTCGGGGCTCTCGTCTACCCGGACGGCAGAGTTTCGGATATTGTGAGAGACCGGCTGGATACGGGCCTGGAGCTGTACCGGGCGGGCAAAGCGCCCAAAATTCTCGTCAGCGGAGATCATGGCCGCAAAGAGTACGATGAAGTCAATACGATGAAGAACTATCTTCTCCAAGCGGGTGTGCCGGAGGAGGATATCTTCATGGACCATGCCGGGTTCAATACGTACGACAGCATGTACCGGGCCAGGGACGTGTTCCTGGTCCGCAGCGCCATCGTCGTTACCCAGGAGTACCATGTGAAGCGGGCCGTCTATCTCGCCCGGGAGCTGGGGATGGAAGCGTATGGCGTGGCGGCGGACCGCAGGAGCTACGTAAGGATCAAGCAGTACGAGGCCCGGGAGGTGCTCGCGCGCAATAAGGACTTCTGGGGAATCCATCTGCTGGGGATGAAACCGAAGTTCCTGGGCGAAGCGATACCGATCACTTCGGACGGCAGGGCGACCAACGACAAGTAAGCCGAACCCGGAGGCGGGGAAACAGATGAATGTGCTGCATGCTGCAGAAGCGGAGCAGGTCGAGGAGCAGCGAAGGGATGGCTGTGCGAAGCAGGCTGCGGTGATCGGCCCGCCGGATGAGCGGTCCGCTCTCCGTGACAGCCGGCCGGAGGTACGATTCCTTTGCATGATCGTAACCCTCACCGCCAGCAGGGATAAAATTAACTTGACTAAATATTAATGTCATAAAATATATTTCGTATCCTTGTTTATATGCCTAAATTCTATAAGGTAAGTAGACTTTTGGCAGTAATTATGTTATGTAATAAAGAGGCCGGACAACCAAGACCGGAAGAGATTGAATAGGGGGAATGAATTTGTCCCGGCGATTTGTGATTGAAGCGGTGCTGGTCGCCATCTACGGCGAACTGATGGTGCCGAGCCAGCCTGTACAGTATATCATTCCGTATTCTACCATTATGGAACTATACGAAATGAAAGGCAGCAAGGAACCGGTGATGCCGGATCCGGAAGATGACGCTCACGTGAAGACGAAGATCGGCGAGCTCATTGCCTTCTTCGATGATCCGTTCAACCGAAAGAAGCTCGAGCGCTCCCTGGCCGCCCCGTGGCGCTTGTCGCCTCCGCTGCCGATCAACGATAACGTAACCTTTGTCATTGTGAACGCCATGGAGAACGCGCAGTACGGCGAAGGGTTCGATCCCATCGAGACGGAAGTGGTTCTTGCCTCCATCCGGGAGCAGGCGCCGATTATCACGGATCAGGTCGAGCTTATGGAGAAAATTATCCAGTCGGAAGTTCCAGTGCAAGTATACGATGTATATGATTTCGATTTTGCCGTGGAGCAGGGCATCTCCGCGGACGATTGGATGACGCCCTAGACCAAAAGGGTCCCCGATGATGGGGATTTTTTTGTTTCCGGCGCTTTCCGCTGTGATCCATCAAAAGAGGGGGACATGTACATGGGAGTCTATCTGATTACAGGGACATCGAGGGGGCTGGGAGAAGCCTTGGCCGCTCATCTGCTCGCCAAGGGGCACCGGGTTGTCGGCTTCAACCGGACGCCGAGCCCGCGTCTCGGGGAGGAAGCTCGGACCGCGGCCGGCGGACCGTACGCAGGCCAAACGTATGATGAAGTCCTCTGCGACCTCAGCGAGCCGGTGACCGCCGCGGCGGCATTCGAGGCTTTCCTGATGGAAGCCGCGTGGCTTTGGAATGCCGATGAGATCACGCTGATCAACAACGCCGGGGTGCTGGATCCGATGGGTCCCGCGGAGGAAGCGGACCCGTCGGCCCAGCAGGCGCACCTGCTTGTGAATCTTACCGCTCCGCTGCTGCTGACCTCCGCCTTCCTGCGTCAGGCTTCGCAGTGGCCGGCTCCGGCCGGTAAGCGGGTGATCAGCATCTCCTCGGGCGCGGGCCGCAAGCCTTATGCGGGCTGGTCGGCGTACTGCAGCGCCAAGGCGGGCATTGACATGATGACCCGCTGCATCGCACTGGAGCAGGGCGAGGGGCCGGGGAGCGTCAGGATCGCTTCCGTAGCTCCGGGCGTCGTGGATACCGGCATGCAGGAGACCATCCGCGGGACGGACCCGCGGCGCTTCCCGGATGCCGGCCGTTTTGTGAAGCTGAAGGAGGCGGGCAGCCTGTACACGCCGCAGGAAGCGGCGGCACGGCTGGCCGCCTGGCTTGAGAGCGGCGCGATCAAGCAGGGGGACATTGCGGATCTGCGTGAGCTTCCCGCCACGTAGATGCAGCCGGCTGCTTGAGGAGCTGCCTCCGGCTGGACCGAAGGAGGAGGGTCAGCTTACGGCGAAGCCGTATACTCACTGGCGCTGCTTCAGCTTCGTCTTCAGCTCTTCTACCGTGAGCCCGCCGTAAGCGGCGAACCCGCCCTGCTTCTGCAGCGCCACGATTCTGCCGCCCTGCAGCGGATACAGTCCCTGCCAGCCGCCCGCGATGAAATACAGCTCTGTCTGCGGGACACGGCGCAGGAAGATGACATAGTCGCCCCGGACAAGGGGACCGGTATACTTCAGATTCAGCGGATCCTGCGGCAGGGGCAGCGGGTCAAAGCCGTCGGTGATGAGCTCCAGTGTGCCGGATGACACTGCGGTGCCGTGCAGAACGCTTCGAATCCGCAGCACCTGCACATAATTGAGGAGTGGATGGCCGCCGACTCTGCGCCCGGTCGGGTAAGCCTTCGCTTCCTCCTCCAGTGATCCGAGGACGACCACGTCGGCTTTGGCCGCCAGCTCCTGCGGGGTGCTCATCTGCTCCTTGGGCAGCTCGATCCGTCCCGGCGGGGGAGGCTCGGCACGGAGTGCGGCGGGAGAGGGGGCGGCCAGTGCGAAGAGCAGCAGGGCCGGCAGCAGCGTACGGCGTAGGTTCATGGCGGATTCTCCTTTAGGGGGCAAGGGTAAGGGACGGTACCTAACCTGTCCATTCCCGGGGAATTCCATGCATAACGTACATATAGAGAGGAACGTGGCTTCCGTGTTTGATCCGACCATTTACGATAATCTCAAAACCGTGCTCGAAGGCGCCTGCTATGATCTCGACGCCGAAGGCGAATTTCTGGTCACAGGGCGTGAGGATCTCGTCGACCTCGCTTCCTATTCGAGAACCTTCCGGCTGCGGGTGCGGCGCGGGGAGGGACGCTGCGAGGCAGCGGTGGCGCTGATCAGCGACCTCGCCGACTTCGCGGGCGAACTGCGCAGGGTGCACCTGGCCGGTGAACCGCCCGGCGCACGTGTGCAGCTGGAGCTGCAGTTCCCTCTGTCCGTGTCCGGGCGGCGTGGAGAGATCGAAGCCTATCTCGCGGAGCAGTGGGAGCAGTCCTTCCGCATGGAATTCGAGCTGGTGACGCCGTGGCTCCCGGGAGCTTCGGGCGGCATTCCGCCGGCTGCCGGCCGGTGCCTCGTGCGGATGACAACGTCCGGGAAGCTGGACGAAGGGGACGCCGAGGGCGTGGAGGACATCGGCCGCCGGCTGGCGCTGACCCTTTCGCATATGGAGCGGCTGGTGGAGCAAGGGTAGCATGGCTGGCCGAGTGCCTGCGCTATGCCGCCGGGAGCCGTTCAGCGCCAGCTGGGTATAGCTGCGGGCTGCGGCATGGTGAGCGGTACTTTGGGCCTCGCGGGCGGTGAATCTCGGGATGACTGCTTTTTCAGGTAGTTCATATCACCTAAGATTCGAGATGGCCTAGTTTAATCATTGCTGCCATTGGTTATGGATAAGGAATAGGAAAAGGAGATGAGAATCTATGAGCCGCTTGGAGGTACTGCAGGATCCCAAACAGCGGAAGCTCCTGTTCTCAGCAGGACTGAGCTGGCTGTTCGATGCCATGGACATCGGTCTGATTTCATTTATTGCGGCGGCGGTTGCCGTCCAGTGGCATTTGTCACCCCAGCAGGTCGGATTCTTCACGAGCATCAATTCGATCGGAATGGTGATCGGCGCGGCGCTCGCTGGGCTGCTCGCCGACCGCTACGGCCGTAAGCCTGTGCTCATGTGGACGCTCCTGCTGTTCTCGGCGGCCAGCGGATTGTCCTCTCTGGCGACCGGTTTTGCTGTGCTGTGCTTTCTCCGCCTGATCGCCGGCATCGGTCTCGGCGGGGAACTGCCTGTCGCGTCTACGCTCGTCTCCGAGTCGGTGCCGGCCCGCGAGAGAGGACGGGCCGTCGTGCTCCTCGAGAGCTTCTGGGCCGGAGGCTGGCTGGCCGCGGCGCTCATCGCGTACTTCGTCATTCCGAAGTACGGGTGGCAGGCCGGCTTTGTCATCGGTGCCGTGCCGGCACTCTACGCGCTGTATCTGCGCCGGGCCATCGAGGAGCCTCCGCGGTTCACCGCCCGCACCGGGAGAACTACGTTTGGCGAGCGGTTCGCCTCGGTCTGGGCTCCGGAACACCGCCGCTCGACGATCATGCTCTGGATTCTATGGTTTACCGTTGTGTTCTCCTACTACGGCATGTTCCTGTGGCTGCCAAGCGTGATGATGCTCAAGGGCTTCACGCTGGTGAAGAGCTTCCAGTACGTGCTGCTCATGACGATCGCGCAGCTGCCGGGTTATTTTACAGCGGCTTACTTCATTGAGAGGTTCGGGCGTAAATTCGTGATCGTGGCCTACCTGCTCCTGACCGCGCTCAGCGCCATCTGGTTCGGCAACGCACAGACGGAAGGCATGCTCCTGGCGGCCGGCTTCTGCCTCTCCTTCTTTAACCTGGGCGCCTGGGGCGGACTGTATGCTTACACCCCGGAGCTGTACCCGACCTCCGTCCGCTCCACAGGCGTGGGACTTGCCGCCTCCTTCGGACGGATCGGCGGGGTGATCGCCCCATTTCTTGTCGGCATGCTGGTCGCCCGCTCGGTGGGCATCCCCACCATCTTCGCTCTCTTCTTTGCCGCCATTGTGGCGGGCGCGCTGGCCGTGCTCTTCCTAGGCAAGGAGACAAAAGGGCGCGAGCTTGCAGAATAGAGTCTTAAATAAGGAATGCTTCAGGACAGCACAAGAACCCCTCGGCTTTTTCAGCGGGGGGTTCTTGTTCGTATCCGAGTTTTCTTCTTAGTCACCGGCTGGGATTCGAGAGGACGAAAGGTGGTACGCCGGCTCACCCAGTGGGCTCCCCCATAGATCAGCGTATAGATGGGGATGGAGTAGGAATATTTCCACCAAGTTATGAAGTACAGGCCGAGGAGATGCAGCAGCGGCTCCCCGACATAGGAACAGAACAGCCCGAATGCCGCCGCCTTGATCCAGACGGGCATCTGGGGCTTGTATTGGAGGAGCAGCATGACGATCACCGGGAACAAGCAGAAATCATATGGGATGTAAGTGGGCATGGTAGGGATGAGCAGGCCGCCATAATACCAGGCGCCGAACATCAGGCCCATGAAATCCAGCCATGAAGTCACGATTAGGACAAAAAATCCGGCATGAAGCAGCCGGGAAGTGCTCTCTTTTTGCCGAAGCGGCAGCCACACCAGCCAGGGAGTGACGGTTAAGCCGAGAGAGAGCCACCAATCCCAGTGAAGAAAGATTTCGGAAAGCCATAGCTTTGCCAAAGAAATATGGACTTCAAAAAGCTTCCGGAAAAGCTCGGCCAACTGTTCATTGATCTGATGTCTGGACATACGGCAGCTCCCACAGTTCAGGGTAGGTAAATACTACGCTACGCTCTAGTCTTTTACATTGGTTGTATAACCATGCAGGTTGCCCACGGATCTCGAGGGATGATGGTCCTTCCGGTCCCAGCGAAGATGGTTCGAAAGTGGGATTGTCGGTTTTTTGGGAAATCCTATGAGGAAGGGGATGGGAAGCGGGGAGGCAGGTTGACAAGCGGCTAACCCTGTAACTATAATTGGTACAGGTTGATGAGGACAGAGTACCTTGTATTTGGATCGGGGATCACATCTAATTTCATTCCGAAAGGAAGTTACCTTCATGTCTATTTTTGTTACCGGCGCTACAGGCGCCTTGGGAAGTATTGTCATCAGGCAGCTGCTCCGCACCGTACCGGGGGATCAGATTACAGCGGTTGTCCGCAATGTGGAAAAGGCGTCTTCGCTTACGGCGCTCGGAGTGGAAGTACGCCATGGCGATTATGCGGATCCGGCCTCCCTGGTGAAAGCCTTTGAGGGCGCAGGCAAGCTGCTCTTCATCTCCAGCCCGGATACGGATGACACGCTGCGCATCGTGCAGCATGCGAACGTAGTGAAGGCGGCCAGGGACGCTGGCGTAAGGCACCTGCTTTATACCTCCTTCGCGTATGCGGAAGAATCCGTCATCCCACTGGCCCACGTGCACCTGGCGACGGAGCATGCGATCCGGACGACGAACATCCCTTACACGTTCCTGCGCAACTCGCTGTATACGGAGGTGTTTGTCAACCCGGGCTTGTCCGCATCGCTTGCTCACGGTGCGCTCGTGACCAACACGGGCAGCGGGCGGGTCAACACGGCGTTCCGTTCGGACTTGGCCGCCGCGGCTGCCGCCGTGCTGACAAGCGATGGCCACGAGAACAAGACGTACAACCTCGTGTCCGACACGACCTGGAGCTATGACGAGCTCGCCGCCCTGATCGCAGAGATCACCGGGAAGCCGTTCACCCACCAGGCGGTGTCCTACGACGAGCAGGCGAAGATTCTGTCCGCCGCAGGTCTTCCGGAGCCGGTCGTTCACCTGGTCGCCGGCATCAACCAGGCCGTCGCCGAAGGGGAAACCTCCCGAACTTCGCAGGATCTCAAGAATCTGATCGGTGAACTGACGCCTCTTCGCTCTGCCGTCGAGGATATTCTAAAAGGGAGTGAGTAAGATGAAGGTCGAAATTTGGTCGGATTTTATGTGCCCGTTCTGCTATATCGGCAAGCGGCATTTCGAGGCGGCGCTGGAGCAGTTCCCGCACCGGGAGCGGATCGAGGTCGTCTTCCGCAGCTTCGAGCTTGACCCGCATTCCGAGCGGGACGTGGACCATGATGTGCATGAGATGCTTGCCATCAAATACGGCATGAGCCGCGATCAGGCCATCGCAAACAATCAGCGAGTGGGAGCTGCAGCGAAGGCGTCCGGTCTCACGTTTAACTTTGACGATATGATTCTCACGAACACCTTCGATGCCCACCGGCTGACTCATTATGCCAAGGAGCAGGGGAAGGGTAATGAACTGGCGGAGCGCTTGTTCCGCGCCTACTTCACGGAGTCCAAGCATCTCGGGGACCATGAAGTGCTCGCATCCCTGGCAGCTGAGGTAGGGCTGGATGCCGCCGCGGCTGCCGCCGTGCTCCGCAGCGGGGAGTACGCGAAGCACGTGCGCGGGGATGAGCAGGAAGCTTCGGAGCTGGGAGTCCGGGGTGTGCCGTTCTTCGTCATAGACCGCAAGTATGCGGTCTCCGGCGCCCAGCCGTCAAGCGTGTTCCTGGACACGCTCAATAAGGCATGGAGCGAGGCTTCCCCGCTGCAGGTCGTCGGTGACGCTAGTGTCGGCGATGCCTGCGGGCCCGACGGTTACTGCGGCCCGGGCGGGGATAAACAGTGACTCGCTGAAGCGCGGTGTCGGTTGGCTATGACGCTCAGAACCGGCTGGGAATTTCGAGGGTATGGCACAAGTCAGCCCTCGCCAAGTGGGTTACGAGGGGTTTGGCCGACCGTCAGCAAGCAAGGTACTCACGCAAGGCTCGGTGGGATGGATCGGGAGTCGCAATGGAAAAGAGTGGGGCGCGGTGCCGCCTCCGAGGTATGGATCTGCGCAGGCCGCTGGGATGTGGGGCAGCCCAGGCGGCCGGATGTGAGAGTAGCTTGAGCAGCCAGAGGATGAGAGCTGCATGGGCAGTTACCGTCTGGAGCATCACAGCCAGCCAGGGTGTGGAAGCAGCGCAGGCCGCTGGGATGTGGAGCAGCGTAGGCAGCCGGATGTGAGAGTAGCTTGAGCAGCCAGAGGATGAGAGCTGCATGGGCAGTTACCGTCTGGAGCATCGCAGCCAGCCAGGGTGTGGAAGCAGCGCAGGCTGCTGGGATGTGGACTTGGAGCAGCTGCCCTTGGAACAGCTGGTATACGGCTCGCCGATGGAGTGATTCTGCGCCGTGATAACAACGTGGCTCACGACTGCCGATCTGACCGCCGACTCCGCTCCCAGTGCTGCCTTGATTGTATCCGGGCAGGAAGGGTGCTTACAAGCGGGGTTGAACCTTGATTGTGCGGGCGCTGGCCTCCAACCAAGCGGGAAGGTCGGAACCTTCATGAAGTTAACGGAACTGAGATGCCTTATTGCGATATTTCCCGTGATTTCTCAGCGAATAGTTATAATGAACGAAACCGACTACCTCTTTGCATCACGTAGGTTGAAGTTGGAAATGACTTGGAGTGAATACACCAATCAAATCCAAAACAGAGCTACAAACAAAAAGGAGTCGGTTAGTAATGAGTATGTCCACAAAGTATGTAGGGTTAGACGTATCCAAGGAAAAAATTGCCGTTGCCATAGCCACGGAAAATCGAGATGAGCCCGTGCGGTTCTGGGGGACGATTCCCCATACCAAGGAGGCCGTGCGAAAGTTAGTCAAGCAGCTTGCAAAGGACGATGAGATCAAACTCGACGTTTGCTATGAGGCCGGGCCTACAGGGTTTCAGCTGTATCGTTGGTTCCTTGAACTCTTTGTCAATTGCAGCGTCGTTGCGCCCAAAGCATTGGATGGCAACAAGCGCATTAAAACCGACAAAAGGGATGCCATACGTTTAGCGCAGCTCTACAGGGCCAGAGAGTTAACCGAAATCTACGTACCTACGCCCGAGGACGAAGCGCTGCGGGATTTGGTTCGGGCCCGGGAGGATGCGGTTCAGGATATGAATCGGCACAAGCAGCGGCTAACGAAGTTCCTGCTTCGGCACCAGCTTCATCCACCGGGCGGCACGAAGGTATGGACATCGGCCTACGAGAACTGGCTGGATACCTTGCGCTTTACGGATGCGTGCGAGGATATAGTCTTTCAAGAATACCGCAACACCATCAGGGAGGCCGCAAACCGGATTGGGCGATACGAAAAGGAAATGGAACGGCAGGCTTCGGCAGGGTGCCAGGCTACCATGATTCAGGCGCTGCAAGGACTTCATGGTATTGCTTTAGTTACGGCCACTACTCTTGCGGCCGAACTCGGAGATCTCGCAGGAAGATTTGCTTTTGCGCCGCAGCTTATGAGTTATTCCGGATTGGTACCTTCGGAAAGTTCAAGCGGAGGCAGCCGCCGGCAAGGGCGAATCACGAAAGTCGGAAATGCGCATATCCGACGGGTACTGGTCGAAGCCGCCTGGACCTATCGGAGCAAACCCGCTGTAAGAAGAGCCCTGCGAGAGAGGCAAAAGGAGCTAAGCTCGGAGATTATTGAGATCTCTTGGAAGGCGCATAAAAGACTGCATCATAAATTTAATAGGTTAAGCTTCAGGGGAAAGAACAAAGGAACCATCGTTACCGCCGTGGCCAGGGAGCTCTTGGGATTTATCTGGGCTATAGCCAAGGAAGTCCAGAAGCAAAGGGCGGCAGCATAATCGCTTGTGCTTGTAATAGAAGTTTGAAAATACGAAGAAGGAGGTGGTAAGAGAACGGATTTGAGGAAGATGCGTTACATTCTTTGGCTCGGGGGCAAAGTACAAAGCTAGGCAGAGAGAAATCCGCGTAGTTCCGCTGCACAAAGCAAGGGAACAGGAGCTTTATGTGCGTTGATAGTTAGCAGGAAACTCTCTGGTCGTATGTAATCACATGTGAGAACCCACGAATATCAGGTTGCCAGCCGGCGCAAAGAACCATTTTGCCCTCGTGCCAAGGAATGTAGACATGTCCCGCTGTTCTCAGGAAAAAGACTATGCAGGGAGCACGCCCCCTGCACCCCGTTACTCGCCGTAAGGCAGGGTCTGACTTGATAGTCAGACCCGTAAACAAGTATGGGAGGAAAGAAGCCGCCTGTCAAAAAGAACACCTTGACAGGCTTAGTTTGGAGTACAAAAAAACAGGGATACGTGCTGGGAGTTGCTCGGTTACGTTCATATCAGCGGAACTCAGGTATCTTATTGCCATCCGTCTCCTTCAAAAACAGCCCCCATCGTTAAAATAGCGAACTTCAGTTCCTTTATTTTACGAAGGGTCTATCCATAGGAGAATATAGCGAACCTGAGTTCCTTTATTCTGTGAGTGAAGCGCCAGTCCCGCAGAGGCCAAAGCAGGGTAGGTCAAGAATTTTGTGTATCAAGCGTACAGGGAACACCTGGAACAGACCAAATCATGCTTATTGCATGCTGTGGATGGAGCCTACGCGAAGTCGCGGGAGCGGTGTGGTTAAACTCCCATCCTTCTGCCGGAAGTCACGTGCTGCATTGTCCAAGTGTTCAGGTGAAACTTGCATTGTAGATAGCAGCACTTGAGAGCGCCCTGCCTTCTTCGTGTCGGGTAACACTCCCATTCTTGGTACACCAACCCTCAATATTCATCCATCGCGATTCTCATGGAAGCTCACTATTCCGCTATGTTTCTGTGGGCCGCCGCTGCGCTTGTGACGGACGGACGCGCGGCCGGCTTCATCCAAACGCACAACGGGCTGCTGTCTCTTACAGCAGCCCGTTGTGCGTCTTCACCACCTGCCCGCCGCGCCAATAAACACGGGGCACCCGCTTGCCGATGAGGCAGACGGCCTCGTAGGAGATCGTGTCCATCAGCTCGGCGACTTCGTCTACGGGCAGCACGCTTCCGTCCGCGCTGCCGAACAGCGTGACTATGTCACCGACCGCGGCGCCCGGCACATCCGTGACGTCGAGCATCGTCTGGTCCATGCAGACACGCCCGGCGATGGGCGCTCGCTGCCCGCGGACCAGGGCGCTCCCCCGGCTCGAGAGACGCCGGGAGAGGCCGTCGGCGTAGCCCACCGGCAGCGTGGCAATGAGCGTCTCGCGCGGCGCGGTGAAGGTGCCGCCATAGCTGACCGTGCGGCCCGGCGGGATGCGGCGCAGCGAGACAATCCGGGTGCGCAGCGACATCGCCGGCCTCAGGTGCTCTCCGCCCGTGCGGCACTCCCCGGAAGGAAGCAGCCCGTAGAGGGAGATGCCGAAGCGGATCAGATCCAGGTGCAGCCCCTGATAGCGCAGCGTGGCGGCGGAGTTGCAGCAGTGGTGCAGCGGCAAGTGCAGGCCGTTCTGCCGCAGGGCGGCACGGAAGGCCTCGAAGGCGGCGAACTGCTCGCGGGTATAGCTGTCGTCCGGGCTGTCTGCACAGGCAAAATGCGTAAACAGCCCTTCCGCCTGCACATAGCGGGAGGCGGCCGCCTGCCGGGCGAGCCGGACCAGCTCCTCCGGCGAAGTGACGCCGACGCGTGTCATGCCCGTATCCACCTTGAAGTGGATGCGCAGGGGCAGCGCCAGTCTCTGCGTACAGGCGACCGCTTCCGCAAGCACGTCTTCGGTGAAGACGGTGAGGGTCAACCCTGCGCGGACGGCGGCTTCCACCGCATGGGGCGGGGTATAGCCCAGCACCAGGACCGGGGCCGTAATGCCAGCCCGGCGAAGGTGCAGCCCTTCATCGAGGAAAGCCACGGCCAGCTGGTCCGCGCCTCCCCGCAGGGCTGCTTCCGCCGTCTCGGAGGCGCCGTGACCGTACCCGTCCGCCTTCACGACAGCCATGAAGCGGCAGGAGGGAGCGAGCATCGCTTTGGTTACCCTTGTGTTGTGTTCGATCGCATCAAGCGAAATGTCAGCCCAGGTGTCACGATACCCCAGGGTCATGGTGATCCTGCCTCCTATGCAGCGGTAGACCCCTTCAGCCCCCAGGCCTGCCGGCTGGGGGCTGAAGAAGGTTCTCTTAGTTATATATGCTCTGCGGATGGTTCATGAGATTTATTTGTCCATCGGTCAAATGGCGGCAAGCTCCCGCTCCAGCGCCTTCTCCACCGGCACATAGTCGAAGCCCAGGTCCCTCGCCACCGCCTCGTACGTCACGCAGCCTCCGGCGGTATTAACCCCGTGGAGCAGCGGGCTGCTGCTCTTGATCGCCCCGTATACACCGAGCTTCGCAATCTGCAGGGCGTAAGGGACGGTCACATTCGTCAGGGCGATGGTCGATGTACGGGGCACAGCGCCCGGCATGTTGGCGACGGCATAGTGCAGCACGCCGTGCTTCACATAGGTCGGCTCATCGTGTGTCGTCATGCGGTCGGCTGTCTCGACGATCCCTCCCTGGTCGATAGCCACGTCCACGATGACAGAGCCGGCTTTCATCGTCTTCACCATCTCTTCGGTGACGAGCTTCGGGGCCCGGGCTCCGGGGATCAGCACTGCGCCGATCACTAGATCGCTTGCTGCGACTTCCTCGGCGATGGTGTACGGGTTCGAAACGAGCGTCTTCACGGAGGAGCCGAAAATATCACTCAGGAGCCGCAGCCGCTCCGGGCTGAGGTCCATGATCGTGACGTCGGCGCCCAGCCCCATCGCTATCTTGGCGGCGTTCGTGCCGACGACCCCGCCCCCGATAATCGTCACCTTCGCCGGCTTCACGCCCGGCACGCCGCCGAGCAGAATGCCCTGGCCGCCTTTGGACTTCTCGAGGAACTGGGCGCCGATCTGCGCGGACATCCGGCCGGCGACTTCGCTCATCGGGGTGAGCAGCGGCAGCGTGCGGCCCGCCTCCACGGTCTCGTAAGCGATCGCCGTGACTTTCTTCTCGGCGAGTGCGCGGGCTAAGGCCGGCTCCGCGGCCAGATGCAGATAGGTGAAGAGCACCAGACCTTCCCGGAAATATCCGTATTCCTGCGGCAGCGGCTCCTTCACTTTCATGACCATATCCGAACGGCTCCAGACCTCGGCGGCCCCTGGGACGGTCTCGGCACCGGCCAAGACATAGTCCTTATCGGTGAAAGAGCTGCCGAGCCCCGCTCCCTCTTCGACCAGGACGGCATGTCCATCCTTTACGAAGGCAAGTACCCCGGCAGGGGTGAGAGCGACACGGTTTTCGTTGTTCTTGATTTCTCTAGGTACTCCGATGATCATGGCTGGCGGCCTCCTTAAGGGGTGGAAATGAACTTAAGGTCAGTATAGTGGGGAACCGCTATAGACGCATTGTGAGGATCGGAGAATTTGGAAAGTCCTGTTTGTGTGTTGTACACAAAGCTGTCATGCCTTGAGAGAACGGAGCTTCTCGGTCTTGAGATCTAGATACAGGGTGACCTTCTGGTCCATGCTGCCGAGATCGATTCCGCCGATCTCGGCGATCCGCTTCAGCCGGTAAGCGAGCGAATTCGCATGAATGTGGAGCCGCTCCGCGGCTTCCTTCAAGTTACTGTCGCACGAAAGATAGGCTTCGAGCGTCTCGAGCAGGGAGCCGTGATGCTCCCGGTCATAGGCCCGCAGCTTCTCGAGGCTCGGGTTCTTGTACCGGGCCGCTCCGTTATGCTCGTCGAACAACGGCAGCCAGCGGTAGAAGCCGAGGTCCCGATAGAACACCATATGGGAGGTTTCCTGCGGAAACCGGGACCGGAGCCCGAGGACGGTCTGTGCCTCGCGGTAGCTTTGCTCGAGCAGGCTGTAGTCGTCGTACACAAGTCCCCCGCCCGCGATATACGGGCCCAGCGGACTGCGTTCCTGCAGCAGGCGGCCGAGCTGGGCCAGCGCTTCCTGCGGCTCGCGAAGAGCATGCGTGTCACGGCATTCCGCGAGAACAATCAGCTGATGGCGGTGCAGAACGAACAGCGGGAACCGGGTGCGTCCTGCGGCGGACAGCAGGTAGGGGATCTCGCCGGAGAGCTTCTCGGGCAGCTCCCGCTCGAACTGCAGGATGGCCGCCGCAAAGGAAGGGGGGAGCGCGACCTGCAGCCGGGCCGCCTTCTCGGCCGCCGCGGCGTGGGAACGGAGATGTCCGGTCAGCAGCTGCCAGAAGAAGTCCTGCAGGCTCTCCTGCTCCCGCCGGCGCTGGGTCTGCTGCTTGAGCAGCTTCGTCCGGGCGGCTCCTACGCCCCGCAGCAGCTGCTCAAGGTCCTCCTCTGTGAGAGAACGGCTCTCTTCGATCACCCAGATATGCCCAAGCACGGTGCCGTTCTGGCGGATGGACACGGCCACGCGCGGTCCGAGGCCGATCTCGGCCATGCCGGGAATCCGCACGGGATCGTCACTTTCCATGAGTCGGGTGAGGATGCCTTCCTTCCACAGGTAGGCGAGCACGTGGTCCGGCACCCTGCGGGAGATGATCGTGGCGATGCGCGCCGGGTCGGTGCCCGGGGTGTGGGAGCTGTAAGCGAGCAGGCGGAAGCTCGCGTCTTCGATCGTTACCGGACAGCGGAGCACCTCGCTGACCGCGTCAGCCAGTTCTTCCAGCGAGTCGAAGCTCCGCTGGTACCATAGTTCTTCAGAAGGAATGGGCATACGGATCAAGCAACCTTTGTATGTATAATGGGTCTGGATTTTTACTCTAGTATTATAGTGGATTTCGGGTAGATGCACATCCTTATCTTCCAGGAGCTTCGTGATTTGACACAAAGAGCACGGCTGATGTTTTGGTTAATCCACAAAGAGGAGGGGGGCTGCCTGTGGTAATATCCATATCGTCAGGGAGTAACCGCTTTCAATTGATTACATAATCATCTCAAGTTCAAGGAGGAGAAGTCTATGAAACAAGGCCAAACAACCGAGCTGCAGCGCGGTCTGGAGCAGCGGCATATCACGCTGATGTCGCTCGGGGCGGCGATCGGGGTGGGATTGTTCCTCGGCTCAGCCTCGGCCATCAAGCTGGCGGGGCCCGGCATTCTGCTGGCTTACGGCCTGGCGGGCCTGGTGATGTTCTTCATCATGCGGGCCCTGGGAGAGATGGCGATCCACCAGCCGGTCGCAGGCTCGTTCGCAAGGTACGCCCGGGAGTACATCTCTCCGGTATTCGGCTATCTCACAGGCTGGAATTACTGGTTCCTGTGGATCGTCACCTGTATGGCCGAGATCACGGCCGTGGGTATCTATATGGAGTACTGGTTCCCAGGTACGCCGCGCTGGATATGGGCGCTGGCGGCGCTGATCATCATGTCGGCCGTCAATCTCATCGCCGTCAAGGCGTACGGCGAATTCGAGTTCTGGTTCGCTCTGATCAAGATCCTCACCATTGTGTTCATGATTGTCACGGGCCTTGGCGTCATTCTCTTCGGCTTCGGCAGCGGAGGGGTGGCTGTGGGAATCAGCAATCTTTGGTCGCACGGGGGCTTCTTCCCTAACGGGATAAGCGGGGTCCTGATGTCGCTGCAGATGGTGTTCTTCGCATATCTCGGCATCGAGATGATCGGCGTCACGGCCGGCGAGGTGCAGAACCCGCGCAAGACGCTGTCCAAAGCAATCGATACTGTCTTCTGGCGCATTCTTATCTTCTATGTAGGCGCGCTGTTCGTGATCATGTCCATCTATCCGTGGAATGAGATCGGCCAGCAGGGCAGCCCGTTCGTGCTCCTCTTCGGGAAGCTGGGCATCGGGGCGGCCGCCGGCATCATCAACTTCGTCGTCCTGACGGCCGCCTTATCCTCCTGCAACAGCGGCATCTTCAGCACCGGGCGCATGCTCTTCAACCTGGCGCGCCAAGGCGAAGCGCCATCCCGCTTCGGGCGGCTGTCTGGCAGCGGTGTTCCGGGCTATGCGGTCCTTGCTTCGGCGGCGGCCCTGCTGGCCGGCGTCGTGCTCAACTACATCGTGCCGGAAAAAGTGTTCGTCTGGGTCACCAGCATCTCCACCTTCGGGGCGATCTGGACGTGGGCGATGATTCTCATCTCGCAGATCCGGTTCCGCAGAAGGCTGCCGCAGCAGGAGATCGGAGGGCTCTTTTACCGGATGCCGTTGTTCCCACTGGCCTCCTATGTCTGTCTCGCCTTCCTGTTCTTCGTCGTATGCCTCATGGGGTATTTCCCCGAGACGCGGATTGCCCTGGCGGTGGGTCCGCTGTTCCTGGTGCTCATGGCCGGCATCTATTACGCAAAGGGGTATCACCGGACGGCGGCGGCAGACGTTCCGGCTGCAGCGGATCCGAATCTGCATCCGGTTAGTAAGTGAGCCGAAGCGGTGAAGCACCGCGTTGCACGGCGGCTCGAATGACGGAATAATCAGGATAACTTTTCCAGAATGAGGTGAAGCGGATGATCCTCTGCCATGTTCGAAGTAGCTAGCTGCCGGGCTGGGTAACACGCGTGCCAGCCGCCGAGGGGGAAGTCTGCCCTTCGGCACCATGCAGCTCTTGCTTCGAACAGGCGCCGGGCGGTTTCAGCCGAGCGGGGATGGGTCACGCAGGATGAGCCAAGGTGCTTGGGGGTTCGCTCCGGGTTTCTTTATGCCGTAAGGTCATAAGGGAGCCGGCAGGAGGGGCCGAACAGCCCTTGGCTCTTTCATTTGTTCACCACTTTGGAAGGGATGGTTCTGAGCATGACAAAAGAGAATGAGGACGAGAATGCCTTTTATGACTTGGTAGGGAGAGGGAACGGCTGGGATTTCAGCGGGGTACGGTGCCGGACGGAAGGCCAGCCTCCGGACTTGTACGGGGATGCGGCACGGTATATGGGGCCGGCTTGCCTTATGCTGGACATCGGGACCGGCGGGGGGGAGGCCGTGCTTCGGGTCGCGGATAACGTGCGCCTGCTCGTGGGGATTGACCGATCCGCAGGTATGATCGAACAGGCGAAGCGCAGCCTGGAACGGACGCTGGAGCTCCCGGCCCGTTTCGTGCGGATGGATGCGAACAAGCTGGAGTTTCCGGAGTCTTTCTTCGACCTGGTCACGTGCCGGCACTCCCCTTTCTCTGCGAAGGAAGTCTACCGAGTGCTTGCCCCGGGGGGCGTCTTCCTGACCCAGCAGGTCGGGGAAGAGGACAAACGCAGCCTGAAGGCTTTCTTCGGGCGGGGACAGCACGGGGGAGCGGCTCCCGGAACGCTCCTGCGCAGATGCTTGGGGGAGCTGCACGAGGCCGGCTTCACGAAGATCGAGTGGGAGGAGTCGGACACCGCAGAATATTACGAGCAGTACGAGGATCTGCTCTTTCTCCTGCTCCACACGCCGATTCTCCCGGATTTCAGGAAGCGGGACGGCGATGCCGAGCGGCTCAGGCAGTATGTGGAGCGGTACCGAACCCCGCAGGGCATTCCGGCGAATGCCGCCCGCTTTATTATTAAGGCCGTAAAATAACCAACCCAAAAAAGCAGAAGCGGTGCCGAATCCCGGCCAGCTTCTGCTTTTTTTTCTTTGTTCGTATAGCGCACGCAGCCGTCTCATCGGCTTATTGATCCTCCAGCGAGGATACGCCGCCCACGCGGACCCGGAACTCGCATTCGCTTCGCGAATAGGTAACCCCGTTAATCGTCACGCTGCCCGGTGTGAACCGTTCGATAATGCCCCCATCCTCGACCCGTACCGGAATATCGTCGGCCGTTCGCTCCCATACCGAGACGCGGAGCTGGAAGAGAGAGGCGGCGAACAGCTCTGTCTCCGTGTTCAGTGCCCTCGACTCGGACATCTCCATCTCACCTCACCCCCCTTATTCTACAGAGTAAGCGGCAATCAATCCACCTGCCATTAGGAAAGGTATGTAGACGAGCCCGATTTATGATGCTTTTCTGAAGAAGAGGTGAGACTTCGATGAAATCTGGTAAGGAATGGGAGTGCATGTGATACAATGGTGGAAAATGCCTGCCGCTCCCGCATCCGATGCCGGAGATGGGGAGGCGAATAAGAGGGGGAAGCTTAGATGCTGAACAGCGGCGAGATCCGCGCTTACCTGTCGAGGCTGGGGATTCCCGGAGTACAGCCGCCGACCTTATCCTATCTGTTTGAGCTTCACCGGGCCCACGTGGAGAAAATCCCATGGCAGACGGTCGATATTGTCGCCGGCCGTCCGGCCTCCATCGACCCCGCCTCTTCGGTCAGGCTCATGACCACCGGCCGCAGCGGGTACTGCTTTCACCTGAACGGCGCGTTCAGTACACTGCTTCTCTCGCTCGGGTATCAGGTGTCCCGGCACCGGGCGGGCGTTCAGCCCTTGGGGCAGGAGCCGCGGATCAATTCATTTCACCTTGGCCTTACGGTCACGCTGCCGGAGGAGCCGCAGCAGCGCTGGATCGTGGATGCGGGGCTCGGGGATATGCCCTGGGAGCCGCTCCCGCTCCTCGCAGGTGAGTATCCGCAGGGACCGCTGCGCTACCGGGTGACGGATTCCCAGGTGGCAGGCGGAGGCTGGAGGCTGGAGCACGATCCTTCCGCTTCCTTCGCGGGCGTGGATGTGGCCCCCGAGGTGGAGCAGGACCTTACCGTGTTCGAGCCCAAGCATGTGTACTACTCCACCTCGCCGGAGTCCCCGTGGATCAACCTGTTCCTGGTCCGTCACCGGCACGCCGAGGGGGCGAACGAGGTGCGCGGCTGCATCTGGAGCCGGAGGGATCATGAGGGGGAAGTGAAGACGGAGCTCCGCACCAAAGCGCAGTGGCTGGAGGTGCTGGGCGATGTGTTCGGCGAGCATCTGGTGCACTACAGCGCCCTGGAGCGAGAGGAGCTCTGGAAGCGGGTGTATGGGATTCACGAAGCGTGGAAGCGGTCCAAAGGGCTGTGAAGCCGGCCGGCCGTGCAGGCAAAAAGGTGTGCTTCGAGCCTGGGGAGCCCGAGTGGATTTTTTGCAGATTTATTTGACAATGGGAGTAGAGTGGTGTAAAAAGGAAATAACTGAATGATCTGACTACATTCAATGACGAGAAAGAGTACGCTGAATCCCTTGATCCCCAGAGAGTTGGCCCTGCGCTGAAAGCCAACGTTCAAGACTCAGCCGAAGATCCTCTCCGAGAAGGAAGGCTGAAGAAGCAGAAGTAAGCCGACCCGGGATCCCGCCGTTACAAGGGACGCGTATGATGGTACGCAGGAAGTGTGCTGAAGGTCGGTGCGTCCGATGCTTCAGAACAAGGGTGGTAGAGCGAGATGGAATCTCGTCCCTTAGGGGGCGGGATTTTTTTGTTTTTACAGCCTTTGTCCAAATCAACGGGAGTGGAGTGAGGAAGCGCCATGAGACAAGTCGACGTGAAAGAAAAAGCAAGAACCCGAGAGCTGCGGATCCTGGAGCAGTGGAAGCAACGCGGTACGTTCCAAAGCTCCATCGATAACCGGTTAGGCAGGCCGAACTTCGTGTTCTACGAGGGTCCGCCCACCGCCAATGGCAAGCCGCATATCGGGCACGTGCTCGGGCGCGTGATCAAGGATTTCATCGGCCGTTACAAAACGATGTCCGGGTACCGTGTCATCCGCAAAGCCGGCTGGGATACCCACGGCCTCCCCGTGGAGCTGGGCGTGGAGAAGCAGCTCGGCATCTCCGGCAAACAAGCCATCGAGCAGTACGGCGTCGCCGAATTCGTCGAGAAATGCAAGAGCAGCGTATTCGAATACGAGAAGCAGTGGAGGGAGCTGACCGAAGCCATCGCTTATTGGACCGACATGGAGCATCCCTATGTCACGCTGACCAACCCTTATATCGAGAGTGTGTGGCATCTGCTGTCTGAGATCCACCGGAAGGGACTGCTCTACAAAGGCCACCGGGTCAGCCCTTACTGCCCCGACTGTCAGACGACGCTGAGCTCGCATGAAGTGGCGCAGGGCTACGAAGAGGTCAAGGATCTGAGTGCGACGGTGAAGTTCAAAAGCAGGGAAGAAGACGTGATCTTCCTGGCCTGGACGACGACCCCCTGGACCCTCCCGGCCAACGCGGCACTCGCGCTGAACAAGGATTTGGACTATGTCAAAGCCAGACAAAACGGCAGCGTATACGTGCTGGCGGGCAGCCTTGTGGAGCAGGTGCTCCAAGAGGATTATGAGATTCTGTCGACTCATAAAGGAGCGGAGTTCGTGGGCACGGCTTATGAGCCTCCTTTTGGCTATATCGAGGTGAACGGGGGGCATATCGTCGTCGACGCGGACTACGTCAGCGATACGAGCGGTACCGGGATCGTGCACATCGCCCCGGCGCATGGGGAAGACGATTACCGTACGTGCCGCCAGCATGGTGTGGAATTCGTTAATGTCGTTAACCTGGCGGGCCGGTATACCGATTCGGTCACCGATTTCGCCGGCCGCTTCGTCAAGGACTGCGATGTGGATATCGTGAAGAGCCTGGCGGAGCGCGGTCTGCTGTATGCCAAGGAGCGGTACCAGCACAGCTATCCCTTCTGCTGGCGCTGCAAGTCACCCCTGCTCTACTATGCGATGGAGAGCTGGTTTATCAAGACCACGGCGGTCAAGGAGCAGCTGATCGAGAACAACCGCAAAGTGGAGTGGTATCCTTCCCATATCCGCGAAGGGCGCTTCGGCAAGTTTCTGGAGGAGCTTGTGGACTGGAACATCAGCCGGAACCGGTATTGGGGAACGCCGCTCAACATTTGGCAGTGCCGGGATTGCGGAGCCGAGTATGCGCCGGGCAGCCTGCAGGATCTGCGCGAGCGGTCCACCGCGCCTGTCGCGGACAGCCTGGAGCTGCATAAGCCTTACGTGGACGAGGTTCACCTGCGCTGCTCCTGCGGGGGCACTATGGACCGGACGCCGGAAGTGATCGACGTGTGGTTCGACAGCGGCTCGATGCCGTTCGCCCAGTACCATTATCCCTTTGGCGACTCCAAGCTGTTCGGTGAGCAGTATCCTGCGGATATGATCTGCGAGGGCATTGACCAGACGCGGGGCTGGTTCTACAGCCTGATGGCCGTATCCACGCTGTATAACGGACAGCTGCCGTACAAGGCGGTCATCTCAACGGGTCACGTCCTCGACGAGAACGGCCTCAAGATGTCGAAGAGCAAAGGGAATGTGGTGGACCCGTGGGAGATCATTGAAGAATTCGGCGCGGATGCCTTCCGCTGGGCGCTCCTCTCGGACAGCGCGCCGTGGAACAGCAAGCGGTTTTCGAAGAGCATTGTGGCCGAGGCGAAGTCCAAGGTGATCGATACGATCCACAATACGCATGCGTTCTATACGCTTTATGCCGCGATCGACCGCTATGACCCGGATGCCTATCCGCCGCGGGTTTCCAGCAATGAGCTGGACCGGTGGGTGCTGTCCAGGCTGAATACGACCCTGCAGAGCGTGGAGAACGGGCTGGAATCCTATGATTTTCTGAACCCGGCGAAGCAGATGGAAGCCTTTGTCGATGAGCTCAGCAACTGGTACCTCCGCCGCTCGCGCGACCGCTTCTGGGGCAGTGACATGACGGAGGACAAAGTATCCGCCTACCAGACGCTCCGCGAAGTGCTGCTGGTGCTGGCGCGGATGATCGCGCCATATACCCCGCTTCTGGCTGAAGACGTATTTGGCAGCTTGGGCGGCGGAGACAGTGTGCATCTGGCCGACTATCCGAAGGTGAACGGGGGGACGATCGACACAGGGCTCGAAAGCGACATGGAAACCGCCCGGCAGATCGTTGAGCTGGCACGGAACATCCGCAGCGAGTCGGGGATCAAGACTCGGCAGCCGCTGTCCGAGCTCATCGTCTCGCTTGACCGGGAATTTCAGCTGAAGGCGTTCGAAGCCGTCATCAAGGATGAAATCAACGTCAAGACCATCCGGGTGGAGCACAGTGAGGGCTCGTTCGTCGAATATCAGCTGAAGCTGAACCTGAAGGCAGCCGGTAAAACGTACGGAAAGCGGGTCGGCGCCATTCAGGAGCATCTGAAAGGACTGTCGGCAGCGGATGCGAAGCTGGCGGTGGAACGAGGCTGGCAGGACGC
Source organism: Paenibacillus sp. S-38 (assembly GCF_049942825.1). NCBI lineage: Bacteria > Bacillati > Bacillota > Bacilli > Caryophanales > Paenibacillaceae > Paenibacillus > Paenibacillus sp. S-38. Next base: position 3,742,139 of record NZ_CP187970.1, read on the forward strand.
GGAGATAGCCGGCGAATCCGTTCGTCTGACGCTGGATGAACTGCTGGTGGAGAAGCGGGGCAAGGCCGGATTCGCCTCCGCGTCGGGGTACGGGATCCACGCGGCACTGAATACCGCGATCACGGAGGAGCTGGAGCAGGAAGGCCTGGTGCGTGAGGTGATCCGCGGCATTCAGGATTACCGCAAGAGGCTGCAGCTGCCCATCGAGAAGAGGGTGGTCCTCACCCTGGATGTCGAAGCTCCGCTGAAGGAGGCTTTGGACCGGTTCCGCCACCTGCTGGAGGAGAATGTCCTGCTGGCCGAGCTGCGGTATGCGGCATCACCGGTTATGGAAGAGATCGTCTTCGGAGAGCATCGGTTCCGGCTGCGGATCGAGTAGAGAAGCGCGGGAAAAAAGCGGCCGGCGGAAGACAGAAAGGAAGCAGGCGAGGGAAGACAGAAGCAGGAACACGGGGACAGCAGGAGCGGGTCGGCGATGCAGGAACACGGGGACAGCAGAAGCGGGTCGGCGATGCAGGAGCACGGGGAGAGCAGGAGCAGGTTGGCGATGTAGGAACACGGGACAGGAGGAGCAGGTCGGCGGAAGGCAGGGGGGTGAGTGACCCCGCGGGTCTGCACTTAGTGGACATAATTATTGTTATGTAAACAAATAAGTGCGTTGACGAGTCCGCCAAGGTTGTGAGATAACAGCTAGACTCGTTAAGGGGCCTAGCTAGATTAGGATGAAGCGGCGCAGTCCTTACACCGTTGAAGTGAGGACTGCGCAGGCCATTCATCATGGGGAGCCTTCTCGGGCTGCTGAAGCGCAAGACTGATGCAGGGGAGGAGGCTGTTTACTTCGAGCGGCGGACGAAGTCTTCGATCATTTCCGGCGTGACAAAGACACGCGTAGGGGAGATGCCCTGTGTCGCGTGGGCGTTGATCTCACCTGTCATGGCGTTGATCGCCTCCACGCTGAACGGCTTGCCTTCGGCGCAGAGGCGGACGGCTTCGTCAATGGCCTGCTCGCGCCGCTGCTCGAGCTTCAGGAACTGCTCCAGGTGGGCGTTCTGTTTGCGGGTATGCTTTGTAATGGCATCATGGACACTCATGATCACTGGCTCCTTTGGGCTTGCTGCGCTCATCTTCATTTCATGAAACAGCGCAAAAACTTTACCAACCATCATACTACAGACCTGCAGCGGTGACAACGCAGGGGAACCTCGTGTTCGCTGCAGCGAATGACAGGAGGCATACGCGTGGGCGTACAGCAGGAACTGTTCGACATTTATGATAAGGAAATGAATCCCATAGGCACGGCCTCCCGGGAAGAGGTGCATGCAAAGGGACTGTGGCATCGTACGTTCCAGTGCTGGATCTGGGATGAGGCGGAGCCGGCAGGGGAGGGTAGCATTCTTTTTCAAGAACGGCATCCCGGCAAGGATACGTTCCCGGGGCTGCTTGATATCTCCTGTGCGGGGCATCTGCTGGCCGGCGAGAGCGTAGAAGACGGCGTGCGAGAGCTGCAGGAGGAGCTCGGCGTCGAGGTTCCTTTCGATGCACTCATTTCCTGCGGAATCTTCGCCGAAGAGGATGAGCTGCCGGGCGGGCGGATGGACCGGGAGTTCTGCCATATCTTTCTGCTCCCGCTCAGCCGGCCGCTGGATGCTTACCGGCTGCAGGAGGATGAGGTGACAGGCTTGTACCGCATGCCGCTTGCGATCTTCCGCCGGCTGGCCGAAGGGCTGACCCTGTCGGCTGAGCTCCAGGGCGCGACGGCGGCCGGTGTCCGGCTGGTGCCCTCTGTGCAGACGGTGACGCCGGAGCGCCTGGTCCCGCATACGCCGGCGTATTACCGGCTTGTGCTGGACGCCGTTGAACGGCTCATCGCCGCGGATTGAGGCAAGTAAACATCACTTCAAGAGCCGGTATCAGGGCACCGTGGCCGGCCGTCAGCCCGCTTATTCTTCCGTTTGCGGGCTGACTGACGGCCAGCAGGGAGAACGACGAGCAAAGCATATCGCTTTGGCGAAGACAGGGGGACCGCTGCTCCACATGTCATCGCCATCCGTTTGATATGCCGCTGCAGAGGCGCCTGCCTAGTTTTCATCGGGCTTTTTCCGCGCAGCTGCCGAGCTCTAACCTTCTTGTCGGATTCCGATGCCCAGCTGCCCGCTCTTGAACCTTCCAAGTTAAGCAGCAGGGCGGGTCCAAACCCATTGTACTCAGGCCCTCCGGTTCCGAATGACAGCGGCAGAACCCGCGCATAACCTGCCGGCTCCTTGCGGCCCCATGTTACACGATCAGCATGCGGACGCCTTCGATGACGAAGCCGATCAGGAAGCCGCAGATCGCGCCGTTAACCCGGATCCACTGCAGGTCGTTGCCTGCCTTATCCTCGATCATGGCGATCAATGTCTCATCATCGAGCTTGTCGACATTCTCGCGGACCAGCCGCCCGATCACGGAGTGGTTCTCTTCGACGTAATGCATCACCTTGCCGCGGATCCAGCGGTCCGAGGCGGCCAGTGCCGCTTCGTCCCCCCGCAGCTTGTCGACATACCGCATCACGAGCGGCACAATATAGCGCGGGACGAAGTCCGGACGCTCCAGCGCCTCGAGCAGTTTGCCCTGCAGGCCGCCGAGCACGGAGGTGAGCCGATCCGGCGTCAGGAGGGCGCCGATCAGCTTGGCCTTCCAGCCCTCCAGGGCGGCGAGCAGCCCTTCGCTGCCGCGCATCGCATCGACCTCGCGGCGGATCGCCCCGAGCAGCTTCTCGCGGTTCGGGTGACCTTCGGTCCGCAGGCTCTCGATGTTCGACAGGAGCAGGTTCTGCAGGATGCCGCCAAGCTTGTCCTCGTTCACGAAGCCGAGGAACGCGTTCACCGCGAAGGACATCATGCCCTGCAGCTCGATGCGCTCGATCGCCCGGATGGACATATTGCCGAAGAGCTTGCGCGTCTCCGCCTGGAGCACCCACTGTTCAGCCTTGCCGAGCAGAAAATCGAGCCCCGTTTCGTCGTGGCGGCTGTTCAAGATCTCATCGGCGGCCAAGTTCAGCAGCGGCTTCGGATCGACCCCCTCCGCGAGGCGGGTCAGTTCATCCTGCATCCAGGGCAGATACGGATCCCAGGAGAAGCTCCGTACGGCATCCTTCAGCACGCCGGAGATCGCAGCCTGCACTTCCTCCCGCTGAATCTCGGCGGCCGCGATATCGAGCGCCTTGGCGCTGAGCCGGAAGCCGGCGATCCGCGCCTCGATGCTCTCCTTATTGAGCAGGTGGGTCTCGATCATCGAGACGAGCGCATCCGTGACCTTCCCGCGGTTCTTCGGCAGCAGGCGGGTATGCGGGATCGGGATGCCGAGCGGATGGCGGAAGAGGGCCGTAACGGCGAACCAGTCGGCTAAGCCCCCGACCAGCCCCGCTTCGAAGCCGCCGTGGAGGAGCAGTCCCACCGTGCTTGTCGTATGGAAGGGGAAGGTAGCGGCTAGGCCGCCGGCCATGACGGCCAGCGAGACTCCCGCCAGACGTCTCGATTGTACTTTCTTCATGATGGTGCACCTCAGCTAATGGGATGGATAATAGGTTCATTTCCCGGAGCGGCTGCTCATTTCCCAAGGCGGCACAATCATTTCCCGGGGAAGCGCAGGACTCGATCCGTTTTTCGATTTTTCAGACATTTTCGACATACTGCATCGCGAAGAGAAGGGAGCCTTGAGACTTCTTGGCTTGTAAACACCAATCATTGTCTCCTGAGCTCCCTTGTCTCCGGGAAATATGCAGTTGGATCAGGCTTGCTTGCGCCCGATGGCCAGCGTCGTCTTCAGGACGCCGCCCGCAGGTACGAACGTCAGCTCGTCTCCCCGGTTGAGCTCATCGGTCTTGGCCATCCAGGGCTCGACGCAGATGAATTCCTTGCCGCTCACGGACCACAGCACGACATACCGGAACTCGTCCCCGTATGTCAGGTGGATCACCGTTTGTTCTCTCGGGGAGAACGTAATTTCCCGCTGCTTCGCATCCAGGAAGACGACCGACTCCGGCAGCTGGTCGAGATCGATCACGCGGCCTTCATAGGGCTTCTCTTGATGATCGTTGTAATCGAAGTACCGGGTGGCGTCCGTCTCGTATGCAATCGCCTTGCGGTCTGCCGCGAAGTACGGATGAAAGCCGGGGTACATCGGCATTTCTTCGCCCGACAGGTTGTGATATTCCTGGTCGACCGTCAGCTGCCCATCCTTCAGGCGGTAGGTGAAGCGCAGCAGGAAGTCGAAGGGAAACGAGCTTCTCGTCTCTTCATTGCTCGAGAGGGTCAGTGTGATCGCCGCCCCGTCGGTCGTGTCCGTGCTCTCCACAGTCCAGGAGGAAGTGCGGGCGACGCCGTGGTTTTTCATCTTGTAGGCCTGTCCCTTCCAGGCATAGGCTCCCTCGGCCAGCTGGCCGGAGATCGGGAAGAGGACGGGAATGCCGCCGCGGATGTTAGCCTTCTCGTCATAGAAGGTGGGCTTGTCCAGGTAAAGCAGTTCTTCGCCTCCCGTGCCGTAGGAGATCACGATGCCGCCGCGCTCGGGCGCGATCTTGAACCAGGATTCGGTGGAAGACTCCAGAGCCTCATAAATTTCATAACCATCGGTATAAGAGCGGATGTCGTATGGTTTCATCGCCGGGGTCTCCTCTCGGGTTTTCATTGTCCATTCCTTTTTCTTCCCCTAGATCTTACCATAGTTTGCCCGGCGTCTTCCATCCCGCTCATTCGTTCCTGCCGGCAGTCCGCAGGCTATGTACAAAAGGAGCTGCAAACCGCAGCTCCCCGGGTGCTCGTGCTCCAGAATCCGGCGATCCGGTGTGCGTTAGGGCGAAACCTTGATCCGCTCCTCAAGCGGCTTGAACTCCTTGTCTCCCGGTGGCGCCGTCGGGTGCCCGAACGGCATCTGCGCAATGAGCTGCCAGGTCTCCGGAATGCCCCATTCCGCGCGGACCTTCTCGTCGATCAGTGGATTGTAGTGCTGCAGCGAAGCGCCGAGTCCTTCGAGCTCCAGTGCCGTCCAGATGACGTACTGCAGCATGCCGCTGGACTGCTGCGACCAGGTCGGGAAGCGCTCCGCGTAGGAAGGGAACTGGGCCTGCAGCGCTTCGACGGCGGCCTGGTCCTCGAAATAGAGAATGGTGCCGTACCCCGCGCGGAAGCCGCCCATACGCTGCCCGGTCGACTCGAACTTGTCCGCCGGGACAATCGCCCGCAGGATCTCCGTCGTGAGATCCCACAGCTTGTCATGCTGCTCCCCGAACAGCACCAGCACTCTGGCGCTTTGGGAGTTAAAGGCCGAAGGGGTATGCTTCACCGCTTCGCGGACAATCTCCTGGATCCGCTCCTCGGATACCTGAATCTCTTTGCTGAGGCTATAGATGGTTCGCCGGCTGCGGACAGCCGACAGGAAGTCACTTGCGCTCATGTGGATTTCCTCCTTCTGGTGGATAGTTGTTCCCTTGTCCTTACCCCAAACTTGGAGGGAGGTAACGGCGGGCCATGAATGCCGCAGTGATTTATGTGGTTAAGTGGTTTTCCTTGGCAGAGCTTCCTGTTTAGCCTAACCATTTGGCGGGCTCCTATTCTTTCCATCCCTGCGCGGCGTTGCGTCAGGGACCTAGTAGGCGTAGAATGGGGAGAGGGTTTGCCTGCCGCGGTGCTTCACCAGAAGTCCGATGGAAGCGGGCCGTACCACTTCACGCTATACCAACACCGAAGAAATGAAGGGATATCCGTGCCGTATTTACGTTTCAAAGGCTTCCCCCGCGGGGATGTCGAACAGCTTGCTCCACTTGTGGTGGAGGAATTCGCCCATATCGTGAAGGTTCCGAAGGAGATCGTCAAAATCGAGCTGCTGCCCGTAGAACCGATTCTGAACAGCCCTTTATCCGTGGAGATCCTGATGTTCCCGCGTGAGCAGGCGATACATAACGACGTAGCCGCCAGGCTGCACTCCCTGCTGGAGGAGTACGGTCATTCGCGGGTTCACATTTTTTTCATGTTGCTGAACAGGGCCTTGTATTATAAGGAAGGCCAGCCGCTGGAGTGAAGGAGCTTCAGGTGAAGTAGCTTCAGATGAGCAGCTTCAGGTGAAGTGACTTCAGGTGAGTGACTTCAAGGGCTGGGGGCAGAGAGCGCTGCGGGGTGCTGCTGCTCCGGAAGCAGGGCAGCGTCAAGGGCGGAGAGCCTAATGCAGCCCTCGGCTTCAGCCGACAGGGGGCATGAAAGCGGCCTGACGGGGTGCAAAAGATAGTGACTTTGCAACATAAAGGAACTCAGATTCTTTATTCGGTGATTTCCCGTAATTTCCCGTCGGATAAAGGAACTACGATGCCTTATGCAGCCCGGATGGACGGAAAAGCGGCCTCATGCATCACTATAGCGAACTTCAATTCCGTTATTTCGCAGACTGTCCTGCCGTAGAGGTACATAGCGAACATCAGTTCCGTTATTTCGGGTTTCGTCAAGGTCATACGATACGTTGGCAGTGGTCAAAGAGGGGGAGGCGCCGGATGCTTCTCCTTTTTTTGGCTTGGCTTCCGGGCATGATCTGCTCCTAAAAAAGGAAATGCCCATCCTTTCTCGAATACCTTGTGCAATGGATTCCGGAGCCTGGATGAAACGGGTGCAGAAACGAAGGGAAGGGATGGGATGCTGTGACCGATCTTATCGTACTGCTGCTGGTGTCGGCTGTGGCAGCGGGGCTGCTGCTGGCGGCTTCCAAGAGAAAGAAGCAGCGGGAAGACGCGAAACTGCGAATCACCCCGCCCCTGGACGCCATCCCGGTGGATGATACACCGGACAGGCCGCAGCCCTTCGGGTACAAAGCCCAGTGGTATGCTGTGCGGACCACCGACACCAGGGCCGTGGTGGAGGCCTTCGGCCTGCGGGAGCCCGTCCCCTGCAATTGGAACAGCGGCCTGCGCCTGGCGGCAGCCTTCTCCGCTGTCTTCGTGACCCCGCCCCTCGGGGAGTGGACGCTCGTAACCGGTTGGTCGCTGCCCGACCTGAGCTCCAGCCAGGAGGAGGCGTACAGCGTGACGTCGCTTCTGACGAAGCTCAGCCGGCGGTTCGGCGAAGCCCATTACTACGCCACCCACCGGGTGGTGGAGTATCACGCGTGGGTAAAAGCGGCCGAAGGGAAGCTCGTCCGCGGCTGCAGCTATGTGGGCGAGTCTGACTCGGGTGTGCTGGACTGCGGGGACTCTACGCCCGAGGAGCGGTCACTGGGCCTCCACTTCGAGGACCGTGCATCTCAGGAGGAAGAAGGGAAGGGGGACGGGCGGCCTACGGAGGAAGATGTACTGGCAATGGCCGGCATGTGGAGCGTGAATCCGCTGATGCCGCCCGATGAACAAGCGGGGGTAGGCTGGGCGGGAGGACTTCCACGCCGGGATGCTTGAACGAGAAGGTTAACGGGATAAAGGAGTTGGAGCGATTGTTTACGATGCATCAAGCTGGGGAAGAAGACGCCCGGGCGGTTGCAGCCCTTTTCGAGGAGCTGATCGGGGAGATTATCGAGCGGTCGGGAGGCACGACGGCTGCAGCCTTCGAGGTGGGGGAATCCGTGCAGCTGAGTGCCAGCCTGCTGGCTTCGGGCGCTTACCGCGTGTGGCTCGCCGTATCGGATGAGAGCGGCGAGCCGGCCGGTTTCATTTCTGTGCACGAGAGTGCTTCGCTGTATGCCGGCGGAGCCTTCGGTATCATCCAGGAGCTGTACGTCCGGGCGGCTTACCGCTCGCACGGGCTGGGCCGGCAGCTTACCGATGTCGCGGCCGCCTATGCCGCCGCCGTCGGCTGGAAGCGGCTTGAGGTCTGCACGCCTCCGCTGCCGGCGTTCGACCGCTCGCTCGAATTTTATAAGCGGGAAGGGTTCGAGGTGACCGGCGGCCGGAAGATGAAGCGGATGATCAGGCCGCAGGATCTGTAGGCAGGGAGGGCTGGCGATGGATCTGCAGGATACAGCAGCCAAGATTAACAAACTGAACACTTCGGCACGCCCTCCAGCTGGTGATGAGTCTGTGTTTGATCAAGTGGAGGCTCATCTTCAAGCTCTGGAGCTAAGTGAACAGCTGCAGATTCACAATCTCCTGGAGGTCGAGTCGCTGCGGCTGATCTATTGCTTCAGAGAGAGGAGCAGCTTGGACGATAGCGTCCTGGAGCACTTGATCTGGCGGTACTTTCAGCTTGAACTCACCTTGGAGGGGAACCGTTACACGGATGCTTTCCTGAACGAACTTCTGGCCGAATATTCCAGAAGGCGCTGGCTGGCAGTGGAGAGTTTGGTCATCCGTGCATTGAAAGAGGACCGGCTTAGTGAAGCTCAAGCTAAGGCGGCTGACCTTGTGCTGACAAGCAAAGCTTACGGCAGAGAGAGAGGCTTACCTGTGCAGGAGAGATGTTCGTGAAGGCCGTAGCATTGACAAGGGGATACCTGCCGCAAGAAAGCTTAGCATGCCTAGCCATGCCAATCCCCGTGACGAACGACAAAAAGCGGCGCATCAAACTGCAGATGATGACCCGGCAGCAGCAGAATGGATCAAGAGTTAAGTAGGCAGGCGCTCAAAACCGGTGCGGGGTCGGGCGGACTGCTTATTTATTTATGTACATAAATGGTAAATGGTGGTATTCTTTTCTTATACATAGGATTCCGATGTATGGTTAGCCGAGGTATACCCATTCGAGGGAGAGGAGGCGCCCTAGTGACACCGGTGAACAAAGAACTGCTGAAAGGGAGCACGGTCACCATGATTTTAACCCTGCTCGAAGGAAAAGACCTGTACGGCTACGAGCTGATCAAAGAGCTTGAGCGCCGCTCCGGCGGGGCGTTCGCACTCAAGGAAGGCACACTGTACCCGATCCTTCATCAGATGGAGAGCCAGCTGTGGGTGGAGGCGTATTGGCGGGAAGTGGAGGGACGAAGACGCAAGTATTACAGGATCACAGACAAGGGGCGCGGACAGCTCAAGGAAAAAAAAGCGGAATGGATTCTGTTCCGCCGTTCGGTCGATCAAGTCTTAGGGGAGGACCCCATATGATTCGGGAGTACGAGGAAGTGCAGGACTATCTAAACCAGGTATGCTCGAAGGTCCGTGCACGTGAGGTGCATCAGGAGATCAGAGAGGAGCTCATAAGCCACATTGAGGAGCTTGTCCTGACAAAGGAGGCGGATGGGAGCAGCAAGGAGAAGGCTGTCCCATGGGCTTTGAGGCAAATGGGAGATCCCGCGCAAGTGGGAGGGGAACTGCATAAGATTCACCGGCCGAGACTGAACTGGGTACTTCTGGCAGCGGTGCGGTGCTGCTCTTTGTGATGCTTGGCGCTGCAGCTATGTATGCGGTAGATGCAGGCGGGGCAGCCGGTTTCTTTCAGGGTAAAATCAAAGGCGCGTGGATCGGGTTTGTCATCATGCTGTTCATCTACCGGTGGGATTACCGAAAGTTGGAGCTCTGGTCGGGGAAGATTTATCTGATTGCCCTGCTGCTCGCAGCGCTGGTCTGGAACGTGAATGCGGATATCCTCTACCAGAGCGCTGTGGTCATTTGGGGTCCCTTTTTGTTAGATTGGCTGATCGTCAGCTTCCTGCTTGTCTGCTCAGCAGCTGGACAGCTTCGCGTATGGCGGGAGGGAAGGGTGGTTTTGGCTTAAGACCTCCGTGTTCTACGTTCTTCTGCCCGTACTGTTTTTCTTGAAGCTGCACTGGTACATTGGACTTGGGATGTACTTTACGGGTTACACGATGGTTTCGGTCATCATCACCAAAGCGCACGTGAAGTAGGCTATTCAAACCTGGGGCCTGCTGCTGATCCTGGGTGTCTTCGCATTAGCGGTAATGGACCGGCCCAGCCCGTACCTGAACAGGATGAATGCCTTCTTGCATCCCGAATCTGTCTCCAAAGACGCATCTTATCAGATGGTGAAAATACAGGAAGGGCTCCAAGCCGCAGGCTGGTGGGGACAAGGGCTGGGACCGGCACAGCATCATCTTCCCGGCTATGCTCAAGAAGCAGTCCTGGCTTATCTCATCTACACTTTCGGATGGTGGTTTGGCCTGATCGTGATCTTCCTGGGCTGCATGCTCATTACCCAGCTTTGGTCGGCAGTTTATCGAGTACAGGACCCCTTCGGCAAGCTGCTCTCTGCGGGTCTTGCAGGGATGCTCAGCTTTCAGTTTACGTACAGTCTTCTAATGACGTTCGGAGGGCTTCCGATCATCTCGATTTCCATCCCTTTCTTGAGTGCCAGCAACGACTATATGATCATCGAGTTTGCTGCTGCCGGACTCATTCTGGGAATTTACAGGCGTAAGGATCTCGTAATGAACCGGACAGAGCGGGCTATGCCATAGAAAGTGGGGAGCTATTCGTAATGTGAGGAGTGAACCGGTGGATGCCGTGATTCGCGCCCTTCTGCAGATTGAATTGGGAGACAGATTTCTTGGGAAACTGGCGATCGCTCGAGAATCGGTATCAACCCTTCATGTTTCATTTAACAGGGAGCTAACAGGGAGCAGCACGCCGCATCTGCTCCCTGTTTCATTGAGCAACTCAGCAGGATATGGGAGTAAAACTCCCAATGTGCTTCATGTTCCGTCCCCAGCTTAGGTTTGGGCATTCAAAATCAGCCCCGGGAGGTCAGGAACAATAACATCTTGACCTTGGCCGGGTCAGCCTGCGCGGCGGGAGCGGGCCTGGGTCAGCCCGGCGAGAACCATGCCGGTCAGCCCCAGCATGATGGCCACAATGGCCCCGGCCCGCCCGCTGCCGGTGCCGAAGCCGCCGGTGGTGTTGGCCAGGTGGATCCCGGCGAGGACTATGCCGGCCAGCCCCGCCACCGCGGCCGAGATAGCCCCGGCCCGGCCGCTGCCGCTGCCGAAACGACCGGCGGAGCGGGCCAGTGACAGCCCGCCGATGACGACGCTGACCAGCCCCGCCGCCGCGGCCGAGAGGGCCCTGAGTCGCCCGGAGGTAAATCCGAATCCGATAGTACCGTCAGTCACTCCAGCGGAGGCCAAGGCCAAAGTTGGTACAAAAAGAAGTGTACAAAGGATTAGGAATGAAACCAGAAGCGTTTTTTTCATGTGTTCACAGCTCCTCATTCTTGTTTTGCGTTGCAATCATGGGTTGGATTTTCTTTATTTGCAGACCCTGCTGCCGCGTCCCCATGCTCAAACCCAGTTTATCAAGACCATGTTAAGAACTTGTGGAGAAGGTATCCTTTTTTCGTGGCGATCATCCATTGGCTTAGAAATCAAGCTATAATACGAGTAAAAAACAGCAGAAAGAAGCGGGAAATGGATGAAAACAACGTTACTTCTGGTGGATGATGAAGTGAAAATGCTGGAGGCGATGGCTTCCTATTTACAAAATGAAGGATATCGGATTGTGATGGCCACGACGGGCAAGGATGCGCTGACTGCAGCAAAGACGGAGTGTCCGGCTTTGGTTGTCTTGGACTGGATGCTTCCGGGAATGAGCGGTATTGAAGTTTGCCGCGAACTTCGAAACATGGGGTCTTATGGAATCATTATGCTGACGGCAAAAACGGAGGAGGCGGATAAAATTATCGGTTTGGAGATCGGGGCCGATGATTACATGACAAAACCCTGCAGCTTGAGAGAGTTAGCGGCGAGGATACGTTCCATCTTACGCCGCATCCAGGGCAAATCCGAAGAACTTCATACGATGGTAAGGGGAGACTTGACGATTATCGAATCGAAATGCCAAGTCATGAAGGAGGGTGAGGAACTTATTCTCACGCCTACGGAATTCAAACTACTGATAACTTTGGCCGCCAAACCCGGTATTGTCTTCAGCCGGCTCCAACTGATGAAATCGGTCATGCAAGATGATTTCATCAACTACGAGCGCACGATTGATTCCCACATCAGCAACCTGCGAAAGAAGATTGAGCGTGATCCGGCAAATCCCCACTATGTTCAAACCGTGTTCGGATTCGGTTATCGATTCGGTGACAGGCTATGAAGGTACGGTGGTGCATCGGGGATAAATTGTTTGGCGCGATGGCGGTTTTGGTGCTTTTTGTCACGGCGGGCTACTTCGGGGCAACCCAGGGCTACTTAAAGAACCGATTTGAGGATTACTTCAAAGAAAAAACCACAGAGCGGTTTGAAACCCACTATAAGGAGCATCAACATTCATGGGAAGGCATTGAGGGGATAAGAACTTCATATGAAGGGGAGCGGCGAAGTCCGGATCAGCGCGAGATCGCTCTATTGTCCCCTGACGGGAGCCTCTTGTTCCATAGCGGAGCGGGCGATCCCGGGTCGTTGATACGGACAGGAAAACGGAATACCGTCATGATAAACGGAGCGACCGTAGGCACGATCTATGTCGACAGGTGGGAAACGGCCGAAGATGATCGGATCAAAAAATACATTCTGGACTCCATGCGCACCTCAGCTTTGCGGGTGCCGTTCGTAACCGGGTTCCTGGCACTGCTTCTCGGCTTATGGTTAACCAAGAAGATAACGCAGCCCCTGAACCGGCTCATTCCCGCCATTCATCAAATTGCAGCGGGTGAGCTTCCCCTTCGCATTGCTGTGACAACAAAAGATGAGTTCGGGAAAGTAACGGAATCGTTCAATCATATGGCGCAGCAGTTGTTTCGTGCAGAAGAGGTGCGAAAAAACTTGACAGCCGATGTGGCGCATGAGTTAAGGACGCCGCTTTCCATTATTCATTGTCATATGGAAATGATCCAAGAGGGAGGGCGGGACATTCCTCCGGAAACCTTATTGCCTATACAGGATGAAGTCATCCGTTTGTCCAAGCTGGTCGACGATCTCCACCAGTTGACGCTGGCCGAAGCAGGCAGGCTGCGGCTGGACCGATCCCCAACCGATCTGGTTCCCCTGTTGGATCGGATCCTTGATATGTTAAAGCCGGAAGCGGAGGAACGACATATCGAGATGATTCGCTCGTATCCGGAACAGCCATTGCATGCGCTCGTTGATGCTAACCGAATGACGCAGGTATTCTATAATTTGTTGGTCAATGCCATGCGATATACCCCGTCCGGCGGGAAGATTTCGATTCGAGTCACGGAACGTTCCCACGAGAAGTCGCGTTATGTGTCAGTCACGATTGAGGATTCCGGAGTAGGGATTGAAGCGGAGCGGCTTCCCTTCCTGTTCGACCGTTTTTATCGAGTTGAAGAATCACGTTCCCGTCATACGGGCGGTATGGGTCTTGGGCTTGCGATTGCCAAAGAATTTGTCGAGGCTCATCAAGGCGTGATTTCGGTACAAAGCGAGGTTCATCGCGGGACCCGGTTTACTGTACAGCTGCCTTGCCCGCAGCAAAGCGTGAATCCAATTAACGGGGAGGGCTAGGTTCCCAAACGGACCATTTGGTGTAACAGGAACTGGACAACATTTGTAAAAAGAACGGCGTGTTTGTCCATCCGGCGGATCGCCGAATGGGTGAAGGAGGGGCTGAGCATCGGCGCAGCGGCGTCATCGAAGCACTCCGAGGATCTGGCGTGGAATTGGGGTATTCCCCTGGTGTCCTTCTGCGAGATCAAGGAGATCGATGTAACGATCGACGGAGCCGACGTAGCGGATGGCGAAGCCAAACTGATCAAGGGATGCGGAGGCGCGCTCCTCCGGGAGAAAGTCCCCGCCCACCACAGCCGCCGGATGATCGTCATTGTCGACAAGTCGAAGCTGGAGGGCGTGACGCCGTCGCAGTACCGCTATTCGGCGGATGTATGATTCGGGGACTGAACCATTCTCGCGCAGCTGTTTACCGGACGGTCTCCTTGCTAGCCCATTCCAATGACGTGAGCGATATCGTCAACGAGGTATATATCCAAATTTGGAAGTCGGCACATCGTTACGACAGCAGCAGGCCGCTTCGCAGCTGGATACATGGAATTACGGTGAGGCAGGTCTGCAGTTACCGCAGAATGCTGTGGAAACGATTCCGGCTGTTCGAACGGACAAGTGCAACTTACCAATCGACGAAATCGTCCAATTATGATAAAAATATTCATAATCATAGAGTAAGTAGGTGGGAGAGAGGGAGGGGTATGGTGATCTCGAGCTTTAACCGGAAGATACGGCTGGTTATGGCAGGTGCAGGGATGCTTTCAATCTTGGTTGCTTTTGCTTATCTTCTAGGTTTTTATGGTACGGCATTCATGGGATTCGAGAAAGGTTCATATATTCCGGAAATAGATTTCTGGGCTTACGTTAGTTTAGGATTCGGTGTGTGCCTTCTGGGATTACTGGCTTTCTCACGCTCCAGACAAACGGATAGGAAGCTAATCCTTGGGAGCACGTTTGGAATTGTTTTTCTGGCCCTGATTCAAATAGCGCCCTTGTTATTGTGGTTATTTGTAAGTGTAAGGTATCCTGTCCACTTGGTCTCGGCTATACCGCATCTCCTAATAATTTGGCTGACAGTTTGGTTATGCCGGTTATTTACAAACAAAACAACCTAGATTGTGATTGGAGCTGTTGCGCCGCGCTAACCGTTATGTGTTATGTAAGACAATGCAGCTCGTTGGAGAAGAGGGAGATTGACTTAAAATGGTTGAAGGGAATGATTCGGATCTCTCGTCATAAGAAGTGATTAGTGACAACATTATTGTAAAAGGGCAGGAACTACTCCATGAACCTATTCATCCTATGCGTAATCGCCGCAGCCATTTATTTCCTTCTGATCTTTCCGACCCAATGGCTCAAGGTGGAACGGGTTCGCCACGGTTGCGGGCTTGGCATCCGGGTTCTTCAGATCAGCGACCTGCACGTCGAGAAGCTCCGGATCGCTCCGGAAAGATTGACCCGGCTGATTCAAAAGGAGGCACCGGATTACATTGTGCTCACGGGAGACTTTACACAAAAATCCCGGTATCTGTCCAAGGTGCAGCAGTATGCCGAGGCGATTGCCGAACCGGGTATTCCGGTGGTTGCCGTACTCGGGAATCATGATCACCGCTTGCACCCGGCCGCTCTTCATGAGCTCATCCGGATTCTCGAAAGCACGGGGATCGGGGTCCTCAGGAATCAGTCCACCGTCGTGGATCACTTTCAAATGGTCGGGATCGATGATTTCAGCAGCAGGAAAAGCATGGTGGATCAGGCATTCGAACACGTCGATCCGAATCGGCCGGTCCTGGTCCTGGCCCATGACCCCAATCTGATTCCTCATATTCAGCGCCGATATACTTACCTCATGGCCGGCCACTTTCACGGGAAGCAGTTCAACGTGCCCTATCTGTTCCGCTTTATTAACAAAGGCAAGCTGGCAGCCGCGGGGATCTATAAGGGAATGCACGAGGGGACGCACGGCCCGTTTTATATCTCAAAAGGGATCGGCCAGGCGGGCATGAACGCCCGGTTCCTGATTCGCAGCGAAGTTACGCTGCATGAACTCTGAGGAGTGAATTAAACAACGCATCACGTAACGTTTGGATGATGGAGCAGATGCCGCAGGCAGCTGCTCCTGTTTTCATTTGTACCTGTTAAGCCGGGCTGCTGACCGATTGAAGCTTTTACATTTCACCCAAACCGTAAGAACCCAGCGCTCCACTCCACGCTAGGTTCGGTTTGACTACAGCAGCCCAAGCTCGGTAAGACGCTGGCGGATCGCTTGGCCGGACGCTTCCGGAGTGAGGAGCGTACGTATGGTTTGCTGCCCGGCGGAAGCAACCTGCCGCCTCCAGGGCTCGTCGGCTGCCAGCCGCTGCATATAGCCTGCCGCCTGGACAACATCCGGCTCCGCCCAGACTTGATGAGCCTTGTAGGGGCCGGCCCCCTCGCCGATCACCTGAAGGGTGTATCCTACGGCGCAGCAGTTCTCCGGATTCATGAACGAGGTGTTGCCGGACCACAGCGTGCCGATGACTGGCTTGCCCAGATACATCGATTCGGCCATCACCGAGCCGAAGCCTTCGGAGCGATGCAGCGAGACGAACACGTCACAGCTGTCAATCAGCGCATAGACATCGCTTCTCGACAAGGTCTGCTCAATCAGGAAAATGTTCGGATACTGGGCTAACGAGGCGCGAAGCTGCTCTACCTCGGCGGGATTGCTTTGGGCATTATTGATCTTCACGACAAGGCCGACATTCGGGTCTCCAGGGGCGAATGCCTGCCTGAATGCTTCTATGGAGCCTTGCGGATTCTTCCTGAGGGCGGTGCTGTTGACGTCGTACATCACGAGAAACAGGAACGAATGCCCCGGGAGGGCCAGCCGGCTTCGTAATTCCGTGCGATCATAGGTCGAATCAAACTGCAGGCCATAAGGAACATAATGCACCGGTAAGGCGGTGCTCTTGGCAATGGCGTCCCGGACGAATGGCGAAGGGGTCCATATTTCGTTCAGCCAAGTGAAGCCGTCATTCCATTCTTCGGGGAGATCGGTCAGCTCCCAGGCCCAATAGCCGATATTGTAACGATCCCGGAAAAACGCCTCACCATAGTGTTCACGGACTAGCCGCATCTGATCACCGTTAATATGAATCAGATTGACCCGGTATGGATTGCCGGTCTGCTCCCGGTGAGCCCATGACCCATCTCCCATTCTAGCCGAATTGCCAAGTTCGAAGTTGTTGACTCCAAAGGGGATGCCCACCGTATCCATAGCTCTTGCCAGGAAGCGCGCCCCTTCACCGAGTCCCATCTCGGCACGTGTGTATCCGACGAGGTTTACCCCAGCGGGCAGTGCCGGACTGGACGGGGAGGCAGCAGCCGACCGTCTTCTCCGGCCTTTTTTGAGCCGCCTTCGTTTCAGCTTTCGCTTTCTAGGTAAGGCACGTATGCCTTTTTTTCTTACCTTCCTCCTCCGCTTGCCGTAGAGCGAAGTTTTGCGTACCAGCTTGCGTTTCCCCTTTCGTTTCGCCGCTGCCTTCTTGGTTATGCTCCTATTCCGATGCCTGCGTCGATGCATGAGGCAACCTCCTTAAGTTCCGTTGCTCCCAGCCGGTCGGGCGGAAGCCTCTCTCTTCCACCATATGCACAGGTCCTAGGCAGATCATGGACGAATGCCTCTGTGCTGACCGAAAATAGTCGGATATCCAGACGAAACCACTCTGCCTATGCCCTTTTTTTGGATATGGAACGAACATCCCTGTCTCCGCGGGCAAGGCATCATACAATAAACCAGAAGCAGATGTCCCTGTTATAGGCATGCACCATTTTCCAAATAAGGGGATGGATATTCTGTCCCCGGCTAAGGCATGTCAATAGGTTCCATAGGGCAGTAACCCCCAGCACTATGCCTGAATCTCTACTCGATGGAAGAAAGGAGTTGACAGGATTGAAAATTGTGATCATGGCCGGCGGGAAGGGAACGCGCTTCTGGCCAAGAAGCGTGGAGGCGAAGCCGAAGCAATTCCTTAAGCTGACCTCGGAGAGGGAGACGATGCTGCAGCAAACCTACCGCCGCTTTCGCCGTTTCCTGCCTGCCGAGGATGTGCTGCTGGTCGTCGGCAAGCATTATTTGCCGCTCGTAAAGGAGCAGCTGCCGGAGCTGACGGCGGATCAGATCATCGTCGAGCCTGCACAGCGGGACACGGCTGCATGTACGGCCTTGACGGCGTCTCACTTTCTCCGCAGGAAGATGAACGAAGTGCTGGTCATTACTCCTTCGGATCAATACATCCCGGATGAGCATGCGCTGATGGAGGCCCTGTACGCGGGTGCGCAGGAGGCGGAGAAGGACGGCCAAGTGGTAACGCTCGGCATTGTTCCTACCCGTCCGGAGACGGGATATGGGTATATGGAGTCGCATGACCAAGGATTTTTGGTGAATGGCAAGGAAATCAAGCCGGTGAAATCCTTTATTGAGAAGCCGGATGTTCATAAGGCACAGCAATTGATCACGAATCCGAATGTGTATTGGAACAGCGGTATTTTTATTTGGAAGCCCTCGACCATCGAGCATTATATGCGAATTCATCAGCCGGACCTCTGGAACAGTATCACCCAGCGGTATGAGCAGCTTTCGGAGGAGTATGCCCTCCTGCCCAAGATCTCGATTGATTACGCGATTTTGGAGAAGGTGGATCGGATTCTGACCATTCCGGTGAGCTTCGTTTGGGACGACGTAGGGGCTTGGACCTCTTTGGAGCGTATCTTTAGTGCGGATCCGGAAGGCAACATCGTGCAGGGCGATATTGCTGCAGAGCAAGCGTTTGACAACATTCTCTATGTGGAAAACCAGAGAGCCGCCGTCATCGGTGTCCGGGATTTGATTGTGGTTTCAACACCCGACGGGCTGTTGATCTGCCACAAATCCGAGGAGCAGAGCATTAAGCAGATGATCGCTCGCATGGAGTCCAATAAAGGAGGAAGCGAAACGTAATGAAAGCATTGATTACCGGAATCACGGGATTTGTCGGGAGCCATATGGCAGAGTATTTGTTGAAAAATAACATTGAGGTGTACGGAACGATTCGGCACCGCAGCAGAATGAATCACATCAGTCATCTCGTCGATGACCTGAATCTGGTGGAGTGCGAACTCCGGGATCCCTTCTCCGTGGAGTCGGTGATCGGGCACGTCAAGCCGGACCTGATCTTCCATTTGGCAGCGCAAAGCTTTGTTCCGACCTCGTGGAATTCTCCAATGGACACCATTCATAACAATGTGGCCGGACAACTGAATATCTTTGAAGCGGTCCGGCGTCTGGGTCTCGACAGCAAAATTCAGATCGCCTGCTCCAGTGAAGAGTATGGGCATGTAGAACCGTATGAGGTACCGATCAAAGAAACGAATCCGCTGCGTCCTCTCAGCCCTTATGCGATCAGCAAGGTCACGCAGGATTATTTGGGCTATCAATATTACAAAAGCTATGGGCTGCATGTCGTTCGCACCCGGACCTTCAACCATACCGGGCCCCGCCGTGGAGAGAACTTCGTGACATCGAACTTCTCCAAACAAATCGCTGAGATCGAGAAGGGAATCAAGCCTCCGGTGATCCATGTCGGCAATCTGCAGGCGAAGCGGGACTTCACCGATGTCCGTGACATCGTAAGAGGCTACTGGCTGGCGCTGGAGAAGGGCGACCCTGGAGACGACTATAACATTGCTTCGAACACGTGCTGGACGATTGAAGAGATGCTGAACCTGCTTCTGTCCTACAGCAAGGTGGAGGTACAGGTTCAGGAGGATCCGGCCCGCCTGCGGCCGTCGGATGTTGAGATTCTGCTCGGTGACTACTCCAAGTTCCATCAGAAAACCGGCTGGAAGCCTGAAATCCCCTTCGAGCAGACGATGCTGGATCTGTTGAATTATTGGCGCGACAGGGTGTAACAGAGTTGAAGGGAGGAAAGACTCGTCCATGTCCAAAATCGTACTGGCGGCAGCAGGAAGAACCTCCAGCGTGACCTCCCCTGCAGATCGTAAAAAACGCCGTAAAAGAACCCGCGTCAGAAGAAAGCGCACTTCACTGCGAGCTACGGTTGTTAAGCCTGTGCGCAAACGGCATAAGGCCAAATGGGGGCAGAAGGGGAAAAAGCTTCGGAGGAAGCTCAGGCTGCGCAGAGCCAAAAAGCTCAAGAAGCTCCTTTACAAGAAGAGGAGGCGCGCCCGGCTAAGGAATAAGCGGCAAGAAACAACCCCCGTGCCGGCAGCCATTGCAGGCTATCAACCGCCGGAGGGCGCTCTGTTGGATGAGCAGGATACCATTCTTCAGAAGCTGTACCGGGTCATGCTGCTGGATGGGGAAGGCTTCGTTCGTGAACTGCACAGGCAGGTGCTTCATCGGGATGCGAATGAGGGGGAGGCTGCTGAATTGTCTCAGCAGCTTGCCTCCGGCACCGACAAGCTGCACATAGCCGAACTCGTGATGCTGTCAGAGGAAGCGCAGCGGTTGTATGAACGGCCGTTATTATCGGCCGGGCGCAACAACCGGGATACGATAGGAGCTATCATCAATCAGGCCTACGCCTCCAGTTATTTATTTTTCGTGCACTTCTTGTACTATGAATTGTTATCCCGCCTGCCTGAGGAAGCCGAGATGCAGGGTCATCTGGAGCATCTGACGCGGGGCGTTCCCCGATCTCATCTCATCCGGTCTTTCATCCTTTCCGAGGAATGCCGTGGACTGCTCTCCGGGCATGAACCGCCTAGAAGACCGGTTAAATATCTGCGGAATCCAAGCGACCCTTCGAACGGAGAAGTCAGTGTCGGTATTTTTATGGGATTTCCTCATGTAACGCCGCTTGACGGCGAAGGCATCGGCAGGTTCAGTATCCGGCTGATCGAAGGAATGCTGAGCACCTGGGACCGGATGAAGGTTTATATCACGACGACGGGAACGAACTATAACGAGTACAATCACATTTTTGCGAGGCAGCTGGAGCAGTATTCAGGACGTTTGTTTCTGGTGAAATCCGATAGCATGGAAACGATCAATCAAACGGTTCCTGTTCATGTATGGCTTGTGCCGTACGTGGGCTTAGAGCTGGCGGTCTATTTGCAAAGGCCTTATGTTCTATGTCTGCACGACCTGGTCTATCTGCATTTTAAAGACCTGTATTTCCGGAAGTCGCCGGAATTCTGCGATTGGATGGAACGGATCGTATACTATATGGCGGACAGAGCGGCGACCGTCGTATTCAATTCCGATTTCATCAAGCGGAAAGAAGGGATGGAGTACCTGGGCTTGCAGGAGCCGAAGACACAGGTCATCCGGCTTGCCTCTCCTCAGGAAGAATACAGCTTCATGGGGCTTGTTCCGGAAGCGGAGTTTCGGATCAAGTACGGCCTCGCCGGCGATTACATTGTCTTCCCCTCGGTCATCCGGTTTCATAAGAACCACAGCCGTCTCATAGAGGCATTCATCGCCTACAAGAAGATCACGCCCTCCGGATTGCAGCTTGTGATAACGGATCAACTGATACCGGACGGATTGAACAGCGACCTGTACAATGAGCTTGGCCGTTATCCCGCAGAACTACTCGCAAGCGTCAGGTTTATCGGTCGATTGCCGTCGGGCGAGCTCCCCGCATTGTACAAATATGCGAAAGGGACCATCGTACCGACCCTCTTCGAGGGCAGCTGTCCGTTCCCGATTCTCGAATCTCTGACGATGGGCACGCCGGTGGCTGCGGGCCGGCTGGAGGTTACGCAGGAGGTGATCCGGGATATGGATGCATTCATTACCTTCGATCCCTATTCCGTGAGCGAAATCGTGAACGCGATCGCTCAGCTGGACCGTCATCCGGCTGCCCTGGCGGCAAGGCAGCAGGCGGCGATTATGGAAACCCTGCAGAGGACTTGGTCCAACGTCGCAGGCGAGTACACGCAGCTGCTGGAGCAAGTAGGGAAAGCCCACTAATAAAAAATAACCCGCGATGCTATGCATCAGCGGGTTATTTACGATGTAGGGTTTCTTTTCGCCGTCAAAGCGGGGAGGGTGAAGGAGATCACGGCGGCTTCGGGAGCTTGATCTGTCGCACCCTTCGAGGACTCCGAAGGCTCCTTCTGCACCCCGAAGGTCACGGTACGGCGCAGGGGACGGAGTTGACCCTCGTTGATTACTTGGATCGTTCCGTCCGCACCCAGCAGGAATTCGATGGTTAGAGGAGAATCGGGGCCAGGCAGGGTAACGCCAACCGTAACCTGGTCGGACGGCAGATCCTCGCCCGTGGAACGGGGAGATGCGGGTTCAGGCGTTGGAGAGCTCTCGTTGTCATTGACCTCGGTCAGCACTTCATAGTTGTTGTTTTGGTAAGAGCTCGTGTAGCTGGCATTATAAGTATCCGTGTACGTGTCGGTGTAGGACGTAATCGTCGTCCCTTCCTGTATGACAGGACATGAAGGAAGGGGAGGAGAGACGGCAGCTGCTTCGAGGGCTTCCTGTGCATTCGTAGGGGGGCTCGAAGGCTCACACGAGACCGGTCCTGGTGCTGAGGAGGGAGCTGAGGTCCGGCCGGCCCGCCTGAGCCTGTTATAGCTCCATAAGGCTTCCCCTACCCGTCCCAAGGCTTGAATCAAGCGTTCCCGTGAGCGGGATCTCTTCCCTGCTCTGTATAACCGATCCGCTCTTCTGAGGAGGGAGATGGCGGACCGGATTTTACGCTCGCAGTATTGCTTTTCGTTCACAGGGATCACTCACTCTCTTCGTTTTCTGCCTTTGGGCTTAGCGTGAGCCCTCAGTGCTTTGGTAATCATGAGAAGAGCGGCAGACAGCTGATCCTCGGCCGGCTCTGCGTAGTCCGAATGAATGGAGCTTTGGGCCTGTTTCAGATAATGCTCTGCTGACCTAATGGCAGACAAGGTGGATTTGTTCTTGATCACCGCAGACCCTCCTTATACAAAGATGACCAAGTTCATTGAAGGAACTTGGTCGATAGTGGGAAAGTCAGGCTATAAGCCGGCAAGGATGTCCTTGAGCTGTTCGCAAATGTATGCAATATCCCCGGTTTGCAGCGCACCATGGGAGGGAACATTCAAGCCGGTCGCCGCGATCCGGCTCGCGACGGGGAATTCATCCGGCGGCTGCAGATGCTTGTAAGGGGGGAGGATGTGCATGGGGTAGAAGAAGGGTCTGGTTTCGATGCCCCTTTCCCTCATCCGGCGCATGACCTCATCACGCTGCTGCTCCGTGCCGTCCTTGAGCACTACGCTGTACATCCAGAATACATTCTTGGCCCATTCCTTCTCAGTAGGGAGTAGAACGGAGGCGACTCCTTCCAGATGCTTGACATACTCGGAGGCCGCACTCAGTCTGCGTTCGATGTGCCAATCGATATTCTCCATCTGTCCGCATCCGATGGCCGCTTGAATATTCGTCATCCGGTAATTGTAGCCAATGACAGGGAACCAGTATTTGCGCTGGGGGTCGATCCCTTGGCCCTTCAGCTGTCTGATCTTGGCGGCGAACTGATCATCGTTCGTGGTAACGACGCCGCCCTCCCCGGTGGTGATAATCTTATTGCCGAATAAGCTGAAAGTGGCGCTGTGGGCGATGGATCCGACCATACGGCCCTTGTACTTGGCCCCAAGGGCCTCGGCCGCATCTTCGATGACGAAGAGACCGTGCTTTTGAGCGATATCCAGAATCGGGTCCATATCCGCCGGATGCCCGTACAAGTGTACAGGAATAATGCCTTTGGTTCTTGGCGTAATCTTGGATTCTATCGCATGCGGATCGATGTTCCAGGTCTCGGGCTCCGAATCCACGAAGACCGGCGTGGCTCCGCAGTAAGCGACGGCATTGGCTGTCGCGACAAAGGTAAACGTCGGCACGATGATTTCATCGCCGGGACCGACTCCATGCGCAAGTAGGGTCAAGTGAAGGGCGGTCGTTCCGTTGCTGACGGCGATCGCATGTTTGGTTTGACAGAATGCTGCAAAGAGGTGCTCGAATCGTTCGATATAGGCTCCATTGGAGGAGATCCAGGTTGTATCCACACAATCCATCACGTATTTCTTCTCATTCCCGTTCAGGATGGGAAGAGCAATAGGGTAAAAGTTACCTGCCACCAACATGACCTCCCAAGTCGATACTAGTCGTCCGTTCGCAGCTTAATGACACGGCAGGGCACGCCCACTGCGGTACAGTGGCCCGGCAGGGATCGAATAACGACCGAACCGGCACCGACCATGGCCCAAGGTCCGATCTCCATGCCATCGATTACGCGTGTGCCCGTGCCAAGGAAGGTACCGCTGCCTACCGTAACATTGCCCGACAGGGTACTGCCTGGAGCAATATGACACGCTTCCCCGATGCTGCATTCATGATCGACGGTTGCGCCGGTGTTGATAATAGACAGCCGGCCGATCTTCGCTTCCGCATTAACGACAGCGCCGGGCATGACGGCAATGCCATCCTCCAATTGAGCGGAGTCGGAGATCCAGGAGAAAGGGCTTATGGCGTTAACCAGCCGGAATCCGAGGGATTCGAGCTGTTCGCCAAGCCGCTGCCGAACGCGGTTGCTGCCGATGGCGACAAAAGCGTGCCGGATGCCTTGAGCATAGAGGCCGGCAAGGACAGAATCGTCCCCGAGGACCGGCAGGCCTGCAGCGTGGCGGAGGGAGGTGTCCCTGTCAATACAGCCGACGAGTTCGACTCTTGGATCCGCCCGCAGGATGTCAATGACCACTTTGGCGTGGCCGCCTGCACCTAGAACCACGACTTTCGTTCGGTTTGCTTTCAGCAGAGCGCTTCACTCCTTTCACCCGTGCTCTGGATCTGAATAGGACTATCTCATTGTATGTTCCGGTACGAACGTTGGTATAAACAGGTAACCAGCCTCCCGAAATTAGGCGGATAGGAGCGGTTGGTCAACTGCCAATATTCATTCGAACGCCGTCTCCAAATCTTGCATAGCAGCATATTCTTTTAATGCAGTAGTTTCGCTGTTTGATAGGGAAGGAGGAAGACTCCATGAAGAAGAGAAAATGTATCGTTTACGGGAATTGTCAGACCACACCCCTGCAAAATTATTTAAAGTCATCTCCTACGTTTTTATCTCACTTTACGATCTTTGAGATTCCGCAGGTTCATCATGCAGACAGGCTGCGTGGTCTTCCCAACAGCTATTTCACCGATTGTGATTTGTTTATCTACCAGAAGGTGGGCACCAAGTTCGGCGAAAAGCTGTCCACGGACTATCTGCTCAGCCTGCTGCCCCGAAAATGCATTAAGATCAGTTTTACCTACTGCTATTTTACCGGCTATTTTCCCCAGTTTGTTGTGGATCCGGACGGCTTTACCTATGGGGATATCAATGTCGCGAGATTACTCGAGAGGGGAACGAGCAAGCAGGAGATTCAGGCCATCCTGGCTGACGAGAATTATTATTCCGCGGACTTCCTGAATTCAAATCTGGCCAACACCCTGTATGAGCTTAGGCGCCGTGAAGCGGGCGTAGATATCCAGGTGGCCGATTATATTGAGAAGATGTTTCGGGTCGAAAGGCTGTTCTATACGTATAATCATCCAAGATATTATTTGACTTGGTACGTGGCACAGAAAGTCCTTCAGCAGCTGGAAATATCGCCGCTCGAAATAGCCCCGATTGTTTCCGAGTCTTATGCAAGCGACCAGACGCATCCCATTTACCCGAGTGTACTGAAACATTTGAACATCCAGTTCCAGAACCCGAGTGACTATCAGCTGTTTATGAATGGTTATCCTGTCTGCTTCGGGGAATACATGTCTTACTATATTGATTATGTCAAAACAAAGAGGTAAACCCTGCTCCCCGCAAAATCAGGTCAGCTTCTCGACGTAGAGCTCGGAGACTTCGATAGAGGCTTGGCCCTCCCATTGAAACCTGAGCTCTTTTAAGGCATGAGCGGTATCGTCATCAATATGAATATGAAGGGTAACTAAGTGTTCGCCCGGTTCCAACGCTTCGATAGGATGAATGGCGTACAGTGTGAAATCGGGCACCCAGGTGCCCATAGAGAAGCTTCCTACCGGCCGGTCAGACCGTTCCGAAGCGGTAATGATGATCGAGAAAGCATAGACGCCGGTGACCATGGATTGGATATATTCTGCAATGAGCAGGCCCGGGGCATCACGCCCCGCCTCTGCTTTTCGGCAGGCAAAGGTCTCGTTATCATGATAAACCGGGGTGCCTGTAAGCGCTCCAACGGACTCCAGACTGAAGGCGGCGAATTGTCCGGCATGGGTGGGAAGATCTGTTTTGATACTCGGTTTCCGATAGAGAGGCTTCATCTCCTCATGGACAAGATGAGCCTGGGGGGAGGGGGCGCTTCTCTCAGGTAATTCGTTCTGGATTTGCCGGTAAAAGCGTTTTAGCTGCCCCAGCGCATAGGCCCGGCTGAATACCTTACGGAACAGCGCATACTGCCTTCGCGATAAGTCTTCCAGTGCCTCCAGATCGTGGAACAGCTCCGAGGCTCGAAGCTGAAGCTCCTGAACCGTGGCGCACATCCCTGTTTCTCTCAGGAGATCCAGGCTGACGCTGTGATCCAAGGCTTCCTTCGTCAGTCCGGACCTATACAAGAACAATACCGGAACTCCCATACACATTGCTTCGAGCGGTGTGAAGTGAAGGTGATAGAACGAATGAAATCCGATGTAAATGAACATTCGCGAGGAGGCGATTTTGGAATAAAAAGAGGTGGAATCCAAATACCCGGATACCTGCCCGCCGGTTTGTCCCTTCGTATGATTTTTGCCGAGTACAATATACGGCAGCGCTTCAAAACGGGATGCAAATTCGGAATAGACATCCTGTGCGGGATGGGCACCATCCAGGTAAGAGATGGCCGTGCTCAGGTAGGGCTCCGACTTTCCGGCCCTCCAGCGGAATCCAAGCCGTTCCTCCGAGACGAAGGCGTTCAGGTAGAGCTTATTTCGGACCAGCTCAGGGGCCTCGGGCTCATCCAAGCTGTACAGGATCGGGGACCAGATATATTTTTTGGATGCGGCGAACTTGGCTTTATCGATGCGCAGAAACTCCATCGCCTTGGTATAAGAGCTGAAATCGCCATGACCGAATACGCGAAAGATAACATAACCGTTGAACCAATCGAGGGCATTAGCGACCAGATCCGGAAAACTGGCGATATAGAGAACGTCGATATGCTGATTGATCAGCGCAGCCTCGCGGGAGGTCACCTTGCCCCGCTTGCCAATGATGTCGATTCGCCTGATTTCCTCTGCAATATAGGTGGGCAGTGTACAATACTTCCTCCAATGAGGGTAGTATTTGTGCGTTTCGTTGTCATAATTTTGGTCAAACTTGACGAGTGTTGGATCGCCAAGACAGGGGATGACCTCAGCCCCGGCTTCGATCAGGAGAGGCACCTCTTCATAACGCAGCGTTTCGTGGGAGCAGATCCAGTATATTCTTGGTGTCCGCATGCTTCCTCACCCGCTTCCTATGGACTTCAACTGTATGGCTTATTCACATCATATTGGCTGGTGGGACGAATGGTTCGGGCGGTTTGCACGGGTTGGGGTGGAACGTACGAAAAGCCCCGGTCTAAGATAGCGCCGAGGCAATGGTAAAGTTATGAAAGCTTTTGTATAAATAAATGCGAGATTTCGATGGGGTGGGTGCCGTCCCAGTGGAAGCGAAGCTCCTTCGTAGCTGCTGCGGTTTCCGGCGAAACGTTGACCATTAATGTAATCAGGTTCTCTCCTGCTCCAATGGATCCAATATGATGGGTAGCATACAGTACGAAGTTAGGAATCCACGTGCCCATGGAGAATGAACCTACTGACTGAGATGAGGGCTGGAAGGCCTTTACATACATGGACACGGCATACAATCCCGGCTTCATGAATCCGATATATTCGGCCAGAAGCATACCGGGCGAATCGACACCAGGCACCGCGAGGCGAGCAATGAAATCCCCGTTATCACTGTATACCGGTCTGCCGGTCAGGGAGCGGATCGTTTCCAGGCTGAAGCGGGCCATCTGTCCCTGTTCCTTGGGCAGATCCCGGTTGATCGTTGGTTTTCTGAACAACGTGCCGGGCGAGACATTCATCAGGGCAGGCTCCTTATAGGGTTCCTTACGGTTTTGAACGACATACTCTTGAACCCGGTTGACTAAAGACCGTGCCGCTGCCAGAGCTCTCGTGCGGCTGAACACCCGCCCGAAAATAATGCTTTGGTTTAACGTCAGGTTTTCGAGAAAGTCGAAGTTATGGAAGGCTTCCTTAACCGCTTGAGACAGCTCATGAACATCCCGGTACATACCGATGGAGCGCAGCGCTGCATTGCTGATCCCATGATCTCTTGCCTCTTGAGCAAGACCCGAGCGCTCCAGAAACAGCACCGGTACACCCATGCTGATGGCTTCAATCGGAGTAAAATGCAGATGGAAGTTCGAATGAAAGCCAAGGTAAATGAACATGCGGCTGCAGGCAATTTTGCTGTGGAATGTGATCGTATCCGTATAGCCTGCTATGTTATCATTGGCGCCGGTCAAGGCGCTTTTGGCGTTTTTCCCCAAGACGAGAGACGGAATATCCTTAAAATGCCTGGAGAATTGATCATAGATATCCCGGGCCGGATGGTTCCCATCCATGTAAGAGATCGTTGTGCTGATATAAGGCTGGGATCTCCTGCCGATCCACTGTGAGCCCAGCCGCTCCGGAGAAACAAACGCATTCAGGTACAGCTTATTCTTGACAATTCGCGGATCCTCGGGCAGATCGAGGCTGGCTAGGATGGGGGACCAAATATATTTGCTGTGCTGATGGAACTTGTTCTTATCCAATTTGTAGAAATCCATGACCCGGGAATAGTTGGTGAAATCGCCATGTCCGAATACGCGAAACAACGGATAACCCCGGAACCAATCCATCACGTTGTTGACGATATCGGGAAAGCTTGCAATATACATGACATCGATCCAGCGATTGAACAGTTCTGCCTCTGTTCGGTTGAGCTTTCCGCGTTTGCCAATGATATCAATATGCCGCATCTCCTCAAGCACGGGGGTCGGAATGGTGCAGTGCTTGCGCCAGTGGGGATATAACAGATGGCTCTCGTTGTCATAATGGGAATCGAATCGAAGTAAGGCAGCGTCCCCGAGGCTGGGGATGATTTCTGCACCGGCCTCAAGGAATAGAGGGATTTCCTCATATCGCAATGTTTCGTGGGAGCATAGCCAAAATATACGTGGAGCGGCCAAGTGAGGTCACATCCTTTTCCTAATGAATGCTATCAATATCCTATTTTATTGAAGGAGATATGCATCCGTTCGGGCGGATCTACAGGGGAAGAATGAAAGGGCAGATGAGTCTTGGCAGGGCGTCTTCGTTGTGATTTTCGCTTTGGCGGCTTACAGTATTTGTAGAGAGGAGGCAGCCCGTGATATCAGTGAACAAAAATAGGTTCAAAGGAAAAGACCTGTACGGCTGCGAGAGGCGTAAAGAGACGGAGCGCCGTTCCGGGGGCACGTTCGAGCTTAGGGAAGGCACCCTTGTACCCGATCGTGTACCCCGTACCAAGCTGACAGACCGAGGAGTGAGCTTACGATGACCGGACTTCATGCCTTTCTGCATTGGATTGCGGGTGCCGCTCTCGTGTATTGGATGTGCAGCAGACCCCATGCGTCGTTAACGGACCGTTTCAAGCTGGTTGTATTGGGCGGAATCGCAGGACTATCACCGGATGGCACCAAGTTTTTTGGGGATATTCTGGGTCACTCGGTCCTGGCTGTACCTGTATTCGGACTCCTTCCGGCCCTGGTCTGTTCCGCTTTCATCCAAGGTGCCTCGTTTAAGAAATCCTGGTTGGTCTTCTCGCTGGGCGTAAGCAGTCATCTCTTTATCGACTGGATCGGCAACGGCGCCGCTCTGCTGTACCCGATCATCGAACAAGAGTATGAGTTCAGTCTCGTGGACGGAAGCGGCGAAATCATTGTACTTGTACTGCTGTTGATCGCCTTGATTCCTGCGGTGCTCCGTCCCAGCAGCAGGCGGCTGCTGCCTGCGGGAATCCTTGCTGCGGCTCTGTACCTGGGGTTCTTGTCCTATTCCAAAATTCAACTCGAACATGCTTTGTTTCGGCAGTACCAGCGTGAAGAAATGAACTTGCTGCTGACGTATCCGAATAACAGGCAGTGGGAGTTCATGGTTAGAACGAAAGACGCCTCAATCACCGGTCATTCCCCTTATTGGGGTACGGATCTGACCGTCGACAGTCAGTATTACTTCAGGCCATAGACAGTCTGCGCCGGCGATTTACAAAAATAAGAATTTTCTATAGAAGGAACTCTTTCCCAGCACCTCGAAGTAAATACAAAAATATTGGACTAGGTGGATGCAAGCTGAGCGAGGAAGGAATACCTATCCGGCATGAGATCGAGTTCGAGCTGCGTCTTAATCCTATTACATCCTACAGGAGGAAATAAAGACATGAACCTCAAACAGGCGGCGGCAGAGAAGGCTGTGGAATATATCAAAGACGGGATGATCGTCGGGCTCGGAACCGGCTCGACGGCGTATTTTGCCATCCGGCGGATCGCGGAGCGGGTGAAGGAAGGGCTAAAGCTCCGCGCGGTAGCTTCATCGCGCCATTCCGAGGAGCTGGCGCGGGAGTGGGGCATCCCCCTGGTGTCCTTCAGCGAGATCGAGGCGATTGATGTGACGATCGACGGAGCCGACGAAGCAGACGGCGAGGCCAATCTGATCAAAGGTGGCGGGGGCGCGCTCCTCCGTGAGAAAATCCTCGCACACCACAGCCGCCGGATGATTGTCATCGTCGACGAGTCGAAGCGGGTGGAGCGGCTGGGGGCTTTTCCGCTGCCGGTTGAGATTGTGCCGTTCGCCGAGAATCTGACGCTTCGCAGTCTGAAGGAGCTTGGGACGGAGCCGGTGCTGCGTGAGAAGGACGGCGAGCTTTTCCGGACGGATAACGGCAATCTCATCGCCGACTGCAGGTTCGGCGTCATTGCGGACGCGGCGGAGCTCGAACGCCGTCTGAATCTGATCCCCGGCGTTGTGGAGAACGGATTGTTCGTCCGGATGGCGCATACGGTGGTTACCGGCTGTGCAGGCGGCAGGGTAACCATTCAGGACTACATATGAATATTTTCCTATCGGGGTTCATATCTTCTCATTTCCTTCCAAGGACTTATCTTATACAATAGGTGGCATAAGGGATTAACAATAGAAAGTCCCCTTTCATGCCATTACTGTGAGGTGTCGAGCTTGTTAAAAAAATTGGATTATACCCCGCCGGCGAACGGCTACCCGGAGTGGAACAACAATCCTGATGTATATGAGGTCAACCGGATGAAAGCGCATGCTTCCCTGATGCCTTTCGATACGGTGGAGGAAGCGCTGGCCGGCCGGAAGACGGAAGCGAGAAGATACCGGTCCCTGAATGGAGAGTGGAAATTCAGCTTCGCCGAAAATCCGGAGAAGCGGATTCAGGATTTCTATCGTGCGGCTTACGACGTCAGCGGCTGGGACACGATTCCGGTGCCGTCCCATTGGCAGCTGCAGGGCTATGACTACCCGCAGTACACGAACATCCGCTACCCATGGGAGAAGACGGAGGAGCTTAAAGCGCCGTTCGCCCCGACGAAATACAATCCGGTCGGTTCGTACGTGCGTTCCTTCGAGGTGCCGGAGGAGTGGAAGGGCGAGCCGGTGTACCTCAGCTTCCAAGGGGTCGAGTCGGCGTTCTACGTCTGGGTGAACGGGGATCTCGTCGGGTACAGCGAGGATACCTTCACTCCGGCGGAGTTCGATGTGACGCCTTACCTCATCCCGGGTGAGAACCGGCTGGCGGTTGAGGTGTACCGCTGGTGCGACGCAAGCTGGCTTGAGGACCAGGATTTCTGGCGGATGAGCGGGATTTTCCGCGATGTGTACCTGTATTCGACGCCTGCGGTGCATATCTATGACTTCTTCGCCCGTCCGGAGCTGGAAGACGGTTACGGATCCGCCCGGCTTGTCATCGACGCGGAGCTGGTGAATTATGCCGCGGCCTATCAAGGCCAAGCGGTCCTGGAAGCCCAGCTGTACGACGCGTCGCAGCAGCCGCTGTGGAACGAGCCGATCCGGTGGCAGGATGCGGTGGACGGCTCGGCGTCCAAGCCGCTGCAGCTCACCGGCGAGGTGAACGCCCCGCTGCTCTGGAGCGCGGAGCAGCCGAACCTGTACACGCTGGTCCTGAGCCTGCGCGGTGACAACGGCGGTCTGCTCGAGACGGTTTCGTGCCGAGTCGGCTTCCGCAAGTTCGAGATCGAGGACGGCCTGATGAAGATCAACGGCAAGCGCATCGTGTTCAAGGGCGTAAACCGTCATGAATTCTCCTGCGACCGCGGGCGCTCCGTAACGGCAGAGGACATGCTGGCGGATATCCTGCTCATGAAGCGGCACAACATCAATGCGGTACGGACCTCGCACTATCCGAACCACCCGCTGTGGTACGACCTCTGCGACGAGTACGGCCTGTACGTCATTGACGAGACGAACCTGGAGACCCACGGCTCGTGGGAATACGGGCAGACGACGGAAGGGGATACCGTGCCCGGCAGCAAGCCGGAGTGGACCGGTGCCGTGCTCGACCGGGCGAATTCCATGCTCCAGCGGGACAAGAACCACCCGGCGGTCATCATCTGGTCGCTCGGGAACGAATCGTTCGGCGGAGATAACTTCATCCGGATGCACGACTTCCTGAAGAAAGCGGATCCTTCGCGGCTCGTGCACTACGAAGGCGTCTTCCACTGGCGGGCATCGGAAGCGGCTTCCGATATGGAAAGCCACATGTACACGAAGCCGGACCGGGTCGAGGAGTATGCGCTGCAGTGGCCGAAGAAGCCGTTCATCCTGTGCGAATACAGCCATGCCATGGGCAACTCCTGCGGCAACCTGAAGAAGTACACGGACCTTACCGACAAATATCCCGTGCTTCAGGGCGGGTTCATCTGGGACTGGATCGACCAGTCGATCCGGACGAAGACTGCGGACGGCACGGAGTACTTCGCTTACGGTGGGGACTTCGGTGAGCCGCTGCATGACGGCAACTTCTGCGGTAACGGCCTGATCTTCGCCGACCGGACCGTATCTCCGAAAATCCATGAGGTCAAGGCGTGCTACCAGAACGTGCGCTTCGAGTCAGTGAACCTGCAGGAAGGCCGCGTGAAGGTGCACAATGCGTTCCTGTTCACGGATCTCGGTGAGTTCCGCTGCGTGTACCAAGTGCAGAAGAACGGCCGGACGGTCCAGGAAGGGGAGCTCTCCCTGCAGCTGGCTCCGCTGGAAGCGGCCGAGCTGACGGTGCCCCTCGAGCTGCCGAAGGAAGCGGCACGCGGAGAAGAGTACCTGCTCAACCTCTCGCTGGTGCTTCGCGAGTCGACGAAGTGGGCGGAGGCCGGTCATGAGGTGGCCTTCGGCCAGTTCCTGCTTCCGGTAGCGGCCAGTGCCTCTGCGAAGACGGACGACAAGCCGGCGCCTCTGGCACTCGACGAGACCGGCGAGGAGATTGCGGTGTCCGGCAGCGGCTTCCGGGCGGCCTTCGACAAGCGGACGGGAAGCCTGGTGTCCTACCGCTATCAGGAGACGGAGCTGCTGCAGGAAGGCCTCGCGCCGAACTTCTGGCGCGCTTACACGGACAATGACAAGGGCAACAAGCTGCAGGAGCGCAGCGCCGTATGGCGCACGGCCGGTGCCGAGCGGACGCTGAGGGGTCTTGCTGCGGAGCTGCATGGCGCAAGCGCCGTGATCCGGGCGGAGTACGCTCTTCCTGCAGGAGAAGGAACGGCCTGCACTGTGCTCTATAAGGTGAAGCCGGACGGCGAGGTGGAAGTCGGCCTGGAGCTTGCACCGGGAGAGGGGCTGCCGGAGATTCCGGAGATCGGGACGATGCTTGTCCTGGACGGCAGCTTCGACGAGCTGTCCTGGTACGGCCGCGGCCCGCACGAGAACTACTGGGACCGCAGCAGCGGCGCGCGCATCGGTCTGTATCAGGGCCGCGTAGCCGACCAGTTCGTGCCGTACCTGCGTCCGCAGGAGTGCGGCAACAAGACTGGCGTCCGCTACGCGACGGTCACGAACGCCGCCGGCGTCGGTCTGCGCATTACCGGCGCGCCGGAGTTCGAGCTGAACGCCCTGCCTTACACCCCGGCTGAGCTGGAGGAGCACGACCATGTCTACAAGCTGCCGCAGAGCGGCAAAACCGTGCTGCGCATCAACTACAGGCAGATGGGTGTAGGCGGCGACGACAGCTGGGGAGCCAAGACCCATCCGGAGTACACGCTGTTCGCGAACCGGACGTACGCTTACCGCTTCAGCTTGAAGGGAACACAGCTCTAAAGCCGGTGCTCGTAAACTTGGGCGCATAAAATCTTCGCACATGAAGATACTGGAAGTAAAACAAGTGAGGTGCTTCTTCATGTGCGAACGATTCAGTCTTTCCTCTCCGCTGCAGGAGGTGTCGGAGCGGTTTGGCATCCGTCAGGTCCGCTTCTCCTACACCCCGCGCTACAACATCGCGCCGACCCAGCCCGTCTCCGTCATCGTGCCCCATAAGGGCGAACGGATGCTGGAGGAACACCGCTGGGGGCTCGTTCCGTTCTGGGGCAAGGATGCGGTGAACGCGGACAGCTCGGCCGTTCACGAGAAGCCGGCCTACCGCAAGCTGTTCGCGCAGCAGCGCTGCATTATTCCTTCCAACGGCTTCTATGTCTGGAAAACGGTGAAGAAGAAGCGCGAGCCCCTGCGCGTGGTGTTGAAGGACGGCGGTCTGTTCGGCATGGCGGGGCTGTACGAGATCTGGAAGGACACGCGCGGCAAGGAGTACCGCACCTGCACCGTGATGATGACCCGCGCCAACCGGCTCGTATTCGAGTACGACGAGCGCATGCCAGTCATCCTGGACGATGCGGCGATGGATGACTGGCTGGATCCGCTGCGCAACGGGCAGACGGATTTCCTGCAGAGCCTGCTGCAGCCCTACTCGCCGGAGCGGATGCGTGCTTATGCTGTTTCCCCGGAGGTAGCCGGGCACGGGGAGCTGGGGGCCGAGGATATCGAGCCGGCCGCGGGACGGATGGCCTGGATGAAGCGATAGGCTCAAACGATAGCTTGAAATAATAGGCTGATTCAAGGAAGGCAAGAAAGGCAAGGAAGGCAAGGAAGGGAAGCGATACCCCGCAGGGTATCGCTTTTTTTTTCTATGACTCTTCTTCATCAAACCGTTACACCTCGTTAATATTCTTCGAATAGTGGAATGGCACTATGTGAGGTGGCGCATAATCGGGCCCTTTTTCTCTGAATCGTCGGGAGGGGGAGTGAAGAACGGAGGAGAGGCGCATGGAGAGCAGGGGGGAGATGGGCATCAAGGCTGCAGCGGCAAGCGGGGACCGGGATGGAGAGAGGGAGCCGGCTCCAACCGGGGAATCGCAATCTGTGCGGCTGACCGCCCGATTCCGGCATGCAGCACTCCGCTTGTTGGCTAGCGCCGCAGGGCGGGATCTACGGCTGCGCCAGGGCCTGCTGCTGGCGGCTGCCCTGTTGGGAGCATGCTGTGCCGTACTCTCTGCTGGCAGAGATACAGCGTACGTGGAGGCCGGGTCAGCGCCTGCGGCAGCCGATTTATCGGATACAATTTCTTCTATGCGACCCACGATCCGCAGACCTCCTTCGGAGATCATGAGAATGATATGGAGGGCATCATGATTGTAGTGCGCAAGCCGGGTGTGAAGCGCAAGGACGGCACAACAGTCACCCAGCCGTTCGGTGAGCTGGAGCTGGCCCTGATGCCGCGCCATGCCAAGCTCGGGATGTTCGCGCCGGTGAATACGGCCATCCAGTACAAGCCGGGGATGAGCTCCGTCTACTACGACAGCACATTCACGACGGAGGCGAATACGACAGGGACGCATATCCGTGTCTACAGCGCGCAGAACGACGCGCCGCTGACGGATTCGGAAGACGATTTCGGCCACGCGCTTAAGGCGTACAACAGCGCCGGGGCAGAGGGCGATACGGGTTTTATTTTCCACTGGGGCGGCACCGGCAGCTCGTCGATCAACATGAATGCCTCCGGCACGGCCAATTGGGATAACTACATGAGCGACTTCGTAGAGTCGAAGCGGATGAGCTTCGGCCTGATCCCGATGGAGAGCTCAATCTGGACTCTGCGCAATAACATGACGCTGAACCTGTGGGCAAGCTACGGGACATTCAAGGGCGACACGGGCCGCGCCGATGCCGCCAATGCGCCTTGGTGCTGGAGCTTCGAAGGCTACCGGGATCTCGGGGGCGGTACGATGCTGATCGATCCGGCGGCTTTCGTCGACGCCTTGTTCGACGATCTGGGGCCGTTCTCCAAGGTATATTTGACGAATGCGTACAAGTAGGATATGGCGAAGGATGGAAACTTAGGCATGGAATGAAAGATAGGGGCAGTGGCGCTGTCCCTTTTTGCCGTGGATGTCCTATAGCAGAGTAGTATTTAACACAAATAACCATTTCTGGTATCATAGAGAGATAGAATAAGATGCGGCTGTACGACGGGTTGAGATGACGGCTGCGGGGAGGGATTCGATGGTTATTCAAAATATAGGGTACGTGATATTCGCGTTCGTGCTGGCTGCGGCCTCGATCTACACCGGTGAGCCGGTTACTTTCATTATGCTCGGCTTCATTCTGATGAGCTTGATTACGATTACATCGTATTTGAAGAAGATCTATGAGGAGATCAAAAAATAACTTCTGCTGTGGCGGCCTTCGCCTACGGGTATGAGATCGATCTCGGGACCCGCTTCGGTCGGAAGGAAGAGAGCGGCCGGGTGAAGTGAATTAATGACGCGCGCACAGGATGCTAACTTAGAAGGAGGGGCTGGACAGTGGCCATCAGCAAAAAAGGGTCAAGAACGATTACCGTCGACGGGGAGGTGTACCGCTGGATTCTATCTCCCCGCAGCGGCTCCGTTCTGCTCATCGTGGAACATACAAGCGGGCAGGGGCAGCGGATGGAGGTCCTGACCCCGACGGAGGCCTCCAGTCGAAGCACCGGTACGGCATTCGGTGTGCAGCCGGAGATGCGGATCGTCACGCCCAAGGACGTTGAGGGCTGCATCCGCCAAGCGCTTCCGCTCGGCTGGAAACCGGCTGCCAAGGGGGCGCCGATGACGTTTGACCTGCGGGGCGATCTTTTGGTGCGCCGGGGGTAGGGGGAGCGGTGTGGTGCCTTCCGCTGCGTCGTTGCAGGGCATTGGCCGGAAGAGTGGACATAACGGCTGATACCGATTCTCTCCCTTGCCCGCGAAGGTTCGTTGCGGAATAATGGGGTAGACCTGCAGGGGAAAGACAACGCAGAAGCACGCCGGACAGGAGGAGTCAGCATCGATTCTTTACCGTATCTGCAAAAGCATGCCCAAAGGGCATACAACGAAATCATAGAGCTCATCGCGAGACCGAATCTGTTATTCTCAAACGATCCTTCGATGACGCAGCAGGAGGATGCCTGCAACACACGGTATATTCACGGGTTTAACCGTCTCCTGAAACGGGGTAAGATCCCGGATGCTTACGTAGTTGAAAGCTTGAGATCTATCGAGAGCGGGCTGGAGTCCTATCTTCAGGGCCATTACAGGGACAAAAGTTTTGTGTTCAGGCTCCGGGCGGACATCCTTATTCCCGCTTTCACCGTCAGCGTGGTTTCGTATCATGGGGAGCCGCTGCTGCATCCGGAAGCCGTGGAATTCAATGAATTGGTACGAAGGTACAGGGAGAAGGCATACTTTCATGGGATTCCTATATCGGGGAGGGACAGCGGCAGAGGGGACCCGGAAGACCCCGAGGTTGAGATGCTCCTTAGCATGGAAAGGTATGTCAGACTGATTCATACCTGACACAGATCGGGAGCTTTAGAGCAAGGAGTGGAGGAAGGACAGCAGGATGGAACTCGCTGCACAGGTCAAAGTATTTCAATGCTGCCATGACGGGACGCTGGTTCGTCTCGAAGCCGATCCGGTGAATGGGGATATTCACTGGGTGATCGACTGCGAGTATATCGTAGAAATGATGGAGCCGGGCACGAGTGAGCTCCGCGGCTGTTTCCGCGGCTGTACGGAATTGTACTTTCAGGAGTGGGGGAGCGAGCGGAGAGTGGAGAAGCTTGAGGAGCTGGCGGCTTTGGAGCTCGAAGTATACGCAGCTTCCGAAAGAGACGGCGCCGTGAGTGTGGTGTGTTATTTACCTCCGGAAACCTATGCATCCCCTTCGCGCGGGGGAGAACTCGTCATTCGTACCCGTGACCTGGCGCTGTGGACCCCGTCCTCGCGAAGCATCACGGTGGAGGAGCTTTTGGGGGCTTCGGCCGCCTATTGGCAGGGTTTTGCAAGAAAATCAACCGAGACATGAAAGGGAGTTGTACACGATTCACATCTTGTTTGTTTGCAGCCGCAACCGCTGGAGAAGTCTTACGGCGGAGAAAATATTTAATGGGGTTAATGGTAATGAAGTCCGGTCCGCGGGTACGGAAGAGAATGCGAGAATACGGGTGACTGCGGGCCTGATCGGTTGGGCCGACTGGATTCTGACCATGGAACGGAAGCACGTACGAAGACTGAAGGAGAAGTTCCCGCAGGCGCTGCAGGGCAAAAGGCTGATCTGCCTCGATATCCCGGACGAATTCGGCTATATGGACGAAGCGTTGATCGGTCTGCTTGAGAGCAGCGTGTCCGTTTATGTAGATCTATATAATTAATGAAATTAACTATACATGACATAAATGAAAAGGGGGTGCCGTTCAGGTGAAGGTTCAGCGTCGGCAGAGCGTTCCGTGGAAGATCAAAGAGCCTTCCCGGGTCAAGCTGATCCTCTGCATGTGTGCGGTTATGCTTGTCATGGGCCGCAGTGTCATGAGGGACCTTGGTGAGGGCGGAGCCGGACCGCTTTTTTATGCTCATCTGGCTCTGATCCTCTTGTGTCTCTTTATTATCGGTATCGCGGTCTTTCGGCGGTTCCGAAAGCCGGAGGAGCTCCTGCTTCATGAAGGATGGCTGTCTATCCGGGGCCGGCGGTTGAGTGCCGAGGAGCTGGGTCGTGTGTTCGTGCACGCTGCAGCTGGGTATACGGTTGGCATCGGTCTGCTGCCGAGAGGAAAGAGGGTGGTCCCTGTGCCGTACATGTTCCGTTATGCCGACAGGGAGGAAGAGGCGCTGAAGCGGCTGGAGGAATGGTCGGCACGGCATGGGGTGACCATGGAGCGTAAGAGGTTTCTGCGATGGATCTGACATGCCTGAAAAATCCAGTATGGAAAAAAATGTGAAGCCTCCGTCTATCCCGTAAGCGGATGGGCTGCGGCGGGGTAATAAACGAATATCTCCGGCCTGCCGGGAAAGAAAGCAAAAGGAGGCGCAGTACACATGACCCCTACCGCGGACTGGCTGCAGGATATTGGGATTGCGGAGCTGCAGCGCAGGATGGAAAAGGGAGAGCTGACCGCGGCCGGGCTGACCGAGGGCTATCTGCTGCGGATTGCCGCTTACGATAAACAGGGACCGATGCTGAACGCGGTTCTGGAAGTAAACCCGGAAGCGATGGCCATCGCGGAGGGACTGGACGCCGAACGGCGTGCGAAGGGAGCTAGAGGACCACTGCATGGCATTCCCCTGCTGCTCAAGGATAATATCGATACGGGAGACGGGATGATGACGAGTGCCGGATCGATCGCTCTGGTCGGTCACTATGCCACGCGCGATTCGCATCTGGTCTCCCGGCTCCGGGAAGCCGGCGCGGTCATTCTCGGCAAAACGAACATGACCGAGTGGGCGAACTTCATGACCCAGGGCATGCCCGGGGGCTACAGCTCCCGCGGAGGGCAGGTGCTGAACCCGTACGGCTGCGGCCGGCTGAACTGCGGCGGCTCCTCGAGCGGATCGGGCGCAGCAGTGGCCGCTTCCCTGGCTGCTGCCGCCGTTGGCACCGAGACGTCGGGCTCGATCCTGAGCCCGGCGGTGTGCAGCTCGGTCGTCGGCATCAAGCCGACGGTGGGGCTGATCTCCCGCAGCGGCGTCATCCCGCTGGCGATGAGCCAGGATACGCCGGGGCCTCTGGCCCGCATCGTGGAGGATGCGGCGCTCCTGCTCGGCGCCATGGCCGGGCCCGATGCGGACGATCCGGCAACTGCCAGCGGCATCGGCCGGGTCTGCCGGGATTACACGCCCTTCCTCGACGCCGGGGGACTCGAAGGGGCGAGGATCGGCGTGCCCCGGAGGAGGTTTCATGACCGGCTGCCGCATGATGAAGGGGCCTTATTCGAGGAACATCTGGAGGCGATGCGGGCTGCCGGGGCGGTGGTCGTCGATCCGGCGGAGATCCCGTCCGCAGCGGAGCTGGCGCAGTACCAGTCGACCGTGTTCCGCCATGAATTCAAAGCCGGCATCAATCGCTACTTGAGCCGGCTGGCCCCCCATCTGCCTGTGCACTCGCTCAAGGATCTCATCCTGTTCAATACGATGCATCATGACGAGGCGCTGAGGTATGGACAGGACAACCTGCTTATCGCCGAAGATACCAGCGGGATGCTGACCGAGCCCCGGTACCTGGAGGACCGGCTCACGGATCTGCGGCTCTCCCGAAGGGAGGGCATCGACGCGGTGATGAGGGAGCATGGCCTCCAGGCGCTGGTTTTCCCCGGAACCGCGGGGGCCAGCATTGCGGCGAAGGCGGGCTACCCATCGGTGACCGTGCCCGGCGGGTATGTGTCCGGCGGCCGGCCGGTCGGCGTCACCTTCACCGGGGGCGCTTACGCGGAGCCCCAGCTCATCCGAATCGCTTATGCATTCGAGCAGCTGCGGGGGATGAGGCGCCGGCCGATCTGGCTGTAAGTGCCGTCAGGCAGTGGATGCAGCGAAAGACAAGGACAGCAGCTATGTTCAGCGCGGTGAGTTGCGACTTGTCTGTTCTGCATCGCTGCGTGGCTTGCAGAGCCATTGTTATTATGAAGATGATAAAGCAGGCAAGTCAGGAAACTTAGAGGAGGAGTGAAACGCCGAGCTGATCGGTGATCGTGTTCGGTTCAGAAGGATTATGGAGGAAGATTGGGAGCTCCGCTACCGGTAGGGGACGGACCCTGCGACCCTGCAGTCGGGGCTCGGGATTCCGACCGTGGACGAGGATAATCCCGCGTGCATCTGGTGCTATGAGAAAGTGAGCTTTCGCCGGGAAGGCGTCCTGAGGGATGAAGTCTACAAGAACGGCGTATACCTGGACCGGATTCTGATGAGCATCTTGAAGCACGAGTTTTATAGCGCATAGTAGGGGGTGTAGCGGGGGAGAGATGCGGTGAGCCAAAGATAGGATGAATTTCATCATCTAGGCTCAGCCAAGCCTCAGGCACCATCATAAAACACCGCCCTTATGAGGCCCTTTTGCAGGGCCCTCAGAGAGCGGTGTTTTTGGTGTACAGAGATTATGCTTCCAGCACGGCTTCGATCCGCTGAAGCACTTCAGAGGAGAGGGAGATGCCGGAAGCGGTCGCATTCTCGGTGACCTGCTCGGGGCGGCTGGCGCCGACGAGCGCGCTGGCCACATTCTCCTGGCGCAGCACCCACGCCAGCGCCAGCTGGGAGACCTGGATGCCGAGCTCGTCGGCGATCGCCGTCAGCTGTTCTACCTGCCGCAGCTTCTTCTCGTTGATGCGGTCCTCGCCCCAGTTTTTGCTGGCGGCGCGGCTGTCTGCCGGTACGGCTTCGCCGAGTCGGTATTTGCCGGTGAGCAGGCCCTGCGCCAGCGGCGAGAAGACGACCTGGGAGATGCCCTTGGCCGTGCCGGTCGGGATGACCTCTTTTTCGATATAGCGGTTGAACAGGTTGTAGATCGGCTGGTTGACGATGATCCGGTCAAGAAGATATCGGTCAGCGATTCCCAGTGCCTCGACCATCTGGGCGGCAGTCCACTCGCTGACGCCGACATACAGCACCTTGCCTTGGGTGACGAGATCGTCGAGGGCGCGGAGCGTCTCCTCAAGCGGGGTTTCGGGATCGTAGCGGTGACAGTAGTACAGGTCAACGTAATCGGTGCCAAGCCGCTTCAGCGAAGCATGGCACTGCTCGGTAATATGCTTGCGGGAGAGACCGCGGTCATTGGGGCCGTCTCCCATGTTGCCGAATACTTTGGTCGCGAGCACGTAAGATTCTCTGGGATAGCTGCCGAGCACCCGGCCGACCAGCTTTTCGGCTTCGCCGCGCTCGTATACATTCGCCGTGTCAAAAAAGTTGATGCCCAGGTCATACGCCTGTTCGATGGAACGGACCGCGCGTTCATTTTCTACATAGCCTCCGTACGTCATCCAACTGCCCAGACTGATTTCGCTGACCTTCAGTCCGCTTCTGCCGAGTTTGCGATACTGCATGGATTCATCTTCCTCCTTTGTGAAATGGCTTTCATTTTTGGTGGTGCGCCTGGCTTGAAAGAATGAAGAAAAGAATGACTCGCCTTCCATTATAAGCCGAGCGGGCCGTAGAAGTAAGAACTGACCTTAGGGTGACTTAGTTACGTCAGGGTAAGCCATACGGTAAAGAATAGGAAGAAGGGCCTGTTTCAGAGGAGGAGGCCTCGGGTAAGAGGTGGGAATGACCTGACCTCACGAAGGGGCAGGAAGTAAAGATTACATAATAAAAATTATGTTAAGAATGTGATGGTGATAACAGGAAGCCTCCCCAAAAGATATGCTATACTAGACTACAATGAAGTGATAGGGAGTGGGTCAGCGTGTACGTCGTGACGGCAGAACAGATGAGACGAATCGACCGCGACGCGATAGATGCCATCGGGATTCCGGCACTGGTGCTCATGGAGAATGCCGGCCGGGCCGTGGCTGAAGAGATAATATGCCGGTGGGGAGGCTGCGGCCGGGCGCTGCGGATTCTCGTTCTTGTTGGCAAAGGAAACAATGGCGGAGACGGCATCGTTGCCGCCCGCCACCTGCAGCAGGAGGGCCACAGGCCGTATCTGCTGTTCGCTGACGACCCCTCGCAGTATCGGGGAGAGGCCGAAGTGCAGTACCGGATCGCCGTGAAGCTCGGCATGGAAGGCCGCCGGTTCACGGAGGGGGAGCGCCTGGATATGGCGGGCTTTGATCTCGTTATCGATGCCCTGCTCGGGACTGGCAGCACCGGTGCGCCAAGGGGCACCAGCGTTCAGCTGATTGCCCAGGTGAACGCCTCCGGTCTGCCGGTCGCTGCAGTCGATCTTCCGAGCGGACTCGACGCAGATACAGGGCAGGTGCACGATCCGTGCATCCGCGCGGAACTGACCGTGGCCTTGGCGTACAGCAAAATCGGGCTGGAGCAGTATCCCGGCGCCGCCTGCGCGGGTGACGTTGTCGTCCGGCGCATCGGGATCCCGGCGGTGGCTGCTGAGCGTGCGGGCGTGCGGACATTCCGCGTGCAGGAGCCGCTGCTCTCCGAGCGGCTCGGCTATGCGCGGTACCGCCGCCGCAGGCCGGACTCGCACAAGGGCACCTACGGCCACGTGCTGGTCGCGGCCGGCAGCCGCCCGATGAGCGGTGCAGGCCTGCTGTCGGCGACGGCGGCCCTGCGGGCAGGCAGCGGGCTCGTCACCTGGGCGCTGCCCGACCGGCTGGTGGATGCGATGACCGGCCGGCTGCCCGAAGCTATGCTGCGAGGCCTCGCGGACGGCGGTACCGGGGAGTGGGGCGCGGTCGACCCGCATGCCTTGGCGAAGCTGGCGGCCGGCAAGGACGCCTTGGTGTTCGGTCCCGGCGCAGGCCGCTGGGAAGGCGACGGTCCGTTTCTCCGTACCCTTTGGGAAGAAACAGGGTGTCCGCTGGTTCTCGATGCCGACGCGCTGAATATGATGGGAGAAGCGGGCGGCCCTGCTTCATGGCCGAAGCGCGAGGGTGAGGTTGTGCTTACCCCGCATCCGGGCGAAATGTCCAGGCTGCTGGGGGGGACGACCTCGGAGGTGCAGCGCGACAGGGTTCGTGCGGCGGCAGAGTATGCGTCCCGCTGCGGTGTGGTGGTGGTGCTGAAGGGCACGCGGACCGTAACGGCCGCTCCGTCCGGTGAAGTGTACTTGAACCCCACCGGCAATCCGGGGATGGCCACCGGAGGAACCGGGGATGTGCTGGCGGGGATCATCGGCTCCCTGCTGGGTCAGGGGTACACGGCTGTACAGGCGGCGGCGCTGGGCGCCTATCTTCACGGCGCGGCCGGTGACCGTGCTGCTGCAGGACGGGCGCATGAAGCATCCTTAGCCGCGGGCGACATCCCGGATCATTTGTGAACAATTAACTACACACATCATTAATGTGGTAAACTATATATGGCTTGAAATGACGAGAATTGTCGCGGGAACCTCCCAAACCGGCATCCGGTTACGAATGGTTTGAGAAGGAATTCGCGTGAGAAGGAGGGGGACGCATGGAAAAGCCAAGATCCATCCATTCGCGTTATGTGCTCGAACGGCCAATCCTCCCCATGGTCAGCGGCATGCTGTACCGCGGCAAAGATTTGGCTTTGCACAGGGACGTGATTCTGTATGTAGTTGAAAGTGCCGATGACTCGGTAAGACAGACCGCCATGGCGAAACTACAGGAAGTTGCTCCGTTGAGTGACAACCGATTTTTGCATATGCTTGATGTGGGCATGGAAAAGCCTTATCTTTTCGCCGCCCTGAAGACGTTCGAAGGCAGACCGCTGATCGAATCACTGACCCGCCATCCATTGACGGACCGGGAGGTGCTCAGCGGCGTATTCGAGCTCGGCCGGGGGCTGCAGGATTCGATGGAGGAAGGCGTGTCGGGCTTTGCCGTTCACGCGGCTAATGTATGGCTGTGTGACGACGGGCGCCTCAAGATTATCAACTACTGGGATAAAGGGCAGGATCGTGAGCGGGGAGTTCAAGGGCTCGCGCGGCTGCTGTTACAGCTGCTGACCCGCTCCGAGGAGCCGGATCTCGGCCCGCTGGGAGAACGGAAGCTGCGTTCAGCCCTGGGCAGCCTGAATGCGGTGCAGCAGGCTGAGCTGATCGCCATGCTGCGGCGGACGGCGGCCCGGCAGGAGACGCTCTCCTCGCTGGTGGTGCACCTCGGGCTCCTGGTGAAGTCGCCGGAGGCACCTTCCTCCAACGCTGCGTACGTCATCGAAGAGGACATCGAAGAGGATGAGGAGGAGATGCCTCTTGACGCGACGATGAGGTTTGAGCCGCCGCTGCGCCGGGAGGCCCCCGTGCGCTATGCTCCTCCGACAGCTTCTCGAGTGCCGGCTCACGACGAGGCAGAAGAAGAAGAGGATCGCCCGCAGGGGCGGGCGTGGAAAACCGGCCTGAAGCTGCTTCTGGGCGCAGCCCTCGTATGTACCGCCGGCGCGGCGGTGTTCGTCTGGCTCGTCAACGAGGCTCCGTCGCTTCCCGGCATGCCAGGCAAGCAGGAGGCGTCGTCGAAGCTGCCTAACGGGGAAGA
The DNA here is from genome assembly GCF_049942825.1 of Paenibacillus sp. S-38. Taxonomy (NCBI): domain Bacteria; kingdom Bacillati; phylum Bacillota; class Bacilli; order Caryophanales; family Paenibacillaceae; genus Paenibacillus; species Paenibacillus sp. S-38. The sequence goes on from NZ_CP187970.1 coordinate 3,787,012, forward strand.
ACCAGCAGACGGCACGGAAGTGACCCGGGCACCGCAGACTGACGGAACGCCGGGAGCGGTGGAACCAACGAAAGTTCCGCCTTCTTCCTCTACTGCAGAGCAGGAGGAAGAAGGGGCAGCTGGGGAAGAGCCTGCGGCCCCGGCGACTGGAGAAGGCCCGCTTGAAGCGCCGAATCTGATCGGCTTGCAGTTGTCCGATGCTGAGGCTAAATTTAAGGGCACTGGACTAGGATATGCCTACTACAGGAAGCCAAGCGAGGAGCCGGCCGGAACCGTCTTTGACCAAATGCCGAAGCCCGGCGAAGCTGCTCCCCAAGGCACGAAGGTGATTTTCTACGTCAGCCGCGGGCCGTAGGGGCAGAGTCGTGCAGGACGTTGGCTTCATAGACCAAGAGCCCGGAGAGATCCGGGCTCTTGGTCTGCCTGGATGCGGATGGAAGCGGATTAGGGAAAGAGGCATCTGCTTGTTTTGTGCTGGGGGTGTGATGAGCAGTTTCGATTCCGTTGATATTGGAGTTATGTGATGAGCTGGATTGCTTCCGTCGGTGCTGGAATTGTGTGCTAATCGGTATCGCTTCCGTTGGTACTGAAGATGTGTGCTGATCCGTATCGCTTACCCTGGTACTAAGCGGAATAAGGAGAGGTATCCTTTACTTTTATTACGCAACAAGTGATTCCTCCCCGTAATTTTTCACTACTTAGGCGGACTTTCACGGTACCCAGGAGTGTTTGAAGGGCGCCTCTTCCGGTCAATTGGAATAACGGAACTACGATCTCTTATATGGCTATTTCCCATGATTTCACGGAGATTAGCGGAACTCAAATGCCTTATCCCCCATCGATTCGCTGAAAATCGGGCTGCTAGGGAGGAATAGCGAACCTCAGTTCCTTTATTTTCAACAAGGGCTCGATCTCGCCCTTTCGGTTGAGCTTTCACCTAGATGTTCTAGATGTTCGCTAAAAATACTCCCCGAATGAGTACGGCTATTTCCTTGTTCTCCTATGCTGGTTTTAAACTCGCCGTCACCCGTGATACCTCACTTAAAAGTTATCAGTTCAGCACGTTCCTCGGTTCCATCCCTGCCCTGTACCGCTGTAATTATGTTCCCCCAAGCTCCGCATCTAGGCCTACCTGCCTTGGCTCTGGGGGCAGGACTAACACATATTGTCTAGCGATACAGTGGAATGGCATGAATGGATCGTGACTCCCTCTGCCGGCCTGGCTGTTGACGGAAGAATGGGCTCGATAGGAAAGACGATCCGCCTGGAGGATCGACCTAGCCGTACTTGCCGTACACTAATGAAGCTTTTTCGGAAAATAGACGCGGTGAACATCTCCGTTACTCTTGGGTTTACTACTGTGGATGAGGTGAAGGTGGGACGTATCGGAACCTTCATCCATTAGGAGCGCAAGCCTGTCGCACTTCAGACGGATCCCATTGGACCGTGGTCAAACCAGCTTCTTAGATAATCGAGCGGTCTCGTTGTTACTCGGACGGACGAGCGGAGGGAGAGGAGACGGTCCAACCTTTCGAACTACGGAATCACAGGTCCAGTCATAAACAAATCCCCATGCGTCAGCATGGGGATGATGTCGATTGGGCTAAGATCCACGGGCACCGGTCTATCCTCAATCCGCCGTCCGGTCGATCGCCTCGGCCATCGTTTTGTCGGTTAGGTGGGCGTAGATCTGGGTGGTCTCCGGCGAAGCGTGGCCGAGCTGCTCCTGTGTCTTATACAGATCGTTGCGCAGATAGTAGTCGGTGGCGAATGAGTGGCGCAGCTTATGCACCGACAGGTAAGGCTTGCCGAACCGCTTGGCGTACTTGATCACCATCTCCTGGATCGCCCGTTTGGTCATCCGCTCGCCCTCTTTCTTGCCGTTTGCGACGGCGAGGAACAGGGCTTTTTCCCGTTTGGGCGCCTTGTACTGGATCGAACGCAGCTCAAGGTAAGCGGTCAGCGCTTCGGTCGCCTCCTGACGGAAGTAGACCGGGGTTTTGAACGTATCGTCATTCTTACCCTTGCGGTAAACGTAGGTGAGTTTCTTTTTCAAATCAATGTCTTCGACGTTGAGGTTTACGACTTCGGATACGCGAAGACCCGAATTCAGGATGAGGGAGACAATGCACACATCGCGGATCTTGTTGATTTCATACGAGTATAGGGCCTGCTTGTTCTTCGCGACGTCCTGGGGATAGCCGGTTTTGATATACTCGATAAATTCAAGAATCTCCACCTCCTGCAGCAGCTTGCCTTCCAGCTTGGCCGCCGTGTCCTTGGGCTTATGGGTGCGCTTGATCTCCACCTTGGCCATCACGTTGCGTTTTAAGAGCGGATAAAATTCTTCATCCTCGGCAATCTGGCTCAAATAATGGAACAGCGAGCGCAGCGATGAAAGCTTGCGGGAGATGGTTGTCCGCCCGTTGGCATTTTCCTTGCGTGTGGCGAGGAACATTTTGTAGTTATCGATGGAATCCATATGCAGCCTCTCCAGATCAACGAGAGGGATCTCGCGTATGGATGAGGCCGTAGTCAGACCCTCCGCAAGCAGCCAGGAGAAAAACGTCTCATAATCGCGCACATACTCGAGCAGGGAGGATGGGGAGAGATCCGGAAGCTTGTACCCGATAAACTTCTCCACGTACCAGGGCATGGAGGGGACTTTCTTATCCAGCTCCTGGCGGTCTTTGATCTTAATGATATTCATGTCACGATCACCTCGTTCGATAGAAAGCTCGTTTACATCCGATTACCCGGAAAGGATTTCCTCTATTGTACCATAGAAGTCCGCAGCATCGAAAATAGGATCCGGCGCTTTATGTCATCACGAAAAGAAGTCGACAGATGGGTAACGGATCGAAAAACCTGGGTACCTAGATGAAAATGAAATGGATTTCATGCTTAGGCTCAAATGGCTGGCTGCGTGGGATAAGCAGGAAAAAGGAAGCTCGTTGAGCTGGTGTAGACATGAGCCGCTGCTGGCAGCGGAAGATCCGCGAGCTTTCCTACCGGCCTCAGTCGTTGCCGTAGCGGATGAACGGGAGTAAGAGGGCCCGCTACTGGCAGCGGAAGATCCGCAGGTTTCCTGCACGCCGTCAGTCGGCTGCCGTGCCGAATAAAACAGGAGTAAGAGGGGGCGCTTCCGGCAGCGGAGGATCCGCAGGTTTCCTACATGCCGTCAGTCGGCTGCCGTACCGAATGAACAAGTGTAAGAGGGTGCGCTTCCGGCATCGGAGGATCCGCGAGCTTTCCTGCTCGCTGACAGTCGCTGCCGTACTAGAACTGCCCAGGGGGCAATCCAAAGTATGAGGAGGGCGAGGGGACAAGCGAGTATTAGTTGGGAAATGAGGTTGAATGGGGACGGGACATCCAACCTTACTAAACTAACAATAAAGTGGGCAGTTGGAAAGGTTGTGGTAGGACATTTTGTACCCTGGCAGGCTCCTGCTAGCGTCCGAGTCAATGGTCTGTGCGTCAGGGTTGAAGCGAATAGGGGGTATAGGGGCTGGCGTTCAAACAATCAGCTTGAGGCAAATTCGTGAATTCACACTGGGTATGTAAGTGTATTAAGTATATGCAATGAATATAGATAAGTAATTGTACGTTTATGCAATGATATTTGATGAATGCAGGATTATCCATGCTTGCGTATTCGATATGCAGCCCGAGCTTCTTTGAGCCTTTCTTGCAGAGAATACGCCGCTGGGGTCCGGATTCATAAGGGGAGGACATGCCTATGGATTTTCACAGTTGCCAACGGTAGTCGTAGAATACAGCTGCCAACTGAATCAACACTGCATATTTGATTGATCGGAAGCCGCATGAGTCAGAAGTACTTTATACTCCTGAAAAAACAAGTAAACCATTTAGATCAACACTTCTTATTAATATACTTGTTTTCATGCTTTCGTCAACTGCATCATAACGTGGAAAGGGGGTAGCCCCTGTCGCGCCCGCTCTCCAAGTAGGAATGGAAGTCCGCACACCGGGGGACGGGATTTGAGCATTCATCATATTATTGGCACATCTGCGGCAATATGGACAGAAAGGAACTCGACTAAAGTCTGGCTATCTTTCGTGCATTGGTCCGGTGAGTTTCGTGCGGCACTCGTGTTACACTTCATATACAGTAAATTGCAGATGTGGGAATCGAGTTATTAATCCATAATGCCGAGGAGACCATGACAATGAAAAGAAATGTAAAAGGCGGGTTGCTGCTGGCTGTCGGGCTCCTGCTGCTGACCATGGCGGTGACAAAAGAAGGTTGGGCCTCTATCCCTGTTTCCTTCTCAATGAACACGGAAGAGGTCCGGATGGAAGAATCTACGAAAGCTTCTTCCATTAAGAGCATTCAAGTCGATTCGGGCAGCACGGACGTGCGTATAGTCCCGGGCAGTACGGATGAAATTCGCACACGGCTAGAGGGCAGAGCCAGTTCCGACTATGCCGAAAGGCTCCGCCTCGAAGTAAAGCCGGAGGGAGAGAAGCTTCATATAAAAGCGGTTGAATCGGACGAAATTCATCTGGGGCTCAACTTGACCCATTTGGAGTTAATCGTGGAGCTGCCGGAGAAAGCCTGGGAATCGGTAGCCATCCGTACGCGGAGCGGGAATCTGGAGCTCGCCGAGCTGAAGGGGGCCAAAGTGGAAGCGGAGGCGGGCAGCGGGGATATTGAAGCATCTAAAATTAAGGCTGCGCAGCTCAAGCTTCTCACAACTTCGGGAAATATCCGCTCTGAGGAGTTTGAGGGTGAAAACCTGGTGTTCAAGGCGGGGACCGGTGATGTGGTTCTCGTCAATGGACAATCGGAGGTGGATGGTTCCACCGGCTCGGGTACGATTACGGTCCAGACGGAGGCTCTCCAACAAAATGCAGATCTCAGTACGGGAAGCGGCGATGTGATCGTAGAGTCTGCCCGCCAGCCGAGCTCCCTCGCTGTGGACTATAACAGCGGTTCCGGAACCGGCGAGATCCAGTGGCAAGGGATTACTTACCAGGACAAAAGCGAGGACGGTGAGCGGATTAAGGGAGTATTCGGAGCCGGCGAGGCTCACTTAAAAGTTCGAACCACTTCGGGGGATTTTAAACTGCTCCAGAACTAGACGCAGGTACCAACCGTCAAGCCGGCATTCTCAATGAATGTGCGGAATGACGGTTTTTTAGTTGTCATTTCATTTCTATAACTAGAGCTCAAAGGAAAGAATGCCGCCGAATCTGGATGGGAGTGTAACGGCAGGCAGGCCAAGCGGGTGTTAAAAGCAGAAAAAAGGGGCGGGACGGATGACTTGAATTACTTAGTTGGCTCAAAGTAAAGCGACATAACTATAATTATGTAAACATAAAACGCCGAGCATCTTACTGACTGGTTGCGATTCTTGCAATTCCACATCCACGCACACGGCGACCATGCCGGCGTCGGCCTCATACTAAGTGATGATTCTCATCACATAAAGTCGCCATTCTGCAGATTTCTTCGATTATCCGATGATCTGTATCACCTAATTCGCCCATGGCCACGATTCCACCGCCCGCTTCATCTTATGTGATGATTATCATCACATAAAGCCGCCATTCTGCAGATTTCTTCGATTATCCGATGATCTGTATCACATAATTCACCCACGACCACGAAAACGCCACCCGCTTCATTTTTAGTGATGATTCTCATCACATAAAGTCGCCATTCTGCAGATTTCTTCGATTAACCGATGATCCGTATCACATAATTCGCCCACGACTACGATTACGCCACCCGCTTCATCTTATATGATGATACTCATCACATAAAGCCGCCATTTCGCCGATTCCTTCGATAACCGAATATTCGCATCCCTTTATCGCTGGGGCAGAACACAACCTCGGTTAGTATAAACTTGTTTTAAATATACTTGTTTTCATGCATATCTACATATGGAATCATTAGCGCTCCTCAGCCACAAAGGATCTTAATGATTGGCATAGACGGAACTTAGCGGTGAATACCTTGGATAGAAGGGGACTTGAATCTGCTCCTGACACCGATCAAACAAGAAAAATAGGGGAGAGCCCATGTACACCGGGGAGTTGCCGGCTAGGAAGAGCTTTAGAGCCTTGCTGCTTATACCCAACGGGAAGGACCAGAATACGGAGAGGGGGACGGGGAGACTGCTCCAAAGCTGACGACCAGCATGGCTGCGTAAGATCAATCATGCAGCCCGATCCGTGTAGCGGCGGTCCGATATTTACACGCAGCGGAACTCATCGAGATCCGTGAACAGTAACGCATTGTGCACTGTGCACTTTCACCCGGCCTTCCCGCAGGTTCACGGCCTCGAAGCGTACGTTCTGGCAGCACGCCTTGACCTCGTGGATCTTCGGGGAAACGGTCCGGTTGGCGAAGATCGGGCCGTTACCGCAGAAGTTGCCGTCATGGAGTGGCTCTCCGAAGTCCCCGCCGTTTCGATAGTCTTACCGTCCGTTTTATGCGCACATATGAGCCGCCGAGTTGATCTTACCCAGCCTTAGAGAATCCACACCCGTTGGCGAGCACGGGTGCAGCCTGCAGAAAAGAAAGGGCGACGGTTACCACAGCATTCGCGGCGTTTCCCTCACCGGCTGGTATTCTTCCGTTTTCCCCATGTACCAGTGATGCGGCCTCCCGCTGCAAAGCCTGCTAGGTTGCGGAGGGCATGACGCCCGTATACAGGGACTGCGGGCGATAAATCCGGTTGCCGGCTGCCTGCTCCAGCACATGGGCGGTCCAGCCGACGATCCGGGCGGCAGTGAAGGTTGGCGTGAAGAGGCTGGCCGGCATACCAGCCGCTCGCATGACCGCTGCGGCATAAAACTCGACGTTCGTGTAGAGCTCCCGCCCCGGCTTGTATTCGGCGAGCAGCCGGATGGCCGTCCGTTCGGTATGCACGGCGAGATCGAGCCAAGGGTCCCCGCCTGCGAGGCCGGCACAAACGTCACGCAGCGCCTCCGCCCGCGGATCACGGGTTTTGTACACGCGGTGCCCGAAACCCATGAGGCGCTCGCCGCGTTCCAGCATGGCCCGGAGCACAGGCTCCGCCTGGTCCGGCGCACCGATTGCATCGAGCAGCCGGATGACTCCCGTTGGGGCGCCTCCGTGAAGCGGGCCTTTCATCGCGCCGATGGCGGCCCCCACCGCGGAATAGATGTCCGACTCGGTGGATGCGACCACTCTTGCTGCGAAAGTGGAGGCATTCAGCCCATGCTCCATGGCCAGGACCATGTAGGCATTCATGGCGCGAATCTGTGCCGGGGTGGCCGGGCGGCCGAACAGGAGAAACAGGTAGTGGGCTGCGTGACCCATCTCTCCATGATTTTCTTCGTCCCATGGGGTGCCGCTGAGCTGATGATACCGGTATGCCGTGATCACCGGCAGCAGAGCGGTAAGCTGCAGTGCCTGCCACCGGGTAGGGGGCCACGCGGATTCGTCCCCGGCCAGGGAGGAGACAGCGCACTGAAGGGCACTCATCAGAGGGGTACTGCGCGGAAGGGCATCGAGCAGGCGGCGAAGCTCGGGTGTGAGCCGGCGCTGCTGCACCAGATCCTCGTGTAACTCTGCAAGCTGGTCGGGAGTCGGCAAAGTACCGTGCCACAGCAGGTAGGCTGCTTCTTCGAACGTGTGATGCAGGGCAAGGTCTTTGGCCCACTGCCCTCGGTAGACCAGGTGTCCTTTTGCTCCGTCGATGTGGGAAATTCCCGTTTCTGCGGCAGTAACGCCTTCCAAGCCTTTGGCGATCATGGTCAGCCCTCCTAATGGGTGTCATTTCATAACCATCGATTAGTAAATTCTTGGAAAGATCATAACATGCCATCTTGATAAACAAAATATCAAATATTATATATAGGTTATAAATATGGATTATCAATCTTCAGGATGGGCTTAAAAACCAAACGTTTCTGAAGCATATTCCGGAGACACTTTTTGTAAAGGAGGGAGCAAGCAGCCATGTATGATGCAGCGATTATCGGCGGCGGTCCTGCGGGATTGAATGCCGCGTTGATGCTCGGCAGGGCGCGCCGGACGGTGGTGCTGCTCGACGATAACAAGGCCCGCAATGCGGTATCCCGGGAATCCCACGGGTTCCTCACCAGGGACGGAATCCGGCCTTCGGATCTCCGCCTACTTGCACAGCAGGAGCTAAAGAAATACGCATCGGTCACGGGAGCTCCCGACAGGGTGATTCAAGTGGAACGGAGCGGACCGGGCTTCAAGGTGGTTACGGAGGATGGCTTCACCGTGATGTCCCGCACGCTGGTGCTCGCGACAGGCTTTAAGGAGGTGCTCCCTGAGATCCCGGGCATCCGGGAGTTCTATGGGCAGAGCCTATTCAACTGTCCTTATTGTGACGGATGGGAGCTGCGTGATAAAGGGCTGGTGCTCGTCTCGGACGGCCTGCATCTGTTCCAAATGGCGAAGCTGCTCGTTCAATGGAGCCGTGACCTCCTGGTCTGCACCAACGGCTGGAATGGGATGACGCCGGAGCAGGCTAGGGCGCTTGCGGCGAGGGGGATACAGATCCATTTCGGGCGCATCGCCGGGCTTGAGGGTGAGGAAGGGCAACTGAAGGAACTGAAGTTCACGGACGGTTCAAGCGTACTTAGAGAGGGCGGGTTCGTCAAAACGCAGTGGGTTCAAGGCGCCCCTTTTGGTTACCGGCTCGGCTGCCGGATCAACGCTCATGGAGGCCTCCTGACGGACAGCACGGGAAGAACGACGGTGCCTGGCGTATTCGCGGCAGGTGATGCGGCGGTCTCCGGACCGACGCTGCAGATTATAGCGGCGGCGGAAGGCAGCAGGGCGGCCATGGGGGTGAATCAATACCTGACGGATTTGGATTTTGGGTGGTAATTCCAGAGATGCGGCAATGGCATGCTTCCAACGTAGAGAACATAATTTTTTCTTGCACAGGAAAGCGCTATCATTTATAATCAAAGCATCTTGAAAAGGTTTTCAGTATAGTCGACTTACAGCGTGCTGCCCAAATTCATCTGCAAGGAAAGAATGACATGAAACCAACCATCAGGGACGTTGCAGCATTGGCGGGGGTATCGATCTCTACCGTATCACGGGTGATGAACGCGCCGGAATCGGTGGTGGAGAGCAAACGGACGAAGGTGCTGCAGGCGATCGAGAGGCTGCAGTACCAGCCGAATGCCTTTGCGCGCGGATTGATTTACAAGAAATCGCATACGCTCGGCGTGCTCATTCCCGACATTCGTAATCCTTACTATGCGGGGGTCATCCGCGGAATGGAGGATGCTGCAAAGTCGCTTGGCTACAGCATCATGATCTGCAATACGGACCGGGACAAAGAACGCCTGATCTCTTATCTCGAGAACTTTAACGAGAAGCAGGTCGACGGGATTCTGTTCACTTCCGAAACGGTCTATCCGGACTACTATGCAGAGATCCAGCGGTTCCGGCTGCCGGTGGTGCTCGTGTCGACGCATTCCCTCGAATACGAGCTCGCTTCGGTGAAGATCAATGATGAAGCGGCCTCGTACGATGCCGTATCTTATCTGATCGGCCTCGGCCACCGTCAGATCGGTATGATCTCCCTGCCGCTCAGCGATCCGATCGCCGGTCTGCCGCGCTACCAGGGCTACATGCGGGCGCTGCGCGAACACAGCCTGCCGCATGAGGACAGCCGGGTCATCTATGCGGAGCATTGGTACGATGAGGCGCACAGCGCAGCAGGCCGTCTGTTCGGCCGGCATCCGGAGACCACGGCAGTCTTCGCGGCTTCCGATGAGTTCGCTATGGGGGTTCTGTCGTACCTGTATGAGAGCAGGACCCGGGTGCCTGAAGAAGTATCGGTCGTCGGGTTCGACAACATCCGGATGTCCGGGATGACCATCCCCAAGCTGACCACGGTAGCGCAGCCCGTGTATGAGCTGGGGTACAAGGGGGTCGAGAAGCTGCACCGGCTGATCGAGCAGGGGAGCGTGACGCCGCTTAGGGAGTATCTGCCGCACGGGCTTGTGATCCGTTCCTCCGCCGCAGCTCCCCGGATAGGAACGCAAGGGTAAACGGCTGCAGCATCGCTGAAGGGAAGATTGCCCATAGTGAGGAACCTCTTCTGTTTATATCAATGGCAGACCTCTCATCGTTTCCTTTGAAAAGCTTTTCAAATAGGCATATCCAAGCTGCCTGAGCTGCCTTCGTGCTGTTGTAAAAAACAGCCTGCGTCAGCTTACCAGGTGAAGAATCCGCACCGAGGCAGGTGAATCCATGAACTGCGTTTATAAAGCGAGAGCGGCTCCTGTTTGGGAACTAGAATAATTGAATGAGAGGGTGACGCCGGGTATTGCTCCTAAATATTGCCCCCCTGGTCAGGTTCTCCAGTTGCGGAACAAGTGGGCATGACGGGATGATCGAAACCCGGATGGCCAAAAAAGATTTATTTGACTAATAATTAACTATATTAATTAATCTGATTAAATTATTCCCATTGCTGAGTTCCTTTGCATAGTTCATGTCATTAATTATGATTACACACGAAAATGAAACCGCATTCATTCCTGTCCGTCCATTACCTCCATATTGGAAAGGGGAACTTAACCTATGTCCAAACGATTCCGTAAGCCAAGCGCATCCGCTGTTTCCGTGCTTCTCGCTTCCTCGATGCTCGTGACCGCCTGTGGCGGCAATGCTCCCGCTGAACCGTCCAGCGCGCCGGCTAAGACGGACCCCGCTCCCGCCAAGACCGAACAACCCGCCGCAGCGCCCGCCGCGGGAAGCAGTGAATACGATCAAGCACTGGCCGGTAAGTTCAAGGGCACCAAGGTAACCATGTTCGGGCCGTTCACGGACGCCGACCAGGTGAAATTCGAGACGAGCATCAAGGAATTCGAGAGCAAGACGGGGATCGATATCCAGTACGAAGGCTCGAAGGAATTCGAGGCGACGATCTCCATCCGCGTGGACGGCGGCAATGCGCCGGATATCGCGGACTTCCCGCAGCCGGGCCTGCTCGGATCTTTTGCGAAGAAGGGGAAGGTCGTTGACGTCAACAAAGTGATGGACGTGAATGCCCTCAAGAAGAATTACAATGCCTCCTGGATCGACATGGCAACGATGGACGGCCCGAGCGGCAGAATCATGGCGGGCATCTGGAACCGGAGCAACGTGAAGAGCCTCGTGTGGTATCCGAAGAAGCAGTTCGACGAGGCCGGCTACAAGGTGCCGCAGACGTGGGACGAGATGATCGAGCTCTCCCGCCAGATCGCCAAGGATGGCGACAAGGCCTGGAATATCGGGATCGAGAGCGGCGCGGCCACGGGCTGGGCGGCGACCGACTGGATAGAGGACATCATGCTGCGCACGACGACGCCGGAGAACTATGACAAGTGGGTGAAAGGCGAACTGCCCTTCACTTCGCCGGAAGTGAAGAAGGCCGTCGAGAAGATGAGCGAGATCTGGCTGAACGATGAGTTCGTCTACGGCGGGCGCAAATCCATTGTGACCACCTCCTTTGGCGATGCGCCGAAATCGATGTTCAGCAATCCGGCGAAATCCTGGCTCCACCGCCAGGGGAACTTCATCACCAGCTTCTTCCCTAATACAGCGAAAGCCGGCGTAGACTACGACTGGTTCTACCTGCCGCCGATCGATCCGCAGTACGGCAATCCGGTGCTGGTCGCAGGCGATATCTACGCGATGTTCAACGACCGTCCGGAAGTGCGCGCGGTGCTGCAGTTCTTCTCGAAGGGCGAGTCGATCAAGACCTGGGTGCAGTCCGGCGGCGTGATCGCGCCGATGAACGATGCCTCGCTTGACTGGTACTCCACGGATGTCGACCGCCGGATGGCGAAGCTGGTTCAGGAAGCGAAGACGCTGCGATTCGACGGCTCCGACCTCATGCCGGGCTCGGTGGGCGCCGGCACGTTCTGGAAGGGCATGACCGACTACGTGAGCGGTACGGTAGACCTGGACGGCGCGCTGAACGAGATTCAAGCCGGCTGGAACAAAAAGTAAAGGGGCGGAGCCATGAAGCCCGACATTCCTGATTCTTCGAAAAAGCAATCCGCGGGGCAGCAGCTGTCCGCCGCGTCCTTCGGGCGGCTGCTGCTTCTCACACTCGGCGTCCCGCTCCTGAACGGAGCCGTGCATTATGGGATCTTTCAGTATTTTCGCACAGCCGCGCTTCATCCGATTCTCTATGCGCTGCTCGCGGTCCTGTGGGGCGCATCGGGGATTTACGTGCTCTTCCTCTCTTTCAACTGGGTGGTTGAGCAGTACGGCGACCGGGTCCGGCAGAAGCTGCAGCCCTACGTCTTCATCGGCCCGGCCGTGGCGCTGCTCGGATGGCTGCTTCTGCTGCCGACGCTGCGGACGCTCTACCTGAGCTTCCTCGACGCCGGCTCCGAGAACTTCGTCGGCCTCGCCAACTATGCGGCGGTGTTCACGAACCGGCTGCTGCTCGTTGCGTTGCGCAACAACCTGCTGTGGGTGATTGCAGGCACGGCGGCCTGCGTGGGCTTCGGCCTGCTCATCGCCATTCTCGCCGACCGCAGCTCGTTCGAGAGGACGGCCAAAGCGATCGTGTTCATGCCGATGGCGATCTCCTTCGTCGCGGCGGGCGTGATCTGGAAGTTCATCTACTACTACCAGCCGGAGCAGGAGCAGATCGGCCTGCTGAATGCCGTCGTGGTGTACTTCGGCGGTGAACCGATGGCTTGGACGTCGATGATGCAGCCGTGGAACAACCTGTTCCTGATCGCCATCCTGGTCTGGATGCAGACTGGCTTCGCGATGGTGATCCTCTCCGCGGCGATTAAAGGTATTCCCGAGGATCTGCTCGAAGCCGCACGGGTGGACGGGGCGGGTGAGGTGCATATCTTCTTCCGCATCATGATCCCGTATATCTCGAGCACGCTGCTGGCCGTAACGACGACGATCATCGTGTTCACGCTCAAAATCTTCGACGTCGTCATGGTCATGACCGGCGGGCAGTACGACACGGAGGTCGTGGCGACGCAGTTCTACCGGCAGTTCTTCATGTACCGCAACTTCGGGTACGGGTCGACGCTGGCGATCGTTCTGCTGATCGCCGTGATCCCGGTGCTCTGGTTTAACCTCAGACAGTTCCGGAAGGAGGGGGGATTGTAATGGCCGAAGCGAATCGAGTGGCAGGGCGGCGCAGGAGTCGGAGCGGGACCCGACATGGCTCCAAGTGGCTCATCAACACCGTGCTCGGGTTCATCTGCCTCCTCTGGCTTATTCCGACCGCCGGTCTGCTCGTCTCCTCCTTCCGCCCTGCGGCGGACATTCTTCAGACCGGCTGGTGGAAAGTGCTGCCGCACCAAGACTGGGCTGTGGCCGAGCAGATTACGCTTCCGAAGGATACGGACCTGCGCGGTCCGATCGAAGTGCTCGGCACCGCTTATACCGACGAGCAGCTCAGGGCGGGTGTGATGGCCGGAGAACGAAGGCTGATCTGGGAGAACCGGCGGGCGCGCATCGTGAATGTGCAGACACCTTCCTGGACGATCGGAGCGGATTTTACGCTGGAGAACTACAAGAACGTTCTTACCGGCAAGGAGTATGTCATCACGATGGGCGACGGCAGTACGCAGACCGAGAAGGGCACCGACCTCAGCCGGGCGTTCCTGAACACCTTCACCGTAGCGGTGCCTTCCACGGTGATCCCGGTGCTGATCGCCTCCTTCGCGGCTTACGGCTTCGCCTGGCTGAAGTTTCCCGGAAGACGCACACTGTTTGTCATCGTCATCGCGCTGCTGGTGGTGCCGATCCAGGTGGCCTTGATCCCGATCATGAAGGACTTTACGGGCCTCGGGCTCAACGGCAGCTTCCTCGGGATCTGGATCGCCCACACGGGCTTCGGCCTGCCGCTGGCTACTTACTTCATGTTCAACTACATTTCCCAGCTGCCGAAGGACCTCTTCGAGTCGGCGTTCATGGACGGCGCTTCGAACTTTACGATCTTCACGAAGCTCGTACTCCCGCTGTCCGTGCCGGCGATTGCTTCGATCGGGATCTTCCAGTTCCTGTGGGTATGGAACGATTATCTCGTGTCCCTGATCTTCATCGGTTCCCAGCCGGACGTGCAGGTGCTCTCCATGCGGATCGCCGATATGGTCGGTTCGAGGGGCAATGACTGGCATCTGCTCACCGCAGCCGCCTTCGTCTCGATGCTGATGCCGCTGGCCGTCTTTTTCGGACTCCAGAAGTACTTTGTCCGGGGGCTGCTCGGGGGCTCGGTGAAGGGATAATAGGAGGGGGCAGAGGCTCCTGTTGATATGAGAAAAAAACGGCTTCTCCACGGTCCGTACGGACAGGGAGAGCCGTTTTTTTTTGTTTCCAGCCGGGCATGGCGCCCGAGCAGCTGGTTTTTCTGAGCCCGCGGCCGCTTACTTCTTGGCCGCAAGCCATTCCGCCAGCGCGTTGATCTCATCGGCCGACAGAATGTTTTGGAACGCCATCATGCCGTTGCCGCCGTTGGTGATCTGGGCGGTGATCTGCTCCTTCGAGCGGCGTGCACCCACCTTCGTCAGGTTTGTGTTGCCGCCCATCGCCCCTTCGAGGTTCGCGCCATGGCAGGAAATACAGCGCGACTTATAGACAGCCTGCGCGTCCACTGTACCACCCGCGGCCGCTCCGCCGCCGGTTGTGCCGCCAGCCGTTCCTTCGGTCGTGCCACCGGTCGTACCGCCAGCCGTGCCACCGGTTGTGCCGCCCGTGTTCTCGGGCTTGCCGGTGTTGGTTCCCGTGTTCGGCGTATTCCCCGCCGCGTTATTATTGTTTCCGCCGCAGGCGGTCAGTGCCGCGAGCAGGGCCAGAGAACAAGCGGCCAAAGTCCATTGCTTTTTCATCTTCGGTTACACCCCCCGACTTATGAGCTTTCTTCCGTCTTTAATATGCGCCCACACATTGCCAAGAATGCACCCGGCTTCAAATTTTCTTTTCGCAGTCTCTCGAATTATTCTTGTAGACAATATACTTGCTTGCATGAATGAATCGCTTATTTTCCTCGGCTCCCCTATAGGTCATCCCGTGAAAGCACGGTCATTATGGTGCACCCTCGAACAAGGTTAAAACGGATTAACGGTTCTGCGATAAACCTCTGTTTTTTTAACAAAAAACACGGCTATTTTCATTACCTCATCCCGCAGGCCGAGGGATAATAAGGATGTCAGGAGTTTCCATAGATAGGAGAGGAAAAGAGAGAGATGAAACAAAGACAAAATAAGGCTATCCCCAAAGCAATTCCCATGCTGGTTGCCGCTGCCATGCTGCTGACGACGGCGGCTTGTTCTTCCGGCGCCGCAGATACGGCTCCCGCTTCGGCAGGAGGAGCGGACGGGGAACCGGTTAAGCTGCGCATTGCCTGGTGGGGCGGACAAGCAAGGCATGATTATACGCTGAAGGTCATCGAGCTCTACCAGCAGAAGAACCCGAACGTGAAGATCGAGGCCGAATATGCGACCTTTGATGATTATTGGAAGAAGCTGGCGCCGCAGGCGGCCGCCAATCAGCTGCCGGATATTGTACAGATGGATATTTCTTATCTGTCGCAGTATGCGGGCCGCGGACAGCTTGCCGATCTGACACCTTATACGAAGGATGGAACCATGGACGTCTCGTCGATCTCCCCGAATTCGCTCACTGGCGGGGAAGTGGGCGGCAAGATCATGGCGATGAACCTCGGCGTGAATGCCCTGATGACGATGTACGATCCGGAGCTAATGAAGAAGGTTGGGGTTACTCCTCCGCCGAAGGACTGGACATGGGATGACTTCACGGCCATCGGGGAGAAAGCGAAGGCGAGCGGGAAGATGATCGGGGGCTTTGCCTTCCGTCATGATGTATTCTTCCCGTATTACCTGAGAACACTGGGGCAAACCATGTTCAGCGAGGATGGTTCACAGATCGGATACGCTGACGACAAGCCGTTCATCGACTACTTCAGGATGTACCAGAAGTGGTATGACGCCGGCTACCTGCTCCCGCTCGACAAGGAAGCGCAGAAAAAGGGCACTGCGGAGGAAGACGAAGTGCTCCTTGGCAACGCGCTGTGGACCAACGGCTGGTCGAACCAGTACCTGGCGGTCGCGAACCTGTCCAAATCGCCGCTGGAACTCCACCCGCTCCCGGGACCGAATGGGAACAAGGGACTGTTCCTGAAGCCGAGCATGTACTTCGCGGTGACGAATTCCTCCAAGCAGAAAGCGGAAGCGGCGAAGTTCATTTCCTTCTTCGTCAATGACGTTGAAGCGAACAAGCTGATCAAAGGCGACCGAGGCGTGCCGGTGTCCTCCAAGGTTAAGGAAGCGCTGAAACCGCTGCTTACGCCGAACGAAGCGAAGATCTTCGATTACATCGCATGGGCGGAGAACAATTCCTCCCCGATGGATCCGCCGAGTCCGGTGGGCGCGGTAGAGATCGAGAAGCTGCTGAGGGATACGAGCGAGCAGGTTCTGTATAAGAAGCTGACCGTTGAGGCCGCTGCCGCCAAGTTCCGCAAGGAAGCCAATGCGATTCTGGCGAAGAACAAGAAGTAATAAGCTGCTGATGAGGTTCAGGGTCCAAATTTCACGATAAAAGGAAGCGGGATGTCCGGTGATGCAGCCGGCTGTCCTGCTTTTTTGGCGTGCGTGCAGGAAGATAGTCACCGAATAGCTCTCGCTCCGCCGTCTTCGGCGCGGAGGATTGTCATTACGGGGGAGCTTCCGGTATGCTTGGGTGGCAGACTGAAGGACTAAAGGAAGCGTAAAGGAAGAGAAAGAAAGGGTTATCCATCATGGAACGATCAAAACGATCAAGCGTTACGAGCAGGAAGATTACGGTCTTCGGCACCGTGCTGTTGGACTGCAAGGGGTTCGCCCACGGCGTCTACCGGCCGGACGGCCGCAATCTGGGCACGGTCCGGTTCGTGCACGGCGGCGTAGGAAGGAATGTGGCGGAAAATTTAGGCCGTCTCGGGGTGCCGGTATCGCTGGTCACCACGGTCAATGAGGACGGGAACGGCCGGGCGGTCACCGAGCATTTGTGGGCGAGCGGGGTCCATACCGGAGATATTGCAGCGGTGCCGGAGAAAGGCATGGGCTTCTGGCTGGCCGTTCTCGATGAGCGCGGCATCCCTGCCGGATCGATCTCGGATATGCCGGATCTGGCGGCATTCGAGCGCCTTGTCGGCGAGCGAGGCGAGGCCCTGGTCTCCGCCTCCAGTCACATCGTATTGGTGCTCGATCTGAATGAGAGCCTTACGAAGACGATACTCAAGCTGGCGAGCCGATTCGGGAAGCCGGTGTTCGGTCTGCCGAGCAACTTCAGCGTCATCGCAGCGCATCCCGAGGTGCTGGAAGGGCTGGCGCTCTTCGTCTGCAATGAATTCGAAGCGGAGCGGCTGTTCGGCTGCGGTCCGCTGGCTGCGATGGCGGCGGAGGAGCAGATCGAGAGGCTTCGGAGCTTTGCCGTGTCCCGTTCCATCGGAAGGCTGGTCGTGACGCTGGGGTCAGGCGGATCGGTCTTCTACGATGCGGATGCCGATGAAGCGGGGGCACAGGCCGTGGTTCCGGTAGAAGTCGTGGACACCAGTGGTGCAGGGGATGCTTTCTTCTCCGGCGCGGTCCTCGCATTGTCCGCAGGCAGCCCGCTCCGGGACGCCGTCGCCGCAGGCACACGGGTGGCCGCCTGGACGATCGGCCACCCGGATAACTGCTGCGCAGCGCTGGGTGAACTGGCCCGGCGGGACCCGCTGCTGCGGCCGCTGCTCGATCTATAATCGAGCGATATCGAGCGATCGGATGATCCGGCTCAAGGAACCGCTGTCTCTGAAGGGACAGCGGTTCTTTGGCATGCCGCCAGACGGAGGCTGCGGTCTTCGGGGATTCGATCGATGTAATCTCCCGCACGGTCACACAGTATGGATGGTATGTGCTTGCACTGCTGGCGGCCGGAGGGCTGGCTATGCTCTGGCTTCGGCCTCAGCGCCAGAAGGTCAGATAGAGCACAAAGGGAAGGACAAGCGCCTTGTCCTCCCCCCTTCTTAACTGACGGTCCGACTACTTCTTTGCCCGCAACCTGCGGAAGAAATCCGTCTCCATTCATGTCATGTGCTCCGGCGGCAGGAGCATCGCTTCGCATCCGCCGCATGTGACCGTGCGGGAGGGCATCGTCCCTGTGCCGGAAGGCCGGTGTATTTTTCCGAGGCTGTCGGTGAAGGAGAATCTGGAGATGGGCGACCTTCTCGGTCAAGGCCATAAGTGCGTTCAGCAGCCCATCGAACGTATGTTCACTATCCCCCCGACCCTCAAGTAGCGGTACCACCAAGCGGGCGGCATGGTGAGCGGTTGCGGGCGGCGCCACGCACCTCTTTAACGCACAAAACCGCCGGCAGATGGCCGGACGGTTTCTAGGTGTGGTGATGATCTCCATTTCGTAGAGAGCAAGTATGTTTAAGATAACGGAACTGAGATACGTTATTCGATCATTTCCCGGTATTTCCCTACGAATAGCGGAACTCAGGTTAATCCGAGTTCCGGTATTTTGCGGATCACCATCTCGGTGGAGCACATAGCGAATCTGAGTTCCGCTATTTCACGTTGTACCCCGGCGCACCCCCTAACGACTTGTGTAAGGTTAGGTTAACCTCTACCGAGCCGCCGCCGGAGGTCATGACCTTCTTCACGACGGAGCCACAGCCTGACAGCGTCACCGTAACCCGTTCCCGCTCCACCAGCTCGACGTAGAACTGGTCCCTTGTCATACTTAGAATCGCAACCTTGCCTAGAGTTTCTTCCTTTATGACACTGCAGGAGGTGCTTGACACCATGCAGGCATCCGATGAACGGACGACACCCCACAGCAGCACGCCGAACCAAGGCAATCACTTTCACGACATTTGTATTCCACCGCCTCCATTTCCACAGTGGGCTGCTTTTTTTCTCTTTCGTCTTCGGTTTAAGCTCTTCGAACAGCTTTGCCAGCAGCGCATCTTCCTTGATGTCCCGCAGCACACAGCCGTTCATGGCCAGGGAGACTTGTCCCGTCTCTTCGGAGACGATAACGGACATGGCATCCGATATCTCCGTCATCCCAATCGCAGCCCGGCGTCTTGTCAGGAGGGAACACGCGTTCCTCACTCCAAAAATATCATATCCACGAAGCCGGCGCATCACAGATTCTGCCTGGCAGGCTTTTTTCCTGCGTCCCTCCCGCACCGTAGGTTCTTCTTCGCGGATTGCACTTCATACCGCTTCATTCCCACATAAATCCAAGGGCAGCGAGGCATACTAAGTTCCAAATGTAGGGTGGACATGCCCGGGTAACCCGAAGGGAGGCGGCCTCTGTGTTCTGGAGCAGGAGAAAATACCATAAAGGGCAAAGTCCCCAGCCGGAGCGGTCGGCACCGAAGGGGGCGGACCGGTCTTCGGCCGGGAACAGGGAGGAACACAGCGAACC
Source organism: Paenibacillus sp. S-38 (assembly GCF_049942825.1). Lineage (NCBI taxonomy): Bacteria > Bacillati > Bacillota > Bacilli > Caryophanales > Paenibacillaceae > Paenibacillus > Paenibacillus sp. S-38. The sequence goes on from NZ_CP187970.1 coordinate 3,806,453, forward strand.
TGTGCCCGCGCGTCTCGAGGAAGCGGTAAAGAAGGTGAAGTCGGTGCTCGGCGGCAGTGCAGATCTCATCGTACGCCGATTCCATATTTTCGGCTCGTTCCCGGCGGCGGTGATCTACTTCTCGAATATGGCCAATCAAGCGGCCGTGAACGGCGAGATCATGAAGCCGCTGATGTACCTACCGCCGCAGCTCGAAGGCAAGGAGATACCGCTTCACCGCCTGAAGGAGGTCATTCTCCACGACGCGCTGTATCATAGCAGCGGCAGGACGGAGGCCGAGCTGCAGACGCTGCTCGACGGCATTCTGAGGGGGCAGACGGTCATTGTCGTGGACGGGCTCGGCGAGGGGCTGCTGCTCAATACGGCTGGCGTCACCAAGCGCTCGATCTCCCAGCCGGAGACCGAGCAGGTGATCCGCGGTCCACGGGAAGGCTTCATCGAGCAGCTCGACACGAACATCGCGCTGCTGAGATATCGGCTGCCTACGCCAAGCTTCCGTCTCTCCCTGATCCAGATCGGGCGCGTGACCCAATCCCGTGTGGCGGTCTGCTACCTCGACGGCATCGCCAATGAAGCGCTTGTTGAGGAGGTGCACCGGCGTCTCGGAGCGATCGATACGGACGGAATCCTGGATGTCGGATACCTTGAGCAGTACATCGAGGACAACCATTATTCGCCCTTCCCGCAGCTGCAGAATACGGAACGGCCGGACAAGGCGGTGGCGAACCTGCTCGAAGGCCGGGTGATCATCATGGTGGACGGCTCGCCCTTCGCCCTGATCGCCCCGACCGTGTTCAGCCAGTTCTACCAGACGACCGAGGATTATTCGGAGCGCTTCGTCATGGTCAGCTTCATCCGCCTGGCCCGGCTGCTGGCGCTGGCGTTCTCGCTTATCACGCCGAGCCTGTATGTGGCGATCATCTCCTACAACCCGGAGCTCATCCCGACGGAATTCGCCGTCGCCGTATCGGGCGGCCGGGCCGGCGTCCCGTTCCCGTCGGTCGTCGAGGTGCTCATCATGGAAGCGTCGATGGAGGTGCTGCGCGAAGCGACGCTGCGCCTGCCCCAGCAGATCGGGGGTGCACTGTCGATCGTCGGCGTCCTTGTCATCGGGCAGGCTGCCGTGGCCGCCGGCTTCGTCTCGCCGATCACGGTCGTCGTGATTGCGCTGACGACGATCGGTTCGTTCGCGACGCCGGCTTACAATGCGGCGCTGGCCCTGCGCCTGCTGCGCTTTCCGCTCGTGTTCCTGGCCGGGATGTTCGGCCTGTACGGTGTGATGATCGGGCTGATTCTCATCGCCAATCATATGCTGTCGCTCCGCTCGTTCGGCGTCCCTTATCTCAGCCCCGTCATCCCCGGTAACTTTGAGGGCATGAAGGACACTGTGATGCGCGCGCCGCTGTGGTCGATGTGGAGGCGTCCGGCCCAGCTTCATACGCCGGATCATGTGCGTGTGGGAGCGAAGGTGCAGGACCAGCTGGATGAGCCGATCCACAATACGCTCGATCCGATCAAAGCGGGCAGCGAAAAATGGGGGGGAGACGATGGAATATCCGAGACAGATCACGGTCATTCAGGCGACCTCCGTACTGATTAGCACGATCGTCGGCGTCGGGGTGCTCCCGCTGCCCCTGTTCGCCGTCCGGGCTGCAGATACGGGGGCGCCGCTCGTTACGCTGCTTGGCATTCTGCTCGCTTTTACCGGCCTGTGGACGGTGACGAAGCTCGGCATGCGGTTCCCGAACCAGTCGATCATCGGCTACAGCGAACGGGTGCTCGGCAGGTGGCCGGCCTGGATCGGCAGCAGCCTTATCATCGGCTTCTTCGGCGTGCTGACTTCACTGGCGGCCAGGGAATTCGGCGAGGTGGTCATCACGTCGGTTCTGCGGAAGACGCCGCTCGAGGTTACGGTCATCGTCATGCTGCTGCTCGCGACCTTGTCGGCCCGCAACAACCTGACGACGTTCGTGTATATTCACCAGTTTTACCTGCCGCTGATCCTGTTCCCGGGCATCCTTATCGTGGCACTCTCCCTGAAGAATGCCGAAGAGACGAATCTGCTCCCCTTGGCCGGCAATGAACCGACCGGAATGCTCGCCGGCATCGTTACCGTCGCTGCGCTCCTGCAGGGATCGTTCGTGCATACGATCATCATCCCGGCGATGCGCCGGCCGGAGAAGGCGATGAAGGCGAGCCTTTGGGGCCTGGGGATTGCCGGCGGGCTGTACCTCAGCATCGTGACCGCCGCCGTTGCCGTCTTTGGCCCTGAAGAAACGAAACTTCTGCTGTGGCCGACCTTGGAGCTGGCGAAGACGACCACGCTTCCAGGCAATATTCTGGAGCGGCTCGATGCGGCTTTTCTGGCGGTATGGGTGACGGCCGTGTTTACGACGCTCTTCTCGAGCTATTATCTTACGATCCGGGCCGTCGCACGGCTGCTGCGGCTGCGGGACCATAAGCTGTTTTCGTTCTTCATAATGCCCTTCCTGTTCGTGCTCGCAATGCTGCCGGATAACATCATCCATATGTACCGGATTGTCGAGGGAGTCGGGCGGATCGGCCTTGTCGTGACCATCCTGTATCCGATGCTGCTGCTGGTGGTGGCGAAGATTCGGGGCCAAAGGGGGGAGAAGCATGAGAGCGGGCCGTCAGAAAGCTAGAGGAAGTCTGGTGCTCGTCTTTCTCCTCGTCTTCCCGCTGCTTACCGGCTGCTGGGACCGCCAGGAGATCGAAGAGCGGGCGGTCGTACTCGGTATCGGAGTGGATGTCGCGGACCCCTCGGAGGAGAGCAAGGAAACGGAATCGTCGCACGAGCGGGGCGCGATCAAGGCCGAGGAAACGGGACTGCTGCGGCTCACGGTGCAGATTGCCGTTCCGGGGCGGATTCCGCTGGGACCGGGTGAAGGCGGAGGCGGCGGGGGCGGCCAGCGGACGGTCTGGGTGGTCGATGCGGTGGGCCACACCATCGGAGACGCGATCAATTCGCTGCAGCAGCGGGTGTCGCCGCCCCTTTTCTTCGGCCACTTACGGATTATAGTGATCTCCGAAGCGCTTGCCCGCAAGGGCATCCAGAACTTGAACGATTATTTTCGGCGCAATCCGGAGGTCCGGCGCATGAACTGGATGTTCGTCTCCCAGGGGCCAGCCGCCGGGGTTATGCGCGCCTCTCCGCAGCTTGAGCGTGTGCCCACCTTGTACCTGATGACCACGATGGACCAGTCGGTGAAGATGGGGCGATTTCCGAACGATTTTCTCGGTATCTTCTGGAGTGCCGTCTCGTCCAAGGGGAAGGAGGGCTACCTGCCTTACGTGGAGCTGATGAAAGAGCAGAATGTGCAGATCAGCGGCCTCGCTTATTTCCGCGGGGACCGGATGGTCGGCAGCACGAACCCGATTCAGGTTCCGGTCTATATGGGCATTATGGGGATCAGCATCGCGGGGGGACAAACATTCGTTCGTATACCAGGTACCGAGGAGATCTTCATGTTTCAGGGGCGCAGCCGCAAGTCCGTCTTCAAGGTGCGGATCGACAACGGGCGGCCGGTGATTCGCGTCACGGTAGCGCTAGAAGGCAATCTTGTCAGCAAGTATAACGACACCGTCCAGTTGAGCACGGAGGTGGTTCGCCGGATTGAAGAGCAGATGTCTCAGCAGAGCAAAGAGGCTTATCAGAACCTGATCTCCATGACGCAGGAAAAGCGCTCGGACATCTTCGGGTTCGGCGAGCAGGTGCGCGCCAGGGAGCCTGGCTTCTGGAACAGCAGCGTCAAAACAAAGGAAGGCTGGCAGAAGCTGTACCAGGAGCTTGCCGTAGAAATCAACGTTCGCGTGCATATCCGCCGTGTCGGGATGAAGGCTATCTAACCATGGATGGGATTGGGAGAGGAGGGGGAACGCTATGGGCTCGGGCCTTGCAATCGGGTATGCGAATTTCACTACCTTCCTGCTGCTGCTGAGCGGCGTTCTCCTGCTCACTGTGGATGTCAGGGCCTACCGGCAGGGCGGGATGGATAAGGAGCGGAAGGTTGCCAAGTGGCTTGGCTGGGCGAATCTGCTGCTCGGTCTATGTGTATGGGCAGGGAATTGGCTGTACCAGCAGTGGCTGTAGCAGAGAGGGGAGTTTGAGTGCGGCGGGGCGGGTCTAAGGTCACAGAACGTTCACGGCCGTACCGGGGGCGGGGCTTCCGGCGGCCCCTCCGCCTTGACTTCGCCGAGCGCGATTGCTTATGATCAAAGCACAATGCATTCATTCCATCTCCCAAAGGAGCCGCTGCGTTCATGAAGCCATCTTCTTCGTTCAACTATGTGCCCTGGGTTGTGGGGCTGTCGATCGGGATTAACGCCCTGGTCATCCTTCTCCTCTTCCTGCCGAACATCGACCCGGCCGAGGGATTTAATCTGCTGATCCTGCCGCTGTTCAATGCCGTGATGAATTCCTTCACGTTCGTCTTCCTGCTTGCAGCCCTGTTCCTCATCCTCCGGAAGAACGTCGTCTGGCACCGCCGATTTATCTATGCGGCGTTCACGACGACCGCCTTGTTCCTGATCTCGTACCTCGCATATCACGGGATGGCGCCTTCCACTCCATACGGCGGCCAGGGGGCGATCCGCCCCGTGTACTACTTTATTCTTCTCACGCACATCGTCCTTGCGGCGGCCATCGTGCCCCTGGCGCTGCTGACGTTTGCCCGCGGCATTACGAACCAGGTGGACAAGCACCGGCGGATTGCCCGCTGGACAATGCCGCTCTGGCTGTATGTCAGTCTCACGGGCGTTATCGTCTACCTCATGATCCGCCCTTATTATTAAACCGTACGCCTGGAGACTATCAGGCATGGCGGCATGCCATTGCACCCTGTTCTTCATCGAGAGATCACACAGCTGTGGTCATTCGGGGGGGAGAGGGTGCTTTTTTTGTGGCTGATGAGCCGCCGTACAAGCGGACGGAGAACGGGATGCAGACCATTAAAGGAGGCAGGGAGCATGAAAATGGAAGAGAATAACGGCGCGCTGTACGGAGGAGCGTGGTGGGACGACTACTGCGAATTCTTCTCGGACGAAGCGCTCTGGGAGCGGGGCAGCCGGAAGCAGCTGCTGGCCTACGTGCTTGGCTTTGCCGGAGACCCGGCGGGACGCAGGCTGCTCGATGTGGGCTGCGGGCCGGGCATAGGGACCCGGCGCTTCGCCGCAATGGGCTTTCGGGCCAGCGGCGTCGATTGGTCGCCGGCTATGACGGCGGCAGCCCGAGGAAATGGGCTGGACATCCTGCTCGCGGACGGCTGCAATCTCCCTTATGCGAGCGGGAGCTTTGATTACACCGTCGCCTGTACGGTCGTGGAATGGGTCCGCAGCCCGATGGCCCTGCTCGCGGAGATGAAGCGGGTGACCCGCCCCGGCGGCGGTGTCATCACGGCCATCCTCGGGCCGCGGACGCTGCCACACGACGACGCCTTCCGCAGGCTGTACGGGGAGACGACGAATTACAATATGCTCCTCCCCGTGGAGCTCCACCGGGCACTGACCGAGACGGGGCTGACGATCCGCTCGATGACCGGCGTGCGGCATCCGGACGTTCCTGCAGAGCTGTATGCGCAGATGGATGTTATCACCAAATCGTTCTGCAGTACGCTGTGGATCGTCGGAGCGGATCGTCCCCTCGAAGAGAGCCGGTAAGGCCGGTCTGTGCGACCTTGTGCCCCGGGAGCAATTAGAGTTCAACTCATCGGTCATGAAGTGCCGGCTTGCTGCATGGAGCAGATGGAAGGGACGGACCTTGCTGTTTAGACGTCAGCATACCCTCGTCTGAGGAAGCGGTTGGAATCCCGGGTTATCTTGGTGCGGAAGATGCCATACTAGGGTGGAAGTGGAAAATACGACCGCATAAGGGGGTACAATAATCATGACGAAGCAGCCGAAGGGCCATGTGGAATTTCATGCGCCGGTGGTAAAGCTGACAGCCGATCTGCCCGGTGACGAGGAGATGCGCGAGCATCTGGAGGAAACCATTGCGAATGACGGGTATCCCGGCTCGTGTGCCGTTATCGGGACGCAGGGGTTGGAGGCGTCGGAGCGGGAAGAATAGGCAGTGTACTGTACGCTTCAGGTGCTGGATCTGTATCGGGTCCGCCTAACTGTACGATAGGCTACTGACCGCTGACACATCTCATGAAAAAGGCACTGAGCAGCACCGGAGCATCAACCGGCGGCTGTCCGGTGTCTTTTTTTTGTCATTTATGAAAACCGTCTGCTCCATCTGCCCGTCTAATCTGTGAGAAGGAGGGGAAGGCATGACCGCTCACGAAACGGTTCGCGCCGCACAGAGGGGCGACGAGGAAGCGTTCTTCTTGCTGGTAAGCGGTCAAAGGGAGCGGCTGTACCGCATTGCCTTTGCCTATTTGAAGAATGAGTCGGAGGCGCTGGAAGCGATTCAGGAGGTGACCTGCCGTGCGTTTCTCAAGCTGTCGAAGCTCAGGGAGCCCTGCTATTTTGATACGTGGCTGACGCGGATTCTGATCCATTACTGCATCGATGAGCAGAGGCGTCGGCGGCGGGTTCACCTGGTGGGCAGCACCCCGGAAGCGCCCGCGGCCCTCCGAGAGGCTCCGGAGGAGCGGATTCGAATAGAGCAGGCGGTTAGCGAGCTTCCACCGCACTTCCGGCATGTCATTCTGTTGAAATACTATCGGGACCTGACGCTGACGGAGATCGCCCGGCTGCTGAAGCGGCCGGAAGGAACGGTCAAGACGTGGCTGCACAAAGTCTTGAAGGAACTGCGCCGGACCATCGGTGAAGAGGAGGAGGATTGAGTGAGATGAAGGAGGACGGAGCACTTGAGGTGGAGCAGGCTTTAAGGAGAGCGGGTGAGCAGACGCAGGCTTGGGCCCTCCCGCCCGAGGAAACGCTGCACGAGAAGATTCGGGAGGGGATCGACCGCGCGAAAAAGGAGAAGCGTGTGCGGGCTGCAAGGCGGAAGGGCCTGGCCTGGATCGCGGCATCCGTCTGTCTGGTGGTTGTGCTTCTTGGTGTGACGGTACGGGTCTCTCCGGTACTGGCTGCCGCACTGGGCGACCTGCCGGGCCTGCGCACCTTCGTGGCGCTGGTTGGCCGAACTTCGGACCAGGGCTTACAGAGGGCTGTGGCCAACGAGTTTTTGCAGCCGGTGGGGGCTGTAGTCGAGAAGGATGGCCTATCGTTTACGGTAGATGGTGTCTTGGCGGACGCGGGGCGTGTGGTCGTATTCTATTCGACGCGAAGCGGGAGCGGACACAAGGTGGCCTTGAGCGAACCTGAAGTGTTGGATGCTTCATCGGGAGCTGCCCTTCAGGCCGGCTACAACTATGGGGATTCCTATGGGCTGGAGGAGGATCGACAGGAAGAAGGTGTACAGCGCGGTACAATCGACATCCATATGTCGCAGGGAGTCCTTGTGCCGGAGGCGATCCGGCTGCGTATGGGGCTTACGGCTATGCCCGGCGCTTCGGCTGCTAACACGAAGTTGACGGACGGGGAACCGAGGAAGGTTGAAGTCCAGTTCGGGATTGACCGCAGCCGGTTCGCAGAGCAGAAGCAGGAGCTTGAGATCAACCGCTCCTTCGAGGTGGAAGGTCAGCGGGTTACCATTGTGAAGGCGACGGTCACACCGCTGCAGGCCGAGGTGCTGCTGAAGTATGAAGAAGCCAATACGAAGCAGATTTTCTCCCCCGTGGATATGCGTCTTACCGATGATGAAGGCGGGGAATGGCGGGAGATCGGCAGCACAAGTTCTGGCACGGACGGGGATCTGATCCGGTTTGAAAGCACGTATTTCTCCAAGCCCAAGGACTTATATCTGGAAGGAAGGATGTTCCGTGCGCTGGCGAAGGAGGACATGAGTATCGTGGTCGATACGAATACAGGCGAATTGCAGCGTGCGCCGGACGACAAGCTGGCCTTCGGCGGCATGGGCAGGGAGGAAGGCGGAATCGCCAAGCTGACCTTCAGGGTGCAAGGATTGGCTGAAGAGGATCATATGGTCGGATACAACATCCTGGGACAGCGGTTTCAGGATGCGCAGGGGAGCGAGTATGAGCTGGTATCACCTGTTACAGCGAACGCAGGAACTGTGACGGGAATGTTTACCGGGGGCGTCCAAAGCTTATTTTATTATTTGCCGGAGGCCTCCTATGTTCAGCCGCTGACCTTCCGCGTGAATGAATACCCTGCTTATATCGAAGGGGCTTACCGGCTGCGAATACAGTGAGATCGGCTGCGGATACAGTGAGATTTGGACGGGACGCATGGGGGGATAAACGGGGTTTAAGATCGGATGGGATAAAGAGGGAGGTCCGCATGGTTTTTGCGGGGCTCCGGTTACTTTTAAACAGTTGTAAGATTTAATTACAATAATTAACAAATACGTCGGGTTTTGTAGAATTATTTTGCAAGAAGTACCTGAACTGTTGTACTATACCAAGTGGGATCGCCTCTAATTATAAAGAAGGCTTAATGAGAAAGGAGAGAAATAAAGAAATGTTACCATGGCTTCTCATGCTTCTGCTGGCTGCTGATCCGAGCGGGCAAGCAGCAGGGCATACAGAGACCGCAGGGACTAGTCAGACCCTGACTGCAGTACAGCAAACAGCAGCGGCATGGGGACAGCAGGAGCTCATCAAGGCGAAGCGGGAGAAGGAATCGCTGTATCAATTCACAAAGGGACTGGTCAAAGCGTCCCAGGGCCAGAAGGTGATATTCGGCACCCTGGGCAGCAGTGTCACCGTGGGCGCCGGCTCATCCGGACCGGACAAAACCTGGTCCTATTTGGTGCATGAACGGCTGTCCAAGGATTTGGGCGCCGGCAGACTCAGCTATGAGAATACGGGATTCGGCGGTTATTCGACTAGCGGCATTCTTAAGGAAAATAAAGTAAGCGTGATCGCCAAGCAAAATTTGGATTTCGTATTTTTTGAAACGTGTCTGATCAACGATTATGGAACTAACATACCGATTGAACAAACCAAAAGCAACATCCTGGAGATCGTCAAACAGATGCAGACGCAGATGCCGAACACGCGAATCATATTGACATCTGCAAATCCGATCAACAAGCCGTACCCGAACAAGCTTGGACTTACATACGAAGATTATGTGAATCAGGCCGGCGAATTCATCAAGCAAAACGGCTGGACTTATTTTGATATTTATCATCCGTTCTTGGACGAAATAAAAAAATCCAACTTGACGCTGGCCGAGCTGCTGCCGGACAATGTGCATCCGAATGACAAAGGTTATGCGATCTGGGGCAGTATATTGAATGATTATGTTTATGGTAAGCGGTAAAAGCGAAAAAAAGCGCATCCGGAAGAATGGGATGCGCTTTTCGAAACAGTATGACTTCTTCACAAAACCCGTATTTTATACATATGTATTTAATGCGGCAAACCGCGGCTGACAGCCCATTGATTTCATCAGTGTCTGGCCTTCGCCATGTAATTTCTATTTAACACAGTAAGAAATATGCTCGCCCACGAAGGCATCTACTGGATGTTTACCTTTCCGGAGAATAAAGACAGCAACATTGTTATAGTACCTACAGAAAAAACATCTTTTCTTTCAACCTATACAATGGGTGAGGGAAACTTAGATACCTATACCATAGATATTACAAAAGTCGAAATGAAAGATATTATTTTAAGAGGTGCTCTAAACTATCTCCGAACTGTTTTACATCAGTTGGGGAACTAACATTTGAAAAGCACCTTACCGAAACTTCGGCAAGGTGCTTTTCTACTTAATCATACTTTTTGTCTTCGTAAATCTTTTTACAATCGACACATTCGACCGTGCATTTACGCATATACTCCATTTTCTCATCGGAGCTTAGTCCTTCTGGATATTTACTCACATTCTTTACCAAGAGTACACCACCACATTCACAAAGGAACATAAAGACTCCTTTCAAGCCATTGTAATCAACATTATTCGACAGCCTGCAAGACAAAACCTTCTTCAGTTAGCCTGTCACTTATCACTAATAGCCGCAAGCATTGTTTATCAGTAGGCATAACGCCTGAAGACATCTTGCTAGCCAAATTGAGTAGTTTATCCTCATCAACTGAAACCAAGTTATTTTGTTTGGCAAACTTTCTTAGCCTTTCCCAATAGCCCGCACCTAGGTTTACAACCCTAACTTGGGCACCTATACCATTATCAACCTTCTGTTGATTTCTTGATTGCTTCTCAACTTTCTTTACTTCAGACAAGCTAACTAAACATGTCTCAAAACTTCGTACAGGTTCAATGTCTAAGAGCTTGATCCGATCCCAACATCTTGGCTTTTTGCACCACTCTGTTATAATCTGAATTCCCATTTCAGGATTCATGATCACATCGAATACCGCTTTAGAGATTACCTCCAGTTGTTTCACCACTATATCCGGCACTTCCTGTCGATTCCATATTACCTTCAGATCGAGAGCAAAACCAGGGAAATCCCTCTGGATAAAGTGAGAAAGCATTGCTACTGTGTAGGTAACAATATTAGGTCGGAAGTTGTTTTGATACCATGGTTGGTCGGACACAAGTTTTTCTGTTCGTTTGAACATTACTGCATAAGTAACGCAGTTCCTAAAAAAATCTTCATTGAACACTAAGTCCGATTCATTCCACTTCTTTGTTATCCATTCAGCATAGTGTTTAAAGTTTTTCTGTGGTCCCAGGCTAACTATGTGAGGATAGCCTTCCCATGAAAAGTGGTACTTACCCAGATCTGTTTTTGTTATGAGCTGATTTCGGGGATTTTGAAGTACGAACTTCTTTTTCTCTGAAGATGTCATTTTAGATTGTTCGTTAAGGTACTGCCCCCTTGCTCTTTCATAAAACCAATACGTCCCATATTGGGCTACACCGACTGCTGGTGCAAACTTACTTCTTGAGAATCCTTCAATTCTTACGTGGAAAGGATGGTTCGCAAAGAAATCAGCATCGTTAATGTTATTTTGACTATTCGCATATCGGGCAATCAGTGGAATTACCGTATCAGCAGTGGTTGAACTTACAACTGACAGTTTCATTTGTACGAAAACATTAGACAGATCTGCTTTGTCCTTTATTGTAGCCATAAGTAGTGAAGCAGTAGTCTGCCCACCATTAACTATCTGTAAATCACTTGCCGACACAAGTTGTAAACCATGTTCTGTCTGATTAAATATCGCATCTGTTGCTGTAGCCGAAATACCATTATTATAAGCAAAAAACATTTCAGGCTCATTAAGTATAGTATATCTTATTCCTTTATTAACCTTAACCTTTGTACTTAGGAAGGAACGTACATTTCCTTCAAGCAATCGACTTCCGAAACGATCATATATTTTAGCAACCACTTCGCCTGGAATCATACACAGATAAGCTTGATATTCACCTTGTTTCTCTCCGGCTCGAAGACAATAGACATCTTTTCCGGTATACTGCATGAAATCAATAAAAAGCGGGTCTTTTCCTGCTTTCGATTCGTGTACCCTATGAAACCTTGCAATGTCCCATACACTGTATTCAATCCGTATCCCCGAGATATTTCCCTCGGGGATATCTTTTACCCTATTACTTAAAATTTGGTCAGTGACCAAATAAAACTTAAAGTATCGTATCTCTTCCCGTCTACGATAGATCTCATAAGCCAATCCAAAGCACGGCGAGCTTTCATCTACCTCTGGATGTAATTGTCCTCTTACTGCCTCTTCTGCAAACGCGGTAAGTCGCTCAAAGAGTTTGGTTAGATCAGTTTGCGTAAGCGTTTCGAGTTCTTCCGTTCCCACATAATTTGAAATAACGAGTTTTACCGATTCATCTACTTCATCAAAAGAATATCCGTGAACCATTAGCCTTCTATTCCTTCGGCCAGTGCCTTCGTAATAACAAGGCTCAAACTCATCAAGTTCTTCTGCCTCTATTAGTTTTTTTGCACACTCATTTACAAAAGCGGATTTTTCGAAGTCACCTTCTGCCGCGGCAGTTGATTTGACATTTTCGATAAATTCCTTTTGAAACTCCGTCAGCTCCATCTAAAAATCCCCCGACATGAGTTTTTCAAAAGATGACAAGCTTGAAAGGCTTATTTCATATTTAACGTTTAAAACACCTGGATGAATTTCATCCCTCTTAATCATCGGAAAACCCTCATGTACTTCGTAATGACGTAAGCCCCTTAACACAAAGTGAAACTGCTTATATTCATCCAGAAGTTCAAATCCAAATGTCTCTAAAATACTATCAAAAAGGTCTAAAGCTTGTTTGTCTGCAGAGATTTGCTCACGTAAACGATTAGCAAGTTCTAATGGATTAAAACACCCATGTTCATTAGGACTTGCTTTATCTAAGAAAACAACTACGAGTTCGCCGGAATAATTCGGTAAGTACAATTGCTCTACAGAGGAAATTGAGACACTTTGAGCACCAGGTCTTATTGTTTTAACCTCAAACCATTTTTCTGCTAAACGAAAATCTTGATCTGCTCCTGACGGTCCAAGCCAAGACTGTATACTTTTGATTTGACCGTATTGAGGTATCAGCTTTTCAAGGAATAATAACTCTCCCACCAACCCACGTAAACTTTGTTCATCAAGAGTGTTTATTACGCCACGTTCCAAAAGCTTCTTCCATCTCATATAACGGCTTAGAAGAAAAGATGCTCCCTTTGTTGTGTCGAAACATTCCCTGCTTGATTCAATTAAATCCTCGCACAATTGACTAAATATTTTTTTCAACTCAGCACGAACTAATTTAAAAACAACTGACCATTTACCATCATTTCTTTTTAGAACAGATATCGTTATAGACTGCCCTTGTGGATACTGAGGTGGTTCATTTTCCGAAAGCAAGATCAGTAATCGCTCACCCGTCATATCGATGCCGATATAAAGATCTAGTGGATGTGTCTCATCGATTCTAATATATAATGGCTCGCCCGTTGGATGTAGGCTTTCCCAAAGCTCGTCGATTGTTTTAGCCACTATTCACCCAACTCCTCATCCTCACCAGCATCATCATCGAGTTCTTCCTCAAACATGTTTCTCCATTCTACAACATTAACTTTGTAGGTTACTTTCTTTTCTTGACCTGAGTCATCAAACTTTGGAAAGCTCAGACCTAGGGCAATCATTGGGTCTGAAGTTTCATTGACCCACCCTTTTATCGCTTCAATGAAGTGTAGAATAAGAAGTGGGCGTGGTCTTACTGCCCTATACATTTTATCCGATGGATTCTTATGTTCTTTCTGAATTTTTCCAACTACTTCTGGATGTATTCCTTCCTTTTCACCCCCACGTGAACCCACCCTTGCACTAGCACCAGCAACAACGATAAATTTTCCCCTTCCCCGCAAAACAACGGTTCTTTTCTGGGCACTATACTTAACTCCCGCAAAGGGCTTTTCGACATCGATACTACCACTCGGTATCACTATATCCCATACTTGAAGCTTACTCTCGTCAGTACGTTCCAAAAATGATGCAATATTCTCACTTTGAAAGTTAAAATTTAAAGAGTGCACTTTAAACTCTTGAAGTAGTTCTACAATATATTTTTTAGGTACTCCCCGCCAGATAACTCCTTCGCCATACTCTGAATCCTGATTTACGAAACCGTTCTCCCTGAGCTTGACTATAAATCGTTCGACCGCTTTTGCATTTGCTTTAATAACCGCCGGATCAGTATGAAGTCGTGGGGTTTCAGGACCTTGTTCACTTAAGGAAACTAATCGTTCAACTGTCTTTGCTGTACGCATCTTATTCCTTGCAGTTACAATTAGATTCCTTATCGAAACAATTACGGAGTCTGGATGTGCCCGGACCTTTAAGCCAAAATCCATTGGCGTTAAACCATCAAAGTCCATTTTTTTGACCTCGTCACGCAATTCAGAAGTTGATAAGGAAATATGTTTGTACCACTGGATAGCTTCATCTGTCATCCAAACTCTGCATAAATCCTCGTAATCTTCACGGTACCCAAACCATCTACCCATTTGCATTAAGGTATCGTATGCTTGGGAATTTCTATAGAAGTAACTTACACATAACCCCTCAAGAGTTAATCCCCTTGATAGGCTATTTCCACCCACTGCAATTACTCGCAATCCATCATCTTTATGTAACTTATAATCAAGGGTTGCCTTCCCCTTTTTACGCCTCTGATTTACCGTCATGACATTTATAGGTAAACTGGCTTTTAATAAACGTACCCTAACTTCATCCCAAGTAGGCCCCGCATTTGAGTATTCCTTTTTCCAAACCCTCTCCAACATTGAAATGGTACCATTCAGCCTAGCTTCTTTTGCAGGAAGTTGACTGTAGTTACGTATATCTTGTTGGACTTTTCTTAGTTGATCATCTATTTTTTCAGCAACATCCTCTTGAACATCAGTATAGCGGCTTACGTTAACCAACATTGATCGGTGTGTTGCCCCTTCATTTCGTAAATCACGAATGGTATTAGCCAGAATAAAACAATAGATAGCCCATTCCAAACTTTCCGTTAAATCCTCAACCCTATGTGAAGACTTATGTGGCATTGGAATCCAATCGTCTGCATCATCTATTGTTTTGAGACAAGAGGCATATTTACCTTTATATCCGAAAATGGCTTCAGCACCAATGTAATTAGAAGGCGGATCTAATGAGTATATAAAGTCTCTAGGAAATAAATCATCCTCTAACATACTATGCTCAGTATCTGGATCAATAAAGATATTGGCAAAAGGGGTGGCTGTAAATCCAACATACGTTGATCGAGTGAAAAGTTTCAGTAACGATCTAATTCCACTGTTAATAGCGGTAGGTTTTTCACCTTCAGGGGTCGTGTCGACTGATGCGTTATCTGCTTCATCGTCGATTAATAATAAAGGTGTATCAATTAAGCCAGTAGCGGGGTTTGCATTGTGATCATGTAGCCAGTTCTCTAAGTTTTCAAGAATTTTTTTATGCTTTTTCACTACAACCAATATCGGTTCGTTATGGGCATCCACCTTAAAGCCAAACTGAGTCGCTAGGTCACTCTTAAAATCATTTTTTACCGACGTGAACACACCAGGGTATCGATTACTATCGATTAACCCAGTCCCGATAAGCCTGTTTTGTTTTTGTTGAGCCAGCAATCCGGAACTATCGCGACCTATAAATCCAGCATCTAATCTTTCCTGGGTTTGTTTACGTAAATTCTCAAGTGTACCAGTCAATAGGATAATCAACTTATAACCGGCATCGGCTCCCTTACAGCAAAGTGCTGTGTAAGTCGAAGTTTTCCCGGACTGGACATCCCCCATGACCAGCCCTCTCCGTTTCCACTTACCTTCTTTTTTGGGGTTCTCCATCAAGTCCATAATTTTATCTGTAACTCTATCAAGTTGTCTTGTAACAGTTGGGGTCCATCCTTGCTTAATAAGATATCTACTATACCTATCCCAGTAGTATGGAGTGATATCAGGCTTATTAGCGAAATACCAAGGTTTATGATCCTCAGCCACAACGGCAGATCCGAGGTCCATTGTATGTGGTCTACGCGAATGTATGATCCTAATGGCATATTCAAAATCTTCATCACTCACACTATATGCCAGCCTCAACTTGCTAGCTAAGTCTCTTATTTCATCAGCAGAAGGCACAGAAGCTTCATAAGCCATCAATACCGAATTGATTATGTTATTGGCATTATCGCTAGCCATGTAATAATTCCTCCCTAATTCGCTTCGTGATATCCGGATAATTACAAAATGGTTCAAGAATTATCAATTGGTTAATAACCTTTTCTGCCCCGCCCTCAATTGATTCAAGCGATTGTATAAGAATATTTGCAAGAGCCTTTAGGTTTTCATATGTTCCTTCATCTTCATGGTCTACCCTAATTGTTTCATCCGAAGCCATATCAGCATAAAGTGCATCGAATGGGTAAAACTCTTCAATTGATTTAAGTAATAATTCTAGGCAAGCTTTTTCATCAGACCCAATCTTGTTTAAAAGTGAAACTATAAGTGGGTGTTCTCGATTGATCTGATACCATATTCCTTCCCTTCCTCTAAAACGCTCCCAAAGATGAATTAAGCTCGCATCGTTTACTTTCCTGCCGCGGAACTTATATACCCTCCTACTTCCCTCAGCGATACGTTCTACAATTCGCTTCAAACTATGTCTTACTGTTTCAGGTGGACTGGCGACAGACTTTTTTATGTCGATGGTCCACAAATGATCCATTGTATTAGGAATGTCAACTTTGACCCGAGCCAATTTAGTCAGTTCTTGTTGCTTTATTAGCCTAAACCATGTCCCATAAATGATTAAACGCTTGTTTCTGTAAACATAAAACCCTTGGTTCTTTCTCAGCCCTTCCTCCCCACCAGCCAAAGCTTTTTCACTATTTGATAACTTACTGATATGAGGAAGAATGTAAGGCTTTACCTTTACCAGATGTCCTTCCACTGGTATGATTTCATCCGGCATTGGTTCTGTTGCTCGATGAGAAACCAGAAAGGGGTCTATTGCTTCAAGTGGATTTCCATTTAACTTAATTCTCAATTTTTTGATACCCGGTTCACCGTTGATGTAACGGTGAAATACAAGTGAAAGGTGTTCCCTTGTCGTATCCATCTTATCCCCGAGTGCTCTCTCAATTGTAGCCTCACCACTACTAATGCGATCAAGGTCCTGCCAGATAACTAACGTACCGGACTCCTGGTGTAATAGATCATCTATAAGTGGCAATGCCATAATTTCATCATCATCAAGTTCCAACATGATCCACTCTTCGGCATCGATAATTACATCAAGATCCCATGACCTTGCGGAAAGTTCACCGTTCTTTAAACTCGCTACTGTCAAACGACGACATTGCGATAATGAAGCTGTCTTTAAACCCAACCCAAATCTACCCAAGTCATTCTCAGATCTTTGTGCTGTAGGACTCCTCAGTCCACCATGCCGCATCGCCTCAGTTAACTCGTCAGATGTCATTCCAATTCCATCATCAAGTATTCCTACATAGGGTTGGTCATTTGGCGAAAATCTTATGTTAATATTTGAGGCTACAGCAGTAATACTATTATCTATTAAATCAGCTATCGCTGACTCAAGAGAATAACCAATACTACGGATGGATTCGAATAATGAGGGAGCATACGGTGGTAGAGTTATCCTCTTCATGTCTTGATGCCTCCGAATTTACTAGTCGTTTGTAGGTAACAAATACCCCTTATATAGTAATAATATACCATGATCTTGTCGTTTAAGGATAAAAATTCGTCGACTATAGGCAACGAAAAAGAGGGGCAGATTTGCCCCTCTGATAGCTACTTTTTCTCTAACATATCTTTTACTCGTTCAGCTATAGATTCCGCCATTAATGGGGGAACGGCATTTCCGATCTGGGTAAAAATTGCTGTCCGTGGACCTTCAAAATAGAAATTGTCAGGGAAGGATTGAAGCCTAGCGGCTTCCCTGACTGACAGAGATCTTAATTGTTTTATGTCAGGATGAATATAGTAATGCCCATCTTTTGCAATATGCGAAACAACCGTATGTGAAAAAGGCAAATCCGAACCAACAACTTTAAACCTATCCAAGAACGAGGTAAGATTTTTGTGCGTAATTAGATCCGCAGGTAAATCTGTGTATCTTAGTCGTTTACCTTCTTTATTCCATAGGTCTATTGCATGATTGTAAATACGGCGATCATTCTCATTGTGTACCCGTGTTATATGCTGTGTAAGGATATCACTGTTTTGACGCAATCCAAAAGAACTGAGGTATTCCGAAGGTTGGGCAACATAATAGTTTGATTCTCCACCTGGTTGAAGCGGAGGTAGATCTGACAGCAAATCCTCGACCCTAAAGTTATGCAAAACAGTCTGAAAATCAGGATATTTGTAATCTAAATCTCTATTCCAGCCAATTAATATGACTCTCTTACGCTGTTGCAACACACCATAGTCAAAAGCATTCAGTACCTTTGCTTGTAGTTCATAACCAGCTTCTCGCATTATGTCTTTAACATCTTCAAAAAGTGCCCCTTTTGAAGCACTTAAAATCCCCGGTACATTCTCAAAAACAAAGATGTCGGGATTGTATTTTCGGAGGAATTTAACGTATTGCTTATACAGGTAGTTCCTAATATCATTTTCCTTACCATATGGGTCCCGTGCTCTCCCCACCAAAGAATATGCTTGGCAAGGCGGACCGCCGATAAGAACATCCACTTTTTCTGACTCAAACCTGCTTAAATTCTTATCAATGATACCAAAAATGTGATCTATCGTTTCATCTGAGATTTCCATATTAACTACAGTTTCTTTTATACTTTCCGGCAAAAGGGAATGGAGTTCATCCTTGCTGATTTCATTTTTCAGATACGAGTTGTACTTATCAAGTTGATGTTCATTAAGGAGATGATAGTACGCCGCTCTTGTTAAGAGTGTCTGAGAGGCGTAATAGTCCATCTCAACGTGTGCAACTGGTTCGAATCCTTGGCGAATAAAACCCTCGGATAACCCCCCCGCCCCTGCAAATAAATCTATAAACTTCATCAATATTGCTCCCGCTATCGTTTTGTTAAATCAAATTATACCAGGTCTATGGTAAATATGAAATAGCGGAAATAATACCATGTTTCGTTTCATCTTTCAAGCAAACATAGGTTTCCTTTTGGTATTTTTCTTCTTGCCCTACTTCACTTCTTTTCTCCATATTTAAAATAAGTATGAATTAGCTGTCCAATAACACAAGAAACCCTGCATATACAAGGGTTCCCTGTGTAAACCAATAAATAGAGCTGACCTTAAATATTTCTGTGCTACCAAGCTGCGTCGCTTGCCTAGATTGTGGTTATGATGCTCGATAGTCCAACTGGTCTATGATTTGGAATCTAAATTTCATTGCCTCAATTGCGAGTATACTATTTACATCATCAAGGTGGGTGAACAATTGCCGAACACCGCATGTACCGTAACCATAAAGCGAGAAGGCTAAATAGACCAAGCTACGAGTACCACCAGTAAGAAATTCTTCCTCAAGAGCCTCAAGCTTTATGAATTTATCTTCAAAATCGTATAGTAGTTCCACGTTTTTGAATAGCGAATCGTTTCCAGCTATGATGAAAAACAAAGCTTGCCTCTCATAATCATTAGAATGTGTTTTGTCCCTTTTACAAATATCATTGAACCTGTCTTCATGCTTGTAGTTTAAGAATTGATACATACAAAATACCTCCTTATTTATGCGTTTTCAGTTCTTATCTCTTATATGCAATCTTGTTACATACATGCAATTTAATATAAAAACAAGTGTTCGTCTGCATGTAATCTGTCGAATAATGCTCAAGGTATTTATTTATTGATTTTTAGAGTTTGTTTGCTTTGCCCTTCGCTTGCCGTTTGTCATTTGGTGTTCGGCTTCTTCGTCGATTTGTTTGTTGCTTCATTCTTAGTTTTTTCTGCATCGGCGAAGCCATTAACCATTCTTTGGATCCCGTTGAACACGGCTCGCTCCCCCCCCTTGTAAAGTTTTGAAAAACAATTCAATAACTTTACAAAGAGGGGGGTTAATCGAACGGCTGGAAGAAGACATGATGCTATTCCCCTTCACCCATGCTGTATCCGTGTCGAATTTAACCCCAAACCGTTTCCAGTTTCGTCGCTTTAAGCCTTTCAACTTACTTGCCCAGGTCCCGTATTACCAAGCTGATCACCACGATCAATCACGACGCCCCCCTATCTCTTTCGAGAACGGGGACAGGTCTCACCGATAAGAAAACTTATTTTCTATCTGGGAACCGAACGACACCATCTAACGGTCAGTAAATTCGCTGGTTAAGCGAACGGTTAATTTTTATGTGATCCTCCTCAGCACAGATGTTTTTTGGTTTTTCGTCTGAAAGCTCTTAAACAGACTATTGAGTTTTAGAAAAAAGTAAGTCTCCTTCCTTCGGACACTTACCAAACCCAACGCCTATCTCTCTTTCATCTATCTCAAGTTGCATAATCCGATTTAGCAATTATATTTTCTGCTCATAACGTATATTATGAAAACATAAGAACTTAGATGAGAAGAGCTTGCTATACACTAACTTGGCGGTTGGGTGGGGTAAGCTCTTTTTCTTTTTTGTTTTTGTATATCTTAGTCAGATTGGGGCGATTTAATAACGATACGAGTGATTAACAAAGCATCAAAAACTGAAAAGGAGAGCCAGCAGAATTTGCGGCTCTCCTTTTCAATTCTTCGAATCATCTTCAATTATTTCGCATACATCGAAAAGATATCGAGGATATTATCTAATCCGTCTAAATACTCCTGAGCAATTGAATTCCTCTTACGAGCTAAAGGGGGTTGTGGCATCAAATCAGTTTGTGTTTTTAAGAAGTAGTCATTTGGTAATTCGAACGTTTTACTTATTTGGGTAATTTGTGAATTATACAGCGATTCATTTGTATTCTCTCCACCTAAGATTTGGTCAATTACAGAGCGATCAATTCCTGAAAGCTTCGAAAGCGATAATCTCGAACACCCTTTTAATCTCATGAATACAATGAGATTATAAGCAATGGTTCGTTGATTCCCAAAATAGTTTACTGGCATAAGGCACCTCCAAAATAGAAATCTTTAGTATTCCTCCTATACTGTTTACTGTTCCTCGTGATCATGAATATCGCTTCGCCGTTTAAGCCTTTTCAATTCTTCCTCTCTCTGATAATACTGAAGGACAAATTTGGGGTCTTTACCTAATCTCTCTAGTGTATCCGCGGCTTCCTTTATTAGCGGATCCATTGTATAGACTTTTTCTAAAAGCATCCGGTGGTGAGTTTTTCGCAAGCCTTCTTCATGCTCAAGAATAAGTTCCGCAGTCTTCAGCATATTAAAGGCGTTTTTACAAACAACTTGAGTGTCAACGCTACTTGGAATAACCACGCACTCTTGGTTAATACAGATTTTCAAGCCAATCTCATCTCTTGATATTTGATAAATATCATAGACAAATGATTCATTGAGATCAAAGTTTTCTGTTAATTTCTTCACTAAACTATCAGCATCAAGTAAAAGTTCTTTTACCTTTTTTAAAATCTCATGATTACCCATACTGCCCTTTCCGCCTCCATATTTCGAAATTTGCTAGGTCCTTATTGAATTCCTTAACTTGATATAGCGTTGAAGATTCCTTGGCTAACTCTTCCCTTACATTAAGACATCTAATGAAGTGTTGCTTAAGTTTGGCATGCTGATCTTGGTTAAAAAGTGCGGTCAAAACCTTGCTAAAAATATCTTCCAAGCCATACTCCGATTGCATTGAATACAATTCATAAAATATTTTTTCATTTTTGAGGACATAAAGTGAAAGGAATCTATTTTTTCGGTGACTCAATTTGGCTGATTTGATTATATCTTGTAACTTTGTATCCTCGAACAAGTACGTTTGCAACTCGTTAATATACCTAACGAAAATTTCATGCTCCACGAAGTCACCTCCGGCGTTTGATGTAAAATTTGCAAAGCCCGTTTTGTATTATTTATTTCGTTGAGACCAATGGATGGAATTTTCGTGTCCAGTTCAGAATTAGATCCTGTAGATCCTTTTTTTGACTGCATTCTATTTGGAATTTTCATCATGCACACCAGTCCTTCCATATTTTTTATCTACAATGGCATTTTATTTACAAATCCCAATCCGTATGGAAAATAAAGTATTCCCTTCACCTTGAAGTAAACTGTTTCTGTATTGCCTATATTCAACACAAAAAAAGCCATAGACTACTGTCACCTACCAAACTTTTTTTTGGTGGTAACAACGCACATGGCTTTAGGAAATTCGAATTACAGTATACACTATCGTTACTTCATTGTAGCATTTTCCCATTTCTTTTTCCACATTTGACTCCCCCTAATTCTTACAATAGGGTCTAACCCTGATCCCTTGTCTAATACATAAAAGAATTAAACGATTGGATCCGAGCCATTAAAAAACTTTGTAATATCACAGAGGACTGGTTTTATAAAAATCTTGCCCCGGTAATCTTCTTTGAACTCCTTTATACAATCATGATCTAACCACTTCTCCAAACTTTTTAACCGCCCTGGTGAGTAGCAGAGCACATCGATATCTACCCTTCTCATTTTCCCCTTATATTCGTCCCGAATTAACCCTAGAACCGTTTCCCATCCCTTGAAATTTCGACTTGTAATATCTAAAACAATCACTTTTGCATATTTTTGTTCAGTTGAACGGTGTGTTTCAATGATATCAACAGAGATGTTCCTGTACTTAAGACTTTCCCCAGGCGAAAAGGATTTCAAAAGATGTTCACCTAATAATAAACTGCGAACAATTTGACGAGTTGAGGGTTCATCATAATCTCCGCAATAATTTTTACTTTTAGTGAGACACACAATTGCTTTCCATTTCAAATAGGCAAACTTATACTTACCGACCTGTTTTTCTTTAAGCCATTTTCCATTAACCATCTTATCTGTCGAGACCATTTTACGATAAACATATTTAGCCGCACTTGGCGTGGTCCCTAATAATTTTGATAAACACTCTGCAAAATGATAAAACGATATATAACCGTGAAATATCTCTTTCATTAATTCTAAATAAGGTCGGTACTTCAATTCATAATCGAGAACAATATGGGGATCGATACCCAGATCTGTTCGGACTTTAACCTCTGTTAGCTTACTTAATTGCATATTTGATCAACTCCCATCCTTTTGATTGGCAATGCAGTTCTTTAGCGATAATATCAGCCTCTTTATAATTTGACGTCACACATTCTAAAGCCGTCTCTACACCATCAATTATGATTATGGCATCAGGACGATTGTTCCCCTCCAAGTCGGACTCAGTACGCCAGCTATTCCGGTAATCGTAAAATTTATAATACAACTCCGCTAATCCATAGTCGTGGTTGGCGTAAGTTTT
This sequence comes from Paenibacillus sp. S-38, assembly GCF_049942825.1. Taxonomy (NCBI): domain Bacteria; kingdom Bacillati; phylum Bacillota; class Bacilli; order Caryophanales; family Paenibacillaceae; genus Paenibacillus; species Paenibacillus sp. S-38. The sequence continues at coordinate 3,829,379 of NZ_CP187970.1, forward strand.
TGAACCGCCATAAATACGATTTATTGATGGATTTACTGAGCGAATCAAATCGATGCCCTTTTGAGTTAATACATAACCTGTTGTATATTTGCCATTGATATTTAAAGTTTCCTTCGTCATCAAGCGAGCAACGCACATCTGCTTGAAACGATCTGTGTTGTAGCCAAGATGTCGCTTGGCAAGTTCTGCAGTAGTAATATGAGTGCGAGCCATTTGCGTCATCAGTTCTTTGTCTTTTGCTGTTAAGCCTTTAACTGTTTTGCTTTTTGCCATTTGCATCACCTCCATTCTGGATTTATGCGGCGGATGTGCGAGACTTTAGCGAAGTCAGGGTGGAGAGCGTAGCGACCACGCACCCGATGAACATCGGGACTGATGTAGCGACTTCACTTGAGTTATTTTGATTTTGAGGCGTAGCCCGAAATCGAAATAACTCAAGTGAAGAAAGTCGAGCCATCCGCCGCAGTGTCTCTTAATCTTTGCCGTTGCTTTATACTATACGCACCATATAATAGTTATAACGGAACACACCTAGAATTCTTGAATCTCGCAAAGTATGCTCAAATGCACACACAGTCTGTATATTTCCGCGGGTAAAAAAGGAGGTTATAAGGTGAGAGAGACCACACAATGCGTTTGTGGATCGATAAAAAGCCACATAATTGGAAGCGTTCAATTTGAGATTCGAGGAAAGAAAATAGTTGTTCATGATGCACCACATTTTATATGTGAGGCATGCAATAGGAGGTCTTTCGACAGCACTACAGACATTGTATCAATTCTTAAGATTGCTTATAAAGGCGACTTGAACGAAATTTCGTATTTTGATGAAGGCTTCTTAGACGGGGTTTTTGCAGTTCCAAGTAAGGGAATAAAAGTGAAAGTTAGGTCTTTATCCGATTACTGTGATGCAAAAGGTGTGACCCCTGCTGATCTAACTAAAGAAGAACTTGAGCAATTCTTGGCTAGAACAAAAGACCAACAAACTTAAGGTGGGACATTAAGTGGATAATTCCCAAGAATTTGAAGAATATTTCAGAAGGAAGTTAATGGAGGAAGGAACTCTTATCTCTCATTTATCCGAGCAGGAGCTTCGTCAAATATATCAAATGGAATTTGAACTACAAATGAATGCCCCGGTATTAGATCTAAAGCTGGAAAGTCAAGACGTGCAATACGAAATGACAAAGTATTACCTACCCCAAAAATGGGAAATGCTACGTCCAGGCAAATTGCTCTATGATGATGAAGAGTTATTGAATGCATTAAAACTGATTATTTATAACGTCGGAGTTCAAAAAACCTTAGACATCATTCCAAAACAGTTGATTGAAAATTACTTGCGTGGCAAATGATTTAATGAGGTCTTCCTTAAAAAAACCTAGTTCTAAGATATATTGATCATTTGTAGATCTTTTCTACAACTTATATTGAAGTTATATTGAAGTTATATAGATCTTTTATGGACATCATATTTACGCTTAAATGTCGTAAAGAAAGCGATTGAATAACCAAAAAATACGTGCTATAGTCATTACAAAATTAAGCTTATAGACTGTTTCCGAGAAGAAAGTGGTGATACTATGCTTTTCGAATGTTTTAGCGTTTCTAAACAAAAAAGCACCTTACTCCAAAAATAAACGGGGTAAGGTGCTTTTTCGTTTCGGTAAAAAATAATTTACAAAATCCTATGTAAACTAATCCTTTTATATAGAGAAAGGCGTGAGGTTCTTGAGTGACATTTATTATTCGACATCGATTGTAAGGTATGTATCAAATGAAGGCTTGGGTGAGAGTATTCTCATAATTTTGGATTTTCAACTGGATGGGCCCGAATTAAATCAAATCACCAACAAAATCTTTAACAAAATTCTTTTTACCACACCATTGAAACCTGATGAGTTTTTGCTAAAAGAGATGCAATATAGAGGTGATTTTTTTGGAGTCATTAACTTATCTCCCTACCCTGAAGTCACGATACTCAATGATAAGAGCTTTGTTTTACACTATCATAATGGCTCACTGACTGGGAATGTGTCGGAAAGTAACCTTAAGTATTTCCTTGTCGGTAAGATAAGTGATCTCATACCGGAAAACAAAAAAAGATTAAACCTCCTAATTTGCAACCCAAGTTTTAACAAGGAAAATTTCAATAATAGTACATTCTTTATGGGGGCTATAATTGTTAAGTCAAAATAAATTGCATGCCTCTTATCAGGACCTATTACTATTGTCTAATGTATAGAACCCCAATCTTCGCTTTTATGCGGTAAAGCACGAAACCTCGAACACCTAATCTATTTACACAAAAACCTATCCGTGTAAATATAAGAACAACAGTTCTGCAGAACCGTGCTTAATCTTAATAAATAACGGAGGTTAAAATCTATGGGGGAAATCACGGAAAATAAAACTTTGCAACATGGTAATACGTTGACATCCGATTATATCAACGACAATTATGACTTAATTGCTCACTTGCTGTTACAAGCAATTACAAAAAAAAACGATATGCGTAACAGCTTTTCTAACAATTCGCTTAATAAAGGGGAATAAAAATGATTGAGAAAAAGAATTTTGTTGGTTTATACTTTCGGGTTTCTAACGGAAAGCAGGTAAACGAAGGTTTTTCGCTCGAAGCACAAGAAGAGGTTACCTTGGATGTGGCAAAAAAAAGATTTGGATCTAACGTAGGCTATGAACTGTATGTTGATTCAAAAGAAACAAAAAACCGACCCGAACTTGACCGAATGATGTGTGATGTTAAAAAAGGAAGACTCGCGGCAGTAATTACCTTTAAAGTTTCTAGGCTTAGTCGATCATTTTCAGACGTACTTAAACTGATTGATCAAATTCATCAAGCAGGTGCAGATTTCATTAGTGTAAAAGAAGGCGAGTATGGCACCTTCAAAGGTAATTTACACATGAATATATTAAGCTCAATTGTTAAGTATCAACGAGATGAATTAGAGAGCAAAAGAAAAACCGAAAACCGATTATTTGCAAAGGGGTTCATGAAGCAATAATTGAATGTGGAATGAAGCATCTTTTCGTATTACGAACTAAGGGAGGTTAAAAAAATGAATGGAAAAAAGTTTGTTGTTGGTTTATACATTCGAGTTTCTACAGATAAGCAGGCTAATGAAGGTTATTCGCTTGAAGCACAAGAAGAGGTCACATTGGATGCGGCAAGAAGACGTTTCGGATCCGATGTAAATTTCGAAGTGTATGTTGACGAGGGAAAAAGTGCAAAAAATACAAAAAAACGAAGTGAATTGAACCGAATGATGCGTGATGTTAGAGAAGGTAGACTCGCGGCAATTATCACATTTAAAGTCTCTAGGCTAAGTCGCTCACTTGCAGACTCTCTCAAACTGGTTGATCAAATTCGTCAGGCAGGTGCATTTTTCATTAGTGTTAAGGAAGGTGAGTATGGCACCCCACATGGTAATTTACAGTTCAATATATTAAGCTCAGTTGCCCAATATCAACGTGAAGACTTGGCTGAAAATGTCCAACTCGGCATGACTCAACGTGCAAAAGAAGGCTTTTGGAATGGTGGACAAGTCCTTGGTTACCGGAGTGTGGATAAACAGTTATTTATTCACCCCCCTGAAGCAACGGTCATAAGAATTATTTTCGAAAAATTCGTTTTAGAAAACTGGGGTACAAAGAAAATTTCCAACTATGTTAACGAGAATGGCTTTCGCTCTAAAAACGGAAACCCTTTTTCTCCAGATTCGATTATCAGGGTTCTTGGGAATCCGGTTTATAAAGGTTATGTTCGTTTCAACCAAGTCATCGGTTGGGAGGAAAACCGCAGGAAAGGGAAAAACCCAAACCCGATAATATGCAAAGGGGTTCACGAAGCAATAATCGACGAAGCAATGTGGGACGAAGCCGCTATACTTCTTGCAAAACGATCTACAGGTGTACCAAGACAGTATACTGGCAATTTCCCCCTTACAGGACTAAGTAAATGTCCTGAATGTGGGGGATATATGACTAGTGCATACGGTTCGAGGCGTAAGGATGGAACAAAGAAACGTTATTACGTTTGCGGAGCTTATCACAATCATGGGAAATCCATATGTAGTTCAAACTCAATTTGTGCTGAATGGCTTGAGAATCAGGTTTTTGATCGACTAAAGAGTGTACTTCAATCTGATTCAATAATAGCCGAAATTACAAACCGAATCAATTTACAACTAAAAGAAAAATTCTCCGAAAAGCAGAACCCAAGTGAGATACAAGCCTTAGAGTCCCGGCTTCGCGATCTTGAAACACGGAAGAAAAAGGTCCAATCTGCACTTGAGAGCCACGATGAGTCGATCTACACTATCCAGGAAGCGAAGGATAGACTTACGGAACTCAGAAATGCTATTCATAATATAAAAATGAGTATACAACAGCATTATGCGGAATCTGTGCGAAACGAAGATATGCCACTAGAATCTGTTAGCACAGAATTGATTCGTTTACAACTTCACGACTTTATTGAACTCAGCTCTCTTCTGGATCCGCTAGAATTCCGCAAGTTGCTAGCCGCATCCATCGAAAAGATTGAAGCTTCAAAAAAGGAACTACACAACATAACTTTTTCATTCATTGTACACTTACAAGAGAATGAGTTGGATCCTCTGGATCCAATACATACGTTTTACATGCCCGCATCCTTATTGATCAGGGCTTTTTATTTGCAACAAAATCAAAATCACCACTTATTTGTGATACGGTTCACCGCGAATGATCTTAAACTATCCTGCTCCCCTGTTAACGTAATGAAGCTGCCGATCGTGTGACGGCAGCTTCCTCCTGATTGTTATTGAGCTAACGTTCTCCGTCTAGCTTAGTAATTCAACATTCAAATGATGGGAATGAGAACCTGGAAAGTTGAGCATGAAATGCACATTCCCATTGCTCCCATTGTTCCATTGACAATTCTCCAACAATTTGTAACCCTGAGGGTTCAACCGAAGCGTATAGGTAATATGTTGACACCCCTTCCTCGCCAAACCACATAGAACATTGATGGCTCTTTACGAGACATTGTGGCAATACCAAGTAAACTTGCTTAAGTTGCTCCCATGTGTCTTCAACAAACTTGTTGAAATTTAAGCAATACACTCTATCAATCAAAACAACACTTTGGTCGCTTGCTGCAAGTTCTGTATTGTCATAAAAGCAAATATCCATTATCAATCCCCGTTTCAACGTTCTCCCACAGCGCAATAATAACGCCTTGGTTATGCGATGTAAATTCAAACAACACCACGTTATCCTGCCAGTTAGCCATCCATGCCGCGTGAACGCGGCACCACGGAATCATGAAAATTTATACTTCCTGCCTTATACTATTCTTCAACTATGGTATTGCGAACCCAACTGTTAGGCTGACTCCGACGACCATGGTGCACCACGGAATGTCGCTCCCGCAGGATAGATTAACCCTTTGCTGGTTGTTGCACCAGTCCTCAATTCAATTTGCCGAAGAAAGGTGAGTCTTATGGAAGTTCTTATAGAACGAGCTTGCGGGTTGGATGACGGTCTTTCTTCTCGAACTTATCGATTGGATCAAGGAGCACCGCTGCACCACGTGGCCATGGAGAGCACCGGTGTGTTTTGTAAGCCTATCGTCAACTTGCTTGAGGCCGAGAACATTGAATTTCTGGTTGTCAATGCGCAGCACATGAGGGCCGTTCCCGGCCGCAAGAAGGATGTAAAGGACGCCGAGTGGATTGTGAATTTATTACGTCACGGCCTGCTTAAAGCAAGCTTTATTCCTGACCGGAACCAACGCGAAATGCGGTAGCTCGTTCGATACCGTCGAAGCCTGATCCAGGAACGTGCCCGCGAACCTTAGGCTTTTTTTGCTTAGTTGCCTACGGCCGACGGGGATCGATAATGGAATATTCAGTGCCTTCCATGTAGGAGTCGAAGGCTTCCACTCCTGCGCTAAGTGGGCGCGACGCGCGGCCAGTGTTCCTAACGGCTCGTCGATCTAAGCGCCGGAAAGCATCGGAGGCACGATTTCTTTTGCGGTCTCGTTGTAGGCGTAGGCGAATGTGTTCACCACGATTACGAACCCGTCGCCGTCATCGGATTCGACCTCTAGCACGACGGAAACCGGAAGCATGGTTGCCGTATCGACCTTAAAGCGATGCTGCGCGGCAACCGTTCTGGAGGGTGTTCGATGCTGCTGTTGCGCGATTCTGTCGACTTTATTCGCATTAAAGCGGATCGCGATGTTAATCGCGTCTCCTATCGTCGACACGTGGATCTCTTGGGCCGCCTCCAAATTCTCCGCGGAGAAATACACGGCCAAATTGACCTGCGCCGCACCGTCGCCAAGATCGTCGCTAACCATCCACTCGCCCGACTCTCCATTTACATGGTTCGCTGAGAAGACTTTTCCTTGCGTCACGATCGTCTCTTGCTCCACGTCCATATCGCCCGATTGAAAAGACGATTTGGACCGCATAGAAAATTCGGGTTTGAAAAGAATATCGCCTTCCAAAATCATCGTTAATTCGGTATCTCGACCGTTCATGCTCATGGAGCCTTCGTAGGAATATCTGTCTACTTGCCCGATGGCGTTCTTGATGGCGCTAAATAACGCTCGTTCTTCATCGGACAGGCTATACGGCGGTTCGATCGCTTCTTCCTCATATTCCCCATCCAAGTCCACGTTATGATAGACTTGCAGCACGTCCTCCAGTCCCTCGAGGACCCGGATCATCTGCTCGAACCGGGCTTTCGCAGCGTCGGGAAGCGTTATATAATCCTGCGGCTCCATCGTCCGTTCAACAAGGGTGAACGTCGAGACGCCGGCGTTCCGGAGCGCGTCCTCCATAACGGAGAACGCCTCCGCATTGCACAGACAGATCACCGTATCCTCTTCTTCGATGAAATAGAACTGATCGACGTGCTCTTCGATGTGAAGCTTGTACACGTCTTCAAAGTCTAAGCCGGACTGGCCAATCACCCCCATCGCGTCGAACAGGCAAGCTACGGAATCTCTCTCGTCCAAGCTGATTCCGTTATTCTCGAAGACGTCGCGCACGACGGAGGTCGTACGGTTCGCATCGGGGGTGAGCGCCTCGACTATGACCATCGAACCATGAGGCCCGGTGCCTTCATAGCGAATCTCTTCATACCTTTCCTCGCCACCGACTCTGGCTTTTTCCAGGGTGCGGTCGACAATCGCCTGCGGCACGTTATAGGAATTCGCACGATCAAGAACGAAATTTAGGGAGCGATGGAGTTCCGGGTCAGCTTCTCCCCGTCTTGCCGCGACATAGATTTCGCGACCGAATCGTTCATAGACGAGACTCGCGCCCACATCATCGGATGCGATCATGGCTCTAATCTTGTTCCACTTCTGGTTCATACGGTTCCCACTCGCTTTCGAATTGGCATTCGGACTGCTTCGTATCCACTATCCATATTGTACCATAATAGACTTGTATACATATTCAAGGTTTACGGGCAAGGGTTGAAACGACCGCTTACCCGTCTATCCTCGCAAAGTTATCGACCGGCTTCTTGGCGCAAAGCGGAACCGCCATATTCACCGGATGTCATATCTGGCTTGGCTAAAAGTGCTTTAGTCTGCTCCACTTCATGCAAAGGAAAACGTACCCGCCACCCCCTTTTTAGGTTTTTAGGTTGACGGCTGCTGCGCATCCTGCACCGCCTTCTAAGCGATGGCATGAACACCTTCGATTGGTAATGTAAGCAAGTTCTTGTCCTAGTTTAAAGACAAGAACTTGCTTACATAAAACAAAAATACCGCACTACAGGCGGCATTCATTGTACGTATGTTTTTATCCTCTGACATGCATAGCCTTGCCTCCTTTTGATTACGGACAACGGACACGCGTTTCCCGGCTTTGACCAGCTGCTTGGCCTGTCTGGGTGCCGCTAGTATGGTAAAACTAACGTGTTTGGAAATATTATGGGAGCCGGCTCCGCCCCGTGATGACGGACCGTGCGCGAGTCATGAGCAACAAGGACATTCGGCGAGAAACGGCGAGCTACAACTTCACTTAATGCGGCAAAAAAGGTCTACAGAAGGACGTTCTGTAGACCTTTTTTGCCATTATGTTTCCCACTTCAATTTTGTCGCCAAAGATCTTACGCCCGTCACTTTTTGAACACGGAAGCATTGGAAGCGAATATCCTGCCAACGAACCATACGATTTTGCAATCGAACGCTGTTGGTAACCCAAAATTCCCTGTCACTCATTATGACTTTCATCCACTGAACGATTTCGGCCTGCCGACTGTGCTCGTAGTAATAGCCGCGGCTAACGACATTTGCAATAACCAATGCATCCTTGAATCGCTCTTGGATTGACAGTGATCTCAATTTCCCTTTTAGTTGTTGCCGGGTTTACCAACACCACATGGATCCCTAAGATCAACCAGCCAATTGGCCAGGTTATACCAGTGAAATATCAGTTCATAGAATCTGTCGAAATCGTCTCGCATCCGTTGAATGATGCAAAATTTTGAAAACAATGGTTCAAGGCTGTTCGCAATTGCTTTGTTGGCTTTACGTCTTTCTCGTACCAGATGTTTTTAACAACGAGCGTCCCGGCTTTTCGCTCCGCGATTACCTCGGCTCGTCCGATGAAGCTTTCTCCGTATAGTAGAGGCAGAACATAATAGCCGAATTTCCGTTTGATTGCAGGTGTGTAAATCTCCCAGGTGTAATCGAATCCAAACAATTCGTTGATCAGTTTTCTGTCCCATAAGAAATTATCTAGTGGGGCAATCAGCTCGCAGCGCCATTTGGGCGCAGGATTTTGCAGTACGGTTTCAATAAGCGGCAAGTCCTCCGCGCGGCAATATAGTATATCCTTCATATGTTCCACGGCAACTGCAACAATGCGAGCTTCGTGCAGCAGTTGGCGGAAAGCCTCGTTGCGCTGCTCCGCTTTCAATCCCCATATGTTCAGCCAGGCATCGGATGCGCGATTCCATAAAAGGCCAACAGCGCCGATTCGACGCAGTACCCGCCACTTGTGATGCTCAAGCTCGCTCTCCAGCGGCTCCGGCGCATTCAACAGATTTGGCTGTATGTACTTCCTCGCGATATCGTAATATTTACGCGTTCCTTTTTTGTGATGTATAATCAACTCGCCTGTCGAGTACATCTGCTCCAACACCGACCGGGTTGAATTGTTTCCGCTGCTCCAGTGGATCGCCGATCGCCAAGCGAAATTTCCATCCAATTTTAGATCATCCGAACTTAGCGCACCGTGATTTTGGATGTGAGCTCGTACTTGCTCTATCAACGCTTCCATTTCGGGATAGCGCTTGGCATGCTGCCGGGCGGCCACCCTGTACCGCTCAAAATACGGCCAGTCCTCGACAGGGATAATGGCCAAATTCTTGTCGGGATAATCGACAAGGACTCTATCTTGATACAGCAACTCCGCGAGCATGTTCTTGGTAAATCCTTTGATTCGCGACTGCAGCACCAGTTCGGCGTTTTTTCCGCAAACATCGATGGGATCGTATTGAATACAGCCGACCTGCCGCACAAACTCCAATACTCCCTGCTTTCCGGTGAAATGATATTCGCCCAACAACCCGTGCTTCCATAGCAGAAATTGCCGTGCCTGGCGGTTCGTCAATTGAATCATGTACACATCCGCTCCTTAACGAAACAATCGGGAGCCGTTAGCACATGATAATGAATGCCAATAACCGAAAATGGCTCTTTTTCAATGATTTCAACCACGGCTATCCCCCCTATCCGTTGGGAAATGAAAAACAAACATATGTTCCCGTAAAATATTACCATTATCTCGAGCATAAAAACAAGAGCTATTCAAAAATGCTGCCCATTAAAGCAATGAAGCTGACAATCACCGCGGCAGCTTCCGGAAAATGGCTCTCGAACCAAGTCGATTCCTTATGGAGTCCATAACATAACCGATCTCCCGCTTCGTGCTGTTATCCTCGAACAAATCCAGCTGAACATGTCGTGTCATCCTACAGGTTGGTCATCAACACATGTACGTTCCGCATTTCGCGTGATCTCCTCGATTTGGTCAAACCGTTTACGAAGCCTCTCGACAGGCATTCTGGCCAGATCCCCCAGGTTGCAGGCGCCCATGCGGTTCAGACTACAATACGTTCATTTTGAGTAGAATTCATCTGAAAGTCCTTGGTTTGTTTTTGGATCCGTTCGCTGGCCAGCTCAGGGACCCATTAACATCATATCAAGGAGTCTTTTTATTTCTCAAACTTCGTATTTACTCATAATAGGAATGCTGCCCGTTACATCAACGCGACCAGAGAGCAGCGGCCGCGCGCAGCGATCTGCTCCCTGGTTATTACACTATCGTTCTCCGTTTAACATAAAGAAACTGCCGAACATGATGGCAGCCTCCAGGTGTTATTGCGCTAGCGTTCTCCGTTCGCACAACAACCATGTGGTTAGGGATTTCGTCCCATAGTAGGAAACAGATCTTCATAGGGCAGGCCGCAAAGAAGAGCGGAAAGACGCAACAAACCTTATCCGCAAGGGAACGCGGATAAGGTTTGTTCGTTACCGGGACTCCGTATTTTGATTCCGAAGCTCCAATCGTTCGACATGCTTAATTTATTTCATTATATCGTTCGACTGCCTTACTTAACAGATAATTGAAATTCTCAGGTGTACCATCCGTACTGTGCAGGAACTGGCCGTTCAGGTCAGAATCAGATACAGGTTTCTTCTTATTGATGCGTTCAATGATTTTCGAAGCGGCCGCTTTTGCCTCGGTGGCTGAATGAACAAAGTTCTCGATGCTGAAGCTGTTTATCCCTTCTTTTTGTATTCGTTCCTTGTCTTTTGCGATTGTCATGAGCGCATTCAAATCTTCAGTCATGATGTCATATTTGGCTTTAAACTTTGTCATATCAAGCTCCAGCACATTGCCGGCGGTGATTCCCTGCTCATCCATTTCAAGGGCTGTAGCCTCGGCATCGATCATGAACTTCAGAGCATTATACCGGATCTGCTGGTCTGCATCCTTGAGTTTTTGCAGTTCAGCCTCACGCTTCTCGTTACCCAATTTTTGCATTGCAATGAAGTATTGTTTGGCGACAGTCTCGTAAGCGATATTGGCACTTACTAGCTTGGTATGCAGCTGTTTTCCTTTTGCGAAATCATCATCCACGTAGCCTTTACTATCATAGTAGGCTTTCATATCGTCCAGGACGGACAACAGATCTTTGATGACCGGTGTCAATTTGTTCACTACAGGATCCACGTTCGCAAAAGCAGGTTGGCTTGGGGTATAGCCGTTCGCTTTATCAATAACTGCCCGCTCAGGTTCAGCAACGCCGAGCATGATGAAGCTGAGGTTCTTCTCGATTATAGGCTGTTGATCAACTCCGAACTTCTCAAAATAATGGACCAGAACCTCATTGATCCGGCCCGTTAACAAGTTATTGAGCCCCACATACGCATTGTATTTCTCGATTTCTTTGCTCTCGCCCGGTGTAACGCCTGCAGCCGCTTGATTCGTGGTGGATGTAATGGCAGAACAAGTAATTTATTGTGCTTTTCTTTAGTATGACGTCTGAAAACAAATGAATCTTCTGGTCGATTACATCCCTCTTCCCCGCACCTTAATGTTGATTGTGAAACATATCTATTGAATTCTAGAATGATTTGGTGAATAGGTCTGGAGTCTTGAGTAGCAAAATCTGTAACAGGATTGTGTTTACATTCCTGCCTTTTTTGCATCATCTCTAGCCATGTGTTCATCGGAAGCAACTTCTCCATACCCAATATCTAGTAGGAGGGATATGAATGATCCAAATAAAAATCTCCACATATAAAGAGGCTGTTCAGCTTATTAATGAAGTGGGCATCTTGCCACTGGCACCACTTATTCCAAACCATCCCTCACTTTACGAAATCACTTTTGGCGAGCAATGGTTAACGGGGACTGAAACTGATCCTTGGCTTTGGCGAACACGACTTCCGAGTGATGGCGCAGCGGCTTACGGTAAATTCATTAAGAAAAAACTGGTTCTCATTTCACGCGAATTAGTTCGTTATCAACAAGGTCTGATTTCTAAGGATGCTTTAGTGCTTTATCGACAAATCAGAGAGGAAGAAGGCATCGAAACTAGGTCATTAAGATTAAAAGCGGGAATGCATGGCAAAGAAATGAAGAAGACATTCGAACGATCCCTTTTGGACTTACAAGAAACTATGGATATTGTTATTTCTGGTGCCAAAGAAAGTAGGATCATTTTAGATGTGAATAGCGCGTGGAAGAGTACTACATTCGAGTCAACCGACCATTGGATGGAGAACGTCGGCATACTTCAATCTGATATTCGTGTGGAGCTTGCTAAGAAGGAACTGAAGCACTGCTTAACAGGGAAATGCACTGTTGAGGCATTGGGATTTCTCAATAAATTATTTCAACTTGATTCCTAAATCCCTGATAATAAAACATATAGGAGCTGTTCAATGCAACTCCTATAAATCATCTCCATTTGAATCCTCCGATCCAATTTCCTGTTCCGACACGGGCCGGCTGGCTGTTGGCTGTTCGACTGTGCGCCATTGGCTTGTCATTCCGTAGAAAAAATCCCGGCATTTTAAATATGCCGGGATGAAAGCGCTATTTAAAAACGAATTTATTTATAATACGAAGTCGTAAGCGGGACAAATATTCCGTTCACGCCTTCCTTATTCTTATATTTGTAGAATACGACCACTCTTTCCTGTCCGTTCACATTGGCTTCGATCGTCCTCAATCCGTCCTCTACTCTCACCGTTTCCTGCTTGAGCAGACGGCTGTTACCATCCTCGATCTTTACCTTTACTTCCGTGCCCAGTGCAGCGACCTGCAGGTACAGCGTCTGATACTTCTTTTCCGGCTTCAGGGAGAAGTTGGAGCCGTTGTTGCTCGTGTCCTTGATCACTTCCTGATAGTCCTTGCCCATGTATTTCGTCTGGTTCGGATCCTTGATCGCCTTGGTGAAGGTCTGTGTGGCATTCAGAGGCACGCCCTCCACCTTTTCACCGAACGGTACACTTTTGGTGGCTTCATCGTAGTCAACGGCAACGTCCAGCGAGCTCGCGATAGCCCTGGCCGGCAAATATGTACTTCCATCAAAGGTAATCGGCGTCACTACATTCCCCTGTTCGTCCAGGAGCTGCATGGTTTCACCGTTCACTTGTTTTCTATAGGTTTCTTTATATTCCCATCATTCATGGAATACGGCAGCCGATCATCTGGCGGGCTGCCGTCGTGTCATTCTGGAGCTATAGTCTCCCGTTAGTTTCATCTAGGCTGAAGTGAATCTTGATCATTGCTAAGCCAATCAGAAGCTTAAACCGAGTATTTTCTTCAGAGTGGTTGTGACTCACGTAGACCTCTCACGCCTTCTGAACAGAGGGCGAGTAAAATACATCGCTATGCATATGCTTGATTTTTTCCCAGTTGCCGGGATTGGTCGTATCTAAAGTGCGGTGCTCCATAATGGCCTGATATAGAGCGGTTTTTTGTTCCAAATGGGCAACGTGCAATTTGGCTTCTTCGAGCTTTGCGAGCGCGTCTTCTTTGTGCTCCATCATGAGTGCGTAACGTTGCGGAATGGTCGAATCTCCCTCGAGACAGAGATCTATATACCTCTTAATAACTTCAATAGGCATCCCGGATTGCTTGAGGCATTTGATGCCATGCAGCCAGTTGATTGATTCTTCGTCAAACATTCGAATATTGTTTTGATTACGCTGTACACTTGGCACCAGACCTTTATCCGTGTAAAAGCGTACTGCGTGCTCGGTGAGTCCCGTTATGAGGGAGGCTTCTTTGACCGTATGCATGTGCAATCCTCCTAGGAAAATAAATTTTTGAAAGCAGCTTGACTTCGTGTAACACGAAGGTTCTAAGCTTAGTGTAACGCAAATGAGTCGTAGGTGGAACTCCCGCCGCAGTCCCCGATTAAGGGAATAAGCGCCGTTTGCTGTTATCCATTTCAACACTGGGAGGAATTACAATGCAAACCGTCACATTAAACAATGGTGTGCAAATGCCGATCATTGGCTTTGGTGTTTACCAAGTTCCTGATGCAGATGAATGCGAGAAAGCCGTATATGATGCGCTGATGGCTGGTTATCGCCTAATCGATACCGCCGCCGGTTATCTGAATGAGGAAGCGGTCGGTCGCGCGATCAAGCGCAGCGGTATCCCACGTGAGGAGTTGTTTATCACAACCAAGCTATGGGTTCAGGATGCCGGCTACGAGAGTGCCAAGCTGGCGTTTGCTAAATCTTTGAAGAAGCTCCAGCTCGACTATCTGGATTTATACCTTATTCACCAGCCGTTCGGCGATTACTACGGCGCTTGGCGTGCGATGGAAGAACTGTACCGTGAAGGCCAAATCAAGGCGATTGGGGTCAGCAATTTCCTGCCTGACCGTTTGATGGACCTTATCGTGCATAACCAAACCGTGCCTGCCGTCAATCAAGTCGAAACGCATCCGTTCTACCAGCAAATCGAGAGTGCCGCTTTTATGAAAGAGCAGGGAGTGCTGCACCAGTCGTGGGCACCTTTCGCTGAAGGACGTAACAACTTGTTCGGGAACGAAGTTCTGGCCTCAATCGCAGGAAAACACAACAAGTCCGTCGCCCAAGTCGTGCTTCGCTGGCTTGTTCAGCGTGGAGTCGTTGTCATTCCGAAGTCGGTGAAGAAAGAACGGATCGTTGAAAACTTCAACATATTCGATTTTGAGTTGAGCGTGGACGACATCGAACTAATTTCCACTCTCGATACGCAGGAAAGTCTTTTCTTATCGTACCACGATCCGGCAGTTGCCAAAATGATGGGCAACTGGAAATTCGATTTGTAACCTCGATGAAACTGTAAACTCATCATGCGTTTATCTATTGAGAAAGGACAGGGTGATCGCCTCTGTCCTTTCTTTACTTGAATTGGGAAATTGAGCCTAAATTTTAATACTAGTTCGTTTAATCTGGGATTCTAAAACATCATAAAGAGCAAGCTTATAATTTATTTTATCCAAGTTAAAATAGAGATCCCCTATGCTTCTCTCTATTTCTTTTTTGTGATGGAGCATCATCAATTTTCGTTCTGAAATGGTGGAGTCCCCTTCTTTGTATAAGTAAACGTATTTCTGAATTTGAGCAATCGGCATTCCTGTTGCCCGAAGCGCTGTAACAAAGTGGATCCAGCTTAAATCTTCTTCGTCGTATAAACGCTTTCCATTTTCGTTTCTTTTAACATGCGGGAGCAATCCCTCTTTTTCGTAATATCGAAGTGTGTGTGCGGCTATTTCCGTTATTTCAGTAACTTCTTTAATAGTCAACATAATAAACTTTCATCGCCTCCTGTTAAAGTGCGCTTTAAATGGTTTCTTCAACTTTATTAATTGAATTTTCTGATTTCATGCCATAAAAAGAAAAAACGAGGATTAAAACAAGGTGTTTTCTGTTCCATTATACACTTATTATTTTCCAAAAAAACCCTTGACTTAAAGCGAACTTCATAAATTATGATGGCAAGGTAATTAAAAAACATTTTTGAAAGGACGGATAACGTTGAAAGGGAAAATTTTAGAACAAGAAGCTGCACAGACCACGATTTCCATCGTCACTGGCGGCAGCCGGGGGCTTGGTCGTAATACGGCCATTAGTATTGCGCGTCATGGCGGTGATGTCATTTTGACCTATCGCAGCCGAGCAGAAGAAGCAAAATCAGTCGTTGCTGAGATCGAAGCTCTGGGGTGTAAAGCGGTCGCTCTACAACTCGATATGGAAAACACATCCAGCTTCTCTGGCTTTGCTCAGACGGTTGGTTCTATTTTGCAATCGAATTGGGGTAACTCCACTTTCAATCATCTGGTGAATAATGCCGGTCATGGGGAAATGGTAAGCTTTGCCGAAACCACAGAGGCTCAATTCGACGGCCTGTTCAATGTGCATGTCAAGGGCGTATTTTTTTTGACTCAAGCCCTGCTGCCGCTTCTTGCAGATGGTGGTCGTATTGTTAACTTCTCAACAGGTCTTACTCGAGTCTCTTATCCCGGCTTCTCGGCTTACTCTGCAGCTAAGGGTGCAGTAGAAATTCTAACCATCTATATGGCAAAAGAGCTGGGCCACCGGGGTATCACTGTTAATACCATTGCACCTGGTGCCATTGAAACCGATTTTTTAGGCGGCGCTGTGCGTGACACGCCTGCTTACAATAATGCGTTTGCTTCGATGGTTGCCCTTGGTCGTGTCGGCGTGCCTGAAGATATTGGTCCCGCAGTCGCCAGTCTACTCGATCCCCACAATCGCTGGGTTAATGCACAGCGAATCGAAATCTCTGGTGGTCAGAACATTTGATTGCTCAAGGCGTAAGGTAAACATGTCAACATTTAAAGATGCAAGCTTAGGATTAGCAGCAGCAATGTGTGGTTCAACGTTGAGTCCAACGGATGCCCTTACTTCAATGAAACAGGGAGCAAAACCGCGGTGGTCTGCTCCCTTTTATGGTCTAATTATCATTGATCTTGCCTTCCAGATTCTCGAATATTGCTGTCGCCAGAAAATGGAGGAACACGGCATGCTTGATTACAAGTCGCTCTGGTTTCATAACCTCTAACCAGGGACAGCTGCCCTTGGTTGTTGTTCAACCGGCTGAGACAGGTTAGCTTCCATCCTTAACTAGTTTTGTCGCTGAACTGTGAAATCCTGCTGCCATAGGATCCTGCCGCCGATCTCTAGTCTGGCCCGTAGTTGGTTCGGCCCGACCTTCAGCTGCTTGACCGCATTGTACTGGAACAGAGCCATGTCCCACTGAAGAGGTGCAACCCATTCCGAGTAAGCCTGGACGGCCTCTGACGGCGGAGCTCCGAGCTCCTCCAGCGTCAGCCGGGGCCTTAGCTCTGGTGCAGCATTGACAGGGAGCTGCTGTATACTGTCCCTGAAGGCTACATTGAGCTCCATCTGGTGTGTATCGACCGATGAAGGAATGGCAAGAGCCGTCACATTGTACGTCTGAAGGGTGAAGGTGAGAGAAGAATCAACCTTAGCTATGAGAGAGCCGAATAGGGTCCGTATATCGGCTTCGTTCAGATATAGCTCCCCATCGGACGAGATCCGCGGCGCTGCGGTTAAGCTCATCACCCGAACCTCTTTGCCGTTCCAGAGCGTTATTGCCTGCTGTGAGCCCGGCTGAATACGGAATCCATAACTGAACTTGTTGCTCTGATAAGTGGTCCAGCCGCCTGACTTGCTTTGATCATAACGAAAACCCTCGGATAGAAAAGGAATGGATACATACCAAGAGTTATCGAGCATATATCCTACTCGCCGGTCCTGAACCTTCAGCTCGTCCCCATCGATTTTCGCACTGTTGTAGAACAACGTGAAAAATGACATGTCCACAGCGGGGTCAGATCCTTGACCGACAATGCGATCGGTGTATGGATTTAATTTCAGCCAGACAAGACCGACATAAGAATCGACTTGGTACCAACGGTTCCCTGACGCATCATCCCAGTAACTAATCGGGTGAAGAATCTGTGGCGCCGCTTGTGCGAACTTATACCATATACCCGAGGTCGGATAGCTCATCAGCTGCGCATTGGAGTTCAATTGAATGGCCGCGGACGTTGGCTTGGCATCAATAGGATCGGCAAACTGTTTATTCACCCAGCCATCTCCAGCCGAGGTATGGACATGATACCAGTTTGGTTCCTCCGTCGTATTCCCATATGGATTGTTATCAATTCGTTCGAACACCTCGACGCTCTGAGGCGGGAGAATCGCTACCTCTTCCCCATAAGAATATGGCTGTGCAAAAAGCGTCGTTCTCGTATCCAGCTTCAGTGTTTCTTGTGACGATTCGATCCTCGCTCCTCGGGAAAATACCCATTGAACACCGTTCTCTGTCTCTACCCGGTAGGCAGTGCTGTTGAATGGTGATATGAACTCAGCAGTTATTTTTCCTTCGCCACTCGGTATGCCGGATTCGTTCAAAAAATAAGCTTTCTCTGGCACAATGCTCCGCAGCGTTCCAATATGATTCAGCGGAATTCGAATCCACTGATCGCCAAGCCAGGTCGTACGGATCCGCAACCAAGTCAACGCGCTGTTATCGGAAGTATCCGCAGCAAACCACCTTTTCGCCGCACTCACCACTTCGACATCCTGCGGTGCAAGCGTCCCCGTTGAGGGTTTACTCGTAGTCGGATTGGCGTACATCAATGTGTTATCCAGCAGCGATATTTGTTTCGGAGGATCTACATCCAGTGCGTTTGAAGGAACATGGATCCACTTATCACCGAGCCAAGTGCGTACCTTCCACCAATTATTTGCTTCCGACCAAGGCATGCCCGCCTTGACTACCTGTACCTTCTGAGGAGCCAAATAGCCCTGGGGCTGACCGCCAGAGTCCTCGTATTTGTCATAAAAAGGAATGCTGCTCAGCAGCCGAATGACTGCAGGCACTCTACCCGATTCAGGTATCTCCGAAGGGAACATCTCGAATTGAATGGCTGGCTGCACGCTAGGCACAGGCTTCCAAACATCCGCTACCTCTTCCGCCGATGCCCCGACCGTTCCTGTCACGATGACTTGTGTTCCCACCACAGCCGCAATGGCTGCTCTTCTCCAATTCATCGGATCACACTCCTATCCATTCTTTCTATGAAAACCAGCACAGATGGTTTTACTCGATATCAGTGCCTATGTATTCGTCTGCAATGTGATAACGAAGCTTCGATTACACCCTGATTACCAGTTTTGTCCTCCGGCACCGCCACCGCGCGCAAAAGTTAAACTCCCGTTAGCGCAGCGAAAGACAACCGGTCGATTTGGCCGGCTGCCTTCGCTGCGGTCGTTCAACTAAGCTTCCTGTTTTGGTTGAAACTATCCGACCTCGTTTAACTAAACACGCCATTGAAACTTGAGATTAAATACTGTCGTTGTCGCAGTGACATTGGATTTTGTATGTTTATTCCAGATTGTACCCGTACTTTCCTGCCTTTGTGAACTATCAAGTATTTTCGAAACGATTAAAGGATCCACCTGTTAACGCAGCGAAGGCAGCCGGTCGCTCTGGCCAGCTAATGACTGCATGTTCTTGTCATTTGCGGTTAAGAATATATGTTCTTGTCCTCCGACATTGTGCGAAATCAGCAGCTGTTGCGTAACCTGAATTTTCAAATCTCTATGTTTGTCCCCAAAAACTCAAGATACTTTGGGTCGTCTTCCCTAAAAATCTCAATACCGGCGCCCATGTAAGCCCGAGTTAACTCGTCAGCTGCCTTTTCAAAGTTTTCCTGTTCGTAATATAACTGCCCCAGCCGAAGATGAATATACGGATTACCCAACCCCCTCGGACACTGTACGGCATTAAAAAAGCACTTGAAAGCCTTATCGTAATTTTTCATGCGATAGTGGACATCCCCAATAGCTGCATATATCCAGGTAGCGGCCTCCCATTCTTGATGATTTTCAGGCAATAAACGGAGGGCGGCAATATAATTTTTCTTGGCGGCATCAAGATCACCTGATTTCACTAAATCATCGCCTTGTTTACATAGAGCATTAATTGCGGAATAATTGGAATCTGAGAGCTGCAACGCGATCTCTCCTGTTCTATTCGATTGGATAAATGAATTTTAGCTAATGACCGTTTTTTTGTTGACATTAGGAATCCTAGAGAAGGAATTACAATGCTGCCTCTTCTCGGTATGCCCTTGCCCCCTTCTCTTCCCGCAACTCTCTCTACGGATGATCCATTGGCGTCTGCTGTTTTTGCCGATCCCTGATCCCATCTAGGAAGAGCCGGATGACGTTCATGCTGTTATCCAAATCTGTCTCGTCGGGCGTGCGACTTGCCAGCCAAAGGGAGGTTTCGTTAAGCGCTCCTGAAATGAAATGCGCCATGGCGTCTGCGGACTCGCCCGGAATATGTCCCTGTTCATGCATCAGCTCCAGCTGTTCCCGCAGGAGACGCATAGAGTATTTCCCATCCATCACCCTCCATACATCCCAGCCCATGATAGCGGGGCCGTCAATCAGCAGGATACGTTTTCGGCTCTGTTCCACCTCTGCCAGCACGAAGGCCCTGCAGCCTAAATAAAGCTGCTCCCAGACCTCATCCGCACCGGATGCCGCGTCCTCCACTTGTTCGGAAACTTCCAGCTGTACCGTTTCGAGTACAATACGGAACAGCTCCTTTTTGCTGCGAAAATGATGATACACGGCTCCCCGCGTCACGTCCGCTTCCTGCACGATCGATTCGAGCGCCGCGCCAGCGTACCCATACTCGGTGAAATGGTTACGTGCCACCTCCATCAGCCTGCGGATGGTTTGGTGGGCTTCCTCCTTACTTCTCCTCATGATGATCCGAAGTCGCCTCCCATACGGCCTCTGTGTACTGTTCACGGAAGTCTCCTGCGGGAGGAATTATGGTAATGACGTCGATCAATACCCCATTCAGATCGCAGGTGATAAAATGCCGCTGCCCAAACTCTTCACTCTGGATGTCCTGGATGAGAGGCAGCTTGTGCGTAAGAATGAGACGATCGTATTCCTCGTCGACACGGTCAACCTCCAGGTTGAGCAGCAGGCCTTTACCCCCTCCACGGTAAGCCGCGGGCACTGTTGAATGGTTCGCGTCGAGAATGGCCAGCTCAAACGGAAGAGAGCCGCCGGCCGCTCGTAGACTAACGTACCAATCCGTCTCGAATACCGGTTCGAATCCAAAATAATTCATGTAAAAGGCTGCGGTGTCTGCAACCCTGTCTGTCATCAGTCTCCGCTCTATTCAACGATGAGAACAAGTATTATATACGGAGATCATCTTCTTTCATACGATTGTACTGGTTCTTCAACTTAAAGGCGCAATACAAAGCTGCAATGACGACGACCGGTAGGAATAACCACATTAAACCTCTGAAGACGGCGAAGGGCGTTTCAAAAAGAAAGGACCTCCAAAATGCCTCCCCTTCCAGCTCCCAAAGTCCTGGTGTGAAATACAGCAGCTTCGGGTTCAATATCGCGCCCGGGTCGATGCTTTCGCTGCGGATCAGCGAGAACATAACAATGGCATAGAC
The DNA here is from genome assembly GCF_049942825.1 of Paenibacillus sp. S-38. NCBI lineage: Bacteria > Bacillati > Bacillota > Bacilli > Caryophanales > Paenibacillaceae > Paenibacillus > Paenibacillus sp. S-38. Next base: position 3,850,478 of record NZ_CP187970.1, read on the forward strand.
GCATGCCAGCAGTGCCCACAGATCAGACAGCCTCTTATAGCGTATGGCCTTGGAATCGACATCCGAGAAGATCTCCTTGCTTCCTTCCTTATCAGCTTTCCGGAAGTACTGAAAACCGGAGTTTTTCGTACCGCTGATATGCTCCCAGCCGCTATCTTCGAATAGAGCCCGATAATCCTCGAAATCCGACGCCTGCTTGAAGGTACGGTAGTCCATCTTGATGGTGGCCGCTTCCGGCAGATCTCGCCGGAATTTATACCCGAGCCACGTCTTTTTCTCCAGTCGAATCCCCTGCTGGGCCAAATCGCTTAGCCACTGTTCTTCTTTCTCGAGATTCATGAACACCTTGTATTTCCTCACAGTGATCTCCCCCATTCAATGTTAGGTTATCAGCTTTGCGGTAACGTTAATCATATGCTGCATGCGGTCGCGGTCAAGCCGAAGCATCTCCAGGCCCTTCTCGGTTATACCGTACACCTTACGCCGACTGTCCTCACTGGCAACTTGCTGAATGAACTTCAGCTTGATCAAATTCTCCGTCGCGCCATAAAGTGTTCCTGCGGCCATTCGTACTTGCCCTCCGCTAAGCTCCTCTACCTTCTGCATAATAAGGTACCCGTGCGCAGGTTCGATCACCGACAGCAGAATGTAGTAGACCGTCTCGGTCAACGGCAGGCGCTTATCCCTTTCCATGTTAGCCCTCCAATGTACGTATTTCACCATGTATATCGCTTTGCTATATAGAATAACTGTATAGTTACACTATATACAGTTGAACTGAATATTGCAATACTCTAGCACAGAAAATGAAAAGAAAAAAGCAGCCGTTCGTTCGGCTGCTGTCGCTACACAGAGGCCATGGCCCAGAGTATGGTCGACATGGACATAGCCGGAGTGGACGGGATCTTCAACGCGCTCCGGCGTACGCCGGAAAACACCTCGCCCACCAGCTTCCGCCAGTGGGCGGCAGCTGTTCTAAAACCGGCCTTCGACGCAAAAAAAACTGAACGTAGAGGCCAATTTATCATAGCGTGTGGCTAATCGGCGATAATTCTTCACTTTATTTAAAAAACATTTTTGTCGTTACTTGTGGTTCCTCAGGCGTTTCCCGATGAATCAACCATGCAGCAAGCAAGCCTATACTGAGGTTCAGCGCCAGTAGAAGAAAGGTCAACAAGTAGCTGCCCATTTCCATCAAACGAATAGAAATAACCGGGCCCATACTTGTTCCCGCAAATAGAACGAATGTGTACATTGAAACCGCAATCCCGCGGGCTTTGCCTCCTAATTGACCGACTAGAGAAACGAGCGCTGGAACAGAGAGCGCAATGCCCGTAACAAAAATTAAACTCATAACAATCAACAAAGGCAAGTTTGAAATCATGCCCAAGAAGGCTAAACCTGCAATCGCCAATAGGAGTCCGCCAAGCAGAACCGCACGAACGCCAAAGTGTTTCGATAATCTTCCGGACAAAGGAGAAACCAGCATGCCCAAAACGCCAATAGAACGGATATAAAGAATTTCTTCTGAATTCAAACCAAAGTCGGGACCGCTTAAGTAATTACCCAAGACGGTGTACATGCTGACAAACGACATGAGCAATACCATTGCCACAATGTAGCTTAGAACAAGGTTTTTTTGCGAAAATACACCGCCGATTTGCTTTAAAGATTCCCAAACATTCGCATGTGCTTGTTGAATTTCACCTTTTGGAAGGAAGCGAAGAATTAGAAACGCAGTGATGGCATACACACCTGCCAGAAGGTAAAATACCGTGTTCCACCCATATTGCTCGCTAATTAAAGCACTGACAACCTGCCCGATGATTCCGGCAACCAAAAATCCTGTGCTAATAAACCCGATTGTCGTCACCCGCTTTTCTGCGGGGAACATTTCTACCGCGTAGGCCAGGGCAACCGGAGAAAAAGTGGCTGCCGCAAAGCCTTGCATTCCTCTCAGCACGACCATCCAGAAGAAGCTGTCAACCATGCCGAGCAGCAAAGAGATCAGCGTCAACGCAAGAAGCCCAATAAAAATCACTTGTTTGCGGCCGTATTTATCCGATAAGGCTCCATAAATCAAACATCCCATCGCGAACCCCATAGAAAAAATACTCCCCGCAGCCGCTGCCTGTGTAGGTGTAATGCTAAAGAAATCAGCAAACAAAGATATCAAAGGAATGGTTACATACAAGCTGGACATGACCATCATTCCAGACCAGCATAAAATCGCCGTCATGAGAGAAAAGTTTCTACTCTTCGAAACTGTTGAACCCGCTGCTTGTGACATAAAGCACCTCTTTTAATAAGATTTTTAAACTGTTGCAGAATTCCTTAATAAAAGTAATTAGGTTATCTAATTATATGTATAAAAAAATTATCTCCCTACCCCTAACCTTTTCTCTATACTTCCATTCAGCTTAACCAAGATCTTCTCAAACACTGTTCGCTCCTCCTCATCCAAGTCACTGAGCAGTGAAGCGCAAGTTGCCCAAAAGGTCGGTAGTACATTGCCGACCAAGTCCCGGCCTTCCCGTGTAATGCTGACATGAATCATACGACGATCTTGGACACTCTGTTCGCGAACAATCCATTTTCTTTTTTCCAGCCAATCCAACAAAGCCGTTACAGAAGCCCGACGAATCCCAAGTCGATCTGCGATTGCCGAGGGAGTGACATGCTCTCTGTCCTCATGCAGCATAAGCAGCAGCAACAAGTCCAGCTTGCTCTCGGTAATACCGAATTCAGATAAATCCATGTCCATCAAGTCCAGGGTATTGTCACTGAGCCACAACATCAGCAATCCCATGTGAGTTGATTTGCGATCCGTGTCCTTTGTCGCGGTTTGGTCCATTAGGTCTAAATAAGGGGCAATTCCTAATTTAGGCAGCTGCTGGTCCACGGTGTTCTCAATCGCCGTTCTTTTTGCCATCACATCACCTTTTTAATTAGATTATCTAACTAAACGTAAATATATCTTATTTTGTTTGCTCTTGCAAGTATTAATGGCTATCGCTTCGCACGACGGCGGCATTCATTGTGAGTATGTTTTTGTCCTTTGGCGTGCTGAATTACAAAACAGGGCATGCTCCGGTTCGAAGTGGCCCTGTCGCGCCGTATTATCGAACGGGATATCCGATGATTTTCAGATCCGTTCCAAGCTGTTCGTACCGGACATCCTTTAGGTTCAGGACGTCAGCCATGACTGCAGCCCTTGCTCTCTCTCCCGCGTGGCTATTTTACCGTCAAGGGAAATGGCGGACTTAAGCGTAACAAAGGGCCGGCGGCTCACGATATACCGGTTGAACACTTCGATCATGCGTACGGCCTCTTCTTCGCATACCCCCGTAATGACCTCGATGCCTGCCTCCCGCAGCATCTGCAGCCCCCGGCCCGCCACCAGCGGGTTCGGGTCGGATGCGGCGACGATCACGGAGCGAATTCCCGCCCCGATGATAGCCTCCGCACAGGGGCCCGTCCGCCCATGATGGGAACAGGGCTCCAGCTTTACATAAATTACGGCCCCGAGTGCCTGTTCACCGGCCATGCGCAGGGCATGAATCTCCGCATGGGGCTCTCCCGGCTTCAAGTGAGCGCCTATGCCGGCAATCCGGCTATCCTTGACGATCACACTCCAGACCATCGGATTCGGATCGGTTTGTCCTTTGGTCATCCTGGCATTCTCAAGAGCCAGTCTCATTCATGCCAATTCTACGTTTCCGTCTCAAATGTGGGCTGATTCAAACTCGCCGCTGATGTTCCCGTTAATACAAATCGAATGCCCCCAGAACAAGTCTCCGTCTGAATAATAAACAGTGAATCTGCCGTCTGGATACACAGAGATGGTCCAGATTTTAATCGAGTTGATGAATATCTCTTCCGTTATTTCTTCGTACTGAGGCTCGTCTTCTTGCTCTAACCAATCATTTGCCAAATCGAGCAATTCATCTGCCGCATACGCTTTTAGTCTCTTGTTCCACCCTTCCTGATCACCAAACAACGTATAGGCTGTTTGAAGTGCCAACTTCATTTGGTTCTCATCCGATTGCCACTCAAAGTGGAGTTCCACTCTTTCTCCATCGAATTGAACTTCTTTTTCAAATAAATCAATCGTCTTATCCAATTGGAATTGGCCTAACTTCTCATCGTGATAGAAAACGGGTTTGAAGGATTCCTCTAATACCACCTTCAATTCATTATCTTGGTATGATGGATCAAGAACTTCGATAAACATAAGAGATTTTTCTCCAATTCGGACTCTCAGCTTTACCAGACTGTTTGCTTGAAGGACCTCTTTTGCTTTTGATAGTTCACTATTGCTTACAAGCCATTCCAAGATTGTTCTATCACGTATAAGTGGCTCATCTTCCCCTATCCGTTTCCACGCAATTAAAGTAATGGACGGGTTCCACATGACTTGACCCATTCCTTTACCGGCTCCGACACCGCAAGCTTCTGTAACGCCCGCAATCTCAACAATCTCTTCATCAAAACGTGAATTGAATTCCTGTATTTCTTTTTCTTTTCCTTTTCCCATTTCATTCCTCCGTTCTTTTATCTTAATATATCTTATTCGCTTACCTATATGAAGACAAACGCAAATGGATATGAGATCGTCGGAGAACATCGGCTAAGGACTTGTCATGCACTTGTGCGGCCCTTAATGAATATATGTTCTTGTCCTCCAACAGGATTCCATAAAAAGAACCGCCTTGGCATTGGCTGTTGGGCCAATGCCAGGCGGGGTTAAACGGTGGGCCTTCTTGTGTGCCTTTCTTGGCCAAGTGATCTTCTTCATCTGAAAGATGGCGGTCACTAGGCTAAGCACAATCCGCGGCGATGCGCTACAGCAAGAAATCGATCGTTACCGGCGTAACGGGTTCGGTAAGTTGAATATCTCCCAGTCGAATATCCGGCATTGCAGCGACGATGGAAAGCAAGTTCGACAGATCGTCGGCAAGCTTCCGGACTGTCCGTTCTTGGAACAGTTTGGAGCTGTAATCCATATTGCCGACGATCCGCCCCTCCTCCTCCATCACCGTTACCGTCAGGTCAAATCTTGCGATGGCAAGCTCGCTTTCCAACGGCGTAAAGCGCAGCTTTTCGATCTGCAGCGTTTGCTGCTCATAATTTTGCAGCACGAGCATCGTGTCGAACAGCGGATTGCGGTTGGCATGCTGGGCTGCGCCGAGCTTGTCCACCAGTTCGTCAAACGGGTATGCTTGATGTTCGTAAGCGCCAAGCGCGCTCTCCTTGACTTCCTGCAAGTAGGCGCGGAATGTTTTTTCTTCGGTCGGATAATTTCTCAACGCCAACGTATTCACGAACATGCCGACGATCGTCTCCAGACCGCTTATCTGTCTGCCGGCTACTGGCGTTCCGACGATGATATCCTCCTGCCCGCTATAATGGGCCAACAGTGCCGTATAGGCTGCCAGCAGTACCATGAACAGCGTGCTGCCGTTTTCTTCAGCCAGTTCTTTCACTTGCACGGTCAAAGCCGAATCGAACTCGAAAGCGACTCGCTTTCCTTCGAAGCAGCGCACCTCTGGCCGCGGATAGTCTGTCGGCAGCTCCAGAACCGGCAGTTCCCCGGACAGCACATTGAGCCAGTAAGCTTCTTGCTGCCGATAAAACTTGCTCTCTTCCTGCTGTGCCTGCCAAACGGCATAATCTTTATATTGAAACCCTAACGGCGGCAGCCTCTCTCCGGTGTACAACTTGTTCAACTCCTCCATCACGAGTGCGATGGAAACCCCGTCCGAGACAATATGGTGCATATCGAATTGTAAAATATGCCGTTCAGCTTCCAGCTCGATCAACTCTACGCGCAGAAGCGGCGGCTTCCGCAGATCGAACATCCGAACGAAATGCCGCAAGCGGTGCAGCGCCTCTTCTTCGTTCGCTTGCACCGTGCAGATAGCAAAATCTGCAGCATCATAAATTTTTTGCACCGGTTCGCCGTTCAACATCTCAAATCCGGTGCGCAGCGACTCATGGCGCGCAATCAATTGGCGGAACACCTCTTCCAGCCGAACCCGGTTTAGCGGACCCTCCACCAGCATCGCGCTGGGCATGTTATAGCCGATGTCTCCGCCTGCCCACTGACTCAAAATATACATGCGTTTCTGTGCAGAAGACAGCGGATAGTAAGGTTGCTCCTCGGCTAAGGGAATGACCGTGGCAGCTTCGGCTTCTCCCTGCGCCTCATGGCGAATCCAGGCGGCCAACGTCTCGATCGTCGGCCGCTCGAACACGATCCGCAGCGGTACGGCGATGCCGGTCTCCCTTTGAATCTGTGTGACCAAAGCAGTGGCTCGGAGCGAATGACCGCCTATATTAAAGAAATGATCTGTTACGCCAACGCGGTTCAGTCCCAGTATATCCTGCCAAATCCTCGCTAGCATCGACTCTGTCCTTGTGCGCGGCATCACAGCGGCCTCCGTCCGTACGGCTCCTTGCGGAGCGGGCAGCGCCTTCCGATCAATCTTGCCATTGGCGCTTAGCGGCATCCGCTCTATCTGCATCAGGTACGTCGGCACCATGTAACTCGGCACCTTCGCTGCCAAACGGCTGCGCAGCTCACTCGCGCTGATATCCGTTTTCGCAACATAGTAAGCGCACAAGTGCTGCAGCCCTGCCCCGTCATCTTCTCCGGCGACGACGACTGCCTCCGAAACGTTCTCCTCGTTCAGAAGCTGCCACTCCACTTCCCCGAGCTCGATCCGGTAACCGCGGATTTTCACCTGACGGTCAATGCGCCCCAGGTACTCGAGGTTCCCATCAGGCAGCCAGCGGGCCAAATCCCCTGAACGGTACATCCGCTCTCCGGTCCGAAACGGGTCTTCCATAAATTTCTCCGCCGTCAGTTCCGGGCGGTTGACGTACCCTCTGGCTACCCCTGCCCCGGCGATGCACAATTCCCCGGGAACGCCAAGCGGCTGCAGCTGCAAAGTGCCTTCCTTCATAATATACAGCCGCGTATTATCGATCGGCTTGCCAATCGGAATCAGGGAGTAAGCGGTATCCGGATCACACTCAAAGTACGAGACATCCACCGTCGCTTCCGTCGGTCCGTAAAGATTGATAAGCCGTGCGCGGTTGATCCAGGCCAGCGTCTTCTGGAACTGCGCCGCATGCTGCGGCCGCAGGACGTCACCGCTTGCGAACACGTATCGAAGCGTCCCCAGCTGCTCCGCCAGCCGGGAGCCGGACTGCTGGTCTGCGTAATCCAAAAATTCGCGAAGCATCGGGGGGACGAAATGTACGGTCGTCACGCCATACTGCGCGATCGTTTCGACCATCCGTTCCGGACTCTTCTCCCCGCCGACCGACAAGAGACATACGCTGGAACCTGCCATCGCCCACCAGAACAGTTCCCACACCGACACATCGAACGTAATTGCTGTTTTTTGCAAAATGACATCCGCTTCCGTGAGCTGATAACGCTTCTGCATCCAGAAAAGGCGGTTGACCACCGAGCGGTGCTCAATCATGACGCCTTTGGGCTTGCCTGTAGAGCCCGATGTATACATAACGTACGCCGGGTCGCCCGGTCCAGCCAAAGGCGGAAGATTCGCCACGTCAGCCGCGTAACTTTCGGCAGCATGTAAGTCTATGGCTATGCCAGCCTGCTCCACCGGCACGCGAGCCAGCCACTGCCTCTGTGCCAGAATCAGCTTGGCCCCCGAGTCTTCCAGCATGTAACGGATGCGGCCGTCCGGATACGACGGATCCATAGGCACATACGCGCCCCCAGCCTTGAGAATCGCATAGATGCCGATGATCATCTGCAGCGAGCGATCCGTCAGGAGGCCTACCCTGTCGCCTGGCTGAATGCCTGACGAACGAAGCGTGCGGGCAAGTCGATTGGCGTGCTCGTTCAGCTCGCCATAGGTCAGCTCTCCGTCCGCGCACCTTACCGCTGTCCGGTTCGGCCTGCATGCGGCTTGCTCTTCGAACAAAGCAGAGATGGTCCTCTCGTGCGGATAGTCTACCTCTGTGGAATTAAAGTCCTGAAGGAGCAGCTCTTGCTCCTGCGAGGTGACGATTGTCACCTCGTCAACGCGCATATCCGGCTGCTCTGCGATCTGCTCGAGCACCCGAATGAAATGCCCCTGCATCTGCTCGACATTCCCGCGCTCATAGACAAGCGCATTATAGCCAAACTCGATAACAATCTCTTCATCTGGCATGATCGTCAGCGTAAAGTCATAATTCGTCTGCTCCGTCATCTCCGCATTGACAATGGTAAAGCCGTCTCCCTCACGGTCGACGCTGCTTTCGATTTCTCGATCGAGCGGGTAGTTCTCGAAGATGAGCAGATGTCCGATCAATTCCGTCTTCTGGATCGTCTGCGCCTGGATTTCATACAGCGGATGCGTATCGTAAACATGGGAATCGATCGCCTGCCGCTGATTTCGCTTCAGCAATTCGGAGAAGATGTCCTCCGTTTCGCTTTTCACCCGCACAGGAACGGTATTCATAAACAGTCCGATCATCGTCTCGATACCGGGTATTTCGGCAGGACGACCGGATACGACGCTGCCGAACACAACATCCCTGCTGTTGTTATAACGCTGCAGAACCATTCCCCAAGCCGTCTGCATCACCGTATGGATCGTTACCTGACACTGCCTGGCTGTACGATTCAGGCTCGCGCTCAAACTCTTGCCAAGCGAGCTGACCCGCTTGCCGGCTTCATATCCCGCCGCTGGCTTGTCGGCCAATACCCTGCCAGGAAGCAGCGTCTGTCCTTCGTAGCCGTTCAAGTAGCGGATCCAGTAATCGCGCGCTTGTAGGAAGTCCTGACGCTCCAACCACTCCATATAACGGCTGAACGGACTGACGGGTGCCAATTGTGCGGGGAGACCCTTCAAGATGGCGAAATAAGTACCGAACACTTCCTTGTTGATTAGCGATAGACACCATCCATCCATGATGATGTGATGAAAGCTCCAAATCACCGAGAAGGCTTCATCGTCCGTTTGCAGAACCGCTACGCGCATCAGCATGCCCGAAGCCAGGTCGAACCTTCTGGACTTGTCTTCGCTTGCGAATTTCTGCACGTACGATCGACGCAATTCGCTCGGAAGCCGGCGCAAATCTTCATAATAAAACTCGCTCCGCTTATCCCGATAAACGATCTGTACAGGCTCCTGCTCCCACGAGCTGAACACATTGGTACGCAGTACGGCGTGCCGCTGTACAAGCTGATCGAGGCTTTGTGCGAACACATCGACATGAAAGCTGCCCTCAACATCGAAAGTCGCCTGCTCGAAATAAGCGGCCGAATCCGGGTCCATCAGATCATGGAACAGCATCCCTTTCTGCATCGGGGTCAGCCCGTATACTTGCTCAATCTCCCCAGTGGAAGCTGCATGCTCGGTAATCGCTGCGAACTGCTCAAGCGTCACACCGCTCAGCTTCACATCGCTTGGCGTCAGCTCCGGCTGCTCCTTGGCCGCGCAGTGCATAATAACCTCCTGCAAGCTCGCTTGCAGCAGCTCAGCGAACCGTTCTATCGTTTCCCTGCGGAATGCCGCGCTGCTGTACTGAATTTCCATAGTCAGACACCCGTCCGCGATGAGTCCGTTGATATTCAGCACATGCTTCATGACCGTTGTACCGCTCATGGAAGGACCGGTGCTAAAAGGGGACAGCCGCATGGCCCCGCTCTGCAAATCTTGATCAAATTGGCCTAAATAATTGAAACTGATTTCGGGCTCCGCCGAGAAGAGGCCGGGTTCGCACAGCTCGGACAAATAGCGCAGCATGCCATAGCCTGCTCCTTTGCGAGGAATGCGGCGAAGCTCTTCCTTTACCCGCTTAATCCGCTGCGAAGTCGTCTCATTCGCTTCGCAGACGAGCCACACCGGATACTGACTTGTGAACCAGCCTACGGTGCGCGTTACATCCTGATCTTGATGCAAAGGTTCGCGGCCGTGCCCTTCTACATTCAAAAGCACCCGTTCCAGACCGCTCCAGGCATAAATCGCCATGCCGAGCGCAGCAAGGAGCAGATCATGGACCTCGGTGCGGTAAGCGCGATTCGCCTGCTTCAGCAGCAGCTGGGTCATCGGCTCGGGCCATACGGCCGTGAGCGTATCGCTATCCGCAACTTGCATGCGGCAAGAAACGGCCTGAGTGTCCTCGGCACAGTAGTCCTTAGGCAGCCAAGTGCGCTCCGCTTGTTCCATTCGCAGCCAGTATGCTCGCTCCTGCTGCATAGCGGCACTTTTCGCTTCCACAGCCAACATCCGGGCCCATGACTGGAATGAAGCTGTTTTGGGGGGGAGACGAATTCCCTCTCCTTGTGCAGCCTGCTCATAGGCCGCTGTCAAATCCTCCAGCAGGATTCGCCACGATACTCCGTCCACAACCAGATGATGGATCACAATCAACAGATGATCGCCGTCCGTATAACGGAACAACCGCAGCTTCATCAAAGGACCTTCCGCCAGATTAAAGCTGCCCTGCAACTCGGCCGCTCTCTCCTCCACCGCCTTGGCTGCATCGGCCGTGGTTTTACCGCAAAAGTCGAAGGTCTCCAGCTGGAACATCTCGCCCTCGTGAACATCCCGTCCCCATGCCCGATAACCGGAATCCGCTTGGCGGAATACGAGGCGCAGCGCATCGTGATGAGCCGCAATAGCCGCTAACGCTTGGCGCAGCGCGCCTTCCTCGAAGCCTGTCGTACGGTGCAGCATAACCGCTTGATTAAAGTAGTGCGGTTCGGTAAAGTTTTGCGCGAAGAACCAGTGCTGAATCGGGGTCAACCGGACGTCTCCAGTCACCGCGCCTTGATCGGCCGCTTGATCGGTTTTCTGCACATATGCGCTTACTTCGGCGATGGTCGGATGAGCGAACAAGTCGCGCATCTCGAGCTTGTAACCGGCTTGCAGCAATCGGGAAGAAACCTGCATGGACTTGATCGAATCCCCGCCGAGGTCGAAGAAATGATCGTGAATGCCGACGGTTTGAACCCCCAGCACACTTTGCCAAGCAGCAGCCAGCGTGTGCTCGATGGACGTGCGCGCCGACATATAAGTCGTTGCAGCAAGGCTGCTTGGATCCGGATCGGGCAATGCCTTGCGGTCGATCTTGCCGTTCGGCGTAAGAGGCATCTGCGCCACTTGCATCAGATAAGACGGAATCATATAGTCTGGCAGCATCCCGCGAAGCGAACTTCTCAGTTCGCTGGCCGCAAGCTCGCGGCTGGCAACGTAGTAGGCGCACAGGTGGCTGTGGCCGTTCTCGTCTGCCATCGCCATAACGACCGCTTCCCGCACCGCCTCCGTCTGCAGCAGCTTCGCCTCAATCTCTTCCGGCTCGATCCGGTAGCCTCGAACTTTGACCTGATGATCGATTCGGCCTAGGTGTTCGAGCCGTCCGTTCGGCAGCCATCTCGCCAGATCGCCTGTTCGATACATACGTTCGCCGCTAAATCGGCTGGTTACGAACTTCTCTGCCGTCAGCTCCGGCAGGTTCCAATACCCGCGGGCAAGACCTACACCCGCCACGCACAGTTCGCCAGGCACACCGACCGGCAGCAGACCCCCTTGCGGATCGGTGATACACACCCGATGGCCCGGCACCGGCCTGCCAATGGAAATCATGCCGTCTGCTTCATACTCGGACGGAACCGGCCAAATCGAGGTTGCAATCGAATTTTCCGTTGGCCCGTAGCCGTTGTAATAGGCTACCCGATTTTTCCACGTATACACCAGCTCGCGCGTCGACGATGCTCCTGCTGTAAGCAAAATTCGCAGGCTTGGCAGCTGTTCAGGCTCCAAGTGCATGGCATATGCCGGCGGAAGCGATGCTACGGTGACCTGGTGCTCCGTCACATAACTGGTGAACAGCCCATAGTTCAACAGGGTTGGGGATGCCGGCACATACAAGGTTGCGCCGCAAAATACGGACTGGAAAATTTCCCAGCAGGCCGCATCGAACGAAAGGCTGGCAAACAAAAGCACGCGGTCGTTCTCGCCGATCCGCATGGTGTCGGCAAAATAAGATTTTAAGTTCACCAATCCGCGATGCTCCACCATGACCCCTTTGGGCACGCCTGTCGTGCCGGAGGTGTAGATGACATAAGCCAGATCGTCCGAACTGGAAACGGACTCCAAGTTTGAGCCGTTAGCGGCATATGCATCGGGATCGTCCAGCAGAATCGTCCGGCAGCTGCCCGCTGCGACGCGTTCGCGTAGACTCGCTTGCGTCAGCAGCATTGCGGCCTCCGTGTCTTCCAGCATATAACGGAGACGGTCCGCCGGATACTCCGGATCCATCGGCACATAAGCGCCGCCTGCTTTCAGAATCGCAAACATCCCGACGATCATTTCAAGCGATCGCTCCGCCATCAAGCCGACCGGCACATCCCGGCTTACTCCACAGCTGCGCAGCGTTCGTGCCAACCTGTTCGAGCGCTCGTTCAATTCCCGGTAACTCAGACGTTTCCCTTCGAAGAAGACAGCCGTCTGATCCGGCGTACGCTCAGCTTGTTCTTCCAACAGACCGTGAATGGTCGTCTCAAGCGCCGGGCAAGCGGAAACAGCGTTGAATACTTCGAAGATCTGAGCCCGTTCCTCGGCGGTCACCGTTTCCAATTCGCTCAGCTTCCGCTCGGGGTTAGCGGCGACTTGCTCCAGCAGATGGACCCAGTGCCTCTGAATACGCTGAATGCTGGCCGGATCGTACGCCAGAGCATTGTAGGAATAACAAATTTTCAGCGAATCGCCAGGGTAGATAACCAAATTAAAGTTATAATTCGTCTGCTCTTCCGTCTCCACGCTGCTAATCTGGAAGCCGACTCTGGCATCATCCCATGGAATCCGCTCTTCCATCGGGTAGTTTTGGAAAATGAAGAGATGATGAAGAAGCTCCTGCTTCTGTTCGCTCAAGTTTTGTATCTCATAGAGAGGGAACGTATCGTAAGCATGTGAAGCCACAGCCTGCTCCTGCATCCGTCTCAACACATTAGTAAATACTTCTTCCGCTTCGCACTTCATCCGTACCGGGATGGTGTTAATGAACAATCCGATCATCCGCTCAATGCCCGGAATTTCCGCCGGTCTGCCGGAAACGACCGCTCCGAATACCACATCGCTGCTGTAGTTGTACCGCTGAAGCAGCAGCCCCCATACGGTCTGAAGCAGCGTATTCAGCGTCACCTTGTACTGCTTGGCTACGATCCCCAGCCGCTTCGTCAGTCCTGCGCCCAGGTCGCTGTACAGCGTGCGAGCCTCGTATCCCTCAGCCTCATTCTTCTCCTGCGCCATGCTTGAGGGCAGCCGCATGCGTCGTTCATAACCGGACAAGTAGCCGCTCCAGTACTGAGCCGCTGCCTCCCGGTCCTGCGACGCCAGCCACTGGATATACTGACTGTAAGGTGCCACCGCCTCGAGGTCAGGCCGACGCTGTTCCATTTTCGCAAAATAAATCTCAAAAACTTCATTCGTCAACTGAGAAACGCACCAGCCGTCTACAATAATATGGTGAAAGTTCCAAATAAACCGGTACGTGTGCTCATCCGTACGCAAAATGGAGACGCGTAAAAGCGGTTCGCGGTCAAGCTTGAAGCCTCTGGCCCGATTGGTTTGCATGAACTGATGGACATAAACATCCTGTTCGTCCCCAGCCATGTGCCGTACGTCTTCCACGTGCAGGTCGCTGCGTTTCCGGCGAAAGACCGCTTGTACGGGTTCCTTCCACCAGTCTGTATAAAAATTCGTACGCAGTACCTCGTGCCGCTGCATCAACGCTTCCAGGCTTTCCGCGAACGTCGGAATGTCAAAACTTCCTCTCAACACAAAAGTTGACTGTTCGCAATACGCATTCGATTGGGGGCGCAACAGCGTGTGAAACAGGATCCCTTGCTGCATAGGGGAAAGGGGAAACACGTTTTCCAATTCGCCAATGGAAGCGGTACGCAGTGCAAGCCGTTCCAAATCTTCCACAAGCAGTCCCGGCAGCAAAACATCGCTAGGCGTCAGCTGTATGCTCGTGCACGCTGTGCAATGAGCAATGATCTCCCGCAAATGAGACAGCATCCCGGCAGCCAATGCTTCGACGGTCGATTGGCGGAAAAGTTGGCTGTCGTACACTGCCGATACTTCCAGCATGCCGCTCCGAACGGAGGCGTCGACGTTTAACGCATGATGCGCTGCCATATGAAGGCTGATCTCCTGGGGACTGTAGAAGGGAGACAGCCGGAATGAACGATCCGGCAGCGCTTGGTCCAGCTCGCCCGAGTAACTAAACAGGATCTCAGGCTCCGCTTGCAGGCCGGCTCCTTCGGACGGGGCCGATAAATAACGGAGAATGCCATATCCTGCCCCATGGCGGGGGACTCTGCGTAAATGTTCCTTCACATGTTTAATCCGCTGATCGACCGCTGCATCTCCATAGGTTGGCAGCGCCACCGGATACAAGCTTGTAAACCAGCCTACGGTCAGCGACGTATCCAGCTCCGTCGGGGCGTATCGTCTGCCATCGTCTTCCAGCCTGATCAGCGCCCGGGACATCCCGGTCCAATCGTGAACAGCCGCCAGGAGAGCTGCGATCAGCAGATCGTCAACTTGCGTGCCGTAGGCACGATTAGCCTGATTCAACAAAAGTTCCGTTTCCTGGCTCGGCAAACATACCGTGACAACCGCCGAGCCTTGGGCAGCACCGCTATCTTGCCGCACATCGTCTTTAGGCAGCGGTTGGATGGTATGGTGTTCCATATCTTTCCAATATATGCATTCTTGCTGTGCTTCTTGGGTGTTGGCATAGCCAGCCAATTTCGAGGCCCACGCTTGAAACGAATCCGTTTTGTAAGGCAGCCGTATCGGCTCTTGACGCAGAGCGTAATCGTACGCGGTGGCCAAGTGAGCGAGGAGAATGCGCCAGGAATAACCGTCTACAACGTAATGATGAATCACGAGCAGCAGATGATCGCCATCGGCTGCGCGGAATAACCCCGCTTTCAGCAGCGGGCCGTTCGCAAGATCGATACTCTCCCGAATTTCCTCCTCCTTCTCTGCAAAGGCTGCAAGCGGATCGGAGCTTCCCTGAAGCTGAACCACTTCAAGCGAAAACGAATCGCCTTCCTGCAAGCTGCGATTGTAGGCCACAGGGCCCGCTTCCGTCAGCCGAAAAACGATGCGCAGCGCGTCATGGTGCTCGGTCAGCTTCGCTAAGGCCCGCCGCAGCGCCTGCTCGTCAAAGCCTTCTTCTTTATGTAACACGACCGATTGGCTGAAGCGCTGCGGGGCCGGCCACCGCTGCTCCAAAAACCATTGCCACGCCGGTGTCCGTTCCACGGGACCTGTGACCTCGCCCTGATCCGCCATCCGCTGCACCCTCTGAAGCCGGGGGGCAAGCTCTGCCACGGTCGGATACTCGAATAGATCCTGCATATTTAGTCTGTATCCCGCCTCGTAAAGCCGTGAAGAAAGCTGAATCGAGTGAATCGAATCGCCGCCAAGATCGAAGAAGTTATCCCTGATGCCCGCGCGGCTCGCTCCGAGCACGAGTTCCCAAAGGGAGAGCAGCAGCCGCTCCTCCGCTGTCCGCGGTGGCACATACTCCGCCTCGCTGATCCCGCCGCCCTGCGGAAAGGACAGCGCTTTGCGGTCGATCTTGCCGTTCACATTCACCGGCAGGCGCTCTGTCTGTATCAAGTAGGCCGGAATCATGTAGGAAGGCAGCTTACTCGCCAGCTGCTTTTTCACGTAGCTTCCGGCAAGCTCTGATGACGCTGTGAAGTACGTGCAAAGCTGACGGCTGCCGGAAGCGTCCGCCCCGACAATAACAACCGCTTCCTTCACTGCTTCGATGCGCATCATTTGCGCTTCGATCTCGCCGAGCTCTATGCGATATCCGCGTATCTTCACCTGGTGGTCCGTTCGGCCTAAATACTCAATCGTTCCATCCGGGAGCCATTTCGCCAAATCGCCCGTACGATATAGTCTCTGTCCCGGCTCAAAAGGATGCGGCACGAACTTCTCCGCTGTCAGCTCCGGCCGCTGCAAATAGCCCCTGGCCAGCCCGTAACCAGCAATGCATAACTCACCGGGAACCCCGATCGGCTGCAGCTGGGATGAACCTTCCGTCCGGTCCATGATATAGATCTGCATGTTCGCTATGGGTGTACCGATGGTTGCTTTGCTGTGGACGTCAGTGATCTCCGCCATGGTCGACCAGACGGTCGTTTCCGTTGGCCCGTACATGTTGTAGATTGCAGCTTCTGTCAGAGCACGTATCTTTGCAGCCAGGCTGGCAGGCATGGCTTCCCCGCCAAGCAGCAGATGTTTCAGCCCTGCGAGGACACTCCTGTCCCCGGACACCTGCAGCAGCTGATGCATCCGGGCAGGGGTCGTCTGCATGACCTCTACTTGCTGCTTTATGATCAGCTCGCTTAAGGCCTCCGGATCACGCCGCTCATGTTCCGAGGCAAGGATAACCGACGCACCGGTTATCAAGGGCAGCAGGCTTTCCAATACAAAGGGGTCGAACCCGTAGGTCGTGACAGACAGAACCCGCATCTGTTCACGAAAAGGGATGGCCCGCAGCATGCCATAGATGAAATTGACGACACTGCGGTGCTCCACCATGACCCCCTTCGGCCTGCCCGTTGAACCGGAGGTGTAGATGAGATAAGCCAGATTATCCGCTGAATGGACAGGCTGCGGTCCGGTTTCGTCCCCGCCTTCATCAAGGTGCCTGTACATGTCATTCTCCAGCATGACCCCCTCATCATCCATGAACATAACCCGGACGCCCTCATCATAGGAGGCCTCATCCGTAAGCTCATCTTGCGTCAACAGAATCCGGAGCTCGCTGTCTTCGATGAGAGTCCGGACCCGGTCCTGTGGAAGATCGGGATCAATCGGGCAGTAAGCCGCCCCCGACTTCAGAACCCCCCAGATGGCTGCCAGCATTCCAAGGGAACGCTTCAGCAGAAGCCCGACAATTTGGTCGGGGCGTACGTTGAGCCCTTTCAAAGCCTCTGCGATCCGGTTGGCACGCTCATCGAGCATACGGTAAGTCCACTGCTTCTCCTCACAAATCACGGCAACGGCATCCGGTGTCCTGCAGACCTGTTCCTCGAACAGCTCATGCAGGGTACGGCCGGATGGATAGTCAGCCTGCGTCTGATTCCAGTCGTGCACGATCCGCGCGCGCTCTTCCTCTGTCAGCATGTCCAGTGCGGACAGCGCCTGATGAGGACCCGAACCCATGCTATGGAGAAGCTGGTTCCAATGAGCCGCCATCCGTTCAATGGTTTCCTCACGAAACAGATCGGTCGGATATTCAATAAACATATCGAGCCCATCATCGGTCTCGGCGGCGCACAGCGTAATATCGTAACGCACGGTCTCGCCATCGATCAGCTCAGGCTGGATATCCAGTCCGGTCAGATCGATTTTTTCTTTTACAATATATAAAAATACGGCCTGAATCAGTGGATTGCGGCTGGGGTCGTTCGGAATCCGCAGTTCGTCCAGCAATAAACCGACAGGCAGATCCTGATGGTTGAACACACCCTTCGCCGTCTCGCGAACGCGCTGAAGCAGCTCCCTTACCGTCATCTCCCCGGACAGCCTGGAACGCAGAGTGCCCATGGTAAGGAAATACCCCAGCACCCTCTCCAGCTCAACCTGATTGCGATTGGCGATCGGCGTGCCGACCAGAATATCAGACTGGCCTGTATAGCGGTACAGCAAAATGGTAAAAGCCGTGAGAAGCGCCATGAAAACCGTAGCGTTTTCTTGCTTGGCCAGCTCGGCAAGGCGCTGTACAACTTCTTTCGGCGTGTGAAACACCAGTCTCGATCCACGGAAGCTCATGGATGGGGGTCTCGGAAAATCCGTTGGCAGATCGAGCGTATACTGGCAGCCCTGGAGTTCCTCCTTCCAAAAGCTAAGCAGCTTCTCCCGCTTCTCTCCCTGCAAATCGTTGCGCTGCCACTCAGCAAAGTCTGCATACTGAATGGATGGCTCAGGGAGACGGACTTCTTGTCCGTTCACAAAAGCGTTATACTGCGCCACCAATTCATCGTAAAAAATGGTAAATGTAATTTTGTCTGTGACCATATGATGCACAGTCAACACCAGTTTCATTTCCTCTTCCGACAAACGAAACAGCTTGAAGCGAACCAGCGGACCCTCGTACAAATCGAACAGCCGCTGCACTTCTTCCTGCACCAGCTTTTGCACCAGCACTTCCTTCGTTTCCGCCGGCTCCTGCCGCAGATCGACTACAGGTACGTCGACGTGAAGTTCCGGCAGCACGATTTGCAGCGGCAGGTTGCGGTCGAAAACCGTTCGCCATGCTTCATGGCGCTTGATCGTCTCATTGATGCTGTTCGTCAGCGCTTCGTGATTCAAGCTGCCTTTGATACGCGCAGATCCATAGACATTGTAAGCATACGACTCCGGGTGGATCCGGCAGAAGAACCAGAGCCGCTCCTGATCGTAAGACAACGGGCTCGGCCCTGTATGATTGCGCCTGGGAATGACCGCACCGCTTGAACGGGCTGGTGCGGAACCGGCCTGCAAAGCTTTTACCTTTTTTTCCAGCAATGCTCGCTGCTCGGGGGTTAACGCGTGAATGCGATCCGTCAAGCTTTTCATCCGCATCCTCTCCTTCTTTGGAGGTACTATCCGGGGGGGATCTACTCCTCGCTGGCAATGAGGCGGCTGACCTCATCCTCAGACAATCCCTCGATTTCGTTGAGCAGCCGTTCGAATTCTTCGGGCGTTACTTCATGGTTCGGCTTGACCTCATTCGCCTCAATCGTCTCCGCCTGTGTTTCAATCGTAGGCGCTTCGAAAACAAGGTCCATCGGAATATCGGCGTAAAACGCTTTGCGAAGACGCAAAACCAGCTGCACGGAAATCAGCGAGTCGCCCCCGAGATCGAAAAAGTCCTGCTGGACGCCGATAGGGTCAAGGCCAAACAATGACTTCCAAATGGAAGCGATGCTCTCTTCCGTAGGCGTCCGAGGTGCGACGAGTCCTTGGGCGGATTCGGCGGTATCGCTGCCCGCATGTCCGGCCTCAGTCGCGACCGCCCCCTCACCTGACCATTCCTGATGCAGTTCATGGATATCCTGCTTGGATACGATCACCTGGCTGATGCCTCCGGCAGCCATCCCGGCGACGCGCTGCATGATCTGATAGCTTTCCGTCATGGAAACGCCGTATTCGCTGCGGTACCCTGCCAACTGCTCCCGCAGAGCGGGCGGCAGGCTGCCCTGCTTCTCCAGCCACGAGTCCTCCTTCCACACTCCCCAATGAATGGAAACGGCTGGAATGCCGATGGAAGTCAAATATTTTGCAAACAGCTCCGAGCTATAGTTGGCCGCACTAAGATTCATCTGTCCGATCCCGCCCGTGAGCGAGAACGTCCGGGAATATAGAAGAGTCGGGACGGGCGGACGCTCTTCCAATAGAGCGGTCAACTGAATCAGTCCTGCAAGCTGAGGGCCCAGCACGCGGCTGGCTTGCTGCGGGTGCTGCAATTGAATGAGGCCGGGATCAAGCGATTCCATAGTGAAGAGAACAGCTTGAAACGGGCCAAGCTCTGCTTCTCCCCGCGCGACCGCCTCCAGCAGCGCCGTTTCATCGCTGAAGTCGACGCTTGCGTAAAACAGGGCCGCGCCTTCCTCTCTTAACTTGCGGATTCGCCGAATCGCGCTTACCGTGCCGTCAGCCTGACTAGAGCTGCGCAGATAGGCCTCCCACTCGCTTTCTGCTGGAAAGGAGCTGTCTCCCAGAAGAAGAAGCGAAGGGCTCGCTTGTTTCGTGATTTCCTCGCACACTCGCAAACCGATGTCGCTGGTCGCGCCAACGACCAAGGTAACGCCGCCGGGATGGAGCCCAGGCGGTGGAACAGGGTCAGTCGGCAGATCGATCTGTTCCATCGATGGAATAAACCGATGCCTGCCCCGATAGGCGGTAAGAGAATGAGGCGAAGTCTGGCTCATCTCTTTGGCCGCCAAATCGGCAAGCCGCTCGAAGCGGTGTCCAGCCAAATCCTCTTCCACCATATCGATCGCTCTTGCCCGAATATGCCCGTATTCATGCGGAATCACGCGCAGCGCGCCTAGTAATGCAGCTCTTTCGGGCATGACTGGAGATTCGTGGGCAATGCTGTGCAAGTTACAGGTCCATACGATCAGTTCCAGCGGCTGCGATGCGGCCGTCACCCCTATCGCTTGGACCAACAGCATCAGGCTGTGTATCCCATGCCGCAGCGCGTGCTCCAGGCGCTCCGCACCGGTTATCGGCTGGGCCTTGAGCAGATCGATATTCCACAAGTGCACCACCTTGCTCGGGGATATGCCGCGAGCGGCAAGATCGGCGAACAGTCTCTCGTAGGCATCCCCTTCCTGCGGATGGATCGTATAGACGTCATCCTCGATTTGCCTGTATGCTGTGCCTTGCAGCACCGTCATCACCCGGTGCCCGGCTTCGCGCAGACGATGGCCGATGGCGTCGGCCAGCCCCTGGCGATCCTGCAGCAGCACGTAGGTTTCCTGCTTGCCGGACTCGGTTTGCGGGACTTGCAGGGCCGCAGGCAGAGGCGACTGCTTCCACAGCGACGTGTACAGCCATCCGGCAGGCTCCTGCTGACGATGCGGCTCGTCGCCAGCCGAAGCGGCAGTACCGCCTGACCATCGCGGCAAATAATACGTTTTCCGCTCGAACGGATAGGTGGGCAGACGGACCTTATGCAGCGGCTGTCCGGCATAAAACGCAGACCAATCGATATCCGCTGCCCGAAGCCGCCACAGCTCGCCGACAGCCTGTAGAACGCCCGCGAATGAAGAGCCGCTGGAGCTCTCGTCCGGCAGCGTGGGGATGACGGCTGCCGAAGGGGGAGCGGACTGAGGTGACGACGGATCGTTCAGCCAGCGATGCGCTTGTTCGGGGCCCATCTGTACCCATACGGAGGATTCTTCTTGCACGAGCAGGCGAATACCGTCAGCGAGCCGGGGAGATTCATGCACACAGCGAACCCAGTAGTTCAGGTCAAGCGCCTGCTCGTGGGTCAGCCACGTCCCCGTCTGACCGGACAGCAATGGAATTTGCGGCACGTGCAGAAGGATGCGGTCAGCCCAATGATTCGTGCTTCCTGCTGACGATACGAGCAGCGCCGCGCCTTCCAGCGACATGACCCCGGCCAAGCATGCAGCCGCACACTCGCCGATGCGGTCGCCGATGACGGCCTGGGGACGAATCCCCCACGCCTCGAATTGTTTCGCCAGAGCATACTCCACGGCGAACAAAGCCGAACGAGTCAACTGCATCTGCGTATCGCCGCCTAGCTCAGCGCCACGCTCCTGTTCCCGGGAAAAGAACCACGATCCCCAATCGGCGCGAAAATGCTGCTCGAACAGTCGAGCGCAGCGAACCAGCGTCTCGCGGTAAACCGGCATCTCCTCTCCCTGCTCGTACAGCGCCCTTCCCGCGGCCGCGATCGCCTTCCCCTCGCCTGAGAACAAGAATGCTACCGATGCGGGAGAATCGCCCTCTCCTGCCGCAGCGGGGCGGCGCAGCGCCTCCGTAAGCTCGCGAACAGCGGAATCGGCATCGCCCGCCACGACCGTCAGCCTGCATGCGAATGCTTCTCTTTTCGTAAGTGTATATGCGATATTTCTGAGCGCTGCTGCAGGTTCAGAGCGCATATAGTCAATCAGATTGGCGGCCGCTTGGCCAAGCGCTCTTGGAGATCTGGCCGATAACGGCAAAAGATAAGCAGACTTAAGTCCCGATGCCGACCGAGCAGCGCTGTGCTCGCTGTCCTGCTCTGCATAAGACGCTTCTTCCAAAATCACATGAGCATTCGTTCCTCCCATACCGAAGGAACTGACGCCAGCCCTGCGCCGAGTCCCACGGGTCTGCCATTGCGCCAATTCCGTGTTGACATAAAAGGGACTCTCCGCAAAATTGATTTTTGGATTCGGCGCTGTGTAGTGCAGGCTGGGCGGGATCAGTCCATTTTGCATGGAAAGAACGGTTTTGATCAGTCCGGCGATGCCGGCACCGCTGTCGAGATGCCCGATATTGGTCTTGACCGAGCCGAGGGCGCAGTACTGCCTTGCCGAAGTGTAAGCGCGGTAAGCCTCGGTTAGCGCCGCAACCTCGATCGGATCGCCAAGGGCCGTTCCCGTTCCATGGGCTTCCACATATCCTATGGTTTCCGGGTCAATGTCCCCTATAGCGAGTGCCTCCTTGATCACTTCGGCCTGCCGCAGCACGCTGGGAGCCGTGAAACCGACCTTTTCTGCCCCATCGTTATTGACCGCTGTCCCCCGGATGACTGCCATAATCGGGTCCCGATCTTCAAGCGCATCGGCCAAACGCTTTAACAGTACAACGCCGCCCCCATTGCCCGAAACCGTCCCCTGTGCGGCGGCATCGAAAGCCCGGCAGTGACCGTCCGGGGACAAAATGCTTCCTTCCTGATAAGGAAGGCCTTCCGTCTGCTTCGCTTTGACCGATAAGCCTCCAGCAATCGCCATATCGCATTCATAGGCCCAGAGCGACTGGCAAGCCATATGTACCGCAACCAGCGAGCTGGAACAAGCGGTTTGGACCGTAACGCTCGGACCGGTCAATTTTAATTTATACGACACGCGGGTGCTAAGAAAGTCCGGCAAATTGCCGATCACCGCCTGCATCGTGCCCATAGACTCGACCATCTCTTCATGACTCAAGACTTGATCCATATAGGCCGAAACCGTACAGCTGCCATATACGCCGACTCGTTCCGGGCAAGCCGTCCCGCTGTAGCCTGCGGATTCCAAGGCTTCGTAAGCGCACTCGAGAAAAATCCGCTGCTGCGGATCGGTCATCTCCGCTTCACGCGGAGTCATGCCGAAGAAATCGGCGTCAAAATCAGCAAATCCCGGCAAAACGCCTGCGGCATTGACCCTGCCGGGCTCCTTTTCCGCGAAAAAAGTAATGGACTCCGTGCCGCCTTGTAGGTTTTCCCAAAATTGTTCGAGACTCACCGCTCCTGGAAATCTTCCTGCCATTCCGATAATGGCGATCCCGCGCAGCTCCCTGCTCGTGTGATCGATGTTCATCGGCTACCTCCTTCTCATTCTAAGCTGCCTCTGCAGCTCCATGTCTTGCATGCGCCGGTCGGTCATTTCCGCATAGGCCCGCGTTTCTTCAGCTCCTCGCCGCGTTCCCGTCAAGTGCTGCGCCAATAACCGGACGGTCGGGTAGCGGAACAAATCCACAATCGTGACCTCTTCGTTCACTTGCTCGCGAATCCATTGGTGAACTTGCATGGCACGCAAGGAATCCCCACCTGCATCAAAAAAGCTGACATCCAGCAAGACGCGCTCTACTCCAAGCACCTTCTTCCATATAGTAGAAATGGCCAATTCCGTCTCGTTCTCCGCGGCGACAGCTCCCTCTGCTTCCTCTTCGATGCGGACCCTCTCCAAGGAAGGGCGGTCTATCTTCCCGTTAGGCGTAAGCGGAATCCGTTCCACTTGGACGAAATACGACGGGAGCATATACCCCGGCAGCTTCTGAGACAGCTCTCTTCGCAGGGTCTCCGCGCTTAATTTCTGTCCGGCTGCGAAATAAGCGCACAAAGATTTGGCATGACTCCCATCCTCCCTCACGATGACTACCGCTTCCTGCACGCCCGCAAGCTTCAGCAGCGAAGCCTCTATCTCGCCCGGCTCGATCCGGTGGCCCCGAATCTTCACCTGCCCGTCAATTCGGCCTCCGAATTCGATCGTCCCGTCTTCCCGCCATCTGGCGAGATCGCCAGTCCGATAGCAGCGCTCGCCTGGGCGAAACGGGCTGTCTATGAACGCCGATTCCGTCAGTTCCGGCCTGTTCAAATACCCGCGCGCCACGCCATCCCCGCCGACAAGCAGCTCGCCCCACACGCCGATCGGCGCCAGCTTGAGCGAAGCGTCCACCACATAAGCCGTGCCCGCAATCGGCCGGCCAATGGGCACCGCCCCCTGCTGTTCCCCATCCAGCACGTATACCGTGGAGAACGTCGTATTCTCTGTCGGGCCGTATCCATTCACGATCCGCAGCCCCGGGTGGTCTCGCCCTACACGGTTCACATGGGAAACGGACAACGCATCGCCCCCGACGATCAGCGTACGCACGCCCTCAAACAGCTTGCCGCCCGCCATGCTCAGCTGGTTAAACAGCGGCGAGGTCAACCACATGGTGTTGATCCGGTGCGCCCGAATCGCTTGCCGCAGCGCATGGCCATCCAATAAAATATCGTCCGGGGGCAGCACCAGCGTTCCGCCGTTCAGCAGCGTACCCCACAACTCGAACGTCGAAGCGTCAAAGACCATCGCCCCGGTTTGCAGCAGCCGGGTATTCTCGTCAAGATCGGCATATCCGTCTGTGTTGCTGATCAGACGAATCACGTTGCGGTGTGTCGTCAGGACGCCTTTGGGATGGCCCGTCGAACCGGAGGTGTACATCACATAAGCCAGCCGGTCCCCTCCGGTCTGCCCGCCTCCAGCCGCCTGCCTCGGATGGACTCCCACTCCCTCTTTCCTGTAGAAGCCCATGTCGTCCAGCGCAAGCGTTCGGCATTCCATACACGCACGGTCCAGCCAAGCGCCGGGAGCCAGCATCAGCCTGACTCCGGCATCTTCCAGCATAAAGCGAATGCGCTCCTGTGGATGACCCGGGTCCATCGGCATATAGGCGCCGCCCGCTTTCAATATAGCCAGCATGCCGACAAGGCTATGGATGCTGCGTCCGGCGATAAGGCCGACCCTTTCCTCCGCAGCCACGCCTTGAGCGCAGAGCGTCCGGGCCAATCGGTTCGCCCGTTCGTTCAGCTCGCTGTACGTGAGCCGCTCATTCCCCCACACGACCGCGATCCGGTCCGGCCTCCGGCGAGCCTGTTCTTCGAACAGCCCCTGAATGCTCGCTTCCCGGGGATAGTCCGCAGCCGTATCGTTGAACGCCAGCATGATTTGCTTTCTTTCCTGCTCGGTAACCAGTTCCAGCGCTTCCACAGACAGATTCGCATCGGCTGCGAGCTGCTCTATCGCCTTGATCCAATGTCCGCGAATGCGCTCCACCCCAGCTCGGTCGAATACGAGCGCATTGTACGAGAAGCGGATCTGCATGTCCGCGCCGGGCACAACAATCAAGTTGAAGTCGTAATTGGTTTGTTCCGTCGTTTCCACATTCGACACCGTAAAATATCGAGTCCGCCCGCTTCCGATTTGCTCCAGCTGCTGTTCTATCGGATAATTTTCGAAAGCAACGAGATGACTGAGCAGATGCTGCTTCTGGTCGGTGAGCGACTGTATCTCATAGAGCGGGAACATTTCATGCGGTTGCGAAGCTAGGGCAGACTCCTGCGTTCTTCTCATAATCTGGGAGAACGAATCGCCGGAATTCGCACGAATGCGCACGGGAACGGTGTTAATAAACAGCCCGATCATTCGCTCGACCCCCGGTATCTCCGCCGGGCGGCCCGATACGACGCTGCCGAACATCACATCGCGGTTCCCGTTATACTTCTGCAGCACGACGCCCCATGCTGCGTGAATCCATGTATTGACGGTAACCCGATGCTGTCTGGCCGAACGTTCGATACGGCTTGTCAATTCCTGGCCCAGACTGAAATCCAGCCTCGCCAGCCTGTATTTCTCGCTCCCCTCCTGCTGCGGTCTAGCACCAGGAAGTACGGTTTGCTGGCTGTAATCCTGCACATAGTGCCCCCAGTACGTCAGCGCTTCCCGGCGGTCTTGACGGCCCAGCCAATCCAAATACCGGCTGTATGGAGTAACAGGACTTCGTTCTAACGGGGTTTGTTCGATCAAGGCTATATAAGTATCGAATACTTCTTTCGTCATGAGCGACATGCACCAGCCATCCATCAACAGATGATGGAAACTCCACACCAATCGGTACGAGGCCGGGGCCAGCTGGAAAATCGTCACTCGCATCAGCGAATCCCGTTCGAGATCGAATCCGCGCTGCTTGTCCTGCCGTATGAAATCGGCCAGATGTGCCGCTTGCCAATCGGGCGGCATCATGCTCAGATTCTCGCTATACAGCGCACTGCTTCGGCTGCGAAACACCGCTTGCACAGGCTCCTCGTGCCAATCGGTAAACACATTCGTTCGGAGTGCCTCATGGCGCTGGACCAGCAAATCCAAACTTTTCCTAAATATATCCAAGTCGAAGTGACCCGTTATATCGAAAGTTGCCTGTTCAAAATAAACGCCCAGCTTGGGATCCTTGATGCTGTGGAACAACATTCCCTTCTGCATCGGCGTGAGGCCGTACACATTCTCAAGCTGCCCGACGGACGATGTCCGCGCCGTCCATTGTTCCAGCTGCTCGATCTTCACGTTCTCAAGCAGCACGTCGCTCGGCGTCAGCGCGGGTGTTTCCTGCGAGACGCAGTGGGTAATCACTTCCCGAAGGCTGGCATGCAGCCGATCGGCCAATTGTTCGGCTGAGGCTGGAGCGATCGCCGCTTCACCGTACCGGATATACATGCACAGACGGCCCGCGGAGACCATGCCGTTGATGTCCAGCAGATGTTCCAGGTAGGCGTTTTCGCTGACGTGCAGCCCTTCCGAATAAGGTGAGCGCGCGAATCCGCTGATGGCCAAGTCCTCTTCGAGCTGTCCCATATAGTTGAAGCTGATTTGCGGCTGCACCCGGAGCGCGGCTTCCCCGCAGGTCTCCGATAAGTACCGCAGCACACCGTAGCCCATCCCCTTGTGAGGAATACGCCGCAGCTCTTCCTTCACGGTTTTGATTAACCTGCCCGTACAACCGGATGCGTCAAGCTCCAGCAAAACGGGATACATAGCGGTAAACCAACCGATCGTCCGCGAGACATCAACATCATCCGTCAACGATTCCCGGCCATGGCCTTCCAAATTCACGAGCACGCTGGACTGTCCGCTCCAGCCGTAAACCGCCATCACCAAGGCGGTCAACAAGAGATCGTTCACCTCCGTATTGTACGCACGGGAGGCCAGCTTCAAGAGCTGTTCGGTTTCCGCTTGAGTCCACTGAACAGCCAGCAGCCTGCTATCCTTGAGAAGCAGTCTGCGAACAGGGTTCGCGACGGGCAGCAAGGCGTATTCGGCCGATTGCTCGATCCTCTCCCAGTAAGTACGCTCGCGTTCGAGCTCCGGGCTGTTCGCATAACGGGACAGCCATTCCGACCATGTCTGAATCGAGTCCGTCTTCAGCGGCAGACGAATCTCCTCTCCCTGCAGAGCCTGCTCGTAGCCAGCCGCAAGGTCTTCGGACAGGATACGCCAAGATACCCCGTCGACGGCCACATGGTGGATGACGATCAGCAGATGGTCGCCTTCTGTGCACCGGAACAGCCCGAGCTTGACAAGCGGTCCGTTATATAGCGACAGGCTGGCTTGCAGGGAGTTGGCCTCGGCCTCGACGGCTTGTCCGGCATCCGCTGCCTCCGTGAGATCGATCACTTCCAGGCTGTAGAGCTGACCGTCGCTCACACTGCGATTCCATAGTTCGTAACCGCCGTCAACCCTACGTATTGCGAGACGAAGGGCATCGTGATGCTTGACGATAGCGGCCGCCGCCTTGTGCAGAGCAGCCTCAACCCATCGCTGCCGCCGATAAAACATCTGCGCCTGATTATAATGATGGGCGTCCCGATGCCCCTGTTCGAAAAACCAGCGAACAATCGGAGTCGCCTTCACCCGCCCCTTCACCTCGCCTTGTTCGGCGGTCCTGCTCGCCTGCCGGATATGCGGACTAAGTTCGGCGATGGTCGGATACATGAACAAATCTTTAATCGTCAGCCTGTATCCAAGTTGAAGCAGCCTTGACGAAATTTGCAGCGATTTGATCGAATCTCCGCCTAGTTCAAAAAAATGATCCCGAGTGCCGATCTGCTCCACGCCAAGGACGGCCTGCCACACCTTGGCCAGCGCCGCTTCCAGCGGTGTGCGGGGAGCCTCGTAGTTCACTGACGAGGCAGTACGGTTGTCCGGTATCGGCAGCGCACGGCGATCCACCTTCCCCGTTACGGTTAAAGGCAGCCGCTCCATCTGCATGAGATGATCGGGCACCATGTAAGACGGCAGCGACTTCCGCAAAAACGCAAGGAGAGCCGCCACATCCAACACCTCATCGGAGACTGCATAGCCGCACAGGCAGGCCTGCCCGTTCCGATCCTCGCGTACGCTGGCAGCTGCCTGCCGTACGCCAGCGAAGCGGCATATCGCCGACTCCAACTCGCCCAGTTCAATGCGGTAGCCGTGAATTTTCACCTGCTGGTCGCCTCGGCCAATAAAGTCCACATTGCCGTCGGCCATCCAGCGGGCCAGGTCGCCTGTCGCGTACAGCCTCTCGCCGGGCACAAAGGGACTAGGCACAAACTTCCTGGCGGACAGTTCCGGAGCGTTCAGGTATCCTCGCGCTACCCCGGCTCCGCCAACGTACAGTTCCCCGACGGCACCGATCGGAACCGGCTTCATGCCGTGATCTAATATATAGAAGCGGGCGTTCAATTGCGGCTTCCCAATCGGCACATAACCTGATGGGGGCAGCTTCTTCAACGGTTCGTCGTAGAAGCCCGAGTCGATAGCCGCTTCCGTCACGCCGTAGGCATTGATGATACGAATTTGTTCGCCAAAGCGCACCTGCATGCTTCTGTAATCGGTCACCTGACAGCTATCGGAGCTGGTAATGATCAATTTCACAGAACGAATATTGAGCTTCTGCTCATGCACGTAGTCCATGAAAGGAACGAGCAGCGCAGGCGTGGATTCGAATATCGTAATATCATAAGTGTGAATCCAATCATACAGGCGGGCCAGATCAATGCGGTCCTCCTGCGGACAAATCCACATGGCGCCGCCGTGACTAAGAGTTCGGGCCAAATCGCCGGCAAACACGTCAAACGAAAAGCTCGCGAGCTGTAGAAGTCGAACGGGAAACTGCCCTAACCGATATTCCCGATAGTAAGCCTGTGCCGTATTGACCAAATTTCTGTGCTCGATCATTACGCCTTTCGGCCGGCCTGTCGTTCCTGATGTATAGATGACGTAAGCCAAATCGCCAGGGTCATTGACAACCGGCACGATCTCGGCTTCCCGGGAAGCGATATCATACAGCGCCTCGTCATCCAGATAGAGCACCGCCCCGGACGCCATCGCCGCACTACGCTCTCTATAACGGGACTGCGTCAGCAATACCGCTGCACCGCAATCTTCCAGCATGAAACGAATACGTTCCTCCGGGTAGTCGGGATCGATGGGCACGTAGGCGCCGCCAGCTTTCCAGACAGCCAATACGCTGACAACCAATAGGGCAGTGCGGTCCGCCATGATGGCGACGAGCGTCTCCCGGCCGACACCGGACACCCGCAGTACCCGAGCCAGCTTGTTGGCCCGGTCATCCAGCTCGCGGTACGTAAGTCTGCCCTCCCTGCAAACCACGGCAATCTCCTGTGGTACTCGCTCCGCCTGCTCCTCGAACAGCAGATGGAACGGCTTGCCGGGGAATTCCATCCCTTCCCTAACTCCCATATTATTGAAGGTTTCAGTCAACAGCGCATGCTCTTCGAGCGTTACCAGGCGCAATTGATTGAGCCGTATGCTCGGATTCCGTGTCACCTGCTCCAAGATCGTTTCCAGATGACCGTAAAACTGCGTCATGCTTTCCTCTTGGAAAACGGACGCGTTGTATTCAAAGTCAAGGCGAATCTCTTCTCCAGGAGTCACGCATAAATTAAAATCGTAATCGGTCTGCTCGATCATCGCCGCATTCGTTAACATCAGCCCGCTGCCGTCTGGGTCATACTGCTTCAGACGAAGTTCCAACGGATAGTTCTCAAAGACAAGAATATGACTGATAAGCGCTTGCTTTTGGGTGCTCTCCGCTTGAATGGCATACAGCGGATACGTTTCATGACCGCGGCATGCGAGCGCCTGCTCTTGCTGCTTCTTCAGGACCTCCAGAAAATCCGCATCCCCTTCGCAGCAAATACGAACCGGAACCGTATTGATGAACAGGCCGATCATCCGGTCGATTCCCGGCAGGTTGGCCGAACGCCCTGAGACGACGCTTCCGAATACAACGTCGCTGCTGTGGTTGTACTTTTGCAAAATCACGCCCCATGCCGTCTGCATCAGCGTAGGCAGCGTCACCTGATGCTGCTTGGCCGACCGATGCATCTGTTCGGTCAGCTGCCGGCTAAGTACGAACGTCCTTTTAGCCGCCTTATACACGCCAGCCTTCTCAGCAGGAAGGGTCTGGGGCAGCTTCGTCAATTGCTCATAGCCGGACAAATACCCCTGCCAGAAGAGGGAATGGGCCTGATCATCTTGTTTCCCCAGCCATTCGATATAGGCACGATAAGGAGCCGCTTCTGGAAGCGTCGGCTGCTGCCGATCTGTCGATGCCTCCCGGTAGATATTGAATAATTCTTGAATGATGAGCGACAAGCACCAGCCGTCCATCACAATATGATGGAAGCTCCACAGCACACGATACATCTC
Source organism: Paenibacillus sp. S-38 (assembly GCF_049942825.1). Taxonomy (NCBI): domain Bacteria; kingdom Bacillati; phylum Bacillota; class Bacilli; order Caryophanales; family Paenibacillaceae; genus Paenibacillus; species Paenibacillus sp. S-38. Next base: position 3,880,998 of record NZ_CP187970.1, read on the forward strand.
ATCGCCGGTTTGCAGAACCGATACGCGCATCAGGCTGCCGCGCTCCAGATCGAACCCTTTCTCCCGATCGGCCTGAGTCCATGCATCGATCTGTGCGTCACGCTCGGTATCCGTTAGCTGCCGTAAATCCGCGTACGAAAATTCGGCACGCCGCTGCCGGTATACCATCTGCACAGGATGCTCCAGCCAGCTGTTGGAAAAATTAGTGCGCAGAACCGGATGGCGCTCGATAAGCGTATGGAAACTGTGCTCGAACAGCGCCATCTGCACATTGCCCTGCAAATCGAACAAGCCCTGCTCGACATACGCATGCGATACCGGATTCTTCAAATGATGGAACAACATCCCTTGCTGCATGGGAGAGAGCGGGTACACATCCTCGATCTCGCCCACAGAACGGTATTGCTCCTTCAAGCGATCCAATTGCTCCAAGGTCACCCCCTCTATCAACAGATCGCTCGGGGTGACTTCCGAATAGGTCTGTCCTGCGCAGTGGGCAATCACTTCTTGCAGACTGGCATGCAGCAGATCGGCCAGCCGTCCCATCGTTTCCGCACGGTACTGCTTGGTGCTGTAGCTGATGGTCATCGTTAATGCGCCCTGCATGATCCAACCGTTGATATCGAGCTTAAATAAGCGGGGCGCTTGCTCGCTCACCGGGTCTCCGATAGAATGAGTGCGAATCAGTGTCGCCAGGTGCGCAGCTTGGTCGAAACTGCCCAAATAGTTAAACCCAATTTCCGGCTCCGGCATGACCAGCGGATCGCGTTCGGACGAGCCGGCCATATAGCGGAGCAGCCCATAACCGATCCCTTTGCGGGGAATGCTGCGCAGCCTCTCCTTCACCTTCCGGATGCGCGCCCGGCAATCGTCCTCGCTGCGGATGTCAAGCAGCACGGGATACTGGCTCGTGAACCATCCCACCGTACGGGTCACATCGACCTCCTCAAGGATTGCTTCCCGGCCGTGTCCTTCCAGCATCACCCCTATGCGCTCCAAGCCGCTCCAGGCATGGAGGGAAGCACCTAGCGCAGCAAGCAGCAAATCATTTGCTTCTGTGCGGTAAGCGCGAGGTGCCAGCTTCAGCAGCCGCTCCGTTTCCTGCTGCGTCCATTGCACTTCCACGTAAGCGCTATCCCGGCATAATGGCATATGCTGCACATCATCCGTCGGAATCGGAAGAACCGCGGCATGTGCGATCTGCTCCCAATAGGCTCGTTCCTCTGCGAGTTCCGATCGATTGGTGTAGTTTTCCAATTGTTCCGACCATATTTGGAACGAGTCCGTTTTATAAGGAAAGGAGATCGGTTCGTCTCGTTTGCACTGCTCATACCCGGCTGCCAAGTCTTCGAGCAAAATTCGCCAGGACACTCCATCCACAGCCAAATGGTGAATGATGATAAGAAGAGAATCGCCATCCGTGCAATGAAACAGCCCGAGCTTCAGATAGGGGCCGCGCGACAGATCCATACTCCGATGCATGGCATTCGCTGCCGCTTCCATAGCTGCTGTGCAGTCCGCTTCGTTCCGAAGGTCGAAGACGTCCAGATGGAACGCTTCTCCTTCTTCCGTTCCACGAATTCGGCCCTGCCAGCCTTCCTCCGTCTGCCAAAAAACAAGACGCAGCGCATCATGATGGGTTACAAGCTTCCGGGCTGTGAGCCGCAGCAGCTTTTCATCGAATCCATCGGCCCGGTGCAGCAGGAACGACTGATTGAAATGATGCGGCTCCGCCAAATCCCGTTCGAAAAACCAGCGCAAAATCGGCGTTAACGTGATCGGTCCGCTGACTTCCTCTTGGCTGGCCATTCGTGCGGATGCCTGCACCACCTCGCTCTGCTTCGCAATGGTCGGATGACGGAAGAAATCCCCGGCCTCCAGGCGGTAGCCAGCCTGCAGCAATTTGGAGCAAATCTGAATCGATTTGATCGAATCGCCGCCCAGTTCGAAAAAGCTGTCATGAATCCCGATGGCCGGCACATCCAATACTTGCTGCCAAGCCTCCGCCAGCATGCGCTCGATCATCGTTCGAGGCGCCGCATAATCCCCCGTTCCCATGAGGCTCCTTCCGGGAACGGGAAGCGCTCTGCGGTCGAGCTTTCCATTCGGCGTGAGCGGCATCCGCGCCAGTTGAATAAAGAAAGAAGGGACCATGTAGGAAGGCAGCACTCCCTCCAACCTCGTTCTCATGTCTTCGGCCGTCTGCTGACCGTCTGCAACGATATAGGCGACAAGCTGCTGCTGACCGGACGCATCTTCCTGGGCCAAAACGGCTGCTTCGCGAACCGAACCCGCTTGTAGAATATGAAATTCGACTTCCCCTAATTCGATCCGATAACCCCTGATTTTCACTTGATGGTCGATCCGGTCCAGATATTCAATGTTGCCGTCCGGCAGCCATCTGGCCATATCTCCGGTTCTGTACATCCGTTCTCCTGGAACAAACGGGTCGCACATGAATGCCGCCGCCGTCAGATCGGGACGATTCCAATACCCACGGGCCACGCCTGCGCCCGCCAGGTACAATTCGCCGACCGCGCCGATCGGAAGCAGCTGGCCGTCCTGATCTAAAATGTAGCAGCGATGATTGCAAATGGGGCGGCCGATCGGGACCGACTTGAGCGTCGCCAAACCCATGCTGTAGGTCCAAACAGAAGCACAGATCGTATTCTCGGTAGGACCGTAGGCGTTATAATACGCAGCGTGATCTTTCCACTTCTCTGCCAGCGCAGCGGAAGGAGCCGAGCCTGCGGTGATCAGCCTTTTCAAGCCAGGAACATTCGCGGGTTCTATATAATGGGCATACGTCGGAGGAAGCACGGCTGTAGTAATCCCATGCTCGTCGATAAAGCGTTCAAACCGCATGTAATTCAAAATGTCAGCAGAAGAAGGAATATATAAGGCAGCCCCGGAGTATAGCGCCATAAGGATTTCCCAGATCGACGCATCAAAAGAAAAGCTGGAGAATTGCAGCACCCTCTCCTGCTCATTCATCTTCAATTCATCATGAAAATACGTCCGCAAATTGCATAGGCCCCTATGTTCGATCATAACCCCTTTCGGCTGGCCGGTCGTCCCCGATGTATACAGCACATAAGCCAGATCGCCGGATCCCCCGACCGGATCGAGATTCGAACCGTCCGTTTCCGCGTTTTGCGCTTGTTCCACAGCCAGCGTTATGCCCTCGAATACAAGGGGCCCCTCAGCTTTTCCACTAACCAAAAGAAGCCGAATTCCGGCGTCTTCCAGCATAAATCGTTTGCGTTCATCCGGATATTGTGGATCGATCGGCACAAAAGCTCCTCCGGCTTTCAGCACACCAAGCATGCCAACGATCGTTTCCGTGCATTTCTCCGCATACAGCCCGATCCGCTGACCCGGTCCTACGCCTTCTCTCCGCAGGATCCGCGCCAGCCGGTTGGCTCGTTCGTTAAGCTCGGCATACGTCAATCGCTCCGTCCCAGAAACAAGCGCGGTATGCTTCGGCGTCTTGGCAGCCTGTTCCTCGAACAGGGCATGTACGGTTGCCTGACGAGGATATTCCGCAGCGGCGCCTTGGAAATCGTAAAGAAGCAGCCGTTCTTCCGCAGGGCTCAACAGCGATAGCTCAGCGATCTTCAGGTCGGGAGCAGCCACAATCTGTTCGACCAACCTGTAGTAACTGTCCAATATTCGCTTTGCTTCCTGCTCGTCTACAGCTTGCGTATGGTAATCAAGCAGCAGCGCAAGCTGCCCCTCATCGGTCAGTTCCAACACGTGCAGATCGAAATCGTTCAAAGTGTCGCCGCAAAAGAGAGGTTCGATCGTCATGAAACGATCCCCGCCGATCGGGAATTTCGCTAACGTTCGATATTGAATGGAGACGTCAAACAAGCTCAAAAGATGGCTCGTGCTATGGAGGTTCCTTATATCTTGAATCATTTGATTATAGGGATATCTCTGGTGCCGTAAGATCGCGGCCTGCTCTTTGGATACGACCCGCAAAAACGAACGTACGTCCGTTACGCTGTCCACCTGAAGCCGAATCGGAACGGTGCTGACATACATGCCGATCGTTTCTTTGTCTTTCTTCGTCGTCCGATTGGCGTAAGCCGTGCCGATCGAGATGTCGCGCTGACGATAATATTTATGCATGAACAGGTAGAGTACGCCCAAAAAAAACGTAAAGAGGCCCAGCTCGTTTTTCTTGCAATACGACTGGACCTCTCGAAATAGGTCATCGCCAAATACCATGCTTTTCCTGGCAGCGGCAGTACTTGGAGGCATCGGGGAATTTGCCCGCAAGCTTGTGCGTTCGGGCAGCGTGCTGAACTCCTTCAGCCAAAATTCCCTGTCTCTGAGGTACCGCTCCGAACGCTCGTATTCCCGTTCCGCTTGAATATAATCAAGATAGGAGGGCCTGGTTCTCCGCTCGATTACCTTATGTTTCACCAGCGCCGTGTAATGCTCGGCAAAGCAGGAGACAAACAAGACAAACGCCGCGCCATCGGCGATCAAATGATGCATGGTCAGAACGACCCAATGCAGATCCTCCCTGACTTTCACAATCGCAGCTTCATATAATTGAGCATCGTACAAAGCCATGGGTGTACCTACATGGCCCGCCGTCCATTCTCTCGCCCTCTCTTCGCCGTCTACTTGGCCGGAGAAATCTTTATAAATGTACTCTTTTAGGATCTCGCATACGGACTGTTTGGGCTCTCCGCCCACCAACGATACGCGCAATCGTACGGCTTCATGGTCTTGAGCCGTCAGATCAAGCGCCTGTTTCACGACAGCTGGATTGACCTCTCCAGGGAGCGGCAAAATAGCGGCCAAAGTAAACATGCAGCGGCCGGGGTGCAAAATCTCGGTAAACCAGATGCGCTGTTGGGGATGGGTTAAAGGATAAAAAGATGGGGTATGTAAGCTCACCTGTTTGCACTCCTTGTTCAGGTCGATTTCTCTTCATAGCTTGGCTGCCTGATGAATTGAAACGTGCAATGTTATGTGACTTCTTGACGGTTGTCGTGAAGAAATTTCGCAGCATCAAAATGATGAGAAATTTATGGGGACAGCATTGTATTTTTTCTAAATATTGCACTTTTTTTCTATTTATAACTATTATATATCATAGAGAGATAGTTACAATCTTTCCCTTTGTAAAGATTTGCTAAAAAAACCGGGGGCGCAGAGCAAGATCGCCCCTGCCTGTCACAACCCTTTCGTGAAAAAAGCAACCGTCGGGTCTCCCCGGCAGTTGCTCGCTTACCAAGCATTCAAGAACTGACTAAAAATGCGTGCCAACACCTTTTCTGTCGAATAGCAGCCGGTTGAGAGATCCTAAGGCTTAAGCTCTGTGACAAAGTATCCTTAAAAAGAAAAAACCGCAACGTATGCGGCCCTCAATGAATATATGTTCTTGTCCTCCGACCACTAAACTGGAACGTAGGTCAATCGGATCACCTGCTCGCCAATTCGATCGCTTGCCACGAGACGCAGCGGCGGCCGCGGACCGGCGAAGAGCGGCTTGCCGTGACCCAGCACGACTGGATGGAGATAGAGTCGATACTCATCAACGAGACCGAGCTCCGTTAGACTGTGCGCCAACTCGGGCCCGGCAACTTCAATCTCCCCTTCATGCTGAGCCTTCAGCCCACGTATGGCCGCTGCGAGGTCGCCTTCGATCAGAGAAGCGTTTGGACCGACAGACTTTAACGTCCTCGACACCACCCACTTCGGTTTGCTTTGCCACGCCGCTGCGTATTCCCGTTCCGGTGCATCCCATTCCAAATGGTCTTCGTCCCAATACCGCATGGTCTCGTACATGCGGCGCCCGTACAAGATGCCCGCCAGGCCGCGCACGTCGTCGATGAAATGACGGAATAGCACGGTGTCGGGCTGAAATGCCATGTGGTCGACGAACCCGTCCAGAGACTGGTTCAATGCGAAAACGATCTTTGCCATGCGTCTGACTCCCCTCCTGGTTTTCTCGCACATTCGTCATCAGGATTACACGTCCCCTATGCAGCCTCCTTTATGTCTACATTTTATCATCCAACAGCATGCCCGGTTTCTCATGGATTGCGGCCCTTAATGAATGTTACTTCAATGCCGCAGCAGCGATTAGCAGGAGCAAAACGATAACTGCGGACCCAACTATTTTTATCCAGCGCGGTGTTGTATAAGGCTCGGTACTGCTTTTATTCTCCAGCTGCTTACGCCATCCATACCTGGTCATACCTTTAGGTTTGTACACTGACAAGACTGTGGCCACAAGCACGATCAACAATCCTCCACTTGGGTGTACGATATGAATCGTATCCTTCAAAATACTGATGTCGGTGCTCGACAATGTGCTTTTTGATGCTATGGATGCCGCATGGCTCAGTTCTTGGATGTATGCGACCAACATAAATACGGCTATAACGGTAAACAAAAGCTTAAGAAAGATCCAATAATGACGGAACAACCCCCACTTCGTGCCAAGTGATAATACAACTCCGGTGAGCAGCGATGCAAAAGCCACGGGGACAACAATCAGATTAGCAACCAAGGACATGACTTGGATAGCGGATCGTATCATTTCGGCATCTTGATTGTTTAGGACATAGGCGGCTATGGGGATATAAGCGGCTGCGGAGCCGAGCCATCCCATGGTAGTAATCACGTGTATGGTGAGTACCAGCTTACGGAGGGAGGGGGAAAGAGTCATTTGTCCCTCCCCCAAGCTGCAGCACCCAGTATGATGACATGCTGTGGAGGCAAACCCATCAATACTCTTCCGTATAGCTCTAGTCCAGTCGATGCTGTAGTCAACGCATGATTGGAGCCGCCTCTAATGTCCCGGAATATTTGAGACAAGCGATTGGAATCGGCAATGACACTCCCTCTGCTCTCTGCCATTAGCAGACCTACGGCTTCCCAGCACAACATGGCTGCATAGGTCATATCGGTCTGCAGCTGTGCCATTTCCTTTAAACTTAATAGTTCTGCGTTTTGCACGTGGCGCTCCAGATTGTCAATGGTTCGACTGATATGAAGATGAGCGGATTCGACCTTCATAGCCGCAAGTCCTACTTTATACTGAATATGACCCACGGCCGCTTGAGAAGTATGAACCGTCATTGCAATTCCCTTGTGAGGAGCTTTTTCAACAAAATATTCGACAGCTCCTCTGGCGAGTCCGAGAATCGCGCTTATTCCCGTAGTGATGCTGACAATAAGCTGTGCGTAAGGTCTGTATCTGTCACGTCCCTTGGGCTGGGCAGGCAGCGCACCTCCCTGATGCATTTCTTGGGTGATGACACATTTTTCCGGTACGAACACATTCTTGATTTCCAGACTATTACGGAATGACGGCCAGCATCATCCCCATAGCCCCGCCTTCCTGCATGAACTTTCTGTCCTGCAAGTTTAACAAAGCATGGGTTGCATGCTTTGAACCTGAACCGAACCCCCAGAAGCCTTCCTCTATCCAATACCCTCCGTCCACTTTCTTCACGACCGTTTTATTGGCCAGTAGTACAGAACAAAAGCGTAACTCCTCTACCTGGTTATAGATCGAATCTAATACGCCGGAAGGATAGTGATGCATTAAAGTTATTTCCGTTGATGATTTGAATGACCCAGCCAACAGAACCATTCCCCTTAGCCACCTCGGAGATAATCTCGACCATGGCACGGATACTCACATCATGGCCCCCGTACTCTTTCGGTGTGCCAAGCTTAAACAGCCCCGCATCCGAAATGTTATGAATCACTTCATCAGGAATACGTCGTTCTTCATCAATCATCGTGCGAACTTCTGCAGATAGGGAACTAACGCGGAAGCATGGTTTAGCAACTGCTGTTCGAGAGCAGTGAGCTGATCCTCATCCGGATCCGTCGGCTGAAGTCAATGGCTAGAAGACCGATGTCCGGATGAACCCGCAAAACACGAAAGATGGGGTCGCTTGCTGCCAGTTGGGCGGTAATGGTTAGTTCCGTCTCGGCGTTCACGTGAATGAACCCCGGTTCGCCGATCAGAAACGAGCACCATACCTTCCCGTCACTTTTGATGGTTAATTCTTTTCTTGTTATGGAGGCAGGAGGTCTGCCGATTGGAATGTCATTTTCGAACATGTATCCTTAAAATGAAAAAACCGCAACTAAGCGGCCCTTAATCAATATATGTTCTTGTCCTCCGGCACCTCCTCTAAGCTATCGCGTGTTATACAAAAAGCCGCCGGCAAGCCGGCAGCCTCGTACGTCAAGCTTTATTCATGGAACGTGTAATGCGGTAAACCGAACCGGCCTTCGTCGGGAACCGGTATACATCACCGGCGGCCTCCGAAGCTTCCCGTTCCTCGCGGTCTTCGGTTACCTGCATGCTCTCCGAAGAGCGGATGGCCAAAGGCTCCCCGCGAAGCGAGACGATCTCCGCTTCCGCGAGACGTCCGCCTTCCCAGCTCAGGCTCACTTCAAAGCCGCCGCGTGCACGCAGCCCTGTAACACGGCCCTGCGGCCAGGCGTCCGGAAGCGCAGGCAGCAGCTCGATGCAGTCCTGATGCGACTGGACCAGCATCTCTGCGATCCCTGCCGTCGCCGCGAAATTGCCGTCGATCTGGAACGGCGGGTGCGCGTCAAACAGGTTGGGATATACGCCGCCCCGATGGTAATTCTCCGGCTCGTCTTCGCGCACCGGCTTGAGCAGATTGGAGAGAAGGCGAAGCGACCGGTTGCCGTCGCGGAAACGGGCCCACAGGCCGACTTTCCATCCCAGGCTCCAGCCTGTTCCCTCATCTCCTCGCCGTTCCAGCGACTTGCGTGCGGCGGCGAACAGCTCGGGCGTCTCCCGCTCGGTCAGTTGGCGGCCGGGGAAGACACCGAACAGGTGAGAGACGTGACGGTGGTGAACGTCTTCGTCCTCGAAATCCCTGGACCACTCCTGCAGCTGGCCGTATTTCCCGATCTGCAGCGGGAGCAGCCGCTCCCGTGCAGATCGAAGCGCCTCGCGGAAAGCCTCGTCGGTCCCAAGCGCTTCGGAGGCCTCGATCAGGTTCGTGAACAGATCCCAGATCAGCGACAGGTCCATCGTTGCCGCCCGGCTGACGGCCGCAAGACCTCCGTCAGGGGTACGGAACTTGTGCTCAGGCGATGTGGACGGCGACGTCACCAGCCGGCCTTCCCCATCCTCATGGAGCCAGTCCAGACAGAACAGGGCTGCTTCCTTCATGACCGGATAAGCCTTCTCGTGCAGATAGTCCGTGCTGCGGCTGAAGGTGTAATGCTCCCACAGATGCTGGCACAGCCACACGCCGCCCATCGGCCAGCTCGCCCACACCGGGTCGCCGTGCCCGAAATCCCCTACCGGATTGGACATGGCCCAGATATCGGAATTATGATGAGCCGTCCAGCCCCGCGTACCGTAGTTGGTTTCCGCCGTCCGGGCTCCGTTCTTGGCCAGATTGCCGATGAAGGTCAGCAGCGGCTCATGCAGCTCGCCTAGATTTGCCGTCTCTGCAGGCCAATAGTTCATCTGGGCGTTAATATTGATTGTCCAGTTGCTGCTCCACGGCGGACGGGTCTCCTTGTTCCAGATACCCTGCAGATTCGCCGGCTGCGTTCCCGGACGGGAGCTTGCGATCAACAAATAGCGGCCGTACTGGAACAGGAGCTCCACCAGACCGTTATCCTGTCCGTCGAATGCAGCGATCCGCCTGTCGGTGGATAGATGCTCGCGCTCTGCACCGCCGCCGAGTGAGAGCTGTACACGCCCGAACAGCTGCCCGTGATCGGCGATATGGTCTTCGCGCTGTTCTTCGTAGGATCTGGCGACCGCACGCTCGATCACCTGCTTGACGACCGGTCCCGGGTCGATGCCCTGGCTTCCCGGCAGCTGGTCGAAGCCGTTGAAGCTGGTGGCGGCGCCGAAGATCAGGGTCGCGGCGGCTGCCCCGATAATATGTATCCCGTCCGAATCGACCGTCATGGTGCCGCCCTCGGAGGTTGCGGCAAGGCGTCCTTCGAAACGCATCGCCTCGGTGGTCTCGGCATCCCCGTATACGATCGGCTGACCGCTGGCGTAATAATTCGGCCATACCTGCTCCGGTGCGATGCCGCGCAGAACGTATGCGCCCTCTTCCGCCGAAGCGGCATGACGGAGCGGGCTGTCCAGCCTCGCATGGAAGTTAAGCTTGCCCTCGCCGCTTGCCGTCAGGCGTACCGCAATGACCTGATCGGGATGCGAAGCGAACACTTCCCTGGTGAATCGAGTGCCCCCGATCGTATAGGAGACCCGCACCATGCCCGACTCCAGGTCCAGCTCCCTGCGATACTGGCTGCGATCGGCAAGATCGCCGTGCTCGAAATGAATTTGCAGATTGCCAAGCGGCATGTAGGACTGGCTGTAGGCACCCATCATGTTCTTGGCCGCACGGTCGGCTTCCTGGTACCGTTCTTCGTCAATCAGCCTGCGAATCTGCGGAAGCCATTCCTTCGCTCCCGGATTGTTCGAGTCCCGCGGAAATCCCGACCACAGCGTGTCTTCGTTCAGCTGGAGCCGTTCGTCCTCCACCCCGCCGAAGATCATAGCACCGAGCCTTCCGTTACCGATCGGAAGCGCCTCCGTCCATACGTGGGCCGGCCTGTCGTAATGAAGTTTCATGATTTGCCTCCTTGTACGGTATTCCTGCATGTCGTCAAGAGATGCAGGCGTCTCCTCTTCCGAATGGAGATGCCTGCTGGAAACATGCACGGCCGTGGTTACTTGTTGATCGTCGAGGAATCGTAGGAAGCCTGCATAATTTCAAGATAACGCTTCATATTCAGATCCTCAAGACCTTTCACATAAGCATCCCAATCCTTGTCCAGACTCTTGGTGCCCGTTACGAACTGCAGTGCGTTCTGGTCGATATAGTCCTTGATGTTGGTCTGCATCATGCTTGCTTCGTCCGTATGGGCAGGGTCCACCCACAGCGCCCAGTGCGGGAAGATCTCTTCCGGCTCCTTGTTCTCCATAAGAAGCGTCGCTTCATACAACCGGCGCTCGTATCCGTCAGCCGCATAAATGTCCTTGCCTTGTATTTCGGCATCACGGTACGCCCGGTGATGATTGTACTGACTGAGTGCTCCCCAGTTGTCGTTGCGCGGCTTTTCACCAGATGCCAGCGGGATCGATTTATAGAGCGGCTGAACCTTATCGTTCAGGGCCACGTCTCCCTCCTGCGGTCCGCGCCAGCTCTTGCCTTCTTCACCAAGATAAGCTCTCATAGTGCCCTCTTGCGTGTAGATGTAATCCAGCATCTTGATAGCCGTGATCTGCGCTTCCTTGCTTGCCTTGTTCGTGATAACAAAGGATGCGCCCGGATCGATCGGATAGTTAAACGTTGCATAACTTGCATGCGGTCCCTGCAGTGGCGGCACCGGGTCGTAATCCTTCCCGTATGGAGCGTCCGTCGCCGTATTGACGAAGAGGGCGGGATGCATGCCGGCACCGGCGCCAAGAAGCTGTGCATCGGCGTTGTCGCCGATCTTCTTGAACGCTTCCGCATTCTGCGTGAACGCGCCCGGATCGATGAGCCCAGCATCATAGAGCGACTTTACGTAAGCAAGTCCTTCCTTCCACTCTGGCTTGTTGGCCGCCGTATCGACCTTGCCGTTCTTCATGATGAGATAGGTTCTGTCGTCGTCGTAAATAAATCCGTTCATCAGGTATGGAATGATGTGCACGCCGTAAGGCTCAATGGATCCGCTCAGCGGCACTTCGTCGGCTTTGCCGTTGCCGTTCGGGTCCTTCGTCTTAAATGCTTCGAGTACGGCCTTAAACTCTTTCAGCGTTTTCGGCTTGGAGAGACCAAGCTGCTTCAGCCATTTCGTGTTCAGCCACATCTTGTTCGGGTACGAGCAGTGGAAACATTCGTTTAGTCCCGTCAGGCCGTAGATGTTGCCATCGGGAGCGGTGTTCATTGCTTTGTAATATTCGTTGCTTTCCAGCATTCGCTTGATGTTCGGCGCATACTGATCGATCAAGTTGTTAAGCGGAACGATAAGGCCTTGTTGTCCAAACTTCAGTAAATCGGTCTGCGAGAAGCGGTCTACCCAAGGAATCAGCAGGTAGAGGTCAGGATAGTCTCCCGACGCAAGTGAGATTTGTCTCTTTTCGGCTGCACCGTCGAACGGAACCGTCGTCCAGTTGAACTGGATATTGAACTTGTCTTCCATCAGCTTCGTGAACTTGTTCGTTTTCAGATCGACGTCGTTTGCTTGCTGTGCAAATACGTTGATCGTAACTTTCTCCCCGGAAGAAGCCGTGTCCGTCTCTCCGCCGGCGCTGCCGCCGCCATTATTCGATGAGCATCCGGCAAGAACCATGCTGAGAATCAGAATCGCCGCAGCGATAACCGTCCATGTTTTTCTCAAAATAACCTCTCCCCTATTGTTATTTTAATCGAACAGCGACACAGACACGACGGCTACATACAAATCCCCCCTTAGCATGGTGAACTCGGGCTTGGCCGCCGTCCGGTCAGCCTTTGACCGAACCGATCAGCATGCCCTGCACGAAATACCGCTGTACGAACGGATAGATGACGAGCACCGGCAAGCTTGCCACTACGATAAGCGAATATTTCATCAGCTCCGCCAGCTGCTGACGCTTCACCATCTCGGCGGCGTCGATGCTGCCCGTTCCGTTATTCAGAATCAGAATGCTGCGCAGAATCAGCTGGAGCGGATAGATCGACTGCGATTTCAGATAGATCAGCGCGTCGAAGTAAGCGTTCCATTGACCTACCGCATACATCAGCGCGAGTACGGCGATAATCGGTTTCGCAAGCGGAACGATGACGCTGAATAGGAATCTCATATCGCTGCACCCGTCGATTTCGGCAGCCTCGGATAACTCGTCGGGAATCGTCGTCTGGAAGAACGTCCGGGCGATGATGACCTGCCATACCCAGATTGCGTTCGGGATCAGAAGCGCCCACCGGGTATCGATCATGCCCAACGACTTGACGACCAGATAGGTCGGGATCAACCCGCCGGAGAACAGCATGGTGAACGTGACGAAGATCATCAGCGGACTCCGGCCGAAGAACGATTTTTTGGACAGCGGGTAAGCGATCATGATCGTAAGAGAGACACTGATGAGCGTGCCGAATACGGTGTAGAACAGCGAGTTGGCATAGCCGGAGATGATCTGGTCGTTCCGGAACACCGCCTTATAGCCATCCAGGGTCAGATCAACCGGCCACAGCCACACTTTGCCCGATGATACTGCAGCCGGACTGCTGATGGATGAGCTGAGAATGTACACTAGCGGATACAGTACGGCGATCAACACTACGGTCAGGAAAATGTAGGTGCAGGCAATGAAAATCCGGTCTCCCAACGATTCTCTAATGGCTCTCCTAACGGAGCCTGCAGCATGACCCGACTGTGTTTTGGCGATTAGCATGATCTTCCCTCCCTTGTGTATGCCCCTACCATAGGCTTGTGTTGGATACGCGTCTTGCGATCGTATTCACGACGAGCAGCAGCACCAGGTTGATGACGGAGTTGAACAGGCCGACCGCCGTCGCGAAGCTGTAGTTGGCGTTCAGCAGCCCGATCTTGTACACGTACGTCGAAATGATTTCGGACGTCGAGAGGTTCAGCGGATTCTGCAGCAGGTACATTTTCTCGAAGCCCACGGCCATGATGCTGCCGACACTCAGAATAAGGATAATGACCGCCGCCGGCATGATGCCGGGTATATCAACGTTGAGGATCTTCTGGAAGCGGGACGCCCCGTCCACCTTCGCCGCTTCATACAGGGACGGATCGACGCCCGACAAGGCGGCCAGGTAAATGACGGCGGAATAGCCCATCGTCTGCCACACGTCCGAGAAAACGTAGACGGATCGGAATAGCGAAGGATCGCCCAGATAGTTGACGGATTCGAAGCCGAGCGCATTGGCGATCGTATTGACGATGCCAAGGCGCGGAGACAGGAACAGCATCACGATTGAAACCATAACGACCGTTGAAATGAAGTAAGGCGCGTAGGTCACCATCTGTACCGTCTTCTTGAAGCGCACATTCTTCACTTCGTTGAGTGCAAGCGCCAGTATGATCGGAATCGGAAAGCTTACGGCCAGCTGATAAAACGAAATGTACAACGTATTCACAATCAGGGTCTTAAACGCGGGATTCTGAAAGAACAGGTCGAAGTATTTCATTCCAACCCATGGGCTGCCCCAGATGCCTTTAATGACGTTGTAGTTCTTGAAGGCCAGCACGGCGTTAGCCATCGGCAGATACTTGAAGATCATAAAGTAAGCTACCGGCGGGGTCACCAGCAGGTAGAGCTGCCAGTGGCGCTTCAGGCTCTTTAACGCTGCCGTACGTAATGAAGTTCTTCTTCCTGTGGATTTGGCCTTCTTGACGTTCGTAATCGCTGTACTCAGATTAACCCCCCCAGATTGAGAGCAGGACCCTGTGCAACGATCCGCTCGAAATGATAACGGTTTCTTGGCCTAATCCTATGTCACCGTCACGAAACCTGTAAAGCGTACACTTCTTCCCCATCCGTACAAAACCGGAAATGTACCCTTAAAAACGTTGATAGGACAGCTTTTTCGGCGTACGAAACGAACCCATCCGGCCGGATGGGTTTTTCGCTGCGTACCTATTCCTTAAGCTGGCGGAAGGCGCTGGGCGACACGCCTCGCACCCGCTTGAAGGCTCTGCGGAACGAATGTGTACTGTTGTAGCCCACTTGTACGGCGATCTCGTCGATCGTCAGGCGGTTCTCCAGCAGCAGCTCCGCCGCTTTGTTCATCCTGACGAGCTCGACGTACTCCGAAAGGTTCTCGCCGGTATGCTCCTTGAACAGCTGGGAGATGAATTTCTCCGGTCTGCCGATCCTTTCGGCTACGCGGTACAGCGTAAGGTCCTGATCGGAATACTGCTCATTGATGTAATCGATGACGGCCTTCACCGTAACGGCGTTCATATCCGATTTCTTCCGCACGACGTCGCTGCAAATACTCTCGACCAAGCCTTCGAACGTCCGTCTGATCTGCAGAACGCCTTCGGTCGGCTGGATTTGCGCAATGCGGTTCTTGATCTCCTCAGCCAGCACTTCGTTGTGCAAGATCTTCTTCTCGGTCAGCTTGAGGAATGTACCCTTCAGTTCAATGATAAACTGCTGCGTCATCTCGTAGGACAGGTCCCGCTCCTCGAAGTTTCGCGTGAACAATTGCGCAAGAATGCGCTGGCTCTCCCCGCATTCGCCGGCCTTCAGCGTATTGAGCAGACGCTGCTCGGAATCGAGCGGATAATAATACATGGCGGTTTCGCGTACCGCATCCTCGTACCGGGTCACCCCTTCCGCTCCGATATAGGTGCCGTAATCCAGCGCCTGTAGGGCTTCGTTGAAGGAACGGCTGACATCGGACAGCACCGTGTACTTCGCTCCCATGCCGATGTTGAAGGACAGCCGATACTGCCCGTAAGCCGTATCCTGCAGCTTCCCAAGCGGCGTCTCGTCAGGGTAAGCGTCATCTCCGTCCGTTTCGTCGTCCTGCATAAAGACCACGGCGATTTTGTCGGTGCCCCAGTCCGTAATCAGGATGTTCGCATAGGCTTCCTGGAGCATCTGCTTCAGGAGCAGACGCCATACACTCAGCTCTTGTACGATTTCCCCGCTTTGAAGGCCGCCGTAGCCGTTTATTTTCAAGATGCCGACATGCCCCTGACCACCTATGACCTCGATACCGGTTTGGGAGGAGACCGCTTCGACTTCCCGGGCGGAGGAGAACTCACCGACAAGCAGCCGCTTGATGAATGCGTCCCGCAGCAGCGGAAGCTGCTCCTGAAGCTCCGTCTCCAGCCGTTTGCTGCTGGTGATCAGCTTAGAAATATTGCCCGCAAGAAAATCCAGGTCGTTCCTGGCCGATTCCTCACCTGAGCTGCCATATTCGCGAAATACCGTCAACAGCCGATGAATCGGTGCGCTGTGACGGTAAGCGAGAAGCAGACCGATAAGCAGTCCCGTAATTGACGCGGCGCCTGTCAGGATGATAGTGACCCGTTTGATTCGGTTCGCTTTCTCCATGATCGCTTCTTCGGGAACGCCGGCGGTATAGAGCCATCCGTTGAGCTCCGACTTGATCGAGATCAGAAACTGCCCATCTTCGAACCGCATCGTGTCGCCGTCCGCACCGGTCGGAACGGACCCGAGTCTCGCAATCCCCTCTTCGTCAATCCCCTGGGAAATAAGGGTCCCCCCTTCCGGATCGGTAACCATCGCCCAGCCCCCGTATTGCTCCACGGTATTTTGAAACATGCTGCCCATCTTCTCTTCATCGATGATGACGGCAACCGTGGCTTGCGGATTGTTGAAGCTGTTAATGGGCAGAGACTGCAGGAAGGTGATCGCAGACGCGCTTTTCACCGACGGACTGCCCTCATTTCGGGTATACGTGCGCAGCGGCATGATCTCGTTAAGGTGAGGCTTCTTCAGGATGGCGTCATTCCATTCCGCGAAGCTCATATTCTCCATCTGATTAAGCTCATAATAATGCTCCGGCCGGTAAAACAGCGTACTAGGCGTGATCACGACATTATAATTTTGTAAATATACGAAATAGTTCGCCAGGTAATCGTTCGTGCTGCTGTAATGGGTAAGGCTGCGCTGCATGCGCCCAAGTCCGACTACGTTATTGGCGTCCAGCGGTCTGGGATCGACGATCAGGCGGTTAAGATCCTGATTCATGGCGAGCTGCTTCGTAAACCCCTCTACCTCTTGAAGGCGCCGCTCCAGTATTTCCTTGCTAAGCCGCAAGGTCTTGGTGCTGTTCTCGATGGAGCTTGACTCCGCGACATCGATCGACGCCCGGTAAGAGGCATATCCTGCTATGTTCGGCAAGATAAGAATAATAAGATACGACACGAGAAATTTACGGAAAACAGGCGAGAAGTTCGACCAGATTTGCTGCATAGGCCCCCCCTATGGAAACAAAGAAAGCGCTATCAAGCGGCAAGAGGGATCCCCGCTCCGCCTTTCCTCACGGAGAGTGGATTCCTCTGCGGCTCGATTACACATGATTATGAATACGATACCATTAGTGCGCCGCGAAAGACAATCCTCCCGCCCAATAAAAAATCATATAAAACGACGAAATAGGACAGCACTTTCTCTGCCCCCAGATTTGCTTTAGATATCTTGTGTCATAACCCATAAAAATACGTGCCAATAGCCAATACTAGGCTTTTCTATCGAATAGCAGCTGGTTGAGAGATCCTAAGGCACCAAAAAATAAGTATTAGATTTTAACTTTTTTATCGCATTCTACTTCAGGGAGACAAGATAGTCGGCAAGTTTATCGAAAGTACCCGCGTTCACAGGGCAACCTTTCAGTATTAAAACAGTTTTACCTTCGTCTTCTTCTAGCGTTATGATATTCATAATTTCAAGAGGCTGATCGAGCGTGCATTTTTACGACTTCGAGGGTGACCCCCTTTGGTCCCCACCATTTCGCGAAATGCCCGAGCTCTGTCCATGCTTTGAATACGAGTTCGCGAGGGGCATTGAAGACACGCGTAAATGCAATTTCGAACGATGGATTCAGATTGTTATCCATGAAATCCTCCTTGTTTTGGAAGGGAACTATTCCCCTACTTTTTCAAATACCCGATCACACTGTGGGGCGTGATGCCCATCTCCTGGCCGTCAGCAAACTTTATTTTACGAACGGCCTTATCATGCTCGATTTCCGTTACGTTTGTTCCTGTTATTATGGAAAGCTGGCTGGACTTCTCGAAGAGGACAACGGACTTGCCTGATTGGGCCAATTCAATTGATGACACCAAACCCATAATACCTCCACCAATGATTGCTACATCAAACTGTTTCATCCACACAGCTTCCTTCGCTGTTTATTCCTTCATAAACTAAGATGGAGAATGTTGTGGATCTGTGACATGATTCATTAATCATATTTTTCTCGAAACACAAACAATGCCCTTCCGATTTCCTATTGGGAAGCTTTGGAACCGCCGTAAGCGGATCCGTATATACGGTGGGTGTGAGAGGACGGGGGCCAGGCGCCCCCTCCTACTCGATTCCGGTTTCTTGCCTAACCCGGCCGCCTGCTGGAGGAGGCCTTGTCACGGCTCGTTCCCTTATTCATTTCTAAGAAGTCCAAAATCTGGCGCACATTCGACTCCACGCTGTTCGTGTGGGTATGGATCGTGATTTCCGGATGCACCGGCGGTTCATAGACATCAGAGATACCGGTAAATCCTGCGATCTCCCCTTTTCTCGCTTTGGCATATAAGCCTTTCACATCTCTGCGTATACATTCCGTTAGTGGACAATGCACATACACTTCGACGTAGGACTCCAGCTCTGCTCGTGCATAGTTCCGCATTTCCAAATAGGGTGCAATCATAGAGATGATCGTCGTCACCCCATTGCGGTTCAGCAGCTTGCTGATATAGACGGCGCGGCGAATATTTTCGAGCCGATCTTCTTTACCGAACCCGAGCTCTCGTCCTACCTCGCGCCTAAGCTCATCGCCGTCCAAGCATTCGACCCGAACGCCTCTTTCCTGAAGAGCCGCTGTCATAGCTATGGCCGTCGTTGTTTTACCGGAGCTTGGAAGCCCTGTTAACCATATTGCCGTCCCGACCAAGGGCTCTGTCCCCCTTTACGATAGAATTGCGATCCTCTCAAGCAGGCGGTCTCCGTAAATAGGATCGAACGGCTGCCCCTCCATATGGATATAGCCTATATAACAATCACATTGCTTCATACGGCACGGGCTTTCTCTAGAGATTCCTTCCAGCCCCTCTTTATACAAATTCCCGATCACCTGCCGATCCTTATAGCAGCGCTTGACGCGTCCGTCTCCTTGGACATAAAACACATTAAGCCCGGCCCGGCACGGCTTGCCCAAACTGTCATAATCCTTGGCATTCAATTCAAAATAGGGGTCCACACGGGTCAAGAACGCTGTATCTTCTGCGGAATAGTAATCTCGCTTATCTTTGTAGGCGTTCACCCATAGATACACATCTTCAGGTAATGCCTTCCTTAGGGAAGAAATGGAGTGGAACGCGCTCTTGACACCGACACAGCCTACACTGAACGGGATGGATTGTTCGTAGAGCTTGGCGCATTGCCGTACAAACCGCTCTTCCTCCGTCTGCCCGGGATGGTAGGTTGCCCAGAATGCAGCCGTTACCGGATTCAAATCGCTCGTCCAATCGAGCTTAGCGGATAAGTTGGTTTGGATTGCGACTTTATCCACGTGGTGCATATGCGACAGCTGAACCAAGGCTTCCCTGTACCAGCGATGCGTAAGTCCTTCACCATAAGGGTTAAAAAACACGGACAGCCGATGTCCGCTCCCCTCCTGATTCCTTATCCAGTCGACAAAGGTCCGCACCTGCAGCCGGTCCTTAGCCAATGTCTCTTGGCTGTCCGTGTTCTTGCTAAAAGGACAATACGGGCAGTCGTAATTGCATGAGCTTAAGCTCCCGCGGAAATAAATCGTCGCTTTCATGAGAGCACACAGCTTTCCATGCGGGCCCGGATATCCGGCGAGATGAACCAATCTCCGATGGCGTCGGAGTACATAAGCCCTTCTTCCGTCAGCCGCAGTACCTCATGCTCAACAGCAGCAAGCTCCGTATGCACGAGCAGATTCAACTCGGAGTAATCCACGAGAGCGGACGAGGCGAACCTCTCCGCATAGCTGCTCAATGCCAAGCCTTCCGTATGAAGCAGTGCTTTCAGGATAAAGCGGCGCTGCTGGTCATCCTTGCTTAGCACAATGCCGTAATCTGCATGGGTGTAATCGGCTGCAGCCACATAGTCGGCAATGATGCTTGCTGTAGCGGCACGCCCTACGCTGTATCGTGAGGAATAATGGACCGATCTTGTGTAAGATCGTGCCCCACAGCCGAGTCCGATCATCCCTTCCTCCTGGCAGCCATATGGAAGCAGCGGTTTCTCCGAGCCCGCTTCGGCTTTGGCAAATCTCCGCATCGAGTACTGGGTATACCCGTGTGCAAGCAAGCTATCCCGCGCCGCGCGGTATAACCTTACCCTCTGATCCTCGCCGCTCTGCCTGATCTGCTCCGGTTTTACGATCGTGTGCTCACGAGTGTACAGCGGATAAATAAAGATCTCCTGGGGCTCATAAGACAGCGCTTTATCCAGCGAATACATCCATGAATCAAGGGTTTGACCGGGAAGGCCATAAATCAAATCCAAATTAAGGATCGGAAATCGGTACTGCTTGAGCTGTTCCAGAGCTCTTTCGACTTCCTGCGGCTTCTGCGGACGATAGATCGCTTCCGCTTCCGACTCGATGAAGCTTTGAATGCCCATGCTGACCCGATCCACCTGTCTGTTTTTTAAGATGGCCAGGCGTTCGGAGGTTACCGTCTCGGGAGATGTCTCTACCGAGATGGAAGCTTGAACGGGATCCACGCCAATCACATGTTGAGCAATATGAAACAACCGGTCAAGCTGGAGGGGTTCGAGCAAAGTCGGCGTTCCGCCTCCGATCGCAAATCGGGCAACCGGCTTATTCTGAAGGAACGGAGCCCATTGAGCAGCTTGTCTTTCCAAAGCATCCACATATTCGGCATGTACATCGGCTCTCTTGTCAGGTAATGTGAATAGGTTGCAAAAGCCGCAGCGAGCCCCGCAAAATGGGATATGCATATATAAAAAGAACGTATCTGCCAGCTCCTGGCTCCACAGATCGGAAAGCGGCAGCTTCGTCTCGAGTTCCCGATAGGAGGTTTTGTGCGGATA
Source organism: Paenibacillus sp. S-38 (assembly GCF_049942825.1). Taxonomy (NCBI): domain Bacteria; kingdom Bacillati; phylum Bacillota; class Bacilli; order Caryophanales; family Paenibacillaceae; genus Paenibacillus; species Paenibacillus sp. S-38. The sequence goes on from NZ_CP187970.1 coordinate 3,901,774, forward strand.
AGAGTACAGATAAGACCGGTAAGGGTCTAGTGTCAGGTTGTCCTTCCAGCTGCGCAGAGCCTCCGGGCTCCGGATGATGTCCAAATAATTCGAGTAGACCGTGTGGCTCACTCTGGCTCCTCCTCTCACCTTACAAAATAAATTCGCGATAAGGCACGTTCCACACGACCTCATGGGCAAGCCTGTGGCCGTTGTAGCCATCTTCCCCGAAGGCGGTGCCGTGATCCGAGAACGCCATGCAAAATACAGGCCGGTCCCGTTCTCTGAAGGCCTGAAATAATCGACCAAGCTCACCGTCAACATATCGGAGTGCCGCGCGCTGCGTCTCTACCGAATCTTTCTTCGCACCAGGCACAAAATAATGATTCGGCCCGTGAATCGCCGAAATATTCATAAACAGAAACAGACGCTCTGTCTTCTCATACTTGTGCAACAGCTTGATGGCATGGTTCACCTGATGCTCGGTTGAGCGCGGATTCGTAACCCCAAAGTTCATTCTCCAATAGCTTTCCTGGAAATAGCCGGGAAGCACTTTGGCCAGCGGAACTTTTTTCGTGAAAAAGATGACTCCGCCAATACAGATCGTACGGTAGCCCTCTACCTGCAATCCGGACACGATATCCGGTGTGTCAAATTGCCATGTATAGGGATGGACCTTGAATCCCGTATTCTTCGAATGAAACAATCGAACATGCTCTGACTTATCGGTCGTAGCCGGGGTTGGCAGAAATCCGCCGAAGAAAGCGTGATGCGCCGCATAAGTGAAGCTGCCCGGCGTGTGCCGCTTTTCCCAAGATCCGCTGCCGCACAGATTCGGGCAGTTGTCTTCCTCCATAACGGCGGCGTCATAGCGCAGCGTATCCAGTGTGATCATGAGAATATCATGACTGCCAACAATTTCATTCATGTTAAACATGGTGGGGATCCCCTTCCAATTAGATAGTCGAAGGGAGTGAAGCCATTCTCATTTCCCATTCATAGGGGTCATGTCCTTCATAATGACTATGATATAGCAAATCACCGAACGGATTGGCATCCAATACATAAGGCCGATAGGACTTGCTGCTCAATAATACATCGATGCCTGCAACGGTGGATTGCGGAAATGCCGCTAACGTCTGTTCGGCACATTGCCGCACGGCAGCCTGAAGCTCGCCAGGCAGGCCTACCACATCCAAGCTGAGTCGGTCGCTGTCGAGATGCAGGTTCGTTATCGGTGTTCTGCTTGCCCTGGCAATACTGTGACAAGCCTTGCCTGCTACTACAAGCTGCCGAATATCGAAAGCGCGATCCCTATAAGACGCTTTCGGAATCCATTGTTCTACATGAGCGCCATGTCCCAATAACCAGTTGATGATTTGGCGGATGACATGGCGTTCTGTATAGTTCACCAGCTTTTTGACGTTATAAAATAACGGAGGTCTGGTTTGATAGCTCTGCACACCGATCGTAGTCACAGCCGATTCTGCCCCTGTTGCGGGATTGACTTGGTAAGCCATGACTCCGCATGCGCCGGAACCCGATGCCAGCTTAATAAATAGACGGTGCATCCGCTTGTTTACCATAGCATCCCGCAGTGTATTGTAATCCGGAATGGCTTCCGGAGAAGCTAATCTTCTGGGCACCGGCAGTCCAGCGGATGATAAGATCCGGTGCGTGTACCGCTTATCGAACATCGCGGCTATATCCTCAGGAGCATTCATCCATCGCGGCCTATCCCACAGCTGCTGGGCCTCCCTGTCCAATCGAGACAACAGCCTGCAGTACCCGCGAAACCACTGGGACGGATGATACAGCTTGCCCTTGATTTCTTTCAAACCAAGGGTATCCCTAACAGGGATAGGCTGAACAACGCTCTTGTTATACCACAGCCATCGCTCATCTATTGGGAGGCTTGCCGCATCAGGGGCGCCAAGTGCTATAAGCTCACGTTCCACATCAAAATGCTCCCCTGGCGCGTCGATCCGGAGCAACGGAGGTTCATCCATCGCTTTCCCCAGACCGTGTGCAATCGAATGCAAGGATGCTTTTCCCTGCAGCACATCGATGTAATTCAAAACAAGGGCCGGGGGTAACCCCAGCCGAGCTCTTGCCGCTTGCAGTCCAATCGTTCTTCTATTACCGGAGTTACCAATCACAATCATCGATTTCATTGTTATTCCGTTAATGAAGGATAGCGATAATCCTCGTCATCCTCCCATTCCTGCTGATCGCTGATATCTACGCTCAGGCCTGACTGCTTCCAACGATTCATCATGTCATCCGACATGTAGTGATGACTTAAATCAAGATGCTGCAGCTTCTTTATCTTCTCACTCTGAATAAGTGCTTCAGCTCCAGCATCTGTTAACGTACCCAGGGAAAGATCCAGCGTATGTAATCCATCAAGAATAGGTGCATTGGCTACTGCAATAGCAATTTCATCTTGAATTTCACTATCTTTGAGCCCGAGATAGGTAAGCTGGGGGAATTTTCCCGGCTCGATCAGCGGGAGAATATCTTCGAGGCTCCCATCAAATCCATAGTTTTCAACCCCCAGATAAAGCTCCAGCTTCTTGAGGTTTTTGAAACTGCCTTCGCTAATGCTGGTAAGAACATCTTTTCCAAGCCCGCCGCAAATGATCGTAAGCTCCTCCAGCTTGTCATGGTGGGCAGGATCGATGCTGAGACCTGTGCTTCCTTGAATCGTGAGTGAGCTTAGCTCGGGGTAAGCGGATAGAATCGGTCCCAGGTTGGATTGATTAATCCAGGAGACCTCGCATTCTTCAGAGGACATGTCGCCGATAAACAAGCTGCGCAGCCGTGGAAAGCGGTCTTTCAACCGAACAAGCGCTTCGACAATTTCACTGGAATCATTCTCGTAGGCGCCGCCCCAGTCGCCGATGATAAGGCTTTCAACCTGTAAGCTCTCTTCCTTGCCTGCAAGCTCTTCTATTAAACTTACGATTTCGACTCCATTCTCGTATTGATCATAATCGACAGATAGTTTACATTCGGACATACGAAAACCTCCTGGAAAAGAATACTAACCTTCCACTCATTATAAGATCCATTCGCTAGGGTTTCAAATGTATATAGCAGCAGAGAGCCGTCTGCTGTGGCAAACGGCTCCCTGTTACGGCTGCACGAGTGTGTCGTTTCGATTAACTATGGATTACATGCTTAGCGAGTGCGATTCCCTTGGTTCATGGGCTTCCCGCTGTACAGACCGGCGCAGCTTCCACCCGGCCAAGATGCGGTAAAGAGACGGCACGACAACCAGCGTCAGGATGGTGGAATAGATCAACCCGCTGATGATGGAGACAGCCATCGGCCTCCACAAGCTGCCGCCCGCAATCGCCATGGGCATCAAGCCGCTGACGGCGGTAGCGGCCGTCAGAAGAATGGGACGAAGTCGGGCCTTGCCCGCCGCAATGATGGCTTCGTTCAGATCCAGGCCGTGCTCTTCGCGGGCCTGCTCCACGAACTCGATGAGGACGATCCCGTTGCGGACGACCATCCCGGACAGGCTGACCACCCCCATCAGGGCCATGAAGCCAATCGGCGCACCGGTGAGGAACAAGCCGATCAAGGCTCCGCCAAGGGCAAGATACACCGTCGAGAGGATAAGGATCGGCGTCGATAAGGAATAGAACTGGATCGCAATAATAATGAAGATGAGCATGAGAACCACAATCGACAGCTGGCCGATGGCCGCAAACGACTGGTCCCTCTCCTCGTTCTCTCCCCCCACGCTGACTGTGTAGCCGTCCGGAAGCGATAGCGCGTCAAGCTTCGGAAGGAGCACCTTCATGAGATCGGCCGGCAGGACACCGTCCGTGTAGGAGCGTACCGTCACCGTGCGCATTTGATTGTAGCGCAGGATTTTCGAGATTATTTCGGAAGATTCCAGCTGCACAAAATCCTTCAGAGGATACAGCCCGCCATTCTGCGAGGGAATGAGCAGATTGCGCAGATTCCGGTTCGCTCCCGGGTCGGCAAGCCCCTGTTCGCTGAAGAGCGTAATATCGATCAGCTCATTGCCGTACTGCAGATCCGATACCTTGATGCCTTCGGTGGCCAAGCGAACCGTGGCCGAGAGGTCTTTCTCCGTCAGGCCGAAGTAGTTCGCTTTGTCCTTATCGAGCACCATCTGCACCGTGGGAATCGCTCTGCCGACGTCGTCACTGACATCTACGGCTCCCGGCGTTTCCTTGATCAGCGCCTGGACCTCGGCCGACAGCCTCTGAAGTACGGTAAGATCCGTTCCGCTGAGGCGAATCGCAATCGGCGCCCCGACCGGCGGTCCATTCTCCAGCTCGCGCGGAGTAATCTGGACGTCAGGGTACAGAGCGGACAGCTCTTTGCGCCAGGACGATACGAGGTCCTTGGTATTCACCTGCTCCTGATCGATCATGGCCAGAATTTGGCCGGTCCTGCTGTCGTACCTCTCCATTTCCGTATAATAAAATTTGGGCGCCGAACGTCCCGCATAGACGGAAACTTCCTTCACGCCGGCCTGCTTCCCGATCCATGCTCCGATCGCCGCCGCGGTATCCGACGTATCCGCAAAGGTGCTTCCGGTAGGCAGCTCGATATCGACGAGCAACTCCTCCCGTTCGGCGGTTGGGAAATACTGCACGCCGAGCAGCGGCAGCAGCGCAAAGCTCGATGTGCCAACAGCCAGGGCGATCAGGCCGGTCAGCAGCGGTTTGCGCATGATCCGTCGGAGCTGGTTCTCATAGACCGTGCTCAGACGGTGGAATTGACGTCCCAGAAGCCCCGGAGACCGGCGCTTCTGCTCTTCGGCAGCGCTGCCCTTTTTGCGTCTGCGCTCCTGTTCCCACTGCCGCACAATCGGTACGACGGTCAGTGACATCATCATCGATACCAGCAGGGTGCTCGTGATGACGAGCGGGATGGGCCGGATGAAGTCGCCGATATTGCCTTTCAGAAAGTACAGCGGGAAGAAAGCAGACGCTGTGGCAACGGTGGCCGTCAAGATGGAAACCCCTACTTCCTTACTCCCCAGCAAAGAGGCCTTCGCCGGCGAGTCCCCGAGCTCAAGCCGGCGTTCGATATTATCGTTGACCACAATGGCATCGTCGACCAGGATCCCAAGCACAATGACCAGGGCCACGATCGAGATCTGGTTGAGATCCACGCCGAACAGCTTCATGGGGATCAGCCCAATCAGAATCGACAAGGGAATCGCGGCGGACACGAGCAGGGAGGTGCCGAGGGTCAAGCCCAGCGAGCATACGACGATAACAGCCGCAATGCCGATCAGCAGCTCTTTTCCCAGATCGCTGAAGAGATGCTGCACATTCTGTTTCTGGTTAAAGGCGGAGACCAGCTCCACATCGCTGGGCAGCTGCGGCTTTAATGCCTCCATCTTCGCATCGATACGGTCCTGCAGATCCGGAATATCGCCCCCTTTTTGAGCCTTGATGACGAGATCGATGGCCGGCTTGCCGTTATAGAAGATGCGCTGCTCCAGCTTTTTGGGAGCCAGTGTCACCTCCGCCACATCCTTCAACGTCAGCGACGAGCCGGCCGCCGGGCTGCGGTAGATCACGGTTTCAGCGACCTCGCCCGGCGAGCTCCACTCTCCCGTCAGCTGCACATACTGCCGTTGATTGGCCTGATCCACGGTACCGATCGGAACGCGTTCCCTGGAATTTTGAAGGGCCTGGGACAAGGTTCCCCAATGCAGCCTGTAAGTTTCGAGCTTCGCCGCATTCAGCTCCACGCGGATCTGCCGCTCGGGCAGACCGATGACCTCCACACTGGAGACGCCGGAGACGGTTTGCAGCTGCTCCTTCCAGTTGTCCGTCAAGGGCCTCAGGGCTTCGAATTGATCCGTACTGTCTACGACAAGATGCAGAATCTGTTCGGAAATCTCCGTCAGATTCGTGTTCATCACAGGCGCCTCCGCGTCATCGGGCAGCTCCGCCTCAGCAGTCTGGACCTTCTGCCGGAGGGTGTCCCACGACTGCTCCGCATCCGAGCCTGGGACCAGCTCCACCACGATGGAGGACACGCTCTCCTGCGACGTGGAGGTCAGCTTCAGAATGTTATCCATCTCGCTGATCTTGTCTTCGAGCTTCTTCGTGACGAGCTGCTCGACCTTATCGGGAGACGCTCCCGGGTACAGCGTGCGGACACTGGCCACGGTCGCTGTAATTTCGGGATTTTCCCGCTGCTGCAGACCCATGAAGTTAGCGGCTCCCACAACGGTGGCGATCAGCATGAACATCATCGTAATTTTGCGGTATCTCAGTGCCTTGCCGATCATCAGTGCTCTTCCCTCCGCTTTAGGCGTTCTCTCTTCCGATCGTCATGTCATAGATCATCCCCGTCACGACGCGGGCAATCTTCTCCACATCCGCTTCGGTCGATTCTTTCAGAATCACATACTTCATGCAGGTTTCGTTCAGCAGGCCGTCAATGGCTTGGGCCGCCACCTCGAACTCGAACGGGTCATAGTCCGGGAACAGGTTGAACTTGCGGAACAGCTTCATGATGATCTCGAGGAAGCTGCGCTCGCAATCCGCCGCCACCTTCTCGGCCTCCGGGAAATGCGACGCACCGTGCACCCGAAGCAGATACATGATCCCCCTGTGGCTGCGGTACAGGGACATGCATTTGGAGATCGTCTCGAACAGCTTCCCCTTCAGGTCCTCCTTCGGCATGTCCGGGCTCACCTGATCGGAGAAGATCGTCTCCACCTGCTCGAGGACCGCTTGGTTGGTTTTTTGAATAATGGAGGTGAAGATGGTCTCCTTGGATTGAAAGTAGAGATAAAACGTGCCCTGCGCAACACCTGCCCGCTTGACGATGTCCGACACCTTCGTTTCGTGGTAGCCCTTCTCCGTGAACATCTCTAGTGCGGCATCGAGCAGCTTCTGCTTGGTCAGTTCATTGTCTTTTGGCATTTTCCCGTACCTCTTTTGTGTTATTGTCCAGCGACGGTCACACGCTCGCCGTCCTTCAGACGCAGCTGTCCCTGCGTGACGATCCGCTCGCTGCCGTCCAGGCCGGAGACAATCTCCTGAAGCTTGTTTTTCACCCGTCCGGTCTGTACCGGACGCTTCTCCACATGATCCTCTTTGACGATGTAGACAAAAGAGGAGCCGTTCTCTTCCATCACGGTTTCGAGCGGTACGACCAGTGAAGGCGCAGCGGCCGATTGGGTGAGGTTCAGCTGCACCCGGGTTCCCGGCTTCAGTTTGCCTTCCGGGTTATCGGCCTGAAGCTGAAGCTCGAAGGTCTTCGTCTGCGGGTCCGCCGTGGAAGATAAATAGACAACCTTCCCTTCGAACGCATCGCCGGCGCCCGGCTGAACAAAGCTCATCTTCTCCTGCCCTTGGACAGCCTGCCAATAGGCTTCCGTAAGCTGCGCTTTGATCTTGACTTTATCCTGCTGCTGGACCTTGGCCACCTGCAGGCCCGGTTGAAGGGTCATGCCTGCCTCCATGGGCATATAGGTCAGCACGCCGCTGATGGGCGACTTGACATCATAATAGGTCATCGACCGCTGCCATTCTTCCAGGGATAGCTGAGCCGAACGGAGCTGGTACTCGGCCTGGCTGAGCGGATTGCTGGTCTCCAGCGTCCGCTTCTTGTCGTGCAGCAGCTCCAGGTCGAGCTTGGCCTGCTCCAGGCGGGTCTCCATGGACCGGAGCTCGTTCTTCTCGATGAGGCCTTCGTCATATTGATTGCGGAGCTTGGCGTAGTCCCGTTCGAGTTCCGCCAGGGAGAGGTCCGCTTTGGCAATGGAGAGATCGATTTCTTTCTTGGCGTCGGCCAGATCCTTCCTGGCTTTGTCGAGCTGCTCCGTGGCGCTCATCAGGGCGGCATCCACCTTCTCCTTCTCTCGGTTCATATCGATCTTCTCGACCTCCAGGATGGTCTCGTCTTTGGTGACGGCATCCCCCCGTTGTTTCAGCACTTTGGTAATGTCACCGCTGACTTTGGACGTAACGTCGAGCTCTAGGAACGGCGTGACTTCGCCGGCGAGCGCCGCCTGTTCCTCCCACGTGATATTCTGTACATTCGCTGCTCGGACCACCTTGGAGGCAGTATCCACTGCAGCATTCGAAGATGGCTCGGTTTTGGGGCCGCCGCACCCGGCCGCCATCAGTACCGAAGATAATATAACGCCCATCAGCTTAACATGAGGAGTACCCACGCTCATCCACACTCCCAATTTCGATGTGACTGACTAATCAGTCATAATCTTACCACTGTGATCACCGCCTGACAATCCTGCAAAATTGTGAACGAATAGGAGTGGGAGTTCCACCACAAGAGTTTTGAAGCGAGTTTGTTTCAGCTTTTGAAAAATCTGATTGAAACGAGAATAACGAAGAGGCTAACGGAGGGAACCGGCAATTATGTGTCAGTCGAAATTAGAGCAGCATTAATCCTGGGAATTATTCTGTGGTGGATCAAAGACGGCATTCACTTTAGCTCTGAATATATAGCCAATCAGATCACTTTATTGTTCAGCCGGAGTTAGTTAGGCACATGCACATGCAAATGGTTATTTACCCACATAGCATAAGCTGCGATTAAATATAACCTTCTTACAAAGGAAGTGGATTTTAATGTTTTTTATCCCGCAACCGCTGGTTCCCATGAGACAACCGCAATCTCCTCCACCTGCATTCATTCCCCCAAAGCCTGAGGTATCCTATGTAGTTGACTGTTTATATGAGTTCACCTATGTCTGGCTGCTGAATGGAGACCAGTTCTGGTTTTATCCAACTCGTGTAGAGTACGGTGAAGTTTCAGGATATAGATGGAATGGAGCATTTTGGATGTTCTATGGCATTGATCCAAGAATAATAGATGTTGTTGCTTGCCCTCCAATTCCTACCCTTTATTGAAGGTGCATCCTGGCTATAACCGATGCCAAAGGGAGATCGTTCGGCCGGCCGGTAGACCATCCTTGAATGAATCCCCAGCCGATCATTTTAAGGCCTCATAGGAATAAGACCCCGGCCATTACGGCCCGGGTCTTATCTAAGGCATTCAACAAACAAAGGTTTATCATCAGGCAGCCGGTTCCAGATTCGCTCGACGACCCGGTAGAGGGACACACCGCAGGGGTGCTCAACCCATGGTGTTCCGGTTACTCTTCGTTAACAAATAAATCCGGCAGGATATCGTAAATATACTGGTTCACCCAATTCCAGGCATGTGTACCCCCATCGGCTACGATGAAGTAGAAATTTCCTTTATTCCTATCGGAGGAATAGATGAAGGTATCCTTGATTTGTTTCATCGCCTCGATCTGAGGCTTCAAGTTCGGGTACGCGATATCCAAGCTGCCTGTGGCACTGAAAATATAGTATTCCTGGGGCGTATAACCGGATTCTCTTGCCGCACCCGCAAGATACTCCGCCGTCTCCACTGGCTTGCTGCCGCCGCCGGCTTGGCCCATGACCCAGCTATCACCGCTCAGCGGCAGATAATACTTGATATAATCCAAGCAATGGACCAAGGTGTACCAAGTCGTAACGGACCCCATGGAGAACCCTCCAAATGCCCGATGGGCTCTGGATGCTTTGATATCCTCCAAGCTTGCGGATTTGGCATAGGTATGATACTTGGTTTCCACTAACGGAACAATGTCTTCGATTAGTTCCTCGTGGAAGTGAGCGGGCTCATTTTTGCCGCCATAGAAGGAAGGCGTTACTACAATAAGCGGTTCAATGTCACCCTTTTCAATCATATGGTCCAGGATTTTCTTTAACTCTTTGCTCTGACCGGGTCCGCCAAAGATCAGATTCTCATTCTCGCCGCCGCCATGCATCAGATAAAGCACATTATATTTCTTGCCCGGATCGGCGGCATCATAACCATTCGGAAGATAAACGTTCAGCTTCTTCTCGTCTGTACCCTGGGTCAAATTCGGTGTTGAGTACGACAGGCTTTCAATCGTTCCCGGTTTATTGCTCTCCATCCGGTATGCATCCGGAACGGCTTTGAAATACTTCTCATTTGCCGCTTCTTCGGTCATTTCCAGCTTACCTATCGCATCCTTTAAAGCAGCATATTGTTCATCCAGCCGGGCTTGCGTGGTTTTATCGGTGAGGAGAGCGCTTTCAGTTGCTTTAAAGACCGCATCCTTTACGATATTTGAATTCTTATAAAGCGTAAACTCCAGTCGCAGCGAACTCCGAATTAAATTGAGGAGATCATATGGGTTCTGTCCGCTAACGTCCCCTCTGGTCTTGCCGGCAAGCAAAATTTCACCGAATGTACTCGTATCCTTCCAAGCGCTGCCGGATGAATCGAACAAATTAAGGCTGCCGATTCGCTCAGGTCCTTTGGCATCATTAATCTGCAGCTCGATGCCCAGCACCTTTCCATTCTCCGGTATGGAGTCGAGAGCAATTCTGGCCTCAACGACATACCCGCCTTCCACTTTTGTCGCTGCGGTATAATATTGCTCGGCATCTCCGTTGTCCACGGTCAGCACATTTTCATAGTTTGTGCGAATATGCAAATCATCCACCTGATATTCCTGTGTCTTGTCATTGTTCTCGTCCAGGAATATTTCCACTGAATCCTGCATGTAAGGCGTTCCGGATTGTACGGACAGGTGATTATCTTTGACTTCCGCCAGGATGTACAGCGCACGATCATCCCATAACGCTTTAAACGTCGCTGAAGTGCCGGGATCGACGGATCCGTGCTTCGGGGCCACCGCAGGCGCCTTCTTCCATTCATGATCCACTTGACCGTCAATGACCGGCGAGCCGAAATAGGCAACCATTCTTCCCTGGGGATCGAATCCGTTCTTGTCTACATGAACTTTTCCAGGTCCTTTTGGCGGTTTCGAAGGGGGGCCATCGTGTTGTAATGCAGGCTCACCGCCCGCCGCGGCTGCAGAGACGACAGGCGACACGGCCAGCGAAGACGTGAACATCAATGCTGCAGCAGCCAGCTTCATCATGATCGGGTGCAGACATAACGTTTTTCCTTGTTCCATAACATGCTCCTCCTCGCAATCTTCAAGTACGTACCCCTTCGCGATAATCCTGAGGCGTTAAGCCGGTCCATTTCTTAAAAAATCGGGTGAAGGAATGTGCCGCTTCATAACCGATCTTCGCTCCCACTTCCGCAATTTTCAGCTCGCCTGACCGCAGCATCTCTTTCGCCGCCGCCAGTCTCGTTTCCTCAATATATTCGGATAAGTTCATACCTCGCTCCAGCTTAAACAATCGGGACAGATACGAGGGGTTAAAATGGATCACTTCCGCCAAACGAACAAGGGAAAGATCCTCGCTGATATGTTCCCCGATGTAGGCGCATATTTTATCGATCGCTGCGGACGCCCGGTTCTGCTCTCCATGCTGCCTTGCCGAAAAGATCGCTTCCGCTGCACCCCGCAAGTGCGTGAAACGCTCGGTCCAGGTCGGATAGAGCTCCGCCTGCATGAGCACGTCCGCACCAATCTTCTCACGCAGCTCCCAACGATTCACATGCGAAAGCAGAATTAGCGCGATCGTATAATACAGCTCTGTTACGTATGCGGCCCGGGCTCTTCCCGTACGGACCGGCTCTGCAAGCTCATCAAATAATTCAAGGAATTCCTCTTTCCTGCCGCTTTCCAAGTGCACCGTTAATGCCTCGGCTTTATCCCGCGGAGTGCGTTCCCGGAGATCAGGAATGGGATCGGCTGCGAACAAATCCACCCTCTGAATCATACGCGTCCCGTCGCCCGCCCGGTAATGCTGCTGTTCTCTCAATTTCTCATATACGGAAGGGATCCGATCCCAGTTCGCAGGCTCGCCCGCGAGGGCCACCGCTACGGTCATCTGCAATGAATCCAGGCAGGATTGCAGAATGAGCTCGAACATTCCCTCCAGGAAACGGACGGTCTCTTCGTGAGTCCGGGAAGATGACGGCTGTACAAGCCAAACCAAGTCGTCGTACCGATCAATAAACCCGACGCTCGCTGCCTGCCCGGCGAAGAACGTATCGGACAGCATCTTAACGGCGAGCGCCCGCTCCTGTCTGTAAGTACGAGAGGATTTCCCGCCCGAGTGCGTCAAGGAACCTAGTGCGACGATCACAGGCGCCTCCGGATTCAGCCGAATGTTCAGCCTCCGGAAGTCTTCCGCTACGGACTCGTTGCCCGGAGCGTCGTACAGGAAGTTTCGGAAATAGTTGCTTTGCGCCAAAGTCTCGATGGTATCGGATTGCGTTCTGGACTGCTGAAGAAGACTGAGGATCCGCAGTTCGTCCTCAACTTCCTTGATCGACTCTTTTACCGCCTCAATGACCTTCGGGTACCCTTCGCTCTTCAGCATATATTTCACGCCCGGGTGCTGGATGGCCTGGTACACGTACTCGAAGTCGTTATAACCGGTAAGAAAGACCACTTTACAGCGCGGCCAGCTTTGCCGGATCACCTCCATGAGCGCCAAACCGTCCATCCCCGGCATCGAAATGTCGGACAAAACGATGTCGAAGCGGGTCCGCTGCAGCCATTGCAGAGCTTCTTGCCCCGAGTACGCTTTATACATATCCAGCTCGAGACCTAGAGTGCTGAAAATATCGAACAAACCATCTGTGATAATTTGCTCGTCGTCGACGATCAGTAACCTATACATCCACTTCTCCCCTTCTTCTCGGCAGACGGAGTGTTGCCTGGAGACCTCCAAGAGCACTGCGGGACACCTGCAATCCGCCGTTGCTGCCGAACGTCATGCGGACCCTGCGGTGAATGTTCATCATGCCGGTCGTCTCGGCCCTGTCGTCCCGATCGTGTAAAGCATGCGAGATCAGGGCCAGCTTTTCTTCCGTAAGCCCGTCACCGTTATCCTCTACGATAACCCGAACTTCCTCTTCGTCCGTCTCGAAGCGTACGATGATGAGGCCGTCCTGTACTTTGCGCTCCAAGCTGTGCTCAAATGCATTCTCTATGATCGGCTGCACGATCAGTCTCGGGACCATCAGCATTTCGAACTCCTCCGGCAGCGGTTCGAAGCGAACTCCGATTCTTCGGGAGAACCGAAGGTCTTGAATTTCCGTATACATGCGCGCATGGCGAATCTCCTGCGTCAAGGTAATTTCATCCGATGCGCTGCGCGTCACAAATTGAAAGTAGCTTCCCAGCAGCAGGGTGAATTGTTCGACCCGCTCCACATCGCCTGTCTTCGCCATGGTGCTCAGGATAAAGAAGCTGTTATACAAGAAGTGCGGATTAATCTGAGATTGCAGTTGTTTGAGTTCGGCGCGCTGAGCCAAGATTTTCTGTTTGTATGCTTGATCGATCAGCGAACGTAAATTCGCCACCATCTGGTTGAACCGATCATACAGGTATCCGAACTCGTCTTTCGACCCGCGTTCGAGGAAAATATCCAAATCGCCGCTTTCCATCCGGCGGAAGCTTTTGACGAGCGTCAGAAGAGGTCTGTGGATGAACTTGTATGTAGACAACGCGTACACGGCGATCATCGACAGCGCAAGAATCGAGAAGAGCCATGCCCAGGTATAGAACCGGTCCATCGGTTCCTGAACGACCCATTCGGGAATTAAGCGATACAGGGTGAAATCCAGCTTCGGGGAGCCTGCACGGACAAGGTAGTACCTCTCTCCCGAGAGGGTAACGGTTTGCGAATCGGATAATGGGGCCTCTTCGGCTTGGCGTAAGAACGCGGGGAAATCCTGCAGCGCGACCGCCCCCGTACCGCTTGTCAGCACGACCCCGCTGCGCCCGGGCAGCAGCAGCGTCCCGCTGCCGTCATACGTGTCGAATTGGTGGAGCGCTCCCTGCAATTTCTGATTGTCGAGCTCGATCTCCACCGTGAACAGCGGTTCCCGGCCTCTCGTTCCGCTTTGCTTGGCTGCGCTGAGAAATAAACTCCCGTTCCACTCGACAACCTGAGAGCCCCGGCCGAATTCAGAGCGGATACCGTAATAGCGCTGCGCATCGAACGGCAGCGCACCATTCAACGCCGACACCGACCGTCCGATCGTCGCGATATGCACGCTTACATTTTTGATATACATGCTGCTGTTTTGGATCGTAAACAACCGCTGCACGAGAGAGTTGATATGCTCCATCCGGTCGATCGTACCCAGCGTCTGCCACGTCAAGGCCAATGTGTTCAGATTCTCATCCTCGAGCAGACTGTACTGCAGCAGCTTCATGCGTTCGATTTGATTCTCGAGATCGGTTAGATAGAATTCGATCTGTGAACCCGCCGTCTTCGAAATATCCTCGCGGGCTGTGTCTACCAGCCAGTTGTACAGGTAAACACCGAGCGACAGTACGGGCAGCAAAATGAGAAGAAACGTAACGATCAAGCGGAGAAATATCGTATTCCGCAGCGAGAAGACTTGATGGTTGAACAACATCTCAGCCCCCGAAGTTTTCCTACATTATAGCTTGGAATCAACGAACTTGTCTGTCTCAACTTCCCGCACTATCCCTTCACGCTGCCCAGCACAATGCCTTTGACAAAATATTTTTGGAGAAACGGGTACGCCAAGATAATCGGCAGGGAGCCTAAGAAAATCTGCGATGCCTTCAAGGTCCGGTCGGAAATCAGCGCCAGGTTCAGCATATCGTCTCGGGACATATTGGACAAATTCTGTTGAATGACGATCGTCTGGATATAACTTTGCAGGGGATAGTTGGCCGGGTTGCCCATCATGAGCAGCCCGTCGAACCAGCTGTTCCAATGCTCGACCATCGAGAAAAGTGCAAGCGTTGCGAGCGCCGGCTTCGAGATCGGCACATAGATACGCCACAGCGTGGTCCAGTGGCTCGCGCCGTCGATGAGAGCGGCTTCTTCCAACTCCTTCGGCACTTCTCTGAAGAAGTTTAACAGGAGGACGACACTGAACACGGGGACGGCCGTGGGCAGAACCAGCGCCCAGATCGTATCGAGCAAGCCGAGCTCTTTGACCGTGATGTACCAGGGAATCAACCCGCCGTTGAACAGCATAGTGAGAAAGAAGGTCCACGCATACACCGGCCGGAATCTAAGGGCATCCGACTCTTTGGACAGCGGGTAAGCGACCATAATCGTTAACAACAAATTCAGTGGTGTGCCGATCGCAATCCGCTTTAGGGACACGACCATGGATTGCCAAAATTCGGACCGGCTTGCCGCATACTCGTAAGACGCCAGCGTAAAATCAACCGGCCATAGCTTGACATATCCGGCAGACGCTGCGGCACTCGAACTGAAGGACACGGCGATAATATGAATCAGGGGCAGGATGCATAATAAGGCTACAAGAATCAGAAACGTTGTATTTACGACAGGGAACCATTCAAACCGCCGCCCCCGCAGAGCCGGGTTCAACCCCCTTTGGACCGTTGTTCGCTCCACTGCTCCCCCTCCTCTCTAGAAAATGCGGTATTTCGCAAATTTGTAGGCAAAGAAATAAGAAGTTGAAATCAGGATCAACGAGACTACCGACTTGAAGAATCCAACCGCCGTCGCAACACCGTACTGCGCGTCCAGTAGGCCGATCCGGTAGACGAACGTATCGAGGATATCTCCGCTCTCGTATACCTGGGGGCTGTACAGGTTGAACACTTGATCGAATCCTGCGTTCAGCAGCTGCCCGAGGCTCAGCACCGAGAGCAGGACAATGACCATTCGCATCCCCGGAAGGGTGATATGCCAGATTTTGTGCCAGCGGTTCGCACCGTCGATCGTAGCCGCTTCATACAACCCTGGATCGATATTCGTGATGGCCGCCAAATAGACGATCGTACCGTAACCGAAGTTTTTCCAAACATCGGAGACGATGAGCGTGCCCGGAAACCAGTGGTTATCGCCGAGGAAAAACACTTCCGGAAGTCCAATCGCTTTCAGGAAGCTGTTCATAATCCCGCCCGAAGGCGATAAAATATCGATCAGAATGCCTCCAAGGACAACCCAGGACAGGAAATACGGCAGGTAAATCGTCGTTTGTACTGATCGCTTCACGAATTCATTCTTCAATTCGTTGAGCAGCACCGCAAAGACGATCGGGACGATCAAGCCGAGAATCAGCTTCAGGCTTGCGATAAACAACGTGTTCCATAACACCTGCCCGAAGTTCGGCAAGCTCGAGACGTACTCAAAATTGTCCCATCCGATCCACTTCTGATTCCCGAACAGCCCTTTGGCGGGAATAAACTTCTGAAACGCGATCATAATCCCGGCCATCGGAATGTACGAGAAGATCACGATGAACAGCAAACCCGGCAAAAGCATGAAATGCAGCGGCAGCTCTCTCCTTATTTTTACACCCAACCCAATCCCTCCGTCCTCTACAAGTAATGGCAGCAGAGGACCAAAGAGCCGTTCCAGCCCCTGCCTGGCGCCATTACTTCTTCGATGCGTACCATTCGTTGACTTCCTGCGTAATCTGATCGCCGCCAAGCTGCTTCCAGTCTTTGACGAATTTATCGAACGTTTCGATCGGTTCACCAAGAATAATGTTCACGAACACTTGGTTCTGCAGCTTCTTGAGCGTCGCATCCCTTTCGACCATCGTTGGCGTCGGGGCACCTACGAACTTCTCCATCAGGAATTGTTTATTCTTGTCGTACTGGTCCACGACGCCCATGGAGCCCTGATTACCGTAGATCCGCTCCCAGCCCCACAGCCCAAAGCCTTCCTTAGAGCCCGACGCGAACATGTCCAGCTTCTCCTGAATCGTCTTCGCCTCGCCCTTCAATGCCGACTTATCGCCGGCTTTGCGTGCCGCATCGATCGCGCGGAACGCTTCCACGTTCTTCTTCAGCGGATACGGCGTCACCGGCGACAACTGCCATACGCTTTCCGCTTCCGGCGGCGCGAAGTATGTATTGAATTCTTCCGTCTCGCCCCAGTTTTTCTCGAGATGCATGTTGAACAGCTTCACGAGCGCCTCGGGATGCTTGGCACCTTTCTTCACGGCCCAGAACCGGGTCGTGCTGAATTTAAGCGGCACCTTCGGCGTTTCCCCGGATTCCGAGACGATCGGGAACGCCTGCCATTGGGCCTTCGGATCGTTGTCCCGGTTCAGCTGGAGCGGCCAGATCGAGTTCCACTGCTCGCCGTATTCCATGCCGATCTTGCCGGCGGAAATTTGCTCCGATACTTTGCCTCCGTCCTTGATGCCGAACTCCTTGTCGATCTCTCCGTTCTTGGCCATGGTTTGCAGTGCCTGCAGCGCCTTCCGGACTTCCGGCTGGATGCCGCCGAACTCCAGCTTGCCGGAGCTGTTCTCGATCCAGATGTTCGGGTAGGCCTTGTAACCGGCCATGAAGCCCTCCAGTCCCATCGCCCCGCCCCATAGATCTTTGGTAACACCAAGTCCGAACGAATCCTTCTGCCCGTTGCCGTCGGGGTCCTTCTCCGCGAACGCTTTCGAAATCGCCAGCACGTCTGCCGTCGTCTTCGGCGGCTGCAAGCCGAGCTTCTCGAGCCAATCCGTACGAATCCAGATGAACATCGCCCGCTCGATCGAAGATTCGACCTGAGGAATCGCCATGAGCTTTCCGTCCAGCGTTACGGCATCGAACGGACTGGAGCCTTCCTGCTTCAACACCTCTTTGGTCATCGGAGAAGCGTATTTTTCGTAAATGGCCTCCACATCTTCGATCTGGTCGGAATCTGCCAGTTGTTTCAGCTGCGTTGCATTGACGGGTATAAAGTCCGGCAAATCGCCCGATGCCAGCGTTACGTTGATTTTCTGCAAGTATTGATCCGAAGTTGGACTGCCCTTCACGATCCAGTCATATTTCATTTTGATGCCAAGCTCTTTTTCATAGAGACGGGACCAACGGTTATCCTCCAGCGTTTCGTTCTTCAATACACCGAGTACGTTGTTCTCCACCACGTCACTAAGGTCCCGAACGAACGACACTTCAATCGGAGGTTCGTATTTGCCGAACGGTCCGTCGTTCGCAACCGCCTTCCCGCCGTCTCCGCCGCTGTTTTCATCTGCCGTAGATCCGTCCCCGCCCGTGCAGCCCGAGAGCACCAACGAAGTGAACAGCATGACGGAAAGTCCGCGCCGCAGCCTTGTCGAAGTCGATGTTTTGTTCATAGGTTATCCCCCTTTTTCGTTTCCTTCATTTGGTTACGATTTCATTATGAAGTCAAACAGCGGATGGAACAACGTACATGTCTTTACTTGCTTACCCGATGTTTACAAAAATGTAAGCGTTACAAAATAAACAGCTTCGCCGTCCCTTATGCAGCCCTTAATGAATATAGGTTCTGGTCCTGCGACACCAGCCGACTCGGAGTTCCGGTTGAGCTGCGCCGGATTGTTTACTTTCATCAGTTGCCGCTTGTATAATTAGAGTGTTGGGCTGGCATAATTTAGGCCCAGCTTCTTCCCGCCTCCCTAGATCCCTCCCGCTTTCGATAATTTCCAGTGATCTCCGGCTCATGGTACAATTCAACCTCCATTTCACTCTTAAGATAATCTTCAGTCGTTATCATCTCAATCCATTCAGAGGAGAATTCCAATGAAAATGCATGTCAGCTTACCCGTGGAACCGCCGATCATCACCTCGTGGAGCAACCAATCGCATGTTTTTTCCATTGCCCAGCGGCATCCCGGCTGCAAGCCCTGGATCTATTCCCATTACATCCAAACCGAACTGATTACGGGATTGAGCGGAAAAGACACCCTTCTTAACTACTCCCACATCACCACCCCCCAAGAGGACTGCCCCTGGATCGAAATTAGCCGCACGAACGTACAGCAAATCCAAGAATCAGAGGGTGACCTGGTTTCGTTTTTCAAGGAAAGTTTGCTCAATGGCTATTATATCTACGCCTTTGTGGATATGTACTATATTCCTGCTTACCCGTTCTATCAGCTGAGACATGCTCAGCATGATTCGTTACTCCTCGGATTTAACGAGGAACAGGAACGATTTTACATGGCCGATTTTCATAAACATGCGGACGGCGCCAACCGGTACGGGATCTTCGAAGTTTCTTACGCCCAGTTAACGGATTCCATCCTTCATCTTAAGGAGGAGCTCAATCCATTGAAGGGCATCGAGCTGTTCCGCTACAGAACCGACGTTTCCTATGCCTTTGATACGGAGAGGGTCAAGCAGTCCCTATCCGATTATTTGGAGTCCACCTATACCCCCCGCCGGGAACCGACCTGGCTGTCCACTCCGGTTCTAGCCTATGGGATCGCATGCTATGACCATTTGATCCAGCATATCGAGGAGATCCGGACGGACAGCGGCATCAGAGACTTCCGTTTCTTTCATGTGATGGGCGACCATAAGCTTCTGATGGTTCAAAGACTCCAGTATATGCATGAGATCGGCTTGATTCGTGCCGAGCGGGCTGAGGCGTATGAGGAAATCCTTCAGGACGCTTCCATTCTGAGAAACCTGCTCCTGAAATTCGGCTTAACCGAAAACATCCGTCTGCTGGATCGAATTAGTCTTCTTCTCCGCAAGATTGCGGAATGCGAGAAGAACATTCTGGGAGAGGTGCTGGAAGATTTGAAGACCCTCACCCCCGCATCCGTTCAGGCGTAATCCGAGAGTGGATCCGGCACGATCGCCGGGCATGTACGAGTGCCGTATGGACTCAGAGCTCAGTCGGTCTATCGGTACGCTGCGCAAAAAAGACTATTCCCTCCGTCACATGCTGACGTTAGAGAATAGTCTTTTTTGACTGTTCATTCCGCTTACTTCGTGCCCGGAGTCACCGAAATCCGGCCTTCCACGTAGTCCGCCACATCGGCGATAGTCATGAATTTGCCTGGAATCATATCCTCATCGGGAAATTCGAAATCGAATTCCTCTTCCATCGCCACAATGGCCCGCATATAGCTCAAGGAATTCACGCCCATGTCCGCCAAGTGATCCAGCATGCCCACTTTGGAAATCCCTAGAAGCTCTTGCCAAATGGCAGCTACCCTGATCTCGATCGGGCTTTCCGGTGCTTGATACTCCAGCATCGAAACGCCAAGGTCCGGGAGAGGCAGCGCCCTGCGGTCCACTTTTCCGTTCGCATTCAGCGGCATGCTCTCCAGCCGGACCACGTAGGCAGGCAGCATGTAGGATGGCAGCATCCGCGACAGCGCTGTCCGTATTTCGCCTGCACTATACGCAAGCTCTCCCGTATAGTAAGCGCACAGCTGGTTCTGTCCCGACGGGTCGGGCCGGGCCATCACAACGGCTTCCCTGATGCCTTCCAGCGCCGCCAGCTGCGCTTCAATCTCACCCGGCTCGATCCGGTACCCCCGGATTTTCACCTGGTGGTCGATGCGTCCTGCATACGCGATACTGCCATCCGGCAGCCACTTCGCCAGATCGCCTGTCCGGTACATCCGCTCTCCCGGCAGGAAAGGATTCTCCACGAACTTCTCCGCCGTCAGCTCCGGACGCCGCCAATAGCCCCGGGCCAGCCCGTCCCCTGCGATGCACAGCTCCCCGGTCACGCCGACCGGCCGCAGCTGGACTCCGGACGGGTCCACAATATACACCTGCGTGTTCATGATCGGCTTGCCGATGCCAACCTCCCGGCCGCTCTCGCTGAGCTCCGTCATCGTGGACCAGACCGTCGTTTCTGTCGGGCCGTACAAGTTGTACAGCTTCGCCTGCGTATGGCTTCGGATCTGCTCCGGCAAACCCGCCGGCATCGCTTCGCCTCCGAGGAGGATCTGCTTCACCCCGGCCCATCCCCTCCCGCGGCCTGCACCCAGCAGCAGCCCCATCCGGGACGGGGTGGTCTGCATGAGCTCCACGCGCTCCTTCTCCATGAGCTGGAGCAGCCTCTGCGGTTCATTCTGCTCCTCCTCCGTCGCCAGAACCACCACACCCCCGGCGGTGAGCGTCAGGAGACACTCCAGAACGAAGATGTCGAAGCCATACGTGGTGACCGCCAGGACCCGCTGGCCTTCATAGAAGCCGATCTGCCGCTTCATCCCCTGGATCAAGTTATGCACGCTCCGGTGCTCCAGCATAACTCCCTTAGGCTTCCCGGTGGAACCCGAGGTGTAGATGACGTAGGCCAGGTGGCCGCTGTGATTGATCTGCGCCGGATTGCCGGCATCATCCTGCTGCAGCCCAGCTCCCGCCATATCACAAACCTCGATATCCCCCGGAACGAGCTCGCGCACAGGAGCGGATGCTACCACCAGCCGGACCTCGCTGTCCTCCAGGATCGCTTCGATTCTTTCTTCCGGAAAAGCGGGATCGATCGGGCAATAGGCTCCCCCGGCTTTCAGCACGGCCAGCATAGCGGCGGGCATGTTCACCGACCGCTCCATCAATAAGCCTACGATCTGATCGGGCTGCACTCCCCTGCCGCGCAGGAGATGCGCCAGCCGGTTCGCCCTTGCGTTCAGCTCCCGGTAGGTCAGCCGCTCCCCGCCGCACACGACAGCCAGGCTCTCCGGCGTCCGCTTCGCCTGCTCCTCGAACTGTTCGTGGACGGTTTTCTCCCGGTCATAGTCTGCTGCCGTGCAGTTGAACTGCTCCAGCAGGCGCCTGCGCTCTACTTCCGTGATCAATTCCAGAGAAGACAGCGTGCGCTGCGGATCTTCGAGCAGCAGATCGATCACCCGGAGCCAGTGTCCAGCCATTCGCTCCGCCGTCTCCCGCTTGAACAGCGCCGTGGCATATTCCAGCGTGAACCGGAGACCCTCGGCCGACTCTTCCACGTTCAAAGTCAAATCGAATTTGGCGGCCACGAATTCCTGAGGATAAGGGGATAGCCGGACTCCCTCGATGGCCAGCTCTTGGTGCCCCATATTGTTCATAATGAACATCGTGTCGAACAGCGGATTGCGGCTCAGGTCCCTCGGAAGAGCAAGTCTCTCCACAAGCTCCTCGAAAGGATACTCCTGGTGCTCGTACGCTTGCAGCAGCCCGATCTTGACTTCCTCCAAATAAGCCTCGAACGTCTTGTCCGCCGCCGGATATTGGCGAAGCGCCAACGTACCGACGAACATCCCGACCAGGGGCTCCAGCTCCTCCTGCAGCCTACTGGCCACCGGCGTACCTACGACGATCTCCCCGCTGCCGGTGTATTTGCCAAGCCATGCGGTATAAGCGGCAAGCAGCACCATATACAGCGTGGTGCCCGTGCGGGAGGCCAGCTGCCGGAGCGCTTCGCTCCGGTCTCCTCCCAGCGTGAATCTCACCGCGGCTCCTTCATAGCTGCGTACCGGCGGTCTGGCATAGTCAGCCGGCAGCTCGAGCACCGGAAGCTCGCCGCGGAACACCTCCAGCCAGTAGGCTTCCTGCTTCATCAACCGCTCGCTGGCCGCCTCCCTCTGCTGCCATACCGCATAGTCCTTATACTGGAGGGCCAGCGGCTGCAGCGTCTCGCCTTCGTACAGCCTCGTAAATTCATAGGCGAGGTTGATCATGGATATGCCATCCGACACGATATGATGAATATCGAACAGCAGCAGATGGCGCTGCGGCTCCAGCTCGACGAGACCCGCCCGCATGAGCGGTGCCTGCTTCAGGTTGAAGGGGCGCATGAATCCCTGGATATACGCGGGCGCTTCTTCCTCATTCAGCCGGACCGTTTCCACATCAAAGGCTGTCTCTTCCCGTATCCGCTGAATCATCTCTCCATTCTTCATCTCGAAGCCGGTCCGCAGCGTTTCATGACGGGCGATCAGCCTGCGGAAGGCTTCCTGCACCCGGCTGGGGTCCAGGGGGCCATCCAGCTGAAGCACCACCGGCGTATTGTAGCTCATCTCCCCTCCTTCCAGAGTGCTGACGAGGTAGATCCGCTTCTGTGCCGAGGAAAGGGGATAAACTTCCCTCTCGGGTGCCTTCGAGATCAGGGACAGGCCCGCAGGCTGCCCAGCCGCTTCAGCCTCCTTGGCTCGGATGAGCTTCGCCAGCTCCCGGACCGTCGGAGACTGGAACACCTCCTGCAAGGGGACTTCCACCTTAAAATGGTTACGTATACGGGCAGTCAGCCTCGTGACGCTCAGCGAATCCCCGCCCCGCTCGAAGAAGGATTCATTCACCCCGATGCTTCCCTGCCCGAGGGTGTCCTCCCACAAGTCGGCCAGCCCCTGTTCCGTTGCGTCAGCCGGGGCTTCCGCTTCGGACGGATGGGCCTGCCCCAGAGCCGGCTCCGGCAGCGCCTTGCGGTCTACCTTGCCGTTCGCGTTCAGCGGCAGTCCATCCAGGAACACATAAGCTCCCGGCACCATGTAGGACGGCAGCTCCGCCGCGAGATACTCCCGGACCGCAGCCACGGTCAACCCGCCCGACGGGACGATGTAAGCGCACAAGTACCGCTGCTCCCGTCCATCCAGCCGGTCCATCACCACCGCTTCGCGGATCCCCGGGTGCCGGGCCAGCCGGCTGTCGATCTCGCCCAGCTCCACCCGGTAGCCGCGGATCTTCACCTGATGGTCCTTGCGGCCCAGGAACTCCATGTTCCCGTCCGGCAGCAGCCTCCCGAGGTCCCCGGTCTTGTACATCCGCCCCCCTCCAGGCAGGAACGGGTCCGGGAGGAACGCCGCCGAGGTCTTCGCCTCGTCGTTCATATAGCCGCGGGCCACGCCCACGCCGCCGATATACAGCTCGCCGACCACGCCCCACGGCACGGGCTCCCGGTCGTCGTCCAGAATGTAGAAGGCGTTGCCCCCGATCGGCCGGCCGTACGGGACGCTGCTCCGGTCGGCACTGACCTCCAGGACCGGATAGTAATTCGACCATACGGTCGCCTCGGTCGCTCCCCCCAGCGAGATCACTTCCGCCTGCGGGAACAGCTGCCGGATCCGCCCGGGCAGCGTCACCGGAATCCAGTCGCCGCTCATGAAGACCAGGCGCAATCCCGCCGGAAGCGAAGCCGCTGCCGGACCTTCTTCCAGATGATGAATAAAATGGTTCATCGTCGTCGGCACCGAATCCCAGAACGTGACCTCCTCGGCTTCCATCAGCCTCAGCAGCGCGCCCGGATCCAGCACCTCCTCGCGTTCCGCCACGACAACGGTTCCCCCGGCCGCGAGCATCCCGAAAATATCGTAGACGGACAAGTCGAAGCACATCGAGGTGATGAACAGCAGGCGGTCTTCCCCGCCGACCGCAAACCGCCGGTTGACCCAGGAGACCAGGTTGACGGCGCTGCGGTGCTCGATCATCACGCCCTTCGGCGTGCCTGTGGAGCCGGAGGTATAGATGATATAGGCCAGCTCCCCGCTGTCCTTCGCAAGCATCAGCGGCTCGGGACTTTCCCCGGCGATCCCCTCATCGTGCATGAGGATGACTCGTTCATGCGTCAGATCCGGGTAAGCGCGGTCGGCCAGCACCGCTGCCGCTTCCGCGTTCTGCAGAATGTACGCCTTGCGGCCCGGCGGGTACTCCGGGTCCACCGGCACGTAAGCCGCTCCCGCCTTGAGGATGGCGAGCATCCCGGTGATCATGCCGGCTCCGCGCCCGGCCACCAGGGCCACATGATCCCCGCTGCGCACGCCTTGCCGCGCCAAATGCCGCGCCAGCCGGTTCGCCTCCGCCTCCAGCCGCGCATAGGTCAGCGTCCGGCCTCCATGCCGGACCGCCGCATGGTCCGGCGTTCTCGCCGCCTGCTCCTCGAACAGCCTGTGCAGCGTCTTGCCCTCCGTGCAGGCAGCCGCAAGCTCGTACACCGGAGCATTCCATTCGCGGAGCGCTGCTCTTGCTTCGTCCGGTAGGAATGTCCGGCTGTCCAGTGCGGAGCGGTCTCCGCTGCACAGTTCCTCCAGAATACGGACATAGAGGGCGAACACCAATTCCATGTCACGTTCATAGAAGTAGTTCGGGGCGTACTTGATTTGGACACTCATCCGGCTCCCCGCCCGGTGCACCTCGACATCCAGCAGCGTGTTGGTCATTTCGGCGTTGTGCAGCTCAAGCCCGCCGGCTTGTTCCGGACGAATGCCGCTCCCCTCTTTACCGTAATCCAGGATATGGAAGTCCGTATAGTTGAATAACGTATCGAATATCGGATTGAGTGACGGATCGGAACGCTCGCCGATCATTCGGGCGATATCGCCCAGGAACACTTCCTCGGACTTCATCCGGTAGACCGTATCCGCGACTCTCCGCAGCAGCCCCTTCTTGTCTTCCTGCTTGCCGACCTGCAGCCGCATCGGCACCGTGTTCAGGAAGCAGCCGAGAATCCGGTCCCCGTCCTCTACCGCAGGGCGATCGTGCGAGACCACTCCCGTTACGATGTCCTCCTCTGCGGTCACGATGCGCAGCAGGTACAGATGTGCGCTTAGGCAAAGGTCTCTTAAGGTGATTCCGTATGTTCGCGCTGCCGCCTCCAGCCTGCTCGCCAACAGAGGAGACAAAGCTCTCTTGATGATGGCGCTGGATGCGGTGCCCGCCATGGGCTTGCGGGCGATATTAAACGGCAGCTTGCCCCGTGTATAGCCCTTCAGGAATTCCCTCCACCATTCCCCCGTCATCTCATCCGCCTGCCTGAACGCATTCAGCGCCACATATTGTTTGTACGAGCTGCGGAGCGGGGCCCGCTCTGATGGTACGGATCCGCTTCCTGCCGCAAGCTCCGCGTACAGCTCCATGAATTCCTGCTGGAACACCGCTACACTCCATCCGTCGAGAGCCGCATGATGGAACGATAAAAGAATGACGGTCTCCTCATCGCCCAGCCGGAACAGCCGGAGCCGCCACAACAAACCGCGGTCTTGTACATATTTATCGCGCAGATCCGCCCCCCTGCATGCTTCGATATGGACCTTCTGCGCATCGACCGATAGATGCCGGATGTCCTCCAAGACCGCATCCGGCTCGATCTGCTTGTAGACCAGCTGGACCGGCTCCTTGAAGTTCACCGTATCGACAACCGTCCTGAGAACGGCATGCCGGACCATCAGCCTGCGTACCGTTTTGAGGAAGATCTCGCTGCTCATAGGACTCAGCCGGACGGCAAAGAAGAATTGATCATGATAGATCGGCTGATCGGGCTTCATCAGCGAGTAGTACACCATGCTCTGCTGGATCTTGCTCAGCGGGTAGAAGTCTTCCAGCTCCTGAGAAGCATACGTCTGGAACGCCGCGGTGCCGCGCAGGGTCTCCTGGAACGCTTCGATCAGGCGCAGGCCGCTCTCCAGCTCTTCGGATTGGCGTTTCGTGCCTGCCTCATCCAAATAACGGGCATACTCGCGGATCGTGCGGTGCGTATACAGGTCTTTCAGCTGGACCGGAATCTCCAGCTCCCGTTGAATTCGGCTGGCCAGCCGAAGCAGGGTAATGGAATCTCCGCCGGAGAGGAAGAAATCATCGGTTGCCCCTACCTTTTCCTTGCCGAGGATTCCACTCCAAAGGTGTGCCAGCTGCTCTTCCCTCCCCAGGGCAGGAGCCGTGAAGGTTCCCGTGCCGTCGCTCTCCATGTCCGGCGCCGGCAGCGCCCTCCGGTCCAGTTTGCCGTTCGGCGTCAGCGGCATCCGCTCCAGCTCTACAAAATAAGAGGGCACCATATACACGGGCAGGCTCTTCGCCAGATGCTCTCTGCACTCGGCAGCAGACAGCTCCCTTCTGGAAACTACATAAGCGCAAAGGGATTTGGCCCCAGACCCCGACCGGTCCATCCGGTCCACTACAACGGCCTCAGCCACATCCGGATGATGCATAAGCGCTCTTTCAATTTCGCCCAATTCGATTCGGTAGCCCCGAATCTTCACCTGGTGATCCATCCGGCCGAGATACTCCACCTGACCATCCGGCAGCCGGCGGGCCACATCGCCGGTGCGGTACATCCGCTCGCCCGGTGTGAACGGATCATCCACGAACTTCTCCGCCGTCAGCTCCGGCTGTCCCACATATCCCCGGGCCAGGCCGGCCCCCGCGATACACAGCTCCCCCGGTGTGCCGATCGGAAGCAGGTTCAGCTTCCCGTCCACCACGTACAGCCGGGTATTGTCGATCGGTGCGCCAATCGGGATGCGTCCCAGTCCCGGAGCACATTCGTATGAACTGACATCCACGGTCGCCTCCGTCGGCCCGTACAGATTCACCAGCTTCACCCGGTCCTCTCCGAACCAGGCGAAGAACCTCTCTACCATAGGACTCGGCAGGGCTTCGCCGCTGGCAAACACCTGCTTAAGACTGGCGGTCTGCGCCGATGCCCCTTCCGCCGCTTCCAGATCTTCCAGGAACGCCCCCAGCATGGAAGGCACGAAGTGCATCGTCGTCACGCCATAGTTCGAGACCGTCTCCCGGATGAGGGTGGGGTCCTTCTCCCCGCCAGGCGTCAGGAGGCACACGCTCGCACCATACCACGACCACCAGAACAATTCCCATACCGATACGTCGAAGGAGATCGGCGTTTTCTGGAGGATGACGTCCTCTCCGCCCAGCCTGTAGCTCTTCTGCATCCAGTGGATCCGGTTGATCACCGAATGATGCTCAATCATGACCCCCTTCGGTCTGCCGGTGGAGCCGGAGGTATAGATCACGTAGGCGAGATCCCCAGGTCCGCTGACGGGTACAGGATTGTCCGCAGGCCGGTTAGCGATCTCTTCATCCCGAAGATCCAGCACGGTGCCGGTGAACCCGGTGGTGGCTGTGATTTCATCCGCCCCTTCGGTCAGCAGCACTCCCGTCCTGCTGTCCTCCAGCATGTAGCGGACCCGCTCTGCCGGATACGCCGGATCGATCGGCAGGTAGGCGCCTCCCGCCTTCAGTATGCCGAAGATGCCGGCCATCATCTCGAAGGAACGATCCGTCCGGATTGCGACAACAGCATCCGGCCCGACGCCATAGTTCCGCAAAGTATGGGCAACCTGATTGGCTCTGGCGTTCAGCTGGGCATAAGTCCATGCCCGGCCTTCGAAGAGTACCGCCACGCGGTCCGGCGTGCGCGCCGCCTGTTCTTCGAACAAGCCGTGGATCGTCTTCTCTGCCGGATAATCCGCCTCCGTGTCGTTGAACTCCTCTAGAAGCTGCCGGCGCTCCCCGGAAGTCATCAGCTCCAGAGAGGACAGCGTTCTGCCCGGATCTTCCAGCAGCATGTCGATCAGCCTTATCCAATGACCCGCCATACGCTCTACCGTCTCCCGTTGGAACAGCGCGGAGGCGTATTCGATCCAGAACCGCAGCCCCTCCTCCGTCTCTTCCGCGTTCATCGTGAGGTCGAATTTCGCTGCCGCGAAATCGTGTGCATAAGGGGATACCTGCAGTCCGTCGATCGCCATCGGGGCCGGGCCCGTATTGTGCAGCACGAACATCGTGTCAAACAGCGGATTACGGCTCAGATCCCGCGGGAGGTCCAGCTGCTCCACCAATCGTTCAAACGGGAACTCCTGATGTTCGTAGGCTCCCAGCAGCCCCTCCTTGACCTCCTGCAGGTACGACTCGAAGCTTTTGTCTCCGGCCGGATACTGCCGCAGCGCCAGCGTGCCCACGAACATGCCGATAAGGGGCTCCAGCTCCGCCTGCAGCCTTCCGGCCACCGGGGTGCCGACGATCACATCTGCCTTTCCGCTGTATTTGCCAAGCCATGCCGTATAGGCTGCGAGCAGCACCATATGCAGGGTTGTCCCTGTGTGCCGGGCAAGCTGTGCCAGCGCTTCGCTTCGTGCCTCCCCCAGCGTAAAGCTCAGGGAAGCCCCTTGGTAGCTCCGTACAAGCGGTCTTGCGTAGTCGGCCGGCAGCTCAAGGACCGGCAGCTCGCCGCTGAATACATCCAGCCAGTACGCCTGCTGTTCCCGGATCCTTCCGCTGTCCGTCTTCTCCTGCTGCCATACGGCATAGTCCTTATACTGGAGAGACAAGGTCGCCAGCGCCTCTCCTTCATACAGCCGTGCGAACTCGTGTGTCAGATTGTTCATGGATACCCCGTCCGAGATCAGATGATGGGTATCGAACAGCAGCAAATGATGATCCGGCCCCAGTTCGACAAGACCTGCCCGCAGCAGCGGCGCCTGATCCAGGTCGAAAGCACGGATGAACCCGCGAATGGCTTCGGCAGCCTCCCGCCCGTCCAGCCGGATCGTTTCGAGCTCGAACGGCACCTCTTCCTCAATCCGCTGGACGATCTCGCCGTCTTTCATTTCAAAGCGGGTCCGAAGCGATTCATGGCGGCGGATCAAGGACCGGAAGGCTTCATAGGCCCGTGTCCGGTCCAAAGGACCGCGGATCTCCAGAGCCCCCGGCATATTGTAGCTCAGCTCGCCGCCATCCAGCTGGCTCAGGAGATAGATCCGCTTCTGCGCAGAGGAGACGGGATAGTTCTCTCTTTCCTCCGCACGCTCAATGCCGACATAATCGGTACGCTTCATCCCGTCTATGGCTTGGGCCATGCTTTCAATGGTCGGTGACCGGAACATTTCCCGAAGCGGCAGTACGACGTTCATTTCTTTGTATATTTTCCCTGCCAATCGCGCCGCCCATAGGGAATGCCCGCCCAGTTCGAAGAAATTGTGCTTCACGCCAATATCCGGAAGCTGCAAGACCTCCCTCCAGATTGCGGCAAGCCTCTCTTCGGTCGGAGTCCGGGGGGCAGCATACTCGGTGGTGCTCTGCACCACTTTCTCCGGCTTCGGCAGCGCCCGGCGGTCCAGCTTGCCGCTTGAAGTCAGCGGCAGCTTCTCCAGCTGTACCATGTAAGCAGGCACCATGTAGGCAGGCAGCTTCCGGGAAAGCTCTTCCCTCCAATCCCGTGCGGCATGCGTCGCCTTCACGACCACATAGGCACACAGGTGCTTGTCCCCCGTCTCGTCCTCCCCGGCGACGACAACGGCTTCCCGCACGCCTTCCAGACGCAGAAGCTGCGCTTCGATCTCCCCCAGCTCGATCCGGTATCCCCGGATCTTCACCTGATGATCGATCCGCCCCATATATTCGATACTGCCGTCCGGCAGCCATCTTGCCAGATCCCCCGTCCGGTACATCTGCTCCCCCTCACGGAAGGGGTTGTCCACGAACTTCTCCGCCGTCAGCTCCGGCCGTCTCCAGTATCCGCGTGCCAGGCAGACTCCGGCTATGCACAGTTCGCCCGCTACGCCTATAGGCTGCAGCTTGGCCGTGCCTTCCTTCACAATATAGAGCTCTGTATTGGCTATCGGTTTGCCGATGGGAATCAGCGGATACGGCCGATCTTGTTCGCAAGGAAAGCAGGCCACCTCCACCGTCGCTTCCGTCGGACCGTAGAGGTTGATCATCGCAGCCCCACGGACCGATCCGATCAAACGCTGGAAGCGGGATACCTGATGCGGAGTGAGAGCTTCCCCGCTGGCGAACACGTACCGCAGACTGCTTAATTTCACAGACACTTCCCCCGGGGGCAGCAGCTCCACATATTCCAGAAACAGCTGAAGCATCGAGGGGACAAAATGAACGGTAGTGACCCCGGAGCTTGCGATCGCCTCCACCAGCTGTCCCGGATCCTTCTCTCCCCCAGGGGGCAGCAGGCTTACCGTAGAACCGGCCATCCCCCACCAGAACAGCTCCGGCACCGATACATCGAAGGTGAATGCGGTTTTGAGCAGGCTGACATCGCCGCTTCCCAGCGGATACTGGCTCTGTCCCCAGAGAATCCGGTTGACCACGGAATGATGCTCGATCATAACCCCCTTCGGGTTCCCGGTGGACCCTGAGGTATACATGACATAAGCGAGATCTCTCGGCCCGGAGGATGGCTCCAAATTGCCTCCATCCCCGATGCTGCACGAAGCGTCATCGATCAGCAGGCACCGGCCTTCGAAGTTCACCCGATCGCTGTCCCGGGCCGTTGTCAGCAGCAGCCCGATACCCGAATCCTCCGCTACGTACCTAATCCGTTCTTGGGGATGGTCCGGGTCGATCGGCACATAAGCGCCGCCGGCCTTCAGGATGGCATAGACCCCAATGACCATCTCCAGCGAACGCTCGGTCATGATCCCTACAAGCTCTCCCGCGCGGACACCGTCCGCCTGCAGCCTTCTCGCCAGGCGGTTCGCCCTCTCGTTCAGCTCCCTGTAGGTCAGCCGCTCGTCCCCGCACAGGACCGCTGCACTGTCCGGCGTCCGCTCCACCTGCTCCTCGAACAGCCTGTGGATCGTCTTCCCGCCCGGATAGCCCGCAGCCGTATCGTTGAACTCGGATAAGATTCTGGATTTCTCTTCCTCCGTGATGAGCACCGTGTCCCCGAGCGCGAGATCCGGCGCGCTGACCAGCGCGCAGAGCATCCCCTGCAGATGCGCGGCCAACCGGAGCATAGCCTCCCGGCTGTACCGCTGCTCATTGTAGGTGAGGTCCAGCACCACCTGCTGATCCCCCTGGTCAAAGAAGAACAGCAGATCGAATGCGGCCTGTTCCCTGAATTCCATCGTATGAAGGGGCTTGAACCCCGCAATCGTGTGGATCAGGGGTTTGCCCTCCGAAGCGGATCGCGTGGTGATCCGCTCGGTATAGTTCCAGAAGGGAATATTCTGATGCTCCATCGCTTCGCTAACGGCTGTCTTGATACCGGAGAACAAGGTCTTGAGGGTGCTTTGATCCGTGACCGTGTTTTTGACAATGACCAGAGAATTGAGGCTCTCCGCCGAATCGTCCGGCTGACGGAAGACCGGAACGCCAAGCAGCAGATTGGATTCATTCGTGTAGTGGTGCAGCAGCCCTTCCACGCCGCACAGCAGAATCATGTACAAGGCTAATGGAGAACCGCCGGCGATTTGCATCATCCGCTTGGAGAGCGCGGCCTCCAGGGTCAGGTTAACCGTATGGAACTGGCTGTCCTGATTTCCGGAAGTCCGGTTATAAGGAAGACACACGATACGGTCCCCGCCGTCTAACTTCTGATTCCAATAGGCGGCTTCTTGATCAAACAGGCTCATAAACATAGGTACGTCCTTTCCATCACATCATGGGATTATGGTAGGGATGCTGCCGGACTTCAGGCATTGGGAAACGAAGCCGCGGGTGAAGATTATACGATTAAAAGATGAGTTCGATGGTTTCCAGCGGCAGGACGGTCTTTTTCTGAAACCTAGTGACTTGGAGGTCGGCCAAATGCCGGTCCGGATTCGATGCGATGCCCGCGAGCAGCTCCAGATAATCTCTGGTCAAAGCTTCGATCGATTTCATAGGGAACAAGGCGGTGCTGTATTCAAAGGCTCCCCTGAGCCCGGTGTCATCAAGCTCCATCGTTAAAGACAGATCGAACTTGGTCGTCGTGTGCTCCATGGCATAAGGCCTCACCGATATGCCGTCAAGCTCGGCATTCCCGGACTCCATCTCGGCGAAAGCAAATACGAAATCAAACAAAGGATTACGGCCCGGATCGCGGCGAATCCCGAGATTCTCTACCAATTCGGGGAATGGATATTCCTGATTCTCGAACGCCTCCAGCGTATTCTCCCTTACTTCATGGACATATTCCCGGAAGGTCAGCTCCTTGCGCGGATAATTCCGCAGGGCCAGCGTGCCCACGAACATGCCGATCATCCCCTCCAGCTCCCCGGATATTCTTCCGGCCACATGCGTCCCCAGTATAATATCTTCGCTGCCGCTGTAGTGGGACAGCAGAACCGTATAGGCTGCCATGAGCGTCATGAACATCGTGCTGCCGCTGCTTGCAGCTAGCCTCCGCAGCCCGTCGCTTACCTCGGAATCCACCTCGAATGAGTACCGCGCCCCCTCGTAGCTTCGCAGTGAAGGCCTAGGGTAAGCAATCGGAAGCTCTATTCCCCGGAGCTCGCCGGAGAGCGACTTCAGCCAGTAAGCTTTTTGCTGCAGGTAAGGCTCGCTCTGCATCCTCTCCCGCTGCCAGGCGGCATAGTCCTTATACTGGACCGGCAGCGGCGCAAGCTCTTCCCCCGCGTACAGCCGCAGGAAGTCCCGCATGACGATCTGCATGGACACGCCGTCCGAAATGATATGGTGCATGTCCACAATCATGAGGTGCTTCCCGTTCTGCTGATCGGCTAGCCCTACGCGAAGCAGCGGCGGCTTCGAGAGATCGAACGGGCGGATAAAACGGGAGATCGCCACCTGCATCTCCCGCTGATCCGGCTTCCACGGGAGCCGCTCGATCTCGAAAGGCACCTCCGGATATATACGCTGCACCACGTCCTCCTCCCGGATGTCGAACCCGGTCCTCAGCGTTTCGTGACGTTCCATCAGCTTCAGGAAGGTGGAACGCAGCCGCTCCTCATCGAGCTGGCCCGAGACTTCCAGCACGTGCGGCATGTTATAGACATCCCCTTCGCCCGACATGGTGCTCAGGGTATAAATCCATTCCTGCGCAGCAGACGCCCTATAATATTCCCGGTTCGGCAGAACGGGGATGCCTGCGTAGCCGGCCTGCTGCGAGCCTTGAACAAGAACGGCCAGCTTCTCAATGGTCGGCAGCCGGAAGATTTCGCGCAGCGG
Source organism: Paenibacillus sp. S-38 (assembly GCF_049942825.1). NCBI lineage: Bacteria > Bacillati > Bacillota > Bacilli > Caryophanales > Paenibacillaceae > Paenibacillus > Paenibacillus sp. S-38. The sequence continues at coordinate 3,935,084 of NZ_CP187970.1, forward strand.
AAGCGCAACCCCCATCTCCTTTTGAATCCTGCCTGCCATCGAGGCCGCTCCCAGCGAATCTCCCCCGATCTCAAAGAAGTCCTCATAGACGCCGACCCGCTTCAAGCCGAGCACCTCCTGCCAGATCTCTGCGAGCTTCAGCTCTTCCGGGGTCCGAGGCGCAGTGTGGCTGAATCCGCTATCCTGGAGCTCACCCGGCTCCGGCAGCGCCTTGCGGTCTACCTTGCCGTTCGCGTTCAGCGGCAGTCCCTCCAGGAACACATAGGCTCCCGGCACCATGTAGGACGGCAGCTCCGCCGCGAGATAGTCCCGGACCGCAGCCACGGTCAGCCCGCCTGACGGGACGATGTAGGCGCACAAGTACCGCTGCTCCCGTCCGTCCAGCCGGTCCACTACCACCGCTTCGCGGATCCCCGGGTGCCGGGCCAGCCGGCTGTCGATCTCGCCCAGCTCCACCCGGTAGCCGCGGATCTTCACCTGATGGTCCTTGCGGCCCAGGAACTCCATGTTCCCGTCCGGCAGCAGCCTCCCGAGGTCCCCGGTCTTGTACATCCGCCCCCCTCCGGGCAGGAACGGGTCCGGGAGGAACGCCGCCGCGGTCTTCGCCTCGTCGTTCATATAGCCGCGGGCCACGCCCACGCCGCCGATATACAGCTCGCCGACCACGCCCCACGGCACGGGCTCCCGGTCGTCGTCCAGAATGTAGAAGGCGTTGCCCCCGATCGGCCGGCCGTACGGGATGCTGCTCTGATCAAGGCTGACTTCCCCCACCGGATAGTAGTTCGACCACACGGTCCCTTCCGTCGCTCCCCCCAGCGAGATCACTTCCGCCAGCGGGAACAGCTGCCGGATCCGCCCGGGCAGCGTCACCGGAATCCAGTCCCCGCTCAGGAAGACCAGACGCAATCCCGCCGGAAGCGAAGCCGCTGCCGGACCTTCTTCCAGATGATGAATAAAATGGTTCATCGTCGTCGGCACCGAATCCCAGAAGGTGACGTTCTCGGCTTCCATCAGCCTCAGCAGCGCGCCTGGCTCCAGCACCTCCTCGCGTTCCGCCACGACAACGGTTCCCCCGGCCGCGAGCATCCCGAAAATATCGTAGACGGACAAGTCGAAGCACATCGAGGTGATGAACAGCAGGCGGTCTTCCCCGCCGACCGCGAACCGCCGGTTGACCCAGGAGACCAGGTTGACGGCGCTGCGGTGTTCGATCATCACGCCCTTCGGCGTGCCAGTGGAGCCGGAGGTGTAGATGATATAGGCCAGCTCCCCGCTGTCCTTCGCAAGCCTCAGCGGCTCGGCACTTTCCCCGGCGATCCCCTCATCGTGCATGAGGATGACCCGTTCATGCGCAAGATCCGGGTAAGCGCGGTCGGCCAGCACCGCCGCCGCTTCCGCGTTCTGCAGAATATACGCCTTGCGGCCCGGCGGGTATTCCGGGTCTACCGGCACGTAGGCCGCTCCTGCCTTGAGGATGGCGAGCATCCCGGTGATCATGCCGGCTCCGCGCCCGGCCACCAGGGCCACATGATCCCCGCTGCGCACGCCTTGCCGCGCCAAATGCCGCGCCAGCCGGTTCGCCTCCGCCTCCAACCGGGCATAGGTCAGCGTCCGGCCTCCATGCCGGACTGCCGCATGGTCCGGCGTTCTCGCCGCCTGCTCCTCGAACAGCCCGTGCAGCGTCTTGCCCTCCGTGCAGGCTGCCGCAAGCTCGTGCACCGGAGCATTCCATTCGCGGAGCATCCGGGTCTCCTTCTCCGTCAGGATCAATGCCCCGCTGCCCAAAACCGGATCCGTCTCGTCGCACAGCTCCTCCAGAATCCGTACATAGAGCGTGAACACCGTCTCCATATCCTGGTCATAGAAGTAGCTCGGCGCATACTTGATCTGCACATTCATGTGCCCGCTGCTCCGGTGCACTTCGACATCCAGCAACGTGTTGGTCATCTCGGCACTTTCCATTTCAAGCCCTGCCGCTTCCTCCGGGCGGATGCCGTCGCCGGCCGCACGGAAATTCAACACATGGAAGTCCGTATAGTTGAACAACGTGTCAAAAATCGGGTTAAGGGACGGATCGGACCTTTCTCCGGTCATTCGCGCAATATCGCTAAGGAACACTTCATGGGCCTTCATCCGGTAGAGGGTATCCGCAACCTGGCGGAGCAGCCCCTGCTTGCTCTCTCGCTTGCCGATGCGCATCCGCATCGGAAGCGAATTCAGGAAGCAGCCGAGCATACGGTCCCCGTCGTCCACAGCCGGACGATCATGGGAGACGACGCCCGTCACGATATCCGCCTCGGTCGTGATGATGCGCAGCAGGTAAAGATGGGCGCCGAGACACAAGTCTCTCACGGTGCAGCCATAAGCTCGGGCCCCCTCCTCCAGCCTGCGTACGAGCCCGGGGTCCACCGTTTTATTAATCATGGCGCTTGGCGCCGTGCTTGAGCGCGGTTTGCGCGCCATATTGAACGGCAGCTTGCCGCGCGTGCTCCCGGCGAGGAACGCTCTCCAGAACTCCGCCGTCTTTTCGTCCGCTTGCTTGTAAGCGTTCAGCGCCACGTATTCCTTGTACGAGGTGCGGAGCGGAGGCAGCTCGAAGGATTCCGGAAGGGCATCCTGCTGAGCCTCGGCGAGCCGGTTGTACAGTTCCATAAACTCCTGCTGGAACACAGCCACGCTCCAGCCGTCAAGCGCTGCGTGATGGAAGGACAGCAGGATCACCGCCTCCTCCGCTCCAATTCGGAACACCCGAAGCCTCCACAGCAGCCGGTCATCCGTCAAGTACTTGTCGGCCAGATCGGCATGCCGCCGCTCTTCGATATACTGCCGCTGGGCCTCTACGGACAAGTGCATGATGTCCTCTACCGACAGATCCGGCTCCACCTGCTTGTACACCAGCTGAAGAGGCTCGGAGAACCGGACGGTGTCAAACACGGTCCGGAGGATGGCATGCCTGCCCATCAGCGTGAGGGTCGTTTGCCGGATCCATCCCGCATCCAACCGGTGAATCCGCGCGGTGAAGAAGAACTGGTCGTGATAGATCGGCTCACTCGGCTTCAGCTTCGAGTAGTAGACCATACTCTGCTGGATTTTGCTCAGAGGGTAGAAATCCTCGATTCCCTGCAGCAGATACTGCTGCATCGCCGGTTCATCCCGGAGCCGATCCTGAAGGGCTCCGATGAGCCCCAGCCCCCGCGCCAGCTCCATCTCCTCTGGCTCGCTGCCGGTTCCGGGCTCCTCCATGCAGCGGGCAAACTCGCCAATGGTCTGGAAGGCATACAAGTCTTTCAGACGGGCCTCCGTCCCGAACACCTGATGAATCCGATTGGACAGGCGAATGAGCTTAATCGAGTCCCCGCCCATCTGGAAGAAATTGTCCCGGGTCCCTACCTGCTCCGCTCCAAGCACCTCGCTCCAGAGCGCGGCCAGCTTCCACTCCGTGCTGCTTTGGGGCGCCGCATAGGCTTCCTCCCTTGCCGCCGCCGTATCGGGAACCGGCAGCGCCCTCCGGTCCAGCTTGCCGTTTGGCGTCAGCGGCAGGCGTTCCATCGTGACAAAATAGGCAGGAATCATATACTGCGGCAGGCTCCGGGCCAGATGGGCCCTAAGCTCATATCCCGCTATCTCGCCCTGGACAGCAACGTAGGCAACCAGATAGCTCGTCCCGGTTTCATCGGTCCGGTCGATCACGGCCGCTTCCCGAACTCGCTCATGGCGCAGCAGCGCTTCTTCAATCTCACCCGGCTCGATCCGGTTGCCCCGGATCTTGACCTGGTGGTCCATCCGGCCGAGGTACTCCACATTCCCATCCGGCAGCCATCTGGCCGTATCGCCGGTCCGATACATCCGTCCTTCCCCTGCGAACGGATCGTCTACGAACTTCTCCGCCGTAAGCTCCGGCCGGCCCAGATATCCCCTGGCGAGGCCGACCCCGGCTATGCACAGCTCGCCGGGAATGCCCACGGGAAGCAGATGGAGGTTCTCATCCACCACATACAGGCGGATATTGTCAATCGGCTTGCCGATTGGGATGCGTTCCAGCCCCGGTATGCAGTCGAACGAAGTGACGTCCACCGTCGCTTCGGTGGGCCCGTACAAATTCATAAGCCGGATGCCGTCTTCGCCAAGGCAGGCGTAGAACCGGTCCACCAGCTGCTTCGGCAGCGCCTGGCCGCTGGTGAACACCTGCTTCAAGGAAGCCATGCCGGGCACCTCATCCGGGTGGGCTTCCAGATAATCCAGGAACGCTCCCAGCATGGGCGGCACGAAGTGCATGGTGGTCACCCGCTGCCGCGCAATGACCGCCGCGATGACGGCCGGGTCCTTCTCTCCTCCTGGCGGCAGGAGGCACAGGCCGGCACCGTACCAAGACCACCAGAACAGCTCCCACACCGACACATCGAAGCTGATCGGCGTCTTTTGCAGCACGAGATCTCCTTCGCCGAGCCCGTACTCCTTCTGCATCCAATGCAGCCGGTTGATGACCGAATGGTGCTCGATCATGACGCCCTTCGGCCGTCCGGTCGATCCGGACGTGTAGATGACGTAGGCGAGATGGTCCGGTCCGCTGACGGGCACGAGATTGTCCATGGGCTCATCGCTGAAAGCATCGCCCTTCAGATCAAGTACGATGCCGTCAAACGCAGCAGCTTCCTGAGCTGCCGGCTGCCCGGTCAGCAGCACCTTCGTCCCGCTGTCTTCCAGAAAGTAGCGGATGCGCTCCGCCGGATAAGACGGATCGACCGGCAGGTAAGCCCCTCCCGCCTTCAAAATACCGAAGATCCCCGCCATCATATCGAGTGAGCGCTCCGTCAGCAGGCCAACGATCGTATCCGCCAGAACGCCGCAGCCCCGAAGCTTGTTCGCCACCTGGTTCGCCCTGGCATTCAGCTCGGCATAGGTCAGCTGCCGGCCTTCCTCATCGGTTACGGCCATCGCATCCGGTGTCCGCGCCGCCTGTTCTTCGAACAAGGCATGGATCGTGTGCTCACGCGGGTACCCGGTCTCCGTCCGGTTGAAACCTTCCAGAATGTCATGCCGCTCCGGGGCCGTCATGATCTGAATATCGCCCAGGAGCCGATCCGGCTCGCTCACCACAGACCCCAGCACCTCAAGAAAGTGGGTGGCCATCCGCTCCGCCGTTTTCCGCTCCAACAGCCGGACGGCATACGCGAGACTGGCCTGCAGCCCACCGCGCTCTTCCGTCAGCGTAAGGGTCAGGTCGAATTTGACCACCCGCGAATCGATCTCATAAGAGCTAAGGGTCAGTCCCGGAGCTGACAATTCGTCCTGCTCCATATTCTGAAGCACGAGCATCACATCGAATAACGGGCTGCGGCTCAAATCCCTGTGCACCTGCACCTGTTCCACCAGCTCTTCGAACGGATAGGCTTGATGGACGAACGCTTCCACCGCCCCCTCGCCTACTTCGGTGAGGAAGGCACGGAAAGTCTTGCCCCCTTCCGGATAGTTACGCAGCGCCAGTGTGTTAACGAACATGCCGATGAGCGGATCCACGTCGGGATGCTCGCGGCCGGCCACCGGGCTGCCTACCACGATATCCGTCTGCCCTGAATATTTGAACAGCAGCACATTGAAGGCTGCGAGCAGCGTCATGTACAGCGTCGTTCCCGTCTCCCGGGCCAGCTCCTGCAGCCCTTGCAGCAGCCCTTGGCCGATCCGGAAGATCACCGTATCTCCTTCGAAGCTCTGTGCAGGGGGACGGGGATAGTCCGTCGGCAGCTCCAAGACCGGAACCCCGTCCTGGAAACGGTCCATCCAGTACTGCCGGTGCGGCTGCATCGCGGGCCGGGCGGTCAGCTCCTGCTGCCAGACCGCATAGTCTTTGTATTGAACGGAGAGGGGCGGCAGTTCTTGCCCCTGATAGCACCGAATAAACTCCCGGGCCAGAAGGTTCAGCGACACGCCGTCCGAGACGATATGATGCATATCGAAGAGCAGCAGATGCTGCTCCGGCCCCTTCTCGATCAGCCTGGCTCTCAGCAGCGGTGCCTGCGACAGATCGAACGGCCGGATGAAGCTGCGGAGAAGATCCGGTTCCGCCTGCTCCATGAACGGGACGAGTTCAACGGAGAAGGGCACCGCTTCATAGATCCGGGCTATGACATCCCCGTCCAACATTTCGAATCCGGTCCGCAGCGATTCATGGCGGGCGATCATCCGCTGGAAGGCTTCCTGGACACGGGGGCGGTCCAATGGGCCGTCAATCTGCAGAGCCCCCGGCATATTGTAGCTCAGCCCGCCGCCATTCAGGTGACTGACCAGATAGATGCGCTTCTGGGCGGAGGAAACCGGATAGTACGCTCTCTCCTCCACAAGGGGGATCGGGGTATATCCGCTTCGGCTTGCAGCATCGATCACCCGGGCCATGCCCTCAATGGTCGGATACCGGAACACCTCTCTTAGCGGGAGATCCCTGTTCAATTCTTTGTAGATGCGTCCGGTCAAGCTGGCCGCCGATAAGGAATGACCTCCGAGTTCAAAGAAGTTGTCCCTCACTCCAATGTCCTGGCGCTTCAATACGCTCTTCCAGATGTCCGCAAGCCGGTCTTCGGTCTCATTGCGCGGAGCCACGTACACCGCTTCGCTCCGAACGGCTTGGTCCGGCTTAGGCAGCGCCCTGCGGTCCACCTTGCCGTTGACCGTCAGCGGCAGGCTGCCCAGCTGTACGATGAAGGAAGGGATCATATAGGCAGGCAGTTCCTCCGCCAACGCGCTTCTAATGTCTCCCGAGGTGAGCCCGGATTCCGCCACAATATACGCGCACAGGTACTTCGCTCCTTCTTCATCGTCCAAAGCCAAAACTACCGCTTCGGTGACAGGGGCGATGTCCAGCAGCCGGGCTTCCACCTCGCCAAGCTCAATCCGGTATCCCCGGATCTTCACTTGATGGTCCATGCGGCCCAAGTATTCCAGCGAGCCGTCCGGCAGCCACCGCGCCAAATCGCCTGTACGGTACACGCGCTCACCGGCCTGAAGCGGATGATTCACAAACTTCTCGGCCGTCAGCTCGGCGCGGTTGACGTACCCGCGTGCGAGACCGGCTCCGCCGATGCACAGCTCCCCTGCCGCTCCTGCAGGCAGCAGGCGCCCGTTCCGGCCGATAATGAAGAGGCTGGTGTTGGCTATGGGTTTGCCGATCGGCGGCAGGTTCGGGAGAAGCGGGTCCTTGCCCTGCATCCTGTGGGAGGTCACCACATGGGTTTCGGATGGGCCGTAATGATTATGCAAAGTCACTTCATGCTCCAGCAGGTAAGCGCGCAGGTTCGGATGAATCACGAGCTGCTCTCCGGCCACAACGATGTGCCGCACCCGCCCTTGGGACAGCGCCTTCAGATACCGCTTCTCTGAAGCCAAAAATTTGAGATAAGCGGTAGGAAGGAAGACGATATCGACGCCGCTGCTTACAACAGCTTGGGCGAACTCCTCCGGCTGCCGCTTCCGGTCTTCTCCGACCAGATGCAGCTCGGCGCCTCCAAGAAGCGCCGTGAATATCTCCTGGTAGCAGACATCGAAGCCCATCGCAGCGAACTGAAGAACCTTCGAAGCCCCTGCCTCCACGGGGATGCTGTCCTGCTGCCACTGCAGCAAATTGATCAGGGTCCGGTGCTCGATCAGCACCCCCTTCGGGGTTCCCGTCGATCCTGACGTATAGATCACATACAGGGCATCGCCCGAGCCTGAGCTGGCACCTATAGCCAGATCCGTTGACGGCAGCGTTCTCGAACGGGAGATCGCTTCCTCTGCCGTCACTGCCTCTGCGTCGCCAAGGATCGCTTCTGTCAGTGGAAGATCCGTAACTACGAGTGCAGGGCTGCTATCGCTCAGCATGTGCCGTATGCGCTCGGCCGGCGTTGACGGGTCGATGGGCAGAATCGCACCCCCCGCCTTAAGCACCCCCAGCACAAACTGAATATAGCGCAGGGAACGGGGCATCTGCAGAGCAACGATACTTTCCCGTCCGACGCCCTTGCTCTGAAGGAACCGCGCCAACCTATTCGACTGTTCGTTCAACTCGCGGTAGGTCGCGGCTTCCCCGTCCGAGACCACCGCAAGGGCATCCGGCGTCTTCTCCGCCTGCTCCCGGAACAGCGCATGAACGGTCTTCTCCTTCGGATAAGGGGCTGCCGTGTTGTTGAAGGATTCCTGCTGCAGGAGGATCTCCTGCTGCGTCATCAGCTCAAGGTCACCGACAGCCCGGTGCGGGTCGTCCACCACTTGCTCCAGGATGTGGACCAGGTGTCCGGCCATTCTCTCTATAGCCTGTTCCTCGTAGACCTTGCCGTTGAATTGAAATTGGACCGTCAGCTCTTCGCCCGGAAGCACGATGAGGTTCAGATCGTAATGGGTTTGCTCCCGCACCGTGATGTCTCCAAATGTCAGATGGATACCCAGCTGTTCCCCCAAGGAGCTGAGTCCTTCGGCCAGCGGGTAGTTCTCGAAGACAAGAATGTGGTCGATCAGCGCCCCATTCTGCGGAAGCTTGGCCTGGATCTCGTACAGCGGATAAGCATGGTAAGCCTCGGAACCGAGAGCCTGTTCCTGCGTTCTGCGCATGGCTTCGGAGAAGCTTTCCTCCATCCGGCACACGATGCGGACTGGGATCGTATTGATACAAAGACCGACTATCGCTTCGATCCCCGGAATTTCCGGCGGTCTTCCCGAGACCACGCTCCCGAAGACCACATCCTGCCTCCCGGTATACATTTGCAGCAGCACGGCCCAAGCGGTTTGCAAAAGGGTATTCAAGGTCACGCCGTTACGCCGGGCGGTCCCATTCATCCGCTCCGTCAAATCCCTGCCGAATCCGGTTTTGTACACTTTCGGATCGTAAGCGGACTGCTGCGCTTCATCGGCAGCCCGCTTCGGCAGGGACGACGAGCCCTCATATCCCTCTAGGTAGGCCATCCAGTACTTCTCCGCCGCTTCCACGTCCCTCTGCTCCAGCCACGAGAGATACCGGCGATACGGCACGGCCGGAGGGAGTTCAGGCTCGTTTCCCTTGAGATAACAAGCGTAGAGAGAGAAGAGCTCGCGGAATATCAAAGGCAGACACCAGCCATCGAGAAGAATATGATGATGGCTCCACAGTATCTGATACGCCGCGTCTTCCTTGCGCAGAACGGCGACCCGCATCAACGGATCCCTGCTGAGCTCGAAGCCTCTGGCCCGGTCCCGGGCGATCCAATCCTCTGCATACGCTGCCCGCTCGATCACGTTCATGCCGCGGATATCCTCATACTGGAAGGGGATCTCCTTCGCCCGGAATACCAGCTGCACCGGTTCTTCCCTTCCGCTGCCGTAGAAGTTCGTTCTCAGCACATCGTGCCGCCGGGTCACCGCCATCCAGCTTCTGCGGAGGAGCTCGATATCGAGGCTTCCCTGCAGCTGGAGGCTGACTTGCTCTACATAGGCGCCGGGCTGTCCGCCGAGGAGAGAATGGAACAGCATGCCTTTTTGCATCGGGGTCAACGGGTACACATTCTCGAGTTCACCATAAGGCCGGTACTGTACCGTCAGCTCCTCTACCTCTTCCAGCGTCATATCCTTGATTAACAGATCGCTCGGTGTGAGTTCGGAGTACTCCCTCTCCATGCAGTGGTCGAGCACTTCGCGAAGTGCCGTCTGCAGCCGTTCGGCCAAGCGCCCAATCGACGTGCTGCGGTACTGCTTGGAGCTGTAGCTGATCGTCAGCGACAGACGGCCTGAAGCTACCGCGCCCTGGAAATCCAGGGTGTACGGTCGTTCGGCATTCCCGCCGACCAGGCTGCCGCTGGCATAGGGCGATACCTTGAGATTCAGCCCATGATGTTGCAAATTCGGATCGAACTGCCCCAGATAGTTGAAGCTGATCTCCGGTTTAGCACATAACCCCCGCTGCTCTTTGTCCGTTGATAAATACCTCAGGAGCCCATACCCCACTCCCTTGCCCGGTACGCCTCGCAGCTGCTCCTTCACCCTCTTGATCCGCTGCGACAGGGGAAGCTCCGCTTCGTTCCTGAGCACGACGGGGAAAATGCTCGTGAACCATCCTACCGTTCTGGAAATATCGGTATCCTGAAGATGGGCTTCCCGGCCGTGTCCCTCCAGATCGACCATGACTTCCTGGTGCCCGCTCCATTCCCCGACAGCGATGCCCAGCGCCGTTAACAGCAGATCGTTCACTTCGGTGTTGTAGGCCCGCTGCGCTTCTTTGAGCAGAAGCTCCGTTTCTTCCACCGACCACTCCACCGTGAGAGCTTCGCTGTCTTGAACCCGCGGGACCGCCTGCTGCATATCCTTGGGCAGTGCTCTAACCGGAGTGCGGTCCACCTCCTGCCAATAGATGAGCTCCTCCAGCAGAGCTTCAGAGTCCGCATAGGCCGCAAGCTGCTCCGACCAGACCTGGAACGAATCAGTTTTGAGCGGCAGTACCGGTTCCGCACCGAGAAGAGCCTGTTGGTACCCTTTGGCGAGATCCTCGAGCACAATCCTCCAGGAGTACCCGTCGACCGCCAAATGATGAATAACGATGAGCAAATGGTCGCCATCCCCACATCGGAACAGCGCCACCTTCATTAACGGACCGGTGCTCAGGTTGAAGCCGCTCTGCAGTTCCGCTGCCTTCGCTTCGATCTTATTCCCTGCAGACGCTTCCCCTCTGCAATCGATAACCTCCAGCTGGAAGAGCTCTCCTTCCTCCGCGCCCCGAATCCACAGCGTATTCTCCTGCTCATCCTGCCTCATGACCATGCGCAGGGCATCGTGATGCGTGACGATCCCCTGCAGGGTTAGCCGCAGCGCGGCTTCCTCGAACCGTTCCGGCCGGAACAAGAAGAGGCTCTGGTTATAGTGATGAATGGACTCCTTCGCCAGCTCCATGAACCTTGCAATCACAGGCGTCGGGCGGATCCCGCCGGTAACTTCCCCCTGATCCGCCAGGCGGGTAACCGGCGTTAATCTGGTGCTCATCTGCTCCAGTGTCGGATAATGGAATACATCCTTCATGTCCAGCTTATAGCCGGCGGGATACAGCTTGGAGATCACTTGGAGGGATTGGATCGAATCCCCTCCCAGTTCAAAGAAGCTGTCCTTGACTCCGATTCGCTCCGCTCCGAGGACCGACTTCCATACCGACACGAGCAAATGCTCTTCCGGCGTCCGGGGCGCCGCATACTCCACACCGGTCTGCCTGCGGCCGCCTGGTGCAGGCAGTGCTTTGCGGTCGAGCTTGCCGTTGACGGTTAACGGCATGCCGGGCAGCTGGATCAGATGGGCAGGGATCATGTGCCCCGGCAGTACAGCCGACAGGCGGCTGCGGATTTCACTTGAAGCAAGCTCCCGGGCCGCTACGTAATACGCGCAGAGCTGCTTCTGGCCCAGCTTGTCCTCTCTTGCGATCACCACCGCTTCCGTGACATCCTCCACTTGAAGCAGCTGCGCTTCCACTTCACCGAGCTCGATGCGGTAGCCGCGGATTTTGACCTGGTGATCCATCCGGCCGATATACTCCACATTCCCGTCCGGCAGCCACCTGGCCAGGTCGCCCGTCCGGTACATCCGCTCCCCGGGCTCGAAGGGATTCTCCACGAATTTCTCTTGGGTCAGCTCCGGCCGGCCCAGATAGCCGCGTGCAAGTCCCGCACCGGCGATACAGAGCTCTCCCGGAACACCGATTGGCCTCAGCTGCCGGTCTTCATCTACGATGTACAGCCGGGTGTTATCGATCGGCCGTCCGATCGGAATTCGCTCCAGTCCCGGTGTGCAGTCAAAATAAGTCACATCCACCGCAGCCTCGGTCGGACCATATAAATTCACCAAGGCCGTCCCGTGTTCGCCGGCGATGCGGTAAAACCGGTCCACCTGCCTCTTGTTAAGCGCTTCGCCGCTCGCAAATACCCGCTTGACGCCGGCAAGCTCCGCCGGGTTCCCCGCCGTTTCCATATGCCCGAGCCAGGCATTCAACATGGAAGGCACAAAATGAAGCACCGTGACGCCGTGGGCAGCAATAGTCTGTGTAAACACGGCCGGGTCTTTCTCCCCGCCAGGCTCCAGGAGGCACACGCCCGCACCGTAGAGCGACCACCAGAACAACTCCCATACGGAGACGTCGAAGCTAAGCGGCGTCTTCTGCAGGATCACGTCATGGGCCTGCAGCGGGTAGCGGTTCTGCATCCAGGCCAAGCGGTTGACCAAGGCCTGATGCTCGATCATGACTCCCTTCGGCCTTCCCGTGGACCCCGAGGTATAGATCACGTAAGCGAGATCTCCCGGGCCGCCGGCCGGCTCCGGATTCCCTTCCGGCAGGCCGTCATCCGCTTCATCGCTGAGGTCCAGAACGATCCCTTCGAAAGGGACGCCGTCCAGGGACTCGGACGAACCGAGCAGCAGCCCGGCCCCGCTGTCCTCCAGCATGTAGCGGATGCGCTCCTGCGGATAGCCCGGATCGAGCGGCAGGTAGGCTGCGCCGGCCTTCAAGATGCCATACAGGCCGGCCAGCATATCCAGCGAGCGGTGAGCCATGAGCGCAACTACGCTGCCGGCCCGCACGCCTTCGGCTCTGAGCCTCCAAGCCAGCCGGTTCGCCCTCGCATTGAGCTCCCGGTACGTAAGCTTCCGGTCCTGGTATACGGCAGCCGTCGCATCCGGCGATCGCTCCACCTGCTGTTCGAACAAAGACACCACCGTCTGGTCTGAAGGATAAGGCTTGGAAGTTTCATTAAATTCGTGAAGAATCCGCTTTCTTTCTTCCTTGTGCATGATATCGATATCCTTCAGCCGGAGTTCACCGTTCTTAAGCAGCTGATCGATAAGGAACTGAATGCGCTCATTCATTAGGATGATGTCTTGCTCTGTGAACATCTCCGTTTTGTAGTCGTACATAACCATGAGCTTCCGCTCATGCCGCTCCCCGATCAGTAACGACAGGGATTCGGTTTGCTCTCCGGTATGATGCCAGTTGGTCACGATAGGGATTCCGTTCAGCTCCGGAATGAAGCGGTAGTTCAAGAAATTAAGGCCATATTCGAACAATTGATTCAGTTCGGGATGATGTTTCTTCAGCGAAGGAATCAGGAGATCATAGGGATATTTCTGGTGAAAATAACAGCGCCTCAGTTCTTTGTGAACGGAGCTGAACAGCCTGCGGAGAGGCACGTCGGCATCGCTTGTGAGTCTGACTGGCATCGTGCTCGTACACATACCGAACATGGCCCGCTCTTCCCTGCTGGACCGGTTGAATACGGGCGTACCCAAGACAAGATCGGTGCACTGCTGCACGTGGCTGAGGTACATATAGAGGACCGTCATGAAAAAGGAGGGAATCGAAATATCGCTGTCCTGAATGAATTTCCGTATGCCCGCATCCTGCTCATCCGAGAGGAGAAAGTAACTTCTTCTCGCAGCGGTGGAATCGTTCGGAGCGGGGAGCTTCTCCGGCAGCGGCGTGAAGGTGTTCAGCCAAAAGCTGCTGCTCTTTGCCTGCCGGCTGGAGTTCATATAGCTTCGTTCGTTCTCCATATACCGCAGGTAAGAGCCTTGGGGGACGGGTACTGGAAGTGCTTGAGGAACTTGAGGTACTTGAGGGAGCTGATCTTCACGGGCCGCCTGGCCGGCAGTGCGGAGATATTCATTCCAGATAAAGTCAAGGAATAAAGTGGCCGACCAGCCGTCCGCAATGAGGTGATGAAATTTCGCTATAAACCCCCTTCGCTCTCCGATTTCATAAAAATAAATTTTGAACAGTTCACAGTTAAACAGGTCCGTCTGGAACGCTTCCTTACGGGATGCGAGAGCATTCAGCGGATCTTCGGCGCCGGCCGGGCGGTCGAGCTTTACTCGTTCCACCGGCTGCAGATCCGTCTCTTCGTCCATATACTGCCTGATCTCACCGTCCACCCGGATCAGCCGGATGCGCAGGCTGTCCTGACTCCGGATAAACTTACGGATGGCCTGTTCCATGACATCGAACCGGACGGCCTGTTCGGTCTCGCTGCTGACCACGATCAGATTCAAATTCGACTGGGGGTATTTATTTTCCGTATACCAAATTCGGCTCTGCGGATGGGTTAGGGGAAAAAGCGTTCTTCGTTTCAAACGGGTCATTTGAAGCGTGCACTCCCTTGTTTTAGATATAATGCCAGCCTTCGTCGTCCTTGTTCGCCGTTATTTTCAATTGATGGTTATAGGTGTATATGTATACTATTTTATGGTATTTTTGTTTCCTTTTCTTTTCAAGGTGTACAAATTAGGAATTTAGGTTTGTCTTATCAATAATTTTCGGGGGTCTCCCTCCTTGTGGTTTTCTTTCCGGTGGCAATAGACCTCTACTTCATCGCCAAAAAATGCTCGGATATGGCTTTACAAAAAAATGTGCATATTGCACACAATTTGTGTTACACTTATTTTATGTGCAATATGCACATAATCTAAAGCGAAAGAAGGGCATAATAACAATGAGGGCAGCCATCGTAAAGGAAAAAGGGGCAATCCCCGTAATAGGCCATTTTGATTCCCCCGTTGCGACAGATGGAGAAGTATTAATTAACGTTTCGGCAGCAGCCTTGAGTCGGGTTAGCAAGTTCCGTTCCATGGGTATGCACTACTCATCTGATGGCAACTTTCCAATTGTAGCTGGTATGGACGGAGTTGGAACTTTGGAAGACGGGACCCGCGTTTACTTTGCGCTGCCTGCAGCACCCTATGGCAGTTTGGCTGAGCAAACCATTGTGGGCGAGAAGCTGACGGTCCGTTTGCCAGATGGTATTGATGATCTTACTGCCGCCGCTATTGCCAACCCGGCTATGTCCTCATGGGCTGCATTGGTATTTAGAGCCGGCTTCAAGTCTGGCCAAACCGTCTTGATTAATGGAGCTACTGGTGCATCCGGAAGTTTAGCAGTTCAGATCGCTAAGGGCCTGGGGGCCAAGAAGATCATTGTAACGGGACGCAATGAATCGAAGCTGGGAACACTTGAAGCCGATGAGGCTATTGCATTCGATATGACCGTCGACAACGGGCAAACAAGGTTTGAAAACGCCCTAATGCCCGTTGTTGCCGATGGCGTTGATGTTGTATTGGATTATCTTTGGGGCGACAGCGCATTTGCCATCATGACAGCTATTGCTAATACGAATACGGATCGCGCAACTCGTTTTGTAAGCATCGGGACTTCATCCGGCCAAGAAAGCATTGATTTACCTTCATCAATTCTGCGCTCATCAACAATCGAACTCATTGGCAGCGGAGGTAAGAGTGTTTCTAAAGCGGATATGCTGTCCGTAGTCAAAGAAGTTTTTGAAATGGCCGCTGGGGGAAAGCTAAAAATTGAGATAAAAGAGTATGCTCTAGAAGAACTCAAAGAGGCTTGGAATGCCCCGCTGACGCCCCGTCCAGTTATAAAGGTGAGGTAAAAGGAAATGGAAAATGAGATTTTTAAAGCGCTGATCGATCTGGTTTCTCTTATCAATCGTCCAGACCGTGATAGGAAAATGATTGCCAATGCTGGCGTTAATTTGGAGGCGGCAGCCTTTCGCGTCTTAGTTGGCATCGGGCATCTCCAACCGACGAGTGTTGGTGATTTGGCTGCCATGATGGGGAAAAACTATTCGAGCGTTAGCCGGCAAATCGATAAGCTGGAGACCGCCGGGTTGGTTCATACGTATCCATCAAGTTCAGATTCCCGTATTCGTATGTCAGAATTGACGAGATACGGGGAGGAAATCAATACGATGATCAGCCTCACCCGCGAGCGCATTATGCGTGAAGGTTTGGCCGATTGGACCCTGGAGGAAAAAAACGGCTTATTGAAGAACTTAAGACGTTTATTCGAATCGTTGCAAAAGTTCGACTAGTACTGTCAAGTTTTCGGGTTCCCTGTCCCCAAAAAAACGGGCAACGGACTGATGTGCCCGTTACCCGTTTTTTGAAATACTAGCATTTATATCTCACCAGAGCCTGATCCTGTCTTCATGTATTTCTTATACACGCGCATCGTCCTTTAAAGGACGGCGAAGCCGTTTATCTCGCTCTTCTACCGATCACCGAGCTTCAGCAGCCCGTAACCGGATGTATTCTGATAGGACTGGCCGGAGGTATCGTTCCAGATCGTGACGCTGTCGCGGTCCCCGTCGCCGTCTTCATCATTGTTGACCTGGACATCGAAGCCGATGAGCTCGTTTGCTTTCGGCGGAGCTCCGGTCCATGCGATGGAAGCTTCGACGACATAGCCGTCTTCCGTCCGTTTGGCTGCGGAGACCAGGTTTCCGCTCAGCGAAGCTGGGTTGACTGAACGTTCATTGTCGAAGTTGATCCGGTACTGCCCGTCATCCGGTTCAAAGAAGTCCGTCTTCGCATTGTTCGAATCTACGAAAATCTCAATGGAATCCTGCTCGTAGGCATTGCCGCTTTGTTTGGACAGCAGCGTATCCTTCACCTCGGCCAATACATACAAGCGCTCATTGTCCCAGAGGGTCCGGACCTTGGCTGTCGATCCCGCCGAACCGATGACATAGCGATCGGTCCGGGCGGGGTCCGCCCCATTCCAGGCCGCATCGATCCTTCCGTCAATAACCGGCGTTCCCTGCTTAGCCGATACATAGCGCGGCCCTTCGTTCAGCTTCAGGACCCCGAACTTGGAGGTGTCGGTATCCTGCGATCCGGTGGTATCGCTCCACGAGCTCAGCACTACGTCCTTACCGGAACGGTCGGCAATCCGTATATCGAACCCGAGCTCTTGGCCCAGCACTGCGTTCTCTATGGGGATCGAGGCTTCGATGCGGTACCCTTCTTCGGTCCGGATCGTCTTGTAATTCGCCGGCTTGTGCGGATTAGCCCCGCTGCGCCGGAATGTGTACTTCTTATCGTCCCCTTCGTAAGCAGGCGTTTTGCCATTATTACGGTCCATGTATACCTCTACCGCATCATTGCCGTTCACCGTCGTATCGAATACATCGATGGTCACATACAGATGCCGCTGATCCCACAGCGATGTAAAAACAGCTTTGATCTCGCCGTTCTTCCGGACAGGTACGGAGGTACCGCGTACCCAAGCATCCTCCAGCCTGCCGTCAATGGTTATCAAGCCGGCGGCCCTGGAGGCTGAGGTATGCTTGATCTCAACCGGCACCTTGCCCGGGTCGACGAGAGCCCAATACGCATATTTCGCCTGCAGGTTCTCATCGAAGAGCAGCGGCCAGTTCTTGCGCACGGTCGGGAATGTGCGGAGCCATGTATTCCCGTCATCTTTGCCCCAGAAGATCACGGCGGTAATTTGGTCTTTATGCTTCTTGAACACATCGAAGGTATCCTTGTATTGATGGGCCTGCCTGATCTGCAGATCCAGCGGGAACGTCTCCCAAGAATCCGTGTCATTGGCATAGCTGCTCATATCAAGCTCGGTAATCTGCTGCTCGATGCCGAGATCCCTGAAGGCGCTGATCGTCGCATCAATCTGCTGGGGGAAAGGATTCTGAATGCTGTTGTGCATCTGGTGGCCCACGCCGTCAACGGGAACCCCTTTCTCCTTCAGCCGCTTGATCAAATCATGCAGATACTGCCGCTTCACCGGATCATGCGTATTGTAGTCGTTGATGAACAGCTTGGCGGACGGGTCGGCGGCATGGGCATATTGGAATGCCTTCTCGATGTACTCCTCGCCTGCGATCTGGTACCATAAGCTGTTCCGCAGACCCTGCGGCTGCGAAGGATCAATGACTTCGTTCACCACGTCCCAGGCATAAATACGGCCCTTGTACCGCCCGACCACCGTCTCGATGTGCCGTTTCATCCGCTGCAGGAGAACTTCCTTGCTGGCCAGGTTCCCGTCCGCCCCGCGAAACACCCAATCCGGTGTCTGGCTGTGCCACACCAGCGTGTGTCCCCGGAAAGCCATCCCATGGTCGACAGCGAACCGGAATGCTTGGTCCGCACGCGTAAAGTCAAACGTTCCGTCCTGGGGCTCGGTGGCGTCCCACTTCAGCTCATTGCCTGCCGTCAGGCTGTTAAAATGCTTCTTGAGCAGCTTGGCGTCGGGCCCGTTAGGGTCGGCGATCTCAGATACAAGAAAGGCGGATCCGAGCATGAAGTCATCCCTGAATACATCCTTCAGCGATGGAATATCTTCTTGGATCGCGGCCTGCGAGCCGTACAAGCCCTGGGAGTCCGGCTCTGCCTGCGCCCGCTTCGGCATCGCCGCAAGAGACAAGACGGCCGTACCGAGAAGGACGGCAGACAGCATCAGGGAGAAGGAGCGCTTACTGATGAGTCTGACATTCATAGAATAAATCACACACCTTCCAAAGCGTATTTTTCTTCCAACAAACCTGTCACACCGCTATTCCTTTACACTGCCCATCTGCATCCCGTGTACGAAGTACTTTTGCAGGAAAGGATAGACTACGAGAATCGGCAGGGAAGCCACGATCGTGATCGATGCCCGGATGGACATAGGGGTCACCATATTGCGCGCGGCACCCGGGTCCGCCCCGTTTGCGACCGCCGCACTGCTGTTCGAGATCATGGAAGAAGACAGCAGCTTCATGAGCTCATACTGCAGCGTGCTCAGATTCTGCTTGGAGGAGGCGAAGAGGAACGTATCGAACCACGAGTTCCACTGGCCGACGGCCACAAACAATGCCACGGTCGCAAGCACCGGCTGGCAGAGCGGTAGAATGATCGACAGGAACGTGCGGAAATCCCCCGCCCCATCCATCTTGGCGGATTCCACCAGGCCTTCCGGCAGCGTCTGGATATACGTTCGGATCACGATCATATTGAATGCGCTGATCAGGCCGGGAATGATGTACACCATAAAGTGATTGAGCAGGTGCAGGTCTTTGATCAGGAAGTAATAGGGAATCAGTCCAGCATTGAAATACATGGTGAGCACGATGATGATCGTAACCGGCTTGCGGAATACATATTCCTTGCGGCTGATCGTATAGGCAATCATGGAAGTCAGGAACAGGCTCAGTACGGTGGCGATCAACGTGCGGGCGATGGACACCCAGAAGGCGTGAAAGATATTACCGCCCGCGAAAACCGCCTCGTAGTTCTGAACCGTCCAGACGCGGGGCCATAGATAGATTCCCCCACGGATCGTATCATTGCCGGCGTTGAATGAAATCGCGAGCGTATTCAGAAACGGATACAGCGTAACGACCGCCATCACGATCATGACCACCGCGTTGAACGTATGAAAGAACAGCGGCTCCATCCGGATCGACCGGGTTCTCATCGAATTGTCCTCCTCAGATCAGTCTGTCTTCGCCGAGCCGCTTGGCGATCGTATTGGCGGCAAAGATGAGAGAAATACTGACCACCGTCTTGAATATGCCTGCCGCGGTAGCCAGCGAATAATTGCCGACCTGCAGGCCGTACTTCAGCACGAAGATGTCGATCGTCTGCGCCCAATCGACAACGACGCCGTTGCCCAAGAGGTACTGCACCTCGAAGCCCGCTTCCAGGATCCAGCCCATATTCATAATGAGCAGAATGACAACGATCGACTTGATGCCCGGCAGCGTCACATACAGCATTTTCTGATACCGGTTCGCCCCGTCGATCTCCGCCGCTTCATATTGTGCCGGATCGATCGAAGTAATGGCGGCCAGGTAGATGATCGCATTCCAGCCGACTTCCTTCCATACATGGGAAGCGCCAACGATACCCCAAAAATAGCTGGGCTCGCTGAGCCACATGACCGGTCCGTCGATCCATCCGAGCTTCATGAGCAGCACATTGACAATGCCGCCGTCCACAGACAGCGAGTTGGCCACAATGCCCGTAACAATAATCCAGGACAGGAAGTGCGGCAGGTACGATATGGTCTGAATCGTTCGCTTGTACAGCTTGTGTTTGATCTCATTAAGCAGGATGGCGAACACGATCGCCGTAACGAAACCGAGAACCATGTTGATCAGGCTCATGGCGATCGTATTACGCAGCACGTTCAGGAACGTAGCGTCGCTGAACAGAAAGGCAAAATGCTTGAAGCCCACCCATTCCTGCTCCGAGAAGGACTTCGCCGGGCGGTAGTTCTGAAAGGCCATGGTCCATCCCCATATGGGGTAGTAAGAGAATAAAATGACATAAGCCACGATGGGCAGCGACATCCACATCAGCTGCTTCTGCCCGCGCATACGATAAAGCAAGGACGCTCTCCGGGAGGCGGCGCCCGCTGCGGATTTCTTGGATGGCACGATCTCTTGAATGCCCGCCATCGTTCTCTCCTCCTGTCTCTCTAGCGGATGGAGCTTTCGACGAATGCGGCGGAAAGCACAGGAAGGGATGCCGGTGCTATCCACCGTTCGATCGAAGCCGTCCGTTTACTTGGAAGACCAGTTCTTGATCCTCCACTGAATCTGCTCGTTGATGCGGTCCTCGTAAGCCTTCACGTTGATTTTCTTGTAGGCATTGACGTACTCGGTCCATACGGAGTCGAATTGGTCCGTTCTGGACATGATGGCCTTCGGCAAATATTTGAGCGAAGCATCGGTCATCTGCTTATTGGCGACCGAGGCATCGGAGCCGTCGATCAGATCAATCTGCCAGGCCGGGTAATAGACCGGATTCTCAGGCGGCGGGGAGAAGAAGTCCGTCCAGGTCTTGTGCCCGTAAGCATCGAGCAGCTCCTTATCCTCCGGCTTCAAGGATTGGTAGAACTCCTCCGGCTGGCTGCCCGCACTTGTCGCATTCCCGTCGCTGAAGGTGCCTTCCATCTTCGGTGCGGCCCCGAAGAACCCGTCGGCACGGTTGGCAAGCTTCCAGGCCGGGTCCTCCTGCTGCTTGCGCTGCTCCGGCGTACGGTAGAACTTCCCGTCCTTGCCGACCATGTAGTCGACGCCCTCTTCCCCCCATGAGAGCAGCTTCTGGTATTTCTCATCCATCAGCGCGTCGAGGAATTTGATGATGCGTACGGGGTCTTTGGCGTCCTTGCTGATGCCGAAGCCGTTGTTTAGGTTGGGCGCCGGGCGTTCGAGATAGTAATCCTTGATGCTTGTGTCATAGACCAGCGGGAACCCGACATAGGTTCTGCCGATCTTATTCTGCGAGACCAGCGTATCTTCCGCCGGCTGGAAGTTCCAATGCTGGTCGAACATGCCGAGCACGCGTCCGGATGACAGCTTCGCCAGATACTGGTCGTAGTTCTGGACGAAAGCCTCCTTATCCAGCAGGCCTTCGTTATACAGGCCGTTCAGCTCCTTGTAATACCGCTTGGCGATATCTTTGTCAGCGAAGACGGACGCAACGGCGTTATCCACGACTACGCCGCCGTCGTTCGGATGTCCCGTCAGATGCTCGGGCGCATTCAGCAGCGGAAAGGTTCTCCAGTCATAGGCGAGGGTGGTGAACCCGATCGTCGGTTGGCCGTCGATGGCCGGATGCTTCTTCGCATAATCACGGATCAGCTTCATGTAATCGTCCAGGGTCTTCGGTGTGGGGTAGCCCGCTTCCTTTAGAATATCTTTTTGGATCCAGAACGCCGGGCCGGAATAATAATTCGCAAGATACTCCCCGGTGATCACTCCATAGTTCGGCAGCCAATAGATATGCCCGTCTTTGGAGTCCTTCATTTTGTTCCAAACCTTGGCAAAGTGCTTTTTGAGATTGGGCGCATGCTGGTCGATCAGTTCTTCCAGCGGAATGACCGCACCCGCCGAAACGAGCTTGGGATCAGCCGTAATGAGATCCGGGTAGTCGCCCCCCGCGATCATGACACCGAGCTTTTGCTGCAGGTCCCCGACGATGAATTCCATGTTCAGCTTGACTCCGAGCTCCTGCTCGATTTTTTTGTAGATCCGGTTGTCCGCCGTCGGCGCCTGATTCGGCGTATTGATGAAAGCGGAAATGCTAAGCGCATTCGTACCATCTGTTGCTGCGATGTTGTCGCTGCCGCTGTCCGAACAGCCGGCAAGCCCCAGACTGAGTGCCAGAACAAGCGATATCCGGCCGCTCAAGTTCCTTGCTCCCCCCATGCCTTTCTCCTCCTTCGGGATTGTGTTGGCTTCTCCTTTATTATGTGGGAATGTATTCGTTTACAAAATAAATAGATTAAAGCACTATGCCCCCTTAACTATAGATGCTGCGGGGAGGGCTCCGAAGGAAGCTGTTCCTCTCTGCGAAACAAAAGCCTGTAATGGGCGGGCTTCATCCCAAGCCGTTTCTCGAACTGCTTGAGAAAATGCTGATAGCCGCAGTAGCCAAGGGATTCAGCGATAACATACGAGGCCACATTTGTCTCTCTGAGCAGCCGCCGGGCTTCCTCGATGCGAAGGTCATGAATATAATCCAAAATGCCCACCCCGTACTTCCGGGAGAACGACTGGCCCAAGTAGACAGGGTTGATGTAGAAGCGGTCTGCGAGTTCTTTGATCGTGAACGTCTTCCTGTAATGGCTCCGCAGGAAGTCGGCTACCTGAGCCTGGGTGCTCCCCGTCTGCCTCTCCCACAGCGTGGATGCGGCCGATTGGCAGTTCAGGCAGAACCGGGTCAGCCTGCGGGCCGACTCCTCTATGTGACTGCCGTACCGCATCGAGGCTCCAAAGCCCGATGAATGAAGAAGTTCATCGGCATTGCCGCCGAGCTCCTTATAGAGCATGGCGCAGCGAAGCACCACCTGTGTTGTAACCATGCCTACGAGCTCAGGCAGGATCATCTGCTCTTGGAACGTGCGGAAAGCTTCCCTGACCGCAGCGGCTAGGGTCTCCGGGTGCCCCCCCTCCACTGCATCCATGATGGGATCCGTCGCTTTCAGGACCTCCGGGTCGGAAGAGAGGGTCCTGCCCTGAATGTCGGCATAATGAACGATACCGGCAGGGCTGTAGTACAAAAACCGTGCGGCCTCAAGCGCGCTGCTGAAAGAGGCCGGCAGGTCGTTGGGGTGACCTGCGCTGCAGCCTGCGGCCACCCCTGCCCTCCCGCCGGATGAGGGGCACTGCACAATCTCATGCAGCCGCTCTGCGAAAGCCCGAACGCCGCCGGGTTCATGCGAACCGTAAACGAGCCCGAAGGCGCCCCTGTTCGAGTCGACCAGGCAGCAGCAGGCCGTGCTCTCCGCAAGGCGCTTCGCGGCCTCCCGGGCTCTACCCGAGCTTTCTTCCTCCGTCTCGACATGCAGATAAGTCCACTCGGACGCTCGGCCCGCAAGCTTCGCCAGCGTCCGTGCCGCTTCCTGCCGCCCCGCCGGCTCGCTTCCGAAGAGCAGCACCGAGAGCGAGCGGCTGACCGCATAACCTTCGGCCTGGACTCTGACGTGCTTTTGCTTCTCCCTCTCACGCAGCTCCGCACCAAGCTGCGCCAGAACCTCTTCCACTTCCGAGGGGATAAGCGGCTTCGTCAAGTAATGCGAAACGCCGTAACGCATTGCCCGTCTCGCATAGTCGAAATCGCTGTGCCCGCTCATGATTACGAACAGGGTGGAGTTGAGGCCCTCCCGGCGTGTTTCTTCCATAAGCTCCATCCCGTTCATCACCGGCATGCGGATGTCGGTGACGACCAGTTGGGGCGGATCTCTAAGGATATGATGAAGAGCCTCCACCCCATTGCCGTATACGGCGTCAATATGAAAGCCATGCTTCTCCCATTCCACCATGATCCTAAGCCCCTCGAGGGCGTACGGCTCATCATCCACCAGCAGCACTTTATACACGTTCACGCCTCCTTCATCCATACCTTCTCATTCAGCCTGGAGAGGGGAATATGAAAGCCCGCCTCCGTTCCCGTATCCGGATCGCTTACCATCCGAAAGCAGGCCTGATCGTGATAGAACAGCCCCAGCCGCCGGTATACATTGCGTATTCCGATATGGCCGTCCTTCCTTCGGTCGGACCGTATGTCCTCCATCAGCCTTCTGAGCTTCGCTTCCTCCATGCCGACCCCGTTGTCAACGACCCGGATTTCCAGCGCCCGCTCCGTCAGCCTCGCTGCGACCCTGATTTGACGATTGTCCTTTCGGGCCTGAAGCCCATGCTTGCAGGCATTCTCCACGAGCGGTTGAATGCTCATTCGCGGGATGCGCAGCGTGAGCGCCCGCGGGTCGATGTCGAAGGTGTAATCGAACAGTTCGCCGAAGCGGAATTTCTCGATCTGCAGGTACATCGTCGTAAACTGAATTTCTTCCTGCAGCGGAACGAGGTCGTCCGCACGGGTGAGCAGCTGCCTCATGAGCAGGGACAAGTTCTTCATGATCTCAGCCACGTCGGTATATCCTTTTTTCGTGCAGACGACCAGCAAAGCGTTCAGCGTATTGAGCAGAAAATGGGGGTTCATTTGGCTTTGCAGCATGGACAGTTCCGTTCGTACCCGTTCGAGTTCATGACTTTTCTGCCGGATTTCCAGCTTGTATACTTCGTTGATGAGCGAGTTGATTTTGCAGGTCATGACGTTGAAGCTCCGGATGAGAGCGCCGATCTCATCGCGTCCCTCCGGGATGTCGATCAGGTCGAAGTTCTCGTTGCGTACCCTTCCGATGTGCTTGGACAGCTTTTTGACCCGGTAATGATAGGAGCGGAGAATAATCCAGATCAGGAGCGTGGGCAGCACCGTGCTTGCGGCGGCCAGCCAATAGATGGAGCGGTGGGCGGCCGCCAGCAGCGCATCGATGCGCCGGGTATCGGCGAAGCCGACCAGCTTCCACCCCTTCACATAGTTCAAGCTCGCTATGGGCTGCTCCATCACTAACCCGGACCCCGTGTCAGCGGGCTGGAATGACGGATGGGCGGGGATCTGCACCCCCGGCGCCCCGAAGCCTGCGCTGGCGGCCACCACCCGGTTCTGTTCATCGACAAGCTGAAGCTGAAGGCTTCCGCTCTCCCGATTCAGAATGCGGTCCACTTTGTCCACGTTAAGGTCGATCTTCAAATATTTGGCATACTTCGCATAGGAGGGGAACTTGTTCATCCGGGAAACGATGCTGATGCGCCTGCCGGGGTTGAAGATGCGGTTGTCGTGATAAGCCGTGAAGGAGATGCTTCGATCTGTGTTCATCAGCCGCTCCAGCCAAGGGGTATTCTCGCTCCCGGCACCGATGACATGGTAGTTCGTACCGGTCTGTATCGTCGGGTTATCCGCATAGATGCCGATTTCAAGAATATTGGGATAAGCGGACTGATAGCGGGTCAGCTTGCCCCGCAGGGAGCTGTTATATTCTTCATAGTAATCGACCGCCGTATCATACGTTCGATCGAGTGCCTCGTATATGGAGTTGTCGCTAGCGATCGAATGGCTGAGTGCCACGCTTTCATCCATCATGCCGAGCAGCTCCCCCGCAGCCCTTTCGATCGACTTGCGGAGATTGTCTTCCTCACGGATCCGAATATCGGAGGTATTGCGCTGATAGAAGAAGAGATTGAGCGTAATGATCGGGATAAGCACGCAGAACAAGTAGATCAGCAGAAATTTATACTTGAGAGGGATGTCGTTGACTTTATGGAACATCCGGCTTGGATTCCGCATATCGATCCTCCCTGCATTGTGATTTGTAATGAGACGGAGATTTACCTGTAAGCGCTTTAAATTTGTGGGTGAAGTACTCGGCATCGTGGTAGCCCAGCATGGGGGCGATTTCGGAGACACGCAGTTCGGTTAGGCGAAGCAGCTTGAGGGCTTCGTCGATCCGCAGCCGATGGAGGAATTCGTTGAAGCGCATACCGGTTTCCCGTTTGAACTGCTGTCCGAAGTAGACGGGACTGAGATGAAAGCGCCGGGCCAGATCCTGAAGTTGGATTTTCTCGCGGTAATGCCGCTTCAGGTAGGCGACCGCCTCTGCTGCTATGCTGTGGCTGGCCAAGGAAGGCGCTTGCTTCCCTGCGAGCCGCCCGGCCGTCTCGGTCCACAGCCGCTTCAGACTCTCGGCGGACCAAGCATCCGCGTCGCCATCCGGTCCGGCCAGCATCCGCCGCAGCCAGCCGTCTCCCTCTGCGGCTGCCTCACTGGATCCGGCATACCGGCGGAGCAGCTCCCCGTGCAGATGTCTGACCGCTGCCTGAACCCAGCATTCCTGCGCTGCGGATCTCCCCAATAAAAGAAGCAGGCTGTCTGCGGCGCAGCTGACCCCTTCCAGGTCCCCCGAGTCTACGGCATGCAGAAGGATCTCTGCACATCTCGTCAGATCCTCCAGACGGAAGGCGGAGGCAGCCGGGTGCTCCTGGTATAGGTGCAAACCCGCTCTGAGGCCGCAGAGCATGGACCGCCGGCGGGTGACCATCGTCTGGCTGTACAGCTCCGGCAGGCCGGCAAGTCCGGCCGCCGCCATGCTGCAGTAAACCGCAGCATGCTCAAGCTGCTCCGCCAGCACGGCAGCCGTCCCGGTCAGCCGGGATTGGAACGCCTCTCCGCTTGATCCGTCATCCAAGACAAGCAGGCCGGCGCGGCCCGGCGCTTCTTCGAATGCCAAGAGCTGCAGCCCGTCTGAAACTTCGGCCTCGGCCATGGTCTGTACCCGGGGGAGCAGCGACTTTCCGTTATACCCCCGCTCGGAATCTGCCTGCGAAGCTTCAGCGATCACCAGACCGCAGCGCGTCTCTTCCCGGACACCGAGCAGCCGGGCTGCTGCCCCGGCTGCCGTCGGCCCCCCCTGTTTCAGCAGGCTGACTACCGATGCAGCCGCGGCAGCAGTTTGCTCCCTCAGCGACTTTTCTTTCTCGAGTAGTCGCTTCTCCAGCATCCCCTTCAGCTCCAGCAGCAGCCTGTGAATTTCTTCCGGTACGAGCGGTTTCAGCACATAACGGTCCACCTGGTAGCGCACGGCCTGCTGGGCGTAGTTGAATTCCGAGTAGGCGCTCACAATGACCGTTAGGATACTGACACGCAGCTCCTCTCTCATGGCCCGGATCAACCCGAGCCCGTCGAGAACCGGCATCCGGACGTCAGTTAAGACAAGATCCGGTTCATCGGCCCGGATCGATGCCAGGGCTTCTTCCCCGTCCGTCGCGGTTCCGCAAAGCTCGTAGCCGCAGCCCTGCCAATCCACCATGGTTCTCCAGCCCTCGAGCATCAACGGTTCGTCGTCCACCACCAGAACCTTAAACATCCATTTCACCTGCCTCTTCTTTTATTGGGTTATCAGGGCTTCGCGGTATTCCTGCGGGGTCATGCCCGTCGCCTTTTTGAAGAAGCGGGAAAAGGAATGCGCCGCCTCATACCCGACCGATACGCCCACTTCGCGTATTTTGCGGTCTCCATCCCCCAGAAGCTCCTTGGCCTTTCGGATTCGGCATTGCTCGATATAATCGGACAGATTCATCCCTGTCTCCTGTTTGAACAGCCTGGATAAGTAAGACGGGTTGAAGAAATGGATTTCCGCCAGCCGGACCAAGGACAGATCTTCGTGCAAGTGCCCGGCAATAAAGCCGCAGATTCTGTCGATGATATGGGTCGTGCGGTCCCTTTCATCCATTTGCCTCACGTTGAATATACGGCAGGCAAGGCTGTGCAAATAGTCAAAACCCTCCTTCATGGAGGGGTGCTCGTCGAGACGCATCAGCCTGCTGTAATCGCCGATTTGACCGTGCAGCCTCCAGCGGTTGATGCAGGAGAGCAGAACGAGGGCGATCGAATAATAAGCTTCAATCGTTTTTTGTACATCCCCCTTCTTCTGCAGCATGCCCCTTGTCACTTCCTCCAGGCAGTGGAAGAAGTCCTCCGCTCTGCCGGCTTCCAGGTGGGATTCCAGAAGCTCCGCCTGAAGACCGGTTCGCGTCCCCTCTTTGATCGGAACGGGATCCACCTGATCCCGCCGGTCCGTTAAGATCATGGCCGCCCCGTCACCGATCCTCATCTGCTGCAGCTGGCGGAGTCGTTCATACTGCTCTGTGACGGCTTCCCATTCACAGGAGGCACCGCTTAGGGTGAAGGATATCGTGATCCCGAGGGAGGACTCACAGGCTTCCTGGATCAGTTCGAGGGTGCCCTCCAAGTAACGGATCAAGTGCGCTCCGAACTTCTCTTCCTTTCTCTCGGACATCTGAATGAACCACAGCATATCCTCGTGCTTGTCCAGTATTCCGATGCTGCGCACATGCTCGGACAGGAAGGAGCTCCAGATGATTCTGGCGGAAGCCATCATTCCGCTTCTTAGGGCATACGTGCTCCCTTCGGGATACGCGAAGCGGCCAAGGGCCATCACAACGGGAAGCTTCGGATCCAGCGGGATGTGAAATGTGTCGAAATGGCCGGCAAGCACCTCCGGATGCTTGGCAATAAGATGGCTTTCCTGCAGCAGGTGGCGGACATAGCCTCCCTGCGCCATGAATTCAAACGAATCCTGCTGATCGCGCGAGCGCTCGACTAAGGCATTCATTTGGCTGCTTTGTTCCAATTCCAGCATGACCTCTTGAACGGTTTGGGTCACTTTGTCATAACCTTCCGTCTTGAGCAAATACCGGACGTGGGGTATTTGAATTGCCTGGTAGGCATAGTCGAAATCACTGTAACCGGTAAGGAAGATGATCCTGCACCTTGGCCAATACGATTGGATAGACTTGGATAATTCGAGGCCCGTCATTCCGGGCATACGAATGTCCGTCAATACCATATCGATACGGGTGCGCGACAGCCAATGAAGTGCTTCTTTGGCCGAATAGGCTTTACAAACATCCAGGTGATCCGGTATGAGCTGGCGGAACACCTCGTAGAGTCCATCGGTGATGATTTCTTCATCATCCACAATCAGCAGCCGGTACATACAGGTCCTCCTCTCCGAGAAGGATCCGAATCTCGACCCGCAAGCCCTTCATGCCGTTCCGTGACAGGAAGAGGCCGCTGCCTTCTCCGTAAGTTAAGTGAATCCTCCGGTGAATATTGATCATCCCCGTCATCTCGCTCTCTGACGTATGATCCAGACGATGCTTCAAGGCCTCGATCTCTGCAGGAGTTATGCGGTCTCCGTTATCTTCTACGATGATTCTCGCCTCGTTCCCATACGACTCAAAGCCAACGTGCAGGAACCCTTCCTCATCCATTTCCTCCAGGCTGTGCTCATAGGCATTTTCAATGAGCGGCTGCAGGATCAGCCTTGGGACACGGATCTGCTCCATGGCTACCGGCAGCTCATCGAACTGTACACGGATGCGCCGGCTGAATCGAAACTGCTGAATATCCGTGTACATCCGGGAATGACTGATCTCTTCCAAGAGCGATACGTGGTCTTCCCCATTGCGGGTAATGAAACGGAAATACTCCCCAAGCATATGGGTGAATTGTTCGATTCTCTCGATATCTCCGGTTCGGGAGAGCGAGTTGAGAATGAAAAAGCCATTGTAGAGAAAATGCGGATTGATCTGGGATTGCAATTGCTTCAGCTCCGCCTTCTGCATCATCAGCTTCTGCTTATAATCCTGATCAATCAGTGCCTGCAGCTTCAACAGCATCTGGTTGAACCGGTGATACAGATATCCGAATTCATCCTTCGGTTCGTGTTCAATCTGCATATCGAGGGCACCTTCTTCCATTCGTTTGAAGCTTTTCAAGAGAATCAGCAGGGGCTTATGTACAAACCTGTAGGTGGAAAAGGAATAGATGGCGACCGCCACCAAAGAGGTGAAGGCGAACAGCCACGCCCAAGTATAGAACCTGCTGAGCGGTCTGCTGAGGGCTTCTTCCGGCAAATAGGCCGCCGCGGACAATCCCAATGCATCCGAATAGACACGGTCAATGTGATACTTCATGCCTTCGGAATGAACATACAACGTATCGGAGCTTGCTGCCCCTGCCTCCCGAAGATAGCTTTGGACCACAGGAGCGGCCTCCTGACCGCTCGTTACGGTGAATCGGGCTCTGTCCGAGACGAGAAACGTACCGCTTTCCGGGTTGATGTTCATTTGAAGCAAGGACTCTCTCAGCTTCTCCATATCCAATTCGATCTGTACCGCGAACAAGGGCTCCTCGCCCTTCTTCCCTCTTTGCTTCAACGCACAGAGATGGAGGGAATCCTTCCACCAGATCAGCCGGCTTTCGTTTCTGCCTGGAAGTGAACGAAACCAGCCGAATCGCTCCTGATCCAGCTCATCCACCGCATGAACGGCAGAGACGGTTTTCTCCACGGATGGAATATGCACGCTAATATCTTTGATATAAGCACTGGTATTCTTAACGGAGGTCAGCCGCTGCAGAAGATCATTCAGGCTGTCCCTCCGTTCCACAGGATCCATTCTCTCCCAGGTGACCGTAAGCTTATTGAGGTCCGGATCTTCCAGGATATCGAACTGCTGGAGCTCCATCCAGCTGATCTCGCGGTTCAGATCCTGCAAATAGTGGGAAAGCCGTGTGATGGAGGTTCTGGATAACTCTTCACTGGCGTTCGTATAGCTCCACTGGTAAAGATATCCTCCCAGCGCAAGAATGGGCGCGATCACGATGACATAGGTGAAGAGCAGCCGGGCAAAGATAGAGCTGCGCAGAGTTCTTGAGTGAATAGGTATCAACAAAACGCCTCCGTAACCGGTTAGGATGGTATAATATCATGATGCGCGACTGCCGGCGGCCTAGTCCGTTTCCTTGCGCTCTCTGTCCTTCTCCGCACGCCACCGGTTCACCTCCTCGGTCATCCGGTCTCCGCCCAAGCGGCGCCATTCTTCCACGAATCGGTCAAACTCTTCTACCGGCCTGCCGAGAATGATTCGGATAAAAGCTTCATCCTGCAGCTCATTCAGGATCGGCTGCCTGTCCATCATCGTATCCGTCAGGGCTCCATTAAACCCATCCGGCCGAAGCTGGTGATTCTGCTCATACCGGTCAATGATCCCATATGCACCGTTCGGACCATAGATCTTCTCCCATCCCCAGCCGGACTCCTTATCCGGGCCTCCGGATGCGTAGGCGTCCAGACGTTTCTTGATCGCCCTGGCTTCATCTTTCAGGAAGGAAAAGTCTCCTGTGCGGCGCGCCTTGTCCAACTGCTGAAAGGCTTCAAGGTTTTTCCTGGCCGGATAGGGAGTGACCGGAGACAGCTGCCATACGGGAAGAGGAGAGATATAGTAGGATTCGTACGCTGCCGATGGTCCCCAATTCTTCTCCAAGTGAAGATTGAACATCCGGACGACGGCTTCGGGGTGCGCCACGTCTTTCCTTACCGCATAGAACTGCCATGTGCTGAAGCGGAGTGGAACTTGGGGCGGCTCTCCGGACCCCGACACGAGGGGAAACGCCTGCCACTCTGCGGATGGGTCGTGACCTCGGCTCCCCTGCACGGCAAACGAGCTCCACTGCTCCCCATACAGCATGCCGATCTTACCGGCTGCGATCTGCTTCCCCACTTTGGTACTGTCCTTAATCCCAAATTCGCTGTCGATTTGCCCGCTCCGGTACATCTTCTGAAGCTCCTGAAGTGCGGTTTTCACCTCGGGCTGAATGCCCCCGTATTCAAGCTCCCCGAATGAATTCGTCACCCACAGATTCGGAAACGCTCCATAGCCGGCCATGAAGCCTGTGACTCCCATTGCGGGGTCCCATAGATTCTGGGTTACCGCAAGTCCGAAGGTATCCGGCCGGCCGTTCCGGTCGGGATCTTCATTTGTAAACGCTTTAGAAATAGCGAGTACATCATCGATCGTTTGCGGCGGCTGCAGCCCAAGCCTGTTCAGCCAATCCGTGCGAATCCAGATCAGCTGGGCCCGGTCGATCGAGGAGTTCGTCTCCGGTATCGCCATTAATCTGCCATCGATCGTTGCCGCATCGAAGGGGCCGGTCCCCTCCTGGCTCAGGATGTCTTTGGTCAGCGGAGAAGCATATTGCTCATACACCTGGGACAGCTCTTGGATTAAACCCTTGTTCGTAAGCAGCCTGAGCTGCTGCGCATCCACCTTGACCACCTCCGGAATATTCCCGGACGCCACTGCTACGCCGAGCTTCTTTTGGTACAGGTCCCCCTTGGCTGTCCAATCGTACTTTACTTTAATCCCGAGCTCCTGCTCATAGATCCGGGTCCACCGGTTATCTCCCAGCGTCTCGCCCGGCAGTTGACGGAGCAGCTCCTCCAAGCCGTCCGTCTCGGCTCCGACAAAGGAGATTTCAACCGCTGGTTGGGTTCGGGCTGCTGATTCCACGCCTTCAGGCTCCGCCCTGTACATAGGGCTGGTCTCCGCGCCGCTGCCGCCATCGCATGAAGATAGGATCAGTACGGACAGTATGGCGGTAAGTATATAATGACCGATGCTCCTTGCTGGCATCTGCAAATGATATGACCTCATTTCCCCTTGTGTGTACGCTGCCATCAGCCCGTTCTTTTTCATTTTCATTATCCAAGCTTACGGAGGGGAAGACAATACACATTTCTTTATTTCCTTACCCATTCTTTACTATAATTTCAAAATAACTGTACATCGGCAGGGAATGTGATATGATTCGTTGCGTTAGAATTCAGCATCCGCAGCGATTCGGATGCATTTGCGGCTCGTGAAGATGATAGCGGTTTCAGATTGGCCGCAAGCCGCCGTACTTGTTGAAAGGAGGTGATACAGGTTAACCAAGATGAGGCTTTTCCGAAGTAACTATCTGAACATGGAGGTAATAGGTTTATGATCAGGAAACTGACCGTTTTTGTATTCGTTCTCACCTTACTGTTGAGTGGGCTGCCGGGATTGTCTGTTCATGCTGCGAACAGCCCTCTCGCTAAGATTCCAGGTAACTCCAATCCCCTGATGGACCATAAATTGGGGGCCGATCCGTTCGCCCTGACCTATAAAGGCAGAGTCTACGTTTATATGTCCAGCGACGCGTATGTATACAACGGTGACGGAACGGTCAAAGAGAATGATTTTAGCCCGCTGAATAAAATTCAGGTCATCTCTTCCGCCGATATGGTGAACTGGACCGATCACGGAGCCATTCCAGTCGCAGGGTATAACAATGCGAATAACGGAAGCGGTATTGCCAAGTGGGCCTCCCTCTCCTGGGCACCGTCAGCGGCATACAAAACGATCAACGGGAAGGATAAATTCTTCCTGTATTTCGCTAATGGCGCATCCGGCATCGGCGTGCTGACTGCGGACTCACCGATCGGCCCTTGGACCGACCCGCTCGGTAAAGCTCTGGTCACTTCTAGTACACCGGGCATGTCCGGCGTTACCTGGCTTTTTGACCCGGCCGTACTGGTGGATGATGACGGTACAGGATATCTGTACAGCGGCGGGGGTATCCCCAATACCTCGGACCCGGCCTCCGTCGCCAATCCCAGAACGGCCCGGGTGTTAAAACTGGGAGCGGATATGACCAGTGTTGCCGGAAGTGCGGTAACCATCGATGCCCCTTACATGTTCGAAGATTCCGGAATTCATAAGTACAACGGCAAATATTATTATTCGTACTGCATCAACTTCTCCGGTACCCACCCGGCCGATTATCCGGCAGGCGAGATCGGCTACATGGTGAGCAATAGTCCTATGGGGCCGTTTACTTACAAGGGGCATTTTCTGAAAAATCCATATACCTTCTTCGGCGTTGGCGGAAACAACCATCATGCGGTGTTCAACTTCAACAATCAGTGGTACGTTGTCTACCATGCCCAAACGGTCAGCAAGGCACAGCTCGGAGAAGGAAAAGGCTACCGTTCTCCTCATATCAATAAGCTTGTGCATAATGCGGACGGAACGATCCAGGAGGTCCAGGGCAATATGGCGGGCGTTCCCCAAACCGCCAACCTGAATCCGTATACCCGGGTCGAAGCGGAAACGATCGGGTGGCAGGCCGGCGTGACAACCGAAAAAAGTCAAGCAGCCGGAGGCCCCGTTGCGAATCTCAATGTAACGAATATCCATAATGGAGACTGGATCGCTGTCGGCAACGCTGACTTTGGCACCGGAGGCGCCAAGACGGTGAAGGCTAATGTAGCCTCTACGGCAGGCGGCAAGATCGAAGTACGTCTGGACAGCGCAGCCGGGCCGCTGGTCGGCACGCTGAACGTCAGTCCAACCGGCGGAGCGCAGGTCTGGAAGGAGATCGAAACGGGCGTGAGCGGCGCAGCGGGTGTTCACAAGGTCTTCTTTGTTTTTACCGGATCCGGGACCGGCAATTTATTCAATATGGATTACTGGCAGTTTACTCCCAATACCGCCGGAACAAGGGTTGAAGCGGAGGCGATGACCCTGGGCGGCAGCTATTCCGGTAAGGTCAGTTCTCCTTTTTCGGGAGTCGTTCTTTACGCCAATGGGGATTATGCTGCCTCAACACAGTATTTTGCCAACTCCACCCACAGCATTTCAGTACGGGGTGCCTCGAACGGCTCCGCAGCCGCGAGAGTGGACCTTCTCATCGGAGGCACGGCCGTCGGTTCCTTTTATTTTACCGGAACGGCGCCGATTGTTCAGACCTTGTCCGATATCCCCCATGCCACTGGAAATCAAGAGGTGAAGCTGACCCTTACCACCGATAACGGCACTTGGGATGCCTATGTGGATTATATCGAATTTCAATAATAGGCAAATTCAGTAACACACGAATTCAATAACACGAGCTGAAGGCACTCCATATTTTTTTCTACAAACAAAAACAGGGGCGAACGTCCCTGTTTTTGTTTTATCTTATTCTCTGGATGCAGGCATGCATGCCAAAAGGGCCCAACCCCTATTCCCAGCGAGGTTGAACCCTTTGATTACATTGCCCTGACCGGCACAGACAATTTCGGGAAGCGGCTTGTATCGATCCAGACCATACCCTGATTCGCCAGGCTATCCCAGTGGCTCAAATTCAGGTTAGGCATGATACGCTTCGGATGGGCAATTCTCCAGAAACCGAAGTATTCTCCAAGCGCCATCAGACGAAGAGCAGCGTCCTGCCTCCCGAGGATGTCCCCGAGTTCTACGTAAGTCAATCCATTCAATCGAGGAATATCAGACCGGATTAGGTTGTACATTAAATCTTTGGACAATCGTTCTGCATGCTCTTTCAAGATCAGGGTTGTAAAAAAGTGAACGTCCACCGCCTCGTAATAATCGCGCAGTGTCTGTCTTATCGTTGAACTAAACGGTATGGCAGCCCGTACAGCTTCTCTAGGTACAGAAATCGTGGTTTCTTCAACAATCTGATTTATCTTCTCGATGAGTCTAGTCATGATGTTCCTTATCCCCTTTTCATAGATTGCTGAAGTAATGATTCCATAGCTTCATAGGGCAGCTGATGACCGGGTCTACAATACAAAAATCCAGTCCTTGTTATTGCCGCGGCCAAGTTCACCATATCACGGCAGCCACATACCAAGACATATGGAATTGCTGGAAACTACGCTTACATTTCCTCGAGCTGCTTTCGCACCTCCTCCCTCTCTTCCGATGTCATCTTTTGATCCGTCTGTTGACGACGCACTCCATTTTTTTATCGACCGATGCGGCCGGTAAATTCAGTCATTATCGATGTGACAAGGCAATGGACGTTGCCTAGAATACTTGACGCAATTCAATCTGACCTTCGCCATTTCCTTGCGGGTCCGGCATTTTCATGGCCCACTCGATGGCTTCTTCCCTCGAATTCACATCAATCAGAATGAACCCGGCAATTAATTCCTTCGATTCCGTAAAAGGGCCATCCGTGACCATTGGCTTTTCCCCCGGATTCAGACACGAAAGGCGAATCCCATTTGAACTGGGATGAAGTCCTTTAGCCATAACCCGCACGCCTGCCTTTACTAACTCCTCATTGTACTTCGTCATGGCTTCAATGATTCAGGGCTCGGGAGCTTTCCGGCTTCCGAATTCTTCGAAGCTTTGACAAGAATCATAAATAGCATAAATCTTCCTCCTTATTTTTGAGTCATCCTATGGTTCCTGTTTTTGATTAGGGGGCCACTCTCCCGTTACGATGTACGATGAAGTCAGATCGCCGCGTCTGATTATCATAAGCAGCTTGCCCCAATAACCGTGAACTTGCTGCTCTAAATATATCCTTTAAAGGGACCTCTAATTTCTTTTCGATTGCTCTCAATACAAAAGAGTACCTCCTTCGTTTGAATGTGGTGTGGTGTGGTAACCATACATTCAATAGCTTGGGGAGGTACTCTTTTTTTCGGCGTTACAGGGACAATCGTCTGCGTAGGAACGCGTCCATTCGTTCCAGCGCTTCATCCAGCTGACCTTGAGAGGACGCATAGGAGCAGCGGATGAAGCCTTCCCCGCCGGGACCGAAGATGTGCCCGGGCACCGTCACCACCTTGGATTCATGGAGCAGCATTTGGGTGAACTGTTCCGAGCTCAAGCCGGTATGAGCGATGGACGGGAATGCGTAGAAGGAGCCCATCGGCTCATGGCAGGGCAGGCCGATCTGCCGCAGGCCGCTAACGAAAGCCCGCCGCCGCCGATCGTAGCTTTCGATCATCCGATCTTTCTCCTCCATTCCGTTGCGGAACGATTCGAGCGCGGCAATCTGACCGAGTATCGGGGCGCACATGACGGTATACTGGTGAATTTTCAACACCGCGGTGATCAGTTCCTCCGGGCCGCATGCATATCCGATCCGCCACCCCGTCATGGCGAACGCCTTGGATAAGCCGCCGACCAGCAGCGTGCGTTCCTTCATTCCCGGCAGAGCCGCAAAGCTGACATGCCGGCTGCCGTACGTTAGCTCAGCATAGATTTCGTCCGCAATCACGGCCAGATTATGCTCTTCCGCCAGCTTGGCGATCGGCAGCCAATCCTCGTATGTCATGATGCCGCCGGTCGGGTTATTCGGATAACAAAGCATGAGCACCTTGGAACGAGGCGTCAGCCTAGCTTTCAACGCTTCCGCCGTCAGCTTGAAGTGGTCGCGGTCAGACGTTTCGACCGGGACCGGCTTCCCGCCGCCGAGCGACGTAATCGGTGAATAAGAGATATAACAGGGGGAGGGCACGAGCACTTCATCCCCCTCCGTGATCAACGCCCGAAGCGCCAGGTCGATCGCTTCGCTGCTGCCTACGGTTACGATCGTTTCGCTGGATGGTTCGTACCCCACCCCGAAGCTGCCGTGCACGTATTCCGCTATCGCTTCCCGCAGTTCGGGGAGTCCGGCGTTCGACGTATATGATGTTCTCCCCTTCTCCAGCGCTGCGATACAGGCATCCCTGACGTGCCGGGGCGTCACGAAATCCGGCTCCCCGACCCCGAGTGAAATCACATCCGTCATTCCTGCGGTATAATCAAAAAACTTGCGAATGCCCGAAGGCGGCATGTTCCTGACCTTCGGCGACAACAACCCCTCAATAGACATATCCCTTTCCTCCTTTAGAATTCGATGGGATCACGGAAAAAACAAAAAAACCCGTCCCCTCAAGGGACGAGTTTTTACCCGTGTTACCACCCTAGTTCCGCTTCCGAAGAAACGGCACTTCGTTCACGTATCCAACAATACGCGTTCCTGTTAACGCTGGAAATGCGGCAGCACTTACTGAACTTCAGCCTGCTTCTCGGAGATGGCTTTCCGTACGTGCCCGAATGTTGGCTTTCACCTGCCCCAACTCTCTGTGAAACGGACGCCGAACGTACTCTTTCTCGTCACGGAATTTTGTCGTTCGTATGAAGTTAGTTGCTATTATATGCGGAACCTCGCTGGAAATCAACCCATAAAATAGAAATGGCTTACGACCTGTAACTAAAAACCCCCGTTTCCTCTATAGACGACGAGGAAACGGGGGTTGATTTGGCGGTGTT
The DNA here is from genome assembly GCF_049942825.1 of Paenibacillus sp. S-38. Classification (NCBI taxonomy): domain Bacteria; kingdom Bacillati; phylum Bacillota; class Bacilli; order Caryophanales; family Paenibacillaceae; genus Paenibacillus; species Paenibacillus sp. S-38. The sequence goes on from NZ_CP187970.1 coordinate 3,972,691, forward strand.
CGGCGTTAAGTTTTAGTAAGGACCCGCTTCGTGACTTTTCTTCACCGCATCTTGTGCAGCTGCGTTCGCATTCAGTGAGCCTTGGCCAAATTTCGTTTGACCGGATTCACGGCCGGGTACAAGGGATTCCTTGCCCGCCTCTTTCAATGCCTTCATTTTCTGTTCAATGCCTTCCTTCACACGACGGCCGTAATCCTCGTCAGCTTTGGAGAAGTGCTCAATCATCGCATCTTGAATTCGCTTGTCACATACCGCAAGCGCTTCAGATAAGTTCTTGATTAATTCGTCCCTCTCCCAATCCTCCAAGCTGCGGTAAGTATGGCCCGCCTGACCATAGTTGTTCGGACGGTCAATGGGTGCGCTCATCGCGGCCGCATTATACGTTGGCTGGTGTGGAGCGCGCCCTTCTGTGTTTGCTTCCTGCAGACCGCCGAGCATTGATGGCTCGTAGTTGATATGCGGGTTATCCCCGGACTCTTGCGGATTGCGGTAATCCATCTGGCCGCGGTGCTGATTCGTGCGAACAGGTGCCTTGGGCGCGTTCACAGGCAACTGCAAGTAGTTGGCACCCACACGGTACCGCTGAGTGTCGGAATAAGAAAACGTGCGGCCTTGCAGCATCTTATCATCCGAAAAGTCCATTCCGTCAACAAGAACCCCAGTCCCGAAGGCAGCCTGTTCAATCTCTGCATGAAAATCCTTCGGATTGCGGTCCAGCACCATCCGCCCAACCGGCAGCCATGGAAACTTATCCTCCGGCCACAGCTTCGTATCATCAAGCGGATCAAAATCGAGCTCAGGATGGTAGTCGTCCTCCATGATTTGGACGAACAGTTCCCATTCCGGATAATCCCCGCGCTCAATCGCTTCATACAAATCCTGTGTCGCATGACCTACGTTCTTCGCTTGAATCGCATCCGCCTCATCCTGCGTGAGGTTGCGTATTCCCTGCTTCGGCTCCCAATGATATTTCACCAGGACAGCCTCGCCCTTGGCATTCACCCACTTATATGTATTCACCCCGGACCCTTGCATGTGGCGATAGGTAGCAGGGATTCCCCATGGCGAGAAGAGGAACGTAATCATATGCGTCGCCTCAGGCGTACGGGAGACGAAGTCAAACATCCGCTGAGGATTCGACACGTTCGAAGCAGGGTCGGCTTTAAAGGCGTGGATCATATCAGGGAATTTCATAGCATCGCGGATAAAGAAAATTTTGAGATTGTTCCCCACCAAATCCCAGTTGCCGTCCTCGGTGTACATCTTCACCGCGAAGCCGCGCGGGTCTCTCACCGTTTCCGGTGAATCTTTCCCGCCTGCCACTGTGGAGAAGCGCACCATGAGCGGCGTTCGTTTCCCAGCGCCTGAGAATACTTTGGCGCGCGTATACTTCTCGACGGGTTCATTCCCAACCTTACCGTAGGTTTCAAAATAGCCGAATGCCCCGCTTCCCCGGGCGTGCACGACTCGCTCCGGTATCTCTTCCCGGTCGAAATGCGAAATTTTCTCAATAAAATGGTAATTCTCAAGCGTAGCCGGACCCCGATTCCCGATGGTACGAATGTTCTGGTTATCCGATACGGGATGACCCTGTCGTGTTGTCAACGTTTCGCGCTTCACCTGATTATTGGTTGAGCCGTTGTTGTCTTTGTTCTCTGCCAAGTTAAAGCCAGCCTCCTTAAAGATGGTCAACCCTATCTTACCCATAATTTTAAACAACATTCAAAATTTGGTATTCGATCGCTCATACAGTGCATGCACCGTCGTATTCGGCTGCTCTCTCATGGTATCGGCCAATGCCCGGTTGATGCGGGAGTTTTGCAAATCCGGATGAGCCGCAATAATCAATGTTTTCATGTCGTTCGCTCCTCTAATTTGATCGATATGAGAATGATCGTTCTAACTATCTTAAAAAAATTTGGGTACTTACTCTCTCTCCAGAATTCGCATCGTCATTGTTGAAATGCGCTCAAGCTTCTCCTTTGAAACCGAGGTTCGCGCCATCACTCTTATCCCCGTTAACGCGTTATGCAGATATTCCGCCAATTCCCCTGCTTCATAACGATCATCGAATTCGCCGTTTTGCTGTCCCCAGGATACGATCTCCACAAGCAGCCTCTCTACCTTCTCGAAAGCACCGACGGCCTTGGCATCCACGTCTTCATCCCGGCACGCCAACTCAACGGCTGAATTGACAAACATGCATCCGGGAGGCGCTCCTTCCTCCCCCTTGCTCATGTAATCAAAGATAAACTGAAGGGCTTTCTTCGCGGTCTGCGCTTGCTTCACCCCTGTCATCAGCCTCGCATCCGTACGGCTCTCAAACCGTTCCAATGCCTTGAAGAACAAGGTGCGTTTGTCTGTGAACGTATCGTAGATGCTTCTCCGATGAATACCCATATACTCGACAAGATCACTCATCGACGTTTTCTCGTAGCCTTGCTCCCAGAAGAGCTTCATGGCCTTATCCAGGACGACGTTTTCTTCGAATTCTTTGCTTCTGGCCATTGCAACTCCCCCCTGCACCATCATATCATTGCGGGAATGATCAGTAAAGAATATGCTCGCGTTCCCCGCTTAGTCTGATATGAGATTTAGCAGATCATTAAGCAGCTCAGACATAGAAGGATGGGTAAAGATCGTATCGCGGAGTACAGTGAAGGGCTCACCTGATTTCATGAACACCGAGACGATATTCACCACTTCACTGGATTCGACGCCAAACATGGTGAACCCAAGCAGCTGCTTCGTTTTTGCATCAACGACAGCTTTCAGAAGGCCCTCGGTCTGCTTCAGCTGGCGAGCCCGTGTTGAAGCGGTTACGGATAATTAGGGCAACCTTGACGTGATAACCTTGTTTCAGCGCCTCGCTCTCTGTTAATCCGACATGAGACAACGGCGGATCAATGAATACCGAATAAGGTACCAGCTTCCGGTCCAGTGTGGTCCGCTGTCCGCTTCCGGTCCATTGATCCCTCACGATTCGATAATCATCCAGAGAGATATACGTAAATTGTGGTCCCCCGTTCACGTCGCCGAGTGCCCAGATGTGCGGCTGATTCGTCTGCAATTTCTCGTCAACCTGAATGAATCCGCGTGCCGTTCGGTTGATGCCGGCCGCTTCAAGGTTCAATTCATCCGTATTGGCCTTTCTGCCCGTTGCGATCAGCACTGCATCAGCCTTCGATTCCTCCAAACCGTTGGCCGAGGATAATTGAAGGGTAAGCCCTGTTTCTCTGTGGTCCTCAATGTGGGTTACACCGGTCTGCAGCTGAATTCGGATACCTTTGTGCTCAAGCACCTTTTGAACCTCTGCCGCTATATCTCGATCCTCTCTGGGCAGGAAACGCTCACCTTGTTCGAGAATCATTACTTCGGTACCAAAACCAGCAAAGATCGAAGCAAACTCAAGGCCGATATATCCGCCGCCGATAATGGCCAGCCGTTCGGGAAGCGTGGCGAGATCCAATAGTTCGGCACTTGTATATACCTTGCTGCTCTGAATGTCTGGTATGACGGGGATGACCGGCACGGATCCTGTGGTGATGAAGATCCTGCCGGCTTCCACAAGCATGCTGCCCTGCTCTGTTTCTATCTTTACCAGATGCGCAGATACAAAAGAAGCCTTTCCTGTTATAACGGTTACCCCAGGTTGATTCTGCACCAGGCACCTTTCCACTACGATAACCTTAAGTCCTTGCTTGGCGAGAAAAGGGGCCAGTGTTTTTCCGGCTTTGCCAAATCCAATGATAAGGGCATCCGCTTGATGTTTCACGCCTCGATCACCTCCGCTTTTCATATGAGATTACATTACTCGATCTGGTCTGGCCTACAAAAAAAGACCCATAGGAGGATAACTCCGATGAGCCTTATTTTTAACTCTCTTACATATTATTTGGACTGCTACATATAATCATCTTTTTTCTTCTTGTTCTTCATAGTTAAATCGATGGTAATTACCAAGGCTAATATAATAATGGAGTGCATTAAAGGTTTAACATAACCGGAATCACCGTAGATAAAATAAGCTACTACGAAATTAAGTATGAATGTAATCAAATATCCGGAATATCCCAAAATTCATCATCCCATCTCATCTCAGAACCAAGGTTCTAATATAGAGCCCGTTCTGGCGTCGGTTTCAAAGTTACCTCCAGTATAATCTCACCCGTTCTCATTACCCAATAACAATAGAAACTAAACAAAATTATACCATTAATGTAAATATATTAAAATTATTCTTTGAAAGGAGTCTTATTTATGCAAAATAATGAGATATTCGCATTAAAGCGAGAGGAATAAATTGGGTATAAAAACTGAATTTAAGAACTACCTCTTAAAAAATCAGGCGCTCTTAGATAGGGTAATAACGGAAATAGCAACCATTTAGGCCGTGATTCCCTGAATTTATTAACGGAATTCCCTCCCCCGCTTGTTCATGTTACCAGCTGTTGGCCGTAGTAAGCTGATTTGGCAGAGTATCGTTATGAAATTGATTCATTTCGTCAACACCCGTAGTGCCGGGGTAGTTGAAAGACCACCACACATGGAGGTTCAAATGGTTGGTTGAAAAGTTAAACGGGTTGGGTACTCCCCCTCCACCACCGCTTAGCCATTTTTGGCAATCGCTGCAAGGCGTAAGCTCTACATAAAGAATGGCGTCCTTTTGATTCAGCAAATACAGCTGCAAGTGATAGTTGCCTGCAGCCGTGAGCGTGGCTCGTTCCGCATGACCTCCGAGAGGCCCCAAATCCAACCCGCCTTGTGCCAGCTGCGAATTACCAAAAACCACGCCATATGGTAGAGTAGTGCTGCCATACTGTGGTGTAGTAGCCCCTCCAAACCCAGTTAAGGGGTGAGCTGCCGGAATATTCTGTGACGGCTCTACAGCAACAGCCGCACAACAAGACCCGGGGCCAATCCCTACGCCCGATCCACGGACCGCGCCGAATTGGGCCAATGTCTGCTTAGCGAGTTCTTTGGCGACTGCATAACCCGTCTGGTTATGGTTAGCCGCAACAAGCTGATAATAATAAACTGTCATTTTTATTCCTCCTTTAGAGCATGGGCTTCAACGATCTCGTTTCGGTCACAGACTGTTGACGATGTATCCCTTATCACGTGCCTTGTCTGTGTATCTCGCATAAAGAACCCCTCTCCTACTCATAAGAGAGGGGATTTGACTGTATTCATTTGATGGTAATCGTGAAATTACATCTACTTTGGGGAATGAATCATGGAGTTTCAGATGAAGTATCGGATGATTTATCGGATGAAGTGTCTGATGAAGTATCTGTCGAACTATCGGTTTTCTCTAGGACATATGTACTGAGATCAAGCTGATGGAAATAAGCGAGCTTTCCATCCTCATCGGTCTCGTACATACCCAGGTAACGGTTGGTCTTTACCTCGTCCATGGGAATAAGGATGGGCAGCGTCGCAGGTGAAGCCAATTCTTCGATGTATTCCTCTCCCGAGAAGGGGATTGAGAATGGATCATTCTGCTGCTTGGTATAGAGCTTGCCCTTGGAAAGATAGGTTACCGTAATGGTTCTTTTTTCCTGGTCCGGGATTACCATAAAACTGCTGCCAGGCCCGCCATTCTCACTTGGTACCCATGCTTCAGCTGCCAGTTCACTACTGAAGCTAAGAAGATTACGGGTGGATGCTATAACCCGAAAGATGGATTGGTTCAGCGTAAGTTCTCTTGCGAAGTACTCTGAACCGTCTTTGATCGTCAAGGCACTCCCTGCTGCAAGATCTGGATCATTCGTCCAAAGAATACTAACTTGAGGAATTTCATCATCCTGCCATCTGAAGTGAATCGGAACTCCGAGCTGCGCTTGCTTTACTTGGTGAATCTTGGTCTCAGAAGAAGGGCTTTGCTTAGAGATCACTTCACTGACCATCCCCGTGACCAGTGCAGCATAGATCAACTTTTTTTCATCCGGTGCATCGGGTGGCCAGAGCGGATAGTGACACTCGAAGTAAATCATTTTGTCATGGTTCAAGCCGACCAACCCCTATTTAGATGTTACGCTCAACGACATTCCATTTTTTCAGTCCGCTGGTTCTGTTCACCATGTCAAGCGAGATCTCCGCAACGGTGGTATCGGTGAGATCGATTTCGGTAATGTTCGATTGGACCGAGGAGCGGATCTCCTCTCCCACTTGAATGTCATTGGCATAAATAACGTAAAGCTTCGGCGTGAGAAGAAAATAGGCACTATCCCCTTGCTGTACTGCCTTTTTCGTAACCAGCTTCGCTCCGTTTTTGAAAAGGGAAATGTCAACCGTGTTGTTAAAGTTATTGATGCAGCTGACGGAATTATCCGAGTTGTTTTCACTGAGCAGCGCGAGATCCGTACTCTCCGCGTTCGCCTTTTTGAATTCCCATTTCTGGTGAAATTCAACGACTCTGCTCGTTTCCCTAATCTCCGAGCGGTATGGAGTGTCAAGCTCTTCGACAACGAGCGAGGTCAGAATGGGATAAGTGGCGGTTTGCTTCTGTCCAGGGCTCAAAGGCAGTACTTGCCATGCGATAGGCTCGATCTTATCGAAAAACTGGTTCGCGTTAGCGAACTTTTGAAACAGAGCAAACCTCCAAGGGCGATCCGTGTTGTTGTACAGATTCAGTTTGATGTCCGGCATGTTCATTAATCTCCTTTTATCTTAAAAATTTGAATGTACTTAATTGACTCGAGCAGTGGTCATTTTCCCATATTCCAACAACCGTCAAGTCTTTAGAGACTCGAACCGATAAATGGACTGGTTCAGAGTCCCATAGGTAAGCTATTGGTCTTCAGCGGTTGCTGGGTAGTGGTACTCGAAATGGATCATTTTGACATGGCATGGTTCAAGCCGACCAACACCCGACTAGAGGTTGCGCTCAACCACATTCCATTTTTTCAGCCCACTTGTTTTGTTCACGAGATCCAGCGAGATCTCCGCAACGGTGGTATCGGTCAGATCGATTTCGGTAATGTTCGATTGGACAGAGGAGCGGATTTCCTCTCCCACTTGAATGTCATTGGCATAAATAACGTAGAGCTTCGGAGTGAGAAGAAAATAGGCACTATCCCCTTGCTGTACTGCCTTTTTAGTAACCAGCTTCGCTCCGTTTTTGAAAAGGGAAATGTCAACCGTGTTGTTAAAGTTGTTGATGCAGCTGACGGAATTATCCGAGTTGTTTTCACTGAGCAAGGCGAGATCCGTACTCTCCGCATTCGCCTTTTTGAATTCCCATTTCTGGTGAAATTCAACGACTCTGCTTGTTTCCCTAATCTCCGAGGGGTATGGAGTGTTAAGCTCTTCGACAACGAGCGAGGTCAGAATGGGATAAGTGGCGGTTTGCTTCTGTCCGGGGCTCAAAGGCAGTACTTGCCATGCGATCGGCTCGATCTTATCGAAAAACTGGTTCGCGTTAGCGAACTTTTGAAACAGAGCAAACCTCCAAGGGCGATCCGTGTTGTTGTACAGATTCAGTTTGATGTCCGGCATGTTCATCAATCTCCTTTTATCTGGAAAATTTGAATTGCACTGCCATCCTACGGGGGGATCGCGATAATCAGAACGAATCACCTATTCAGGTTGTATAAAGAAAACTTTAAACAGGTGGTCCGCTTTCCTTAATTAATAGGCCTGTTCTGGGAGTATTTCGGGAGCGGGATACAAATCAAAAAGCCAACCCAAAAGGGCTGGCTTAGCTTAAATTGGATTCAGCTATTGGATGATGACTTTAGGAAAATGTGGAAGAAGCGGGTAATTCGAGTTTTACTATAGGCGTAAACTCTGAATCTAGATTGGGAGAGGAAATCTCGTAAAAGCTGCGCTGCATCAAAATTTTGACAGCTTGAATATTGGCCTCAACATCTTGCGTATCCCAAAGGCAAATACAGTCATTGGGGTCCATGAGCTGCGCTTATTCTGGATGTATTGATCGTTGATAATATAAGTCCGAGTGGATGTAGGGCTCTTCAGACCGAACGCTTCCCACTCCGCCGGATCATCCGAATCTCCGAGTCTTGCGAGCATATTGGCCGACTCGCTATTTATTTTAGCTTGAATTTGCTCGTATGCTTGGGTGATTTGTGCATGAATTTGTCGATCGGATTGCCGCTGACAAGGCTCTCCAAGTGGATGCCTTCGCGAATGAAAGAAACGTATGCGAGATGGTCAGCCCAGAACTCGTCGATATAGAAAAGACGCACCCGCTGCTCCGAAGGGCTCATAGGCTTCTCGCCTCTCAAAATTTCGAGTCTCTCCGCGTACAACATTCGCCTCTGATCCTCTACCATATCCGAATAACGGTTCAACTCTTGGCATATTTGGAAGTTCTGGCCCATAATAACACGCTGAATATGCGCGATTTGGCTGCGGAGCACCGGGTCTTCGAGAGCCTCCTCCTGCCTGGGAGCGCGAATCGCTTTATGGATGCCGAACCGAAGCAGCAGCTCGTCCTCCAAGCTAATGAAAAATACAGAATCTCCCGGGTCGCCTTGGCGGCCAGAACGCCCGCGCAGTTGGTCGTCGATCCGCACGCTTTCATTCACATGCGTACCCATCACGTACAACCCGCCCAGCTTGGCGACAACTTCTGCCTGCGTGGGGTTGCCGCCGCCGAGCCGAATGTCGACACCGCGTCCCGCCATATTGGTAGACACCGTCACGGCGCCTATTTCTCCCGCTTTTGCGATAATTTCGGCTTCTTCTGCGTCGTTTTTCGCATTCAGAACATGGCAAGGTACGCCGGCAGCCGCTAGCGCCTCCGCCAGCATGTCAGACTCCTCGACGCTTGACGTACCAATGAGAATGGGGCGTCCCGTCGCATGAACGGACGAGATTTCGTGTACAAGCGCTTTAAGCTTGGCCTCTTTATGGGTATAAATGCGGTGCGGGTGGTCGGTCCGTAGGTTTGGCCGGTTCGGCGGAATTTGCACGACCTCCAGCGCATAAATCTCTTTGAATTCCATTGCGGAAGCGTGCGCAGTAGCCGTCATTCCGCAAATCTTCGGATACAGGCTAATGAAGTGTTGGAGGGTGATCATCCCGAGGATTTTCCCACCGATATTCGACTGCAGTCCTTCTTTGGCCGCAAGCGCGGCTTGCAGCCCGTCCGGCAAATACCTGTTCTCCGCCACGCGTCCGGTATATTCTTCGATCAGCTCGATGTTACCGTCCCGGACGATGTAATCGACATCTTTTTTTAATAACGATTCCACATGCAGCGCGCAATTCAAGGATGTTAACAAATGACTGTTATGGCTATCGTACAAATTGCCGCATCCCAGCAGGGCCTCCGCTTTCGCTGAGCCTGCTTCATTCAAGTACACGTTCCGCTGGAACTCATCGAAGTCGTAATGTTCATCTTGCTTAAGCTGCCGAGCCGCTTCTGCAAAACGAATGCGATCGTCGCTGGACGAGCCCGACACGCCCGAGATGACTAGCGGCAGCCGCGCTTCGTCGAGAAGCAGTGAATCCGCTTCGTCGACGATGACATAGTGGAAAGGACGATGCACGGTATCGGACTCGTTTAGGGCGATCGTGTCGCGCAAATAATCGAATCCCGCCTCTTTTGCCGTCACATAGGTTATATCCTTGGCGTACGCTTCCCGTTTCTCGGACAGGCTCATACCCGCTTGCACCGAGTTTACCGTTAACCCGAGGAAACGATAGATGGGGCCCATCCACTCCGCATCTCGATGTGCCAAGTAATCGTTAAAAGTCAGCACATGAACGCCTTCGCCGGTCAGCGCATTTAGATAAGCAGGCATAACAGCAGAAAGCGTTTTTCCTTCACCGGTATGCTGCTCGATCACAAATCTCTCGTGCAGGGCGATGGCAGCCATGATCTGGACATCGTAAGGCTGTAAATCGAGCTTTCTCTTCGCTGCCTCGCAGACTAGCGCATAAGCATCTACAAGAAGCTCATCCAAGGGCGTACCCGTTTTTGCTTCTTTTTGCAGCCGGAGGGATTCCGCTTGGAGCTGCCCAGCGTCCCATGCTTCCAAATTCCGTCTCCTTATGAGCTCCACTTTGTCCCGATAGACTTTCAGCTTATACTGGGCAGCGCGGTCTTTGAATTTTTGCATCAACTTATCGGCTACATTCATTGGAATTAGATCCCTCCTCGGTTGATATACGCGCGCGCTATCTAGATAATACCACATATTGGAAGTGGTCTGCCTATTAGTTGAACGTTCTTCCGAAAATTTTGATAGGACCTAGAAGCGTAAAGCGTTCGCCAAGCACGAACTCCAGTCTGCCGGAATGAACAAAAAGAAATTCCTCTCCTTCGCTATGGCCTACGCCTACTTCACCAGAAGCTGCCCCTCTTCGGGCACACCCCAGATCGCTCCCATTTTGTTGGTGCTTCCCTGGCTAAGGGCATACCACGTAATTCGAGACCCCTCCGAATGCATGCACCAGCGGCTTTCGTTCATCCTTCCTGATAACAATACTTTGCTTCTCTTCGCCAAACAGATCTGTGAAATTGACGTTCAACGCATTCGCAAATCCATGCAAGGAGACGGATAACCAATGAACGAGCGGCCCAAAATTTACCGCGTAGGCGATGTTACCGTTACCCGCGTCACCGAAATGGTGAACGGCGGCGTGCTTCCGGAAATCTATTTTCCCGGATCGTGGAATCCCGGGTTCTTGGAATCGAATAGAGACTCCCTTCCAGCAGGCCTGCTCGACGGCAATTCACAGCTCATCGTAAAACCGGTAACGACCAGAACCTGCCCCTCAACCCAGACCTTGCCCATCTGCATAGTGCTGCCCGAGAAAAACAGGCTGCAGGCGTTTCAAGCCATTTCAAGTCTCCTGGATGAGGACTATTCGCCGGCACACTAAGCATGCCGCAAGATCAGCGGATTCCTTTCGATCTCCGAAGGCAAAGAAACCCGCAGCGATAAGCTGCGGGTCTTTTGTTTTGAAAACTACGGGTGTTAGTACGAGGAAATATACGTTATTAAGAGCTTATCTTACGGAGGCAGGTGACTTGCCCGCTTTGGCCGATCCGGTAAAATAACTCATCTCGACAGGTGAGACAAGTTTTGGTTTCGGTTCTCCCCTCCTTTTCTCTGGTAGGCCGCCTAGATCTTCATCCGGGCAGTCCTGCCGGTATCTCCCCTCCTCTAACTTCATGTCGATAAAATCGACAACCTGCTGCAGCGAGGCGATTTGGCTGACCATCTGTTCCCGGTGGCTCCTTAAGCGTTCCACCAGCTCGGGATATTCCGCAGGATCCGTATCGGCGGTGACCGCCAAAAAAGGCCGTATTTCCTCTAGCGGCATCCCCGTTTTTTTTAGACATGCGATCAGCCGGATCGTTTGGATGTCCTCCCTCCGGTAAATGCGGTGCCCGTTGTCCTTCCGCTCTGCACGAGGCAGCAGCGCGATCTTCTCGTAATAACGGATGGTATCCTCCGTAATTCCGGTTAGCTCGGCGGTTTGCTTTATCGTAAAGGGTTGTTCTTCCTTCATCCGGTTCCCTCCGAAGTTTGTTTCCTGCATTATACATCTTGGAGCTGACTCCAAGTCAAGCTTCTGACTCCTGAGGAAAAAAATTGTTTTTGCGCCTTGACTTGGAGTCGACTTCAAGTTATAGCATGTGCTCTATCAGGGCAATGATGCCGTTAACCAGGAGGAGAGGCACAATGAACAAGTACCCGCGTGAACATATCGCATTCATTACAGGAGCAAGCTCCGGAATCGGGTTGGAACTAACCCGGAAATTACTGGCGGAGGGCTGGCAGGTGGCTGCTTTGAACCGTTCGGACTTTCCGGCGGACGATATTAACATCCATAGTGCGGTCAAGAGTGGATCGCTTCGAATGTATAAAACAGAGGATCTTGCCGATTATGACAGCTTGAGACGTACTTTGGAAGAGATCAAAAGCAGGGAGCAGCGGATTGATATTTTGTTCAATAACGCCGGAGGTTCCTTTCCCGAACTGAGCTATTCGAAACAAGGACGCGAGAAGCATTATGAACTGTTAACGGTAGTTCCGTATATTATTTTGACAGAGTTGAAGGAACTCCTAAAAGTCGGTCGCTTAAAAACAGTGATCAATACCTCATCATCGGCGTTTACATTTACGAAAGAGTTTTCGATCGAAACCCTGGAACGTCCCAAAACCTTCCGCAAGCTGATGGGTCCTTACGCCACCTCGAAGCTGGCTCTTTCGTTGTGGACGCAGGCCATTGCGCCGCAGCTTGCCAAGGAAGACATTATGATCCGAAGTGTTGACCCAGGTGGCAACAATACGCTGCGAAAAGGGAAACAATCCGGACTCCCCCTCTTGGTAGCAGTACTCATGAAGCTATTTTTCCCGCCACCTACTCATGGCGCGGGCAAGCTGTATGAAGGGGCTGTCGGGGAACACCGGAATAAGACGGGCGTGTTTTTGCTGAAAGGTCAGGTCGCGGAATTAAAATTTAAAGACCAGGCGCTGAACGTTCTGGATAGGATTCAAGCGATTTATGAACACGAATATCTACAACGAGGTGAGAGGTAGTAATTCGTTCAATCCTTTGATTTGTGCGTCAGATTGCTTAAACTTCAGATGGCCGCAAGTCACGCGTACCGTTTGGCAAGTTTGTTCGTATGAGGTATGATTCGTTATAAAGATGTTGAAGCAGGTGATTGGATTGGACATGAAATACTTGGAAACCTTCATCAAGGTTTGCGATCTCGGGAGCTTTACGGCTGCAGCCGATGCGATGAATATCAGCCAACCTGGCGTCAGCAAGCAGATCGCGCGACTGCAGGCGGGTCTCGGCGTCACATTGCTGCGGCGGGAAGACAATGGGATCAAGCTGACCGAAGCCGGACGTGAAGTATACGCAGGCGGAAAGAATATCCTTGCGATATGGAAAAAGCTGTCGGATGCCTGCCACAGCGTCAGCAATCAATTATCGGGCCTTCTGCGCATCGGTGCCAGCACCATACCCGCCAAGCACCTGCTGCCCAGGATCCTGATGAACGCTCACTCCACCTACCCGCATGTGGAATTGTCCGTCAGCGTTGAGGATTCGCAGCAAATACTGGATTCGCTCTATCGCGGTTCGGTGGATATCGCCTATGTGGGAACCAAACCCGAACATCCCGAAGCTCATTACATCCCCATGACGGCAGACAGACTGATCGTCATCTCCAACCGGCCCGAATGGTCGGACCGGGATTTACCGGAGTGTCCGTTCATTCTCAGGGAAACCGGCTCCGGCACGCGAGCCGCCTTCGAGCAGGCCATGTCCTCCATGGGGGTAATGCCGGACAAAGTGAAATGCGCCGCTGAGGTAAGCGATACCGGGCTGATCATACAGCTGGTCGAAGCCGGAATGGGACTTGCTGTCGTCTCCAGTCTGGATGCCGAAAGCCTGATCCAACATGGCCGCGTTCATGTCGTGCACGAGCTGCCGGCCGAGCGGCAATTTTATCTGGTATTCATGCGCGACGCATCCTGCCAAGCTCTGATTGAGGCGTTCGTGCAGTTGGCAGCGGCCCCAGTCTGACCACGTTATCGTTCCACGCCAGACCTTCCGGTTATGTCTTTGTTCGTTTCGAGCAGGACCTCATATCAGCTTCTTAAATATGACATCGAGCTCCATTGATCTTTTAAGTGTATTGTAAATCGGGGAATGGGCAAGCGTGCCAAAGCAAAAATCATCAAATTCTTTGTCCTCGAGATCCACGTATAAAAAAACGGTCACTGTCATGTTGGAAATAAACGGTTCTTCATCATACCCTTTAACACCAATCAAAGATAAAGGGTTCTCGAGAGAAAGGTTCAGAACGCCTTCCATTTCTTCAATGATGGAGCCTCTTCTTTTCGACTGCTCCAAAAACGTCAAGAGGATGCTGCTTAACACCGATCCTGCGAAGTATTCCAGACTGCTGATGGGTTTGGATTCCGAGTCAAAACTGATTTGCTTTTCGATCTGAAAACTGTTCTTATTCGTATAAATCTTCACGGAAGAGAGATCATTCGATGTTCCTCTAAAGTTGATATCGAACCTTTTGGACTCGTATAAGGAGTGGATTTGATCATTTGCCCGCTTCATGATATTGGCTCCTTAGAATGGAAGCTGTTTCCGTTAACAAGCGTATTTTGCCCGAGATCGTCTCCAGTACGTTGACAGGGCTGTTGGAGAAGGTAGCAAAGCCGCAATCCGGATTCAGCCATACTCGTTCCTTTGGAAGATAGGTCAGGGCCTCCTGCACTCTTGAAACGATAGGGTCTTCGGTCTCAATCTCATCCGTACGCGGATTGATCACGCCTAAACCAAGCGCCGCATGCTCTGCAATCCTGGGGTCGGCCAACAAGGAGTTCAGCTCCCCTGCCCTTGGCGTGGAGAATTCAAGGGTCAGCAGGTCCGGATTCACCTTGGCAAATAACTCAAGCAGCGGGGTATAGGGTCCGGTTAATAAGGTACTTTCATTCTTGCTCCAGTTGCCTCTGCAGACATGTAGAGAAGCGACCGTCCTGGTTCGGTCGATATGCTCCATGATCTGTCCTATCAGAGAAGCGGCGAATTCAAGCTCCTCTTTCGGATCCTTCCTCTCGGAGAGAGCCGCGCACATAAATGATCTTGGCTTTCCCTCCGTGAACACCACCTCGGTTAATACCGGTTCATCGAATTGAATCACATCAACCCCCATGCTTACCAGGTTGTCTATCTCTTCCTTCAAGATCTTTATCACATCCTGCCCCAGCTCTTCCTTGCTCCCATATACCCGGCCGGAGAGATTAGGAAGCCACATCGACCGGGTGAGCAGATAGGGGCCAGGCAAGGTAATCTTAACGGGTTTGCCGGTGAACTTCTTCAGGGTCAACAGCTCACCCGCTACAATTTCCCCCTTGTACTGCAGCTTCCCCACGCAAATCGCATTTTTAATGCTCACGGCCGGAACATCAAGTGCGGTCAGCATGTCCTCGAACGCCTTTTTGTGGTCAATATAATCGAGCATTTCACTCATGCTCATCATTTGAACGCCGCCGATCTTATCGGAAACGAAGGACACATAATTATCCCGTCCCAGCTCGCCGCTCGTGATGATATCAATCCCCAAATCTTCCTGCAGCTTGACGACTTTGTGAGTTTCCGCCTCGATAAGCTCGTTGAAGCGGCTTGGTTCCATACTTCCTCTTCTCATCATTCTTAGGGCGCTCAGCACCTCTTTGGATCTTGGCATGCTTCCGATTAAGGAAGTAGGAAATAACGGCAACGGCCTTTTCATGTGTTTGATCTCCCAAAGTGAATAAAATAGTGAAAAGAGAAGTAGCGGAAATATCCACGCTTCTCTTTTTAATAGGATTACTTATTCAAGAACTTCAGATAGTCATTGGCTTCACGAAGCTGCTGGAATCCCGTGATTCTGCCTTCCACCCATTCCTTCAAGCCTTCCATATCCATCATTTTCTGATGGGCTTCATTGGTATAGTCCATGCGATGAAGCACCTTTTGCCATTCCACGAACCGTTCCGTTGAAAAGTCAGGATGCGCTGTGAAAATGCAGTGGTCAAACCAATCCGTTGTATCCAGGCATACCAATTGATTCTCATCAATGGTACCATCCTTCTTCCAAGCTTCCCAGTTCAGATCCAGCGTTACAGAGGCGTCAACTTCTCCCGCCATCAATGCTCTCATGGCATCCAGTTCTCCCCCAACATGGTCTCCATGGAGGCCAACGCCGATATCAAACCTCTTCTCGGTATAGTCCGCCCCATACTCAAGTCCATGCTTATGCAGGTGGTTGATCGGAATCAGTCTTGCTTGTGGAGAATCGATAGCTCCAAAACCAATCGTCTTGCCCCTCAGCCCTTCGAGATTGGTAATGCCGCTGTCTTTCCGAACAACGAAGACCGTCTTTCTGTCTCTGTCCGTATCTCTCATGGAACCCATTTGGCATGTTCCATCGGTCCTTATATAGGTATCCAGCCATGCCAGCGGGGAATTCCAGGCGATGTCAATCTCCCGGTTCATCAAGCCGTCAACCTGTCCCTCATAATCCTTATAGTAGACACATTCGATTTCAAGCCCTTCTTCTTTGAAGAAATCAGCGATGATCCCCCAGATCACCGTAACCCGCGGATCATAAATCACTGCACCGACTTTTATTGTATTATTACTCAATCGAGCTCACTCCCTTGTTTCTTTATGGAATCATCTGACCCGTCAATGCTTTGCCAAGCCAAACAGAAAGAACGTCCGCACTAGGAGCCATAATTTGACCCGCATAGGCGTCTCTCAACAGCCTCTCTAACGGAAGTGCCTTATTGTAAGCCTTCCCTCCGCCAACTCTCATGGCAAGTCTTCCGCATTCGATGGCGGCTTCCGAGGCAAAGATTCGGGCTGCCAAAATCTTGGCAAGTGCGTCAGCTTCTCCGCTCGCGCCTGCTCTGGCCGCTTCCATCGTGATTGCTTTGGCGGCAGATGCCTGCTTGTAAATATTGCCTATATGAACTTGGATGGTTTCAATATTGGACAAGGTACTTCCATCCGGATATTTCCGGTTCGCAGCATGGCCGGCGGCGATCTCGTACATATGCAAGGCCGTACCGCTGTAGATCGCACCCAGCCCTGTGATGAAGAATGGAGCGACTACATTGAATACCTGCTCCTGCCCCGAGCCTTCCGCTCCGATGCGGTGGGATGAATCCAGCGTTACATGATCGATATGCATGGGACATGACGAATTGCCTCTCATCCCTAGGCCCTGCCATTCTGACAATTCAAAAGATAACCCCTTGGATTCCAACGGGAATACCCAGTTGTTGATCTTTCCTTCCTCAATCGACGGCGCAAGAACAAGATAGTAGGACGCATAGGAGGCGGACGTCACCATGCTCTTCTTTCCGTTAAACGTTGTGTATTCCCCGTCAACCTCAGCCGTCATTTCCGTTATGTAAAAGTGGGTGCCCGACCCGAATTCACTATACGCCAAAGCCAAGAACTTTCCGTTTTCGATAATGTCCGTGAAGATCTTCTTCTTCAGGTCGCCGCTTCCATGAGTGACCAAGCACATCACTGCAACATTATGCATCATATAGCAAAGGGCCGTAGTGGAGCAGGTCTCCGCGAATGCCAGACAAGCATGGGCATGCTCCTCAAGTCCTTTGCCGGATCCGCCGTATTCTTCGGGTATGAGGAGCTTTAAAAAGCCTTGTTCCCCCAGCTCCTTAAAGGATTCCTCCGGAAACCTCGACTCCTTGTCTGTCAGAACTGTGTAAGGTTCTATGTAAGACTTTGCAAAATTCCTGCCTTTTTGATAAACATGAATCATAACGTTCCCTTCCTTTGGCCGGTATTATTATTTCTGCAGCACATATCGAAAAAGCTGGAAAGCCGGTCTGCCTGCGACTTTACAACTACGATTCGACAAGAACCATCTAGACCAATATACCATAACCTTCCTTCGGAATGATAGTTTTTCATGGTCCTTATAACGGATTGGAATAACCAAAAATAGCATAACGGCTTACAGGATCCACCGGCGAATACAGAAAAAAGGAGCTGCCGCGGCATGCTCTTTCGTTTGTAATTTATACGTTATTCCGGAGAGCAACGGGCGGTTGAATCTGCTCCCCCTGCACCCCAATCGCCGCACTGTGTCCACTTCTAACTCCTATCGGACCTAGATGCATCTTTCGAGATGATAGGTTGATAGAGGTTGTTAAGTCACCATTGAACTGCTAACGTCTCCCGGTAGTTGAAATTCGGTCATGCTTCGCCGCGAGATCCTTCGCGATTTCAAGACCGATTCCTTTGTTGGCGCAGGTGACCAAGGCAACTGGTTGGTCATGCATAGTTACACTCTCCTTTTGCATTGCTATACGGCATTCGCCATATAACTTTTGATTTACGTATCAACCTTAAATGATAACAACATATTGTGGTTGATATATCAACCATGTTATTATGATCCTATGGATAAGAACGAGTTAAACGAAAAGGAAATGCGAATATGGCATTTGTGGAAAGGCTCCTTTCAGAGCATCTTCGGTCGCGTAGTAAAAGAGATGTCCGAGCACACCGGACTATCCGAAGGTGATTATGGAGTATTGGATCGGTTAGTCCTTTTGGGGAACGGCAGTCTTCGTCAACAGGAGTTAGCCGACTCGATGGAATGGGATAAGAGCCGGTTGTCACATCATTTGACGCGGATGGAGAAACGCGGGCTTGTGACGAGGCAACCGTTAGACACAGATCGCGGAGTTCAGGTTATCATCACTTCTGCCGGTGAATCCGCATTGGCTGAAGCCCGTCCTGTTGTGGCTATGGCAATACGTAAGTATTTTCTTGATCAATTAACCGATCAAGACATGGAGTCGATCACTAAGCTGGCGGAAAGAACAAAAACAGGGCCTTCAGCGGCCCCCCCGTTCAAAGATTAAGCTTGACCCGGCTATTCTTTTGGAACTGGCCCCTTCCGCCAAAACAGCGGAGGGGGCTTTGGCTTTCCGACGCAAAAGCCCCCCTCCAGGTAATGCAACGTTTATTAGCTGTCGTTCTTCATTACTTTCATGGACGTATCTGTTCAATCAAATAGGTTGATTAATGACCGTATCACATTCTAAACATACATAAACCCCTGTACTTCTCGGACTCCATCCCTTGAACCTTAACGATGGGTAGTTATCTTTTTGTTCTATCATATCGGGGACTAACTGATCTTCCAGAACTGTCATTATTGTAATATTCTCTGGTAGCTTAACCTAGAATTATGAAATGACCTCAATTTTCACGTTTTCTGCTGAGATTGTAAACTCCATTAAAGGACCATCTAATAACACATGCAGTTCAAAGCCTGTTTCTGTGAGGTGAACTTCATCATAAAGCCATCCACTCCCTAAGCTTACATTAGCAAGTTGAATCTTCTGTACTCCTGTAAAGGTTAGCCTGATATCCGTTAAATAATGATAACCGCCTCTACAATCTAATGTCATGATGAACTCGTCTTTCAAGTGCTTCTCCGTTGAAGTTACTCGTGCATCATGTAAGGACTTCTCATACAATTCAATAACATTCTCGGGAAGTGAACTTTTTATGGAGTTATAGTAGTTTCGATATGCAGTCCCTCTTTCTTTCGATTTCTCATCATACTCCAATAGCCATTGGTCAGCCATTTTTCTAAGTTCTTCAGAAGGAAATTCTGATTTTAACGTTCCGTCTTCAATATAGGGATGAAAGGGTGCTGGGAGATATTTGAGTAAATCAGCTCTTTTAGACTCCAAGTTGTTCTTACAAATTTCCTTATAGTTCAAACCTTCAGATTCATACCAAGCAATCTCAGCTTCCCATTCTTTCTGCGTTTCATGAAAAATCAAAAAACTTCTTATCTGCGCTTCTTCATACCACTCTTTAGTGAAATATCTCATTAGTTCCTCCTATCTAGTTCGCTCACTAAACATACGGCTTGTATATATGTTTTGTTGCGTTAAACTGCCTATTCGTTGAGAAAACGGCAGTCGAACCATCTGGCCGGCTGCCGTCCTGTCTGGATTGAGCTGAAAGGATTAATATATAGAGGAACTCTTTCTTCGTAAATATCCATGAATTTGCGGTTCTCATCTGCTGGAGAAGCTAAAGCCCCCACGCCAAAATTATGCGTGGGGGCTTTAGCTGCTAATTCAGCGCAAGAATGCGAAGAAATTCTTCTTTGAGGTCATCCAGCATCCGTTCTACAGTCTCATCACAGAAGCTGGCTTTAAGATAAGTCATATAGACTTGATACCCCGCAGGATCGACACACACGTCAACCCGCAGCGGCGTATCCGAGTTGAAGATCGCCAAGGCCTTGTGGTATTCATTTTCGATCGGAAGCCTTGTTATCGATTCCACACCCTTTGTCGTTTCAAAGAACGAATGCAGGTTTTGGAAAATCATATAGGATTCGAACAGAGGCTGCCCCTCCGGGTAATGGATCCATTCGCGGATGCTGTTCAGCGGTGTATAGTCCCATTGCGTGAGCAGCAGCTGCTTTTCCTGAATCCGCTGGAGAAGCTCACTCACGCTCACTCCTTCCCCAAGATGAACCCGCAGCGGAAGTGTATTAATCGCCGGTCCAACCAGCTCTTCCGCTCCCTCGAACTCGGGCTGCCTGCCGGAGGACATGACGCCGAACAAGACATCCCGCTCGCCGGTATAGCGGGCCAGCAGCCGAGCCCACGCCAGCTGGAATAAGACGTTCGGCGTAACTTTGTACCGCCCGGCAAACTCCTGCACGGCCTGCGGACGATCGAGCCCGATCCGGATCTCCCGCTTCCCGAATCCTGCTCCCCTCCCCTCCCGGCTCATCGGTGCGTTCCGAACCAGGGGCGTTGCGCGGCGGAATCCGGCAAGCTCAGCCGACCAATAGGCTTGGGCTGCGCTCAAATCTCTGCTGCGCAACCATGCCGCATAGCTGCCGTAATTCTGAACCGGAGGCAGTTCATAAGGGGCACCTTGAAGCAGCTGGTAATAGCATTGGAATACATGGATCAGCACGATAAAATGGCTCCAGCCATCCATCAGAAGGTACGAGCAGCTCATGACAAGCTGGTGATCGCTCTCGCCAAGGGTGGCAAACATGATCTCATACGTACTCGGACGCCCGATATAGGTCAAGTCGCTGGAGAGGAGTTTTTGCTCCTGATAATGCCTAAGCTCCTCCTGCTGGCCTGCGGGATCCAAGCCCCGCCAATCGCAGTAATGGACGGGAATCTCGACATGCTTGCGCTTTAACTGCACGGCCCCCTTCCGTCCAAGATCGAGGATCGCCGTCTTGGTAATGCCAAAGTGATTCCCGACAAGCTGCCAAGCCTGAGACATCCGCTCACGGTCCAGCTCATCCTTGAAGCGCATGACCATCGTGACGAAAAACTGCGCGGGGCCAGGTCTCCGGTGCAGCGTATCCAGCATGTACTCCTGCAGCGGCGTCAGCGGATATACATCCTCAATGATATCCAGATCGGAGCCGGGAAGGAGAGTGAGATCCGCCCGGTTCAGCCGCGCTAATGGAAAATCATAGTGCGGAAGCGGAGAGTGCCCGCTTTCCACTCCCGCTCCCCCATCTTCAGCCTTCCCGCAAGCGGGATGTGCCTCCCGGCTGATGGTTACAAACCTGCTCAGCTCGGCAATCGTTTGATGCTGGAATACCTGCTTCTGGGTAAGCTCCAATCCCGCAGATCTCGCCCTGGATATCAGCAGCATGGTCTTGATCGAATCGCCGCCGGCTTCAAAGTAATTATGATGAATGCTGACCCGGTCCATCACCAGCAGCTTTTCCCAGATCCGGCATAAGGTCCGCTCGATGTCATTGCGCGGTTCGCCCCATTCGGTATCAGAGTCCGGACGCATCACCGGCTTGGGCAAAGCACGCCGGTCAAGCTTGCCGCCCGGGGTCAGCGGCAGACGGTCCATCACGATGAAAGCGGTGGGCACCATATAAGAAGGCAGCTCCTCCTTCAACCTCAACCGCAGGATCTCCGGATCCGGCTGAACAGCCGATGCCGCTGTCAGATAAGCCGTGATGCGCTTATCGCCCGGCGTGTCCTCGCGGACAAGGACGGCCGCCTCTTTGATACCGGCCTGGGCAAGCAGTACGGACTCGATTTCGCCCAGCTCGATCCGAAAGCCGCGGATCTTCACCTGGTCATCCTTTCTTCCAAGAAATTGGATGTTTCCGTCCGGCAGAAAGCGTGCCATGTCCCCACTGCGGTAGAGGAACTCATGGGTCCAGGGTTCAAAAGGATCCGGCACAAATTTTTCCCGCGTCAGCTTGTCTTGGCGCAAATATCCGCCCCCCACGCCCCGGCCGCCTATCAACAGCTCACCCGGTACACCGATCGGTACAGGATTCATAATGGAATCCACAATATAAATCCGGGTGTGGGAGATGGGCCTTCCGATGTGCGCAGGACCCAGGGCGGGTTCGAGGCTGCGGCAGGTTGCCGCAATGGTGCATTCGGTCGGGCCGTACAGATCAAACACCTGAAAAGGAAGACCCGGGGGCAGCTTGATGCTCCATTTGTCGCCTCCGGTAAACAAACGCCTCAGCGGGGCTGACGCAGGCCACGGAACCGAAACGAGCTGCTCGGCTAGCGGTGTCGGAAGGAAGGCGAAGGTGATGCCCTGCTCCATGATCCAGTCCCTCAGCAGTTCAGGCTCCAGCCGGCAGTCATCGGGCGGAATGTACAGTGAGGCACCCGAAACCAATGTACCGAATATTTCAGCGACCGAAAGGTCGAAGCCGATCGAGGAAGCAAAGCAAACCCGGTCCCCCGGAGCTAAGTCCGCTTTCCCCCTGTACCACTGCAGGAAATTCACGATGGATCTGTGCGGAATCAAGGTGCCTTTCGGCTTTCCTGTAGTGCCGGAGGTGTAGATCACATAAGCGGTTGAGGTCACTTCCTCATCCTGTTGGGAAGTAAAGGGGACGCTGGACTTGTCAGCCCCATGCCCGTCTTCCCTGGTTGGCGGTACCTCCACCAATCTGGCATGCTTATTCAAGGAAGCCAAGCGGGCCAAGAGACTTCCCTGCGTCAGCAGCAAAGAGGCTTCAGAGTCGGCAAGGATATACGCGATTCTCTCATCCGGCAGTGCCGCATCCACAGGCAGATAAGCCCCTCCGGCCATCAGCACCGCAAGCTGGGCGATGACAAGCTCAGCCGAGCGCTCCAGGCATACGGCTGCGATGCCCCCCTCCGGCAATCCCAGCTTACGCAGCCGGTCAGCCAAGCTCGCCGCCTGCCCGACCAGCGTCCCATAATCCAGGATACGGCCGCTGGTATCCACGACGGCAGGCTGTTCGGGATGGGCTTCTGCCTGCACGGCCACCATCTGATCCAGCCTGCCAACCGCCGGTTCAGCATCCTTCCTTTCCTGGCCGGGCTCCGTCCGGCTCCAGACCTCCAGCAGATGAGCTCTCTCCTCTCCGTACAGCATCGGGAGGGCGTTCAGCGCGGTATCCGGATGATCAGCTATGCCGGACAGCAGGCATCCGAAGTGGGACGCCATCCGCCGTATCGTCGACTCATCGAAGAGATCGAGGTTGAATTCCAGGGTTCCCTGCCACCCGTCCGCCTCCTCGGCCATTTCCAGCGTAAGATCGAATTTGGAGGTTCCCGTGTCCACCTCCAACGGTTCGGCTGAAAGACCGGGCAGCTGGAGCGGAACCGAAGGGGTATTCTGCAGAGTGAACATCACCTGAAACAGCGGGGTATGGCTGAGACTGCGCGGTACGGCCAGTTCATCCACCAGCAGCTCAAAGGGGATGTCCTGGTGGACGTAGGCGGCATGCGCGTAGTCCTTGACCTGCCGGAGCAGCTCCCGGAACGGCAGCTCCGGCTCCATGTGTCCGCGGAAGACAATCGTATTGACAAAGAACCCGATCAAGGGCTCCAGCTCCTTGTGATTCCTGCCGGAGATCGTTGTCCCGACGCAGAGATCCTCTTCTCCGCAGTAGCGGTACAGCAGAGTCTGGAAAGCGGCCATCAGCAGCATGAAGACGGTGGCGTGTTCCCCGCTGGCCAATCGGCGAAGGCGCTCCGCTAACGGGGGATCCACCGAGAAGGCCACCCTTCCGCCCCGGTACTGCTGTTCGGCAGGTCGCGGATAATCGGTGGGAAGCGGCAGCAGCACGGGAGCTCCGGCCAGCTTCTCCTTCCAAAAGGCAAGTCCCTGGCGGAAGCCTTCTTCCTGATGCCGCTTGCGCTGCCATATGGCATAGTCGGCATACTGCATCATCAGAGGAGGAAGCAGCCAATCTTCTCCGCGGGAGCAGGCTTCATAGGATTGGAGCAGCTCCCGGCCGAACCGGTGATGGGACCATCCATCTGTAATGAGATGATGAAAGGCAAGAAGAAGCAGATGCTCCTCCTCCGAAAGAGCCAGCAGGACGGTCCGAAGCAGCGGTCCCCGCTCCAGGTCAAAAGGCCGGCTGCATCGCCGGAGGCATGCCTGTACGAATGCCTCCCGTTCGTTCTTCTGCAGATCCCGCAGGTCTTCTTCCTCCAAAGGGATCGAGATTGAACCCAGTACCTGCTGGTAAGCCTCCCCTTGCTCATCCCTGAATACCGTACGCAGGATGTCATGGCGCATTACGATATTCTGAAGGCTCTGTGCCAATGCTCCTTTATGGAGCGGGCCGGACAGCCTTATGCTGTATATCAAATGATACGCGGACGATTGAGGCTCGAGGGAGTGCAGGAACCAGAGGCGCTGCTGGGAATACGATAACGGGCTTCTCGCCGGCTTGGATTGCTCTTTGGCAGGCGCGAGGAGCGGCGAACCTTCGGCGTTGAAGAGATTCTTGCCCTTGAGCAGCCTGCCAAGCTGCGCCCTCTGCTCGTCGGATAATTGGGCTTTGCGTTCTTCCAGCCCTTTGGGGTTACCCATCACGCATGACTCCTCTCCTCTGCTTGTTCCAGCAGTTCAAGAACGGATAGTTCAATGGAATCGGCCAGCTCGGAAATCGTTTGTGCTTCGTACAGCCCTTTGACATGTAAGGGGAAAGGGTACGCCTTCTGGATGCGTGATATAATCTGGGTCATTGAGAGGGAGTCGGCACCAAGTTCATAGAAAGGCGTGTCCAGGGCAATCTCTTCTTCAGGCAGCCCGAGCACCTCAGAATGAAAGCGGACCAGCGTCTGCTCAAGCTCCACCCGGGAATCGGAGGCTTCCACACCTTCAGCAGCCGGACGGCTGGATTTCGGCTCCGGCGTCAGAATCGGCTGGGGACTGCCTGCTCCTCCTTCCATACGAGGGAGGAAGCTGTAATCCTGCCGTTCAAAGGGATACGTGGGCAGCGGCACCCGCCTTCTCTTCTCGTGTTGGTACCTTACCTGCCAATCCAGATCCCTCCCCTCCGTCCATACGGCGGCGAGGGCAGCCGTCCAAGTATGGCAGTCATGGCAGAAGATAGCTTGCGTCCCGCCCCTGTCAAAGGACAAAGACGAGCCCAAGCCGATGACCCGGAGATCCGGCTGCCGAAGAGCCTCCTGAACTTGGATTCCTTGGGCTTGTCCCCCCTCGTGTACCGCAGCAGCTTGTTCCACCTGCAGAATAGCGGACTGGGCCCGACCGCCTGCCTGCAGCAGGCCATTGAGCGCTAGGCGGACGGCTTCCTCCCAGGTGAGCTGTCCGGCCAGACAGGCCGCCGCCCATTCGCCTTCCTCTTCCCCGCCCATGAAGTCAGGCTGCAGCCCCATGCTCTGGAGGGCCAGCCCGAGACTATAGGATGCCGACATGGAAATAAGCATCCAGGCCGACTTGGCCGAGGCGGGCGACCGGCCGTCGAAGCGGTGCGGCGCCGGGTTGAACACCGTTTCCTTCAGCGCCAAGCCGCTGGCCTCCTCCGCCAAGCTCAGCGCGGAATCCAGGTGCTGCCGATATAGGGGCTCTGACCGGTACAGTGCGATCAGGCCCTGGTCATCGGACTCCCGCCAAGGAAGGAACAGCCAGGCCCATTTGCGAAGCTCCCCCTGTGCCGTTCCGGGCTGCTGGGATGGCGGCAGGGTCGTCAGCAGTTGCACGGCTTCCGCCCCGCTCCGGCATACGATGCTTCGGCGGTAAGGATAGCCCTTGCGCCCCACCTGGAGGGTGTAGGCGATCTCTTCCAGCGTCTCATGCTCCGAGAGCTGGGAGACCAGATGCTCCTTCAACTGGTCGGAAGCCGCCAGTAAGGCGATTTCCGACTTGGCCGATACCAGCAGCGCGTGCCATGGCCGGATCGCAGGGTCTCGGCTCAGCGTAGGCGCTTCCTCCAGAATGACATGCGCATTGGTCGCTCCGATGCCGAAGGAGCTGACTCCCGCCCTTCTCGGCTGCCCGTTGTCCGGCCAACTGCCTAAGCGGGTCTGGACATAGAATGGGCTGTCCTCGAAGCGGATCTGTGGATTCGGCCTTTGATAATGCAGGGATGGGGGGAGCTGACGATGGTAGAGCGCCAGCACCGTCTTGATCAAGCCGGCCGCCCCTGCGGCGCAATCCAGATGACCCAGATTGCTTTTGACGGAGCCAATCGCGCAGTATCCGCTGCGGTCAGTCCACTGCCGGAACGCCCTGGTGAGTCCTGCGATTTCGATCGGGTCGCCTATGGGGGTTGCCGTTCCATGCGCTTCCACGTAGGATAGGGTATCCGGGTGTACGCCGGACAAGGCCAGCGCCTCGGCGATTACCTCCGCCTGGCCTTCGGGACTAGGCGCAGTAAAGCCCGCCTTCAATCCTCCGTCATTGTTGACCGCCGAACCGCGAATGACCGCGTAGACCGTGTCACCGTCCGCCGCAGCCTGCTCGAGCCGCTTCAGTGCCACTACAGCCACACCGTTGCCAGGGACGGTGCCCTGCGCCCCGTCGTCGAAAGTCCGGCAGAAGCCGTCCGGTGAGAGAATCATGCCTTCCCGGTAATGGTAGCCGGCCTGATTCGGAAAGGATATGGAGCTGCCACCTGCCAGCGCCATATCGCACTCCCCGCTGAGCAGCGACTGGCACGCCAGATGAACCGCGACGAGCGAGGTCGAGCATGCGGTCTGCACGGTGACGGCCGGGCCCCGAAGATTCAGCTTATAGGCCGTACGGCTGGTCAAGAAATCCTTGTCGCACCCCAAGACGAGCGACTCCGCATCCGGACCGAGCATCCCCTGCTGAAGGGCGATGCGGTTCAGCAGGTACGTGCTCATCGAGCATCCGCCAAACACGCCGACCCGGCCCCCGAACCGCTCCGCCACCCAGCCTGCAGACTCCAAAGCTTCGTAAGAGCATTCAAGAAACAAGCGCTGCTGCGGATCGGTCCATTCGGCTTCACGGGGGGTCATACCGAAGAAGGAGGCATCGAACAGTTCCGGCTCCTCGAGCATTCCTTTGGCCTTCACATAGCGGGGGTCCGTAAGCTGTTCCCCCGGCAATCCGCTTCGGCTCAGCTCTTCCTCTGTGAAAAAGCGGATGCCATGTCTGCCCTCGCACAGCAAACGCCAGTATTCCTCCACATTCGAGGCGCCCGGAAAACGTCCGGACATGCCGATGACCGCAATGCCCTGCTCCCACAGTGTATCTTCATTGTTCATTCATGGATTCTCCTTTGCTCAGGCTGGTGCTCTTATCTTCTCGAACGGCTGCGGGCTTCCCGCTGCTTGAGCATCAGCGCCTTGCGCTCCCCCGCCCGTTCTTCCGCCGCCGCTACCCGGTCATCGGGCGCAGTGGTGCCCGACAGCTGCTTGGCCAATGCGGCAATCGTCGGATAACGGAAAAAGTCGGTTAAGGTAAGGTCCGTATGCCCCTCGCGCCGGATCCTCTCCATAAGCTGGGCCGCATGCAGGGAATGGCCGCCCAGCTCGAAGAAATTGTCATCCCGGCCTACTTCGCTGAGGCCAAGTATTTCGGTCCAGAGGCCCATCAATGCCCGTTCGGCTTCACTGCGCGGCACGGTCTCCCGGAGGCTATAGGCCGCCGGCCCATCCGGCACGGGCAGCGACCGGCGGTCCACCTTACCGCTCGGCGTCAGGGGAAGGGCCTCCATTCGTACAAAATAGGAGGGGATCATATAGGATGGGAGCTGCTCTCCCACATATTCCCTCAGTTCAGCCACAGGAAGCTCCCCTGCCGCCGATTCATAATAGGCTGCCAAATAAGCGCCGTTTCCTTTGCGGTCCATCCCATCGGTCACAACAGCGGCAGTGATCTGCGGATGGCTTGCCAGGACGGCTGCAACCTCGCCCGGCTCCACCCGATAGCCGCGGATCTTGACCTGATCATCCAGCCGGCCGAGATATTCGATCGTTCCGTCGCTCAGATAACGCGCACGGTCCCCCGTCCGGTACATCCGGGATCTTACCGGGCCGCTCTCCCCCGCATCCGGCTCGGGAAGGAACCGTTCGCCGGTTAACGCCGGTCGGTTCAGGTATCCCCGGGCCACTCCGGCACCGGCTATGCACAGCTCGCCCGGCACGCCGATCGGCTGAAGATGACCCTCCCCATCCACGATATGTACCCGGGTGGAGGCGATCGGTCTGCCGATCGTAATGCGCGAGCCCGGTGTAAGCTCGGTAAGCTCGTGAACTGTAGACCAGACGGTCGTTTCCGTCGGACCATACATATTGAATAATCGTGCGGCCGGCGCAGCCTCTCTCAGCTGCCTCAGCAGCGGTTCGTCAAGGGGCTCCCCTCCGGAGAGCACGCACCGCAAGGAGGCAAATCGCTCTGCCATACGGCTGGTGCCCAGCAGCATCCGCAGCCGGGATGGGGTTGCCTGCAGAAGCTCGACCCCCTCTGTCAGACAGCGTTCCGCCAGATGTGCGGGATCTAGCTGCTCTTCCCTCATTGCAAGCACAACCTTGCATCCGAGCATCAGCGGCAGCAGCGTCTCCAGCACGAAAATATCGAAAGAAACCGTTGTCAAGGACAGGATGGTGTTCAGCTCGGCAAGCGGGATCTCCCTGAGCATGCCGCGAAGCAGATTGTGCACCGACTGGTGCTCAATCATGACGCCTTTCGGTTTGCCGGTTGAGCCGGACGTATAGATCACATAAGCCAGATTCCCGGGCGCTGCAGCGTCTCCCGCTTGTGTCGACGGAGGGAAAGCTTCTGCTTCCATCCAGAGTGCGGTGTCCTCCTGATCGAGCAGCACAACCTCCATTCCTTCCAGGCCCTTTCCCAGGTAGGCGGACTGGGTTACCACGCACCGGCAGCCGCTGTCCCCAAGCATGTAGCGGATGCGCTCCTCCGGGTATTCGGGATCAAGCGGAAGGTAGGCGGCTCCCGCTTTATTCACGGCGAGCAGCCCCGCGATCAGGGATATGGATCGGTCGGCAAGCAGGGCGACCACTTCCTCGCGCCTTGTACCTCTGGCCCGCAGCTTCACAGCCAGCCGCTCGGCACGCCGATTCAATTCCCGGTAGGTGACGCGTTCCCCGCCGCATACGAGCGCAGTCTTGTTCGGAGTGCGACCGGCCTGCTGCTCGAAGAGTCCATGCATCGTCTGCGCCGCTTCCGCGGGACCGGGATCGGCGGCTTGCAGGAACAGCCGCTCCACCAGCCCCCGCTCCTCCCCATCCAGCAGATGAAACCGGCGCAGCTCCATGCCCGGGCTTCCGGTGATTTGACGCAGCAGCTCCACATAGAAGCCCGCCCAGCGTTCCGCGGTTTCCCGGGAGATCAGTGCAGAAGCATATTCCAGATGGCATGCCAGCGTATCCCCCTGCTCCATGGCGGTCAAGGTTAGATCAAACTTGGCTGTCGGGAATTCAAAGGGATACGGTGCCAGAAGCACATCCTCCAGGGCAAGCTCCGGCGCTCCCATATTCTGCAGCACGAACATGACATCGAACAGGGGATGGCGGGAGATATCCCTTGGCGGCGATGCCTTTTCGACGAGCTCCTCGAACGGGTAGTCCTGATGCTCCAGGGCGCCGAGCACGGTCATCTTCACCTGCCGGAGGTACCCGGCGAAGGATTCGCCCGCTGCGGGGAGCAGGTGCAGAGGCAGTGTATTCACGAACATGCCGAGCATCCGCTGCACATCCGCATGCCGCCGCCCGGCCATAGGCGTGCCGACCATCACTTCCTCCTGTCCGCTCAGCTTCGCGAGCAACAGACCGAAGGCAGCCAGCAGCAGCGTGAACAATGTGGTGTCCGTCAGCTTGCAGAGACGGTTGATTTGGGCGGTCAGCGGGCGGTCCAGCCGGAAATGCACCCGTCCCCCGGCATAATTGCGAAGCAGCGGTCTCGGATAGTCGAGTGGCAAATCGAGCAGCGGTACAGGAACGCGAAATTGCTCCAGCCAGTACGATTCCTGCTCCCTGCAGGCCTCCGACCGCACAAACCGCTCCTGCCATACGGCATAATCCTTATACTGCAGGTCAAGCGGAGGAAGCCTCTCCCCCTTGTAGAGCCGGGCCAGCTCCTGGACCAGTACACCGAGTGACACGCCGTCGGAGATCGCATGATGCAGATCGAACAGGAGCAGATGCCGCTCATCATCCAGCCGGAGCAGTGCGGCGCGCAGCAGGGGCGCCTCTCCCAGATCGAACGGTCTGATGAAACTGCGGATGATGTCCCGAATGCGTTCTTCGCTCTGTCCCTCCAGGCTGCTGTAAGTGAGTGCAAAGGGGACCTCCTGTGCTATCTGCTGCACCGGAATGCCGTCTGACAGGGCAATACGGGTCCGCAGCGGCTCATGCCGGGCAATGAGACCCATCAAAGCTTCCTGGAGCCGCTCTGCGGACAGCTCCCCCTTCGCTTCCAAGACGGCCGGCATGTTATAGCTCAGCTCAGCATTACGGAACTGGTGAAGGAGATGCACCCGTCGCTGCCCTGAGGTCAAAGGATAATCGCTTGCCGGAGGAGCGGGAGCCAGCGCCTCAAACCGCTTCATGCCAGAAGAATCAATCAGCGCCCCCAGCTTCTCCACCGTCTTCAAGCGGAACAGCTCGGCCAGGGTAACCTCAACATGGAACAGCTTATGTATCCGGGCCAGCAGGGTGATGGCCTTCAGGGAGTGGCCGCCGAGCTCGAAGAAATTGTCGTGGATACCCACACGGGACGCTCCCAGCGTTTCCATCCACAACTCAGCAAGCCGGGCTTCGGTGTCATTGCGGGGGGCCGCATAATCGGACGCCTGTCCCGCCAGTTTGTCCGACTGCGGCAGTGCTTTACGGTCGATTTTGCCGTTCGGCGTAAGCGGCAGCTCTTCCAGCTGCATGAAGAAGGACGGCACCATGTAATAGGGCAGCTGTTCCGCCAGATAGCTTTTTGCCGCTTCTGCTTCCAGGTTCTTTTTGGCTGTGTAATAGACGCACATGGTCCTGGAGCCTGTTCCGTCCTCGAGATCCAGGGTCACCGCCTGGATAACGTCCGGATGGCTCACAAACACACTGTCAATCTCGCCAAGCTCGATGCGGAAGCCGCGGATTTTGACCTGATGGTCCCTCCTTCCATAAAATTCGATCGTTCCATCGTACTGCCAGCTTCCCAGATCTCCGGTCTTGTACAGCCGCTCTCCCGTGCCGGGCTGGAAAGGATCCTCCGTGAATGCCGCGGCGGTGCGCTTCGGATCATTGAGATACCCGCGGCCTACGCCTATGCCGGCTGCCCAGATCTCCCCCTTCACGCCGACTGGACACAGCTCTCCCGCTTCATCCACGATATAGATGCGGGTGCCGGGAAGAGGGCTTCCGATGGGAACGGTCTCCTGGGGCGGCGTGTCCCGAAGAACCAGCAGGGTAATATCATCCGACGCTTCGGTCGGTCCGTAAGCGTTCACTGCCGGAATATCCGGATACAGCGCGAACCAGCGCCGCAAGGTGTCCCGCTTCAGGGCTTCCCCGGTGGGAATCAAGTAGGACAGCGAGGGCATCGGGCGGTGCCGGTTCTCCAGGGTCTCAAGCAGCACGCTGAGGTACGAAGGAACGAGCTCCAGGATGGTCACACCATCCGCTGCAAGCCGCTCCAGGAACAGCTCCGGCTGTTCCAGCAGGCCGCTGCTGTAGATGACCGTCCGGCCCCCCGCGCACAAGCCCGCGAACATCTGCCAAACCGACACATCAAAGCACTGGGAGGCATTTTGCGCGACCACACTGGCTTCGTTTATCCCCAGCTCCCCCGCCATCGCCGTAATGTGACTCATCGTCCCCTGATGCTCCAGCATGGCTCCCTTCGGCCGGCCGGTTGAACCAGAAGTAAAAATAATATAGGAGAGTGCATCCGGCTGAGCATAGACCTCCAGGTTCCCGGCGGAAAAGGAAGCCAGCTCTTCCTTGAGCTCCTCCACCACGAGCAGCTTGACCTCCGGGCTCAGCCCGGTACTGCCGATAACCCTGCGCTGCTCTATGCCCGTCAGCAGCAGCTTGATCCCCGCATCGCGGATGATCCCGAGCGCCCGTTCGTCAGGCGCGGCGGGGTCCAGCGGAATATAGACACCGCCGGCCTTCCATACAGCCAGGATCGAAGCGATCAGCGGGATGCTGCGGTGCATCCAGATGCCCACCCGCTCCTCCGGCTTCACGCCATGCTGAAGGAGCAGTCGGGCCATCCGGTTTGCCCAAGCATTCAACTGCTCATAAGTCCAGTTCTCTTCTTCGTGAATAACAGCAGTCCGCTGAGGTCCCTGTTTCACTTGTTCCTCGAAGCTGTGTACTAGGGTGGGGTGTAAAGAAGAGGGGGAAGCGGCTGTGTTGAATTTCTCCAGTATCATCATCCGTTCTTTATCTGGAAGAATGTTCAGACGCTGCACGGGAAGCTCGGGCTGGAGAAGCGCGCTCTTCAGCAGGCTGATCATCCGCTGGTGGAAGAAGCCGATTTCCGTTTCCGAAAATCTGGAGGCACAATAGTGGTATTGAAACAGGATTTCTTCGGATGACAAATAATCATCGACGAACAGGGTGAGCTCATTAGCCTGATGCCAAGAGGTTCCCCGGTCGATCTGGCAGCTCACCGCCCCTTCGGTGTCAGGCATACTCCAGGCGATGGGTAGATAGTTCATGAAAACCTCAAGCGGCTGATCGGAAATACCGAACGTCTCTCTCAGCTCCGGAACAATAAAATTGTAAGGATATTTCTGATGGCGGAACGTTTCATTCTGTTGGCGCTTGACCAGTTGGAGGAAGGAGCGGAAGGATTCGGCACCGCTCACCTTCATGCGGAAAGGGGTTGTACTGACCAGCATCCCGACCATCCTTTTCGTTTCGCGGGTGGTCCGGTTGCCGTTGAACGTTCCGAGCAGGATCTCTTCCTCACCCGTCATTCGTGAGAAGAACAGGCACATCACGGCCATGAGAAGGACGGCCGGAGACACTTCCTCGGCTTGGCAGAAACCGTAAATCGACTGGCGGAGGGCCGGCTCCAGGGCAAGATGCAGGTTGCCTGCCTTCAGATCCGTGCTCACGGAGCCCTTCGGCTTCAACCGGCTCACAGGGGGAGGCGTGTTGAACTGTTCCTGCCAGAAGGAACGGTCCCGCTCGAAGCGCGGGCTGTTCATATAAGCCGCCTCGCTTTGAACCTGCTCAAGGAACGAAGGTGCGGGAGTCAAACCGGGTACAGGATAGCCCAGCGATTGGAGGTACACCTGCTGAATCTCATCCCCGATCAGGATCAAGGATAAGCCGTCGACGATCAGGTGATGCGCGCCGATCCAGATGCGCGCCTCCTCCTCCGACACACGCAGAAGCGCCGTGCGGATCAGCCGGGGACTTTGTATCGGAATCGGCTGCTGCTCCAACAGACGCAGCGCCTCTTTCCATTCCCCCTCATCCGCCCCCCTGAAATCCATAGAGGTCACGGGGATGGGTTCCGCTGCAAAGATGCCAAGAACAGGCTCTTCTTCCCCATCGCAGGACAGAAGCCGGGTATGCAGCACATCATGCCGGTCCACCACGCTTTGAATCGCTGCTTCCAACTTCCCCTCATCGATCCGGCCGCGGAATACAAGACGGACCGTTAATAAATGCAGCGTTGTATCCGAATGAATGGTTTCTCCATACCAGATCCGCTTCTGAGCATGGGTCATGGAAAAAACGTGCTCGGCCGCCTGGATTTGTTCCGTTGCCAGCATAGATTTCGTTTGCTCCTCTCATTTTTTATAAGTAAATAAGCATCGGTAGTATATTACAAAATCTATCGTATTATATCATATAATACCATTTTGTGACCTTTATTTCTGGTTGTTTCGGAGAAGACGACGGAACAAAGAAAGGGGGAGCTGCGATCAAGCAGCTCCCCCTTTGTCGGACGGCGGCGTTCTCGCCCGCTATCCTTATGACAGTTCCGTATTGAATTTCACCTCGGGAAAACGCGGGTTCGGCCCCTGGATGAGCTCCCCCCCGGTTCCTTTCAGCTCTTTATTGAAAAAATCCAGCACATATTGGTTCACGATGAACTCCCCTCTCCTGCCGTTGATCTCCCCTGTCAGCCCCATGACCTTCAGCAGGTCGGAGAACAGCTGGAAGTCGGTGAAGTTATAGTGGGCGGTTCCTTTCATGTAGATCCGGCTTCCTTCATGCTGGAGCGTGGTTTGGATCATCTGTTCCTCATTTTGAATGATATCTTCATGGATATGTTTTCTTTTGCTCTCGATCGTTTCTTCCGACTCCATAAACAGAAACGGCTTGGACAGGTTGGCATTCTTCTTCAAGGGATATAGTGTGCCGTCCATATTGATTCCCGCTTTGATACGGGGGTTGGTAACCGCAAGTTCGAAAGCTGCGGCCCCTCCGAAGGAATGCCCGACGACACCAATGTTGTTCATGTCGATTTGACCGCGGAATTCACTGCCGGATTCCCCCGCGTTCACCTTATCCAGATGCTGTATCAGGAAGGCGGCATCCTGATTCCAGATCCCGCCGACTTCCCGGCCGATCGCCTCCAAGTCCCCGGCGGATACATCCGTCTCAAAGCCCGTTACTTTCCCATCTGGAAAGATGGTGGCCACCGTGCTGTACGTATGATCGATCACCGCAACGATATAGCCGTTGCTGGCCAAGTTCTCGGCCTGGGCGGAGTGCAGAATTCTTCCGGTGCCCATCCCGTGGCCGATCAGCAGCAGCGGATAGGGCTTGCCGGACGGCAGCAGCTCCGCGTCCTTGTAGGCATTTCCCCGGATATACTTCCAATAGTCGAGAGCAAACTTCGGTAGGTTGAGCTCTTTGGCAAATGCCTGCTTATATGCTTCGAACGCGCCGTCTTCCTCTGGGAACAGCATGTCCCGGTCCCCATTGGACGTGTTCTGGGCCGGATACCACAGCTGCACCATCAGCTCCCTTTTATCCTTCGGATCGGAGGTCAGCTTCTCCTCGCGCGAGGCGTCCGTCAGATGCAGGGTGCGCGTCCCTACCATATAAGGCCCGTTCGGTTTAGGCAGATCGAAAACCGGCAGAATTGCCGCGAGAGCAGCGGAAGCAGTCACCAGCAATCCGGCCGTTATGGCAAAAGCATATCTCCATGTTTTCCTGAGCGGGGTGACTTTGACCCCAAGAGCCGGACGAAGCAGCAGCACGGCGCAAATAAGCGCAGTGATATAGACGGCTAACATCTGCCAGCGGTACCCCTCGACCACCAGATGGAGAGCCAGCAATGCAATGCCGGCCGTACCCGTGAGCATGCGGGTGAGCTTGCTTGCTACAGATAACCGGCCAAGCTGTAAGAGCATGGTCAAGCACGCCCCGACAAGCAGGATTTCTAGTAATCTCACAGCGATTTCCCTCCTATGTTTTCTCTCTCTATACTTTTACCCAAAAATCCATATTTGGATAACATGACCTAATATGGATTAATTTTTGAAAGTTAGATTTGAAGGGAAATCTCTCTCCACTTTACATAAAAAGAAAAAACCTGAATCAAATCACTTACAATCATCGTCGGGATGAGCATTCATCCAAGCTTGCTCCGCGAGCCCTTTGAGTACTAATGCCTGGTGCCACCGATCGGAAATCTCTCGTTTCGTCTCTGGGTGCACGATCGAATAACCCGGCGGGCCAAGCTCGCAGACGAATGGCAGGACATCCCCCTGCTTCGCTGCCTGAAGCCAATGGTTCATCCCCTTTTCCCACCATCGCATGAAATTGTCGGTTATCGGGTGGTACAAGTCACTCGTCCCGACATCGATTTGAATTTGCTGGCCATTGGATATGCGCCCATGAATGCAAGCCGTCCTCTCCAGTAACCTATCGATCAAACGCTCCGCTTTCTCATTCGAGCTTTCCATCTCACCACCCAGCACATAATGAGACATATCAATCGTCAACCGGAGATCCGGCAGCTTGGATACATACTCTGCCGTCCGGATCAAATCCTGAGTGATCCGCCCCCTGTGGGTTTCTACATAAAAGGGGATCGCTGACCGCTGCGCCGTACGAATCAAACCGTCAAGCAATCGGATGGCATCCTCCCCAATGACGAAGGCATCCATGACTTGCGCATTCACATAATCAACGCCAAAATCAGCAGCACGAACGAGCACATCCGTCAGATCCTGGACGGTTGCAGGAAAAGAATGTACGCCGAAGCTGAACCCGTATTGGTCGAGCAGATACCGCCACCGCTTGGCATCTTGAGGTTCGGGAAGCCTCCCCAGTATTCCGGTAAAACCGGCTTCCGCAATCAAATCGAATTTGTGTTCGAGCGGCCATTCCCGGTCGCCATCTCCAAGCCCCGCCATCGCCCACCAAGATTGGTGTACTTCTAGACGAGGCTGCCGGCTGCTTTCTTCGCCCATTCTCATCCGATTAATAGCCTCCCGCAAACCGATGATCCGGAGGCGAATCTCCTGACTCATGCTGTTTCATGAAAGCGGCCCGTTTCGTTACGGTTGCCTCAGCCGCCTCAGCCGCTTTACGGCTATCGCCACCGTGCACCGCTTCGATGATCCATCTCTGCCCGAAGCCCGCATGCACCACTTCATCGGCCCAATCGAAATCCTGAAACGTGGTCATCAGGGGGTCTCTTACGCTATCCCTGCAAAATTCCCATTCCTCCCGTTTACCCGGCGGATATTTCATAGCCGCCTTCTCAATTGCGATGGTCAAATGCGTATACGCCTCGTCTTGTACGAATAACTGTGCAGTCATATCGTACCACCCCGTCCAGTTGCGGAACGAATACACATCGTAGCCCTTGCTCCGCAAAGCCGCTTCGCCAAACCAAGCGTGGCGCGCCTCATCCCAAATGTGCCTCGCCGTATCATGATAGAAAGCCCACGGCTTGCCCTCGCTTGCAAAGTGAACATAAGCAATCGCCTCGGCGGGCGACATTTCAAAATACCGATGCAGCATCATCTGGAGAAACCGTCCTTGATCGCTGTCCTCGAAACGCATCCCCTGCAGCTTGACCATCGTTGTTTGAAATCTCTGATCCCGAGTGCTCTGTCTCGGTAATTCGAATGGCTTCGAGTCCATTACAACTTCCATAGCGACGGCTTGCTTCGGATCTTCCCCATGAATGCCTCCGGCTGCGCGAAGCAAAGCCTGAAGATAGGACTCCCACTTCCTTGCCTGAAGACGCTCCTCCTCGCTCGCGGCTTCGGTTACCACCTTCAATGCTTGAAGTCCCCAGGAGATCTGCTCTTCCCTATCGAGGAGCTGGTGCCGCAGAAGCCCAATCGTTGGTTCGTCGACGATCGGCTGCGCCAGCCTTAGATACGCTTGAATGGCTGCGATCTGCGCAGGCTTAACGACCTTGAACAGTGCAACCAATAGGGCGAGAGTATTCTCCGACTGCAGAGCTTGAGTCATCAGCGACTCCAGATCGGGGTCTGGACACTTTTCAAAGGCGACAAAGCCCATTCTTAACTGCTTGCATCGATTTCGCAATTGGTTGTAGAACTCGGCATCCTGCCATAACATCCGTGCAAGAGCACCCTTTATTTCATATTCGGGTCTGGCAGTCATATGACCGGCTTCCATTCGCATGAGCTGTCGATCGACATAACCGATTCGCTGCAGCCGTTGAGATGATTCCTCTACAGATATCCCTGCTCTATCCCACTCCTCAATCCCCATGAACGGATGAAGCATATCGAGCCCTCATTTCTTGTAGTTTAACAACGATTGATGACTTTATATTAGAGAAGAACTACGATAAAATGAATTCACTTAAATGATAAAAATTTGCACTTTAACACATATCGGCGTAGGGGGTGTTCATTTTGTTCGATTCGTATACAGATCTTCAGCTTGACGACAATTTCGGAAAAGTCACCTGCGAGCCTACCTGGAAATGGGACACCTCCCGTCACCCCCTTGAGGATTTCGATTTATGGTATGCATGGGGAGGCGAAGGAAGGATGGAACTGAACGGCCGCCCCTATACGGTCGGCAAGGGAACCTGTTTCCTGTTTCGACCTGGAGATGGGACGCTAGCCGGTCATAATCCGCTTCAACCGCTAACCGTCACGTTCCTGCACTTTCAATTCGCCGTACCCGCTGCGGTTCCCTTGCAACCGCATACCATCGTCAGAGACACCTTTCTGTTTGAGACTTACCTGAATCGGTATGTGGAAACCATGCTCGATCAACGGGGGGACTACATGAAGGAAGCCAAGCTTCTGCTTTCCCTTATGCTCATCCAATTGCAGCGGGAACAGGAATCGCACACGGATTCATTCCTCACCGGGACCGAACGTGAATCGCTCGTCTCCCTTATTCGCACCATTGCGTATAGAGTCCGGCAGCATCCCGGTGCCGTTCATAGTCTCTATTCCATGGCGGAGAGCGCCGGACTCTCCCCGCGTTATTTTTCGATAAAATTCAAGGCAATTATGGGTTTGACGGTGGAACAATATATCATTCGGACCAAAATGGAACGAGCCGAGCATCTCCTGCGCTACAATGGCATGAACGTATCGGAAGTTTCTGAAGCGCTCGGCTACAAGGATGTATCTTTCTTTAGCCGGCAGTTCAGTCAGACCCGCGGCTTTCCTCCCTCAAAACTTAAGTATAAAAAGTCTGACGATCTTTAGCCTGACATTGAACCACCTTGTTACCACTCCAGCATTGCATCTTTGTGCGGTTACAATGACAACTGCTATTGTACTAAACTGCCGGTTAACGCAATAAAAGCTGCAGGTCATGTGACCGGCAGCTTCATTACGTTATTTCGCTATCGTCTGGGATGTTCGAATTCCTTCATTTCTCATCAAGAGGACGCATGGGCATCCTGCAGGCTGCGCTTTTTGCCTTTAACCGATAAAATGAAGCACATCAACAGGACTAGACAAGCCAGCGTATACGGATAGTTGATATTCAGGTCGAATAGAAAACCAGCAGCAATAGGCCCTGCAATATTGCCAAGGCTCGTAAAAGCAGAGTTCAAGCCGGCAACATAGCCCTGCTGATCCTTAGCCACCATGGACATTTGCGTACTGATGGCCGGTCGTAGGATATCGACTGCCAAAAATACAATAAAGGTAACGGCAAAAATCATCCAGTACTGATGAACGAAAAGCGTCAGCAAAATAAACAAACCCGCAAAGAAAAGACAAAGGGAAATCACGCGCTGCTCCCCAAACCGCCTCAAGATCCAGCTGAAGGCCGTGAGCTGAACCACCGCACCGGCAATGGATCCGAAGGTGATGATAAAAGCGATATCCTTCGGCTCAAAATCAAATTTTTGATCCACAAACAGTGCAAAGACCGTTTCAAAATTAGCAAGCCCGAACGACATAACAAAAACGATGATCAAGCTTAAAAAAAAGGGCTCTTTATAGGCGTACCTCAATTGCTGAAGTAGACCTCTCCGTTCAACTTCGCTAGTTGGAGTATCAGATCCTTCCTCTTTGGAAGGGAGCGATTCCCTAAGGATCACTAACGTAATACATGCTGCCAGAATCCCCGCAGCCGCTGCAGCGTAAAAGGGTACACGGATGCCAAACTCAGCAATATAACCGCCAATGCCCGGCCCAATAATAAAGCCTGTTGTTATAGCCGCAGTAATGTACCCCATCCCCACCGCGCGTTCTTCGGGCGTTGTGATGTCTGCCGCATAAGCCATAACAGCCGGCATAATCATCGCGGCACTAATGCCGCCGAGCAGCCTTGAGGCAAAGAGCAGGACGGATGAATTGGCTAACCCAAACAGTCCCTCCGAAATGGCGAACACCACCAGCCCGATGACGATCATTCTTTTTCTTCCGTAGGAATCAGTCAACCGGCCTGCCAAGGGCGAACATAGAAACTGTGTCAGCGAGAAGGCGGCTACCAACAAGCCGACCGTCCCCCCGGTAATGCCCAGGCTCTCCATGAACTTAGGCATGATGGGAATGACAAGGCCGATCCCCGAGAAGACCAGCAGCAGATTGAACATGAGTATCAGCAAGGCTCCCCGCTGTTTTGTCAATAAAGCCATTCTTACATCCTCCATTATCAATGAATACTGAATTTTTATTCAGAATATGTGCAAAAAAAAAGGGGCTATTGAGCCGGCTTGACAATGCCATGCAAAAACACATCCATAGCCAACCGATATGCCGCCAGCGCTTCTTCCCGTTCCATCCTCCGGCTGTGTTGACTTAATCCGAGCAGCAGGCTATCAAGAATAATGGCGAGACCAGAAACATTGGTGATTTCGAATTCATGGTTAGCGATTCCCCTTTGCAGCAGCTGCTGATTAAAAGCGATGTACCCTTCGACCATCTCGTTGATTCGCTTCTCCACTTCCGGGGTTTTCTCGGCATTGTTGAAAAACTCATCGGCAGCCTTGGTCAGCGGATGACTCAGTTGATCGAGCGCCAGGAATTCGGCCATGCCATATAATTTTTCGATCGTTGTAGGATACAGTTTTTCCTTGGCCAGCCATGTCTCATCCCATTCCCTGTTCCAATCTTCAAGTAAGTATAAAAAAAGTCCTTCCTTGTTCTTGAAATGGTAATAAATGTTACCGGCACTGCACCCGGCAGCTTTCACAATGTTTTCAATGGATGTTGCTTTATAGCCTTTTTGGGCAAATAAAGCTTTTGCCGCATCGGCGATCTTTTTCTTCGTATGCTCCGTTTGCTGTTTCTTTTTATTCAAATGCACTTCACCACTTTCTGGATGACAGATTCTGCAAGATGAAAATAATACTGAACAATTATTCAGTATTATAACCTATAAAGTGCGGGACAATCAAATGCGAAAAGGCCCTGCTCAGACCAGCCACACCATCAAGTGAATACATACAGACGTGTTCCTCGTAGTCCCTGAATTCCGGCATGCCGGCGGCATAGGCGGTATATTCATACGGCTGGAAATAGATTACGACGCCTTCATGGCTCAAATAATAATCGCGGTCCGGCTTAATCGTGTCGAACGGCGTAATGAGAGGAAGATCCGTATCCTTGATTTGTTCCTGGATCGTGCGGTTGATGATAGTGACATAATCCGGGTGATCCGCCGCGGCTGCCTTCAGCGTGAGCAGCTTCCCTGTCTTCAGATCGAACGTATAACCGCGGCGGGCAATCCCACCATGCGCCCCGCCCGTATACTGGTAATGATCCACGTACAAGCTCAATTTTCCCTGTTCATTGGAGGTTACCGTATAAGAACTTATCCCGAAATAAATTAGCGGGAGTGGACCTTGATCATTTCCTCCAGACAATAATCGAGCAGGCGAAATGAAGTAAAGCAAGGTAGTTACACGCCTTTTTCTCAAAACGAACAAGCAACTCCCGGAAGCGGTTAAGCCAAGAGAAAAGCACTTCAACGACCCATCGGCGGGGACTCTTGCCCTCCTGCTTTTCTTGCTTTTCCTCCCCGCGGGATCGTATGTGCGGGATATAGCCACGGTCGATGACATTCTGACGGGCTTTCTTGCCGGTATAACCAGCATCGGCACATAAATGCAAGCTCGACTGCTCCTTGTCTTGCTGCGGTTTGAGGACAAGAGCATCCAGCGACTGTTCCAGCAGCTTTACGTCATGCCGGTTCGCCCCGTCGATTACTACGGCTAGTGGCAGTCCATTTTGATCCACGAGTACACTTCGTTTCGTCCCCTTTTTTTCCCCGATCCGTCGGGTTGTTCCCGGATGCTTCAAGCGCAAGAGGAGCTTTGACTAAACTGCCGTCAATGCTTTGCCATTCCCAGCCGATTCCTTCCATCTCATCGTACTCTTGTAGGCCGAGTACCCAGATTCGCTCAAAAAATCCTTCTTCTGTCCAAAATTGAAAATGCCGATGCAGGCTGCTGGACGAACCATATTCGCGCGGAACTGCGTTCCTCTGACACCCGGTGCGAAGGACATACAGAATCCCTTCCAGAACCTTACGTGGTTCGGTCGGTTTTCTGCCCCCGCCTGGCTTTCTCTGGTACTCGCGTTTCGCATCTCGTTTTCGTTTCGGAATTTCATCTTTGATTTTTTCCCAAAATTCATCGGATAGGGTCCAGGGTTTTGTTCGCATCTTCGCTCACCTCGTACCCTTTATTACCCACTATTTCGGGATAAGCTCTTAGTCTTCTCAAGGACCTTGAAGGAGCTGCTCCCCCTAATCCCTCATGATGTTCACCATCATAAAACACTAGCTCCCGCTGCAACTATGCGAGGCTACTGTTACCGTAAGAACCAGTGTCCGCCTGCATAGCTGTCACTCGCTTTAGTAAGTACCGGTGAGAAGTCAGGTGCATCTGCCTGCATTGGCAAGAGGCAATCCATGATGTTATTGACCGTTCGTGCGGAAGCCTTTCCTTTCTTCATGAAAGGATGTCCTTTTATACTTAACGGAAATAACGATAGGGATCACCTATCGTTATCGGGTTGGAGCGATAAATCTACCAGCCCGAGATGCTACATGCACTGTCTTCGGATGGGCTGATGAGTCAGTACCGAACTTGCGGGAAATACGGTTAGCCTAAATGCAATTTCGACTACCACCAAGAATCTCACTTATACAGAAAATGTCGGCTTACGATTTAGCAGTGGGAGTCTCAGGAATAAAATTCTCTGGTACTGGTTGCAGCCTTGCAAAAGTACTCCCCATTAAATAGCGACTATGATTCAAAGTGTGCCAAAAAACCATTAGACTCAAGGGTTGGCATATAGCGACTATATAAACTTAAACGTCCCTTATGCTAGACATTTAGCCCATCATACCAACATAGTCTCAAGTGTAGTCGCTATACTTATGACTATGATGGTGAGGCGCGGGCTGAATGAAGGCTGCCCTACCATACAAATGTGTGACCTCGCTACGGATCGGTGAAGCCGCAGCGAGGTCCTGCTCCACTAAGGCTGAACCAGCTCCATATGGCCAGAATATCCCCCTCATCCAAGCAGTGCACTTTGAAGGAACTGCCTTCCCATTCCCCCATGATGCTCACCTTAAAGGATAGAGCTGCCGATGAGCGAGGCTGCTACTCACTGTCAACCGTAAAAGCAGACCTATAACTTGGATCCAGGTATCATCGATATGCTGAATCAGAAATCTTGGCTCGCATAAGCTGGACAACAAGAAAAATCCCCATACTGTTAAGTCAACCAAATGTTTTGACTGACAGTTCAAAAGTATCCAGAATCAATCCCTTCAATAAAGTTTTGTTGGCAAACCTATACATTCAAAATTAATATCTATGGAGTTTTTAAATGCCATAATAATAATTACCTAACAGCTCTTGCCTGACAAATAATGCATCTCTCTGAAGCCTCATGATATAATAGAATAAGAATTGGAATTGATTTCATGAAAGATTTACTTGATCCAAAGAATGATTTTGTTTTTAAACGGATATTCGGAAGTGAAGAGAATAAGGATGTGCTGCTGGCATTTCTTAACCGTACTTTCCAAGAAGCCGGAGAACCGCCTCTTACCGAAATTGTACTCATGAACCCATACACGGATAAAGACTCGCCTCAAGATAAGCAGTCCATATTTGATATCCAAGCTAGAACTGCTGAAGGCAAATTAATTAATATCGAAATGCAGTTGTTTAACCGCTATGACAATGAGAAGCGAACATTATATTATTGGAGTAAGTAATACGCTAGCCAACTTGAAGAAGGACAGCCATATAAGACTCTGAAGAAGTGTGTCACCATCAACATACTTAACTTCTCCATACTGCCAAACGACAGATATCATAATGTATTTCATTTACGAGAAGACCGTAGAGGCATATCATTAACCGACGATCTTGAAATACATTTTCTGGAACTTTCAAAGTTGCAGTATCAACAGATAACCACATCTGGCGGTTTGTTGAACTGGTTACTTTTTCTCAAAAGTGACAATACAGATAATTGGGAGGTGTTAAAAATGCAGGAACCTGAACTCGGCAAAGCGATGACCGTTCTAGAATTTCTTAGTCAAGACGCAGAGACACGCCGGCTTTATGAAATGAGACAGAAGGCTCTGCATGACGAGGCTTCTTCCATGGAGGGTGCACGTGAAGAAGGTGAAAAGAAGGGCAAGCTTGAGGTTGCATCAAAAATGCTCGCAAAAGGTATGGATTTAGAGTCAATTTCAGAGTTCACAGGAATATCAATCGAAGAATTGAAAAAATTACCTCAAGCCCATTAACAAACTGCTGTCATGGAATACTCCTTGGCAGCTTTTTCTTTGTTACTGCTCATTCCCAGCCTGATTGGCAGTTGAGGAGTACTAATGGTTACTAAAGCTGAGAGAGCCTTACCCAGAAGATGCTGTTAGAATGCAATAAGGAATTACGCATCACACCGCCCCTCGACTTTCCTTGTGTTCCCCTTCGTCTCGTCCTCCGCCACAGGAAGATGCTTCTGCCATTCCTGCAGCATCGTACCGGCTGCTTTCAGTTCCTCATCACTGTATTCGATATTCGTTCAGAGGACTCGAATCTCCACGCGTAAAGCCCACTCCCCCCTAAAGTGTCTGCCATTCCATCACAACCGCTCATTTAAGGTGCTTACGCCTGGCCAAAGGGAGAGAGGA
Source organism: Paenibacillus sp. S-38 (assembly GCF_049942825.1). Classification (NCBI taxonomy): domain Bacteria; kingdom Bacillati; phylum Bacillota; class Bacilli; order Caryophanales; family Paenibacillaceae; genus Paenibacillus; species Paenibacillus sp. S-38. Next base: position 4,017,036 of record NZ_CP187970.1, read on the forward strand.
ATTTGATCCTTGGAGACGCTTGTGAAGCCTATACGATTTCCAACAAGGAGTTTATCAATCTCATTGAATCCCACTACCCCCTGCCCCAAGGAGACCATGCCTACCCGGCTTCCGCTAGGGGTTAGTGTCATACATTATATATGTGTATTTCGGAAATCAAAATTATAAGTTCTCTGCGCAGCAACGATTGTCATAGGAGCAGTAACCCTTACGATCCTGGAAATAGGACCGCCCCACTCGCAAAGTGACAAAGAGCATATCTAGAATACCTATTTATTCCTTCCTTAACTGGTCAGGGAGTACATTTTTGATTACCTTCCCTGTTGCAAGAACCTTTACCTCATACTCTCTTACACCCTTGTATAGCTCCCCCGACTTTTCTACGATCTGAACGAACTCAGCCCGCAATTCTTCTGATCCTTTGAACCAAACTTTATCACCTAGTGCATAAGAATTATCCGATATCCACACTTCTAGGCTCTTTTCCTTCCTAATTTTAAAGGTTACAACCATTCCATCGGCATAGTTTTTAAAGATGACTTCTCCCTTCTTATCTCTCTCAGTATAATTCCACTCTCCGATAGCATTCTCGCCATAGCTTTCTTTCAAATACTCTACTACACTTAAGAATGCAGGGGCTTCGATAGCCCCTGCATTCGGCTTATACATCATAAACTCCGGAAGTTCTGTGCCTTCTAAATGGATTAATTTAAAGTGAAACCTCACAATGATCACCTCACTATGTTTAATCTGTTCGAACTCCTCCCTCTACCGCGAGCGCTGAATAAATCCTGTTCCACTGCGGCTGAACCAGCGCCAAGCGGTCTGCACGTCCCCCTCATCCAGGTAGTGCACCTCGAAGGAGCTCCCCCCAAGTCCTCCCATGATGTTCACCCTCAGAGACAGCAGCTTCCTCTTCCGCTGTGCAAGGCTGCCGCTCGCTGTCACCGTAAGGATCTGAGGCCGTAGTACATAGCATGTTTCTCGCGACAGTAAGCGTCTGCGCAGCGTCAGTTCTCCTCCTGATAAGTGCATTCCCGCGTCCTTATAGCAATGCAGCGACCAGAACCACGTTAGCGGATATAGTATTAGAGCCCACAGGCCCGGCAAATGAAAGTACAAGATCGCCACGGCACACATCAATGTGACAACGAGCATTTTGAAGCGAAGGTAATAAAGGAAGGCCTGCCGCGGGGCTCTTGCGGTCACCGGCTTCACGGTGAACTGAGGAACCACCTCACTGAGCAGCGCAGGAATGTCCTTCGTTCGCACCCAGGGGTGAAGCACCAGCTTTTCCTGCTTGCATGATGCAATGACACGCAGCTCAATCTCAGCGTATCCGAGCAGCTGGCGCAGCAACCCTTCTTTTACAATAACAGCCTGCACACGCCTCGGAGAGAACACGGTCTTCCTGCGTTCGAGGAGGCCGTGAGCAACCACGAGCTGCTCCCCGTCCCGGCTAACGGTGAATTCCCCGAACCTTAGAATGAACAGCACTGAGGAGAGCAGCCAGGCAAACAGCAGCAGAACACTCGATGCCGTTAGAATGGCGAATCCCCCATGAAGATGGGCCGCTGACTCCTTGAAGAGCCGTTCATAGATGTTGTCCTCCAGGAAGTCGTTCAGCAACGAGTATACCCCGCCGGTGAAGGCTACAACCATCCCGATATTCATGGAGGAGAAGGCGGCCTTGGCCACCTCACTCGACGATAATTTCAGCAGCGGGGCTGTTTGCGGCAGACTATGTTCCGGCGCAGATATCCCTTCTGCACCTGCTTCTCTGCCCAGGTCTTTTTCTGCCAGAGCGGTCCCTGCAACATCTGCACCATAGGTCCCTATCATACCTGTTCCCTGGGCTGCATGCTGTCGCTGACGAAGCCACTGCTGCAGGAACTGGGCCTCCTCCAAGGACACGGCTGGCAGTAGCCCATCCGATTTTGGCCCCCCACCCGGTGTCTCGATCCGAACCTGCACCACGCCGAGAAGACGCTGGAGCAACGGCTGCTCCATGCTGACCGAGTGGATCCGGCCGAAATAAAGGTTCTTCTCATCTTTCAGTAGTACACCGCGCCGGATGACCAGACGGTCATCTTCAAGCATATAAACGAACCGTTTCCAGCTGAGTACCCCCCAACCAATAAGCAGAATTAGCAGCAAAGCGGCTAATATTCCCCATCCATACAGATCCTCCAGAACTTGACCCCTTCGCAAATATAGAATCACAATGATGGGAATGAGCCCCTTAATCCATTCATAGAACGTGAAGAGCAGGAATACGGGATGCAGCTGCTTCTCGTTATTCATCTGGTTCCACCACCCTGGCCAGCCTGCTGATCTGCTGCTTGATCCGCTCTGCATCCTCCCGTTTCAATCCGCTAATCTTATGCGTTGTAGCAGCTGTTACGATCTTGACCTCCGCAAGGTCGTATTTGCGCATCAGTGGACCGCTTCCCATCTCTACATGCTGCACGCGTATCATTGGAACCAGAACAGAACTGATGAACAGAGCTCCTGATTGAAGCTCAAGTTCCTCCTCTCGAATGTCAAAGGAGAACCAGCGGACCTCTGCTTTCGGCACAAAACATACGAAGAGAACGAAGCTTAGGGCAAACAGGCCGAGGGCGATCCATCCGGGGAGGAAACTCCAGCCAAACAAGTAAGCGAGTAGACAATACAAAATGGACAGTGTGATGAGTACAGAGTTCACAATAATGGCAGAGATCCGGGAAACCTTCACCGAGTCGGGATGCAGCCTTTGAGGCAGATGGGATATCAAAAGACCATCACTCCTTGCTAATTTTACCAGTTAATTCCTATACGCCTCCCCACTTCAAAAGGTTTCATTCTTGCCCTAGTAATGCTGCAGTGAGGGCTGCGAAATGGCTTAAACTGGAAATGAATCAAAATTAGAAGGTGGTGGTAATGGAGCCCTCCTCGTGAACTTCGCGGTTGTCGCGCTCGTAATCACCCTCGTGCTGAAACCGGAAATAAATACTGAGCCCTCACCTTCAGCAATGCTCTGTTCCCTGCTCACGGCGGACAGCCCTTCTTACCCGGGAGACGCCAAACAGGCCGCCGGTTAGACCGGCAGCCTCGGTGAAAGCATCGTCCCCTCAGGGGTAACGGTACAGTTCGAAATCATCTACCGTCGCCCAGTTCCCGGCTTTGGCATCAGAGAAGACGCCGATCTCGAGACGTCCTCCCCTTACTTTGATTCCATCGATCACGTAGGGGGTCCAGCTCCCGCCGGATGCTCCCTTCATGTCCTTCACGAGCTCCGGTCCGCCGTACGGCTTCACTTCCAGACGGAAGGTATTCTGCCCGCCGCCCGTGCGGGCCCACACCTGGACCTTATATCGCCCATCCGATGCATATGTATAAAAATCCATCTTTTGTGCAAATGTCTGCAGTCTTTTAATACACCACACCATTTATTGTGTATCAATTATTAATGCATTTTAAAAAGTTGATAAATCTTCTTGCTTCAGAGTTAGAATGAACGCGATCTTTATAAGTAAATTGATATCTACCAATGAGAAGTTCATCCGGTTCATTTATCATTTCCATAAAAAAACTAATATCAGGATTATTCTTTTCATTGAATTCTATTTCTTTATCATTAGCGGGTTCAATCCTATTAATTTTATCCATAAAAAGTCCTCCTTTACCGCTTTCAGATGTTTTTCTTACTTGACCGAAATAGGGGATTGGTCCTTTAGGCGGCGAAGAACGTTTGGTATCGTAAGCGACGTGGTCGGTCAGAACCTACTCTTCATGCGCCACCGGTCAGATCCAATCGAAGCGGGTTACCCAGTCTGCGCCCTCTCGTGCTGCGGACATCCCCACTCCATCGGTGTATGCTTTCAATTACAGCTCCATATTCAAAAACCGCCGAAGCATGCTGACCACGAACTCATGATCTTCCCTTTGCGGCAAGCCGGAGACGGTAACCGTGCCTACGACGCCGGAATTGCGGACAATAATTGGAAATGCGCCGCCGTGGGTGGCATACTGTGCCGGATCTAGACCGGATTTTTGCAGAATATCGGTATTGTGCAGCTTATAATACGTCCCCATATAAAATGAACTGTGCAGAAAATGACGTACAACGCGGTTCTTACGCTGGACCCATTCCTCGTTGTCCTTCGAGGTGCCAGGCAAAGCATGGTGAAAAAGGCGCTGCTCGACCTTGCTAATGTCGATGATAATCGGTAAGCCTCTACGATAAGCTTCGTCCGTCATCGCCGTGCCTAATTCATAAGCCGTGCGATTGTTAAAATGCTCGAACTGAATGTTCTCTTCTTCAAGCTTCAATTCATCCAGCAAACTTGAAAGCTCGTTCAATGTCTGACCTCCTATTCTTCAGCAGCATCCATTACCTGAAAGGTACTGTTCTTTTCTCTGCATTACTTTGTATCGCTAACTCGATGACCTTCATCGTATCCATGGCATCCTCAGCCTGAACCGGTACAGGCGCATGATCCGTAATGGCAGCAAACATGCCCTGATAGAACCGCTCATAGCCGCCTTGCAGCGTCTTCACCTTCTCCGTTTGAATCGACCCATAGGATGCTAACGTCAACTCACCGTACCATTCCTCTCTGTCCGCGCCCCAGCCTGGCTGACCTGGCAAGCCGCCTTGACGAAGCATATCCTCCTGCGAATCCAGTCCGTATTTGATAAAGCTGCCTTGGCTGCCATGCACTTGAAACCTCGGACTGTGCTGGGTAACGAGCGAGCCGCTATGTAGAATAACCCGCATCTTGTCGTAATTGAGCACGAGATGAAAATAATCGTCGACCTTGGAGCCTGCCCGCTGCGGGAACACATCGGCATATACGCTGATCGGCTTTCCGAACAGATGCAGCGCTTGGTCAATCAAGTGCGCGCCCAAATCATACAGCATGCCGGAGCCCGGACCTTCCTGCTCTCTCCATCTGTCCGTTACTTGCGGACGGTAGCGGTCAAAATGCGCCTCATAGTGAGCAATCTCCCCCATAACACCGGATTCTATCGTTTGCTTCAAAGTAAGAAAGTCGTTGTCCCACCTCCGATTTTGATAGACACTGAGCAGCTTTTTGTGCCGGCTTGCCGTCTCAATCAGATCGCGTGCCTCCTCCGAGTGGATGACGAAGGGCTTCTCTACCACAACATGCTTGCCTGCTTGCAGCGCTTGCTTCGCATACGGATAATGCGTTTGATTCGGCGACGTGATAACGACAAGATCAATGGCCTCATCCAGTAGCAGGTCGTCGATCGTACCGACCACCTCGGTGTCCGGCAGCTGCTGTTTTACCTTTTGCGGATTACCGGAGACTACCTTCACGATCTCCATTCCATCTACAGCTTGAATAATTGGAGCGTGAAAAACCTGTCCCGATAATCCAAAACCGACGATCCCCACTTTAACCTTGTTCATAGCGTTCTCTCCTTCTCCTATTTATCTAACGCATTTGCAACCCTAGTATAAGTGATGATTTGCAACTTTTCAATACATGGATAGTTAATTTACTTACTAGAACAAGTTTATAACTTATTACTTGCACTAATATGCATAAAAAAATAAGCATAAACCGCGCGTTTTTCGGATTACACTTGTATTCAAATCAGTCGAATGCGTATAATGAGGAATAGAATGCAGATAAGGTGGGCAAGAGGATGAATCAAGAGGAACGTATCAAGTCGATCGTGGACTATTTGAAAATAAATCAAAAAATAAGCATGGAAGAGATTTGCGCATTATACGAGGTTTCTTATGATACAGCCAGGCGCGACATGGTCAAAATGGAAACGGACGGCCTCATCGTCCGCGTGCGTGGCGGCGCGATCTTGCCTTCCATGACTAAGCACATTAGCAGCTATAAGGAACGACTGACTGATTCCGGAAACAAACGTTCCATAGCTGTCGCAGCAGCGTCACTCATCCAAGACGGCGATTATTTGATGCTGGATACCGGAACGACCACACAGTATATAGCGGAGTTCATGACCACTACGGATAATGTAGTTGTCACTAATTCCATCGACATCGCAGCCGTACTCTGTGACAAGTCGCAGACAACAACCCATCTGCTCGGCGGTGTCGTCAACACCTGGCACCGCTACGCCTTTGGCCCTCGTACGATTGAGATGCTGAGTGAAATCAGGGTGGATAAGCTGTTCCTGGGCACATGCGGCATTACTGCCGAAGGCTTATTCGCCCCAACTGTTGAGGAAGCCTACTTGAAGCGAGAGATGATCAAGCGTGCGAACCAAGTCATTCTGCTAGCAGATTCGTCCAAATTCGAGAAAAATCTCTTTCACCGCGTTTGTCCATTCGATGCGATCGACATGCTTATAACCGATGCCGAACCGAAGGCACCATTTGTCAAAATTTTTAACGAATTTGATATTGAAATGGTAGTTGCGTCAACTTCTCTTTGAAATCTATCATCTGAACAATAATCAGTACACCAATCAAGACTTGAAACGGATATTGAACAAGGAGAGCAATATTGGTTAATAGCGCTTCTATAAGCCCTGGCGTACTTGGATCAGGTGGCCGCATTACATAATAAGCGGTTGTGGTGAAATGGCAGACACGCTATATTGAGGGGGGGGGGAGTCCTCTCAACCGCATATCGAAAGTGCCTTTGCTGAGAGCCCCAGGCAAGATAATATTTACGCCAGTGGTCCGCTTCCCATCTCTACATGCTGCACACGTACCATAGGAACCAGAACTGGGCCCTCACCTGCAGCTATGCTCTGCTCCCTCCTCACGGCGGACAGCCTTCTTACCCGGGAGACGCCAAACAGGCCGCCGGTTAGACCGGCAGCCTCGGTGAAAGCATCATCCACTCAGGGGTAACGGTACAGTTCGAAATCATCTACCGCCGCCCAGTTCCCAGCTTTGGCGTCAGAGAAAACGCCGATCTCGAGACGTCCTCCTCTTACTTCGATTCCATCGATCACGTAGGGGGTCCAGCTCCCGCCGGACGCTCCCTTCATGTCCTTCACGAGCTCCGGTCCGCCGTACGGCTTCACTTCCAGACGGAAGGTATTCTGCCCGCCGCCCGTGCGGGCCCACACCTGGACCTTATATCGGCCATCCGGTACTTCCAAGGTCCGGTAAGTCGACTGCCGGTAATCAGATCCGGCCCAGTGGGTGAGCTTATATGCTCCCCTTGGGCTGTCCGAGTCGATGAACTGGGCGGCCGCCTGTCCCTCGGGGTGCCATTCCTTCCAGCCGCTGAAATCCCCCAGCTCGAAGCCGCCGTTCTCGATCGCTACCTGCACCGGCTTAGCCTGCGGGACGGCAGCTTCCGGAGCACTGTGCACGGACTCGTTGCCGCTCCGGTCCACCGCAGTCACGGTGAAGCTGTACGACCGGCCAGGGGTCAGCCCCTCCAGCGTAAGCTGCGACTCCGTTACGGGATCCACCGACGCCCTGCGGATCCCGTCCACGTAGACGCTGTACTTCAGGAAGTCGCTCTCCAGGCTGGGCATCCAGCGCAGGGTTACCTGCTCGGCTCCGGCCTCAGCCGTCAGTCCTCCGGGAGCCGGAGGGGCCGCTTCGTCGTTCCCCGGTCTGGTGTTCGTCTTGACCGCTTGCGATGCCTGGGATTCCCCGGACGGGTTCACGGCCGTGACCCGGTAATAGTAGCGGGTTTTGCCCCGTAGACCCTGGTCGACATACCAGGTTGTTCCGGACGGAACCGCTCCAATCTCCTGGTAATCGTGAAGCGCAAGCTCCGCACCTCCTCTCTTTGGGTCCCTGCGGTCCGAATCCTCCGTTATGGAACGGTAGATTTTGTATGCGCCGCTCCTTTTGCCCCTTCCCAGCTCAGCCGGATCGACTGCCCTTCCCCAACCACGCTGGCTGTGACCTGCCGCGGAGCCGGTGGGGCACCGTGAGCCGTCGGAGCGGCGGGTGCCGCCGTGGGGACGGGCTTCAGCTCGACGTCGTCGAAGGCCGCCCACTCACTCTTGGCTGCTTCAGAGTGCAGTTCAAGCTCCACTCTGCCGCTTGTGACCAGGAACGGCCCCGTGGTGAGCTGTTTCCAATATGAGATCCCCCCGTTTCCCGCCTCTGCACTCATCTCGGGTCCGCCATAATTCCTGATGGTGAGCCGCGTTTCGATGCCGTCCCCTTTTTTCACCCACACGGAAGCCTGGTAAGTGCCGTTCGGAACCTCGATGGTACGGGACGTTCCCTGCATGTAAGGCCCGGCGGACCAGTGGATCAGTTTGTATTCGCCGCTGTGCGCATCCCCGGACTCGACCTTCTGCGCCGACGCCTGGCCCTCAGGCGACCAGCCCTGCCATGGACCCGGAGCGCCATCCTCGAAGCTCCCATTCCGGGCCGCATAATTGTGGAGCTCCTTGGCGGAGGTGAAGCCGAACTGAAACCAGTTCAGGTTCACCGGGCTCTTGAACACGAGGAACAGCTTATGCGTTCCCGGAGGGATTTCGACAGGGATGCGTTTCGTGGCCCACATCTGGTCTCCTCCGGTCGCCCCGGTATCGAGCTCACCGACATAGGCTCCGTTCGGGCTGCCGAGCCGCAGCTCGATCCGGACATCCTGCGCGGATGCATACCGGATGTCCGCACTGGCCGTGCCGCTGACCACTTCCACATCCTTAAAGGCGATATAACCGCCGGCCCCGCTGTCCGAGCCAACCAAGCCGCCGCCTGCCGTGTCCCGTGCGATGCCGGCCCTGACGCCGCGAAGCTCGGCGGCTTCCTCCGCTTCCACGCGGCTGTACGGATTGATACCATCCGTACCGGCTCCGGTCCGACCGTTCCACTTGAAGGTTGCCGCCGCTTTGGCCGGAAGCTTGTATGTATAGCTGGCATTCCCCCATCTCACCTGGAATTCCCGCTCCTCGCCGGCGCCGTTCAAGACGATCAGCGCCTTGGAACCGTCGGGGTTGCGGAAGGCTGCGGTCTCGAGGCTGCCGGGACCGAACGTGTTCGAGGCGATGCGAACTGCGCCCGGCTGAACGAACTTGGAGGCATGGCCGAAGGCATAATATTCTTCATTGAGCGTCACGCTGCCGTCGGATGTAACGGTGACCACCCCTCTGCACGTGGAGCAGCCTCCGTTGAGCGGGCCGTTGTTCTCGTCGAGCGCCAGATTCCACTTGAGGACCGTCTTCGCCCAATACCGCGTGGAGCGGATGAGCAGGTTCGAGAGGTCCCAGTTGACATTGTCGCCGAAGACAGGGTACTCCGTCACTCCCGAGCTCTCCGTAAAGTAAATCCCCTTGTCCGGATGCTCGTCGTGCACCTGGGCCTGGTTCTCTACCGCTCCTCCGTAGCTGTGGAACGCCGATCCGGCGATATACGGCTTCGCCTCTTCATCGTTCAGCACCTCGATCGGATACTCGGGATGATCCCAGTTATGGTCCCAGACGATGATCTCCGTCTTGATGCCCGCTTCCCGGAAAGCGGGACCGAGGTGGTTCTTCACGAACTCCGCCTGATCCTCCGGCTCCATCGTCATCCCGGGATAGCCGCTGGGCTCATACTGCGGCTCATTCTGCAGCGTCACCGCGTGGATCGGCACGCCTTCGGCCGCATAAGCCCGGATGAACTTCACGAAGTACTGGGCGTAGGCGCCATAGTATTCGGTCAGGAGCTTGCCCTTCTGCAGCCGGCCGGTGGATTTCATCCAGGCCGGAGCGCTCCATGGCGTTCCCATCACCTTTAGCTGCGGGTTGATCTTCAGCGCCTGCTTCAGCACCGGCAGGATGTAGGCCCGGTCATGCTCAATGGAGAAGTGCTCCAGATCGGGGTCAACCTGCCCCTCAGGCATGTCATCATACGTATAATCGTTGAGAGCAAAATCACTCGCTCCCATGGGCAGCCGCAGGTAGCTGAGGCCGAGCCCCTGAACCGGGTCAAACAGCTGACGCATCAACTCCGTGCGCTTCTTCTCATCGAGATGATGGTAGATAACATAGGCGGAGGAATCGGTCAGCGACGCTCCGTAGCCGTCCATCGTCTGGTACGTCCTGGACTCGTCGACATGGATCGTATACGGGTGAGGGTTGCGGTCAGGCCTGAAGCTCACCCCGGCTTCTTGGGACAATCGCTTGGCCCCGTCCCAGGTGGTCATGTACACTTCCACCGGCTGGCCGGTGTTGCGTTCGGCTGTGGCGGATGCGGAGACAGGCTTCACGGCTGCCGCGGCTGACGACGACCAGCCGACGGCGGTAGCAAGCGCGATAACTAACCAGGTTCGGACTGCATAGGTTGGCATAGGGTTCTCCTTTTCTGTAGCTGGACTTGTAGATCGATTCCCCCTTATCCTACCGAGATGAAAGCGATTCATCTATAACAATGTGGCGGATGGCATGACACTTTGTTATGTATTTCTTGTGAGGCGGCACGGAAAACAAGATAAACGGCTTCGCCGTCCTTTATAGGACGATGCGCGTTTATAAGAAATACAAGATTACGGGATCGAGCTCTGGCGAGATATAAATTCCAGTATTTTAAAAAAGACCTTGAACCAAGCTGGGCTTGGCCAAGGTCGTCAAAATGCCCGATGCGTCAAATGGGCATGGTTTCTCCTCGATAATCGATAAAACAAACCGTCCCGGAGCCGGAACCGTCCTGCATTCGATACGATCCGAAATGCCGGGGGCCGATGCCTCCGGATCCCCAGGCGCCTGCTCTCCGCCCATATCCGTCCGGATCCAGCCGGGATGAACCGCATAGACGGCAATGTCTCTTGCTTGCAGATGCCGGTGCAGCGGCTGCGAGAACATATTTAGCGCCTCCTTCGACGGGGAGTACGCGTACGGGTAGTTCCTTCACCGCGACCATCCATTCCTCGCAGCCCTCCTTACTTCCCGCTCACGGACCGGTACCACTCATTGACCTCCTTCGTGATCTGGTCACCGCCGTTCTTCTTCCACTTCTCGACGAAGGCGTCGAAGGCCGCTTCGGATTCCTTGCCGTAGATGATTTTGTTGAACGTCTCGAGCTCCGATTGCATGAGCAGGTCCCACTTCTCCCGCATCGTCTCCGTTGGCGCCCCATTAAAGTAGTTCGGCTTGCGGATGTCCTTCTGGTCCAGCACCACCTTGGCCGCGTGCCAGTTCTCGGGCTTGCGCGTCTGCTTCGTCAGCTTCTCGTACGGCGTTACGGCTTCCTTGCCCTCCGCCAGCTTCACGAGCGTATCAAAGTATAAGGATGGAATCCGGGCCGGGTTGCGCGAGATACCCGTAAGGAAGTTGAAATTCGTTGTCGCCTTCGGCAGCTTGCTCTTGTCGTTGGTCGGCTGGCCGTCAAGGATGTCCCAGTCGTAGCCCTTGGCAAAGCCGTGCTCAAACTCGCCCCCCGACTGAGGGTTCGCATAATGATCGAGGAGGTAGTTGTAGTACAGCCAGAAGGCTTCCGGGTGCTTGAAGTCCTTGTTGATCAGAATGACGCCGTTCGAGCCCGCGTCATCGCCGAGCGTGCCGATCGTCCCGTCCGGTCCCGCCGGGATCGGGTACGCTTTCCACTCCGCCTGCGGCGCGTTCTTCAACACATCCGGGAACGGCCAGTCCGGCATCCAGTTCGGCCCGACGACGACACCTGACTTGCCCGCGATGATGAGCTCGGACGCCTTCACCTCCTCCATCATGCCGGCGTCCCTGGAGATGTAGCCTTTGCCCATCCACTCGCTCAGCTTGCCCAGCGCTTTCTTTGCACCCGGATGGACGGAGCCGTACTCCAGGGTGCCGTCGCTCTTCTTGTTCCACTGCTCGTGTACGCTGCCGTAAGCCCCGAACAGCCAGTCGACGGTCGCCATCCAGCCGTGTCCGCCGTTCTTCAGAGCGATGACCAGCGGCGTAACCTCGCCCGCCGGAATGCCATCCGGGTTCTCGTTCTTGAACTTGTCCATCACCGCTTCGAGGTCCACCAGAGTCTTCGGCGCGGGCAGATTCAGCTTCTTCATCCAGTCTTCCCGCAGCCACAGTACCGGCTCATTATTGCGCTGGTACTCGAGCAGCGGGATGCCGTACTTCTTGCCGTCCTTCATGAACGGGTACCAGAACTCGGGGTGCTGCTCCGCGTGGTCCTTGTAGATCCTCCCCGCGTACTGGTTGTAAAGCTCCTCCACCTCGATGAATTGGCCGGAATCGATGAGCTGGCCGACCATGACCGGATCGTTGTAGTAATTGATGATGTCCGGCAGCTTCTCCCCCGAGGCGAGCATGAGCTGCAGCTTCTGCTTCAGCTGGTCGCCGCTCGCCGGCTGGATCGAATAGTTGATCTTCATCCCGAACTTCTCGAGCGCCCAACGCGTGTGAGGGTTGTTCTGGAGCGTATCCCCGTCAAAAAACTTCTGCTCATCCGCATTCGCAATCGCAGTAACCTCTATCGGCGGGTCGAACTTGCCCAGCGGCTTCACTTCTCCCTGCGGTGCGGCTGCCTGCGTGTTCTCCGGCGCTTCGCCCTGGCTGCTGCAGCCGGCGAGCAGCGAAGTCACGCCGATGGCGGCCGCAAGGCCTGTTCTAAGGGCGGTTAGATAGTTGGATTTCATCGGATGCTGGTCCCCTTTCATTCCTGTACGTGTCTGTGTCACATCCTCATCCTACCAGCGGGCGGAAGCCCCCAGCTATAGCAATGTAAAGAGAGGCATAGCACTTTATTATGCGTTTGTATGGCGTTCCCGCACCCGAATTTACGCTCGCAGACTCCGTCTCAAACTAGTGTACGCCGGTCGCGGTCTCCTCCGCGCTCCAGGCTTTGCGGTGCGCATCCCGGTATTCCTGGGGGGTGAGGCCGAAGCGCTTTTTGAACACCTTGATAAAATAATGCGCATTGGGGTACCCTAGCTCCGCTCCGATCTCATAGATCTTCTTGTCCGTACGGAGCAGCAGGTAATCCGAGCGCTCCATGCGGATACGGTAGATGTAGTCGGAAATTCCCTCGCCGGTCTCCAGCTTGTAGATCTTCGACAGGTGGGTCGGGTGGACATGCACATGATCCGAAATCTCCCGCAGCGACACACCCTGTCCGAGATGCGAATCGATATAATCCTGCACCTGCCGAATCACCGAGGTGCGGGAGGCCCGGATTTCCTGTGACGACTCGTCCCGCAGCGACCGGAGCACGGCCAGCGACCATTCCTGCAGACGGGCGATGGTGCGGAATACCTGCCCTTCGGCGAGCTCCCGGAAGCGCCCACCGATAATCTCCTGCAGCTGGCGGCCGTTCTTGTGCGCGATATGCGTGTAGGCTCCCGCAATGTGGTATCCGGCTTCGAGCAGGTGCTCGAGCGACGTGCTCCACCGCTCCGACAGCTCGCCGAGGGAGGCGGCCAGCTTCTCCTCCGCCGTCTCCCAGCGGCCCGCTTCGAGCAGCTGCAGCAGGGTCGGCGGGCTGTAGAGTCCAGCCAGCACACCGGCCGGGCTGCCGGTGCGCTCCCCGGCCATGGCGAGGATGCCCTGCTCGGCGCCCACCCGCTGGCGGAAGGCGAACAGCGCCTGCTCGTACATCGCCGGCAGCTCCACCGGGAAGCGCCCCACGCCGCTCATCAGGATCGAAACGTCCCCGCGCAGGTACAGCTTCACTTTCTGCTGGATGCGCAGCGCGGTCTGCTCGAGCTGCGGCATGAAGCCGCGCGCTTCTTCCCCGCCGACCGCCGGACGCACGAGTACGACCAGATAGTCATGCTCCTCGCGGCACGGCCACAGCTCGAAGCCCGGCTGGAGCAGCTCCCCGGCGATGTTTGTCACGGCATATTCCATGAGCTCCAGCTCTCCGCGCTCCAGGGAGGCGAAGGCGCCTTCCATGCGGATCAGCAGCAGGGCGCAAGCATCGCCGTGCCGGAAGCCGAGACGGTATGCCTCCGCCTTCGCCGCCCACGTTCCTTCCGGCAGCATGCGGCCCGCGAGAAACTGAAGCAGCAGCCTGCTGCGGATGTGCGGCAGGTTCTCCCGCAGGGCATAGAGCGTCCGCTCCCGGGAGACCACCGCCTCCCATTCCTCGCGGAGCTCCTCAGCCGCCTTCCGGACCGCGGCCATGAGCTCCTCCGTCCGCACCGGCTTCAGCAGGTAGTCGAACGCCTGCAGCTTCATCGCCTGCTGGGCATACTCGAATTCCGCGTAGCCGGAGAGCACGATGCATTTGATGCCCTGCCGTTCCGCCTGAATCCTTCCGATGAGCTCAATGCCCGTCATCCCTGGCATGACCAGATCCGTGATCACAATATCGATCGTATGCAGGTCGATCTTCTCCAGTGCTTCCGCACCCGAGTAAGCTTTGTGCACCGTGCTGATGCCAAGCTCATGCCAGGGCTTCGTCTCCGCCATGTTGTCTACCCAATGGGCCTCGTCATCTACCAGAAGCAGCTGCAGCATGGTCTGTTCTTCCTCTCTCTATGGATTGTTTCGTTTCTACTGTCACTTTTCTGTCATTTCTTCTGTTATTTTCTTCTGACTGTTCTTCTGGCCCCACTTCACGCTGCGGCTCGGACCACTGCAGGGTCACGCGAAGCCCGCCAAGCTCGGAGGACTCAAGCCGGAGCCCCGCTTCCGCATTCCAGTGGTAGCCCGCCCGCTGGTGCACGTTCCACAGGCCGAAGCCCAGGCTCCCGCCCATCTCCTGCCCCAGCACATGCTGCAGCGCCTCCCGCGCTTCGTCCGTCAGTCCGGCACCGTCGTCCTCCACCGATATCCAGCGGGAAGTGCCGTCCGCGCCTCCCGTCACCCGGATCAGTCCGGAGTCCAGCGACTTCGAGATGCCGTGCAGGATCGCATTCTCCACCAGCGGCTGGAGGAGCAGGCGCGGAATCTTGGTGCTTCGAAGCTCCCGCGGCACCTGGATCTCATATTCGATGCGCGGCGTACGCAGCCGCTGAATCTCCAGATAGTTCCCGATCAGCCGAAGCTCTTCATCCACGGTTGCGGTCATTTTCTCCAGCCGGGTCGTATACCGGTAATAATCGCTGAGGTTGTGGGCCATGGTGACGACCGCTTCCCCGCGCTTCATCTCTGCCATATTGATGATGAACCCGAGGCAGTTGTACAGAAAATGGGGGTTGATCTGCGACTGAAGCTGCTTTAGCCCCGCCTCCCGGACCCGCAGCTGCTGCTTGTAGACGTTGTCTATAAGCTCCTCGATCTGGCTTGACATCTCATTGAACTTATCGAAGAGATACGTGAATTCATAGCTGCCTATGGGAGCCAGCCGCACGCCGTAATTACCACGCTTCACATTCTGCACGCTGTGAATGAGCCGTTTGATCGGCACCTGTACATTCCGGTACAAGAGCATGGAAGCGACCAGCGAGAGCACCGCAAGCAGTCCGATCGACGTGTAGAACAGCCGGCGCGACAATGTGATCGGGGCGAGCACCTGCTTCAAAGGCACGTAGTCGACGAGATACCAGCCCAGCGCCGGCGACTCCAGCACTGTCACGAGATAATCCTCCCTGCCGATGCGCAGCGTCTGGGTCAAACGGCTCCCAAGCGGCATCCCGCGCAGCCCGGCCAGCATCTCGTCCATCAAGGCCCGGTTGGCCGTCGAGTTGGCGATGAGGCCCTCCCCCTCACGGAAAAAGAACGGATCGCCCTGTCCCTGCTTCTTGAACTCGTCAAGCATCCGCCGGATGTTGCCCTCCGGGATGCTCGCTTCGATGATCACGTTGGCGAGCGCCGGGCTCTTCCGGTATTCGCTGAGATCGTGCGTGTAGTAATAAAAGGCGGGCTCGCCCTTGCCGCCGCTGGAGGAAGCCGGATTCGCGGGGCGGCCGGCCGTGTTCCCTGGCAGCGTCCAGCCGCCGGTCTCCGGCGCGAGGCCGGCGGCGGACGTCGCGACCGCGCGATCAGCCGGAGCGGAGTCTACGGCGGTCGTCACTACCGCTCGCTCGGCCGGTGGGGAGTCTGCAGCGGTGGTCGCACCCGCACGGTCAGCCGGCGCAGCGTCCGCAGCAGTGCTCACTACCGCTCGCTCGGCCGCCGCTGTGACGGCTGCGGGAGCTCCGGCATACGGCCCGCCGGCGCTCTGACCCTCCAGTGCAGCGCCCGCCGGCCTGTATTCCCAGCGGCCCGTATGCGCCCGGTCGATCCGCTTCCGGTCATATCCCACACCGGAGACGTTCGATACCGCCTGCCGGTTGTCCGTCGTGAAGACGGAATAATTCGTCACCCACTCGCGCTGCAGATTCTGAAGGTTGAGCTTGTCCAGGATGGCCTGCTTCGTCTCCATGAGATCATAGGGCGAATCGATCATCGCAATCCCCTTGAACCGCTTCACTGTCGGGTCCTGGAGCATCGTCAGCGAGAAGAACATCGTCTGTTCGACGCGGGACTCGAGCTGTTCGAGCAGCAGGCTGAGCTGCCCGGCGCTGGCACCCTTGAGCTCCCGCGTCACGACCTCCGTGCTCACGTGGCTGGAATACGTATAGAGCCCGAGCACCGGCAGGGCCAGGAGCAGAATGAGCAGATTGATTTTGGTAAAAAAACTGAACCGGACTCCCAAGCGATCCCTCTCCCTTTGCTGTTGTCATTGGTGTGTATGATACCGCTTACCTTCGCCTCCCCATCATACCACCTCCGCCTCCCTGGCGGGCCCCCCGAGCCAAAATGCCTAACAGATTGCTATCCTCCTCGCCATCGTTTTATATCCGCGGCCGCCTCCCCTCTCTAGAATGAGAAATGCAGCAACCATCGAACCCGAACGAGGTGACGACCGTGTCTACACTACCCACCCATCCCGCCGGCACGCCGGCTGCGGAACCTGCGGCGGCCGCCCCAACGTCTGCCCGCAAGAGGCGCAGGGGCAGCGGAGGCCTCACCCTCCACCTGATGCTGCTGCCGGCCGTTCTGCTTGTCTTCATTTTCAACTACATTCCCATGGCTGGCATCCTGATCGCCTTCCAGGATTTCAAGCCTGCCAAGGGCCTCTTCGGCTCCGACTGGGTCGGGCTGAAGCACTTCAGGTTCATGTTCGGGTACGATACGTTCCTGAATGTCACGCGCAATACTTTGATCTTTGCGGTTTCGAAGATTGTGCTGAACCTCGTCGTGCCCTTCCTGTTCGCCCTGCTCCTGAACGAGGTGAGGCGCAGCGCCTACAAGCGGGGTATCCAGACACTCGTATATCTCCCGCACTTTCTGTCCTGGGTGACCTTGGCGGGCATTCTCATCGATATGCTGAGCGACAAGGGGATCGTTAACAAGGGGCTCGGCACCTGCCTCGGCATCAATCCGATCCTGTTCCTCGGGGACGGCAGCTGGTTCCGCTTCACCGTGATTGTCAGCGATGTGTGGAAGGACTTCGGCTTCGGCGCCATCATCTTCCTGGCCGCCTTGACCGGCATCAACCCGTCGCTATACGAAGCGGCCGAAGTCGACGGCGCCTCACGCTGGAAGCAGACGCTGCACATCACGCTTCCCTCGCTGATCCCCATCACCGTCGTGGTCACCACGCTGGCTATGGGCGGTGTATTCAATGCAAACTTCGATCAGATTTTTAACCTGTACAATCCGCTCGTCTATGAGCAGGGAGACATTATCGACACGTTCGTCTACCGGCAGGGGCTGCTCACCGGCAAGTTCTCCTTCGGCACCGCCGTCGGCCTGTTCAAGTCCGTCGTCTCGCTTGTGCTTATCATTCTCTCGTACCGGCTCGCTTACAAGCTGGCGAACTACCGGATCTTCTAAGCCCGACAGCTTCAAACTACGGCGAAGCCGTTACGCAACCACCCAAAGGAGGCTCCCCCATGTACTACAAAACGCGCGGTTACCGGCTCTTCAGCCTCTTCAACCACGTGCTGCTCGGGCTGCTCGCCCTGCTCTGCATTCTGCCGATGCTCCACCTGCTCGCCGTCTCACTGAGCTCCGCCGCCAAGGCGGGGGCGGGCCTCGTGACATTTTGGCCGCAGGAGTTCACGCTCTATGCTTATCAGAAGTCGGTCATGAACGCCCAGTTCGCCTCGTCGCTGTGGGTGTCGGTTCAGCGGACCGTGCTCGGCACCGCCTTCTCGATGTTCGTGATGCTGCTCGCCGCCTATTCGCTGTCGAAGGACTCGCGTGCACTAAAGGGCCGCTCCGTGTATCTGTGGTACTTCGTGTTCACGATGCTGTTTAACGGCGGCCTTATCCCGAACTACATCCTGGTCTCGAAGCTCGGCCTGATGGATACGCTCTGGGCCCTTATCCTGCCTGGCGCCGTGTCGGTCTACAACGTCATCCTGCTTCTGAACTTCTTCCGCACCGTGCCCGCCGAATTGGAAGAATCCGCTCTGATGGACGGTGCGGGACACTTCCGTACATTCTGGTCAATCTTCCTCCCGATCTCGCTGCCCGCCATCGCCACCATCTCGCTGTTTACGATGGTCGGCCACTGGAACGCTTACTTTGACGGGCTGATCTACATCAAGGACAAGGTCAACTACCCGCTCGCCTCTTACCTGCAGACGATTATCGTGCAGCAGGATTTCCGGACGCTCGGCGTGGAGGATTTCCAGAACTTCTCGCAGCGGACGCTGAAGGCCGCCCAGATCTTCGTCGGGGCCCTGCCGATCATGCTCGTGTATCCGTTCCTGCAGCGGTTCTTTGTCAAGGGAATGGTGCTTGGGGCTGTGAAAGAATAGCCGGTATATCCGGGTAATAGTTACTTATAGCTAAAGGAGAGAAGAGGACAATGAAACCACCGGTACGCATCTGGACATCGAAAGTAAACGCGGACAATACGGGGATGGAATACGGGCTTCGCGAGGAGCCCCCCCTTCCGTGGGAAGAAGCTGGAGGAGAGGCATCGGTTCATGCTGCGAAAAATGAAGCCGTCCGCGGTCAGCAGGCAGAGTCCGCCGCATCGGCCGAGGGGAGCATTAGCGCGGGCGCCGAGAGGAGCGTGCCGGTCTGCCGGATCGCGGTCGATCCTGCGCAGCGCTTCCAGGTGATGGACGGCGCCGGGGCTTCCTTCACGGAAGCGAGCGCCTACCTGCTCATGGAGCGGCTGACACCCGAGGCACGCCGCGAAGTGATCCTTCGGCTGTTCGACAAGGAGCAGGGCATCGGCCTGTCCCTGCTGCGCCAGCCGATCGGCTCGTGCGACTTCGTCCTCGGGCCTTACAGCTACGCGGATGAGCCTCAGCCGGCCGACCTGCCCGGCTTCTCCATTGAGCATGACCGGCGGTGGGTGCTGCCGGTGCTGCAGGAGTCGCTGGCCGTGCATCCCGGCCGGATCCGCGTCACCTGCGCCACCTGGAGCCCGCCCGCGTGGATGAAGGCGAACGGCTCCGAGCTCGGCCTGAAGGACGGCATCCGCGGGACGCTGCTCCCCGAGCACTACGATGCTTACGCCGCGTACATCTCGAAGTTCATCCTGGCGTACCGGGATGAAGGTATTCCGGTATATGCGACCTCGATACAGAACGAGCCGCTGCACGACTCGAACGGCTGGCCAGGGATGTATTTTACCGGTCCGGAGGAAGCGCAGTTCATCAAGTCGAGCCTGGTGCCCGCCTTCCGCAGGTATGGGATTGATGCACAGATTCACTGCTTCGATCATAACTGGGATCTCGGCGCAGACTACGTGCAGGCGGTCTACGACGATTCGGAGGTCTCTCCGCACGTCGCGGGTTCGGCCTGGCACTGGTACGGCGGCACGGAATCGGTCATGAGCGAGATTCACGAGCGCTACCCGGACAAGGGGATCTGGTTCACCGAGGGCTCGGGCGGCGAGTGGAACCCGGTCAAGCACTGGCGCGACGGCTTCCTCGAGGAGATGAAGCAGGTGATCCGCCTGCCGCGCCACTGGTGCCGCTCCGTCATCTGGTGGAACGTCGCGCTCGATGAACACAACGGGCCGGACTACTACTACGTCCAGCACCTGAACCGCCGCTCCACCTGCCGCGGGCTGATCACCGTCCACCAGGAAACCGGCGAAGTCACCTACAATGCCGACTACTACACCCTCGGCCATATCTCCAAGTTCGTCGACACCGGGGCCGTGCGCATTGCATCCGATACCTGCGAGGACGACCTGGAGAGCGCCGCCTTCGAGAACCCGGACGGATCCCGCGTGCTAATCGTGTCCAACCGTACGGACACGGTCAAACGGCTTCGGGTCACCTGCGATGGGCAGGCGGTCGAGTACGCGCTGGACGGCGAAGCCGCAGCGACGCTGGTGTGGCAGGCGGAGTGAGGCTGCGGCTGCACTCGAGGATAAACTTGTCGGCTCACGATATGAGGTTGCGGTGGCTATTGGAGTGGGCGCCCCCGACCCTCCCACATAGACAGGGCTGCCTCATCGGCAGCCTGCTTCTATTTTTTCTGCATCGCCTACCAATGTAGGTTTTTTAAAAAAGCTCTAGAAAAAAATCAAACCTCCTGATCCAGGAGGTTTTGTGAGGCGCTATGTATGACCACCTTGCGGAAGGGTGGCCACGTTGCAAAGAAAGGCTGTCGTATGCCATCTCCATTATACGATATCTAAACGGGCAGCATCAATTATATTAAAATCAAATGAGGGCAGCTTCCCGGTATTTCCCCCTACCTCGCCAGTAGCGGGTCGTTAGAACCCGCACATTGGCCGTCTAGGAGCTTTCCATTGACTTCATTAAGGATAACCCATTCAAGCACCTTAATATACGCGAAGGAGCCCCATCTGGGGCTCTCAGCAGAGCTGCCTTCGATATGTGGTTGAGAGGACTCGAACCTCAACGGGCGTAAACCCACTCCCCCTCAAGATAGTGTGTCTGCCATTCCACCACACACTTATTCACCCGGCTTTCGCCGCGGTAACCAGAGGGAGAGGGATTCGAACCCTCGAGACACTTATGACGCCTGCACGATTTCCGATCGTGCTCTTTCTGCAGTCTCGGCGCTTTCACCAGTGTATAGCTAAACCAATCTTAGGAAATGCTAGGGAAATACCCAGTACGAATCCACCCATATATTAGGCCGCTAGGCCCCCGGTCATTTCCGGAGCCTAAAAATTAAACTTTAAATCTCTTCACCAGCAACTGAAGTTCTTCCGCCATGTGTGAGAGTGAGGAGGAAGATGCTGAGATTTCTTCCATAGAGGCTAATTGCTCCTCCGTCGCAGCGGATATATTCTGGGTCCCGGCAGCCGCTGCTTCTGCAACCATATGAATTTGTGTTGCTGCCGCAGCTACTTGTTCAGCCGAATTAGAGATCTTTTGTGTTGTCGCCGACACTTCTTTCGTTTGCTGCACCACCTGATTTACTGCCTTCTGGATATCTTCAAATGAAACTTCGGTAGCGTTTACAACACCAATACCTTGAGCGACTTCCTTAGCCGTATCATCCATAGACGATACCGTACTCTTTGTTACATCTTGAATTGCGGTAATTAAATTAGCGATTTGAGCAGCGGATTCGGAAGACTGTTCCGCAAGTTTTCTTACTTCACCTGCAACTACAGCGAAGCCCCTGCCTTGTTCTCCTGCTCTTGCGGCTTCAATTGCTGCGTTTAATGCCAAAAGGTTGGTTTGTGCAGATATACTCGTAATCACTTTGACGATTTCACTAATCTCATCTGAACGTTGACCAAGAACCGTAACCGATTCGGAGAGACCCTCAAATTTACTGCTTATTGCACCCATCTGCTGAATAGCCAATCGAACATTCTGGCTGCCTTCCACGGCCTTCTGAAGGGTTTCGGCGACGGAAGCATTGATTATCTCTCCGCCCTCAGCTATCCCCTGTACGCCTGACGCAAGGTTGGTAATTTTCGAAGTAATATCTTCTACTTGCTGCAGCTGATCATTAGTTCCGGTGGCTACTTCCTGAACCGTCATTACGATTTGTTCCGTTGTGTGTCCCGTCTGCTCTGCGCTGGCGGTAAGTTCTTCACTTGAAGATGCCAGGAGTTCCGAACTCTTCGTTATCTCTTGTACCAGATGTCGAAGGTTGGAGACCATCTCATTGAACGAAGCTTCGACTTTGCTCATTTCATCCTTGGTTTGAAGAGATAGGGTCTGGGTCAAATCTCCATCAGCTACGATCTTTGTAGCCGAGGTCAACTGGTTAACTGTAGTACGGATAGCGAAATAAAAGCCCAAAAAACTATACAAAATGACGGCAAATAAAGCGACAAGCAAGATAATCAGATTTCTTTTCATTACCTGCTCATCATTTGTCTGTGTCATTATGACCGCAACCATCGCGCTGTTTTCCTTATCATACAATTCAAATGTTTTGTCAATGACGGAAGTCGCCATTTTGTAATACGCGTCTGTATTTACATTCACAGGAGGACTTGCGATAAAGTTGGTTTGTACAAATTCAAGCATTTGATTTACTTCGGAATTCATAGCTTGAAAGGATTCCTTAATTTCCGCGAATAGAGCTGGATTCTTCATTTCCAGTACTTCCGTTGCATGTTTAACTGATTGTAGCTTGTCTGAAGCTGAATTAGTGAGGACGATTAATTGGAAAATCTGCTGTTCAGTTATTGCCTTTTTTGCTGCTGTATTCATACCCACTGCGCGTATCTGCCCCAACTGTTCCGTTAAGAGTGGCAGATTCTTTGTCACATTTTCGATAAGATAATAATTCTGAACAGATCTGGCTAACAGAAGATTAGAATC
This sequence comes from Paenibacillus sp. S-38, assembly GCF_049942825.1. NCBI lineage: Bacteria > Bacillati > Bacillota > Bacilli > Caryophanales > Paenibacillaceae > Paenibacillus > Paenibacillus sp. S-38. The sequence continues at coordinate 4,039,583 of NZ_CP187970.1, forward strand.
ATCGGTTACGTGCTGCATGAATTTAAGAAGTTCGGCTATATAACTGATATGCTTGGCAGTCGCCTGTTCTGCTGTCAATCCATTTACCTCAGAAGCAAGAGACTTCCATGCAGTGTAAAGGGACTCTAAAGTTGATTTAGTATTTAGAGCACCTTCGATCTCCACTTCATAGTTTTTTATGGTTTCAAAATCCTTTTCGATCTCTTCTTGTTTTTTCTGCATATTGGCTTTTGCAGTGACATCTCCATTTAATACACTAACAGATAAGGCCCGATGCTGCTGTACATCTTGCAGGACGTCTTTTAGAAGCGAATCGTACTTGGCCCCTTTTTGACGCAACTGCAATTTGTTTACTTCATCAGTTTTGTTCCCAATCAGGTTCCAAGCCATTAAGGCTAAGGGAATGGCTAAGATTCCAGCAATTAAAGCAAACTTCTGAAGATATCGAAGTCGATTCATTAGAAGTATGACCGGTTTGAAAAAAATCATGATGTCCTCCTTGATGTAGGGTCTGAATTAATATATCGGATTCAGCCCTAAGAAATATAAGGCCAATTTCTCATATCGTGTGGCTAGTTATTAGTCCTGGCTTGTAATTTTCAAATGCTTGTCGAGCAGCTGCTTCTGCTGGTCCGATCTGACCCTTTTGAAACGGTAGAGGAGCCTGGCGGATATACTCCCAATCTAGCTGTTGATCTCATTCCTATGTATGGATTTGATCATCTCAAGGTGATTTTTCTCGAGTTCTTGAAGCTTCCGGATTTCTTTTTCACGGCGAGCAAGTTCGGTTCTCAAACGATATGCTGGCTATTGTAACCCCTAGTTCTCGTTGAACCACTCGTTGTATATGATAATCCAGTTCCGGGAATAGAAGCGGTTAAGCGACTTCCTGTACGTGAATTCACACTATAGCGAAGTCCCTTTGTTCCCACGTTTACTCATAAGATATATAGCTATAATAAGGGATATATCAATTGTTAATCATTTGAATTTATGACTTTAGCAAATGAGGCATTGGCATGTCCTTTACAAAAGCAAACAAGGCGCCCGCGCTTCGATGGACGAAAGCGCAGACGCCCTGTTATGGGCCAGAAGCGTTATTTCCTTGTGGCAGACTGCTTGGTGATAGCAACTGTGCGGGAATGCGAATCCCACCAACGTCAAGCACGTTTTTGATGTTTACCAAGTCCCTGAAGGAATCCGAAAGCCAGCGCATCTCCCTGCTTCTCGGCGCCCTGAACGGCCAGACGCTCACGGCGATGGAACTGCTCCACCACTGTAGCAGCAGCCTGCGCGCGAGGCTTCCCCAGCCGGATGAGAAAACCATCCGCTCCGACCTCAAATACCTCGAGGAAGTCGGCTTCATCCGCAGAGAGCCGGGCCCCCATCCCTACCGCTACCGCATGCAGGACGACTTGGTGCGGGGCTTGACGGAGAGGAGCTGCTGGATCTGTACGACTTCGTGGATGTCATGGCGAAGACGCAGATCCCCTCCCTTCAAGGCTATCTGCTGCGCGACGAGCTCAAGAAGCATCTCCTGCGCTCGCAAGCCGGCAGCACGCCCTGGAGCCTTTCTTGTATAAGCACCACTACATTTTTTAGAAGGACAATTACCACCATAAGAACAAAGCATCCACACACCCTGTTTCAAACAAGGTATTTGTTGGCCCTAGGGACGAGTTTTTTTGCCTGTGCTGCCACAGCAAAGAGTTAGTTCAAATTCTGCAATGCTTCTTTGATCGAAGGACTTAAGCTATACGTCTTAATAATGGTTTCGATGGCTTCTGCACGAGTTGCTCCGCTGTTCGGATCGAACGTCTGATCGGTCTTGCCGTCGAAGATGCCCAAAGCAGCCGTCTTTTTGATTGCATCCGCACCGTAGGATCCATTCAAATCCGTAAATGGAACCTTCGATGTATCTTGATAAAGGATATATGCATTTAGAACACGAGTGATCATGAGGGCCATTTCCTGACGTGAAATGGTTTTTTCAGGCCGGATCGTACCGTCCTCATAACCGGTCAATACGCCAACAGCTACAAGCTTTTTGAGGTTATTGGTAGACCAATGATCGTTAATATCACGGAATCCTGTGAAATCTTCCTCATGAAGGGTTACTTCTCGCGATGCCATGTCAACAAAAGCGCGGTCGATCATCGCTGCAAATTCTGCACGTGTGATCTGATCATCCGGCTCGAATCCTCCATCCGGGTAACCGTTCAGAACGCCAAGCTTCGTTAGTTTTTCAACAGAAGGCAGAGACCAGTGCCGGTCCGTATCATCATACTTCAGCGTAACAAGGTCAGCACCTTTTTTCAGGATGTCAGCCGTTCTAGTCCCCACACCTGCGATAACATTACTGTCCGCGTTAACAACCCGACTTCTAAAAATATCGTTAGGATCCTGATACTCGCCCGCTTGCTCCGGTTTAGATGGTTTAGCTTCTGCTGGTTTCTTGTCCTCTTCTGCCTTGGTGTCTTTAGGGGTGACTTCAGTAGGAACAGCAGCCGGACCCCCTGACGATCTTTTTTTCTTCTTCTTCGTTACCGGCTGGCTGCCGTTAACATACAGCGCAATGGTTCCGGCATCGAAGCTTTGACCTGCAGGTACCGTCACACTCTTGGAGCTGTCAACATACCCATAAGCGCTCGCTGTAACGGTCTGAGCTCCTGATGGAACACTCTTTATTGTAAATTCGCCCAGCGCATTGGTTGTAGTTTTCTTCTGGCCGATGGTAACAATAGCCCCATCGACCCACCCGGATACTTCCCCATAGACACGGCCTGTTACCGTACCCGTCGTTTGACCGGCAGCTCCTTCTACAGTATGAACGTAGACCTCGGAGATACTATTGGCCGAACCATAGGTTCTGTCTCCGAAATATATAGCTGTCAGCGGATGATCCCCGACACTTAGATCGCTTGTTTGGAAATTGGCGATCGCGTATCCGTTAGAAACACCTTTCGGCTCCAGAGCAAGCGTAGCTAATTCGGTGTCGCCATCCATAAGAATGACCGCTCCAGCCATTTCTCCATACAACCGGGGATTTGTTTCTGTTCTCACACTAATGGTTACAGATTGCCCGAATTTGGAGGGGTTACTGTAACTGGTTACCGTAGTCACAGTTGGTTTGGCTGTAATCGGGGCCACATCTGTAGATACGGTTTGGGTTAAGGCTTCCGATGCACTAGGGCCGAACATGCTATTCCCACTATATTCAGCTGTAATTTGATGGTCTCCGACCGTCATGCCTTTTGCCGCGAAATATGCTTCATTAAAATGGCCTGGATCCCCACTTATCGAAGCCGTACCTAATACAGTGTCTCCTTCCTTAAATGTCACTGTACCTGTTAACTCACCATAAGTATGAGGAGATACTCTCACCATAAATACAGCAGGTTCTCCTTCTAAAGATGGACTCCCTTTGCTTGTAAGGATGATTGAAGTGCTAGTAGGTGCTGCGGAAGATGTAGTTGTTTCTGCATAAGCTGCTGATGCAGAAGTAAGAATTAGTGCTGCTGTGAGCAGAGTGTTTACTTGCTTTTTACACTTTAAAAACATATTCATGCGGTTCTCCTTCACTATTTATAGTGCCGATCCCCTATTCGCGGAGTCAGTTCACTGTCCTAGTTCTTCGTAATACGACCACACCCCGGATCAATAACATCCTGTGGGTACCCGGTCAGCTTACCAGTGCGCTATCCTCCCTATAATAAAATGATGTTAGGCAGCATATCATCGTTTTATCGACATATGATGTCGAAAAATGAATATAATGTTGGAAATGCGGAATATTTCTTCCTTTTTTGAATGGCTGGTGACACGTCAAAAAGGCTGCCCGAAGGCCAATGTCATTAAGTTAATCTCAAAGACAAGATCGGAAAATGAATCTGAAACGGCATGGGAAAAGCCCTGTGCCGTTTGTCTTTTGTTACAAGACTGAAAAATGGTACAGCAAACAAACGGATGACGATCCGCTAAAAAAATGTTCATATGAATCGAATTATGCTACTCTGTAGACGAAGCTGACAGCTGATTTATAGCGGATTTTGCGCGTGTTCTTTTGTCCCGGGCGAATGGGTCGAATCGGCAAAATGTTTTTGCGAATCAGCGCTTCAACATCGAGCGGGGGTTCATCACCTCCGGAGCGCAAGAATTGTCTACAAACGTGAACGGCAACCGTGAAATTGACTTGATATTGATGCCGTTTATCCATTTGCGAAATGACGACGTGCGAGGTCATCATTTCAGCGAAGTTGTAGAGAATCATTCTTGCATAAATCTCTTGGGTGATGAACGCTTGCTTCTTTGCGTGGAAACTCGTCAGACCAACCGTGTATTTTAATGCCCTAAACGAGGTTTCAATACCCCATCGCATGCGATAAAGGGACCTGAGTTCATCGGGCGGGAAGTCCGCGGCAGAAAGATTCGTAATGACGGTTTCATAGGCGCCGTCAGGCAGGACGAAACGAACAACCCGAAAAGATAGCGGGTAAATCATGTTCTCATGAGCATCCAAAAAATCAAATGTGGAATTGGATGGAAGGAATTTGTACCCCGGATAAGCTTTGAACGCTTTGGTTTGTTTTCTGGTAAGTGTCAGATGAATGTCCCGATCAAACTCTCCGCTAGCGGGCAAACGTAAGCTAGACAGAATACCACTGGAATCCAAATCCTTTACCCGAATGACGTAGTTCCACCCAATACGTTCAATATGCGCGAAATTGTTGTAGCTTTCATAGCCTCTGTCCGCAATCACAATGGTTTTGCTCTTGATGGGTGAACGATCAACCATGGTTGCTAGCGCCCTTCCCTCGTTAATTAGCCTTTTTGGCTGGACAAGAGCATCCACGTAAAGTCTGTTGCATAGGTCGTACGCTGCGTTCAAATGCAGAAGGTTATAGCCTTTCGTGTTGGGTTGACTTTGAAAGTAGCTGTTCTTCTCAGCCGGATCCGTTGCGATATGTAAATCCGAACCGTCAATGGCAAGTAATCGATACCAGCGGTAATCCTTAATATCCTTATACGTTTGAGTGAATTTGTGAAATAAGCATTCTACAGCAGACGGCAAAATTTTATTGCGTTGTTGGACAAAAGCGGAAGTTGTTGCCGTGTTTACGTTATAACCTTGCGATTCCAAGAGCTCCTTGTATATGCTGTTTCCGCCCATAGAGATCAGAAGTTGCATCATCGTTTCGAAGGACAGCTTTTTCTTCCGGGTAAAGTCTTTTTCAGGGTTTTTGACATAAGGCGCTGGTGCCGCTGACATCTCTCGAATGAGAGTTGTCAGCGTTTCTTTTAGTGAACTCGCGTAAGCATGCATGGGCGAAACCTCCTCGTTTTTTCAAGGGGCTTCGCCACACATTTCCAACTGCTTGTCAAGGCTTATTTGTCTTTTGGGGTACAAAAAAGAGCGGGCTATCTATTCGATAACCTGCTCTTGCTTTTGAATATGGGGCACACGCTTTAACTTAATGACATTGGCCCGAAGGCAGCCTTTTGTCGATTGTAAATCGGAATTGTGCCGGTACTGCATCCATTTTGTTGGTAAGCAAAAACCAAAGTGGAGTGCTTACCCGTGATTTTATTAACCAACGTGATCCTGCTTTTCCTTACACTAATAACCAAGGTCATTCGGAAATGGAAAGTGTATTATTCCACCCTTCTATTCGTCCCAATGGTCAATGGCCTTTATAATACGCTCTGTGCAGACAAACTCCCCTGGTCCTATGAGGACAGCTTATTGAGCCATAAGGCTATTGAAATGTTAGATACGTTGATCCTTCTTCCTGGGACCACCATACTCTATCTGCATTTCTATCCGCAGAACAATTATAAGCAGCTTTATTACCTGGGTTGGATTGCTGTTTACACTGCAGTCGAGTACACATGGCACTTAGGTGGACACATCCAATACGAGCATGGATGGAATTTGTATTGGTCCCTCCTATTCTATTTTGCAATGTTTTTAGCTGTTCGCCTCCACCAAACAAGGGCAATTGCGGCTTGGTGCTTCAGTATTGCCTATACCTCTTTCCTGATGGCCGTATTCGATATCTCCCTCTTCGACTGATATCCCATTTGTTACAGGCGCTGAGTTATCCCCTCTCTTCTTTTAAGATTGGCGCCCGTTTTATTTCTTAGCGTATCCGAACCGTCTCACGTTCTCTCCGAAGAAACCAATTGGTCATACCTGAGTCGAAGCAGTTCGAGCGCGCAGCGGATGTCCGTTTCCGTGCGCAGATGAACCGATACCCAGTTCGATTCCGGGAGAACATGGTGCGGAGCCGCTTTGCCGAGCCTGAGCGCTTCGTCGCGCGCAGCCTTCGACAGCATCAGATCTACGAGCGATACGCCGTGCATGTGTCCGATCTCCTTCCCGTTCACGACGAATTCCGTGCTGCCGAAGCGATGCGGCTGAAGCGACACGCCGGGCCAGTGACGAACCGCTTCGACCAGCTCTGTTCCGTTCGTTATCGCCATGGCGCCTTCACCTCCCTTCGGCCGGCAGCGGCCGCTTTGTCAGCCGGCCCGGCCGTAACCGCATCCGGTAATACGCTAGCAATCCTGCGTGAAGGATGAGGAAGCCCCCAAATACATTGGCGAACATCCCGGCGTTCTTACCGGCGGCGAGCGGATTCCAGCCGTGCGTATCCATATCGAGCAGCAAGCCGTAGACGCTCGCGGCCATGCCGCCGACGATAAAATTCGTCATCGTCATCAGCCCCATGCCGACGCCGGCTTGCTCTTTCGACAGCGTCTTGGAGAGCGAGATGGAGAAGGAGACTTGGAGGAAGGTCTGGCCAACGCTGCCGAAAATCAGGAACGAAGCAATCGTCCAAACGGGGGCCGCGCCGGAAAACACGGCGAGCAGCGTGAAACAGAGCATCAGCAGCCCGGATGCGAGTGTGTACAAGCTAGAGTCCCCCTTCCGGTCCGCCAGCTTCCCGCCCATGCGGCTCAGTGCAGACGAAGCGGCTGCAGCCGGCACGAGCGCAAAGCCGATCCATCCGGAGTCGAGGCCGTAGACGTCGGCGAGCAGCACGGGCGGCAATAAGGCCATACCGCTCGCGATGCAGGAAATCAGGGCCACCATCGCCAGACCGCTCGAGTAGCTCCGGTTCCGGAACAACGCCGGCTGTACGAACGGATCGGACGCGGTCGCAAGCCGCCAAGCGAGAAGGCACAGCATCAGGGCCGCCGCCGCGAACAGCCATCCCGACAAATACGTCGTGCCGAGCAGCGCGAACGTGACCGTCGCGGCCAGCAGCGCGGCGCCGGGCCAATCGATCTTCCCAGGATTCGGTGCGGGATCGTCGTTCACGTATTTTCGGAAAAACGGCACCAACGCCAATACGAGGACGGGCGGAACGAACAACCAGCGCCACTCCAGGGCAGCAAGCACCAATGCGGCCACGGCGGGTCCGATCGCTGTGCCGAGCGCCAAGCCGGCGGCAGTCATGCTCATCGCCCCGCCGCGCCGCTCCGGCGGAAAGTAACGGATTGGAATGAGCATCGCCGCCGCCGGAACGACCGCCGCGCCGGCCGCCTGCAGTAGACGGCCGGCCAACGCCTGCCAGAACGCCGTCGACGCGAAGCCGACCAGCGAGCCGACGGCGAACGCGATCAGCCCGAACGTCAGCAAATTTTTCAGGCGGTATCGGTTCGCCAGCTTTCCATAAATGACGCTTCCGATCGCATAAACGAGAAGATAGCCGGAGGAAAGCCAGCTGGCCTGCGATAAGTCGATCCCGAATTCCGCTCTCAGTTCCGGCAGCACGATGTTAAATGTGAATACGCTCATCGCGCTGAAGACGGCGGTGAACAGCATGACGCGCATCATGCGCCGACCGGCGAGTTCCTCGGATGAAATCTCCATAAGGACAACATCCTTTCATCTCAATGTACGTAAGTACTTACTAACATTTGGGGCAAGAAAAAACTAGGGTGCAAGCGCCCTAGCAAAAAGATCAACGCTCCGCTCGATAAACGTGTCGAGCGTAACATTCGAATTAGACGACTCCAGCAGGTTGCTGCTGAAAGCCCCCAAGTTCATCCACATGAATGACATAGCCGTAATTTCCGGATCGATCGGGGCGATTTTCCCTTGTTCAAGAAGCGTCGAGAAATAGTCCGTCAGCAGCTTCTTCAGTTGGACCGGATGCTGGGAAGCATGCTGTTGCACTTCCTCGGGCAGCCGGCTGCCGCCCTTACGCGCTATATCGAGCAGCTTCCGGTTGCGGTTCATGATCGCATGGTACGTCCGCCCGATTAACAGCAAATCCGTCCGCACGTCCCACGCCAGCCGCTCGTTGAACAGCCTCGTCATTTCGCCGGCGTAATGGTACCGTTCGAACGAGGCAATGAGCAGCGCCTGTTTGCTGCCGAAATGCCGAAACAGCGTCACTTCGCTGACTCCGGCCGCCGCGGCGATCTCCTTCGTCGTCGTCCCGTCGTACCCTTGTTCCGCGATCAGATCGATCGCCGCCAGTATCAGTTTGTCGCCGGTGCTTACCGCTTGGTTCACGAGTCGTTCCTGCCCCTTTGTTTTGTAAGTACTTACTTACATCTGATTATCCACAATAGGAATCACGCTGTCAAGCACGAAGTGTCACAGCCCTTTGTTGAACATAAAAAAGTCGCTTCGGAGCGACTTTCATTATGGATTCGTATTTTGTCTCGTAAGGAGCAGCAAGATAAATGAGATCCCAATTATAGCCCCCGTCCATGCCCACGCCATCGTCGTATTGCCCGCATCCACCGCCACGAAGATGGCAGTAGGAAGGGTCTGCGTTTTTCCAGGTATATTCCCCGCTATCATTAGCGTCGCCCCGAATTCACCAAGGCCGCGGGCAAATCCAAGAATATAGGCAGTAACGAGTGAACGAAAAGTCAGTGGAAGTGTTATGTACCTGAAGACCTGCCACTCACTGGCTCCCGTTGAGCGCGCGGCGCCTTCCATATCCTGGTCTACGGAAGAAAATCCAACCTTCATCGTCTGGTATACCAGCGGGAAGGCCACCACGACCGATGCGATCACGGCAGCCCACCAGGTGAATATGATCGGTGCGTCAAAAAGCCATTCCATCCATTTTCCAAACCAGCTTTTTCGGCCAAGTATGACTAACAGTATAAATCCAACCACGGTTGGCGGAAGCACTAACGGCAGCATAAAAGCTGTTTCAAGAATCGTTTTGCCTTTAAACGATGCTCGGGACATCCACCAGGCTATCGCCACACCAAGGATGACAACGATTAGACTGGATAGAATCGATACTTGCAGCGACAGTTTGATCGGAGTCCAAAATTCACGCCAATTCATACTAGACTCTATCACTTCAGGACGGAGAATCCATATTTCACAAAAATATCAAGTGCTTCTTTGGACTGCAAGTAGCTGTAAAATCCTTCAGCCTCTTTGCTGTGCTTCGTTGCCTTTACAATTCCGATCGGGTATTGTACTGGCGTATACGTTGTGGAATCTACAGTAAAGGCTACTTTTACTTGTTGCGAGGTTAAAGCGTCGGTTTTGTAGACGAACCCCACATCTGCATTTGCGGTTTCTACGTATTGAAGAACTTGCCTTACATCTTTCCCCTGAACCATCTTGGACTGTAGAGAATCCCAGAGCTTCGTGTTGGTGAGCGCTTCTTTAGCATAGGTTCCCGCCGGTACACTCTCGGGAATGCCGATCGCTATGTTCTTCACATCAGGCTTGGACAAATCCGCAGCGCCTGCTATCGATGCTTTTCCATCCGCCGCAACGACAGCGACCAACTCGTTACTCAACACATGTTTTTGTTGGTTTGCATCGATGAGTTGTTTATCCACGAGCGCTTTCATATTCTTGGCAGCCGCGGAAAGGAACAAGTCAGCGGGGGCTCCCTGCTCAATCTGCTGCTGCAGTGCGCCGGATGCGCCGAAGTTAAAATTCAATTTGATATTCGGATGTTGTTTTTCGTATGCCGTTTGAATTTCCTTAAGAGCATCCGTCATGCTCGCTGCAGCAGATATCGTCAATTCAACACTTTCCGTCGCTGCAGGGCTTAACGCATCAGATCTTGGAGCTTGCGTACCGGCGCTGCTGCTGGTCGCCGAGTTTGGTGCCGTACCACAGCCTGCTGATACTAACATCAAGGATAAAACAATCAACAAAACCATGCTAATCTTTCGTTTTTTAAGCATAAATCCCCCTCCGAAGTGTTGTTTCATTATATTTTGATATAACTAATATGATTTTAGTGGAATTTCATGTTAAACACAATTCCATAATTATATTTAAACTTTATTAGATAAGGCCATTCTTATTCAATAAACGATTAACTTCGCGGCTTTTCTTTTGTCAATTAGAACAGTTTCATGAATAATCGCGGGTTATCGTAACCGTTCCCGGCTTCATTTCGTTCGATTGTGTTATAATTAGGTTTAGTTCCAAGCGGCAATTGCAATGGATCGGGAGGATTATACTATGTCCAACGACGTGTCTTATACAACGGAAGAACTCGCCAAACTCTTAAAAATATCAAAGCTCACCGTCTATGATCTGATCAAAAAAGGGGAGCTGCCTTCCTATCGGGTCGGCAAGCAAATGCGAGTCGATGCCACGGATCTGGAGGCGTACAAACAACGTGCCAGAATGGTCGTGATTCCGGATCATCCTACAGAGTCCCATTCGCCTGCACAGATCCAACCATCGACCACCACTAGTACGAATCGCTCCATCGTAATAACCGGGCATGACATTGGCTTGGATATTTTGGCGAAGCACATGGAAAAGGGAATTCCCGGCATTCGGCCCTTGCGTTCGTTTGTCGGCAGTCTCGACAGCTTAATTTCCATGTACAAAGGGGAGTCTGACATCGTTAGCACCCACCTCTTGGATGGAGATACCGGAGAATACAACCTCCCTTATATTCGAAAGCTGCTCGTTGGATCATCCTATGTAGTAGTGAATCTGCTGTCCAGAAATGCAGGCTTGTATGTCAAACAAGGAAATCCATTCGGACTTAAACAATGGTCCGATCTAGGACGCCCGGGTCTGCGATTTGTGAATCGGGAAAAAGGATCGGGCGCCAGAGTACTGCTGGACGAGCAGCTTCGTCTTCACGGAATCAAACCCGCACAGCTTCATGGGTATGACAATGAACAAACCAATCATCTTGGTGTGGCAACGAAAGTAGCGTCCGGCGAAGCCGACGTTGGTGTTGGAATTGAAAAAACTGCCTCCATCGTCGGACAAATTGATTTCATACCTTTGATCCGGGAGCGGTATGATTTGGTGATGCTTAAAACCCCGGCGAACCAGACTTGGCTCCCTGCCCTTAGGCAAATCCTGCAGTCCGACGCTTTTAAAAAAGAGCTTCAGGCGATTTCTGGGTATGACTTATCCCGTACGGGTGAAATTTTGTTTGAAACTTGAGCACGTCCAGACCCCACTTGGTGGCTTCGCCCCCAGTGGAGTTTATAACGCCAAAAACCTCATCTTGCCAAGAAAGCAAGATGAGGCCTTTACCTTTTCCCCTACGTTCATTGAGCGACCTACAACCTTAATATTCTCCTTTAATCACAAAAAACGAGCCCCGAATGGTTCCAGCTAGTGCGGACTTCTGCTTGGCAAACTTAAACTTCCCTTCTAATTCCTGCGGTACCTCCATCCCTTCGGAAAGCTTAAAGCCAACGGCCCGCTTCTTAGGGTCATCCACTGTATACATGACGTTGACCGAGAGTCCGTCCTCATAAAAGACATAGGCAAATTGGATGTTCTCCACTTGAAAACGCGATGTTTCTAAAGGTTTGGCCGCAAATTCAATATCACGTTCTTTCAGTATCCGGTTTACATAATCAAGGGTATCCTGACTTTCACCGGCTGGTACCACCGTAAATGGATGCTTGTATTTGTTCATAAAGTAACGTGCTTCATTGGCGCGTAAACCGGCAAGCGCCTCTGCCGCGGGTGAAGACTCTAAACCAACCGCAGACACATGATTAAAATCAACGATAGATGACATGTTCATTCCTCCTTGTATCTTGTCGTGTACTGAAAATCCAAAAATCCAAGTCCCCTATGGTTTTCCCTGACATATCCTATTCGACACTTTTTGGTGTCGGATTTATTATATGACACCTTTTGGTGTCTTGTCAACACAATGGAATCGTATGCCTGACCCGGCCCTTATAATACACAACTTTCTTATACCCGGCTCGCTGTGCAGCCTGCATCGCGGTATTCAGATGCATGCCGATATCATCTGGAAAATGGGCATCCGAGGATAGGGTGATGGGCACGCCATGCTCGAACAAAATCTGAAGGAAGGACGGGCTGGGACACATTTCTTTAACCGGGTAGCGGTAAAGCAATCCGGTGTTGATCTCCGTCGCAGCGTCATGAGCCTTCAATGCTGCCGCCACCTCCCGGTAGCTCCCAAGTAATTCCGCTTCATCCGGGCGATAACCGAATACTTTCAGATTGTCGCGATGGGCGATGATATCGAACAACCCGCTGGCAATGGCCCCCTTCACGACGGCAAAATGATTCTTGTAGAGTTCGGACAAATCGTAATCCTGAAACCGCTGCTGCACATCCGGGTTATCGAAGCCCCAGCCTTGGTGAAAATGCACGGAACCGATCACAAAATCGAGCGGCCAACGGTCCAACAAGGCCCCGAGCTGCTTTTCCCCACCCGGGAAGTAGTCGACTTCCAGCCCAACAGCAAGCCCGGGTACGGTCAAAGCCGCCTTGTACATGCCTTCCAAATAGTCGTGAATGGAATACGTACACACCTGATCCAACCAGGCACGCTGCAGTCGGCCCAAAGGACTGTCGTCCAGCAGCATGTGCCCCTCATAGTATTCCCTGCACTCCTTAAACCGGTATAAGTGGTCCACTACGCCGAATTGCTCAATGCCCCGTGCACATCCCAATCGGATATATCTGTCCAGCCATTCCTTGCTGAAACAACCGGTTTGAAGCCGTACTTGGAGCATTTGGAATTAGTGATCCAGCCATTCCTTCGTATGCAGCGCTGCAGGCTGGCCATTGTCAGCCGATGTTGCTTGAATTGCATGTGCCGTACGTTTCAGCCAGCCGAAGGAATACGGCCCTTCCTCCAAGTGGAAATGAAAATCAACCTTCATACCCATTCCTCCTCTTCTTTATCCATCGCTCGCACCCACTGAACATGTTTCCGGGCCAGCTCTCCCGCCCACTCAGCAGGACACGGAGCATCCGTGACGATCACATCGACTTTCTCCAGCGGCACGATATAGGCAAACGTATTGATGCCAAGCTTGGAATGGTCGGCCAAGACAATGACCTCCTGTGCGATTTCGGCGAAAGGGCGTGACATGGATGCCTCGTTAGGGTCGAAGTCAGTGACGCCATGGGTAAGGGAAATCCCGCCAACCGACAAGAACGCTTGGTCGACACGGAACTGCCGGGCCATCTGTTCACAGATCGGACCGTTGACCGCCTGCTGCTCCGGCTTTAGCTCTCCTCCGAGCAGAATCACTTTGCCCGAAAATCGTTCTTGGCCCCCCTGCTCCATGAGGCCTGCCGCGACCGGCAGGCTGTTCGTGAGCACGGTCAGCCTCATTCTCCCCCGGATCGCTCTGGCGAGCTCAAGCGGGGTCGTTCCGGCTTCAATGGCAATGGTGCTGCCGTCTTCAACAAGCTCCGCCGCAGCCCGGCCGATGGCTTCTTTGCCCGCACGGTGGACCTTTTGTCTCAGCTCATAAGGGGCTTCACTGTTGTGAAAGGCCGGCTTGATCGCTCCGCAGTACACCCGTTTTAACTTCCCTTCATTCTCCAGCGCGGCCATATCGCGCCGCACCGTCTCGGTGGAGACCTCCAATTGAGCCGCGAGCCCGACGACTATCGCTTTTCCTTCCCTCTCCAGCCAGTCTAAGATATACTGCTTCCGCTCTTCCGCTAGGAGGGACACTTACGCGTCACCCAATTCCAGCGGCTGGCAGTCCGCCAAATGAATCTGAAGATGGACGGCGGTGCCTGTCTCCAGCCATGTTCTCTGGCTCCCGTTTAATGTATCCACGGTTACGGGAGTACCGTTCACCTGTACGGTGTATCGAATAATATTGCCAAGTACAGCCAGCTCCTCAATATGGCCCTCTGTGTGCAGATCAGTATCTATGCGGGATGTAGGCTCCTCGGCCGCCGCAGGAGAAATTCGAATCGCTTCGGGACGGATGGCCAGCGATTGGCTGCCCCTCTTCGCTTCCCCGCCCCGCCAGGAATGCAGCTGCGCTGGGGTCAGGATATTGTAATGGCCGATGAAACGAGCGACGAATTCGTTCTGCGGATGGGTGTAGACCTGCTCTGGAGAGCCGAGCTGCACGATACGCCCCTTGCTCATGATGCAGACGCGGTCCGAGAGGGTCAGCGCTTCCTCCTGATCATGCGTTACGAAAATCGTCGTCATCCCGAGCTCCCTCTGAATCCGGCGAAATTCGGAGCGTACCTGCTTCCGGATTTGGGCATCCAGCGCGCTGAAGGGTTCATCCATCAGCATGAGCTTAGGCTCGACCGCCAGAGACCTGGCGAGCGCCACCCGCTGCTGCTGGCCGCCGGACAGCTCATAGGGATACGATGCAGCCCGATCCTCCAGCCCGACGATCCGCGCCATCTCTTCCACCCGGCGCTGAATGTCCGCTTTTGATTTTCTTTTCATGAGCAGGCCGAACGCAATGTTCTCATAGACCGTCATATTGGGGAACAGGGCATACGATTGAAACACCATCCCGACCTCGCGCTGCTTGGGCATCAGAGTGGTTATGCGCCGCTGGTCCAGGTAGATTTCCCCCTGCTCCATCGGCAGCAGGCCGGAGATGCACCGGAGCAGCGTACTTTTGCCGCAGCCGCTCGCTCCAAGCAGCGTTAGCAGCTCCCCTTGCTCCACATGGAGATTTAGTTCGTGCAGGACTGTTGTTGTTTTGAACTGATGTGAAATGCCCTCTAAACGTAAATAGCTCACGAGACGTTCCCTCCGCTGGCTCCGAACAGTCGCTTACTAAGGCGAATCCATAGCACGGACAGGAGCAAAATGATGAGAAAATATGCCATGACGACAGCACTGGCCAAGTGGCCGCTCTCGTTCAAACGGCGGTACAAGTAAATTTGAATGGTCTCGAATTGGCCTCCGATCAACAGATTCGCGAGTACGAATTCCCCGAACAGCACCGACAGGGACAGCAATGCGGATACACTGACACCGGGCAGGATCGCAGGTAGAATAATACGCCGGAAGGCGGTCGACGTATTCGCCCCAAGCAGTTCAGCCGCCTCCATGAGCTCCAGTGAATTCACGGTACGCAGACTGTTACGGATACCCTGATACATGTATGGGAGAATAGCCACAAAATAAGCGCCCATGAGGATCCATACAGTGCCGGATATGGCAACAGGCCCCGAAGAATACAGCTTGATTAATCCGACGGCGGCGACGACCCCGGGTACCGCATAAGGAAGGAGAACGAGCATTTGCAGCAGGCGCTCCCAGCGGGGTGCATAAACCGATACCACAAACACAGCAGGCAGCATGACAAGCAGGCATACCGCTATACTGGCAAAGCAGATCCATAGCGTGCGCAGCAGCGCCTGTCCGAACCGGGCATCATGAAACAAATCGACATACCACCTAAGAGTCCACGTCTCGGGCAGCACGGTCGTTTGCCATTGCCCCGAGATCGAATAAAGCAATGTCGCCAGGAGCGGTATGAATAAATAGATGATTGCGATAAGTAAAATGAAATGCGGCCACCTTCGGCTGCTCCTCATTGCAGATCCCTCCTTACCCGGCGCATGAACATCTCGTTCGCCCACATCGCAAGCACCATCATGGCCCCGAGCAGCACAGCAAGGGCACAGCCTAAGGCTGGCCTAGTTACGACGTTACCGGCAACCAGAGCCCCGATGCGGATCGCAAGCAAATTATAATTCCCTCCCACTAGGGCGTAAGCCGTCGCATAGGCCCCCATCGCATTGGCGAACAAGATCGTAAATGTTCCGGCAATGCCCGGAAGCAGAATCGGGAGCGCAATTCGCCGCCAGAACGAAAAACGACCGGCTCCGAGCAGGGAAGCGGCCTCCTTCCACTGCTCGTGGATGCCATAGAAGGAGGGATATAACAGCAGCGCGCCCAGCGGCACTTGAAAATAGACGTAGACCAGCGCAAGTCCCGTCCACGAGTAGAGATCAAACCCCTCGAATACGGACCAGCCCCAGGTTTTCAGCAAAATCGTAATAACCCCGTTATTTCCAAGCAAAATAATATACGCGAAAGCAAGCGGCAGCCCGGCGAAGTTAGAGGTCATATTCGAAATCGTAAGAACGGTGTTTCTTGTCGTGTCCGACGACCTCGCAATGGCGTAGGCCAACAGCAAGGAAGCGGCAATGCCGACCGTACTGGAGTAGAACGAGATCAAGAGGCTGTTCGTAATCGCCTTCACATAGAATGGATTCGTGGTAGCAGTAACATACTGCTGCAAAGTGAAGGCAGTGCCGTCGTCTGACCGAAAGCTGTTCAGGATCATAGCGGCTGCCGGGAGCATCTCGAACAAAAGAATCAGTAACAAGAGTGGTAGAAGCGCGATAACCAATGTGATTGGACTTATTTGTCGATGATTCATAAACGGCACAGCTCCTTAGAAAAAACAGCTACCTTCTTCCAGCGAGAGAAGGTAACTGCCGGTTGACGTTCATTAATTTAAGTTAACCAGTACTTTTTCTTCCCACATCTGAGGAATGGCTTTCGAGGTGGTGTCCCAAGCTTTGAAGTCCTTGATCGGCCGGGCGTTTTTATACTGATCGATAGGGATCATCTTACTGGCTACATCGTCAGGGAGCTTGACATCGTCGCGGATCGGGCGGGCGAAGCCTTTGGCGAGGTTAATCTGACCGGCATCGCTAAGGATGTATTCTCTTGTCAGCTTCGCAGCGTTCGGATGCGGAGCGTATTTGTTGATAATGGTCGCATAGCCTCCAATGACGCTGGCCTCTTTGGGGATGAGGATATCGTAATCATTCGATTTCAGCTGGTCTTTGTAGCCGAGAGCATTGAAGTCCCATACGAGTGCAACCTCGACTTCACCCTTCTCGAAGTTGGCTACTTTGACTTCAGATAAGGAAATGCGCTTCTGTTTGGACAGCTTCTCGAAGAAGTCGATGCCCGGCTGAATGTTCTTCTCGTCGCCGCCAAAAGCCATCGCAGCTGCCAAAATAGCCGTCTGTGCCTGGGATGCTTTGGCTACATCACCGATGGCTACTTTGTAATCGCCTTTCAAAATATCGTCGAAGCTTTTCGGTGGATTCTTGACCAGCTTCGTATTCGTCATGATCGCTATGGTACCTTGATAGCCGACAACCCAGTTGCCGTCTTTGTCCTTCGCCCATTCCGGGATTTTGTCCCAAGTGCTGGGCTTGTACGGTTGAACTACACCCTTCTCGACAGCAACTGATGTGAAGGCCATTCCCACGTCGCCGATATCCGCAGTAGGCTTGTCCTTCTCTGCTTCGAACTTGGCGATCTCTTCGGCGCTCGACATGTCGGTATCGGTATGCTGGATCCCATACTTGGTTGAGAGCTCGTTCCAAGTGTCTTTCCAATTCGCCCAAGTATCAGGCATGCCCACGCTTACGACCTTGCCTTCCTGCTTGGCTTTCTCCGTAATTTGGTCCAGCGTCAAGGTCTTGTTGGCGTCCTCCGCAGCTGCGGGGGTCGTCGATGCTGCAGGCGTGGCCGTAGTGCCCGCCGTCTTCGAATCCGTCGCGCCGCATGCGGTGAGCACACTGAGCAGCGCAGGTACTACCATCAGGCTGATTGCTCTGCGGTTCATTCTCTTGCTACCTCCGATTTTTTTACTTTTGTGGTTTGTTGTGATTTTCTGCCGTTTGTTGTCTAAGTCATCATATGCTCCATTTATTATCGCTGATTGAGATTCATTTGAAGTTTAAGTAAAAGCCGACCTCCTGACGGTATCAGAAAGAGTACAATTCCCCTATGAAGATGAATGATACCGCTTACATGAATGGGCATAAGGTTCGGTATACTTGTTTGCGTTTCATGCTGAATCGTTCAGGAAAGGAGGCGGAAGGTCCAGTCTTTCCTTAGGTCGCAGTCGCAAATGAATTCGAATCTCGTATGATGGAGGGTGTTCACGGCAATGAAGCGGTTATCCTCGATATGTTCCATGATTCTTATGGTCTTCTCTCTGGCAGGCACAGCCGTCGTCTTCCCCACATCGGGCCAAACCGAGGCGGCCGCAGCGCAATCCTCGTCCGATTTCAAGGATGTCGAAAGCCTGCCGCAAGATGTAAAAGGTAAATTGGACGCCCTGCTTCACGACGGCGTGTTTGACGGGACCACGGATGACGTGTTTGGTGTGGATGCCCTAATGAACCGAGCCCAGTTCGCCAAAGTCGCGGCCCTCATTTTCTCGCTCCCTGTCGACCCATCGCTTTCGCAATCTTCCTTTGCCGATGTAAGCGCGGACGATCCGGTCAACGGCTATGCCCTGCCTTACATTGAAGCGCTTAGAACAGCCGGGCTCACGAACGGCGTCGATGCGGAAGGTAAACACTACAACCCATCGGGTACCGTAACCAGGCAAGAGCTGGCTGCCTTCTTCATCCGCGGGCTTAAGTGGGAAACCAACGCCAACAGCGCGGCCCCCATCGCCGACCCCACCGTTGATGATTGGGCCAACGGTTACGCTGCGTATGCGATGGATAAGAAGCTTATGGACGGTCTGCCGAATGGAAGCTTCGGAGGCAGGACCGAGGCCACCCGTCTTATGCTTGCGCTCACCAGCTATAACGCGAAGCAGGCTGCGGCTGGCGGGGCAGTTAGTGGCAGCGGAAGCGCTATGCCCCCTGCGCTGCCAGCCGGCATCCCGGTGGCACCTACAGGGATTGAGATCGATGGCGATGGCGTACATCTAAGTGCAGGGGATACGTACTACGACGCCGATGGGACAATCACGACTACGGGACAGCAGCCGGTCATTCCCCTGATCGTGACGGGTCCGGACAATTACGAGTTTACGCCTAGTCAGATCGAAACCTTATACAGCAGCGGGTTTATTGCGGCCGCCGCCGCGGGCGGTATCGTGCTCGACAACCCGGTGATCGGACAGAGCGACGGCGGGCTCGGCAAGATTGTCATCAAGGAAGTGCAGTCCGAGGGAGACGTCACCATCGCGGTGAAGCTGCCCTACGCTCAAGCCGGGAACGCGGCAGCAAGCCATACGTTTCAGGCAGCGTCCATGCGGGTTCCGGCAAGCATCGAGGTCAGCTCCAAGGATTTGATCCTGTTAGCAGAGAATGAGCAGCCGCAAGGCTTCACTTTTACGGTCAAGGATCAGTACGGTAAAGTATTTAAAGCGCCGTCCTCGCAGGATACCAGCCGCTACACCATCCATTATAAGCTGGAGCGGCTGTCCGGCCTGCCGAGTCTGCAAAGTGCAGGCGGAGTGTTCGATAGGTCGTGGGAAGAACGGACTTCCGCCAATGCTGCAGACCCGAATCATACGCAAACGTGGCAGCTCCCGATCGAAAAGAGCGGAGACTTCTACAAATTTATGATCAAATCCAATCTTACTCCGGTAGGCCCGGAAGGCTCTGAGTATTCCCTATCGGCTGCCGTCATCAACCAGGATACCTCCCAGGAGCTGGCTTCGGCCGCGGCCCATGTGGAAGTGCACAATTGGAAGGACCTTGATCCCCTCTTGGAGTACAAGGTCGACATGCTTTCAACGCATTTCGCAGCCGGCCGGTACTTGTCCGAACGCAAGCTGATTGACAGCCGAGCGGATATTGACGCGGTGAATGCCAATTATTCATACTACGGGAAAGAAGTCAGCATCATCGCCACCGACAATAAAAACCGCAGAATTGATCTATCGAAAGTAGTGCGGGATGACTCCGGTAATCCGGCATCCGTGGTGCAGCAAATAGCAGCTTCCACAGATGGCGTACTCCTGGGAGCCCCCGGCATCAATTCAAATGGAATTCCCGTCTACAGAGCCTACGGGATTGGGCCTTCGTCCGATCTGTTCGATCTCAATGTTTCTTTCTACACCCCCGGCGGCATCAAGACACTGCAGAAAACCAAGATCGAAGTCGTCTATGGTGAACCGGTGGCAAGAGCGGTAGCCGTCAAAAATCCGGTGCTTAGCTTCAGTCTGAGTACCAACTACAAGATCCGCAAGCTGGACGGAACCGTTGAAGAGATCAAAGGCTCGGACTATCTGGCCGGTCAGCCTACGATTTGGGAGTTCCTCCGATTCTGCGATTTTAACGGCCTGGACACGAAAGACGAGAGCAATTTCTTCAAATACTTTATTCAAACCACCGACCAATTCGGCAATAAATACCAGAATACCAGCGACAACAAGATATTGGACCTCACAAAAGCCAATGACGTGCTGAAAGTAAAAGCCGTTATCGACACAGACGACAAGTATCAGGCGAAGTGGAGCGTGAAGGACGAAGCAATCCAAGATAAAATCTGGATCG
Organism: Paenibacillus sp. S-38; assembly: GCF_049942825.1. NCBI lineage: Bacteria > Bacillati > Bacillota > Bacilli > Caryophanales > Paenibacillaceae > Paenibacillus > Paenibacillus sp. S-38. The sequence goes on from NZ_CP187970.1 coordinate 4,060,110, forward strand.
ACGATGGGATGCGGCTCCATTATGAGCCCCACGCCAAGCATGCCGATGGAACCTTCGATTATTCGAAGCGGAACCTGCAAAGCTTTGGCATCCAGCTATTCACGCCGTCCGACCAGAAGTCCTGGTGCTATGTAACTCTGAATGATTGATCCGTTTTACAATCAACGTTATTTTATTCGAGTGCTGCACTTACCGGCATAAGACGAAGAGACGATTCCATAATTTCGGAATCGTCTCTTCTTTATTCAGCTGTCGTTTTTCGCAAGTTCAAAGGAAAATTCAGTTCGGCTCTGTTCCTCTCCGCTCTTCCATCTCCCGCTCCAACGCTTTGTAATAATCGGTTTTCTCGTTCAAGGCCTCTAAGTTTACGATAAGCTGGTCGATCTGCTCCCGGATCTGTTGTTTATGGTCCTCGAGCATCCGTCTGCGCTCAGCGACCGTCTCGTCTCCGAGGTAGCGCAGCTTGGCGAAATGCAGCATGTCGCGGATGGGCATACCGGTATCGCGCAGGCGGATGAGGAACCGGAGCCATTCCACGTCCTTTTCGGAATAATAGCGGTAGCCGTTATTTTCTCTTCCAATGGCTCGGATGAGACTGACCCTCTCGTAATAACGCAGCGTATGAGCTGATAGACCGGTCAACTTCGTTACTTCTTGAATGGAATATGTCGTGTTCATCCTATCATTATATCAGAATGCGGCGTTATTTCGCTTCCCCCGGCAGAGTCATGCTGTTAAGGGAGTTCATTGCGTTAATGGCCGTCGGGAATCCCCCGTAAAGCACCGAATGAATGATAACCTCCTCCATTTCCTGCCGAGTCAGCCCTACGTTTGATCCGGCCTCGAGATGTACCCTTAGCTGCGGCTCCCTATTCAACACCGTCAACATCGCTATCGTTGCAATTTCCCGTTCCCTCAGCGTTAACCTCTCGCGGCCGTAAATATCGCCAAACCATTCGACGAGAATGTTCCCTAGATCGCCCAAAGGGGCCACAACCGCTTCGCCTGCATGCCCGTCCACCTTCTTCAACATTTCCATTCCAAATTCATACCGATTTTTCATATGATCATCAGCTCCTTATGTTGTAACTGAATCTCATTCTAAACGTTAGAGCGCGCTCTAAAGCAAGACCTATTTCATCCTCCTTCTCATGTGGACGATTCGTAGTTAGACAAATGGCGCGCACCAGCTTCTGTATGTAGTAAAAAGGCGCCCAACTTGGGCGCCCTTTAAGTTACTTAGATGACAAATGCAGTAGAGACAATGACAAGCAGGATGAAAAGTACCAGGATAACCCCTGTACTCGTAAATCCGCCGCAACCTGCACCATAACCCATAGCAGCCGCCTCCTTCCTGGTTAGCTTACTGCAGTGTATGGGATTCTCCGCTTGTCCGGTTTGGACAGTACTTGAAAATGTGTCTTTGTACTCCGTCTCTCGCACATTCTGCTTTTACTAGATTTTCATATATTGTAGTGTTGTCGGATCACCGCCGGTCCACAGCAACCCATAGGCAGGCCTTCTGGAAGGGACGGTTGTGTAAGCACCGTCTCTTCCGTGTTTTTTGATGATAAACGAAGCCGCATCTTACCCTAACGATCCCCCAAATCCCTACACGCGGGAAGATGGTCTTCCAGCCGCTTACCGCGCGTGGGGCTCACCTATGTTGATGCCCGTGATGCCGGTGCAGCGCTCAGGCCCTATCGAACTCCATCCTGGGAAGCGGCCGCCGTTCGTCTGGCCGGCCGCCGTTGTGTCATGGTTCCATGTTCGAATATATTTGGGGCTTGTGCGTTTTGTGCGTCAGATTGCTTTCATTTCATATTGATTGCGCTTTCTTTATGGGTTGGGTTTCGAGCAAACCCAGTGTCATACGTTATCACTCATTATGTTTCATGAGCTGCTTGAACTGGTAGATAATGCACTCCCGAACATTCTTGGGTTCTAATGACTGAATATAAGCAGTCTTAATTGAAATAACAAGCCTGGATGTATGGGCTCTATAAATCAACTTGATCTCATAAGAGGTTTGCTCCATGATAGCCTGGTAGATTTTCAGAGCATAACTTTCAAAATCTTCTTCTTCCGCTTTACAAAAGATTCGAACCAATTCTTCCTTTCCCTCTTCAGTTGGTACATCACTCTGTATCGAATACACTTCTGCTGTTATCAAATTAGCACCCCTATGTACGATCTCACACGCAAATAGTGTTCTCTTTCCGTAGAGCTTATTCCTTGTTTTAGGTTAACACCTTACATGTTTGCGTTTGAAACCAAGCTGCCCTCTGGCTTCTGCCTTTTGAATATTTTCGAAAGCGTTTAGAAACTTGCTTTTTCCCTTGTCTTTTTTGATCTCTACAGGGCCTACTGCCTTCGCAGCTGCGACTGCTTTATCATGGAGCGGCAAATAGGAAGTCGCCACTGTGTATATAAAGTTATTCATGGCATATTTCGTTCGTTCAGGAGCATCGTGAATCGTATTTTCGGCTTGCTCAAGCAGCTTGGCGAGCTTGGTTTCTACAAATTCACTGTCCGGACGGCTGCCCAACAGCCAGCAATAACAACTCCAGCCTGCTGACATTCTTAACTCTTCGCCGCTTCCAATCCACTTGTCGGCAACCTCTTGCGCAATCTCTGCTTCCGACAAAGTGACAGCCACCACATAATCGGACAGCATATAAAAATACGCGGAGTCCATCCAACGATCATAATCCAACCGCGGTCATTGCGTTCGGTTCGGCAATGATGCCGGCAAAGTACATCGCGTCGTAATTTCCAGTGGCATAAAGCTGTTCCGCCAAAGACTGATTGAGCTTGGTTTTCTTGAAGATCGGCTTCATCTCGCCTGTCGCTACGCCGAATAGCGGCTCTCGCGCGCCATTGGACATGTACATGTTCTTGAGTCGTTCCTTGGCAAGAGCTTCGAGCTCCTGCATAACCATTTCTACATTCATTTATCACACTTCCTTTCCTACTTGGAATGTTAAGAAACCGCCTGGCCGGGTTAAGCCTCCACCACCGCGACGGCACGAACCGGGGACCCATCGCCGCACACGATGCGTAAAGGAAATCCGTAGAACATAAAGTCGACTCCAGCGGGAAGACGGTCCAAACCCTGCAGCCCCGTATATGTAACCATTCCGATACCCAGCAGCGCACGCTCCAGTTCTTCTGACAATTCGCCGCCAACGAACTTTGGCCGCAGCAAAGCGAGTCGGTCAAAGCATTCCAGACCTGCGGGTTCGGCGAAAAACAATCCCCGGCCTTCCGGCCAAGCCGGGTCTTCCATCCGTACTAAGCGCGATGCTCCGAAAAATCTCTCCAATGGAAGCTCATCCAATGTCGCAGCTCCGGGGTGCATGTGCGATGGCGCGTCTACGTGTGTTCCGGTATGGGTACCCATCGAAAGCTGCCGCAGTTCCCAAGTGTGACACTCGTAAGTATGAGCTACCTTGACTTTTACCTCGGGGTCACCAGGATAAACAGGCATGCAGTCCGAAATCTGCAGCGACAAATCGATCACTTTCAACTCAGATGACTCCCTTCCTGCAAGTTCATTGTCCACACCACTGCAGCGTGAAGTATGCTTAGTTATTTTTTAGCCATTATACCACCAGAGTGTCTGCCGTATCTAATAATCATCATATCACCCTCAACTCACTTGTTAATATAGATGCAGTTACTACATCTGCTCTCTGTGGTAGAAGATCGCCTGAGCTGAGTATGTTCATAATTTACAGTAATTTAGTAAAATAACTAAAATACATATGGTATATTAAAATTGGAATTTATAACCTTTAATGGAGGTAATAGTCTTGATGAAAAAAGGTTTGTTTCTGGTGTTTTGCACAATAGCTGCATTTAGTATTTCTAGTTCTGCTTCAGCATCCGGTTACGCAGAAATAACGAAAAGACACAGTGGAACTTATTGTTTGCCAATGGCTTATTATAGCGGCGCTCTTGGAAAAGGATTCATCCCTCTAATAAGAAAACAGTTTTACGGCAGTGGGAGTGATGCTTCTTCCGTTTGCTACTATAGAGGATGGGTCCAATAAAGGGATTGTAAAGAACCCCAACTATATTCACTGGTTGGGGTTCTTTTTCTTGAGAGAAATCCAGTTCGAATTCGGTTTCCATAAGAATTCCCCTCCCTCCAATGTCCTCCTGATATGTATAGATGGCCGGAACCTCAGCCCAACCCGTTTCTGTTTCAGCCCTGTCTACTGTGCCCTTTTACGAATGTTTCACGTTCAATTGATGTGGGGTTAACCATTCCTGATGGGAACAAGCTTATAGTAGATTGGAAACGTATTGCAGCAGGCCTCCCAGTGCCTGTAGTTAGGTGAGCGAATGTAACCTGGGACGGTTGAATGCTAAGAGAGCCTGATTGGAGGAGGAGAATCCATGAAGATCTACTATTTGTTTACAGGGACCTCAAGCGGGATTGGTGAAGCTCTGGCGGCAAAAGCATTGCAGAATGGAATGAAGGTATGCGGCATATCACTCGGTATGTCCGGTAATCTTGTTCCTTTCTACCTCAAGGGGCTCAAAAATCAAGGAATATAAAAACCCGCTTCAGTCATTGAACTGAAGCGGGTTTTGGGGATTCCATGCCTGAGCATTGGTCTACGCCTGTCCTAAGATGGGTCACCCTTACGTTGTTCGATTAAATGCGAAGCTGGAGCCGGCCTTCTAACCAAGATTAAGTAGGAGATGACAGCCAGTATACTTGTCATGAATATCGTGATTCCGAAAGGCAGTGCGGAGTTTTCTCCTGCGATCCCTACGAGGGGAGAAGTCACAGCTCCGAGTCCAAATTGCAAAGTGCCTAATACGGCGGCTGCACTCCCTGCAATATGCCCTTGTGACTCCATAGCCAATGTAAATGAAACGGGGCCGATGATTCCAATCGATACGGCAAACAAGAAGATCGAAATAAACAAAGGAAGGAATGGTCCATGTGATAAAACAACAACCAGGATGGCTGCAGTGGTGATAAAAGCCAACAGCAGTCCGATCCGAAATATACGGCGTTCGTCCATCCGTCCGGCCAGCTGTTTGACAAGCTGTGATCCTAAAATAATACCGAGGCCATTTAAGGCAAACAGCACCGAAAACCGTTGAGGTGAGATCTCATACATAGTTTGATAAATAAACGGAGTGCCGGCAACATAAGCGAATACACCAGAGAACAAAATGCCATTGACCAGAGCATACCCCATAAAGCCCCGATCCCGCAGCAAGGTGCCATAGTTCCTTACCACTTCCATAACGCTGCCCGGAACACGCCGATCTGCAGGCAAGCTTTCTTTCATCCCCCAGATGGTCATACACGTTAGAAAAAGCCCTAAAAACCCTAAAAAGATAAACACGCCGATCCATGAAGTGAACGTAGTTACCACGCTTCCGGCAGTAGGTGAAATCAAAGGAGCGACGTTACTGATCATCGTCAGTAGTGCAATGAATTTGACCATTTCTATTCCGCTGTACCGGTCACGAACAATCGCACGGGAGATGACAAGTCCTGCGGAAGCGACGAATCCCTGGAGGAAGCGCAGGGCAATGAAAATACCGATGTTCGGCGAAAAGGCACAAGCCATAGAAGCAAGCAAATACAGAACCATGGAGATGAACAAAGGTTTTCGTCTGCCATAAACATCGCTTAACGGGCCTGTGACTAGCTGCCCTAAACCTAATCCTAACAAGCTGGTAGTTAAGCTCATCTGGATCATCGATGCATTCGTACCAAAATCATTCATCATCTGCGGAAGCGATGAAAGGTACATATCGACCGTAAATGGCCCTAAGGCAGAAAAGGCGGATAACACCAGGGCAAACAGGACAGGATGGTTATGGGTCTTTACATTCATTTAGATAGCTCCTCATTGCGTGCTCTACGAATGGATTATGTAATCAATACATGTTTATCATTGTAAACAGAAACAAACAGGCTGCAATAGTCAATTCCTCGGGCAGTGTGGATTACTCAACAAATCATCAATAATTGCCTATTATCAATACGGCTCCTTATCTCTTCCCCCATCATGAGAATGCATGGAAAGGAATTCTAACCATTAACCTGCTTGTTAGGTGAACGCAAAAAGCACCCACCTGGAAGTCAGGCGGATGCGGGTATATGATGGATAAGGATTGGGTCTGGCGGCCGATCTGAATCAGCCGGAAGGCGGAATGGAGCGTCGACTAAACCTGGCTCAGCGCGCAGACGGCACCGGACGGATCTTCGATTACTGCGTAGCTGCCTTTTCCCTGGCCTTTCGGCCCGGCCAGTACTTTGCCGCCCCTAGTGCGGCACTGCTCCAGGCTGGCGGCCAAATCCTCCACGCCGAAATAAACGAGCCAAACCGGCGGAAGCTTCGCATTGCCGCCCCGCGGATGGCATATGCCGGCGGCCGGCTCGCCTTCACCGGTACTCATGACATAATCGCTGTACTCTCCCATGCTGAGATCCTGATGCGTCCATCCTATAACTGCCTTGTAGAAATCACGAACGTTCTCCGTGCCGCCGATCGTCAAATCCGTCCAAGCTGCCTTGCCCGGTTTGCTCTCCATCATCCTCAGTTCCCTCCAACGCAATGAGATCCGGCTATCGACGACAGCCTACTGCGATTGTAACCGATTTGAAGCGAGAACATCAAATAGCACCGTGACCTAACAGCCAGGTGGATGCGGTTGTTTGATGATTAAAGGGTGCATAGCTTACATATTAAATACTATGTAAACTTTACGCAGTTTTTACTGGTGATTCCCCCTATTCGCTAGTTTTAAGCCCAAGTGCCAGACCAACAGGTTCTAATAAGGTTTGTGGTTTTGAGAAATACTTTTTACGAAGGATGACAGGAGGTGAACTACCAACATGAGCACAAAAACCAATCCTGACAAAAACAATCCAAAGCATACGACATCGCGTTCTAACAATCCGAGCGATCAGGGAAAAAGCCCGGTACAGAAAAACTCTTAATCACCACGGCGTGTAAAAGCAAACATGGCAGCCGGTCCGGCTGCCATCGCAGCTTCAAAGTCACTTACGATGATGACCCATAGCGTCTACACGGGGCAAATGCAGATGGGGAATCGGAACTTGAGCCCAATCGATGTCGGATGCAAAGTAATAGCTGGTATAGCAGGGCTGATTGTATACGACGTTCTGCCATGCAATCCCTGTTCGATACTGAGCATCGTGCATGAGCGTATACAATTTGCGGTCGGTTACTTCGGTGCTCAGGTAGATCCGAATCGCCGAGCTGTCCGCCGTTCGAACCAGCAGCTCTTCCCTCCAATCTCCGAATACATCTGCGACAAGGCACGGATTGCCCTTGGTTCCGTTGTTGGACACGGTTCCTTCCGCTGTAAGCAGCCGGCCCCGGTTCCAATCGTCGATCGATACTGGTTCATCGAACCGGCCGCTGATGATCTGGGTGGTCATGTCGGCCGACCACTTAATGCTCATGTTCGTTCCCGGAATCCCCTTCGCTATCTTCTCCCCTTTGGCCGTTCTCAGGCCGAAGGATTCATCGCCTTCGTATTCTTCGCTGCACCACATTTGGAGACCGCGGCGGGTCGGATCCACCTGCCCTATCAAACCGCGCCCCACGTCCCCTTCCGCAAAGCCGCCGTACAATACCTCGCCCGTCGCCGCATCACGAAGAGTATACCCGTAGGGTCCCCAGGCACCGCTTTCGTGAACCATGAAAATCTCCAGTCCCGGCCGATCCGGATCGATGTTCGCTGCGTGAAGGGCATCGCCGTGACCCAGCTTGGCCATTTTGCCAGGCGTCTTGCTCTCAGGGGGCATCATCCCCCGGGAACTGTACAGAAGGGTTCCGTCATGATCGATGGTTGCCGCCCCATAGATGATTTCATGGCAGCCGTCACCGTCCACGTCCGCTGCGCTTAAGGAATGCGCCCCCTGCTTGGCCAGGCCGCCGAAGCTCTCGCTGCGGCCATCTTCCAGACGAAGCGTGTCACCAAATGGGTTATTCATCGTTAACCAGCCGCTGTCCACAAACCAGTGCTCGTTCAGGGCCGATCCATCCCAGGAATAAGATACGACGGCGGCCCGGGTGTAATAGCCCCGGGCAAAGACTGCGTACGGCTTTGTGCCGTCCAGATAGGCCACACCCGCGAGAAAACGGTCCACCCGGTTGCCGGGCTCTATACGGTTCCAGGAGTAATCCCCCCACATCAGACCGTCATCATGCCGGCCCGGCTTATAGGGGATCGTCTCCAATTCTTCACCGGTCTGTCCGTCGAACACGGTCAAGTATTCAGGCCCCTCGAGAATGAAGCCCTCGAATGCCCGCAGGTTGTTGCGCCCGCTCCGGCTGGGGGCATAGACGTCGATCAAGTAATCGGCCAGCCGCTGCGCATCCTCCTTCGACAACGGATAGCTGTAGAGCGCATCAATCCCGAAGCATGCTTCCAATGTGGAAGGCCAGCGCCCGGCCGCCACCTCTTCATGCTCATGCCAGTGCATAAACACCCGGACAATATGCTCATAATAGTCCGCACTGCTCATCCGATAGTCATCCTTATGACTGTACCCAGCAGCTACATCCTCCGGGGGGATTGTTATGTAGGTTTCAGAAGACGCTCTCCCCTCCCGGTCGTACCGGATGACCTTCGTACCGGGAGCCGTCTTGAACATCAGCTCGGCTTTCCCGTCTCCGTCAAAATCATAGACCAGAAACTGCGTATAATGGGCGCCGGCCCGGATATTCACACCGAGCGCCACCCGGTAGAGCAGGGTTCCGTCCAGCTTATAGCAGTCAATATATACGGGACCGGTGTAGCCCGAATGCGATACGTCCTTCGCGTTGGACGGGTCCCATTTTACGAAATACTCATACTCCCCGTCGCCATCCACGTCCCCGACGCTCATATCATTCGCTGCGTAGGTATAAGCTTGGCCGGTTGGCGTGATGCCATCAGCCGGTCTGCGCAGCGGCAGTTCATAATAGGGGGCCGGCTGAGGGACGACATCGGCGCTTTGGTCGATTTCCTGTCCGTCCACGACGGCACGGACAGAATAAACCGATGCCAGCGTCCCGCTGCGGTCCAGATAGTTGGTGCTGTCCTTCACCGATGCAATGCAGACCCCGTCCCGATACAAGGTAAAGTCGGTGCCGGCCATCCCTCTGTCACGATAGCCGGTCACTTCCGTGCCGAGCAGCCGCCAGCTGAGAAATACTCCTTCGGATACAGCTGCAGCCGCCAATCCCCTGGAGAGGTGCTCCAGCTGCACCTTCGAATTCTTCTTGACGTCGTTATTAGGAATGGCATGGACTGTTTTCATAAAAGCGCTTTCCACCTTCACCTGTGAATTGGGTTCATCCCCTACTTATACCAATTCCTTGGGATGATCTCCTTTTCCTGCTCCAACAGCTCCTTAATGATCAGATCCGCATCATGGATGGAATTCACCAGCGGGTCGGTCATGAACGCCCGTCTCAATTTGGTAAAGCTGCGCTCCACCACCGCCTCGGCGGTTAATTCGTGCGTGTCCAGCACCAGCTCCTGCATTCCCCGGATGCCCCGCGGCATGTCGCCCACAGGAAGCGGCTTGATTCCGTCCGTCAAGCTGACTTCACTCAGGAGCTCCAGGAAGGCGTCATCGTTCATGTTGGATACCGCACCGTGATTGAGCGTATTGATAAAGAACCGTTTGCCCAGATTGCCCACCATGCTTTCGATAATATCCGTCGCATGATCAGGTCCCAGGATCGTCATATAATCTGCGATAGGCGTTCGGCCGGAGATGAAGTCATCCACCTGCCGCCACATCTCCTCATGACGCTGATACCGGTCCTCCGTCTCCCAGATCGATAAAGGCGGAATGGCGTCTTCCGTCTTGCCGAGTCCCTGCCAATAACGGACGTATTCCTTGGTGTGGGCCGTGCAGGTTGGGATCGACCCGAAAATATCATAAAGCTGATAGGTGATGGCGTCGTTATGGAGGGCCTTCGCTCCTTTATCCCCGCCGTCATTCTCCGTTCCGGCCGCCCTCCGCAGGGCTTCGGCGATTGGAGCCATGACATCCTTGCCGTCATACTCCGCCTTCAGCAGCCAGGTGAAATGATTGACGCCGGCTATGCGCATATCGAATCTACGGTCGATCTCTTCGGTGAATTCGCTTGAATGCCCAATAATTCCTGCCCGAACTGCGTAATGGGCTTTCTTATGCGGCATGTGGTGGCTGTCGCACAGCGCGAACGATTTGAGCTTGGGGGCATATCGGCTTAAGGCGATCCCATGCACGGTGGAGGGATTAATATAGTTGATCACCCAGGCATCCGGACAAAGCTCTTCGATATCCTTGGCGCATTCCATAATGACCGGCAGCTCCCTCATCGCCCTGAAGATCCCGCCCGGTCCGATCGTATCCCCGGAGCACATGCGGATTCCGTATTTTAAGGACACTTGGCAGTCGATCCCCCGATATTTGACTGAATCCTTGGCAAAGCTGAGCACGACGAAATCAGCTCCCTGCAGTACCTCTCTCCGGTTCGTCGAGCCTTCGACCTGAAGCGGCACACCGTTTTCCTTTGCCACCATCTTAGCAAGCGTTACCATCTTGGACAGCCTTTCTTCGTCCGTATCTACCAAGGCAAGGGTCCCTTGATTCAAGTAGGGGGACTGCACCATCTGCCAAATCGACTGGCGCCCGAAGAATAAACTGCCCGCCCCGATGACGACGACCTTCGGTTTCGAAATTCTCGTTTCGTTCATGATCAAGCCCTCCTCACAGGTTATATTCTCATTATAAGAACAGGAGTTCAAAACAGAATGGGAGGCGGTTTCAGAAACATGTCAAATAGTACGCTTTCCACGATCCTTCCGATTCCGTGGTATAATACTCCGGCACGTCATATGTCTAATGGTAGAGGTGAACCCATGAATTCAACCATGCCGGTCATGGACATTTTTAATGAATTGTCAGAGTTCATTACCCTTCGCATGAAATCCTGCAAGGAGCTGACTCACGACAGGGATTGGCATGAGCATAAGGCACACTCCGACTATGATCTCTGGTTCATTCAATCGGGAACCGTCAACATTCATATCGGTGAAACCGAGCATACGGCAAACCCTGGGGATGTCGTCTTCTTTTACCCGGGGGTTCCCTATAGAGCAGCTTCCACGGATAAGGGCTGCCGCTTCATTTATGCTCATTTTGACTTTGGAATGGGAACGCAGCAGCGAATACTCAATGACTTTGGGCTGTCGGGCATTATAGCGCGGGAGCTGATCCGGGACGAAGCCGTCCTGTTCGATAACTCCTTTAGACAAGTAGAGCGCCTCGGCGGCACCTCCGGCAATCGGTTACACCTCAAGGCCTGCATGACCGCCCTGATTGCCAAGATCATTGAACTCTATGGAAAAGATCAATATCACGGCACATTTCCAAAGGATAAAATACCAGGTCACTCCCAGGGGAAACTCGACGTTCTGCAGCCGGTGTTCCACTACATCCACAACCATCTCCATCAATCGATCCGAATGAATGAGCTCTCATCGCTGGTCGGCATATCCGAAAAGTATTTCATCTCTTATTTCAAGAAGGCCCTGGGCATTACTCCAGGGCAGTACATCTACCAGATTAAAATGAACCGGGCGAGAGATTATCTCTACGAAAACAAGTATACGGTCCACCAAATTGCCGGCTTTCTCGGCTATCCCGACCCCTTCACCTTTTCCAAGGCTTTTAAAAAGTATTATGACGTCCCCCCGTCCAAGTTTGTGTAATGCTGCATGATGCTCGATTTTTACAAGCGCTCCTCGTTTTTTTCTATTCAGAACCGGGGCTCTGCATGGTACGATCCATATGATCGGTCTAACATCCGGTTGGCTGTGCAGAGCTTATATGTCGAGGGGGAACACACTTGGTCAGGACTTTCAAAGAGCATCACATTCGAGCAGCGGAGCTTTTGGACGGCCGGTGGGATTTTATTAAAGATCCGGATGATGTAGGTCTTCGGGACAAATGGTTTGAGCGATTTCACATGCCTCCGGGTCCATGTACGTTCCGGCCTGCTGGAATAACGAGCTGAACCTGTTCGACTATGAAGGCGTCGCCTGGTACAGGACAACGATCCGGCTTGAGGACACGCAACATGTCAGACTGGTGTTTCATGCGGTGCTGGGTCATTCCGATGTATATCTGGACGGACAGCATCTCGGTTATCATTTTGGCGGCTATACGCCCTTTGAATTCGTCATTCCTTCCTTAGCGGCAGGCGTTCATGAGCTTGTCGTTCGTACGGACAGTACCCTGGACCGGCTGACCATTCCGACGGAACATGTAGACTGGTTCCATTACGGGGGCATCATCCGTCCGGTCGAGCTGCAGCGGCTGCCGGATCTGTACATCGAACAGCTCAAGATCGACTATGAGCTGCATGATGCCGATGCCGACGTCTTCATTCAGGTGCGGATTCGATCCCTGTCGCAGACGAAGCTGAGTACGGCGTTGACATTGATTGAAGGTGACCGCTAGATCTACTCGGAGCAGGTCCAAGTGGACGCAGGACAGACGGTTCACCGTACCGTGAAGCTCCGCTGGACCGATGTGCGGCTGTGGAATGTCGGGCGGCCGGAGCTGTATACGATCCGGGCCCGGACCGATGCTGACGACAAAGTCGACCGAATCGGGTTCCGGCGGATCGAGACGAAGGACCACCGGATCCTCATCAACGGCTCGCCGGTCTACTTGAAGGGTGTAACCCGCCATGAAGAGCATCCGGAATGGGGCTTCGCCTTCCCGCCCAAGCTGATGCAGAAGGACCTCGATATCATCAAGGAGCTGGGCAGCAATTCCGTACGCGGCTCACACTATCCTCAGAGTCCTTATTGGCTGGATCTGCTCGATGAGCAGGGCCTCATCTTCTGGAGCGAGATTCCGATCTGGGGAGCCTTCCTGCCGAACCCGAAAAAAAGGAGAATCCGCAGTCGGATTCTCTCAGCGTTCATCCAGGAAAATAACTTGAAAACACCGCTTTCCGTCAGCGCAGCCTAGGACCTATGCCGCTCCATCCACGCGGCGGCCCAGTCGACCAGCGGACGCTGTTCCAGCAGCCGTACGTCCGCTCCGCCGATCCTGTGGACTGCCAGGCCCCTCTCCCGCTCGTACGCTTCGCCGAGGCGCAGGAAGTCACTGTCGTCAACGACCTGAGTAGTATAAGTGACCCACTCCCTCCTCCCATTGATCCACATGGCGCTGCTCTCTTCCGAGTATCGCTTGGAGGCGAACTGTGCCCGGGTTTCCGCCAGGTGCAGCGAAGTGTTCTTGTCATGCCCTACCCCGATCAGGAGGACATATCCGCTGCGCCGGTACAGCCGCCCCAGCGGAGAGTCGTCGCCGAAGATGTTCGAGAGGTCATGCCCTTCGGTGAGCTCCTCCGCGTACCGGCCGACAGCTGCGAAGGAGCGTGCAGGATGGTCCGACCTCTGCGCACCGGGCCACTTCCGGAGCATCTCCGCTGCGGCCCCCATGCCGACTGCGGGGGTAATGTCCTTATCGTAAGCGGGCCAGTGGGCGCGGATGACCGGCCAGCTCTCTACGGGAGCCTCCCAATGCACGCCGGCAGCGGGATCCAGGTTCCGCCAGGTCTGGGATGGCATCAGGATCGTACCCTCCTCTCCGACCACCTCGAGCAGCGACCGGATCAGCGTTTCGGCCCCTCCGACCACATACCCAAGCCGGCTAAGCGACGCATGGACAATGACTGCGTGTCCCTGCGCCAGGCCGCACCTCTTCCATCCCTCCGCCAAGTCTGCCTGCGTCAGTACCGCCTTCTGTTCAACCGTTTCTCCCATGTTCTGCTGCCTCCTTTATTCGCTTCCTGCTCTCCGTCAACACGAAATAACCCCGCTGTTCTCAGCGGGGTTGTCACCGGATGCGTCCGGGAAGCATTGCCCTTTGGTTTACACATCTTTCTGATACCGGATTATACCAGCAGTTGCGGCCGATGCGCAATACCCCAAACGGAGGAACGTGAAGTTCCGGCAGGGTTGAACTTCAAAGGCCTGCGAAAAAAATGGGATTGCGCCTTCAGGAAGATTATGCTATTTTTGTTCTCGTGGAAACCGGTTTCCTGAAAATTTCATACCCTTGGGGGGCTCATACGATGAGTTTGAATTGTTCACGCAAGGTGTGGTTCCGTAGTGCCACGGCCGTTCTTCTCGCATGCTCGCTGTCCGGCTGCAGTCTGAACGGCAGCGGCTCCTCCGGCGGTCATACCGCCGGCACCCCTGCCCCGGAGCAGACCGGACCGCAGAGCGCCGGATCTGCCGAAGCGGCTGAGCTGAGGCCCGAAGCGGGGGCAGCGCTCACCCTCTGGGAGGAGAAGTCGGAATCCGCCTTCCTGCTCCCCGCGCTCAAAGCGTTCGAAGCGAGTTTCGGCGTGCCCGTAACGATGGAGGAAGTCCCTTCGCCCGACCAGCCCAACAAGCTGGCCAACGACGGTCCGGCCAACCTCGCGGCGGATGTTGTGCTGCTGCCGCATGACCGGCTGGGGGATGTGGCCAGCGCCAATCTGGTACTCCCCAATGATGTACTCGGGGAGAGTACCCGTCAGACGAAGCTCGAGACCGCCTTGCAAGCGGTTACATTTGGCGGTATCCTCTACGGTTATCCCAAATCCATAGAGACTTATGCGCTCTACTACAACAAAGACCTTGTGAAGCAGGCCCCCCGCACCTGGGAGGAGATTGCCCAGTTCGCCCGCACCTTCAATGATCCCGCCGTGAATCGGTACGCCGTCATGTGGGAGAACAAGAGCTTGTATTATAACTATCCCTTCATTACAGCTCTCGGCGGATACGTCTACGGCAGGAACGGTACGGATCCTTCGGATATCGGCTTGAATCATCCGAAGGCCGTGGAGGGCATGACCTACTTCCAGAGCCTGAAGTCCATCCTGCCGGTACAGACGGCTGATGTCACCTACGACGTGAAGACACAGCTGTTCCAACAGGGCAAGCTGGCCTTCAACATCGACGGTCCCTGGTCCATAGGCAGCTTCCGGAATCATGTGAACTTCGGAGTCGCTCCACTTCCCCAGCTGCCCGGGGGGAAGAACAGCATATCGTTCTCCGGTATTCGAGCCTACTATGTCAATTCGTATACGAAGTACCCGAATGCCTCCAAGCTGCTGGCCGATTTCCTGACGGACAAGGAGAATGCGCTGGCGAACTTCAAGGCCACCGGCAGCATCACGGCCCATAAGGAAGCGACGGAAGATCCGCTTCTGAAGCAGGATCCTATCGTGAGCGGCTTCCTGGAACAGTTCGGTCATTCCCATCCCATGCCCTCCCTTCCCGAGATGGCCAATGTCTGGGCTCCGATGGAGGCCGCCATCGGAGCGATCTGGAATGACCAAGCGGACGTACGGACTTCCCTGGACAAGGCGGTCCAGACCATCCGGGATCAGAATCAGAACCGGTCCTCGGCCAGATAAGGATCACCCTTCCCACTCAACCTTTTGGCAGGAGGCCATGAGCACATGAACTGGAACCGGTCCACGAAGGCCGCTGCACTGTCCGCCCTGTGGATGGGCGCAGGACAGCTGTATAACCGGCAGTATATCAAAGGCTTCGCATTTGCGGCGGTCGGCGCCGCGGCCGTCAGCTGGGGGGCGGCCGGCCTGGTCCGCCGCCTGCACGGCCTGATCACACTCGGCACCACGCCAAGACAGATGGTCAAAACGGGCAATCAATACCGGATGACGGACGGCGACCATTCGATCTTCCTTATGATCGACGGACTGATCGCCCTGATTCTCCTCTTGCTTCTGGCAGGCATCTATGTGCTCAGCATCCGGGATGCGAAGCGGCAGGCCTTCCGCGCGGAGCGGGGCGAGAGGCTGGAGACCTTCCTCGAGAGCCTGAGGGCGCTTGGCGGACGGCATTTTCCCTATATCATTCTGGCGCTTCCCCTCGTCGCCGCCCTTTTCTTGTCCGTGCTTCCGCTGCTCTTCAGCATTCTGCTCGCTTTTACCGACTTTGCCGCTCCCAACCTTCCCCCCGCCAAGCTTGTTCATTGGGTCGGTCTGCAGAACTTCAGCAGCCTGATTTCCCTCCAAACCTGGAGCAGAACGTTCTTCGGGGTGTTCGGGTGGACCGTGATCTGGACCCTGCTATCCACGGTCACGACTTATTTCGGCGGGATGGCGCTGGCGGTGCTGATCCACCAGCCGGATGTGAAGTTGAAAGCGCTGTGGCGCACGATGCTGGTTATCCCCTTTGCCCTTCCGAACCTGGTGTCATTGCTCGTGTTCCGCAATCTGCTCAACAACCAGTTCGGCCCGGTGAACCAGACCCTCCGGCTCCTTGGCCTGGAGGGCCTTCCCTGGCTGACCGACCCCTTCTGGGCGAAGGTCACGGTCGTTGCGGTCAACATGTGGATCGGGGTGCCGCTGTCCATGATCCTGATCTCGGGTGTGCTGACCACCATCCCCCGGGATCTGTACGAAGCGGCCACGGTAGACGGTGCTTCCCCGTGGCAGCGGTTCAGCGGTATCACCCTACCCCTGGTCCTGTTCACCACGGCGCCGGTTCTCATCATGCAATTTGCGGGGAATTTCAATAACTTCAATGTGATTTTTCTGCTGACCGAGGGCAATCCCGCCATCTCGGACTACCAGTACGCGGGGGGCACGGACCTGCTCGTGACCTGGCTCTATAAGCTGACGCTGAACAACCGGCAGTATAATATGGCTGCGGTGATCGGCATCCTCATTTTCATCGTCGTGGCAAGCCTGTCCATCATCCATTACCGGCGAAGCCGTTCGTACCGGGAGGAGGATATGTCGGTATGAACCTTAGATTGATCCTGACCTATTTCATCCTGATCACCGCCTCGCTGGCAAGTCTGTACCCCGCGCTGTGGATTCTTCTCTCCTCGTTCAAGACGGGGACCAGCCTGTACAGCGAGACGCTGCTGCCGCGGAGCCTGACTCTGGATCATTACCGGGAGCTGCTGTCCGGGCGCAAATATGATTATCTGCTCTGGTTCCGGAACACACTGAAAGTCGCCGTCTTCTCCACTCTCTTCGGTACGTTCCTTACGCTGCTTGGCTCCTATGCGGTGGCCCGTTTCCGGTTCGCGGGGCGGCGGTATGGCCTTATGGGACTGCTCGTGCTGAACATGTTTCCGGGTTTCATGTCGATGATCGCCATCTATGTTTTCCTCCTGCAGCTCAATCTGCTGAACAGCCACTGGGCACTGATCCTGGTCTACAGCTCGGGTTCCTTCCTCTCCAACGTGTTCGTTGCCAAGGGCTTCTATGACACGATTCCCCAGAGTCTGGACGAGGCGGCCCGCATCGATGGTGCGACGAATTGGCAGGTCTTCACCCGCATCATGCTCCCCCTGTCGAAGCCGATGCTCACCTATGTAAGCCTGGTGATCTTCAACGGAGCTTGGGTGGACTTCATCTTCGCCAAGCTGATCCTGCGCACCGGGGACAAAACGACGCTTGCCATCGGACTCTATGACATGGTAAGCCGGTTCAACTCCACCGACTTCACGATCTTCGCGGCCGGCGCGGTTCTGCTCGCCGTGCCGGTCATGATCCTGTTTATCTGGCTGCAGCGGTTCCTCGTGGACGGCCTGACCGCCGGTGCGGCGAAGGGCTAGAGACGGATGGGATGTTTCTGATAAGTGAGAAAATAAAGGAGAGAACCCGCTATGAATCTCGAATCGATCTATCATATTGACGATATCCCGTATGCCTTTGCCGTGTGTCCTGACGCTATCAAGGTGCGCATCCGCGCCAAGCGCGGTGAGGTGGTCCGAGCGCGGGTGCTGCATTCGGACCGCTATGTCCCGTATGGGCATGAGGTGCCGCTGGAGCTGGAGCTTGCCGCATCGACGTCCGGCCATGATTACTTCGAGGGGCTTATCGAGACGTCCACGTTCCGAGTGCGCTACCTGTTCCTGCTGGAGGACGCTGAGGGCCGTGCGGTATGGTACGGAGAGCTCGGGGCGTCCGTGCACCGGGATAAGGCCGGGCACTTCCACTTTCCTTACCTTCACCCGTCGAATGTGCATGAAGTACCGGACTGGGTTCACGACGCGGTTGTATACCAAATCTTTCCCGAGCGGTTCTGCAACGGGGATACCTCCAACGATCCCGCGCAGCCGGAAGCCTGGACGCCGGAAGCCCGTCCCCGTCCCGACTCGTGGTACGGCGGTGATCTGGCCGGCATTCGGCAGAAGCTCCCTTATCTGCAGGAGCTGGGCGTCACCCTGCTATACCTGACGCCGGTCTTCCTGTCCCCCTCGACACACAAATATGATATCTCGGATTATCTTCAGATCGACCCGCAGTTCGGTGACATGGAGCTGCTGCGGACCTTGGTGGACGAAGCGCACGCTCTCGGTATGCGGGTGATGCTCGATGCGGTGTTCAACCATTCAAGCGATGAGTTCTTCGCTTTTCGCGATCTGGTGGAGAATGGCGAGAACTCCAGCTACCGGCAGTGGTATTACGCCGACCGTTTCCCGGTCACCGGGGAGCCGGAGCCGAACTATCTCACCTTCGCGACGGGAATCAAGACGATGCCCAAGCTCCGCACGTCCAATGCCGAACTGGCGCAGTACCTGCTGGAGGTGGCTGCCTACTGGATCCGGGAGACGGGCATCGACGGCTGGCGCCTCGACGTCGCCAACGAGGTCGATATGGGGTTCTGGCGCGCATTCCGCCAGACGGTGAAGTCGGTAAAGCCGGATGCGCTGATCATCGGCGAGATTATGCATCACGCCGGGCCGTGGCTGCGCGGGGACCAATTCGACGGCGTGATGAACTATGTGCTTCGCGAGGCGCTCGTCGATTTCTTCGCGAAGCAGGCCATCGGGGTGCGCGAGTTTTCCGCGCGGCTGGCCCTGAACCGGATGATGCACAGCGATGCCGCCAACCAGGCGATGTTCAACCTGATCGGCAGCCACGACACCGACCGGTTCTTGACGCTGTGCGAGCGCCATGGCCTGGGTTGGAATGACAAGAAGTATGCCGTGGAGCGGCTCCGTCTCGCCGTCTTCTTCCTGTTGACCTATCCCGGTATGCCGATGATCTATTATGGCGATGAAGTGGGCATGAGGGGAGGCTATGATCCCGACTGCCGGCGGCCGATGATCTGGGAGGAGGAAGCGCAGGACCGGGAGCTGTTCGAATTCTTCCGCACCCTGATCGCATTGCGACGGAGCCACCGCGCTTTGCGGCGGGGAACGTTTCGCAGCTGGCTCGAGGAGGAGGCGCTCGGGGTGCTGGGCTACATCCGCGACGACGGCACGGAGCAGGTGCTGGCGGTGCTGAACCACAGCCCGAACCCGGCGGAACTGGAGCTCGAGCTGCCGGCCGGCCGACGCGGCGGCGGGGTGCTGACCGATGTCCTGTCGGGAGCGGTTTATGCTCCCGCGGCGCGGCAGGTGCTGAAGCTGCCGCCCTTCGGCTGCGTGCTGCTGGTCGAAACATGAATGGCGTGATAAGTCTGTAGGCTGACGGTAAGGTTTACGCACTTTTCGCTCATCCAACATGAGCTCTAGGAGATGAAAATAAAGAGAGACCTAGGCTCTTCTGACTAGGTCTCTCTTTCGGCGTGATCGGTTGATATGGAACCGTTGTCTGTCATCTGTAATTTCTTCTTCCGCTTTCGCTCATACATATCGGCATCGGCCATTTTGAGCAGCACCTCCAGCTGCACACCCTGCTCGGGATAAAGCGCAGTGCCTACGGAAACGATGGAAGGGAATTGAAACCGCTCAGCCATGTTCGAGAATGCTTCTTCCAATTGCTGATGGAACCTTTGCAGCTCCCTTTCCGATTCATACTCCCCGATGATGATGAACTCGTCGCCACCCCATCGGGCGGCAGAATCCCGCTTTTTTAATGTTCGGATCAGCACCTCCCCTATGCTTTTTAGTACTTGATCACCAGCCGCATGACCGTGGATGTCATTGATCTGCTTGAATTGGTCACAGTCCAAAATGCAAATATAAAGTTTGCGCTGCGCTCGCTTCGCTGCCAGCACCATTTTATCGAAATGTGTAAGGATAAACCGACGGTTGTACAGATGGGTCAAGACATCCTTCTCGGAAAAATAAATCGCTTTATCGTACTGCAGGCCCGTCCAGTATGAAATCGGAATTAAGATGACATACCCCAAAATAAATGCAGGCAGATATATCTCTCCGAGCATAACAAAGTAACTCACGAAGATGGTTTGAATAAGGAACGTTATACCCACCGAGGCCATTCTGCCCTTGTACTTCATGCTGAAATTCTCTCCGATTCATTATTGTTAGTTTAAGCGATCACCAAAAATGCCCCCTCTTCACTTCATTATACATATTATTCGACAGTGATGTCGAAAATTTGAAGGTGCGGCGCACTCGGAAGCACAAAAAAGAGGCAGCTAAAGCCTCCTCGTCCCGCAAGTCAATGAAGGTGAAAATGGGATACTCCTGAGCGAATTAGACAAAGTCTAAGGGGGATATGATGGCTGCTTAGCGGTTTCCATGGTTCGATTGTCTCTTGTGAGACGATGCAAACCATCATTTTGCGCCGTCGGGATCACTGCCAAGCCGGGCCAGCAAAACTTCCAGATCACGCTTGGTCACGGGTTTTGCCGCTTCTTGCAGCTCATAGCCAAGCTCCCCGTTCATTTCGATGGTCCCCTGTTTGATATCGGCTATGCTGGCGATGCCCAGCTGGCGAAGCCGCATCTCAAGCTGATTGACCGTAATGCGCAGCTTCCGCAGCGCCTGCATATCCAGCTGCCCATCCCGAATGACGACAACGGCCTCTCCCGTGATCAGTTTCTGCAGCTTGACGGAGCGAATTTCAACAAACTCCAGCACAACCAGTACGATCAAAAACAAAGCGACCGAGGCAATCGCCCGCCACACGGTCTTCTCTATAATTCCCTGCGCGATCAACTCGCCGATAGAGATCATAATGACAGTCGTCGCGACGTTCATTTGCGCGATTGATTTTCGGCCTGAGATTCGCAGCAGTGCGATGCCCGTCAAGACAAGCAGCGCGCACTTCCAGACCAGTTGCCAGGATAAATCCATCCGCCGTCCTCCTCCTTCCTGGATGAAACCCCGCCTATCTTTCCCATTTCAGCTGGATTTTACCCATAACGAAGAGACCTAGTTCCTCGAACTAGATCTCTTCTTCTTCGTCGTTCCCTCGGAACACTCTCATCCCTCATAGGGGGCAACAGCATCCGGCTTGCTCTTCTTGACGGTCAAGACGCTGCTGCGTAAATACGATTCCCTGGCACCGCTCCCACGGGTAATCCTGCTTCAGATGCAGCAGTTGTCCCCGGTACAGCCGCTTCAAGTACCGCTCCCGGATGGCCTTCGCCGATCCATAATACTGCAGATCCCGCTCCCGGCTGCACGCCCTCTTGACACCGGCCAGAAATGTGGCATGGACCCACACCTTGTAATCGAACACATCGGGCAAATCCCGGCGCAGCAGGAACACCCCCTCAACAAGGATTATGGCCGGTTCAGTTACGGCATAGACCGCCTCGCGATACTCGTTCGATTCCCAATCCACGAGCGTCAAGGTTTTGCGTACAGCTCCTCCACCCTTCAGCGGCAGCAGCAGTTCCCCGAACAGCTTTCCGTAATCACAGGACTCCCGGTAATACCCCAGAGCCGGGTCCGGGTTGCGATACCGCACCTCCCGCTTGAAGAAAAAATCATCCCCTGAGACGGGCAGCACCGCAGCCCCCCGCTCCTGCAGGCTGGCCTGCAGCCGGTATGCGAGTGTCGATTTCCCCGAAGCGTCAATACCGGAGATGCACACCAGCAGATGACGATGTTCCCGCTTCCTCTCCTCATACCCCTGCAGGAGCTCCTCCAGCAGCTGCCCGAACTGGAGCTGCTTCATCGACCAGCCTCTACACACAGTGAGCTTAGGAGCCCCGGCACCTGGCCGATCCGCTCCAGATGGTAATACCTGCTGTTCGGCTCAAGGGATACGGAAGGAGACGGCGACAGATGGATGGTACGCATGCCGGCGTTCAGAGCACCTACGCTATCCTTGGTCTCGTGATCTCCGACATGAACGGCCTCATGAGGAGATACGCCAAGCTTCTCCAGTGTGAGAGCGAAGGCTCGGGCATGCGGCTTGGAAGCTCCTGTTTCGTCTGAAAACGTAAATACGTTGAAATATTCCAGCAGGCCGTCCCGCTGCAGCACCCGTCGCAGGGCCTGGCCCGACGTCTGGCCGGTATCCGAAATAATGGCCAGTGGGAAGGAGCGGGCCAGCTCTTCAATCGTCTTCTTCGTCTCCTCAAAGGGCAGTGGCGGATAAGAGCAGCCGATCTCGGCCAACTCCTCCGAAAGACGAACCAGTTCATCCTCAGGTAGGGAGATCTGCATGTGATTCAATGCGTGCAGCAGCCTCTCCTGCGCACTCGGAGTATAGTAGTCCTCATCCCACTGCTTCCTGCTCGCAGCCGCTGCCCGGCGGATCGCCGCGTTCAGCCGAGCCCGCTCTACCGCGTAACCGAGCTCATACAGCCTTTGATGAATGAGGTCTTCCCGCCGCTGTTTGCGGACGCCGTCCCGAACCGGACAATCGTGATAGAGCGTGTCCCACAGGTCCAGCGTGATTGCTCGAATGGCCACGATCACACACCTCCGGAATGCAGCACGACCTTGACTGCCGTGGAGTCCGATTTTAACAGACGCCCTTGAAGATCGCAGCCGAGCACGGCAAAAGCTTCATTGTAATCCGTGACGGGGAAAGCATGCGTAATCAGCTTCTTCGCCGGTACGATGCCCTGCTCAATCAGATAATGAGCTGTTGCGAAGGTGCCCAGCGAATCGATGGAGCCAATGATCTTCAGACTGCGGTCCACAATCTCCTTGGGGTTGAAGGTCGATTCCCCATCGCGGAGCCCGACCAGCATGAGATACCCTCCATGGGCGAGGCAGGCAATGGACGGCGTAGCGAGCAGCCCTGTCGTATCCACGATCAAGTCCACCTGCCTGTCCTCCGGAGAGTGAAGCCGAACCGCGTCCTCCAGCGAATGCTGCACATACCATCCCTGCGGGGCGGCGGATCGGGCAATGTCCCTGCGCTCTGCGGAGATTTCTACAATCGTTCCGGTGACCCCCTTGGATGCCAGCGCATAGCTGTACAGCATGCCGATGGGGCCGGCTCCGAGCACCAGGGTGCGGAAATTCGGCAGCAGCTGAATCTGATTGATTCCCGTTAAAATGCAGCTCAGCGGCTCCGTCATGGTCGCTTCCTCGTAAGTCGTGTGATCGGCAAGTTTGTACAGGAAGCGATCCTCGGTCACATAATAGTCCGTGAAGGTTCCATCGCTGCTCACACCCGTCTCAGTCGCGCCCTTGTGTATGCAGTGATTTTGCCTGCCTGTCCGGCACTTCGCGCACTGTCCGCAGTAGTAGGTGGGATCGATGACGACCCTGTCGCCGGGCTTCAAGGTCGTCACTGCGCTGCCGACCTCCACAACGTCGCCTGCGGATTCATGCCCCAGGATGATGGACGGCTTGGCATGATATTTCCCGCTGATGATCCCTAAGTCCGTTCCGCATATGCCCGTCGCCCGGATCCGTACCAGCACTTGATGCTGGGATTGAATCTGCGGAACCGGCCGCTCCTCCAGTGCAATATCCCACTGGGATTTATAAATCAGTGACAGCATGGAGAATCCTCCCTGAATTTGATATGATTTCGATTTGTAAACTGGGGCTCGGCCCATGAACGGACTACCTACCCGACTTTGGCAAGAACGGCGCTCAGCCTCTCGACGATTTCTGCGAGCTCCTCGTCCGTCGCAATGAGGGCCGGACGAACCTTGACCACGTTGCCGAAGCCGTATCTCGATCCTCTTAGAATCAGCCGTTGATCGGAGAAAGCTGCGTCGATGATGGCATTCGCCTTGCGCACATCCGGTGCCCCCTCTTCATCCACGATCTCTAGGCCCCACATCAGCCCGATGCCCCGAACGTCACCGATGCACCGGAATTTCATCGGCAGCTCATTGAGCAGACTGCCCAGAATTTCCCCCTTCAGCTTGACCTCATCCAGGAATCCCGGCTGGGATACGACGTCCATAGTCGCTTTGGCCGCGGCCAGCGAGACTAGATTGCTGCCCGAGGTGAAGGAGTGCTCGTGCTTCTCAAGGACATTCAGCCGGGACTGCATCAGTACGGCTGCAATCGGGATGCCGATCCCGCCGAGTCCCTTAGCCAGCGTAATGATATCCGGCTGCATGCCGAACAGCTCACTGGCGAACATATAGCCCGTCCGGCCGATGCCCGTCTGCACCTCGTCGGAGATCAGCAGCATGCCGTGTTCGTCGCACAGCTTGCGCAGCTGTCTGAAGTACCCTTCCGGCGGAATAATGTTTCCTCCGTTGCCTAAGATCGGCTCGATGATCATGCAGGCCGCTGAGCCGGAGCTCCCGTACTCGATATGGTCCGCTATCGCTTCCACACACTGGAAGCCGCATCCAGGATATGTCAATTTATAGTGGCAGCGATAGCAGTATGGAGGAGGCACATGAAGATGATTCGCTGCAGAGGAGTTCGGGAAGGCCTTGCGGCGAAACGCATTCCCGGATAGTCCGGTCGTAAACTGCGTCTGCCCGTGATGTGACATGAATACACTGACCACATCGTCGGCCCCGGTATATTTTTGGGCAATCTTCACGGCGCACTCATTGGCTGTCGAGCCCGTAATGTCGCGCATCCACCCGCTGTCGATTCCCTGGGGGGCATATTCCAACAGCTGGTCCAGCACCTCGGCAACATAAGGCTCTGTAAAGGTGGAAGACATGTGCGACAAGTTGCCGATCTGCTCCTGCAGCTTGCCTACCACATGAGGGTGGTCGTATCCCAGAGAGAGATTGAAGGTGCCGGATACCCCGTCGATATACTCTTCGCCGGCCTCGTTGATCAGCTTGATGCCCTTGCCGTACTTGAACATGCTCTTGACCAGAGTTTGCATTATATTGTTCCTCCATTTGATTTGGATTCGCTCCATTCTGCCTGAGCCGCGTGAGTCAACACAATTCTGCTCCATCACCTCCCTTCCGGAATGGGTATGATTGAATGAGGATTATCGGTTGGATGCCTGCAGCCCTGCTGTGTTCCCGCTCGCCCGGTTCCCGCCCAGCGGTTCCGAGAGGAAGACGATGAGGAAGAGAATCAGGGCAAATCCCGCCAGAGTCCACAGCGTCCACCCGACATTCCACTGCTCCATGCTCCAGCCGATGAAGAACTGCAGTACCGAGCCACCGATGCCTCCGGCGGCGATCAGGATACTGGTTGTGCGTTCGATTTTGCCCGGGAGCAGCGCATTAGCCAGTACCAGCGCGATCGAGAATAATCCCGACATGAGCAGACCCACACCCAGAATGAGCAGGAAAATACCTGTCCGGCTCTGAACGACAGCCAATCCGATCAGCAGCAGCAGCGTGCCCACACTGCTGGCCAGCAAAAATGGGATATACCTGACGCGCTCAGCCAAATGCCCGGCGAACAGTCGTCCTACCACCATCGCGGTCCAGAAGGCAGTGACCCCGAGGGCCGCGGTCGAAGGGGTGACTCCCGTACTCTCAATAAGAATGGAAGGCAGAAAATTCATAATCCCCAGCTCCAGCCCCATGTACACAAAGAAGAACACCACATAAATCAGCAGAATGATCCGCTGTCTGCCCTTGTATCCCCCGGCTGCCGCCGGCGCCGCACCACTGCCCTCGCTGCCGGGGTCCGAAGCCGGGGCCGTGCGCAGCTGCAGCAGCTCGGAGCTGCGCGCCGGCATCGTCACCCACAGCAGCAGCAGTCCGGCTGCAGCCGCTGCTGCTGCAAAGAATGCGTAGGACCATAAGTCCAGTGCTACGAATCCGCTGATGACCGCCGGCATGAGCAGGGCGCCCACACCAAAGTAAACGTCAAGCTTCGTCATCGCAATCGACTTTTGCCCTTCGGCAAACTCGATGGTAAACGCGCCGATCGCCGATTCGATAATCCCCGAGCCGAAGCCTGTGCAGAAGGTCATCGCCACCACAGCATACCAGCTCGGCAGAAAGCCGATGACGGTATAGGGTACAACGACGTTGAGCAAGGCCATCAGGAGAAGATGCTTACGGCCGAACCGCTGGGACCACCAGGGCGAGGTCATGACTCCGCATAAGAAACCGATGAACTGGAGAAAAAGCAGCATCCCTCCGTCGCTGTAATCCCTCCCATAGTGAGGGAGCAGCTTGGGCAGCAGTGAACCCAGCAGAACGCTGGTAATCCCAATTAACAAATAAAAATAGCAGCTCATTGCGAACAGTCGCTTCATTAGGCTCAACCTTTCCTTGGACATCATCCGCCTCCGCCTCAAGTTCACCTTGAAGAGCAGGCAGACACCGGTACTCCAACCGGATAAGGACACAGCATACTGACGAACGCATTACGTAATTTCAAGTGGACAACATTCGATCAAGCCGGACTTAGGGTCGTTTCTCGGAGCTTTGCATCCGCCGGGAAGCCGGCGACGATTCGGGTGGAAGACCATCATGACACCCCCTATCCGTGCGGATTATATGCCTGCAGTCCGCTGAGACATAGCTTCAGGGCGGAGTTCGAGGGGCTAAGCTTGGTGAAAGGACGCGCGGATCAGGCTGATGGAAGTTACAGATCATGGAGAGGATGCAGAAGAAGCGGTTGAAGAACAATGCGAAGGCGAAACGGAAAGGAAGGTAATGTTTATAAATCCATATTACACCAATTATGTTAGAATAAGTAGCAATATTTTGTTGTAATGGGTGGAATATTTTGACATCTTGCTGCTTCAAAAGTCGGACACCGACATGTTCCACTTACCCACCGGCAATGAAGTACCCTATTCAACACAAAAACGGCTGCCGATAAATCAGCAGCCATTCCTGTCAAACAGGCTCAAAGTCAAACCAATCGAACAACGCCGGGGTGCCCTGACCCGTACTACTTGAGGCATACATCACAACGAAGATCCCCGTAAACCCTCCAGCCACTTCCGTAGACAGCAAATGGGTTTCACCCGTGCCCAGCTCCACGAAACCGGACTGACCCTGCTGAATCGAGAACGTGAAGGTTTCAGGCCGCGCCTCAATCTTGAATACGACGGGTCCCCTGCCGCAATCGTGCCACTCCTCCGTTCTTTATGTTCCTACGGTTCGTCGGAATAAGACCGCCTTGCATCCGTTCCTTTCTTTTACGGCGAGATCGTAATGATACTTTTCGTTCATATACACCGTCAGCCCAGCTTCTTCTCCTTCGTTCACGGGCTCAAATTCCAGTGCCGCCGCTATGCTGCATGAGAAGTGGCTTAGGCGGCGTCCCACAAAGGCGGGTGAACCGGTATCATCCAGTGAAGCCTGGTTTCCTCTCAGCGCTAGATGTCCTGGAGATTCCTGCAGCGACCAGCTCTCCCGCTTCGGATTCCGCAGGAACGTCCAGTCGAACCGCAGCTCCGCCTCGTCGAAATCATCCCGGGATCCCTTCTCCGGCCACCGGACCTCAGGCAGCTTGGGCTTATCCATGACCGGCTCGATCTTCCCGCCCGCACCGATGACCGGCCAGCCTTCAGACGTCCAGGTGACGGGGGCAAGAAACACCTCCCTGCCCAGGTGATGACGCATCGGATAGGAAACCGGCCTGATCCCTAAGCACACAGCCCACCAGCTTCCATCCGGGGTCTGCACAAGATCCGCATGCCCCGTCGCTTGTATGCTGCTCTTCAAGCTGCGGTGCGACAGGATCGGATTATCCGGGCACGGTTCATAGGGACCATATGGATCGTTACTTCTCGCGATCGTCACCATATGGCCGTATTCGGTCCCGCCTTCGGCGATCATCAAATAGTATAGGCCATTGATTTTGTAGAGATGAGGGCCCTCCGGGTGCATGCCTCCCGTGCCCTTCCAGACCAGCCGGCTCTCCGTCAGCATGCTCCCGGTCGAGATGTCGAGCTCACACTGATAAATGCCCTCCCCTTGATCGCCCGAACAGGCGGATTGAAAATATACCCGCCCGTCATCGTCGAATAGAAGCGAAGGATCGATGCCCTGCTGCCGCCGGAGCTCCATGCGTTCGCAAGCGGCAGCTGTCTCTCCGATACGAGACAATGGCCAATCTGCCGCCAATGCACGAGATCCCTGCTGTGAAATATAGGCACGCCCGGAAAATATTCAAACGAGCTTGTGACCAGATAGTAGTCCTCACCTGCCCGGCAGATGCTGGGGTCGGGATAAAAGCCGGGTATCACCGGATTCGTATACTGCATAGAACCCTCACACCTCCTATTCATTCCAAAGTTTTATGCGGTCTTGAACATATGTCGTAAAGCCCTTCTCCATTTTCTCGACACCGGCCTTGATCAGATCCTGCTGATACGCCTCCCATATCCCATCGAATTCCTCCGGTTTGGCCATAATCGCTTGAGGAATCCGTTTCCTCGTTAGTACCTTCATCTTGTTCGCAAGGATGGTAACATCATCGTCGCCCGGTACGGCAATATTCCACGCAGCGCCCCATGCCTTAACCGGGAATTCGTCCTCCTTCGGAAACAGGTCCTTCCAGGTCAAAGCCCCGTAAGCTTTAAGCGTTTCCTTGTCGGCATCGGTATACGTCTTTATGATCTGTTCCGGATAATTCTTGGTGTAATAGCTGCCTGTGGAATCTCTGACGCCGTCACCATAATGGGCGCCGAGATTGGTGTAGAAGCCGATGCCGGATTCCCTGCTGAATGCGGTATTGTCAATCATGATGCGCTGCTGGATCTCCTGCGGAACGACACGTTTGCCATCCTGGATCCCATAATGCTTGCCTTCGATGCCCCAGTTGTTCAGAACCTGTGCCTGCTCGGATGCCAGGAAATCGAGGAACTGGATGGCACGGACCGGATCTTTGCAATCCTTGGTAATCCCTACGCCCCAGCCGGCCATAAAACCCGTGGATTGAAAGCGGTTGTCTTTATATTGATCGGACAGCATGACCGAATAGTGGCCATACGTCTGGTCTTGTTTCCCTTGAGACTTCAGCGATTTCTCGCCGTCCGCATAATTCCAATCCGCATCAATTAAGCCGATTACCCGCCCAGAAGCGATCTTGGCCTGATATTGGTCATGCTTTTGGACGAAGCTTTCCTTATCGAGCAAACCGATGGCATACATATGGTTAAGCCATTTGAAATAGTCCTTTTCCCCTTCCGTCCGGTAATGATATTTCGCTTCATAGGTCCTGAGATCAATATAGTATTCGCCGTCCCCGGATTTGCCGGTCGTTTCGGCCGCCGGATTCGTTACGGAGATGTACATCCTCCAATCATCCGAGTTCAGAGACAGGCCGATGTTCTTGTTCCCATGATCATCGGTCGGATGCTTGTCGATATAGGATTGGATAACGTTTTCATAATCCTGCAGCGTCTTTATGGCCGGGTAGCCCGCTTCCTTCACCGCACGGTGTTGGAGCTCGAATCCGCCGCCGGCGGCAAAAGCAACACCTCCCACAGCGGAGTAGGTCGGGATCACGTAGATCGACTTGTCCTCCATACTGTAGCGCAGACGCTTCGACTGATCGCCGATCAGCTTCTTGATATTCGGGGCATGCTTCTCAATCAGATCGGTAAGATCCAGCATGGCCCCTGCGTCAACCAGTTTGTTCAGCTCCCCTTTGGGACTGATCAGATCCGGGTACTGCCCGCTGGTCGCGATGAGCGCGACCTTCTGCGCCGGGTCGGCGACTGCAAATTCGGCGTCCAGGGTAACACCGGTCCGCTTCGTGATTTCTTTGCCTACTTCATCCTGCATGTTCTGCCAGTTCGGATTCGGGTCCGCACTGAAGAAAGTGAAGGTAACCGGAGAGGCACCCTCATCCTTCGATGTGCTGCCGCTCTGGGGATCATGGCTGCCGCCATTCCCCGTACATCCTGCCAGCAGGCTGATTGACAGCGCCAATGCAAGGCTAACCTTCGGTGTTGTCCCGATCCTGCTCATTCGTATCCCCCTCTATCCATGAAAGTATGGCAGCCGCTAGCTGCTCTGCTGCCGGTACGGTCAGCTATCATTATAGTTTACAAGATCACAGCCAAACCTTGATTTTAAGGTCACAAAATAGCATGATATAGACATCAGGGAACAAAGAAAACGTTGCGTTTCGTTGTTCAGCCATTCTTGCGTCAATGAAATCCGAGCTTGGGGACGGGGGGCGTACATTTGACCGATGTACATTTGAATTGGTTTACGACCGATGAGCAGTTTCTGTTTTATATTCAATATGGCGGTCATGACGAAGATACAGACCTGCATCGTCATGTCGATTTCTCCGAGCTCGTCATTGTATTGAACGGGAACGCCACCCACAGGGTCAATGCAGAAACCTCGTTTATCAAGAAGGGAGACGTATTCGTCGTTGAAGGAGCTGTCTCCCATGCCTACATAGACCCTCATCATTTCAAGATATGCAACATTATGTACCGTCCGGAGATGCTGCGGCTCGCCGGGCCCGATTTGAAAACGTCCAACGGCTATCAGGCACTTTTCGTTTTGGAACCGTTTTATCGCAATATTCATCCCTATCAGAGCAAGCTGAGTTTGCAGGTCTCGAGCCTGGAATACGTCTCCTCCCTCATTTCTATCATGGTAGAGGAATACAAGAGCAAGCTTCAGGGTTACCAGACCCTGCTGAGCGCCCGTTTTATGGAACTCGTCGTCTATTTGTGCAGGCAGTACGAGAATCAAGAATGGCATAGGGATCCCAGCAGCCTGATGCATGTGGCGAATGCGATCTCTTATATTGAAGATCGCTATCTATCTACCATCACACTGGAGGAGATCGCAGCCCAATCGAATATTTCCGTGAGGCACTTAAACCGGATTTTTCGGTCTTATTATCAAACCACCCCCTTCTCCTACCTTCAGAGGCTCCGCTTGGAGCATGCTTGCAATCTGTTGAAGAAGACCGGCCTCCCTATATCGGAAATTTCGCATGAAAGCGGGTTTAATGACAGCAATTACTTCACCCGCCAGTTTACCAAAATATACGGCATCTCCCCTAAGGCATACCGGCAGAGTCTAGAGGAGCTCAACCCGGCGTGAATTCCGCATTGAACCGACTTCTTCAATAAAAAAACGAAGAACCGGCCCTAGTCGACTGGTTCTTCTTCCAAATGAAAACTGTAAAATGAGCCGCAGTTTTACCACGGCAGGCTGCTGATGGAAAAGCCCGCTCAGTGCCATTGCTGCTGAGCGGGGGCTTCTGTTTTCAACACGATACCTAATGCAGCCAGCTTGCCGCTCAGTTGATTCGAACGGCCAACTGCTGCGCCTTCAGACATAATTCCGCCGCCATGAAAGCATGCTCTTGCGTCATAGCCTTCTCCGTACGATGCAAGCAGTCCAGAATCAGCTCCCCGAAGAAAGGATAGCCCACCTGGCCGTTCACATGAAAGTGGTACTCGCCTTCCTGATTGACCAAATACACATGGTTGCTGGATCGATCCCGAGCGATATCGATATACTTCCTAAGTTCGATGTAACCCTCCGTTCCCAAAATAACGGTACGTCCGTCCCCCCAAGTGCCCAGCCCGTCCGGAGTCAGCCAGTCCACACGGAAGTAATTCGTGGCTCCATTATCACCTAACAGCGTCGCGTCACCGAAGTCTTCAAGCCCCGGGTACTGAGGAGCGTTATAGTTTGCGATCTTACTATGCAGAACCTCCGCCTTCTTGCAGCCGGCATAGAAGAGGAACTGCTCAATCTGATGACTGCCGATATCGCAAAGGATGCCTCCGTAATGTTCCCTCTGGAAGAACCAATGGGGTCTGGATGGAGCGTTCAGCCGATGCGGACCGAACCCCGTTACTTGAACAACCCGTCCGACAGCGCCCTGCTCGACGAGCTGCCCGGCATACACCGCCGCTTCCACATGGAGCCGTTCGCTGTAATAAACCATGTATTTCCTACCGGTTTCACGAACTTTCGTGCGGGCCGATTCCAACTGCTCCAGCGTGGTAAAAGGAGCCTTGTCCGTAAAATAATCTTTGCCTGCGTCCATGACCCGGAGTCCAAGCGCGCAGCGCTCGGAAGGAATGGCCGCACCCGCGATCAAATGAACCTGCGGGTCATCAAGAATCTCCTCTTCCGTCGCCGCAATCTTAACCTGAGGGTAGGTGCGAGCGAATGCCTCCGCCTTAGCGGGGTCGCGGTCATAGACCCACTTCAATACAGCGCCTGCTTCAAGCAGCCCATTGACCATACCGTAGATATGGCCATGATCAAGCGCGATAGCGGCGAATATAAATTCCCCCGGCTCCACCACCGGATTGGGCTTTCCTTTGGGGGCGTAGTTCATTCCGTCGTTCTTCTGCATTTCGATGGTACCTCCACGTTTTTCGTTTTTGTAAGCGTCCCTCATCCTCTTGGGCTCTTACAAGGATCATATCCTAATCAACATGGGAATTGTGCTCCGGTATAGGGATGAAAATGATACTAGATTGCGGTTTTTGTATTGTGTGTGCGCCATGGCTTCGATATATTGAAATAGGTAATCCATTGAAGAAAGCTGATGAAACGAGGGGGCGGCCGGCTTGCCGTTGGTTACGACGAACTACAGTGAGATCCCACTGCAATTTGCTTATAAACGAAAAAGCGTAAATTACGAGCATAAAGAAACGTTCCACTCCCATCTTGGTGTGGAGCTGCTGCTGATCCATGAAGGAAAAGGGACCATGATTGTAAACAACGTCCGCTATGACATCAAGCCGGGAATGCTTTGTATATTTCAGCCGTATCAGCTGCATCATCTGCAGCTTGAATATGCGGACAATCAATGCTTCGAACGTTCCATGGCCATTTTTGAACCTACCATGTTTGAAGTTTATTTTGAAAAATGGCCGTCTCTCCATGCATTCTTTAAATACATCTTTTTAGGAAAACTCCCCTTCCCATGCCTGTATGTGATCGAGGATCTTGCCATCCTGGACAGCGTATTCAGGAATATGCATGATCAATGGCCCCACGTATTGGAGTCAGAACAATATGAAGAGATTTCGTTGTTTCTGGTCGTCCTTTTTCGTGCTCTAAAGCAGTTGTGGGATAAGCTCAACGTACATGCCGGGGACTACCAGACCCGTCGTAAAAACCATCAGGTGGAAAATATATTAAACTGGATCGAGTCTCACTATACCGTTCCGTATCGATTGGATGAAATGGCCAAATCCCTGCATTTATCTCCATATCATTTGTCCCATCTGTTTAAAGAAGCT
The DNA here is from genome assembly GCF_049942825.1 of Paenibacillus sp. S-38. Lineage (NCBI taxonomy): Bacteria > Bacillati > Bacillota > Bacilli > Caryophanales > Paenibacillaceae > Paenibacillus > Paenibacillus sp. S-38. Next base: position 4,093,415 of record NZ_CP187970.1, read on the forward strand.
ACAGGAATAAGCATCTCCGAATACATTACAACCCGGCGGATTCATCAATCCATTCTGCTCTTAACGAACACCAATAAACCGATCTCCTTCATTGCAGAGGAGATAGGGTTAATGAGCCCCTCCTACTTTTGTAAAGTATTCAAGTCGCATATGGGTTTAACCCCTCATCAGTATCGCAAAAGATGGGCCGGACCTTCGGGCTGAATGGATTAGGTGTGGTTGCGAGCGATAGAGCGAATGGAAAAGGCAGCCGAGATAGACCGGCTGCCATCGTTGACCACGTTACCGCGCTTGCTCTCTGCGTTCTTTACAGCGCTCCAACTACTCGATGAGGAACATAGAGTTCTTCCAGAAATGTGATTTCACCAGGTGTTAACTTCATCGAAAGAGATTCCACGGCCTCTTCCAGCTGGGAAATACTCGTAGCACCGATGATCGGAGCGGTCACCGGCTCCTTCTGCAATAACCAAGCAAGCGCGATTTGAACACGGGGGACGCCGCGTTTTTCCGCTATCGAAGTTACCCGGTCAGCGATGAACCGGTCCACCTCTGCGGTGGCATCATACTTCATTTTCTGTGCCTGGTCGGTTTGGGAACGATAGGTTGTTACAGACCAATCACGCGCCAATCTGCCTGATGCCAGCGGGCTGTAGGGGATAACGCCGATTCCTTCCTCCTTACACAGCGGCATCATCTCCCTCTCCTCTTCACGATAGATGAGGTTGAGGTGATTTTGCATGGCTGTAAAGCGGGTCCATCCGTTCTTCTCCGCTGTATGCAATGCTTTGAGGAACTGCCATGCATACATGGCCGATGCACCTATGTATCTTGCTTTGCCTGCCTTCACCACATCATGTAAAGCTTCCATGGTCTCTTCAATAGGCGTATGGTAGTCCCAGCGGTGAATCTGATACAGATCCACATAATCGGTACCCAGTCTTTGGAGACTCTTATCTATTTCGCTCATGATGGCTTTTCGGGAAAGGCCGGCACCATTGGGCCCGGGATGCATACGGAAGTGAACTTTCGTAGCGATAACGATCTCGTCCCGATTGGCATAATCCTTCAATGCCCTCCCAACGATTTCCTCGCTGGAGCCGACTGAATAAATATTCGCCGTATCAAAAAAGTTAATGCCCAAATCCAGGGCTTTTTTAATGATCGGACGACTGTTTTCTTCATTGAGTACCCAGGGATGCGTCCATTTCTCTGCCACACCGAAGCTCATACAACCAAGACAAATCCGCGATACATCTAAGCCTGTGCGGCCGAGCTTAACATAGTCCATTCGATTTCGCTCCTTTGGTTTGGATGGGGTTTGGAGATCCACTCCCTCTATCATTCTACCTTCTGGAGTTAGCTCCAAGTCAATACCGGAATCGATAAAGGCGACTGCACCCCCATGGATACGGGGATGCAATCGCCTTTAGAATAGGCCGCTGCTGCTGGACCGAAAGTCTTTATTGGCTTTGGAAATGGGATTCCCCATCGATCCATTGCAGCGGTCTTTGACATTACGGTAACCTGTACTCTACCTGCTCATCGCCCGTAGGTATTCGAAGCCCATACAGGATACCAGCCTCTGACAGGGTCCTTTGTGTTAACAAGAACCAAATTGCCATCATCTTGAACGACCAGCGTGTCGCCGCTGAGGTTTGTCGGCATATTGCCAATATAAGAGTAATGTTTGTTACTCCACTGTCTGTTGTCTGAATTCCAGAACGCAACTCTCTCCGTCGAATCACTTACTTTAATAACATTTCCGTCGGGGGTAGGGGCAAAGTGGAGATGATGGGGCCAGGCAGTAAAATAACGACCTGCGAGTGGATCATAATATCGATAATTAGCACCATCGGTATTGGTAGACCAGAGAGGCGTATTACGATTCTTATAAAGCACCAGATTCCCATCCGCCTGCATATGCAGGGAGAATACACCGTTATTCGAAACCAAGGAAGTACCGATGTCCAGCTTTTCGCCAACTACAATTCTGTCCTTTGCAAAGGCTGCAGAGACAATGGAGAACTGAAGCATGAATACCGCAAGCAATAAGAAGGAGAGCTTTTTCATCAATATCCTCTTTTCCTGGGTTAGGTTAATTGAAAACCCATCTTATTTTTAGTAATCCAGAAAACCTCTTGCCATACCCTATCTTTTTTATGATTTGGTCATGGGTTCCCCCTCTCCTTGACAGTGAACAGGCTGCTTACAGATACTGATGATAATCTATTTCTTTGTCTGGGTCTTTCCCATTCCTGCGAAGTGTTTAACATTTTCTGCGATGATTTGATATAATGTAATAAAATGATAAATGTGGTGAATTTATGTCGACGGTCCCTTTGCTGGATAAAGAATATCAAATGAGAATGAATCAGGTGGTACGCTATATCGACGAACATTTGTCTTCTCCGCTATCCGCCGAGGAGCTCGCGGACATCTCCGCCTTCTCGGTTTATCATTTTCACCGTGTCTTTAAACGCACCATGAACGAGAATGTTCTTCACTTCGTCAATCGGCTGAGGGTGGAGAAGGCGGCAAAATTGTGTGTGTTCCAACCCGAACGAAGTTTGACGGATATTGCGTTGGACTGCGGTCTGCAGACTCCCGCCCATTTTGCCCGAACGTTCCGCCGATACATGGGTCTGTCCGCATCGGATTACCGAACGCGATTCGGCCTTGATCTGATGTACAGGCAGTTTCGGGAGATACTGGTCGCGGGTGAGAACGGCAGCGCCCGGCTGCGTAATCTGGAAGAGAGGTATAGCAGGCTGAAGATCGAAGTCTGCCACCTGCCGGAGCGGCGTGCCGCATGCGTACATCATCGGGGAACGCTTGTTCAGGGAGGGGTCAACCGGGGGGTCGGCGAGAAGTTCAGCAGGCTCGAAGCCTGGATGCGGGCTCACGATCTGCTGGATCGTACCAGTCAGGCGATCGGTCTCCTCTTCGACGATCCTTGCGTAACGCCGCAGTCGAAGCAAAGGTATGCGGTGTGCTTCACGACAACCAAGCTCATCCCCCCTTCCTTGGAAGTTCAACCCGTAGAGACGGCCGGCGGGAAGTATGCGGTTCTGTCCATGGACGAACCGGCCGATGTACTGTACGAGCTCATTCATATGTCGAGTATCCACTGGCTTCCCCACAGTCCTTATCTGTGGGATGAGAGCCGGCCCATGATGGCGATTTTCCCAGGAACTCCGTTCCGTGATCCGGAAGATCCGGTTCGGATGAATTTTTGCATTCCCGTCAAGCTGAAGTGATCACATTTTGATTTTGAGGCTCTAATATCTATCAGAAATTCTTGCGTTGGCACAGCTAAGCCAAGGAGCTCTGAATAAGAAAAAAGCCGCGTTATCCGCGGCTCCTTTCGTGTATGTGCGAGTACCATTGAACTCTTAACCCAGCAATGTCATAATATATGGCTTAAAAGTAAAGTAGATCAGCGCAATACCAAATGCGAAGGCGATAAATTCACCTTTCATAATTTCCACCCCCGACTAATAAACTACCATGATATTATAGCGTCTATTAGCCAGATTGCAAACTTGGGCCGGATCGCAGCCCCCGCCAAATGCATTACTTCAAGTATCTTCCCGTGATCGACTGATCCGCATGGATCATCTGCGAAGGCAGGCCCTCGAACACCACCTGGCCGCCCTTGCTCCCTCCGTCCGGTCCCATATCAATGATCCAATCCGCTTGGCTGATCACATCAAGATTGTGCTCGATGACGATCACCGTATTGCCGGCATCCACAAGCCGGTTCATGATCTCCAGAAGGTGGCCGATATCTGACATATGCAGGCCGGTCGTCGGCTCATCCATCACGTAGATGCTGCCCTTCTTATGCAGCTCGCTTGCCAGCTTGATGCGCTGGCATTCCCCGCCCGAGAGCGTGCTGAGCGGCTGGCCGAGTGTAATATAATTCAGCCCCACATCGCTCATCGCCTGGAGCTTGCGCACGACCTCTTTTAGCTCAAAAAAAGCCAATGCCTGCTCCACCGTCATCTCCAGCACTTCCGCAATGGACTTGCCGTTCAGCTTGTATGCGAGCACCTCTTCCTTGAACCGTCTGCCTCCGCATACGTCGCATGGCAGCTTCACGCTGTCGAGGAAGGCAAGGTCTGTGTACACGACACCCAGCCCTTGGCAGTTCTCGCAAGCTCCCTTGGAGTTGAAGCTGAACAAGCCCTGGTTCACCTTGTTCGCGGAAGCAAACGCCTTGCGCACATCATCCATAATGCCCGTATAAGTCGCGGGATTCGAGCGTGTGGACACGCCTACCGCCGATTGGTCGATGACGATCGCATCGGGATGCTGGCTGAGGAATACTTCGTTAATCAGCGTACTCTTGCCCGAGCCGGCGACACCGGTAACTACAGTCAGCACTCCGGTTGGAATATCTACACTTACGTTCTTCAGGTTGTGAAGCACGGCATTCTTGACGGACAGCCTGCCGGATGGCTGCCTGCAATCGTGCTTGAGCTGGAGCGGCCGCTTCATATGGGTGCCTGTCAGAGTACCTGCCTCCAGCAGGCATTGGAAGCTTCCTTCATACACGATGGTACCGCCGCGGCTGCCGGCGTGAGGTCCGACGTCGACGATATGATCCGCCACCTTGATCACATCGGGATCATGCTCGACGACGATCACGGTATTGCCTTTGTCGCGCAGCTTCTGAAGCAGGCCATTTAACCGGTGTACATCACGGGGGTGCAGGCCAACGCTCGGCTCATCGAAGATGTAAGTGATATCCACCAGACTGCCGCTCAGGTGCTTCACCATCTTGACGCGCTGCGACTCGCCGCCGGATAAGGTATCCGTCTCACGGTCCAGCGTCAAGTAGTCCAGTCCGATATCCACCAGATGCTGCAGCCGCTCTGTCAATGCTCTAACAACCGGTGCGGCGATCGCGTCATCCATCTCCCGAATGACGTGAATCAGCTGGCCGACCTCCATGGAGGACAGCTCCGCAATGTTGCGCCCATGGATTCTGCAGCTGAGAGCGGCTTGACTGAGTCTCGCGCCGCGGCAGCTGGAGCAGGGACCTTCGGTGATGTACGGCGCCACTGCTTTTTGGGTGCGCTCGGACTTCGTCTTGACATCCTGCTTGATGTACTTGTTGGTGAACTTCTCGATGACGCCTTCCACCGTAATATTCATTTCCTTGCCTGCGAAATCCATCTTCACTTTCCTTGCCTTGCCGTACAGCAGCCGCTCCAGGTCCGCATCCGAATATTCACTCAGCTTCTTATCGGGATCAAAGGACCCTGACTGCACCACCATGTTCCATTCCCAGCCGTTCACCGAATAGTCCGGCAGCATAAGGGCCCCTTCATGGAGCGACTTCGACATATCCACCGCCTTGCACAGGTCGACGCCCAGCCTGCGGCCGATCCCGCTGCACTCGGGACACATGCCTTGCGGATCGTTAAACGAGAACATGTGCGCTTGTCCAATGTAGGGCTGACCCACCCGGGAGAAGAGAAGACGGAGAATGGGAGAGATATCGGTGATCGTGCCCAACGTGGAATGGGAACCGCCGCCCAGCCGCTTCTGGTCCACGATAACCGCCATGCTCAGGTTCTCAATCGCGTCTGCATCCGGCTGCGGAATACGCGGCAGAAAGGTGCGGACGAACATACTGAAGTTTTCATTGAGCAGACGCTGGGATTCAGCGGCGATGGTATCGAAAACGATCGATGACTTGCCGGATCCGGATACCCCGGTGAAGATTGTGATTTTCCGCTTGGGAATGCGCAAGGATACGTTCCTGAGATTATTTTCCCGCGCGCCCGAGATGACGATAAACTCTTGATTCGATTCGCTCATGTTAATCACCCTTCCGCTTGTGTTAACTGCAGCTCCTCTTCACATTGTACCATTCATCGTGCATACATAGTCTGAAATCCGATCTTTCCATACCGGAGTCAGCGTGAGATGAAGGGCTGCATATCCATGTTCAGCGCAGCCGTTCGGGCAAACACCTGGATATCCCCTGTATAGCCGAGCCTAATGAGCGAGGTGACTAATGCAACAAGAAAAGACGGGTAAGCCCTCTTCCCTCAGGGCTTACCCGTCTTCCATTTACAGCGATCATGTTAATGCGAAGAATGCAAAACTCCCTGCTTGACGATGACGCGGCGAATGAAGAACGCCATGGCTAGTCCGATCAGCGTTACGATCATCGCAAAGACAAATACATTCTGTGATCCCAGCGTGAGTGCGTTGGCCACTTCGGTCTGCGCCGTCGGTGCCGCGGAGTTGTGCAGGTACCCTTCCATCCCGCTCGTAAGGATACTGATCGCAACCGCCGTGCCGATCGCCCCTGCGACCTGCTGCAGAGTATTCATAATGGCCGTACCGTGCGGATAAAGTTCCGGCGGCAGCTGGTTCAGGCCATTCGTTTGCGAAGGCATCCACACCATCGAGATGCCCACCATGAGACCGATATGCAGGGTGACCATTAAAGCAACCGAGGACGCCGGTGTAATGTCGGAGAAGAACCATAAGGCCACCGCAACGAGGACCAGGCCGGGAATGACGAGCCATCTCGGTCCGTATTTGTCGAACAACCGCCCCATCCGGGGTGACAGAATCCCGTTCAGCGCACTGCCCGGCAGCAGCATAAGTCCGGCGCTGAACGCGGACAGGCCCCTGCCATTCTGAAGGAACATGGGCAAAATAATCATGCTCGACAGGATGATCATCATGCAAGAAAGTACCATAAACAATCCAACGATATACATCGGATACTTGAAGACGCGCAGGTTCATCATCGGATCACGCATAGACTGCTGCCGCAGCACGAAGAATACAAGCGCCAGCAGCCCGATGCCGATGGAAGCCAGAACGACCGTACTGCTCCATCCGTCCCCGCCTTCCCCCGCCTTGCTGAAACCAAAGACGACGCCTCCGAACCCTATCGTTGACAGGATGACAGACAGAAGATCAAGATGGGGCTTCGCGACTTCGGTCACGTTATCCAAGTTCTTCAGCCCTACCAGCAGCCCTATGATCAGGAATGGAAGTGACAGCCAGAAGATGTAGTGCCATGTAAAGTATTCGATCAAGAGGCCCGCCACGGTCGGACCGGTCGCCGGAGCAAACATGATGACGAGTCCGACGAAGCCCATCGCCGCGCCGCGCTGTTCTGGCGGATACACGACCAGGATCGTATTGAACATCAGCGGAATCAACAGCCCCATGCCAACGGCCTGCAGCACGCGCGCAAACATCAGCATTTCGAAATTGAAGGCAAGTGCCGCAATCAAGGTACCCACGATCGAGCTGGCGAGCGATGCGATAAACAACTGCCTCGTTGTGAATCTCTGCAGCAGCCACCCGGTCATCGGCATTAAGATGCCCAGCGTCAGCAGAAACCCCGTTGTCAGCCACTGTGCGGTCGCCGCCTTAATCTGAAACACTTCCATTAAGTTGCTGATGGCAATATTCAGTGCCGTTTCGCTAAACATGCCGACGAAACCGCAGATGAGGAGTGACGCCATGATGGCACGCGTATTGTATACTTTCATTCTTTCATTTCACTTCCCATGCATTTCATAATATATATGTTAAACCCAGTAACACGAAATGTGCGAGCTGCCAGGTGACCATTCCATACGGTGCGGACTGCAGGATTTATTGTAATCGAAAAAATGGAATTGGGGTTAGTAAATATTATGTAAAATAAAACAATCCCTAAACTTCCACAAAAAAACACCCTCGCAAGCCTAAGTGCGTGAGTGTAATTTTATAATGAAACAGATGATTATTCAATGTAAATGCCGTACCTTTATTACATCCCCGATCCCTGTTCTTTCTATACCTCCTTCCGTTCAACCGTACCTTTCATTCCCGCCGGCAGCCGAATGTCCAGCCGAACCCCGCGCGGCGCGCAAACGCTGAGCGACATCTCCCGCTCCGCTTCGGTTCCCGAGCGGACAGTGTAATTTCAAAAAACTTCAAAGACATTGTGCCCTGGGTATTACTGGCAGCGCCTTTTGTATCGTCGCAGTCTATTACGGATGAGTTCTACATGTTATCATTGAATGAACTTACTGGCACAATACTCAAAGGGAGTCTATCGTCTTGATCTACTATTGGTCTACCATCGTGTTCATCGCTTTCATTTTGTTTAGGGTTTTCAGCTTGTTTTCAAAAACAAAATGGAAAACCGATCTCTTGTTTGCGATTCTCATCGGATTCGTATTATCACTTTATCACGTAGTTGCAGCTTGGGGGCATTAAGAAAGCAACTTAGATACAATGAAAAAGGGGAAACGATGTGCGGTTTGCCCATAAAAAAGAGAAGCCTTTAACCCTATATCCATAGGATTAAAGGCTTCTTTCATCACAGATCCGAGCAGCGGGCCCGCGTGCGGCGTAGGATCAAAATAGGCCGAACCATTTTTTCTTGGCGGCGTTCTTCCGGTCGAGCTGCACGATTTCGTTGACACCGGCTTGTGCCAGCTTCTCCAGCAGCGCTTCCGTGCCCTGAGTCAGCTTCAGATTCATCTCTTCAGCGTACAGCGGAATCAGGGTGAAGAAATGCACGTCCTTGCCGGGCTCCATGTGAAGAGTGAAGAAGGCGTGCGGGTCGTCCACCATCGTCGGCAGCTCGACGAGCATGCCGGACAGTTTCGTATTGCGGGCATACGGCTGGGCCGGATCACCGTTTGGAATCGTGTGGGCATGGTAGAGCCAGGTGCCGTATTCATGGGGAAGACGAAAAAGCCGCGTGTTCCGCGGCTTTCATCCTTATTTAAACTTGAACCAATCGACATTGAACAGGGATCCTGTTGATCTTCCCGTAAACTTCAGGTAGACATCGTGCGTGACGGAGACACCGCTGACGGAGCACGATTTCGTTTCCCAGGTCTGCATGCGGTCGGCATCCGATACCTTGCAAGTTCCGGCCAGAGCTCCCGTCAGGCTGTCAAGTCTGATTTCAATGTTTCCACCCGCTTCAGGAGCAACTCGTGTTTCCAGCACTTTGGGAGCATGGGTTCCAAAGTGTACATCATGAAACACGATATGGTCCCCGTTCTGTATATCCCCAACGTACTGGCTGCCCCCGCCTGTTTTGACCTTCACACCCGACATGCTGCCGTAGCTTTCCGCTTCGATCTTCGAGTAGCCGTCAATATAATTCGTTCTTAACCAGTCGGCGGGACTGAAATTCACTTTGGAAACCCCTGCGAATTTTTTTACGGTTGGGACAACGCTGGATAACGGAAAGGTTTTATACGCATAGGGCAATGTCTCGTCGTATCCGTAAGTGAAAGTGAACGGTGTGCTTGGCGGGTTCGTTTTGCTCATATTTTCCACCCCGTTGATGTGGGAAGACCAGGCCCACTTCCCGATGGTGGATTTGTCATACCAAGTGATGCCCTTGGTGAACGCATTCACGCCATTGTTGTCCCAGCTGCTGCCTATGTAGGTTCCGCTGCTGTTGGTTACTTTGGAATTGACAAGCAAACTGTGGTTCATCGCGTCTTTGAATAACTCGCTGAAAGGCAGACTCATATTCCCTATATCATCACCCTGCCGTTCCGCACCGATCATCGGTTCATTGAACGCATTATACACATTGGTGTCTCCTGCGATCGAAGCTCCATTTCTAGCATTAATTCCACGAGATAATCGGTCTCCGCCATATTTGGAGATCGCGGCAGCGCTGTCGATGGCATCCTGATGAGTCGAATTATCAAAATAGTTATTATACAGGTGCCCCGTGCCCTGGCGAATCATAGGCAAACGCTGTCCCACATTCGTATAGCTGTTGTACGCCATGGTCAATCGGATTCTTTGATTGCCGTCTTTGACTTCGACTCCGGCCGGGCTGATATAGTTCGTATAATCCTTATCCCCTGAGCCTGCCAAGTGAACTTTAGAGTGATAGGCCGCATAAGCCATGATCTGATTCGTGGTAGCGCCTTCATTACGCATTTTATAGTACACGCTGGTTGAAGGGTTCAGTGTACCTGCCGCATATTTTTGCTCCATGAAGCTGATGGACTGATAAACGGATGAGGTGACCGATGGATTGGGATCCGCCGCCAATCCGAACTCATTCCACGAGAGCGTCACATTGGATGCGCCATTCTCCATGTCGATCATTCCATCGGCCGCGATAGAGAACTTGCAGTGGTCGATCCAGACGTTGTTAGCGCCGTTCACTTTGATAAAGGACCAGCCGACCTCTTTGTGCTGCCCGGAGTCATCCCACTGCCACATTTCATCGAATTTGAGGTTCCGGATGACAATATCGTTGGCGGATGCCTGCAGCTTCAACTCAGCGTGCCTGATGGTTTTGCCGGATGTAGAGAAAATGGTTAATCCGTCCACATTGGATATATTTACTTTGGATACGCCCGAAGCGGTCAGGAGCGGATTCGTGAATCCGTTGGATGGATTCGGATACCTCGAGACAAAACTATATTTCGATCTTTCCGTAGAATCGAGAGCTAATTCCGTCCAGCCCAGGTTAATATCATCCGTCACTTCAATGACTTTAACCGTCCCGCTGCTCGCATCCAGGAGGGCCTGCAAAAATTCCTTTCCATTACTGACCGTACGATAATAAGAAGTCCCGATATAACTGCTTCGATCCTTCACGCCTAAAGAGGCATAGCCGGGAACCGACAAAAAGCCGCTTTCATAGCTTTTCTCCACCTTCGTCGTATTAGGTATTGATTGAATCACGGCTGCCTCTGCTTTGCTTCCCGTATCGATGAAAGTAGGAGTGACCACCAGACTGCCGGCCACCAAACTGCTTATCACTTTTCTTTTCATAAGCTATATGCCTCCCTCAAATGGTTACACGCCATAACGAACGAAGAGTTCAACTCTTATTATGGATCCCCCCCCTCCTATTAAAACGCTTCCAACTCCCTGTGTATGCGCCTTCAACTCATGTGCATATTCGGGAATGGAAGAAATATTTACTTGAATTATATCACAGCGCATGCTATGAATTTAGACAGAAAGCATTTGAAATCAGCCAAAAAATGCACTGGGTGGGGTCGTCATGTTACCGTTCTATGAGGTCCAAGCGAAGGATTTGAGAGTATTTCATTTGGTAGCAAGACAGCTGACGTTTCCTGCACATTTGCACCGAAGTATCGAAATCCTGTATGTGTTCTCCGGTGTCCAAACTATTGAGATTGAGGGGGCGCCGTACGAAGTCCATGCAGGCGAAGGGGCGGTCATTTTCCCGGACAAGGTTCATCGTTACTATAAGCATGGGGAACTGCCCGCTGATGCGACCTTGATTCTATGTAACCCGCGGCTGCTCGGAGGGATGCTTTTGGACTTCGAAAAATTCCAGCCCCTCACGCCTTTTTTACCAAAAGAAAAGATTCCCGAAGAGGCTGTGTATGCGCTAAAGCATATCAAAAAGAAAGATGGTTTCGCCGTAAAGCTTGCCTGGACTTATGTCATCCTGTCACAGCTCCTTCCCCATATGGAACTGAAGCAGCGCAAACGGCTGCCCGTCCCGGATATGTCCAAGAAAATGCTGGAGTATGTGGCCGATCATTTTACCGAGCCGATTACGCTCGACTCTCTTGCGGCTGAACTGTGTGTCAGCAAATCCTACATCTCTCACCTGTTCTCAGACCGAATCAAAATGAATTTCAGGAAGTACCTCGGACGGATCCGCGCCGAATACGCTGCCAAGCTGCTTCGCACGACGGATGCAGCCTTATCGGCGGTAAGCAGCAATGCCGGATTTGACAGCCAGCGCACATTCAATCGCGTGTTCCATGCCCAATACGGGATGTCCCCGAGGGAGTACAGGAACCATGTTCGCCAAAACTGAGGTATCGGCGTTGAAGACTCCGTCAATGTACAGATTAAGTTCTTGTCTGGATCGGAAGACAAGAACTTTCGCGGGCTCGCCGCTATGGACTGACAGAGGGGCCCCCTGCAAAAAAGTCCGACAGAAAATGATAAAACAACTGCTCTGTAGGAAGCAGCTTGCGCTGCGTTGGACAGAGCACACCTATGGTTCGGGTCACAGGGGGATCTACGATCGGGATTTTCACAGTGGAATGCGGAATGTTGTCCACTAATGTCACCTCGGGCATTAGCGCGGCTCCGAGGCCTGCTGAGACCAGCCCCTTCAATGCATCGATATCATCTCCCTCAAACGCAATATGGGGGGTAAATCCAAGTTCGCCGCACGCCCTCAGCACGATCTCTCGAAAGACAGTTCCTTCGGGCAGGGTGACGAAGGGAACATCCTTCAATTCCATAAGCCCAATGGTTGAACGCTTGGCCAGCGGGTGATGAATCGGCAAAAGTGCAACGATTTGTTCTGTAAATAAGATCTTTTGCTTAATCTTCTTCTCTTCTTCCGGTACCGGGGCAATCAGGGCCAGGTTAAACTCACCATGGACCACACCGTCAATCAAGTCACGATAGAGTGCTTGTCTCATCTGAAATTTGGCTTCCGGATACCGCTCTCGAAAAGCATAGATGGCGGTCGGCAGCACATGAGCTGCCAGGCTGATTGGAAACGCAATGCGAACCGTTCCTTTTTCCGGCTCCAAAAACTCCTTGACTTCCCTCTCCGCTTCGTTAATCATGTTCATTGCCTGCTTCACGCGTTCTAAGAATATCCTGCCGATCGGCGTTAACTTTACTCTCCGCCCTTCCCTTATAAAGAGATCCACCCCTAGTTCATTCTCCAAATTAAAAATCTGTCTGCTCACGGATGACTGCGCGACATGGAGGGCATTCGCCGCTTCTGTCACATGTTCCCGCCGGGCCACTTCCATAAAATACCTCATCTGTCTAATTTCCACCGGATGCTTCCCTCCCTGCTTATGCGTAAAACGCATCAACTTCATCGGATTTGAATATTGGAGCGATTAATTATTAAATTATAGAATGAAACCACAATGAAAAAAAGAAGTATTCATTTGATTCGACAATTTGGGGAGTGACTTCATGAAATTGCTGGAAAAAATTGAACAAACGCACAAGGGCATTGCGCAAGATTACGTCAACGATTTATACGAAACCGTAACAAGACAGAACCCTAATGAAGTAGAATTTCACCAGGCGGTTAAAGAAGTGCTGCATTCTTTAATTCCTGTACTCGCCAAAAACCCTAAATACATCGAGCATGCCATCTTGGATCAGTTGGTCGAACCGGACCGGTGTATTTCTTTCCGGGTTCCTTGGATAGATGACAAGGGAAAAGTAAGAGTCAACCGAGGGTACCGCGTTCAATTCAGCAATGCGATCGGTCCCTATAAGGGCGGATTGAGATTCCATCCTTCCGTGAACGCCAGTATCATCAAATTTTTGGGCTTCGAACAAATTTTTAAGAATTCGTTAACGGGACAGCCGATCGGCGGCGGAAAAGGCGGTTCGGATTTTGACCCGAAAGGGAAGTCGGATCTCGAGATTATGCGCTTCTGCCAAAGCTTCATGACGGAGCTGAGAAAATATATCGGTCCGGATATTGACGTTCCCGCAGGCGATATTGGTGTTGGAGCCAAGGAAATCGGCTATATGTTCGGGCAGTATAAAAAGCTGGCAGGCGCATACGAAGCAGGTGTATTAACCGGCAAAGGGATCGGTTACGGAGGGAGCCTCGGCCGTAAAGAGGCAACCGGATACGGCGCGGTATATTTTGTGGAACACATGTTGAATGACAAGAATTTGAGCTTCCGTGGCAGCACTGTGGTCGTATCCGGGTCAGGAAACGTCTCCATCTACGCCATGGAGAAAGCGATGCAGTTAGGTGCCAAAGTGGTTGCATGCAGTGATTCCGGCGGCTTTATTTATCATAAGGACGGCATCGACCTTTCTACCATCAAGCGGTTAAAGGAAGTAGAAAATAAAAGATGCCGCGATTATGTATTGGAACACCCGGATGCGGTCTATACGGAAGGCTGTGCGGGGATCTGGGCCATTCCGTGCGACATCGCACTGCCATGCGCCACACAGAACGAGATCGACAAAGCCTCCGCTGAACTGCTTGTCCGTAATGGAGTAAAGGCCGTTGGAGAAGGGGCGAATATGCCTTCCACCTTAGAAGCCATTGATATATTCCTGGAGCATAACGTACTTTTCGCTCCTGCCAAAGCGGCCAACGCGGGAGGGGTGTCGGTCTCCGCCTTGGAGATGGCCCAAAACAGCGCAAGATTGTCTTGGACGATGGATGAAGTGGATGCTAAACTGCAAACGATCATGAACAATATTTATCGGGAAAGCATGAAAGCTTCGGAAGAATACGGCGTACCAGGCAATCTGGTCATCGGCGCCAACATTGCGGGATTTGTGCGGGTCGCTGAGGCGATGATCGCTCAAGGAGTGTAACATAAACAGCCTTAACAGCCCTTTCGTTTCCCAGCGGGAAGTCGGAAGGGCTTTATTTGTGTTCGAGTCAATTTCCATGACTTGTCGCTCGCCAGTCCCTTTTGAGTAGAAAAACCGGCCGTCGTATTTCGATTCATTGCTGACGACTACGGGAAACCGGTCAAATTGAAGCCACAAGCTTTTGATCAGGGGATTGTGCAGCTTCACACTGTTCAAATATTTAATCACATCGGTAAACACCAGGATGCTGGACACCTCGCTGCTGTACGGCATATACAGCGCCCGGCGAAGGGGCGGCTGTACAGTGACCTGCTTGGTTACATTGTCGAGCGCCTCGATTTCTTTATCAATATTGGCTCTCGCCTGCTCGATATATGTCTCGTTCGATTCCATGACGTCGTTGATGAGCAGGGATGAAGAAGTGAAATACGATACGAAGCCGACGGTCAAGATACAGCCGACGATCAGCACGTTAAAGAACAGCTGCATGCGTACAAAGACACTGCGGTGCCGAGAGATTGCAAAACAGACATTTTATCATATGTGGGAAACGAAAACAGCCCCAAACGGGGCTGAGTTCTGGGGATGATCTTCTGTTGGGAAGCGCCGGCATGTACCTATGGCTGCGGGACGCTCTCCATGTGTTCGGGAGCTTTGTGGTTCATGATGGGCAGCATGGCCAAGGCACCGACAAGGAATAGGAGACCCGCGCCGGAATAGATGGAAACCAGGGAGAAGGCATCCTTCAGCGCACCGGCACAGGACATGGAAACGACCATCATGCCGACGAACAACGGGTTCAGCACCCCGTTCACCCTGCCGACTATGGAAGTATGGGACCATTTTAGAATCATGGTGCTGATCCCGATGTGGATGCATGGGAAGACGAGTCCGTTCACAAACTGCACGACCAGCGTAAGGGGCACGCTCGTAGAATACCCTACGATCACCGTACAGACGGCGCCGACAATCATACCTACAGCGAGGAGCATCTGCGGGGCGACGCGCTTGGCGTACATGGCAACGATCCCGCCGCCGATCAACATGGCCGCTCCGTTCACCATCAGCAGATATTGAAGAAACTTCTCTTCTCTGCCCAGCCGCTCCGTAACGACGAACAGGTTGAGGGCTTGAGCAATGCCCACGGCAAGCCCCGCAAGAATGAACGCGAGTCCAAGCATCCGGAGCACCCGGCTGTGCCAGACATAACGGAAACCCTCGATGAACTCTTGACGGAATTGACCCGGAACGGTCTCTCCCCGCTCCTCCACCTTATCCGCGGGCAGACGGAACAATACAAGGGCAGACAGCAGGAATACCGTTCCCATTACCGCGATGGATGTTTCCAGGCCGAATGTGCTGTACGTGAAGGTACCAAGCATCGGTCCCAGCACCATGAAGATCGCCATCAGGGACTGGAACAGTGCCATCCCCTGCTGCAGCTGCTCTTCAGGCACATGCTGCTTAAACAGCCGCATTCCGGAAGGCTGCGAGAACTGGGAGAGGATGGCCGAGATGAACGCAACCAGATATACGGATTGCCAGGAACCGAAATGAATCGCCAGCAGCACGACGAACACGGATACGGCGGACAGCAGATCACACCATATCATCGTACGCTTCGGTCTCCATCGGTCGGCGAACGTTCCTCCGATGAACGAGAATACAAAGATCGGCGCGAATTCCGCTACACTGATCAGCGAAATCGCATACGGATCATTGTTCGTTTTCTCCGCAACAAACAGCAGAATGGCAAAATTCCGCACCCAGATGCCGATTTGCAGCAGGACGTTGGATAACAGGATCGTTTGCACAAACCTGCTGCCGAGTAGACTGGGGGCTTTCACTTGTTCATAAACTTCGTTCACGAATCCTACCTCCTTTTACACTCCTTACTATACCATACCCCGGACCCGCCCCATTTCTTTTCTATTGCTTTCTTTAGCCGCGGCTGGCGGCCTGCGCCAGCTCGGAGAGCCAAGTTCCCCGGTCCCCTTCGGCTTTGGCGGATAATTTCTTCAGCTTATCCGTTCCGCCCCAGATCAAATAAACGAGATGCTCCGCCTCATATTCCTCAAGGCCGCGAACTTGATCGAGCAGCAGCTTAAGATGCCTCTCGTCTTCCAGATCCCCTTTGATCTTCAGCTTCATTGAATCCGTGCTGTACAGCATGCACTTCACCAGCGTAGGAATCGTCTCCGCGTGAACTCCATGACGTTCTACCAACGCGACCGTGAAGTCGTTCTGAACGGACTGGTGTTCTTTGTCAACCTTCTCCATGTATTGTTCCACTAACGGAAAGTAAGCCTTATCCGCCAATCCCAGGCCGAAGACCGCATAACTGCCCGGCATGCAGTTTTTTTCTCCTTCCGTATCCGTATACCATTCGAATGGCTGCATCGCCGCCCGGGCGTACTCCTCCAGCAGCGGATGCAAATTCGGATACACCAGGGCGCCCGCAAAGAAGCGGTGCGTGCCCG
Organism: Paenibacillus sp. S-38; assembly: GCF_049942825.1. Taxonomy (NCBI): domain Bacteria; kingdom Bacillati; phylum Bacillota; class Bacilli; order Caryophanales; family Paenibacillaceae; genus Paenibacillus; species Paenibacillus sp. S-38. The sequence continues at coordinate 4,110,229 of NZ_CP187970.1, forward strand.
ACTTGGCCAGCCCTTTGATCGGCAGCCACTGCTTGACGCCGGAATTCAGCTTGATCTGGTAGCTTCTTGGGAAGCCCAGGCGCAGCAAGCGGATCAGGAACCGGAGCACCCGGGCGTAGCTCTCCTCCGTTTCCTGCTTCATGGCTATGGACACCTCGGCAAACACATCGTTCGCTGAGCATTCCACCCGTTCGTCACGCAAGCTGACGTCTTCCTTGGCGAACGTACCGCTGCCTTCCTTCATCAGACGCTGCGCCCGGGCGCTTCCGAGCTCAACAGCGCAGTTCAACATCGTCAGCCCCGCACTTCTGCTGTAGGATGGCTCGTATTTCAGAATCAACGTGGCGGCATAGAGGACCAGCTCGATTGGACCCTGCTCGGTATGCTCCAGCCAGGCATCGCTTTTTTTCTGATATTCGATCTGCCACTCGGTGCCGATATGATCAAAATAACGGGGCAGCCAATGCTGCTCCGCCCAATCCCGCAAAGCCGAAGTCAAAGTACTGCGATGCTCCGCAAGGTGCTTGTTCCCTTGATTCACTTGTAGAATTCTCTCGAAGACAGCTATGATCCGGCCGGGCTCCGCATCCGGAAACAGTCTCTCGTCAAGCAGATGCCTGGAGAGGAAAAACGTCTCCAAGGGTGCGGTCGGATAAGTTACCGCTTCAAGCTTATCCGTGAGATAGAGGGAGATACGTTCCAGCAGCCCTTTCTTCTTCAACTCGTCGACGACTTCGAGAATACGAACGTAGATTTCGCCTTCCCGCACCTGAAACCTGCCTGTGAAAGTAAAATGATAATCGATTAATGCGGACGGCAGCGCATTCAATTGCCCCCGCATATAAGCGGCAAGCTCAGGGACGAGCCCCTCCCGCACCTGCTGCTCGGTCAACGACTCGCCCCGGCCCGCTTTCCGTTCCCGGATCGTAAAATCAAGATCCCCATCCATCACGTCTACCCTGCCGTCGGCATATTCGAGCAGAGCGGAACCGTGAATGCCCGCCTGCAGTGTGGTTCGCTTCACGATTTCTTCCGGGTTCTTATCACGAATAAAAGCCACCCAGTTGTCAATCTCCTGTTTCATTTCGTCCAGCAGCGTCTCGAGATTGTAATCCATACCCATCCCCTGCTCCTTTATGCATCCATAGATCTTGATTTTGCGCTTCTTTTCCTGTTCTGTGACGGCGGCACCTTTGCCGGCTCACCCTGTTGTATGTTTCTATTCAAAATGAATCAAAAGGAAACTCGCCGCCACTCCACAGTATTTCGCTTGTTTTGCCGAAGCGCTGGGCCCATTCCTCAAACTCTTGATTCCGTTTGGCACTGTCAAAGCTGGCCTTGACTCTCTGTACGGATGGATTACTCCATAACGCCATGTAATCTTCCATCCTCATATTCATCGCGGACCAATGCGTGAATTCGGTTAAGGAGGGCGCCTGACCGAGGCTGCTTATATCTTTTAAGCCCTTCATGGTGTCCAGATGTACTTTTCGAAGCTTGGTCAGTCCGTTCAACGCAGGTAATGCTTCTACGTTCCTGAGCGACTGAAGGAAGAGGTATTGTAGTCCGGTTAAAGTGGAGATGAACGACAGATCCTTCAATCCGCGGATCTGCCACAGCTCCAAATACTTGATGCTGTCCATCCCTTCGATGGCGGAATAATTATGGATTCCACCCAGTTTGATATCGAGCGACCACAACTTTTTCAATGGGGCCAGGAATTCGACATGGCTCGTTGTAACCGACCTCAAGGTGACATCCTCCAGGTGAGCAAGCTTGCCGATGACGTCGATATTCCTGGTATGGCCTTCGATATATAGCGTTGTCAATCCGCTGAACCGCTCCAGAACCGCCAGATCGGGTTTCTTGGAGCGTGTCTGCTCCAGCATCAGACTCTCCAGCGTTGCAGGTATCCGAGCCAGGATATCAAAGCTGTCCAGATGATAAATACCAATATGCAGTGCTTTCAATTGGCCCAGATGGAGGATGGCATCCAAATGCTCAACCTCACGTATGCAATCCACAGTAAACCGAGTCACATGAGGAAGCGCGGAGAGGAAGCTTAAATCGCAGGTCTTGTCATAAAAGCCGTACACCCGCAGCTCAACATCTTCCCGCTTGGCAAACAACTGATCGTTTAAAAGTTGAAATGTGTAAGGTTCTAAGGGTTCCGAGAACTGGATGACCTCCAGATCGGTAAGGGTCACCAGCTCCTGTACTTCTGCTTCTGACAGATTGGACTTGATATCGATTCTGCCCTTGGATGTTTGGCTGTACATAATCTCCCACCCGATTCGTTATTGTCGAACTTCCTGGCTCAGAAATTCATCGAGACTGATTTGGTGCAATTCATAGTGGGCTCCGATGCTCTTCAGCTGGTCCTCTATCTTAGAGGCTCCTGGTTCAATGCCCTTATACACGATCAGGGGAACCTCCTCTAAATAGGTTTTCGCTTGTGCAAAATCGCATGAGAAGATTTTTTTGATGAACACCAAGGTTTTGATCTTGTCCATGCCCGGCCCGGTAATTACAACGTTGTAGTAGTTATACTGTTCGCTCTCATCGTTCTCCCCCTCCTCGGAGCTGCCCGGCCGTAAGACACTGTGAAGAAACTCCACGAGATTGTCGTACGCAGCGGAAAAATCCCAGGATCCCGCTCCGTGCCTCGCTGTATAAATAACGGTATCCCCTCTGGACAGATCGATACAGTAAGGATCGCCTTCATCAGAAGCAATGACGAGATAGTCACTCGGCCAGTCCGTAAGAACTTCATCCGTAACCGGATTGTAATTGTACCCCGATTGACCTGACAAGATATCCTTGGCCTCGTAAATATGTATACAGAGGTATTCGTCGTTACTCCAGGCCACCGATTCGGGGACATAATGCTTCAAAAAATACAAGTATTCCTCAGGCAGGCTCCAAGTGTCGGTGACGGAGCGGATCGCCTGCTCCTCTGCCTCTGTCAGCAGCCCCATGGGATATTTGGCGTAAAAATCGGGATTTTGCTGCCGCTTTTCCTCTAATACCGCCTGCATCTTCGCGATTACCGCATCCAGTTCTTTATACGTACGCTCCATCGGTTTCACCACGATCTTTGAGAATGAGCTCCAATCGTAATTACGTCAGTCAGCCCGATGCTGATGACTTCTACCATGCTATCATACAAGAACGCCCTCATGAAGGAAGGATTTCCTAAATTTTTCTTGATTTGATTCGTCGGGCGGGGAATGCTTCAGCCCATTGCTTACGCAAGGCGGCTGTCACGGAGCATAGAAAAGGCAGCCGCTCTTCCGCGGCTGCCTTACGTGCAAGGATGGGTCAGACATCCCCGTTCACCGGATGGCATCAGCTTCAGGCTCCTGACGCCTGAGCACGCTGAGGCTGTATTCCCGCCCGAACCTTGGGGCAAGTACGCCCCAAAGGGTCCCGATCGCCGTCTCGACCTTCGCCATACGGTCCGGACCGCCGACATCCACCGGATCGAGCCCGATCTCGGTGATCAGCCTGGCAACAACTGCTGCGGCCGCGGGATCATCCCCGCTCAGGAACGCAGTCGCAGTGCCCTGTTCATACTGCGGATTCGCCAGCACCTCCCAAGGCAGCGTGTGAAAAGCGCGGACCACGCGCGCATTCTGGGCCAGACGCCGGACCTCCTCATCCGCCGACCTGCCGTCGTACCGGTTCGTGCAGTTGATGAGGATCTTTCCATCCAGATCCCCTGCCTCGGCCAGGACCTGCTCGACCGCATCGGGCAGCACGGCCAGCAGGATGACTTCGCCGAACGACGCCGCTTCGCTAATCGTGCCGGCCTGCGCATTAGAGCCCGTCTCCTCCAGCAGGAGCTTTATCCTCTCGCTATGCGGATCCCTTGAGCCGAACATCACGTCATGCCCGAGAGCCGCCCATCTTTTCCCCAAGGCTGCCCCCATATGCCCTGAACCAATCGAAGCGATCTTCATTTGTTCGCGGCCTCCTTCTCCAACAGCCTATGGTAGAAATCCAGCTTCTCTCTCGTCTGCCCGATGACGCTTGCCAGTGCTGCGTACTGCGCTTCCATTCGGGTCAGATGCTCTGAAAGAATGTTCGTTCGGCTTTCGATAGCCTCCCTGTCTTCGCCGCTGAGTGGGATCGGAGGATCCGCGAAGCATCGTCCCTCCTGCAGGAACGCCTTCATTTCTTCAAGCGACAACCCCGTCTTCTTAAGACAGTGCAGGGAAGACAGCAGCCGAACGTCGTCCTCACTATACAGCCTCAGGCCGCCCGGCCCTCTCCTAGGCGGCTTCGTCAAACCGATTTTCTCATAATATCGGAGTGTATCAATGCTGAAACCTGCCAGCTCCGCCGCCTGCCCGATCGAATACATCTGATGCTCCCCCTTCCGGTTCCGGATAGGTTTATTCTAGAGGATGGAGCCGACTCCAGGTCAACCCCGGATGAGTGCAAAATAAAAAAAAGCGGCCACAGCCGCCGTTCTCGGTTGACGTTTCCATCGGACAAACAGGTGTTGGTTCAGCTTACCCCGCCAAAAGAACCGCCGCAACAAAGATGAGCTGCAGCACTATGCGGAGCATAAGTTTGGGTACGGGTCTTCCTCCGATCGTTAATTGTTCCCGGGCCGCCCGGACGTTAGCCGGGAACATCGCGACCAACAGAATGGCCAAGCCTATAGAAGCTGCTTTGGAGGCAGCGGGGAACAGGATGCCTGCAGCTCCGGCAATCTCCAGGATTCCGGTGAGGGTCACGATCCGGTCGGGCCTCGGAAAAGCCGGCGGAACCATACGGATCAGGTCAGGGCGCCTGCTCCCCCAGTGAGCGGAGGCCGTAAGCATCAACATGACTGCCACCGCTCCTTGAAGCGGGGTATGCCATCCTTCGAAATAGGACAGACCGATCAGGCCAAGCACCTTGAACAGCAGAAACGCTGAGAGCAGAACATAAAATGGCAGCATTACGAACACTCCCTTACTCATTTTGTTGGGCAGAACCCGTGTGCATTGGCCTTATCGGGACTTCAATATATCGATGATAAACGATGTGAAATCGTTCGCCTTGAAGGCAGACACGGTAGAGGGAATAGAGGAGCGGACACGCAAGCCGAAGGTCAGAAGAACAAACATATCGGCTGTTTTGTCCGCATCGACCGATTGGGGAATCACGCCGTGACGCTGGCCGGTTTGGATCCATAACCGAGATAAGAACACGGAGCGCTCATAGTACTGCTTCAGCGCCTCTGCGATGATCGGCTGTTCTTCTTTTCCCAGCAAATACATCAGCACTTTGTTCGTGGCATCTTGGGCATCTTCGTAAGCTGAAATACTCTCGGAGACCTTCTGCATGGGCTCTTCGAAGGTTAGCCTGCCCTGCTCCACTTCGTTCATAAAACGTTCGTGCGTCTCTTCAAGCCGCTCCTGGAGCAGCCGGACAAAGATTTCGTCCTTAGTCTTCACATAGTGAAAAATAGCTCCCTTTGACAAGCCTGACCGCTCCATGATGTCCTTCATCGTAATGGATTGGCAGCCTTTTTCCTGTACTAACTCTTTCGTCGTATCCAGCAGCAGTCTGATGGTTTGCTGTCTGCGTTCCTCTTGTTTCAAAACAATCCCTCCGAAGTGGTTCCTTCTAATGACGTAGGCCAACTTGATTCGTTATACACATTATATATACCGACCGTCGGTTTGTAAATGGACATTTCCATCTAAACGAAACAAAAAAGGGCCGCTCTTGTAACGAGCTCCCTTGAATTCATGGAACTATCGGGTGAACCGGTGAACCGGGTTATTCCTTCAGTGGAACCGGACCATCGGGCTTCCCTATTCTTTCGTACAAGAAATCCACCACGTGTTGGACTTCCATGTGACCGCCCGCGCCATGCTTCCTTACTCCCAGCTTCATCTGAAGCAGGCAGCCCGGGTTGCTGGTGAGTAAATAGCGGGCACCGGTTTGGCCCGCATGCTCCATCTTGTGCTCCAGAAGCTGCCCGGCCATCTCGGGCTGTGTCATGTTATATATCCCGGCGGATCCGCAGCAGCGGTCCGCTTCTTTCATTTCGACGAACCGGGCATGGGCTACCTGTCTCATAAGCTGTCTAGGTGCATCCGGGCTCTTCATCACGTTGCGCAAGTGGCAGGAATCCTGGTAAGTAATCGTCAACGGCTCGGCAGGGCTCGCACAGGTTTCCACAAAAGCCGGGATTCTGCCGCGCTCGAGCAGCAGCCGGCTGACGTCCATTACCCGGGAGGCGAACCACTCGGCAAGCCCGCGGTACTCGGGGTCTTCCTGCAGCAGATGGCCGTATTCCACGAGCAAAGCGCCGCAGCCGCCTGCGTTGGAGACGATATGCTCGATTCCCGCTTCATTGAAAGCATCCAGGTTCCTGCGGGCCAATACCCGTGCCTGTTCCATTTCTCCGCTGTGGGCATGGAGCGCTCCGCAGCATACCTGTTCCTTCGGGATGTACACTTCAAAGCCCGCTTCCGACAGCAGCTTCACTGTGTTGACATTCGTCTGTGAGAACAGGACATCCATGATGCAGCCGCGGAATAAAGCGACACGGGCAATCGGTTCTCCTTTGGCCGGATAAAGGGTTCCGAGCCGCTCGACCACGCCTTGAGCGGACGCCTCCGGCAGGATCTGCTCCATCTCGCGCATAGGCTGCGGAAACAGGCGCAGCATGCCGCTTCTTCTGGCCACCGTGCGCAGCCCTGACCTTTGGTAGAAGGAGAGCGATCTCCCAAGCCATTTCAGCCGTCTTCGATGCGGAAAGATACCCTTAAAGAAGAGCCGGCGAAGGCCGGTCACGGGAATGCTGTGCCTCGTATGATCCTCTATCGCATCGCGGGCCTGCTCCATCAATTGCCCGTACTTCACATCGGCCGGGCAGACCGGCTCACATGCCCTGCAGCCCAGACAGTGATTCATTTGATCCTGGAACGCCTGGTCCGGATCCATGATGCCGTCGGCTACCGCCTTCATTAATGCGATTCTTCCCCGCGGGGACTCCGGCTCCACGCCGGTTTCCTTGAAGGTTGGACACGCCGGCAGGCAGAATCCGCAGCGCATGCAGTTGGTTAATTGATCGTAGTCGAGCTTCAGGTGCAGCGCCTTCGCCAGCGGATTGCTTAGCTCTACCGGCGGCTTCTTCTGGAGCCCCACCCCGGTATATGCATCAGGCACGGGTCATCACCACTCTTTTCCTCGTCTCTTTTGCGAACATCTTGCCCGGATTGAGCAGGTTGTGCGGGTCGAATGCTTGTTTGATTCCGCGCATGACGTCCATCCCCGCCCTTCCGACCTTCCATTCCAGATACGGAGCTTTGACCATGCCTACGCCATGCTCACCGGTGATGGTTCCTCCCAGCTCGATCGCCGCTTCAAAAATCTCTTGGAACGCTTGCTCCACACGGTGGACTTCCTCCTCATCCCTTGCATCCGTGGCAGCCGTAGGATGGAGATTGCCGTCCCCCGCATGTCCGAAGGTAGCGATCGAAACGTTGTATTTTTGGGCGATTTCATTGATGCGCAGCACCATAGCGGCAATCTGGGAACGGGGAACCGTCGCATCCTCCAGAATAGTCGTCGGACGCAGCCGTGCAAGCGCGGTGAAGGCGCTGCGCCTTGCCGTTACCAGCTTCTCCGCATGCGCCCGGCTCTCCGCCACTTCGATCCGATCCGCCCGCTCTGCCTCGCAGATCTCCCGGATCCGCTCCATGTCGCGCTCGACCGCTTCCGGGTCTCCGTCCTGCTCGATCAGCAGGATCGCCTCCATCTCCCGCGGAAGACCCAGCTTGGCGAAATCGTCTACGACCCGGATGGTTGGGTTGTCCATGAATTCGAGCGTCGCAGGAATAATCTTCGCTTCAATGATCCGGGATACGGTCCTTGCCGCTCCATAGAGATCCATGTACATGGCGGTCATGGTCATCTTGCTCTTGGGCGGCGGGATCAGCTTTAAGGTGGCCTCCGTGATGATGGCGAGCGTCCCTTCGGAGCCTACCAACAGCTTGGTCAGGTCGTAGCCGGCGACATCCTTCATCAGCTTGCCGCCGGTGCGAAGGATCTCGCCGTTTGCGAGCACCGCCTCAAGGCCAATGACATAATCCTTCGTCGTACCGTATTTCAAGCCCCTGAGACCGCCCGAGCACTCCGCGATGTTCCCTCCGATCGTGGAGATCCGCATAGAGCTTGGATCCGGCGGATAGAACAGTCCGAGCGACTCGATATGTGCGATAAACTCGGCGGTAATGATGCCCGGTTGCACCTTTGCCGTCAGATTCTCCATATCGATATCCAGGATCCGGTTCATCCGGTGCATCACCATCACGACCCCTCCCTGGACTGGAACGGTGCCTCCGCATAGATTGGAGCCGGAGCCGCGGGTGATGACCGGTATGCGGTGTGCCGCAAGGAGTTTGAGGATCTCCGCTACCTGCCGGGTATGTTCCGGATAAATGACGCCGTCCGGCAGGCTTTGGAGCATGGGCGTGCCGTCGTATGAATGGGTGACCAAAGCTTCCGGGTCATCGCGGTAGTATTTCTCTCCGACAAGCTGCCGAAGCTTTCGGGTTAGTTCCGGATCCAGCATGGCTGTTGTCTCTCCCTTACTATATATCTGATGAGAAGAACAGCCCTCGTCATGAGTAGGGACGAAGGCTTCTCAACGAATCTCATTCACAATTTTTCATACGGCTTCCACTGGGATCGGGGAGATACTTTCCCCTGCCCCGGCCAAGGTCTGGTCGTAACTCATGAGGAAGAATGCTGCAGGACCGCACCCCAAATATGCATCAGAGAGCTCGTACTTGCCGGCAGACGGAGGGACTGCGGTCCTATGGGGATTCTCTTCTCCACCGTCTGCTTCTCCATGCGAAAATCATAGCATGGCACTATTTGGAATTATATAGGTGTATCCTGCTTAAGTGCCGGAAGGCCGTGCAGGGATTCCGCTTCGCTGAAGTCACGAACCAAAAAACAGCGGCGAACGGGGACACATATGGCCCTCGACGCCGCTGTTTGATGTAATTGATTCGATTTTGAGGGTCAGCGGCGCTGCGGGAACGCTTCATCTTTCGAAACGTGAATCATCTCCTCGGGGAACGTCTTCTTGAAGTACTTCTCAACTCTGACATGGATATCCCTTCGGTACCAATCCGAGAGCCCGTGTGCCTCGAATATAGCTGGCATTCCGAGCCGGTCTGAACGTTTGCCCATCGAACCGTCGCCGATATTCAGCGTATCGATCCAAATCCGGTCCACGATGCCATCCAATCGTTTGGGGAAATCAGGGGTAAACGGCAGCACCGGAGAAATGGCAGCCTGTGCCTTGATCCCGGCTTCATGGATTTCTCGCAGTGCGTTTAGACGAAGCTTAATACCTGGGGCGTACGGAGCAAACATCCGCTTGATATCCTCCCGGTCGGTTTCGATCGTTATGGATACGAGGACATTACATTTCTCTTTTAATCGGAGGAGTAAATCGATATCCCTTGTAATGAGCGGACTTCTTGTCTGGATCTGAAGGAGATCAGGCGGATGCTCAATCATCGCCTCCACAATCCGCCGCGTAATCTCCGCCTTCCGTTCGAGCGGTTGATAAGGGTCTGTCGCTGAGGACATGAAGAGATTTACCCGTTTATTCTTTTGACGCAGCTTGATGATTTCTTTCCGGTAATTGTCAGCGGCATTCGTTTTGATGTCCACCCATTCGCCCCAGGGAAGCTCTTTGAACCTTTGAATCGGCATTTCTCTTACGTAACAATACTTGCAGGCAAAGGCGCAGCCGCTGTACGGATTCAGAGAATGGGTGAATCCGATATCCAGGTAACCCGTGGCTTCACTTAGAATGGTTTTGGCTAGGATGTTTTTGATTTCAATGGACATTCGAATCTCATCCCTCCCGGGTAGGATCAGGATTGAAACATATGGAGAAGGAAACCGCCGTTCGCTGTCGTAAGAAATCTGCAGGCAGCGGCGTCTCCTCTTTGCTTTATATCAAAAAACAGCGCCGGTGTATAGTTTCGCTCTGATGCACAGCAGAAGCATTCTTCTTCCAGGATTGGCGGCATGCCGGCTCACCTATAGAAGATATGAATGCCAACTATAGAAATATGGGGGTTGATATCATTTGGTATAAAAAGATAAAATTGGTTCAAAGCGCTGCTTTTGGAGAGGAGAGATTGAATATGGCTTACATAACGGTGGCAGAAGAAAATGCAGTTCCAGTAGAAATCTATTACGAGGATCAGGGTACAGGGAAGCCGGTCGTGCTCATTCATGGCTGGCCGCTGAGCGGACGCTCCTGGGAGGCTCAGGTTCCGGCTTTGGTCGAAGCCGGTTATCGTGTTATTACTTATGACCGCAGGGGCTTTGGCAAGTCGTCCCAGCCATGGAACGGTTATGACTACGATACCTTCGCGGCCGATCTTCATCGGCTCATCGAGCACCTGGACCTTCGCGATGTGACCTTGGTCGGGTTCTCGATGGGCGGAGGCGAAGTGGCCCGGTATGTAGGCACTTACGGCAGCGAACGGGTGAAGAAAGCGGTGTTCGCCGCATCGGTTGTCCCCTATTTCTATAAGTCGGATGAGCATCCGGAAGGCGGGCTTGATGAAGCGGCCATTCAATCGTTTCAAGCCGGTATCAAAGCAGACCGGATCGCCTTCCTCGAATCGTTCACCAAAAACTTTTTTGCTGCCGGCGGCCGGACCGATTTGGTGAGCGAACCGTTCCGTCACTACAACCTGGAGATCGCGTCTTTCGCATCGCCCAAAGGAACCTTGGACTGCATCGATGCCTTTGGCCGTACCGACTTCCGGCAGGACGCAGCGAAGTTCAATATTCCGACACTGGTCATTCACGGGGATTCCGATGCCATCGTCCCGGTCGAGGTCAGCGGCCAAAGAGCGCATGACCTGATTCCAGGCAGCCGGCTTGTCGTGATCAAGGGCGGCCCGCACGGACTGAATGCGACACATCCGGAAGAGTTCAATGCAGCGCTGATTGAGTTTTTAAGAGACTAAGCCCTTAAAATGAAGACCGTGCCCAAGGGCAAGGGCACGGTCTTTTTCATTCGTATGATTCCGAATTCACGCAGCGTCACAGATACCGGGCAACCATCCGAACCAGCTGCGCCGGCAGGTCGCTCAGATTGGAGATATCCACATACCTCTCGCTCCCGTAGATCCGGTGAATCACATCCTTGTCCTGGCCGATGGCGGCTGCAAGAAAACGGACACCCTTTCGCTCATATTCGGCGATGGTCATCTGCATGTCTTGAATGGCATAGCCGCCGGTATAATCATCCATGGCTTTGGGCTGCCCGTCACTGAGGCTGATCAGTAATTTGGATTGCTGCGCGGCGGATGCTAACCGTTCCGCCATAATGCGGAGAGCCATGCCATCGCGGTTATTGCTTCGGGCCCGAATCTCCATAAGACGGAAGCGGTCATTGCCATCCCATCGCTCAAAGTCGGTATAAGCATACATGGACATTTGCTCCAGCTTGGAGACGTCGGCCGTATCTCCGTAGATCAGGATGGGAATATGGCACAGCTGACAAAATTCATACACAGCGGTCACAGCCCGCTTGGCCGCTTCCAATCGCCCAAAGGCAGACATGGACGCGGATTCATCCACCCGGAGACCTACCACCAAGGCAGGCTTCTCGGAGGGAGGGCGTTTTTTGGCAAAATAGCGGAAGTCTTGATAGGCGGTGCGTTCCGCCAAAAATTGGGTCCCATAATACTGATTCCGTGCGAAGTCGGAAGAAATCTCATGCTCGAGAAGCGGGAGTGCCTTTCTGGCGATTTCCCGTACGACAGGCATGAGCTCCTTGCTTACACGAGCATATTCCTGCTGGGACTCGGGCGTATAATCCGGACGGTGAACGACGAGTTTCACTTTCCCGTGGACGGACCCGGCCGCCACCGCCCTTGCATCCCGGTTCAGCTTCTTACGGAATTCCCGCTCCTGCCGTATCGTTTCCTCCGGCATGGGTTCAGGGTTAGCCTGATGATAGAGGGGGGCGCCCTGCTCTCCCTGGTCCGAAGCGGCCATATAGGTGGAGTCATCGGGAGCCTCGGAGGTGCTTTCCTCGCTATCCGCAGACTTCTTTATAGCGATTCCCAGCTCCCCGCTCTCGGTGTCCGGATCCGAATCGTCGACCGTACCCCAAGTTTGGATTTCAATCTCGTCTATTGTACTTTTTTTTTTACGTTCCGTTTCCGTCTGGTCTAAGACAGCCAGCAAGCCTTGGCTTCTTAGTACCTCTTCCAGAATCTTGATTTCCTCCGAGTCGGTTGTGATCTTATAGATGACTTTATGGTAAAGGGATTCATGCATGGAAGCCCCTGCGGCCACGGCATCCGCCCAGTAGAAAAAGGAACGCATGCCTGCCACACCCTTGATCGCATTCGCGCGGGCAGTCTTATCCAGGAGGATGATGATATCCGCCAAGACGTCCAGCACTTCTTCATCGGTATAACCGGTTTTGGCCCTCGCTCTCTCCAGCATGACGGGCTTGGCCGGCAGATCCATCTTCTCGGTGTGCTGGACTCTGTCGCGCAGCGATTCATTTAACGGCCGGGTCCCCGCATAGCTTCGGTTGGTCGTGATGACCGCTATGAAATCCGGGTGCCGGCGTATCAGCTCCGTTGGCAGGTTGATGCTGCCGTCGAGCTCCAAGGCCGAGTTCAGCGCCATTAATACGGCGGCATCGCGGATCACCGTTGGCTCCTGGATCTCCAGCAGATACCCATGCCGGTAGGCTCGGACGATCTCCGAAGGGTAGAATCGATAGGAAACCACCTCTTCCTCTTTTTGTTGGGTTAGCATGGCGTATAATTCCTTGACCTTCAACGCAGCCTGTTCCTGGGGAATCCCCAGCACGCTCGTCAATATCTCCGATGCGCTTTGAAACCCGTCGCTGTCATACAAGGCCTTCAATACGGTCTGCTCCGCGGGCTCCATCTGCTCCAGCCGCTCCTGGGAAATAACGGGCAGAATAGAGCCGATGATATCGGATTTATCCATATCGGCAAAACAGGTCACTTTCGTATAGGGCAGCCCGAACTCCGCCGACAAGGCTTTGGCCAGCTGGGTTTTACCCGAGCCCGCATCGCCCTCCAAGAGGATATTGGCGATTTTCATCTCCCCGCGGTGCCAATTGCGTTTGATTTCCCGGCAAATCCGCAGCTCTTCCTCACCTGCCTTATGGGATAAAGGCTTCTTCCAGATCATTTCCTTTTCCGTATCCGTCAGCTCTCTTGCAGGAGACAATACATAAGCTTTCTTCGTAGTCATTGGTGCTCACCTTTCCTCCATACTTGTTCAGGGTTAGTACCCCAATTCCTCGAGAAGCTGGGACAAGATGCGAAGACGTTCTCCGATCATCTCTCCATCTTCATTCAGAGCCTGGGCGAACCGCTTCAGATCCTCATCAATCATGGGATTGTCCGTGCATACCGATACGTTCATCGCAGCCCCCTGCAATCCGATCCGGTCGATCATGGGGTGATCCGGATCGTACAGCTTCGGTAAACGGTAAGCCTCCTGAAAATGCAAACTGCTTCTGCATATCAATACAGCCAGATCAAGGACGCGGTGCAGGGGAAGCACTTCGGAATGCGGTGAGTCCAGTTCCCCTGTATCCCTCCATACAGCTGCCGAGAGTTCTGCCTTTCCCCGCTCATTCCGATCGGTCAGCCCCAGGGATATTCCCTTGGCATCCGTGTTTCGGGCATAGCGGCCGTCCACCTGCTCGTAATTGTCCGATACAATAACCGGTTTTTGCTGCAAAGCTCTTGGTATATTCATTCGATTCACACACTCCTATGGTTTTCTTCTTGGATCTTTCTTCTTAGATCATCAGGAAAGTTCACTGCCAAGCCCTTGGTTTCGGGTCCCCTGCTCCCTACCCGGGATGTCTTTGGCCCAGCGGCCCCATCCGTAATAGAACAAGCTTGACAGGGTGGTCACGGCAAAGCTGATGACGATGGCATACCAAACCCCGTCTAGGCCAAGTTCCGTACGGGCCAGCAGGCCGGCCAGCGGGATTCTCACCACACACAGGGAGATGAGCGTGATGATGAGGGTGGACAGCGTCTTTCCAGCACCGTTCAGAATGCCGTTCGATACATAGAAAAAGATAAAGAACAGATAGCCGGCTCCGACAATTCTCAGATACCTTAGGCCGGCCTGGATGACGTCCGCTTCTTTTACAAACAGGCGCATGATCGTTTCAGGGAAGAGGACGCATACGGCAGAAATAGCGAGGATAATGGGGATATTCATGAGAATCCCCCACTTCAGAATGGACTTGATCCGCTCGGGCTTCCCTGCTCCGATGCTTTGGGCCGTCAGCGTGGAAACGGCCATCATCATGGCCATCGCCGGCATGGCCGCGATCGAGTCCAGCCTGCTCGCGACCCCGAAAGCGGCTATGGAGGCCGCACTGAACGAGGTGACAAACACCGTAATGAAGCCATATCCCATCGAAACCAGCATTTGCTGAGCAAAGGAAAGCAAACCGATCTTGACGATTTCCCCTACGATTGATTTGTCCAGCGCCAGTCCGGTGGGATTGATCGGCTCTTGTTTGTACTTGCGTTTCATATAAAGCAACCCCGTGAGGAGAGCCGTGCCGGAGGAGAGCAGTGAAGCCAGCGCCGCCCCGTTCAGCCCAAGCTCAGGCAGTGGTCCTGCCCCAAGGATGAGAAGCGGATCCAGCACGGCATTCAGTACCGTAGAAAGAAGGATACACACCAACGGGATCATGGTATCGCCAATCCCCCTGAGGATGGAAGAAACGAGAAATGACAAGTACATCCCGGCAGAGCCGACCAGCGTCAGCTTGAGATACCCATCTGCCAGCGGCATAATCTCTGCCGGCGTTCCAAGCCAGCCCAGCAGCGTTTCGGACAGCAGCAGGCCCGCTGTCATCAGGACCAGGATGATTCCTATCCCCATAGACCACGAGTTATTTACAATCTGCTGGATCCTGGCATAATCTTTGGACCCGTAGGCTTTGGACACCAAGATCGAAGTGGCGAGCGTCGCTCCGGAACATAGGGCAACGACGGCAAGAAATACCGGAAAGCTCACGGCAACGGCAGCGACGGCATCCTGGCCCAGCAGGTTGCCCACCCAAATCGCGTTAATAACGCTGTAGCCGGTAGACAGCAGATTGCCGATGAGGATCGGCAGGGCAAATTGCAGCAGGAGCTGGGGTATGCTCCCTGTGGTCAAATCTTTTCCAAAGTGTTGCTTCATTGCGCTTCCTCTTTTCTGGGTTATGGTGCGGCTGAGCCTCCAAGAATTGACTTGATTGTAAACCCATTTATCATGTAAGTCAATTATTAAAATAGATAAATAACTAATTTGTCTATTTATAAATAGACGATAATGATAAAATGTATATTGTTATACTTCTCGAGGATAGCTTGTCCAATAGAAAAAAGGGCCGCCCGGTGGCAGCCCCTAGTTTTGGCCCGGGCCGCCCGCAGGCAAACCCGGCTTACGGAATGAGTTAAACAATGATGGGGCACGGTTACGATGGCCTGCGAGACCGTTTGGTTCCCTGCCTGATCCAGCGCGGTGTAGGTAACGGTATACGTACGTCCACTGCCCCGGCCTGCCCGTTCTGCCCGCAGCAGGAAGCGGGTATCCGCCGTACCGTACTCGGCCTGCTGAATATCTTCTGCGGTATCCCCATCGCCCAGGCTGTTATCCGCTTCGCTGCTCACGACGGAAGTGAGCACCACGGATGCAACGGACGACTGGCTGTCGCCGGCATATACGGAAGCTGTGACGGATACCATCTTGTGGTTGGCCGGCTTCAGCGCAGCAGGGTCCAAGCGGATGGTCAGCTCGGGAGCGGTCTTGTCGATCCGGACTTCCGCAGCATGCGCCTCTTCCTTGTTCCCTGCATGGTCGACGCTCCAGTAAGTTAACCGGTGGCAGAAGGAACTGAATTATCATCCCAACTACCTGGCCAAATGTATGCTGAAAATCTACGGTGTCACGCTAATGGCTTTCCTGCTGCAGTTTCGCATCGAGCAGTCCAAGCGCCTCCTGGTTCAAACCGCGTGGCCGGTCGCACGCATAGCGGAGGAGTTGGCTTCCTGCATCTCTCCCACTACTCCACCTGCTTCAGCAGGAAGGAAGGGCTCTCTCCCTCCGCTTCCGGAGCAAATTCACGAAGAATCAGTAAGGCGCCATGCTTTACAAAAAAAACGCATTCGTCAGGGACGAATGCGTTCATGGGACGCTGGAAGGCTGTATCCTTACCCACTCTTGACGTTCGCAATAAACCGCAAGCGGATCACTGCAGCCGCCCTCACGGTCAGCCGAGTTCAATCGTTTTGGTGGCGACCCGGTCGCGGAATTCCTGATCGTGTTCCACGAACACAAGAGTCGGGGCGTACTCCAGCAGCAGCTCCTCGATCTGCATGCGGGAGATCACATCGACGAAGTTGAGCGGTTCGTCCCAGACATGCAGATGCGCCTCTTCGCACAAGCTTCTTGCGATGAGCACCTTTTTCTTCTGCCCGCCGCTGAACGCCGCCATGTCCTTGTCGAACTGGGTCCGGGAGAAATCGAGCTTACGCAAGATGGCTTTCAATAAGCTTTCATCGACACCGTGCTCCGCAGCATAGTCCGAGAGCGAACCCTGCAGGTGGGAAGTATCCTGGGATACATAGGTAACGCGGAGCTGGGGCTCTCTCCGAAATGTGCCTGCGTAGTGCAGCTTCTCGCCGCAGAGCAGGCGAAGGATGCTCGACTTGCCCGAACCGTTCGGACCGGAGATCGCAACCCGGTCTCCCCGCTCGATCGTCAGGCGGATCTGCGGACAAACCGCTTTGTCCCCATAATAGATCGTAACGCCGTCAAGCGCGGCCAGCTCGGATTTGGGATAATCCAGCTGGGAGATGGCCAGGCTCTCGGCCTGCTCGATATTCTTCAGCAGCTTCGACTTCGCTTCCACAGCGTTGTGCTGCCGCTGCTCAATGGATTTGGCGCGCTTCATCATTTTGGCGGCTTTATGCCCGACATATCCTTTGTCCAGCTTGGAGCCGGAGTTACGTGTACCGTTTTTCGACTTTTCGATCTCGTCGGACCAGCCGCTTGTACGCTTGGAGGAGGCCGACAGCCGCTGAATGTCTTTGTGCAGCTTTTCATTTTGCGCCAGCTCGAAGGCGTCCTGCCGCTCTTTATTCGTCCACCAGCTGGAGAAGCTGCCTTTTTGGATCTCGATATTCGTTTTGTTGATCGACAGGATATGGTCGACGCACCGGTCGAGAAATGCGCGGTCGTGGGACACCAGAATAAAGCCGCGCTTCGTGTTCAGATAATCGCCCACAAGCTTGCGGGCATGCAGGTCGAGATGGTTGGTCGGCTCGTCGATGAGCAGGAACCGGTTGTCCTGGATGAAGAGCGCGGCAAGCAGCACCTTCGTCTGCTCGCCTTGGGACAGCGAGTCGAAGGGCCGGTACAGCACGTCATCCGACACCTTCAGCAGGTTCAGCTCCCGCATCAGCTTCCAGGGCTCATAGCCTGGAACCGCCTCTTCGACGACATCGACGGTCAAATACTCCGGATGCTCGACAGGAAAGGGAAAATAGTCAAACTCGACGGGCGCGGAGATCGTGCCGCTGTATTCGTACTTCCCCTGGAGCAGATTCAAAAACGTCGTTTTGCCCCGCCCGTTGCGCCCGGTGAAGCCCAGCTTCCAGTCCGTATCGATTTGAAAATTCACTTTATCGAAAATGGGGTCATAGCTGCCCGGATAGGCAAACGTGAGATTGGATACCTGAATGGCGGTCATAGCGGTCATCCTTTCGTATGGAAATCAAAAGAGCCGCAAGAAAGGTGCTTTCTCGCGGCTCAAATCCATACGGAAAAAAGTCCGGTCCCGTAACAGGGGACTGGAGGTGTCCGGATCGAGAGCGCAGAGTAAATGCAGGCCTTTCTTGCAGAAGACGAAATAAAACGAGCGCAGCCGTTCGCTGAGTGCGTTCCATTCGTGATCTTACAGCAAGAAAGTTCTACATATATCCGTTCCACTCCCGTCATCAAAATTACATCCAGTTTACCATAAACCCAATGGGTCTACAACCCGTGTTCTGCTGTCAGCGCGGCCGGCTTCCCTTGGAATCCCCTCCTGCCGTCTCGAAACGGAAGTCGGCTTACGCCTTAGTAAGGCTGCTAAAACGGTAACTCTTCATGGAAAAAGGGCTGGTTTGGAAAGGAAGCAAAGCGCCAAGGCTGCAGACCGGCAGCAGGACCGCGGTCTATCTGGCCCCGCTGCTCTCCGTCATCCTTGCCCGTACGGCCGGATGAACTGGCCTGGCAAGACCGAGTCTGTCACGGAGTGTCGTTCCTTCATATTCCTTACGGAACAGGCCCCGCTTCTGCAGCTCCGGCACCACAAGCTCTACAAAGTCATTCAGCCCGCCGGGAAAATACGGCGGCATGATGTTGAACCCGTCCGCTGCGCCGCTGACGAACCATTCCTCGAGGGTGTCGGCAATCTCGGCCGGCGTACCGGTCAGTTCCAGGTGCCCGCGCCCTCCGGCGATCCGCTGATACAGCTGACGTATCGTCATCCCTTCTGCGGCCAATGCCTTCACAAGCTGATGGCGGCTCCGGCCGCCGTTCATCTCCTCCACACCGGGGAGCTCCGGCAGCGGACCGTCGACATCGTAGCCGGTCAGATCCATCCCGAGCAGCGCAGACAGCAGCGTGACTCCCGCTTCGACAGGAACCAGCGAGTTCAGAGCCGCCCTCTTGTGCTCCGCCTCCTCTCGAGTCCGGCCGATGACCGGGAAGACTCCCGGCATGATGAGCAGGGAGGCGGGAGAGCGGCCGTACTTGGCTGCCCTGGCCTTCATATCCGCGTAGAAGCGCTGCGCTTCCCGGAGCGCGGGCCATGCGGTGAATATCACTTCCGCCGTCCGCGCCGCCAGCTCCCTGCCCGGCTCGGAGGCTCCAGCCTGCACGACGACCGGATGCCCTTGGAGTGGCCGCGGGACATTCAGCGGTCCCATGACCGAGAACCAGGGGCCTTGGTGGTTCGGCGGATGCGCTTTAGCCCGGTCGGCGTACTTGGCCGACGCCTTATCATAGAGGAAGGCGTCATCCTCCCAGCTGTCCCACAGGCCGGTGACCGCCCTCACGAACTCTTCGGCCCGCTCATACCGCAGCCCATGCTGCAGGTGGGTCTGACCTCCGAAATTCATGGCCTCCTCGTCATACTTGGAGGTCACCACGTTCCAGGCCGCACGTCCGCCGCTCAGATGGTCGAGCGACGCGAACTTGCGGGCAACATGAAACGGCTCATTATAGGTTGTGGACGCCGTGGCGGCGAGACCGATATGCTCGGTGACCGAGGCAAGCGCGGACAGCAGGGTGAGCGGCTCGGGGCGGGCCGATACGATCTGCTCGATCGCAGCGGGGTACCGGTTCGAGACCGAGTAGCTGTCCGCAAGGAAGATCATATCGAACCGGCCGCGTTCGGCCGTTTGGGCGAGCTTCTGATACAGCTTAAGGTCCATCACGGACGAGGCTTCCGCATCGGGGTGCCGCCATGCAGCAATGTGATGCCCGGGGATCAAGAAGAAGGCGCCGAGCTTGATTTGACGATGCTGGGTTGTTTCCATCACGTTTTGTTCCTTTCTCCCTGGTGTTACTTCAATGTGTTACTTCAATGTGTTACTTCAGAGCCTGCTGGACGAAGGTATCGTTGACCGCTTCCTTGAATGTGACCGGCTTCTTCAGGAAACGGTTCTCGAGCAGAATATCCGCCGTAGCCTGCTGGGCCTGCAGCGCCTCCGGGGTGTAAGCCGACAAACGGGTGGCACTGCGCTCCAGTACCGTCTTGAGAATGTCCGGCGGAAGCTTGGTATGCTTCGAATAGATCTGAGCAGCCTCCTCCGTATTCGCATTCTGCCAGTCGAGCGCCTGCTTGAAGAGCTTTAAGTACTCTACGACCAGCTCGGGATGCTTCTTGGCAAAATCGGTGTGGGCGATCATCGAGACCGGCGCGAAGATCTCCAGGCCCACAGGAAGAGCCTTCGCTTTTTTCTGCTGTACATTCACCGTGACAAAAGGATCAATGGTCACCCAGGCATCCAGCTTGCCCGCTTCGAATGCGGCTTGGGCATCCTCGTAAGACAGGCTGATCAGCTTCACATCTTCCTGTTGGAGGCCGCTCGCCTGCAGTGATTTGACCAGGTACACATGGGAGGTCGTCCCTTTGGCGACGCCGATGGTCTTCCCCTTCAACTCCCCGACCGAGGTGATCCCGCTGGCGGCGGGAACCAGGATCGAGTTCAGCTGCCTGCCTTCGCTGAGGAGGCCGATGACCTCAAAGGGCAGCTTGTTCGAAGCCCCCGTTATGGCCGCTCCGTCACCGAGGAACGATAGGTCGACCCTGCCGGATACGACGGACTCGAGCAGCGGCGGACCACCGGAGAACTGGCTCCATACGACCTCCGCATGCTGCTTCTTGAAGGCTTCCTCCAGCCAGCCCTTCTCCTGCGCCAGCAGAAGCGGGTTCAGACTGCCGTTAATAGCCACGTTCACCCGAACCGGACTGCCGGCCGGATCGCCGGCGGCTTCCGCCTGGCCTGCGGCTGGATTAGCGGTGCCTTGGCCGCCTCTTTGCAGCCCTTCCTTGGAGTTGGAGCACCCTCCTGTTACCAACGCAAGAGCGAGGACAAAGGGAACCACCCCCCTGAATCTCTTCGTTACAGCAGCCATTGCTTACTGCCCCTTCCTTTTTTTTAATACGGCCGGTCCCCTGCGATGGAGATCCGTTCGGCCACTCGGCGGTTAGGGAAATAGTCCGACACCGCATAGTGCTGCGTCGCCCGGTTATCCCAGAAGGCGACCGAATTCGGTTCCCAGTGGAAGCGGACCTGATACTCCGGGATGTGCGCCTGCCGGAACAGGTAAGCGAGGAGCTTCTCGCTTTCCTCCGCCTCCAGCCCTGCGATGCGGACGGTGAACGCGGCATTGACGAATAAGGTTTTGCGTCCGGTCTCCGGATGCGTGCGCACGACGGGGTGCTCTGCCGCCGGGAACTCCTCCTGCTTGGCTTTCAACTGCTCGGGGGACAGGAAGCGGGAGAACGCCGAAGTGAAATCGTGGACGGCCGTCAGTCCGTCGAGCTGCCTCTTCACCTCTTCCGGCAGATTATCGTAGGCCGCAGCCATATCGGCCCACAGCGTATCTCCCCCAAGCGGCGGCACTTCGGATAACCGGAGCACGGAGCCCAGAGCCGGCTCAAGCCGCCAGGTCACATCGGTGTGCCACACATTCTCATTGCCCGTCATGTTCGCATTCTTCTCGAACCGGGTCACTTCCTCCGAGCTGCCCCGGGGAAGGAACGGATGCTTCTCCAGCTCTCCCCACTGCCTGGCGAACTGCAGCTGCTGCCCGCTCGTAAGGGATTGATTACGGAAGAACAAGACCTTCCACTCCAGGAAGGCGCGGTGCAGCTCAGCCTTCACCTCGGGGGTAAGCTCGCCGCCCAGATCCACTCCCTCGATCTCCGCCCCGATGATCGGGCCGAGCGGTTTCACCTTGAACAAGGTGTAAGGCCGCTCCTCCACATCATCCGGCAGCCGCTTCAGGATCCGGGCACCTGCCTTAAGCTCTCTGGCCGGGAAATAGCTTCGCGATTCAACAGCAGCATGGCTCATGTGTTATTCGCCTCCAATAATTAAGTAAAAGTCCATAGGAATAGTCGGTTAATGACATGCAAAAAGACTGCACAAAACAAAGATCAGGCTTGTGCCGAATCTCTGGTTGTCCAGTCGATTGTCAGCTTGAAGGGGAGACAACCCCGGGGGAAGCTCATTCACAAAATGATTAATAAGTCATTCTGTTGTGTGAACAAATATTATCAGGCGGGATTGCACGCTGTCAACCTCAAATTCCAAAAGGAATACTATGGCCGGTTCAAGGGCCGATCATCTGCATCAGCAGTTCGATGGTCTCCTCCCCCACCGGAGGATGTCCGCGCATCTCCAGCAGCATCAGGTTCTGGATCAGCGTTCCGAACAGGGTAGCGAGCTGCACGGGATCGCCTGCCATGACCGTACCGTCCTGCTGGCCCTCCTCGATCAGCTCGATGAGCAGACGCCGGTTAGCCCCGGCCCGCTCGCGGATGATCCGTTTCTCCTCGTCGTTCAACTGATCCGTAAACAAGGCCTGCAGCAGCACAAGGTAAATGTCCGCACTTCGTTCGTTCGGCAGAGCCTGTCTGGCGATTTGGCGGAACTTGTCCGCCGCTGTTCCTGCCATTGCAAGCGCTCCGCGCAGGATGGAACCGTAGCTGAGCTGCCCGCGTTCGATCACGGCAAGCAGGATCTCCTCCTTGGACTTGAAGTAATTATAGACATGTCCGTGGCTTAGTCCCGCTTCGGCAGCGATATCGCTGATCTTGGTAAGCACCCCTTGACGGGCAAAGAGACGGGCGGCCGCGTCCAGGATCTGCTTGCGGCGTTCTTCGCGAAGCTGTTGATCGCGCACTGGATTCCGTGGCATAAGTGTGTAACCTCCTGCAGGTTCAATACATTCGACTATCCAAGTGTATCAGAGCGTGGCGGCACGTACCACCAAGGGAAGTACGGGGATTGACAGGGAATGATATCGGGTGCTAACATAATCCACAACATGACTATTAAGTCAGTTTGTAACTGGATCGACTAGACCAACTGGAGATTCGGCAGGCGTGCTTCACGCCACCGGTCTCTTTTTTTTGCGAATTCATGTCAACAAGAAGGAAAGGAAATGAACCATGGCACAATCTATCGCTGAACTAAAAAAAAGCCGCGTACGGCCGATGCAAGGGGAGCGTAAACGATTCACGGGAACCTCTTGGCGGCTAGGGATCCGGGGAGCGCTGCTCCCCCTCCTCATCCTCCTGCTGTGGCAGCTTCTCAGCTCTTCCGGCCTGATCTCGGAGCGGATGTTCTCCTCCCCCTGGCTGATCCTGAACCAATACGCGGAGCTGATCCGCTCCGGGGAGCTTCTGCATTATCTGCGTGCCAGCATGGTGCGCGCCTCCCTCGGTTTTGTCCTCGGCGGCAGCTGCGGTCTGCTATTGGGGCTGTTCGTCGGCATGTACCGCCCAGTCGAGGAAACCGTGAATCCCACCGTGCAGATGCTGCGGACCGTCCCGTTGCTGGCCATTACCCCGCTGTTCATCATGTGGTTCGGCTTCGGAGAGCTGTCGAAGGTGCTCCTGATCTCGCTCGGCTCCTTCTTCCCCCTCTATGTCAACACGTTCCTTGGGATACGCAATGTGGATGCCAAGCTCTTCGACGTGGGCCGGGTGCTGGAGTTCAGCCGGTTCGACCAGATCACCAAGCTCGTTCTCCCTGCGGCGCTCCCGAATATTCTGCTGGGCATCCGTCTCTCCCTGAGCATCGCCTGGCTCTGCCTTGTTACAGCCGAGCTGCTGGGTTCCGACACCGGGGTCGGCTATATGATCCAGGATGCCCGCGCCTTCATGCAGACGGATGTCGTATTCGTCGGCATCACCTTGTTTGCCCTTGTCGGCAAGCTGTCGGACTCCGTTGTCCGTTATATGGAGAGTCGGCTGCTGCGGTGGCAGGACAGCTATAAGGGGTAACCGCACCGCTGCCCGAATCCTGTTTGCTCAGCCGCGGCATCAGGTTCGGTTCCCTATCAAAAAAACGTGCCCACACGTCTATCGTGTTCGGGCACGTTTTGCATAATCATGTTCTCGCAGACATGCGTTCCTTGGAACGATACCTTGGATGCTCCGACAGCATCGATCCCAGCAGGCCTTTTACAGCGGGGTGGGAAGACAGCAGAAACTGCTCCTTTTGCTCACAGTACTCGGCGATCCGACCCTTCTCCATAACCGCCAGGGCATCGGAGATCGTGTAAGCCGCCTTGATATCATGGGTAATGAACAAATAGGATAGGCCGAAGCTGGATCTCAGGTCATTGAGCAGATGCAGAATATTCGTCTGATGCACCATATCCAGGCTGCTTACCGCTTCGTCCAGTACGATCATCTTCGGTTTTAAGGCAATCGCTCTCGCTATATTGATCCGCTGCAGCTGGCCTCCGCTGAATTGGTGAGGATACTTCCCCATGTCCCCGGAGCTTAACCCGACGCGCTCCAGCAGCTCGCCCACTACCCTTTTTTGCTCCTTCACCGACAAGTTCTCGTAATTTTCGAGCGGCTCGCCGATGATTTGTTCGGCCGTCATCCTCGGATTGACCGAGGAGTAACAATCCTGGAACACCACCTGGAAGTCCCGGCGCAGCTGTCTGCGGGTCTTGGCATCAAGCGCATACAGATCATGTCCCTGGAACAGAACCTGACCTTTCATCGGTTGTTCAAGCCCGAGAACAACCCTTCCCAGGGTGCTCTTCCCCGCTCCGCTCGCTCCCAGCAGCCCAAGGCATGTCCCTCCTTCGATCCGGAGCGATACGCCCGACAGAACCTCCGCGGCCGCCCGGGAACGTCTGAAGAATCCGGAAGAGGAGTAAGCATGAGTAACCTCGTTCACTTGAAGCAATGTCATTAGACTCACCTCTTTCCAGGGTCATGTCCAGATACAGCCCGCCATTTCGGGGCTGATCTGAAGCATGGGTCTTGCCGCAAGCAGAGTTTGGGTGTATGGATGCTTGGGGTGGTCGAACAGTTCAAATACTTCGGCCTGCTCCACAATCCGGCCCTGCTGCATGACGGCAACATCATCGGCCAATTCGGCAATGACGCCGAGATCATGGGAGATCAACAGAATCGCGGTTCCATGCTCCTGCCGGACCCGGTCTAACTGCCGCAGTACCTGCAGCTGATTCGTCACATCCAACGCGGTAGTCGGCTCATCGGCAATAATCACCGACGGCTTCAAACATATCGTCAAGGCGATCATTACCCGCTGCAGCATGCCTCCGCTGAGCTCGAACGGATACTTTCGCAGCAGCTCGGAGGGGGTGGATAAATTGACGTCCGTCATCGCATCGATCGCCCGTTGCTCTGCCTGCTTTTTGCTCAGGCCCGTGTGGGTGCGGATCGTTTCAATGAACTGCGTACCTATGGTATACACAGGGGAGAATGCGTTCATCGGATTCTGCATAATAAACGCGATCTCTTTCCCTCGGATCCGGCGCAGTTCATCATCTTTCAGTCCGCACAGCTCGCGTCCGTTCAACCGGATACTGCCTTCGATGACGGTCATGCTTCGATCCAGCATTTGGATCAGGGATAGGGATGTGACGGTTTTGCCGCTTCCGCTTTCTCCGACAAGACCGAGTACACGGCCCGGGTATAGTTCAAAATCGACAGCATGCACAAGCGGCAGGGTTCCCTGCTCCGTCTTTACCTTTACCTTAAGTCCCTCCACCTGCAATACAGGGCTAGTTTGCTCTACCAATCCGCTCATTCCTTCACTAGAAACGTCGTTTGACCCCATAGCGCTCTGACAATGCTTCGCCCAGCATATTAAAGGTCGCCACCACGGCAACGATCAATAAACCGGGATAGAGCATGAGCTGAGGATGATTACGTATGAATGATTTCCCTTCATTGACCATCGCTCCCCATTCCGGAGTCGGCGGCTGAATGCCCACGCCCAGGAAGGACATGGCCGAGATATCCATGATCGCCCAGCCCATTTCGAGGGTGCCGATAACAAGAATCGGAGGCAGAATGTTCGGGATCATATGCCTTCTGATGATCTGCCACGGGGTGGAGCCGCTTACCCGCGCTGCGGTAATAAAATTCCGTTCCTTCAGGCTGACCACCATATTCCGGAACATCCGCGCATAATACACCCACTGCACTATCATTAAAGCGATCACGAGTTGAAGCATGCCCGGACCGAATATACCGACCAGACCCAGAACCAGAATCAGACTGGGGAACGCCATGACGCCTTCACAGAACCGCATCAGTACGGTATCCAGCCCCCCGCCTCTATAGCCGGCAGCGGTTCCCACGAGCAATCCGATCCCGAGCGACGAGACGAAAATTAAGGAAGCAAAGCCAAGCGAAACACGCGCGCCATACAGGAGTCTGGATAGCGTATCTCGGCCCAAATGATCCGTCCCCAGCGGATGGTTCCATGAGGGTACTTGAAGTTTGACAGCCAGATTCACCTGAACCGGATCATGGGGGGCAATCCATGGAGCGAGTACACTGATGAGAAAGAAAAAAACGATGATGCTTGTACAAACGGCAATCATCCTCTGACTTTTGAAGCCTCTGCGTAATCTGCCGATCACTGGTCAGCCCTACCTTTCCGTGAAATCCGGGGATCCAGGTACAATTGGAGCAGATCTACGATGAGGTTGCATCCAACGATGGTACAAACGGAAAGCAGTACATAGGTTTGGATCACCGGAATATCGCGGTTGACAATGGATTGAACAAAGTAGCGCCCAAACCCGGGCCAGGAGAACACCTGCTCAACGATGATCGCTCCCGTGAGCAGCTTCCCCATATTCATGCCGAGTCCTGTGATCATTGGCAGGATGGCAATCCGTGACACATATTTCAGCATGATCACTCTTTCTTTGATCCCTCTCGTCCGGGCATAACGCACGTAGGCCTCCTGCAGTTCCTCCAGCACCGTCGTTCGGAGCAAGCGCGTATAGATCGCGATGAGCCACAGCGCCAGCGTTACCGAGGGAAGCACGAGATGCTGCCAAGTCCCTCTGCCTTCAACGGGGAGCCAATCGAGCTTCACCGAGAAGAAATAAACCAATAAGTACCCAAGCCAGAAAATAGGTATGCATGCGCCGATATAAGCAAGTACCCTGCTCATATGATCGATGGCGCCATTCTTGTAAATGGCCGATAAAAAACCGATGGGCACACTGACAAGGATGGCGAGAAGAATACTGCTCAATGCAAGCTGGATCGTTGCCGGGATCTTCTGCGCCACTTCCTGCCAAACGGGCTCATTAGAAATATAAGACATGCCGAAATCGAGTCGGCACATCTTCATCACAGATTGAGCGTATTGAACCAGCAAGGGCTGATCCAAGCCGAATTCATGCCTCTTGGCGGCCAGCACCTCATCGTCGGGATGGATGTGGGCCGCGGCCAAATAAGCTTCGGCCGGGTCCACGGGCCCGAGTCTGATCATGCAGAACATGAGAAACGAGGCAAAGAGAACAATGGGAATAATGGAAAGAACCCGTTTCCCTATATAGGTGACCATGTGCTGCCTCCTGCGGTTTTACTGCTTCGTATCGATTCCATAAAACGGATGTTCATCCCGGTTGGACGGGAAATTCACGGTGCTTACGTCTTTTTGATACACCGCGATCTTCTTGATATAAGAGATCGGCAGGATCGACGACTGCTCCTGCAGCGTTGTGAGAACGGAGGTGAACAGTTCGGTACGGAGCTTTTCATCCGTTGTGGTCATGCCCTCTTTGATCTTCCGGTCAATCTCAGCCTTCATCGGTAATGCCTGCAGCGGATCCGACAGACCAAAGCCCTTCTGAACAACGCCGGTCATGAAGGAATGCGGGTCATACGGCGCTCCGAAATTGGAGTAGAAGTTCATATCGAATTCATTGGCTTTTCTGCGCTGAATGTATACCGTTAATTCAACACCCGTAATATTCAGCTTGACGCCGATCGCAGACCACTCGGCCTGCAGCGTTTCGGCCATTGCCTTTTGGGTCAGGTCCGCTTTGTCATAGAGCAATTCGAGCTCGAGCGCCTTCCCGTCTTTCTCACGCACCGTTTTGCCGGAAGGAAGCTTCCAGCCCGCTTCTTCCAGCAAGGCTTTGGCGTGTTCCACATTGTACTCCACCGGCTTCACGTCAATATTGGAGTAAGGCAGGTTTTTGGGCAGGATATTGTCGGCCTTCTCCTCCATCCCCAGCGTGACGCCTTCCACCATAGCCTGTTTGTTAAAGCCTTCGTGAAGAGCCTGACGAACCCGCAGATCGGCAAGCTTCTCATTCATCGTATTCAGCACCAGGTTCCGGGTTCCCACCGGCTCGGACAGCTTCGTTTCATACTTCCCGGTTTGCTCCAGCTGCTTGAAGGCGTCAAAACTGATCACACCTTCGCCGAAAATCAGATCCAAATCCCCTTTTTCAAAAGAGAGGACACGCGTTTCCGCATCAGGAATGACTTTCACCTGAACCTTGTCCACCTTCGGCTTCTCTCCCCAGTAGTTGGGATTCGGAGTAAACACCGCGTACTCATCCTTCTTGTACTCGCTGAGTACCCAAGGTCCGGTTCCGATCGGATTCTTCACTCCTTTGGAGGTGTCCCCATCGTCCGGAAAGCCCGATTCGGCAAGAAAACGTACGGGACGTACGACTGCAAGATCGTACAAGGTTGGATAGTATGCCTCTTTCAGCGTGAGTTTAAACGTTGCGTCGTCGACGGCCTCGGTTTTCTCAAGCACACTGATGACGCCGAGCCAGGTATGTAACTTCATATTATTCATCACAGCATCGAAATTCTTCTTGACGGTTGCTGCCGTAAAGGCGGTGCCATCGGAGAATTTGACATTGCTGCGGAGTTTGAATGTATATTCCTTGCCATCCGGAGAAAGGGTCCAGGACTCGGCCAATTGGGGCTCAATCTTCCCATCCTTGTAACTGACGAGCGATTCAAAGATCATCGACTGTGCGAACAGCTGGGACGGGTTATACAAATGCGGATTCATCGGCCCAATATCCCGCGGCCAGGCCATCGTAACCGTTTCTTCCTTATTCACAGCCGCGGAATTTTCCGTCGGCGTGTTCGCCGTGCTCTCCGGCTTCTGGGCAGAGCAGCCGGCTAACGCAGCGGAAAAGGCCATGGCCAAAGACATGCCTAGAAGCAGATTCTTTCTCTTGGTTGCAAACATGAACAAGTAACCCCTCTCAATATTCAATGATAATGATTATCATTGGCAAGTATAAATGCATGATACTTTATGAGATTAAGAATGTCAATGAAATACCCTCTCTTTTGTAAGACTTTCGACAAAATTCGTACTTGGGTGCAGGAACAGCCCCTTCCGCGTTGTCCTTCCTGCTTAAGAGTGCTATATTTCGTTCATAGGACAGGCCTTACACATCCTATGGAAAGGAGAATGAAACTAGTGGTTGTTCAAGGTCCGCTCTCGCGTGGACAACTCAAGCTCTACCTGCTCGCCGTCTTATTCTTTGCCGCCAACGCCATTCTTACCGTCATTCTCCCTCTGCAGGGCGACGCCGGGGGGATGGAACAAGGCGAGATCGGCCTGATGATGGGCGCCTATATGCTTACCTGCATGGTGTTCCGCCCATGGGCCGGGCAGCTGCTCAGCCGCTGCGGAGCGCTGGCGATCATGCGGGTCCTCTTGATCGTTCACGGCAGCTGCCTGGTGCTGTACTCCCTGGCGGGCATCGACAGCTATCTATGGCTTCGGGCACTGCAAGGAGCCGTTACCGCCTTCTTCTCCATGATCATGCAGATGGGGATGGTGCAGCTGCTCTCAGCCGAGCACCGGGCCCAGGGCATGTCGCTGTATACCCTCTCTACCATGATTCCCCAGCTGTTCGGCCCCCTGTTGGCCTTATACTTATGGGACACCGGTGAGTCTTCCTTATTCATCGGAATTATGATAGCCTTGGGCGTCACAACCTGGCTGACCGGGCACTTTGCTCCCCTGCCTGTCACGCCTCTGGGGGAAGGTTCCTTTACCTTCCGGGAGATGCTCCGGTCCTTCACCCAGCTCTGGCACAATCGGATCCTGCTCGTCTGCTCCGTCGTTATGCTGTTTGCTTCGTGCGTGTTCGGAGCCGTCTCCACGTTCCTGCCGCTGTATATGGAGAAGACGGGCGCGGGGCATGCCGGCTATTATCTCATGCTGCAGGGTCTTGTCGTGGTAGTCTGCCGCTTCGTCTTAAGGAAGCATATTCCTTCCGACGGCAGCTGGCATTCCGGATTATACGCGGGACTCCTGCTTTCCGCTGCCGCGGGTTCGGGACTCCTCGCCGTGCTTGAATCGGCCGGGGCTCTTCTATATGTGTCAGCAGTATGTAACGGAGTAGCGGTGGCTTTGCTGTATCCTTCACTCGTTACCTATCTGTCCTTTGTGCTGCCTTCCCGGAACCGGGCGGTGCTGCTGGGCTTGTTTATTTCCTCTTATGACCTCGGATTCTCATCCGGGGGACTACTCATGGGCATGGCGGCCCAGCAGTTAACGTACTCGGGCATGTTCACCCTATGTGCCGGGCTCTGTGTAGCAGCCTGCCTCGTTGTGCTCCTGAACCGGAATCCTATGAGGTCCGGTGAATCCGGGCCCCTCCGTTGAGGCGATTCCTAATAGCCCCATTCGAGCAGATCCTTCATGAATCTGCGGGCGAATGCTAACTGTTCCGGTGTATATTGGTCCAGGAAGGCCAGGAATCTCTGCTCGATTTCGCCATGAATGCGGTGGTGTATCCGGTGTACCTTTTGTCCCGCTGCCGTAAGTGTGTAATAAACCTCCTTCTTGTTCTCATTGATCTGCTGTCTTTTAATCAGATCAAGCTCTAACAGCCTTTTGCTGATTCGGGTTATCGATCCCTTGGTTAACTGCGTTTTCTCTGCAAGCGTGGTCACATTAATCGGACTGTAATCGCCAATGCAGGCAACCAGGTGGATCTCAGAAAGGGTAAGCTGGACCGGTGTTCCGAGCTCCTGTTCCAGCTGCCGCATTTCTTCCCGAAATCGAACCGCAAGTAGGCTTTCCCTGATCTCCTGCTGGCTGACAAGCTCAATAAAATGCTTGAGAACCCACTGCTTGGTTACATCCGTTCTTTCCATCCGAGTTAGTCCCTTCTTTGTGCATCTCCTTTCTGAAGTATACAGTAATTGTTTTGTGGAAAACAATTACTGTATACTTTGATTGTTTCGCGCGAAACAATAATGCCGCAGTGGTTTAGGATGGTCCGCACCAATACTCGAGTCCCTGCCGCAGCTTCGTCTGTGGATCCGGATCGGAGCGGGATACCGCCCATGCAATATAACCGTCGGGCCTTACCAGAACGGAATGGACATCCGCCCACTCGTCATGGGCACGGTTCGCCAAGGTATAGCTGGCCGCCTTGATCTGCGGGGGCCAAAGGCGGGCGTTCATCCTCTCGTCCGAAGCCAGGTGAAGCAGGACGAAGGAGCCCTGTCGGAATAGCTCGAAGCTGCTGATGACATCGCCTTGTTCGGAGCGGAGCTCCAGCTCGGGCAGCCGCCTGCCGGTTAACGGATGGGACGAACCGGCAAAGGTGGGGGCATAGCGGACATCCACCGCAGCGATCCGGCTTGCCAATAGATAGTTAGCCTCCGGTAACTGCAACATGGCCGACATCAGCTTTCTCAGTTGAATCATACCGGGGCTGAAGCCGGTGCCAAGCAATAAGGTCTGCGCCTCGGTATTGTGCAGCAGTGAGGTATTGACAGGAAACCGTTCGTCATGGTAACTATCCAGCAGCCATGGAGGCGCCCAGCCCTTCCGCTCCGCAGCCAGCTTCCAGCCCAGATTGAACGCTTCCTGTATGCCTACATTCATTCCCTGCCCCCCGGCGGGAAAATGAATATGTGCCGCGTCACCGGCGAGAAATATCCGCCGCTCTCTGTACCGCTGCGCCTGCCGCGCCGCATTGCCGAACCGGGTCAGCCAGGAAGGCTCCCCTGCCCCCAGATCGTCCCCCAAGATCCGGAGCATCCCGGAGCGCAGCTCCTCGAGAGTCACCGGCTCACTCTTGGGGATATGGGTCCTCTGCGGATCGATCAGTACGACCCGGTGCCTGCCTGCCGGTAAGGGTACGATCATGATCATTCCTTCTTCGCTGTACCGCGAAACCACCGGTGTGGCTGGAGGATGCTTCAGGATGACATCTCCCTGTATGGCCGTCAGGGTCTCGTTATGGCCGATGAACGGAATACCGGCTTGTTTGCGGACGATACTGCCTGCGCCATCCGCGCCGACCAGATAGGCGGCTCTCAGGTGAACCTCCCCCTGCGCTCCGGCTGCGGTAACCCGTACCCCGTGCTCATCCTGAACAACGGATAAGACCTCCATGCCGCGTAAGAGCTGCGCACCTAATCGGACCGCTCTTTTCTCCAGAATGGTTTCCGTTACCGCTTGGGGGATGAACAAGGAGTAATTGGAGGAGGAATCGATCAAGGAGAAATCCAAACGGGTATCGAGTCCGGCAAAGTGGCCTGAGGCGAGTGGCTGGCCGTTCTTTAGAAATTCCGGCTTCATCCCCCGCAGGTCCAGCAGCTCCAAGGTCCTCGGGTGAATGCTGAGCGCCCGGGAATAAGGTGTGGTTTCATCCAGCCGTTCCAGGACACCTACCTGAATGTTGGCCAAAGCAAGCTCGGAGGCCAGCATCATGCCAACCGGTCCCCCGCCAACGATCATCACTTCAAAATCCATCGCGAGCTTTCCCTCCCATGTATATGGATAAAATTGTTTTGTCCAAAACAATATGTCCGTCATTATTGTTTTGCGCGAAACAAAATCAGTGTAGCACAGAAAGGATCAGCCGGCAACAGGATGTGCGATGTAAGTTAGCCGCTGCCCCGCCTAAGGACCAAACTTGCGTTACATTCGCGGAAATGCCATGAGCTCCGTCCGATTACCGCCAATCCAGCCGCACGTGCATTTCAAGCATCCTTCCTTATGGGGTGGGAGCCCGTGAAGTCATCCCCGGTGCAGCGGTTGGACGCCAAACAAGCCTGGGCTAAGCATAACAGCTTAGCCCAGGCCAGGTGGGATCGGGTTAATAAACTGACGGTCGATCCGAGGAGGAGATGCTTACTTCACCGCTGTGATTTCGGTTAATGCTTCGACGGCCGCCTTGAGGGATCCTGCCGCTGCCGCCACCTTCTCTAGTGGAGCATTGGGATTCTGCAGCACCGCTTTGGCTGCCTGCATGGCGGAGTGGAACGTTTTCCAGCTTTCACGGGTGTAACGTTTCGGTTCTTTGCCTTGATTGGCATCAAAGAGCTGCTGCAGCTTCTCTTTATTGACTTCCACTTTATTCGAGCCTGTGATGATATCCATTCCGTCAAAGACGAAGGTTCCGCCTTTCACCACCACGTTCGCCGTATGCTTGGCATCGCTCAGCCCCCGGATGCTGTAAGAGGTTTGTCTGTCCCCTTTGGCATGGATTCTGGCGTTCTCTTCGATAAGGATGCCGTCGATGTACAAGTCGATCAGCGCATCCGACGTCGCTCCGAATAAATTGAACCCGGATCCGTTGAAACCGAAGATCATCCGGCTGCTGTCCGAAGGGTTCGCCTTGGGGGAGCTGTAGATCTGGACTCCGCGGTAATCCATGTAGTCTTCTTTTCTTTCGTTATCCTTCAGGGAAACCTTCAAGGTATGCGGTTTTTCCTGCAGACCATATACCGAATACATCACGCCGTCGGGATTGACGCCATAATTGCCCATATCCGCCCCGTCCAGCTCGAAGCTGTATTGTGACTTGACTCCGGTCCCGGCAAGATAATCGATGCCTGTGCCTGTGAAGTTGATCAGCAGATACGGATTGTCGTTAAAATGCGCCCAGGCATTCGTATCATTGGAGCCCCAGGTGCTGCCGTTCTTACGGAAAGCATACACGGTATTTTCCGCATTCCCGATCTGCGCTTCGTCCGTTACTTTCACGATGTCCTTGGCTGCCCGTTTCGTTACTACGGTTACCGGGTCTGATGTTTCGATTTCCGCTTTGGTGAAGCTGATGTACTTTTCTTTGGCGACCACTTTCAGGGTGTGCTCCCGTTCCTCGAGATTCTCGGCGGACCAGACCACTCCTTGAATTTCACTGTTATTGACATAGCTCGCTTCACCGGCAGGCACGCCGTCCAGATAGACATCGGCTTTTCCATTGGACGGATTCGTGACCCCGAAGAGGCGGAGCTCCGTGCCCTTAAACTTGATGTCAAACGAAGTCCCGGCGGCTCCCCAGGCATTGGTGCTGTTCGACGACCAGCTGCCGGAGTAGAAGACTTTGTTGAGCGTCCCCTGCGCCTTGGTGGAGTCCTTGAAGCCTACGGTGACCCCGTTCCATACGGGAATGTCGGTCTTCGCCGTCATCTGGGTGCGGTTATAATGCGCATAGCCTGCTTGGGTATAATCCCATGGGCCGACATACCCGATGGGATTCAAGGGATCGGTGTTGTTCAATGCTTCTTCTTCCGTACTGAATTTCTTCCCTTGGGCACTGTCGACTTTGTCGGATTCATAGGTATAGCCTTTGACAGGCTCCACACGCAAATTATCGATCAGGGTCTCATAATAGCCGGAGCCAAGCGATATTCTTCCTGCCATGACGGTTCGGTCGGCGTCCGTATAAGCCGCGATTTCTTTGCCGTCCAGATACAGCGTAAACACATTTTCTTTGGCTTCGAACGCCAGGTTGTGCCATATCTTGTTGTCAAAGCCTTCGATCGTTCCGCTGCCCACTACCTTCCCCAGCTTTAGAATCTCATAGGTTCCATCCGCATAGACCCTCGCATTGTAGGGGGCATGGGAGTCGGTCCCGCCGGCCTTCACCTGCCGGACCCCAATCAAGGCATAATTGCTTCTTCCTTCAGCCTCAGGGGTGTGCGTGTCCAGTAAGAAGTCATAGGAAGCTTTATAATTCACCCAGCGGTGATCGCCCAAGGTGGTCGTTGGGTTGCTGGAGGACGCCGCTCCATCCTTGCCGCCCCACACCGCCCATTCGGCTCCGATGTTGTCCGGCGTAATGATCTGCTGCAGCATGTTTCCATGGGCCTTCGCATCCGGGATGTCGAGATCCGTTCGTGCGGCGCTTCCGGCGGACAGGGGTTTCGTTGCTTTCTTGACCACTTCGAAGGCGGCCGTCTGGTCGGTAGTATAACGCGGCGTCCCGCCGCGGCGGTCCACATAATCCCGGCCCCGGTCATCAACCGGGTAATTACGATATTCAAAATCATCCGTATAAGGCAGCGGAAGAATGGTGTCTTTCGAGAGATCGACGGGCTGGGACTGATAAGCAAAGCCTTCGGTTTCCGATTCCTTATCAAGCGTGGATATCGTCACGATGGAATACGGCTTCACTTCAAGTTCATACACCCCATTGGCGGGGGTAATCTTGCGGATCGGCTGGAACCAGTTCGCATCGTAGGGCTGTCCATCTTCCGCCCCGCGGGTTTCCCAGACATAGACCGGTGCATTCTCTTTTCCGCCCAGGTTGGCGGCATGGATCTGATATTTGCGCGTTTCCTTGGTGTTGTTCGCAAAAACCGTAGTATAGTCATCCGTTTTCGGATCTTTTAAGGTCATATAGTTATGGGTGCTCGTATCGACATCCACACCACCGTCGAAGAAGGCTCCGTCACTGAACGTCGCATCCTTCACAATCATCCATCTTTCATTCTCGGGCGTCGAGTGATCATCCGTTCCGACAAAGTTCATGACATGACGGACTCCCTGCAGACCGCCATCGGCTTCATAAAAACCGGACCACGGATCATACGCACTGATGAGGTGCTTCGGATTATAGGATGAGCCTTCATAGAAGGCGGCAACGGAAGGCTGAAAATCAAAGGAGACTGCGTTCAGCGGATTACTGCCTGCCCCTGTCCAGGAATACACGGAGATGATCCGCGAGGTGACATCGATAATCCCGGCCTTGCCTCCGAGCCCTTGATACTGAGGCTCCATGTTGTCCCGGTACCGGGCATTGATCATGGGAGCGATCCCCTCAGACACCCAGACTTCTTTGGGCTGCTTGCCCGCAGCAATCAGCTGTTTTTGCAGCTGCGTCAGTTCATTGGAACCCGTAAGGCCATAGTGGGAGCTGATCACATCAATCTCGTCAATCAGGTCCGGATGGTCAAGCAGGGTGCGGCTGATGGTGGCCGTATCCCGGTAGCCGTCTGCAGCAACCAGCTTTATTGCTTTGTAATCCGCATCGTAGTTGGGCTCTTGTTTGATTCGAGTCGTGAAGTATTTCAGCCATTCCACTTCATTTTTGCCATTGTTGTTGATAGCCCTTTCATTTTGCGAGATGCCGACGTAATCCAGTTTAAATCCATATTCTTGATAGACGGCGTCGATGGTCTGTTTATACCATTGGTACCGGTTCTCGTATTCATTGCCTGCAGCACCGTTCCAGGACCAGCGGGGTTCACCCCAGCGCAAAATCTCCACGGTAAGATCCGGGTTGATCGATTTGGCATCCGCGGCGAATTGGAACCCGGCCCCCCGGAGCACGTTCGCCGGCTCATCGGCATACCGCATCGTAGCGGGCTCCGTTCCCGAAGAGGAATTGACATCGCCGCCCAACTCTACTTTGACGTGCGTCAGACCGGCCCCTGTTTGTTTATTGAACAGCTTGTTCATGATCTCCCAATAGGCCTTCGGGTTCTCTTCCTTGTAATCCAGCAGCAGCCTGGAGGTGTTATTGGCGGTCACCGTACCAAACCCTTTGAACCGGTTATATGTATCGACGTTCCTGCCGTCAATGGTAATGGTCTTGGTGACGGCTTCAGCCCTGGATACCTGGGCATCCATTAGGCCAACGGCCCCGAACAGCAGGGAAGTCACTCCAAGATACCCCATGGTCCTCTTCCACTTTTTTCGTTTGCTACCCATTATGATCAGCCAGCCTTTCCAACCACGGGATTTTTTAAAGCGCCTTCATAAGTCTGCACTCTCCGATGACTATGACGAGTGATATCCTCAGCTCCTCCTCTCCATGCCACCAATCTTTTCATTATTTGGTTTGCGCCTTCATTATTTCATAAGGGCTTCCCGTGTTTATATCATTATTTTGACTACTTCTGCGGTTATTTTTACACAAAAAAAAGGCGAGGGATGGCCCCTCACCCGGTAAAGCAAAGTTCTGCAGGAATGCCGTAAAGGTTGGGTACACGAGTTCGTTCGTCGCCTTGTCGAGCACCGGTTTGGCTACAACCCCTTTGAGGAAGCCGGCGGCATCGAACCCGCCCGTCAGCTTGTGAAGACCTGCATTTATCCATTGGTAGCCGACATACAGCCGAAGAATGAGAAACAGCCCGGCAGCATACAATTTTCTTTGAAGAATCGAGTCAGCATAGTAAAAAGTCCCCTGTTTTTAATGTATGATGAGCAGCACCCTAGTGAATCTTTTCACAATGCTGTGTGCGAGTTCTTGTATGGTGATCGCTTTGTCTCTTTCATGAAGGTGCTGTCCTTCATGTCTTTACTATAGCATACTTGGAGAGACGAAGATGTGAATTGGATCACAATGCAAACCAAATGGAAAAGCCAACCGGCAAAGGCCGGCTGGCTTACTTCCCGCTCAGGATGCTGCGCTGCCCGTCACGTTCGCTGCGTTCTTCGTCAAGTGGTACGAGATGACCTTACCGCTCCAGAAGTGGAACTTCAAAGTTACTTCACCGTCCTTCGTCTCATTAAAGAATGCCGGCAGAAGCTTGATTTAATTCGTTTCATACGAAGGCGTGAATGCAACCGCGAACTCCTTGAAGGAGGTCCAGTTCTGCGGGCCCGCGCTGCTGCCATCGGCATACACCGCCTCCATCGTGGCCAGGCGATCTCCATTGAATGCCGTCCCGATGGCAAAATCCGCCGTGGTGCCCGAAGCATCACGGAGTACCGGCGTATCGGCGTAGAGCACATGAAGCTTCCAGTCGGCGCCTGACTTCGATCTTACCGTCAAAACCGCTCTCTCACCGAGCATCCCGGATGCGGTAAGCGAGGAAAGCAGGCCTGCTTTCAGCTTCAGCACGTCCCCGTTCAGCTCGTAATCCCGGCCCTTGATCAGACCGGTATCATTAAGCTTGACTGCGAACACCTGGTTGCCGTTGGGATGGAGCTGCACAGTCTGATCTTGGACCGGTTGGCCTTTGAACACATAAACCAGATCGGTGGCCGTCGTTGTGGACCGGCCCTTCCACCTTGCCTTGATCATGCGGCTTCGATCAAAGCCCAGCAGGCCGTATTCGCCGAGGATCACGGGAACGCTCTTGGGTTACGCGGGGATTCCCCCAAGAGGTTTCATCCGCTCCCCTCATAATAGGATGTAAATTCAGGTGCAAATTCATAGACGGACAGGCGGCGACGCTACTGATACTGCCCCTCCCATGGAGCGGTGGACAATGAAAATCTTCCTTCATCCATCATGTTTTGCGCTTCGCGGGAATACACTTCCATGTGATCGATATTTTACAGCCAACCACCAGTGAGGAAAGGTGTGATTTGGTGAATGACGAACACCGGCAATCCGATCGATTACACTTCACCTGCACTGAATTTGTCCTTTGACCTCAGATCATCCCCCTACTTCGTTAAGGACCGTCAGAACTACCTGCTCTATCAAACCGCAAAGCAGTTGCCCGTTATGCAGGGCTTAAGCCTGGTTGACGTTTTTTTAAGCAGAGGACACAGCATTGAGCCTCATTGGCATCCCAATTCGAACGAACTCCTCTATATGATACAGGGGGAAATTATCGAATCGATTCTGAATCCATTTACCCTTCAGCTGCTCAGCTACCATGTCGGGCCGCAGCAAACGGTATATATCCCGAGCGGATGGTGGCACTGGACCATCGCGGTCACGGACCAAACCCGGCTTGTGGTCAGTTTTGATCATAATCAGTTCGAGACGGTTTATGGATCCGACATCCTGAGGAAGACGCCTCCTGAGGTCATCCAGACGATCTACGGCATCCACGCTTACCAGTGGGCTGAAGTCATCAAGCCGATTGACCGGACGGTTATCATAGGGCCGCCGAATGGAAGGTAAATCAAATAGAAGAAGAGCCGGCGGTCACCCTCAGGGTGGCCTCTTTTTACGGGCTGCAGAAGTTAGGGTATGGATATGACCAACCAATGGAAACAATGAAAAGTACGTTGATCCGGAAGGAGGGAAATCATGCCCAATATCGTCTGGTACTATGGTTTGATCGGGATCGGGGTCACCCTGACCGGCTATACGGTTTATCGGAGAGGGAACGCGGCGGATCTGCTCACGTATTTTTTGTTTACCACGGCTTTGACATGGGTCGGAGAGGCGGTCGTACTCTTCGTGTTCAACGCATACGCCTATAAACCGGGACTTTATTCGGATCCTTTTGCCGAGAATATTATCGGGCATATCATAGCGAATTCAGCCATATGGGCGTCGGCCGCGGTTTGGGTCATGCGTTTCCAGTCTTCCTATGTTTGGATCGGTTTGTTATGCGCCGGATTCATGCTGATCGAAGTAACATTTATCAAAGCCGGTGTCTACACCCAGCATTGGTGGCATACCTATATGACCGGCATCAGTTCCGTTATTTTTTTGGTTCTCATGAAGAAGGGGTACAGATTATTGCACGAAACCAAACGGAAATCCCCGCGAATTTTCGTTTTTTGGACTATCGCCTGGATTATTTTGCAGACGCCGACCAGCGTGCTGATGCTTTTTGACAAACAGTTTTTCCTCGTGCATTGGGTCGACAATATCTACAGGGACAGCACGTTATTCAGCGGGTTCTTGTACCATGTTCTAATGGCTTTTGTCGTCATCTATTGTATGTACGTGCCTAAGCATCCTTACTGGAAAGCGGCTCCATTGGTGATTCAGGCTGCAGGCGATGCCGTTCTCGTGTACGCGGGTATCTTGATCTTCTATGACGATTGGAACCTGATATACTTGATCCTGATCCGCGCCGTGAGCTTGCTGGTGATTTATCTGCTCGAGAAGTTCACCTTAAACGACGTTCGTGTCAAAGAACCCGTTCAGGGAAAAGCGCAATAAACAAACAAAACCCGCCCTCTTGCCTAAGCAAGAATGAGCGGGTTTTGCTCTTGAATTGGTGGCGCCGATTATCTGATTACAGCAGCCCTCTCGTGGGATGGGCGCAATACCTCTTCCGCCAAAGCCAGATTCGCTGCACAGTTCACGGGGCCCAGCATCTGGTTATGCGTCCCGCTACCCTGCACGATCTGCAGCGTACCTTGGGTCAGGCTTCCCCATTCGGATGCCCGTCCGTTCCATAAGGCCCGCTGCTCTTCCCCGGCAATCTCTGCCTGAGCGAGAAGAATGTCGGCCTGAATGCAGCCGGTTTGTTCGAGCTGGATGAGATAAGCTTCGTAAGCCGTCATCTTCCGGATGATCTCTTCCCTCCTGCTCTCGATCAGCGACAGGTCCACTGAAGGATGGAACGAGGACAGGTGGCTCTGCAGCTCCTCGAAGGGATCTCCCGGCTCCTGGTCCACCGGCTGAGGGAGAGGCCCCAGCCTCGGGTAGCTGTCAAATAGCAGCAGCGCGGAGACCGTTCTTCCCTGCCGCTCCAGCTCCTTGGCGGTTTCGTAGGCCAGGCTGCCGCCTCCCGAATAACCGGCTAGCCGGATCTCCCCCTGCGGCTGATGCGCAGTTATCGTAGAGACATAGCGGGCGATGCGGTCTTCCTCTTCGATATAATCGAAGGCCAGCACGGCCGTCTGGTCCCGGAGCTCATGAGCCATTCCGGCAAAGACAAGACCATAGCCGATGACAGGCGGGAAGCAGAAGACCGGGTTCCCCCGTTCTTCGTTCCACAAGGTCCAAGGCTGAGCGGCGGTCCGTGCCTGCAGGCGTGCGGCCAGCCCGCGAACCGTTGCGTGGGCGAAGGCGTCGCCGATGCCGAGCTCCGCCCCGGTGTCCCGGTTCACCCGGCCGACCATCTCCAGCATCTTCATGGAATGGCCGCCGAGGTCGAAGAAGGAATCATGGACCCCGACGCGTTCCACTCCGAGCACGTCCGCCCATATTGCGGCGAGCTTCTCTTCCAGCTCTCCGGCAGGCGGCTCGTATGCTGCGATGTCCGCGGTGTGCGAAGGCTGAGGCAGCGCTTTGCGGTCGACCTTGCCGTTCGGGGTCAGAGGCAGCGCGGACAGCTGGACGAAGGCGGCCGGGATCATGTAGGCCGGCAGCGATGCTGCGAGGGCCGGACGGAGCTCTGATGTGCTGATGCTCCGATCCGCCGTATAGTAAGCGCAGAGCTCGCTTGCGCCGCGGTTGTCCAGGTAGGGCGCTACGAAGGCTTCCGTCAGTCCCTCCACCTGCAGGAGGCGGGCTTCGATCTCTCCCGGTTCGATCCGGTGGCCCCGGAT
Source organism: Paenibacillus sp. S-38 (assembly GCF_049942825.1). NCBI lineage: Bacteria > Bacillati > Bacillota > Bacilli > Caryophanales > Paenibacillaceae > Paenibacillus > Paenibacillus sp. S-38. The sequence goes on from NZ_CP187970.1 coordinate 4,151,313, forward strand.
CTTCACCTGATGATCGATGCGGCCGAGATATTCGATCGTCCCGTCCTCCAGCCAGCGGGCGGAATCTCCTGTACGGTACAGCCGCTCCCCCTTCACCCAAGGGTTTGCCGTGAATTTCTCCGCCGTGAGCTCCGGCCGGTTCAGGTAGCCGCGGGCTACCCCTGCGCCGGCTACGCAGAGCTCGCCTGCCGCCCCGACCGGTTGAAGTCGGTCGCCCGGCCCGAGAATATAGACTCTCGTACCCGGCAGCGGCCGGCCGATCGTGATCCGCAGCTCCCCGTTGGAGGGGGCAGGCTCCGGTGCCTTCCACGCGGTGGCGCAGATCGTCGTCTCGGTCGGTCCGTAGGCATTGACGTAAGTCAGATGCTCCGACCACCGCGTGACTAGCTCCGGCGTGGTGGCCGAACCGGCCGTAACCAGCAGCCGGAGTGCGGGCAGCCGCTCCGGCTGCAGATGCACGAGGTACGTTGGCGGCAGTGTAAGCACGGTAAGAGCGGCATCGGCGGCGTAGCGTTCGAACGCGCCCGCTTCGCGGATCGTTTCGTCGGGCGGGATATATAAGGCGGCTCCGGTAAGCAGAGCCATGCCGATCTCCCATACGGAAGCATCGAATGAGATGCTGGCGAACTGGCCGATGCGGTCTTCAGGGCGGATGCCCAGATCGTTCTTCCAATAGGCGGACAAGTTCGCGAGTCCCCGATGCTCGACAACAATGCCTTTGGGCCGGCCGGTCGTGCCCGAGGTATAGATCAGGTAGGCGGCCGATTCCGGAGCCGCCTCATCGGCATCGTGCCGCTCTGACGCGGCTGGCTCCTGCTGACCCTCCTCCCGCTCCTTCGGCGAGGCTTCCGTCCCGTCCGCCAGCCAGCTTTCTGCGAACTCCGCTGCGCCGTGCCACTCCCCGCCATACCCGGCGAGAATCTCGCGTCGGGTGAGCAGCAGGCTTACGCCGCTGTCCTCGAGCATGTAGGCGATCCGCTCCGCAGGATAAGCCGGATCGACGGGCAGGAAGGCTCCGCCTGCCTTGAGAATGGCGAGCAGGCCGACGATCTGCTCGACGGACCGCTCCAGGAACAGCCCGACCGGCTCCTCGCCGCGGACACCCAGATGGCGCAGCCGTGCGGCAAGACGATCGGAGAGCCGGTCCAGTTCCCGGTAGGTGAGCCGTCCTGCACGGCCAACCACCGCAGGACGGTCCGGATGCAGCAGCGCCTGTTCCTTGAACAGCTGATGGAAGGTCTGCGCGGCGGGCCAGCAGGCTTCCGTCGCGTTGAAATCTTCGGTGAGCCGGACCCTCTCCGCATCGGTCAAGATGTCGAAGGAATCCAGTCTGCCCTCCGGTGCCTCCAACAAGCTGCCGATCAGTTGGAGGAAATGGGCTGCCATGCGTTCGACCGTCTCCCTTTTGAAGAGAGCCGAGCTGTATTCGAACCCGAAGTGCAGTCCATCCTCTTCTTCCGCTGCGTTCAGGGTTAGGTCAAACTTGGATACGGTATGCTCCGCCGGGTACGGGCTCAGGGTCAATCCGCCGGCTTGAAGCTCCTGCCGTTCGGTATTTTGGAGCACGAGCATGGTGTCGAACAGCGGATTGCGGCTGAGGTCCCTGCGTACGCCGAGCTTCTCCACCAGCAGCTCGAACGGATATTCCTGGTGTTCGAACGCACCGAGTGCCGTTTCCCTAACCTCTTGAAGATAGTCAAGGAACGTAAGATCCCGTCTCGGTTTGACGCGCAGCGCCAGGGTACCCACGAACATGCCGAGGACCTGTTCCAAATCCGCGTGCGGCCTTCCCGCGGTCGGCGTGCCGATGATCATGTCTTCGTCGCCGCCGTACTTGGACAGCAGGATGCTGTAAGCTGCCAGCAGGACCATGTACAGCGTGGAGCCGGAGCTGTCGGCGAGCTGGCGCAGCTTCAGGCTTGCCGCCGCGTCAAGAGTGAATTCGACAAGTCCGCCGTCGAAGCTCTGCCGCGCTCCTCTTGCATAATCGGCCGGCAGGCTGAGCACCGGCAGCTCGCCTTGGAATACGCCCAGCCAGTACTCCTCCTGTTCGCGGATGATCCCCCCGGCCAGCTCCTCCTGCTGCCACACCGCATAATCCTTGTATTGAAGCGGCAGCGGCGGCAGGGCATGGCCCGCATACAGCGCGGCCAGCTCCCTGACCAGCACCGACATCGAGATGCCGTCCGAGATGATGTGATGGGTATCGAAGAGCAGCAAATGCCGATCCTGTCCAAGCGGCAGAAGACCTGCGCGAAGCAGCGGAGCCGAAGCCAGGGAGAACGGACGGACGAACCGCCGGATGACCCGGGGGATCGCTTCCGGCTCGGAGGCATCGTCTGTGAACCGCTGCATCTCGAACGGAATATCCGGGAGGATGCGTTGAACCGGTTCCCCGTTCAAGGCAGTGAAGGACGTCCGCAGCGCCTCATGGCGCCGGATCAAGGAACGGAACGTTTCCTCCAAGCGGCCGGGCTCCAGAGGGCCCTCCACGAGAAGGACACCCGGCATATTATATCCTGTATGCTCTCCGGCCAGCTCGCTCAGAATATAGAGCCGTTTCTGCGGCGAAGACACCGGGTAAACCTCGCGAGGCTCTGCCGGCTGAATGCGCAGATCGGCGCTCCGTTCGGACCGTTCCAGCGCCTTAGCCATATCCTCCAGCACGGGAAGGCGGAAGATCTCCCGCAGGGGAAGCGTGCGGTTCATCTCTTTGTAGACCCGTGCTGCCAAGGTCATCGCCCGAAGGGAGTGGCCGCCAAGCTCGAAGAAATGGTCCTTGATGCCGACCGGCTGTGGCAGTCCGAGCACTTCCATCCAGAGTGCCGCAAGCCTCGTCTCGGTGTCGCTGCGCGGGGCGGCAAAAGCTTCGCGGCTGATGAGAGTGAGGTCAGCGGCAGGCAGTGCGCTGCGGTCGACCTTCCCGTTCGCGGTGAGCGGTATGCGTTCGAGCTGCATGCAGGCGGCAGGGACCATATACCCCGGCAGCTCGCGGGAGAGGCCCGCCCTGATATCCCGGGCCTGCAGCTCCACCTCCGCCGTGTAGTAGGCGTAGAGCTGCATCTGTCCGCTCCCGTCCTCCTTGGCGTTGACAACCGCTTGGGTTACGCCGCGGATCCGCCTGAGGGCATCTTCGATTTCGCCCAGCTCGATGCGGTAGCCGCGGATTTTGACTTGATCGTCGGTCCGTCCCAGGAATTCGATGCTGCCGTCCGGCAGCCGTCGGGCCCTGTCCCCTGTCCGGTACAGCCGGATGCCGGGGAGCGCGGGACGCTCCGTGAATTTCTCCGCCGTGAGTCCGGGCTGGTTGGCATATCCCCTGGCAAGCCCTGCGCCCGCCAGGTACAGCTCGCCCGCCGCGCCGGCCGGCTGCAGCCCGCCGTACTCATCCAGGATGCAGACGGCCATATGCTTGATCGGATGGCCCAAGGTAACCCGTTCATCCGCTCTGCAGCGGCTGACAAGCACATCCACCGAGGCTTCCGTCGGTCCGTAATGGTTGAAGAGCTCGTAGCCTTTGGCAAGGAGGGCATCCTTCAATTCCTCCTCGAGCCGTTCCCCTCCGCAGATCAGGGCCTGAAGCGATTCGATCCGTTCTTCTTCGGCGAGAAGCTCTCTCATCAGCATCGGCGTCGTATTGAGCAGCTTGATCCCATGCCGTCCGATATAGTGACGGAACACCGGTCCGTTCAGCAGGGTTTCCTTAGGGATACAGTGCAGCTCGGCCCCATAGAGCAGCGTGCCGAAGATCTGCTCGAGACTCGGGTCAAAGGTATACTCCGTGGTCAGCATGACCGCCGGCTGCAGGTAAGGGGCATAGGTGTCATGGAACCACGTGACCGTGTTCAGGATACTTCGGTGCTCGATCTGTACGCCCTTCGGTCTTCCCGTCGTCCCGGAGGTATAGAGAAGGTAGGCCAGCTCGCCGGGGCCGCCTGCCGGCTCGGGATTGCGGGAAGACGGAGTGCACGAAGCACCGTCATCCAGCAGGACGGCCCGCAGGGTACCGGGAATCCGTTCCATCAGTTCCTGCTGCAGTACCACCGCTTGCGCCCCGGCATCTTCAAGAATGTAACGGATGCGTTCCGGAGGCAGCTCCGTGCCGATCGGCACGTAAGCCGCGCCCGATTTGAGAATACCGAGGATGCCGACGATCATCTCCACCGAGGGCTTCGTCATCAAGGCCGCTGCTGACCCAGCACCGATGCCCAGGCTCCGCAGAGTTACCGCCAGACCGTTCGCCCTTTCATTGAGCTCCCGATAGGTCAGGCGCTCTTTGCCGCAGACAACGGCGACGGCCCCCGGCGTCCGGGCAGCCTGTTCCTCGAACAGTCCATGCAGCGTGTGCGCCGTCGCCCCGGCCGCTTCTTCTCCGATTTGACCAAAACGTTCCAAGAGGTGCTGGCGCTCCGCGTACGTGATCATCCGCAGGGAAGCGATGGACGCTTGCGGAGTGTCCAGCACCGAATCGATCAGCTGCAGGTAATGCTCAGCGAAGCGTTCCACCGTCTCCGGCCGGAATAAGGCGGCCGCAAAGTCGAAGGTGCAGATGAGGCTCTCGCCTTGATCCTCCGCTGTCAGTGACAGGTCGAACTTGGCTGCGGCCGATTCCCCGCCGCAGGGCTTCAGCACGAGCCCGCCCACTTCCAGTGGACCTTCCATGGCCTGCTGGAGGGCAAACATCGTATCGAACAGCGGATGGCGGCTCGGGTCCCGTGGGATTTCAAGCTTGTCTATCAGGGACTCGAAGGGGTAATCCTGATGCTCGAAGGCTCCGAGAGCCGTCTCTCTTACTTCCTGCAGATAGCCGAGGAAGGATTGGGTTCCAACCGGGCAGGTCCGCAGGGCCAAGGTATTGACGAACATACCTTGGACGGCGGCGAGGTCCGGATGCCCTCTGCCTTCTGACGGCGTACCGACAATCACATCGGAAGCACCGCTGTACTTGGCGAGAAGCACCGTATAGACGGCGAGCAGAACTACATACAAGGTGCATTCCGACTGGGAGGCGAGCTCTTTCAGCCCGCGGGTACGCTCCGGATGAATCCGGAACTCGAACGATGAGCCTTCGAAGCTCCGCCGGGCGGCTCTGCCGAAGTCCACAGGCAGCTCCAGGACCGGCAGTTCACCCCGGAAACGGTTCAGCCAATAGTCCTCTTGGGTTTGCGCCTGCCGCAGGCCCTCCCCTTCCTGCTGCCATACTGCGTAATCTTTATACTGCCGTTGTACCGGCGCAGGTTCATGACCGGCGTACAATCCGGCAAAATCCGCCGACAGCATGCGCATGGAGGCGCCGTCCGATATGAGATGGTGCATGTCGAGCAGAAGCAGATGCCGCCCGTCCGCAAGCTCCATCAAGCCGGCGCGCAGCAGCGGCGCCTGTTCCAGGTTGAAGGGGCGCACGAAGCGCCGCATGGCGGCACGGATGGACTCGTCCTCACCGGCCCCGGTCGGAAGGGCTGTCCGCTCCCATCGTTCGATGGCAAAAGGAGCTTCCGCCCACACGCGCTGCACCGGCTCGCCCTGTACCAGATGGAAGCTCGTCCGCAGCGCTTCGTGACGGCGGATCAGGCCGCGGAGCGCATCCTCCAGCCCGGTGAGATCGAGCGGGCCTTCAAGCAGCAGTACGCCCGGCATGTTGTAAGCGAGCTCTCCCCCTTCGAGCTGGCTGAGAAGGTACAGCCTTCGCTGGGCGGAGGAAACGGGATAGTACTCCCGGTGTTCCACCGCGGGGATAGGCGCCGCCGTCCTGCGGTCCGAATGGAGTATTACCTGCGCCAAGCCCTCGATGGTCGGAGACTCGAAGATGTCCCTGAGGGAGACGCTGATGTCCAGCTCCTCGTAAAGCTTGGCCGCAAGTGCGGCAGCTTTCAGCGAATGCCCGCCGAGCTCGAAGAATGAGTCTGTAATCCCGATAGGCCGGGTACCGAGCACGCCCTCCCAGATCCGGACAAGCGAGGCTTCGAGCGCGGTTCTGGGGCCTGCCGCTGCCGGAGAGCGGAGTCCGCTATCCTGCGGTGCCGGCAGCCGGCCGCGGTCGATCTTGCCGTTCGGGGTCAGGGGCATCCGCTCCAGGCGAATGAGGTGGGCCGGAACCATATAGCCTGGCAGCCCCTTCGCGAGAGCGGCCCTCACGGCCGGCGGGGTCACTTCTCCCTCCGCGGTGAAGTAAGCGCAGAGCTGACTCTCGCCGTCCTCCTCTACTCGTGCAAGCACGACCGCTTCCACAATGCCCGGGAGCTCGGACAGCCGGGCCTCCACTTCACCCAGCTCAATCCGGTATCCCCTGATCTTGACTTGATGGTCGATGCGGCCGAGGTGCTCGAGGGTGCCGTCCGGCAGCCAGCGAGCCAGGTCTCCCGTCCGGTACAGCCGCTCTCCGGGCACGAACGGGTGGTCCGTGAATTTCTCGGCCGTGAGCTCCGGTCTTCCGAGATAGCCCCGGGCCAGACCGGCACCGGAGACGCAGAGCTCCCCGGCAATGCCCGGCGGCTGAAGCTGGCCCTCGCTGCCCAGAATGTAGACCCGGTGGTTGGCGATGGGCCGGCCGATGCTCACCCTCCGGTCGACCGCAGCCTCCAGGGAGGCCGGCCAGATCGTGGTGCAGATCGAATCCTCCGTCGGTCCGTAGGCATTGAAGTAGGCGACCCTGCCGCTCCACCGGCGGACCAGTTCGCTGGTGGACGCCGAGCCCGCCGTAATCAGAATCCGCAGGCTCGGCAGCTCCTCCGGAGCCAGGTAAGCCGCGTAGGCGGGCGGCAGCGTAGCGACGGTAATCCCGTGCCGGCCGATATACTCGCGGAGAAGGCGGTAATCCTTCACCTCTTCGGCGGACGGCAGATAGAGCGCGGCCCCGCAGAAGAGTGCCATGGTGATCTCGGACACGGAAGCGTCGAATGACATAGAAGCAAATTGAACGACCTTGTCCTCGCCACGGACACCGAATACTCCGTCGTAAGCCAGCTTGAAGTTCACGATGCCGCGGTGCTCCACCATGACGCCCTTGGGCCGACCCGTCGTTCCTGATGTATAGATGACATATGCGAGATCCCCGGGGGCAGCCCCCGTATCCGGATTGGAGCCGTCCGGATGGTAAGAAGCCTCGTCATCCAGCGCGATCCTTGTGCCTGCGAAGGGAACGTCGGCTCGGCAGCTCCCCGGCACAAGCAGCAGCCCGGCGCCGGAATCCTCGAGCATGAAGCGGAGGCGTTCCTCCGGATACTCGGGATCCACCGGTACATAGGCACCTCCGGCTTTGAGCACCGCCAGGATGCCGATAACCGACTCGGCCGATCGGTCGGCGAGAACCGCCGTGATGCTTCCTGCGCCTGCTCCGAGCCCCAGCAGGGTCCGGGCGAGCCGGTTGGCCCGCTCGTTCAGCTCCCGGTAAGTTAGCTGAACGGCTGCGCTGAGGAGAGCCGCCGCTTCCGGCGTCCGGGCCGCCTGATCTTCGATGAGCCCGTGAATCGTCTGCTCCTCTTCATACGCTGCAGCCGTATCGTTGAACGTTTGGAGGAGCTCTTTTGTCTCGGAGGCCGTAATGATCCCCAGGGAGGCCACGGGGGACCCCGGCGCTTCCAGGACAGCGTCAATGAGCTGCAGGTAATGGGCCGCCATGCGTTCGATCGTACTTTCATGGAACAAGGCGCTGCGGTACTCCAGGCTGCAGTGGATCTCATGCCGGTCTTCCGACACATTCAGCGTCAGATCGAATTTGGCCGCCGGCGCCGCCGACGGATAAGGCTTCAGTTCAAGACCGCTGTCTCCCGTCATGTCACGCTCCCTATTGTGCAGAGCAAACATCGTGTCGAAGAGCGGATGCCGTCCGGTGTCCCGCGGAACGTTCAGCTTGTCCACCAGCTCTTCGAACGGATAGTCCTGATGCTCGAGCGCCGCCAGCGTGGCTTCCTTGACTTCCCCAAGAAAGGCAAGGAAGGGTTTGCGGCCTTCGGGTCTGCTCCGCATAGCCAAGGTGCCGACGAACATGCCGATCAGCGGCTCAAGGTCCGGGTGGGGTCTTCCCGCTGCCGGGGTGCCCACGATGATGTCTTCCTGTCCGCTGTACTTGGCGAGCAGCACATGATAGAGCGCCATCAGCAGCATATACATCGTCGTGCCGGAAGCGGCCGCGAGACGGCGCAGACCGGAGAGCTGGGCCCCTTGGATGACAAAATCCACAGTGCCTGCCTCAAAACCGGGCCGCCCGCTCCTCGGTTTATCCGTTGGCAGCTGGAGAAGCGGGAGCTCCCCTTCGAAGATGCCCAGCCAGTAGGCTTCCTGGGCCTCGAGCGCGGCCCGGCCCAGACCTTCGCGCTGCCACACCGAATAATCCTTGTATTGATTCTTCAGCGGAGGCAGCGGATTTCCTTCATACAGCGCGGCGAACTCCCGAGTAAGGATGTTCATGGACGTACCGTCCGAGATGATATGATGCATGTCGTACAGCATCAGATATCGGCCGGGAGCCGTCTCCAGCAGGCCGACTCTCAGCAGCGGCGCCTGATCCAGCCGGAACGGACGGATGAATTCGCGAATACGCGCCCCGATCTCTTCCGGACTCTGACCGCTGAGGGGCGGCAGATGTTCGACCGCCCATTCTACCCCCTCCTGGACACGCTGCGCCGGCTCGCCGTGGATCATCTCGAAGCTGGTCCGAAGGGCTTCGTGTCTTGCGATAAGTGTCCGGAACGCTTCCTCGAACCGGAGAGGATCCAGCGGGCCCTCCACGGATACGACGCCCGGCATATTGTAGCTGAGCTCACCGCCGACGAGCTGGCTGAGGATATAGATTCGTTTCTGCGTGGAGGAAACCGGGTAATACGCCTGCTCCTGCGCCCGGGGAAGGGGAACGTATGCGCCCTGCTCCCCGGCATCGATCAGCTCGGCCATGGCTTCCAGCGTAGGGTGGCGGAAGATGCCGCCAAGCGGCACATTGCGGTGCAGATCCCGGTAGATACGGGCCGACAGCGCGGCCGCCCGCAGCGAATGACCGCCGACCTCGAAGAAGCTGTCTTTCCTTCCATAGCTCCCCCCGCCTAGCACCTCGAACCAGATGCCTGCAAGCCTCAGCTCCGTCGCCGTCTGCGGGGCTTCATAGACCATGCCACCGCGGCTGTGCTCTCCCGGAGCCGGCAGAGCCGCCCGGTCGATCTTGCCGTTAGGCGTCAGCGGCAGCCGCTCAAGCTGCACGAAGAACGCGGGGATCATATAGCCGGGCAGCTCTGCGGCCAAAGCCTGCCGGAGTTCGGATGGAGCCGTTTCGCGGCCGGAGGTGAAGTAAGCGGCGAGCTCGATACTGCCGTCTGCACGCTCCCCTGCGCTCACAACGGCCTCCTCGATCCCCTCCAGCCGCAGGAGCCGGGCCTCTATCTCACCGAGCTCGATCCGGTGGCCTCGGATCTTCACCTGCTGGTCGATCCGCCCGATATACTCGAGCGTACCGTCCGGCAGCCAACGGGCCAGGTCTCCCGTGCGGTAGAGGCGCTCGCCGGAGACAAACGGATTCTCCGTGAACTTCTGTGCCGTCAAGCCTTCCTGCCCCAGATACCCGAGCGCAAGTCCGCTCCCTCCGAGGCACAGCTCTCCCGGTACGCCGACCGGCTGCAGAGCGCCTTCCCTGCTCACCACATAAGCGGTTGTGCCGCTCAGCGGCCGCCCGATCGGCACATTCGGCACGTGTTCCTCCAGCCTGTCCAGCTCATGGAATGTGGCGAACACCGTGGTTTCCGTAGGACCGTACACGTTCATGAGCCGTCCCGGACCCAGATGCTCCAGCGCTATGCTGACATGCCGCACCGATGCCCGCTCGCCGCCGAAGAGAACCTTCCGGGTCCCCGACAGCGCCCCCGCGTCCGTGTCGATCAAGGCATTGAACAGGGATGTCGTCAGGAACAGCACGGTGATCTTTTCTCTCTCCAGTGTCCGGGCCAGCCGGTGCAGATCCAGGATCTCTTCCATGGGAAGGAGCACAAGCCGGCCACCGTTCGCCAAGGCAGCCCAGAGATCGAACACGGAGCCGTCGAACGCATAGTTGGAAAGCTGAAGAATCCGGTCACGCTCATCGAGCGCCAGATAGTTCGTTCCCTTCACCACCCGCAGCACGCTGCGGTGGGCGGTCAGGATGCCCTTCGGCCGCCCGGTCGTACCCGATGAATAGATGATGTAGGCCGGGTCATCCGGGCATGAGGCAGACCCCAGGTTGGAGCCGTCCTCATCGTAGGAGGACGGATCGTCTACCCCAATCCGCGGTCCTTCGTAGGAGACCCGCGGAGATAGGTCCTGCTGCAGGAGCAGCAGCCGTGCCCCTGAATCTTCCAGCATGTAGCGGATACGTGCCTCCGGATAATCCGGATCGATCGGCACATAGGCGCCGCCGGCCTTGAGGATGGCCAGGAGGCCGACGACCATCTCAAGGGAACGGTTCGTGAGCAGTGCTGCCGGCATACCGGTACTAAGACCGGCCCGTCGCAGCGTACGCGCGAGACGGTTCGCCCGGGTGTTCAGCTCGCGGTAGGTGCACCTTTCGTCGCCGAAGGAGACGGCGATTCCATCCGGCGTCCGCTCCTCCTGCGCTTCAAAGGCTTCATGCAGCGTGCTCCTCCACTGCCTGCTGTCGCCGCCGGCCGTATTGAAGCCGTGAAGCAGCTGCGCTTCTTCCGCCGGTGTCAACAGCGGCAGCTCCGAGAGCTTGGTGTCCGGGGCGCTGCAGACGGCACGAACCAGCTGCAGCAGATGTTCGGCCATCCGCTCGGCGGTCTCCCGCTGGAAGAGCGCTGTGGCGAATTCCAATGTGCATTCGATGGTCTCCTCCCGCTCCACCGCGTTCAGAACCAGATCGAACTTTACTGCCGGGGTGACCGGCTCGTGAGGCTCCAGCCTGAGCCCTTCCGCTTCCCATGCCTGCCGCTTCGTATTTTGCAGAGCGAACATCGTGTCGAAGAGCGGGCTGCGGCTGCTGTCTGCGGCCGCTCCCAGCTTCTCTACCAGCTTGTCGAACGGATAATCGCCATGCTCGAAAGCCTGAAGGGCTGTCTCTCTTACCTCCTGCAAATAAGCAAGGAAGGTCATGCCGCTGACCGGATGGCAGCGGAGGGCAAGCGTGTCCACGAACATCCCGATCAGCGGTTCGAGATCGGGATGATGGCGCCCCGCCGCTGGGGTGCCGACCACCAGATCATCGGCCCCGCTGTATCTGGACAGCAGGGTGGTATACACCGCAAGCAGCACCATATACAAGGTCGTGCCGGTCCGGGCGGCAAGCTCCCGCAGCCGGCGGCCGGCATCCGCGTCGATCGTGAACCGGAACGCGTCGCCCTCGTAGTGCCGGACAGCACCGCGCGGATAATCCGTGGGCAGCTCCAGCACGGGCAGGCTGCCTTCGAAGGTTTGCAGCCAATAGGCTTCCTTGCGCTTCATCGCCGGGCTCTCCAGCTCCGCCTGACGCCACAGTGTGTAGTCCTTGTACTGGATGTTCAGCGGAGGCAGCGTCTCTCCGGCGTAGAGGGCCGCGAATTCCTCCATGAGAATCCCCATGGAAACCCCGTCCGAGATGATATGATGCATGTCAAACAGCAGGACATGGGAGCCGGAAGCCTGACGGACGCAGCCTACTCTCAGAAGAGGCGCTTCCGCTAATGGAAACGGCCGTACGAACCGGCGTATGCAAGCCGTGAGATCGTCTGCTTCGGCGATCACCTCTGCGGGCAGCTCCAGCCGGAAGTCCACCTCGTCGTGTATCCGCTGTACCGTCTCCCCGTTCACGGTATGGAAGCTCGTGCGGAGCGACTCATGACGCTGTATCATCTCCCGGAACGCGGCTTCGAGCCGGGCCGGATCGAGCGCCCCGCGGACGGTCAGCGCACCCGGCATGTTATAGCTGAGCTCGCCGCCCTCCCGGAGGCTGAGGAGATAGATCCGCTGCTGGGCGGAGGACACCGGATACGTTTCCCGCACGTCCGCTGCGGGGATTGGAGCTAGCTCCGCACGGTCCAAGCTTTCCAGCCGCTCCGCCTGCCCTTCGAGCGTGGTGAAGCGGAAGAGGTCGGCCAGCGGAATGCGGCGCTGCAGATCTTGGTGAATCCGGGCGGCCAGCGCTGCCGCCCGGAGCGAATGCCCGCCGAGCTCGAAGAAATCATCGTGCAGGCCTACCCTGCTGACGCCGAGCACCTCCTGCCAGAGCGACGCCAGCTGCACCTGCAGCGGTGATCCCGGTGCGGTGTAGGTTTCGCCTTCCTCCATGCCGCGAGGCTCAGGTAATGGCAGGGCCTGCCGGTCGACCTTGCCGTTGCGCGTAAGCGGCATCTGCTCGAGCTGAACGAAGGAGGCCGGCATCATATACCCGGGCAGCGATGCGGATAGAGCGGACTTCAACTTGCGTCCGGTGTAAGTCCGGTCCGCTGTGAAGTAAGCGCACAGTTGCTTCTGGCCGGCCTCGGCCTCGTATGCGGCCACGACGGCTTCCCGCACGCCGGTGAGGGCTAGAAGCTTGCTTTCGATCTCCCCGAGCTCGATGCGGTAGCCGCGGATTTTGACCTGATGATCCAGACGTCCCAGATACTCGATCGTACCGTCCGGCAGCCAGCGGGCCAGGTCGCCTGTGCGGTACATCCGCTCTCCCGGGAAGAACGGGTCGTCGACGAACTTCTGCGCAGTGAGCTCCGGCCGGCCCAGGTACCCCCGGGACAGCCCGTCTCCCGCTACGCACAGCTCGCCCGCCACGCCTACTGGAAGCAGACGGTCTCTCGCGTCCACGATGTATGCACGCGAATTGCGGATCGGCCGTCCGATCGGAATCGAGGTGCCGATAGGCTCGCTGATCGGATAAGCCGTGGAGAACGTGGTATTCTCCGTCGGGCCGTAGCCGTTGACGACCAGCAGCCCGGGATGCGCGTCCTTGACCTTGCGGATGTGCACGGGCGACAAGGCGTCTCCGCCGACAATCAGCGTACGGAGACCGATGAAGAGCGCCGCATTCTGCTGAACAAGCTGGTTGAAGAGCGGAGAAGTCAGCCACATGACGGTGATCCGCTCTCGGCATACCGTCTCCTCCAGCAGGAAGGCGTCGAGCAAGGCATGCTCTTCCACCAGGTGAAGGCTCAGACCGTTCAGCAACGCGCCCCAGATCTCGAAGGTCGATGCATCGAAGACAAGGGCCCCGGTCTGCAGAATCCGGTCATCCGGCCGGAACTCGGTGTAATCCGTATTCCGGACCAGCCGCACCACACTGCGGTGTTCCACCATGACGCCCTTCGGTTGTCCCGTTGTGCCCGAGGTGTAGAGGATATAGGCCAGGCTCCGAGGACCGGCGGCCGGCTCCGGATTACGGCGCTCTTCATCCAAGGCGGCCTTTTCTCCAATGGAAACGCAGGTGATGCCAAAGCCGGCGGCCCTCTTCTCTTCATCCTGTACAAGATCCTGTACAAGATCTTGTACCAGAAGGAGCTCCGCTCCCGAATCCTCGAGCATGTAACGGATGCGTTCCTGCGGATAGGCCGGATCCACCGGTACGTAGGCTCCACCCGCCTTGAGAATGGCGAGCAGCCCGATCACGGTCTCCGGTGTGCGGGACGCCATAATGGCGACGGCACTTCCCTCCTGTACCCCACGTGCCCGCAGCAAGCCTGCCAGCCCGTTGGCGCGTTCGTTCAGCTCCCGGTAGGAAAGGCTCTTCCCGCCAAGAACGACGGCCGCCCGGCCCGGATAGAGCTCCGCCTGCTCCTCGAACAGAGCGCAGATCGACTGCTCCCGCGGATACTCCGCTGCCGTATCGTTGAACACCTGCAGGATCTGCTCCCGTTCTTCTGCGGTAAGCGGATCAAGCGAGACGACTGGACCATCCGGCTGCTCTGCCGTCTGCTCGAGCAGGCAAAGGAGATGTCCGCGGATCCGCTCCACCGCCTCCCTCGGGTAACGCCGGGCATTGTACTCCAGATGAATCTGCAGATTGTCACCGGGGATGACAATGACATTGAGATCGTAGTTCGTCTGTTCGGACGCATGGACACCGGTCACCGTCAATCCGGTTCCCTGAAGTCCGTCCGTACCTCCAAGGAGCTCCTCAGCCGGATAGTTCTCGAATGCGAGGATATGATTCACGAGCTCCTGCCCCTGTCCGCAGCGGGACTGGATCTCATAGAGCGGATAACTCTCGTATGCCCGGGCGGCCGCAGCCGTCTGCTGCACCTGTTTGGCCACGCCGGCGAAGGTGCTGTCCGGCCCGCATGCCACCCGCACGGGCACCGTATTGATGAACAGACCGAGCATGCGGTCCGCTCCGGCCAGCTCTGCCGGCCTTCCTGATACGACGCATCCGAACACGACATCCTGTGAGCCGTTATAATGCTGAAGCAGAATGCCCCACGCCGCTTGAATCCAACTGGACAGCGTAGTCCGCCGCTCTGCCGCCGCCCGGCTCAACCGGCCTGTCAACTCGCGGCCGATGGCGCAGGAAACCCGTTCCGCCTGCGGCTCTCCGGTCCCGCCCGGCAGGGCGCCGGGCACCTGCGTCTGTCCGCTGTACCCCTCGAGATATTCGCTCCAGTAAGCTGAGGCCTGTCCGGCATCCTGGCGTTCCAGCCAATCGATATACCTGCTGTAAGGCGCTGCGGCGGGAAGCTCCGGTATACGTTTCTCCATAAGGGAAGCATACGCGGTGAACACTTCCTCGACAATCAGCGCGAGGCACCACCCGTCCATCAGAATATGGTGGAAGCTCCACAGGAAGCGGTAGTCTTCTTCCCCCGTCCGCAGCACGCTCACGCGCATCAGGGTCCCCGAGCTGAGCTCGAAGGCCTCCGCCCTGTCCTCGGACGCATACGCATCCAGACGGGCCGGCACCGCTTTCCCGTCCAGCTCTCTCAGATCGGTATACCGGAGCTCGGGCTCCCTCCGGCGGAATACCGCCTGCACCGGCTCTCCGGTTCCCCTCTGCCTGAAGTTGGTGCGTAGAATGGCATGACGCTCCACAAGCAGGCGCAGGCTGTGTGCCAGGGCATCCAGATCCAGTCTGCCGTGGAGGTCAACCGCCGTTTGCTCAAAATAAGCTTCCGGCCGGCTGCCAAGCAGGTGGTGGAACAACATCCCTTTTTGCATAGGTGTGAGCGGGTACAGGTTCTCCAGCTCTCCGGTCCCCCGCACTTCTTCCGCGAAGACCTCCAGCTCCTCGATGCCCAGTCCCCTGACGAGAACGTCGCTTGGCGTCAGCTCCACCGTCTTCTGACCGGCGCAGTGGGCGATCACTTCCTCGAGGGAGGATTGCAGCTGATCGGCCAGTCTCTCCAGGGTCTCCCTTCGGAACTCGCTGCGGCAGTAGCTGATCTCAAAGAACAGCCTTCCCTCCGTGATCATCCCGTTGATATCGAGCACATATGGACGCCGGGCCAGCGGGCTGACGGCCGCACCGATCCCGTAAGGAGAGAGCGCAAAGCCGCTCCCCTTCAGGTCCTGGTCGAACTGTCCCAGATAGTTAAAAGAGATCTCCGGCTCCGCCGCCGCTTCCAGCTTCCCGGAGGACATATACCGCAGGATACCGTAGCCGAGTCCTTTGTACGGAACCGCCCGCAGGTTCTCCTTCACGGTTTTGATCTGCCGGCCCAGCGGCACGCCTTCCGCCGCCTGGAGAAGGATCGGGTACTGGCTCGTAAACCAGCCGACCGTGCGGGAGAGGTCGGGCCCGCCGGGCAGTTCTTCCCTGCCGTGCCCTTCGAGGTTCACCTTCACCTGACGGAGTCCGCTCCACCGGTGCACGGCCAGCGCCAGCGCCGTGAGCAGAATATCGTTGGGTTCCGTATGGTAGACGCCGTGAACTTCCTTCAACAGCCGGCTTGTGTCCGTCTCCGTCAGCTGAAGGACGACTGTATCGCTGTCGCCGATGACGGGCGCCGGGCATTCGCTGTCCTTCGGCAGCCTTCCGGGATCCGCGGCTTCGATTCCTTCCCAGTACGCCCACTCGCGCTCCCATGCCCCGCTCTCCGCGTCCCGCTGCAGCCGCTCCGCCCATTCCCGGAAGGAAGAGGACTTCTGCGGCAGCCGGATGTTCTGACCGCTCTGTGCCTGTGAGTACCCGGCGGCCAAATCCTCAAACAGGATGCGCCACGAAACCCCGTCCACCGCGAGATGATGGAGGGCGATGAACAGATGGTCGCCGTCAGGGCACTGGAACAGGCACAGGTTCAGCAGGGGGCCGGCGCTGAAGTCGATCCCGCTTTGGATCTCCTCCGCTTTGGCTTCCACCGCTGCGGCAATGTGCTCCGGCGCCTGCCTTCGCAGATCAACGACCTCCATGCGGAAGGCGTCGCCTTCGGCTGCGGCGCGGTTCCTCACCTGCGTGCCGCCGTGCTCATCCGTGAGCCATACGAGCCGGAGTGCGTCATGATGGACGGCAATGGCTTCCGCCGCCCGGCGCAGGGCTTCCGGTTCGAACCGTTCCCGACGGTACAGCATGACGGCCTGATTATAGTGATGCGGCTCGGCGAGGTCCTGATCTTTGAACCAATGCAGAATCGGTGTCAGTGGCACATCACCGGACACTTCCCCTTGGTCGACGCGGCTCCCTGCCGCACTCAGATGCGGGGCAAGCTCTGCGGGTGTCGGATAACGGAACAGATCCTTGAGATCGAGCCGGTACCCCTCCTGCAGCAGCTTGGAGGAGACCTGGATTGCCTTGATGGAATCCCCTCCGAGCTCGAAGAAGCTGTCGAGCACGCTGACGGCCCTGCCTCCGAGCACCGACTGCCAGGCAGAGACGACGGCCTGCTCCTGCGGGGTGCGCGGCGGTACGTATTCGGCGGCAGGCAGGTCCTGCGCCTGAGGGGCCGGCAGCGCTTTGCGGTCCACCTTCCCGTTCGGTGTAAGCGGCATCCGCTGAAGCTGTATCCAGTGGGCCGGCACCATATGGGAGGGCAGCGCGCCCGAGAGCATGGCCTTCAGCCCGACGAGGTCCAGAGTCTCCAACTCGTCGCGGGAGACGAGGTAGGCGCACAGCACCTTCTGCCCGCTCCCGTCTTCCCTTGCGGCCGCTGCGGCTTCTTTCACGTCGGGGTGGCGAAGAATCGCCGCCTCCACCTCGCCCGTTTCAATCCGGAAGCCGCGGATTTTGACCTGCTGGTCCATCCGTCCCAGATAGTCTATGTTCCCGTCCGGCAGCCACCTTGCCAGGTCGCCCGTCCGGTACATCCGTCCTCCGGGCAGGAAGGGGTCCGCGATAAACCTCTCCCCGGTCAGCTCCTCGCGCTTCCAATAGCCCCTTCCTGTGCCGTGCCCGCCGATATACAGCTCGCCCGGGATGCCTGCCGGCTGAAGGGATAACTGTTCATCCAGGATGTACATCCTCACGCCGGGCAGCGGCCTGCCGATGGGGAGCGGGCGGCGGGTCTGCGGCTCGGCCGGCTCGTAGAAGCAGGAGTCGATGCAGGCTTCCGTCACCCCGTAGCTGTTGAGTATCCTCATTTGTCTTCCATACCGCGTCTGCAGCTGCGCGAAGGCATCCGGCGGGCATACATCGGAACCGAGAACGAGCGTCTTCAGGAATCCGATCTCCCGTCCTCGGCCGTGGACATAGTCCATGAGAGGAAGAATCAGAGCAGGCGTGGATTCGAAAAAGCTGACTTGATGCCGTGCCATGAGCTCGTAGAGCCCCTCCGGATCCATGCGGACCTCGGAAGGACACAGGATTAGCCGGCCGCCGTGGAGCAGTGCACGGACGAGATCGCCCGTAAACACGTCGAAGGAGAAGCTGGCCCACTGCAGCACCCGGACACCGCCTTCGTCCAGACGGTACGCTTCGTTCCAGGCAGCTGCCGTCGCCGCCAGCTGTCGGTGCTCGATCATGACGCCTTTGGGCAGCCCGGTTGTGCCCGAGGTATAGATGATGTAGGCCAGGTGGGAGGCTTCGGACTGAGGCTCCAGGTTGTCGGGGCTCCCGCTGTAGGCCGCCTCTTCGTCCAGCAGGACCACCGCTCCGTCAAAGACCGTCCGCTCCGCCAGCTCCCGCTGGGTAAGCAGCACGGCAGCGCCGGAGTCTTCGAGCAGGTAACGGATGCGCTCCTGCGGATACTCCGGATCGACCGGCACATAAGCCCCTCCCGCCTTCAGGATGGCGAGGATGCCGACAATCATCCCGGCGGAGCGGCGAACCATGATGGCCGCCGGCCGGTCCGCGCCGATCCCTTGGGCGCGAAGCGTCCGGGCAAGCCGGTTGGCCCTCCGGTTCAGCTCCCCGTACGTCAGCGTCTCTTCGCCGAAGACTACCGCCGGCTCCTCCGGGGTTTTCTCCACCTGCTCCTCGAATAACTGATGAACCGTCTTTCCGGCATGCGGCGGCATTTCCTCCCGGAAGGCAGGATGGAAGCCGCTGAGCATCTGTGCCGTTTCCGCTTCCGTCGCAAGCTTAAGCTCTTTCACGGAGGCTGACGGATGGCTGACCATTTGGCTTAGAAGATGCAGCAGCCGGTCCCCAATGCTCTCCATGGCACCTGCCCCGAAGGCCAGGGCATTGTATTCCAGCTGAAGGCGAAGCGTCTCGCCCGGAATGACGGTCAGGTTCAGCTCGTAGTTCGTTTGTTCTGTAAGGGTCACATTCGTGAGCCGCAGGCCGGTACCGGTGCGCTCTCCCCACTGCTGAACCTGATCCTCCACCGGATAGTTCTCGAAGATGACGAGGCTGCGGAACAGCTCCTGCGACGGGCCGGCCAGCGCCTGAATCCGGTAGAGCGGGTACGTCTCGTACCGCCTCGAAGCCAAGGCGTCCGCCTGGATCTGTGCCAGCAGTTCGGCAACCGTGGTTTCCGCGCCGCAGCAGACCCGTACAGGAATCGTATTGATAAAAAGCCCCACCATCCGCTCGATGCCCTGGATCTCCGCCGGACGGCCCGATACCACGGTGCCGAAGACGACGTCCTCCCTGCCGCATGATTTGGCAAGCAGAATGGCCCAGGCCGCCTGGATCAAAGAGTGCAGCGTAACCTGTGTTTCCCTGGCCAGCCTGCCCAGCTCCCGGCTGAGGGCGCCGTCCAGATCATGCACAAGGACTTGAGGGTCATAGCCCTGTACCGTCCCGGGTTCGGCTGCGTCCGGCAGCTGTACCGGCCCTTCGAAGCCGGCCAGCACGTCCCGCCAATACCGCTCCGCCGCATCCGCGTCCTGCTCCGCCAGCCACCGGATATACTCGCTGAACGGGGTGATCGCAGCGGACGGCCCTGGCTTCGCAGCTCCCGCCAGCTGCGCATAAGTCTCGAATACTTCCTTGGTGATCAGGGACAGGCACCAGCCGTCCATGATGATGTGGTGGAAGCTCCACAGGAAGCGGTAAGCCTCCGGCCCCGTACGGATCACCGTCAGGCGCATGAGGTCTTCCCGGTCCATCCGGAAGCCCCTGGCTCGATCCTGCCGGGCCAGCGCATCGAGCTTGCGTTCCATCGCGGCTTCAGCCGTATCCCGAAGATCCAGCACTCGCAGCTCTCCGGTGCTCTTACGGAGCACCGCCTGCAGGGGTTCGTCTATCCATCCGGTGAAAATCCGGGTCCGGAGCACGTCGTGCCGCTGGACTAAGGCATGGTAGCTCGCCGAGAACGCTTCGAGATCGAGCGATCCTAGCACATCAAAGGATGCCTGCTGAAAATAAGCGGAAGACTCCGCATCGAGCAGCGAATGGAACAGCATTCCCTGCTGCATCGGCGTGAGGGGATATATGTTCTCCAGCTCCCCAGCCGACCGCACTTCGGCCGTGAACCGTTCCAGCTCTTCCAGCGTGATGCCTTGGGCGAGCACGTCGCTTGGCGTCAGCTCCTGCCCTTCCTTGGAAGCACAGTGCGCGATGATCTCCCGCAGATCGCGGTGCAGCCCGCTGCCGAGCCGCTGCACCGTCTCCTTACGGAACTCCCCCGGACTGTAGGCGATCGTCAGTGACAGCACGCCATCCCGGATCCAGGCATTGATATCCAGCGGTACGCTTCGGATTCCTTCCCCGCTCTGCAGTCTTCCTGCCGGAAAGGGAGAGATCTGCAGGCCGTGCGCCTGCAGATCTTGATCGAACTGTCCCAGGTAATTGAACGAAATCTCAGGTTCTTCGCCCGTCTCGAAGCCGTCCTCGCTCAAGTACTTGAGAAGGCCATAGCCGATTCCCTTGGCCGGCACTTCGCGGAGCCGTTCTTTGACGCGCTTGATCCTTCCAGGCAGCGGCTCCTTCGTCCCGGTCTCGAGGACGACAGGATATCTGCTTGTGAACCAGCCCACGGTTCGGGAGATATCCAGCTCCGGAACCACAGGCTCCCGGCCGTGCCCTTCCAAGGTAATCCGGACACGCGGCAGGGAGCACCACTGCCCGACAGCCAGTTCAAGGGCGGCGAGCAGAATATCGTTGATTTCCGTACGGTAAGCGCGGTTCACTTCGGTCAGAAGCTTCTCCGTCTCTTCCTTGGTCCATTCTACGGTGAGCGTCTCGCTGTCCTTATTCTTCAGAGAGCCTCCCTGGGCATCTTTGGGAAGAGGCAAGCTCTCTTTGGCTGCCGCTGCTTCCCAGTAGCTTCGCTCCTGCTGTGCGGTTTCACTGCCGGCATAGAGGGACAATCCCTCGGCCCAGTCGCGGAAGGAATCGGACTTCGCCGGGAAGACCGGCACTTGTCCGGAGGCCGCCAGCGCGTAGCCCGCCGCCAGATCTTCCAGGAGAATCCGCCAGGACACTCCGTCGACGGCCAGGTGGTGCACGGCGATCAGCAGGTGATCACCGTCGGGGCAGCGCATCAGCCCGAGCCGCACGAGCGGCCCCCGCTCCAGATCCATGCCGCTCTGCACTTCCTCCGCCTTGGAGGTAACCGCCTCCTGCAGACCTGCCCCCTGCCACCCCGTAAAGTCGGCGGTCTCGAGGTGGAACAGTGCGCCCTCTCCGGCCCCGCGGTTCCATGCTTCGATCTTCCCGCTTGGACCGGTGCGCAGAATCAAACGAAGAGCATCATGATGCTTCACCATGGCTTCCACCGCCGTCCGCAGAGCCCCTTCCTCGAAGCGCTCCTCCCGGAACAGCATAACGGCCTGGTTGAAATAACCGGGCTCCGCAAAGCGCTGCTGGAGGAACCAGCTCTGGATCGGCGTAAGGGGAACCGCACCCTGGACCTCTCTCTGGTCGGCCCGGCGGGTTACCGGGTGCAGCAGGCTGCTGAGCTCAGCGATCGTAGGATGCTGGAAGAGATCCTTCATCTCCAGCCGGTAGCCGGCCTGCAGCAGCCGGGAGGATACCTGGATCGCCTTGATCGAGTCGCCGCCGAGGTCGAAGAACCGGTCGAACCGGCCGACCGGCCCGGAGCCGAGCACGGACTGCCACACGGAAGCCAGGAGCTCTTCCGACGGACCGCTCGGGGGCTCGTATGCCGCAGCTGCGGACAGCTCCGCCTGAGGTGCCGGCAGCGCCTTTGCATCGATTTTGCCGTTGGGGGTCAGGGGCATCCGTTCCAGCTGCATGAAGTAGGTCGGCACCATGTAGGCGGGCAGCTCACGGGACAAGGCCTCCCTTAGCTTGCCGGGCTCAAGTATCGCTTCTGAAGTGAGATAGGCTGCTAGCACGGAATGGCCGCTGCCGTCTTCCCTGGCGGCCACCACGACTTCCCGGATCGAGGGCTCGGCCCGCTTCAGCCGGTATTCGACCTCCGCCGGTTCGATCCGGTAGCCGCGTACTTTGACCTGCTGGTCGATCCGTCCCAGGTATACGATGCTTCCATCTGGCAGGCGCTTGGCGAGATCCCCTGAGCGGTACAGCCGTCCGCCGGGCTCGAACGGATTGCGTACGAATTTCTCGGCGGTGAGCTCGGGACGGTTCAGGTACCCCCTGGCCAGCCCCTCGCCTGCAATGCACAGTTCCCCGGCCACACCGATGGGTACCTGCTGGAGATCCGCATCCACGATATACACGCGGTGATTCGGCAGCGGCGAGCCGATCGGCACCTCGAAGAACGCGTCCAGCGGCGCTTCCGGAGACCAGACCGTGGTACAGATGGAGTCTTCCGTCGGTCCGTACGCATTGTAATAGCGGACATGCTCCTTCCAGCGGTGGACGAGATCGGGGGAAGCCGCTGAACCTGCGGTAATCAGCCTTGCCAGCGAAGGCATCGAAGCCGGATCCAGGTGGATGGCATAGGCCGGAGGCAGTGTCGCCGTCGTGATCCCCTGCTCTGCGGCGTATGCTTCGAAGGAGCGGTAGTTCGTGATGTCCGAAGCGGCCGGCAGGCATACCGCCGCTCCGCAGAAGAGCGCCATATAGATCTCCCAGGCGGATGCGTCGAACGAAGCGCTGGCGAACTGCACCACCCGGTCTTCTTCCCGTATCCCCAAGGTGTGGCGGAAGTAGGGCTGGAGATTGCATAATCCCCGGTGCTCCACCACGACGCCCTTGGGCCTGCCCGTCGTACCTGACGTATAGATGACATAGGCAGCCGAGCCGGGGCCGGCGAAGGAAGGCAGGTTCGGCGTGCCGCCAGCAGCGGCACGATCTTCCGTCAACGGGATGCGGGTCCCCTCAAACGCGACAAGGTCCAGCATATCGGCTGCGCCGAGCAGCAGCTTCGCCCCCGAATCCTCCAACATGTAGGCGATCCGCTCCTGCGGATACTCGGGATCCACAGGCACGTAGGCTCCGCCCGCTTTGAGTATGCCCAGCATGCCGACGATCATCTCGACCGAGCGGTCGGCCAGAAGCGCTGCAAGCTCACCTTCCTTCAGTCCGTGCTCCCGCAGGGTGAGCGCCAGCCGTCCCGCCCGCTCGTTCAGCTCCCTGTAGCTCACGGCCCGCTCGCCGTATACGACGGCGGTATGCTCCGGCGTCCGCTGCGCCTGCTCCTCGAACAAGCCGTGGATCGTGCTTCCCGCGGGATAAGGGGAGGAGGTCAGATGGAACGCGGCAAGCTGCGCCTCTTCGCCCGCATCCATAACGGATAAGGTGGACAGCGGTGCCTCCGGATTCTCCGCCTTCCTGCCGATCAAGGTCAACAGCCGGCGGCTCATCAGGAGGATTTCTTCCTCGCTGAACAGCGAGGTCCGGAAATCAAAATGAAGCCGCATCTGCCCTTCATCGGTGAGCTCTTCCACCCGCAGCAGCAGATCATTGATCTCATGTCCGCAAAAATCGGTATGCAGTGTGGCCGAGAGATCTCCGTAGCCCTGGCTTTTCATCGGGCGGTATTCGATGGCGGCGCCAAACAGCCGGTTCAGACCCGGTGCGCGGAGAACTTCCCGCAGCTCTTGGATCAGCCGGTTATAGGGATACTTCTGGTGGCGCAGCATGCCTGACTGCTCCTTCGCCGTGCTCCTCAGCAGCATGGCGGTGCTGGAAGCCGGGTCGATGACGACACGGGCAGCGGCCGTACTGGCGAACATGCCGATGCGCTCTTTATCCTGCGGCCCGGTCCGGTTGGTATATATCGTTCCGACGGGAATGTCCAGACCCCCGGTGACCTTGTGGATATAGAGCGCATAGGCCGCGAAGAAGAACGTAAACAGGCTCACCTGCCGGGCTGCGCAAAGCTCCTTCAAGGTGCTGTACATTCCGCTGTCCAGATGAACCGAATGCCGCTTGGCCGATGTATCTTCCACGGCGGTCAGGCGGGGCTTGAGCTCCGCCCCTTCCGGCAGGGAACTGAACTTGTTCAGCCAGTACTGACGGTCCTTCGCTCTCCGTTCGGAGACTTCATAGGCTTGCTCGGCGGACAGCGTCTCTAGAAACCCGCGTCTGTTGATTGCAGAAGAGCGGCCCTCTTTCCGATGCATATAGCATTCCATGATCCGCTCGCCGATCAGCTGGGAGGAGATGCCGTCGAAGGCGATATGGTGCGCTTTGAAATGCAGCCAATGCTCCGTCCCGCCGATCTTCAGGATCGAGAAGGTATAGAGCTCCGTGTCCAGCCAAGGAACGGGCGTCCGGTTGACGGTGTTCAGCCAGCACTCGGCCTCTTCCTTATCCCCCTGGAAATCCAAGAGAGGCACACGAAGGTCATCCACAGGCGGCTGCACATACTGTCCCGCCCCTTCCTCTCCGGTTGAGATCCGGATATGAAACGCATCGTGCTCCCGGATCACATCACACACGGCCTGTTCCAGAATGCCGGCATCCAGTGTTCCGAGGATTACAATTCTTCCGGCAATCCACGAGGCGGTTGTTGAGGGGAATAGCTGTTCTGTGTACCAGATTCTCTGCTGGGCTTCTGTAAGCGGTCTGATTTTCGTCGTCTCGGGTCTCAATCTCGTTCTCTCCTCTATGGATACTATGAATTGAAATTGAACAGGTTGATGAACAAGAACAACAGGAAGGTGAATCCGGGCCGGGAGGGATTGATATCGATGTGTGGACGTTTCGCTTAGGTGATGTGTTTGGGTCATACGAGAAGGAAGTATTTTGTCAGACTATGCTTAATAAGGTGAATTAACCAAATCATATCACAGGTTTTTGCGCTTTGAAGTCCTTATACTATAATTTAACATTCTGTTAACTAAATCTTTACGAGAATGACAACAAAGAAGGAACAGCGCCCGCAAACGCGAAAAATGCCGCTGCGATATTGGAGCGATGGGACAATTGACAACGAACAGAAGGGTATCTTGCCTAGGCAAAATACACTTCTGTCTTTGAACTAATGTTATCCGGTAGATGAACAACAAGGTTAGTTACTTTGACGAGTCTCTGCAAACCATGTTAGTGCAAGCTTCTCCATGTTCGTCACAAAGGCTTTCTTGGCTGGACTATATTCGCTTGTGTTTTCAAAGCGTTGAGCTAGTTCTTCCTTGAACCGGCTGTATCTGGCCACTTCCTCAGGATGACTTTTCAAATAATCCCTGAATATTAAATGCCTTTCGATTTGAGGATTGTCGGCTTGATAAAAATGGATGTGATGCGTTCTATTTTCTCCACCTTTGCGGAATAGCCTTCTTCCCGGAATGCCCCAGTCTCCGGCAGCATCATAGCCGAGGGAATGCATTTTATCGTTAAACAAATCAATAATACTAATGCTTTTCACAATACATATCATGTCAATGATAGGCTTAGCTTTTAACCCAGGAACTGAAGTGCTTCCAAAATGCTCGATTTGTAGGATCTCATCTTTGAATATCGACATCAGGAAGCCGGCTTCTTCTTGAAAAAGCCTATTCCAATCCTCGGTATATTCACTGAGTCTGACCTTCATAATACTCCTCCTACGAAACAGGTTATCGGTATATGTTCCATATACTCATATCCTACTGGTTTATCCTACCCCTTAGCACTCGAAAGCCGCCGATTCTCCAAGTCGGCGGCCTTCATGGGTTAATAATGCTATCACTCCCCGTTTAGCGTGATTCTCAATGATGACGTAGCAAGAAAAAATAGTTCAGCTGATCTCTTAATTCTAATTCTCTTTCAAAATCGAGTTTTTGATCGCCCTCAAATACATGCCCCCTTGGATTACAGCCAAGTACTTGTAATAACGACTAATTTATGATCCGTAAAGCAGATTCGTTTCACCCGTGATCAATGGCCCGCTGCCGCGGCAAGCTGGGTCGTAAGCAAAAAAATTACGCCCACATCCCCACAAAACCCAGCTCTCGTGAGCAGGAGAATGAGCGGCTGAAAGTGATTAAGATGCCATATATATTTAGAAATGCATTCTCCGCCCGAAGCCGTTCCTTTTCGTAGTCCATCTTCTTCATCTCGAGCTTCTGGTGATCTGCCTCCGCCAGCTCTTCTGGCGTCTTCTTTTGCCCCCGGCCATCTTTTAACGCATCCGGGCCGCCAGCTTCGAATTTCTTAACCCATTGATATACTTTCTGGTAGGAAGCCTGAAACTGGCCCGCTGTCTTATGATAGTCGTGCAGATTCGCCAGGCGGTAGTGAACGATATCGATCCTCTCATCCCATGTTGTAGAGCGACTCTTGGCCCCTCTCATGGTAAACCTTCACCGTTTGGAGTTTTCCTTGCTGCAGCAAGAAAACCGATTTTTCCAACTGAGATCTCTTCAAGGATAGCAAGTTTCTCCGAAGCACTATTTTACTTTAGACATGAAAAAGCTCCCCTTCTGCAGCAGGTTTTTATTTTTTTACCTGTCTACCGTATAGGGAGCTTATCATCATCTTAGCCAGCTGCCAGCTTTATGAACTACTCTGAAAATGGCTCAATATGTACAAGAACGGGTTGGCTCCATCTTCGTGTTTCATAACTGATTAAGTATTCTTTATTTTGATTAATCAACTTACTTATACCCTCCGGTAATAAAACACTGGTCTATCGTCCCTCATAATTCCGAACAAGAATACTTCTTTCATTTACCGCTATAACAGTCGCCACTTCTCCAGTATATGCCTTATGGGAATACCAAACAATCCCACTAAAAATGACTACAGTCAGAATAAAACTAATAATGGCCCTTTTCATCATCCTTAAATCCATTACCTCCATTATGACGTTAGCTTTACTTCAATTAAGAGGGTGCGACTTCCACAACCTGCAAATTATTATATCATCCACAGTCAGCGTAATTGAGTTACAGGCATTCTTAGGATCTGTTTGTACTTAATTCCCTTGTAGGGATATGTGATTTTTGCACTATCAGGGTTCCTTCTCGTTTCCTTCATAATTTTAGCAAGATAATCAACATTAACGCCTTGGCTGTTGGTTGACCAATTTTCCGAACTCATATAGACTCTGTGACTAGGTATTAGCAGGGGAGTAATTGGGTTCCCATCAATTGTTAGACCATTTAACTTAATACCTTCAAAACCTTGTAGTTCAATTTCTAATAACGTGATCATCCTTATCGCTTTCGTTGACTAACCTAAAACCATACTTCTGTTCGGTGTTAATTAGACTATGGGCAGCCGACTCCATCATTCCGTATGAGGCATCTATGGCGAGTGCATCCTTGGCTTGATTGAAGATGTAGTAGTAAGATATCCCCAAAATGATTCCGACTAAAAGGAATAATGAAATCCATCTTTTCAATACAGGACCTCCTGCTCAAAAACTACGGTAAACACTTCACAGAATACAGGCATTTGGTGGGAGAAGATATTCTTTGTACGCTTGCACTCCCTGGACAGATATGATTCATGCGCCATTCTCCAGTAAGACTGACTCAGATCTCCCTCTCCTTCCATTTTCGCGAATTCTTCATCTACCTCGATAAATGGTACTGTACGTGTATGAACAGTTTGGATAATACACCGGGGGATACCTTCCCAATTGGTCACGATGCTGTAATCTCCAACCTGTGGCAGAGGCTGTCCGTCATGCTCGAAAAACCAAGGTGAATAAGCAGTAGGCTTACGCCGCTGAAGAACTAATGATAGCAATCCATCCGAACTCTCTTTATTGTCTCCAAAACGAAAGACAAATTTATACGACCTGGGCTGTACCCCATTCTTTCTGCTGGTTTCTACGAATTTCTCCCACATCCTATGAACAGATGGGTCATAAGACATAACTGTCCCCCCAAAATCATTCTCAGATCTATACCAATAAGTACTATAAAGTCGTTGCTAGATATTATTCGATAATAGCGAATTTTCCCTTTGTAGGGAGAAGACCTCCTGTTAGTGCAACCACTTCAGCCGGTCTTTTGGGCCGGTTGAAGTCATGTTTTTGATTTAGCTATAATGGACCGATACACTCATTTGCCCATTATTTTGGGAGTTGGCTTGTCGAAACTTCGATTTTTCCTGATTCGTTTTTTGAGACATTATAAACCTTATTTTCACTTGAGATGTATATCCAGAGATCACCGACTGGAGTTACAGCAGTAGAGATCCCACCTTCGTTAATTGAAAAATCTCCACGAAAATTACTAGGGTACTCTTTTTCTTCCTTTGGCATTGTAACAAAAATGAGCAAAATAACGACGTTCACTATAACACTCAGAAATAAGGCTGAATACAGAGGCTTATTGTTCAAGATGCACCCCCAAAATAATAATCCCATCCCAACTAACGGTTCCCCTCTCAGTCTAAACGTATTATTTTGCAATTTAGTTGCGTTATTTGTACTGTTTGTATATGAACAAGGCAGCCGACCATGAGGGCTCCGGCTGCCTTACAGGAATGTCATACCTTGCGGTTGCTTTATAAGATTCGCTTCTGCTTCCAGAAGGAGTATAATAGGAGTAGGCGATAATATATTCCAGGAGGCTGCAGCCATGTCACAGGAGATTTGGATTAACCTGCCGGTCAAAGATGTTGAGAGATCAACTGCCTTTTTCAATGAGATTGGATTCAATGCGGTGAGCTTTGGTAACGAGAGAGCCAAGCTTGCCATAGGCCAAACAACGATTCTGCTGTTCCCGGATGCGGCGTTTGAGAAATTTACAGGTTCAAAGACCGCAGATACTTCCCATAGCGCGGAAGTAATATTTTCCATTGGCGCTGAAAGCAGAGAAGAAGTAGATGCCTTGATTCAAAAAGTAGAGTTTGCCGGAGGAAGCATCTTTGGCAAGCCGAGTGAAATTGACGGCTGGATGTACGGTGCAGGATTTGCCGACCTGGACGGTCACCGCTGGAACCTGCTGTACATGGATAAGAGCAAAATGCCGAAACGCTAATATGGAAACGCCGGTTACCTGCTTAAGGTCACCGGCGTTCTTTACACCCCATATAATCTCTTATCTTTCATCTAATCAATATCATTGCTTAGAAGGATAAATTTGTGAGTTAAACGAATACAAATCACCTGGGTTAGCTTAATCAACTTTACCAAAAAGGGGATGCCTCCACAAATCATCTGGAGGACATCCCCTTTATTACGTAGCACTTATATGTGCGTATGTTCTTTAGTGCTCTAAGTTATAGGTGAAGTAGTGTGATGACCAATGTATAAGATGGTACTCAGTTCTTAATCCTTTCTTAGCGGAAGAAAAGGCTGCGCTTGGGAAAATGCATCATTGACTTATTTTACTAAGAAGACATTACCTTATCCTTTCGGGTAACTCCAATGAAATCAGGGAGCAGCTGCCGCGCCACGGCGACCCTGGTCATTGAGCTATCGTCCCCCGCTACTTCAACGGCCCCATCACATCATTTAGATTGGGCATTTTTATTGCACACATAGAAGAAAAAAAAGAAATACGTGCACAATAAAAAAATAAGTCAAATTGAGTTGAGTTTCGAAGGAGTTTATTGCATGCTAAGAGACGTGTTAACTTATATTGTTAAGATGATTCTGTTAATGTCACCAAGTCTTATTTTACTTCGAATGCTTCTCATGTTATTTCCGAACACTGGGCTAGGGCTAATTGTAGCGTTGCCGTTTAGCGTTGTAATGAATATCGCTGTTGTAATATTAGGACTGACTGTAAGTAATAAGTTGAATCGATTTGGCTCAACCTTCATTTGGATAGTTGTTATCGTTTTAACAATGTTAATCACAGTAGGCATGTATCCGCAAGATGACGCAAGTAACATTTGGGACAAATGGGACAAGCGAAGCCAACCAGTTCCTCACTTCTAAGATGCCAATAACTTGAATGACTTCTTGCCCACGATTGATGATTTTAACTTCGAATTTGAGATTAGCTTCAGAAGAACAAGATACTGCAACTCCTTCTAAATCTTGGTTTCTCCGAACAACTAAATCATTCACATTAATCAACCCACTTCGTTAGTAACTAAATAACAGCAGCCGCGCGACAATCCTCGCCCTGGTTGTTGGACAATCGTCCCCAGATTGTTTAATGATGAACTTTTATTTTTTATGATTCTGGCGGTTCATTAAGTACCCATGGAATATTTGCTTCAAACTCTAACTGGATTGTTGGTTCAGGAAAATTTTCTGCGACCAATTCAAGTTTGTTTGTAAAACCAAACTTGATACCATCAACGATGTATAAATCTATCTCACGCCAATTTGTTGGGGGAACCATGCAATCTATTCCCTGAATAATTCGACCCACTACATGATACCAACCGTGATATAAGTGTGATCCATTCTCATTTCGGCAGCTCTCAAATATTTCGCCCACTTGTTTTATGGGGTCGATACCTAAAGAGTTAAGGAAAATTAACACGCTCTTAGGGATTGTTTCAAAAGCCATTACGTAATTTCTACAATATATACAACTACAAGCTTCAGCATGTGTTCGTTCGCTTGCATAATATTCACTTGTCTTATCGACATCAACTTCAATAATCCATCCAGCAATCGTAAATTGCTTCATATTTACCCCTCATTAAATGATGATAACTGCCGGTTATTTTCAGTGATAACGGCAGCCGATCATCTGGCCAGCTGCCATCGTGTCTCGTTGGACTACCGTTCCCCGCGAGCTTAATAGCACAATCGCTATATATCCGTACACTTCAGCGTCCCAGGCTCATTTTGAAACATAAGTTCAAGATGATTTCTTATGGATTGAAGTTGATCTATAGCGGCATGGAACCTAATTACGACATGATTGGGTACTCTGT
This sequence comes from Paenibacillus sp. S-38, assembly GCF_049942825.1. Taxonomy (NCBI): domain Bacteria; kingdom Bacillati; phylum Bacillota; class Bacilli; order Caryophanales; family Paenibacillaceae; genus Paenibacillus; species Paenibacillus sp. S-38. Next base: position 4,181,716 of record NZ_CP187970.1, read on the forward strand.
GCACTTTGGCTGTTGTGTCATCAAGGATGATCTCCAAGGAGTCCCTACGCAATTTGATTTCTTTGATATCGCAGTAGTCTGAACAATCTTCTCTATTTAGGGTGATATGCACTTTATCAAGCCCTAGAGCCTTGTCTTGGTCATCACTCACTGTGGATCTCTGAAGAAGGATATATTCTTTTGTTTCAAATTCTTGATCGGCAAAACCAACCAGTACAACATCTATCTCTTCATCAACATTCGAATATAAAAAATGGGCGTTTTGAATGAACATGGGTATCCTTCACCTGATTTCCGCTAAATTTACGACTGCCCTGGACTATCGCTCCCAAAACTTCCGTGTTCCTAGTGTATAACATTATTGATAAAGTTCGTCGATCGGAAGACCGTCCAACACGATATCTACAATAATGGGTAGTTTTTTAATAAATTTGTTCCACTTCATGCCTCCATAAATGTACAATTCTTCATGCTCGACATCCAAGCTCCCTAAACATTTTTGGTCAGGGATCCAAATGACAAAACCAGTGCTGTTATAGCCCTCCACTTCTTTCGTTAAGTCGAGGAAAACTCTACCCTGCCACTCTATAGGCTTAACGTCAAAAATCGTTTCGAACTCGATGTATGGTGCGGGACAGGTCTCAGGAAGGTCAATACGACGATTTTCGGTTCCAAGCCACTTCATAATGTCAGATGGCAACCCCATTTTCTTGAGTTCTGCCGCCCTTTTATCCGCTTCATGCCAAATGGACGGTTCAAATTGCTTAATATACTCCATCATTTCTGTATTTTTATGCCGTTTCGCCTCCAGAAACGCACGATTCCCGTACTTATCCTTCATCGTCACGTCTGCGCCATGCTCCACCAAATAGGTAACGATTTCAAAGTGATTCCCATTCGCGGCCATTTGGACAGGAGTCGTACAGTACGGAAAGACTTGATCCGGGCCATTGAAATTGACATCCGCCCCATGTTCGACGAACAAACGGACCATTTCAAATTTACCGTCCCCAGCTGCAGTTCGAAGAGCATCCCCGCCATTCGATTTCAAATCGAAGCCCAGCTCAATTAATGCACGGACACCTTTATAATTCTTAAAAGCAAGGGCTCTCCAGAGAGCGGATGACTTTACATGATTCAGTGCATGGAGATCTGCTCCGTGCGCTAAGAGTTTTTCGAAAATCGCCCTATTCCCATATCGAGCGGCTGTAGTGATCACAGGTTCTTTTTTATCATTTATATTATCAATGCTGTAGCTGTCTAGGATATCGGAAGCCCAAGCTATTCGGTTAGATTCAAGTGCTTTCCCCAACACCTGAAACGGTAACACAGAGCCTTTGGGATAGTTGTATTTTTTCAGCGTATCCAAGAACTTGCTGTAATCGCCTTCCTTCAAATATTTTTGTACTTTTTCTAGAAAGTCCTTCATAAGCTCCCCCGATTTTGGAAGTAGTAGATTTTTTCATTATATCAGTAATCTGATCTATTATTGCGTTAATCTACCCGTTAGATTACCAAATTTGCCGAAAAAGGGATGCCTCCATCACATCATCTGGAGAGCATCCCGTTTTTTCATGTATCACTTATATGTGCACATGTTATTCAGTACACCTAATTTATAGGTGATGTGGTGTGCTGAGCTATGCATATGATGTAACTCAGTTTCTAATCCTTTCTTAGCCTTAGGTTAAGCAGCCAGATGTGACCGTCAAGGGTATGGTCTTTATTTCATAGATTTTTTGGAGAGTTTGAAAATGCTTTGTCTTCTCGTCATCAGCCTCTGTGTGGAGATACCCCTCCACAAGCCTGTACCCGAATAAGAGAAGGATGATCTCGTAGATACAATGATCGGCGATTCGGGACACATCCGCATACTCCGAAAAGCCTTTGTAATACATGGGGATGCATCGCTGGTAGTGTTCGACCATGTGGTCGATATCCGGTTCATCCGCGATCAGGCTTGCGAGATCCTCGCCTAGGTAGCCCCATCCGCTGGTATCCCAATCGATAAGCGCGAAATTCCCGTCAGCATAGATAAGGTTGGTTACCCAGAAGTCTCGGTGACATAGCACAAGGGGTAATTTTTCAATACGGGCGAATATCTCGTCTGCTTGCTCATCGATCTCGATGAGCATTTGCCGCACATGCAGCGGCAATTCGCAGTCATCCGATCTTATATAATCGTAGACGATAGGCCATGACCGGTAATGCAAATACGTCATCTTCATGAGATCAACCTGACTCAGGTTGGTCAGGCTCTGCAGCACGGCGGGTTGCTCCGCATACAGCCTGCCTTGAAAGCGCCCTAACTCCAGCGCGGCTTTTTCATACATTTCACCAGTCAAGTCTAAACCGGTTACGCCATCCATATATTCCAGCCACAGATGGTATTCATTAACTTCGGCATTGAACTCGGCATGATAACATATCGGCCAGCGAAGGGCTTCCGAGAAAGTCGCTCCCAAGTCAGACGAATAGAGATCATATTCCCGGCGCCATGAACCCGGATCTCCGTAACGCTCCCACTTCTTCTGTATTTTCAGTACGATACGGTACGACAATATTTCGCCTTCCCCGGTTTCGGCGGTCCCTGATACCAGGTACACATTTCCCACAGTTCCGCCCTGTAACGGCACAGTCTGGTAGTCGGCCGCGATGATATCCTTCTTGAACCTTTGGTTTAAGGCATAAATCAGCTCTTCGAGTTTAATATTCATTTATTCCTCCATCTCTTCTTAGTCGATGCGGTAGCGCGTATTATCCTGGACATACTCGTTATCATGTTACGGGCATAGATACCCATCTATTGAGAAGACGGCAGCTGTTATACCGGCTGTTTAGATGATTATATCAAACGTAATCCCTTATTTTGGGAAGAGTTTAGTTATAACTAATCTGACCGTTAACGTAATGAAGCTGCCGATCATGTGCTGGCAGCTTCCCAAGTGTAAAGTTCAAAAGTCGCCCCCGTACGCATACTTATTCCATTTTGACGTTACTGGAAATCGTTCGTTAGATGAGCTCATGGCACAAACCTGCTTGCTGTCTGTAAAGACTGCTCTTACCGATAGTGGTTCCCCGTTATTGTCAAAGGTTAAGTTGACGTGTCCTGTGCATACACATCCATCATCGTATTCCCCTTCAACATCGCTAAAGGAAATTAAACCAAATCCGTCTTGTTCCAGATTTTGCTGGATCGTCTCTAGTTCTATATGATGTGTGTAAAAGTCGGACGCCACATCCAAATCTTTTGCGATAACCCCGTTTAGGAAAGTAGTTATCTCCTTCTCAACAAAAGCTTTACTTAGAGGAATCCGGAAAATTGTAAAAAGTGCCAGTAACATTACGGAGATACTAAATCCTATCTGAATTGCCTTCTTCACTTTGAACCTCCTTCCCCTTTAAAGCTAGAAATCGATTCAAATCACCCAAAGTAGAGCGGCCATCGTAACAGTAGCAAAGGTCATTTTAATTGGTGAAGATTATCTTCCTTAACCCTTCATTTATACCCTCAGGTATGATGTAAGACTGCTCACTGGTTGCTGTATCAACAAGTAATCCTTTTTGCCCTTCTTCGTCCACGATGTTCAATATATATTTCTTTTCACTACCATCCTCAAATGTTACAGTCATATGGAACAAGCTAAGATAATCAATTAATTCCAACACTTCGCTTGCTTGCTTTATTGCTTCTTGAAAAACTTCTATATCGTCAGGGCTGTCAAAAATTTTTTCTTTAAACGCCGGCTTCTTCTCTGCTCTTTCCCAAACATCAGTACTTGTTAATTTAATTGATGTGATTTTATCCTCGGAGTCTTTCTCAGTACAACCAACAATTCCACAGAACAACACGAATAGTAACCCATATATCATTAATTTGCTCAAATTTTAATGATCTCCCTACTTCGTTTAGTTTCGAACGGCGATTTGCTCCCTTAATTAACTCAAGTTAGAAACATGGGTGATTCATATCGGGTATATACCCGCATTGTTGTACTAACCGATCCTGGAGCATTTGAGCGTGTTTGGATTTACCTACAAAAACCCATGCGTATGGTTGGTATTTTGTTGTTGAAACATTCTCCGCTAACTTGACTCTAACATTCCAACCTATTGGGGAGTATAATAATCCTCCAAACAGCAAAACACCAATAAATAATGTAATAAGGATATGCTTTATTATACTCATCACCTAACACTTGTATTTTTCATGCTAGTCCTGCTGTTCCAATATTAACATATTTCTCCACACACCTGCCCGTTACTTCAACGAAAAATGAAGCAGCTGCCGCGGTGGCAAACTGCTCCTGGTTGGCTCTAAACTAACGGTCAAGGATAGTAAAATGAAAGTCTAAGAATAAGTACCGAACGGCGTTCACTTGAGCTGGTATTGCGCTTCGGGCTTCAGAATATCATCGCCCTCGATGATTTGATTTTTTAAATCTCGCAAAGAGTTGATCTCTTGCCTGAGGATATGGTTCAACTCCTTCAGGTCGTCGGAACCATCAGTGAAATCGGCATCGAGGTACTGAGCTGGAACCTGCATATTTTCTATTTTGATGTTGTACATATGATCGTCCATGACGATCAAGCCTGCATAAAGATTGCCCACAATCTCTATGGAACCGTGATTGTAATATCCATAGACGGCATCGCGGATGTGGGCGTCTCCGTTGATATAGATTTCAGAGCCGCCGGAGAGGATGTTGCGAGCAGTGACATTGCCCTGCACCAGAAGCAGTGGGCCACTGTCCATGTTGGTGTTCAGCACGTTACCCTCAATAGTCAGATCACCCAGAACAACCAGACCATTTAATTCCCAGTTTCCCTCAGGAGCCAGGTGTTCGAGTTCTTCCCAATCGAGCGGCAGATGCTGATTCAACACCAGTGGTCCGTTGCTGACCAGGAATCGACTCTCGGGATCAAAGAAATAGTCATCAAGGTGCGAAGGCAGTGAAAAGATTTGGTGTAACTGTACTCTGGCGTTCAGACTTTTAAATGATTCAACGATCATTTTCCCCTCTGAAATGTACTCATGAAGTGAATTCATTTTTGTTTCTTGAACCTCATCATTTGAGCTACTCATTATTGATCGAACCCCCCACAAAAATAGTAGTATCCTTGATTCAATTCAAGATAGTAAACCCATTCAATTATATATTGTTTTTTGGAAGAATGCTTTCGTTCCTGCTTTTAAGAGCTTGAGTTACCAGCACTATGATAAAGAGCCCATATGACTTGTGTATACCACTCGACCAGCCCCTGCCTTCTTTGCCGTGTCAATCGCGGTTTGAGGCTGCTGAATACCGTGCGGGATATCATCTTTGCTTATACACGAACCGTCATACCGTTTCTAAATTGCATATTGGGAAAAGAAGCGCCGGCGATCTCCTGTTCTGGTATCGCATCTTCAATTTCCCTGACATCCTCTTCAGTCAGATGAATATGAAGTGACTGCAAAGCTTCTTGAAGATGAGCCGCGATACGGTACCGATAAGCGGTATGATGTCTTGGCCTTTGGATAACAACCATGCAAACGCCAATTGGGATAACGTCATTTGCTTTTTTGCGGCGATCCCGCCCAGCTTTTGGGCCAAGACAACGTTTTTATTTATATTGTCTTCAAAAAACAACGGAACGTAACCGCCTTTGCTCTTTTGGATTCGCTCGTCTGTCCAATGGCCGGCAAGAAGACCATGAGCCAACACCCCAAAAGCAACAACGCCGATACCCAATTCCCTCGCAGTCGGCAAAATCCCTCTCTCGATGCCTCGGTTAAAAAGCGAGTATTTGACTTCCACCCAGCTGATCGGATGCGTGGCATGCGCTCTTCTCAACGTCTCTATGTCGACCTGGCTGACTCCAACCTGCCTGACATAGCCGGCTTGAACCAGTTCGGAAATGGCACCGATCGTTTCTTCAACAGGGATACCCAGATCGATTCTTGCGGGCTGATAAAGATCAATATAGTCAAGATTGAGGCGTTTGAGCGAATAGGCGAGAAAGTTCTTAACATGATGCGGGGAGACATCCAGTCCGTACAAGTGGCCGCCCGGCGTATTCAATGCCCCAAACTTCAGCGATATAAAATAATCATCCCTTTTATACCCCTTCAGTGCTTCGGCGATGACCATCTCGCTTTGCCCTGCACCGTAAAAATCCCCTGTGTTGAGATGATTGATTCCACTCTCAAAAGCGGCATGAATGGCGGCAATGCCAGCACTTTTGACAGCTTCATTGACATTTGACATATGACCGCATCCCAGTCCGATTCTGGATAGCTCCAGTTTGTTTTGTTGATTATTCATTAGGACCATCTCTTAAACTTTATTAAACTTAAATTATGTAGCCTTCTACCTATTTGTATAAAAAAATATATAAATAGATGACAAATGCATCACTTCGGCGGCTGTTTTTGAACATTTTCAAAAGCACGGGTCAGCAGAGAAACAAACATGGCTTTTTCGGCATCAGACATCCCTTGCGTAATCAAATCTTCAGATTTCGAGAACGCATCACTCCTCTCGCTAAGAAATTGTTTGGCTTTATCTGTGATATCGATACGGAGGTTTCGTCCGTCGGCAGGGTTGCTGCTGCGCGTGATAAATCCGGATTTCTCCAGACCATTCAATAAGTTTGTCACGGACGGACCGCTTAGGGCCATCGTTTTTTCAAGAAACTTTCGGTTGATCTCTATACGTTCTTCTATGGATTGATGAATATGCGATAGGAGAATCGCTTGTGAGCTGTTCAAGCCATGATCCTTCAGAAGCTGGTCGATGATTTCCCGGACCCGCTGCGCGATCAGCTTAATGTATAGGCTATAGGGGTACATGTCGTAAATGCCTGGCATAAATTTCTCCCTCCATTCATGTAGATGTCTACACTATAAATGGGTTTTTTAGCTGTGTCAATTACGAAAAGCCTACAGGGGTGAAACTCCATATCTCAAGCAAATATCCCCGTTCTGAGCTCATATAATACTGTGGAGGGATGTTATGAACTTCGGAACCCGGATCCGGATGATGCGCAATCAAGAATATCTCCTAAGCAAAAAAACTCCCGATCGCTTTTGAGCAATGGCAGGAACGGGCACGTCAAATGCTTGGATGAACGGGTATTTTACTATGCGGCTGGCGGTGCGGGCAGCGGGGCTGCTCTGAGAGCGAACCTGGAATCGTTTGATCATTGGCGGATTACGCAAAGGTTGTTTGAGGATGTTTCCGTTCGAAGTTTGAAGGTGCCCCTTCTCGTAAAAGGTGTCCTTCATCCCGAAGAGGCTTCCGATCTGATGGATTGCGGAGCGGATGGCATCATCGTCTCCAATCACGGTGGACGCCACCGGGACGGAGCAATCTCTGCTTTGGATGCATTGCCGGCTATCGCTGAGAAGGTCGGAAGTCAAATACCCGTTCTATTTGACAGCGGCATCCGGCATGGCGCGGATATTTACGAAGCGCTGTCGTTAGGAGCCAAAATGGTCTTCTTCGGCAGGCCCTACATCTATGCTTTGACGCTGGCCGGAGAATCCGGTGTGAGACGGCTGCTTGAAAATATTATTGCCGATTTTGACCTGAACCTGGGGATTTCCGGAGTTCGCGATGTCCATGCATTAAACCGGAATTGTCTTGTACGCAGTAACATGTGAGATGAGTCTGAGTTTCAACTCCAGCTTTAATTGGCCCACCTGCGCTGCTTGTAACGCAAATTTGGCGTTTCTCATGAAACTCGCAAGTCATGGAGCGCTGAGCGTCGTGGTCGATCGCCGGGATCGGCTGGAGTTCCTGCCGGATCCCCAGATATAGTAGAGACCGAGCGTACAAAAGGGAACGCGATTACTATGTTCTAAAGTCAGCCGTGCCCCTGCAGGGTTCAAACTTGCCGTTACACAGGGTACGGTTCTCCGTACCGCTATAGAACGAATGGCCTGAAGGATGCATTGGGTCTAGAGAGCGGCTTCCGATATTCCAACCAATTGGAGCGAATGCACCTGAAGCCTAAAAGCTTTCGCGTCACATCTTGGTTCATCTCCAAAAAGGCCGAGAAAATTCACCGGCCTTTTTTTAATCGATCAACAAAGGCCGGCCCTGTCAGTCTTCGATGGCCTGGTAGACGGTGGTCCAGAAGTCGTGGATCAGCCGCGCTGAATCCGGAGTGGACATCCCGACCTGGGTGAGCAGGATGCCGATGAGCTGGTTGTCCGGGTCGGCGTAGGTCGAGGTGCCGCTCCCGCCGTCCCAGCCGAACTGGCCGATGGACGCGTAGTCCCCGCGGTAGGTGCGCACCGCCATCCCGAAGCCCCAGCCGCCTTGCTGCCCTTGGCCGAATGACACATGGACGTTGCTGCTGGCCATGGCGTGTCGAGCGGCTTGCTGCTCGGGCGTGAGGCGGCTCGTGGTCATCAGCTGGACGGCTGGCCGGGATAGGATCCGTTCCCTCCCGTGCATTCCGTGATTCAGCAGCATCTGGAAGTAAGCGTGGTAGTCGTCGACGGTGGAGGAAAGACCGCCCCCGCCGCTCTGGAACGCGGGAGGCTGGCTGTGGCGTCCCCCTTTGGCTTCGTCCCACACGATGAATTCTCCGGTCTGCGGGTCGGGGGCATAGAGGGGCGGCAGCCGGTCGATCTTGTCGGCGGGCACGTGGAAGCCGGTGTCCTTCATGCCCAGGGGGTCGAGGATGCGTTCGCGCAGGAATGTCTCGAATGGCTGGCCCGTAACCCTGGCGACGAGCACGCCCAGCAGATCGCTGCTGATGTGGTACTGCCAGCGCTCTCCGGGCTGGTGCATCAGCGGAAGCGTGCCAAGGCGGCGCATCCACTCATCCGGCCCCGGCATCGGCTCCGGCAGATTGGGCGTGAGCCCCTGCTCGAAGATCGCGCCCATGATCGGAGTGCCCAGCAACGTCATATCCATGCCGAGTCCGAACGTGGAGGTCAGCAGGTCCCGTACGGTGATCGGCCGCCGCGCGGGAACGGTATCGTCGAGCGGGCCGTCGATCCGCTTCAGCACCCGCCGGTCGGCGAGTTCGGGCAGCCACGTCTCTACGGGGTCGTCAAGCCGCAGCCTGCACTCGTCGAGCAGGATCATCACCGGCGCGACCGCGACCGGCTTGGAAGTGGACGCCATCCGGAAGATCGTGTCCCGGCGCATCGGCGCGCCGCCGTCATGGCACATCGTGCCGAGCGCTTCGACGTACGTCTCGCTGTTCCGGCTGATCAGGGCGACGAGCCCAGGAATCTTCCCGGACTCGACGTGCCGTGCCAGTACATCGCGCATTCTGCGCAGCCCTGCTTCGGAGAAGCCGCCGCTGCTTTGTCCCGCTGGACTCTGTTCCATTAGGTGTTCCTCCTTATCGAACGGTAACCTTGGACAAATCGGCCTCCATGCCATTCAGCGCGGCATAGGTCAGCTTATCCATGAACGCACCGTCAAAGCTGACGCTTTTGATGGCGCGGTAATACTTCTTGGACAACAGGGCCCCTTGGAAAGACACATTCTTAAGCGTCGCTCCCTTAAACGAAGCTTCGTTCAACGCCGCTTTGTCGAACTTGACGCCGATGAAGGTTTGGCCGTCAAGACGCAGCCCGGTCAAATCGGTATTGGTGAAGTCCACCCCGTCAAAAATACAGTGTTCAAAGACGGTTTTTCTGAGATCGGTCGCAGTCAGGTTAACGTCGGTCAGGTTGACGCCCAGGAATTTGGTTCCGGCCAGCGACGACTTGCTGAAGTTGGTGCGCACAAGGATGGATTGGTTGAAGCTCGCATTCGCAAGGTCAAGGGCGGACAGGTTACAGTCGGTCAGGTTTGCGCCGTCGAAGCGGGCATCCCGCACGTCGCTGCTGGCAAACGAGCTGCCGGTCAAGTCAGCGTTCGTGAAGTCGGAGCCTCGCAGCGCGCTGGATGTAAATTTCCCCTTATGCGCGGTAACGCCCGCAAAGTCGCTTTTCGACAGGTTGCTCCCGCTAAAGTTCGTCACCACCTGCCGTTCCAGCGAGCGGGATAGGTTAGCGACCTCCCGCACCGTCTGCTCAATGTCTCCGATGCTGTCAATGGTCATCTCAAATGCAGTTTCATCGTCCTTGCCTTCGGCTTTGAGTTCACGGAACCGCTCCTGCAGATCGGAGAGCAGGTCGGCCTTTAATTCGGCGGCGCTTTTGATCCCGTCGTAAGGTGCGAACACACGGTTTAAATAGCTGTTCAATCTCTCATTCATACCAAAGCCCCCTACAATAAGTTTTCAAGCACGCGTTTGGCATACTCCCAGTTGCTTTTGTTCCGGGCGTATGTATTCTTGCCCCTTTCGGTAATCCGAAAATATTTGCGGCGTCCGCCCTGCGATTCATCGCCCCAATACCACTCGATGTCGCCGTCTGCCTCCAGCCGCCGGAAGCTGGAGTACATCGTGGCTTCCTTTAGTTCATACTCGCCGCCCGAACGCTCGGCAATCAGCTTGACAATCTCGTAACCGTAACGGTCCGCTTCGGACAAGAGCCGCAGAATCATCGTATCCGTATGTCCGCGCAGCAGGTCGGATGTGATCTTGTTCTCACTCATTCAATCACCTCCATACTTGCATGATAAGACATATTACTGTTACAGTCAAGGTACTATTTTGAATTTATTACTTTGTCTAAAATAAATGATGTGTTCATCCCTAATAAAAAATCGCGAAGAGCGCATTTCATTCGATCAAGCTTTCATTATAGCTCTAAGAATGGATGCCTGACACAAAAAGCCGGTCATCTGGACTTAGATAACCGGCTTTCTGCTGATCATTCCTTAGCGAACAGTTTGTCATATCAAAAAGAGGAGCAGCCGTATGCGGGCCCGCCCCCCTTCCCTATCCATGAGCTATACACAGACTCCGCTCCTGCCGTCCGATTCGGCTTTCATCGCGCAGGATTTCTCTTCTTCCTCCGAATCATAGAAACCGCTCAGCTCCGGCATCTCCATGACGTCCGAGATGGCGATCAGGAAGCCGACTCCCACGAAGCGGCTGGCTTCCGCCTCGGCCTGATCGACGCCCGCTTCCCTGAACTTCTGGATTACCGTCTCATGGATCATCCGGTACTGCCCCTTGACATGCTTCCGGATCTCCGGCTCGGCAATCGCATGGGCCTGCATTGCGAGCAGAATCTCACTGCGGTGCGCGCTCATGACCCGGCTGAAGACACAGCCCATCGCATGCTTCAGGCGTTCGGGCGTTTCCTCTACTTCGGCGAACGCTTCATTGATCCGGAAGCAGGCTCTGCCGATGACCGTCTTGAACAGCTCTTCCTTGTTCGCAAAAAAATGAAACACATACGGCTGCGTCACCCCGGCCGCTTTGGCGACCTGACCGGTCGTCGTCTTGTAATAGCCGTTCTCGGCAAAGATCGCCACGGCCTTCTCGATAATACGTTCTTTCTTGTCTTCCCGCACCGCCATGACGTCATTCCCTTCCGCTCTTCTAAGGCCGGTTAGCGGATCACCACCGCGCTGACGGTTCCCGACATATCCTGCGCGGTCAGCAGGGCGGGCTTGCGTTCCCCGCTCTCCCTCCGTACCGGCTGAATCGAGAGACCGAGCGGCGACTGGGCGGGGACGGTCACCCTTGCCCCGGCAGTGGCCGGTACGATTCCGGATACCTGCGAACGCACGGCGGCGAAAAGCTGGAACAAGCCGCCGGCACCGGCGGTCTCGCCGGTCACCCCTTTGACGGCGGTGATGGGTGTCCGCCAGCCGCCGAAGACCGATTGCAGCGCCTCGGACTCCGGGCCGTCCAGGGAAGCCTGGCCGCTGGCACCGGAGACTACGAGGCCGACTTCGCTTGGATGGGCCTCGGCCTTGTCGAGCGCCTCGCCGATGACCCGGGTCAAGCTCATCTCCCGCTTGGCCGCTGAGCGGCCCGCAGCGCAGCCGGACGTCCAGGACGCGAGCTGCGCCTGGATCCGGGCCCCGCGCGCCTCCGCGAAGGAACGGCGTTCCAGCACGACCGCTACGGCCCCCTCGCCCGGAGTAATCCCTTGGCTGGAGGCGTCGAAGGGCCTGCCGGTCTCATCGGTAGGAGCGGCAGGCAGGGCCCCGGCCATCGTGTAGATGCCGAGCAGCTGCCGGCTTACTTCCTCCGTGCCGCCGACGAGGATACAGTCCGCTTTGCCCCGGCGCAGGAGGGTCATCGCATAGCCGAGAGCGTCGAGTCCCGCGCACGCTCCGGTGGATATGGTCGTATTGCACGCTCTTGCCTGCAGCCGGATGCCCAGCAGGGCGGCCGGCGCATTGACCAGCAGATTCGGTGCTTCCATGGCCGATACCGCTCGCGGGCCTTCCGTCAGCAGCGTCCGGTCGTACAGATCGGCTGTATGCAGATTCGCGTAGTTACTGCCCACCACGATGCCGAGCCGGTCGGGGTCCACTGCATCACCCGTCAGACCCGCTTCCTCCGCCGCCACATCCGCTGCGGCGAGCAGAAAGCGGGAGGCGCCGTGAACGAACCGCAGGCCTTTGGTGCCGAGAATGGGCACCAAATCATCCTGGGGCACGCGGATCGTGCGGTGCCCGCTCTCTGCGTCCGGATCGCCGGAATGGTACCGGCCGCTTTGAATCGCGTCCCACAAGGAATCGCTGCTAACGCCAAAGGAAGAAACGGTACCGATCCCCGTCACGACCACTTGATCTGTCCCCTTGTTCATTCGGGAGCACCTCCCAGCAGGATTGTCGAGATATTGCCTCCGAAGGCGAAGGCATTGCTCATGGCCACCGCCACCGGCATGGTTTGTGCCTGGCCCGCCACCGTATTGGGCAGGCAGTCCGGATCAGGGGTCTGCACATTCATCGTGGGCGGAATGACCCCGTTATGGACGGCCAGTGCGCAGGCGACCGCCTCGATCGCGCTGGCGGCGCCCATCGTATGGCCGAGCATCGATTTGATCGAGCTTACGGGGAGGGTCTCCGCCAGAGGGCCGAAGGTCCGGCGGACGGCGGCCGATTCGGTGGAATCATTGGCGCGTGTCCCCGTGCCGTGGGCGGAGATATACGAGATGTCGGCTGGCCCGAGCCCCGCATCCTCCATCGCCCGGTTCATGGCCAGCATGGCCCCGGATAACACAGGATCACCTCGATCACATGCCTTGCCGCCGGGTCCCGTTGGAGTACGGCCGACAAGTCCCGCCTAACCATTCGAAACATAATTCGTCTCCCTTTTTTGTAATTGCTGCTATATAGAATTAGGATAAGCTTCCACGCCCACCGGGGCTATATCCCAAATGGGATAGCTGATGGAACGGCTATCTAATGAAATTCCACGGAATGGGACAGGCTAACGGATATCGGGCGCGCCGCGGCAGTGAAGCTTGTCCCCATGCAGGGGTGGGAACATAAAAAAGGGATTCGCATGAATGCGAATCCCTGTCCCTGGCCGGCAAGGCTTTGGTCAAATGAAATATTTCACTTACTTTAAGATACAGTGCGGCGTGCTCTTTCTACCGGCTGATCTTCACTCAAACCGAGTGTCCGCGACGTGGTCGTGTGAATCTCGTGGATCATCTCCGGTTTTTTGAGCAGCGATACGCCATAAGAAGGAATCATTTCTTTGAGTTTTGGCTCCCAGGCTTTGATCTGCTGCGGGAAGCACTTGTTGATGACCTCCAGCATAACGGAGACCGCTGTGGATGCACCTGGAGAAGCGCCGAGCAGTGCGGCAATCGAACCGTCGGCGGCATTGATCACTTCCGTACCGAATTGCAGCGTTCCTTTGCCGGCCGCCGTATCTTTGATAATCTGCACGCGCTGTCCTGCTACAAGCAGATCCCAATCCTGGCTTTTGGCATTCGGAATGAACTCACGCAGCTCTTCCATCCGCTCTTCTTTCGACAGCATCACTTGTTTGATCAGGTATTTGGTCAATGCCATATTCTTAGCGCCCGCCGCGAGCATCGTAGTGAGATTATGCGGTTTGACGGATGTTACCAGATCCAGCATGGAACCGGTTTTTAAGAATTTGGGCGAGAAGCCGGCAAACGGTCCAAAGAGCAGCGACTTTTTGTTATCGATAAAACGGGTGTCCAGATGCGGAACGGACATCGGAGGAGCACCGACTTTCGCTTTGCCGTACACTTTGGCATGATGCTGCTCTACAACCTCCGGATTCTTACATACCATGAACAGGCCGCTTACCGGGAACCCGCCAATGCTTTTCCCTTCGGGGATACCGGATTTCTGCAGCAGATGCAGGCTGCCTCCGCCGCCGCCGATAAAGACGAATTTGGCGGTATGCCGTTCAACGGAGCCGCTGCTCACGTTTCTTACTTTCAATTCCCAGGATCCGTCGCTTGCGCGTTTGATATCATCCACCTGATGGTTGTGCTGGATCGCGACATTCTTACTCTTGAGATGGGCAAACAGTGTACGTGTCAAAGCGCCAAAGTTGACATCTGTTCCAGAGTCTACTTTGGTTGCCGCAATAGGTTCCTGCGAATTCCGTTCTTTCATCATGAGAGGCATCCACTCCGCGAGTTTCGCCGGGTCATCGGAGAACTCCATGCCTTGGAACAGCGGATTGGCGGACATGGCTTCAAACCGCTTCTTCAAATACGTGACATCCTTCGCCCCTTGGACAAAGCTGATGTGCGGCAGCGGCATGATAAAGTCCTGTGGATTGCGAATCAATTTGCTTTTCACCAGATAAGACCAAAACTGCATGGAAACCTGAAACTCTTCATTTACTTTGACCGCTTTGCTGATGTCCATGGAACCGTCCGGTTTTTCGGTCGTATAGTTCAACTCGCATAATGCCGCGTGCCCCGTACCTGCATTGTTCCATTCGTTGGAGCTTTCTTCACCGGAGGTGGGCAGCTTCTCAAACACTGTAATTTTCCAGTCCGGAACCAATTCTTTGAGCAGCGTGCCCAATGTTGCGCTCATGATTCCGGCACCAATTAAGATCACGTCTGTTTTCGTTTGTCGATTGCTCATGTTAACCTTCCTTATACCTCAAGATTTGTAGAAAAGGTGTAAGCACTCCTGCTGGAAAACTAAATCTATTTATTTACTAGTATATGATAGTTATAAGCCGTTCGACAAGAACTGCCGCGCCGAAGCGCAGCATTTCGACAGCTGCCTTTGTTTTGTCACACATATATGAAAATACAGTAGTTTATATCGGCGAGTCAACAAAACATTATTAATACCTATGATATAAGCTTTTTATACCCAGGCCTCTGTGCCCCTATTTTGTACTCTTTTCCCTTGGCGATCTAAACCGAAAAGCCTCTTCATGACGGCACTCCGATGGTACTTCCATCTTATGTAGGATTTGAAGGTTTCGTTAATCATGGGCAGCGGCCGGAACGCCCCTCAAAACGCAAGAAAAGCCGCGATCTCCGCGGCCTTTCGTCTCTTTATCCGTCATGGGTTCAGACGTGTCTTCACTTCGATCAGCTTCGAAGGAGTGACATCATTGCCCTCCGCATCCACGACAGAGATGCCCAGCATGGTCGTGGCTACCTGCCCGCGGATCAACCGCAAATAATCCTGCCGCAGCACCGTCCGTTCGGCTTTCTCGGCAGCTGTCAAACCTTCGCTGCGGTCTTTTCTGCTCAGTTCGTTGATTCGGTCAAGAAACGGAATCATCGTCATCGTCTTCACCTCATTCTGTATTGGTGGGAAATGGGATACCCGAGTGCATTGTATTATGTCTTTAATTAAAGATACATGATATCAAGACAATTGTCAACTCCTCCCTCCTAACCCTTAGAATAGAAGGACTATCGGCTCCGGCCCATGGAACAATCAACCGAAGCGATAGCCCTTCTCCTCTCTATTTACTTTGCAGCCAAATAAGCGGCCACTTCCGCCAGGCGTGATGCGTAGCCCCACTCATTGTCATACCAGGCGGCAACGGATAAGATCTCTCCCTGCTTTTGGGTCAGCGGCAGATCGATGATCGAGGAATGGGAATCGCCTACGATACGGGAGGAGGCCCACTCGCCTTCGAGCACGTCGAGCACACCCTTCAGCTCCCCTTCCGCAGCGGATCGGCGGAACAGATCGTTGACCTCTTCGGCCGTGCAAGGTTTGTCCGTAACGAGATTCAGCTCCGCTATGCTTCCTGTACGGGTGGGAATCCGATACGCCTTGCCGGTGATTTGCAGATCGTTCCAGATGAACTTCAGGGCTTTGGCTGCTCCCGAGGAAGAAGGAATGATATTCTCGGCGGCGGCCCAGGAATCCCGCCGGTCCTTCATCGGCTGATCCGTTAACGACTGCGTATTCGTGTAGGAATGGACGGTCGAGAACAAGCCGTATTGAATGCCATAATGTTCCTTGATCAATTTGACGACAGGTGCCAAAGCATTCGTCGTGCAGCTGGCCATGCTGATGATCTTGTGCTTCTCCGGGTCGAAGGAGTCCAGATTGATTCCCTTCAGCAGGACGGCATCGCAGTCCTCCAGCGTTTTGCTGGGCCCGCTGACGAGAACACGCCGGGCTCCGCGGTTCAGATGGGTTTGAGCGACAGCCCGTGTCACGGCTCTTCCCGTGCAGTCGATGACCAAACTCACCCCAAGGGCTTGCCAGTCCGGAACTTCCTTGGAGGAATTGATGAACCGGATCGTCCGGCCGCCGATCCGGAGGGAGCCTTCCTCCCCGGATACGGGTTCGTGCCAGCGTTTGTAGTTGGTATCGACCTCGAACAAAGCGGCGAGTGTGCCTTCGTCTTTAATGTCCGAGATGGATACCGGGACGAACAGATCATTCTGCAGCGCCACCCGCAGCAGCTGTCTTCCGATGCGTCCAAAGCCGAATATCGCGATATTGCTCATGAGCTCTCCTCCGTCTCTTCTCTTTGTGTACCTGGGTTACTGCTGCGTGGCAGCGAACTGCCTGCTGTACCACGCTTGGGCCGCCATAACTTCGGGATCCGTCAGCTGGTGACCGTATCGTTCCCAGTGCACTTCCACGTCCGCTCCTGCCCCGGCCAGCAGGTCTCGCAGCTCCTCCGTCTCCCGGGCCGGGCTGAACGGGTCGTTCGTACCCGCCCCGATGAACACCGGGACGCGGGTGAGCTCCGGCAGTTCCCTTCCCCGCAGCGGAACCATGGGATGGTGCAGGATCGCTCCTCTAAACGATCGACCGTAATGAATAAGCACACTTCCTATGATGTTGGCCCCGTTAGAATAGCCGAGCGCGACGAAATTGTCCCTGGCGAGGCCATATTCTTCAGCAGACCGATCCAAAAAGGTATGCACCTCGTTCGTGCGGTAGACCAGATCTTCTTCATCGAACACGCCTTCGGCCAGGCGCCGGAAGAAACGGGGCATGCCGTTCTCCGTCACATTCCCCCGGAGACTCAGAATGGTCGATTCCGGCGAGATCAGCTTGGCGAGCGGCACCAGATCACGTTCCGACCCGCCGGTTCCATGGAAGAGCACAAGAACAGGGGCTTTGGAATCCAGGCCGCGCTCAAAGTAGTGCTTCATGAGGACTTTGCCTCTAACTCCCGGACCTGGACCGGCTGCAGGTTCGCTTCGATGGCTTCCCTTCGATCCTCAAACCATGACGGGAGCATCAGCTTCTGCCCGAGCGCATCGGGATCTTCATCATTAGCAAATCCAGGGGGATCGGTGGCGATCTCGAAGAGAATCCCGCCCTTCTCCCGGAAGTACAGCGCATGGAAATACTGGCGGTCAATCAGGTCGGTCGGGATAAACCCGGCGCTGAATACCTCCTGCTGCCACTGCTCGTGTTCTTCGAAGTCCTTGGCCCTCCATGCGATATGGTGGACCGTTCCAGCCCCTTCAGCGCCCCGTTCGACATCGGTGAGGGGCACGTCAATGAGATTGCCGATGTCACCGGCCGCCTGGAAGCGGCTGTACCCTACGTCTTGCCCGACCTTCTTCAATCCCAGCACATATTCAAGTACCGAAGCCGTACTCTCCGCGTTCGTGCTGAACAGCACCGCCCCGCCGAAGCCCTTGATCGCCTGGTCGGCTGTGATTCCGCCGAATACCCATTCGCTCTTCGGGCCGGCTTCGCGTTCCACCAGCTCGAGCCGCAGCCCTTCATTGTCATTGAATTGAAGGTACTGTTCATTGAATCTTTCGGCCTTCATGACCGAAATGCCGAAGTGCTTAAGACGCGCCTCCCAAAACGGAAGGGAACCGACAGGCACGACATACGTGGTGATGCCGACTTGACCTCCACCGACCCGGCCCTTGCGGGAAGTCGGCCATGGGAAGAAGGTGATGATCGTTCCGGGATGCCCCGCGTGATCGCCGAAGTAGAGATGGTACACTTCCGGCGCGTCAAAGTTCACGGTCTTCTTGACGAGCCGCAGTCCGAGAACGCCTGCATAGAAATCGACGTTCTCCTGCGGGTTTCTTGCAAATGCCGTAATATGATGAATCCCAGCCGTTTGTAAAGACATGACGATCTCTCCCCTGCTTATACTGGTGACAGGCCTGCCTCCGATCGGATCAGGCTTCTTATCCGACTCCGGTCGGTTATTCCGCGATCTTCTTATCCTTGACTTGCTCAGCGATGGGTAAACGCTGCTTTGAATTCGACTCTGGCGGTTTCTGTCATGCTGTTCTCATCATAGTTCGTAAGGGAGACGGGGAACAATGCCATTTTCCCTATAGGAGGGATAAGAATCATCTATACCTTCAGCTTGATTCCGAAAAAGAAGAAGCCCGGAGAGACGATCCCCAGGCCCCCCGGCTTCCGGCTCAGCCATACAAATGAGCAGAGCCTACTGCTCCCCATTTCAGCCGAGGAACGAGCGCAGCATCCATACGTGTTTCTCGAGGGAGCTGTGGATGGCAAGCAGCATGTCCCCCGTCGTCTCGTCCCCCTCGGCTGCAGCCAGGCTCATGCCTTCCTTCAGCTGCGCAACCACAAGGCCGAAGTCCTCTACAATCGAGCGGACCATCTCCTCGGCGGTTTCTTGTCCCCGGGCGTCCTTCACGGCCGAGAGCTCCAGAACTTCACGCAGGGTGGCTACAGGACTGCCGCCCAGCGCAAGCAGACGCTCCGCGAGATTGTCTACATGCAGAGCAGCCTCGGTGTACAGCTCCTCAAACTTCAGGTGAAGCGTGAAAAACTGCGGGCCTTTCACATACCAGTGATAATTGTGGAGCTTGGTGAACAAGAGCGTCCAGTTCGCAATTTGGGTATTCAGTACCCCTAGCAGCTGTGTCGACATGAATATAAAACTCCCTTCGGTTTTTGGCAAAACCTAGAATAGCATAGCGCTTCTTTATTGTATATAAATGTAAGGCCGTTATAGGGAAATTGAATAAGAAGTATAGAAAGGCCTCTATTGATCCTGCGCCGGGGGAACGAATAAGATGGGGATACTCATCGTTCCGCTCCACCAAATTAAATATGTAGGAGGTTTATTTTGGCTGACGAATCCTTGTCCGGCTCCCCGAACTACTCTGTTCTCACGGGGATTTTATTCTGGTGCTCCCTGCTTGTTGTCTCATCGGTTTTTTTGACGATTCCCCTGGTACCGCTCTTCGCGGATTCATTTCAGGCGGCCCCATCCGAGGCAGCTTGGGCGGGAAGCGCATTTTCGTTCGCTTTTGCGGGCGGCGGATTGTTCTTCGGCGTCCTGTCGGACCGATTCGGGCGGAAGAAAATGATGCTGTCCGGGCTGCTGATGCTCACGCTGATCACTCCACTGATCGGTACGGCCACCGACCTCTCCTGGCTCATTGCCCTGCGGGCGATTCAGGGGCTGGCGGCCTCAATGTTCCCTCCTTCGGTACTCGCGTACGCTATGGAGATGTTCCCGGCTCGCAGAAAAGTAGGGATTATCGGCTTTATCAGCACGGCATTCCTGATGGCCAGCATTGCAGGGCAGCTCTACAGCTCCTGGGTGGTTCTTCAGTTCAGTTGGCCGTACGTATTTTATATTTTGAGCGCCGGGTACTTGGTTTCGTTTGTCCTCGTTGCTCTCCTGGTGCCCCGTGATCCGGTCCATGCAGCCGTCGGCAGCTTCTTTGCCCCTTTTCGCCGCATGAGCGCGATATTCAGCCAGAAGAGCCTGCCCCTGTGCTACATCATATCGGCTACCCTGTTCACATCGCTCGTAGGCTTCTTTACAACCTTGGGGAGCTACTTGAGCAGCCCGCTGTTCGGGTTAAGCCACCAGGAGATCTTATGGATCCGCGCGGTGGGGATCATCGGCATGCTGGTCTCTCCCTTCGATGGCAAAGTGGTTGCCCGCATCGGGATGAAGAACACCGTGTGGTCCGGACTGCTCATTGCGGCCGTTGGTCTTGGTCTATTAGGGTTGTGGCACAATCTTGTCTTTCTGATCCTCATGAGCGTTGTATTCATTACAGGGATTGCGGTCACCCTGCCCGCATTAATCTCGTTAATAGGCCACCTGGCTGGAGAAATTCGGGCGATTGCCGTTTCCTTTCACATGTTCATGCTGTTCATAGGCGCCTCCCTAGGGCCGATTCTCTCGATCTACCTTGTGGATCAGGCGGGGCATTTGCCCGCATTTCTCGTGCTGGCTTTACTGCTCTGTGTAAGCATGGCCGTCCCTTTCTTCATCCGATTGGAAGGACAACCGCAGCCGGGTGTTCATGCCCGAACTAATCAGATGTAGGTTTGGTTTTACTCATTTACTACCTGGCTCACATCCTTCGTTGTGTTTCGGCACGCGATGGATGTGAGTTTTTTGCTTTAAGAAGCCTGCCCGCAGGGAGCAGGGGGAGCGTGAAAAGGATACGCAGAAAGCCAACCAGTAAGCCTGGTTGGCCTCAGCATGCACGAGCCGGGCGGTTTAGGCGCGAGGCGTGCTTTCAAATTTTCCTCTGTGCGTCATGTCGCAGAACGGCTTTTTGCCGGATAGCCCGCATCGGCATAGGATAAAGGTTTCTTTGGTTTCAAACCGGCTGCCTTCGGCATCCGTTAATTCGACTCGGCCGGTAATGCAAAGCGGACCATTGTCAATGACTTTAATCGTAATATCGGACATAAGACCGTCTCCTCTGGGGTTTAGAATACAAAGCAATCAAGGTCGCAGAACCCGCTGCCATGATGGTGGCTGCAGCCCCGGTGGTGAAGCCTGTGAGGCTCCGGCGCCTGATGCCCCGGACTGCCTCCTCCGTACGCGGGCTCGCTGTAATAGCCGCCGAAGAAATTGTGCGGCGCCCAATCGGGACTGGCCTTAGGTGCCGGCGGCGACAGCTTCGCGAATTCCCGCGAGCCATAGACGATCCTGCCGCCTACGACAGTCAATACGGACTCGATCCGCTTGATCTCTTCTTCCGCCACTTGGAAGAAGTCGTCCGTCAGTATCGACAGGTCCGCATACTGCCCCGCTTTGATTTGACCCTTCACGTCTTCTTCCTTCGAGAACCAGGCATTGCCTGCCGTATACATGCGAAGAGCCTGGTGGCGGTCCACCCGGTTCGATTTGGGATACAGCCGGAGCCCGCCCAGCGTCCTGCCGGTGACGAGCCAATATAACGCCACCCAGGGGTTATAACTGGCCACCCTCGTAGCGTCCGTTCCCACACCTACATGCAGGCCTGCCGTCAGCATCTTCTTGATCGGCGGCGTTTGTTCTGCGGCTTCGGCCCCGTACCGGTCCACGAAATATTCCCCTTGGAAGGCCATGCGGTTCTGCACGGCAATGGAGCCGCCCAGCGCGACGACACGTTCCAAGTCCCTTTCGTGAATGGTTTCGGCGTGATCGAGGATCCACCGCAGATCCTTGAACGCAATGTCCTTATTGACGCGCTCGAACACGTCCAGGAAGCGGGAGATTGATTCGCCGTACGTCGCATGCAGACGGAACGGCCAGCGCTTCTGAACCAGGTGATGCGTCACGGAGTACAGCTCATCCTCCAATACGGCGGGCAGCTCCGGACGGGGCTCGACGAAATCTTCAAAGTCCGCCGCGCTGTAGACCAGCATCTCTCCTGCACCGTTATGCCGGTAGTACGGACTGCCTGTATAAGGCTGTGTCGTGGACGTCCACGACTGAAAGTCCTCCAGCTCGTGGTTCGGATGCTGTGTGAAGAGATTGTATGCCGTCCGGACGGTAATCTCCCCGCGTTTGTCGAGCTCCGCAAAGACTTGATAGTCATCCGGATAGTTCTGGAACCCGCCGCCGGCATCAATGACGCTGGTCAGCCCGAACCGGTTCAGCTCCCGCATGAACAGCCGGGTGGAGTTCATTTGGTCTTCATACGAAAGTCTGGGGCCTTTGGCAAGCGTGGCGTACAGAATCGTTGCGTTGGGGCGCGCAATGAGCATCCCGGTCGGATTCCCGCTGCTGTCGCGCTGAATCTCTCCCCCCGGCGGGTTCGGGCTGTCCTTCGTATAGCCGACCACCCGCAGAGCCGCCTGGTTCAAGAACGCTTGACGATACAAATTCAGAATGAACACCGGCGTATGGGGGGCGATCCGGTTGATCTCCTCCAGGGTAGGCATCCGGCGCTCTTTGAATTGAAACTCTGTCCATCCGCCTACGACCCGGACCCAATGAGGCGCAGGCGTACGGTCCACCTGCTGCTTCAGCATCCGCAGCGCGTCCGCAACCGACGGAACGCCGTCCCAGCGGAGCTCCAGGTTATAGTTCAATCCTCCCCGGATGAGATGAATATGGGAGTCGTTCAGCCCCGGAATGAGCAGACGCTGATTGCCGTCCACCACACGGGTCGCCGGGCCTTTGAAGCGCATGATATCGGCGTCGCTCCCAACCGCTGCAATACGGCCGTCTTTGACAGCCACCGCTTCAGCCGTCGGATTGGCTTCATCCATCGTTACGATTTTGGCATTGAAGATCAAGAGATCGGCCTGAACTGCGTTTGATTCATGATTCATTCTTGCGACTCTCCTTATAAGGTCAATTTGGTTCCATCCCGATGAGGACTAGTGGTTCAGCAGCGTTTTGATCCACGGTACGGCATTTTGTCCCAGAAACATGCCCAGAAGGCCGAGTAAGCCCAAGAATGGCGGTGCGGGTGACGGAATTTTAAGCGACTGAAAAATAACTCCGATAATAAGACCGGTGGCTAAAGCAAGCAGCATGGAACCCCACATCGACGTTGTCCCCCCTATATCCCGTTTTCATGACCCAGGTTCCACCCCCACCCAGGGGTGATGCCGGACGATTACCATGCATTTTATCCTGAAGTGCCTATCCCATCAATAAAGCTGTGACTATACCATGCATAGGAAATCCTAATGTGTTCTCCCGGGAGAAGAGCGGCCCCAGGTCTCAAAACGTATAAGTATCATCTATGGAACGTATAGAAAAATGCGGATTGTTTGCTGGGGGTGATTTACATATTATGGGTACATACAACAGCCGTTCGTTCATGGGCAGCCGCTCCAGAACTGTTGTAATCCAGCATACCTAAACATGAAAGTAGGGAGATTCAAGATGTTTAATGACAAGCTTGATTTGCTCACGGCGGAGAATTCTGCGATTATTCTTATCGATCACCAGCCTCAGATGTTATTCGGGGTGCAGAGCGCCGACCGGCAGACCATTATCAATAATGCGGTCGGTCTGGTCAAAACGGCAAAGGTCTTCCAAGCCCCCATTATCCTTACTACGGTTGCGGCTGAAACCTTCTCGGGCCCGATTCACCCGCACATTCAAGAAGTGTTTCCAGAGTATAAGCCGATCGACCGGACAAGCATGAACTCCTGGGAAGACGAGAACTTTGTGGCTGCCGTCAAAAGCACAGGCCGTAAGAAGCTGGTCATGGCGGCCCTGTGGACCGAGGTTTGCCTCGCATTCCCGACGATTGCCGCTCTGAAGGAAGGCTACGAGGTGTATATTGTGACCGACGCATCCGCGGGAACAACCGATGAAGCCCATCAGACGTCCATTCAACGGATGATTCAAGCGGGAGCGATTCCGGTGACCTGGCAGTCGGTTCTTCTCGAGTATCAGCGCGACTGGGCAAGACAGGACACGTATGATGCGGTGATGGATATTGCCCTTCAGCACAGCGGTGCTTACGGCGCCGGCGTCTTCTACGCGCATACGATGTTCGGCGGGCATGAAGGACAATAAGAACGCGGGTCAAGGACAGTCCTGAGGTTTGGGCTGTCCTTTTTGTAATGAAAGAATTTCATTCTCACCGGGACTCCATTCTGTTATCTTATATAGTAATTCGCACCGTCCGTCATGGGCGGCGATGCCATTGATTTTGAACATAAGGAGGAAAATGAAAATGAAGCCGCCTTCGCAAGCGGGCCTGTTACGCGGCAGGGGGAACAGCGACTCGGGGAAGGTTTCTTTTATCGAATTGTTCTTCGATCTGATCTTCGTCTTCGCCGTCACCCAGCTCTCCCATTCGTTCCTGGGTCATTTATCGCTCGGGGGAGCCATCGAGCTGGTGCTGCTGACGATGGCCGTATGGTGGGTTTGGATCTTTACGGCCTGGGTTATCAATTGGTTCAATGCCGAGATGCGGCAGATTCGGCTGATGCTTATCGTGCTGATGCTGCTCGGACTCATTATGTCCGCCTCCATACCTGAGGCATTCGGGTCGACCGGACTTTACTTTGCCGCCGCGTATACGCTCTTCCAAGTAGGCCGGACCGCGTATACCGTATGGATGCTCCGCCGAGATCTGAAGGAGCTCCGGATTAACTTTATCCGTATTCTGGTATGGCTGAGTGGATCGGGCGTCTTCTGGATCGCAGGAGGAATAGCCGAGGGCACGGACCGGCTGGCCTTATGGATTGCGGCGATCGTTCTCGAGTATGCCGCCCCTTCTCTCGGATTCTGGGTTCCGCGTCTTGGCAGAACTCCCACTTCGGTGTGGGATGTGGAAGGCTCCCACATGGCGGAACGCTGCGGGCTGTTCATTATCATCGCGCTCGGTGAGTCCATCCTGCTGATCGGCGCCACGTTCGCCGATACCGCCTGGAGTCTCACCACGATGGCGGCCTTCGTCTCGGCGTTCGTGATCACGGTCGCCTTGTGGTGGATCTACTTCGATGCGACCTCGAAGACCGGGCATGATTTCATTGCCCACTCGTCCGACCCGGGGAGACTAGCGCGGTCGGCGTATACCTATACCCACCTGCTGCTCGTTGCAGGCATCATTGTCACTGCGGTGGCAGGCGAACTACTGCTCGCCCATCCGTCGGGCCACACCGAGGCTATGACAGCCTTGGTGCTTCTTGGGGGCCCCGGGCTGTTCCTGCTGGGCAATGCCTTATTCATGTACATTGTGTCCGGTGTGGTTCCGGCTCCCTACTTAGCCGGTTCCCTGGTGCTCCTGCTGCTGTCCCTTCTCGCCGGCTCCTTATCGCCGCTGGCTCTGTCTGTGCTTATTGCGGTAGTGCTCATCCTGGTCTCCGTATGGGGCCATTTCTTCTCGGAGCAGCTCCGGAAGCAGTCCACCGCCCGGATGAAGCATCTTGACTCTTCCGCGATGAAGGGTTAGATCGAAGGAAGAGATGAACGTAGGACAAACCGATGAGAAAGCCGTTGGAGACGCCACAGAGTTCTGGCGCAAAAGAGGTGGCGGCGACGAGATCAAGGAGATCAACGAACTATACCCAGCCAAGGCCTCTAAATAGCTGTTCTTTATAAGCCAAAATGAAACGGTCCCGGGAGTTATACGGGACCGTTTTTTGAGGTATAAAAAAGTTGCTCACGCCAACTCGAAGATCAGTACGCCGTAAGCCGGCATGTCAACCTCATGCTGCAGGGTTGTACCGGACAGCAGCTCTCTGGCTGCCTTCTTGACTTGGATCGTGACCGGCTGATCCGAGTAGTTCAATAAGAACACATAGCGCGCTTCGTCCGATGAGCGGATCCCCAGCTCGACTTCGGCCGGCATGTCGAACCAGTCCCCAGCCGCAGACGCCAGGCCGAGCTCGTCGAGGAGCGCATCCACGACCTCTTCGCTGTAAGCGGCGCCGTAATACCACACTTTCCCTAGACCTGCCGCGCGCCGCGTCAATGCCGGCATGCCCTGGTAGTATTCGGTCGCGTATTCGGCCACCACCTCCACATCGGCATTCTCAACCCGCAGCACCTCGTTAAATCCAAGGGCCTTGGCCCCCGCAGGCAGGCGGCTGCCCTCCCAGCGCAGCTCTGCCGGCGTAACGGAGCCTTTGATTAACGTATAATCCTCGACGGTAATCCCGCACAGCCCGGCGGCCGGACCCGGGAAGGGACGCATATAGCAGTGGCCGCTCGGATTCTTATAGCCGGTACGGGCACCCAAGAAGAGCTTCCCTCCCTGCTCAACGTATCCGGTAAGGAGCTCCGCCGTTTCCTCCGTCATGATCGCCGGGTGCGGGTACACAAGAACCTTGTACCTCGATAATTCCTCCAGGGTTGTCTTCGGCCGCAGGGTGATGAAGTCCGCAGGGATGTGACGGTACTGGAGCTGCTTGAACCAGGAGCGAAGGCTCTGCCATCGCAGCGGGCCATGCCACTCGTCTAGCTCCCCGTCCCAGTTGTTATCATAGTCCTGCATGATCGCGACTTCCGCCTGGTATACCGTTCCTGCGATGGCGGAACCGATCCGCGAGAACTCCTCGCCCACCTGCGCGACTTCCCGCACTCTTCTGTTCGGCTTGTTGTGGTAATCATTGATCCCGTGCCAGTAGATCTCGGTACCCATCGTCGCAGTACGCCAACGGAAATAGACAAGCAGATCCGTTCCATGCAGCACCGATTGGTATGACCATAACCGGATTTGTCCCGGTCTTGGCGTGCCCATCCCGATCCGGTCCACCCAGCCCCCCGGACCTGCTTGCTGCTCCATGATACAGAAGTTCGGCGAAATTGACCGGACGCTGGACAGGTTCATGCTCCATGCACGGTCTCTCAGCGGATTCTCATCACTGCCGGGGAAGATCGTCGAGAACTGCGGATAGGAATCGTAAGAGTAAAAATCCAAGTGCTCATCCGTCAGCTCGTGATTGTCCAGATGGCCGAACATGCCGTTGGTCGTGACAAAGTGATGCGGAGCCGCTTCCCGGATGATATCGACTTGAAGCTTGGCGAACGCAATCGTATTGTCGGAGATGAACCGCTTCTCGTCCAATGCCAGATGCGGATTAGGCGAATCGTTAACCATGGGCCGTGTGAGATGAATCTGCTCCCAGTCCGTATACGTCTGACTCCAGAAGACCGTTCCCCAAGCCTCGTTGAGATGGTCCAGCGTGCCGTATCGCTTCTGAAGCCATGCCCGGAACGCGGCATGATCGGCCTCCGAATAGAACACACTGATCTCGCAGTTGAGCTCGTTGTCGATCTGCCAGCCGATGACAGCCGGATGATCCTTGTAAGCCTCGACCATGCTCCTGACGATACGTCCGCAGAGCTCCCTGTATTTGGGGCTCGAATAATTGTAATGCCGGCGCATGCCGTGCCGGTACAGCACGCCCTCCTTGCTCGCGTTGAGAACCTCCGGATAGCGGTGCGTTAACCAGGCGGGCGGTGTCGCCGTCGGCGTCCCCAGGATCACCTTTAATCCATACCGGTGAGCCAAGTCCATCACCCGGTGAAAGAAACGGAAATCGAATCGCCCTTCCTCCGGTTCCATGATCGACCAAGCAAATTCAGCCATCCGGATCACGGATATGTTCATCTCGCGCATCCGCCGGAAGTCATCCTCCCACAGCTCCTCCGGCCAATGTTCGGGATAATAACAAACGCCCAGCGTTAATTCGTCCATATGTATCGATTTTGCCATCCATGCCTGCCTCCCAACGGTTCTTGTACCTTCATTCTAGTAAACGGCGCTGCAGATGGATATGACAAAATCATGCGAAGTATATTAAAATATTGTCATTGATTATTCGGACACCTATGAACAAAACAATCCTTTTGTTTTCTGTGTGTAAAAATATTGCGTAGCTCGCGAGGTGCTGCATGAAAGAACACATTTTTCTGCCGAAACCGGTTTTCCCGCGGCATGTCTGCTTTCCCGATTTTATCGGTGGGTACAGCGAATACCCCGAACACTCCGTCCGGCGTGAATACGCAACCAAGGAGAATAATTTGGACCGCTGTTATAATATGCACCTTGTCCTTGACGGCAAAGGCTTTCTGCATACGGAAACAGGATCCTACGAGCTGACGCGCGGACAAGGCTTTTTATACGGGCCAGGCCTCAGGCAGACGTATCACTCGGATTCCGATCAGCCATGGAACATCCGGTGGGTCCATTTCTACGGGGGGCGCCTGGAGGAGCTGCTCGGCGGCAAGGGGCTCGACGAGCCGTGGCTGTTCGGACTCTCGGATCCCGCGCCGGTCGTGACTTTAATCGAAAGGCTGCTGCACCTGGGGAGAGCGTATGAAGTGAATGACGAATACGCGATGGCCTCCACGCTGTATGAACTGCTGACCCGGATCCAGTCCATGGCCGATCAGCTCAATGTTCCCGTCAACCCGGCAGCAGACCGGATTCGTGCGGCAGCCAACTATGTGCGTGCCCACTGCCATGAGCCGTTCACCCTGGAACAGGCGGCTGCCATTGCCGGGTACAGTCCGCATTACTTCAGCCGCAAGTTCAGCAGGACGTTCGGCCAATCCTTCCCTGAGTTCCTGATGGAATCCCGGATTCTGCAGGCCAAGCGCTTGTTGGCTTCTACGGGCTTATCCGTCAAGCTCATCGCCCTGCAAACCGGCTTCTCCCAAACGAGCTATTTCGGCAGATGCTTTCGGACCCTGGAGGGCATGACGCCCCTGGAGTTTCGGCATCGGCATCAGGTTTAGATCAGACTGGAATCGCGCAGGAGCTTGACATCCCGCATCGGCGGGCGCCCGAAGAAGCGGGCGTATTCGCGGCTGAACTGGGAAGGACTCTCGTACCCGACCCGAAATCCCGCCGCAGCAGCATCCAAGCCTTCGGTGAGCAGCAGCCGGCGTGCGGCTTGCAGGCGAATGACCTTCTGATACTGCAAAGGGCTCATGGCCGTTACTTTTTTGAAATGCTTGTGCAGCGAGGTGGCGCTCATGCTTACTTCTTTGGCCAATTCGCTAATGTTGAGGGGCATGGAATAATCCCGGTTAATCCGGTGTATGGCTTGGGAGATGCCCTGCGCACAGCTTCCGATGACGGCGAACTGTCTGAGCGATGCCCCCTGCTCGTCCTGCAGCACCCGGTAAAATATCTCGCGGATGATGAGCGGAGAAAGCATCGGTATATCCGCAGGAGTATCCAGCAGTCTGACAAGCCGCACGATCGCCTCCATCAAGGGAGGGGTGGACGGATTCAACAGCATCCCGCTGCCGGTCTCCCTGCTTCCCGGCGGCGGGCTATGCTTGACGACATCCAGGAGAACATCCGGATGGAGCGTGAGTTGAAGGCTTACATAGGGAATCTGGGGCGAGGCGCCCGTAATTCTCCCGATGACCGGCAGGTGCACCGAAGTAACCATATAGGAAGAGGAATCGCATCGGCAGCTTGTCCCGGCCAGCACAGCCGTCTTGGAGCCCTGGGCGATCAAGTAAAGCGAAGGCAGATGGATGGTATGCAACGGCTCCGACTCCGTGGAAGCCCGTCTGAGACAAAGCTCGGGTATCGCGGTGGGATGCGTGCCGTCAGCAGTCGCATGCCGCTTAATGCGCTCTGTCAGTTCTTCTTGATAGGCCGAAATGGCTGTCGGGGAATCGTGCTGGGTCATGTGGATTCACGCCTCCTGTTCCATGCAGTCTGATAAACGTATTGTAAACAAGCCGGACAGGATCAGGCAAGAAATGCGCATGAATCATCTACCTCGTTCCATCGAATTCTTTCTATAATGCTAAGTGCAGGATCGCAGGGACAGCTGCGGTCCATAGCTTAGAGGAAAGAAGGAATCGCAGATGGGCCTGGAAGGAAATGCGTTCACGGCAGGAATCAAGGACAAAGTCGTCATTATTACAGGGGCAAGCAGCGGAATCGGCGAAGCCGCCGCACTTCTGCTCGCCGAACGTGGAGCGAAGCTCGTGCTGGGTGCGCGCGGAGCGGACCGGCTTGAGGCGCTGGGGAAGCGCATCGTCAGTAATGGGGGCGAAGCCGTGTACGCAAGCACGGACGTCAGTCGGCGTGAAGACATGTCCCGTCTGGCTGCTCTGGCATGCGAACGGTACGGCCGGCTTGATGTGCTCATCAACAATGCCGGCGTTATGCCGATCTCGCCCCTTGATGACCTGCGTGTGGAGGACTGGGAGGCGATGATCGACATCAACATGAAGGGAGTGCTGTACGGCATTGCCGCCGCGCTCCCCATTTTTCGCAGGCAGGGCTTCGGGCAGTTCGTGAACATCGCATCTACGGCAGCACATCGGACGGTACCGGATCAATCGGTTTATTCGGGGACGAAGTTCGCCGTTCGTGCAATCTCGGAAGGGCTGCGCCAAGAAGCAGGCGATCAACTGCGCGTTTCGATTATATCGCCTGGTATCGTGAGAACTCCGTTCACAGAGGGGGTAACAAAGAGGGAAATAAGGGATCGGCTCGCCGCCATGCGGGATGAGCTGGCGATGCCGCCCGAAGCGGTGGCCCGCGCGATTGGATTCGCCATCGAGCAGCCGGCCGACGTGGATGTGAACGAGATTGTCATCCGTCCGACGGCGCAGGGATAAGGCGACGGGGCTGTTCGGAGACCTTCTTCTCCCCTGCCTCAGTCGGAATGGAAATGAACGTTTATGCTCGGATTTCGGGAAGGATAAGATAACGAGAGGCAGCCAATCAAGATTGGCTGCCTCTCGTTATCAACTGGAGACCCCTTCACCCTTACTGCTGCAAAGCAGTGAGAATTAACTCGTTTACCCGGGAACTGAAGATAAGACCGATATGAGAAACGCCGGAAATTTGAATATTATTGGCACCGGTCAAAATGGAAAGATAGTTGGCCACAATCGTATCACTCGTGGAGTAGATCGACGTAACGTTCACGCCTTCCGGAGCACTGCTGGTGGTTAGACGGTTCGCGCCGCCCAGGGTGATCAGCTTGTCCACCTTCGAGGAGCCGCTGCGGTTCAGAATGTAGTACAAACTGTTGGCCCCGCCCATGCTGTGGGCAATAATGTTCACATGGGTATGCCCGGTCTTACTCCGCACACTATCGACGAAGCTGTCCAGGGCAGCTGAATTTAACAGTTGGTTCCCCTGCTTGCTTGGGAGTTCGATAGCATACAGCTCATCGTCGGACCAACCCTGCGATTTCAAATAGGCTTTGATATAAATAAAATTGCTGGATGAACCGCTTAACCCATGCACAAAAACAATAGGTGTATGTGCGGTTGTGGCATTTTCAACTGCTTCTTCACCGGCGGCATGGGAGGCCGGGGTGAACAAAAACAAGGAAAAGACCATAACCATACTGATGAAAGCGGAAATCAAAACCTTGCTCTTTCTCATACATGCATCTCCTCTATGTAATTAAATAGTAAACCTTTTTGATTATATGTAAAGAGAAAGGTAGAAAAAAGGACTTAAAGACCCACATATTTACATCAAAGGACATTTCAGGAGCAAAGTCCCCAACATTTCCGACATCATGATATCCAGAAGCATCAGGACCAGCTGTACTCGCTCGAACATGCGCAGGGCTTCGGTTCCGGAATAGGCCGAGGAGAATGCCATCCCTTCCTCTTGAAGATACATGTTTACCGTGTCGTGGACGTCAGGGCTGTCGTCACAACAGTCAAAACCCCACACCCGTGCTTGGCAGCAAATTCGGCAGGTGTGGGGATAGGGGACTGCTTTTCTTCTACCAGGGTCAATCCTGCGGTTACTGAGCTCCGTTCGCGCCCTCCCGGACCGCATTCAATTCGTACATATTCACCGTCACACTAATGATATGTTCCGGCTTCGGCTGGCCTCTGTTCTGCCGGTGCCCTTGAATATGGGCATCGCTCTTCTCCCAGTTCTTCCAGTCCTCTAAGGACCTCCAGCGGATCATGATCATGACTTCCTCACAATCTTCCTGCTTCTTCCGGTTTACCATGATGGTTTTGTCGATCAGCCCCTCCATCGCATCCATTGGGCTTTCTTTTGAAAACCGCTCCAGGACGAGATCCGACTTGCCCTTTTGGACAACGATCGTTCTTGTTTGAATCAACATGGTATCACTTCTCCTATAATATGAACTGTTATTGGCCGGCACCGCTGTCCTCTGCTGCGGAATCACTCCCGGTCGGCGGTGCCGCCGGTTCTTGGGCTGAGGACTCGGGAATCGAGGCGAGCAGCCCCTTCAGACTCTCCTGCAATTGGCCCATGAGTTCCTGAAACTGGGCTGCTTGCTTCGAGGATGGAGCTTCCTTCGCCGCTTCAGCGGCTTTCGCCATCAGGAAGACCGCATCGGACCAGTCCTTCATCAAGCCGCGCAGCTCATGCTTGCCGCGCCCGCCATGCCTTCCATGCTTGCCGTGCGGCCCATGGTGTCCATGCCCGCCATGACGTCCATGATGGTCCCAGCGGTTCTCCGGGGGCTGTGTACCGGCCTCCTCTCTCTCGCGGAGATAGGCCTCCCCCGCCTTCGTAATATGGTACAGCTTCTTGCCATCCGCATCGCTCGAGCCGATCAGCTGCATGTCTTCAAGCAGCTGCAGATTGGGGTATACGGAGCCGGGACTCGGCGAATACAATCCGCCGGTCTTGTCTTCCATGGCCTTAATCAGCTGATAGCCGTGCATCGGTTCTGCGGCCAGCAGCTCCAGCAGGGCGAACTTGAACTGTCCGCGTTCGAAGAACCGCTTCCCTTCTCCCCGTCCGCCGAATCCGCCGCGCGGACCGTCATGCCGGTGCCTCAGGAACAAATCAGGGTAACCGCCCTCGAGGTCGGATCTTCTATGCTGGGAATGACGTCCCTTCCACGAATGGTGTTTGTCATGCTTCATTCCAATTCCTCCTTCAATACGATATATCGTTATAATATAACGATATATCGTATTGAGTCAAGATCCCAAGCGTTCCGATTTTCGAGCAGATGCCCTTTGGGGGCCCAGGCAGGGCCTTGTGGGTCTAGAAAATCAAAAACAAAAATGCCGCACGAAGGCGGCATGATAAGGTAATGCTTTTAGACATTGGAGCATTGGCGAGTCCGGGATCAACGCGCTGTTCGTACCGTGGTCTCCGGTGAGGCATAGATTGTTACCGTCGCCGACACGCCCGCCGGCGAGGTTACAGTTAAGTCAAAGGATACAGGTCCGGATCCGGAGATCTTTACATTGCCGTAAGGATCGATGCTGATCGAATGCCCCTCATCCGAGATGTTGGAGATGGAGAAGGCAGCCCCCAGAGCCGGATTATATTTCTGGGCATCCGCATTTTCGTACAGAACTCCGTAATTGTCCGTAACATTCAAGCCGGTAAACGCATTGAAGCCCAATCCTTCGTTGTATTCCCTGTCGTCCCAGGTCAGCTTATCGATGCGCAGCGGATCGGTTTTGACCGTGACGTTCGTGGACAGGGTCCGGGTCGAACCGTCGGCGGCTTTGAAGCTGACCGTCACCTTGGCCGTACCCGCCTTGCTGCCGATCACATATCCGGAACCCGCACCGTTCGTAAAGGTATTCACGATGCTCTGGTCCGATGCTGCCACCGACACGATCTGCTTCGGCCGCATGCCGATCACTTCCCCTGCCGCATTCTTGGCTGTGTAAGCCACCCCGCGTCCGAACTTGCTGTCGGCACGAAGCTGGCTGTCCTCGGAGAAGGAATACGTTGCGTCCGTGACGGAATTGTACACATTGTCGAATACGGCCCCGCTGTCTTTCGCATACCAAAGCGCGGGGATGTTGTTCAGGGAGTAGGTCAGATCCGCGGACTGGGGATCCAGGATGGTCACCGTCCTCTTTAACGTGCTGACCTCAGTCTGGTCTTTCAAGATGGTGATCTCCAGCTCCATTCTGTGATCAATGGCCGAAGCGTTGTTCAAGGCGGCAAACCGGAACTTCTTGTTATTAATCTGGCTTCTCAGATTGAACAGCAGGGTCGGTTCGCTGCCGAGCAGTGCCCTGTTGCCGAGGGCCGCTTCTTTATCCCCGATCACGAGCAGCGGATGCTCCGGTGAAAGCGGGGTGCCTGTGGTCTCCGGAGCGCCTGAGGTTAAGTCCCCGGTGACCGCATCCGGCGAAGAGTCCTTGGAGCCGTAGGTTTTGGCGGTCATCTGTACTTGATACGCGGAACCTCCGTTTGCAACGGCATTGCCTTGATCGTCCACCGGAATCAGCCTGTCGAGCTGTTTGCCGTACTGGTCAAGCACCACATAGGTGAATACCGTAGTCGCGCCGGGAACCATTCCCTTCAGCGGCGCAGTGACTTCTTTGATACGCTCCGGGATCCGGGCTGCCTGAACCTGGAAGCTTTTCGAATCGCTGCTGGAGCTGTTTGCCGAAGCAATGAAGATGCTGACGGTTACAGAGCTGTTTTTGCGGCCCGGGACCGAGCCGATCTTGATTTTCCCTTTGTGCTCGCCGGCGGTTGCTATGGCTGCGGAGGAGTCATTCGAACTGATGTTGATCTGCTTCAGGTTCTCCTTACTCAGAATGTCCTCGGTGCTCAGCTTCTGTCCCTGCGCATCATAGGCGGTAAACGGGATGTAGGCTGCCAGGTCGCCCGCCGCAATGACATCCGCAGGTGCGCCGAGCTCCACCTTGGCCGCCAGCTTGCCGGGTTTGATTAAGACAACCCCATCCGCTGCAGTGGCCTGATTCAGGAAGGAGAAACGGAACTCGCCGCCCTTATCCACATTCCGGTTCAGCGTAATATCCAGCACAGGAAGTCCGTCCCCATCTTCCTCCACTTCGTAGGTCAGGCCCTCCAAATAATCTCTCCACTGCAGCGTAGGCGTGGCGTCCAGCTCGGTGACCGCGTCGTAGTCCATCGGGCTGCCATATTGATCGGAGTAGGTGAGCGGGAACTTGGCATGGTCCCCTGCGCCCTGTATGGCCGTACCATCCCCATACTGCGCCGCCCCAAGCTCCACCTTGGACAGGAACGGACTTGTGCCGACCTTCCACGAGGCGCCGGCGCTCACCCGGCTGTCATTGTTTACGACCGAGGCGGTAACCACACCGCTGCCGGCAGCCGCACCGCTGGTGTTCAGCGTGGCCAGCAGGTAGCCGTCGGCGCTTATGGCCAGCTTGACGATATCTCCATAAGCGGTGTAATTCCCTGCAGGCAATGTCGCCGGCTCATCATACTGGTTGGTCGCTTTGATTTTCACAGTGACGTGAGTGGACTTGGCAACCGTATCGCCCGCATGAATGAATTCCAGCTTTTTGACATATTCGTCCTGGACGGTGAACGTGCCGGAGTTCGTCCCTATAGACGAAGCGTCCAGCCCTCCCAGCGTGACTTTGTATTCTCCCGAACGGAGAGGGGTGTCCGAGAGCGTCAGTACGGCGGACTTCTTGTCCTCCGCGAACTTCACTGCGGCAGCCATAGTCGCCGTACCGGAAGTCAGGACCAGCGCGGCTTTCTCTGTATCGACCTCCCCGTCGAAGGTGACCCGTACCTTACTAACCCCGGTCGCCTGAACGGAAGCGACGGATACCGGTCCGGTTGTCTTCGCAGTGGCATAAGCCTGCAGGCCGCCATAGGCACCGGCCACCAGATCGGCCCGGGTTGCCGTCCTGGAGCCGTCCGCCCCATCAGGAAGCATGTGATGGCTGGCGGCCTCCCGGATGGCATCTTGGTACCAAGGTGTGCCCTGAACATCAGGCGTCACCCCGATGCCTCTCAGCAGCGCTGCCGCAATCTCGCCCAGGGTCAGCTGTGCACCGGGATCGAAAAGGGTGTCGGACTTGCCGTTCACAAGGCCAGCTTTCTTGGCTGCCTCGATATAAGGAAGCGCCCAGCCGTTCGCTTGGTCATCCGGCTGTACATCGGTGAAGGTAGAAGCGGTCAGCGAGTGATCGACGGGAATGCCGTAGATACCGGCAAGCACCTTGGCGAATTGGGCCCGGGTCAGGTTCTCCTGGATTCCGAAGGTGTCCGGCCCCGGCCCCTCCAGCACGCCGGCCTTCAGCAGGGCATCGATCTTGGCTCTCAAGGCGGCATCGGTGTCCGTCAAATCTTTAAAATCCGCGGACGTCCTGCCGCCTCCGGCGTCCGCTGGGGCAGCCTGGCCTGTGGCGAGGGCTGCTCCGGTAAACAGGGTGAGTGCGGTCATTGCGGATACGAGGATAGGTATGTATTTGTGGTTCATGCTGTCTCTCCCTTTCTAATAATAAACCCGTTCGTAGTATTCTATATCGTTGGTTTGGCGGGCGCCGCTTGTACCGGGGGTACCGCGGGCTTGGATGCCGGGCGGACGGCCTCCTCGTCTTCCCTGCGGATTGTCAGCGCCAGACACCACGCGAGGAGCAGGAAGCCGGCGGCTCCCAGCAGCGCCGCTTGGTAGGCGAATCCGTCTGGGGCGGACGGTACCGCCGGATCCGCTGCGCCCGCATAGGCCATGATGCTGCCGAGCAGCGCCACGCCCAGTGCCGAGCCGAGACGGTTCAGCACCTGGTATAAGGTAGAGGCCTGGCCCATGCTGGGCCCGGGCATGCGGGCGAACGCGAGCAGCTGGACGGCTCCGACGGCGTGCCCCAGCGTGAAGCCCCCCGCGAACATCAGCACCCGGATCAGCCAAGGGCTCGTGTCCGACCGGACCAGGCACATCAGCGCGAAGAGGATCACGGCTCCGAATAGGGAGATCACCATCAGCCTGCGCGGCCCGAGACGCCGGTTGGACCACGGCATGAGCTGGGAAGCGGCCATCAGGCCGAGCGCTTCGGGGAAGGTGGTCAATCCCGAAGCCAGCGCTGAGGCTCCGTATACATCCTGATACATCAGCGGAAACACATACAGCATGCCGAGCAGTCCGGCCGACAGGCAGAACGCGATAAGTCCTGCCGTGCGGAAGAGCCGGTCTCCGATCAATCGGAGCTGCAGCAGCGGCTGGCTTGCGCGCAGCTGGGTAAAGACCAGGGCCGCCAGCATGACGAGCCCTCCGAAACCGCTGGTCAGAATGGCGGGCGATGTCCAGCCGAGGAATGTTCCCTGGGTCAACGCATAGATCACCATGGCGAAGCCCGGTCCGCTGAGCAGCAAGCCCGGCAGGTGGAGCCGCCCGGCGGATGGCTGCCCTTCTGCCCGGAGGAGCAAGCCTCCGAGAAGCACGGCAGCGAGGCCGACAGGCACGTTTAGGTAGAAGCACCACCGCCAGGAGAGCTCATCGACCAGGAATCCGCCGATCACCGGACCGACCGCCGGAGCGGCGGCAATGGGAAGGATCAGAGACCGTGACACCTTGGCCCGCACCTGCGGAGGGAACGCACGGAACAGCATGGCCATCCCAACGGGAGCAACGAGTCCGCCTCCGGCTCCTTGGATAATCCGGAACAAGGTAAGCTGCTCCAGGCTGACGGCCAGCCCGCAGCACACCGAGGCCGCCGTGAAGAGGGTTATGGCGCTGAGGAGAACCCGCTTCACACCGAATCGGTCACCGAGCCAGCCGGCCACCGGCAGGGTCAGGGCCACCGCGATGAGGTAGCCGATGTTAATGCTGCCGGTCCGCGCCGGCGGCACCTGAAGCTCGCTCCCGATGGTGAGCAGCGCCACATTGACGATCGTCGCATCCATGGCGACCAGGAACATGGCCGCCACATATACGAGACGGAGGGTCAGCGTGCCCGAGGCTTTCATCCCTGCGCTCCGGCGGCCGCTGCCGAAGCGGCACCTTCCGTCTGCCTGGTCTGAGGACGCATATCCGTCCAGTGGGTTTCAATATAGGTTAGGCATTCCTCCCGGGCGGCCTGCCCGAACACCTGTGTCCAGCCTGCAGGCACTAGGGCGAATGCCGGCCAGAGGGAATACTGGCCGAGTTCATTGATCAGCACGACATAGGCGTCGTCCGTACTTTCAAACGGGTTGCTCATGGCTTGATCTCCTTTGTCTGTTGATGATGCTGCATGGCTTCCAGCTTCTCCGAAAGAATGCGTCCGATCTCGGCCAGAGGGGCCGGCTGGCACAAATCCTTGTGCCGGCACTCGAGGTCATACCGCTCGATCTCCCCTTCGATATAAGGCATCCAGGTATCCGGCGAGATTGGCGTGAACCAGTCGGGAATGACGGTCGAATGGAAGAAAAGCAGATCTCCCTTGTATACGCCGGGCTTGAATTCCGCCAGGATGCGCACGGAATTGACATACGTATCCTTCAGGCTCCGGATCACATGCGGCTCGAGACTTGCCAGGGCGCTGCCGTCGCTGCGCAGAATCTCGATGGCTCCCTCCATATCCAGCGGCCTGCCGTCCAGGCTGTCCGGATCGTATCCGCCAAGCGCCAGCAAGGCGATGAGCGCTTCTTTCTCGTCCGGCCCTTCGCGCAGGGGCAGGAAGTGGCTTGGGAACGCATCGAGCATGACGAGCAGAGCCACCTCTTCCCCCGCTTCCTGGAACAGCTGTGCAAGCGCGTGGGCCACGTTGCCGCCCAGCGACCAGCCGAGCAGATAGTAAGGTCCCTTGGGCTGAACGCTGCGGATGTGGGCCATGTAGTCGGCAGCCATCTCCCGGAGACTGCCCGGGAGATCCTCCGTGCGGGCGATGCCGCGTGCCTGCAGTCCGAAGATCGGGTAGCCCGGGCCCAGCGACTTCATCAGCCCCGCATAGCACCAGCTGAGACCGCCTGCCGGATGGATGCAGAACAGAGGCGGGCGCGTACCGCCCGGACGCAGGGGCAGGAGCACTTCCAGCGCTTTCCCGCTGCCTCCTCCCTCCAGCCGCTCCGCGAGTTCCGCCACCGTCGGCGCTTCGAACAAGGTTCCGATGCCGAGGGAGACCCCGAGGGATTCGCGGATCCGGCTCATCAATTGAACGGCCAGCAGGGAATGCCCCCCGAGATCAAAGAAGCCTTCATCGATGCCTACGCGTGTCACATGCAGCGTCTCGGCATACAAGCTGCACAGCAACTCTTCCTGAGGGGTGCGCGGTCCTCGGCCTCCAGCCGTACGGGAGACTTCAGGAGCAGGCAGCGCTTTGCGGTCGAGCTTGCCGTTCACGGTGAGCGGCAGGGCTTCGAGCTCCACAAAAGCGGACGGCACCATGTAGCCCGGCAGCGCGCCTGCGGCGGTCTGCCGCAGGACACCGAAGTGGAGGCTTCCCGCCGCCTCCGCCGTGGGGATCACATAGGCGACGAGGCGTTTGTCCCCAGGCACATCCTCGCGTGCAATGACGACCGACTGCTGCACGCCCGGCGCCTGAGTAAGGACCGCCTCAATCTCGCCGAGCTCGATGCGGAAGCCGCGGATTTTGACCTGCTGGTCGGCCCGCCCGATGTAATCCAGCGTGCCGTCCTTGCGCCACCGCGCCAGATCCCCCGTACGGTACATGCGGGAGCCGGGCTCCCCGTACGGATCCGCGATGAACCGCTCGGCCGTTAAGCCGGGACGCTGCCAATACCCGCGTGCCAGTCCGGCGCCGGAGACGAACATCTCACCGGTCACACCCGGGGGCACGTGCTGCATGTGCGAATCCAGCACATACACGCCGAGGTCGGGAATCGCTCCGCCGATCAGGCTGTTCGCCTTGCTTTCGGTCATTTCCACGGAGAGCGGGTTGTAGCTTACATGAACCGTCGTTTCGGTGATGCCGTACATATTGACCAGGCGCGGGGCATCCTCCGGATGGCGCCCGTACCAGTCGCCAAGCAGGCGCAGGTCCAGGGCTTCTCCCCCGAATACGACGTACCGCAGGGCGAGCTTCGCCCCGACTTCCGGATGCTCGCGGTCAGCCTGCATGAGCTGATAGAAAGCGGACGGCGTCTGATTCAGCACGGTTACGCGCTCTTCGGCAAGCAGGCGGAGGAATTCCTCCGGCGAGCGGCTGACCGCATGCGGCACCACAACGAGGCGGCCGCCGTACAAGAGGGCCCCCCACATCTCCCAGACAGAGAAATCGAAGGCGTAAGAGTGAAACAGCGTCCATGTGTCTTCCGGACCGAAGCGGAACCACGCATCCGTCGACGTGAACAGTCTGACGACATTCCGGTGCTCTATTACGACGCCCTTGGGCCTCCCGGTTGAGCCGGAAGTATAAATGATATAGGCCGTACTCTCCGCAGTAGGCCCGGTATGCCGCTCGGCTCCGGCAGGATTCGTGTCCGGCTGCTGTGACAGCAGCTGCGTGGTGCTCGGATTGTCGAGAAGAACCGGCAGCGAAACACCGAGCTCTTCCAACAGGGTTTTGCTCTGACTGCTGCCGATCACCGAGAGCGGCCGCGTATCCTCCAGCATGAACGCCAGCCGGTCCGCCGGATAGTCGGGATCCAGAGGCAGGTAGCCCGCACCGGACTTCAGCACGCCGAGGATGCCGACAAGCATCATGACGGAGCGCTGCAGCATCAGGCCGACGATGTGTCCCGGGCCTGCACCCTGGGCCATCAGCAGCCTGGCCACCCGGTTGGCATGGCGGTTCAGCTCGCTGTACGTGAGAGACTCTTCCCCGCATACCACTGCAGCGGCATCCGGATAGAGGCGCACCTGCTCTTCGAACAAGTCCACCAAGGTTGCGCTGCCCTGTTCCGGCTGCGGCCGGACCCGCCTGAACTCGAGTTCATCCGGCGTCAGGATGTCCAGTATGCCGATGGATCGGCCGGGCTGCTCCTCTGCGCGCTCCAGGAACAGAAGCAGCCGTTCGGCGAACTTCTCTACGCTCTCCCGTTCATACAGATCGCTGGAATACTCCAGCCATCCGTCGATCCCGTCCGGTGCGCCATCGGCTGTGAGGCGCTCGCGGAATTCGATGGTCAGATCGAATTTGGCCCGGCCGACCGTATGCAGCGCCAGCTCGGAGCGGATGCCCGGAAGCTGCAGACGGGGCTCCGGCGTATTCTGAAAAGCCAACATGATCTGGAACAGCGGGTGCCTGGCGCGCGACCGGGGCGGATTCAGCACCTCAACAAGCCGTTCGAACGGCACGTCCTGATGCTCGTACGCCAAGAGGTTCGCGGTGCGCACACGCTCCAGCAGTTCGCGGAAGCTCGGATCGCCCGAGGTGTCCGTCCGGAGCACCAGCGTATTGATGAACAAGCCGATAAGCCCGCCCAGCGCATCCTCGCTGCGTCCGGCAATCGGACTGCCGAGGGGAATATCGCTTCCGGCCCCAAGGCGGGTCAGCAGTGCGGCAAGAGCGGATTGGATGACCATGAAGAGGCTCGTCCGCGACTCCCGGGCCAGCGACGCAAGCCGGCCGTGCAGCACCGGCGGGATGCTCATCCGGACCGTATCGCCGAAGTGCGTCGCTTCGGCCGGCCGTGCAAAGTCCGTCGGCAGCTCCAGCTGGTCCGGCAGCTGCCGGAGCGCCTGCCGCCAATAAGCCGTTTGGCCGGCGATCAGGCTGTCCGCCTCCGCTTCGCTGCGCAGCAGCGCCTCCTGCCAGATGGCATAATCGGCGTACTGTACGGGCAGCGGCGGCCAGTCAGGCGCCTCTCCTCTGGCCCTCGCGGTATAGGCTGCGGACAGATCCTGCGTCAGCGGGTGAAGCGACCAGCCATCCCCTGCGATATGGTGCAGCAGCAGGAGCAGCACATGCTCCTCCGTCTCCTGGCTGCCGCCCTCTTCCCTCTCTGCCTGATGCTCCGGAACAATACGGAACAGATTCACGCGGAATGCCGGCTCCGCCGCCAGATCAAATCCGTAGCGCACCGCCAGCTGGAGCTCTTCGTCAAGCTCCTTCGCTGATACTTCCGCTGTGATCAGGCGGGGACGCGAATCGGCCGGCTCCAAGATGAGCTGCCGGGCCGTTCCCTGATGCTCCGGGAAGATCGTGCGCAGGCTCTCATGCCGCTTCACGAGATCGAAGAGCGCCTCCTGCAGCACCGCATGGTCCAGGGGACCATGAAGACGCGCGACGAGCGGGATGTTATACGTCGGGCTGGGCCCTTCCAGGCAGTTCAGGAACCAGAGCCGCTTCTGGGAGAAGGACAGCGGGATCTCCCGGGGTCTCCCGGCCGCCCGGATCGGCGGCCGTGCCGCTGCCGCCTGATCCAGCTTGCGGGCCAGGGCGGCGACGGTAGGCGAATCGAACAAGGCGGAGATGCCCACCTCCACGCCGAGCCCGTCGCGGATGCGGCTCATGAGCCGCCCGGCCAGTAAGGAGTGGCCGCCCAGCTCGAAGAAGTCGTCGTCGATTCCTACCGACGGAACCCCCAGCAGCTCGGCGAACAGCGAGGCCAGGATCTCCTCCTGCGGAGTGCGGGCCGTCCGCTTCGTTTCGGCCGAACTGTAGCTTGGCGCCGGCAGCGCCTTGCGGTCCAGTTTGCCGTTGAGCGTGAGCGGCAGCTCGCTCAGGAGCATGACAGCGCCCGGCACCATGTAGTCCGGCAGCTTCCGGCCGGCGTACTCCCGCACGGCCGTCGGGTCGATGCCTGAGGCCTCTGGCGATACAGCGTAAGCGACAAGCCGCTTGTCGCCGGGCCGGTCCTCGCGGACGACGACCGCCGCCTTCTGAATTCCCGGATAGCTTCCGATGACCGACTCGATTTCGGCGGTTTCGATCCGGAACCCGCGGATCTTAACTTGATGATCGGCCCGGCCGATGTAGTCCAGCGTGCCGTCCGGCAGCCAGCGGGCCAGGTCGCCCGTACGGTACATCCGTGAGCCCGGGGGCCCGTACGGATTGGCGGTGAACCGTTCGGCCGTCAGGGCCGCCCGGTCCTTGTACCCGATCGCCAGACCCTCCCCGGCAATGTACAGATCTCCGATGGCCCCTGCGGGCAGCGGCTGAAGTCCGCTGTCGAGGACGTAGACCTGCGTATTGCGGATCGGCCTGCCGATCGTCGGTTTGACCGTTCCGGCAGGGATGTCATGAACCGTAGACCAGATGGTCGTCTCCGTCGGGCCATACAGATTCGTCACCGTGCAGCCCCGGGACTGCAGCGCATGCAGAAGCTCCGGCGACAGGGCTTCGCCGCCGACCAGCACCCTCAGTCCCTGAAGCGGAGCCTCAGGCCGCTCGACAAGCGACTGCCAGAGCGAAGGCGTCGCCTGCATCAGGGTAGGAGCCGTATCTGTCAGCAGACGGGACAGGGCGAGCGGGTCCTGTACGGTGATTTTATTTGCCACCGTGAGCCGGGCCCCGTTCAGCAGCGGCAAAAAGATCTCAAGGATGGAAATATCGAAAGCGACGGTCGTCACGGCCAGCAGATGGTCTTCGGTGCCGAGGGAGAGCCCTTCCTGCATCGCAAGCAGGAAGTTCGTCAGGCTGCCGAAGGGGATAACCACGCCTTTGGGCCGGCCGGTCGACCCGGAGGTGTACAGGATGTAAGCCGGATCGGTAAGGGCCGGCTGTCCGAGCAGCTCGCTGCTCTCCACATTCGCGGAAGACAGGGATTCGAGGTGCCCCAGCGTCTGTGCATCATCGAGCAGCACCTGACTTGTCCCCTGGAGCTCCGGGAGCCGGGCAGCCGTCTTCCGGTTCGTCAGGAGCACGAGCGCCTTGGCATCCTCCAGCATGTAACCGGTGCGGTCCGCCGGATATTCGGGATCCAGCGGCAGGTAGCCCGCCCCCGTCTTATGTACAGCCAGCATGCAGACAATCATCTCGGTGCAGCGGGGCAGCGACAAGGCGATGATCTTCTGGGGCCCCGCTCCAAGTTCGATCAGGAACCGGGCCAGCCGGTTTGCCCGTTCGTTGAGCTCTCTATAGCTGACAGTGTCCCGTCCATGGGTAACGGCGGGCTGCTCGGGGGTTCCCGCCGCATGCGCTTCGAAGAGAACGCTGGTTCTGGAAGCGGCTGGGGGCCTGCTCGTCTCGTTCCACTCCTGGAGCACCTTCCGGCGTTCTTCTCCGGAGATCAGTTCCATCCGGCCGATCGGCTCCGCGGGTGAAGCGTCTCCCCATGCGCACAAGAATCGGGTGAAGCGGCGCAGATGGGCCAGCAGCTCCTCATCCGAATACAGCCCCGGATGTCCGTCCAGATCGATCTGCAGGCTGCCCTCATCCGTATGCGGATAAATGTGGAAGGTCAGATCATCCACGGGACCTGCCGACAGATTGGTCTTGCGGCCGGGGTAGCCGTCAAAGCGGAGGCTGTTGTCAAACGGCATGATG
Organism: Paenibacillus sp. S-38; assembly: GCF_049942825.1. Lineage (NCBI taxonomy): Bacteria > Bacillati > Bacillota > Bacilli > Caryophanales > Paenibacillaceae > Paenibacillus > Paenibacillus sp. S-38. The sequence goes on from NZ_CP187970.1 coordinate 4,225,738, forward strand.
TTCACAAGCGGACCGAACAGCCTCCGGTTATCGCTGACCCGCTTCAGGTCCCGGCGCAGTTCTTCGTGCCGGTATCCCTGATGCTTGCGGATGGAACGTACCTCGCGGGCCGCCTGCTCTGCCAGCTCGAAAGCAAGCATCCCCGGGCGTACGGTTAACCGCAAAGGCAGGATGTTCATGACCATGCCCGGCGTCCCGAGCGCCGCCGAGCCGATGCGTCCCATCATCGGGAATCCGAGAATCACATCGGGTGAGCCTGTGAGTCTGTGCATGTAAGCTGCCGTGGCGGCGAGCACCAGCTCCGGCCACGTAACATTCTGTAGCTGTGCGGCGGAGCGCAGCCGTGCGGTCTGGTCCGGTGTCAGCTGTGCCGACTGCCTGAGGAAGCTTCTTGCAGGACGCTGCGAGCGGTCTGCGAGGCTGACCGCATCCGGATCGTCCGTAAAGCGGTTCAGCCAGAACCGGCGGTCCTGATCCGCTTTCTCCGACCTGCGGTACGCTTCGTCCTCCTCAAGCACCTGCCGCCACGATCCGAAGGAGCTGTGCGAGGCCGGCTGCTTGTTCATTGCGGCCGAATATACTTCCGCCACCCGTTTGGCCAGCAGACCAAAGCCGTATCCGTCGATCGCGATATGGTGAATCCGCTGATACCAGAGGAAGCGTTCGGTACCGATCCGAAGCAGCGCTTCGGCGAAGAGCGGTCCTTCCGTTAAGGAGCACGGGATCGAGAGATCACTCTTCATCCACTCCTGTGCGGCACCGTATGGATCGGATTCCTCCAGCAGGTCCACGTACTGATAGGGCCACCGGGGCTCCGGGCATATGATCTGCCAGGGTCCGTCACCGTCATCCCCGAACGTCACATGGAGCGCTTCCGCCTCGAGGATCACCTGCTTCAGCGCCTGCTCGAACGCAGCAGGATCGATGGGACCGCCTATTTCAATGAACTCCCCGGTGTTATACATCGGGTTCTCCGCATCGAGCTGTTGGGCAAACCAAATGCCCGCTTGAGCGCCGGTCAAAGGCTGCCGGGTCTCTACTTGGACAAGCATACTTGCTGCCTCCTCTCTTCTCCGCTAGTAGTCCAGATTGGGAACCGTAACCTTCACTTTGGACGCGAGCAGCTCATACCAGCCGGCAATCGTCGGATTCTCCGCCAGCTCCACGAACGACACATCCACACCGGCCCGTCTCCAGCTCTCCACCAGACTCATCACCCGGATGGAATCCAGCCCATGCTGCTCGATGAGATCCTCCTCATCCCCTAGGGTATCCGGCGCTTCGAACAGCAGGCCCGCGATCTTCTCCCGCAGGGCCTGCCGGCTGTACGGCAGCGGGGCGTCCTCCACCCTTTCCAGTACCTGCGGCTCCTGCGGCAGTCCGGCAGAAGAACCGGCTCCCAGCTGCGTCAGCATATCCTGTGTGGTCAGCGTCATCGCGCAGCGCTGGGCTGCGTAGTTCAGGGCCATCCGGTGATTCTCGAGGGAGAAATCAGCAACCGCGTCGGCGACGAAGAACGCTTGGATATCCTGCATGAACGCCTCGCAAGCGGTCATCAGGCAGCCGATATGGGCGTAGACGCCGGTGACCATAAGCTGATCTCGTCCGCTGTTCTTCAGAATCTCGGCAAGCTCGGTCTTCCGGAAGCCGCTGTATCGCCATTTCGTTAGCTGGATATCGCCTTCGAGCGGGGTAAGCTCGGGAACAATGTGCACTTGATCGGGATGATCGTTAAGCCCCGATCCCCAGAAGTCAAAGAGCAGTCCGCGCTGCTCCCGGGTCTGTGCGGCAGGCTGCGCCGTATACACGACGGGAATGCCCAGCGCCCTGCACTGCTTGTGCAGGAGCCCGATATGGGCCAGCAGCTCGGTCACCGGCGATGCTTGAACGTTAAATGCATTGATAAAATACTGCTGCATGTCATGAATCAGCAGGACGGCCCGCTGCGACTCGATGGTCCACGATACCCGGTTGTCCGGCAGCGTGGAAGCTGCAGGCATCTCATAGGGTGCGATTTTTGGAAGTGCCATAATGTACCTTCTTTCGTTTTCATCATAATTTGAATGGATTCGTTACTGACTTAACTGCGGCACCTGCGCTGCCAGCGACTCGCGGAGCGCCTTTTTGCTTACTTTGCCGACAGACGTCAGCGGGAATTGGTCCACAAAGACAATTCGGTCGGGGATTTTGTACGGCGCGAGCCCCCGCTCCCGCAGGTGGCTCTTGATCTCCGCAGCGGACGGTGTGCCCGGCTGGCGCGTAATAATGAATGCGCACGAGCGCTCGCCCAGGAAGCGGTCGGGAACCGATACCATCGCAGCGTTGTAGATCCCCGGATGCGACAGCAGATGGTTCTCCACTTCTTCGGCAGCGATCTTGTCTCCGCCCCGGTTAATCTGGTCCTTGGCCCGGTCCACGACGGCGATATAGCCTGCGGCATTGACCCTTACGAGGTCTCCCGTCCGGTAGAAGCCGTCCTCCGTGAAGGCTCTGGCGTTATGTTCGGACGCTTTGTAGTATCCGCGGATGGTGTAAGGCCCCCGGGTGACCAGCTCGCCGATCTCGCCGGGCTCCACTTCCTGGCCATCCTCGTCCAGCACGCGAATTTCGTCCCAGGGAGACATCGGCCTGCCCTGCGTATGGAGGACGAGCTCATCCGGATCGTCCAGGCGCGTGTAGTTCACGAGGCCTTCGGCCATCCCGTACACCTGCTGCAGCCTGCAGCCCAGGACGGGCCCCACCCGGGCGGCCGCTTCCGCGCTGAACTTGGCTCCGCCGACCTGAAGCACCTCCAGGCTCGACAGGTCGCATTCGCGGGAGGCGGCGGCTTCCATCCAGATCAGGGCGAGCGGCGGCACCACCGCGGTGATCGTAACCCTCTCCTGCGCGATGAGAGGGAACGTGTCGTCCGGTCCCGGTCTTGGGGAGAGCACTACAGTCCCCCCGGCATACAGCGTGCCGAGGACGCCCGGGGAGCTCAGCGGGAAGTTATGGGCGACCGGAAGCGCCGCCAGATAGACGCTCTGCTCGCTGAGTCTGCAGATCTCGGCGCTCCGCCGGAAGCTGTAGGCATAATCATCATGCGTGCGCGGGATGAGCTTCGGCAGGCCGGTACTGCCGCCGGAGAGCTGCAGGAAGGCCACATCGCCGGCCTTCACCTCCGGCCAGCCGCCGGGGGCCCTGCCGCCCCCCATGACGGCCGCTTCGTCCAGCGAGACGAACGGACCGGCTTCGCCGGCGACAAGGACATGCCGCAGTGTCGGAACGACGCTGCGAATGTCTGCGGCCAGCCCCCGGTAATCGAAGCTCCCCTCGATATCCGGAATGATGTACGCTGCCGCTTCACTGTGTTCGCAAAAGTAGCGGATCTCGCTCTGGCGGTGCAGGGGAAGTGCAAAGACGGGGATCGCCCCGATCCGGAACAAGGCGAAAATGACAGTGAAAAAAGCGCCTATGTTGGGAAGCTGCACCACAACCCGGTCCTCCCGCTTCAGCCCCAGGAGCAGAAGCCCCGCAGCAAGGGCGTCCACCTTGTCGTCCAGTTCCTTATAGCTCCAGCGTTCACTCCCGCTGACCACGGCGGTCCGCTCTCCGAAGCGTTCGGCGCACTCGGTGAGCATCGCGCCCAGGGTCTGACCGCGCCACAGCCCTGCTTCTCTATACCTGGCGGCCACGGCTCCAGGCCATGCCACATATCCCTTTAACATTAGCTTCCCTCCTTGTTCTTATATACTCATGCCTGCGGGTTCATTCCTTATGGGTAACCCCCATGGCCTGCAGCATGGTCTGGAATTTGGCTGTCGTCTCCTTCAGTTCGGATTCGGCGCTGGATTCCGCCACGACGCCGGCACCGGCATACAGAGTTAAGGTCCGGTTCTCCGCTACGGCGCAGCGGATCGTAATGACCCACTCTCCATCTCCGCTCCCATCGCACCAGCCGACCAGGCCGGTGTAGAATCCGCGGTCGAACGGTTCGATATCGCGGATCGCTTCACGCGCAGGCTCGGTTGGCGCTCCGCAGACGGCGGGTGTCGGATGCAGGGCAACCGCGAGCTCCAGCGAGGAGACGTTCGGGTCGATGAGCCTGCCCTTGATCTCGGTCGAGAGATGCCACATCGTTGACGTTTGCACCAGGGCCGGCGCAGGCACGTGAAGCGGGTCGCAGTAGGGCCGCAGCGCAGCGGCAACCGCGTCGATGACCAGCGCATGTTCGCGCAGATCTTTGGGCGAGGCAAGCAGCGACTGGGCCCGCCGTGCATCCTCCGCCGGGTCCTCGCTGCGCGGAATCGAACCGGCCAGCGGATTGACGGTGATCTCACGCCCTTTCCGCGCTACGAGCAGCTCGGGGCTTGCCCCTACCAGCGTGCGGCCCTCAACGGATGGCTGCGCCTGTGCGCTGCCATCGATCCGCTTGGGCAGATCAACGGCGAAGGTGTAGCCGTGGGCATTATGCTGTGCCAGGTTGCGCAGCAGCTGGCGGATATTCACCCGTTCCGCGGAGGTAAGACGCAGCGACCGGGCGAGGACGATCTTGTCCAGCTCGCCGGATCTCAGGCGCTTCAGCGCCTGCTCTACCCCGCCTACATAAGCGGCTGGAGCGGGTACCGGCATGGCGGCAAAATCGGTTCCGACCGGAGCATGGGCGCCCTCGGCCTGTGGATGACTGAGCGGGCCAAGCTTGTGCACGGCCAGGGGCACGACAAGCTGCGCCGGCTGCGCCGGATCGAACGGCACCGCTCCGACAAGCACCGGGATGTCCTGTCCCGGCTGCCGGATATGGGCCAGCAGCTGAGCCGCCCGCTGAGGCAGCGAGGCCAGCTCATTCGGTCCGGGAGTGCCCGGAAGGACCGCCAATGTCCCTTGAGCGAGCAGGGTTGCGCTCGGGGAAGCGAAGAAGAAAGAAGTTCCCGGCCGGTACTCCTCCAGGAGATCATCGGCGATTTGGGGAGGTTGAAGCTGAATATTCGTATTCATAGGCTGGATTTGGCCTCCTTTGCTGGGTTAAACCCCAAGTGTAGCTCCTCCGTCAATTCGAAGATCATGCATGGTTACGTGGCCTGCCTGCTCGGAGGCCAGGAATAGCACGCCTGCGGCAATATCCTCAGGCGTCGCGAGCTTGTTCAGCGGGATGCCCGTACGGTAGCTCGGCAGCGAACCGTTCAGGGTCGCCTGCTTGTCCTGCTCATCGGTCCACATGGACCTGAGCATCGGCGTATCGGTCGAGCCCGGCGAGACGATATTGCAGCGGATGCCGTAGCCGGCCAGCTCCAGGCCGAGGCACTTGGTCAGCATCGTCACCGCCGCCTTGGAGGCCGCATAGGCGCCCATCCCCATCCGCGGGACGGCTGCCGCATTGGAGCTGACCGCGATGATCACTCCCCTGCTTCGGGGTTTCATATACGCGGCGACAGCCTGCGACATGTGAAACACTCCGCCGATATTGACGGCGAGGGTGTCCGACCAGTCTTCGCTGCTGAAGGTGTCGAGCGGACCGGTACGCAGAATGCCTGCGGCGTGAACCAGCACGCTGATCGGCCCCAGCTCGCGTTCCGCCCGGGCGGCGGCTACCTGCGCGCCCTGTGCCCTACGGACGTCGGCTGATATGGGCAGTACGGTCCGGCCTTCGCCGCACCATCCGCCCGCCATCCGTTCCAACGCCGCGGTCTGCATGTCGACAGCCGCCACCTTGGCTCCGCGTTCTGCGAACGCCCGGACGACAGCCGCTCCGATTCCCTGTGCGGCTCCGGTGACGAGTACGACCTTATCTTTAAATTCATCTTGGTTCATGAGGACGGCCCTCCCAGTGCGAAGCGCAGACCCCGGCTGACCATTCCCGGAAGCACGGTCACGTGCCCTTCCCCTTCGAATTCGTGAAACCCGGTGTTCAGGCCCTTGAAGGATAATAGGGCTAAGCGATCGTACAGCTCTCTGGCATTGTCACACATCCGGCTGGGATGGTCCCTCTCCAGCTCGCCAACGGTGATCAGCAGATTCAGCCGAGAGCTGATCAGAGGCAGACGGGCAGACAGCTGCTTCATCTGCTCCGCAATCATCGCCTTGTTCCAATGGATCGAAGGACTTCCGGCAATATAGGTCTGAAACGTATGCGGCTGGGTCAGCAGGGTTTGCAGGACGAACAGCCCGCCCAGCGAATGGCCTATGACCGACTGTCGGCTGCGGTCAATCGGATAGTCCTGCTCGATGCGGGGCTTCAAACGGTGCTCCATGAAGCTTCTGAATTGGTCCGCCCCTCCGGTGGGCGGCACTTCCTGTCCGGGTCTCCTCACGGGGAGGGCGCTGAGCACCTCCAGGGAAGTGGGCATCGTAAAATCATAGAACCGGCTCGGGTCAAACGGCTCGTTGTGCGGATACCCGATCCCCACGATGACGGCCGGATGAACACCGGTCTTCTCGGGGCGCCGTGACTGTACACGCATGGCTTCCACGACAGTGCCGAACAAAGCGTTCGCATCGAGTACATACATCACCGGGTAGCCCTGCGGCGGCGGCTCCTGCAGCGGTGCGGCCGCCATGATTCGGTAAGGCTGCTGCCGCCCTTCCGCCTGCAGCAGAAACTGCTCTGTGCCGGGCAGCACGTACGCTCCGCCGCCCTTCTCCTCGTCCGGAGACGGCGAGGGCGCTTCCTGAAAACGGGTCAACTGGTCTGCACCTCTTTTCAATCACTCTTTATGAGAATGATTATCATTATTGATTATAAGGCCATCTTCGCCGTTGGAACATGAACGATCTCCGGATATCCCAATGTACTATGTACAGAATGGATGAACGCGGGTTATCCGTTCTGAACATGCAAGAAGCCGCCCCTTGCTACCGAAGGGCGGCTTCTCTACGAATGCTTGCTGCGGTACATCAGCCAGACAAAATAAGGCACACCGATCAGGGCTACCACAATGCCTGCGGGCAGCTCGACCGGAGCGAATACCGTCTTCGCGATCAAATCGGCCGCCATGACCAGCAGCGCACCGATGACAGCGCTCAGAGGCAGCAGACGCCGATGCGCAAGTCCGGTAAGCCGTCGTGCGATGTGCGGAGATATCAGACCGATGAAGCCGATGCCGCCGGAGACGCTGACGCAGGCGCTGACGATCCCGATGCTGCAGAGAAGCAGCAGGACCCTCTCCTTCTCGACCTCGAGGCCGAGTCCGCGGGAGCTGTCTTCATGCAGCGGGAACAAATCAAGCTTGCGCGAGCGCAGCAGGAGGACCGGCATCAGCACTGCCAGCCAGGGAAGCATCGCCAGAATATACTTCCAGTTCGCGTTATAAATCGAACCGGATACCCACACGGCGGACATCTCGAAGTCCTGGGCGTTCATCTTGAGGGTAACGAAGACCGAGACCGCGGAGAGCCCCGATGACACAGCGATCCCCGTAAGCAGCAGGCGCTGCGGGTCCAGCCGGCCCTGCCGCAGAGCGAAGACATAGATCAGGAGAGCCGCGCCCAGGCCGCCCACCCAGCCGGCCAGCGGCATCGCCATCACGGCGCCCCAGGAGGTGCCTTGGATGCTTCCCTGAAAGAAGAACAGGAACACCGCCATCGCCGCACCCGCGCCGGCATTGATCCCAAGAATGCCCGGATCGGCCAGGTTGTTGCGCGTCAGGCTCTGGATCACGGCTCCGGCCGTCCCGAGGCCCATGCCGACCAAGGCCCCGATCACAATCCGGGGCAGCCGGAACTCGAGTATCACCAGATCGTAATCCTGCCGCGGATTCATCCGCAGCAGGGTGCGGACCGTGTCGCTCACGGAGATGTCGAACACACCGTTCGTCAGCGAGATGTAGGCGATCAGCAGCACCAGCACCAGGCCTATCGTCACAAGTGCGGCAATGGGCAGTCTTAACGCTTTACCGATAGCTCTTCCCTCCTCTCGTCCGAATCAGATAAAGAAAGTAGGGAACCCCGATGATGGCGGTGACGACGCCGATCGGCATCTCGTACGGATAGTTCAGGAACCGGCTCAGCACGTCGCATAGAGCGAGGAATACGCCGCCGATGACCGCCGAGCACGGAATGATATGGCGGTAATCCAGACCGGTAAGAAAGCGTGTCAGATGGGGAACAATCAGCCCCACAAAGCCGATCCGCCCCGCTATCGCAACGGATATGCCGGTAAGCAGAATGACGCTGAGTGTGGTCAGCAGCTTGATCCGTGCGGTATTCTGCCCCAGCGATACCGCCATCTCATCCCCCAGCGCTGAGATCGTGATGTGCTTCGATACCCCCAGCGCGATCAGCAGGCCGGCGGCCGCGAACGGCACCGCGAGCACGATCAGCTTGGGGTCCATCAGATGAAGGCGCGCATTGTACCAGAAGCTGATGTTCTGTGACACCTGAAAATACATCGCAATGGCCGACGCGGCGCTGCTCAGGAAGGTGCCTGTCAGCGTTCCGAGGATCGCCAGCCGCACCTGCGACATTCCGCCGGGCAGCAGGGAGGCCATGCCGAAGACCAGTACGATGCTCAGGAAGGAGCCGGCAAACGAGGCGAGAATCATGCCCATCGACGAAGCATAAGGCATGGCGACCATGCAGACCGTAACGGCGAAGGCGGACCCGTCGGTGATCCCCATAATGGAAGGGGAAGCAAGATCATTGCGTGTCATTCCCTGCATGAGTGCGCCCGACACCGCCAGGAACGCGCCGACGAGCAGCGCGCCGATCACCCGGGGCAGCCGGGAGTGCATAATGATCTGGTGGTCTACATTGCCCGGGTCAAAATGCAGCAGCGCTTCGACGATTCGACCGGCCTCCATGCTCTTGGCCCCGTACATGACGGACAGCAGGATAGTGATGAGCAGGACCGGAAGGGCTGCGGCCAAAATCAGGGTATGCGCGGGAACTCTGCGTTTCATGACAGCCTGGATCACTTGGCCTGCACGATTCTGCTTTGGCTCAGCGCTTCCAGAAACTTGATTTTGCTGTAGGCTGTCCCCCCCTGCGTCAGGGGATCAACAAGGTTCGTGTACAAATGGTTGGTTTTTACAGCTTGAATGCTCTGGAAGATCGGATTGCTTTTCAATTCCTCAAACACCTTCGGCGTTTCCTTATTCTCGTCCTCGGAGAACTGCACGAAGAGGTAATCCGGATTGATCTCCGACAGCTTCTCGAGGGAAATGTTCTGCTGCGCCTTCGCCTGCTTGACGACGTCCGGAACGGCGGCGCCGAGCTCGGCATAAATCGACGGGTTGAAGAAGACATCCTGCGGATAAACGAACATGCTGCCTGCCCGCACGCGGATGGCGAGCACCTTCTTATCCTTCAGTACCGGGCCGATCTTGTCCTTGAGGGCCGCCGTATCCGCCTTGTATTGGGCCAGAACCTCCGTGACCTTGTCCTGCTTGCCGGTCAGCTCCCCCAGCAGGCCCAGGTTATTCTCCCAGTCGCTGGCAATGTGGGATACTGGAATGGTGGTGGCGATCTTGCTCATTTTCTCGATCGTCTCGGCCGGGAACTTCGTACTCATGAGGATCACGTCCGGCTTCAGCTTGAGAATGGCCTCCAGGTTCGGCTGGGATTTCTCGCCGATGCCCTCCGCTTTATCCGTAATGGGGGCGAACAACGGCGGGAACACTCCCCCGACCGTAATGGCACCGATCGGCTTCACATCCAGCAGCAGGGCATCCTCCATCGATTCCAGCGCCCCGGTAATGACCAGCTTTTGCGTTTGGGCCGGAACGGTATAGCTTTTGCCGCCGTATTGGATGACCTTAGTGCTGGTGGAAGCCGGCTCCCCTGCCGCTTGTGGCGTGCTGCCCGTTTGCTGTGACGGCGTATTGACCGCTGCGGTCGGCTCCGCTTTGCCGCACGCCATGAGTGTCATCAGTGTCAGCGTCGCGGCGCCGATAGTCCATATTTTTTTCATAAAAAAAGTCCCCCTCTTTCTGGCTGTTAATGATAATCATTCTCAGTAGAGTATAGTGGATGACCGCCTTCTGGTACATGAACGATGTACCGAGAGTTTCATGTACAATTCCCGCATAAGTGATGATCGAGATCATTCATCATCCGTTCGCTGGCATAGGCGGAGTATTCCCGCCAAGGGTCGGACGAAATCAAATGCACCTTGTTCGTTCTCACCGCTTTCAGGTTCCTCCACAGCGCGGTGGTCTGAATCTGCGCCCAGTGCTGCAGGGTTTCCGTCTCCTGGCATATATTCAGAAAGAGATGATCCGCATCCATGGCAGCGATCTGCTGCAGGCTCAGCTTCTGCCCGGTGGCATACCCCTCAGCCTCCGCGGGAGCTTTCATCTGAAGATCTCCGTAGATCACCTCTTTCATTCCCCGGGTCGGGTAAATATGGTAAGCGTCTTTAAACTGGCTGACGATCAGCACGCTCTCCTCCCGGATGAGATCCTGCAGCTTCTCCCGAACAACGGCCGTTTTCCGTTCGTATCCGTCCAGCCAGGCCTCGGCCTGGTCGGAGGCGCCCACGATTCGCGCGGTTCTTCGCAGCTGCTCGCGCCATGTCTCATCGTATAAAGGAATCGTATGTACCGGCGCTATATGTTCGAGCCGCTCTTTCTCCAGCGGATGCAGCTGATCCGTAGTAATGATGAAGTTGACATCACTGCCCGACAGCGTCTCCAGATTGGCCTCCCAATTCTCATTCGTGCGGAAGCCGCTCAGGTGCAGCGGGATCTCCGAACGGTACTTGTCATAATAGTACGAAGTCCACTTGGGGTGCAGCGGTGCAGCGTAAGGCATGATGTTGAGTGTAAGCAGCTGCCCCAGAACGGGCGCGGAGTAAGCGGCAATCTTGTGCTTCCGGTTCTTCAGATAAGCGGTTGGCGACACGCCGACCTCCCGTTTGAACATCCGGCTGAAGTAAAACTCGTCGTGATAGCCGACCTTGAACGCAACATCCTTCAGGCGGACGTCCGACTGCATCATGATGCGTTTCGCGTTGTGGATTCGAACCTCGGTCAAATAATCGATGGCTGTTTTGCCGAACCTTTTTTTGAACAGGCTGCCGTAGTATTTGGGGGAGATCCCGGCCATTTGGGCCAGCTGCTCCAGGCTCAGACTGTCACTGTAGTTTGCATCGATGTACTCTTTGGTCCGCTCCATGGAGGCCCGCGAATCCAGGCTTTCCTGGCTCTGCGATCGGTGGGTCAGAATCCAATACAGCAGCTCATAAAGCAGAGACTGCCCGTGCAGCCATTCGATGCCCTTTCCACTTTGGCTGCATTCGCAGAGGTGTTCGCATAACTGAATCATTCGCAGGTCATAACGGACAGGTGTTTCTCCCGTCAGAGGAAATGCGCCATCCGCCTGTCCCCCCTGCCCCAGATCGAACTCGATGAGAAAGACATGAGGCTTCCGGCCGGTCTCAGGATGAATGGCTAACGTATGGCCCGGGGCGGCGATGTACACGGCATCCGGAGTTAAACGGCATTCCTTCTGGAGATCGAGGCTCAAATAGCATTCGCTTTGTTTGACCGCAACGACACAATAAGAAGTAAGCAAACGGGGCTCGAAGTCCCCATCCTGAATGAGCTGGGCGGAACGAAAATGGATCAGGATAGGATTCATCGTAGAAATGTGTTCAAAGTCCTGGGCATACAACATGAATAGCCTCCCTGCAATCGAAAATGAGAATCATTATCGACGATAAGTTATCATACGGCTGTGAACTAGTCAACACTCAAATCCTTGATGAACGCACAAAAATGAACCTATTAAGGGGATCAACAGGCATTCACGCTGTGCATACGACCCATGACACGAAAAGAAAGGCAGACGGCAGAAAAAGGCCGTCATGCCTTAGGGCCAGCGGCCCGGTGAGCATGACAGCCTTCTTAAGAATCTTTAGCCGGAGCTGCTTGTACCACCGCTTCGGATGGGATCAGTTTTGACTGAGCAGTTCGCTGAGGAGGACGGCTGCCTGCGCCCGGGTGGCGGAAGCCTCCGGAGCGAATGTGCCGTCACCCATGCCGCTGATCAGTCCCGCCTGCTGCAGGGACGCCGCCGCTTCCTGCGCGTAGTCGGCGAAGTGCGCGGCGTCGCTGAATGCCGCCGCTTCCTTGGCGTGCGGCAGGGTCAGCCCGGCGGCTGTCATGGCCCGGTAGGTCATGACGGCCATATCCTGCCGGCTGATCTTGTCATGGACGCCGAATACCCCCGGAGTTTGACCTGTGACGACACCGGATTGCCGGGCCGCCGCCACTGCCTCGTAATACCACTCGCCATCCAGCACATCGCTGAACGGATTCACCGCCTCCTTCGCTGGTAGATCCAGTGTCCGGACAAGCATCTGCACGAATTCGGCCCTCGTTACTTCCTTCTCCGGTGCGAACTGTCCGGGGGCGGCGCCATCTACAATGCCGCGGGCCGCCAGTGCGGAGATGCTGTCCCCAGCCCAAGCCGTCTGTGTCACATCCGAGAAGGTGACCTGAACCGGTGCGGCCGCGTATCTGCTGAAATGAAGGGCTTTGAAGTCTACCGTTCCCGTAGAAGGAACATAATGTCCGTTCTTGACCACCTTGAGGCCGTCGTTCTCCGAGATGGAGTAGACTACAACTTGTCCCGGTTTCTCACCTGGCTTCAAATTGTAAGGGATGGACACCTGAACCGCCCGGCCGGCGCCGAATTCGCCGATTCGCTTGCCATCCGCGCTTACGCTCAAGTCCAGCACCCGGCCGCTTCCAAGCTTGCTGCGCAGGGCTTCCGGCAGGGTGCGGGGTTCCACCAAGCTCACGCTTACTTCCATGTCGGCGGCCTGCTCAGAGCCGGCGAACAAGGATATGGGAAGCTCAAGCTTGGCCAGACCCATGTCCACCTGAATCCGCTGGACGCCGGCACCCGCTGCCGCTCTCACCTGTTCGGCAGGCAGCCTGACGGTGATGGTCTTCGCGCCGTCAGGCACCTCGACGGCCAGGCGGATGCGGCCGGCTGAGGCATGCTTCAAAGCCTCGGTCAAAGCCTGCGCGCCTACAACGGCCTCCGCTCTGCCCTGGGCATCCAAGACGGCAGTCACTGGATGGGCCGAGACGGCCGGGCCTTTGTTCGGAGCCGGGCTTGGGCTTGGACTTGGGCTGGAACCTATTCCAGATCCAGACCCTGAGCTTGAGCCGGTGCCCGAATCGGAGCCAGAGTCCGAACCGGTATCCGTGTTAGTGTCCGGATTGGTACCTGGATCAGCACCCGGGTTAGTCCCCGGGTCGGTGCCTGGATTGGTATCCGGATCGGTACCTGGATCAGTACCTGGATCAGTACCTGGATCAGTACCCGGGTCAGTACCCGGATCAGTACCCGGATCGGTACCCGGGTCAAGGCCCCCGACAGGCGCAAACCGCACTACCCCGAATCTCGAGGTATTCGCATACGATTGGCCGGTAGGATCATTCCAGGTGAACACGCTGTCCCGGCTGCCGCCGTCCTGGTCGTTATTCACCTGGAAGTCGAACCCGATCTCGGTCCCCTCCGCGGGCGTAATCGTATCCAGCGCTACTGCGGCTTCCACGATATAACCAGCTTGTTCCCCATAGACCTGCTTCGTGACCGAAGCATAATTGCTGGCCGCCGCATGGCCGCCGACCGTCTTCACATTCTTGTAGCTGATACGGTATTGGCCGTCATCTTCCTCGTAGGCGGCTGTTTTGCCGTTGTTCTGGTCAACGAAGATTTCGACCGAATCCTGCTCCCAGGCGTTGGCAATGGCATCGCTTAATACGCTGTCACGGACAACGGCATAGATATACAAATGCCCCTCGTCCCATAACGTGCGGAATTCGGCTCGGGCGTTGGCGCCGCCGTTCTGTTCGACCCGTACATCCGTCGAATAAACCGGCGCCTTGGCCCACGCTCCATCCATTTCTCCGTCAATGGAAGGTGTGCCGTAGGCGGCGCTTGCGGTTCGGACCACTTCCGTATAAGTAAGGATTCCATACCCTTGGCTGTCGCTGTCCTGCGCACTCCGAGGGTCGCTCCAGGATACGATGGCGCCGTTGCCGCCCTGCTCTGTCCCGTCGTTCATCCCTTTATCGGTTACCCTCGCATCAAACTTGACCTGCTTGCCCAATGCTCCCTGCAGCGCAATGGCCGTCTCCAGCACATAGCCGCCAGCCGCTTCAGTTACCGCCGGATGATTCCGCGCGAATGTCAGCTTTCGGATTCCATTCTCATCTACGAAGAGCTCGATCCCATCGGTGTCGGTCGGTGTGCTGTCTTTTACCGCTACCCGGACATAGAGATGCTCCGCATCCCACAGCGTCTTCACGTCGGCCTCCAGTGTTCCGAGCCGCTCGGTCTTCAGAGCCGCAACCGTGTTCCAGACCGGATCCGATTCTTGACCGATCACCGGGGTGCCCTGTGCGGTATTCGCAGATTTGGCCGATACCGGGAGCTTGGAAGGCGTAAGGGGCTTCACCGCTTCCACCATGCCCCAATAAGCATATTTGGCCTGGTACTGCTTGTCGAACGGGAAAGGAGCGTCTTGACGGGTCGTTCCCCGGTTGTGCAGCCAGGTGTGATCGTCCGCAATCCCCCACAGCGTCACGCTACTGATCCATCCCTCCGGATTGCCGGCCTCTTGTCCCATCCGGTCCAGCCGAACCAGTTCTTTGAACAACTCCTTGAAGCGGTAGCCCTGCTTGACCAGGATCTCCTCCGGAACCGGATCGTAGCTGGTGCTGTTGTTCGTGTAGACAGACACATCCAGCTCCGTGAGCTGATTGTCAAAGCCGGCTTCGGCGAACTTCCGGATGGAATCGGAAATTTGCTGCACGGATGGCCCGCTGATATTGATATGCGTCTGATGACCGACGCCGTCGATCGGAATGCCCTCGGCCTTGAGCTCCGTAACCAGGTTGAAGAGGAAGTCCCGCTTCTTCGGATCCTGCGTGTTGTAATCGTTGATATACAGCTTGGCACCGGGCAGTTCCTGCCGGGCCACGGTGAAGGCGGTACGGATGAAATCCTTGCCTGTCAGGCGGAACCATTCGCTCTTCCGCATGCCGTCCGGCTGTCCTTCGTCAATGACCTCGTTAACAACGTCGATGGCATGGATGGCGGCTCCCATGTCCTTGAAGTGGCGCAGCACGGTTTGAATATAGGCCGTCAGTCTGTCCAGTACGAGCTGCTTGTTCTCCGGCGTAGCTTCAAGAGGCCGGCCGCTGCCATCCTGGAACATCCATTCGGCAGCCTGCGAATGCCAGGCGAGCGTATGCAGCCGGAAGTCCATATTGTGCTCCTTCGCATACTGCGCAATCTCATCCCCGGATTCCCACTTCCATACGCCTGGCGCGGAGTTCAGAGAGGCCGGCTTCGTGGAATTCTCGGCAACGATGGAGCTGTAATGGTAATCCAGCAGCTCATGCACACCACCTTCGAGCTGCGCCGGTTCCACTGCGGCCCCAATCTTGAAGTAATCCGCATATACCTCCTTCAAGCGGTCGATGTCCGTTTGAACCGGCTTCAGTCCTGCTGCGGTGCCTGCATGGATCAGTTCGAAGTCGTCCATATAGAACGATCTCGCTTCACTGTAGCCCTCCGCCGTTTCCACATAGGCATTCAGTACGCTTGGAGTTGCGGTCATCGTGAAGGTTCCTTCCAGCTTCACCCACGCATCCGACGTTACCGTGACGTTCGACGAGACGTTGGTGAAGGAGCTCTCCCCATGCTGTACGCTGATCCGCAGTACGGCGGGAGACTGGCCGGGAGCCATCTTGACCCATGCGGAGAGGTTGTACTTGTAGTTTTTCTGCATCCTGCCAAGCACGTTCAAGAGCGGTCCGTCATACTGCTGGGTAACGGTCGTCAGCAGGCTCTTGGAGCCGCCCGGGGTATGATTTTCCTCTGCCGATACGGAGATCTGACCGGAACCGTTCCTGCGCACCCACTCCCCCTGCCCGCTTTCAAAGTCAGACCGGACTCCCGACGGATCCGGCTCGCCTTCGTCCGGGGGCGCTGCGGGGGTTACGTCTTGAATGAGCACCTCGTCGATGTAGAGGTCAGCTTTGGATGTTGAGGAAGTTACGGACTCCAGCCAAATGCGAAACTCCGTCGTATTCGCAGGAACCTCGTAATCGTTCACTTCGAAGGAGGTCCAGCCCGAGGCCGTCACTTCCTGATTGCCGGCCAGCCAAGGATATTTGTTGTCCAGCAGGGGCGACTCGATCTTGGATGCGACATGCAGCGTGTCGCTGCCGTCCCCGAGCCTGACCTTCAGGGATAGGTCATACTTATGCCCGGGTTCGAGCAGGCCGGTCAGATTGACCGACGGGCTGCTCGCTCTCGAATCCCGGCCGCTGAACTTCAGGGACTGCGTCCCATGGGACGCATTGGCCGAAGAAACTTCCAGCATGCCGGAGCCTCTCCAGGAGAGGTTCTCCCACCCTCCCGTTTGGCCGTCTTCGAAGCTTTGGCTTAAGATGACCGTCCCAGACGGTGTGGTCGGTGGGGGATCGGCCGGCGGCGCCGGTCCGCCGATCTTGGCGGCAAAGTCCGCCAGCGTATCGCCGGCCAGCATCATCTCCCGGCCCAGGGCCAGCTTGTCGTCCGTCGGCCTGGTGGTGCCGCTGCCGACTTTAAACGCCAATTGGATCCCCTGTTCCGCTGCTGCCTGCTTGGTCTCCGCGTTGTAGGCCCCGTAAGGATAAGCGAGAACCCAGGAATCCCTGCCCGTCATCCGCTTCAGGAATTCATTGTCCGCTGCAATGTCGGCGACGGCCGCGGCTTGGTCCATGGCACTCAAGTCCTGATGGGACTTTGTATGATTCTGGAGATCGATCGCCGGATCCTCCGCCAGCTTCTGTAATTGCTCCGTCGACATCCCGTAGCCGTCGATCCAATCGCTGACGATGAATTGGACCGCTTTCATTCCATGCTGCCTCAGAATGGGATAAGCGTTCGTATAGAAGTCGGGCGTCCCGTCGTCGAAGGTCAGCAGAATCGGCTTGTCCGGCGGAGCTGCGCTGCCGGTCATGATGTCGTAATACTGCTGCACAGACAGCGTGGTATAGCCGTGATCGGCCAGATAGTCCATCTGTTGACGGAACTGCTCCACGGTAGTCTGATACGGATTACCGGCCTCCGCAATGACATTGACCTTGTGATACAGCACAACGGGAATGCCTGCCGGCTGGGACGGCTCCTCAGCGGGCAGCGATACGAGCTTCACCGAGAACGTGTCGATGTAGTAATCGACCGTGGCATTGCCGGTGGACTGCACATACACCTGATAGCCGGAAGCTCTCTCGTCCGCCTTCCACCGGCCCTGAAGAAGGACCCACTGGTCCGCTGTAACGGAAGCGGAATCAATCGCGGCATACGCCCCCGGATCGTTGTCCGGCAATCCCTGCTGGTTCAAGGTCAGCTCTATGGCGGCCGACCCGGCCGTGCCCTCTTTCAGCTTGGCGTAAAGAGAGAATTCATAAACGGCGCCCGGCTGCAGAACATCCGCATTAACGCCCGGTCCGTTCCACGCTGCGCTGCGGCCGGTAGTCAGCAAGCTCCCTCCCCCGCTGTGGGCGGTATACGTGCTCTGCGTCACGGTTTCGGTTCCGCGCTTGAACCAACCGTCGGTACCCCCATCGAAGCTTCCGGACATGACCGTATCTCCTATGGCTGCGGCTTCCGCAGCGGGCATTCCGTAGCCTTGAGGCATCACGATGGCGATGCTCAGGATCACGGCGAGTACGGTTTTTAGCTTTTTCCACATTCCGTGTGTTCCTCCTTTTAGAGTAGAAGTTCATCCGCGACAGAAGCATCGGCATGGCAGCGGGATCAGCAGCATCATTGGTGTAAGCGCTTTATATGTCGTCGCTTGTTTTATTATGACGGGCTTTCAGTCGGGCCGGTACCCTACGAAATATAGAGGATACTGTAAGAAATTAAGATTCCGGAAGATTTTTCCTCGAAGCCAAGCCAAAAAGGACCGGATTTCTCCGGCCCGCGTAATTTTTGATGAACACTGATTAGGGCTGGAAAGTGCCAGCCCGGATCCGCTTGGAGGATTTTATGAATGGGTGCGGGGGTGGGTGCCTGGTATAAGGACTCTGGATGGCAAGAAACCCCTTGATATGTTGATATTGGAAGCATATACTCAGGTGGGAGACATAATGTCGACACATCATGAATTGAAGGAGAGAATAAGCATTCTATGAAAAAAATGTTGGCTTCCGCGATCGGTTTATCTGTTCTGTTCGGAGCGAGCGTCGGCGTGTATGCCGGGGCCAATCTGGAAGAAATCAAGGCGTACCTCAACTATGATATCAAGGTCAAGGTGAACGGCAAAACGGTTCAACTGCTGGACGAGCAGGGCAATGTAGTAACCCCGATTACATACGATGGAAGCACTTACCTGCCGGCCAGAGCTATCGCCAGCTCGCTGGATGTGGCCGTGGATTATGATGCGGCATCGAACAGCGTTCTCTTCGGAGAAAAAGTGGAAGGTGTACCGCTCAATTCCACGCAGACCTTCTATCAGGCGATCAAGGACCCGAATCAAACGAAATACAAAAATAAGGATTACCAGGAAGTCATCAAGGATACCACGAACAACGGCTACAACTTCACTTTGAAGCCCGGCAAGAAATACCAGACGCTGTACCTTCAGGTAGCCGCCATCGGGTCCGATGTGCAGCTGAAATTCGAAGATGATAACAGCCGTCTGCTCAAATCTGAGACC
This sequence comes from Paenibacillus sp. S-38, assembly GCF_049942825.1. NCBI lineage: Bacteria > Bacillati > Bacillota > Bacilli > Caryophanales > Paenibacillaceae > Paenibacillus > Paenibacillus sp. S-38. The sequence goes on from NZ_CP187970.1 coordinate 4,244,387, forward strand.
GTTAAGGCGGAGGATGGGCTCAAGACCATTGAAGTGAACGTGAGCGGGCAAAATGAAGTCACGGTGTTCTATAAGTATGAGAACGATACGGGTGTAAACGGAATCTTCATCCCTCTTACTACTTCCTACTACAAATAAGAAGAACCCCTGCAAGCAGCGGCTGCCCGCATCGGATTTATACATCACAGCCAGTCCCATGAACGCGGCAGCCGTTCCCCCGAAGCTATTGTTCTTTTTTACATTTGATCATGATAAATGGAAATGGAGCTGCATGTTCCTTATTCTTATGCGGCTCAAGAATCTCCGAACTTTCGATCAGTCCATATCCCCCAAATTCTTGCCGGATCGAGGCAGAATCATAAAAAAACATCTTTACCCCTTCCATGATCTCGAAATAGTCTTTCCCGAGTGGCTTGCCCTTCCCAAACATGGGGGCTTCTTTGGATATCGTAGTAAAGATCATATATCCGTTTGGCTTTAACTGATCATAGCAATCTTGAATAAACTTCTCTCTCTCCCGACGATTCAATAAGTGAATCAGTGCATAACAAAATATGCCGTCATACAATTTGTTATCAAAAGGCATATCCGTTACGGAGCCATGAAAGATAGGAAGCGAGAGCCCTTCCTGCCTGGCCAAATCAATCGCTGTTCTTGAAATCTCGATACCGGTTACCTTTATCCCGTTGGCCAAAAAAACCTTTGCGTTTCTACCATATCCAATTCCCGGGATCAAGATGTCTTTCACTTTCTTTTCAAGAAAAAAGTCCTTTGTCAAAATGGCTGAGTCGGAAGGTTCGAATCCCCACATCCGTTGATTTTCTATGAAACTGGATTCCCAGAACTCTGTCATTCCTCTACCTCCTTATATATCCCATATACTGGAAGTTGTCAAGCGGTGACCGCATATTCTTCTTATTCGATGACGTATTCTCGTATTCCTTGCTGTCTAAACAACGCAGCCGAACCAGTGAGAAAAACGCCTGCCGTTGTCCTTAAAGATCCCTACGTTCCAGTCCATAATGTTGGTGCACGGCAGGAATGGGTATGGGGTTCCAAGCGCTCTTGAAGTCGTGTCCCCATTGAATTTCTGAAGTGTGAGGACAAGACTTCAAAGGCGGCCCGTGAACTTTCCACTCCATACCCTTTCCCTCTCTCATCAAGCCTCGCCCGAAGTTTTATAAATTCAGTTCTTTTACCTGATCTGGCAGGGTCCTAATCTTACCGCAGTCCATTCGGGGGACAGAGGTTCGGGGAGTACGCCTGTCGGACCGATGGTCTCAGCTGCAGACGCTGCAGACGGAGCTGATCAGCGACCTGCAGTTCGAGCCGGCAGGCATGCGGTTCAGCCCCGGTGACCGATCGTTTCGGCACGCGTCGGAACGTTCATTTTAAAATAGCGGAAGTGAGGTATCTTATTAAAGTATTTCCCAGTATTTCCCGAAACATAGCGGAACTCAAATGCCTTATTCGGGGGAAACGGACCTGGAAACCGCGTCACTCCCTACAATAGCGAATCTGAATTCCTTTATTTCTGATGGGTACCCTCGAAAAGTGGGAATAAAGCATCGTACCTCCGCTATTTGCATAGACAGCTTGCGGCCAGCAGAAACAAGCCCCTAGATTTTATAAATTCTATTATACTAAAAAGGACTGCCTCAGGCAGCCCTCTCCACTCAGATATGCCGTACAGGAACCCAGATCTCGCAGTAGGATAGCCCGCTCTCCGCGATTCCGAACTTCTCGAACAGGGGTCCGGATAACGGCTCATACGATGACATGGGAAACCACTCCGTATAGATACGCTTCCAGAGGTCCTGCGTGCTATCCACACTCTTCTCCTGCAGGTGCTCCGCTGACGTAAAAACCGCCCATGTTTGTGCAGGGATCTCCACAACCGCATAAGGGTCTTCCGCCTTTAAGCCGGACTCCGGCATATCCGCGCAGATCAGATACGGTGTGCCGGGGCTGCCCTGACCTTCCTCCGGGTAGCCAAAGGCGCCGTACACCGGCTTGAGGCCTGGGCCCGACCAGGCTTGTTTACGGCCGGCCGCTTTCCCGATGCGCCCGATCGTGCCGTCCTGCATGCATCTTCTCCACATGTCGGGAATCCCCGTCTGCTTGTCCTCGTTCTCGTCCGGAAAGAATTCCTCCACGCCAAACACCGCAAAAGCTTCTTTTTCGATCATTCGGTAGTTCATCTCTTCGGCTCCTTTGAGGGTGATGTGAAAGGACAGCCGCGGATAGGATTTCAGGCTGATGCCCTTTTGGCGCGACAGGGAGGGTGCGACCCCATGCAGCTTCTGGTAGGCGCGGGTGAAGGCCTCCGGCGAATCGTAGCCGTACTTCAGCGCCAAATCCAAGATCTTGATAGAGCGCGTCTGCAGCTCGAACGCAGCCAAGGTCAGCCTTCTGCGCCGGATATACTCGGACAAGGGGATATCCACCATGTACGAGAACATCCGTTGAAAATGATAGACGGAACAGCAGGCAATCCCCGCCGCCGTGTTGTAGTCGATCTCCCCCGCCAGGTTATCCTCGATATAATCGAGGGCGCCATTCATTCGTTTCAGCCAATCCATACCGGTTGCATGGCCTCCTTTTCATATCCCAATCATAGAGCTTCTTCTTGAAGCCGTCCTAGCTATTCATGCACGATTCTGCAAGGTGGATGCCGCCACGCGGGTTCAGACTCCCTGCCCTTACCGGTTATTTTACACCAGATCTACTACATAAGCAGACATAGAAAAAGAGACTGCCGGTCACCGGCAGCCTCCATGCATAAGTTCTTATCCCATTACACGGTAATGGTCGTTCCGGTCGTGAACGTCACCGGTCTCATCGGGCGCTCGAAGCGGTCTGCGCTTCTCAGTGCGCGGAGCTGGTCGGCATTAAAGCCGAGCCCGGCGCCGAGCTGTTCCGGCTGCGCTACAAGCGCAGTCAGGGCCTCCTGGCTGGCTGTCAGCTCGGACAGCAGCGTATTTACGGCAGTCGTCATGGTTTGTCACCTCCTCTCCCGTGGTCCGGGTACAGGCGAAGAACGCTGCCCGGACGCTCAGCGGTAAGCCACTCGGCTCCGCTGTCCATTCCACCGGATATCCGGAAGCAGCACCGCTTCCTTCGCCCGGATGCGGTCCACCCAGGGCTGAAGCCGGGCGATCATGCCGGCAAGCTCCCGCTCCACTTCCTGCGAAGGCTGGTAACCCAGGCGCAGCAGCTCCTCATGATCCGGCCGGTAGTGATGCTCCTCGAGCTCCCGGCGTGGATTCTCCACGTGCCGGATCTCCACCGGCAGCCCCAGCTCCCCCGCTACGGAGGCCACCTTATTCGCCCAATCATCCAGCCGGTACACATTCTGGAACTGGTTCAGTACGCGGTACTCCCCTTTGCGGGGCGGCTTCTCGATGGCAAGCGTCAGGCACTGCATGGAATCCTGAAGCGGCAGGAAGCCTCTCTGCTGGTGCCCGGAGCCGTACAGCGTCAGCGGGTGACCGATGACCGCCTGGCAGCAGAACCGGTTCACGATGGTCCCGAACGCCTGGTCGAAGTCCAGCCGGGTGGCGAGCCGTCCGTCGCCGCCCATGGCATCCAGATGCGTGCCGAACACCACGCCCTGCATGATATCCGTCGCCGTCAGATCCCAGAGCTTGCAGGCGAACATGACGTTATTGGAGCCGTGCACCTTGCTCCAGTGGTACCAGGATCCCGCCTGGCGCGGGAACGGCAGCCGGTCCTTGCGCCCCCGGAATTCGACCTCGAAGAACCCTTCGGGAATATCGAGATTCGGCGTTCCGTATTCGCCCATCGTGCCGAGCTTGATCAGATGGGCGTCCGGCACGTACTCTTTCATCGCGAACACGAGGTGGAACGTGGAGGTCAGGTTGTTCGTCTGCACGAACACCGCATGCTCCACATCGATGGCCGAATAAGGCGCCGACGGGCATTCGCCCAGATGGACGATCGCTTCGGGGCGGAACTCCCGGATTATCTCCTCGACGAAGGGATAGTTCCGCAAATCGCCTTCCCAATAACGAAGCTCACGGCCGTACCTTTCCTTGAATGCCTGAAGGCGTTCCTTCATCTCCACTACGGGAATGGCGCTCCACGAGCCCATCTCTTCCACCCACTGTCGGCGGAAGCCGTTGTCCACACCCGCCACCTCATGACCCCGGACCGTGAGGGTCTGAGCAAGCGACCAGCCTAGATAACCGTCGACTCCGGTGATTAAGATCTTCATCCTTTTTTTCCTCCCCTGTCTGCGAAGCGCCCCTTACTGCAGGTTCACCCTACCCACAAAACTACAGCAAAATCTCGGCACCGGCCTGGTCAAGCACGCTGAACCGCCGGATAAACCAGGACAGATCATGCTCAAACGAGGCTTCCAGCGCAGCACGGCGTTCGCGAAAATCCCCGGCTTCCACCTGACTGACCGCTTCCCGGATGAACTCCGGATACAGTACAGCATAGTAGCGCAGCATCTGCAGGCAGGCCAATTCGCTGAGGTACAGGAGGCCAAAGCGCAGGTTGTTGTGCAGCATATGAGGCTTCAAATCCGTCAGAAACCGCTCGATCTCCGGCTTCGTTTTGAACCGGTGGTGAATGTGCAGCTCGGGCACCGACACAATCTCCGCCCCGCTGAGCCAGGCTCTCACACTGAATTCCGGCTCCGCTCCCCCGTACAGCCGCATGCCCGAGTCGTACCCGCCCAGCTTCTCGAAGAGGGCCCGGGGCAGCACGGTGCCTGCGGCCGAGGCGATCTGGATGTTCGGCGTCCCGCCCGCCGGCTTCTCCCGGTTCCACTGCGTGCCCATGAAGGGCACGATGAGGCTGCAGCCGTACCCGCGGAAGCTCGATACGGTGTCGCAGATCGTGGCTCCCAGAATGCGTCCGTCATCCAGATGCCGGAACACCTCTACATCCCAGCCCCGGCTGAATTCCACATGGGCATCCGTGATGAAGAGAATGTCCCCTGCCGCAGCTCGTGCTCCATAATTGCGCGCTCCCGGCACGCCGGCCTGCTGCTCAAGCCGCAGCACTCGCAGCACGGCGCGAGGGGCGGACACTGGAAGCTCCGCCGACAGGGGGACGTCGGAGGCATCGTCCACGACGACGAATTCCAGCTCGCAGTCTGTGATCCGGTTATCCGCGATGGATTGCAGAGTGCGGGCAATGCGGTCTCCTTCGTTGCGCACCGGGAGGATGATGCTGATCATCGGTTTGATAGGCATATGCGGCTCTCCTTCTTGGCTTCAGCAGCTCCGTTGTTCGATGGTTCTCATGCTACCACCGGCGATGGAGGCTGTCATGGGTTGGAGCTCCCAGTAGGCACGCCGACCTCGCTACCATTTTTGGTATCCCTGTTCTCCTGCCGCAGCCCTCTTTTTACCGGAACGGCATGATCTTTGCCTTAGGCAATTGGAAGCGGATTCATATGACGGGGTCATTCTATTTTGTGACGAAGTCACACCAGCAGCCGGATGGGGTGACAGGCTCGCTGCTTGACCGGTCATGTTCCGGAGTTGGGGTTAAAGAGATCCTCCTTCGATCCCGCCGCATCTAGGGGGCTTCATACCTTCCCTGCCCAGTTGTCCAGGGTCAGAAGCACAACTGCAGGTCATATGCTGCTCCATGACTTTCCGCATTGACTCGAGTCATTCGGGCGGGGGTTGGGCGGTTCGCTCCTGGCCCTTGGAATTCGACAGGCTCTGCATCCTGCCTCCCCGTGTGATCCCTCCAAGGTCTCACCTGCCCCGGGGCTTTTTGCTGTCTTCCGCCTCTCTCTACAAATAAGAAAACACATCCGCTGGAGAAGATCCCCCTTACCGTCCGATTCCCTGTAACTTCCAGAGGGTTCCATTCATCTGTGGAGATATAACCCTTTCAAGGAGGATGTTGCCATGGATGTACCCCGGAATATCCCATGTAAACTTGGACTGCTGCAAGAGCCTATCACGGTCAATTGGAAGCGGTTAGACAATAACAAGGAGGCTTATCCGATCCTCCGGTTTCGTGACATCCTCTACTTCCCGATGACCTGGCGGTTCACCCATGACGAATTCGAATGGACAACCGAGTGGGACAGCGGAAAAGGACTTCGGCTGACTACCGTGCAGCATAAGGTGTTTTACAATGTTTTTTACGATGAAGGCGACCGCCTCTATGCTTCTGCCAATGAGTCTGCCGTATATTCCATTGACAAGGGAATGAAGCAGACACCCGTCAGGCTTACGCGGGAAGAGGCAGAGCTGGTCAGGAAAAAAGCGAAGGAACGCGAACAGCCCCACAGGCTGACGATCAGTACTTCGAAGAAGGTGGAATTCAGGGAGGGCCGCTTTTATTACGGGCCTGTGGAGCTGCAATCTTTGGATCGAATCGCGCGGATATGCATTCCGGGAACAACAGCCTGTACGGTAAGCATCAAGGCCAATCCGCCTGATTTTGAGGAGGCGGTCGTACAGGTGAATGATGGGCTTACCCTTGTCTATCTCTATGTCGAGCTCTGGCCCAGCGAACCGGGCAAAAGAGGGTTGTACCGTCCCGCCAGCTTCTTGATCAAGGATGGGAGAGCAGTGCAGCTGGAGCCCATCACCCAGTTCCCGGACCGGATGATTCAGAACCCGGATGGCTCCCTGTGGTTTTACAGTTTGGTTCCGGAAGATACCTGGGATGCACGGACGAACAAGGGTCAAGTATGGCTGGTCCGTCCCGATGGTACAGTTGAGGAGCTGAACAGCAGGCTGCAGGCGGATAACGTAGAGGTATTGAAGGTGCAGGACGGGAGGATGGTTGTTCGATCATTTAACGATTTGTTTGGAGCGGGTGAAAGGAAGCCGAGCGATGGAGTCTATGAGCTGGACACACGGCTGGGTGCTCTGAAGCGCGCTATGAGCATCTCCCGGGAGATGTATATGTGGATGAAGCAGGCTCGGTGTTTTATCTCAACGGCTTGAGGAATGAGATGCTCGACCTCACCACAGGCAGGTCTCAATTCTGGTACGATTACGAGCTGGTTCGGCAGCTGTATTGAGCGGTTGGGATTTAACAAGGAGCGTGTCTGTTCCGCCCCTATCCGTTCGTATCCCGTTTCGGGCCCTCCACCAATCGTTCGGAGCCCCCCTCTTGACCTAGAGTGAACTCTAGACTTTATACTGGACACATCCTGAATCTGGAAAGGATGGATAAACCATGCGGAACGTAACGGACAAGGTTGTGATCATTACTGGGGCATCGAGCGGGATCGGTGAGGCCGCTGCCAAACTGCTCGCTCAAAATGGAGCGAAGGTCGTTCTGGCCGCCAGACGTGAGGAAAGGCTGAGGTCACTACAACGCACGATTGAAGATCAGGGTGGGACCGCCATATACAAAGCTGTGGATATCTCTTCTCACCCGGAGGTGGAAGAACTTGCCCGGCTGGCCGTCGATACCTTTGGACGGATCGATGTGTTGGTTAACAACGCCGGGATCATGCCTTTATCTTATTTGCATGAGAAGAAGGTCACGGAGTGGGATCAAATGATCGATATTAACATCAAAGGGGTGCTGTACGGGATCGGCGCGGTACTTCCGTACATGAGAGCACAGAGGCGGGGCCACATCATTAATGTTTCTTCGGTAACAGGGCATATCGTCAGAAAATCATGGGCCGTATATTCCGGTACGAAATTCGCCGTTCGGGCCATCACCGAGGCGCTGCGGCAAGAGGAAGCGGAGAATAACATCCGGACTACGATTATTTGTCCCGGCGGGGTTGCGACCGAACTGGTCCACACCGTATCGAATGAGGAGATCCGGAAGGACATTGAGGAATCCATGCAAAGAGCGCTGCCTGCCGAAGCGATCGCCCAGTCCATTGCATACGCCATATCCCAGCCGGAGTATACGGCAGTTAACGAAATCATTGTAAGGCCTACCAGCCAGGAACTATAATAAAATCAGCTTTGAATACCCCGATGAGGGAGGAAATCTTGTGAGTTATACCATCGGCCAAGCTGCAGAACGTACCGGGTTAACTATTCATACCCTCCGGTATTATGAGAAGGAAGGGATCTTACCGTCTGTGATGCGCAGTGAAAGCGGCATGCGAAGCTATGCAGAGAAGGACTTGGAAGCCCTTGAGTTTATTTGCTGCCTCCGCGCCCTTGGGATGTCGATTTCGGATATTAAGCATTTTGTTCAGGAAAGCACCAGCATTGATCAGCGTCTCAGAATGCTCGAAAAACAAAACGAAAACGTAGCTTCTCAAATCGATCAGTTGTTAGCGTATCAGGCTATGATTCATCGAAAAATGGATTTGTATCTCAACATGCGAATAGAAGAATGAGGAAAAAGGCAGCCGACCCGGCTGCCTTTCCTCGTTACCCAATGTGCAGCCTGTTGAGCCCTCAGACGCGGCCCTCCACAAACTCGGTGATATGGCGGCAGATCTCCTCGGGATGTGTCAAGGTCGGTTTATGATCCGCTCCCTCCATGAGGATAAAACGGATATCCGGCACGGCACGGAAGCATTCGGCAATCCGGTGAAGATCCGGTACGTCCTCCCTGCCCAGGATGAACAGGGTCGGAACAGCCAGCTCACCCAGCCGTTCCGCCGCCGGAGGCTGCGGCCATACCGATTCCCATGTGCCCCACTGCATCATCTTGACGGTATTCTCTTTCCACATCCGCTCCATCCATTCGCGGCGCTGGCTGGCCATAACTACCTGATAGGAAGGGCCCGACAAAGCAATGTCCATCATGCGGTCCACATCCGGGGCCACTTCCCGGATCTTCTCCATCCACCCCAGGAACTGCGGACTGTGGGCAAAACCCGACAGTCCGGGCGCGATCAGCACCAGCTTCGTCACACGCTCAGGGTATTTCAGCGCAAATTCGGCCGCAATCTGCCCGCCCATCGAATGTCCGACAATCACGGCCTGGGAAAGCTCGAGATGATCCAGTGCCTGAAGCAGGTCGTCGACATAGTCAGGAGGCTCCTCTGAGGGATTCGGCGATTGTCCGCAGCCCCGCCCATCCAAGGCAATGACCTTATACTGCTGAGCCAGCAGCGGCGTGACCCATGTCCAGTCCCGCAGGTCCGCTCCTCCGCTGTGAAGAAGAACGAGCGGTGTCCCTTGACCTGTCATTTCATAATACAAATCCATCGGCAGCCCCTCCATACGTTGTGGAATGCTTACGATTTCATTGTATCCTTTGAATGAACGTTTAGTCAATTAAAAGTGTGCTGTCTGCTCGGCCTTGACATTCCGCAGCTCGAAGCCGGCGCAGCGGAAGAAGAGAGCCGCCTGACGGGCAAGGAGAGCCATAGGCGGCAGGCTCATCAGCCGCCCGCAAGCCGCAAACAGCCCTCCCCTGCGCTGAGTCAGAAGGAGGGCTTCTCAAGCCTTGATGCTGTCATACCTATCACTGAAATGATCCGGCTGCCTGATGTGCCGCACACCAACCCTGGATTAAGGACAATATTCCGTTCCGGGCTCCAAATAATAGCAGCCTGCCATTGGGGGGGCTAAAGCTTTATTGAGGTTAAGGGCTGCAGCCGGAACACCTCTCCCTGCCTGCTGTCAGCTCCCTGGAATGCCTGTCCGGTATCGGCATGAACGAGCGGGCGTGAATACCGGATATCCAGGCGATGCCCGCTGACCGACCGGATCGCCGCTTCCGTCAGGGAGCCGTCCGACCAGCTCAGGTCCACCTCAAAGCCTCCGCGCGCCCGCAGACCGGTCACACGGCCGGCAGGCCAGGCTTTCGGCAGCGCCGGCAGGAAGTGAATGGCACCGTCGTGGCTCTGCAGCAGCATCTCGGCAACCGCTGCGGCGCCCCCAAAGTTCCCGTCGATCTGGAACGGCGGATGGTTATCGAACAGATTGGGCAGCGTGGACTTCCGGAGGAGCTCCATCATGTGCCGGTGCGCCTCTTCCCCCTCCTCCAGCCTGGCCCAGAAGTTGATGATCCATGCCCGGCTCCAACCTGTATGTCCTCCGCCGCCCGCCAGCCGCCTGACAAGGGTACGCCGGGCGGCGGCTGCCCATTCGGGCGTCCGGGCGGGTGTGATCTGCGTCCCGGGATGGAGGGCGAAGAGATGGGAGATGTGCCGGTGGCCCGGGTCCTTCTCTTGGTAATCCTCGAGCCACTCCTGCAGGTATCCGCCTTCGCTTACACGGGGGACGGGTATGCGCTGCAGCGCCGCTTCGAGCTCAACCCGGAATTCGTCATCCGTGCCGAGGATCCCGGACGCGTCAACGCAGGCCTGGAACAGCTCCCGGGTGATCTGCGAGTCCATGGCCGGGCCGGCGCACAGCGTACCGCTCTCCCCGTTCGGCAGGATGTACGTATTCTCCGGCGAGACCGAGGGGCATGTAATCAGATGCCCGTCTTTCGCTTCGATCATATAGTCGAGCAGGAACAGCGCCGCCCCCTTCATTATGGGATAGAACTCGGCCAGACGGGAATCGTTCCCGTTAAAGCGGTAATGCTCCCACAGGTGCAGACAGAGCCATGCCCCGCCCAGCGGCCAATGCGTGGCAGGAAGATAAATATCCTGCGGTGCCGTATCGGCCCAGAGGTCCGTGTTGTGGTGTGCGGTCCACCCCCGGCAGCCGTACATCACCTCGGCGGTTCTGCTGCCCCGCTCGCTCATCCGGAGGATGAGATCGAACAGCGGCTCGTGGCACTCCGAGAGATGGCACGTCTCGGCGGGCCAATAGTTCATCTGCGTGTTGATATTGATCGTATACTTGCTGTCCCACGGCGGGCGCATTTGTTCGTTCCAGACTCCCTGCAGGTTGGCCGGAAGGGATCCGGGCCGGCTGGAGCTGATGAGAAGGGCTCTGCCGTACTGAAAATACAAGGAGATCAGCCCGGGATCATCCCCGCCGTTCTTCACTCTCTCCAGCCGCTCATCGGTTGGCAGCACCGCTGCCGCGGCAGCCTCTTCCGTTCCAGCCTCCAGCATTAGCTGTACACGGCCGAACAAGCCTTGGTAATCCTCCAAGTGACGCTGAAGCAGCGAGGGATATGCCCTCTCGGCTGCTGAAGAGAGAACACTCAGGCAGTAGGCCTCGGGATCCTCGTGGCGGAACGTCGTGGCAGCGGACAAATAGAAGGTTACCGCATCCGCCCCCTCCACGATCAGGTGCTCGCCGATCAAGCGGACGCTCCCTCCCTCGGCATCTGCGCGGAGAGCCGCACGGAAATCCGATCCACCGGACCCGCCGCAGTTCCCGCGCATGACTAGAGCGTTCGATCCTGCCCCTGCGATCTGGTCCAGATACCGGCTCTTCCCCCGGTCGAGCCGGGCAGTCAACCCGACCGCGCCGGGGCGGTCGGCGCGAAGGCGGAGCACCAGCACCTGGTCGGGATAACTGATGAACAGCTCACGGCTGAACGTGGTATCTCCGATCCGGTAGCGGATGCTGACCATCCCTTTCGACAGATCGAGCTCTCTTCTGTATTCCTCAGCCTCCCCCTTCCCGTGATCCATGGTGATCCACAGGTCGCCGAGCGGCATGTAGTGGCGCTGGCTCTCCGGAATGCCCGACAGCGCCATGGCCGCCAGCTTGTGTGCCTCCGCCAGCCTTCCGCCGAGCAGCAGCTCCCGGATCTCGGGGAGATACCGGCGTGCGTCCGGGTTATGGCGGTCTACAGGGCCGCCGTACCATACGGTATCTTCATTAAGCTGAATCCGCTCCTTCCCCGGAAGGCCGAACACCATGGCCCCCAGTCTGCCATTTCCGAGCGGCAGGGCTTCATTCCAATCCTTGGCAGGTTGTCTGAACCAAAGCTTATGCTGTTCCATACAGCGCCTCCTATCACTTCATTTGCAAGCGGTACTCTCCCGGGGTTACGCCCGTGAGCTGCTTGAATCTCCGGATAAAGCTCGATACATTGTGATAACCGACCTGCTCGGCAATGGTTTTTACCGGCAGGTCCTGGCTGGCAAGCAGCTCCTTCACCTTCTCTATGCGCAGGCGGGTCGTATAGTCCAGCAGCGTCTCGCCCGTCTGGTCCTTGAAATATTGGCTGAGATTCGGAACCGCCATCCCGAAGTGCCTGGCCATGCCCTGTACCGAGAAGTCGCAGGACCGGTAATGCTCATGGATGTACGCCAGCATGAGATCCAGGGTCCGCAGCGGCGTCTCCGCCCCCTGCGCACTTCGGAAGGCGCCGCAGAGATCACTGCACACCGAACGGATCAACCCCTCAAAGTCGTCCAGCGTATCCAGCCGTTCCAAGGCGAACACGTCCGGAAAGACGGACGAGCTCTGCTCCTGCAGTCCGAGCTCATCCCAAGCCTTGTTCACCGTGCGGATGATCTCAAGGCAGAGGCTGCGGACTACCAAAAGCGGCGGCTGGCTGCCTCTCACATACTTCAGCATAGCGGATAAAGAGGCCTCCACCTTCGCGGACTGCCCCGCCCGGATCGATTGGTCCAGCAGCTCCAGTTCTCCGCTTGGATAGGGGGTGAGCGACCGGTCCGACGGGATCATCCCAAATTCGATGATCCGGTTCAGCCCCTGGATGAAGCGGTATTCGATGGCCGTGTTGGCTTCCAGGTAGGATCTCGGGAGTCCGGTCAGCTCACACTCCCTCCCCAGTCCGATCGTGGCGGACCCGCTCCAGACCGCGTGAACGCTCTGCCGGAACGCTTCAACGGCGTGCTCGACATCGGCTTCGCCAAGCCCGTCCGTCAAGAGGATCAGGATGAGTTTCCCCGGCTCCATGTGCTCGGCTGCATATCCGGGAAGCAGGGAAAGCAGCAGCAGCTCCAGGGTCTCGACCCCCATCTCCCTGTCGCTGCCGCCATCTGCCGAGGCAAGATGGAGAATCGCCGCCCGGAACCGGGTGCCACCGATCGGCAGCCCGATCTCGTCCGCATGCAGACGAAGCTCATCCTCCGATCCGAAATCCCCTTTGACCAGCGATAAGAGCAGCTGCTTCTTGGCCGCCGCCGCATGGCTTCTGACCCGTTCGTCCAGCAAGCGGTTGCGGTCGGCCAAGGAAGCAATCGCATAACGGACCGTCTCCAGCTCGTTAAGCGCAGGACCCTCCGGCGACAGAAGCTGCTCGGTCTCCCGCTGCAGCTGCCGGATCGGCCGGTAATTCCAGCGCATGCCGAGGAAGACGAACAGCGCGCCGATGACAAGCACGACGGCCCCTCCGTACAGGAACAGGGTTTGGGCCTGCGCCAGTCTTCCAAGCACCAGCTTCACCGGAACCAGGGTGACATAGGTCCAGCCGCTCTGCTTGGAGCGGATGGAGAACACATAGTGGTCCTCCTTCCCGATGGTAACCCTCTGGGAGCCGGGGGCCGCAGCTGCGCTCAGGACGCTGACCTGCTCCGCCTGGGCTTTGCCGACCGCACCCGCGCCGGCGACCGGCCTGTTCTCCGGATCGAGAATCCAGGTGGATCCGCCTGTCGGGATGAGGTTGGAGAGGAGCTGCTGGATGGCGGATTCCTTGATGAGATACACCACGGACGCATAGGGCTGGTTCCGGTAAGGCAGAACCGGAACGATCACCCGCATGAAGCGTTCCTGTCCGATCCGGTCCATGGCGGGCGGCTTGATCACCCTCTCGGAGACGGAATTCAGGTCTCTTGACAGCTCCTCTCCCCGCCAATCGTCGAACTGATAGATCTGATCGGCCAGCATGGGGAGCGCGTATACACTGCTGCTCGTATATACGGAACTCTCTGCGCGGTAGTACAGCCAGATTTCATGCACGAACGGATTCATCTTCTGGATGCGCTTCAGTTCGCTCACGATGCCCCAAGCCTTGTATCCGTGATCCCCGGAAACCCTGAACAGAGAGAGACGGTTGTCCTCCAGCATCATCTGGTAGGTGGTGTCCTCCAGCCGCTTCAGCTGCTCATCCATCACATATCTGACCTTATCCAGAGTATTGAGGTTCCCCTGAACCGTCTCTTCCTCCAGCTTGTTCACGAAGGCGTGATAGACGACGAAGGTCAATCCGGACACCGGCAGCAGCAGGATCAGGAGGTACGATAACAGGAAAGTAGTAAAGATGCGGTAAGCTCGGGTCTTCCCCATAAGGTCTCTCCTTTCTGTTCAAGGGTTCACGCTTGGAGCCGCGGCGGCTTAGTATGTCCGGGGCGGCAGGTGGACCTGTCTGCACCCGTTATCCGAATCCTTATCTCTTCTGATACCGGTCGTAGGCCGCCTGCTGAATCCGGATCGCTTCTTCGATGCCCATCTTCTTCAGCGTAGCCGCGAACTGGTCATAGCTGCCGATCGGCTCGGAGCCCATAATGAATTTGATCCACATTTCCTTGACATAGGTATTGACCTCGCTCATGATGCTGCCGAGCTTCTGGCTCTCTTCCCCGCTGAAGGACAGCGGCGGAATCAGGAGCGAGCGGTCGGCCTGGAACCAGGTCTCGTTCGCCTCGGCCGCTTCCGGATAGCGGAGCTCGAAGGACGCCCATGCATGGAAATCCATGACCTTCACCATGCCGGAAGTAGGCAGGGCGTATTTCTTCACCGCTTCCGTCGGCTCGAACCCTTCCGGATTCTTGAACACCTCGTCCGTGTAGGTTTTCTTCCCGTTCTCGGCTTTGTAGCTCTTGCCTTCGATCCCCCAGTTCTGAAGGTCGCTGCCTTCCGGGCCGACCATGAAGTCGAGCAGCTTCACCGCCGCCACGGGATCTTTGGCCTGCGTGCTGACGAACGCGCCGTCGAGCGGAACGTTCTGAACCATCTGAATATGGCTGCTGAAGGACTTGCCGGCCGGACCGAACGCCGCCGGAAGACCGATCAATTTGAAGTCAGGTATCGCTCCCTTCATCTGGTCCTTGTAGGAATTGATCCCTGAGATCACTCCGCCGTAGGCGCCGATCGTATTTTTGACGAATTTGGCATCGAACGCCTTGCGGTCCGTTGCCGCGAATTCCGAATCGATCAGCCCTTCCTTGAACCACTTATTCATGGTGGTGAGGTAATCCTTATAGCCTGGCTCCAGCGGCCCGAAGGTCACCTTCCCCGTCGTGGGGCTGAGATGGAACTTATCGGCCAGCAGCCCCCAGCCGGTGGAGAAGGAACCGATGCTGCCCAGTCCGTCGCCCCGGTCTCCGAGAGGAATCTCGTCATTCTGGCCGTTGCCGTTCGGATCCTTCTCCTTGAAGGCCTTCAGCACCGTATACCATTCATCGATCGTCTTCGGCGCCTTCAATCCGACCTTGTTCAGCCAATCCTCCCGGATCATCTGCCCGGAATAAGCAATCCGGTGCAGATCAATGTCGATCTGCGGGAACTTCGCAATGGTGCCGTCATCGAGCGCCACCTGCTTGCGGATTTCGGGGTGCTCGTTCAAGATTTTTTTATAATTCGGGGCATGCTGTTCGATCAGATCGTTCAGCTTCATGGCCACCCCGTCCTCCACCAGCTTGGCGAGGCCCCCCGGATAGCTGCTCGGCGCATATACGATATCCGGATACGTGCCCGAAGCGAGCATGATATTGAACTGGGAGCCGTCTCCGGGCTGCTGGAACGTGATCTTGGTGCCCGTGCGCTTCTGAATTTCCTTATAGGCTTCCACCTCTTCGAAGCCCTTCACGGTCTTGGCCGTGAGGTTGGTGTTCATGAAGAAGGTAAGCTCGGGCGGCTTCCCGTCTTCTCCCCCTTCGGCGGCCGGCGCCTCCTCCGTGCTCGAGCAGGCGGTAATGGTTCCAAGGCCGAGCGCAAGAGTAAGAATCCACGGTACGATGGGTTTGCGGTTCATGTTAAGGTTGACCCTCCTGTCATGTTCTGTCTCCTCAATTGCCCTGCTGCTCCTCTAGCCTTTCAGCGCTCCGATCATAACCCCTTTGGTAAAGTGTCTTTGGATGAGGGGATACACGATCAGGATCGGCACCGTTGCAACAATAATGGTCGCATATTTGACCACCTCGCCCAGGAACGGATCGCTGCTTGTAGCGAGATTGGTCGTCTCCGTCGTACTGTTCTGGATCAGAATCTCCCGAAGGATGAGCTGCAGCGGGAACAGGTCCCTGTCTCTTAGGTAAATCAGTGCGCTGGCCCATGCATTCCAGTGGGCGACCCCGTAGAACAGCACCATGACGGCCAGCAGGGGTACGGACAGCGGCAGGATCACCTTGGAGAATACGGTCCAATCCGAAGCCCCGTCCATCTTGGCAGCTTCCTCGAGCTCATAGGGGATGGATTGGAACGAGGTACGCATGATGATCAGATTCCATGTGGCGATCAGCCCCGGGACGATGAGCGACCATCTCGTATCAAGCAGCCCCAGATTCTTGATCAGCATATACTCGGGGATCAGCCCGCCGCTGAAGAACATCGTGAAGACGATCATCATCATCATGTATTTCTTCCAATATAAGTCCCGTCGGGAGAGTGCGAAGGCGAACAGGGCCGTGAAAAATACGTTCAGTACGGTACCGACTGTCACATAGAACAGCGTATTCTTGTAACCGACGGCGATCATCGGATTCTTGAGTACCAGCTTGTAGCCTTCGAGATAGAACCCGGCCGGCTTCCACAGAATGCCGGTATGCTTCACGAGCTCCGAAGGCGTGCTGAGGGATGCAAACAGCACATACAGGAACGGGTACAGGGTGACGATCATCAGGCCGCTCAGAAGGATGTAGTTGCAGGTGTCGAACAGTTTGTCACCGAAGCTTCGATGTCTCATCTGACGCTCTCCTCCCTACCACAGGCTCGTCTCATTGACCTTCCGGGAGATCCGGTTGGCGATCAATAAGAGCGCAAAGTTCACCAGGGAATTGAACAGGCCGACAGCCGTGCTGTAGCTGTAGTTCGCCTCCAGTATCCCCCGGCGGTATACGAAGCTCGAGATGACATCCGCCGTCTCGTAGGTTTGCGAGTTGTAGAGCAGAATGATCTTCTCGAAGCCCACGTTCATCATGCCGCCGATCTGCAGGATGAGCAGGATGACGATGGTCGGCATAATGCCCGGCAGGGTTACATGCAGCATCTGCTTCCAGCGGTTCGCCCCATCCACGGTGGCCGCATCATAAAGCTGCGTGTCAATCGAAGTAAGAGCGGCGAGATAGATGATCGAGCCCCAGCCGATCCCCTGCCATATGCCGGAGCCGACATAGAGCGGCCGGAACAGATCCGGGTTCAGCAGCAGGTTCTGCCGCTCGAATCCGAGCCAGGCCAGGATCGTACTGAGCAGCCCCGCTTTTTGCGAGAAATCGATGAGCATCCCGCAGATGACAACAAGCGAGACGAAGTGAGGCAGATAGGTCACGGTCTGTACCATCCGCTTGAAGGAGGAGCGCCGTACTTCATTGAGCAGCAGGGCCAGGATGATCGGCGCGGGAAAAGCAAAGATCAACTCGTAGATATTGATCAGCAGCGTATTCCTCAGAATCCGCCAAAAGTAGTGGCTTCCGAAGAAATCCGCGAAGTGCTTGAAGCCAACCCAAGGACTGTCGAGAATGCCTTTGGAGGGGACGTAGTTCTTGAACGCAATCAGCGCCCCGTACATCGGCACATATTTGAAAATCAAATAGTAAGCGATTCCAAATAAGGACAAGGCATAAATATATTTGTTCTTGGCGAAATCCTTGCGGAGCATCCTGCCATATTCCCCGGCACGCGAGGATGGTATGGCGGCTCCAGGTTTCGGGTATGAAGCAGTGTCAGCCACATCTCTTCCTCCTCTCTATTTTGACTAAGCCGGCTTGCCCTTAACTTAGCAGAATAGAGAGCGGTTTCACAATCACCAATAATTATGTGCCGTATTTATAGCTCACTCGGCAGGAGGAGCGGGATCTGCATATCAGGTACTGCCGTTCAAGGCAGGCCAAGGGTCCAGTGTTGTCCGGAATTCGTCCTGACGGTACGGTTACGGATTCCCTGCTCCCCTAGCGGCGCACCGCACGGATGCTCTGCTGCCAGAGTCTGCTGTGTTAACGGTACCACTCCTTAACATTTCCGTCAAACCCCATTGGCGCCATATGAAAAGCGGCCCCCGCCCGCGCATAGCGCAGGCAAAGGACCGCTGGTTGAGCCGGAGAAGGCACACACGAACGCAGCGTGTCTTCTTCCGGATCTCACGAGTGGCTGCCGTTCATGTGGAATTGATGCGCAAGCGCAAATCGGTCATCGGCAGTTCTATTCGGTAATTCTATATCGGTAACTTAAGTCGGTAACTCTAATCGGCAACAATAAATCCGTAACACCACGCCCGGCACGCCGGGTGCGCTCAGTCTCTCAGTGCGGAGCGCGGCTTCGCGAAGACGCCGGTCAGCGTCGGGTCCCAGCCGTCCTGTCCGCCGAGAACCCGCTGGACCGTCAGGTCGTTCGCTTCTTCCACCGTCATCTGCTTGCTCCAAGGAACACGGGATTTGGCATTCGCGCCCGGACCGGTGCTTCCGTACTCCCCGTAGACGGCCGTGGATTCGTTCTCGACCTTGCCCCAGTTGTGCCAGCCCGCCGCATAGAAGTGCGCATCCATCCAGGTGTCCACGAACTTCACGTTGCCGTACGGCCGCCAAGGTCTGCCGAGGTACACCGTGCTGTCCGATTTACCGACGCCCTGCAGCTCCAAGTCCCAGGCGTCGTCCCAGGCGCCGGTATACGTTCCGGCCTTGCCGTACTGCTGAATGTACGGTTTGAGCGAGGTGGTTCCTCTCGTCTTCTTCGCCTGATAGAACACATAGCCGTTGACCGCCGTCTGGTCATGCGAGGCCGCCGTCGTGTATCCGCCGAAGGTGCCGACATGCTTCATCTCGGAGCGGTCAAAGTAGGCATATCCGTTGCCGTAGATGTAATCCACGGTTCCTTCAATGTACAGGCTGCTGAAGTACTGCCGCCCTTTCTCCACATACAGCGTATCCTGGAATCCGTAGAGATTCAGGTCACGGAAGACCATCTTGTCCCCGGAGACATACAGGGCCAGCGCCTGCCCTACCCCCTTGACTCCGTTCGTATCCTTATTCGGAAATGCGGAATTCTGAACCGTCATGTTCTCGATCGTGCTGCCGGCCCCCCGGAGCTCGAAGGTCGCGGTCTGCAGGCCCGGATGATACGTTACGTTCATATCATAGGTGATGACGACCCCGCTGCGGCTTTCACCTACAAAGCTGAGGTTCGGCTTATCGGCCGGCGCGATGACCTTCTCCCGGTAGATGCCCTTCTTGATGTAGATCACCGTGCGCTCCAGCCGGTTGGACGGAATCGAATCGATCGCCGCTTGGACGGTCGTAAAGTCGCCGGTTCCGTCCTTGGCTACGACAAGGACACGGGAAGGCGTCGCAATCATCGGCTCGGAAGCCGGGCCGGCCCCATTCCGGTTATTCGCGGTAATCAAGTAGTAGTATGTGGTGCCGTTGGCCACCTTGGTATCCTTGTATTCGTTCCGTTTGGTTGAAGCGATCGTTGTATAAGGACCGCTGTAGGACGCTGCCCGCTGGATCGTATAGCCCGTTGCTTCGCGGTCGGCATCCCAGCGCAGGACAACCTGCCCATAAGCAGCCTCCGTCACAGTGCCTGTCGGAGCCGATGGAGTCCCTTTGGGAGCCGAATAAGGCACGGCACGGACCTGCAGCGTGTTCATGCTGCGAGCGGATGCACTCCCGGCGCTAACAACATAGTAGTAGGTCTGCCCGTTCACGGCACTCGTATCCTTATAGCTCGTGCCGTTGGTGGAGCCGATCACGGTATAAGGCCCGCCGGACACCGTGCTGCGCTTGACCTGGTAGACAGACGCGCCCGGCGAACCCGTCCAGGCCAAGTCTACCCGGCCTCTGCCTGCGACGGCCCGGAGATTGCCTGGTTCGGCCAGCGGCGTGCTTGGCTGCGCCACTAGGGCCTGGCTCTCATCCCCGGTACCCGCGATGTTGGTGCTGGACAGCGTATAGTAGTAGGTTTGGTCGGCATCCAGCCCCGTGTCGTAATAGCTCGTCTGCGTGTTCGGGATGACGGAAGACACAACCGTGAACGGTCCCTGTGCCGATGTCCCGCGCTTCAGGGTGTAAGTAGCCGCGTCGGGGACGGCATCCCACTTCAGCATCACAGCCGATTCCCTGGCCTCCACGGTAATGTGCTGAGGCGGCACAGGTGCCGGTCTCTCCCCGCTCGGCGTGATGGCGTACGGAGCCGAATCGGTTGAGCCGAACGGATTCACGGCCCGGACCACATAATAATAGGTCGTTCCGTTGATCAGTCCCCCATCCCGGAACGGATCGGAGCCGGTGGCTGCCCGGGTAAGCCCCTCTGCCGCCTTCACGAAGGGGCCGGCTGCGGTCTCACCCCGGAGCACCTCGTAAGTGACAGCATTCGGTGCGGGCGGCCAGGAAAGGGCGATCTGCCGGTCTCCGCCGATCCCCGACAGTCCTGCAGGCGCATCCGGAGGCGCATTCAGCTTATAGACCTGGATATTGTCGAGCACGATGTTCTCCGCCGTACTGCCTCCGGTCGATGCCCCATAGGCCGTGATGGCAGCGGTATCCCCCGCCTGGCTGCTGAGCGTCCGGTTATAGAACGGCTGCTCCCGGAGCTCGCCGACGACGGAACCGTCGCTGAGACTCGTGACATAGTAATCGGCCTTAAACGTGTTCAGGTTGATGACCGCCTTGAGGTGATACCAGGCCGCATTGGTCAGATTCGCCGGCGTGATGTTCGTATAGATCCCGCCTGTGTCCGTCCACGCGATTTTGCCGCCCTTCAGATCGACCTGGATGATGGTATCCGACGTGTTCGTCGAACTGTTCACCCCGCCGCTCAGCTTCAGTACATTGCGCCCCCGGCTGATGTCATTGTTCGGGCCGTAGAAGTACATGTCCTGCTCGGCAGTCACGATCCCGTCGGAGATCCGCTGGCCCAGCCCCTTCGTTACGGATGTCGCTCCGGCCCCTGAGCCGACGGTGCCCGAGGCATTCGAGCCGTCTTCGTCCCGGATCAGCAGCGCATCGGAGGGGAACGGCACGCCGTCCTTGCCGTAAGTGACAACGCTCACCGACCCGTTCGGTCCGGTGACGGCGGCGGTATAGCCTGCTAGGGTCTTGACGGTGGACGTGCTTGTCACCGGCGGCTCCGACACGCCGTTAAAATCATCATTGATAAACGCCGTGTTCCCCGGGGGCACAGTCAGCTCGCCTGCAGCCGCAGCCAGATCTGAGCCGTATCCCGCCGGACCGGTGAGGGAAACCCCCGCCACAACAGCGGATAAAGCAATATGCCACATTTTCTTCACGGATGATCCGTCCTCCTGTTCACCGATTGGAATAGGCCCTATTTCAAAGAAGCGAGATCATTCTCCTGGCTGACCTCGTGAACCAGCACCCACATGAAGTACAGGGATTTCGCGGCCTTGGCGCGGGTCACGACAGCCTTCGGCTCGAGCTCCGTGCCGTTCACCATCTGTCCCCGCGCAATTCCCTTCTCGGAGCGGAACAGACCGAGCTCATACGCATCCTGTACTTTGGCGGCCAGGTGAGGCGCAATCCCTGCGGTATCCGTCAGCTGCTGCCACGACACCAGCGGATAGTACATTGCCCCGCGTGCGCCCGAATCCAGATTCGGATCATAGGCCGGGTCGCCCGGCACCACCGTCGTACCATTATAATCGGTCATGTACTTCGGTTTGCTTGTGAACTTGGCATGATAGGCATCATCCAGAATCGCCCCCATGACCTCTCTTGTCAGCTTCCCGTTCGGGTATCGGGACAGAACCGAAGGATCCAGATCCATCACCTTGGATAAGCTGCGGATGAATCCGCCCGCCGTCATCGTTTCGTCAGGATGGAAGTCCCCCCGGTCATCCTTGTGCATCACGCCCAGCTGCAGCAGCTTCTCGATCTGGTTGCGGTAATAGGCCCCTCCGCCGGTCGTCGTGTCCTTGGCGGTCTCCGGGAAGATAGCCGCCCAGCTGCCGGAACGTGCCGCATCCCGGACGTCTCCGCGGAGGAAAGAGGAGATCGCAGCCGCCGTACGGTCACCAGCCCTGCCGAGATCCACCAGTTCGGTGGCGACCATCCGGGCCAGCTGCTTGGCCAGCGCTTCCTTGTAGTGGGTGCCGTCGATCTTCTTCGAGGGATGGCCGTTGGCGTAGCTGCCGTCGTTGGTCTTGCCCGGGGTCTCCCCCGCTTCGATGGACATGAACACGGCCGTCGTCGCTTCGACGCCGATCTCGTTATAATACTTGACGCTTTGCGCGTTGAGATCGACCAGTGTGACGCCGTGCTTCTGTGCGGTTCTCTTCATGATATCGGGGAAGAGCCGGGTCTTGAAGGAATTCGTGTAGACGTACCCCGGGACCGCATCCCCCTTGACTCTCGACAGCGGGGTGATCAGTACCGGAATCATGCCGCGCGCGCGGATGGCCGGCAGGTACACGTCCTCGATGTAGGATTCATACATCGCTTCGGTCGCCCCTCTGCCGAACCGGCGGAACTCGTCCGCGCTCTCGTCGTTGTGGCCGAACTGGATAAGCACATAGTCCCCGGCGCTGCCGGTCAGCAGAATATCGTTCAGCCGTCCTTCGGTGTACGCATTCTTGAAGGAGCGTCCGCCCATGGAGTAATTGACGACCTTCACTTTCTGCCGGTTGAACAGGCTGTCGAAGACCTGGCCCCAGCCGCTCATCGGCGCTTCGTCGAAGGTGTAGGACTTCACGGTGGAGTCACCGAGCGTGAAGACCGCCGGAAGCGCTCCCGAGGCGCGCCGCTGCTGCGGGAGCGGCTTCAGCACGATCTCCTCGATGCCGACCGGCGTGCCCGCCTTGTTCGGTTCAATCTCGATGTCGAGGTAATTCCGCCCGTTGACATAGGTATAAGTCCACTCCTTGCCGATGGCTGAAGCGGTATGCTGAATGGGCACAAGCTTGGCCGCATCCCAGAAGCCGCCCTTGAGCAGCCGGCTGGTCTGCATGCCCGATACCGACACGGTAGTATCCGCCGCATCCGAAGCGGTCTTGACGTACACGCTGTACGCACCCGGAGGAGCCTGGATCCGGAAGGCCATACCATAGTTGTTGTAGTTGTCCTTCTCATACTTCGGTTCCGCATAG
This sequence comes from Paenibacillus sp. S-38, assembly GCF_049942825.1. NCBI lineage: Bacteria > Bacillati > Bacillota > Bacilli > Caryophanales > Paenibacillaceae > Paenibacillus > Paenibacillus sp. S-38. The sequence continues at coordinate 4,267,397 of NZ_CP187970.1, forward strand.
AACGCGGGCTCCGTGATGTAGAAGCCGGTTCCGTCGGAAGTGATGGTGGACGTATGCACTTCTCTCGGAGGCATCGCGCTGGTCTCCCCGACGAAGCCGTACCCGGCATCAGGTGTGTAGAGCGGTACACCGCTGTACACATCATAGGTGACCGTGCGGTAGCCTTCCTTGGCCTGGCTGGTGAAGTTGAACTTGTAGGACCGGTCCGGCTGGCCGAACGTTTCCGGATGGCTCATCTCGGGCACCGCTTCGGCCGCTTCGGTTCTGCTCTGAAATGGGGCCAAGGTGGTGGATAAGAGCAGCGCGGAGAGCGTGAATTTCAGGAACCTCCTCATCGAATGCCCCTCCTTCCTCTGCCGGCGTTCGTCTTGCAACCGGATTCAACAATGCTCTTTCTAACCATCATTTAACCTCCTTGCGATGTGTGCTCGTTTGCCGTGCTGTTAAGCATCATAGCAAAAGGCTTTGTCCCGATTCGACCCCCTAACTTGCTTTCTTTTTTGAATCTTTGCTATTTCCGCACATTCCCGCCCGGCTAGAATCGGTGCTTTTCCAAAAATTCAGGTTTGTGCTTCAAGGTCACCTGCTCCATAGTCAAGGTCATTTTCTTGTACTGCAGCGGAGACATGCCTGTAATCAGCTTGAAATTTTTGTTGAAATGCGTGATGTTGAGGTACCCTACCTGATCGGCGATCTCGATCATCTTCAGGCTGCTTTCCCGGAGCAGTCTCTGCGACTCGCGAATGCGCAGGGTGTTCATATACTCGGGGAACGAGCGCCCGGTATGCTTCTTGAGCAGCCGGCTCACGTAGGATGGGGACAAGTAGAACCGGCCCGCGATCTCACTGAGCGTCATCGGCTTGCGGAAGTGCTCGTTACAGTGCTGTACAATCTCGCGGATCGACGGATTGACGGGTTTGACCTCATCCTCTTGAGCGCAGGGCAGTTTACGTCCGGCGAAGAGCAGCAGCTGCGTGAGCAGGGTTTTGAAGAACAATGCCCTCCCCTTCCGGTTCTCATCCGAATATTCGTTAATCATCTGAAGCAAGAGGTTCTCGGCATAGGCCTGCTCCTGCTGATTGAGCTCCAGCACAGGGCTGCGGGCGGAGAACGGCAGCAGCAGGTCCGGCTGCTCGCTCACTGCGGACCCGATATAAGCATCGTGAAAATAGATCACCAGACGTTCATGCTCCGGCGGGCTGGCGGTCATCGTCTTGTGCGCGACGTTCTTCGGAATGAACGCAAGCGCCCCCTTCTTGAGGGCGTATCCTTGGTTCCCTATGGTCAAGCGTCTTTCTCCGGACATCAGATAATATATCTCGTAATAATCGTGTGCATGAGACTTAAGAAAGCTAAAAGGCGTTACGATCTTGGATATCGATACTTCAAAATCACCCTTCATCCGGCAGCCCTCCCCGATCCGATGGATGCACTCCATGCATCATGATTCCATTATCCGCTCTCCCGGGCTGTCATGCTATGCCTTCTGGATAACTTGTTGCCCCCTGCGCAGCGGTCCAAGCACGTTCTCCCGGACGCCTAGCCCTCAGGCAACCTGATGTGCAGGAGGCAACCCGGCGGGAGCTTCCGGCTGTACGAGCGGCCTATTCCTGCTGCGGGGAAGCTAAACGGCCGTCGCCTGCCACGACGATCCAGATATCATCCCGGATTACCATCCGTTCCTGGCCGTGGCGAGCCAGCCTGCCTGTGATATGGGGTTTGCCCGGCATGCAGCTGCTCATCGAGTGCATCCAGGACACCGCCCCGTCCACGAACCGCAGAATCGTGCTGCCGGCCGAGATCATCGTCCACCGGACGACGGCCAGGGGATGACTCCGGTCATCGGCGGCTGCGGGGTTCACCGCTATGGGCCGCTATGCCAAAAAGGTCTGCCGTCACGGCAGACCTTTTTGACTTGTACGCCCAGCATGGGCGCCATCTCTAGGGTGAGAGTCCCGAACGGGGGCTGGCGAGCGCCTACCGTTAGCCAAGGGCAAGGGTGTCGGCCGTGAGGCGGAATCTGAAGGAAGCCGGAGGCAAATGCACGGGCCAAGGTACACGAACCTAATTTGAGGCAGTGTCAGTCGGATGAGTCTCCAAGACAAGACGAAATCCAAAGCCGCCAAGGGCTGATGCTGTAAACTTAGGTGGTCGCGGGCAGACAGATGGCGTTCTTATCTGGGGAGGCCTGCGGATACGCGAAGTGACTTCGTAACCGCGGCTGAGAAGCCGCGCTGAATCCGCAGGAGTCAGCAGAGGCCATAGTACGCGAGTACGGGACGCCGGAAAGCGGAAGGGCTGAACCGAAAGGAGAGAGGAAACCGGTGCGTTCGCGTGAAGAGCAGAGACAGCAGAATATTCCGCAAGGGAGCTCGCGGCAGAGAGAAGCGGTGAAGCCGCCAGGGTATGCCGGAGCGCCGAGTTCTTCGCCGGCACAAGCCGACCTTTTCTCTCGCAAAGGCCAGAGCAGGCTGCTGGAGAAGATGCTCGAAGGGCACAACCTTCGGCTCGCCTACAAGCGAGTGGTACAGAACGGAGGAGCGCCCGGAGTGGATGGTGTAACGGTAGCCGAGCTACAAGCTTACCTGAAAACCCACTGGGAACAGGTGAAAGCCAACCTCCTGACGGGAAGCTACAGACCCGCGCCAGTCAAACGGGTGGAAATCCCCAAACCCGGAGGCGGTGTACGGCTGCTTGGCATCCCGACCGTAATGGACCGTTTTCTCCAGCAGGCGCTTCTGCAAGTGATGAATCCGATTTTTGATGCACATTTCTCGGGGTACAGCTACGGTTTCCGCCCGGGAAGACGGGCGCATGACGCCGTAAAGCAGGCACAAAGCTATATCCAAAGCGGCCTCAGATGGGTCGTGGATATGGATCTGGAGAAATTCTTTGACCGGGTGAACCATGACATGCTCATGGCTAGAGTAGCACGGAAGGTGGAGGACAAGCGTGTCCTGAAGCTCATCCGCTCCTATTTGAACGCCGGAGTCATGTCGCATGGAGCGTTGGAGCGCACACCGGAAGGCACGCCGCAGGGCGGTCCGCTCAGTCCGCTTCTGGCGAACATCCTGCTGGACGATCTGGACAAGGAACTGACAAGACGGGGACTGCGGTTTGTCCGCTATGCGGACGACTGCAACATCTTTGTCTCCAGCAAGCGAGCCGGGGAGCGCGTGATGGAATCGGTGATTCGCTTTGTGGAAGGAAAGCTGAAACTGAAAGTGAACCGGGATAAAAGTGCAGTGGACCGGCCATGGAACCGCAAATTCCTAGGCTTTAGTTTCCTGTCGAACAAACAGGCGACGATTCGGCTGGCTCCTAAGACAATTTCGCGATTCAAAGAGAAAGTCCGGGAACTGACGAACCGAACCAAGCCTGTACCGATGGAGGAACGCATCCGGCGCCTGAACCAGTACATGCTGGGCTGGCTAGGTTATTTTCGCCTAGCCTCGGCGAAGACGCACTGCCAAGCCTTTGACAAGTGGATTCGGAGAAGACTCCGCATGTGTCTATGGAAACAGTGGAAACGGGTGAAGACACGCATTCGCGAACTACGTGCGCTCGGCGTTCCGAACTGGGCTGCCTATATGTTGGCAAACTCCCGTCGAGGTCCGTGGGAAATGTCCCGTAGCACAAACAATGCCCTCCCGACTTCCTACTGGGAAGCGAAAGGGCTTAAAAGTTTGCTTTCTCGTTACTCGGAACTTTGTTAACCTTTTGGAACCGCCGTATGCGGACCCGCATGTACGGTGGTGTGAGAGGACGGAGGCTAGCCGCCTCCTCCTACTCGATTAACCCACTGCCAATCAACGGCCGCATACCGTCAATAAGCGTTCCATCCCGCATCCGCGGTGACCACGGTGCCGTTGATGAAGCCGGATTCGTCGGAGGCCAGGAACAGCGCCACCCGGGCGATCTCCTCCGGCTCCCCTACCCGCGGATTGATGCCCATCCCGACGGATGTGCGCTCAAGACCGAACGGATTCGGGGCAGTGAGCGTCGTGCCGATATTCGTCTTCACGCCTCCAGGCGCGATGGCGTTGCAGCGGATGCCCAGCGGGGCATACTGGAATCCGACGTTCTTGGTGAAGCCGACGACCGCATGCTTGGCCGCGGTATACGCCGCCCCTGCTCTTGAGCCCTGCAGACCGCCGAGGGAGGCGATGTTGAGAATGACGCCGCTTTGTTTCTCGAGGAAGAGCGGGAGCACCTTGCGCGTGGTCCGCATCGGCCCCGTGGCGTTAATCGCAAACACCCGCTCCCACAGCTCGTCGGTCACTTCCGCCGCCGGTACGAAGTTGTCCATGATGCCGGCGTTGTTCACCAGAATATCGACCGTTCCGTAGGCCTCGACCGCCTGATCGATGAGGTGCTGGACGTCCTCCTCGACCGTGACATTGGCTGCGACGGCAAGGGCCGCTCCGCCCTGTTCCACAATGCCATCCACCACGGTCTGCGCGGTCTCCAGTCGAAGATCGGAGACCACCACCTTGGCTCCTTCCGCTGCGAACAGCTCCGCGATGCTCTTCCCCATTCCCGATGCCGCCCCAGTAATGACCGCTACTTTTCCGGGTAGTCTCATGATGTTCTTCCTCCACTCGGATTCATGCTTGCTTCTGAATTTGTACGGGTAAGGATGTCAAAGATTGGCCCGGCGCCGAAGTCGTCAGGGAAGACTCCAAGTCGAAAGCATCCACAGGTGCGATCCGTTCGACTTTCCCAAGGAATGCCGACAGCGCCAGATTCAGTTCCAATCGGGCCAGCGGTGCGCCAAGACAAAAATGATTGCCGTTACCAAAGGACAGGTGCTTCTTATTGTTGGCCCGGTGAATGTTGAGCGTGAACGGGTCCTCGAACATCCGCTCGTCCATGTTGGCCGCACTCATCCATGCGATGACCACGTCTCCCTGTTTCAGAGGGACACCCAGAAGATCGTTGTCCTTCTTCACCGTGCGGTGCCGCTTCGAGCAGTGGAACCGGTAGCGCAGCATCTCCTCGACGGCCAGGGGAACGAGCTCAGGGTCTTTTCTCAGCTGTTCATAAAGGGACGGATCATCGTAGAGAAGGGAATAAAAGATACTGGAGAGCGTATGGCTCGTGGTCTCGATTCCCGCACCCAGCAGGAGCATGGTGGTCTTGACCACTTCCTCGTCCGTAAACCGCTCCCCTTCGAGCTCGGCCCCGAGCAAATCCGAGATGATGTCATCTGCGGGATCGGACCGTTTGCGGAGTACGATGGGATACAGGTATTGGAAATACTCGCGGGCTGCCGTCGCTTTCCTTGCTTCGATCTCCTCCGCATCCCCTTCGCGTGCCGGCTGGAACAGGATATCCACCCAGTTTTTGAAGAGCAAATTGTCCTTCGAAGGAACGCCGAGCAGGTCGGCCATGGCGATGGAAGGCAGCGGGCCCGCCAGCGATTGGACGATATCGACCGTGCCGCGTGCGGGCATGTCATCCACGAGACGGTTCACCACCTGGCGGATGCGCGGCTCCCAATGTTTCAAGCTGCGGGGAGTAAAGGCAGCCGACAGGAGCGAGCGGTATTTTTGATGCCTGGGCGGGTCCATGCTGGAGATGCTGACTTTCTCCGGTGCCGTTCCTTCCTGATTCTTCGCTCCGATCAGGATGGTGGTTCTCGGTCCCTCCGCCGAGAAGTATTCATGGTTGCTCAGCACCTCTTTCACATCATTGTACCGGAACACATTCCAGGTATCCGTGTCCTCGTGATAATACACCGGGTTGTCGTTCAGCATTCTTTTGTACCAATCGAGCGGGAAAAATTCTTCGGACCGCGACTGAAAGCGCGAAATGTCCTGTACGGGAATCAGCTGTTTGTTCATGAAACTCCACCTCCGGAGATGATAGGTTCCTGCCTGCGCAGGATCAGCTGCAGCTCTTGGGTGTATAACGTGATTCCGGCCTCCTCTCTCGAATGAAAGGAATGGTTGATACCCTTCTCATTTTATACTGTTAGTCTATTTGTTTTCAAATCTACAGAAGGGATAGGGTGTTTTCCCTTAATTATAAGGGAATTATAATATACGATTGGTATAAAAATAGGTAGAGTAGCACAAGATAAACGGCTTCTCCGTCCTTTACGGACGATGCGCGTTTATAAGAAATATAAGATGACGGGATCGAGCCCTGGCGAGATATAACTTCTTATATTTTAAAGAAACGCCTGTCTGAGTCCTTAAAGATCCCAGCATGCCTATCCATACGTTGGTACACGACGGCCCGTAAACTAGCTTTCCCCACTCATCCCTGTCTGTTCTACTCCCCGCTTGACCCGGAATGGGATCAGCCGGGAGACGCCGGCTGGTCTTCAACCTGATCCGGCTGGATCCCTATCTCACTGCAGTCCAACGGCGACAGAGGTGCGGGGAGTACGCCTGCAGGACGGAAGACTTCAACTTCGGCTGCGACGGGAGAAGGAAAAGCTATGGGTCTGAGGCGACCGCGATCCGCGCCCTGCAGTTCGAGCCGGAAGGTAGACGGTTCAGCCACCACCTCCGGTGACCGATCGTTTTGGCAGAGCGTCCCCAACGTTCGTTTTTGAAATAGAGGAAGTGAGGTATCTTATGGAGGGTTTTCCCGGTATTTCCCGAGACATAGCGGAACTCAAATGCCTTATTCGGGGGAAACGTGCCTGTAAGCCGCGTCACTCCCTACATTAGCGCATCTGAGTTCCTTTATTTCTGATGGGGACCATCGAAAAGTGGGAATAAAGCATCGTACTTCCGCTATTTTCATAGTCGGCTTGCGCGCCAGCAGAATCGAGCTTTGGCGAGATATGAATCCTTATAGCTGAAGAAAAGCCCCTGTTCGGGGTCCAATCGAATAAAAAAAACAGCCTGCATCGCTGCCGGCCGCTGTATTATCGATGATTGAGCTGCTCCAAATACCACCAGATGGCTCTCGCCATCCTTCTCGCCTCCAGGCGGAAGGCGCTTTCTTCAAGCTGGGCCTGGAATGCCCGCAGGACGGCTTCCAGCAGGGAACGATTCGTCTCTTCCTGCTCCAGCACGGAGAGCAGTCCCTTCGCCAGCTCCTTGGTTTTGGAAGGCTCCTTGGATTTCGTGATCGATCTGTCGAGCTCTCTCAGCTCGTCGATCAGGGACTGCTTATCCGGTATCCCGACCTGTTCCCGGCTGCCGATCAGGGACAAGGTCCGAAGATCCATGATGTGCTCTTCTCTCTCCCGCATGGCTCTCAGCAGCACTTCCACGTAGGTCAAGACCCGGGGCACCGCTTCTTTCCATACGGGCTGCCCGCGGCCGTGCAGGTTTCTCCAGGTGTTCGCAATCTGGTGCAGCATCCCATGGCACAGGATCGCCCCTTCGTAAGCATACGGCCGGATCTCTTCGCCGAAGAGCTGCGTGAGCCGTTCGGACAGCCACTTCAGCTGCATGCGGGCCAGGTCGCTCAGATGGAACTCGCCCGAATAGAACCACGCCCAGAACAGCTCCGTTACCCGCTGCTTTTCCGGCAGGGACATGGGCACGGCGATCTGATCCACAAGTAAGTCAAAATCTGAAGCATACCCGCCGCTGCTCTCCAGCTGTTTGCGCACGAGCAGATCCTCCTGCAGGAGCTGCTCGAAGATCGCGACGACGCAGTCGTTTTTGGACTCGAAAAATTTATAGAACGTTCCTTTGGATACGCCGGACGCATCCAGGATCATCTGGATCGTCGTATTCGCGAATCCGTGTTCCAGGAACAGCGCCAACGCCGTGTCTAACAATGCTTGTCTCCGGTTTGACATGTAGGGTCCCCTTAGCTGCTGCAATGATGGTAGCTATGATTGTAACACCCTTGGTCTAAAGAAAACCAGCTTCTTCCCGCAAAAAAACACGGAGCTTCGCCGCGGCGTATACTCCGTGCTGCTGCTTAGAACCGGCTGTCCTCTTCGGGCTGGGACAGCTGCAAATAATCAAACTGAACCCGGCAGCCTTCGCCCTTCGGAGACTGGGCCACGACGCCTGCCACGACCTGGGAAGGACATGAGAGCCCGAAGTACCGGATCAGTCTCCAATCCTCTCCGTCCGGAGAATAAAAGAATGAGATGCAGTCCTCTAGCTTGGTGATCCTCAAATACGGTTGTTCGACGGTAACCCGCTCGGAATTGCAGTCATCCGAAGAACCGTCCCGGGTGACGACGGACACGATCGTAGGGTACCTGCCGTTAAACTCAAAGCAGAGCTTGGCCCAGTGGTCCGGCCCCGACATCAGCATCAAGCATCCGGAATCATAGATATGCTGCATGTCCACCCGAAGCCGGGTTGTCAGTTCGAATGACGAACCGACAGGGAGGTGGAGGAACGGCGCCGAGCTTGCCATGTGCTTGCCCGCCGGGTCCCGGAAGAAATCCGCTGCCGGAGGAGCTTCGATCATCAGCCCGCCCTCCTCCGTAATCATCCAGTTGTCCGGCGGATTCGTCCAGCTCAGTTCATCTCTGGCTTCGAGAAACAGATTGTTCTTCATGACTGTACCTACTTTCGCATGATTTTTCGTTCTGTCTTGCTGCCTTCCTTCGCTGTTATAGTAGTTATTCGCTGGAGAGCGGCGCTTGTCCTTGTCAGGAATAGCCGGAATTAAAACAGAGGGTCACAAGATAAACGGCTTCGCCGTCCTTTATGGACGATGCGCGTTTATAAGAAAAATATAAGATGACAGGAGTGTGCTCTGGCGAGATCTAAGTTCTTATATTTGAACAAAAAAAATGCCGCCTCTCTGGGCGGCATTCTTCATGCGGGTATATTCATCGAAACGACATTGACACTGCCGGGCGCTGCCCGTTTAGTCAATCCACTGGATGACATCTTGGGCTTGTCTTCTGGCTTTGGGACGCGGCTCCTTATCCCGGTAACCGAACGCGGCCATGACGCTGACCCCGTAAGCTCCGTCTTCGAGGAGCCCTTCCCGCTCCAGAAGCTCGTTCATCGCGTCCAAGCCGAAGCCTTCGATCGGGCAGGAGTCGATGCCGAGCAGCGCGGCCGCGGTCATCATGTTGGCCAGTGCGATGTACGTCTGCTTCGACGCCCAGTCGAACAGCGAGCGCTCGCTCTCGAAGAGCTTGAAGTCCTCGCCCTGGAAGCTCGAATAGCGGGACATCATAGCCCGTACCGTTTCCTCGGGAATCTGCTTGATGCCGGTCATCTGGTTCCAGAAATACTCGGTATCGTAGCGCCCGTTCCTGCGTGCGAGCAGCACGACAAAGTGGCTGGCCGTAGGCAGCTGCCCTTGGGCGCCCCAGGAGATCTCGCGCATCTTCCCGCGCAGCTCCGGGTTCTGAATCACAAGGAACTTCCACGGCTCCAGGCCTACCGAGCTCGGTGACAGGCGGCCGGCCTCGAGGATGACATGAAAATCCTCGTCGGAAATTTTACGCTCCGCGTCAAAGCTCTTGGTCGCGTGTCTGAATTGGAAGGCATCGAGAAGTTCTTGGCGTTTGGCTTCTTGATTGCTCATATGTATAAACCTCCTGATCTGGATGAGATGGTAATGATTCGTGCGCTCATTCGGCACCCGTTTTGTTCGTGCGGAAATGTTCGTAACTTACCAAAGTAGTATTAGTTACTTATTCTCATGCACCCCTGTTATTCTAAAGGTTGGATGCGGGCGTGTCAAATGGCAAAAGGCGGCCTCTATCCGCAGATAAAGGCCGCACTTGCAGTACCATATCCTATCTTACTCCGTGGGATCCTTTCGATAGTTTAACCCGGGCTGGCGGTGAAATTACCTGCCGGCCCCTTCGAAGGCAATCTGGGAGAAGCGGGCTGTATTGTAATTGAGGAAATCGGCTGCATTCTGCGCCGCATCAACGGCGAAGCCCACGTAGACCTTCTCCCCCATCGGAATCGACGCGCTTCCGACTTCGGTCCACTGCGTCCCGTCCGGCGAAGCGTACCCCGTCAGGGTGTCCCCGCTGCGTACGATCTTCAGCCAGTACGGAATTGTTGTTCCTTTGAGAGCCGGCAGACCGGCATCCTCAGGAAAGTCGGTGACTCCCGGAGCGGCGATCGGCTCCCCTTTCTTCGTGCGCGTGGAGAAAAATACGCCGTACGGCGTTCCTTCATCCGCCTTGACCACGGAAGCGGAGATGATCGCCGCCGCCGCTTCCGGCTTCAGGCTTTCGCGGATCATCAGCCCGGAGATGGCGTTGTTATCCACCCTCGTCAGCGAGTCCAGCCTTGCGGTCAGCACGGCATCGCCGGTGACTTCCCTGTAAGCAAACTGGAATGCGTCCGCCGTTCCGTCAATCCGTCCGGCTCCTTTGACCGTGATCCCGTCCGCCGTTACCGCCGCATTGCCCGGGATACCCACATGGCCGATATCCTTGGAAGTCCACACGCCCGACTGCTTCATGGCATTGACATGGATCGGCAGGGAGGTTGTCTGTGTTTCGTTCCCATCCCGGTCGATGGCCTTCGCAGAGACGTACCAGGTTCCTTCGGGGGCATCTCTCCACGTATATTCAAATGATCCTTTGGTAGATTCGCCGATGAGCACATCGTTGCGGTAATACTCGACCTTGGCTATACGGTGCTTATCCTGAAGCTTCACATTCAGACGGATCGGGCTGCCGGCTTTGTGAATGCTGTTCAGCTTGGGAGATTCCAGCGAAAGCTTCGGATTGGAAGGAATATGGTTCATATCCACCAGTGAATTCAAGTATAATTCCAGATTCGAATAGCCGGAGGGGGTCAGCGCTCTGCCGTCCGACGGGTCCTGGGCATTCAGGCCCGCCTTCTTCTCCCAGGCATCGGGTATCCCGTCATGATCCGTATCGGCAGGGGCCGGGAGGGACTTCAGCTGCGGGTATCCGCCGGCCTCCCATTCGTTGTTGATCAGGCGTCCGGTGCCCTGCAGGACATCGGCCACCACCCGGGCGTCAACCGCATCCCGGCGCGGGTAAGTCGCCCCGGCTTTGCTCAGCACGGCCGTGTAGGCCTCGTCGGCGGACTTGATGTTCAGTGTGTCATGCCCAAGAACCTCGTAGGGGGTGCCCGAGAACGACGTTCCGCTCTTGATCTCCTGAATCCCCTGCGTATTATCGGCCGTAACGGCAGCATTCCCGTGCATCGCGTTGCCGGCAATATGGAACCAGCTCGGCTTCCCGTCCTGTCCCGGGCTGACGAGCCGCTCTCTGACCTGTTCCTGCGTCGAAGGACCCCCTTTGTAATAGTTGTTGATGACGTTGTTCTGCTGGTCATTGCCGCCATACGTGGAGTTGAATCCCCAGTTATAGATGACATTGTTCACGAGATCCGTATTCCCCACCGGATTCACAGTGTTGCCGGTATTCCCGAGGGCCGGGTTCCGGCTGACGTGGCTGGCGATCAGGTTGTTCGAGAACGTGGCATTCGCACCGCCCCAGATGCCGCCATAACCGTGCCTGCCCTTCACGTGTCCCGAGATCAGCATGCTCTCGCTGATGATGCTCCACTGCAGCGTCGTATCGGCGTTGCGATACAGTGACAAGGTCTCATCCACGGACCAGCTCGCCGAGATATGGTCGATGATCGCATTCTTGACATCCCGCCCGCCGAAGGCGTCAGGCTCCTCGTCGGTATGCTCGCTGCCGGGTCTGAACCGCATATACCGGAGGATAAGATTCTCCGAGCCCGAAATATCCGTGCCGTAGCCGGCGACGGCAATGCCGTCCCCCGGAGCGGTCTGGCCCGCGATCGTCAGATTCTTCTGCTTGATCTTCAGGGGCTGCTTCAGATGAATCGTGCCGGACAGCCGGAAGACAACCGTCCGGTTCCCCTGGGAGACCGCGTCCCGCAGCGAACCCGGAATCGGGGCCTCGTCCTTGCCATAGTCCTCGAGCGTCGTAACTTCGTATACATCGCCGCCGCGCCCGCCGCTGGCGTACATGCCTCCGCCTTCCGCTCCCGGGAAGGCCAGCACTCCGGCAGGCTGAGCGGCCGCCGCCTGCGCCGTGCCCGTCAAGCCGCCTCCGGCCATGCCTGTCACCCATACGGATGCGGCAGTGATCCCCAGCCATATTCTCCTGTTCATCTCATCTTCCTCCTTGTTCTGTTCCTGCTTCGCGCTGTCCACTTCCGCCTGGATCGGCGTCTACCCATTATTCACTCGCTGTTCAGCGTAAAGCTATAATCCAAGGAGAACTTGTTGCCGTAATGCGGCCAGGAGCTGTACGGGATCAGGCGGTCTAGCCCTCAGGCAACCTGATATGCAGGAGGCAACCCGGCTCTTTCCACGGCCGACTATCGACCACGGTAGCCTGCTGCGGCACGGGGCTGCAGGTCCTGGCTCAGTCCGGTGTATTTATGGTTCCAATGGGAGAAAATAGGATGCAGGTGAACTAGCTCGGCTTTACATCTAATCAACAAATAAGGGAGAATGAACGATGACCATTCACGAGATCCGTGCAGAGGAAGCACTGGAGATCCTTCAGCAGTGCATTTCCATGGAGCTGAGGGTGAAGTCTTCCGAAGTGGGCCGGACCGTCGGCAGGATGCAGGAATATGGGTTTCAGCTCAAGAATTCATGGGCTTCCATGGAATTGAAGGATCATACGATCATCGAATTCTGGAAAAAAGAGCTGTTGAAAGGAACCTAAAAAAGCCCCGCCACTTCACCTTCGGAAGCCAGTAAGGCATGGCATGGGTGCTGTTTATTTTAGCGATCGAGGCTGGCTGAGTTCATTCGTCAGCGAATGTTCGGAACAATTCGTTGGGAATGGTGACGGTCAGTTGAGGTGATTTTAGTTTACGAAAAATAAGTTATGTAAACAATATCCAACGCAAGCATCACGGCACGATGCGCTTGAAAGAGAGCGCCCGAAGTCGCCCTCCTTTCAGCTCCGCAGGCTGCGGCTTCGGACTTGCCGACTCTGCCAGCCTGCATCCAAGCGCTGCCTCCAGCGCAGTATGCGCTGCCGCTTGCAGCCTCTGTACCGGATGTGCCGTCCCATAGTGCCATGACTTCAGCTCAGCTGCTTCTTTCGCAGCCGCTTTTATCTCAACTCTTTGACCAAATGGTTCCGCAAATGAAGCTTTAACTCGTCGAGTCCTCCCGCCACAAGCTTGGCGATCTGCTTGGCGCCGTTTTCCTGGAAATGCGTATTGTCCTGCACACCGTTCGGATAGTTAGTGCTTTCCCCCGGATTCAGCCACAAGAACAGGCTCTTCGTACGCTCGGGTCCGAGCTCCTCATACAGCGCCTTGCTTTTGGCGGTCAGATCAATAACGGGGACGTTCTCCGCTTCCCCCAGCTCCCTCACGGCGTTCGGATACATCCCGTGGGAATCCTTCACTTGTCCGTCAGCGGTGAAGCCTCTGCGCTCAACGGGAGTGATCAGCACCGGAACGGCGCCCTTCTCCCGGGCAGCGTCAATATACTGCTTCAAATAGCTTTTGAACGTCGTGCCCGGCTCGGTGTACCTCGAAGCGTCTTCTTTCTTTTCGTCGTTGTGGCCGAACTGGATCAGGAGATAGTCTCCCTTCTGCATCTCGCCGCGAACGGCATCAAGCCGCCCTTCGTCGATGAAGCTCTTCGAGCTTCTGCCGGAAGCGGCTTTGTTGACCACGGTGATCTTCCCGTCAAACAAGGCACCGAACATTTGTCCCCAGCCCTTGCGCGGCGCCAGATTGTCCGCATAATCGGAAGCTGTGGAATCCCCCGCGATGAACACGCTGATCGTATGTTTGCCGTGCGTACCGTCTTCATAGGTTTCAGCCGACGCCTGCCCAAGCATCACCGCCAAGGCAAGCACCATCATACCAACGATGGCCGTCCATTTTATTGTTGCTGCCCGCCATTCGAATGTCATCCTTTGCACTCCTCCTGATTCCATTGTAATCGCTGTCAATACACAATAAAAATGTACCGTTCCTCCTTCCGCGTGAGACTTTGATGTTCCCATGCGCGATACCCACTATAGCACAGGAAAAAGCTTCATGATTTGGCTGGCTTGCCCGTTTCTTCTCCTTATTTGTCCGATTGCAAAAGCGGTCCCCGCGCTGCGACAGAACGCAGCTCAGAGACCGCCTTATCCGTCAGCCTCATCAGCGAAGGCCAACATCCACCCTGAAACTCTTCAAGCTACTGCTGCTGCCCGTTCGCCGCAGCCAGAAGGAGAGACAGCTCCGCCGCGCTTGCACCGCTTGTCTCCCCTGCTGCATGACCGGGATCGGACTGCGCGGCCGCCATCGATTGAATCAGGCTCTCGACCTGCTTATCCGTCCATACCGTACCGTCGGCAAATTCAAAGCGTTCGACCCGGTATCCCGCGTGATCGAAGAAATGGTTCACGATCAGACGCTCTCCCCCGTCCGACAGCTCCAGATCGCCCCCCTGGCGTTGTACCGTCGTGATATCCGCGGCGGCCGCAGCGGTGAAGATCACGCGATCCGTCTCACCCGCCGCGCCTTCCTCCCGGATCGTGTTCAGTCCCGTCCCTTCACCGATCCGGTACGTATCGGCCCCTCTGCCGCCCGTGAGCGTGTTCTCCAGGCTGTATCCCGTCCATTCGTAGCCCTCCACAGCCAGCTCATCCGCGCCGTTCCCGCCTTTCAGCGTATTGTAGAACATGATGGAAGTAAGCGTATCGCTCCCTTCCCCCCCGTCCAGGACATTCCCGTTCCCGCCGGAGGGAAAATCGAGAAGCAGCGTATCATTGCCTGCATCGCCCTTCAGAAGCGAGTCATCCAGCGAACTGTAGGCGGCAACCCGAAGGGTATCGTTACCGGTGCCGCCAAGCAGCATCTGGTCCCAGCCGGACACTTCCAGCCAGTCATTGCCTTCATTCCCATAGTAGCGGTTCCCGTGGCTGCCCGTCGTATCATATTCGTCCTCGGCATTATCTAAAGAATCGTTGCCCTGGCCGCCGATGAAGATGGAGTTCGATACTTCAAAGCCGCCGAGGATGTCATTGCCCGCCCCTCCTTCCGCACGTGTGGAGCTGGATCGATTCAGGAAGAGGAAATCATCTCCCGCGCCGCCAAGAACCCGGTTGTTTTCCCCCCGCAGGTTGATGCTGTCCATGCCGTCGCCCAGATCGAAGGTGCTACCGCTTGATAGCGCATCCACGCTTGTAACAACGTCATCCCCGGCCCCTCCCTGAACCAGACTGTCCTGAACGGTCAGGATCAGTTCGTCGTCGCCCCCTCCTCCCGTTACCAGGTTTGCGCTCCCCGTCACCGTGAGCAAATCGGTCCCGTCATTGCCATGAATCCGGCTGCCGTCGCTGCTTGCCGTCACCGTATCACTGCCCGTTTCACCGTACAGGACGGTGCTCGCCCCCTGCACTTCGAACGTATCGTTGCCTGCTCCTCCATGAAGATCCGTGTGGTCACTCCCGGGATTGACCCGGAGATGGTCATCGCCGTCCCCGGCAAAGATCCGGTCGCCTCCTTCCGCCGAAGCCGTCAGCACGTCATTTCCCTTCGTACCAAATACCAATCGAGGCTGCAGTTTGTCCATCCGATCATCGTCCTCTCCGACTTTGAATTGATAGGGGTGTACCTGCTTATCGTAGCATAATATGTCTGTAATTTCCTTTTTTAACAGGCAAAAAAACAGCTCCCCGCTGGTAAGGCACCGGAAGGCAGCCGAAAAGCGGTCGCATACTTGTCAAAGGCTATACCGCGGAAATCCGCTCGATGATCGTGCTTCCCAGGCTAAGGCGGACCGGGTTAGCGAGTGTATCGCCAACCGGGCATTTACTCTCCAGAAACCGGATAAATTCCTCCACTTTCTCCTCCGGAGAGGAAGTACCGATCCGGAACGTGTACCGGATGTCAGAG
This sequence comes from Paenibacillus sp. S-38, assembly GCF_049942825.1. Lineage (NCBI taxonomy): Bacteria > Bacillati > Bacillota > Bacilli > Caryophanales > Paenibacillaceae > Paenibacillus > Paenibacillus sp. S-38. The sequence continues at coordinate 4,283,182 of NZ_CP187970.1, forward strand.
TAACCGGGACGTACATCGGACCGGTCAAAGAACCCGTCCAGGTCGATATCCCCCTCGACATCCACCGAGAAATGCTCCAGTTCCACACCGAACTTGGGGGCGTATACCCGGGCCACGATGGACTGGCAAGCGCCGAGAGAGGCCAGAAGCGCTTCGACCGGGTTCATGCCGGTGTCCGTCCCGCCAAGGCCAGCCGGCTCGTCGATGAGAATCTCGAAATTTCTTGCGCGGGCCTTGACCTGTACTCCATCCTGCAGGTGGGCGGTCGCTTTGAAGGTTTGTAGGGCAGTCATAGAATTTCCTCCTTGAGTTTGATGGGATTAAGATCCATAAAGCCGGCAGTCAAATTAAAAGAATTAAAAAAACCAGCGGGAAGACTGCGTGCCGCCCTGTTATTTGTTCCGGCGGAGCGCTTCGATCTCCTTGTCTGCGGTTTCCTGGGCCCGGCGCAGGGCCGTATTCACATCGGTGCCGTTTAATGCCAGCTCCTCTGCGGCTTGGGTCAGCCGCTTGCTCGCCTCCGCGTCATATTCACTGGGCGAGGACACCTTCCGGGGCTCGATCTTGAATACACTGGCGAGCCGCTTTCCCTTGAGCACCTCGATGTCCCCCCCGTATTCCTGCTGAAGCTCAGGTTTGTTAATCGCCGGGACCCTCCCGTTGCGCGCAGCTTTCCGCTGCACTTCGTCGCTCAAGGCGGTTGCGATGACATCGAACGCTTCGTCCTTATGCTTGCTCTGCTTGGAGATCAGCAGGGAATGGATGCTGCCGCTGACCTTCGGCTCTTCATAATAGGGAGGTGGTGCCAAGTCCCAGTTCAGCTCCCTGCCCTGCGCCCGCAGTTCCTCGAGCGGTCCGATCATATTGGCCAGGTACGACACGCGCATCGCCAGCGTCTGATCCTTCATGAAGGTGTCTTTATCATAGGAGAACTTCCCTTCGGGACTGACGAATCCGGGAATCTCATAAGACTGCTTCAGGGTGGTGAACACCTTCGACCAGCCCGCCGACTGCAGCGCAGCCCTGCCCGACTGCGGATCGATCAGCGGCAGGGACAGGCTGCGTGCCACCTGCCCCGGACCGCCCAGATCGATGCCCACATACCTCACGCCGTCCTCGGTCCGGGTCAGCAGCCGCCCGAGCTCCAGGGCCTTGTCCCACGTTAAGCCTTCATCCGGCGGGTAAGGCACGCCGAACTTGTCGAAGATGTCCTTGTTGTAATACAGGATGGACAGGTTGTGGGAGAACGGCAGAGCGACGAGCTCCTCCTTCCCGGAGTAGGAGCGGATCGACTCGGTCAGCACCGGCTTCAGCCGTCCGAGATCAAAGGCATGTCCCCGGGCGAGTTCGCTCAAGTCCTCCACAGCACCAAGGGTCGTAAAGCGGGAGTATGACCCATCGCTTGTGTAGATCAAATCAGGCAGCGTACCAGAGCTGAGCAGCTCTTCGGGAGTGGTCTCTGCCGGAGGAGTAATCCGTTTCAGGGTGATATGGGGATGAGCCCGGTGTACAGGTTCGGCAAAAAATTGCTGGAATTCCGTATCGGTCAGCGTATTGCCGTAGGTGTAGAAGGTCAGCTCCACCGGTTCGGAGGCGGCCTTGGCCTCGGTCTGCCCCTGCTCCGCCGCCCGTTCGGAAGATCCGGCGCAGCCGGCAAGCGGCAGAGTAAGAAGGGAGAAGAGGATCAACGATCTGCGGAAGTAAGGCATCGTCAAGGCTGAACACCGCTCCTTTGGCTGATTAGATAAGGATAAGATCTCCGCCAGGGACAATACATCAGGAGGATCTTCCGCTGCTGCGGGGAGGCAGAATGCGGTCAATGAAAGGCGTCTGGTCCACCGCGGCCAGCTTCGTCCGCCCCGGCCCCCAGCCGATGGTTCGGCGCCAGCTGCCAAGCGTCCCCGAGGCGATCAGTTCTTCTTCAACCACCGGTTCAGGAACGTCCGCCTGCGGCGAAACATACAGCGCGTCGGCCGGGCAGTACGCTTCGCAGATGAAGCAGGTCTGGCAGTCCTCCTGCCGTGCGATCACCGGAACGCCGGCCGGTCCGGCATCGAATACGTTGGTCGGGCAGACCTTGACGCAGATGCCACATTCAACGCACCGGTCCGCGCTCACGACTTCGATCATATTTCTACCCCCTTTTGGGCTGCAGCTGCCAAGACGGCAGATGTAACGGGAACGGGCTCCGTCCGCAGGCGTATCTCGCTGATTCCGCTGACGACCAGCCGGTGCTGCTGCAGCGGGTCGGTCTGCGGGTATTCGGCAAGCGTATGCATGCCGCGGGTCTCCTTTCTCCCGAGCGCAGCCGTATACATCCAGCGGGCGGCCGCAGCCATCCCGGCGGCTTCCCGCGATCGAACCCGCGACTGCACCGTATCCGGCACGGCGCCGCCTATCCCGCTCCACAGGGCGTCCAGCCGATGCAGCGACTGCTTCAGCACCGGTTCGCTGCGGTAATAATTGATCCCGAGCGGGAACACTTCACGCTGCACGGCTTGAATGACGGCCTGTGCATCGAAGTCCGCCTGGCCGGCGGCTTCGTAAGCGGCGGTACCGACCGTTCCTGCCGGCCGGGCCCGCCGCTGCCCCGCGTCCCTGCCCTGCGAGAGGGCATACCGGGCTGCGTCGGCGCCCGCCCAGGTGCCCGAGGAGATCGCCCACGAAGCGTTGTAGGCACCTCCGCCGGAGACGGCCCCCGTCACCCGCTCCCGGGTCGCCGCATCGCCGGCGGCATACAATCCGGGCACGGTCGTGGAACAGTCGTCTCCGGTGAGCCGGAGGCCCCCGGTTCCGCGTACGGTTCCTTCATACCGCAGCGTCAGCGGGAAGCGCTGGGTGAACGGGTCGATGCCCGCCCGGTCGTAGGGAAGGAAGAAGATCGCGTGCGACTGGCGGAGGATGGCCCGCTTCTCCTCCGTATCCGCTTTGTCCATGACGGCGTAGACCTTCTTCCCCTCATGGAGCAGCCGGTGGAGTCCGCCGCGGTTGCCGTGGCCTTCCAAGGCATGGCCTTCCTCGTCATACAGCGTAGCCCAGTTCAGCAGGCGGCCGCGGGTCACCGTGCCGAAGGCGGCGCTCGGCGCATACTGCCGGGTGAATTCCATGCCGGACAGCTCGGCGCCGAGCTCGGCGGACATGAGCAGCCCCTCGCCGGTGAGCACGTTGCAGCCGAGGCCCTTGCTCAGGAACGCGCAGCCGCCCGTGGCAATGACGACGGCGTTCGCCCGCACGGTCCACTCCCGTCCGTCGAGACGGGAGATTCCTCTGGCGCCGGCCGCTCCATGCTCGTCGCTGAGCAGCTCGAGGGCCGGCGACTGGTCCAGGATGCGCACCCCCGCTTTGGCGGCGGCCCTGCGCATCAGCTTCATGTACTCCGGCCCCTGCAGGTGATTGCGCATCGGCGTCCCGTTCTCATCGCGGACGAACGGATAGCCCCAGGATTCGACCAGTTGCAGGTTGGTGTAGACCTGGTCGAGCACCCGGTGAATCCAGCGCGCCTCCGCAAGATAGCCGCTCGCTTCCACCCGCTGGCGGACCGCCGCCTCGCGCAGCTCGGGATCCGGCGGCAGCACGAGCAGATTGGTTCCGCCCGGTGCCGTGGCGCCGCTTGAACCGAGATAGCCCTTGTCGGCCAGGACGACCTTGGCCCCCTCCCGGGCGGCGCTCCATGCCGCCCAAGCGCCGGCAGGCCCGCCTCCGATGACCAGAACGTCCGCCGTGATTTCAATGCCCAGTTTTCCACTCACTCGCTTCCTCACACCCCTTATCGCTGTCTTCATACAGACCGATCCTTCGCTGTGCCCCGGCATTCACAAAAAAGGAGGCATTCCCTAAGCGGGAAAGCCTCCGGTGGTCCGGTAAGGAAGGTTGTTGGATTGGCTACATCATATCACATTACTCCTACCTGTCAACTGTGTATTTGAAAGACGGATTCCGGTTTGGATATCGGCGGGATCACCAACGATAGTTTTGGGACAGGAGCATGCTGAGCGAACGGCGCTTAGTGTAGAAAAGGAATTCCCCTGCCCGTTCCTGATTGTCCGCAGAAAAATCGGTTGACATTAAAAAAATCACAGGCTAACATAGGTCTAATCCCGACCTTAATACTTGGTCATTTACCTCTTTACCGGCAATCCCTAGATCCCCCCATCTACTAGTCCACTAGAGATGTTCTTCGCATGCCGCGGCCGGCAGGAAGGATGTCTCTTTTATTTATTTTGCCCTACAGAAAAGGAGCCCGAATCATGTCCCTGACTACCCGTACGGCCGGCTTGAAGGCGGCCGTCTCCGCGGATGCCAAGCCCGCCGTCATGCGCATTCTGCTTGCGATCTCCCTCGTTCATCTGCTGAACGATACGATCCAGGGGATCATCCCCGCTATTCTTCCCATTCTAAAGGGCTCGATGAGTCTATCATACATGCAGGCGGGGCTCATTGTCTTCGTGCTCAATATGACCTCCTCCCTCCTGCAGCCGTTGATCGGCCTCTATGCCGACCGCCACCCCTCCCCTTACATGCTGCCACTCGGCGTAGGAGCCACGTTCTTCGGTGTGCTCGGCCTGGCTTTTGCTCCGAGCTATGCGCTTGTGCTGTTCTCGGTCCTGCTCATCGGCCTCGGGTCGGCCGTATTTCATCCGGAGGGCTCCCGCGTAGCGTATATGGCCGGAGGCTCCCGGCGGGGTATGGCCCAGTCGGTATATCAGGTCGGAGGCAATTCGGGCCACGCGCTCGCCTCCGTCATGACGGCGCTGGTCTTCGTGCCGTTCAGGCAGCTCGGTGCTCTGTGGTTCACCTTCGCTGCAGCGCTCGGCATCCTGGTCCAGTTCTACATTGCGAAGTGGTATACCGATTACCTGGCTGCGCATCCCCATGTCCCTAGGAAATCGGGGGAAGGCGCGGGACGAACGGGCATCCGGAAACGGACCGCGGCTGCCGTGCTAGTGCTGATCTTCCTGGTGTTCGCCCGCTCATGGTATCAATCCGGCGTCTCGATCTATTACCCGTTTCACTTCATGGAACGCTTCGGAATGGGACTCGACCGGGCGTCGATGTATATCTTTTTATTCTCCGCAGCTGGTGCCATCGGTACCTTCGTCGGCGGCCCGCTCTCCGACCGACTCGGGCGGCGTAATGTGATCTTCGGCTCCATGCTCGGCTCCGCCCCGTTCGCCCTGCTGCTGCCTTATGCGGATGAACTGTGGTCGCTGGTGCTGCTGACCCTGAACGGCTTCATCATGCTGCTGGGCTTCTCGGTAACCGTCGTCTATGCGCAGGAGCTGATTCCCGGCAAAGTCGGCACCGTCTCCGGGCTGATCGTCGGGCTTGCCTTCGGACTTGGCGCGCTGGGCGCCGTTGTGCTCGGCAGTCTGGTCGATGCCCTGAATCTGAATATCGTGCTGAAGGGACTGTCCTTTCTGCCGCTGCTCGGCCTTTTCACTTATTTCCTCCCTACAGACCGCACGCTGAAGGTGTGGGCGGCGCAGTCCACCGATTGACCGTACCGACGGAGGCGCTCCGGCATGCCGGACGTCTTTGCTTTCAACATATACATATTTATCCATGAGGAGGAAAAACGACATGACCCAAGTGCTGACAGTCCAGGAATTTACGGTATTCTCGCCGGAGGGGATCCCCATCCACGGGGTTGTACATGCCCTCGAGGACGGTGTGCGCAAACCGGTGCTGCTCTTAAGCCATGGCTTCCGCGGCTTCAAGGAATGGGGCTTCTGGCCGCATGTGGCGAACGGCTTTGCGGAGCGGGGCTTCTACACGATCCGCTTCGATTTCTCGCGGATCGCCGTCAAGAACAGCGGTGCCGAGGAACGGCTGGTTGAAGAATCGCTGACGGTCTCCAGGGAGCTTGGGGACCTGCAGTCGCTGCTGTACGCCATCCTGGGCGGAGCCCTGCCGCTGGCCGAGGAGGCGGACTCCGAGCGGATCGCCCTGCTGGGCCACAGCCGCGCCGGCAGCTCCAATCTGATCTTCGCCGCGGAACATGACAACGTCTCTAGCGTGGTCGTCTGGAACGGCGGAGCTACGCCGTCCGCCCAGGTCAGCGGCCAGCCTCGTCCGATCGCCGAGGATATCGAACAGCATGCGGACCGCTTCCACATTCCGACGCGTCTTGGCTCGCTGAAGATCCCGGTCTTGGCGGTGCAGGGGGCTGCCGACGCCGAGCGGGTGCTGGAGAGCTTCCGCCTGCTGCAGGAAGCGGCGCCGGAACAGACCTACGTATCGATTCCAGGGGCGGACCACTTCTTCGGGATCGTGCATCCTTACCAGGGCACCACGCCTTATCTCGAGGAAGCGTTCGAAGCGACGTTCGGGTTCCTCACACAGCATCTGCTGAAGAAAGACTAACAGGAGCATGTCAAAGGAGGCTGCTGCGGATGTCCGCACGGCCTCTTTTATTGGCTGCTATGCCGGATAGGCGTCTTCGCAGAGGCTCTTCTCTCCATGCGTTCATAAAAGAAACGGCATCCCCATCCCTGAAAGGACGGAGAAGCCGTTTATCTTTTCATTGTTATGGGCCGCCTTTGAAGTCGAGTCCTCACCACTGTAAAATTCAGATTGGACACGACTTCAACAGCGGTTGAAGCCCCATCTCCGATTCCTCTCCGTTCACCAACGTATGGACGGGCACGCTGAGACCTTAACGGATGCCGACAGGTGGTTTTCTTAAACCGGGCGGGTCAGCGGGATGCAGTTAGCCCTCCGCTCCCTCCTGTGACGGAAACTTCCCTTCAATGAGGCTCTCCGCCAGCGGACGCCGCCCGTTCGGCACGTCCCGCTCCTGCAGATCGGCCGGCAGGTAATCCTTGCTGCCTTTGTAGCCAAGGGCAATCACGGCATGGAGCTCGATCTCCTCCGGCACGTTCAGCACCTCCCGGGCGAGCGGGCGTTCGAAACCGCCGACGGCCCGGGTGTTCAGTCCCAGCAGATGGGCCTGCAGTGCCAGGGCGCCCCAGGCGGCTCCCGTATCGAACGCATGCTGGCCGTTCGGCTCGCCGTCCGCCTTCACCTTGGAGGAGGCGACGAGCACGAGTACGGGCGCATGATCGGTCCACTGCCGGTTGCCCGGCTTGATGAACGAGGCGAACGCCTGGCGCTGCTCTTCCGTGCGGGCTACGATGAACCTCCAGGGCTGCTGGTTGCTTGCTGAAGGCGCCCAGCGCGCCGCTTCGAGGACGGCATTCAGCACCTCATCAGGCACACGGCGCTGATCGAACGCGCGGGAGGACCAGCGGTTCGGGAACAAGGGGGATACGCCGGTTTCAGGCTGACGGTGCGGGGCTACCTCGGGCGACAGCTGATCGAGGCTGTTGTAGAAGGCATTCGGTAAAGTGGTCATGGGGGACATCTTCCTCTCTATGTATCGTTCGGTTTCGTACTGGACCGCCTCCCGACCGGTGGGTGGGCAGGCCGCTATACCACCAGATAAACGGCTTCGCCGTCCTTTAAGGACGATGCGCGTTTATAAGATATTTAAGATGACGGGATCGAGCCCTGGCGAGATAAACATTCTTAAATATTGAAAAAGGAGGCCTCCTTGTGCTCAGGGGCCTCCAGTTTTCTGGTAGATTCGTTTATCCTATTAATACGGGTGGAATAGTTATAAATCTAGCATAAAAGAACTTCACCGTCAATACCGGTATCCTGTTCTCATTATGCAGGCTTCGGCTTCATTTACTCGTTTTTCTTCAGCCGCTCCACGTCTCTTGCGATATTCTCATCGGCCTTGCGCAGCGCCGTGTTGATATCCATACCGCCCACCACCACGTCCTTGGTCGCTTCCGTCACCCACTTGGACACCTGGTCTTCGTATTCATGGATCCGGTGGGTCTTCTGCTGCTCTCCGATGAACACGCTTCGGACATTTTTGTCCTTCAGGACGGGGATGTCCTTGCCGAACTCCTCTTCGAGCGCCGGATTGATGACTGCCGGTACCCGGGCATTGCGGGAGAGAAGCCCCTGCACTTCATCGGTGAGAATTTCCTTGATCGCCAGGAATGCCTCCTCCTTATGCTCGCTCTTGTTCGAGATGACAAAGGAGTGCACCTGGGCCTCACGAGCTTTTCCCTGCTTGTCGCTGAAGTTCGGAATCGGCGCCAGATCCCAGTTGAATTCGGTTCCCTGCTGTCTGAGCTCTTCCAAAGGTCCGACCATGTTGGCCAGATTCGCCACCCGCAGCGCCACCTTGCGGTCCTTCATGAAGGCGTCGCGTCCGTACACATACTGGTTATTCGGGCCGATATACCCGGGCACCTCATAGGCCGTCTTTGCGAACTGGAATAAGCGGGTCCATTCGGGATTCTGGCTCAGCAGAGGGGCTCCGCTGTCCGAATCGATGACGGGCAGGGCCACGTTGCGCGAAAGGTCCAGAGGACCGCCGGGGTCATAGCCGATATAATCGACCCCGTTATCCGATCGGGTCAGGTGTTTCCCCAGCTCAAGCACCTCTTCCAGAGACAGCTGCTTATCGGCCGGCGGGTACTCCACCCCGAATTTATCGAATATATCCTTGTTGTAATAGAGGATGGCCTGATTGGCATTGAAAGGGATGGCGACAATCTCGCCGTTCTTGCCGAACTCTTTGATATGATCGTACAGCACCGGCTTTAACCGGCTCTCATCGAACTTGTGCTTTTGGATCCAGGGCCGAAGGTCCTCTACCGCCTTCAAACGGAGCAGCGGGTGCGGATTGATAATCAGCGAGAGATCCGGGATTGGCCCCGAGGTGAACACCTCCTCGATGGTGACGCCGGTCGGCGGTTCGATCCGCTCCAGCGTAATGTGCGGGTATTTCTTCTTGACCGGTTCGGCGATCAGCGTGCGGAACTCGGTGTTGGTAAGCGTCGGGCCGTTCACGTAGAACAGCAGCTTGACCGGTTCGGCGGATGACGGGGTTCCGGCGGATTCTCCCGTTGCAGCTGCGGATGGGGTTTCCGGAACGGTGCCTGCAGATGCGCAGGCGGAGAGGAACAGGGCTAGGCTGAGGAGCAGAAGGCACGTTCTAATAAGAGTGTGGTTTAGTGTTCTCCGGTTCATTATGAGGTAGGCACCGCCTTAAGAGTTAGTTTGGATGATCCTTGCTTAAGGGAAATGAGTTCCAAATGGCTGCGAATCCGGGTGTTTGGGCACCTCCTTTTTCTCCATGCGGGTTATCCCCCATCCCTGTTTTTTCTGGCCGTAGATAAACAAAAAGGAGACGCAGCAGATTGACAGCTCGTCTCCGGTTCGACCGGTGGTCCGGTATGATCATACTTTTCAGAAACTATTCCAATCAAAATACTTTGATATATCGTAGCGAATAGCATTGTCCCTGTCAATGCCATCTTTTTATGGCGCATCCACGGACCCGGGAGAATCACTCCCTTCCTCACCTTCTCGCACGCTTTATCGATAGTACGTTCCCTCTGACATGCTCCTTCCCCCTGTTTCTTTTACCTCAAGTATTGACAGACATTGAAAACCCATGCTATATTCCATTTCATACTATTTCGATATGATTTATTTATATACTTTCTACCGGACATCCGGAGACCAGCTTTCCTGCTGCGTCTCCTTTTTTTGCGTCTCCGGGCCCTCGGCCGGCGCAGTGTCACCCTATCTCCTTACGAATGAGGTGCAGATCATGAGTTCATCCGAGCGCAAGCTTCACATTAATGCTTTCCTGACCGGTACCGGCCATCACGAGGCTTCCTGGCGTTACCCCGGCACATCTCCGGAACGGGGACTGGATATCCGGCATTACCAGAAGCTCGCCCAGACGGCCGAGCGCGGGCTGTTCGACTCGCTGTTCCTGGCCGACGGCTATGCGGGACGCAGTGCAGGGAAGCTTGAGCCGTTCACCCAGCTCTCCGCCCTGGCCGCCGTGACGGAGCATATCGGCCTGATCGCCACCGTGGGCACAACGTACAATGAACCTTTCCATGTGGCCCGCAAGTTCGCTTCGCTCGATCATATCTCCGGGGGCCGCGCAGGCTGGAACATCGTCACCACGGGGACCGAATCCACCGCTTTCAACTTCGGTCTGGACGCCCATCCGGATCATGGGCTGAGGTACGAATATGCGGAAGAGTTCGTCGAGGTCACGAAGCAGCTGTGGGACAGCTGGGAGGATGACGCACTGGTCTTCGACAAGGAAGTCGGCGTGCAGTTCGATCAGGGTAAAGTGCACGAGATTCACTTTAAGGGCAGCCGCTACTCCATCAAGGGGCCGCTCAATATCCCCCGCCCTCCCCAAGGCTACCCGGTCCTCGTTCAAGCCGGTTCCTCCGAAAGCGGCAAGGAGCTGGCCGCGAAGACGGCTGAAGTGATCTTCACCGCCCAGCAGACGATCGAGGAGGCGCAGGCGTTCTATGCAGATGTGAAGTCCCGCCTCGCCAAGTACGGACGCACACCGGACCAGCTGCATATCCTGCCGGGTCTGAGCCCCATCCTCGCCGATACGGAGGCGGAAGCCCGCGAGATTGAGGAAGAGTTGAGTGCGCTTATCAACACGGAATCGGCGGTGAAGCGCCTGTCGGAGCGGGTGGGCATCGATCTCAGCGGATATCCCCTTGACGGTCCGATCCCTTATCACCTGCTGCCGGGCATTGACGCGATCAACGGGCGCAAAGGCCGTTATCAGCTCGTCGTCGATCTGGCCCTCCGGGAGAATCTCTCGATTCTGCAGCTGACCCGGCGTCTTGCCGGAGCCCGCGGACATATTACCTTCACGGGAACTCCGCTGCAGCTAGCCGATCTGATCGAAGACTGGTTCCGGCATGGCGCCGCCGACGGCTTCAATCTGATGCCGCAGCTGTACCCGAATGGTCTCGACGCGTTCGTTGACAAGGTCGTTCCGGAGCTGCAGAACCGCGGTCTGTTCCGGACCGCCTACGAAGGAACGACGCTGCGCGAGAATCTGGGGCTTGCCCGTCCGGCTGCCGTAAGGCCGGTGCGCACAGTGGAAGCCGGGGCCTGATCGAGCGAACAACGAAAGTTCTTGCTGAATACAGTGCATGCTCCGTTCACATTTTTAAATCACTTAAAAGAATCTTTGGAGGCTATGATGACCGACATCCTGCGTGCGCTTCAGTCGCACCGATCCATCCGCAAGTTCAAATCCACTCCCATCCCCGCATCGGATCTGGAGCAGATCCTGCTCTCGGCCCAGGCGGCTTCCACCTCCTCGAACCTTCAGGCGTACAGTGTAGTCACGGTGCAGGACCCCGGCCGCAGGGCCAGGCTCGCCGAGCTTGCCGGGAACCAGGCATACATTGAAGAAAGCCCGCTGTTCCTCGTATGGTTAGCCGATCTGAACAAGCTGCGAACGGCCCTGTACTTCCACGAGAAGGCCGAGCTGCAGACGAACACGGAGCTGTTCCTGCTCGCCTCCATCGATGCCGCACTGGCCGCCCAGAACGCGGCGGTCGCCTCCGAGGCCCTGGGGTACGGCATCGTCTACATCGGCGGCATCCGCAACAACCCCAGGGAGGTCAGCGACCTCCTCGAGCTTCCTCCCCTCGTCTATCCGGTCTTCGGCATGTCGGTCGGCGTACCCGACCAGGAGCCGGACCACCGGCCGAGGCTTCCGCTCGGTGCGGTCGTCCATTCGGAGGTGTACCGCCAGGAGCCGCTGGAAGCGGGAATCCGTGCCTATGACGAGACGACGCGCGAGTATTACGCGAAGCGCAAGGGAGGCCCCAAGTTCGGGGAGACGGTCTGGTCCCGGGAAGTGCTGCGACGTCTGGAGCCGGGCCGCCTGCGCGGCCATCTCCACGGTTTCCTGAGCGAGCAGGGCTTCGAGTTGAAATAATGGAGTAAGGAAGTTAAGAAGCTGCCCCTGTACTACGATCAGCTGGAATGCACATCACTGGTGAGGTGACACTGGAAGATGAACGATTCACGCAAGGGCATTCAAGCCCATTTCAACGTGTTCTTACGAGGCGCGGGACATCATGCGGCGGCCTGGAAGCATCCGGCCTCCATTCCGCAGGAGGATCTCGATCTAGGCTATTACGCCAATATTGCCAGGATCGCCGAACGCGGCCTGTTCGACGCCCTCTTCACGGCCGACAATTATTCTGGCCTCGGGCGCAGACTGGAGCCTTATACGCTTCTGTCCGCCCTCGCCGGACTGACCAAGCATGTAGGGCTTATCGCGACCGTGAGCACCACGTACAACGATCCCTACCATGTCGCGCGCAAGTTCGCCTCCCTCGATCATATCAGCAAAGGCCGGGCCGCCTGGAACATCGTTACGGGCCATTCGGCGTCGGACGCGGCGAACTTCGGCCGCCCGGATCATCCGGATGTCCGGCAGCGGTATGCCCGGGGACGGGAGTTCGTGAAGGTGACCAAGCAGCTGTGGGACAGCTGGGAGGAAGATGCGCTGGTCTACGACCGCGAAAGCGGTACTGCCGTGGATACCGGCAAAGTGCAAGAGATCGGCTTCAAAGGCGAGTATTATTCGATCCAAGGACCGCTGAATATCCCCCGCCCTCCGCAGGGGTATCCCGTCCTTGTACAGGCCGGTTCCTCCGAAGGCGGACGCGAGCTCGCCGCCGAGTCGGCGGACGTGATCTTCACGGCGCAGCAGACGCTGGGGGCGGCGCAGGAGTTTTATGCCGATGTCAAAAGCAGACTCTCGAGGTACGGCCGCATGCCGGACCAGCTGCTGATCATGCCGGGCCTCTCTCCCATCGTGGCGGACACCGAGGCGGAGGCCCGGGACATCGAGGACGAGTTCAATGCCCTGCTCGACCCGAAGGCGGCGCTCCGCCGTCTGTCCGGTTACTTCACGGTTGACCTGACCGAGTACCCTCTCGACGCTCCCGTCCCGGTCGACAAGGCCAAGCCTTACGGCTCCATCACGACCGGGATTACAAGCCGCCAGGAGGTGGTTGTCGATGCGGCGCGCCGGGACAGGATGACCCTCCGCCAGTTCGTCGCCCGCAGTGCGGCGGGGCACGGCCATGTATCGTTCACCGGTTCCGTGCTGCAGACGGCGGACTTTATCGAGAAATGGCTTCGCAGCGATGGAGCGGACGGATTCAATATCCTCCCTCACATCTACTACAGCGGCTTTGAGACGTTCGTCGACAAAGTGATTCCCGAGCTGCAGAACCGCGGCTTGTTCCGCACCGCTTATGAGGGACGGACGCTGCGCGAGAATCTTGGGCTCGCCCGTCCGGACAACGGGCATAAAGCGGCCTGGGCGCTCCGCCGTCAGACCGAGAACCTGCAGCCTCTTCAGGCCTGAACCCGCAGCTGGGATTTTCGGGGGACACGGCGTCAAAAAGTATCCATACCAGGGGATTCAGCGGCTGACCCGCATCCACATACATAGCACGATCACTACACAATAGGAGGAATGTAACGATGACAGTATCTTATCGGAAACTTGGAGCAAGCGGACTTAAGGTGAGTGAGATCAGCCTCGGCTCCTGGCTGACTTACGGCGGGTACGTCGAGCGTGAAAATGCGGTGAACTCCATCCGCAAAGCATATGATCTTGGCATTAACTTCTTCGACACGGCCAACGTATATGCCAAAGGAGAAGCGGAAGTCGTCGTCGGCGAGACGCTCCGTGATTATCCGCGGGAATCGTATGTGCTCGCGACCAAAGTGTTCGGAAAAATCGGTGACGGTCCGAACGACCGGGGCTTATCCCGCAAGCATGTGACCGAAGCGGCCAACGCCAGCTTGAAGCGGCTCGGCACGGACTACGTGGATATCTACTACAGCCACCGCTTCGATCCCGAAACGCCGCTGGAGGAGACCCTCCGGGCGTTCGATGATCTGGTACGCAGCGGCAAGGTGCTGTATGTCGGTGTCAGCGAGTGGACGGCTGCACAGATCACCGAAGCTTATGCCATCGCGGACAAGTACCTGCTTGACCGTATTGTGGTCAACCAGCCGGTCTACAACCTCTTCGACCGGTATATCGAGAAGGAAATCATCCCGCTTGGCACGAGCAAAGGCTTCGGGCAGGTGGTCTTCTCCCCGCTGGCCCAAGGCCTGCTGACGGGCAAATATACCTCGGTCGAAGGATTCCCTGAGGATTCGCGTGCGGCCAAGCACGAGAACTTCCGCAAGCGGATCACGGAAGACAAGCTGCACAAAGTCTCGAGGCTGTCGGAGCTCGCCCGGGAGCTGGATATCACGCTGAGCCAGCTGTCCCTGGCCTGGATTCTGCGCCAGCCGAACGTCTCCAGCGCGCTGATTGGCGCGAGCCGTCCCGAGCAGGTCGAGGAAAATGCGGCGGCTTCGGGCATCCAGCTGAGCGATGAGACGCAGGAGCGCATTGAGGCGATTCTCGCCGAAGAAGCTCCCTCTCCGGCTGTTACCGCCTGATCCCTTTCTTTGACATAACCGCATTGCCTCAATCCGCATGAAATGAGATGAACAGCTTCACGTCCTTATAATCCAAGCCCTGCGTTCGCCATTGGCAGCCAGGGCCCTTTTGTTTGTTTCAATGGCCTCTCTCATACTCTCCCCCGGCACTCGGAAGCGCGTCCTCAACCCGGCCGCCGCCCGCAAGCCCTGCGAACCGAATCCCCGCCGTCACGACCTACCCAGGACGAACACTTCGTCGCCCTCCCGCAATCTCGCCCCGTCCATCACGGACCTCCCGATGCAGCTATCCCGCTCACCCCCTCTATCCCCACCCGCCATCCTTCACACCATAAAGTCTCTCCTTCCTTGGAAACTGAACTTATCTGTACCGCACTGATCCGCCATCCCATCCACATCGTACCAGCCATCCTCCCTTTCGTGAACATGCAGGCCGCGAGCATGACCGGCTCTTCTTCATGGCAAAGCATGCGTCCATGCAAAAAACAGCCGATATCCCAGGTTAAGGAATATCGGCTGTTCTCCTGCAGCTGAAGCACGGTCCGTCTATTCGTTCTTCAGCAGCTTCTCAACCTCTTTATCAATTGTCTCCGAGGTTCTGCGGATCACGGTGTTCACATCCGCTCCCTTAGCCAGCTCGAGGTTGGCCTCGGTGACGAACTTGGTGACATTGGTCTCATACTTATGCGAAGCATGGGTTTTGAGCGGCGTATACTTGAAGATATTCTCAATCTTCTTGCCCTTGAGCACGCCTACATCCGCTCCGTATTCCTTCTCAAGCTCCGGATTGATCACCGCAGGTACGCGGCCGTTGCGCGAGATGACCCGCTGCGCCTCATCGGAGAGCAGGAACTTGATGACCTTGAAGGCGGCGTCCTTGTTCTTGCTCAGCGAGCTGAGCGTGATCGAGTGCACCTGCGCCTCGCGGGTTTTGCCGAGCTGATCCGGGAAGGTAGGCACTGGGGCGATGTCCCAGTTCGATTCGATCCCCTGCTGGCGCAGCTCTTCAAGCGGCCCGACCATGTTGGCCAGCCACGCCGGCCGCATGGCCATCGTCCGGTCCTTCATGAAGACGTCGCGGCCCCACATATATTTGGTCTCATCCTTCGGAAGAAAGCCCGGAATCTCGAAGTTCGTTTTCGCAGCCTGGAACACGGTGAGCCACTGGGGCGAGTCCAGGACCGATTTGCCGGTCTTGGGATCGAGAATCGGAAGCGCGTAGCTGCGGGACAGCATCCCGAGTCCTTCCGTGTCAATGCCGATATACTGCACCCCGCCTTCCTCCCGGGTGAGCTGGCGGCCGAGCTCGAAGGCCTGGTCCCAGGTCATCTGTTCGTCCGACGGGTAAGCTACGCCGAACTTATCGAACACATCCTTATTGTAGTAAAGAATATGCTGGTTCGAGTTGTAGGGAATGCCGTAGATCTCCCCGTTCTCCCCGAAGTCCTTGATGTAATCGTAGGTATGGGGCTTCAGCCTGCTTTCGACAAAGTTGTATTTCTTGATAAAAGGCCTTAGATCCTCCACCACCTTCAGCTGCTTGAGCGTGTGATAG
This sequence comes from Paenibacillus sp. S-38, assembly GCF_049942825.1. Taxonomy (NCBI): domain Bacteria; kingdom Bacillati; phylum Bacillota; class Bacilli; order Caryophanales; family Paenibacillaceae; genus Paenibacillus; species Paenibacillus sp. S-38. Next base: position 4,299,083 of record NZ_CP187970.1, read on the forward strand.
CCGTCGCCGAAGATGAGGTCCGGCTCCTCGCCCGAGGAGAAAAAGTCCTGCACCGTCGTTCCGGTCGGCGGGGTAATCCGTTCGATCGTCACATTCTTGAAGTGCTTCTCCACCTGATCCTTGATCTGCACCTTGAATTCCGTATCGGTGAAGGTGGCTCCGGTGACAAACAGCTTGAGGTTCGTCGGCTCCGTAATGTCATCGCTCTCCGCGCTGCCGGCTGCCGCTTCCGCAGATGAGGGAGCGGGCGTCTCCCCGGCTTTCGGGGTTCCTCCTGACGAGCAGGCTCCGAGGGACAAAGATACGACGGTCAGCAGGGCGGTTCCCAGCCACAGCTTGTTCATGGTGTGATTCCTCCTTTAGTGGATGACAGCTTGCGTTCTGGGATTTGCCGGCCGGGCGAGCCCGTAACGGTCTCGGAGTGTGCTGCCTTCATAAGATGTGCGGAACAGGCCGCGGTTCTGCAGCTCCGGTATGACTTTGTCGACGAAGATCTCCAGCCCGGAAGGATAGAGCTGCGGCATGACATTGAAGCCGTCGGCCGCACCGTTCTTGAACCATACCTCGATCTCATCGGCCAAAGCCAGAGGTGTTCCGGTGAAGGTGAAGTGTCCGCGTGCCCCGGCGAGCCGGTGAACCAGCTGGCGGATCGTCAGGCTTTCCTTGCGCGCCAGCTCGGTGATGATGCCGTGCCGGCTTTTGTTGCCGTTGATCTCGTCAACGGATTTGACCGCATGCAGCGGCACCGGGCCGTCCAGCGGGTATTCCCGAAGGTCCACGCCGAAGCCTGGGGAGAAGCGCTTCAGCGCCTCCTCGATGTTGATATACGAGTGGAGCTCCTCCTCCAGCTCGCGGGCTTCGGCCTCCGTATCGGCGAGGATCGGACTGATCCCCGGGAGCACCAGCAGCTGCTCGGGGGTGCGGCCATACCGCGCCAGCCTGGATTTCACGTCGCTGTAGAAGGCCTGCGCATCCTCCAGCGTCTGCCAGGCGGTGAAGATGGCCTCCGCCGTCTTGGCGGCGAGCTCCTTGCCGCTCTCGGACGAGCCGGCCTGCACCAGGACCGGATAGCCCTGAGGAGGCCGCGGAATGTTCAGCGGGCCCTTGACCCGGTAATTCTCCCCCTGGAAGTCAATCTCGTGCACCTTGTCATTGTGAATCTGGATCCCTGCCTCCTTGTCGAAGACGAGAGCATCGTCCTCCCAGCTGTCCCACAGCTGCTTCACCGCTTCGACGAATTCTTCGCCGATCCGGTAGCGCTCCGAGTGCTCGGGATGCTCCTCTCTGCTGAAGTTGAAGGCGGCGGAGCCTCCGCCGGTTACGATATTCCAGCCCGCGCGTCCGCCGCTGATGTGATCCAGGGAAGCGAACTGGCGCGCCAGGTGGAACGGTTCATTGTAGGTGGTACTGACCGTCGCGATCAGTCCGATATGCGCGGTAAGCATAGCCAGGGCGGAGAATAGCGTGAACGGCTCCAGCGTATTCGATCTCCCTGCGTAGCCGTCGGCCACGAACACGGCGTCCATCAGGCCGCGTTCGGCGGTTCGTGCAATCTCAGCCGCATACTTGATATCGAGATTGCGGTGCGGTACGGCTTGCGGATGCCTCCAGGATGCTTCATGGTGACCCGAGCCGTACAGGAAGGCATTCAGGTGCAGCTTTCTATCCGGTGCGCTCATATGTAGTTCCCCCTTATTATTTGGATATGAATCAGGCGGTTGCGTTCCGGCTCAGCGTGTTGGCGGGCCGGGCGAGTCCGAGATTCTCCCTTAACGTGCGGCCTTCGTAGGCGGTGCGGAACAGACCGCGGTTCTGCAGCTCGGGCAGCACTTTGCTGACAAAGGCCTGCAGCCCGTGCGGGAAGGTCTGCGGCAGGATGTTGAAGCCGTCCGAAGCCCCCTCACGGAGCCATTTCTCGATAAAATCGGCCGCCTGTATGGCGGTAGATCAGCTGCCGGATCGTCATGTTCTCCCGGCGGGCGGCATCGAGGATGACCCCCTGCCGGCTGCTGATCCCTCCCAGCGCTTCCGGCCGCTTCGCTTGATCCAGCGGCACGGGGCCGTCAAGCGGATAGCCCGAGAGGTGTACTTCGAACCGCTCGGACATCCGGTCGAGCGCTTTGTCCATATGAATGAGCGAATTCAGCTCATCCTCCAGGTCCCGGGCCTCCGCCTCCGTATCCGCCACGATGGGACTCAGGCCCGGCAGGATTTGGAGGTCATCGACGGAGCGACCGTACCGGGCAAGCCGGGATTTGACATCCATGTAGAACAGCCTGCCGGCCTCGAACGTCTGCTGCGCCGTGAAGATGACCTCCGCCGTTCTCGCAGCGAGCTCCTTGCCCTGCTCGGAGGAGCCGGCCTGGACGAGCACCGGATGCCCCTGCGGCGGCCGGGGGATGTTCAGCGGCCCTTTGACCGCATAATGCTCGCCCCGGAAGCCGATGTCGCGCACCTTGGCGTCGTCGATCAGCTTCCCTCCCTGCTTGTCGTACAGCAGCGCGTCGTCCTCCCAGCTGTCCCACAGCTGCTTGACGACCTCCACGAATTCTTCGGCCCCCTCGTAGCGCTCCCCAAGTTCAGGGTGGGCCGCCCGGCTGAAGTTGCGGGAAGCATCCCCCGCCCCGGTGACGATATTCCAGCCGGCCCGCCCGCCGCTGATATGATCCAGCGAGGCGAACTGCCGGGCCACATGGAACGGCTCGTTATAGACCGTACCGACGGTGGCAATGAGACCGATATGCTCGGTCAGCGAAGCGAGCGCGGACAGCTGCGTGAATGGCTCCAGCTTGGCCGCCTTGCCGGCATAGCCGTCGGCCAGGAATACGGAGTCCATCAGCCCCTGCTCGGCGATACGGGCCATCTCCGCCAGGTAATGGATGTCGAGATCCCCCTGCGGGTAGACATCGGGGTGGCGCCAGGCCGCCTCGTGGTGGCCTGCGGCACGCAGGAATACGTTGAAATGGGCTTTTTTGCCGGGTGTGGTCATGGGAGTTCCCTTCTTTCCGCTGGATTGAATAAAAGGAAGAGAGCTTCTGCCTCCGCCTTAGGGTTGGAGTACGGCACGGTGACGGGTGTTCGCAGGGCGGGCAAGACCGAGCCGGTCACGCAGCGTGGTACCTTCGTAGGCCGTGCGGAACAACCCGCGGTTCTGCAGCTCAGGTATGACCTTGTCCACGAAGGTATTCAGGCCGGTCGGATACAGCTGCGGCATCACATTGAAGCCGTCGGAGCCGCCGGTCAGGAACCATTCTTCGATCAGGTCGGCCAGCTGCAGAGGCGTTCCGGTGAAGGTCAGGTGCCCCCGCGCGCCGGCAATCCGGTGTGTCAGCTGACGGATCGTCAGGTTCTCTCTGCGTGCGAGCTCCACCATCAGGGAGTACCGTGCCTTGTGCCCGTTGATGTTCTCTTCCCCCGGCAGGTCGGCATACGGCAGCGGGCCGTCGATCGGATAAGGCGACAGATCGAAGCCCAGCCAGTTGGACAGCCCCCGGACGGAGTTCTCGGGATTCGCCAGCTCGATCAGCTCCTGCTCAATGTCCCGGGCCTCGCTCTCCGTGTCGGCCAGAATCGGGCTCAGGCCAGGGAGGATCTGCAGCTCCTGCGGGGTGCGGCCGTACTTCGCCAGCCTGGACTTCACATCGTTGTAGAACGCACGCGCTTCCCCGAGCGTCTGCTGGGCGGTGAAGATGACCTCCGCCGTCTTCGCGGCGAGCTCCCGTCCCGTCTCGGACGAACCCGCCTGCACGAGGACCGGATAGCCCTGCGGCGGGCGCGGGATGTTCAGCGGTCCTTTGACCTGGTAGGTCTCGCCCTGGAAGTTGATTTCATGTACTTTGTCAGGGGCAATTTGGACGCCGTTCGTCTTGTCATAGACGAGCGCACCGTCCTCCCAGCTGTCCCACAGCTGCTTGACCACCTCCACGAACTCCTCGGCGTATTCGTAGCGGAGCGAATGCTCCGGATGCGCCTCCCTGCTGAAGTTGAAGGCCGCCGAGCCGGCCCCGGTCACGATATTCCACCCGGCGCGTCCGCCCGAGATATGGTCGAGGGAAGCGAACTTCCTCGCCACATGGAACGGCTCATTGTAGGTCGTGCCCACGGTAGCGATGAGGCCGATATGCCTCGTAACGACGGCGAGCGCCGACAGCATGGTGAACGGCTCGAGCTTGCCGTACTTGCCCGCATAGCCGTCCGCCAGGAAGACCGAGTCGAGCAGGCCGCGTTCGGCGGTCTGGGCGAGCTCCTGGTAGTACTTGATGTCCAGCCCGCGCTCCGGCCGGGTGGCCGGATGGCGCCAGGAGGCTTCGTGGTGGCCGGTGGCGGCCAGGAAGGCGTTCAGGTGAAGCTGTCGGTTAGGGATGGATGCATTGTGACTCATGTTCAGGTTCGCTCCTTTAGGTTAGTAAATTGATGAAGAAAAACGGCTGCTTACCCCGCTCCGGCAGCAGCAGGGCCCCGGCCGTACCGGTGCAGCTGCCAGTAATGGCCGCCGAGCTCGAGCAGCTCCCGGTGGCTGCCTTCCTCCGCGATGCGGCCCTGCCGCATGACCAGGATCCGGTCCGCTCCCGTGATCGTCGACAGGCGGTGCGCGATGATGAGCGTGGTCCGCCCCTTCGCCGCCTCCTGCAGCGCCTTCTGGATCATGAGCTCCGTATGAGAATCAAGATTCGCCGTCGCTTCGTCGAGGATCAGGATGCGCGGCTCGAAGACGAGAATGCGCGCGAAGGAAATCAACTGCCGCTCCCCGGCCGACAGCCCGCTTCCCCGTTCGGAGACCCGCGTCTCGTAGCCGTCCTTCAGCCGCAGGATCATGGCATGCGCCCCGACCCGGCGGCACGCTTCCTGCACCGCTTCCGCGGGGATCGACGGGTCGAACAGCCGCACGTTGTCGAGGATGCTGCCGGAATAGAGATAGGGCTCCTGCTGTACCAGGCCGACCAGCCGGTGCAGGGTTTTCGGTTCCATGTCCCGGATATCCGTTCCGTCGATCCGGATGGCCCCTTTCTGCACATCGTAGAAGCGGCAGAGCAGCGAGATCAGGGAGCTTTTGCCCGCGCCGGTGGTTCCGACGATCCCGATCATCTCGCCGGGCGCGATATGCAGATCGAGATCCTGAATCACATCCGGTCCCTCTTCCCCGTAATGGAAGGAGATCCCCTCAAAATCGATCCGCCCCTGCACCTCGGCCGGCACGAGGGGGACCGGATGCTCCGGATCCCGGACCACAGGCTGCTGGGAGAAGACGCTCCAGATCCGGTTGACGGAGACGGTCGCGGACTGCAGCTGGTTCCACTGCTGGGTGATGTTGTTAATCGGCTGGAAGAACTGCCGGATATATGTAATGAATGCATAGAGCACGCCGAATTCGATGCTGTGTCCGAGCACGGCGTAGCCGCCCAGCCAGGTGACGAACGCGACGGACAGGTTCCCGAGCACGTCGAACGAGCGGTTGAAGAGCACGTTCGTGCGGATTTCCCGCAGATTGGCCCGGTAATAGCCGTCGTTGCGCTCCAGGAAGCGCGTCTGCTGCTCCTTCTCCTGGTGGAAGGCCTGGATGAGCTGCATGCCCGACAGGTTCTCTGCAGTGAAGGCGATCAGGCGCGAGAGCTGGGTGCGCGAGAGCTGGTAAGTCTTGCGCAGATAATCCCGGAAGCCTATGGCGATCCCCGCGATCAGCGGCAGCAGCAGCAGGCAGTACAAGGTCATCGTGACGTCGAGCTGAAACATCAGGACGATGATAAACAGCAGCGTCATGCCATCGCGCACCAGAGACAGGAGCACGCCGGTGAAGAACTGGTTCAGCGATTCCGTATCGCTGGACACATAGGTGATCAGCGAGCCGGAAGGCGTCCGGTCATAGTAAGCAACCGACTGCCGCAGGATGTGCCGGAACAGGTCCTTGCGGATGCCGGCGACGACGCTCTGCCCCGCCTGCTGCAGCAGGTTATCCTGCAGGTAGGAGAACAGGAACGAGGTCAGGGACAGGATCAGATACACGAGTGCGATCAGACCCAGCGCCCCGAAGTCCGCCCCCTTCGCCAGATGATCGTCGATGGCGATCTTCACGAGGAAGGGCTGCAGCAAGTCCCCCGAGATGGCGAGCAGCGTGCAGAGGAGCACCAGGGCGAACTTGCGGCTGTGGGGGCGGGCATAGCTGTACAAGCCCCGGAAGGCTGCAGCCGTATTCTCGGCAGGCGGGGAAGCCGGCTCAGACGCCTTCGGAGGCTTCCGCGAAGTGGTGCGGAACATGCGGTGATCCCTCCTCTTGTATGGCATGCATCCGGGCGTACCAGCCTCCCAGCCAAAGCAGCTGGGCATGGGTGCCGCGCTCGATGATCCGCCCGCCGTCCATGACGAGAATCTCGTCGGCATGGCGGACGGCGCTGATCCGGTGGGCGATGAGAATCGTCGTCCGGCCCTTCCGTTCCGTGCGGACGGTCTCGATGATCCGCTGCTCCGTCACGGTATCGACGGCGCTGACGCTGTCGTCGAGGATCAGGACCGGCGCGTTCTTGATCAGACCTCGGGCGAGCGAAGTCCGCTGCCGCTGGCCGCACGAGAGGGTAATCCCCCGTTCGCCGAACAGGGTATCGTAGCCGTCGGCGAACGCTTCGATGCTGCTGCGGATCTGGGCCTGCCCGGCCGCCTCCTCCACCTCTACGATCGGCGACTCCCTGCGGTAGAATGCAATGTTGTCGCGGATCGTCGTACTGAAGAGGAAGCCTTCCTGCGGCACGTACGCGATCTGGCTGCGCAGGCTTTGAAGCGAGAGCTCCCGCAGATCCGTGCCGCCGATGTGAATCGCTCCCTCGGGCGGGTCATAGATGCGGAGCAGCAGCTTCACCAGGGTGGACTTCCCGCTTCCCGTCCGGCCGAGGATGCCGATCTGCCGGCCCGGGGGAATCTCGACGGACACGTCCCGTAGCACCTCTTCCCCGCTGTCCGGATAGGTGAAGCTGAGATTGCGGACCGAGATCGGCTGCCCCTCCAGGTCGGCATCGGCTGCATCCGCGCTGTCCCGGATGTCCGGTTCCCGCTGCAGCAGCTCGCCGATTCGCTGCAGCGAAGCGCGGGAGCGCTGCATGGTGTTGATCACCCGGCCGATCTGCTGCAGCGGGTTGACCATCATGCGCATGTAGAGGGTCAGCGCCACGAACTGGCCGAGCGTAATGCGCCCCTGGAGGGTCAAATAGCCTCCGTAGGCCAGCGTGACGACAAGCGAGAGCGAGCCGAGCAGCGGGATCAGCGACTGGAAGAACGCAGATACGCGCACCAGCGACAGCTGGGATTCACGGATGCGGTCGACCGTATCCGCAAAGCGCTGCGCCATCACTTCCTCTACGGCAAACTTACGGGCGACGCGGATGCCGCCGAACTGCTCCTCCGCCGACTCCGTCATGGCGCCCAGCGTCTCCTGCACCCGCAGGGAGCGTTCCCGTACCGGTCTGCGGAAGCGGATCACGAAGTACGGAATGAGCATCAGCGGCAGGATGCATACCCCGATCAGGGGGAGCGGAATGGAGCTGAAGGCCATCGTGACGACTGCGGACAGGATCAGGATGGTGGAGTTGATCGCATGGTTGATCCCCATGGAGATCGATTCCCGCACCGCCGTGACGTCGTTCATGACATAGCTGAGCAGCCGGCCGACCCCGTGCTTCGTATGAAAATCGGAGTTCAGCCGCGTGAATTGTCCGAACAACCGCTGGCGGGCGGTGTACTCGAACCACCTTCCCGCCCGCATGATCAGATACTGTCCGGCTGCGACAAGCAGGCCGTAGGACACCCCTACGCCGAGCAGCTTCAGGCTGTACCCGGTGATCGTCAGCTTCGTCAGCGCCCCCTGCTGAAGTTCATCCGTGAAGCTTCCGAGCAGCCGGGGATACTGCGAGTGAATGACGTTCCCCCCGGCAATGGCGATCAGGGCGAGCAGGTACACGTACCATTTGGATCTAAGATAAGACAGAAGCAAGCGTTCCGAACCCAAGGGATAACCTCTTCCTGTAGTTGATTAATGATATGAATCGTTGTGACATGAAATCAGACTTTCTATTCGACGAGTCCTGTTCTCTCCACCCCTTCCACGAACCAGCGCTGGGCGATGCCGTAGACAATCAGCACCGGCACGATGATGAGGAACGAGGCCGCCATCTTGATCGGTTCGGCGAAGATGGAGACGCCCCCCTGATCCCCTTCGGCCTGCAGCCCGGCCGCCAGCTTCGCGAGCGAGATGGACAGCGGGACTTCCTTGGACCCCGACATGTACATCGACGGCAGGTAGAAGTCGTTCCAGTTCCACACGAAGGAGAACAGGAACACCACGACGATGGCGGACCGGGAGATCGGCAGCATGACCTTGAAGAAGAACCGGAATGCGTTCGCGCCGTCGATCCGCGCCGCCTCCTCGAGCTCCTTCGGCAGCGTGGAGAAGAACTGCCGGAAGATGATGACGAACAAGGCGCCTTTGAGTCCGTGCCCGAACAGGGCCGGTACGATCATCGGCAGGTACGTATTGGCCCAGCCGAACGACTTGAACATGATGAGCGAGGGCAGAATCGTCACCTGCGGCGGCAGGATAAAGGTGAACACGAGCGCGCCGAACCAGAATGTTTTGAATGGAAAATCGAGACGCGCGAATGCATACCCCGCTATCGCGCAGGAGATGATCTGCAGCACCGCCACCGACAGCGAGAGGGTCAGGCTGTAGAGGAAGGCGGTCTTGTACTTCAGTCCCTCCAAGGCTTCCAGCAGATGGCCCGTATAGATCGAGCGGGGCACCCACACGACGGAGGGATCGAGCATATTCGGCGCATCCTTGACCATCGTCGTTATCATGTACAGAATCGGTTTCAGGTAAATAAAGGCGGTGTCGATGAGAATCAGATACAGGAACAGCCGGAAGAGCAGTCCTTTGTCCGCCTCCTTGCCGACCAGCTTCATTCGCACCCCGTACAGCCACTGCTGCAGGGTGCCGGTGTCCGGCAGGCGTCCTCTCAGATCCTCCGTGAGTCTTGCGAGTCGTTCCATGCTTCTCCTCCTATCGTTTGCCCGCGAAGGCCCGGTCCACTTTGCCGTACAGACCGAGCACGAGCCCCACGAAAGCCAGGACGATCATAAAATAAATCCAGGCGAGCGCGCTCGAGAGGCCGTAATTGGCCGTCGTGACCTGCGAGATGATCGGGTTCCCGGGGAACGTGAACAGGTCGACGACGGTAAACATCAGATTCAGGAACACGAACGGCACCAGTCCGGGCAGGGTGATTTTCCAGAACGTATTCCAGGGGTCGGCGCCGTCGATCCGTGCGGCCTCGTAGACCGAAGACGAGATCGTCTGCCGCCCTGCGAGGAAGATCAGGATCTGGACGCCGGAATACCAGAGCACGAGCACGAAGGAATTCAGCACATTGTGGATCGGCTGCGCCCAGGATGCGGGAACATAGCTCATCAGGTAGGCATCGATCCGAAGGGATTCCACGAAAGCCAGCGTCCCTTCTCCCTGCTTGATGAACTCCAGGATGATCTGGCCGGAGGAGAAGATCACCGGCAGGAAGAATACCACCCGGAAGAAGGTGCGTCCCCGGAAATTCTGGTTGAGCAGGATCGCGACCAGCAGGGAGAACACGAGAATGATGGGGATCATCAGGGCGGCCTCCCGCAGGAACGGGATCAGCGAATCGTACAGCAGCCCGCCGTCCGCGAACAGGATCTCGCGGTAATAGCCCCAGCCGTTCGGAATCGTTTCGATGCCGCCGACCGTCACCTTCACCCGGTGAAAGCTCATGTACAGGGAGAACGCCAGAGGGAACGCCACGAAGGCGAAGAAGCCGAGAATCCACGGCGTGATGAACAGCGTCCCTTCGAGTTTGCGGATCGTATGCGACTGCAGCAGCGGTCGTCGGATCATCCCGGCTCCCCTCCCTTCGTGACGATAAAGTCTCTTGGCGGCACCCGGACGGTGCCGTCCGCATAAGGCGCCTCATTGTAATTGACGATCACCGTATGGCCCCCTTCGTATACCGTCTCCTTGACGCCGGGAGCCAGCGTGCGATGCGTTGTAATGAACCGGTCCTGTACTCCGCCCAGCGCTTCGTTGATCCGCTTGTATTCTGCGGCCGCCTGCTCAATCCATACGCGGTAGTCGGTACTGAAGCGGTTCTGCGAGTACGCTCCCTTGAGCGCTTCGGAGGGCGAGCCCGTGAAGACATAGGCCGGATAAGCGCCGTATTCCACGCTGCGGAGGTAATCAGCCCGGTAATCCGTCCGCTGGTTGGCCCAATCCGCCGTGTAGGTGACGAGGCCGTGAAGCGCAATCTGGATGAACGGCACCGCCTCATCGACGAAAAGGTCGAAGGAATGGTGGTCGGTCAGCCGGTGGATATGCTTCACTTGTCCCAGCGCATAGGCATTCGCGTTCTCCGCCGCCACCGCGCCGAGTGACTCGCGCGTCCTGCTCAGGAGATCCTCCTGAATCCCCAGCGCGTCCCCCCGGGTCGCCGGATACCCGTCGTTGAAGTCGCTGCCGAGCACCTGGCCGATCCCGTTCACGAACAAGAGGCCGGAGGCGCCAAGCTCCCGGTATTCCGGCAGGTCCTCCTCCACGAGCTTCGCGTAGAACTTCGGCGACACCTGCGTGGTCCACTCGTTATTCTCCAGGTTCTCCCACTCCAGCACGGTCCCCGCCAGGTTGCGGCGGCCGTGGAAGACCGGCCAGAAGCCGTCTTTGCCGGTGTTGTTGATCGTATAATCCGCGGTCAGGAACACCGGCACATCCAGCGAACGGGCTTCGGTGATGAAACGCTTCATGCCCCCGTTACCCCCGAGCCGGGAATCCACAGGCAGCAGTCCGCCGGAGGAGCTGTATCCGCCTTCCTGCCAGCCCGTATAGTGGATGATGAGATTCTCCAGCCCTTTGCTCCGGAGGTCCCTCACGAGCTGCAGCGCTTCTTCGGTTGTCGTCCCCTTCAGGTATTTGTCCGACAGCAGTCCCTTCTTGCTGTCCGCCCCGATCACATCCGCATAGAACGGCACGCTGCCGTTCTTCGGAACGAGCTTCTTCAGCCCCTGCTCCTCGGCCAGATGCCTGCGGTACCTCGAAGCCATGTCCGGGTAATCGCTGTGTCCGGCCTCCAGCAGGTAATACCTCGCCGTGCGGGCGGGAGAGGTGAAGCGTTCCTTGCTGTAGGTGAAAAATCCCGTACTCCCCCGCCGGCTCGTGCCCTGGAAGAACTTGATCCGGTACTGCCACTCGGGCGTAATCCAGTTGGAGCTGCCCAGCGCGCCGGAGGGGGCGGCGAAGACCTTCGCATATTCCTCACCCGAGGTCAGCACGCCGACGAGGCCCTGCTGACCGGACTTCAGCCCGAATACCGGCAGGCGGACGGGATCTCTCGCCAGGTTTTCGGTGAAGAACGCATCGTCCGGGCCATAGACGTTCTCCCGGTAGACGGACTTGTCGCCCGCCAGGTTTGCCTTGAACCGGATCAGCGCGCCGGAGCCGTCAGGGATGAAGAGGTAGCCGTCCTGCCCGGCCGACTGTTCCGCTCCGAGCAGCGGGTACAGCTTCAGGTTCAGCAGGCTGAGCTTGCCCTCTTCGATCCCCTCATCCCGGATCGTTGTCTCGACATAGTCGGCACCAAGCTTCACTTCGACGGGAATGCGAAAGCCCATTCCCGCGAAGCGGAAGGCCGCCTGGAAGCCGTCCTTCGTCAGCTGGAAGCCTTCCAAGGCTCCCTTGTCCTCCATCCAGGAGATCAGCTTGGCCTGGGATTTGGAGTTCGCCGCATCGACGTATTCCACCATGATCGGGGACAGGAGGTTGTTCTTCCAGGTCCCCCCGATCGTCTCGGCCGGCCAGGTCTCGGGGTTCGGGTACGAGCGCCAGATCTGCCCGCTGCCCTTCTGCTCCACCTTGAAGTGGGCGGTGAGCGGGTCGACCCACAGCTTCAGTCCCTCGGACTCGGCGGCCGGCTGAAACCGGCCTTCCTCCGGCAGGCCGGGCTTCGGCGCGGGCGTGCTGCGGACGTCAGCGCCGGCGGCTGATGTCCCTCCCGCCTGCCCGTTACCATGGCCTGTCCCCGGCACTGCAGCCGGACCCGCTTCCGGCCGGAGACCGCAGCCGGACAGGCCGAGGGCCAGCCCCAGCCCGAGCAGCAGGACCGTCCGGCCCTTTGACGGCGGATTCACTCTAAGCAGGCTTCGCTGCAGAGCCGGCCTACGGATGAGCCGCTCCTTAAGCTTCTTGATCGTCACCGGACCGTCACCTCCTGGAATACGGAATAGAAGAAATCGTACAGCTCCTTCGTGAGCCCGAACGTAATGAAGAGCAGCACGCCGCAGACGGACATCGTGAAGACGGACAGGGAGACGTTCACGGACGTCTCGCCCACACTGTAATTCTGCATGCTCTGTACCTTCCAGAAGAGCAGCAGTCCGACCCAGACGAACAGGCCGAAGTAGAAGAACCGGTAGACCGCCCCCTCGTTCAGCGTCATGATCTGCGACAGGAGCGTGAGCGGCAGACCGATGAGCACGAACGGGAACAGAGCGTATGTGCTGCCGTAGACGACATCGCGGAACCGGCCTTCCCCGCGGTAGATCGCCGAGATGAGATAATTGGCCACGATCCAGCCGAGCCAGATCACGAAGAACTGCACGATGGCTGTCCCAAGGCCCAAGTCCAGAAGGACGTCCGGATTGTACAGGAACGAGATGCCCCCTTCCATGACGCAGTAGGATGCCAGGGCAAGCACGAAGAGGATGAAGGAGCTGAGGAAGCCCCCTTTGTTCTCATAACGTAAGGCGGCGAAGCCGTCGATCGGATGCTTCAGAATATAGAAGGCATGCTTCAGCTGTCCTGCGAGTCCGCTGCCGCCGGGGGTCCCGGTGCTTCGGGATCTGCGCCAGGAGGCATGCTTCGTCAGCCTGTTCAGCACATAGAGTGCCAGGCTGCCGAAGATCAGCACGTTCATCAGCAAGCCGAAGCGCTGCTGGAACCAGAGCAGCCGGTTCTGCCAGAAGGCATCCGAATAGCCCTGCCCCTGGCCGGCCGCTTTGAATAACGCTTGGGCGCGTTCGTAATCCCCCCTGCCGTAAGCGGCCTTCGCGAGACCCAGGATGGCGGGCGTGTAGAACGCGTTGAGCCGGTGAACCTCCGCCCAAGGAGTCTCGCTCTCGGCATAGCGGCCGTCCTGCGTCAGGCGGTTGGCCTGGTGGACGAGCCGGCCGAACTCCGACAGCTCGAACTTCTGCAGGAGATTGTTCTCCCCGTCGAGGATGTACAGATCATTCTTCGATGAGCTGGCAATCGCCGTCGGGGACTGAATCACACCGAGCTTCTCGGCCGATACCTCCGCATCCGCCCACCAGAAGAAGAGCAGACTGCCGCTGCCGTCATACTGGGAGACGACGCGCTTCTTGGTATCGATGGCCGTGATATTGCCGTCATGGTCCACCGTCAAGTCGTTCAGCTGGACCGGGGTGTCTTCCCCCCACTCCCGGAACGGAGTCTCGCCGAACGGAAGTGATATTTTCTCATCGGAGAACTCGGTTTTTTGGGCGAGCATATCCAGTCCCGCGATATTCAGCTTCTTGATCTGACCGGTTTCCACTTCCTTCGACACGGTATAGATCAAACCGTCGCCATCCATAGCGGCCGAAGCGATAGAGCCCGGCAGCTTGCTGATCTCGCGCTGATACATCTCCCGGGTGTAGACGAAGCGCTTGAAAGCATCGATCAGCGAGAACGGCGTCCTGTTCGACCCGAAGAAGCCTTGGAATCCCCCTTCGGGGTCGAGCTGCAGCAATCCCTGGTAGCCCCCGAGGGAGGTGATGTACAGGAACCCCCTCTTGTCGACGACAAGCTTCACGGGATCATATTTGAAGGAAGCCGGCAGGAACTTGGACTCGGGGCGCGGGAACTCACGGATCAGCTTCCCTTCGGCATCCAGCCGGATTACGCGCTTATTGCCCGTGTCCGCAACATAGATGTCCCCGTCCTTGTTGACGAAGAGTCCCTGCGGTCCCTTGAGCGGGCTCTCTTTGACCTCGATCATCCGCACGAACTTCCCGTCCGGGTCCAGCTGGACAATACGGTTATTGCCGGTATCGGCTATGTAGATCCGGTCCTTCGCGTCGATGAACACGTCCTGGGGTCCCTTCAGCGGGGAATGCACGAGCGCACCCGGCTTCTTGGGGTCCGGGATGAAGAGATCCCTACCCAGGGCCCCGCCCGGATTATAAGCGGATTGGGTCCAGATCAGCTGGCCGTAGGAGTCTTTATAATTGGTGTTGTATGGCGTATAGGCAGAGGTACGGCCGGGCTGCAGGAGCACAGCTGCCAGCAGTACGGCCAGCACCGTGAGCAGGATACGTCTAGCAGGATGCGGGCGCAATCTCGTCCCTCCTTTGGTCGGATACGTGTCTACTTGATGCCCGAATGGGCCATCGTGGCGATCACCTTGCCCTGCAGCAGCAGGAAGATGATCAGGCTCGGCACGAACAGAATGAGCGCCGCTGCCGCCGCCGCCCCTTGACGGGCGACAAGGTTCGCCTGGTTGCTCGTCAGCGTAGAGAGGAAGAACGGAAAATTCTTCATCTCATCATCCTGCATGAATAGGGACGAGGTTTCGATATTCCCCCACGAGCTCTGGAAGGTGAGGATGGCCACGGTGGCCACGGCCGGCATGCACACGGGAATGACAACCCGCAGGAACACGGTGAATTCGCCCGCACCGTCCATCCGTGCCGCTTCAAGCAGGTCGTTCGGGATCTGGTCTATGAACTGCTTCAGCAGGAAGACCCCGACCGGCATGGCGAGCAGCGGCAGAATATGGCCGAGATACGTGTTCATGATCCCGAGATAACTGACGACCAGATACCTCGGGATCTGCACCACCTCCGGAGCGAACATGAGCGTGAGCAGAATGGCGGCGAAGACCAGCTTGTGTCCGGGGAACTTGTGCTTCGAGATCGGGTAGGCGCAGAGCGCGCTGACCACCGTGACGAGCACCACGGATGCCCCAGTGATAATCACGCTGTTGAAGAGATAGCGCGAGATCGGCACCGTGGAATTCGCCGCCACCAGGAACAGCTCTGAGAAATTCTGCAGCGTGGCTTCGCGCACGAGCAGATTCGGCGGATAGACGAACAGTTCATGGTACGGTTTCAGGGCATGGTTGAAAATGTACACGATCGGCATCAGCATGAACACCGCAAGAACGGTCAGCAGGATCGTGAGCACCCACTGGAAGCCGTCCATCCGGTTCAGACGGCTGCGTCTGCGGCCAAGCCGGCCGATCGGGCCCAATGCTTTGGAGACGAACGAGGTCATGTCATTCCCCCTCCTTCGAGCCGAACAGACTCCAGCTTAGCTTGTTCGAGGCATACATGAGGATCAGGAGAAATACCGAGATCGCCGCGGCATAGCCCATCTCGAAGCGGATGAAGCCGTAATCGTCAATGTGGTTGATGATGAGATGGCCGGCATACTCGGGTGTCGGGTTGACGCCGGAGAGCTCGACCCCAATAGCTCCCGACTTGAAGGTGGCGACAATGGCCATGACGGCCCCGAACAGCATCTGCGGCTTCATCGACGGAATCGTAATATGCCAGATTTCCTGCAGCCGGCTGCGGATTCCGTCCAGCTTGCCCGCTTCGTAGAGCTCCTTGTTCACTCCCAGCAGACCGGCCAGCATGGCGAGGAAGCCCACGCCCATCGAGGACCACAGGGTGACGACGATCATCGAATTCATGAGATAGTCCTTATCGGTGACCCACAGTCTCGGCACATCGATGAGCCCGAGCTGCAGGAGCAGCGAGTTCAGGTAGCCGATCCGGTCCCCGCTCAGCATCGGCAGCCAGACGATGGACATCGCGATGCCGGCTGTCAGTGACGGGGTGTACATGGCCAGCGCATACCAGCGCCGGGACTTCTCCGGCAGCTGGGTAATCAGCCAGGCCAGGAGGAAGGCCGCAGCGTAGCCCCCGGGTCCCACGATCAGGGCGAAGACGAAGGTGTTCGGCAGCGCGTACTTCAGGAACAGCAGATCCTGCGAAAGCAGGTACTGGAAGTTCTGCCAGCCGATGAAGCGCGGAGCCTCGATGGCGTTGAAGTAGGTGAAGCTCAGCCCGATGGCGGCGATCACCGGAATTAGGATGAACGCGATAAAGCACAGCATAAACGGCGCAATGAACAAGTACGACAGGCGGTATTCCCAGATTCGGGCCAGCAGTCCTCTGGCCCTTACCCGGCGGGCCTGCTTCTTCAGCCCGACCTGGCCGGAAGGCGCCTTGACGGCCACGCTTCCCGCTTTATTCAGCATTTGGATCGACTCCTTCCCATGGCTGCTTGACGGCCGGCACATCCAGCGTGCGGACGACCCGGCCGCTGGTGTCGACGAACCCGAACTCCTGCTGCTTGCGCCGCAGCTCGCGGTCGATATCGAGCACGGCGGTCTCCAGGGAGGTCCGGTAGTTGAGGCCATCGACGACGGACCGCAGCCAGGCGTTATTGATCTCCCGTTCCAGGAAGTATCCTCCCGGCAGGTTCGGGATGTCCTTATACCAGCGCCACTGCTGCAGGATGACTTCCGCATCCTCCCGTTTCCACGGCAGCTTGGCGAACGCCTTGACATTCGAGGTATTCCAGCGGAAGGCGACGCCGTTCACCGCTTCTATATCATTGCCGTACCGCTCCTGCACTTCGTCGGACACCCACCATTTGAGGAACGCCCAGGCTTGGTCTTTCTTATTGGATTTCTCAAAAATCACCGAGGTCCGCTGCCCGCCTCCCGCCCACCGGACGATGGAGCCGTCAGCCTGCTTCACGCCCGGGATCTCCGCAATGCCCCACCGCCCGCCCAGCTCCGGCGCCGCGGCCGCCAGCTGGACGTACAGGTTGTAGTCGGATACGCCGATCGGCATCGTCCCCCGGCGGAAGTGCTGATAGAAGCTTGGCACTTCTTTCTCCAGCGCGTACGTGTTGAAGAGATCCGTCCACATCTTGAAGGCCCGGAAACCCTCCGGGGTATCGAGCGCCGTCTTCAGTCCATCCGGACGGTAGAGGTCAGTGCCGTTCTGATAGAAGAACGGGGTGAAATCCTTCGGATTCAAGTAGAAGTTCAGCGAGTGCTGCTGCAGCACCGGGAGCAGAGCGTATACTTCGTCCCAAGTCTGCGGGACCGGCAGGCCGAGTCCTTTCAGGATATCCTTGCGGTAGTACAGCACCTGGAACGACTGGGTCTCGGGCAGCGCATAGTAGCCGCCATTATAATGAAGCGGCAGCCAGGAGCCAGGCGAGAACTTCCGCTGGATCTCCTTGAAGTCCGGATAGCGCGAGAGGTCATGGACGCTGCCCCGGATCGCGTAATCCACCGGCAGATCCTGCGTCAGGCCGAGCGCCACGTCCGGCTGCACGCCGGCCGCATTCGACATCACGAGCAGCTGGGCGTTCGGCAGCAGGTTCACCTTCACCTTGATGCCGGTCTCCGGCGTGAAGAGCTCGTCGGAGAGCTGCTGAAGCTGGTCGACATAGTCCCTCCCCCGCTGCACCCAGACGTTCAGCACCCGGTCGTCCATGTTATTGAGCGAGTTGCGGGCGTCGAACGAGTAGACGAAATTCCTCGCCGTGCCTAAGGTCGAGCTCAGACAGGAAGCCTCCATATCCGGGAACTCCCGGTCCGCAGGCGCCAGGTACAGCTCATCGAGCTGCAGGGGCTGCTGCAGCAGCGTCTCCGTGAAGCCGCTGATCTTCTCCTTGATGGAAGAGAGCTCGTCGGTGTAATACGGGATGTCGTCGACCTTCTCCAGCAGCTCCCGGATGTCTTCCGCGGAGGTCCGGATGCCCTGGGAGAGGCTGTCCTTCCCCCCGTTGATCTCCTGCAGCGAGTCGGCCAGCGTGACCATCCGCTTCGCGGCTTCATGGAGCCGCGGCGTCAGGTCCGGCAGCTCCTGCTGCAGCTTCCAGGTCCGGTTGCGGTCCACGATGCCCCCGGTCAAGGACCGGAGATCGTCTTCCACAGTCCGGAGCAGCTCCGTGAGCTCCTCGATCCCGATCAGCACCGGCTTGAGCGGCGCGTGGGTGACCGCCATGGAGACGGTATGCTCCCCGGCCGTGAGATACAAGCCGTACGGCTCGCCCTCTTCGGGACCCAGGACCGTCCCTCTCCAATCGGAATCATAAGGGAACCGGAAGGCGGTCAGCTCCCGGAACGGGACCTGCCCGTCGATCCGGATCGTGCGGAAGGAGGACTTCTGCGCGAATTGGTTCTGCAGGGTCCGGAAAGCCAGCTTGTATCGTCCCGTCACCGGCACGTTCACCTTCCAGGTGATCTCCTGGTTATGATAGAGCCAGCGCCTGCCGCCTACCGTATTGTAGGTGATTCTCCCCTTCGACGCGGGAACCGTGCGGGCGTCGGTATCCGAGAACAGCTTGATCGAGGTGTCGTTCTTGTACAGCAGATCTTCCGCCTGAATCGTCTGGACGGCGGCGCTGTCGTTCGTAGGGCTCTTAGCAGCCGCAGCTTCGGCCGGATAGGCTGCAGCGGCTTCGGTGTAAGCCGGTACCGTGCGGGGAGCCTTCAGGATCAGCTTCTCCAGCGCCACCGGCTCGCTGCCGCTGATGCGCAGGACGTGCTCTCCCGCGGTGAAGCGCCACAGCAGGGGTCCGCCGTAAGCCCCGCCGCCGTCGCTCAGCGCCACCTGCTTCCAGTCGGACACCTCCACGGAACGCGGCCGCACTTCGTCTCCGTCGTCGTTTTTGCGGATCGGCCGCTCATCCCGCCAGTCGCGGTATAAGGTGATCGACGACGATTCCCTGTAAGGTCTCCCTCCGTCCAGGGTCACATCCCATAGGATCGCGCCGCCGATTCCCTTCGACGGCAGCGGACGGTAGGAGACGTGAACCTCATAGAGGCCGTCCGAGGGAGCGGTGAAGCGGTATTCGACCCAGTTCTCCCCCGTGCCTTTCCACTGAAGAGCACGGGCTTCGCCTTCCAGGGGTCCCGCGGCAAAAGCCGCACGGTCGGATTGCCCGGCAGGTGCGGCGGCATCAATGACGAGCTCGCCCGCTCCGGCCGGCACCTTCTCCTTCTGCCAAGCCTCCAGAACCTTGGCGTAATAAGGCTCCGTCTCGGCCGCGGCCGGCGTACCGGCCGTCTTCGCAGGCTCCTTGGCAGCTTGGGTGCCCGTGAGCGCTGTGGAGGTTCCGGCGTGTCCTGTTCCCGTTTCTGCGCCGGCCGTACCTGCCGCTCCCGCCCCCTCGGCTGCGCTGGCGGTACCGGGAGCGGCGGCAGGGCCTCCCCCCGGCAGACCCAGCAGTCCGGCAAGCACCAGAATGGCCGTCCGCCGGGTCAGGTCTCGATGGTTCATCTGCTCAAGCAACTATGTACACTTCCTTCCTGTCAGAGACGGAGCCTATTCGGTGAATCGGGTTCCGGTTTCCTTGTCGAAGAACAGCACCTTGGACATCTCCGGGGCAAGGCGCACCTTCTCGCCTTCCTCGTACCGGTAATGCGGATGGACCCGGACGACCAGCATCCGGTCCTGTCCGATATCGATGTGCAGAAAACGGTCGGCCCCCATGAGCTCGCTGAGGCGGTATTCTCCGGTGATGACCCCGTCGGAGTAGAGCCCTTCGAGCGCAATGTTCTCCGGCCGGATGCCCAGAGTTACGGCCCGGCCTACCTGCTTGTGGTCCCGCAGCACCTTCGCCGCCGATCCGGTAAGCTCGAGCCGGAACCGGGAGGTATGGAACTCGAGCCGGCCCGGCACCTCTTCCAGAATCCGCCCCTCGATGAAATTCATCTGCGGCGAGCCGATGAAAGATGCGACGAACGTGTTGGCCGGATACGAGTAGATCGCCTCCGGCGTATCCACCTGCTGGATGATGCCGTCCTTCATGACAACGATGCGGTCGCCCATCGTCATCGCCTCCACCTGGTCATGCGTCACATAGACGAAGGTGACGCCCAGGGTCTTGTGCAGCTTGATAATCTCGGTGCGCATCTGCACCCGGAGCTTCGCATCCAGGTTCGAGAGCGGCTCATCCATCAGGAACACCTGCGGACTGCGCACGATGGCGCGGCCGAGCGCGACCCGCTGCCGCTGCCCGCCGGACAGCTCCTTCGGTTTGCGCTGCAGGTACGCTTCGAGCTCCAGCGACCGGGCCGCTTTCTTGACGGCCAGATCGATCTCATGCTTCGGCAGCTTCCGCAGCCGGAGGCCGAACGCAATGTTCTCGTAGACGGTCAGGTTCGGGTAAAGCGCATAATTCTGGAACACCATCGCAATATCCCGGTCCTTCGGCGGCAGGTGGTTCACCAGCCGGTCCCCGATATAAATTTCCCCCTCCGAGATATCTTCGAGCCCTGCGATCATCCGCAGGGTGGTCGACTTCCCGCAGCCCGAAGGCCCGACGAAGACGAGAAATTCCTTGTCCTGAATATCCAGGTGAAAATCCTTTACGACCGCCTGCTTGTCTTTACCATACCGCTTGTACAGATGATTGATCTGAATCCGTGCCATCTCCACCGCCCCTTGTTCCTTTTATACAGCACCCTCCGCTTTCCCCGGGATCACAGCAAAAAACACCGGAGAATCAGCAAAAGCCGCTCTCCGGTGTTCCGGTAGAAGTATTATATTAACCAGATTGGAATAGTATGATATAGAATATAGCACCCCGTCCACGTACTGTCAAAGCTTTTTGACAGCTTATTTTCCCCGTACCAAACAGAGACCGCCTCCTTGGCGGTCCCTTAGGTGCAGGATGCTGCTGCTATAGTTGAACGGAAGGTGGCGGGAATCCCACATACCGGAGCTTCGATTCACCCTCCCACGAGGGTATTGCTCGGCCTATCTAATGCGACGGCCAGGATAATCGCGGAACAACTCAATGCGACGGTAAACCATGAGATTCCGCCAAAGTTGTTTTTCTCACCAAGCACCTCCCCATCCGCCTAAGTAAGGACGATGCGCTGCGTTCAATGGCTGCGGTGCTGCGCAGCAGCTGCCGTTCTTGGCGGCATACCGACGGTATGAATCCCACTCCTCCTATCCGGCGGTCAAAGCTTCTTCAACTCATCGACGATGTCCTGAGGCTCGGTTCGCTTCATGAACTCCGGGTTGACGCCGGCATAGCGGATGATCCCTTCCTGATCGATCAGATAGGTGGCCGGAACCGGAAGCACCCAGCGGCTCGTGCCATTATACTCGATGAGATTGAGCCGGAACGTATGCTCGAAGGTCATCTGCAGATACTCGGGCAGCTCAAACAACAGCCTGTAGCTGTCCGCCGCGCGGCCATCCGGGTCGCTCAGCACGTGGAAGGTCAGCTGCTCTTTCTCCTTCTGGGACAGCGAATGATCGGGGCGCTGCGGGGAGACGGCGATGATCTGTCCGCCGTGCTTCCGGATGTCCGGCAGAAGCTGCTGGTAGCCCCTGAGCTGAATATTGCAGTACGGACACCAGCTGCCCCGGTAGAAGAGCAGGATGACCGGCCCTTCGGCCAGCTTCTCGTACAGCGTGACCCGTTCGCCAAGCGCATTGTCCAGTGCAAAATCCGGCGCTTTGTCCCCAGGCTTCAGACCAAACTCGATACCGGACTGCTGCTGTTCTTTCACGTGTCGAAACACGTTCTCCTGCGCCTCCGCGGGGACGTTGGCGAGAAAGCGCGCCTTGGCTTCCTCCAATTGCTCTCTAAGCGGCATGGAAGTACACTCCTTTTTGGAATAAAATGATTACAAAAGATACCGATCGGTATCTTTATTGTAGCAGGCTTCCAGCAAATGACAAGAGCACGGAGTATATATTTGTTATAATGATTTCACCGGAATATCGTTCGCGCGGAGGTCATAAGGCTTATGAAAAAAGGAGAAAAAACACGGGAACACATTATCAGCAAGTCGGCTGAGCTTTTTAACGTTCAGGGCTTCGCCGGCTCATCCCTGAACGATATTATCGCCGCGACGGGGATCCAGAAGGGCGGCATCTACCGCCACTTCGGCAGCAAAGACGAAATCGCCCTGGAAGCCTATAATTATGCGGCGGACTCCGTCGGCAGGAAATTTGCCGAAGCGCTTGCGGCAGAGACGTCTGCGGCGGGCCGTCTGCTCGCTTTTTTCCATGTCTATGGGGATGTGGTGAACAACCCGCCGTTCATCGGAGGCTGTCCCCTCCAGAACACGGCCGTCGAGAGTGACGACACTCATCCGATTCTGCGACAGAGGGCCCGGGAGGGGCTGCACCATACGCTGGAACGAATGAAAGATATCATCAGGGAAGGGATTCAGATGGGCGAATTCAAGGAACATCTGGACGTGGACGCCCTGGCTTCCTTTGCCTTCTCGCTGCTCGAAGGCGGCATTATGCTCAGCAAGCTGGAAGGAAGCAACCGGCATATGGAGATGAATACGGCCAGCTTCTCGTCTTATCTGGAGCAGGTCTGTTCCAAAGCACCTTGAGCGGCCCTCCTCCTCTTCCCCGCTCGGGCGCCGCATACAAAAATGCAGCCAGGCTCCTCCCGCTTACGGGAGTGTGCCGGCTGCATTTTTTATGGACGTTCCAGGCTGCCCCCTACCGATGGGATACTCGTGCCTTCGCCTTGGGGACAAACAGGCTGTCTGTGGACCTGCGCTGATAGTAGTACCAGTTCAGCGCGATCGATACCACGTAGAAGCCGATGAAGATATAGAAGGCCGAGACCGGGCTGCCTGTATTCGCCGTGGACCATCCAAAGAGCTTCGGAATGAAGAAGGAACCGTACGCCGCGAAGGCTGCCGTGAAGCCCAGAACCGGAGCGGCTTCCTTCACCGGGAAGATGCCGGGAATCATCTGGAATGTGGAGCCCGAGCCCGTCCCTGCGGCGAGGAAGAGAATCAGGAAGGCCGTCAGGAAGCCGCCGAATTCATGTCTGCCCATGAAGTAGATGACCATCGCTGCGCCAATCGTCATCACTACGAGTACCAGGGCGGTCACTCGGGCGCCCCCGAATTTGTCGGAGATCCAGCCGCCGAACGGACGGGCCGCCGCCGCTACGAATGCGCCGAGGAATGCAAGCGATACGTACTGCGGGAACTGGCTTTTCAGAAGCAGCGGGAAAGCGGCGGAGTACCCGATGAACGAACCGAACGTGGCCACATACAGCCAGGTCATGATCCAGGTGTGCTTGCGTTTGACGATAACGAACTGCTCGGCGACGGACTGCTTGGTACCCGGCAGATTATCCATTCCGAACCAGGCCGCTGCCGTCATGATGGCGATTGGCAGCACCCAGATGAACGCTGCGTTCTGGAGCCACACCTGGCCGCCGTTCTTCAGCAGCTGGCCGTCGCCGGCCAGGGCGGCGAAGGTGCCTGTCGTGATAATCAGAGGCGTTACGAATTGGACTACGGATACGCCCATATTGCCAAGACCGCCGTTAATGCCGAGCGCCGTACCTTTCTCCTTCTTCGGGAAGAAGAAGCTGATATTGGCGAGCGACGAGGAGAAGCTGCCTCCGCCAAGTCCGCACAGTGCGGCGAGCAGGAACATCACGGAGTAAGGCGTATCCGGGTTCTGTACGGCGAATCCGATGCCCACAGCCGGGATGGCCAGCACCGCGGTCGAGACGACCGTCCAATTCCGCCCTCCGAACTTGCCGACGGCAAAGGTATACACGAACCGCAGGGTCGCACCGACCAGCCCGGGGATCGCCGCGAGCGTGAAGAGCTGGTCCGGCGTGAAGTTAAACCCGATGTCGTTGAGGCGGACGGCGACTACGGACCAAATCTGCCAGACGATAAAAGCCAACATCAGGGAAGGAACCGAAATCCATAGATTGCGCTTGGCATGGCGCCGTCCTTCCTTTTCCCAAAACGCCGGATCCTCCGGCTGCCACTGCTGAATTCTCGCCATAACTCTCATTTCCCCTCGTTTTATTATTCTGAAGCGCTTCTGTTCTTATCTGTCTCTATCTTACTTGCCGAGGGGGCCGCGGAGATGTAAAGTGAGTCACAGATTTCTTGACAAAACAAAAAAGAGGGCGTCCGTTCACGGACCCCTCTTGGCGCAGCGTATAGACTATGCCCTCTTGTTTGACCGGGAGCGAGCCCCGGAGAGAGATACATTCCAAGGATTGCAACAATCCTTGGAACAAAGCGGCTCCCGCCGCTGGTCTACGGCCGGGAAGAGAGATGAGGCCGCGCTCTCTCTACGGCCGCACGCAGTCTGGTGCCGCTCCTGATCCGCGCTGCGGTCAGTGCGGCGACGCAGGCGGCCGTCAGCACGTACATCCAGCGGACCGCCGGCGCCTGCGTATCGGTCCCCTGAAAGAATCCGTGGATCCAAGCCATGACAAAGACCGGGTAAGAGAGCAGGTGAAGCCAGAGCCAGACCTTCTTCGGAAGGCTGCTCCGCAGATCCGTACTCGCTACGATGATAAGCATGCCGTAGGCCGACAGCGTTCCGAGCCCCGTCAGCCAAGGGGCATGGGTTGAAGCGAAGCGGATCAGCACCTCTGCCTAATCAAAGGGCATATAGGTGTCAATCACGGTATAGAAGCCGTGCAGCAGTCCGAGACCGAGCCCCAGATTGGTCATGCCGTTATGGAAGAAAAACGCCAGGCGGGGTTCTTTAAGATCTCTGCGTGCCAGTCTATACGTTTGTGCGCGGGAAGGAATGTGCAGGGGCGTCAATGTTGTTGAAGTCTTTGGGCGCCACAACGTTCGTTTTTTAAAAATAGCGGAGGCGAGGTATCTTATTGAGGCATTTCCCGCAACAATAGCGGAACTCAGATACCTTATCAGGGGGAACACGGGTCCGAAAACCGCGCCATCCCTACAGTAGCGCATCGGCGTTCCTTTATTTCCGGAGGGTACCATCGAAGCGTGGGAATAACGCGCCGTGCTTCCGCTATGTTCATAGACCGCTGGGGAGCTAGCAGAATCGTGCCCCGAAACTCTATAAAATCTATAAGGTGAACAAAAAAAATACCGCCCGGTGAGCGGTATTCTGCAATACAATTGTCATCCTTCTGCTGATTTCGCGAGCACGCTTGGAGAGCAGCGCTGCATCAAGCCCGAGGCCTTGTGTCCTGCTTGGGCCTGGTTTCCGTCTCAGCGATGGAGGTTACTTTGGCGGGGTTCACTTCGATGGTAGACGACACGGCCGAGGGTGTCACTTCCATCGAAGTTACTTCCATCGAAGTTACTTCCATCGAAGTTACTTCCATCGGAGTCACTTCCAATGAAGTCACTTCTTTCGCCCCCTCCTTGAGCTCGCGCAGGGTTCTGCCGAAGGCTCTGCCCAGCTCGGGGAGCTTGTTCGGGCCGAACAGCAGCAGGATGAGAATCAGGAGCAGCACCAGATGTCCGGGGGATAGCAGGTTCCCCATCAGGCGAGCACCCCGCCCTTTTGCCGGTAGGTCAGGATGCCTTCCGCCGCGCGGTACGCCAGTGCGCCCACCGTTCCCGTAGGATTGTAACCCGAATTCTGCGGGAAGGAGCTCGCCCCCACGACGAACAGATTGTCAACATCCCACATCTGCGAGTAAGTATTCACAGCAGACGTTTCCGGAGATGCACCCATGATCACCCCCCCCGTGTTGTGGGTGGATTGGTAGGTGGAAATATCGTACGGGCCCAGCTCCTTCATCGGATCGATATGGTCCGCCCCCATTTCCTTCAGGATGTCCGCGCATCTCGAGGCCATGAACTTGGCCAGCTCCCGGTCCTGGTCTTCAAAGTCGAAGGTGATCCGGATGAGCGGATCGCCAAACGCATCCTTGTAGGTGGGATCCAGGTCGAGATAATGGTGCCGGAACGACATGGAGGAGCCTTCCCCGCCTACCGTCAGTGCACGGTTCGCATACTTGACGGAGGCCGATTTGAACTCCTTGCCCCAGGAAGGCGTGCCGGATGGCACGGGGTTATTGAGGATCGGCCGGTATCCGGTTTGTCCAAGAATAATCATGCCGCCGTGAATGAAGTTGAGGTTGGAATGATCGAAGTTGTCTCCGTTGTAATCATCGAGAATCATCCCCAGCGCTCCGGCACCGGCGAAATTGTTGAATTCCTTCTGCTCGAAAAAGCCGACCGCGTTCCCCTTGCGCACCTGGTATGCATAATTTTTGCCGATGACCCCGGTGTTCGAAGCCGGATCATAGGGCCGTCCAAGCTGGGAGAGCAGAAGAAGACGCGTATTGTTGAATACATAGCCGCACAGAACCACAATGTCCGCAGGCTGCTCGATCTCCTCGCCCGTCGTCAAATCCGTATACATCACGCCCGTTGCCTTGTTCCCGGTATGCAGAATTCGCCGGACATTCGAGTGGGTGCGAATTTCAAACTTGCCTGTTTTCTTGGCGACCGGAATCACAGTAACCACGGGATCAGCCTTGGAGCCGTACTCGCATCCGAATCTCTCGCAGAAGCCGCAGTATTGACAGGCCGCCCGGGTGATGCCGTCCGGGTTGGTGTAATTATCGGACAGGTTGGCGGAGGGCTGCACGTAGGGGTGCAGATTCATTCGCTTGGCCGCCTCCGTGAACAGCTCCATCGCCTTCGTTTTTTTCATCGGCGGGGTTGGATACGGGCTGGACCGTTTGCCGGCCAGCGGGTTCTCCTCACCGGAGATGCCGGCCATCTTCTCAAACTTGTCGTAATAGGGCTCGATCTGGTCGTAGGTAATTCCCCAGTCCTGAATTGTCATTTCGGCTGGAATCTTGTCCTTGCCATAGCGTTCGACCGTCTTGCTGCGGATCTCAAAATCGTAGGGCAGGAAACGGAAATTCTGCCCGTTCCAGTGAACGCCTGAGCCGCCGAGTCCGTCCCCGATCAGAAAGGATCCGTACTGCCGCATCGGCAGGGCGCGAAGGTTCTCGTTGCTGCGGAACGTGATCGTCTCTTTCGATAGATCCTGCATCATTTCATAACGCACGGCATAGCGCAGCTCGTCATGCACCATGAAGTAGTCCTCTGTCTTGCGTTCCTTCCCTCTCTCCAATCCGACGACGTTCAACCCGGCCTTCGTAAGCTCCGAGGCGATAATCCCGCCGGCCCAGCCGACCCCAATAATGACCACATCTGTCTTCGGAAGCGTCTTTGCCATATACATCCCTCTCTTCGGTTAGTGAGTCATATGCTCCTGCAAGCTCTGTGGCGGAATTTTGGTGAAGTCCTTGTCGATGACGGTGGCATAGCTCATCTGAGCGCCTGGGAAATTTCTCATCTGCCAGCCCTTCATATCGGTGTTCCCGCCGTACAGCGGATCGCTGTAAGCCCCCTCTAGGGTATTGCTTCGCAGCGCTTTGAAGAAGCCGCTGGCGGAGATGGTCGTGAGCTTCGCTTCGTCGGTTTCGAAGGCCTTGAGCACCTTGTCCTTCTGCTCGTCGGTCAGCTGCACAAAGCCTGTCTGGAACTGCGCCTGACTGTAATTCTCCAGCTCCCGCAGACCGATCTCGTACATTTCGCGTCGTTTCAGCCGCCCTTGGTAGCCCTGGACCTTCTCGCCCGCATAGAACGGCGGGGACATGTAGTCCCTGGCATTGAAGCCGTATTCCCCGGCAAGCTGGTGGTCGATAAAAAACGCCACGCCGAGCTCCTTAGCTCCCGGCCCGCTCTCATCGGCAGGAAAAATCCGTTCCACCGCAGCTTCCGTGATGGCATACTGCTCCGGGGTGAAGAACATCAGCGCGCGGTTGAAGTTCTTAGGCTCGGCAGCGGCCGCCGGAGGGACAACCGTTTGGGCCGGCGTTTTTTTCATGAAGGTGCCGATCGCGCCTCCGAGCACCGCCCCTCCGAGCACAAATCCGGTATTCTTGATAAAATTACGCCGCGACAGCTTATCGGGAGCTCCCTGGCCATCCTTCTGCTTCATCTGATCTTCCTGTTCCACTTGATCCCACCTCACCATTTCATCGCGATTTTTCATAGTATTTTTCCAAGAAGAGGATATTATACAAAACGGAGGAAAGGTTACCATAAGAAAAATCCCCACACAATCGGAGGGTGTTCCCATGAAAAAAATGCTCCTGCTTGCAGTGCCTGCGGTTTGCAGTCTATGTGTTCTGGCGGCCTGTCAGCAAAATACAAATCAAAGCGCCTCCCAGGCGAAACAGGCCGGGACCGCGAAACCGCTGCAGACCCAAACGCCCACCGTCATAAAGGATCATACCCAAGGCACGCATCTTCAAGATGCGGGGGTTGTCCCGAGCGTGAACAGCCACAAGCTGCGCACGACCAACGAGCATGGCGGAACGTCGTATGGGCTCGGCAGTTCGGTGTACAGCATGATCGGAAGCTCAGGGCTGCACAGCGAAGGCTTCTCCTCCCACCTGGAATCCAGACTCAGCGGCGCCGGGGTCGAAGGAGTGAAGGTATTCGTCTTCGACGATACGGTGATCCTGGCGACCGACCGGCAGAGCGCGGGTTCTTCTATGGACAGCCTGCAGCAAAAAGTGCTCAGCCCCCATGGCGGTCAGTCCGGCAGAGGGACAGAGCCGGGGACCAGCGGCGCCGTCAGTCCATCAAACGTCCCTTCTATGCCAAGTGACAATCTCGGGCAGGCCGAGCAGCGGGTCCGCGAGTTCATCGGGGGGAACGTGAAGGTCCTGAAGGTAACGGGCGCCGATGCGGTGCAAACCATCGAGCGGATGAGAAGCAAGGCGGGCTCTTCGGCCGCTTCGGCGGAAGAGCTAGCGGATGATCTGCGCAAGCTGCTGCGTGCGGCGAAATCTTGATGAAACAAAAAAGCAATCCCCTCTGGTAATCCGAGAGGGGATTGCTTTTGTTTTTTGAACATACGGCTGTACCTGTGGTTGGGAAGCGGTCAGGCGGCCGTCTTCTTCCCGGGCTGCGCCAGCTTGGAGCCTCTGAATGTGACGGCCGAGTACACAATCAGAGCAACCCAGATGAGCGTAAAGCTGATGAGCTTGCCGGTCGTAAACGACTCATGAAATACGAAGATGGCCAGCAGCAAGCTCGTTGTCGGTGCAATGTACTGAATGAAGCCTACCATCGAAAGCGGCAGCCGCTTGGTCGCATTGGCGAAGAAGAACAGCGGCAGTGCGGTGGCCGCACCGGATAACAGCAGCAGGATCATCGTGACCGGGGACAGCTGGAAGAAGGTTCCTGTTCCTTCGACATGCAGCCATCCCAGGTAAATAACCGAGAGCGGAAGCACGATGATCGTTTCCCAGAGCAATCCAAGCAGAGCGTCGGGATTCGACAGCTTTTTGGCGAGACCGTACAGGGCAAAAGAGATGGCGAGCAGCAGCGCGACCCATGGGATCTCTCCATACTGCACGGCCATCAACAGGACGCCCGCGCCTGCAAGCCCAATGGAGATCCACTGGCCCGGCAGAAGCCGTTCTTTCAGGAAGATCACGGCGAACAGTACACTGATCAGCGGGTTCATGTAATAGCCCAGGCTCGTTTCGATGACATGGTCATGATTCACCGCCCAGATGAACAAGACCCAGTTGAGACTGATCGTGATGGAGCACAGAATCACCGAAATCAGGCTTGTCTTTGTTGAAACCACACTCAGCAGCTGCTTCCAGCGTTTCGCCGCGATCACCAGCACGGCTACAAAAACAAAGGACCAGACGACGCGGTGGGCCAGAATTTCCCAGGCGGACATGGCCTCGAACAAACGCCAGTACAGCGGCAGCAGCCCCCACATCAAGTAACATAGAATGCCGTATATGATGCCTTTCTTCATCCGCTTCTCCTCTTTCCCATCGTTGCGTTCAGATTAGCTATTATATACCTAATCTCCGCTAGGGTCTACAGGGAGAGTATGCTGCCTCTGGCTGACGAGGGGAAGCCCGGCAGGGAGCCCGAAGCGGATCCTCAGGCTCCCTGCCGGGCAGGATTATGGCTGCACGCCCCAAACAAGAAGGCCGTTCTGGTAGAGTGTCACTTTGATCCAATCGGTGTAGGCCGTCTTCGAGGCATCGAACGAATAATCCCCGCTCTCTTGGAAGGCAGTCCAATCGGCCTTCGCAAGACGAAGCTGGATGTCTCCCGTCTGCCCGCCCGCCGGAATGAAGCCCGCCGAGTCGGTGAAGCTCAGCTCCACATAGGTGTCCGCTCCCGTACCGGTGACCGTTCCGAAGGTCCTCAGCACATTCGAGGAGCCGATCTGCGCCCAGTCGACCCAGGAGTTCAGCGGCTGGCTGCCGTCCTTCGTGAAGTAGTAGCGGACCTTGAGACCGCTCAGCTTCACGGGTGACGCACCCTGGTTCTTGATATTCAGGTGCGGACCGATCGTATTGTCCGCTGCGTTCGTATTTCCGGCCCGGTACTGTACGACCAGGCTGCCGGGCGGCTGGCCGGCCGACCCGGTCGGCGCGGCGCTCACCTGGGCGGAGTCGGGACTCGCGCCCACGTCATTCACGGCGCTGACGACGTAATAGTAGGTCGTGCCGTTGGTCAGGCCGGTATCGGTATAGCTCGTGCCGGTGACGCCAGAGGCGACCATGGTGTACGGCCCGCCGCTGGCCGCCGCGCGCTTCAGGGTGTAGCTCACCGCGCCTGCTGAGGCGGTCCAGCTCAGCCTGACCTGCGAACTCCCGGCGGTGGCAATCAGATTGGCCGGCGCGGCCGGTGCCTCGGGAGCAGGCGATCCGACAATCGACCAATACGCCGCTTTGGCCTGCAGCCGCTCATCGAAGAGCAGCGGCCAGTCCAAGCGGCTGACCGGGAAGGAGCGCAGCCACGTATTGCCGTCATCCTTGCCCCACAGCGTTACGTTCGAGATCAGGTTCTTCCGCTTGCGGAACAGGTCGAACAGGGCTTTGTATTTGGCCGCCTGCTGTTTCTTGAGATCGTCCGGGAAGGCATCCAGCCGGTCCGTGTCATTGGAGTATACCCCCATATCCAGCTCGGTGATGTGCTGGTCGACCCCGAGAGCGGCGAACTTGAGAAGCGACTGGTCGATCTCCTGCAAGGACGGGAACGCGATGCGGATATGCGTCTGGTGCCCTACCCCGTCGATCGGGACTCCCTTCGCCTTCAGCCGCTGCACCAGATTGTACAGGGCCTGGCTCTTCGCCGGCTCATGCGTATTGTAGTCGTTGATGAACAGCTTGGCATCGGGATCGGCCTGACGGGCGAACTCGAACGCCTTCTCGATGTACTCTTCACCGGCGATGGCGTACCACTCACTGCGCCGCAGGCCGTCGGGCTGGGAAGCGTCGATGACTTCATTGACGACGTCCCAGGTCTCGACGGCATCCTTGTAGCGGCCCATCACCGTCTCGATATGCTTCTGCATTCGCTCGTAGAGCAGCTCCTTCGATGCGCGGTTCCCGCTCGCATCCCGGAACACCCAGCTTGGCGTCTGGCTGTGCCAGATCAGGGTATGGCCCCGCACCTGCTGTCCGTTCTTCACGCCGAAGTCTACCGCCGCATCGGAATCGGCCAGATCGAATACGCCTTCCTGCGGCTCCGTGCTGTCCCACTTCAGCACATTCCCCGGTGTGACCGTGCCAAAGTGCTTGGCGATCAGCTTGCTGTCCGCGTCCTGGGTGATTTCGAAGTTCTCGAAGGCAGTCCCGACCGTGAAGTCGCCGGCGAACACCTCCTTCAGGGACGGAATATTCTCTTCGATCGTCACCGGACCGGGATCCGGCAGCTGCTCCATCCGGAAGTCGTCCAGCAGGATCGACTGTGCCGGGAAGTCCGGCGCTTCGAAGTAAACGGAGAGCCTATCCGCCGATGCCCGCAGCTTATACTGTGCTTCGATCTTCACCCAGGAAGACGAGGCTGCCGCCGCTGAAGCAATCTGTTCGTACTGCTCGCCGGATGCCAGCGAATGCTGCAGTGACATGTAGATCTTCCCGTTCGGCGAGCCGGCGGGCAGCTTCAGCCAGCCGGAGATGGCGTAGGTTTGGCCGGCCTTCAAAAGCGAAGTCACGTCGAGGGCCGGTCCGTGCCATCCTTTCGTCCTGCCGTCCACCTGCAGGCCGTAGCTCCCGCTGTGCGCGGCTCCGGGCGAGGCTGTCAGGATTTCTACGCCGCCGCGCCCCTTCCAGTCCTGCACCGTCCCATCCTCAAAGTCATCCTGCAGGAGCAGCGTATTGGCCGCTGAAACCGGAGCGGTCCACAGCAGCGCCGCGGCCAGGCAAATCCCTGCAATCCGGCGTCTCTTCCTGCCGGCCGAGCTTCTTATCATACCCTCTCACCCTTTCAAGATCATCAGGAGCAGGCCTCCCATTCCATCCTGCGAGTACTCCTGCGGCTTCTATTGAAGCGGCCCCCGTCCGGTGACACGTGAAGAGGCAGATCGGGGAGCCGCTGCCCGAAAAGTGTGTGTGTACTTACGGCTGCGAACCCCACACCAGGGTGCCGCCTTGGTATAGCGTCACTTTGCTCCAGTCTCCATAGGCGGTCTTCGACGCATCGAACGAATAGTCGCCCGCTTCGTTGAAATTCGACCAGTCGGCCTTCGCGATGCGCAGCTGGATGTCACCCGTCTGCCCGCCTGCGGGGATGGTGCCCGCCGCATCCGTGAAGCTCAGCTCCACGTAGGTGTCCGCGCCTGCGCCCGCTGCCGTACCGAAGGTCCGCTGCACGTTGGCGGAGCCGATCTGGGCCCAGTCCACCCAGGAATTCAGCGCTTGGCTGCCGTCTTGGGTAAAGTAGTAGCGGAGCTTGAGGCCGCTGAGCTTCACGGGTGTCGTCCCGGTGTTCTTGATATTGAACTGCGGAGCGATCGTGTTGTCGGACGGATTCGTATTGCCCGCGCGGTATTGGACTTTCAGCGTACCGGACGGCGCCCCTTGGCCTGCCGACGGCTGGGCGCTCACCTGTGCGGAAGGGACGCTCTCCCCCGCGCTGTTCACCGCACTCACGGCATAGTAGTAAACCGTGCCGTTCGTGAGGCCCGTATCCGTGTAGCCCGTACCTGTCACCCCGGCCGCCACGGTTGTATACGGTCCGCCGCTGCCGGTTGCCCGCTTCACCGTGTAGCTCGCTGCGCCTGCCGATGCGCTCCAGGACAGGACGGCCTGCTTGTCGCCGGGCTCCGCCTTCAGACCCGCCGGAGACGCCGGAGCGCTCACCACTCCTCCGCCTCCGTAGGTTTTGAGATTCGGGAGCTCGTCTAGGGTCAGCACCTTGGCGTGGTTGTAGACCTCCTTGAGATGCGCCGCAGTATTGGTGGTTCCGTCGGTCAGGAAGCTGCCTTCCCACGTGCAGAACCAGCTCCAGTCGGTATGGTAGATGCTCATGAGATCCGGGTCGGGGATCGAGCCGTTCTCGGTCATCGCGATCAGCTTGCGGTTTCCGCCGAGCGCCACCAGCTGGTCGTACTGGCTCACCTGCGGACTGTAATCGCCCGCCGCCGGGTAAGAGTCGAAGCTGACGACGTCAACCACATCGTCGCCCGGGTACCACTGCGGAGAGATCGAGTTCCAGACCCAGATCAGGTTGTGCAGGTTGTGAACCCCGGTCAAGCGCTCATAGAGCAGCCGGTAGAGCGCTTTGCAGGGCTCCGGCCCTTTGGCACCCCACCAGAACCAGCCGCCTTCCGCTTCGTGGAGAGGCCGGAACAGCACCGGAACCTTCGCGTCCTGCAGTTTCGTCAGCTGTAAGGCGATCGCGTCGATGTCCCTCAGGAGCAGCTTGTATTCCTGGGACTCCGGGTGGCTCATGGCATACTCGATATCGAAGGTCGTGGAGTCGGTATAGAAGCCCCTCCACCACTCTTTGCCAGGCTGGTCGATCAGCCCGGTCGGCGCATTCCAGTGCCATGCGAAGGTAACGACGCCGCCTTGGCGGTCCCACTCGACCGCTTTTTCCGTTTCGGTTGAGGTGGAGCCGTGCTCGACCCGGGAAGGCGAGTATTCGATGAGATCGAATCCGACGAGCGCCGGCTTCTTGCCGACATTCGCCTGGAGCCAGCTCACGTTATTGTAGCCCTGCTGCCCCGAGAGCATCTTGCTGCCGTACGTGTCCACAAGGAAGCTCATCAGCGACTTCGTCTCCGGCGTTACGAGCGGATCCACCAGCGCTTTGGTGACCTGATGGGGAGCGGGTGCCGGCGCCGGCTGCACCTTGAGATAGTCGATCTCGAACCACCCCCAGCCCCGGTCGATCCGGATCGTGTTGGTCCCCGCGTTCAGCAGCGCCTTGGTGGCGGGGATCTCCTTGAAGCCTGTGGTGCTGCCAAGGGCAATCTCCCCCGCCGCCTGGCCGTTCACGAACAGATTCGTCCGTTTGTCCCCGTAAGGCCCGTTGTAGCCCAGATAGATCTGATAGAGTCCCTTCTCCGGTACGTTCACGGTGACCGTAAGCGAATCGGCCGCATCGTCGAAGCTCGTGACATATCCGGTTCCGGAGAACCCCGGCGACGTCGTGCCGACCGCCGTACCGGACAGAACGCCGTCCTCTGCTTCGTAGATGACGGAGGTTCCCGCATCATTCACTGATGCAGCCGCCGATGCAGCCGGCGCCAAAGGAACACCCGCCAAGAGATGCACTGCCGCCCATCCCATGAGCACCTTCCGTTTTATCCCTGCTCCTGCCATCACGATTCCATCTCTCCTCTCCGTTTTCAATACAAAACAAGCCCATCAGCCCGCTTGGACCCTATGGATCCAATGTCCGCCGCATGCCCCTCCCTTTCACTACCTGCCCCCCCGCTACTCCGGCAGCACCGGCTCTCATTGGAGTCAGGCTAATTATAAGTTCGGCCCACTGGTGCCCACTACCATTTATGTAAGAACTTCATTAACAGTTTGGTGACCTCTTTCATCCGGCCGCAGCACAACAAAGGCCGGTACCCCAAGGATACCGGCCTAAGCTTGCTTGCGTATCGAGCTGCTCAATTCTTTTCCCCTTGTGTATCACCTTCTTGGGCCATCACCGTACTTGCTTGCAGAAGGAATTCGCTGCCCAGGCAGTAGCCGACCCGGTAATCTTGGCTGTCCTGCCTCATGTACCCGGAGGAGAACACTTTAAGCGCTTCGCCGAGAGGCTCCAGTTGGCAGCATCGGCAGCAATAAAACCAATGGACCTCGTTCTTCATAGACACCCTTCCGTTCACCAGCAATAAAAGTATTTTACCTGACAGCCAGCCTTAAGCTTCTGATTCGTCACCTCAATTTCTCTGTTTGGATGTCCCTTTGACGCGGCACCGATACGGGACGAGTTCCATTATCTCCATATTTGCATGAAAATGGTATCGACAATCATGATCAAAACATTGGAATATATTTACTTATCAAATGATAAGCACCAACGCAAAGAACCCCCAAGAGCTGCCGTTTCCGGCCGTCCCTGGGGGATCGCATTATTGTTTTTGAAGCACCCACTGAAGATTGTAGCTGGTGCTGTCTCCGTACTGCTTCACAACGGAACCGCTCGCAGACTGGCCGCCATTGTCGAGATACAGGCCGGTGGCGCGGTTCTTGAACTTCACATAACCGCTTCCGGCGTTGACGAGTTCCCACTGCTGATTGTAGCTGGTGCTGCTGCTCCACTGGACTGCGTTGGATCCGGCAGCGGTGCTGCCGAGGCCGTCAACGGCTTTGCCTGTTCCACGGTTGATGAGCTTGTAGTACGAATTGCCGAGGTTCACAATCTCAAACTGCTGGTTGTAGCTGGTGCTGCCGGTCCACTGGGCAAGGGCTGCGCCATCGGTCGTCGAGCCCAGTCCGTCGAGGTACAGGGACGAGAAGCCGCGGTTCTGAACCTTGTAATAGCCGCTGCTCGCGCTGTAAGACGGCCACTTGTCCGCGTCCCAATACAGATCCCGGATCCGCAGCGTAGGGAAGTTGCTGTTATTTCCGTCGTAGGCATGGCGGACCATGACCCACTTGCTTCCGTCAAAGAAGGGCTCCTGGCCACCCGGTCCATGCCATCTGGAGTCGCCGGTCTCTAGGATGGTTCCGCCGCCGTTCAGCATGCTTGTACCGGCCTTGTCCACATAAGGGCCCGTGATGCTCGTCGCCCGGCCATAGGCGATTTTGTAGGTGCTGCTCGCCGCCTGACAGCAGAAGTCGAACGCCACGAACATATAATAGTAGCCGTTGGTATAAACAATCTTGGCGCCTTCGATCGGGTTGTTGGCTACACCGGGCCGGGTTGCGATCGAGCTGATGGCAGCCCCGGATGCGGGCTTCATGGTGGCGGGATCCAACTTCACGAGCTGGATGCCCGAGTAGAAGGAGCCGAAGGACATCCAGAGGTTACCTGACGCATCCTTCGTAATCCCCGGGTCGATCGCATTGTAGTTCTTGGACGAATCGGAGCTGATGACAAGCCCGTCATCTCTCCAGTCCCCCGCCGCTATGCTGGAAGCGGACATCAGACCGATCAGGGAACGGTTCGTGCCAAATTCAGAGTAAGCGTAATAGAGCCAGTATCTGCCATTGTGAAAGATGACGTCCGGTGCCCATACTTCATTCACACCGGAGGTCTTCGTCACATAATTGGACCACCAGGACAGCGGGCCCTTGAACATCGGCACGCCCTGCGTCCAGTTCACCCCGTCGCTGGAGTATTTGACTTTGAGGTAATCCCCCGTGTAGAACTGCCACCATGTATTTCCTTCTTTGATCACGGTAGGGTCATGGGATTCCACATTTCCCGAAACGGTCCATTCGGCGGCGGAGGCCGGCAGAACCATGAAGAATGTCATCAAGAATACGAGTGCCAGGGTCATAAGCTTTCTTGGGCTGTTTTTCTCTGTCATAGGATGCATCTCCTTTGAAGTGGATACCGCTGGTGTGAGAGTCTTCATGAATATGTATGCGCTATCAAATGAAGACTGTTTCTTTTCTGCTTCGGCAGAGGTTTGTGTTTGTTTCATGCTTTAGTAAATTTCATTGATTACTCACTGCCTTTGTTGAAATGAAGGTAAGCGCTGTCAATCTCTGGTTTGTAAGCAACCTCCTTAACTCTTGATGTGTTTCTATTCTATATTTATTTCAATAAGATATCAATAGGTTTAAATAAAAAATAGATTCTGTCTTGCTCTCTTTCTTCTTCCCGAGCACATTTTGTTGTCAGTACTATACAAAATTAGTACTATCCTTTATCCTTATTCTCTCAGATAATGGGCTTACAAACTAACTTAAAGGATGAAATGTCATGAACCGAATCGTATATCCGGCACCGGTCCGTCTAAGGCTTCTGGCTGCAGCCATCAACTTCCTCCCATGGGTCGGCTTGTTCATTCTTTCCGAATACAGCAGCCCGGATACCCCCAACCCCCTGATCGCTCTCGCGGTCCTGGCACTTCTTGGCCTTCAATCGGTCCTTTACTTTGCCAAAGGGCAGACGATCGGCAAGTGGATGCTGGGGCTGAGCATATACGGCATGGATTTCCGGGAGAAACCTTCCTTCTGGCGTCTGCTTCTCCGGTTGGCGGCAGGGATGACGCTCTTCGTCTTCACCCCTTTTCATATCACAATGCTTTTTGCCGAGGGCCACAAAAGTATTCACGACCGGTTGTCCGGGACTTGTGTGGGTACGGCGAAGAGGCCGAGAATCATGGACGAATCGGCTAAATCACGGCTGGCCTTCGCTGTCGACCTCACCTTTCCCGTATGGATCGCGCTTGGGCTGTGTATCCTGTACGGGGCCATGTTTCTGCTGTACCTGGGCGCCTCTTTGATCACGATCGGCTATCTCTTCCTGTACATAGACCAGTTTGTGGCGATCCTGGATGCGGTTGTCTGGACTGCCGGCATCGGACTAACGGCGGCAGGTTATGCTTATCAGATTTACTTATGGAAAAAGAGTGGTACGACCCTAGGCAAACTCATCGTTGGCAAACGGTGGGGATAATCGAGTAGGAGGAGGCGGCTAGCCTCCGTCCTCTCACACCACCGTACATGCGGGTCCGCATACGGCGGTTCCAAAAGGTTAACAAAGTTCCGAGTAACGAGAAAGCAAACTTTTAAGCCCTTTCGCTTCCCAGTAGGAAGTCGGGAGGGCATTGTTTGTGCTACGGGACATTTCCCACGGACCTCGACGGGAGTTTGCCAACATATAGGCAGCCCAGTTCGGAACGCCGAGCGCACGTAGTTCGCGAATGCGTGTCTTCACCCGTTTCCACTGTTTCCATAGACACATGCGGAGTCTTCTCCGAATCCACTTGTCAAAGGCTTGGCAGTGCGTCTTCGCCGAGGCTAGGCGAAAATAACCTAGCCAGCCCAGCATGTACTGGTTCAGGCGCCGGATGCGTTCCTCCATCGGTACAGGCTTGGTTCGGTTCGTCAGTTCCCGGACTTTCTCTTTGAATCGCGAAATTGTCTTAGGAGCCAGCCGAATCGTCGCCTGTTTGTTCGACAGGAAACTAAAGCCTAGGAATTTGCGGTTCCATGGCCGGTCCACTGCACTTTTATCCCGGTTCACTTTCAGTTTCAGCTTTCCTTCCACAAAGCGAATCACCGATTCCATCACGCGCTCCCCTGCTCGCTTGCTGGAGACAAAGATGTTGCAGTCGTCCGCATAGCGGACAAACCGCAGTCCCCGTCTTGTCAGTTCCTTGTCCAGATCGTCCAGCAGGATGTTCGCCAGAAGCGGACTGAGCGGACCGCCCTGCGGCGTGCCTTCCGGTGTGCGCTCCAACGCTCCATGCGACATGACTCCGGCGTTCAAATAGGAGCGGATGAGCTTCAGGACACGCTTGTCCTCCACCTTCCGTGCTACTCTAGCCATGAGCATGTCATGGTTCACCCGGTCAAAGAATTTCTCCAGATCCATATCCACGACCCATCTGAGGCCGCTTTGGATATAGCTTTGTGCCTGCTTTACGGCGTCATGCGCCCGTCTTCCCGGGCGGAAACCGTAGCTGTACCCCGAGAAATGTGCATCAAAAATCGGATTCATCACTTGCAGAAGCGCCTGCTGGAGAAAACGGTCCATTACGGTCGGGATGCCAAGCAGCCGTACACCGCCTCCGGGTTTGGGGATTTCCACCCGTTTGACTGGCGCGGGTCTGTAGCTTCCCGTCAGGAGGTTGGCTTTCACCTGTTCCCAGTGGGTTTTCAGGTAAGCTTGTAGCTCGGCTACCGTTACACCATCCACTCCGGGCGCTCCTCCGTTCTGTACCACTCGCTTGTAGGCGAGCCGAAGGTTGTGCCCTTCGAGCATCTTCTCCAGCAGCCTGCTCTGGCCTTTGCGAGAGAAAAGGTCGGCTTGTGCCGGCGAAGAACTCGGCGCTCCGGCATACCCTGGCGGCTTCACCGCTTCTCTCTGCCGCGAGCTCCCTTGCGGAATATTCTGCTGTCTCTGCTCTTCACGCGAACGCACCGGTTTCCTCTCTCCTTTCGGTTCAGCCCTTCCGCTTTCCGGCGTCCCGTACTCGCGTACTATGGCCTCTGCTGACTCCTGCGGATTCAGCGCGGCTTCTCAGCCGCGGTTACGAAGTCACTTCGCGTATCCGCAGGCCTCCCCAGATAAGAACGCCATCTGTCTGCCCGCGACCACCTAAGTTTACAGCATCAGCCCTTGGCGGCTTTGGATTTCGTCTTGTCTTGGAGACTCATCCGACTGACACTGCCTCAAATTAGGTTCGTGTACCTTGGCCCGTGCATTTGCCTCCGGCTTCCTTCAGATTCCGCCTCACGGCCGACACCCTTGCCCTTGGCTAACGGTAGGCGCTCGCCAGCCCCCGTTCGGGACTCTCACCCTAGAGATGGCGCCCATGCTGGGCGTACAAGTCAGGAAGGCCTGATCTGCGGACAGATCAGGCCTTTTCGTATGGGAACGAACCTTCCCTCCTGCCACGTTCCACTGCAGATCCGCCGTTCCTTCAAGAACGGAGCTTGGGATGCAATTACAAAGCATCAATCCTCTTCCCGACCGCTTTGAGCCACTCCTGCGCAATAATCGCATGACCGTTGACTGTCGGGTGGATTCCGTCCCAGATCCAGTAGGATGCCTCTCTCACCTGGCACAGCTCGTCGAACCGCTGCTGCAGAGGCACGAAGGTCAGGCGGTACTCCTCCGCGATTCGCCGCACCGCTGCCTGGAACGGAAGCAAAAGTTCCATCCATTCGCTTAGGGCTTCGGCCACCCTGCCGACCGGCAGAAGAAACGGTTCGCACAGGATGATATGCGTCCGGGGCAGCTTCTCCCCGATCTCCTCGATCATCATCCGGTACAGCTTCTCGAATTTGGCGGGCGAGGCGCCGCTTTGGTTGTGGAGCTGGAAGTGGCAGTCGTTAAT
This sequence comes from Paenibacillus sp. S-38, assembly GCF_049942825.1. NCBI lineage: Bacteria > Bacillati > Bacillota > Bacilli > Caryophanales > Paenibacillaceae > Paenibacillus > Paenibacillus sp. S-38. Next base: position 4,339,244 of record NZ_CP187970.1, read on the forward strand.
GCCCAGCAGAAAGCTGACCATATCCGGCTGCTCGTTGATGACATCGCTCTCCAGCCGGGCATAGATATCCACAATCCGGCTGCCCGAGATGCCCTTGTTAATGAATTGCAGATGCTTCTCCGGGTACCGTGAGCCCAGATCGGCATGGATCAGATATACGTAGCTGTGGCCTGTCACATGATTCAGATCCCACGCCTGCGCCGGGTCTTTGCTGCGCTGACCGTCGGTAATGGAATCTCCCTGGAACAAAATCACCGTGCCTTCCTTCTCGGCTTGCATCACACCGCTCCTCCGCCAACTTTATTCAATGAATAAACTAAGTGTAGGGAGGGATAACGGGTTTTGTCAATCCGTCAGGCGGGTTTGGCGCGGGCTTTAGGAGCGTCAAATAAATCCGCCGTTGACCCGGAGGGTCTGGCCTGTGACCCACTGTGATTTCTCGCTGACGAGGAACTCGATCACGTTCGCGATATCCTCCGGTTCACCGATCCTTCCAAGGGCGATCGACTTCCTCAGCCCTTCGATCTGCTGCTCCGTCTTTCCTTCCGTGAACAGCTCGGTGTTCACCGGACCCGGGGCCACCGCATTGATGGTAATCTGCTTGACGGCGAATTCCTTTGCGAGCTGGCGGGTGAACTGCTCCACCGCTCCTTTGGTCCCGGCATAGACGCTGTAGGCCGGCAGCATATGTCCTGTGACCGAGGTGGAAAAGTTAATGATCCGCCCTTTCTCCTCCATGTGCTTCATCGCCTGTTGGCAGGCAAAAAACGTCCCTTTGGCATTCAGCAGAAACTGCTTGTCGAAATCCTCCTCCGTCACTTCCAGAATCGGCTGTACCTTGTTCACTCCGGCATTGTTGATGAGAATGTCCACTTTGCCGAAATGCCTCAGCGCTGCGGCGAACAAGGCTTCCGCCTCGGCCGGCCTGCTGAGATCCGCCTGAACGGCTGCGGCTTCCCCGCCCTTTTGCCGTATGGCATCAACCACCTCCTGGGCTTTGTGCGGACTGTTCGCATAGTTGATGACCACCTGAGCCCCCAGCCCGGCGAGCTGCTCGGCGATCGAGCGTCCGATCCCTCTGGAGGCTCCGGTCACGATGGCGGTTTTTCCTTTTAATAAGGTCATGTTAATCTTCCCTTCTTTCTTATCCATATGGCTTATGAAGATGGGCCGGTGTCGTCTGCCGGTCTATATGTCCATTATAGGGAATGGGGATCGCGTCCGGTAGCCTATTCATGTCCGCTTCTTGCCTGATCCTCTTCGGGTTAGGTACAATGAAAATATAATAAATTCACCATTCTGGGCCCAAAAGGAACGCGAACCATGGACCTCCTTGAACCTAACGCCGGACTCTCGGCATCCCAAAAAGAGCTTGCCTGTCTCATCCGCCGTCACACCCCTTCGGAGGGCTTGAACGAGACGGCGGTGCCCGGACTGCGATTCATGCGCACATCCCATGTGTCGGAGCCGATGCATACGGTCTATGCGCCTTCCCTGTGCATTGTCGCGCAGGGCTCCAAAACGGCCTCGCTCGGTGCGGAGATGTACCGGTATGATCCGTCCGCTTATCTCGTCACCTCCGTGCATCTTCCGATGATCGGGAAGATTATCGAGGCCTCACCGGAGCTCCCCTATTTGAGCCTTCAGCTGAACTTCAGCACGGATGCCATTGTCGATATCGTAAGAGACACCGCGGATTCCAGCAGGGGCAGCAGGGACAGCGGGCGCGGCCTGGCCGTGAACCGGTCCACCGCCCCGCTGCTGGAGGCCATCGTGCGGCTTGTCCGACTCCTCGACAGTCCTGCGGATATCGGGATACTCGCTCCGCTCATCGTCCGTGAAGTGCTGTACCGGGTGCTGCAGGGCGATCAGGGGGAGCTCATCCGGCAGTTCGCCGTGATCGGCAGTCATGCGAACAGCATCTCCAAGGCTATTCATCTCCTTCATCGCGACTATTACAAACCGCTTCATGTGGAAGAGCTGGCTAAGGAAGTCAGCCTAAGCCCTTCCGCCCTGTTCAAGCACTTCAAGAAAGTGACCGCGATGAGTCCGCTTCAGTTTCAGAAGGCGATCCGGCTGCAGGAAGCACGCCGGCTGCTGCTAATGGAGAGCCTGGATGCGGCCGATGCGGGCTATCGCGTCGGCTACGAAAGCCCTTCCCAGTTCAGCCGGGAATACGCCCGCCAGTTCGGGCTTCCGCCGATCAGTGATGTGAAGAGGCTTCGCGGCTCCGCCCTGCCCGTAGAATCCCCGCCCCAATAGAAGGGCGGGGATTTTTTTGCGTTCCTCCATGCAGCAGATATGCTTTATTCAACTTGGCCAAGGGCCGGCCTGCCGGAAGATGTGCCGGATTCAACCCCAATATGCCGGAATAAACCGGCGCAAAGCCCGTTCGTTCCCGTGCCGGTCAAGGGACGGCAATCACATCTCAGGCTTATTGACGCTCCTCCGGTAGACCGCTTACATTGGAAATGCCCGAAGCCCGGGCGGCATCTGGAATGGAGGCCGGGGTTCCCCCTGCTGCTTAAGGATTTCGGGCCTCGATGAAAGGAAGTGATTCCTGAAGCCTGATCAAGCGGGCTTCTTCCCGGCAGCTTAGGTTCAGTCATACGCGAGGCAGGCAGGCCCGCCCGCATACCACTCTACTGCAGAAAGGAATGTTGTTCATGACTGCTTCCAGCAAAATGAAACGCCTTTGGACTTCTTTCACCGCTATCTCGGTCTTATCCTCCGTTCTCTTCGTGGTGCCTGCGGCGCAGGCGGCCACCCTGTATGCGGACTCGCAGCTCGGAGCAAGTGACGGTTGGGGTTCCCGCACGGGCTCCGGCACAACGGCCTTTACGCTGAACGGCGGCAAGTCCACTACGTCCACGGAGACCCCGGTGACGGTGGTTACGACTCGCGACCAGCTCAAAACGGCGGTATCCGGTACAACCAAAGCAGTGATCCTGGTACGGGGAACGATTGACCTGAACGCCGGCAATACGGAGTCCACCTATGCTTCCGGCACCGGCTACAATCTGACGACATACCAGAATGCTTACTATAATAACGACTCCTCAGCGATCAGCACGCAGGAAACCGCCCGTGCCGCCGCCGCGGCCAAGCAGAAGAGCCAGGTTGTCATCAGCGTAGGCTCCAATAAAACGATTATCGGCGAATCCAATACCTCGATCATCAAGGGCGGCAGCTTGTACCTGAAGGGTTCCAATAACGTCATTATCCGGAACATCCAGTTCCAGGATGCGCTGGACTTCTTCCCTCAGTGGGACCCATCCGACAGCGGCGGCAACTGGAACTCCGCTTACGACAGCATGACGCTGGACGGCGCCACGAATATCTGGATCGATCACTGCACCTTCGCGGATAAAGTGACGGATACGAACTCCGGCATGATTCTGAAGAATACCACGACCGGCGAAGTGAAGCCGTTCGTCCGCCACGACGGCCTGCTCGATGCGAAGAACGGCTCCAACTTCATCACGATCTCCTATAACGTGTTCCAGGATCATTACAAAACTTCCCTGATCGGTTCCAGCGACAGCACGACTACGGATGACGGCAAGCTGAAGCTGACGTACCATCACAACTATTTCTCCAACTCCAAGCAAAGAAGCCCACGGGTACGCTACGGCATGGTTCACGTCTACAACAATTACTATGTGGGGCACGCGGACCAGGTATACGGCATTGGCTACTCGGCCAAAGTATACTCCCAGAATAACTATATCAACGTAGATACGGCCATCACGAAGCTCGCCGGCTATTCTGGAAGCGAATCCGTTAAAGGCAAGCTCTATGACACCGGCACGATCTACAAAGCCTACGGCAGCTCCACCGAGCAGTCCATCAACATAGCTACCGCTTCCTCGCCGCAGGTAGGCACCGATGTAGGCTGGGCGCCGACTTCGTACTACTCATTCACAGCCGATGCCACAGCCAATGTGCCAAGCATTGTATCGACCTACGCAGGCGCCGGCAAATCGGTTCGTTAAGAGGTACGCCTAAGCACCTCCTTAGACGCAGCAGTCTGCCGCCGTGGCGGCCGGTCTCAACCGGCTGCCATGGCGGCAGGCTTCTTTGTGGTATCCCCTTGGACGTACAAGCCACCGGAAAAATTCCACAAAATTCGAAAACGCCTCCATTTAAGAACGCTTACATCTTCGGTATGATAAGGCTGACCTGATGGAATGCCCGTCATTCCACGGTAGGATCGCACTTTAGAGAGGAAGATGAATGATGGTCTACCTGCCTGGCCGATGGATGAAACGAACGGTGCTTGTGATGACGATGGCGGCTTTGACGGCCGGCTATGCGGGGAGCGTCTCCGCAGCCCCCGTACAGCTCACGAATCCCCTGGTGTCCCAGCGGGCCGATCCGCAGATTTACAAGCATACGGACGGCTACTATTATTTCACAGCAACGGTGCCGGAATATGACCGGATCGAACTCCGGCGGGCGACAACCATCCAGGGGCTGGCGTCTGCGGCCCCGGCGGTCATCTGGCGCAAGCATGCCAGCGGCGAGATGGGAGCGCATATATGGGCGCCGGAGATTCACTTTGTCGGGGGCAAATGGTACGTCTACTTCACGGCCGGCAAAGCGGAGGACAAGTGGGCGATCCGCCAGTATGCGCTGGAGAGCTCGGATGCCAACCCGCTGACCGGGACGTGGATGGAAAAAGGCAAGGTGGTCATGAACTGGGACTCCTTCACGCTCGACGGCACGACCTTCGAGCATAACGACACCCGCTATTTCGTCTGGGCCCAGAAGGATCCGGCCATCGCAGGCAACTCGAACATCTATATCGCCAAGATGAGCTCGCCAACCACCCTCTCGGGCGCGCAGGTGATGATCGCAAGGCCTGACTACACTTGGGAGAAACAGGGCGGCGTCTGGGTCAATGAGGGGCCGGCCGTGATCAAGAAGAACGGGAAGATCTTCATCACCTACTCGGCCAGCGCGACGGATTCCAACTACTGCCTTGGGCTGCTGACCGCCTCCGATACGAGCAACCTGCTCGATCCGAAGTCCTGGGTGAAGTCCGCTTCGCCGGTGTTCACGAGCAGCGATGCTACCGGGCAGTACGGACCCGGCCATAACTCGTTCACCGTATCCGAGGATGGAAAGAGCGATATCCTCGTGTACCACGACCGCAGCTACAAGGACATCACAGGGGACCCGCTGAACGACCCGAACCGCAGGACGCGGGTACAGAAGCTTTACTGGAACGCCGACGGCACGCCGAATTTCGGGATTCCCGTTCCGGACGGCCTCTCCCCTGTCCGGTTCCTCTCGTATAACTTCCCTGCTTACAGCATCCGGCACTGGGAATTCCGCGCGAAGCTGGAGCCGAATGTCACGAAGCTGGCGGACTCCCAGTTCCACATCGTGTCTGGCCTCGCGGGAAGCGGCACGGTGTCGCTGGAGTCGACGAATTATCCGGGCTATTACCTGCGCAGCAGGAATGGGGAAGCCTGGGTGGACAAAAATGACGGTACAGCGCAGTTCAAACAGGAGGCCGCATTCTACCAGCGCGCGGGTCTTGCCGGCAGCGGCCAGTCGTACGAATCGTATGCGGCGCCCGGACGGTATCTGCGGCATTACAATTACCTGCTGTACGTGCAGCCGGTCTCGACGGCGACAGACAAGGCGGACGCCACGTTCACTCAGGACTAGCATGTTAGGTTCCGGCGCGTAACTCCGTCACGGGATCTGCCGGGATCCGCCAAAACAAAAAGAAAGAGGGGCATCCCACTCCGATTTCCATGGGGTGTCCCTCTCCTCATTTTCCTTCCGCCGATCTCATCAGATATTCCTTCATGATCCGGCGTTCTTCCGCAGTCATCGCTTCCATCTGCTGTCCCATCTCCTGCAGCAGTTCGGGAATCGGCCGATCCGACTCAGCGATCTCCACCCCTTTTTTATCCCACAGCTCCTTCAGCCGGGTATCCAGTGGTGTCGGGTAAATCCCCTTGTTCTGTGGGGCCAGGCTGGTCTTCAAGGCGTTCATGTCCTGACCCCCCAGATAGGCTTCGCCGCCCGGCTGATCGGCCGGCTGCAGCAGATTGGTCGTCAGCTTCAGGTATTCCCACGCTTCCGCTTTATGTCTACTCAGCTTGGGTATGGCCATCATTGCCCCTTCCTTGTACCCGTACAGGTTCAGAGGAAGCCTGGCAGCCCGCCAGCGGCCGGTGAGGTCAGGCGCCCAGCTCTTCAGTTGACCGGTGATCCAGGTTCCCGCGTACAGCATAGCGAGCTGGCCGCTGCGAATGGCCTGCTGGCCGGAAGAATCCCATATCATGCTCCGGAGTGCCAGACCATGGCTGCGTACCTCCCGGGATACATAGAACGCATCCAGGAACGCCTGGCTTCCCCGGTTAAACCTCAGCTCCCCATCCAAATAGCTCGCTGAGAGTGCCGCGGTTTCAAAGGGATCCGTATAATGCTGGAACAGGTAGATGTTTTTTTCTTTGAGCTTCATGGCCATATCGACCCAGTTCTGCGGATTGCTGATGTACACGGCAAGGGCTTCCGGCTCTGACGGAAAGCCGTTCTCCTCAAGGATGTCGGCACGGTAAAACGTTACCGCGTTCGGCAGCTCTGTGGGAAGCGCCATCAGCTTATCCCCGGCCAGGTTGGAGTAGACCGGCAGCATATTCTTCGGGATCCGGTCTTCGTATCCCTTCGACGAGTAGAGGCTGTTCCGAAGGTTGTCCAGGATATCGATGCCGTTCAGCCTTCCCGCATGCGAGCTGTCCAGCATGACAACGTCGGGCGTTTCTCCTGTGATAGCGGACTGGATCAGGTCATCCACGATCCCCTCATAGGAATGCATGACGGATTTCACCTTAAAGTCCGGATGAAGGGAAGCAAAGTGCTTGTCGCCATCCGCCGTATCATAGTAAGACCAGACAACCAGCTCCTCCGCGGTGGAAGTGCTCTCCTGCCCTGCAGAGACAGAGACCTGTGGCACGGGAGGCGGAACCCTCGTCATCCCCGTAACATGCTGGCCGCAGGCGGTGGTTACCGTCAGGAGCAGCATCGCGGCGGTCCGTTGATAGAGCTTGTTCATGTTCCACTATCCTTCCCATGACTACCGGGATTCCGGTGCCATTCCACTCCGCTTCCCCGCTGCTTGGCCCGGTACATGGACCCGTCCGCCATCTTTAACAGTTCTTCCGGGCGGTCGGCATCTGAAGGAAAGCAGGCGATTCCGATGCTTGTTCTGGGCTGCAGCATCCATTCTTGATACGCTAATGGCGTCTTGAACCCCTCCAGAATCTGCTCCGCGGTCCGCTGGATCTCCGCCCGTGCGGCAGCAGGCAGAATCAGAACAAATTCATCTCCGCCAAGACGGCAGACCGTCCCTGATCCGGCCGCTTCCTTCAAGAGAGCGGCGGCGTGCTGCAGCAGCGCATCTCCAGCTTCATGGCCGTAGGTGTCATTAATGAGCTTGAATTGATTGAGATCCATGAACAGAAGAGCACCGGAAGCACCCGGGAGCTCCATCACTTCTCTCAGATAGGAATGAAAATAAAGACGATTCGGAAGCTTCGTCAGCGCATCGGTGAAGGCCAGCTGCTGGAACTGCAATTCGGATTGTTTGATCTGCCGGGCCTGTTCCCTCAGCACGGTATTCAAGTGGGTCGCTTCGGCGAACATCGCTTTAAGCTTCAAGGCCATCTGCCTGAAATTCTCATGCAACTGATCAAACTCCAGGATCCGGCTGTCCTGGGCGAAGATTTCAAACTGAGCGGTGATTTTATCGGGAAGACCCGTGGTTTCCTGAGTCAGCTTGACCAGGAAGTGTACGATAAACCGGCTGATCCCGTACACCGTCAGCAGAGCGAGCACGATGAAGGCCAGAATCAGGACAAAATCCAGAGTATAGATGCCCTGTACATCCGCAATCAGCTGGGAGACGGGAACCTTCACTTGGATCTGAAGAGTCGTCCCTTCTTCCACGGTGACCACATAGATGTAGAATGCTTCCCGCCAGACCGACGGTTCAATGAAATGGCGTCCCGCCGGAAGCCACAAGTACATCCACTCATCGTACCGATAGAGCCTGCCTTCGGTGCGCCAGTCCGGTTCCCCGGAGGAATCCCCCATACTTTCCGCCAGCACTTCGCCGTTCTTATCCGATACCGTCACGCGGGCCGACGGGAACGCACTCTTTTCAACCATGGCCTTTAATCTGCCCAGCTGGATGATATCTTGGAGCTCGAGCGCCCTGTACTCTTGGCCGCCCCACAAGTGCAGCTGGTCCTTGACCGCACTGGCCGTCGATTCGGCGATCTGGTGCGCCCTCAGATTGATCATCTGATTCTGCGAGATGCCTGTGATGATCATGAAGCAGATGAACGGGAACACCACCCCGCTGATCGCCAGGTGAACCAGAATTTTCTGCAGTCCGATGGGCTTGTAGCGCTTCTTCAGGACTGGCCAAGGCAGCAGCGGCAGATACGTGAGCAGAATCTCGGCGGCCAGGGCATTCCCTGCCCCGTTCACGCTGCACTTGGTGATGTAAAGTAAGACATCCCCTGGGTAGGCTGCGGCCGACATTCCAAACGATCCGATCAGCATGCAGACTCCTGCGCCAAGCCAGAACAGCAGATCATACAGAAAGACAGCGCCTGCCTCCTTCCGCAGACCGGTCAGCAGTGCCAGAACCAGAGCTTCCAGCATCACGATCCCCGAGTCGAATAGGGGCATCTCCAGAAGGAAATAATTACTCAGGGCCACGGCGCTGGAGATAAAGACGGCTGCCGGAGCACCGGCCGTGAACAGGGCCAGGATGACGAATAGCGAAGAAAAATGATATTGAAGTCCATAGAGCATGGGAATGGAAAACCAATCCGCGAACAAACTCACAAAGAGCAGCCCAAGCGTCAGCGCCAGTCTGCGGTTCTGGATGTAGGATATCGGCAGCATAGGATAAAGGCTCCTAACATGAATATCAAAGTACCGGCCGGTCTCAGCCGCTGCCCGGTTCACTTTGCATCCAGTGGTTTTAGAATCATTATCGGTACTCCGCAGAAGTTTGTGAATGCTCGAACTCTTTTCCTAATGCTGGGACGCAAGGGGGTGTCCCAAAAGTCATTTTGCGATTTTTTAGTGCCCTGCTGCATTCTGATGTTCCTCATGAAAAAAGAACCTCATTCTCCACTTTACAATGGAATTTGAGGTCCTTTCGTTTGTGAATCGGCGCGTCTCCATGTCATGCGAACCGCTTGGAGACAACTCCGGCGGTTCGCGGCGCGGCGGCCGATAACGAGGCATCATTGCATTCTGGCGTACATCCCGCCGCGCTGCATCAGCTGGGCATGAGTGCCTTCTTCCGCGATTCCGTGTTCGGTCATCACAAGAATCCGGTCGGCCCTCCGGATGGTGGACAGCCGGTGTGCAATGACGAGGGTGGTGCGGTGCTCGGCCAGTCTCTCCAGGCTCATCTGCACCGCCCGCTCGCTCTCGTTATCCAAGGCTGAGGTGGCCTCATCGAGGATCAGGATGGCAGGATCCTTCAGGAACAGCCGGGCAATCGAGATGCGCTGCTTCTGGCCGCCCGAGAGCCGGACTCCCCGCTGACCGACATGCGTATCGTAGCCTTCCGGCAGGCCGCCGATGAACTCATGTATATCTGCCAGCCGCGCCGCTTCCCTCATCTCGGCTTCGGTGGCATCCGGTCTGCCGTAGAGTATATTCTCCCGTATGGTTCCAGCGAACAAATACACATCCTGCTGCATGATCCCGATTCGGCTGCGCAGCGACTGCAGCCTTACGTCACGGATATCCGTGCCGTCAATATAAACCCCGCCCTCGGTTACCTCGTAGAACCGGGGGATGAGATGGCACAGGGTCGTTTTGCCGGCACCGGATGGGCCGACCAGCGCGACCGTCTCCCCGGGCTGTACGGTCAGGTTCAAGCCGCGAAACACGGCGGAGCGGCTCCCCTCATAGCGGAAGCCGGCATTCCGGAACTCCACTCTCCCCTGTACCCGGTGGAGCGAGACGGCGCCCGGGCTATCCTGAATGTCCGGCTCGATGTCGAGCAGCTCCTGGAACCGTTCGAAACCCGCCGCGCCATTCTGAAGGTTCTGCGTAAAGTTCACGAGGCGCTTGAGGGGATCGGTCACCGTGCCGATGTACAGCAGGAACGTAATCAACTCGGTCACGAGCAGCCGTTCCCTGCTGATCAGCAAGGCGCCCACCGCAACGACGGCGATCGTCAACAGGGTCATGCTTGAGGATAAGCCGTTGAAGAACAAGGCTTCCGCCCGGTACCCCTTGGCCCGGCTCTCCAGAAACAACCGGCTGCCGGCCTCGAACTTGGCCGCTTCCATCCTCTCATTCGTGAAGGACTGCACGACACGGATTCCTCCAAGGCTGTCTTCGAGCTGGGCGTTGATATCCCCAATCCGCCGGTTGGCCTCTTTCAAGGCTTCTTTGACCTTCAAGCTGTACCGGTAAGCGAATAAGAAGATGAACGGCAGGAACAGAAGCAGGGTCAGGGCCAGCGCGGCGTTGAGGTTCCATAGGATCAGAACGGACCCCACTATACGCACCAGTGAGATCACCGCGTCTTCCGGCCCGTGATGCGCCAGCTCCGATATGTTGAACAAGTCGTTCGTAGCCCGTGACATCAGCTGGCCCGTAGGCGTATGGTCATGGTACCGGAAGGAAAGACGCTGAACATGCTGGAACAGGTCCCTGCGCATGTCCGCCTCCATCCGGGCTCCCATCATGTGACCGGCATAGTCCGTATAGTAGCCGCTCCCGTATTCGATGGCCATAAGGAGCAGGAAAGCTCCGATCAGTTGGAGGAGAGGCCCGACGGCGATGCCTTCATCGCTTAGCGCGCTGGTCGTCATCCGGTGGATGAGCATGGGATAAGCGAGCACGCAGAGCGACGCCAGCGCGGCAAATCCCAGATCGGCCAGCAGAACCTTTTTATAAGGCTTGTAGTAGGCCAGAAAATGCAGGATGGTTTTCAAACGGATGATCCCTCCGTATGGATAGTGTGCTGCTCCAATTGGCAAGATAGTCTGGGCAAACGCAATCGGCTGCTTTCTTCTTCTCATACGCTGTCATGTGAATCCCTCCCGCATCATTTTTATCAGAGTAGCATTCCAGTCCGTCGGAAGCCAAAGGAAAACTTAAGTTTAATGATTTTTTAGGGAGCCGCGACTGATACATAGGTTGTAGTGGAAACACAAAAAAGCCGCCCTGCGGCGGCAATCCATTCTAAGTATTACGCAACGACGTCAATCATACCGCGGCTTGTGCGAACAGGCTGGGATGGAGTCTGAGCCGCTGCCGTCTCTGCTGCCGTTTCTTCGCCAAGTGACGCGATCCGGGCGGAAGCGGCCTTGGAACCCTGCTTCGACTGCGGCTGCTGCCCTTGGCCCCTCTCCTGGAACATGCCGGACTGGAACCCTTGAGCGTTCGCGCTCTGTGTTACTTCCAGCTTGTCGACCTGGATGCCCTGGCTCTGCAGCGACTGACGGAGCTGGGCCAACTGGCTCTCCAGCAGATCCTTGCCAAGCGTGCTGTCCGCTGCGAACTGGGCGGTGAGCTGCCCATTGTGCATCATCAGCTTCACTTCCACGTGGCCCAGGTGCTGCGGATACAAGGAAAGCTTGGCTTCGGTAATCCCGCCTTCTCCGCTGTTCAGGAGGAAAGAAGTTGACACGAACTGCGTCATGTCTTCCGTGAAAGTCTCTGCAGGCACGTGGAGCACCGGGGTCTTGCTTACCGGTTGACCGGACTGGATCTGCTTCGCAAGCTCCTGTACCGTCAGCGCCGGTTGGGCAGGAGCCTCAGCCGGTGCCGTATCGGCGTTCAGCGGGACAAAGAGCGGCTCCTCGGCAGCCTCCGTATCGGACGCAGCCGCTCCGGGAGCCGCACTCTGTACCGCAGACACTGAAGACAGCGTCTCCAGCTTCTGGAGCGGGCTGGAGGCAATCCCACCGGTCTGCGCTGCAGGCGCCGGCACGCCTGCCGCCTGCCCGTTCAGCTTCTCCAGCATGGGCCGGATGTCCGCTCCCGGCCTGCCGCCACCGGCCTTGGCTGCGGCTGCGGCAACGGCCAGCTGCTCAAGAGCGGATCTCAGCTTCCCATCCGCGCCGCCATGCTTCAGGGCTTCCTGCAGCCCTTCCAGCAGCCGGGCTGCCTCGGCTGCATCCACCGCCTGAAGCGCGGCGGCGTTCGTTCCGGTCGTCGGTGCGGCGGTTTCACTTGCTTCGGCTTCGGCCAGCGGAACGAAAAGGGCCTCGTCCGCTCCTTCGGACAAGGCGTCCGTCGTTTCGGCAGAACCGGCCGCGTCCGTCAGAAGAGCCGCCAGCTGCCCCAGCAGGGCCTGCACCTCCGGATCCGCCAGAAGGGCGTTCACTTCATCCGGACTGCCTTCTTCCACGAAGTCTTCTAGAGCGTCTGCCGTCTCTTCGGCTGTGGGCTGCTTCGAAGAGACGACTGCTTTGGAAGAGGTGCGGGCGAGGGCCTCAGGGGGATGGTCCGCTTTTCGGGTGAATCCCTCTTTGGCGCTTTTTACGGTTTCGCCAAGCTTTTGTTTGAATGCGGCAGAGAAGCCCTCCCTTCCGGCCGAGTTATGTCTCGCAGGCCTGTCTGACAGGGGCGAGCCTCCCTTCAGTATGTCTCTCATCGATGTGGCGGAAGCTCTGACTTCCATGGGATTTTATTCACCTTCCTGATAGGTAATAAGCCGATGCCGAACGCCGGCGTTCCAACCAGCGCCGGTTTACTTTCCTTTACGAAATAGTAATTTACAATTTACCATCCTCACGAATCGGCTTCAATCCCATATGTTTTCCTGCATTGTCATTGTAAACGGCTTCTTCTCTCCGCTTCACAACTCCTCCGCTGTCTCCCCGCTCAGGGCATCGACCAGGAGCGGGCAGTCCACCATGTGCATGAACCTGTACCCTTTCTTCTGTGCATCCCACACATAGCGAGGCTTGCAGATGACCGCGCCTGCAATCTTCTCGAACGCCTCCGCTTTGCCGATAACCCCCTCCGGAGGGTGCGGCGGCAGAACAGCGGGCTCCATCTCATCAATGACAGCAAAGCTCTGCCCGTCGATGAATACCTTGGTTCGGCCCATCCCCACCTCATACCCGGCATGGCTGCGCTCGATCACCGCGACGACCATTCCGCTGCTGCGCAGCAAATGGGAGATCATCCACTGCCCGGAGCCGCCCGGCCACCGCTTCCTGGCCCAGACACGGATCGTCTCACAGAGGCGATCGCGATCTGCGGGACCGATCGGCAGAAGCTCCGGGTGCTCGTCCTCCCAGTCGATAAGGCCGTCACGCCGCTCTCTCTCTGACACGAACCGGGAGATCCACCCTCCAGCCTTGGCTGGACCGCTGCTTATCTGTTCATCCGTGCTGTGTCCTTCCTCCTCTTCGCTCCAGAGGAGAGGCTCGTTCAAGGGAGTCTGTCCAAACAGTTTCGAATGCCATTCATAGGCGATGGTCTCCCCCGTCTCACCGTCCAGGAATGTTTCACCTACCCCATAGAACCAGCACAATTCTTTGTCATTGCGCAGCTCCTTCGGCAGGTAGAACAGGCTGAACGCTTGATAAGCGGTCTGGCGGAGTGCAGCGGGCCCCGGCTCTTGCTGCGGCTTGTTCAGGATCGGGACCACGATGCCTGTATGGCTGCCATAGGTCGAATAAGAAAGGAGCCGTCCCTCGCGGCTGATCCGTATGTCCATGCTCATTCCCGGAAAGAAGGGGACTCCTTCATGCACCAGTCGAAACCCAAATCGCATAACGTTCTCTTCCAGTTGGAAGGTGAGCTGCTCCAGCCGCCTGTCTTCCTCCGTCAGCCCTGTGAACCGGGCAATCCAGTCCCATGCGATGCTTCTCGCTTCATCACCTGTGGCTTCTCTTCCACTGTCTGCGCTTCCCTTCCCCTGTTTCAAGTCTGGAAGATGGCAGGAACGGAGCCGGCGCGTCCGGGCGTCCAGCATCACCGTGACCGTTCCGGGAGGATTGAGTCCTTCATTGTCAAAGTCTGCAGCCCCTTCCGGATACCAGACCAGCTCGATGCGGTATTCCGTTTCTTGAACGGCCGAGATTTCCTGCCGTACGAGAGACTCCTTACGGACATAACCCTGCAGTCCCAGCCGGTCTTCCCATTCCCTCCAGAGCGGGTCCATTTCGATCTTCTCCAACGCCACTGCGTCTCACCCTCACTTTAAATGTAAATGAATACCATATACTATCAAACGTTCGGAAGGGCAGAAAGTTACAGACATGAACAAAGCAACTATTCACAGGGAGTTTAAACTTACACGAAAAAAAGAGCAACACGGCCCTTTGTCGGCGAATAAGGAAGGGCAAGCCTCCCATAGGGGAAATTCTCATAACAAAACGGCCCGGCGGTCCATTCAGGACAGCCGGGCCATTTGTACTTCGCAGTAAGAAAGCATTCCATCGGTTCTTGCGATGGGGGTTCCGGCCGCTGCGGTTTCATGTCCCGCAGTACGTTCGGTACGGCCGCGTGGAATCCGGAGGGAGCGTGCAGAAGCCTTCCTGTTCCGGCGTGTACTCATATGGCTTCGACAGTGCTTCGAGCAGTCGCTCCATGACGCTGTAGTCCCCGTCGTGCTCCGCCGCCTCCAGGGCTTCTTCCACCCGGTGGTTGCGGGGGATCACCGCGGGATTGCTGCTGCGCATGAGCTCCCGGCGTGCCGCTTCATCCTCCGGCTGCCTGCCGAGCCTTGCCTGCCACCGGTCCTCCCACTGGGCAAAATCAGCCGTGCCGAATACGGCTTCATCGCCGTTCTGCCCGAGAGTCAACGAACGGAAGGTATTCGTATAATCCGCCCGGTGCTCGTGCATCAGACGGAGCAGATCCCCGATCAGGGCTTCATCCTCCTTCTCTTCGCCGAAGAGGCCGAGCTTGGCTCTCATGCCCGCCAGCCAATGACGCTCGTACAATCCGTTGAAGGTGGAGAGCACCTCCTCAGCCTGCTTCACGGCCTGCTCCTCATCTTCATGCAGAAGCGGCAGCAGCGTTTCGGCAAACCGGGCAAGGTTCCAGCCCGCAATCCGGGGCTGGTTGCGGTAGGCATAGCGGCCTTGAGAATCAATGGAGCTGAACACCGTCGCGGGGTCATACGTATCCATGAAGGCGCATGGGCCATAATCGATGGTCTCTCCGCTGATCGTCATGTTGTCGGTATTCATCACGCCGTGAATAAATCCGGCAAGCATCCACCGGGAAATCAGCTTGGCCTGCCGCTGAACCACTTCCAGTAGCAGCGCAAGATAGCGGTTGTCCTTCTGGGAGATGTCGGGATAATGACGCTGCAGCGTGTAATCCGCCAAGGCTCGCAGGTCTTCCACATTCCCGCGGGCTGCAGCATACTGGAACGTGCCGACCCGGATGTGGCTGGCAGCGATGCGCGTCAGCACCGCACCCGGCAGATCTCGCTCCCGGGTGACTGGCTGCCCTGTTGCCGCCACGGCCAGACTGCGGGTGGTGGGGATGCCCAGCGCATGCATGGCTTCGCTGATGATGTACTCGCGCAGCATAGGCCCAAGCGCAGCGCGGCCGTCACCGCCGCGGGAGTACGGCGTTCTGCCGGAGCCCTTCAGCTGGATGTCCACCCGCTTGCCTTCGGGTGTGATCTGTTCGCCCAGCAGGAGCGCACGGCCGTCACCCAGCATGGTGAAGTGCCCGAATTGATGCCCGCAGTAGGCTTGTGCCAGGGGCTGCGCCCCTTCGGGAACCCGGCTGCCGGCAAACACCTCGGCCCCGGCATCTGACTGCAGCGCCTCAGGGTTCAAGCCGAGGGATTCGGCCAGCGGGCGGTTCAGAATGACCAGCTTCGGGGAGCGTGCCGGTGATGGCCCCTGCTCGGAGAAGAAGGCTTCCGGCAGACGGGCGTAGCTGTTATCGAAATTCCATCCGAAAGGTAGGATTGCTTGATTATCAGTCATCGGTTCTCCTTTTTTATCCTGATTGGGGACAGATATGAGTATCGTATTTCACTTTCATTACCGCACAAGGCAATCCTTGGTAGTCTTTGTTTCTTCCCTTTAGTTATACCCATCGCAAACAGACGGTGAAGCGCTCCCTCTTACTAACCATACAACAACACTCGGAATAGTGCCAGTGTGCGAACGAAGCACTGCACTGCGGAACCGGCAGCCGAAGTGAAACCTTCCATTTCACCGTTCGTAATGGTATTTTAATCCAGTTATAGCTTTGGAAAGGAAGTGCCTTCTTGTCAACAAACCGTATCCGTACCTTATTCCTCGCTGCCGGTGTTTTTGCTGCAGCTAAGTTCAAGTGGATTCTCGCCCTGCTCAAATGGAGCAAATTCGGCGGCACGCTGCTCTCCATGGCGCTCAGCCTGGGAGGCTATGCCGTAGTATACGGATGGAAATTCGGTGCCGCCCTCGTTTACCTGATCTTTATTCATGAGATGGGACACGTCCTCGCAGCGAAGCGCAAAGGAATATCCACTTCTCCGGCGATCTTCATCCCCTTCGTCGGGGCATTCATCGGGATGAAGGACCAGCCCCGCAATGCTTCTACGGAAGCCAATCTGGCTTACGGAGGCCCGCTGGCCGGGCTGCTTTCCTTCCTGCCTGCCGTGCCGCTGTATCTGCTCACCGGAGAGCCGTTCTGGGGCCTGGTGATCTTCATGGGAGCAGCCCTGAATTTGTTCAACCTGCTTCCCGTATCCCCGCTGGACGGCGGACGGATCGTCGCCGTACTGTCAACGCGGATCTGGCTGCTCGGCCTTCTCCTACTGAGCGTCCTGGTCACTCTGGCCCCCGGCCCGCTCCCGATTCTCCTGTTGGTCATCGGTTGTCTCACCTGGTGGTCACGAGTTAGAGAGGGCTACCGCAGGTCGGTACTGCTCTACGAGCGAGAGGTGCTGGCTGGGTATCAAGCCGATCTCCATCAAGCCAAGATCTCACTTACCGATCCTGCCGGCCTGCAGGGTGCGGGTACGGCTGCGGCTGTGGAAACATCCGCTTCCCGTGTAACCGAAGCTTCGCCGTCCCGGCGCCGGTGGTTCATCCCTTTCCTTCACGACAAGGAAAAGCTGATGCGCGACCGGAAACGGATCGAGGATCAATATGCGGAGAAGGCGCGGGGGCTTTGGCAGGTGCTCCAATCCGCTCCCTCCGTCCCCGGTTCCGGCGGCTTGCATGGTGATGCGGGCCAGCCGGTCGCGTCGCCGGAGCCTCTACTAGACCGTTCGATCGAGGAAGCCGAGCAGCGGATGAACAAGGTGGAGGGGGAACTGCAGCGTATCCGCACTTATTATAATTCCACCGCCTCCGTCAAGTGGAAGGTGCTCGCCGCTTATCTTGCTCTGACGCTGGTATTGATGCTTTTCTCGTTCTATGGCTTCTACCTGATGGAGCTCCATCAGATCAAACTGAAGTAAAGGGAGGGGGAAGGCTCAGGGCGGGAAAAGATGGATTCTCCCCTGCTCCCGTACCCAAACAGCCATACGGCCAAGCACTGGCTTCACTCAGGAAAAACCGTATAACGCACAATGAGCCTTCCGGTAATCCGGGAGGCTCATGGCTTCTCAGCTAGTGTGTCACATGCGCGTCAGGCGCTTTATCGGCTACAAGATTCAAGCGGATGTTGTGTTCAAGGAGGGCCTTCAGCCCGCAGAGAACCATCGTGTAACCGCCCATGGAGTCCAACGCTTGATTCACAACGGCATCCCCATCCCCGGTAAAGCCGGAATGGGTGATCGTCACCATGGTTTCGTTCTCCGTGCGGGGAGTAAATACCCACTCGACTTCGGTACGGTCCGACGATTCGATCACCAGGCGACGGTTCTCTTCCATCGCAGTGACCAGGAACTCATCTCCCACACCGTACATCTCCCAATCCCAGCGGACGCGCTTGCCTGCTTCCAATCGGCCGCTGCTCTTCGTGAACCAGAATTGCGTCGTGATTTCCGGATTCACAAAGGCTTCGTACACCTCGGCAGCGGGCTTTCGGATTACCATTTCTGCTTTTACAACAGGGGGTTGTTCGATTGTGATTCTCATCCAGAGACTCCTTTCTTCATTGGATGCTGCTCCCCGGTTATATCATTGAACACCTTCGAAAGCAGGATCCGGCCCATAGCTGCTGCGGCTCGTATCAGGCAAGCGCTTCCTCCATCCACTCCGTATGATGCGGACCGCAGTCCTGCGGTCCGCCGCCGCCCTGATACGGTCGCTTCATTACCCGGCCTTCTCCGGAATCATGGGCCCCAGGTAAAAGGCTACACCGTCCGGTTCATTGGCGGCACGGACCGTCATTCCATGATGGGCGGCAATCTGCCGGACGATTGTCAGCCCAAGGCCGAACTGCCCGTCTTCTCCGGTCTGGAAGGGCTCGAACATCCGCGTGAGCAATGCATCATCCAGCCGGGGCCCGTCGTTGGCGATCCGGAATGTCGGAACCCCCGGTGCGCTGCCGGCCAGGCTGTCGTTCCCCTTGCCTTCCGGCGGGTATTCTACAGACAGGCGTACGACCGTCGCCGCGTACCGCAGCTGATTATCCAGCAGATTTTCCAGCGCCACGGCCCACTGCTCCGGATCTCCGCGCATCGCCGCCGTCTCGGGGACCGATACCTCGAAGCGGATGTCCGGCCGCTTGTACCGAAGACGCTGTACCGAGTCTGCGATGAGCGGCCCGATCCCGAAGGACTGCGGTTCCTTTTCCCGTGACGACATATAGTTCAGCTTATTCAGCATGAGCAGATCCAGCACCTTGCGTTCGAGCCGCTCAGACTCATGACGGATGACATCCAAGCTGCCCTGCAGCGAGCCTCTCGGGAAGATGCCGTCCTGGATGGACTGCACGTAGCTGGAGATCACCATCACCGGGGTTTTGAGCTCATGGGAGATGTTCTGCAGGAAAAACTGCTGCGCCTGATCCTGCCGCACCAGCCGCTGCCGCATCGACTCGATGGCCCGGGCCAGCCGCCCGATCTCATCGCGCCGGGCAGTCACCAGGGGCTCATGCCAGTCCCGCTCTGCAAGTCGGCCGACATGACGCTCCATCTGGACCAGCGGCCTGGTCAAGTACCGGGCCAGCACCAGGCAGGGCAGCCAGCTGAATAGGATCAAGCCGACCATCAGCAGCATCAGCCTGCCGAACATCGCTTGAACCAGGTCGTTGCGGTAACTGCCGGTAGTGTAGGAGACGTAATAGCTCGTCGACCCTTCGGCCTGCTCTTTGCGGATGACATAGAACAGGGTTTGGTCATTGAGGTTCCGCGTATATTTCTCCAGCGGGCGCTCCTGGGCTTGGGCGTCCTTCTCGATCGCCTTAACGAAGGGGGCGGCTATGGGCATCCGGGCAGGGAATTCCGCGCTATCCCCCCTGATCATAAAGTGCTGAATCCGGGGCATGCCGGGCTCCAGTTCTTCCTTCAGCTCCCTCTGCACACGTAAGATGGCCTGCCCGGGTTCGATCACGACATCCTGAACTCCGTACTCGTCGGGCAGAATCCGGACCCTAATCTCGCGGGATGATTCCAGGGATGGGGCCGGATGTGCCTCGGCTGCAGGAGAGCCGTTCTGCGATGAGGAGGGCGTCATACCGCCGGCTTGAGGCACCGTTTCGGATGCCTGCTGGGCGGCTTGTGGTGCCGTAGACTGCTCCTCTTCTCCTCCAGCTGCGGGAACCGGCCCCTGCATCATTTGTACGTTCGTCTGGGAGTCGACCAGAATATCGTAGAGCTGGTCCGTGAAGAAGCCCTTAAGCATCCAGGGCAGCAGCAGGGCCAGCAGACCGAAGATGAACAGCGTCAGGGCAGCGAACACACCCCACAGCTTGAGGGAAAGCGGCCAATGCTTCACGCTCATCCCCCCACCACCCGGTATCCGTACCCGTAGACCGTCTCAAGCCTCAGCTCCCCCAGTCTGCGGCGAAGCCGGCGCACGAGATCGTCGACCACACGGTCCGATCCGAAATAATCGCTCCCCCAGACTGCGTTCAGCACCTGCTCGCGTTCCTACACTTGACCCGCATGTCTGGCAAAATAAAGAAGCAGCTCAAACTCCTTAACGGTCAGTTCAATGACAGCACCCTGGTCATCCTCTACCCTCCTTGCCGCTTCATCGATCGTGTAAGGCCGCAGGTACAGCTTACTCCTCCGCCCTCCGCCTTCGGCCAGCGCTTCCGCAGGAATCCGATACACCCGCTCCAGCAGCCGGCGTGTCCTCACCACCAGCTCACGCGGCAGAAAGGGCTTCGCGATATAGTCGTCGCTGCCCATCTCGAGCCCCACGATCCGGTCGATGTCCGCATCCCTGGCGGAGATGAAGATCACCGGCTGCAGCGGCCGGTCCGCCTTCACTTCGCGAAGAAGCTGATACCCGTCCACACCTCCCGGCAGCATGATATCGAGCACCCACAGGTCCGGCCGCTCCGCAATCGCCTCCCGGGCGGCGAGGCCGTCTGCGAACGCACGCACGTACCAGCCCTCCTGCATCAGGTAGGCCTCCAGGATCCCTCTCAAGTGCTCCTCATCTTCCACCAGATAAATCCGGTACATCGCTGTTTCCTCCCCTTACGTTTCCCATACTCCCCTTGTCCCCAGGTACAAATGAGCAAACAGGAGGGCCTGAATGGCCTGCTCCTGTCGGCTACTTTCTTATTCCGCTTCCGTCTGCGTGTCCGCTTCCAGTACTTTTATCTTCTCCGCCAGGTTCTTGAGCTCCTCGGTTTGCTTGCGGTAGTCCTCCAGCAGCTGGGGCAGCAGCGCGCGCACCGCCTCGGCGTCGTCCGCCTCCACCGCTTCACCCAGCTTGATGAGGCGCTCCGCTTCCTGAGAAGGCTTTGTGCTGATTGTACCATTTGCCGTCTCCGTGTGGAACTTGAAGATCTTCACGTTCTTCGTCGTGCCGTCCGCAGGCGCAGGCTCAACAGGCGTATTGCCGTCCGGATGGATGCGCAGGACTTTGGGGGATTCGATCCCCGGTGTCGGTTCGGGAAGCTCCCCGTTCCACTCTGCAGCGCCCTCAGGAGCCTTCTCTGTCACCTTGATGACGCGGTTCGCCCCTGGTTCCAGGCCCGGCAGGCTGGCTTCGAGCGCCTTCCGCTCTTCCAAAGCGGCGGTCCAGGCATCCGCCGATTCCGGCGCATACTTGCCGACAAGCAGCTTCCAGTAGCTGCGCTGGTGGATAGGCAGGTTCATCGCTTCCGTACCATGCGCCTGGAAGCGGATAACCAGCGGCTTCCCTTCTGGTTTGGCCGCTCCCGCTATACTTGCCGCCACATCATCCGAAGCCGAAGCTTCCTCCGCCGATACGCTGCTGAGGCCCCCCGCCGTTCCCGCCAGTATCATCGCCGCCGCACTCACTTTCATCAGCCCACGTTTCCATTCCATTCGCCAAAACACTCCTTTACGGTTGTGGATTGGGACTTCGTAACCTTAGCCCCTTGGTGAATAGAATAGCGGGCGATTGCGGACAGCCTTTGGCACAATTGTGGGAAATTGTGGGTCGATATTCTACCCTCAGCCCGCTTTGGATAAAATTTCCGGTTCAGGTTACCATATATTTGCAGGGTCTTCACGTTGGTTGTTGCCGCCTCTTCTTCATAGAAAGGCAGACATGGGGATACATCCTATTCCTAATCAGATGCGGAGGAGTTCAGTGATGAAAGCAAAAGATTTTATGATCCGCGACGTGTATAAAGTGGAGGACAAAGCGAGCGTCCGTTCTGTCATTAAGCTATTCTTGGAGAACCGGATCAGCGGGGTTCCGGTGGTGAATGACAAGAACAAGATCGTCGGTTATATCAGTGACGGGGATATCATGGAGTATATCGGGAAGCATGAAGACCGTGTGGTGGGGTCATTGTTCTTTTCCCTGTATATCCGGGGGGATGAATTCGGGTTCGATGAACGGATTGCGAAGATCCTTGATCTGCCGGTGATGGATTTGGCCACGAAGAAAGTGATCAGCGTTGAGGCGGAGGAGGAGATGGAGACGATCGCTACGATACTCGCCAAGCGGCATATTAAAAAGCTGCCCGTAGAGCAGAACGGGGAACTCGTCGGCATCATCAGCCGCGGAGATGTCATTCGCCATTCCTTTCAGGCGCTTCTGTAAGAAGCACCCGTCAATGGCCATAGGAAGCCTTTTGCCTGTGGCCTCCGTTCTTGAAGAAGGTGATCTCTGTTCTCCTAGCCAGCCCAACCAGAGAAGCACCTTCTTTTTGCCGTGCAGGGCCGTGGGATGGGTTATACGATAAACCGGTAGCCTGCCCCCCACACCGTTCCGATGTACTGGGGCTTCGAAGGGGTATCTTCGATCTTCTCCCGGATTCTCGCAATATGGACCGTGACGGTGGAAGCATCGCCCATCGCATCCATCCCCCACAGACGCTCGAAGAGCTCCTCTTTGCCGAATACCCGGTTGGCATGCTGGAACAGGAAAAGAAGTAGATCGAACTCCTTCTGGGCCATCGCCACCTCATTGCCGTTGACGAACACCCGCCGGGAGTCCTTATGGATCTCCAGGCCGCGGACGCGAAGCCGGGCTCCGGCCTCCTCCTCCTGCTCTCTTCCGAAGCGCTCCTTCATCCGCTGGAATTTGTTCAGATGGGCATTCACCCGGGCGACCAGCTCACCGGAGCTGAACGGCTTCGTGATATAATCGTCGGCTCCGAGGCCGAGACCGTTGATTTTGTAGATTTCCTCCGACCGGGCGGAGACAAGCAGTACGGGGAGCTCGTCCTTCTCGCGGATCGTCCTCAGCACCTCGAACCCGTCCATCCCCGGCAGCATAATATCCAGAATCACCAGCGAGAATTCCTCTTCGGCCAGGGCTTTCAGTCCCTCCGCTCCGCTCTCCACGATCTTCACCGCATAGCCGCTGAGCTCCAGGTAATCCCTTTGCAGATTCGCAATGCTTTGGTCGTCCTCAATAATCAGTATCTTTTTCATTCAAGTCGTCTCTCCCATTCCACTCTTCTTCAGCGAGATCATGATCCGGGTGCCTTCCCCGGGAGCGCTGCGGGCCCAGACCGTCCCCCCATGCCCCTCCACGATCTGCTTGGCGATCGCGAGCCCGAGCCCGCTTCCGTCGGCACTCTTGCGGGATGCGTCGACCCGGTAGAACCGGTCGAAGATATGGGGAAGGTCCCCTTCCGGGATGCCCGGTCCGTTGTCGCGGATCTCGATGATCGCCGATGTCCGGGTCTCCCTTAGGATCAGGTCTACCCTTCCGTCCGTTTTATTCACATATTTGGCCGCGTTGTCGAGAATGTTCTGAACCACCCGCTTCAATCTTTCGCGGTCAATGTACACTGCAGCCGGCGCACTCAGCTCGCTCATCAATTCAAGCGTGATCCCGGCAAGCTCGAACTCATGGCGGTACTCTGCGGCACAGTCCTCGAAGTAGCGGTAGAGATCCGTCCGTTCAAAATGGTACGGCAGCTGCTGCAGATCAAGCTTCGAGTACAGCAGGAGGTCGTCGATCATCGTATTCACCAGGACCGCCTTGGAGCGGGCGGTCTCCAGGTACTCCGCCCTCTTCTCCGGAGTCCTCGCCACCCCGTCGATGATCCCTTCGATATATCCTTTGATCGAGGTGACCGGCGTCTTCAGATCGTGTGAGATGCTCGATACCAGGAAGTTCCGGTTCTCATCATATTTCCGCTGCAGGTACACCGATTCCTTCAACTTAATCCGCATGAGCTCGAGTGTCCGGCAGAGCTCCCGCACCTCGTCCTCCCCCTCCTCGGCGATGCCGAAGTCCAGGTCCCCGTCGCTGATGTGGACGGCGGCGTTCCTCAGTCTGGTGACCGGGAGAATAATGCCCCGCGAGAAACGGTAGGATACCCAGGCGTTCATCAGGAGGAAGGTCAGCACGAAAAAGCCGACAACAAAGCTGCCGAGCAGAAGGGGAAAGCCGGTATTCAGTTCCAGAGGCGCCAGCAGCAGCAGCACGCCGTCTTCCCCGGAGGGGAGCTCGTAAGAAGCGCGGGCGAACATATACGTCTTGCCGCCCAGCTCCAGGGTATCCTGATGATCGGAGCCTGCTGTCAGCAGCAGACTTTTCTCGATATCCAGCTTGCTGAAGGTATGGGTAGTATACAGCACCTCCCTGTTCTTCAGAAGGACCGCGTGGGCGCCGAGAGCCCGCACCCGTTCAGCCAGCTCCTGCTGATAGGTCTGCTCCAGCAGCTGTCCGAACTCCAGAGACTGCGCTTCGCGCTGGATCTCGCTGAGTCCAGTCCTCACCTCGAAAGCTCTCTGCCATTCATGGATCTTGGCTTCGCGGCCGAACAGCCCCGTATAGGCAGCCACAAAGATAACAGCCGCGAGCGCCGTGAGCGCGATCGAGAGCAGGACGGCCAGCGTATTCATCAGGAAGAATCGTTTGGTTAACTGCATGCGTATTCCTTCACATCCTAAATATCCTTGTTGTCGAACAGGTAGAATCCTGCGGTGAACAACATTATACCACAGCCGGTCATGATGAAGAGCTGGCGGAGAATCTTGAAGCCGTTCACCTTCTCCGAGATCCAGAGCGTATACCAGTCGAACATGGAAGTGATGAAGAAGCTCGAATAGCCCGAGAACAGGATGCCCAGGAAGTGCAGTGCGGCGAAGGCGATGACGGACAGAAAGAATACGGCCAGTCCCCCGCGCAGCAAATTGGACAGCACGACCACCAGCAGCGAGAACACAAATACAGGAAAGAACGTCGCCAAATAAGAGAGCACAACCCGGGTGATGCCGATTAGAGAGAAGGACGACATGTTAAACAGGAACCCGGCCAACAGGGACAGCACCATGACGAACAGAAGGTTCGCCGCTATGAACAGCGCCACGTTCAGGACCTTCGCACTGAACACTCCGAACCGGGACACCGGACGGGTAAGCGTAATTTTCATCGTATTGGACGAGAATTCGCCGCTGAACATGTCGATGGCCACGAAGGTGGCGAACAGCGGGAGGATCGTGTATGTAAACAGTGTCAGGACCACGAACGGAAATTCGGTGCTTCCCGCCACCCGAAGACCCAGTCCGTGCTTGATGGAAGTCACGGCAATTTGTCCGACCACAACGGCGAGAATGGACAGGATTGCGGCCGCGATGATTTTTTTCTTCTTGAGCAGCTTGAAGGCTTCATTGAGGAATGCGGCTTTAAATCCGGCCACTGCGGTCCACCTCACTTACAAAATAGTTCTCCAGCGATGCGTAATTCGAAAGGATGCTGCTGGTATAGTCCACATTGACGAGCTTCCCGCCGTAGACTACGCCGATCCGGGTACAGGTGAGCTCCACGTCATGGATCAGGTGGCTGGAGATGAAAAAGGTGGTGCCCTCTTCGGCAGACAACCGCTTGATCAGCCTGCGCATATCCAGCATCCCTTCGACATCCAGCCCATTCAGAGGCTCGTCCAGGATGAGCAGCTTCGGCCTCGACAGAATCGCCGCCGCGATGCCGAGGCGCTGCTTCATTCCGAGGGAGAACTTTCGGGATTTCTCGTTCTTGTACTTCAGCATGCCGGTAATCTCCAGGCATTCGTCGATTCTCCGCTGGTCGACGTCCGGATAGAACCGGGCGAACAGCTTCAGATTGTCGTTCGCCGACATATAGGGGTACGATTCGGCGGTCTCGATCATGCAGCCCACCGGCTTCATGGCTTGGACGTAGTCCTCGAAGACGCTCGCACCGAAAATCCGCACATCGCCGCGGTCCGGTTTGACCAGCCCCGCCATCATCTTCATGGCGGTCGTTTTCCCTGCGCCGTTCGGGCCGAGGAAGCCGAAGATGTCACCCTGGTCGATCTCGAGATTCAGATCGCTGATGCCCCGTCCGTTGCTGTATACCTTGGTTAATCCGGTGATTTCAATGGCTTTGGCCATGTTCATAATCCTCTCCTTAACAGGTCGGGAAGCCGCGGATCGCGGCCTCCCTTCCCTTCTTGCCTCTCTTAGTCCTCGAATACGCGGTAGAATTGCCCGTCGAAGTAAGGGCGTGAAGCATTGGACCGGATGGAATTCTCGTCGATGATCTCGATATCCAGCTCAAGATACAGAGTGCCGGTGCTGCCCGTATGCAGCTGTCCCTGCTCCTGCTCACCCTTGGCATTCGTGTAAGTGAAGGTCGAGAACGGCTTCGACTGGTTCGGGTCATATTCGAACGTGAAGTTATACTTCTCGCCGAATTCAGCCTCGAATCCAGGCTTCACGGTCTCGGTATACCGGCCGGTCACCTTATCCTTGTCTACACTCAGAATCTCCAACGTTCTCTCGCCGGCCTTGACGAACTTCCCGTCTTTCTCGACGATCACGTTATTTTTGTACGTACCGACGTACTTCGAGCTGAAGCCGTAGCCGTTATCCGTGACCTTCTCTACGTTCGCTCCGGTCAGGTCCGGCAGCGTGATCTTGGTTGTTCCAACTTCCGAGAGCTTGAACACAAGGCTCATAGTCAGATCGTGCTGTGCCCCGTTCTTGTCTTTGCCGGTGAGGGTCACGTCGCCCGTCAGGCTTTGGAGCAGTCCGGTCTTGCTCTCCTCCGCGGTGCCTACAATCTTCTTGACGTAGATGTCGCTCTCGATCTCAGGAAGCTTCGAGCCCACGTCCGAACGGCTCTCTTCGAGGATCAACCGTTTGATCCCGAAAGACGAGACCGCATTGACGACCGCCGGCACCTGTGCCTCCGACAGGCTGCCGGAGTAGACCTTGCCGCCGTCCGCTTTCTCCTCCGCCTGCACGTAATCCTTGAGGTTGCCGACCACGGCGTCCACGATCTTCTCGATCTCCGGCGCGCCTTTTTCATTGAAGGGGTTCTTAAACGCACTGCGATCCTTCTGCTCCTGCTCAAACTCCGTGACCATATAATTAGTGTCTCTTGAGCCTTTATAAATCGAACGCTTAGGATCGTGATAAGAGTAGTTCGTTGTCATTTCACCGCCGGCCTGCTGTGTGACATTCGTGCTTTCTTCCGCTTGTTTTCCAATATCCACCTTATTCGTGGAGGAAGTCTGCATCAGCGGCTGGCCGTTATCCTTCAGCGTCATCATTGCCTCGACTGTATAGCTGCCGAGCCCCTGCTCCATCTGGGATGCGGTCAGCTTGACGGAATCCTTGAGCCGGTCGTACCCTGAGCCGAGCAGCGCATCGGCGAAGGCCGTGGAGACGAACACGCTCGCTCCAAGGGTGAATGAGAGAACGGTGAGTGATTTTTTGCTAAGTTTCATGGGCGGAACTCCTTCATGACATAATGGGGAAACGTTTCCTTACCACTCATTATATAGGAGGGCTATTGCCTTTTTCTAAATAACTTATTAACAAAAGATTAACTCTGGGCCGGGTCGGCAATTGTTCAGCAGATGGTGCATTGAGATAGCCGGTTTGGCCGACCTTTATAGACGATGCGAGTTTATTAAGATGTGCGGCAGCTCTAACGGGACCGGTGGGAGGCGGCGGGCCGGCTGCTCTTCTACCTGATCTGGCGGAATCCCTGCCACAGCGCTGTCCATAAGGGGACTGCGTCGTGGGGAGTACGCTTGCTGGACGGGTGGTTTCAGATGCAGCCGCTTCCGGGGGAGCTGAACGTTTCATAAGGACCCCTTGTCAACCTGAATAAAGGACGTATCGGAGAGATCCGGTTCTAGGACCGTGCTGAACCGCTATGTGCCTCAGACGGCCGCGATCCGCGATCGCAGTTCGAGCAGGAAGAGGTGCGGTTCAATCTTCGACTCCGGTGACCGATCGTTTGGACAGGGCCGTCCATGCGTTCTTTTTAAAATAACACCTGAAGAGAGATAAATTCTACTATAGCAAAAAAAGAAGCTGCCGGGATGGTCCCGCAGCTTCTTCCTTTTGGATCGTACTGTATGATGCCTCCCGCTGTCACCCGTACAACGGCCCGAAATTCGCGCAGGCGCGAAAATCGGCGCCTGTCGTATCCTCCGTGCCGAAGGCTCCCCAGGCGCTGGGCCGCAGCAGGCGCTCGGACGGAACGTTGTGCATGGCCACCGGAATCCGGAGGATGGAGGCCAGCGTGATGAGATCCGCTCCGATATGCCCGCAGCTGACCGAGGCGTGGTTGGAGCCCCAGTGGTTCATGACCGTGTACACATCGCGGAAGGCGCCGGTGCCCGTCAGGCTCGGGGCGAACCAGGTCGTCGGCCAGGTCGGGTTGCTCCGCTCGTCGAGCTTCCGGTGCACGTCGTCGGGCAGTTCTACCGTCACGCCTTCGGCCAGCTGCAGCACGGGACCGAGGCCGTGGACCAGGTTGATCCGCGCCATGGTCACCGGCATACCGGCCGACGTCGTGTAGTCTGTGGAGAAGCCGCCGCCCCGGAAGAAGTCGACGGCAGGGCACCAGCTCACCGCCTCCAGGCAGGCCTGCACCTCCTCCTCGGTAATCTCCCAGAACGGCTTCATGACCGGGATGCCGTCCTTCCGCATCCGGCCCGTACCGTCCAGCGCCGCCGGGCCCGAATTGATGAGGTGGATGAGGCCGTGTACTGCGCTGCCCTGCAGTTCATAGCCGGTCACGCGCTTCACGGCGTCCGGGCTCCAATAGGTGCGCACATCGGCGAAGATCTGGGCGGCATCCGTCAGCAGATGGCCGAAGAGCATCGTGACGCCGTTCAGCGTGTCATTTTCCGTGGCCAGCATATAAGGCTCGCGGATGCCGTTCCAGTCGAAGGAGCTCGTAAGCACCGCCTCCATGAAATCCCCGTTCGGATAATGATCCGTCCATGCCCGCTGCCCCTGAAAGCCCGCGGCAATCGCATTGCGGCCGAGTGCCTCTTCGCCGTAGCCGAGCCGGTCCAGCGCCGGATTGCCGACCATCAGGTCGCGGGCGATGAGCGCCATCTTCACGACGGTCTCCCAATCGGCGTCCTTCTGACTGCGGCTGCGCTTCAGGGCGGGAGGGTTCACATCCTCACCCTCCCGGCAGTGCGTCCGGGTCCACTCCAGGGCTCTCACGCACTCCTCAGGATCGTAGATCTCGCGCTCGATCCGCCGGATGAATTCGCTCATATCGACGTACTCGTTGCGCATGCCGAGATACCGCCGGAAGAAGGGTTCATCGGCGATGCAGCCGGCGATCCCCATCGATACCGAGCCCATGGAGAGGTACGACTTGCCGCGCATGGTCGCTGCGGCAAGCCCTGCCTTCGCGAAGCGCAGCAGCTTCTCCTGCACATCGCCCGGGATCGACGTGTCGCCCATGTCCTGCACATCGCGGCCGTAGATACCGAAGGCCGGCAGCCCGGCCTGATTATGCGCGGCAAGTACGGCGGAGAGATACACGGCACCGGGGCGCTCCGTCCCGTTGAAGCCCCACACCGCCTTCGGCCGGAACGGGTCCGTATCCATCGTTTCGGTAGGATAACACCATGACGGAGTCACCGTGATGGAGACCCCCGCCCCCTCGCGGGCGAATTTCTCCTCAGCCGCAGCGGCTTCCGCAACGCCCCCGATGCAGGTATCGGCGATAACGCACTCTACAGGAAGCCCGTTCGCGTGGCGGAGACGGGCAGAGAGCAGACCGGCTACGGCACGGGCGAGCTCCATCGTCACCTCCTCCAGCGATTCGCGGATGCCTCCCCGCCGGCCGTCGATGACCGGCCGGATCGCGATCTTCGGCATGCTCCCCTGCAGGCGGTTGGCTGTATGTACTTGGGTCATTGGGCGATCCTCCTCCGATAGGTTTCGGTCAGCCGGCGAAGCTGTTCGAGCTCCAGCCGGTGTGTGGCGGTCAGTTCCCGGGCGTCCGCCGTGCGGGCGGACCATTGATCCAGGACCCCTTCGAGCTTCAGGTAATACTTGGCGCTGACGGGATACAGCTGTTTCTCGACCCATGCGGCCACCGACAAAAAGTCCATCATCCCGCGGGCTTCCTCCGGCTCCTTCTGGAAGCGGCTCAGCAGCCATACGTACAGCTCCGGATGGAAATTCGCCATCACTCCGCTGTAGCCGGCAATGCCGAGCGGAAGCGATTCGAGCAGCGTTGCAGAGTTGGCGTTGTAGATCTGCAGGCCGCTGCCCCATACGGCATCCATCCGAAGCCGAAGCGTCTCGAGGTCGCAGCACGTGTCCTTGAGAAATTGGAAGCGCCCCGAATCCGCGCACCACTTCAGCAGCTCGGGCGAGACGAGCCGCTTGTACGGATAAGGGCATTCGTACAGTCCGAGAGGCAGGTCCTGCGGCAGCCGCTCGACGAGCCGCTTCAGCTGCTCTACCATCACCTCGACGGAATCGCCCGGGCCGGCCAGTCGGTTGGTGATCAGCACCAGCGCATCGATGCCGGTATCGGCCATTACGGTCAGCTCGGCGGCCTGATCTTCCGGCGAATCGGCGATATGGCCTGAGGCCACTACCGGTACGCGGCCGGCCGCCTGTTTGACAACGAACTCGGCAATACCCGTCCGCTCCCCGAGCGACAGCCGGAACATCTCGCTGGATTGACAGACCGCGAACAGACCGTGAACACCCCGGTCGATATACCACTCCACGAGGCGCCCAAGCGCTTCATAATCCACTTTGTCCTCTTTTGTAAACGGTGTCAGCATGGTGGGCCACACGCCCCCCTGAAGCTTCTTCCTCATAGACATCCCTCATTCCAGTAGTTAATCGCGGTCAGCGATCGGTTGCTTATCGGCTCACCCTAGTCTGCGGCAGCCTGACCAGATCGTCGACACGCACCGGCAGACCCGTACGGATTGCATGGTTGGCGGCGATGCCGACGAGAATCGAACGGGCACCGTCCTCATGATTCGCTGCCCGGTGGTAAGGATCATCGACAGGCTCGCCGAACAGATCCCGGAGCAGTGCCGGATCGCCTCCGCCATGACCGCCCTGCCCCTGCTCCACCTCTACTTCGTACGGCGCGCCGAACATGGGCCAGACTCGCAGCGATTTGTTCTTGAGCGCGCCTTCGAGCGCTTTGTCCCCGCCAGTATTCACGTAGGACTGCTCGATGATTTCCATCTCCAGCCGTCCCTTGCTCCCGTTGATCGCTATGCGGTACCCTTCCCACGGGCTGTAGGCGTGGAGGGCATACGTCAGAATGGCCCGGTTCCGGTAACGGACCAGCAACCCCATCGTATCCTCGATGGAGATGCCGTCGCTGAAGACGCTGAGATCTCGCTTGTACCCGTCTTCATTCTCTGCATCGAGATACATCGCTTTGAGGCGGCCGTTGCGGTCCAGATGCAATGCGAACGGATCGTCCGCGGCCGCCGGATGTCCCGTTGCCCGGTCGTAGAAGCGGGTCACGCCCCGCCGCTCGGCATTCTCCCGGCCGTAGAAGAGCAGGTCCCCGTAAGCAAACACGGTATCGGGAGCCGAACCGATCCAATAGCTGACGAGGTCGAAGTGGTGGGTCGACTTGTGTACGAGCAGCCCTCCGCTGTTCCGCTTGTCCCTGTGCCACCGGCGGAAATAGTCGGCCCCGTGCTTCGTGTTCAGGAGCCATTCGAAGTGAACCGAGAACACTTCGCCGATGGCTCCCTGCCCGATCAGCTCGCGGACCTTCGTATGGTGGGGCGCATACCGGTAGTTGAACGCGACCCGCAGTTTGCCGCCGGTGCGTTCTACGGCCTCGAGAATCTCGGCGCATTTGGCCTCATCCACGGTCATCGGCTTCTCGGTAATGACCTCGCAGCCTCTCTCCAGCGCACGAATGATGTACGTATGATGGGTGCGGTCCACGGAAGTGACGATCACCGTATCCGGCTTCTGTTCGAGGAGCATGCGGTCGAAGTCCTCGGCCTTGTAAGTGGCTGCCGCCGGACAGCCATATTTCTCCGTGAGCTGCCGGTTGGCATAGTCCATGCGGGTCTGATTGACATCGCAGAGCGCGAGCAGCTCTGAGGTGTCCCTGTAGTCGGAAGCGATCGCCGAGTAGAAGAATCGCGATCTTCCACCCGTTCCGACGATCGCGTACGTTTTTCTGCGTTTCATGCGGTTCCTCCTGTCGTGGGCATAACCTAACTGTAAGCTGTAGGCGTCCTATGGAGAAAAGGGCTGCTGTTCCCTATCTATAGGGCAATCGGCCTGGAATCATGACATGTTGGTTAAAAAGAAGGATGCGCCGCCGATAGTTCGGCAGCGCATCCCAAGTAGATGTGAGGCCCTCGATGGACGCAAATCTAAAGCGTTGGAACCGGCAGGAACCGGTGAGACTGAAGCTTCACCGGTTCCTGCCGTACTCTATCCTGTCTTTTCCGTGGTCTCCTGGCGCCCGGCTGCACGGAGCTTCGCCAGCTCTTCCTTCAGCGCGCGGACCCCGAACCTCGGGCTCGACAGCACCGGCAGGCCGGTCTCCGCCCGCAGCCGGTCTTCCATCCTCGCCATCGATCCCTGGGCGAGCACGAGCGCATCCACTGTTCCGGCCGCCGACAGGGCGGCTTCGAGGATGAGACGGTCGTGCTCTTCCGGCCGTCCGGCCGTCAGAGCCTGGTAAGCGCCCTGTGCCAGCGCATCCACCACCTGTACGCCCGTCCGCTGCTGCCGCTCCGCTTCGCGGAGCAGGAGCTGCCGGGTCGGCGCCAGCGTTGTGGGCAGCGTGGCCACTACCCCGATGCGGCTGTACTGTCCGGCGGCTGCGCGGGCCATGGCATCGTCGATCTTCACGATCGGCGTCCGGAACATTGGGCGCGCCCAGTCCGCCGTCTCGCCAACCGAGGAGCACGTATTGAAAATCAGATCCGCGCCCAGATCTTCGGCATTCCGGTAGTACTGCACGAGCCTGCGCGTAACTCCTTGCGTCACGCCGCCCGAACGGATCACTTCGCCGATCAGGCTGTCGTCGAGGATGCTGACGATCCGGCAGTCCCCGAGCTCTTCCTTGAACAGGGGCTGCAGGCGTTCAGCCAGCCCCTGTCCGGTATAGATAGCCGCAATAACGGTTTCCATACTACTTCCCTCCTTATCCTGCGGCGGGATGTCCTGCACCCCGCTGCCCTGTCACTTCTGCCGCCGCTCCCCCGAGCCTGCCATCTTCCCGAAGCCACGCCTCGGCATCCGGCAGGTCGAAGTGCCGGAGCATGCCCGGCAGGATGAAGCTGAGCGAGTCCGTCTCGTCATAGAACGGTTCCCGGATCCAGCCTGCGAGGCTGTCCATCCGGTTCACAGTCTGTACGCTCCGGATCCGCGGGTCCAGCAGCGCCGCCAGCAGGGCGTAGATCCCGTACCGGCCGCTTCCATAGAGACGGATGTCCGTCATGTCGACGTTGGATAAGCCTGCGGCAAGCTCGACGGCGCGGAGCACGTCATAGACCCGAAGTGCGGCCATGCTGTCGCCGAGCCACATCAGCTCGTCGGTGAACTTGTCCATGAGCCCGAAGCGCTTGAAGGGCTTCTCCTCCGGATGATTCAGGTGCGGCAGCAGCGCGCCGATGCCGGTCGGATTCAGCACCATGGCGATCCGTCCGGAAGCGCTCGTCTCTTCGATCCACTTCGCGTGCTCCTCGAGGCGGGCTGTGCCGCCGTCCCACACCGCGATCGTGACCGGCAGCCTGCGCTCCGCTGAAGCCGCTTCGAAGAACTGCAGCGCATGCCCGAGCAGGCCGGGCTGGCTCCACCAGACCGTGCGCAGCGCCCACATGGACCCGATCTCTCCCGCTCCCGATATGCGCGGGTTGAGATCGCAGGATGTGCGCCCGGTATGAACGCGCTCCCCCAGCCAGGCAAGCGCCTGCTGCTTGCGCACCGGGGCGGGCAGAGCCGCACGCTGCGCTTCCAGCCCGGCCAGCCGCTCCGCATTCTCGGCATGCACGTTCCGGGCGCCCGGCAGCTCGCCGATCACCTGCCCGCTGCGTGTGCAGAGCAGCGCTTCGGCCGGCAGAAGCTCAACGGACTCGGGAGGCTCCGCCGTGCGGCCGAGCAGGTGCTCGGCGAAGAAGCGGGCGGCCGCACGGGCGAGCGGCACCGTGAACTTGTGTACGTTCACGTCCTCGAAGAGGCCCAGCTTCTCGGAAGCCTCGTACATCTCATAGAACCGGCGGTTGACTGCCACCGTATGACGCGGACCTTCGATCGGCACCGAGTCATACGTGGTGGCGAGCACGAGCACCGGCCGGGGCGCCATGGCCAGCACGATGTCTTCGTGATCGAACCCGAGCGCGGAGAAGCCGGGCCACTTCTGCTCCGCATCCTGCGCTTTGCCCGTCAGAAGGAAGTACGGCCGGTTCATGATGAACCCGCCGGGTGCCGCAGCGGCGATCCGCCGGTCGTACATCATTAGCAGGGCGGTCTGGGTGCCACCGCCCGAGTGTCCAGTTACCCCGATCCGGGCCGGGTCCACTTCCGGACGGCCCGCCAGATAGTCGACCGCCCGGACGGCATCGTGAAGCATGTAGCGCGCGAAGCTGTCCCCGAGCGGCAGGCACTGCCGGCCGACGTTCTCGTGCTCCGTCACGCTTGTCATCGGGGCCTCACCAGCCTGCGGATCATAGAAGCCGAAGCGTTCGCCCTGACCAATCGGGTCCAGCGAGAGGACGACGAGCCCGGTGTGCACCAGATAGTGGCATACGCTCTGGTATTCGTCGCAGTGCTTCGCCTGTTCTCGGTGCCCGCAGAGCACCAGTACGGCTCCGCGGGGCGCCTCCCCAGAGGCATCTTCCGGCAGATACAGATTCGCCGTGGCGTACACCTGCGGACGTGGTTCGAAGATGACCTTTTCGACCCGGAATCCATTGCCGACTGCTGTGCCTGTCACCACCGGATTGAGCGGCGTATCCGATGCGGGCATGCCGCCCAGGCAGCGCTCGATTCCATCCCGGATCTCCTGCTGCCGGCGCTCCACACCGGCAGGGTCCGTAATGGCCGCCCGTGCCTGCTCTCCTTTCCTTGCCGCCTCCATGGCGGATTCGTAGATCCACCTCGGCAGCTGGCTTTTGACGTCAAAATGGGCGATCTGCCCCTTCTCCAGCTTGTCGTACAAGCCTCATCCCCCCTTGGTTTGCGCAGGCTCCGCCGCCGGGCCGAGCAGCTCGTTCAACCGGACGGGCCTGCCGTTCTTCACGGAGGTCCAGACCGCTTCGCCGGTCAATACGGACGCAGCCCCGGCCTCCGCGCCGGCCAGAATGTCATAGGAACGCAGCGGGTCCGGGCCGAGGAACAGATCCTCGAGCAGCAGCGGGTCTCCGCCGCCATGCCCTCCGGGACGGGGGACGACATGAATCGTTTCCTTCCCGCCGAACAGCGGATAATAGTCGATCGACTGCGGAGGGACGGTGAACGCCGCACGCCCGGAGACGGTCTCCGCGGTCTCGATTCTTCCCCTCGTCCCGTTAATCGCGAGCCGGTAGCCTTCATACGGCAGGGAGAAGTTGACCGAATAGCTGAGCAGCGCCCCCTGGTCGTACTTGACCACGGCCGTATACGTATCCTCAATATCGATGTCGCTGTCGAAGATACAGGCGTCGGCCCGGTAACCGGTGTAGCTGCTCGGCTTCACCTCCACGTTCCCCAAATGATCGTCCGGCGGCTGCGTCTCCTTGCTCCGCGAGGACCACCGCATAAAGTAGGTGCACTGCGTCTTCTCTTGGCAGGTCCCGCAGAACCGCCCGTCCTTTGGCGAGGGGTTGAGCTCTCCTTGGGAGCCGTAATAATGCAGCGCTCCGTATGAGAACGCTTCCACAGGCTGCTGTCCGATCCACCAGTTCACGAGGTCAAAATGATGGGTGCTCTTGTGGATGGACAGACCGCCCGAGCGGCTCCGATTGCGGTTCCACCGCTTGAAGTAGCTCGCCCCGTGGTACGTATCGAGATACCAGTTGAGATCGACCGAGGTCACCCGGCCGATCCGCCCT
The DNA here is from genome assembly GCF_049942825.1 of Paenibacillus sp. S-38. Lineage (NCBI taxonomy): Bacteria > Bacillati > Bacillota > Bacilli > Caryophanales > Paenibacillaceae > Paenibacillus > Paenibacillus sp. S-38. Next base: position 4,375,058 of record NZ_CP187970.1, read on the forward strand.
TCGAGGATGAGCTCCTTGATTCGGGTATGTATCGGAGCATACCGGTAGTTGAAGGCGACATGAAGCCTCCCCCGGCTCTCCCTCTGGGCCTCCAGCACCCGGCGGCAGTCTTCACCCGTTGTCACCATCGGCTTCTCCGAGATGACATCCAGGTTCAGCTCCAGTCCCTTGACGATGTAATCGGCATGGGTGTGGTCGGCCCCGGCGACGATGAGCACGTCCGGCTTCGTCTCGCGGATCATGTCCTCGAAGCGCTCCGGCGAATAGACCGGCAGTCCGGCGAGTGCCGGAAACTTGTTGAAGCAGTTCGTAAAGCGAGCCGGGTCCGCATCGAGCAGCCCCACGATCTCGCAGTGCGCCTGGTACGTGTCGAGCATCGCACGAATGAACATCCCGTTCGCCCTCGCACTGACGCCGCAGATCACATATCGTTTTTTGGCCACCTTGGACCCCTCCTGTCTCATAGCCAGTATACAAACGGACCGTGCGGCCATCAGCGGTGCATTCCATCCGGAATATAGGGGGATTGCGCCGTTAGACTCGTTAGACTGAGACATAGGGGAACCCCCGGTAAGCTGGTCACCGCTATGAAAAAAAGCCCCGCCGTATGTCGGCAGGGCCATCCGGTAAAGAACCGGATTAAGGGTAAAGAATAAAGCGTTTCTTTTTGAGACCGTGGGCGGAAGCAAGGTAGAGAGTAAACTCCTTGACGTTGTTCTTGGTCTTGTCGTCTCCGTTACGGATATACGTAACTTTGAAATTGGCGTCCAAGGAAATTTTATCCCGCTTGGCATTCGATGGATCGGTGTACGGTTCGATATACTTCACATTCCCAATGAATGCTCTCACGTCCAGCAAGGAATTGTATATTGGAATATCAAGGTCGATCTCTTGGCCGTATTGGTCGCGGATCTGGAAGTTTTCACGTTTAGGCCCTACAAGCTCCGAATCCCAGATCGTACGGCCGTTCAGATCTACTGTAGCGCCGTTTTTCTTCACTACATCGCTATCGTTCAGCTTCGACTCCTTGACATACAGGTCATCCGCGTTTACGACAACTTCTTTAGACACCGATTTGATCTCGCCGTCGTATGCTTCGAAGAATACGGTGATTTTGGCCTTGCCGCTGTCCAGTCCGATGATCCTGTTACTGTTGTTATGACCAATCACCTTGGTTGCATTGGAGGTGATCCCAAGGACCGGAATCCGACCACTATATTCTGTACCCAGCGCATTCTTGGCACGGACCTCCATTTCGGTTCCGAACGCTTTGTAGTAGTTCAGAATATAAGTCGCATCCGTCACGCTGCTGATCATATTCCGGTCATAGAGCGACCTTCCGGCAGCAAAGAGAGAATCCTCCATATCCAGTACATAATCGATGTAGGCCGTCTTAGGATTCACGACCTCAACCGTGGAGGTCATCGAACTCAGTGTACGGATGATCTTCTGGCTGCCATCCTCCACCTCAACCAGAGAAGCGGTCAGCTGGTAGCTTCCCTCTTTGGTCAGAGAAGCGTAATACTTGACCTGCCTACTCGTAAAGTTCTTGATCTCGGATAAGTGTGTCGCGTATACGTCAGAGAGTACCGTATTATTCAGCTTTGCTTCCTTGACTGCTCCAGGCTCGCCGCTCGTCCGCTCCAGCCGCAGCTCCACCTTGAAGTTCGACTGTTCCGGTTTGATTTCATCGCCATACTGATCAACGACCTTAAGAGTCGGTCCCCCTGAAGTATTAAAGAATAGCGAATAATGAAGGGGCTTCGGCTTTTTTTCTTCCGTATCTTCATCTTTCGGCTCGGTGCTGTTCATAAGCGCATTCGGTACCCTCTTCTCACGCACATCCAGCTTCAGCGTCTCGAATTTGTTCAGCTCCACCAGATGCACGATGACGGATGCAGGTCCTCTGCCCTTGATTTCTTTGATACGGATCTTGCCTTCATCACCGTCGCCAGATTTGGTATCAATCTTGAGGCTGCCTACGGTTCGCCCAGAGCTGTCGGTACGTACTGGTTCATTCGACTCCAGAACGAGCGGTCCGGTGGACGAGATTCGCAGCTGTCCCTCGAGCTCCGCATATACGATCTCATCCACAGTAAGGGTATAACCGGATGCATCCTTGACGCGCAGTTCAACGTGTTTGCTCACGTCACCATCGGCCAGCGTTTTGTCCCAAGCATAGAATTCGACCGAGGCAGGCGTCTTCGGTGCGGCTACCTTCAGGGTCTTGGTAACCTCCTGACCGCCGCCGGGACCGAAGAGGTGTACGGTCACTTCCTTGTCGGTCTTCAGCTTCGGATAGGCTACCAGCTGAAGCTCGGGATACCCGTCATTGTTTATATCCTGGAAGTTGTTCACGCTCTTGTCGTAATTGATGACATCGCCCGGATTCATGAAGACCACGATGCCCGTGCCGCTGTTGAGCACTCCAGGGTCGACCACGCGGTTGCCGTACTGATCCCAGGCCTGGAAGTCGAGGAAGGCCCGGAAACCGGTCTTGAAGATGGACTGGCCGTCGTTGAACTTCAGCTCCCCTGCCTCCAGCTTAGTGACACGGGGCTTGTCGCCGACCGTGAACGTCTTCTGCGCCGACTGGGCATTCTTGTGGTCCAGCAGAGAGACGAATACTTGGCTGCCAGGCTGCTCATCTGTCAGATCCACGACAAGATAGCGGCTTCCCGGTACCATGATCGGGGCACTGTTCTTGGCTCCGACAAGGATATTCACATTGCTTGCCTTCAAGGACGTCTCTTCCTTGTATTGGTTGATGGCTTTGTAGGGAACGATCGCCTTGGATTGAGGCAGTGTGTCTGAAGGCGCCGTGATCTCGATTTTCTCGATCCGCTCCTCCTCCGCCTCGAACTCGAACACCTTGACATTCATCTGTTCTTCGGGCAATCCCGTCAGTTCAACGATATAAGCGCCCTTCTCCAGCTTCTCATCCAGCTCCATCGTCGCTTCCGTCAGTTTCTCGTCGGTCCACTGAACGAAGGCCGGCAAAGGCTTGATCTCCTCGGCTTCTTCCGAATCGTCATCGTCGTCATCGTCTTCCTTGAGGCCTTTTCTGATGATCTTGAGCTCGGCAGTCGTGTCGACGGTGCGGTCCAGCTTGACGGATACGACATTCGACTTGATCGCCTTGACTTCAACGATCGAGACCTTGTCGGGCTGTTCCCCTTCCTCCTCGGCCTCTTCGCCGTCCTTGCCTTCCGCAGGCTGCGCGATCTCATAAGCGGCAAGCGCCAGCGTCTTCCGCGTGGCGGCTTCCGTGCCGCCGAAGGTGCCGTCCTCGAGCAGCGGGATCAGCTTCTTCTCCACGGCGAGAGCGGCATAGCCTGCAGCCCAATCGCTGACCGTGTCATCCTTCAGAGCAGCGGCTTCCTGGGCTTCCTTCTCCAGGTCCAGACCCCGGATCAGGAAGGCGGCCAGCTCCTGCCGTGTGACCTCACCGGACGGATTGTACCGCTTGCCATCCACGCCCGTACCGGTCGTCAGCCCAGCTTCCTTCAATGCTTCGATGTAAGGCAGCGCATACGAGTGAACGGGATCCTCCGCGAGCACATCGAGGAAGCTGGACTGGCGCAGCGTGGTGTCGACCTTGAGCTTGAAGACCAAGGCTGCGATCTTGGCGAACTGGGCGCGGTTCACCTTCTCGTCGGGACCGAAGGCCTCCTCGGAGATGCCGTCGAAGATCCCGTGGGCGACAAGAGCTTCGATATGTTTCTTCTCCTCGACCGGCAGTCCATCCAGATCCTTGAACGGAGAAGGGGAATCGTCCTCTGCGGCCTTTTCAGCTTCCGCTCCGTCCGGTTTCTCAGTCTCCTGACTGCCTGTCTCCTCCTGCGCCGTCTCTTCCCCTTCTTCAGGGGTGTCCTCCGGCTTCTGCTGTTCGTTCTCCCCCTTGTTCTGATCCTGAACCTGCTGCTGCGCAGCCTCCGCCTGCAGGACAGGCTGTGTGCCGGTCTCCGCTGCAGCAAGCGGGGTCAGCAAACATGAAAAGAGCAGCGTGAAGGAAACCAATGATGAGACCTCTTTGATCAAACCCTGCACCTCCTGATTAAGTTGTAGTTATGTATGCGCTTACTCCACTGTAGTCTATGGAGCCGGCAGGATCACGGGGGGGTTACATTCACTTTATAGGGGATTCCCGCTATCGTCCGCTTTCCGTGCCGGTGTATCCCAAAACCGTGTATAACGGGGCACAGTGGCGGGGCGGCTCAGCCTTTGCGCATGTAGATACGCATGCTCCGTTCCATGCATCCTTGCTTGCGCCTGCTTCAGCGGCGGCTGGTCTACTTCGCCTGCACGGCCCGTCTCTCCACAGCTGTACAGACACCGCGCTTAAAAGCTTGCTTTGTCGGCAGCAGCACGCTGCACGTTCCTCGCCGACTATCCCTGCACGGCCCGTCTCTCCCCGGCTGTGCAGCCACAGCCCGTAAGCCTGCTTGGTCAGCAGCAGCACGCTGCACGTTCCTCGCCGACTATCCCTGCACTCCCCGCCTCTCCCCGGCTGTCCAGCCGCTGCCTGTAAGCCTGCTTGGTCAGCAGCAGCACGCTGCACGTTCCTCGCCCCCTATCCCTGTCCCGCCTCGCCATGGCTGTCCGGCGTCCGTCTTCACGGCTACTTCGGCGGCAGCAGGACGATCCGCCCATCCTCCATCACGACCTGCACCTTGCCCGACTGCTTCACGCCGGTCGTCTCCAGGAAGCCGGCCGGGATCTGGACGCGGCCCGCCTGGTCGAGGATGGCATACTCCACGTGTGATTCCTCTTCTCCGGCGCCCTGCTCCTCTGGCGCCAGCCCCCCATCCGTGCCCTCTTCCGGCATACGTCGGCGCAGCATCTCCGATGACGTCTTCCCGTCGCGGATCGCCACCACACGGTCGACCTTCTTCGCGAGCTGCGGATCGTGCGTGACAATGACGACCGTCAAGCCGAGGGATCGGGACAGATGGCGGAACAAGTCCAGGATCGTGTTCGCCATCGCCGTATCGACGGAGCCGGTCGGCTCGTCGGCGAGCAGCAGCTTCGGCGAATTCGCGAGCGCGATGGCGATGGCTACACGCTGCTGCTCCCCGCCCGAGAGCTGGTTCAGCCGGTTGTTCACCCGGTGGCTGAGGCCTACCGCCTCCAGCAGCTCCCTGGCCCGTTCCCGCCGGCGCCGCCCCTGGAGCAGCATCGGCAGCTCGACATTCTGTAGAGCCGTCAGGTAGGGGATGAGGTTGCGGGCGTTATTCTGCCACACAAAGCCGACGGTTTCGCGCTTGTAGCGGATGAGGTCCTTCTCCGACATCGTGAGAAGGTCCCGCCCGTCCACCAGAAGGCGGCCGGCCGAGGGGCGGTCGAGTCCGCCCAGCATGTTGAGCAGCGTCGACTTGCCGCTGCCGCTGCTGCCGATGATCGCCATGAGCTCGCCGTCGGCCACCTGCAGATCCAGCCCCTGCAGGGCGACGACTTCGAGATCGGCGATCTTGTAGATTTTGACCAGGTTGTCGCATTGAATCATCTTAATCCTCTCCCAGCTTGACGGCTTGATGGATACGGATGCGCGAGACGATATAGGCCAGGATCGACAGGCCGAAGAGCATCATGAAACCGACGATGATATACAGCCTCGTCTCGTCCCGCGGGTCGAAGAGCACCTGGAACGGAGGCACCTGTGTCTTCGGATCGAAGGACATTTCGAACAGGGGCACGAAGAGCCTGCTCGTCAGGCTGCCGGTCCCCATGCCGATCGCGATGGCCGCCCCCGAGATCAGCACCTGCTCGGCCGCCAGCATGCCGATGAGCTGGGGCAGCGAGATGCCCATCGCCCGGAAGATGCCGTACTGCAGCGTACGGGCATGCAGGGACAGCACCCAGTACAGCAGAAAGCCGAAGAAGCAGATGCACACCGAGATCAGAAAACCGAGCGTCATCACGCCGTTGATCGCCAGCTGGAACGGCTCCTTGACCGCCTTGATCTGCTCCTGCTTCGCATCCCGGAGCTCTTCGATCTGGAAGCCCTGTTCTTTCACGGCGGCATAGACCGCCTGGCTCGGTGCGCCCGGCTTCAGCTTCAGCCATACCTCATACGGCTCGAGCGCCAGATTGTTCTGGATGTAGGATAAGTGGCCGACAATCAGCTTCGGCCTGGATGTTTTGGCACCGTCCGGACCGCCCGCTTTCTCCTCCACCGTGCCGCTTCCGGACCCGGAACCCGGATTCGGATTCCATGAGGGCCAGTAGTCGATAATCCCGTATACGGTAAAAGGTATGGCCTCCACTCCCTTCCATCCGATCGAGACTGTCTCGCCTGCCTTCACCCCATATTCCTCGGCAACCGTCCTCGAGATGAGTACGGCCGACGTCCGGGAGGCGATCAGATTGAGATAGTCGCGGATATGGTGGTCGAGCAGGCCGCTGCGCATCCACGCCGTTTCGCCGAAGGCTTTGGTATCGATGCCCATGAGCTGGACGCTGCCGGATGTCTTGCCCTTGATGAGATCGGCGCCGGGACGGACGAACACCTTCGCTGCGCTCTCCACCCCCGGAAGCTGGGTGAACGGCAGAAAAGACGGCTCCGTATACTGGGTTCTCCGCGGCGGCTCGGGGGGAGCGTCCTCCTCCGCAGCAGCCTGGGGCTTCACCGCCTCCTGCTCCTGTTCCTCCTGCAGCTCGCTGTACAGAATGACGGGAGGGGCGTCGTTCTCCCACCGGATCTTCATCGTGATATCGGCGCCGGCAGCATAGCGGATCTTATCCGCCGTATTGGCGTTGATCGTGCGGGTCGCGCTCGCGCCGTACAGCCCGGTGGCAATCGTCACGATGAGAAAGACCATGATGATCTGGTACTGCACGATCGAACGGCTGACCTGCAGCATCGCGGCGTACAGCGAGGGAGGCCACCAGCGGCGCCCGGCCCGGTATACCAGCATGATCAGCCATGGGTAGATCCGCAGCACGAGCAGGCCGGTTCCCAGAATGAAGAGCGCCGGAATGAGGAACAGCAGCGGATCCAACCTGAGATCGTCGGAAGAGAGTCCCAGCGAGAGCAGGTCCTGCATACGCGTACGGTAATTGTACAGCCCGTAGAGCGCCAGTCCGATCAGGATCACGTCAAGCCCGAAGCGGTGCCAGAACGAGCTCGTATCCTTCCGGGCCGACTGCTGCTTATGCTGGGTGATGCTCAGCCGGGTGGCGAGGAAGACCGGGATGAGCGTCATGACCAGGGACGCGCCGATCGCAGCCAGGGCATAGACATAGGCGTCTGCATTCAGGTTCACTTCGAGCTTCGCACGCTGCACGAATTCGAGGAAGCCGCTGGAGGCCCCCAGCATCTTCGTCAGCGCAACCCCGGCGTAGGGCCCGAGGAGAAGAGCGCACACTCCTAATACGAGTCCTTCCGCAGCATAGCTGAGAATGATCTGCAGGCGGCTCGCTCCCCGGCTGCGGAGGACGGCGATCTCGGTCTTCTGCCGGTCGGTGATCAGAGCGGCCACCATATACAGGTAAAAGGCCAGCATCAGCATCACCGGTACGTTAAGCGACCACAGCATGGTCCGCAGGCTCTTCTCCTTGGCATAGTAAGCGGCCAGCGTCTGCATAGCCGGCGCATTCTTGTTATGTGTCTCGTAACGGGCATCCATATGCTCCTGAATGGTGCGGTCCGCCCGCTCAAAGTCGGAGGCCGAGGCGAGCGTCATCCGGGAATAGTCCAGGGCTGCGTACCAGTAGCCCGCCTGGACGTTCAGCTTGCCCCCTGCTGTAAAATCCCTCTCGAACAGATCGAAATCGATCAGAAAGCTGTTCTTGTAGCTGCTCGGGATATTGTACCAGTACAGGTCCCCGTAATCGCTGCGGTCGAAGATTCCGACCGGCTTCACATACACCGGCTCGCTGCCGGGCTGGAGCCGCAGCGCGAACACGCCGTCCAGTACCATGGACAGCTCCGTCAGGGCCTCGTTCACTATGAGCGCCTCATAGACACCGTCCACCGGTTCCTTCGCCGGCATCCGTCCGTCGACGAGACGGATATGCTCTTCCATCCCGTCCAGCGCGGTGAGGTCAGCCGACCGCTGCTTGTTCGGGTCCGCCTTGTTCGACTGGGCGGGGAGCAGGCCGTAGCGCTGGGTCGACCTCTCGCGCACATACGCCTGCAGGGGGAGGCCGAAGCGCTCGCCCGCTTCCTGCATCAGCGCGTCGGTCTCCGGCAGGCTGATCTTCTTTTTCTCCGCGTCTTCCCCGAGCTGTGCGGACAGCCAATAGATTCCCGGGTACTGGCTGCCCTCCAGCTGCAGCTGCCGCAGCTCCTGGATGAGCAGGCGCTGCAGGATCGCGTTCGTGTAGACCGGCATGCTGCTCGCCAGCGCCACGGACAGCACCAGACCGAGCAGCAGGCTGGTCTCGAGCCACTTGTTGTTCATCATCTTGCGCAGGATCATCAAAAAGAGTGCCATCGTCCCAGCCTCCTAGTTGTCCAGAATGATCCGCTGGCCCTCATTGACGCCCTTGCGAATCTCCACCTCGGTTGCGGATACGATGCCCTTCTCCACATCGACCTCCTTGCGGCTCTCTCCTTCGAGCACCTGCACGTAATCTCTTCCCATATAGCTGCGCAGCCCAGCTCTCGGAATGACGAGCACCCCGGGCCGCTGCTCCGTCACGATCGTAATGTCCGCATGGGAGCCGATCGCCGTATCGGCCGGCAGCTCCTCGACGCGGAGAACCACCGACTTCGCGTTGATCTCATCGGCCGTCTTGTTCCCGGTCGGCGGAGCGCTCATCGGGGTCTGAACGACTTTACCCGGATAAGTCTTGTCCTTGATCTTCACGCTCGCTTCCATTCCAATCTGCACCCCCGCCAGATCGTTCGGGCCCGCCGCCGTATAGACCAGCTTCATCTGCTTCGGGTCAGAGATCGTCACAATATCCTCGTAAGCGGTTACTTCATCGCCCGGCTTGATCGGATCGAGATACGAGACGATGCCTTCCACTTCGGCCACCAGCCTGGACCGCTTGAGCTGGCTCTGCAGAGACTTCATCTGAATCCGAGCGCTTTCGAGATCGAGCGCCTTGATCCGGAGGGCGGGATCGTCCGCCGGCTTCGTCTGCAGCTCCTGCTTCAGTCCGATCTCGATCTTCTCGATGGCGATCTCCTGCAGCCGGATTTTGTCGTCCAGGTCGCTGGTTTCCGTTTCTGCAATGACATCCCCGGCCTTCACCTTGTCACCCAGCTTCACATGCAGCGCGATAAGACGGGCACCGGATTCGGTAAAATGCAGATAATCCATCCGCTCGGAGACGAACGTAGCGTCACCGTTGATGCTCTTGGCGATATCGGAGCGCTGCACTTCGTAGATTGTCAGCGTCTCCTTGACCGGCTCAACGAGGGGCGGCTGCAGCTCCTGCTCCTCGACCGGCAGCAGCGAACAGCCGGCGAGCAGGAATACCAGAACCCAGATGCCTGCGGCGCGGAGCATCTTCCTATTCTTTTTCGTAGGCAATACGACCATCCTCCAGTGTGTAGATCTGATCTGCTGTGTTCATGATCGCAGGGTCGTGCGTGGTCAGGATTACGGTCATTCCTTCATCCCTTACGAGGCTCCGGAAGGCGTGCATGACCTGCATCCCCATCTTGCTGTCAAGCTCGGCCGTCGGCTCGTCCGCCAGGATCAGAGCCGGCTTGTGGGCGATGGCTCTTGCGATGGCCACCCGCTGCTGCTCGCCCCCCGACATTTCGTAGGGTCTGTGCTTCATCCGTGCCTTGAGACCGACGAGCTCCAGCGCATACTCCCCGTATTCCTTATATAGAGCCGGCTTCACACCGGCAATGCGCAGCCCGAATTCCACGTTCTCGTAGGCGGTCATCAGCGGAACCAGACCGAAGGACTGAAAGATCAGCCCCATCTGCTTACGCCTCAGCTCGCTCCGTTTTTTCTCGGGAAACCGGGCCAGATCCTCCCCGGCGAACAGCACCGTGCCTTCCGTCGGCCGGTCCAGCATCCCCAGGATGTTGATCAGCGTAGTCTTGCCCGATCCCGACCTTCCCCGCAGCGCGATCAGCCGTCTGGCCGGAATCGTCAAGTCTGCGCCCCGCAGTGCGCTGACGGAAGCGCTTCCTTTTCCGAACACCCGGGTGATGCCCACCGCCTTCACAAGCGGCTCTGCCGCCGGTACAGATTGGTCCATCCTCATCCCCCACCTTCCTCTTCCATTCGATACCGTCCGCTAGATTAACCATACAATGAAAAACGTGACCCTTTTTAGGGGGTTCTGTGCGATTTTATAGGGTCATTGGGGCATGGCCATGGGGGAACATCCGGAAAGGGCTGCACCCCCTGCAAGAAAAACGCCTGTCGGCGTTCTCTAAAAATCTCCGCGTGTCAGTCCATACGTGGGTTTACGACGGCACGTAAACTTCCCCCCATCCCCTGTCTCATCTACTCTGTGTTCGACTCCGGAAAATAATACATTCTATGAATGTTAAGTGCGATGCACGATATAAGAGTACGCCTGCCGGAAGGCGGGTTCCAGCTGCAGCCCTGCCGCTTCAGGCGAAGCTGGACGGCTGTTTGGCCTAAAGGCGGCCGAGACACGCGCAGGTCGGCCGGAAAGTAGGCGGTTCGGCCGTCGCCGCCGGTGACTAGTCGTTTCGACAAGGTGCCCCAACGCTCGTTTCTGAAATTGCGGAAGTGAGGTATCTTATTGCGGTATTTCCCGACATTTCCCGTAGAATAACGGAACTCAAATGCTTTATTCGCGGATATGAGCCTGGAAACCGACCCCATCCCAATAATAGCGCATCTGAGTTCCTTTATATCTAGTGAGAACCGTCAAAAAGTGGAAATAGCGCACTGTACTTCCGCTATTTTCGCAGATGGCTCGCGCGCAAGCAGAATCGCGCCCCACCCGTAGTTTATAGGAAGGTTTTCTTGCGAAGAAGAATGCTTCAGCTTCTCAGAAAACTTATACTTCCTTATCTCTTCAAAAAAAGGCAGCGGTACCGGGGAAGGATCATCTCCCTGGTCAACCGCTGCCTTATTCATTGCTATCCTTACCGCCCGCTAGGTTCTTGTGGTCAGTAGGATTTTATTTGTTCTGAAGCGCCCACAGGAAGGAGGCTTCAAGAATCTTCCACGCGTCGTTCGTCGTTTTGCCGGACATGCCGGCAGCCATATAGAAGAACACGGTGCGGGCCGGTACCGTATCGCCTTTGATATTCTTGCTGCCCTTCTCATACGCGTATACAGCCGCTTTCTTCTCATCGCCGGCAACCGTTGCGATAACCGTCGCACTCTTGCCCGGTACGCCATAATCGATCCGGCCGTCTTCGGTGTACACGTCGATGGATCCGGTTACGCCTGCTGCGATTGGGTGGGCTGCATCCTTGATCGTAATTTTCTTAACCTTCTCCACGCTGCTGTTCTCCGAAGTGGAGGACATGCCAAGATCGCCCATGGAGATGGCTTTATTGTAGATGACGGGAATTTCCAGCGTTTTCATGCTCTCCAGGTTTTCCTTAACATACTTGGAGTTCGTCGTTTCGCTGATAAAGATGAGATCGAAGCCCTTGATTCGCTCCGGGGACAGACGGCGGTCGATCAGGTAGCTGACCACGAAGCCCTGCGCCTTCAGCCGGTCGCCGATGATGACATCCTCTGCGGCTTTCTCCCGTCCTACGATAAGCAGCTTCTTGCCTTTTGGAGAGACCACGCCGGCCGGTTCATCGTCTTTGGCCGTATTGTCATCTCCACCCGCAGCAGGCTCCTCTTTGCCCGGTGTACCCGTTGCCGGTGCAGGTGTTTCCGGTGTCGTCTTGCCGCCGGCAAGCAGGTTCTTCGCCTCATAGCTCGCCAGGGCCAGCATGCGGCGGGTTGCAGGCGACGTTCCGTCGAAGCTGGCGCCCTCGGCGGTCATCAGCTTCTTCTCCAGCGCGAGCGCGACATACGGCTTCGCCCAGTCGGCCACCGTAGCGTCCGCCACAGGCGCCGCACTGCTAGCAGCCTCTTCAAGGCCAAGACCGCGGATCAGGAACGCGGACAGCTCTTGTCTGGATACGGGACCGGCCGGATTATAGAGGACGCCTTCGGCATCATAGCCGTTCGTCAGGCCGGCCTTCTTCAGCGCCTCAATGTAAGGAAGCGCATACGCATTGGCCGGGTCGTCCGCAGATACATCCTTGAAGGACGAAGCAGTCAGCGTCCCGTCCACCGGCAGCTTGAAGATAATGGACGCCACCTTGGCGAACTGGGCGCGGTTCATCTGTACATCAAGACCGAACGTGTCCTCCGAGAGGCCGTTGAATACGCCTTCAGAGAGGAGCGAGTTAAATTTGTCTTTTTGATCCTTCGGCAGGCCGGCGAGATCCTTGAAATCATCGGCCGTCTTGGCTGCCGCAATCCGAACCTCTCCCGGCGAGGCGGCTGAGACCGCGAACGGCAGGAGTGTCATCCATACGAGCGCTAGGGACAAGAATGTCATCAGGGTTTTCTTCATTGAGTTCACCTTCCTGGACTGGATTTGGAGGCTATTTAGAAGCTGCTTTCATCTCCTGGATGGCCTTTGTGGACTGTTCCTCGATCATGCGCACCGCAGTGACGGAATCCTTCGATTCCTTGAAGATCAGCGGAGCGAATACGTTATGCAGCGGAACATCATACCACAGCAGGCCCTCGGCCCGCGCAGCCGGCGGCATCGCATTGCGGCTCGCGAAGACGGCGCCCGTATTGCGGCCCCGCATCTGCGGCAGGTTCTGCCCGAAGGCTTCCTGCACCGTGCGGCTCTGCAGCGGACCGATCACGCCCTCCCGGGACAGCTCGGTCTGATGCTCCTCGGACAGCAGAGAGGCCATGACCTGGAACGCCAGATCTTTTTTGGCCGACTGCTTGGTAATGAACATCGAATACAGATTCGGCTGGTAAGACGTGTTCGGCGCATCAGCGAACGACGGGACGGAGACGATGTCGAAGTTCAGGTTCTTGTTCTGCTCATGAAAGGTCGCGATCCGGTCCACGGTAGCTACAGCCATCGCAATGTTGCCTTCGGGGAATTTCTCCACCGTATCGAACTGGTTGGCGGGAATCTCATAGAACCGCCTCAGGTTGTCGACGGCTTTGGTCCATCCCGGATCCCGCATGTTCGCCTTGTCCTCCGCCTGGCTGAGGGGCGAGAGCGAGAGCTGGTTGTAATTCAGATAATGGCCCGGATTCTGCGAATAGCCCTTGTATGTGATTTCGCCTTCCACCCGTGTCAGCTTCTTGGCCAGCTCATAGAATTCGTCGTAGGTCATCCCGTTCTTCGGATAGTCGACCCCGAACTTGTCGAAGATATCCTTGTTGTAGAAGAGGACGAAATCGCTGTTCGTAAAAGGAAGCCCGTACAGCTGTCCCTCCGGTGAGATGCTTCGCAGCTGGGCCATATAGGCCGGATTCAGGGTGCCCGTATCAAAGTTGTACTTCTTGACGAGCGGGCTGATATCGTATTGCAGGTCGTTCGCGATCAGATACCGGTAGGCATTCATCCGCGTGTTATCCATGATGATGTCAGGAATCGTGCCGGCCGCAATCAGATCCTTGTACTGCCTGCCGGGATTGTCCCAGTGTACGTGCTTGATCTTGATATCGGGGAACTTCTTACGGATCCAGGACCCGATCTGCTTCTCGAAGATATCTTCTTTGGCATAAAAGGCCGGCCAGACGGTGTAGATGAACAGCTCGTTCTCCGTCGTAGCCTGCTGCCCTGTGCCCGAATCTTTGGTCTTCGCTGCGTCCGGCTGAGTTCCCGCAGGAACGTCCGTGCAGCCGCACAGCAGAGCAAGCGCGATGGCTGCCGAACAGCCGGCCCCCGTCAGCTTGGGCATGATCTTCCCTCCTCCCTGTTGTCCCCGGAGGTGCGGTGAACCTTGTCCTCCGGGGCAGCAGCTGACTGCATCACGGTTATCCGTTCTGCAGCGTCCAAAGCACCAGGTTATCAAGCAGCTTCCAGCTGGCGTCCGTCGAATTCTCGTGCATGCCGTTGCTCCAGTAGTAGAAGGAGACTCTCGCTTTGGTCGTATATCCGTTGTCGGCCTTCGTGCCCTTATCGTAGTAATAGAGGGCGGCCTTCTTCTTGTCTCCCGGAACCGTCGCGATGATCTTCGCTTCCTTGCCCGGCACCCCGTAGCTCACGCCGAATTTGTCTCCGGCTTCCTTGAACACGTCGATCGTACCGGACAGGCCTGCGGCTACCTTATGCTTGCTGTCGACGATCTCGATGGATTTCGAGTTCATCACCGTGGTGTTCTCTTCCACGGAAGAGAGCCCGAGGTAAAACATGCCGTGGTTCTTCACATACACGGTCGGAATGGCGACCTCTTTCATGAAGCCGTCTTTGAGATACTTCGAGTTCGTGGTCTGGCTGACGTAGATGAGGTCGTACCCCTTCACCTCGTCAACCGTCACATCGCGGTCCTCAATGTTCGTTACGACAAAGCCGAGATTCTTGAGCCGCTGGGCTACCGCCACGTCCTCCGCCGGATTGCGTTCCCGGCCGACGAAGAGCACCTTCTTGCCCTTGGCCGAAATCTCAGGGGCCTGGGCTGGGGCTGGGGCCGCTGCGGGCGCTGCAGGCGCTTCCGCTTTCGGCGTCTCGGCCGGCTTCGCTGCAGGCTGCGGCGTCGGCTTGTTCTCGGCCTTCGGCGCTTCCGCCGGCTTCGCTGCAGGCGTGCTCTCCGCCTTCGGCGTCTCGGCCGGCTTGGTCTCGGTCTTCGGCGCCTCGGCCGGCTTCGCTTCCGGCTGGCCCTCCGCCTTCGGCGTCTCCGCCGGCTTCGCTTCCGGCTGGGCCGCCGTCCCCGCATCGCTGCTTGGAGTCTCCGGCTTGGCGGCGTCCGCCGCAGGCGTGGAGGCGCTGCTTTCCGCCGGCGTCTTCACCGCTTCAGCGGCCGGCTGGGCTGTCTCGGCCGGCTTTGTGCTGCCGCCATCCGAGCAGGCGGCCAGGGTTAGGGCTAAGATCACGGCGGTCAGCCAGGCAAACACTCGCTTCACGCAATTCAGCTCCTTTTCCATTACCTTTTCTTATTCGCCGCCTTTTATTTCGCGGCTTTTTCCGTCTGGATGCCCTTCGTCGTCTGCTCCTCGATCATCCGCAGGGCGGTAGCCGAATCCTTCGATTCGCCGAAGATCAGCGGGGAGAATACGTTGTGCACTGGTACATCGACATAGGTAAGTCCGTTCGCGCGGGCCGCCGGCGGCATGGCATTCTTGCTGGCGAAGATCGCTTTCGTATTCTTGCCCTGCATTTGAGGCAGGTTTTTGCCGAAGGCGTCCTGCACCGCCTTGCTTTCCAGCGGACCGATGATGCCTTCCTTCGACAATTCGATCTGCATCTCTTCGGACAGCAGATAGGAGATCACCTGGAACGCCTGATCCTTCTTCGTCGACTGCTTGGTGATGTAGGCCGAGTACATATTCGGCTGCGCTTTCGTCTGAGGCGCATCCGGGAATGACGGCATGGAGGCAATATCGAAATTCAAGTTCTTGTTCTGTTCATGCCACTGGATGATCTTCTCGGATACGTGAACGCTCATCGCCATCTTGCCCTTCGGGAAGTCATCGACCGATGTGAACTGGTTCGCCGGAATTTCGTAGAAGCGACGCAGGTTATCGACGACCTTCTTCCAGCTGTCCGTGCTGAGCTCCGCCTTATCTTCCGTCAGGCTGAGCGGCGACAGTGACAGCTGGTTGTAGTTCATATAGAGTCCCGGATGCTGCTGGTACCCTTTGTATGTGTTCTCTCCTTCTACGCGGGTCAGCTTCTTGGCAAGCTCATAGATCTCGTCGTAGGTCATCCCGTCCTTCGGATAGTCGACGCCGAATTTATCGAAGATGTCCTTGTTATAGAAGAGGACAAAATCGCTGAGCTGGAACGGCAGACCGTAGATATGTCCTTCCGGTGTCACATTCTTCATCTGTGCGAAGGCGGCCTGGTTCAATTTGCTCGTATCGAAGTTGTATTTCTTGATGAGCTCCGACATGTCGTACTGCAGGTCATTCTTCATAATGTAGCGCTGCAGGTTCATCCGGGCATTGTCGATGATGATGTCGGGAATCGTACCGGCGGCGATCAGGTCCTTATACTGCCGGCCCGGATTGTCCCAGTGCACATGCTTGAACGTAAAATTCGGGAACTTTTTCTTGAGGTGCTGGCCGATCTGCTTCTCAAAGTTCTCTTCCTTGGCGTAGAAAGCAGGATACACGGTGTAGATGAAAATTTCATTATCCGGCGCTTTCTCGCCCTTGCTGGCCTCCGGGGCCTTCTCGCTGGCCACAGGCGCATCGGTGCACCCTGCTGCGACGGACATCGTCAAGGCCAGCGCCGATGCGGCGGCAATCCACTTTTTCTTGTTCATGCCTGAACGGAACCTCCCTTTTTTGCGTTTCAGTGCCATGACTGGCCGAAGCCCATGACCGTAATATGTTACCGCTTACTTGTTCTACTTTAGTATGAAAAGAAGGACGGGACATTAGGGGGGCGGTTCGACTTTATAGGTTATTCGGCGCATCCTGGCCCCCCTCGCTTCAAGGCTGTTCAGGTGCCTTCACACGGTTTATTTGGAGGAGCCTGTCGCCCACTCCACGGCGGCGTCGAACAGCTTCCAGCCCTCCTCCGTCTGGTTGATCTCCTCCCCGTTGAACAGGTAGAAGAGGATCTCACGGGCGGCCGCCTGCTGTCCGCTGGCCTTCGTAGCCCCCTTATCGTACGCGAAAATGGCCGCATTCTGCTCCTCACCCGGGACGGTGGCGATCACAATGGCGTCTTCTCCCGGGGTTGCATAGCCCATCTTCCCGTTGTCCTTGTACACGTCGACCTTGCCGGAGAGCCCGGCGGCCAGGGGATGTGCGCTGTCCTTGATCTCAAGCGTCTTCGCCGCATTTGAGCCCTCGAGATGTCCGTAGGCCTCTTCGTCGGATAATCCGATCTGCGGTGCCGCCTGGACCTCCGCATAGATGACGGGCACGGGAAGCGTGATGAATTTGTCCTGAATTTTGCCCGAGTTGACGGATTCGCTGACATAGATCAGCCCGTACCCTTTGGCGGATTCGGTGGTGACCTCTTTGTCCGCGACGATCGTCACCTCCATGCCGTGCTTCTCGCGCAGGCGCTTGGCGAGGATGGCGTCCCCGCCGCCATCCCGGCCGACAAGCAGCGCTTTCTTCGCGTTGTTCTGCGGAGCGGCTGTTGGAGCGGCCTCTTCCTGCTGGCACGCTGAAGAGAGCAGCAGCGCGCCGGCCAGCATGATCAATCCCAGCATACGTTTCATGGTCCCTGCCTCCTTATGATTTTGGGGTTTGTGCGGCCCATGCGATCGCCGCATCGAGCAGCTTCCAGCCCTGCTCCGACTGGTTCGTCTCTTCGCCGGTCGGCATATAGAAGAACACCCGGCGTCCCGGCAAAGTCTGCCCGCCGGCATCCTTCGCCCCTTTCTCATAGGCAAACACAAACGCCTTCTTCTCATCGCCGGGAGCCGCAGCTATAACGGCAGCTTCCTTCCCGGGAGCGGCATAGCCCATACTTCCGGCCGCCTTATATACGGCCGGCTCCCCTGACAGTCCGGCTGCTAAGGGATGCTTCGCATCTTTGATCTGAACCGCCGTCCCCTGCTGATGTCCGTAGCTGAGGGGGCCCGCCAAGCCGGCCGTCTCCGCCAGCTGGGCCTTCGCATAGACGATGCCTGCGGACGCGTTCTTCAGTCCGCCGTCCAGACGCGAAGCATTGACCGAGTCGCTGACATAGATGACGGCGTAATCTTTCGCCGCCTGCGCCGTGAATTCATTCTCCGACATATCCATGACGAGGTATCCGAGCTTCTCCAGATGGCTGATCAGCACGGGGTCGCCGCTGCCCTCTTTTTTCTTCAGCAGGAGCAGCTTCTTGGTCCCTGCGGGCGCTGCTTCCTGCCCGTCTGCCGCTTCCTCCTGGGAGCAGGCGGACAGGAATGCGCTCAGCATCAAGAGTACCGCGAGCAGTGCGGCCAGCGGCCGCCCATTCAAGCGTTTCATATGGTTCCTCCTCTCAGCCGAACCCTCCGGCTCCTCTCTATTCCACCAATCCGGTCCGCTCCACGCCTTCGATGAACCACCGCTGCGTGAACAGATAGAGCAGCATAGGCGGAATGATCATGAGGAACGTCGTCGCCATCCGGATCGCCTCGTCCGTGACCGAAGGGCCGTACACCTCGGCCTGCTGGCGGAGCGCCGATGCGATTCGCGAGATGCCCATGGAGAGCGGCGCGGTTTCGATATCCGACAAGTACATGCTCGGCAGATAGAAGTCGTTCCACGTCCATACGAACGAGAACAGGAAGACGACGAGGATCGCGGGTCTGGCGAGCGGCATCATCACCTTGTAGAAAATTTTGAATACGCCCGCCCCGTCGATCCGTGCCGCCTCCTCCAGCTCCTTCGGCTGGGTCGAGAAGAACTGCCGGTAGATGATGACGAAGAGCGCGCCCTTCAGTCCCAGGCCGAAGAAGGCCGGCACGATGATCGGATAGATCGTATTGAGCATTCCGAGCTCTCTGGCGTAAATAATGTTCGGCAGAATCGTCACCTGCATCGGCACGATGAAGGTCAGCAGCAGGCAGCCGAAGAGCAGCCGCTTGAACGGAATCTTCAGCCTGGCGAAGGCATACCCGGTCACCGCGCAGGAAATCGTCTGCAGCACGGCCACCGACAGGGACAGCGTCAGCGAGATCCCGAGCGCCTTTGGATACTTGAGCCACTCCCACGCTTCCTGGAGATTGCCGAGATAGAGCGTATTCGGGAACCATTTCACGGACGGGTCCAGCAGATCGCCCGGATTCTTGAGCATGGTCGCCAGCATATGGAACACCGGCTTGAGATAGATGTAAGCGGCATCGAGCAGGATGAGGTAGATGAAGCATTTGAACAGCAGCCCTTTATCGGCTTCCCTGCCGATGATCTTCCAGCGGGCCCGGTCCAGCAGCAGCGGAAGCTCGGACCGCCGGGTTTTGGTCCCTTTCTCCAGCTTGGTACCCAGCATGGTGTCCCTCCTTTCCTTCTTCATGAATTGGTTGCGGGCATAGGCTTACCTGGCCGCCCGCTGCGGTTTGGTCGCAAGATGGAACACATAGAAGATGATCGTCAGGAACACACTGATGATCGCAAAATAAATCCAGATCAGTGCGCTGTACTGCCCGTACTCGCTCTCCCGCACCCGCTGCAGGATGGGGTTGGTCGGGAACGTGAAGAGGTCGACCACGGTATAGATCATGTTGAGGAAGATGAACGGCGTCATGGCCGGCAGCGTAATCTTCCAGAAGGTCTCCCACGGGCCCGCCCCGTCGATCCGGGCGGCTTCGTACGCCGAATTCGAGATCGTCTGGCGCCCGCCGAGGAAGATCAGGATCTGGACGCCGGAGTACCACAGGATGAGCACGAAGGAGTTCAGAATCGAGATCAACGGCGTGGACCACGTCGGAGACAGGTAGGCTCCGATGATGCCCGAGACGTTGTACTTGGCCATAAAGCCGAGCTCGCCTTCACCCTGCATCAGGAATTCCTTGACGACCTCGCCAGTCGCGAGAATGACGGGAAGGAAGAAGATCGCGCGGAACAGGGTTCTGCCCGCGAACGGCTGGTTCAGCATCATGGCGATCAGCAGGGCGAAGATGACGATGATCGGGATCATGAACAGCGCCTGCCGCAGGAACGGCAGCAGATCGTTATACAGGATGCTTCCGTTCTCGAAGAGAATGGTCCGATAATGCGTCCACCCGATGAACTCCGTCGTCGTGCTCGAGGCGGTGATCGTCACGTTCTGGAAGCTCATGAACAGGGAGTAGCCGATCGGGAACGCCATGAAGACCAGGAACCCGATCAGCCAAGGGGCGATGAAGAGCGTGCCTTCGAGATACTCCGTAAGCGATGAGTTCATTCTCAGCCTGTTTTTCACGACTCTCCCCCTCCTTCCTTGAGGACCGCAAAGTTCTGTGCGGGAACCGTGTAGTCAGCGGTCTGGTAAGGCTCCCGGTTGTAATTCACGATCAGCTTCCTGCCGTTCGCGTAGGTCGTCTCCTTCACGCCGGGCGCGAGCGTCCGGTGGTTCGTGATGAACTGGTTCTGCGCGGGGCCGAGCGCTTCGTTATACCGCTTATACTGCTCTGCAGCTTCATTCTCCCAAGCGGGGAAGTACGTGTTGTAATACCGGATGCCGTAAGCGTTCACGAAGGCCTGGGTCTGTGCCTGGGTGAAGATGAACGAGGGCTCCGCCCCGTACTCGATGTCACGGAGGAAGTCGTTCACGTCCTCCTGTCGGTTGTTCACATATTCGGAGGAATACGAAACGAGACCGTGCAGCGTAATCTGCGCGAAGGGCACCGGTTCATCCGTGAAGAGATCGTAGGAATGGTCGTAGACCAGCTTCCGGATGTGGTCGATATACGGCAGGGCATAGAAGTTCGACTGGGTCCCTACGACGCTGCCCAGCGTCTCTTTGGCCCTTCCCAGCACCCGCTCCTGCACATCCCGTGCCTCGTCCCGGGGAGCACCGAAGCCCGTATTGTAGTCGCTGTACAGGCGCTGCCCGATCCCGTTCATGACCAGACCGCTGACCCCGAGCTCCTTATAATCCGGCAGCGCGGCCACCAGGCTCTGCTCCGCAAACTTGTCGCTGACCGCAGGCACCCGCTCCCCGTTATAGAGCAGTCCGAGCGACAGATTGCGGCCGGCAAGGTTGACCTTGGCGTGGAACCGGTCGTCGAAGCCGCCGCCTCCCGTATTGTTAGCCGCAAGCTCCGTATCGAGGTAGACCGGATACCCGTATCCGCGGGCCTTATCGATGAACGACTTCATTCCTGCGCTGCCGCCGATGGACGAATCCGCCGGGAGCGAACGGCCGAAGGAGCTGTATCCGCCCTTCTGCCAGCCCATATAAGTCAGGGACATCCGGGGAACACCCTTCTGCGTAAGCGTGTCGACCATGCGGGAGGCATCGGAGGTATCCGTCAGCTTGATATACCGGTCGCTGACCACGCCCTCCTCCCGGTCCCCGCCGATCAGGTCGACGTGCAGGGGAAGGTTCTTGTCTTCGCCTTCGCGGGGCTTGAGCCCCTTCTCCTTCATGAGATAGTCGCGGTAGGTCTGTGCCATGCCGACATATCCCTCTTTGTCGGAACCGAGGATATAATACCGGACGACCCGGTCGCTTCCGAAGAGCTCGTCGCGGTTGTAGTCGACATAGCCCCATTCGTCCGGCGAATTGCGGCTCGTGAACTGCAGGAAGCTCGCGCGGTAATTCATCTGCGCCGTCACCCAGTTGTAGCCGCTGAGCACGCCGGCGGGAGCCGCTACGATATTGGCATACTCTTCCCCTTCATGCAGCACGGCCAGGAATCCTTTGGCACCGGTTTTCATGCCGAAGACCGGCATGATGATCTTGTTGCGGTTGCTGCCGAGTCCGGCGAAGGTCTGGTCCTGCCCGTAGACGCTCTCATCGTAGATCTTGTTGACGTTGTTGCCGTTCTCCTTGTACCGGATGAGGGCTCCCGCGCCGTCCGGAATGAACATGTAGCCGTCCTGGCCTGCGGAATATTCCGCCCCGAGGAACGGATACAGGCGGACCCAGATCAGCCCCATCTTCGTCTCCTGGATGCCGTCACGCGGAATCTTGGTCTGGACATAATCTCCCTGAAGCGTCACCTCGACCGGAATCCGGAAGCCGGTGGCAGGCAGTTCGTAGACGAGGGAGAACCCGCCCGGGATCTCCTTCACTTCCTTGATCT
This sequence comes from Paenibacillus sp. S-38, assembly GCF_049942825.1. Taxonomy (NCBI): domain Bacteria; kingdom Bacillati; phylum Bacillota; class Bacilli; order Caryophanales; family Paenibacillaceae; genus Paenibacillus; species Paenibacillus sp. S-38. Next base: position 4,396,818 of record NZ_CP187970.1, read on the forward strand.
GCCCTCCCTCTGCCGCCATGTTCGTCTCCTTGGCCTGCACGTTGCTCTTCGAGAAGTCGACATACTGCACCATCAGTGGGGAGGCCAGATGCTTTTTCCAGTTCTCGGAGATCTTCTCCTGCGCCCAGAACTTCGGTTCGGGATAAGAACGGTACACGCTTCCCGTGCGTTTGTCCTCGATGATGAAATGCCCCGTCTTCGCGTCAAGCTTCAGCTTCAGGGCATCGGACTCAGACATCACTTTGAAGTCCTGCTCCTCCGGAAGCCGGGCTTGCACGGCTTGCGCCGGGGTCTCCGCGGTCCCCTGCTCCGCCGCGCCCAGAGCCGTGCGGCTGCCTGCCGCCGGCTTGAACTCCACGGGCACGCTGACGGCTCCATAGATCAGGGCGGCGGCGAGAAGGACCGCGATGATGATGTTTTTCTTACCGGGAATTCGGAACCTGCTCATCGGTTCACCACCTCCTGGAGCATCTCACGGATTAAGGAAAGCAGATCGCTGGTCAGCCCGCCCGTGACGAACAGCAGAACGCCGATCACGAGCATGGTGCACAGCGTAAGTACGATGTTGATGACCGTCTCGCCGACGCTGTAATTGTGAATGAACTGCACCTTCCAGAACAGGAGCAGGCCGGTCCACAGGGTCATGCCGGTGAGGATCATCGAGTAGACGGACTCTTCGGACAGCGTCATGCCGTTCGAGAGCAGCGCCAGCGGAACACCCACGACGATATACGGAACGAACACATAAGAGCTGCCGATGACGATGTCCCGGAAGCGTCCTTCCCCGCGGTAGATGGAGCTCACGAGATGGTTCGAGAAGACCCACCCCGCCCACACGATGAAGCACTGCAGAAAAAGCGTATACACGTCTACCATGCGTGTCATATTGAAGGCGAACCCGGTCACGGTCTCCTTGAACACCAGGGCCAGATAGACGGCGGCGAGCAGAACCAATGCGCTGGCATAGGTGCCCTTGCCTTCGTACCGCACGGCCGTGAAGCCGTCGACCGGATGCTTCAGGATATAGACCGCGTGCTTCAGGCTGCGGAGGAAGGAGCTGCGGGGCTCGCTTCTCCGGCTCCACCGGGCCCGGAAGGACATACCGGCCGTCCACCGGCCTGCCGACAGGTAGAGCACGCTGCCGAACACCGTCAAGCTGGCAATCCAGGAGAAGTTGCTCTGGAACCAGAGCATCCGGATCTGCCAGAACGATTCGGAGTAGCCCTCGCGGTCGCCGGCTTCCTTGAACAGCGCCTGGGCCTTCGGGTAGTCCTCCTTGTGGAAGGCGGCCTTGGCAAGTCCGAGGATCGCAGGCGTGAACTGGGCGTTCATCCGCAGCACATCCCCCCACGGCTTTTCGCTGCCGTTGTAGTTCCCCGCCAGCGTCAGCTGGTTGGCCTCGTCGACCTTTTGGCCGAACTCCGAGAGGCGGAACACCTGGACAATATTCTCCTGATCATCCAGAACGAACAGCTCGCTGCGTGAATTGACATCCAGTGCCGCCGGGCTCTTCAGAAGCCCGACCTGCGAAGAGCCAGCGGCGGACGGGCCGCCCCAGAAGTACAGCAGGTTCCCGGCATAGTCGTAATGCGAGATATACTTGAACTGCTGGTCGACCACGATCATGTTCCCGCTGCGGTCCACCGCCACGTCGATCAGCTGTGGAGCCGCCGCCCCCTGCGTTGTTGTGGAGGCGGCAGCCGCCGCGGCCGCCGCAGCATCACCCGGGCGGGACTCGCCGAACGATTTGACCGAGCTGCGCAGGAGGTTCGCTCCCTTGGTGTTCAGCTTCTTAAGCTGATCACTCTTGGTCATTCCCCCGGTGACGGTATAGATGTAGCCGTTCTGATCTGTCGCCACGCTGTTGATCGTCTCCGGCTTTTTCGCGACCTCGTTCGCGTACATCTGCTTCGTGTACAGCATCCGCTTCAGTGCGTCAAGCGGGGACAAGGCCGTCCGGTTGGCGCCGAAGAAGCCCTGGAACTTGCCGCGGGGATCGAGCAGCACCAGCCCTTCATACCCGCCGTGCACCGCGATATACAGGAATCCCCGCTCATCGACCATGACCTTTGCCGGGTCATAGGTGAACGTCTCCGAGATATATCGGGAATCCGGACGTCCGAATTCCTGCTGCAGCTTTCCGTCCGGGCCCAGCTTGACGACCCGTTTGTTCCCCGTATCCGCGATGTAGATCTCGCCCTTGCTTGTCACGAAGACCCCTTCAGGCTTCTGCAGCGGGCTCTCCGGCAGGGTCAGGTAGCGGATCAGCTTCCCCTGCTCCGTCATGTGAACGATCCGGTTGTTCCCCGTATCAGCTATGTAGACCTCGTTGTTCGTATCGATAAAAATATCCTTCGGATTCCGCATCGGCGAAGGGATCCGAGCCGTGCTGCCATTACCCTCCGGCGCCGTCAGGTCGCCCCCGAGAACGCCTAACGGATAATAAGCCGGCTGCAGCCAGATCAGGTTGCCGTAGCTGTCTTTCGTAAACGTGGGATATTTCACTTCGCCTTGTGCGGCCCCCGGCATCAGCGCGGTGCACAGGATGATCAGGGCCGCAATGAGCCTCCGCCAGCTGCCAGTATTTCTCATGCTTAACCTCCCTCTCCTCCCTGCTCCTGTACGCGGTACAGCCTGATTCCGCCGAATAAGCCGTAAGGCCGCAGCCGGTAAGCCGGGCTGTAATCGCCGCCTTCCTTCCGGAAGGACGACCAGCTGGTAATGGACGGATCCCCTGTGGTGTGGTGGAACGGGCCGAGCAGATTGCGCGGGCTTCCCATAATCTCCACCTCGATGAGGTTCTCTCCCTCCCGCAGGCGTCCGCTGATGTCGAGCCGTCCGGCGGCCCTCCATGGCACGTGGCCCGCGGTTTCTCTATTGATCCGGACCTCTGCCGTGACCGCCTGGAAGCTGCCGAGCTCGAGCCATGCCGTCCCGCCCGGAGACGGGCCTCCGTCCACCGTGAACCGGTAGACCATGCTTCCGGCATAATGCGGGTAGCCCTGCAGGCACCAGTCGCCGAGCTGCAGCTTCTCCTGTTCGCGAATGATCTTTCTGCCCTCATCCACACCGAAATCCCCGATGAGATAGAGATCCTCGACCTCCATCCGCTGGTGGTACCGGCAGATCAGGATCAGTTCATTGCGGCCCGCCTGCAGCCCCCTGAGGGGCACGCGGTCGAACGAGCGGTCCAGGAACCAGCCGTCCGGCACCGCTGGAGCCGGGGTGCCGTTCAGCCGCAGCTCATAGTCTCCTGCGGACTCTACCACCAGATGAACTTCCCCTTCCGGAACGTCCGTTACTTCAAAATGAAACCGGAACGCGGCCGGCGTACCGTCTCCCGGGTGGGCTTCATGCACCCACCGGTACCTCTGCTCCAGTCCGTTGCCATATACCTGGCGCATGCCAAGCGCTTCGCGGATCGCCCGCTGGGCCTGCCATACGTCCATCTCCCCGGACCACTCCCCGTCTTGGAGACGGTAGGAGCAGCGGTCCAGCGTGAGCACATTGGGCGCCGTGCGGCTGAAGCCGGCAGGTTCCTGGAGCTCCATACGGATGGTGACGGCAGGTTCAAGGGACGTTTCGGCTGCGGACCCCGGCGCTGCAGCCTGGCTTTCTTCCGCTGCCCGGTTCGTATGCAGCACATACAGCCTGGAATCGGCCGGACCGAAGCTTGCGTCGAATTGCAGCAGGCCTTCTCGGCTGCGCCGGACGGGAATGACCGTCACCCTGCCTGTAAGCGCATTCCACTCTTCGAGCAGGCCCTCTCCCTCTACGGTGATTGTCACCTGCTGTTCCTCTTCCTTGTCATTGTTGACGAGGAACAGCACCTTGCTGTTCTCCGCTTCCTGCAGCATGTAGAGCATCTGGCCGGCCTCCGCGGGTTCCGCCTGCTGCGGCGTCCGGTGCTTGATGCTGACGCGGCGGGGCAGGATGGGCTCAAGTAGGGCTGCGACTGCGGCTGCTGTGGCTGCGGAGGCGTCATCCGGGACCAGCGTGAGGCCCGGGTGACCGTACAACCGGGACAGCTCGGGTGCGGGACGCCCTTCCAGCAGCTCGGCCGGCGGGCCCACAGCAACCACCCTGCCGCCGGCTTCCAGGAAGCGGGTCAGCAGCACGAATGTGCTTCGCAGCATCGTGCGGATCTCCGGCAGCACCACCGTGCGGTATTCCGCCCCGCCCACCGCCAGCTTCGCCGCCCCTTCCGTCTGCCGGACGCTCCCAATCTCCGACAGGATGATCTCGTCTCCCAGATCGAAGTCGTAATGGGCGCCGAGCAGCCCGCGGAGGAAGGCATTGAATTCATGCCCGTACCGGTTGGCGGCGGACACGTCCCGGTCTTTGCCCCGGGCCGGGAATCCGTATGGCCCCGTGCCGACCATGCTCCACGCGGTGGTGGAAGGGTGAAGAACCAGGACATCGCGGATGGGGCGTCCTTCCGTCAGTACCGCCGAGAGCCTCGCGTAATAATCCTCGATCACCCGGCTGTACTTCCACCAGCTCGTGTTGTAGTGGAAGACCGGCGGATAATCGCGCTTGCGGCAGCCCTTGATCGAATACAGGGCGAGATGCTGGGAGCGCAGATTCACGCCGAGCACGTACTGAAAGTCGCCGACCCACCGCTGTCCCTCGAAGGTAAAGCCCCAGCCCGTGCAGCCGTAGGTCTCGCTGAGCACCACCTTGCGGCCGTATTGATGGGCGACGGAGGTGCACTGCTTGACGGTGATCGTCTCATTCGTCTGTTCCCCAAGCATATCGATGCCGGGCACATGCTGGTACCGGTAGTTCGGCATGACCGCCCCGCAGACTCGTGTAGCCGTGCCGAGGTTGTTCTCCCACAGGTAATGCCCGGTAAAAGCGAGACCGCGGCTGCCGCACCACTCCCCGATCTGCCCGGAGTAAACTTCGCTGAACCGCTCCGTCACCGTGCGCCAGTAGTCGTGGCGGGCCTGCGGCGACAGGCTTCCGTCGAAGAACAGGTAAGGGGCGGTATCCAGCACGTCGCTGCCCCTCCGCTCCCGGTAGAATGCCGGGAACGATCCGCTCCACGGCAGCCAGCCGCGGCCTGCGGTGAACCGGCAGTGCCGGTCATGGATGCTCGGTTCGTCGGTGAACACACCGCGCACCGCCGTCCCGAAGCTGCTGCCGATCTCCCGCTCATAGGCCTCGTAGGTGAGATCGATGAACGTGCGCACCGTATCCGGATTGAGCTGATCGGGGGGTGCCTCGCCGTTGAACCATTCGCTCCGCTCGGATACTTCCACGCGGAAGAGCAGAAATACGGTTTCATGCTCTTGCTGCGGCTCCGTCATCGGCGCCAGCACGGTGTTCTCCGCAGCCGCTGCTGCTTCCATCTCGCTTACGGGTTCCGCCTGCAGGTACAGGCGCTTGCAGCTCAGCAGGCTTCGCTCTGCTATCACCGCGCGGAAGACCGCCACGGGTGCCCCGTCAGCCAGCCTCTCGGCCAGGCGGCCCAAGCCTTCCTTCTCCGCCGGGACGACCTCGAGCGTCAATCCCTTCGCCCGATAGTCATCGCCGCCGCGCGCCTGCACGAGTCCGCCCGCGAAGCCCGACGGCCAGCGGTCCTCGTCGTAGAGCCACGCCTGCATGCCTTGGGCTTCCGCCTCTTCGACGGCCGCCCGGACGAGCTTCATCCACTCCGTGCCCATGTATTCAGTCTCCAGCCCGTCGCGGGAGTGGATGAAGAAGCCGCCCATGCCGCCTTCCTTCATCTCCCCGATCTGCCGGATTACCTCTTCTTCCTGCAGCGCGTCGTTCCAGGCCCAGAACGGTGCTGCACGGAACTCGGCCGGCGGATTATCGAACCGTCCGCGCAGGGTTTCCGTGCTGCTCATGAGCCGTCACCCCCTTCTTCCGCGCTCAGGATAAGGACGCCCTGGGCCGGCACGACCGCGGTGCCGCTGATTCGGGCTCCGCTCAGCAGGTCCTGCACCACCGCGCTTCCCAGATGAACCTCCCGGGGTTCATCGCTGTGATTCAGCAGGAAGGTGTACGCTTTCCCGTCCCGTTCCCTGCGGGTTACCTCCACACCGGTCACCCCATCATAGATCGGGCGGATCCCCTTCCCTTCGCAGAGATGACGCAGCCATTCCCGCATGAAGGCGGGGTCCGGGCGGGTCGCCGTATACCACGCTTCACCCCGGCCGAACCAGTGCCGCGTAAGTGCGGGCGCATCCCGGTAATACCGGTCCGTGAAGACGCCCACCGTCTCCGCGCCTTCCGGATGGACCACCTCGCAGACGAGGCCGCAGGCATGCTCATCTCCCTTCGGCATCCCGCCGATGTCCTGCAGCAGCCGCAATCCGTTGCGCTGGTCCGGGAACAGGGCGTCGATCTCCTCGACCCACAGGCCGAGCAGCCGCCGCAGCTTCCCCGGATAGCCGCCGGGCACGACCCGGTCATGCTCATCTGCAATGCCGCTGTAGAACGAAACCGCCAGCGTGCCGCCGTTCCCGACGTAAGCTTCGAGCTTTTCCGCGATTCCCGGCTTCACCATGTAGAGCAGCGGCGCCAGCACCACGTCATACCGCTCGTAATCGCTGTCCAGCGGGATCAGATCCACCCCGATGCCGCTGCTGAAGAGCGCGTCATAATAGTGCTGGATAAGCTCCACATATTTGAGATAGGCGGACGGTCCGCCGCCCATCTCGACGGCCCACCAGTTGTCCCAGTCGAAGATCAGGGCCACCCGGTTCTCCGTGCGGGCTCCAGGCAGCCGGCCGCCAAGCCGGTGAAGCTCCGCCCCGAGCTGCGCACATTCGCGGAACACGCGGGTGTTCCCATGCCCGCAGTGGTCGATGACCGCGCCGTGGAACTTCTCGTAAGCGCCCAGTGAGCGGCGCAGCTGGAAGAACATGACCGAATCGGCCCCGCGGGCCACCGCCTGCCAGCTCCGCAGCCGCATGACGCCAGGCGGCTTAGCCGGGTTCACCGTCTTCCAGTTGATCACGCTAGGGGTCGATTCCATCAGGAGGAAGGGCTCTCCGCCTTTTAACCCCCTCATCAGGTCGTACCGGAGCGCCATCACGCTCGCCGGCGTGTCGTTCTCCGGATACATGTCGAGGGCGATCACGTCCAGGTGGGGCGCCCACCGGAAGTAATCCAGCGGCTTGTACGTGCCATTCCCCTGGAAGTTGGTGGTCACCACGGCATCCGGAATGATGCTTTTGATCGCCCGCGCTTCCAGCAGATAGCACTCCAGCCAGCTGTCCGAGTTGAACCGGTAATAATCCAGCGTCATCCCCTGGAAAGCGGTCTGGTCGGAGTTGCCTCCCTGCATCCCTTCGCTGAGCCCGCTCGGAAGCACGATGTCTTCCCAATCATAATAGGTATGCCCCCAGAAACGGGTGTACCAGGCGCTGTTCAGGGCATCGAGCGTGCCGTACCGCTGCTTCAGCCACTCCCGAAATGCCGCTTCGCAGTTCGCACAGTAGCAGCGAATGCCGATCTCGTTGTTCACGTGCCAGAGTGATACCGCCGGATGATCCCGGTACCGCTCCGCCAGGCGCCTCGCCATCTCGGGTCCGAACCGCCGGAACGCAGGGCTGTGCGGGCAGGAGTTGTGACGCCGCCCGAATTTCCGCTTCTTCCCGTCATAGGCAACGGACAGAATATCGGGGTACTTGCGGGCCATCCATGCGGGATGGGCTGCTGTTCCGGTGCCCAGGCAGACTTCAACGCCGCTGGCATGGAGCAGGTCCAGCACCTCGTCCAGCCACTCGAACCGGTACGTTTCTTCATCGGGCTGGTTCAGTGCCCAGGAGAACACGTTGACTGTCGCGATATCGATGCCCGCCTCGCCGAACAGCTTCATATCTTCGTCCCAGACTTCTCTTGGAAACTGCTCCGGGTTATAGTCGCCGCCGAACCGGATTTTGCCGAACCGGACTGCCGTCATCCGCTCTCCTCCTCTCTGAACCGCAGGGCATTCTGCAGCACCAGCGCAATCACCCAGGACGGGTTCCACGTGTTGCTGTGTCCTCTGCCGTTCCAATTCGTCTGAAAAAATCCTTCCCCCTGCTCTCCCGCCCTGCTGAATCCATACTCTCCGGACTCGGTGCAGATGCCCTGGCCCATGACGCCGAAGGACATCCGGCCCATCCGCTCATAATCGGACCGGCCGGTCATCCGGCCGAGCTTCCACAGCTCATAGGTCGGAAAATAGACATCGAGATGATGGTTCTGCACACTGACCCCGGGCCAGCCTGCAGCCAGGAAGTTCCGCTCCCGGAACGGAGTGCCGCGGTCATACACCGGATTCCAGTGGAACACAAAGGTCAGGATCCAGTCCGCCCCGATCTCAGTCCACTCCCGGTACTCGTCACGGCCTGTTAGGGTGTAGAGTTCATAAGCCGCGAGGAAATAGTACATCCCCGCTTCCTTGTCTTCGCATCTCGCATCCAGCGTTGAGCGGGCAAACGGGCGGTCGAACGAGGCCGCATGCGCTTCATAATAGCTTCGCAGGCCGGCTTCCGCCGCAGCCAGATCGGCGGGGTCTCCGCCCAACCGGTAGGCTTTGGCCAGGGCGATCGTGCAGGGCAGGCCTGCGGCCGTGATCATCTCGTCGGCCGGGGTGCCGTCCGTCCGCCAGGCGGCCGGATAGACGCCCGACGGCAGCCTGCTGCGCCGGAACCAGTCCGCCGCTTCGCGGACCGCCTCCGTCCAGCCCGCCGGGATCTCCCGGCCATGGCTGCGCAGCTCCAGCGCCAGATCGGCCAGATCGGCGATCGTCTCGCCGAGCGCGCGGCTCGGAACCACCTCTTCGCCGTTCCAGCGGTAGTGATCCCACCGCCCTTCGGCGAGGTTGAACATGCCGTACCGCAGCCCCTGTGCCGCTGTCCGGCTGCCGTGAAGGTAGAAATCCGCCGCCTGCACCGCCCTTGCGATGCGGTCCTCTTCCCCGCGCCGCAGGCCGAGCTTCAGGTCGCACCAGGCCAGCTTCAGGCACTGCCCCGTCCAGCCGTACATGAAGTGCGGCGGATGCTTGGGCGCCCGGCCGGGAACGGCCTCCGGAGCGAATTTGACATAGCCGGCCTCTCCGCCTCCGCCGGTTCTCCAGCGTCCGTCGAGCGCGTTCGTCTTCAGGCGGACGATCTCTTCCACCGTCAGCGGTTCAGCCCCGCGCGGGTCGTACAGATAGGGCGCCCGCCGGACCAGCTCCCGGAAACCACGTCCCGGAAGAACCCCATCGCTCCAGTCGAGCGCATACTCTTTCGCCAGCGTCTGCCCGGGGGCAAGGCTTAGATAACCGCCGCGCCAGTTGTCCGTCCGGCTTTTGGCCGTACAGACGACATCTTTCTCTCCGTTGAACATCACGACGCCGCTCAGGGCGGCGGCCACGATGCTTTTCTCTTCGTCTATCGCTCCCAGCGAACCGTAGTGCACGGTCCCCTCTTCCGTTTCCGAATAGGAAGGGATCGAGAACAGCGAGAAGCAGGAGGCGGTTTCCCCTTCCCTGCTCTCCTGCCACTCGACATTCACCCCGGGGATCGGAAGCCTGTGCTCTTCGCAGATGACCCCTCTGCCGGGGCCCATCCCAAGCTTCGGCACGATCCGCTGGAGATCGGAGGAGGGGTTGTCGTTGTAGAGCATGTGGGGAATCGTCACTTTGCTCTGCTCTCCCTTCGGCAGAGGGAGCAGCAGGCCTGCCGCGGCATCCTGCAGGGTCCGCGCGGAAATATTCGTCCACGAAACCTGAAGCCGGAGCAGCGAGTGATCATCGAAGGCAAGCTCCAGCTTGATGCGGAGCACCCCATTGGCCACGGCGCTGATCCGCAGCCTGGGCTCCTCTCCGGAGGGGCAGACATACACATCCTCCAGAGAGACGGCGGCGGTCCGCCAAGGCACGCCCTCTGAGAAGGTCAGCAGATTCTCCAGCGGCTCATCGAGGAACCACGAATCCCCTTGCGCTCCGCGCCGGCCAAGGCGCAGTCTGCCCCCCTCAGCATGGGCTCCCGCTTCGGCTAGCTTTCGTCCGTCCCGGCTGACGATGGCATGCACGGCTCGCACTCTCCTTTCCTCCCCAGCAGCGAGATCAGCAGACGGTCCAGGGTCGGATTGCAGCCGGCCCTTCCGGCGAGAGGCATACAGATCAGGTACAAGCGTCCCCGGCCCAGCTGCTTTACACCAGCCACCGGCAGCCTGCGCTTGCCGTCCTTTTCCCCCTCCGAGCGGTAGCTCCAGAGAATGGGCTCGATCCCTTCGCCCTCGAGCCAGCAGCCGGCGATTCCGTCCAGCCGGTCCTGTGTGAGGTTGTAAAAGTAAGCAAAGTCATCCGCCTTCATCCACCCGAGCGCTTCCTCATCAGCGGCCGGACTGCAGGCGAGCGTATACACCTCGCGGAGCTTCACGGCCCGTACGGAGGAGCCCCCGAGGTCCCACTCCGATTTGTCCGCCCCGCCGGACAGCACCAGCACCGTGGTTCCTCCGGCCTTCACCCGATCGAGGATCCCGGTCCGGTTGGCCTCATACGCTTCATGGGAAGTGACAAGCAGCGGTCCGTCGGGCAGCCCTGCTCCTGTCGGCCCTTCGGCCGGGAGGTCCAGCAGCGTGCACAGCATCCGCGCGCCGCTGTCGGCCGCGATCACCTTGGCCGGCTTCGGGCATGCCTCCGATGATCTGGCGAACGCTTCGAAGGCGAAGCGCTCGAGAGCCAGCCGCCGGCCCTGCGCATCCAGCAGGCAGGCATCCACATACATCGCCCTGCGGTCCCCGGTCTGCGGGACGGTCACCCGGATCGTCCCCGCATACCCGGCCGCTGCCGCCTGCACGCCTGCTTTGGTTTCATAATGAGCATAATCCCCTTCGTCATCCCGCAGCGTAGCGAGTATTCGGCAGCCTTCCAGCTCCTCCGGCGTATCATTCAGCAGCCAGGCTTCAATCTCTAGCGTTTCTCCCTCATACGCCTTCCAGCGGTCGCAGCGCAGGCTCACGCGGCTTGGCTCCAGGCTGTCTTTGTATGCAAAAAAGGCGGGCTTCGGCACACGATCCACACCGACAAGCGCTTTCATCCAACCGGAAGGCCAAGCGTCGATGAGCAGGTGGATTGCCGTCGATACGACCCGGTCAGCTCTCCGACGCCAAGCGTCGGTCATTAGCCGGGCCGCCAGCGCTTGATGCTTCTGGCTGGCCTCGATCCACTCCCCCACGGTTTCCTGCTCGGGATACCAGTCCCCGTGCAGGGAATACGACTGGGCTCCATGAATGCGGTTTGGAAACCAGCGCTCCTTCTCCGAAGCCGGGAGCCACTGCGCAGGGTACTTGGCCTGCATGAGCTCGAGGCGGTCCAGCCCTTCGGTCCCGTACTCCCCGCAGCCTGTCTTCCAGCCGTCGCGGATCGCCGGCAGGTAGCCCTTATACATTTTGCCCACGGAGATGCCATTGTTCGTGTACCACATGTTGTAGCAGTGAAAATCCGGCAGCCCTTCCCGGGTGGGCGGGTTGTAATCGCCGTCGGCGTTCTTCACGACCCGGTCCGGGTTCTCCACATAGATCGCCTGCCGCGAGGCGACGAAGAACGCTTCGAGCTCACTGCGGTGCAGATGCCGGTGGCCTTTGCGCCGCTTCTCCGTTCGGGAGGGCTCGTTGATCAGGGAAACCATGACTGACGAAGGATGGCTGCGGATCAGCCGCTCCATCTCCGCCGCCTGGCGCACGCCCTCGACGAACTGGCTCCGGCGGATGAAGCCGAAGGTGGGCAGATCGCACTGGTGCATCATGCCCAGCATGTCGAAGTGATCGTAGATCTCTTCCTGCACCGGGCGCTGTGTGATCCGGTAGAAGTTCAGGTTCGCCAGCTTCGCGATCAGAATATCGTCGATGAGCTGCTCGTAATCCCCCTTCATGACGCACTGCTGCAGGTGCCCCATTTCGTTGGCCCCCCGCAGGATCACCGGCCGGTTATTGAGGTACAGCGTTCCTTTGAGGGAACCGCTCTCGTCCATATGGAACTTCCGCATACCGAAGGTGCGGTCGAAGCTGTCCCTCGGACTGCCGTCTTCCAGCAGCTCGATCCGGGCTGTGTACAGGTAAGGCGTCTCCGGCCGCCAGAGAAGGAAGGACGGGAAGTCGACCTTGTACCGGTAATAATTCAGTCCCGGCCCAGCATAGGCCACCGGGAAGGTCATCGGGCCAAGGTGCGGCCCCTCGAAATTCTTCGGCATGATCTGCAGCTGCAGGCCGAAGTTCTCCTTGAGCCCGCTCTCCGTCTGGAATACGTCGATCCATACCTCCACGAAGCCCCCGTCGATGTCCGGGCGGACAAATACGTCCTGCACGAACAGCGCCGGCCGCTCCTCCAGATAGACCTGATTGTAGATGCCGGCCCCCGGCGGACAATGGTTCCACCCGCTGTACGGATCGTCCCAGCCCGGCCCGGTGGCCGCATACAGCTTGTCGCCGTCGAGCTTCGTGCCTCCGACCCCCATCATCGGGTAGTCGTTATGAACCTCCACCACCAGCGTATTGTTCATCTGCAGATAATCGGTCACATCGAACTCGAACGGGGCGAAGAAGCCTTCATGGCTGCCGATGCATTTGCGGTTCAGATACACCACCGTCTTGTAGTCGACTCCCTTGAAGACGAGGTAGACCCGTTTTCCCTCGGGTACCGGAGCGTGGGTGAATTCCGTGCGGTAGAACCCCGTCCACCGCCCCTTCTCCCCAGTCGGTCCGCGGAAGTCGGGTACCGTGACGGAATCCCAGTCTCCTGCACCTTCGAGCACCCGGTTGAAATCGGCGTCCTCGGCCGTCTGATACCGGAAATCGAATTGCCTGCAGCTCTGTCTGCTGCGATGCAGCTGCGGCGGCGGGATCAGACTGCGCATGAACGGACGATAGGCTTCGCGAAGACCCTTCAGCTCTTCACGGTAAGCGTGCAGCCGGGCCTCGTACGGCGGTTCCGCGCTATCCGGAGCCGCTTCCGCGGACGGGTTAAAAAAGCTTTTCTCATAGGCGGCGGGCGGAATTTCGCTTATTCCGTCCCGGCTGCCGGGATGCTCGCGGAAGGCAATCTCCGCGAACGCATCCCCGTGTGGTGCAGGCTGCACGCTCATCAATCTCACTCCCGTCACTTCCCTGCCATCTCAAACTCCAGCCGGGTTCCTTCCTTATTCTTCGCTGTGATTCTCACTTCCGATGCGCCGAACCGCTGCGTCCAGCACCCCGGCTCGCCAAGGTGCGGCTCCACGGCTTCCCTCACCACATCCTCCAGAAAGTGGTCTGTCACGATCCAACGGCCCGCTCCTCTGCGGCCGCTTATCTTCAGCTCCGTAGGGCAGTCCGCCGGAAGCAGCCACCGGGCGATGATCACAACCCCGCCTTCTTCTGCGCGGGCAGCAAGTGCCCGGAAGGTCTCCGGTGAGAGGGAGCTGCCCCCGGCTAAGGTCAAACTCGGCTTGCACAGCGTCTTCGCCGTGACCTTCTCATCGAACACGAGTACGCTGCGAGCCGGGTAGAACAGCCCATGGACAGATTCGCCGCCTATCACGCGTCCCTTCTCCAGAGGGAAGGCCTCGGGTGCCGTTGTGCGCTTCAGCTCATGCCGCGGGAATTCATAGCCCGGGATGTGCATGCAGCTGCCATGGGAAGGAATGGTTCCCCGGCTCAGCAGGTGCCAGATGTGGAACACACTTTGCTGCGCTTCCCCGGAATCAAGCGTCCGGCTCCCGAAGACCCGCTCGTTCTGTCCGTAGTTCGCGTCATCCGAGTGGATCACTGCAATATCGGCCTCCGCCTGGGTGTGGTTCCAGGCAAGCGGATGTGCGGGAACGAAAGAGCGGGTGAAGAGCTCCCACACCTCACCGTATTCGGTCTTCCGGAAGCCCTGCGGCGTGTGCCGCAGCAGGACGTCCACGTTTTCGACGAACAGGTGGCTCGGTCCCATCAGGTAGCCCAGCTTCAGCGCGGATTCGAATTCCTCCGGCGAGTGGCCGGGGAAGCCGGGATAGCGCGTGAACCAGGCTCCTGCGTCGGGCCCCCACAGGTCGGCACAGATCCAGAGAGAGCGGCCGTACTGCTTGGCGGCCCCGAGCGCTGTCGCCAGCTGGAGCGACTGGAACGATTCCTTCATGATCTTGGGGCATACGTCCATGCCTGCCCTGGCGAAGGTGTGGAACATCACCGGGAAGACGTGCTCGCTGATCAGCGGCATGGACGCAACCGGCGTTCCTGCCTGTTCCAGCAGATGCTGTACCTGGCGGCCTCTGGCCTCGACTTCCTCCTCGATTCTCCGGCGGGCGGAGTTCAGATCGAGGCCGTCGACGGAACCCCAATGCGGGTACCAGCCGTCTTTGCGGTATTGCGCGGCGTTGATCTGCAGGTGCTCCGGCTCGTCGTAGAGCAGCCCGATGCACCGGCCTGACCGCGCGGCCTGCTCAACGGCCGTGTCCGTCACGTCGTAGCGGTTCGTGCCTTCCACCCATGACCCGTTGATGTTGCCGTATTCGTTGCCGAGGCACACATCCAGTCCCACTTCTTCCGCGTCCGCCAACAGCTTCGGAACTTCCTCTGCGTCCGGCATTACGTGATGGACATAGAAGTCGGCTCCCAGTTCCGACAGCGCCTTCATGAAGTGCTTCGGCTCCGGCCGCGGATCCTGGGATGGAACCAGGCTTCCCGTTCCAGTCCGCATGATCTCATCCGATGTTTCGCCCGCCCAAGGATCGGGCCAGCCCACAACGGGACCTTGTATGCCCAGTCTCGGTTTATGCGCCATGGCGGGCCGTCCCTTCCCCGGCCGGCAGCCTCCGCGCCGTGCCTGCGGCGAATGCTGCGGCGATCCGTTCGAGGCATTCCTCCACCTCTTCAGGCTTCGCATGCTCCAGGATTAAGGGAACTTCGGGCAGCCGCTGGGCCAGCAATTCGGCGTAGAGCGGCCAGTCCGCTTGGCCCGTGCCCACCTGCGGTGTCGTAAACGTCCCGTCCTCGGCGTACAGGGCATCCTTGGCATGCGCCATCGGGCAGTCGTGCCCAGCCGCATCGAACAGCTCTGTCATCGCATCGCGCTGTCGCAGCAGGTCATCCTGCGTCAAATAATTGAACGGGTCCATTACGATTGCAAGCCCTTCGGCCCCGAGCTCCTGTGTCAACTGTACCGCCTGACGGGGACTGCCGAGCACATTGTTCACGAAGCCTTCAATCACGAGCACCGCTCCATTGTCCACCGCACGGTCTCTCAGCCTGCCGATCGTCCCTACGAGCTGTTCCCAGGCATCCGCTGTGCGGTTCTCCGGGCAGTCCCGCCACGAGTTGGTCGGATGCAGGCTGCCGGTTTCCGTCAGAATATACCTTGTTCCATAGTGGGGACATAGGTCGATCATCTTCTCGAGCTGGAGGAGCTTCTGCTCCCGCTTGGCCGGGTCGGGCTGCATCAGATTGGTGTAGCCGGACAAGCCGACGACCGTGATCCCGGCTTCCTCGAACAGGGCCCGCAGACGCTGCGCACGTTCCGGGGACAGCGGTTCCTCGTCCATCACGTCGAGCTTCTGCCTCGGATCAAGCTGGATGTACCGGAATCCGTGTCTTTGGGCCTCCATGAGCATCTCCTCCGCCGACAGGCCCATATAGATGTAACTCATAAAACCCAGCGGGTTCATGCCGTCACCGTCCTTCCGAGGATCTCGGACCGTTCGACGACCCGGCCCTCCTTGCTCGAGATGACCATAGCCGCCGTCAGGGCAACGGTCTGCAGATTGTCCCGGGCCGTTACCGGCGGAGCCTGGCCCTCCGAGACCGCGTTGATGAAGGCGATCATCGACCCGGCGAAGGCGTCCGGGAACCACGAGCCTTTTAGCTTGATCTCGTGGATGACATTCTTGTGCTTGTTCAGTGCCATGTACAAGGTATCCTGCGTGCACCAGAGGCTGCCTTCCGTCCCGTCGATCCACCACGTATGACTGTGCGAACGGCTGGCCTTGACGATATTGTTAAATTGCAGCGAAGCCATCAGCGGACTTCTTCCCCCTGCCGCCCCGAATTCCACGTTAGCCGAATAGATCAGCGGATCGACCGCATTCTGGCCGGGCAGCATGGCCGTTGTGCAGTGCACCCGGGACCACTCCTCCGATGAGGGGTTAAAATGTCGGCAGAGATCGATATAATGCACGCCGTGGTCAACGATATTGAAATCCTTCATGGTCGTCCACCACCGGCCGGCCTGATCCTGGAACGAGCGGAGCACGTGGTGCAGGCTGTACACCTCTCCGATGAGATCCTGCTCCAGCACCGCTTTCATTGCTTTGTGGGCCGGTGCCCAGCGGGCCTGCTGGTTCACGCCGAGCACGATCCCGAGCCGTTCCGCTTCGTCTGCCAGCAGCTGCGCGTGCTTCGGATCCAGTGCCAGCGGTTTCTGGCACAGAACCGGCCTCGGCGCTTCGGCGATCAGCCGCAGTACCTGCAGCCTCGGCTCCGGATGGATGGCAAGATCGATGATCCCCACATCCTCGCGCTCCAGGAGCTTTCTCACGTCGCTCGTCCAGAACGGGATGCCGAACGCTTCGGCGGTGGACCGTGCCGCTTCCTCATTGACGTCGCAGCAGGCGACTACCTGCAGGCCGTACTTGCGGTACGCGGGCAGATGCGCCGTATTGGCGATGCTCCCGCAGCCGATGATGCCGATTCCGTATGATTTCCCGTCCGCTGTCTTCAGCTTACCGGGTGCATAATGTTCAGGTCTGATGAATTCCATAAGCTCACCTCTCTGCATCTAACAATACACCGTTCCGCGCAAGGGGTTATAGGCGATTTCTGCTTAGATTGGGGAGCATTCGTGCACCTGGGCAGGTGCATAAGAATAAGGCCTCGACTGCCGGGGTGGATACGCTTGCACAGCGTGAATCTTTGCGATCGGGTGGAGTTCAAAAGGAGCCAAAAACCGGCGTGAGCCTTAAAGAATGTGAGGGTGAATACGCAGGGGGCGGCCCGGCTGAAGTCCGGGTCAATGTCTGCGGATTGATGAGCCGGCACGAGTTTCCCAGTCTGCGAAAGTAAAAAACACAGGGAACTAGTTTGTTCAAACTCAGGAGCTTGTCACCCTTTAATAGACCCGTTTGGACTCCACAGTCCGAGAAGGTGTGCAACGAAGGTTGCCTGCTTGCTGAAATCCGGGTGGACGTCACCAATTAAGGGATCACCATCTGTAAGGAAATAAAACTATTATCTGCAGGCCACTCTTGATTGGGTTCCGGCAAGCCTATAGGGAATTTCGTACATGGGCCGCACACAGGAGTCCTGCCTGGAAGCAACTGCGGCATATAAGCACTGCACGGTGCTTCGGGAACACCCTACAGCCCTCATGCGGACGGGGCATTTCAAAGGACCGCTTCCCGCCTGTCCTCTAGCTGATTTTCGGCACAGGGGTAAGGCTGACAGCAGCCAGTTTCGGGTCCAACAAAGAAAATAACGGAACTCAGATTCGCTATGATCGTAGGTAGAACGTGATTTTTAGAAATAGAGGAACTCAGGTTCGCTATTTCGATATTTGATGATGGTTTTTGAGGAAACGATCACCAATAAGACATCTGAGTTCCGTTAAACTGTGGGAAATACCGGGAAATACACGAATAAGGCATCTGAGTTCCTTTATTTTCAATTCGCTGCTTCCCAGCCTCTCATACTGCCATGCGTTTGGGGAGTTCAGGTTCGGCTATCGGTACTGGCCGGAAGATGTAAGTGACCGCGTCCCGGGGGCCCTCTCCCCTGGCCCTCATTCCTCCCACGCACCAACTATCTGCTGCGGCGCGAGCTCGGGGAGCGGCTCCGGCGCAGGCACATACGTGCTCTCGGCACGGACAGCGAAGCGGGTGAGCCCTGCTCCCACCCGCCGTGCCGCTCCTCTCCTGCCTCATAAGCCTCTCACCAGCTTCAAGCTAACCCTGCAGTTTCCCCAAGCAGCGCGAAAGGACCGCCTCCCGGCGGTCCTCCCAATCTGCATATGCTTTTACACCGACCCGGCAATCTGCTGCGGCGCAGGCTCGGCGAGCGGCTCCGGCGCGAGCACGTACGTGCCCCCGGCACGGACGGCAAAGCGGGTGAGCCCGCTTTCGTCCGTCGTGCCCACGGCGCTTCCGTCCGCCTCCACCCGCAGGGGAGACAGCGGCTGCCGGCAGGCGATCCGGCATTCGCCGTCCCGGCCCGCCCGGATCACGCAGCGGACCAGCGCACCGTCCGCCCACTCCAGATCGACTTCGAAGCCTCCCCGCGCACGCAGGCCGGACACGCGGCCGCTCCGCCATGCCGGCGGGAGTGCCGGCAGCAGCGCGATCTCGCCGCGGTGCGACTGCAGCAGCATCTCGGCGATACCTGCCGTGCCGCCGAAGTTGCCGTCGATCTGGAACGGCGGATGATTGTCGAACAGGTTCGGCAGCGTCGACTGTGCCAGCAGCGCGCGCAGGTGCGCGTACGCATTCACACCGTCCTCCAGCCGGGCATAGAAGTTGAGAATCCAGGCGCGGCTCCATCCCGTGTGGCCGCCTCCGTTCTCCAGCCGGCGATCCAGCGTAACCCGTGCCGCCTGCGCCCATTCGGGCGTATGCCGCACATGGATGATCTCGCCGGGATGCAGCGCGAACAGGTGGGAGATGTGCCGGTGGCCCGGGTGCACCTCGTCCCAGTCGCCCGTCCACTCCTGCAGCTGGCCATGCCTTCCGATCTGCGGAGGGGGCAGCCGGCGCAGCACCTCTTCCCATTTCTCGCGCAGAAGGTCATCGGTGCGCAAAATCCCCGCTGCGTCCGAGCAGGCCCGCAGCAGCGAGAATACGATCTGGATGTCCATGGACGGGCCGATGGTCAGCGTGCCCACGCTGCCGTCAGGCATGATGAATTTGTTCTCGGGCGAGGTGGAAGGACCTGTAACCAGGCGCCCGTCTTTGTCCTCGAACAAGTAATCGAGGAAGAACTCCGCCGCTTCCTTCATCACCGGATAAGCCCGCTCCCGGAGGAACGTCTCCTCGAGGCCGTAGCGGTAATGCTCCCAAAGGTGAAGCGAGAGCCAGGCCGCCCCCATCGGCCAGATCGAGCCCGGCATATAGTTACCCTCGACCTGGGTGGAGCCCCACATATCGGTGTTATGATGGGCGACGAAGCCCCGGCAGCCGTACAGCTGCTCGGCGGTCCTGCGGCCGTTCGGCCGCATCCGGTCGATGAGGTCGAACAGCGGCTCGTGGCACTCCGGGAGATTGCAGCTCTCGGCGGGCCAATAGTTCATCTCCGTATTGATGTTGATCGTATACTTCGATTCCCAGGGAGGGGTGAAGCTCTCGTTCCAGATGCCCTGCAGATTCGCGGGATTCGAGCCCGGGCGCGAGCTCGCCATCATCAGATAGCGTCCGTACTGAAAATACAGCCGGAACAGTCCCGCATCTTCCCCGCCCTCCCGGAAGCGCTGAAGGCGCGCATCGGTCGGCAGCGTCGACGGATCGGGACCCGCGACCTGCTCCTGGTCCAGCTCCAGCTTCACCCGGTGGTAAAGACTCCGGTGATCGGCGACATGGTCGCGCTTGATCGCATCATAGCCCTTGCGCTCCGCCTGCTCGAGCTGGCGCACGCACTCGGCCATCGGATCTTCCGAGCGGAACGTCGTGCCGCCTGCGATGTAGATCGTCACGGCATTCGCATCCCGGACGGCCAGGAAATCGCCGAAGGCATTGACCCAGCCGCCTTCGGGGACTGCTTTCACAGCCATGCAGTAGGTTACGCCGTTCTTGCCGTTCTCCCCGCACATGGCGATGGTATCGTGCGCGAGCTGCTGTGTGCCCTCGTCGAACGGCCTGCGGCTGACGTTCATCCGCAGGTTAAGCTTGGCGTCCGGCCCGCAGGTGATACGGACGGCGAGCACCCCGTCCACCGCGCTGGAGAACACTTCCCGCACGTGCGGCACCTCGTTGAGGCAGTAGCCCACATGGGCGATGCCCTCCTCGATGTCGAGGTCGCGGTAGTAGTTCGAGATCATCTTTTTCTCGCCGTCATGGTAAATATGAAGATCGCCGAGCGGCTGGTACGGGCGCATGGACTTGGGAATCGACATCAGCCCCATCTGCGCCGCTTCTTCCGCTTCGAGCTGCTTGCCCTTCAGCAGCAGACGCCGCACTTCGGGCAGATACTTCCGGCCGTCGGGATTGTCCCCGTTCAGCGGGCCGCCGTACCAGACGGAATCCTCGTTGATCTGCAGCCGTTCCTGGTTGACCTTGCCGAATACCATGGCGCCGAGCCGGCCGTTGCCGACCGGCAGGGCATCGGTCCAGGCGCGGGCCGGCTTCTCGTACCACAGCTTGTCATGCTTGGATGCTCTCCGTTGTTCCATCTCTTTCCTCCTCCGCCGGTCCGCTCAGGGCTCCGGGTATTCTGCGAATGCGCAGGGCTAAGTCTTCTTTCACCGGCAGATCGATCCGAAACCGCCCCTCATACTCGCCGGGAAGCGGTTCAACCGTCATCTGCCAGGTATCGATCAGGTCCACGGTGTAGCGGCCTTCCGGCAGCTCGAAGCCCCGGAAGGCAAAGCGGTGCGGACCGAAGTACTGCAGATAGCACTCGCCGCGGATCTCGAGCGTGGCCGCATCATAGCGGTCGCTGTTGTAGCGCATGCCGTCCGGAAGCTCCTCCAGCACCCGCCGAAGAAAGGCAGCACGTGCGGAACTCTCGCCCCGGGGCCTCCCGCCATGCATACACCAGAGCGGCCCGCCGTCCTCTTCCTCATACGCCTCCCCGCAGCTCACGTAGCCTCCGCGGGCCGCCCCTTCCCAGAGGCGGGACACCATTTCCTCGGGTGTCAGGCTGGCCTCCGGATGATTCAGGTTCCCCTCGCTTCCCGCGCCGTCGATGAGCACCGGCTTGCCGTAAGCCCGGGTATAGTCCGATGCTGCCTTGACATCCGGGGTATCCAGGCTGATATGCGTCGTCCAAGGCGAGCCGAAATCCCAGGCCCCCGGCCGGCTGCGGACCGAACGCAGGTGCCCGCCGCAGTCCAGCTCCGCGATCAGGCGGAGCAGCCGGTTCCAGTCTCCCGGTGTCCGACCGGCGAAGCCCTCAGGCTCCTCCACTGCCGACCACCATACTCCGGCGCAGGCACCGAAACGCGCGATACAGTGACGCACGTAGCGCTCCTCGTTCTCCGTGCTCATGTCCCCGGCTCCCAAGGCACCCGGGTGCAGCAGCACCAGCTCCGCCTCGATGCCGCAAGCTCTCAGCTCGGCAATCCGCTCGTCGAGCATCCGGAAGTACTCCGGCTGCAGGCGGCTGCCGTCCACCCGTCCATCCGGGTGCCGGCCGAACGGCTCCGGTACCTCTCCGGGCAGCCCACCGGACAGCTCGCCGCTCAACGGAAGGATGCTCATCCGCACCTTATTGAACGCCGAGGTCCGAAGCGCCTCCAGCGTCGCAGCCCGCCGCTCTTCATTCTGCAGGTGCCACTGGCTGCAGACGGTACCGACAGGGATAAAGCGGGTGCCATCCGTATAAGCGAAATGCGCTTCACCCCGCGTTCTTACCGGTCCCCTGTTCCCCGCAGACGGGCCGACACAGGTGAACTGACCTGTCAGGCCGTCAAGCTCGGGAGCACTGCTCTGCGTCCGGTACGTCCATGTCCCTTCTTCCTGCGGCATGAACCGGATCCGGTAGGTTCCGTCTCCGTCATAGAAGCCTTCCACTTCCCCATACCGGCTGCCGCTGGTGAAGCCGGCCGACAGACTCACTTTTTCGCCGGGATTCCCCTCCGAAGGGCCACGAAGCTTCAGCTCGAACAGCCCCCAGCGTTCCACCTTCGACTGAACGTTCACCCGCGCTCCCCTCCTTCCGTTGATCCCGCGCCCGCCGGACGGGCGCGCAGCGCCATCTGAGGCCGGCCGGGCAGCCCGATCCGGCACCGCCCGCGGAACAACCCTTCGAGCGGCAGAATGGTCATCTCCCAGGTGTCGATCAGCTCAACCTGATAATCCCCCTCCGCCGGAAGCTCCAGCCAGTGACAGCCCGGCTGACGCCGTCCGAAGTACACCAGGCGCCAGCTTCCTTCGCCCGGCGACTCGATCCACTCCGGCGGGGCCTCCTCCAGGATGCGCCGCAAGAAGGCGATCCGTGCCGTGCTCTCTCCGTACAGACGGCCGCCCGTCGAGATCCACGCCCGGGTCTCCCGGTCGATGAACGACTCCCCGTGTCCGACGAAGCCGCCCCGGCTCGCTCCTTCCCAGAACCGGTGCACGAGCTCCCGGCCCGAGATATTCCCCCAGCGCCGCGAGCTGTTGCCCTCGTACGAGATCTCGTCGATGACGATCGGCTTGGCCGCCGTCAGCCGCCACTGGCTCGTAAGCTCCGCGTCCCAGTGCTGGATGCTCTGGTGCGTGATCCAGGGCTTCGTGAAGTCGTAGAGGTTGGACGATTTGTACATTTTCGTCCCGTTGTGAATCGAGCGCAGATGCTGGTAAGGGTCAAACCGCTGGGTCAGCTGCAGCAGCCGGTCCCAGTCCGCCACCGTCTTGAATTTGTTGAAGTCGAACTCGTTGCACAGCGACCACCACACATGGCGGTAGGAGCTGAGCCTTGCGATGCAGTACCGCAGGTACATTTCGTCCTGCTGCCCCTCCATGTTGTCGACGCCCCACCACCCTTTGTCATACGGATGGAAGAGCACGAGGTCCGCCTCAATCCCCAGTTTCAGCAGGTCCTCCAGCCGGTGCTCGAGATGCCGGAAAAATGCAGGATTGTACCGCGTCCGGTCGAGGTCCTCCGGGGAGGAGCCGGCAAAGACCGTCTGCAGCGGAGGCTGCATATCCCGGGTCGGAAGCAGGCACATTCTCACTTTATTGAAGGGTGAATCAGCGAGCGACTGCAGGGTCAGCTCCTCCTGCGCCGTATTCCCCCCGTGCGTCCAGTGATAACAGGTGGTGCCGAACGGCATATAAGGCGTTCCGTCCTCATAAGCGAAGCCGTACCGGCCCTTCACCCGGACCGGGCCATGATTGCCTTCGCCCGCCTGCGTGCAGGCGAACTCGCCCGTATGACCGTCAAGCTCCGGAGAGCTGCTTCGCGTCACATACCGCCAGACACCCGGCCGGTCCGGCATGAAGCGGACCCGGTAGACCCCGTCCCCGTCATAGAAGCCCTCGGCCTCCATCGTCAGGTTCCGGTACTGGAACCGGGCCGACAAACGAACGTCCTGGAACGGATTGCCTTCCTGCGGGCCCTCCAGAACCAGCTCGAACCGGCCCCACTGCTCTACCGTCTCCCGGCTGTCAGCCACAGCGGTCCCTACTCTGTTCACGCCGATCGTTCTCCTCTCCATCATTTGATCCCCGAATGCGCCATGGTGGCGATCACCTTGCTCTGGAAGGCAAGGAAGATAATGAGGTTGGGCAGGAACAGCAGCAGCGTCGCCGCCGCCAGCGCGCCCTGCCGGGCCACGCTGTTAGCCATGCCGCTCGTCAGCGTTTCGACGTAGAAGGGGAAGGTCCGCATCTCTTCATCCTGCATGTAGGAGATCGACGTCTCCGTATTCTGCCATGCGCTCTGGAAGGCGATAATGCCGATCGTGGCGATCGCCGGCAGCACGACCGGAATAATGATGCGCACGAACAGGGTCCACTCCTTCGCCCCGTCCATCTTCGCGGAATCGAGCAGCTCGCCGGGCACCTGATCGATGAACTGCTTCATCAGGAATACCCCCGTGGGAACGGCCACCAGCGGCAGCACATGCCCCCAATACGTATTGAAAATACCGAGCTGGCTCACCACCAGATACTTCGGAATGGCCACGGTCTCGGGGACGAAGACCAGGGTCAGCAGAATGGTCCCGAAGACCACCTTATGTCCCGGAAACTGGTGCTTGGAGATCGCGTAGGCGCACATCGCGCTGAACAGCGTAATGAGCGTGACGGACAGCCCGGTTACGACGAAGCTGTTGAACATATACCGGGTCACCGGCACGGCCGTCGTCTTCGTCGAAGCCAGAAGCTCGATGAAGCTCTGGATCGAGGGATCGCGGACGAGAATGTTCGGCGGGT
Source organism: Paenibacillus sp. S-38 (assembly GCF_049942825.1). Lineage (NCBI taxonomy): Bacteria > Bacillati > Bacillota > Bacilli > Caryophanales > Paenibacillaceae > Paenibacillus > Paenibacillus sp. S-38. Next base: position 4,420,823 of record NZ_CP187970.1, read on the forward strand.
ACACGAACAGCTCCTGGTAGGGCTTGAACGCGTGGTTGAAAATGTACACGATCGGCAGCATCATGAAGATGCTGATGAGCACGAGCAGCACGAAGGCCACCCGCTCGGTCGGACTCCAGCGCCCGAGCTTCGAACGCCTCCGCCAGGGCACCCATCCGCTCAGTTTGGCCGCGAGATTCATGTTATTCGTCCTCCTTCGTACCGAAGAGCTTCCAGCACAGCTTCTGCGCCAGGTAGACGATCGTCAGCAGGCACACCGTCAGCGCCGTGGCATAGCCGAGCTCGAAGCGGGTGAATGCATAATCGTCGGTATGTGTGGTGATCATGTGCGCCGCATATTCAGGCGTCGGATTCATGCCGGAGAGCACTGTACCGATCTCGCTGATCTGGACCGCACCTACGACCGCCATGACCGCCCCGAACAGCATCTGCGGCTTCGTCGCCGGGATCGTAATGTACCAGATCTCCTCCAGCCGGCTGCGGATGCCGTCCAGCTTGCCGGCCTCATACATCTCCGGATTGACGTTCAGCAGGCCGGCCAGCATGCCGAGGAAGCCGATGCCCATGCTTTTCCATAAGGTAACCACGACCATGGACGTCATGAGATGATCTTTACTCGTGACCCACGGTACGGGCTCGCTGATGAGATTCAGGTTCAGCAGAAAATGGTTCAGATACCCGATCCGGTCGCTGGAGAACAGCGGCGTCCAGATGATGCTCATCGCCACAAGGCTCGCCAGCGACGGCGTATACATCGCCAGCGTGAACCACTTGCGGAAGACGGCGGGCAAAATCGAGATCAGCCAGGCGAGCAGGAACGCGCACACATAGCCGCCCGGACCGACGATGAGCGCAAAGGTCAGGGTATTCGGCAGCGCATGCTTCATCAGGATGAGATCCTGCGTCAGCATGTAGCGGAAGTTATCCCAGCCGACGAAGCGCGGAGGCTCGATCGAATTGTAGTGGGTGAAGCTCAGCACTACGGCGGCAATGACCGGCAGCAGAATAAACAAGATAAAGCAGATCATGAACGGGGCGATGAACAAATAGGATACGCGGTACGACCAGAGGGTCTTAAGCAGCTCCGCCAGCCTGCCTTTGCGCCGCTGCCCCAGGCTGATGCCAGGCGCCTGCACGATCAATTCACTTTTGGACATACGGCTCCACTCCTTCCCAAGGCTTCGTAATGGACGGCAGATTCATTCGGCGGATCACGGTTCCATCCGGGCTGATGAAGCCGAACTCCTGGACCTTCCGCCGGATTTCGCGGTCCACTTCCTTCACGGCCGTCTCGAGCGAAGTCCGGTAGTTCATGCCTCCGATGACGGTCCGTGTCCAAGCGTTGCGCAGCTCCCGCTCCATGAAGTAGCTGCCGGGTACGTTCGGGATCTCGCGGAACCACTTCCACTGCTCCATGATCGCCGTCAGATCGTCATCTCGCCACGGCAGCTTCGTGAACGCTTCGATATTCGACGTGTTCCACCGGAAGGTGACGCCGTTGAGCGTCTCGAGATCCGTGCCGAACCGCTCCTGCACGGCGGCGGAGGTCCACCACTTGATGAATTCCCAGCCTTCGGCCGGCCGTTTTGCATTCTTCATGATGACCGAAGACTGCATACTGCCTCCGAGCCAGCGGGCCACCTGCCCGTCAGCCTGCCGGACGCCCGGTACGGGAGCGAGCCCCCACAGTCCGTTCAGCTCCGGAGCGGCTACCGTCAGCTGGATATACGTATTGATGTCCGCAATGCCGATCGGGTACGAACCTTCGCGGAAATGCATGTAGAAGCTGTCCATCCGCTGGTCCACGGCATACTTGTTCTGCAGGTCGGTCCACATTTTGAACGCTTCGTAGCTCTTGTCCGAGCCGAGCCCGGTCTTCGTGCCATCCGGCGTATAATACTCGGCGCCGTGCATCTGCATGAACGCATTGTGCTCCACCGGTGTAAAATTCATCCCGTTCTGCTGCAGCACCGGCAGGATGCGGTACAGCTCCTCCCAGGTATCCGGCACCTTCAGGCCGAGCCGGTCGAGAATATCTTTGCGGTAGTACATCATCTGGAACGACTGGGTCTCGGGCACGCCGTAATAGCCCCCGTCATAGTAGAACGGAGTCCAGGAGCCGGGTGCGAACCGCCCGAAGAAATTCTCGAAGTCCGGGAACTGCTTCAGGTTATAGATGCCGCCCCGGATCGCGTAGTCGAACGGAATGTCCTGAGGCATGCCGAGAGCGACGTCAGGCGCTATGCCCGCTGCGTTCATGAGCACGAGCTGCTTCTCGTCCTTGAGCAGATTGACCTTGACCTTGATGCCGGTCTGCGGCGTGAACTGCTCATCCACCAGACCCTGAAGCAGGTTCACGTAATCCCGTCCGCGGAACATCCAGACGTCGAGCGCCTCTTCATTGTCTTCACTCCACTTGCCCTTGGCTTTGAATGAGTCGAAGAAGTTGGCCACCCCGCCCCAGAACTTCTCTCCGGCCGACGCTTCCATCTTCGGAAGCGGCTGCCCGGCGGGGACTACGAACAGGCGGTCAAGCTGCAGCGGCTGGGAGCCCAGCGCCTCGATCTGATCGGCGACCTTGCCCTGGATCTCGACGAGGCGGCCCGGATCATAAGGGATCTCGTCCGCATCCGCGAGCATGGCGTCGATATCTTTGCGCGCGGTAACCAGCCCCTGCGAGACGGAGTCCGGCCGGCCGTTGAGCTCGGTCAGCTTCTCCCGAATCGCGTCGATCCGGTCCCCGGTAGCCTGCAGTCCTTCGACGAAGCCCGGCAGATCGCGCTCCATGTCCCAGGTCCGGTTCTTGTCGTCCACGCCCCCGGTCAGCGCCGATACGTCTGCGAAGAGCTTACGGAGCTCTCCGATCACTTCTTCCAGCTCGACAGCGAGCGGCTTCAGCGGAGCATACGTGACCCGCATGGAGATCGTGTTGGTTCCCTTCTCGAGATAAAACTCATACGGCCGGTTCTCCTCGTCCGCGAGCGTCAGCCCGCGCCAGCCGGACGCATACAGGAAGCGGTACGCCTTCAGCTCGGAGAACGGCACCTTCCCGTTGACGAGCACCGTGCGGAACGAAGAGCGGTTCGATACGAAACCCTGCTGGGCCCGCATCGCAATATGGTAATAGCCGGTCTCCGGCGCGTCGAAGCTCCAGGAGATCTCCTGGTTCCCGGCGTTCCACCGTTCCCCGTTGATCGTATTATAGGTGATTCTGCCCTGGACATAAGGGGTATTGGCGATATCATTGTCATAGGCCAGCGATAGAGAGGAATCGCTCTTCCACTGCACCCGCTCGGCCTCAATGGTCACCGGCTGTGCCGTTACTGCGCCGGCAGCCGGCTGGCTCTGCCTGACCGCTGCATAGGCCTCCGTCTTGGCCGGCGGCTGCAGCAGGATCGATTCGAGGGCCAGGGGATCGCTGCCGTTCAGCCGGATCTTATGCCGGCCCTCCGGCAGATACCACTGCAGGGCGTCCGCATAAGCGCCCGCCTTGTCGCGCAGCTCCCAGGTCTGCCATCCGGAGATGTCTTCCGCCACCGGACGGATCTCATCTCCCCGGTCGTCCGTCCGCACCGGAAGCTTATCCCTCCAATGCCGGTAGAGCTCGATCGACTTCGACTCCAGGAACGGGCTCTTCCCGTCGATCGTGATATTCAGCGCGATCGGCTTACGGTTCTTCGAATCGACGAATGGATGGTAGGACATCGTGAGGGTATATAATCCCCCCTGCTGCACATCCACCTCGTACTCGATCCACTCGTTTCGTCCCGCATTCCAGATTAGGACATTGTCTTTGCCCTCGTAAGCGCCCGTCTGCACTTTCGCTCCCTCGGCATGCCCGGCGATCCGGGAACCGGGGATGAGGATCTGCGCTGTATGATCGGCGGACGCTCCCTCCTTCTTCCACCGCTCCAGCACTTCCGAATAATACGGATCGTTCCGGCCGGTGAGTCCCGCCCCGCCTTCTGCATCGCCCGCCGCCTGCCCCTTGGTCTGTCCTTCTGCCGGTTTGGCGCCGTCCGCCGCCCCTGCAGGATCAGCCGTGCCGTACAGGACAGTGACAAGCGTGAGAACGACGGCAAGCAGGGCTGCCAGCCGCGTCCGTATTCGACTTAACGCTTTCAACTCCATCCCTCCGCCTTTGCTCTTAATCAAGGATATTCTCTTCGGTCTCTCCGTCGAAGAAGATCGCCTTCTGCATATTGGGGATCAGCATAACCCTCTCATCATCTGCGAAATCCTGGTCGGACGGGGTGCGGGCCACGAGAAGCTTCGAGGCTCCGATATCGGCATACACGAAGCGGTCGGCCCCCATCAGCTCGCCGAACTTGTGGATTCCCATCATGGCGTCATGCGGCTGCGCACCGTCTCTCTGAGCAGCGACCCCGATGTGCTCGCTGCGGATGCCGAGGAACACGGTGCGGTTCACTTTCTTTTTCTCCTTGAGTCTCTCCGAGGCGCCCTCAGGGACGCGAAGATAGTACTGCTTCGTATGGAATTCCAGCCCGCCGTCCGGCGCTTCCAGCAGCTTGCCCTCCAGGAAATTGATCGGAGGCGAGCCGATGAAGCCCGCGACGAACATGTTGGCCGGGTGGTTGTAGATTCGCTGGGGGGTGTCGACCTGCTGGATCAGGCCGTCCTTCATGACCACAATACGGTGGCCCATCGTCATCGCTTCCACCTGGTCATGCGTCACGTACACCATGGTCACGCCCAGCTGCTTGTGCAGGGAGATGATCTCCGTCCGCATCTGCACCCTCAGCTTCGCATCCAGGTTCGAGAGCGGCTCATCCATCAGGAACACCTCGGGATTGCGCACGATCGCCCGGCCCAGCGCGACACGCTGCCGCTGCCCGCCGGACAGCTGTCTCGGCTTGCGTTCCAGGAACGGTTCGATCTCCAGCGTCCGCGAGGTCCGTTTGACCGACTGCTCGATCTCATGCTTGGGCGATTTGCGCAGCCGCAGGCCGAAGGCGATGTTCTCGAAGACGCTCATATTCGGATAGAGCGCATAGTTCTGGAACACCATCGCGATATCGCGGTCCTTCGGGGGCAGGTGGTTCACCAGCCGGTCGCCGATGTACAGCTCGCCCGAGGTGATGTCCTCGAGACCTGCGATCATCCGCAGGGTGGTCGATTTGCCGCAGCCCGAGGGGCCGACCATGACGAGAAACTCGCCGTCCTTGATTTCCAGGTTAAAATCTCTTACGGCATAGCCCCGTTCCTTGCCGAAGCGCTTTTCAATTTGCTTTAACAGGATTCTTCCCACTTCCGCACCTCCCACAAGCTCTTCTCTACTGACTCTATCTCTAGTGTGAACGGTTACAATCTCCCCGAATGACCTTCATTATATCGTCTGCCTGTGAGACGATTATAGGCGGTGGTGGCTTACTCTATAGGGGCATTGCGCTTTAGGCATTGCGCTTCAGACTTTGCGCCAGCCAGTCGAACGACAGCCGGCCCGATACTTCATGCTTGCCGGGGAAGAGATCGGAGCCGAAGCGCTCCGGAGCCCCTTCTTCCTGATAGATGGCCTCGAGTACCGCCGCCGTCTCCCGGAAGGAAGCCGCAGGAAAAAGCCCGTCCCTCTCACCGGACTCCACGAACAGGGACCGCGGGGCGGTGAGTCCGATGAGCTCGGGCAGCTCCGCCGCCTTCAGGATGCCGGGTAAATAATTGTCGATGCAGTGGGTCCGCTTCCACAGGCTGCCGGCAAACGTATTCGTGAAGCCGCACAGCAGGGCCGCCTGCAGGCGGTCATCCAGCGCTGCGGCAAAAGCGGCAACAAGGCCTCCGCCTGAGAAGCCCATGCAGCCGATCCGCTGCGGATCGACATCGCCGCGTCCTGCGGTATAATCAAGCGCCCGCGACGCTTCGAACACGCGCAGACCGGCCAGCGTCTGCCCGCACATCAGCAGACGGGAGGCCAGCGCGAAGCAGGAGCTGGTCGTATGCGGGTCTTTCGGCAGGTCGGCGGCCAGCCTCCGGTCGCCGAAGCCGACGATCTCGGGGGCGATGACGATGAGTCCCCGCTCTGCGAGCTGCTGGGCCACGGGACGCCGTCCATCGGGCCGTTCTTCTGCCGGCGTATCATCGGTGCGCAGGCCGACGAGCTCCCGGCTGCCGATACCGTGGCCGTGCCAGGCGATAACCGCCGGTGCCCTGCCCTTCAGCCCCGCCGGCACCAGCACAAAGGCAGGCATCCGCAGCCCCGCGTGCGTCGTGTAGACGACGCGTTCCAGCCTGCCGGCCCCGAGCTCCCACCGCCCGATGACCTCCGGCTCCAGTGGAGCGTCGGAAGCCGGCACAGGTCCCAGTGCCTCAAGCAGGGCCGCACGCAAGACGCTCCGCCTCTCTTTCCAAGAGTGCTGCTTCCCCGCAGCCTGTCCGCGGGCCGCCTGGTAGGCCTCCTCCAAATAGTGATCCGGATTCCACATGGGTCCGCCCTCCTCCTCTTCTGGTATCTGCAATCGTCGGACACCGCTCTCTAGTGCCGCGCCTTCCGGCAAAATTTTTTTACCGCATGTCGTTTCAACCCCGTACGCATCGGGTAAGTAAGGCAAGTATGAATTTCTGCACGGGGATGTTTCTCTCGTCTCCCCTCTGTTTCTCTCCTATGTTAACGCTTACAAGGATAACGCGTTCTCTTCAATCTCCTGGAAGTTCTGCCGGTACTGCCGGGGGGTGACTCCTGTCTTTTTTCGGAAGAGCGCATGGAAAAATTTCATATCCTGGTAGCCAACCTGGTTGGCGATTTGGTAGATCGGAATGTCGGTGGTCTTGAGCAGCTCGCAGCACTTCTGAATCCGCACATTCTGGAGATACTGCGTGAACGAAAACCCCGTTGATTTTTTGAACAGACGCTGAAAATGGCTGGCACTGAGGAAGAAATAATCGGCGACATGCTGTACGGTGATGTTCTGGGTATAGTTCGATTTGATGAAATGCACGACCTCCTCCAGCATGCGCGACGGCACAGGCTCCGCCTCACTCTGCTGCTCGAAGCGCTGCAGCATGACCAGCATCTGGACCAGCAGGGCCGACAGTACGGTCTCAAAGCCGGTGCTGCGCTTCAGGTATTCGCTATGCATGGAGCCGATCAGCGTCTGGAAGGTGTCGTACTTGTCCTGTATGTGCAGCCACGGCTCGCCGAGTTCCGCCGGATGGCAGATGGCGTGGTAGGTGCGCGAATGCTCCTGCAGCATTCCCTTCCAACGGTCGAGCACACCGCTGCGGAAGATGCAGTTGTAGATGACGAGCATCTTGTCCTGCGTCGGGGAAGACGGCCGGAACACATGCGAGGTGCCCAGGGGAATGACGAACAAGTCCCCCTGCTTCACGGGAAGGACCCGGTCCTCGATGTAGTGGTAGCCGCAGCCTTCGCCGACATAACAAATTTCGATAAAATCGTGGGTATGCTGGGACAGCGTAAACGACTCCTGCTCCCGGTTGACGAAGATGTCGAGATCTTCCTCAAAAAACATGTCTCCGCTTAAATGTCCGATTCTCCCGGTCATGATCATCACCCCAGGTAAAGTTTGCATTTCGACACCCTTCCGACGATCGGATTCCCAGGCTGTATTCCGGTGGAAATGTTGTACCCCAATATGACATGTAAACGCATACATTACAATCATCAATTCCGTTTTTCGATACGCAAATCGTATTTGTTGAGTCGTCTACCGTTCTTGTGCACTGAAGAACCTGCTGTACTGCAGCCAACCTTTTCGGCCGCCGGTTAACCGATTGTCGACAGGCGGCCGAAAAGACTGTATTTTTCCGCAGAATATTGCAAAGTTCTCCCAGAGCTGTCCGTCAGCATCGTTTTTGACGATTACTGTCGGCACATTCCACCGAATTCGCTCAGTTCTCAACCAACCAATTTTCCGGAACACAAACATATTTAATTCCCTTGCGCAAATAGGAGAAGGCGATGTGCAGCCGGCCGTCCCCCGGCGCGATAATAGAAGGATAGGAGTAGCCGATCTCCGATTCCTTGTACTCCAGATCCGCCATCTGCACGTTGCGGGTATGGGGCCAGGTGCGGCCGTCATCCTCGGAGATGGAGAGCGTAAGCGGCGTTCGCAGCGGCTTCTTCCGGGTCTCTCCCTTTCGCTGCACCCAGCGGAACTGGTCGCGCTCCATCGTCGAGTCATTGTAGATAAGCGCGATGCGGCCGTCTGGTAACCTTGCCGCCTGCGTGGAGGAATTGTTGTTCGCGAGCGTGCTCTTGACCGGCGGGCTCCAAGTACGTCCATCGTCAACCGATTCGCTCATGTAGATGCGGTCGGCCAGCCGGCTGCGGTACAGGGCCAGCAGCGATCCGTCGCTGCGGGGAACGATGTTCATCTGCACCCGGTGGACGCTGCCCGGCACTTCCGTCTCCGTCCAGGTCCGGCCCTGGTCGGAGCTGCGGAGCACCACGCTGTAGTGGCCGTCGAGCCGGCAGTAATAAGCCGGGAGCACCCAGTCCCCGCTGCCGGTCACAACCGGCGGATGACGCAGGAAGATGCCGGGATGGTCCGCGATCACCTCAGCCGGTCCCCAGGTCTGCCCGCGGTCCTCGGAGAGCCGCCGGACAATGCGCGAAGTTTTCTGGTTGTGGGGTTCGTTCGAGGTATGCAGCAGCCACAGCCGCCCGTCCGGCGCCTGGAACAGCACCGGGTTCTGCTCGGAGCGTTCGGGGTCCGAGGACAGCTGTTCGGGGGGGGTCCACCGGTCCGAGCCGGCGGGAAGCCTCGAGAGGACGACATTCGTGTCCGGGTTGCCTTCCCCGCTGCCCGTGAACCAGGTGCAGAGCAGATCCCCGTTATCCAGTGCAAGCAGATTGGCCGCATGGCTGTCATTCGGATGCAGGACGGGCAGGAATGCTTCCCGTACCCTCGGATCGGTTTCATGTTGCGTAACAATTCCGTTAAATCGGGTCATATGTGCAGCACTCCCTGCTTGGTATTTGTTCCCCGCTTCCTTCGGTCCCCGGCTCCTGCCCGTTCAGGACTTCCCAGTTCAGCTTCGTCCCGGTCAATCCGGGGGCCTGGAACACGAGCCGGCCATGGGCATAGACCCGGAAGCCTTCTTCGATCTCCGGCGCCCCCGGTGTAACGGGGGTCTCTGCGGACCGGCGGTAAGTGATACGCAGCATCGTGCCGGCCGCCTTCACGCGGTCCAGGTCAAACCAGTCCAGTCCGATATCCAGCGGATCGAGCCTGATGCCTTCCCGGCCGACCGACAAGCCGGCGACGTGGGACACCACGAGGTCGATAAAATACGAATGGTTGTATTCCTGTTCATCACTCAGGGCTTCGCCGGTGGCGCTGTTGTAGTGCTCGACGAGCCCCGGACGGTTCAGGTCGCGGTACTGAAAATGCAGGAACGCATATTCACGGAGGTAGTGGCCGAACTCCCCGTCATAGCGGTGGCCTCTTCGCCTGCTCTCCTTCGCCAGCGCGTCCAATGTGACCGAATTCGTATACGGCCAGGTCGGACCGTCCCAGACACAGCCGTTGCGCCCCTTGACGAAGTGGCCCATCCAGCCGCCTTCCTTCGCATAAGCCGGGCAGTCGGCCGAGACGGACGGGAACGGGCAGCGCGTGCCGAACTCCTGCTCATTGAACAGATGCTCCATCAGGCCGTCATGGCGTTCATCGATGATTCGGGCCCAGGCGGGATAGAAGCCGACGATATTTTTGACCAGCGCCTTCTCGTCGGTTTCGTGGTGCAGGTCGTAGAAGAACTGCGACTCGCCGTCCCACATTTTGTCCAGCACATCGGCCTTAACCGCCTCCGCCTGCTCCCGGTACCGCTCCGCCTCCGGGTCGCCGAGTTCTTCGCACAACCCCGCAATGCCGAGCAGATTAAGGTAGTGGTACACGGTGCGGTCCACCCGCTTCAGCGGCGTGTACGTCGCTTTGTCCTTGGGATTCCTCGGGTAATCGTGAAAATACCAGTAGCTCGGCTGGTATTCCTTGCCCGTACGCGTATGCTTGTATTCGATCATCAGGGCGTCCCGCTCATTGCCGTACACGGTGCACCAGGCTTCGGTATTCCGCTTCAGGGCAGGCAGGAGTTCCTCCGCCGCTTTGCGGTCCGGGTGGACCAGGAACAGCTGATACACCGCCCAGCTCCCGAAGTTCGCGAAGGAATGCATCACCGTGTCCACGGTCAGACAGCTCAGCATGCCGTCCTCCCCCGGGGCCGCCATCATATTGCGGTAAGCGCCGAGCGCATAGTCCGGGTCATGGTGCCACCGGGCGTCCATTGTATGCAGGGGAACGGAGAGGTTGATGAGCTTGCTGAATTCCCAGCCCCCTTTGCCGAAGGGGGTCTTGCTCTTCTTGTGGGACCGCCCCTCGTAGAACAGCGGGTGGGCCAGGTTGCCGTACTTCGGATCGGCGAGATTGTGGCGCATCAGGAACCAGCGGTACCGCCAGGTACGGTCGAGCAGCTCGTCGCTGCTGGAGAAGCCGGGCGTTTGGTCGAACCAGGCTTCGTATTCGTTCTGCTGGGCCTCCAAGACCTCCTCTGCGGTTCGGCCGCTTTCTGCTATGGAGGCGGCGCGTTCGGAGAGCGTGCCGGGCTCATCCACCCCATCGATGCCGAAGGCCGCGGCAATGATGAAGGTCCGCGACTGACCGGGCGGCACCCTTACCCCGTCCAGCAGATCACGGTCGCTGACGGCAATCACTCCCGTAATCGTGAAGCTGTAGTGCTCGATGGCGAACGACCCGCTCAGCCGGTCTCCCTCCCGCTTCCCGAACGCCTCCCCGTAGGTATCGAGGCGGAGCACCAGCTCCTCCCCGCTGCGGTTCGTCCATGTCTGGCAGGAGACGGCACAGTCGTTCCAGGTGATAAACTTGCGCTCGGAGAACGCCAGCCGGCTCGCTTCGAATTCCATGCTCAGATGGCTCGGCCGCCAATTCGTCCGGCAGGGCTCGAAGGTTACGGCAGGACTGCTTCGCACCGCGAACAGCAGGGGAAGGTTCACCTTGTGGATAAAATCAAAGCGTCCCTCGAAACCGGGGACCGGATCCAGATAATCCGCCCACAAGCGGGCCCCCGTCGACCCGAGCAGAAGCGCTCCCGGCAGCGTACGGAGCGATTTTCTCCCGGCCTGGAGCTCATCGTCCAATCGCTTTGCTCCTGACATCATTGTTCTCTCGCCCTACTCTCTATACTGAGGTTATTATTATCATTAATTATAAAAAATCCCAATGGTTGTTCCGAGGTGGTTATCGTCTCAATGTATAGGGCGATTCTGCTTACAGGCGAAGCGGCTCAGGGGATCAGATCCGCAGACCAGTAGGCGATCCGCTCCCTCTTCCAGGTGTAGGTCACATGGACCCGGCTGCCGCTCGCGACGATTGCGGGATACGAATACTGCTTCTCCCCTTCGTCGATCACCGTCTCCCCATACCAGCTGACGCCGTTGTCCCGCGAGAGCAGAAGCACAAGGGGCGATCTCGGCCCCTTGTGCTTGCCGGGCTCCGGCCGGGTCGGATTGCAGACCAGCGCCAGCGTGCCGTCCCCCAGCTTCGCCACGTCGAGGCCGCTGTTATTATTCGGCAGGGAGGTCGCATAAGCCGGACACCAGGTGCGTCCCCCATCGGCGGAGTCGCTGCGGTAGACGGCGCCTGCCGTGCTCCGGGTGAGCATGTGCACGCAGCCCGGCTCCGACTCCCACAGGCTCGGCTGGATGATGCCCTTGCCGAGAAACGCACTGCGGTCCGCAGGCATCGGCACGTCACCGCTTCTGGTCCACGTCCGTCCGCCGTCCAGTGACAGATCGACGAAGGAGTCCCAGGCCGGCTCCAGGGATGCCGGTGCGGCGATGGTGCCGTCCGTCAGGCGGACCGGCTTGTTCTTGACGGGCCCCCGCCCGCCCCGGTCTCCCGGGACCAGCTCGGCTGGCCCTGACCAGCTATGTCCGTCATCTGTGGATTCCATCACGAGCGTGGACCAATGCTCGATGCGTATACCCGTTTTGTAGTAGAGAAGCAGCGTGCCGTCTTCCCTGCGGAAGAGCACCGGATTCCAATGGGGCGTGCCGGGATAGCCTGCGGCCAGGTGTGGTGCGGTCCACCCGCCCTGGGCACCTCGGTGCGCGACCCAGATCGCCACGTCCCCGGCGCCTTCCTTCGAGCCGCCGAACCAGGAGGCGACGGCGCCGCCATCCGGCAGCAGCTCAATTGTGGACGCATGGCAGCTCGCGAAGGGCCGCTCGTCTTCGAAGATATATTCCTTGCACGGATCGGTCACGCGCAGCTGAACGGTCATTAGAGTTCGCCTCCTTGATATGCGGCTGAGGGACGGGATGCGGTGGAAGTTGTTGAGACTTCCGGAGGGTCAGATGCCCTTTGCTGGACCGAGGCAGTGATTTCATACCGCCTTCCCGCCTCGGTCGGGAACCGGACGATCGTGTCCCGCTCCGCCTCCACGGTGACAAGTGCCCCGTCGTCTCCTGTAATCACGACAGGCACACCCGCTGACAGGCGGCATGGCTGGCCTGCCCGGGAGATCAGCACCGCCCGGATCAGCTTGCCGTCCTTCCATTCCATGTCGATCTCGAAGCCTCCGCGGGCCCGCAGCCCCCGGACCCGCCCCTCCCGCCACTTCTCGGGCAGGGCCGGGAGCAGGCGTACGGTTCCCCGGTGGCTCTGCAGCAGCATCTCCAGGATGCCGGCCGTGCCCGCCAGGCTGCCGTCGATCTGGAAGATGTCCATCTTCACCTTCGGGTGGCGGTGCGCATTGGTCAGGTTCGGGTGGAGCCCCGCCAGCAGCTCGCCCAGGAATCGGTGCGCGGTCTCCGGTTCTCCGAGCCTGGCCCACAGGGAGATCATCCAGGCGCAGCTCCAGCCGGTATGCGCGCCGCCGTGCGCCAGCCGTCTCTCTAGTGCCTTCCGGCTCGCCTCGGCCAGCTCGGGCTCGCCCTCCGGCGTGATCTCCTCCAGCGGATGGAGCGCGGCCAGATGCGCCGTGTGGCGGTGCCCCGGCTCCGCTTCCCCGAAGTCCTCGGCCCATTCCTGCAGCTGGCCGTGCCTGCCTATGCGGTAAGGCGGCATCCGCCGGAGCGTCTGCTCCAGGAGCGCGCGGAACGGTGTATCCTTCTGCAGCTGCCGGCTGGCTTCCATGCACCGGCCGAAGAGATTGCGCAGCAGCGCGATGTCCATCGTGGAGGCATAGGTGACGCAGCCCTGGCTTCCGTCCGCGGTGAGAAAATGGTTCTCCGGCGAGGTGGACGGACACGTCACCAGAAAACCGTCCGGCCCTTCCACAAGCCAGTCGAGCCCGAACTGCGCCGCTTCCTTCAGCACGGGATACGCCCGGGCCAGGTACTCCTCATCCCGGCTGAAGGCGTAATGCTCCCACAAATGCTCGCACAGCCAGGCGCCGGCCATCGGCCAGAACGCCCAGCTCGGCGACCCGCCGACCGGTGTGGCGGTCCGCCACAGGTCAATATTGTGGTGGGCCGTCCAGCCCCGGCTCCGGTAGTGCACGGAAGCGGCCCGGCGGCCGGTCACACGCAGGTCGTCCACGAACCGCAGCAGAGGCTCATGGCATTCCGCCAGATTGGCGGCCTCCGCCGGCCAGTAGTTCATCTGCACGTTGATGTTCGCCGTCCAGGAGCTGCACCAGGGCGGCTGCAGCTTGTCGTTCCAGATCCCCTGCAGGTTGGCCGGCTGCGTGCCGGGCCGCGAGCTGGACAGGAGCAGATAGCGTCCATACTGGAAAAAGAGTGCCGCAAGCCCCGGATCGTCCGCGCCTTGGGCTGCGGCACGGATCCGGGCGTCCGTCGGAAGGGCGGCCGCATCCACTCCGTAGTCCGCTCCGCTTCCGCCGAGCTCCAGGTCCACGCGCCCGTACTTCTCCGCATGCTCGCGGATGTGCCGCTCCTTCAGCAGGCTGTAGCCCAGCCCGGCTGCCTCTCGGAGCCGTTCCGCGCACACGGCGCGGGGCTGCCCGGCGAGCGAGGCTGCTGCCGGGTCACGGTCGAAGCCGTCATAGCTTGTCGCTGCGGCAAGCAGCAGCGTAACGCCCCGGCCGGAGACCACCCGGATCCGGCCGCCGGAGGATTCGATCCGACCCTTCTCGGCCGTGACGTGAAGGGCCGCCTCGAATGCGATGCCCCGGCCCTCCTCATACCGTGCGGGTTCATCCGAGCGCACGGTGTTCGGCAGCACCCGGACGGGGCAGCGGCCCGACAGGGCCATGCCGCTGCTTCCTGTCCGGCGGACGGCGTACTGCAGCGGACTGCCCAGCGAGATCGTCAAGTTCAGCGGCTGTTCGCTCTCGATCCGGAGCGCCAGCACCTGATCGGCCGCCGAGACGAACAGCTCCCGGGTCTGGAACGCCCCGGCCGCCCTGTACTGCGTGCGGATCACCGCTTCATCCAGGATCAGCTCCCGGCGGTAGTCCGTGATCTCCCCTTCCTTGTCGAACTGAAGCTCGAGATCGCCCAGCGGAAGATAAGATTCGATATCCGGCCCCTGCATGTACTGCTCGATGATCTCCTCCGCCTCCGCGTGGCGTCCCTCGAAGATCAGCTTTCTTGCAGGGTCCAAATGGAGATGTGCGTCCTCCCGCACGGTATCTCTGGGCTCGCCCGACCACAGCGTATCCTCGTTCAGGGCGATTCTCTCCCGCCCGGTAGCGCCGAATACCATGGCACCGAGCCTTCCGTTGCCGGCGGGCAGCGCCTCGAACCAGTTGTCGGCCGGCTGTTCGTACCACAGGACCGATCGCTCTCTTTGGCTCCTCATAGGGGTCCTCCTCTTCCTCTCAGGCTGTTGTCCATTCCTTTCCTGCAAAAGGGAATAGGGGGCCTCGGGACCATCCGATCCCCGATCCCCCATTCCCCCGCTCCGTAGCTGCACGACTTGCCTCCTGGCTCAAGCCTCGTAGAGCCAATCCAGCGTGTCGACGCCGTTGTTTTTGTGCTCCACGTCTCTTGCCCGCAGCTCCTGATCCTCCGCAATCACGCCCAACACAAGGTAAGCCCCTCTTCCCAGGTCGACCGTATGCCGGCCCGCTCCGAAACGGAAGGCGTGGACATTCACCGACGGATAGGCGTACAGCCGCAGCCCCTTGCGCAGGACGGGCGCGTAGCCCCCCTGGTCGTCCGCATGCGTGTTCTCCTCGAGGCTCGGCACCTGCAGCCACTGCTCATCCTTCGAATTGAAGTAGCCGATGAGCACCTTAGACGGCTGATGGAGCTCCAGCTCCAGAGCCACGCCCTCCCGGCCTGCCGCCATCTGGCTGAACCGGATGCCGGTCAGCCCGTCTAGCTCCTCCGCAGTGCCGACGATATGAATATCGCCGTCGGTGAAGACGCAGGCCTCTTTGGTGACCCGGTACACTTCGGCCTCCTTGGTCAGCAGCGTGAACGGAACCTCGCGGTACGCGGTGATCGCCTCCTCCAGGGATCGAAGCGCCTGCGGCAGATCACCGCGGGTCAGCTCGCCGATGTGTTGGCGCAGGTGCTCCAGCTCGGCTTCGTATACCGGCAGGCAGGCCTGCCAGTGCCCGTACTCCAGGCCGCCCCGGACAGGCACCTTGCGCTGCGGCGTCTGCATGCTGTTCGCAAAGGAGTATGTCCGGGCCGTCAGCTGTGCCAGCTCGCGGTAGTATCCCAGACTCTCCTCCAGCAGCTCCGCCGCCGACTCGAGCAGATCGAGGCGCTGGAAGTAGTCGCCCTTCACCGTATGCTTGTAGGTCAGCACCCGGATCGCCGCCTTAACCTTGCAAGCGTAAGAACGGACCATGAGCCGGATCGCCGCCACGTCGTCCGCCAGCCGTTCGAACTCCTCCCGGCTGTCGTTCACATGGCGCCGTGCGCGTTCGACGGCGTCCGCCGCTTCTTCCGCATGCCGCAGGCACGCCTCCAGAATCTCCGGCGGCGTCTCCCCGAGGTGCGGCTCGCCCCGGACTTCCCGCTGGACGTAGGCCTCCAGCCGCTCGCCCTGCGGCGACTGGGATTCCCACAGGTCCGGCCACGGCATATGCCGCTCCGGGTTCGTCAGCTGGCTCATCGTCATGCCGAGGCTCATCGTCTGGCGGTTACCTTCCGTGATGCCGAAGCGGCGAAGCAGCTTGGGCGCGCACGCCCCCGACGCCTCGTAGGCGTCCAGCAGCGCTTCCCCGGCTTCCCGGCTGCCGTAACGCTTCGCGAGCTGCCCGCTCCAGTATGCACTCTCGGCTTCGGGGTCGCGGTCCGCATTCCACGCATAGCGGAACCAGGCCGCGAACCAGATCCAGTCGCGGTCGAGCTGCCGCAGCCGGGGCTGGACCTTGTCCGGCGAATACGGCCAATCCCAGAAGAACAGCGGATACAGATGCAGTCCGTTCGAGCCGAGCCTGTATCTTGCCGCCTGCATGCAGCGCTGGATGAATGCCGGTGCGCCGAAGCGGAACGGCTCCAGATTGGCCAGGATGTGCACATTGACAATATGGATCGACCCGAGCGAGCCGAGCCGGTTATGGGTCTCCTGCCACTTGCCCCTCGGGGTGAAGGTGGTCAGCGACTCCCCGTTGTACTTCGCTTCCGTGAACAGGCGAGGGTACAGCGGCAGCGCCGCCTCGATGACCTTCATCGGCTCAATGGCATGCGAACGGAGGATGATCGGCGGCTTCTCCTTCACCTGCGAGCGCGCCAGCCCGTTGAGCAGGCCCGCGAGGATCGTTTCGGTGAACCATTCCACCCCGTAGATCTGTCCCTGCAGAGCTTCTCCGAGACAGACCATCAGTCCGACATTCGGATAGGTGCTTACGAAGGCGGCGATGGACTTGCGGTAGTAATCGGCCGTGATCGGCAGCGGCTTCGGCTGGTGCTGCTTCAGACCGTGCTTCTCCGCGAAGGGGAGCGGGATGTGAATGTTGTAGAACTTCAGTACCACCCAGATCCCCCGACGGTCCGCCTCCTCCGTAATCCAGCGGAACATCTCGGTGTTCAGGAGGAATTCCTCTTCGGTCACCTCGAGCGCTTCCGGATAATCGTCCAGCTTGACGAAGGACGAGAACGGATGGCCGCTCCACAAGTACACGACATTGCAGCGTTCCTCCAGCATCATATCGAGAAAATCGGTCCACAGCCCCCGGTCATAGAACCAGGGAAAGCGGCCGGGTGTGACCGGATACTCATAGGTCAGCCGCGGCGGCTCGACCGTGGTCTTCTGCAGGCCGATCGCTGGTCCCCGAAGCTTCATCTGCGGGGCGTCCCCGAAGGCCAGTTCGTCCGGCAGCCGGCCTGCGGCGAATACCCGGCGTGCAAGCTCGAGGCATCCGTACAGCACCCCGGAATCGTTCCCTCCGGATACGGCCGTCAGCCCTCCCGGAAGCGAGGCCAGATAGAAGCCTTCCTCCTCCGGGTCCGGAGTATGATACAGGAGTACATCCCGTGCCTCCAGTTCCTGAAGCAGCGGGGACTCCTTCCGGTTCCCCGCATAGATCTTCGTCCCTGGCACCTCCCGGTAGCCGTCCCATGTCCAGGAAGTCTCCTCCACATGGACCGTGTAGCCGCAGGTCTCCAGCGCCTCGCGGAGCTTGCGGACCCCGTAAGCCACGCGGGGCGCAGCATCCGGCGCAAGTGCGACCGTTATTGCTCTCATCTCGGGTGCTCCCTTCTCTATCGCCATCCGGTGCTGAACCGTCGGCCCTCTCATTTTAAAAACAGCTCAATCACCGGAACGGTCACATCCGGCTGCTTCACGGGAATGGACAGCGTCAGCGTCGTCTCATCCCGCCCTTCGCGGAAGGCGCCTTCTTCGATGCCGCTGGCAACGAAGCCTTCCTTCATGCGGATCTCCGAAGCGTCATGCAGCAGCTGCGCATACTCCACTTTGCCGGCGAAGCCCGGCAGATGGATGTTGCGGAACGGCCAGCTGTACACATGCAGATACATCCGGTTCGTCTGCGGATTGTACGTCAGACGGCAGTCCGGAGGGCACGGGAACGACTCGGGCGCCTGGGTGCACCCGTAGATGGCACGGCTGTGCCGCCGCATCCATGTCCCGATGCCCTTCAGGCGGTCGACCGCCCGCTCGTCGAACTCCCCGCGCCCGGTCGGCCCCACGTTCAGCAGCAGATTGCCGCCCCTGGAGACGACGTCGATCAGCATCTTGACGAGCATCTCGACGCTCTTCCACGAGGACTCCTCGCGGTGGTAGCCCCAGGAGCCGCTGAACGTATGGCACGTCTCCCAGACGACCTTCCTCCCGTTTACGTTCACCCAGGCCTTCGGTATGTACTGCTCCGGCGTCGTAATGTCTCCCCCCACCTGCAGACGGTCGTTGAGCAGAATCTGCGGCTGCAGCTCACGGATACGGCGGACCAGAGCATCGCTGCCCCAGTCGTCCTTTCCTTTGCCCGCCAGCTCGCCCTCTCCCGGGAAGGAGAAGTCGTAGAAGAGCAGATCAATCTTTCCGAAGCGGGTCAGCAGCTCTTCCGTCTGGCCGTACAGGTAATCCCGGTACTGGGAGAAGTCCCGTCTGCCGCTCTCTTCGATGAACGCGGCGTTCTCCCGCAGCGGGTGCTTCGGATCGACCGTATAATGGGGGTGATTCCAGTCGAGCAGCGAGTAGTAAAAGCCGACCTTCATCCCCCGTCCCCGGAAGGCGTCTACCATCGGACGCAGCACATCCCGGCGGGCCGGCGTATTCGGCGCCTTGAAGCCGGTCAGCTCGCTGTCCCACAGACAGAAGCCCTCATGGTGCTTCGTCGTGGCGACGAAATAGGTCATGCCCGCTTCCTGGGCCAGCTGCGCCCAGAGCTCGGGATCATAGAGATCGGGATCGAAGCGTTTGAAATATTTGGCCCCGTACGCCTCCGTGCTGGACCGCTCCCTCGACTGCAGCCATTCATGCCTGGCCCCGAGTGAATACAATCCCCAATGGATAAAAAGACCGAACCGGTCCCGCGTAAACCATCCGCTGTCCCCGGTCGTCGGCTGAACATCATACGTCATGCGCACGTTCCTCCTTGTCTGTATAGGCGGAGCCGGGATTCCCGGCTCACGCTCCGATCTCTTCGCTTGCCGGATCGGCGGCAGCACCCTCCGAGAGAGCTTCGCCATGGGCAGCTGCAAGCCGCGATACAAACGTATAGCTGCCCGACCCGGCCCGATAGACGGTGCCCTCCGGCCCGGTAGAGATCAGACGGGCATCGTCCCCATCTGAGACTTCGTCCGGGAGCACTGTTCCCGGCACTAAGACGTCGGCTGCCGTGTTGGCGGGAATCTCCACCTGCAGGGAGAACAGGGACCGCTCCAGCTTCCAACCGATCCGGATCGTGCCGTAGACCGACTTGAACTCGCCCTTGGCATAGGTGAGCCCGCCGCCCGGTCGCGGCCGGATGTCGAACCGCTTGAAGCCTGGGTGCGTTTCGGATGGACGAAGCCCCAGCAGGTTCGCGTACATCCATTCCCCGACCGAGCCGAGCGAATAGTGATTGAAGGAATTCATGCCCGGGTTCTGGAAGCCCCCGGTCTCCGTCCAGGCGTCCCAGCGCTCCCAGATCGTCGTCGCGCCGTGCTTGACGGAGTAGAGCCACGAAGGGAACGCTTCCTGCGTCAGCAGGGCAAAAGCGGTGTCTTCATGCCCGCTCTCCGACAGGGCGGGAAGCAGGTATCCTACGCCAAGGAAGCCCGTCGTCAGGCGGCTGCCGTGGGCACGCACGTTAGCGGCCAGATGATCCGCCGCTTTCCGGCGCAGCTCTCCCTCCAGCAGGTTCATCTGCAGTGCCACCGCATAGACCGTCTGGGTCTCCCCTTTGATCCGGCCGTCTCCGCTGACAAAGGCGGTGCGGAAGGCGTCGCAGATGCGCTGGAACAGCCCGTAATACTGCGTCTGCTCATCCTCCAGGCCCAGCACCCCGGCGGTCTTGGCCGTCAAGGCGGTGCTGTAGGCGAAATAAGCCGTATCGAGCACATCCTTCGGCGTATCCGCGCCGATGGACAGCCAGTCGCCGTAATTCGAATACCCGGGGCGGATCAGACCCGGCGAATGCCGCTCCAAATAATCCACCCACGTCTTCATGGCCGGATAGCAGGCTTCGAGAATCCGCTGGTCCCCGTACATTTGGTAGACGGTCCAGGGAATGATGACTCCCGCATCCCCCCAGCCGCCGTTGTCCGGCGCATGCCAGTTCAGCACCTCGCTCGCATGCTTGAACGCTTCCCAGCCGGCATCCGGTGCGACGTCAGGGAAAGCTCCGGAGGGAAGGCGTGCGTCGATGACATCGAGCATGTATTTATGGAAAAAACGCGCCACATCCATCTGGTAGCTCGCCGTGCGGGCGAAGATCTGGGCATCGCCCGTCCAGCCGAGCCGCTCGTCGCGCTGCGGGCAGTCCGTCGGCACACTGAGGAAGTTGCCCCGCTGGCCCCAGCGGATGTTGCTCAGCAGCTTGTTGAGTCTCGGGTCGGACGTCTCCAGGCTGCCTGTGTCCGTCACCCCCGAATGCACCACCCTGCCGACAACCGTGTGAAGCGTAGGGGCGGCCGTCAGGCCTGTCACCTCGACATACCGGAAGCCGTGGAATGTAAAATGGGGCTCAAGCACACACGGCCCGCCTTCCCGCAGCAGGTACCGTTCTTCCTGCACCGCCTCCCGGAGATTGGTCGTATACAGCGACCCGTCTTCATTGAGCATTTCGGCACAGCCTACGATCACTTCCTGCCCTTCCCGGGTCTCTTCCAGCTGCAGCCGTACCCAGCCGACCATGTTCTGGCCCATGTCGTACAAGTAGGTGCCTCTCTCGGTCTTTTTCATGCTGACAGGCAGCAGCTCGCCCATGACCCGGACCGGGGGATCGACCTGCGCGGTCAGAATGCCCGTATAGCGCTCCAGCACGGCGGGGGTATCCCAACCTCCGTCATCGTACCCGGGCCGATTCCAGCCCTCGGGCTCCAGCCGCGCATCATAGGCCTCTCCCTTGAGCAGATCCGAATACAGGATCGGGCTTGCGAAGACCTTCCAAGTCCCGTCGGATGCCACTATCTGACGCGTGCCGTCCGCCAGCTCGATATGCAGCTCCAGGAGCAGGTAAGGCGTATTACCGTACCGGTGGGCTCCGAACATCCCGACATGGCCGGCATACCAGCCGGTGCCGAGCAGCGCGCCGATTACGGCCTCTCCTTCGGAGAGGTGCCCCGTGACATCGTACGTCTGGTATTGGACGCGGGTATGGTAATCCGTCCAGCCGGGCGCCAGGTAATCGCTTCCAACCCGCTCTCCATTGAGGTGGAGCTCATACGCGCCGAGCGCTGTGGCATACACCATCGCCCGGCGGACCGGCCCCTGCACCCGGAACGCCTTGCGCAGGTAAGGTACAGGCGGAAGCGTGTGTGCCGAGGCGTCTTCCGTCCCGGGCAGCTTCCTCCCGATCCAGCCGGCCTGCCAAGGCTCCCCGTTCAGGAAGCCGGTGGACCAATAGGCGCTGGAGCTCCAGCCGGAAGCCTCCCCTTCCCCGTCCCATACGCGAACCTTCCAATAATAATGCTGTTTCGATTCAAGAGGTCTTCCCCCGTAGATGACATGTGCGGATTGGTCTGTGTCCACCCGGCCGCTGTCCCACAGATCGGCCGTTCCCTCGCGCAGCAGGCCCGGCCGGCTTGCGACCAGCACCTGGTAAGCCGACTGCACATCGTGATGCCGCCCGGATTCCAGCAGCCAGCTGAGGCGGGGGGCTGGGGTATCAAGACCGAGCGGGTTCTCGGCATATTCCGTACGAAGCCCGAAGATTCTCATGGATTCACTCCCCTGTATCGTTCAGTTGAACCACTTCGTCCCCTTTGCAGAGTGCCCGTGCCGGGTCTCCATGGAGGGGTGCGCCGTGACTGGGTTCAGTTTACAGGAATACGGCACCCCGGTTATAGGCCGAACAGGTCATGATTATAGGCGGCCGCTCGCACCGGTAACCGCCTTCAGCCAGGTGGAGGCCATGAGCATGTCGCCGAGCGGGTTCATGTGGACGCCGTCGGTGGTGAGGTCATGCCCGGTGTCGCAGCGGAGATAGTCGAGGAACGCCTTGTGGGTCGGTACGAGAATAGCATCGTAGCGGTCCGCCAGCCGGTGCACGGCCTCCACATAAGGCTGCAGCAGCTTGTTGCCTGTCGACTCCGGGTATTCCTTGATCACCGTCGGCTCCATGAGGATCGGGCGGCAGCCCGGAATCTCCCTCACCTGCTCGAGCAGCCGGGCGTAGACCTCCTCGTACCGCTGCGGATACACTTGCTCCATATCGGGCGAATCGAGCTGCCGCCATACGTCATTGATGCCGATGGAGATCGAAACCCACTGGGGCCGGTGGTCGAGCACATCCAGCGTCCAACGCTTCTCGAGATCGGTCACCCGGTTGCCGGATACGCCTTCGTTGATGATCCTGAGCGACAGGTGCGGGTAGGCGGCGATCAGGTAATCGCGGAGCAGCCGGACGTAGCCGGTGCCGAGCTTCAGCGGATCTTTCTTTCTTCCCTTGTCGGTGATGCTGTCACCGATGAATACGATGCGGTCCTTGGCCTGGAAGGGCATGGAATGAAATCCTCCTTGAGGGTAAAGTGACAAAATCAAATGCACCCGGTGTACAGGGGCGTTAAATGATCGGGCTATTGGGTTGTTATCGAGTGGTCTGAGCAGCCGCATGCCGGCCTGGCTGCAATGCCTGCTAGGCCGGACCAGCAGGCCTTCGGGCTGCCGGCAAAAGCTGCGGCCGGCAGCTGCGTCATGCCTGCGGCTGCATTCCCTCCGCCAGGTAACGGTCCATGACAGCGTACAGCTCGGCCCGGGCATCCGGTCCCAGCGGCTGCACCGGCAGACGCGGCAGGCCGGCCGGCAGCCCGATCCGGTTCATCGCTTCTTTCAGCACCGACGGCAGCGTGCCGAGCGCGAAGGCGCTCCGCAGGGCACGCAGCTTCCGCTGCTGCTCCTCCGCTTCCGCCAGGCGCCCCTGCTGCCAGAGCTCATAGATCGAACGCACGGTCTCCGGGAACACGTTGGCTGTAGCCGCAACAGCCCCCTGGCCCCCGGCCATCAGCGTGGACAGGATGAGCGAATCCGTACCGGCCAGAACGGCAAACTCCGGCCCCGCGTACTCCAGATACTGCAGGATGGTATCGTAGCTGCCGCTGCTGTCCTTGATCCCCACGATATTGGGGATGCGGCTCAGCTCCCACACTGTCTTTGGCGCGAGCGCGTTGCCTGTACGTGCCGGGATATTGTAGAGAAGGATCGGCAGGCTCGTGGCCTCCGCCACCGCGCGAAAATGCCCGATGAGCTCCTGCTGGGTGAACGACAGGAAGTAAGGGGTAATCACGGTCAGCGCATTAGCACCAAGACGCTCCAGCTGACGGGCCAGCCGGATCGTTTCGTGAGTGGCTGCACAGCCTGCACCAATATACACCGGGAGCCCTCCGGCCTCTTCCATCATGATCTCGGCCGCTCGGAGCTTCTCGCTTTCGGTCAAGGAGAAAAATTCGCCATTCGTGCCCAGTCCGAACAGACCGTGCACCCCCGAGGCGGCAAGACGCCGGACCAACCGGCGGAGTGCGGCTTCATCGAGCTGCTGGCCGGCATCAAAGGGGGTAATCAGGGCCGGGATGATCCCGGCAGGCTTCCAAGTCATTCTCTTCATCTCCTTATTGGTCTGCAGGCTGAGGCAGCAGCTTGCGGTACAGCGCCGCAGCCGCTTCGGCGTCCACCGCTTTGGGATTGTTGGCGAGCAGTCTTGTCACTTGAAGCGCTGCCGCGGTCAGCGCGTCCACGTCTCCGTCACTTACTCCATAGGTCCGCAGGTCCTGCGGAATGCCGAGCTGCCGTGTCCACTCCTGGAGGGTGAGAATCACCCGGTCTGCGGCCTCTTCCTCCGGCAGGTGCGGGCCCGCCAGCCCCATCGCCTGCGCCGCCAGGACCAATCGGCCCCCGATTGCATCCCGGTTATAGGCCGTTACATGCGGCAGCAGCATCGAGTTCGCCACCCCGTGCGGGATGCCGAACTTGCCGCCAAGCGGATAGGCCAGCGCATGAACGGCCGCTGTCCCGGCGGCTGTCAGGGCCATTCCGCCGTACATCGAGCCGAGGAGCATGCTCTCCCGGGCTTCGAGATCCCCGCCGTCGTGGTAAGCAATCAGCAGGTTTCGGGAGATCAAGCGGATCGATTCCATCGCGAACATGTCGCTGAGCGGGTTCGCTTTGTTCGAGATCAGCGATTCGAACGCGTGTGTGAACGCATCCATTCCCGTCGCCGCCGTGATCTGCGGCGGCAGAGACAGGGTCAGCACCGGGTCGAGAATGACGAGCGCCGGAAGCAGGTGCCGGGAGATGATCCCGACCTTGAGCTCCTGCTCCGGCACGGTAACGATGGCATTGGGCGTCACCTCTGATCCGGTTCCCGACGTCGTGGGGATGAGCACGGTGGGCAGTCCCGGCCGGGCCACCCGGTCGATACCGATCAGGGTATGGAGGTCCGCCGGATCGGTCAGCAGCACGGAGATCAGCTTGGCGGCGTCAAGCACGCTGCCTCCCCCGATGCCGATGATAAGATCCGGCCGCTCGGCGGAAATCTTCTCCGTCACTCCCCGGATATTGTCTACAGTAGGTTCTTGCTGCACTTCCGTCGAACAAAAGGAGGAGATTCCCTCCTCCCGGAGCATGGCCGTCATGCGGTCGACCGTCCCCTGCCTCAGCACCGACGGCTGAGCGACAATGGCCGCCCGGCGGAAGCGCCCCAGCTCGCGAAGCCGCTGCGGAAGCCCCTCCAGCGCATGGCGGCCGACCAGGATGCTGCCGGCGGTCCGGAAGCCGTACAAGGCGGGTTCTTTTGCTATCGTCATAAGCATTCTCCTGTTTCGCTTGCGGATTTGCCCCCATCCTACGCCCGCCCCGGGCGCTAGTCAATGCGGTTGGAGCCTCAGGGTGTGATCCCCCTATAGTTCGGATTCGTTCCACCCCCACATCAACACAGGCACGGATATTATCCTGAAAGTATTCCGATGGCAGCCGAAGCCCGGAAGCGGGCGACGGCAGACACGCAAACCGAGGAGTGTGGCCTTTGAACATCCAACCTTATTTGACGCCATTCAAGCTGGGGGAACCCGTACTCGTCGGCTCGGGACAGCCCGGGAGTTTTGACCTGAATGGCGTGGACTGCCCTTTCGTTTTCCGCCATAACGGTGCCTTTTATATGATGTATGTGGGATTCGACGGGACGGGGTACCAGACGGCCCTGGCCACGAGTGATGATCTGCTCGATTGGAATCACCTGGCCGTGATCCTGTCCAGAAGCGAGGAGGACCGATGGGATGCCCGAAATGTGGCGGGCACCTGGATTCTCAAGGAGAACCGGATTGATGCCCCGCCGGTGCTCAAAAAGTGGAAGAACAAGTACTGGCTCGTCTACCATGCGTATCCCGACTACGGCTATGAGGAAGGCTCGGCCAAGATCGGGCTGGCCTGGACGGAGGATGAGAACCTGCTGGAGTGGCACCGGGTGCCCGATCCGATCCTGACGCCCGAGGAAGGTGCGGATTGGGAACGCGGCGGCCTGTACAAGGAATGCCTGATCGAGCACGAAGGCCGCTTTTACCTGTTCTATAACGCCAAAAATAAGAACAAGGGCCGCTGGCTGGAGCAGACCGGCGTCGCCTTCTCCACGGACCTCTTCAACTGGAAGAGGTATGAAGGGAACCCTGTGCTGAAGGTCACCCCGGACGCGTGGGACAGCGGATTTGTCAGTGATCCGTGTGTGCTGCAGGACGATGCGGGCTGGATCATGTACTACTTCGGCTTCGATTACCGTAAAGCCCAGGAGGGCATCGCCCTGTCTTCGGATCTGCTCCACTGGACCAAGCACCCGCTTCCGATTCTCCGTGTCGGCGAGGAAGGAAGCATCGACTCGATCTTTGCCCACAAGCCCTCCGTCATCACGCACGACGGGGTGCTGTACCATTTTTACTGTTCATGCCGGCCTACCCGGCCGGGCGACCCGACCGTGAATTACGGCCGGGAATTCCGGACGATCTCGGTAGCCGCTTCGCAGCCGATCGGGCGGGACTGCCCGGTGCAGGGAGGCTGAGCGAGGGTGCATATCGACCGCATGTACGTGGAGTCGTCGGAGGAACCGCTCGGGATTGACGTGCCCTCTCCCGCTTTCCGGTGGAGCTTCGCCGGGGATGCCGGACGCGGGCAGCTTCAGGCTGCCTACCGGATCGTGGTTGCGCTGAGCGAACAGGAAGCCGGCAGCGGGACGGGGACAGTGTGGGACAGCGAATTCACGGACAGCCGGAACTGCGCGCATGTTCCGTATGAAGGGCCCCCGCTGCTCTCCCGTACCCGGTATTATTGGCGGGTCGAAGTGCGAATGGCCTCCGGGGAGCCGCTGTGCAGCAGGGTCTCCTGGTTCGAGACCGGCCTGCTGCACGAGCCGGATTGGAAGGCCTCCTGGATGGAGGCACCAGCCGGCGGGGATCAGGCACCAGAAAGCTCTCAGCCGGAAGCGCTGCCCCTCTTCCGCACCGAATTCCGGCTGGACCTCCCGGTGAAGTCCGCTCGGGTCTATGTCTGCGGCCTCGGCCACTATGAGCTTCGGCTCAACGGGAGGAAGGTCGGCGACCGGGTGCTCGAGCCGGGCTGGACCAACTACCACCGGACCTGCCTCTACTCCGTCTATGACGTTACGGAGTACCTGCAGGAAGGGGCCAATGCCGCCGGCGTGCTGCTCGGCAATGGCTTCTACCATGTGGCCGGCGGCCGGTACACGAAATACAAAGGCTCCTTCGGCACGCCGAAATGTCTTGTGCAGCTGGAGGCGGAGCTCGGCGACGGCTCCCGGGTGACCATTGTCAGCGGGGAGGGCTGGAAGACCGCCCCAGGCCCCCTGACCTTCTCCTGCATCTACGGCGGAGAAGATTACGACGCCCGGCTTGAACGGCCCGGCTGGGATATGGCCGAATATGCCGAAGACGGCGGCTGGACCTCTGCCCTCCGTGCAGCGCCTCCGGCTGGCAGGCTCAAAGCGCAGGCCTCACCGCCGCTGCAGGTACGCCGCGTCTTCCACCCGGCCGGGTATACGCGCCCGCGGCCTGACGTGTATGTCGCCGACCTCGGGCAGAACTTCGCCGGCTGGGTCCGGATCCGGGTGCGCGGAGCAGCCGGCACACGGATCACGCTCTCCCCCGGCGAACTGCTGAAGGAGGACGGCACCGTCAGCCAGAAGTGGACCGGTTCCCCTTACCGGTTCCACTACACGCTGCGCGGGGACGGCGAGGAGATCTGGTCGCCGCGGTTCAGCTATTACGGCTTCCGCTATGTGCAGGTGGAAGGAGCCGTGCCCTCTGGTGGTGCAGGCCGGCCTGAAGCCGCTTCCGCGCCGGATGCCTCCACCGAGCTGCTTGAACTCGAAGGCTCCATGATCAACCCCGATATGGAGACGGCGGGCAGCTTCGAATGCTCGGACGCCCTCCTGAACCGGACGCATGAGATCATCAATATGGCCATCCTCAGTAATGCCAAGAGCATCTTCACCGACTGCCCGCACCGCGAGAAGCTCGGCTGGTTGGAGCAGGTGCATCTCATGGGGCCCGCCGCCGCGTACAACCATGACATTGAGCGATTGCTGGTCAAAACCATGGAGGACATCCGGGACGCCCAGCTGCCCGGCGGCATGGTGCCAACCACGGCCCCCGAATATGTTGTCTTTCCCGAGCCGTGGGAGGTGTTCCGCGATTCCGTCTCGTGGGGGGCTGCTTATGTGCTGACCGGGTGGAATCTGCTCAAGCTGTACGGCAGCCGACGCCAACTGGAAGAGCATTACGACGGGATGAAAGCCTACGTGGATTATGTTGCCGGAAAATCGAAGGGGCATCTGGTCGATTACGGCCTCGGCGACTGGTATGATGTGGGGCCGAACGGACCGGGGTTCACACAGAACACGCCTGTGGCCCTAACCGAGACGGCCATGTATTACCACATGACCGGCGTGTTCGCGGACATCGCCGAGCTGCTCGGACGCCGGGAGGACGCCTCCTTCTATCGAGGCTTGTGCAGCCGAATCAAGAATGCGTTCCGGGAGGCGTTCTTCGACGAGGAGGTGCGCCGGTATGCGGAGGGCAGCCAGACCTCGTACGCGATGCCGCTGGTGCTGGGGCTTGCTGCAGAAGAGCACGAACCCGCCCTGCTGGCCGGGCTGACGGATGTGATCCGGCGGCAGGGACTCCGAACCACGGCGGGCGATGTGGGCCACCGGTATGTCCTGCTCGCTCTGATGCGCTCCGGGCATTCGGACCTCGTGTACGGAATGGCCCGGCAGTCGGAATCCCCCGGCTATGCCTATCAGCTGCTGCACGGGGCCACTACGCTCACCGAAGCCTGGGACGGGCCGACCGTCGGCAAGTCGCAGAACCACTTCATGCTGGGCCACATCGAAGAATGGTTCTATGCCGGTCTCGCCGGGATCCGGTACCGGTTCGACCCGGCGGCCGAAGGGTTCGCTCTGGATCTGCGGCCCGCCTTCCCGGAAGGGCTGTCGTATGTCCGCGCTTCCCACCGGCTGCCCTGCGGCACCGTGCGCGTCGGCTGGGAGAGAACGGGGGCCGGCCGGCTCACGCTCGAATTGGAGGTCCCTATGAACAGCACGGCCGAGCTCCGCATACCGGCATCATCGGTGGACGCCGTTACGGAGAACGGCAGCCCCCTTCGGGAGGCCCATGGGATAAGCTGCACGACCTGGGAGGACGGCTGTGCGGTGCTGCGGCTGGGTTCCGGAACATACCGGTTCCACAGCACTCTGTAAGCGCAGCAGGGCAAACCGCTCCTCCCGTTTCCCCTTATTCACATGCCACTGATCCACGTCCCCCCTCCCTCACCTTTGTACCCGCCCCGCGTGCCATCTTCCTCTTCCCCCTCTACTGATCTCCTTACATCCTCCCCGCCCGCGCACAGCAAAAAGAGGCAGACTGCATACCAGCAGCTGCCTCTTTGCGTCATGAGCGGGATAAAACTCACTCCTACTCTCCCTCCGTCCCGCCTTACGAAGCCGGATCACAGGAGTGAACCCTCTATGAAGAGCGCCAGTCGGCGCCCATTAGAGGACGGTGCACTTATTAATCATATTAAAAGTGCCTGGACCGCCGGGAGGCTCCTAATCTGGCAGAATCCCTATCTCACCGCTGTTCATACGGGGATAGAGGTGCGGTGAGTACGCCTGCCGGACAGAGGGTCTCAGCTGCAGCCGGAGCTGATCCGCTAATTGCGCCGGTAAAGCTTGATCTCGGTGGTCTTCGCATTGAGGAGCGAGCGCGCCGTCTGCGTTTCGGTCATGAAGTTTTAACCGTATTGATTGCGCAGCCCGGCAGATGAGGCTGAACGCATACCTTCCGGTTCGAACTGGATATCGCGGATCGCGGCATCCAGAGCGTTTCGGCAAGGCGCCCCAACGTTCGTTTAAAATAGCGGATGCGAGGTATCTTATTGGGGTATTTCCCAGCATTTCCCGCAAAATAGCGGAACTCAGATACCTTATATTGGGGGAAAAGGTCCGGAAACCGCGCTCATCCCTACCATAGCGTATCTGAGTTCCTTTATTGCTGGCAGGTACCATCGAAAAGTGGGAATAACGCACTGTACTTCCGCTATTTTTCATAGACTGCTAGCGCGCCCGTAGAAGCGAAGCGAATGCGTATGATCCTCTCTGAATATTCGGACGAACAGGATCCCCACGCTCTACTCCTTCACGGCGCCAATCACGACGCCCTTGACGAAGTACCGCTGCAGGAACGGATACAGCAAGAGCACCGGCAGCGCGCCGATGAAGATCTGCGATGCCTTCAGCGAACGGTC
Organism: Paenibacillus sp. S-38; assembly: GCF_049942825.1. Classification (NCBI taxonomy): domain Bacteria; kingdom Bacillati; phylum Bacillota; class Bacilli; order Caryophanales; family Paenibacillaceae; genus Paenibacillus; species Paenibacillus sp. S-38. Next base: position 4,450,642 of record NZ_CP187970.1, read on the forward strand.
CGACAGCTGGGACAACTCCGCCGGATTCGCGGCCAGCTTGGTGAAGTCGACCTGCACGATGATCGACTGCAGCAGGGTGGCCAGCGGCCAGTTTGCCTGCTTCATGTAGATCATCCCGTCGAACCACGAGTTCCAGTGGGTCACCATCGTGAAGAGAGACAGCGTCACGATCGCGGGCAGCGACACCGGCACATACACAGAGAAGAGGGTTCTCCAATGCCCTGCCCCGTCGATGAGCGCGGCCTCTTCGAGCTCCTTCGGGAGGGTGCGGAAGAAGTTCAGCAGGAGCAGAATGTTCCACACGTTCACAAGTAGGGGAAGCAGCAGCGCCCAGACCGTATCCGTGAGATGCAGCATGCGGATCAGGATATAGTTCGGAACGAGGCCGCCGCTGAACAGCATCGTCACCACGAAGAACCAGATATACCGGCTCCGCTGGGGAAAGATCCGGTCATCCTTCGAGAGCGGGTACGCGGTTACGACGGTCAGCATCATCCCGAGTCCGACGCCAAGGAGAACCCGCTCGGCCGTATTCCACAGGGAGCGGAGAAAGTTCTCATTGCTGAGCGTCTTCTGATAGGAGGCCCACGTGAAATCCATCGGCCATAGCGTCACGAGATTGGCCGATGCCGGGGCTTTGCCGCTCAGCGACACGGCCAGCAGGTGGACGGCGGGCAGCAGGCAGAGCAGCGCGAGCAGCCCGAGGAATGCCAGGATCAGCACATAGGCTGCCCGGTAAGATGGAGATTTATGGTACACGGCTGAACCTCCTTTTTCACACGCCTACTTGTTAGAACACTCTGTAGCCTGCGAACCGGTAAGCCGCCCAATACGCGGAGGCGATCAGGATCAGGCTGACCACGGATTTGAACATGCCGACCGCCGCCGCGAAGCTGAACTGGCCGTCGATCAGACCCACCCGGTAGACGAACGTGTCGATGATGTCCCCTTTGTCATACACTAGCGCATTGTAAAGATTGAAGATCTGGTCAAAATTGGCACTGAGGACGCTCCCGAGCGACAGCGTCAGCAGCACGATCACGATCGGCAGAATCGCCGGCAGCGTGATGTGAATCGTCATCCTGAAGCGGCCGGCCCCGTCCATCTCGGCGGCTTCGTACAGCGCCGGGTTCACCCCGGCCAGCGCCGCTAGGAAGATGATCGCACCGAAGCCGAACTCCTTCCACACATCGGTGAGGATCACAGTCCACCGGAACAGGTCTCCGTCGCTCAGGAACGGGAGCGGGCCGAGCCCGAGTCCCTCCGCGAGGAGCCGGTTCACCAGGCCGTTCACGGACAGCAGATCGAGCAGCAGCCCGCCGAAGATGACCCAGGACAGGAAATGCGGCATATAGACCAGTGTCTGAACCAGGCGCCGGAAGACCTTGTGCCGAACTTCATTCAGCAGCAGCGCGAACAAGAGCGGGACCAGCAGGTGCAGGATGATTTTGAACCCTGAGATCACCAGCGTATTCCAGATGACCTGCAGGCCGTCCTCCCTCTCGAGCAGATAGCGGAAGTGGTCCAGGCCCACCCAGGGCGAGCCCGCGAATCCAAGCCAGGGCTTATAATCCTGGAACGCCATGATGAGCCCCGCCATCGGAAGATAGGCGAAGACCAGGGTCAGCAGGACTGCCGGCAGCAGCATCAGATGAAAGACAGCGGTTCTGTTTTTTCTTGGCGCAGGCTGGGGCTTCACAGCCGCCCCGTTCTGTCCAGGATTGGGAACGTCTGCCTCACGCACAGGACTTCTCCCCTTCTCTCTTTTGCTTTTCCACTTTTTGTTATATTGTATTAATGATATCGGGGGCCTGATAGAAGAAATCCTTTACATCCCATGATGATTTCATGAGGTATACCTTGAAGGAGGGTCGCCATGCCTGTCAAGGGCAGCATCTTCAGCAAAATGATCATCCTGATCGTCGTCCTTCTCCTTCCCGTCATCCTGCTGTACATCTACTTCAATCACGTGTCAGAGAGCCATATCCGGCGCGAGATTGAACAGTCCACTTTCGGCCGCCTCCGCTTCTTCCTGTCACAAGTAGAAACAAAGCTGGAGCAGATGAGCTACTATTCCGCCCAGATTGCCCGCGATCCCACCATGAGCGAGCTCCAGGCTTCTAGCCTGGATTCCGATGCGTTCAGCAAGTGGAAAAGCGTCACGAGCCTGTCGGAGAAGCTCCGGCTGCTGAGCTCCTCGAGCCCCTGGGAAAACCATATGAACCTGTATCTCCCCGGTTCGAAGGAAATCATCTCCACGGACGGGTCCCCCTACGACGAATCGCTGTTCGAGTATCCCCTGGAGCCGGGATGGGTCCGCCGGAAGTTCACCTTGTACGGAACGCAGATGCCCGGCTTCGTCTACCACCTGATCGAGCCTGCTTCCTATCGAGTACGGCCGCGCGATGCCAGCTTCGTTATCGAGGTGGGTTTCCCCGAACGGAGCCTGGTCTCCATGCTCGATGAGTTCAAAGCCGGCGGACCCGGTGATCCGTTCTTCTATCGTCCGGGAACCAATCCGATCCGAAGCCGCACCTCTGACGTGGAGACTGTGTCCCTCATCACGGGTATGCTCGGCTCGCTGCCGGAAGACCGCTCTTGGACGCAGGATATCCGCACGGAGAACGGCAGCTATCTGGTGTACCTCATCTATTCCGAGAGGCTCGGCATGTATCTGGCCGACTACTATCCCGAAGAGTCCCTGTTCTCCTCTGTCCACAACAGCCGGACGATCTTCTACCTGTCGATCGCTTCGCTCCTGCTCATCTCCCTCATCGGCTCGCTCCTGTTCCACCGCCACGTCCAGACGCCGATCCTGGTGCTGGTCCGCGCGCTGCAGCGGCTGAAGCAGGGGGATTATTCGTACCGGATCCGGCACCGCGGGGGAGCCGAGTTCGAGTACCTGTTCGACCGGTACAACGGGATGGCCGCCGAGCTTCAGATGCTGATCGAGCATGTGTATGAGGAGAAGCTGCGCTCCCGCGAGGCCGTGCTCAAGCAGCTGCAGTCGCAGATCAATCCCCACTTCCTGTACAACAGCCTCAATACGATCAAGACAATGTCGATCCTCGGCAACGTGGAGGCGGTGGAGAGTATGATTGTCAACCTCGGGGACTTCTACCGCTACACGACACGTACGGAAAAAAGGCTCGCTGCGGTCCGGGAGGAAGCCGAATTCGTCCGCAGCTACCTGTCCATTCAGCAGCTCCGCATGCCGCGCCTGTCTTTTGAGATGGATATTCCCCAGGAAATGGAGACGCTGGAGATCCCGCGCATCCTGCTGCAGCCGATTGTCGAGAATGCGGTGGTGCACGGCATCGAGAACCGCCTCGGCGCCGGAGCGGTGGAGATCCGGGGGGAACTCGGAGAAGGCTGGTGCCGCCTGATCGTATCGGATAACGGAAAGGGACTTTCCAGGGAAGCGCTGGCCTCCCTGGAGCAAAAGCTTCAGACCCCTCTGACGGAGCAAACCGGCTGCGGTCTCTGGAACGTGAATCAGCGCCTCCAGCTGGAATTCGGCCCGGAATCGGGCGTCTCGTTCTTTCCTTCCCCGCTGGGCGGCCTAGGCGTGGAATTGAAATGGCCGGTAAGCAATAAGGAACGCAAAGACCGAAAGGAGCTGACTGTCCGTGTATCACATTCTGCTGGTTGACGATGAGTCGTCCGTCGCCGACAGCCTGGAGGTCTCCCTGCCTTGGGCTGAACTGAACATCGAGACGGTACACAAAGCTTATTCCGCTCAGGAAGCGCTGGAGATTCTGAACCGCCACCCCGTGGATATCGTCCTGACGGATATCCGGATGCCGGAGATGTCCGGGATCGAGCTCTCCGCGGTCATCCGCTCGCGGTGGAAAGGGATCAGCGTCGTCTTTTTGACCGGCCATGCGGACTTCGAATACGCACGCCATGCCGTCGAGATTCAGGCGGCTGATTATATCCTGAAGCCGTTCCGCAACGACAGCGTGACGGCGGCTCTGCGGAGCATTCTGGAGCGCAAGCGGCAGGAATGGCAGGCGCGCCATTCGCTGCTGAGCGCCGTCTATGCGCTGAGGGAGCATCTTCCGCTGTTGAGGAGCCGGCTGCTGAACGATCTCCTGAGCGGAAAGACCTTCCCGCTGGAGCTCCTGGCGCACAAGCAGGCGACCCTGCAGCTCCCCTTCATCCCGGGCGAGCCGAGCGGCATGATAATGATCCGCCTCGAGGGGGAACCCCCGGATGCCGGTCCGGACGATCCTGCTCTCCTGGAATATGCCGTCCTCAACATCGCGGAGGAAGTGCTTCATCCCTACTTCCGGCTCTGGTCCTGCCGGGATGCGCACGATTACCTTGTGCTCCTTGCCCAGCCGGTGCGGGAGGAGATCGAATCCGGCCTGCAGCGGGAAGCCGAACTGGCCCTGTGCCAGCAGCTGCTGGAGAAGCTTGCCGCCGAGGTGCAGAGCAGCGTCAAGAATTACCTGAAGGCGGGCCTCTCCCTGCTCATCGGTCCCTGGGGCCGGTATCCTGGCGAGCTCGCAGCCTCCTACGGCTCCGCCCTCACCTGCTTCCGCAGCCGGATCGGCGGGGAACGGGAGCTGCTGTTCACCTACCAGGAGCCTCCCGCCGAAGGCGTCCGGCCCGGATCCCTCCAGTCGATCTATCAGCCCCCGACGCTCAGCCAGCTGCTCGAGAGCGGCCGCTGGAGCGAGGCGAAGGGCAAGCTTGAGGACATCCTGGCGGAGGTGGATCGGCTTGCGGGCGGGCCGCTGGATGTTCACCTCGAAGCGTTCTGGAGCATCGCCGCCGCCTTCGCCTATCTCAGCCACAAGCACGGCCGCCCGCTGCCGGGCCTCTGGTCCGCCTCCGGCGGTCTGCCGCCAGGCGGATACCCCCGATCCGCGCGGCAGCTGGCGGACTGGTCCCGGGAGAAGCTGGCCCGGCTCGAAGGCGAAATGGAGCGGGAAGCCAGGGATTCCCGCAGCGAGCTCGTGCGGAAGGTGCAGCGGTATGCGCAGGAGATGCTCGACAAGGACATCTCGCTTCAGGCCATTGCGGAGCATGTGGGCCTGAACCCGTCCTACCTCTCGCGCATCTACAAGCTCGAGACCGGCGAGAGCATCAGCGATACAATTTATAAGCTGCGGATGGAGCAGGCCGCCTATTATCTGCGCTCGACCGAGCTCAAGATCTACGAGATCACCGCAAGGCTCGGCTACCAGTATCCCCCTTATTTCATCAAGGTGTTCAAGCAGCATTACGGGGTCACCCCCCAGGAGTACAGGGACGGCCGTGAAGAGACGGAATGACGCCTTTCTTCCACCCTTTTCCATAAAAAGTATAACAAAAGGTAAAGGAATTCTTCTGTACCGCCGCCGGCAGCTCCAGTAAAGTAAATGTTGCAAAGGCTGTTTTCATTTGAAAGAGGGGGAATTGATGTGGGAAGCCCATACCAGCCGCGGGCAGGCAAAGCGGCGCTGGCCGTCCTGCTGTCGGCAGGCCTCCTGACGGCATGCTCCGGGGCGGGGGAGCCCGGGACCGGCGGAAACACCGCACCGGCTTCCGTTCTGAAGGACGGCAGGTTCGACCCGCCGGTCACCATGACCTCATGGGGGTGCTACAGCGCGACCTACAAATACAAGGAGAACCAATCCTTTGAGAAAAATGTAGGCCTCGATTGGGTCAAGGAAAAGCTCGGCATCCAGATCCAGTACCTGTGGACCACGCCGTGGGAGAACGACGCCTGCCTGACCAAAATGCGTCTCTCCCTGTCCGGGAACGAGCCGCTGCCCGATGTGGTCTATGTAAGTGTGGATGCCAAGGGGCGCTCCATCCTCGCCGATCTCATCGAGACCGGCCAATTCATGGATATCGGCGAAGTCTTCGAGAAGCATGCATCTCCCGCCTACAAGGAGATTCTGAAAGCGCATACGGAGCTGTGGGCCTTTGCCGCCAAAGACGGCAAGCGGTACGGCATCCCGCACACCGCCGACCCGTACGTCAACTCCCCGGTGCTCTACCTGAGGGAGGACTGGCTGACGAAGCTGAACCTGAAGCCGCCCGCCACAATCGATGAGCTGGAGGCGGTCATGGATGCCTTCGTGAACAAGGACCCGGACGGCAACGGTAAAAAGGATACGTACGGGCTGGCGCTCGGCGTGAAGAACAACTGGCTGGAGGGATTCGCGAGCACGGGGTGGATCTTTGGTGCCTACGGCACCGTCCCGACCTACTGGCTGAAGGGCGCGGACGGCTCCCTGCAGCACGGCTCGGTACAGCCGGGGACTAAGGAGGCGCTCGCGAAGCTGCGCTTCTGGTACGAGAAGGGCTACCTCGATCCGGAGTTTGCCATGAAGGATCCCGCCAAAGCCTCCGAGCTCGTGACGGCCGGACGAACGGGCGTCATAGACGGCCCTTACTGGCTGCCGATCTGGCCGCTGCCGGATCTTAAGAAGAATGTGCCGGGCTCCAGCATGCTTCCGGTCATGCTGCCCTCAGGTCCCAGCGGCAAACCCGGCTTTAACGGAGGCGACTCTCTGCTCGGCGTCTACCTGATTAACAAGAACTACAAGACGCCGGAAGCCCTCCAGGCGTATCTCAACAAGATGCTTCAGGCCGGGGGCAAGGAGAAAGGGTCGGATGTCGAGAACGGCTTCATCGAAGGCTATGATTACAAGATGGAGAACGGCGCGCCGGTAGCCGTGCCGGACCAGCGGGTCGACCAGATTCTGCTCGGCAACGGAACGCCGATGATCCCGGAGAGGAACGTGAACTCCCTCGCCCACCTGGCTTCTGGAGCCGCTCCAAGAGATGGATTCGATCAGGGGAACGTGGGTTACAAGGATGCCCATGTGCCGGGAGCGATCATGCAGAAGCAGCTTTCGTTCGGTATCCAGAATGAGTTCAAGGGGGCCACCACACCGACCATGAGCACGAAGATGGAAGCCCTCCGCAAGCTGGAGAACGAAGTGTTTACCAAGATCATCTACGGCAAAGAGCCGCTCACGGCCTTCGATGACTTCGTGGCAAAGTGGAAAGCCTCCGGAGGCGACCAGATCACGAAGGAAGTCAACGATTGGTACCAGGCCGCCGGACACAAATAACGAAAAGGACGGCCGCAAATCCCGGGAGGAATGGTTCATGCGTTTTCGTCAGGTTCATCTCGATTTTCATACCTCGGAGGCGATTCCCGGCATCGGGGATCGCTTCGATCCCGGTCAGTTCCAGGAGATGCTCCGGCTCGGCCATGTCGATTCCATCACGTTATTCTCCAAGTGCCACCATGGCTGGGCCTACCATCCCTCGATGGCCAATGAAATGCATCCCCACCTGAAGTTCGATCTGCTCGGCGTCATGATCGATGCGGCCCATGAGATCGGGGTGCGGACGCCCGTCTATCTCTCCGCGGGACTCGACGAGAAGCTCGCGCGCCGGCATCCCGAATGGCTGATCCGTGACGCGGACGACCGTACGAGCTGGGTGGACGGGTTCATGAAGCCCGGCTATCACCTGCTCTGCCTGAACTCCCCTTACCTGGAGATTCTGCTGCGGCAGATTGACGAGGTGGTCCGCCACTACGATGCCGACGGGCTGTTCCTGGATATTGCCGGGGTGCGCAGCTGTTACTGTCACACCTGCAGGGCCGCCCTGCTGGCGGAGGGCATAGACCCACGCGACCCGGAGGCTGTGCTGGAGCTCGGGGAGCGCACGTACGCCGCCTATGCCCGCCGGGTCCGCGAGACGGTCGATGCCGTGAAGCCGGGTCTTCCCGTCTTTCATAACGGCGGCCATATCCAGCGGGGACGACGGGACCTGGCCGGGATGAACACTCATCTCGAGCTGGAATCGCTGCCTACCGGGGGCTGGGGCTACGACCACTTTCCCCTCTCCGCCCGCTATGTGCAGGGTCTCGGTATGCCTTATCTCGGCATGACGGGCAGGTTCCATACGTCCTGGGGAGAGTTCGGAGGCTACAAGCATCCGAATGCCCTCCGGTATGAGACATCGTTGTGCCTGGCCAGCGGCGCTCGCTGCTCCATCGGTGACCAGCTGCATCCGTCCGGGCTCATGGACAAGGCCTCCTACTCGCTCATCGGGGCCGCTTATGCCGATGTGGAGCGTAAGGAGCCTTGGTGCACAGGAGTCCGGAATGTAGCGGATGTCGCGCTGCTGTCCGTGGAGGCCGTGCAATCCCGCCTGGGCAGGATACCCGATGAGCGGATGAACGTGAGCGACAGCGGTGCGGTCCGCATCCTGCTCGAGGGCAAGCTGCTGTTCGACGTCATTGATCCCGACAGTGATTTTTTCCGATACCGCGTCCTGGTTCTGCCGGATCATATTGGGATTTGGGGCCAGCTGAAGACCAAGCTGGATGCTTATACCGCGCGGGGAGGCAGGCTTCTGGCCACGGGTGCTTCCGGTCTGAACCCGGAGGGCACCGGCTTTGTGCTCGATCTGGGTGTCCGCTACGTGGGCCAGAATCCGTATAGGCCGGATTATTTCCGCCCTTCGTTTGCGCTCCGCAGCCTGCCGGAGGCTTCGTATGTGTTTTATGCTCAGGGCCGTGTGGTGGAGGCGGCAGGCGTCGGCACCGTTCTTGGCGTCCGGGAGAATCCTTACTTCAACCGGGATGCGTTCACCTTCTGCTCTCATCAGCATACGCCGAGCACTCTGGAAGACGGCGGCCCCGGGATGGTCGAAGGCCGGGACGGCATCTATATCGCATGGAACGTCTTCGAAGATTATGCCTTGAAGGGAAGCTTGGCCCAGAAGGAGACGGTGCTGTACGCACTGGAGCGGCTGCTCGGGACCGGCCGAACCCTGGAGACGAGCCTGCCGGCGCAGGGAATTGTCACCTTGATGGAGCAGCCCGTGAAGAAGCGGTATGTGGCTCATCTGCTGTATGCTTCCCCGGTCCGCCGTGGCGGCGGGATCGAAGTCATCGAGGATGTAATCCCGCTGTATGACACGGAGGTTACGATTCGGCTGGGAGTACCGGTGAAGCGGGTATCCCTTGCCCCGCAGCTGGATGAGCTGCCGTTCGATGGTGATCCAGATGGAGCGGTACGTATCCGCGTGCCGAGGATCGAGGGCCATCAGATGGTGGTGCTGGAGGTGTGAAAGAAGGAACAGCTACGATACATGCAGCGTGCATTCATTTGATCCAAAGTGAGCCTGAATGAGCCTGACCATTCCATACCCATTGATCTGGAGGGAAAATTCCATGAAAAGACTCTCTCGAATGTTTGCAGTCGTTTGTCTCTCTCTTGCGCTGACAGCCAACACGGCGGTGGCGGCGGACCGTTCCAAGACTCCTGTGGCGGCTGCTGCCGGGGGCTCGGGTCATTCTCTCTTTCTCCAAAAGGATGGAACCGTGTGGGCTTGGGGAGCGAACAGCAATGCGCAGCTCGGTGACGGAACGAAAACCGACCGTTATTCCCCCATTCCAGTGCAGAACCTCGATTCGGTAATCGGCATCTCGGCCGGCGGAGCCGCCAGTTTCGCGGTCAAAAGCGATGGTACGGCTTGGGCGTGGGGATCGAATCTTTTCGGCCAGCTTGGCGACGGGACCACCTATGATCGCTTGACTCCCGTGCAGGTCCAGGGTCTCCAATCGGTTGTCGCCCTGGATGCGGGCTACTCACACAGCTTGGCGGTCAAAGCCGACGGCAGCGTGTGGGCTTGGGGATGGAATACGTACGGCCAGCTCGGCGATGGAACCACCGATGCTCGCTCCACCCCCGCTCAGGTGCAGGGTCTCGATTCGGTTGTCGCTGTGGCAGCGGGCTCCGGGCACAGCCTCGCGGTCAAAGCCGACGGCAGCGTGTGGGCTTGGGGAGCCAACTGGTCGGGGCAGCTCGGGGATGGTACCTACACGGAAACTTCCGTTCCGGTACAGGTAACCGATCTCGGTTCGGTCGTCTCCGTCTCTGCAGGCAATACGTTCAGCTCGGCACTGAAGAGCGACGGAACCGTGTGGGCTTGGGGGGCGAATGACAGCGGACAGCTCGGCGGTGAAACCGCGGCATCTAACAGTCCGTCTCCCGTTCAAGTAACCGGTATGGCATCAGCCGCTGCGATCTCCTCAGGAAGTGACTACAGCTTGGCGCTGAAGAGCGATGGAACCGTGTGGGCTTGGGGAACCAATTCATCCGGGCAGCTCGGCAATGGAACCACGACAAGCAGCTCCGCTCCCGTTCAGGTAACCCAGCTGGGTTCCGTGGCTTCCGTTGCTGCGGGCACTCTCCATGGTTTGGCGGTCCAAAGCGGCGGAACCGTGTGGGCTTGGGGGAATAATACCTACGGCCAGCTCGGCGACGGCTATTTTGGCGGCGGCTACGACCGCACCACCCCGTTCCAGGTTTGCTCCAAGAACAAATGTAAAAAGTGACGCAAGATAACGGGCTTCGCCGTCCTTTCAAGACGAAAGCAGCCATCCTCTCCCGCCGGATCAGGTCCGCAGGAAGGATGGCTTTTTTGATGCTTATTAATCTGAGAACAAAGAATGAACGGAACTCCGATGCGTTATATGAAAATTACGAGTGGAGGCATTGAACGGGGATATGGACTTGGTCTGCAGCCTGATGAAGCGCCAGGAACGTCCGGACGCTTCTCTGTCATATGTCAAATGCTGACGGCAGCAAGCTCGCCGCCGGTTCAAGCCATGCGGCTCGACTGCGCCCCATGGCTGACCGGGCGGATCATGCCTCCTCTGTTACCGTTACCGGGCCGTACAGTCCGGCTGAGGCGAACCAAGGCTGCCAGGCCTCTTCTTCCGTTCTCCCTTTACTCCAGTAGGTCATCTCCGGGCTGCCGCCGGCAAGCAGCGTCGGTCGGCCGATCTCGTAGTGTGCCCCCAGCGTGCTGGTGATGCGAACGCGCAGCTTGTGCGTGTCCGCGGCCAGCAGCTCATTAAGCCGGAAGCGGTACGGCTTCCAGAGGCGGACGCCAAGCGGCCGGCCGTCCAGCCACACTTCGGCCGTGCCCCTTACATGGCCCAGGTCAATGCACCCTGCAGCCAGCGCCTGCGATGTGTCAAACTCTGCCTCATACTCGACGGCTCCGCTGTGATGAGGCAGATGGAGCACCGTCCTCCAGTCCCCAAGATCGCCCGGGACCTGTGCGATCTCGAAGCGGATGGGGCTCCGCAGGACGGCCGCTCCGGTCTTCGCCCCCTCGGGAACCACGCGGACGGCTGCCATAACGCCTGCCCGCTGGGCAGGGAATAAGGCCCTGCCTCCGTGCACCTCAGCCTCCCTGCCGTCCACCCACACTTGGAATGCTCCCGCACAGTCGAGTGCCATCGTACACGCTCCCACCGGCAGCGGGAAGCGCAGCCAAACCGGCCGCCCGATCTCCTCCGGATCGGCCAGAAGTGAAAGCGGAGCTGGCTGGGGCACGCTCTCCGGCATCAGCCATCCGACGTCCGGCAGCGGATGCGGCCTCGGCGTCAGCCAGAGAGACTCCGTCTCCGCGTACTGCAGCACCGAAGCATGATAGATGCCGGGCTCAGACCCGGTTTCATCCTGCCAGTCCGCCCCCGTGAAGAAGAGCTGGGACGCTCCTCCCGTGTACTCGGCCGCTCCGTCGATGAATACTTCGCCCTTGCCTTCCGGCAGCACGAGCGCGATCTCATTCTCCCCGTCGCGCCACCAGGCGGTAACGTCCACTTCCTCCTGGCCCTGCCGGATATACGGGTTATAGTCGCCGTGTTCGGTGACCTTCACCCCGTTGACGAGCAGCGCTGCGCGGCCTCTTGCGGCGAAGACCATGCGGACGCGCAGAGGCCCTTGTCCGGACGGTGCAAGCAGCCTGCGCGAGAGGCGGGAACCCGGGTTCGGGTGCCGGCTGTACAGCCACTTCGGCAGCGGCGGGCGGGCTTCAGGACTCACATCTACCGATGCCCTCATCGCTCCCTTGCCCAGGGGCAGTGCTCGCAGCAGCAGTTCATTCGGCCCTGCCTTCAGCGGAAGCTTTGCCGTCTGCTCTTCCGGGCCGCCCTCCCATCGGATGGGGTATCCGTTCACCGTGCCGGTCAGATCGGTGTTGCTCTCCACCCGCAGCCAATAGATTCCCTCCGCCGGTGCCATCACGTAGGTCCGGGCCCACACGGTTTCCCCCGGGACTGCCTTCCCCAGGTTCAGGAACCGGCGCGGCACCCGCCCCATCCGGCCCGCCCAGGGACGGACCGACAGGTCGCCGAAGGTCTCGCTGTACACCACCGGAACCGATTCGCTTTCCACGAAGCGCTCTCCCCGGCAGAGCCGGAAGTAGGCGGCCTCACTCCACAGAAGCTCGGTCCAACCGGAGTTATCCCATGCCGGCAGCTGCCATCCTTCCTCTTCTCCTTCACCTTCACCGGACAGCTCCGTCTTCACACGGACCATCCTGCGCTCGACCGGCAGCAGCCCCCGCTCCGGCCCATGGAGATCGAAATCACCGTAGCGGTTGTCGAGCGTGGGCACGGCGCTGACCTGCCAATCCTCCACACGGAGGGGACACGGGGCTGCCGAGGTCTCTCCCGTCTCCCCCGAATACCTCTCAGAAGCAGGGTTCAGCGAAGGGGCTTCCAGAGCAGCCGCCAGCTGCCGGTAAGATGCTCCTCTTTCTTCCGTTTTTATCAAAGCCCGTGCCGGATCCGAAGCTGAAACAGCTTCCTGTTCATCGCCGTTCTGCTGCTCCGCCTGGTTCGTACAGACGACCAGCGCGGCCGGCCAGGACTCGAACGTGAGCTCCACCTCGATCCACCCGCATTCCCGCCGGAAGGACAGCGGCTCAGTCCGTCCGGTTACCGGGTCCCAAAGCTCAGGCACCCGGTCCGTATGCAGCCGGTACAGCGCCTTCCGCGGCCCCTGCCGGTCCACTCTGGCCGGCTCGTGCATGCCAAGCAGCTCTCCATCCTGCGGCAGCAGCAGGAAGATGTCGGCGTCCGCCGTCCGGCGGTGCAGCGAAGCCCCCGGCCCTTCTACTCTCTGCGGCAGCCAGGGGCCGATCAGCGTCAGCGCTTCCTCGGCGCGGTCCACATACAATGCTCCCGCGAGGGTTTGTTCTTCCGGCGGTACGCTGACCCCCACGACAAGTCCCCCCTGCCGGGTCCAGGCTTCCACGCGGGCACGCGCCTCTTCATCCATCTCCGTCGTCCCGCACAGCAGAAGCGCCGAGAAGGACTCGTCCGCTATCCTCAGCTTACTGCCGTGCGGCACGGCTTGAGCCAGTGCGGAGTCATCGGCGATGTCGAAGTCCAGGTGCGCTCTGCGAAGCACGCCGGGATTCGCCTGATCCCTGCGGTTCCAGCCGAAGGCCAGCTCCCGGTACACCCGCTGCATATGGGTCACCCGCTCATTCGGCTCCCGGTTGGCCACGCCCATCGGATGCTCGGTAACACCGCCATCGCTGAGCGACAAGTGCCCGCTGACCGCGTAGGACGGATAATGCACCGCGATGTCGCATACATGGGTACCCTCGCTCAGCAGAGCGCACACCCGGCTGACCGTATCGGCGAAGACCGCATAGTGCTCAAAGTAGGGCTGCCGCCACCCGGTATCCGGAGGAGCCCACTCCCACCAGCCGCCCCGGGTGCTGTAATATACCGAGTGCGGGCTGTACAGGGTCGCCCCCGCCTGGAACCAGGGGAGGAGCCAGTGCATTGTCTCCTCCAGCGTCCCGCCCCACCCGCTGGTATGGAATCCTTCAAGCCACACCCTGGAGCCGCCGTGAAGATGGGCCATGGAGGAATGGGGCTTGATCTCCCCGTCCATGTCCGCCCCAGGCGCATTGTACCACCGGTGCGTGCGGAAGTAGTCCAGGTACAGCCGCTGCGCGCCGTTCGGATCGCCCCGGCGGGCCGGACCGGCTTGATCACAGCCGATGAGCATGCCGCGGCTCCGGTGCCACTCCCCGAGCGGGATGAACCAGGACTGCTCGGCAAGCTCAGCAGCCAGCCGGTACACCCGGTGCCGGATGGCTGCGGCATCCGGCACCGGGTCGAACAAGGCCGGCAGAAGAGGCCCCAGTTCCGTGCCATAGCGTTCGCGGTACCGGGCATCCAGCTCCGGCGTCCACAAGGGCAGCGGCGGCAGCTCATCCTGGAAGCTGCCGGCAATCGTGCGCCCGAGCTCCTCGGGGAACCGCCGCTCCATCTCGCCGTGCACCCTGGCCCGCAGCTCGGTCGAAGCTGCGGGGTCCAGCCAGTTGAAGCCCTGCCGCACAGCCGCATAGACCGTCTCCGTCTCCACGTCCTCGTGAAGGATCAGCGAGCCCTCCGGGAGCCCCTCGCCCCTTCCCGCTCTGCGCAGCTGATAACCGGCATACGCCGGCTTCTCGGCCACGATCCGAGCGAGCAGATTCGCCCCCGAGAAGCCGATCTGGTCGTAGAACCAGACATACATCCCGAGCCGCTTCGCTTCGCGCAGCACCACAGCGAACAGCTGCCACCATGCCTCACTGGCATATGGGGGACTGTCGGCGGCGCACCCGTACTGCGGCCCGGTCGGGGCCAGGTTGATGATCCCGATATTGCGCAGCCCTCCTCTGCGGAATTGGCTCATCTGCCAGACAATCCGTTCCTCGGTGACCGTCTCGCCGCTCCACCACCAGAAGGGTACCGGCCCGAACCGCGGATCCCCTTCCGCGAACCTTCGCTTCAGTTCCTCCATGCTGTACCCGCCTCTCTTTTGTACCTCTATCGAATCCTAGCCTTTGTTCTCAAGCCGCAGCTCCGCATCCTCCATACGACCGATTCCTTAGTCCTCCCAAGCGATCGCTTCCGGTTCCCCCTTGGAGACAGCCATCGGCGACTGGCCTGCAGCGAGCGGCTTCAGCCGGAAGCGCAGACTGCGTTCTTCCCCGGCCGGCAGCAGGTAAGCATCAAGCGTCGGAGCATACCCGCAGCTGTGATTGCCGAGCCCGCTCTGCGTGCTGTCGATATAGACGAAGGTCCGGTCCGCGGCCACGAGATCTTCCCGGTGCTTGGCTGCTGTCAGCACCTCCGGCGCCACTCCATGCACCGTCACATCGACGAGCGGCATCCCGGCGATGAGCAGCCCGGCTCCCGTGGGATCCGTCACCGCCGCCCAGCGGACATCAGCCTTGTTCCCGTTCTCCTGCGGCTTGATATAGGGAACGAACTGTTCCGCTGCGGAGCCGGCGTACACACCGAGCTTCCCGCTCTCTTTGCGGTCGGGATAGCATTCGTGGGGCCCCAGACCGAACCAGGCGACGCGGTCGAACTTCTCCGGTACAGTCAAGAGTACCCCGAATCGCGGCAGGGGCGGCAGCTCTTCCCGGGCTGGCGTCAGCTTCACGTCCAGTGTCAGCTCACCGGTCCCATACAAGGTATAGATCCGCTCCGCCGTGAAAGCCACGGCCTCTCCCTTCGCCCCGATCACCTCCCGCACGCGGACCTGCACGGCTTGGTTCCCCACCGTCCGGTAGTCCACGCTTCGGACCTCGGCTCTCAGCTTGTCATACTTCGCCTTGCGCCACTCCTTCGCCAGATGGACATCGTTGTCGACCGGCGCGCGCCACAGCCGGATGACCGGCCCGTCCTGCAGCAGCGGGATGCCTTCGCTGATCCACCCGGTCAGCTGCCCCGTATCCAGCGTGAAGGTCGCCTGGAAGTGAGGCCCGGACGCCACAAGAGACCTGCCTTCCAGCTTCGTTTTCAGCTCCGTTTTCAGCTCAGGCAGCTTACTGGAGCCCGTGCCATACGTCACCGCAGTAATCTCCCTCTTCAGCGGCAGATCCGTCCAGGCGACCTCGTGCCCGGCGGGTGCCCACAGCGTGCCCTCCCGCAGGACGAAGCGGACCCGCAGCCAATATTCGCTGCCGCTGTTCTGGGGCCCGCCGCGATAAGGAATGCGGACCGTGCGCTCTTCCCCCGGCGCCACGGCCAGCTCCGCCAGCTCCCCGCTCTCCACCTCGTCGCCATCGCAGTACAGCGTCCACTCCGTGTGCAGGTGCGACAGGTCCAAGAAGCTGTAGCGGTTCGTCACCTGCACCAGCCCGCGCTCCAGCTCCACCGGAACGACCGTGACAGGCTCGATCGCCTTCTTGTATTCGATGAGAGCGGGCTTCACCGTCCGATCGGGGAACACTAAGCCGTCGATGCAGAAGTGGCCGCTGTGCGGCTCATCGCCATAGTCCCCGCCATAGGCGTAGGACGGCTGATCTCCTGCACCCTTCCGCCGAAGCCCCATGTCGCACCATTCCCAGATCAGGCCGCCGAGCAGCCTCGGGTACCGGTGAATGGTATCCCAGTATTCTTTTTGGTTCCCCAGCGCATTGCCCATCGCATGGCCGAATTCCACCATGAGGTACGGACGCGGGTCTTCCTTCTTCCCTTCCTCCTCAAGCATCTCCACCGACGGGTACATGGAGCTGACGATATCGACCACCGGCGCTTCGTACGCGCGCTCATAATGGATCGGGCGCGAGGCGTCCCTGCCCCGTACCCACTCGGCCATCGCATCGTGATTGCATCCGTATCCGGACTCGTTGCCGAGCGACCAGACGATCACCGACGGATGGTTCTTATCCCGCTCGACGAGCCGGATCATCCGGTCTACATAAGGAGCTCTCCACTCGGGATCCTCCGACAGACGGCTCTCGTTGCCTCCGGCAAGCACGAAGCCGTGGGTCTCGAGATCGGCTTCGTCGATCACGTAGAGCCCGTAACGGTCACACAGGTCGAGCCACCGCGGGTCGTTCGGGTAGTGTGAGGTGCGCACCGTATTGATGTTGTGCTGCTTCATCAGCTCAATGTCGCGGACCATCGACTCATAGGTCACCGCGAAGCCCCGGTCCGGATCGAACTCGTTGCGGTTCACGCCCTTCAGAATCACCGGCGTACCGTTCACCAGCAGCTTCCCATCCCGCACGGCAAGGTCCCGGAAGCCGACCGGCACTCTCCGCACCTCCTGCACTGCGCCGTGGGCATCCCGGGTCGTCAGCAGTAAGGTGTACAGGACGGGCTCCTCCGCCGACCAGCTCCGTACACCGTTCAAGTCGACAACGGTCCGCAGCTCCACCTCCTCACCGGGCTCCGGAGTAAGGGGAGCCTCACTTAACAGGGATTCGTGGATGGGTTCCCCCGCTTCATCCACCAGCTTCAGCTGTACCGTGCAGCCGGTCTGGGGATCGGAGGATCGGTAGGTGAACGTCACGTCCACCGTCAGTAGTCCGCCGCCGCTGCCGGTGGGTACCGCCTGCACGGCAGCGTCCCGGAGCCCGGCCGCAGGAACGGACACCAGGTACACGTCCCGGAAGATTCCGCTGAGCCGCCATTTGTCCTGGTCCTCCAGGTAGCTGCCCGCACACCACTGATAGACGCGGACGGCGATGGTATTCTCCCCGGAACACAGGTACGGGGTGATGTCGAACTCGTGAGGGTAATGGCTCCCCTGGCCGTAGCCCGCCTGCTCCCCGTTCACATAGAGATGAAAGGCGGCGTCCACCCCTTCGAAGACGAGCAGTGTCCTCCGTCCGCTCCAGTCTTCAGGCTGCCGGAAGCGGCAGCGGTAGATCCCTGTCGGGTTGCGCCTCGGCACATGCGGAGGATCGACGGGGAACGGGTACGGACAACTGGAATAGAGCGGAGTCCCATAGCCGTGCAGCTGCCAGTTCGACGGTACGGGAAGGTCCGTCCATTGCGTATCGTCATAACCCGCCAGCTCGCATGCCTCCGGAGCCTCCATCGGACTCTCCGCATAATAAAAGCGCCACACCCCATTCAGGGGCAGCACATAGGAGGAGTTCTCCCGCTCCCCGCGCAGCGCGGATTCTTCGTCCGCATACGGAACGGACAGCGCATGGGGCCGCCCTCCACCGCGTCCGAGCATCTGCGGATCGTTCCAGTCTTCTATCCGGCCTTGCGCCGGGCTTTCTGCTGCTTTCGTTTCGTGAACCCCGGCTGTGCCTGTTTGGTTCATTCGTGTCATCCCTCCCTACTTCAGATGCCCGTTGATCTTCATCTGTCTTCCTTCGAGCACATCCGCCAAAAAGCCTTCGCCCCCCATCTGTCCCCCTTTGAGGATCAGCTGCAGTCCATCGAGGCGCAAATCCTCGCTGTACGCCCGGCATACCGGGGCTCCGGGGGCTGCGGACGCCAGCCATTCCAGCGCGCTGATGCGGAGTCCGCGGGTCACATACCCGGACGTATCCCCGCCGGCAACAGCAAGGCGCTTCAAGCCGTGCGCCAGGACCAGCTCCCTGGCCAAGGCGCCCAGGCGCACGCCGAGCAGTCTTCTCCACTCGGGCGGTGCCATCCCTCCGGCTGCGGCAAGCCCCTCCGCTTCCTTGACGGCCGGGTCCTCCGGACCGTCAGCCGTATACAGCACGAGGCTCCGGCCTTCCCGCAGGCATGCCGAGGAAGCCGCCAGCAGATCGCGGGCCGCCTGCTCCCCGCCGTCCAGTCCCAGCAGCGCGGGCACCGGAACGCGAATCCCAGCGAAGCCGGATGCAAGGGCACTTGCGATCTGTGTCCCGGTCACGGGCGAGCAGCTGCCCGAGACGACGAGCAGCTGCTCCGCCCGGCCAAGGGACCCGCCGGTGGAACCGGAAGGACGATCCGGCAGCCGGCCCGCTGCCCGCAGGTACCCGGTCAGCGCATATTCGATGCCGGACGACCCGGCTGCAAATAGCGCTTCGCCGCCGGTTCTCCCGGCCTCCTCCCAAATGAGCCGTCCAGCGGCGGCCAGCCTGCTCTCGTCGAGGGCATCGAACAGTACGATGCCGGGGCTGTGACGGAGCAGCATCTCCAGCCGCTGTTCCACTTCCGGGAAGGGGCCCTCCAAGGCTAGGAGGTCCATCAGCGCGGCCGGCAGGCGGGTCTGCCGGCTCAGATGCACCCGCAGGTCCGCTTCATCCATCGGCGTAACGGGATGGCGGGACATCGTGGGGTGGCGGTCCAGCCGGTACACTTCCCTGCCGCCCGAACCGGCCGCAAAATGATGGCCGAACACCGTATACCGGCCCAGGGCCGGTACCCCCGCCAGCAGCGGAACAAACCGGCCCGCCGGGAACACCGACCTGCCGATTTCGATCGCTCTGCCGATGCTTCCCGCTTCCGGGGAAGAATCAAAGGTGGAGCATACCTTGTAATGCATCAGCTTGGGGCGAAGCTCCTTCAGCTTGCCCAAGATCGGATAGAGCTCCGTCTCCATCTCCTGCGGGGTCATGGACCGGCTGACCCCCGCCACGCCGATACAGTCGGCATGGGGGAAGCGCTCGCCGATCCATTCGGCATCCGGCGCCTCCAGGAACAGCACGGTTTGCAGCCCGGCCGACGAGAGCGCTTCCAGCACATCCGTGGAGCCGGTGAAGTCATCGCCATAGTAGCAGAGGAGCGGAGTGCTTTCGCCGGTTTCCTGCCTCATGCCCTGCGTCCCTCCACTGCTCCGAACCGATCGATCGCCCGGCGGAGCGCTCCATGCGTCACGGCATACTCCTCTGCCGCAACCGCCTTGACGGCGGCTTCCCATCCCTGCCTCATGCTCTCGACGCCGGCCGCCGGGCCGTCCGGGTGGGCCAGGATGCCGCCTCCGGCAAGGTGCATCAGGTCGGTCGTCCCCGTCTGCTCGTACGTGATCCCGGCTGTACCCGCCCATTGACCGGACGAGACCACCGGCATGGTCCCGTAACCGCCCAACAGCGGCTGCCTGCACGCCCGGATCGAGCGCACCACGGATTCATCGCTCTCATAGAACTTGCTCCCGAGTCCGTTCACATGCAGATGATCGGCCCCCGCAAGCCGGCACAGCTTCTGGTATACCGTGAATTCCATACCGAGCAGCGGGGAGCGTGTCATCATCCCCCATCCGTTGCGGTGCGCATGAATCGGCACCTGGCTGTAGCGGTTCAGCCAGGAGAGTCCGGCTATCCCGATGCTGTTGATACTGACCATCACGCAGTTCCCGCCGGATTCGACCACCAGATCGTGGTTTCTCCGCAGTTCATCTATGTCTCCGGTAATGTTGAACGCATACATCACCCGGCGCCCCGTCTCGTCGGCCGCCCGCTCGATCTCGGCCATAACCACCTTCACTTTGTCCTTCAGCGAGGCATAAGGGGGATTCGCGTTCAGCTCGTCGTCCTTGATAAAATCAACCCCGGCCAGCGCCATCTCCCGGACGAGGCTGCCGAGCTGCTCCATCGAGAGACCGACGCTCGGCTTGACGATCGTTCCAATCACCGGCCGGCCGTAGACTCCGGTCAACCGCCGGGTCCCTTCCACGCCGAACTTCGGCCCCGGATAGACGGCGGCAAAAGCTTCCGGCAGCTCCAGGTCCATGAGGCGCAGGCCCGAAAGCTCCTGCAGCTCAAAGAGATTCCCTGCGACAGCTGACATCAGGTTCGGCAGCGAAGGTCCGAAGTTCAGCAGCGGGAAGCTCACCTTGATGAGGCCCCGCCTGTACTTCCCATCATGCCCGCCGGGCACCTTTGTGCCGGGCAGAGACGGGGCATCCGCCTCCTCCAGCGCTTCCACTGTAACGATGGCGGCCCCGTGCCTTTCCTTGAGGGAGGCGGTCTCCCCAGGCACTGCAGTGAATGTGCCGGTGGACTGCTCCCCGGCCATCACTTCTGCGGCACGTTCAAGGGAGTACGGGGTTTCGACCAGATAGACCGCTGTCACCCGCTCATTTTGCATGCCAATCCCTCCTTTTCGGCAGATGTTCGGCGGCACCGTTCACTAACATGAACTGCGATCGAGCCGCTCCGGCCCGTTCCGGGTAGTAGGGGAGTTCGGCCCTATGGACCACCGCCGGCTGTTCAACCTGCATGCCGATCTCTCCTTCCTTCTCTGCGGATCTTCGGAGCTCGGAGTTCTCTCATTCCCCGCCGTTCCATCGTCATGTTCCGTCGAGGAGCGTTATCGTCCCATCCGCTTCCCCCGATCTCTGACGGAACCAGAGCTCTGTACCAACCCGCACTCCTGCTCATCATCCTGACCATCCTTCTCATCATCTCGCCTACCCCGTTAGATCTCTCTGCCCATTCGCTAGATCTGCCCTTACCACACCCATTCCTTCTCGGGACGGCGGTACTGTCCTTCCCGCATCGGTGCCCGGTCGAACACCTTGCGTCCGCTGTAGAGCGGATGCTTCGTCCCTCTCGGCGTCAGATCGACGACATCGTCTCCGCGCCACTGCGCTTCGAAGGTCTGGTTCATCGCCGTCTCGATGGTCCGGCGCATCGAGAGAGGGAAGGTCACGGTAATGCGCTCGCCGGCCTGTGCGGACCCAAGCTGCAGGAAGTGCCGGTTCAGCCAGCGGCTCGGTTCGCTTCCGCTGCCCTCCGTCGTCGTGCCCTCAAGCTCCCGCGTGAAGCGGATCTTGGTATAGCCGGCCCACTCCGGGATACGCACCTGCAGGTGTGGAATATCACGGTTCACTTCCAGTACGAGCTTGCCCTCGTGGGGGAGATAGCTGCTGACATCGAGCCACTGCGAGCCCCGGCTGAGCAGCAGGTTCACGCTGACCGTTCCCCGGTGCTCCGTCACGATATGGCTCCATCCCATGAACAGTCCCCGGGTGCCCGATCCGAGACAGCACAGCTGGAGATCGCTGGTGTGTCCGCGCCCTTCGTTGACGTCGCAGCAGAAGTCATTCGGCGCCGAATATCCGGCGAACGAGCCCCGCGTGCGTTCCGCCACGCTGTCATAGCTCTGCCAGCCGTGGATATTCTCCGGCGTCTCCGCTCCTGTCTTCACCCAGCTCAGATCGAGAAGCTGGGATTCGGTGAGGTGGTTGCGGAGGAACCGCTCCACCGTGCCCCAATACTGCACATATCCGCTCTTGGCCAGCGTAATGCCGGTAGAGATCAGATCGACCAGGGAGCATGTCTCGTGCTCATACGCCTGCTCCTGCAGGTCACCCGGCGTCCAGCCGAAGGCGGTGCACTTCGTCAGCGCCCATTCGTAGCTCTTCTGTACCCAGGCGATCATAGAGGCGTCCCCAGTGAAGGCGCCGAACCGGGCGATGGCATCCAGCGTGCCCAGCCGGGTATGGAAGTGGCCGCTGCGGTAAGCGAGCGCATCGTTGAAGCTGCCGTCTTTGTTGAACACGCCGCTGCGGTGAATGATCAGCTCGCTAAAGTAGCGGCACAGCTCCAGCGCATCCTGGCTGCCCGTCAGCTCGTGATACTTAAGCAGCGGCATGACCAGCCGGCCGCAGAAGGCGGCGGGATCGGGAGCCAGCCGCAGCTGCACCCCGTTGGCCGAAGGCCATCCTCCTTCCTTGTACTCGGAGGCGGGGTAGTACCAGACGTCGCGTTCCTTGACGGCGATCCGCTTTAGGGCCGCAACATGCTTGTCGGCCGCTTCCTTGACCTGCGGGTCCCCCGTCGCCATCAGCCAGGTGGTCAGCGACAGGATGACGGCGCGCTGGTCGATCAGGTTGGCGTTCGGCTCCCAGTGGCCCTTCGGATTGATCTGCCGGTAGCTCAGACCGTCCTCTTTGAAGAAGGAGAGCAGATTCGCCCTATACCGCGCTTCCACTTCCTCCCCGAACGTCTCCCCCGACATATGCCGGGCGAGCAGCATCCCATCCACCATGCGTCCGTGCGAGGACCCGTAATCCCAGTCTCCATGGGTCATATAAGGCGGTTCTGTCATGAGGTTGGCACTGAAAAAAGGCACATACCCGAAATCGCGGTCGGCCATACCGACCATCGCGTGCAGGGCATGGCCTGCGCGTTCCTCGAGCAGCAGCGTATCCGGAATCTGTCTGTAAGTCATAGGTTCTCTCCTTCAGTTTAGGCTTTTGCTCTTCCAAGTTACCTCACTTCCAAGTTTCTTCATCGTAAAACGCAACCGGTCATATAACAATGGGGGGATACGGGCATGTTCTTCCCCTCTTGCTCCCTCTCGTCCGGAACCCGCTCTCTTGCACCTTCAGGCTGCATCGATTCCTGCACTGTTTCCTGCACTGTTCCCTGCACCGTTCCCTGCTCCGATCCCAGCACTGATCCCTGCACGCTCCCTGCACACTCCCTGCACGCTCCCTGCACACTCCCTGCACGCTCCCAGCACACTCCCTGCACACTCCTGCACGCTCCCTGCACACTCCCTGCACGCTCCCTGCACACTCCCTGCACGCTGCCTGCACACTCCCTGCGCGCTCCCTGCACACTCCCTGCGCGCTCCCTGCACGCTGCCTGCACGCTCCCTGCACAGATCCTTGCACCACTCGACTCTCCGCACCACCCTATGCACCGTTCTCAGCGCAAAAAAAGCCCTTCCCGTTTCCTTCCGGAAACAGAAAGGGCTCCTATGCCGAGGCGGCTGGTCCAGCGCATATACGCACAGCAGTTAATCTTAATCGTCTCCCCGGTAATGATTCCCACAAACTTGAGGTGAGCAATGGCACGGGGCCTGTGACATCCGCGGGCTCCCTGGCGGGATCAGCGGCGTGCCGGCTATCGTGGTCTGCCTTCCTCCAATGAGGTCAATTGGGAGTGGAACCGGGGATTCCCGTTGCAGCCGGTCAACAAGCAGCTTACGACAACTCCGTTGGGGGGAAGCCTCTTTGGCCAGCCCCTTGAGTCTGGGTAACGAGGACCAATTTGCTTACCGTTATAGGAAGTAACCTTCCCCGCCGGCATAAGGGGCCGCACTCAACATGATATTGACGTTGTGTTATGTCCGCTCATTCGCTGGCGGCCGTTTCACGGCGCTCCTTCCGATACAAAACATCGGATAACCGGGCGCGGCAGGCTTACACCTGCATTTTGCGATGTTTTGCATCGTATAGGCAGAGCAAAACGGCCTTGAGGCATGCTGTGGCGCTCCTTCCGATACAAAACATCGGATAACCGGGCGCGGCAGGCTTAGACCTGCATTTTGCGATGTTTTGCATCGTATAGGCAGAGCAAACCGGCCTTGAGGCATGCTGTGGCGCTCCTTCCGATACAAAACATCGGATAACCAGACGCGGAATGCTTAGACCTGCATTTCGCGATGTTTTGCATCGTATAGGCAGAGCAAACAGGCCTTGAGGCATGCTGTGGCGCTCCTTCCGATACAAAACATCGGATAACCGGGCGCGGCAGGCTTAGACCTGCATTTTGCGATGTTTTGCATCGTATAGGCAGAGCAAACCGGCCTTGAGGCATGCTGCGGCGCTCCTTCCGATGCAAAACATCGGATAACCGGGCGCGGCAGGCTTACACCTGCATTTTGCGATGTTTTGCATCGCATAGGCGGGGCAAACCGGCCTTGAGGCATGCTGTGGAGCTCGGTTATCCGATGCAAAACATCGGATAACCAAGCGTGGCAGGCTTACACCGGCATTTTGCGATGTTTTGCATCGCATAGGCGGGGCAAAACGGCCTTTAAGCATGCCTCGGTGCTTCCATCCGATGCAAAACATCGGATAACCGGGCACAGCCGGCTTACACCGGCATTTTGCGATGGTTTTCATCACATGAGAAGCGGTAAGAGTCTGACGCCGGCCCCAGGAGCCCCGCCATTGTGGGCTTAGGCGGCCGCGGAGGAAGTGTCGTCGATACGCCCGCTTCTTCCGGCCTTCCTGCCGGGCAGCATGCCTTCTCGTCATGTACTCCTGCTCCCTCCGCTCTTGCCTCGAACGGGCTCGCCTCAAGAGCCCGCCATTCCCTTGCGGAACTGGGAGGGGGTCACGCCCATATGGGTCTTGAAGACGCTGGTGAAATAGCTGATATTCTCGAATCCCGAATCCATGGCGACCGCCGCAATTTTTCGGTCCGTCCTTTCCAGGAGCTTGGCCGCCTGCTGGGTGCGGTACTTGTTGATGTAATCGATCGGGCTGTACTGCATGACGCTGCGGAAGACGCGGCAGAAGTGGCCTTCGCTCATGTTCGTGAGCAGGCACAGATCCTTGAGCCGGATGGTGTGCTGGTAGTGCTCATGGATGTAATGCAGCGCCGTCTTGATCTGCTCCGTCTTCCACAGCGCAGCCTTCGGCACCTCCCCCGCCTGCCCGTGGGAGAAGAGCTGAGCCATGATCAGCAGCAGCAGCCCCTTCGTGGTCAGCACCTGGCTGGCCGTCTCCTCCGTACTGCTCTCCAGCATGCGGCCGAGCAGCCGGACCACCTCGGCGCCCCACTCGGATCCGCCCGTGATCTTGACGGGCAGCCGGCAAACGCGCTGCAGCAGCGGATCCATGCATTTCTCCTGCACGAGGTCCATCGAGCCGGTCAGCAGCTCCGCGCCGAAGACGACCGCCGAATAACTGCAGCCCGCCTCCCCGACCGGATCGCCGGCATGGATCTCGCCGGAGTGGACGAACACCGCCTCGCCTTCGGAGAGCTCGAAGCTTCCGGCCCCCACCTGGAACACGGCCCGCCCCTTCGTGACCAGAATGAACTCGAATTCGCTGTGCCAGTGGCATTCGAGCACGGTGCCTCCCGGAGCGCACTCCATATGATATACGCTGATCGGATACATCGGACGTCCGTGTATCCGGTTTTCTTTCAACGACAAAGGATTCACCCGGCTGACCTCCTACGAATATGTCAGGATCCTGTTAGTAATGATCATTATAACAGAAGATTTCTCCTCCGGATAACCTTATCATGAAGCATATGCATTCATGTTGAAGGGGGAACGACACGGTGAAGTTTACAGATGGCTATTGGATGTTCAGAGAAGGGTATAACGTGCAGTTCCCGGTGGAAATCCGGGATATCCGGAGCGATGCGGACTCGGTAACCGTCTACGCGGCGTGCCGGAAGATTACCCGCAAAGGCGATACGCTCAACGGGGCGATGCTGACGGTGCGGTATTCTTCCCCGCTGCCGAATGTGATCCGCGTGCAGCTGTATCACCACAAGGGCAGGAAAGTGACAGGACCGGCGTTCGAGCTGAAGTCGCATCCCGGCGCGGCGGGGATCATGCACGACGGAGACGTCGTGAAGCTGACGAGCGGCAGCTTGGAAGTACGGATCGACAAGAGCCTCGGCTGGGGCAGCGTGTTCTCCTATGAAGGCAAACGCCTGACCGGTAACGGAATCAAGACCTCCGCCCACATTCAGACCCCCGACGGGAAGGTGTATATGCGGGAGCAGCTCGATCTCGGCGTCGGCGAATCGGTCTACGGTCTCGGCGAACGCTTCACCCCGTTCGTCAAGAACGGCCAGACTGTGGACATCTGGAACGAGGACGGCGGCACGTCCAGCGAGCAGGCCTACAAGAATGTGCCGTTCTATCTCTCGAGCCGCGGCTACGGGGTATTCGTCAATCATCCGGAGAACGTCTCGTACGAAGTCGCTTCCGAGCATGTGTCCAAGGTCCAGTTCAGCGTGGAGGGCGAGTCGCTGGAGTACTTCATCATCGGCGGCGGGAACCCCAAAGAGGTGCTTCATCACTATACGGAGCTGACCGGCAAGCCGGCCCTCCCTCCGGCCTGGAGCTTCGGGCTGTGGCTGACGACTTCTTTTACGACCAGCTATGATGAAGGCACGGTGAACCACTTTGTCGACGGGATGCTGGAGCGGGATATTCCTCTCCACGTATTCCACTTCGACTGCTTCTGGATGAAGGAATACCAGTGGTGCGACTTCGAATGGGACAGCGAGGTGTTCCCGGACCCCGAAGGCATGCTGAAGCGGCTGAAGGACAAGGGGCTGAAGATCTGTGTCTGGATCAATCCTTACATCGCCCAGAAGTCGGCGCTCTTCGATGAAGGCATGGAGCACGGCTATCTCGTCAAAACGCCCCAAGGCGACGTCTGGCAGTGGGATCTGTGGCAGGCGGGTATGGGGCTGGTGGACTTCACGAATCCAGCTGCCGTCCGATGGTATCAGAGCAAGCTGAAGCGGCTCATCGATATGGGCGTGGACAGCTTCAAGACCGACTTCGGCGAGCGCATTCCGGTCGATGTCGTCTACCATGACGGCTCGGACCCTGTGAAAATGCATAACTACTACACCCACTTGTATAACAAAGCGGTGTTCGAGCTTCTGGAGGATTCGCTCGGCCGGAATGAAGCGGCCCTGTTCGCCCGTTCCGCCACAGCCGGCGGCCAGCAGTTCCCGGTACACTGGGGCGGCGACTGCTCGGCGAACTACAGCTCTATGGCCGAAACCCTGCGGGGCGGCTTGTCCCTCGGCTTGTGCGGCTTCGGCTTCTGGAGCCATGACATCAGCGGCTTCGAGCGGACGGCACCGCCGGATCTCTACAAGCGCTGGACGGCGTTCGGCCTGCTCTCCTCCCACAGCCGGCTGCACGGCAACGAGTCGTACCGGGTGCCGTGGCTGTTCGACGAAGAAGCGGTGGATGTGCTCCGGCACTTCACCAAGCTGAAGTGCACTCTGATGCCTTATCTGTTCGGCGCCTCCGCCGAAGCGGTAGAGCGCGGCCTTCCCGTTATGCGGGCCATGGTGCTGGAGTTCCCGGAAGACCCGCTCTGCCATCCGCTGGACCGCCAGTACATGCTGGGTGATTCGCTTCTGGTCGCCCCGATCTTCAACGAAACCGGGGAAGCCGGCTGCTATCTTCCCGCGGGACGCTGGACGGACTTCCAGACGGGTGAGATCGTGGAAGGCGGCCGCTGGCACAGCGGGCACTACGATTACTTCCACCTCCCGCTGCTGGCGAAGCCCGGCAGCCTGATCGCCGTCGGCAGCCAGGACAGCCGGCCGGATTACGACTATGCGGACGGCGTCACACTGCATGCCTTCGAGCTGCAGGAAGGCAGCACGGCCTCGGCCCATGTCTATGACACGCAGGGCTCCCTGCAGCTGAGTGTCCGGGTGGAGCGCCGCGGGGGCCTGCTGCATGTGAGCTCCGAAGGGGAGGGCGCTACGAAGCCTTGGTCGCTGCTGCTCCGGGGGATCTCCGAGATCGCGGCTGCTCAGGGAGCCTCGGTGGAGACGACACCGCTGGGAGTCAGGCTGCAGCCAGCCGCAGGCACCAACCGGTTAACCGTCAATCTCTAAGCTAAGCAAACAGCCCTGCTTCCTTCCTGTCAGGAAAGGAGCAGGGCTGTTTGGGCTTCCGAGCGGTCCCGCCCTCCCATGGTGAAGCGAACACTTACCGAGACCTTACCTTGACGGCTATGGAGGCCGCCGCAGTGCAACCGGAATGGTGAACCAGCCCGCTACCAGACGGCGTTTGCTTCCAGCTTGAAGAGTGCGCTCTGCGAGCTGAGCTCTCTCCACTTCGTGAGAAGTTTGTACGGCTCTCCACGTTCGAGCAGCTCCCGGGCCAGCTCGAAGCCTTCCTCGTAGGACGCGACCTTGTCGAACCAGTATAAGCGGAGGCCGGCATTAAACAGCACATGGTCCCTTTCGTTGCGCAGCTCCGGACTCCTCTCGCCTTGAAGAATCCGGGTTACGAGCTCCAGCTGTTCCGATTTGGAACACGCTTCGAGCGGCTTCCCGCTGAAGCCGAAGAGCGCGGGATCCACCGTACAGGTCGTATCCCCCCAAGGCGTGACCCTACGGACCAGAGTCGGCTGATAAGTTGGCAGATCCTCCGAGCCCTCGATCCCCTGGACGGCATAGGCTGTCTCGAAGCCCAGCGGAGGCAGCAGACGGATCAGATGGTCCATGGCCGTCTCATGCCGGACCCCGATGATCATGTACTGTGACTGGACCGGATTCAGAATTTTCTCGACCGTGTTGAGGAAGGTGCGGAGCGCAAGCTGTTTGCGGACCGGCCTCATCCGGCCAAACGGAGGACAGATGAGATCGGTCCAGATGAAGCCGATCCCGAGCCGGCGGAAGAGGTCCTCCCATTCCTTGGCCTCGAGCTCCACCTGCACGCCGAGGCCCTCCAGCAGCTCTTTCATGGAAACGCCCAGCTTGGGAGGGAGTGCTTCGCTGCCGTGAAGCACTTGGGAAAAGCCGGCCGAGGCCAGCAGCAGAGACACCGGAAGGGTTACGGGAAAATACAACCGGCCGTCGTAGGGACCGGCGCAGTTAAGGGACTGGGGGAACGGCTTGTAACGGAGGGAATACCTGCGGAAGATATCGATAAATCCTTTAATTTCCTCCGGGGACTCGCCCTTCATCCGCATGGCGATCAGGAATGCGGCGGCTTGCGCATCCGTAGCTTCGCCCCTGGCCATCGCATGGGCAGCCTGGACGGCTTCTTCGTAGGTCAGATGCCGGGAGCCCTGCCGGCCCATACCGATGATTCTAATCCACTCTTCCATAGCTTCCTCCGGGATTCTTGGATTCCAGGCAGATTCTCTGGTGGATATCACATTTTGTATTCTATTACATATTATTACAGTAAAAATATAGAGAAGAATCCTTAAAAGAATCTTAAACGAAGTTAAATATTCAGTGCTCGGATATTGAATTGTGACATAATCTTGAACGGAAGATGGTCCTCCTTCCATTCATCGCAGGGGGAGTGTGCGCTGCACCGATAAATACTGTGCCTGATAAATGCTGTGCCGGATGGGCTTCCTGCCAGAGGAAGCCGGCAGCAGGTCCCCCCTCATGGCTCGAGAGGCTTCGTCTCGCCGTAGACGAGCGCGGTTCCGTGAGCAGAACCGACATAACGGATCGCGTTGGCGATGACCCGCAGCACATCCTTGTTATAGTAGGTGGGGAACGATTCATGCCCCGGCCGGAAGTAGAAGATCTTTCCGAGGCCCCGGGTGTACTCGCAGCCGCTGCGGAAGACTTCTCCGCCCTGGAACCAGCTGATCAGCACCAGCTTCTCCGGAGGCGGTACATCGAAAAATTCCCCGTACATCTCCTCATGCTCCAGCTCAAAGTACTCTCCGATGCCCTCGGTGATCGGATGCGACGGGTCCACCACCCACAGCCGTTCCCGCTTGCCGTCCTCTCTCCATTTCAAATCGCAGGTCGTCCCCATCAGCCGCTGGAAAATCCGGGAGCGGTGCCCGGAGTGCAGGACAATCAGCCCCATTCCCTGCAGGACCCTTGCCTGAATCCGATCGACTGTCTCATCGGTAATCCGGCCATGGGCCAGGTGGCCCCACCAGATCAGGACGTCCGTCTCCTGCAGGACTTCCTGTGACAAGCCCTGCTCCGGCTGATCCAGAACCGCGGTCCGCAGCAGGAACCCGTACGGCTGGAGGCCCAGCACCAATGCCGTATGAATCCCGTACGGATAGACCGCTGCGACCTGCGGGTCCTCTCTTTCATGAATGTATTCATTCCACACCGTCACTCGGAGCGTCCTGCGCTCGAACGAATAACCATTGCCTATGACCATTCTCATCCCCCTACTCCCCTTTCGCTCCCTCACTCCCGGCGTCTAATCGGCAGGAAGCACTACATATACTGTTACCAAGGACATGCGCAGATGAGGATGTGAACCTTGTTGAGAAAAGTGGTTGCCGGCAGCGGAGACACCCTGCGTTATCTTGCTTATCGGTTCGGCCTTGAGCTTGGACGGCTCCTGTCACTCAATCCGCACATCGCTCTTCCGGATACGGATATTGCCGGAAGGGTCGTCTCACTTCCTTCACAAAGCCAGCCTGAACCGGGACACCGCGACGTTGCCCCCTTCTGTCCGCCCCTTGCCGAATCCCAGTATCTGCCGAGCTGGATTCCCCTTACCCCAGTGGAGCAGATGGCGGCGGAAGAATACGACGTGCTGGTCATCGGCTCGGGCGCAGGCGGCGGCGCGGCGCTTTGGAGATTGTGCGAGCAGTGGGGGGATAACGGCAGGAAGATCGGCCTCATCGAGCGTGGCCCCCTCTTCCTGCCTACCCATGTCGCCAACATTCCGACCTTCGACTTCGAGACGTTCCGGGCTTACCGGCCCCCCGAAGCCACTTATATGGTGGGAGACGCCCTCCCCCAATTTCCCGGCTTGAAGCTGATCTATGCGCTGGGGGGCCGGATGCTGCTGTGGGGGATGGTCTCTCCCCGCATGCCGGCATCCGAGTTTGCCGGGTGGCCTGTGACCGCCGCGGAGATGGACTTCTACTATAAGCTCGCAGAGAAAGCCATGCACGTAACAACAGCCTATACGCAGGACTCCACGATCACACAGATCCTCCTCCGTAAGCTGTGGGAGAACGGGTTCCCTAGTGCCGGCGACCTGCCGATGGCGGCGAATCTGGAGCCTACCCGGCTCGGACGGGTCCGCTCCAATGTGTTCTTCAGTACCATCGAGTTCCTGGCGAAGGCCCTCAGCATCCGCCCCTTCGATCTCGCGGTCCATACGACCGCCGTACAGGTGCTGACCGAGAACGGCAGAACGGCTGGTGTGCGGGTGCTGACACCTGATATGCGGTCCCATATCATCCGGGCGAAAACGGTCGTTGTGGCCGCCAGCGCTACGCAAACCGCCCGGCTGCTGCTGAACTCGGGCATCCCCGGCGAAGCCATCGGCCGCTACTTGACCAACCATTCCTATATCGTAGCCAATCCCGTGATGAATACGGCGGGCTTTCCGGATGAGCTGGGGGCGCTCGGCATCCTGATTCCCCAGTCCGCCGGCCAGCCATATCAGCTGCAGTTCCAGGGGCCAGAGCAGTATTTTCACTATCATGAATTGCGGAAGCCGCGAAAAAACGATTGGGAGCTCACCTATTTCGTATCGGGCAAAGTGCAGTCGCGCCGCGAAAACCAAGTGTATATCGATCCAGGCAGAAGAGATCCCTTCGGCGTTCCCGACGTTGGGATCCGCTTCTCATACAGCGCCAAGGACGAGGAGATCGTCCTGCAGATGGATGCGGCAATGCGGCAGGCGGCCTCGGTGATGGGAATGAGCTTCCCGCCCGGCTCGATCTGCATCATGCCTCCGGGCACCGACAACCACGAATCCGGGACCTGCCGGATGGGAACCGACCCCTATACATCGGCAACGGATCGGTACGGTCAGATTCACGGTGTACCGGGTCTGTACTGTGCCGACGCCAGCGTCATGCCGTCCATCGGAGCGGTGAACCCGACTCTGACCATCGTGGCGCTGGCCTTCCGGACGGCGGATCATATCGCGCGGCAGCAGCTCCCGGGATGATCCGCACATGTGCCGCCAACCCCCGCCCGGTCTCCCATGACACGCCGTCTCGATCCCCTTCCCCATGTTATGCCGGGCGCAAAAAATGGGTGAATGTCCCGGGACCCCGGGATATCCACCCATCTAGGAAAGCTTTTTTCGGAAGGAAGCGGCCGTCGTCACAAGGAGCAGGGGCAGCAGATAGCAAACGGTCGCCTCCAGCGGGTGAAGCACGGTTACCGCGTTCACCCACCTCGCTTCCCCTTTGGAGATGAACAGCATGGAGAACAGAAAGCACGCCATCGTCAAAGGGAACACCAGCAGCTTGTCTTCCCGGAACTCAAACAGCTTGCAGAAGGTTTCCTTCAACACGAAGACCGTGATGCTGGCTTTCATAAACGAATTCGCAATAAGGGAGAAGCCCATGACCGATTCGATCCGCTGGATCACTTCCATCATATCGACGGTTTGGGCTACGACGAACATGGAGTATTTCAGTTCGCTCGCCATCGGGCCAAGCACCAGGATTGTGCACAGGGTGACGCACAGCAAACAGAATCCGTTAAGCAGCAGGGCGGCATACATTCCCTTGGCCAGCAGACGATGCTCCTGGGAACGGACGTAAGGCAGCAGCATCGAGAACAGGATCAATTCGGCGTAAGGAAATCCGTAGGTAAAGTACGCTCCCAGCAGGATGGGCTTCATCCCGTCCGGCATTACCGGCTGCAGCCCCGTAATGTCATAATCGCCGGCGAGCAGCAGCACAATTAGAAATACAAAGGCGATGACCAGAAACATCGGCATGACAAACATCCGGGACATGGTTTCTAAACCGGAACGTACGGTAAGGGCCACGACGATAAAAATGGACAGGCTGAAAATAACGAGAGGCGTCTGTCTCAGCATCGTACTTTTCATAAAGAGTCCGATGTCCAGAACGATGCCGCCGGCCATGTGGAACTGGAACCAGAGGAACGGAATGGCGATCAGCACCGTCGGCCACCTGCCCATGACAGCCTTGCTCACTTCGATGAGGGACTGGCGGGGATACATCCGGTGCAGCAGCAGGACACAACCCAGCATGGCCGCACCCGCAGCCAGGGCCAGCAGAAGGGAGATCCATGCGCCATGGCTGGCATAGGCGATGAGCGGCCCTGGGATATTGACGATCGAGGAGCCTGTCATAAAGGTGAACAGCAGGAAAGACATCTGGTAAGCGCCGATCTGTTCCTTTGGTTTCACTGAAGGCCCTCCTTCCCTATCCGTCACTCGGGCTGCGGTGCTTTGAGGAAATCCACGATCCGGTGTGCCGGTCCGTTGAAGAGGCTGTCCGTAACATCATGTAAGAAGGGCCATTTCAAGTCCAGGGCGTACAGCAGACTCATATATAGGGTACCTAGCAGGATAACGGCATAAACGATGGCATCCTTCCTGCTCTGCCCGGACAGCCGGCGGAAGTCGCAGCTCACCATAGCAGAATAGATGAGGATCAGCATCGTGATTTTGACTCCCATGGCTCCTCCGCTCACTTGGTATGCAGGGCCGAGTGGCCTACATTCGTCCCGCTGGTTCGCACGGTAACCTGCACATCAAACTGAAAAGTGGTTTCCGCGAAGATGTCATCCCAATTCGGCTTCCACTTCCTCCATAAGGCCGGATCTTTCCGGTAGATCGCGTTACCGAGACCCAGTGCATCGAACTTGATTTTTTTCAGATAGCCGGTGGTCCCTTCCAGCTTCCGCTTGATGACCCTTCCGGCACGATCCGCGAAAGCTCTCGCTTCGTCCTCCGTTTCCGCCTTCCTGGAGCATGTGAGCTCCACGATGGCGGCCTGCACCTTTACCTCATACCGGATGACGGGCGGCCGCCGGCTGAAATCCGGCTTCATGCGGCTGTTCAGGGACAGCACTTCCACCGATTCATTCATCATCGGATCCTCTTCTTTTTCGCAGGGGATTTTTACCATCCCGCTTTTATATTTGTTCACGAGCATCTGCAGCCCTTCCAGCTTCTCCCCATCCAAACGTCCTGTCATTTTCCCTTTCTTCAGCAGGGCGGCTCCCTCAATGTTGAGTACGGGGGTATGATCGATCTCGCTTTTGAAGACGTAAGGAATCAGGCTGTTGCCTACTTCGCTGAGGGTCATCTTTCCGAGCAGAAGCAAGTTCATGTCCAGCGTTTTGGCATTATGCGAAGCCGAGGCACGCTGTCCCTCAAACAGCTGCTGGCTCAGCGTATTCTCGATGAGCGGTTTCATCCGAAGTACATCCGATGCCTTTCCCTGGGTGATCATCACCGGTGCAATAATGCGCGGCTCGTGATCGCGGTAAAAGAACTCCAGGAGATCGGAAAGTCCCTTATCCTTGGCCAGCGCTTCGCTGATGATCAGCACCCTTAAATGACTCCACTGCATCTTTCTTCCGAGACGGCTCGGGATATCCCGGATGGCTTTGGCAATGGAGTAATCCTCTCCCATGATATGAAGGTATGACATCTGATTGCCCTTGCCTCCGACCGCTTGGACGGGCTTGAAGATCTGCGCGGTCAGAAGATACTTCCCGTGTTCGTTCTCATCGATGGCCAGGCCCATCACAAATCCCTTCTCCGGGAGCTCGGCTTGATCCCAGCACCCAGTTAACAGCAGCAGCAGCAGGAAGCTGACGGAGCTTCGTCTCATCCAGTTCATTGCCTGCCCTCTCTCCCGGTGTCGTGTTACGGCTTCGGTTTCGGTTTCTTCAGATGCATCTGGCGCGGTGAGCGCAGCAGCGTCTGAAGCGGCGCCCGGATCAGGAAATCCCTCAGCCCGATCGGCTTGAAGGGGGCCAAGGGGGCCAGGTAGGACTGTCCCAGCGGCCGCATATTCGACAAGTGCAGCCAAAGCAGCAGCAGGGCGATCATCAGACCGAATCCTCCGAGCGCCGCTGCGAAGAGCATCATCGGAAAGCGGAGGATGCGCAGGGCAACGGCGAAATTGAACTGGGGCATGGCAAAGGACGCAATCCCCGTCAAGGCCACGATGATGACCAGAATCGGCGAAGCGATGCCCGCATTGATAGATGCTTCCCCGATAACAAGCGCTCCCACGATGCTTACGGCCGAACCTACCGGCCGGGGGAGGCGGACCCCCGCCTCACGCAGCAGTTCGAAGAACAGCTCCATGATGAAAGCCTCGATCACAGCCGGGAATGGAATGCCCTCCCGGGAATTCAAGATGGCCAGAAGAAGAACGGTGGGGATCAGCTCCGAATGAAACGTGCTGAGAGCAATATAGACACTGGGGAGCATCAGTGCAATGCAGAAGGCGATTAACCGCATCAACCGGACCAGGCTGGAGATCAAGGTGCGCTGGTAGTAGTCCTCGCTGGACTGCATGAGCTCGGCGAAGGTGGCCGGACAGATCAGAGTAGAGCCCGTCCCGTTCACCATGACGATGATCTTCCCGTTAAGCAGCTCGGCGATGACCACATCCGGTCTTTCTGTATAACGAACCTGCGGAAACGGATTGTAGGGGGAATCCTCAATCAGTTCTTCGATATACGAGGTTTCCAGAATCTCGCCGCTCTTCAGCTTGTGAATTCGGGTCTTGAATTCGGCCAGTACCTCAGGATTCACCGTTCCTTCGAGATACCCATACGCGATCTCCGTCTTCGTTTCGCTCTCTATCGAAAACTTCTCGAGTTTGAAATGCGGCGATTTCAGCCGCATCCGAAGCATCCCGATGTTTTTATTCAGCTCTTCAATCGTGCTTTCCTTCGGTCCCTGAACGACAGGTTCGGTGGTCGGTTCCGTAACCTGTCTTTTCTCCAGCCCCAGAGCCTTGTAGCTCAAAGCCTTGTCCCACAGATCGAAAAAAATAACGATATAGCCGTGGCTCACATCTCTTACGGCCTGCTCGAAGCTGTCCAGCACGATCGCCGTGTGGGTGGACGCCCCGCCCTGCTCGAAGAAGCGGAACAGCTCCTCTGGGCGCACGGTGGTCCCCTGACCCACCTGCGTGGTCACGAGATCCTGCAGGGTTTCCTTCAGGTAGTTGTATTCTTTCCTTTGGACAAGCGAGTCATAGTATACCGAGCATGCGGAATAGCCCAGGCCGGGACCATACGTCATGTGAACCATGGCCAGGTCGCTGCAGTGCGCAAACGTCGCTTCGATCCGCTTCAGATTGCTCCCAAGAACAGAGGATATGGAATCGTATCCGCTGTCCGCGCTCTTGTTCATTCCGTTTCATCCCCTCAAGATCAGGTTGACCGGTTTGCCGTCCCGCGCGGGATGATGACGGGACGGCACCGAAGATCACGAGCGTGGTCAAGCATTGATTCTCATGAATATTGGCTTATACCCCATAAGATGCCAAGAGGACGCTCTGATTATTCAGAAGAGGGGCTTCGGACAACAGCACCGGCTCCCTGCTGCCGCACGATATGATCCGCCGTGCGGATCGCCTGGGCGATGGTCGTGAGCGTGTTGTTCTCGGCGCCGATCGACGGCAGCACGCTGTTATCCGCGGCATAAAGACCGCTCATGCCGTGTATGCTGCCGTGGGGGCCGGCAGCGGAGGTCCGGGGGTCGTCTCCGATCCGGCAGGTGCCCGAATCGTGATGCAGGTCACCGAAGGGGGTGAGGCAGATCGGAGGACGGCCGTTACCTGCAGCCAGACGAATTCCGGCATCCGCGGCAATGCGTTGGATCCCTTCCGTCATCGCGTGAACAACGGACCAGTCTTTGTCGCTGAACGAGAAGTTTACTTTCACCTCCGGAACCCCGTACTCGTCTTTTCGGGTAGGATCCAATGCGATGTGATTCTCGTATCGGGGCTGAATTTTGCCATAACCGTAGAAATTGACGGTCGTTTCGGATTGAATAGGCCGTTCGAAGGCAACGGGATACCAGTAGAACGATTCCGGTCCGGTTAACAATACGGAATAAGGGGTCTCCCGCGACTGCGGAACCATGATATTCAAGGCTCCCCAGGGAATGGGGAAGTCCAGCGTGCTGATCGTTCCCGTCGCCTGGACGAAGGAATGCGTCGTCAAGTAATGCCCCAGGGCCCGGTTCTGAATGCCGGAGTACAGCAGCAGCCGCGGCGTCTCGAACGTACTGGCACATACGACAACGGTCTTCGCTTGGAGGGTGTATTCCTTCTTATCCGGCGTGGCTGCCTTCACGCCCGTTACGCGGCCCTGATCATGAAGAATCTGCAGAGCCCTTGCATTCACGGCAAGATCATACGGCCTCTGATTGAGCGCCCGGGCCAGCAGGGAGATTGAGCTCGTGAACATATCGGTATGAAGCTCCCCATGCAGCTGCGGCACGATATCGGCCGCCACCGGCAGCGGCGAGGCTTGAGAGTATCCCCGCATCCACAACCGCTGCAGCAGAATCTCCGTGAACGATGCCCCCTCCGCGAAGGATGGAGTGACATTCATGACCTGCTCGGCTATGCCGTAATAGCTTTCCATCTCCTTCACCGGCACAGGCCACTGCGCCAGATCCCGGGGCTGCATTCGCGGGGCGAAGGCATACCAGAATAACGTCCGTCCGCCGAGAGCGAACAGCTGCCTGGCTCCCTGGAATGAGGGTTCGCTGCCAGGCAGCGGCCGGGATAAACCGTTGAAGTACGCCGTAAGGCGGTCTTGATTCATCGTGGACAAATTGCGTGCGTGAGTCGGGATCACGGAATCCCCCCGCTCGATGATTCCGATCCGTTTGCGCTGCGTCTTCCACTGCTCGCACAGCCGCCACAGGACCGATCCGCCGCCTGCGCCGGTCCCGATGATCAGCACATCGTACTCCTGCTGCGCCATTTCCTCCAGCGTCTTGAGCGGGATCCAGTGGTTCTGGACGGCCGTGGGCTGCACCTGGCAAACCGGCAGTCTCCCTCCGCTTTTCGGCCGAGCATCTGCGCCGTTCGCATATCCCGTCCCTGACGGCAGGTAGACGGTTCTCCCGGCCAGCTCCTCGTCGTAGGGACCGATGTGGGGATTGAGTGCCGCCGCTTCCTCAACGGCAACGCCGTTCAACCGGGCAATCGTTCTCAGCGTCTCCCGCTTGCCTGCTACCCAGACTCTCAGGGATACCCCTCCTTTGCTCTAATCCTCCGGGAAAGGCGCTCCTGCCCCGCCTTCTCTTCTCTTTTATCCTATATAGAAGGCGGCGGGATATGACAAATGGATGGAGGCGGTGTCTCATTGGCGCCACTGCTGACACGTCAAAAAAGACTCCCCATGTACAATGTACATTGGAGTCTTTCTCGCTCGATGATCTTCGCCTTGGAACATCCGGGCTCTTCTTCTCACCGCTTCCGGCTCATGATTCACTGCTCTGCATTCGGTCCGGTTCTTCTCGTTCTCTTAAGCTAGGGCTTTAGCTTATACAGCGTCACTTCGTCATCCTTGAACACTTCCTCAATCATTCCGTACACGGCCTCCCAATCGGCTCCGCCCCGGTCGGAGCCGATCCGGTAAGGGAGCGCAGCGGATAAGCCGTTCGACCGGGCAAACTCCCGCAGCTTCATCAGCGCCCCCTTCAGCTGTTCCTCCTGCGTGAACTTGGTGCCTTTCCCGAACCGGTCCTGTCCGAAGAGATTCGCTATGTACTTCCCGCTTTGGCTTCTGACGATCTGACACTGTCCCAGGAGAGTTTCACTCGTCTCGCTGCTGCACTTGCTCTTATACGCTGTGAACACTTCCGGAAACCGTTCCTCGATTCCTCTGGCCACCCCGGACCCCATCACGCCCTGACAGTTGACCTGGTGCCCCAGGATGTCTTCTTCTGCCTGAAGCAGGTCTCCTTCGACTACCTTGACCGCCATTGCCTGATCTTCCCCATTCTCTGCAAATTGTTTCCTCTTCTATTGTAACATCTTGTAACATCCGGTACTAAGAAGGAAATAACTACTTTCGCCCCTTGGACGGAGCTGGGAAATCAGGTAACCTTTCCTTGATACGAAAAACACGTGCTGCAAGGAGGTTAACCGTTTGCCTTGGTTCAGGCCCATTCTAGTAATGACCCTGTTGTTCGCTGTCCTCTTCAGTATGACCCCCGCCTTTGCCTCCGCTGAACAACCGAAGTCCCCCAAAGTGTTCGTGGATACGGAGCAGATTCCATTTGAGGTTGACCCGCTGATCGTCAGCGGCACCACCCTGGTCCAGTTCCGGCCGCTCTTCGAAGCCATGGGCATGGAAGTGAAGTGGGAGGAAGCCAGCCGCACCGTAACCGGTTCGAAGTCGGATCTGACGATTTCGCTGCGCATTGAAGATCCCCAGGCGGTTGTAAATGGCCGGCAGGTTCAGCTCAGCGAACCCGCGCGGATCGTGGGCGGCAGTACGATGGTCCCGCTGCGGTTCATCGGCGAAGCTACAGGCGCACTAGTTCACTGGGATGCGGTGAACAGCGAGATTACGATCGTCACGCCTGCTCTCCTGGAGAGCCTGGGCATGAGCAAGGAAGAGATGCAGAAGAAGCTGGACGAGTATGCGGCCAAGCAGGATCAGCCTCCTTCCGCGTCTTCAGACGGTGAAACGGCTGCTGCTCCCCCGGCAGAGGTGCCGAAGCCCGAAATCCCTGCGGCACCTCAGACTCCGACGGCCGGCCCCTCCAAGCCGGTGGATCTTGCGGCCCTGCAGGGGATGTACTACGGCTTCCGGGATGACTTCGGCGGCTACGAATGCGGAGGGGCCTGCTGGGACATCTACACCTTTCTCCCCGACAAACGCGTCCTGGTAGGTGTTCCTCCGCAGGGCGGTCCGGAGACGATCGACTGCACCCGGGACGGCTGCACGACGTACACGATTGCAGACGGCAAGATGACCTTGGGCAGTGGCGAAAGCTTCAAGATTGCCTTGAAAGACGGTTACCTGACGATTCAGGATGTGACTCTGTTCCCTGTTGCTGCGGCGGCGGAGGGACTGAAGCTCGAGGGAACCTACAAAAACATCGGATACCAGGGCCTTGTCGGGATCCACGCCTTCTCTTCGTCCTGGACGGAGTACCTGACGTTCCGGTCTGACGGCACGTTCGAGAGCACCGACCTCTCGCTGTCTTCCCTGGACGTTCAGGTGAGCACCACCAATGCAGCCGGCTCAAAGAGTGACAGCGGCACGTATCAAATCAGTGGGAACACACTTGTTCTTACCTACCAGGATGGAACCGTGCTGCGCCGGCTCTTCTTTGACCATGATGACGACGGCACAAAGGTGCTCAAGGATATCCAGATCGGCAGCAAAAATTTCTACATTCCTGACGAGCAGTAGCTGCGCGGATAGGCAGACCCAAAGCGCCTTTACGGATCATTCCGTAAAGGCGCTTTGATTTGTACCACATATTCCCGGGTCGATTCATGCACCCAGTCCCGGCTGTTACTCCCCCTGCGGCGGATGGATAATGAACGCAGTCTCGTCATGACGTTTGCTCATGACCTTACGTTTCTTCCGCACCTCCTTGGACTCGAAGACGATGTCCATATCATAGTCGCCCTCCGGGTAGAGCTGCTTGCGCTCGATGTACAGCGACAGCCGCTTGCGGTTGATCTTCACCTTCTCCTTCTGGATCAGGATGAGCAGGTTGCCACGTTCGTCCGCCAGTTCGCACACAATCCCGGTCCGCCTCAGGGAATGGATCCAGACGCAGTCGCCGATCTCGAACTCGGCTTGGAGCTCCCGTGCCGCCTCCCTCTTCCCGCGGCGGACGGTCTGCTGCGGCTGGCGCTGTTCCGGCGCCGCGTCTGGACCCTCTGCCGCTTGCTGATCAGGACGCTTCAAGGCCTCTTTCAATGAGATGAGACCTTCCCCGGTTGTCGCCGCCGCGGCGGATGCTCCTTCCGCTTCTCTGTCCGCAGTCCCGTACGTAATCGCCTTCGACCTGGCGATCAGGCTGGCCGGCATGCCGAGCTGGGCGGCGATCTGGAACGCGTAGCTCCGTCCGGCCTCTCCGATGGTCAGCCGGTATAACGGACGCAGCGTCTCCACGTCGAACTCCATCCGTGCGTTCTCGAAGCCGTCCGCGGCTTCCGCATACCGTTTGATTTCGTTAAAATGCGTGGTCGCGATCACCGTCGAACCGCGGCGGTACAGCTCCTCCAGCACGGCGATCGACAGCCCGATCCCTTCCCCGGGATCCGTTCCGGCCGCCAGTTCATCCAGCAGGATCAGGGCCGACGGCCCCGCTTCGCTCAGAATCCGAATGACATTCTTCACATGGGAGGAGAACGTGCTCAGCGACTGCTCCAGGCTCTGGCCGTCCCCGATGTCGGCAAGCACGCTGTGAAAGATGCTGAACCGGCTTCCCTCGGCCGCAGGGACCATGAGACCGGATTGGACCATCATCGTCAGCAGGCCTACCGTCTTCAAGGTGACGGTTTTGCCGCCCGTGTTCGGTCCCGTGATGATCAGCGCCCTGAAGCTCTCCCCGATAGCGAAGTCCAGCGGCACGGCCTGTGACCCAAGCAGCGGATGACGCCCCCCGATGATTCTCGTGCGGCCGCCGGTGCCGATCTCCACATGCCGTCCCCCGATCGAGAGGCCATACTTCGCCTTCGCAAAGAGAAAATCGAAATGACCGATGGTCTCCAGATTGAGCCGGATCTCCTGCGTATGGCATTCGACGAGATCGGTCAGCTCCCCGAGCACCTTCGTCTCTTCCCTGCTCTCCTCCGCCCGGAGGGCGCTCAGCTCATAGGTGAGCGAAGCGGTCTCGGCCGGCTCGATGAACACAGTCTGCCCGCTGGCCGACTCATCCAGCACGGATCCGGCGACGAGCTTGCGGTGCTCCTTCTTTACCGGGATGACGTAGCGGTCGCCGCGCATGCTGATCACCTGTTCCTGCAAATAGCTGCGATAGCGCTGCATGGTGCTCTCCAGCTTCTTTTTCAGTCGTTCTTCCGCGATCACCATCTTCTTGCGCACTTTGGCCAGCTCCGGACTCGCCCCATCATCGATGGCGCCGTGCCGGATGCACCGTTCGATCTCGAGCCGGACCTCGCTCAGCTCATACAGCGACAGCGCGTAGCTCGTTACCTGGGGGGCGATGGATTCCTTCCGGCCCATGAAGCGCTTGAGCTGGACGGTGTTCTCCAGGAACTTGACGATCACCCCGAGCTCGCTGACCGTCAGCAGGAATCCTTTGCCGAGTCCGGCGGCGAGAGGCTCCATCCCGTCGAGCGCGGGAACCGGCACAGAGGCGCCGTGCTCGATCAACTTGACGGCTTCCGCCGATTCTTCGAGCCAGCGCTCAATCATCACCTGATCCGTAATCGGCATCAGCCCTCGGATGTGTTCCCTGCCCAAATACGATTTGGCATACTCCATCAGCCCTTCTTTCACTTTCTCATACTCTAGGCATGCGGCCATGTCCACTTTCATTTCTCTTTTCGTTTCCCTTCTCATTTCCATGTTCTGTTTCAATTCGATACCTCCAGCCATTCTAATTTCATCGGATCGACCTAGTGAGATACAAAAAAAGAGCAGCGTATGAACACGTCGTGTTCATACGCTGCTCCCTGTTCGGAGATGATTTTTTCGCACGGAACCTCTACACCACCCGTTTGTTAGAAACGGGGATGAAGTAATTCATCAGGCACGAGTCTCGCGGCTGCCCATTGAATCTGTCCATAAAAAATACCGTACTCTAAGAGCACGGTATCCTCGCAAAAAAATGCTTTTGCAGTCGATATGATCCGTTGTTCTTAACTAATTTCATGCCGCTGTAACGGCGCAGGCAAACAGAAGCACCTTATCTGAGTGCTTGCCGTCCTTACCCACGGGTACCTTCACGGATACGTATGCCCTAGCATGGACAGACGTATAGTGTCACAGGTATTTCCGCACAGCCGCATCTATGAAATTGATTAGTTAAGAACAACCTCGGCCATAAAAGCATCTCCAATCCTTTTTGTACTACTGCCATCATATGCACTTGGAAATGAAATGTCAAAGCAAGGAATCGTTATACTTATTCTTTCCGTTCATGTTGTTTCTTATCCATGGCA
This sequence comes from Paenibacillus sp. S-38, assembly GCF_049942825.1. Taxonomy (NCBI): domain Bacteria; kingdom Bacillati; phylum Bacillota; class Bacilli; order Caryophanales; family Paenibacillaceae; genus Paenibacillus; species Paenibacillus sp. S-38. The sequence continues at coordinate 4,493,505 of NZ_CP187970.1, forward strand.
AGCATCGTGTGAAAAACGCCTGTCGGCGTCCTTTAAAATCAGCGTTCCGGTTCATTACGTTGGCTTAGAGGGAGAAATGAGCATTCCAGCCACTCTTGAAGTCATGTGCGATTTGAAAATAGGACATGAAGCTGTTCCAATGGGACCGCTAGGAGGCAAGCGGGACCGCTCTTCTTTAACTTGGTCTGGCAGGATCCCTCCCTCACCGCAGCCCATACGGGGACAGAGGCGCGGGGAATGCCTGACGCTTGGGTAAGTTCAGCTGCAGCCGCTGCATTGAGAGCTGAACCGCTATTTGCCTCAGACGGCGCGATCCGCGAACTGCCGTTCGAGTCGGAAGGCTGCGGTTCAGCCTACGCCTCCGGTGACCGATCATTTCAGCTGCATCCGCTGCATTCGGAGCTGAAACGCTCTTTTTGCCTCTGGCAGCGCGTTCCGCGACCTCGAGCCGGAATGCTCCGATTCAGACTCCGGTTCAGCCTTCGCCTCCGGTAACCGATCGTTTCGGCAATGCGTCGGTGTGTTCGTTTTAAAATAGCGGAAGTGAGGTATCTTATGGAGGTATTTCCCATCATTTCCCGAAAAATAACGGAACTCAAATGCCTTATCAAGGGAAAACGGGCCTGAAAACCGTGCTCTTCCCTTCAATAGCGCATCTGAGTTCCTTTATATCTGACGGGAACATCGAAATGTGGAAATAACGCACCGTACTTCCGCTATTTTCATAGATGCCTTGCACGCCAGCAGAATTGAGCCCTGAATAGGTATAAAATAAATAAAAAACCTCCAGAATGAACCATCCAGGAGGCTGCGGTCTTCATCATTCATGCTTATGTATACCACCGGAAAACCGGTGGCGGTCAGTTGGATAAGAGGCTGTCTTCCCTTCTTCATTATGTACCAATAGACCGTCCGGCGCAATCCACAAGTTCAGGATGAATTGGCTGTCTTTGGTCCGCGTCCGCGGCGGCCCGGACTAAAACAAAAAAAGCCCCGAAGCACCGGGACCTTTTACTGCAAATCATACCTATGCGGTTGAGAGGACTCGAACCTCCACGGGCGTAAGCCCACTACCCCCTCAAGATAGCGTGTCTGCCATTCCACCACAACCGCTCATGATGCCGCGGCACTCAGGCCGCGGGTTGGTGCAACGGAGAGAGAGGGATTCGAACCCTCGAGACGCTTGTGACGCCTACACGATTTCCAATCGTGCTCCTTCGGCCAGCTCGGACACCTCTCCAGAATAAATCATAGCGGCAGAGGGGATCGAACCCCCGACCTTACGGGTATGAACCGTACGCTCTAGCCAGCTGAGCTATGCCGCCACAGGAAATATAGGGAATACATCAGCGGAGAGAGAGGGATTCGAACCCTCGCACCACTTGCGCAGTCTAACCCCTTAGCAGAGGGTCCCCTTGAGCCGCTTGGGTATCTCTCCATGTTAGTATGGCGGAGAGAGAGGGATTCGAACCCTCGAGACGCTCGCGCGCCTACACGATTTCGAGTCGTGCTCCTTCAGCCTCTCGGACATCTCTCCATAGTACGCTGTTGGAACCTCGTGCATGCTGGCCTTCAGCCCCTCAGCGGAATTTCATTATAACCCGGCGGCCCTCCCTTGTGAACCGCAATCTGTTTCCTCTGTTGGGCGGTTGCTTCCCTGGCTGCAACTCCCTCTTCCCTTCTTCATGAGTCTTTGCTAAGATGTACTCGAGGCAAACAAGAAGTTCGAACCGCGTCAGGTCCGGGAGGAAGCAGCGCTAAGAGCAGACGGTTGTGCCTCTTTTCATTACATAGCAGCCGTTCCAAGCGGAGAGCCCATTGCGGGCTCTCTTTTTGTTTGCGTCACAGTCACATTCAAATGAATGGGCAGGAATCCTCCACGCCACAATAAAGAAAAGGCCGCCCACAGGCAGCCTCTCCAATACGTACAACTTCTTATTTTGCCGTCAATACAACGTGATCTGCCACGGCCCAGGTTCCAACCGGGACCACCTCATAGGTGACTCCGGCCTGCAGTTTCCCGTCGTTCTGGATATCGAACACGCCGGTGTCGCCTTTGCGCGTCTGCACCCTGTACAGGGCCGTGAGGACCGTTCCGTCCGCGCCCTTCAGCTCAATGGAACGGTAGGCGAACAGCTCATCGCCCGGATCGGCCGACAGCTTTACCGCAACGACACGTTCATCTGTCTGGGATACCGAGGCGATCTGCAGCGGCGCGATTTCCCCGGCAACGAACGCATTGTTCTCCAGCTCGAACCAATCGGAGGTTACCGTGTATTTCACACCCGGCTGCAGCGCGGTGCCTGCCGGCAGACGGAACTTCGGCTCCTGCCGGCCGTCCGTGGACTGCGTGAACCCTACATAATTCACCGTGACCGGCTGACCGCCCTCCGGTGTCAGTGTGGCCTGGCGTGTGGCCAGGGACGGGATAATCTGCATGGCCTGTCCCTGCAGCGTGTTGTCCTCTTCAAGAACGGCGGCATTTGCCCCGCGTCCGCCGGCATAGGCAGAGATCACATACCCGTAATCGATCACCCCATTCTCCCGGAACGAGTCGACTTCGAACGTATCGTTCGTCACTTGACGGGTGCTCTTCAGCCGGATCATTTCCCCGCTCGAAGCTGCCCGGAAAGTCTGCTGCCCTTTATAAGTCAGCGTATATTCAAGGTCCGGCTGCATCGTTTGCACCGGAACAATGTAGGTCGCGAAAGATCCAGTCTTGAGTCGTGGCTGGTTGACCAGCTGGATCCCCGGCTCAAAGATGAAGTTCGCCTGCGCGGCGGCGAAGGCTTCATCGGCAAGCGTCAGCGGGCGGTCGAATGTCACCTCGAACGCGATTTTATTCAGCGCCTTAACGGAGACGATCTGCGCATGCTCCGAACGGACCGCTTTTTCTGCCGCCACGAGCAGCCGTGCCGTATCCCCCCGTGAGATATGCTGCTCCTGGCCGATCTGCAGGCCGTTCATCCAATACTGCACCGACTTCACGTCGCGCTGCAGCGCTTTGGAGATCATCACAGCGAGCTCGGATGGATCTGCAGGTTGATTCAGCAGGAATTTAGCGGCGTCATCAAGCAATTTATGCGCAATAGCTGTATTCACATAGTCCGTGTACCAAGGCTCGGAGGACGGAGACGCCGCTTCCTGCGAAGGCTTCAGTCCCAGGGCCAGGACGATCATTTTGACGGCTTCGGCATTCGTGACATGCCGTTCTTCCTGCATTCCACCTTCGCCTGCGCCGTGAAGCACGCCTTGGCTGACCAGTTGGGCAACCGCCTGCCGGACCGCATCGCTGCCCATCATCGTCTCCTGAGCCGCGGCGGTGGATTGGAACGAAGGCACACTTCCTCCGCCCATCCATAGGGCTATGGCCATAACGGCTGCCTTACGGTTCATCTTCATCATCCTGGTATCTTCCTCTCGGTCGGTTTATGGTTGTTTTCCTGAACAACTTCATCATAAATGACCGCGCTAAACCCCGTTCTAAGGAAGTATAAACTTTTTCTAAACAGGCTCATAACAATGTTCACAGAAATTCGAACAGCAGGGACTTACACATTGAACCGGTAGCCTGCGCCCCAGACCGTCTCGATGAACTGCGGATTGGCCGGGTCCCCTTCGATCTTCTCGCGAATTCTCGATATATGTACCGTGACCGTCGCAATCTCCCCGCTCGACTCCAGCCCCCAGATGTGCTCGAACAGCGCTTCCTTGCTGTACACCCGGTTCGGATGGGTGGCGAGGAAGAGCAGCACCTCGAACTCCTTTGTCGTCAGCGTCACTTCCCTGCCGTGCACGTACACCCGGTGAGCCTCCGGATGAATCGACAGCTCCCGGATCTGGATCACCTCCAGCCCGGCTGCCTGCCGCCGTCCGCCCAGGAAGCGCTCATACCTCGACAAATGCGCCTTCGCCCTCGCCACCAGCTCCCCCGGACTGAAGGGCTTCGTCACGAAATCATCGGCCCCAAGTCCAAAGCCGCGGATCTTGTCGATCTCTTCGTTCTTCGCGGATACGATCAGCACGGGGATATCCAGCTTCTCACGCACCTTGCGGCAGATGCCGAAGCCATCTGTGCCGGGAAGCTGCAGGTCGACGATGAGCAGGTCATACCCTCCGCCCAGCGCCTTCGCCAGGCCGTCATCGCCGTCGCCGGTCACGTCCACCTCAAAGTCATTCAGCTGCAGGTAATCCTTCTGAAGCTCAGCAATATACGGATCATCTTCAATGATCAGAATTTTTTTCATAGGCTCACCGGTGTTCCTTTAAGATTTGAAGTGAAAAAAACATCCTTGTTCCCCGCCCGGGCTCGCTCTCCGCCCGGATCGTACCGCCATGGCCTTCGACGATCTGCCTGGCGATTGCGAGGCCGAGACCGCTGCCGCCAGCTGCCCAGGTCCGTGAAGACTCCGCACGGTAGAAGCGTTCGAAGATATGCGGCAGCGCATCCGCCGGGATGCCGGGACCGTTGTCCGACAGCCGCACCGTCACCTCGTCCGCACCCTCCGGAGCTTGCACGCCGATCGTAATGATTTTGGGCTCGCGGTTCATATACTTCATGCTGTTGTGGAGCAGATTGTGGACCACCCGCTTCAGCTTCTCCCGGTCGGCGAGCACCGTCACCTTCCGCACGGGGATCTCCTCCCATACCACCTGAATGCCGTGCCGCTCGAAATCGATCGCGTGCTCCCGGATGATCTGCTGGAGCAGCGCAGCCAGCTCCGTCTCCTCGAAGGAGTACGGCTCTTTCTTGAGATCCAGCTTCGAGTAAAAGAAAAGCTCCTCCACCATCCGCTCCATATCCGCGGCCCGCGTGTGAATGGCCCCCGCATACTGCGCAAGCTTCTCCGGCGTCCTCGCCACGCCGTCCCGGATCCCCTCGGCGTACCCTTTGATCGTGGTGATCGGGGTCCTGAGATCGTGCGAGATGTTCGAGAGCAGCTGCTTGCGGTTCTCCTCATAACGCAGCTGGAGCTGGATCGAAGCATGCAGCTGCCTGCGCATCTCATCGAAGCTCATGACGAGCTGTCCGACTTCATCCCTCGATTCGGCCTGCAGCTCATAGGTCAGATCGCCCGCCTTGATCTTCTCCGCCGACTGCCGGAGCTCTTCGAGCGGCTTGACGATCTTGCGCGTGACATAGCGGTAGAGAATGAAGCTGGTGATGAGCACGATGAGCAGAATGACTCCGATAAGCACCGGCAGCAGGGTGCGGATCATCTCCGCGAACGGACTGCGTTCTCTCAGCACGAAGATGCTGCCTTTCACCCCGGCGGCCTCGTCGAAATAAAAGTCAAACTTCGCGTATCCGAAAAACCGGCTGTTCATATTGAGCGTATTGCGGATGGAGTAGTTCCCGAGGTCATACGCGGGGAGCACGCCCGTGAAGTCGGTCTGCGGCATGTTCGGCGTGGAGTAGATCAGCGCCTCGTTCCGGCGGACAACCAGTCCGGCCTGTACCATCTTGAGCTGCAGGTCATAGTCCTGAAGCAGCTTCAGGTCCGTCAGCTTGGCCGGGTCATGCTTGGCCAGGTACTTCAGATCGAGGAAGATGCTCTCCTCTTCCTCCGACAGCGGATGAAGACCGTAGTGAATCGTATAAAAGCTGCGGAGGCTCTTGAAGTCCCCTGTCACCGCTGCCGACAGCAGATACGCCGACAGCACGATGAGCAGGACCGAGACAATGACGACCGAAGCAAAGGAAAGCAGCAATCGGAACCTGATAGACACCCCGTCCCTCCTTCCTGTTCCTCCCTATTGTGTTCTGTATGGGATGGTGTCATGTACCTCATCCACTGTAGTACAGCCGGCGCCGGTTTGGCAACTAAACAAAAAGACCCCCAGCACCGAGGGTCTCTCTTTAACTTTAGGCGGACTGATGTGTTCCCTGTTCAGGCAGACGAGTCTTCAGCACGGAGTTAATGCGCTCGGATGCGGCAAGCATCAGGAAGGCATACAGCAGCACCAGTACCGGAAAAATGCCGACCGTCAAGGAAGCGGCCAGTACTCCAAGCAGCGGCGGAAGGATCGTGCCGCCCGTATAAGCGGCCGCCATCTGGTAGCCCATAATCCGCGGAGCATGCTTGCTCCCGAAGCGGGCCGGCGTCTCATGGATCATGCAGGGGAAAATCGGCGCACAGCCAAGTCCCACAAGGATCAGCCCGATCAGGGAGCATACGGCCGGCAGCGGCAGCAGCAGAAGAAGCGCTCCACCTAGAACGATCAGCTGCCCTGCGCGGATCAAGGTGCGGCTGCTGACCTTGAAGGTAACAAATCCGGTAATGAACCGCCCGACCGTGATGCCCCCATAGTACATCGAGATCCAGCCTGCAGCTGTGGATGCCGGCAGCTCTTTGACATAGACCAGGTAACTGCTCCCCCATAAGCCTACGGAAGCCTCAACCCCGCAGTAGAAGAGGAACGTGAGCAGTGCGAGGATTACTCCCTGTTTTGCCGGCCGCTTCTCCTGTTCTTCCTGGAGATGAATCGGCTTCGTCCCATTCCCTGTCTGCCGGCCGTTCCCGGAGGCATTCTCACGCGAAGCGGCCGCCAGCTTCCAGAGCGGCAGGGCAAGCAGCAGCACAGCGACCAGACCCCATTGGAGCAGTGAGATCGTCTGATACCCCTGCCTCCAGGACGCGTCGCCGGTAACATACTGCGACAGGATGATAGGCCCCAGGGTAGCCCCGATCCCCCAGAAGCAGTGAAGCCAGCTCATGTGATGCGCCTTGTAATGGGCGGCCACATAACTGTTCAGCCCCGCATCGACAGCCCCGGCTCCGAGTCCGAGCGGTACGGCAAAAAGAAACAGCCATGCCGGCGAAGGGGCATAGGCGTAACCGCCAAGCGCCGCAGCGGTAAGCATGACGCTGATCATCGTCACGAGGCCGGTTCCCAGCCGCTGGATCAGCCATCCGCTGAATAGGCTGGAGAAGATCGTCCCTGCCGCGATCAGCATGGAGATATAGCCGGCCAGCCCAAGCGGCGCGCCGTATTCGGCCTGCATCACAGGCCAAGCCGAGCCCAGCACGGAGTCCGGCAGGCCCAGAGAGATAAAAGCGATATAAATCAGAATTAGCAGTAAAGTAACCATAGATTGAAGCTCCCATCTGTCTATTCGGTTAGTTGGCCAAGCGCAATCCAGATTCCAAAATACCCAGGGTCTGCGCGATCATCCCGCCCCTATAATCGGACGTAAAGTCCCCGGAGACCCACAGCTCCGGCATAGACCCGGCCGGCAGCAGCCTGCCGCATTCCTCTCTCAGAACAGGAAGCTGCTCCTCGCCGATGAAGCTCCCGTGCAGTACGACAAAATCGGGATTAATGACGCAGCACACCGCCGCTGTCAGCTTGACGGCGGCAGCGAGCTTTGCCTCGAGCGCCGCGTGATGCAATGCCTCTCCCCAGGTGACGCCGAGCGGAATGTTCGCCACCTCGCCCGCAAAGCCTCCTCTGCCTCGGAACAGCTTCCCCTCGATGACGATCCCTGCCCCTGGCGGGAACCGGTCCGGAATGTACAAGTAGGCGCCGGTCGCATCTGCGGCTACGCCTTTGCGTTTCCAGAATCCCACTGCGGCTGCATTGACGTCATTCTCCACGATAACCGGTCTGGAGTACTTGTCACGGAAGTGTTCTCTCAGTGCGATGCCGCGCAGTGCGGCATAGTCGGACACCAGCATCCGTCCCTCATATTCCGCACCCGGCAGTCCGATGCCGATCGCGCCGATGGAAGGATGGGCGGCGAGCCTCTCGTCAATGAGAGACTCGAAGGCCTGCAGGTCCACGTTCTCTACCACAGTCTCCGTATCCGACACCACCCTGCCCAGCAGATTGACCACGGTACAGCGGATCCGGATAACTCCTTTGACTTCATGCGGGAACAGGATGAGGGCCAGGGCATAATCTCCGTTGTACTCAAAAAGCTGTGCCGGCCGGCCACCGGCCGACGAAGCGAGCTCCGCTTCCTGTACCTCTCCCCGAGCAGCGAGCTCCTGCAGGAGGGTGCCGACGGTCACGGTACTGAGTCCTGTGGCCAGCGCAAGATCCCGTTTGGCCGCCTGCCCCTTTTCCTTGAGCGCCCTGCGAACCAGGTTCAGATTCACCTCCCGGATGACCAGGGAGTTGCCGCCGATCGATTCCAAGCTATCGCTCCTTTCCAAGTAACGAAATCACTTTATAAAAGTATTTTCATAAGTGATTATGACTTTACAGCACCTGGATGCATCTGTCAACCGGGAAGTTGAAGTGATGGAAGTTAAAGATGGGTTAAGTTTTACTCGTACGCTTTATAGCTTTCCCGATTATGGTTATAATGGAAACTGGATTCTTGCTTGTCCAAGGCATACCAAATCGACTAAGGAAGGTGTTACCGTATGAGCCTGCGCCTGACCACCTATCTCGTGATGAACGGGAATGCGAAAGAAGCCATCGATTTCTACCAAAAAGCACTGGACGCCAAGCTGCTGTTCTCCCAATCGTTCGGAGAAATGCCCGAGAACCCCGAATTCCCGCTGCCGGAGAGCGCCAAATCGCTGATCTCGCATGCCATGATCAAAATCGGAGATTCCGATCTCATGCTGTCGGATACCTTCCCGGGGCAGCCGCACCAGAGCGGCAATCAGGTTACGATCTGTATCTCCACAGCGGACCCGTCGCAGGCCCGCCAATTGTACGACGCCTTGTCCCAGGACGGTCAGGTTCAAATGCCGCTGCAGGACACTTTCTTCAGCCCTTCGTACGGCATTGTAACCGACCGGTTCGGCATCACCTTCCACATCTACACCGAAGGCAAACAGTAACAGGTGTCAGGTTTTGCAATCTGCTCTCTGCGATATAGACTGGAAGAAAAAGACGGCCACCACCAACCGGTGAACCGTCTTTTTCTTCCTCCTGGAGTGAGAACGCATGGCCTGCCGGACCGCTGACCAACACTTCCGCCGCAGTGTGGAAGCAGCAGGCCTGCAGAGAGCCCTTCCGGTTAGATCAAACCGGGCGCCCCGCCTGCGGCCAGCAGCAGGTTCAGCCCCTGTGCGGACGAGCCCTCTTCCGACGGATCGTCTGCAGCGCCGGATGCCGGAGCGGCGGCCATCGCTTGAATGATCACCTCGATATCGGAGTCCGTCCACACAGTGCAGTCACCGAGCTCGAAGCGTTCGATCCGGTAGCCGCCATTCACGAAGAACCGGTCCACGGCAAGTCTCATATGCTCCGCTTCGATAAGCAGGTTGCCTCCATCCCGGGAGAGCTCCAGTTGATCTTTACTAAAGCCGTTAAGGCGGACAACGTCCTGCTCCCCTTTCACACCATTCTCAGAAATCCATTGCAAATCCAAGTTGGTGCCGTTGAGCACATACTCGTCCTGCCCCTGGCCGCCTGTTAATACTTGAGAATAAGTGTCGTTCACCGTCAGAACGTCGCTTCCGTTTCCGCCCAGCATCGTTGAGGTACTCCTAGTCGATCATCAGAACAATCTTGCCGCGCCCGTGCCGTGTTTCGAGAGCCCGATGCGCCTCCCCCGCCTGGCTCAGCGGGAACACCTGCCTGATGTGAATCTGCAGCCTGCCCTTTAGGTGCAGGTCCACCAATTCGGCAAGGCGGGCGGCCGAACGTTCCCCCCGGACAACACGAAATCCGAGCTCTTCGATCAGGTCGTAGGCATAGAACGTACAGACGCGGTTCCTGTCCTTCACGAGCTCCACGGCCGCATGAAGCCCTTCGCCTCCGGCCGTATCGAATGCCGCATCGATGCCGTCCGGAGCAAGCTGCCGCAGCCGGTCAGAGAGGCCTGCCTCATACGTTACCGGTATGGCTCCCAGCGAACGGATGAAGGCATGGTTGCCTTCGCTGGCGGTGCCGATGACGGTTTTTGCTCCCCACTCCTTCGCCAGCTGCACGGCAATCGAACCCAGTGAGCCTGCCGCACCGTTGATCAGGACCGTATATCCCGGTCCGACGCCGATCGCCTTCAAAGCGATATGAGCTCCCTGGCCGTTGCCGGTCAGCCCGCCCGCTTCCTCCCAGCTCATCGTCACGGTCTTGCTCACGAGCTGGTCCTCCCCGACGACCACATATTCGGCATAGCTGTTCAACAAGGAGTAGCCCAGCACTTGGCTGCCCACCGTGAAGCCGTTAACCCCTTCCCCCACCTGGTCCACGATCCCCGCGAACTCATTGCCCGGAATCTGCGGGAGCTTCACCTCCAACCCGTAGGCCGGCTTCCAGCCGCTTCGCACTGCGCAGTCAAAATGCTGTACACCGGCGCTTTTCACATGAACCCTCACTTGACCGGGCCCGGCCTGCGGCTCGGGAAGCTCCATTACGCGCAGGACCTCCGGTCCTCCAAACGAAGCGAATGCTGCTGCTCTCATAGATATCCCTCCTACTTTACTCCATCCCAGCGGGAATCCGCCCCCCGACGATCTCAACCGGCAGGATCCGCTTTCTGGGAAGGCGGTGTTCGCTTGCTTAGTGTCATTGTATACCCCATAATTCATAATGAATAATACATTTTGCTCGATAACATTCATTCCTTTGAGTATATAGGAGGAGGGATAGACGTTGGAACTGCTGCAGCTGCAGTATTTTCGCACGGTTGCGCGGATGGAGCATATGACGAAGGCGGCGCAGGAACTGCGGGTCGCCCAGCCCGCCCTAAGCAAGACGATCGCGCGGCTGGAGAAGGATGTGGGGGTGCCTCTGTTTGACCGCGACGGCAGACAGATTAAGCTGAATACGTACGGCCGGACGTTTTTGGACAAAGTGGAGGCGGCGCTTACCTTGTTGGAAGAGGGCCAAAAAGAGGTTGCGGATCTCGCGGGATTAGAGTATGGGAGCATTCATTTGGCCGCCTCAACGGTGGAGCGTTTGTCGGAGCCGCTCCGCGACTTCTTCTCTCTTCACCCGAACGTCAGCATGCGGATCACGCAAGCCTCCATGGGTGAGATGGCCGACCTGATGGAAGCCGGCGGCTTGGATCTTTGCTTTACCCCTCTGCCCATGGAGGGGCCGGATTGGGGTATGGTGTCCGTATTAAAGGAAGATGTCTACCTCGCCGTTCCTCCGGGACACCGGTTAGCCGGCCGGGCAAGCGTCCGCTTAAGTGAGGCAGCGGATGAACCTTTTATTGGATACAATGAGGGGGTTCATTTTCAGCATATGAATGACGCGTTCTTCCGTACAGCTGGGCTGGCGCCCAATTATGTCTGCAGGGTAGACGAACCTTCGGCGATTGCCAGGCTGGTCGGATCCGGACTGGGAGTCGCACTTGTAGGCAGCTGCGGAGCGCCGAATGCCCCGATTCATCTGCTGTCCATTGAATATCCGGTCTGCCAGCGCCAATTTCATCTCGTGTGGCGCAGCAAGCGGTATCTCTCCCTGGCGGCCCGCAAGTTCCGCGATTTTATGGTGGAGTATTACGCCGAGGGATGAGAGGATCTCCCCGCCGGTTGATGCCGGGGCAACCGCCGAGGGGCCGACGGCTGATGCGGGATACATCCCAAGCAAAAGAGGTGAGTACGATCCACGCATTCATAAACATCCTGCTCGTCCTATGGGTCTTCACGGGAATAACCGCCTCCCTTCTCATCCGGCAGTTCTTTGGAAGAAAGTTCGGCGTTCCTGCGATCCTTTTTGTCATCTTGATCTATGGCACCGCCTCCGAGTGGAACGGCGGGGATTTGAACAGAGCGCTGGGTAAAGCACTCCAGTTCCTTTTCAAATGACAGCCGCTGTTCCCTGGCTGGACATTATTATGACATTTGTCACTCCAATAATTCATCGAAATGCGTTATATTTATGGGATAATATAGTAAAGGAGGATAATTAAGACTTGGGTAATAAGAAGGCAAGGTCCTACTTGGTTGCTGCAGTGATTGGTCTTGGTTTGGTTCTCGGCTTCGTTTATCTCTATACCACCAAATTAAGCTTCTGATCCACATGACGTCAAAGCGGGGCCGCAGGGCTCCGTTTTTGCGTGCCGGCGCCTTATTCCGTTCCATGGTATCGCCGCATACCGGATACTCTGCAATCCGAAAAGCCGCCAGGCATCGCGCAGGCGGCTCAATAATTCAAGCATTTATAACTGCCCCTACCCCTGCCGGCTGCCCGTCACCTTCTCCTCTATCCCACGGAACCACGGGGTTTTGAACAGCACCATCCCTCCTGCCGTGAAGGAGATCAGGAAGCAGCCCAGGATTACCATCGGGAGGCCGGATGCCTCGAAAACCCCGTGACCCAGATACGTCTGCCATCCAATGGCGGCAAGGCCAAGCAGATAGAACAAGCCCGTGAGATGGATGAACTTCAAGCGGCTCCGAGCCGGGAGGGACGTATGCTTCGTCAGCCAGGCGGCACCCGGCACCGCCTGCAGGGCGTGAAACCCGAGGCCGTGCAGCACGATGATATTGCCGCTCGCCCCGACCATCCGGCCTTCGTTGACCGAGATCCATAAACCGGCGGCGAAAGAGAGCAGCACCGCGGCCATAGCATAGCGTATGCCCAGCACAAGCTCCGGATGAAGCGCACGCGCTCTCGGCAGAAAAAAGTAAATTGCGAAAAACAGATAATACAAGACAAGCAGCAGGGCCACTGTCGCAAAAATGTTCCCTACCGCTTCGTCGAAGGGGGTTCCGTTCTCGACAAACCGGGGATTGACCCCCCGGAAGTTCTGGACGTTCTCCGCGAAGTAGGAATACAAGGCGAGAACGATATAGGACCACCGGAAGAAGGCCCGGCCTATGTTTCCCATGCCCGCATAGGGCATGATCGCCGCTGTGGAGAGCAGGAATATGCCCAGCGCCGCATTAAATGAGAACGCTCTGGAGACATGGCCTCCGGGAGCCACCGCCTCCCCATTCAGCAGAATCCATACCGCACACACACCCGCCAGCAAGAACCCGAGCAGCCCTGTCAGCACCATCCAGAATTCTCCTTCGAACAACTTCACCTGTGTCCTGCTTCTTTCTGCCGCCCACACCGTATCCTGTACTGCCTCCACAGCCATCTCACCGTCTCCTTTATTTGGAATTTCGCTTCCCTTATCGTACCGCGGAGACGGTGATGCGGTAACTTGCCGAAGTCCAGAATAAATCCCCGACCTTGGTGCAGGCAGGGGCTGGACCGCTGGCTTTTCTGCATAAAAAATAGGTGCCACAAAACCCATGAGGATGGGATCAGGACACCTTTATTCGTCTTAATGGTTATGGCCTCATCATGAGGCGGTTCATGCGCTTCAGTTCCACTGCACGGGTAAGGAGGAGACGCCGAATACCATATTGCTGTCCATCTGCTCACGTTCGGTCACGGAATACATTACTGCCTCGGAGCTCCGCTTGCTCGGATGGAGGTGAACCTGGCGGCCGCCCCGATCTCCCGGCAGTGAGAGATGCTGACCTGCACCTGCCCGTTACCGCAGCGATGCTACTATTCGTTACATAGTTTTCCTTTTCTCATTCAAATTCCCAGAACAATTATCGGAAATCGGAGGGAGATTATGGGTTGGTATGCTTTATTCGTGCAATCAGGCAGAGAAGAACGAGTACGCGAAGAGCTGTACAAGCGGTTTGAACGATCCCATCTGGATTGTCTCATCCCCCTGAGGATGAGCAGGAGACTTATTTTAAGCAAATCCCCGACGAAGAAATCAAGCTGCTTCTGGAGCTGACCCGGCAGGACGACACGCTCGTGTACTCCGAGATGGTGATCGAGAATTCCAAGGTGATCGTGAATTACGTTGCGCGGTTCGGGGCCTGTGCGATCAGCCGGGTCTTGCGCCAATTGCCGAACCGGTAATTCAGGAAATTGAGTGTCGTAGCGACGGCGAACCCGCTCGGGAAGCTCCACCAGATCGCATTGAACCCGTAATGGTGGCCGAAGAATACCGCCAGAGGATTGCGGACGAACAACAGCGCGATGAAGGAGACGATCAAGGGACCGACGACCGCACCGGAGGCCCGCACCACTCCGGCCATCACAGTAAACGTGCCGAAGATAATAAAAGACCAGAGGGTTACATCGTTAATGTGCATGCCGAGATCGATGGCTTTGCCGCCCTCCGGCAGGAACAGGCCCAGGGCCTCCCGGTTAAACCAGTGCAGGAAGAGCACCAGCGTGCCGGTAAGCGTGATATTGAAGGCGATTCCCGTCCAGGTAATGCGGGATACACGGTCCCAGCGTCCGGCACCTATATTCTGCGCAGCTATGGAGGTCACGGCTCCCCCCACCGCCATCGCCGCATCTGCACGTAGTTGGAGATTTGGCTTGCCACCCCGAAGGCGGCGGCGGCTTCGGAGCCGTAGGAATTGACCAGGTGAATCAGGATCAGGTTGCTCAGCGATACGACGACGAGATTCAATCCCATCGGCACACCCTTTTGGATGGTGGTGCGTATGATCCGCCAATCCATCCGGAGCAGATGAAGCTCCTTGCCTGTAATCCGCAAAAAATACTTCTTGTAGTACAAATACAAAATAAGAAGCACGAAGCTCACCAGCTGGGCGATGAAGGTGGCCGTGGCGGAGCCGCTAATGCCCATGGCGGGAATCGGTCCCGCTCCGGCGATGAGCAGCGGATTCAGTGCGATATCCAGCACGGCCGACAATACTAAGAAGTAGAACGGCGTCTTGGCATCGCCCGAGCCCCTCATGATGGCCATAACCAGATTAAAGCCGAATAGAAACGGCGTTCCGGTGAACATGATCTGCGTGTACGTCACGGCCAGCGCCTCGGCATCCGGCGGCGTATTCATCCAGCGCAGAATGACATGCGAGAAGGCGTACCCGAGACCGGCAACAAGAAGAGACAGCAGGAAGAAGAACACCGTGCTTGTGCCAACTACTTTCTTCGCCTCCTCCACCTGCCGGGCGCCAAGCTGCTGGCCGATGAGAATGACGGCGGCCATCGCCAGACCGAAGATGGCGCTGACGAGCAGGAACATCAGCAGGTTCGCGTTGAATGTCGCCGCAAGAGCGGTCTCGCCCAGGTATTTGCCGATCCAGATCGCATTGATCGAGCCGTTAAGCGATTGCAGCACATTGCCTAGCAGAATCGGTAAAGTGAAAAAAAATAGCGTTTTGGCAATCGGCCCTTCAATGAGGGATGACTGCGCTTGGGATGGTGGGTTGCTCATCGGTCACGGCTCTCCTTCTTGTTCAATATAGCTCCAATTCAATGGAAACGGCTACATCATACCATATATTCCATTCCGTCCTAAAGAAAGGATTTTATGGAGAGCGCCCGAAGACTGCCAGTAACTCCCCGGCAGTCTTCCGCAGTCACCGTATCACATCCAACTCATCCGCTTATCCCTGCCGGCCTTTAATCACAGGACTCCAGCGTACCTTTCTCTCACTACCCTCGCCGCTTCTACCATATGGCGAAGGGAGGCGATCGTTTCCTCCGCCCCGCGGGTCTTGAGCCCGCAGTCCGGGTTGATCCAGAAGAGCCCCGGATCCAGCACGCGCAGGGCGCGCTCCACCATTGCCGTTATTTCCTCTACGGGGGGAATCCGCGGGCTGTGAATGTCATAGACCCCAAGACCGATGCCGAGGCTGTACGTATTCGTCTCAAAGCTGCCGATGAGCTCGCCGTGGCTGCGGGACGTCTCGATGGAGATCACATCGGCATCCATCTCCTCGATGGAGCCGATCATATCGTGAAAATCGCAGTAGCACATATGCGTATGGATCTGTGTCGTATCCCGTACCGAGCAGGTCGCCAGCCGGAACGCTCTGACCGCCCAGGCAAGGTACGCCGCATGCTCCGCTTCCTTCAGGGGCAGCCCTTCGCGGACGGCCGGCTCGTCGACCTGGATCATGCCGATGCCCGCCCGCTCCAGCGCCTCTACTTCCTGGCGCAGCGCATAGGCAAGCTGGCAGGCCATCACCTCCCGCGGAAGATCATCGCGGACGAACGACCAGTTCAGGATGGTGACCGGCCCGGTCAGCATCCCTTTCACCGGGCGCGGGGTCCGCGACTGCGCGTACGCGGTTTCTACTACGGTCATCGCGCCGGTGAAAGCCACATCCCCATAGATGACCGGCGGCTTCACGCAGCGGGAACCGTAGGACTGCACCCACCCGTTCTGCGAGAACGCAAAGCCGTCCAGCTTCTCGCCGAAGAACTCCACCATGTCGGTCCGCTCGAACTCACCGTGCACCAGCACATCCAGCCCGATCTCCTCCTGCACATCGATCCACCGGTCGATCTGCTCGCGGATATAGCCGGCATACCGTTCCCCGCTCCATTCGCCACGGCGCCAGAGCTGCCGGGCTTTGCGCACCTCGGCGGTCTGCGGGAAGCTGCCGATGGTCGTCGTCGGAAAGGGCGGCAGCTTCCATTTCCTCTGCTGGGCGGCCTGTCTTACTGCGAAAGGGCTGCGTGCCGGCGAATCGGCCAGGGCGGCGGCAACGGCCTGCTGAATGTCCCTGCGGCTGCGTGCCGGTGACCGCTGCAATGCCTCCAGCGCGCGCTCCGCTGTCTCCAGCTCGGCTTCATGAGAAGCCGGGCCTCCGGAGAGCGCCCGGGCCAACAGGACGACCTCCTCCAGCTTCTGGTCGGCGAAGGCCAGGGCGTTCTTCAGTTCGGGCGGCAGCTTCGTCTCCGGCTCTGTCGACACGGGCACATGCAGCAGGGAGCAGGACGTCTGGACGATCATCCGTTCGGGCGGTACGAAGGCGGACAGCTCTTGGAGCAGCTCCAGCTGCCCGCGAAGGGGCGACCGCCAGATCCCGCGCCCGTCCACGACGCCGGCTCCGAGTACTTTGTCCGCCGGAAAGCCGTGCTTCCGGAGGGACGACAGGTTGCCGGAGCGGCCGTGCACGAAATCCAGGCCGATGCCCTGAACGGGCAGCCGGATGATGTCGCTATAATACTCCAGCGACTCAAAATACGTCTGCAGCATTATGCGGATGCCCGGCACTAAAGAAGCGAACGTCTCACAGATCCGCTTCAGCCTCCCCAGATCCGCTTCGCCGACGCTTGTCACCAGCACGGGCTCGTCTAGCTGCACCCACTCCACTCCTTCTTCCGCCAGTTCCCGAAGGACCTGCACGTACAGCGGAAGGAGACGGTCGATCCAAGCATCCGTGTCGGACGCTGCGTATCCTTTGGACAGCTTCAGGAAGGTCAGCGGCCCCAGCAGCACGGGCTTCCCCTTGATCCCCAGCTCCTCACGGGCTTCCCGGTAAGCGAGGAGCGGTTTATTCTCCGTGAGCACCGGCTCCGCCCCGTCCAGCTCCGGCACGATGTAATGGTAGTTCGTATTGAACCACTTCGTCATCTCACTGGCCGGCGCATCCTTCAATCCGCGGGCGATGCCGTAATAGGTCTTCAAAGGAACGGCCCCTCCGGTATACCCGAACCGCCTGGGAACGATGCCGAACATGACCGCCGTATCGAGCACATGGTCGTAATAGCTGAAGTCGTTCACCGGAATCAGTCCGATTCCCTTCTCCTTCAGCCTTCGCAGATGATCCAGACGGATCGCCTGCAGCGCTTCATGCAGACCGGCTTCCCCGAGCCTCCCCGACCAGAATGCTTCGAGCGCCTTTTTCCATTCCCTGCTGCCGCCGATCCGCGGATAGCCGAGTACACTGCTCCGTACCATCTTATTCACTCCTTCTGCACCCTGGATTTCCTTGCCCCAGGTGATGTACAAGAAAGATAACACGGAGACCTTGTTATCGGGTAACTCCCCGTAGCTATGTCTGGTTATAGCCTGCGGCTATACCCATGGTCAGGAAATGGCTCTCCCCAGCGCTTCCACATAAGCGGTGCCCAGCTTGGTCAGCGGCATCTGGCGGTGCGCGATCCAACCCACGTGGATCAACTCGTCGCACTCGAGCGGCACGGGAATGATCTCATTGCCGTTGAGATCCCGGCTCAGCACCCCGGTGGAGATCGTGTAGCCGTTCAAGCCGATGAGCAGATTGAACAGGGTCGCCCGGTCGTTGACCCGGATGCTTTTGGGGTGGGTCATCGTGCTCAGAATCTCCTCGGCGAAGTGAAAGGAGTTGAACTCTCCCTGCTCAAAAGAAAGATACGGATACTGCTGCAGCTCCCCAACCGTCACACTCGCCTGCCCCGCCAGCGGATGGCGGATGCTGATGAAGATGTGCGGCCTCGCGGTGAACAGGCTGTGGAACTCCAGATTCGCGTCCTTGAGCAGCTTGCCGATGACCTTCCCGTTGAACGCGTTGCGGTACAGGATGCCGATCTCGCTGCGGAGATTCCGGACGTCCTCTATGATCTCGTAGGTTTTGGTCTCACGCAGTGCGAACTGATATTCCTCCTGTCCGTACGCCTTCACGAGCTCCACGAACGCATTCACGGCGAATGCATAGTGCTGGGTGGATACCGAAAAATGCTGGGGGGACGGTCTCGCCTGCAGATAGCGCGTTTCGAGCAGCTCCGTCTGCTCGACGACCTGCCGCGCGTAGCTCAGGAATTCGACCCCTTCCTTCGTGAGCGTGATGCCCTTGTTCGAGCGCTCAAATACCGTAATCTGCAGCTCCTGCTCGAGATCCCGGATGGCGCTCGAGAGGCTGGGCTGCGAAAGGAACAGCCGCTTGGCGGCTTCGTTGATGGAGCCCGTCCTGGCTACCTCGATGATGTACTTCAACTGCTGCAGCGTCACTGGCCCGCACCTCTGTCTGTTAAGATTGGGTTCTTCATACCCATTATACCTCTCGCGGGGGGCTCCGCAATCTTCAGCCTGCACATGCCCCTGCCCCCTTGCCACGCCGTGCCGGACCCGGTAGGATGAAGCTATATTCCGCATCCTGCATCCCTTACGGCACCATGCTCATCCAAGCAGGAATGAAGCAAGGAGGGCTCCGGCCATGCTTGTCCGCCACACCTTTCCCCACCCCCGTCTTCTGCCCTACGTCGAAACGTACTGGTGCTGGGAGTCCGAGGCTCTGCCTTCCGGCCGCCTCCCCCGGATCCTGCCCAATCCGGAGTCCGAGGTGCTGCTGCACTATCGTACGCCGCTGCAAACCGTGACCCTGGACGGGGAGCTCCGCCGAATCCCCTATGCTGCCGTCGCGGGTCCGCAGACCAGGCCTTGCGATCTGCTTGCCGGCCTGGATGGCGGGCAGCCGGGACCGGTCGGGATCGTCGGCATCCGCTTCCGTCCCGGCGCCTTCCGCCTCTTCTGCCGGCTGCCCGCCGCCGAGCTGACGGATGCCATCCTTCCCTTGGAGGATGCCTGGGGAGCCCTCTCCCGGGAACTGCTGCAGCGTCTGGAGGAGGCGCCGGATTGGCCGGGCCGCACCCGCCTGCTGGATGACGCGCTGCTGAAGCTGCTGGGGTCCCGGCAGCCCTCCCCTACGCCCGTCGACCGCGCCCTGTCCATGCTGGGGGCGGTACAGCCGGATGACCTGCCGGCGGTCCGCGCGGTCTGCGGTTCGCTCGCCGTCTCGGAGCGGCAGCTCGAACGGTGGTTCTTGGACCGCGTCGGCCTGCCGCCGAAGCGGTATGCCCGCCTGGTCCGGTTCCAGAGGACCCTCATCCGGCTGCTCGAGACCGGCGCTGCTCCAAGCGGCCTCCTCCCCCTGGAGTACGGCTATTATGACCAGTCCCATTTTCTCCGGGAGCTGCGGAGTCTGGCGGGCGCGCCGCTCGCTTCCTTCCGGGAGCAGCCGGATTTTCTGTCGTTTTTTTACAAGACCGGCGGCGCTCCTTCCCGTAATCTGGAATGGACTCAAGAACGGTGAAGGAGATGGGTGCCATGAAGCTGTGGAGGTACAGCGGCTGGATGCTGCTGGGAACGGGGGTTATTCATAACGCGGTCGGACTGCTGCTCGGATGGGATGTCCTCGGCCGCATGGTCCGGGAAGGGCTCTGGGCGACCGTCGGCATGGACGCCGAACGTAACGCGGTCTTCTGGTTCCTCGCCGCCGGATTCGCCTGGATGGCGGCCGGCCATCTGATGCAGACCTGGATTCGGCGCGAGGGCAGACCGGTGCTGGCTGCCGCCGGATGGTATATGCTCGCATTCGCACTGGCAGGCTGCCTGCTCGCCCCGGACTCCGGGATCTGGCTGTTCTTCCCGCAGGCGGCGATCCTTCTTGCGGCGGGCCGCCGCAGCGCTGCGGCCGGGCGGGCGAAGTAACGGCCGGCTCCAGCCGGTACGGCAGCTGGAACGAGAAAAGAGGCCATCCTAAAGATAAGGAATGGCCTCTTGCACATGTCCGTCCGATCTTCGTGCCGCTACTCCCGAATCAGCAGCTCCTGCCCGATGTAGATGAGATCGGGGTCGTGAATGAGATGCCGGTTCCACCGGTACAGCTTCACCCAGTCTCCTGCCCGGCCGAGCTGGCCCTTCGCGATCGAGCTCAGCGTATCGCCCTGCCGGACCACATAAGTACGGGCCCCTGCCGCGGGAAATGTCTCGAAAGTTGTACTGAAGCCGTATTTGGCGGCGCCGCTGCCCGCCGGATCATGCAGGGCTACCGCCCGGCTGGTCACGGCACGGATCGGCTCGCCTCCGAGGCTCCGGGCATGCTTCGGTGTAACGGCCCTCATGATGTAAGGGCCCGAATTACCGGGTGGAGCCGCCTTGGACCGGATCGCTCGGCTGTGAAATGCCCTCCCGTCCGGATGCAGCCACTTTGTAGTAGTAGGTATGCCCCTTCTTCGCCTTCTTGTCCGTAAACCCGGCGCTGCGCGAGGTGCCGATCTTCTCGAACCTTCCGTCCGGGGAGTCCGCACGGTAGATGATATATTCCCGGGCGTCCAGCACCGGGATCCACTTCAGCTCCACGTGATGCTTGTCCCCCTGCGCGGTCAGTCCTGCCGGGGTGCGGCTTGTGATCTCAGGAGCTTCGTTCGCATTGTAACGGCTGAAGTTGTAATGCTCCTTGAACTGGGCACGGGCCTTCCCGGTGATATCGCTCGAGAGATCCACCGGTCCGCCCGAATAGATCGTGGCCTTCGTGGCGGTATACGCGATGATCTCTTCCCTGCTGTCCCCTCCGATGTCCGCAATTGTGAAGTTCGCATCGAAATCGAATTCGGCGACAGGATTGAAGAAGCCGTCGTACAGCTTCGGCTTGATGACCTCGCCGTTCAGCGTCCCCCTCCGGTAAGCCAGCATCAGGGGCGCATGCGTCCCGTTCCAGTTGTTCACGATCTTCGGCACGGTACCGAATCCCGAGTCGTCTGGAGTTTCATGGAAGAGCGTCTCCCCGGTGCGCGAGAAGATGAAGAGGCTGTCCTGGCCCGGTGTGCTGCGGTTGACCCGGTCGAGACCGTAGATCTCGTAGCCCGGAATATCGATCCGGAAATCGCCGAGATAGACGTTCTGCGGTTCGACCGTATCCTTGTTGATCCACAGCTGCTTGCCGAAGCGGTCATAGAGCAGCGTATCGCTGCCGCCCAGCAGAATCTCCTTCCCGTTGCTCCGGTTCCCGTCCACCTCCCCGATCTGGATCGTGTCGACATGATCGGCCACGCCCTGCGCCGCCCACTGGATCGAACCGTCGCTCTCGAAGAAGGTGTAGTTCATGATGAGCTCGTCCTTGCCGTCCCCGTCGAAGTCATAGGGCCACGGGAAGTGCCCGGTACCCGCCGCAGCGCCGTGCTCCGGATGATCCGCACTGTTGTATTCCCAGAGAAGGTTGAAATTCTCGTCGTACACCCACAGCGATTGATAACGGTCCTTCAGGATAATCTCGGACGGCTTGCCGTCGCCGGCAAAATCCGCGATGAGAATCGCGTCGTGCGAACGGACCGGATCAATATCCACCCGCGGATCGCCTGTCGGGCGGGAGAGGGGAAGGTCGTGCTCCCGCTTCACCTGGCCGGTCCGGCCGTCCAGGACCACGAACTTGTCCGTCTTCGACTTGATGACCTTGTTCTCCGGAGGGCCGTCATATTCGGTGACTGTCCGTACATAGAGCACATCATTGTAACCGTCATGGTCGATGTCATAGATCTGGGCGGGCTCGTCGGACCCGCTGCCCGTCACATTCGGGTCCGGGGTCCCCGTCTGCCACAGCAGGTTGCCGTCCAGATCGTAGGCGGTCAGCGCCTGCACCCCATGCGGCACATACGCATCCCTCCAGGCGCCGCCCATATAATCAGGCTGGACCATAAGAATGTCAAGCCGGCCGTCGCCGTTCAGGTCGCCCAGCCGCATCCTCGCCCCGCCGCCTGCAGCGGAAATATCGATTTCTTTGGCCAGCTCCACATGCTGCTTGGTGAGACCGAGAACCACCTTGGATTCGGCGGCCGGCCGTTTTCCCCGGACAGCCTTGACCTTGTACAGATAGGAGGCGTTAGCCGCGAGCCCCTCATCCAGATAGCTCGTCTCCCTAGTTGTCCCGACCTTAACAAAGCGGTCATCGCCTAAGTCAGAACGGTAAATTTCATAGGCATCCGCCCCGGACGAAGCGTTCCAGCTGAGTGTAAGGGAGGTCCCGGTAACCGACCCGACGGTAAGCCCCTCGAACAGCCTGAGCGCTCCCGCGGATGACACCGCTTCCTCTTCGGCCGCGTAGACCTGAGCAGGAGGCAGAACCGGGCCTGACGATAAGGTCAGCGCCGCCGACAAACCAAGCAGTACAGCCGATGTTTTGGACCAAGTAACCAACAGATCATCTCCCCTTCATGGATAAGTGAAGCACCGTTTCTTTCCCCTGTCCCTCCTTTTTTTTAAAATGCTTTCTTTTCCTATTATCCACCGTATTTTCCAAGGAGAGTATTTAAAAATCAGATCCGTTTGTTAAAAATTCAGACTGTTTAAGCGTTTCAATATAAATTGAAAACAGCAAACAGGCCGCACACCGATGGGCCGCAGCCTGTCCTCCAAGCGAGTATGGGCGTTATTCCATACCGGGAAAGGATTTATCCCGGCTTATTCTCCCTGCCCTTGGTTCTCTCCCCCCTGATCTCCTTCTCCCGTTTTCTTTTCCTGTCCGGAGCCCTCCTTCTTTTTCTCTTCCTTTTTGTCTCCTCCTTCATCTTTCTTGCCCTCTTCTTTCTTGTCTTCTCCGTCCTTGCCCTCTTCTTTCGTGCCTGCGCTTTCTTCCTTTTCCCCCCCTCCTTCTTCTCCCCCCTGCCCTTCGTCTTCTTTCCGCAGCTCCTGCATTTCCTTGTCGTGCTCTTCGGCTTCTTTCTTATCCTTGTTGCGCTCTTCCTCTTCCGGGCTCGGCTGCTGCTGCATCTTCATGTTCATCTGACCTCCGCAGCCTGACAGCAGAACCGCAAGGATGCAGAAGATGTGCAGGGTTTTGCGCAGTTCCAACTGGATCCCTCCATATTCCTCTTATGGTGATATCATCCCCTTTTTCGCGGCGAGTATGAATCGTCCGCCCCTTCTCCTGCCCGCATACATAATAAAGGGATTCAGGTGAAAGATAATCCTAAGAAGAAAATGGAACAGGAAAAATCGGACCCGTGTCTGGAGGCCCCGCAGTGAACAAAGTGATTCTATGGTCGACCTCCTGTATCTGTATCAGATGTGGCGAACCACAAAAGCTGCCGGCATTCTCATGACGGCAGCCTTCGACATGCAGCTTAACAGAGCACCTCTATCAGAAATCCGCCCGGGGCCTGCACATAGAATGTCCAGCCGTGGGATCTGACCGGGGGTTCCACCTCGTAGCCGTCCTCCTTCAAGCGGCGATTGATCTCGTTCACCCGTTCTTCACTCTCCTGGATGAAGCCGATATGGAAGCTCTTCGGATAGGAGACCGAAGCTCCCTTCATTAAGGTAAACACAAAACCGTCGTCGTCCGACAGTACGGCGAAGCCGTCGCCGCGGGTATGCCGCGTCTGCAGCCCGAAGTACTTTTCCAGGAACCCCCTGGCTGCCGTGACATCCGTAACCGTGAGATTGAGATGGTTCAGCTTCATCGCTTATGTCTCCTCCTTATCGTGATAAGCCCTCCCTTGAATTCAATATATTTCCATTCAGCTCTTTCTATGTAAGTTGACGATGTGCACAAAATATCCCCCGCAGGGGACACTGGGTATCCTCCTGCGGGAGATCTTATCTGGACGCGTATGCGATGAAACGGAGCCGGTTCGCTGACTTACTCCGCGGCCGTCCCCTGTGTTATCAGCCGCTCAATCTGCTCCATCTCCTGCGGAGTTAAGGGCCCGTGCTCCAGGGCTCCTGCGTTCTCCGTTACCTGCTGCACCGTACGGAACCCAGGGATCGGGATCGTCCATTCACTCTTGGCCCACAGCCAAGCGAGAGCCCCTTGGGTCAGCGTCCGGCCGCCCGAGGTCAGAAGGCCGCGGAGATCCTGCAGCCGCTCCGACATGCCCGGGGAAGGAACCCCGTCCTTGAAGTAGACCAGCCACTCCAGATCATTCCTCCGCCGGATATCCTTCGGATCTCCCACCTTGCTCGCCCCCGAGTATTTGCCTGTGAGCAGCCCCATGGCAAGCGGCCCGCGGTTAATGCTCGCCAGCCGGTGCTCTTCGCAGACCTCCAGCATCCGGGGATTCTCACGGAACAGGTTCAGCTCATGCTGGATCGCCGTGCACCGGCTGCCGCCCGCAAAGATCTCCGCCCGACCGGGATCATCCGTGGACCATCCGTAGCTGCGGATTTTTCCCTCCTGGGCCAAGGCCTCGAGCACCTCCATCACCTCCGGCGCCAGATGCTCCGGATAATCGCCGAGGTGAAACTGATACAAGTCGATATAGTCGGTCTGCAGTCTTCTCAGTGAAGCTTCACATGCCTTCCGGATATAAGCTGGACCGGCCTCCATACCGAAAGCCTCCTTGGTCAGCTCATTAGTCACATAGCCGAATTTAGTGGCTATGACCGCATCGCTCCGCCGGCCCTTCAATGCTTGGCCGATGACCGTCTCGCTGTGTCCCGCGCCGTAATTGTCCGAGGTGTCGATGAACGTGATCCCGCTGTCGAGGGCACAATGAATCGCATCGATCGACTCACGGTCACTCACTTCCCCCCATCCGAACGGCTTCCCAGTTGCCGCTTCGATCCAGGGTCCCCCGATCGCCCAGCATCCGATCCCGAGGGCACTCACTTCGATTCCCGATCTTCCCAATTGTCGTTTCATCACGGTATTCATCTCCTTTGATCTTATCTGCATCTTCAGTATAATTGGAACTATCGGCCATTCTAAGAGCCAAAAACCGGTTGATTCCGGGAACCAATTGGAGGTGGGGTTGCACATGTTCGGTTTCAGCCCGGCCGAAGGCGCCGGCTCCATGACCAAGCAGCTGTGCAGTCATCTGCGCGCACACATCGGGAACGGCACACTCCCCCCGGGCCTGCGCCTCCCGCCTACGCGCAGGGCCGCGCAGGAGCTTGGGATCGCGCGCAATATTGTGATCGAAGTCTATGAGCAGCTGACAGCGGAAGGGTACCTGATCACCCGGATCGGTGCAGGGACCTATGTAGCGAACAGCATAGAGCTTCGTAGTCCAAAGAGTGTTCCGCCGCAGCCGGCACCTGTACCTGCTCCTGTACCAAACCGCCATGCGGGCGATTGGATTGACTTTGACGCAGGCACACCGGATCTCCGGCACTTTCCACGCAAGCTGTGGAGCCAATATATGCGGGATGTAACCGCCAATGAGCCGGAGCATGTGCTCGACTACGGGGACTGCAGAGGGTCCGGAGCACTGAGAGAGACGCTGGTCCGTTATCTGTTCCGGGTGAAGGGCATCCGCTGCACGCCGGACCAAATCATCGTGACCTCCGGTACCTCGGAAGGATGCCTGCTCCTCGCCTCTGCTTTCGGGGACATGTTCCGTGCGGTCTATGTCGAAGAGCCGACGATAGGATTCATAGCGGACATCTTCAAGACACTCCATTATACCGTTCATCCTGTCGAGGTCGATGCCCAGGGCATGAACGTCGGGCAGATCGATCCCTCCGCTCCCCAGGGTCTGCTCATCCTTACTCCCTCGCACCAATACCCGACGGGCAGCATCCTCTCGATCCAGCGGAGGCAGCAGGCTGTCAAGTTGGCGGAGACCTACGGACATTATATTCTTGAAGACGATTACAACAGCGAGTTCCGGCACAAAGGCTCGCCCATCCCGCCGCTTCACCTTCTTGCACCCGACCGGGTCATCTATGCGGGCACATTCAGCAAAACCTTGTCCCCGGCCATCAAGCTGGGTTTTCTCATTGTGCCTCCCCATCTGGTGGATCGGATTCTTCAAACGAAAGCCGACCTGAACCTCTCTGCCTCGAGTCTGACGCAGATGGCCTTATCCCGATTCATCGAGGACGGCCACTTCGACCGGCACATCCATAAGATGAGGGCGATTTATCGGAAGAGACGCATCTTCTTAAAAGAGCAGGTTCAGCGCTTGTTCGGAGGGGAGACACAGGTTCTGGGGGATGAAGCGGGCATGCATGTCCAGCTGGTTTTTCGGCCGGAGGTGTATGGGAGCGTCGATTGGAAGGGCTGCGAAGCGTTCGGTGTCCGGTTGAGCTCCTTCGATGAGTATGCCCGGCGGCAGGGCCGGCATCCCGGGAAGATCGTACTCGGCTACGGGAAGCTGACGGAGGCGGATATCGCGGAAGGGCTGCGGAAGCTGCATGCGTTTGTACAGTCGGTGAAGTCCGTTTAGTGGCCGGTGCTGTGAATCTAGTGAAACGGCTTAGCGATAATATCCCGAGTTCCCACAAGTAGTCCCTTATTCAGCTCATCCTGCGGCTTATTCATGAAAATACCCCGCAGGAGACACTCGGGAAGTGTCTTCCTTGCGGGGTATTGCGGGTAGCCTGACACATGAGGGCATCAGAACGAGCTGAATTTGTCGTGAACCCGGGCCAGCATCTCTTTGCGCGTTTCATCCGTGGCTACTGAAGTGACGCCGCCGAACAGGAAGTGCTCCAAGACTTCGATGCCGCAGAAATCAAAGATGCCGCTCTCCGAGGTTTTCCTCAGCGCTTCGTTCATACCGCTCGTTTCATACACATCGCCGGGCGTACCGTACGTGTTGATGAGGATGCCTTTTTTGCCGGTGAACAGCTTGTCGATCCCGCCCTCGCTGTTGTATTGGTACGCGAAGCCGTAAGAGAAGGTCCGGTCCACATAGCCCTTGATGATCGCCGGAAGGCCCGTCCACCAGATCGGATAGATGAAGGTGATGACGTCCGCGTTAGCCAGATGCTCCTGCTCCGTCTTGATATCCGCCGGCGCCCTTCCTTCCCGGAGCGATGCCGTGTCTGTGGGGGTGAGCACGGGGTGGAAATTCAATTTATACAGATCGCGCACGCAGATCTCATGCCCTTTCGCCTTCAGGGCGGCTGTGACGGTGTCCAGGATGGCGTTGTTGAAGCTTCCTTGATGCGGGTGCGCATACACAATCAGGTGATTCATGGTTACTTTTCCTCCAGATACAGGTCCTACGGTAAGCTTCTCAAGGAAGCGTCCTGTCGATTAGTGGCTCCAGTATCATCCTTTCCACCTTTTCCCTTTCCCATTCCTCCCATCAGGTTTATTCCCGTCTGCAAAGCGCAGCCGTTCCGCCTTGGCCCCATGCATCAGGCCAAGCCCTGCGCCGGCGCTTCGTGAACAGCGGCCTGGCACATCTCATTCCCTATCTAACCGATCCCGGGAACGAGCCGCCCTTCTCCCATGCGTACCGCCGAGCTTCCCTCTGCAATGCTTCCCCCTGCTTTGCTTCCCAGGGTAATTCCCCGGATGATCTCCGCGTTGCCTTCCACATGTTCTTTGTTCAGCATCGTATCATGTCCGCCGAGGCCCTGGTATTCCCTCACGCTTCCGGTCGTCGCCGTTTGCCAATGGGCGTACTCCCGGTCATAGTCCCCTTCGACCGGCACGGTCGAGCGGAGCAGATGAATGTCGGCGTGCACGCTTCCGCTGTTCTCGAGCATGTAAAAGTACGTGAGGAACCCCTTCAGCCGGTCTTTATCTTTCTCCTTGAACTGATAATCCTGAAACACCGGATGCTTCATATAATGCCGGCAGAGCAGCTCGAGATCTTCTTCCGACGGCATGCCCGCGTCCTTCTTGCGGTAGCAGTCGAGCAGGATCAGGCGCGACACCGGATGTCCGGCCGCCTCCAGCGCCTTGACCGCCTCGAAAGCCAGGTGCCCCCCGGAGGAATAGCCGAGCAGGACATAGGGCCCTTCACGCTGGACGCCGGTGATCAGCTCTACATAATGCTCCATATGGTGCGGATGGTCGATATAATCGATGGAATAGACCGAGATGTCCTGCAGCTGCCGGCCGAGCTCATGATAGATCATGCCAAGCCCGCCCATCGGTGTAAAACAGAACAGCGGCGTGCGGTCCTTCTTATTCATGAGCATGATGGCCTTGGGCTCGGTTTTGTACCGGCCCATCAAGTAGGAAGCCATCCCCCGGGGAGAAGGCGATTCCATCATGACCGCCAGCGGCAGCTCCACACCGAAATCCTGATGGATCCGGGAGACGAGCATCATCGCCTTCAGGGAAGTGCCCCCCGCTTCGAAAAAATCGTCGGTCACCCCGATCCGCCGGTCCAGCAGCTCCTGGCAGAGAGCCGACAGGCGGTGCTCCCACTGGTTCTTAGCGGCGGTGTTCTTCCGCTCGATGAGCAGCCCTTCGGGCTGTGGAAGCGCATGGCGGTCAATTTTGCCGTTCGCCGACAGCGGCATTGCGTCCAGCCGGATGAAATGGGCGGGAATCATATACACCGGCAGCCGGGCAGAGCAGTGGTCCCGCAGCTGTTCTTCGCCGTCAGCTGCGGAGCCATCCGCCGGCACGTAATAGGCGCATAGCCGCTTGTCCTCGGGGGCAGCCTCATAGGCGGTTACCGCCGCGTCCCTGACATGGCGGCTGGCCCGCAGCACTTCTTCGATCTCACCTGGCTCGATGCGGTACCCCCGGATTTTGACCTGATCGTCCCCGCGTCCCGTATACTCCAGCCGGCCGTCCGGCAGCCACCGGGCGGTATCCCCGGAGCGGTACATGCGCTCCCCCGATTGGAACGGGTCTGCGGCGAATGCTTCCGCCGTCAAGTCCGACCGGTTCAGATACCCCCGGGCCAGCCCCGCTCCGGCGATCCACAGGTCCCCCTTCACGCCGACCGGCAGCAGCCTGAGCTGCTCATCCAGGATATAGATCCGGGCGCCGGGAATCGGCCGGCCGATGGAGAGCTTCCCGCCGGGCGCGATGTGCCGCTCGCAGGTCGTAATGATGCTGTTCTCCGTAGGGCCGTATTCGTCGGCAAGCTCGATGTGCGGGAACACCTCTCTGCTGCGCTCCACCAGCCGCTGCGGCAGCTTCTCCCCGCCCAGGGTAACAACCCGGAGCGAGGACGCCTCTTCCTCCCCGAGGCATTCCAGCAGCACGGCATACAGGCTCGGCACACATTCGATATGGGTCACTCCCTGTTCCTTAATCAGCTTGCGAAGCGCAAGCGGGTCCTTCGCCGCCCGGTCCGGCGCCAGCACGACCGCCGCGCCCGAGAGCAGGGGCGGGAGCAAACACGACAGGAACGCATCGAAGGCAAAGGAGTAGACCTGCAGCACCCGGTCCTCCGGACGGAAGCCGAATTCCCTCCGGCGCCACAGCATCGTATTCACGGCGCCCCGATGCTCGATCATCACTCCTTTGGGACGGCCGGTCGTGCCGGAGGTGTAGATCACATAGGCCAGATCGCCGAGACGACTGTGCGGCGGGAGCTCCTCCGCCTCTTCGCTTACCTCCAAGGACTCTTCCAGGAGCAGGGTCACGCCGTTCCAATCGCTGCCGGACAGGCCGCCGCCGGACAGCAGCAGCTTCGCCCCGCTGTCGTCCAGCATATACCGCTGGCGCTCTTCCGGATAATCCGGGTCGATGGGGACGAAAGCCCCGCCCGCCTTCCAGACGGCCAGCATGCCGGCGACCAGATCAGGAGACCGCACGGCACGAAGGCCCACGATCTCCTCGGACCGCACCCCTGCACTTCGCAGACGGAGGGCCAGCCGGTCCGCCCGCTGCTGAAGCTCGCGGTAGGTCACGCCCCTGCCTTCGAAGATCAGCGCCGGGAGGTCCGGCGTGCGGCGGACCTGCTCGTCGAAGAGCATATGCAGCGGCTTCGCCTCCTCCGCCGGTACAGGCTCACGGAAGAAGGACCGGAGCAGCCTTGCTTCCTCTCGCGGAGTCAGAATGCCGATCCGACTCACGGGATCGTGCTCCTGCAGCACCGCCGCATCTATTGTGTGCAGCAGCTGCGCCTTCAGCTGTTCGATAAACCAATCCTCATGCAGCCCGGGATGATAGCTGAATTTGATCTGTCCTTCCTCGGGATAAATATGAACGGTTAGGTGATAATTGATTTCCTCCGTATGAATCGCCGAGATCTCAAAGCCAAGATGCCTGCGGGATTCCTCCGGGTTCAGAGACTCGCGGTCGACCGGGAAGTTCTCGAATACGAGAAAGTGATCGATCCGGGCATGCTTCAGATCCGTTTCCTGCATGATGTCCCGGTAGGAGACATAATCATGCGGCATCGACTCCAGCGCACGCTGCTGCACTCCTTTCAGGCATTCGGCAAATGCTGCGTCCGGGTTCAACCGGATCCGCACCGGAATCGTATTGATGAGGAGTCCGACCATCCGCTCAATCCCCTCGATCGGGGCCGTCCGCCCGGAGACGATCGAGCCGAATACGATATCGTCAGAGCGGGTGTACCGCCTCATGACCAGCGCCCACACGGTTTGGAAGACGCTGTTGACCGTCACCTCATGCCGGCGTGCGAGCCCTTCGAGTCCCCGGCTGCGCTCTGCGCCGAGCTCGAACAGCACCTCCTTGACCGCTGCAGCGCCGGAGGATCTCAGGATGCCCTGTGGGGCGGCGGGAAGCGCCTCGGCCGCCCGGTACCCTTCGAAATAGGTCTTCCAATAACGGAGCGAGGCTTCCCTGGGCCGTTCCTGGAGCCAATCCAGATAGAGCCGGTACGGGACTTCTTCGCGCAGCGGGATGTCCTGGCCTTGTCTCAGCAGGCGGTATCCCTCCAGTAGGTCGCGGAAGAGATTGGAGAACGACCAGCCGTCCATGATGATATGGTGGTTGTTGAAGATGAACCGGTAAGCGGCCTCCCCCGTCCGGAAGACGGTTATTCGAAGGAGTAGATCCTTCGCCAGATCGAAGTCGCGGTCCTTGTTCGCCTGCTTCCACTGCGCCAGGAAGCGCTCCTGCTCCTCCGCCCCGAGTTCCGCGAGATCCTCGTAATGCAGGCGGAACTGCCGCTAATGGAGCACCACCTGTACCGGGCGCGCCATGTTCTGCTGGACGAAGACCGTTCTCAAGCTGTCGTAGCGCCGGATCAGCTCGTTCATGCTCCGTTCGAGGAGCGGCACATCCAGCTCCCCGAGCAGGTTCAATTCAATCTCCACAAAATACAGCCGGGATTCCTTATCCGCCAGCGAGGTATAGAACATCCCTTCCTGCGTCGGAGTCAGCGGATCGATTCGCTTGATCTTATCCCTCGGTTTCATCGCAGCCTCCTGTTCTCTGCGGGGACAGCCTCCTGCAGCCCCCGTGAATCATTATTCAATGGATTCGACAAGATCATAGAGTCCATCCAGCTCTTCCAGGGACAGGGACGCGTATCCGAGATCGCTCGGCGTCTCCTCGCTGTGCGGCTTCACGGAGCAGTGGCGGATGACCGCCAGCAGGTTCTCTCTTAGCTTCTCCAGCAGGGCTGCGATCGTCTCTTCCTTGTGAATCCGGCGGTTGTAATCCATAAGCAGGTGCAGGCAGCCTTCTTGCACATAAGCGGTGATAAGCACAACCGCCGTCCGTTCGGACTCCAGTGAAGTGAGCCGGCCGGTTGGCAGCGCCGATGCGCCGAAGTGCTCCCGCTGCAGGTCCCGGCCGATCTGCCCCAGGTAATTAAAGCAAACCTGCGGCCGGAGCCGGCACTCCAGTCCTTCTTTCAGCTCGTCGGGCGTCAAATATTTGAGAATCCCATAGCCGACACCGCCCTTAGGCACCTGACGAAGCTGTTCTTTGACCGACCGGATGCTGTAGGATAGGTCGTCTTCCCGGCTGATCTCGAGCACAACTGGATACTGCGAGGTGAACCAGCCGACCGTCCGGTTCACATTGACGCCCTTGATGATCGGCTCCCTGCCGTGCCCTTCCATCCCCAGCGTAATCCGGCCGGATGCCGTCCATTCCTTGAGGGTGAGCCCGGCGGCCGTCAGCAGAATGTCGTTGATCTCCGTTTTGTAAGCATGGTGGACCCCCTTCAGCAGAGCCTCGGTCTCCTCCCCGGTCAGCCGGGCGCTGAGCGTGCGCTCATCTATGGCCAGATTCTCGATCCCTGTGTAATCCTCCGGGATCGGCCGGCAGGGAATTTCCTCCACCGACTTCCAATAAGGAATCTGCCTGAGCAGCTCACTGCTTCTCGCATACTTCTGCAGCTCCCGGGCCCAGCGCTGGAAGGAATCGGTCTTGGCCGGCAGACAGATCTCCCGGCCCTCTGCGGCCTGTCCGTAAACCGCATCCAAATCCTCCAGCAGAATCCGCCAGGAGACCCAGTCCATGACGAGGTGATGGGCCACCAACAGGAGATGATCCCCGTCCTCCGCACGGAACAGAGCCGCCTTCCACAAAGAGCCCTGCTCGAGCTGCATGCTTTCGTGCAGGCGGTTGGCATGGACGGCCAATTCCTGCTCTGGAGGCAGGTTGCCGAGCAGCCGGATGACATGAAGCTCCGGCTCCCATTCCTCCACCGGCCGGTTGTACAACCCCGGCCCTCCCCTGTCCCACTTCGAGAGGACGGTACAGCGCAGGATGTCGTGATGCTCGGCGAGCTTGATCATCGCCTGCCGCAGGGCATTCTCATCGAATCCGTCCGCACGCCGGATGATGACCGCCTGATTCCAGTGGTCCGGTTCGGCGAACGCTTCCTCGAAGAACCAGCTTGTGATCGGCGTCTCCGCGATCGCTCCGGTGACGGGGAGCTGATCGGCGTAGGACGTGACGGGCTGGATATGGGCGATGAGATCCTTCAGCACCGGATGGATGAAGAGCTGCTTCATGTCGATCTCCCACCCCGACTTGTACAGGCGGGAAGCAATGCCGATCGCCATGATCGAGTCGCCCCCGAGCGAGAAAAAGTTGTCGTGGAGGCCGACGTCCGGTGCACCCAGCACCTCTTCCCAGACGGAGGCCATGAGCTTCTCGAGCTCGTTTTCCGGCGGAACGTACGCAGCCGCATTCCGGTCCAGCGCTGCAGGCTCCGGCAGGCGCTTCAGATCCAGCTTGCCGCTGGTGGTCAGCGGGAACTGCTCCACACGGATATAATGGGCCGGAATCATGTAGGAGGGCAGCCGCTCGAACAACAGCGCCCGGAGCTCCTCGCTGCCGATTTCCGTGTAGGAAGTGTAGTACGCACACAGCCCTGTACCGCCCGAAGACCGCCGGTACGGGGCCACGGCAGCCTTGATGACGCGGGGATGCTGCTGCAGCATCCATTCGATCTCGCCTCTCTCCACCCGGATGCCGTTGATCTTGAGCTGGTCGTCCCTCCGACCGAGATAGGCGATCGTGCCGTCCGGCAGCCATTTGGCATAATCGCCGGTGCGGTACAGCCGTCCGCCACCGAACGGGTTAGCGGGGAACCGCTTCGAGGTCTCCTCCGCGAGCCCCAGATACCCGCGGGCCAGATTGGCTCCGCCGACATACATCTCGCCCCTGACGCCCTCCGGAACGGGCTGCATCTGTGCGTCCAGAATGTATACCTGCGTATTGGCGATCGGCGAACCGATGCAGTGCAGCTTGCCCTCCGGCGTGAATTCGTGGGCCGTCACGAACACGGCCGTTTCGGTCGGTCCGTACAGATTGAGCATCCGTCTTCCGTCAAGCAGCCATCCGCTCACATCGAAGGAAATCACTTCACCTCCGGCAGCAACCGTACGCAGTGCCGCCGGCAGCTCCGTAGGCTTCAGGGTGGACAGGATCGGAGGCGTCAACAGGACCGCTGTCACCCGGTGCCGCTCAAGCAGCCCCCTCAGCGCTTCTCCCCCTGCGCGGGCTTCCGGGGAGACGAGGCACAGCGCAGCACCGGAGGAGAGCGGGCAGAACATCTCCAGGACCGACGCATCGAACGTCGGGGAGGCGAACTGAAGCATCACGCCGTCCTGGGCGCCCTTCAGTTCGAACAGCCCCATCGCTTCCTCGACCGCGTTGCAGATGCCCGCGTGCTCCATGGCCACTCCCTTCGGGGCACCCGTGGAGCCTGAGGTATACAGCACGTAGGCGAGTGTGCCGCCCTCCGCGGCGGATGGCGGGTTGCCGCCTTCCTCCGCATCGATTGAGGACCAGTCGCCATCCAGCTCCAGGACGAAGCTGAGCGTAGGGTGAGTGAGACGGACCGCGTCGTCCGTCACCGCATACCGCATCCCCGAACCGTTAACAATCCCCGAGACCCGCTCCTGCGGAAAATCCGGATCCATCGCGACGTACGCGCCGCCGGCCTTGAGAATGCCCAGGATGGCGGCGATCATCTGAGCAGACCGCTTCACGAGCAGGCCGACCAGGGTTTCGGCCCCGACGCCCGACCGCTTCAGGGTGTGAGCCACCTGGTTCGCCCTCCGGTTCAGCTCCGCATAGGTCAGCGAGACCTCCCCGTCGATGACAGCGGTCCGGTCCGGATGCAGCGCCGCCTGCTCTTCGAACCGGTGGTGCAGGCAGACCGCCGCCGGCACGCGTGCTTTCCGCTGCCGGTTTTCCGTCAGCTCCTTGAGCTCCTCCTCCCCCAGCATGGCCAGCTCACAGAGCGGCCGCTCCGGATGTTCAGCGATGCTCCGCAGCAGGCGGTCCCAATGAGCCGCCATCTGTTCGAAGGTTTCTTTGCGGAACAAATCCGGCGAATATTCCAGGAAGCCTTCGAGCCCGTGCTCCGTCTCCGACAACCCGATCGTCACATCGTATTTGGCCGTCTCCCCGTCGATCATCTCCGTACTGACCTCAAGACCCGGGAGCGTGAATTTCTCTTCCGGCACATCCACGTAGACGAACACCGCCTGCACCAGTGGATTGCGGCTCGGATCGGCGGGAATGCGCAGCTCATCGAGCAGCAGGCCGATCGGCATATCCCCATGCTTGTACACGGCCAGCGCCGTCTCCCGCACGCTGCGGAGCAGCTCCAGGAAATTCATGCGCCCGTCCATCCGGCTGCGAAGGGTGCCCATCGTCAGGAAATACCCCATTACCCGCTCGAGCTCCACACGGGAACGGTTCGCCAGAGGCGTGCCGACGAGAATATCGTCCTGTCCCGTGTACCGGAAGAGGAGCGTCTGAAAGGCGGCCATCAGGATCATGAAGGCGGTGGCGTTCTCCCCCTTGGCGATCCCCTTCAGCCGGTTCAAGATGTCTTGCGGCGTGCGCAGGAACACCCTCGCTCCCCGGTACGTCATGGCCGGCGGCCGCGGAAAATCCGTCTCGATGTCCAGGATCGTATCGCAGTCCTTCAGCTGCTCCTTCCAGAAGCTCAGGAGCCGCTCCCTATTCTCTCCCTGCAGGTACTCCCGCTGCCACTCCGCGTAATCCGCATACTGGACCGGCAGCTCCGCCAGCTCGGCGGTCCGCCCTTCCAGGGCCGCCTTGTAGTGGACCATCAGTTCCTCGAAGAAGATGCTGAAGGTGATCCGGTCAATGACAATGTGATGAATCGTAAGCGCCAGCATGGATTCCGTGTCCGAGAGGATAAAGAGCTTGAAACGGATCAGCGGCCCCTTCTCGAGATCGAACAGCTGCTGCACTTCCTCCCGGAGCCCTTCCTGTGCACGCGCCTCCCGTTCTTCCACCGGATAGGAGGACAGATCCGCCACAGGGACAGTAACCTGCAGCTCGGGAAGCACCCGCTGCAGCGGATCCACCCGGTCGAAGACCGTCCGCCACGCCTCATGCCGCCGGACAATCTCGTTGATCCCCTGCTCCAGAGCCCACAGATGAAGCATCCCCTTCAGGCGTGCGGCGCCGTACACATTGTAAGTAAACGACTCCGGATGCATCCGGTTGAAAAACCACAGCCGCTCCTGGTCGAAGGACAAGGGGCTGGGCCGGTTATGATTGCGTCTTGGAATGGCAGGCTGCAGGCCGGGAAGCTTCGCGGCGTCGAGCTGCTGCTCCTTCAGCTTCCGTTCGAATAAGGCCCGGTGCTCCGGTGACAGCTCTTTGATCCGGTCATGAATCGATTTCATCCTGTATCCTCTTCTCCTTTATAGAAAATCGCTCCTTCAATCCGCTCAAATGCTCCAGGCTCTCACGGACGGCGGCATGATCCACCCCGAAGTCGATCAGGCACGCGATCTCATTGACGCCGATATCCCTGAGCGTCTCCACCAGCTTCGCGCACTTGTCCGGGGTGCCCAGCAGCCCGCTTTCCTCGTAGTACAGCTCGAACGCCCGGGAGACAATCACCTCCAGATCCGCTTCCGACAGGGTCGCGTAATCGTTCAGGATGTTCCGCTGCTGGCTGATAAACGTCTTGAGATAGGCCTTCAGCGGAGCGGCCACCTTGCTCTTGACCACTTCATTGCTCTCCCCGAGGCAGGTATGCAGCATGAGCGCGACCTTCCTCGAATCCGGATCATAGCCGGATTCGCGAAGCGTCTCGCGGTACATCGCAATCTTCTCCTCGAGCTCGGCGAACTTGCTGCCGGTGATCCCGGTCAGGATGTGGGCACCGATCCGGCCCGCCTCCCGGTACGTCTCCGTACTGCCGTTGGTCGCGATCCACACATCCAGCGGAGCACGGACCGGCCTAGGCAGCGTCCGCACGGCATGAACCGCCCCCGCAGCGTCCGTATACTCCAGCGTCTCGCCGTTCCACAGGCGCCGGACCTCGCCGATCGCCCGGAGCATCTCCCCTTTGCGGTCCGCGTAGTATTCGGGAGTCTGCACGGGGGCGAGCAGAAAATCCGCCGGGTGCCATCCCGTCGCGAAGGCGACGGAGACGCGGCCGCCGGACAGATTGTCGACGACGGCCCATTCCTCCGTGAACCGGATCGGGTGGTGAAGCGGCAGCACGACGCTGCCGGCCCGGATCTCCACCCTGCGGGTCAGCACCGCCAGCGCCGCACTCAGTACCGACGGGTTCGGGTACAGCCCCCCGAAATCCTCGAAGTGCCGCTCGGGCGTCCACACGGCGGCAAACCCGTGCTCGTCCGCGTAAGCTGCGCTCTCAAGCAGCAGCCGGTACTTCTGCCCCTCTTCCGTAGATCCGTCGCCGGAGAAGAAGAATAGGCTGAAGTCCATCGTCTCCTCCCTCCGGCTCCTTTTCGGCACGAAGGCCGGTTCCGCCCCCGTCGGGCGGCCCCCTTGGCCCGACTGCCGCCGGTCATCCAGCGGCACGGCTTCCAGTCCCTGTTCCTTGAACCTCCGGGCGAGCAGTTCACGCTGCGCGGGCGACAAGGCTGCCCATCTGTCCTGCAGGCTGCTGGTCATAGCGTATCCCCTCCTTGTCGACTAAGCTTTCTCCAGTGCCTGTATCAGCTCTTCCTGCGACATCGATTCGACTTCCCTCAGCAGGCGTTCGATCTCCTCCAGCTGCTCCCGGTCCGCCTGCGTCGATGCAACCGCCTCAGCCAGCTCGGCAATCGTCGGCGACTGGAACAGAATGTCCATGGGAATTCCGCCGTGGAAGGTCTGCCGCAGCCGAGCTACGAGCTGGATCGAGTGCAGGGAATTGCCTCCGAGTTCGAAGAAATTCTGATGAATCCCGATGCCGCTGACGCCGAACATCGTCTCCCACATCCCGGCGAGCGTCCGTTCCACCTCATTTCTTGGCGCAGTTCGTTCGGCAGGCTCCTCCGGTAATGGGGCGGCAGGGGCCGCTGCCCTTCCCGGCTCGTGAAGGGATGCCCAGGATTTCCTTGCCTCCTCAAAGTGCTGTGTGGACACGACCGCCTGGGGCAGTCCGGCGGCGGTCAGCCCTTCGATGGCCCGAAGCCCTTCCCAAGCGGAGAGGCCGAAGGCCGACTGCAGGTTCTCCAGCTTCTCCCGGATCCCCTGCGGAATGCCGGCCATCCGCTCCAGCCAGACATCCTCCTGCCACATGCTCCAGCTGATGGAGACCACCGGCAGACCGGCTGCCGACTGGGCTCTCGCCCAGGCATCCAGGAAGGAGCCGTAGGCGCACAAATCCAGCTGCCCGATGCCCCCCGTAATCGAGATCGTCCGCGAGAAGAGTACTATGAATCCGGCCCGGTCCCGCAGCAGGGAGGAAAGCACCGTCAGTCCAAGCACGTGCGGGGCCAGGATCTCTACGGTCTGTGCAGGGTCCTTCCACTGCATCAAACCGGAGCTGTAAGGCTCGGATGCAAACAGCACTCCGTCGATGCGCCCGAACCGGGCTTCCGCCAGCTGCAGGACGAGGTCCGTTTGGCTCTCATCCGTCAGATCCGGCGCAGCATACAGGATGCGGGAGCCGGACGATTCCAAGGCCCGGATCCGGGTAATGACGTCCTTGGTGCCTGCGGGGACCGATGCATCCTCCAGGCATGAATCCCATGCTTCCGGCGGCGGAAAGGACGGGTCTCCGAGCAGGATGAAGGACGCCTGGACTTCCCGGGCAACCGCTTCACAGACCGGCAGTCCCATGCCGCCTGCCGCCCCGGTAACCAGATAGACACCTCCGCTGTGGAACAAACCTCTGTGTTCTCCGATTCCGGGAAGTCTCACTTCCTCATAGGAAGGGGTATAGCGGAAGGGTCCCCGGTAAGCCGTCACAAAGTCGGACGCATCTGCAACGATCTCATGGGCCAGCTGCTGAAGAAGCTTCCGCCCGAGGGCGCTATCTGGGCGATGGAGGCCTGCTGCCCCGCCGGGCTCGACATCGATCAGCCGGGTGCGGAGCTGCCCATACTCCTGCGGCATCACCCGCAGGGCGCCCAGCAGCGCGGCCCGCTCCGGGCGAATGACCGGCTCGTGGGCCACCTGCAGCAGCCGGGATGTCACCGCAATGAGCTCCACCGGCTGAACGGCTTCCTGCATCCCCAGCGCCTGCGCCAGGGAGATCAGACTGTGCAGCCCGCTGCTCTGGGCTGCCTGGTAATCATCCTTAAGGGAGGATGCGTTCTCCTCAGGCGGTGCATCCGTGTTCCAAAGGTGCACGATTTTGTCCGGCAGCCTTCCGAAGGCCGAGCGAACTCTGCGCAGGAGATCTTCATACGCCTGCGCTCCGTCCGACGCGAGCACGAACCGGTCTTTGCCGTCATGCCCTTCTCCACTTTCGACGAGGACGGCTTCGCCCCCCTGGTGGACGAGCTCCTCCCGAAGCGCCCCGGCAAGTCCTCCCCGATCGGCAAACAGCAGATACAGCGGCAGCTGCACCGTGTCACCGGCGGTCCGGCCTGCCTGAAGCGGGGTCATCTTCCAGACCGGTGCATAGAACCATTCTTCCATCGGTCTCCGGTCTGCTCCCGCCGTCTTGGCCTCGGTCTCCGCTGATTCCCTCTTCGGCAGATAGTAGGTCTGGCGTTCGTATGGATAAGTGGGCAGGGGAACCCGGCGGCCTTGCCGGTCACGGTAGAGCGCCGCCGGGTCCGCAGCTCCGGCACACCACAACGCGCCGACGGCCTGCAGCAGGCTCGCGTAGGAAGACTGGCCCGATGCAGCGGAGGGCAGCGCGGAATAAATTCCGGCATGACGCCCGGCATCCGTGCCAAGAATTCTCTTGACCATCGAAGCCAAGGCCTGTCCCGGACCTACCTCGAGGTATACGGCCCCCTCGAAGCTGCCGGCAAGGGAGGCGATGCCTTCGGCGAAGCGGACGGTCCGTCGCAGATGCAGTCCCCAGTACCGCGGATCGACCGCATCCTCCGGCGCGATCCATGTCCCCGTTACGTTGGAGATATAGGGCAGCCGGGGAGCTTGGAGCCGGATGCTCTTCATTGTCTCGGCGAAGGCATCCAGGCAGTCCTCCATCATATGGGAGTGAAAGGCATGCGAAGTCTGCAGCCGCTTGAATGCAACCCCATCTGCACCCAAATAAGCCTCCAGGCGCTCCATATCCTCGATGCTGCCTGCCGCCACGCAGGACTCCGGCATATTCACTGCTGCAATGGAGATCCGTACCCCTGCAGAAGCGGCGGCGGTCAATAGGCTCTCCTCCGGCAGCTGGCAGGCGGTCATCGCCCCTCTCTCCAGCTGCTGCATCAGCTGCGCCCGCGCGCAAACCACTCTTACGGCATCCTCGAGGGACATGACTTCCGCCATGCAGGCGGCGGTGAACTCGCCGATGCTGTGGCCGATCATCGCCCTCGGGCGGATGCCCCAGGCTTCGAGCTGCTTGGCGAGGGCATATTCCAGGCTGAAGAGCGCCGGCTGGGCATGAACCGTCTGGCGCAGCTCGGCAGCGGCCCGGTCCGCTTGGTCCGGTGCCGGTAAAAGCAGCTCGCGGAAGTCAGCGCCGGTATAGGCTTGGGCCAGCTCTGCACAGCGGTCAAGGAGCTGACGAAACACCGGCGCATACCGGTACAGGTCCGCCCCCATGCCGGGATGCTGGGTCCCCTGACCGGAGAAGAGGAAGATCACGCCGGTGTCCCCCCCGGCAGCCCCCTCTCCGCTCCCGCTGCGTGGAGAAGCAGACAGGCTGTCGCTGAGCAGGGCCAGGAGCTCGTCGCGTGTGGATGCAGTCACGGCGTTGCGCTGCCCGAAGGCGGCTCTGCCCGCTGCGAGTGTATATGCAATGTCCGGCAGCCCGGCTTCCCCGTCACGCTTCAGGAAGCCAATCAAGTCCTGCGTTCTCTGGCGAAGGGCTCCCTCCGTACGGGCAGAGATCACGAACAGGTGCGGCTCCGCCCCGGACGCCTCCTTCTCGGCACGCCTGCCTGGGCCGGGCGCCTCTTCGAGGACAACATGCGCATTCGTGCCGCCCATCCCGAACGAGCTGACGCCTGCGCGGAGCGGACGGCCTTCTCCAGGCTGCCATGGCCTAAGCTCACTGTTCACATAGAAAGGAGAACTCTCCAGAGCAAGCTCCGGATTCGCCTCCCGGAAGTGGAGGCTTGGCGGAAGTGTCCGGTGCTTCAGGCAGAGGACCGTCTTGATCAGCCCGGCGATGCCGGCCGCACTGTCGAGATGGCCCAGGTTCGTCTTTACCGAACCCAAGGCACAGTACTGGCGCCGGTCCGTATGGGTGCGGTAAGCGTCGGTCAAAGCGGCGACCTCGACCGGGTCACCGAGAGCCGTACCCGTGCCATGGGCTTCGACATAAGTGACCGTGGAGGCGTCCACCTCGGCCACCAGCAGCGCCTCACGGATCACCTCGCTCTGCAGCCCGATGCTGGGCGCCGTGTATCCGATTTTGTTCGATCCGTCGTTATTGACCGCGGTTCCCCGGATGACGGCCAGCACGGTATCCCCGTCGCTCAGCGCGTCCTCCAGGCGCTTCAGCAGCACGGCTCCGCCGCCGCTGCCCACCACGGTCCCCCGGGCCTCCGCGTCGAACGCCCGGCAGTGCCCGTCCGGCGCGAGAATGCCGCCCTCCTGATAATCGTACCCTTCCGTCTGGTCAGCCTTGACGGATACGCCGCCCGCCAGCGCCATGTCGCATTCGTAGGTGAGCAGGGCCTGGCAGGCCAGATGCACGGCGACCAGCGAAGAGGAGCACGCCGTCTGAACGGCGATGCTCGGCCCCCGCAGATTCAGCTTGTACGATACCCGGGTCGTGAGGAAGTCCGGTCCGCTGCCGATCGCGCTCTGGAACGAGCCCAGCGCTTCGACGAGCTCCGGATGGCTCTCCACATGCTTCAGGTAGCCCGATTGGCCGCTA
Organism: Paenibacillus sp. S-38; assembly: GCF_049942825.1. NCBI lineage: Bacteria > Bacillati > Bacillota > Bacilli > Caryophanales > Paenibacillaceae > Paenibacillus > Paenibacillus sp. S-38. Next base: position 4,535,226 of record NZ_CP187970.1, read on the forward strand.
CCCGCATAGACGCCGACCTTCCCTGTACAGCGTTCAGGCGGATAGCCGGCAGACTCCAGCGCCTCGTAGGCGCATTCGAGGAACACCCGGTGCTGCGGGTCCGTCATTTCCGCCTCGCGGGGGGACATGCCGAAGAACGCCGCGTCAAACGCGGCCGCCTGCTCCAGCACTCCCGCCGCATGGATGCGTCCCTCCTGCGGCTCCTTGAAGAAGGTGACGGACTCCCGCCCGGAGACCAGATTGTCCCAGAACTGCTCCAAGGTCGATGCCCCGGGGAACCTTCCGGCCGCCCCGATTATGGCCACGCCGTGGACGGCCGGCTCTTTATGCTCTTCGGTCATTGTTCTCTTCCCTTCCTTCGAAGTCGTTTCTGTCTCTCCATTTCGGCTTTGCGGGTTACTGTCAGCCCTGGAGCCGTGAGGTTCTCCCGCCGTTCCGGAGCCTCCTCCACAGGGGCTGCGCCGTTTTTCAGCACGGCCAGATGCAGGGCCAGGGACTGAATCGTCGGGTACCGGAACAGGTCCGGAACGGAGAGTGAGAAGCCCCACTTCTCCCGGACCCGGCGGTGCAGGTGAAGCAGACGGAAGGAGTCCCCTCCCCGATCAAAGAAGTTATCCGTCAGTCTAAGGGAGCTGCACCCGAGTGCTTCCCTCCAGATCTCGGCCAAGGCCGATTGAAACTCATCATCGAAGGGCGCAGCCTCTTCCGGAGGCTTCTCCTCCCCCGTGTGTACACTCAAGCGCGCGCGGTCCACCTTGCCGCTCGCGGTAAGCGGCAGCTCGCTGAGGAACCGCAGCCGGTGAGGCACCATATAACGGGGCAGCCTCTCCCGCAGCCATTCCCGCAGCACTTCGGTGTCCGGCTTGGGCGAACCGCCCCCTACGATATAAGCGGACAAAACCTCACCTCCCCCCGGCTCCTCCCGTGTTACGGTCACACAGGCCTGAACCACGTGCGGGTGCGCCTCCAGTACGGCTTCGACTTCTTCGAGCTCCACCCGGTGTCCCCGCAGCTTCACCTGATGGTCCGTCCGGCCGCAGTACTCGATACAGCCATCCGGGCTGTATCTCGCCCGATCCCCTGTCCGATAGGCCCGGACCGGCCCGCTGAAGCCCTCCCCCAGCTCGAGCTGTATGAAGCGCCCTGCGGTCAGCTCCGGCCGGTTCCGGTATCCCCGTGCCAGAGCCGGGCCGCCGATATACAGCTCGCCGGTGATCCCCGGCGGCACGGGCTGCAGGTTCTCGTCCAGCAGATAGATCTGCGACCTGCCGAACGGCCTCCCGATAGGAAACGGCCGTTCTTCCTCGTACTCCTGGTACGTCGCCCAGACGGAGGCTTCCGTAGGCCCGTAGCCGTTGATCAGCCTGCGTCCCTCTCCCCAAGCGGCCGCCAGTTCGTCCGGGCAGGCTTCCCCGGCGGTGACTACCGTATGCAGGCCTGCGGCGTACTCCTGCCAGTCAGGCTCCATCGCCAATTGGGTCAGCACGGAGGGTGTCAAGCAGGCGGTATTTACTTTGCTGTCACGGATCAGCCTCAGGAGCGGTTCTCCGGGCAGCAGCGCTTCCCGTGGCTCCACCACAAGCGTGCCCCCATGGCAGAGAACGGGGAAGATCTCGGCTACGGACGCGTCGAAGGAGCTGGAGGCAAACTGCAGCATTCTTGTCGATCCCGATAAGCCCATTACGCGTCCCTCGGCTCCAATCAGGTGAGCCAGCCCGCGGTGTTCGATCTCGACGCCCTTGGGCTGCCCGGTCGTCCCGGAGGTGTAGATCAGATAGGCGAGCGACCCGGCGGGAGGCTCGGGAAGAAGGCTGCCCTGGCAGGCTTCCATGCCGCTGAGCATCCCCTCCAGCGTGAGGATTCGGGTCCCTTCCCCCCATGCGTGCATGCCGTCAGAAGCAAGCCGCTCTACCGTCGCTTCATCCGAGATCAGCAGCCTCGCACCAGAGTCCTGCAGCATATAACGAATCCGATCCTCGGGATAATCGGGATCAACCGACAGGTAGGCCCCGCCGGCCGTCATGACGGCAAGCATCGCTGAGATCAGCTGCACGCCCCGGGGGAGCAGCAGCGCCGCCGTATCCTCCGGCTTCAGCCCGTGATGCCGAAGCACACCCGCCAGCAGCTCCGACCTCTCCGCCAGTTCCCGGTAGGTCACGCACGCTCCGCCCCACTCCACCGCCGCAGCGTCCGGCGTGCGCCGGACCTGCTCCCGGAAGAGCCCGATCACCGTGTCGTCTGCGGAAGACTCATCCGGTGAGGCATTGAAGTCAACCAGGATGCGCCGCCTCTCCTCAGCGGATAGGACCGGCAGCTCCGCCAGCCGCAGCGAAGGATAGGCAGCAGCCGCTTCCAGCAGCCTCATGAAGCGGCCGCCCCAATCCTTTATCTGCTCTTGCTCGAACGTGGCGAGCTTGTATTCCAGGATCACGCCGTAGGACTGCTGCGCGCCATAATCTTTGATATGCACGACCAGCTCCTCATCGAGCATCCCGCTGAAGAGGGGCTCGAGGTCGAAGGGGATCCCCTCCTCCTCCCCGCTGTCCATCATCTGGAACTCGATCCCCACCTGATAGACCTTCCCCAGGTTCGGATGCTTTTCCCTCAATTTCGCAACGAGGTGATTGAACGGATACTTTTGATGGCGCAGCAGTCGCGTATACTGTCTGGATACGGACCGGCAGTGCTCCATGAAGCTGCTCCCCGGCTCCGACCGGTGCCGGATGGCCAGGGTATTCGCGAACATCCCGTAGGTGGCTTTGTCCGCCGGATGGGTCCGGTTCGATGTGATGCCGCCGAGCGTGAGATCCCGCCGGCCCGTCAGCCGGTAGAGCCAGACATACGCCGCTGCAAGAAAGAAGTGATAGGCCGTTATCCCGGCATCACTGCAAAAGCGGTCGATCTGCGACCGGAGGCCGGGACCGATCACGGTCTCCCATCGGCCGCTCTGCAGAGAGGTGCCGCTCCATTCCGGCACCGGGAACAGGGGCTCCGGCTGGCCCTCGAACTGCTCTTCCCAGAAACGGGCATCGAGCTCATACCGCCCGGATTCGAGATAACTTCTCTCCCGTTCCACCGCATCGGTGTATACGGGCTTCTCTTCGGAGGGGATGTCCGCCCCCTGGCTGAGCTCCAGATAGATCCGGGCAATCTCGCGCCCGGCATAAGTGAGTGCGGCTCCGTCCGCGTGAATATGATGGGCTTTGATATACAGCCAGGTCTCGGAGGGAGCAATCCGCAGAATCGTGAACCGGGTAAGGAACCCGTCATCCAGATTGAAGAGCAGACGAAGATCCCCGGCGGCCCAGGCTCTCGCCGCTTCGGCGGGATCGGACTCCTTTTGATAATCGAGAACCGGGATGCAGGGAGTCAGCGCGTGCTGAAGATACTGCCGTGGCGTATAGCGCCGTGGATCTCCGCTGTGCTGTGGGGTTAGCACGAGCCGCAGCGACTCATTCTCGCGAATAAAAAGCAATATGGCTTGCTCAAGCAGGCCGGTCTGTACAGGGGCACGAAGTTTTAACAAGAGTCCGATGTTCATCAAGCTGGAATGGGAATGCAGCTGCTGCATGAACCATACGCGCTGCTGCGCATTCGTAAGCGAATACATTTCCGGTGAAACGGTGGTGTTCATGTGCTCCTCCCTGATCTTTCCTTGGGCATTCTGCCGCTATCGGCGTAGGGATCAACATGTTAGTAGAAGGCAGTGATGGATGAGATAGACGAGATGGGTGAGTTGTGCATGCGGGGAAATTCTGAAACCTATCATACCATATCCAAATAAACCCAGATGTTAAATGTTAATAAATATATGCAAACAACGGCAGAAGCGCGGATCGTAACCGCACTCCTGCCGTTCCCCTGTTTTCCTGATTCCTCACGGACTTTACCCTTTGATGGCACCGGCTGTCATGCCGCTGACAATATACTTCTGCGCGAGCAGAAACAGAATCAGCACCGGCAGAGAGGTCAGTGTCAGATCGGCGAACACCAGGTTCCAATCCCGGCTGAACTTGCCGTAAAAGTTGTAGACCGACAGCGGCATCGTCCAGTTCGAGCTGTCCGTCAGGAAGTAGATCGGGATCGTAATGTCGTTCCATACCGACATGAAGACCATGATCGCCACGGTGGCGTTCACCGGAACGATCAGCGGGAAAATCACCCGCGTATAAATATCGAGGATGTTCGCCCCCTCCAGGAAAGCGACCTCATCCAGCGCTCTCGGGATCGACTTCATGAAGCCCGCATACAGGAAGACGCTGAAGGCACTGTTCATGGCCGTATAGATCAGAATGGCGCTGGATATCGTGCCGTACAGACCGAGCCACTGGACGACCCGGATCGTGGTAATGATCGACATGGGGGCAATCAGCCCCATGAAGAAGAACAGGTAGATCAGATTCGACACCTTCGTATCGCGCCGGATCATCACGAAGGCGGCCGCCGAGGTCGTGATGATGTTGAGCACCGAAGAGACGCCGGAGATCAGCACACCGTTCCAGAAGGCCCGCAGCAGGCCGCCCTGCTCGATGACCTGTGCGTAATTCGAGAACATCCACTGGCGCGGGAACGCCAGGGAGAAGTCCAGCACCTCCGAACTCGTCTTGAACGAACCGAGGATCATGATCAAGAGAGGCGCGATGATGGTCAGGGCCAGGAGAATCAGCAGGACCTCCACCAGGCCGGCTTTCCAGTCGATTTTGCGCAGAGATATCATTATTCCTGCACCTCCTTGCGGCGCATATAGAGAAGCAGCGGAATGGAGATGAGCGTCACAGCGATGAACAGCAGCGTATTGACGGCCGTCCCGAGCCCCCAGTTCCCCTCACCGAACGCCCGCAGAATGATGGTCCCGATCACCTGGGAAGCATTGCCCGGTCCCCCGCCGGTCAGGACGAACACCTCCGAGAACACCTTGAGCCCCCCGATCAGCGTCAGCATGACATTGATATTGATCGCGGGCCACAGCAGTGGAAGGGTGATATGGACAAAGCTGCTCCAGCTTCCCGCTCCGTCGATCCGCGCCGCTTCGTAATAATCCTTGGAGATGGACTGCAGGCCCGCCAGATAGATCGCCATCTGGAAGCCGGTATACTGCCAGATCGACAGACCGCTGATCGTCAGCATAACGATCGACGGGTCGGTCAGCCAGGAGGCCATCAGGAAGTCGAGGCCTACGGCATCCAGGATCTCGTTCAACAGACCCTCCGAACGCAGCATCGGCGTGAACAGAAGCGAGATCACGAGCACGCTGACGATCGAGGGTGCATAGAAGATCGCCCGAAGCGCATTCCTGGTCTTGAGGTTCATGTTCAGCGCAACGGCCAGCAGGATGGCCAGCACGTTCTTCCCGATGACGGTCACCACCGCAAAGATGACCGTGTTCTTGATCGCCAGCAGCAGCGTCTCGTCGGTGAAGATGCGTTCGAAGTTATACAGCCCGTTGAACTCGATGGTCTCCGAGTCCAGCCGCCAATCCATGAAGGAATAGAACAGGCCGATGAGCGTCGGCAGCACATAGAACACCACGTAGATCAGCAGGGCGGGCAGCAGCAGATAATAAGAATACAACCGCTTTGTAATACTCATGGTCTCACACTCCATCCGATTTGGCGGAAAGAAGCCCTTATGCTCCATCCCGCCTGCCAGCCGGTGTCTCGCTGTCTTAGAAGCCCGGCATTTTCTTGTCCTTCATGAGCTGGCCGAATTTCTTATCCCAGGCCGCGTACACGTCCTTCGGCGTTTTGCCCCCCGCGTACATATCCTGGTATCCCTTCCACAGCTCGGAAATATCGACCGGCAGATAGGCGTCCATCGTCAGCGTCGTCTTGTTCGTCTTGATGTAGTTGTCCACGATCGCCTGCTTGTACGGCGGCAGCTCCGGCGTCTGGATGTCTTTGAAATTGGAGATATACTTGTTCGCGGTCACGATCTTCTGCCCGACTTCGGGCGAAGCCAGGTACTCGAGGAACTTCTTCGTCTCCGCTAAGTGCTTGGCCTTCTTCGGCACGAATAATTGCCCTCCGAGCGGGCTGATCCCCATATCGGCGCCTTCTGCAGACGGGATGGCGAACAGACCCAGGTGAATGTTCGGGTCCTTCTGGACGGCGTCATTGATGAGCCAGTCGCCCATCGCCATCATCGCGACTTCCTTCTTGAGGAACTTGCCGACGGCCATATCGTAGCTGTCGCTGAGCACATCCTTGTTCGTATATCCTTTCTTGAACAGGTCGAGCTGCTGCTGGGTAACCGTCTCGAACGCCGGGATGTCGGTCCACTTGCGCTTGTTCGTGGTGAGATCCTCCCACAGCTTGGGATCGTTCTTCTTGGCGTAATCGGCCAGGGCGGCGGCAGTCCAGATATTGGTCGCCCAGGCATCCTTGAACGGCATGAAGATCGGCGTAATGCCTTTGGCCTTGATCTTCTCGCAGACCTCCAGCAGCTCCTCATAGTTCTTCGGAACGGACAGCCCCAGCTCTTTGAAGATATCCTCGTTGTACACCATGCCCTGCTGGCCGGCGTCCTGATTCAGGTGAAACGCATAGAGCTTCCCGTTCGACGACAGGACATCCTTATTGATCAGTCTCGAGGCCCAGGGCTCCCCGCCCAAGGGTTCAAAGTTTTTGCCCAGATTAAGCTCCCTCTCCGCACTGACGAGGTTGTAGAGGATGAGGTCCGGAACTTCCCCCACAGCAAGCTTCGTCTGCATAATCGTCGAGATCTGCTCCGAAGGCAGCATCTGGATATTGACGTGGATGTTCGTCTTCTTCTCGAACTCATCGAGCAGCTCCTTACTCGCATAAGCGGCATTCTCCGAGCTTTTGCCCAGCGCAAACTCTATCGTTACCCTGCCTGAGGAAGAATTGTCCGCTCCTCCCGTGCTTGCCGTCCCGGTACCCGGACTGCCTCCGGACGCGCATCCCGCCATGGAAAGCGTTGTCAAGAATGTCAATGCACTTATGGCAACCTTCCAATTCGCTTGTTTCAAGCTGCACTCCCCCGTTACTCTCATTTGTTGTAGCCTGGCTATTGACCTCATTATAGGCCCCCCTCCCCCCAAAGTACATGTTCACGGTTGACACTCGCCGTGTATTATTATGAACCGTTCGGCGCATATGCCGCGCTTCCGACCGGTGGTATAGTAGGTATAAACTTGTCCCGCCCGGAAAGGAAGGTGTGCCCTGTATGAACCGCTGGACCGGCGGCAAGCCGCTCCAATTCAGCCTCCAGACGAAGCTCTTCGCCACCTTCTTCCTGCTGCTGGTCTTCGTGCTCGGGTGCTTCCTTGTGTATGTGCAGCTCCTTGTGATCCAGCCGCTCAAGGAACGAACCGTTCAGGATACGCTCCTGACGGCGTCCAAAGTGAGCGGCGGGCTGGACAATACGATCGCCATCCAGAACCAGCTGTCCCAGCGCCTCTTGTCCAACCGGGACGTGTTCTCTTTCCTGTACGAAGCCGCCCTCCAGAAACCCGGTTATACCATGGATGACCTCCAGAAAAAGCGGGTGCTCAGCAACCTCATGTTCCAGGCCATCGGACCGAGCCTGAACATCCATGATATGGTCATTTACAATGTGCGCGGAGAACGGCTCGCCTCCTATGTGGGATACAGCGACATGCCCACACTGGAGCCTGTGCTGGGCAGCGAAGACCTGCGAAGCCGGCTGGAGAACAGCGATTATATTCTCTATGCGCCTGCAGGCCAGCCGGTCTCCTTCATCCGTTCGATCGTGGATGTGAATGGGACCGCTTACGGCTATCTGTCCATCCAGCTGGACCGTGGGGAGATTCAGTCCCTCGCGGAGGCCGGGAGCATCGGCAGCGTCTATGTCGTCGACAGGAGCGGGACTCTGGTGACGGCCCCCCCTGGAGCGGACCGCACGCCGCTTGATGGAAGCGGTGTCCTCCCTTTGCGCAGCGAAGGCATCTACAAGGATGCGGAAGGCAATTACGTGGCCTATCATCACTCGGCCCTTACGGAATGGACCGTCTTTGTCGTCCAGCCGGCGGAATCCGTGCTCGGTTCGGTCAATTCGGTCCGGAATGTCGCGATCATCTTCCTGGTTTCCCTGACCTTGTTCTCGTTCCTGTATATCTACCTCACCTCAAAAAGCCTGGTCCTGCCGATCCGCCGCATCCGCAGCCAGATTGTGCGGCTGAATTACAGCAACCTGAGCCTGAAGCAGGACAGCCGGCTGCATAACAACGACCTGCTGCTGCTCAGCGAGGCGTTCCAGGAGCTGCTCGACCGGCTGCAGGACTCGATCGAGCGGGAGAAGCTCGCGGTGCACAAGGAAGCCATGGCGCGCCATTCCGCGCTGCAGGCCCAGATCGCCCCGCATTTTATTCACAATGTGCTGTACCTGATCAGCATCGCCGCCCAGGAAGACAAGAAGGAGGCCGTCAGCGAGATGTGCAAGAGCTTGTCCGAGAACCTGAGGTACGTCGTGTCCTCGCCTTACGAGCATGTGACCCTGTCAGAGGAAATCGGACATACCCGCCACTATCTGACGCTGATCGGCCACCAGTATGAGGAGGATCTCACCTGGACGTTCGACATCGAGCCGGCGGCCGAATCGATCCTGCTGCCCCGCCTCGTGATCCAGCCTTTCGTGGAGAACTGCATCCAGCACGCTTTCAACCGGACCGACCCACCATGGCACATTGAGGTTAAGGCCAGGCTGTACAACGGGCTGTGGGCTGTCGAGATCTCCGATAACGGCAGCGGCTTCGAGGAATCCAGTATACGGGAGATTCTGAAGAAGACCGGAGGCCCGTCCCTTGGGGAGACGGAACAGGAAGGACTTCCTGCGGGGATCGGCCGGATGGGGATCGTGAATACGATCGGCCGGCTGCAGCTCATGTACAGGAACCGGCTGTTCTTCAATCTCTACAACCATGCCGGCGGCCGGGGGGCCACCATTCAGATCATTGCTTCCCTAACTCGAGACTTCTACTAGATTCCAGGATAACCGCCTGCGTTCTGATACTCCAGGAAAGGAGGTGCAGCCTTATGTTTCAAGCGATCATAGCGGAGGACAGCAAACCGATTCAGCGCAACCTGAGAGCGCTTCTGGCCGCCTCCGGCCTGCCTGTTGAAGTCGCGGCCGCGGCCGCAAACGGAGAGGAAGCGCTGGAGCTCTGCCGCCGGCTGCCCGTCGATATTCTGATCACGGACATCCGGATGCCGAAGATGGACGGGCTGACGCTCATCGACGAAGCCAAGAAAACCCATCCGGGACTGAAGGCTGTGCTCGTCAGCGGATACAACGATTTTGAATATACGCGCAGGGCGCTGAACTTGCAGGTGTGCGACTACCTGCTGAAGCCTGTCGTGCCCGGCGAATTGATAGAGGTGATGCGGCGGGTCGTAGACCGGCTTCAGGAGGAGCGGGCGGCGGACCGCTCTTCGGTGCTGGATGGCATCATAGACCCCGCAGCCAGCGTTTCTCCCCCATTGGACACCTCGATCTTGGAGGAGCCCCAGCGGCTGTGGGTGCTGCGCAGGCAGCTTTTCACTTCCCCCACCGTCCGCTGGGACCCCGTATCGATCCGGTCCGCCTTAGCGGGAGCTTGGGGGGATGACCGCGTAGGGGTGTACCCGACCCGGAGGGACGGTGAGATTCTTATCCTCTCGAGGGCTTCAATAGGTGAGCCGTCCCCTCCTGCTCCGGAGCTGCTCGAGATCCTGAAGCGGGTGCTGTCGGAGCTCGGCCTCGAAGCGTCGGTGGCCTACAGCCCGAAGCCTGCAGAACCCCGGCAAATCCCGGACCAATATCCGAAGCTGTCCCGGCATCTGCAGGAGCGGCTGACCCTCGGCAGGCCGGTGGTGCTGGATCTCAGCCAACCCCTGCAGCCTGCACAGCCCCAGGGCGAGAACATCGAGCGGCTGTGCAACGTCTACACCGAGATGATCCGCCGGCTGCAGAAGGACCGCTTCCTGCTCCAGCTTGCCGGGCAGCTGAGCGCCTGGAAGGAAGCCGCTCTCCCCGCTGCCGGGCTCGAGCGGTTTGTAATGCGGCTCGCCGGGGCGTTCGAGGGTGCGCTTCCCCAAGCCGCCGAGGGGGGCGGCAGGAACGTGCTTGAGCAGGCCGGGCGGCTTCTCGGGCGGCCGAGCTACGGCGACTTCTGCTCGGGGCTGCTGGCTCTGGCCGGCGAATGCTTCGATGAGCTCCAGGCTTCGAACCGCAAGAGCGGCAGCGAGCTGTTCCAGAAGATTGACGAGCATCTGCGGACCAATCTGTATGCGCAGGTGACGATGAACGACCTGGCGCTCAAATTCCATGTCAGCCCCTCCTACATCAGCCGGATCATGAAGAGGTATTCCCAGCGTACATTCGTGCACCATTATCTCGATCTGAAAATCCACGAGGCGAAGCGGCTGATGGAAGTCCACCCGCAGATGTTCATCAAGGACATCTCGGATGCGCTCTGCTTTCATGACCAGCATTACTTCTCCAAGGTATTCAAGGAGTTCGCCGGCTGCAGCCCATCCGAGTACAGGTCAGCGATCAGACCGACCGTTTAAGGAAGGGGATCAAAAAAAGCTGGCAGCCCTGCTTGATGAAGGGCTGCCAGCTTTTTTCGCGCCATGGGGGACGCGGGTGATTTAGGGATGGACAGCCGCGTACGCTTGCGCCGCCGCATGAAGATAATACGCCAGCCCGGTCTGCTGGTTCTCGAGCATTCCAAGGTGGAAGTCATCCTGCAGGAAGAACTGGGTCTGCGCCGCAAAATCCTTCGGGGCTGCCGGATGTCCGTGCTTCTGCATAAATGCCAGATGGGATTCGATCCATCGGCTGACTTTCTCGTCCGTATGCTTGGTGCCTTCCCTTAAAGCACCCGCCATCGCATTCATGAACGTCATGGCTTCGAGCGCTTGCTCATTCATTTCCTGAACATCGGCCGGGGCTGCCTCAAGCGGCTCCATCCCGTACGTTTCTTTCAAATGATGATTTTGTCCGGACAGCGCTTCGTTCCACGCTTCCACAGTTTCAAACCCTTTGAACAATGCCTTGTCATCCATGGGGATTCCCTCCTTCAAATTGGCAATCGATTGACGTAAGGTTCCAATGATCGCCTCCAGCCTTCGCTTGCGGTCAAGAAGCATCCCCTCCTGCCCCGCAAGAATGGACAGCCGGTCGGTATCGCGATCCAGGATTTGCTTGATCGCATCGAGGGAGAAATCCAGCTCCCTGTACAATAAGATTTCCTGCAAGCGCTCCAGCTCTTCCCTGCCGTACAGCCGGTATCCTGCTTCGCTGATCTCCCTGGGCTTAAGGAGACCGATCTTGTGATAATGATGGAGCGCCTTGATCGTCACGCCCGACAAATCGGCCGTTTCCTTGACCGTATATAACAATCTGTGTATCCCTCCCTTCTTTACGCAGTGTAAGGTCTTCCCTAAGAGGAGAGTCAAGACCGGATTTTCCATTCGTTGACCTTATCGAGCATCCGCCAGGGTAGGTTCAGCAAAAAGGCATGGGCCCGGTTAATCGGACTCATGCCTTCTTCCGCATGGTTTTACTCATGCTGCCGTTCCGTTATTCCGAGAGCGAGTTGTTCCTTACTCTGCTGCGGCCGTATCCCATGTGTCCGCCTGTTTGCCCGTGCAGGTGAGCTCCGACTCGGCCCATGCCCGCATGGCGGCAAAAATCGGCTGAAGCCGCTGCCCGCGTTCGGTCAGCTCGTACTCGACGTGCAGAGGCACACCGGGGTAGAGCGTGCGGGTCACAATGCCTTGTTCCTCTAGCAGCCGCAGCCGGTCGGTCAGCGTCTTGGGGCTGATCGGATGCAGGGAACGGCGCAGCTCGCCGAACCGCTTGATCCCGTTGAACAAATCCCGCAGGAGAAGCAGCGTCCATTTGCCGTCGAGCAGCTTCAGAACGGGTTCAATGACATCCGGGCAATTCCGGTCGATCATCGTCATCCCTCCGTAGTTCATTTTGTGAAACTACTGCACCTTTTTGTAACTACTTTTCAAATGTACCATGGCTGGCTATGATTGGAAAAGAGAAAATAACTGACGCCCTCCAGGGCCTAAGGAGGCTGACATGAAAAGACCGTTCCAAGTGGATTCGGCGGAGTATCCGTTCCGCGACCACTGGCTGCCTTACCGTGACGGATTTATTCATTATGTTGACGAAGGACAGGGGCCGGCTGTTCTGCTTCTGCACGGCAACCCCACCTGGTCCTACCTGTACCGCAATATCATCAAGGAGCTGCGGGACCAATTCCGCCTTATCGCACCCGATTACCCGGGGCTCGGCATGTCCAAAGCCCCGACCGGCTACGGCTATACGCCGCAGGAGCATAGCGAAGCCGTCACCGAGCTGATCCGGCGCCTGGATCTCAAGGACTTCATCCTCGTGGTCCAGGACTGGGGCGGACCGGTCGGCCTCAACCATGCGGTGCAGCACAGCGAGAGCCTTCGCGGCCTTGTAGTGATGAATACTTGGGCCTGGCCCGCGAAGCGCCTCCCGATGAGACTGTTTTCACTGGCCATGGGCGGCTGGCCCCTCGGGTACTGGCTGCAGACGCGGCGCAACTTTTTTGCCCGGGTGATTGTTCCGAGCGGCATTCACCACAAGAGCAAAGTAACCGACAGCCTGAGGCACGCTTATACCGCTCCCTTCCCCACGCCGGCGTCCCGGAAGCCGACCTGGGTCTTCCCGAGGCAGATCCGGAAGGCCGGGCCGTGGCTCGCCGCGCTGGAAGCGGGACTCGGGCAGCTCTCCCACCTGCCTGCACACATCCTGTGGGGAACAAAGGACAGTGCCGGCTTCCCGCTTGAGGAGATGCGGAAGTGGCAGAGCTATCTGAACAATCACGAGACTGAGATCCTCGAGGACGCTTCGCACTATGTACAGGAGGATCGGCCGGACCGTGTCGCAGCGGCGATCCGGAGCGTCCATCAACGGAGTATAATCTAAAATCCCAATTCCCATTTTCCACTTCCATTTCCAATTCCATTTCCATCTCCAAGGAGGAGTTTCAATGAAAACTATTCAATGGGCAGCCTTAACCGCTAACGGCAACTATGCGCAATCCAGTCCCGAGAACCCGCCCAAGCCGGAGGCTTTCGCCGACTTCCTGACACAAGCCCAGGCTGCAGGCAATTTCGTCGTCGGCCGCCGTACGTTCGAGGCGATGCTGGCCGGGGGAGGCGTGAGCGCCGTAGACGGTTTGGACATCGTCGTGGTATCGAGGAGCGCGGAGGCTATGCCTGGCGTCACTGTGGCTCGCTCGCCGCAGGACGCTCTCGCCTTCCTGGAGCGCCGGGGACATCGCGCCGCCCTCCTCTCCGGAGGCGCGGACCTGCATAACGCCTTCCTGGCGGCCGGGCTCGTCGATGAGATCATCTTCGTCATCGCTCCCGTACTGGAAGGCAAAGGCTTAAATCTCCTGATCGATCAGGAGAAGTATACGTTCAAGGACGTCGAGCTTCTCGACTGCAAGGCGCTGGGCGGCGGCGTCATACAGCTGCGGTATGCGGTTGGCAAATAGCGCATCAGGATGCTCTTATACGGCAGTTTTATTTCAATCTTTCATGAAACCAAGCTATCAGGCCGCCGTTCAGGGCGGCCTTGCTGCATTCAATCGGTGAGTTTGAACACTCGACTTGTCTCATCCGATGATTTTCTACCCTCCTCCTGATCTCTCTCTCCTACCGGAATCCGGCAGATTTCGTACAATAGATATATACACGACTCAGGAATACAGGAGGGCAATCATGAAAAAAATCACTTCATTCTCAGCCACTATGCTGGCTGTGTCCGTACTGCTCGCCGGCTGCGGCGGCGGTGATCCGGCGGCGGAAGGCTCGGGCTCCGCATCCGGCGGCGCGGACGGCAAGGTCAAGCTGACTCTGTGGCATAACTGGTCCGGACAGGACGCCAAAGCGGTGGCGATGCGCAAAATCCTCGACGACTTCAAGGCGGCCAACGCCGATATCGAGCTCGAGGTTGAAGGCCTGCCGACGGACGGCCTGAAGACGAGGCTGAAGACGGTGGCCGCCGCAGGCGAGATGCCGGATCTGTTCGTCATGTGGCCGGACGCCATGACCAAGGAGTTCGTCGCGGGCAATCTGCTCCAGCCGGTCAATGAATTCCTAGATTCCAAGCCGGAGTGGAAAAACAACTTCATTCCGAACGCTCTTGACGGATACACCGTGGACGGCAAAATCTATTCCGTACCGATGAACCTGTCGCCGAGCTCCTTCATCTACTACAACCAGGCCCTGTTCGACCAGCACGGCGTCAGCGTGCCGAAGACCTGGGACGAGCTGCTCGCCGCCGTCAAAACCTTCAATGACAAGCAGGTCATCCCGATCGCGCTGGGCAACAAGGCCAACTGGGCGGTGCAGTCCACGATTTTCAGCGCCTTGGCCGACCGGGTGACGGGCTCCGACTGGTTCCTGAAGGCCGTGAAGCAGGACGGCGCGAAGTTCACGGACCCGCAGTTCATCGAGGCCCTGAACCGGCTGAAGGAGCTCGGCGATGCCAAGGCGTTCCAGACCGGCTTCAACAGCATCGACCAGAACCAGATGAGACAGCTGTATTTCCAGGGGAAAGCGGCAATGTTCATTGACGGCGGCTGGGCGATGGCCGACGTGGTCGCGAACGCGCCCAAAGAGGTGCTGGCTCAGACCCACGTAGCCCTGCTCCCTCCGATCCCCGGCGGAAAAGGCGAAGCGCAGTCGACCTCCGGCGTGGTCGGCACGGGCCTTGGCGTGAGCCAATCCCTGAGCGGCGCCAAGAAGGATGCCGCCCTCAAGCTCTTCTATGCGCTGGCCGGTCCGGAAGGCCAGCAGGCGACGCTGAACAGCAGCACGCTGGTCAGCTACAAGATCGAGCTCGACCCTTCCAAAGCGCATCCGCTGTTCGTGGAGCTTAACGAGCTGATGAAAACGACGAAGCTGAGTCCGGTCTATGACGCCAAGCTGAGCTCCGCTGCGGTCGAGGTCATTAACAACAGCCTGCAGGAACTGCTGATGGGCGGCAGTCCCGAGGCTGTCGCGAAGAAGATCCAGGATGCACAGGCCGGAGCGCTTGGCAAATAACGCGCGAGGCCCCGAACCTTCCAGCCCTCCACTGCGGTGGCAGGGCTGGTTCCACTTTACGAGCCAAAGGATGTGAACCCCGTGAATACGATTGCCGTGCGCCGGTTTGTTGTGCTCAGCCTCACCCCCGCTCTGCTCATTTATGCCCTCTTCGTGTTCGTCCCGGTCATCTGGTCCAGCTATTACAGCTTCTTCGACTGGAAAGGGATCGGAGCGGCCAAATTCATCGGCCTCCGCAACTACGCCGAGATCATCCAGGATCCCATCTTCTGGCGCGCCTTGAAGAACAACGTGATCTTTGTCCTCGTCTCGGTTTTCGGCCAGCTCCCCGTCGCCCTGGTCCTCGCCATTGTGCTGCATAAGAGCAATGCACTGCAGCGGTTCATCCGCTCCGCCGTGTTCGTCCCCATGGTGCTGTCCTCCGTGGTCATCGGGATGATCTGGCAGTATATCTACCACCCGCAGATCGGGATATTGAATTTTCTGCTGGATAAGGCGGGTCTGCCGCACTGGAAGCTCGAATGGCTGTCCGATGCCAAGATTGCGATCTTTGCTCTTGCCCCTCCCCTGGTCTGGAGCTTCGTTGGACTCTATCTCATCATCTTCATCTCGGCCTTCCAGAACATTCCCGGCGACATCCACGATGCGGCCCAGATCGATGGCGCGGAAGGCGCACGCAAGCTGTTCTCCATCACGCTTCCCATGATCTGGAGCACCGTGCAGATCGCGATCATCCTCTGCATTTCCGGGAGCCTGAAGTCCTTCGACCTCGTCTATGTGATGACCAAGGGCGGACCGGCGCATGCGACGGAGCTGCTCGCGACCTATATGTACAACTCGACGTTCTCATCCTACCGCTACGGCTTCGGAAGCGCGATATCCACGTCGATTGTCCTGATCTCGCTGATCTTCATCGGTCTCAGTCAATGGCTCACCAGCCGCAAATCCCGCCGGTAACCGAAAGGAGGAACCTCCCATGCATCCGACCGCCGTACAGCCGAGGCCCGCTCCCCTTGCCGGAGGACGCCGTTTTCCCCGCGCGTGGAAGCAAGGAACCCTTTGGACGTTCCTGACGCTTTATGCTATGTTAACGTTATATCCGCTCTTCTGGCTCGTTATCTCTTCGTTCAAGACGAATGCGGAGTTTTTCAACCGGCCGTTCGCCCTGCCTTCTTCCTGGCAGTTCACCAACTTCGTAACGGCCTGGCAGTCCTCGAAGATGGGGATCGCCTTCTTCAATTCCATCATCGTATCGGGAGCTTCGCTGATCCTGACGTTATTCGTCACCTCCCTCGCGGCCTATGTGCTGGCCCGCCTTCCGTTCCGGTTCAAGGGGGCCGTCCTGACCTTCTTCGTAATCGGCATGCTTATTCCGATCCACAGCACCCTGGTGCCGCTCTTCATTCTGATGAAGCAGATCGGGCTGCTCAATTCGTACTGGGCCCTTATACTTCCTTACACGGCCTTCGCTCTGCCGACAGCCATCTTCGTCTTGACCGCTTATCTCACTTCGGTGCCGAAAGAGATCGAAGAAGCGGCTTATATCGACGGAACCGGCTTGTGGGGCGTCTTCTGGCGGATCATGCTGCCGATCTCGCTGCCGGCGCTGTCCACCGTCATCATTCTCAGCTTTCTGCATTTTTGGAACGACTTTTCGTTCGCCCTTGTATTCATCAGCAAAAGTACGTTGAAAACGCTGCCGCTCGCCATCGCCAACTTCGCTGACGGCTACCAGACCGACTACGGCTTGACGCTGGCCGCCATGACCATAGCCATCCTGCCGACGATCGCAGTCTATCTCGCCTTCCAGGAGCAGGTGATGAAAGGCATGACGGCGGGCGCGGTCAAAGGCTGAATCCAGCCCATCGATTCCACAACAACGACCCGGGAGGAACACAGGTATGCGGCAATGGTTAAGCTCATCTCTGCGGCGCAAGCTTACGCTGATCATGCTCGTCACGACCCTGCTGCCTCTGCTGTTCCTGGGTACGTTTGCTTTCACGACGTCATCGCGCATCACAGAAGAGAAAGCCAAGCAGGCGGGGCTCGACACCCTGTCCCAGATGGAGGCCAAGCTTCGTTTTATCCTGGAGGATGTCGAGAACATGTCCCTCTTCCTCATCGGTCAGCGGGAAATTCAGGCCTATATGAGCCGGCCCGACGATAACATCGAAGACCAGGTCCGGATTCTCGGCACGATGACGAATCTCGTCCATTCCAAGGACTATATCTCGGATATCACCATCTATCCGGCCGGCGGCATGACGCCCCTGTCCACTTCGACGATCTATAAGTCGGAGCTCGGCGATCGGGTCGACATCCGGCAGGTGAAGGATAAGATGTGGACGGACCTGTACTCGATCGAAAATTACCTGGGGGAGCGGAACGTCTTCTCCTTCATCCGGCCTTTCCGAAGCTACAATCATTACCAGACGCTGGGCTGGCTGTCCATCACGCTGGATGAGCAGGAGCTCTCCCGCATCTGGTCGGAGCCGCAGCTGGCGCAGGGGCACGGCCGGGTGGCGCTGCTGAACGGAGGGGGGGAGATCCTATCCGCCTCGGACAAAAGCTGGCTGTCCCGCTCCGCGGAGTCGCTGTTCCCCGGCCTGGCTGCGGGAATGGGTACCGCTCCCAAGGGACAGAGGACACTAGGCGAAGGACCGGAGGAGACCAGCGTCCTGTATGTCAAGGAGCCGCTGTTCGGCTGGACGATCCTCGGCGTCATTCCCGCCGAGATGTATAGCGCCCAGAACCGCTACATCCTGCTGCTCACAGGCATTGCCATCGTTATTGCCATCGCGGCGAATGCCGCCCTCACCCTGTTCGTCATCCAGCGGGTCACCAATCCGCTCAGCGCGCTGACCCGGCTGCTCTCGAAGGTGGATCCGGATGCGCCGCTGCCCCGGTACCCCGAGGAGAGCCGCGATGAGATCGGCCGCCTCGCCCGGAGCTACAACCGGCTCGGCACCCACATCGAGCAGCTCAAGACCCAGCTGATCCAGGGCGAGACCCGCAAGAAGGAAGCGGATATGCGGGCTCTGCAGGCGCAGATCAACCCCCACTTCCTGTACAATACGCTCTCCTCCATTCACTGGATCGCCCTGCTGACGGAGGAGCACCGCATCGCGCAGATGGTGGGGGCCTTGAGCGATTTTCTCCGGTTCAGCTTGAACAAAGGCAGGGAGTTCTGTACGGTCGCCCAGGAGCTGGCCCACATCCGCAATTATGTGCAGGTCCAATCCATCCGCTTCCCGGATGAATTCAAAGTGGATTTCATCGTCGATGAGCGGCTGAACGAGACCTATATGCTCAAGCTGCTGCTCCAGCCGCTCGTGGAGAATGCGATGATTCACGGCATTCAGAACAAGGCGACCCCGGGCGTCATCTCCATCTGTGCGGAGCAAAAAGGCACGGTGGTGAGCTTCAAGGTCATGGACGACGGGGCCGGCATGACGGAGGAGCGCCTGCGCGAGGTGAAGGAGGGCCTTGGCGGCAGGCCGGCAGCCGGTGAGGCGGATGCCGGTTACGGGCTGCGCAACGTGCATGAACGGCTGGAGCTGCATTATGGAGCCGGCTGCGGCCTTGTGATCGAGAGCCGGCCGGACGCCGGCACCTGCGTGTCTTTTTCTATACCGGTGATGGAGGAACCCCATGAAGATCCTGATCGTTGACGATGAAGTCATTATTCGTACGGGGCTGGCGAAGGTCATCAAGTGGAAGGAGCTCGGGCTGGAGCTCCTGACGCCTGCGGCCTCGGCCGAGGAAGCGCTGCTGCGGATTCCGGAGGAGCGCCCCCATATCCTCATGACGGATATCCGGATGAAGAAAATGAACGGTCTGCAGCTGGCGGAAAAAGCCAAGGAGATGCTGCCCGAGCTGGAGACGGTCATCCTCTCCGGGTACGACGATTTTGCCTATATGAGGCAGGCGATCCGGCAGGATGTCTCCGATTATCTGCTGAAGACGAGCCGGCCCGAGGAAATCATCAAGACCGTGCTTCAGGTCAAACAGCGAATCGAGGACAAATGGCAGAGCCGGAACCAGGATGACTACAAAAACAGAGAAATCCGGGGCCGCCTCTTCGAGCAGTGGATCATGGAGGGCGAAACCACGGCCGCCGATCCCCGTCTGCTCTCCTTTTATCTGCCTCATCTGTTCGGCCCGGTGGAAGCGGCGGAAGGCGGGATGCAGGTGTTCGTTCTAACGGCCGCTGGCTGGGGCGCTTCCCCCTCCGCCTCCTCCCTGCTCCTGTTTGCAGTCCATAATATGCTGAACGAGCTTCTGCAGGGAGAGACGCTGATCTTCAAGCAGCGGATCATCCTGGCCCTCCGAAGGGAGCGGCATGTGCCTTCCCCGCTGGACTCCCTGCTCCCCGTCGTGCCGAAGATCGAACGTCTGCTAAAATGCAGCGTATGCGTGGCTGCCGGCAGGAGCGGCCAGCGGCCCGAAGACCTTCATGCCTCGTACTTGACCGCCCAATACGCCATGGGCTACAAGACCCTGCTGGATCAGACGCTGATTGACTATGCGCAGATATCCGGGCGCCGGGGCGGGCGGACGGTGTGCACGCTGGAGGAGGAAAGAGAGCTGTCCGCCATCCTCCTTGAGGAGGATTCCGTCGGACTCAACGGCTGGGTGCAGCGCTATCTCCAGCCCGAGCTTGAAGATCCGCAGGCGACCGTCGAATCCATCGAAGCCTTGATCCGTTCGGCCGCCCTCTCCGCCCACCGGTGGCTCGAGCGGGTGCTGGCCGCTACAGGGCAGAGCGGTGCGGCCGCCGATCAGGTGCGGACGCTGGTTCTCAGCCCCGGCCAGGGGCTCAAGGACGCTTTGTTCCAGCACCTGCTGTCGGTAATGGAGCTGTATCACCACCGGCTGGCCGGCGGCAGTGCAGCGCATACCCGGAGGGCGATGGCCTATATCCGGGAACACCTGGGAGGCGACGTCAGTCTCCAGCAGGTGGCCCGGCATGTCCACCTGCATCCCAGCCACCTCAGCGAAGTGTTCAAGAAGGAAGCCGGGATGACCTTCGGCGATTACGTCACAAGACAAAAAATCGAGCGGGCCAAGGAGCTCCTTACGGGCTCCCCGGCCAAAGTGGCCGAGATCGCCGGAGCGGTCGGCTTCGAGGATATCAAATACTTCAGCCAGGTGTTCAAAAAGTTCACCGGCCGGACGCCGAGCGAATACCGGGAGGAATCGGCGGCCCGGCATGCGGCGCCTTCCTCCGCAATTGATTTTGCAGATCAGCTAAGGGAGAGATGAGAATATGGAATTGTCAGGCTTATGGAGACTGCAGCACTTCGAGGCGGGTGAAGCCCGTCCGCTTGAGACGGCATCCGCATGGCTCGATGACCGGTTCTGGATGACGGCAGAGGTGCCCGGCGACGTGCATACCGCCTTGATCGAACGGGGACTGATCGAGGATCCGTATTACGGCCATCAGGATCTCAAGTGCCGCTGGATCGAGCAGAAGGAGTGGTGGTACCGCCGCTCCTTCGACTATACGCTTGGTGCGGGCATCGGTGAGAAGCACGAGCTGATCTTCGAGGGCCTCGATACCTTCGCGACGGTCTATGTGAACGGCCTGGAGATCGGGACAACGAATAACATGCTCATGGCCCATGTCTTTGATGTGACGCGGATTCTCCGGGACGGGAAGAATACGATCGCCGTCCGATTCGACCCGATCCACCTGTACAACCGGGATAAGACGCTCTTCGAGTGGTCCTCCTATACCAAGGAGCGGCCGTGGCTGCGCAAGGCCGCCATGAACTTCGGCTGGGATTGGGGGCCAAGGATGGTGACTACAGGGATCTGGGGAACCGTCCGTCTCGAGCGTCACCGGCTGGCCAGGCTGGACGGTGTCTTCGCCAGGACAGCGGGGATTACAGGCACCAGTGCCACCGTGAAGGTCGATGTAGAGACGGCCGCCTTCCGCAGGAACGCCGAGCTGCGCTGCGAGGTGCGGCTGCTGGACGCGGAGGGTCATCTCGCTGCCGTGGGCACAGCAGAGCATGCCGGGGGCCGGGAAGCCTTCGAGCTGGAGATCGCGGAGGCGAAGCTGTGGTGGACACATGATCTCGGCGAGCCCTACCTGTACCGGTTGGAAGTGAGGCTGTACGCGGAGGGAGAGCTGGTGGACCGGCGGGAGGAGCCCTTCGGCATCCGGACCATCGAGCTTCAGCTGAAGGATGAACACGGGAAGCACGCGTTCGCTTTCCTGCTCAACGGTGTCAAGCTGTTCGCGAAGGGAGCGAACTGGATCCCCGCCGATCACTTCATCGGCAGCATCCCGGAGCAGCGGTACCGCGATCTCATCGATCTCTCCGTGGAAGCGAACATGAACATGCTGCGGGTCTGGGGCGGCGGCATCTATGAGAAGGACGTGTTCTATGCGGAGTGCGACCGGCGGGGCGTACTCGTGTGGCAGGACTTCGCGTTCGCGAACGCCCTTTTCCCGGATTATAACCGCGACTTCATGGAGAACGTGCGCAGGGAAGTCGAGTATAACATCCGGCGGCTGCGCAATCACGCCTCCCTCGCGCTGTGGTGCGGGAATAACGAGATCGACTGGCTGTATGACATGAAGTCGGCCGGCGGCGATATCACCGGTCCTTTTTACGGGGAAGCGATCTATCATGAGCTCATCCCGCAGGCGCTAGAGGAACTGGACGACAGCCGCGCCTATTGGCCCTCCTCCCCATTTGGCGGCAGCGATGCCAACGATCCGGACGTCGGCGACCGCCACAACTGGCAGGTGTGGCACGGCTCGGTCTACCCGCGCCGGCATGGCGAGGTTCCCCTGCTCGATTACAGTGTGGAAGGCGTGACGTTCAAGAATTACAAGCAGGACTTCACGCTCTTCAGCAGCGAATTCGGCATGCATGCCTCCGCCAACCGGTACACCCTCGAGAAGAACATTCCGGAGGGGCAGTTCTTCTGGAACAGCGCCGAGATGGCATACCGCAACAAGGATACGAACCACCAGAAGGGCATCCTGCTCATGGAGGGCTATACCGGCATCCCCCGGGATATCGAGGAGTATATGAATTTCTCCATGCTGACCCAGGCGGAAGGCCTTAAGTACGGCATCGAGCACTACCGCCGGAACAAGCACCGCACGAGCGGCTCGCTCATCTGGCAGCTGAACGACAGCTGGCCGGGAACCAGCTGGTCACTCATCGACTACGAGCTGCTGCCGAAGGCATCGCTTCACTATGCGAAGAAGTTCTATCACCCCCTGCTGCTGTCCGTCGATCATGAGCCCGGGCGGCCGCTGCACCTGTGGGTGGTGAACGACAGCCTGAACCCGCTGAATGGCGAGGTGAAGCTTGAGGTGTATACCTTCGGCGGGGAGCGGCTCTACAGCTGCAGAGCCGAAGCGCACTGCGGTGCCAACTCGGCGGTACGCCTCCTCACGGTTAGCGAAGAAGACATCCTGCAGGGGGCGGACCCGGCTTCCGTCGTCGTCAAGGTAAGCACAGCCGATTGGGATGCGCCGGACAATCTGGTCTACCTGCGGGATCAGAAGGATCTCCAGCTGACCCCGGTCAAGCTCGATGTGCAGCGGGATGAAGCGGCGGGCTCGGTCCGCATTACCTCCGGCGGCGGCCACGTCCGCATGGTGAAGCTCGACCTGCCGCAGGGAAATCTTCGCTTCAGCGACAACTTCTTCGACCTGCTCGCCGGCGAGAGCCGGACGGTGCAGATCCGTTCCGCAGCCGGGGAAGCGATCCGCTGGAGCGAGCTCCGGGTCAGTGCCTTGAACCTATATCGCGACTAGCAAGCGGGCCGGTCATACCTCCTTCGCTCAAGCTTGGTATGGACGCTAAGGCATGAGAATGATAAGCTTCGCGCCTGGATAACCGGTGCTCTTTATCGTACAACAGCCGCAGCCAGGGGACTGGAACCGATGTCCCCGGCTGCGGCTGCTTTGCTGCCAACCCTTCAAAGATGTGCCGCTTTTCCCTTAGGAGCAGGAGGATGGATCTGCCTCTCGCTCAAGTTATGCCCACGGGATGATCCGGCGGCCTCCTCAACCAGTTCACTGTACACCGCCAGCCTTTCCTGGGTCAGGGCAATGATGTGATCCAGCTCCTGCCGCTTCGCTTCCAGTCCGGCCAGATGCTTCGACAGAATGGTGATGCGATTATTCAATGAAGGGGTCAGATTCGCCGGGTGCTCCCCCTGCTGTATTTTCTCCATCACGCAGCCGTCCCGAAAAAACTCCGTAATCTCCTCGAGTGACATCCCCAGCTTTTTGAGACCGTTCAGGCACTGAATCAGCGTCACTTCGCTCTCCGAATAGGTGCGGGCCCCGCCTTCCCGGCGCTTCGGCACCTTCAACACGCCGATTTTCTCATAATAGCGCAGTGTATAAGGGGTGAGCCCCGTCTTCTCCGCCACTTGACTGATGGTGAGCATGGTACCCGACACTCCTTTGCCAAAATCGGTTTTGAAACCATCATACAACTTAGAGCTGACTCGAAGTCAAGTCTGAAAAATATTTCCTTACGCCTCTTGACTTCCAGTTGACTCTAACTTGTAAGCTGGGTGTACTTTGATTGGAGGAGGTATTACCCATGTCGGTTCCCATGGTCGCCAGACTGCTGCTCGTTTCCGTGTTCATCGGAGCTTCGTTTAATCTCGCCTCGTATGCCGTCCACTTTTTTGCGGCCCCGGCTGCCGCCGCCTGGAGATTCGGGTTCGCCGCTCTCCTGCTGCTTGTCCTCTTATTCGCCAAGGAACGGATGAATACGGAGGCACTGCGTAAGAACTGGCCGATGTTCGTCCTGCTGGGTGTGGTCGGTGTATTCGGGTTCAACATCCTGTTCTTCGAGGGCATGAAATCCACCTTGCCGCTGAACGGCGCACTCATCATGGCCACGAATCCCTTGGTATCGGCCCTGCTCGCACGCGTGATTCTGCGTGACCCGATTTCGCTTCGGCAGGGGACCGGCATCCTCTTCTCCCTGGTTGGCGTGCTGCTCGTCATTACGCAGGGCTCCTGGCACGTGATCGGCACGCTGTCCTTCTCTGCCGGAGACCTGCTGCTGCTCGGCGGCAACCTGTGCTGGGCGCTGTACGGGGTGCTTGGCCGGGGGTTCATCCGCGGCTCCAGCAGCCTGGCGACCACGGCTTACACCATGACCGTCGGTGCGGTATGCCTGATGCTGGCCGCAGGGGGCAGCACCGGCCCGCTTCCCCTCTCCTCGATCCCTTGGAGCGCTTGGGGCGCGGTGGCCTTCATGGCGGTATTCGCCAGCGTGCTCGGCTACCTGTGGTGGAACCGGGGGATTGCGGAGCTCGGGATCAGCCGCACGGCGATCTTCTTCAACCTCGTGCCGCTCGTTACGATGCTGATCTCGATGCTGTCCGGCACGCCAATCACTGCTGTTCAGGTACTTGGGACGCTGCTGGTCCTCCTTGGCGTCGCGGTCGCTTCATTGCCTTCCCGGAAGGCGGAGCGCAAGGCAGCCGTAACGCTATCCGCGGGAGGTCGTCCTGACACAACCCCTCCTTCTGCCCAGCGGTGACGATCTGTCTTTCCGTTGATACGGCGCCTTTACTCGAACAGCCTTTATCAGGATGTCCGATAACAACAGCGGCAGCCGGGAACATCACCATGCTCCCGGCTGCCGCTGTTGTGCTGTGAAGCAGCCCGTATTGCTACAGGCCGTTCCGGATCCCTACTGAGGCAGCTCCTGTGCCGCCTCCCAAATATGGCCGGCCGGATCTATGAAGCTTACCGTCCGTACGCCCCATGGCCGGTTCACCGGGCCACTCAGAAGCGCGACTCCTCGTTCATACAGATCGGAGCATACGGCGTCCACATCCTCCACGCGGATAGTGAACTGAAACCGCGCCCCGGCTTCGCGATCTGCGACCGCCGCCGGCTCGATCAGCTCCCTCGCTGCAGGTATTTTAAGCAGATTGATGCTCATATTGCCGAAGTCGAAGACGGCCGAATTGCTGTCTTCGTACACCGATGGAATACCGAAGACTTCACAATAGAACGCCTTGGTTCTCTGCAGGTCCTCCACGAATACGGTTATCACATCGATCTTTTTCAATCCAAGAACACCCACGGTCACACCTCCACTAGATTGACACTCGATTGACACTGGACTGACACTTCATCGGCACGCGATGATTTCCTATCCATCTCAGCATACAATACGGCGGGGGACTCCATTTCTTTTGGATTGCGGATAACGTTATTCCTTCACCGACCCCAGCGTAATCCCGTGGATGAAAAACCGCTGCAGGAACGGATACACGATCAGCACCGGAATCATGGCGATAAAAATTTTGGCCGCGTTGAGCGTCTGGTTCGACAGCTCGCTCATGCGCTTGATCTGGTCCTCGTTCATCGTCGTGGCGTCGATGATCACGACGAGCTGCTGGATGTACGTCTGCAGCGGGTAATGCTCAGCCTTCGACATGAGGACCAGCCCGTTGAAGAACTCGTTCCAGTGGTACACAATGCTGAACAGCGTCACCGTAGCCAGCACGGGGACCGCCAGCGGCACGAACACCTTCCAGAGCATGTACCATGGTCCTGCTCCATCGACCAGCGCCGCCTCCTCCAGCTCTTTCGGCAGATTGCGGAAGTAGTTGACGACAAGAATGACATTGAACATGGGCACGCTGTTGCCGAGCACGAGCCCCCAGATGCTGTTGATGAGGCCGAGCGACTTGACGGTCTGGTACCAGGGGATCAGTCCCCCGTTGAAGAGCATCGTGAACACCAGCGTCCACATGAACACATTGCGCAGCGGAAAATCCTTGGTCGTCTTCGACAGCGGATACGCCATCAAGATGGTGACGATGAGGTTCAGCCCCGCTCCAAGCACAACCCTCTGGATCGAGATCCAGAACGAGCCGAAGAACTTGGCGTCCCCCATGATCTCCTTGTACGAGCCGAGATTGAAGCCGACCGGCCACAGACGGACCTCTCCGGCCGACGCCGCCGCATTGTCGCTGAGCGACACGGCCAGCGTATACCAGATCGGGAGCACGCACAGCAGCGCAGCTCCCGCCAGCAGCACCACCAGTGCGCCGTCGAATACCCGGTCACCCCAGGTCGTTTCGCGAACCATAACGGTCCCCCCTTTTTCTTCTCATACATAACACGCCGGTCATTAAAAAATCCGGTAGCCCGCAAACCTGGAGGCGAGCAGATACGATACGGTGATCAGGATGAAGGAGATCACTGACTTCAGCAGTCCTGTGGCCGTAGCCAGGCCGTACTGCAGGTCGACCAGCCCTGTCCGGTACACCCAGGTATCGATAATATCTCCAGTGGAGTAGACGAGCGGGTTGTACAGGTTGAAAATTTGATCGAAGCCCGCATTGAGTACGTTCCCGAGACTGAGCACCGCGAGCAGAATAATCGTCGTGACGATACCGGGCAGCGTAACGTTCAGCAGCCGCTGCCAGCGGGTCGCCCCGTCGATCGCCGCCGCTTCGTACAGCGACGGATTGATGCTTGTCAGCGCCGCGAGGAAGATGATCGTGTTGAAGCCGAACTCCTTCCAGACATCGCTGCCTACAATCAGAAACGGGAACAGGTCGGCCCTGGCGAAGAACAGGATGGGCTCCACCCCGAAGACGGACAGGATCTGGTTGACCGGCCCCTTGTAGGCGAAGACGTCGAGCAGAATCCCGGCCAGGATCACCCAAGACAGAAAATGCGGCAGGTACACGATCGTCTGCACCCACCTCTTCATCACGGCTAGCTGCAGTTCGTGGAGCATCAGCGAGAAGATCAGCGGGACGACGAGGTTGGCGATGATTTTCATTACGGCGATCACAATCGTGTTGCGGAACACCAGCCCGCTGTCGCCGAGCGAGAACATGTAGCGGAAGTTCTCCAGTCCGATCCACTCGGAGTGCAGGATCCCGAGCCCCGGATTGTAGTCCTGGAAAGCGATGACGATACCGAACATCGGCACGATGCTGAACAGCGTCAGCCAGATCATGCCGGGAAGCAGCATCAGGTAGTAATGCTTCACGAATCCTTTCGTTCTCATGGCAGAGCACCTTTCCTGCTATAGATTCTGTGAGCGGCCAGGCATCCCCGCGGGGATGCCCGACTGCATCCACAGTTTCCTGAAATAACTAGCTTTCATCTTTTTAGCTGCCGGGCATGTAGTTCGTTTTTCGCTTTACCTGCCGGCGATGTAGTTCGTTTTTGACAGCGACCTTTATGCGGAGCATAACGGAGCGCAAAAACGAAACTACGAGCACTTCATCTTTGATCTTTTTAGCCGCCAGGCGATGCATTTCTTTTTTGATCTTTTACTTGCCCGGCGACGTATTTCGTTTTTGACAGCGACCTTTATGCGAAGCATAACGGAGCGCAAAAACGAAACTACGAGCATTTACTTCGATGCTTCCTCAACCTCGGCAGTGATCTGATCCCCGCCCTGCTTTTTCCAGTTCGTCACGAATTGGTCGAAGGTCTCGAGCGGCGCGGCCCCCATAATGATCTTCAGGAACGTCTCCTTCTCGAGCTTGTCTAGGTTCGCCCAGCGGCTTTCCATCGTCTTTGTCTGCGAGTAAGTCACACTGTAGGTCTTCTTGTACGGTTTCTCGAGCGCCGCCACCCCGACGAAGGTCGAATACATCCGCTTCCATACCCCGAGATCCGCCTCCGGATTCCAGTACTGAATATCCACCTTGTCGTACGGTTCAAGCTTCACCTTCTTGACGTTCTCGGCGTCGGCTTTAAGCAGTTTGTAGCCCGGCAGATCGAGCTCCTCCGGCTTCTTCGTGCCGGCAAGCACCTCACGCAGCATCTTCAGCGTGACGTCCATCTCGTCCATCGGTGCGAACACGAGGCGCAGCGGGTAGTTCGCGATCGCCACCTTGACGTCGAACTTCGATTCGTCGCGCAGCAGCAGGTTGATCATCTTCATGGCCGCCTCCGGATGCTCATAGCCCTTGCGGACGACCACGAACTGGTTGGACGGCGTACCCATGTGCGGCGTGAACTCGCCGCTTGCATCCAGCGGTACCGCGTACGCCTGCCAGTTCGCCTTCGGATCGTTCTTGATCGCATCCCCGAGCGGACCGTAGCCGCCCCACCACATGCCGAACCAGATCCCTGACTTGCCGCCCTTGATGAGTTCGGAGGTGTCCTTGCGCACGCTCATCTCCTTGTCGATGAGGCCCTTGGCGTAGAGGTCGCGGAGCTTGGCGAGCGCCTCCTTCGTCTCCGGCTGGATGGAGCCGTAGACCGGCTTGCCGTCCGCTCCCTTGAGCCAGAAGCCGGGATAAGCATGGAACGAGGAGAAAATCGGGTCGAAGCCATAGTTGTTGTTGTTCGGCGTAATGAAATTCGCATGAAGCAGTCCGCCCGCCTGCGGGCCCGTGATCCCGATCGTGTCGGCCTTCCCGTTGCCGTCCGGATCCTGCTCGACGAACGCCTTGGCCGTCTTCTCGAGATCGTCAATCGTCTTCGGCACAGGCAGGCCCAGCTTATCCAGCCAGTCCTTGCGGATCCACATCAGATGAACCATATCCGACTCGGTCGTGACGTTCGGGATGGCCATCATCCTGCCGCCAAAGGTAACCGCCTTGGTCGCAAGCCCCTTCGTCGACTCGATAATGCTCTTGACCGCCGGCGAGGCATGCTGCGCGAATACATCCGTCAGATCGGCCAGCTGGCCTGCCTTGACCATCTGGCGCAGCTGCGTGTCGTTGACGACCATCGTGTCCGGCAGATCGTTGCTCGCGATGGACAGGTTGACCTTCTGGTCGTAGTCCTTGCCCGCTGCGGCCTGCCAGACAAGCTTCGAGTCGATGTTCAGGTGCTCCTTGACGTAGCGCGTGTACTGGTTGCTCTCCGGCGTGTCGCCTGCCGGCAGGCTCTTGTCCGTCGGATCGACGCTCTTGCCGATCGTGATCGTGACCGGCTGGTCGTACTTGCCGAACGGATCGGCGGCAGCGGCAGTGCTCTTGTCTGCGGCCGGCTTCGGCTCAGAGGACGCGGCCGGCTGCTTCTCGGCCGGTGTGCTGCACGCGGTGACGGTCAGGAGGCCGGCAGCTACCAGCATAGGAAGACCTCTTCGAAACTTGCGCATGAATACCCCTTCTTTCTGTTCGATATGAATAGGAGGATCAAAATACGTGCGGTTCAGAATCATCTCACTGCAAAGGCTTACATCCATAGGGTACCATATCCGTTAGCTTCTTCCGGATGGCTCAGGGTCTCCGGTTCAGGGGGACATTTGACCGCCTTCCCGGTGCCTCACCGGATTCGGAGCAGCCTCGCGCACCGTATCTTCCGCTCACGCCCGCACGTACCGTCATTTGTCCCCCCCGTCCGCCGACACGGCTCCCCCCTGCCTTCTCGCCTGCCGGTATTCGCTCGGCAGCAGGCCGGTCACCTCGCGGAAGGTCCGGCGAAAATACTTTTCGTCGAGGTATCCGGTCTTCTCGGCGATCCACTGTACCGGCTTATCCGTGTGGATCAGGTATTCCTCCGCCTTAGCCATCCGCGCCTTCCTCAAGTATTCATTGAAGGTGCAGCCGACGATCGCCTTGAAGCATTCGCTGAAATGGCTGCGGCTCATATGCACCCGCCGGGCGGCCTCCTGTGCTGTCATCTCCCCGCCCAGCTCTTCATGGATGAAGTGGACGCTCTTCATCACGGCTTCCACGACCTCCTCCGAATGCGCGGAGCGGTCCATCGCCTGCCGCACTTCGGCACGGATCTCATCCAGCCACTGCATGGCCTCGTACCGGTATACCATGCCAGCGGGCGGCCGGATGTCGAGTCCGGCGACCTCGCGGTAGAACCGGCCCCAGGAGCCGGCCAGCGTGTAAAGCAGGGCATACAGCGCCGCCGGGGCCATCCGGGAGGCCGCCAGCCGCTGCTTGAGCTCCGCGTACCGGGCTGTGCTGTGGATCCACTCGGGCGAGAGCCACGGCTCGGCCGGCCGCCCGGCGGACACGCCGCCCGCCGGTGTCTCCGGCTCCCCCGCCGACTCCATCCCGCGGGCCGCCCACTCCGCCGGGCAGAAGGGACCCGGCAGCCGCCCGTCCTGCCGCATGTCGCGGAACAGGCAGTGGTCCTTGTACTCGCGCAGGGCACGCTGCACCTCGCCCGGGCCGCTCAGCCGCAGCCCGGCCAGCTCGAGCAGCGCCCAGCCGGGCGCAGGCCGCTGCCGCCGCCACTGCTCCGCCACACGGGCCAGCGCAGCCTCCGCTTCGGCATCGGCCCCGGCGGCCGGCTGCCACAGCCACAGGCCGCGCTCGAGCTCCTGCAGCTGCGGCGCATCAGGCGCCTCCCCGGCGCCGGCGAGCAGCCCCGGCAGCCATGCCGCGTCCGCGTCGGGAAGCAGTGTCAGGAAGGCGGCGCCGCAGTCCGCCCCCTGGCCTTCTCCCCTGCCTGCGTCCGGTTCGCCCGCCGGCTGCCCTGCCTGCACCTCGCGAATCCGCGCGGCGATCCGCCCGAGCACCTCCTCGAAGCGTTCGGTCTCGAGCTGCACCTTCGCGATGTAATCGATCGCCCCGAGGCGCAGCGCTTCCTGGATATACTCAAAGTCCTGGTGCAGCGTCAGCACGGCCATATGTACGGGAAGGCCTCTGCGCCGTACCTCGCGGATCAGCTCGATCCCTGTCATCACCGGCATGGCCAGATCGGTCAGAACGAGATCGACCGGATGCGCTTCCAAGAATTCCAGCGCCTTCATTCCGTTCGCGGCTTCCCCGGCGACCTCCATCCCGCACTCCTGCCACGGCATGGCGGCAATCAGCCCCTTGCGCACCAGTTTGTCATCGTCCACAACCAGCACTCTTATCATGTGTTGTCCTCCCCTGTCAGCGGCAGCCTCAGCTCAATCCGGGTGCCCTCACCCGCAGCACTCCGGATCGCGAGCCCGGCCCCCTCGCCGTAATGGATCTCCATCATCCGTTTGACATAGTTCATCCCTATGCCCATCCCCACACGCCTCTCCTCGGGCGGGCGTTCCTCCAGCAGCCGTCGGACCGCTTCCTCGCTCATGCCCGCACCATTATCCTGCACGGCAATCTGCACGGCGTCTCCTTCCTGCCGCACATCGACCTCAATACGCCCCTTGTCGTCCAAACCGTGGTAGAGCGCATTCTCGACGAGCGGCTGCAGCAGGAACCGCGGGATCGGGGTGCCGAGCACCCGTTCATCCGCTTCGATGCGGACTAGGAACTTGAAGTCGTACCGGATCTCCTGCAGGGTCAAGTACTGCTGCAGCGCATCCAGTTCTTCGCGGATCGTCGACTGCTGGCCGAGCTTTCCGAGGTTATAATAGAGGAGCTTATTGAGCGACTGCACCAGCCGGTCAATCTCCCCCTGTCCGTGCAGGACGGCCAGCCAGTGCACCGTATCCAGCGTGTTCATGAGAAAATGCGGGTTGATCTGGTACAGCAGCTTCTCGACCTCGAGATCCGCACGCCGCTTCTCCTTCTGTTCCACCTCCGCGAACAGGGTCCAGATCTGGCCGCGCATCCCCCGGAACCGCTCCAGGAGATCGTCGAACTCCGGAATGTGAGTCGCCGGAGCCAGCGAGGCGGCCGTTTCCGCCTCGGTCTGCCCCTGCCCGCTCTGCTGCTCCATGCTCTCGATCTCCCCGTGAAAGGTGCCGAGCGGCTTGTACACCATTTTCCACAGGAGCCATCCGAGCAGGAGCGAGATCGCCAGGAACACCAGGGAGCTGAGCAGCACCTGGGTCCACCATCGGTTCATCTCCCGGTTGTAATCCGCCGCGGGAATGACCGACAGCACGCTCCAGCCCTGGCTGCTCTTCTCCCGGAACCAATAGTGGCCCGCATGCTCGCCTGACGTCCCGTCCATGGTGAAGCCCGGAAACACTGAATCGACCGGAAACACAGACGGAAGGTGGCTGTAAGCGACCCGGCCGTCATGATCGAGGATGAGGTGCGCCACCTTCCCCCCGAAGCCGTCCCCGGTCAGAATCCCGCTCGTCAGCCGGAAGCCCGATTCGATGTAGACGTACACATCCTGCCGTTCGGGCAGCTCCACCCGGCGCAGCGCAGAAAGCACGATCTGGTTGACGAACCGGTTGCTGCTGGGATGCGGGCCGTAGTAGGAGATCCCGTTGTAGTGCCCGAGCAGCGGGGCTTTCTCCGGGGCAAAGCCGTCCTTCACGCCCATGTTCTCGAAGAGCGTCGTACCCTCTTTTTGAAAATAATAGAGCGTCAGTCCGATGTTCGGATTCGTAAAGGTGATGAGGCTGAGCTCGTTCCTCACTTCTTCCGTCAGCCTGGAGCGCTCATAGGGCTCCTTCGCCGCAAGCAGCAGATCCAGCTTCCGTCCCACCGACCCGTCAAAGGCCAGCTGCTGGGAGACATGGTTCAGGTTGGTCAGCGTGTTCTCGAGCGACTGCTCCACGCCCTTCAGATTGCTGACAATCCCGGATTGAATCTTGTTCTGCAGCATGGAATAGATGGTAGAGTAAGAGATCGCCCCTATGCTGAGGAAGGGAATCAGGGAGCTGCCCAGAAAAAGGATCATGATCCGCCTTTTCAATGTAAGCCCTTGCAAGTATCGGTATACTGTGGATTTGCTGCGTACCGTGCTGCTCATAAACCGCTCCTTTCTCCTCATTGCGTTTGTTCGGTACCGTAATAATGCCGATAAAGAAACGAAGTCCCCCCGATGGGACAGTGGCTTCGGCCCCCACCTGCCCTGCTCTATGATACCCCGGTCTGTGCGGCAAAATCGAGCAAAAATGGTCACAAGGAGAAAATCATTCTCGCTCACCGCCAGATTGCTGTAAGCCGGTCCGACGTATGCTGTTATGCTGAGATAGGCACGTGTCCGCCTCAAACGCCAACAAGACCGCCGGTGGTTACCGGCAGCCCTATGGGGTTGATGTCAGATTGTCCTGGGAAGCTGCTTCCCGTTTGTCCTTCTCCCGTTCCCCTTCGATGCGTTTACCCGTTCCTGCTCCCCGAACCGAACCCAATGAGATAGCCGTCCGGATCCTGCACCGCAAAATCCTTCCATGCTCCCCACTCATGCTCGGTCACGTTAGGCCCGGTGGCGATGTATGCGCCATTCGCTTGGAACTCCTCGGACAGCAGATCCAGTTCCTCGTGGGCCTTCACGTATGCGTATGTATTCCATGTACCCTTGTTCGGTCTGACGTCCCCCGGGTCCGCCGCCTGAATCAGATTGAAGCCGGGCCCAAACTCATCCCGGACCGCCCAGTGCTCATTGACTTCGCACCCGAGGGCTTCTTCATAATACTTCATGGACCGCTGCAGATCGGATACCAGCAGCACGGTCAGTGAATGTTCAATTCTCGCTTTGACTTTCTCCATGGTTTCCTCATCCTCCTGATTCGCTCGCTTCACGTCTTCCCTCACGGGAAGGAACACGGCGGCATTCCTGTGTATACGGCCTTTTGTACTATTCAGCTGACACAACCGCGGGAACATCATGCGTGACCTAGAGCTCTTTCCCGAAGTCGGCGGAACGCTCCTCAAGGACCTTGGACAGTTGGGCTCTTACCTTGAGCAGCCACTCAGGTTCATGCTTCCACTGCTCGTTACTCGCCCGGAGCACGCGTGCATAACTGTAGAGATCGGCGAACCGCCTGCAGGCCGGCAGGATGGACTCCCACTCCTCGGGAAGCTCATTTTCCGATAGGTACCCCTGGATGAACATCTCCTTTTTCCGGCAGATGCACTCGGGCCGGATATAGTCCCGCAGGCTGTGGAGCGCTTGTTCGATGTCCATGACATACCAGTGATACATGGCGTCGTCAAAATCAATGGCATGGCACACACCGGAGGCTTCGTCGAAGAACACATTATCGTACTCAAAATCATAGTGGATCAGGCCGTAATGGCAGCCGGTATCGGGCAGCCCGTAAAAGTACTCCTTCAGCCTGGCGGCTTCCCCTACAGCCGCTTCTTCCGATGGAAACTTCGACAGGAGCGCCTGCACCCAGTCCAGCACATCGAAGCAGGACCATCTTGGGGTTCCTGATGGCGTGTAACGATACGACAGCCGATGGAGCTTCCCGAGCGATTTCCCATGCGCGGCGATCACCGCATCACTGAAGTTCGATCGGTGTATCGGCGCACCCGGCACCCGGTGAAATACGGAGGCGTAGTATCCGCCCCAAGGCGTCTCCGCTTCGATCCATACCTCGCCCTCCCGAGAAGGTGCGGGCTCCAGGGCTTCATACCCGTTCTCCCGGAGATAAGCGATGAACTCCAGCTCCGCCGAGATCTGCTCCTTCTTCTTCTCCACCGCAGGAGCAAACCGAAGCAATTGCGTCTTCCCCTCGCACTTGAACGGGTAAATCGCATTCGAGGAGATCCGGTAGTGCTTGAACATCACCAGGGATTCCGGGTCATACTTCCAATGCTCCAGGAGCATCCGGGCCAGGTCTTCATTGTGGAACAGGTACTTTAATGGGAGCATAGGCATTCCTCCTTCACTTTGGTATTCCTCCTCTCGATCTTACGCTTTCGTAAGGCGTGCTTACAGGGAGACTTTGGGTCCAATTAAAAAAGCCTGACAGGCATCTTCCCTGTCAGGCTCCGGATCGCTTCCTAGCCTATTCCAGCTCCACCGAGAACTGGTGCAGCCACTCGTCGATCCCGGTCGCCGGGACCGTCAGCTTCCGCGTGACCGCTGTGGCGGCCGGATAGCCGCCGACCTCGTTCTGGCTGTTCAGGATGCGGCCCGTGCCGTTCAGCGTATCGGACACGATCCGCTTGTCCACCGCGTCCCGGTCCTTCGGCCGGGCTCCCGCATGCTGCGTCACATGCGCCAGCACCTCGCTCGACGGACGGACCGTCAGGCCGGAGGACGGCCAGGACGGCTTGCTGCTGAGCAGCTTCACACCGCCGAACGTCTGCGGCACCGCCTGTCCCGAGCGGTCCACCGCTTTGTTGTCCGCCATATAAGCTTCGCCGCTGTTCGAATTCGTGCCGACAAGTCCAAGGCCTGCGATCGTATCCGCCCCATGCCTCATGTAGTTCCCCACGATACTGACCTTAGGCCCCTGCGGTGTAATGGTGGACGAGGTCCACTCTCCAGGGACATAGCCGAGCCGCATCGCCCATTTGCCGGGATTGTGAATGACGTTGTTGACGATCACCCCGGTGGCGAAGCCCTTGAACCATGGATTGCGCTCATAGTTATGGGCGAAGAGGTTGCCGACGACCGCCGCATCCGTCACATAATCATGGATCAGGGTGCCCATGGAGTGCGGTCCCTTCTCGTGTACGGAGTCATGCAGGCCTTCGGCGATGATATTGTTGCTGAAGGTCAGCTTCCGGGAGGTGCCGTTCGGTCCGTCGAACCGGGCACCGGAAGCCGACAGCGTCTCGTCGACTCCCCAGGCGAACGAACAATGATCGACGACAATGTTGTACGCATTGGCACCGTACGTCGATACGTCGGGCTCGTAGCCGCTGCCCTTGGCCGCACCGGCATCGCCCATCCGGAACCGGATGTGCTTCATCAGCACATCGTGCGTCTTGATCTGCATCCCGCCCCGGATCAGCGTGATCCCCGGGGAAGGCGCTGTCTGTCCGGCAATCGTGACATAGGGCTCGGACACGACAAGCGTCTGCCGGCCAAGATCAATGACGCCTCCGACCTCGAACACAATAATACGGGGGCCTTTGGCAGCCAGAGCCGCCTTGAGGGAGCCCGCCCCGTCGGCGTTCAGGTTCGTGACCTTGATGATCGTCCCTCCGCGTCCTGCCGGCGTATCCACCCCATAGCCTTCAGCGCCGGGAAACACAGAGGCCGCCGCTGCCGCGGGCAGCAGGGCGGACGGTGCTGCGGTCGCTGCCGTCAGCAGCAGGGCAAAGCTGAGAATCGAGGTGCCGAGCTTACGGGACATGCCTTTTTTGAACGATGCAATCATTGGGATTCCTCCTTCTTTTCATTAGAATCATCGCTGCTTCCGCTCTCTTCCGCTCCCCTCCTCTCTCCGGATGGTTCTTCCGGAGTATCGGCGCGCCGTTACGGCTGCTCGTTGGGGCTGCCCGTTACGGCGGAACATCATCGGCCCCATTGGCGCTTCTTTCTTATACCTGAATTGGCAAATTACAGCAATAACTCATTTTCAACTTCGGCCTCCCCGCATTCCAGCCTGCCGTACTGCGCCCGCTAATACGGCAAAAAAGCCGCATCCCTGAAGGCGGATACGGCTTTCTTTCGTACGATATGCTCTGCAAAACCAAGCTGATCTTCGGATGTCTCCCGCCAGCTAATCCAAAAGAGTGATTATCCGGATCATCCTGCCGTCCGCCTAGCGGCTAGCTTGTCTGGACGGCGGTCTCCCTGCTCTGGCGGAAGACCGTAAAGTAAAGGGCGACAACGCCGATGATCCAGACGGCGAAGATCAGGAAGACACTGCTGAAGGCACCGCCTCCTTGTCCCTGATACACCGGGTTCAGCGAGGCGGACGATCCGCCGCTGTCGAGCACCGCCCCGATCAGGGTCGTGCCGATGGCTCCGGTGATGAAGCTGGCCATCATGTAGATGCCCATGCCTACCCCGGTCTGCCGGCTGGTGAGCGTCCGGGACACCGTTCCCGCCATCCCGATCTGCGCGAAGGTCAGCCCGGTGTTGGTCAGGATGAGCAGCCCCGCGACAAGCATCGTCGAAGTACCGGTGAAGGTGGAGAACAGCAGATAGGACGCCGCTTGGAGTAGCAGCGCGCAGGCCACCAGGAACCGGTTCCCCTTCGAGTCGGCGATCCGGCCTCCGACCAGGCCGAGCAGCGCGGCCAGCAGCGCACCCGGGAACATGACCAGCCCCGTCTCCATGGAGGACAGGCCGTTCACGGAGCTGAGCATCTGCGGAACGAGGTACGGTACGCACAGATTGAGCGTGAGGATCATGCATCCGATGATCAAGCCGGCCGTGTACTTCTTATTCCGGAAGATGCCGGGAGCGACGAACGGATCGCCCGCCCGGTGAATGCGGAGATAGAACAAGGCGAACACCACCACGGTCAGTCCGCAGAGCATCCAGCTCTGCTGGGTAATCGAGAGAAGCAGCAGCGCGATGCCCGCGGCTAACAGCAGGCCTCCCGCCAGATCCGTCCGGCCCGGCTGGCTCTTCTCCTCCGGCAGATGCCTGCGGAAGAGCGGAAGCGACACCAGCACGAGCAGCGAGATCAGGAACAGGAAGCGCCAGCTGACCAGCCCGATGATGAAGCCGGCGATGATCGGTCCGATTGCCGTCCCAAGCGCCATGCCGGCCGAGGTGATGCCGAGCGCACGCCCGCGCTTCTCGCCCGGGATATACCGCATGGGAATGAGCATGGAGGAGGCCGGGATCACCGAGGCTCCCATCGACTGCAGGATGCGGCCGGCAATGATCATCCAGTAGCTCGTGGAGAAGAGCCCGAGCAGGGAGCCTGCCGCGAAGAGGACCAGCCCCGCGGTGATCAGGTTCTTGAGCGGGAACCTGTCCGCCAGCTTGCCGTAAGTGACCGATCCGACGGCATAGACGATAATGTAGGCGGTGACGACCCAGCTGACCTCGGAGGAGGTCAAGCCGAATTCCTTGCGGAGCACGGGAAGCGCTACGTTGAACATGGTGGAGTTCATCACCGAGATGACCATGGCGAAAGCAAGGGTCCAAATGATTCTGAAAGAGTCGGGTCTATGATGGCTGCTTTCCATGGGGTTCCTTCCTTTACTTGCGGTCCAGTGGAGACTTCGCCACTACCTTGAGATCCAGTTCGTGGATGATGCTCAGCACGCGGTCCATGCGGAGCGGGCCCGGCTCGGACGGGAAGATATGATCCTCGTACGGGTCGCCGAGCGTGCGGAAGAACGGCTCGAACAGGCCGGAGACGAGCAGGCCGACGACCTGGGTGTAGTCCGCATCCAAGCGGTATGAATGCAGGGTGCCGGCCGGCACGTGCAGGAAGTCGCCCGGCTGAAGCCGGATCTCCTCCCCGCTCGCCCACATCGTCATCTCCCCTTTCGTGCAGAAGAAGGTCTCCGTGTGGTGCTCATGGTAATGCTCGACGATCGGGTCGCCCTTCGGACCGATGGAGGATACGAAGATGTACCCGCCGTCCGTATTCTTCTGCGACGCCAGGATGCTGTGCAGCTGGTCCGCCGTCAGCAGCCGGTCCCCTTCCCCGCTCTCAAGCACATAGGGAGCGACCTCCGCCGGGATAGCACCGCCCTCTATCATGGCGGATGAGCCCCACTGCATCGGACCGGCGAGGAACTCGATGTCCGCAGCTGCGGAGGCCTGCTCCAGCAGCTCTCCGGTAATGGCGCCGACCGGCTTCACGGGATGCTCCACCGGAGCGTACGGGATGCCGAGAATC
The DNA here is from genome assembly GCF_049942825.1 of Paenibacillus sp. S-38. Classification (NCBI taxonomy): domain Bacteria; kingdom Bacillati; phylum Bacillota; class Bacilli; order Caryophanales; family Paenibacillaceae; genus Paenibacillus; species Paenibacillus sp. S-38. Next base: position 4,573,627 of record NZ_CP187970.1, read on the forward strand.
GAGTACACCCGGCTGATGCTGCCCGGCACCGTGTAAGAGGCCAGACGCGTGCGGTGTCCCGCCATCCGGTAAGCATGCGGGGTGCCCGGCGGGATGTGGACATAATCGCCTGCGGTGAGCAGGTGATACGTGCCGTTCAGCAGGAATTCCAGCTTGCCTTCGAGCACGATGACGGACTCATAGCTTCCGGCATGCCGGTGCAGCGGGAATTCCTCTCCTTTGGATCCGGAGAGCACCACCATCTCGAATACGCCTCCCGTGCTTTGGGAGCTGGCCATCACCGAAGCGACCTGCCTTCCGAAGACATAACGTTCGCCATCCCCGGAACGCAGCAGATAAGGTCTCATTTCTTGGGGCAATCTTGTACTGATGACAGTCATTCCTTCATTTCCTCCTCAGGTGTTGGTGTACTCACCCAGTCTACCTGAAGGAGCCCGGTCCGACCTATGGTCTGGGACGACGGGCGATTAGGGGATTGCGACACGGGACCGGTTGCACCGTCCGCCAAAGTTGGTTACTATAAGACGACAAAGCTGAAGATGACAAAGCTGAAGACGACAAAGCCGAAGACGACAAAGCCGAAGACGGCCAGATCAAAGGAGGAATGGAGACGAATGGGCTCAACCCTGCGGCCTTATCCCATAGAGCATGCGTTTACGGACGGGACCCCGATTTCCTTCCATCCCGTGCAGGCCGACCGTCATTTCCATGTGCATACACATCCCTTCCACGAGATCGCCTATATCGCCGAAGGATCAGGTACGCTTGCAGCTGGAAGAGATGCCATCCCCGTTGCGAAGGGCGATCTCCTCTTCATTCCGAAGGACCGGGAGCATGTCTTCCAGCCGCAAAGGAATTCGAGCCTTGAGATCCTGAACTGCCTGTTCCAGGAGGAGGTGCTGGTCCCTCCCCAAGGGTTGTCCGGCCATCTCGTGTTCGAGGATATGGCGGAGATCACGGACCTGTTCCGCAGCTGCCCGGACTGCATCAAGGTGAAGGAACAGGCGGGCGAGTTCGCGAGGCTCATGTATGCGCTGAAGCTCGAGCTGAGCTGGAAGCAGACCGGGTTCCGGTACAAGCTTTATATTTATTTGATGGACATGCTGGCCCGCATCCGGCAGACCACGCCAGCCGCCACAGCCCCAAGGACCGCAGCCAATCCGATCCAGTTTGCCGTGGACTACATTCATCAGGCTTACAAGAATCCGATGCCCGTGGAGGAATTCTGCAGAAGCATCGGGATATCGGCACGGCATTTTCAGCGCAAATTCAAGGCGGAGACCGACCGGACTTACACGCAGATGCTGCAGGATGTACGGATCCGCAAGAGCTGCGATCTTCTCCTTGATACGGACTGGAGCATTCAGACGGTGGCGCAGGAAGTGGGACTGCAGGACATGAAGCATTTTTACCGGCTCTTCAAGCAGCGATGCGGGATGACCCCTAACGAGCTGCGCCGGATGAGCTCGGAGATTCCGCCGGAAGGAAAGCATCCGCATACATTTCAGTAGATAAACGGGGACAGACACATGTGGAAACCGGATCGAAGCAGCAAAAAACCGATGTATCAGCAAATCGCGGAGCACGTGGAGCGCAGCATCCATCTCGGGGAATATCCGCCCGGCAGCATCCTGCCTTCCGAACGCAGGCTGGCCGAACGGATGGGGGTGAACCGGAGCACCGTGGTGCAGGCCTATGAGGACCTGCGCTCCAAGGGGATCGTGGAAAGCTCGGTGGGCAGCGGCACGAGGGTCAGCAGGGGAGTCTGGAAGCACCGGCCGGGCCTCTCCCCGAATTGGCGGGATTATGTCCAGGGCGGCACCTTCGCGCAGAGCCTCCCTTATCTCCGGCGGATCCGGGAGGTGCTGCAGGAGAGGCCCGCCGTTATCAACTTCGCGAGCGGGGAGCTGTCGGCCGACCTGTTCCCGAATGAGCAGATCCAGCGCCTGATGAGGGAAGTTCCGTTTGAGGCGCACCTCGGCTATGACGACCCTCAGGGCTACTACCCGCTAAGGGAAACCCTTGTAGGATTTATGCGGCAGGAACTGGGCATACATACAACAGAGTCTTCGGTGCTGATCACCTCGGGCTCCCAGCAGTCGCTGTTCCTCATCCTTCAATGCCTGCTGGCTCCGGGGGATGCCGTGGCGGTAGAGGACCCTTCCTACTGCTGCTCCTTATCGATGTTCCAATCGGCAGGCCTGCGGATCTTCCCCCTGCCTGTTCACGAGGATGGGATCGATCCGGAGGATGTGGGGACGCTGTTCCGGAAGCACCGGATCAAGATGGTCTTCCTCAATCCGAACTACCAGAACCCGACGGGAACGACCCTTCACCCGGACAAAAGGCTGCCTCTGTTGAACCTGGCCGCGGAGCTCGGCATCCCGATTGTCGAGGACGACCCGTTCAGTCTCACGGATTTTGAGGGGACGCCCCCTCCCTCCCTCAAATCCATCGATGAACACGGCACGGTGCTCTACATCGGCTCCCTGTCCAAGATCGCCGCCTCGGGGCTGCGGATCGGCTGGCTGATCGCCCCAAACAGCGTGGTGCAGCGCCTTGCGGATGCCCGGCAGCAAATCGACTTTGGCCTCAGCGTCCTCCCGCAGTGGACCGCCAATGCGTTCATGCGCACCGGCATGCTCGCCGAGCATCTCGTCTTCCTCCGGCAGGCCCTCGCCCGCAAGCAGGAGCTCCTGATCCGTTCTCTGGAGGAGGAGCTGTCCGGTGAGGTGCAGTATACGGCGGCCCGCGGCGGACTGAATCTGTGGTGCTCCCTGGTCCGGCCGGCCGACGACCTGAAGCTGCTCGAAGAATCGGTCAAACGGGGCGTCATCTATACCCCGGGAGCGGTATACGGCTCCGGACCCGGCTTCCTGCGGCTCAGTTTTGCGCGACCACCGGAGGGTACGGTGGCGGACGGGGTTAAGGGCATCGCACAGGCCCTTCGCGCCCTGCATTTGTGAACAACTGTTGAATTTGGCTGGTGGAATTCGCGGCGGAATGGATGGTTACACGTGCGGATGTTCTTGATATAGTTTTTCTTGTAAGGGCAGGATCAATCATAATCTACACACGAATCAACAGACGGGGGATCGAACAATGGAGCTGTACGTCTACTATATTTTATTCGCTACGGTCATGCTCTTCGCTGTTGTGGCTACGCTGCTGGTCGGCATGTCCAAGAAGAACCGGGAAGGCAACCCGCAGTACGATCAGCGCACGAAGGGGAATTGGTCCCGGCTGACCTGGATCTATATTGCCGTCATCCTGCTCGGCTATGCGGCCTTGATCGTTTATATCGTCCAATCGAATTCGTAAGTGGCTACTTAAGACAGACTGCTGAGGGATGAGGCTGAATGTATACACCGTTCGGAATCTGGTTTATGCTGATCGGCGTCCATACGCTGATGGGCTTGATGTTTTTGGCGGGATGGGTGTTCTATAAGAAAAATAAGGATCTGTTCTAGAGCATGGATCCATCCTGAACCGAGCCGTGGAGGGACTGCCTCCGCGGCTCTTCCGCATGTCCGCCTGTCCTCACCGGCAGGGCGGGCTCCGGCCAAATCTTTTGAATTCAAGCGGCTCCTTTGGTAAATACTTACCATATCTGATGAAAAAAGGATGGTCGGTATGACGGCGGATCAACAAGCCTCCTTCGAACACTTGAGACAGTTGAAAAAACAGTACTCGGCGGAGCACATGGATTATTGGCTTCACTATTCCATCCCGACGACCTGGGAGTTCTGGACTTGTGTGGTGCTGCTCATCGGCCCCTTGGTTCTGCTCTATTACATGCTCGACCGAAGCAAGGCGTTCCATATGGGGTTCTTTGGATACAGTATCCATATCGTTACATTCTATACGGATAACTTAGGCGTGACCCGCGGGCTCTGGGATTATCCTTACAAAGTGCTCCCCTTTCTTCCGATGAGCCTCATGATCGATGCTTCTCTGGTGCCGGTGTTTTATATGCTGGTGTACCAGTGGACCGTGCACCGCCACAAATCCAAGCTGCTGTACCTGACGGCGACCAGTGCGATCTTCGCGTTCGTCATCAAGCCTCTCCTCTCGCTGGCCGGATTGTTCATGCTCTACGAATGGATGAATTTCTTTTATCTCTTCCTGGCCTATTTGTTCGTCATGTTCGGAGCGATGCTGCTCACCGCCATCTTCAGATGGCTGATGAGATCCGTCATTCACAGGACGGCCTAGCTGCCGCTTCCTCCTCGGGCTTGCAGTCTGGTGCCGATCCCAATCAGCCGGCACATGCGTGCGCTGGCGGCCTCCACCAACTCTCCGGCTGCGGCGATGCACGACGGAAGGTCCATCGGTCTGGGTACGATACTCATCAAGCCGTCGATGCCGTGGTTCAGGAGGTCATCCGCCCCCTGCCCGAGCCCCCCGGACAGACAAACGACCGGGACACCCGCCTCTCTTGCGGCCGCGGCTATACCGGCCGGCGCTTTGCCGAAAGCGGTCTGGTAATCGGTCAAGCCCTCCCCCGTCACGACGAGATCGGCATGCTTCACGGTGTCTGCGAAGTTGACGGCATCCAGTACAAGTCGGATCCCGGGCACCAGCTCGGCATTCGTAAAATAGAGCAGGCCGGCTCCAAGCCCACCTGCGGCTCCCGCGCCCGGATGTTCGGCGGCATCGCGTCCCGTTGCCGCCCGTGCGATGCCGGCGTAGTGCCGCAGCGCCAAATCCAGCCGGTCCACCATGTCAGGCGCGGCCCCCTTCTGCGGACCGAAGACCGCAGAGGCCCCGCGGGGTCCGCACAGCGGATTATCGACATCGCAGGCGGCCCGGATCTCGGTCTCCGCAAGCCGGGGATCGAGATGCGACAGGTCTATCGCATGCAGCTCCGACAAGGCCGCTCCTCCGGGCGGAAGCTCTTCCCCGCTCGCCGTGAGGAGCCTTGCGCCAAGCGCCTGCGCCATCCCGGCTCCTCCGTCGTTGGTCGCGCTGCCCCCAAGGCCGATGATCAGTCTGCGCAGACCGTGATCGAGCGCCGTCCGGATCAGCTGCCCGGTTCCGTACGTCGTCGTCATCAGTGGATTCCGGCTCTCCGCAGCAATCAGGGTCAGCCCGGACGCCGCCGCCATCTCGATCACACCGGTGGTGCCGTCCCCTAGAATACCCCAAACTGCGTCGACCTCAGCCCCTAAGGGGCCTGGGACCTGTTCATTCATGAGGGTTCCGCCCGTGGCTGCGACGAGCGCCTGTACGGTGCCTTCTCCCCCGTCAGCGATCGGCATCTTCACGATCCCGGCCTCAGGGAACACCGAACGGATCCCCTTCGCCATCGCCTCCGCTGCATCGACAGCGCTCAGGCTGCCCTTATAGGAATCCGGAGCTACAACAATAAGCAAGCGCTTCTCCTCCTCAACTCGGTTGTCTTCTTACCTTTCGAGAATAGGGAGCGGATCCCCTGCTTTGTAGAATAATGAAGACAAGAGCGTCTTTCTTGACACAATGGACGAATCGATTAAATCCAATGTTCCCGCAATGACCCGATAACCGATTACCCATCCCCGTCTCATCTATTCCCTGCTTGGAGCGCCCCAACGCTCGTTTTTGAAATAGCGGAAGTGTGGTATCTTATTGAAGTATTTCCCGGTATTTCCCGAAACATAGCGGAACTCAAATGCCTTATTCGAAGGAAACGGGCCTGGAAACCGCGTCGCTCCCTACGATAGCGAATCTGAGTTCCTTTATTTCTGGTGGGTACCATTGCGAAGTGGGAATAACGCACCGTGCTTCCGCTATTTTCATAGACGGCTCCCGTGCCAGCAGAATCGAGCCCTGGCGGGATATAATTTCTTATAATTCAAAAAAAACCAAGTCCGCCCTTTCCGCAGACCTGGCCGTTTCATCTTATGAGAGCCTCCCGCTTGCTCACGGCCGGTTGTTACCCGGCCTGCTCCTGCGTCTCCTTTATCCTTGGCGTTCGAAGAGATACAGCTGTCCGTTCGCCGCACGCCTGAATCCCGGTCCCTTGAAGCCCCGGCGGCGCAGCTCACGGGAGAGCTCCTGCATGAACGCGGCATGGCCGACCAGCAGAATGTTCTCTCCCTCTCCTTCGGCTGTAATCTCGTCCAACACCCGGGCCGCTCTAGCCCGAACTCCCGCCCTGCTTTCCCGGAATGCCTCATGATCCAGCATCCATGCGGTCCGCATCCACAACAGCCAGCCGATGATCGGGAGCCTGCGTCTTGAGATCCGTTCGAACGCCGGATAAGGGATCTCCCGAAGACCTTCCAGATAGCGGATCGGCCCCGAATGGATGGTCTGGGCGGTAATCCGCGCCCGCGGCATATCGCTGGCATAGCAGCGCTGCCACTCGATCCCGTTCATCTCCACTGCTCCGATCTCCACATCCGATTGATCGTATTCCATGAACCACCGGGTGAGCTCCTCACCCGTCATCCACCCTTTAGCGGGAAGCCCCCTCTTGACCTTAAAATGTCTGACCAAACCGATTTTCATGCCCGCTCACTCTTTCTCTCTCTTTGTCCATCGAATGGTTTCATCATGGACCCACCAAAAAATGTCATAATGTTCTTGTATATATTCGCAGAGGTCCCCTTCTTCTGTCAAGATAAGCGGCTTCGCCGATCTAGAAGAACAGTGCATGTTAATAAGCAATATAAGATGACGGAATTGAACCTTGGTGAGATATAAATGCAAGCGTATGCGCTTAGAGCGGCCCCACGGTCCGCCTGCCGCCTGTCCCTGTCGCTTCTTCCTTGCAGTCTAACCGGTTAACCCGATACCTGCCCGCCTTCCGGTTCCCCGGCCTTCCAATCTACCGGAGGCTTCTCTCGCCGGATCGACCACCAGAGGAGAACGAGCACGCTGAGAACAATCGTGCCGATGTAGACCAGATCATAGCCGAACGGAGATGCATATTCCACCTCCGTGATGGCCCCGTCCCCGGGTACAGCAATGTACCGGACGGACTCGAGCCATGCGAGATGATAACCGATGCACATCCAGAGATTGCCCGAGAGGAGCCGGCTCAGCTGGAGCGCCGTTCCGAAAAAGGTTAGTGTGAGGGTGCGCTCTACAGATCGCCGCTCTATCTCTAACCGCTCTCATATATATAATCCGTGAGAGAGAATCGCGAGCTGGGTGTGTGTGCCGCTGTGCCAACCGCCCCATCGTGAAGGGGGGCGTTCAGCAGAGATTGACCGCTCACGAAAAAAGCTTCCACCCGGGCAAGGGACCGGGGGAAGCTTACGATTTTGAAGTTGAAGCTTTTCGTGTTGAAGTTTACGCTCATTAACTATTGAAACTTTTTGGGAAACTGCTTTATGATTCCTTGGGCCAGAGTATCCGCCAGGTGGAGGAGATGCGCCTCTCCTTGATCGAATGCCCGGATATCGGCATCCCAATCTTGTTTCAACCGGGCCTGGAGCGCATCCGCCACAAGCTGCAGGTGCCTCTCCATCATGGCCTTCAGCTCCGCTTTCTTCCAATGCGGATTCGCGCTGCTCAGGAATTGGGCGATGTCATCCGCGTTCCGGTACCATTCCTTATTCAGCCGGTCCAGCTCCGCCCCATTCGCCTGCTTCGCAGCTTCCACAATCTTGCCCGCGATCAATATATGCTCCCGCAGCAGCTCGGCCAGTTTATTGCCGGCGGCCTCCCCATAGTAGGGTTTGATCGCATCCCCCAGGTCCTGCTGATTCTTCAGCAGTCTCGCCAGCACTTTGTCCCGGTCCGCCAGCCCGTCGACCGCACTCACGATGTAGGTTCGAGTCCAGAATAAATGCTCCATCCACAGCTTTCGCAACGTGAACGCAAGCTGTACCTTCGACTGGCCAGGCAGCAGTTTTTCCATACGTACTTGTTCCTGGGCATCCGCTCGCGCCGGAAGCGGTGCTGCGGCAGCGGCAACGGCCAGGGACGCACACAGCAGGCATGCCTTATGTAACTGAGATTTCACTTTTCTCTTCTCCTTTTGCATGAAAATGAGCTGCCTGTACTAGTATGGAAAATGGTGACCGCTTCATGCATGGGTGGACAGTCAACGAAAAAAGCGGCCTCTCCCCCTCCTTCCGGGAACAGACCGCTGTTTGCTGCTTGGTATTATTTATGAATCCAAATGAGTCCGGCCGAGTTGTCCTTCGCTTCCCCGATGACCTTGAATTTCAATCCGAAGTTCGGCACAAGGCGTCCGGCATCCGGAATCCGGCTGTTGATATAGCTCTTGCTGTCCGAGAATTCAGTTACGCCCGGCAGCGGCTTATAGTTGTACTCGCCGCGGGTTTCGTTATCAATGTACCAAGCCGGCGTCTTATCAATGGAGAAGGCCGCATCCGCCACCTGGTAGCGCGTCGTTTGTTCGACGGAGTCCACGCCGTCCTTCTTGAAGATCAAAGCCTCCGGATGGGAGTCGACGACCCCGAGGAAGCCCTGCCCCGGGTGGTTCCCTACCCAGTTGTCCAGGTAGCTGTCATCCGCATACCAGACGACAAGACCGGTATTGTATTTCACGCCCCGGCTGTAAGCAAGGGAGCGGTCCGCGCCGGCATAGTTTCTCCATTCGAGATAGTAATACTGCTTCTTGTATTCGAGTCCGCTCGTCACCGAGAAGCCGTCCAGGGTCAAGGCCGGCGTGCCTTCCGCGTCATCCGAGAAGACGACCTTGCCGTCCACGGTCAGAGCGGCATTGTCCAGTGCGAACCCGTTCAGCGCCAGTCCGCCGTCCGTCACATAGTCGAAGTGGAGGCTCACCTTGCTGCCCGCAAACGGAGTCAAATCATAGGACTTGTCCACCCACGCGCCGTTCGTCGTCTCCGCCTTGGCATCCCCGTTCGTGTCATCGTCGCCGATCACATCGAGTGTGGTTGTTTTGCCGTCATAGGTTACGGCCGTCACGGTCAGGCTGTCGTACTCGAACTCCACCTCATACAGCGTTTTGAAGTCAAAGGAAGCGGTCTTCGCTCCCGTCAAATCAAACTCGGGAGTGGAGAGCGTCGTATGCAGGTCATCGCCCTTCGTGCTGTAGTAGTACTGCTTCCCGAAGGCCGGCTGGATCCCCTGCACCGGTTTGTCCGGCAGATTCACTTTCACCACGCCGGGATTCTTCGATTTCGTCACACTCTGGTCGACGACGGCTGCGATCCCGTTTTTGGTAATCTCCGCCGCATCGACTTCTGCCAGATTCACCCAGTTGCCGCCCATGGTTTTCTGGAAAAATTCTTTGTTCTGGGGCGAGAAGGAGCTCGGCGCGGTGCCGGCAATCCGCCCGTTCCAGCTGCCGCCGCTCATGATCGACCAGGAGGCCACCGGCTCACCCTGCCCGGTGTACTGGGTGTCATACTCGTCCGGCAGTCCGAGATCGTGGCCGAACTCATGGGCGAAGACGCCGACAGCCCCGTCTTCCGGCTGGATCGTATAGTCATAGGCGGCCATCTGGCCCCCCCAGTAATCGACCTTTGCCGTTGTGCCGGGAACCGGATACACGCCGTTCAGCGTCCAGCGGTGCGACCAGATCGCGTTATCGCCCAGCTGACCGCCGCCCGCTTCCTGTCCGGTGCCCGCGTGGATGATCATCAGGTGGTCGACCAGCCCGTCCGGCTCGTTCTGATCTCCGTCCCCGTCGAGGTCATACAAGTCGAACTGGTCGTACTCCGCCAGGTTGACGCCTTTGGCAGCTGCCGCCTTCAGCGCATCCTTGACCAGATCCCGCGGCCCCAGCGGGCTCTGGTTGTCATTGCCGCCGGCCGGGTTATCGTCGCCGTATTCGGCGGCACGGCCAGGAACCGTCAGCCAATCCGATACATAGCCGTCCACCGTGTAGCTTCCACCGGACTGCTCTTCGTAGTACTGCTTGAAGGTCTGGATCTGGGAGCCGTCGAACAGGGTAAAGTCCGTCTTCCCGAACATCAGCTTCTGGTAATGCTCCCTGCTGAAATCCTTCGAATACATATACCCGGGCTCTTGAACGACCTGGTTGTGCTTGAAGTCCGAGTATTCGGTCAAGAGAACAAGCACTTTGTCCTGCCGGACGGAGCCGTTGTAAGGTGCAGGCCTCGCTGCCGGAACGTTTAGGCCGTTCGGACTACCTTTTTTAAAATTGTCGTGACCTTTATTCAAGTGCGTCATCAGCTTCGCTTTTTGCTTCGCAATCCAATCCTTGGATTTGCGGTCTATCTCTTCCCCATGCTGACCGTCGGCCGTCTTGACTTGGGACTTCAACGCTTTGTTATTCTTTGCCGCTATGTACGATTGTACCGCTTTGGAGATTTGGCCGGGTGTCGCATTCCTGCTCAGCAGTCCCCGGTTCATCAGGCCTTTGGCCAGGCGCTCCTCATCGACGATATGGGGGTCGACCGGAGGGGCATCGAGGAGCGGACCGCCGGTAGTGCTTTCCGCACCGAGTGCGGAGGTGGAGAGAAGTCCTGCGGTTAAGCAGGCGGATAAGATGATGCCGGTCATTTTCATTTTCTTCTTCAACTTATAACCTCCCAGGATGTAAGCTGTGGTGCATGTAACTCTTTCTAACATTTAACCAATGGTATATTGAAATTAAATAATAGTTTGAATATTCTAGTAAGTGCCTCTGGTCCTGCGCAGGTAGAACCAAATTTTACCTCGAAACCGGCTATTTTTCGTCATCTTTTGCCAATCTCATCGGCGTTCATCCTGCGGGATGCCTTCAATTTTCATCTAAGTGCTGGCTTATTGGCGAAAATTCTGTTAAATCCAGGAATCTATCATTCCGCGTTGGACCAGCCCATCCCCCGGTTCCAATTCAATAGAGCAGTTCCGTAAAAGGGGCCAGCAGCAAAAAGCCGCTGCGAACTTTCACAGCGGCATCCCTGCGTATTCCCGATCATGTAATTTCCCCTGACTCTTACTCCCTGCTTTACCCGATTGTGTCTTCGATGTTTACCCGATTTTCCGGACCGGAATCCAGATCTCGCTTCGGAAATTCGGCGTGCTGACATCCTTGTGTTCGTTCCACAGGATCTCCGGTCCTTCGGCCTGCTCATAGCTTGATGAAGGAAACCACTCTGCATAGATTCGTCCCCAAACCTCCTGGAGCGCGCCCGGGAATGGGCCGACGGCTTCGAACACCGCCCAGGTTAAGGCAGGAACCTCCAGCGCGGTCAGGCCCGGAGGACAGTCCTTCGTCGTGGCGGCGCCGATATAATGGTCCAGCTCCCCTTTCTCCTCCATCCGTCCCTCCGAGAAGTTCACGGACGCACTGATCAAGCCCGCCGGCTCCACGTTCGAGAGCGCTTTGAGGAGCCCGATCGTTTCCGCGTCGAGACTCTGCCACATCGAAGCAATCTCGGGATTGACCCCATGGAATACGATCGGCACTCTTTTGCTGATCCCCACGATACGAAACCCTTCTTTGTCCACCAGACGATAATTCATTTCATTTCCTCCTTTAATGGTCAGCTGGAATGTCATCCGGGGATAGGCTTTGAGCTGCCGGCCTTGGACTCTGGCGTCGGATGGCGTAACTCCGTGCATGGACTGGAATGCCCTTGTGAACGAATCCGGTGAGCCGTACCCGTATTTCAGCGCCAGATCGATGACCTTCATCTCACTGTTCTGGAGATCAAAGGCCGCCAGGGTCAGGCGTCTGCGGCGGACATACTCCGACAGCGGCACCCCCGCCAGGAAGGAGAACATCCGCTTAAAATGGTATTCCGAGCAAAGTGCAATGCGCGATACCTGCTTATAGTCGATCGGCTCCGTCAGATGCTCTTCTATATAGTTCATGGCTGCGTTCATGCTCTCCAGCATTCCCACTGTTCCCACCTCCTACCGTTATCTTAGCAGGAGCCGGGGGAGTCTGCCCGACAATCCGTGCGCGGAACTGCAGGGCAGCAAAGCTTTTCCATCTTGATCAACGCTGTGCGGACGTCCTTCCCTCGGTCCCTATGAATCCATAAAATCACAAACACTTTTCATAAGATCCTTACTATCGTCATCTTTCGGGTTTCTCTATAATCAGGGGCATAGATGACATGCAAGCGATCAACATAAGGAGTGATGGATAATGAGTTTGGCCATAAAAACAGGCCTTGGCACGGACGCGGTCTCCGAAGGGAAGAGCGCGAAGCTGAGCACGAAGGAGAAAATATCGTACGGCCTTGGCGATTTCGGCAACGGGTTCATGTTTGACCTCGGGCAGCTGTACCTGCTGAAGTTCTTCACGGATGTGGCCGGCATCCCCGCCGCAAGTGCCGGCGGCATCTTCCTGGCGAGCAAGCTGTTCGCCGCCGTATGCGACCCGGTCGTCGGCTCCGCCATTGACTACAGGAAGAACATCGGATCGCGCGGGAAATTCCGGCCCTTCCTGGTCTGGGGCAGCATGATTCTGGCCATCCTGACCGTGCTGACGTTCCTCTCGCCGGATGCCTCCCCGGCAGTCAAACTGACCTACGCTTATGCCTCCTATATGATCTGGGGCATCGGCTACTCGTTCGTGAACATTCCGTACGGCTCGCTCGGGGCGTCGATGACCCAGGATGCGGGCGACCGCACCTCCCTGGCCTCCTTCCGGCAGGCCGGCTCGCTCGGGGCGCTCTTCTTCACCAGTGTGCTTGTCATGCCGCTCATCCTTTTATTCTCCAACGAAAAAGTAGGCTATCCGGTCGTGATGGCGGTCATGTCAGTGATCGGCGTGCTCTCGTTCTACTTCACGTACCGCAACTGTAAGGAACGCATCGTCGTCACCGGTGCGCCCAAGGAGAAGCTGACGGTCAAGTCCGTGATCAAGACGTTCGTTGCGAACAAGCCGCTGCTCGTGCTCGTCCTGATGACCATCTTCACCATCTCGGCTTACAATCTCAAATCAGCCATGCTCATCTACTTCGCCCAGTACAACCTGGGGAACGTCAAACTGATGGCCTATATGAACTTCATCATCATCGGCTCTTCCTTCATCGGCGTACTGGCCCTGCCCCGGCTCGTGAAGCGGTTCGGCAAAAAACAGACCGCCATCTTCGGTCTGGCTGTGAGCATCCTGGCGGATACCGTCAACTTCTTCGTTCCGTCAAATGTGTACATCTTCACAATCCTGGCCAGCATCGCCTTCATCGGGATCTCCATTCCGAACGGCATCACCTGGGCGCTGGTCTCCGACATCATCGACTACGGCGAGTGGAAGTCCGGGGAGCGTAAGGAAGGCACCACGTATGCCCTGTTCAACTTCTCCCGGAAGCTGGCCCAGTCGCTGTCGGGCTTCCTGTCAGGCATCGGGCTCGGCCTCATCGGGTACGTGCCGAATGCCGCCCAGAAGGCCGGTACACTGCTTGGAATCAAGGGACTGCTGCTGCTCTATCCGGCCGTCGCTCTCTCCATCGCCATTCTGGTCATCGGCCTGCTGTACAAGCTGACGGACAAGAAGCACGCGGAGATCGTCAGGGAGCTGGCCTCCCGCGGGTAAGCATGTCTGGCAATACATCCCATACCGAAAAGGCTGTTCACCCTCAGGACGAGGGGAACAGCCTTTTGCTGTGTTCGCGGGCGCCTGCAGGACGTTACCTCGTCTGCCGGAACTCCGAGGGGGTCCTGCCGGTGTATTTTTTGAAGATCACACTGAAATACTGCGGATTCGCATACCCCACCCGTTCCGCCACCTCGTAGGTCTTCAGCTCTTCCTTCCGCAGCCAATCGATGGCGGCGTTCATGCGGGTCTCGAGGAGAAACTCGCTGAAGTTGACTCCCGTCTCCTTCTTGAAGATGGCACTGAGATAGGTTGTGCTGACGTGCACATGTTCCGCCACATCCTGCAGCGACAAGCCCTCCTTCATGTAATGCTCCCGGATGAAAGCGGCCGCCTGGTCGGCCAGCCCCTTGTGCTGGCGCAGGCGTCTCTCCTTCACGGCAGCGGACAACTCGTTCATGAAGTCACGGATGCGCTGGAACATTTCTTTGGCCGTCCGGTAGCGGTGAATCTCCTCGAACAGGCTCTCCACGGCCTCCTTCGCGTATGGAGGGTCATGCCAATCCTGGAAGGCATGGACCAGCGCGAACACTATCTCCATCCCCAGCATGTGCATACGGACCAGATCCACGGGCCTGCGGGACAGGAACTCCTCCTCCAGGCTATCCAGGATCGCTGCCGCCTCCTGCTCCAGTCCGGATTTGATCTTCATGGTCAGCTGGGTCGCCCAGTTGGAGTCCACTGCCGGCTCCCCTTCGGCCCTCGGCTTGATGAGCTCATCCCGGTATAAGAAGACCTGATTCTTCCCCGTCATGTGCCGCAGCTCCGTGGCGTCCTTCGCGTTGAGATAGGAGGCCCGGACGGCATCCAGCCTGTCCACGACGGAACCGACACCTGCTGTGACGGTCGTCTTGAGGTACTTCTCCACGTTGGCACGGATCGTCTCCGCCAAAGTCAGCGCCCGCAGCTCCAGTGCGCTCTCCTCTTCGGAGGCGCCGTAGATGACGACGATCTCATCCTTAATCGCACCGAAGACCTGCCCCTTGGGCTCCCCGGGCAAGGACGAGGGCCCGCACTCCAGGCGCACCACCTCGTCCGCCACATTGTGAATGCAGTACTTCAGCAGCTCCTGCCCGTACCGGTTGCGCGGGGAGGCTTCATAGTAGTGGTCGGCCAGCAGCAGGATCACCGCATAGTTCCGGGCCTGCAACGGGATGTCCAAAAAATCGAGCTCATGCCGGATCTCCTCCTCCGAGAATCGGCCGGTGAGCAGGTTCTCGAAGAACCGCTGCTTGAGCAGCGGGATGCCCTCGAGCACCTTTTTGGCCGTGGCATGCTCGCGGTCCCACTCGTCCGCCGCCCGCTTCACGGTCTCGAGCAGCTTCGCTTCGTCCAGCGGCTTCAGCAGAAAGTCGTACACCTTAAGCTTCAGCGCTTTTTGGGCATACTCGAATTCATCATAGCTCGTCATCATAATGATCTTGATTCCGGGATGGCGCTCCTTGATCTTCTCCGTGAGCTCCAGCCCGTCCATGAAGGGCATGCGGATATCCGTGAGCACAACCTGGGGCAGCTCCCGTTCGACCGCTTCCCAGGCATCTTCCCCGTTCGTCTCCGATGCCGCCAGACGGAAGCCGTTCGCCTCCCAATCGATGGTCTTGGTCAATCCCTTCAGGATGATCCGGTCGTCATCCGCAATCACAATCTTCCGCATGGACGCTCTCCCCACCTTCCCTCTATAACTACATCCATCTCTCTAGTTTTGCTCCCCGCAGGGAAACCTGACCGTGACCGTGGTCCCGGCACCCGGCGAGCTCTCATAGGAGAGGCCATACGCTCTGCCGTAGTGCAGCTGCAGACGGCGGTGCACATTCCTAACCCCATAGCCGATGCCGGGCGGCGAATCGCCGGCTTCCCCTGCAAGAGCCTCCTGCAGAAGCGCCAGCCGCTCGGGCCCCATCCCGTAGCCGTTGTCCCGGACCTGAAGGATGCAGCCGTCCTCTTCCACCCAGCCCCGGACTTCGATCCGGCCCGGACGGCGTACTTTTTTGACCCCATGGTAGATCGCATTCTCCACCAGCGGCTGCAGTGTGAGCTTCACGATGCGGCAGTTCAGCATGCCATCTTCCACATGGGATTCGTAGATGAACGTGTCGCCGTAGCGCATCTGCTGGATATAGAGATACTGCGAGATATGGTCGAGCTCGCTTGCTACGGAGATGACCGGGTTTCCCTTGCTGATGCTGATCCGGTAATAGCTCGACAAGGCGGAGAGCATCTTCGACGCGTCCTCCGTCTCTCCCAGGTCGCACAGACTCTTGATCGAATAAAGCGTATTATACAGAAAATGGGGCTGGATCTGCGACTGCAGCACGGACAGCTCATGGAGCCTCTTCTGCTCCTGCTCGTACTCCACCTGTCCGAGCAGCTCCCGGATCCGTCCGAGCATGTCGCGGATCCCCTGGTTCAGGATCTTGATTTCCTCTGCGGCGGCAGGATGATCGGGCAGGTCGACCTCGAGCTGGCCCTCCCGGATCGAGCCCACCTTCCGCGTCAGCCCCCAGAGGGGCTTCGTAATCCGGCTGGCCAGCCATCCCGTACTCAGTACAGCGAGCACAATGACCGAGACGACGACCGCCAGCGTCAGCGTCTGAATATATTGGATCCGGCTGTACAGCTCCTCTTCCGGGTAGACCGCCGCCAGCCTCCACTTGTTGATCGCCAGCGTATCGTAGACCACAGTGAGCGGCTGCCCCGCTTTGCTCAGCAGCACGAACCTGCCCTTCGTTCCCGGGGCCGCCAGCAGCTTCTGCTTCAGCTCCCCTTCATCTGCTGCGAACCGGTCCTCCACGGTCTTGAAGCCGGCCAGCCCGTCCGGACTGGCGAGGGTCAGATAGCCGTTCGGCGAGATCTCCGGCGCTGTCAGCGGCGCTTCGAAGAGCGCTTCCTTCAGCCGGATGACGATGATTCCGCCCCTCGCCTCCTCCCTGCCCTCGATCCATTGATACAATCCGGCGGCTCTTCCGCCTGCCGGATCCCACTCATTCGGGCTGAGATTGAACCAGTAGATCTGCGAGGTAACGGAATAAGGGAGGAGCAGGAAGCGGTCCGGCGCCGGAATCCCTTCTGTCTGCAGCCGGTCTTTGCGGTAGTACGCCAGCTTGCCATGGTTATAGTTCAAATAGATGGACTCGATGATCGCATAATGGTCCGTATACAGCTTGTCCAAGCTGCCCGCCAGCGTAAGATAATCGCGGGGCTGGGGCTTGAACCCCGGAGCGTCCGCCCGCCGGATCAGCATCTGCAGCTCGCTGCTGCCGCCAAGCGCCGTCACGTCCGCCAGAACCGATGACAGCTTCTCATTCAGGGAAGCTCCCGTCTGGGTCAGCGTATCGTTCATACTCCTCTCCGCATTCGCCTGAAGCTGACGGGCCGCCAGCAGATAGGAGACGGTGCCGGTCACCGTAACGAAGACGACAATCAGCGGAATCAGGAAAGTCAAAAAAGCGGATTTTACGGTTCTTCTATACCGAAACCGCATGACACAGCCCTCCCCTCGCGGCCACTTGGAAGCATACGGCAAGCATCCCCTTATTCATGATGATATTGAGCATAAGCCCGTTCCATCAAGGCCGCCCAGTCGTCCAGGAAGAGCTCCGGCGCCAGATCGCCTGCCAGGACCTTCTGCAGATTCGGTTCGATCTGCTGCCGCACGGCCTTTGCATAGTTCGGCAGATCATACGGCACGTGCAGCTGCACGGTCCCGGGGTCTTCGAGAGCCGACAAGGCCTCCCGGATCAGTGCAGGCTCCTGGAACGCCCCGCTGCTCAGGGAGCGGCTGTTCGTTGGAATCTGCCCTACATGGCTGTTCCAATACGTCTGGCTCTCCTCCGACAGAAGGAACTGCAGCAGCTGCCAGGCGGCATCCGGGTTCTCCGCCGACCGAAAGATGCTGTAGCCGTTCGCCACCGTCACCATCACCCGGCTGCCGTTCTCCGCCTTGGGCAGCAGAGCTGCCCCTACCCCCGCGGACCCGAGGGAAGCCGCGTGATCGTGGTACGACCCGAAGTTGTGGGAGATCAAGGCGGCTTCCCCCGAATCGAAGGCCGACACCATCTCCTTGTAGCCGTTCAGAATGTCGCTTTCTTTCGTGTAGGTGCCGTACAGCGCAATGAAACGTTTCAAGAAGGCCAAATGCTTCGGATCATTGATCGTACACGTGCCGTCCTGTCGGAAATATTCGGTCAGTCCGGAGTAAGCGTACAGCATGGAGGTCAATTGCGTAACGCTTCCCGCTCCCCCTCGCAGGCTGTAGCCATAGCGGCCGAGCTCCGGCCGGTTCAGCTGCCGGACCCGGTCGAAGAACTGCTCCCAGCTCTCCGGCGCGGCCAGGCCGGCTTCCCGGAACCAGTCGGCCCGGTACCACAGCACGTCAAAATATAAGGTGTTCGGGAGCTGGTACAAGGCTCCGTCCGGCACCAGCCGCCGGTTATAGTCAATGTACGACTGTGGGATCTCCTCCCGGCCGGGCCATGCCGCATAATACGCATCCAGCGGAAGCAGCGCATCCTTGGCCGCAAAGTCCGCAATCCACTCCGCGTTCACGGCGGCGAGATCGGGCATGGTATTCGACGCGATGGCGACATCGTACTGCTGCTTGTTGAAGCTGACAGGGATGCCGACATAATGGACCCGGATTCCCGGATGCGCCGCCTCGAACCGGCGGAACAGCTCCTCATAGTAAGGGGTACGGCTCTGCCCGGGATTCTCGTCCCAGAACGTGAGTTCCACGCTCCCGGCCCCGCCGTTCTCCCCCGGTTGGGCAGTCCCGGGGGCACTGCAGGAGGAGCTGAGGACAGCTAGGCATACGGCAAGGGACCAAGGTGCAAACCGGGTCTTGTTCATGAGGTTCTCCTCCCTTCACACCGCATCACGAACGCAGCATATCCAACCAGTATACGTCAAAACAGCGCAAAAGCCCAAGGTCCTCGCAGGGCCCTAGGCTATCGCAGCTGCTTTTTCTGTTTTACGCCTTCTCCCAAGATGACGCCTTCATGGCTGTGGGTACCCTCAGCTTCCGAGGAAGCTTAAGGCTCAGCGCTTGTGCGAGCCCGCCCGGTCTGCGGGGGCTGCGCCGGACCGGTGTCCGCCCTTCCACGCTTAGCCGCAGCCCTCTCCCAGCCAAGCGCCCTGCGCGACCAGCAGCCGCTGAAGCTGCAGGATCTCCACCTCGCGGGAGGTGAGCCCGCCCGCTGCGCAGAGGGCCGCCGCGGTGCCGGCCGCCTGCCCCATCGCGAAGCAGTTCGGCATGACGCGGAGCGAGCCCTGCACGACACGGTCGGCGGAGGCTGCGCGTCCGGCTACCCAGAGGTTGCCGAGCCCCTGCGGCAGCAGGGACCGGTAAGGAACGCCATGCGACCGGCCCCGCGGCAGATGGCGGACCTCCATGTTTTCCTTGCTCGTGGCCATATGAATATCGATGAAGTACGCATTGCGGGCGATATCATCCGGAAAGCTCCGCATGGAGATGAAGTCGTCCTGCACCAGCATGTAATCTCCTACGATCCGGCGTGTCTCGCGGATGCCGACCTGCTCCCCGGTGCTTACCAGATGGGCATGCTCGAAGCCGGGAACATAGCCCCGCAGGAACTCGACCTGTGTGCGGACCAGCCTGCGGCCTTCGACCGCTGCCCGGGTCAGATCCTCCGCCTTCGTGCCGTCGATCCCGAAAACATGACCGAAGTTCACGCCGACGATGCTGTCAGAGATCCAGGCGAATCCGGACACTTCCCTCCGGCCGGGGGGCAGGTCCCCGTTCTGCTGGGCCAGCCGGACCGCCTTCGGGATTTGACCGCTGTCCCCGCTGTCCGCCAGATACAATCTGAAGAGCTCACGGTCCACACCCGCGAGCACATAGCACATCGTGCCGGGCTGCAGCTCCCCTCGCTCCCCCCCTTTTTGGAAGGGAGCTCCGGCAAGCGCAGCGACATCCGCATCCCCGGACGCATCGACCACGCAGCGGGCCTGAACAAAGGACCTGCCGGATTTGTTCAGAAGAACCAGGCCCTTGATTCCGCTTCGGTTCTCGTTCATGACGACCTGACCGACAAAGGTATGCAGCAGCACGGACGCCCCGCTCTCCAGGACCGCCTCATCGTAGACCCGCTTGAGGACTTCGGCATCGATCGGCACCCAATCCAGCTGGTCCCGGTACTCTTCCAGGTAAGCGGGCCCGCAGCTTCTCTTCATCCGCTCTAGGAGCTCCAGCCCGATGCCCCGCACGACGGGCTTCTCTTTGTCCGTGAACGGACAGAAGGCCGGGACCAGGGAAAGGGTTCCCATGCCGCCGAGGAACCCCCGCTGCTCCAGGAGCAGGGTTCTTGCTCCATTTCGTGCCGCCGCGATCGCGGCCGCCACACCGGCCGGCCCCCCGCCGACAACCGCAACATCCACTTCTGTAAGGATAGGAAGCTCCTCCGGGGGAAGCATGATCGTTTGGTTCAGAGACATGGGTGAACACTCCTTTGGCGTTCGAATGGGTACTCCTCTTATTGTAGCAGCCTCACGGCCATTTGATTAACATCAGGGGATGATATTTACACTCGCTTCGTGATTCTGTGCCGGCCGCCCTTCCTTCTAGAGCCTGCATGACGCAGCCCACAAAAAGAAGGCCGTCCATCCACCGGAAGCCTTCACTTGCTGCATCTATTCACCTGTTATGTACTCCTATCCAAGCGCTTCCCACGGGCCGGAGCGGGTTCCCGCCCAGCCTGCTGTTCCTTCCCCTGGACACGCTGACTCTCTACAGGGATTCAACGTATTCCTTCGCTTCTCTTAACGTTAAGCCCATTCGCTGCTGCGCTCTTTTTATCGCTTTGATTTTATCCTTATCTCTAATAAGCTGTCGCAGTTCCTCCTCCAGGTGATATTCCGGTGCCCTTGCCCCGTCCATCATAGATTGAAGCAGATAGTCACTGCGCTTGATGCGTCTGTTCATCCGAAGCACGGCCTCGGAGAGTACGATGACAGCAGCAAACAAAGTCCAAATGATCCATTGTTCCACCTAACTCACTCCCTCCCTATGTCACTAGTATATTACCATAAAGTGGAAGTTGCAATTTCCTTCTTGAAACCGGCCCCAACAGCAGCAAAGCCCGCTCCTCTAAGGGGAGCGGGCTGCCTATACAAGCGATTGGGTTCCGTTCTTAAAGCCTGCAGGTCACGGGCTCTCCGCTGTGGACGCTTCCCAGGCGGCGACCTCTTCCCGCACGCGCGGCGCCACCTCGGTCCCGAGCAGCTCGATCGCCCTCATGACATCGTCATGGGGCATCGAGCCTACCGGCACGTGTAGCAGAAACCGCGTGATTCCCACCCGCTTGCGCAGGTCAATGATCTTACGGGCTACCGTGTCCGGGTCGCCCACGTACAGCGCCCCTTCGAAGCTGCGAGCCGCATCGAAGGTCCTCCGGTCGTAAGCCCCCCAGCCGCGCTCCCTCCCCAGGACATTCATGGCCTGCTGCGTGGAAGGGAAGAACTTGTCGGCTGCAAGCTCCGTATCTTCCGCAATGAAGCCGTGGGAGTGGGACGCGACCGGCAGCCGGGAAGGATCATGCCCTCCATGGGCCGCCGCCTTCTTGTACAGCTGGACCAGGGGCGCGAACTGGGCGGGGCTGCCTCCGATGATCGCCAGAACGAGCGGCAGACCCAGCAGGCCCGCGCGGGCGACCGATTCCGAGTTGCCCCCGCTGCCGATCCAGACGGGCAGCGGATCCTGTACGGGACGCGGATATACGCCCCGGTTATCGATCGCCGGCCGGTGGCCGCCGCGCCAGGTCACCTTCTCCGACTCGCGTATCTTCAGCAGCAGCTCCAGCTTCTCATCGAACAGCTCATCGTAATAGTCCAGATCATAGCCGAACAGCGGGAACGATTCGATGAAGGATCCCCGGCCCGCCATGATCTCGGCGCGGCCGTTCGAGATGCCGTCGAGTGTCGCGAAATCCTGAAACACCCGCACCGGATCGGCAGAGGACAGCACGGTAACCGCACTGGTGAGCCGGATCCGCTTCGTCTGTGCGGCTGCAGCGGCCAGGACCACGGCAGGTGATGACGCGGCATAATCCTTGCGGTGATGCTCCCCCACACCATAGACATCCAGACCAACGCGGTCCGCGAGTACAATCTCTTCCACCACATCACGAAGACGCTGGGCATGGCTGATCACTTTACCGGTCTTCGGATCCGGTGTGGTTTCTACAAAGCTGCTGATTCCAATTTCCATCCCTGGCCCTCCTTCTCTCTGGTTATTCTTCTCCGTCCCCCACATTCACATGCAAAGTATGGTAACCCTCTAAGCTTACCCATTCTGTCCGTTCAGCGCAAACAACCCTCCCGGTTGAACCCGGAAGGGCTGGTCTGAAACAGCAACCTGACCTGGCTGCACGGTCCCGCTAAGCTATTGGACGCTCAGATTCCAACGGGAGAGGTTCACCTGGCCGCTTCCGCTGGATATCTCGGCACCGAATTCCACGGAGCTGATATACTTGGCGTTCGAGATCCACTTTTTGGAATACACCGCGTGATCCACGAAGCTCTTGAGATTGAGATCAATGCTGTTCGTGTTCGCCGTTCTTAGATAGGAGAACACATTCCAGCCTCCACCGGTCCCGTCGTCCACATACCCTTTGTAGACCTTCCAGGACGAGCCCCCGATCGACACCGTCTCAATATAGGTGCCGAGCGCTCCGGCATTCGTATTATGAAGCCAGACCATAATCTCGTCCGTCGGCCTGCTGTTGGATTTGGCATCCTTGGTGTCATGGAGCCAGAGGTCATACGTCATGTTGTATACCCCGGTAGTATTCGAGTCAAAATTGTACGTCACCGAGGTGTTGATGTTCTTGTTATCCCAGATCCGGGTCGGGAAGCCGCTTCCGGCCGTATACCCGTCGGTCCAGTGCCAGCCGGACACGATCGAGGGATAGCCCTTCACGCCGCCGGTGGTCGTAGGCCAGTTCCATACCCAGCCAAGGTTCGTGCTGCTGTTATAGTAGACACTCTGGCTCCATCCGCTCACCGAGGATTTCCCCCAGGCATTGTTGTAGAGGTACTGCTTATTGCTGTCAAAATACACCTTGCCGCCATCCGTGCTCGTAGATGCCGCCGAAGCGGCAGTAACCAAGAGCAGCGAAGCCAGCATCGCTGCTGCTGAAAGCGCACCCAGCTTTCGGGCGATCCTCGAATGTCTTCTCATGTCATCGTTCCTCCTTTTCGATTGTAAGCTGCTCCCATGAGCTGTTCGTCCGCAGCCCGGCGGACCTGGTCTTTCAGCCTCCTCTCCGCATTCGTGTAATCGCTGTCATTTTGATGTTCACGAGCATTCAGAGCCGTTGAAGCCTGAACAATGCCAGTATAGCATCGAAGCCTGCACCAAAATACCACCCGTATTGGATACGTTTTCATATTATAACAAGGGGGATTGTTCCAGGAATACTTCCCCCCTTCCCGCCCGCCATGGGTCCATCCCTATTTAAGAAACAAATGAACATCTCCCTGTGTATCGATCTGGGCTAGAATCACCTGCTCCAACTCGAGGTTCTTCTCTTCCAAATAGGCACGCATCCACACGGCGTTTTTGCCGATTTGTCTCAAGTTCTCTTCTTCGATCCGGCCATCAATAATTCCCGCGGCCGCATACGTCTTGTCCGTTTTTTTCAGAAGGGATATGCTTCCGTCCGTCTCGAAGATGGCCATTGCGATTTCTCCGAGGTGAAAGCAGTCTTTTTTCCTGAGAAGCATCAACAGATCATGGACCGTCAGCCGGGCCTCCTTCATTGCCTTCATATGAATCTGACCGTTCTCCACGATCAGCTTGGGCTTGCTCTCCAGCATACGCCTTCCCCATCCGCTCTTCAGCGAGATGAAGTCAGCCCCCAGGGTCAACAAGGAAAAACAGGAGATCCCTATGACTCCCTGCCACAGGGGAACGAGATGATTAAAAATCATGTTGCCGCCAATTGCGCCAAAGGCCACCCCGCACACAAAGTCAAAGAAGGTCATATGGGAGATGAGCTTCTTACCGATCACTCGGGACCAGCCGAGCAAGGAGATGAAAGCAACCAGCACTCTACCTAACAGTTCCAAAACATCCATCGGCGGGTCTCCTTCCGTGTGCCCGGGGTATAACTGCTTTACCGGATTGTATCCTCCGGGCGAACTGCCTTCGCTGTGCCTCCTGCCGGGCCATTACCATTCTTTCACGCGTAAGCTCCTCTATTCACCATCCATGATAAAAAGCAAAAAGCAGACTAAACGTGTTAGTCTGCTCTTCTTCCAGAATCGCGCAGGTTCAAGCGGGACAAGTGATCAATAAATGGTTGTACTTGGCGGCATGCTTCTGCTCATCGAGGATGATTCCGTACAGCGTATCCTTATAAATGCCGTATGGCAGCCCGAACCAGATGCTCCGGTACTTCTCCACCGCAGCCAGCTCCCCTTGAAATGCCTTCAGGAGCCCTTCTCGAAACGAAAATGCTTCGGCGGCCTCCTCATCCCGGTCCGCCTTCAAGCTTTCCTCGGTCACACTATATCCGGTGAGATTCTTATAGATCTGCTTGAACATGCGCTTATGTCCCCGTTCATCATCACGGATGGACTCGACCACCGAAGAGGAATAAGAATCCGGCGCAAGCTCCATCAGCTGATCATAAAACCGTTCATCGTTTTGCTCCCCCTGCACGGATTCGGCAATCAGTTCGAGTGCCCGTTGGAGGGAAACGGACCAGACAGGCGTAAAGGTAGGTCTGTTCCAAAAGGGGTACACCAGGTACATAAGTAAGCCTCCGCTCATCAGAATAGGCATCTCCACACCCATCTTATGTACCACGCCCCCATCTGGTACCTTCCGCTTCTCCCGAAGGGTCTCCTTGTGCCGCGCAGCAAAGTATTTATCCTGAGTCCAACATAATATGATGATTCCGGGGCGTATCCCAGGCTTTTACTGAAGAGCCTTGCCCCTCCTGCCGGGTTGACTGGATATTATGCAGGGGCTAACATAGGAGGAGTCGTCCATTATTTTCTTAAGGGAGTCTTATGCAATGCCGCACAATTACGAATCTTCCGCCTCCTTGGCGGACAACCGATATCCCCGCTTGGCGTCGGACTGCGAGAGCTGCTTCGGGCTCTGCTGTGTCGCGCTGCCCTACGCCGCCTCTTCCGACTTCGCGATCGACAAGCAAGCGGGGCAGCCCTGCCCCAACCTGCAGTCCGACTTCCGCTGCGGCGTTCACCGCGACCTCAGGGAGCTCGGCTTCCGAGGCTGCACGGTGTACGACTGCTTCGGCGCCGGTCAGCAGGTATCGCAGGTCACCTTCAAAGGGAGGGACTGGCGGCAAGCCCCCGAGACGGCGGGTATCATGTTCGAGGTATTCCCGCTCATGCGGCAGCTCCACGAGCTTCTGTGGTATCTGGCGGAAGCGTTGACGCTGGAAGCGGCACGTCCGATCCGGGACGAACTGGGCCAGGCCTACCAAGAGACGGAACGCCTGACCCACCTCGATTCCGATTCCCTGCTGGCCTTGAACATCTCCGCCCATCGTGCGGAGGTCAATGTGCTGCTGCTGCAGACAAGTGAGCTGGTTCGCAGGGATGCCAGCCGCAGACTGAAAGGGACCGATTCCAAAGAAAAACAGCGAAATCCCGGACGCGGTGCCGATCTGATCGGCGCGAAGCTCAAGGGAGCGAATCTCCGCTGCGCCAACCTGCGCGGGGCTTATCTGATCGCCGCCGATCTCCGGGGAGCCGACCTCAGGGCAGCCGACCTGATCGGAGCGGATTTCAGGGACGCGGACCTTCGGGGAGCCGATCTTACCGGCAGCCTCTTTCTCACCCAATTCCAGGTTAACGCGGCCAAGGGGGATGCGCAGACCAAGCTGCCTCCGAAGTTAACCCGCCCGCCTCACTGGACGGGGGCTGTCCGATAGGAAGGAGGAGAACGGATACTGCCCGATTGCGGGCGACCAGCCGTCTCTGCTTGGCAGACCGCAGCCGCAGGATCTACGTCCTTCTCCTCCCCAAGAAGCCGACCCTCAAGGGCCGGCTTCTTCATGTTTTCGTGCGTTTTTCCATATGTTCCCTCCACCGAAAGTCCACCGGAATCACTGCATCCTGATCTTCAACCGTCCGCGATACTGATCATACTCAAGCCTACCTCGATCCTCCGGCCCTCCCTCGTCGTTCACTCCGGATATCCTCCGTATCGCCTTATCCAGCCTCGCTGCTTCCCTGGCTTCACGAAGCTCTATCCCATCATTACCTGCAGGTTCCTATGTGACTTCAAAGTGCGTACTTTTCTTCACCGTCCGTCTGCTGCACAATGTAGAAAAGATCACACCAAAGGAGAGGATACGGTTATGAAGCACAAGGAAGTCACGGTTCGCCATACCGCTCTGGTCGTCGGAGCGAACGGCGTCATTGGACGCAACCTGATCGATTACCTGCGGGAGCTGCCC
Organism: Paenibacillus sp. S-38; assembly: GCF_049942825.1. Lineage (NCBI taxonomy): Bacteria > Bacillati > Bacillota > Bacilli > Caryophanales > Paenibacillaceae > Paenibacillus > Paenibacillus sp. S-38. The sequence continues at coordinate 4,599,559 of NZ_CP187970.1, forward strand.
GGCTGGGAGATCATCGGTCTGTCGAGACGCGGCGGGGAGTCATCCGGCAGGGTCCGCTATGTGTCCGTGGATCTCCTCGACGCCGGAGATACCCGGGAGAAGCTGGGCGGCCTGACGGAAGTGACCCACATCTTCTATGCCGCCTACCAGGACCGTCCGACCTGGGCGGAGCTCGTCGCACCCAACCTGGCCATGCTCGTGAATGTAGTCGACGCTGTCGAGCCGGCAGCCCCGCAGCTGCAGCATATCAGCCTGATGCAGGGGTACAAGGTGTATGGTGCGCATCTTGGCCCGTTCAAGACGCCGGCCCGCGAAGCCGATGCCTACCACATGCCTCCGGAGTTCAATGTCGACCAGCAGCAGTTCCTCGAACAGCGGCAGCTGGGGAAAGACTGGACCTGGTCGGCCATCCGGCCTTCCGTCGTCTGCGGGTACGCCCTCGGCAATCCCATGAACCTGGCCATGGTGATTGCGGTCTATGCCTCCATGTCGAAGGAGCTCGGGCTGCCGCTGCGGTTTCCCGGCAAGCCGGGCGCCTTCAACAGCCTGCTCGAGATGACCGATGCCGGGCTGCTGGCCAAAGCAACCGTATGGGCGGCCACCGACGAACGGTGCGCCAACCAGGCCTTCAACATCAACAACGGCGACCTCTTCCGCTGGAATGAGCTGTGGCCCAAGATCGCTGCGAACTTCGGGCTGGAGACGGCCCCTCCCCTCCAGATGTCACTCGAGACGGTGATGGCGGATAAGGAAGCGCTGTGGGACCGCATGGTCGGCAAGTACGGTCTCATGAACAACAGCTATGAGGAAGTTTCCTCCTGGCGCTTCGGAGACTTTGTCTTCTCCTGGGATTACGACTTCTTCGCTGACGGGACCAAGGCGCGCCGGTTCGGCTTCCACGAATATGTGGATACGGAAGCGATGTTCATGAACATCTTCGACGATCTCCGCCGCCGCAGGGTCATCCCTTGATCGAATTGCCGCAGACGGACCGGCCTCCTCTCTGGAGACCGGTCTTCTTTCATGTCGTGCCGGTGGCACCGCCCTCATGAAGGACCCTGGCCTTCAGACCATACACGCGGTCGATATGCGAATCTCCCCACCGGCACATCAGATGGAGAATCTCCTTCAGGCTCCAGCCGTAATCCGTGAGCTCATACTCCACCTTCGGCGGAACCTCATGGTGCGTAATCCGGGAGACGACGCCGTCCTCTTCCAGCTCCCGGAGCTGCTGTGTCAGCACTTTCTGGCTCACGGCGGGCATGAGCCTCAGCAGCTCGCCATTGCGCTTCCTGCCGAAGGTGAGATGGAACAGGATGACGGGCTTCCACTTGCCACCCATCACTTCCAGCGTCGCTTCGACGGCCGTGTTGAACGTTTTTACCCCTTCGGTCACGGAACCTCATCTCCCCTCTTAGTCCCTACATTACCGTCTGGCGATCGGGGCTGCAAGCCCATGGCACAGCTTACTGCAGCTCACAGCGATTGCCGCCGGTAAGAACGGGAGCCGGGGACCGGCCGCTTCATAGACTCACACCGACGCCGGCAGGTGTGAAGCTCTATTTTCTCGTCCGGGAAAAAATGTCCAGCCCAGTGCTAGGGACCAATACACGCTTGCTGTGGGGATTAACGTTCGCCTCTCGGAAACTCCTGGATACGGCAGTTATGGAAAGCAGTCAGTTTCCATTCTCCGCTCTGCTTCATAACTACATTGGTATTGATGGATCCTCTGTCGTTGGGATCTTGAGCAGGCCCGGCGAGGCGTACCTCCCCAATGGCATGCACGATCGCGACATCGGGCGCGATAAATCGCGGCTGCAAATCGGAAGAAGCACCGGATAACAGGATGGAACCTTGAAGTGGTCCGTTAAACAGCATCTGATGGACATCGGCAATCTGCTTTCTTCCCTTCAGATGCTGACCCATGAATGTCACATAATCGGCGTCTTCCATAAAGCAATTCCCGAAAGCCACCCCATCGCCCTTATTCCAGGAGTCCTTTAATTCTTCAAATAAAGCGCCGATAGCCTTCAGATCTTCCTGATTCGTCATTTTGAATCTTCCTCTCCATAAGTGAACTTGTTTGGAGGTGCATGGATCGTGTGTTATACTGTGAAAGCCAAGAAGCTTAATTCATCCATTATCTTTTTTAATTAAATATCTTAATGCATCAAGATATATAAATCATAACTTGGAGGCTACGCTATGTCAAGGGATCATTTTCCTTCGAATCATCCCATGCTCACTTCTTCACAGAAGGCGCTAATCTATGAATTGCGGCAAAACAGCGCGAGAGCCGTTATGTTTCATCAATTGATCTCTGAGAAATTGGGTCTGAACGTGACCGATCACAAATGCCTTGATTTCCTGAATCGCACCGGCCCGGTAACCGCCGGCCAGCTGGCACAAGTAACCGGTTTGACTACGGGAGCGGTGACCAGTGTTATTGATCGGTTGGAGCAGGCAGGTTATGTGACTAGGGACAAGGATCCGCTCGATCGAAGACGCGTTGTTGTCAAGCCTGCGCCGGAAGGCTCGGCCCCTATCTCGCCCATGTTCCAATCGGTCATGGATTCGACGCTCAAGATCATATCGCAGTACACCGAGCAGGAGCTGCATCTCATCCTTGACTTTATCAGGAAGTGTAATGAGATGACTTTGGATGAAATGAATAAAATGAAGGAATCCGAATGAATCCTCAGGCGGATTTCAATAGGGCTGTCCCAAAAGTGTGCTCAGTCGATGGGAACAACCCAAAATGACCTCAAAATCCATTGTTACGTGGAGGATGAGGTCATTTTTTATAACTGGATTCCTATTCAAAGCGGGGGATTGATCGTCACTACTTGCCGTTTGGGACGTTCCATTTTAAATGCGTCGGGCTGATTCTCTTCCTCACTCTCGGCCCAGCTGAAGCAGTTCCCGGATTTTCGCCGCAATCCGTACATCCGCCCTCCGGTCTCCCTGTTCATTCGCAAGGCAGTTGGTCAGAATCGCTACAGCAAGCCCTGCGGAGGGATCGGCGAACCCGATGATGCTCCCCATACCGGCGTGCCCGAAGACATCCGGACGGCTCCCCATCGCCCCCGGCAGCTCCGGGTCGGCGAGCGCATACCCGAGCGCCATCCTGTGGCTGGCTCCCATCACTTCGTCGTGCCGGTGGTGCTGCAGCTGGGCTGCCTCCTCGGTATGACCCGGGCTGAGCAGACGCACGCCGTCCGCTCCATCTCCGATCAGGGAAGCATACATGCGGGCCAGCGCCTCCGCGGTCATCACAGCCCCCACTGCAGGGACTCCCGCGCGGTGGAACCGGGGCTCGTTCCACTCCGGGTTGTGAACGGGCATCACGCTGACAGGCAGAACCTGCTTGATCAGCAGCTCCTCCGGCAGGCTGATCATCCCCCGTACATCTCCGCTGATCCTGGCAATGCGCGGCTCCGCATCCGGTGGGGCCCCAAAGTACAGCCGGCCCCCCATCCCCAGCGGCCTGCAGATCTCTTCCTCGACGAGACTTGCAAACGGTCTCCCGGCTGCCCGCTGTGCGGTCTCGCCCAGGATCCAGCCGAACGTCAGCCCATGGTACCCCGACTTGGTGCCGGGCTCCCACAGGGGAGACAGCCCTTCGATCCCGCGGATCATCGCCGCCCAGTCGCAGATCGTCTCCATGTCGGCACCCGGGGGCGTCTGCGGAATGCCGGCCGAATGGGTCAGCACCTGTCGGATCGTGATCCCCTCTTTGCCGTTTGCCGCGAATTCCGGCCAATAAGCCGCCACAGGATCATCGTAGGCCAGCTTGCCTGCCTGCGCGAGACGGTGAATCAGCGTGGCGACGACACCTTTCGAGGCGGATTGGCCGATGAACAGGGTATCTGCCTGCACGGGCCTGCCTGAGACGCCGTCAGCCGTACCGGAACAAGCGCTGATCGCCAGCTTTCCGTTCAGATAAGCCGCCGCCTGCAGTCCATACCCCGGGCTGGCAGCCGTAATCTCATCCAGCAGGGGCTGGAGGCCGGCTTCGAGAGACTTTTGGTCCATCGTCATCACTTCCTTTCCCGTACATAGGTCCGCTTCGATTATATTCCCCTCGCCCTGTGCAGATCATGGTAGAAAATGAGTGAGAATGAAATTCCCCTGCTGCCGTCACCCCATCCTGGCCTTATTCCGGCTCCCCGTGGAACCAGATCCGGTCGAAGTCGACCCAGCCGTACGAGTTGACTCGTACGCCGCGAACCGATTGATGATAAGCCGTGTTCGTCGACTTGTGCACGAGGAAGAGCACCGCATGCGTCTCCCGGATCCGCTCCTCCAGTTTCGCCAGCCGCTCCCTCCGCCGGTCCTCTGCCGCTTCCCGGAAGATCTCGTCCGCTTCCTGCCTCACAGCCTCCGCCGTCTCCGGGTCCCAGAGAGCGGCGAAAAAGTTAGGCTGCAGGTACAGCTCCAACTCACGTACCTCGTCACCGCCCAGCACCACGCCGTACAGCTGGCAGTCGTACGCCACCGGGAAGTCCGCGTCCCCCCACTCGGCCGTGCTCCGGACCGTAACTTCCACCCGGACGCCGTACGAGGCGGCACGCCTTGCCATCCAGCGGGCATCCTCTTCGTGGTACGGGTTGCTCACCAGCTTCAGGGGCTCGTCCTGGCAGCCGCTCTGCTGGAGCAGCGCCGCAATGTCCGGGTTCGGGGAGCGGGGTAAGGCATTTTGGGCGGAAGAGGGCTGACCATATCCGGAAGGCATCGGGTGGAAGCCCCGCGCGGGACAGAGCCGGTCTCCCCCAAGCTCAGCGATCAGCGCCTCGCGGTCGAGCATAAGGTGCAGCGCTTTGCGAAAAGCGGGATGCCGATGCGGTCCCGGCTTCGCCTGGTTGAACACGAGCAGGGAACAGCAGGTGAACCGGGTCTCCACGCTGTTCCAGTCCCGATTTCCGCTGACCAGCGCTTCTCGCGGCGCGCTCGAGGTCTCCCCGTGCGACGTCATGATGGACGTCCAATCGGGCTCCTTCAGCCGGCCGGCGGCTAGTCCCGCCAGGATGAGCAGCTCCACGCGGTCCAGGTGGGCCCGGCCGCGGAAGTGGGCCGGGAACGCCTCGAGCACGCATCTCCCCTCGCTGCGGCTCACCACCCGGAACGGCCCCGTGCCTACAGGCACCCGAGCAAAGCCCGCTTCATCGCGCTCCACCACATCCGCCGGAACGATCGCGGCCGGGATGGTGCTGAGGAAGCGGAGCAGCAGGTGATTCGGCTCCCGGAGGCGGATGCGGACCGTTTTGCGGTCCAAGGCTTCGAGGTGCGAGATTCCCTGGAACCTCCAGCCTCCGGCAAAGCGTGCAGGATCCTTCCTGAGTCGGTTCAGCGAGTACAGGACATCGTCTGCGGTCAGCTCCCTCCCGTGGTGAAAGAGAACCCCCTTCCGCAGGTGAAAGATCCATTCCGCAGCGCCGCAGCGGCTCTCCCAGGAGTGGGCTATACAGGGCAGCACCTTTCCCTGCAGATCGTCGTACTCGACTAACGTATGGAACACCTGTCTCGCCAAGTGGCAGTCGAACGCGTAATACACAAGACCCGGATCGAGCGTCGTAATCGACCGGTAAACGGGCAGACGGAGCGTCTCCTGCACCGTATCGGACGCCTGCTGGGTGGAGAAGCCGATCCCCTCCGACATCCAGTCGAGGAACCGGTCTTTGACTACTGGCCCGCCGAAGCGGTTCAGAAGCTCCATCGCTTCCTGGACCTCCCCCTGCTCCATCCGACGCCTGACCTCCTGCAGCAGCAGATCATCGGCATCCATCCGCAGGGTCAGCGTCGAGGAGTGCCCGCGCCCCCGGCCGGGCTGCCAGACGATCCAGCCCTGCTCGCTCAGGGTGCGGACGATCGCCTTGACATAGCGGGGCGTACAGTGCCAGATGCCGGCCAGCCTGTCGACCGTGACAGGGAACGGCGCCCCGGTATCCTGCTCCCTGAAGGTCCGTCTCAGCTCCAGATACGGCAGTACCGTCTGCATAGCCTTTCCTCCGTTCTGAAATAAAAGGTGAACCATTCTCACCAAACTATACACTTTTCTGTCCTTTTTGTGCAGGTATACTGAACTTAACGATAAAAAGAAAAGAAGGCGGCTGTAATGAAAACGAACCCCCGTAGAAAAATAACGAACCGATTCCGCATTCCTTCCTTTCATCCTGTTGCCTGGGGCGTGATTCTCGGCACCTTCCTGTCCCGGACCGGCTTCTTCATGTCGATCCCGTTCCTCGGTATCTATCTCGGCAAGGTGAAAGGCATCGATCCCGCCACGGTCGGAGCCATTCTCGCCATGAGCCTGCTCGTGGGTACGCTCGGCAGCTTCGCGGGCGGCGCCCTGTCGGACCGCCTGGGACGCTACCCGGTGATGATCTCGGCCATGTCCCTGTGGAGCCTGGTCTTCGTCGGATTCGCTTACGCGGATGCGACCTGGCTGTTCTTCGTGCTGAGTGCTCTGAACGGCCTCTTCCGCAATGTCTTCGAGCCGACCGCCCGCGCCCTGCTCGCCGATGTAACGCCGCCCGAGAGCCGCGCCGGCGCCTTCAGCGCCCGCTACTTCGCGATCAACATCGGCGGTGCCGTCGGCCCGCTGATTGGCTTGAAGCTCGGGATGGGCGGCACCACATCGCTGCTTCCTTTCCTGATCAGCGCCTCGATCTACGCTTTCTATGCCGCGCTGCTCGTTGTCTTCATGTTCTCCTTCCGCCACCTGCTGCGGGGCAAAGAGACGACGGATGCGTCCGTCGGCCAGATGGTGCGGATCGTGTTCACCGACAAGGTGTTTCTGTACCTGCTGCTCGGCAACTTTTTCGTCGCAGGCGCCTACTCCCACCTCGATACGACTCTGTCGCAGTTCATCGGGCAGACCAGCGTGGAGGTATACTCCAGCCTGTTCGCCGTCAATGCGGTGTCCGTGCTCGTGCTGCAGTATCCGCTGACGAAGATGATGAAACGCTATACATCCCTGGCGTCCCTCAAGCTCGGCTGTTTGTTCTTCGGGATCGGGCTCTTCGGCTTCGGCCTGTTCGATGACATGATTCTGCTGTCGCTGGCCATGATCCTGTTCACGACGGGCGAAATTCTGTGCTTCGTGGTAGGGGATGTGCTCATCGGGGAGATTGCGCCGGAATCCCTGCGGGGAGCGTATTACGGCGCAAGCGGGTTCGCTTTTCTCGGACAGAGTCTCTGTGCCTGGATCGGCGGACTGCTGCTCCAGGGTCTGGGCTTCGGACAGGGGCCTGTGATCTTCGGGATCCTGACGCTGCTGACCTTCGCCGCCTTCCCGTTCTTTCACCGGGGGCAGCGGCTGCGTGATCGTCCGGCTGCCGTCAAGACGCATGGGCTGACAGAGCCGGTATGAGGGCTAGGTACAACACCTGCAGGCGTCCTTTTGAGGACGCCGCACGTTTAGTAAAAGTTTAGGATGTGCAGCCTCTCCACAGGAACGTTTGGAGATCCGGCTGATCGGTCCAGCCGTACACAAGTCGAAGCGGCGGGCCGGATTTTCTTCACCCTGATCCGGGAGGATCCCTATCTCACCGCCGTTCGTCCATACGGGGACAAAGGTTGGGGGAGGACGCCTGCCGGATCGTTGGTCTCACAGCTGCGGCCGCTGCAGGCGGATCTGATCCTCTGGTTGCCTCAGGCGGCCGCGAAACGCGTCCTGCAGTTCGAGCTGGAAGGTATGCGGCTCAGCTTCCGGACCGATCGTTTCGGCCCGGCGCCCCAGCGTTCGTTTTTGCAATAGCGGAAGTGAAGTATCTTATTGATGTATTTCCCGGCATTTCCCGGAAATAGCGGAACTCAGATGCTTTATAATGGGAAAACGGGGTCCGGAAACCGCGCCCATCCCTATAATAGCGCATCTGTGTTCCTTTATTTTTGGTGGATACCATTAAAAAGCGGGAATAACGCACCGTACTTCCGCTAATGTTCATAGACAGCTTGCGCGCCAGTCCATGCGTCGGTTGTTGGAGGAATAGGAGTTCACCGATAAAAAAAGACCTCATCCTCCACTTAACAGTGGATTTTGAGGTCATTTTTGGGTTGTACCCATCGACTGGATCAAGCTGCTCCAGGACGAAGGGCAAAGCCTGCGATTCCGTTCCACGATGAGATGAAAGGGTCTTAAAATTTGACCTTAGTCCTCGGACCGGATTGTTGAGAACGACAAAAAGCGGTTGGCGCCGAAGTACCAACCGCCTAAGGGTTTCATTCCATGAGTCACTCCCACGGGAAAGGAACCAAACTGCTATTTTGTTCAGACGGAGCCCCTGCCACTCTCCGTTCCGCTACCGTTCTTCCACTCCTCTCTCCACCCATCGACCACCGCCAGCGCCTCTGCATCCTGCAGGATGTCGCCCGGCTTGTTCGCCGTACCGATGACATGGCCCGCGAAGCGGATACCGGTGAAGTCGAAAATATAGCCGAACTGCTGCAGCAGCGGCTGCCCCTTCAGGTGCGGATCGTCGTCGCCAACCGCGATGACATACGCCTGCTTGCCGGCGAGACCGGCGAGAAACTCCGTGCGGTTCTCGCGTAGAGACTGGGACCACCGGTCGATGAAGGTCTTGAGCACGCCCGAGATTCCGTACCAGTAGATCGGGGTGGCGAACACCAAGGTATCTGCCGCAAGGACGCGGCCGATCAGCTCATGGTAATCGTCGTCAGGATAAGGGCCGGGCTCCGTGTGCCGGTAATCGACGATAGGCTGGAGCCGGTAATCGGACAGATACAGGTGATCCGCCTCCCTCCCTTCCGCCAGCCGGGCGGCCAGGATATCCGTGTTCCCGTTTCGGCGGGAGCTTCCGTACAATACTGCAATGCCCATGCGGGTTCAACGCCTCCTTATTGTCCATGCGCCAGAGGCAGCTGCGCCTCCTCATAGGTAATTGTAACATGCCGGACCAGCGCCAGCGCGGCTTCCTTCGCCTCCCCGGGCGAATCGGCTGCCGTAATGACATAGCCGAGGCGGTCGTCGGAGCTCCGGGGCACGACCACGTCATCGCCCGGCTTCACCGCAAGGTCCGAACGTACCGCGTAAGGACTCTCTTTCCAGGCCTCGTGTCCGCTGATCCCCGCCACGGTTCCGTCCCGCTCCGCCGTCAAATAAGCGATCGCGGCGGCACGCTTGCGTGCAGGCTGGAGCTCTGCCGGTTCACCCAGGTAATAGTTCACCGTGGCGGCGAAGATGTCCAGGCCGAACGCCTGCACGAGCAGGTCCGACGAGATATGGTCGCCGCCCGGCCTGCCGTTCACCTCGATAATGCGCGGGCCGGACGCGGACAGCTTCACCTCGACATGGCTCGGGCCGTTCACCAGGCCGATCGCTTTCAGCGCACGGACCGCCGTGTCGATGAGCGCCGTTTCGCTCTCCCGGTGCACCGAGGTCGGCAGCGTGTGCAGCACTTCCACGAAGTACGGCAGCGGCGAGGTGCGCTTCTCCGTGACGGCAGCGAACACCGGCGTGCCCTCCTGCAGGAACAGCTCGACGCTGAACTCCGGTCCTTCGATGTATTCCTCGATGAGGTACTCCTCCCGAACTTTGAAATCCATGTAGGTCACCTTGAACTCCTGCAGCTGAACGAAGGCCTCCCTGAGCTCCTCCCCATTCTTGATAAAATACACACCCTGCGAGCTCGCGCAGTTCGTAGGCTTGAGCACGACCGGGTACCCGATCGCCTCCGCTGCTTCCAAGGCCTCCTCCAGGACGCCCACCTTCCTGTACTTCGCGCCCGGAACGCCGTGCTGCTCATACGCCTCACGGGCCAGATCTTTGTTCCGGGCCCGCAGCGCGGCCTCATACGGGACACCGCGGAGCCCGAGCCGTTCGGCCGCCTGTGCCGTCAGGTGAGACGCATAATCGGTGGCCGGAATCAGTGCGTCCAGCCGGCCGAAGTACGGCGAAGCGGCAATCGCTTCGTAGATCGAATCCCCGTCCCGGATGTCGGCGACGAGCAGATCATGGTAGATTCCCTCATATCCGTATTTGGCCGGATTGTCCTTGGACGAGACGATAGCGATAACCTGATGCCCCTGCTCGTAGGCCGCTCTCGCGAAGCTGACCCCGTAGAAGCTCGGTTCGACGAAAGCCACGATTTTTTGCTTGCTGCTCATGCGGGAGAACCCTCCTTTTCGATTATGAGTCGATGACGATGGATCACATCATTGCTCCAGCGTGGCTTGGCTTTGTCCTGCCGCTCCCGCAGCCCCCGATGCCCTCAGGGCATATACCACCACAAAATACAGCAGCAGACCGGCCACCATCAAAGCGCCGATGCCCGCAAAGCCAAGGCCCGGTGCGACCCGGTCCAGAACCACGCCGAGCCCGGCGGCGGATATGCACTGCAGCAGCAGCGAGATCGCAATCCACACGGACATCGCGCGGCCCATGAACGACTTTGACACCGTCTCCATGAGCCGCGTGTTGATAATTATGCGCAGCGATGAATTGCTGAGGCCGAGCAGCACGCTGCCGAGATACAGGAGCAGGACGGAAGCGCTGAACGCCCAGGCGAACAGGACGCCCGAGGCCAGCAGGAAGAACAGCGTGACCGCCGCCTGGCCGGGCAGCCTGCGGGCCAGCGGCGCGGCGGCAAAGCCGGAGAGCAGGCCACCGATCCCGTAGAACATATCGGAGAGGCCGAACACCACGGAGTCGCCCTGCACCGGACCGTTCACATAGCCGGGCAGCACGACATTGAAGATCATGACGGCGACCACCGGAATGATCGAGACAACACCGAGCAGGAAGACCGGCGGCCGGTCCTTCAGGTAGCGCAGCCCTTCCTTGAAGTTCGCGAAGAAGGATTCGTCCTTGTTCTCTACGGGCAGCGGCGTATGCCGGACGCGGGAGAGGAAGAGCGACGAGATCACGAACGCGGCGGCATTCAGGATGAGGATGAACTCGAATCCGTAATATTTGTACAGGATGCCCGAGACCGCCCCGGCCAGGAACATGCCGACCTGCAGCGAAATCTCGATAAGCGAGTTGCCGTTCATGAGCTCCTTTTCTGTCAGCAGCTCCTGCACAAGGCTTCGGGAGGCCGACATATAGACGGTCCAGCCCATGCCGTTGATGATCGTGAAAAGATAGAGATACACGGTATGGAATCCAGTGAACAGGAAGGCCAGCGCAAGCGCAAAAATCAGTACCGCACGGGCCCAGTTGGCCCCCTGGATGATGGTCCGGCGGTTGAAGCGGTCCGTCAGCGTGCCGACCAGAGGCGAGATGGCGAAGCCGGCCAGCACGTTCAGCGTCAGCATGAAGCCGATGGCGCCGAGCGACCCGGTGCGGTCCATGAGATACCAGTTGGCCCCGATCGTGCTCATACCCACCCCGAAGCCGCTGATGATATCCGATAGAAAATAGTTGCGGAACTGCCGCGATCTCAGCACGCTAAATACCATGACGTCCTCCTAACTCGGCGGCCTGCCGCTTCAATCCGGTAAGGCCGAAGCCGAGGTGCTCCAGCACTTCTGCATGAGTGCCTCCGTAGACCGGCCATTCCTCGCCGCAGTCGTGGGAGTACACCCGGCACTCCGGCAGCAGCAGCGAGAGATAGGACGCCGTGCCCCCCGTGCCCCTGTGCTCCTCGGCAACGAGGAAGGTGTCAGACACGGAGCGCAGCTCCTCCGCATACCCCTTCAGGGACTGACTGTCCACATAGACGAGGTGGGCGTGAAGCAGGTTCGGGTCCTCTTCCGCCAGCCTGATGCAGATCTCCGCGGCCTGTTCGCCGACCGAGATGAGACAGAGAGCCGCCCCGGAGCGCTTCCCTCCCTGGTAGAGAATCTCCCTCGCGCTGCTTCCCGGCGGTCGGTCCAGGCTGCGGAAGCCGTCATTGCGGCCGAGCCGGATATAGTACGGCTCCGGCGAAGCCGCCGCTTCCCGGATGACGAGCCGGGTCTCCTCCTCCCCGTGGGGGCAGGCGATCCGGACGTGCTGGAACGACTGCAGCACCGCGATGTCCTCGAGACAGTGGTGCGTCGTGCCGAACCAGCCGCCGGAGACGCCCCCGTAGGCTGCGGCGATCTTGATGTTCTTGCCCATGTAGCCCATGGCCAGCTTGATGCTCTCGGCCGCCCTCAAGGCCGCGAAAGAGGCGAAGGTGGAGAAGAACGGCACATACCCCGCCTCGGCCAGCCCTGCCGCCATGTCGATGCCGGCCGCTTCGGCAATGCCGATGTTCAGGAAGCGGTCCGGGTGGGTCCCCTGGAACACGTGATTCTTCCCCCCGAGATCCGCTTCGAGACAGACGATCTTGTCGTTGGTGCGGGCAAGCTCCGTCAGCTCCGCTTTGTAGGCTTCCCTGCTCGATAGGCTCATGACAAGCTCCTTTTCCATTTGTCGGCGGTCTTCTCCGGAATCTTCGCATAGTGGGCGTCGGGGTTGCCTTCGATCGCACGGACGCCTTTGCCCTTCACCGTGGCGGCCAGTACGGCGAGCGGCCCATCCGGATGAGGCTCCACCGCGCCGAGGATCGCCGGGAAGTCATGCCCGTCAATCTCCCTCACATGGAAGCCGAACGCCTCGAAGCGCTCCCTCAGCCGGTTGACAGGCGAGATATCCTGCAGCAGACCGTCGTTCTGCCCGCCATTGACGTCTACAATATAAATAAAATTAGCAATCCCCTTCGCCTGGACGATCTGCGCGGTTTCCCACACCAGCCCCTCCTGCAGCTCGCCGTCTCCGCCAATCGCAATGCCAAGGCCGCCGCTGCCCTTCATCCGCTGGGCAAGCGCCCAGCCGGCGGCATACGGGATGCCGTGACCGAGGCTGCCCGTGGCGAACGGGATGCCCGGCAGCTTGTGGTTCGGGTGCCCGGTGAACAGCGAGCCGCTGCGGCCATAGGTCGCAGCGGGGTTCTCTGCGATCACGCCGTGTACATGGAGGGCGGCGTACAGCGCAGCCGCCGAATGCCCCTTGCTGAGCACGATCGCATGCCGGTCATCGCCCCCGTACTTGGCGAATACCGCGACCAGCAGGTCGATGACCGACAGGCTGCCGCCGATGTGGCAGCCTGTCGGCGCCGCCGCCATGTCGATGATCAGCTTCCGTGCCTGGAGAGCCAGCTCCTGCAGCCGGCCGGGCGTCACCTCGGACCCGGCGGCGGTCCCTGCGGATTTCAGTGCTTCCATCTACGTTCCTCCTCCGAGCCGGAACCATTCATTCACGGCCTCTCTCAGGATAGCCCGGGACGACAGGACCTCGGCGAAATGAAGGTACTCCCGGTTCGTATGGTCGAGGCTCGAATCGCCGGGGCCGTAGGCCACCATGGGCACCCCCTCCCACGTCGTCGCCAGCGTGTTCATGTCGCTCGTGCCGCGCTTTTTGATATAGTGAACCGTCCGGCCTTCCTTGGCGAAGCTGCGGACGAAGCTCTTCACCAAGGCGTCGCTCCGCCCATTGGCATAGCCGGGCGTAGCCCGCAGCACCTCCACTCTAACGTCCTCTCCAAGATCGTCCAGCGCGACGCTTTGGCTGTAATCTCGGCCTGCGGCCGGCGAGATGCGGAAGTTCAGCGTGCCGGTAATAGTAAGTAATCCATTCAGATTTGTATGTTTAACGTCGATCAGCGATGACAGGGAATCCGGGTCGATCTCCTTCACCCGGCGGCGGATCGTCTCCACTACCTGATACAGCTCGTCGATCACACTGACGGTGTCCTTGGCTGCCGTGTGCTCCTGGAGGCGGGAGACGGTGATCTCCAGCTTAAACAAGCCGTAGTAGCCGAGCGTCAGGTTATTCTCCCCGCTGGGCTCGCCGATAATCACGGCATCCGCGTGATAATGGTCCCTGACATGGAGGGCGCCTTTGGAGGAGGACACCTCCTCCTCCACGGCTCCTACAACGAGCAGCTCTGCGTCCTCAGGCACGTCGGCTTCTTCAAGCATATGGATGAAGTTGACGAAGCTGCCTTTGGCATCCACGACACCCCGGCCGGTCAGCCCCTCTTCGTCGTTCTTTACCTGCCATTGGAAGGGCACCGTGTCAATGTGGCCGAGAAGCAGCAGCGTCCGCGGACCGCTTCCTTTGCGGAACACGACATTGCCGGCCTCGTCGATGAAGCCCGACACGCCGGGATAGCGGACCTCCTCCAGCAGGAAGGAGGCCAGCTCATGCTCGTCGAGGGAAGCGGATGGAATCCGGCTTACCTTAGAGAGCAGGTCCAGACTCCCCCCCTCCTCTGACCGCGCGAAGCTCCAGAACCAGGTCCGCCCGCCGCCCTCCAGCGTATGGGGACCGGTAATGCAGACGTCGCCCACGCCCTGCTCGAGAGCAATCGAGGCAGCCCTCACCTTCTGCTTCATCCGGCCTTTGACCCAGGGCAGCTCGTCACCCTGGTATACATGCCGGATCGTAGACCCGGCATCTTCGATATTCTCCAGAATCCCCGGCGTGCCGGTCACAAAGCGCAGATGCTGCGCTCCGAGCTCCGCTGCGAGATGGGCGGCAAGCACGTCCGCATCGATATTGATGTAATCGCCAAGCGCCGGATCGTAGATCGGCGGCGTCAGGATGACGACATCGTAGGCATCCAGGGCCGACCGGAGGAATCCCGTGTTGCTCCCCGCGTAGCTGCCGAACAGGGAATCGCGGACGATCAAGCTTTTCCTATCCTTCACTACCTTGAGCGGCTTCGCTTTGGTGCCGGTCACGACCTGGTTATCCCCGCCGTTCTGGGCGAATACGCTTAAGTCTTGGGAGCGCAGTGCGGCCGCCGCTTCCGCAAGGATGATCTCGTGATAGGCTGCACGGATCACCGGCATCTCCGCCGGCGGGCAGTAGCGGACCTCATCGCCGCCCGGCAGGGTCAGGAACGGCATTTCCCGGCCAAGCTGCTCGTACTTGCGCTTGATGCCCTCCGCCCCGCCTGCGACGAGCAGCACGCGGCCGCCGCGCTCCGAGATGCGCCTGATCTCACCGAAGATCTCCGGCCGGTTCAGCACCGTGCTGCTGCCGAGCTTGATCACATACAGATTGTCCATCAAGGCCACGCCCCTTCCGCCGCGTACTGCAGCCCGGCTTCCTCGGGGAAGCCGTAGTACAGGTTGGCCGCCTGGACCGCCTGTCCGGCCGCCCCCTTGATCAGGTTGTCGATGCTGGCGATCGAGACGCAGCTGCGGCCGTCGACATATGCGCCGACTTCCGCCATGTTGGTGCCCGTAACCGTCTTGATCATCGGGCCGTGCGGCCCGTTTTTCGAATTAAAATAATGAATGAACGGCTTGGAGGCATACGTGCTGTAGAAGGCCTTGCGAACATCCACCTCAGTCACCCCTTCCTTCAGCTGCGTATAGGAGGTAACGAGGATGCCGCGGGGCAGATCGAGGCTGAAGGTCGAGAACTGCAGCTCGATCTCTCGGCCGAGGTGGCCCTTCAGGGCATGCTCGATCTCCGGCTTGTGCCGGTGCCCGTGGATCTTGTGCGGCCGGAAGTTGTGCGCGCGCTCCGCATGGGTCTCGGAGCTGGCCTTGCCGGCTCCGCTGGAGCCGGTCTTCGCGTCCGTGATCACCCGGGGCTCGATCAGATCGTGGGCGGCCAGCGGATACAGGGAGTAGATGCTCGCCACCGCCATGCAGCCGGGCAGATTGACGAGCTTGGCATCCCGGTTGATCTCGGAGAACTCCGGAATATAATAGTGGGCGCCCCCCGGAACCTCGTACTTCAGCGATTCAGGGTAATGCGCTTGGAGCAGGCCCGGGTCCGTGATCCGGTAATCCCCGCTGATGTTGAAGATTTTATCGGTCTGCGCCGCTGCCCGTTCGATGTACCGGGGGAGGCTCCCGGTGGGCAGGCAGGAGAAGATGAGGTCGTAGGGGCCTTCGAGTTCCTCCAGCTTGCGGAATTTCAGGGAACCCGGCGTTTTCTTATGTAACGAGGAAACGAAATATCGGTCCACCGGCAGGCCGGCCTTGGATTCCGACGAGATAAATTCCACGCGGATCTGCGGATGCCGCCCGAGCAGCCGGTACAGCTCGGCCCCCGTGAAGCCGCTGCCGCCCAGGATGGCCGCCCTTAATGTCTTCGATTCAGCTGTGCTCATCCCAGTCTGGCGTCCCTTTCGTATAAGATTTTGGTTTCCCTGCTCTTCAAAGCGATCTCCCGGATGATCTCCGGATTCGCGTCGATCTTGCGGAAGGCGAGCGCATAGGCCTGGATGCGTTCGTACTCGACCGGGGAGCGCAGCTCCCGGCAGATCGTCAGGGTGGAGCGGAGCATCTTCAGCGTCTCCGGAAAATGGTGCAGGTCATAGCCGAAGTCCTGCCGCTCGGACAGGGTGAACGGATACCCGCCGCCGAAGCCGCGCCGGTTCTTGAACGGCAGATGGCCCGGAATCGGCACATTCTGCCACTCCCTCGCCGGAACGCCTTCGCTCAGGATCAGCTCCTGGATGGCATTCTTGACCTGGTAATCCTCCAGATCGTCCAACCCCAGCGCTTCCGGTGAAATCTTCACGCGGTACATGTTATAGCTGTGCTTGTACCCGTCCGGCACATAAGGTCCGCGGAACAGCTTCGTCTGCGTCAGCGCCTTCGTCAGGTAATCGGCGTTGCGGGCCCGGATCGAGTCATAGTACGGCAGCCGGTCGAGCTGGGAGATGCCGAACGCGGCGGCGATCCAGGACATCCGGTAGTCGATGCCGGTTTCCTCCAGGAATGCTTGCGCCCTGTCGTAATCCTCCCGCTCCCGGAAGAAGGCGATGCCGCCCTCCCCGCCGACCGGGAAGTTCTTGTCCGCCATGAGGCTCTGGCCCGCCCCGTCGCCGATCGAGCCAGCCAGCCGGCCGTCGATCGAGGCGGAATGCGCATGCGAGGCGTCTTCGACGAGGCGCAGCGAGTATTTGTCGGCCAGAGCGCGCAGGCTCGGCAGGTCCGCCGGCAGCCCGTGGACATGGACGGGCATGATCGCCTTCGTCTTTTTCGTAATCGCCCGCTCCGCCTTCTCGGGATCGAGGCAGTACGTCCGCGGGTCGATGTCCACGAACACGGGGATCGCCTTGGCGGCGACGACAGCCTGGGCCGTGGCGATGAAGGTGAATGCCGGCAGGATGACTTCGTCCCCCGGCTGCACGCCCACCCCCACCAGGGCCAGATGGAGGCTCGATGTGCCGCTGGCCGTCGCAATGGCATGGTTCGCGCCGACATAGCTGCGGTAAGCTTCGGCGAACTCCTCTACGACGCTGTCCCCGTCCTGCTGGATGGAGATGAGCATCTGCGTGATGTCCTCCTTGGTGATCGTGGGGAAGATGGTCCGGCGCACGTCCTCGGGGATGATCGCAGGTCCCCCTTGATACGCCAGGCTTTCACGGATCCAGTCCTCTGTCGGAAGCTCGAGCGGCTTGCGGAGAAAATCAGTCTTCATTCTCTCGGTTCCTCCTCAGAAGAGATAGTTTGACGCAGGCCGCCACGAGCGGGCTTAACCGGTAATTGAACTGTACGGCCGGCTGCAGATCCGGCTCGCTCTCCTCCTGCGTCCACATTGTCTGCAGATCGAAGGCGCCGAAGATCTTGAGGCGTTCGGCCTTTTTCCAGATCAGGGGCTCATTCGCCGCAATGGCGGCAGCGGGACCGAAGCCGAGAGGGGTGAAATCGAGGACCAGCACCGGAGCGCTGCTGGATAAGGCGGTGACACGGGCTTCCAGGTCGTTCAGCTCGTCCCAGCCGACCGCGAGCCGCTCGAAGCCCAGCGGCACGGCCAGCTCATCCGTCAGCTCCACGCCGAGCCAGCGGATGAACCGGCGCTCCCCCTCACTCAGTTGTTCGATTCTTGTCGTGGAACCGTGAACGATATCCTGGCCCCAGAGGGCCGCATGCACGGCCCCGGTATAGCTGTTATAGAGAGAGACATGCTTCTTCCCTGTGATTTTGCCGATGCTCTTCTCGAGTCCCTTCAATTCACTTTCGTTTTTTTCGATGCTCATAATGACGCCGGAGGTGAGAACCCTCGAGAGCACGAAGGACAGCGAAAAAAAGTGGGCTTTGGAGATCTGTGCGTTCTTCATTTTTCATCCCCGTTTACTTGGAATTTAGGTTGGCTGAAGGCTGCGTTCGGAAGCGAGCCGGTTTGCTGCATATTGTGCGATATGGGCGGCGACGTCGACGCCGTGGATCAACCAGGATTTGGCGAATTCTGGGTTCTGGTTCACTTCGCAGACGAGATACCGGTGCTCCTTGTAATCATAGAACAAGTCGATGCCGTAGATGCCTTCCCCGAGCACACCGGTTACCCGGCCGCAGAGGCTCCGGATTTCGGCATCCACCTCCAAGGGCTCCACCTCCGCTCCGAGATGGGTATTCGTCTTCCAATTATCCGGTGATACGCGGCGGAAGGCGGCGATCGGCTCCTTCCCCACGACGACTACCCTGATGTCAAAATCCCCCTTGTCCACATACTCCTGCACCAGAACCGGAAACGACTGATGGCTCGGGTCCAGCGATTCCCTTGCCGCAATCCATCCGTCCAGGCCTTCCCTGCCGACGATGCGGGCAATCCCCCTTCCCCAAGATGAGCTGGCCGGCTTAACCACGAAAACTTGTCCGAAAGCCTCGAAGGCTTCCTGCAGGCTGGCTGCCGTGAAGGCCACTTGGAACCGGGGCTGCGGGATGCCGTGCCCCTCGAATACGATGGCCTGATGGATCTTGTTCGTGCAGATGTTTATGGCTTGGACGCTGTTCAGCGTCCGGATGCCGGCCAAATCCAGAAGCGTTGCCCGGCTGAGGGCGTTCTTCTGCGAGAGGCAGCGGATCAACGCGAGGTCCGGCCGCCCTTCCCCTGCCGGCCGGCTCAGGGGAAGGGCCATGGAATCCAGGTTGACTTCCACCTGGAACCCGCGGGCTGTCAGCCCTTCGGCGATCCGTTTCTCCTCTTCCCTCAGCTTCGTGACGCACAGCAGGACGTTCGCTTGACCGCTGCTCATGGGCTCTCCCCCTACTCTCCCCAGGTTTCTTCGATCTCCGGCGCGAGCTCTACGGTAATTACGTTGGCTGCGGCATGGACTTCGTGTTCCTGCCCGCAGGAGGAGCACTCGACAATCTCGCCAGTTGTAACACCCTGGTCTACCGTAATTTCATCCTTGCATACGAGGCACAGCAGCTGACTCATGAACCATTCCACCTTTTCGATTAATGTTGACTTCACCAATGAGTATACTTGGTAATAACTTGAATCTCAACCATTATTTTCATTTTGCTATTAGGAAACATTCCGCACACGCGGGCTTGCCAAGCTCTTCGCTACCAATCCCTCGAACAGCAGCCGCATGAGAGGGTCGGCTGCGGTCATCGACTCCGGATGCCACTGGACCCCCACGGCAAAAGGATGCCCCGGCAGTTCAACGGCTTCAATCACACCGTCCGGCGACGTGGCTGTGATGACCAGTTCCGGAGCCACCTGGCGCAGCGCCTGGTGGTGGAGGCTGTTCACCCGCACCTGATTGTGACGAAAGATGCTCCCCAGCAGGCTGATCTCGTCAATATATACGGCATGCGTTGCCTTGCCCCTCGCAACCCCGTGCTGCATATGCTCCAATGCACCCGGAAATTCGCTGGGGAGATCCTGATAGAGCGAGCCGCCCAGCGCCACATTCATGACCTGGACACCCCTGCAGATGGCAAGCAGCGGTTTGCCGGTCTTCACGGCATGCCGCACGGCCTCGATCTCGATGCGGTCCCGCTCCGGGAACAAGGCACCCAGCTGTGGATGGGGCTCCGCCCCGTAGAGGGCCGGGTCGACATCCTCCCCGCCGGAGAAGATGATGCCGTCGCACAGGTCGATGAGTTCCCGGAAGGTCTCCGGCGAAGTCAGGGGAAGGACGACCGGCAGTCCGCCGGCCCGTTCGACGGAGCGGTGATAGTCCTGGTGGACGTAGGCTCCTTCACTGTACTCATTGCGCACGACAATCGTACTGGTAATGCCGATCACCGGCTTCATAACGGCTCCTTTCTTTCCCGCAGATTTTGAAGGGGCTAGGACTGCTGCTGCGAATCGAGGGCGTCGCGCAGGCCGTCGCCGATGAAGTTGATGGCCATCACGGTGAGCAGGATCATAGCCCCCGGAGGCACCCAGAGCCAGGGCTGCTCCGTCAGCACCGTAAGGGATTGGGCATCCGTGAGCATATTGCCCCAGCTCGGCGTCGGCGGCTGCACGCCCATGCCCAGAAAGCTCAGTCCCGCTTCGCTCAGGATGGCCGATGCCATGCCGAAGGTGGCGGCCACGATGATCGGACCTGCCGCATTCGGGAGAATATGCCCGAGCAGGATGCGCGGGGTGCTGTACCCGAGCGCCACCCCGGACTTCACATAATCGGCCTCTTTGATCGCAAGCACGCTCCCCCGGACGAGCCGGGCGATGCCCGGCCAGGAGAAGAGCGCGAGCACCAGGATGATCGTCGTCATGGTGGCGCCCAGCACACTGACGACAATCAGCGTAACCATCAGGAACGGGAAGGCCATGAACATGTCGGTCACCCGCATCACAGCCATATCCAGCCACCCTCCGTAATAACCGGTGAGAAGCCCGATCAGGGTGCCTGCCGTCACATAGAGGGCTATGGTCACGATCCCGACAAGCAGCGAAACCCGGGTGGCGTACACAAGCCGGCTGAAGACGTCCCGGCCCACCTGATCCGTCCCGAGGTAGTGTTCTGCCGAGGGAGCGGCCGAGAAGACGCCCGTCACTTCCTTCGGATCATGCGGGGCGATCAGCGGGGCGAACAGGGCGCAGAGGATAAGCAGTATCGTAAAGCTCAGTCCTGCCGCAGCAGGCTTGTGGCGGAGGAATCGGACGGCCAGGCTCCTTCTCTTCGGCCGGGAAGCCTTCTCGTGACGGATGCTCTGCTCCCGGAGGGCTTCGCCGGTATCGGGACCGGTCAGCTCCATAAGGATTCACCTCCTTTCAATTGAAATAGACATGGAGATTCATTTGAAATAGACACGAAGACTCATTGAGAATGGACGCGGGGATTCATTGGTAACGGATGCGGGGATCCGCCGCCGAATACAGGAGATCCGCGATTAGATTCGTCGTCAGGACGATGCAGGCCGCCGTCAGATTCAGCCCCATCAGCGTGGGGTAGTCCCTCGAGAGGACCGACTGGATCGTGAGCTGGCCGATCCCCGGCCATTGGAAAATCTGCTCGATAAGGATGCTGCCTCCCAGCAGCAGCGGAATCTCGGACGCGAAGACGGTAATCATCGGGATCAGGGCATTGCGCAGCGCGTGTTTGTTCGTCACGAGGAACGGATGCAGTCCTTTGGCGCGCGCTGTGCGCAGGTAATCCTGCTTCAGCACATCCAGCATGGCTGCCCGGACATACCTCACCTTCTTCCCCGCGATTACGATGCCCAGAACAAAGACGGGCAGAATCATGTGGGCGATGAGATCTCCTGTGCCCCCGCTTCCCCCCAGCGTACGCATCCCGCCCGTAGGCAGAAGCCTCAGCTGTACGGCGAAGAGATAGATCAAGCTGAGTCCCAGAAAAAACTGCGGAATCGACGTCCCGATAAACGAGAGGCCGGTCGTCACATAATCGAAACGCGTATTCTGTTTGACTGCACTGAGAATCCCTGCGGGAACCGCGATGAGTATCCCAAGAAGCAGGGAAGCGGAAGCGAGCAGCAGCGTCGGGCCGATGCGCTCGCCGATGAGCCCCGCGACCGGCGCATAGGAGCTGAAGGAATATCCGAGTTCCCCTTGCAGCAGGGAGCCAAGCCAGCGGACATACTGCACGATCACGGGATCGTTCAGGCCCAGCCGTTCCTTCCTCGCTTCGAGCAGCTCCGCCGGCATGTTAGGATCGATGAACATATCGACAGGGTTACCCGGCGCGAGATTGATCAGGAAGAAATTGATGACTGTGATGCCCAGCAGCACAGGGATGGCGATGAGCAGACGCCGGATGAAGTACCCAAAGATAGCGGCATTCTCCTTTCGCTTACGTGAGTGGAAAATGGCAGGCTGCAGCGTGACCTCCCGCCTCACCGGAAAGCGGCGGCTCCTCCCGCCGGCAGCGCTCCTGCACATAAGGGCAGCGGGTGTGAAACCGGCAGCCCGCCGGAGGATCGGCCGGACTCGGCACATCTCCCCGGAGAACGACACGCTTTCGGGTGCGAAGCAGCGGATCCGGAGGCGGATAAGCCTGCAGCAGTGCCTGCGTATACGGATGCCTGGGTCGGCGGAACAGGGCCTCCTTGTCTGCGAGCTCCACGATTTTGCCGAGATACATCACAGCGATCCGCGTACTGATGTACTTGACCGCTCCGATGCCGTGGGCGATGAACAGGTAGGTCAGGCCGAGCTCCTTCTGCAGATCCGCCAACAGGTTCAGGATCTGGGCTTGGATCGACACATCGAGTGCCGACACCGGCTCGTCGCAGACGATGAGCTTTGGCTCCAGGGCGAGTGCCCGGGCGATTCCGATCCGCTGCCTCTGGCCGCCGGAGAACTCATGGGGATAGCGGCGCTGATGGGATCTCGGCAGGCCCACCAGATCAAGCAGCCGTTCGACCCGGACCTGAACCCCACGCCGGTCTGCGAGATGGTGGGCAAGCAGCGGTTCCGCCAGGGTATCGCCGATCTCCTTGCGGGGATTGAGCGAGGAGTACGGATCCTGGAAGATCATCTGCAGCCGGGTCCGCACCGGGATGAGCTCCCGCCGGGGGAGGAACGTGATATCCTTCCCTTCGAATCGGACAGTCCCCGCTGCCGGGTCCTCCAGCCGGACAATCGAACGGCCGAGTGTCGACTTGCCGCAGCCCGACTCGCCGACGAGCCCCAACGTCTCCCCTTCCCTGATGTGCAGGCTGACGTCATCCACGGCCTTGATCTGCCCTACGGTCCTGGAGAACATCCCCCGGCGGATCGGGTAATACGTCTTCAGCCCCTCCACCTGAAGAAGCGCCGGGGCGCTGCGCGATTCCGCCATGGACCCGGTCCGGGCGGCGTCAATGCTCATACGCTCACCTCCTGCAGCGCGGGAGCCGGGATGCCCGCAGTCCCGGCGAGCCAGCACCGGACCGCACGGTCCTCCTCTACCCGTTTCAGCAGGGGAGGCTCCCGCCGGCAGCGCTCCTCCGCATAAGCGCAGCGGTCATGAAACCGGCAGCCCTTCGGCATCTGCTGGAGAGACGGCACCGTGCCGGCGATGGCCGCAAGCCGGCCTTCCTCCGCCTCCAGCCCCACGATCGAGTTCAGCAGCCCCTGCGTGTAAGGGTGCGAAGGCTCGCGGAACAGAGTGAACACCTCGGCCTGCTCGACGATCTGGCCGGCGTACATGACGGCGACCTTGTCGGCCATCTCCGCCACGACGCCGAGATCGTGCGTGATGAGCAGAATCGCTGTCCCCGTCTCATCCCGCAGCTCCTTCATCAGTTCGAGGATCTGGGCCTGAATCGTGACATCAAGCGCCGTCGTCGGCTCATCGGCGATGAGCAGCTTCGGCCTGCAGGAGAGAGCCATCGCGATCATGACACGCTGGCGCATGCCGCCGGAGAGCTTATGCGGATAAGACTTCATGACTTCCGCCGCCCGGGGAAGGCCGACCTTCTCCAGCATCCGCACGGCATGGGCCCGGGCTTCCCTACCGCTGTGCTCCGTATGAAGCCGGATCATCTCGATGAGCTGATCCCCGATCGTCAAGACCGGGTTCAGCGCGCTCATCGGTTCCTGGAAGATCATCGCGATCTCGCCGCCACGAACCTTCCGCATATCGGCCTCGGACAGCTTGGCGAGATCCCTGCCGCCGAACCGGATCTCCCCCTGGCTGATCCGGCCGTGTCCGCTGAGCAGCCGCATGACTGAGAGTGCCGTCACGCTCTTGCCGCTGCCTGATTCCCCCACCAGCGCCAGGGTCTCCCCGGCTCTAAGGTTCAGCGAGACTTCGTCCACCGCCGTAACGGATTCCGGACCGGTGCCAAAGACTGTGCGCAGCCGGTTGATCTCCAGCATATTCATGCCCTCCCGCCTCCCCTCACCGGTTCCGGCACCGGTGCCAGGACTTCCCGGGGAATCGCGGGAACGTAGCTGCGGCCTCGGGTTGACGCCAGGAATTCGGCACGGGCCTGCGCCAGCCCCTCCCCGCGGTCGGTCAGCAGCTCATAGGCGGCGAGGGCGATCAGCCGGGCGGCGTAATGCATGCCCTTCAGCCCGATGGGGGAGCCGAATGCAGCCGAAGCCTGCCACGTATGCACCTGGATGCCGACCGGAGCGCAGGTGGTGATGATCTGTCCGACCGGTGTGATCCACGAGACGTCCCCAAGATCGGTCGAGCCACCCGACGGCGGTCCTCCCGCAGGTCCCGGTTCGCTGAAGCCGGCTGGCAGCAGCTCCCCTTCCGGCAGTCCCAGCTTCAGCGCTTTAGCCAAGGCCGCCTCCTTCTGGGCGGGCTCCAGCGTGTCCACAAGCGATAAGGCCAACCGGCGGTCTTCCTCCGAGAAGGACGGCGCCTGTGCCGCGTCCTTCTGCCGGGTCAGCAGCGCATTGAGCGAATGGTTCACGTTCAGGCTGTAGGCGCCCCCTTTGATCTCCCAGCCCATCTCCGTCTCAGTCATCAGAGAGGCTCCCTGAGCAATCTTCAGCAGTCTCGCCAGCAGCTCATCCGCCGCTTCCCGGTTGGCTCCCCGGAGATAGTACCAGACGCTCGCCGCATCGGGCACGATGTTCGGAGCGACTCCCCCGTTCGTGATCGTATAATGAATCCGCGAGCCGTCGGGCACATGCTCCCGCAAATAATTCGCCCCGATGTTCGTCAGCTCCACGGCGTCCAGCGCACTCCGCCCCAGATGGGGAGCTCCTCCCGCATGGGCTGCTCGTCCGTGGAAATGAAGCTCGACGGAGGTCAATGCCGAGGTCGGCGTGCTCCACGGGGTGTTCTGGCTGCCGGGGTGCCACGTCAAAGCGGCATCCAGGTCGTCGAAGACGCCCTCGCGCGCCATGAATGTCTTGCCCGACAGCACTTCCTCGGCCGGGCAGCCGTAGTAGCGGATCGTTCCGGCGATCCCCTCCGCCTCCAGCCGATGCTTCAAGGCGACGGCGGCTTCCACGCCGGCCGTGCCGAGCAGATTGTGGCCGCAGCCGTGGCCCGGCCCGTTCGGCGTCACGGGCTCCCGCTCAGCGGATACCTTCTGCGACAAGCCCGGCAGCGCATCATACTCCCCGAGAATGCCGAGGACCGGCCCGCCCGAACCGTACTCCGCCACGAAGGCGGTAGGAATCCCGCCGATACCCCGGCGAAGACGGAATCCCGCCTCTTCCAGCACCGAGCTCAGCAGACTTGAAGCGAACAGCTCCTCATAAGCGGTTTCGGGGCGTTCCCAGATCTGCAGGGCCAGGTCCTCGTAGAGCGGCTCGTGCTCCAGCATCCACTGCACCAGCTGCTTTTTTCCCATATGACGTCCTCCTTGTCTGAGCAGCCTTATCGCATCCTCAGGCGTCCTTTCCGTGTCTGCTCACGGCTTCAAATCCCACTGACTGACATTGTTGAACATCCCGATATCGCGCGGTCTGCCTTCGATCACCTGCTTGGACACGGCAAGCAGCCGCTTCTCCGAATAGACGGCCAGAGAGGGAACATCCTCATGAAGGATGGCCTGCAGCTCGTTATAGATCGCACGCCGCTTGGCCGGATCCGACTCGGTCTCTCCCCGGTTGATCAGCTCATCTACCTTCGGATTGTTGTATTTCATGTCATTGTTGGCGTTGTCGCTTTTGAACATCGTGAAGTACGAACTCGGCTCGATATAGAAGTCGCGGGTGAAGACCGTCAGATCAAATTCGCCCTTGCCGACCTTGGCAATCAGTGTGGCGAAGTCGAATTTCTGCACCTGTATCTTGATGCCAACAGCTTCGAGATTCTGTACGAGAATATCGGCGGCCTGCTCGCGGATCTTGTTGCCTACCGGGACCAGGAAGGTCAGCGGCTTGCTTCCGTCCCAATTCGCTTCCTTCAGCAGTGCCTTCGCCTTCTCGGGATTGTACGAATACTTCGTAATCTCCTTATTGTAGTAAGGGTGGTAGCTGGGAATGCCGCCGTCAATCACTTCGCCCTGCCCTTTCAGCAGCTGCTCGACGATGAGCTGCCGGTTCAGCGCATAAGCGACCGCTTGACGTACTTTCACGTCGGGAATCTTCTGCACATTGAAGAACAGCTCCGGCGGAACGGAGGCGTTCCCGGAGGTCAGTTCGACATTCGGCAGCGCTTTGACCTTCTCATACTCGGTGATCGGAATCAGGCCCACAGGGATGGAGTTCATGTGGATCTCCCCGGTCTGCAGCTGGGCCACCAGGTTCGCCGCCGGGAGGACTTTTACGAAGATTTTATCCAGCTTGGCGGGCTCGCGGTAATACTGCGTGTTCTTCACGACTTCCGCATACTGCCCTTTCTGGAATGCGGCCAGCTTGAATGCACCGATCGTAACCTCGGGCTTCTGGAAATACGGATGGGTGGCCACCTGCTCGGGCGAGACATCCTTCAGAATATGCTGGGGCAGAAAAAATACCTTGGTACCGAAGCGCTCCTTGAAAATCAGCGGGTCGACCGGGGTCTTGGTCCGCACCTCGAAGGTCTTGTCGTCGACGATCTTCAGGCCGCTGATCTCCGTCTTCCCTTCATCGAGCTTGCCGGCGGCATTCAAGCCTTCGATGAAATTGAGCTTGAAGTTGGTATCTACCTTCAGGTGCAGCGCCGTCTTCAGCGTGAACGCAACGTCGGCGGTCGTGAACGGCTGGCCGTCGTTCCACTTGGCCGCTGGGTTGATCTTGACAGTGAAGGTCTGATTGTCCTTGGTCTCCACCGACTCGGCCAGCTTCGGCTGGAATTCGAACTTCTCATTCAGGTCCAGCAGCGAATCATTGATGAGCGCCAGCACGTTATCCGATGCCGAATCGCCGGCATCATTAATCTGGTTCACGGTCACGGGGGCATTCACGATGCCCACATAGACTGTTTTCTCTTTGGCTGGGGCAGGTGCGGCGGTACTGTTCCCTCCTGAGGCGGCAGGAGCGGGCGAGCCGCCCGGCGAAGCGCCGGGTGAAGAGCAGGCGGAGAGCAGGATCAGCATGGCAGCCATGCTGCCCAGCAGTCTTTTACGACGATTCACAAAATGCACGTACAGAATCCCCCTTCAAGTCGACAGCGAATTAATTTCATTATTCCTATCGTTTAAGTATGTTTATGTACCTGAATGTACCACTGCCCTTATGCCTTGTCTAATTGATTTTATCAATCGAAACCCGAGGAATTTCTATCCAAAAAAGGCAGCAAAAAACGCTTGTCGGCGTCCTATAAGATCAGTATGGGGTTTCGACCGATGTACGCTATTCACCTCAGGTGGCCGCGATCCGCGATCTGCAGCTCGAGCTGGAAGGTATGCAGTTCAGCTTCCGGCGCCTCAACGTTCTTATTGAAATAACGGAACTCAGGTATCTTATTGAGATATTTCCGGCATTTCCCGAATCATAGCGGAAC
This sequence comes from Paenibacillus sp. S-38, assembly GCF_049942825.1. Classification (NCBI taxonomy): domain Bacteria; kingdom Bacillati; phylum Bacillota; class Bacilli; order Caryophanales; family Paenibacillaceae; genus Paenibacillus; species Paenibacillus sp. S-38. The sequence continues at coordinate 4,627,038 of NZ_CP187970.1, forward strand.
TCAGATGCCTTATATGGGGAATACAGGTCCGAAAACCGCGCCGATGGACTTCTGTCAATAAAGTAGACACAAAATGAAGGAACCCTTTAAGGCTAAGCTGCTCTTTGTTCATGGTACATCTGTTCAAAGCGATGAGGCGTTTTATAACCCAAAGTGGAGTGACGCCGTGTTCGGTTGTAGTAAAACTCGATGTAATTATAGAGTTCATCGGCTGCTTGCTTACGAGTTTTAAACTTGGTTTGGTACACAAGTTCTTTTTTCAATGTACTGTGAAAAGACTCGATACACGCATTATCATAGCAGTTACCTTTTCGACTCATGCTGCCGGTCATGAAGTAGCCTGCCAGCCGTTCTTGGTAATCACCGCTTGCATACTGAGATCCGCGGTCGGAGTGGTGGATCAAGCCAGGGGCCGGTTTCTGGCGCTTGTAAGCAAGCTCCAGGGCATCGATCACGAGCTCCCTGGTCATCCGCGCGCCTGTAGCCCAGCCTACGATTTTACGTGAATATAAGTCCATCACACTGGCTAAATATAGCCAGCCTTCGCCAGTGGCGACATAAGTAATATCTGTTACCCAGACCTTGTTGGGTGCCTCCACTTTAAACTGCTGATTTAGGATATTGTCATGAACAGGCATGTTGTGGTTGGAATTGGTTGTTGCTTTGTATTTTCCAACCGTAATCGACTTAAGACCCATCTCTTTCATAAGGCGACTGACCGTTTTTGAGGATACAGCACAACCGTCTTCCTCTTGCAGAATCGCAGTAATCACGGGGCTGCCCGGGCGCTTCTTCAAACGGTAAAAGTGATGCCGGATGCGTTTTTTCAGCCACATCCGGTGCTTTTCCCGTTTACTAGGCTGGTGTTTTACCCACTTGTAATAGCCGCTTCTGGATACTTGTAAAACGGAGCACATCTTCTCGACACGGTACTGGAAGCGGTGTTTATGAATAAACGAAAAAATCAGTGCCGGTCTTTCGTGAAGAAGTGCATTGCCTTTTTTAAGATTTCGTTCTCCTCTTGCAGTTCGCGGGTTTGCTGCTCCAACTTCTTTAGTCGTTCGTAATCCACAAAGACTTGTGATTGTTCCGAAGCCGCACTTTTCCCGTACTGTTTGATCCAGCGGCTTAAGGTACTTTTCGGAATCCCAAGTTCCCGGGCAATCTCAATTGGCTTCTTCCCCTCCTTCTCCATATGCTCCACCGTTTTTTTCTTAAACTCACTGTCGTAACTCTCCCGTTGCTGACTCATGGCACACCTCGACCTTTGTTCGTTTGTCTTTATTATAAAGGTCGTTCCTTAAGTTGTGTCCACCGTTTAGTCTACATCCACGATCCCTATAATAGCGCATCTGAGTTCCTTTATTTTTGGTTCTCACCATCCAAAAGCGTGAATAACGAATCGTACTTCCGCTATTTTCATAGACCGCTTACGCGCCAGCGGAATTGAGGCCCAAATATTATAACTTCGTCGATAATGTAAGAAAACCCGCTCCCAGCAGGGAACGGGCTGTCTTCGCTGCGCACAACCTGCCTGCCGGCTCACTTGAGTCCGGTCAGCGAAATGCCCCGGATGATCTGCTTTTGAAACAGGAAAAACAGGAGAATCAGCGGAAGCACGGACACCGCCGCCCCGGTCATGATCATGACCCAGCCGCTGTTGTCCTTGAGCTCGCTCGAGAAGAAGGCCGTGCCGACGGGAATGGTGAAGTTCTCTTCCGTCTGCGTGATGATCAGCGGCCAGATGAAGCCGTTCCAGCTCCCCAGGAAGGAGAGGATGAACAGGGTCGCCAGCGCCGGCCGGACCAGCGGTACCGCGATCTTGAACAGGATGCCCCACTCGCTCATCCCGTCGATCCGTGCGGCATCGAGCAGCTCTGAAGGTAAGGACTCCATGAACTGCTTCATGAGGAAGATGCCGAAGGCCGAGATCAGGCCGGGAAACAGCAGCCCCGCGAACGTATCGACCCAGCCCAGCTTCACCGACAGCAGGTACCAGGGGATGATGAGCATCTCGGTCGGCACCATCAGGGTGCAGAGGATCGCGACGAAGATGACCTGCTTGCCGTAGAAGGAGAACTTGGCGAGCACGTACCCGACGATCGTATCGAAGAAGCAGACGCTCGCTGTGGTGACCATAGCGACAATGAAGCTGTTCGAGATCCACTTCGGGAAGGAGGATCCCTTAAACAATTCGACGTAATTGGCCAGGGTAGGCTGCTCCGGAAGCAGGCTGAGGGAGAAGACTTCACCCGGCGGCTTGAGCGAAGTGGCCAGCATCCACAGGAACGGGAACACCATCAGGAGCACGCCGGCCGTAAGCAGTACATAACTCACCGCACCGGTAAGGGAGCGTGAAGCGGCGGCTCTCCGGGGGACTGCTGCGGCAGGCGGTGCGGTCAGACTGCGCATACCCTTTTCCCTCCTCTAGTCATCGGCTCTCTTGTTCAGCACCTTGAGCTGCAGCAGGGACAGCGCCAGGATCATCGCGAAGAGCACGACGGTCGCTGCTGCCGCCTCGCCCATCTTGAAGTGCTTGAAGGCCAGATTGTAAATGTGCAGCACCAGCGACACCGTTGAATTGAGCGGGCCGCCCCCCGTCATGTTCAGCACCTCGGAGAACGACTGCAGGAATCCGATGCTTCCGATGACCACCGAGAACACCATCACAGGGTTGAGCAGCGGAAGCGTGATGTGCAGGAACCTGCGCCATGAGCCCGCTCCGTCGATCGAAGCGGCATCGTAATACAGTCGGGGGATGTTCTCGAGCCCCGTGAGGAAGATCAGCATCTGGAAGCCGACGCCCTGCCAGATCATGGCCGCAATGACCAGATAGATCGCCTGCGACGGGGAGCCGAGGAACAGCTGGGGTTCGAGGCCCAGTCCCAGCAGCATGCCGTTCGCGATGCCGTTCTTCATGAGAATCCAGCGGAACACCCAGCCGGCCGCCACGACGCTTGTCACATACGGGATAAAGTAGACCGTCCGGTAAAAGCCTTTGAGCCGTCCTATCCGGTGCAGCAGCAGCGCCACGATGAGCCCCGCAAGCAGCTGGCCGGGCACGCCGACGGCCACGTAGATCAGCGTATTGCGGAGCGACTGCAGAAAAATCTCGTCCTGCAGCAGAGCGGCGTAGTTGCCGAGCCCGACGAAGGGCTTCACCTCCGAGAGCAGGTCCCACTCCCGGAACGAGACATGAAATGAATACAGGATCGGCAGGATCCGCACGCTTGCAAAGAACAGCAGAGGCAGCAGCAGGCAGCTGTAGATGAAGAAGTACCGCTGCCCCTTGACGCTCAGGCCTCTCCTGAGACGAGCCTGCCTGCCCCTGTCCTGCAGCTTGTCTGCAAGTTCCATGGAGTCACATCCTTTCTTTCCGCCGGCTCCGCCTTATTTCTTGTCCTGCTTCGCCCAGTAATCGTCATACAGCTTCTGCGTTTTCTTCACAAGCTCTTGGTACGCCTTCTCATATGGCACCGAATTCAGCACCACCTGGTCCACCGCTTCGGTAAAATAATCCTTCTCGAGCTTCTCGTCCACGAAGAAATGCGCATTCGCATAGTCGAGCTGCCGGATGAACGGACTGAGCTTCTCGTCCTTCGTATATTTGTCCTGGAGGGCCACTTCCTTCTTGGCCGGCAGCTCGCCGACCTTCTCCACCCACTGCTCCTGCACTTCCCTGCTCGTCAGGAACTTCAGGAACTCGGCGGCCGCTTCCAGCTTCTTGCCCTGCACATTCTTCGTGATCCCGTTCGCCCAGAACGACACCTGCGTAGCCTTCTCCTTGTAGGAAGGCAGCGAGGCGATCCCATAGTTCAGGTTCGGCGCATCCTTTTTGAGTCCGCCCAGTTGGAAGCTTCCGTCGATATTCATGGCGGCATGCCCCGTTTTGAAGGCCGTAATATCATCCGTATAAAAGTCCTTGGTGCCGATCTTATGTACAAGAGACAGGTCGATCAGGTACTTGAACGCCTCAAGTCCCGCCGGCGATTCCGCCCACAGGATGCGGCGCCGGTCATCGCTGATGTCCTTGCCGCCTGCCTGATACACCAGCGCATCCCGGTACCAGTGATGGAGCTGCGCGCCCGGCTGCCATGCGATCCCCTCGATCACGAACTGCCCCTTCGCATCCTTCTCGGTCAGCTTCTTGCCGGTCTCCACGAGCTCCGTCCAGGTAGCCGGCGGCTTCGAAGGGTCAAGTCCCGCCTTCGTGAACAGGTCCTTATTGTAAAATAAGGCAAGCGTCCGTACGGCCGTAGGGATCGCGTAATATTTGCCGTTAAACTTAGCGGTCTCGACGAACGGGAAGAACTCCTTCTTGACCGCCTCCTCCGAGAAGGCCGGCTCCGGCAGCGGCTGCAGATACCCCGACGATACATACTTGGGCAGCCAGCCATAGTACAGATTGATAATATCGGGCCCCTTACCGGCGGGGACGAGTGTGGCGACCTTTTCGTTATACTGGTCATACGGGAAATTCGTCTGCTTGACGGTGATATTCGGATGAAGCTTCTGGAAATCCTCGATCAGCTTCGTGATCAGCTCGACCTTGGCCGGGTACTGGTACTGCCAGTATTCGAGGGTGATCTTATCCTCCCCGGCGGCTGCACTCTCCCCGGCCTTCGTTTGGCCGGACGCTGCGGGTGTGGTACTGTCCGTGCCGCCGCAGCCGGCCAGCACCAGGGCGAGACTGAGCGCCGCAGTCCCCCCCATACGGCCGAGCTTACGGGCGGAACCTGACTCCGCGGATTCAAACGGATGCGCTTTGTGTTTGTGCATATGGCGTGCTCTCCTTCTCTATCACAGGTATGTTCAACAGCCTTCTGGCATTGTTCCCAAAAATGTTCTCGATCTCCTCTTCGCTCATCCGCAGCTCCCGGCAGGAGCGCACCTGGTCCTGCAGGTACCGGTAGACGAAGCCCCGCGGGAACGCGCTGGAATCCGTACCGAACAGCAGCCTCTCCGGGCCGATGAGCTCATAGCACTTGCGGAACAGGATATCCAGGTTCAGCTCATAAGGCACCCACCGCATCCACTGGTTGGACCCTGACGTGTCGATGAACACATTCGGGCAGCTCCAGCAAAGATGAAGCAGCTCCTGGAAATACCCCGCGCCAAAATGCGGCACGATGATCGGGATATCCGGATACTCCCTCGCTACATTGAAGATCGCCAGCGGGTTGATGTTGAGATGGGAGGCGATGCCGCCCGTATGGCCGAGGAGTCCGAAGTGGATGAGCACTGGAAGCCGTCTCTCCGCCAAGAACTCCCAGACGGGCGTCAAGGACGGATCGTGGAACGGCCGCTCCACCAGGGGGCCAAACAGCTTGTAGCCCCGCAGGCCCAGCTCATCCACCGCCCGCTTGAGTTCAACCGCCGCCCCCGGCTCCTCGATCCCGTGATGGGCGAAGCCGGTGAACCGTCCGGGATACCGGCCAATCTGCTCCGCCAGGTCGTCGTTGTTCCACGCGGTCAGGAAGTTGATACCGCCGAGTCCGTAGCGGTCCAGCTCCTCCACCCAGCGGTCGATGATCGGGCGTTGATCTTCTGCAGCGTCCTGGGACTGGGGTACCGGCGGGGGAAAATCCCATGTCAGCCGCATCCGCTGCCCGCGGAGCGCGTTTGCTCCCGAGATGAGGGGATGCCTGGACATGAAGGGTACCGGGTAGGGAAGATGCGCATGAAGGTCGAACGGCTTATATTCTGGATTAGCGAATAACACGTGGATCACCTTCTGTCTTGGATTTGGCGAGCTAACCTTACTGATATAACAAAATCTGATATAACAAAAAAGGAGATGAACACTCTCTGCAAACGAAAGAGGAATTCATCTCCGGCGGTCCGGTTCATGATTGGTTCTGGGGCACGCCCCACTGGGCGATCGTGGATTCAACGTACTGCTGTGCGGTGCGGATGGCCTCGCGCCGCTCCTGCAGCCAAGCTTCATCGCTTACCTGCCGGAAGCGCTGTCCCTGGAGGGCCCTCTGCACTTCCAGAGGGCTTGGCCCCCCGGGCAGCCTGCGGACTTCGACGAACCAGGCGGGGTCGAGCGACCGGCGAAGCTCCTCTTCATCCAAGGCGAGGTCCCGGCCGATGATCTCCCTTGCGGCCCGGTTCAGCGCCGCAAGCTCCAGCCCGGCAGCAGACAAGCCGTGGCTCACCGCCTCCTTCACTACCCGGGAGACGATTGTATGCGCGGTACGGAAGGAGAGGCCTTCGGTGCGCACGAGCGTGTCCGCCAGCTCGGTCACTGTGGCGAAGCTGGCCTCGGCCCGGGCCCGGAGCCCTTCCTTGTTGATCTCGAGTGTCCCGATGACGCAGCCCAGCAGCCGGTAGACCGACTCCAGCGTCCTCAGGCTCTTCCAGGCGTAGGGCTGCAGATCGTCCTCCGTATCCACGATATCCCCGAAGGGCGTATTGTGGATCATTGTCAGGACGGTCTGCGCGTCCCCCGCGCAGCTAGAGAGGAGCGAGCGCATATGCTCGATGGAGACGGGGTTGCGCTTCTGCGGCATGATCGAGGAGATCTGCACATACGGCGGGGCCACGTGAAGCACGGCGAACTCCTGCGTCGACCACAGGAGCAGCTCCTGCACGAAGCGGCCCAGGTTGATGGCGGCGAGCTGCACCGCCGACGCAATCTCCCCGACATAGTCGGCCCCGCTGACCGCGTCGTAGGCGTTGTCGATGAGGCCGTCGAAGGCGAGCAGCTCGGCCATCCGTTCCCTGGAGACCGCGAAGCCCGAGGTCGTCAGGGCGGCGGCCCCCATGGAGCTGCGGTTGCAGTTCGCATAGGCGGCCTTCAGCCGGCGGATGTCCCGGCCGAGCGAATCGGAGACGGCGGCGACGTAATGCGCCATGGTGGTCGGCTGAGCCTGCTGCGTGTGCGTATAGCCGAGCATCACCGTCTCGGTGTGCTCGCCGGCAAAGGCGATCAGCCGCTCATGCAGCAGGAGCGCGGAGCCGATCCCCTCCAGCAGCTTTTCCCGCAGGACGAGCCGGTAGATCGCGATGCCCATATCATTGCGGCTGCGCGCCAGATGCAGGTTGCCTGCGGCGTCCCCCGCGAGCTCGAGCAGCCCGTGCTCCACCTGGAAGAACAAATCTTCGAATTGTCCCGTATACCCGCTCTGCTGCAGGGCGGTCAGGTCCAGGCTCTTCAAGGCGGCGGCGATGTTCTCCGCCTCCGGATCCGTGATCAGCCCCTGCTCCCGGAGCATGATCAGATGGGCTTTGTTCACCGCCATCATGGGGGTCAGCAGCTCCGACTTCGCTTGATGATAAGCCGGTCCCAGGACCACCTCGGCATAGGTGCGTCCCGGAAATACGGCTCCTTCCTCCTTCAGCCAATCCTGATTCCCTATTGGCATGAGAACCCCTCCCCTATGACATCGTGGAAGCAACCATTAATACCAACAAATCCTGTATGATTAATAAGACTACACCCGTTTCCAGCTTCCGTCAATACATAAATGTACATCCTCCCCGGTTCTGGGGAGAAAAGGGAAAAGCCGCGGATAGGCGGCTTTTCTTTGCAGACAAAGGGATGCGGTTTAAGATGGATGGCGCCCCCCCGCTGCCGGGCAGATTGTGATAGCAACGGAATGGCCGATGGTACACCTTGCGTAGAGACTCTCCGTCAAGCCTGGATCGGCAGGCTCGAGAAGCTGCAAACGGAAGAGCGTGGTCGGCCGCAGCTGCTTCCGGCGTCCCATGAACCCCGGCCCGCACTTCGGTTACAGCTGGGGGTTCAGGCTCCCGCGGAAGCACGGCGGCGATGGTCAGGCCCCCTGCCTGCTTCGGGCAGCTCAGTCTCCGCCTTCGTACCACAGCTCGAGCGGCAGACCGACCAGCGCTTTACCGATCCACTCCCGGGCGATGTTGTTGGACGGCCCCATGACGATACCTGCACGCGTGTCGCGGAACAGGCGCTCGAAGATGCCCTTCTTGTAGCCGTAGCCGCCGGTGACATCCAATGCCGCCTTCGCGGCTTTGGCTGCGACTTCCGCCGCATGGATCTTGAACTCGACGAGCGGCAGCAGCAGCTCCACCTGCGGGCGTCCTGCCGCCTGCAGCTCATCGAGCTGCTTCGCGAGCGACACCTGCCAAGGTTTCAGGCTCTCGATCAGCACTTTCACTTCGGCCAGCTGCTGGCGGATGATCTGGTAATCCGACAGCCGCTTGTTGAAGTCGCGGTGAATGGTGGCCTTGACGTAGTCCACGGCCGCTTCGAGCGCGGCCTGGGCGGCACCGAGCCACGTGGAGCCGAGCCCGATCAGGTAGACCGGCGACACGCCGCTCTCCAGGATCTCCCTGCCCTGCCCTTCGGTGCCGAGCTTATCCCGCGCTTCCACCCGGACGCCGTCGTATGTAATTGGTCCGCTGTGGTTGCCCCGGACGCCGAGCGCATCCCAGACGCCCGGTTTGATGCCTGGCAGGCCGCCGTCCACGATGAAGAATGAGACATCCGTCGGGGTCTGCGCCCCCGGCGTTCTCGTCTGGAACACATAGAAATCCGCCTGGCCGGAGGAGGTCGTGAACGATTTCTCAGCATTCAGGATATAATCTTCCCCGTCGCGCGAAGCTTCGCTGAAGTTGAACCACCAGTGCCCGCCCGAGGCCTTCTCGCTCGTGGAGTACGTGCCGATGGACCCGGCACCGACCGGTCTCAGCCACCTCTCCTTCTGATCTTCATTGCCGTAGAGCGCGATGGTCTGCACCGCGCCTACGTGCATGACATACACCAGAGAAGTGGACGGGCAGCCCCGGCCGACCTCTTCCGCAGCGATGGCGAAAGCGACATGGTCAAGCCCACGGCCGCCGTAGCGCTCCGGGATCAGGACGCCGTTCCAGCCGGTCTCCGCCAGCGCCTGCAGGTTCTCCCTGGGGAACCGCCCCTCCCGGTCGGTCGTTTCGGCATTCGGCCGGATGACCTCATCGACAATGCGGCGCACCTCGGCACGCAGGTTCTCATAGTCGGGTACGGCGTTTGCTTTTTCCAGTTCTACACTCATCTTCATCGCTCCTTTGGAATGATTGGGGTCTGGCACGGAATGGATATATTTATGAATTCGCCGGCACCGCTTGGATTGCGGCTTCCTTCTCGCGGACCAGCGGAATTACCTTGTCGCCGAATGCCTTGATGTCCTCATCGTAATGGAGGAAGCCGGTGAGAATCAGATCTACACCGATCTTCTTCAGTTCTATGATGCGGTCCGCAACCTGCTCCGGGGTCCCGATGAGGCCCGTCTTGAAGCCGTCGTTATACTGCACGAGATCCTCAAAATTCGAATTCGCCCACATGCCTTCCTGCTCCGGCGAAGCCTTGCCTGCGAACTGCACTTGGCTGCGGAAGCCTTCCACGGCTTCGGGGTCCGCATAGCTGATGATATCCCGAAGCACCTGGCGCGCTTCCTCTTCCGTATCACGGACGATAATGAACGCATTGACGCCGAACTTCAGGCTCCGTCCCTCGGCTGCCGCCAAGGCTTTGACTTCCTCGATCTGTGACCGGAAACCTTCCGGCGTATTGCCGTTCATGAAGTACCAGTCGGATACCCGTGCCGCCATGGCCCGGGCTGCGGCGGAGTTGCCGCCCTGGAAGACGGGAGGGAGTACCTGCGGCTTCGGCTTGTGGGGGGCTTCGTTGATCCGGTAGAAGTCTCCGCGGAAGGTGGTGGAATCCTCCGTCCACAGCTCCTTCAGGATGCGGATGAACTCTTCCGAGCGGCGGTACCGTTCATTATGATCGAGCCAGGGCTCGCCGAAGCCGTAGAACTCCCCCTTGAACCAGCCGCTGACGATGTTGACGGCCGCCCGGCCGCCGCTGATCTGATCGATCGTCGTAATGGCCTTGGCGATCGTACCCGGGTGCCAGAGTCCCGGCAGAACCGCTGCGATCAGCTTGAGCTTCGAGGTCACGGCAGCCAGCGCGGAGGCCAGCGAGATCGCTTCAAGCTGGTTCTCGGCGCCGTAGCTGGCAATGAAGCGGGTCTGCAGCAGCGCGTACTCGAACCCCGCTTCCTCAGCCAGCTTGGCGTAGGCTGCGTTGTCCTCGAAAGACCAGCCCGTTTTTTGCGGAATCTTGGAAATGACAAGGCCTCCACTGACATTCGGCACCCAATAAGCAAACTTCAAAGACATGGTCATCACCTCTATATCGAATATGGGAATAGAACAAGGGGAACCCCTTGGGCTATACGAAGCAAACAAGAATACGGGGAAGGGATAAGAAAAGGCACCTGCATCGGCGATCTTTCAGATCTGCAGGCGCCTTTAGTGAACTAATCGGCATGGGTCGGACTATAGAAGTGCGGATGATGTCCTAACAAAGGAGCTGGCTCCCCCTCTGCGGGACATGTGCGGCATCTGGGCATTACAGCGGAACCCGGCCCCTGCTCGTTTCCTTGAGCAGCCTCCATACGGGCTCGGTCAATGTGCTCTTATCAAAAGCTAGATACTGGTTCGCCAAGCCCCGGACCGGGTCTCCGGCATAGAACCGCTCGTAAAGCTGATGCCTTGCCCCGAGCGGGCTGCCGATGAGATCCCAGGCGAGCTTCAGCAGCTGCACCTTTTTCTCGGCGGATACGGTGGCTCCCTCGTAATACAGATGCATGAGCCCGGAGATCGGGCCGTAGAAATCCTCCACGCCGGAGGGGGCCTGCACAAAGCCTCCTCCCCCCACCTGCTGCAGAATCTCGACCGCTCTCGGGTACAGCTTCGTCCCGATGTTCCGGGCCGTCTCGATGAAGCTAAGATCCGGCACGAGCACACCGGACTCGTCCGGCACCGCCTTCGTCTCCGAGGCGATGACGAGCGCCCGGATCACCTGGATCTGTGTCAGCAGCTCCCCAAGCTTCTCCTGAATATGCAGGAAGCCGGTGGTCCCAATGGATTCGGCCATGGCGAAGGCCACACCGGTGATGAATTCGAGCTTGGCGACATACCGCACGATATTCTGGTGGAAGGCCAGCGAGTTCGCCGTCCGGTTCGCTCTCAGGGCCAGGACATCCTCGGGGCTGCCGTACAGGAGCACTCGCTCCCACGGTACCAGCACGTCGTCGAAGAACAGGACTGCATCCATCTCGTCATACTGCGCGCTGAGCGGATGGTTCTGCTCCTGCGCGCTCGCGAACGACTCCCGGCACACGATATGCAGTCCCGGAGCGTTCGCCGGTACGATCAGCACGTGGGCGTGGCTGCGGTCTTGAGAGCGGAAGGGCAGGAAGGAGGAGATGACGAAATCATGCGTATAGGGAGCTCCCGTCGCGATCATCTTGGCCCCGCGGAGCACCAGGCCCTCCTCCGTTTCCCGCACGACATGCAGGAACCGCTCTGCAATCCGCTCATCGTCCAGGCCGCCTGAGCGGTCAATCTGGGGATCGATGATCGCCGTGGTCAGGAACAAATCCTTGTCGCGTGCCGACTCATAGTAAGCGGTGATCTTGTCCGCAAAGCGGGGATCGAGCGCCGACAGCTGACCGCGGGCCGCATACCAGCCCGTGACGAGCGAGCGGGCATAATCCGACAGGCGGCTCATCATGCCGTGCGTGCTCTCCGACCAGACCGAGAATGCCCTGCTTCGCTGAGCGAGCTGCTCCGGCGTGTACGGCACGAGAAAGGAGCTGTGGGCATAGCGGCCGCCGGGGGAAACCGGATAGCCTACATCGTCCTGCCGGGCGGGATCGTCCAGCATCTGGAAGAGCTTCGTAATGGTAGTGAGCGTCCCCTTGAAGGCCGGATGCTCCGGAAGGCTGCTGACCTTCGTACCTCCAAGCCATACCGTACGCCCGTCATTCAAGGACTCGAGAAAGCGTTCGCCCCGCAAGTGGATCCTCCTTTCCCTCTCGGAATTCCAATCTGAAAGCTCTATCACACAAATTCAATCTCTATCACTTAAATTCCGATTGAATTGCTTTGGTATTTCTATTATCATAGCGGGTATCCCAGGATTTGCAAGCTGTCTTTTTGCCCCTGCTGATGGTTAAACAACAGATGATGCCCGGGTGTAGGATATTACCGGCATAAGCCACGGGAGCGAAGAAAGTGTGGGACCGCCCCGGGTGCGGACTCCAGCTCGAGAAAGGAGCGGCATCCTTCAGGGGCGCCCTTGTTCTGTAGTTTAAACAACATGCAGCCTCATATTGTCGGAAAAAGGGAGGAGATCCGCATGACAGCTGTTCGAACGACCGACAGGAGAATTCAGCGCACCAGACAAATGATTTTCGATGCCTTCCTCACCCTGCTGCGCCGCCGTGCCTATGAGGACATCAGTATCGTGGACATCAGCGTACAGGCCAATATTAACCGGTCGACCTTTTACGCTCATTTTGTTGACAAAGAAGATCTGCTGGGGCGGATGCTTGGTGAACATCTCGGAAGGCTGGAGGAGCTGCTGACGGGCGAGCGCTGCCGGCTGCACTCGCCGCCGACCTTCCACGACCCCGACCCGCTCTTCCTCACCCTCTTCGAGCATCTCACGGAGCATGAGGCATTCTATGGCGCCATGCTGGCCAGTCCCACCCCGGCCAATGTTCAGGGGCGGATGCAGGAGCTCCTGCGGGAGAGCCTCTACCGGCGGCTCTCCGGTATCAGGATGGACCAGAAGGTCCGGGTGCCTCTCGATCTGCTGCTGGATTACGCCTCCTTCGCCGTTCAGGGCACCGTCGCCAAATGGTTCGCGGACGACCGCATTTACTCCCCCCACCATATGGCCCTGCAGCTTACCCGGCTCTCCCTGCTCGGGACCTACGAGGCGATGGGACTCCGGCAGCCTTCCTCTACTTGAGCGCCGGTCCTCCATCCGGTGGATCACGGGTACTGAGAAACGCGGTCCGGTCAGCCACCCGGTTCAGCCGGGCACTCGATCTCCGCTGTACAGCAAAAAAACAGCCGCCTGCCCGGTGAAGGCACAGCGGCTGTTTTGTCTTTTTGTGGCATACGCCCTTGTTACTGCGAATTCCTGATTGGGTTACCGTACGGTACGATGCGTGCGCAGACCTCCCCTACCCCTTCAGGGAGCCGGCCGTCATGCCGGCGACGAAGAACCGCTGAAGGAAGATGAAGAGCAGCGCCATCGGAAGCGAAGTCACCACGACGCCGGTGAGCAGCATCGGATAGTCGGTGACGTACTCTCCTCTGAACTGCAGCATGGCGAGCGGGAGTGTCAGCTTGCTTTTCCCGTTCAGCAGGAGCATCGGCATCAGCAGATCGTTCCATACCATGACGAACAGGAAGGCGGCCGCAGCGGCCAGCGAGGGCGCCGACAGGGGAAGGGCAAAGCGCGTGTACAGCGTCCATTCTCCCGCCCCGTCAATGCTCGCGGCTTCGAGAATTTCCTTGCTGAGCAGGCCCATGAAGCCGGTCAGCAGGAAGACGGTCAGGGGCAGCAGCAGTGCCGCCGTCACCAGGATCAGTCCGGCATGCCCGTCGGTCCATCCCAGCCGGTGGACCAGTGCGTAGATCGGCAGCATGTTCACCTGCGACGGAACGATCAGGCCGGCCAGGTACAGCAGGAACAGGCCCTTGCCCAGCTTGCCGCCGAGGCGGGCGATCGCATAAGCGATCATGCTGCCGAGCAGCAGCTCCAGGAGCACCGTACCGAGCGTCACGCCTGCACTGTTCGCAAAGTAGCGCCACATCGGCTGGCTTTGGAACATGGTCGTGAAGTTCTCCACGGTGAAGGGCGACGGCCAGGATAACGGCTTCGCGAAGAAGGTCCCCGGCGTCTTGAAGGCCGAGACGAGAACGATATAGAGCGGTATGATTATGACGGCCGCATACAGGAGAAGCAGGGTACGGCGCAAGCTGTTGATCAGCATAGGGTTCACACCCTCTTCCATGGGTTAGTACGAGATGCGGGTTCGAACCAGAGATTCAGGTTATGACCAGATTCAGGCTAATAAGAAACGCGGTCCGACCGCAGCGCCCTGAACTGAAGGGCTGTCAGCACGGACAGCAGAATAAGGAACAGCATGGAGCCGGCTGCCGCCGAACCGAATTTGTAGCTGCCGAACGCCTGGTGGTAGATGTAGGTCGTCAGGATCTCCGTCGCGTAGTTGGGTCCGCCGTCCGTCATCGTAAAGATGAGATCGAAGGCCTTGAACGACTGGATAGTCGTATAGGCTAGCACGATAGTAGCCGACGGAGCGAGCAGCGGCCAGGTCACCTTGCGGAAAATCTGCCACCGTCCCCCTCCATCGATCCGGGCTGCTTCATACAGCTCCGCCGGGATGGAGTGAAGTCCGGCGATGAAGACGATCATCATCTGGCCGGCATGCGCCCACACCTGCACGGCGGCGATCGAATACAGCGCGATGTCGGCATCCCCCGTCCAGCTTAGCGCGAGGCTCTCCAGCCCGGCCTTCTGCAGGCTCAAGTTCAGCAGTCCGATCGACGGATCGTACATGAAGCTCCAGATCAAGCCCACCGAGACGGAAGACAGCACCGTGGGAAAAAAGTACAAGGCGCGCAGCAGCACGTGAATCCGGGAATTGCGCGCCAGGAGCATGGCCAGTCCAAGCGAGAGCAGCGTCTGGAAGATCACGACCACCAGCATGAATTTGACGTTGTTGAGAAAGGCCTTGCGGAAGACGATGCTCTCCAGCGTTTCCTTGTAGTTGGCGGCTCCGACCATCCGGTAGGACGGCGAGACGCCGTCCCAATCCGTGAAGGAGTAGAACATGCCCGACAGGGTCGGATAGATGAAGAGCACGAGGTACAGCAGCGTGCCGGGCAGCAGAAACAACCACAGAACGGGTGACTTCCGCATCGTTATTTCTTGATCTGCTGGTCCACGATCGCCTGGGCTTCCTTGGCCGCATCCTCTGCAGACTTGCCGCCGAGCACGGCTTGAATCGACCCGGTTACCGCCTTCTGGATCTCTCCGTTCGTGATTGTGAAGCGCGGCTGGAAGATCGTCTTCTTCGCCGACCACTCGCCTGCCGCCAGCAACTCCTTAGAGGTGTACTGCACATCTTTGACCGTCACGTTCTGGCCGGTCTCATTGGCATACGTGCCCGCCGTTTCCTTGCGGCTCAGGAATTCGAGGAACTTCTTGGCCTCTGCCGGATGCTTCGACTTGCTGTTCACCGCGAGCAGGAAGGTGCTGGTATGCACGCCCTCGTATTTGGCCTTGTCAGCCGCTGTGGTGATCGGGGCGAGCAGCTTCTGCTCCAGGTTCGGGTTCTGCTTCTGGTTCTGCGCCAGCTGGTAGGAGCCGCTCGCGAGCATCGCCGCCTTCTCCTGGATGAACAGCGCGCCTGCAGCCGGGTCCTTCGTGCCGAGCGCATTCGGCTGGAAGTAGCCTTTGTCATTGAGCTCCTTGAACTGGCTCAGCGTCTTCACCCACCACTCGTCCGTGAGCTTCGCCTTGCCTTCGCCCACCTGAACAAAGGCGTCGTCACTCGGCAGGTTGTTCATGACCATCGTGTTCATGAACTGCCCCGGACCGATGTCCGCTCCGGCGAAGGCGATCGGAATTACGCCCGCCTCCTTCAGCTTGGCGCACAGGGCCAGGAAGCCATCCCAGTCCTTCGGAGGGGTCAGACCGTATTTTTCAAACAGCTTGACGTTATAGATCGGATCGTTATAAACGAGCTGGTAAGGGACAGCGAGCTGCTTGCCGTCCTTCTTGCCCGGTCCGATCAGCGACTCATTGAAGTTCGCGAGGAAGCTTTCGCCGGACAAATCGGTGAACAGCCCCGCCTTCGCGAGCGCTTCGAACTGGGCCCCCGGAGAGGAAGCGAACACGTCTCCGCTGGTTCCGTCCGTGAGTTTCGCCTGAGCTCCCGACTGGTACTGGTCGGACGGCATCGTCTGCATCTCGACCTTGATGTTCGGGTTCTCCTGCTGGAACTTCTCAATGAGACCGTTCAGCGATTTGACATCCTCGCCCCGCCAGTGCAGGAACGAGAGCGTTACGGGGCCGGAGGCTGCCGCCTGCTTGCCGTCACCGGCCGCAGGGGCCGTCTGGGCAGACGGGCTGCCTCCGCAGCCGGCAAGCAGCGAAACGGATGAAACGGCTGCAGCCACGAGGACCGGGGTGAATTTCTTTTGGATAGGCATGGGGGTGACCCTCCTCTAATCGTCGGTTAGTTGGTAAGGTTTGCTGCGGCCTGCAAGGCAGACCACTTCTCATGGAACAGCGGCAGGGCTGTACGTCCGAAGTTCTCGGCTTCCTCCAGATGCGGATAGCCGGACAGGATGAAGGTGCTGACGCCGAGCTGGGCGTACTCCACGAGCCGGTCGGCTACCTGCTCCGCGGTGCCTACGATCAGGATCGCCCCTCCGGAGCGGACCTGCGAGAGTCCTGTCCACAGGTTCGGTCCGGCGACGAATCGGTCCGCGCGCGAGCGTTCCCGCAGTTCATTCTGCCGGCGCTGGTTCGTCGCATCCGTCTGGGCGAACGACTCCTGCGCCTTCGCAAGCAGCTCGGGGGACACCTTGGAGATCGTCTCCCAGGCTGCTGCCCAGGCCTCTTCCTCGGTATCGCGGACAAGCACCTGGGCCCTCAGGCCGTAGCGCAGCGGTCTGCGCTCGCCTCTCTCCTGCTCCAGCCCGTCCCGGATGCTCTCGATTTCGGCAATCTGCTCCCGGATCCATTCGTGCGGCTCTCCCCACATCAGGAAGGTATCCGCGTGCTCCACCGCCACCCGTTTGGCGATCGGCGAGCTGCCGCCCAGGTAGAACGGCGGGTGCGGCTGCTGGACCGTCTGCGGAGCTGCAGCCGGACGCGTCTGTTGATAGTATTTGCCGCTGAAGAGGGCCCCCTGCCCGGCAGATGCACTGCCGCCGGTGCGGAACTCCGAAACCGCCATGCCTTGCGAACCGGACAAGGACCGCTTCATGACCTCCATGTATTCGCTGGCTCTCTCATACCGCTCGTCATGAGCGTGGGCGAGCGGATCGCCAAGCTCCTCTAGATCCTGCACCGAGCTGCCTGTCACGACATTGATCATCGCGCGGCCTTCCGACAGCACGTCCAGCGCCGCCGCCATTCGTGCAGCGAGCACCGGTGCCACGAGTCCCGGACGGACCGCTACGAGCGGCCTCAGCGTCCGCGTGTGGCTCATTACGGCCGACCCGACGACCCAGGCGTCGAGGCAGGCTCCGCCGGTCGGGATCAGGACGAACCCGAAGCCGGCCGCCTCCGCCGTCTGGGCGACCTGGATCATGTAGTCCAAGGTCGGTTCTCTCTCTGGCGCTACACCCACATAGCGTCCGTCCCCTGCGGTCGGCAGGAACCATCCGAAACGGATGTCCTGCTCCTGATCCCCTCTGTACGCTTCTTTCGACTGATCTGTCATGCTTGTTTCCCCCTTCGCGGGCAATCCCTGTCTCCAGCTGCCCGGCAGACGATTTGTTCTATGGTTAACCGCTTTATGCTTCCTTGCGCTCTTCTCCGGAAGTCCGGTCGATATATTCCCAACCATACTGCTAGGAATAGTTTGCATAATGAATATTAACAATAGTTTCTCTCCGATGCAATGTCAATTCGTAGCGGGAATGATTTGTCATTTTGTGGGTTGACGACCAATTGGGCTCTTGAACTTCAGCCCCCTGAGCTCTATGATGAAACCATATCCTATGGCAAAACGAGGTCCTGCGATGCGAGACAACCTGCGAGAAGACCACCATGAATTTCTGGAAATCTATCATTTCACCCCCACGGATTACGAAAAATCCGGGCCGGCCTGGCCGATCCGGATCGGCTACAATGAGGCAAAGCCGAACTACCATATCGGGCCCCGCACCACACCCTACTACTATCTGCTGACCGTTCTGGATGGCCGCGGCACCTTCCATCAGGGCGGGCAAACCTACCCTCTCCGTCCCGGAGATCTGTTCTGTCTTTTCCCGCAGGTCACCCATGAATACTACACCGTGGCGGAGGAACCACTGCGCAAAGTCTTCTTCGCCTTCGACGGTGCGGGAGCCCGAAGTCTGCTCGCCCGCCTCGGACTGCAGGAAGAACGGCCCTATGCCGCGGGTGCCGCCGTCAAGGATGCGGTGAAGCTGCTGTGGACCTTCCTGGACCGGTCGGCGCGCGGCGCAAGCCTGCCCGGCGGACGCATGACCGATCTCGCGCGGCTTCACTATCTCCACGGCATCTTCGATCTGCTGTCGACCCATGCGGACGCTGCGAACGAGAGCGAAGTCCGCGGCGAGGCCTCTTGGCTGCAGCGGGGCAAGGAGTATCTCGAGATGCACTACTCGGACGGGATTACCGTCGAGCGTGCGGCCGACTACGTCGGCGTGGAACGGACCCACTTCTCCAAGCGGTTCCGGCACACCTACGGTCTGCCGCCCGTGCAGTACCTGCAGGAGCTCAAGATGAAGGAAGCCCGTCATCTGCTGGAGCATACGGGCTATTCGCTCTCGGAGATCGCCCATTCCGTCGGGTACCCGGACTTGTTTTCGTTCTCGAAGGCATTCAAGAAATGGACCGGACAGCCGCCTAGGGCGTACCGGGCGGTGCGTATGGCGGACAGCAGGCCAGACGATGGGCAAGGAGAGACAAATGCGGCGGGGGTTGAATGATGCCCTAACTACAATGAAATGTCCGTAGGATGGATTGGGGAACAGGTGGGGCAAGTGAAGGCCGATAACGTATAACGTGCAGAAAGCGGAGGGTTGGATGCTGGACAAACTCAGAAAAATGAAGATGATAACGGCTGTGTTGATGGGGGTATGGTTTTACTCTTTGACCATCTTGATCCATGTGCTTGTTATTTGCAGCATCATTCCATACACATGGGTCAACGGCGGACGTTCCGAATCCTTCGCTGCTCAGCTGTCACTCTCTATGATCAGTACCCTGATTGCTGTTATGGGAGTCGTATTTACACTGCTGATCGGCGGAAATAAATTAACTAAATTCAACAGAGGAATCACGGTGATCTGCTGGTTTTTGGCTGTATTTTGGTCTTTTGGGTTCATCCAGCAATGGCTCGGCACCCCTTTTGAAAAAACCGTTTGTTCGTTCGTCCTGCTTCTTGGGGTCCTCTCGCACCTGCGTATGGCAATTGAAAAACGATAACATTTTTTGAGCAGAGTCATTCGTCGCACATCTCGAATTGTCCTATTCTTATGGGCGGCTGCTTCCATGCAGGATAAAGTACAATTCGGTTCGTGCGCTTCCGGAGTCAACAGCTGCCGGAGTCCATAGCTTCCGGAATGCTCCTGGCTGTTTGGCGAATGGGATGCCTACGCTTTCGGGAATTCATTACGCGTCTCTGCAGCCGCTGCAAAGTTAGCCCCCGCGGCGCCGGCGTCGAACGAACAAAACCACGCCGTCGTCGGCGTGGCCAGATTATCCCGGTACCTTATTCTTTCCTGGGTGTGTATGTAGAGAGGAGAACGCGGAGCTGTCGCATCACGATTCCCACATGCTTGCTGTCCCTGCTCAGTCGGCTGGCCATGACGCTTCCTTCAAGGGAAGACACGATAAAGGAGGACAAAGCTTCCAAGTCCGCATCCCCCCTTATTTCTCCGGCGGATACCCCTTGCTCCAAAATCCCTTGGACCAGCCGGAGCAGCTCTTGATAAGCAGCCAATGCTTTCTCGCGGAGGATCGGCATGGTATCGTCACACTCTACAGCCGTATTCAGCAGGGGACATCCCCCTTTGATCGGAGGATGATTCACCGGGTCCACATGAACATGACATATCGCCATGATTTTGTCGATCGCCGTATCCGCCCGGCCGACCGCCGACGTGACCTGCTCCATCAGCACCCGGCCCGCATAATCGAACGCTTCCCCCGCGATCTCGTCTTTGCTCGGGAATCTCCGGTACACCGCTCCTTTGGTTAATCCGGTCGCTTCCATAATGTCCTGGATGGATGTTGCCGCATAGCCCTTCACATTGAACAATTCGGCAGATTTCATGACAATGAGCTGCCGTGCCGCATCCTCTCTGCGCATGCTTGTGTCCTCCACGTGTTCCCTCGATCGTTATCCGTCCATTGTATCATTTCTCTTGCCTAAAACTAAAGCTTGAAGTAACATGAAATCGAACCGGACGGTTCGGTTCGGTTCGGTTCAGTGGTGATAGGGCAAAAATATCTAAACAGAGAGGACCATACCCTGATGGAAACTGTCAAAATCGTCCGCATCCCCATCCTGCCCATGCACATGGTCAATGCCTACCTGCTCGTCGGTCCCGATGGCTGCATTCTCCTGGACGCAGGACTTCCGGGTTCGGAGAACAAAGTGGCAAGGGCTCTCGCCAAGGAACGGCGCACCTGGAAAGACATCAAGCTTATCGTGATCACCCATGCCCACGTCGACCATGCCGGCAGCGCGGCAGTGATCAGAGAGCTGTCCCAAGCCCCCATCGCAGCACATGCAGGGGATGCCCAGCATTTTAACCGCAGGGAGCCCATGACGTTCTGTCCTACAGGCTGGTTCGGACGTTTGTTCATCAAGACCCCGTTAATGCGTGAACCGTATATCGGGTTTGAACCGGATCTCTTGCTTACAGAACGCGGCGAGATCCCGCTGGGACCATACGGAATTCCGGGCACCGTAAAACACACGCCGGGACATACGTCCGGTTCGATCTCCATCGAGCTCCCTTCCCGGGAAGCCTTGGTGGGTGACCTTGTCGCCTCCGGAATTCTGCTCGGCGGGATCATGAGAAAGCATCATGCCATCCGTCCCCCTTTTGAAGAGGATCCGCACCTCGTTGCCCGTGAATTAACCCGCCTGCTCGATTCGGGAGTGGATAAGTTCTATATGGGTCACGGAGGCCCGCTGCATGCCCGGGAGGTCAGTCGTCATGTGCAGTCGCTGATGATGCTGCCCGGCAATCCGGACCCTGCGTTCCATTCGCATTCGTAACCCTCTCTCTATCCGAAGCCGTTGGTCCACAGGTACAAGGGTGCAGACAAGTGGACTTCTGTCAATAAAGTAGACACAAAATGAAGGAACCCTTTAAGGCTAAGCTGCTCTTTGTTCATGGTACATCTGTTCAAAGCGATGAGGCGTTTTATAACCCAAAGTGGAGTGAAGCCGTGTTCGGTTGTAGTAAAACTCGATGTAATTATAGAGTTCATCGGCTGCTTGCTTACGAGTTTTAAACTTGGTTTGGTACACAAGTTCTTTTTTCAATGTACTGTGAAAAGACTCGATACACGCATTATCATAGCAGTTACCTTTTCAACTCATGCTGCCGGTCATGAAGTAGCCTGCCAGCCGTTCTTGGTAATCACCGCTTGCATACTGAGATCCGCGGTCGGAGTGGTGGATCAAGCCAGGGGCCGGTTTCTGGCGCTTGTAAGCAAGCTCCAGGGCATCGATCACGAGCTCCCTGGTCATCCGCGCGCCTGTAGCCCAGCCTACGATTTTACGTGAATATAAGTCCATCACACTGGCTAAATATAGCCAGCCTTCGCCAGTGGCGACATAAGTAATATCTGTTACCCAGACCTTGTTGGGTGCCTCCACTTTAAACTGCTGATTTAGGGTATTGTCATGAACAGGCATGTTGTGGTTGGAATTGGTCGTTGCTTTGTATTTTCCAACCGTAATCGACTTAAGACCCATCTCTTTCATAAGGCGACTGACCGTTTTTGAGGATACAGCACAACCGTCTTCCTCTTGCAGAATCGCAGTAATCACGGGGCTGCCCGGGCGCTTCTTCAAACGGTAAAAGTGATGCCGGATGCGTTTTTTCAGCCACATCCGGTGCTTTTCCCGTTTACTAGGCTGGTGTTTTACCCACTTGTAATAGCCGCTTCTGGATACTTGTAAAACGGAGCACATCTTCTCGACACGGTACTGGAAGCGGTGTTTATGAATAAACGAAAAAATCAGTGCCGGTCTTTCGTGAAGAAGTGCATTGCCTTTTTTAAGATTTCGTTCTCCTCTTGCAGTTCGCGGGTTTGCTGCTCCAACTTCTTTAGTCGTTCGTAATCCACAAAGACTTGTGATTGTTCCGAAGCCGCACTTTTCCCGTACTGTTTGATCCAGCGGCTTAAGGTACTTTTCGGAATCCCAAGTTCCCGGGCAATCTCAATTGGCTTCTTCCCCTCCTTCTCTATATGCTCCACCGTTTTTTTCTTAAACTCACTGTCGTAACTCTCCCGTTGCTGACTCATGGCACACCTCGACCTTTGTTCGTTTGTCTTTATTATAAAGGTCGTTCCTTAAGTTGTGTCCACCGTTTAGTCTACATCCACCAGCCTTACATTAGCGCATCTGAGTTCCTTTACTTCTGGGGGGAAGCATCAAAAATTGGAAATAACGCACCGTACTTCCGCTATTTTCTTAGACGGCTTGCGCGGCAGGGGCATCGATCCCTGGTGAGATATCCATTCTCAGATCTCGAAAACAGGCATCTGCTTGCCGGAGCCCCGAACCCGCTCCTGCACGCAGATGCCCATATATAAGGGGATCCAACTTAACTTATAGTCGCCCCCTGAAACCGACGGATGCCAGGGAAAGGGCATACAGCCGGTTACAGCTCGACTTCGGTATCCTCCGCGTTCCCCCATTCGTCCCAGGATCCTTCATATGGCCTCACATCCTCATACCCGAGCAGCCGAAGCACAAAATAAGTATGCGCCCCCCGCTGGTTGGACTGGCAGTGCGGCACAATCACCCGATCTCGGCGTACGCCGGCTTCCTCGAACTCCTGCAGCAGCTGCCCGGCAGGCTTAAAGCGGACGACGCCGTTCTCGTCAGGAGGCAGCAGAGAGTCCTTCCACTCCCGGTGCACGGCTCCGGGAATATGCCCTCCCTTGCGGTTATTCCGCGTGTCCTCGCCGGTGTACTCTTCGCGTGACCGTGTGTCGAGAATGACGGCCCCTTCCAGCCTGGCCTGGATGTGCTCCTTGGTTGCGACGCTGCGTTCGTCCAGGGTCAGCTGCGCAACCGAGCCCGGTCCGGCACTCAGGGCCTCGGTGGTCACCGTATGCCCCGCTGCCTTCCATGCGGCAAAACCGCCGTTCAGCACCTTGACCCGGTCCCGCCAGCCGAACGCTTCCAGCACATAGAACACACGGGCTGCCGTGACGCCGCCGCCATCGTCATAGACGACAATCGTGCTGCCGGCCCGGCCGCCGCTCTCGTTGAAGACCTCCCGTATGGCCTCAGCGGAGGCGAAGGTGCGGCCGGCCGTGTCTTTGAGCCGTTTGACATCGAGCCACGACGCCCCCGGGATATGCCCTTCTCCGTAGCCCTGGGCCCGGGCATCCAGCAGGATGATATCCGAAGAGGCTGCATGCTCCTGCACCCAATCCGGCTCCACCAGCAGATGGGCATTCGGATAATCGTCCCTCTGCTCTTCCCCAACCCTTTGCGTATTTGTTTCTTCATCATGCGTCACGATGAAATCCTTCCCCTCGTCAATGGTCACCGCCATGCTCCTCTCCTTCTCATGATCCATGATATACCGATATACCGGCCAAGCCCAGATTCTCCCTCAGCGTTCGGCCGGTATATCGCTCGGGGAACAAGCCCCGCCGCTGCAGCTCCGGCACCACCAGCCCGAGGAACGCCTCAACGCCGCCAAAGGCAAGCTGCGGCATCACATTGAAGCCGTCCGCCGCGCCGCCGAGGAACCACGCTTCCATCACATCCGCCACCTTCTTGGGTGTGCCGGTAACCGCAAGCTGCCCGCTGCCCGACCAATGCTTGTGCACGAACTCCCGGATCGTCAGCTGTTCTTGGCTGAGGATATTGCGGACCAGCGCATGGAACGAATGATAGGCATTCACATCCTGGGGCTCGGGCAGCGGGGGAAACGGATCGTCGAGCGAGTAGGCGGAGAAGTCCATGCCCAGCAGATTGGACAGCGACATCACGGAGCGCTCCACGGAGATGATCGCGCGAAGCTCCGCCGCCTTCTGCTCCGCCTCCGCCTCGGTGGCGCCCACCGTAACGAGAAGCCCCGGCAGCACCTTGAGCCCCTCCGGGCTGCGGCCGGCCAGAACGGTGCGCTGCTTGATGTCCCGGTAGAACTCCCGAGCCTCCTCCAGCGTCGGCTGCACCGTGAAGATCATCTCGGCGTACCGGGCCGCCAGGTCCCTGCCCTCATCGGAGGCCCCGGCCTGCACCAGCAGCGGCCTTCCCTGCGGGCAGCGGATCGCATTCAATGCGCCGCGGACGGAAAAATGGGTGCCTTCGTGGCGAATATCGTGCACCTTGGCCGGGTCGGCGTAGATACCCGCCGCCTTATCCTGCACAAGTGCATCCTCCTCCCAGCTGTCCCACAGCTTCAGCACGACCTCCGTGAACTCCCGGGCCCGCTCGTACCGAAGCGCGTGGGGAGGAAGGCCTTTCAGGCCGAAGTTAAAGGCCGTACGCTCGACCCCGGTCGTGACGATGTTCCAGCCGGCCCGGCCGCCGCTGATCGCGTCCAGCGACGAGAAGAAGCGGGCCGTACAATACGGCTCGCCAAAGGTCGTGGATGCGGTAGCGATCAGTCCGATGTGCTCCGTGACCGAGGCAATCGAAGATAACAGCGTCAGCGGCTCGAAGCTGAGGATCGGTCCGTGCCGGACGGCTTCGACCTCAACGGACAGGCCGTCCGCCAGAAACAGCGAGTCGATCCTCGCCTGCTCGGCGAGTCGGGCCAGCCGGTGATAATGCCGGATGTCATGGAGCTCCTCCAGCCGGGTATCGGGATGGCGCCAGGCGCCGCGGTGGGAGCCGGCCGGGCTCAGGAGCAGGTTCAGAATCATTCGTCTGCCTGTCGTTGTTCCCATGTCCAACGGTCACCTCCCCTGTCCTACGGGTGTCTTAGGCTCCCACACGCTGCTTGGCAGCTCGCGCCGCAGCACCGGCACGACTTCTTCGGCGAACCGGTGCAGCTGCTCCTGCTGCTCCGCCTCGGATAAGCCATCTACACTGATGCTCAGCACGCTGTGCCCGAAGGCGGCATGATAATCTAGAATCTTCTCGATCACCCGATCGGGGCTGCCCACCAGGATGGGCCCGTTCTCCATCTGATCCTCGAGATCCTTGAACGGGGACTGGTTATGCTGTGCGGAGGCCGTGGCCTGCACGGCGTCATAGTAGGGACGGAACCGCCGGACCGCCTCCTCGCACGTATCCGCCAGAAACAGGCTGCCCGCTCCCGCTCCGACGACCGCGTCCTCCGGATCTCGCCCATAATAGGCCCACCGCTCGCGGTAATGGTCGATCAGCGCCTTGTATTTGGCTTTGGGGTGGAACGTATTCGAAGAGAAGATCGGCTCCCCGTACCTTGCCGCAAGCTCCGTGGACAGCGGGCTCGAGGCGCTGCCGTGCCACACGGGAATCGGCTGCTGCAGCGGCCTCGGCTGGGTAGTGACGCCGCTGATGGGCGGGCGGTAGCGCCCTTCCCAGTACACGTCCTCCTCATCCCACAAGCGCCGGAGCAGCGCATAGCGCTCGGCCATCGATTCCCACTGCTCTTCTTCCGTAATCCCGAAGAGCGGATAATGGCGCGGGTCGTTGCCTTTGCCGATGATCATCTCGAGCCTTCCGCCGCAGAGGTGGTCCAGGGTCGCGTAATCCTCGGCCACGCGGACCGGGTCCAGCACGCTGAGCACGGTGACCGTCGTCAGCAGCCGGATGCGACTGGTTCTCCCCGCGATGGCGGTCAGGAGCACCGGCGGCGAGGAAGAGAGGAACGGAGCGCCGTGCCGCTCCCCCACGCCGTAGGCGTCAAAGCCCAGCCGTTCGGCCAGCTCCGCCTGCCGGATCACATTCTCAAGCTTCTGCCCGGTCGTGAAGGATTCCCCGGTGATGGCGTTCGGAAGATTCATAACGAGACTGAGCAATGCGATCTTCATGCTGTCCCTGCTCCCTTCGAGTGATGGCCAAACAATCGCTGCTTGAGCGGTCTATTGGACGGCCGATAGAAGTTTCGATCCGCCGGTTAGCGGCAGCC
The DNA here is from genome assembly GCF_049942825.1 of Paenibacillus sp. S-38. Lineage (NCBI taxonomy): Bacteria > Bacillati > Bacillota > Bacilli > Caryophanales > Paenibacillaceae > Paenibacillus > Paenibacillus sp. S-38. Next base: position 4,652,919 of record NZ_CP187970.1, read on the forward strand.
GGTAAGCTTCCACCACCGTCCGTTCGTCGCCGCCGGGAAAATCAAACTCCGGCGCCCGCTCGAAGCCGAGGCTGCGGTACAGCCGCACCGCAGCACGCATCTGCTGCGTCGTATGCAGCCCGAGGAACGGGTCACCGCTCTGCCTCGCCCGCTCCGCGCATTCACGGATCAGCGAGGTGGCTATGCCCTGCCCCCGTGCGTCGGGGTGAACGGCAAGCAGGCGGATCTCGCGGTACGGGATATTCGCCTGGAGCTTCTCGTACAGCCGCTCTACCGGCGGGTACAGGAGAAGGCTGCCGAGCAGCCTTCCGCCCCGGGCGGCGATGATCCGCTCGGCGGGCAGTTCCTCACGGAACCACAGGTCACGCATCGACTGCTTGTAGCCCTCCCAGAACTCCCCGCTGTAGCTGTCCCGGTATTCGCTGTAGGCTTCAACGGACAGGGAGACGGCTTCTTCCCGTTCTCCGGGACGCGCGTTCCTGATCTGCAGCTCGGCTGTGATGGACATGAGCAAGGCACACCCTTTCGCAATGAAAAATATGTACATGCGAAGCGGCTCCCTAAGAGGCTTCGCACGCGATGCATTAAGCCGTTTGTTTTCTAAGTTGTTGGTTATGTTGGTTGCTGCTTATGTTGTTAGCTGCTTATGTTGTTAGCTGTATGATGCCGCTTCCCGTTTGCCGTTTGATCCCAATTTCGGCCTTATGCCGTTTCGTTCGCCTGCACGGCTCCCTTGCGGAAGCGTGACAGCAGGAAGGGCTGCAGATCGAACTCGCAGCTTCCCCGGGTGATAAGATCGGCGAGAATCTCCCCTACGACGCTCGCGAACTTGAACCCGTGCCCCGAGAAGCCCGAAGCATAATAGACGCCGGCCAGAACCGGGGCCCGGTCGATAATGAAATGCTCGTCGGGGCTGCGCTCGTACCGGCAGATGCCCCCGCGGAGCAGCTGGCCTGCAGCCGAAGGCATATAGGCCGCCAGCGCGCTGCGCAGATCCCCTTCGTCCTCCGGATAGGCGCCGAAGTCCTCCGGCGTTTCACCGTCCCCGAAGAGGCGTCCGGTATCGTGGCGCCCGATCTTGAGACCCGAACCTCCGAAGCTCGGGAAGCCGTAGTAGCCTCCCTGCGAGCCGCCGATCGTAAAGCCCGGGAAGTTCTCTGCGCTGAACAGACGCTCCTCGGCCTCGAACCAGCCGACCGTTTTGCGGACGGCCTGCACGGGAAGCGGAAACCTTGGAATGCTGGCTGCGCCGGCGCCTGCGGTAAGGATCAGCTTCTCCGCATGAAAGTCGCCGACCGGAGTCGAGACGGTCACGCTCTTCGCCAGCGTCGTGATCCCGGTGACCCGGGTATACGGGAGCAGCAGAGCGCCGTGGGCCAGGGCCACCTCCCGGTAGGCCCGGACGCATTCCTCGCTGAGGAGGACTCCGGCGTCCTTCTCGTACAGGCCAACGTAATGTTCGGGCGGCGTGATGCCCGGCCAGCGGCTCCCGATCTCCGCCGCGCTGAGCCATTCGACGTTCAGGTCGAAGGTCTTGGAGGCTTCGAGCTTGCCGAGCAGGCTCGGATGGCTGGCCGGCGTCATGTTGAGCACGCCGGTCGGCAGGAAGAGCTTCCGGCCCGTGGCCTCCTCCAGTTCCCTCCACAGCTCGTGCGCCCGAATCGCCATGCGGACATAGGTCGGGCCGCCGGTATAGGCATGGCGGAGCAGCCGCGTCTCCCCGTGGTGGCTCCCCCCCGTATGCGGCGGGTCATTGGCGTCAATGAGCAGCACACGGCGGCCGCGCTGCGCCAGATGTGCGCCGGCGCTCATCCCCATAGAGCCTGCTCCGATGACAATAACATCATAAGATGTGTGCATAAACCTCCTCCTCTTCCTCCTGCTATTCCACTTGGGCGAGCGGCTGCACCTCTTGACCGAGCCTCTCCAGCGCTTCCAGTGCCGAGAGCGCGAACAAGGCCGCCGCCGGGGCCAGCGCTTCTTCATTCACCGTGAACTTCGGGTGGTGCCACTGCTCCGTACCGCCCGTCCCGAGCCAAACGAAGCTGCCCGGAACCTCCCGTTGGTAGAAGGCGAAATCTTCCCCTCCGGACGAGCGCTCGGCCTTCGTTATGTTCAGCGACAGCCGTTCTGCGGCAGTCCTGACCACATCCACGGCACGCGGATCGTTATCCACGAACGGAATGCCGGCAAACCAGGACACCTTGGCCTCCGCTCCGTACCCTGCGGCAATGCCTGCGGCGATCCGCTCCAGGAGCTCAGGCATCCGCGAACGGACACTTTCATCGAAGGTGCGGATGGTCCCGTCCAGCACAGCCTCATCCGGGATTACATTCCACGTCGTGCCCGCTTTGAAGCTGCAGACGCTGAGCACCGCGCTGTGGTGCGGCGAAATGCTGCGCGAAACCGCGGTCTGCAGCCCGCCGACGATGGCGCTGGCCGCGACGATCGGGTCGATGGCCGCATCGGGAATCGCCGCGTGGCCGCCCTTGCCGATGACCCGGATCTTGAAGCCGTCCACGCTGGCCATCAACGGGCCGTCCGTCAGGCCGATGGTGCCGACAGGCAGATCAGGCTTGTTGTGCATGCCGAAGATGGCCTGCACGCCCTCCAGCGCCCCCGCGCCGATCAGCGCCTTGGCGCCGGTGCCCTTCTCTTCACCCGGCTGGAACAGCAGGCGGACCCGGCCGCGGAAGCGGCCGGCCCGCCGGTGCAGCAGCTTGGCGGCGCCCAGGATCGCCGCCGTATGGAAATCATGACCGCAGGCGTGCATGCGGCCCGGAATCTCGGAAGCGTAGGGCAGCCCGGTCTCCTCCGTAATCGGCAGCGCGTCAATATCCGCCCGCAGCGCAACCAGAGGCCCCGGTTCCCCTCCGTCGATCTCGGCCAGCACACCGACCGGCAGGTCCAGCGGCAGCAGGCGGATGCCTTCTCGCTCCAGCTCCCCGCGGATCCGGCGGGTCGTTTCCATCTCCTGCATCGACAGCTCCGGCCGGCGGTGCAGCTCCCGGCGGAAGGCGGTCAGCTCCGGCAGCAGCGCCTGCGCCTCGCGGTCCAGCGCCTGCGCTTCCCCGCGAAGAAGGTCCGCGCTCATGCCGGCCTGCCTTCCTGAAGCACGCCGGCCACCGCCGATTCGCCGGCACCAGGCTGATCCGCCTCCTGCAGCAGCACTTTTGTCATAAACACGAGCTTATCATCGTCCCCAAGGTCCCGCTCGAAGAACGGCCGGTAGCCTCTGCGCTCATACATGGGCAGCAGCCACGGGTGCTTGCGCGAAGTAGCCAGCGTCACAGCGGAAGCCTGCAGCCCGAGGCGGACAACGGTATCTTCCACGTGGTCCAGCAGCCTGCGTCCTACGCCCCTGCCCTTCTGCTTCGGATCGACCGCGAACCAGTACAGGAACGGATGCGGTGTAACCTCCTCCAGGGACTTCAAGGAGATCGTAGCCGCGATCTCCCCGTCAATCTCCAGCACATAGCAGGAATTGTTCACGATATTGCCCCGCACCAGGTCTAGATCGGCCTGGGCCGCAGTAAAGGCGATATTCAACTCCCGGATCGTCTGATAAGCGCCCAGGATGAGTGCCAGCAGTTCTTCCGCATCTTCGGCCGCTGCCAGCCGGTATACCTCCGTCATATCCATTTCCTCCTTGAGCATCCAGCCCATTGAACTAGATTGCGTAGCTCCACTCGGACGCGAATCGTCCGAGAAACTGCTTCGTGCGTTCTTCCTTCGGCCGGCCGAACAATTCGTCCGGCGCTCCCTGCTCGACGATGACGCCCCCGTCCATGAAGACCACGTGGCTCGCCGCCTCCCGGGCAAACGCCATCTCGTGGGTCACGATGATCATCGTGACGCCTTCCTTGGCGATCCGCCGGATCACGGCGAGCACCTCGCCTACCAGCTCAGGGTCCAGAGCGGACGTCGGCTCGTCGAACAGGATCACCTCGGGGTTCAGCGCCAGCGCCCGTGCAATCCCGACCCGCTGCTGCTGCCCGCCGGAGAGGGCGCTCGGATAGGCATCCGTTTTGTGTGCCAGGCCGACTTTCTCCAAGACTTCGAGACTGCGCTGCTTCGCCTCTTCTCTTGGCAGCTTCTGGACGACGGTCAGTCCTTCCATCACATTCTCCAGCACGGTCTTATGCTTGAAGAGGTTGTAGTGCTGGAACACCATCGCGCTCCTGCGGCGCAGCGCCAGGATATCCTTCTTCCCGGCCGCCCGGCAGTCGACGCCGAAGCCGCCGATCGCTACTGTCCCCTCGTCCGGCTTATCGAGGAAATTGATGCACCGCAGGAGCGTCGTTTTGCCTGAACCGCTCGGCCCCAGGATGGCGACGACGTCCCCTTTTTGCACGGTGAGATCGATCCCCTGGAGCACCTGCTGGCTCCCGAAGGACTTGCGGATATTCGTAAGCTGGATCATGCGATACCTCCCCGGTTGTACAGATTAAGGCGTCTCTCCAGAAGCGCCGTCAGGCCTTCCGCGAGAAGCGTCAGCCCCCAATAGATGATGGCCGCCGCGATGAACGCTTCGAGAAACTTCAGATTGGATGTGGCGACGATGTTCGCCCTCCCGTTCAGATCCTCGAGCGAGATCGTAAAAGCGAGCGACGAACCGTGCAGCAGGCCGACGAATTTGTGCAGCAGATTCGGCAGGCTGGCCATCAGCGCCTGAGGCAGAACGATGCGCCGCATCCCCTGCCAGCGGGTCATGCCGACCGTATAAGCGGCCTCCAGCTGGCCCCGGTCGACCGACAGAATGCCGGAGCGGATCGCCTCCGACATGTAGGCGCCCGAGTTCACCGAGAACGCGACCAGCACGAACGTGATCAGCGGAATGGAGCTCGAACGGGCGCTCCAGCCGTAGGAGGCGGCCAGCGTATCGAACAGCAGCGGCAGACCGAAGTAGATGATCATGATGTGCAGAAGCAGCGGGGTGCCCCGGATGAACGAGACATAGAAGGCGGCTAAGTGATGCAGGCCGCGCACCTTGTAGATCCGGATGAGTGCGATGCCCGTGCCGATCACAAAACCGAACAGCAGCGGGACAATCGAGATGACGAGGGTCAGCGGCAGAGCCTTCAGGATATCGAAGAAGGCTTCTATGATGAAGAGCGGGTCAAGCTGAATCGGAATCCCCTCCTTCCCTTCACGGTGCGGCCGGTGCCCGAACTGCCGGACTCGGTGCTCTCCCGGATCTCATGACGCTGGAGCCTGCGCTCCGCCAAGGCGAAGAGCTTCTCGAGGGAGAGACTGACCGCATAATAGATGACGGCAAGCGCCATATAGATCTCCAGGTAGTGATTGGTCGTTCCCAGCGTCTCGGCCCGTCCCGACATATCCATAACCCCGAGGGAAAAAGCGAGCGACGTATCCTTCAGCGAAGAGATGACGAGATTTCCGAAGTTCGGCATCGCAATCGTCAGCGCCTGCGGGAGGACGATGCGGATAAAAGCGTCTCTCGGCGTCATGCCGATCGAGTAAGCCGCTTCGAGCTGTCCGCGGTCCACACTGACGACCGCCGAGCGCACGATCTCCGAGAAGAAGGCGCCGATATGCAGGCCGTAGGTCAGAATGACGAAGACGAGAGCATGTACATTCGACAAGTCGATGCCGAATACCCGAAGCAGCTCCGGCAGACCGTAATACACGAGGAACAGCTGGATCAGGATCGGCGTCCCCCGCATGAACGAGACGTAGACGACCGCAGCCCGGCTCAGTACGGGCACCTTGTAGAGCCGGACCAGGGCCAGAGCGGAGCCGAACACGATCCCCGCGATCAGGGAGAGGAGCAGGATGAACAGCGTCACGTGCAGATAAGCGAGCAGCTTGGGCAGGAAGGTTCCCACCAGCGTGATATCAAAAGCTTTTCCCATAGCCCTGCCCGCTTTCTATTCGGATATGGTATAGTCTGCGCCAAGCCATTGGGTGCTGAGCTTGCTGAGGGTGCCGTCCTTCTTGATCTCCTTCAACGCCTCATCGATCTTGGTTTTGAGCTCGGTGCCGTCCTTCTGGAGGATGAAGTATACCTTGGAATTAGAGATCGCCGGGCCGACCGTCTTCTGCTGGGCGTCCGCCGTCTTGTTGCGCTGGTCGATGGCAAACTGGGTGGAGATCGTCGCGTCCACGCGGCCGGCCTTGAGCTGAGCAATGACATCGTTCGTGCCGCCGTTGCCCGAGTAGACGATCTGGATGGCGTCGTTATTCTTCTTGTTATATTCCTGCAGCTGCACGGCCGCATTGCTTGTCGCGCCGACGATGACCTTCTTGCCCTTGAGATCGTCGATCGATTGGATGTCATTGCGGTCCTTATGAACGACAACCTTGTTCGGGAAAATGTTATACGCCTCGTCGTTGAACAGGAACTTGGCCTTCCGTTCCTCGTTGACCTCCATTTGGTGGGCGATAACGTCGATTTTCTTGGTCTCGAGACTCAGGAGCAGGTTGGAGAAATCCATGGTCTTGAATTCGAACTCATAATCCGGCAGGCGCTTGTCGATCTCTCTCACCAGCTCGACATCGTAGCCGGTCAGGTTCCCCTTATCATCGAGGAAGCAGATATTCGGGAACTGGGTGCCTGTACCGATGATCACCTTCTTGGGAGCCGCGGCGGCCGGCTTCTCCTGCTTGGTGCCGCCGGCGGTATCGCTTGCTGCGGTCTCCTTGGCCGCCGGCGCCGTGCCGCAGCCGGCGAGGAGCAGCAGGGCCGTGAGCACTGCGGGAACAAGCTTGTTTTTTTTGTTTTTGATCATGTTAGAACCCCTCCATGTGTATGTGAATAGACCGGCTGAGAACGGAAAAAAGCCACTGCTCCTTCAAACAGCGGCTTTTGGTTGGTCCAATCAGCCTTAAACTTATAAATCCTATATGTATGGTTGGTATTAGGATATACAGAGTGTAGCACCGCTTTTCTTACGCGTCAACCGTTAATTAACCTTTTCTATCTCTCCATTGATTCCCTCTATATAGAAAGGCCAACGACGCAGGGGCCGGGCATCCCCAGACCAATACAGCTGTACAAACAGCCTGCCGCACCCAGGTGGTCCGGCACTGCCATGCGTCTGCGCAGCGCGCACGTAGAGATGCGCGCTGCCCCGGATCACCGGCCCCCTCCGCTGCCGTCAGCTTGAAGCGGCCGCCGCCTGCACGAACGCCTGCTTGTTGCGCTCAATCTGGCCCTGATGCGTTCCGATATGCTTGATGAAGCCTTCGAGCAGCTCCACCAGCGTCACCGTTTTGCCCCGCGGGTTCACTGCGGTTCGCGACCACTGCTCCGGAGTGAGCCGCTTAAGAATCGGCAGATTGACATCCAACAGCACCCTGTACGTGTCAAGGAGCTCTTGGAGCGGCACGTCATTCGCAAGGATTCCCGCAACCCAGGCATCCTGGTCGAAGGCCGGCACCTGCGGCACCTCTTCCGATACGATCTGCCGGATGCGGAAGGTCGTCACGACAAGGTGGTCCGCCAGATGGGCCACCACTTCCTTGATACTCCACTTCTCGGGAGCCGGCTTCCAGCTCAGCTGAGCTTCAGTCAGTCCCTCCACGCTTGCTTCGATCCGGGACAGGCTGCCCTTAAATTCGTTCAAATCAATGGCCGTATGGCTCATCCTCATCATCTCCTCAATCGTAGGGTAGGGTGAATCTTAGCGCCCGAACGGGCGGTTTATTCGAGATTCGGCCTTACAGCGGAAAATGGCACGCCGCCGCATGATCCGGTCCGATCTCCTGCCAGGGCGGCTCGGCTTCCCGGCAGAGCGGCTGCGCCGCCGGGCATCGGGGATGGAAGCGGCAGCCCGAAGGCGGGTTCGCCGGCGAAGGAATCTCCCCGGCCAGCGGAACCAGGCCTCCCCGCCGTCTCGGGTCCCCATGCGGAATGGAGGCCAGGAGGGCCGCCGTATAGGGATGGGCCGGCCTCCGGAACAGCTCGCCGCTTGGGGCCGTTTCGACCAGACGGCCAAGGTACATGACGCCGATGCGGTCCGACATGTGGCGGACTACCTGCAGGCCGTGGCCGATGAACAAGTAGGTCAGCCCCTCCTTCCGCTGCAGCTCCTGCAGCAGATTCAGGATCTGAGCCTGCACGGACACATCAAGCGCCGACACCGCTTCATCGGCCAGAATGAATTTCGGCCGGAGGGCCATGGCCCGGGCGATACCGATCCGCTGGCGCTGTCCTCCTGAGAACTCGTGGGGATAGCGGCTGCTCCATTCGGGACGCAGCCCTACGGCTGCCAGCAGCTCCGCCACGCGCTCCTTCCGCTGGGCTCCTGCGGCAAGACCGTGTACAGCCAGCCCTTCTCCGATCAGCTCGCCCACCGTCCAGCGGGGGTTCAGTGAGCCGTAAGGATCCTGGAAGATGACCTGCATCGACCTCCGGGCCTCCCGAAGTGCAGCAGGAGACAGCTTCGCCAGGTCCTGTCCCTCGAAGAGCACCTGACCCTCCGTCGGCTTCTCGAGCCGGAGCAGCGTCCGGCCAAGCGTCGACTTGCCGCTGCCGGACTCGCCGACCAGGCCGAACGTCTCGCCGGCCCGGATCGTCAGCGACACGCCGTCCACGGCGCGGATGTGGCCCTTCGGGCGGCGCAGCAGGCCTACGCCGAGGGGGTAGGCCTTGTGCAGCCCGCGGACTTCGAACAGCAGCGGGTGCCCCCCGGAGCCGCCGGCTGTAGGGCCTTCGCCCGGCGGCGGAAGGACTTGAACAGATGGGGCGGAGGAGCTCACGGGGAGGCCGGGCTGCACTGCAGCCTCCGAAACCCGGTCGCCGTCGCGCCCGTCTCCAGCCTCGCCCGAACGGTGTCCGGCGCGCCCTGTCGAGGCCCCCAGCACCGTTGCAGGATGGCTGCCGACTCCTTCAGGTATCGGCCAGCTGGACCCTGCGCTGTTCACGGCTTGCGCCGCTCGAGTCTCTGGCCCTTTTACGTCAACGCCGTACGGCCGCTGATCGCCGACCGGCTCAGGCTTCCCGGCCAGCCAGCACGCAGCCCGGCGGCCGCCGTCATACACGGCCAGCGGCGGCTCGCTCTGCGTGCACTGCGGCACGGCCTGCGGGCAGCGCGGGTGGAAGCGGCAGCCCGGCGGGGGCACCGTCAGCGAAGGGATGCTCCCCTCGATCGACGGAAGACGGGTCCCCCGCGGATGTTCCGCGCGGGCCACCGAAGCCAGCAGCCCCCTAGTGTACGGGTGCAGCGGGCGCTCGAACAGCTCCACCGCCGGCGCCTCCTCCACAATCCGGCCGGCATACATAACGGCGATCCGGTCCGCCATCTCGGCGGCAATGCCGAGATCGTGTGTCACGAGAAGAATCGACATCCCGAATTCTTCCTTGATCTCCTGCAGCAGGCGCAGGATCTGGGCCTGCACCGTCACATCGAGCGCCGTCGTGGGCTCGTCGGCAATGAGCAGCTCCGGCCCGCAGGAGAGGGCCATGGCGATCATGGCGCGCTGCAGCATGCCCCCGGACAGCTCGCCGGGGTACTGTTTCATCCGCAGCTCCGGCTCGGGAATGCCGACGCGGCCGAGCAGCTCCACGGCATGCCGCCAAGCCTCCTGCCTCGTCCGGCTCCCATGCTGCACGATCGCCTCCACCAGCTGCTGGCCGACCGTGAAGACCGGGTCGAACGCCGCCATCGGCTCCTGGAAGATCATGGCGGCCCGCTTGCCGCGGACTGAGCGCATCCGGTCCTGGCTCCACATCGACACATCCTGCTCTCCAAGCCAGATGTTGCCCTTGGAGATCCGGCCGTTCTCGAATTCGACCAGCCTCATGGCCGTCTTGGAGGCCAGGGTCTTCCCGCTCCCCGACTCCCCGACGAGGCAGAGAGTCTCTCCGGGCAGCACGGAGAGTGACAGCTCACTGAGCGCGGTGACCGGCCCTTCCTCCGTCAGAAAGTCTACGGTAATGTTCTCAAGTTCCAGCAGCGGTTTGGCCATGAGCGGATTTCCTCCTTTGCAATGTTTCTCTGTCTACGCCCTGCAGCCCAAAGCTCCAAGCTCAGCGCCCCTTGGAAGCGGCGTACGGATTCAGCTTCGGATCGAGCACATCCCTCAGCCGGTCGCCTACCAGGTTCACGGCCAGCACGAGTCCGGTGATCGCAAGCCCCGGGAACGTCGTGATCCACCACGCTACGGTGAGATATCCCCTGCCCTGCGACAGCAGGGTGCCCCAGTCGGGCACTTCCTTCAGGACGCCGAGTCCGAGGAAGCTGAGCGCGGCTCCCGACAGGATCGATGAGCCGACGCCGATGGTCGCCATCACCAGCAGAGGCGTCCACGTATGCGGCAGGACGTGCCGCACGAAGATGTGCCAGCCGCCCGCGCCGATCGACCGGGAAGCGGCGATGAACGGCCTGCTTTTGATGCTGAGCACCTGGCTGCGCACCACCCTCGCATACCGGGGAACGGCAGCGATGCTCACGGCCAGCACGATATTGAAGAGGCTGGGTCCAAGGGCCGCCGCCACCGCAAGCGAGAGCAGCAGACCCGGGATCGTCATAAGCACGTCGATGAGCCGCATCAGCAGCGCATCCACGGCTCCTCCGAGATAGCCCGACAGGCTGCCGATGAGACCGCCGATCAGCCCGCCGATCACGACGGATCCGAGACCGATCAGCAGCGAATCCCGGCTGCCGTGCACGACGAGGCTGAAGATGTCCCGGCCAAAGTAGTCCGTCCCGAAGGGATGCGCAGCACCCGGAGGCTGCAGCAGCGCTTCCGTATTCATCTCCGTCGGCGCATACGGCGCAATCCACTGGGGCACGACCGCGGAGACGGCGATGAGCAGAATGAGCAGCAGCGCTCCCTTGTACAGGAGATCGGGCAGCGCGACCCTGCCCTTCCTTCCCGGTGACGAATCCCCTTCCGCTTTTTGCTTCTCCACCGGAACGTTACGGGCGGCGGCGGCACTTTTCATCTCTTCTTCCTCCCTTCTTGAAGCTCCCTTCTATGAAGCCCGCGTTACTGCGCCCGTCTAACCCTGGGATCGATCAGCGCATACGACAGATCCACGAGCAGATTAATAACCACATAGACCACAGCCGTAAAAAAGATCACGCCCTGCACGACCGGCAGATCCTTCGCCGTAATGGCCCCGGCCAATACTCTGCCGATCCCCTGCCTGGAGAAGACCGTCTCGATGACGACGGCCCCCGCGAGCAGCTCCCCGATCTGGATGCCGATAATTGTCAGCGCCGGAATGAGCGCGCTGCGCAGGCCGTGCCGGTACATGACCAGCCGCTCGGGCAGCCCCTTCGCCCGGAGGGTCGTGATGAACGGCTCGTTCATCACCTCGAGCATCGAGTTGCGGACCATGCGCACGATGAAGCCCGAGCCGACCAGCCCCAGCGCGGCCGCAGGCAGCACGAGCGTCCGCCAGCCTTCCGATCCGAGGGCCGGGAACCAGTTCAGATGCACGGAGAAGATCAGGATGAGCAGGATGCCCGACCAGAAGGTCGGCATGGAAATCCCGAGCAGCGAGACCAGCCGTGCCGCCAGATCGATAAGGCCGCCCCGGTGCACCGCCGACAGGACGCCGAGCCAGATGCCAAAGACGACGGCAATCACGGTCCCGGCGAAGGTGAGGGCGGCGGTAGCCGGGAACTGGGACAGGATCTTCGGCAGGACAGGGTCGTCGCTGACGAGCGATTTGCCGAAGTCCCCCTGCAGCAGCCCGCCCGCGAACCGGAGAAACTGCTGCAGGGCGCTCTGGTCGAGACCGAGCTGGTGCCGCAGGCTGGCCGCCGCTTCCGGCGTGAACGTCGTACCCGCCAGCATCATCAGCACGGGGTCGCCCGGCAGCAGGTACAAGATGAAGAAGACCAGGAACGATGCCCCCGCAATCACGAGCAGGGACGACAGTAGTCGTTGAATCACAGCTCCTACCACCGGCACTCCTCCTTTCCTCAGGAACCTTTCAGCGACACGTCATAGAACAGCGGGTAGCCGAGCGAATCGAACTTGAACCCGCTGACGTTCTTCGTGGCCGCCACCGTGTAAGGGAACACGTAGACCGGGAAGCCGTACGCATTGTCGATCACGTATTTCTGTACCTTTTTGTAGATCTCTTCCCGTTTGGCGGGGTCCTGCTCCCGAAGCCCTTCTTCGAGCCAGGCGTCAAGCTGCGGATCGGATTTGTGGGTATGGTTGTGCCCCCACTTGTTCGCGTTCGGGATCGCATTCGTATGGAAGAAGCTCCGCAGAATATCCGGGTCGCCGGACACGTTGCTGACGCCTGCCAGGTCATTCGAACCCTTGACCATGAGCGCCGTGGATGTGTCCGAGGTAATCTCCACTTCAACCGCGATGCCCGCTTTCTTGAGCTGCTGTTGGATCATGGCTGCAATGTCGTTGCGCTTCTCCCGGTTCGGCGAGCCGTCCACGTAGTGGATGGTCAGCTTCTTCCCGTTCTTCTCGCGGATCCCGTCCGCCCCTCGCACCCAGCCGAGCCCGTCGAGCAGGGCGTTCGCTTTGTCGAGATCTGGCTTCACCGCACCTTCGAGCTCCTTGTTGTAGCCGGCGACGGACGGGGTAAGCGGCGACCAGGCCCTTGGGTAGGTGCCTAGGTACAGCGTCTTCACGATCGCATCGAAGTCGATCGCCAGCTGAACGGCTTTCCTCGCGTCAAGCTCATTCCACGGGGCATGATCCTGGTTCAGCATCAGCGTATAGGGGATGCCGGTCGCTTCCGCTTGAAGCAGCTGGACGTTCGGATCGCTCTTCAGCGAGATCAGGTTCTGCGGCGGAACCGTCTCTCCCGCGGAGACCTGGGCGCTCTGCACGCTGCCGATGCGCGTGGCCTCCTCCGGAATGATTTTGAAGACGAGCTTCTCCAGGTATGGCGCGCCTTTGTTCTCAGCGAGGGCTGGTCCCCACTTGTAGGCCGGGTTGCGCTCCAGCGTGATCGCCGCATTCTCTGTCCAGTTCACGAACTTGAAGGGGCCCGTGCCGACCGGATTCTTGACGAGCTGGTCCTTGTACTTCTCGGCGGCGGCCGGTGAGACGATGCCGAGGAACGCCTGGCCGAGGGAGCTCAGGAAGGCGCTGTACGGCGACTTCAGGTTGACCTTCACCGTGTACTCGTCGATAACCTCCGAGGATTCATAAGGACCGATCAGCGTGATGGCAAAACGGGACTTCGTCGCCGGGTTTACAATCCGGTCGAAGTTGTACTTGACCGCGGCCGCATTGAACGGTGTTCCATCATGGAACGTGACATCCTTGCGCAGCTTGAACGTATAGGATTTGCCGTCCGGGGAGACGGTCCACTCCTCGGCCAGCCAGGGCTTTATCGTCTTGTCGGGCAGCTGCACGACGAGGCTGTCGTACAGCGACCGCATGACCCGGTAATCCGCAGCGCCGGGGACGACGTTCGGATCGAGGCCGCTCGGGGTTCCCGCGAGCGCGTAGGTGAAGGTTCCTCCCTGAACAGGGGCGGATGCTGCAGGTGCGGCACCCTGTGCGGGCTTCGGTTCGGCCGCAGGCGGTGCTCCGCAGCCGGCCAGCAGGACGAAGAGGGCCAGGGCTGCGGAAGGGAATGCGCGGAAGGATCTATTCATGAGGCTTTTTCTCTCCTATCAGTCACGGATCTTAGGGTGCGGGGACGGTCTCCGGCTGCTCGGGCAGCACCTGTGCCTGCGCTGCTTTCCTTCTTGCTGCCGTATAACGATTCTCCGGAACAGGCAGACCGAGATTCCCGCGAAGGGTGTCTGCTTCGTACGCCTCACGGAAGAGGCCGCGCTCCTGCAGCACAGGGACCACGAGCTCCACGAAATCCCGCAGGCCGTTCGGCACGGTAGACCCGATCATGAAGCCGTCGGCCGCCCCCTGCTCGAACCACGCCTGAATCTTGTCCGCCACCTGCTCCGGCGTGCCGATAAAGCTCGTCTTCGGCGTAGCCACCTGCAGAGCGGTCTGCCGCAGCGTAAGTCCCTCTTCCTTCGCCTTCCGCTTGATCCGGTCCGTGGTGCTGCGGAAGCTGTTCGCACCGATGTCCCCGAGGTCCGGGAACGGTTCATCCAGCGGGTAGACCGAGAAATCGTGATGATCGAAGAACCGGCCGAGATAGAGCAGCGCCTCTTCGACACGCACCAGATCCGCTACCTCCTGGTATTTACGCTCGGCTTCCTCTTCCGTCCGCCCGACGATCGGCCCAATGCCGGGGAAGATCAGAATCTCATCCGGGCTGCGGCCGAAGGCTTCGGCTCTCTCCTTCACATCCCGGTAGAACAGCTGCGCCTCTTCTACCGTATCGTGCCCGGTGAACACGGCGTCGGCGGTCTTTGCCGCCAGCGTGCGGCCGCTGTCGGACGAGCCGGCCTGGAAGACGACCGGATGGCCCTGCTTCGAACGGGCGATATTCAGCGGTCCCTCTACGGAGAAGTGCTTGCCCTGATGGTTCAGCCGGTGCATTTTGCCCGGGTCGAAGAAGACGCCCGTCTCCTTGTTCCGCACAAAGGCATCGTCCTCCCAGGAATCCCACAGGCCACGGGCCACCTCCAGATATTCCTCGGCGATCTCATAACGGAGCGCATGCTCCGGATGCTCCTTGCGGCTGAAGTTCTTCGCCGACCCTTCCAGCGGAGAAGTGACGACATTCCATCCGGCCCGGCCGCCTGTAATATGGTCGATTGAGGCAAACTGCCGGGCCACCGTGAACGGTTCGCTGTAGGAGGTCGACAGGGTTCCGACCACACCGATGTTCGAGGTGACCGAGCCGATGGCCGAGAGGATCGTAACCGGCTCGAACCGGTTCAGGAAGTGCGGGATGGACTTCTCGTTGATATACAGTCCATCGGCGATGAATACAAGGTCCAGCTTGCCTTCTTCGGCGATCCGGGCCTGCTCTTTAATGTAATCGATCGAGATGCTCGCATCGGAGGGCAGCTCCGGATGCCGCCAGGTGGACATGCTGCTTCCGACGCCGTGAAGCATCGCACCCAGTTTCAATTTGCGCTTCGGCTGATTCACAGGATGACTCATCTTCATTCCGCCTTTCATTTCTATAAAATGTCTAAAAAATCGCGATCCGTTTCTACAAGCTCAGTGATTCGGTCAAATCGCCGGCTCCCCCGGCCAGCGCAGCCTGCAGGAGCTCGATCGTCCGGAGCCGCTGTTCGAAGGTGCGGTTGTAGGCTGTGATAATAATCTCTTCGATCCCGTACCGCTGTGCGGTCTCCAGCAGCTTATCCCGCACCGAGGAGGGCGAGCCGTGGAGGATCTGCGCCTGCTTCACATCAATCGTATAGTTCTCCCCGGACTGCCTCCCGAAGTCTTCGGCGCTCTCCAGCGTCTTTACGGTCACCTTCCTTCCGCTCTCCAGGAAGACCTTGATGACCTTGGCGTCCGCGGCCAGCTTCGCCGCCTCCTCATCCGTATCGGCGACGATGACCGACGAGGCCAGCAGCGGGCGGAGGTCCGTCCGCGCACCAAGCTGCTCCCGGTAAGCCGCGAAGGAAGCCGCCGCCCCTTCCGGATCGCCGCTGATGAACTCGGCGTATACGTACGGAATGCCGAGCCGCCCGGCCAGCGCGGCACTGTCCGTCCCCGCGCCGAGCAGGAACAGCTCCGCCGGCGTGCCGGCTACCGGCGCCGCCCGGACGCCGTGCAGCTCGTGTCCCGGCTCGGTCCAGCCCAGCAGATACTTCTGCAGGGCTTCGAGCTTGGTGTCCAGCGGCACCGGTCCCTGGGCGGCGCCGAACTGCAGCGCCTTCGTCGACTGCGGCAGTCCCCCCGGCGCCCGGCCGATGCCGAGGTCTACGCGCCCCGGTGCCAGCGAGGCCAGTACGCCGAAATTCTCGGCCACCTTGTAAGGGCTGTAATGCTGGAGCATCACACCGCCGGACCCGATGCGGATGCTCTCCGTCTTCGCCAGCAGGTAAGAGATCAGCACCTCCGGCGAAGAACCCGCCAGTTCCTTGGAATCATGATGCTCCGATACCCAGAAGCGGTGGTACCCCAGCTCTTCCGCCCTCCGGGCCAGCTTTAAGGTTTGGCGCAGTGCCTCTTCGGGTGTGTCTCCCTCAGCGATCGGACTTTGATCCAGTAAGCTTAACCGCAGCCCCATTCTCATCTCTCCCCTAGACTCTCTTTGATGAACCCAACAAGATCTTTCTTTATTCCAATATGTATAGTCGGAATAACACTTTGCTTACTGTACCATCCCTGCAAAGCTGCTACAATGATGGATTGAATAGTTCGATGCTTCCATCGATTTGTTCTATTTAAGGCTGCTGCGTCGTGAACCCTGCCGTAATGTGGGTATGAAGCCTGCCATCCGGAATCGCGCCAAGAGGCTTCACGCAGTGCCTTCCCTCAAGTCTACGCCCCGGATCACTTCCGTGAACAGCTGCCCGAGCTCCGTCCCCTGCCCCTTGAGCGAAAGCAGATGCGTACGCAGCGACAAACCGGACAGCTGCGGCATATCCAGCGGGTGCAGCAGCCCTTCCCGGATCTCCTTGCGGACCGAGAGCTCCGGCAGGAAGGAGATGCCCATGCCGCCGACGACCAGCTTTTTGGCCGTTTCCAGATTGTCGATTTGCATCTCGATCCGGGGCGGCACATCCAGCGTCTGGAACAGGCGGTGGATCCGGTTCCAGTCCAGCGAGCCGCATTCGAAGAACACAATGGGCTCCCGGCCCACTTCTTCCATGGTCAGCGACATCTTGCCGGCAAAAGGATGGCTGCGGTGCACGAACAACCGGATCGGGTCCTCATACAGCTGCTCGGACTCGATATCCGGATGGGACAAACTGCGGGTCAAACCGATATCGAGCTCCTTGGCGAGGACCTTCTCCAGGATGGTTTCGCTCGGGGCGGTCAGCAGCTTGATCCGGATGTGCCTGTGCCTTCGCTTGAACAAGGGCAGCACCTGCGGGAGAATATAGTTGGCGCCCGACAAGGTGCAGCCGATCCGCAGCTCGTCGGCCTGCTGCTCCGCCGCCTGCAGCTGCTGCCTCCCGGCCTTGTACGTCTTGAGGATGTTCTGCGCGTAGGGCAGGAACTGCTTGCCTTTCTCCGTCAAGGTAAAGTGCCGGCCTTCACGCTCGAACAGCCTGACGTCCAGCTCCCGCTCCAGCGACTGGATGCGGGCGGAGATCGACGGCTGGGAGACGTACAGCGCCTCCGCCGCTTTGTTGAAGCTGTTGAAGTGCACAATATAGACGAAGGCTTCGATATTTTCTATGTTCATGAACCCTTCCCCCTTCTCTTCCACGCAAAAAAAGGAGACGCCGCCGCTTTCCGGGGTGGGGAAAGAGCGAGTCTCCAGTTGGCCGGTAGACCTTCTCATAAGTGAAATATATAATTCCAATTGGAATACTATGGTATAAAATATAGCACCGGCGTCCGCAGGTGTCAAAGCCTTTTTTTACATATCATAAGGATCTGTTCATCCTCCGGCAGTTCGTTGATTATTACCACGGCAGCTGATCATCCAGGTAATAAAATCCGCCTGTCGGCCCCTCCTCGGGCAGGGTCGCCAGACGAACCGCCGTGTACGCCCCCTCCGCCGCCGTCAGCTCCGCCTTGTCTCCGCCCATTCGGGTTTTGACGAGTCCGGGGTGCACCGAATTAACCTTCAGCTTCGTTCCCTTCGTCTTCTGCGCCCAATAAGCCGTCAGCATGTTCAAGGCGGCCTTCGAGGCCGAATAAGCCGGAGTGGCAATTCGCTGCGCAAGCTCATCGGTCAGCAGAAGCTGGATGGATCCCAGTGCGCTGCTTTGGTTGACGATCCGGCCCGCTTCGCTGTTCAGAAGCAGAGGAAGGAGCGCTTCCGTGATGTGAAAAGGCGCGAAGGTGTTGACCTCGAACGTATCCCGCAGCACGTCTCCGTCGTATCCCGATGTTTCCACCCAGATCCCGGCGTTGTTGACCAGGATATCCAGCCGGCCGTAGGCTTCCCCGATCGACCGGACGAGCTCCGCAATATGGGCGGCATTCGTCACCTCCAGCTCCACGCCGACCGCTTCTGTGCCCTCCCCGCGCAGCTTCTCCGCCGCTTCCTCTGCTGCCGCTAAGGTGCGGGCGGCGGCCAATACGGTGATGTTCTGCTGTCCCAATTGTCTGGCAATTTCGAATCCGATGCCTTTGCCTGCCCCGGTGACCAATGCGATTTTGTTCGTCATGATGTATGTCCTCCCTGGTTTTGTTTTATTTGTTAATCGTGATCAGACCGGCCGTCTTCACGTGACGCGAGTCTGCCAAGTGCTTCACGTAAGCCGCCTGAGCTTCGGCGATCTGCTCATCCGTGAGATGGTTCGCGTTATGAATGGCGAACGGCGGTAGGTAATGGGCACTGACATAGTTGGCAAGCGCCTCCACCGGTTTGGCGATATCGCGGATCGTGAACAGGTTATAACTGCCGGGCTGATACGAATCCGCGGTGCCTGCAGTTGAGATCGCAATGCCGATTTCCTTTCCTTTGAGGTGCTCGCCCCCGGGCCCGAAAGCCCAGCCGTAGGCCAGGACTTCATCGAACCACGTCTTTAGAAGCGGCGGCGTACTGTACCAATACAGCGGATATTGAAAGATGATCCGGTCATGGCTGTCCAGCAAGTCCTGCTCGCGGTCGGTATCGATCCGATGATCGGGGTATGCCTCGTACAGTGCATGCACGGTGGTGTCCGGCTGCTCTCTCATGGCTTCCGTCAAGGCACGGTTAATCCGGGAGTAAGCCAGATTAGGGTGGGCAGCGATAATCAAGGTTTTCATTCGAATCTCTCCTTTGGATTTTTCATGGGTTTTCAATTGCTATGGGAACGATCATTCTAATTTACTGAAAAAAATTTGTAAATTGTATCTCAGCCTTTTAGTATTCGCATCGATAATTCGGTGATCCGCTCCAGCTTCTCTTTCGGGGCCGACGTCCGCGTCATGACTCTCAGTCCCGTTAAGGCGTTATGAAGATACTGGGCCATCTCCCTCGCTCCGAACCACTTCGAGAATTCTTCGTTCTGCTGCCCCCATTCCACGAGCTCGACAAGAAGCTCTTCGGTCCTGCCAAAAGCCTCCTTGCTTTCGCATCAATGGCCTCATCCCGGATCGCCATCTCGACGGCTGAATTCACGAACATGCAGCCGGGCGGCACTTCTTCGCCGTGGATCATGAAGTTGAAGACAAAGCGGAGCGCTTCCTCTGCCGTCCCCGCCTGCTGGACACCCGTCTTCAACCGGGAGGTGATCCTATCTCCGAAGCGATCCATTGCCTTGAGGAATAACGTGTGCTTGTCGGTGAACGTATCGTAGAGGCTTCTTCGATGAATACCCATATGCTCGACGAGATCGGCCATCGAGGTCTTCTCGTACCCCTGCTCCCAGAACAGCTTCATGGCCTTATCCAGTACGACGTTTTCTTCGAATTCCTTGGTTCTGGGCATGGTCCCTCTCCCTTGCTGTTCATTTGCTCTCACCATTCATTATTGGGAATGATCGTTCTTCAATTGGCTGTCCTGTGTCTCGGTTCCTTATCTCTGAATTCAGCTTAACATATTGGGAACAATCGGTAAATTATTATTTTTTACTGACCGTTCCCGATGAACTCCATCGGCTTGTCCTCTTCCTTGCAGCCGTGGTTGCCCCTTATCGTTCCATTGTCCCGGCTTCCCCCTGCATCAGAACATCCCATGCTCATTGGGACTGCTCTCCGGCAGAGGCTGACCTACATCCCAGAACTCCACGATGAGTCCGTCCTGGAAGCGGAACAAATGTACCACTGCCCCGCCGAGATCCTCTCCATGCTGTTTTACATGGGAGTGTACGGCAACGAATTCCCCTTCTTCGAGGGCGAGCTTGACCTCAAGCGTTTTGTTCGGATTCTTGGCAGCGCTCTCTTGCATCGCAAGCATAAGCGAATCCGCATCTCCACGGAAATAAGGATTGTGGTGGCGGAACCCTTGACCTGTGTAACGCCGGTATGCCTCCTGTACGCTGCCCGAAGCCGCCAGAGTCAAAAACGACACGGCCTTCTCTTTCAGGGAAGATGGCATTTCAAATCATCCTTTCTGTGCTCGGGTAATCCCGCAATTCCTATTTGTTCCCAACATCATACCACGACATTCATCCGAATGTCAGCCCAGGCGCCGCGTCCAGGCCCAAACACGCCTTTGCGTATAACTCACATAGGCTGCCGGCTCTTCCAGCAGCCTATGTGACGACAACGCCCGGAAGGAGGCAGCCTGTTCACCGAGTGTATCGCCCCCGAGTTACGAGGGGCGACGGCCGCTTCCTGTCCGGCTTCCTCCCCTATGAACTCAGATGGCTGCAGTCTACCTTCTCAGCTCTAACGCATATACGGGCCGGACGGTCACGGAGCGGATCAGCGCGACGCTCTCCCCGATGAAGTTCTGCGCCATTGCGATGTCGGAGGACACCGACAGGGTCCCGCTCCTGCGCGGGGTTACCTGCAGGATGATCTCCCGGGAGCCGAGCTTCCCGCGGAAGCGCCGAAGCCCGATCTCCCACGGCATCCCGTTCCAGAAGTGATCGTGGAAGAGCCGCCCTTGCGCAAAAGCAAAGCCGACATCGCCTTCATAATCGATGGTGAGCATCAGATCGTCCACGCCGTTCCATGCCTCTTCGCTCCAGCGGATCCGGAACTTATCGTCCCGCAGCCGCTCAATTTCCACCGGCGTTTCACTTTGAGGTACCTGAACCGTATGCGTAGTGAAGAAGCGTCCCGCTTCCGAGCTCCAGCCTTCCTTGGCGTGCGGCCAAGAGGCCTTTTCCCCCAGGGTAAATTCCCGCAGAACCCCCTTGTCTCCTCCGGCGCCGTAGAGGCTCAACTTCTCCCCATCCGCTGTAAAAGGAACGTCCGAGAAGAAGATGCGGCGCCGGCCCCCCAGCTCCGCTTCCCACAACCGGCCGCTCTCCTGCACATCCATCGCGTAAACATAGAGATGCGTGCCGTCCGATCGGCGAAGACCAATCCACGAAGAGGTTCCGGCCGGGACTTCGACATAGACATGGTCTGCGGACCGCTCGACCACTCCCGCTTCCACGGTAACTTCTGCGATCGCCTCTGCGGCAAAGCAGAATTCGCCCGTCATGCCCCGGGGAACGGCGAGGAAATAAACGCTTCCTCCCCCATCCTGGAGTTCCGTCCGGGTCACCGGCTGCGCGGTCGCATAGCGGAGCCGGACTCCATCCAGATCAAAGTTCAGCGGAAGCAGGGCGGAGACATTCTTCTCCACAAGAAGCCCGCGGCGTGGGAAAGCAATCGTCTCCCCTTCGAGGTCCACCCGGAAGCGGACATCCCGGTGAGCCTTCATCTCCACGTGATCCTGATAGTTGTTGATGAACAGGAAGCCTTCCCGTCCTTGAACCCTCAGGGCATAGCGCAGGTCATCGGTGTTCCGGGGATCGATTCGCCCCGCATTCTCTGGAAGCACCGTGGCCATTGGAGCCAGCCGTGGGCCAAAATGCCGCAGAAAGTAGTGCAGCGGCCGGACCAAAGCATTGGATTCCCGGATCTGACCGAATTCGCCGATCGGCGCCTGAAAGTCGTAGGTAAACTTCGGCGTCATGCTCTCATTCATATACATGCCGCTGCGTCCTGCGGGATTCGTCCCGCCGTGGAACATGTAATACCCGAGGAAGTTGCAGCCCCCGGCCAGCTTCACCAAGGTCATCGCCGCCACACTCTCCGGCTCGACGACGAACCGGGAGAGGTACCAGGCCTGCATCCCGCCGCCCATCTCACAGCAGGCGAACGGGTAGCCCGACTTCGGATAAGGCGGCTGGAACCCGGCGGTCTCCGCTTCATCGTTGTGAAAATTCGCAAAGACATATTCCCCCGTCGGCTCCTGCTCCGTGTGAATCGCGGTCACACTCCACGGTGTATAGGCATAGCCCCCATACAGAGGGAGCACTTCGTCCTCCAGAACCGGAGCATTCCCCCAGCCCGTCGACGTATATAGCGGAGCTATGAGTCCCGCTTCAACGGCATACGCCTTGAGGAGGCGCATATGCTCCGCGCCGCCGTCCCCGCCGGGCGTGTACACATCCCCCTGCTTCGCGGTCAGCTCCCACACGGCGGCCGAGGCCATGTACTCATTCTCCAGCTGAATGCCGATGACCGGGCCGCCCTCCCGGTACAGGAGCCCCTGCGCCTGTCTCCCGATCTCGCCGTACAGCCGGCGGACATAGCTGAGGTATTCCTCGTCGTTGGAACGCACCACGAAGGAGCGTCCGAACAGCCAATCCGGCAATCCCCCGTTGCGCACCTCGCCATGGCAGAACGGACCGACCCGCAGGATGATGTACAAGCCCTGCCTGCCGCAGAGCTCGATGAATCTCTGAAGATTCAGCCCCCCTTCCCAGTGGAATACGCCCTCTTCTTCCTCATGATGGTTCCAGAAAATATAGGTCGCCACGATGTTGATCCCCGACATCTTCATCTTGACCAGTTCCCTCTCCCAATCCTCCTCCGGATAACGGGAATAGTGAAACTCACCGCAGATCCCGATATACGGTGCGCCGTCCACTTCCATATAGTAGTTGGTGAACGAGATCTCTTCACCGGCCGGATTCGTTCCGCCGAGCTTCAGCGTCGAGCGGCGGATCTCCTTGTGGACCCCTTCAGCTGCAATGCGGTATTCCATGGAGCGCTTTCATCCTTTCATCCAATCGGAACGATACGGACGTTTTTTCTATCCGATTCGTACCGATTTTTCTCAATTTTTCACATGATCAAATCATATCAAAATAAAACAGTAGTAAACAGTATAGTCCAAAAAATATTTCCTTTTGTATAAAAAACAGCTCATAGAAAAAAGGCAGCATCCTCATCCCACAGAGGAATACTGCCTTGCATTCAAGCATCCGCTGCGCAGCGGAAGCCCATGTGGCCTGTCGAGCTGTCCGGCGTGTTCGAGGTGCGTGCCGCCACCCGGTACCGGTTGCAGTAGGAGCTGTGGCAGAGGTAGGATCCGCCCTTCAGCGTCTTCGTCTGCCCCTGAGAAGGACCGGCCGGATTGAGGCTCGTCGTCGTCCGGTGGTAATCGGGGCTGAACCAATCCGCACACCATTCCCACACATTGCCGGCCATATTGTAGAAGCCATAGCCATTCGGCGGGAAGGAGCGCGCCGGCGCCGTGCCGGCATACCCGTCCAGTGCGTCATTCTCCTGCGGAAACGTGCCCTGCCAGATGTTGCACTGGTGCTGACCGTCCGGCAGCAGGTCGTCCCCCCACGCATAGCGCCTGCCCTCCAGCCCCCCGCGTGCCGCATACTCCCACTCGGCCTCCGTCGGAAGCCGTTTGCCGGCCCAGCGGGCATAGGCGTCTGCATCGTTCCACGAAATATGGACGACCGGATGCTCCATCCGCTCCCCGATCCCGGTTCCCGGCCCTTCCGGGGCACGCCACGAAGCGCCGTCCACCTTCCACCACCAGGGGGCGCTCTGGACAACGGCATCCACCATCGGCTGCAGCCGTTCCGGAACGAACAGATGAAACACGAACGACCATCCGTACCGCTCCGCTTCCGTCCTATAGCCGGTATCACGGACGAAGGCGAGATACTGTTCATTCGTCACCGCGCAGGCGTCAAGGTAAAAGGCATCCAGCGTGACGGGACGCGAGGGCCCTTCCCCGTCCTGCGGAAAGCCTTCGCGGTCGTCGGTGCCCATGCGGAAAGTGCCGCCGGGCAGCCGGATCATACCGTCACGACGGCCGGTTTCCGTCTCCGCCGGACCGGCCCCGGGCCCGGCTGCGCTCCGCGATGCCGCCGGTTCCTCTTCCGCTCGGGCAGCCGTTCCCCTGGCGGTCACCGCCGCGCACGAGCCACCGGCGCGGACGGCGTCCGTGACACCGCCTCCGCCCGGCCCATCTGCAGCCACAGCCGGCTGCAAGGCATCGGCTTCCCGCGCAGCTTGCTCTACCGCAGCCTCCGTATCACCGCACTGCTGCACTGCGCTTCCTCCGGCCGAAGCAGCGGCCGCCTCTTCAGTTAGCGGCTGCCGTTCGAGAGGGGAAGCGGAGCGGCTGACGGAGCACCCGCAGCCGCAGGTGGAGAAAACCATTTTCATCGTTCCTTCCACGCTCCCTTCCTGATTTGCCATCTGAGCTCAGCTTACAGAGGTGTCTACTCCGTCGCAAGCTCCAGCTCGGCCGCCGCCTTCGCGTCCCATTCGGGCTTCGCGGTCACGTAGACGACCTTCTTCAGCTCGCCGCTGAAGCGGAAGGGCACCTGGTACTGCGGAACGACCGGGGTCAGGCCGTTCTCGCCGATGTTGAACTGGCCGAAGGCAAAGCCGATTGCAGCGCTGCCCTGCAGCTTCCCTTCGCCCAGATGACGGTCCCCCAGGTAGAGCCTGCCGGTGCCCTCGTTTTCTCCCTCCGGCGTGTAGACGAACCGCAGCTTCAATTCACCGGCCGGCAGCTCTTCTCCCGACTCGATGTACTGGTACCGCACGCCCTCGATGTTATTGCCGAAGACGAGCCGGTTGTCCTTGATATACCAGGCGTACCCGCCGGCCCGGCCGCCGGAAGCGACGAGGACGCCTTCGTCCGCGATGTCTTCCCTGTAGATCTCCGCCGTGATCTCGAAGGCTTTGCCCCGGATGTCCGGCGACTTGGACATCGGCAGTCCGAGCTCTGAGCGGTAGAAGACACGCTCTCCCGGGGGCTGCGGCCCTTTCTTCGCCCCGAGGTTCTGCAGGATGGCTCTCATTGAGCGGCGCTCCAGCGGCAGGAAGCCGTATTTCTCCGCTTCGGACCACCACAGCTGAATGAGCTCCTCCAGCTTCTCCGGGTACTCGGCGGCCACATCGTGCACCTCGCTGAAATCCTCGGTCAAGCGGTACAACTCCCACACGTCCTCCTCAAAATCGGTATCCGGCCGGTGAACCGCCACCGCCTTCCACCCCTCATGGTAGATCGCCCGGTTGCCAACCATCTCGTAGATCTGGGTCGTCTTGCGGGTCGGCTCCTCCCCGCCCTCGAAGGTGTAGGCAAGCGAGGTGCCGTGGATCGGCTGCTGCGGGACGCCCTTGTACTCCGCCGGTGCACTCAGGCCGGTCAGCTCCAGCACGGTCGGCACGATATCCGTCACGTGGTGATATTGTCCGCGGATGCCTCCGCCGTCCTGAATCCGCTGCGGATAATGGACGATGAGCGGATCCTTCACCCCGCCGGCATGGACGAACGACTTGTACCACCGCAGCGGCGTATTGCCGACCTGGGCCCAGCCCTTTGGATAATGGTTGTCGGCCAGGGGCGTTCCGATCTCGTTGATCCGGCTCAGCTTGGATTCGAGCGGTTCGGCTCCGTGCATATCCCCCCAGTTGTTGATCGTCCCGTGATCGCCGCCCATCGAGCATGCGCCGTTGTCCGAGAGCAGGATGAAGAGCGTGTTGTCCAGCTGATCAAAGTCCTTCAGCGCCTGCACGAGGCGGCCGATATGATGGTCCGTATGCTCCAGGAATCCGGCGAACGCTTCCTGCAGACGCGCATACAGCCGCTTCTGCTCCTCGGAGAGCTCTTCCCAAGGCAGCACGTCCGGGCTTCTCGGCGGCAGCTCGGCATCCGGCGGGATGATCCCGAGCGCCTGCTGGCGGGCAAAATACTGCTCCCTCGCCAAGTCCCAGCCCTGGTCGAACCGGCCTTTGTACTTGTCGATATACTCCTTCGGCGCATGATGCGGCGCATGCGTCGCCCCGTACGCGAGGTAGCAGAAAAACGGCTTGTCGGGAGCGGCGGTCTGCTGCTCGCGAATGTAATCGATCGCCTTGTCGGTCAGATCCTCCGTCAGATGGTAGCCGTCTTCGGCGCGTGCCGGCTGCTTCACCCGCTTGTTGTCTTCGACCAGATCGGGGTTCCACTGCGAGGTGGCCCCGCCGAGGAAGCCGTAGAAGTGCTCGAAGCCGCGCCCGAGCGGCCAGTTGTCGAACGGCCCGCTGAACGACTGCTCCTGACTCGTATTCAGATGCCACTTGCCGACCGCAAAGGTGTTGTAGCCGTTCTCGACGAGGATCTCGCTGAGCAGGGCGGCGCTTTTGCTGACACGTCCACGGGCGTTCGGGAACCCGCTGTCGGCCATGAGCACGCTGCGCAGACCGACCGAGTGCGGATTGCGTCCGCTGAGCAGCGCCGCCCGGGTCGGAGAGCACAGCGCGGTGGTGTGGAAGTTATTGTACCGCAGACCGCCCGCCGCCAGCGCGTCGATATTCGGCGTGGCGATGTCCGAGCCGTAGCAGCCGAGCTGGGCGAAGCCCAGGTCGTCGAGCAGGATGACGACGACGTTTGGCGCACCCGGGGCCGCTTTGCCGCCCCGCTCCGTCCAGGCCGGTACGGACTCCTCGGTCGTCCGTCCGATCGTACCTTCGAATGTTTCCTTTTCCCAATAGGCCATAGCGAGCATTCCTCCAAATTATGAATTCGTCTTGTGTTCATGCCTGTTCTCTTGCCGAGGCATCGTGACGGGTGATGCCGGTTATCTCAGCCTGCCCCGGAACGCCGTGCCCCCCGCAATCCCGTAGCGGGCCAGCACGGTGGAGCCGAACCAGTTCAGCAGCCGGTCGGTGAAGTAGCCCATAAGGCCGAGCGCGAAGAGGCCGACGAAGATCCAGTCCATCTTGAAATACAGACGCGCATTCCAGATCATGAAGCCGACGCCTTTATCCGCAGCAATCATCTCCGCCCCGATGATCGCCATGTACGAGGTGCTCATCGCAAGCCGTACGCCGGTGAAGATGTAGGGCACCGTGGCCGGGATGATCACATGGAGCATCGTCTGCCACTCGGTGGCTCCCATGCTTCGGGCCGACCGGATCTTGTCCTCCTCGATGGACAGCACGCCGGTCATCGTATTGAGAATGACGATGAATAAGGTCGAGTACAGGATGAGAATGATCTTCGACTGCTCCCCGATCCCGAACCACAGCATGAACAGGGTGATGAAGGCCAGGGGCGGAATGAAGCGGATGAAATTCAGGAACGGCTCCGTGAGCCTGCGGATCACGGTTACCCTCCCCATGACCAGCCCGATCGGAATAGCGATCAGACTGCCGAGGGACCAGCCGACGGCCACCCGGAACAGGCTGGCGGCCATGTACTTCCACAGCGACCCGTCCTTCGACAGCTCGATGGCGCCGAGAAGCGTCTGATAAGGTCCCGGCAGGAAGTCGGGGCTCGAAGCGAGGGAAAGCAGCTGCCATACGATCAAGCCGATGATCCAGGTCAGGATTCCCGTATTGATAATTCGGTTTACTGCGGGCATGCTATGCCGCCTCCTATTCGTCAAAGTGCCGCTGTATCGTCTCGTACAGCTCATGGAATGTCGGATCCGACAGCTCGCGCGGGTAGGAAAGCGGAACCTCGTGGATATCGGAGATGCGGGAGGCCGGTCCCACCGACATGACCCCGATCCGCTGGCCGAGCAGCAGCGCTTCCTGCAGATCGTGCGTTACGAAGATCACGGTCTTGCCAGTCTGCTGCCAGATGCGGATGAGCTCCTTCTGCATCGTCCGGCGGGTCATGGCATCCAGTGCCCCGAACGGTTCATCCATAAGCAGGATGGAGGAGTTCAAGGCGAGCACCCGGGCCAGCTGGACCCGCTGCTTCATACCGCCCGAGAGCTCGCGGGGGAATTTGTCCTCGTGCCCCTTGAGGCCGACCAGGCCGATATAGTGGTCCGACACCTCCCGGCGCTCCGTCTTCGGCGTCTTCTTCATCTTGAGTCCGAACTCGACGTTCTCCCGGACGGTCAGCCACGGGAACAGCGACGCGTCGGCCTGCTGGAAGACCATCGCCCGGTCCCGTCCGGGACGGGAGATCTCCTCCCCGTCGATCGTCAGCTTGCCGTCCGTCTTCGCCACGAAGCCGGCGATGATATTAAGAAGCGTCGATTTGCCGCAGCCGCTCGGGCCGAGGAGGACGAAGAATTCGCCGCCCTTGACCACCAGGTCTACTCCCTTGATGATATAGTGGGGCTCGGTGCCGGCTTGAGCGGTGTAGCTTTTGTGCAGCTGGTTGATATGTATGGTCTTGGCTGCGGCTGCGGCCGATATCGTTGACATACGGGATTCCTCCTTCTTATGCGGGGCGCTCCGATACTTCCTGCCGTTAAGGCTTGTACGTTTCGCTCTCCGGCAGTGCCTTCTTCAGCGGCTCCACGTTGATTTTGCTCTTGAGATCATAGGTGCCCTTAAGAATCCCCTGCTCCTGCAGCCACTTCTGCATCTCGCTGAGATGCTCGTAATCCTCCTGGGTGAAGCCCACCACGTACGCTGACGCCTCCAGGTCCTTCAGCACGCCCGCCTGCGGCAGCTTGATCTTATTGAAGAGCAGCTGCGCCGTCTCCTGCTTGTGGCCGCCGATATAGTCTGTCGCTTCCTTCAGCGCCTTAAGCGTACCAGCCGCAGCCTCCGGATGCTGCTCGACGAAGGAACGCCGGGCCACAAGGAACGCCTTGACGTATACTCCCGTCTTCGAGCTGTCCACGAGCTCCTTGACGCCCTCGACTTCCTTCAGCTTCTCGCGCACGGCGCCGCTCGCCCAGATCGCATCCATCTGCCCGCGCTTCAAAGCGACCAGCGCCTCGTCCGGCGAAGAGTAGTTCACATAGGTGACCTTATCTTTCGGGATGCCGAGCTTCTCGAGGTATTTGGCCCACACGTATTCGAACACGGTACCTCTGGCGACGCCGAGCTTCTTGCCGGCGAGATCCTGCTCACTGCCTATCCCGCTTCTCACGAGCAGAACACTGTTCTTCGCCGAGACATCATTGGCCCGCGAGAGCGTACCGAGGATCACCATATCCCCCTTGCCGAGCGAATTCAGCAGTGCATAGTCCGCCGCAGAGCCCACATCCGCCCGGTCGACCAGCAGGGCGTTCAGCGTGTCAATGCCGTAGGGAAAATCGAAGGTCTTAGCCTGCACCCCGTTCTTCCCGAAGTAGCCCTGCTCCACTGCCACCCGGGACTGCGGCGACCCTGTAGCCGCCGTATCCAGAGCGAACTGGACGTCTACCTGCTTGACGGCCGCCGCTGCTGCGCCCTTCTCCTGACCCGCTGCGGCCCCCGTCTCCTTCACTCCGGCATTCCCGCCGCAGCCCGCCGTTATGGCGAGCAGCACTGCCGCCGCCGCCAAACCGAATGCCGAACTTCTTTTTCTCTTGGTGACCTTCATGACCCACTTCTCCCTATCGTTGATTTCGTTCACGTGCGGTTGACTTTCTCTCCATAAGCCTCTGCCCGGTCTTCAAAACCCTCCAGCTTCACGGCCAGATCGGCCCGCATGGTCTCCGCGTACAAGTCCAGATTGCGGTACAGCTTCGTGCTCAGCTTCTGCAGCCACTCCAGCTCTTCTTCCGTGAAGTCCTGGAACAAGTGCTTCAGATGCATGCCCGGTTGTCCGGATTGCCTTAGCGTGTCGAGCAGCCGGAGCCCTTTTGCGGTAATCGACAGAACCACCGTCCTGCGGTCTTCCTCGGGCCTGCGCCTCTCGATCATTTCACCGGCGACAAGCTTGTCGCAGAGCGCGGTCATGGCGCCCGGGGAGAAGTCGAGCTCCTCGGACAGCTGTCCGGCTTTCAACGGACCTTCCGCGGACAGCTTGCGCAGCACCTCCAGCTGGGGGAGCGTCATTCCGTTCAGGAAGACGACCTTGTCCCGCTCCACCACGAAGCGGCGGATCATCCGGCGCAGCTGCGTGTCGGCTTCGCTGCCCAGTCCTATCAGATGGTTCATTCTCCCTGCCCCTTTCCCTCTCCGATGCAAATAAAAAGGCCCCCAAAGCCCTGCTCGCGGTCGAGTCAGGGGATGGAGGCCGCTGGTTGTTCCAGTAGGCTTGCCGATTTATTACGGCATCGAATATTTTGCTGTAAAAATAAATTATCATGATTATCCCGATGCGTCAAGTGGGTAAATTATAAAAGCTCTGCGGCAAAAAAAGAAGCCGCACATGCAGGCGCTTGCAGCGGCTCAGGGTTGACGGTCACGTGATGATGTTCACGGCATTGAGAATCGAGAAGATTAGAAGTGCGATGAGAAATGCATTTTCTTTCTTATAAAGGAACCAGGTGTTCGAACGGAATCTTGCCCATTGGATGATCAGCACATAAACTGCAAAACTTATATTCAGTCCAATAATCCATAGATTCATGGGATCAGCTCCTCACCCTCCCATGATACAGGAAAAGCATGTTGGAAGCACCCCGGGCAGTCAGATTCCTTGAGCAGTGCTCCTGCGTCCAGCCCCCTACTCTCCCAGCGCCTCATAGCCGTGCCGGTCGTAGAAGAACGGTCCCCGCGACCAGGCGGCGGCCAGATGCATCAGGAGCTCGGCCGTCATCCGCTCCCGGACGGCGGCATGTCGTTCATCGCCGTACAGGTTGCGCCATTCGTTGGGATCTTCCTCCAGGTGATACAGCTCACCCTGGTAGTCATCCACATGGCTGAAGGCTTCGCCGATCGGATACGGCAGGTAGAGAATCAGCTTCCACTCCTTCTTCCGCCACATGAGCGCAGGAGCCGTATGCCTCGCGGGGGCCCCCTTGCCGTGGAATTCGCAGAAGGTGCCGAGGCGCTGCCGTTCCCCGAGCAGGTCCAGCCCAGGCAGCAGCGGATTGTGCGGCAGACCGGCCGCCTCCGAGAGCGTCGGCACGAGGTCGACCAGCTCCGCCGGCCGGTCGTCGACCGTGCCCCGGAGCGCCGGCGGCACATAGGTGCCGGAGAGAATGAGCGGTACCCGCACGCTGCTGTCGTAGAGGCAGTATTTGGTGAAGCGGTACCGGCGCTCCCCCAGCATCTCGCCATGGTCGGAGCAGAAGACGATCAGGGCGTTTTCC
Organism: Paenibacillus sp. S-38; assembly: GCF_049942825.1. NCBI lineage: Bacteria > Bacillati > Bacillota > Bacilli > Caryophanales > Paenibacillaceae > Paenibacillus > Paenibacillus sp. S-38. The sequence goes on from NZ_CP187970.1 coordinate 4,683,698, forward strand.
AGCCGGCCGCGTTCCCGCAGCTCGTCCAGGACACGGCCAAAGTAGTGGTCGAGCCACGAGCAGTTGGCCCAGTACCTCAGCGTCGTGCGGCGGCGTTCGAGCGGGGTCATCGCTTCCCACACCCGCCGTTTCTCGTGATAGGCGGAGGCTGAATGCGCATTCATGGCATCCGATGCCGCCAGATGGGTGCCGGCTTCCTCCTCCCACGGCGGCTGCGGCAGGTCCGGAATGTCCTCGATCCGGTACAGCCGCTCGAACGCCTCGGGCACATTGAAGCCCGCATGCGGCTTCAAGAAGGACAAGTACAGGAAGAGCGGCCGCTCCGGGTCCATCCCTTCCCGCACGAACTGCAGGCACTGCTCCGCGACCCAGCCGTCACGGTGATGCTCCATCGGGACCCGGCTGGTGCAGCCGATATACCCGTCCGCATTCTCCTCCCCGCCGCCGAAGTCCCGCGTCTCCTCGTAGTAGGCGGCCAGCCCCTCCGGCTCGGCGTCGCCCATCATCACGGCACCCTGCTCATAATGGCCGCTGTCCCGGGCCAGGCCCACCGCCCGCACCTCGAATCCCCGCGTGGGAGGCTCGGGGTTGTGCAGGCCGTGGTTCCAGTGCGTCTTGCCGAAGCCGGCGGTCTGGTAGCCGGCGCTACGCATGAGCTCCGGCAGCGGATCAGACGGCAGCTTCTCCTCGTCGTAGAGGCCGCCGTGGTTCGTCCGCACGCCGATCTGGGACGGGTACAGTCCCAGCATCATGGAGCTGCGGCTCGGCACGCACATCGGCGCCTGGCACACGGCCTGGCTGTAGACGATGCCCTCCTCCGCCAGCCGGTCGATGGCCGGCGTCAGTATGTGCTCATTGAACTTCCCGATGGCGTCCCAGCGCTGCTGGTCGGTCATCAGGAAGATGATATCCGGTTGGTCTGTCGGATTGGACATGGCTGCTGACTTCCCTTCTCCTCAAGCGGTCTTGTTGGGTTGAACCCTTTCCAATGTACTCTGTTACGATTTGACCGAGCCTACCAGCGCCCCCTTGGCAAAATGCTTCTGCAGGAACGGATACACGAGCAGAATCGGCACGGTCGCGATCATGACGGCGGCCATCTTCAGCATCTCCGTCGGCGGCGCCTGCACGTACTCGCCCGGCGTGCCGAGGTCCGTCGTCGAGGCGCTGAGCAGCATGTTCTGCAGCAGCACCTGGATCGGCCACTGCTTCGGATCGTTCAGGTACAGCAGCGCAGAGAAGAACTGGTTCCAGTAGCCTACGGCATGGAACAGGCCGAAGGCCGCAAGTGCCGGCAGCGACAGCGGAAGAATGATGCGCAGCCACGTGCGCACCTCCCCGCAGCCGTCGATCGCGGCCGATTCCGAGAGCTCCGCCGGCAGGCTGTCGAAGAAGCCCTTCATGAGCAGCACGTTCCAGCCGCTGGCCAGCGACGGGATGATCAGGGCCCACAGGCTGCCCATCAGGCCGAGCTGGCGGACCAGCATATAGGCGGGAATGACGCCAGGGCTGAACAGGATCGTGAGCAGGATGAGGCCCATGAGGAGCCTGCGTCCGGCCATCCTGCGCTGGGACAGCGCATAGGCTAGCGACGACGAGACAGCGAGAGAGCACAACGTGCCTACGGAAGCCAGGAAGGCGCTATTGGCAACCGACCTCGGGAACGCCTCCGTAGAGAGCAGATAAGCATAAGACTGGAAGGACCAGGTCTCCGGCCACAGCACGATCTTCTTCTGCAGGAACTCCGCCGGCTCGGTCAGCGAGACGATGAACACATAGTACAGCGGAAAAAAAGTCACCAGCGCCAGCACACCCAGCACGGTGTAATTGACGGACTGAAAGGCGATATTGCCTGCGTTGCGTTTCATGGGTTAACCCTCCTTTCTTACGTTCTGCGGCGGTATGACGCCGTTTTTCGTGCGACTCCTGTTTTTTACTTTATTACTACTGTTTTAAATAAAAGACGGCCCACGTAAGCTAAGCATACGGATCATGACTGGAAAAGCGGCAGCGTTCGCCTTTGTTTTCGGATTCTCCCCTTATTCCAATCTCAATTCAAAGAATCCGAAAACAACAGCGATTGGAGGCATGAATCCGTATGCGCAGCCGCTCCATCGACCCATTGTTTTAAAACACGCCCTCCTCCCCGAACTTCTTGGCAATGCGGTTAGCAAGCAGCACCAGCACGAGGCCCACGAGCGACTTGAACAGGCCGGCGGCCGTGCTGTAGCTGAATTCGCCCTGCTGGATGCCGGTGCGGTACACGTACGTATCGAACACCTCGGCCACATGGGAGACGGCGCCGTTGTACATGAGGAAGATCTGCTCGAAGCCGACATCCATGATGTCCCCGAGCCGCAGGATGAGCAGGATCACGAAGACGCTGCGGATCGCCGGGATCGTCACGTGCCACATCTGCCGGATGCGTCCCGCCCCGTCCATTCGCGCCGCTTCGTACACCTGCGGGTCGGCGCCCGCCATGGCGGCCAGGAAAATGATCGTGCCCCAGCCCGCTTCCTTCCACATCGACTGCAGGGTGATCATCAGCCAGAACGTGTCCGGGTTCGTCAGCACATCAAGCTTCGGCCTGCCTGCCGCTTCGAGCAGCAGGTTCACCAGCCCCTCCGCCTTGCCGAAGAGCAGGAAGGTCAGCCCGGCGATGATCACCCAGGACAGGAAGTGGGGCATGTAGATGACCGACTGTACCAGCCGCTTATAGGCCGTGTGCCTCACTTCGTTCAGGAGAAGGGACAGCACGAGCGGCAGCGGGAAAAAGAAAACCAGGCTGAGCAGGTTGATCCCAAGTGTATTGCGGAACAGGAGCAGGAAGTCGGGATTCGAGAAGAACCGCCGGAAGTGGTCGAGCCCCACCCACGGACTGTCCAGCATGCCCGTATACGGCGAATAATTCTGGAAGGCGATCAGCACGCCCCACATCGGTGCGTACTTGAACAAGAGGAAGAACAGTACGCCCGGAAGTGCGAGCAGGTACAGCCCGCTGCTCCGGCGCAGATTCGACCTCCACCGGCCGGGCCTCACCTGGCTGCGAAGCCGGTCCCCGTCGGTACCGGGAGGCGGGAAGCTCTCCCGCTCCCCTCCCTTTACCCGCTGCCGGGGGTCTTCGATCTCGGCGGCGATCGGTCTCATGGCGTCCCCGTGCGCTTCTTATAAGCTTCGGTCATTTCCTTCGTGGTCTGGACGAAATCCGGGTTCGCCTTCAGCTCGGTGACGAAAGCATCCCAGGCCGTGATCGGCTCGCGTCCGAGGATGATCTTGGACTTGAGATCCTGGATCTTCTTATCGAGCTCAGGCAGGAGCTTCTGGGCGGCTGGGGAATACAGACCGGCGCTGAGATCCGGTACGCTGACCTTCGCCCGGTCCCCTTCCACCTTCCGGAACAGCTCGGTCGCTTCCGCTTCCTCCGGCGACGGGGACGACTCCCACACGGCATCCACAATGTTCACGATGTGGTTGAAGTCCGAGGCGTTGTCCTTCTTGAGCTTTTCGGGGTCGGTGATCTTCTTGCCGTTCTCCACCTTGTGGTGCACGCCCTCCAGACCATACTTCTGAATCGCGCTCACCTCGGGCGTCATCCAGGTGTCGATCACCTTCAGGATCGCTTTCACCTTCGCTTCCGGCACGGATTTGGGAATGGCGAACATCCCGTTGAAGCCCGAGCCCTTCGGCACATAGCCGTTCAGGGTAGTCAGCGGATAAAAGTCCTTGTATTTGAAGTCCGGCGCCACCTTCTTCAGCTCGTCCGCATGCAGCTTCAGCGTGCCGGTCTTGTCGACGATAATCCCCGCCTTGTTCCCCTTGAACAGATCCCGGGTCTGCGTCAGCTTCAGCGACAGCAGGTCCTCCGGCATCCACTTCTGCTTATAGGCCTCCGTCAGGTATTCCAGCGACTTGCGCGTCTCGGGGAGGAGTGCCGTGTAGACGAGCCCCTTCGAAGCTTCGTCCCACTTCCAGTGCCCGTGCGCACCGGTGAAGGAGCTTTCGATTGCTCCGAGCACCGGCCCGATGTTGCCGCCCCAGCCGAGATCGGAAGGATTGATGTAGGCGGCGAGCGCCGTCGTGTCCTTTTTGCCATTGCCGTCCGGATCGTTCTCCACGAAAGCCTTCATGACCGCCTGAAGCTCTTCCGTGGTCGCAGGCACCTGCAGTCCGAGCTTGTCGAGCCAATCCTTGCGGATGATGAAGAACGACTCGCTGTCCTCCGGCCGGGGTCTCGGGATGCCGTAGGTGCGCCCGTCCGCCATCTTGGTCGTCTCCCAGGCAGTCTTCGAAATGCCCTTCGAAATGTTCGGATACTCTGCAATGAACGGAGTGAGATCCCAGAAGGCCCCCTGCTGCACCATCGTACGGAATGTGCTGCTGAACGGGTTGTTGATCATGATGTAGTCAGGCAGGTTGCCCGATGCAAGCGTAATGTTCAGCTTCTCCGCATAGATGTTGTTCGACACCCACTGGACGTTCAGCTTCGCATTCACCGCCTTCTCGATCGCCAGCTTGATCGGCCCGTCGTCCGCCGCCGGCGGGGTGCTCGGGGTGATGGTCATCACGCTGAACTCCACCGGCCCGGCTGCCGCTGGAGCTGCGCCCGCCGCCCCGCCTTCCGGCTTGGCTCCACCTGCGCAGGCCGTGAGCAGCAGAGGGAACAGCAGCAGGGCGGAAGCCGCTCTCCTCTCTTTTGACAGTCGGTGAGTGGTATTGCGCTTGTTCATGTCTTGGATGTTCATCGGTCTCTCTCCTTTGTTCGCTTAGGGCTGCTGGACTTCCAGGCGGATCGCATCATACATCTGGCTCGTATAAAGGTCTCCCGTACGCTGGCCGTTCGCGTCATATATGTTCTTGGCATGCGTAAGCTGCAATACGTTCTCGCCCTTCTTCAGCAGGGCGGCGTCGAACTCGACCGTGAATTCCCGGTAAAAGGCATGAACGGCGCTGCGCGGCATGCCCGAGTCGCTCTTCGGCCCCGGCAGCGAGGCCAGGTTCGCAATCTCCGTGCCGTTCAGGTTCAGCCGCAGCGAACCGTTGCGCGAGGAGGCGATGCCGAAGGTGAGGGTCGCTTTGGTGCCTGCACGGTATACTTTATCGCTGTCAAAGCGGATCTTCCACGGCGTCAGCTGAGGATTGAATGGCACCTTAAGCTGTGCTGGCTCGCCTGGCGTTGCCGTCACCGGATGGGCATAGTTCCAATCCGTCCGCTCGCTGCTCTCGCCGATTGTGAAGTCCACCCCGTTCGGGAAGTCCAGAGGGTAATCGAGCCACAGCCCCCAGTGGTGGTAGTCATCCCCATGCCGGTATTCGCCTGCCGTCCGGTCCGGTGTGCCCAGGGTCCACAAAGTTGTGCCGTGTGTTTCCGGCGTCCACGTCAGGGCCGGCAGCTTCGTTTCTTTGGACGCCTGCACCGTGATGCCGTCCTTGCGGAATTCGCCGAAGTACCCTTTGACGAAGCTGTACAAGGTGTAGGTGCCCACCCGCACATCTGGAATCGTGAAGCGGCCTTGGCTGTCGGTCCGGATATAGTAGTTGTAGCCGAGGTTCTGATCCTGCCAGTCGGGACTTGGGTCTGCGAGAATCACCCACGCATTCGCCGCCGGCTCGCCGCCCGTGATCTTCAGCTGCCCCTTCACGCTGCCCCTGCGGTCCGCCTCATACAGCGGACTGTCCAGCCAGCGGTACGGCCATTTGCGCTGCTCCGCTTCCGCCCGGCGGTTCGCGTCCTTCCAGAGCTTGTCGGCATCTCCGCCCTGATTCACATAGAGGAAGGACGGCCCGTAGATTTTCTTCCAGCCCGGCGAAGGCACCACATTGCCGCGTCCGTAGTGGGATTCATGCTCATGCCACAGCAGGATCGGCGTGGTGTTCGTCTGGTGCACGGAGTTGCGCTGCTGCGTCGGACCGCCGTCGACGAATTCGTTGCTGCCCCGGATCAGCCAGATCCCGAGGTCCTTCCCGTACAGTCCCGTCACATTGAGGTCACCGGCATACTCGATGTGGTTGTACTTCGTGTATACCTCACCATTGGGCAGCTTGATGCTCGCATCCATGACCTCTTCCCCAGCTTCGAGCTCTGCTGGCGACGGCAGCGGACCGCGACGCTCTTCATCCACAGCATACGAATCGAACAGGTTCGGATCGACGCGGAACGCGTACCGGCCCTGGCCGATCGTGACGCCGCCCTCCACCGCTTCGGGATACCCTACGACCGAGTAGAAATAGAGACCGGGTTCATTCTTCATGAGCACAAAATGCAGCTCATACGAGAACGGCAGTACGGCGCGGTCGTCCACTGTCAAAGCGATGTCGATATGGTCTTCATCCTGAGCGGTTACCTTGTAGCTGAGCTCGTTCGTCGGCCCGAATTTCAGGTTCTTGCCGTTCTGCGAGTAGTTCAGTATGTAGTAGCCGGCCCCGCCGTTCGCCAGCAGGTTCGGGCTGTCCTCTCCGTATGTTATCGAGGTTACCGTGGCACTGCCCTTGTCGATCGTCACGCTGACCCGGCTGTTCTTCAGCGTCACGCTGCTTCCCTGGTCAATCAGCGACAGCTTCTCCTTATGCTGTCCGCGACCCGCATCTTGGGCCGCCGGCAGCTTTCCTTCCTGTGCCGGTGCCTGAACGGCTTCGGCTGCTGCAGCAGTCTTCAGCGGCGCCGTCCCTATCAGAACGCTGCCTGCCAGCAGCAGGGACGCGGCCGCCTTTCCTGCGGATCCCCTGCTTTGTATGGACCATGGACGCTTTTTTTTCATCGGTTCTCTCTCCTTTTCGAATCTCAATCTATATACTCAATCTCTATATCATCGGGTTCCCCCTGTGCTGTACGGGTCAGGATGAGCGTTTGCTCCGCGCGATCCGCCGGTATTCGCCGGGCGTGTGTCCTACCGTGCGGCTGAACAGCTTGCTGAAGAACGAGGGGTCGCCGAAGCCTACCGCCGCCGAGATGCCTTCTACACTGCGCGGTGTCTCATGCAGCATGTGCTTGGCTCTCTCGATCCGTATCCCCTGCAGCGTCTCGGTGATACTGCGGCCGGTCTCTTGGCGGAACACCCGGTTCAGGTGCCGGGAGGAGATCGAGAACACTGTCGCGAGGCCGGCCGCCGTAATGCGCTGGTGATAATGCGACTCCAGGTAGGCCAGTACCTTACGTACTAAGATCTCATGACCCCCGGCATGAGCGCCGGGGGGCTGGAGCACCTCCGGTCCCGTCGACTCCTCCTTGAGCTTCACGCGGGACAAAGTGATCAGGATATCGATCAGCCGGTTGCGGACGATCAGCCGGCTCCCCGGCGCCCCCTCCCGGATCTCGTTCATCATTCCCTCAAGCAGGCTCAGAATCACCGTCGACTCGCCGGAAGCGAGCGAGAGTCTGCGGGGGAGCCGGCCGGTGCCCTGGTACAGCGGAGCGACGTAAGGCAGGCTGTGAAGGGCATCCGAATCGGCGGGCAGGGACTGCCATACACTCTCCGGAAGGAAGAGGCAGTTGATGATCTCGAGCTCCGACTCCATTGCATCGGGAAAGGCATGGCTCTCTCCAGGAGCTATGGCGTAGATGTCTCCGGCACGGATCTCGAAGGTCACCTTATCAATGAGATGGCGTCCCGCACCATGGACGACATAGACCAGCTCGATGAAGTCGTGGCCGTGCTCGGGAAGCGGGTTGTGGCACCCGTGAGACGAACGCTGCACCCACACGCCCCATCCCTTCTCCGCATAACCGGCGAACGATTTGATTTCCATAGAACTCTCACCTCCAGCGTGATGATAAAGCAGAGCAGACCCTCACTTTTAATTCCTAGTATGTTTGTGTGAATTGTTTTAATTGTTTTCTATCATAAACCAACTTCTGCCGGAATGTCATGTGGAATTCGGACAAGATTCCGGGGAATCGGGACAACATGGGGACACGATCACAGGAATGCCCTCTAAATAAAGTGGATTGACAGGTTGAATCGGGGCTCTTATACTTTCTTTATCTTATATATTTAGTCGGATTAATTTCCGAGGCTCATCCTACCGGACCACCGGAGATGCCATTCCCACGCTTGTATGCATGGGAGAGGTGTCTCCTTTTTTTCATTTTCACTACAGCGAGGGGTGTGTCTTTTTGACAGCGACCTTTATGCGAAGCATAACGGAGCGCAAATGTATAGGTTTTCACTACAGCGAGGGGCGTGTCTTTTTGACAGCGACCTTTATGCGAAGCATAACGGAGCGCAAAAAGACACACCCGAGCCAGAGCATAAGGAGCGAACTTCCACATGACAACCAGCCCACGTCAAATGCGCCTCGGCGCCTTCCTCTCCGGAGCCGGCCACCACGTAGCCGCCTGGAGATATCCCGCTTCGAATGAACGCGGCATTCTGGACTTCCAGCATTACAAGCACCTGGCACAAACCGCGGAACGGGCCAAGTTCGATATGATCTTCTTCGCCGATATTCTCGCGGTCTCCGACGATCTGGACACCGCCGTCTCCTATATGTCGCCGATCCGGCCGGAGCCGCTCACCCTGCTCTCCGCCCTCTCGGTCGTCACCGAACACATCGGCCTGACGGGCACCCTGTCCTCGACTTACAGCGAGCCGTTCAATGTCGCCCGGCAGTTCTCCATGCTCGACCATCTCAGCGGAGGGCGCGCGGCCTGGAATATCGTCACGACCTCCAGCCGGGGAGCCGCCGCTAACTATGGACAGGAGAAGCACCTGGAGCACCATCTCCGGTATGAGCGGGCGCGCGAATACGTGGATGTCGTTACCAAGCTGTGGGACAGCTGGGAGGATGATGCCCTGCTCTTTGACAAAGAACAGGGGCTCTTCGCCGACCGGAGCAAGGTTCACCGCATCAATCACAGCGGGGAATGGTTCTCCGTGAAGGGGCCGCTGAATATGGCCCGTTCACCTCAGGGCCGCCCGGTCCTGATCCAGGCCGGCTCCTCCGAGGACGGGCGCGACTTCGCCGCGCAGTCGGCGGAAGTCATCTTCACGGCGTGGCAGACGCTGGGCGAGGCACGCGCATTTTATGACGACGTCAAAGGACGCGCGGGCCGGTTCGGACGCAGCAGGGACGATGTCAAGATCCTACCCGGCGTGCTGCCGATCATCGGGGCAACGGATGCGGAGGCGCGGGAGAAGTTTGAGCACTTCCAGAGCCTGATTCACCCGAAGGCCAGCATCACCCTGCTGTCGGGGATGATCGGCCACGACCTGTCGGGCTACGATCCGAACGAACCGTTCCCCGATCTGCCCGACACCGCAGACGGAGCCAAAGGCCGTCTGCATCTCATCAAGGATATCGCGAAGCGCGACTCCCTCTCCATCCTGGAGGTCAGCCGCCGCATAGCAGGGGCCCGCGGCCATCGGACGATCTACGGCTCGCCGGCAGGCATCGCAGACCAGCTCCAGGAATGGTTCACGGGCGGCGGATGCGACGGCTTCAACATTATGGCGCCGTATTTCCCGGGCGGCCTGGAGGAATTCGCGGAGAGTGTCGTGCCCGAGCTGCAGAGCCGCGGCCTGTTCCGCACGCAGTACGAAGGCCGCACCCTGCGTGAGAATCTGGGGCTGCGCAGGCCCGAAAGCCGCTACGCGAAGCGGGAGCTCGGCGTATAGCCCCGCGCGGAATCATTTGCACAAGGTGCACACGCTAAGCAGAACGACCAAAAAGGGACTTCACCTCGAATGGTGAAGTCCCTTTTGATGTTGGATGGCATGCATTCTGTTAGATCACGGGGGAAGCGGAATCAGGCGCCCTTCAAAGAGGAGTCCGGATTCTTCCTTGGGTTCAGGTAGCCTTGAAGATAGGGCAGGAACCACCGGTCTACCCCGATCTTAGAAGAATTGGCGGCTGCAGCTACGATCAAGAGCTCCATCACGACCATCTGGGGATTCGTGCTTATCGTTCCCGAGAACATGTACGAGAAGTTCATCAGCATGCCCATCAAGGCTGCGAACGTAGTAAACGAGCCTAGAATCAGGCCAAGGCCGACGAGCAGTTCCCCCCAAGGGACCAATACGTTGAACAGACCGACATTCGGGATGGCAAAGCTTTGCAAAAATTCAGCCCACCACGGCTGCACGGCAGGATTCTCCCCTCCCGCTTTCTTGACGGCCCCGAGCAGGAATCCTTCGGCATTGAACGAGCCGCCGGCAATCTTTCCCCAGCCCGCCTTCAGCCAAGTCCACCCTAAGTAAACACGCAGGACAGTCAGCACAAAGCTGACAAGCAGGTTGTTCTGCAAGAACCGCACGAACACGAAACTCACCCCTTCACTCTTCGTCAATAGGTTGAAAATCACCCTAATTATTATGAAATCCCCTTATTCTGTCAATCTACTTTACATAAACTTTGCTTTTGTGGCGAAATGCGGACAGGCCGTCAGCATAAGCTGGCGGCCTGATGTAATCATGTGTCACATCGGTTACGATTTTTTCGAATTCACTTGGATGGCAGCCGCTCCACTTCCTCCGCTGACCTGGTTATCGGGGGTGGGTCCCTGCGTCTCGAGGGATGGAGCCGGTTGACCGTCCGGCAGCTTCAAGAGATAACCTGAGCCTCCGCGGTACGGGACGGACAGCCTTCGGCTTAAACCAACAGCTTCATTTCATGAAGCTGGTCAAAGATGATCTGATTCACGGCAGATACGCGTTCCCGGTCCGCATAAGTTAACCAGGCGATTTCGGCGATCTCGGAAGCGGGGTTCAGTACTCCTTCATAATCCGCTTGATAACAAGCCATGCGGACCTTCACGCCCTCCGGCTTCCCATGCGCCTGCTTCTCGAACGTCCCCAGATGCGACACCGTGCCGGGAAGAATCCGGACGGACAATTCCTCTTCAATTTCCCGTACGAGCGTGTCGGTATCCGTTTCACCCGGCTCCCTTTTCCCGCCCGGCATATAATAGATTTCTTTGCCTGTGGAACGCGCGCATAAGATTCGGCCCTCCAGCAGATGAACCCAGGCGATCTTATCGATAGACTCCGTCATTGCGCTCACCTTCTCCTCGTTTCGTGGATGCTGTCACAGCCGATTCTAACATACATCCCGGGTGAGGATGTATTCTTTGCTGTTGATTTTACGTCTGTCAGTCTGTCGTTTGAAAAGTAAGCTGAATATTCTCCGCGTTGGCCGTTTGAAGTCCCATGCTGTAAGACGTATCCGCCGCAGGCTCGAACTCTATCACCCCGCTAGCGGCCGGGGAAACGTGCTGCTCCCAGATGATGCCGCTGCCGCTTCGAACCTGGAGGGTAACCTCACCTGACCCGACGGCTGCTTCGTAGGGAATCCGGATCGTGCCGGACACGGCTTGTACCTTCTCAACCTCATAGTAACCGCTAAGCGAACCGATCGATACCGTAACATTCCCATTCCTACTCACTTTGCTCGTCATAGAAGCCCGGTAACCGGATACGCCCTTGCCATCCCCGGCCGCACCTATCCCTTGGACGATGGCGACGGTAAGCGCAAAGAACGCGGCCGATATGATCAGGGGGGTCATCCTCCGTTTGGCGAGGGAGCCCTGAAGCTTCGCGTTCACGCCGTAAACGAACCGGAACAACAGAGGATAGCCGATCAGCGGGAACAGCACATCCGGAAATGAGAAGCGGGCCAGTACGGCCATGAGCAGAAGGAGCAAATAAACACCTATCCCCATCCAATAAAAGGCCACAAAGGAGCGTTTTTCTCTATAAGGCCTGCCAAATACGATTTCGATTCCTTTTTGCAGCATGATACGATCTCCTCCATCTGGTTCTGAAGATCTATTGTACAGTCCATTCTCACCGCTTGGCTCCAGGTAAATCATGTTATTCATGTTATTCTCTTGTAACCCATTCCCCTAACCATGAATCCTGTCAATCCGATGGACTCATAGGCACGGGTCAGCCACCCCAGCGGCTCCCCCTAAATAAAAAAAGACCTGGGTCCAAGCACGCGGCCGGCCCCAAGGTCTATGCATCCTTCATGACTGCTGCTCAAGCTTCGTTAGAAGCCAGGCCCAGGCCTGCGATCTGGAAACGTTGTCAAATCGGCAGACTTTGGCCTCTGTGATCGATAAAGACAAACGGACCCGAAGCCGGCGCGATCCGGCGTTCGATCAGATCCGCAATGCCGCGTGCCGCGTCCTCCGGATCACCCGGCGCCTGTTCTCCGCCCATATCGGTCCGAATCCAGCCGGGGTGAACGGCATGGACCGCGATATCTCTGGCCTGCAGATACCGGTGAAGCTGCTGCGAGAACATATTCAGCGCCGCCTTCGACAGGGCATAAGGGTAGTCCCCGCCGTAAGCGTTCGTCAGACTGCCTGCCTCCGACGAAATATTGACGATGCATCCCGACCGGTCCCCGAACAGCGGCAAAAAGTGCTTGACGACCCGCACCGGCCCGTAGAGATTGATATCCATCGACGCGGCCATGTCCTCCAGATCCAGCTCTTCCAGACGGCTGCCACGTCCCAGGAGGATCGCCGCATTATTGACTATCGCGTCCAATTCCACGCCGCTGCCTTTCAACGAGGCTGCAGCATCGGCGATCACGGCTTCATCCGCCACATCTAGTAAGGCGGTCAGCAGCCGGCCCGGATACTGCTCCCCCAAGCGGAAGAGGCGGCTGTTCCGTTCATCAGGCGAAGCTGCATCGCCCCTCACCCCTGCGATGACGGAATGACCCCGCTTCAGCAGCTCCGCCGTAACGGCATAACCGAGTCCCCTGTTCGCGCCGGTAACCACAATGTTCATGCTGCTAACCCTCCTGCCGGCCGGGTTTGTCATTCTCGAGCAGTTCAATCATCACCTTGAGATCCTTCAGCGTGTCGAGATAGGCATAACGCCCGCCGGGGTATTCGCCTTTCTGCAGCAGCGGCATCCCTCTGCGTTCCAGCACCGTCACTTTGTCCTTCATCCCTTCAATGGCAAAAGCAACATGGTGCACTCCTTCCCCGTCCTTGTCGAGGCATTCGCGCCATACGCTCGGTTCATGGTCCGGCTCGATCAGCTCCACCTGCAGGGAGCCCATGTCGAAGAAAGCCAGCTTGGCTCTGCCTTCGGTCCGCTCTCCCCTGTATTCCGTCTGCGCCTCCTCCACCGGCCCGGTGATGAACCACTGCGGTTTGTCTACACCAAAAAAGTCGGCGTATGCCTGTGACGTTTTTTCGATATCGTGAACAAGAATGCCGATTTGTGTAATGAACCGGGTGCCGAGCAAATGGGTTTCCATCATTATCCTCCTTTAGCTGCTTCTCTTCCATAAGTATATATCAATTGGTTTGGAAAGGCATGGTTCACTTTTTCGGCACTTTTTTGACCATGGTTTGATGATTCGAAAAAATTAATAAGTATGCAAACAAGTATATTGCAAACAAGTTTATGGAAGGCGGAATCACTCGCATCATGGATTGAGGAATCCACGGCCGCGGTACGGCTTGCACCTTCTTGGCCCGAGGTACCCATATTCCCGAGGCCGATCTCGGCGGTGGAACCCTTCTTCGGGTCAGGGTAGGATCTAACCCAATATATATTCATGCAAACAAGGATATTGCAAACAAGTTTATGGCGGCCAAACTCCTCCCTGCGAGGATAAGTCTGGCTGCTACTGGCCTTTCCGTTCTGCTTGTCGTCAAGGCTTGGGGGACACGGACTCACTGTTCGGGGAAGCTCTTCCCGTTCATCCGGTATTGCCGAAGGAAGGGATGGGACAGCCTTCCATTCCTTCCCTTCCTTGCGTCCGGCTCCCATGCGGCCTAAGGGATCTTAATCTCCTTCACTCCCTGGCCTGCGGCGGAGATAAAGAGCAGAGTATCCCCATAGGCCCAGGCTCCTGCGACCTGATCGGCAACCGCCAGCCGGAGCGCGCCTGCCCGGTCCAGGATCTTCAGCCCGTAATCGCCTCCCGCAGCCAGCTTGCAGAGAATACGGTCATTCAGAAACTGTACGCTGACGATCGCGTCCCCCATCACCAGCTCATCCTTGCCGGAGGAAGCCGCCTTATAAAGCTTCAGCGTATCATTCGGTCCTGCGGAGGTATAGTACACCTTTCCGTCCATGACTCCGAACGTAAAGGCAGCGACCTCGTTATGCGAAATCTTCTGTTCGCCCGAACCGTCCAGATTCGAGGAATACAGAAGCCTATCCGCCGTTTTGACATAATAGAGCTGATCCTTGATGATCTTGAAGCCGATCACCTCCGAGTTCACCAGAAGCTCGGTCTTGTTCGTCTTCAGGTTCACCCGGTAAATGCGGTTGAGGCGATCCTCCTGCACCTCAGAAGGTGTGGCTATCACATACACATGGTCACCGATGACCGTACTCGATGAGCTGCCGCTGAAGGAACGCGCCTCCCCATCCATCGAAATTTGCCAGCCGTAGTAGAACTTCGGATCACCTGCAGGATGATCGTATGGATTCTTCTCTCCTTTCGGTAACAGGTACATATTTCCTGTCTGCGGCGGAACGTGCTGGCTGATGAACAAGGTGCCTAAAGGGATTTCACGGAAATCCAAGTAACCCTGCTGCAGAATGACCCCTTTTCCATCCGGCCCCACCTTGCCGTATACATCCGAGCCCATAATGGCACCGCCGCTGTGATAAGAGAAATGCAGTTCATCCTCCTTCACCCGGATCGTCAGCGATTTGTTGATCCCGTAGCCCGTATCCGCCTCATAGGCGTAGACAAGCTTCTTCGCTTTCAGATCCGCTCCAGGTGCCCGGTAGATGTGATACTCCTTGCCGACAAGCTCCGAATAATAGTAATCCCCTTTGAAAAAGGCCACTTCCTGATCGCCGGCCGAAGCAGGGAGATTCAATGCCTTCACCTGTGGATTATCCGAGGTAATCGAAAGTCCAGCCGCGGCATCCCACCGGTAACCCCATCCGAACTCGTCATGGGCGAACCTCCAGGTGAGCGGAAAATATGTAATGTTGTTGAACAGCAGCAGCGGATATTCTTCCCTGCTGTTGTCGACCGTCTTCCCATTGATGGTGACCGGGAAGGTGGGCACGGTGGCTCTGGCCGTTTGACGGTTACGGGTATCGCTCGCGTAAGGGGCGTACGACGAGGTTACACTTCCTTTGCCAATGCTGAGTCCCTTCTGGGTGCTCCATCCCGTCTCGAGCCCGAGCAGCCGGCTGTCATACCAGGTGATCGGTACGTAGGTGATATCCTTATATACCAGGAGCGGATACTGTCTGTATTCGCTTTTCACTTCACTGCCATTGAAGTTCACCGTGAACTTCGGCAGAGTAACCGGTACGCTGGTGTCCGCCGCCTCGCTCTTCCCCGGGGAACCGATCAAGCTCATTCCCATTACCGCCGATGCCGCTGCCATCATGATTTTGTTTCTCAACTGTCTTCGCTCCTTTGGGCTTATCTCAAGCTGCTCTTCAGACGCACGCCGCCGGTGAATAGTTGCGGTGTCTGCAGCGAAGAATCCCCATGCCGTCCCCCCGTCTGCATAAAAAGAACCGCCGGCGTTCCGGCGGTCCTCCGCGTATCGTTTATACCACTCTGTAGCCTGAACCCTCGATCGCGCCCTTTATGCTGTTCATGCTCACTTGCGATTCGTCGTATTCCACCCGTACGGTCTGTCCCGCCAGATCCACATGCCCTTCGGCCCCGATGTTCCGCAGGGCGCCCTCCACCGAATCGGCACAGCTCTCACCGGTCATGCCCGCTACCCTTAATGTCGCCTCACTCATTCGTGCCTCGCTCCTTTGGCTTCCATGTTTTTTCCACCGGAACCTAGTTTTGCACGATATGCCTCCGCGCATGCATCGCAGAGACTGATTTTGTTTGAGCATCGGCTGTGGGGTACCGGCCGGCTCACCGTGGAGACACCCCGGAAGCTCAGTTCATAGGCTGGTCTGCAGGCGCATGTGTGACTTGTCGATGACATTGTCGATAGATACGTCATGTACGTAGCCGACCGGCGCCGTTTCGGTGATCAGCCCCATCAGGAACTTCTGGTCAACCGTATATAAACACGCAAACAAGTATATTGAATTCAAGCGTAATCATTCCGCTTATCCTGCACGATGAACAGCCCGGTCGTCTTGGACTTCCGGGAAGTCAACCGGCGTGCGGCTCGTGATGCCTCTCCTCCATCACACGGCGGAGCTTCCCCGCCGTCGCCGGCATCCGGCACGGAGAAAATACATCCGGCCCTTAAGGCCGCAGATTCCGGCAGCAGCAGCCGGACACAGCCAAAAAGGCCGCCGTTCCTGCCGGCAGCCTGCTCCCATGCGAATTCGATTACGCCCCTTGGACGGCTCCCAGGTGCTCTGCGAGCCGGTCCCAGGTTTCGGTGATGCCCTGGAGCATGCCCATGTCCATGACCTGCTTCAATGCCTCTTCCGTTGCATAGCTCGCCCGGCTGATAACCTTCGTCCGGCCGTCCTGCTCAATGAAGCTCAGCGTACACTCCGTTGAGGGCATCCCCGGTGCCGAATTGCCTTCGCTGTCCGAGAAGTAGTCCGTGTAGACGATCCGCTCCGGCGCTTCGATCTCGGAATAGACCGCTTTGCCCCACGATTCAAATCCGAAGAAATCCCCTTGGGCTTCATCGATGCATTTCATGCAGTAGTGCCACACCCCGCCGGGACGGAAATCCACGGTGCATACGGTAAGCGTCCAGCCTCTCGGACCCCACCAGTGTTTGAGATGCTCCGCCTCAGAGAATGCCTTGAAGACCAGCTCGCGAGGGGCGTTGAATACACGCTCCAATACCAGCTCCGTACCTTCCACCCGGGATACCATTGCATTTTCCTTCGTCGTCATCTTTCATTCCTCCTATGATATAGTAAGATGTTGAAAACAACGCTGGCCGGCGCCCTATGAATCCTTGGGCCGATTCTCTTGGGACTGCAGCTTCTGCAGGTAATCGTCCAGACGGTCGAACCGCTCCTCCCATTCCTTGCGGAACGCGGCGGCCCACCCCTCGAGCTCCGCAAATGGCTGCGGACGCAGCTGGTAAATGCGCCGGTTGGCATCCGGACGCACTTCGACGAGCCCGGAATCACTGAGAACCCTCAGATGTTTGGACACCTGCGGCTGGTTCAGATTCAGCCGTTCGGCGATCTCCCCTACCGTTAAGGGACCCTTCCGCAGAAGTTCGACCATGTGAAACCGGTTGGGCTCGGCAAGTGCATGCAGTGTTGTAAGATTCACGCCCATCGCTCCCTGCTCCTTTCATTAACAATATACGTCATTAGGAATATTCCTGTCAAGGAATATTTGGTTAAACAGAAGGCATGTATAATAACGTGCCGCCAAGCCCCCTAGGGTGAGGCCACGGGGACCCGGCCCCCCCTCTCGCCGGCCCGGAGCCCGCTGCCGCCCCGTCCTCTGTCAGCTCCGCACCCGCTTCAAGCGCACGGTGAATTCCGTCCGCTCGTGGGGGATGGAGCTCACTTCGATGGTCCCCTGCTGCCGCTCCACCAGCCGCCTCACGATGGCCAGCCCCAGCCCGCTTCCCCTTCTCGCGCGGCTGCGTGAAGGGTCGGCGGTGTACAGCCGATCAAATATAAACGGCAGCTCGCTCTGCGGAATCCCCGGCCCCCGGTCCCATACGGTTAAGGCGCAGTGCTCGCCTTCTTCCCTTACACAGACGCCGACCGCACCGCCCGCGGCGCCGTACCGCAGCGCGTTCGACAGCAGATTCGCAGCGACCCGCC
Organism: Paenibacillus sp. S-38; assembly: GCF_049942825.1. Lineage (NCBI taxonomy): Bacteria > Bacillati > Bacillota > Bacilli > Caryophanales > Paenibacillaceae > Paenibacillus > Paenibacillus sp. S-38. The sequence goes on from NZ_CP187970.1 coordinate 4,701,361, forward strand.
CCATCAGTCCGGGCTCCGCCCATACCAGGGCAGGAGCAGAGGACAGCTCTACCTCAGGCTCCAGGCCGATCCGCTCGAACTCGGGATACAGCGTGAGCATCCACTCGGGAAGCAGCTCCGCCAGATCCACCGCCTGAAGCCGAATCGGGGTATCGTCCGCCTCAAGCTTCGAGAGCTCGAAAAAATCGCGCAGCATCGCGGACAACTCCCGCCCCTTGCGGGAGGCGATGTCCAGATAATGGGCCCGCTGCTCTTCCGTCAGGCGGCCGTCGCCCTGCACGGCTTCGATATAGCCGAGCATGCCGGCCAAGGGCGTCTGGATATCATGGGCCAGATTGGCCAGCATACGCCTGCGGGATTCATCGAGCAGCCCTGCCCGCACCGCCTCTTCCTTCCAGCGGTCCGCCAGCCGGCCGCATTCGTCCCTCAGCTCCATGAGGTCGCGGTCCCAGGCCGTGAGCCTCAGCTGCCGGCGGTCCTCCTCGTGCCGGAGCAGCCTCAGCCCCTGTGTCAGGGCGCGCATCTCCCGCTTCAGCCGCATCCAGAGGAGGAGCGGGATGCAGGCCGCCCCCATCCCCAGCCATACCAGCCAATTCAAGTGCGCCCACCCTCCCCGCAGCTCCCGAGCTTATAGCCGATCCCCCATACGGTCTGGATATATTGGGGCCGGGAGGGCTCTGGCTCGATCTTCGCCCTCAGCCGGCGGATATGGACCATCACCGTATTCTCGTCATACAGATAATCCTGCTGCCATACGGCCCGGAAGAGCTGGGCCTTGGAGAAGACACGGCCCGGCTGCCTCAGGAACACCTTCAGGATCTCGAACTCCTTCCCCGTCAGTCCGGCCTCCCTGTCCCCGACATAGACCTCGTAGGTCTCGGTGTTCAGCCGGATCCCCTGCTGCTCCAGCCACGGAGTCTCCCCCTGCCGCGCGCCGAAATCGAGGTACCTGCGCAGCATGGCATTCACCCGGGCGGAAAATTCCCCGAGCCCGAACGGCTTCGCCAAGTAATCGTCGGCGCCCATCCGCAGGCCGACGATCTTGTCGGTCTCCTCTCCGCGGCAGGACACCATGAGCACAGGCAGGCTGCCCGCCTGGCGGATGAGGCGCAGCAGCTCCAGCCCGTCCGTCCCCGGCAGCATGAGATCGAGTACCGCCAGGTCATATCCGCCCGGCGTCCCGCCCTCGCCCGCCAGCCGTTTGGCAGCCCCGGTTCCGTCTAGGCACCAGTCCACATGCAGCCCGTCCCGCTCCAGTCCATCCCGCATCAATGCTCCCAGATCCCCGTCGTCTTCGACAAGCAGAATCCTTTTCTCCCGTTCCCCGTAACGCATCCTCTGCTCCACTCCCGTATCCGAAGCAGGTCCTCCGCCGCAGCGAAGAAGCTGTCCATTCCTTGGTTCTATTGTATCATGCTGGAAGAACCGTCGTCACTCCCGGCGGCAGCTATCCCTCATGCGCATGGATATCCTTCCGTGCGAGCACCCTCAGACTTCCCGCAAGGAACACCGCGAAGAGCAGCAGCAGCCCTATGCCCCCCTGCAGGAGCTCGGCGCTTCCCGCGGAACGGGAAGGAATATCGAGCAGACTTCCGACGAGAATGCCCGGGTAAGTGAAGGGAAACCGGACGGCGATATCGGTCACGTCCCACACCACCTCGCCGATCACCGCCGCCAGCGTGCCGGCAGCCATATTGGCGATATAGCTCCGGAAGGCCAGCGAGATGCAGGCGAACAAGGGAACGAGGGCAAAGGACACCAGAATCAGCAGCATCGCGCATTCGATGTACCGCAGCCACATCGTCCAGGGGACCGGGGGCAGTCCGAACAAGAGCCCTCCCGCCGCTTTCATGCCGAAGTCGGCACCGTACACGAGGATGGTCAGCAGGAAGACCGCTGCATATTTGCCGAGCAGGAAGGTGCTTCGCCGGATCGGATACGTAAGCATCCCGGTCACCGTATTGTGCTGGAACTCCCCGATCACCGCATACCCCACCAGCAGACCCGTGATGATCGGCATCAGGCCCAGTGCGAATTGCCGGTAATGCGTGTAATACGTCCAGCTCCAGGTGAGCCGGGAAGGCGAATTCGCCAGATCCTGGTAATAGACCGAGAATTCGATCACATGCTTCACGAACAGGATGAACAGCAGCAGCCACAATCCTCTCGACCTGCGGAGCTTCAGCCATTCGGCATACAACACGCCCGTCATGCCCCTCTCCCCCCGATCAGCTTCAAATAGTACTCCTCCAGCGAGTCCTGCCTCTCCCTCAGCTCCAGCAGCTCCACTCCATCGCTGATCAGCTCCCGGGCAATGGCAGGGGCCCGCCCGGACTGCCCGTACAGCCGGACCGTCCCGGATTCCCTCAGCTCGTAGTCCAGGACGCCGAGCTTCTGCTCCAGCACCACCAGCGCCCGCTCCAGGGGCTCGGCCCGGAGCTCGATGCAGCTGCGGAGCGTCCGCTCGAGCTCCTCCGCCCCCTTCTGCTCCAGCAGCCGGCCCTCGTGCAGAATGCCGATCCGGTCTGCAATCTGCTGCACCTCGCCCAGCAGATGGCTGGAGAGCAGGATTGCCATGCCCTGCTGCTTGGCGAGATCCAGCAGCAGCTGGCGCAGCTGGTGCAGGCCTGCCGGATCGACGCCGTTGGCCGGCTCATCCAGGATGAGCAGCTCCGGGCCGTGCAGGATCGCCCTGGCAAGGCCCAGTCGCTGGCGCAGGCCCAGCGACAGACGCCCGGCGCGCACGTCCCCCACGCCGCCGAGCCCAAGCCGTGCCAGCGTCTCTTCCGTCCGGTCGGGGCCCGCGAAGCCGGTAAGCCGCCGGTGCATCCGCAGATGCTCCCTGACCGTCAGCTGCGGATAATGGCCGGGCACCTCCGGCAGGAAGCCGATCCGGGCGAAGCCTTCCCCGCCGCCTTCCAGCCTCCTGCCGAAGAGCTCCACCTCCCCGCTTGTCGGCAGCACCAGCCCCATGATCATGCGCAGGGTCGTGGTTTTGCCCGCACCGTTCTGCCCGAGGAATCCGTAGATCTCCCCCGGCGCCACCTCCATCGACACCTCTTCCACGGCAGCCTTCTGCCGTTTTCCATAACGCTTGGTTAATCCTGTCGTTCGAAGTACCGAGCTCAAGCATCATCCCTCCCTGCTCTTCATTATAAGAAGAGAAGCCGGGTATGCGGCTTACGGAGTTCTTACAAAAGTCTTACATTCCGCGCGGCTGGGTGCAGGCGCTGCAGCGTTACTCTGCAGGGATTATTTTACCATTAAATTATACTAAATCCACATTTTAGTATTATTAGTACCAAATTATGTAATACATCTACCAAATCCTCTGTGGTACGATCGGGTTGTGGATCGCTGGCCAGCATTTCACGCTTCCTGATACTTAGAATATGAGTCCGTGATCTACCAGAGGAGGAAAGGGTCAATGTTCAAAAAATTAGGCAAGTTATCCGCGATTGCCATGATGGCTTCCGCTCTGTTTATCTCCAGCGCGTCCGCTATGCCGATTGAGCAGGATATATTGGAGCCGGCCAACAACAGTTATACGACAACCTACCAGTTTACACAAAATACGTGGACTTCCTATATTCAAACCGGCAGCGATTTCGATTATATGAATTTTGTTGCTCCCAAAACGGTGAATCAGGAGGTATGGCTGCTTCCTCCTTACGGTAAAAACTACGCCATCGGGATCTACGAGTACGGCAGCGGTACGCCGATTGCGTATAAGCAGTCCTACGGAAACTATACTACGATGAATGCCAGCCTGGTGGCAGGCCGTAAGTATACCGTGCTCGTATTCCCTGTAGACGGTTCCTACGACACCAGCAACCCTTATTACATTGGGTTCCCTGTCTTGTTCCCTTACTAAACCTGCAATGACAAGGGCTGTCCCAAAAGGAAATAAATGATTTTTGATCCCCCACTTTGAATAGGCATTCAGCGATAAAAAATGACCTCATCCTCCACTTCACAATGGATGTTGAGGTCATTTTTGGGTTGTTCACATCTACTGGGAACACTTTTGGGACAGCCCCCTAGCATGTACTCCAAGCCACCTACACCGCTGCCCGCATGGTCCCCGTACCCCCGGCCCACGCCCTCAGTCCTCCAGCGACTGATAGACCAAGGTCCAGAAGTCTGTGAACACCCGCGGCCCTTGCGGGGATTCCATCATGCGCTGGGTCAGCAGGATGCCGACAAGATCCTCCTGCGGGTCGGTATAACCCGAGGTGCCGAAGCCTCCGTCCCAGCCGAACCGGCCGGGCGTCTGCCACAATTGGGTGCGGCGCAGATTGACCGCTCCGCCGAATCCCCAGCCGCTGTGCCCGCCGAAGAACCGGCCGGCTCCAGCCGCCTCTTTTTGCTCCGCCGTCAGGTGGTCGGCGGTCATGAGCTCGACGGCGGGACGGGAGAGGATCCGCTCGCGCCCGAGCCGGCCTTTGCCGAGCAGCATCCGGCAGAAGGCGAGATAGTCGTCCGCTGTGGAGACGAGTCCTCCCCCGCCGGAGGGGAAGACGGGCGGCCGCGTCCATGCGCTGTCCTGCGGGTCATCGAAGACCCGCAGGACAGCGCATGGACGGCCGGCAGGCGGTCCGACTTGGCTGCCGGCACATGGAAGCCCGTATCCTTCATCCCGAGCGGCTCGAACAGCCGCTGCTTCAGGAACGCTTCGAACCCCTGGCCCGAAGCGCGGGCGATGAGCACGCCCAGAATGTCGGAGCCCGTGTGATACATCCAGGCTTCGCCCGGCTGATGCAGCAGCGGCAGCTGACCGAGCCGCTTCATCCACTCGTCCGGCGTTACGGCCGGCGGTGTGGGTGCGGGTGCCAGACCTGCATCGGCGATGGCCTGCTGGATTGGATAGGTGCCCGGCGGTGCCATCACCGCACCGAAGCCGAGCCGGAACGTGAGCAGATCCCGCAGGGTGATCGGCCGATTCGCCGCTTCGGTATCGTCGACCGGACCGTCGAGACGCCGCAGCACTCTGCGGCCTGCCAGCTCGGGCAGCAGCTCATCCACCGGTTCGTCCAGCCGCAGGCGGCACTCCTCCACCAGAATCATGGCGGCAGCGGCTATGATGGGTTTGGTCATCGAGGCGATGCGGAAGATGGAATCCCGGCGCACCGGGGCTCCTCCGGTGGTCAGCGCACCGAACGCTTCCGCATGCACTTCGCCTCTGTGATAAATCATCGTAACGATGCCCGGCACTTCGCCCCGCTCCACATAACCCGACATGGCATCATACAGGCGGCCGAGCCGCTTTGAGGATAAGGGGCTGTTCATGGCCGGTCCTCCGCTTTCCTGCTCATTCTGATCTTCCTCCCGCATTCTGAGTAAAGCCTGGCCTTTAGGCTTCCGTCTACAGTGTAGCACGAACGCGGCCTGCGGATTACTCATGAATTGCGGTGCGGGGAACCTGCAGGGAACGGCTTGAGGGCTCCCCTCTTTTCTAGCCTATAGACTGCTGCATGCCGTTCTCCCGTCCGGGCTTAAGCTGCTTCCGCAGGTTCTCTGCAGCACGCTCCAACGCTTCTATGAACTGCTCCGCCGCCGCATCCCCGAACAGTTCCACCTGCAGCAGATCCGGCGAGTGGATCAGGTAAGAGACATGATCCTCATCCTTGTCGACCTGCACCCAGGCCGTAGCCCCCCGATTATGGAAGGTAACGACGGTTCTGCGGCCGGCACTCCCCGCTTCTCCCTGCGGACAGCCGGTCTCGGCTTCCACTGCCCAGAGGGTATGGCTGCCGCCGGTATCTTTTTGCTTCATCTTCCGGTCACCTCAGTTCAGGGTTATGTGTTTGTGTCCGCCACCGGGGCAAGACACGCCTGACTTCAGTATACCGGAGCATGCCAGCCGGAGGCTTTCCCTTATTTACGGCAATCGATACCTTTTCTTATCCTCCACTCCCCGGCCCCCACTCTCCAATCCCGCAGAAAAACGAAAGAAAGGGCCATCCCGGGCTTTCCCTGGAATGACCCTATCCGCTGTTAAGCTGGAACTATTTTTCCGTTCGTTCTCTGGGAAGAGCAGCCCTTCCATATTACTCCCGGTTCTTCCATGACAGCAGCTCGCTCACGGTGACGAGCTCGAACCCCTGCTCCTGCAGCTCCGGAACCAGGATGCGGACGGCCTCCACGGTCTGCTCCCGGTCTTGGTATCCATCGTGAAAGAGCAGAATGCCGCCGGACCGGACCGAGCTGCGGGTTTCCTGGAGAATATGCTCCACGCCGGGCTGACGCCAGTCTTCCGCCCCCGTATTCACCGCGCCGATGACCGCGTAGCCAAGTTCATCGGCCATAGCGGCTGCACCCTCATCGAAATCCAGGTAAGGCGGGCGGAATGTCACCGGCTTGCGTCCGGTGAGAGCCTCGATTCGCTCCCCGGTCCGCACAAGCTCGATGCGGCACTGCTCTCGACTCAATCGGGTGAGATAAGGGTGCGTGTACGTGTGATTGCCAAGCTCATGCCCTTCCTCCAAGCACCGGCGGGCGGTATCCTCATACCGCTCAAGATGTTCGCCGATCACATAGAAGGTTGCTCTGCCTCCGTACGCTCGGAAGATATCCAGAAGCTGCGGCGTATAGATGGGATGGGGACCGTCGTCGAAGGTGAAGGCGACGGCCTTGCGGTCCGTATTCACTTCATGGACCAGAATGGAATGCTGCACTGCACATCTTCTCCTTTCCTGTCCGCTGGTTGCGGCGGCTTCGCTAGCCCCGCGTGCGGGAGCCATTGATCTTCCCCTTCCCTCTTATCCCTTCACGGAGCCGGCAGCGATGCCTTCGACAATCCGGTTGCTGAGGATGAAGAAGATGAGCAGGATCGGCAGGATGCTGATCATGAGCGTCGCCCCAATCGCGCCCCAATCGGTCGTGTACTGGCCGACGAAATTCTGGACTCCGACGGTTAGTGTCTTCAGCTCGTCCGTGGAGATGAAGGTGTTCACGAATATAAACTCGTTCCAGTTGTAGATCATGTTGATGATGGATGCCGTCACGATCACGGAAGCGGTCATCGGCAGAATGACGCTGAAGAACAGCCGGTTGATCGAGCAGCCGTCCATGACCGCCGCCTCCTCCACCTCATGCGGCAGCGCCTGGTAGAACCCGAGCAGGATCATGATCGTGATCGGCAGATTAAATGCCGTGTACGACAGGACGATGCTGACGGGAGAATCGGTCAGCGACAGCTTCTGGAACAGGCTGAACAGCGGGATCAGGGTCGAATGGACCGGGATCATCAGCCCGACCATGAACACCCCAAGCACGAGCGGGCTCAGCTTCCACCGCATGCGGGTGATCGCGAAGGTCACGAAGCTGGCGAGCAGGATGGTAAGCAGAACGGAGAGTGCGGTCATCCATACGCTGTTGATGAAATACCGGGAGATGTTCCCCTGACTCCAGACATTGGCGTAATTCTCCCACCTCAGCTCCGTCGGGAGGGCCAGCGGAGGAAGGTTGAACACTTCCTGGTTATTTTTCAAGGAGAAGAACAGAAGCCAGACCAGCGGAAGAATCTGGAGGACGGCGGCGGCGGCCAGAACCGCGTACAGCAGGGCGTATCCGGCCCGGGAGCCGTGCGAGCGGGAGGCAAGTGCCGCGCTCTGCGGACGGATCATCCGAGGACTGCGGTCGGTGGCGAGTTTCATCACGGAGCTCTCCCCTCTTTCAGGAATATTGGATGGTGTCTTTCGTGGCGGTCAGTCTGCGGATTCCCCAGGTCGCGACCAGGCAGACGATCAGCAGGAAGAAACCGATGGCGCTGCCATAGCCGAAGTCGAAGCTGCGGAACGCCTTGGAATACATGTAGGAGGCCATGACCTCGGATGCGCCGTTCGGTCCGCCGTCGGTCATGACGTAGATCAGGTCAAAATACTTCAGCGACCCGACCACCGCCAGCACGACCGTGACCTTGATCACCTCGGCGATCAACGGCAGCTTGATGCGCAGGGCAATCTGCAGGGAAGTCGCCCCGTCGATCCGTGCGGCCTCGATCAGGGAGGCAGGAATGTTCTTGAGCGCGGCGTAGTAAATCAGGATGTAGAATCCGGCGTACTGCCACAGGATCGGGACGAACAGGGCAGTCAGGACGATACTAGGGTCGGCCAGCCAATCCGGCGTCTCCTTCACCCCGAGTGTACTTAGGAAGCTGTTCAGGATGCCGCTCGAAGGATGATAAATCTTGAGCCACAGCTGCGCTATGGCGACCGAGGACAGGAGCATCGGAATGAGATAGATTTTGCGCAGCAGGTTCGCCCCTCGGATCCGGCCGGAGAGCACCAGCGCGACGAGCATATAGCCGGCCAGGCTCAGCGCCGAAAGCAGAGCGAACAGGAAGGAGTGCAGCATGCTGCTTCCGAATGCGGCATCCTTCAGCAGGGTCTTGTAATTCTCCAGCCCGATGAAGGTCATCGGACTGACGCCGTCCCACTGCATGAGCCCATAATAGCCGGTAAGGATAATCGGTACATAGATGATCGCGAGGATAAGCAGCAGAGACGGCAGCACATACAGCGCAATCACCCTGGGGTTCGACATGACTTTGTGCATCGCAAGTTTCCTCCTTGAAGCTGCAGCTGAGTGGTGATGGAATGCCGGAAGAAGAAAAGGACCTGCCCTGCAGCCCGGCAAGTCCACTCCCGTACCGCGGGGGCTCCTTATTTGCCCGCCTTGAGTGCCTCCTCCTGCTTCTTCGCGAATTCTTCAGGCGTGAGCGCCTTGCCGGCCAGCGCCTGCACGAGGTTGTGGTGCTCTTCGGAAGCACCCGGCTTCATCTGAACGTCCACATACAGCGTTACTTTGTCCGCTTTGCCCAGCTCACTCAGCAGCTCCGTGAACATCGGCGGAAGCTGGACGGCCGATGTATCGACCTTCGTCGCGGGAATGATGCCTGCTTTGGTGACCGAGTTCTCGCCCCACTTCTGGACGAAGTAGCTGACGAACTTCTTCGCTTCATCCTTCACCTTCGACTTCTCGGAGACGAAGAGCCCGACACCCGGGCCGCCCACCCAGTTATTGATCGTCCCCTTGCCGCCCTCCACGGTCGGGAATTTGAAGAAGCCGATCTTATCCTTGAACGCCTGCGGCACATCCGGGTTCGTGGTGTAGTTCGGCACCTCCCACGTTCCCATCGCGTACATGGCGGCCTTCTCGTTCATGAACTCCGACTTCGCTTCATCGTTGGACAACCCGTTGAAGCCCTTCTGGAAGGCCTTCAGGTCCACGAGCTCCTGCATCGTCTTGCCGGCCTGAATCAGCGCCGGATCGGTGAACGTGCCGGATGCGATCGATTTGTCCAGCAGACCGGCGCCTCCGATGCGCTCCGCAAGGTACATATACCAGAACGAAGAGGTCCAGGCGTCTTTGCCGCCGAGCGCTACCGGGGTGACTCCGTTGTCCGTCAGCGTCTTGATGACCGTCTTCAGCTCCTCCATCGTAGCCGGCGGCGTCAAGTTGTATTTTTTGAACATCTCCTTGTTGTAATACACCGGCACGATGTTCAGCTCCACCGGAAGCGCATACGTTTTGCCGTCAATGGCATAGGCCTCCGTCGTCCCGCTCACGAACTTGCCGTTCAGGTCGCCCTTCAGCAGATCGTCGAGCGGGGTGAACATGTTCCCTTTGATGTAGGGCTCAAGGAAGCCGGCAGCCCAGGTGAAGCCCACATCCGGCAGGTTGTTGGAAGCCGAGAGCACCTTGAGCTTGTTCTTGTACTGCTCGTTCTCGAGCACTTCCGTCTGGATCGTCACCTTCGGGTTGGCCGCCTGATATTCGTCGATAATCTGCTTCACGAGCTTGTTCTGGGCCGAGTTGCTGCCGTCCGGCCAGAGATGCATCATCTTCAGCGTTACTTTCTCCCCGCCTGCCGTGCCGGTGTTCCCTGCGCTGCTGCTTGCACCACCGGTGCTTCCACCTCCGCCGCACCCGGCCAGAAGCGTCCCCAGCATGGCTGTCGTGAGTGCGGCTGCATAAACCTGTTTCTTCATCGTCTTTTATTCCCCCCAGACTATGGATATATGGATATGTAAGCACTTTCCTTACTGCTTTTTCAGTGTAGCACCCCCGTTCCGCTTCCGTAAGGACGCACCGATTGGGTAATCTTCCACTTTTTTTAGGTCTCGCTCCGATAGGCTCCCGGGCTGGTCCCTTCATACTCCTTGAAGATTTTACTGAAATACTTGGCGGACTGGTACCCGGCCCGTTCGGCAATCTCGGCGACCGGGAGCCGCGTCTGCAGCAGCATCTCCTTGGCCTTCTGCAGCCTTCGCCGGGTGACATACTCGCTGAAGGTCATGCCCATCTGCTCCTTGAAGAGCACGCTGAAATAGCTCGCGTTGAGATGAATCCGCTCCGCCACCTCCCGCAGAGTGAACGAAAGATGCAGATGCTCGTCCATATAGCGCAGCGCTTCCTGCACCGGCTCGCTGACCGCCGTCTGCTGGGCCGCAGCCGTAAGCAGCTGTGGATCGGCGACCTTCTCGATCAGGCTGAGACGGCTGCGCTGCTCTTCCGCCTCCAGCGCCCGCTCCACGGCATCCAGCAGTTTCTCCCGGGATACCGGCTTCAGCAGATAGTGGGTTACGCCAAGCTCGATGGCCTTCTGCGCATACTCGAATTCCGCATAGCCGGAGATCAGAATAACGGCCGGTTGGTTCGGCCAGGAGACCCGCTCCCCGCTGCCGGCCAGCTGAAGGCCGCTGATCTCCGGCATCCGGATATCCGAGAGGAGCAGATGCACCGGCTCGCTCTCCAAGATGCGCAGCGCCTCGTAGCCGTTGTCCGCGGTCTGGATCCGGTGCCTGCCCGCACTCCAGGCCTCGAGCATTTTGGCCACCCCCTGCCTCGAACGCGGTTCGTCGTCCACAATCAGAATACTTTTCGATGGAATCATGCTTGCTCCCCTTTCTCTACAGGGATGGACAGCTTCACCACGGTGCCCCTTCCCTTGCGGCTGGCGATCTCCAGCGGTTCTTCATCGCTCGCCCCGCCGCTTCCGTAATAGAGACGCAGTCTGCGGCGGACATTGGCCAGCCCAAGCCCGGAGCCCTTGGAGGACCACTCCCGGCCCTCCGCCAGAGCCAGCTTCAGTCCGGCCAGGGACTCCCCGTCCATCCCGCCTCCGTTGTCCTCCACCGTGATCGTGAGCCGGTCTTCTCCGGGGGACCGGGCGGCCGTAATCTTGACGCTCCCTTGTCCTACGCGGCTCTCCAGCCCGTGTTGGATCGCATTCTCAACCAGGGGCTGGATCAGCAGCTTGGGCAGCTTCACCTCCGCATCATCCGGAGAAGAGAGAATCCGCCATTGCAGCCGGTCGCCGAACCGCATAGTCATAATCGACAAATACCGCTCCACCTGCTCGAGCTCCTCCGCCAGCGTCACCCATTCCTCTTTGTTCAGACCCGAGATCGTATACCGGAACAGGTCGGACATTGCGATGACGAAGCCGGCCAGCTCCTCCTCTTCCTTGTCGATCAGCGACCAATACAAGGCTTCCAGCGTATTGAACAAAAAGTGCGGATGAATCTGCGCCTGAAGCGCCTTCAGCTCCGTGCGGCTCTGCAGCAGCTCCTTCTCATAGACGAGACGGATCAGCCGGTTCGTATCCTCCACCATCCCGTTATACGAATGGGTCAGTTCATGAATTTCCAGCGTGGACGATACCGGCTCGCTCGGCTTCAGCACACCGAAGCGGGCACCCCTCATCGTTCTGATCAGCTTCAGAATCGGTCTTGTAATCAGGGTGGACAGCAGGAACGACAGCATGAAAAACAGCAGCGTCCCGATGCCCGCCGAAGCGAGAAGGGCTGTCCGCAGCACGGAAATCCCTTCGGTAATCGCACTTACCGGCGTTAGAATCAGCAGGGTCCATCCCGTGATCGCCGACCGCTGCTTCACCATCACATACTGTCGGTCCCCCATGCGGACCACAGGCTCCGTGCTGTCCATCAGCCCGCGGACCGGCTCGGTTAAGGCAACCTCGTCACTGCCCGTAATCCGCCGTCCTTCCTGGTCCACCAGCAGCGAGATTTCCTGCTCCCCCATGCCGGCCAGCGGTTCCTCGATCCGGAACACATCCCGTTCCAGCCGCACAAGAAGATACCCGCCGGGCGCAAAATCCTGGTTGACCAGATGGATCGACCGCAGGGCCGTGACCGTGCCGGGATACTGAGGGTCGATGCCCAGCCAGACGATTCCCCCTTTGTTCTCCAGGGCCTTGGCGATCCATTCCCTGCTCACCTTGCTCTCCAGCTCTTTGCCGCCGAGAGGGTACAGCCCCCGTCCCCCGTGCGTATACAGTTCTACCGAGTGGACGCCGCCGGCATAGGTTGGAATGATATTGACGAGCGGCACAAGCGCCTGCCGTTCGGTGAACGTAGAGCTGACACCGCTTCGCTCGCCGGCCAGCAGCCTCTGGACATAAGCATTGACGGCCACCTGGGTCGTCAGCGAATCGATCTGGTGCAGCACCGCTTCTAGTCTGCGGTTCCCCTGCACGGCCGTCTGCGTGATCTGCTTCTCGGCGTTATTCTTGAGCAGCGTGGAGACGGAATCGTACGTACCGACCCCTATCATCGCCAGGATCACCATCATGACGAACAGGAAGCCGACCAGCATCTGATTGCGCAGCGTGTTCAGCTGCCGTATGTTGGGCCGCACGCTCATCCCTCCCCGGGAGACTCCCCCTTAAATTTTTGAAGTAAGATCTAAAGTTTGTACACTACCCATTCTGTACGGGAAGCGATATAGTACCTCATGTAAGCGATTACTAGGTTTTCCTTGATCAGGAGGTGAAACTAAATTATTCCATTTTGAAACCAAAGCACCTGTCACACAGCAGCATCAAGATTTGACCGTACCGCCAGAAGGGACGTGCTGCCGGACCGCTTTGAAAGCCATTCTACTCTCCAGGAGGAATGAAAATGATGTTCAAATCCAAGCTCGCCAAGCTATGTGCCTCTTCCCTGCTTGTAAGCTCCATCCTGTCCTTCACGCTCATCCCGAGCGCCGATGCGGGACTGGCTCGCAGCAAGTTCCTTGGCAACATTATCGCAAACAGCGTACCCTCGAACTTCCCCACGTACTGGAATCAGGTGACGCCTGAGAATTCGACGAAGTGGGGCTCGGTCGAAGCGGCTCGGAACCAGATGAACTGGACCGCTGCCGATACCGCGTACAATTATGCGCGCAGCAGCGGCTTCTCGTTCAAATTCCATACGCTCGTCTGGGGCAGCCAGGAGCCGGGCTGGATCGGCAGCCTCTCCGCCGCCGACCAGAAAGCCGAAGTGCTGCAGTGGATTCAGGCTTCCGCCAGCAGATATCCGAATGCCGCCTTCGTCGATGTCGTGAACGAACCTCTGCATGCCAAGCCGTCCTACCGCAATGCGATTGGAGGTGACGGCGCGACGGGCTGGGACTGGGTGATCTGGTCCTTCCAGGAAGCGCGGAAGGCGTTCCCGAATTCCAAGCTGCTGCTCAATGAATACGGCATCATCAGTGACCCGAATGCGGCGGCCACTTACGTCCAGATTGCCAATCTGCTGAAGAGCCGGGGGTTGATCGACGGGATCGGCATTCAATGCCATCAATTCAATATGGATACCGTCTCCGTCAGCACGATGAGAAGCATTCTGAATACGCTCGCTTCCACCGGCCTCCCGATCTATGTCTCCGAGCTGGATATGACCGGCGACGATGCGACCCAGCTCGCGCGCTACAAGGAGAAGTTCCCCGTGCTCTGGGAGCATACGGCTGTGAAGGGTGTGACCCTGTGGGGGTACATCGAAGGCCAGACGTGGAAGGCCAATACGCACCTTATCACGAGCTCGGGCACAGAGCGCCCTGCACTCAAGTGGCTCCGGGACTATCTGGCGGCGCATTGAACGGGCAGCAGGCGGCAGACATCAGCCATCCCGGTCATTTGGGGTAAAGCATGAAACGTGAACAGGCGGCAGGCAGCAGGGCATCTTGGTGAGATGCCCTGCTGTTTTTTGCTTTCATGGGACCACCGCTGGGAAGACCATCATAGGCAGCGGGAGCTGTATCCGACTTTATAAGCGGATTAGGTGAATCGCGTTTCTTAAAACACTTTAAAGCCATGATAGCAGTGAATACGATTCGTGTGGAGGGTCGAATCTATAGTTCTTACTTTGGGAAACTTACAGAACGCGGGTCCCGAGAGACGCAAAAAAGAGCCGCCGCCGCAGCTCCATGATCCAAACATACCTTAGATACGCCGGAACTAGGGAAGGACTGACTTCTTCCATCTCCCTGTGCATAGACCGTGCCATCCCTATCCATCACGCTAATCCGATACTTCAGCCGTTTCTATCATGATGACAACATTCTGTACGGCCGATTGGTGTTCATACGTTCGCATTGGAATCCACCCCCTAATTGATCCATATCAACTATATTATTCTATATATATCGTGAGAATGGCAGCCCCATGCAAGGGGGATTCCCTGCTTTGTTCCCCGCGGCGGGGAAGATGCATAGTTATGGTTTATTTTCCGGCCAAAGTAAGGTAAAATTTCAGTAACATACGGTTCGTCTTTACATATTCTTTACTTTTGCAGCCGAGAGCCTGAGGAACGTACGTAAATACCGTTACCATCGAACTTACGGGGAGGCCATCATTTTGAACGAAAACATCAGTATCTTCTCAGGTTCTTCACATATCGAACTTGCGGAAGCGATCTGTGCGCAGCTCGGGCTGCCGCTCGGCAAGATCAAGCGGTCCCGCTTCAAGAGCGGCGAGATCTATGTAAACTTCGAGCAGGGGATCCGCAACCACGACGTCTACCTGGTTCAATCCTTCTCCGGCTCGATCAATGACAATGTCATTGAGCTGCTGGTCATGATCGACGCGGCCAAGCGGGCGTCCGCCCGAACGGTCAACGTCGTCATCCCTTACTTCGGTTATTCGCGGCTGGTACAGAAGGCGAAGCCGCGCGAACCGATCTCGGCCAAGCTGATCGCCGACCTGCTGACGACGGCGGGGGCCGACCGCCTCATCACTCTGGATCTTCATGCCGCGGCGATTCAGGGCTTCTTCAATATCCCGGTCGATCATCTGACCGCCCTGGACCTGTTCCATGATTACATCAAGAGCAGAAACATCCCGAACCCGATCATCGTATCCCCTGACGCGGGACGGGCCGGGACGGCGGAGAAGCTGGCGAGCTACCTGGATTACCCTTGTGCCATCATGGTAAAGAAGCATACGGGCACGGATTCGCCTATCACCCATGTCATCGGGGACGTAGAAAACTATACGCCGATCATTATCGACGATATTATCGATACGGGCGGCACGATAGTCAAAGCGGTGAATGCGCTCAAAGAGCGCGGTGCGAACGACGCCTATGTGGTCGCCACGCACCCGGTGTTCTCGGGGCCTGCGCTCGAGCGGCTTCGTCACCCGAACCTGAAGGAAGTCGTGGTCACGAACTCGATTGCGATCCCGGCGGAACGCCCTGCCTGCATCAAGGTGATCCCGGTTGCCGAGCTGCTGGCCAATGCCATCCGGATCAATATGTACGGCGGATCGATCTCTACCTTGTTCACGATTACCAAAGTGTAGTTTCCCGGAGCAGCACAACGAATAAAAAAACAAAGGACCGGCCTCGCGGCCGGTCCTTTGGCATACCTTGGCATACGTCTATTCGCCCTGCGTGCGGATCCAGACGGTCATCTCGCCGGGCCTGCGGTTGCCCCAGAGATAATAAGGCACCGCCTTCAGCCGCACCGGCTCGGCCGGCCTGCGCGCTTCGAACGGGCGGTAAGGCGTGCCGGCATCCCAGGAGTCCCGCTCCTCGCGGAAGCCCTCCGCTTCGATGACGACCGCTCCGCCGAGCAGATCCGGGTCGAACCCGGCCGCAAGCGCCGCTGCGGGCCGGATCGCCAGGGAAGCCAGTGGGCTGCCGTTGTCCGCCTCTTCGAGGCAGTACACCAGCGGCCCGCGTTCGATGGCGGCCCTGCCCGCATTGGCGCGGATCTCCGGATGGGCGGCCGTCAGCTGCGCTTCCAGCGCAGGCGTCCATTCGACCACATCCCCCTGCGCCCACTGCCGGGTGACGACCGCGTAGCCGTTTTCCACCTCGTACGGCTCGGCCGCGCCGTTAATCTTCATCTCGGCCTTCCCGCGGCACCAGGAAGGAATCCGCAGCGCCAGCGAGAACGGCGCCTCCGGTACGGCGGACAGCTCGAACCGCACATAGCCCTCCCACGGCAGGCGGGATTCCTGCCTCAGCGTCACCTGCCCCGCAGCCAAGCCGAAGCTCGCAGCGCTGCCGATGAACAGGTGGGCGTATACCGTATTCTGCGCCGGAGAAGCCGTATAGATATAGTCGTTCAGGGAGCTTAGCAGGCGCGCGACATTGGGCGGACAGCAGGAGCAGCCGAACCAGGGCTGCCGGACAGCCTTCACATGATGGCGTCCCGGGTTCTGCTCGGACGCCTTCGGCCAGACTTCGAGCGGATTCACGTAGAAATAATGCTTGCCGTCCTGCGACATACTCCCGATGACATTGTTATAGAGCGCACGCTCCAGCACATCCGCATACTCGCTCTTCGCTTCAAGCTGCAGCATGCGGTGTGCGAAGAAAATGAGCCCGATCGAAGCGCAGGTCTCGGCATACACGGTATCGTTCGGCAGGTCATAGTCGAAGGAAAACGCCTCGCCGTGATGCGTGGAACCGATCCCGCCGGTGATGTACATCTGCTTCTTCGTCGTATTGTCCCACAGACGCCGGCATGCGCCGAGCAGCTCTTCGTCGCCGGTCAGCCGGGCGAGGTCCGCCATCGCGGTATACATGTAGACGGCCCGGACGGAGTGGCCGACGGCCGTATCCTGCTGGCGGACCGGCTTGTGCGCCTGGTTGTAGGCCATCTGCTCCACCGAAGGAATCGGCAGCTTCTTCTTGGCCCAATGGCTGTACCCGTCCCTGTTCCTGCATTCCTCCACCAGGAAGTTAGGCTCCGCGCCCCGCTCGTCGATGAAGAACTGCGCGAGCTTCAGATACCGCTCCTCGCCCGTCGCCTGGTGGAGCTTCACCAGTGCAAGCTCGATCTCCTGGTGGCCGTCATAGCCCCGCAGCTTGCCAGTTTCGCGCCCGAATACGCTTTCAATGTAGTCGGCGAACCTGCACATCACCTCGAGCAGCCTGCGCTTGCCCGTTGCGCCCCAATAAGCCACCGCCGCCTCCATCATATGCCCAGCACAGTACAGCTCATGGGCCTCGTGGAGGTTTGTCCACTGTTCGCCCGGTTCCTTGATCGTATAGTACGTGTTGAGATATCCGTTCTCATGCTGAGCCTTCGCGATCAGCTCGATCACCTGGTCGGCCGTCCGCTCGAGCTCCGGGTCCGGATGGTTCGCCAGTGAATAGCCGACTGCCTCCAGCCACTTCGCCACGTCGCTGTCCTGGAACACCATGCCCCCGTATTCCCCTTCTTCAAGCCCCGCGGCAATCCGGAAGTTGCGGATCGCATAGCTCGGCTCGGCATCCGGAATCCGGTCGTTGAGCGCTTCCCATTGATACGGGATCACCGTCTCACGCACCAGCTCGGTAAATGAATTCCAGAACCCATCCTGTATGCGTACCCTGCTGCCGTTTTGCAGCCCGCTCGTTGACAATGTCATGATCGTTCCTCCTCGACTTCCCGCCATGATTAAGTTTTGTATACATTTGCATCCTATCTGCTATCAGTTTATCCTAGAATTCAGGAGAGAACTATGAAGAATCCGACCCCAAAAATGATAATATTTCACACTAGATCACACAAAGAGTCCCCTGGAGGAAACGCATGAACGCGCATCATCTCATTTCTCTGCAGCTGCCCCCGATGCCCTATTATATCTGCACCGGCCTGACGACACTCCGGCCCGGGGAACAGCATCCCAGCCGGAGGAATCTCGGTCTGTTCGATCTGCTGTGGGTGGTCCGCGGAGTCCTGTACATCGGGGAGGATGAGCGGCAGTGGGAGGTCGCGGAAGGCCAGACGCTTCTGCTCGTGCCTGACCGCTATCATTACGCCGTTCGGCCGTGCGATACGGAGACCGTCTTCTATTGGGTTCACTTCGCGTACACGGGAGAGTGGAGCCAGGAAACGGACCCTGCGGCCTTCCCGCCCTCGCCTGTGCGGCAGACGTGGGCCAATCCGTACACGGTCCGGCTGCGGCAGTATGCGGCACCCGCGGATACCGCCCTTGGGGAGCGCCATCTCCACAAGCTGCTCCACCTGTCGGAGGAGATCAGGTCCGCGGCTTACTGGAGTGAACAGCAGCTGTTCATGGAGCTGCTGCGTCTGCTCGAAGAGGGGCAGGCCGAGAATGCCGAATCCCCCTCCCGGAAGCTTGCGGAGAAGACGGAATCGTATCTGCGGCAGCATTACCATGCAGACGTGACGAACCAATCGCTCGCCGCGGCCCTTCATTTTCACCCGAACTATATCGTCCGCTCCATGAAAGAGATCTACCACTGCACGCCGATGGAGTATCTGCACCAATACCGGCTCGAGCAGGCCAAGCTGCTCCTGATCAAGACGGAATGGCCTATCGCCCGGATCGCCGAACGCGTCGGCTTCCACTATGCGCCTTACTTCTCAAGCTGCTTCAAGCAGTATGCCGGTGTCACGCCGCTGCGGTTCCGCAAGCAGTACTCGCTCTGATCCGCCGTTCGAAGCTTTACCCGGCCCAGGTCCAGCCTCGCAAGCCTGAAGGCGGCGATACAAGATAACCGGCTTCGGCGTCCCTATGGACGGTGCGTTCTTCTTGAGGAGGTGCGCCCCAGTAAACGTAAGAAAAAGACGCAGCCCGGGGGGGAGGCCCTCCGGGTCCTGCGTCTTGTTGAAATGCATCGCCTGCTCTCCGGTTCACAGGCTTCGTCAACACGACGCCTCCACCTCAAACTCGTCGGCATACAGGCTGCCGTCCTGTCCCAGCACGCAGTCCGCTTTGGAAACGATGTAGCGGACCTCCTCCCCATCCGGCGCGAAATCCATCAGCTCATAGCCATTCTCATGCTCATACTGGATCGGAAACGGACTGCCCTGCACGATGACTCTCCGGTTCATACGCTCTCCCCCTCTTCCTGGACCCGCCGGCTCTGCAAGCCTGACGGTCCCATGCTCTCTCTCATTATGTCAAAAGGAGGTAAGAGGCATTCCCCAGCTGACCTCTGGCCGGGAAGGGTGGTCCATATGCAACCGATCCATGCGGCGCTCTCGCCCTTAGCTCTGCTCCCTGGGCAGCCGCTTCAGCGCTCTGCAGAGCCGGCGCACGCCTTCGTCCATCTGCTCTTCCCCCAGATGGCCGTACCCGATCAGCAGGCGGCTGCCGGGAAGGACAACGGCTGCCACCCCTTCATCGTGCAGAAGCCGTTCAAAAGCCGGCGTAACCGCTGTCTCGAACTCGAGCACCAGATGCAGTCCGGCCGGTCGGCCGCAGACCCGAAACCCGCCGCCGAGCTGCTCCTGAAGGGCTCCGAGCAGATGGGCGCGGCGTTTGCGGTACAGTTTTCTCATTCGATGAACATGCGTGCTGAAATGCCCCCTGCTCATAAACCGGGCCAAGGCGAGCTGTCCTAGACTCGGGGTCTGGTAGTCGGACAGCCGTTTGATCCTCACCCCCTGCTCCACCAGGGACTCGGGGAGAACCATATAGCCGATGCGCAGGGACGGGAATAAGGTCTTAGAGAAAGTCCCCACATAGATGACCTGCTCGGGACACAAGCTCTGGAGCGAGTGTACCGGAGGGCCGTCATAACGGAACTCGCTGTCATAATCATCCTCCACGATCCAGCTGTCTCTGCCCCGTACATACTCCACCAGCTCGATCCGTCTTTGGATCGGCAGAATGCCTCCCATCGGGAACTGGTGCGACGGTGTCACATACATGCACTTCGGGCGAAGGCCTACCCGCGGCAGCTCGCGGGTCAAGAGGCCGTCCCCGTCGACGGGGATCCGCAGCAGTGAGGCTCCCGTAGAAGTCAGCACGCTTTTCAAGTCTTCATTGGACGGTTCTTCTACGACCGCCTCATCCCCGGCCGACAGGAGGAGCTTCACAATAATCTGCAGTGCCTGCAGAGCGCCGTTCGTAACCAGAATCCGGCCGGGAGTGCAGACCACGCCGCGAGTCCTCCACAGATGCTCCGCCAGCACCTGCCTCAGCTCCGCCTCCCCGGACGGATCCCCATAGCCGAGGTCGGCCGGCCCGGCTTCCATGCACACGCTTTGCTGGATCGATGCCCACTGCTTCACCGGGAAGAATTCCAGGGCCGGCTGTCCCGTCCGGAAGGAAATGAGATCACCAGGCGCGTCCCCGCCGGCTGCATAGTTCTCCCTTGCCGCAGGCGGCGGCGGGGTGAAGCCCGCCAGGAGGGTTCCTTCCGCGACAAAGGTCCCCGCACCCGGACGTCCGGTGATGTAGCCTTCGGACATCAGGAGCTCATACGCTTCGAGAACGACATTGCGGGAGACCCCCAGCTCCACGGCCAGCTCGCGCGTCGAAGGCAGCTTGGCGCCCGAGGGCAGCGTTCCGCCGAGGATGGAGCCCCTCAGCGCCTCGAAGATCTGCCTGAACATCGGCAGTCTGGCCGCCGGATCGATGGAAATCCACACAGCCTTCGCCTCCTTTCCAAGTGGTACTGTTCATTTAGCCGTTCAGCGGTACTACCTCCAACCACTTCACTTTGTTACAGTATACACCAGCGAATAGCAAAGGAGGTGCCCGATGTGAACAAATCCCAATGGACCGCTTACCTCGAGCTGTCCGGCGCCGCCGTCCTTATAGGCAGCTCCGTGGTGGCTGGCAAGATCACCGCCTTGCACCTTCCCGTCTTCTTCTCCCAAGCCGTCAGCTTGGCTGCAGCCCTTCTGGTGCTCTTCCCCCTCACCTGGCGCCGCCGGCAGGAGTGGCTTCGCCTCAGCCGAAGGGACCTGCTTCTGCTGCTTCTGCAGGCCTTTCTCGGGATGTTCCTGTTCCGCGTACTGATGCTGTACGGCCTGCAGTCAGCTTCGGCAGTCCAAGCCGGCATTCTTACCAGCCTTACCCCGGCGGCGGTAGCCCTGCTCTCCGTGATCTTCCTGAAGGAGCGCCTGACTCCCCGACTGGTCTTCGGCGTACTGTGCGCGGCAGTCGGCGCAGCCTGTATCGGTGCGCCGGGCTGGCTGGGGACAGCCTCTGACGCTGCGGCACCAGCCTCCTACGCCGGCCTGCTTCTGATCCTGGCTGCAGTGGCCGGCGAAGCCGCGCTGACCATCATCCGGAAGCTGACCGCAAGCAGCGTCTCCCCGCTGACGGGAACCACCTGCGTCACGCTGTTCTCCTTCCTGATGTTCCTGCCCTTCTCGCTGGCGGAAGCGGTACGCACGGACTTGTCCGCCCTGAGGATGGAGGACGCCGCTCTGATGCTGTATTACGGCGTCTTCGTAACCGCACTCGCCTACCTCTTATGGTTCTCCGGCGTCTCCAAGGTCTCTGCCTCCACCGCCGCCGTCTATACCGGATGCATTCCGGTGAGCACCGTTCTGCTGTCCTATACGGTCCTG
This sequence comes from Paenibacillus sp. S-38, assembly GCF_049942825.1. Classification (NCBI taxonomy): domain Bacteria; kingdom Bacillati; phylum Bacillota; class Bacilli; order Caryophanales; family Paenibacillaceae; genus Paenibacillus; species Paenibacillus sp. S-38. Next base: position 4,722,922 of record NZ_CP187970.1, read on the forward strand.
CAGGAGCCGTTCTCCTGGGCGCACCTGATCGGAGGCGCCTTCGTCATCGCGGGGATCCGGCAGGTATCCGTGCAGTCTATGGCTAGTCCACTTCCTACTGACCGGGAGCCTAAGGGTCGAAGGGCTGCCCAGCCCGCGGCCGGGAAGTAGGCCGGGAGTTTTTTGGGACAAACCTCTGAAAGCAAGCATCGGGAGCAAAAAAAGACCCAAATCCCGTCCGGATGGACGAGGCTTGGGCCTTTTTTGTGGGGCGGGGAGCTTCCGCCGGATTCCGGTGGCGCTCCCCCGACTACCCGGCAATATGCCGGGCAGCCGTTTCCATTCCCCTGTTCGGGACAGCACTGTTCGTACTCGTATCATACCTCGGATAGGTCCTGGCCTCTGCCTCCCCTGCTTGCGCCAGGTACCCGCTGTACCAGGCATAGCAAGCGAATAAGTAGAACATGGATACCAGGTACAGCATCATGCTGATCGCGTTCATCCGGTCATAATAGGCATCGGCCCATGAATACTGGAACGCGGTCAGAAGATACGAAAGAAAGCCGGCCAGGAAGAGAACGGATGCCAAACGGTGTTTCAAGCGGATCATTTTCAGTGGAAACCAAAGCAGCAGCACTCCGAACGCGGCTAACAACAATACAGACACACCCTTATGTATAAAGTCTTCGTATGTAAGAACTACCTTTAACTCTATATATATCGGCCGCTGCGCAGAAATAATGAACAGGACGAAGAAATATTTTATCGGAATTTTTTATCAGAATTTTTTGTCGGCCGTGCCTCCCCCGTCCTATAATAGAGATATCTTGCCGAACCGCTGGGAGGACTGCCGATGAACAACAAGACCAGGCCCCTCTTCTCCGTACTGCTCGGCCTGCTTCTGCTTCTCCTCCTGTGGGCCGCATTCCGCTGGGTCCCTTACACCGATGCACCTCCTGCGGGGGAGCGTCAGGCAGAACCGGTGCCGCAGACGCTCACGGACTACTGGGCCAGTCAAGCGGAAGCGGCGGAGAAGGCCGGCCAGACGGAAGCCGCGTCCAATTACCAGACGAGACTGGAAGTGCATGCCTCTCTTTTGGCTGCAAGCCCCTCCGCTTCGCCGGAAACGATAGATGCCGCAGGGACGGAGCTGAAGCTGTATCTGCGTACGCCGAGGACCGCTGCTCCGGATCCAGGCCCCCCGGCCAAGTTCGAGCCGGTGTCCGGAACTTATCTCGGGATGCTGGGAGCGGACAGCCGGGTGCGCTATGATGTGACCAAGGTGGAGCAGGTCTACGGGCGCCGCCATGCCCTCTATCTGTCCTATGTCGGCTGGAGGAAGCTCCAGACCGACACGGATACCTACTTCCCGAAGCGGACGGCGGAGCGGGTGCGTGCACTGGACGGCGCGCTCCAGATCGGGTGGGAGCCCCGGTATGGGCTGCAGGATGTGCTGGACGATGAATATGTGCGCCGGTTCGCAAGGGAAGCCAAGGCATCGGGGATTCCGGTCTTTCTCCGGTACGCTTCGGAAATGAACGGCGCCTGGGTGCCCTGGCATGGGGACCCGGACCTGTACATCGAGAAGTTCCGGCTTATCCACGATATCTTGGAACAGGAAGCCCCGAATGTGGCGATGGTCTGGTCGCCGAACTTCTCACCCGCGGACGGCATCGAAGCCTATTACCCCGGCGACGACTATGTAGACTGGGTCGGCTTCTCCCTGTATTCCACCCCGGTAACGGACGGGATGGAAGATCTCCAGGATAATGTCATCGACGCGTTCGCCCCGCTCTATGCTCCAAATACAGCCACAAGCCGATCATGATCTCCGAAGGGGCGGTGGCGCACAGCGTCATCTCCAGCGGACGCTCCTACTATGAGTGGGCGGAAGACCAGCTCGGATACATGTATGCCTATCTGCCGGTGATGTTCCCCGAGGTGAAAGCGGTCACCTACTTTAACTTCAGCCGGGCCCAGGCCGGCCGCTCCAACATGGATTTCGTCTACGATCTCGGCGAGAATCCTTATACGGATGGAGGGTACCGGCGCCTTGCCGCCTCCCCCCGTTTCCTCGGCCGGGTCGACCCCGCCGCGGATCCGGTTGACTTTACCTACCGGCTCCACGAGGACGCTTCCCTGCCGGAGGGACGCCAGAGCGTCAGCGTATACGCCAGGCTCCCGGATGGGAGCGCTCCATTCGCCGTTGCCCTCTACCACGGGGGGCAGCGGCTCGGTATCTCCTTCGAGATGCCTTGGGAGATGGAGATCACCGTCCCTGCCGGAGCAGCTGCTGAACCTCTGCGGCTCGTCGCCTATGACAAGAAGGGGCAGCCTGCAGCCTCACGCAGGCTGGTCGCTGGCGGCCAAGACAGCTAGCCGCTGTTCTATCGCACCAAGATAAACGGGCAACGTCCTTCATGGACGCTGCCCGTTTATTAGACATCTACGATGACAGAGTCGAGCTTGGCGAGACATACATCACCCGAATCTCGCTCTATCCTGCATTTGCCTGCAATGCCGGTCCGTGAGCTGCGCTCACGTCTCTTCTGCTTCCGGCTTCATTCGCAAATCCCTCATGATCTTCCGTCCCGTGGGGGTCTGGGCCAGTCCGCCTTGCGCGGTCTCTCTGTGCTTCTCCGGCATGGAGGAGCCGACCTCGAGCATCACCGAGATGACCTCATCCGACGGGATGATGCTCCGCACGCCGGCCAACGCCATATCCGCTGCGGCGAGTGCCGTAACGGCTCCGAAGCCGTTGCGGATAATGCAGGGGATCTCCACCAGACCGCCGACCGGGTCGCAGATCAGACCCAGCGTATTTTTCAATGCCAGACCGACGGCATGTACGGCCTGCTCCTGCGTACCGCCGCGCAGTTCCGTGAGTGCGCCTGCCGCCATGCCGATGGCGGATCCGACCTCCGCCTGGCATCCGCCCTCCGCGCCGGATACGAAGGAATTGTTGGCGATCACGTAGCCGATGGCTCCGGCAGCGAACAAGCCGTACACCATCTTCTCGTCCGTCCAGCCGAAGCGCTTCTGGCAGGAGAGGAAGACGCCGGGAATAATGCCGCACGAGCCGGCTGTCGGTGTGGCAATGATCCTTCCCATCGAGGCATTCACCTCCGATACGGCCAGCGCATAGGCCATCGCCTCCCCTGCCGCCTCACCCAGGTTCAGCTCCTGCTCCGCCCCGTACGCCATTACCCGCTGGGCGTCCCTTCCGGTCAGCCCGCTCCGCGATGTGGTATCAATGCTCAGTCCGCGCTCCACCGCTTCCCTCATGACGCCGTAGTACGCTGACATCGTGGCGAATTCCTGCTCGGAACTCCTGCCTGACTCCGTGCTCTGCTGCGCCAGCATATATTGTCCAATGGTCATATTCTTCTCATAGCTCTGAGCCGCCAGCTGCTCCAGGGTCCGAAACTGCATGGACATCCCTCCTCTCTTGATCCCAAGCCGGTTCCACCTGCCGCACTCAAGCGGAACTGTCCCTGGACAGATCGACGCAGAGCACACGGCTTACCTGATCCAGCGAGGCCAGCTGTTCCATCAGCCGGGGGGAAGGCGCCCCATCCAGCTCCAGTGCGGTCAGCGCCTCCCCGCTTCTCCCTTTCCGGTCGACCGACATATGCGCGATATTACTGCTGCTGTCTCTAAGAATGTCCGTTATGTTCGCTACCATCCCTGTGACATCCCGGTGCCGGACCATGACAGCCGGGTAGCTGCCGGATAGCTTGACGCTGAATCCGTCGATGTCGGTGATCTCAATCGTGCCGCCGCCGATCGAGGCGCCGGTGAGGGTGAGCTCTCTGCAGCCCGGACCCGTTCCGGAGGAGAGTAACAGCCGGACCGTATTCGGGTGGGAATAGAGGCCTGTTCCTTGGCCGAACGCGACACGCATCCCCCGCTCCTGCGCATAAGTCATTGCTCTAGGAATCCGCGGGTCGTCCGTCTGCCAATCGAGGAGTCCCCCGGTAATCGCAATATCGGTGCCATGGCCTTTGAACGTCGCGGCGAACGAGCCGAAGAAACGCACCTCCACCCGTTCCGGCTGCGGCCCGAACAGCTGGCGGGCGAACCTGCCGATCCGTACCGCTCCAGCCGTATGGGAACTGGAAGGTCCGATCATCGCAGGGCCTATGATGGAAAACACATCCTTAAAGCGCATGAGCCCCTCCTCGGTCAGCTGCTGAACAGGCCTGGTATACTTAACACCCGGGATTCTTTTCCGCGAGGGCAGCAGGATATGGCCACTATAAATATGTAAAATGCTGGTGAGCACTTCTTTGCTTGCACCATGATTTAGCATCTGCTGAAGCGGCTCCAAATATGACTTTTTGGCACTAAACGATATTGACAATGAGAGTGATTCCCATTATCATTCAGTAAGTCGATACTTATAATGATAATCATTATCAATTAATGATCCGAGGAGTGAGGTTGCAGCCTGCAATTTATAGAGACGAACATATACGAGCCTGCATTAGAGGACAAGCCATGAAGAACCTGTTCTAACGGGACTCCCGCTCCTCAGCAGTGCTCCTCCCGCCTCGGCGGCCGGAAATCGAATCATCCTACATAACCGACACCTTTTGGAGAGGACTCCCCTTCATGCGCAAAGCGATGCTATCCATTCATTTGTTTCTCAGTCTGATTCTCGGCTTGTTCATTGTCATTACTTGTACCACCGGCAGTCTGCTGCTCGTCGAAAAGGACGTGGAAAGCTGGCTCCACCCTGTCCGGATCACGTCCGGCACGGGAGAAGCTCCACTGCCGGTCCTTCTTCAGCATGCGAATGAAGCCGTTCCGGGCATGAAGGCGGACCGGGTCGAATACCCTGCGGACGACAAGCTGTACCACATCCATCTGTCCAAAGACGGGGCCGGCGGCAAAGACGGCCGCACCGTCTATGGGGATCCCGCTACCGGTGAAGTGTTCGGCCAGGTTCACGAAGAACGCCGGGAGCCGTTCGCCACGATTTATAACCTGCACCGTTATTTCCTGCTGACGAACGTCATCGGCAGAACCTCCGCCGCTTCGGTCGTCGGAATTCTGGGGATGGCCCTGACGATCATCCTGCTGACCGGGCTGTACCTGTGGTGGCCTGGCCTGCGTAAATGGGCGCTTGGCTTTCGTGTCATCCGGAACCGAGGAAAATTCATGTTCAACATGAGCTTACACAAGGCATCGGGGATCATCTCCATCCCGCTGCTGCTGATTCTGGCGCTCACCGGCACGGTAAATGCGTTCGAGAAGATGATTCCCGGCTGGGTCGGCTTCGCGGCCCGCGAGGAAATTCCCGCGGCGGCTATGAAGTCAGCAGCTTCTTCAGAGCAGATGCTTCCCCCAGACAAGATTATCGAAATCGTCAAGAGCACCTATCCGGACAGCGAGCTTATGCGCATCAGCCTGCCTGCCAAAGCCGGGCAGTCATACCAGGTCGGGCTGAAGGACGGCATCTCCGCCACTTCCGGTGCAAACAGCACCGTATATTTGGATGCGGCCTCCGGGGAGATCCTGTACAAAACGGACCCCAGCCTTACCATCAACCTGTACAACGCCTGGAGGAAAGGGCTGCATTTTGGAACCTATGGCGGAGTCATCACCGAGATCATCTACTTTGTGTTCGGCATGATGCCGCTGGTTCTTATGATCACGGGTCTCGTGATCTGGCGCCTGAAGGGGAACGCCAAACGGCGCACCCGCAGGAAGCAGGCTGCCGCCCCAGCCGCAGCCTGATCGCAGAAGCCAATGCACTCCAGACCTTAGCCCTTCCCGGAGCTAAGTCTTTTTTTAGCGGGCCAACGCGGCCGGCTGCTTCCTTGCCGGCCACACCCGCTTCCCTTCTCCGCCCTATGATCCATCTGCACAACCCGCACCCTATTCTGCGTCCCTGCCCTGTCCAGATTCTTTCTGCCTGCTCGGCCGTCTCGAAGGGTACGAGCGCCAGCTTTGAGAAGGCATTGCCGCACCGATCAAAAAAACAGCGGCATGATCAGACTCCGCTAATGCAAGTCTGTTCATGCCGCTGTCTTCATTGTCTACCGCTTCCTAGTAACGCTTCCGGCTTAACGCTTCAATGCTTCTTCCACTTGAACATCGGCGGTAGCAGCCGTGAACCAACTCGGATACAAGGAGGCCGGCCGTGTCAAGGTATTCAGCCGCTCGACATCCCCGGCGCTCAGCCGCAGCTCTGCCGCACGAAGGTTGTCCTCCAATTGGGTCAATTTGCTCGAGCCGACCAGCACACCGCTGACGTGGGGCTGGGCCAGAAGCCAGGCCAGCGAGACTTGGGCCGGGGTCGCTCCATAGCCTTCGGCCAGCTCGCGGACGGTGTCCAGCACCTGGAAGCCCCATTCCTTGTCATGCGGCAGAAAATCAAAGCCGCTCAGTCGGTTCTGCTCCTCCTTCAGGTTCTCCCTCGTATACTTGCCGCTGAGGAAGCCGCCGGCAAGCGGACTCCAGACGGTTAGCCCGATGCTGTTGGAGAGGGCAAAGGGAACCGTCTCATGCTCGATGTCCCGGCCGATCAGAGAGTAGTATACCTGACCGTTGATGAAGGAAGCCCACCCGCGCTCCCGCTGGATCGATACGGCCTGCGCCGCCAGCCAGGCCGGCCAGTTGGAGTAGCCGATATAGCGGACCTTACCCTGCCGCACAAGATCGTTCAGCGCTTCCAGCGTTTCCTCCAGGGGGGTGTGCGGGTCTGTCTTATGTACGATGTAGAGGTCGATATAATCTGTCCCAAGCCGGCGCAGACTGGCTTCACAGGCTTCGAACAGATGCTTGCGGGATAAGCCGGCCTGCACTAGTCCCTGTCCTACGCGGAAGCCGCCCTTCGTGGCGATGACCGTCTCCCGGCGTCTGCTGCCGAGCAGCCGTCCGAGCATCTCTTCACTCTGCCCGTCGGCATAGCCGTCGGCCGTGTCGAAGAAATTGATCCCGGCGTCAAGCGCTCGGTCCACAAGCTCCTGTGCGCCGCTCTGGTCCACCTTATAGACACTGGGCATATTCCCGGAGCCGAAGGTCATCGCCCCAAAGGCCAATCTCGAAACCAGCAGGCCGGAGCGGCCCAATACGGTATACTGCATTCCCATCCGCAACTCCTCCTCCTCATCTATCCCTTATTTGGAACATACATCCAGTATACCATGGACAAGAGGATCCAGAATGAGGCTTTGGTCAGGGAGAGGGAAGGCAGAGAGCGATACCGAGACGGCCGGCAGCGGCCAGCCCATACGACCTCCCATGCTGGAGACACCGGCTCACCGGGAACAGCACGGCAATCAGAAGCAGCCGGCCTGCTGCCATTTCCCCCATCTAAGGAAAAACAGCGGGGAAACGGCCTGACCGCCGTCCAGCGGCAGCTCCGGCGGGGTGCCGGCGAAGCCGAAGCCCAAGGCGGGGCCGCCCCGACGATGCTGAGCGCGATCAGCGGCTCGACCGGCCCGCCGGGAAGCGTTATGCCGGCCGTCTATCCGGTTAGACGGCCGTTTGGTCCGGTCGTCCGGGGGCCGGCGAACCGTGACTCCGCTCCATACGGCAGCGTCAGGCGGCGGCACGCTCCCGCCTCGGCCTCCTATGGGACGCACGGCTCTTCGCTAGGGGCGCACCGCGTTTGCCTGCGCTCCGGCGCAGCGGAGTCTGCGGCGTCCTGTTCTTGGAGCGGCCGCGGCTAGGGGGCCGGCGCTGCTTTCCTTTGCGCGCTGCGGCGGTCTTTCTCTTCCTCCTGCCGCCGGCAGGTTTCCGCTCCGCAGCCGACTGCGCGTCCAATACCAATTTTCCGGAGGGGGAGCCTTGGAAATACCGGTGAAGCTGCCTCCCCGTCTCCCTGCGGTAGCGGATGACAGAGGGTAGATCGAAGGCGCTGCGGCGGTAAAACAGCGGGCAGTGCAGCTGTTCGCTGCGGATGACTGCCGCCGGGCTTCCCGGCTCCGAACCTCCGAGCCAGTGGCACGCTTTCGCATAAGCGAACCCCCAAGCGGCCGGCTCCTCTTCCAGGCGGCCGATCAGCATCTCCAGGGTATCAGGAGGCAGCACATCCTCCGCCCCGATCTCCAGCACGTAGTCGCCCAGCGCATGGGCAAAGCCCAGGTTCCATGCATAGCTGCTGCCCTTTCCCTCGTCAAGCCGAAGCGGAATGATACGCGGGTCCTGATAATGGTGCATCCGGCTCCAGGTTTCATCGCGGGAGCCGCCGTCGACAAGCACGAGATGAAAATCGGTGAACGTCTGTCCGAAGACGCTGTCAACCGCTGCCGGCACAAGAGACTCCTGGTTGTGCGCATACAGCACGATCGTAACCTTCGGTTGATCACCGATCTTCCGGCGGTGGTACACACTCGCCTTCATGGCCGTCGTCTGCAGCTCTTCCACCGGGGTACGGGTGGACAGCGCATGCTCTCCTCCGACCCGGTATTCCATCAGCGGCTCGGGGATGAACTGGCTGTCCCCCTGCTGAAGCAGCCGAATCCAGAACTCATAATCCTCCACCCGCGGAAAGTCGGGCATATAACGGCCCGCCGCTTCGTAGGCACTGCGCTTGAACAGAAAAGACGGTCCGATATAACAGGATTGGTAGATATGTTCTTTGGGCCGGTCCATGTGCTTCCTCATGGCTTCGAGGGAGTCCGGTGCATCCGAAGTCCGCCGGCCCTCCGAATCAATATAATGGAACATCGAGTAAGCAAGCACCGTCTCCTCCGGCGCCTGCCGCAGCGATTCGTACAAGGTGCCGAGGAACGAGGCTTCGTGCCGGTTGTCGCTGGAGACCCAGGTAAGATACTCGCAATCCGGCAATTCTGCGAACCCTTCGTTCAGGGTATGCACGAGCCCGAGATTCTCAAAGCGGCAGAGGATCTGACAGGGCACCGTCATGCGCCTGGAGGCATCATAGACGGCATCCGTCGTGCTGTCGTTGGCTCCGTCGATCACAATCACCAGCTTGAAATCCCGGAACTCCTGAGCCTCCAGCGATTCGATGCATTCCTCGATGTAATCTTTGGACTGATCATATACGGCCAATACGACGCCGACCGGCGTGGGCACATCCCGTGTCTCGTCTTTATTCATAGCAGCCTAACTCCTCCAGCATCCGTACGAATTGACGCCGATATTCGGCAAGCGAGAACTTGGATAATACATGCGCGTGCGCCTGGTTAGCGATGACACCCCGCAAGTAGCTGTTGTTCAAATACTCCACCGCTTCCTCAACCGCATTATCCATGTTGCCGTGCTCGTAGAATTTACCTGTGATATTGTGAGAGATGAAGCTGCGGACGCCGTCCGAATCGGTCGCGAGCACCGGGCACTTGCAGCACATCGCCTCCAGCACGCTGTACCCGAACCCTTCGAGCCGGGAGGTCGAGCAGAGGAAGCCGCCCGAATCGCCGATCATGGAGTAAAAATACGGCATCCGGTCATGGGGAACATTCGACCGGAGCACGAGGTTCCTCTCGAGCCCATAAGCTCGAACCAGCTCCTTGAATTTGCGCCTCTCCTCCGGAAGGGAGAGCGTATGATCCTCGAACATCCAGAGCTTCAGCTCGGGCACCACGGATGTAAGACGGTACCCGAGAAGCAGGAAGTCCGCGTAATTTTTGTTGGGCTCCAGCCTTCCTACCCAGCCGATCACCGGCTGCGGCTGCTTCGGCTGCGGCTTGTAAGTGAAACCGGCCGTGTCGATGCAATTGTGAAAATAAAAACGGGGAAACCCCGGGTAATATTCCGCAGCAAGCTCCATGAGATAGGGGGTTTTGGGGTACAGGATGCCGTCACAATAGGCAGGCACAGCCTCCTGAGCCGTCAAGAGGTATTTCCGGGTTTCCTCTATCGAGCCGAAGCCCTGGATATCCCAGATGAGCTTCCCCCGGAACCCGAGTCTGCGAAAGCGCTCCAGGTACTGAAACGCGCTGATGAGCAGGACGGCCGCATAGTTTCCGGTGATCAGAATACTGCGGATCTCTTCATCATCATTGGTGATAAAAGTAGGGATTCCCTTCACATTCTGCATGCCGGCCCCCCGCTGGAAGTAAAGGAAATGGCAGTCGATGCCCGCCTCCTTTAAGGCATACGCGCGCTGGCGGTTCAAGGTCTCCACCCCCCCGCTCGGCACGAAGAATACAATGAGCACGTTCACTCTTCTCACCCCTTTACGATGTTCTCCACCGCCGCCTCGAACGCGGCCACGCTCCGCTCCCAGGTCCAGCGGCCGGCTTCCCTCTCTCCCGCTTCCGTCAGCCTAAGCCTGAGTTCAGGGTCCCGGAGCAGCCTCAGGACATTCTCGGCCAGACGGTTCTCATGACGGTACGAGACAAGACAATTCTCTTCATGCCTGCAGTAGTCCATGTTCCCGCCCGCATACGTCGTCACCAGCGCCGCACCGCACTTCATCGCTTCAAGCCCGGGCAAGGAGCCGGAATCGTATACGGAGGAGGACACATAGATATCCGCAAAGTTATAGCTGTAACACAGCTCCCTGTCGTTCGAGGGGAGAAAAAAACGAAACCGCCCCGAACGCTTCCACTCCTGTAGCTGGGGCGAGCTCTCCAGCTCTGCAGGGGGACAAATCAGGTTCAGCTCGACATTCGGACAGTGGCTGCGAACCCTCTCCAGCTGTTCGATGAGATAAGCCTGATCGCGGTGCCAGGACCAATTCTCCTCCGCGCTCCGCACGATCGTGCTGATCTGCAGCGGATGGTGCGGCGGGCGCATCCGAAGGTTCACAAGCTCCCGGCTGACGCCGATCGGCACGATATGCCCCCGGATGCCGTGGTTCAGCTCAATGAGCTGCTGCTGCCAGCTCGAGACGACCAGCAGATGGGGCGTCACCTGGTAGGACGGGAATGTGATATGGTTGCCGGGCAGGAAGGCGGGTTCATAGCATAGGCTGAAGCGCACATGAATCCCTTTCCCTTTCTCGCTGGCCACCTGAGCGTCAGGAACCGTCAAATAATAATTGGAGACGATGACATCGCTCTTAGGATAGTCACTTTCACGGATATAGTAAGGGTCGGTCAACTTCAGGGTGGAGAATACCTCATATTCCACCTTCCCCGTTCTTGGCATGAGTATGGTCACATCATGTCCCCTGGCAGTCAAGCCGTTGGTCAGCTCCACCAGCTGTCTCTGTGCCCCGCCAAGGCAAAGCGTAAGGATCGGAAAAGTGAATTTCACCGGAATACCCCCTTCCTTACCAGCCTGAAGCACACATGTACATTTCCCCGGCACTTCAAGCGGTCCTTCTTCCGGCCGTCCGTCACAGACTCAGTCTGCTCAGCTCCCAGAGGCCAAGGGACTTATCCGTGTACTGGTAGTCGGCTTCGGTGCATCTCTCGTTGATCAGAATCTCGGGCGAGGGCAGGTGAAACGGCGCCCCCTCCAGGTTCAGCGCACGCCAATGGTACCCCGATTCAAAATCGGTGTTGACCCGCGGCCCGGTGAAAGTCGTGGTGAGCAGATACTTGGCTCCGCTGCGCTTGAAATTCCGGATGGCTCTCCGGATATCTTCAAAGGACAGGTGCACGAGACAGTCCCGGCAGAGAATCAGGTCTGCGCGCGGCAGAGGGTCTTTGGTCATATCCAGATGCATAAACGTCCGCTGCGGGTGGGTATGCAGCTGGTTGTTCCGCTGGATGAGCTCCGGAACAATATCGATTCCGTAATAATGGTCCAGCCGGGACAGATTGGTGTGCCGCATCCAATGGAAATCACCGCAGGGGGCATCGAGAATGGTTTTTACGTCGTACATCTGAAACAGCGGAGGAAGGAGCCTTCGGATCGTCTCCGTCTGGACCAGATTGGATCCGGTGCCGGATAAGGACTCCTCATCCCCCCACAGATTCTCCTGATAAGCCTTCGAGAATGACTCTTCCATACTGCACCTCACTTCCTTCACTTCGGCCCTTCGGCCATCACGGATCAGGCGTTCGATCGCAGCCCGGTGCCGGTCGATGAGCGCTTCGCCCTCCCGCATCTGCTCACCGCCATGCTGCAGTGTGCCCATGCCTTCATGCACCCGGTACAAGGTCAGCGGTTCGTTCAAAAAATGAAAATCATAATGCGGCACGGTGCGCAGCCACAGATCAAAATCCTGCGCATAGCGGTACCGCTCATCGAAGCGCCCGACTTCGGCGAACACCTTCATCTCCATCATGACCGTACAGCCGTTGATCGTGCACCCCTGCAGAAAGTGCCGGTAGAATGCCGCGCTGGTATCAAAATGGACTCCAGCCCGCTCGGCGATCATCTGTCCGGCCGGGTCGATGGTGTGATAGTTCGTATAGCACACCGATGCCCGCTGCCGGCGCATGAAGGCGAGCTGCTTTTCGATTTTGTCCGGCAGGAACAAATCGTCGGAGCTCAGCCAGGCAAAGTAATCCCCCCTGGCCATGCGGATCCCCGCATTCAATGCGCTTGCCGTTCCCCCGTTGCTTTTCTTCATATATTTAATGCGGCCGAAATACGGCTTGATCTTCTCTTCATGCTTCGTAGATCCGTCATTGATTACGATGACTTCGATACTGCGGTAGGTTTGGTTCAAGGCGCTTTCTATAGCTTGATCGACATAGGGACAGTTGTACGTCGGGATCACAATGGATACCATAGGCTGCATGGTTAGTTCACCTACTTTTGATAGCGTCGGTAGATCGGCCGGTCTTTCATCCAGTCCCTCAGCTCGCTCAGCATGACGGCATAATCGGATGGAAGATAAGCGGCATCCGTCCGTGTGTTCACCAGGCTTTTATCGGACCGGTAGGCGTCGTATGGCTCGACCTTCACTCCGTCTCTGCGGAATGTCCTCTGCATCAGGAGCAGCAGATCGTGCTTCGAAATCTTCTGCGGAACGGCCAGATGCATCAGTCCCGCCACCGGCCGCTCAGCCGCCCAGCGGACAGCTCGGGCGAGCTCCAGTGTCGTCACCCCATTCCAATACACGTGCCGGTAGCCGGGAATGTCCCCGCTCTGGTTCATAAACCAATGAAACAATCCGATCCCCTCGGGCTTAAGCTCCGGACCGATAATCGACGTGCGGATGGTCAGGTGCCGGGGATGGCCGGCGATTTCCCCAAGGCTCTTCGTCTTGGCGTATACCGTTACCCCGTCTGCAGGATCCGATTCACGGTAGCCGCCCCGGCTGCCCGAGAAGACGCAGTCCGTGCTGATATGAATCAGCCGAAAGTTCAGACGGTCTCCGTACTCCGCTAATCGATGAGGGAGCAGGCCGTTCACCCGGATGGACTCCTCCAGCCTTCTCTCCGCGTCACGGTTGAGCAGACCGGCCGCATTCACGACGAGCTCCGGGCGCAAGGACTGCAGTACCTCCCAAGTTCTCTGTTCGTCCGTAACATCAAGTAGAATCTCGCCGGGGCCCTGTTCGGGCTCTCGCTGCGTGCTCCACACCTCATCGGTACCGAGGGACTGCAGATATGCCTTGATCATATGTCCCGCCATCCCGCGTCCGCCGAGAATCAGCACCTTCACGGGAGGAACCCTCCGCGGACGAGCAGTGATTCGATTCCGGCCGGCGTCAGCAGACGGTCATTCGATTCGTACTTCTCGAAGGCAGCCCGGGGATAGTCCTCGTAGCGGCGGATAAGCGCCGTACTCGGTACCGAAGGCAGGACAACATAATACTCATCACTGAAGTCGTAGGTCGTCGGGGACTCGTAGCGGGTGACCAGCACCTCGTGCAGCTTCTCCCCTGGACGGATCCCGATCTCCTCGATCCCGACCGGCGCGTCAGCCAGTTTGTCGATCAGCACCTGCGCCAGATCCTCGATGCGGCAGGCGGGCATTTTCAAGACAAAAATCTCGCCTCCGGCGGCTAGCTGCGACGCCTTCACGAGCAGTCCCACGGTATCGGTGACAGTCGAGAAGAAGCGTGTCATCTCTCTCGACGTCAGGGTAACGTTCCTCCCCTCAGCGATCTGCTTCATGAAGAATGGCACCACGCTGCCGTTGGTCCCGAGCACATTGCCTCCGCGGATACAGACGAAACGGGTGTCCGTACCGAGTCCATTCGCATGAATAATCAGCCGCTCCCCGACCAGCTTGCTGATGCCGTAGAAATTGATCGGCTCCGCCGCTTTATCGGTCGACACGTCGATCACTTTTTTTACTTTGGCTGCGATCGCCGCCCGGATGATGTTCTCCGTACCGATCACATTGGTCTTCATGGCTTCGTCCGGCTGGGACTCGCAGATCGGCACATGCTTCAGCGCCGCAAGGTGGAACACGTAATCCACACCCCTGCAGGCTTCCTCGACAGCCTGATAATCACGGATATCCCCGATCCGGTATTGGAGCTCGGGCCGTCCGTGAAAACGCCTCTGCATGTTCACCTGATTAAATTCATTGCGCGAGAAGATGCGGATATGCTTCGGACGAAGCTGCAGGAGCTGGGCGGTCAGTTCCGTTCCCCATGACCCCGTACCGCCCGTAATCAGAATCGTCTGGTCTTCAAACATAGTGCAGGCCTCCCAGAATCATGTTGACGACTTTGGTCGATACGTCAGGATCTTGATAGCCGGCCGGATAGGGCCATGCATGCTTGGAACGGATCATGAGCTCCACGCCGTCCGCGATGCTTCGTGCCTCCAGACCCGCAAGAATATTGCTGCCGCAGAGAATGGTCTCGGGCCGTTCGGTGCTCCGGCGGATCGTGACCGAGGGGACGCCGAGCAGACAGCTCTCCTCCTGCACCGTTCCGCTGTCCGTGACCACACAGCCGGCATGCTTCTGCAGCTTGACGAAGTCAAAGAAACCGAACGGCTCATACAGCCGCAGGAGCGGATGCCGGCTGTCGATGCCGAACTGCGTCAGCTTGGAGCGCGTCCGCGGGTGCACGCTGATCACCACCGGCCGCTGCAGACGGTCCGCGATCAGCCGCAGCCCTTCCACAATGCGGCCCAGCCTCCCGTCATGATCCACATTTTCGGCACGGTGGGCCGTGACAAGAATATACTGCTGCGGCTCCAGTCCCAGTCTCGTTACTGCATCACTTTGGTCCACTTTCGGCATATAATGCTGCAGCACTTCATAGATCGGGTTGCCTGTAACCCAGATCCGCTCGGGCGCTGCGCCCTCCCGGAGGAGATTCTCCCGGCTGCCCGGCGTATACGGCAGGTTGTAAGTCGACACCGCATCGATCACCCTGCGGTTCAGCTCTTCGGGTACGCTCCTGTCATAACAGCGGTTCCCCGCTTCCATGTGGTATACCGGCACCCCCATCCGCTCGGCGAGCACCGCGCACAAGGCGCTGTTCGTGTCGCCCAGCACAAGCAGCCGGTCGGGCTTCTCCTGCCGGATCAGCCGCTCGACCTCCCCGAACATCGTCCCGATTTGCCCTCCGAAGCTGTTCGAAGCGGGATCAATCCGATGGTCGGGCAGCCGTATGCCCATCTCTTCAAAAAAGATATCACTCAGGTTCCGGTCGTAATTCTGGCCGGTGTGAACTAGGATATGCTTTTCCGCCAATTGGTCCAGCTTCCGGATGATGAGGCTCAGCCGGATGATCTCGGGACGGGTACCGAGGACGGTCATGATTTTCATTCGAGATCCAACCTCCACAACAGCGGCAGGTGCCTTGGGTTACTCTATACTATGGATGTATGCCGCGGATGACAGGGCCATTGTTCGCCCCACCAAAAATTGGGTGCCCGA
Source organism: Paenibacillus sp. S-38 (assembly GCF_049942825.1). NCBI lineage: Bacteria > Bacillati > Bacillota > Bacilli > Caryophanales > Paenibacillaceae > Paenibacillus > Paenibacillus sp. S-38. Next base: position 4,738,567 of record NZ_CP187970.1, read on the forward strand.
CCGTCGCCGTGGCGCTATAGCCACCCATTTTTTGGTATTCTATGATATTCATCCAATCTCCCAGGAGCGGGAAGTCATAGAATAGAGCATCAAGAGAGAGAGGGGGTGAAGCGAATGGGAAGACTCATTGATGGTCGCACTTCGCAGAATGCAAGCTACGCAGGCTCGATCTCCGATCCCATTACCGTGCTGAATACGCCGGAACTCTTTGGCCAAATCGGTCTTGTTACCGAGGGGGCTACAGGCACACTTCGTGTGATCCTGAAAGGTACGATATCGGTACTGATCCCCTTGGATGTCGCTGGGATTACCATTACAATTGTCCGGGGAACACTGCCGACGGATCCGCTTGTCTATTCGGCTACGTCCACATTCGGGGTAAGCCTATTGGCTCCTCAAGTCATTACTTTCTCCGCAGATGATTTCAATCCGCCGCTTGCGCCGCAGCTGACTTATACGGCTTTTGTCGCATCGAATGCATTGGGCACGGTACGTGTAGGTCCCGAGAGCTTTGACGGGATCCTGATCTCCGACTAATCATCCGCATAACAAAAAAAAAAAAAGCAGGCTGGCCTTTTCGGCAGCCTGCTTTAAGCTTATATACGCATTTCAATTTGGGTTACTTCCCTTTATCGCGACTTCATCTCGGCTCCGCCGTCAGATGCCCATGATCAGGTGTTGATTTCTGCCGCAGTCAATGTTCCTTCATTGATAGTAATCGTAATCTCGCCGGCACCCGGAATCGTGCCTGTGGCCCGCAGTGTGTATGTATGAGGGCCTGGAGACGGCCCGACATCACAGCAGGTAAGAGCTGTAGTAATCGGACTGTTCGCCGAAACAGGTGTATCGCCAGCCGTACACAGCACCGTCGTGCCGTCCCGAATGATACTGAAGGCGATCGTCGGGCTTGCCGCACTGGGTGTCCAGGTAGCATAGGCCGTCAGCCAAACGATGTTATCGGCTTCATCCACCGTAATAGACACCGAGGCTAAATCGGCGATTGGGGCGGCTGTCGTCAGAATGATGCCGGAGAACTCCGCACAATCAAATTCAATGAAAATGCCTGGAGTTCCAGGCGGCCCCGGCGGTCCGGCCGGTCCTGTAGGTCCCGTTGGTCCTGAAGCTCCTTGGGGACCCGAAGGTCCTGTAGGCCCCTGTGGTCCGGGAGGGCCCGGTGGTCCTGGCAGTCTGCCCATACCCAATCACGCTCCTTCTTCACTTCCTGTCTGCACTAATGCTCGGAGGTTCAACCCGCCTGATCCGTATGGAGAGCAGGTCTAACAGAGTTTATGCGGCCCGAATATCACGTATGCTCTTTCTTTTGGCCGTAACTTGTGCAGTTGTCCATGCCGATTCGCTTCCGCCGCATAAGATATTGGGATCTCACTCCCCTGCACGGAAGGAGGGAATCCATTGAGCTGCCAATCCGGCATTCTCCTGGGCATTATGGTGGAGAGCGACCGCCGTAGAAAGTCCGTTCTCCAGAGGTACGTGAAGCATCTGCCTCCCCGCATGACGCTGGTTGGATTCACTCCCTCGTCCATCGACTGGAATAAAGCCCGCATACGCGGACTTCTGCTGAAGAACGGGAGATGGGTGGAAGGAGAGCTTCCATTCCCGAACGTGGTCTACAACCGCTGTTACCGGCTGGACATCACTACCGTACAGCGGATGAATCATGTACTGGGAACCCGATGGTTCAACCAGGCCAATGGCTTCAACAAGCTGGAAATCCATGAATGCCTGACCCGCTGGCTCTCGCCTCATCTGCCCCCTGCCTGGGGATATGACAAAGACGCTGTACCCGGGCTTTTGAACGAACATAAACTCCTCTATCTCAAGCCTTGTACCGGCAATCTGGGCCGGGGCGTATATCGTGTGGAAAGGAAAGACTCCGGCGAGATCCATATCGCGGACCACCATACGCTTCCCCGGGTTATCGTGAACAGTGAAGCCTCTTTGCAGGACAATATCGAAGATCTGATCGGTTCCACTCCTTATCTCATCCAGCAGGGCGTTCATGTCAGGAAAATTCAGAACAGGCATTTTGACATCCGTATTCTCGCTCAAAAAAACCGGGAGGGCCAGTGGTCTGTAACCGCCGCTGTATCCCGGCTCGCCTACTCAGGCTGCTTCAATACCAGCATCTGCGAGAAGGTGATCCCCTCCACAGCAGCCCTTCGGCACCTGTATTCCCCTACGGAAGTCAAAAGAATGATGAAATCCTTATACGATATGAGTCTGCGGGCAGCGGAGATTGTGGAGACCGATACCGGCAACCACCTGTGTGAGGCCAGCGTGGACTTCGCCCTCGATACCCAGGGGCATCCTTGGGTGATCGAGATGAACGGCAAGCCTGACAAGGGGATGTACAGCGGGGTAAGCCGGCACTGCAAGGCTGTCTACACCAAGCCTCTGCAGTACGCCGGTTATCTTGGACGCCGCTTCTCCGGCAGGTTACCGTCAGTATATGGGTGAATGCTTGGCCGTGTTACCCGCCCGCAAGGGAAAGCTTGACGGGGAAGAAGGAGCCGTGATCCAACCCTCCTTGCAGCTGCTTAGCGACGTAATTCGTTTTGGACAGCTGCCTTTATGCGAAGCATAGCGGAGCGCAACAACGAAGGCTGCAAGCACGAGCCCATCGGATCCGGTCTCCTTTCCCTGCACCGTCCGGCCGGATCCCCACAAGGCGCCGTGAACTGCCATGCCGGCGTCTCCTTGATCTCTCCATTGCTCCATCACCCCAGATACATAATTTGCTTGCCTATGCACATACTACCTGCGTAACCTGTGTGCATCTCAGTGGGGTACGGAGGTCTTGCTATGGAGAAAGACACTTTGGGCCGCGGCGAAGAACAAGAACAGCGACTAACTGCGAGTCTGGCCGAGAATGTGGACGAGCTCAAACGGGCCTTTAACTATCCCGCCAATAAAGCCTTGGTTGTCAGGGAGCTGTTCGCTTCGTCCCTTGGGCGGGAAGCAGCTGTGCTGTTCCTTGAAGGGGCGGCAGAGGCCGAAAGCATCGAAAAACAAATCATAGAGCCGCTGGTTACGCGGTCTCCGGTTGGACTGAGGCACCCCAATGCGGCTGTTGCCGCACTCGAGGAGATCTTAACGAGCTCTTCGGTAAAAGCGACATCCCTGATACAGGATCTGATCCATGATCTGGTCAACGGCGGCACGATTCTGCTGATCCAGGGCGAAGATCAGGGACTCTCGGTGGATAAGCCCGGCTTCCAATCCCGGTCGATCGGTGAACCGCAGGTCGAGCACGTGCTCAAGGGCCCTAAGGAAGCCTTCATCGAATCGGCGGCCGCCAACCGCTCCCTGATCCGCAAGCAGATCAGAGATCGTGAGCTCATGTCGGAAGTGCTTACCGTTGGCAGGCGTTCCATTAATGAAATCTCGGTGATGTATCTTAAGAATCTGGCGGACCCGGAGCTCGTGGCCGAGATCAAACAACGGATCGGGCAGATTGAGGCGGATTCGGTCTCCAATCTATCGATCCTCGAGCAACATATCGAAGAACGGTCTTACTCGCTGATTCCGACGGTCCTGCTGACGGAACGGCCGGACCGGGCTTCCTCCTTCCTGATGGAAGGGCATGTCGTACTCCTCATGGAGAATTCGCCGGAAGCGCTGATTCTCCCGGTCACCTTCTGGTCGCTCTTTCATACGCCCGAGGATCAGTACCTCCGGTGGGCGTACGGGAACTTCATCCGGATTGTCCGGATCATAGCCGTCTTCGTCGCCCTGCTCACCCCGTCGCTGTACATTGCCGTCAGCACGTTTCATGAAGAGATGCTGCCAACGGATCTGCTGCTGGCGATCGGCGCCACCAGGGAGCGGGTCCCCTTCCCCGCCTTGATCGAGGTGCTGCTCATGGAAGCCGCCTTCGAGCTCGTCCGGGAAGCGGCGGTCCGCATTCCATCGGTCATCGGTCCAACCATCGGCATCGTCGGGGCGCTCATCCTGGGACAAGCCGCCGTCGAAGCCAATATTGTCAGTCCGATTCTTGTCATAATTGTCGCCCTGACCGGCATCTCGTCCTTTACCATTCCGGAGATTTCCTTTAACTTTGCGGTCCGCATTTTACGGTTTGCCATCCTTCTGATCGCCTCCTTCATGGGCTTTTTCGGAATTGCATTGACCTTGACCTGCGTCATCGCCTATATGGTCTCGTTCAAATCCTATGGGGTTCCCTTTCTTACGCCGCTCTCCCCCCATCAGGGTTCTTCCAAGGATATGATTGTCCGCCCTCCCGTCTGGAAGCAGTGGCTGCGTCCGCTCTATACCCAGCCGAAGGACAAGCAGCGGAAGAAAAAACCGGAAGGACAACAGTAACCGTATGATCAAACGATCCAATGGAAAAATCGGAACACGGGAGTACGGATCCCTCATTCTGATCACCGTCGGTATGAAGCTGGCAGACACCACCCCTACCCTGCTGATGGATCAAGGCCAAAATGCCGGGTGGCTGCTCGCCCTCTTTTCTTTCGTTCTTATGCTCACGGCATTCGTCGTACTGACATCCGTTCTTCGGAGGAACGAAGGAAAAGGCCTGATGGAGCTGATCACAGAGCTTGCCGGCACGTACGCCGGTTTTGGGATCGGACTGCTGCTGGCTGCCGCCATGCTCCTAACAACGGTCTTCAGCTCCCGAAGCTATGCTGATATCGTAAACACGATGGTCTACCAGAAGACGCCCCCCAACGCCTTGTACGCCATGTTCCTGCTGGCCGCTTATTATATCAGCAAGCGCGGCTTCGAAGCGATCGGACGGACGGCCTGGATCATCATTCCTTATATTGAAGTTTTCCTGGCTCTGCTGGTCTTCTTCGTCTGGCAGGATATTGACTGGCTGCACTTGGCACCCGCGGCCGGGCCCGGATGGGATCACCTGATTAGACAAAGCCCCTTCTATACGGCGATCTTCGGGGAGATGGTTCTCATGGCCGCCTTCGTCCCCTTCGTGCGCACGGCCTCTGAATTTCGAAGGGCTTCCTTTCTCTGCTTTATTTTTTCTTCGATCAAAATCGTCGTGATGACCGCCGTGTACATTGCGGTCTTCGATTATCCGGCCGCCAAAAATATGGCTTATCCATTCCAGCAGCTGACAAGAACAGCCACTATCGGACAATTCATTACGCACGTGGAATCGATCTTCCTGGCGTTCTGGCTTATCGCCGCGGTCATCCACATCTCCGTCTATTTGTACATGCTAGCCTTTATCTTTGCCCGCACCTTCCGGATGGACGAATTCGAACCGTTGATCCTGCCCTTGGCAGTATTGGTTCTTCTCCTCGGACTGCTGCCCGAGAACAATCCGCGGGTAAGCCAATACCGGGACCTTGTTCTTCATGGCAGCTCGCTCTTCTACCTCTGTCTGCCGTTCCTGCTGTGGGCCTTGGACCGTCTGAGAAGGAGGTCAAGCAATGAACATGCTTAAGCTGCTGTGGCTGCTTCCCCTGTTTCTGCTGCTGTCCGGCTGCTGGGATAAGAACGAACTGGAGGAGCAGGCGTTCGTCGTCGTGCTCGGTCTCGATAAGGCCCCCAAGAATATGGTTACCGTTACATTCCAGATCGCCAACCCGCAGGTGGGATCCAGTGATAAGGGATCTGCTCCGAACGAACCGCCGAGCGATATCGTCAGCTTCACCGCACCGGATATCTTGTCGGCCAAGGAGCTGGCCAACAGCGTCATTACCCGGAAGATTTCCTTTGCCCACCTGCGGACCGTCGTCGTCAATCAAGACCTTGCCAAGGGAGATCTATACCATCATGTGATGGGCGCTTCCGTACGTGACCCGGAGATGCGCCGCGAGATCAATCTCCTCGTATCGAAGGAGAGAGCCTTCGACTTCGTCAAGAACAACAAACCGAAGCTGGAGACCCGTCCGCATAAGTATTATGCGTTCATGCAGGAGCGGTGGCGCGATACCGGATTTGTTCCCTACTCCACCTTGAACCGGTATTTCCAGCGGCTCTCCAACGATACGCTCTTCCTGGCCATCTACGCTACGACAGAGAAGCAGTCCGGCAAGTATTCCAGGGTGGAGGATGACTACCTCGCCGGACAGGTCCCGCAGAAGGGCGGCGACCCCGTGCAGATTATAGGCTCGGCCGTATTCAAAGCAGGCAAAATGATTGGCACCATTACCGGAGAGGAGTCGCGTTATTCTCTGTTTTTACGACGCAAATCACTGACCCATTCATTCATCTCGACCTATCAGGATCCGCTGAATAACGATTACCAGATCACCGCCCGGTTTATCAAGAATGGAACAACCAAGGTGAAGCTCAATGTGCGGACCGATCCGGTGGAGGTATCGGTGAAGCTCCCCCTGCGGGTACAGATCCTCTCTACACCCAGCTTCGTCAATTACGCTTCGGATGCCGGCAAGCAGGAGCAGCTAAAAGCCTCGCTGCAGGAGCAGCTGCAGGAGCGGATCATGAAATTCGTGACGAAGGCGCAGCAAACGTACAAGGGGGAACCCTTCTTGTGGCATCTCAGCGCCCGGAGTCAATTCTGGACGCTAAAACAGTATGAAGACTTCGATTGGCCTTCTCAGTTCCCAAAAGCGAAGGTTAGCGTTAACGTGGAACTCAAAATCGAAAGCTTCGGCAAGCAGATCGACCCGCCCGTCATGAACCAGCACCAGGGAGTGAAATGAATATGAACCTCATCTTGATCGGCGTATCCGCCTATATGACTTACTACACGTTCGCTTACGCCAGACAGCTATGGAAAGGCAGCAATAAAACAGCCGGACTGGCACTTCTAGTGCTGTCCGGCTGCTTCCTGCCGCTGTCGCTTTATGAAAGCTTCCGTTAGATGGAACGGGCCGCTGTCGGTCAGGCGGAGTACGGCGAGGGTTATTCCGCGCTGTATTTCCGCCTGCCTCCGATCCAGATTTCGCCGTCCGGAATGACCGCTCCGTCCGGAATCACCGAGTCCATCACCAGGCTGCCCGCACCCACACGCACGCCCTTGCCGAGCCTTGACCGGAAGACGACGGAGCCTGCGCCGATCACTGAGCCGTCACCGATCTCGGTCCAGGTCTCCCCCTTAAGCTGCTTGTCCTTGCCTCCATGGACAAGAGCTCCAGGTTCAAGCACCACCCGGTTCCCTGCGGAGATGTGGGTCGACTTCAGCGCATGGAATGTATTGGAGCCTAAGAACCGGGCTTGAGCCCCGATCCGGATTAGCGGCCCTTCGTCAGCGCGCAGGGAGACCCCGTCGCGGATGCCGGTCAGATCGGCGATCTGCACATTGCCGATGATCCGGTAGCGGTAGGTGCCGGTGTCCGGCTGCTGTGTCCGGACCCCGCCAACGGCCGGCAGGGTTCTATGCTCATTGCCCGGGATTTTGCCCGGATTATAATTGATTCCGCGGACGAAACTTGCATTCTCCCTTGCCAGCTGCGAATAGCCTGCCGCGAGTTCCTTGTTCACTTCAACCACATCGATCATGAATTCGATATCTCCGGTCTGGATGTATTCCACCTTGCCGAGAGCCGGATCATCGGCTTCTTCCTGCGTCCGGAGCCATTTGCCCTCCTTCACCTTCAGCCCGCTCTTCAGCGTGATGCCCGGGCTGACTTTGGCCAGATGCATCACCATGCTTCCGTCCGTAATTACGGCGCCGTCCACCACAGCGTTGAAGCCAATGAAAGCGGGGACCGCGCCCCAGCTGAGCTGCCCGGGATGTGCGGCCATGAAGCTCTCGAACTCTCCAATGCCCGGATTGCTGTACTCCGGACGCTGCGACTCCGCTGCGATGTGCGCCGGCTGCGCCGACCGGATCTGTGCGCCATGGGCAACGATCGCCCGTTCTCCGAGCACGATATCCCCATGCCGGGCATCCAGCACCGCATTATCCTGCACATTGGCCCGGTCGCCGATCCGGATCCGGTGCCCGGCTCCCGCTGTCAGCCTTGCGAAAGGGGCCACGTAAACCCTGGAGCTCAGCTCGAGCTCGCCGGGCTTCGGCAGCTCGGCCGTCGGGTCGACGAAGGCGGCCGGGTCAGCGGCCGGGGCCATGGCGTTCCCCGCCCCAGTCCCCGCGGCGGAGCATAACAGGACGGTCAGGACCGCAGCCCGCCTGACAATCCACTTGGTGTGTTTGGACATGAATTGCCTCCTCAAGTTGATCTTGCAGCCAATGTTACTATCCCAAATAAAGGATGTTTTATGCGTAGGAGGCCGGCCGAATCCGATGGGGCAGGGCTGGGCGGACGCAGCATGAGAAACCGAAGCCTGAAAAACAGGCACCCGATCCGAAATCCGGAGCCTTACCCGCCCACTCCGCTATGAGTAAAATAGGTCCATGCATGTATTCTGCGGGGTATGGAGGGCGAGTGCGATGAACAAGGCATTCTGGAAGGGCCGGAAGGTATGGATTACAGGCCATACCGGCTTTAAGGGGACATGGCTCAGCATCTGGCTGCACGCCATGGGCGCGAACGTGACAGGCTTTTCGCTGGAGCCGCCGACGGAGCCGAGCCTGTACCGGCTGAGCGGGATGGCCGGGCGGATCAACAGCCATATCGGAGAGATCCGCGACGTGGAACAGGTGCGCCGGTCTATGGCAGAGACGGCTCCCGATGTTGTGCTGCATCTGGCTGCCCAGCCTCTCGTCCGGGAATCGTACCGACGGCCCGAGGACACCTACGCCATCAATGTGATGGGCACCGTGAATGTGCTCGAGGCGGTCCGCTCCCTGCATGCCGCCGGGCACACTGTCGGCTCCGCCATTATGGTTACGACCGACAAGGTCTACGAGAACCGGGAATGGCTGTGGGGCTACCGGGAGGACGAGCCGCTAGGCGGGTTCGATCCTTACTCGAGCAGCAAAGCCTGTGCGGAGCTCGTCACGGCCGCCTACCGAAGCTCCTACTTCCCGCCCGCGCGCTATGCGGAGCACGGCGTCGCCATCGCCACCGCCCGGGCGGGCAACGTCATTGGCGGCGGGGACTGGGCGGCAGACCGTCTGCTCCCCGACTGCTTCCGTGCATTGGAGAGGGGCGAGGAGATCGCCATCCGCCGCCCCGGCGCCACGCGGCCGTGGCAGCATGTACTGGAGCCGCTGGCCGGCTACCTCCGGCTGGCTGAACTGCTCTTCTGCGGCGGTGCTGCATACGCCGAGGCCTGGAACTTCGGCCCCCGGGAGGAAGACGCGCAGACCGTGGAATCGATCGTGCGGCAGGTGTGCCGGCAGTGGGGCGAAGGCGCGGTCTACCGCGTGGAGGAGGACCTCTCGCTCCATGAGCATCATCTGCTGCGCCTCGACTGCTCCAAGGCCTGGAGCCGCCTGGGCCTGCGGCCGCGGTGGACCGCCGAGGAAGCGGTCGGCGCCGTACTGGACTGGGTGAAGGCTTACCGCGGAGGCGAAGATCCGTATGAGCTGTGCCTGCGGCAGATGGAAGCTTATGAGGGAGTCCAGTCCGTCTCCATGAGCTAGAGGAGCTGCTTCGATCGGCGGGCAGCCGGAGAGAAAGCGGAGCCGCAGCAAAGCAAAAAACCGCCGGGAGCTTAGTCCTGACGGTTTTTTGCTGCGCGGTGCAGGGCGGTATCCAGCTCCGCGGCTAGGGTCCGCAGCATGCCGGAGAGCCGAAGCATCCGCTCTTCTCCCCTCTCCAGCAGGGGCTTCCACTGCTCCTTCTGCAGCTTGAGGCCGATCTTATACAGCTGCAGGAGATACTTCCGCCAGCACAGCTGCTCTTCCTCCAATTCTCGAATCCACTCCTTCCCCGTCTCCGGGAACGCTTCAGGATGCTCGCTCACGAGCTCCTGCAGGTAGAGGAGCATATGCATGACGCCTCCGATCCGCAGGCCGTAGTACACTTCCCTGCACGTTTCGGCGAATGCCGGGTCGGGCAGCTCGGCAGTTTCCTGCAGCGCTTCGAAGAAGCGCAGATAAGCCGCTTCGCCCGAATACCCGAGGGCTTCGTCCGGTGCCTGTGCCGGTACCGTTGCGTGCGCCGGCGATTCCAGGTATTCCCTGATCCGTGATGCCGCCAGCCTCAGGCCCTCCTCCTGATCGGCAGATCTGCGGGCAGCGGCGCCCAGGGCACCTGCGGCTGTGCGGGCGGAGTCGTCACCCGCAGCCGCAATCCTCCCCCTGCCGGCTCCCGGGGAGACCGCCCCGCTTCGCCCTGCGTACGGGGACTTCCCGACAAAGCCGGCCCCATAAATCCCGCCCAGCAGCCGGCGGAGCGGGACCGGTCCCTGATAGGTCAGCGCCTGACCGGACATGTCGAGCAGGAACGAGTCGATGATATAGGCGCTGCCCGCCGTACGGTCCAGCCCGTTCAGGCAGATGACATGCGGCCGGCTCGGATTCTCCCGGTACACTTCGTGGCAGCGATCCAGGCATCCGCTGTGCACGAAGAGAAGCACCGGCTCTCCCCGCAGGAGAGCCTGCTCCAGCGCCGGCAGAAGCCGGCCTTCCTGCAGCTCATCCGGCTTGAAGGTATAGGTGAGCGGCCTGCCAGCATGCTTCGCCAGCTCCTCCATCATCGCCTCGCCGGAGCGCCCGATCCGGTAAGGCTGTGCGCTGCTGTGCTCGACAAGCATCCCCCCGCAGCGAAAGTACAGCTCCGTCTCGGTTACCGATTCGCCCAAGGCTTCGTAGATACTGCGCAGGCTGGCGAAGAGGCAGTGGGTTCCCGCCTGTACCTCCGGCATCGGCGTCGTTAGGGTCCTCATGTTCCCGCCCGCCCTTCAGTCCGACACATAGCGGTTCACCAGGATCTCCAGCCGGGCCAGTGTGCACACATTTTCGATAAGCAGCTCCTCTTCGGGAACCGTAATGCCGTAGCGCTCCTCCAGCGCGATGATCAGCTCGATGGCTGTAATGGAGCTGAGATTATGGCTGCGCAGGTCTGTCTCGGGCTTAAGAACCATCTGCACCTCTGCGGGCAGACCCAACGCGGCGCCGGCTAACTGCTGCAGCTCGGTAAGTTGTGCCGTGGTCATCGTCATTCCCCTTCCTGTTGTATATGGTTCAGCAATGATTCGAGTCCGGATTCCAGCCCGGACAGCCGCTCCCTTGACGCTGCGGCGATCAGAACGAAAACCCGCCCTACGCAGCGGCCGCTCCCGCCTTCCGCCGCTTGGGGAAGCGTGCCGGACGTGTAGACCAGTACCCCTTCCCCGCTGTCCGCCCGATAGACCAGTCCCTCCGCCTCAAGACGCGTTTTCAGAGACGAATACGTCAGAGGTGTCCGGGTCACAAGACGGAAATACCGGGATACGAACGCGGCTGCAGGAGCAAGCACTTCCGTTACGAAGCTCAGGTACGTCGAGAGGGTGAATCGTCCGTTGACCTCGATCAGCGGGATCAGCGTCCCATCCGCCGCCCGGATCGCATCCACCCCCGCCATCCCTTGGTAGCCAAGCGTGTACAGCGCTTTGCCGATGCGCTGCCCGTATTCCCGGAAGGGAGCAGGGAGATCAGGCCCCCGGTCCGCCTCGAGATGAGACCCCCGGTAGACGGTCCCCTCCAGCAGCTGGCCCTTCAGCGAGAACACTTCAATCTCCCCGTCCTCACGGATGAACAGCTGGTAGTTGTAATCCCCGCTCTTCTCGATCCATTCTTCGAGAATCCAGCCCGTCTCGGGCGACCTGCGGCCAAACCGCATCAGCCGCTTCACGAGCCCCTTCATCCGCTCCGGGCTCTCCACCAGATGCAGTCCCCTGCCCGAAGCCGAATACGGATCCTTGACAATGAAGCTGGCTCCCGGCACGTAGAGCTGCTCATAAGCCTCCAGCAGCTCCTCCGCCGAGCGGCAGATCGTCCCCCGGCAGACGGGCAGACCGAGCATCTGCGCCATGGCCCGGTTCGCCGCCTTGTCGTTAATGGCCGCTGCCGCCCGGGAGGAAGGACCGATCAGCCGCAGTCCCGTCCTCGCCGCAATCTCCTCTTCCCGCTCCGTCACGGCATACGGGAGGAAATACACCTGCGGCCCGGCCAGTGCCTCCAGCTGCCGGAGCAGCTCCGCATCCTTCAGGACCAGCTCGGCAATCGGGGTGTAAGGATCCGCCCCCGCCCCTGCTGGACACAGGATGCGCGGAATCTCGAAACCGAGCGCCTCGAGGTCCCTTAGGAACTCCTTGTCAGGCACCTCGCGGAGAAGGAGCACATCCTGCCGGCGGCACAGCAGCAGGTTCATCTCCTCCATCCGGTGGACCGCACGGTCCTCCTCCCGGTCCGTGATGCCGCCGGTTGCCGGGTGCCAGACCTGCTCCGCTCCGATGTTGCAGAGCCACACTAGGATATCCCGCCGCCGGCCCGTCGTCATCGCCTCGACAAAGGACCAGCACCCTGCGGAGGCCGTATCAATCCAGCGGCAGCTGTCCTCGGATAACGTCATACGCCCGCCCCCTTTCTCTCAGCACATACTCGCGGCCCTCGAGAAGCAGCACCTCGGCCGGCAGCGCATGGCTCAGGAACAGGACCGGGCTGTGCGTCAGGCCGTAAGCGCCCGATTTGTCCACACAGATTACGTCTCCTTCAGCTGCGGCCGGCAGCTCCACCTTCTGCCCCAGCACATCCGTCGCCGTACAGAGCGGTCCCGTTACGGTTACCGGCTCGGAGGGGCCGCTGCGGCCCAGCACCCGCATAGGGAAGTTGTGCCGGATATACCGGCCGAGGAACGCCGACGAGGCATGCTGGTTCGAGCCGCCGTCGCACACCAGATAGGTGCTGCCCTTGCTCGCTTTGCGGTACAGCACCTTCGTGAGGAACACGCCCGCTTCCGCAAGCAGGAACCGCCCGCTCTCCACCGCGATCCTCGTGCCCCGGAGCCTGCCGGCATACCGCAGCCACAGCGCCGCGATGCCTTCGCGCAGCCGTTCCAGTTCAAGCGCCGCTTCATGGGCAAAGTACGGCACGCCCCATCCTCCGCCGAGATCCAGGAACTGCAGCGGGGTCCCGGAGCTCTCCGCATGCCGCAGCGCCAGCTCGAACGTATCCTCAAGCTGGGCCAGCAGCGCGTCCGCCGACAGAATCTGGGTTCCGAAGTAGACGTGGAACCCGATGAGCCGGACGCTCTGCAGGCGGGTCAGCTCGGCCAGCACCCCGGGCAGCTCCTCCTCGTCGATCCCGAACTGGGAGGAGACGCCGCTCATCCGGATGCCCGCCGTCTTCTGCTCGAGGTTCGGGTTGACGCGGATGGCTATATCCGCCACGCGTCCCTTGGCTGCCGCGATGCGGTTGATCCGGCGGATTTCCTCGGCACTCTCCGCATTGATGGAGCGGATGCCGAGATCCACAGCCCACTCCAGTTCCTCCACGGTCTTCCCGGGACTTGTGAAAATGATCTCCGCGGGCGGATACCCCGCCTCCAGAACGGCCGCCAGCTCGCCGGCCGAAGCCACCTCCACCCGGCAGCCTTCCCTCCGGAGCAGTTGGGCGATGCCGAGGAGCGGGTTGCATTTCATCGAGTAATACACCTCCACTCCCGCCTCGGCCGGAAACAGGCTGCGGAGGGTCTCCAGCTGCCGCTGGATCACGGCACCGTCATAGACGTACATTGGCGTTCCGAACTTCTCCGCGAGAGCGGCCAGACGGACGTCATCCAAGAGGCTGTCGACTGTCAGCTCCATCGCGCCGCCTCCCTGCCTGCCGCCACAGCAGCCGCAGCCCCTTCCTCCACGATCCACGGCGGGGAGCCGCTGTCCCACAGCTCCTCGAGGTACCTTTTATCCCGCAGGGTATCCATACATTCCCAGAAGCCCCGATGCTTGAAGGCGGCGAGCTGGCCGTCCCGGGCCAGTCTGCCGAGCACCTCGCCCTCCAGCTCGGTGCGGTCGTCCTCCAGGTAATCCAGGACGCCAGGCTCGAACACGAAGAAGCCTCCGTTGATCCAGCTCTCTTCGGCCGGCTCCTTCTCCTTGAAGCCGGTCACCCGTTCCCCCTCGAACGTCAGGGTCCCGAATCTCCCCCGCGGCCGGACGGCCGTCACCGTGGCCAGCTTCCCCTGTGCATAGTGATAATCAAGCAGAGCCCGGAGGTTCACGGAGCTGACCCCGTCGCCGTAGGTCATTAGGAACGTATCCCCGCGGAGCTGGTCGCGCAGCCGGTACAGCCTTCCTCCAGTTGTCGTATGCAGACCGGTATCCCGCAGATGCACGGTCCAATCGCTGCCCCGGGACTCCGTCACCTGGACTTGTCCCTCGCCGAGCCGAACGGTAACGTCGCTCTGCAGGTAGGGATAATTCAGGAAGTACTGCTTGATGCAGTCCCCTTTGTACCCGAGCGCCACATAAAATTCCTTCATACCGTACCGGCTGTAATGTTCCATGATATGACAGAGAATCGGACGGCCGCCGATCTCCACGAGCGGCTTGGGCTTCAAGGCCGTCTCCTCGCTGAGCCGGGTGCCGAAGCCGCCGGCCAGCAGTACCACTGGGAGCATCAAATCATCTTCCTTTCTCTTAGGAGCTCGCGCTGGTATAACCCCGGATCGCGATCCGCCAAACGAGCCGGGTCATCAGCAGGAACAGCAGCGGAGCCGCACAGCCCCACACCCAGTAGACGGGAGTCATCCGGCCGAGGAGATAGAGCGGCGACAGGTTGCTGATCAGAAAGACCGGCAGCAGGAACGTGCCTGCCCGCTGGATCGCGGCAGGATAGATCGCCATCGGCATCTGGTTGAAGTCGAACAGCGCGTTCGACACCTCGTTGATCCCGCCCGTCTTGACCGTCCAGAAGGACAGCAGCTGGGGCAGGAGAAAGATCGCATAGGTCAGCATCACACCAATGAGGATGAAGCCGGTGAAGCCGGTCACGTGGGCGGCCGTCACCGGAATGCCGCTCTGCCGCCAGCCGTACACGATCATGAGCAGGCCGCCGATCAGATTCGGGATCGAATAGCCGATATCGATGCTGCGCAGCGTGGCCATGAACTGCAGGGACACCGGCCGGGTCATCATGATATCGAGCGAGCCGGTGCGGATATGCTCCGGCAGCTGGATGAAGTTGCCGTAGAAGAAGGTGGAGTACAGACCGGCCATCACGGTGTATACGCCGGTGAAGAGCAGGATCTGGTCCGGCGAAAAGCCGCGGATGTCCACCCCGATCCGGTAGATCACATAGATATAAGACAGTTTGATGCACAAGTAAGCAAGCTCGATCAGGATGCCGAAGACAAAATTCACCCGGTATTCCATCATCGAGATCACGCTGTTCTTGACGAATAACCCATAGATCCGTGCGTATCTGAGACATTCCCTCCATACCGCGCCCATAACTACCCTCCCACCGACTCGTATTTGCGGAGGCCCGTGCGCCACAGCCCCATGGACACCAGGGTCAGCACGAGGATCCAGAGCCCCTGCACCGAGATGCTCGCGAACAGGTCTCCTGGAGGAACCTTACCTAGCAGAAGCTGTGCAGGGAAGTAGACGATATACTTGAACGGCAGCAGGCTCAGCACCGCTTGCACCGAATCGCTGAACATATCGAGCGGGAACAGGCCCCCTCCCGCGATATTCGCGAGCAGGCTGAAGGCCAGATAGATACCCCACACCTCCTGGATCCAGAAGGCGGTCATGCTCAGCGAGAAGAAGATGAGAAAGTTGATGGCCACCGACAGGCTCAGCGCGGCCAGGCACACCAGAATCCGCATGGGCTCCGGCTGAATATCGCCCCGCAGCGCGAAGACGACGCCGGCCGTCAGCACGGCAATGACGAGATAGTGCATTGCCTTCTCGCCGAGGAACGAGCAGAGGCGGAACAGGAAGTAGTGGATGGGCTGCACGACGAACTTGCTCAGCCTCCCGTCCTTGATGTCGCCCGCGATCTCATGCTCGAACCCGGCAGCGGCCAGCTTGCCGAACAGGGCGGCAAGAATCGAATAAGCGATGAGCTCGCCTCGGGTGTAGCCGAACACCGAAGACCGGTCCGCGCTTTGGAAGACCGCGAGCCACAGGAACACCTGGACGGCGATCGGGAAGATGCTGCTGAGCAGGCTGAGGGTGAAGTTCGCCCTGTATTCCAGCGCATTCTGCAGCCCCATCACGAAGGTCTTGGCATATTTGCCCCCTGCTCCGCTCATGAGGCGGCCTCCTTGGCATACAGCAGGGCGATGCCCTCCTCGATCGAGATCTCCTCAACCGTAAAGTCCAGCACAGGCAGATGCTCCAGCACTTCCTTCGAGCGTTCCTTGAGGGCGCTCTTGTCGACCTCAAGCACTGCCTCCATCCCGCTGCACTCCCGCACACGGCCGAATCGCTCCAGCCGCCGGGGATCCACCGGCTCTCCCAGCTTGATCTTCATCAGCTTCTTCTGCCCGAGCTGGCGGTTGACTGCGGCCAGGCTGCCGTCATAGACGATTCGTCCGCTGTTCACGATGATCGTGCGCTTGCAGAGGTCCTCGATATCATTCATATAGTGGCTCGTGAGGACGATGGTCGTGCGCTGCTGCTGGTTGTAATATTTGAGAAACTCGCGGATGCGGCGCTGGGACAGGATATCCAGACCGATGGTCGGTTCGTCCAGGAACAGCACCCGGGGCTGATGCAGCAGCGAAGCGATGAGCTCCAGCTTCATCCGCTCTCCGAGCGACAGGCGCCTCACCTGCACGCCCAGCAGCTCCTTCACGTCAAGCAGCTCGGCCAGCTCGTCTACCGTGCGGCGGAACTGCCCCTCCTCTACCTCATAAATGTGCTTATTGAGATGAAGCGATTCATTGGCCGGCAGATCCCACCACAGCTGGCTTTTTTGGCCCATGACGATGGCGAACTGCTTCTTGAACGCCTTCCTCCGCTCCCACGGCACATGCCCAAGGATCGAAGCGCTGCCCGAGGTCGGGTACAGGATGCCCGTGAGCATCTTCAGGGTCGTCGTCTTGCCTGCCCCGTTCGGGCCGAGGAAGCCGACGATCTCGCCTTCCGGGATCTCGAAGGAGATGCCTTTGACCGCTTCCTTGGTCAGCATTTCTCTGCGGAACAGGTTGCGCAGGGAGCTGGCGAGCCCCACTTCTTTCTTATAATATTGAAAAGACTTCGCGAGTCCTTCGACGATGATGCCTGACATCTTCACCACTCCCAGTTAACCTCTGGCCGCGTGGATCGGGGGGATACCCGCTCCCGCCGCCGCACTTCGGTAGATCCGTTCCCCGGCCGCGATCCGGGCTGCGGTCGCCTCAAGATTCGCCGGCTCCCGCAGTCCCTCCACCACATCGCTGAAGTAGATCAGCTGGCCGGCGTAATAGCTCTGTTCCTCCCAGAACCGCTTCAATGTCTCTCCTGTGCTCCGCTCGGTAATTTTCAGTCCCATCCGGTAGCCCAGATTGGGCCGGAAGAAATCGTCTGCGGACACGGCGGCTTCTTCGAAGATCAGGGTGTGGCTCGCCTTGTACGGCTTTTCGAAGGAAATGACGGTCGAGGCCTTCAGCCCGCCGGGATAGCCCAGCTCCGCCTCGAAGGTCCAGTCGCAGCCGTTCGGTCCGGCGAAAGAGGAGCGCCCGGCGTACGATTCGGCATCCAGTCCGACGGCGGCCTGCAGGAACTGCAGCCAATAGCAGCCGAGGTCCTGGAAGGCCCCGCCGCCCAGCTCCGGAAAGCTGCGGTAGCTCGTCTCGAAGCCCGCCCGGGGCAGATACGAGATCCGCGTCCCGATCTCCAGAAGCCGGCCGTAGGACCCTCCGTCGATCAGATCCTTGACGGCTGCCTGCCACGGGTGGTGCTGCACCATCAGGCCTTCGAGCACGTGCACCCCATGCCGCTGCGCCGCTTCTTGTATCGCACGCACCTCGGCCGAGTGCAGGCACAGCGGCTTCTCGACCAGCACATGCTTGCCCGCTTCTGCCGCCTTGATCGTCCACTCCGCGTGCAGGTGATTGCTCAGCAGGATATAGACCCAGTCGATTTCCCGGCAGGCCAGCAGCTCCTCGTAGCTGTCGAACACGAGCGGAATGCCGTATTCGTCCGCCACCCGCTGCGCCCTGCTCCGTGTACGGGAGGCGATCCCGAGCACACGAAGATGTCCGATGTCCCTGACCGGCTCAAGCAGCACCCGGGGCAGAATAGACGCCGCTCCGATCACGCCGATCTGTTGTCTTTTTCTCATCAGGCGGCCCTCCTCCTGAATCCGGCCATCTCAAATCCCATGCAGGTACAGCACGCTGCACTTCGAGCAGGCCGGGGTCAGGCCTTCCACATTGATGATCTCGCGGATGCGTTCGTAGTCCTGGGACTCCCAGATGTCCATCAGACTCCGCTCCTTGAGATTGCCCACGGTGAATTCGCTGAAGAACTTGCAGGCGGTCACATCCCCTGTCGGACCCACATCCACCCTGGTGGAGAGAGCAAGACAGGTCGTGGCGCACCGGGAGGTCATCGCTTCCCCGCGGATGAACTGCTGAATCTCGTCATAATCGAGCCCCGGCTGGTAGCGGACCCGGATATTCCATACCCGCTCATTGATCCGCGTCAGCTCCCCGACCAGCTCATGGACCCGCTCCGCACTCATCTGGTACTTGAACGCATGCCAGGAGGCGATATGCTGCTCTTCCAGCTTCCGCAGCCAGCTGAATTTTTCGGCGAAGTAGCCGTCCATCTCGAGCGACGTTTCCTTGGAGATGTACCACGGGAAGCAGAGGATCACGAGATCGAGCTTCAGGCTCTCAAAATACTCCAGCAGCTCATAGAGCTTCGGGATCATGCTGTCGCTGATCATGGAGTGAACGGAGATTCTTCCCTTGTAGATTCCCTGCTCCCGCAGCTCCACGAGCCGTTCGATCTGCCTCATCGTCTTGTGGAAGGTGCCCTTGCCCCGGATGAAGTCATGCTCGGCTTCGAGCCCTTCCACAGCCACCAGCAGCTCCAGATGCGGGGAGATCTTCAGGATGCCGTCCATATACCGGTCCATAAGCAGGCCGTTCGTGCAGATCGTGGTCTCTCGTGGGTCATCGGCGAGCAGCTCGAGTATACGATCGAACTGCCGGTGGATCATCGGCTCCCCGCCCCAGAGATAGAGCCGAGACTTCGTCTCGTGGGTCTCGGCGAGAATCCGCTCGATCACCTCGATGTCGATGTCCTTGTTCTGTTCTTCCTTGTCCATATTCTGGTGATAACCGTCCTCGTTCCACTGGAAGCAGTGGGCGCAGCGCAGGTTGCACCGGTTCGTCAGCTTGATGCCGATCGATTCGGGGACCGGGGTCTTGTACAGCGGGTTCCTGGTTCTCTCGCGAAAAGGCACCGCCATCTTCTTCATCGTGCGCTTCATGAGCTCGAAGGACTCCTTATCGAGCGTCACACTGCTGTTCGGCTGCATAGCCGCTCACCTCACCTCAATTGGGATATCGTGCTTATCGCTGGTATCGTTCATGCACAGCTGGTCGACATAGCTGCGGATCGTGCCTGCCCGGGCCAGCAGCGTTACATGCAGCCTCTCCAGCAGGGAGAGACTGAAATCCGCTTCTTTCCATGCTTCATATGAAATGCCGAATCCGTTCGCAATCCACAGCTCGGCATTCTTCGCCTCGTGCGGTCCGAAAGGATCCAGGAAAACGACGGGTGTCGCCGAGGCTAGAGAATCGATGAGCGTCGCTCCGCCGGGCTTCGAGACAATCGCCTTGGACCCGCGGACCCGTTCATACAGTCCGTGCCGGCGGCCGGGTGAGGTGAAGACGGGCCGCTCCCCGGGCCGGACTTCGCCGAATCTCGGAAACGTATGCCGGGGAGGCTCCCCTTCCGTCCGCCACGCCTCCCAGCCCGGATCATTCATCCAGAAGCGGTGTCTGCCATGCGGCTGCGCTTCCTCCATAGCCCCCGCGATGATATCGAGCGCGAAGCCCTTTCCTTCCAGTTCCGTCCGTTTCTCGAGGTAGGTGCCCATGCCCCATCCGCCGCCGTGGAGTACCAGGCGGTCCTCTCTCTCCGCATAAGGAACCGGAGGCTCCCCGGTCACGGGGAGGCGGAGGAGAACCTCTCGGGATGCCGCATCATACATGCTGACCTCCCTATAGCGGGAAGCGTAATCGGGGATGTACTTGCGTACGCTTTTCCACGACGGGGATACTCCCGCGTCCACGTAGAGCAGCTCCGCCTCGACCGGCTTCTCCCCCATCCGCTCACGGTATCGGTCGAGGAGATAGATCCAGTGGCCGGAGAGCACGACGAACCGTCTGCGGTCCTCCTTCTCCCACCGGGAGAACAGGGCCTCCGCCGCCTCCCAATCGATGGAGGGCCTCACATCCGCGGGCAGCCGCTGGGCTACCAGCGCCACCGCGAAGTTCGCATGATACTCCCTGCGGCTCTCGGCAATCTTCTCCTGCTTCTCCCTCTTCAAGTAACTTTCGAACACCACCGCTTCCGCGGCATGTCCGCGTGCTTCCAGCTGCCGGCACAAGAGCAGCGACGGGATATAAAATCCGAGCCCGAAGCCTGAGCCGAGAATGGTCCACTGCATAGACGTCCCCCCTTACCGAGTGAATTCGAGCGACTGCGTTTCGAGCAGCCGGAACAGCCGCTCCGTAAAGCCGCGGCCGTGCTCCCTGTCCCGCCCGGCTGAGCAGATGTACAGCCGTCCCTTGAACGGGTGGTCCGCAGAACGGTTCACCGTCAGCGTATTCGCCGTCAGCGGAAGCACGCCTCCATCCCGGCCGGGACGGTACAGCACCCCTTCCCGGTCTAGCGCCGCCAGCAGGTCTTCGAAGGCCAGCCCCGGCGGCAGGGAAGGCAGCGTACAGGAGCGCAGGTTGCCCTGCAGGCCGGCCTCCTGCAGGAACCGGTCCAGTCCATGCTTGATGAGGCTCATCGACTTGCGCGCATTGATCTCGACAAGCGGCGCCAGCTCCCCGTCCACCAGACCCATCGAGTCGATGCAGACGTGGCCGAAATAGCCGTCCCGGTGCAGCTCCCGGCCGATCGATTCCATCAGCCCGAAATATCCCTGCTCTTCGAGCTCCTGCAGGAAGTGCGGCTCCGGCGTATAGGACTCCTCGTAAGCGAATTCGCTGTTCGCCAGCCGCTGGACGGACAGGATCCGGACCGAACCATCCTCGCCCACATGAAACTGGCACGAGAAATCGTACGCCTTCGGCAGCAGCGTCTCCAGCACGTACTCGGTGCGCCTCCCTTTCTTCTCCTGCCCGGCCGTATGGGCGGTGATGCGATCCAGCACCCCTTCCGAGTCGATGAGCAGGTTGCCCTGTCCGGACACCCCGAAATTGTCCTTGATGAGGAAGGGGCCTTCCGCGAGCAGAGCGCGGCCGGCGGCCGCAAGCTCCCCGGAGCTGCGGACCGTGACCGCCGGGTTCCGGAGGCCCAGCCGCTCTCTCATCTCCGCCGAATACATCTTCGTATTCACGCGGGTGATGGTCTCCATCGGCGGCATAGGGCAACTCAGACCGAGGGCTCGTGCCGCCTCCTCCGTACCGGGAATGACTGCGAAGGGCTCCAGGATGCCTTCGCCCGGCATGCACTCGGCGAGGGTGCTGCGTCCGGTTCCGGCCAGAAGCTCCGGTACGCTTAAGTGAGGGTTCGCCCCGCTTTCGTCCAAGGGAAGCCGGTTATGGCGGAAGGCGAAGCCGAGCTCGGCCAAATACTGCAGGTGGGCCGCATTCATCGGACTGCGCGTGAGCAGCGTGTCCCCCTCCCGGCAGAAGGCGAAGAGCAGCTCATCCATCGCCGAGACCATCCGCCAGCCGGCGGGGTCCGGGAGTCCCGGCAGCTTGACCAGTCCGTCCGGCCGCCAGAACTGCTCGGCCTCGAAGGAACCGCAGTGAACGCGGGGCAGGTCTGTTGCTCTCTCCGGCCGCATCATTATCTCCCGCTCTCGGCCGTCTCGGGGAGATGCTGCCGGATGTACCCGCAGAAGGAGGCAATCGAATCCAAGTGAGACAGGTCGAACGTGTCAAAGTCGATTTCCACCCCGAATTCGTCCTCCACCCTCAGTATAAAATGGGTGATGAGCAGCGACTCCATGCCCGAATCCTTCAGAATGCTTGATTCCGGCGTCAGCCGTTCCGCAAGCGCGGGGTCTTTTTTCAGCTCGCCGATCAGTTCAATAATGCGTTGTTCCATGATCATCGCTCCTTGTTTTCGTGATTCATATTCATGGCTTGCAGTCTTCCGCCCGAGTAGAGGATCACCTCCTTGCTGAGGTAAGGATGGGGCCCGCTGCCGTATCCGGGAAGCAGCAGCTTGCGGGTGAACAGATGCTTGTGGAACAACTCGGGGGAGGAGGCGTACGCGATCAGCGCCTGCTTGGCCGGGTTGAACGGGTTCGGCTGAATGAACAGCACGCAGTATGGTCCCGGGTAATAGCGCCCGCCGATGCCAATCCCCTCGTCCCCAAGCTCGGCCCGCAGTCCGTCCGGAATTTCCGCCCGCAGCCAATCCAGCCCAGCGCTGCCGCAGCCGGCCCAGATCCAGCTGCGCTGTGATAGCCGTTCCCTTGGGAATCCCGGTCCCAAGGTCATCTGCGGATAATTGACGTACACCACCGGATCCCAGGTCGCCGTCCGGGGACGCGCCAGTACGTCCAATGTGCTGCGGACAGCCCCTTCCTCCTCTTCGAATCCCCATTCGCCGGGGACCAGCACATCCACTCCTGTGGTGTAGATCCCGAGAATCCCCATCCCATGCGTGGGGAGATCCGCCTGGAGGATGTCCGCCGCGCTGACCTGCCGCCATGCCCCATCCGCCCCCTTCCTGAACTGCAGCTCGCCTTCGGACCCCGGTGACACGCGAATCAGCTGTTCGTCAACGGCAGCCTGCACCGGCCTGCCGTCGGCCGGTAACAGGTGCAGCTTGAAGCCGCCGGCACCTTCCGTACGGATCACGTACGTCCCCAGGGCGTTGCGCTCCCCGGTGAGCTCCGCCGCCGCATCCGACTCATAGGAGGTCACCTCGAGCCAGAAGCTGCGCCGGTGTCTTCCGATGGCGGTACGGTAGCGGACTGCCGGCGGGTCCTCCCGCTTCCGGTGCTGAAGAAGCCAGTTCAGAGTGTACGGAAGGAAGTGAAAGCCCTTCGTGTCCCAGTGATTCGAGCCGGTCTCGAGCACACCGGAATGTTGCGCAGGCAGTGCGGCGGCTGGAAGGCTGTACGCTTCTTCCATCAGGTAATCCTCATCCCCGCACAGGTTGAGAATGGGCAGATGCTGCAGGTTCACCAGGTTCGTCTGGTAAGGGACGCCTGCAGTAACGGAAATCGCAGCGAACCGGTCGGGGTACGCCTCAGCCAGCGCCCAGGCGGTAGAGGCCCCGTTGGAATAGCCGGTCAGAGTGATGCTCCCGGGATCAATCCGGTAGCGGCTGCAGAGGTAGGCAAGGCCCTCCAGGAAAGCCGCCTCGCCGATACAGCCGCCCATCGTGACGCCCCGGCACGAGAACGTGACCAGAACGGCACCGGTCTCCTCTCCGCTGAGGAAATAGTCCCGGAAGTCGGGGAGGGACAACTCCTCGTGCCCCACCGGCAGAAGAACGATCAGAGGGAAGGAAGCCCCCTCCGAATACCCGGGCGGAAGCAGCAGCGTGCAGCGGACGAGAGCCCCGTCGAGCTCGGAGACGAAATAATCGTCCATTAGCCTGCGGGTGTACACAGCCTCGCGGATGGGGCACCCTTCCTTCACCGCCGCCAGGCAGGCCGGCAGATAATCCGCATACTCCCAGGCGATGCGGGGCTTCTCGTCTTTGAGCGCCCCGCGTTCCTCCTGCCGGATCCCGTCCAGCTCCAGCAGGATTCCCTCGATAGCGGCCCGGTCGTCCTCCGGGATCTCCCGCTCCGTCTGAAGCTGCTCCCATTCGCGTCTCGCCGGTACAATCAGGGCATCCAGGGAATGGACGATCAAGGGCGCGTTTAAGGTGTGTATCTGGCCCCGGGTATCCGCGAACCGGATCTCGAAGCGCAGCAGAGAGCGCGTCAGGGGACGAAGTCCCTCCAGATCGATGGTGATTTCCCGGTGAAAGGGCAGCTCCAAGGAAGCGATCACCTGTCCTTGGTCATTGCGTACGCTCACCGCCGCCGGTTGTCCGTCATCTACCTCCGTACGGTCCGCCGCCAGCAGGCATACCGTATGCTCCGGCCCCTCGGCCAGCGTCCTGAAATCGTGAATCAACGCTGCCCGCCTGCGGACATACCGGTTCAAGTATTCCTCGTACAGCGGATGAGGGTTCCGGGCCGCTTCCTCCTCCGGATCGCTGATCCGCAGCGAGCGGTCTGCCCGCAGCTCAGTGAACTCGATCAACAGTTCATGCATACCTGCTTGCATAGGTATCAGGCAGGGTCCGGAGTCACAATAGACGAGCTCGCCGTCGACCCAGATCCGCCCTTTGATCTCGAAGGTCCGCAGCAGCAGATTTCTCTGGCGGTCACAGTACAGCTTGGCGGCAAGGAATAACGATTCTCCCCCGTCCAAGCGGTAATCGGTCAGATCGAGCTCCCGGCTCCGCGGATCGACGCGTTCGAGCTCCCGGCAGGGAAGCACCCGCCCGCCGGGTCCCGTCAGACTCATGGCATCCGGTCTCTCTTCCTCTAATGGCCAGCTCCACCAAGCGGGAGCCTCCAGATTTGCCCTGCCAGCGGACATGGGCCCATTCCTGACGGGTCCGATAGCATACGCCTTTGTTAGGCGCATCGGAGCTCCTGTGAATCGATTGTGATCAGCCGTCCTGTCCACTTCCGTATTCCTTCCCTCCTGGGACCGTCATGACTTGTCTTCATCTTTTCTAAAAATAATCGATTCCCTACATCTGGGATAGGTTCCATTTTTCAGATCAAGAGTACGAAATTTCAGATCGCTCCAAATAAAAAAAGAACGGACCGCCGTAGCAGCCCATTCTGTTCCCTAACAAGATAAAAAACACCCCCTGGCGGTGCCGGGGAGCCCAAAGGCTCCTCTCCACGCTGCCAAGAGGTGCATCTCATCTCACAGCTTACGAACCCTTACTTGCCCTGTGCCAGATCGGCCAGCTGCTTCGGAGACAGCGCGCCTTGATACACGCGCACATCGTCCATCAGTCCCTTGAACGGCGTATCCCACCAGTTGACGCCGAGGCTGAAGCTGGCATCCGCTGTCGTGAAGATATTCGGGAAGTTCGAACCTGTGAACTTCGCCTCCCCATTCACGTAGACGATGATCGTACCGTTATCCACGGAGAAGGCCACATGCGTCCACTCCCCTGTGGGGATCGTCATCCCTGCCGGCGCATCGTACCATGTTCCGCTGCCGGACCATACCATCGTGTTGTTGGCTGCCGGACCGCTCGGTACGAGAGACACCCAGTTGTTCGTATCTTTCGCGCCGAAGAACGTGGTCGTGAACGATGTCAGCTGCTCCGGCTTTAGCCACAGCGACACAGAGTATTGGTTGCCAGAGATCAGGCCGCTAGGCAGGCGTACGCCCGAAGCGCCGTTGAACACGGCCGCCTGGCCGGCTTTGCCTTCCGCAAACGTAATGCTGCCGTTCGTGTTATCAATCCGGTTGCCTGTAACCGTGCCCGCTGCGAATCCGCCGGTCGCATCCTTCAGACCGTCCTCGAAGGAGTAGTGGGCCTTAAGATCGGCATCCTGGTAAGGCAGCACCGTAATATCAAACGTCTTCGTTTTCGTAGTGCCGCCCTTGGTGATCGTTGCCGTCAGTGTGGCTTTCCCGGCCGCCGAGCCATCCTCAGGTCGTGTGACTTCACCGGTTTCCGTAATGACAGCCGGATTGGATGTCTTCCAAGCGATCTTTGTGTGGCGCGTACCTTCCGTCGGCAGCGTCAGATTGGAGATCACTTTGCCCGTATCACCGAGCAGGAGATCGTTATACACATCGTCGACCAGCTGTTTGTCCGTCTTGTCCTGCAGCTGGCTGCCCCACACCGACACACCGTTCGAAGACAAGGCGGTGAAGGTATTCACATAGCGCTGGGAAGTCGGATCCCACTGGCGTACGAACACGCCTTTATAGGTATCTCCATCGATTTTGAGCTCCGCCTCGTTGTGGCCCGTTTTGTTCCATGTGCCCTTTACGTCGCCCGAAATCGTGTTGTCCTTGTTCAGCTTGATGAAGGACGATTTGGTGATGCTGCCGGAGTAGGTTTGTCCATGGTTGATGAACTTGTACTCGCCGATGAGATCCTGGCGGTTCAGCTTCTCCAGGGTCTCGCCCGTATAGCGGTAAGGAGCCACCACCGGCCAGCCGTCCTTGTTCATGAACATCGGGTGGACGCGGAGCTCATGCGCTTCTCCGGTCTGCGGGAAGCGGGAGTGGAACACGAGGAACTGCTGCCCGGTCTTTGCATCGAAGTAGACCGAGTTGTGGCCCGGCGATACATACCCGAAGCCGATGCCCGTACCCGGGTCCCCTACCTTGCGCTCGAACAGGAAGTTGCTGATGAGCTTGTTGCCGATCGGAGAATGATCGACTTCGCCCGGCAGCACGGCATTCTGTCCGTCCGCATCCACATAGGGGCCCTCAGGGCTCTTGGATCTGAACTGGCGCATGTTGTAGCCGCCGTCCGCTCCAAGCCATCCGTACGTCATATACAAGTAATAATAGCCGTTGTTTTTGTTATACACGATGTAGGGGCCTTCACCGGATTTGCCGAAGCCGCCTGCAATCTTTACTCCGAAGTACCGGTCGATCGGGTTGCTGCCGGCCGTCTTGCCGTCTTTGCCCGGATAGATCGCTTTGCCCGTCGCCTTGTCGATCTCCAGCAGGAAGATCCCGCCGGACCAGGAGCCGTAGGACATCCACAGCTTGCCGTCCTTGTCGTGGAACAGCGCCGGGTCGATCGCATTCGGGAAGCCGCCCTCTTCGTTCGTGTTATACTCGCCGCTCGATTTGAACCATTTCTCGTTCGGTCCGCTCAGCGTCCCGTTGTTGATCAGCGTCTGAATGTTGGTGTTCGTGTACTTGGTGTTGATCTTGCTGTTGTTATCATAGGCATCATTGCTGGTAAAACCGGAATACATGATGGTATCCACATAAGTGTAAGGTCCTTCAATCTTCTGGGATACCGCGTACCCGATCGCGGAGCGCTTCCAGGTGGAAGAGGTGCAGTAGTACATCATGTACGCACCCTTGGTTCCGTCGCTGTTGGCGTAGTTCGGATTCCAGAACACATCGGGTGCCCATACGGAGAAGCCGCCCTTGCTGTCGGAGTCATTCTCGCCGGCCCAGGCGAACGAACCGGCCAGATTTTTGGACAGGTCGCCGAAAATCACATTGTTCGGTGTCGTATAGCCGTTCGTGAAACGCGTCCAGCTCTGCAGGTCCTTGGATTTGGCCGCCTCAATGTGGGATCCGAAGACATAGAACGTATCGCCATCCTTCACTACGGACGGGTCGTGTACCGAAACATTCTGGAACGCCGGCGGTGTCCCCTGTACATCCCGGCCCGGCTTGTTCCCGTTCTGCCCGGAAGATTCCGCTGTACTCTGGCCGAGCACCGTACCGGGTGCCAGCAGTGTCAGCGCTACCATTCCGAGGCTCATGCGCTTAAGCAATCTTGTCGTCATTCCTAGATCTCCTCTCTTTTGGTCAACGGTAATGTAAACGCTTTAAATACAGATCGTTTCATTCTCTACCGCATTCCCCCTATGTACGTTGTACTCCTGTTCCTTAACCGCTTACAGATACCAAAATCATTCACTATTTTGTAAACAAGTTAATGATAATATAAATAAAATGAGAGATCAAGCGCAAGTTTCATGTTTATGCTAATCATTTTTATAAAATAAAAAATGGCCCCCTCCCTTTACGGGAGAAGACCGTTCGTCTGTCTGCCTTACTGCAGCGCTCCATAGATTACATTCCGCAGCCGCGGCTGGTGCACCGCTTCGAAGTTCGGCAGCATCTGCTGCATGTACACCGCGGACAGCTTTTCCTTCGGATCGATCATCACCCAGGTGCCTGCAAGCCCGCTCCATCCGAATTCGCCGATCGAGGCGTTGCTGCCTGCTGCCGCGGGATCCATCAGGGTTCTTACGCCGAGCCCGTATCCGAAGCCCGCCAAGTAAGACCAGTTGTAATCCTGCAGCTGCACCGGGCTGAGCTGGTTGGCCGCCATCAGGCGGACCGTGCCGGGGCTTAAGATCCGCTCCCCATTCCCTTCGCCGCCCAGCGCAAGCATCTGGGCGAACTTCGAGTAGTCCCCGATCGTCGACAGCAGGC
This sequence comes from Paenibacillus sp. S-38, assembly GCF_049942825.1. Classification (NCBI taxonomy): domain Bacteria; kingdom Bacillati; phylum Bacillota; class Bacilli; order Caryophanales; family Paenibacillaceae; genus Paenibacillus; species Paenibacillus sp. S-38. Next base: position 4,766,685 of record NZ_CP187970.1, read on the forward strand.
CCGCCCCGCCGCTCTCGAAGCGGCTGTCCGGCTGGTACGGGTCATCAAACTGCGTGCTGGGGGTGAGCGTACCGTCCTCCGCCCGGTTGTAATGGGTACACAATCTTCCCTGCGTCTCGGCCGTGAGCTTAAAGGACGTATCCTTCATGCCCAGCGGCCTAAAGATCTCTTCCTGCATGAACTGTCCCAGCGTCCGGCCGGAGAGCACCTCGATCAGCGCCCCCAGCACGTCGTGGCTGAAGCCGTACTGCCAGCGGGTACCGGGTTCGAAGGCGAGCGGAATCGCCGCCAGACCCCTGGACAGTGAACGGGCGTCGAGCTTGGCAGTTCCGTCTTCTCCCCTGCGCTGCTCCTCCAGCCACCGGCTCACCCGGCGTTCGGTCTCCGTCCGCTCCCCTCCGTAAGTCAAGCCGGAGGTCATCGCGAACAGGTCTTTGACCCTGATCGGCTGCTGTGCAGGCACGGTCGACAGGGCTCCGGCCGAATCGGTCTGCAGCACCTGCGGGTCTTTGAACTCAGGCAAGTATTCATGCAGCGGATCGTTCAGCAGGAAGCGGCCCCGCTCATACAGGATCAGGGCTGCCGCGCAGGTGACGACCTTCGTCATCGAGAAAATCCGGTATACCGTGTCCTCCGTAATGGGCTGCCGGCTCTCCAGGTTCGCATAGCCGACATAGTCCTGGTAGAGCAGCTCCCCATCTTTGGATACGGAGCAGGCACATCCGGCTGGCCCCTTTTCCACGAAGCCCTGCATCAGTTCGGTCAGACGGTTCATTCGTTTCATAGGCTGTCCCTCCTACTGGATATCTTTGTATGTTTCCTTAACAAAGCTTCGCTGCCCGGGAGGCTTTTTCCTTTTCCTGAAGGTGCCTTCCTGAGAAAAAAGAAGCCCCTGCCTCGAGGGCAGGGGGCAGACGCGGCCCGCGCCGGGAGTTCACTCTGCTGTGGGAGCCCATATCCGGTACCGTCCGCTTAGCGCGAGCAGGCTGAACAGATACAGACAATTGTCGTAATACCGGCGTTCTCCGGTGCGCACGGGTGTGTTCCAGAACAGCTCGACCATCCCCCGAGCCTCTGGTCCTGCCGCTGCGAGCGAAGCCATGGCATTGGTCGCGATCAGACCGACCGGGTGCAGGGATTTCTCCTCGAACGGAACGCCTGCGATCGTATACCTCCGGTAGTCCTCCGGGGATTTGTCCACGAAGAACGCCTGAATCCGCTCCGCCGCGCCCGCCTGCCACTCATCCGCCCGAAACCATTCGTAATCGAGCCCGATGTTCGCCGCCACCCGGTACGAATCGCTGAAGAAATGGCCGTAGCCCCGCTCATCGTTGGGGGTCCCGTCATAGTGGGCATACTCCGGTGCCAGCCCGGTAACCGGGTGCAGGGCGATGTGCAGGTACTGCCGGCTGGCCGCGGCCGCTTCCTTCCAGAAGGCCCGGTCCTCCTCATTCGCCCACAGGGCGAACAGCTCGTAGAAGTGCGGCAGATGGTACGACGGGTCGGAATACTCGCACTCCGGGATGAACTTGATCAGCTTGTTGTCCGGGTTCCACATCGGATACCCTTGCCCATCTTCGCCGCGGTGCAGACACGTATGCAGCAGCTCCCGCGCCTGCACGCTGTAGTTGAACGGCTCCGGCCCGTCGCCCCAGCGGTGCGAAGCGAAGAACAGCGCCATCGCGAAGAACTCTTCCCCGTCCGGCGCCGGACCATAGGCCCGCTTCGACCCGTCGGTGTTACAAGACCAGGCGAAATAGCCGGCATGCAGGCCTTCGGTCATGTACATATGCGTTTTGGCCCATTTCCAGAGCCGGTCGAAGACTTCCTTCTCGTCCAGCTGCACCGCCATCATCATGCCGTAGGACATGCCTTCCGTCCGGACGTCAAGATTGCCCGTATCGAGCATATACCCTTCATCTTCGCCTGCCTCGAAATAAATCCGGGTGTGCTCATCCCCGAAGAAGATGTCCAGCCATGCCTGATGGACACGGCCTGTGATCTCCTCTTCCGCATAGCCGTACTCCCTGAACACATTGCGGTACTCTCCGGTATAGAACGCTCCTCTGCTTGCCTGCTGTAGGGTCATCTCCGTCAGCTCACTCTCTCCTGAAAGGTTGAAGGCACTTCAAGAGTCATCTTAGCAAGCGGGGGGTCATGCAGGTAGAGCACAAACTATAGCTTATCCTTAACAAACTAAAGGTCCTGAAGAGTCCAAAATGATGCTTACCGCAGCTTTACTCCGGAGAGACTCCTTCCCGGGGCAAAGAAGCGACCGATGTTCTTCTCGACATCCGGGTCGGGAACGAGCGGCGGCGCCTGGTGCGGTTTCGTCCGCGCGTCGATGATCAGACTGTCGCAGCCCCAGTGCTTGTACCGCACCTCGCTGTTCACACCGTAGATATCATGCGACGGATTGCTCCGCGTGAAGGTGACCCACAGAAAGTTGCTGAGGTCCGCACTCAGGAAGGAGCTGTCATCACACAGGATAATCATCGGGCACGTGTCCGGCACTCCCTTCCCGGCCAGTTCGGCCGCCAACTCCTCAAGCTGCCGTCCGGCGTCCTCGTAGCTGCGGAACGCCGGCCCCTGCAGGGCGACGACGCCCGGCATCACGAGCTCGGGATGCCCGAACTCGCGCAGCTCCCGAAGCGACTCCGGCACCTCCCTGCACAGCTCCCGCTTCTTGTCCCCGTAGGCGGCGATGACCACCTTGCTGCCGTAGTTCAGCCCCGTCCCGGAGTAGTCCAGCGTATCGATGGTCGTATTCGTATAAAAATGCAGGTCCCGCCGCAGGTCGATGCGTTCGAGGATGTATGCGAGAAACTCCGCTTCCTTGTGCGTATCGAGCGGCTGCTCGTCTTCGGCGGTAATGAACAAATATTTCGCCAGGCTGAGCTGTCCTGTCCCGAGAATCCGGTTCGCGAGCGTCAGCAGCTCAGTAGGCTGCTTCACCTGCTGGTAAGGCGTGTAGCGCTCGCTCCCGATGGCGAACAGAAGCGGATGCACGCCGGCCGCGTCCACGGCATGGACTTCCTTGACGCCGGGGATCTCCTGCGAGATCGCGTCGCCTGTCAGCTCATGGATGAGCTCGCCGAAGGACGTATCCTCCTGCGGCGGGCGGCCGACGACCGTGAACGGCCAAACCGCATTCGGCTTCGCATAGACCTTGTGGATCTTCATCAGCGGAAATTCATGCGTCAGGCTGTAATAGCCGAGATGGTCGCCGAACGGCCCCTCCGGCTTCGTCTCACCCGGATAGATCTCGCCGGTGATGACAAAATCGGCATCGCTGCTGATGCAGTAGCCGTCAACGTAGCTGTAGCGGAACCGCCGGCCGGCCAGCAGCCCGGCGAAGGTCATCTCGCTGAGGCCCTCCGGCAGCGGCATGACGGCTGACAGCGTATGCGCCGGCGGTCCGCCGACGAAGATGCTGACCTTAAGCGGCCGGCCCTTCTTGACCGCCTTCGCCTGGTGCACACCGATCCCGCGGTGAATCTGATAGTGCAAACCGATCTCCCGGTCCATCACATACTCATTGCCGCTGAGCTGGACGCGGTACATGCCCAGGTTCGAGTTCATGATCCCCGGCTTGTCCGGGTCCTCCGAGTACACCTGGGGCAGCGTGATGAACGCGCCGCCGTCCATCGGCCAGTGCTGGATCAGCGGCAGATCCGAGATGCGGATTTCCTGCAGAGCGGCCGTGCCTCCCGAGGTCTTCATCGGCAATGCCTTCAGCGCTGCCAGTCCTGTGCCGGTATGCTTCAGCGGATGCTTCAAAGCCTGCATCGGGTCGCTGCGCAGAGCGACGATATTTTTCGCCGCCTCCCATGTATCGCGGAAAATAAACTGGCTGCGCTCTATCGTCCCAAAGAGGTTCGAAACCGCGCGGAACTTCGAGCCTTTGACCTTCTCGAACAGCAGCGCGGGGCCGCCCGCTTCATAGACTTTCAGGTGAATCGCGGCCATCTCCAGATAAGGGTCGACTTCCTCCTTGATCCGCACCAGGTGGCCGTTTTGTTCCAAATCGATGATGCATTCTTCCAGGTTCCGGTACATAGGTGAACTAGCTCCTAACAAAGAAGTATGGTATGTATGCGTGCTGGGGGTGGATCTTATATAAACATGATGCTTACACCTCTCTGGCTTCCGGATAACGCTCTCCGTCGACGTAATCTGAGGAAATCCATTCGTAATGCGTCAGGCCAAGCCTCTGCGCCAGAACATAGGGAGGCGGCTCGTTACCGAATTTGACATAATGCTGCTTGAGTTCAAATACGGCTTCCATATCCTCAGCGGAGTTCCCTTGTTCTATAACCAGCTCCCGCAAGAGATAAGGATCGAATCTGTGTTTTTCAATGCGAAGTTCATCGGTCCAGTCACATTGATAATCGAACACCAGCTCGTCCTTGCTCCAGATTTTGAGCTCCCCCCCCTTGGTCTTCCGCATAAATGTAATGCAATAGAATGCCAGGATTCCAGTTGATCACTTCGTCGTTAATGTCAAAAGGCGGTCCGGTCACTACGAAGCTTACCCAGCCGTTTCCTTCCGGAAAAATAAAACCGTGATTCTCGGAATTCTGAAGCAGTGAAACCGCTGCCTCCCGGTCGTTCGTTCTCAAATGATAGCTTCCACTGAATTCACTCATCCATTATACCTCTTTCTCTACTGCACATTAAAGTTAGGTTCAGAACTGCCGGTTTCCATCTGTTCTACTCTTCTCCGGGAGCTGTACCCGGCGGCAAAGAGGGAAGTCCGGTACTCTCGGCAATCAGACTGAACAGCTGATCATTGCCTCCCCAGGAGATTCTGCTTTCTTGGGAAAGATTGGCATGCCTCAAAGCCCCTAGAGCCACTTCCATCATACTAGATCGCTTTCGAGGCGAAAAGCCTCTCTTACCTTCCGCCCCATTTGACCCTTCCCCAAAACATTCAGCGTACTTTCAGCCGGCATTCAGCTTGCGTTCAGCTTCGCTCCCGATGAAGACTTCAGTGGAATCATCCACCAGGTTTTGAACTCGAGAGGAGAACTGACCATGTCCATGTCCATTTACCGCAGCACTTATTCCACAACCACGGCTTCGAGCGATCAAACCCAGCCCATCGAGGGACAGCATCACCACCGCCGGCACCAGGGATCGGTTGACGGAGCCGCAGATGGGCCGGTCAAGCAGGTTGATTCCCTGGAACTCAGCGCCGAGATGTCCGACTACTTGGCCGGGTACGTGAACCGTACGCCTGTGTCCACCGGCACCTACAGTGCAGAATCGACGGAGCTGACATCGGAGCAAAAGCTTCAAATCACCATGAAGCGCATGGCACCGCCGCCATGGATGATGGCCGGTGCACAGCAGGCGGAAACCGAAAATACATATGCCGATACCGGGCTCACAGTGGAGGAGCAGCGGTCCATGCTAGCCGAGATACAGAGCAGGCTTGACGCCTTGGCTTCGGCACTCGCAGAAAAGAACACAACCGCAGCGGGTGCCGGTTCCCCCCTGGCGTCACTGCAGGAAGAGCTGGGCGGATTGGACCTCTCCAAAGCGACGGATGAAGAGATAGGCGAGGCGTTCGAGGAGATCATGGGGATAATCGCCGAATCCCGTCCGCCGCAGCCCGAAAGAGACCGACCTCTGCCTGCGCCGGCGGACAGCAGCGGCATCCCCTCGATGCTCAGAGGCCTGGGCGGGATTGCACCGCCTTTCGCTTGGGGACAGCAGAGCGGCCCGGCGTCTTCGGAGCCCTTGGAAGGCAGCACCGGAAGCAGCCCGCCCGAGCTGACCGCCGACCAGAAGAAAAGCATTTTGACGGAGCTCACTGAACTCCTCCAGGAGTTGGAGCCTCCCGCCGAGGAGGAGTCTGCGGGAAATGATGAGAACCGCACCGGAGACCATCCACTTCCTGCACTAGAGGAGGAACTGCAAAGCTATGATGCTTCCTCGGCTTCGGACGAGGAGATCTCCGCGTTATTCGATGAGATCTCGCAGCTGCTTCAGCCGTACCTTCTACCGCCGAGCCGATAATCTTCACCAACACAATGGTGGCCGCCTTTCTAAAACATGCCAGTATCAGCGAATACTCCTGCAGCGGCAAAAAAACAAACAGCCGGGACCCAAAGTCCCGGCTGTTCCATGCGGCTGCGCCTACGTATCCTTCTGCAGCGGAGCACCGTCTCGTTTGATGAGCCTTACCCATTTTTGTTGCATCCATCTTACTAGGCATGAGGCAATCAGGAGAAGCGGATCCCCGAAGGGGACCATCTCGCATACAAGATGACTCCAATCGTCCCAAGCAGATAGAGCACCATGAAGAACAGGAACAGCCAAAGAGACGCCCTGCAGTAATTTTTCCGGTTCACATTCGACGTTTTGCCGAAGACCCACACGAGCAGCATGATGAGATTGATGACAGGCAGAGCCAGAATAAACTGCGTCACCACCCAGTCCTTTACCGTCATCGGCCTTTCCGTCGGATGGACGTAATCCCAGAATCCGGGATGTGGCGGACGTCCTTTCGGCTGCGGCGAGGATGGATAAGGGGTGCTGTTCTGCGCTGTCGTCGGTGTTCCGTTCACTGAGTTGATTTTTTGACTACAGGATTACGGCACAAGAGGAAAAATTGGGCTCGACATCATTCTCGGCATGTCTCAGCTGAAGATGCCGCCGATCAGCTCCCCGATGGCTTCGCCTACCGTGTCCAGGGCTTTCTCTGCCGCCTCGCCGACCGACTCGGCCGCCGTACCCGCGGCATTCACGACCTCTGTGGCAGCCGATACCAGAAGATCGCCGCCCGACACCAGAGCTTCACCGACCACATGGAGCAGCTCATCCGCAAAGTTCTCCTCCTGCTTCTCTTCCCGCTTCTCCTCGCTGACCCCCTGAAGCTCATCGGCTCCGAATTCTTCCCTGTTCATATGCCCATTCCCCCTGACCTCAACTATTCTAACCGATAATACGAGTCTGACCGGCAGAATGTTTCAAAGCCGCGCCTCTGCTCCACTAGATCGGCAGAGTCCTAAGAAGAACAGAGCTGGAACGGTATATTCCCCTATAGAAAATGGACATACATGTAAATATACTTTCGACATGGGGTGTTAACATGAATGAACGCAAGGATTGTTGGAAGCCTCAAGAGGACCGTCTCCTCGCCGAGGTCATCCTGGAGCATATCCGCTGCGGAAGTACGCAGCTCGCCGCCTTCGAGGAAGTAGGAGAGAAGCTCGCCCGGACGGCTGCCGCCTGCGGCTTCCGCTGGAATGCCGTCGTCCGGCACAGCTGCCTGGCTGCGATCAAGAAGGCCAAGCTCGACCGTAAAGCGATGAAGCAGGCCAAGCATCCGCGGCCGATCCGGCTGGAACGGTCGATGGCAGGGGGCTGGAGCCTGGAGCGCGCCGACACGGTCATCGACCAGATTCGAGGCAGTCTCGTCAGGTCGGAGGAGCTGGCCGTGCGGGTGAAGCACCTGGAGGAGGAGCTGGAGGCCAAGAACCGCCGCATTCACGAGCTGGAAGAACAGCTGCTGCTCACAGGCAGCATCAGCTCCTCGGATTCGTCTTTGAGCGAGGATTTCAAAAAAATGCTGAAGCTGCTTGATAGAGCCCGCTTATCCGGCCTGCTTACCGACAATTTTGAGCAGTCGCAGATCTCTTAAAGCTCTGTAACTCATGTGGATCTTTTTCAAAGAAAAGTAAGATTCGCATGAATACGATATCAAAGACGATGACATACTAGCTTTACACCTCAACGAAAGGATGATGATCATGGCTAACAGAAGAAGCAGCAACACCTTGGTTGTTCAGCAAGCTCAACAAGCATTGGATCAGCTGAAGTATGAGGTCGCACAAGAATTAGGAATCCAAATCCCGCAGGACGGTTACTACGGCTACATGGCAACCCGTGATACGGGCGCGATCGGGGGTCACATTACACGCCGTCTCGTGCAGATTGCCGAGCAGCAGCTGAGCGGCCGCTCGTTCCGTTAATTGACGGATCTTCGCCTTCAGCCCGTTCACTATAGGAAGATAGCAAAAAGGGACTTCTCCGCCATAACGGGGAAGTCCCTTTCGTTATTTCCCGCAGCGGAATTCACTGCCGCCGGCCAGCTGGCCCCTGCCCGCCCCGAAGCGTTACTCCGAGCGGCTCCAGCAGGCGGCGGGCCTCCGCCGCACAGCTCGCCTGAGCGGGATCCGCAGGCTCCAGCCGCCGGGCGGCCTCCAAGTAAGCGCGCCCCTCCTCATAAGGCATCGCGGCCCGCTTCGCCTGCGTCCAGCTGTTTTTCCATGCCTGCCTGGCCTTGCCCGCCCTCCCTTCCATCCAGGCTAAGGCTCCTCTGTATAAGGACAGCCGCGGCCTTGCAATAGGGAAAATGCGGGCGAAGGACTTCAGCGATTTCAACGCCTGCTGCAGCTCAGCTTTCTGTGATTCCTCCCTGCCCCGGATCCACAACTCCAGGAATACCTCGACGAGCAGCGCATAGCTGTCATACGAGTAGTACGTGGTCGGCGCGGAGCTCCCGATGTAAGCGAGACCCTGCCGGGCGTACCGCTGTGCCGCATCCGCCCTCCCTGACTTCAAGCTGGCGAAGGCAAGCAGGCAGTACACCCGGATCTCCTCCGTGCGCCCAATGTTGACGGGAACAAGCGACTCCGCCTCCTGCAGCAGCTGCACCGCCTCGCCGGTCCGCTCCAGATAGAGCAGGCTCTCCGCCTGAGCGAGCAGCCCCCAGGACTTGGCCTGCGCGTTGCCGCTCCGCCGGCCCGAATCGTAGATGCCCTTCGCCCGCTTCAGGCTTTCGCCAAAATCCGCGTTATGATACATCAGCACTTTGACATACAAGTAGGAAGCGGCTTCCCAATACCTGCGGTCTCCCATCCTGTCATAGATCGCTATGGCGTCCAGGGCAAATTCCTCGGCATCCTTCCATTCACCGATACCGATGTGATACAGGGACAAGTCCATCGCCACCCACGCCCGGGCCGTCGGATCCTGAAGCTTAGCCGCCACCTCCAGCGCCTGCTTGCGGTAGGCGCCGGCAAGCGGATACATGGTCATGATCCCTGCCGTCACACACATATTGCCGGTAATCTGGGCCAGTCCCGTCGAAGGGCCCGCTGCTTCAGCAAGATTCAGGCCATGCAGCGAATGATACAGGTTATCGATCGGCTTGTTGACAAAGAAGCTGATCTCCGACAGCCGGAAGTAGCAGCGTGAGAGTTCATTAAGCTTCTCGCTGCGGCTCGACAGCCGGCCGATAAAGAAAGACGGGCGTGCACGATGCAGCAGCTGGCGGGTCAGCTGCCACGCCACATGCCAGGCGAACTGTGCCCGGCCCGCCGCCTGACGCCGGCCTCTGATCGCCAACGCCTCATGCAGCCGTACGGTCGCCTTCGCCATATCCCCTGTGCCCATATAGGCTTCACCTAGCAGCCGGTTCCATCTCGCGGCTTCGGAAACCGGCGGGGCCGCTTCGGGAATCAGCGCCACGAGCTCCTCAAAGGCTGTCACCGCCTCCTGGTAGGCGCCGGTCCGCAGCGCGAGCTCCCCGGCTTTTTCCAGATAAGCGGCGGTCTTGTCCGTAATGCCGGCCTTCGACCAGTGATGGGCCAGCGTGTTGTAATAGGGTGCGAGGTCCGCGAACTGCCGCTCGTACCACTGCGCAACCGCGTGGTGCAGCTGCCTGCGCTGGGAATGCAGCAGCATACTGTAGGTGACTTCCTGGGTAATGATGTGCTTGAAGAGATAGGTCAGTTCCGGCTCCATGCCTTCCAGCACGGTCATGTTGACCTGCTCGAGCAGCTCAAGGTATACGGAGAGCTCCTCTCTGCTTGCTCTCAGAGGCAGGGTGCCATGCAGAGCCGAATACGAAAAGAGCCGGCCGATGACGCTCGCTGCCTTGAGCACAAGCTGCTCCGCCGGGGGCAGCCGGTCGATGCGGCTCATGATGATGCCTTGAATTGTCGGAGGATAATGTACGTCCTGGAATTCGTCCAGCCCCTTCACGACCCGGCATTCTCCCTCGCGGACTTCGATAAAGCCCCGGTCACGAAGCGCATAAGCGAACTCCTCGCTGAAGAACGGATGGCCTTCGAATTTGCCCAGGATCAGAGAGCTCACAGCCTCCGGCAGAGCCGCCGCGCCCAGCCGGTCGCAGAGCAGCTGGAGCGTGTCCCGCTCGGAGAGCTCCTTGAGGAAGATCCTAGCGGCGCCCGGTTCTCCGGCAAGGAGCCCGTACTCCGCCGGCAGAGCGGAGCTTTCCGGACGCAGCGCCAAGAGAAGCAGAGCCTGGGGCAGCTGGCGGGATACCGCCAAAAGCAGAGTCCAGGAAGCCGAATCGAGCCAGTGGCCGTCATCCAGGATGATGACGGCCGGTGCCGAGCCGATGCCCTGCCCAAGCAGCCGTGTCAAAAGCTCCTGGGTGTTGTCCGCCCGGGTTCGTCCCGTCATGGGGGCCGTCCGCTCATTGTCCGGAATCTCGAAGGGCAGAACCGGATTCAAGAGCGGCACTAGCTCTGCCATGGCAGGCAGGATAGCTTGTACCGTATTAAGAACATGGCTGTATGCCGATTCCGTATGCTCCGGCAGCGGGACGAGCCCAAGCAGACTCTGAAACACCGAACGCCATGGATAGTAGGGTGTACGTTTTTCGATCGAGTCCCCGGCCCCTGCCAGAAGACGGATTCCCCGTTCTTCCGCTTGACCGCAGACGTACTGGATCAAACGGGATTTGCCCATCCCCGCTTCTCCGGCAATAATGACGGTGCCGCCCTCGCCGAGCAAAAGCGCCTCCAGCCGCCCGGTCATCGCCGCCGTCTCTTCCGTGCGCCCGATCATGGACTGCAGCTGCAGTTCCGCAGCCTGGGCAATCCCGGTTGGACGGTAGACGTTCAACGGGTCCGCGAAGCCCTTGAAGTGCCGGGCGCCCTGCGGCTCCATCGTCACCTCCCCACCCGCTTCCTCGCGGGTGGATTCATCACAGAGCACGCCCGCTTCCGCCGACTGCATAAGCCGCGCGGCCAGATTCACGGTCTCGCCGATCATCGTGTATTCGCGCCGGATACTGCTGCCGATGGAGCCGCAGAACACCATGCCGCTGGCGATGCCGACCGCATGCGGAAGGTTCATCGCAGCGAGCCGGGCATTCACCGCCAGCCCCGCCTTGACCGCCCGGACCGCATTTCCCTCATGCGTCTGGGAAGGAAGCCCCATGCCGGCAATCACCGCCGCTCCTTTGTCATCCAGGCTGACTTTGTTGATTACGCCTTCATAGGTCTGCATGATCATCTGTATGGCGTGTATCGCCTGCTGCATCGTCTTAGCAGGTACGTCCTGATGGAAGTCGGGGAGATGGATGAACAGAACGGTAACCTTACGCAGCTCTGCCGCCCAATCCGAACCGTCAGCCGACACCGCAGCCATGACCGTTGGAGGCAGATACGGCAGCAGGGCTTCTAGCGGTATATCCTTTAGGGAAGCAGGAGGCTCTGCCGGCTCAGGGGAAGCCTGCCCTCCCATCGAGAGGACAAATACTCCCCGCTCCTCGTCTTCCGGCTGTTCGCCGAAGCAGTGCTCCCGCACGAGCGAATAAGCATCGCGGGACAGCAGCATTCGGCCCGGCTGGGCCTCGGGGCCGTACTCGCTGATCTGCCGGACCGCTTCCCCGGAGAGCACGAGCTCCCATCTTCCCTGCACCCCGCCTACATAGCTGACGCGATACCCGCCTGCGCCCACGAAGAAGCGCAGCGAGAGCCGCAAAGAGGGAATCAGCTCCCGGTCATGCAGCTCTTCCTGAATCCGGAGACCGCACTGTACAGCAAGCTGCGTGACCGCCGGCAGGCTGCCGCCGGAAGCCGTCCGGCACCAAAGAGCAAGCAGCGCGTCCCCCGCAAAATGAACGACCTCTCCCCCTAGAGCCGCGATCGTCGAAATCATCGTATCGAAATATGTATTCAGGATGACGGACAGCTGCTCGAGTCCGATGGTTCCCTGCTGTGCCGCTTGTTTGGCCAGGTGGGTGAAGCCTGAGATATCCACGAACAGGACAGCCCCGGAAGCGGTCTCCTCCACAGGCGTAAGACGGTCCCAGCCTTCGTCGGTCAGCTTTCTTAAGATCAGCCCGGGGAGATAGCCGGCCAAATGGTCAATTCCGCTGTTCATGCTCTACCCCCTTCTACTTCACCAATTGTTCTCTATCTAATGCTCATAGTATAGCAGAAAAAAAAGGGAGAGCGAGAATCGAATCGAACAGCCTATAGGCAAATGCACTCATGGTTTCTATGAAAATCGTAAAAAAAACGGCCCGCCTCTAGGGCGGACCGCTCGATTATACGGCGTGGAAATCTTGACCGGAACGTGTTTCCTTGACGTAGCCGGCACGGATGACGAAGTCTCCGAAGTGCTCGCCCTCGTTACGCTCCTTGGCGTAGCGGGAGAACATGCCTTGCAGGGATTCGAGAATTTCGGCTTCGCCGATATTCTCTTTGTACAGCTTGTTCAGGCGCTGGCCGGCAAAACCGCCGCCGAGGTACATGTTATACTTGCCCGGCGCCTTGCCGATGAACGAGATCTCGGCCAGCATCGGACGGGCGCAGCCGTTCGGGCAGCCGGTCATGCGGATGACGATGTCCTCGTCGCGCAGGCCGTTCTCCACCAGGATCGGTTCCAGCTTATCGAGCAGCGTCGGAAGGTAGCGCTCGGATTCGGCCATAGCCAGTCCGCAGGTCGGAAGCGCCACACAGGCCATCGAATTGCGCTTCAGCGCGGTATAGTGGAGGCCGTCCGTAAGGGCGTATTCCTTGATCAGGGCCTCGATCTTTTTCTTCTTCGCCGTGGTGACATTGCTGATGATGAGGTTCTGGTTCGCTGTCAGACGGAAATCGCCGGTATGCACCTTGGCAATCTCGCGCAGGCCCGTCATCAGAGGGTAGCCCTCTTCGTCCATGACACGTCCGTTCTGGATGAACAGGTTGAAGTGCCACTTGCCGTTCGTGCCTTCCACCCAGCCGTAACGGTCGCCGTTGCTGTCGAAGTGGAACTCACGTGCAGGCTCAAGGCTGTAGCCGAGGCGGCTTGTCAGCTCGCCGATGAACCACTCGATGCCGCGGTCGTCGATCGTGTACTTGAAGCGCGCGTGCTTGCGCACCGAACGGTCGCCGTAATCGCGCTGGATCATAACGGTCTTCTCCGCCACGTCAACCGCCTGCTCCGGTGTGCAGAAGCCGATGACTTGGCCGACCTGCGGATAGGTCGCCGGGTCGCCGTGCGTCATCCCCATGCCGCCGCCGACAGAGATGTTGAAGCCTTTCAGACGGCCGTCTTCGACGATGGCGATATAACCAAGGTCCTGGGAGAAGACGTCCACGTCGTTGGACGGCGGAATCGCCATCCCGATCTTGAACTTCCGCGGCAGGTAGACCGGTCCATAGATCGGCTCCTGCTCTTCGTTGTCGCGGCTGTCGACCACTTTCTCGCCGTCCAGCCAGATCTCGTGATAGGCACGGGTACGCGGATCGAGATGGTTGCTGATCCGGCTTGCCCATTCGTATACTTCACCGTGAACTTCCGACTGGTACGGATTCGGGTTCGCCATCACGTTACGGTTCACGTCGCCGCAGGCGGCGAGCGTGCTCAGCATCGCGTCGTTGACTTCTTTGATCGTGGACTTCATGTTCCACTTGAGCACGCCGTGAAGCTGGAAGGACTGGCGCGTCGTCAGACGGATCGTTCCGTTAGCGTACTTCTGCGCAACGCGGTCCATCATCAGCCACTGGTCCGGAGTCACGACGCCGCCCGCAGCGCGGACACGCAGCATGAATTGGTACGCGGGCTCGAGCTTCTGCTTCTGGCGCTCATTGCGCAGGTCTCTGTCGTCCTGCATATAGCTGCCGTGGAACTTCATCAGGCGGTTGTCATCTTCCGGGATGGAGCCCGTAATACGGTCTTGCAGCGTTTCTTCCAGGCTGCCGCGCAGATAGTTGCTGCGGCGCTTGATATCTTCCACATCGCTGTGCGGCGCACTGTTCGGTGAAAGCAGGTTATTCTCGGACATGGTGGTCTTTCTCCTCTCGCAATCTTCGGGATCCCGTCTTAATAAACATCCCGCTGATAACGTTTCTGCTGTTGCATACGGGTCAAATATTCTACGGCTTCCTCAGGGCTGAGGCCGCCTTCTTGTTCCAAGATGGCAGCGAGGGCGGCATGCACGTCATGCGCCATCTTCTTCTCGTCGCCGCAGACATAGACGCATGCGCCTTCCTGCAGCCACTGATACAGCTCGCGGCTCTTCTCGAGCATCCGGTGCTGCACATACACTTTCTCGTCGGTGTCGCGGGAGAATGCCACATCCATGCGGGTCAGCACGCCGTCTTTGAGCCAGCGCTGCCATTCCACCTGGTACAGGAAGTCCGTCGCAAAATGCTGGTCGCCATAGAACAGCCAGGATTTTCCTTCGGCTCCGGTCTCCTCCCGCTCGCCGAGGAACGCTCGGAACGGCGCGACGCCGGTGCCCGGTCCGATCATGATGATCGGGGTATCCCCGTTCTCCGGAAGCTTGAAGCTCGGGTTGCTCTGCACGAAGACCGGCAGCGAATCGCCAGGCTGCACGCGCTCGGACAGGTGCACGGAGCACACGCCATAGCGGTTGCGGCCTTGAGCTTCGTAGCGGACCGTGCGGACCGTGAGGTGAACCTCATCCGGATATGCCTTCGGGCTGCTCGCGATCGAGTACAGGCGCGGAGGCATCTTGCGGAGGACAGAGACGAATTCGCCGGCCTGAATGCCCTTCAGGCTGTAGTCCTGCACGAGGTCGAGCAGGTCGCGCCCGTTCGTGTAGGCACGGAGCTCCTGCTCGCGCCCCGCTTCCAGCAGCTCGCCGATCCCGCTGTTCGATGTCAGCTTCGCCACCTGCTCGAGCAGCGGCTTCGTCAGAACGGTGATCTCGTAATGGCGCAGAAGCGCTTCGCGCAGCGGCTTTTGCTCGCCGTTCTTGTTCACGGCAACCGGCTCTTCCGCGTTCCAGCCCATCGCTTCGATGAGCTCATCCACGAGGCGTGGATGGTTCTCGGGATAGACGCCGAGGCTGTCGCCCGCTTCGTACTGGAGGTTGGATCCTTCCAGAGAGAGCTCCACGTGGCGGGTTTCGCGGTCGGAGCCGCGTCCGTTCAGGTTGAGATTCTCAAGCACTTCGGCCTGGAACGGGTTGGAGCGGGAATATTCCGATTCCACCGCGCCTGCCGCAGGAGCCGGCGCACCGCCGGCAGCCGCAGGGGCCGCAGCGCCGTTCAAAGAGCCTGCCACCTGCTCCATCCACTCGGCCGCCGCATCCGCGAAGTCGACGTCACAGTCCACACGCGGAGTCAGGCGCTTCGCGCCGAGCTCTTCGAGGCGGGCGTCGAAATCCTTGCCCGTCTTACAGAAGTACTCATAGGATGTATCACCGAGAGCCAGAACGGAGAACTGCATGCCGTCGAGCTTCGGCGCTCTCTTGCTGTGGAGGAACTCGTAGAAAGCGATCGCATTGTCCGGCGGCTCGCCTTCCCCGTGGGTGCTGACCACGATGAGCAGGTTCTGCACCTTCTTCAGACTGTTCGGCTTGAAGTCGCTCATCGAAGAGAGGGTCACCTGGCTGCCCCCGGCTTCCAGCTTCTTGGCCAGCTTCTTCGCGAGCCCGTTGCTGTTGCCCGTCTGCGAACCGAAGAGCACGGTCACTTCTTTGGCCTGCGCCGGAGCGGCTGCAGGTGCTGCGGCGGCCGGTACGGCGGCGGCCCCTGTCGCTCCCTGAAGAGCGGTAAGGTATCCGCTGAGCCAGACCCGTTGGTTATCCGTCAGACTCGGCAGGATGCGATTGAGCAATTCGACTTGCTCCTGATTAAAAGGACTGTTCGTTACTTGAAGTACCAACACGATCCACCTCACATGGCATGCAATGATTTGATTTCCCAGCATTTCTATCTTATTTCGCTCTATTGAACCTAACACAGCGGAGGGTTCCGGTCAATTACAATCATCTTATAGGATTTATCAGTTGTGCTGATAAAGCTGCAAATACGGACAAAACCAGGGCCGAATCGACATTTTTCTCTCCATTATTCCCCAAGTAACGCCACGAGAAAGAAAAAGATGTCACCCCGGCAGCCCGAAGCCGCACGAGGTGACACCTCGATAACCAATTCAATCTCAGCGAAATACGCAGCAAGTCAAGTCATCATAGAAGCCCTGCTGCTCAGATCCCGCCGGCCGTCGGGATCAGCGTCCGCCGTCCTCCGACTCCTCCTGCCTGCCCGGAGGCTTGGCGCCTGCCGGTTCGAACTCGAACCAGCTGACGTTCATCTCTCCGGCAAACCGGAGATACACGTCCTGCACGCCGCGGGCGCCGTACACCTGCGAGGTAACGGTGGTCCACTGCCCTTCGGAGCCCGCCGGGACGGCGGCCGTGGCGGCAGGCCGGCCGCGCTGAGGATCACCCAGCCGCACCTCGATGCTTCCCCCCGCCGTACCGGACGTCCGTGCACGGAAGCTCCGGGCTCCCTGGCGGAAGTCCACATCCTTGAAGAGCAGCCAGCTGCCGGCTGCCGCCGTACCGACCGCACTGCCCCCGCTCTCCCCGTCTTCCACGAGCACCACGCCCTGATAATCGTCATAGTTCTCGGCGCGTGTCGCCCCGTAGAGATTGCGGTGCGGGATGTCCTCCCCGTCCACCTTCAGCTTCGCCGTTCCCCGGATGTCCTCGGACGAGCGGCCGACCATCAGCGTGTAGGTGCCGGGCTCCACCGCTTCCGTGCTGCGGGTCACGTCCCAGAAGGCCAGCTCGCCGACCGGCAGCTCGAAGGTGATCCTGCGCTTCTGATTCGGCTCGAACGAGACGCGCTGGAAGGCCTTCAGCTCCTTGATCGGCCGCTTCACCCGGGATTTCTCCGCATGGACATAGAGCTGAATGACCTCGTCGCTGCGGAACCGGCTTTGATTGGTGACTTCCACTTCCACCTTGACGGTGTCCTTCGCGTCCGCCTTATTCTTATTCAACCGCACGCTTCCGTACGCGAAATCGGCATACGTCAGGCCATGACCGAACGGATAGAGCGGCCGGCCTTCGAAGTACTGGTACGTCCGCTCCCCCTTGATGATGTCATACTCCATGATGTCCGGCAGCTGGTTCACTCCGGCATACCACGTCTGGTTCAAGCGGCCGGCCGGCGCATAATCCCCGAAGAGCGCATCGGCGATCGCCCTGCCTTCCTCCTGTCCTCCGTGGGAAGAATAAAGAATCGCCTTCACATTCCTGTTCTTCTGCACCTTCGGGATCGCAAACGGATGGCCGGAGACAACGACCACAATCGTATTCGGATTGACGGAGGCGACCTTCTCGATCAAGGCCTCCTGCGCCGGCGGAAGGACCAGATCCGCCCGGTCGATCGTCTCCCGGCTGTTCAGCTGCGGCTGGCTTCCGACGACGACGATGGCCGCCCCTGTGCCTGCTGCGGCTTTCACTGCCTCCTCCTGCCCGCCGGATACCAGCACGGGCTCGAACTTCTCGGTATCCCCGGTGACGGCATCTTTGGAAGTCACGAGCGTATGCGGTGCGGCAGGCTCTACGCTTACGTATTTGCCTCCCGCGAGACCCGTATCCCAGTGTCCCGCCTGGTAATTGTACAGGGCATACGTTTGATCCGGGAGGCGTTCGTACCGGTAGTTCTGATATGTGAACCATTCATTCGTGCCCGGCGCATTCGCGGTATTCGTCACGGCGCCGTTGCAGCAGCCGTTCGTCAAGTACTTGTCGTTGGCCCCGGCCCTCAGCAGGAATTGATCCCAGCCGTAATCGTACAGGTCGAAGCTTTCATTCTTCCCGGGCTCCGCCGCCGATGCAGTGAGCGGAGCCGATGCGTCAGGCGAAGCGGATACGTAGAGGCCGGTGGCCTTCGACTTCAGCGCAATCCGGTCGACGCCCCGGGTGAAGGCGATCTTCTCGGCCGGCAGCTTCTCCCGGATGCCCTGAAGAGGAGAGACGGCATACGGCAGTGTCCCGCTGTAAAAGTCGCTCAGCACCTGATCGGCCAGCGGCCCGACGACGGCCACCCTGCTCAGCTTCTCCCTGCTCAGGGGGAGCGCCCCCTTCTCGTTCTTGAGCAGCACGAGCTGCTCTTGTGCCGCCTTCAGCGCCAAGGCCGCATGCTCTTTGCTGTTGATGACGCTCTCGGGGATTATCTCATACGGGCTGCGTCCTGCAGGATCAAACTCGCCGAGCCGGAAGCGGATGCGGAGCACGTTCGCCGCCGCTTCATCCACATCCGCTGCCGTTAGCAGCCCCTGGGCCAGCGCCTCCCGGATATAGCCGGTAATGACGCCCGAATTGCTGCCCTGGTCGGTCATGCTGTCCACGCCGGCCCGGATCGCCAGCGCCAGGGCTTCCGGATACGAATCCACATAATGGTGGTCATTCACGGTACCGGTCGGATCATACGCATCGCTCACGATGAAGAAATCGTCCCCGGCCCACTGCTCTTTCACCACGCTCCGGAGCAAAGGGCTGAGAATCGCCGGTCGGCCGTTGACCGAGTTATACGAGGGCATCAGGGAGAGCGCCGAGCCGGAGACGATCGCGGGCTTGAACGACTTTAGATAGTACTCATGCAGATTGCGCGGGTCCATGCTGGAGGAGCTCGAGCCCCGGTCCTTCTCGTTGTTGTAGCCGATGAAATGCTTGAGCGTCGGTGCGGTTTTCAGATAAAAGGGATGATCTCCCTTCAACCCGGCTGCGTAGGCATTCGACATCGCCCCGGTCAGGTAGGGGTCCTCCCCCATCCCTTCCTCGTTCCGGCCGGAGCGTGGATCGCGGATCAGGTCGACGACCGGCGCCCACACGTTGAGTCCGTTCTGGGCCGGATCCTTCCGGTGGAAGGCCCGCGCTTCATCCCCGACGGTGGCACCGATCTTCTTCAGCAGCTGCGTGTTCCAGGTGTTCGCAAGTCCGGTCGCCTGCGGGAAGACCGTCGCTTCCCCCAGCCAGGCGACGCCGTGGAGCGCTTCCGTCCCTGTGCGGAAGGCCTGGATGCCCAGCCGGGGAATCGCCGGCGCATACTGGTGAAGCAGCGATACCTTCTCCTCCAGGGTCAGCCGGGAGAGGAGATCCTTCACCCGCGCATCCAAGGAGAGATCCGGATTCTGAAACGGATAGGTGTAGCCGGATGGGGCTGATGCCTGGCCTCCCGACGATGAAGATGTCCCGGTCTGCTCGTTGGCGGCCGCCGGTACGGTGAAGGAGAACATCAGCGCCAAAGCCAGAATGACCTTCATTCCCGTTGTACAGCCGCTTGCCCTGCTTGCTCTGCTTGTCCTGCCTGCCATGTGCTCACTCCCGTTCTTTGATAGATGACTGTCCCTGCTGCCGCAGCCTTTGAATGGTTTAATGATAGCGTTTTCCAATCCATCCCTCTATGTAAAAAAGTGGCCTTCCAAGGGTAAATAAGTGTCATGCTGAGACGCTGGATTTTGGGCAAAACGGCAGGCAGGGAACGGTCAGCCGCGGTTGTCTTACAGCCGGCCGCTTCCTTGCAGAAGCCTGCCGTGACGGTGGCCGGCGCCGCGCTGACGGACCGCTTACAGCAGGGGCTCATCACCGCCGGACACAGCAAAGCCCGCCATCCTGAGGGAAGGCGGGCTTTGCTGCGGTGACGACAGGCTTGCCGGCTTAATAACGCGGCCAAGGCCAAGGCAGATAGATCGGGTCGCGGTCGTACAGGGACACAATCATCCTCGAACGATCTCCCAATTCGGCACCGCTCGGGTTTGACAATTCCACGGCAAAATACTCGTAGTATTCTTTGATCCCGTCGTCGAGCAGGGTAACCGTCAGGGTCTTCGAAGCTTCGCCCGCCGCGAACTCCAGCGTCCCGATGGCGGCGCGGTAATCCCGGCCGGCCAGGGCGGAGTAATCCTTCGTCGCATACAGGACGCTGGCCGCTTCATTCGTGCTGCCCGAACGGGTGACGGTCAGCGACACCGTGCCGTCCTCTTCGTAAGCGGTCTTGGTGTACGCGCTGAACTCGATCCGGCCGGCGGGATCGTTATCCTGAATCGTCACGACGCTGCGGACGGTAGAGCCCAGCACCGCCCCATTCGATGCGGACGTCAGGGTAACGCTGAACTGTTCGTCGGCCTCATGCACCGCATCGTCGGTAATCGGCACTTCAATCGACTTCTCCGTCTCCCCATCGCCAAAATAAAGCTGACCGCCGGTGCCTCCGTAATCGGCTCCTTCGGCCGCCGTACCTCCTTCGATACGGTAATCAACTGCAGCCTCCCCGTCTGCGCCGCCGCTGCGCAGCACCCGGATCGATGCCGTCCCGCTTCCTTCCTCCGCGGTGTATGCATCCGATTCCAGCTGGAACTCGCCCGGCTGGTCAGGAACAAAAGGATCGTTATCGGCGATAGTGACCTCCGCCGTACCCGATTCGATGGACGTTTCGCCGCTGGCCCCGAACAGCGAGACCGAGAACGACTCGTTCTCCTCATGCTCGCTGTCGTCGAGGATCGGAACCTGGAGCACGGCCAGACGCTCGCCCGGCGCGAAAGACAGGGTGCCGCCGAACGCCGAATAATCCTGATCTTCACCCGCAGAGCCGCTGCTTGCCGCATATTGGACCGAGATGTAATCCGCTGCGCCTCCCGAGCGGACCACCTGCAGCCCCGCATAGCCTGCCGCTTCTCCAACCGTATAAGAGACGGGGTCGAACGAAAGCACGCTTGGCGGATCCGGAATCCAGTTGTCGTTGTCCGCAATCGATACCGCGGCCGAAGGATAAGCGCCGAGCTCCGCTCCGCCGGTCGGATTCGACAGCCCCACGGAGAACGATTCGTCCCCTTCCGTTTCGCCGTCGTCGTAGATCACGACCTCCACCGTCTTCACCGTCTCGCCGTCCGCGAAGACAAGCGTACCGGAGCCCGAGCCATAATCGCTCTGCGCGTAAGCCGAACTGTCAGCGGTCGCGAAGTCGACCGACGCTTGCCCGCCGGCTCCGCCTTCTCTGCGAACGGTCAGCGTTACGATGCCGGCATCTTCCCCGGCCGTATAATAGTCGCTCTCCCATGTGAATTGTCCCGCCGGCGTCTCGGCATGGCTGATCGTGCTCCCGCCGTAAGGCACGAGCAGCGCGGAGACTAGCAGCATCACACCGAGTTTGCGGCGCCGGGGCTGCGAATGCCATACACCCAAGTTTTTCATCATTTGTTCCTCCATTCACTCTTCACGTTCTATGACACTTCGTTCTTACACACTTCATGAGGGCCAGAGAAAACATACCATGAGAGTGAAGGAGCAGATAAGTATCCATAAGTATACATTTGAGGAGAACGGCGGAAAATCGGGCTTAGACGCCTTCACGAAGCCTCAGAATCCGGGGATCATCCAGCGGGGGCTGCCGGTCCGCTCCTGTTCGATGTCCGGTCAGGAGGCCCTCCTCAGCCTGAAGTCCATTTTAACCCATCCCTGCCTCTGCTCTGCCGCAGTTCCACACCGGGCTTGTGAATCTCCGCTCTTTCAGCGCGTTTCTATTGAACTGGATCAACCCGATCAGCAACCATTTGACAAATGCTGAAGCTTGATTATAATAAAGATCAGATAAGGTCAAAGTCAAACAAGATCAAAGTCTAAATTAGTCAAACGATTCTCCTTGGAACGCCGTTCTCCGGCGACTTCCGAACCTCATATGGAATAAACCATCATTTTAAATCATTGGAGGTAGAAACCATGCGCTGTCAAACATGCCATACGCAAGAAGCCGCCGTATCCCTGCATCTGCAGGTCAACACCCAAGTGGAGAAGCTCCAGCTGTGCAAAGACTGCTATGCCAAGCTCGGCAGCGGGATCCCCTTCCCTGCGGGGTCCGGTTCCTTCCCGCACATGCCGTCCTTTGACGATCTGTTCCAAGGCATGATGCAGCCTCCGAAGCGGCAGGAGCCTCAGAACGCCTCCCGCGCCGCCGGCCGCGGCGGGCTCCTCGACGGGCTCGGCCGCAACCTGAACGACGCGGCCAAGGCCGGCCTGATCGATGCCGTTATCGGACGCGACGAAGAAATCGACCGGGTCATCGAGATCCTGAACCGCCGCACGAAGAACAACCCGGTGCTGATCGGCGAGCCCGGCGTCGGCAAGACGGCCATCGCCGAAGGGCTGGCGCTGCGCATCACGGAAGGCAAAGTGCCGGCCAAGCTGCTCGGCAAGGAAGTATACTCCCTGGACGTAGCCTCCCTGACGGCGGGCACGGGAATCCGCGGCCAGTTCGAGGAGAAGCTGAAGGGGCTGATCACCGAGCTGCAGCAGCGCAAGAACGTCATCTTGTTCATTGATGAAATCCACACCTTGGTCGGTGCCGGCGCCGCCGAAGGCTCCATGGATGCCGGAAACATCCTGAAGCCGGCCCTGGCCCGCGGCGAGCTGCAGGTCGTCGGCGCCACGACGCTCAAGGAGTACCGCCGCATCGAGAAGGATGCCGCTCTCGAGCGCCGCTTCCAGCCGGTTACAGTCGACGAGCCTACGGTGGAGGAAGCCGTGGAAATCCTGAAGGGGCTGCGTCCGAAGTACGAGGAATACCACCAGGTGACCTACTCGGATGAGGCGATCCGCGCCTGCGTGCACCTCTCCCAGCGTTACATCCAGGACCGCTTCCTGCCGGACAAGGCGATCGACCTGCTCGACGAAGCGGGGGCCAAGCTGAACCTGCTCGGAGCTGGCAGCGGTGAAGATGCGGTCCGCGCACGGCTCGCGGGCATCCAGGAAGAGAAGCGCCTGGCTACGCAGAGGGAAGACTACGAGCGCGCCGCGCGTCTCCGCGACGAAGAAACGAACCTGCTTGGGCAGCTGGACGAGCAGCGGCCGCAGGCGTTGACGGAAGTTCGCGTCGAGCACATCCAGGCCATCGTCGAACGGAAGACCGGTATTCCGGTCGGCAAGCTGCAGCAGGACGAAGCGGCCAAGCTGAAGGACCTCGCCCAGCATCTCGAAGCGAAGGTCATCGGACAGCCGGAGGCCGTCCGCCAGGTGGCCCGCGCCGTGCGCCGCAGCCGTGCAGGACTGGCGCCGAAGAACAAGCCGATCGCCTCCTTCCTGTTCGTCGGTCCGACGGGCGTCGGCAAGACCGAGCTGTCGAAGTCGCTGGCCGAGGAGCTGTTCGGCCGTGCGGAGGCAATGATCCGGCTGGACATGAGCGAATACATGGAGAAGCACTCCGTCTCCAAGCTGATCGGCTCGCCTCCGGGCTATGTCGGTCATGAGGAGGCTGGCCAGCTTACCGAGCGCGTGCGCCGCAATCCGTACAGCATCCTTCTCCTCGACGAGATCGAGAAGGCCCACCCGGACGTGCAGCACATGTTCCTGCAGGTGCTCGAAGACGGACGCCTCACCGACAGCCAGGGCCGCACGGTCAGCTTCAAGGATACGGTCATCATCATGACCTCCAATGCCGGCGTAACCGACAAGAAGAAAATCACCGTGGGCTTCGCCGCGGAAGACAGTGTACAGACGAGCACGCTGCTGGAATCGCTCGGCTCCTATTTCCGTCCGGAGTTCCTGAACCGCTTCGATGCGATCATCCCGTTCGCATCCCTGCAGCAGCCGGATCTCGTCCGGATCGTCGACAAGATGCTCGCGGAAGTCACGAATTCGCTGCGGGAACAGAACATCTCCCTGCAGGTGTCGGACGAAGCGAAGCATAAGCTTGCCGAGCTCGGCTATCATCCTGCCTTCGGGGCGCGTCCGCTGCGCCGGGTGATCCAGCAGCAGGTCGAAGACGTCATCACGGATCTCATCTTGGAGCAGGAGCAGGTTCAGGCGGTCGAGGTCGTTGTCCGGGACAACGCGATCACCGTGCAGGCTGTGCGGTCGTAAGACGGTACCGCTTATCCTAAGGTGCTACTCGAATCCTCACTCTATTGTTCCATCCATGCAAAGGGCGGCCGCTTGGCCGCCCTTTTTGGCATTCTTCGATCGGCCGCTTGGCCGCCCTTTTGGGCATCCTCCGATCGCCCCTTCCCTGCTCCCATCTCCCTGTCGCCCTAAAACGATCTTCAGCCTTGGATAAAAAAGGTAACGTTCTTCAGGCCGTCTACCGATAGTAAGCTTAGAGGCTGGAAAACTGCACAATTCCGATCAGCAGCCGAATTACCAATCAAGAAAGGTGTGGACCATGAGAACCTCGACTCAACGAAGCATTCTCTCCGTACTTGGCGCCACTTTACTTGCCGGCGCTGTCGGATGCAGCCAACCGGCCGGCGGGAAGGTACAGCAAACGGAGCAAACGGAGGACATTACGCTGAAGTTTATCTGGTGGGGCTCCGACAGCCGGAAGGAAAGCACGATGAAAGTAATCGAGCTGTACCAGAAGGAGCATCCCCATGTCCATTTTGAAACCGAATCCCTTGCGAATACCGGGGCGGTCGCGACGCAGCTGGCGATTCAAACGGCCAACCAGACTACCGCTGACATCATCCAGGCGGACTATAATTTCATCTACGATTATATTAACCGGGATCTCATCGAGCCCTTGAATGCGTTTACGGAAGACGGCACCCTGAATCTTTCGGAGATGGACAAGTCTTATCTCCTTCCCGGAACGAAGGGGGATCAGCTGTATGCCATGCCTATAGGGAACAATTCGACCATGTTTATCTATGACCCGCAATTATTGGCAAGCGCCGGGGTACCCGTACCCAAAAATGAATACACGATCGACGAGCTTTATCAAACGTTGAAGCTTTTGAAGCAAAAGATCGGCAGGCCGGACTTCTATCCTCTCGGAAACATGATCGATGTCTTCTATTATTTGAGAGCCCGCGGAGCCACCATGTACAACGCGGAAGGCACCGCCCTGGGTTACAACGATGACCGGCTCATGGCCGATTATTTCGCTTTGAACAAGCAGTGGCGTGAGGAAGGTCTGCTCGGAGGAGCGACGACGGCAGCCGGCAATGATAAGAATCATCCCATCGTTGCGGGGAATGCCGCTTTTTACAGTGTAGCCACCAACTCCGTCTCCTCCTTGAGCAAGCTCGCGGGCCATTCCTTAAAGCTTCTTCCCTATCCGGAAGTCACAAGCGGGCAGACAGGCCATTTCATCAAGCCATCCATGTTCCTGGCTCTGTCCTCCTACTCTCAGCACAAAAAAGAAGCGGCCGCGTTCCTGGACTTCTTCCTGAACAGCGAAGCGGCGAATGATATCCTGAAAGGAGAGCGCGGCGTTCCCGTGTCGGGCAAAATTGCTGCGAGACTGTCCGCGAATCTCGATGAAGCCGGCAAGGAGCAGTACCGGATTCTCGATGACCTCAAAACACGCTCCAAGCCGATTGACGCCCCTTACCCCTCAAGTCATGTGGTGGTCAGCAAGGCTTATGAACTGGCCTTGAAGCAGGTTACCGACGGGAAGCTGACTCCCGAGCAGGCCGCCAAGCAGTACCGTGAGCAGGCCAAGGTCTATCTAGGTGAAGCGAAGGAGGGTACCGGCAAATGAAGAAAACCAAGGGATTCACGATTCAGAGAAAGCTGTACGGAGGCTTTGGACTGGTCCTCTTCCTGCTCGCCGTGATGTCGACGATCAGCTATGTATATCTGGTCAAAGTGAATGACTCCTATACCGAATTGATCAAGCACCAGTCGAAAACTCTTCAGCTCATCAAGGATCTGAACATTGCGGTTGAAAGCGAGAGCTCCCATCTGAGCAAGTATCTGATCACCGGAGACACCAAGCAGGTGGAAGCTTTTCAACAATCGCAAAGCCGCTTCACAGGTGCTCTGACCGAACTGAAGACGTTAATCACGGACCGGGACGATAAGCAAATCCTGGCGGGCCTCGATCTGCTGCAGGGTCAATCCAGCTCTGCCGCCATGCAGATGATCGATGCCAAAAAACAGGATAACACCAAAGCGTTCGTTGACATCTCCGTCGCCCAAGGTCCGGTGCTGGATGCCTTTACGACCACGGCCAACCGGTTTGTAGAGCGAAAGCAGGAGGCCCTGGATCTGAAAGCAACCGCTACCTTTGAGGAGGTAGAACGGACAAAAAGCTTGGTCATCCTTCTGACGGTTGTCACCTTATTGGCAGGTACGGCAGCCACTGTAACGATCAGCCGTATGATTTCCATTCCGATCATCAAGCTGCAGGCCATGGCCTCCAAGATCGCGCAGGGCGATCTAAGGGATACGAACGTAGGGATCCAAAACCGGGACGAGATCGGTGAACTGGCAGGGGCTTTTAACCTGATGGCATCCAATCTCAGGAGCCTAATTCAAGAGGTCGGTACCAACGCCGAGCAAGTGGCGGCCTCCTCCGAGCAGCTTACCGCGAGTGCGGAACAAACCGGACAAGCCACCGAGCATGTCGCCCATATCACCGAGAGCCTGGCGGAAGGAACGGAAAGGCAGGTCGGTACGATCACGGAGAGCGTATCGCTTGTGCACAAGATGGATGTCGAAGCGAAGAACATTGCTTCCAGCGCTTCCCTTGTCACCGGAGCGGTTCAGCAGGCTTCACAGGTTGCTTCGGCGGGCGGGACAGCCGTTCAATCCGCCATTCACCAGATGTCTTCGGTCCAAAGCCATGTGGGCGAGATTACGCAGGTGGTCACTTCCCTAGGCCAAAAGACGGATGAGATCGGGCAGATCATCGCCATCATCACCGATATCGCGGCCCAGACCAATCTCTTGTCCCTTAATGCGGCCATTGAAGCGGCGCGTGCCGGAGAAAGCGGCAGAGGCTTCGCCGTGGTGGCGGGTGAGGTCCGCAAGCTGGCCGACCAGACGGCCAAGTCCGGCAAACAGGTGTCCGACGTCATTCTGGCCATTCAGGCGGAGACGAAGCGCGCCATCGAGAAGGTCGTCCAGGGGGAAAAAGAAGTGCTGGAGGGCATCGGCGCGGTCCATAAGGCCGGCGAATCCTTCCGCCAGATCGAAGCTTCCATCCATGAGGTGAACGGCCAGATCAAGGAGGTCTCCGACTCCTCCGCCGGGATGTCTCTCGAGACGAAGCACCTTGTGGCTGCCTTTGAGGTAATCAACCGGGTAACACAGGAGGCTGCCGAAGGAACCCACAGCGTCTCTGCCTCGGCCCAGGAGCAGCTGGCGAGTGTGGAGGAAATCACCGGCTCCTCCAGAGAATTGGCACGCCTTGCCCAGAAACTGCAGGAGAGCATTGAGAAGTTCTCCTGTTAACCTGCAGCGAATGAAAAGAAGGTCAAGTGATGACAAGGACCCGCAGCCTCACGGCTGGCGGGTCCTTGTGCTATGTCGCGGCTTCGGCGGCGTGAGCCTCGTGCTCCCTTCTCCCCGCCCACTGCCCGGCAGCCCAGCGGCGGCGCATCAGAAGGGCACGGGTCCACTCGTCGAGGATGAAGGCGGCATAGACGCCGACGATGCCGAAGCCGAGTACCGTGATGCAGAGCCAAGAGACCGGCACACGGATGCCGATCATGAAGAGCACGCCGAGCTTGGCCGGGTAAGCCGCATCCCCCGCCGCTTTCAGCACATGCTGATAGATCATGCACAGGCTGTGGGCGGGCTGGAACAGCAGCATGAGCCAGAGCACCCGGGTGCCCTCGCGGATGACGCCCGGGTCCTCCGTGAAGAGGCGGAGCATAGGCTCTGCGGCGAAGGCAGCTCCCGCCGCGGCGGCCGCGCAGAGGCCCATCGACCAGCGGATGCTTCGGCGGCATTCGTCCTCCGCTTCGGCCATCCGTCTGCCGCCGACCAAACGGCTTACGATAATCTGTGTGCCGACCGCGATCGAAGTCGCAAGCAGAGAGACGATGCCCAGCACGCTGTCCGCATAGACCCGGGTGGTCAGCGCCGTGATGCCGATCGAGACAATGAACGAAGTGATGATGAGCTGCGAGACATAATAGGCCATATATTCGATGGTGGACGGAATCCCGATCCCCAGCAGCCTCCGGGCGTAAGGCCCCGCTTCGCGGAAGAAGGAAGCGAGCTTCAGCCGGGGACGAAGCGTTCTCATCACTGCGTACACGATGGCGGTCATCGCAAGCAGCCGGGAGACGACCGTGGACCAGGCAATGCCTTCGAGCCCCAGCTGGGGCAGACCAAATGGCCCGTAGAGCACCAGCGCATTGCCGAACACATGCACGGCGTTCATGCCGATCGAGATCCACATGACTTCACGGGTCAGCCCATAGCTGCGCAGCACCGCAGAGCCCGTCAGCATCACCGCTTCCAGGAACAGAAAGCTGCCGACGATGCGCAGATACGTTCCAGCCTCGCCCATCATCCCGGCCGGTGTTCCGAGGAGCGTCAGGAAGAAGGCTGCTCCGCCCCCGAGGGCCAGGCTGATCCCGAGTCCCAGCACCGTATTCAGCGCTGCCGCCGTGCAGGCCGCCTGGACCGCCTTTTGCCGCTGCCCGCCCCCCAAGTCCTGCGAGATTACAATCGTCGTTCCCGCGGCCACGAAGCCGAAAAGCATAAGGAAGAACTGCAGCAGCTGATTGGCGATCCCCACGGAAGCCACGGCCCGTTCGCTGTAATGGCTCAGCATGAGAATATCGAGATTGCCCATGAGCAGATGCAGCAGCATCTCCACCAGGATCGGCCAGGTGATCCGGGCCAGGCTCAGCTCCGGGGCACCCATGCTCGTCGATTCTTTCCCTTCTTCAGTCATCGTTGTATTTGTCGTTGTATTCTTCGATTCTTCCGTCATGCTCTCTTGACCCCCTCCGGTTCGAATGTCCTCAGGGTATCACCGAAAAGTGCCAAAGCCCGTCACCTTTCCGTGCTACAATGAATTCATTAACCACTGGAGGGACCCGCCCGATGAACAAAGCCCAGCGCCTGCTGCATATCCTGATGACAATGCAGGCTCACCGCAAATTCAACCTGAAGGAGCTGACCGAGGAATTCGGAGTCTCCAAGCGGACGATCCTGCGCGACCTGCAGGAGCTCAGCGAGCTCGGCGTGCCGCTCTACTCGGAGCTCGGCGTCCATGGGGGCTACCAGCTGCTCCGCGAACGGATGCTCCCGCCGATTCACTTCTCGGACAAGGAGGCCGTCGCACTCTTCCTGGTCGCCGAGTCGCTGAAGGGCTACCCGATGCTGCCCTTCGAAGCCGAGGTGGAATCCGCGCTGAAGAAGTTCTACCACTACTCGCCCCGGGAGACGAAGGAGAAGATCGAAAGGCTGCGCTCGCATGTGCTCTTTCATGTGCAGGAGCGGGGCCTCGACACGCCGCATTTGACCGCGCTGCTGGAGGCTTCGCTCGAGGGGCGCATCGTCACCATCACGTATGAGTCGGAAAAAGGCATCTCGCAGCGGGACATCCAGCCCATCGGCGTCTATACGGCCAGCGGCCTGTGGTACTGTCCCGCCTACTGCTTCCGTTCGCAGGATACCCGGCTGTTCCGCGCCGACCGCATCACCGCCCTGGCGGTGTCAGGGGATCAGTCTCGCCGGATCGATCCCGCAGGCTTTGACATCCGGGACTGGGTCGCCGGCCGCCCGGGTGAGGAGACGGCCGAGCTTGTGATCCACTTGTCACGTGCCGGCGTCATCCGGGCCAAGAGCGACCCGATGCTGGCCGACGGGCTGACGGTCCATGAGGACGGTACCGGCTGCGTGCGGCGGCGGGCCGCCCTCTCCGACCTTGCGTGCCTCGCCGACACGCTGCTCGGATATGGAGCCAAGGCGGAGGTCGAAGCGCCGGAGCAGCTCCGGGAGATGCTGCTCCGACGGGTCCAAGAGATCCGCGAGCTTTATGCGGATGCCGGAGATGGATCCTTTTGAACTGCAAACGTGCTGCAAAACCCGCATAGAGAAGGGTGACCACGATCACGTTACCATTTTATATGCAGCCGGCGCCTAATTCACTGCCCCCCTTAACATCACTTGACTGGAGCGGAATGATCTGGGTATACGGCGAGGGGGATGGGGCATTCTATGTCCAAAGAGAGGGGACAAACGGACATGGGGCTGTCGTTTCATCTACTCGCATCAATCATCCTATTCAATGCCGCGGCTCTCTTGATTCCCAAGAAGCTGAATCGGATCGAGCATTATGCGACAACATTGTTCTCCCTTCTCCTCGTGCTGGTGACCGATATTACCCTGAACCTGAAGTATGACCTCTATGGATATTGGGGCTCCGGTGTGGACTGGATCGGTTACCTGGCCATCTACGGCATCTACCCGGCTGTCAATGTGCTGTTCTTAAACCTCTTCCCTTACCGGCAAAGCTTGGCCGCCAAGAGCCTGTATGTGGCCGGCTGGTGGCTGTTCGCCGTTGGATATGAGTATTCGGCGGTCCGGGCCGACTGGTTTTATTACAACGGCTGGAAGCTTACATACTCCACCCTGATTTATCCGTTCCTGTATATGATGCTCCTCTGGAATTTGTATTGGGTACGCCGGATCCTGGCAAGACCAGCCCGGGAACCCGCTGAATAACTTCTGGAAATCCGAGGAAGCCTAGAAACAACAACAACCAAGGCTTACTGAATCCAAGGAGGTCCCCGCCGCCATGCAGTTTAATGTATCGACCGTGAACCGAGTCGCCAAGGAAATTGAGGAATCCGGCAAGCGCATCCAGGCCGCCGTCAACTCGCCGAATGAGCTCGAGTCCGAGCTCCAGAAGCTTCAGAGCTCCATGGACAGCCTGCAGTCGCTGACCCAGGCCGGCCGTGCCGCAGGCGCCAATGCCAACACGGCGCAGAATGCGCCGAACCAGAACCAGAGCTGAAGCCCCTGCTGCCCAGGGCCCGAACCCCCGCTCCGTTATTCCGGAGGCGGGGGTTTTGGTGTCTTCGCGCCCAGCGGGAACCGGATCGTCACCCGGGTGCCGGCATGGACCGCTCCTCCCGAATAAGCGGCACATAGTCCGGCGCCTCCTGCGATTAGGACAGCTGATTGCCGGCCGAACACAAGAGAAAGAGCCCGTGTTCCCTTCCGGATGAAGAGAACCGGGCTCTAAGGCATGGCTCGTGTATTGCCGCCGATATGGGAGCATCTTGGAATCAGGAGTAGTGCAGCGGTAGGAAGTTCCAGTAATACAGAAACCCCGTGAACCCCAAGGTCATGAGGGAAAAGGCGGTCTTCCAGCCGGTCCAGCCTCCCGCTCTTCGGCCTGATGCCAGCTGCCAAAGCAGCCATAGAGCCAGCACAGCTGAGACCAGAGGCAGGGAGCTAATGCCCCACGCGTACCAAGGAGCGTACCCGTAGGTGAGCTGGTTGTTCCCGTAGGTGAACTGCACAGCCAGGAAGACGGTATTGAGCAGTGCAATCGCCGCAACGGCGCCGGACACAGGCTTGCCGGCCTTCCGGATGGCGTGGATGCCGTAACGGACCAGCCAGATCAGGCAGATCCCGACGAAGACCAGGGAGCCGGCCGCATAGATGGAAAGCAGTGTCCAGGTTCGGTGCAAGAACGACACCATCTCCAGGGTGGTATGGTCAGATAGGGTCATGGCCATCTTTCCGCCGACTTCATGAAAGCGAATCATCTCTTGGCCGTTCACCTCCTGGAACAATCCGTCTCCGGCGTACTTGAACGCTTTCGTCTGCTCCTTCGGACTGTCAGCGAAAGTACCGGTCACCTGAAGGGTCGAGGAATCTGCCGCCTCCACCTCCGAGGAGAAGCCGCCGAAGAAACGGAGCCACTTGCCCCAGCCGTGTTTGGGGTTAATCCCCGCTTGATACTCTCCCTCCAATGCTGCCGTATCGATGGCGGCCGAGGCGATCCCCATGCCCCCGGCGGAAGCTGTTGCACTTGGATCGAGCGGCTGCGGAGGAGCGGTCATGTGTGCGCTGAGCGCTTCGAGAACCTCCTCATGCAGCTGGACATCCGATCCGGCCCCGTTAACGGCAACGAAAATGCCGACCTTCTCGGAGGGGATCAGCACCAGCTCCGACACGAAGCCGTCGATCTCGCCGGTGTGATACAGCTTAGGGATGCCTTCGGCCGTCCTCCCGCGGAAGAACCCATAGCCGATCCCGTCGAGCTGTGGATCCGCCGCATACTGCTTCGCATGCATGGCTTCCACGGACTCCGGCTTCAGGATCCGCGCATCCCCCGCCTGCCCTCCGTTCAGGTGGGCGATCAGGTAATTCGCGAATTCATTCGGCACCACGCTCAGTCCACCCGCACCCGGCAGGGCGATATAGCTGTACGGGATTTCCTTGTACGTCCCTTTGGCAAAGGAATACGATTTGGCAAGCTGCGGATCGCCGAGCGGCAGCTCGAGTGTGGCATTCGGCATCTTCAGCGGACCGAAGAGCCGCTGCTTGTAATAGTCGGCCAGCGGCTGGCCCGACGTAAGCTCAACGAGATGACCGACCAGCCCCAGTCCCGCGTTGCTGTACTCGTATTTCTCCCCCGGAGCCCGGACCGGAGGCTGCGCTTCGAAATACCGCCGCAGGAACGTCTGCGCATCCAGCACGGAGTCGCGTGTCCGGCCGTTTACCCCATATACGGCTTGATCGAGCCCCGAGGTATGCGTCAGCAGGTCGTGAAGCGTAATTGGCGTGTTCCCATAGGTCGGCGCCTGGAACGTACGCAGATACGTGTTGATGTCCTGCTTCAAATCCAGCCGGCCGGCCTCCACAAGCTGCATAGCAGCGGAAGCGGTCACCGACTTCGTGAGCGACCCGATCGGGATCCGCGTGCGGGCCGGGTCCATCGGTACCTGATTCGCCGTATCGGCATATCCGTACCCCTTGCTGAAATAAATCTCGCTGCCCTTGGTTACGACAACGGCCGCACCGGGAATATGAAGGGCGTCCATCCTTTCCTTCATGAGCCCGTCCAGAACAGACTCCACGGCGGCGGGCGTCAGGGTGAAGTCGGCGGAGGCCGGCCTGACATCCGCATTGACCAGCGGCAGAAGCAGTCCGGCGCACAGCGTAAGCCGGGCGGCGGATTTCAGAATGGTTTTCATCATACTCCTCCTTTCCGAATGGTGAATTCCCCTTTCTTCTCTATGTTTTCCCATTTTGCGCCAAATATAGGGGACTCAAGGATTAATACCCGTAAAGCTCCGGGGAGAACCGGGGAGCGGATAAAGCCCAATAAAAAGGGCACCGACCAGTGTCAGTGCCCTTGACTTTGGTTGGAATTGCTTACGATTGCCAGGCGGACCTTGGTTATACCGTCGTTCCCTCCGGAGATTCGCTCTGCAGCTGGCCGGCAATCCCGGCAAGCACGCTTTTCAGCACCTGGGCGTTCGCCTCTACAAAGCCGCTCTCGAGAATCTCGTCATGGCCGCCTTTCATCATATGCTCCGAATAGGCTGCCCGTGTCCCATGCTTCCAGCTGAGCCGGTCGTCCCGGACGGATACGCCCGGCACCAAACCGCCCGCTGCAATGAAGTTATGGACGCTTGCCTGTACGCTCCACCGGTTGACCAGACGATTGCCATACTCGGCGTAAGCATGTACCCGAGCACGGTGGCGGCCTGTGAGCACCTGTTTGAACGGCTCGGCAACCCCGTCGAGTGACTCTTCCACCTGCCGGTACAGCTCCTCGGAGGCCAGATTGTAGTCTCGGACGATCCTGGCCGAGTCGATCATCAGCAGATGGGATACGGTGTACCCCCGTTTCTCCATCTCCTTGGCCACCTCGAACGCCAGGTTGCCTCCCATCGAGTAGCCTCCCAGGAGATAAGGCCCCTCCTTCTGCACCTCGATAATCGCACGGACATACCGGTCCAGCATTTCTTCCTCACTCGGGGCATCGTCGATATAATCCAGCCCATATACTACCGCATAAGTATCGAGCTCTTTCGCCAGCTCCGAGAAAGCCAGTCCGGAGCCGATCATCGGCGGGAAAAGGAAGATCTGCACCGGGCCGGAGTCATTGAGCCGGGTGACCGGCGTACCGCTGCCGGGTTCCAGCTCGCTCTTCACCAGCTCCGCCGCCAGCGCTTCGAGGGTCGGGGCTTCGAAGACGGTCCGCAGGGGGAGCTCCACGCCGAGATCCGTCTCGATCCGCCGCATAAGCTCCAGCACCTTCAGCGAGTGGCCTCCAAGCTCGAAGAAGCTGTCCTTCACGCCCACGAGCTCCACCCCCAGCACCTCCTGCCAGATACCCGCAAGGCGCGCCTCGCCTTCGGAGCGGGGCGCCACGTACTCGGTGCCCTTCATCATCCGGCCTTCCGGCTCAGGCAGCGCCTTCCGGTCCACCTTGCCGTTCGGCGTCAGCGGCAGCCTCTCGAGCTGCATGAACCGGGCAGGGACCATGTGTGCCGGCAGCGATTGCCGGAGCTCCTGCAGCAGGGCTTCGAGATCCAATTCGGACTCTGCCGCTGCATAACCGCACAGGTATTTGCTCCCCCGCTCGTCGGTCCGGTCGGTGACAACCGCCTGCTTGACCCCCGGGAATCGGAGGATGGCCGTTTCAATCTCGCCGAGCTCGATGCGATAGCCGCGGATCTTGACCTGATGGTCCATCCGTCCGATGAAATCCACGTTGCCGTCCTCGATCCAGCGGGCGGCATCGCCCGTCCGGTAGATGCGCTCTCCCGGCACGAACGGATTCTCTATGAACTTGTCGGCCGTCAGATCCGGGCGGTGCATATAACCGCGGCCAACCCCGGGCCCGCCGATGCACAGCTCGCCTGTCACCCCTACCGGTACGGGACGCAGCTGAGGATCCAGGATATAGAACCTTGCGTTCATATAAGCCCGGCCTACCGGCACATGACCGGTCTTCGGCAGCTTCTCCAGCGGCTCGTCATAATAACTCGAATCAATCGCCGCTTCCGTCACGCCGTACGAGTTAATGATGCGGATCCGGCTTCCCCAGCGTTCCTGAAGCACGCGGTAATCCGCCACACTGCAGCTGTCGGAGCTGGTGATGACCAGCTTCAGCGAGGTGAGCGAGAAGTCCTTGCGGGCCGCATAATCCAAGAAAGGAATCACGAGTGCCGGCGTCGCCTCGAACAGCGTGAGGCCGTAGGTCTCGATCAGGGCATGCAGGCGCTCCGGATCGATCCGGTCTTCCTTCGGGCAGATGACCATGGTTCCGCCGTTGAGCAGCGCCCGGGTCAGATCGCCCGCGAAGACGTCGAACGAGAAGCTGGCCAGCTGCAGCAGGCGGACGGGGAATTCCCCGAGCCGGTATTCCCGCCGGTTCGCCATGGCGGTGCTCATCAGACTCCGGTGTTCGATCATGACGCCCTTGGGGCGTCCTGTCGTTCCCGACGTGTAGATGACATACGCCAGATCGCCCGGCTCGTTGATGTTCGGCAGGCCTGCGGCTTCCCCGCCGCCGCTGTCCGGATTGACGCTGTCCGGATTGACGTTGTACAGAAACTCGTCGTCCAGGTTCAGCACGAGACGGTCCGCCTCCGGCTGATCGCTCCATGGCGCCACCAGGCCGGTCAGCGCTGACTGTGTAAGCAGCACCTGCGCCCTGCTGTTCTCCAGCATGTATTCGATCCGCTCCACCGGGTAGTCCGGGTCGAGCGGGAGGTAGGCGCCGCCCGCCTTCCATACGGCAAGCACCGCCGTGATCATCTCCACGCTCCGTTCGGCCAGAATGCCGACCACCTGCTCCCTGCCTATACCGGATTCCCGCAATCGGACGGCTAGCAGGTTCGCCCTGGCGTTCAGCTCTCCATAGGTGAGGCTGCGGTCCCGGAAAATGACCGCCGTCTCATCCGGACTCCGGCGGGCCTGCTGCTCGAACAGCTCATGGAACAGAAGCGGGCTTGTTTCCTCCGCCCCTTCAGGCAGGGCACCGAAGCTCTCGAGCAGCGCCAATTTTTCCCCGGCGGTCACTAGCTCCAGGCTCTCGACGCTGCGTTCCGGATCCTCCGCCATCTGCGACAGCATGTGAACAAGGTGCCCCTGAATCCGTTCGATCTCCCGGCTGCTGTACAGCTCTGCATTGTACTCGAACTTCACGGCCGTTTCCTCGCCCGGCATGACGGTCAGGTTGAAGTCATAGCTCGTCTGCTCGACCATGCCCACGTCCGAGATCTGGAACGCTGCCTGCGGATGGCCTCCAAGCTGCTCCACCTGCTCCTCGACCGGGTAGTTCTCGAACACCATAATATGGTGGATGAGATCCTGCCGACCGCCGGCGAGGGACTGAATCTCATACAGCGGGAAGTAATCGTACGCCTGAGAAGCGAGCGCCCCTTCCTGGATCCGCCGCAGCAGCGCCGAGACGGACTCTTGACCTTCGCAGCGGACACGAACCGGGACGGTGTTGATGAACAGGCCGATCATGGATTCGACGCCCGGGATGTGGGCGGGACGACCCGAGACGACGCTGCCGAACACCGCATCCCCGTGGTTATTGTATCTCTGCAGGATGATGCCCCAGGCGGTCTGCATGAAGGTATTAAATGTCACTTGATGCGCCTTCGCCGTCCGGTTGATCCGGGTCGTCAGGTCACGGCCCAGCTCGCAGGTCAGCTCCGCAGCCGTATAACCGGCCTCCTTGGCTGCCGTATCGCCATAGGGAAGCTTGGTTTCCTGCTCGTAATCCGCCAGATACTGCCTCCAGTAAGAAGCAGCCTCTTCCTTAGGCTGGTCCTGCAGCCAGCGGATGTAGTCGCTGTAAGGCGTTACCGGAGCAAGCACCGCCTCCCGTCCTTCCAGCTCGGCGCTGTAGCGCTCGAACACTTCGCCGTTCACGACGGAGAGGCACCAGCCGTCCATGACAATGTGATGGAAGCTCCAGATGAACCGGTAGGCCGTTTCGCCTGAACGCAGGACCGTAATGCGCAGCAGCAGATCCGAGCCCAGATCAAATCCGCGCGCAGCGTCCTCGGCTATCACAGTCGCCATACGCCCTTCCCGGTCCGCCTCATCCAGGGACCGGAGATCTTCATAGCGGTATTCGGCCCGGCGGCTGCGGAATACGGCCTGCAGCGGCCGGTCGGCCGCACCGAAGAGGAAATTCGTCCGGAGCACGGCGTGCCGGGAGATCAGGCCGTTCAGGCTCTTCTCGAACGCTTCGGAATCGAAGGAGCCGTGCAGGTTGTACGTGACCTGCTCGAAGTAAGCTCCCGACTTC
This sequence comes from Paenibacillus sp. S-38, assembly GCF_049942825.1. NCBI lineage: Bacteria > Bacillati > Bacillota > Bacilli > Caryophanales > Paenibacillaceae > Paenibacillus > Paenibacillus sp. S-38. The sequence goes on from NZ_CP187970.1 coordinate 4,803,683, forward strand.
GGCTCGTAGCGGCTGTGGAACAGCATGCCGGCCTGCATCGGGGTCAGCGGATAGACATCTTCGAGCTCGCCCAGATGGGCGGTCCGCGAAGCCAGCCCCTTCAGCTCCGCCGCGCTCATGCCCCTCAGGGTCACATCGCTTGGCGTCAGCTCTCTTCGCTGCTGTGCGGCACAGTGCCGGATCACTTCACGCAGGCTGGTCTGCAGCCCGTCCGCCAGCGCCTGGACCGTCTCGGGACGGTATTCCTTGCGGCTGTACGTGATGGTGAGACCGAGCTGGCCTCCGGAGATCATGCCGTTGATATCGAGCGCATACCATCTCGGCGTCAGCCCGCTCAGCGGCATCCCCGAGGAATAAGCGGAGGTTTCGATCGCGCTGCGTTCCAGGTCCTGGTCGAACTGTCCGAGATAGTTGAAGGAGATCTCCGGCTTCAATGCGGCGAGTGGACTATCCTCCGGCTCCGCCAGGAACTTCAGCAGACCATAACCGATCCCCTTGTTCGGGATGGCGCGCAGTCCTTCTTTGACCTGCTTGATGTTCTCCCCGACATCCCCGTCAACGTCCGTCTCGAGCAGCACAGGGAACTGCGAGGTAAACCAGCCGACCGTCCGCGTGATGTCCATATCCGGTATAATCGGTTCCCGGCCGTGCCCCTCCAGGTTGACGAGCACCTTTCCTTGTCCCGTCCATCTCTGTACGGCAAGTCCCAGCGCCGCCAGCAGCAGATCGTTCACTTCCGTGTTGTAAGCTCGGTGCGCCTGCTTCAGGAGCAGCTCCGTTTCCTCTGCCGTCCAGGTAACGGATACGGATTCGCTGTCCTGGACATAAGAGCTTTCCTCTGCCGTGTAATCCTTCGGAAGAGACGGGCACTGCGCATCCGCAAGGCTCAGCCAATAGGCGCGCTCCGCAGCCATCCGGGAGCCTGCCGCATAGTCGGACAGACTCCGGGCCCATAGCTGGAAGGAGTCGGTCTTCAGCGGCAGCGCGGCGGTACGTCCGGCCAGCGCCTCCTCGTAGGCCGAGGCGAAGTCCTCGAAGAGGATGCGCCAGGAGACACCGTCGACCGCCAGGTGGTGAATGGCCAGCAGCAGATGATCCCCGTCCTCGCACCGGAACAGTCCCAGCTTCATCAGCGGACCGGTGCCGAGATCGATGCTGCGCTGGATCGCTTCCGCCTCCTGTTCGACAGCAGCGGACGGATCGGCGGATTCACGCAGGTCCACCGTATGCAGGGTGAACGGCTCTCCCTCCGAAGACGGGCGGATTCGGGCCGAATAGCCCTCTTCCTCCGAGCGTTCGAACACCATCCGCAGGGCGTCGTGGTGCTTGACGACCTGCGCGGCCGCGAGGCGGACCGCTTCTTCCCTGAACCCGTCCGGGCGATACAGCATCACGGATTGGTTAAAGTGATGCGGCTCCTCATTCGCCTCTCCCAGGAACCAGCGGAGAATCGGAGTCAGCTCCACCGGACCGCTCGCCTCTTCCTGGTCCGCCGTACGGCCGGCCGGCCGTACCCTGCCGCCCAGCTCGGCGATGGTCGGGTACTGGAACAGCTCCTTCATCTCCACCTTGTACCCGGCCTGGAGCAGGCGGGAGGACACTTGAATCGCCTTGATGGAGTCGCCTCCGAGATCGAAGAAGCTGTCACGGATACCCACCCGCTTCGCGCCGAGTACGGACTGCCAGACCCCCGCGAGCGCTGCTTCAGCCGGAGTGCGCGGCGGTTCGTACGGCGTGCCGGTGTCGAGCTGATCCGAAGGGGCGGGCAGCGCGGCCCTGTCGATCTTGCCGTTAGGCGTAAGCGGCATCTTCTCCAGCCGGGTAAAGTAGGCTGGAATCATATACCCCGGGAGTTCACGGGCGAGGAAGCGCCTCAGCTCGCCCGGGGACAGCGGCGCGTCCGCCACATAGTAGGCGGCCAGCTGTCTGCTCCCTTCCGCGTCGTCCCACGCGAGTACGATGGTCTCCTGCACGGACGGCGCCTTCAGAATCTGCGCCTCCACCTCGCCAAGCTCAATCCGGTGACCCCGGATTTTGACCTGATGATCGATCCGGCCGAGGAACTCGATATTCCCGTCCGGCAGCCAGCGCGCCAGATCGCCGGTGCGGTACAAACGCTCTTCCGTCCGGTAAGGGTTCGGGATGAACTTCTCGGCCGTCAGCTCCGGCCGGTTCAGGTAGCCCCGGGCCAAGCCGTCGCCGCCGACGCACAGTTCGCCGGGAACGCCGATGGGAGCGAGCCGCAGCGGGTCCCCTCCCTGCACGATATAGGCGGAGGTATTGGCAATCGGGCGTCCGATCGGCAGGGATACGACACCCTCTCCGATCTCATTCACCGGATAGCAGGTGGCGAAGACTGTGCTCTCCGTCGGTCCGTACACATGCAGCAGACGATCCGGACCCAGGAATTCCAGCGCTTTTCGGACATGAGCGAGTGAAGAACGCTCTCCTCCGAACAGTACTTTGCGCAGGGAGCTCAGGGAATCGAGATTGAGGTCGACGAGCACATTGAAGAGCGCTGTTGTAATGAAGAGCACCGAGATCCGCTCCGAGGCGATGAGCATCGAGAGCTTCGTCATCTCCAGCAGGTCGGCCTTCGATACCAGCACCAGCCTCGCTCCGTTCAGCAGAGCACCGAAGATATCGAAGGTCGAACCGTCGAATGCATAGCTGGAGAGCTGAAGCAGCGAATCCTCCGGTTCAATCGAGATGTAGTTCGTATCCCGCACGACGCGGATAATATTGCGGTGGGTCGTCTCGTTCCCTTTCGGCCGGCCCGTCGTTCCCGAAGTGTACATGATGTAGGCCAGATGCCCGCTGCCTGAGACCGGCTCCAGGTTGGCCGCGTCGGCGTCATAGCTCGCCTCATCGTCCAGCAGGATGACCCGTTCGGCTTCCGGCGCGCGGTCCAGCAGACCGGTCAGCGTCAGGAGCTCCCTAGCTCCCGAATCCTCCATGATGAACCGCAGGCGCTCTTCGGGATACTCAGGGTCCATCGGGACGTAGGCTCCTCCGGCTTTCAGTACGGCCAGAATGCCGATAATCATCTCCGTCGACCGCTCCGTGAGCATGGCGACCGGACGGTCCGCGCAGACGCCTGCCGCACGCAGCTTCCGGGCCAGCCGGTTCGCCTGCCCGTTCAGCTCTCCGTAAGTCAGCTGCCGGTTCCCGAAGGTGACCGCCGGGGCATCAGGCCGCAGGGCCGCCTGTTCTTCGAACAGCTCATGAAGCGTGTAATCCTTGGGATACTTCGTGTCTGTATCGTTAAACGCACCGAGAATGGAATCCTTCTCGCGGGGAGTAATCAGCTCCAGACGGGCGAGCTCCGTCTGCGGGTTGTCGATAACCGCATCCACCAGCCCGCTGAAATGCTCCGCCATACGGATAACCGTCTCCCGCTTGAAGAGCGACAGAGCATATTCGAACGAGCAGCCAAGACCCTCTGCTTCCTCTACAGCGAAGAGTGTCAGGTCAAACTTGGCCACCGTGTGTTCGCTCGGATACGGCGCAAAGCGCAGTCCGCCAGTCACCTCTTGCTCTTCTTCACCGGAATCATTGCGAGCTGTCTGCAGGGCAAACATCGTATCGAAGAGCGGGCTCCGGCTCAGCTCCCGCTTCAGACCGAGCCTCTCGACCAGATCCTCGAGAGGGTACTCCGCATGATCGAAGGCCTGCAGCGTCCCCTCTTTGATTTCCTCCAGGTATTGAACGAAGGTCTTGCTCCCTTCCGGATAGCTGCGGATCGGCAGCGTGCCGACGAACATGCCGATCAGCGGCTCCAGATCCGCATGAGGCCTGCCGGCCACCGGGGTGCCGACGACGAGATCTTCCTGGCTGCTGTACCGGTGGAGCAGGGTCTTATATACCGCCAGAAGCACCATGTAGAGCGTGGCCCCGTTCTCCCTGGCCAGACGGCGGAGTCCTTCGCTCTGCCGCTCCGTCAGCTTGAATTCGCAGATGCTTCCGCGGAAGCTCTTCATGGCAGGCCTCGCATAATCGGCCGGAAGATCCAGCACCGGCGGCTCCCCGGCGAACGCATCCAGCCAGAAGCGCTCCTGTGCGCGGTACCCCTCGCCCTGCAAACGCTGCTGCTGCCAAGCCGCATAGTCCTTATACTGGATGCGGAGCGGAGTAAGGTCCCCTCCCCGGTACAGGGAAGCGAGCTCGTCCACGAGAACCTCCATCGAAGCGCCGTCCGAGACGATATGATGGGTATCGAACAGCAGGATATGACGCTCCTCGGATTGCTGTACAAGCCCTACGCGCAGCAGCGGAGCCCGGCTGAGATCGAATGGACGAATGAAGTCCGCAGCGAGCGAACCCACCTCATGCCCTGGGACCTGGATCGTTTCGATAGCAAAAGGAACCTCGGCGTGCACGACCTGTCTCGGTTCTCCATCCACGGTGCAAAACGAGGTGCGCAGCGTCTCATGACGGGCGATCAGCCCGCGGAACGCTTCCTCGAGCCGGCCGGTGTCGAGCGGCCCTTCGAGCAGCAGGATGTTCGGCATGTTGTAGCTTAGCTCCGCGCCCGCCTGCTGGCTGGCGAAGTAGACCCGCTTTTGGGCTGAGGATGCCCCATAATCGTCCTGCTCCTCTACCCGCCGGATCGACGCGAACTCCGTCTTCTCCATCGTCTGAAGCTCATCGGCCATGCGCTCAAGGGTCGGATATTTGAAGATATCCTTGAGCTGGATGTTGATTCCGAGCTCCTTGTGCACCTGGGCCACCAGCTTCGTGGCGCGCAGGGAATGACCGCCGATCTCAAAGAAGTTATCCTTACGCCCGACCGGCCGCTTCAAGGAGAGCACCGCTCTCCAGAGAGGCTCAAGGCGCAGCTCCATCGCCGTGGAAGGCGCTTCGAAATCCGCCTGATCCGCCGCAGAATCATCCGGTGCGGGCAGCGCCCGGCGGTCGACCTTGCCGTTCGGCGTGAGCGGCAGCACGTCCATCGGCACGAAGTAAGAAGGCAGCATGTACGCGGGGAGCTCCTGCGCCAGGGATGTTCTCAGCTCCCGCGGGGTCAGCGTTCCTTCGGCCACGTAATAAGCAGCGAGCTCGTACAGGCCGGCTTCGTCTTTCAGCGGAACGACAACCGCATCCTTTACTCCCAGGTGCTTCAGCAGCTCCGTCTCCACCTCGCCCGTCTCGATCCGGTAGCCCCGGATTTTGACCTGCGAATCGATGCGACCCTTGTACTCCAGCACGCCGTCCGCCCGCCAGCGGACCAGGTCTCCGGTCCGGTAGCAGCGCTCCGCCGCGCGGAAAGGGCTCGGAATGAATTTCTCTTCGTTCAGCTCCGGCCGGTTCAGGTAGCCGCGGGCCACTCCGTCGCCGCCGACCAGCAGCTCGCCCCAGGTTCCGACCGGCATGAGATTCATCGCCGGGTCAACGACGTAGGCCGTGGAGTTCGCGATCGGGCGTCCGATCGGAACGGCCGACTCCTGGATGCCCTCGATCGCGTGTGTAGTCGAGAAGGTCGTATTCTCCGTCGGCCCGTAGCCGTTGACAAGCCGCAGCCTTGGATGCTCCTCCAGCACACGGTTGATATGCGGAACGGACAGGACATCCCCGCCGACGATCAGCGTATGCAGTCCCTCGAACAGCCCCTTCTCCTGCTGGGAGAGCTGGTTGAACAGCGGAGCGGTCAGCCACATCGTATTGATGCCGAGCCCGCGGATCGCCGCCTTGAGCTTCGCCGCATCCAGGATCGCCTCTTGCGGAACAAAGCAGAGCACACCGCCGTTCAGCAGGGCCCCCCAGATCTCGAAGGTCGTCGCATCAAATACGACCGCCCCGGTCTGCAGAATACGCGTGCCTTCGTTCAGCGCGACGTAATTGGTGTTCCTCACGAGGCGCACGACGCTGCGGTGCTCGACCATCACGCCTTTCGGCCGGCCCGTTGAGCCTGACGTATACAGAATATAGGCCAGGGAGCCGGGTTCGCAGATCAGCGCCGGATCCGCCTCTTCCTCTGCCGTGAGGCCGGCTTCCAGGCTCAGGCGCAGCACGGTGCCTTGGAACCCGGCAGGTGCCTGAAGACGATCCTGGGCCAGAAGCAGCTTCGCGCCCGAGTCCTCCAGCAGGAAGCGGATGCGCTCCTCCGGATAGTCGGGATCGACCGGTACATAAGCGCCGCCCGCCTTCAGGATGCCGAGGATGCCGGCGACCATACCGGCAGACCGCTCCGCCATGATGGCGACGGGCTGCTCCGGCCGCAGGCCGTGCGCAAGCAGGGTCCGGCCGATGGCGTTCGCCTGCGCGTTCAGCTCGCGGTAGGTCAGCGTCCCTTCTTCCCAACGCAGCGCCTGTGCATCGGGGGTGCGGCGCACTTGATCCTCGAAGAGCGCATGAATGCTGCGATCATGCTCATAAAGCGCTGCGGTCTCGTTGAACGTTTCGGTGAGCTCCGTGCGTTCCTCGTCTGTCAACAGCTGCGCCTCGGTCAGCGGCAGCTCCGGCTGGAACAGCACGACGGCGAGCAGCTGACGAAGGTGGCCCGTCAGGCGCGAGACCGTCTGCGCATCGTATCTGGCGCCGTCATAGCGGATGCGGACGGCAATGCTTCCCCCGTCAAGATGGAAGCGGACCGACAGGTCGGAGGCGATTCGGCTGTGAGACTCCTCCCCGTGCAGAGCGTCCATCGAAATCATGGTATGTATAAGCGTCCGGCCGTCCTGCGTCTGCGGCAGCTCGAGTGCTCCGGTATAGTTCCAGAATGGCAGCTGCTGATGGGCAATGGCCTCGCCTACCGCTGTTTTGAGCCCGCCCAGCAGGGACTTCAGCGAAGTCTCTTTATTCATCCGGCTCTTAATAAGCAGGAGTGGATTCAGCAGGGGTGCCGAAGCTTCTCCCGAAGGGAAGGTGGGTACACCGGCAATCAGGTTTTCTTCATTCGTGTACCGGAAGAGCACCCCTTTGATCCCAGCCAGCAGCACCAGGAAGACGGCCATGGGGGATCCGCCCGTAATGCCGCGGATTCTCTCGGCCAGGGCTTCCGGCAGACGGTCATCGTACGTAAGGTGTTCAGACCCGGATGAGGTCCGGCTGCTCTGCGTTCCCGTGTAAGGCAGGCAGACCACGCGGTCCTCCCCGTCCCATTTCCCGCTCCAATAGGTTGTTTCTTTGTCGATTACGGCTTTCAATATCCTCACTCCCGTTCAGATGAGCTTCGCTTCCAGTGATCGTGGGAAAACATGAGGATGTGCCGCGTCCCGGACGGAACGGCGGCACACCATGCCTATCGTAAGTCGGACCTGAGAATCAAGGCCCCTGGTCAGAATGCAAAATCAATAGCTTCAATGCGCAGATCATCGACTGTCATCGCCTGTACCGGCTTGCCTCCGAGCTCCTCCAGCCTGCGCTGCGGCTCCCGGCCCGCTTCGTCCAGCAGGTTCAGCAGGTCCTGCACCAGCTTCTCGACCGCACTGCGGCCGAAGAGCTTCACCGCGTATTCCGCCGAGCCGGACAGCTTGTCTCCCTTCATCGTCAGGGACAAACTGAGGTCGAACTTGGCCACCTGATGCTCCTGCCCGTAAGGAATGAAGGTCAGCTCCTGCTCGGCGGCGGCTTCGCCCCCGTGCGCTTCCGTCTCCGCTTCCTCCGCATACACCAGCAGCGTATCAAAGAGCGGATGGCGGGACGGGTCGCGTTCAAGCTCCAGCCGGTCCACCAGCTCGTCGAACGGATACCCTTGGGATTCGAAGGCCTGCAGCGCGTTCTCCTTGACCTCGGCGAGGTAGTCCAAGAACGTCAGCCCCCGGCGCGGATACTGCCGGAGCGCTACGGTTCCGACGAACATCCCGATGAGCGGCTCCAGCTCCGCCAGCTGCCGGCCGGCGGTCGGCGTGCCCACGATGATGTCCTCCTGCCCGCTGTACTTGGAGAGCAGCACGCTGTAGGCGGCAAGCAGCACCATGTACATCGTCGCCCCGCTGGCCTTGGCCAGCTCCTGCAGCCGTGCGGTCACTTCCCCGTCCACCTCGAATTCGTAGAGAGCTCCTTCGAAGCTGCGCACGGCAGGGCGCGGATAAGCGATCGGCAGGTCCAGCACCGGCAGCTCGCCGGCGAAGGTGTCGAGCCAATACCGCTCTTCCCGGCGGTACCGTTCGCTGCGCACGTACTCCTGCTGCCACACCGCGAAGTCCTTGTACTGAATGGAGAGCGGGGCCGGCGTACGGCCTTCGTAGAATTGCGCCAGTTCGTCCATCATCACTTCAGAGGAGATCCCGTCCGAGATGATGTGATGGGTGTCGTACATCAGAATATGGCGTCCCGGAGCCAGCTCGATCAGTCCGGCCCTCAGCAGCGGCGGCTCATCCAGACGGAACGGCTTCACGAAGGCGCGAACGACGGATTCCGCCGCCTCTTCGTCGGCCTGCATGAAGTCGAGCTCGAACGGAACCTCCGCGTACACCTTCTGCACCACCTCTCCGTCTCTCATCCCGAATCCGGTGCGGAGAGACTCGTGGCGGGCGATCAGGCGGCGGAACGCTTCCTCCAGCCGGCTGCGGTCCAGCGGACCTTCCACCGTGAAGACGCCCGGCATGTTGTAGCTGAGCTCGCCGCCTTCCAGATGCGCCAGGATGAACATCCGCTTCTGGGCGGACGTGACCGGGTAGTACTCCCTCGGAGGCGCAGCCGGGATGGCTGCATACCCCGTCTCGTCGAGACCGGAGAGCACCCGGGCGAGCGATTCCACAGTCGGCGATTGGAAAATCTCCCGCAGCGGTACGGTCCGTCCCAGCTCCTGGCGGATCTTCGCGGTGAGGGTCGTCGCCCGCAGCGAGTGGCCTCCGATCTCGAAGAAGTTGTCGGTGATCCCGACCCGCGGCAGCCGCAGCACGGCAGCCCAGATCGCCGCCAGCTTCGCTTCCAGCTCCGTGCGCGGCGCAGCGTAATCAGCCGCCCTCTGCACACTTGCTTCCGGTGCGGGAAGCCGCTTGCGGTCGACCTTGCCGCTTCCGCTGAGCGGCATCCGCTCCAGCTGGACGAAGTACGTCGGCACCATGTAGCCCGGCAGCTTGGCCGACAGGGCCTCTCTCAGCGCTCCCGCCGCCAGCTCGCGGTCTGCCACATAATAAGCGCAGAGCAGCTTCTGGCCGGTCTCGTCCTCTCTCGCCGTCACGACCGCTTCCAGCACGCCTTCCGCGTCCAGCACCGCCGACTCGACCTCGCCAAGCTCGATGCGGTAGCCGCGGATCTTCACCTGGTGGTCGATCCGGCCGAGATACTCGATGTTCCCGTCCGGCAGCCAGCGCGCAAGATCGCCCGTGCGGTACATCCGGCCGCCCTCCGTGAACGGATCGGCGACGAACTTCTCGGCGTTCAGCTCCGGCCGGTTCAGGTAGCCTCTCGCCACCTGAACGCCGGCGATGCAGAGCTCGCCCGCCACGCCGACCGGCTGCACCCGGGTCGTGCCTTCCTTCAGGATGTAGAGCTGTGTATTCCACACCGGCCGGCCGATCGGCACCAGGGGATAGCTGCCGTCCGGCTCGCAGTCGAAGTATGAAACGTCGACCGTCGCTTCCGTAGGGCCGTACAGGTTGATGAGCCGTGCGCCGTTGAGCTTCGCAACGGCCGCCTGGAAGCGGGCTACGCTCTGCGGCGGCAGGGCTTCCCCGCTCGCGAATACCTGCCGGAGCGAAGCCAGCTTGCCGGCCAGCTCCTCCGGTGCAAGCCCCTCCGCATACTCCAGGAACGTGTGGAGCATAGCCGGCACGAAGTGCATCGTCGTGATCCGGCAGCTCCCGATCGCTTCCAGGATCTGCGCCGGATTCTTCTCGCCGCCCGGCGGCAGCAGGCACACCTTAGAGCCGACCATCCCCCACCAGAACAGCTCCCAGACGGATACGTCGAAGGTAAATGCCGTCTTCTGAAGGATGGTATCATCCGGGCCGATCGGGTATTTGTGATCCATCCATAGCATCCGGTTGACGGCCGAATGGTGCTCGATCATGACACCCTTCGGTCTGCCGGTCGAACCGGAGGTATAGATGACATAGGCGATGTCATGCGGTCCGGCGGCAGGCTCAAGATTGGAGCGCTCACTGCTGTACACGGATGCATCGTTCAGATTGACCGTCACTCCGCGGTACTCCTGCGGCACGGCCGGCAGGAAGATCTCCTGCGTGAGCAGGACCGACGCGCCCGAGTCCTCGAGGATGTAGCGGATGCGGTCCTCCGGATAATCCGCCGCCACCGGTACATAAGCGCCGCCGGCCTTCAGGACCGCGTAGATGCCGACGATCATCTCGATCGACCGCTCGGCCATAACGGCGGCTCTCGTGTCCGGGCCGACGCCCGCCGATTGCAGCGTACGGGCCAGCGCATTCGCCCGGGCATTCAGCTCGCCGTACGTGAGCGAGGTGTCCTCGAACAGCACCGCGGTGCGCTCCGGCGTCCGGGCGGCCTGCTCCTCGAAGAGGCCGATGATCGTCGCCTCTCTCGGATACTCGGCCGCCGTGTCGTTGAACGCGCCGAGAATCTGCGCACGTTCTGCGGCTGTCACAAGATCCGCTTCCCCGAGCGTCACCTGCGGATCCTGCGTGAGGCCGTCGAGCAGCTGCAGGAAGTGCTCCGCCAGACGCTCGATGCTCGCCCGCTTGTACAGCGCGGAAGCGAACTGGAAGCTGCACGCGAGGCCGTCTGGCGTCTCGGCGGCTTCGAAGGTCAGGTCGAACTGCGCGGCCGCCTGTTCCCTCGGATAAGGCTTCAGGAGCAGACCCGGAAGCTCGTAGCCGCGGTCGTCCGCGTTCTGCATTACAAACAGCGTATCGAACAGCGGGCTGCGGCTGAGATCGCGCTCCAGGTTCAGCCGGTCGACCAGATCCTCGAACGGGTAGTCTTGGTGCTCGAAGGCCAGCAGGGCTTCATCCCTTACTTCCTTCAGGTAAGACCGGAACGTCTTGCCGGGGACCGGCGTATGGCGCAGCGCCAGCGTGTTCACGAACATCCCCAGAACCGGTTCCAGGTCCGCATGCGGCCGTCCGGCCACCGGGGTACCGACCACGATGTCCTCCTGGCCCGTGTACTTGTGCAGGAGCACGGTATAGGCGGCGAGCAGCGTCATGAACAGCGTCGATCCGCTTTCGGCGGCGAGCTTGCGCAGCGCCTCACTCCGTGCGGCGCCCAGCTCGAAGGCAACCGTCTCTCCCTCATGGGAGCGGTGGGCGGGTCTCGGCTGATCGGTCGGCATGGACAGTACCGGCAGCTCACCGGAGAACCGGTCCAGCCAGAACGCCTCGTGCTCGCGCATCCGCTCGCTTTGCAGCTCCGCCTGCTGCCAGACGGCGAAATCCTTGTACTGGATTCGCAGCGGGGTGAGCGTCTCCCCTTCGTACAGCCTCACGAATTCCTCGGTGAGCAGGCCCATGGAGGCGCCGTCCGATACGATGTGATGCGTATCGAACAGGAGCAGGAACCGATCCGGCGCCATCTCGACGAGGCCGACCCGCAGCAGCGGCGCCCGGGTGAGATCGAACGGTCTCACGAACCGGGACGCAAGCTCGCCCGCTGTGATATCATCCGCCTTCCGGTACTCCACCTCGAACGCGGCCTCGGCATGAACCCGCTGCACGGGCTCGCCATCTATCAGTTCGAAGCTTGTCCGCAGCGCTTCATGACGGGCGATCAGCTTCCGGAAGGCTTCCTGAAGCCGGTCTTTATCGAGCTGCCCTTCCACTGACATCATCGCCGGCATGTTATAGGTAAGGTGGCCGCCCTCCAGCTCATGGAGCACATACATCCGCTGCTGGGCGGAGGAGAGCGGGTATATCTCGGCCGCTCCGGCTTCCGGAATCGAGAGGTAAGCCGATTGTTCGCGGCCCGAGAGCACCTCGGCCAGCGCTTCAACGGTCGGTGCACGGAATACTTCCTTCAGCGGCACGTTGATGCCAAGTTCCTTGTGCAGCATGGATACGAGTGCCGTCGCTTTCAGGGAATGGCCTCCGAGCTCGAAGAAGCTGTCTTTCACACCCACGCCCCGGATTCCCAGCACCTCTTGGTACATCTCGGCCAGCCGGGCTTCCATCCAGGTACGCGGCGCATTATAATCCGCCGTGCTGAGCCCTCCGGCCTCCGGCGACGGAAGCGCCTTGCGGTCGATCTTGCCGTTCGGCGTCAGCGGCATCTCCTCGAGCTGCATGAAATGCGTCGGCACCATATACCCCGGCAGCTCGGCTGCCAGCAGGGCGCGCAGCTCGCTGACCCGCAGCAGATCCTCCGCCACGAAGTAAGCGCAAAGCTCATGCTGCCCGCGGCCGTCTTCCCTTGCGATGACAATCGTCTCTTGTACAGACGAGCTCTTCAGAATCTGCGATTCGATCTCGCCGAGCTCGATCCGGTAGCCGCGGATTTTGACCTGGTGGTCGATCCGCCCGAGATACTCCAGCCGCCCGTCCTCCATCCACCGGGCGAGGTCGCCCGTCCGGTACATCCGCTCCCCGCTGAAGCGGCTCACGACGAACTTCTCGGCCGTCAGCTCGGGGCGGTCCAGATAACCGCGGGCCAGTCCCGCTCCCGCCACGCACAGCTCACCTGCGACGCCGACCGGCGCCAGGTGGCCGAGCGGATCGATGACGTATACCTGCTGGTTCGGCATCGGACGACCGATGGACACGATCCCCTTCTCCGCATCCGGGTCCTCCGACACCGGCCAGATCGTGGTGGCGATCGAGTTCTCGGTCGGACCGTAGCCATTGTAGTACGCGACCCGGTCCTTCCACTTGCTGACAAGCTCGACCGAAGAAGCCGATCCGGCTGTGAACAGAATGCGCAGCGAGAGCATCGTGTCCGGCTCAAGATACACCGCATAGGTCGGCGGCAGGGCCGCCATCGTAATCCCGTTCTCCTGCATGTACTGCTCGAAGAGCCGGTAGTTCAGGATCGTCGAAGAGGTGGGTACATACAGTGCCGCCCCGGTGAACAGCGCGCCGTAGATCTCCCAGCAGGCAGCGTCGAACGAGAGGGAGGCGAACTGGACGATTTTGTCCTGCGTCCCCAGCTTCAGCACCTCGTCAAAATACACCTTGAGGTTCGTGAGGCCGTGATGCTCGACCATCACGCCCTTCGGCTTGCCGGTCGTCCCCGAGGTATAGATGACATAAGCCAGATCGTCCGCTCCGCTGACCGCCTCCGGATTCGATTCGTCATCCGAATACGTCCCGGCGTCATCCAGCAGCAGGACCGTCCCCGCCTCCGCCGCCTGCTCCTTCAAGCGGCTCTGCGTCAGCAGCACCTTCGTGCCCGAATCTTCAAGCATGTATCGGATGCGCTCTTCCGGATATTCCGGATCGATCGGCACATAGGCGCCGCCCGCCTTCAGGATGCCGAAGAGTCCGACGAACATCTCCAGCGACCTCTCTGCCATCAGGCCGACCAGCGTATCCCTGCCCACGCCTGCTTCCCGGAGCGTATGCGCCAGCCGGTTCGCCAGGCCGTTGAGCTCCCGGTAGGTCAGACGCTCGTCCTCGAACACGACAGCCTCGGCATCCGGCGTAAGCTCCGTCTGCTCCTCAAGCATCCGGTGGATCGTTTTCTCCTTTGGCGAAGCTGCCGCTGTAGCATTAAAGGCACCAAAGATCTGCTGTTTTTCCTCGGACGTGACGACCTCAAGCTCACCCACGGCACGCTCCGCGTCCGCAACGACCTGTTCCATGAGATGAAGCAGGTGGCCGCTGATCCGCTCCACGGCTGCCGGCTCGAACACAGCCTCGTTATATTCAAACCGGATCCGCAACTGTTCGCCCGGCGTCACAATCAGGTTAAAATCATAGTTCGTCTGCTCGACCATACCGGAATTCTGAATCCGGAAGTCGGAATCGTCCCCGCTGCCCAGCTGCTCCACCTGCTCTTCCACAGGGAAATTCTCGAAGACCACAATATGGCCGATGAGCTCCTGCTTCTGCTCGGTGAGCGCCTGAATCTCAAACAGCGGGTACGTCTCGTATGCATAGCCGGCCGCCGACGCTTCCTGGCTGCGCCGCAGCACCGCCGCGAACGACTCGTCCCCGGTGCAGCGGATGCGCACAGGGACCGTATTGATGAAGAGGCCGACCATACTCTCGATGCCGGGAATCTCGGCCGGTCTGCCGGACACGACGCTGCCGAAGACGACATCCCCCGTGCCGTTGTACCGCTGAAGCAGCAGCCCCCAAACCGTCTGCAGCAGCGTGTTCAATGTAACGCCATGACGCTTGGCGAGCCGGTCCATGCCGGCCGTCAGCTCGCTGCCGAAGTCGCAGTACAGGCTGTGGAACGCCTCGTCTTTTGCTTTATCCTGCGGGCGCCCCTGCGGTTTACCGGTCGGCAGCAGGGTCTGGGTCTCGTAACCGGACAGATAGCCGGCCCAGTATCCCGCCGCCTGCTCCTGGTCCTGCTTCTCGAGCCATTCGGCATACCGGCTGTACGGCGTGACCGGCGCAAGCTTCGGTTCCCGTCCTTCGAGGAGCGCCGCGTAGAGCTCGAACACTTCCTCCGTTACAAGCGAGAGGCACCAGCCGTCCATCAGGATGTGATGTGTGCTCCAGATGAACCGGTAAGCATCTTCCGCGGTCCGAAGCACGGTCACTCTCATCAGCGGATCGCGTGTCAGGTCGAAGCCCTGGGCCTGGTCTTCGCGGGTGATCCGTTCGATCGCTTCCTGCTGTTCGGCGCCGCCCATCTCCCGCAGATCCACCCTGCGGAACAACCCCGTTTTGGAACGGAAAATCACCTGCAGCGGACGGTCTCTCCACCCGGTATACACATTCGACCGGAAGATCTCGTGGCGCTGAACGAGCGACTCCACACTCTTCTCGAATTGATCCAGGTCGAAGCGTCCGACAAGGTCAAAGGTCGACTGCTCGAAATAGGCTCCCGAGTCCGCATCCATCAGGGCGTGAAACAGCATCCCCTGCTGCATCGGCGTCAGCGCATAGGCGTTTTCTACCTCGCCGATCTCCGCCGTACCGCGCACGAGCTCTTCCAGCTCGGAGATCGTCATCCCCTGCAGCGTCAGATCGCTCGGCGTGAGCTCCGTCGTCTCCCGGGCCGCGCAGTGGGCCAGTATCTCCGAGAGGCACTGCCGCAAAGCCTCGGCAAATCGCTCCATCGTCTCCGGGCGGTACTGCTCCCTGCTGTAGCTGACGGTCAGCGACAGCCGGCCGCCGGCCGTCATCCCGTTAATATCAAGGGCGTACGTACGTGCCGCCCGCGGCGAGAGCTCCCTGCCCGCCCCATAAGGGGATACGGAGAAAGCTTCGTTCTCGAGCTCCCCATCGAACTGCCCGAGATAGTTGAACGAGATCTCCGGCTCCGGCCGGTAGGCCTCCACAGCACGGCCGGCCGCCGACAAGTATCTCCAGATGCCGAAGCCGACTCCCTTGCCCGGGATGCGCCGCAGCGATTCCTTGACCTCCTTGATGCGCTGGCCGGTCTCCAGGCCCGCCTGCATCTCCAGGGCCACGGGATACTGGCTCGTAAACCACCCTACAGTCCGCGAAATATCGAGGTCTGGAACGATCGCTTCCCGTCCGTGGCCTTCGAGGTTCACCCAGACGCGCTCCAGGCCGCTCCACCGGTGGACCGCCATCCCGAGCGCCGCCAGCAGCAGGTCGTTGACCTCCGTGCCATAGGCATGATGGGCCCCCTTCAGGAGCAGATCGGTTTCCTCCGCCGTCCACTGCACGGACACCATATCGCTGTCCCCGAGACGCGGTGCCGCCTGATCCGCATCCTTCGGCAGCTGCTCGCGGTCCAGCCGTTCCAGCTCCTGCCAATAGGCATGCTCGCGCTCGGCAGCCGGGGAATCCGCGTACAGCATCAGCCCATCGGCCCAAGTGCGGAAGGCATCCGTCTTGGCCGGCAGCGAGACAGCCTCGCCTCCCGCCGCCTGCCCGTAAGCCTTGGCCAGATCCTCGAAGAGGATGCGCCAGGATACGCCATCGACGACCAGATGATGAATCGCGATCAGCAGATGATCCCCGTCCGGGCAGCGGAACAGTCCCAGCTTGAAGAGCGGCCCGTTCTCCAGATCCATGGACGCCTGCACGCGCTCCGCTTCCGCTTCGACACGGGCGGCCAGGTCCTCGGATGCCTCGATTGACACGACCTCGAGGCTGAACAGCTCGCCTTCGGCGATGCTCCGGTTCCAGGCGGCATATCCGTCAGCCCCTTCCCGGAAAACCGTCCGCAGCGCGTCGTGATGCGCCGCAATCGCAGCCGCCGCGGTGCGCAGCGCTGCTTCATCGAAGCCTTCCGGCCGGTACAGCATCACAGCCTGGTTATGATGGTGCGCGTCCTCGTAGCACTGTTCGAAGAACCAGCGCTGTATGGGCGTCAGCGGAACCTCCCCGCTGACTTCCCCTTGATCCGCCATCCGCGCCAGCGGCCGGATCAGCGGGCTGAGGGCGGCCGCGGTCGGATGCTGGAACAGATCCTTCATCTCCATCCGGTAGCCGGCCTGGTACAGCCTCGAGGACACCTGCAGCGCCTTGATCGAATCGCCGCCGAGCTCGAAGAAGCTGTCATGGATGCCGACCGGCCCGCCTCCGAGCAGTCCCTGCCAGATGGAGACGAGCGTCTCCTCCACGGCCGAGCGCGGGGCGGCGTATGCGGTCTGCGAGGCTGCGGTCCCCGCTTCCGGCACAGGAAGCGCCTTGCGGTCGATCTTGCCGTTCGGGGTCAGAGGCAGGCGTTCCAGCCGCAGGAAGCGGGAAGGCACCATATGGGACGGCAGCGACTGCTGCAGCTCCCGCTGCAGGGCGCCAAGATCCAGCTCTTCGTCTGCGGCCGCATAGCCGCAGAGATACTTTTGTCCGCGCTCGTCCGTCCGGTCGACAACGACCGCCTGGCGTACGCCCGGATAACGGAGCATCGCCGTCTCGATCTCACCGAGCTCAATCCGGTAGCCGCGGAGCTTGACCTGGTGGTCGATCCGCCCGATGAAATCGACGTGCCCGTCCGCCTTCCAGCGGGCCAGGTCACCGCTGCGGTACATGCGCTCACCCGGCGCAAACGGGTTCTCCACGAACTTCTCGGCCGTGAGGTCCGGACGGTTCAGGTAGCCTCTCGCCACTCCCGGTCCGCCGATGCAAAGCTCTCCCGCCACACCCACAGGTACCGGCTTCAGGCTGCTGTCGACGATGTAAAAGCGGGCGTTCAGATACGCCCGGCCGATCGGAACGTTCCCCGATGCCGGCAGCCTATCCAGCGGCTCGTCGTAGAAGCTCGTGTCGATCGCCGCTTCGGTGACGCCGTACGCATTGATGATGCGGATCTGCGAGCCGAAGCGCTCCTGCAGAGTCCGGTAATCCTTCACCCCGCATGCATCTGAAGAAGAGATGAGCAGCTGCAGCGACGAGACGTCCAGTCCGCCGGCCGCTGCGTGCTCCATGAACGGGATGATGAGTGCAGGCGTCGACTCGAACACCGTGATCCGCTTGTCACGGATCCAGCCGTAGAGGCGCTCCGGATCGATGCGGTCCTCCTTCGGGCAGATAAACATCGTCCCGCCGTTCATCATTGTCCGGGCGATGTCGCCTGTGAATACGTCGAACGAGAAGCTGGCGAGCTGCAGCAGCCGCACCGGGAACTCCGTCAGCCGGTATTCCCGGCGGTAAGCCAGGGCCGTATTGACCAGGCTGCGGTGCTCGATCATGACGCCCTTCGGGCGGCCGGTCGTGCCCGACGTATAGATGACATAGGCCAAATCCTCAGGCTCGTTGATGTTCGCCAGACGCAGCGCTTCGCCGCCGCTTTCATACACCGACTCGTCGTCGAGGTGCAGCACATGGCGGAGACCTTCGCCCGCAGTTTCGGCTTCCGCATAAAGACCGGACATGCCGGTCTGCGTCAGCAGTACCTCCGCTCCGCTGTCCTCCAGCATGTAGGCGATGCGTTCCGCCGGATAGTCTGGATCAAGCGGGACATAAGCCCCGCCGGCTTTCCAGACGGCCAGCACGGCAACGAGCAGATCCACGCTGCGCTCGGCCAGGATGCCGACGAGCTTCTCGCGGCCGGTGCCGAGCTTGCGGAGTCTGGCGGCCAGCGCCCCAGCTCTTTGGTCCAGCTCGCGGTAGGTCAGCGTGCGGCTGCGGTCGCTGACTGCCGGATGATCCGGTGTGAGCTGGGCCTGCCGTTCGAAATGGACGTGGAACGGCTCAGCCAGATCGGCCTGAGGGACCGCCGGATTGAATTCGTCCAGCAGCTGCCGCCGCTCGCCCTCCGTCACCATGACGAGTTCGGAGAGCGTGGACTCCGGATCGCTGACAGCCGACTCGACGAGCTGCACGAGGTGAGCGGCCATGCGTTCGACGGTCTCCCGGCGGAACAGGGAGAGCGCGTATTCGAAGGAGCAGCGCAGCTTCTCTCCGTTCTCGGCTTCCATGGCTTCCAGCGAGAGATCGAACTTCGACGTCTTGTGCTCGCTTGGGTAAGGCGTGAAGCGCAGCCCTTCGAGCTGCGGCTCAGGGCCTGCGGCATGCTTGAGCTCGAACATCGTATCGAACAGCGGCGAACGGCTGAGGTCGCGTTTCAGCTGAAGCTTTTCAACTAGGGCTTCGAACGGATATTCACCGTGCTCGAAAGCGGCCAGCGCCCCCTCCTTCACCTCGCCGAGATACCCGAGGAACGTCTTCTCACCTGCCGGCGCCTGGCGGAGCGCCAGCGTGTTCACAAACATCCCGATGAGCGGCTCAAGCTCGCTCTGGCCCCGGCCGGCCACAGGCACGCCCACCACGACGTCCTCCTGGCCGGTATATTTGTGCAGCAGCGCCGTGTAAGCGGCCAGGAGCACCATGAACAGGGTGGAGCCTGTCCGGGCGGCGAGCTGCTTCAGGCCGGACAGAGCCGCACCTCCAACCGTGAATTCCAGACGGGCCCCCTCGAAGCTCTGGACAGCCGGACGGACGTAGTCCGCCGGCAGATCCAGCGTCGGAAGCTCGCCGCGGAACTGCTCGAGCCAGAAGGCTTCCTGTTTGCGCAGGAGTTCGCTCTGCAGGCGGTCCTGCTCCCACACGGCGTAGTCCTTGTATTGGATGCGCAGCGGAGCAGGCTCCAGGCCTTGGTACATGCGGGTAAATTCCTCGACCAGCACACTCAGCGATACGCCGTCGGAGATGATGTGGTGCATGTCGAACAGGAGCAGATGACGCTCGGGCGACAGCGTGATCAAGCCTACCCGCAGCAGCGGAGCTTCAGCGAGATCGAACGGGCGGACGAACGCTTCGATCAGTCCGGCAGCTTCTTCCTCGGAGGCCTCCCTTTCCTCGATCCGGAAAGGAGTCTCCGACAGCGGCACAATCCGCTGGACGGGCTCGCCCTGCACCATCTCAAAGCGGGTGCGCAGGGATTCGTGGCGGGCGATCAGCCCTTCGAACGCATTCTGCAGCCGTGCGCGATCCAGTGCGCCCTCGGCCAGGATGACGCCCGGCATGTTGTAGCCAGTCTCTCCGCCCTGCAGCTGGCTGAGCAGGTAGAGCCTTTTCTGGGCCGAGGACAGCGGGTAATATTCCCGGGGCTCCGCAGCGGTGATCGCCGTGTAGTCCGCTTCCTTCATGGACTCGAGCACAGCGGCCAGCGCCTCTATCGTAGGCGAGCGGAACATGTCCCTCAGCGCCAGCGGCCGGCCGAGCTCCTTGTGGACCCGCGCCACGACGGCCGCCGCTCTAAGCGAGTGTCCGCCGATGTCGAGGAAATGGTCGGTGACGCCGACCTGCGGCAGCCCAAGCACCTCGGCCCAGATCGCGGCCAGCTTCGCTTCGAGCTCCGTGCGCGGGGCGACATAAGCCGATGCGGACTGTACGCTTGCTTCCGGCGCAGGCAGCAGCTTCCGGTCGATCTTGCCATTCGCGCTCAGCGGCATTTTGTCGAGCTGCACGAAGTAGGTCGGCACCATGTAGCTTGGCAGCTGCGCCGAAAGGGCTTCCCTCAGCTCACCGGCTGCGAGCTCCCGGTCGGCGACATAGTAGGCGCAGAGCAGCTTCTGGCCGGTCTCATCCTCCCTCGCCGTCACGACGGCTTCCAGCACGCCCTCCACGTCCAGCACCGCCGACTCGACTTCGCCGAGCTCGATCCGGTAGCCGCGGATTTTGACCTGGTGGTCGATCCGTCCGAGATACTCGATGTTCCCGTCCGGCAGCCAGCGCGTCAGGTCCCCCGTGCGGTACATACGGGCCCCCGGCACGAACGGATCAGCGGCGAACTTCTCGGCGTTCAGCTCCGGCCGGTTCAGGTAGCCTCTGGCCACCTGGACCCCGGCGATGCAGAGCTCGCCCGCCACGCCGACAGGCTGCAGCTGGGTCGTGCCTTCTTTCATGACATACAGCCGCGTGTTCCAGACCGGTCGGCCGATCGGCACCATCGCATACGGCTGGTCCGGCTCGCAGTCGAAGTACGAGACATCGACCGTCGCTTCCGTCGGTCCGTACAGGTTGATGAGCCGTGCGCCGCGCGTCTTCGAGACGCTGGCCTGGAAGCGCGCCACGTGCTGCGGCGGCAGGGCCTCACCGCTGGCGAACACCTGCTTGAGCGAGTCCACCCTGCGGGCAAGCTCTTCAGCCGGCAGCCCTTCGGCGTAGTCCAGGAACGTATGAAGCATCGCCGGTACGAAGTGCATCGTCGTGATGCCGTACTGCCGGATCGCCTCCAGAATCTGCGCCGGATTCTTCTCGCCGCCCGGCGTCAGCAGGCACACCTTGGAGCCGACCATACCCCACCAGAACAGCTCCCAGACGGAGACGTCGAAGGTGAACGCTGTTTTTTGCAGGATGGTATCGTCCGGGCCGATCGGGTACTTCTCCTGCATCCACAGGATGCGGTTCACGGCCGAAGTATGCTCGATGAGAACGCCTTTCGGCCTGCCTGTCGAACCCGAGGTGTAGATGACGTAGGCCGCGTCGTGCGGGCCTGCTGCGGCCGGCACGAGGTTGGAACCATCTCCGCTGTACACGCTTGGATCGTTCAGGTTCACGATGATCCCGTCATACTCCTGAGGCACGGCCGCCAGGAACCGCTCCTGTGTGAGCAGCACCTTCGAGCCCGAGTCCTCGAGGATATAGCGGATGCGCTCCTCCGGATAATCCGGCGCCACCGGCACATAAGCCCCGCCGGCCTTCAGGATCGCGTAGATGCCCACGATCATCTCGAGCGAGCGCTCGGTCATGACCGCCGCTCTCGCATCCGGTCCAATGCCGGCCGCCTGCAGCGTACGGGCCAGTGCATTTGCCCGGGCGTTCAGCTCGCCGTAGGTCAGCGACGCGTCTTCGAACAGCACCGCCGTGCGTTCCGGCGTCCGCGCCGCCTGCTCCTCGAACAGGGTGACCATCGTAGCGTCCTGCGGATACTCCGCCGCCGTATGGTTGAACGCGCCCAGGATCTGCCCGCGCTCCTCCTCCGACATCATCTCCAAGACGCCGATCTCCTGCGACGGATTCCCAAGCGCCTGCGCCATCAATGCATAGAGATGATTCGCCATACGCAGCACGGCCTCTTCTTCATAGAGCCCGCTGTGGTAGACGATGTTCAGCTTCAGGACTTCCGCCGTCTCCTCGAAGCGGAACTGAAGATCCGATATGATGGACTCCCCCGCGTCCGCCGGATTCATCCCGTCGAACGAGACGAGCGTATGGAGCACAGGGGCGCCTTCCGGGGTGTAATCCACATCCAGCTCCCCGGCCATCGCCTGAAAAGCGACGTTCTGGTTCGCCACCGCTTCGCGCACCGTCCCGCTCACCTGTCCGAGGAAGGTCCGGAAAGGGACCGTGCCGTCAACCGGAAGCTTGTATAGGATCACGTCGTTCAGCTGGCGGCTGCCCGCTGCGCGGACGGCCGGGGCCGCGACAATGACGGTTTCTTCCTGCGTGTAGCGGTGAAGCAGACAGGATACCGCCGCAACGAGCAGCGTATAGACCGCTGCCGGTGTTCCCTGGGTTACCGCACGGATGCGCTCCGTGATTGCCTGCGGCACCGTACTCTCGCAGGCTCGAATAGATGCGGGTGCGAGGCTTCCCGCGCTTCTCCACTCGGCCTTGCTGTAAGGCAGGCAGGTGATCCGCTGCCCCGTTTGAAATGCTCCGTTCCAGTAAGCTCTTGCCTTCTTCATGAGTATCCCACCCTATTCCCTTGGGGTTAACGATATCTGAGCTATGTATGGTTATGGCCTTGGTCTGCAGCCAGGTTCTTCGCTTGTTATAAAAGATAGCTCACAGCGTGCGCGCCGCCGCGGCGCACACGCTTGTGAGGAGCGGCAGGTTCCCGCTCGTATGAAAGGGGATCATCTTCGGGTTGATGCTGCCGGCCTTCGGGCCGGGGTCTAGAAAAGGAACTCTGCGGCTTCGAGCGCTGTCCCGCCGGACAGCCCGATCTCCCCGAGCCTCACCTGCGGGTCTTCCGTCACCGCCTCGAGGACCTGGATGAAATCTTCCGCAAGCTTCCCGGCCGTGCTTTCCTTGAAGAGCTTCACCGCGTATTCGAGCGAGCACTCCAGGACTTCGGCTTCTTCCACGACATACAGGGACAGGTCGAACTTCGCAATATCATAATCGCGGGCGAGCGGCGTGAAGATCAGGTTGTCTACGCGAACTTCTTCGTCCTCCCGGTTCTGCACCACGAGCAGGGTATCGAACAGCGGGCTCCGGCTGTGGTCGCGTACGCCGCCGAGCTTCTCCACAAGCTCCTCGAACGGATAATCCTGATGCTCGAAGGCGCCAAGCGCACCTTCTTTGACCTCCTCCAGATAGGCACGGAACGTCTTCCCTTCTTCCGGGAACTGGCGGAGGGCCAGCGTATTGACGAACATTCCGATGAGCCCCTCGACATCCGCCGTCCGTCTTCCGGCAATCGGCGTCCCTACCACAAGATCTTCCTGCCCGCTGTGGTGCGAGAGCAGGACGGAGTAGGCGGCCAGCATGACCATGAAGAGGGTGGTGCCCGTCTCCTCCGCGAGCCTGCGCAGGGCGGCCGTCAGCTCTTCCCCGACCGGGAAGGAGAGACGCGCCCCTTCGAAGCCGCGTATGGCCGGCCGCGGATAATCAGTCGGCAGATCCAGCGCAGGCAGCTCGTCCGACAGACGTTCAAGCCAGTAGGCTTCCTGCCCGTCATAGATGCTGCGGCCGGTCTCCTGCTGCCACACGGCGTAATCCTTGTACTGGATGGACAGCGGCGGCAGCTCACGGCCCTGGTAAAGCTCCGTGAATTCGCGGATGAGCGTGCCGAGGGACGCGCCGTCCGAGATGATATGGTGCATATCGAACTGCAGCAGGTGCCGCTCTTCCCCGAGACGGATCAGCTCCGCCCGCATCAGAGGCGCCTTCGTCAGGTCGAAGGGACGAACAAAACCGTCAACCCGCTCCTGGACTTCGTCTTCATGAGCTTCCGTCATGCTTACGCTGAATTCCACGGAAGGCTCAATCTTCTGCACCGGCTCGCCGTCCACCAGCGGGAAGGAGGTGCGCAGCGTTTCGTGCCGGGCGATCAGCTCACGGAAGGCGATCTGTACCCGCTCCGGATCCAGCGGACCGTCGATGCGCATCACGCTCGGCATGTTATAGCCGGTCTCCCCGCCTTCCATCTCGCTCAGGATATACAGCCGCTTCTGGGCGGAGGTCACCGGATAGTGCTCGGCCGGTGCGGCAGCCGGGATGGATGGGTAGGCGCTGTGTCCGAGGCCCGCGATTACACGGGCCATCGCCTCGACCGTCGGATGCTGGAATACCTCCTTGAGCGGCAGCTCGACCTCCAGCGTCCGGTGAATTCTCGACACCAGGGTGGTCGCACGCAGCGAATGCCCGCCGATGTCGAAGAAGTTGTCGGTCACGCCGACCTGCGGCAGCCCAAGCACGTCGGCCCAGACCGCAGCCAGCTTCGCTTCGAGCTCCGTGCGCGGGGCGGCATAAGCCGATGCGGACTGCACGCTTGCTTCCGGCGCAGGCAGCAGCTTCCGGTCGATCTTGCCGTTCGGGCTCAGCGGCATTTTGTCGAGCTGCACGAAGTAGGTCGGCACCATGTAGCTTGGCAGCTGCACCGAGAGGGCTTCCCGCAGCACGCCGGCTGCGAGCTCCCGGTCTGCGACATAGTAGGCGCAGAGCAGCTTCTGCCCGGTCTCGTCCTCCCTCGCCGTCACGACGGCTTCCAGCACGCACTCCACGTCCAGCACCGCCGACTCGACTTCGCCGAGCTCGATGCGGTAGCCGCGGATTTTGACCTGGTGGTCAATCCGGCCGAGATACTCGATGTTCCCGTCCGGCATCCAGCGCGTCAGGTCCCCCGTACGGTACATGCAGGCCCCCGGCACGAACGGATCCGCGGCGAACTTCTCTTCGTTCAGCTCCGGCCGGTTCAGATAGCCTCTGGCCACCTGGACGCCGGCGATGCAGAGCTCGCCCGCCACGCCGACAGGCTGCAGCTGGGTCGTGCCTTCTTTCATCACATACAGCCGTGTGTTCCAGACCGGACGGCCGATCGGCACCATCGCGTACGGCTGATCCGGCTCGCAGTCGAAGTACGAGACGTCGACCGTCGCCTCCGTCGGGCCGTACAGGTTGATAAGCCGTGCGCCGCGCGTCTTCGAGACGCTGGCCTGGAAGCGGGCCACGTGCTGCGGAGGCAGGGCCTCACCGCTGGCGAACACTTGGGTGAGGCTGGCGAGCTGATCTGCCGCTTCTTGTGCAGGCAAGCCTTCTACATGTTCCAGGAACGTATGGAGCATTGCCGGCACGAAGTGCATTGTCGTGATGCCGTACTGCCGGATCGCCTCCAGAATCTGCGCCGGGTTCTTCTCGCCGCCAGGTGTCAGCAGGCACACCTTGGAGCCGACCATGCCCCACCAGAACAGCTCCCAGACGGACACGTCGAAGGTGAATGCCGTTTTCTGCAGGATGGTGTCATCCGGGCCGATCGGGTACTTCTCCTGCATCCAGAGGATGCGGTTCACGGCCGAAGTATGCTCGATCAGGACGCCCTTCGGCTTGCCTGTCGAACCCGAGGTGTAGATGACGTAGGCCGCGTCCTGCGGGCCTGCTGCGGCCGGCACGAGGTTGGCTTCATCGCCGCTGTACACGCTCGGATCGTTCAGGTTCATGATGATCCCGTCATACTCCTGAGGCACGGCGGCCAGGAACCGCTCCTGTGTGAGCAGCACTTTCGAGCCCGAGTCCTCGAGGATATAGCGGATGCGCTCCTCCGGATAATCCGGCGCCACCGGCACATAAGCCCCGCCGGCCTTCAGGATCGCGTAGATGCTCACAATCATCTCGAGCGAGCGCTCGGACATGACCGCCGCTCTCGCGTCCGGTCCGATGCCGGCCGCCTGCAGCGTGCGGGCCAGCGCATTTGCGCGGGCATTGAGCTCGCCGTAGGTAAGCGACGCGTCTTCGAACTGCACAGCCGTGCGTTCCGGCGTCCGCGCCGCCTGCTCCTCGAACAGGGAGACCATCGTCGCGCCCTGCGGATACTCGGCCGCCGTGTCGTTGAACGCGCCGAGGATTTGGCCGCGTTCGGCTTCCGTCAGCAGCTCGATGTCACCGATGCGAAGATCCGGATTGGCGGCGATCTGCTCCATCACATGCAGCAGGTGCATGCCGATGCGTTCGATTGCCTCGTCCTCATAAGCATGGGCATTATAGCCGAGATCGATCAGGATCTCCTCGCCCGGCATCACGGTCAGGGTGAAGTCGTAGTTCGTCTGCTCGGCCATCTCCGAATCCACGATGTCAAGCGACTCGCCGTCTCGGCCGCCAAGACGCTCCAGCTGCCGGTCGAGCGGGTAATTCTCGAAAATCATAAGATGCGAGAGCAGCTCCTGCTTCTGGTCCGCTGCCGCCTGGATCTCGTAGAGCGGATGCGTATCGTACCGGTTGGAGGCGATGGCGGACTCCTGGCTTCGCTTCAGCAGGTCAGAGAAGTGTTCCTGCGGCTCGCAGACTACGCGAACTGGCACCGTGTTGATGAACAGACCGATCATCGTCTCGACGCCCGGAATCTCGGCCGGCCGCCCGGAGACGACACTGCCGAAGACGGCGTCCGCGCTGTTGTTGTAGTTCTGCAGCATAACGCCCCACGCCGACTGCATCAGCGTATTGATCGTCACCTGCGACCGCTTCGCAGCCGCATTGAGGCGGCCGGTCAGCGCGGCATCCAGCACAAGGCTGCGCTTGCGAAGCTCATACGTGCCTTCCGCCGGCTTCGCTTTTGCGCCCGGGAGTACGGTCTGGCCGTCATAGCCGGCCAGGTAGCTCTGCCAGTAGCGAGCCGCTTCCAGCGGATCCTGCTCCTGCAGCCAGGCAATATACCGGCTGTACGGGGTGACCGGCAGCGGCTCCGGCGTGCGGTTCTCCTTCAGGTCAAAGTAGGTGCCGAACACTTCACCGCTCATCAGCGACAAGCACCAGCCGTCCATCACGATATGATGGAAGCTCCACACGAAGCGGTACGTGCGCTCGCCGGTCTGCAGAATCGAGACGCGCATCAGCGGATCATGGAAGAGGTCGAAGCCTCTCGCTTTATCCTCAGCCGTAAACCTTGATACATACGCCTCCTGCTCTTCCCGGTTCAGGCCGCGCAGGTCCTCGAACCGGCACTCGCCTCGCCGGCTCCGAAGGACGACCTGCAGGGGCTCGTCCTTCCATCCGCTGAGAATGGCTGTCCGCAGCACTTCGTGCCTTGCCGTGAGCCGGCCCAGGCTCTCGAAGAATACATCCGGAGCGAAGCTTCCCTTGATGGTGAAGGTCGCCTGCTCGAAGTAAGCGCCCGACTGCGGCTCCATCCGGCTGTGGAAGTACATGCCTTTTTGCATCGGTGTCAGAGGGTATACATTCTCCAGCTCGCCGACTGGGGACGTAAGTGCGGTCAGCTCCTCCATGTCCTCCAGCGTTAACCCTTCCAGCAGCACATCGCTTGGCGTCAGCTCGGCCGTTTCCTTGGCTGCGCAGTGCGAGGTGACTTCCTGCAGGCTGCTCTTCAACAGGCCGGCGAGCGTCTCGACCGTCTCCCTGCGGTAGGCTTCCCCGCTGTAGAGAATCGACATCGAGAGCCGCCCCTCCGAGACCAGTCCGTTCAGGCTCAGCACATGGTTCATCGCCGTTCTCGGACTAACGGATTCGCCGGTCGGATAGGAGGACAGCCTCATCGCCCCTTCTTCGCCGCCCTGATCGAACTGGCCCAGGTAGTTGAAGGAGATCTCCGGCTCTGCCGCAAGGCTTCCTGCCTCCGGAAGCTGCGAGAGGTAACGCAGCACACCGTAGCCGATGCCCTTGTTCGGAATGCGGCGCAGGCCTTCCTTGACCTCTTTAATCCGGCGGGCGAGATCCCCTTCGCGGCCGGCCGGAATGACCACCGGATATTGGCTGGTGAACCAGCCGACCGTCCGGGTGATATCCACCTCCGGCAGGATCGCTTCGCGTCCATGGCCTTCGAGGCTGACGAGCACACGGCCGAGTCCCGACCACTGCCCTACGGCCATGCCGAGCGCCGTCAGCAGCAGATCGTTCACATCCGTACCGTACGCGCGGTTCGAGAGCTTCAGGAGACGCTCCGTCTCCTCCCCGGTCCACTCGACGGTTACCGTTCCGCTGCTATCCAGCAGCAGCCGGCTGTCTTCCGGTCCATCCTTCGGAAGGTGTTCGGAAGCGGAGGCTTCCACCTCCCGCCAGTAAGGAAGCTCCTGCTCAAGCGCAGAAGTCCCGGCATACCCGGCAAGCCCCTCGGCCCAGGTGCGGAAGGAATCCGTCTTCGGCGGCAGGCTCAGCGCCTCGCCGTTTATGGCCTGCTCGTAGCACGTTTCGAAATCCTCCAGCAGGATGCGCCAGGAGATGCCGTCTACGGCCAAGTGGTGGATGGCGAGCAGCAGGTGGTCGCCGTCATCGCACCGCAGCAGCCCCGCTCTGAGAAGCGGCCCCTCGCTGAGGGAGATGCTCGATTGAATAGCATTCGCCCGCGCCTCTGCTTCTGCGGCGGCCTCTGCGGCCCCTCGGAGATCTGACGTCTCCAGACGGTAGGCCTCCCCTTCGCCGACGGCCCGGTTCCAGGCCTGCAGCCCTTCGCCGCTCTGGCGGACCACCGTCCGCAGCGCATCGTGATGCGCCGTCAAGCGGCCCAGTACCCGGTGCAGCGCCTCCTCGCTGAAGCCTTCCGGACGATGCAGCATCACCGCCTGGTTGAAGTGGTGCGGCTCCTCGAACGACTGCGCGAAGAACCAGCGCTGGATCGGTGTCAACGGCACTTCGCCCTTCACTTCAGCCTGGTCGGCCTGTCCGCCGGCCGCCTTGAGCTGCGGCGTGAGACGGGCGACCGTCGGGTTCGCGAACAGGTCCTTCATCTCCATCCGGTACCCTTCCTGCAGCAGCCGGGAAGCCACTTGGATGGACTTGATGGAATCGCCTCCGAGATCGAAGAAGCTCTCGTGTATGCCGATCCGATTCACGCCGAGCACGCTCTGCCAGATGCCCGCGACCGTCTCTTCCACGGCCGTGCGCGGAGCGGTATACTCCCCGCCCGCCGGCTGGCTGAGATCCGGCGCCGGCAGCGCCTTGCGGTCAATCTTGCCGTTCGGCGTCAGCGGCATGGCGTCGAGCTGGATCAGGTACGTCGGCACCATGTAGCCCGGCAGCTCGGCCGAGAGCCGGCTGCGAAGCTCGCTCGTCTCCAGCCGCTCTTCCGCCACGAAGTAGGCGCAGAGCTGGTTCTGTCCCTGCCCGTCTTCCCGGGCAATGACGATGACTTCCTGCACGGATGCCGCCTTCAGGATCTGGGCCTCGACTTCGCCGAGCTCGATCCGGTATCCGCGGATCTTGACCTGATGGTCGATCCGCCCGAGGTACTCGAGCTTGCCGTCCGGCATCCACCGGGCAAGGTCGCCCGTGCGGTACATCCGTTCCCCGCTGAATCGGCTCACGACGAATTTCTCGTCCGTCAGCTCCGGCCGGTCCAGATAACCGCGGGCCAGTCCCGCTCCCGCGACGCACAGCTCGCCTGCCACGCCGACCGGGGCCAGGTGGCCGTGCGGATCGATGACGTACACGTGCTGGTTCGGCATCGGGCGTCCGATGGACACGATGCCCTTCTCCGCATCCGGATCTTCCGATACCGGCCAGATTGTGGTCGCAATCGAGTTCTCGGTCGGGCCGTAGCCGTTGTAGTAGGCCACCCGGTCCTTCCACTTGCCGACGAGCTCCACCGACGAAGCGGAGCCTGCGGTGAAGAGAATCCGGAGCGCCGGCATGGTGTCCGGCTCAAGATACACCGCGTAGGTCGGCGGTAGGGCCGCCATCGTGATCCCGTTCTCCTGCATGTACTGCTCGAAGAGACGGTAGTTCATGATGGTGGAAGACGTCGGAACGTACAGCGCCGCACCGGTGAAGAGGGCGCCGTAGATTTCCCAGCACGCCGCGTCGAACGACAGCGAGGCGAACTGGATGATCCGGTCCTGCGTCCCCAGCTTCAGCACCTCGTCAAAATACACCTTGAGGTTCGTCAGGCCGTGATGCTCGACCATGACGCCTTTCGGCTTGCCGGTCGTACCGGACGTATAGATGACATACGCCAGGTCATCCGCCCCGCAGACCGCTTCCAGGTTCGTTCCGTCTTCGTGGTACAGGTCAGCGTCTTCCAGCAGCAGCACGGTCTCCGCTCCTGCCGCCTGCTCGATCAGGCTGCGCTGCGTCAGCATCAGCTTCGTGCCCGAGTCCTCCAGCATGTAGCGGATGCGCTCGGCCGGATACTCCGGATCGATCGGCACATACGCCCCGCCGGCCTTCAGGATCCCGAAGAGTCCGACGAACATCTCAAGCGACCGCTCGGCCATAAGACCAACGAGCGTATCACGGCCGACGCCCGCTTCACGCAGGGTGCGCGCCAGCCGGTTCGCCCGGTCGTTCAGCTCACGGTAGGTCAACCGTTCGCCTTCGAAGACCAGGGCTTCCGCCTCCGGCGTCCGCTCCGCCTGCTCCTCAAGCAGCCGGTGGATCGTCTTGTCCTTTGGCGAATAGGCAGCCGTATCGTTGAAGGAGACGTAGATCTGCTCCTTTTCACCCGGAGTTACGATCTCGAGTGCGCCTACCGGAACGTCCGGCTGTGCCGCCGCCTGCTCCATCAGATGAACGAGGTGGCCGATGATCCGCTCGACCCCTTGAGGCTCAAACGCATGCTCGTTGTACCCCACGATCAGCTTCATCGATTCGCCCGGCAGCACAACCAGGTTGAAATCGTAATTCGTCTGCTCGACCGACTCTACGCCCGTCATCGAGAACGGCACTTCTCCGCCGCTGGCCAGCTCCTCGATCTGCTCCTCCACCGGATAGTTCTCGAAAATGAGGATGTGCGAGATCAGGTCCTGCTTCTGCTCGGTCAGCGCCTGGATGTCATAGAGCGGGAATGTGTCGTAAGCGTGGGAGCGGATCGCCGTTTCCTGGTTCTGCCGGAGCGCTTCGGCAAAGGTCAACCCTTCCATGCTGCGGATCCGGACCGGAATCGTGTTGATGAAGAGGCCGATGATGCTCTCCACATTCGGAATCTCCGCCGGTCTTCCGGACACGACGCTGCCGAAGACGACATCATCCGAGCCGTTATATCGCTGGAGCAGCAAGCCCCATACCGTCTGCACCAGGGTGTTGATCGTCACCTGCTGCTTCCTCGCAATCCGGTGCAGGCGTTCGGTCAGTGACGAGCCGAGCTCCAGCTCGAACCGGCCTGCGGCATAGCCCTCCTTGCGGCCCTGCGCCGGCGCGCCCGGCAGCAGCGTCATGCCTTCATAACCTGCGAGGCACTCGCTCCAGTATGCGGCCGCCTCGCCTTTGTCCCGGGCTTCCAGCCATTCGATATACCGGCTGTACGGCGTCACCGGCGGAAGCTGCGGCTGCCGGTTCTGCAGCTTGGCAAAATACGTGCCGAACACTTCCGTCGCGACGAGCGAGAGGCACCAGCCGTCCATGATGATATGATGGAACGTCCAGATGAAGCGGTAAAGGTCGTCGCCCGTCCGCAGCACCGACAGGCGGAGCAGCGGGTCGGCCGCGAGGTCGAAGCCCCGAGCCTTATCCTTGGCGGTGAACGCAGCCACATAGGCTTCGCGCTCTTCCTCGCCGAGTCCGCGCAGATCCTCTACCTCTACCTGCGCGGCCCGTTGTCTGAACACAGCCTGCACGGCCTGCTCTCCATACCCGGTCAGGAAGTTCGTCCGCAGCGCTTCGTGCCGCTGGACGAGCTCGTTCATGCAGGCGGTGAACAGATCGAGGCGGAATTCGCCCTGCAGGTTGAACGAGGACTGCTCGAGATACGCTCCCGAGCGGGAGTCCATCAGGCTGTGGAACAGCATGCCCATCTGCATCGGCGACAAAGCATACACGTTCTCCAGCTCGCCGGCCGCCGCCGTATCACGCGCCAGGCGGTCCAGCTGCCCGGCGGCCATCCCCTTGAGCGACAGGTCGCTCGGTGTCAGCTCCGTCCCCTCCTGTGCGGCGCAGTGCGCAATTACAGTTTGCAGCGCGATCTGCAGTGCGGCAGCCAGTCGCTGAATAGATTCCCCGCGGTACTGCCTGCCGCTGTAGCGGATCGTCACCTGCAGGCGGCCGTCCGTCACCATGCCGTTGATATCCAGAGCATAGCGCGGCTCGGCCTGCGGACTCGAGGATTCTCCGCCGCCGTACGGCGAGAAGCGGATTCCGCTCTCCTGCACGTCCTGATCCAGCTGGCCGAGGTAGTTGAACGAGATCTCCGGCTCGGAACGCAGCTGCAGTGCAGGATCTTCCCCTGCCGCCAGGTACCTCAGAATACCGTAGCCGATCCCTTTGTTCGGAATACGGCGCAGCGATTCTTTCGTCGCTTTGATATGCTCTGCCAGCGTCCTGCCGGACTCCGAGCGCAGCACCACCGGATAGATGCTCGTGAACCAGCCGACGGTACGCGTGATGTCGAGCTCGTGCCCGATGTCTTCGCGCCCGTGGCCCTCGAGCGCCACCTGCACCTGCCCGAGTCCGCTCCACTGCGTCAGAGCGGTTGCGAGAGCCGCAAGCAGCAGGTCGTTCACTTCCGTGCCGTAAGCGCGGTTCGCCTGACGGAGAAGCAGCTGCGTCTCTTCGGCGGTCCATTCGGCCGTGACCACTTCGCTGTCCGCGGCGGTGTCGGATTCATGGAGTTGGTCAGTGCCAATTTCAGTGGAAGCTTCGCCGTCCGGATCCTTCGGCAGACGAACGCCGCCGGCCCGGTCCACTTCCAGCCAATAATCCAATTCCGCTTGGAGCGCTGCGCTTCCCGCATATTCGTTCAGCCGCTGCGCCCACTCCCGGAACGAGTCCGTTTTGTAAGGCAGCCCGGCTGCCTTGCCCTGAAGGGCCTGCTCATAGGCGTTCGAGAAATCCTCGAAGAGGATGCGCCAGGAGACAACGTCCACGGCCAGGTGATGAATCGCGATCAGCAGGTGGTCGCCGTCATCGCAGCGGAAGAGGCCGAGCTTCACGAGCGGTCCTTCCTCAAGCGACATGGAGCCTTGGATGGCCGTAGCTTCCGTTTCGAGTACCTTGCCGGGATCGGCAAGGCTGCGCAGGTCGAAGGCATCGAAGCCGAAGAGCTCGCCTTCCCCCCTGCTCCGGAACCTCGCCCCGTAACCGGATGCCGTCCGCGGGAACACCAGACGCAGGGCGTCGTGGTGGATCACCAGCTGTTCCATCGACCGGCACAGGGCCGCTTCGTCGAACCCTTCCGGGCGGTACAGCATCACGGCTTGGTTGAAGTGATGCGGCTCCGCCTGCCCGCGGTCCAGGAACCAGCACTGCACCGGCGTCAGCAGGGCGTCTCCGGTCACCTCCCGCTGGTCGGCCACCCGTGTCACATTTCGGACGTGCGGGCTCAGCGCCGCGATCGTCGGATAGCGGAAGAGGTCTTTCATCTCCACCTTGTAGCCGCTGCGGAACATCCTCGAGGTGACCTGGATCGACTTGATGGAGTCGCCTCCGAGATCGAAGAAGCTGTCGTGAATGCCCACTGCGCGCACGCCGAGCACGGACTGCCAAACAGCGGCCAACTCGCGCTCCACCGCCGTCCGCGGAGCCGTGTACACGGCCCCGGAGCCGAAGCCGGCGTCAGGGACAGGCAGCTCCTTGCGGTCGATTTTGCCGTTCGGGCTCAGCGGCATCCGTTCGAGCTGCATGAAGTAAGCCGGCACCATGTAGCTTGGCAGCTGTGCGGAGAGAACCTCCCGCAGCTCGCCGGCTGCGAGTTCACGGTCTGCGACATAGTAGGCGCAGAGCTGCTTCTGGCCGCTTTCGTCCTCACGGGCCGTCACGACCGCTTCCAGCACGCCTTCCACTTCCAGCACCGCCGACTCGACTTCGCCGAGCTCGATCCGGTAGCCGCGGATCTTCACCTGGTGGTCGATCCGGCCGAGGTACTCGATATTGCCATCCGGCAGCCAGCGCGTCAGGTCACCCGTACGGTACATGCGGGCCCCCGGCACGAACGGGTCGGCCGCGAACTTCTCTTCGTTCAGCTCCGGCCGGTTCAGGTAGCCTCTGGCCACCTGGACGCCGGCGATGCAGAGCTCGCCCGCCACGCCGATCGGCTGCAGCTGGGTCGTACCTTCTTTCATGACATACAGCCGCGTGTTCCAGACCGGACGGCCGATCGGCACCATGGCATACGGCTGGTCCGGCTCGCAGTTGAAGTACGAGACGTCGACCGTCGCTTCCGTCGGGCCGTACAGGTTGATGAGGCGTGCCCCGCGAACCTTGGCGACGCAGGATTGGAACCGGGCCACGTGCTGCGGAGGCAGAGCCTCGCCGCTGGCAAACACTTGTTTCAGGCCGGCAAGCTGAACCGCCGCCTCTTCAGCCGGCAGGCTTTCCGCATAATCAAGGAACGCGTGCAGCATCGCCGGCACGAAGTGCATCGTCGTAATGCCGTACCTCTCGATCGCCTCGAGGATCTGCGCCGGGTTCTTCTCGCCGCCAGGTGTCAGCAGGCACACCTTGGAGCCGACCATCCCCCACCAGAACAGCTCCCAGACGGAGACGTCGAAGGTGAACGCTGTTTTTTGCAGGATGGTGTCATCCGGGCCGATCGGGTACTTCTCATGCATCCACAGGATGCGGTTCACGGCCGAAGTGTGCTCGATGAGAACACCTTTCGGTTTGCCTGTCGAACCCGAGGTGTAGATGACGTAGGCCGCGTCCTGCGGGCCTGCTGCGGCCGGCACGAGGTTGGACCCATCGCCGCTGGACACGTTCGGATCGTTCAGGTTCACGATAATCCCCTCATACTCCTGTGGCACGGCCGCCACGAACCGCTCCTGCGTGAGAAGCACCTTCGCCCCCGAGTCTTCGAGAATGTAGCGGATGCGCTCCTCCGGATAATCCGGCGCCACCGGCACATAAGCCCCGCCGGCCTTCAGGATCGCGTAGATGCCCACGATCATCTCGAGCGAGCGCTCGGTCATGACCGCCGCTCTCGCGTCCGGTCCGATGCCGGCCGCCTGCAGCGTACGGGCCAGCGCATTCGCCCGGGCATTGAGCTCGCCGTAGGTCAGCGACGCGTCTTCGAACAGCACCGCGATGCGTTCCGGCGTCCGCGCCGCCTGCTCTTCGAACAGGGAGACGATGGTCGCGTCCTGCGGATACTCGGCCGCCGTATCGTTGAATGCGCCGAGAATTTGACCGCGTTCGGCGTCCGTCAGCACTTCCAGTTTTTCCAGAAGCACCTCCGGATTCCCGGCCGCCTGCTCCAGCACCTGCACGAGATGACCCTGGATGCGGTCAATCGTCTCTCTGTCGTACACGGCCGCATTGAATTCGCAGTCGATCCGCAGCTGCGCGCCCGGCATGATGACCAGGTTAAAATCGTAGTTCGTCTGTTCGGCCACCTGCGCGCCGGTGATCGTGAAGCCATGCTGATCTCCGCCCAGCTGCTCGACCTGCTGCTCCACCGGATAGTTCTCGAACACCGTGATATGGTGGATGAGGTCTTTCTTCTGTGACGTGCGCGCTTGAATGTCGAACAGCGGATATGTCTCGTAGTCCTTCGAAGCCAGAGCCTCCTGCTGTGTCCGCCGGAGGAGTCCCGCGAAGGTTTCCCCTGCTTCGCTCCGCATCCGGACCGGGACCGTATTGATGAACAGCCCGATCGTCCGCTCGACGCCCGGAATCTCCGAAGGTCTGCCCGACACCACGCTGCCGAAGACTACATCGCGGGAGTTGTTGTAATGCTGCAGCAGGATGCCCCATGCCGTCTGAATGACCGTATTGACGGTGACCTGGTACTTTTTCGCCGTATGGTCCAGCTTGGCCGTCAATTCTTCGGGCAGCAGGCAGATCCGTTTATCCGCCAGGTAAGCCTCTTCGGGCTCCGGCGTGCGGGCGCCCGGCAGGAGCGTCATCCCCTCGTAGCCTTCCAGATAGCCGCTCCAGTAATCGGCAGCTTCCGTGCTGTCCTGCTGTCCGAGCCATCCGATGTATCGGCTGTACGGGGCAACCGGAGCAAGTACCGGCTCCCGGCCCTCCGCCAGCGCGAAGTAGCCTTCGAACACCTCGCCGGTCATCAGCGACAGGCACCAGCCGTCCATCAGCATATGATGGAAACTCCAGACGAAACGGTAACGTTCCTCTTCCATCTGCAGGATCGTCACGCGCATCAGCGGATCTTCGGCGAGGCGGAAGCCTGCTGCCTTGTCTTCCTGCAGGAAGTTCGCCGCATAGGCCTCGCGCGCTTCAGCCGGCAGGCCGCGCAGATCTTCATGGCGGAAGTCCGCCTTCCGGCTGCGCAGCACGAGCTGCAGCGGTTCGCTGCCCGTGCCGGCCAGGAAGTTCGTGCGGAAGATCGCATGCCGCTGTACGAGAGCATCCAGACTGCGCTCGAAGAGCTCCGGACGGAAATCGCCGTGCAGGTCGAAGGTCGCCTGCTCGAAGTAGGCCCCCGAGCCTGCATCCATCAAACTGTGGAACAGCA
The DNA here is from genome assembly GCF_049942825.1 of Paenibacillus sp. S-38. Taxonomy (NCBI): domain Bacteria; kingdom Bacillati; phylum Bacillota; class Bacilli; order Caryophanales; family Paenibacillaceae; genus Paenibacillus; species Paenibacillus sp. S-38. The sequence goes on from NZ_CP187970.1 coordinate 4,839,587, forward strand.
TCCCTTTTTGCATCGGGGTCAGAGGATAGACATCCTCCACCTCACCCAGATGCCGCGCCCCGGTCTCCAGTGCTTCGAGTTCTTCCAGGGTAAGACCTTGGTGCAGAACGTCGCTCGGCGTCAGCTCGCTGCCCTCCTTGCCGGCGCAGTGCGAGATAACCTCCTGCAGGCTCGACCGCAGCGCCTCCGCCAGACGCTCTATCGTCTCCCTGCGGTAGGACGGGTCGTCGTAGCGGATCGTCAGCTCCAGCACTCCGCCGGAGATCATGCCGCTGACATCGACGGGATACTTCATCGTCGTCCTCCGGCTGACCACGTCACCGATGGAGTACGGCGAGAAGGTCATGCCGCTCTGCTCGAGATCCTGGTCGAACTGGCCGAGATAGTTGAAGCTGAGCTGCGGCTCCGGACCGTTCAGGCCCTCGGAGGAGGCCGTCATATATTTCAGGATGCCGAAGCCGATCCCTTTGTTCGGAATGCGGCGCAGCGATTCCTTCACCATCTTGATCCGGCGGGCGAGCGGAAGGTCAGCTCCCGCCTGCAGCACCACCGGGAACTGGGTCGTGAACCAGCCGACCGTGCGCGAGATGTCCGCGCCCGGCAGGATGTCCTCCCTGCCGTGGCCCTCGAGGTTGACGAGGACGCGGTCCCGGCCGGTCCAGGACTGAACCGCCATGCCGAGCGCTGTCAGCAGCAGATCGTTCACTTCGGTGTGATAAGCTCTTGGCGCCTGCTTCAGGAGCTGCTCGGTCTCTTCCTTCGTCCAGTAGACCGTGATCGTCTCGGACTCTTCCACGGTCGGAAGACCCTCGCGTGCCCGATCCTTCGGCAGCGGTTCTTCCTTGGCTGCAAGGATCTCCTGCCAGTAGGCCCGCTCCTGCTCGAGCTCGCTGCCGCCCGCGTAGTCCGCGAGGCGGTCCGCCCACAGCCGGAACGAATCGGTCTTGGCCGGCAGCCGGACCGGCTTTCCGGCGAGGGCCTGTTCGTACCCCGAGGCAAGATCCTCGAACAGGATGCGCCACGACACGCCGTCCACCACCAGGTGATGGATCACTATGAGAAGGTGGTCCCCGTCATCGCAGCGGAACAGCCCAAGCTTCATCAGCGGTCCGCGTTCCAGATCGATCCCGCCTTGGATCTCGCTGGCCTTGGCTTCCACCCGTGCTGCGACGTCCTCCGCTCCGCGGAAGTCCACCGTCTCCAGGGTGTAGAGCGCTTCGCCCTTCACGGGGCGGTTCCAGCCCTCATACCCGCCTGCTCCTTGGCGGAACACCATCCGCAGCGCGTCATGATGCGCTGCCAGCTGATCCAGCGCCGTCCGGAGCGCCGCTTCCTGGAAGCCCTGCGGCCTGTGCAGCATGACCGCCTGGTTGAAGTGGTGCGGCTCCGCCTGCTCCTGCTCGAAGAACCATTGCAGGATCGGCGTATGCTTCACTTCCCCGGTCACCTCGCGCTGGTCGGACAGGCGTCCTGCCGTCGTCAGGCGGGAGGCCAGCTGCTCTGCGGTCGGATACTGGAAGAGATCCTTCATGTTCAGCTTGTAGCCGGCCGCAAGCAGCCTCGAGGACACCTGAATCGCCTTGATGGAATCCCCGCCGAGGTCGAAGAAGTTATCGTGAATGCCGACCTGCCCCGCACCCAGCACGGAAGCCATGACGGAAACGAGCGACTCTTCGGCTGCGTTCCGTGCGGCGGCATAGGCCGCCCCGGAGTTCTGGCCGATCTCCGGCGCCGGCAGCGCACGGCGGTCGATCTTCCCGTTCGGCGTCAGCGGCATCTTCTCCAGCTGTACGAGCGCAGCCGGGATCATATACCCCGGCAGATCGGCAGCCAGGAAGTTCTTGAACTCGCTGTAAGCCAGCTGAGTTTCGGCCACCACGTAGGCGACGAGCTGCTTCGAAGGTCCTCCGTCCTCCCGGGCCACGACGACCGTTTCCAGGACGGAAGGCTGCTTCATGATCTGGGCTTCAATCTCGCCGAGCTCGATCCGGTGGCCTCTGATTTTGACCTGATGATCGATCCGTCCCTCGAATTCGATCGAGCCGTCCGGCAGCCAGCGCGCCAGGTCTCCGGTCCGGTACATCCGCTCGCCGGCGGCGAACGGATTCCCGGTGAATTTCTCCCGGGTCAGCTCCGGCTGATTCAGATAGCCTTGGGCCAATCCGTCGCCTGCGACGCACAGCTCTCCCGTCACGCCTACCGGAAGCAGACGGTTTCCTTCGCCGAGAATGTAGGCGCTCGTGTTGCTCACCGGATAGCCGATCGGCAGGGTTGCCGCCTCAGCGGACAGTTCGTTCACCGGATAATACGTGGCATAGACGGTGCTCTCGGTCGGGCCATAGACGTGAATGAGTCGGTCCGGACCGAGGAACTCCAACGCTTTGCGGACGTGAGTGACCGACGAGCGCTCTCCGCCGAAGAGCACCTTGCGTACCGAAGTAAGGCTGCCCAGATTGACGTCCACGAGCACGTTGAACAGAGCCGTTGTAATGAACATGACGGTGACCCGCTGCGCTGCAATGACACCGGACAGCTTATCCATATCCAGTACTTCGCTCTTCGAGATGAGCACCAGCTTTGCTCCGTTCAGCAGCGCCCCGAAGATATCGAAGGTGGAGCCGTCGAACGCATAGCTCGATAGCTGAAGCAGGGTGTCTTCGCCGGTGATCTCGATGTAGTTCGTATCCCGAACGATGCGAACGATATTGCGGTGAGTCGTCAGGTTGCCTTTCGGCCTGCCCGTCGTTCCCGAGGTGTACATCACATAAGCGAGTCCCCCGGCATCCACGGCAGCTTCCTGATTCGTATCGTCACCGGCATACGAAGCCTCGTCATCCAGACGAAGCACCGCGCCTTCCCAGCCCGCAGGCCTCTGCAGGTCTCTGTGGGTCAGCAGCAGCTTCGCCTCCGAATCCGAAAGGATATACTGAATCCGCTCCTCCGGATATTCCGGATCGATCGGAACGTAGGCTCCGCCGGCTTTGAGCACGGCCAGGATGCCCACGATCATATCCGCGGAACGCTCGGTCAGCATGCCCACAAGAGAGCCTGCCGCCACACCTGAGGCGGCCAGTGTACGGGCCAGACGGTTCGCCTGCCGGTTCAGCGCCTCATACGTCAGATCGCCGCCTTCGTGAACCACAGCCACCGCATCCGGCGTAAGCACGGCGAATTCTTCAAAGAGAGCATGCAGCGTCTTCTCCCGTGGATAATCCGTACGGGTATCGTTGAACGCGCCGAGCAGTGCTTCCCGTTCCTCCGGCGTGACCAGCTCCAGCTCGTCCACCCCGATCATCGGATTCGCCGAAACCTGAGCCAGCACGTGAGACAGATGACCGCGCATCCGCTTCATGCTCGTCTCGCTGAAACGGGCCGCATTATAGGAGAAGCGGACGTTCAGTTCCTCACCCGGGATGAAAATCAGGTTGAAATCAAAGTTCGTCTGCTCGGCCGACTCCACGCCGGAGATCCGGAAGGTCTCCCGTCCGCCGCTGCCGATGCTCTCCACTTCCTGCTCCACCGGGAAGTTCTCGAAGGCCATGATGTGGCTCAGGAGATCCGGCTGGCCGGACAGAGACTGGATGTCATAGAGCGGGAACGTCTCGTAGCGGTTCGAAGCCAGGGCGTCTTCCTGTACGCGTTTCAGCACATCTGCGAAGCGTTCTTCGCCTTCGGCGCGGATGCGCACGGGGATCGTGTTGATGAAGAGGCCGATGGTCCCTTCCACGCCGGAAATCTCTGCCGGACGGCCCGATACGACGCAGCCGAAGACGGCGTCTCTTGCGCCGTTATACTTCTGAACGATGAGGCCCCAGGCGGTCTGCAGGAGCGTGTTCACGGTCACCTGCTGCCCTCTGGCCGTCCTCTCCAGCCGTGAGGTCAGCTCACGGCCCAGCGTAAAGTCCATCCGAGCCGGCACGTAATCCTGTCCGCCTGCCGGAAGCCCGTCATTAGCCGGAAGCGACGTTACGGCTTCGTAGCCTTCCAGGTACGACTTCCAGTAGTCTGCCGCTTTCCTGCTGTCCTGCCGCTCGAGCCAGTCGATATACCGGCTGTATGGCGTCACGGCCGGAAGCTCCGGACGGCGTCCTTCTCTCAGCGCGAAGTAGGTGTCGAACACTTCCTTCGTCATGAGGGACATGCACCAGCCGTCCATGATGAGGTGGTGATGGCTCCAGATGAAGCGGTATGACGCCTCCGCTATCTGCAGCACCGTTACCCGCATCAGCGCATCCTGCGCCAGATCGAAGCCCATCTCGAGATCGCGCCGTGCCAGAGATGCCAGGACAGCATCCCGCTCCTCGGCCTCCAGACCGCGAAGGTCTTCGAAGCGCAGATCCGGCTCCCGCCGGCGGTAGACCACCTGCACCGGTTCTTCGCGCCAGCCGCTGTGGATGTTGGTCCGCAGTGCCTCATGCCTCTGGATAAGGCTATCCAAGCTTTGACGGAACGTCTCCAGATCGAAGGAGCCCGTCAGATCGAAGGCGGCCTGCTCAAAATAGGTCCCTTCCGACGGATGCATCAGGGAGTGGAACAGCATCCCCTTCTGCATCGGCGTCAGCGCGTAGACGTTCTCGAGCTCGCCGATGTGCGCCGTCTGCCGCGTGAGCTGCTCCAGCTCGGCTGCATGGACGTCCTTCAGCAGCACGTCGCTCGGCGTCAGCTCGGTATGCTCCTGCGCCAGGCAGTGCGTCAGCACGTCCTGCAGCGAGCTGCGGAGCAGACCGGCCAGCGCGTCGACCGTTTCGCTGTCGTACATCTCACGGCTGTATCGGATATAGAGCTCGAGCTCGCCGCCGGATACCACAGCATTCAGATCCAGCGGGAACTCGAGCCACGCCTCCCCGCTGACCTGCAGTCCTTCGCTGAACGGCGATTTTGTGAACCCGCCATGCTCATAATCCTGGTCGAACTGTCCCATATAGTTGAAGGAAATGTCCGGCTGCGCGGTAAGGGGAGCCTCGCTCCCCTTGGAAGACACATAACGCAGGATGCCGTAGCCGATCCCTTTGTTCGGAATGCGGCGCAGTGCTTCCTTGACCTGCTTGATCTCCTGACTTACGCTGAGATTCTCCGTGCCTTCGAGCAGCACCGGGAACATGGAAGTGAACCAGCCCACCGTACGGGTGATGTCGGTCTCCTCCAGGATATCCTCCCGGCCGTGGCCCTCCAGGTTGACGAGTACACGGTCTAAGCCGCTCCATGCGCGGACCGCCCGGCCCAGTGCCGCCAGCAGCAGATCGTTCACTTCCGTACCGTAGGCGCGGTGCGCCTGCTTCAGCAGCGCTTCCGTCTCCCGGACGCCGCTCCACGTGATCCGGAGCAGCTCGCTGCCCTGCTGCAGCGTGCGGCCGGTTTCCCGGTCCTTCGGCAGCGGGGCGGCTCCGCCCTCTTCGACCGTCTGCCAGTACGCCCGCTCCGCTTCCATGGCCGGACTGTCCGCGAACGCGGTCAGTCGCTCCGCCCATGCCTTGAACGAGTCCGTCTTCTGCGGCAGCCGGATCGGCTCTCCTGCGACCGCCTGCTCGTAGCCGGCGGCAAGATCTTCGATCAGCACGCGCCATGACACGCCGTCCACCGCTGCGTGGTGAATGACGACGAGCAGATGATCTCCGTCGCTGCAGCGGAACAGTCCCAGCTTGAAGAACGGTCCGTTCTCGATCGAAATTCCCGATTGGATCTCATTGGCCTTCGCCTCGATGAGCCGGGCAGGATCACTTTCGCCTCTCATATCGATGATATCGAGGCTGTACAGCTCTCCTTCGCTTACCGGACGAACCCGCAGCGAATACCCGCTCTCCTCGGCACGGAACACCATACGAAGCGCGTCGTGATGTTCGGCCAGCTTGGCCGCCGTCCGGCGCAGCGCCGCTTCCTCGAAACCCGCCTCCCGGCGGAAGAACATCGCCTGGTTGTAGTGGTGCATCGCCCCATGCCGCTGCTCGAAGAACCAGCCGAGCACCGGAGTAAGCGGCACTTCACCCGTCACTTCACCCTGCTCCGCCAGGCTTACGGCCGTCTTCAGCCTGCCGCCGAGCTGCGCAACGGTCGGATATTGGAACAGGTCCTTCATCTCCAGCCGATAGCCGGCCTGCATAACGCGGGATGACACCTGAAGCGATTTGATCGAATCGCCGCCGAGCTCGAAGAACGAATCATGAATGCCGACGCCCCGGGTGCCCAGAACCGCTTCCCATACGCCGACAAGCATCGCTTCGGCTGCAGTGCGCGGAGGTGCAAAATCCGCTCCGCTGAAGGCCTCCGCCGCAGGCTCGGGAAGGGCTTTGCGGTCGATTTTGCCGTTTGGCGTCAGCGGCAGCCTCTCCAGACGCATGAGCCTGGATGGCACCATGTGCGATGGCAGCGACCGGGCCAGGAAGCTCTTCAGCGTGCCGATATCCAGTGTTTCTGCAGATGCCGCATAACCGCACAGGTATTTTTGGCCGCGCTCATCGGTTCGGTCTATAACAACCGCTTGGCGCACGCCCGCAAACTGCAGCATGGCGGTCTCGATCTCGCCGAGCTCGATCCGGTAGCCCCGGATTTTCACCTGGTGGTCGATCCGGCCGATGAAGTCCACATGGCCGTCCGCCATCCAGCGCGCAGAGTCGCCGGAGCGGTAGAGCTTCTCGCCCGGGACGAACGGATTGTCCACGAACTTCTCCGCCGTCAGGTCCGGACGGTTCAAATAGCCCCTCGCCACACCCGGTCCGCCGATGCACAGCTCGCCGGCCACGCCGATCGGCACGGGCCTCAGCCCGCTGTCCAGAATGTAGAAGCGCGCATTGAGATAAGCTCTGCCGATGGGCACATTCCCCGCCTCCGGCAGCTTGTCCAGAGGTTCGTCATAGAAGCTGGAATCAATCGCCGCTTCGGTTACGCCGTATGCGTTGATGATGCGGATCTGCGAGCCGAAGCGCTCCTGCAGGGCGCGGTAATCCGGCACGCCGCAGGAATCCGACGAGGTGATGAGCAGCTGCAGCGACGACATGTCGAGTCCGGCGGCAGCCGCATGCTCCATGAACGGGATGATGAGCGCCGGCGTCGACTCAAACACCGTGATCTGCCGGTCGCGGATCCAGCCATAGAGGCGCTCGGGATCGATGCGGTCCTCCTTCGGGCAGAGGAACATCGTGCCTCCATTGATCAGGGCGCGGGCAATATCTCCAGTGAACACGTCGAACGAGAAGCTCGCCAGCTGCAGAAGCCGAACGGGGAACTCCGTCAGCCTGTACTCCCTGCGGTAGGCGAGAGCCGTATTCACGAGGCTGCGGTGCTCGATCATGACGCCCTTCGGACGTCCTGTAGTGCCCGAGGTGTAGATCACGTAAGCGAGATCCCCCGGCTCGCTCACATTTGCCACCGGCTGCCCTTCGGCGCCGGCATACAGTGCCTCGTCGTCCAGGCAGAGCACATGCTTCGGCCCGGAGCCTTCGTCTGCGGCAGCAGCCTCACCCTCATACAAGCCGGTCTGGGTCAGCAGCACCTGCGCCCCGCTGTCTTCGAGCATGAACGCAATGCGCTCCGCCGGGTAATCCGGGTCAAGCGGCACATAAGCCCCGCCGGCTTTCCAGACGGCGATCACGCCGACCAGCAGATCCACGCTGCGGCCGGCCAGGATGCCGACCAGGCGTTCGCGGTCTACACCGCACGCCCGCAGTCTGGCGGCCAGCGCATTCGCCCGGTCGTCCAGCTCCCGGTAAGTGAGCTCGCGATCCGCGTCCGCTGCAGCCGGATGGTCCGGCGTGCGGCGGACCTGCTCTTCGAACAGCACGTGCAGCGGCACATCCAGGGCATCCGGTGCACCGGTCCCGCTGAAGGCTTCGAGCAGTTCTTGTTTTTCCCAAGCTTGCGTCAGTTCCAGACCGCCAAGCCGGATGGCCGGATCCTTCGTAGCCTGATCCAGTACGGTCACCAGGTGCCCTGCGATGCGCAGCATATTGGCCCGGCTGTAAGCCAGCGCGTTATATTCGAGCTCCAGACGAAGATCATCGCCCGGAATGACGTTCAGGTTAAAATCATAGTTCGTCTGCTCGTGCATCGAGATATTGGCCAGTGTAAAGCCTTCCCCGCTTCCCTGCTGCTCCAGGCGCAGCTCCACCGGGTAGTTCTCGAAGACGAGAATATGGTTGATCAAATCCTGCTTTTGCGCCGCAAGTCCTTGGATTTCATAGAGCGGATAGGTCTCGTAGGGCCGGGAGGCCAGCGCCTTCTCCTGCGTCTGCCGAAGCAGATCGGCAAAAGACATATCCCCTTCGCAGGTAATCCGTACGGGAACGGTGTTAATAAAGAGACCGACCATCGTTTCCACGCCCGGCAGCTCGGCCGGACGTCCGGAGACGACGGAGCCGAAGACGACATCCTGCGTCTGGTTGTACTTCTGCAGCAGCACGCCCCATGCCGCCTGCAGCAGCGTGTTAACCGTCACCTGGTGGCGGCTGGCCAGCGCCTGCATCTTGGCGGTCAGCTCCGCGCCGAGGTGAACCGCTTCTTTGCGTACGTCGTAGCCCTCTGCACGGCGGGGCAGATCGGACTTCGGCAGGGACGTCTCCTGCTCGTAGCCCTCGAGATACTGCGCCCAGTAGGCTGCCGCCGCTCCGCTGTCCTGCTCGTCCAGCCAACGGATATACCTGCTGTATGGACGGGCTTCCGGCAGCACGGGCTCCCGGCCTTCCAACTCCGCAAAGTAGGTTTCGAACACCTCACGTATGATCAGCGAGAGACACCAGCCGTCCATGACCAGGTGATGGAAGCTCCACAGGACGTGGAAGCTTTCCACACCTGTTTGGAGCAGCGTGACACGCATCAGCGGGTCCGCTTCCAGATCGAAGCCTCTCGCCTTATCCGCTTCGGCTGCCGCATGGACCGCTTCAGCACGCTCCACTTCCCCTAGTCCGCTCAGATCCTGGAATCGGAAGCCGGCTTTCCGGCTGCGCAGCACGGCCTGCACCGGCTGCTCCAGCCAACCGCTGAAGAAGTTCGTGCGAAGAATGCCGTGCCGGCTCACGAGCACATGCAGGGCTCGCTCGAAGACGTCCGGACGGAACCGGCCGAGCACATCGAAGGAAGCCTGCTCGAAGTAAGCGCCGTCGTCCCCGTGAAGCAGCGAGTGGAACAGCATGCCTTTTTGCATCGGTGAAAGGCCGTAGACATCCTCCAGCTCTCCGAGAGCGGAAGTGCGTTCCAGGAGCGATTGGAGCTCGCCGAAGCTCACGCCATTCAGCGTGAGATCGCTCGGGGTCAGCTCCGGCTGCTCCTGCGTGCAGCAGTGTTCCACGATCTCCTGCAGGCTTTCCTGCAGCAGTCCCGCCAGTTCCTGCACCCTCTCGCTGCGGTACTGCCCCCTGCTGTAACTGATAGTCAGGCTCAGCGCACCTCCGGTGATCATCCCGTTGAGATCCAGGGCAAATTTCCGCTTGCTGCGGCCGCTGACGGATGCCCCCGTGCTGTAAGGAGAGAAGCGCATGGAACTGTTATCGAGATCCTGATCGAACTGCCCGAGGTAGTTGAAGCCGATCTCGGGCTCCACGCCGAACTGCCCATCCCCTTCATGAGATGCAAGGTAGCGGAGAATCCCGTAACCGATCCCCTTATTCGGAACGCTGCGAAGTTCTTCCTTCACTCGTTTGATGCGCATGCCGAGGCTCTCGCCTGCCTTGATCTCCAAGGCAACAGGATACTGGCTCGTAAACCAGCCGACCGTCCGGGAGATATCCGCATCTACGACAGCTTCCCGGCCGTGCCCTTCGAGATTCACAAGGACGCGCTCCAAGCCGGACCAGGAATGAACGGCCTGACCGAGAGCCGTCAGAAGAAGATCGTTAATCTCCGTGCCGTAGGCCTGGTTGGCCTGTTTCAGCAGCCGGCTGGTGAGCTGCTCCGGCCACACAACCGTTACGATGTCGCTATCCTCTACGAGCGCATGCTCCTGCTCGTGGTCCTTCGGCAGAGTCGCAGGCTCGAGACGGGCGATCTTCTCGGCATAGGCGCGATCGGATGCCAGAGCGGCCCCGTTCGCATACTCGCGAATCTGACGGGCCCAGAGCTGGAAGGAATCCGTCTTCCGGGGAAGCGCAGGCTCCCGTCCTGCCAGAGCCTGCTCGTAAGCCAGTGCCAGATCCTCGAAGAGAATGCGCCAGGAAACCCCGTCCACCGCGAGATGGTGAATGACAATCAGCAGGTGGTCCCCATCCGCGCAGCGGAACAGGCCCATGTGCAGAAGCGGGCCGTTTTCAAGGTCGATAGAGGCCTGGATGTCGTTCGCTTTGAGTTCGATGGCCTGCGCGCAGTCTCCCAGGTGACGGAAGTCCTGAACGTCCAAACGGTACAGCTCGCCCTCTCCGGCCGCCCGGTTCCACAGCTTGCCCTCCGTAGCGCGGTACACCATCCTCAGTGCGTCATGGTGCTCTGCCAGTTTCGCAGCCGCCTGACGGAGTGCTGCCTCATCGAAGCCCTCGGCACGGTGAACCATCAACGCCTGGTTAAAATGATGACGGTCCGTCCACTCACCCTGCAGGAACCATTCGAGAATCGGGGTACGCTCCACTTCACCCGTAACTTCCGACTGATCAGCCGTCCGGGTAAGCAGCTCCACTCTTCCCGCCAGATCGGCAATGGTCGGGAACTGAAAGAACTCCTTCGATTCCAGTTTAAATCCTTCTTGGAAAAGACGGGAGGACACCTGGATCGACTTGATGGAATCGCCTCCGAGCTCGAAGAAATGATCGTGAATACCGACCTTCCTGGCTCCGAGCACCTTCTCCCACAAGCCGCAGAGCATCCGTTCCATGTCCGTCCGCGGAGGGGCATAGGCGCTCCCGGTCTGCACCTCCGCGCTCGGTGCCGGCAGTGCCCTCCGGTCGATCTTGCCGTTCGGTGTGAGGGGCATCTGTTCGAGCTGGACGAAGTGCGCCGGAATCATGTAGGCCGGCAGTTCCCGGGACATGTTCCCCCGCAGTTCGCCTGCCGTAAGCGGATGCTCCGCCACAAAGTAGGCGGCGAGCTGCTTCTGGCCGGCTTCGTCGTCGCGCGCAATGACGATGCACTCCTGCACGGACGGCACCTTCATGAGCTGGGCTTCCACCTCGCCTAGCTCGATCCGGTATCCGCGGATCTTCACCTGGTGGTCGATCCTGCCCAGATACTCGATCATCCCGTTCGGCAGCCAACGGGCCAGGTCGCCCGTACGGTACAAGCGCCCTCCCCGGGCGAGCGGATGCGCGATGAATTTCTCCTCCGTCAGCTCGGGACGGTTCAGATACCCTCTGGCCAGACCCTCGCCGGCAAGACACATCTCACCGGCCACGCCGGCGGGAAGCAGACGAAGCTGTTCATCCACAATAAGCACCTGGTGGTTGGCGATCGGTCTGCCTATGGATACCGCTCGTCCCTCCGCCCATTCGCCGCTGCAGTCCCATACCGTCGAACAGATGGAATCTTCGGTCGGTCCATAGGCATTATAATAGGCTACCCGGTCCTTCCATTTCTGGATCAGCTCGAGGGATGGCGCGGAGCCGGCGGTAATCAGCTTCTTCAGACTCGGCATGGCGGCAGGTTCAAGATAGACGGCATACGATGGAGGCAGTGTCGCCACCGTGACTCCATGCTCCGTGACGAAGCGTTCGAACAGTCGGGAGTTCATAATATCAGATGAGGTTGGAACCGCCAGTGCCGCACCGAAGAAGAGGCTCATGAGCGTCTCCCAGGTCGAAGCGTCAAAGGAGAAGCTTGCAAACTGGACCACCACATCATCCTCGGTCATGCCCAGCGAGGTTTCGAAATAAGTGCGCAGATTAACAAGCCCGCTGTGCTCGACCATAACCCCTTTGGGATTGCCGGTCGTCCCGGAGGTGTAAATGATGTAAGCCAGGTCGGAAGGACCCGATACCGGCTCCGGATTGTCTCCGTCTCCTTCGTATAGCGTCTCGCTGTCTAACGAAAGGACCGTACCGCCGAACGATACGTTCCGCTCCAGTCCCCGGTTCACCAGCAGCAGCCCGGCTCCCGAGTCCTCCAGCATATAGCGGATGCGCCCCTCCGGATATTCCGGATCGATCGGCACATAAGCGCCCCCTGCTTTCAGTACGCCGAGCATGCCGACCACCATCTCAACCGAGCGCTCCACCATCAGGCCGACGATGGAATCCCGTCCCACTCCTCTGGCCCGCAGCGTACGCGCCAGGCTGTTGGCCCGGCGGTTGAGCTCGCGGTAGCTCAGCCTCTTCCCTTCGCAGACTACGGCCGTGCGCTCCGGCACGCGGGCCGCCTGAGCTTCGATCAACCCGTATATCGTCTGCTCCCGGTCGTATTCCGCATGGGTGGCGTTGAATTCGTTCAGAATCCGGTCCTGTTCCCCGCTACCCGTCCATGCCAGCTCTGCTATTCTGGCTGTCGGCTGCGCAAGAAGGGCATCGACCAGCGCAAGAAACTGCGAGATGACCTGGCGGGCTTCCGCCTGCTCGAACAAGTGAATACGGTAATCCATATGTAGCACCAGACGGTCATCATCCAGCATATCAACGACATGAATATCAAAGTCGTTGCCCGTAGCGCCTGCAAAAGGCGTGTCGATCACATGACCGATCCCTTCCGGGTGCAGCCAGCTCATCGTGCGGTACTGCACACTCACGGCGAACAGGCGCTGTACGTCGCTGAACGAATGAAGATCACGGAGATCCTGGATCAATTTGTTGTACGGATACCGCTGATGGCGCAGGATGGAGGACTGTTCTTTGGCCACCTGCTGCATGAAGGCCGTGATCTCCGACTCCGGTTCTACAACAGCCCGCGTAGCAACCGTACTGACGAACATACCGACCGTCTCTTTCTCCTTGCGGGTCGTCCGGTTGGCATAGGCGGTGCCGATGGCAATATCGCTGCCCCCGGTCACTTTATGCATATAGATGTAGAAAGCCGCCAGAAAGAACGTGAAGAGGGATACCTTGTGTTCCTCGCAGAAGGCCTTCACTCCCCGGTAAGCCTCCTCGGAGATTTCCGCTGTTTCCCTGGTGGATTCCGTACTCAGCGTAACGGGGTTATAAACCTTCCAGCCTGTGATTTCAGGCAGTGTCCGGAACTTCTCGTACCAGTACGTCTTATCCTTCTGATACCGGTCGGAGGCTTCATAGTTCATCTCGGATTGGACGAACTCAAAATAAGAAGCGTTCCATTCCGGTCTGCTCTCTTCCGGATTTCCCTCCTGTTTGCTGATGCGCTCATACAGCTCCGAGATCCGGTTGACCGAAAGAATCATACCTACCCCGTCGGTCACGATATGATGCATTTTGAAGCTGTACCAATATTCGTCCGGACGGATCTTCAGGAGAACGATCTCATACAGGTCCGCCTCCACCATAGCCATGGGTCTGCGAATCTGTGCCTGCACCCATGCCTCTGCCTGCGCCGCCGCTTCTGCTTCATGTGAGAAGTCAAGCAGCTCGAATTCCCTCTCCACAAATGCTTCCACATATTGATAAGGGCTGCCGTCCTTCACGGTCATCTTCATCCGGAAAGCGTCGCTGGCTTCGATCACTCCGTTGATCGCCCGTTTGAGAATGCCGAGATCCACGGCCCCCGTCATTTTCACCGTTACTGTAACCGTGGACAGACTGGTGTCCGGATAGAGCTTCTCCGTATACCAGATCCGCTTCTGGGGCTGCGTCAGGGGCTGATAGTTCAAGGCAGTCGGCATAACCGTTGTGTTCTCCGATTCACGAAACATCGTTGTACGCTCCCTATTCTCCAAAATGTAATCTATGGGTCAACCGTTTCTTGTCACAAGCTTACGGCAAGCTCAGGCGGTTTCTTCCGGAATTGCAGATGATACAGGTCCGCATACTGGCCCTCCATGGCCAGCAGCTCCTCATGAGTCCCTTCTTCCTGCACCCGGCCTTCCGCAATGACGCAAATCAGGTCCGCATTCTCTACCGTGCTGAGCCGGTGGGCGACGACCAAGGTCGTCCGGCCTTTCATCAGCACCTGCAGCGCCTGTTGGACTTCATGCTCCGATTCGGCGTCGAGGGCCGATGTCGCCTCGTCCAGCAGGAGAATCGGCGCGTTCTTGAGCAGCGCCCGGGCAATGGCGATCCGCTGGCGCTGGCCGCCCGACAGGTTGGCTCCCCGCTCGCCGACCGGGGTATCGTACCCCTGCGGGAGCCCGGTGATGAAGCCGTGGGCATAAGCCGCCCGGGCCGCCGCCTCCACTTCGGCATCGCTGGCATCCGGCAAACCGAAGCGGATGTTGTCTGCGATGGTCCCCTGGAACAGCGTCGCTTCCTGAGGGACGTAAGCTATCTGCTCCCGGATCTCCTGCAGCGTACAGCTGCCGGCAGGCCGGCCCCCGAGCCAAACGATACCGCTGTCCGGCGGATAAAAGCCGAGCAGCAGCTTCACGACCGTACTCTTGCCGCCTCCGCTTGGTCCGACCAGCGCCGTTACGGTGCCTTCGGCCAGGGACAGCGAAAGCTTCTTCAGGATGGGACGATGGGCCTCGTAGCCGAAGGTCACATCGGTTAACTGTACCGCAGCCTCCAGCCGGACCGCCGTCTTCTCCTCGGGCGACGGCAAAGCCTGCATCGCATGGCGCTCCGATTCAACCGGTTCGGCGAGCACTTCCCGGATACGCGTTAACCCGGCATACGAATTCTGCATCATGGCAACGGAGGTCCCGAGACTTAGGAACATCACGGCGATTCCGCTCTGCAGCTGTACAATCTGGCCCAGCACCCCAAGCTCGAGCTGCCCCGATGAGACCATCAGCAGACCGATGAGCAGAACTCCCCCCAGACTCAGGAACTGGATCAGGAAGTTCCCCGCTTCGAGCAGACCGGCCTGATGCCCCTGCCGGATGCCCGAGCGGCTAACCGCAGCGATCGCATCCTGGCTGAGCCGTCCTGCCCGCTGCTGCAGACCGAACAGCTTGATGACCTGCAGGCCGGCGATCAGGTCGCCGACCCGCTCCGTCAGGACTCCCATCTGCGCCTGCAGTTCGTCACTCACCCGGCGCAGAGGCTCTGAGAAGCGGGTGTTGAGCAGCACCGAGAAGCCGCCCAGCGCCAGCAGGACTAGAGCAAACCGCCAATCGATGATGAACACCACGACCGCAGACCCGATAAACAGAAGGATTTGCGACACAATGGATTTGATATGCTCGGCATACGTCATCTCGATCGACTGGACATCATTCGTGATGCGGGAAAGCAGGTCGCCGGAGTGGCGGCTTTCGGCCGACCGGTAATCGATCCGGGCGATATGCCCGAAGAGCTCCGTGCGGATCTCGCCCATCGTGATCTTGATGCACTTCAGGAACAGGTAATTACAGATCGGCGACAGGATACTGAGCACCCCTACCGTTCCGCAGACCAGATAGACGGCCCGCTGCAGCTCCGACGGATCCCGGTGTACGGCATAATTGAGCAGGTACTGGATTACAAATGAGAGCAGGATGGCCAGTGCCGCACTGACGAGACTCTCGCCGATCATCCCCGCATAGTAGGTGCGGGCCCGCGGTTTCATATAGGCCATGAGCTGGCCGAACTCAGCGTACGCCTGCTTGAAGGACACGTCCTCTCCCCCTTTCCGCGCCGGCTGTATGAATATCTGTCTCTTTCTTCTTCTCTTCCTCTGTCTCTACGGTTTGGACGTTCTGGTACATGGACAGCTTGCGGTAAGCCCCGTCCCTGCCCATCAGCTCCTCGTGTGTGCCGCTCTCGACGATCCGCCCCTGCTCCATCACCAGAATGCGGTCCGCCTGCTTGATCGTGGAGAGCCGGTGGGCGATCACGATGACGCTTCGGCCCTGCATCAGGCGCTGAATCGCCTCCTGCACCCATGCCTCCGACTGCATGTCAAGCGCCGAGGTCGGCTCATCGAGCAGCAGCAGCGGAGCGCTCTTGAGCAGCGCCCGGGCAATCGCGATCCGCTGCTTTTGGCCGCCGGATAAGCCTCCGCCTCTCTCGCCAAGGACCGTTCCGTAGCCGTCCGGCATCCCGGCGATGAACTCATGCGCACCGGCTGACCTTGCCGCTTCCACGATATCTTCGAGCGAGGCTCCCTCCCGGCCCGAGCCGATGTTCTCCGCTATGGTGGCCGGGAACAGGTAGGATTCCTGAGCGACCAGGGCCATCCGGGCTCTCAGCTCCTGCAGGTTCCACGCTTCGAGCGGCCGGCCTTCGATCCGGATCGTGCCCGAATCCGTCTGGGGTTCATAGAAGCCGCACAGCAGCTTGATCAGCGTGCTTTTGCCGCTGCCGCTCCCGCCGACGAACGCGAGGGTCTCGCCTTTCTCCAGCCGGAACGAAACATCCCGGAGGGCCGGTGTTTCCCCGTCATAGGTGAACGTGACGCCGTCGAACTCCACTGCCGGGGTATCAGGATCGGCTGCGGGCGCTTCCACTGTGCCGTCCTCCCGCTCCGAGGGCCAGTCCAGCGCTTCGAACAGCCGCCGGGCCGCTCCGGAAGCTTCCTGGATCTGGGCGCTGAGCACCGGCATGAGGCTGACCGGCTGCAGCACGAAATTCAAAAGATAAACGAAAAGCACGATGCCTCCCGCATCCAGCTCGCCCTGCTCGATCAGATGTCCGCCGTAGACGATGACGAACACGATCGGGGAAGCCAGGAACAGGATGGCCAGAGGGCCGAGCAGCGCATACCGTTTTTCCAGCCTCAGGCTCAGGCTGACCGCTTCAGCCATCAGCGCGCTGTATTTTCGGTAGAACGCCGCCTGCATATTGAAAGCCTTGATGATCGCCAGGCCGCCGATCGCATCCTGCGCCATGGCGCTCAGCCGTCCGATGCTCTCCTGAAGCTGCTCCGAGAACGACTGCATCGGCTTCGTCAGTAGCGTCGTCAGGACCATCCCGAGCGGCAGCAGCACCAGGGTGGAGAGCACGAGCTTCCAGCTGGTCATCAGGAGGATAATGAAGGCGGCGAGGAATACGACGGGAAGGTAGAACAGATTGGCGAACTGCTGGATGAAAAAGTTCTGCAGCACGGCCGTGTCGTTCGTCAACCGGGAGACCAGGTCCCCGGTGAACCTCCGTTCCACTTCGGATACCGGAAGTGACGTGATCTTAGCTGACCACTCGCTCCGCAGGTCCTGCAGTGCCTTGACGCTGAAGCGGGCTGAAGCATATTTGATGGCGTATCTGCAGGGCATACCGATCAGGATCATCAGCGCAATGATCGCTACGATTTCGCCCGGCGGACCGATCGTCCCGTCGATCATCCGTTCAATGAGCTTGCCGAGCACGATGTCGATCGCCGCCAGCCCCAGGGAAGCGATGACGGTCACGGCAACCCATAACGAGTATGGTCGGACATACCGTACGAGCCGCCCGAAGACGGGTTTTGGTTTTGAGTTTGGTTCGGATGTGGATTTGGGGGTGGACAAGGGATGTTCCTCCCATCGCTGTAAGGCTCGATGTCGTTGTTCCGGGCAGGCCGGCAGAGGTAAGCCAGCCGTCCAGCCGGGTCCGCTCTTAACGGGATCGCCGTTCGTCGGAGCTTATGTTGAAGTGGCATTACTACAGGGTCTATGTATTCCTCCGCAGCCCAGCAATGTGAATTGCCGGATGCGGAGGAAATTCAAACGGGGGTTCCTTACGGTTATGTGATGATAGTTTGCTGTGCGGCTGCATGGCTGTGTAGTATGGCGAAGATCAGGATACGGTTGAGTTCGCGGTCCGTCCATACGGATGCAGCGCAGGTGTGAACTCGGATCATACTGCAGATTTGGGGGGAGAATTAATGTAGGCTGCGCTGGAGATTAGGTTGTCACCAGCAGTTCCTGGGTCTCCTGGGAGATGACCTGCTGCATGCTCGACTTGATGATGCTGCAGCCGGCGGCCAGGTGCTCCATCGAGACGGTAAGCGGAGGCATGATCTTCAGCACGCGATCGCCTCTTCCGGCTCTCTCAATGATCAGCCCGTTCTCGAAGCAGAGTTCCGTCATCCGCTTCGCTCCTGCTTCATCCGTGAAGCCCGAGACGTCAATGCCCCAGATCAGGCCGAGTCCGCGGATTTCGATGGACGGATGCAGCGGCTTGATTTCTTTGTCGAGGAACGTGTGCACGTAGTCTTCCTTCTGCTTCACCTGGGCTTCCAGGGCCGCTCTGTCCCGGAACTCAAGTGCGGCCTTAGCTGCCACAAAAGCCAGCTGGTTGCCCCGGAAAGTACCGTTGTGCTCGCCCGGAGTCCAGAGATCGAGCTCCGGCTTCAGCAGCAGGAGGGACATCGGCAGGCCATATCCGCTGATCGACTTCGACAGGGTGATGAGATCCGGCTCGATTCCCGCCCTCTCGAAGGAGAAGAATCCGCCCGTCCGGCCGCAGCCAACTTGAATCTCGTCGGTAATGAGCAGGATGTCGTGCCTGCGGCACAGCTGCTGCAGTCCGCGGAGCCACTGCGCATCCACAACGTGGATTCCGCCTTCGGCTTGTACGGTTTCGAGCAGGATGGCGGCCGGCTTGTCGATGCCGGAGTGCGAATCCGTCAGGATGTTCTCGATATAGCCGAGTGTATCCATACCTGCGAACGCCCCGCTCGGATGGGGCATGAACGTAATTCCGTTGAGCGGAAGGCCTGCCCCTTCTCTCATGGACTTGGAGCTGGTGGCCGATAGGCTGCCGAGCGACATGCCGTGAAAGCCGCCCATGAAGGCGAATACCCCGGTTCTCTTCTTCGCCTTGCGCGCAAGCTTCAAGGCTGCTTCCACTGCATTCGTCCCCGTGGGGCCGCAGAATTGAAGCTTGTAATTCAGATTCCTCGGCTCCAGGATCTGCTCCGAGAAGGTCTGGATGAACTCCCGCTTCGCCGAGGTATACATATCCAGGCCGTGCATAATCCGGTCGGAGGTCAAATAATCGAGTATCCGGTCTTTAATATAATCGTTGTTATGTCCGTAATTCAGTGCGCCGGCACCAGCAAAAAAATCAATATATGCTCTGCCGTCCTCGGAATACAATAGATCCCCCTTGGCCCGGTCGAATACCACCGGAAAACTTCTGCAGTAGGATCTTACGTTGGATTCTAGCTTTTCAAATATGCTCACGCGCTTCATCCTCCATCGGAATTTGGGATAAGGTCTTTATCGTTCGTTCTAAACCTCCAAACGCGATGCTGCAGAACCCTCTCGGATGTGAAATTCCGTGATTCGCTTTTGTCGTCTCCCGCATGCCGGCCTGCTGTGTCGCCAGTGGACTGGTCTTTCCGTGCATAGCTTGACCGGGATTAAATCAACTCCAATCCCACGATCTAACATAAAAGGGAAGGTGCTCCATGTAGGATTATATCAAGATTTCTGAAGATGTATAATAAAGCTTTAGTTAAATTTGGGCTTCCCGACAAACGGATTTAATAATTTGACGAAAAAAAGGGGGGAATGGGAGCAGCCACCGGAAGTGGTTACCATGAATCAGGGGAATTCGACTCTAGTCGACATTCGTGCGGAGCCGGAACATGATCATAGATATCTTCCCTCTAAGCATTCTCTTCCTGTTCTTCAATTCCTTGTGCTTAACGATAACTTAACATAAACCTGACGGCTCGCTGGATATCTGGCTGGATGTTTAACTAGCTTGGTACTCGGCTGAATGCCTGCCGGATACATAGCTGGATACTTGGCCGGATGCTTAGCTGGATGCCTGGCTGGATACCAGCTGGAATCTGGCCGGATACCTGGCCGCAGCGTCCACCTGTATGGCATTCGGTCCCAGGAGCGGCTCCGTACAGTGCCCCACCGCTGCCACTTGCACTTCCCTGCACGCAAAGAGCCGGAGGGATGGGTTCCTCCGGCTCTCGGCTTGATGACAATTTTATTTGGTCGTTGTAACCGTCCCGACCCGGCCGGCCAGCTCCTGCAGATCCTTGCCCTGCAGCGCCCCTTCGACCAGCTCCGCCAGCCGGTCCGGCGTGCACGCGAAGCAGGGGATGCCGAAGGCGGCCAGCTTCTTCGCCACCTCGGCATCGTAGGACGGCACCCCGCTGTCCGACAAGGCAAGCAGGCAGAGCACCTTGACGCCGGCCGCGCGCATCTCGCCCATCCGGCGGATCAGAGCGGCCTGGTTGCCGCCCTCATACAGGTCGGAGATCAGCAGGAAGAGCGTCTTGCCGGGCTCCGTGATGAACTGCTCGCAGTACGCGACCGACTTGTTGATGTCCGTGCCGCCGCCCAGCTGGATGCCGAACAGCATATCCACCGGATCGTCCGCACACTGCGCGCTCAGGTCCACCACCTCCGTATCGAAGACGACGACCCGCGTATCCAGCGCCGGCAGCGAAGCGAAGATCGACCCGATGACCGAAGCGTAGATGACCGAATCGGCCATGGACCCGCTCTGGTCGATGTCGAGAATGACTGTCCACTCCCGGCTCCTTCGAGCACGGTCGAAATAATGGAAGCGCTCGGGTATCAGCCTTTTGCTCTCCCTGTCGTAGTGCTTCAGGTTGCTTGTGATGGTCTTCTTCCAGTCCATCCCGCTCAGGGAAGGCAGCGGCGAATGCTGCCTGCGGTTCAGGGCTCCGGTTACTGAACGGCGGATTTCATTCTCCAGCCGCTTCGCAATGTCGTCGACGACCGCCCTCACCAGCTGGCGGGCCGTGTCCTTGGTTTTCTCCGGGATGCTTCCCTTCAGCGCCATCAGCGTTGCCACCATCCGGATATCCGGCTTCACCTGCGAGAGCAACTCCGGCTCGAAGAGCAGCTGCGTAAGGCCCTTGCGCTCCATGGCATCGGTCTGGATCACCGAGACGACATCGCTCGGAAAAAAGCTGCGGATATCCGCCAGCCAGCGGGCAAGCCGCGGAGCGGACGGGCCTAATCCAGCCGACCTTCTCCGGCCGCTGTGGGGGTCATCGTCTTCGCCTCCGAAGCCTCCCGAGGTGCCGTCATAGATCGCCGCCAGCGCCTCGTCCATTAGCTGCTGATCCCGGTCCAGCAGCGGTTCACCGCCGCCCAGTCCGCACAGCCGCTCCTCCGCCGCCTCGCCCAGAATCAGACGCCAGCGGCTCAGCTGGTCCTTCCGATCCTCCGTCATTTAGAGATCACCGAAATCATACTCGTTAAGTTCACTTAACATCCCTCTCTCTTCTTCCGTCAATGGTTCCTGAAGCTGCTCTCCGGCCGCTGCGTCCGAGCCCCACAGCATGCCGAGCAGGTCGGCCACAGCCGCCTTCTCCCGCGGCTCGAACGCCCCGAACGCCCGCCTCAGGAACACCAGGGAGCGCCGGAATGGCTCGGGCTCGAGCGATCCGATGTACTCGTCCAACCGCGCCCACAGATCCGAACGGGACAGCAGCGCATAGCGGTTGCGCATCGACAGGCCCTCGAACCAGCCGGCGCCGAGATCCGCAGGAATGCCGGGAGACAGGCGCCGGGACACCTCCTGCGAGCATTGCTCGGACGTGACGAGCCCCCGCTCCAGCAGAATCGCGAACGCATAGCCGGACAGCTTTGCATTCCGGTCATCCCGCGAAGCGAGCTCCCACAGCTTCCGTACCCACTCCGCGTCGTTCACCAGCTCCGCATGATCCTGCGATACGCGGTGCATCGCATTCATCGCGGACAGAATGTCTCCACCCGCCTCCTCGCTGCAGGCCGCCGCATCCGTCAGCAGCAGCGCGCCGCGCAGGAACAGCTGCGAGAGCAGCGGCTCGAGCGACTCCGTGCGCACCCGTCGCAGGTCGCCATAGCCGATGAGCACCGACAGCTTCGACAGCGCCGCGGCGATGGGAGCGAAGCTGCCGGCTTCCGCGGCCAGAGCCTGAAGCGTGATCCGGCCGGCCTCCATCGCTTCGGGCAGGCCGCACACGCACGCTTCCTCGATGATCGACGACGCCTCGGCCAGGTCCGTGCAGTGCTCGAGCCTCTCCGCCAGCACGAAGGCGCAGGCGAGCTCGATGGTCTCGCCCTTCAAGGTGGACTCGACGATGCGGATCTCCGCTTCCGGCGTCCACTGGAGCACCCAGTGCTCCGCCCAGGTTGCGGCGTCCTGCCGCACCCGTTTCTTGGCGGCAAAAGGAACCTCGAGCAGCCGCAGCCGGTGAAGGAAGGTCGAACGGCTTAAGTCCAGGAACGCCGCCGCCTCCGTCTTCACCCGGCGGTTCTCCCGCAGGTCGAGCTCCAGGTCCGCGGCGACGGCCGACTTGTACTTCTCCAGCTTGAGCCGCTTCAGGTGGCGGTTCATGTCATCCTGCACCGGCGTCTGCGAGACGCCCTCGGGCAGCTCGCCGATGCGCGTCCCGATATCGGCATGGGCCAGTGCCTCGGCCACCGGAGAGAGCTCGCCATAGCCGAAGGCGACCACCGCGGCGTCGCGGAGCTCGCTCCACGTCGGCTGGGAGGCACCGCGCAGGGAAGCCAGCGCTCCCGCCAGCCGCACCGCTTCAATGACCGAAGCCGTCGAACGGTAGGTCCCCGACTCCCGCAGGCGGCCCGCGATGCTGGCCAAATACCGGGCCGGCAGGCCGCCGAGGTCATCCTGCAGCAGGCCGTCCCACATCAGCTCGAAATAGGCCGGAGCCGGGTTCCCGGCCCCGTAGCCCGAGTGCGATGAGAGCCTGTAATACGAATAGGGCATGAGCGTCAGCCGGGTGGAGACCGCCGGCAGCTTCTTCAGCTCCCTGTCCGACATCGGCGGCAGAGCCGCATCGAGTCCGGTGACATGGTAGGCTCCCACCACGACAACAATCCGCTCCGCCGGGATGCCTTCCTCCATGACCGCTGCAATGCGGCGGCGCATGTAGGCTTCCCGTACGGCATTGACGGACGCTTCGTACGGGTCGGCTTCACGCTCCTCGTCCTGCAGGAGCCCGCGCATCTCCGCCGAGAAGCGGGCGATGGCCTGTCTATATCCCTCCGTGCCTCCCTGGTGCTCGAAGTACCGCTCCCAGTAGCTCTCGTAGTCCGGTTCCCCGGCCAACTCGGCCGCCTGCTGGTACAGGCCGCGGCCCCTCCGGTAGAAGTCGTGCCGCCGGTCCGCGGCTGCTGCGGGAGCATCCGCCGCGGAAGCATCGGCAGGCTCTCCGACCGCCTCAGGACGCTGCTCTCTGCGCAGGGCGTACAGCGGCACCGAAGCCGTGGTCGGCAGGTCGATGAATTCGGCCCGCGCCCCCTGCTCCGCCGCCCAGAGCAGGGCCTGATACTCCGGCGAATACGCGGCGAACGGAAAGAGCAGAGTGCGCACCGGCACCTGTTCCGTATAAGCCAGCAGGGCCACAGGCGGCTTCACGCCTGCGCGCACCAGTCCGGGGATCAGATCTGTGGCATCCGACGGCCCCTCGACAAGCACCGCCAGCGGCTTCACTTCATCCAGCAGTCGGCGCAGATGATAGCTTCCTGCCGGGGACAGGTGGCGGATGCCGAAGATGTGAATGTCCTTTATCCGCTGTGCAGGCGCAGGGCTCATCCGTTCATCTCCCGGCAGGCGCTGTAGAGGCTGCGCCATTCCGAGCCGCGCTTTTTCATGACGTTCTCCAGGTATTCCTTCCATACGCCGCTGTCCTTGTCCTCATCCTTGACGATCGCGCCCTGCAATCCGGCGGCCAGATCCTCCGGCTCGATCGTTCCGCTGCCGAAGGATGCCGCCAGGGCCATCCCGTTCGTGAGCAGGGAGATCGCCTCCGCCGTCGACAGGACTCCGCTCGGCGCCTTCACCTTCTCCTTGCTGTCCAGGGTCACGCCGCTGCGGAGCTCGCGGAAGATCGTCACGACCTTGCGCACCGCTTCCTCCTCCGGCAGGGCCGCCTTCAGCTCGTAGTTCGCGGCGATCTCGCCGACGCGCTTGCGTACGATCTCCACTTCCGTCTCAAGATCGGCCGGTGACGGCAGCACGAGAATATTGAAACGCCGCTTGAGCGCGGCGGACATGTCGTTCACCCCGCGGTCGCGGGTATTGGCCGTGGCGATGATCGAGAATCCACGCTCCGCCGGCACTTCCCGCGCCAGCTCGGGGATTGAGATCGTTTTCTCCGACAAAATCGATATGAGCGCATCCTGCACCTCGGAGGCGCAGCGGGAGATTTCTTCAAAGCGGGCAATTCCGCCGCTCTCCATCGCCCGGTAGATCGGGCTCTTGATGAGCGCCGCATCCGAAGGGCCGTTCGCCAGCAGCATCGCATAGTTCCAGGAGTAGCGGATCTGCTCTTCGCTCGTGCCCGCCGTGCCCTGAATCACCTTGGACGAATCGCCGTGGATCGCCGCCGTCAGATTTTCCGACAGCCACGACTTGGCCGTCCCCGGTTCGCCGATCAGCAGCAGCGCCCGGTCCGTCAGCAGCGTGGCGATCGCGATCTCCACCAGACGGCGGTGCCCGATATATTTCGGCGTGATGTCCACGCCGCCGGCCCGGCCGCCCGTGATGTAGGTCAGCACCGCCCGGGGCGATAGCTGCCAGCCCGCCGGTCTCGGGTCCCGGTCTTCCGCTTTCAACGCTTCGATCTCCGCGGCATAGAGGCGCTCTGCAGGCAGGCGCAGTACATTGTTCGTCTCACTCATGATTCGATTCCCTCTCCTTTGTCGGCTTCGCCTTTTGGTCCATGTTCCTTATTGCGGGCATACAGCGCCGCTTCCTCCAGCGCCCGCCGGATGCCCTCGTTCTTCGCCTGCGCCGCCAGCTTCTCGAGGCGGCCCGAGGAAGAAGCGGGAAGCTCCTGCAGCAGCCGCTGCAGATCATAGTCGATATACCACCAGGAACCGGCAAGCGTGCGCTGTTCGATGACGTGCAGCAGCTGCTCGGACGCCGGTGCCTTATCCATGCGGAAGAGCGCCGTGAGCAGCGGAGCCGGATTGTTCCCCCGCCGGCCTCCCTGCGACTCCAGCTTGGCGAGCAGATAGTCGGTCGCCTCCCGATCAGGAGCCTCGGGTACAAAACGGCATACGAGCTCCTCCTCATCCAGCCGGATGAACAAAGGCAGCCAGCGCTCGTCCCAAGGCTGGGAAGCCCGGGCTTCACGATATCCGTCCCCGATCCGGGAGAGGCCCGTGGTCAGCCGCCTGATCGTCTGCAGCAGCTCCTTGGCTGCCGCTGTGTTCTTCTCCTGCAAGTACGGCGCGTACCGCTCATACACGGCTTCGGGAGGAAGCCGGCGCAGCGCGGCCCGCAGCGCGAACGAGATCAGCCCGTGGTTCCACTTGTCATGAAGCGATTCGACAAAGCCGAGCGCCTGCGGATCCCCTGACTCCAGCAGGTGGGCAGCCGCCTCCTCCTGAATCTCTTCCGTCTCTCTCTTCATGAAGTGCGGCGACTCCAGCAGCTTCTGCAGGAAGGAGAGAACCTCCTTCTCCCGCTTCGTTCCGAGGCTGGAGACGACCGCGGCCATCCGGGTGATGAGCCCTGCTTCCGGCTTGTCCGCTCCGCCGAATTCGGCAAGTAGGCTCTCGGCGTGAGCGAGCACCCTTGCCATTATGTCCGGGTCCCGGGACAGCCGGAAAGGCTCGACGGCTAGCGGCGCATCCTTCTCCGAGGCCAGGCACTCCATCAGGCGGTCCGCCGCCTTCGTTGACGGGATGCGGGCCAGCGCCAGCAGCGCCGCTTCCCGAAGCTCTTTGCGCCGGCTGCGGCTGGCTTCCAGCAGGGCCGCTTCCTGGTCTTCGTAATCGCCGAGGATGCTTGCCGCCGCGATCTGCAGCTCCGCGGCTCCTTCCGCCAAGGCCGTCAGATACAGCGAAGGATCGCCGGGCCCGCGCAGCCGGTGGATGGCAAGCAGCCTCCGGCCGTCGGCTTTGCCTCCCTGCAGGTTCAACTCCCTAAGCAGCAGCGGAACCACCCGGGCGCCGATGGCCGGCAGCACCTGCTCCTGCACGAACTCCGCGGTCTCCGTGTAGCTGTCCTCCAGGGCGATGACGGCAGGACGGTGGGAGCGGATATCCTCGAACAGCCCTTCCTCGAGGGCGCTGCGGATGAGCTCCAGCCGCCCGGGCCCCCTTTCCGTCAGCGCGTCGATCAGGGGCTTCAGCTTCCGGTAGGGCACATGCGTCGTGCCTGTGGGGATGTCGGCAACAGCCTCCCTGAGTTCGCCCGGCGCACCGGTCCGGCCCTGCGTATACAGCACGGCATGCAGCAGCGTGCCCAGCTCGAGCAGTCGGCCGGGAGAGCCTTCAGCATCCGAATCGACTAAGGCCCGCACGCCCTCCGCCAGGCGCCCCAGGACGGGAGCCGCGTCTGCGAGCTTCTCCAGCTTCGGCTGCAGGGCACGCAGCCGGAGGTCGCCCGCGGCCATGCCGCTGCCGGCGATAAAGAGCCTGCGCACTTCTTCGTGCAGCTCGGTCAGCACTTGTAGACTCATGAGCCCTTAGTCCCCTTTTCTTCGATGTGGGTTCGGTTCTGGTTAGTAAGCAAGCCGGATCACACCCCCTGCCGTAATGAGGCTGAGCGGCTGGACCAGCAGGCTTCCGGTGGACCAGTCGTGGCTGAAACGGACCAGCACCGCCCCCTCCCGGGTCCAGGCGGCATCAAGCTGGGACAGGAGCACGGTCGTCGCATGTCCGAAGTCAGCCGTATCCGACAGCGGTAACCGCCTTCCCTGCTCGTCTTCGATCACGAAGGAATCCTCTGTCCGTCCCAGCCGCGCATAATGCAGCAGCAGGACCGGATGCTTGTCTGCCAGCGGGTGCTTGATCTGGTTTTTGACGGTCTTGAGCGCATCGGCATACGAACGGAGCGCATGCGATCCGGCCGCGGCATAGTCCGCAGCTTCCGGCTCCCTCATCGTCATGTCCTCCCAGCGGATCCGCCGGTTCAGCCCGCCGGGGTAGAGGAAGAGCTCCTTCGTCTTAACCGCGGCGGCGACCGTGTCCTCTTCCTTAATGAATTTGGCCGCCTTGAACGGCCTGTAATGGCGGGTCACGCCGATCCGGCCGCTGCCGAGCTCGATCCAGGCGCCCTCGTCGATGTGCTCGCCGCGGGCGGTATCCGCGTAGGACCGGAAGGAGAGCTGCAGCAGGGAAGCGTCCCGCTCCAGAAGGCCCAGCTCCCTCAGCTCGGCGGTCTGCCACGCATGGCCCAGCTGTTCTTCCAGGGCGCTGTCCGTGTCCATCGGCAGCTCCGGGTTCTCCACCCTCGCCTCAAGGTACTCGCGGCTCCGCCTGGTCAGCGTATGGAGTCTCAGGAGCCGGTCCATCACCTGCGTGTAGACCCCTTCGCGCTCCTTGGCGCCTGCCAGGATCTCCAGGAGCTCGCGGAACTCCGCCTGGACGCCGGGAATGTAATAATTCCCGAGCTCCTTGGCCTGGTCGCCGAGCAGCTTCAGCGTCTTGGCGTCCAGGGAGGCCAGCCCGTGCTGTACGCTCTGGCGGACCAGCTTCTCCAGCAGGCCGATGCCCTCCAACTGGGCGGCCCGTTTCTTCGCGAGCGCCGCCTTGCTGCTCTTGCGCTTGGCCGGCGGGGCCGCTGAAGGGTCGGCGGCCGCTTCTTTCTTTTTGGCTTCGCGCTGGTACGCCTTCTCCCGCTTCTCCGCTATATCCTGCGGGATGCTCTCGACGGAGAAGGTCTTGCCCGACGTATACGCATACATTAAGCCGAGAATATGCTTGCAGGGGAACTGCCTGCTCGGACATGAGCACCGGTACACCGGGCTGTCCTCCTGGATCCAGTCCGCCGAGCACCGGTATGGCTCCTTCCCGCTCCCCTTGCATTCACCGAAGAGCAGGGTGCCGTCTTCCGAGCGGCACAGCTTCGGAAAACTGTTTTTCTTCACGAGGTCCCTGCCGTTCTTGATCGCTCCCGCGTTCAAGGCGGCCGAGTCCACGTATGCTTCCGTGATGGTTACCATGGTTGTGCTGCTCCTAACGTTTCGGATGAAGGAAAGGAATCTCCCTTTTTGGATTCCACAAGAGATCGCGGATTTCCTTTATTATGGAGGAAAAATAGGCCAAAATGCCGAATACACGTTTGGGTAACCATGCAGAATCGTTGAGGGGAGAAAATAACATGGACACGTACCGCTTTCCGATCGGCCCATTCCAGGAGGTGCCGAATCCTTCGCCGGATCAGCGCAGGGAGTGGATGGAAGGGATCATGGGACTTGCGCCCGCACTGCGGCTGGCCGTGCACCCTATGACGGAGGCGCAGCTGCTCACTCCCTACCGTCCCGGCGGCTGGACGGTGCAGCAGGTCGTTCACCACATGGCGGACAACGACATGAACGCCTTCCTGCGATTCAAACGCGCGCTGACGGAGGACAGCCCGGCGGCCGGGACCTACCGCGAGGATCGATGGGCGGAGCTGGGCGATTACCGGATGCCCCTCGATCCTTCGCTGGCGCTGCTGGAGGCCGTCCATCAGCGGTTCGCCGCGCTTCTGCTCACCCTGCAGCCGGCGGACTATGCGCGTTCCTTCGTGAGTCCCACGTACGGAGCCCTGAATCTGGACACCGCGCTGCAGCGGTTCGTCTGGCACAACCGGCACCACACTGCGCAGATCGCTTCGCTCAAGGCGCGGATGGTTTGGGCGTAAGCCGCTCTGCTGAGCGTCCCTTCTGGAATACACGCACGGGGCCCCGAGCTGGACACCACACTGCAGCGGTTCGTCTGGCACAACCGGCAGCACACTGCGCAGAACGCTTCGCTCAAGGCGCTGATGGGCTGTAAGCGACCGGACGGACGATCGGGTGGACATGCAAAAAGCCGCTCGGTTGAGCGGTCAATTGGAAGAAGGGCAGTGTACCGTGATTTACGTACAGGGCTCAACGGAAAGAAATCGAAATAGCGGAAATACGATGCGTTATGTGTCTTTTTGAGGCTGCCATTTCAAAAATAGAGGAACTGAAGTTCGCTATTTTCAGAATCAGGCTGTTTTTCGGTGCATCAGCGGGCCATAAGGCATCTGAGTTCCTTTATTTTAAAATAAGTGGTACTCGCCGCCGGTTAACAAGGTCCGACTTCGCTGCAGAGCAGCCGGTTTTTTTGTCCGAACACTCCATTCGGCCAGCCTGCTTCTTCCGTACAATTTTCAGCGCAGACTATCCGCCATACTAGACCGGGAACTTTCCTGCGCAAACCACCCGCCGTATTTCTCCGACCCCCATGCTGTGCAAAGCTCACGCCACAACTCGTCCATACACTTTGCCACGGAGGCTGCTCCTGCTTCATCCGAGTACTACAAAGCGCAAACTTCCTGCTACCCCCGGCACATCTACTATGCAGACCGACCTGCTTCCTCCCTGCGCCCTACAATCCAGACTTCCTACTTCATTCTAGCACTCTACTATGCGAGTCACCTATGCAGCTTCCTATCGCGAACTGCTCACTTCACGCTCCCCTTGTACGAGTGCCGGGCATTGCACGGATTGAACGCCCGGCTGCCGTCCTCTCTGGGGAGGGCTCCATTGAGATGCGCATCCTTCCGGGCGTAGTCTCCTTGATGGAGCGCGCCCGCCAGCAAATTCTCGAGTTAAGGAAGCCGCTCGAAGATGGCATTCTCATGATCATTTCTGGCTCGCAGCTCGGGATGCCGCTCATACAGCTCCTGTGCCAGCTTCCGAGTTATTTTTCGCGCCTCCGGCACCTCTAAGTTCCGGATCTCCGCACGGTAACGGGGGATGGCATCCACGAGATATTTTTGTTCTTCCCGCCATGGTTTGGACATACCGTTCGTCTCCTCTCCTAATGAACACCACATAAAGCATCGGTGCGGGCGTAGCCTCATCCCAGCACAGACTGCCCTGCCTCATCCCAGAGGACTGCCCCGGGCAGCCCCCTGCACACAGCATAGCGGAGGCGGCACGAGCACCCGCCCCTGCCTCCCCCGCTACCAGCGGATGCTCTCCACGAGCCGGCGCATCTCCTCCTGCTCCTCCTCGCCGATCCTCCAAGTGCGGATCTCTTCCAGGAGCTGCGCGCGGTTCGCATAGCCCTTCGCCACGCCGTTCAACCGGGCC
Source organism: Paenibacillus sp. S-38 (assembly GCF_049942825.1). NCBI lineage: Bacteria > Bacillati > Bacillota > Bacilli > Caryophanales > Paenibacillaceae > Paenibacillus > Paenibacillus sp. S-38. The sequence continues at coordinate 4,869,458 of NZ_CP187970.1, forward strand.
GGCAGGGTGCCGTTCACGAGGTCCTCATGCGTCGGGAATAGAACTGTGAGCTTCTTTACCGCATCGGGGTACCGCTTCAAATAATATTTCTGATGCCGGTCCTCCGCCGGGTAGAAAGCCTGGAAGGAAGCGATCTCGGTCGCCGGTCTGCCTCTGCCCTCGGCCTCCCGCCTCTGCATCACCTGTTCGATGACCTTCCGCTGCCCCTCGTCCCGAAACAGCATAAGCGACAGGTACTGCCGGCCTTTGTAATCGTTGATATTGTCGGGGTTGTGCCCGTTCCAGAACACATCCAGGATCGTCTCGAGTGGAAGCCGGCTCTCGTCATAGACCACCTCGACCGTCTCGGTGTGATCCCCAAGCTCCCGGTAGCTCGGCGTGTCCGTCGTCCCTCCCGCGTAGCCCACGCGGGTCCGGAGCACGCCGGGAAGCTGTCCGAAGAGGGCGTCCGGGCTCCAGAAGCAGCCCATGCCCAGGGTGATGGCGTTCAAGCCGTTTTCGGTTTGCATGGCGTCATCCCTCCTCCAGGTCGATTGTACCATCCCCGCCCGCCGTATCCCAAGCCGCTTTGAACGCAGAGACGGCCGGATACCGGAGGGACCTGTCCGCCTGCACGGCACGCAGGGCTACTGCGTACCGCGCTTCTCCCGCCTCCCACAACGCCGGCGAACGGTCCCCTCCCCCGCCGCCGGCGAGCGCAAAGGCCATCGCCCCCATGGTGAACACATTCGTACATCCGTCAATCTCAGCGCCAAGCACGTATTCCTCCGGAGACATAAACCGCGACGAGCCCCACAGCCTCCCCACCGGATTGACGAAAGGAACCTGCTGATACACGTCGATGTCGCAGATGGTGAGCCCCCCGCCCGCGTAATCGTACAAGAGGCTGCCGTCATAGAAATCGACCGCGGCATAGCCCTTCTCCTCCACATGGGCATGGAACTCGAAAATCCGGCCGAGTGCGGCAAGCCGGTCCCCCAGCGGCAGCCCCTTGAAACGCCCCATGGCTTCCGCTCCGCGCAGCCCTGTCCCCTCCTGCCACTGGAACACGGCGGCGTATCCGAAGGGCAGCTCGATCTCCCCCATCCACTTGACGAGATACGGGTGTGCGAGCTTCTGATACAGCACCGTGGCAGCCCTTAGCCGTGTCACGGCCTCACAGGCCTCACCGCTGAAGCACACGGGCTTCGCTCCCGCATATTTGATGAACAGCTTCTCTCCATCGCGCAGGACGCCGAAGCTGATATTGCCGGAATCCTGCCGGTCGAACACAGCGAAGACTTGTCCGAGCTCCCGCAGCCAGCCGAAGTCATGCGCTTCCCTCAGCTCGAACGTCACCTCATCAATCTCATACCTCACAGTCCCGTCCGCCATTAGCAGCCTCCTTTATAGATCAAGTGCATGGAACAGGAACGGACTTCCCGACAAAAAATGCTTCAGGATCGCCTGCGCATAAGGCTGCTCCGCGCGGAGCCCTCCAGCCTCTCTCGGATCCGGCGCATGATGGCTGTAATTCTCGATCATGACCATCACCGTAAAATGCTCCAATGCAGGCAGCCAATGCTCCTCCAGGGGGCGCAGGCTCTCGTACCCCCGCAGCACAAGCTCCCTCTGTACGGGATGCAGCCCCAGGATCGTATGGGCGATATCATAGAGGAAAAAGCCGGACCCGCACCGGCCGAAATCGATCGCCCGCGGCTCGCCTTCAAGAAAAACAATGTTCCCCTGGTGGAGATCCCCATGGACGAATCCGTACGTGTCCCACCGCTTCTCCAGCTTGCCGATCCAGGAGAGGATCCGCTCGGCGGCGGCCTGGTACAGCTCGAACTCCGTCCCGGTCAGAAAACGGTCATGGTAAGCGGTCAGCCGGTCGAACGCCTCCCGGAAGCTCCTCTCCCCCCATACGGGCCGGTCCGGATGCCCTGCCAGCCCTGCCTCCTGCGAAGCCCGGTGAAGCCGGGCCAACAGGACGCCTTCCCGGAATATCTGCTCTTGTGTCAGCTTACCGGCTGCCGGCCCTCCCTCCACCCACCGCATCAGGGAAGCGCTGCACTGGTACCCGTCCCCCAGCTCCATGCTTACCGCCCTCTCACCGCTCCGTGCGGCAATACCCTGCGGGATGGGAACATCCAGCTCCTTCCCCCACAGCTCCAGGCACGCAAGCTCCGCATCGACGGCCTTCCGGTCGATACCCACATGGATGCGGAGCAGACACGTTCCCTCATTCCGCGAGGTGACCACGAAGGTGCAGGTTTCGGAAAGCGCCCCGAAGCGGATCTCCTCCCATTCCAGCCCATACTGCAGCAGCGCTTTCAGCGCCGCCTGTCTTCCCTGGGCCATTGCCAGCTCCAGGGCTGCCGACGAATTCATTGCCTCTTCCACTCCTTATCGCATCCGCGTAATCTCTCTATCCGCATAGTCTGTATCCGTATAGTCTGTATCCGCATAATATCTATCCACATAGTATCTCGATCCGCGTTCTATCCAGCTCCAGCCCATGTTCCCTTCAGGCCTCTCCGGCAAAACCAGAGCCCTTCGCCGCCCCACTACTGCCTCTAAAGGGTGCCATCCGCCCCTTGCTTCACGAGCAAAGCGCTGCGGTATTCCTGCGGCGAAGCCCCGCAGTATTTGCGGAACGCCTTGCTGAAATAATTCTGATCCCGGTAGCCTACCCGCTCACAGACGGTCTGAATCTTGAGCGCCGGGTCGCCCAGGAGCTCCCGCGCCTTCTCCATCCGGAGCTTCAGCACATATTCATGGATGCCCGAGCCGTACTGCTGCTTGAACAGCCGGTGCAGATGCTCCTTGCTGAGGTAGAAGCGCTCCGTCAGCGAGGCGATCGGCAGTTCCTCGTGGAAGCGGGCGTCAATATAGCTCCTCACCTTCGCGACGTCGAACTTCTCCGGAGGCTTGCTCCGCTGGAGCTGCCCGGTGATGAACCCTTCGAACCAGCCGGTCACCTGCTCCTCGAAGGCCTCGAAGCGCATGACCGGGCTGCGGAACAGCCGGTCGTATTCCGCCAGTGGCTCTCCGCCGGCCCTTCCGCTGTCCGCCAGCAGCTCCACAGCGAGCAGGCGGAAGTCCGCCAGTGCCTGAAGCATCATCTCCGCAGTGAAGCGCCCTCCCGCCCGCACAGCCGCAAAATACTGCCGCAGCACCCCCGCAGCGACCATCCCGCTTCCCATTTCGAGGGCGTGCTGCACTTTTTCCTTGACCGCCAGGACGGACAAGGCGGCCGTCCCCACGCCGGCTTCCGCCGCCGAACGCGTGCCTCCCCGCAGCAAATCCGTCTGCAGCAGGGACTCCCGGGCGCTGTGATACGCCTTGTCGAGCTCCGCGAGGCAGCACGGCTTCCCGCCCCAGGCGGCAATGCAGTCGAAGCCGAGGAAGGCCTGCAGCCGGGTAACTGCTCCCATGACGGCCTGCAGGTCCCCCGAAGCCCACGCAGAGACTTTGCCGGGAAGAATGACGACAAGCTCCTGTCCGTACCGGGCGCTCTTGAAGCTGAACGCCTCCCCGGTCGATTCCCCCATCAGCTCATTCACGGCATTGGTCAGTGCATAATAACAGGCGTGGTAATCCCCCTTGAACCTCTCCCGGCATACCTCTTCCAGGTTCAGGACGGACAGGACGAGAACGCGAAAGAGATCGTCCTGCCTCGTATTGACGAACTCCGCCAGCTCCGGGATCTCATGCAGCCTGCCGTTATGCCCGATGATCGCCGAGAAGATCGTCTCCTTCAGGAGCGGCACGGAGAGGTTGGAGAGGATCCCGTTCTCCAGCTCGCGTTTTCGCTCCAAAGCCTCAAGGTCAAGCAGCTCCACCGCCTTGCCGACCGCAGAGGCCAGCTCCTTTGCCCGGACCGGCTTCAGCAGGTAATCAACGGCTCCCGCTTGAATGGCGCTGCGCGTATAGGAGAAGTCGTCATATCCGCTGACGACGATGAATTTGGCGGCGCAGACGCTTCCCCCCTGCCTCATCAGCTCCACGCCGCCCAGCTGCGGCATTTTCATATCGATAAGGACGATCTGCGGCTGATGTTCCTCCATCATCTGCAGTCCGGCCAGCCCGTTGCCCGCCTCGAGAACCTCGGTAATGCGGTACTGCTCCCACGGTCCCAGCGCCCGGATGGCCCGGCGTGCCGGCAGCTCGTCATCTATGATTAAGGCTTTATACATCCACTGGCTCCCTCCCTGCACTCATGCCGATCTCCACTGTGGTCCCCTGTCCGGCTTCGCTCCGGATGTCCAGCACGACGTCTTCCCCGAAAAGCAGCCTAAGGCGCGAATGCAGATTTTTGAGCCCCAGGCTCTCGCCGTCCGCCCAGTCTCCTTCCGCGAAGCGCCCGCTCAGCTCGGTCAGCCGGTCCGCCGTGATGCCGGGGCCGTCATCCTCAACCTGAAGCATCAGCCTTCCGCTGCGAACTACGGCTGTAATGGTAATATGGATCTCCCCGATCATCTGCTCCAGCGCATGCTCCACCGCATTCTCCAGCAGGATCTGGAGCGTCATCCGGGGAATGGGGCAGCCGAGTGCCTCCTCCCCAACCCGCTCCTCTACCTGCAGCCGGTCGCCAAAGCGGGCCCGCTGCAGCACAAGGTAGTTGCGGATGTGCTCCAGCTCGTCGGTCAGCAGCACCTTCTCGCTGTCCCGAATGCAGTAGCGCAGAGAAGCCGCCAGGGCGTCCACCATCTCCTGGATCGGCTCCACCCCGCTGAGGATCGCTTCCGTCGAGATCGCCTGCAGCGAATTATACAGAAAATGCGGATTGATCTGCGCCTCCAGCGCCCGCAGCTTCGCATTTCGCTCATTGAGGAGCAGGACATACCGGTCGGCGATCAGATCGTTGATTTTGACTGCCATCTGGTTGAACTTCCGGGACAGGTGTGCCACCTCGTCCGTACCGCGGATCTCCAGCGACGGCTCGAAGTCGCCCTCCCCCAGCCGGCCGATATGGTGGTGCAGCTGCTTCAGCCGTCCCGTGATCGCATTGGCCGTTAAGACGGTGACCAGCACCGCGAGAAGGACGAAAGCGCTGCCGAAGGCGAGGTTGATGTTCCGGGCGTGAGCCGCTTCCCGGTTCAGCACCTCCATGGAAGTGACCTTGAGCAGCTTCCAGTGATACCGGTCGGAGATATGGTAGAGGAGCAGCTCTCCCTGGCCTTCGGTGCCGCCCGTCATCTGCACCCCGCTCCCGCCCGGACGAACCAGGCCGCGCAGTCCGGCCAATCTCTCCTCCGTCAATCCCCCGCCGCTGGAGTACACCAGCCGGTCGCGCTCATCCAAGAGGACTACCGCTTCCCCCTTGTCGTCGAAGAGATCATGAACAATCGGATCGAACTGCCTGCGGTTCAGCGTAATGGAGACCGCGGCCAGCGGGGTTTTGTCGGCAATATCGATGATAATCCGGTGGAACGTCAGCAGTCTGCCCTGGGATTGTCGGTCCTCACCGCCGCCTGCCGGCTCCAGGCTTCGGTACTTGGGGCTGCCGACCGCCTCCCGGTACCAGACCGCCGCTTCGGTCCGGTCATCGGTCCGCTGCTGCAGGGCTGGGGCCGAGCGGGAGATCGTGTACTCCTGCTCCGTGCCGGGCGTATACACCGTCAGCTCTTCCATATCGTCCCGGGAATAGAACCAGTTCTTGACCTGGTTCTGGATATAGAAGCGGCTCAGGTAGGCATCCGAATGCAGCTCATCCATGAACCGGCTGTCCCGGTGGGGGGACAGGGAGAGCTCGTCGATCTGGGCCAGGTAGCTGTCCAGGTTCTGGTTGACGAGCCGGAGCAGCTTCATATTGCTCGCGATATAATGCTCCCTTCCCGTGTCTACCGATTGCCGATAAGAGGTATAAGAGAGGAGGATGACGATGAAGGCGGCGATCAGCGAAAAGGACAGCACGAGTTTGTTGCGGAGCCGTCCGGACACCGTCCGGCCGATACGGCGCGCAATGGTCCAAGTCATGGCGAATTCTTCCCATCGTATTCAGGTTGGACTCCATTATAAGGGCAGGCTTACGTCTGCCACAATAAGGAAAATCCCGCCCGTACGGACTTCCGGCCGGCTCTGGCCGCCTACCCTTTGACCGCGCCCGCCATCATCCCCTGAACGATATACCTCTGCATGAACAGGAAGAACAGGATCGGCGGCAGCGTCACCATCACGACAGCGGTCAAGGCGTAGTTCCATTCGCTTTTGTACTGTCCGAAGAACTTGTAGGAGGCCAGCTGCAGCGTAGCTTCATTCCCGTTCAGCAGAATGAGCGGGAGCAGAAAATCATTCCAGATCCACATCACATTGAGGATGACCACCGTGCTCAGTACGGGAACCATGACAGGTACGATGATGCTGAAGAAGGATCGGTAGGGCGAGCAGCCGTCCATCGAGGCGCACTCCTCGAGCTCATACGGTATCGATTTGACGAACCCGTGTACGAGGAAAATGGCCATCGGGCAGCCTAAGCCCCAATAGACGAGCATCAGCCCCGGCAGCTGGTTGATGAGATGCAGCTCCTTCGCGAGCTTCGTGAGCGGGATCATAAACGACTGGAACGGCAGCATCATCGGCGCGATCGCCAGGAAGAAGAGCCAGCCGCTCAGCTTCGTCTTGGTCCGGCTCAGCTTGTAGCCCGCCGCCGCACCGAACAGCACGATGCCCAGCACACTTCCGAGGGTGAGCAGCAGCGTGCTCAGGAACAGCTTCGGATACTGCACGAGCTTCCACACCTGGAGGTAGTTGTCTATGAGCAGCGACTGGGGCAGGCTGAGCACACTCGTGACCACTTCTTTATAGTCCTTGAACGTATTGAGCACGACTAGATAAAAAGGGTACAGGAACACTGCCGCCGCTGCCCAGGCGGACACGCTGAGCAGGAGGGTAAGCCGCTTGCTTCTCATCACGCCTCCACCTCCCTGCTTTTGAACACTTTAACCTGGATCAAGGTAATGAGCAGGATGACCAGCACGAATACCAGCGACTTCGCTGTCGCATACCCGAACCGGTTGTTGACGAACGCTTCGTTATAGATATCCATCGTGGTGCTCATCGTCGTCCGGCCCGGTCCGCCGAAGGTCAGGGTGAAGATGATATCGAACACCTTGAGCGAGTTCGAGATCGACAGGAACAGCGCGACGGTGATCGAAGGCATGAGCAGCGGCAGCGTGATATGTACGAAGCGCTGAAGCCCGTTCGCCCCGTCAATGACGGCCGCCTCCCCCATCTCGGCAGGAATGGACTGCAGGCCCGTGATGTAGATCATCATATAGAAGCCGACCGACTGCCATACGCTCACGAAGACGACGGACAGGAAGGCCAGGGTTGGCGTACCGAGCCAGCTCCAACCGAAGAGGGGCCACAGCGTCAGCTCATGGAGCGACTGGAACGCGCTTGAGAAGATGAATTTCCAGATGAAGCCGATGATGACCAGGGACACGATATACGGCACGAAAAACGCGGCCCGGAGCATGCTGCTCCCCCGGAACTTGCGGGTGAGGACCAGGGCCAGCAGCAGGGCCGCCAGGTTGGTCGCGATCAGCGTGATGAGGCTGTACAGGATCGTGAACCGGAACGAGGCCGCCGCATCCGGATCCTCCGTGAACAATTCCTTGAAATTCTGGAAGCCGATGAACGCGATGTTCTTCGAGATTCCGTTCCACTTCGTGAACGAGTAATACAGCGACATGACAAAAGGGATCTCTGCAAACAGCAGGATCAGGATCAGCGCAGGCGCCACGAACGAAAGGAAGATTGCGAGCTCCTTACGCCGTCTCCATGCTGGGGCCATCTTCCACACTCCGATCATACTAAGGTAGGAGGCAGGGGAAACAGCCGGGGGCTACCGCACCCGGCTGACCCGCTTCTCCAAGAGACAGACAGTATTCCGCGCGGATGCTCGTTCCTGTCCTCCGTACTTTCTTTACTGCACACGGCTTCCTGAGAGCCGGCCGCACCATTCCTTGCTGCGGCTGACCGCCGGCTCATCACGGCTTCCTTTACTGGGCCGCTTTCGCCAGCTTGGCCCACGTGGTATCCAGCTGCGACACGGTCTTGGCCGCATCCGCGATGCCGCCGACATACTGCTGCAGAATCTGGCCGGCCTGCTGCTCGTAGCCGTCAGGGAAGTACCCTTTGACCCACGGATACGTCTTTCCGTTCTTGAGGTACTCGCTCGTTTCCTTGGCGAGCTGCGCGTCGGGGAACGGCGCATCCTTGATCGTCGAGATCTGCTTGACGACCTTCGGAACGAAGTTCTTCCCGTAGTCGGAGGTGGTCAGCCACTCGAAGAATTTCAGCACCTCGGGCAGGTTCTTCGAATCCTTGTGAATCCGGTAGACGATATTCGAGTCGACCATGAGACCGGCCTTGCTGCCGTCCTCCCCGACCGGATGCGGCAGGAAGCCGATATCGATGCCCGGTGTAATCTTCCGGATCGCATCCTCCGCCCAGCTGCCCTGGTGCAGGATCGCCGCCTTCCCCTGCGCGAACTCGGACACCGAGGTGTTGAAGTCCGTCTCGAGCGGCTTGCCGCTCGTGTACTTCAGCGTCAGGTCGATCAGCGGGAACAGATTGGCGAGCTCCTTCAGGTCGCTTGGCTTCTTCTTGCCTGCGTTGATCTCGCCGAACGCCGCCGCATAGTCCCCGCCGGTAGAGGCGAGAATCGGCGTCAGCGTCTGCTCGAGCACCCACCATTCCTTGTAGCCGTTGGTGAACGGGGTGATCCCTTTGTCCTTCAGCTTCTTCGCCGCCGCTTCGAGCTCGGAGTAGGTCTTCGGAAGCGCTGTAATGCCGGCATCCGCGAAGAGCTTTTTGTTATAAATAAACGAGTAGGACTGGAGAATGAGCGGGTACCCCAGCACTTTGCCGTCCAGGGTGGTGCCCGTCTTGGCGCTGTCGGCGATGTTCGCCATGAACGGCTCCTTGGTAAGATCGTAGGCGTAGTCCTGGTACGTCTTATTGTCGTTGTAGGCACCGGTCATGAAGATATCCGGAATCTCTCCGGCGTTGATCTTCGTCTTGAGCAGCGGATAGTAGTTATCCTGGTTGATGGTGACGTTCACTTTTACATGGGGATGCTGCTTCTGGTACTCCTCGGCGAGCTGGTGCATCGCGTCGGCCATCTCTGGCGAATACTGGAAAATCTCCAGCGTTACCGGCTTCGCCTCGCTCCCCGCACCGGCTGTCCCTCCGTTTGCAGCCTCCTGGCTGCCTCCGCCGGAGCCCGTCTCACTCCCGCAGCCCGCCGCCAGCATACTCAGTACCAGCAGTCCCGCCGCCGCAGACCCGATCTTAGGTGATTTCATTATTCCTGACCGCCTTTCCTAATCCAGTGGAATGCTTTTGCTTCCTTCATGTTACCTGTAAGCGCCTTCGCAGGCTATGGATTATCGTGTGGAATCGAGGGTAAAAAAGTGTCATCGCTTCGTGAGTGCACCCAATCTCTCCAGGCACGCCAAAAACTCCGGTGATCCGAAACCATGAATGAGCCCATGGGTACGGTTCACCGGAGTTTAAATGCCGGTCGATTTATGTGCTTCGCTACAACAGGGTACCTAAGAAAGCCGATCTACTGCCTGCGGGTCATTCCGCATACCCCTCACATACCTCTCCGCTTTCATCTGATTGGAATCATCGAAGGGGATAGGGGCTGCCAGGCTCATCCCAATCCAAAGGACTGCCTCCGATCCAATCTTGCCCCAGTCTGCACACCTCTACCCAGGCGGGGACACGCGGGTACTCCTCAGTCTTCTCCGCAAGAGCACGAATTCTCGTAGCGGGGGAACAGGATGTTATTCTCCAGATGGATATGCTCGAAGAGATCGGACTCCAGCTGCTCCAGCTTTTGGAACGAGACGGTGTACGTGCGGCAGGCCCCCTCCGGCAGCTGGTAATCCCCGGTCACGCTCCGCATCTCCCTCAGGATGTCTCCGACCCGGCTGTGGTCCGCCTCCAGGACATGGATGGCCTCGCCGGCCTGACGCTTCAACGCCCCATCCCCTGTGCGCTCATGAGCCAGGATCAGAGGGAATACCCGCTCCTCCTCCTGCACCAGATGCTCCTCCAGCTCCTCCTTCATGCTCGTATAGAGTCTGTGCAGCTCGACCAGCTCGGGATGGAGACCGCCGTGGACCTGTTTGATTTTGGTGACAAAATCATAGAGCACGGGAAGCTCGGATCGCAGAAAGTCGTGATGGACCTTCGTAATATGCTCAATGAGCCGCTCCGATCCGTAGGACCTCCAATCGATATCGGTACGTGCAGACCGGTCGGAAGCCTCTATGATCGCCTGAAGCCGGTCCAGGAACTCGGCCTTGTCCACCCCGCTTTTCTGCAGTACTTCCGATAACGGATGTCCGCCTCCGCAGCAAAAATCAATACGATGCTGCTTAAACAAATTGCTCGTATTCGGATATTCGGCAACGATCTCGCCTACCGTGGCTGTACCTTCAATCCATGGACTCTTCATGCTCATATCGAGACACCTCCGTGTGTAGTAAAGATCGGCTCGTTGATCTTCATGCCCCAACTATACTCTACTTGGATCAGCCGTATTGTGATTGGAACCACATTTTTGCCTCCGGCCCGCATTGTCATGGTTTCGCCTTATATTCCACCTTATCTTCGCTTTATCCCCTCAACTTCCCCTTCCCTCAGCCTCTCCTCCAATCTTCCTCCCTCACTCCTTCATCCGATTCCACCGATTCTCCAAGAACATTGTGCGTCTGCTCACCTCCCGGGATGGCGCTTGTGGGATATCATGGATGGGATAGACGCCATTACGGAAAGGGGCACTGCATATGAGAAACGAATCCACCCCCGATCATTACCACGACTATCCTTTCATTGTCATTTGGGAGGTTACCCGGGCCTGCGCGCTCAAATGCCTTCACTGCAGGGCCGAGGCCCAGTACCGGGCCGACCCCGGACAGCTGTCGTATGAGGAGGCCCTGGCGCTGATCGATCAAGCAGCCGCGATGGAACGCAGGCCGCTCTTCGTCCTCACCGGAGGAGACCCGCTCATGCGTTCCGACCTGTTCAAGCTCGCCGAGTATGCGATCCGGGACAAGGGGCTGTCCGTCTCCATGACGCCCAGCGCGACGCCGCGGGTAACCAGGGAGACCGTACGTCAGGCGAACGAGGCCGGGCTCTCCCGCTGGGCGTTCAGCCTGGACGGCTCCAGTGCGCAGATTCACGATTACTTCCGTGGCACCCCCGGTTCCTACGACATGACGATGCAGGGCATCTCCTATCTGCAGGAGCACGGCATTCCGATCCAGATCAACACCACGGTCTCGAACTATAACCTCACCGATCTCGGGGACATTGCCCGGCAAGTCGGCCGGATCGGTGCCGTTCTCTGGAGTCTGTTCTTCCTGGTGCCTACAGGCCGCGGCATGCAGAGTGATATGATCACTCCGGTACAGCATGAAGAAGTCATGCAGTGGCTGGTCGAGCTGGCCCCCCGGATGCCGTTCGGCATCAAGACGACGGAGGCGCCGCATTACCGCCGCGTAGCCGCGCAGGCCGGACCGCTTCACGCCCGGAGGGAACAGCGGGCCCCATCCTTCGTCAGGCCAGTGGATGTGCTCGGCCGGGCTCCCCGGGGGGTGGGAGACGGGGACGGCTTCGTCTTCATCAGCCACACGGGGGAGGTTTATCCGAGCGGCTTTCTTCCGATATCGTGCGGCAATGTGAAGGAAGCCCCGCTGCTGGAGATCTACCGTAATGCTCCGGTCATGCGGGAGCTCCGGGACAAGTCCCTGCTGAAGGGGCGGTGCGGTGTATGCGAATACAAGGAACTGTGCGGAGGCTCCAGGGCCCGGGCCTATGCTGTAACCGGAGACTATCTGGAGAGCGATCCGGCGTGCATGTACGTTCCCGCCAGCTATGCCCCCATGCACAGCGTCCCGCCCAGGCCGGACCTTGCCGGTCAATCCATTCAGAGAAGCCGCTGATGCCCCCTCGAATTCCCGTCACTGCCGCCGGCCTTCAACGGCCAAGACCTGCGCCGTGAGCATGAGAGATAAGCTCGCATCGAGCCTCCCCCTTCCGCCAGAAGCGCCGAAGAGGAAGGGACGAGAGTACATTACCCCCGGCGTCATGATGCATGGCGCATGATGGCTCCGGGGTTCCTTTTTTTTTGATGTACGACATGCCAGCGTTCTCTATCAGACTCTCCAGCTCCCGGAGTTCACCAGGGCTATAAGGCTCCCAGCTGCTCCTTCGCCTCAGGGGTCATCCGCTCCGGGGTCCAGCTCGGCTCCCATACCACCTCAACCTTCACCGTACCGACTTCCGGCTTGTCTTCCAAGGCACGGCGCACCCCGCCGATGATCGTATCATGCAGGGGGCACCCGGGAGTGGTGAGGGTCATCCGGATAAGCGTTTCCCCTTCCTCCGCTTGAATCTCATAGATCAGCCCCAGGTCGACCACATTCACACCGAGCTCCGGGTCGTAGACCCCTTTCAGCCATTCCCGTACCTTCTGTTCTCTTTCCATAGTCGCTCATCCTTTCTGTCATTTCCGCTTAGCTCGTCGCCAGAATTATTTGGCGAATACCCTGACAATGAGTCCCATGTACAATAGAGAGCACAGGGACAGCAGGCTCACGCCGGAAGCCGTCACCAGCGCCTCGTGCAGCCCGGTTCCCGTCATCGTGACGAGCAGACCGGCCGCCATCCCGCCAAGGCCCCACCCCGCATGCCGTTCGTTGATGAGTTCGTTCATCATGGGCACGTTCGGTCTGCCCGCCTGCGGACCGTATTTGTGCGTCCACCAGAGAAACGGGATGATCTTGGACAAGTAGCCGAGAATGGTCATCGCCACCCACCCCCAGAGCACCATCCAGCCGGACAGAAGGGTCATTGTAAGGCCCCATGCCGTGTCGGGAAAGACCGCCCATACGCACAAGAGTCCGATCACGTAAACGATCAAAGCTCCGGTCATGATCACCGTCCACTGGATTCCGGTCCCCGGCCCCTTCTTATGCTTGTGCCTGCGGATGTCCCGCATATGGAGACTGTACAGGATCAATGCCGCGAGGATCGGAAGGACGGTCAGCATCGAATAGACCGGACGCAGCCCGAGAAGAAAGAGGAAGGCTCCCGCGAGTACGCCGGCGTTCCAAAGCCGCACGATCCATCGCGGCGACTTCTCCGGGAAGCCGTGGGACAAGTAGAACATGGGGAGCATCTTGAAGCTGAAGCCGGTAATGAGCAGCCCGAACCAGCCCGTGATCCCGAGCCAAATATGCGCGTGCAGCAGTCTTTCGTGAACCGCCCCCCACCAGTTCAAAGCAAAATTCAGCCCCATCATCAGTCCGAGCATCCCGGTCAGGGCCAGATAACCCACGGCGCAGGCCGTGCTGACCGTTACCGGATTCCACAGCCGCGCTGCAAGCAGCGTCCTTCCCACATTCCATGCGAAGAGCAGAATTCCGGCGAGTGCGGCGGCCCCCCCTGCTGCGATCCAGAGCGTATCCATCCGCAGGAAGCCGGCCAGCAGGATGACCGAACCTCCCGTGAAGGCGATATAGTGGACATACCCGAGCCGCTCGCTGTGGATTCTTCTCTGGAGCACGACGTCCATCAGCTGGTATACCGCGCCCATGGCTATCATCGTCCCCCAGTCCAGCACCAGCAGGTGCAGGCGGAACCAGCCGTCGGGACTCCGCGGCGAGCCTACGGCCCATTCCCCCACGGAGAAAAGGGACAGCAGGTGGAACAGGATGAAGCTCGCCATCCCCGTGATCATAAATAACAGCGGAAGCCGAAACATGGAGTCCGCCTCCTTTTCCAAGTCAGGTTATAGGTTTCGTAATCCGGATGACCACCGAGCCGTCCGCCCGGGCAATCGCTTGATAGGCATACCCAAGCCGCTGCAGCTCTTCCATCAAAAAGACGGGCGTCCGGTCATTATGAATCGTAAGCGTTCCGCCGGGACCCAGACGCTCCAGGGCACTCAGCGTACGAACCATCGGCTGCGGAGGCTCGAGCCCCCGGTTATCAAGGTCCGCCTCTCCGCTGTGCTCTTTCACCGCGTGTTCCGCTCCGGATAGCCGCTCGCCCGTCATCTCCTGCCGGCCGGCTATCCCCTCCTCCTCCTCCTCCGCAGGCAGGTCGCTCTCCTTCGGAAGAATGGGAGCCGCCCACCCGCCCAGCTGCAGCCGGGCAAGCCTCGCCTGATCCTGGCTCTTGTGCAGGAATGCCGTGATCCAATAGCGCTCCCCCACTTCCTCCGCTGCATAAGCGTAACCCTTCAGCTTCATCAATCCGAACAAGGGCACCGGCTTGATCGTTGCATGCAGCAGCAGCATCTCCTCCCTGTTCAGTTCTTTCACGGTCTTCATGATGAGCTGGAAGGGATCCAGCTTGCGGTTCAAATACGGTCTTACATCGAGCTGCCTGATGTTCTCCTGCTCCTTCATACGCCTGATTCCCTCCTGCCCTGCATAACGGCTCCAGTCGGCCCGTTCCCCAGAATCCCCTGCACCATCGTACGTTTTTGCCGCATTCCGTCTCCCCCTTGAGAATGGTTATCAATAATCTCAGTATAGCGGAGGGCTGCAGGAAAGGTTGTGCGCCGGATCACAGCGAATGCGCTGCATTGGGGTGATCCGAATCATAGCCGGGAACCCCCGCCGTCTGGTATCGTATCGCTGTCAACACATCGAACGTGAAAGTGGGTGCCGCTGCCATGCGGAACATGCCTAAACATATCGTCATCATCGGAGGGGGCATTACCGGTCTGACGGCCGCCTATACCTTGAACAAGCGTGCCGCCCGGGAGAACCGGATGCTGCAGTTAACCTTGATCGAACGGGACGCCCGCCTGGGCGGTGCGATCCGGACACTGAGAAGGGACGGCTTCGTAATCGAACAAGGACCCGACTCCTTCCTGTCCCGCAAACCCGAGACGCTGCTCCTCGCCAAGGAGCTCGGGCTGGAGGATCAGCTTGTAGGGCTGAACCCGGCGGCGGGGCGCAGCTATATGTACCGGAATGGCCGGCTGCAGCCTATGCCGGAGGGGTTGTCCATGGGGATCCCCACCCGGATCCTTCCTTTTCTCGGGACAGGGCTGCTGTCCCCAACGGCAAAAGCGCGTGCAGCGCTGGACCTTATGCTGCCGCGCCGCATCGGGTCTGGAGATGAGCCGCTGGGCGAGCTGATCGGAAGGCGCATGGGGCGGGAGGTGGCGGACTACCTCGTTGGCCCGATCCTTGCCGGCATCTATGCGGGTGACGTGCACCAGCTCAGCACGGCCGCCACCTTCCCCCAGCTCCTGTCCCTGGAAGCGCGCTGGCGCAGTCTCATCCTGGGCATGCTGGCATCGAAGAACATGCCAAAGACCACCGGCCGCGGCCCGAGCGGCGCTGAGCTCCCGCCCCATCTGCACGGCAGTCTGTTCCTCACCTTCCGCACAGGACTCGCCGCCTTAGTGGAACGCTTGACGGAAGCGCTCATCCGCCGGGGCACGGTCATCCGGCAGGAGACTTCCGCGGCATCCATCCGGCACGGGACAGAGCCCGGGAGCTCCTGCCGCGTGACCTTATCGGATGGAACCGAGCTGCACGCGGATGCGGTCATCCTGGCGGTTCCCGCGCATGCAGCCGCCAAGCTGCTTCGGGGACGGTCGACGTCCCTGAACCGCAGCCTGGCCTCCATCCACGGCGTATCCGTCGCCAATGTGGCCCTTGGGCTGGACAGCAGCAGGCTGCGCGCACCACTGAGGGGTTCGGGCTTTGTTACGCCCCGAGGCGGCGGGCTCCGGATCACGGCCTGCACCTGGACGTCGGCCAAGTGGCCTCACACCGCTCCGCCCGGCCGGCTCCTGCTCCGCGCTTATCTGGGACACGCTGGCGATGAATCCCACTGCGAGCTGGGGAACGAGGTGCTGACGGAAGCGGTCTGTGAGGACCTCGGGCGCATCCTCGGCGAGAAGATCCGCCCCGATTTCAGCGTGGTATCGAGGCATCCGGACTCCATGCCCCAATACTTATGCGGACACCTGGACCGGCTGCAAGGCATCGAATCCGAGCTGGCGGCGCAGTGGCCGAATGTCGTGGTCGCCGGCAAGTCCTACAGGGGGACGGGCATGCCGGACTGCATCCGCCAGGGAATGGAGGCGGCGGAGAAGCTGAAGCTGTAGCCTATATCAGGGGACCGGTCTCCATGGACCCAAACGGACACCTGGACCGGCCGTACGGCATCGAAAGGGCATTGTTGGTGTTTCGGAACATGTCCCATGCTCCCCGACTTGAGTTTGCCATCACAAAGCAAGCCCAGTTACGCACGCCCAGTGCCCGAAGTTCACCGAACGGGTGACGCGGCGGCCGAATGACGTGATCGAGGGCAAGACCTGCAGGTTATGGGGGGCCGAACTGCATCTGCACAGGTGCCCAGGAAGGAACAGCACCGGATCGCCCCTAGGGCACATCCGGTGCTGCTTCATATTACGCCGTATGGAAATTTTGGGTCGACACCGGCCCCGGAGCCCAGCACTCCAGGAAAGCATGGTCAGGACACCGCATCGCCCTCATGGTACGACTCCAGAATGCCGCTCGCGAAATTCCTTTGTCTTGCTGTACTAAACTGCAGTTCTCTTGCGTATAGTGTTCCGTCTCCTGCACAACTGGACCTAAGTCCAGTTCCCTCCTTCCCTTCGGATGGGCGATAGGCTAAGATGGAATATGTTAACATACAAACAAGCTGACAAATGAAGGGAATTTTGAAAGGAGCTCCACCATGCAAATGAGTCGGTACATAGTAGGCACCTTGCTGATCCTCCTGGGGGCAGGCTTGTTCCTGAACCAGGGGCATCCGATGGGGATCGGCACCATCTTCGAGTATTACTGGGCGAGCTTGTTCATCCTGCCGCTGGGGTTGTTCTTCCACTGGCTGTACTTCTCCATGACCGCGCCGCGGGCCTCCGGGCTCCTCATTCCCGGCGGGATCCTGATCACCGTCGGGATCGTATGCCAGATCTCCATGCTGTTCGACGCTTGGGGCGTCATGTGGCCCGGCTTCGTCCTGGCGCCGGCCGTCGGCCTCTTCGAGTTCTACCTGTTCGGCAGCCGCAACCGGTACCTGCTCATCCCGGTCAGCATTCTAACCGTGGTTTCCCTGCTGTTCTTCACCGTCTTCACGCTGGGCACCCTTCTGACCAAGCTGAGCGGCCAAGGACCCATCGTGGCGATCGTCCTCATCGTGATCGGGGCTTATGCGCTGCTCGGCGGCAAAAAGCAGAGCGTGTAAGCACACGCAGTAGTAAGCGGTTTTAGGAACATACGCAACCAAAGCCGGTTAGCATCCGCTAACCGGCTTTGGTTGTTCTTCATATACGAGGGGAACACCTACAGACCGATCCCCCTGTTCATTCGAAATAAAGGAAATACGATGCCTTATTGGGTATTTCCGGCATTTCCCGGATTCTAGCGGAACTCAGGTACGTTACCAGTGGTTTTTTCCTTCGAAACCAGCTTCAACCCTCGAAATAGCGAATCTCAGTTCCTCTATGATCAAAATCCCTCTTTGGAAGAAGAGCATAACGCATCGGAGTTCCGCTATCTCAGTTTTCTCCGGCTGCATCTGGAAATAGTCTTCACTCCGAGAAAGTTAGGACTCGCTGAGCGGCTTGCCCCATGGCTACACGACCGGCAGCAGTCCCGCCTCTCCTTGTATGCTGCTTCGCGAATCCATGCTCCCTCACCTATTTCACGCTACCGGATGGGTATCTCTCGTTAACTTCCTTTGTGAGCCCGTACCCGCCATTCTTTTCCGCTTCCCGACGAAGATGTCGAACGCGGAGCCTAAGTCCCTGCCCGGATGATCTTCTTGAACGCCTTGGGCTCCGACTGCATGAGCAGTCCCGTTTCTCCCGCAACGTTTCCATGGGCGCGCGTTGAAGTCAATCGGCTTCCGGATACCCTTCTGTCCCACATACCGAAGTGGATGATCTGCCGAAAGGCCGGAGATACATGGCGACAGATGGATCTGCTCCGCCCTTCTTGGCGTTACAAGGTTTGTTTGTCCATTCCCCTTGTCCTGTAAAAAGCGGAGCTTTTACTTCAATTGCTCCCGCGTTTGCTCGTCTGCTTCTTCAGCCTCTCAAAGCGGGTTACGGCTTCTGCTCCCCCCGTGCGCAAACGTCGAGCGGCAGCCTGTAGACCTGTTCTCTGCCCGACATTTGGCTTGTCGGGATAAACCCGGTGCTGGCGTACAGCTTCAGGGCATGACGATTGTCCGGATGCACGCTGAGCCGGATCTCCGTACATCCTGCAAACCGGCTGCGGATGAGCTGTATCATTCGATGAAGGGCCGCCCGGCCGTATCCCTTGTATTGGTGGCGGGCATCAATTAGGAATCCGTTCAGCCAGTACATGTCGTTCGTCCCCTCTTCGTAGGCCAGCATAACGAATCCTACCAGCTGCGACCCTGCATAGATAGCAAATGGTTCATACTCTACCAGATCCCCATCCGGTTTGATATATACTTTGGCCAGTGATACCGCCGCCGGCGGGACGAACCCGACCTGTTGTTCCTTTACCTGTAGGTTCAGCGCCTCAAGCCAGTTCTCTCGGGTAACCGGCCGAAGGGATATGTCCGCTGTCATATTCATCTTGTCCCCCTTTGCTCAGCTGCATCTACCTTATTAATGCACGAACAGAGGGAGCAGGCACCAGAGAAAGGTTGATTATAACGGTACTTTCGTTACCCGACACTCCACATCTGCGGCAGCTCCATCCTCATCATGGGTCTGGGCTATCTCGCCATCTCCTTTCATTCCTTACCGCATAGCCTATAGCCGCCCGCACCCCACATTTTTGGATTAAACCTGTATCGTTTCAAATATTCCCGAGTCACATCACCCAGCCTCCTTGCGTACTCCCATTTCCGCTGCATATCGGACGGCGTTCTCTTTGGATGATGCAGCAGTTCGTACCATAAAAACAGAAAAAACCGCACCAGGCGGTTTTTTCTACAGGAGCACATGGCCAAGTGAAATCTGGAGCATGGCACCTTCCTTATTCTGTTAGGCGAGCGAGGCTTCTGGCTTCGCTTCTGCTTTCACCGCGAACAGCGCCTCAGGCTGCGCTTCCGCCTTTATCGCGACTGCTGGCTTCGCCTCCGGCTTGGCCGCGAATAGCGCCTCCGTCTTCAAGCTGGCTGCGCCCGGCAGCACCAGAGCCGCCGTCAAGGCTGCGCCTGCGATCCACTTGATTCCTTTTGCCCTCATGTTCTTCGTACCATTCGTGTGTTTCATTGTTTATTCCTCCTTGGCTCGCGTTGCTGAATGTATCATATCCCAAGGAGGAAGAGCTTTCTGTTGCAAACCATACGAAAAAACCGTGAAAAAACAAACAAACCCTTTTCCCGTCTATCCAGCTGGAGAGGACTGCCGTTTACTTGAACAGGTTCCTCTCCGCTTCGATGCGGGATTCCTTCGACGACTCGCCCATCCGCCAGTAGACGATGAGGCTGAGAGCAATACAGGCCGCCACATAGTAATAAAACAAGGGCTCATAGCCGATGCTCTTGCACCACAGCGCGATGAACTCCGCCGTGCCTCCGAACACGGCCACCGTGACGCCGTAAGGGAACCCGACGCCGAGTGCCCGGACTTCGGTCGGGAACAGCTCCGCTTTGACGATCGCATTAATGGAGGTGTATCCCGTGACGATGACCAGCCCCGCCATCATGAACAGGAAGGCTTCCACCGGTGTCTGCGATCGCTCCAGGAGCAGGAACAGCGGAACGGTCAGCAGCGTACCGAGGATGCCAAAGCCGAGCAGCAGCGGCCTCCTTCCGACGCGGTCGGACAGTGTACCGGCCAGCGGTTGAAGCCCTACGAAGAGCAGCAGCGCCCAAAAATTAATCCAGCTGACCGTCTCCTTCGGCAGGCCCACCGTGTTGACCATGAATTTTTGCAGATATGTCGTGTACGTGTAGAAAGCAACGGTCCCGCCGAGAGTCAGGCCGACGACTGTAAGGACGGCCCTCGGGTGCTTCATCAGCGCCTTGATCGTTCCCGCGCTCGTGCGGCTCTCCTTCCCCATGCGCTCGAACTGCTCGGATTCATCCATCGTGCGCCGGAGCCACAGCACGGCGAGGGCACCCAGCGCGCCGATGACGAAGGGAATGCGCCAGCCCCAGGCTTTCATATCCGGCTCGCTGAGCAGCTGCTGGAGGATGATCTGGACGCCCAGCGCCACGAGCTGCCCGGCAATCAGCGTAACGTATTGGAAGCTCGAGTAGAAGCCGCGCCGCCCGCTGCTCGCCATCTCGGACAAGTACGTCGCCGACGTGCCGTATTCCCCGCCGAGCGACAAGCCTTGGAGCAGACGGGCCAGCACCAGAATGACAGGTGCCCATAGACCGATCGTGCCGTACCCCGGCGTGCATGCGATGATCAGCGAACCGCCGGCCATGACGGTGATCGACAGCGTTAACGCTGCACGCCGTCCGTGACGGTCGGCATACCGGCCGAGCAGCAGACTGCCGATGGGGCGCATCAGGAACCCGACGGCGAAGATCGCCGCCGTATTGAGCAGCTGGCTCGTCGGGTCGCCCTTTGGGAAGAACTCGGACGAGAAGTACACCGCGAAGGCGGTATACACATACCAGTCGTACCACTCGATCAGGTTGCCGATCGAGCCCTTGAAGATGTTGCCTGTGATGCGGCGGGTGTTTGCCGATTCCATGTGTTGTGCCATCCACTTTCTCCTTTCCGCTTCGGGCCTAAGGATCCATACAGACATGCTCCTCCCTATACTTATTCAACACCTTTGCGCTCATGATCCCATTCTTAGGAAAATAAAATAGCCTGCAGTCTCAAAAAGCCCCCTCCTCCCATTTCTTCAGCACAATCACCGCATTATGGCCTCCGAAGCCGAACGAATTCGACATGCCTATGTGAAGTTCCGCGCTGCGCGCCGTATTGGCGACCACGTTCAGACCGCACTCGGGGTCCGGCTGCTCCTGATTCGTCGTCGGCGGTATGATGCCGTGCCGCAGGCTCTCCACCAGCGCGATCGCCTCCGCCCCGCCGGCAGCGCCCAGCATGTGGCCGGTCATCGACTTGTTGGCCGTCACGGGAACCACGCCGGCATGCTCGCCGAATACCTTCTTGATCGCCAGGGCCTCGGACCGGTCGCCGAGCTCCGTGCTCGTCGCATGCGCACTGATGACGTTCACTTCCCGTGCCTGCAGCCCCGCCTCCGCCAGCGCGGCCTGCATGGCCAGCGCCGCGCCCCGGCCTTCCGGATGGGTGGCAACCATGTGATACGCATCCGAGCTCGCGCCATACCCGATCACCTCAGCCAGGATCTCCGCTCCCCGCCGCCTGGCATGCGTGAGGCTCTCCAGCACGAGGATGCCGGCGCCCTCCGCGATCACGAAGCCGTCACGTCCGGCATCGAAGGGGCGGCTGGCCCGCTCGGGCTCGCTGTTGCGCGTGGAGATCACCGATGCACTGCTGAAACTGGCCATGGAGATCTCCGTGACCGCCGCCTCCGCACCTCCGGCGACAACCACGTCCGCCGCACCGAAGCGGATGGCCCGGAACGCCTCCCCAATGGCCGTATTGCCGATCGAGCAAGCGGTGACCGGCGCCAGAGAGGGTCCCTGCAGGTCCCAGCGCATGGAGATGGCCGCGGCCGCCATATTCGTGATCATCATGGGAACGAGCGTCGGGCTCACCCGCCCGGGTCCGCGTTCGAGCAGGATCCGGTCCTGCTCCAGCAGCGTCTGAATCCCCCCGATGCCGGATCCCACATAGACGCCCGTCCGTTCCTTGTTCAGCTCATACCTGAGCAGCCCGGACTGCTCAAGCGCCTCTTCCGCTGCCGCCAGCGCAAATTGGCAGAAGCGGTCCATTTTCCGGGCTTCCTTCCGGCCGAACCGCCCTTCCCCGTCGAACCCTGCGACACTTCCAGCGATCCTGCCCTTGTAAGCGGTGGTATCGAATGCCTCGATCTTCTTTATTCCCGACCTGCCTTTCACGAGTCCGTCCCAAAAGCTGCCGACTTCTTGGCCCAGCGGCGAGATGATGCCCATGCCTGTAATCACTACCCGTTCCATATCCTTGTCCTCCTTCAGTTTTCCCTGCTCTCTCACTAACAGTTTGACATGCGAACTATCCTATTACAAGTTGTAGTTTATACTGGTATAATGGATGCCAGGATAATGAATACCGGAGGAATTTTATGAACCATCAGGAACGATTGCAGGCTTTGTCCGCCTTTTTGAAAGCCCGGCGGGCCCATATCTCCCCCGACACCGCCGGACTGCCTGCCGGCCCCCGCCGCAGAACCCCCGGGCTCCGGAGAGAAGAAATAGCCCAGCTGGCCGGCGTAAGCACCACCTGGTACACATGGCTCGAGCAGGGACGGGATATCCAGGTATCGGTCTCCGTGCTCGAGAGCATCTCCCGCGCGCTGCAGCTGACGATGGACGAGCGCAATTACTTATTTTCGCTGGCGCTGGAGACCGGCCCGTCCATTCCGCCGCTGGAAGATACCGTGCTGCAGATCAGCCCCTCGCTGCAAAAAATACTGAAAGAGCTGAAGTACTGCCCGACGATCATCTCGGACCGCCGCTGCCATATCGTCGGCTGGAACGAAGCCGCACAGCGTGTCTTCCTGAATTTCGATGAGATTCCCGCGGAAGGACGGAATATGATTCGTCTGCTCTTCACGCGTCAGGAATTCCGGAGGCTGGCCGTGAACTGGGAGGATTTCGTCAGCGGCTTCCTGGCGATCTTCCGGGCCTACTACGGCAAGTATGTCGGGGACGAGTGGTATAACCGGTTCCTGGCGGAAATGAAGGAGGCGCACCCGGACTTCGGCCGTCTGTGGGAGGAGAGCAAGGTCAGCTCCTCTCCGGATCTCACTCTCGAGTTCCGCCATGCCAAAGCCGGCCGGATGCTCTTCGAGCTCACCTCGCTCCAGGTGCAGGGGGAGACGGATCTGCGATGCAGCGTCTATACGCCGAAGCTCGAGTCAACGACCGAGCGGAAGCTTCACCAGCTGCTGAGCTGAGGGTGGGGTTGGGTGGATGGTGCCTTATTTTTTGCGGGCCGCCGGGTACATCGCATGGTAAGGGATTGGGTCTCGCTGCACGGATCGCAAGGAGTACGCAACACAACGTCGAATAAAAAGAACAAGATCGTCTCTTCATGCCTGTTTCAGTGAAATCGAGAATGATTCTTGACGGTCAGCTGTTCGAAAAATGGACGAGGAGTGTTTCGTGGTGACGATCAGTCGAATGAATCCTAAGGTAGATGGATTTATGAGGAAAGCCAAAACGTGGCGGGAAGAGTTCGAGAAATTAAGAATGATCCTTCTTGACTGCGAGCTGACCGAAGAAGTGAAGTGGATGCATCCTTGTTACACGTTCGAGAATAAAAATGTCGTGTTGATCCATGGATTTAAACACTACTGTGCGCTTCTGTTTCACAAAGGTGCCCTGCTGCAGGATCCCCATGGGATTCTAGTCCAGCAAACGGAGAATGTACAGGCGGCACGCCAGATTCGGTTCACGCATGTTCAAGAAATCGTTGAAATGGAACCCATCCTGAAAGCCTATATCGAACAAGCCATTGAAGTGGAAAAAGCCGGTTTGGAAGTGAGCTTTAAAAAGAATACGGAATACGTCATTCCGGAAGAATTTCAAAATAAACTCGAAGAAATGCCTGCCTTGAAAGAGGCTTTTGAAGCATTGACGCCGGGACGGCAAAGAGCATACCTTCTTTATTTTTCCGAACCCAAACAATCCAAAACCCGGACATCCAGGGTTGAGAAATATGCAGATCAAATTCTAGCTGGAAAAGGATTACAGGATTAGTATCCTACGAGGGGCAGGATTCAATAGAAAATTTCCACAATATGTACGAAACCGGTATGGTTCAGTTATCATGGTAGTAACGCTTGCCTGCGGCAGGTGCTTAGGAGAGGAGCAGTGATCCTATGAGTATCCAAGATTCCAAGGAACGTTTCACCGAACGCGTCGATTACTATGTCAAATACCGGCCCGATTATCCGGCGGAAGCGCTCGATTACTTGTTCGGCACTGTGGGTCTGCATCCCGACGCGGAGATCGCGGATATCGGAGCCGGAACCGGCAAATTCTCGAGGCTGCTGCTGGAACGGGGCTGCCGGGTGACCGCCGTCGAACCGAACCCGGCCATGCTGGCTGCCGCCGAAGATGCGCTGGGAGCGTACACGTCCTTCCGTACGGCTGCCGCCTCCGCCGAAGAAACCGGCCTCCCCGGCTCGTCAGTGGACTTCATTGTGTGCGCGCAGGCGTTCCATTGGTTCGACCGGGAGCGGGCGCAGACGGAATTCCGCCGCATCCTGAGGCCCGGGGGCCGGGCGGTGCTCATCTGGAATTCCAGGCTGACGAAGGGCACCCCGTTCCTCGAAGAGTACGAACAGCTGCTTCATAACTATGGAACGGATTACGCCCAGGTCAACCACAAGAATATCTCGCCCGAAGCCTTAGCACCGTTCTTCCGGGCGGGAGACTTCCACCAGGCCCGCTTTCCTTACGGGCAGCTGTTCGATTACGACGGCTTGTGCGGCCGGCTCTTGTCCTCCTCCTATGCGCCGCCTCCGGGCCATGCCATGCATGAACCTATGCTGAAAGAACTGCGCCGCATATTCGACCGCAATGCCGTGGAGGGCCGGGTGTCGTTCGACTACGAAACCGAGGTGTACTGGGGGGAAGTCTAATCTCGGGAAGGGTATCCCGCCTCTCAGCTGCGAGGCGGCTTGGCTCTTACTAGACCGTGCACCGGCCCGTTGTGCCTAGCCTAGCTTGGTCAGAAGCGGTATATCATAAAAGCAGTCCACGCCTCCTTCTGCATCCAGGGAGGGCGGACTGCTTTTTGGTGTGGGATCCTCAAAGGACCGCCTGCACGGGACCCGGCAGTGACGATTCTATTCGAATCGAGCCTCCGCCGCGTACCTTACGGCTCGATGCCCCATACCCGCCCGCCTTGGATATAGGCGGTTACCTGTTCACGGTCCGTATATGCGGCCACGGCATCGAAGGAGTAATCTCCGGTCTGGGTATAGCTCGACCAGTCGGTCTTGGAGAAGCGGGCCTGGATATCGATGCTCTTGCCCGCAGGCAGGGTGCCTGCCCCCGCCTTGAAGCCGATCTCCAGGAAGCTGTCCGCGCCAGGCTTCGCAGCCGTGAGCTTGGCGAAGGTTCCCGTCACATTCGCGCAGCCGCTGCTGGACCAGTCGCAGAAGAAGCTCTGCGCTTGGTCCCCGTCCGTCGTGTAATAGTAACGCAGCGTCACATCCGACAGCTCAACCGCCGATGTTCCCGTATTCATAAGGCGGATCCGCGGGGCAATGGAATTCGCCGCCGCGGCCGTCGTGCCGTTCTGAACCTGGACCTTCAAACCGCCGCTCACCGGAGGAGGGGCTGTCGTGGATTCCGTGATCGTAACGGTCAATGCAGCCGTCGTACCGTTCCCGAACAGGAAGGTCAGCGTGGCGGTGCCCACCGGCTGCGCGGCCAGATAGCTCTTCAGCAGCGTAACGGTCGACCCGCTGACGGTATAGTGCGTTCCCGCCGTAAGCGCGGTACTGCCATTACGGATGCCAGTGAAGGTGCTGCCGTTCAAGGTCAGCCCCACCGGGAGATCCGCAGCCTTCGAAGCGTTCTTGTCAAAAGCGGCGGATGCCGGAGAGATCGCCGGGTTCTGTACCGGCGGCGGTGTGGTTGCTCCCGCAGAGTCGCCGTACAGGATTCCCCTGCCGTTCGTCCCAAGATAGACACGGCCGTACAGCTTGGGGTCTCCCGTGATAGCCGAGTTCGTCACACCGTACTGGTGGGCGTCGTCATTGATGCGCACCCATGTGCCGCCCTGATCATCGGAACGATAGATGCCGCGTACCCCGTCGACCTTGGCGGAAATGTACAGGGCCATGTAGTCCCTCCCGGGTGCCGCCTTGCCGAAGCCGACGACATCCGCTTCCTGGACATTCGGCAGCTTGACGAAGGAAGCGCCCCCATCGATCGAGTGCCAGAGGCCGTAGGTGGTCTTCGTTGTGCCGCCGGCGAGCCAGATCTCGCCTTCCCGGCCCGGCATCGCCTTGAAGTTCAGCACTCCTTCGGTTGGCAGTCCGGCCGCCGCCGTCTGCGTGAACACCGCGCCGCCGTCGGTGCTCACGTAGAACTTGCCCGCGGACGCCGCGTAGAACTTGCTCTTGTTCACCCGGTCCGCCGCCACCTCCGCCCCGGCCGGCAGCCCCGTGCTGGCTGTCCAGCTGCCGCCGCTGTTCTTCGAGTGGAACACGCCCAGATCCGAGGTGCTCCAGACGAGAGAGCCGGCATCGGCGCCGACGGCGATCATGCCGCCGCCCTTCGTTCCGGACGGTTCGCCAGACGGGTTGAACCAGTTCGCTCCTCCGTCATAGGAGACCGACAGGGATTTGGCGTTCGGGTCGGCATTCTTGTCGGCATACCCGACGCGTGCGATGAAGGCCGGCGTCAGCTCGGCATAGTCCAGCGAGGACGTGCTGCTTGGCTTGATCAGCATTTTGGCTGGCGCCTTGGTGACGTCGTCATGCCTGAAGCCCGACACGTCCCCTACCCCCGAGATCACCGGAGCTCCTGCCGGAGGGGAGATCAGGTCTAGGACGGCCATCTCCTCCAGCCCCTTGGCTGCTACGGAAAGATTCACTTTGCCCCCCGTGTCCCAGGCGGTTAGATTCTTCGTGCCGTAGATCGTCGCACCCGTTCCGTACAGCAGCCGGTCTTTGTCGAATGGATCGATCTCGACATCCCCGATCATCCATCCGAGCTTCGGAGTAACCTCCGGCGGGCTTGGATTATTGCCGAAGTCGAGCCACGGGGCGGCCGTGATATCCTGCGTATACCGCAGCGTCCGGTTCGGATACCCGCTCCACTCCCAGATCGGCGTCCAGCTCGCCCCGCCGTCGCGGGTCCGGTACAGGTTGGCATCCGGCCACCACGAATTCAGTGTGGAGACGACAAGCGTGCCCGGGTTCTGGGCATCCGCCGCCAGGCCTCCGTAGCCGAAATAATTGTCTGTGGAGGAACTCGGCACCGGTGAAATATTCGTCCAGGCCCCGGTTGTCAGGTTCAGCTTCCACACGTCTCCTTTGGTTCCGTCATACGGGCCGATCCCGTCATTGTACGTGATATATAGAGAGTCGCCCGAGATCACGCCATGATGAGGAAGATAGCCTGCCGGCTGGCCAGGGACCGCCGTCCAGGTAGCTCCACCGTCGGTGCTCTTGTAGATGCTCGTCGTCTTGTCGGCCACGCCGGCATAGATCGTCTTGGAAGCCTGCCCTGCTGAGCCGGACTTTGGATCCAACACGATCCAGGCCAGCCCCATGATGTCCGACTGGTAGGGATTGGAGGGGTCTTGAACGTACGTGCCCGGATTCGGGAAGGAAATCACCTTGTTCCAGGTTGCCCCGTAATCGGTGCTCTTCCACAGGCCGTTCCCGCTGCGCGCCCCGAAGAACAGCGTGCTGTTCAGGTTCGGATCGATCACGAGCCGCTCGCCCATCGAGCGGCCCGGCATATTCCCGCCCACCTTGAAGGGAAGCACGGTGGTTTTCCAGGTTGTCCCCCTATCCGTCGAGCGCAGGATCGCGCCGGGGTTCGGGTCCCAATCGTTCGTGTAGGTGCCGACCGCGAGGTACAAACGGTTCGGATCGACCGGGTCGGTCGCCAGCGCATCCACACCGGTATACCCCCACTGATCCCAGCCGATGGAGTCGAGCAGCGGAATCCAGGAGCTGTCCGCCGGATTCCACCGGTAAGCCCCGCCGATATCCGTGCGTGAATAGATCAGATCCTTTTCCTTCGCATTGAACTCGATGCCCGGCACGAACCCTCCGCCCGCACCGGTTACCACATTGCGCCAGGTATAAGGCTCGCTGGCCGCCGCCTGTGCTTTCGGGGCAATCGCAGGCCAAGCCGTGCCGATCAGGACCGCCGCGAGCAGGGCCGTACCCAGTTTGCGCCTTCGTTTGATACGAGTCATCCTCAGTTCCTCCATCCTCATGGGCTAGCCTGCTGGAAGCAGGAAGATACCCCCATCATACCCGCGGGATGAAAGCGCTGCTAACGCTGAAGTGACTTTTTCACTTGTCCGTTTGTGCTCTGATGATCCCCTTCTTCAGGATCAGGTTGGCGTACTGTGCTGACTCCCCTGTCGCTATGACGGCATAGGCTTTTCGGGCCCGTTCATAGAAGGCGAAGCGTTCCAGGCTTTCGAAGGATGGGGTCGCGCCCAGCTGTTGAGCCATCAGGTCCTGATAGCGCTGCCAAATCGACGTTTCGACCGAGTCTCCCGGGACGACCTCCATCACCGCGGCAGGCGACACCGTATAAGTGTCGAGCGGCATCAGCTGCAGGATCGCCTCCAGCAGCTCGGGGATCGGATGGCCGTCGCAGCGGATCAGCCGCTGAGCCACGCTGGCGGCCGGGAAATTGGCATCCGCCAATACAATTTCATCACTGTGGCCCATTTCCATGAGCACCTTGAGCAGTTCCGGGGACAGGATACGTGGAATTCCAATGAGCATTATTGTTCAGCCTCCTTGGGATATGAAACTATGGACTTGGGCCACCTGATTACAACAAATCTCGCTTCCGCAGCTCTTCCAATTCACTGAGAAGCTCCCTCAGCGACTCAAGCTGCAGCTGCCCGGTATCCAAACCTCCCCCAAAGCTCTATCCCGTCCTCTTGCCCGGGTCGCAATCGGGAGATGGGTTACTGAACGCCGTGTCGTTCCGCACTGCGCTTCGTTGCCGAAAGCTCATCTCCCTCGAGGTAAGACTTTCGAGCTGCCTGCCATGCGCGAGGGTTCTCTACTTTAGAATCTGAAAGGTGTCGATATAATAGCCTTTATAAACGCGATGTTCCCCGGCTTGCCTGACGAGATCTGCGATATGCTTTTGCGGTTCTCCGAACCGGCTTCGCAGCCACTCTCTCGTTTCATCCAAGTCCCGGCGTGGGTCATCGTATAGAACGTCCAGAACAGCAGACTCCGGATCTTCATTATCCGAGACATAGATGGCATATGAGGCCTGCAGATAGGAGGCCAAGTCATATACCCCTCTTCTTACCTGCTCCTGCATCTCCTTATTCAATATAAACGTGTTCCAGCGGATGAGGAGATGGACGTAGCACACCTTTTCAAAAAAAGTAAACGACATACCGCCTGGACTATCAATTTCAACAGGCTCTCCGGTGTCACCGGGTATTCTCTTCCAGACTCCACCCTGTCCCTCTAGAACACCTGCCATAAGATTGACTTGGCGAAGTTCTCCCCTGTTTAATGCCTCGCACAGGGTGATTATGCCTTCTTCATCCAGCCTGTGCCCCAAATTAGCCGTAACGTTCCGGCCCACATGCCCTCCTCCTCCGTTCATCCGGCCTGAAGCCTACAAAAAAACGGCAGCCTCCTCTCAGGAAAGCTGCCGATCCCATCCACCTTATTCTTCATCCAAGTCCACGTTATGATAGACCTGCTGCACATCTTCAAGGTCCTCGAGGACGTCGATCATCTTCTCGAACTGCCCCTGCGCATCTGCCGGCAGCGTAATGTAGTTCTGCGCGAGCATGGTCTGCTCGGCGACCGTGAATTCCGATACGCCGGCGTTCTTCAGCGCCTCCTGCACGGCATGGAACTGCTCCGGATCCGCGTAGATGATCACCGCTTCATCCTCTTCCACGATATCGCGCACGTCGACTTCCCCTTCGACAAGAATCTCGAACACTTCGTCGGAGGTCTTGCCGGTCAGGCCGATGACAGCCGTTGCGTCGAACATGTACGCTACCGAACCGCTCACGCCGAGGCTTCCGCCGTTCTTCGTGAAGGCCGCCCGCACTTCGGAGGCCGTCCGGTTCACGTTATTGGTCAGCGCCTCAACGATGACCATCGAGCCGTTCGGACCGAAGCCTTCGTAACGGAGCTCGTCATAGTTTTCCTCGCCGCCGCCCTTGGCTTTCTCCAGCGCACGGTCGATAATCGCCTTCGGCACGTTATAGGTCTTCGCACGCTCAAGAACCACCTTCAGGGCGCGGTTCGATTCCGGATCGGGCTCGCCCCGTCTGGCCACTACATAAATCTCGCGGCCGAATCTTGCATATATGCGACTCGTACTCGCATCCTTGGATGCTTTCTTTTCTTTGATATTGTTCCACTTACGGCCCATACTGATCCCGCTCACTTTCGACTTGGTATGTACTTATTTCGACTGCATAATTCCTTGTCCATTATATCTCGTAAAGACAGCTGGAACAAGTTTGAAGCGTATTCTTTCTTGCCCGATGAGAGAATCGGCGCAGCACAAAAAACCGCGGCGGCGGCCCTTCCGGTTAACGTTTCTGTCATGTTACGGCTGCCGCTGGGCTCCATTAAGGATTTTGAGCAGAAATATTCTCTTACGCCCCAAGCCCCGTGCAGTCAAGATAAATCCAGCCAGCCAGCGTGATCCGTACATTCCCCTCCCACAGATGAGAACCATTGGATCCAAAAGGCGCAAAATGAAGGTTTCTGCGCTTTGCCCGCCGGCTGCTTCATCCACTAAGGTACTTGTGTACCTGAATAGGAGATTCACGAAGAAGGAACATTCACATGAATAGGAAACCTAACTTACCAACCGCCGGGGAGCAAGGCCCCATCCTGGTTATCGGGGCTACGGGAGCACAGGGCGGAGCTGCGGCCCGCAGCCTGCTCGAGCAGGGACACAGGGTCCGGATCCTGGTCCGCGATCCGCTCAAAGCACGCCACATGGCTGAGCTCGGGGCGGAGATCTGCTCCGGCGATTTGTCCGTCCCCGCCTCGCTGGAAGCTGCTGGAGCAGGTATAAGGAGTATTCGCCATCCCGGTACCGGACCATGAGGATCCGGAGTACGAGTACCGGAACGCCTGGAACCTGATCGAGGCGTCCCGGCGCGCAGGGGTGCGTCACTTTGTCCAGACGAGCGTCGCCGCCGCCGGAGACCACCGGCACATGCCGAAGGCGGGGGCAGGCTATTGGAACGACGCTTACTGGGAGAGCAAGTGGCGGATCGAGGAGAGCGTCCGCCATGCCGGCTTCCCTCTGCACACGATCTTCAAGCCGACGATGTTCATGGAGAATTTCAAGCCGCCCATGGCCTCCTTCCTGTACCCGGAGCTCCGTCAGGGCAGGCTGGTCACCGCTCTCAGGCCGGACACGCGCGTTCAGTTCATCGCCTCCGGGATATCGGGGCGTTTGCCGCGGCGGCGTTCGCCGAGCCGCACCGCTTCGGCGGCCGGACGCTAGAGCTGACCTCGGAGGCGCTGACGATGGAGGAAGCCGCTGCCGCCCTGTCGGCCGCCACGCGACGTAACGTGAGCGCCGTCTTTTTGTCCTACGAGAAAGCCAGGGTACAGGGCCGCGCGCTGGGCCGCGAGGATGAATGGCTGAACGACATCGGACACCGGGCAGCCATCGGAGAGCTTGCAGCTTACGGCGTCCGTCTGACCCCCTTCCGGGAGTGGGCAGAGCAGCACCGCAGCGGGATCCTTATCGATCCGAGCTAGTCCCTCTCTACCGAGCGATCCGGCATGTACATCTGTTTTGCCACGCAGCGGCATGGTTCACCATATTACAACAAAAAACGCAAAAAAACTGCGCATTCGACGCGCAGCTTTATCCGATTTCAGCGCAGGGAGCCTCATCATGCTCTTCGAAGCTCCTCCATGATTTCCCAGGCAATACAAGGGGGGCAAAGGTACACCGAGCAGCTTAACCGGAGGCATCCCTCCGGAGCCTGCCGGTCCGCCTTAGATTACCATTCCGCTTCCCAGGCGCTCTCATACTCCCGGTTGAACGAACGGCGGGGCTTCCGCTCCGGCTTCGACTCCCGAACCGCGCACTCCGTGCCCATGAAATCCGCGAAGTGCTTGCTCTCACCCCGGCGGATCTTCCGGGCTTCCTTCCGCTCGGCCGCCGTATCGTAGAGCAGCCGCTCTTCGTCGGTTTCGGCGAGCACGCCCGGCACTTCCGTCGGTCTGCCGTCTTCACCCAGCGCAACGAAGGTCAGGAAGGACGTGGCGCATACTTTGCGCGCTCCAGTGAGCAGATCCTCCGTCACGACCCGTACGAATACTTCCATCGAGGTCTTGTGGGACCAGGTGACGAAGGCCGACAGGCTGACGGCGTCGCCTTCCTTCACGGGATGAAGGAAGTCAACGGAGTCCGTGGAAGCCGTTACGACAGGACGGCGGGCGTGACGGGTAGCGGCAATGGTAGCTACGTCATCGATGTAGGCCATGAGCTTGCCGCCGAAGATCGTTCCGTGATGATTCGTATCCGGAGGCAGGACGATCGAGTCTTTTATAGTAAGGGACGCCGAAGCGGGCCGTGTAGTCAGTGCAGTGGTATAGGAGTTCATTGTGTGATTCATGCTGGCACCTGATTTCTGTTGGATTTGATCAGTGCTTAGTTTACTCCACCTGAATGTATAGGTAAAATACATATATCGCATAGGTTCCATTCCTTTTCACTATAGGTGACCACAGTGGGAAGACCCTTGCACACAAAGGAGCTATCATGATCGACCTCAAACAACTCACTTATTTCGTTGCCGTGGCGGAGTCTGGAAGCTTCACCCAAGCGGCGCGCAGCCTGCATATTACCCAGCCCTCCTTATCCAAGATGGTCCGTCTGCTCGAAGAGGATCTCGGCGTCCAGCTCATCGACCGGTCCGCCAAGAAGATCGAGCTGACCGATGCGGGCAGAAGCATCCTCCACTCGGCCAAGGGGATCCTGCAGTCCGTGGAGCTCATGACCAGCGAGCTGGAGGAAGTGACTTCGCTTCAAAAAGGCACCCTGCGGCTTGGCATTCCGCCGATGACCGGCGGGTATTTCCTGCCCTCGATCATCGAGAGCTTCCTTACGGAGTATCCGAATATCCGGCTGCATGTATTGGAACAGGGCGGGAAAAGCTTAGAGGGGGATGTGCTCCAGGGAGAGCTTGATTTCAGCCTGGTGATCCTGCCGGTCAAGGACGAAAGCAGGTTTCATATTCTTCCCTGCGTCCACGAGGATCTCCATCTCGTTGTGCATGCGGGACACCGACTGGCCTCCCGGGATGCCGTCACCTTGAAACAGCTGGAGGACGAGCCGTTCATCATGTTCCGCGAGGACTTTACCCTGCATCACCTCATTAAGGAACGGTGCGAAGCCGCCGGTTTCGAGCCGCGGATCGTCTTCGAGAGCTCGCAGTGGGACTTCATGACGGAGATGGTCGCGGCCAAATACGGCATCACCCTGCTCCCCGAGGGGGTCTGCCGGAGGCTGGACTCCCGGCGCTTTGCCTCCGTGCCGGTCGTGCGGCCGTCCATTCCCTGGCGCCTCTCCATGATCTGGCGCAAGGACAAATACATGTCCTTTGCGGCGAGGGAATGGGTGCGACTCATGGAAGCGAAGGTAACGCCGCCTGCTGCGGAAGACGAATAACGTGGGCTGAATGCAAGATAAACGGCTTCGCCGTCCTTTAAGGACGTTGCGCGTTTATTTCAAAAAAACCGCCCTCTGCTGAGTGCGGTTCGCTCCTAATTTCGATTGGCATGCTGTTAACGGGCATCCAGCTTGTAGAACTCAGCCGCGTTGTTCCCGTAAAGGCCCGATCGATCCTCTTCCGTCAAGCCTTGCGGAAGCGATCGTTCCAGCACCTGAACGACCTGGTCATAGTCCGCTGCAAGCAGGCAGACGGGCCAGTCGCTCCCGAACATGACGCGCTTCGGACCGAAGGACTCTATGACATGGTGGACATACGGCTGAAAATCGCCCGTACGCCATGCCTGATGATCAGCCTCGGTGACCATGCCGGATAGCTTGCAGTATAAGTTCGGATGTGCCGCCAGTCGCTGCAGCTGCTCCCTCCATGGGTCCAGCCGGCCTGACGCGATGGGCGGTTTGCCCAGGTGGTCGATCACGCCGCGCAGCCCCGGCACCCGGTCCGCCAGCTCCACAAGCACATCCAGCTGATGCGGGAGAACGAGCAGATCGACGGGAACGTCGAGCTCCGCATAATAGGTCAATGCTTCCACGAAGCCGTCTTCGAGGACAGCGGATGCATCCGCGAGCTCCTGGATCATGATCCGGAAGCCCACCAGCTTCGGATGCCGGCTGAGCGTCTCATACTGCTCCCGGTGTCCGGGATCAAACAAATCCAACCAGCCCACCACCCCTGCAACCGACTCGGTCCGCTCACTGAGCTCCAACAGGAACTCCGTCTCCGCTATCGTCTGCGCCGCCTGGACGACGATCGTACGTTCGATGCCGTGCCGCTTTAAGTGCGCTTCGAGCATCTCCGGCAGATAGTCGCGGTTCATCAGCGGAAGCTCCGGCGTGATCCATCCGTAGTCCCCCCGGGCTATGCTCCAATAGTGCTGGTGTGCGTCGATCTTCATTGCTAGTTCTCCTCCTCCGGTACTCTCGGTATACTGACAGCGGACCGCCTACCGTCACCTAACTACACTTCGACGCATGCCTCCCGTCTCCTTCCAGAAGTGCCGCTCTCATCAACCTGCAAGAAAGAGATCATTTACTTAAAAGCAATGCCTGAAGTAGGGGCTCTATCCCAACGGGTTCCGTCGTTGTTTCGTACCTCCCGTTACAGCTGACCGCTCTGATCGATCAGAAACTTCAATAAACAACCAAAAAAAGGAGAGAACGCTAGACGGTTCCCTCCCTGCATCACTTCTTCCGCGTTCCTTACCATCCGCTGGCTGCACTGCCTGCGGCCATCGGGTCCATTCCTCCGAGCCGGCCGGACTCGAACCCTTCGTAGAACGCCTGCTTCCGTTGGGCCGACGTGCCGTGGGTGAAGCTCTCCGGCACCACGTAGCCCTGCGCTTTCTTCTGGAGCGTGTCGTCCCCTACGGCACTCGCGGCCGTCAGGGCTTCCTCGAGATCCCCCTCCTCGAGCAGCTGCTGTCCCTGCGCACCGCGTGCCCAGACGCCCGCATAATAATCAGCCTGAAGCTCGAAGCGGACCAGGTACTGGTTGAACTGCGCCTCGCTGAGCTGCCCTCTCAGCGGCATGACCTTGTTCGTCGTACCGAGGAGAGTCTGCACATGGTGGCCCACCTCGTGGGCGATGACATAGGCCATCGCAAAATCCCCCGGCGCCTGGAATTTCTGCTGCAGCTCATCATAGAAGCTCAGGTCAATGTACAGCTTCTGGTCCCCCGGGCAGTAGAACGGACCGGCCGAAGCGCCGGACACCCCGCAGGCCGACTCGACGCTGCCCGAGTAGAGCACCAGCGTCGGCTCCTTGTAATCCAGCCCTTCCTGACGGAATTTCTCGTGCCAGATGTTCTCCGTGTCGGCCAGCACTACCGATACGAACTCCGCGAGCTCCTTATCCTGTGCCGACTCCTGGTAGACCACGGTCGAACCGGTTCCCCCTCCGCCTGTAATGGCGCTCATGATATCCCCGGGTCCGCCTCCGCCGAGCAGCGTCACGATGATCACGAGAATAATCCCGCCGATCCCGCCGCCGACCAGCCTGCCGCCTCCCATGCCGCCCATGCCTCTGCGGTCTTCTATGTTGCCGCTGCCCTGTCTGCCTTTCCACTGCATGCTTGTTCCTCCCTTGTCTAGGTCTTGGTGGGTTGCCAGGTTATTCGTGTTATGTGTGTTTACCCCGAAATGGACAGGGTTGACACCAGGCAGGATTTGGAAGCGATTGCAGGAGTGCAGACTGAATTCTTCCCTTGAAGATCCTGAACTCAGGGAATAATTGGTACAGGCCCGGTGAATCATAAGGCGCAAACAGGCGGCAAGAGCCTGAAGCATCCGGAAAGGGGGCGGTTCGTCATGTCTCAGAACAATCAGAATGCCGGTAATGACAGCACGGATCCCCGGGAGACGCTGAGAGGCACGTTCGTATCGGTCCTGTTCATCGGCGCCTTCTGTCTGGTCCTGTGGCTGATCTTCTTTGCCATTTATCTGCGCCAAGCCTAAGAGAGGAGGGAGCATCATGGAGCATCGCCACCACATGCCCCGGTATGAGAAAATCTGGCTCACCATCGGCGCCGCATCCCTGGTCGTATTCCTGGTCATCCTCGGCGTGATGGCTTTTGGGATGGGGCTGGATGCTCCCGGCCATATGCAGACCATCGCCCCGGCGGAGGTTGCGGCGACCCCGCCCTTCAATAAACCGGCACTTCAGCAGAGGGCGCCGGGAGAGTATGATTTGTTCATGGTCGGCCAGATCTTCGCCTTCAACCCCGGAGAAATCCAGGTTCCAGCCGGCTCCAAGATCCACTTTCACATCACGAGTCCCGATGTGGTCCACGGCCTCCTGATTCCCGGTACGAACGTGAATATGATGATCGTGCCGGGACACGTAACGGAGTTCACGTACACCTTCAAGCAAAGCGGCGATTATCCCCTGCTGTGCAATGAGTACTGCGGCATGGGGCATCACCTCATGATGGGCAGGCTCCATGTGACTTAGCCGCAGTCCTGCTTATGGGAACCCATCACATCTTAAGGAGGGGATGCAATGGAAACCAAGCCGTTTTTGTTCGACCGCAAGGACCGGAGTCTGATTCTGGTCCATCTGGGCATCGCCTTCCTGGCCTTGTTCATCGGCGCCATCGCCGGTCTGCTGCAGGGACTGCAGCGTACCGGGTTCATCACGCTGCCCTCGCCGATCGGCTATTATCAGCTGCTGACGGCGCACGGCGTGATGATGGCGCTGATCTTTACCACCTTCTTCATCGTCGGGTTCCTGTATTCCGGCGTCTCCCGCACCCTCGGCGGGACCATGACTCCCGCGTCCCGCAAGGCCGCCTGGATCGGCTTCTGGCTTATGGTGATCGGCACCGCGCTCGGCACGTACGCCATACTCAGCAATGATGCCTCGGTGCTGTATACCTTCTATGCGCCCATGGCCGCTTCTCCGTTCTTCTATATCGGACTGGCCCTGGTCGTGGTGGGCAGCTGGCTGAGCAGTGCGGCCGTGTTCCTCTGCTTCACCCGGTGGCGGAGGGAGCATCCGGGACAGGTCTCCCCGCTGTTCGCCTACATGGCCATCGCCACGATGGTCCTGTGGGACATCTGCTCGCTCGGGGTCGCGGCCGAAGTCGTATTTCAGCTCATTCCCTGGTCCCTCGGTCTTGTGCCGACCATCAATGTGGAGCTCAGCCGGACGCTGTTCTGGTACTTCGGTCACCCGCTGGTGTACTTCTGGCTGCTGCCGGCTTACATCTACTGGTACGTCAATATTCCGCATATCGTCCGGGGAAAAATCTTCAGCAATTCGCTGCCCCGTCTGACGTTCATCCTGTTCATCCTGTATTCGATTCCGGTCGGCTTCCACCATCAGCTGCTGGAGCCGGGGATCAGCTCCTTCTGGAAGTTCGTGCAGGTCGCGCTGACGATGATCGTCGTCATCCCTTCGCTGATGACCGCCTTCTCCATGCTGGCGACCTTCGAGCTTGCAGGAAGGGAGCAGGGGGCCACCGGGCTGTTCGGATGGCTCGGCAAGCTGCCCTGGAAGGATGTCCGCTTCTTCGCCGCCTTCCTCGGGATGGTCATCTTCATCCCCGCCGGCGCCGGAGGGATCATCAATGCGAGCTACCAGCTGGATCAGGTGGTACATAACACGCTGTGGATTACCGGGCATTTTCACCTGACGGTGGCCTCCACCGTGGCACTTACCTTCTTTGCGATCTCGTATTGGCTCGTTCCCCTCCTCACCGGCCGGGAGCTTACGCCCTTTGCCAACCGGCTCGGCATCATCCAGGCCGTGGTCTGGGGCATCGGCATGCTCTTCATGTCCGTGAGCATGCATATCGTCGGTGTGCTGGGGGAGCCGCGCAGGATCGCGTATACGACCTACATGGATCATCCGATCGTCAACACCTGGGCGCCTTACCGGACACTGATCGGAATCGGGAGCGGAATTCTCTTTGTCGGCGTCCTGCTCTACCTCTTCATCGTGGTCTATCTGTGGAAGTTCGCGCCTGCCGCGAAGCAGGCTGCCGACTACCCGCTCGGCGTAGTGCAGGAAGCGGCACAGGGCACGCCGGCCATCCTGGAGCGCTGGTCGGTATGGATCGGGGTCTCCATCCTGCTGATCCTGTTCGCCTACACGATCCCCGTCGCCCACATGATTCAGCACGCTCCCCCCGGCGCCCCGCCGATGCGCACTTGGTAGCATCATACGCGGCGTATGCGAGCAAGCGGCACAAAGGACCCGAGCCATCGGGTCCTTTTCCGTGCTATGGAATTGTGTGCTGCCGCAATCCCTGCATGCGTGGTTTCGGCCGCTGACGCGGCTTCCCTATTGGAAATTGAGCAGATTCGACTGGTTCTTGCGCATTCGAAAGCCGACAAAATGCTCCTGCGACTCGATCTGGAAATAGATGTTGTTCTCTCTCAGATAGCGCATGGTCTGGCCGGGCTTCGCCCCGTAGGAATGCCCGGGATACACCCTTACCTCATCCGGGACAAGCCGCTGCATCCGCTTCACGCTGTGATACAGCTCATGCGGGTCGCTACCGGCCCCTGCACACATCCCGCAGCCTTCGATGAAGATCGTATCGCCGCTGAACAGGCTGTCCGGCAGCAGATAGCAGGCCCCTCCAGCCGTATGCCCGGGCGTCAGGTAGCAGCGGACGGGCGTTGCCCCGATCAGCAGGGTATCTGAGTCCCCCAGCCTGTGCAGCCCCGGCGCGCTGAACCCGTAGAAGTCGCATTCCCGGCTCATCATATAGACCGCAAGACCGGTATACCGGCTGCACAGGGCCTCCACGAGATTGACGTGATCGTGATGGGCATGCGTCAGCAGGATCGAGGTCAGGACGGCTCCCTGCCGCTCCACCTCCGACACAATCGTATCGAGCTCCCAGGCCGGATCCACCACCGCTGCCTGCCGGGACGCCCGGTCGACGATCAAATAACTGTAATTGATATAATGCCGCCAGGTGACCCTTAAGGGAACCACCTCATAGCCGGCATAGAAGACGTCCGTTTTTGCTTCCTGCTGAGATAGAACCACTATGTATCGCTCCTTTCTTCCGGCCATACGCCGCGTCCTCACCGGCGGCAAGGTGATCAGTGACCCCTTCCGTTATCGAGCCCAGCCTTGTGCGCCGCATTGTCCTCCTTGCACAGGTTGAAGGTTAAACGTATCGTACTGGCCGCTGCAGGTGCTCAGGTAATCGCCCAGCAGGCCCCCGCACCTGCTCCGTCACCCCGCTGTCCGTCTCTCCTTGCCGCGAGCCATGTCCGATTCTTCCTCTCCTACCTCGGTTCGGGAGTGGCCGGGTTGGTTTCGGTTCATTTTCCCTGCCGCTTCCTCGGGTTGAAAGCGCTGCCTGAAATATGTCTTTTTTGTATTCTTTCTGTTCATGTATGTAGTATATCATTTCCCTGAAAAAGAGGACCGGCTGCCCTGACTATCGTCCCTTCTTGGCGGAGGCTTGAAGCATCCCGTGAAGGAACCGGTTCATGAGGAGAGGCAGGGAGATCAGGATGGGCGGATCGTCCAAACGCGGCGGATATAGATGAACCTCCTGATGGGGAACCCGGGTGAAAGGCGAGACACAGATCGGCGTCTTCGCCCGGGTTCGCAGGGTAGCCTGCGGCAGCAGCACATCCATGGCCTGCATGCTCCAGGATACGGAGGTGGCCATGAGGTAGTAAGTCCCGGGCTTCACCCCTGTAAAACAAAAGCCGCCCAGGGAGGACAGCAGGGTTCCGTACAGCGGAATCCCCTCGGGAATAGGCTTCGCGAACAGGCCGATGAGAATGACCCCTTCGAACGGCACCTCTGCCTGGACCGTCCCTTCTATGCAGTCGAAGGCGGAAGGGGCCGAACTCGGTGAACGCCAATCCTGGAGCGTCCGCAGTGCCTGCAGATGGTTGTCCGTCTGCTGCACCGAATTCCGGAATTCGGAAGGCGTCATGCCTACCCGCTCGGTGAAACGGGTCGTAAAGGTCCCGAGACTCTGCTGGCCGATCTCCAGCCCGATGTCGCGCACGCTCCAGCCCGTGCGCAGCAGCAGATCCTTGGCCTTCTGAAGCCTGAGTGACGATACGTAATATAAGGGCGGCAGCCCTGTCTTCTCTTTGAACAGCCGGGTGAAGTGATATGGACTGTATGCTGCGACCTTCGCCAGCCTCTCCAGGGGCAGCGGCTCATCCATGTGCTGATGGATAAAGGAAATGACCTCATCGATTTCGGAACAGTGGACCGACATCCTTCCATCCCTCCTCGGAATAAAAATGGGACGAAACTCTCAGACTCACAATCAGAACAAAAGTTCGCATATTATTTTCATATTACCATATATTTCTTAACACGGAAACCCCAAAAATTTCCGTCATCATACTTTCCAATTGTTGTATAATTTAAGGGACAGCCAATCCACGGATAGGATGATGCCCATGATGAAATTTGCCGAGTACCCATATCGCAGGCCGGATCTGGACTTGATGGAAAAGGAGTTCGGGAGCCTGTTGGAGAAGTTCCGGCTAGCCGGAACCCCGCAAGAGCAGGAAGCGCTGCTGGCGGACATAAACCGTCTTCGCTCCTCGTTCGAAACGGCTTCCAATCTGGCTTATATCCGGCATACGGCCGACACGCGGGATGACTTCTACAAGGCGGAGCAGGACTTTATCGACGAGGCGCGGCCCGCCTTCCAAAAGCTCGTGAATCCCTTCTATGAAGCCCTGGTCTCCTCCCCGTTCCGCACGGAGCTCGAAGCCCGCTTCGGCAGGCAGCTGTTCGCTCTGGCACAAACTTCACTGAAGACATTCCGGCCCGAGGTGGTCGAAGATCTCCAGACGGAGAACAGGCTGGTCAGCGAGTATACCCAGCTTGTCGCTTCGGCTATCGTCCCCTTCGACGGGCGCGAGCTGCCGCTGCCGCAGCTGGGCCCGTACCTGCAGTCGCCGGACCGTGACGTCAGACGCAGAGCCAGCGCTGCCCGCTATTCCTTCTTCAGCGCCAATGAAGCCCGCTTCGACGACCTGTTCGACAAGCTCGTACAGGTACGCACCGGGCTTGCCCGCAAGCTCGGGTTCGAGAGCTTCACGCCTCTTGCTTATGCCCGTCTTGGCCGGACGGACTATGATGAAGCGATGGTCGCCCGGTTCCGGGAAGGCGTGCTGCGCTCGCTCGTTCCTCTGGTTAGCCGGCTGAAGGAACGCCAGCGGTCGCGGATCGGCGCCGACCGTCTGTATTTCTACGACGAGAGCTTCCTCTTTCCCGGCGGAAACGCCAAACCCAAGGGTGAGCCGGCCTGGCTCGTGAAGCAGGCGGAGCGGATGTACCGGGAGCTGTCGCCGGAGACCGGTACGTTCTTCAGCTTCATGGCGGAGCGGAATCTGCTTGACCTCACCAGCCGCCCCGGCAAGGCGACCGGGGGCTACTGCACCTATCTGACGGACTTCGGGTCACCGTTCATCTACGCGAACTGCAACGGCACGGCCGGAGATATCTCCGTACTGACCCATGAAGCGGGCCATGCTTACCAGGTCTACTGCAGCGGCAGGCTGGAGGTGCCCGAATATCACTGGCCTACCATGGACGCCGCCGAGATCCACTCGATGAGCATGGAGTTCATCACCTACCCGTGGATGGAACTCTTTTTCCAGGAGGATGCGGACAAATACCGGTATACCAATCTGGTGAGCGGACTCACCTTCATTCCGTACGGCTGCGCGGTGGACGAATTCCAGCACTGGATCTACGCCCATCCGGATGCGGAGCCCGGGGAACGCAAGGGCGCTTGGAGGGAAATCGAGCGAAGGTATCTGCCGCACCGGGACTACGATGACAACGACTATCTCGAACGCGGCGGCTTCTGGCAGCAGCAGGGACATATCTTCCATACGCCCTTCTACTATATCGATTACACGCTGGCCCAGCTCTGTGCGTTCCAGTTCTGGCAGCTTCACACCGAGCGCCCGGCGGAAGCCTGGGGGAGCTATAACCGTCTGTGCAAGCTGGGCGGCAGCCTGCCCTTCACGGAGCTGGTTGCGGACGCGAGGCTGGGGTCGCCCTTCGACCCTCAGGTGGTCTCCTCCGTGATCGGACGCATTCAATCGTGGCTGGACGGCGTGGACGACTCGGCGCTGTAATACGGAAGGGCGCCCTTCAACTGAAGGGCAATTCTTCCCCGCGCATACCAAAGAGCAGGAGGCTGTAAGGCCTGCCTGCTCTTTGATTTTTTATAAACCCGCTCTCTGCTTGCAGCGTCAACATCCCCCCCGTTCCGGGTTCCGGAAAGCTGAGCCTGCCGCAGGTACGCCGGCGGACGGCGGGCCGGGGACGCTATCCCCTGCGTGCCTTGACTCCGCGCTTGTAGACGCTCCGCTGGTGGAACGAAACCGACCGGTAGGCCCGGGCCAGACGCTGTACGCGGGAACCCGTCAACTGAGAAGGATGAGTCGAAAGCGTCTTGTTGCGCGCACTGCGGAGAATACTCTTCCCGGGTCTGCGGGCATAGACATAGTTGCCGTACGTTTCGAATTCCGAGAAGCCGAACTGTTTTCTCCGGTTGATGCTCTTCAGAATCGCCTTGTACCAGGGCCGGCCGTGACGCTTCTCGATCGTGCGCTTGAGCGCTCGTAGCCTGGAACGCTCGAACAGCATGTAATGCGTGACAAAAGACTGCGGTGCCGTCTTCCTGCGGCCCATCAGCTTCCGATACGTCCGGAAGTATTCCGGCTGGCTCCACTTCCGGCAGTAGAACACCGGCCTGCTCCCTACCCGGAAGCGGTGGGGCCGGACAAAGACCGTGTCGGCATCTACGACCAGGAAGCTGCGGCGGCACACCTTATCTCCGCTCAGCTTGAGCAGCTGCTGGTAGAGCCATCCCGAGCGCTCCCAGGTGCGGGAGCGGTAGTGAATCTGGTTCTTCGTGATCGGCAGCAGCCGGGTCTCCAGCACGAAGGTGCATTTCTTCCTCGCACACAACGTGCGGATCCGCCTGCTGTCCGGGGACACGATATAGATGCGGCCGATGGGATGCCGGACAAAGGCGCGCACGCTGTCGATCACATACGGAAGGGTGTGCAGGTCTTTCTCAATGGCGGGAATCAGGACGTCGATCGCCGGACCGCCACCCGAACGCCTTACTGCTCGCTTGCTCATCCTCTCAGCTCCTATCGGATTCTACTTGCAGATCAAAGTTGAAGACTGAAATATAGTATGAGATAGGGAGAGAGTTGGTAAGGTACATCAGCGGCTCCGGCACCGATAAATGGGCGGCATCATGATCTGACATCCCCAGGGGCGGACACTTACCTTGAAGATTTTTACAACGGATTACCTATCCCTAAATGATGACCCCGTCCATCGTCGGCGCCGCCTTAGTCACAGCATAGTCTGAAGACATGGCGGCACGGCAAAAAGACCGCGCCGCGCGCGGTCTATTCTCCCCCCTGCTCCGCCACCGGCCGGACCCGCTGGTGCTCCTCCAGCCCGGCCGGCGGATTCAGGATCACGGATTCGCCCGGGTGCAGGCCTTCCCGGATCTCGAAGGCCTGTTCGTCCTTCATGCCGATGAGGACCGGCACCCGGACCGCCCGTCCCCCTTCCACCCGCCAGACGAAGCTCTTCCCCTCCGCATCCTGGTACAGCGCGTCATAAGGCACCTGCAGGGCTCCGGCCGCCTGGCGGTCCAGCATGTCGACATCCACCCGGTAGCCCGGGACAAGCCCTGCAGCGGCTGCAGCCGGCTCCAGGTACACGTTAACGTAGGCTGCCGTGTCCTGCCCCTGCTCGGCCGTCGCCACCGGATCGATCCTCACAATGCGCGCCGCCAGCTTGCCGCCGCCAAGCGCGTCCAGGCGAAGTACCGCTTCCTGCCCGAGCCGGATGTCCTTCATGAGCGTCTCCTTGACCCGGGCAGCGATCTCCACGCCGGTCAGGTCCGCAACGGTCAAGAGCTCGCCCCCCGCCGGAAGGTACTGGCCGTCCGCCGCCGGACGGCGGATGACCGTACCGCCGATCGGCGCTTCCAGCACACCGCTGCGAACGGTTTCCTCCAGGGCGGCGATCTGCCGCTCGACCTCCAGGCGCTTCGTCCCGTTCAGTGCCAGCTCTTCGGCGGAGGGACCTTTTTGCTTGAGGAGGAGCGCGCTTCTCGCCGAGGAGAGCTGGGATTCCGCGAGGCGCCATTCATCCTCTTTGGCAATGACCTCTTCTCTGCCCGCCTCCCCGCTGTCGTAACGGTTGCGGGCCTTGTTCAGCGCCCGTAATGCCGCCTGGCTGCGAATGTCCGCCTGCCGGACCGCCTCTTCCAGTCCGCCGATCTCCTCGGGCGGCGGTACGGCCTGCAGCTGCGCCCGCTCGGCGTCCAGCTGCCCAAGCTGCGCCTCAAGCTCCAGCGTGCGGTTCTGTGCCTCGCGGGTATCGAGATCAGCCAGCCTCTGTCCCTGCACCACCCGGTCGCCAACCTGCACCGACAGGGAGCCGATCCTGCCGCTGACGGGCACAAAGACGGTTTGCTCCCGCTTGGCCCGTACCCGCCCGGTCAGCTCGATATAGCTGGTCATATCCGCTTGTACGACCGGCGCTGTGCGGACCTCCGTCTCCCGCCCCTGTACATACACCAGGCTGCCTCCGAGGAGTCCCGCCGCCGCCAATCCGAGCAGCCACCCTAACCTTCCCATGCGCGTTCCCCTTTGCTCACTATTGTCTTGCTTCTGCAGGCCAGCCGGTCATGCGCCCTGCATTATGAGCCCTCCGGCCGGAAGCCGGACAGCTCCTCCAACCGGTGCCGGATCCGCTCTTCGATCTCCCGCCGGGTCATCTCCGAATGCAGAAGCATCCCGCTGAACGCATCGGCG
This sequence comes from Paenibacillus sp. S-38, assembly GCF_049942825.1. NCBI lineage: Bacteria > Bacillati > Bacillota > Bacilli > Caryophanales > Paenibacillaceae > Paenibacillus > Paenibacillus sp. S-38. The sequence continues at coordinate 4,914,305 of NZ_CP187970.1, forward strand.
CTCAGGGCGAGCACTTCCGTCTCCGTCTTACCGGCGGCACGCACCGTTGCCGTGCGGGGGCCGCCAAGCACCAAAGCGATCTCCCCGAAGTACTGGCCCGGGCCGAGCCGGGCGGCGACAGCCTCGCTTCCCTCCGCGCCGCGCTTCACCACTTCCGCCTCCCCGGAGATCAGGATATAGGCGCAGTCCGCGGGATCGCCTTCGCGGATCATGACCGATCCGGGAGCGAAGCGCAGCGTGCGGAAGCGGCTTTGAAGCTGGGTGAGCTGCTCGAGATCGAGCTTCGGGAAGGCACGAAGCACCCCCTCGCTGACGATCTGGCCGTCGGCCATGACTACCGTCCGGTTCACCCGGGCCGACAAGGTCTGATCGTGCGTCACGAGCACCACGGTCTTGCCCTGGGCCGCCAGCTTCCCGAACAGCCCGAAGACCGTATCGGCCGTGACGGAGTCCAGACTCCCGGTCGGCTCGTCCGCGACGATCAGCGGCGGGTCGTTGGCCAGGGCGCGGGCAATCGCCGCGCGCTGCTGCTGTCCCCCCGATACGGACGCGGGAAACCGGTGCGCCTGCTCGGCCAGTCCAACCTCGCCGAGCAGGCGTTCGGCCCGGCTGCGCCGCTCCTTCGGCGTATACATCCGGCAGAAATCCATCGGCAGCATCACATTTTCCAGCAGCGTCAGCGCCGGCATCAGCTGGAAGAACTGGAACACGATGCCGACCTGCCTTCCCCGCCAGGAGGCAAACTCCCGCCTGCGCAGTTCATGCAGCCTGGTGCCGGCGACCACCACCTCCCCCGAGGTCGGCCGGTCGATGCCCGTAATCATGCTGAGCAGGGTCGATTTGCCGGAGCCCGACCGGCCGATCACCGCAGTAAACTCGCCTTCCCCGATCGTCATGTCAATGCCCTTCAGAGCCTGAAAGGGGCCGCCGCCGCTCATGAACGTCTTGACCACCCCGCGCAGCTCGATCATGGGCGCGCCTCGTGCTGAAGCTCGTCGATCGTAATCGCCCGGGTATGCTGCGTATGGCTCCACGTCTGATTGTTGCTCGTGAAGAAGGCCCACACCGTCACCGGCATCCAGGTCAGCAGGAACAGCTGGTACGGGATATACCCAAGGAAAGCTTTCCAGGACTTTCGCTCGATCCACAGCACCAGGGGCGTCTGCAGGAACAGCAGCAGACCGACCGTCGTCCAGAACGCATCGGGCAGCAGGCGGGTCACACCCATCCGGTCGATGAGGGAGGTAGCCACCTGCGCGTACAGCATAAAAATATAAACGATATAGAGCAGAAAACGGAACGGCTGGAACAGATACAGCGCCGCATCCAGCCGAGCCCAGCTGCGCTGCTTAAAGGCCAGGATGACCAGCCTCCAGAAGTAGCGTCTCGCGCAGAAGACATGCCCCTGCATCCACCGCAGACGCTGGCGCATCGAACTCCACAATGTAATTGGCTTCTCGTCATAGACTATCGCTTCGTGCGCCCAGGTAGGATAGATTCCCCTCTCCACACAGCGGGCCGTGAACTCGACGTCCTCCGTCAGCGACTGGGCACCCCAGCCGATCTCACGCAGCAGCGCCGTCTCGATGCAGATCCCCGTGCCGCCGAGCACATTGGGAAGCCCCAGCTGATACCTGGCCAGCTGCCACACCCGGTTCATGTACCAATACATCAGTGCGTACGAGAGGCTAACCCAGGAGTCATACGGATTTTTCGTTTCGAGATACGCCTGGATGACGCGCTCTCCCCTGGATAGCTTCTCATTCATTTCGAGCAAAAAATTCGGGCTCACGAGGTTATCCGCATCCAGGATCACGACGCCGTCAAACGGCCGTCCGTACGCCCACAGCTCTTCGAGCATCCACTCGATCGCGTGGCCTTTGCCCCGCCGGTCCGGCGCGGTTCTCACCATGGCATGCACGCCGTGCGCCCTGGCGATCTCGGCCGTGCGGTCGGTACAGTTATCGCAGATGACGAATACCTCATAGAGCTCTTTGGGGTAGTCGAGCCCGCCCAGATTCTGGAGCAGCGCGCCAACGACCGCTTCTTCGTTATGGGCGGCCACCAGCACCGCAAAAGACTTGTGCACGGCGTGGCGCCGCTCTTCCTTTTTTCTTACAATGCCCGCACATCCCAGCAGCACCTGATACACTCCGATGCCGCCCACGATGATCTGCAGGACAGTAAACACCACATCCAACAACTGACTCATAGCTGTCAACCCACCTTATGACTGATCCGGATCTATGGTACGATTCATCGATTCTTCTATTCGTAATTCAGGACATCCTTGACGGGGAGCCGGGATGCCTTCCAAGCCGGCCAGACGCCCGCCAGCCAGGAGAGGACCAGTACGGCGCACAGCCAGTACACTACCCCTTCCAGTGGAAACACATAATGCAGCGGAGCTTCAAAAAGGGCCCTGCCGACCCCGTCGCTGATCCTCCTGCTAACCGGCGGCCCCAGCACAGCCGAGACGGCAAAACCCAGCCCCCCGATCACCAGCCCTTCCCCGGCAACCATCCTCCGGACCGCTCCGTCCGATGCCCCGATGCTCCGCATAATGCCGAATTCCCTGGTCCTCTCCAAGGTGCTCAGGGAAAGGGTTCCCGTCAGGCCGAGCCCGGCCACGAGCACCAGCATCAGGGCCATCATCGATAAAAACACGGTCACAATCCCGTAACGCGACCGCTCCGCTTCCCGGACGTCGGCCGTCAAGGAGGGCGCATTCACCTTCATCCCCGCCGCACTCAGCCGCGTTTTCACCTCGGCCGCCGCTTGGGCGGCTGCATCCCGATCCCCGGCTTCCGTACGAAGCTGGAGCATCCCGGCCCGTCCGTCCGCGCCAAGCCAGGAGGTGAACGGCCCGTAGCTCACATAGGCATCCACCTCAGCGGGGGCGGCGGCGAAGCCGACGACACGCCAGCTCTTCACCTGCCCCCCGACCTCCAGCCGGATTTGGCTGCCGATCCGCACGTCCGTCTCCCTGCGCAGCAGATAGGAGTTCAGGACGATGTCGTCCTCCCCTCCGCTGCCCAGCCAGCGTCCTGCCGACATGTGCGGAATCAAGAACGGGCTGCCGGGCGGCACCGCGTAGAGAGACAGGTCCTGGCTGCGCGTTCCATCCGGCCGCTGTCTTACCGCCATGCGGCTGTACCAGCTCTCCGCCTCCCGGACGCCCGGTGTGCCAAGAGCCAGCCGCTCCGCTTCCTCTCCCGGCTGGACGCTGCTAAAGCTGATGCGGGCGTCATAATTCGTGAAGCCCGCCGCATCCTCCAGCGTCCGCTCCAACGACGCCCGGACGCTGAACACCGAGAGGACCGCAGCACCGCCGATCCCGAGTGTCAGGACCGTAAGGGCAAGCCTTCCCTTCCGGCGGAAGGTGCCGCGAAGCGAAAGCAGCAGCGGGCGGGAGAGAAACGGCAGACCGTCCCACACCCAACGTGTCCCTGACCGGCCGGGGCTGGTGCCCGCGGTTGTCCCCCCGATGGCGCTGCGCTCCGGCAGCCGGACCGCCCAGAGGACGGGTGCGGCTGCGGCCAGCAGCGGCAGGAGCAGCCCGACGGCCGCCTGCTGCAGCAGAACCTCGAGCGGCATACCGGGCGTCTGTTCGAAGCCCATCAGACGCACCGCATGGTCTGTAATGATCATTGAGGCGCCCCAGCCCAGGGGGATGCCCGCCAGCAGCGCGAGGATGCCGATGAGCGCCATGCTGCCAAGATACATGCGCAGGAGCGCCATCGTATCCGCCCCCATGACCTTCATCACGCCGATCTGCCTCAGCTGTCCAAGGGTCGTCGCCGACACCGTATTCACGATGAGCGTGGTACCGAGCAGCAGCACCAGCCCGCCGAAGCCCTGCAGAATGAGTCCCATCGACGCCACCAGGTCATAGGCCCAGTGCCTGCCCGGAGGGGGGATGTCAAGGGACAGCACATTCACACCATGCCGCTGGAGCACGTCCCTGATCCGAACAGCCGTATCGTTCAGATGCCGAATGCTGTGCTCTTCCCTGTCCACCTTTAGGGACAGCAGATTATAGCTGCCTGACAGGCCCAGGTCCCTTAAGGTGTCCGCTGCCACATAGCCGTAAGCGCGGCCCGCAACGGCGGCCGTATCCCGGATCGGGTCCCTGACGGCTCCCGCGATTCGGAGCCTATGTATCGTTCCCCCGCCAAAATCCACCCACACGCGCTCACCGGTATGAAGTCCCGCCACCTCCATCGCCGAACGCTCCAGTACGATTTCGCCTTCCGGCGGAGGCCACAGGCCCTGCACCGGATATACCCGTTCCATACGCAGCCCCGGGAAATCGTCCGAAGCAAAAAGCTGCAGCTCGGTCCAGCCCGTCCCGGCCGGCTCCCCTTCCAGTCCGGTGTCCGGATGGAGGCGGCCATACAAATTCCTCCTGGCTTCGGCGGCTTTCACCCCGGCTTCTCTGCGGATCATTCCGAGGAGCTCCCTGTCGAATGATTCGGTAAGGAAGGTCATATGGGAAGGGCTCGAGTCTTCATAGCTGTCATTCATGCCCTGCAGAAGGATGAGCTTCGACCGGCCGATCATGCCCATGCCGGCGACCCCGAGAGCAACGGACAGGACCACAAGCAGCGTCCGGGCTTTGTGCAGCCACAAGTCCCGCCATACCTTCCGCCAGCGTATCGATAGCAGGTCCCTTCCCTCCCTGTAGATCACCGTGATATAAACCTTTCGAACGATTCTATTCTATTCGAACGATTCTATTATAAAGGGAATTCGATCTTTTTCCACAAAAAACAACAAACTCTACGTCCCTTCTGCTACTATAGGGAGCATCAAGATCGAAATCGGGGCCTTCGGAGGCGAAGCCCGCATGGAGGAACATCTAGTGGCACGTGTTCGTACTCAGCTCAGTAAACATCATCCCTTCTTCTTGGCAGCAGCTCTGCTGCTCCTCTCGGCCGGCATCGCAGCAGGCAGTCTGTATGGCAGTACGCCAATGTCCCATATCGGAAAAAAGCAGGCGCTCCTTCGTCTGGAAGACGTGGGGCCCGGAGGCGCCTATGCCGGGGCGGAAGATCTCGGCAGACTGCGGGCCGTGCTTCAGGAATTGAAAGCGCAGCACGTCCCATTCAGCATCGCCGTCATTCCCCACTGGATCGCCGTCCAGGGCGACGGCTCCCTCTACGACAAGGAGATCGGCCGGGAAGGCGCGGAGCCTTACCTGCACCAATTCGTTCAGGTGCTGCAGTCCGCGCAGCGGGATGGCGCGGCCCTCGGCATGCACGGCTACTCCCACCAGTACGGTACCGTCCCCCGGGGCGACGGCGGGCAAACCACCGGGATCGGCCGCGAGTTCAAGGTCGAAGGCGCTCCGGAGTCGGACGAACCGTCGTACGCCGAGGCCCGCATCGACAGCAGCCTGAGGGCGTTCGAAGCTGCCGGGCTGCTCCCGCGCTTCTGGGAATCCCCCCACTACCAGGACACCCGCGCGCAGGAGGAAGTGTTCCGCTCCAGAATAGGGCTGCTGTACGAGCCCGACTTCTTCTCTCTCCGGTCCCTGCGGGACAGTCAGGTGTACGAATCGGAGAATACGTACGGGGAGCAGCCAACCCTGGGGTCGGTCTATGTCCCCGCGCCTCTGAAATACATCCATGAGGGACGAACGGTGGAGCAGCTGCTCGAGCAGTCCGAGGATTACAGCGGCCTGGCTTCCCTGTACTTTCACCCGATGCTGGAGTTCCCTTATCTCGAGCCGGTTCTGACACCGGACGGGACGCAAGCTGCAGAAGACGGATTGCCCCTGTACCGTTACAAGCCGGGGGAGTCTCCTCTGCACAAGCTGGTGAGCGGGCTTCGGGCGCAGGGGTACCGCTGGCTCTCCCTCGCCGAAGCGGTACCGTTCACCCCGGCTCACCGGGTAGCCCTTCCGGGTGCGGACAAGCCCAAACAAGTGCTGTACGGCGATGTGCGGGGAGCCGGGCATGCCGATCCGGTCATCGTCCGAGGGGAGCGGGTCGAGGTCATTGAAGGCCGCTACACCGGTCCGCGCAGCGACACGCAGCCCGCCCCGCGCGCTTGGCTCCAGGGCTCGTTTGCGGATGGGGACCGGCTGTGGCTCGATGACACGGATGGAGACGGCAGACAGGATCTGCTGCATTACCGCAGCCTGGACGGCGCCGTTCTGGTATACCGCTCCGGCGGGCAGGGCTTCTCTTCCGCAGCCCCCTATGCGCAGCTGCCCACCGGACTGCGGGAGGTCATAAGCTATCATCCGAAACGGCCGGAGCGTGATGGCAGATGGGGTCCCTTCTTCATCGCTTCCGGACAAGGGCGGTTAAGCGTATGGGAGGGTTCTTCACCTCCGGTAGAAACGGCGGGGCTCCCCCTGCCGGAGGATGCCGAGTGGCTCGCCGTTCGTCCCAGCGAAGGCGGCGGAGCTGGAATTGCCGTCCGGTCCGCAGCGGGCGTGCTGCTGTACCCGGATGACGGCCAAGGGAGCCTCGGTCCTGCCGTCTCCCTTGCTGCGCTTCCCGCCGCCAGCCGCGGAAGCGAGCTGCTGGGCATGGATGCCGACGGGGATGGCGACACGGACCTGACGTTGTATGAACCGGAAGCCGGAGCCTGGCAGGTGTACCGCAATGAAGGGGACTTCCGGTTCGCCGCGATGCCGAACGGATACGGCCCTTGGGCATCGGGCGCCGGCCGTACGGGGGCTGCGGCTGATTTTGACGGCAATGGGAAGGAGGATCTCGTCTCTTACGATGGGAGGCGCCAGGTGCTGGATCTGTCCCTGTCTTATCAGGAGACACCGGCCGGGAAGGATGGGGCCCGGAAGTAAGACAGTTATGAAGCGGTATGTGGACGCGCAACCTGGGCAGCACCAATAAACAGCCCTTAACGAGGCGGCTGGAGTCTGAAGACAGCCAGGCACGGTGCACTTCGGATAAGCATTCCGAAGTGAAGCAGAAAAACAGCGGGAAATTTGTTAAGTTCTTCCCCGGAAGGGTCATACTTAGACTAGGGTAGCGGCTGGCTCGCGGTACCCAAATCACCCATAATGCTTAGGCTTGCCGTACGAATACCGAAGGGGGAGCGCCCATGAGTCCGATGAATAAACGGCTGCACAGCCTGTTCAATAAAGCCCGGTTCGCGGTCCGCAGCAGGCTCAGCTTCAGCCTGGGCCCCGTCCGCCTCAAGGCCGCCTCCAAGGAAGGCTTGTTCGGCGATCCCCATGTCCGCCGCAGAGAACAGGAGTTCATCGAACGGTATGATTTCACCCGGTGGCACAAGCGGCTTGGAGCACAGGATTACCGCTTGAATCTGTATGTTCTCGATCTCCTCGAAGCCTGCCGTCCCCACATGGCTTCCCTGGGAATAGAGCGGGTCCGCGCGGTGGATGTCGGAAGCCGAACCTTTTATTATGCGCCGGCCTTATTCCACTTCTACCGGACCCTCGCTGCCGTGGAGCGGCTGCACGGCGTGGAATTCGACGCGTACCGTCGCTACCGTACGGGATATACGGCTTACGATTATGCGCAGGCTTATCTGCGGGAGCTCGGTTGTCCCGCTGCCGCTTACCTGCCCATGGACTTCCTGGGCTACCGGGAGCCGTTCAACCTCTGCACCTTCTTTCTCCCGTTCGTCACGGAGGATCCGCTGCTGCATTGGGGGCTGCCGCTGGAGAGCTTCCTTCCGTACCGGCTGTTCGAGCACGCCTATCACCATCTGGAATCGCCCGGCGTACTGATCATCACCAACAAAGGCCTGGAAGAACAGGCACAACAGCATCGGATCCTGGACTCCCTGCAGATCGGTTACCGCAATCTGGGGCCGTTCACCTCGCCCTTCTATTCCTATGACCTTCCAAGGTATGTAACTCTTGTGATCAAATCCGGTTTTTCAACCGATTAAGGCAGTCACACAACAATAAGCCCCGGCAGAGCAGCCCCCGCCCGGGCACAACAGGTATGCGTCAGTCTCTCCGAAGCCGGCTGACCGGGGAACTCGCTCTTGCGGACCGTGGAATTGCCATGCCCGGCTTGGGCCGGCGGTAGACAGGCTCCTTCGTTTGGCTGCCCGGCAGACGCGTCGATCTCCGGGAATCGCCGAGCCGGCAGTTCTGCAGACGGCTGCTCCGCAGGGCGGCCGCACACTGATCAGCGGTTAACTCGCTCCGTGTGGCAACAGCAACCGGATACATCAGGTTCGAGGTATTCGCCGGGATCTGGGCCACATGACCGAGGCTCAGGACATGACCTATTTCATGGGCAAGGGTTGTTGGGGAGTAGCCGTTCGTAATCACTACCGCAGGCCCCGAATCCGTGATGAAAGGCGCACACCCGATGGCCCCTCCAATCAGGGGGCCTTTGACATAATAGACGGCGACGTCCGTAGTCAGCGCACCCGGTCTGTAATTGAGCCACGCCCGGAAATAAGGATGAAGGCTCGAGAATGGAACGCCGCAGGGGAATGTCCCCGGATTCACAATGGGTCCCGTCTGAAAGCGCCGGAAAGTGGGACCTCCTGCCGCCGTCCGGAAACGAATGGAGAAGTAGATGCCGCAGCTTCTCCAGATACGGATCATCCGGTTCATATGGTCGATAAAGGCAGCCTGTGTAATCGTCGAATCCGGCGCGGCATACACCGAGAGCACCAAGCAGCGGACCGTCGTTTGGGAGATTCGGGCCGGCTTCGTGCCCAGGCGCCCCCGGCTGCTCCCGGCACCCGGAGCCCGTAGAGTTTGGAGTCTCGGCAAGCGGTTCTTAGGCTTCATCGCTATCCCATCCTATCCTAGTAGAATAGAATAGGATATTACTAGTTTCCCCCGGCTGCTTGTACGAAAATACCGGTGAAGACGTGAAAGCTGCGAAAATGGGGCATTCTGATCATCTCATCGGGCTGCCGCTAGGGCAGCCTCCGCTCCCGCTTCTCCAGCTGGTTCGCATGGTGGAACTTGTAGATACGGAGGCTTTTGAACAGGATGATCTTGCCTACCGCGTAGACGGGAACGGCGATGAGCAGGCCCACGAAGCCGGAGATGGAACCGGCGGCGACGACAAGAAGGATGACGGTCAGCGGATGGATATCCAGCTTATCCCCCATGATCTTGGGCTGGAGCATATTGCCTTCGATCTGCTGCACGACGAGGGTGACGAGTGCAGCCTTCAAGGCCATCACCGGACTCACCGTAAGGGCGATGAACAGCGCGGGAATGGCCCCGATGAACGGTCCGAGAAAGGGGACGACATTGGTGAACATCGCGAACAGCGCCAGGATGAAGGCAAAATCGAGGCCGATGAGCAGATACCCAAGGTAGATGAACACGCCCACGAAGGCGGCCACGAGCGCCTGGCCCTTCACATACGCCGAGATGGTGAAATCCATCTCGAGCAGCATTTTGCTCAGCTCCCCCTTGTACTCCTCCGGAAACGGCCGGACGACCCTCGTATGGAAGCTTGTGCTGTCCTTCAGAAAGTAGAAGAGAATGAACGGGACGAGCGTCAGCGTCGTTGCCGCGCTGGCGAACGCCGAGACAATGCCCCCTACATTGTTTTGTGCCCACCCGATCAGGGAACGCAGCGTGGCGCTGACCCTCTGCTCGATGTCCTGGACGGAGAAAAACGTGTTGTTTTCCTGCAGCAGGTCATCCGTCTTCTTCGTGGCATCTTGAATGCTCTCCTGCAGATTGCTCGCCAGATCGACGAACTGCTGCTGAATCATCGTACTGATATAGCTGCCCGCCGTGGACATCAGCATGGTCAGGATAGCAAAGATGAAGAGGATCGCCATCGTCCTCGGCAGCCGCTTGCCCTCCAGATAATCCACGAAGGGGCGAAGCAGATAGAAGAGAAAGCCGGAGATCAAGAGCGGGAAGAATAACGCGGAGAACATCTGCCGGAAGGGGGCGAAGAAGTAACCGATCTTGCCGAGCAGAAAAATCACCAGGAGCACCAGAATGGCACCGACCGTATATTTGAAAAAATTCTCTCTGTACCACATAGGCATCCCCCTGTTCAGCACTTCCTTTCCCTACATTACCATGGGGAAGAACGGCTGAATCAGAGCGGCCGCTGCCGGGCTTAAGGATGATGGAGGCAAATGGAGTTCCGCACTGCACTTCTTCGGAACGCGGACTTCTGCTGGGGTACCTGGACCGCTCTGCTGGGGGGACGCCGGCCCCCGGCGATCCGGAATAGAACGATTGGCTTGACGTGGAATGGATTCCCGGGTAATATTTAGTAGTATTCTTGAATACGCATATAGTGAACATCATGTCGAAGAGGAGGCTGTCCATGTGATCGAAGAACTGCGGCGGATCGGCCTCAATGATCTGGAGGCAAGATGCTACCTGGCCCTTCACGAAGAACAGGGAATCACCGGGTATGAGGTGGCGAAGAAGGTGTCGGTCTCCCGCACGAATGTGTATGCTGCCCTGCGCTCCCTGGCGGATAAGGGCATGTGCCGGATGATCGAGAGCGAACCGGTGGTCTACGAAGCCGTCCCCATCGAACAGCTGATCCGGCTGCTCCAGGCGGACTTCGAGCTCACCTCGCGCACCCTGCTGAGCCGCCTGCAGGCCCCGCCCCCGTCATCCAAGTCCTTCTACAGCTGGCATGGGGACAAAGCCGTCGGCACCGCCATCCGGCGCCTCGCCGCTAATGCGGACCGGAGCATCCTTGTCGACCTGTGGGCCGAGGACCTCCACCTGGCTGAGGAAGCGCTGCTTGAGGCCGAGTCGCGCGGCGTCGCCGTCACCGTGATCAGCATCGGCCCGTGCCATACGCCGCTGAAGCAGGTCCTCGTGCACAAGCGCAGCGAGGAGTGGAACAAGTCCGAGACCCGCAAATTCTCAATGCTCTGCGATTCGCGGTCCGCCCTGCTCGGCAGCTTCGGCAGAGCGCTGAAGCCTTCCCTGCTGGAGACCGATCATCCTTCGCTGGTGGAGCTGCTGCAGAACGGCTTTTATCACGACCTCGTCATGGAACGGATCGAGCGGGATCTGGGCGGGGAGCTGGCGGAGAGATACGGGGAGCATTACGAACGCATTATCGGGCCTTACAAGGAATACCTGTAGTCCGCTGCAGGCATTCCTTTTTTCAGACCATTTTTTAGTCGTATTTATTAATACTTCTATAATCAGGAGGAATAGAACCATGATCCATGTAAACATCCAAGGAATTCAAGACGCTTTTCGCCTCATCGGCCGCGAGCTGGTAGAGAAGTGTTCCGCGGAGCCGCCTCCGGTAACGCTCGAAGAGCTGTATCATAGATTTCTGGAGACGAATGCCGCGGCAGAGCACGAGCTGCGTAGGCGGCTCGATGATCTGCATCCCGGGATAGGCTGGTCCGAGGCGGAGCTGGATTTCGGCCGGCAGCAAAGCCCCGAGCAGGACGGCGCCTACTGGGTGCTTGACGCCGTGGACAGCATGATGCACCTGCATCAGGGCATGTCGCTCTGGGCGATGTCGCTCTGCCTGATCGACGGCGGCGTGCCGGTCTTCTCTGCGGTGTATGACCCGCACCGCGATGAATTTTTTCACGCGGTGCGGGACGGCGGCGCCTTCCTGAACGGTAGGCCGATCCGCACCGCACGCAAGACCGCCCTGTCGGCGGCCCTGCTCGCGACGGCCCCTCCGGCGGTGCCCGAGCCCGACCCGGCCGTCACGGAAGCTGCGGCGCGAAGCTACGGACTCCTTCTTCCGGAAGCCTTCCTCATCCGGATGATGGGCTCCGTCGCCCTGCAGCTCGCCTATGTGGCCGGCGGCCGGTTGGACGCCTACTGGGAGTATGGCGAGTCCCTGTACAACTGGGCGGCTGGCGCACTGCTCGTCTCCGAAGCCGGGGGGCATGTCACCGGGCCGGCCGGGGAGCCGTTCACCTGGGGGTGCACAGGCATTATCGCCGGCCATGAGCCGCTGCGGGCGGGGATTCAGACGGTGCTGCACCCATAGGCCGCCGTCCTGCCGGATCAGTCTCCCGGCAGGACTACCTTCAAGATGCAAGGCGCCACCTGCCGCAGCTCAAGCGCCCTCTTCGTCAACCACTTCCCAGGCGATCTCTATCATCCGGTCCGCCCAGCTGCGGATGTTGATCTCAATGGCCTGCTCAATCTCTTCGTCGGTGAGCTCGCCGAGCTTCGTCTCCTCGATCACGAGCTCTTCCCTCTTCACGGGTTGGCCGGCTACCGACAATTGCACTTGAATGCGCATATTCTATGCCCCTTTCCACGCTCCGGGTTCCCGCAGTGTTACGTTCATACGTTCTAGCTCGACAATAGGCAATTCGGGCGGCGAAGTCAACCCCAGGCCCATCGGCTGAAGACGGGCGCCCGGACCGCCAATGCCAAGAGACCGCTGGAGCTCTCCAGCGGTCCACTTATTCTTCAGTCGCCGCCCCACACGCCATGTTCGGCAGCGGCGGCAGTTGTGCCGGCCGGCTTCAAGAGAGCTTTGCTCTCCCAGGCCCGGCTTCTCCACCGGAGCAGCATCATCAGGCCGCGAAGCCATTCGTCCGCGGTGAATGCGATCCAGACGCCGAGCAGGCCCATGCCCAGCTTGATCCCGAGCAGGTAGGCAAGCGGCACGGCGACGCCCCACATCGAGAGCACTCCCATCATGACCGGGAACCTGGCGTCCCCCGCTGCGCGAAGCGAGTTGATGACCACAAGATTGAAGGTACGTCCGGGCTCCAGGATGATGGACAGCAGAAGAATGCTTGAGCCCATCGCGATAATATCCGCATCCGTCGTGAACAGTCCCATGAGCTGCTCGCGGAAGAGCGAAGCGCACCCCACTACGGCCGCGGTCAGCAGGAAGCAGAACCGCAGGCTTGTCAGCAGCCTGTGATAGGCCGCCTTGGTCTCTCCCGCCCCGATCATATGGCCGATTAGGATCTCCGTGCCCATCCCGATGGCCATGCCGAGCGCCATGAAATAGTTGGAAATGTTCATCACGTACACATGGGTGCTCAGTGCGGCTGTCCCGATGAGATTGATGAAGCTGACGGTCATCATGTGCTGGGACTGCCAGGAGAGATGCTCGCCTGCGGAAGGCAGGCCGATCGAGAGAATCTGTCTCACATAAGTGCCGTTCCACGTAGTGTAATCCTTCAGCCGTATCGGAAACGGAATGCGCCGGTACAGGATGAAGATCAGAACCACGAGGCCGATCAGCCGGCTGGCGGCCGTGGAGACGGCAGCCCCTGTTACCCCCAGCTCCGGGAATCCGAAGTGGCCGAAGATCAGCAGATAATTGCCGGCGATGTGGATCAGATTCACACCGAGGGTGACGAACATGACATCCCTCGTCTGTCCGTTGGAGCGGATAATCGAAGAGATGGCATACGACAGGGCTTCGATCCAGATAAAGGAGCCGATAATCGTCAGATACTGCTTGGCGATCGCCGTCTGCTCCGGCGGCAGATTCATCAGACGCATGATTCCTTCGCCGAAGACCACCAGGGTCAGGCTGACGAGGAGGCCAAAGATCAAATTGATCGTGATGGCCAGCGCCGAGATGCGGCTCGCCTCCTGTGCCCGTCCGGCACCGAGGAACTGGGCGACGGCCACGCTGGTGCCGATGCCGACAAAGCCGAACATCAGAATACAGAAAACAACGATTTCATTGGCCAGGCCGACGGCTCCGGTGACCCGGTCCGAGATGCGGCTGAGCATATACACATCGGCTGTGCCGAGCAGCATTCGCAGGACGGAATCGACGAAGATCGGCCAGGTGACGGCGAACAGGCTTAATTTTTTCCATGTAGGCAGAGATTCGGTATTCACAGTACAGGCTCCTCATGTTTTCAAATGCCCCCAGTGTATGTTACGCAAACGGTTACAGTCAAATGATTCTTTCATCCGGACGCCATTAGGGTAAACCGCTTCACCTGCCTTCGCGGCAGCACTTCTTCAACCAGCAAAAAGAAACCCGCCGAGGGCGGGTTTCCCACTTCATGCAGGCGGCGGAGGACATTCCATCCGCCGGCCCGGGCTATGCTCCCGCAGACACCCTGCCTGCGATATACTGAACGTCGGTCAGGTCCACGCGCGCATCGCTGTTAAGATCGAACGCCGGATCATACCCGGCATCCCCCTTCGCGGATCCGTAGGCCTGGGAGATCAGCACGAGATCGCTCAGCCCGATCACTCCGTCGTGATCGAAGTCTCCTCTGCCGATCTGGATCGTCAAGACCTGCGGCTGCGCCGCCTGCCGCACGTTCCCCTGGCTGTCCGCAAGGGATGAGGACAGCAGCCGAAGCTCCGTGCCGCCGTTCTGCAGCGCGGTGAACTTCAGGGTCACCAGCCCTACGCTCCCGTTCTTACCCGGTACAGATCCGAGCAGGGAGCCCGTCAACCCGACTGTCTCGGCCTGCAGGCCGGTAGCCGACAGGACGGCATCCTTCTTTTCTTTGCCGAACTCGCCGTGCAGGGTCACGGTGTTCAGCTTTAGCCAGCTCCGGTCATACTGCAGCCTGAGCAGGAACGCATAGAGATCCGCTGCTTGATCGGACCGCACGGTGACCTCAACTGGAGAGCCCTTCGCGAGGAACCCGGATTTCAACTGCAGCGATACGGCAGGCGTTTGCGTTACAGGACCATAGGCTGCGGTCGTAACCGATGCGGCAGCCGCCGGCCCCGCATTCCCGGCCGCATCCACGGCACGTACACCGAATTCGTACAGCGTCTCCGGCGCAAGACCCGTAACGGAGTAGTTATACACAGCCCCGCTGACGGTATCCAGCAGCTCGGTGCCGCGGTAGACCCGGTAGGCAGAGACGCCTGTATCATCCAGGGCTGGGATCCACGCCAGCTTCACCGAGCTGTAAGTCACATCCTGAACCGTAAGCGCACCCTCCTGGGACGGCCAAACCGGTGCTGATGTATCCACCGCCGACTGTGCAGGCGTGGAGACCTTCAGCGCAGGGGTTACGGCGGACACATTCCCAGCGGCATCCACCGCTTCGATCGAGAAGGTATAGGTGGATGCAGGCTGCAATCCTACAGCCGGGTAGGCGTAAACCGAACCGGCAACGCTCCCGATCAGCGATTCGCCCTGGTAGATGCGGTACTGCTCTACGGCTGCGTTATCGGTCGCCGGCTGCCACTGCAGCAGGGCCGAGTTATATGTCACCTCTTGTACGGTTAGCGCATCTGCGGAAGGCCAGACGGGGGCTTCCGTGTCCGCTGCTCCCGTCCGGATCTCGAACAGGGTGCGGCCGAGGCCTTTGTACCATTTGCCGTTCGCGTGCTGCACTTTTCCCACATAGTACGAGGTTAGACGCTCAGGCTCCCGCGCTCCGGCCCTGGCAACATACAGGTCGGCGCCGTCAACGACAGCTAATTCCCCATCCGGCTGCAGTTCCTTGACGATCGCTTCGCTCCCGGAGGAAGTGACCTGCCGGCTCTCTCCCTGCGGCGAACGGAGGAATGCCTGCTTTGAGTCCCCCCCGGCTGGAGCCGTGTAAGCAATCCATCCGCCGGCTGCGAGATAGGTGCCCACCGGGCCTTGGGCGACCGTCTCCACCTGCCCTCCGTCATAAGCATGCAGCGATTCCACGCCGGCTTGCTTAAAGACGATCCGGCCGCCATCCGAGATTAGGCTCTCGATGCCGCTTTGTCCGGTGAGCACTACTTCCTCGGTTCCATCCGTCCTCCATCTCTTGATCGCATCCCCCTGCACCGTGAGCAGGTCTCCGCCGGATTCAAGATATGCGCTGCTGAACTGGGAGAGCGGATACCGTCGTGCTTCGCCGGTCTCCAGGTTCAGCCATACCCACTGGCTGCCGTACTCTCCGCTGTGATAGAGCGCCATATTCCCTTGGGTCTGCACATCGCTCTCGATGGGGTCGGCCAGCTCCCTGGCTTCTGTGCCGTTCCAGAAGTAGGTTTTGTCCTGATCGTATGGATCCGTCACACTGAACAGCAGCCCGGCCGGTGTGAGATGAAAGCCGCCGCCGAACCGTTCACCGATCGGAGCCGAGGGAATCTCGGTCTTCGTTCCGTCCGACCGCACGATCTGGTACAACTTATTGTTCGAGAGGGCAAATACTCTCGCCTCATCGTAAGCGACGATATCGAACGGACCGGTCTCTCCGATCGAGTAAACCTGCTGAAGCCTCGGATTGTTCTCGATATAGAGCTTGGACCGGTACGCGGTCGACATGCCCGTGTCGTCCGTTAAGCGGGCGTACAGCGAGGCGGAGCTGCCATAGCTACCCGGCACATCCACCCACTCGTCGACATGGTCCGTACCTTCGAACGGGGAAAACGTATTCCCGCGGTCATCTCTCAGGTCCCCATAAATATTGGGATTCGAGGCGTTGCTGAGCACATTCATCCGGACATGGAGCCTGCCGTCCGTTACCACGGAATTCTCGAGCGGTTCGATCACCTGAAGCTCGGGGTTCGGCAAGTGAACATACGTCGTCTGGGCGGCTGCAGTCCCCCCTTCCACATCCTCGACTTTAACGATCACGGTCTTCTCGCCATAGGCGATGCCCCCGAGTGGAATTTCTCCGCAGTACGGACCCTCGTAAGAGCAGACCCGCAGATCGACCTCTGTCGAATCGATGCTCGCTTTGACGCTGCGGATGGGGTACTTGGACTCCACCCAAGCGGTAACGGGAAGATGATTCTCACTCACTTCCCAGAAGGACGACAGGCTCATGGTGACCTTGATATTCTCCGAAGCATAAACCGAAGCGGATAGTTGGAGGAAAAGCATCAGGGCGAGAAGCGGGGTGAACAGCCTTTGAATCATGGGATTAAAACTCCTTTTCATTCGGATACATTTTGTATCGCAAAAGACAGATCCTGCCGTCTTTTGTTCTCTTGTGCCGATTCTTGGAGGCTCTCGTTCCAGCTCCTCCCTTCCTTTGACATAAACAGACAATTCGACCTCATTATAATAAACTCCGCTGTGTCACGTAAAGACAAGAAATGGCAAAAGTGCCCCGAAGGGACCATGGGCCGGGAGCAGCCGGCATTCTAGACAGAGAAGTAAGGCCGACTGGCCCCGCGGTCTTGGTATTTCAATGACGCCTACCCGCCGCTTCCCTGCGCTCCTCCGGCCTCCTTCACCCCTTGGCGGTCTCGAGCCTGCGCCACAAGGCCTTCGTGTACGCGACCTTCATGCCGATCCGCTCCATATTGGCCTGGCTGGGCGAGCCGAAGGCCGCTTGTCCCACCAGCAGGCCGCACTCCTGCCGTACGGCCTCCTCGAGCCTTGCGAGCAGCAGCGCGCTTTGGCACCCGAGCCGGCGGAACCCGGGCAGGGTGGCTGCCGCGGCCAGCGAGCCGGTCCCTTGCTCTGCATGGAGCACCCCGACCGCGGCAGGCTGATCGTCGTACAGCGCGAGGTAGAAGCGCCAGCCGCTCCGGCCGTACAGCACGCGATTGTTCTCAGCAACAGCGGGCTGCAGGAACGCCGGCATGCCGAAGGAGGCCGTGTAGATTTCGGCATACAGGCCAAATTCATCCTCCCGCAGCCTCCGGACAGCCAGCCTTCCGCTTCGCGGATCCGCGGAAAGACCCAGCTGCGGAACGAAGCCGCACAGTGACGTATGAAAGCCGGATTGACCATACCCCCGCTCCGCCAGCCGGGTCAGCAGGGCCGGCGCGGCACCGAAGGGCACGATGTCGAACCGGCAGGCCGCCTCATGCTCCGCATAAAAGTCCAGGATCTCATCCACAAGGTCCTCGTCTCCTTCCTCCAGTCCCAGTCCCCTGACCGAATTGAAATCCGGAATAGCTTTGACGAGGAAGGCATGAACCCGGCCGAAGCGCCGGATGTACACGCCGTGGGGGTTCCCCTCCTGCTCGCGAATGGCTTGAAGCCGGGAAGCCACCGCGCGGATCTCCGCTTCTTCCACCTTTACCGCCGTCCCGCTGTTAAGCCTCTGCATCGTGCCCGCCTCCTGCTCCTCTTTTTTCCTTATTATACCATGCCTCCACAAAAAAAGAGCGCTTCCTGACGGAAACGCCAGAATGCGCTATAAGCCTACTCCCTCGCATCCACCCACTCGGTCAGCAGCCGGTCGAACGCTTCCGGCTCCTCCCACATCGGGTTGTGCCCGCTGAACTCGAACACCGTTTTCTTCACATGGGCGCATCGCTCCTCGATTCCATCCCACAGAGAAACCGGAGCTACGAGGTAATCGTACCGCCCAAGTCCGATCCATACGGGGGCATGCACTTTACACAGACGCTCTGCGAGATCAATCTCCGCGAACACCCTGCCCCACAGATCGTCGATGATCTCCATGTTTGTGTACACACCCTCCCACATTGGAGCCGCATCCACCTCGGGGTCATAAAAGCTGTGCGCGGCCATCCGGATGCATCCGTGCGCAAACCGCCGCTCCGGCTCCCTCTCGATATCCCCCTGTAATAACGCGATGTCCCGCTCGAACTTCGCCTTGCGCTCCGCAGAGGCCGTCTCCTCGAAATGCCGGATGCTGCCCTGCCGGCGCTCTATGCTGTTCGTAGGCGCGGTATTCAGCAGAACCGCTTTGGCGGTATGCCCGGGATAAAGCCTTGCGTATTCGAGCGCTATGAACGCGCTGCCCGAATGGCCGAGCACCGTAATGCGCCCGAGCTTCAATGCCGTGCGGACGATCTCTATATCCTGCACGATCCGCTCCAGCGTGTAATCATCCGGCCCGATCTCGCGGGAAGGCTTGACGAAGGCCCGGTGGTCGATAAAAATGAACTGCAGCCTCTTCCGCAGCTCCGGAGAGAACAGCCGCGGATAATACGTTTCGCTGCCGACGATAAGAACGGGCGGACCTTCCCCCTCGATCCGGTAAGCGAGCGGGAAGCCGTCGATGTCAATGATGCCTCTGGATATCATGGTACTTGTCTCCTTTGCCGGGGTGCTAAGGAATTCCATCTCTCCCATGGTATCCTACGCACCCTTCCAGGCAAATGGAAACTTTGTTTGATAACTAAGGTTTACTGCTTGCCCTCCTGCGCTTCCAGATAGCTTCTCTTGCGCTGCAGGTAAGGAGGCGCGTCCAGAGGATCCTCGGGAATGAGCTCGATGAGGCACAACCGGCGGCTGCACTGGGCCTCAGCTTCGGCGATCGCCGCATCCAGCTCCCCGTTCGTCCGGACCCGGGCCGTGTAGGCCTCCCCGCCGAACGCTTCGGCCAGCCGCGTATACGACCATTCCGGGATTTCGTTGTACCGCTGTCCCTCCGTTTTTACGTTCAGGTACTTTTCGATCGTGTAGCCCCGGTTGTTCAGTACAAAAAGGATCGGACGGCAGCCGTAAGCGAGCATCGAGCTGATCTCCTGCACCGTCAGCTGCAGGGACCCGTCGCCGGTGAACAGCACCACCCTGCGCTGCGGGTCCGCCGCTGCCGCACCGAAGGCGGCCGGCACCGCATACCCGATGCTCTGCCAGCCTCCCTGGTGAATGTAGTCGGCTCCTTTCGGCAGACGGACCTCCGACATCCCGTAGGCGAGCGTGCCCGTCTCGACTACGACGATATCCCTCTCTTTCAGCATCCGCTGAAAGCGCGGATAATACGAGCGCGCACAGACCGCTTCTTCGGGGGCACCAGTAACTTCCTCATAGGGATGCCCGATCCGCGGCAGGCTGCCGAAGCGGAATCCGCTCTCCTGCAGCGTCCGCAGCATCACATCGGCTGGAATCCCCGGGTAGAGTGCCTCCCCGATCCGGACCGCTTCCGGCTGAATATCGATCAGCCGCGGGGAGTCCAGCTTCGCGGTGAAGTTCGCCAGGTTGCCGTCCGACCGGATGAGCCCTATGGCGATCACGCATCCGGCCTCTTCCACAGCGTTACGCAGCTCCTCGCTGCCGAAAGCGCCGCCGTACACGCCGATGTAATGCGGATGCGTTTCGTCGAACGCACCTTTGCCGAGCATGGTTGAGGCCGCCGGGACGTTCATCGCCTCAGCCAGACGCTCCACCTGCTCCCGCAGCCCATATCGCTGCACAGGCAGGTCGGAGAGGATTACCGCGCTGTGCGAACTCTCCAGCAGACGGCGCGCATGGGCCGCGGCCGCTTCAAGCGAAGCCGGGTTTATCGCATGCTGCGGTGGTGCCGTCGTCACCGGCCCGGCCTGTCCGACCGGCCGGTCGACGAGATCGATGGCGGTGACCAGATACACCGGCTTCTTCTTTTCCTTGGCCGTTCGGATCGCCTTGGGAATCTCAGCCGCCGCATTCTCCGGGGTGAGCACCGCGGTATAAGCCGTGATTCCCTCAATGGCTGTGCGGAACACGTCATATTCCCCGTCCAGCAGCGTATGGTGCAGGAGGCGGCGGTCCCGCTGGGCCGAGGATTTCGGTGAGCCGACAATGTGAACGACCGGCACGCTTTCGCTGTACGCCCCGGCTATGGCATTGGCCGCACTCAGCTCCCCGACGCCGAAGGTGGTGATCAGCGCGCCCAATCCCTTGAGCCGCGCATAGCTGTCTGCGGCATAACCGGCGTTAAGCTCGTTGCGGCCGCCTAGAAAACGAATCCCCGGCACCCTCTCCAGCTCATCGAGCAGGGTGAAGTTGTAGTCCCCGGGAACACCGAAGACCTCGGTCACTCCCTCCCGCTTCAGACATTCGAACAGAAACCTGCCGAGGGAGACTGCCTGCTCCGCCTTCCCTTCTGCTTGGCGGCCGTCTTTCTCTGTTTTGGCGGACATGCTGCACACTCCTTTCCTATCCCTGACGGATCTGGTTTGCGTTACCTACTCCTATTACCCGAATCGCGCTGATAAGCCCACCTGATTGAGGTCCTCTCGAGTAAGTGCATCCATCTGAAAATGCACCCAACTTAAGAAAAAAAGCATCCCGCCTGCGGTCCTACCCGCAAGCGGCGATGCTTTCCTCCCGTTCCGTTTCCAGCGGCATCCAGAAGGAGCAGTCGGCCCGTGAGAACCGCTTTTCTCCAATCTGCACCGAATGCTCGGTCATCGCCAAGATTCTCCCCCGCTGCACCATCTCCCTGCCCGCGAACACCAAGATCTCGGCTTGATAGACGAGAGCCGTGCACAGCTCCATATCATTAACCAAAGGCCGCATGCCCTTCCCCCCTTTGTAGTTATTTATCGACAAATAATTACAAATCCTGAAGAGAACTCCCGTTGGTTTCTCCAGGCAAAGGAGAGATTCATGGTACCCCTTACTTCGAATTCAACTCTTCCAGAAGGTCAGCCGAATCGTTCTTCACATTCCCGATCAGCGGCGACACTTCATACGCGTACATCTCCTCCGCAGGATACGGCCGCAGAAGCTGCTGCAGGTCCGCGGGATTCTCTACGCCCGGGTCGAGCCACGCCTGCTCCGCCTCCCGCGGCAGAATGACCGGCATCCGGTCATGCACCTCCCGGACGATGTCATTGGGCTCCGTTGTCAGAATCGTGCAGGTGGCAAGCTCTGTTCCGTCCCTCCCTCTCCACGTCTCCCAGAGACCGGCGAAGCCGTAGACTTCCCGGCTTTTCAGCCGGAAGCGCACCGGCTGCTTGGTCCCGCCCCCGCCTGTACGCCACTCGAGGAACCCGTCCGCCACAATGAGACAGCGCGAATGCTTCATCGGCTCCCGGAAGGCCGCCTTCTTGGCCGCCGTCTCGCTCCTGGCATTGAACGTACGGTACCCGATCTTCGGATCTTTGGCCCAGAACGGCACCAGTCCCCATTTGAGAGAGCGGATCCGGCTGGCCTGTCCGTCCTGGACGACCGCCCACACCTGCTGGCCCGGCGCCACGTTATACCTCGGATGATACTCCTCCAGTCCCCCGGCTATGTCAAAATGCTCCAGGATCACTTCCGGAGATACCGTGAGTGTAAATCGGCCGCACATACGAACGCCTCCTTTTCCCGCCTGATCACAGTGGTTTCCCTCTTATTACCCGGCGCGGCCTGTCTTCACAACATGACCGGTGACCGGTATGGGATTACGCACGTTTGTCCGCGCTCCAAAAGGGGATAGGCTCTCTTACTCCAATCAGCCGGCGATCGTAGCTATCCTTCAAAAAAAATGCAGCCCTCTCCCATGATCAGGAGGGGCCGTATGCATGGGGTGATGATCAATCTTCACGTGATCTCTCAGATGACACTTCCGCTCTGCGTCTTAAACCAAGCAGCCCCAGCAGGCCGGCAAGGCCCAGCCAATGGGAGTCCCGCTTCCCGGGTGCAGTGCCTGCAGCCCGGTACGGGGTGCCGCCCGGATCCCCCCAGCGCCCGTCGGTCAGATCGGCCTGCCCCAGTTCACCGTCCGTTCCCTGAACCCGGAATTGCGGAACGTTCGCATGGGGGGCCACCGTCTTGGCGAAGCTCGTATCCCAGAGCGTCGGGTTGGTTCCGTAGTAATCCACCACTCCGGTCTCCTGCGGTGGGCTTTGTCCCGCTGCCGGGTTCAGAGCCAGGAGCAGTCCCAGCCCTACGGTCTTGATCATGCGAACCCCTCCTTGTCAGCAGAATTCCATCCCTCTTCTTCTAGGTTTTCCTTCAAGAGGGGGACTTATCCGCGGAGGCTGCCAAGCGCCAAATAGACCCTCACCCGGTACGCCGGATGGGGTCTACTCTATTCTGTGTCCTGGCTGAAGTATGCCTTTCACCTGCCTTATAAGGGATAGCCTATCGCATTTTTGCACTTACACGAGCTGGAGCGCTTTCTCCAACGCGCCGGACGCGCCGAAGCCGTCGTGATAGTCGATCTTCTTTCCCTTCTTCTCGGCCAGCTCGCGGACCGCCCACATGGAAGTGTGCTTGATTGCCCCGCGGAGGACAATAATCACGTCGGCTTTGTTGATAATCCGCTGAAAGTACACATCGATCGAACCCCCGCCGGTTTTTCCGTCGTGATGCTCGACGAGCAGCCCGCGTTTCTCGCCTAGCTTCTTGAACGTATCCGTTTGGCTTCCTCCGATAATCGCTACCGTCTTCCTTTTCATTTCGCATGTCCCCCTTGTCAAATGGCTGATCGAATCTCCGCTGTTCCTTGTCTGATAGTTTTATGATACCTCAATTTCCATTTAAGTCAATAAGTTTTATCGGAATTAAGGGCGTTCGGGTGTATTGTTTTGTGTTCCGTTGTGCTTCGCACAAAGGTCACTTACAAAACAATACACCCTCACTGGGCAATGGAAAAGCAAGAGCCTTCTCCCGATTGCATACGGTTTCTGTTGGGATTAGCCGCCCGAGCGGCGGGAAGCCGCTTTAAAGGTCGCTTTCAAAACCATACATCCTCACTGGGCAATGGAAAAGCAAGGCGCTTCACCGGCCGCTCCCTGGCTTGCCTTGCGGCTTCTCCAGCTCGAGCAGCCCCATCTCCAGGCAGGTCGCCACCGACAGCACCTTGTCAGCCGTCCCAAAGCGGATGTGAATCCGTTCCCCGGCCAGCTTCACAACCGTGCCGGAGCCGAATACGGGATGCAGCACATCCCGGCCTACGGCCAGCTCCGAAGCCGCGCGGACCGCGTTCGGATTCCTCCGGCGGGCAGGGGCAGCTGCCTTAGCACTAGCTGACGCCCTGCCGGTTCCCTCACTGCCGGAGGCCTGAGGCCTTCCGCCGGCCGCCCCACCTGCAGCCGCCTTCTTTCCGTGCTCCGGCCCGCCCGGGTTCAGGATGTTCCGGACATCCGTCACGAACGGGGATTCCTGTACCTTCTCCCCTTCCCGCGACTTGTAGGTGAGCAGCTCCAGATGCCGCTTCGCCCGCGTCATGCCGACATAGAAGAGCCGGACGGCTTCCTCCAGGGAGAGCGAGGCCTCTTCCGCCGTCACGCCCTGCTTGTCTTCCGACGACGGAATGATCCCGTCGACCAGATCGATCATATAGACGCGCTCGAATTCAAGCCCCTTGGCGCTGTGCAGGGTAGAGAAGGTGACGGCATTCTGTCCCTTCTTGTGCTTCGAGCTCTTGAGCACGCCTTCGAGATGCTTCAGCCGCGCGGCGAATTCCTCCATGGTGCCGAGCGTATCGGCGATCTCCTCCAGCGTACCCAGAATTCCGAAGAGATGCTCCTTGCGGAACCCGAGCCGCTCGCACAGCCTCTCCAGCGCCTTCTCGTAGCCGAGCTTGCCCCGGATATGCCGGATCGCTTCCTTTGGCGGCATCCCTTTCATCCGCCGGAAGTTGTCCCGGAGAAGCTCGATCGGCTTCACCTGATACTCCTTCAGGGGAACCTGCTTCAGCAGAGTATCGAAGACGGACTCCTGGCTGTTGATTCCGAGAAGCTGGGCCATCTGGCTTTTGGTGATATAGCCGGCGCACTTCGTATGAATCGTCTCAAGCAGATCGGCCCGTCTGTCGGTGAACGACATGCGCATGAAGTTCAGCACATCCTCCACCACCCAGTGGGAAAAGAACCGGTTGTCGGTATCCTTCATGAAAAAAGGGATTCCGGCCCGGTCGAACTCGTTGATCAGCGTGATGGAGGAGGAATTGTTGCGGTACAGCACCGCCGCTTCGCCAAGCTCCGGAAGGCCCCGGATCTCTTCCACCAGGTACTTCGCCTGGCTCTTGTAATCCGCGAAAGTGCGGATCTGAGGCGGGGCGCTGCGCGGATTGCGGGTGAACATGTTCTTCTCGTACCGGTTCTTGTTGCGCCGGATGAACCGGTTCGCAGCATCCACAATATCCCGGCTCGAGCGGTAATTCTGTTCCATGAACAGCGTGACGGCTGCAGGATAGGCCGCCTTGAAGTTCAGCAGATAGGAAGGGTCCGCCCCTCTCCAGCTGTAGATCGACTGGTCGTCGTCGGCGACCACGCACAGGTTCCCGTGCTCCCGCACCAGCTTCTCGATAATCGCATGCTGTACCAGCGACGTATCCTGGCTTTCGTCGGTGAGCACATAATCGTATCTTCGCTGATAGCGGCCCAGCAGCTCCCGGTCCCGCTCCAGAATCTCATTGCCGATCGTCAGCATGTCATCGAAGTCGACGAGCAGCCCCTTGCCGCTGCCGGCCCGCTTGTATTCCTCGTACGCGATCAGCACGCGGTGCGCCTGCGGCACATCGGTCTTCACCGACTCCCACTGCTCCGGCGGTATCATCTTATTCTTGACGAGCGAGATATAGGTTGTAAGCTCCTCCATCTGCTCGTCCGTGATGTTCTCTCCGGTGGTCGTCTTGTACAAGTGGCGCAGGATGAACTTCTTGTGCAGCGGAGGCTGATCCGCCGCCGGCTGGGCGCCGTCCCCTTCCGTCTCTTCCTCCAGGTCCACCTGCCCCTCGATCAGATGATACGGCGTTCTTGTCTTGTAAAAATGCTCCCTCAGCACCTGAAAGGCCAGGCTGTGGATCGTTGAAAATTTGACGGGCTCAAGGCCCGGAAAAAACCGCGCGAAGCGCTCCTTCATATCCGACGCCGAAGCCCGGCTGAAGGTGACCGCCTTGATTCTCGACGGTTCGACGCCCATCCGCTCGATGAGATAGCCGATGCGCATGATCATCGTCGTCGTCTTCCCGGAGCCGGGCGACGCCAGCAGGAGCAGCGGCCCTTCCGTCTGCCGGACGGCCTGCTTCTGCACCTCGCTTAAGGAAACGCCGAGCTCCTCTTTTTTGCTTGTAAAAAAATCGATCCGCTGCTGCATGCCTTGCGACCTCTCTTGCTTTACCTTAGGTATGTATGCACTTTCCCATTATAGCACTCTCCCCCCGAAACGTCAGTTCCCCTCTTGCGCCAGAAAAAGGAAGGAGCCGGCGCCCCCTCCCTTCGTTTCAGATCCTATGCTGCTTCAAGCTTTACGGAGCCGCCAGACATACAGCACCAGTGCCGCTCCTGCCGGAAACAGTGCGGGCCAGCCGAGGAACGGGTATAGGGCAAGAACCGCCGCCAGTGAGAGGAAAGCGCATCTTCGGCCCCAGCGGCTGTCCCGGAGCAGCCGCACACCGGCCATGCACCCGCCGATATAAGTGGCGATGAAGGCCGCATTCGGCAGCCCGATCAGCTCCGCAAGCGGCACGGCTCCGCTGTACAGCAGGAGCAGGGCGCCCATGCTGCCCGCCGCGATAAAGAGCAGGCCGCCGACCGGGGTGCCGTACCTCGGATGCAGGGCGCCGAGCCACTTGGGCGCAGCCCCTTCGCGGGCCAGCGCATAAGCGGTGCGCGATGCGGCACTCGAATACGCGTTATGGGCAGCGAAGCAGATGAACAAGGCGGCTGCGGCGACCGCCCAGCCTCCCGCTTCGCCCAGCGAGCGCTGGACCATCACGCTCAGCGATGCTGCGGAGGCATCCCCGCCGTAGCTGCCGGTCGCCACGGTCATGAACGCCACGGAGAAGTAGACAATCGCCACGATCCCAGCGCTCCAGAGAATGCCGCGCACCGCGTTCTTCCTTGGGTCGACGAACTCGCCCGACAGGTGGGTCACCGCTTCCCAGCCGATGAAGCACCAGAACATCAGCCCTGCCGCCTGTACGACGCTCAGCGGACCGTGCGGCATGAAAGGTGTCAGATGAGCCGTGTCGGCGTGCGGGATGGACACGGTGACCGCCAGAACGAGCACGGCCAGAATCAGCGCGACGACCACCATCTGCAGCCTGCCGGCGAGATGCAGGCCATAGACGTTCAGCAGCAGCGGCAGCAGCACGATCAAGGCTGCCGTCAGGTAGACCTGCTCCGCGTTCCAGTGCAGGAGCACCGCCAGATAACGGGCTCCGGTCACGGCCAGCACCGGCCCGCCGAAGGGGACCGAGAGCAGGAAGAACCAGCCGACGAGATGGCCGTAGGGAGCCCCAAAAGCCAGACGGACAAAGTGGGATACCCCGCCCGAGTTCGGATACCTGGCTGCCAGCCAGCCCATCGTTACGGCCATCGGCACCACGAGCACGGACATCGCGAGCCAGGCCAGGATGGAAGCGGGGCCCGCCAGCTCTGCGGCCAGGCCGGGGATCAGCAGGATGCCGGAGCCGATCACCGAGCCGATATACAGCGCCACGATCTGAGGCAGCCCCAGGCTCGGACGAAGACCCGCATGGCGAAGGGCAGCGGTCCGCTTCTCCCCCGGCCCGTCCGATTCCGGTGCCCTGCCTCCTTCCTGCTGTGTACAATCTGCCGCTGCCATAGGCTTTCGAGACCGCGGGAAGGCATCGGAGCCTGGCTGGCTTCCCGATCGTGTCAAAGCCTCCCGAACTGCACTTTTTCCTTTCATCCTTTCCTTCATCCCATCTTTCATGACATCTCCCCGTTTCTATAGGTGCTGCACCCGCCCATGGCCGGCCGGTTGCCTGACTCTTCCTCTGAAGCTTATACTGAAACTGACCCTGCAGTAAGGGTCAGTTTCAGTACAGATCTAAGGGTCAGAAAGCAGGTGAGCGGGATATTCGATCTCAGCCTGACGAATAAAGACAACCAGCCGCTGTACAGGCAGCTCTATGAGCAAATCCGCGAGGGCATCCGGGACGGCCGGATTGCAGCCGGTACGCGCCTTCCCTCCCTCCGTTCCCTGAGAGGGCAGCTCAATATCTCCAAGGTTACGGTCGAGACCGCCTATGGGATGCTCGTCGCCGAGGGTTACGCCGTAAGCCGGCCGCGCTCCGGCCTGTACGCCGTAAGCCCTCAGGGCATCGCTCCGTACAGCGCTGCGGTGCAGCAGGCCGGCCGGAATGCGGCCCCTGCTCCGCCTGCGGCGGAACCGCGGGACGCCCGGATCGACTTCCGGCCCTCGGCCGTCGATCCGCACAGCTTCCCGCTGCGCACCTGGCGAAGCCTGCTGCATCAGGCGGCGGACCGCGCCGCCGGGCAGATCGGCCGCTACGGCGACCCGCAGGGCGAAGAGGGCCTGCGCTGCGTGCTGGCCGATTACCTTCGGACCTCCCGCGGCGTGGTGTGCCGGCCGGAGCAGATCGTCATCGGCTCCGGCATCTCTTACAGCATGGGCATCCTGGCCAAGCTGTTCACCGGCGGAGCGCCCCTCGCCGCAGAGGACCCCGGCTACGCTCCGGTTCGCGAGCAGTGGCGGCACTGCGGGTTTGAGGTCCTCTCCTGGCCGGTCGGCAGGCGGGGATGGTCAGTGGATGAACTGGAGGCAGCCGCTGCGCAGGCCGTCTATATCACCCCATCCCACCATTTTCCAACCGGGGCCGTCATGCCATATGCCGAGCGTGAGCGGCTTCTCGGCTGGGCGCGTTCCCGGAGTGCGTATGTCATCGAGGACGATTACGACGGGGAGTTCCGCTATGAAGGCAAACCCCTGCCCTCGCTGCAGAGCCTCGACCGTGACGGCAGGGTCATCTATATCGGCACCTTCTCCAAGGTGTTCACGCCGGCCCTGCGGATGAATTACATGGTTCTGCCGGAGGCGCTCGCCCAGGCTGCCCGCAGCAGGCCGCATCTGCTTCATGCCCCTTCCCGCATCGAGCAGTGGGCGATGCATGCGCTTATCGCCGAGGGCTACTGGTACCGGCATATCCGGAGGATGCGCAGGCTGTACCGACGCAAACACGGGGAGCTGGTGCACGGCATCCGCTCCCTCTGGGAGGGGAGGCGGGTGGAGATCACCGGCCACAGCGCCGGTCTTCATCTCGAGATCACGGTTCATACCCGGCTGGCGGGGAGCCGCCTGCTGGAGCTGGCTGCGGCGCACGGTGTGCTCGTATATGATCTGCAGGAGTGTTGGACCCGGCCCGTTCCTATGGGACCTCCCCGTCTCTATCTCGGCTTCGGAGGCCTCACCGAAACGCAGATCCGCCAGGGACTAAAGCGGCTGGAGCAGGCCTGGGCGAACGTCTGGGACTAACGACGCGTGACCCCTATGGTAGGGCCTGCCCTTCCTACGCATCCATAGAAAAGCGGCCCTGCTGTCCCGAAGGACGGCAGGGCCGCTGTCTTGTTACTTGCGCAGATTATGCTGGTCCGTGAGCTTGTTCTGCTCATCCGGCTTGCGGTTCTTCTCCGGTTCCTGATCTTGTCTGCCGTCCGCCGAAGCGGTGCGCTCGACGAATGCTCTCATGTCGGAAGCACTGCCGTCCTTGCGGACAAGCTCGTTCTTCGATCCGGCCGTCATCTCCAGACACCTCCCGGTTATAGGACATGCTTTTGATTACCCGGTAGACTCCTGTTCTAAACGCCGAACGCTGTTCATTTGAAGGAATCATAAGGGATAATGAACTCCGGCATGCCCTCGGCATACGCCGTGTACTCGTACTGCTGGAAGTAGATCACGACGCCTTCATGTGTCAGGAAGTAATCCCGGCCCGGCTCCACCGTCTCGAACGGAGTAAGCAGATACAGCCCGCTGCCTGCGATCTGCTTCCGGATCTCCCGGTTGATGATGCCGACATAATCTCCGCTGCCCCCAGCCGTTTCCTGCAGCGACATGGACTCGCCGGTCTTGAGATCAAACGTATAACCCTGCCGCACCGTTGAGCCGTGAGCCCCTCCGCCGTAAAAGTAATAATCCGAATACAGGCTCAGCCGGCCGTTCTCATTATAAGTTACGACGTAGGAGGCACTGTAGGCGGACGGCGGGATCTCGAGCTCCGGGTTGTCCGTCTTGAGCTCGCTGTTCCACTGATCCGCTTCCTTCAGCTGCCTGATCCCTTCGGCGATCCGGGCTTCATTCTCTTTTTTCAGCGTGTCATTGATCTTCTGCTGCACCGCCGCATCCGCGTAGCCCTCGATCTGCGGGTACTGCGCATCCACCAGCGGATGGCCGCCGTCCGTGGTCACGGTAACGATCCTCAGGGGGTTCTCCTGTATCGTCTCGACTCCGATGGTCCGGGACGCCTCGTCATAAGAGACGCCGTACCCAAGGCGTTCGAGCAGGAAGCGCAGCGGCACATACAGGGAGCCGTCCTGGAGAATCGGATACTCTCCATACAGCCGGTTCACGTTCAGCGTATAGACCCCGGTGTCCGGATAGACCTTCAGCGTTCGTCCGCGGCCTGTGACCGAAGCGGCTCTCTCCTGCCCGTCCCATTCGATCGCGAGGCCAAGGTGCTCCGTCAGCGCCCGCAGTCCGATGTATGTGCTGCCCTCCGAATAAATGACGGGGATCCTGGCGGATTTGCCGTCCACAGTGACAGGCTGCTCCCTGATGGTGTAGCTTGCTCCTGATTCGTAAGTTTCGGCCGAAACGACTGCAGGACTCAGGCTTGTCCCTGCGGCAAGTACGGCTGCCAGAGCCAGCGAGAGCACGGTCTTCCGTACTTGGTTTCGTGCCATGATGTTCGTGTTGGTCAATTGGGCTGCATCCCTTTCAGAAAGCTCTTTCGAATCGGTGATCCCCCTCATTATATTCCGGATTGGGCCATTTGAATATCAGAATATGAGCAGTGCAAAAAGGTCCCGGCTCGGGACCGGGACCTTGATTCTATCGAGAGGCTGCACCTGTTTGACTAATCAGTTCGCCTGTGCTGCATACTCGCCCTGCGGTTGAGGCATCAGAATGCGTTCAATGCGCTCCTGCATCGTGCCGACCTGGGCTTCCTGGCAGTAGCCGTGACAGATCTGGATTCTGCCGGACTCCAGCTTCATGTTGCGGACCGGATGGCCCAGCATGCTTTTGTGAATCGTCTTCACATTCCCGGTCGGCAGCTTGAGGATCGAGAACACCTGATTGTCGATCAACGGCGTATGCTGTTTGAACAGAAAGCCGACCTTATTCTCCTGCAAAACCCCAACGACCTCAAATAAAATACCCATCATCATGTCTCCCCTTACTGTGTATGCTTTCCGCTTCGTATACACATAGAATAGCATTGTTGACGAAATCCCCGTATGACGGTTCTCACAGGCTGCACAAAAATTGTCATTCAACCTGAGCAGAGCATGGAACCAAGGGCCTGGCTCCGTCGTCTAGTATGCATCCTGAATCATGGAGTGAAACGATGCCAACCTTCCCGGGGCGCTCCCGCCATGTCCTGTCCGTCTGGAGGCTGATCAACACGGGCATGGTGCTGCTCCTTGCCTCCTGCAGTCCGCTCGGCCGTCCATCGGCCGATCCGCCGGCCTCCCTCTCGTCTGCGGCTTCTTCTGCCGCCGCGCCGGCTGAACCGGCATCGTTACCGACGGCAGTACAATCTGCCGAAGCAGCTCATCATGCTGCTGCGCCTGTGGATTCTACCGCCGATGCGCCCGCTGCCGAAACTCCTTCTTCCTCTCCTCCCGGAGCATCCGAGCGGGAGCAGAAGATTTCTCCCCCGCTGGCCCATCCGGAGCCCCCCTCCCCACCGCCCGTACTGCAGCGCCCTTATGGAGAGCTGCCGCATACGTTGGTGAGCGGAACGGCCTCCTTCCTTCCCCAAGGGGAAGCGAAGTTCGAGGTCCCCGTCGTCTGCGTCCAGGCGAATTACGGCGCTGACCCTGAAGGGGTCACCCTGTGTCCCCCGGAGCCGCTGACATGCAAGGACTATCGGCTTACTGTGCGCGAAGCACGCGGGATGGCCATGTATTGGATGAGCACCGGCTATGGCGGCGGCATCTCCCTGCTCGCTCCCGCGGATTGGTCCGTCTTCGAAGCGGTGATGGGAGCGAACGGATCGGTCGGCTTCAGCGTTCAGCACCCCAAGGATCCGAAGCAGATGATCGTCTACAGCGACAGCGGAGGCTGCCAAGGCTGTGTCGTTCCGAATATCGCGACCTTTTTCCCGGAGATGGCGAAATGGGCGGAGGAACAGGGCTACATCCTGGAAGGGCCCTCCCGCGAGTTTGCGAGGCGCATCCCCATCAGCCTGGATCTTGTGAGCTATTCGCTCAAGGACCGTGAACCGCGGTACGAGACTCACGGTGTGGCAACCAAGGAGAACAACCTCTTCCGTCTGTTGGAGATTACAGTCAAACCCGGATCGCGCCGCTTTGCGACGGCCTCCCTCAACTTCTTTGCTGACACCGAGAGGCAGAGAATTCCCCAAACCTTGTCACAATGAAAGGAAATCATCTCCACCCCGCTTAAAAATCAGCTTTTCTTATGATATGATATTTTCACCACACCATAGATATAGAGAAGACTTACATGGATAGGATAAATGCCACTAGGTTAGGAGGGCTTCTATGCTGCAGGATGCAATCATGAACAAGGTACGCCAGGAATCGAATGAAGATTTGAAGCTTCCTCTGGAACAGCTGGATCGTCTTGCGGAGTTCCGCCCGCTCGTCATTCAGAACCCCAAAGAGCCCGCCTACGCGCTGTTCCAGGCTCCCCCCGAATCATTGACCGCGCCGGTTCTGAAGGACGGCGCCCGTAAGGTGGTCGACTGCTCCCGCTTGCGCCCCATCGGCAAACTCGAGACGGATCTGATGCTCGAGATGTACCTCCACCGGATTTATACCCTGTATGCTTTTGCTTTCATGTTCACCTATGAGGACAAAGGACTGATTCTGCTGTGGTCGCAGCAGCTTGAGCAGCCGCCGACCTTCAACCGCACGCAGACGAACAAGCTGCTTGAAGAAGCGCTTGGTCCCGAAGGCGACAGCTCTTATTTCACCTTATCCCGCATCTTCCATCCCGCCCAGCTCATCGAACTGAGCTATGAGAACCAGACGATCTCCACCGCGGTGGGCGGCCATTCGTTCGTGATGATCATTCCCGTGGAGAAAAAATGGACGCTCTCCCTGCGCCGGTCCAAAAAGGTGCCCGATGACGACTTCGACATCCTCCGGCGCAAGCTCGCCCAGTATAAGGAAGAAGCGATTCTCCTGCAGAACTACTTCCAGCGGAACGGCCTGTGGTCCGAGAAGGCCTCATTGTAGGGCTGGCGTGGAGGTAGCGGACATCGACACCTTCGAATATTCGCCCGATAAGCCATACACGAAAAATGGGATGCTCTCCGGATGATGCAAGAGGGGCATCCCTTTTTGGGGTGATTTTATTAAGCTGCCGAGCAGTACAGTTATAATATATGGTGAATTTTGTTAGGTGGGCAGA
This sequence comes from Paenibacillus sp. S-38, assembly GCF_049942825.1. Classification (NCBI taxonomy): domain Bacteria; kingdom Bacillati; phylum Bacillota; class Bacilli; order Caryophanales; family Paenibacillaceae; genus Paenibacillus; species Paenibacillus sp. S-38. The sequence goes on from NZ_CP187970.1 coordinate 4,947,121, forward strand.
TGCAAATAAACCTAGACCGAATACCGTTACGATTGGTGTTATTACTTCATGATCTTCTTGCGATGTGGCTGGTAACCATTGATATGGTACAGTTTATTCAAATTAAGCTATCGAAAACTCTCATTAAAGCAGAGTTATAACACAAGCCGATGCTAAAATAAAGGGATCTGGTAATATGACAAAAGTCTATAATGATCTGAACCGTATGGAGCGGAAGCTTCAGAAAATTTCAATAATCTCTCTCGGATTACAATACGGTCCACTATTCGGATATACGCTAAACAAGGACATGTTTTATATCTGGCTGCTGCTCACCTTTGTTGGGAGCATATCGTTACTAGTCAAGCTATGGTGGATTAGACCGGAGCTTAGAGCCAAAATTCTTGTTTATGAGCTTACTCTGACTACGGCATTCATCGTATGGTTTTTCTCAGAAGCAATTCATGTACCTATTATCATTAAACAACTGGTGTTTTTTTTGGTTATTGTTGTGTTAGGTCACTGGTACTTTAAGTTGCTGTATGAGGGTAAACTGTCAAAGCCTTCTAACGAGTAACGATAGCGCAATGACCAGGGAGCAGATCGCCGCGTGGCTGCTGCTCTCTTCTTCATTTTAACGTTAAAGTAAGTCCCATTGAAAGAAGTTTTTGACATTGTACCCATTTTTGCTACTCAAGACTCAAGACCTACCCACCAAATCACTCTAGAATTCAATGGATATGTTGCATAATCAACATTGAGGTGCGGAGAAGAGGGATTTAAATCGACCATAAGATTCCAGCTGCTCTCAGACGCCATACGAAGGAAAAGCACGATAAATTACTTAGTCGGAGGAATCACTTTGTGAGAAAGCTATCATTCTTTATTGCCATTATTGGGTTAGGTGCCATGTTGTCCGCTTGTTCTGCCATTTCATCCACCGCGGATCAAGCGGTTGCAGGCGTTACGTCTGACGAGAGCAAAAAAATCGAGAAATACAATGCGTACGTTGGGCTCAATAACTTGATGACGGGCCGAATCAATGAGGTTATGGATCATTATTTCGAGAAGTTCGGAGTTGATCAACAGCCTGTAATCGAGAAGAACCTCAGCTTTATCATGATCGGCGTTGCTGCAGCTGAGCGGGAAGTTATTGATAAGGCGAACGGCTATACCGCAAGCCAACCTGCTTTTGCGAACGCGGATCCTGTAGTGATTCAACTGACACCCGTCATCAAAGATCTGTTGTCCGTCCTGGACGATATGAAAGCCTACTATGATAGCAAAGGCTACGTGGATGATGATTTCGCAAAAGGAAAACAGCTGCATACCAAGCTGGTAAGCGCCAATCTCGCTTATGGGACTGTCGCCAAAGAATACTTCACCGCTATGCAAAAATTGGGTAACGAGCAGCGTCAGGCTGAACTGCAAAAACTCAAGGATGCAGACCAGCAGATCAGGTATAATGCCCTGAAATTCATGATAGATGCTGAGGCTACGGCCATTGAAATGGATGAGCAGGGAATCACCGCCGGCAATGTGCTGCAGCTTGATATGACGAAGTTTAAAGCCAAATACGACATGATGACTGAAGATTTGAATGCGCTCGTGACCATCGCAAAAGACAAGAAACGAATACAAACCGAAGGGGTTAACAGCTTCAGCATCGAGAACTATATTCATTCAGCTACTGAGGCAAAAGCAGCCGCTTCGAAAATCATTGAACGCATCAATAAGAAGCAGCCTGTATCTGATTCTGACCTGAACGGCCAGTTCCTGAACACTACGGATGGTACACCTGAGAATTTCTATTATCTGCTAAGCAAGGCAGTCCAAAGATATAATGAAATGAATTAAGCGTATCTGACGATTTAGGCTTCGGAATACGGAGTCCCGCTGACGAGCAAGCCTTATCCGCGTTCCCATCGCGGACAAGGCTTGTTGTGTTTTGGGAAGTAAGAAAAAACGCTCTCAGCCAACCAATCGTTCAAAGCGGCGATGTCGAGCTCGCGAAGGCGTGTCTAGCCGGCAATCGCACCTGCCGATGATCCGTTCACGAGCACCGGGATCATGCTCCGGGCACGATCGGTGAATTGCTTGACCACGGCCTCTGAACCGCGAACAACCGGCGCATTTGCGACTGGTGCGAACTCAGGATCGTTTCCCTTTTTTTCGCTGGGGCCCCGCCGTTTCTGAAGGCGATTCGGCGCCCTAAAATCGGCGACGAGCGCGGCTCGCAAGCTGTACCGCTGCGGCTTCGTTGCGTCCAATACTGAGAGCGATCTCCGGGAAAGACAAGGCGAATATATCGTGGAGAATGAACCCAACGGGGCCGTCGATTTATATGTGGAGGCTCTGGATGCTGAGGTCACTTCTATGCTTCGATTCTCAGACATGCCGAAAAAACCGGAAGCTTCACTGCCGCCATACAGGCAAAGGATGATCAGGCCACCATAGACTAAGGCCATTTTCCCGCTCAGATCTCAAAAAGCGGCCTGCTCACGGCACGCGATACCTGAAAGAGGAGATGACGTTGCTCGACGGTTAAGCTATAATTCAGAAGAATCTATGGTCCACGGAACCCGTGGACCCTTTGCCATTGGATATCAGGAGGTCGACAACGATGGCTCCTTTCGCAGATCGTGTCAAGTTAGCGCCAGGATTCTGGACTGGTTTACGTGAATTAGGAATAGCTACTCAGGACGTAGTGCGTCATGCCCAGCTGCCGCTAACCGTCATCCATGAAACGTTCGTCTTGAGCGCGCATTACTACGCGATCTGGCAAGCCTATTCCGAGCTGGTCGGAGACCCTGCCGCGGGAATCGTCAAGCTCGTGACCGCCTTCGAGACCGCACAATACCCGCCGGCTGCCTTGGCGACCTTCCATGCTCTCGACTACCGGAACGCTCTCCATCGAATGGCGCGCTATAAGCGCATGTGCCCTCCGGAAGGCTTGCGCATTCGAGAAGCAGGCGGGCAGTGCGTCATTGAACTGGATTGGCAGTATGCCGATCAACCCAGACCTCCGGTGCTCATCGGCATTACGCTTGCTTACCTGCTGGAGCTCGGTCGCCGGGGAACCGGCCGTCATCTGACAGCCCTCTCCGCAGAGTTCGTCCCCTCCATGGGCCATGTCCCAGCCCTTGAAAGTTACTTCGGCTGTCGCGTTCGGACAGGAGCGGACTGCAATCGGCAAACATTGAATCGCGCCGACCTGGACCGTCCCTTCGCTTCGTACAACGAAGAGCTGCTCGATTCTGTCGCGATGCTTGACGCGAGGGCGAGTCGACATTCCAACCATAGCCGGCGAACTGGGGATGAGTGATCGTACCTTGCAGCGCCGGTTGATGAACGAAGGCACAAGCTTTAAGCAGTTGTTAACGCAAACTAGGCGCGAACAGGCCCTCGCTTACTTGGCAGACCCGTCGCTGGAGATCAAAGAGGTAGCTTTTCTCGTCGGCTACGAGGATCAGAATTCGTTCTATCGCGCTTTCCGCTCCTGGGAAGGGGAGACTCCCGCCAGTTGGCGCCTCGCGCAAGAGCGTTGTCGTTAAGCGCTAGTTACTGATTAGGCGAAACGCAGTATCATTATCCCTATCCTAAATATAAGGAGTGCAGACAGACGGATATGGGATTGAAGAATAAGACGGCATTAGTAACGGGATCAACCAGAGGCATCGGCAAAGCGATCGCCATCGAGCTGGCCAGAGAAGGAGTTCACGTTCTAATAAATGGCCGGAACAACGAAAACGTAGAGAGAACGGTCGCTGAGATCGAAGCGTCCTTCCCGGAGACGAAACCTCGTAACGCAACCGCCAATCTCGTCGATACACGGCAAAGAGAGGCTTTACTCGCGAAGTTCCCCCACGTCGACATTCTCGTCAACAGCATGGGCATCTATAAGATCATGTCCTATGAGAACGTGGACGATACCGTATGGGAGGAGTATTTCCGCACGAATGTTCTCGCCGCCAACGGCTTAACCAAGTTTTATTTGCCATCCATGCTAAGCCGCGAATACGGCCGAATTCTCTTTATCGCGAGCGAGGAAGCCGTCATGCCTTCGGGACAGATGCCTCATTACGCCGTGACCAAATCTATGCTGCTGTCGTTGTCAAAGAGTTTGTCCAAGCTGACTCGCGGCACCGAGGTTACCGTGAACACGATCCTGCCAGGACCGACACTCACTGAAAACGTACAGCAGATCATCGAGAGCATTGATTCGAACGAAGAAATCACCTTCGAGGCTAAAGAGAAAGATTTTATGACGAAGAACCTGCCTCAATCCGAAATCGAACGGTTGATCAGACCTGCGGAAATCGGCCGCTTGGCTGCCTTCGTCTGCAGCCCGATGGCCTCCGCCTTCAAAGGCTCTCCGATCCGCATGGACGGAGGAATGGTACCGACAATATGGTAATTTTATGTAATGTCAAATAGTAGTTGAACGATCCTGCAGCAGTTTTCCTCGGCAGATGCTCTAGCCCGGTGCCCCAGCTATGGGGCTCATTGTCATGCCCTTGCCCAGCTCCCCTGTGTTCCTGTGCCCGGCTCTACTTACGTTCAAGATGTTCCATCACATGGGCCCCGAGGTTCCATTGAGCGAAGTACATCTCTTCACCGGCCCAGTAAAGGGCCACCGGACGGGCTTCCACAATCGCCTCACGCCCGGTTCCATCCAATCGGATCCGTTCGATGGGAAGAGAGCCATGATGACCTGTGGAGCCTGCAGCGAAATAAATCCAGCCCTCCCGGTAGGAGAGCCTTCCGAGGGGATTTTTGTCCTGTTGGAGCACCGCCATGTCGACGGAACCGTCCAGACTGATTTTGCGCAAATCCGTGTTCTCCCGCACATAATAGATCCAATCCTCCGCGATGATAAACTCGGTGACACCCTCATGCATCTTCCTGGCATCCGAGCCGTCGGGATTCATGGAGTACAGCGTTTCCTCTCCGGATGTTCCCTTTATATAGTAAATCCTGTCATGGTATACATACAGGTTCTTGACCTCCCCATCCGCGGCCAGCTGGTGTTCCCCCGTTCCGTCTTTCTTCATCCGGTAGATTCCGGACGGCGAAGCATAGCCGTTTGCTTGACCTTCCGGATTCGGAGCCCATTTCGTGAAGTACAGCCAATCCCCATCCGACCAGAGCTCCGCCGCCCGCGAGTCCGACAATACCGTCCGTTCCGTCCCGTTCTTGCGGAGTTTGACGATGCCGCCGGACTTACCGTCTGCAATATAATACAGCCAATCTCCGGCCACATTGATATGCACAGCGTTATCATCCGACAGCTTCATCAGGTTTTCGCCGTCTAACGTTGTCCTCACTAGACTGTGCGGCCCCTCCGAATCCCGGACAGGATTCTGGTAGATCCACTCGTCATCGACAGCGAGCTGGCCGCCGTTCGATAAGTTCAGCGCAGCCTGCTGCTGCTTAGCGGTGTCCGCTCCTATGCAGGACTGAATGCTGTAGCCGTGCACGTCCTCCCAGTCCGACTGCCAGCCGAATTCCTCCTTCGTAAACCTCCAGGTCATCGGAAAGTAAGTGATATTGCGGTACAGCAGAACTGGATACGGCTCATTCAAGGCATCGATCTCCTTCCCGTTAACAGTGACGGGAAAGGGTACCCTTATGGCGCCTTCTGCGGCACCGCTGTTCTGAACCTCCGCCAATAAAGTCTGCGGAACCGGACCGCAGGTCCCCTTAACCTTGTCCAGAGACAAACCCTTCTCCGTATCCCAGCTGACACTTAAGCCAAGAGCGGAAGTATAATTCCAGGTCATCGGAAAATAAGTGACTCCCTTGTGCAGTAGGAGGGGATAGACGCTGTGCACCCCATCCAGCGCCGTTTTATTCACGGTAACCGGAAAGGGAGGATAAGTGGCTTCCACAGCCTCTGCGGAGGCATTTGCAGCAGGGCTAAGGAGAAGAAGGCAGGCAGCAGCCGCTGCGGCCGTCCAGGTTGGGAGATGACGAATCATGAGCAGGACTCCTTTTTGTTTGTCTTGCCTTCTTAACGCAAATAACAAAGAGGATGTTCCACCTGAATTATCCGGTGAAGCCAAAATGGTAGGATCCTATGCAATAAAGCAGACGGACCGGAGCCCCTCTGCTTTCTCACCAGCTATTCGAATAACATGCCCCGCGCTTACTGCTCGCGCTTCGGCGCCAGCTCGATTGCCTGTCTCAGAGCTTCCTTCAAGCTCATCTCATCGGCAATCCCTTTGCCCGCGATATCAAATGCCGTTCCGTGATCGACGCTCGTGCGGATGATCGGCAGACCGACCGTGATGTTCACGCCGGCTTCCAGCCCGAGCACCTTGATCGGACCGTGGCCCTGGTCATGATACATCGCCACGACGATATCGAAATCGCCGCGGGTCGCCCGGAAGAACAGCGTGTCGGCAGGCAGCGGCCCCACAGCCTGAATGCCTTCCTCCTGCGCCCGCTTTACCGCAGGAACGACCTTCTCTTCCTCTTCGCCGTACCCGAAGAGACCGTTCTCCCCCGCATGCGGGTTGATGCCGCAGACGGCTATCTTCGGAGCCGCATAGCCGGCTTTCTGCAGCGTCTCATGCGCCATCCGGAGGACCTTGTATACCCGTTCGGGCTCGATCATCCGCACCGCGTCGATAATGCCTACGTGAGTCGTCACATGGATGACCTTAAGCTTCGGTGCGGACAGCATCATGGCAAAATCCTGCGTCCCGGTCAGGTCAGCCAAAATCTCGGTATGTCCCGGATAGATGTGGCCGCCCTTGTGCAGCGCCTCTTTGTTCAGCGGAGCCGTACAGATCGCGTCAATCTCCCCCGCATTCGCCAGCTCAATCGCCTTCTTGAGATAGCTGAAGGCCGCATGCCCGGCTTCCGCCGACACCTGTCCGATCGGCAAATCCGCCGGAACCAGGTTCAGGTCCAGGCAGTCCACTGTGCCGGCCTCGAATCCGGCTTCTGCTGTTGAAGCGATGCTGCGCACCCGCAGTCCCGTGTTGACGAAGCCGTCGGCACGCTCAAGAATCTTGGCATCCCCGATCACGAAGGGTCTGCACACGGTGTATACCTGCGCGTCTTTCAGCGACTTCAAAATAATCTCGGGGCCGACGCCGGCGGCATCCCCCATCGTAATTCCGATGATCGGTCTATTCATGGAATCCCTCTCCTTTAAGTGCAGTTTTGGCATGCGACAGGCTGAGCTCGCTGCCGAAGGCTCCGGCTTTGGTGACGACCGGGAGCGGGGTATCGCCGACCAGCCGGCCCAGCGGAATCCCAGGCTCCACCTCGCGGAGCAGTTGAATGCCCGACACCCCCAGGTGCCGGCAGACCGCCTTGGCGGTATCCCCGCCGGTCAGGATCACACCCTGCAGGGCCGTCTCCTGCATCAGTCCCGAGGCCACGCGGCCGAGAAGGTGTGCAATCCGGTTGGATACCTCGGTGGAACCATAGCCTCTCTTCGCGCCAGCCTCCTTGGACAACCGGACATCCTCCGGCGAGGAGCTCGCATAGAGCGAAGCATCCCTGCCGGAAGACAAGGCTGAGAGCAGCTCCGAACGGCAGCGTTCGATCTCCTCCAGCTCCCCCGCCTCCGATCCGATGCCCTTGACCGTGTTGAATTCCACGGCGGTTACGCCAGGGTCCCGATTATAGGCGGCCACCTGGGCCCGGGTGACGCTCGAGATGCTGCCGGCCACCAGCAGAACGGGGCTGTCTGAAGCAGGCAGAGCTGCGGCGCTGCCTGAGCGGACCGGCAGCGCCAGAGCCTCCGGCAGATAATCCGCAAGGCCGGCCGAGCCCGCCCACAGGATCCGGTGCGGGGATGCAGCCAGCCAACGTGCGATCTTCTCCAGATCTTCCTCGGCCGCCGCATCGAAGATCAGCAGCTCAGCGCCTTCCCCGAGCCTGGAGCGGACCGCCGCGGCCAGCGCCTCTTCCCCAGCTTGAATCGTGTCAAGCCCAATCAGGGCGGCCCTGCGCTTCGATTGCGACGAGAACAGCTTCACGAGGTCGGATTCCCGCACCGGGCATTTGGGATCGTTCGCAATCTCGGTCTGGTGAACCGGTATCCCGTTCAGGCAGTGCACGCCGTGCTGCGTCGTTCTTCCGATGCGCGGAAAAGCGGGCGCGACGACGGCGAAATCAAAAGGCATCTCGTCCAGCACGCCGTCCAGCTCGGTGCCAAGATTGCCTCTCAGCGTCGAATCCATCTTCTTGTACACATGCCGGAAGCCCGAGCGGCGGACCTCCGCCGCCGCTTCCTTGGCGCGGTTATAGGCATCCTCCCGGGGAACGGAGCGGCTGTCCGTGTCGATCACGACCGCTTCCCCCCCGCTGCCTTCGCCGGAGAAGCGCTTCAGGTCGAAGATCACCTGGGTATGAAGCCCTTTCCTGGCGAACTGCACGCCCGAATCGGAAGCCCCGGTCAAATCATCCGCGATAATGGCAATATGTTTCATCATCGGTATTCTCCTCTCCCCGTCTCTCATTGCCGGATGGGCACCTTACAATCCTGCGGCAGCACAAGGTCCCGGAATAAGACATCCGGGAGCCTACGGCCTGATACCTCAGTCTATCTGACTCTTGACTCCGATCAATCTGGCATACCAGGCGGTTACGATTGGAACAAGGATCGCCGTCACGATGACGCAGGAGGCCACGAGCGCCGTGGCCGATGGCACGAGAGGCGCATAGGCCGCATTGGCGGCCGCTACGGCAGCAGGCACACCGGCGGCGTTGCCGGCCGTGGAAGCCGCGGAGATGCCGGCGATCCCGTTGCCGCCGATGAGGCGGTCCGTGAGGATCAAGGTGATGCCGGTGACGGCAACGACTCCCACGCCGAGAAGAACGCCCAGGAAGCCGGCCTTCCATACAGCCTGCAGGTTCAGGCCGGCTCCCAGCGCGAAGGCGAAGAATGGAACGAGAACCGGTACGGCCTTACCGAGGAACTCACGCATGTCCTTATCGAGGTTGCCGAGGATCATCCCGACGACCAGCGGAAGAATCGCACCGACGAAGGTCTGCCACGGGAACGCGGCAAGACGGCAATCCCGAGGCTCAGCATTGTGAAGAAGGGACCCGACTCCAGGCTCATGACCGAGTAAGCACCCACATCCTCCTTTTTGCCGAACTGGCCCATCAGGGCCATATACAGACCGCCGTTCGTATCGTTCATCGCCGCGACGATCGCAAGAACCGACAGCCCGGCGAAGAAGCCTTCACTGATCATCCCGTTGCCGAGGAACTGCCCGGCGATAAAACCGACGATGACGCCTGTGACGATCTTGGTGGCGAGCAGGGTGCCGCCTTTTTTGAGAATATACGGCGTAGCCTTGAAATTGATCGTAGCTCCCATGCAGACATAGAAAACGGCGAGAATCGGCAGAGAGCCGGTCATCAGGGCGCCGGTGAAGGAGCCGAACGTTTTGCCCAAAGTCGGGAACAGCGTTGTAATGATAGCCCCCAGAAGAAGCGGTACGATCATCATGCCACCCGGAACTTTTTCGATGGACGCTTTGATTCTCATGATGTTTCCTCCTAGTTGTTTGTAGTTTCCATTGCGATCGAATAACTGTTGTATTTTGCATCATGCATTCTGTGCCATTCGCTTACAAGGTCATTATAGTCCACCGAAAAACACGGTTTCAACGCCAATTACGTTTTATTTTGCAACACTTCTTTCAACTTCCTCCACAGCGTGGACCGGTTAATACCGAGCCTCTTGGCCGCCTTGGACTGGTTCATCTCTTCCTCGCGGAGCACCTCCAGCAGGATTCTCCGCTCGATCTCATCCCAGGTTCCGGACAAATTCAGCTGCACCGTTTGGCTCTCCGCCTCCATCCGAAGCGTCTCGCGCACCTTCCGCCAACCCTCTTTGGCTTCCGCCGCCCCTACATAGGGTCCCTTGGAAGCGGCAAGCATATGCTCCAGAACCATCTTCAGCTGGCGCACATTGCCGGGCCACAGGATCTGCTGCAGCTCCTCCTCCACTACATCCGGGCGGATGCCTGCGATCTGTTTGCCATAGCGGGAGTTATGTGCCGCGATCACCACCCGGGCGATGTCTTCAATATCCTCCAGCCGCTCCCGCAGCGGCGGCAGATGCAGGATGGAATCCTGGAAGGCACGGGCCAGCTCCGGTTCGATCTCCCCCTTCTTCAGCAGGGACTTCACGGGCTGCAGGGACGTGCCCACAAGGCGGACCCCGCCCTTCCCCTGAAGATACTCAGCGAGCCTCAGCTGCAGGGGAGAGCCGGTCTGCTCGATCTGCATCAGGCCCACCGTGCCGGCCGCTTCGGTATGCAGCAGACCCGCGTAGGATTCACTGCCGAACAAGAGGGACTCCAGCTCCCCGCCGCTTAAGGAGCCGCAGGGAAGCATGAACAGACCTTCGGCACCGGAGCGGCTCGCCGAATGGATCGCCTGCACGAAGAGCCCTTTGCCTGTCCCCGCTTCTCCCTCGATCCAGACGGGCCTGTCCGAACGGGAGAGCGCCCTGGCCCGGGAGACCGCCCCCCGGATCTCGCCGCTTCCCCCGATGATCTGGGCGAAGGTGGCGATGCGTTCGGTCACTTCATAGCCCGCGAAAGCCGGATTGGTTGCGCTCTCTCCGAGGGGAACCATATAGACAAAATAACGGCAGTCCATCGCATTCACGGGATCCGCAGGAGCCACTTCGATATTCAGTCCCCGCCGCTGGAACCGTCTGGACGGGCCGGCGGCCGTTCCCTCCACTCCAGGTACAGGCTCCCCGATATACCTGGCCCACAAGGGGTCGATTCCCCGCAGGTTCATGCCGCGGATGACGCCGGGATCATAGCCGAGCAGCAGGGCCGCGGCTTTGTTGGCGTAGAGGATGGTTCCCTTCCCGTCGACGGCCAGCACGCCGGCGTGGTGCCGCTCCAGCAGCTGGCTATAGAGCCGCTCGTTCGCCTGCGCCCGGTTCACAACGCTGTACATCCGCCTGACCTCCGCCAGCGCCTCCAGGACCGACTCTCGGCCGGAGGTAATCAGGATGCCGTTATAGCCCATGGCCTCGGCCGCCTGCACGGTGACCACGTCCCCGAGCACAAGCTGCACTCCGTCCCCGAAGGCCTGGCGGAGCGCCTCTTCCACCTCTCCGGCGCTTTGGATAGGGTAGCTTGAGATGTCAAAATCGAGCAGGCCCGATACCTCGGCCACCCCCCGGCAAATATTCGGAAAGCCGATGATCGCCACCTTGCTGTTGGCGCCGCGGACCAGGGTAAGCACACGCAGAATGTCGTATCCCGAGACAGGGACGTCGACGACCGGAGTGGAGACATGCTTACGGATCAGGGATGAAGTGCCGCCCCGGCTGAGAATGACGTCGTACGAACGGCTTCTCGACGCTTGGACTATGGGAAGGGCATTCTGCAGATCCGCAACATGAACTTCCAGCTCCAGCCTGGCATCCTCATGTGCCTCCGCTTCAAGCAGTTCTTTCAACCCCGGATATGGGGCAATTGCCAACACTTTTATCTTCATATGATCTCCTTCAAACTTACCCGGTATGAATTGATGCATTTTCCATCATCTGCTACAGGTATTATACACCATGTGCCTTAGAAGACATGATGCCGTCTTCTAATAACCTATTCCCTCTGGCGCTGCATTAACGAAATTTATCCCCTCATGCCACAAATGAACACCTCCTGGTTCCTGCTCACGGATGGCTATAATCAAGGAGTGACGAAGGCCATTGCCTGGTTCATCGGCTTCTTTCCTCCACCAAGGAGGTGAGCACGCCACGGCGCAAATGTCCCGTTTCAGGCTGCCTTAAGCCATGAGGAAGGAAGGTGATTCGCAGGAACAAGTTTAGCATTGTAAGCGTTTGCCATTTTAATGAGCAGGCAAGTCCATTCCATTCCCCAAGGAGGAAAGATGATATGACACTTCGCACTCAAAGCAAACCGCTGCAATGGATCGCCGCGGCCGGCGGCATGATGGCGCTGCTCAGCGTCTCTTCCGTCCTCTTCGCGGACAGCGCGTCCGCCCACGGCTATGTGGAGAACGGCCGCGCGGGGCTGTGCAAATCCGGAGCCAACACAGACTGCGGCGCGGTCGTCTACGAACCGCAGAGCCTGGAAGCGCCGAAGGGCTTCCCTGCCGCAGGTCCGGCGGACGGCAGGATCGCCAGCGCCGGCGGCATCTTCCCCAAGCTCGACGAACAGTCATCCAGCCGCTGGGCCAAGGTCAGCATGAGCTCAGGCACGAACACGTTCACATGGAAGCTGTCGGCCGCCCACGCCACGGCAAGCTGGAAGTATTACATCACGAAGGACGGGTGGAACCCGAATGCGGCACTGACACGTGATTCGTTCGACCTGACGCCGTTCTGCTCCGTCCCTTACGGCGGCAAGCAGCCGCCGTTCACCTACTCCGACACGTGCAGCGTCCCGGCGAAGACAGGGTATCATGTGATCCTGGCCGTATGGGAGGTCGCCGACACAGCCAACGCCTTCTACAACGTGATTGACGTCAACTTCGGCGGCGGCACGGGAGGAACGACGATCGCGGCACCGGCGAACCTGGCTTCCCCTTCCCAGACCCAGACGAGCGTGTCCTTGACCTGGTCTGCGGTAAGCGGCGCATCCTCCTATGAGATTTACCGCAGCGGCACCCGGGTGGGCACGACCTCTTCCCCTTCCTATACCGACACGGGCCTGACGGCAGGCACAACGTATACGTACACCGTCGTCGCGGTAGGCTCCGCAGGCAGGTCGGGCCCATCCGGCGCACTTGCGGTCAAAACCACAGGCAGCTCCACGACGGCCTATCCCGCGTGGAACGCATCGACCGCCTATGTAGGCGGCAGCAAAGTGACCTACAACGGCGTCAACTATGAAGCGAGATGGTGGACACAAGGAGAGATCCCAAGCGCCGCGAGCAGCGTCTGGAAAGTGATTCCGTAGTCTCAAGATCTGCGGCTTCTCAAATTAGCCCCTATTTGATAAGCAAGGCCGGAGCCCTCATGCCGTCAGGGATTCCGGCCTTGCTGTTTTGTTTACCTAAGCTGGATGATGTCGAACGCATGAGCTCTGCAGTCTTTTTGTGTCCGGAAATGGCAACTTTTGGGGGAATTCTGCGTCCATATCTATGTGACTCTTCCCATAAGGTAGTTCTCTTGATGAAAAAATGGTACAAACCCAGCACCTCCCTATGCACCTGCACCGCCGCCCTGCTGCTCGCGGCCCAGCTCGCAGGAGCCGTGCCTGCTGTCCATGCGGCCGCAGCTCCGGCGGTAACGGTAACCCTACCTTCATTCCAGGCTGTGGTATGACTATGAGTTTCCTTTCGCGGATTAAGGCTCACACCGGGCTTTCCCCCGGCTCCACTGGGATCAAAAGGAGGGTTTCTCTTCATGCCTAAGTTGAAACAAGTGAAGAAACAAGCGGTCCCCCTGCTGATCGCCCTGCTGCTTACCTTCCTCATCGGATTCGCGCTCTCCCGGCCCGGGCTTGCACCGGAGTCTCGCAGTACCGGCTTCACGCTGACGCCCGCAGAGCTCTTCTCCGGCAGCGAGCGCCGCTACCAGCCATTCCTTGGCCCGAATGCCGGCAGAATCGACTTCACGGTGGCCTCCGGAAGGAACCTGCTCGTCGACTACGAAATCTGGAAGGACGGCCGGCTCGCGATGACTCCCTACTCCACAAGCTGGGAGGACATTCTTCAGGAGGGAGGTCCGCCTGCCCAGGGCGAGTTCGTCTACTCCGTGCTGGACATGAGCACGGACTGGCAGGGCGACCAGCTGCTCGTCCACTCTTCGCTCTCCCCTAAGGACGGGGAGGCGATCCGGACGCTCCTCGGCCGGGTGGATCGGCCGCCCCGCGGCGTTTGGGAGAGTGTTCCGCTGAAACGGAAGCTGTCCCTGCAGCCGGGTCAGGAAGCCTATGTCATGGTGCTTACCGTCACCCCGGAAGGCGGTCCTTTACACCCGGGAGCCCTTCCTCAGGATGTGCTCCCGGGTGCCCCCTGGGCGCTGGCCATCAAGCTGGTTGTACAGGAATGAACCTGTAAGCGAGGCACGGCGGCGTTCTTGGAGGCCGGTTGAACCAAAGCCGCCATCCAGCCGGCAGCTGCAGCTTTCCCTGCCGGCTGGATGGCTGGATGCCAAAAAGACCGCTGTCCGCGGTCTTTTTGGCGTGTAATGTGGATTACCTGGCGCTGCCGAACAGATCAGGGCAGCTTATCTCTGTTCCACAGTGATATAACTAAGCATCGGCTTCGAACCGCCGGCCTTCACGACCTTCACGATCAGTTCGCCGCCGCCCACTTCCACATCGAAGGCTTTCTCTTCCTGCTGCTTCCCGACGACATAGTCCGTTAACCGGGTCTCTCCATTAAGAGTCAGATTCATTCTTCGGTCGTCGGCCGCCCAGGGATCGAAGAATCCGACCCTGACTTTATACGACCCGTTCGGAAGCTGGAAGCGGTAGGCAAGCCCCTTGCCGTTCTCGTTCCCGTCATATTGGCGGATGGTCTGATAAGCTTCTACCGGCGAGGTGTGAGCCCAGGTCAGTCCGTCATCGGCTTCGTATCCCCACTTGATCCCTGTGACCGGGTCCGGTCCATATGGCTGTTCCTCCAGCGTCTGCAGGGCGCCAAGCTGCTCCCCGGGCTCCAGCTGGGAAGGCGTGCCATCCCCCGCGTCCGCGTAGAACAAGATCCCGTTCGCGCCGCCGGCCGGTACGGCAGTGACCGGCTCCGAGTCCGCCTCCTCCGTCCCCCGTTTGGCGGCCACCGTGAAGGAGTGGGTTACGTCATTGCTCAGCCCGGTCACCAGCGTCGAACCAGGGCCCGCGGGAATTTCCACCGGTGCCGTGCCGCTCCCGTCCAATGCCTGGTATCGGATCGTATAGGACTCCGCACCGTCGACCTCACTGTATTTAAGCGCGACCTGGCGGTCTCCTCCTTTGACGAGGTAGATTTCAGGCCTGGCGAGGGAGGCGGCCGCTTCGCGGGCAGCTTTGAGGTAGCTGAATTCGGCATCCCCCCAGCTGTGAAGACCGACACGCCCGCCGGTGTACGCAGTGTCCGTCACGTCAAATACGGGTTCCCCATCGATGAGCGCCTGGATCCGTTTTCCCTGCAGACGCACCTCGAGCAGATAGAGCTCGCCCAGTCTGGCCGTAAAAGGCACGGACGCCGCCAGGTTCTGCCCGTCTTTGCGGATCACTAAACTGCCATTCTCAAATCCGAACATATAGCCCTTGTCATAGCTCGTGCCCCGGAAGGCGATCCCCCAATCCGCTCCGGCCGTGGAGTGCCTGGCAATGGCGGTCAGGGTCCCATCAATGATGCGCAGATCCTTAATGCCGATTTCACCTTGGCTGTCCGCACCCGATGCGTGCTTTAACCGTCCGTCCTCGATGAGCCATTGGCTGACATCCTGCTGATAGCGTTCCATTCCGCCAGCCTCAAAGCCGTCCTCGAACCGGACCTCTTCCGCCTTCGGGGTTACCACCGTCCCCGAGAAGGCCGTGCCGCTGCCCCCTTTGCCTGTGGAGTATACGCGGACGGCCACGGGAGTACCGTTGGTTAAGTGCTCGAGATCCAGAGCGCCGCTGACGCTCTGCTCCGATGCCGCAGGCTTCGAACCGGTCGTGATCTCAAACCGGTAGCCTGCCGCCCCCTGAACCGGCGCTGCTTCGAGATGCACCTTGGCATCCCCTGCAATGGCAAGGACCTTCCCTGGTGCCGGGATGTCCGGCTTCACCTGGAAAGCGGGGGATGGAGGACTGACCTGATTGCCGTCCACCGCCTCCACCACGCCATAGTAGACCGTTCCGTTCTTCAGCCCGTCCACTTCCATCGTTTCGCTCGGTGCAGCGCTGGTTTCCTGGGTATAGGAACCCGGCTGCGTCCCGAATCGCACCCGATAGGCAGGGACGCCCACGCCGGCGTCATACTTGACCGTAAAGCCGCCGTCCGTACCTGCAGCCGTCACACGGCTTGGAGCCAGCAGCTTAGGCACACCATAGACACGCTTGGACGGCGGACCGAATCCGTTTGCATTGCCTGCCCGCAGGGTTACAGCGTATTCCTTCCCGTTGGTAAGACCCGAGAGGGTGATGACATCATCCGCAGTGACTTTCACTTTGCGTTCGCGATTGCCTTTTTTCTCTGCATAGGTCACTTCATACTCATAGGCGCCCTTGGGAGGGGTAAACTCGATCTGCAGCCCTTTATTCGCAGAGAGAACACGTACGTTCTCCGGCGCATCCGGCTTCTTGTTCTTTTTGACGAGATCACCGGATAACGTCACGACCGAGCGGGCCGGAATCACGGTTTCGAACGTTCCGTCCGGCTGACGGGCCACGCTCTCTCCCTTGGCCAAATCCTGATCCCTTGATGTGATGTACGGCTTCAGCACGAACACGGCATCCTTCGGATCCAGTCCCTGAATGGACAGCTTGACCCGCTTATCCACCGTGCTGTCATTGACCAGCACCGACGTTACGGTCTGTTCCTTCTCATCCTTGTACGCCGATCCCAGCAGGCCGCTGCGGGCCTCTTCGTCCAGTCCGGCTAGCTCGATCCGCTCGGCGCCCGGACGAATGAACTTGCTGTAATTGCCCAGTGCCCAGAGAATCTTCGAAGGGAGAATGTTCTGCTCGTCACCGGCCTTGTTGAAATCCGTGTAGATCAGGCCATCCTTGTAATCCTCCTTCGATACCGCGGTCCACCACTGCCATGCCGCCGCATTTGCGCGCGTCAGATCAAAGTGGATCGTACGGGCGACGTGAAGCGCAGGATCGATGCCCAGGTCACGCCCCGGACCGTAGTCACCCAGAATGCAGTATTCGGACATCCAATACTTCGCGTCGGGGTCGTATTTCTTCAAGTTCTCCTCGAGCAGGTCCCGGAGAAGGCCAAGTCGGTCATCCCCGGTTTTGCTGTAATCCGACCAGTACGAGTGGGAGGCGATCTTATTGCCGACCGCTGCCTTGAGCTCCGGGTCACCAAGCAGATCTTGAATGTACTCGCGGTACTTGCCGGTGCCAAGGCTGTTGGCTCCGCCGGTATACTGCTCCTTGTTCGCGAATCTTTGGTAGAATTCGTCATCGAGCAGGGCCGTGATCTCCACACCGTCCGGCGCGCTGATGTGGGCCGGAATGCCTCTGGCCTTCAGCTCCCCGGACAGCGCCAGGATGACACGCTTCAGATCATCGTTATTGTAGCGGTTGCCCTCCTGCCCGGCGCGGTTCCAATCCCAGGTAGGCTCGTTGATCGGAGAGATATAATCAAACGGAATCCCCTGCTCCTCGAAGTGCTCCAGCACATCACTTACAAAAGCGGCGAATTCGTCTTCGTATCCGTCCTTGAGGTTGGTGGAACCGACGGAGGCGTCCGGCTGGGCGTGGCCGTTCTTGGTCATCCAGATGGGCGGACTGTTGACAAAAGCGATGAGGGTATCCACGCCCCGCTCCTTGGCCGCCTTCAAAAACCACTGCTGACCCGCCTGCTTGTTCCAGTCGTAACGGCCACTCTCGGATGACTTGAATGCTTCGGCGCGACGCCATGGATTGGTGATAATCGCTTCGTCCGTTTCGGTTGAGCCCGCTCCGATGTTGAATCGCCAGGCGGACAGCCCGATGCCTTTCTCTCGCGAGAACAGCAGATCGGCCACGCGGTTTTTATTTTCCTCCGTCCAGTATCTCCCCAGCGGCTCCATCGACCAGGCGTCGGATGCGCCGAAGTTATCGATCTTCTGGTATTTCACGGAGGCATCCATCGTGAGGAACGCGTCGACCGCTGCGCCTTGCCGGCTGTTGGCAGCGCTTGCATTCGGAACATTGCCGGAGAGGCCCACACATAAGGAGCAGGTAAGAATGGCGGAAGTCCATTTCGCGAATGATTTCATGTTCTCCAGGTTTCCCCCTTAGTCAAAATAAATGAGTGCTTCTACAACCCCCAGGCCCATCGAACCTGTACCCTTCCTGAGCTGTTCGTGGTACTTAGAGTAATCTGGGATCCGGTGCCGGACCGGGTTTGGATGCTGTACGTATCTCCGTCCCGGAGACCCGGCCAGTACACGCTTCCCATGCCGAGCTCCCGCATTTTATTGGGAACCCCGTACATGAACGCGATTCTCGGATTGCCGTTAATCGGACCGTTGTAATTGATTCCTGTCGTCATATCGGCACCGTACTCCGTCACAATCGTGCGGCCGTAGTGGCTGCCTACCCGTCTCACCAGCTCATCCTTCCATGCCTGCTCCGTTACTTTATCCGTATGCCAGTACCAGTAGATGTGCTGGGACAAGAGACAATCCTTGAAGCGGCTGTCATTGCCGACGGCGACTACGGTATCGCTGTAGCCGGTGCCGCTGACCAGGACCCTGCCTCTCTTCACACTCGGGAATTTGCCGAGCCACTCCGCCGCCACGTTCAGCCAATCGGTCTGGCTGTAGCCATAAGGCTCGTTCATGATCTCAAAATATACGTTGGCGTTCGTCCCGTACTGGTTTATCACAGTCTGCCACATGGAGTAAAACCGGGCCATATCATCCGGCTTGCCGTTATGCCAAGGCCAATAGCACAGGATGACTTTCATATTCCTGCCCAGCGCCTTATCGATCGCCCCGGTATAAGCTCCCCACCACGATTCCAGTACGCTGGGTTCATTGATCGGTATGCGCACCGTGTTCGCTCCCAGATTCGTCTGGAATCCGCCGATCACCTTGTCGGCAACCGCGGCGGCGCTGGAGTAAGACTCCGATGCGGTCAAGCCGGAAGGAATGACCCAGCCGTTCACATAATTGTCCCGGCCGTCAGCCCAGTTGACCCCTCGGTAATTTGTGGCCGCCGATGCCTTGGAGCCGTCAATCCCAAGAGAGGAGATTAAGAGGAAACCGATGACGGCTAAGGCACCGAGAGTCCTCATCTTGACTAAACCTGGTTTTATTGTCATGAAATCAGCGCATCTCCTTCTTCCTTTTTATTCGGTGCTGCCAGTGGATCTTCGATTCGACCCGCTTTTGTCACTGTCACCTCCATTGACCGCCGAGTGCGGAACCGTTCCAGCATAGGAATGACAATAGAATCCGGTGTAACAGGTATATATCAGCCTCCTTTCCAGTTCACTCTGATGAGCGGTCTTTTGGACGGCAGACCAGCACTTCATCAGACGGGCTTTGCGGACGGCAGCGCAGGCTGCTCAGGCCCGTTTCAGCTGTCGAACGAATTACTGAAACCCATTTCATGAAATGGGTTTCAGTATGCTTCAAAATGAAACCCGCTGGTGCGGGGTCCGTCTTTAGAGTATGCAAACCGATTTAGTGAAAGGGGTTTCATCGCCTTGGAAATCATTATATTCCTAGAATTTGACACCTGTCAATAGCCTACTTGCGCCGTGCAGTCCCCGTACTCTGCCGAACAACGAGCTCCGGCTGCAGGACCGTGGTCCGCTTCGCCGGTAATCCATTGATCATCTGGTATATGCGTTCGACGGCAAGCTTGCCCAGCTCAAAGGTGTTCTGCGTCACTGTAGTCAGTTCAGGAATGACGGCGGTCGCCAAGGGGGAATCATCGAAGCCGACGATCGAGATGTCGTCCGGGATCCGCAGACCGCGTTCGGTCGCGGCCTTGATGGCGCCAATGGCAGTGAAATCATTGACACAGATGACTGCCGACGGTCTTTCTTCCCCATCCAGTAGTTTGTTCATGAGCTCGCGCCCGGCCGTGATGGAAAACTCTCCAAAGTGAAGCCATTCGCTGCGCAGCGGCAGTCCGTGCTCTTTCAGCTTCTTTTTGACGGCCTTGACCTTCTGAATCGTCGTTGTGATATGATCCAAACCGCCGATAAACGCAATATCCCGGTGTCCGAGGTCAACCAAATGCTGTGCGGCCATCGCCGCCCCCGCAGCCTCATCGGTGTAGATCCGGTGCAGATTGCTCTTGGAGAGATTCCCGTTCACCAGAACGATGGGGATGGATTCGGCGGCTTCCGTTACTTCCTGAATCAATTGGGGCGGGCAGTCGGCCAAATTGATGCGGCCGCCGACAAAGATGATTCCCTCCACCCGCTTCTCCTGCAGGATAGACAAGTACTCGCTCTCCCTGCTGTATTCCCCCGCCGAATTGCACAAAAAGAAGGTATAGCCCTTCTCCCGGGCCACATTCTCGGACCCCCAGAACACCTCAGGGAAGAAGGGATTCGTAATGTCGGGAAGAATCATGGCAATCGTGCCGCTTTCCTTCTTGATTAAACTCCTGGCCAATGCGTTAGGCTGAAACCGGTATTTCTCGATGACCCTCATGATCGTTTCCTTTGTGCTGGCCTTGACGGGAGCCGTGCTGTTCAATACCCGTGAAACGGTCGATACCGATACCTCCGCTTCTTTTGCGATATCGTAAATGGTTATGTTTTTCATCCTGATCCACCTTCGGCGTCGTTTCTATACTCCATGATAACAGATGTGATTTCGTTATGAAACCCGTTTCATTTTTCTTGGGGGACAGCCGGGCTGCAGATGCAAAAAGGAGCCCGAACAGCATCAGGCTCCTACTCGCTTGAAACGTACCGCCTATCGACGGTTCAGGATCAGCTTGACGCCTTCGATCTTCAGCTGGTCCATCCGGATCACCCAGTCGCGGAACGTCTGGAAGGCCTCTTCCGGGATCTCAAAGATCCGCTGCATCTCCCGGACGATGCCCTGTTCTTCGTCATTGTAATCGCCGTCCGTGAAGACCAGCAGGAGCATTTCGGCTAAGAAGATGTTCTTCACCTGCGGGTCGGCCACTCCCCCGAGAAGCTCACGCAGCTCGCGCCGGCCGGATGGAGTAAACTCCCCCTCCTTCAGATCCATCTCCGCCATATAAGAGCGCAGAATCTCCCGCTCGTTGCGGTTCACGAATCCGTCGGCCCCGGCCACAAGATGGGCTAATTCCAGGAAGGTTTCTTTCTGTTCTTTCGTCTGCAAAAAGTGCAAAAACAAGGCTGCCAGCTCCTCTGTTCATAATCAAAGTAGGGAATGAATGCTATCTTACTATGCTTCCATGATCATACGTTCGACTCTAGCGCAGGTTTCTCCTGCATCGCCGCCAAGCGGACGGGGACTTACAAGGGCCATACCTCCTGCCTGCCGTTCACGAGAAGAGCCCGCCCCCTCTTCCTTCCGCCTTACGTCCGCTTCCAAACCTTGACCCGGATGCCGTCCTGGGGCCGAAGCGTGATCGAGGGCTCGAGGGTCACCTTGTGCCCCGGCTCCAGCGTCAGCCGGAACCGCTGCCCGACCGACGCCAGCAGCAGCACGGCTTCCATCATCGCGAACTGGCTGCCGATACACACGCGCGGTCCGGCGCCGAACGGGATATAGACGCCCGCAGGCAGGCTCTTCTCGAAATCGGGCGTCCACCGCTCCGGCTTGAAGCGATCGGGCTCCTCGAAGTACTCGGGCAGCCGGTGCATGACCCACTGGCAGACCGAGATCTCGCAGCCGGCCGGCAGGGTGTACCCTCCGATCTCCACGTCCTCGACCGGCTCGCGGGAGATCAGCCAGACCGGCGGATACAGGCGCATTGATTCTTTGACGACGCGCTGTGTGCAGGTCAGCAGCGGGATGTGCTCGAATGCCGGCGGCTGCCCCCCGAGCACCCGGTCCAGCTCCTCCAGCAGCTGCTCCTCGGCTTCCGGCTCCCGGGCGAGCAGGTACAGCGTCCACGACAGCGCGTTCGACGTCGTCTCGTGGCCCGCCAGGAACAGGGTCATGACCTCGTCTCTCAGCTGCTCGCGGGTCATCCCAGTGCCGTCCTCGTCCCTGGCGAGCAGCAGCATCGAGAGCAGGTCGCCGCGGTCCTCCGTCCCTTCCGCCTGCCGCCGGTCGATAATGTCGAAGATGATCCGGTTGAGCTGCTCGACGCTCTCCTGCAGCTTTTTGTCCCCGGGCACCGGCACGGAGACCGGCAGCAGGTCGAGCAGCCGGCGCATGACGCTCGTATACTGCTTGACGTATTCGTGGAAGACGGCGTCCAGCGCCTCGCCCACCGGATTCGCCTGCCCGCTCTCCGTATGGAGATCCACATCGAAGAGCGTCTTGGCCACGATCTCCATCGTACACTGCATCATGTCCGCATGAATGTCGCGGCTATGCCCATGCTCCCAGGCGGCGATCATCCGCTGCGCATACGCCGTCATGATATCCGCATAGCTGCGGATGCGGTGATGATGGAACGCCGGCTGGCTCAGCCGCCGCTGCCGCAGCCAGAAGCCGCCCTCGCTCGTCACGAGCCCGTTGCCGAGCACCCGGCTCAGAATCGGGTCCTTGTGATAGCCCTTGGCGAAGTACCGCTGGGTCTGGTTCAGCACATGCTGGATGTCCTGCGGACTCGTGATTAGGAAGGTATCGCGCCGGGGGTCGAGCTTGATCCGGACGACCGGACCGTACTGCTCGGCACACTTAGCAAAAAAGACATGCGGCTCGCTGCCTACGCTGAGCAGGTTGCCGAGCACCGGAATCGGCCTGGGTCCGGGAACGCCGGACTGGGTCTTGATCATGACAACTCCCCTTTTCCAAACGATAGGATTCATCAGAGGGCTGGAAGAAGGATATTCCGGCCTACGAACAAGATATGTGCACCGTCCGCGAATATCACATCATGAGGATCACCCGGCAGAAGCAAGATACTCCGCTTCCACGCGCTGCAGCTGTCCCAGGTGCCTCTCAGCGTGCAGGCACAGAAAGTACAAGTACTGATACACGTCGATTTTGCCCAGGCCGCCCACCGACATCATTGTCGTGTACAGCGTGCCTTCGCCGTTCTTCAGCTGCTCCAGGCACGCGGAGCAATCGCCGAACTGCTCGTGAAGCAGCACACGCACCTCGTCCATGGACTTCTCCCCCGCCGGCTCCATATGAGCGGGACGCTCCCAGCGGAACGAGCGGTGCGATGCGATGAGATCGAGCCGTTCGAGATCTACGGTCAGCGCCCCCGGGTCCTTCGGCAGGCCGTCCCGCTCCGCCCGCTCCAGCGCTTTCCTCGTCCCTTTGCGGATGAGGATGAGCAGGAAGTGATTGGTGAGCGAGACATGCTCCAGGATCTGGGCGGCGTTCCAGCCCCTCTCCGGCCGGTAGTCCAGCAGAGCCGGACTCTTCTCGAACCAGGGGTCCAATTCAGCGGATACCCTGTCCAGCGATGTGCGGATCTTCTCTATGGCTTCAGCTATACTCATACCCAACCCCGCCCTTATATCTAAAAAAAGCTCTCTTTCATTCTATACGGATGGGAGTCGCCATTCAAATGTCCGCGCGTCTGCATGCCAAAAGACCCCGCACCGGCAGGCGGCCGGGCGGGATCTAAGGAGGGGAGGATCAGACGGCGGCTTCGCTGCCGATCCTCTCGATGATCTGCCGGGCGGCGGCTTCGCCGCTGGCGATGCAGTCGGGGATGCCGACGCC
Source organism: Paenibacillus sp. S-38 (assembly GCF_049942825.1). Lineage (NCBI taxonomy): Bacteria > Bacillati > Bacillota > Bacilli > Caryophanales > Paenibacillaceae > Paenibacillus > Paenibacillus sp. S-38. Next base: position 4,970,510 of record NZ_CP187970.1, read on the forward strand.
GTAGTAGGAGCAGCCGGCCAGGATGACACCCGGGTGCCGCTCGGCTGTTTTGCTCTCCAGCGACTTCACAACTGCAGGATGCTCGATATGATAGTTCGGCATGCTCTCCTGCCACTTCCGGACATTGTAGGTCAGCGGCTCTCCGGTGAAGCCGAGGCTTCGGCGCATATCCTCCAGCGCCACCTCGAGCAGCTCCTGCTCCGTCATCCGCATGAGCCGTTCGTAGACCGGCTTCGAGCTCTTGTAGAACAGCCTGACGAGCAGCTGCCGGCCCGCGGACGTATGCTCCCACTTGCGGCTAGTCCAGGTGCAGGCGTTGCAGGATAGCTCGCTGTGCTCTGAAGCGATGAACCCGGTGCCGTCGGCAGGCAGCCGGGCGTCCGGGATGTCGAAGCCCATGTAGACGGAGATCAGGGAGCTGTTTTTCAACCGGTCAAACTCCGCATCCAAGGCCTCATCCTGCAGCAGAGCCTGCGCCGCATCATGAGGGATGCTCAGGATCACATCGTCCGCCGCGAGGCTGCTGCCGTCGGCCAGGGTCAGCCGGTACCGCTCCCCTTCCCGGGCAAGCCGCTCGGTCCGGACGCCCTTGCGGATCTCGGCGCCCCCCCCGTGCAGGCGCTGCTCCAGCCCGTCGATCAGGTCCGACATGCCCCTGCTGAAGGACATGAACTTGGCGTCCCCCCTCCCCTTGAACTTCTCCTTGTTTTCGGACAAGCCGCGGATGATGCTGCCATATTTGTTCTTATACTCGATGAGGTACGGCAGCGTCGAGGCGATCGTAAGATCAGCCAGGTTCCCCGAATACACGCCCGAAAGAACGGGTGCGATCTGCTTCTCCACCAGCTCCTTCCCGAGAAAATGCTCCAGGAAGCTCCCTACCGAATCGTTCTTCGTGAACGTCTCGTTCGGCGTGTACCAATCTTTAAGCGCCGCCACCTTGCCTTCGGCGGACACCAGCGTGCTCTTCGCCAGGGATTCCAGGCTCATCGGAATGCCGAAGACGGTGTCATCGGGGATCGGCTTCAGCTCGCCGTCCACATGTATGTAAGACCTGCCTGTCGCGTTGTAGACGACCTCGTCTCCAAGGCCGAGCTCCTCGATCAGGCCTCCCTCGTTCATTTTGCGCGTGACGATCGAATCGGCTCCGGTTTCCATGATGAAACCGCCGTCCCGGAGGGTGCTGATCTTACCTCCGAGCGTGTCAGCCGCTTCAATGACGACGATCCGGACTTCTCCGGCCCCGGCGGCCATGTTCTGTTGCAAATGATAAGCGGCGGACAGGCCTGTAATGCCCCCGCCGATAACAGCGATTGTTCTCAATACCATGCACCTCGGATGTTGGAATGGACGGACAATTAGGATACGTATAGTCTACTACGCTTTGGCCGTTCTTCCAAATGAACTGGATCACACCCGTATGGAAAAATGATGAAGAGGTTGAAGGAGCTCCATGAAGCTTGCCCGCCAGCCGGCGGCAGGAGTCTTCGCCGCCTTCGAGAGAATGAACCGCGGAGCGATGGTAACGGAAACGGCCTAATACCGTCCACTCCTTCGGCTATAGGCTCCAGCGGAAGGTAGTCCGGACGGTCAGATACGCGGACGGCGGATCAGCCCGGCGGGAGCTCAGCTTCGCACGGCAGCCGTGGACAAGCAGCCCTGACCGGAGCCTACGACGGAGGCTGATGCCGCCGAAGCGTCGAGCGTCTTCAGAATAGGCACCGCCCTTGTTTACTGCCGAGGCAAAAGAAGGTACAATAGGACGAATCCTTACCCGGCAGGTGGCTATCGTATGCTCCAAGCATATCTATTTCCTATCGCTTATGCCTTCATGGCCTTTCCCGTCGCAGCGTTCTTCTTCACGCTCCCGTTCCTGCTGATCCAATACCGGCGTTACGGCTATGTCAACAAAGTGCGGGCCGTGCTGCTGTACCTCATGCTGCTGTACCTGATGAACGCCTTGTTCCTCGTGATGCTGCCGCTTCCCGCCTCGCGGGACAACGCGCCGCTCCCGGGAGGAAGCCTGCAGCTCATCCCGCTGTACTTCGTGCATGACATCCTGGCGGAGACGAAGGTGAGCTTCTCCGAGCCCGCCACCTATTGGCACCTGCTGCAGGAGCGTGCGCTCCTGCAGGTTCTCTTCAATGTGGGGCTGACCGTGCCCTTCGGGATGTTCCTGCGCTACTACTTCCGTGCGGCGTGGATCCGCTGCCTGCTGCTGTCCTTCGGGCTCTCCCTCTTCTTCGAGGTGACCCAGGTCACCGGGATCTACGGCTACTATGCCAGCGCATACCGGATCTTCGACGTGGACGACCTCATCGCCAACACGTTCGGCGGGGTCGTCGGCTTCCTTCTCGCCGAGTGGCTGTCCGGGCTGCTGCCGCGCATCGAGCAGCTCGACAAGGATGTGGACGTCGCATCGAAGCGTGTGTCCTACACCCGCCGCGCCGCCGCGTTCACCGTCGATAACCTATGCCTGGCCCTCGTCCTGCCGGTGCTGGACTACGCCGGGCTGCCCGGCGCCTACTGGATCGCTACCGGCATCTACTTCATACTGGTTCCGTTCGTAACGGGCGGCCGCACGTTCGGCAAGTGGCTCGTCCGCATTCAGCTGCGGGGACCCGGCGGCCGCGTCTCCCTGCGGGATCTTGTGATCCGCTACGGGCTGCTCTACTGGGTTTTCTTCGGCAGCCTGTTCGCTTTCCGCGGGCCCGTCCTGCAGGACACGCTGTACCCTTGGGCCTCGCTTGCCCTGCAGCTGCTCCTGTTCCTTGCGAGCCTCGTGTTCTTCCTGCACCTGCTCTCGCGGCTATTCACCAAGGGGTCGCTTCTCTTCTATGAGACGCTCAGCGGAACCTCGCACCGCATCTCGTGGCCGGCGAAGGGGCCGGCACAGCAGCAGCCGCAGGCTGGGACTGAGAGCGAAACATAGGCCCCTGTGCCGCTTCTCCCTGCTGCTGAAATCGAATCATCAAATGAGAACGCCCTGCCTATGCGAGAGCTCACGCTTTCCCACAGGCAGGGCGTTCTTCGTTGTTCGATGGAGCTGAGTTGCCGAAAGCCGGCAAGCTAGAATTCCGGCACCACCGGCACGGCGCTGCCGAGATCCGGCTCCTCCGTCAGCAGCAGCTCCGGGCTGACAGCCCCATGCAGCTCGAAGACGACGAGCTCGTTGATTCCCCGGCGCAGCAGCGGTCCCGGCAGATAGAGCGTCTTCTGCGGCCCCCGCTCCCAGCACCGGCCGAGGTTGAAGCCGTTGATAAAGACGACGCCCTTGGTCCAGCCGTCGAGCCGAACGAAGGTATCCGCCGGCTCGTCCACCTCGAAGGCGGCCCGGTAGAAAAGCCCGGCCACGTCGATCATGGCCGCCTCGATGAATCCGCCGGGATTAGGGGCGTTCCGGCCAGGAATCCTCCCACGGGAGGCCCGAATCCGAATCCCAAGTGGGCTGTGCCGGCTCCGATGAAAGCTCGGATTCGAGCCAGCGGAGAGCGGCCAGCAGGACGCAGCCTGTGTAGACGGAGCAGACGATGATGATAATCGGGGTCATCGGATAATGCTTGGCGGCATAGAGCAGACGGTCGGCCAGATACGGATAGTCCTCACCTTGGGGAGTAAAGACCGTATGCTCCTTCCAGTCCCCATGACGGAACAGATCACCGCCCTGCCAGAGGGCCAGGATCAGGTGAATGAACAGCGTGCTCCCTGCGAGGGCCAGCTGGAACATGTACCAAACGGGACGCATGGTTCCTCCTTCGTTCGATTGGCGGCATCGACCTTGATTGTGAAGATACAGCTCTATTATACCAATAATTGTATGAATTGGGAGGCTTATGTGCAAGAAAAAGAGCAGCCGGAGGCTGCCCTGAATTGGATTACAGCTTTTACCGCTTGGTATGCAGCGGCTTCAGCTTCGCTTCGATCGACGCCCGCTGCGGCTCCAGGAACGGAGGCAGCGCCAGCGATTCGCCCAGCGTCTCGAACGGCTCGTCTGTCACAAAACCGGGGCCGTCCGTGGCCAGCTCGAAAAGAATGCCGCCGGGCTCCCGGAAGTACAGGGAACGGAAGTAATACCGCTCGACGAACCCTGAGTTGCGCAGGCCTTCCCGGTTCAGGATCTCGATCCATGCAAGGAGCTCTTCCTTATCCTCTACGCGGAAGGCCACATGGTGCACCCCGCCGTACCCCAGCCGTCCGACGGACAAATCGGTGCGCGGCTCCACCTGCACCTCCGCACCGGAGCCCCCTTCGCCTGTCTGCATAATGATGATATCCGCCTGACCTTCGGCCAGCGCAGGGACCCGGGATTTCTCCGTGAAGCCGAGCAGCCGCAGGGCTGCGAGCGTCCCAGCGGGATTGCGGACGGTGAGCTTTACGGGGCCAAGACCGGTGATGCCAAGCGGTACGGGCACCGGGCTGCGCTCCCACGGCGTTCCGCCGGGCACACCGGCATTCGTCTCGTCGGAGACGAGGCTCAGCTGCTGGCCTTCCGGGTCTTCGAAGAAGATCACCCGGCGGCCGGCGAAGGCCTGGATCTCCGAATGCTTCACGCCATGGGCCGAGAAGCGCTCCGACCAGTAGGCCAGAGCGGCATCCGACGGTACGCGCAGGGACATGCCCGAGATGCTGCCCAACCCGGGTATGTGCTTCGGAATGACGGGGAAGTCGAAGAACGTCAGCTCCGTCCCGGGGTTGCCCCGCTCATCTCCGTAGAAGAGATGATAGGCGGACGTATCGTCCTGGTTGACGGTTTTCTTGATGAGACGCATGCCGAGCACTTCGGTATAAAATGCAACATTGCCCGGCGCGTCACCGGTCATGGCGGATAAGTGGTGTATGCCTTTTACGTTCATGATGTTGGTTCCTTTCCTGAAGAGGTTCGTTTAAGAGACTTCGGTGCTAGCTTACCCCCCAGTATAGTCTCAAACTTTATATTTGTACATAACTAACTTTAGAATAGTTAATATATTGGTCCGCATCTTATTCCCCAGACAGCCTGCTTCCCTTTCGCGAAGGACAGGACCTTTACGAATCTTTAACACCGGGTTAATACCCCGTTTAATCTATTTCCCTATACTGACAAAAGATAGGAGGTGGATCACAGATGTATTATGAGGAAGATCGCGTGCCCTACGATGCACCGGACGAAGACATGTACGAGACCGCAGCGTCTTCTTTGGATACGAACGAGTAACACAAAAAGCACTTGTCCAAGGACAGTGCTTTTTTGTTTGGAAATCGGCACCCAAGAAAAATACCCGCGCGCCAGGGGCAGCACGGTGAGGCAGCAGCTTTGGACCGGTCCGCCCTGTGCCTCCCCATCTTCGCGGACTCTCCGCTTAGGTCGCCCTACTCCCTTTCTGTGTGATACCGCTCCAGAATGGCCTTCACCGTCTGCATCCGTGCCGGATCGATCCCCTGCGCGGGATCGCCCCCGTACCGCACCCCGGTCCCCAAGTGAACCTCCCGCACGCCCGTGCGGCGAAGGAACGCTTCCAGCCCCTCGGGACGCAGGCCGCTGCCGGCGAGCACCGTCAGATGCGTGCCGCGGCTGAGTTCCGTCAGCTCCCGGAGCCGGTGAGCCGCTTCCAGCGCGCTCGGCCGGCCGCCGGAGGTCAAGACATGGCGGATCTGCGGGTAGGCGAGCAGCGTCCGCAGGGCTCCGGGCTGGTCCTCGATCTCGTCGAACGCCCGGTGGAAGGTGACGGACAAGTCCCCCGCCGCCTCCAGCAGCACCTTCAGCGCTTCCTCATCCACGGTGCCTTCCCGGGTCAGCACGCCAAGCACCACCCCGTTCGCCCCGGCCTCGCGGATCCTGCGGACCGCTTCCGCCATATCCCGAAGCTCGTCCGGTCCGTACCGGAACGAGCGGCTGTGCGGCCGTACCATCACGTGGACCGGGATCGGCACGGCGCCCACGACCTCCCGGATGCTCCCAAGCTCCGGTGTCAGACCTCCTTCTTCGAAGGCTGCGATGTACTCGATCCGGTCCGCACCGAAGCGGGCGGCGGCTTCAGCCTCTTCCACGCTCGTGGCGATCACCTCCAGCTTCACGCCGCCCGTCTCCCGCTCCGCCCGGCTACGCATCCTTACTAAACCGGAAGCGGCCCCCCAGCTGTCTGGCCGCCTCTTCGAGCAGCTCTGCCGTGCTTTCGCCATAGGTGCCGAGTGCCTGCACAGCCGCCCCGTAGTGTTTCCAATCCACTTCGATCGGCAGCTCCACCTCACCTGTCAAGCAGTCCCACAGCGCGTCCAGATTGTTCCCATAATGCTCCGGAAGCCGCAGCTTGTCCTTCAGTTCGCGGTGCAGCTCTTCCTTGGTGGCCATTCTCGTTCCGTCCAGTGTAATCCTCCGCACGGCTCCTCCTCCTCAGCTCCTGGTGGTGATGTTCACCGGGCCATTATAGCATACAACCCCTTGGGGGGGCTGGAAGCTTCACAGGATCTTAACAAGGACGAAGAAGCGGTTGCCCTGCTTCCCTTCACCTCTCCCCTCCGTATTTCCCATTCTGAGCCGCACGGGCTGTGCTCGCTGTCAGCTCGACAAACAGGCCGGAAAATGGCAGCCGGGCGGGCCCGGGTTCGGAACCGGCATAGTAGTCGTACGCATTTGACAGCTGCGGGCGTCTCTATTATTCTTTTCTTTCAGACTCTATGAAAGTGGGAAAACAGAAAGTGACTACCGGACCCGCGCTTTACTTGGCCGTAACCTTCCTCGGAACACTGCTGCTCGTGTTAACTGGCCGCCAAAGCTGGCTGATCTGGTTCCTCCCTCTGGTGTTCCTGGCAGCCATACCGCTCGCCCTGTGGGACGGACTGAAGTTCCAGCGGCTCTTCCACGCGGGAAAAGTAGAAGATGCCTTCCGGGAACTGGCACGCCGGGAGCGAAATTATGCGCGGAACCCACGGATACAGGCCAGCCTGCAGCTGAATCGGGCCCAGCTCTATACGAATCTCGGGGAGTACGGGAAATCCGGCGAGATGCTGGAGGGCGTAAGCGGCAGGCTGGACAAGAATGCGGAAGGAATGCGTCTTGGCCTGAAGTCGTTCAATACCTTCATGACCGGCGGCGACTTGACCGCTGCGCATCAGGATCTTCTGGCATCGCTGAAGCTTCTCCGCATCCCCCAGAACCACCTGCTGCTGGCGGTCATCGAGAGGGAACTCGGCCGAGCAGGGGAAGCCGAAGCTTCCATCCGCTTCTTCCTCGCCCACAAGAACCGGAAGCGGTTCTTCACCGGGCTCACCCTCCTTGTGGTCGATCAACAGCTCTCCGTCCAATGGGAGCAGTATCTGCTCGGCCGATACTATCTGGCCTCCGGGGAGCCGGCGGAAGCCCGGCATCATCTGGGGCTTGCGGCACAGGCTTCACGTCCGAGCCTCTATACGAAGCTGGCCGAGGAGTTGCTTGCCCGCACGGGCTGAAGAGCTCGGAGGAGTCCTGCAGGAGCCGCCTGTCCTCGTTCAAACACAGGGATAACCGGCCTCTCCATCAGGGAAGACCATCCGCGCCGGTCCCGACAGGGCCCAGCTGCCGAATATCCTGGAATTTAACCCTTCTCGTCAGCGTACACCAAAAGTCCGGCCCAAGCAGGCATACCGCCTGCTTGGGCCGGACTTTTGCGGTCTCGCGTTTTTTTCACTTCCGAGCTGACCCCCTGCCCTACTCCGCCGATCCGCCTTGCCTCCTACACTTCAATAGAATCCAGGATATCCCGCAGTTTCTTCGCCGACCGATGCAGCCCCGCGGTCTCCTCATCCGACAGCTTCAGCTTCATGACCGAGCGCACCCCCTGCTTGTCCACGATGCAGGGGACTCCAAGATAGACATCGGACACCCCATGGTAATCCTCCAGCAGGGTCGATACGTTCAGGACGGCCCCTTCATCCCGGAGGATGGCCGTGCAGATCCGGTCGATCGCCAGGGCGATGGCGTAGTAAGTAGCCCCTTTGGCCGAGATGATCTGGTAAGCGGCATCCCGGGTATTCGTGAAGATGCCCTCTTTGGCTTCCTCTCCGATCCCAAGCTCGGTCCCCGCTACATTCGCAAGGCTCCATACCGGCACCTCCGAATCTCCGTGTTCTCCGATGATATGCGCATGCACGCTGCGTGGATCGATGCTGAGATGCTCGCCGATCAAATAACGGAAGCGGGCGCTGTCTAGCAGGGTGCCCGTACCGATAACCCGGTGCGCTGGCCACTGGGACTTCTTGAGCGACAGGTAGCTCATCACATCCACGGGGTTCGTGGCGATCAGGAGGATGCCGTGGGTATTGACCTTTGTCACCTCACTGAGGATGCTGTCGAAGATCGAGGCATTGCGCTTCAGCAGATCGATCCGGGTCTCGCCCTGCTTCTGGGCGGCTCCCGCCGTAATCACGATAATCTCAGCGTCCCGGCAGTCCTCGTAAGTGCCGGCCCATACCTTCGTGCGGCCCAGGAACGGCATCCCGTGGTTCATGTCCAGCGCGTCGCCGACTGCCTTCTCATGGTTGGCATCGATGAGCACCAGCTCATCCGCTCTCTCGCGCAGCAGCAGGGTATACACCGAAGTCGAACCTACCGCGCCTACGCCGATTACTGCAATCCGGGTTGCTTTTTTCACATTCATTCATCCTTTCCAGCTCAAAATCGGGGCGGACCCGTCTGCGGCCGCCTTCTCTCCTGCCACTACCCTTCCTGCTCGTCCAGGAAAGGCTTGTTGACATAATAATACATCGCCGCCATCAGCAGCGAACCTCCGATAAAATTGCCGATCGTCACCGGAATCAGATTATAGATCACGCCTTCCAGGGAGATCGTGCCCGGATGCTGGAGCACCAGTGCAATGGCAAAGGTGCACATATTGGCAATGCTGTGCTCATAGCCCGAGATGAAGAAGCAGAAGACGTACAGCATCATGGCGAACATCTTGGGACCGTCATTCTTGAAGGACATCGGAATGAAGAAGGCCAGGCAGACGAGCCAGTTACACAGAATCGCACGGAAGAAAAGCTCCAGCACCGGCGCATGCATCTTCTTGTCGACCACGCTGAGCAGGAAGGCATTGACACTGTTGTCCCGAAACAACCCTGTAAGGTAGATCAGCCCCGCGAATACCGCAGCGCCGAGAATGTTGCCCGCGTAGCTCGCCGCCCACAGCTTAACCGCCTCGATCCAGCGGATCCGGCGGCGCAGGGCCGCATACGTGAAGTAGAACGTGTTGCCGGTGAACAGATCCCCTCCTCCGTAGGCGATCAGGATGATCGCCGCCCCGAACGTAAGGGCCGCCATCGGGTAGGTGAACGGGGAGTGCTCGAGATAGAAAAAGCTGCCCGTCCGGAACGCCACGATGACACCAAAACCGATGAACATGCTGGCAAGCGCCGATCTTGAGAGATACCGCAGCAGGCTTTGCTTATAAATCTTCCGCTTCTTGAGCGCCAGCTGCTCGACCTTCAGCAGCGGTTCTTGCTCCATGGCTTCACCGCCAAACCAAATAGGATTGCCATATATTACCCAAGGATACCATGGGCTATTCAGCAGGTGACGTTAAGATTCCGTAACGGTATACGGACAAAAAATAGACCTCCCTTGGGATTCCGGAGGTCTGCACAGCCAGTGAATTGGTTCCATGACATCATGGCAGGGCGTCCGGCTTCAAGGAGCGGATTCCAGCCAGCTTTCCCGGCTTCCCGGGCCCAAGGCGGCTGTACGCGCTTGCGGACGCCCCCCTTCTCCTGCACATATCCGTCCGGCTAGACCTGGCGGCATGCGCTGTTCCGGCAGAACAGCGTCGAATTGATGACGACCCGCTCGGCCGGGTGCGTCCGCCCGAGCAGCACCCAGCCGCCTGCAGCCAGAGCCGCTTCATCCACGGATTCATACATCAGCCTGCGCATGCCCTCCGCCGTCCGGACAGCCAGGACGGCATCCGGGCGTGTGCTGCGGATGCGCCCCAGCACGCCGGCTTTCCCGGTCACCAGGCTGGCCACAAAGACGGCCGAATAAGGCGCATAGTCGAAGAAGGCTCCTTCCTCCCGCACCACCCGGATCCCCTCCTCCAGGCCGAGCCTCCCGATCAGACGCCGAGAGGCGTCACAGGCTTCCGGGTCGCTGTCGACGCAGGTTACGGGACACCCCAGTCTCAGATGGAGGAGCAGCGCACTCAGCGGCAGCGGTCCGCTGCCGACGAAGGCGATGGGAAGGCCGGGCTCCGGCCGAAGCCCTTCCAGCAGCTCCATTTCTTGTCCGACCAAGGTCTCGTAGACTTTCCAGCTGATGAGTTCCCCGAGATCAGCCAGCTTCAGCCGGGGACGGCCGCCAAGCTCCAGGGCATCGGACAGTTCCATGCCCCCCTCGGCGGCCGCCAGCTTCGCAAGCAGTCCGGCATGCAGCCGGGATACGTCGCCGTGCTCCAGAACCTGCCGTACCTGCTCCGGCGAATAAGGCTGCCTGACGTGCTGCCTCAGCTTCTCCACAGCCTCCCTGACAGCCGGGAGGATAGGGATGCCATGCGGAGCACTCCTCAGACTGGCCCAGGTCTCTCCGATGACCCTGATGAGCTCCGCGACCTGCCGGTCTTCTTCATCCGGCAGGCTCCACGGAGCCGGTTCCAGCATATTGTATTCCAAGGGGCGGACAACCTCCGATCCATTAACGTTCCCGAAGGGCGTACCCCAATATATTCGCCTTGTCCGCCTTTTAGACGCGCAGTATGGATCTGAAATGCCTCGGATTCACGATGCGGCATACAGCGCCAGCACCAGGATACCGAAGACAGCCATCGGCACGGCAGCCCAGACCGCCCGGGCCCGCTTCGCGGTATGCGGCCCCCTCCAGGCGATGAGCCGGTCGAAGCCGTAATAGACCACGGCGGCCGTACCGCCCAGAATGCTGAAGAACGACGACTGCAGCGGGAACCCGCACAGCAGGCCGAAGAGCACATGCAGGCTGCCGGTCACCAGCCAGGAGACGGGATGGCCCGGCAGCCATCTGCGTTCGGCGGATTCAAGGAGCGCCGATAACGGCGCAGCGTAGAACAGACAGCCCGGCACGGCGTATGCGGCGATAAGCAGCACCCACGTCATATAGTCGGACAGGGCATGACCGCCGCCCATCCCCCCAAGAAACGGGAAGGAGAAGAGATATACGAGCGTCCACGCGGTAAAATACGCGGCGAGGCATTTGCGGAAGAACAAGAGGACCACCTCCGGCCGGGGGCAAGTTAGTGAACGATGTGTGTGCAGCGTTTCTATCTAACCAACGTACACCGTGCCGGATTTGTTGCGGTCCTGAGCTTCTTTCACTCCCTACAGCCCTGCGTCTCTCAGACGTGTAGCATGCAGCAGCCGCTCGGGCAGGATGGGCACGGTGCGGGCAAGCCGCATGACCGGTCCAGCCAAAGACGGCCGGGCGAACAGCGCCTGCAGCAGATGCCCCCACCTGAGCGGGCCGGAGAACTCGCTCCGCAGACCGCGTTCATACTGCCGTCTCCACTGCTCCTCCGTCAGGCTTCCCCGCAGGAAGCCGTCGGCCAGCCGGGCACAGAGCAGGGCGGAGCGGAGCGCCATCGACATTCCGTCCCCGCAGAGGGGCGGAATGGTCACGCAGGCGTCGCCGACGTGCGCGAAGTCCCCCCAGGCCTGCGGGCGCCGGCGCAGGTTCGGAACGACCGCCGCCTCTGTGCCGGGGAGCGGGGCGGCCGCTGCGAGCTTGGCCTTCAGCTGCGGATGCCGGCCGGCGGCCTCCAGCAAAAGCCCGGCTGCACCGGGGCCTGCAGCGGCTCCGGCGAACGCCTCCTTGTCCAGCAGAGCGGCCACGTTCACGCCGCCCCCTTCCACCGGGGCCATGCCGAGGTAGCCTCCGGGGAACACGAACAGCTCGACGGCCGGCTCCATCGCCACGCCCTCGAAATGCGCCTTCACCCCGACGTAAGGGGAATCCGCGGCCCGGACCGCCGACAGCCTGGAGGGGCCTCCTCCCCAGGCCCCGATCACGGCGCGGGCATGGATGACGCCGGTCTCCCCGCCGCACCGGGTCTCCAGCCGATAGCCCTGCCCCTCCCTGCGGACAGCGGTGACGGCCGTCTCCGTGCACACTTCGGCCCTGGCCCGGCGCACCTCGGCATGCAGCGCCGGGTCCATGGCATGTCTGCTAACCCCGATCGCCCCGCCCGGCAGCGGCACCTCAAGCGGCGGGCCGCCGCCCCAATAGAGCTTCGCCCGCGTGAGCTCGACAGGACAGAGGGAAGCGATCGCTTCCCGAAAGCCTAGCGCGTCCAGCATCGAGCGGGACTCCGGCGAGAGAAACTCGCCGCAGACCTTGTGGCGGGGGAAGCGGCGGGCGTCGAGCAGGAGCACCTCCCACCCGCCGCCCGCAAGTGCCATGGCCGCAGCGCTGCCTCCCATGCCGGCGCCGATCACCGCTACATCCCGCATCCCGCTCATCTGGCGCCGCTCCCCTCCGGCGGGCAACCGGCCGGCCTGCCGATGACCACGGCATAGCGGAAGAGCGGGACCCAGGTGTAGTGAAAGGCTTCGGAGCCCAGCTGCTCCTTCAGGCACTCCCAGTCCCCGGCGCGAAAGCCCTTGGCGACCGACAGCGGTCCGTCATGCCGGATGTAGCGGTTGCGCGAGAGCACGCGCGAAGCCAGCCACACGGCGGACCACGGAATCCAGTGGCGGTGGATGTCGTTGATGACGACGCCGTATCTGGCCCCCTGCAGCATCCTTCCCACCACTCCGGGAAGCTCGGTCCGGTCAAAGTGATGCAGGAACTGCGAGGCCGTCACCACGTCCGCGCAGCCTTCTTCCAAGGCCAGGACATCGCAGCGTCTTACCTCAATGCGGGGTTCGTCCTTGTATAAGGCCGCCGCCTCGTCGCACGCCTCCTGCGTGATGTCCGCCAGCGTGATCCGCATGTCGATCCCGCCGGTCTCCGCCCAGCTCAGCAGCCGCCGGTTCACGTCGCCGGAGCCCGCGCCCGCGTCCAGCACACTGAAGGTCTTGGGGCGGCCAGCCCCCTCCCACAGCCGCCGAACGCCGTACAGGGTCGGGGCGGCCGCCCGGAACACCCGGTTCAGCCGCCTCAGATGGCGGAGCGCTTCCCGCAGGTCCTCCCCGCCTTCGGAGAAATCGTCCATGAGCTCCGGCCGGAGATCCCGCTCCTTCAGCGCATTATACATAGACGTCCTCTCCCTTGGCGGCGGCAGGTACTTCGGCCGGCAGATACGTCAGCCGCACCAGCTCGGCGGTTAGGCCCGGCCCGAAGGCCATCGCCGTACCTGCGGCCGGCCCGCTGCCCCTGCTCTGCAGATCCTCCCGCATGGTGCGCAGGACGAAGAAAATCGTCGCGGAGGAGAGATTCCCGCAGTCCCGCAGGATGCCGCGGCTGTACGCCGTTTCGGCGTCCGTCAGGTCCAGCATCTCCTGCAGCGTATCGACGATGCCTCTTCCGCCGGGATGGATCGCCCAGAATGCCGGCCTCTCGCCGCCTCCAAGGAAGAGCTCGAGCTCCGGCGGCAGGTTCCCGCCGAGCAGTCGCGGGATCTCCTGCGACAAATACAGATCGAAGCCGTGGTTGCCGACATCCCAGGTCATGGCCTCTGTCGTCCCGGCAAAGAGGACGCTCCGGTCCCCGTCCAGCCGGAAGACGCCCGCATGCCGCCGGTTCGGGCGGCCGATGACGCAGGAAGCGGCTCCGTCCCCGAAGAAGGAAGCCGCGAAGAGATCCTCCCGGGTGAGGCCCGGCTGAATGTGCAGACTGCACAGCTCCACGCTGACTACAAGGATGCGGGCTGCCGGATCGGCTGCGGCAAGCTGCCCCGAGAGAGCGATCGCCTTCAGACCGGCGGCGCAGCCCAGAAAATGCAGCGGAATCCGGTTCGTCCGCGGGGACAGGCCGAGCTCGCGCACCAGCAGAGCGTCCAGTCCCGGGAGGAACTGGCCCGTGCAGCTCACGGTGATGAGGTGGGTGATAGCCCCCGCTTCCGTCCCGCTGTCCTGCAGCGCCTCGGCTGCAGCACGCCTGGCAAGCGGAAGCGCCTCCCGGCGGTACACCTCCATGCGTTCCTTCGTGCCGAGAGTGTCCCCCTCCTCCCTGGCGCGAAAATAGGGATTGCTGCCGGCCCCCTGCAGAATGCGTGGGTCACACGAATAGCGGGTTTCCACGCCGCACTGCTTGAAAATCCGTTTGGCCCAGCGGTATCCGTCCGACCGCTCTCCCATAATCTCCGAAAGCGTCTGCAGCACAACCTTCTGATCGATAAGATTGTCCGGCATCGCGGTGCCGATCCCGAGGATCGCCGCACCTCCCTGAGCCGGTGCCTGAGACTGTTGCATGTCCGCACTCTCCTCTTCCGCCGTAGGTTTTTCCTTGATTTCCATTCACCAGGCCTATGTGTATGCTGCTTACTCAGCAGACGGATGCTCCGGCGGCCTTCAGCCTTGTTCATATGACCCATAGAGAACAGACCCAAATTCACCACATCCAGCCTGTATCACCAAGTATTTACAGGATACAGATCCAATAACCCTCCTGAAACCTGGTTTAGCCTCTATAATCAAAACAAGGATTGGAGGATTTCTAGTGATTCACTCTACTTTTATTTGGCATCATGAAATACGATCCCCAGGCTGTACCGGGTTCCCGAGGCAATGGTGCCGACGCCGTGGCGCAGTGCGGCCCTGTAGTACCCCCGTGTCCCCCGCACGGGCCGCTCGCGTGTAGGGAAGATCAGTCCCTCTCCCTGATTCAGGGTGATGACATGGCCTCTGCTTTGGGCCCGGGGCCGCTGCTCGACGAGCAGGAATTCCCCGCCGGTGAAGTCCTCTCCCTGCTGATTGAGCAGGAACACCGCCTGGAATGGAAAGTAGACTTCGCCGTACAAATCCTGATGCAGACAGTTATAGCCTCCCTGCTCATATTTCAGGATGAGGGGCGTGGGGCGCGCCTGCCCCTGCTGATGGCACCGCTCCAAAAAGTCCCCCAGCGCAGCGGGATACTCGGGACCCTGCCCCAGCTTCTCACGGAGACCGTTCGCCGTCCGGGCCAGCCCGGGATACAACCCCTCCCTCAGGATCTGCAGCTCCTCCGGCAGCGGAGATGCGAAATATTTGTACTCTCCCTGCCCGAACCGGTATCTGGCCATATCGATCGTGCTGCGGAAGCAGGCCTCCTGCCCGTACAAGCCGATGATCCGGCTGCATTGTTCCTGATCCAGCAGTGCGGGCAGCTTGGCGAATCCCTCTTCCTCCAGCGATTGCCCGATCGCGGTCCAATCCATGCCTTCGATGCGTTCTGCCCATGCTTGCGTCATGTTCTCCCTCTTTTCTCCGTGACGGGGTCGTCTCTTCCCGTTCTGCGCTCCAGTATACCTCCCGGCCTCCCCTGCGAATACCGTCTCCGGCTATGACAGCAGCTTATCGACAGATTTCCCGAGGTTTCCTCCGAATCCACGCTTCCTTCCTCTTCCCGGCCTCCTCAAGCCGATGATCTCCCTGCGACCAACGTCCGGGGATGTTCGAATGGGTGAAACCCGGCTGACGTAATGAATAATCGTTCGCCTGCTCTGCAGGAGGGTACACTTCAGTCCGGCTGCCCAGGCGGCCCTGCCCGCACTTCGCTGCAAACGAAAAACCATCCGTACCCCCGGATGGTTTTTCGCTTCGTTTATCGCTTCGTTTATCGCTTCGTTTATCGCTTCGTTTACTGCCATGCTGCCTCGTTCGCTCAGAGCTCTACCTTCCCCAAGCTCCGTTTCGCCGGCCCTTCGATCACATCGCCATTATAGGCGAACCGGGAGCCGTGGCAGGGACAGTCCCACGAGCGTTCCGCTTCGTTCCACTCCACCTCGCAGCCCATATGGGTGCAGGTCGTGTCCACCAGATACAGCTCCCCCTGAGGATCGCGGTAAGCGCCGGCCCGCTGGCCGCGGATCCGGACGACAGCGCCCTCATCGGCTTTCAGTTCCTCCACGCTGGCGCGCGGGAACTGAAACTTGCCCGTAATGAGCTCCTTGGCCACGTTGGCATTATGGGTGACGAACTCCCGGATCTCCGGATCGGCATGGAACCGGGACGGAGTGAACAGCTCCTCATAAGGGCTGCTCTCGCCCGTCGCCAGCTTGCTGTTGAGGAGGGCGGCTGCGGCCGAATGGCTCATGCCCCACTTTTTGAACCCGGTCGCCACGAGCAAATTCCGTTTGTCCTCGTCCTCTCCCATGCGGCCGATATATGGCACCTTGTCGAGCGTCGTCAGATCCTGGGCCGACCAGCGGTAAGCGATCTCCTCCAGCCCGAAGGTCTCTTCCCCGAACTTCTGCAGAGCCTCATAGTACCGGAAGGTACAGACGCCCTGCCCGCTCTTGTGGCTCTCGCCCCCGAAGAGGACCATCGGCTGCCCGTCCACCGTCACGGATCGCAGGGAACGCTTCGGCTCTTCTGCGCTCAGGTACATGCCTCCCGGGTAAGCCTCCTTCGTCCGGGCGAGCATGGCGTACGACCGGTCGGCATGCATCCGGGCAAAATAGAAGTGACCGGCATCATGGACCGGATAATGCGAGCACGAGATAAGCTGGCTGCAGGTGACCTTGTGACCGCTGTCCGTGGTGAAGGAGATCGGATTCCCCGGCGTCACCTTCACGGCCGTCGTCTCCCCGAAGATCTGCCCCCCGCGGGATGTAACTTCCTTGGCGAGCTGCGCGACGAAGATCCCCGGGTTGAACTGTGCCTGATTCCTCATGACAACGGCTCCCTTGGTGGCAAAAGGCAGCTTCAGCCCTTCCACATAGCCGCCCGGTATGCCAAGCTCCTCATAAGCTTTGGCCTCTGTCTTCAGCTTGTCTATATACTCGTCCGAAGCGGTATAGACATAGGCGTCCTCCCGGGTCAGCCCGCAGTCGATTCCCAGCTCCTCCGCCGTCCGTGCGATGAGCTCCAGGCCTTCCCGGTTCGCCTCATAGTACAGGCGGGCCTTGTCTTTGCCGAAGTGGGAGATGAGCTCGTCATAGATGAGATCGTGCTGAGCCGTGATTTTGGCCGTCGTATGCTTCGTCGTCCCGGAGAGGACCTGTCCCGCCTCAATGACAGTGACCTTGACCCCCTTCTGAACGAGCAGATAGGCGGTCAGGATTCCCGTGATGCCCGCACCGACGATCACCACATCCGCATGAAGATCCTGGGACAGCTTCGGATACTGCGGCACGTCAGCCGAATCGAGCCAATAGGATTCGGGGTACTGGGGAAGTGCGGTGGATGCGTCGTTTGTTGTCATTTGTGCACAATCTCCTTTTTTACATGCATTTACCCGCTAGTCTCCCCTTAGAACCCAAAATTATCCGTTATTTGGTAATCCCTCCGTTACCTGCAGCCCCTCCTATTGAAGCTCAGACCGTTCGAAGCTACAATGAGAGAGTCAGGAGGGACGTCAAGTGGGCAGGAACAAAGAATTCGATACGACGCAAACCTTATATAAAGCTATGAAAGTATTCGGCCAATACGGCTACGAAGGAACCTCGCTGCAGCAGCTGCTCGACCAGCTGGGGATCGCGCGGCAAAGTCTCTATGATACATACGGTACGAAGCGGGGATTGTTCGTCTCGGCGCTCAGCCGGTATATTGACGAAAAAAACAGCGAAGTGGTGCGTATCCTCAGCGAGTCGCCCTCGGTCCGGGAGGCGCTCACCATCATGTTCGAGCAAACGGTGGAGGTGCTGCAGGAGCCCGAGCTGTACAACGAGTGCTATATCGTCAACAGCGCGGTAGAGCAGGCGCCGCTTGATCCGGAGATCGCCCGGATCGTGGAGGCGAGCACGGTACTGCTCGAGGAAGCGCATTACCGGGCGCTTCTCCGCGCGCGGGAGCAGGGCGAGCTTCCTCCCGATGCGTATCCGGATGAGAAGCTCCGCTCCCTCGCCCGTTATCTGCACCACACGCGGATGTCGCTTGTGTTCACGGCCCGTTCGGGGGCTGACCCGCAGACGCTTCAGGATATCGCCAGAGTCACGCTCTCCGTTCTGGACTGGGGGACGGGGACATGAACGAATAAGCTGTCCCCTCTTGGGGGGCAGCTTATTTGCATTTCTCATCCGATGTCTCTTCACACAGCTGACTCTTCACACAGCCGTCTCATCGCACAGCGCCCCGCTTATCTAGGGAGGCCGCCTCATCTATGTAATCCCGAACCTCCAGAAGATCATTCACGACATAATCGGCCTCTCTCAACTCTTCTTCCTGCGCAAAATCAAAACGGCAGCTAATCGAGAGGAGCCCGTTCTTTTTAGCTGCTTGAATATCCGATAACCGGTCTCCGACTACGGCGGCATCCCGGATATCGTAAGCTTGGAGAATATGAGCGACCAAGTCCGTCTTACTTTGGGTCTCTACGTGCCGGATACTAAAGGTCCTCGTAACCCAAGTATCCAGTTGATAGTGCTCTACAATCGCCTGCAAGTATTCCACTTCCCCATTACTGGCAATGTAGAGGGAGCGGCCCTTCCTTTTAAGATCGGTGAGAAGCTCATGCACTCCCGGATACAATTGGCCTTTCCCGCTGCGAATATTGGCGATCAGCTTCTCCTGCAAATAGGCGTTTGCTTCGCGGCGGATGGAATCCGAATGATCCGGCATCAATGTATTCCATACCACCGGCAGAGGAACCCCCATAATCTCACGGTACTGCTGAAGGGGCGTCTCGCCCTCCCACTGATTCACCCCTCTCAAGTAATCGAAGGTTTCTTCAAGAGAAAGCTCCAGAATGGTATCGGTTTGAAACAACGTCCCATCCATATCAAAAATAACTGAATAATTCATAACCACGCTCCATCCGCAGTTTCCCTTATTATGTAAGACTAAAACCACATCGCCTTCTCAGGACAGTCCCTTTCCACTCCACACGCCTGCGCTTGGCTGAGCCATACTCCCCGTTCACCTCCAGAGCGAGGGCGGGCGGCAAAAAAGAAAATGCCGCTCAAAGGGCGGCACTTCCAAGGAATCGTAATGAGGTTCCTCCAAACCGTATTCCACTGCTTAGACCGCTGCGGTCCGTTCTGCGGCGCTTCTTTCCGTCCTCCCGTTAGCCCGGGAAAGAAACGCCTCCAGCGAGCGGGGCGGCCGGCCCGTTACGCGCTCCACGGTATCCGTCACCCGGCTCTCCGCGCCCCGGTCGCGGATCCCTTCATCAAGGCCGGCCATGAATCCGGCGTAATCTGCGGGCATGCCCATCTCCATCCACCTGGCCTGCAGCTCCCCGGGGCTGATGGAGAGATGCCGTACCGCTCTTCCCGCCTCCCGGCTCAAGAGCTGCGCCGCTTCGCTGTAGGTCAGCGCCTCGGGACCCGTGATGACATGCGCGGTATTATGCGGCTCGGGGTCCGTCAAGGCTCGGACGGCGACCTCCGCAATGTCGTCCGCATCCACGAAGGCGACCCGCCCCTCCCCGGCGGCGGTCACCAAATCCCCGCCCTCCCGGATCGCCGCTCCATGCGGGCCCTCCGTGAAGTTCTGCATGAAATACGACGGCTGCAGCACCGCCCACTCGGGGGCAGACTCCCGGAGGGCGCGGTGCACCTGTCCGAACACCGGACCGCCTTCCGGCACGGAAGCACTGCTGAGAAGTACGGCCCGGCGTACGCCCGCCTTCCATGCCAGCTCCAGGAAAGGCAGCATCATCTTCTCCGGTTCCATGACCATCAGCGGTCCCACGAGATACACGGCATCCACTCCTTGAAGCGCCGCCTCATACGTACCAGCATCGTTCCAATCAAAGTACACATGCTCTCCTGCCGCCCCCGGCTGCCGCGGCTGGCTTCTCCCCGCCGTCCGCACGGAATAACCCAGCTCCATCAGCCGCTTCGCCACCCGGCTTCCCGTCTTGCCCGCCGCTCCCGTTACAAGGATCATCACACTTCTCCTCCTTCCATAGCTTCCATTGCAGCAAGCGGATTCCAGTAGTCCTTATAGTGAATGATCCGGCCTTCCTTCAGACGGATGACGGAGATGTAGCTCTGAACATACGGTTTGCCGTTCCGCACGCTCTCTCCCCGGCAGCCGAACTCTACCACCCCGCACTCCGGATCGGACGAAGGGAGAAACACCGGCTCGGTAAACTCATGGATGACCAGCATCTCCGGGAAGTGACGAATGTACGCCTCAATGGCCGCCTTTCCATCCAGCCTCTGGATCATGGAAGCCGGAGCATAGGGAAACTCGAACACCGCATCTTCGTGAAAAAGCGCCAACCACCGGTCGAGATCTCCCTCGATCAGCGACTCCGTAAATCCCCGCATGATCTCCTGCAGGGCTCCCGTTCCTCCGCTTTGCGCCGTTACTACCTCTCTAACCGTCATTGTCATCCAATCCTTTCCTTTTGTGATGCCTTTATCTTACTCTTTCCGGACCATTTGGTCAAGTATTTTCTTGACTGATTAGTCCAATAAAATAAGAGAGGAACCATCCGCCAAATTTTACTCCTGCTTGATTACAGGGAGAGGCGCCCCAATTGCACGATGACAAGCGGGCGGAGACGATCAGGGCACGGCTGAAGGCCTTTCCCGATCCCCTTCCCAAAGCAGTTCCAGCCCGGGTATACTTCTGAACTCTTCCGTGCAACGAAAAAAGGGAGCAGCGAATTCCGCTGCTCCCAAAGCTCGATAGGATGCACAAGATGCCGACTAAGGCTTGTGACCGTTCCATCCCTCTTCGCCGGCCGGTTCGAACGATGCAAACGCAAGCCCCTTCATTCCCGGCTGTCCGCAGGGCGCCGTTTACAAGACGATCCAGTTCTTCCCTCCATCCTCTGTCTTCAGCAGTCTGGAGGCATCCGCCTTAGCGCTCCGGACCAAGGCCCAGCCGCTCTCCGGCGTCACGAACTGCAGCTCCATCAGCTCAGGGAAGCTCTTCAGTGTGTCCTCCCACACCCGGTTGCCGGCAAGCGGCTCCCAGGTGGAACCCCCGTCGGAAGTATGGAGCAGATGGGCTCCATTCCACATCCAGCCCTCCCGGGCGGATTGGAACGTAAGTCCGGTGCTGCCGATCGCCGACAGCACATCCGTCTCCGGGCCGAAGGCCTTCAGCTTCCAGGTTTCCCCTCCGTCCGAAGTAAAATAGGCGCCCAGGCTGACGATATCTTCATGCCAGAATTCATAGGGCATCCAGCCGGCCCCTTCTCCGCCGCTCCAGAATACCGGAGCAGAGATCTGAGGCTGCCCCTGCACATCCTTGGAGGAGACCTCAAGCGGCACCTCGTGCCACGTCCTTGCTTTGTCCGTCGTCCGGAAGAGCGTCACCTTGCCCGGCGCCCGCGACTCCAGCGGCAGCCAGCCGTCACGCTCGCCTCGGAACGCGATTCCCCGGTTCGCGAAGCCGGCTAAAGGAAGCACGCCTGCGGCCTCCGACAGTTTCTGCGTCAGAACGGAGTTATCCATGACAAGGGCCCAAGTCTGCCCGCCGTCCCCTGTCTCATAGACCCGCTTGTGCGAGCTGCCCATCGCCGCATCCGGCTGGACTACGAGGAAGCCATGCTGCTTCGAAGTAAACACCGTCTCCCCGCCGTAGGCCTCCTCCGGCAGGGCACCGCTTTTCCAGCTCTTCCCCCCGTCCGCTGAGATCGCAATCGCGGCCGGCAGGCTGTGCCCTGCCGACGTGTAGACCAGATGCTCGCGGTCCAGCACCTGGAAGGCTTCCGGCCCCGGATCGGCCTTGGACTCGGCCGCGAGTGGGGAGGACGCTTCGATCCAGGTGCTTCCGCCATCCGCTGTCTTGTAGAGCCGAAGCTGCCGCCCCGAAGACAGCCCCCAGACATAAGCAGTCTGGCCGTCGAGGGCATGGAAGCCGGTCAGGCGCGCCTGAATTCTGCGCTGCCCCTCCGGTGCCGGTTCACCCGCCGGAGCCTTGGCCCCGCCGGCAGCCGATGGGGTGTCCGG
The DNA here is from genome assembly GCF_049942825.1 of Paenibacillus sp. S-38. Lineage (NCBI taxonomy): Bacteria > Bacillati > Bacillota > Bacilli > Caryophanales > Paenibacillaceae > Paenibacillus > Paenibacillus sp. S-38. Next base: position 4,992,412 of record NZ_CP187970.1, read on the forward strand.
TGTCTTCGGCGGCGTGACGGCGGTGCTGTCCGGCGTCTTCGGCGGAGGCACGGCGGTGCTGTCCGGCGTCATGCCCGCCGTCTGCGTGCAGCCGGCGAGGACCAGCAGCAGCAGCGGCAGAGTGAACCGGAGGTGCGTTCTGCCTTGGCGCAGACGCCCCCTTGGAAGCCGCGATCCGGCGGAGAGCAGGCGGCGCGCACGGCTAGTGGCTGTAGTATCGTTCTGCATGGTGTAAGCCCCTTTCTTTCCCTGGTGTGTCATCCTTCATGTGCCGGTATTCCAGTACGAATTCTCCCTTCCCTTCTATTTACCCAAAGCGGGAACGCTTAGCGGGTAAATCGCCGCAGGACGCTACCGGCTGACCCTTACGGTGCGGTAATCCCTATAGGCCTGCGGGAGCGCATATCGGATTGGAGCTGCTGAGTCTTCTTCTCCTTCGTACGCTCCTCCACATAAGTAACCGGCGCTTCCTTGATCCGGATCTCATACCTGCCGAAAGGCACCTGCTCCCTTTCGGCGTCCTTCTGGTCCCACTCGAACTCCAGCACCTGGGAAGCCATCCGTCCCGTGAAGGAGGCGGTCAGGGCCGGCAGTCTTCCCGTCCAGACGACAGCGGCATCGCTGCGCCCGAAGTCCAAGCGCACGATTTCCACCTGAATATCTTGTGAGGCTTCCAGCCGTATCGCTTCCTCCGACGAATTCGAGACCATGACGCGAACCTTAACAGGATTACCGTAGGGAAAGGCCGCATTCTGCCCCCCCTGGCCCGTATCGTAGGTTACATCAAGCGTGGGCGAGATCGGATAGCCGGAGACGTAGTTCGACCCCGAATCCAGCTGCAGTGCAGCCCAGGTCCCCTTCACCTCTACGGTCGTCCCCTCCGCCGGGGCCCGGTAAGTCAGCGGATCGGAGGCGGTACCCGGATCGTATATCCATGCATCGCCAAGCCAGGAGCTCCGGATATGGTGCCAGCCGCTGCCCCTCTCGAGCACGTCGACCGTCTGTGGTGACAGCTCGCCGAGCTTCCGTGCCCGGTGATCCGGATGTTCGTAGACCGCCGTCTTTTGCCGAAGCGCCAGCTTCGTCTCTTCCTGTCTCAAATCCCAGGGGTCCCCGATCTGCCAATGGACCCAATAAGTCCCCTTCCAGGTGTCTGCCAGGAACCAATCCCCATAGCTCTCATAGGTCCGGAGGAATTGAGGAGTCAGCCACCCTTGGACCGGCCCGCCGGCATCCGGTTCCTTGAAGAAAGGCGTGCGTGTACTTAGGTTGATCGACGATTCGTTAACGGAGTGCGGCCCTAATCCCCGGATGACCCGGTGCACCGGACAGATCCACTTATACCCGTTGTAGGAGAGAATCCGGAAGGCGCCGTTTTCTTCATGGATGGCCCTGACAGCCTGTGCGCCAAGCGTCCCGGCGGATTTCCCTGACCCGAGGGGGCTATCATACAGCTTCTCATTTCCAGTGAGCAGAATCGTCTCGTAGACGTAGTCATCCAGTACAGGATTCTGAACCCGGATCCATCTCTCTCCCGCGTAAGTCTCAATCCGGAACCAGGCTTCGGCCCGCTCCCCATAGATCAGCTTTCGCTCCCAGCCGTCTTCCGCCCCGATGACCTTGACAAACTGCGGAGCGAGTGCAAAGAGCGGACTGCCTCCCGGCTCAAGATATACGGCTGTGGACGGGTCGGTCAGCTGAATGGAGAACGGAAGACTCAGCGTCGACTCCACTGCAGCTTGAGCCCGGGGCAGCGGTGCGCCTCCCCCGAACAGAACTGCGGACATCAAACCTAACAGCAGCAGCTGCTTTATATGCATAGCTAAAATCCTCCCCTGGTTCCCCGTTGATAAATCTATTGACGCAGCAGCCCCTCCGAATGTTGTCAGGAATGGCCCAAACCGCAAAAAAAAGTCAGCTGATGCTGAGCACAGCTGACTCCCTTCACCGCTCACATGTTCCATCCGTGCAGCAGCCCTTATTGTTCGATGGAGGAATGGCTTCCCTCTCTTGAGATCAGAAGGTTGTAGAATTCCGCCATCGATGTTTTGTAGTACGATACCAGCCAAAGATACCCGATCCCGAGGGTCAGCAGTGCGAGAAGTCCCCAGCCGATGAAGCTGAGCTGCAGGCAGAAATATCTCCACTTGTTCCCCTGCATGAGCCCGCTGCTCATCCGGATCGCCTCGAAGGAGCCGACTTGCGGATTATCAATCTTGATGTTGATCGCCTGGGCGTAGCGGATGGCCGCAATAATGCCCGGGATGATGAGCAGCAGCGTCCAGGCGAGCACCTTGATGCCCATGGCGAGCGTCAGCTTGAAGAAGGGCCAAAAATGCTTGAAGCTGTAATCGGTCACCTGCCCGATCCCCAGCCGGTCCCCGCGCGAGACCGACAGGTAATAAGCTTCGTAAGCCACAGTGATCATCGTGGAAAAAAACACGTTTGCCAGGAAGATAACCAGAGCGAGCAGCCAGTACACCTCTACCCGGTCATCGCTCAAGTACGAAAAAAAGCCATTAACACAAGTGGTAATAAAGACGAATAAGACCCCGTGCCCCCAGTTTCCCGTGAGCGCTTCTCTTGCGCTTTTGCGAATGTCGCTGTTCGTCATGATCAAAACCGTTCGCTCCCTGCTTCAAAAAATAGGTTGTTCGGCCTATATTGTAAGCTATATACGAAGGTTTGTCACGCACTTTTTTACCATCCCCTTCCATGCGCGAGCCTGTGAACTTCTGCCTAAGGCTTGATATAATAGGGGGAAAAGGAGGCGTGACCATGAAACACATGAACCAGAAAGTCGAATCCCTGCTTCACACCACCTTGGAGAACTGGAACGCCATGGCCGGGGCCGGGGGCGGCGGGGAGGAAGCGGAAGCCAGCGAATTCGAGTCTTCCTTCTACCGCCTGATCGATGCCGTCCGGGAATGGTATCAGGCATTGGAGAACCCACCGCGCACGCTCGAAGCCTTCATGGAGCTGCCGGAAGTGGAGAGCTTAACCGGCCGGCTGCCCGGCCCGCTGCATCTCAACTTTGAGACGGAGGCCGAGCTTATTCTCGAGAATGTCAGCCGGATCGACGAGGATAAGTACGATTAATATGGACGAACGATATAAGGCGCTTCACGCCAGACGCATTCACTTGTCCGTCTGCTGAGGAGCGCTCCTGTCGATCACCTTCATCGTGAATAGGCCGCCTCCCTCGGGCTCTGCAGAGGTAAAGAACACATCATACATTCCGAACCGGTAGTAGATGTAATAGCCGCCGTACGCCTCGTCCTCCCCCTCGCGCTCCGGCTCGCCGAGCCGGCCGGTAATCGTCTCCCTGTTCACCCCCAGCGGGAGCGAATACGCCCGGACGGTCTCTTCCTCCAGCTCGTCGAAGTGATACGGAAAATGAAGGGTCACCGTCCGGCCCTGGAGAATCCGCGGGTACTGCAGCGTATAAGCCCCTTCACTGGCCCCCTTGGACAGCGGAGCGCCGTACGCGGCCCCTACCTCCTTCTTCTTCATGCCGAGGAAGAGCTCCGTGCCGTACAGCCTGCCGACACCAAGGGACGCGCGATCAAGCAGCTCGGCCCCATCCCCTTCCTCCGCCTCTTGAACCGCCTGCAGGTTCCCCACGCTGCCTGTCTCCAGGTACTCGGCCATCCGGGCGATGGTCACGGCCGCCTGGGCCCGGGTGGCGGGAGCGCCGGGCCGGAAGGCACCGTCTTCATAGCCGTTCATGACCCCCGCCCGGGAGGCGGCACCGATCCAGCCGGCCCCGGGAAGCCCCTGCGTATCCGTGTAGCCTCCGGCGTCCGTCAGCTCCTTCAGCCCGAGCGCCCTCGCCAGGATGCCGGCCATCTCCGCACGGGTCACCTCCCCGTCCGGAACGAGATGGCCCTCCGCATAGTCGGCTTTGAGGATGATGCCTCGCTTGAGCGCAGCCGCCACGTACCCCGCCGCCCATTGCCCGGCTGGCACATCCTCGAACAGATTCCCGCCCTGTGCGGATTCATGCACAGGGCTGAGCCCCATTGCCGTGACCGCCAGCTTCAGGAACTGGGCGCGGGTAACCGCCTCCTCGGGCCGGAAGGTCCCGTCCGGATAGCCTCCGATCATTCCTGCCGCCGCCATCGCGGCAATCGGCTGTTCGGCCCAGTGGCTGCGGATGTCGGTCAGTGATGCCGCACTCGCTTCTTCGGCTGCATATGCACTCCCGCACCCGGCAGCAAGCCCGGCGGCAGCGGCCGATACCAGCAGTCCGCGCCGCAGCCGCTTCACGTCTTCCCCCCTAAGCCCCATCATGGCGCCGGCCTGCTTGGAAGATCATAGTTCAGCCGCCCGATCCGGCCGCACTCCTCGGCGAACCAGACCGCCCCGTCGGAGCCGATCGCGATGCCGTGCGGCTCGGCCTTATCCGCTGGGATCGCATACCCCGTTACTTCACCCTGGAGCGTAATGCGGCCGATCCGGCTGCTGCCCCACTCCGTGAACCAGAGGTCACCGTCCCTGCCGGCGACGATGGCATGCGGCCTCGCCCCTTCCCCGGGCAGCACATATTCCCTTATCTCCCCGGTGGTGGTGATCCGGCCGATCCGGTTTCCGAGCAGCTCCGTGAACCAGAGCGCCCCGTCCGGGCCGCAGGCCATGCCCACGGGCCCCGACTTCTCCTGCGGCAGAGGGAATTCCCGGACCTCACCTTCCGTGGTGATCCGGCCAATGGCATTCGCCTGATTCTCGGTGAACCAGAGGGCGCCGTCCGGGCCCCCGACGATGAAGGAAGGAAAGCAGCCCGTATGGGGGAGAGGGAATTCCGTCATCTCCCCCTCCACGCTGATTCTTCCGATCCGGCCGGCCGCGGTCAGGGTGAACCACAGGGCACCGTCCGGACCCGGCGTGATCCCGAAGGGGGCCGAGCCCGCCTCGGGCAGCTCATACTCCATAATCGCGCCCTCCACCGTAATCCGCCCGATCCGGCCGGCTTTGTAGGCCGTGAACCACAGGGCGCCGTCCGGACCGGACATGATGCAGGACACCCCCGCTTCCGGCACAGGCACCGGGAAGAAGGTCATTGCCCCGTCCACGGTAATGCGCCCGATCCGGTTCCCTTTCTGCTCCGTGAACCACAGCGCTCCGTCCGGCCCTGCCGTTATGCCGTAAGGGGCCGTCCCCTCCGGCTCTATGTGATACTCCTGAATGCTCACCTGCACGCCTTCATCGCCTCCCGTCGATTTATTGGCCGATCTTTCCCTCTCCGGCTGCTTCCGTCCCCAGCAGCCAGTGAAACGGACTCCGGCCGAAGAACAGATTCGGGTCCACCTGCACGTTATGCGCCCAGAAGGCGAAGTGCAGATGCGGACCGGTGGAGAAGCCGGTCGTGCCGACAAGTCCGATGATCTCGCCCTTCCTGACCCGATCCCCAGCCTTCACCTGCAGCTTGGAGAGGTGGGCATACTGCGAGAACAGCCCCATACCGTGGTCGAGATAGATTGAGTTCCCGGTCAGATACAGCGAGTCCGCCAGCGCAACGACCCCGTCGTTCGCCGCCTTGACCGGCGTGCCTTCGGGCGCCGCCAGGTCCACGGCGAGGTGGGCTCCGCTGAACTTCCCGTTGACATACCTGGTATGCCCGTAGGGTGTCGTCAGTCTGCCATCGACCGGAATCACGTAGGGGCCGTCCGCCAGAAATTCCGTCTGCGACACGCTGCGCGCCTTGTTGATCAGCGCCTGGTCGGCGGCGATCCGCTTCGTGTCCTGCCGCATCCGGTTCATCTCCTCCGTCACCTCGAGGTACTGGGACGGATAGCGCTTGGGGGCAATCGTCAGCGTCTTGTCCCCGATCGGGTAGCGCCCCGGCGCAACGTCCATCCCGATCGGCAGATAAGTGAAGTAGCCTGCCCCGTACGGTTCAAGGAGATAGGTCCGTCCGTTCCAGTAGACGGAGCCCGGCTTCTTGTGGCGGATGAGCACCACGCCGCCCGGAACGGCCGTCTCCGGCATCACCAGCCACTCCGACCGGAACGCAAGCTGTGCGGCTTCGGCCGACGCGTACAGGGGAGCTTCCTTCCGCCTCCCCGCAAGCTCTTCCTTCGCCCGGCGGATCGCGTCCCGGACCAGTCCGGTAACCTCCTGCTGCCACGTACGGCCTCCGTCGCCGGAGACCAGCAGCCCTCCGCCCAGCTCACCGTCGTCCTGCACCAGCGCCCAGCCGATCTCCTCGGTCAGGAACTGGACCTGTTTCACCGCATAGTCCTTGTCGTGGTACCGGAGGGAGCTCATCCTGTGCCCGGCATCGGCGCCGGCTTCTGCTTCCGTTCCACCCCCCGGCAGCCCTTGCCCCTCCGTCCCGGCGTCCGGCTCCCTGGCTGCCGGGACCGCACCCCGGTCGGTCCAGGTCACGCCCCCGTCCGAGGTGGTCCGGACGACGTCCTTATACCGGATCCAGCCGTGGTCGAGATCCGTCATCCGGAACTCGACCGGCTCCCGCCGGGCTGGGGCCACTGCCGCAGCCGCCGGGTAGGCGGCCTCCTCCTGCTCAGGCTGGCTCCGGATCGCCTCCGGCTCCCGGACGAGAATCGCCAGGACCACCGATGCCCCTGCCGCAGCCAGTGCCCAGCCCAACAGTGGCAGGGGCTTCGGCCGCTTCGGGCCTTTCCGCCGGTGCCGCAGGCCCGCCGGTTCCCGGCCGTCATTCCTGCCTGCCATGCGGCCTCCCCCTCCCTTGTCCCCTCACGAATAACGGCCGTTTCGCAGAATCCTCGCCAGGGTCTCCGTATTCGGGTACCCGCCTTCTTCATACTGGCGGATCACCGCTTCGATATCGTACGGCACGCGCCGGATCGTGGCGGCAGCCCTGCCCCGCTCCACCTCGAGGACCAGGTAAGAGGCCTCGGGCAGGCCGTCAAAGGGCAGGCCGACACTGCCGGTATTGGCAATCACTTTGCCGCCTAGATACCGGATGTAGGGCTTGTGAATATGCGCATAAATATACACGTCAGCCTCCCCGGAGTTCATCAGCTTCGTCTGCAGCTCTTCATCCCCGGCTCCCGGCGGCACGATCTCGAACAAGCTGTCCGGCGTGGCGTGGAAGGCCCGGATCCCGACGCCTTCCCGGTTCAGCTGGAGCTCTGACGGCAGGCCCGCCAGGTACTCCAGATCATCCGGATCCAGCCTGGACAATGTCCACTGCCGCTCCAGATTCATGAGATCGACGGCATGCTCCGGCACCTCGCCCTGCCGCACACCGCGCACCACCCATTCATCTGCGTTGCCCCGGATGACGGGAGACTCCAGCGCACGAATCCGTTCCAGGGAACGCTTCGGCTCGGGACCGCGATAGCAGAGATCGCCGAGAACATAGATTTCTTCCACGTCCCTGCTCCCGATGTCTTCCAGTACCGCTTCCAAGGCGGCGGCGTTGCCGTGAATGTCCGAGATAAATGCCAGCTTCATCTTGATCCCTCTCCCTTCTATCCTCTTTTTTCCATGTCTTCCTGTAGGCTATTATATCACCCCGTGCGAAAAGAGAGAAAGGCGCCGGTTCGTCTGAACCGGCGCCAGGACAGATCGGCACCTGCGGATGGGCACAAGGCACGCGTTCTTTTTCTTCCCCCCTGCACAGGTCTGTGCCCGGAAGAGAATCAACCCTTCCACTTCTTACGCAGAGTCTCCACCGTAAGGAGCACCAGCGGCAGAAGGAATCCGAGCAGGATCATCATCGGCACCCAGACCTTCTTATCCCATTCCAGCATGTAATGCACATTGGGATACACTACCTGACCGTAGATGACCAGCAGCATGCCGAGCGGCAGTGTCAAAGGACGGATGCTGTCCAACTTCGCAAGCTTGGCAAGAGAGACGAGACCCGCGTAGAAGTACACGGTCAGCTTGAAGAAGATCGAGATGAACCAAAGTGCTGCGATGATAATCTCGACGCGCTGAATAAACTTGCCCACGCTGATCTTCTTGGCCAGGGCGTAGCTTGGGTACATCAGCCGTTCGGTCAGTTCCGCCCCCAGTACCGCTATGCTCATGAACGAGATGATGAGAATGAACAGTCCGCCGGCCAGGTTGGCGGAGAGCATCGCCCCCCGGATGCGTTCGGGCCGCCGGACCGAGGGAATCACCGTGAAGAAGGAAATCAGCGGCAGGGCTGACGTGGCTACGAGCGTGATGCCCGCACGCAGCAGCACCATCGGCTCCGTATCGAATACGGGCTTGACGTTATCTATCTCGACCTGCGGCAGCAGGAGCAGGCACAGCGCGCCGAACAGTCCGAGGAACCAGGGGAAGAAGATCTCCGCCGTCCTCGCCACCGTCTCCAAGCCGAGCCGCACGGCCATCACAATCAGGGCTCCGAACACGAGGTGAATCACCTCGATCGGCGTATCCACCAGAATCTGCGTCGTCAGAAAATTCCCCACATAAGCGAGCAGCGTCGCCGAGGAGATGAAGGAGAAGAACACAAAAAAAGCGATGACTGCGGAACCGGCCCATCTGCCGAGCACATCCTGGCAGTAGGTGGTAAAATCCCTTCCCTGAAGCCGGCGGCCTACAAGGGAATGGAGCCACACGACCGGCAGGCCGACGGCCACCCCGGCCGCGGCGGCAAGCCAGGCATCCTGCTTCGCCTCCATCGCGAGCCCCGCAGGGGTGATCAGGATGGTTGTCCCGATCGTATATAACATGACCAGCAGCTGAAACTGGGAGACACTGATTACCGTCTTGTTCATGCTCCTCCTTGATCTCCGGCATGCCTTCCCGCCGGCCATTGCCTTCTTCTCTATCCTCCCTGTTCGCCGGGCAGCCTGAGCACCTGCTCGAGCCGCTCCCCCGCCGGCCCGAAGATGAAATTCATCCAATCGAGCGGATTGGGCAGGGGGACATCCGCCGCCCGGGCCATGCCCGCGCCTGTACCCAGTGCGAGCAGAAACAGGAAGACGGCGAGCTCCCGATAGCGGCGGCTCCTCCATAAGCCGGGGGCCTCATACAGCAGGATCAGGGCGGCAGCGATCAGCACGCCAAGCATCGGCCACATCGTCTCTTTACTCCTTCGGCGGATTGATAGGCTCGGTTACCGTGCCCACTCTCCGGATTTTTGCGTCCACATGAATCTCCACCGGTACGGCGGGAACCATCTGATCCCAGCTGCCTTTGATCCGCTTCCACAGCTTCGGCTGATCCCGGTGCACGGCATTGCCGAAGCCGAAGATATCGGTCTTGAGCTTGGTCTTGGACTTGGTTACCGCGGCCTGCACGCTGGCACGGATGGCCTTCTCCAGCCTCTCTTCGAGCGGCGGCACGCTTCGCAGATCCGTCACCTTCATCGGGCATTCCACATCACCGATATTCCCCTCCGTCTTCACCCGGATCCCGATGGCCGGAGCTCCGTCCTGCACGCGGGCATGTATACTGCTCTTGACGTGCCGCAGTTCAATGGCCACCCTGCCTCCGCCTTCCGGACAGGCCAGGGACACGATCGTACTCTCCAGGCCGCGCATGGCATAATTGAAGCCGGTGCTCTCCTCCTCGTTCAGCCAGCCGACCAGCCGGTCCTGCCGGAACACCGCCATCCCCTCATATTCGATGACCGCTTCCGGCTTGCTCTTCTGGACACTCGACTTGCTCTTCGCCAACGCCGGATCTCCGGCCAGCCGAATACCGGTTGCGACAGGCTGGATCCCTTCGCTGAGCATATCGGCCAGCAGCTCATCCAATGTGACCTCCACCACGCCGGCCCAGTTCTCCTTCATCACTTCGAGTGCGGAGAACATTTTGTTCGCCGGAATTTTCTCCAGAGGGGCCAACGCCGTCAGCACTTCTTCGGCTCGCGAGCTCTTGGCCACCAGCATGTAGAAATCGGTCCGCAGCTCATGATCCCTTGACAGAAAATCCAGCGCGTCCCTGATCCCCTCCCGTGCCAGCTCTTCGCCCAGGACCACGACCCGGATATGGGAGAGGTACAGCCTCCGGTTGAGCTTCATCGTCAACCGCCGCAGGGCTTCGAACACGGTAGCCCCCTTTCCTTGATAGACCGTGACCGGCGTGGCGTACCCCGAGCCGCCCTTGGCCGCGATCTCCTGGGCATTGACCAGCTGTACACTGACCGCATAGCCGTCCTTCGTCTTGTCGATCCCGAGGGCCACCACGACCGTCAGCTCGTTGAGCTCTCTGCGGTTCCAGCAGCCGGTTAAGCTCACCAGGAAGAGCACCAGGACACAGCCCAGCAGCAGGCGGCGCCTCATACGGGCTCCTCCGGCTGCGGCTGCGGCGACCGCTCCCGTGCCGAGTTGTTCTGGGAGATCAGCCGGGGCCTGGCGAACATCGCCCACTGGGGCAGGCGGAAGATCGAGTCCTTCTGGTCATCGGAGATGAACGGAGCGAAGGGACTCATGTAAGGCACACCGAACGAGCGCAGACTGCACAGGTGCAGCACGATGCCGATCAGGCACACGACGATGCCGAAGAGACCGAACGAAGCGGCGAGGATCATCATAATAAAACGTAGAATGCGCAGCGAGATCCCCATATTGAACGCCGGGATCACGAAGTTGGAAATCGCGGTAATGGCCACCACGATGACCATCGACGGCGAGACGAGCCCGGCCTCTACCGCCGCCTGGCCGATGACCAGGGTGCCGACAATGGATACCGCCTGGCCGACGGTCCGGGGCATCCGGACCCCTGCTTCCCTCAGGATCTCGAAGGTGATCTCCATCAAGAGCGCTTCGACGAACGCAGGAAAAGGAACGCCCTCCCTTGCCGCGACCAGCCGGATCAGGAGCTCCGGGGGCAGCAGTTCCTGATGGAACGACGTAACGGCCACATACATGGAGGGGGCCAGCAGCGTGATGAAGAAGCACAGATAGCGGAGGATACGGAGCAGGGTGGCAAAATCCGCCCGCTGATAGTAATCCTCGGAGGACTGGAAAAATTGGGTGAACAAGGCCGGCACCAATAAGGCAAAGGGCGTGCCGTCCATGAGAATCGCCACCCTTCCCTCGAGTATCCCCGCAGCTAGTGAGTCCGGCCTCTCCGTATTGTAAACGGTCGGAAAAGGGGTCCAGGCCTCATCCTGGATCAGTTCTTCGATATAACCGCTTTCGAGGATCGCGTCGATGTCGATTCGGTCCATGCGGCTGCGGACCTCGTCCAGTACAGTTTCATTCACGATGCCCCGGATATAGAGAATGGCCACGTCCGTCTGGGTCACCCGGCCGACCGTGCGGGCTTCCATCCGCAGCTCCGGGCTCTTGATCTTCCGCCGGACGAGGGCCGTATTGGTCCGGAGCGATTCCGTAAAGCCGTCGCGGGGGCCGCGGACTACGGTCTGCGAACTCGGCTCCTCGACGGCCCGGTCCTTCCACTTTCTCGTGCCGAGGGACAGGCCTACAGGGCACCCGTTCAGGAGCAGCACCGTCTCTCCGGACAAGGCCGAATGGCACAAAGCCTGCAGCGAAGTGACCTTCTTGAGTTCACCGACGGCCAGCAGCTTCTCGTTCAGCAGAGTCCAGAGATTCGCCTGCACGGCGGCAGAGTAAAACTCGGGATCGGACGCTCGCTGCAGCAGGAATTCCAGCACCTGCGACGGTTCCGCAATCCCGTCCACATAGATCAGGACCAGCCGGACATCGAGCGGACCGAAGGTAACCTCCCGGTATATAATATCCGGGCTGTCGCCCAGAATGGAACGGATCTGCTTCAAGGCCGGCCCCAGCTCCGCGGGAATCGGTTCTTCCGCCTTCGGCCTCGGAGCCGCCTGCCCTTTCACAGGGCGCTTGGATGTGCTGATCCATTTGCGTAATGTCGATCGAAGCCCCACGCGCCCACCCTCCAGTCGTTTCAATATATCCCATTCTTTCCAGAGGCTCAGGGGGTTAAACAGCGGACCCGCAAAGCGCCTTTCTTCGAACGAAGGACAGCAAAAAAGCCGGCAGGCAGCGTCTGCCTTGACCGGCTTTATGCGAAAAGGATCATGATGGATCAGTTCTGTCCTCTGTCACACGAATTCACCACGGCAAGTACCAGATGGTCCCGCCACTCGCCGTTAATGTTCACATTCTTCCTCGCCAGCCCCTCCTGCACGAAGCCGGCTTTCTCCAGCACCCGGATCGAGCCGGCATTGTGCGGCATGACGCCCGCTTCGATGCGATGCAGACCCAGCTCCCCAAAGGCATAGCCCACCACCAGCCGGACCGCTTCGCTCATGCGCCCCTGTCCGTTATGCGCCTGATTCAGCATATAGCCGATGAAGCAGCTCTGCAGCGCCCCCCTCAGCACTTCCATCAGGGTGATCGTACCGATCAATTCACCGGAGGCAGGCTCGAAGATGCCGAAGAAGTAGGCTTCATCCCTCTGCTTCTTCCTGAGGAGGTCCTGAATGCGGTTCCGCTGCCCTTGAAGCGTGTAAAAGTCTTCCCTGCGCGTCCCCGTGAATAAAGGAAAGAACTCGCGGTTGGCTTGTTCGAGCTGCAGCAGCCTGTCCGCATCCTTCAGCTGAAGCTCACGGAGACGAACACGTTCTCCCGCCAGAACCGTTCCATCCGGGGCGGCGAGCAGGTCATCCACCAGCACTTCCGGCCGCAGACGCATCGCCAGCCTGGCATCGGCCTGAGCCGGGTCGATATCGCAGACCGTCAGCTCCTCCGCCTGAAGACGCGCTTCGCACAGCTTCACGCCGTCCGGTGAGATCAGCTGGGACGCCAAGCCCTGCTCCTTCAGGGCATAATTCACGCTTGCGAAGAAGATGCCGTTCTCGAGACTGCGGCACCGCAGGGCTGCCTTGTAAAAGTCTGAACTACCCGAATCCCCCGTGTACTGCGGATGAAACACCACCGCGGCCCCTTGGCGTGCGGCCCACCTCACCGTCTCGGGGTACCGCCAGCCTTCGTGGCAGATGACAATGCCCAGCTTCACCCCGCCGACCTCGAAGACTCGGCGCCCGGTACCGGGAACATAACCGAACTGATCTTCTCCGGGGTCTATCTGATTCTTCGTCTGGTAACCGAGGAGCTCACCCTTCGCGGATATCACAAAGGCCACCAGGTGCTGGCCCAGCTCATCCTCCCACTCGGCGGGCAGAATCACAGCTACGCCGAGCCGTCCCGCAGCCGCTCTCACTTCTTCCACGGCGGCGGCAACCGACTCATGGTCGTAGGGGGCCACCTCATACCCGACACCCCGGAGTCCCGGAATGACCGACTCGGGGAAACAGACGATGGCGCACCCTGCTGCGGCCGCCTTCTCCATCATCTCCCGGACAGCGGCCAATCCGTCCTGCAGCGACCCAGGGAATCTCGTTTGGGCCAAACCGATTCTCATGCCATCCCCTCCCTCCGATTGCCTCGCGATTCATGGGATCGGTTCCGGGCATAGGAGCCAGGTCCTCATCCATGCGATGGAGTTATCTTACAACTTCGAGGGGCGGCCCGGCAAGCGAAGCTCTTGTGCGGAGGAGGCAGGCAAGCCGAACAACTCAAAAAAACCCGCAGCGGTGCGGGTTTCGACGATTAAGGAAGACGCCCGTCTTCCGGCTTCTATGGCGGAGGCTTCTACATCAGGAATCCGTGCCTGGTGCAAACTCCTTTTTGTCCCCGTGAGAGCTGGGCTTCTCCAGTCGGGCAATTCCGTGTATTAATCCGGGACGACGAAGAACCGGTTGCCCAGAATGTGTATTTCGTCTTCATGGTCGAGCTCGTCGACGTTCATGCCTGCCAGGGACTGCAGATATTCATAAGCAGATTTTTGATCCTTCTCATCCAGCCCGTCTACCAAATGAAACAACTTCTCTTTGTAAGTCATGTGTTCATCCTCCAATCAGGTCATGAATAGGTTGGTCTCCCATCTGTTTTGGAATGAAAGCGGTGTTTTTTGAAAGCCAAAAAACACAAGGCTAGCCTTGTGTCTCCAAACACACATCTATCCTTCCCACTTCGCTTACGAGGTTAGCTGTCGGATTCGGGCAGTGAGAATGCGCCCTTCAGCCCTGACTTGCAGTCGGACCGATTCACCCCAGGAAACTTGGTTCCCCCGCTTTTCTTACAGAAAATTCAGCGATCGATTATTCAATTGTAAAATACAGGTACAAAAAGGAGTTTACTACTTTTTACCCGTGAAAGCAAGACGTGAAACAAGCAATTTAGACAAACTTAATCTTTTTTTTGCAGATGCTTGTCCCAAGATCAGGCTGAACCTGCCGAAATCTTTCCTTAGATGGGGTCTCGCGTCGATCCCTGACCCCATTATTGCGTTGATTTCTTCCATTAAGAGGGAATTCATGGTTAACTAGAGGAAGACAGAATCCGCCGGCTCCCCCTGCTTCGCAGGGATCCGGCTCTTGAGGTGACCCTTATGGAATTGAAAGACCGCGTAGATCAATTGGAACGGCGCGTGCTGGAGCTCGAGCGGGAGGTCCGCAGACTGAGCCGGACTCCTGCGGGAAGCGGGCTGCCTTCCGGCAGCGCCAGGAGCACCGCGGCCGCCACAGCCCTCCCGTCCGCTGCGGAACCTGCGGTGACCGCGGCTGCTCCGGGGCCGGAAGACGCCGGCACTACGCCGCACCAGTCTGTGGACTGGGAGCATCTCATCGCCAAGATCTGGCTGCCCCGCATCTTTATGTTCGTTCTGCTCATCGGCCTGCTCTGGGGCTTCAAGGCAGCCGCCGAAGTCGGCCTGCTCTCCCCGGGACTGCGCTGCCTGCTGGGCTTCGCGGCAGGAGCCGCCTGTGTATATGCCGGCTTCCGGCAGCAGCGCAGAGAGCGGGTCCTGCTCTCCCATGTACTGCTCGGCGGCGCCGTCAGCGTCTTCATGCTGAGCACGTTCGCGGCGCATGATCTGTACGGCTACATCGGTGCCGCGCCGGCCTTCGCCCTCAATGTGCTCTGGGTGCTGGCCGGCCTCTATTTCGCCCGCCGTCTGCAGTCGGAGGCGCTGGCGGTGCTGGCCAGCCTTGCCGGCATCCTGGCACCGTTTCTTGTGCACAGCAGCGAGCCCTCCCCCTTGTTCCTGTCGGCCTACGATACGCTCCTGTTCACGGCCTTCCTGCTGTTCTCGGTGAAGTATCGCTTCGCCAAGCTGTTCTACACGATCTTCGTCCTGCAGCACCTCTCGTTCCTGCTCTTCCCTCTGCTGACGGGAACAGGCTCGGAGGAGATGGCGGCCGGGGTACTGGCGCAGCATCTCATTCTGCTGGCGGCCCTGCTCTCGGGGCAGACCCTGCTTAGGCATCATACCAAGATTCTAGTCGTCAGCTTCGCGATTACGTGCGTGTGGTTCAAGCTGGTCTTCGAGCCGTTCGTGTTCGAGACGGCACTTCTGATCTTCACAGCCGGTTATGCCTTCCTGTCCTGGGCGTTCCTTCGTCCGCGGGACCCCGCATCCCTGCCGTACGGTCTGACGATCGTCTCTTACGCGCTGCTAGCCTACCTGGCTGCCGTCATTCCGGGACGGACGCTTCCTCTGGCGCTCGAGCTGCAGGGGATCCTCGCCATTCATCTTGGAATCAAGGTCCGGAGCAGGCTTCAGCAGTTAAACGGCTTACTCATCTATATTCTCGCTCTTCTGCTCGCCGCCGGCTATCTCTCGGGCGGAATCGATTCCCCATGGTCCCTGCAGACGCTGACCTGGCTGGGAACACTGCTGAGCCTTGGCGCCCTGCGGAGGCTGGTTGTCCGCCATGGCGGCGAAGCTTACCTGAGCACCGCGGCCGCCGGCATCCCGTATGCGATGGCCGTGATCCTGCTTTTGTTCCTCGCAGACTTCACGCTGGCTGCGTCGGCGCAGCTGCCGGACCAGATCCAGCATCTGCTTGTCTCCCTGGTCTGGGCCCTGTACGCGGTGGCGGTGCTCTTCGCCGGGATCCGTACGGACCGCAAGCAGGCGCGGCTTGCCGGACTCTGCCTGCTCTTCCTGACGCTGATCAAGGTCATCTTCCTGGACCTCCCGACCGTCGCCCTGTGGGTCAAAGCGGTGCTCTTTATCGGGCTCGGAGCTGCCGGCATCGGGATCTCGCGCATGTTCTACGGCAGCGGGAAAAAGGAGTGAGGACGGTGCCGGGCTCATCCATCCCTCCCTTCTGACAGAGAGACCGGTGGGCCGCCCTGCTCCCCGATCCGCCGCGCCTCTCCTCTGCGAGCATCCGCCGAACCTGGACTAAAGTCCAGTTCGGAACTCGGCGCGGGTCCGACGCCGCAGGGCGGTGATTCAGGTATGATGATAGTGGTTAACTAAATCGAGCATACCCCGATATATATTCTTATATCTTAAGAAATGAGGCAAAGCCATGAAACCGAAACTGGTGCTCGTCGTTGGCACGATGGTGCTTACCATCACCATCGGCGGAAGCCTGTGGAGCAAAGATTCCAAAGCCGACCCGCTGCGTACCGCCCTTGAATATTCCGCTTCGAAGAACATACATACCGCCCACCCTGCCGATTTTCTCCAGACGCTCGGCGCTTCTTCGGAAGAGGAAGTTTACGATGCGCTGCTGGAAGGCAAGCCGCTTGCGCTGATTGCCGAAGACAACGGCCGTGACGTCCGTCAGCTGATCGATCTGCAGACCGCCGAGCTGTCCGAACAGCTTGACGCACGCCTGGCCAAAGGCTCGCTGTCCTGGGAAGCCTATGCCGCCCAGAAAGCGGAGCTCCGGGAGATCGTCGAGCGGAGCGTTTACGGTGTGAACCAAGCTTGACCGCCGGAAAGAAACATGAGAAATGCCGGCCTAAGCCGGTACAAGACAGAAGCCGCTTCCCTGGCCGGGAAGCGGCTTCTGTGCGTCTGTGTAAAGATAGGTAATAACGACAGGCAGTAAGGAAGCTTCCAAAGCGGACCGGAGCCGGCTTGCTTCGACCCCGGTCCTGCCTTGAATGCTTTTTTCATGATGGAGTTGCTTCTTGGAGGACAGACGCGGGCGGAGCCTCCCGATTCAGACGTTCTGGTGCTCCGTCTGGAATGAGCTTACCGCCCGCGTCAGTCTACAGGCACCTTCCGGGTTGGCGGCGAGCGGCGCATCGGAGCGGATGGCACGCACGATCCCGTTCAGCAGCTCCTCCGGCATTTCCCCGTCCGGGGATTCGGCGGTAAGGACTGCCACCAGATCCAGTCCTGGAACGACAAAGATCCGCTGTCCACCGGAGCCGGCCGCATAGAAGGCATCGAGTTTGGGGGAGCCGGCATCCGTCAGTCCAGGCACCAGCGGCTTCAGCCACCAGTAATAGCCGTATCCGCCTTTGCGGCCGTCCCTGTAGTTGTGGACAATGCGCCGCTGAAGCGATTCGCGCACCCATTTCTTCGGCAGCAGCCGCACGCCTTCCCACTCGCCTCCCTTCAGATAGAGCAGGCCAAGCTTGGCCATGTCCCGGGGAGTCAGCGCCATGGCCCATGCCCCGATACTGATTCCCTGCGGATCGGCATTCCACTTGTAATCCGCGATCCCGAGCGGTCCGAACAGGCGGGTCCGGGCATAGCCGGACAGGGGCATCCCTACGGCCTGCTGCAGCACCGCGGACAGCAGGTGGGCGTCCCCGTTGCTGTACGTGGACACCGTACCGGGCGTATGTAGTGCCGGCCGGCTAAGGACGTACCTTACCCAGTCCGCCGAATGCATCATCTCGGACGAGGATTGCTCCCCCGCATTGTTCCACTGGAGCCCGGAGGTCATCGACAGCAGATGCTTGATGCGCAGCTGCGCGGTCTTGGGGTCCCTCTTGAGCTCGGGATAGAACTCGGAGATTCGCTGTTCCACACTCCTCAGCTTCCCGTCCGCCAGCGCGGCCCCGGTCAGAATGGAGACGATGCTCTTCGTTACGGACCGTACATCCTGGGGCGTACCCGGCTGCAGGCCTTCCGCGTAGGCTTCGGCGACAAGCACGCCGCCGCGCACAACGACAAGGCTGCGTACCTGCCGCTCCCTGAGGGCGCTGACGGCCTCTGCGAGCCGGGCGGAATCCATGCCCTGCGTCTCCGCCTCAGCCGATCTCCAGCCTGCCGTCGGCCACTCCCCCGCCCGGTTCAGTCCCTGGTCGGGACCGTGCTCCGCAGCGAACAGCTCTCCCGCATGATGCCTCCATTCATGCGGACTGCCGCTGCCGGAATCCTTACCATTGGTTTCTCTCATTGCCTCGAATCCTCTCGTATCCACTTATCTTTCTCTAGGGTTTCAGACAAAATTTTACACTTTACTTATGAATTGAATATGACGGGAACCTTAAAGCCACTTAAAAATTACCTTAAAATAACCTTAACGCCGTATGAAAAATAACCGCTGCAGACGCCAAAAAGAGAGGCATGCGCCTCTCAGGCATGAGATGAAATTCCTCTATGCAGCGGTTCCTATAGGCCGGCCTCCCGGCTGCCCGCCCGCGCTAGTACAGCGAGCGCCACAAGTAAAAGGCAGCATAGGCCTCCCAGCCGGGCCAAGCCGCGAACAGCTCCGCCAGCTCGGGCAGGGTCGGCTTGCGGTCCATCCCGAGCAGGACGCGTACTGCGTTATGCAGCCCCACGTCCCCTGCCGGATAGGCCTCCGGATCCCGCAGGCAGCGCATCCGCACATACTGCGAGGTCCACGGCCCTACCCCGCGGATCTGCAGCAGCTGCTCCTCCGCTGCCCGGAAGCTGCCGAGCGAGAGCAGCCGCTCCTTCGACAGCGTCCCTTCGCTCATCCGCCGGGCAACATCGAGCATTGCGGCGGACTTCATCCGCGTAAGCTGGAGCGCGCCAAGCGCGTCCGGCTCCGCAGCGGCCAGCTGCTCAGGGCTGGGGAAATGGCGGTACACCCGCCCCTCCCACTCCAGCGAGCTTCCGTAGGCCTCAGTCAGCCGGCGCTTCAGCGTATAGGCAAACGCGAGGTTAACCTGCTGGCCGACGATCGCCCAGCACAACGCCTCGAAGAGATCGGGCACGCCGACCAGCCGGAGGCCGCGGAACTCCCGCGTCAGGCCGCCCAGAACGCCGTGGCCCTCCGCCATCCGGTAGAACGGCGCAAGATCCCGTTCCAGGTCGAACCAGTCGCGGATATAGCGCTCGGCTTCCTCCCTTGCCTCCGCTCCCTTCCACGTTCCGGCCAGTATGCGGACCGTCAATAGCTGCTCTTCCTCCTCTGTGATGCGAAGCACCACCGGTCCGCCCGCCAGGCAGAGCAGTCGGTTCACCCCGCCGTCCTTGACCTCGAAGAGGGATTCGTTGTCGGACCGGGCCATGTAATCCAGACAGGGAGTGAAGCGGAAGTCGGGCGGCACCGCCAGCCTAAAAGTCAAATCGCGCGTGTCCTGCAGCGACAAGGCCCTTCACCCCCTCGAGCTCCAGCAGCGCCTGCTTGATCCGCAGTCCGCCGCGGTAGCCGGTCAGCCTGCCGTCCGCCCCGATGACCCGGTGGCAGGGGAAGATCACGGGCAGCGGGTTCGCGCCGTTGGCCGCTCCCACAGCCCTTACGGCCTGCGGGCTGCCGACCGCCTCCGCGATCTCGCGGTAGGTTCGGGTCGTGCCGGCGGGAATCCGGCCAAGCTCCCGCCACACCTTCTGCTGGAACGGTGTGCCGCGCAGATCCAGCGCCATGTCTTCGAAGCGCGCCGGCTTCCCCGCAAAGTAAGCCTCCAGTGTCTCCGCCGTGCCGTTACGCAGGAACGCCTCCCGGTCTTCCGTGAGAACCGCCTGGGGCAGGTGGCGCTTCAGCCAGGCGGCGGCCGACTCCAGCCCTTCATGCGGGAAATGGATGCGGCAGAGCCCCCCCTCCGTGGCGAACAAAGTCCATGTCTCATCGAGCGCCTGGAACGGAGTGTAATAAACGATTCCGTCTTTAGCGTTTTCTGTTCTATCCCTTTGGTCTGTCTTCACTGCTGATCCTCCTTTAGGTGTCCGCCTGCGTGGCGCTCCCTGTACTCCGTGGGGCTCAGTCCCGTCTCCTGCCGGAACCACACGGCAAAATGCGACGGGCTCCGGAAGCCTACCGCCGCCCCCGCCTGCGCCATGGAGACGGAAGGGTCCGCCAGCTGGTCCCGGGCCGCCTGCAGCCTCACCCTCTGGAGCTGAACCGCCGGGCTGTGCCCGGTCACCCGCTTGTAGGTCCGCTGCAGGTGAAACGGCGAAACCGCCAGCTGCGCGGCCAGCGTCTTCAGCGTCAGCGGGCCCCCATAGCCCGCTGCGATGAGGGCATCCACCTGTGCCGCCAGGGCTCGATCCGGGCCATGCGGTCCCGGCGTCTCGGGCCTGCAGCGCTTGCAGGGCCGGAAGCCGGCCTGGACGGCGGCCTCCACGCTGGGGTACAGCCGGATGTTCTCCTTCTTCGGGGTGCGCGCACGGCAGGAAGGCCGGCACACAATGCGCGTCGTCAGCACGCCTGTATAGTACACACCGTCATAGGTGTCCTCTTTTCTTGCGATCGTCTCGTAGACTCGGTCGAACAGCTCGGGTTCCATGAAGCCCACCTCCTACCGCCAGTATAACCCGCGGGCCCGCCGTTTGACATGCCTGCCGGCTACGACAGCAAGATTTCGACAGCGCGGCGGCGTTGACGGAAGGCGCCCAAAAACGGTAGTATTTCGTTGGGAGGCGTTATAGTCATGACATCATTACTCGTACTGGGCAGCTTGAATATGTTCCTCGTCGTCGCCCTCGGGGCGTTCGGCGCACACGGGCTGAAGAACAAGCTGTCCGAAGACGCCATGAAAGTATACCAGACCGGGGTGCAATATCATATGGCCCATGCGCTGGGGCTTCTGCTGATCGGCGTGCTCTCCGGACAAATGCCGGATGCGTCACTGCTGGAGACGGCCGGATTGCTGCTCTTCGCGGGCATCGTTCTGTTCTCAGGCAGCCTATATGCGCTTTGCCTTACCGGAATCCGCAAGCTGGGGGCGATTACGCCGCTGGGCGGCCTGGCTTTTTTGGCCGGGTGGATTCTGGTCCTGATCTCGGTGCTCTAAACATGCAAACGGCGAAAACCCTCAAGGCTCATGCCTTGAGGGTTTTCGGGATGTCCGCTTTACAGCGGCAGCTTCATCGCCGGCAGCCTTGACCGGCCTTGCTGAGCCGGCTTCGGGGCGCTGACTTATTAGGCCGCCGCTCTCTACCAACTTGGCTGCCGGCTCTCCTAACTCGTATCCGTTGCGGCTCTCTTGACTGACAATCCCCACCGCTGCACCATTCGGCCCGCGCCATAGATCTCAAGCAGCAGCGTCAGACTCTTCACTTAACCCGCCCGGCGGCCGTTAAACCAGCTTTAACTCCACATCAATATTGCCGCGGGTCGCTTTCGAGTACGGGCACACGCCGTGGGCCGCTTCGAGCAGCATCTGTGCCGTCTCGCGGTCCGCCCCTTCGATATAAACCTCGAGCACGCCGGCCAGCTTGAAGCCTCCGTCCGCTTCGTCGCTTAGGATCGAGATATGCGCCGTTACGGAGGTGTGGGTAATTCCCGGCACCTTCTTTGTGCGGATGACCAGGTTCAGCGCCGAATCGAAGCAGGCTGCGTACCCGGCGGCAAAGAGCTGCTCGGGATTCGTGCCTTCCCCTCCCGGACCTCCAAGCGCCTTCGGCATCTTGATCTCCACATCCAGCACGCCGTCCGCCGATACGACCTTTCCTTGACGGCCCCCGGTGGCCGTAACTTCCGCTGTATACAATGCGCTCATGTTCATTCCCCGTTTCCGATTCTGATTCTGATTTAAATTGTTCACAATGTAATCGTACACGACTTATTTTATTTTGTCAAATTAAATTGTTTACAATTCAAATAAGCTGTCCTCGGCTTGTACATGACACTGCAGCAAAAAAAGCCGGGAATAGGGACACGATTCCGTCCTTCCCGGCTAATCTTCTCCCTCCCCTGCTACAGCGGATCGCGTCCACCCGCTCCCGGCAGAGCGGATCCACTTCCGGTGAACTTATGCCCGCATTTGGAGCAGAACAGCGCATGCTGCGGCAGGTGGCTGCCGCATGGACATACCTTCTCGTTCTTCACCGCGAGGATCTGCGCCTGCAGCCGCAGGATTTCTTTCTGCAGGGCGGCAATCGCGGCAGACTGACCTGCCACCACCCGCTCCGCCGCCTTCAAGTCGCCAGCCTTATACGCATCCACCGCCGCCTGACCGGCGAGGAGCTGCTTTCTCTCGATTTCTTTTTCACGTGAAGAGATTTGAGTCTGCAGCTTCGTGACCTCCAGGGTTATCTGCGCCAGTCTTGCCGCTTCCGCCGCACTCTGCTTCACTTTCTCGAAAAATGACATCCGTATGCACCCGCCTTCCGCCTCCGTGGCTGCCCTGCCCAGACCGCTCCCTCTCTACTCTAATCGTATGGAACTTGCGGCCCGCTTAGAATTTGTCCGGCAGCGGATGGATACGGGAATTATGCGGGTGCTTCTCCGCTTCCCTTCGAGCTTGAACTCATCTTCTTGATCTTATGAGGACGACTGAACCAGCCGGGCTCTGCCGAGCAGGGTGCAGGCCGTGAGCCCGATACCCACGAACACCGCCCCCGCGAGGAAGACTTCCCCGATCGCCGAGCCCAGTGCAGCCTCGGCTGCCTTCAACGCCTCCGGTGGCAGGGATGCTCTGCCGGCCGGGTCCAGCAGAAGCTGCTCCAGATGGGTGCCCGGCGCAAGCTGCAGCCCCTTTGCGCTGAGTTGCCCTTTTGCCGCCGGCTCCAGAAGCACCGTCATCCGGCCTGCCAGCAGACTTCCCAGGACACTGACCCCCAGCGTACCGCCGATCGAGCGAAAAAACTGGGAGCAGGACGTCGCCGCCCCTCTCTCCTGCCATGTCACCGCATGCTGCGCCGCCGTTCCGAGAGCCGGGTAGACCGCGCCCATGCCAAGTCCCGTAACGGTGAGACTCAGCAGGAGCTCCAACAGGGAAGAATCGGCATCCAGCCGGCTCAAGAGCAGGAAGCCCGCCAGCATCAGCGATAGACTCGGAAGCAGGATTCCCCGGAAGGTGGCACGGAGCATCCAGCGTCCGCAGGCCATGGACGTGACCGCCGCCGACAGCATCAGAGGCGTAAGCATCGAGCCGGCAGCTGAAGCGCTGAGCCCCATGACTCCCTGCGCATACAGAGGGACATACATGATCGCCCCGAACATGCCCGCACTGACGAAGAAACCGGCCAGGCTGCCGTACCCCAGGGTCTTCCGCCGGAACAGCCCGAGCGGAATGACGGGCTCCTTCACGCGCAGCTCTACACGGATGAAAGCGCCGAGCAGCACCGCCGAAGCGGAGAACAGTCCCATAATGGGAACGGAACCCCAACGGTACGAAGTCCCGCCCATGACGAGGGCAAGCAGCAGCGAGGTGACCCCTCCCGTCAGCAGCACCGCCCCCCACCAGTCGATGGAAGGCCTCACCGGCCTTCTGTCTCCCTCCTGCAGTCCCCTGCTCACGAAATACAAGGCGGCAGCACCGATCGGAAGATTGATCCAGAAGATCCCCCTCCAGCTCCAAAGCTCCGTCATCCATCCGCCCAGTGCCGGCCCCACGATGCTGCTAACTGCGAATACGGCGCTGAACAAGCCCATGAAACGGCCTCTGCGTTCCGGGGGGAACACATCCGCAGCTATCGTGAAGGCGACCGGCATCAGGGCTCCCGCCCCCAGTCCCTGAACTGCGCGGAATGCGGTGAATGAGCCCATGCCGCCGGCCATCCCGCACAGCAGCGAACCGAGGAGGAAGAGTCCCATCCCGGCCATGTATGTGATCTTACGTCCGAACCAATCCGCTAGCCTGCCATAGAGCGGCATCGTGACGGTCGAAGCCAGCATATAGGCCGAGAATGCCCAGCTGTACAGCGAGAGCGCTCCCCATTCGCCCAGTACGTTAGGCATGGCCGCAGCGACAATCGTTTGGTCGATGGACGACAGAATCAAGCCCAGCAGCAGCCCCCAAGTGATAAGCCGCTGTTCTTTCATTTCGGTACTCATATCCCACGCTCCTTACGTTGTTACCGCTCCGCGGAAGCAGTAATGCAACTATACGGGGAATAGACAGAAAAATATAGACTTATTCTTACCGATCGGTTATTCTATAGCTAGGATACGCCCCAAATTACTTTTTACATATTTTTCCAATTATGAGTTGTGGAATGATTCTATTCCACAGCTTTTTACTCTGCTTCGGCGATTAGAAAATAGTGCGAACCGCGCAGGGGCTTCCAGTTCATCCGCCAGCCGCCGGATGATTCCATGCTGTTCTTCCGCCGGCCTTCCCTTCACCAGCGGCCGCTTCGCATACACCTTGCGAACCTCTGCACGCAGGGCACCGCGGGTATCTGCCGGACAAGGTACAATGCGGTGCGGCTCCTGCAGCAGGACCTGCATGCAGCGCCGGGCCTCGCGGGAGTCACAGTCCGCAAGGCATGCCGTCAGCTCGCAGTCCGTCATGGCGGCGAGAGCATCGATGGCCCCCGGAGCCCCCGCTCCACATGCAGAGCGGCCGCCCTGCCGAGCAGCTCGTCCGCGGCCAGGAACATCGGGCTCAGGAAGATGCGGTGGTCTGCGGCGATGGCCTTCATCAGGTGCACCGCGGCCTCTTCGTCCGCTTCAGCGTACGGTCCGCGGAAGCTCAGCCGCCGCATCAGCTCTGCAGGGGCCCGTTCAGCTTGCCCCGCTGACCAGGTATCCCGCAGGAAGCTGTCGAGATGATCGAGACCGAGGAAGTCCGACCGGTGGGACAGCGGCGTGTCCCGGTTCAGCAGATCTATGATGGCATGCGGCGCTAACCCGTGACGCTTGAGAATTGGGGCGAGCGGGTCGCTTAAGATCGCCCTCTCCGTGTACTGATGATGATTTAACCCGAGCACCCGCTCGATCGAATGGGAAAACGGCAGATGCCCGGTATCATGGACGATCGCAGCGGCGTGGAGCTCTCTCCACCCGGAGAAAAAGTGCCGCGCCAGCGTCCAGACCCCGATCGTATGCTCGAGCCGGGAGTGCACCATGCGGCTGATCAGCGAGCCGGCCCCATAATGGTGCACATGCTTCAGCCTGCGCAGCGGTGCGCTTTGGAACAGCTCCCTTTCGAAGGGCTCCGGCTCGATCTGGAGCTGATACAGCGGCTCCCATACACGCTGTCCGCTCTGGAATAAGAAATGCATTGGCTTCACAGTCGCCTCCCGCCTTCCGTTTCATTAAACCGGACTTCATTATTCAGTCCCCTGCTTCCCATTTCGCCGCCTGCTTGGCCAGCTTCAGTTCTTCGAGCAAGAACATATCGAACGTGGGATAGATCTTCCGTGGTGCATCACTGCCTTCCACATAGAGATACACCGCCGGATGATCCCCATCAGATTTCTCTGAGAGAAGCTCTTCCGTCGCTTCTCTCAGGCCGGTTACTTGACCCCAATGGATATCCGTTCCGCGCAGCAGCCTTCCCGCTCCATGTCCGGCCATGAGCAGAAGATTCCGGTAGTGGCCGGGCAGCCGAAGGTTGTTCTCCTTCTCAAATCCTCTTACTTCTTCCTCACTGCAGCCCCGGATTTCCTCCGGCTCGGCAATCCCATCGTCCAGCAGCTTTCTGTACAAGTCATCACATTCCAAGACGCAGCAGCCTCCCCGTTCATGTTTCTCTTTGTCATCCCCGCCTCTTTACCCTTTCCTTGGTTTGGAAGCCATTTCCTTACACCTTAGCATTCCTTCCGCGACAGTGTCCAGCAGATGCCGCCGCTCCCCATTCCATGCAACATTCCTCCTCCGGCATCCGTCTGTGGGGTAGGTATTTTATGGAAATGGGGGTTAGCCTGTGAAAAAACGAAGGAGGAATGGACTGTCCGCCGTGCTGCTGGCGGCTGCACTGATGTCTGCCCTTCCGCCGGCAGGAATTCGTGCCGAGCAGGCACTTCCGGATCAGCGCACACCCGCGCAGGTGGAGGCCGCGAGACAGCTGCTGGATCAAGGGATCACGCAGGAGACTGTGGAAAAGCTTGGTCCCCGTGCGGAGCTGGCGGCAGCCGTTCTACACTCCCGGAAGCTGAGCCGCACAGAGCTGAATAAGCTGGTACAGGGGCTGGCGCGGTATCCGAATACGACAGGATATTACTCGGATAGCAGCATGATTAATGGAGTCATGGAACTGACGAGTGGGGAGCTGGCTACTTCACCGGGTGCCCCCCTCGAGCGGCGGATGTGGGCCCGCAAGCAGATCGACATCTCCCTTAACGCTGGCCTTGCTGCCCTTGGCCCTTGGGAGGAATTTCAGGAGCCGATCTATCTCAATGATAAGGCCTACTTCCCTGTCTACCGCTTGATGACGATGCTCGGCGGCGATGCTCAGTGGAACGGCACGTCCAAGGAAGTCACCCTGATCACCCCTTGGAAAAGCCGCTGGAAGATCAGTACCGGCAGCGCGGAGGTCCGCAATGAGAAGCGGCAGGTCATCGGCACGCTCTCCGGACCGGCGCTGCAGGTTGAGAATCAGGTGCTGGTTCCGTTCGATTTTTGGAGCGCGGTCATGGGCTTCCGTTCGGAATGGGATTCCAGCCGGAAGTCGTTCCTGCTTGTCACCGAGCCGCTGTTCAGCCCGGGCACTTCCGAGGGGACGAGCAAGGGAGCCGCTCAAGCCTATGTCATGCCCGATCTCAATGTACGGCTCGACAGCGGATATGTCCGTCTTACAAGCATGCCGCTCAATTATTATGCTCACATCTACTATCCGCTGGAGGTCGGTGCCGGACTGCTGGATTTGACTGCCGAATACGACGAACAGGCGAAGCACCTCATTCTGAAAACAAGCAAAAAGATCGGTGAAAACCACCCGCAGGGCATGGATGTTCCCCCATCCCCACATCTTCCGAGCGTATCGGTGGACTCGATTGATTCGGTTCAGGTTACGCTGGACGGGGTACTCCAATCCGACTCCAACGGCCGCCCCCGGACTCTCTATCCCGGCTTGTTGATGCACCGCGGCAAGGTGTTCGTAGCGATCAACCAGCTGGCGGAACTTACCGGCCATAGGCTCAGCTACACTGCGTTGGACTCCGCAAAGACTCTCACGCTTACAAAGCCGCCGTCCCGCACTATCCTCGAGAAACTGGCACCGGGCGTCTCCCGAAACGATGTGCGAAGACTGCTCGGCAACTCCCCGCGGGTGGTGTATGATGCGGCCCATGGCACCCGAAGCTGGGAATATCGCTTCGTCACCGACCAATTCCCACTCTCTCCGTTGTATTCGGACCCGGCCGTCCCGGAAGCTAATACCGCAGGGGCCTATAAGCTTGCAGCCTTAGAACGGGAAGCGCTGATGAGCGGAAAGCTGGCACTGCAGCTCTTCGTACACCATGAACCGGACAGCCTGAACATGAGCGGCTATACCCTCTATCGGAAGCTCGGGGATACCATCCGCGAGACCCGCGTCGCCCCAGACGGCACCGTGACCGAGAGGGACCTGCCCTAGCATAAGCCCAGCCGTATCGCCGGCCTATCTGTATAGTCAAAAAAAGCCCCCGGTCGCCGGGGGCTTCGCTATTAGCTTCTTTTAGTACTATCCTTACTTCATGATCTTGCAGATATCGTTCGTGAAGTCGACCGGGTCCTGGATCGGCAGGCCTTCGATCAGCAGCGCCTGGTTGTACAGCAGGTTCGTGTACAGGCCCAGCTTCTCCTTGTCCTGCTCGAACGCGTTCTTCAGCGACTGGAACACCTCGTGGTTCACGTTGATCTCGAGGATCTTGTCCGCGGACACGTCGCCGCCGCTCGGCATCTGCTTCAGGATCTTCTCCATCTCGATCGAGACATCGCCTTCCGTAGTCAGGCACACCGGATGCGACTTGAGGCGCTTCGACGCACGTACCTGCTTCACCTTGTCGGACAGCACGCTCTTCATGTGCTCGAAGAGGTCCTTCGTTTCGCTTTCCTGCGCTTCATCCTGCTTCTCGTCAGCCGTTGGCTCGATGCCGAGGTCGCCGCTCGAGACGGAACGGAATTCCTTCTCCTTGTACGAGCGGATCATCTTGATCGCGAACTCGTCGATGTCGTCGGTGAAGTACAGAATCTCGTAGCCCTTGTCCGCCACAAGCTCCGTCTGCGGCAGACGCTCGATGCGCTGGATGGACTCGCCGGAGGCGTAGTAGATGTACTTCTGGTCTTCCGGCATTCTCGCAACGTACTCTTCGAGGGACACCTGCTTCTTCTCCGTGGAAGAGTAGAACAGGAGCAGATCCTGCAGCTCGTCCTTGTTCATGCCGTAGTCGTTGTAGACGCCGAACTTCAGCTGGCGGCCGAACGCCTTGAAGAACTGCTCGTACTTCTCTCTGTCGTCCTTGAGCAGAGAAGCAAGCTGCGACTTGATCTTGTTCTTGATGTTCTTTGCGATGAGCTTCAGCTGGCGGTCATGCTGCAGCATCTCACGAGAGATGTTCAGCGACAGATCCTCGGAGTCGACCATCCCCTTCACGAAGCCGAAGTAGTCGGGCAGCAGGTCCGCACACTTGTTCATGATGAGCACGCCGTTGGAATACAGCTCAAGCCCCTTCTCGTACTCTTTGGTGTAGTAGTCGAACGGAGGGTTCTCCGGAATGTAGAGGATCGCCTGGTACACCACCGCGCCGTCCGCACTGATGTGCAGGTGCGTCAGCGGCTTGTCGAAGCCATAGCGCTTCTCCTGGTAGAAGTTCTCGTAGTCCTCGGCTGTCAGCTCACTCTTGTTCTTGCGCCAGATCGGCACCATGCTGTTGACCGTCTGCTCTTCCACCTGCTCCTCGAACTCGTTCTCCTCGCCTTCCTTCGGTTTGTGGACTTTGACGTCCATCTTGACCGGGTAGCGGATGAAGTCGGAGTACTTCTTGATGATCGCCTTCAGGCGGTACTCCTGGAGGAACTCGTCGTAGTTGTCGTCCTCGGTGTTCTCCTTGATCTTCATGGTGATCTCGGTGCCCACGGACTCCTTCTCGGACGGCTCGATGGTGTAGCCGTCCGCGCCTTTCGAGTGCCATTTATACGCCTGGTCGCTGCCCAGCGCACGGCTCACGACCGTCACCTCGTCCGCCACCATGAACGCCGAATAGAAGCCTACGCCGAATTGTCCGATGATATTGTGGCCGTCCTTCAGCTCGTTCTCTTTCTTGAAGGCCAGCGAGCCGCTCTTCGCGATAACGCCGAGGTTCGTCTCGAGTTCGTCCTGCGTCATGCCGATGCCCGTATCGGCGATCGTCAGCGTGCGGGAGTCCTTGTCGGCCGTCACCTTTATGTAATAGTTTTCCTTATCAAATACAAGCTTGTCGTCCGTCAGCGCCCTGTAATAGATCTTGTCGATCGCGTCGCTGGCGTTTGAGATCAGTTCCCGGAGGAAGATCTCCCTCTGGGTGTAGATGGAGTTGATCATCATCTCCAGCAGTCGTTTGGATTCGGCTTTGAACTCTTTAACAGCCATGAAAGAAAGCTCCTTTCAGATTCTAAAAAAAGATAGGGTTCCGCCCCTGCGGCGGCTGCGGGCAGATGCATGATGAGGGATAGTGCCTCTCCGGCATTAGCACTCAAAACTAAGGAGTGCTAACACTTCTTGTTTTTATATATCATATTCTAATTTTTGATGTCAAGCCGTTTACACAAAGTCCATGAAAGCGTACCGCACCGACACGGCGTGCACATCAAAAAAACCGCCGTTGCGGCGGTTTTCCCGATTCCGAATGGGTCTGCCGTGGAACGCCCTGCTTGTCCGATCCTCCATGCACGGGACAAGCCGCCCCGAGAACGGGATCCTACCGGGAGGGCTCTCCCGCCTCCGGACAGTACAGCACGAGCAGCCTGTCGAGCTCCGCATCCGCGCGCGCTCTCCACTCCTGTACTTGAGCGATCCGGACCCGGATCGAATCAAGGACGATGTGCGGATAGTCCTTCTCCAGCTCGGCCGACAGCTGGTCGATGAGCTGGATGGCCGACATCTCGATGTTCAGCCTTGAAGACTCGATGCTCTGCCGCATCACTTGTGGATTCTTGTTCATGCATTCGCTCCTGTCCGTTCTGTACCGCACTCCGCCGTACCACATGATGGAAGCCGTCCGCCAGTCCGGCACGCCGGACGGATGATCCAATCTGTAGCATAGTGTATCACGGGGAGATGGCCCAGGCAAGGAAAAGATAGCGTTTTCCTACTAGAATGCAGGCACCATTTTTTACCTCCGGCAGGCTGCAGCGATCCGATGCCCTAAGAGACCGGCGGTCTCTCTGCAAAGCAAAAAGGCCCCCTTACGGAGGCCTTCCCGTCTGCACTTGGCATTCGCTGTCGTGCCAGAGCTTGTCCGGTTACCCGCCAAGCCGGTTCACAATTTTGAGCACGGCATCCCGCGTCAGCTTGTTGCCGCCGCCTGCGATGAGCTTCACCGTAGCATGGGCCAAGGCCAGCGGAATCTTGCAGAAGCTGAGCGCCGGACCGTCCTTCAGGTCGGCGATATACGCATCGGCCATCGTCAGGTTGCGGCGGGTGTACTGCAGCATCTCGTTGAAGTCCCAGCCTTCCGGGAAGAAGTCCACGCCCCGCTCCAGATCCTCCCCGCGGTTGCGCAGAATGTTCACCGCCTGAAGCCCGCGCCCGAAGGCCACCGCCTTGTCCCTGTCCGACTTCGTGCCGTCATACCAGTACCAGAGTTCCGAGAGCATCTCGCCCACCATGCCGGCTACGCTGTATGTATATCGGTCGAGGTCCGCTTCCGTACGGATCGTCCACTCGCGGTCGACCCACTCGGCCATCTGCTCCGACATCATCGCAATGTATTTGTATACGGTCGAAGCGATGGTCGAAGGACAAAGCAGTGCCCACTCGTGAACCTGCATCGTAACGGCCGGCAGAATGCCTTGGTAAGGTGCCAGCAGCCTTGTCGTCGCTTCCTTCAGGTCCGGGCCGTGGAAGGCTTCCCTCATGCCGTACAGCAGCTCGGACTTGACCCTGGGGTCCAGCTCCTCATGATCTTCGATCTCGTCGATCGCCCGCATACAGAGATAGGCCGAGGTCACGGCTTCCCGGAGTCCCTGGTCCAGGCGGCTGATCGGAATATAAAAAGTTCTGCTCGTTTTTTGCAGCATGCTCATCGCATCATTCAGGACAACGTTAGTAATGGGTGTTCCCTCCAAAATGGAACTAGCTCAGATGACTAGCCATAGCTTTTTTCTTATGATACCATACGCGGGCATGCCGATACCAAATTATGAAAACATTTTCACTTCCAGAAGGGCTACACAAGCTTCTCCAGCGCCCCAATCACGCTGCCGAGACGCTCCAATAGGGTGCGGAGCTCGGGATAGGCTTCCGCTTCCCTCTTCCTCAGAAGATCAGCCGCCTTGGCCAGCATCGACTGCGCCTTCGGATCGAGATCCGGCTCATCGCCGTAGTAATCATGGCCTCCCAGACCCGCCGCCGTGCTCTCCGCCGTCTCGGCGAGCTGTGCGATCGGATGGCCGGGCGCGAGCAGTTCCTGCAGCACTGCGGCTCCGGCCGTATCGCTGATGACCGGTGTGCCGTCCGCCAGCCGCTCCTCCTCCAGACTGCCGATGAGCTCCCGCAGTTCCGTACAGTCCCCCGGCGTAAAAGGGCTCGCACCCCCCGAGTCATACGGGTCCTCTCCGCCGTACCCGCCGCTCTCCCGGTGCATGATGCGTTCCACCTTGTCGTAGGCTTTCTGCAGGCGGCTCAAGGATTCCTTGAACCGCAGCTGCTGGGCCTCGCCGAGAACATCGCTGCGGCTGTAGAGCTGAAGCAGCCTGTAGGCCTCCGTCCGGCTTCCCGTGCTGATATTGAAGGTGGTCGTCACCTCCAGCAGCACGTCCGCTTTCATCGGCACCACGATCTTATTACCCTTGTTGATATCCTGTTTAATCTCTCCGGAGAGCTTCCCCGCATAAGAAAATCCGTCCTCGCTGTCGAGCTGGAAGGTCCCCCGCTTCATATTGACGGCAGCCAAGGTTCCCTTGGCCGTGAAGGTTGACTTGCTCTCGTTGGTCATCTGCAGCAGACGGTACGCCGACTCCAGCACCCCGGGACGGAGTGCGGCCTCAAGCCCGTCGCCGCCCGGCGGCGACCAGCGCAGCACCACGACCGCCCTCGTCCGCAGCAGGAGCTCCAGCAGCCGCTCGTAGGCAGCCGCTGCCCGTGGGCTCAGGTGCTTCAGCCCGGCCCGCAGCCGCGCTTCCTCGGAGCTGTCCCGCATGAGCTCCGCCAGCGCCTGAAGGGCGCCTGTCGCGGGCGTGGCCCCGAACAGGTCCGCTTCGTGCCGCGATGCCAGCCGAAAGCCATACGGCCCGGTGTGGATGGCCGCCGCCTCCAGCGCATTATCGCTGCTGACTTCGCCGGGCACTTTCTTGTGGCTGGCCAGCCAGCGCGGATCGAGCGTCCAGACGGCGTACTGGACCGCCGTGAGAATTTCGGCCAGCAGGGTCAGGTCCAGCCCCCGCGCGCCAGGCGCCGCGAAGCGGAGTTCGAATTGGTCGCGGCCGGTACGGGCGGCCTCGTCCCTGATCAATGCGGCAGGCTCCGGATGCATCACGTGTAAGGTCACCTCGACTTCAGCAGGATTGGACGTGCAGATCAATGTATTCCTTTAGTATATCGCCCAAGGCGGCAAGAAGGAAATGTCTGCCTCCCGCACCGCTGCGGCCCCAACCGGATTTTTACGGGAAGGGTTTCGCATAAGGGTGCTTTTTAGTGTACAATGGAGGGAAAGGATTCCATTACTCACGACTACTTTACGATTCAGGAGATGCACACATGGCCAACGAAGAAGTAATCCTCACCCGCGAGGGATTCACCAAATTAGAACAGGAGCTCGAGGAGCTCAAAACCGTCAAGCGCAAGGAGCTCGCAACCCGTCTGAAGACGGCGATCAGCTACGGCGACCTCAAGGAGAACAGCGAATACCACTCCGCCAAGGACGACCAGGCCTTCCTCGAGACCCGGATTCTTACCCTGGAGCAGATGCTGAAGAAAGCCAAGATCGCCGACAACATCGACACGTCGAAGGTCAACGTGGGCTCCGTTGTGGTGCTCTATGACGTGGAATTCGCCGAGAAAATCCAGTACCGCATCGTCGGCCCTTCCGAAGCGGATGTGCTGGAGAACCGGATCTCCTATGAGAGCCCGCTCGGGATGTCGCTGATGAACCGGACCGTCGGGGACAAGATCAGCGTGAACGCCCCGATGGGCGTCATCACGTATGAGCTGCTCGAGATCCGTGTGGACTAAGCTGGCTGCTCCGGCCTGGTGAAACAAATGAGACATGCTGCCATTGGGCGGCATGTCTCATTTGCATGGAAACCTGCTACAGCGCGCCGGCCTTCCCGCCGTCAATATTCACCGATGTCCCGGAAACATACGACGCCGCGTCCGACACGAGGAACGTGATAACCTTCGCCGCCTCTTCCGTATCGCCGATCCGCCCCAGCGGGACGCCGTGCTTCGGATCGCGGGCGTACTCCTCCCAGCTCTTCTCCGGGGCGGCCGCCTGCCAGCCCTTCTCGATCTGGTCGCTGCGGATCAGGCCGATGCAGACGGTATTGACCCGGATGTTGTCCGGGCCGAGGTCCTTGCTCATCGCCTTCGTCAGGGCCATCCCCGCTGCGCGGCTGACCGTGGTGGGGAGCGATGAAGCCGGCGGCGTCTTCGCGACGGACGCCGTCACGTTCACGATCGCCCCGCCTCCGGCCTGGCGCAGATGCGGGATCGCATGCTTCGAGATATGGATCGCGCCGAACAGCTTCAGATCGAGATCCTGCTGCCAGGCTGCGGCGTCGACTTGCTCGAACGGCTTCGCCGCGGACGTGCCCGCATTGTTGACTACGATATCGAGCCGGCCGAACCGTGCGGCCGCCGCTTCGACGAACCGCCTGCAGTCCTCTTCCCTCGTGACATCGGCAGCCAGGTAGAATACCTCGGCCCCCGTCCGTTCAAGGATCCGGGCGGCCGCCGCCTTCAGCGCTTCCTCGCTGCGGCCGCATATCGCTACCTGCGCGCCCTCCTGTACCAGCTGAACAGCCGTCTCCAAGCCGATGCCCTTGCTGCCTCCTGTGATCAATGCCGCTTTTCCCTTCAAGCCGAGTTCCATATACCTTCTCCCCTTCCTGCTAGATCAAGTGCCCCATATTCAATCTGTTCCAGCCGCTGCGAACAAGGAGACCCTGCTCAGGAATCAGAAGATCCTTCGCATGGCCCTTCCGCTTCTTGCATAGATCCCACATCATGTAGGAGTTCGCTGCGGACGTCTCCATTTCCTTTTTCTCTCAGGGAATCTTCCATGGACGGGCAGCTGAAAAAGCCCCGGCGTTCGCCGGAGCTGTCGTCATTGATTACGTACGGGTATTTGGCACGGGCCATTAATGGTACGCCAATTCGAAGGAAGAACCGAGCGGAATCATCTCGTGCAGATATTCCTGGAAGAGCTCCCTCTCGATCGCAGTGACCCCAGGGTCCAGGTAGACGTCAAAATGGATGGTGCTGCGAATCGCGTCATACCGGTTGAACGCAATCTGTCCGATGGTGAACACGCGGTTGATCCGCGCGATCAGCTCGTTTTGCTGGACGCTGCGGGACATGGCCGCCTCCACCACAATCTCCGGGAGCTCCTGCAGGGCCGGGATCCCATCCTCCTGCAGCTTGTCGTAGGGCTTAACCTTGTAGCTTACATAGGGTGACAGGTGTCCGGCCGCAAGACGCCGCAGCCTCACCGCCTCCTGCTCGCTCAGCTGCAGGTCCTCGTTCCAGGCATAGATGACAGCCGTATGGCCGCCGCCGGAATGAATTCGGACATACTTCAGGTGCGGAGCGTGCTTCTTGATGATGTGTTCGGAAAGCAAGCGGGTTCCCACAGCCATCACCTCATCCTTTGTAGTCATACTCTGAACAAACCAGCTTTTTTGTCAGCGCTTACATAGTGTGGTGAAGTCACCCCGGTATTTACTTCCGGATACTCTTATCATATTCGGTCTGCGGCCGGGTTTGCCATCCTTTTTTTGCGGATATCCGGTGGTAAATCCGTCCATCCCAAGGATTTCACAAACAAAAAAATGACTTGGTCCCCTAACAGGAACCAAGTCTATCCAGTATGCGCGTCTGTTACTCCGTTACCGTCCCGTAGATCAGCACAGGCGCCTCCGCCTGGTCCGCGATCCGGATGTTGGCGTAGATCATATCCATGACTTCCTGGACGTTCTCGCGGTTCGCATGGATCGTTACGAGCGATTCGCCGGCCTTGACGGCATCGCCTACCTTCTTGTTCAGCATGAGGCCGACCGCCAGATCGATCTCGGATTCCTTCGTCGCCCGGCCGGCGCCGAGCAGCATCGCCGCCGTGCCGATCTCGTCGGCCACGATCTCGGCCACAACGCCGTCCGCCTTCGCAGGCACCTCGATCAGGTGCGCCGCCTGCGGCAGCTTCTCCGGATGGTCTACGACCGTCGGGTCGCCGCCCTGGTTCGCGATGAACTCGCGGAACTTCTCGAGGGCTTTGCCGTTTGCGATGACTTCCTTCAGCTTCTCCTCCGCTTCCTCCAGCGAGGACGCTTTGCCCGCCAGGAACACCATCTGCCGGCCGAGCGCGAAGCAGAGCTCTTCAAGATCCTTCGGCCCCTGGCCCTTCAGCGTATCGATCGCTTCCTTGACCTCGAGCGAGTTGCCGATCGCAAGGCCCAGCGGCTGGCTCATGTCGGAGATGACCGCCATCGTCTTGCGGCCGACGTTGTTGCCGATGCGGACCATCGCCTGCGCCAGCTCCTTGGCGTCATCCACGCTCTTCATGAAGGCGCCCGCGCCGGTTTTGACGTCGAGCACAATGGCATCCGCCCCCGCCGCGATCTTCTTGCTCATGATCGAGCTTGCGATCAGCGGAATCGAGTTGACGGTTGCCGTCACATCGCGCAGGGCATACAGCTTCTTGTCCGCCGGGGTCAGGTTGCCCGACTGGCCGATCACCGCGATCTTGTGCTCGTTGACGAGCTTCACGAACTCTTCCTTGGAGATCTCGACGTGGAAGCCGGCGATCGCCTCCAGCTTGTCGATCGTCCCGCCCGTGTGGCCAAGGCCGCGGCCGGACATCTTCGCGACCGGAATGCCCAGGGCCGCCACCAGAGGAGCCAAGACCAGTGTCGTCGTATCGCCCACACCGCCGGTGGAGTGCTTGTCGACCTTGATGCCTTCGATCGCCGAGAGATCGATCGTTTCGCCGGAGTGCACCATCGCCATCGTGAGGTCCGCCCGCTCCCGGTCGGTCATATCCCGGAAGAAGATCGCCATGGCCAGCGCGCTGACCTGGTAATCCGGGATCTCCCCTTGAGTATAGCCCTGTATAATAAAATCAATCTCTTCCTTGCTCAGTTCCCTGCCGTCCCGCTTCTTCTGAATCAGGTCCACCATTCTCATCGCCGTATCTCCTCGCTTCCGCTTCTATATCCTTACAGGGAAACCGCCGTATCCAGCGCCACGATCATCATGTCGTTGAAGGTGGACTGGCGCTCGGCCGCAGTCGTTTCTTCGCCGGTGATCAGGTGATCGCTGACCGTCAGAATCGTCAGGGCGTTCACTCCATGCTTCGCCGCAAGCGTATAGAGGGCGGTCGTCTCCATCTCTACGCCCAGCACGCCGTGGGCCATCAGCTTCTGCACGACCGACTTGTCGTCACGGTAGAAGGAGTCGGAGCTGAACACATTGCCGACATGCAGCTTCATGCCCTTGGCCGTACCGCGCTCGTAGGCCGCCAGCAGCAGCGGGAAGCTCGCCACCGGCGCGAAGTCGTAGCCGCCGAACACATGGCGGTTCATGCTCGAATCGGTGCACGCCGCCTGAGCGAGCACGACATCGCGCACGCGCACATGCTCCTGCATGCCGCCGCAGGTGCCCACGCGAATCAGGTTCTTCACGCCGTACTCCGTGATGAGCTCATTGGCGTAGATGCTCATCGACGGCAGGCCCATGCCCGAGCCCTGTACGGATACGCGCTTGCCCTGATAAGTTCCCGTAAAGCCCAGCATGCCACGGACTTCGTTGTAGCAGACGATGTTCTCGAGATATGTCTCCGCAATATATTTCGCGCGGAGCGGATCGCCCGGCATCAGTACGGTTTCGGCGATATCGCCCGGTTTGGCTCCAATATGTACACTCATGTTCTGTTTCCTCCTGTAGTCCGGAGGGCGAAGGAGCTTCTCCCCCGCCCGGTAATGGTAAGGTATGTTGATTCGCTGCTTGCTGCAGCGGCCCGATCAGCCCTGCAGCTCGGCAAGGAAGCTCCTCCCGTGGTCCGGCAGCTTCACGCCGAAGTTGTCGGCCACCGTGGCGCCCACATCAGCGAACGTCAGGCGCAGCGGAAGCTCGCGGCCGCCATCCTTAAACCGCGGCGAGTAGACGAGCAACGGCACGTATTCGCGGGTGTGGTCCGTTCCCTTGAACGTCGGATCATTCCCGTGGTCCGCCGTGATGATGAGCAGGTCCTCGTCCGTCAGCTTCGCATACACCTCGGGCAGGCGGGCGTCGAACTCCTCCAGTGCCTGGCCGTAGCCCTGCGGGTCGCGGCGGTGGCCGAACAGCGCGTCGAAGTCGACGAGGTTCAGGAAGCTGAGCCCCTTGAACGGCTCACCGAGCACCTGGACGAGCTTGTCCATCCCGTCCATGTTGGACACGGTGCGTACGGCCTTCGTAACCCCTTCCCCGTCGAAAATATCGGAGATTTTGCCGAGGGCGATCACGTCGAATCCGCTGTCCTGCAGCTCGTTCATCGTCGTGCGGCCGAACGGCTTCAGCGCATAGTCGTGGCGGTTCGCCGTGCGGGAGAACTTGCCCGGCTGTCCGACGAACGGGCGGGCGATAATGCGGCCGAGCATGTACGGATCATCGAGCGTGATCTCGCGGCAGAACTTGCAGATCGCATACAGCTCGTCGAGCGGCACGATCTCCTCATGGGCTGCGATCTGCAGCACGGAATCCGCCGAGGTGTAGACGATCAGCGCGCCGGTCTCCATGTGCTCCGCTCCCAGCTCGTCGATGATCTCGGTGCCGCTGGCCGGCTTGTTGCCGATCACCTTGCGCCCCGTATGCTCCTCGATCCGCTGAATCAGCTCATCCGGGAACCCGTGCTCGAACACGCGGAACGGCGTGGCGATATGCAGGCCCATCATCTCCCAGTGGCCGGTCATCGTGTCCTTGCCGCTCGACGCTTCCTGCATCAGGCCATAGAACGCCTTCGGCTGTGCGGCCGCCGGCACTCCTTCAATGTTCCGGATATTCGAGAGGCCGAGAGCGGCCATGTACGGCATGTTCAATCCGCCGCGGGTCCGGGCGATGGCGCCCAGCGTATCGGCTCCCACGTCATCGAACGCCGCCGCATCCGGCGCCTCGCCGATGCCCACGGAGTCCAGAACCACCACATGAATCCTTTGGAATGTTGAGCTCAAATGCCCCTACCCCTTTCGTACTTCCAAGATATGTGTCTGCTTTAAAGATACAACCCCGCGATGACCGCTGACAATACACTGACGAGCGTAGCCCCGTAAAGAAGCCTCAGTCCGAAGCGGGCGACTACGTTCCCCTGCTTCTCGTGCAGCCCTTTGACTGCCCCCGCGATGATCCCGATGGACGAGAAATTCGCGAAGGAGACGAGGAAGACGGACACGATGCCGGTGGTGCGTGCGGACAAGCCCTGGGCTTTGCCGAGATCCAGCATCGCCACGAATTCGTTGGACACCATCTTGGTGGCCATGATGCTCCCCGCTGCGACGGCCTCCGCCCACGGCACGCCCATGACAAAAGCAAACGGAGCGAAGAGATAACCAAGCAGGTGCTGGAACGAGATGCCGAAGATGCCCTGGAAGATGCCGTTGACCAGCGCGATCAGCGCCACGAAGCCGATGAGCATCGCTCCGACCACGATCGCCACCTTGAAGCCGTCGAGGATGTACTCGCCGAGCATCTCGAAGAACGACTGCTTCTCCTCCTCCTGCACCTCGAGCAGATCTTCCGCTGCCGTAACGGTGTAGGGATTGAGGATCGAAGCGATGATGAAGCCCCCGAACAGATTGAGGACCAAGGCCGTGACGACATATTTCGGATCGATCATCTGCATGTAAGCGCCGACGATGGACATCGATACGGTGGACATGGCCGAGGCGCAAAGCGTATAGAGCCGGTGCTTCGGCAGCAGCCCCATCTGCTTCTTGACGGAGATGAAGACCTCGGACTGGCCAAGTATGGCGGAGGCGACGGCATTATACGATTCGAGCTGCCCCATCCCGTTGATTTTGCTCAGAGCCAGTCCGATGTACTTGATAATAAACGGCAGCACCTTGAGATACTGCAGAATCCCGATAAGGGCGGAGATGAACACGATCGGCAGCAGCACGTTCAGGAAGAACGGGCCCTGTCCCTCATTGGCTATGCCGCCGAAGACGAAGTTGATCCCCTCCGCCGCGTAGGACAGCAGATGTGAGAACAATCCGGCGAAGCCGCCGACCAGGAACTCTCCTACCCCCGTGTTGAGCAGGACAAAAGCAAGCAGGGTCTGCAGTACCACCATGACGATCAGCGGACGGTAACGGATGCCGCTGCGGTTGTTGGAGGCTGCATAGGTCATTGCAAAGACGACGAGAAGGCCCAGAAGGGCGATGGCATATTTCATGTTATTTTCTCCCACTGATATGATGATTCATCCCTGGCTGATCTCCCGTCCGGGCCCACTCTTTTCTTTAAGCGCTTACAATGCCCTGAAAAGAAGCATCCCGGGCGGGATCATTCTTTTTTTGCGGGTGGTTGGTGCTGTTCTGACCGCCTGTCCGGCTCAGGCCTTCCAGTCCATATCCGTACCTCGGAAGGCGCCCGGCAGCAGCCGCTCCATCGTCCACTCCTCCGTGTTCCCGTGCAGGTTCGTCAAGTAAATCTTCGTTCCCGCTTCGCAGAACTCGGCGAGCACCTGGCGGCAGGCTCCGCATGGGGATACGGGTCCTTCCGTGTCCGCCACGATCGCGATGGCCTCGAACCGACGGTGCCCTTCGGAGACCATCTTGAAGACCGCCGTCCGCTCCGCGCAGTTCGTCAGGCCGTACGACGCATTCTCGACGTTGCAGCCGCGGTACACCTTCCCGCCGGCCAGCAGGGCTGCACCCACTTTGAAGTTCGAATACGGCACATACGCCGTCTGCCGTGCTTCCAATGCTTCTTGAATCAGCTGATCTTTCACCCGGTATGCCTCCTTGACTCGCTCATGCCCTTATTAATAAGAAGAAGCCGATTGGCCGCCTTCCATGATCTTAACTCCGGAGCTTGCGCCGATCCGGGTCGCGCCCGCTTCCACCATCTTCAGCATGTCTTCGCGGCTGCGCACGCCGCCGGATGCTTTGACTCCTGTCGCTTCGCCGACCGTACGACGCATCAGGGCAACATCCTCCGGTGTGGCTCCGCCCGTCGAGAAGCCGGTGGACGTCTTCACGAAGTCGGCTCCAGCCTTGACGGAGAGCTCGCATGCGCGCACCTTCTCCTCGTCCGTCAGCAGGCTTGTCTCAATGATGACCTTCACCAGCGCCTTGCCCTTGGCCGCTTCCACTACGCCGCGGATGTCGCGCTCCACAAGCTCGTTGTTCCCGTCCTTCAGGGCGCCGATGTTGATCACCATGTCCACTTCCGTGGCCCCGTTGGCGATCGCGTCAGCCGCTTCATATGCCTTTACTGCCGGAGTCGACGCTCCGAGAGGGAAGCCGATGACCGTGCAGACCTTGACTTCGGTGCCGGCCAGCTGCTCTGCCGCATAGGCCACCCAGGTCGGATTCACGCATACGGAGGCAAACGTATATTTCTTCGCTTCCTCGGTCAGCTTCCCGATCTCCGCCTGCGTCGCATCCGCTTTCAACAACGTGTGGTCGATCATGCCTGCCAAATTCATAAGTTTTCTCTCCTTTGGATGATCCCGCCGCTCTTCTGCGCTTCTATTGTACGAGGGCCGGGTATTGGAATATGGACCCATCATAGCACGACCTTGAACATATGTAAATATGTCATTGAAATTACGTTCATATCAAGGCGAACAAATGGCCATTCCTTCCTATCATCCGACGCAGCCCCCTCTTTTATTCATCGTGTCCCCCACCAGCAGGCCCCATTTCGCCTCTCCTTCTGGAGAAGATCACAGGCTGCACCTGCGGCTCAAAGTCGGGTGAAGCTTATATTGGCATGTCCGGTGAGAGGAATCCAGGACATTTGTCCTGAACGGGGACAAATTTCGCGCAGGGACAAATCAAGTGAGACAGACACGAACGAACGGGAACCTGGGAATGGATATCCATGCGGCGAAGTCAGGAGTGAGGTGCATACCATCGCCCGAGCTGAACATGCTTGAAACCGAGCATCAACGGGATCTCAGCACGGCGGAATGGCAGTGGTATGCTCCAAGCGAGAGCCTGCCAGAGATGCGTTCAAGGATCTTACCGATGCAGAGCGCAAAAAGAGGATGCTAGACATCTACAAGGACGAACCGCCCCTGATTACAAAAATCAATGAGGGTGCGGAGACTGCATTTTTATTTTTCACATCTATGCTCTCCCCAAGCAACCGTTCAGCTTGCACAAAGGACCGATCATTCTAGCCGGCGATGCGACGCACGCCATTTCCCCCAGCTCGCGACAAAGGAGCCTCGATGGCACTCGAAGCCGCCATGTTACTGGCCAAATAATTTCGTGGCATCCCAAGTGTTGAGCATGCTTATGCTGCCTACGAGCTGCTCAGGCGCAGGCGTACCGTCAAAATGTACGACCTAGGGCGGCACGGCGATTCCGGTAAAAACATGCGGTGGGCTCACCACCTCCAGGCTTGACGACCCCGCGAACCCGTCGATGGTAAACTCCGCAACAG
The DNA here is from genome assembly GCF_049942825.1 of Paenibacillus sp. S-38. Classification (NCBI taxonomy): domain Bacteria; kingdom Bacillati; phylum Bacillota; class Bacilli; order Caryophanales; family Paenibacillaceae; genus Paenibacillus; species Paenibacillus sp. S-38. The sequence continues at coordinate 5,034,177 of NZ_CP187970.1, forward strand.
GGATCCGAAGCCTTTCGAGTATGGTTTATGTGCCGTACAATGCGGAAAAACAGGGCACATGCAAATACAGGGACCGCAGTCTTGAGCTTCCGAGAACGGACGGACGGAAGGGTATCGTTCAGACCCTTACATACCCGGCCTCTGACGGGACCAACCGTGGCATGACCGTTTACCTGCCTAACGGCTACGACAAGAATAGCAAAAGACCCTATAACGTCCTGTATATCAACATGGGCAATTCGGGCGACCAGTTCGGTAACGAGATGCGCTGGATGAACGAGGGCGCCCTGCCGAATGTGGTGGATAATCTGGTGGCGCAGGGCAAGGAGCCATTCGTCGTGGTTTCCATGAACTATCAGGATTGGAGCCACAGCTTTGCAAAGATCGAGCCGGATGTGCTCCAATATGTGATGCCTTTCGTGGAGTCCAACTACAATGTCTCCAACGAGCGTTCAGGTCGTGGATACGCGGGCCTCAGCGCCGGTGCCGGCACAACCGCCCGGTTCTACTTGAACCACCCCGATCAATTCTCGCAATTCGGCATTTGGAGCAACGGCATTAACCCGACAGCCGAGCAGCTGGCGGACATCGCGGAATACAACGATTCCACAACGGTACATATCGCCCTGGGCAAATGGGACTATGTGACCGGCGGCAGATCCATGAGCACTACGCTGGCGGCAAACGGCATCAAACATACGTTTAACGAAATTCCCGGCGGCCATGATTGGGAGTTCTGGCAGCTTAGGTTCGCCGAATTTGCCAAGGATTACCTGTAGAAGGACACCGGAAAGGTATGGCCTAACGAGAGCGCTATACCGGGCAAAGTCAATGTGGCAGCTTCAGCAGGAACTACAGCAAACAATGCCCCCGTCGATGTGACTCCTGCTCAAGCAAACGCCGCAGTGGACGAAGGTGTCAAAGCCGCTAAAGCGGCTGGTCTGGCTGCCGCGACGGTGAGCTTAACCAGGCCAGGCAGCGTCACACTGAATATCCTCAAAGCCATGAGGGTACGAGCAGGGATGCCGCTTACAATCCATGCTGACACATGGTCTTCCAATGGCAAAACCGCGGATGTTCGCATCACATTTGATCCTGCCGATTCAGTGAAAGACTTGAATCTGTTTGCGTCATCTACCTCATCCGCAGCGAACTCTCTTAGTGCCCAGTTAGGCAGGTGGTTCAAAAATGACCTTATGGTTGTCCGCTTCGAGCACAAGGGCGAATGGGGTCAGCGTATGGAAGCAGCAGTTAAGATGGACAAGAAGTTAAATACAAGTAACCTAATTGCTTACTCATACGACAGAGAGAATAACACTTACGCGAAACTAAATACGATCGTCCAGAAGGATGACAGCGGGTACATTCGCTTCCACACCCTGGTGGGCGGAGACATCATCCTAAGCGACGGTGAGCTCATCAATAAATAATGCTGCCTGGCAAACACTGACTTACCCAGCCCCCCTTTCTATGGGATTCACAAAAATCATCCAGCTGCATTGACAGCTGGCAGCATCCCGACATAGCATAGGCTTCTCGCAATCCTGCCAAACCCGGCCGTAAGCAGAATCGCTCTGTTTAGGGTCGGGTCTTTTCTGTCTTCCAAGCGAAAGTACCGTCAGCTGCGCACACACTGCCAGCCTAAGGCTGGCGAGCTGCTCCATTGCAATAACCGGAGAAAGAATAATAGATGCTGTATCCATTTCGTAAACCTCCGGCATCGTTCTCTCCGCTTGCTCCCGGACATAGGCGATATTTCCCTTAAACGCGGGATGTGGCAGGGGGCGTGCACATGACAAAAAAACCTCCCGCACTTTCTGCGGCAGGCTGAACCTTCTATTCGCCCAGCAGCGCTTGGGCGGTAAATTGGTCGGTAATCAGGATGTTCGCATACTTGCCGACGAGGGCGGCCCGGATCGCGTCGATCTTCCGCTGTCCGCCTGCGACGAGAATGGCCTTCTCCTTGCGCCGCAGGTCTGCCAGGTCGATCCCGACCGTCCGGTCATTGATCTCGCGGGAGCAGAGCTCCCCTTCCGCATCGAAGAAGCGGGAACAGATATCGCCTGCCGCCGTGCGCTGGAGCAGCTTTTGCTCGTCCTCGTTGAAGTAGCCGAGCCGGAACAGCAGGGCATCTTCCTTCACCGTGCCTACCGTGAAGACGGCGATGTTGGCCTGCCGGCCGAGTTCGATGATCCGCTGGATATGGCGGTCCTCCTCGACCATCCGCTTCACCTCCGTGTTATCGAAGATGACCGGAAGGGGCAGGTAGCGGGGCATCGTATGGAATGCCTCGGCGAACAGGTTCACGATCTCCGCCGCATACGTGTTGACATGGGAGTGGCTGACGCCCCCTTTTAGCTGGACGACCTCCACGCCTCTTACCGACTTCGGCTGAAGCTGGAGGGCGACCGCGTGCATCGTCGTTCCCCAGGTCACGCCGATAATATCGGTGTCCTGCACCGTCTCCTGGATGTACTCCGCCGCTTTCTTGGAGATATGCTTCTGGATCTCCCGGTATTCATTCACAGGGGAATAGCAGACGTGGACGGTATCCAGGCCGAATCTCAGCTTGAGCCGGTCCCCCATCGCGTCCAGATCCTCGAGCGGATCGACGATCGTTATGCGCACGTACCCTTGATCTTTGGCATACTGCAGCAGCCTGGAGACCGTCGGCCTGGATACCCCGAGCCGCACGGCGATGTCCTGCTGTCCGTAATCGGACAGATAATACAATCTGGCCGCTTCGATGCTTAAGCGCTGTTTCTCGTTATCCATGACTTCAACCCACTTGTCCGTATGAATGTTGTATGAAAGCCTTCTCTCCTTCTATTATACAGGATCTTCATTCGGATTTCGAGAGTTCGCACTCCGTTTGACCCGGACAACTTCCCGGCTTACGGCGGCAAAGACGCACGAACCTCCGGATCATCGTAAAATTGTTTGGAAAACCATATACATCCCCCATCGTTCCGATACGACAAAAAAACATGATGTCCGCGGGGCAGCCCGCCCCTCCGGTCTGCACGTGCAGTGTCGAAGGAAGCCGGCCATCGTCATGACAGCATGTTCTTAAGAGCAGTATCGCCGGGAATAGCCGGATATACACCTGCCGGTGAGAAAAAATGGTTATCTCTCAAAGGCATGGCGCCAACTAGACGCTGGATTTTATTGCACTGGCTCCGGTGTCTGGGAGACTCTGCGCTGTCCGGACCGGCGTCAGCAGGTAATAATAAGCTTGCGCTTCCTGCCCCCGGTCTGCCGGCTCAACTACCATCGGCCGATCGGGAGCCGTGAAGCTGAGCTGTACCTTGCCGCTGCCTATGTATAACAGGATCTCCCTCAAGTACCTGCTGTCGAAGGAAACCGCAAAAGGGAGTACCGAGCAGCCTGCGCCGTTTTCGCCGCACGGTAGTACCTCAAGAACGCCGCCTGCCTGAGCGCAGACGGCGGACAGCTCAATCCCCTCCAGACCTACCCTCATGGTTACAACATGACGGTCACCCGATAACAAAGCGGCCCGCTCTACAGCACGCAGAAGAGAGGGCGCGGCCACCCTCACGCAGTAAGGACTTGCTTCCGGCTTCAACCCGTCCACGTAAGGATAAGCCCCTGCCAGCAGGGACGACTGTATGCTGAATCGCTCCGACTCGAGTTCAATCGTGCCACGGCCCATCGTGATATTCGTTGTACCGGAGTCGGCCAGTTTTCTCACGTAGTCGGTGATCGGCTTCGCAGGAACCACGCCCGGCGGGAAATCATTCGCCGGCGAGCTCTCCAGTTCCCCGCTGCTGAAGGCCAGACGGATGCCGTCGGTCGCCGTTAAACAAATCCTGCGGCCAACGATTCTGCACAGAATCCCAGTAAGCACCATCCTTGCTTCAGAGGAATCGGCAGCGAAGCCCACCTGCTTCACCATTCTCTTCAACTCCCTATTGGGGATCCGAAGCTCTGCACAGTCAGCCGGCCGGATATCCGGCGGAAAGTCCGAAGCGGGGGCAGCCAGAATCAACTTGCAGACCGTTCCGGAAGAGTCGATCTGCAGCGTCCCTTTCCCGTCCGTCTCAAGCGTAACCATCCCATCCTCAAGATATCGGATGAGACCGGTGAACCTCAGTGCGGGAACCACGGCTTCGCCCGGCTCAAGAATGGCCAATGCCGGGTCCTCCGCAGGAATCTGATACTGAAGCCTGGAGACCTCATTCGCGGCCGTCAATACCAGGCCATCCCCTCCGGCATGCAGCCGGATTCCCGAGAGGACCGACAGCAGGGGCTTGGCCGCCACTGCGGCCGCTACATGCTTGAGAGCAAGGTAAAGAGCTCCTTGTGTGACTCGAACCCGCATCACTCCTCCCTCCTGTCTGCGGAATCTCCAGGACTCAGAGCAGCTTCGATCATGGAACGCAGCAGCTCCGAGCGGGAAACTCCTCTTTCCCGGCAGCGCCTGTCGAGCTCTTCCCAGGCTTCGGAAGTCAAGGTCAGCGAAACTTTCCTTGTCTCGCCGATCCCCTTCCTCCCTGCCCCCCTTCGCGGCCCGCCTCTGATAAATCGCATCGACAGCTGCCCGTCCCGTTCAGGCTCCCCAAGTTTCATCGAATAGTTCCCGGAGAATTCCGTCATGCGTCACCTCGTATAGTTTGATTTGAGTTACTTTTATCAAAATAAATCTCTTACCCACCTTATCACAATTGGAAGGTTCTTGTAAATATTTCCACAAAAATAAGACCACCAATATTGGCGGCCTTACATGTAGGCAATCATCGGGGATTACTACAGGAACTATGCATACAGGAGCTGTGCATGCAGCATCCCCACACACATTGGCACATAACAGTTTTATTCGATGAAACTGGGTCGTTCCTTCGCATATCGGAGGACAGCTCTCGCGAGCTGCCTGAAGAGCACGAAAGTCCTCTTCTTCGCCAGCCAAATTAAAATAGAGGAACTCAGGTATCTTATCTGAGTATTTCCCGGTATTTCCCATGAAATAACGGAACTCAGATTTCTTATATGCCGGAAACTCACCACTACTGCATTATTTCCAACCAAATAGCGAATCTCAGTTCCTCTATTTCAGGTTGACCCCCTCGATCTGCCGGCTTAACGAATCTGAGTTCCGCTATCCTGCTTCGCACCCCACGCCAGAGGAACGCTATCGGTTTGTACATGGGCTGCGCGCTGCACTGGTGACACTCGCGCGACGCTTGCCGGCACCTTCCCCAGCTACTAGCGCGCCAGCACGGCAGCCTTCCCTCTCTCGTCCCCGCATGCCGGTACGCTCTTGGCCACGGGAGCTTCAGCGTCCACCGCCTCTCTTACAGCAGCAGCCCCACAAACTCCTCCATGCTCACCGCGCCGAAATAATGCTGCAGGTCGATGCCCTCCAGCACCGCCTGAAGGGCCCCCCGGTCGTACCGGACCCCGACCAGCTTCGCTTCCACTTCCTTCGCGTCGCCGACGCCGAAGAAGTCGCCATAGATCGCGGCACCGCGAATCAGGCCTTCCTCCACATCCAGCCGCACATCGAAGGTGCCTGCGGACAGGCGGGCGGCCTTGTGCAGGTTGAAGGCCGGCGAGAGGCCGTAATTCCACTCCCAGCTCCGGTAGCGCTCCTCCGCCAGACGGCGCACGCCCTCCCACTGCTCCTCGGAGAGCTTGTACTCCGCGGGCTCGGCCCCGCCGAAGACCGACCGGAGCAGATGCGCCCGGAATGCAGCGATGGTCATCGGCTCCTTGAGGAACTCCGAAATGTTCGCCACCCGGCTGCGTACCGATTTGACGCCCTTGGACTGGATTTTGAGCGGATTGACCTTAAGGGCCGACGCCACATTCTCCATGTGCGAATCGAACAGCAGGGTGCCGTGGGTGAACATACGGCCGCGGGTCGCGAACTGGGCGTTGCCTGAGATTTTGCGTTCGCCGACCTGGATGTCATTGCGCCCGCTGAGCTCGGCTGCCACCCCAAGCTCATGCAGTGCGCGGATGACCGGTTCGGTGAACTTGCGGTAATTGTGGAACGACGCCCCGTCGTCCCGGGTAATGAAGCTGAAGTTCAGGTTGCCGAGATCATGGTATACGGCACCGCCGCCGGACAGACGCCGTACGACATGAATGCCTTTCTCCTCCACATACTCCCGGTTGACCTCCTCGGCTGTGTTCTGGTTTTTGCCGATAATGATCGAAGGCTCGTTAATGTAAAAAAGCAGATAATCGTTCTCCGCCGGAAGATGGCGAAGCGCGTACTCCTCGAGAGCCAGATTCAAGGCGGGATCCGTCCCGCCGCGGTTATCGATAAACAGCATCGTGTCCATGTCCTTTCGCCGGCTCCCCATCAGGGCCGGACCAAATGAAGTGAACCTATCATACCACAACTTCACGCGCACTAACGAATGAGGCCCGTCCTGCAGCCGGCGCGGGAAAAGAAGCGGCTGCTCGAACTCACCTTACAGCAGCCCAAAGAGCCACCCTCAGCCCAGGGTGGCTCTCTCCCGTGCCCGCTTCCGAGCCGGCTGCACGGCTTAAGCCCGCGGCAGCCCGAAGGCTTCGGCAAGCAGCTGATACGACCGCAGCCGGGCTTCGAAGTCATGCATGATCGTGACGATCATGAGCTCATCCGTGCCGTAGCGTTCGCTCATCTCGATCAGCTTCGCCTTCACTGTCGCCGCGGAGCCGATGATCATCCTGCTGCGGTTCGCTTCGATCCGCATGCGGTCGTACGCCGTATACGGATAATTCGCGGCCGTCTGCGGCGACGGGATGCCGGGGCGTTGAACCCCTTTCTCGAGGAAGAGAAAGCTGAGATCCATGGACGAGGCGAGCCGCTCCGCCTCCTCGTCGGTCTCGGCGCATACCGTGAAGACGGCGACCAGCGCCTGGGGCAGATTCCCTTGAGCCGCCGGGCGGAAGTGATCGCGGTACCAACGCACCGCCTCCGGCCCCCCATAGCCGTTGATGAAGTGGGCGTAGGCGAAGGCCGTTCCCTGCTCCGCGGCGATCCGGGCGCTCTCTTCGCTGGAGCCGAGCAGCCATAGGGGCGGCGCGGACGGGATCAGCGGCGAGGCCTTCAGCCCGGCGAAGCGGTGCCCCGGCGGCAGCGCATCGCGCAGGTAGGCGGACAGATCCGCCACCTGCTCCGGGTAGCGGTCGATGTCCGCCGCACGGCCCTCCTGCAGCGCCTTCGTCGCCAGCGGCATGCCGCCGGGCGCCCGCCCGAGGCCGACGTCGATCCGGCCGGGATACAGCGCCTCGAGCAGCCGGAAGTTCTCGGCCACCTTGTAGGCGCTGTAGTGCGGCAGCATCACGCCGCCGGAGCCGACGCGGATGCGGGAGGTCACGGCGGCGAGGTGCGAGATCAGCACCTCGGGGCTCGACCCCGCGAGATTACCCGCCGCGTGGTGCTCCGACACCCAGAAGCGACGGTAGCCGAGCCGTTCGGCCTCCTTCGCGAGGCGGGCGGTCTGTGCCAGCGTCTCCCCGGCCGTACTCCCCTCTGGAATCGGGGATTGGTCGAGTACACTCAAGTGCAGGCTCATATCCCCGCCCCTTACTTCGTCTCGAGACGGTTCCAGAACGTAACGGCCTCGATCGGCAGGCGGGTCGTGGGATGGCCCGGCTGGGATGCTTTGCCTACCGCAATGAGCATGACCGTCGCATACGAATCCGGGATGTCGAACGCTTCGCGGAACTGCTGCGCGTTGTAGCCGGCCATCGGTACGGTATCATAGCCGCGTGCCTTGGCGGAGAGCATGAACTGCAAGGAAACGAGGCCCCCGTCGATGAGGACGACATCTTTGCGTCCCTCTTCCCCTATGCGTTCATACCCACGGAGTGCGTTGCCCACGAGCAGCTGCTTGCGCTCTTCATCCATGTATCCGGCGTCCACCGCCGATTGGTAGATCGCATCGGCCTGAAGATAAGCGTTCTTGTCGCCGAGCACCGCAATGACGGCCGCGGCATCGACCACCTGCTGCTGGTTATAGGCGATCGGCAGCAGCTTCTCCTTCAGCGGCTGCTCGTCAATGACGAGGAACCGCCAGGGCTGGAGGTTCGAGCTCGACGGGGCGAGCACCGCTTCCTCGAGCATCTCCGTAAGCTCTTCACGCGAAATCTTCACCGATGGGTCGTAATGCCGCACGGAACGGCGCTCCCGCACCACGCTGTAGTAATCCCGAACATTCTTTTTATCCACCGTTGTTTCCATATTGAATCCATCCTCTCCGAATTGAACTGTTCATATTTTTGCACAGTATAACTCAAAAAAACGCACTTTCATGCCAATGCGCCCTTCCTCCGCAAGCAGAAGACAGCCGCCGGCCATGCAGCCTGCCAGGCCGCGGCCGTCACATACTGTGTGTTAATATGCACAGTATAATCCTGCGGTATTCCGCTGTCAATCCCCTTCCGGCAGCAGCGTCTTCTCCGCCAGATCGGCGATGGTGTACTGCTCGAGTACGCCGAGAATGCTCCGGTCGATCTCCGTCATCATTTCGGCGAACATCCCGTTCATCCGCTGACCGAATGGATGGTCCCCCGTCGAAGCGAGCATCTCCCCATGAAGCGATTCATCCTGGAGCAGCGCCTGCAGCACCTGCGCACAGGTGATCGTCTCCGGAGCCTGCTTCAGCCGGTAGCCTCCATCGCGTCCTTCCCGCGTCTCCAGGATATTCTCCTGCACAAGCCGGGCCAGTATCCGGCGAAGCAGCGTCGCTTCGGACTTCAGATGCTGTGCGATCTCGCCGCTTGGACACAGGTTCGGATATTTGGACAGCACGGTGACTGCCTGAAGCGCAAGGCCGAACGTTCGGAAATTCGAGGGACAGGTGTTTTTTTCTTTTTTCACGGCAGTTTCGCTCCCCTCAGCTGGAATAGCATCTTATGGAGTGCATTGTAGCAGACCGGGCAGGCTTATACAAGAATCGCATTCCCGCGGTCTGGGCTTATTTGCCGCCGGCATGACCTGATATGTATATGTTTGGGCTTCAGACAAGCCTCACCCTGAAATGTTATTCACTCGATTATACGAATAAAGCGCCTCCCCATACCCCGGCGGGGATGCGGGAGACGCTTTTTTTCCATGCCGCTTCGATCCGCCGCATCCTGCAAGGCGGGTCAGCGATTCAGCTGGGATTTGCGGATGTGCTGCATGATCTTATGAATTCTTCCGTAGAGCTTCCGGTTCTCATGGTGGCGGAACAGCTGGTAGAACGGGTTCGTGTTGACTTCGATAATCCAGATCCGTCTGTTCGTGTCGATGGCAAAATCAATGCCAAGCCTCCGGCAGTGCTTGTGCTTGCTGCCAAACTGCCGTGCGGCGAGAAGTCCCACCCGGCGCATCTCGGCATATACCGCATCGATCTGCTTGGTTGTAAAACCGGCACGCCGAAGCGACTCCCGGAACCGGATCGCCCGGCCGCCGTGATTATAATTCGTTACGATCCTCGTTCCCGATGCCACCTTCCCCATGATGCCCATGATTCTCCAATCCCGGAACGGCTTCAGCAGCATCAGCCGGTAATCCACCGGATGCCCCCCAAGATGCAGGAGCGGGATTCCTTTCTGGATCAAGAAAGCCCTCGACCGGGCATGTCTCATGACAACGCGCTCCACCTGCTTAGCGGGAATGATCTGAGCCCGCTGCTCCCGGCGGACGATATAGCCCCGCCCCCTTACTCTCCTGCCAAGCTTCATGATGTGGTTGCCGAACGATCCGTAGACCGGCTTGACATATACAACGGGGTACCGCTTCAGGTAAGCTTTGAGCGTCTTCCGACTGAGCAGGGAAGTAGGTGGAATGTGCCGCCGGAGTCTTCGCTGTCCGATCAGTCCCAGATGTCTTCTCCACTTGCTTCGAACATGCCACTGCCGCTTTCTAATCATACCTTCCGTTCATCCCTTCCGCTCTCGTCTTCTATCTTATCGAAGCCTCCTATAGTAATATGCGCCATGAGGTTCATAGGGGTGGATGTTTTGTCCGGTTCATGTCACCATTTCGGAAGCGGCGGCATACCTCTGCGGGCGACAGCGGGTTCTATGGATCGGTAAAGCAAAAAACATCCGGCGGCTGAGCAATGTCTCAGCGGCCGGATGTTTGGTTAGCGGTACCTCTGTACCGGAAGTGATGCTGTACTGCCTATCGGCATGCCGCTCCGAGCTCATCTCCCCGGTGCTCCTGCAGCAGCCCAAGGAGATCCGCCAGGAAGTAAGCGCAGCGCTCCCTTCTATCCTACCTGCCGCTGCGTACGCCCCAAACGGACACGCCTTGATCCGACAGCGCCGTGAAGGTCAGCACTTCCTTCTGCTTCGCCTCGTTCCACCCGGTTACGAATACGCCGTGATAGACTGCGCCGTCCAGGGTCAGCTCCGCCCGTCCGTCCTCCCCCAGCTTGAAGGTGCCGGAGGCTGCGCCGGTAATCCGGCCGTTCTTCGCCAGCTCGATGGCCGCCGAAGCTTTCGTCTCTGCGGAGATGTCCTTGCCGTGGTTCACGAGCTGATACGTGCCTGCGGCTTCCTGTGCCGTGATCTTCTTCAGTCTGCCGGTATTCGCTGCCCCTTCGCCGGCGTAGCGCAGCGGCGAGGCGACCGGCCAGCCCTGTGCATTCATGTACATTTCATGCACGCGGATCTCGTGGTGCTCTCCCCGGTCCGGGAAGCGGGTATGGAAGATCAGGAAGTACCTGCCGGTCTTCTCCTCATAGTAGGTCGAGTTGTGGCCCGGGGACACGTAGCCAAGCCCCGGCCCCTCCCCTGGGGTCTCTTCCTCCCGTGTGAAGCGATGGCTGCCCATCAGCTTCACGCCGTAAGGCTCGACCGAGCGGTCGTCGAATATCGGCTTCGCCGGATCGGCTTTCGCCTCCAGCATGTCCTGCCCTTGCGCGTCCACGTAAGGCCCGTCCGGCGACTTAGAGCGGGCGGCGCGGATATTGTAGCCTCCGTTCGCATCCAGCCCGCCGTAAGAGAGGAACAAATAATAGAAGTCTGTCTCCGGACTGTACTGAATGTAGGGGCCTTCGATCCGCGAGTGGTTGCCGCCGAGCAGCTTCTTGCCGTAGCCCTGTCCCGGGAGCGGCCTGCCGGTCGCCGGGTCCATCTTCAGGATGAAGATGCCGCCGGAGTAGGAGCCGTAGACCATCCACAGCTTGCCCTCCTTGTCGAAGAACACATCCGGGTCTACGACATTCGGATGAATCTTGGCATCATACACCGTCCCGTCCTTGCTCGGCTCGCCCCACATGCCGGACCTCAGCAGGATGCCCTGGTCCTTGTAGGGCCCCTCGATGCGGTCCGCCACCGCCACACCGAGTGCGGAGCGCGGGGAATCCCCTTTGCAGGCGTTATAGTACATATAGAACCGGCCGTCCCCAAGCTGGATGACATCGGCAGCCCAGAGCGTATTCGTCTGCGCCCACTCGAGCGTTTCCTTCAGCTCTTCTCTCACATTCGGAATCAGCGGGTTGCCGGCCGTTACGCCTGTCGCGACGAGATCCCAGCTTACGAGGTCGTTCGACTTGGCTGCGGCTAGGTGCGAACCGAACACATAGAACGTATCCCCCGCCTTAATGACGGAAGGATCATGCACCGATGCATTTTTGAACTCCCGAGCCTTGATGTCCATGGATCCTCCTCCTGCTCCCCCATTCTTTTGCTGAAACGCACGTTTCCCCTGATCGCTGTCCGCGACCACCGCCGCACTGAAGACCGCCGCCCCCAACATCACCGGAATCAGCACCTTGACCGCTGCTTTGGTATTCATCTTGTTGTCTCTCCCCTTCTTCCTGCCAACCATCGGCCTGAACTTGCAAAATAAACGGTATGTTAAAAACTGGGCCCTGGTGAGATATCCATTCTTCAGTTTGAATAAAGGCCCGGCGGGCACGCCCGCCAGGCTTCATCATTATTCATTATCAATCCTTGAATCACTTCTCTTACGCTTTCTCTACGAGCTCGATGATCGCAACCGAAGCCGCCGGCAGGTTGACGCGCAGCCCCTTCTCCGTCAGCGACACTTCCTTGAACTCGCGCGGAGCGACCTTCGCCGGCTCCTGGAATGTGTTGTGGTCGTGGATGTCTCCGCTGACAAGCACACGGCCGGAAGCCAGCTCGAAGGAGCCTTCGAGTCCGCGCAGCTCGAGATTCAGGTCCGCCGAGTTGTTCGGATCCAGGTTGCACAGGGAAACGTGGATGCGGCCGTCTTTCTTGGAAGCGGACACGGTCACCTGCGGCAGTGTCACACCGTTGTTCTCGTAGGTGCCGAACTCACCGTGGATCGCTAAGTGCTCGGCATCCTGGTGCACCTTGAACATCTCCATGACATGGTAGGTCGGCGTGAGGAGCATCTGGCTGCCTTCGGTCAGGATGACCGCCTGCAGCACGTTCACCATCTGGGCCAGATTCGCCATGTGGACGCGGTCGCAGTGCTTGTGGAACACATGCAGATGGATGCCGGCTACGAGCGCGTCGCGCATCGTGTTCTGCTGGTACAGGAAGCCCGGGTTCGTGCCCGGTTCGACGAGGAACCAGGTGCCCCACTCGTCGACGATCAGGCCGACTCGCTTCTGCGGGTCATAGCGGTCCATGATCGTGCTGTGGCGCGTGATCAGCTCATCCATGCGCAGCGACTTCTGCATCGTCTCGAACCAGTCGTTCTCGTCGAAGGTCAGCGACGGCTTTTTCTCTTCCCAGGAGCCCGGGATCGTGTAGTTGTGCAGGCTGAGGCCGTCCATCAGCGGTGCGGCTTCACGCATGAGCACTTCCGTCCAGCGGTAGTCGTCCACATTGGCGCCGCCGGCGATCTTGTACAGCTTGTTGTCGCCGTACTGGCGCACATAGGTCTGATAGCGGCGGTACAGGTCCGCATAGTACTCCGGCTTCATGTTACCGCCGCAGCCCCAGTTCTCGTTGCCGACGCCGAAGTACTTGAGCTTCCAAGGCTTCTCGCGGCCGTTCTCCTTGCGGCGGCTGGCCATCGGGGACTCGCCGTCAAAGGTCATGTACTCGACCCACTCGGACATCTCCTGCACGGAGCCGCTGCCGACGTTCCCGCAGATGTACGGCTCGGTCTCGAGCAGATCGCACAGCTGGAAGAACTCGTGCGTGCCGAAGTGGTTGTTCTCGACCACGCCGCCCCAGTGCGTGTTGATCATCCGCTTGCGGGACTCGCGCGGACCTACGCCGTCTTCCCAATGATACTCGTCGGCGAAGCAGCCGCCCGGCCAGCGCAGGTTCGGAATGTTCAGCTTCTTCAGCGCATCGACCACGTCGTTGCGGATGCCCTTCGTGTTCGGGATCGGGGACTCTTCTCCGACCCATAGTCCTTCGTAGATGCAGCGGCCCAGGTGCTCCGCGAAGTGTCCGTAGATATGGCGTGAAATCGTCCCTTGGGACCAGTCGGCGTGAATGACTACCTTTTGTGACATGATGGTTTCTCTCTCCTCTATATGTAAGCTGGGGGCCGGCGGATAAGCCGGTTACCCCTTGATACCGGTAAGGGCAATCCCTTCGATGAAGTAGCGCTGGGCGAAGGCGAACAGGATCAGCGTCGGAATGAGCGCGACGACCGAACCGGCCATGATCAGCGTCCATTCGGAGGAATAGTACGATGTAAACGAAGCAAGCTCCATCTGAAGCGTATACTTCTCCGGCGAGTTCAGGTAGATCAGCGGTCCGAGGTAGTCGTTGTAGCCTGCGTTGTACGTCAAGATCGCCTGGGTGATCAGCGCCGGCTTGCTCAGCGGCAGGATGATCCTAAGGAACACGCCCAGCGGGTTCAATCCGTCCATCCGGGCCGCATCCTCGAGCTCGTCCGGCAGCTGCTTGATGAATTGGCGCAGGAAGAAGATGACCATCGGGGCGCCCAGCATGCCCGGAATCATCAGCGGCTTCCAGGAATCGGTCCAGCCGAAGTTCTTGAACATGATGAACGCCGGGATCATCATGACCGCAGCGGGAATCATCAGGGAGACAACCAGCACCATGAAGAGCTTATCCCGGCCCGGGAAGCGGAGCTTCGCGAACGCATAGCCCGCTAGGGCGCAGACGAACAGGCCGATCACGATGGTCGGGAGGATGATCATCATCGTATTGAAGAATCCGCGGATCATATGGGCGTCTTCAAAAATGGTACGGTAGTTCTCCCACATAATATCTTCCGGAATCCACTGCGGGGGGTAAGTGAAGACGGCTCCTTTGTCCTTGAGCGATGTCGATAGCATCCACAGGAACGGGATCGCCATGAACAGTCCGCCGATCGTCAGCAGAACATAGACGACCGCTTTGTTCAGGATTTCAGCCCCGTTCGCCGTGCGTTTGACCGCGGTTGATGAACTCATGTTACGTGTACCCCCCTCTTAGTTATAGTGAACCCAGCGCTTCGAGAGCAGGAAGTTCAGGAGAATGATGACCATAATGATGATGCCGATGAACCAGGAGATCGCGGAAGCGTAGCCCATCTCGTTGTACTCGAAAGCCGTCGTATAGAGATAATACACGATCGTTGTCGTCGAGAAGTTCGGCCCCCCGCCCGTCATGAGCACGAAGCGCGGGAAGTCCTGCAGGGCCGCGATCAGCGAGGTGACCAGGATGAAGAAGGTGATCGGAGAGATGCCCGGCACGGTGATGTGCACGAACTTCTTCCAGGCCCCGGCTCCATCCATCGTAGCCGCTTCATACAGGGAAGTCGGCACGTTGCCCAGCGCCGCCAGGTACATGATGATCGAGATGCCGAGCCCGCCCCATACGCCTTGGAAGATCATCGCCGGCATCGCCCAATGCTCATCGGTCAGCCAGGCCGGACCCTCTATGCCGAGGAGGCTCAGGAAGTAGTTCAGCAGCCCGTAATCCGAGTTGAAAATCCACTGCCAGATCAACGACATCGCGACGATCGAGCAGATCGTCGGAAGGAAGAAGAGCATCCGGAACACATTTTTTCCCTTCAGATTCTGGTTCAGCATAATGGCGATGAGGAGCGAAACCGCCATGCCGATCGGCACGCAGAGCGCCGCATAGAACGTGTTCCAGAGTGTCTTCCATACGAGAGGATCCTCGAACAGGGCTCTCTTGTAATTCTCCGTCCCCACGAACTGCGGCGGGGAACTGAAATCGAAGATCGTGAAGCTGTAATACAGCGAAGTGAGCAGCGGATACAGCAGAAACACGGTCAGGCCGATGAAAGGAGGGGCGATGAAGAGATAGCCCCACCATTTTTCGCTGGCATACAGCGATCTTTTTTTAGCAGCCCGTGTGCCCGCGGTCGTCAGTGGTTTGGTGATCATAGCAGCATGGTCCTCCTATCCTGGTCTCTCTGTCGTCCGGCATGCCTTATTTGAACACTTCCGGGTTGCCTTCCTGAATCTCCTTGTCGATGACCGGCTTCATCTTGTCGAGGAAGGCTTGAGCAGGTTCCGTCCCGACCCAGAACTCGGCGAGCTTCTGATTGAACGTGTCGGACCACTTCGGATTCGGAAGATACGTCCATGGACCGGCCTGCTGGTTCTCCGCCGCTTTGATGAAGACGGAAGCATGCTCCGGCTTCTGGCCCGGCTGCAGGAACACATCGGTGTTCGACATCGACTTGAAGTTCGGGATGGAGAAGCCAAGCTCGGTCATCTTCGTCTGGCCTTCCTTGCCGGCGAACCATTCCACGAGTTTATAGGATTCGTTCGGGTGCTTCGTCTTCGCATTCACCCCGAGGGCGGCCGAACCGGACCAGCCGTTCACCCAGCTGCCCGTGGCCGACGGGATCGGCGCTACGTCCCAGTTGAACTTCAGCTTGCGGTAGGTCGGCACCTGCCAGCGGCCGCCGGTGATCGTAGCCAGCTTGCCGGCCTCGAACATCTGGCCGTCGTTCATCGACTGCAGCGCCCGCGCATCCGGAACGACCTTGTGCACGTTGATCAGGTCGTACGCGAACTGCATGGCCTTCGCGCCTTCCGGCTTGTTCAGCGTGAACTCCTTGCGGTCCTTGCTCAGCACGTCCCCGTTATTCGACCAGACGAAGCCTTCCCACCAGCTTGGACCGGAGCCGTAAATGTCCGTCTTGCCGTCGCCGTTCTCGTCGATCGTCAGCTTCTTCCACATCGCGAGCGCATCTTCCCAGGACATCGGCTTGTCCGCACTCGGATAAGGAACCTTGTACTTGTCGAACAGATCCTTGTTGTAGTACATAACGGAAGGCCCGATATCCTTCGGAAGCGCATACAGCGGGCCATTGCCCAGTACCTTGCCGTCATAACGGTAGCGGGCCAAGCCCGTTTCCCACATATCGTTCAGATCCAGCTTCCCGCTGGCCTTGATCATCTCGTCGATATTGAGGAACGCTCCCTGCTTCACCCAGCGCGGGAAGTCCCCGTCCGTCGTGAAGATGACATCGGGTGCTTTGCCGCCGGCAATCATGGTGTTCAGCTTCACCGAGTAATCGCTCGGAATATGCTGGAACTTGACCTTGATATTCGGGTTCGCCTTCTCGAAGTCCTGGAGAACGGCTTCGAAGACCTTCCGCTCGTCTGGCGCGCCCCAGGAAGAGACGGTGATTTCTACTTTGCCGTTTCCGGAGGAAGACCCTGCGGCCGCCCCATCCTTCGGAGCCTCGCCGCCTGAACACCCTGTCAGCGCAATGACCCCTGACATCATCAACATCGTGATAGCCTTTTTGTTCATTCCTTAGTGACCTCCTTGGTTTGATACCAGCTAAATTGTAAACGCTTACTAGTGTCTCCAACTTCGCTGCTGCTGCGGAAGCGTTCCCCTATTGGCTGGGAGTTCAGGTTATGAAAGCGATATCACAAGAGCCAAAAGAAGGCAGCTTATTTCATTGCATCCCCTAATGTTGATAACAGCTCTTAAGTGGTTCACAATGTTATAAACTACTTCACAACAACGTTTATCTATTCACATCATATGGATGATCCTTCCTCATGTCAACACTTTTTTGTGAAGTGTTTTATGTTTATGTGAAATTATTAGGGGTTTACAATATTTTTCTAAGGGACACGAACCTCCCTTGCTAAATGTCAAATAAGTAAGGTATAGTAAAACATAAATTGAAAACCGGAAGAGGGACCATGGAGAAAATCGTATCGGAAAGCAATCTTCCCCTGTTTGAAGCACTGGCCAGCAACGTACGGATCAAAATTATCGAACTGCTCGGCCAGCAGCCCATGATTATGAAAGACCTGGCCTCCGCGCTCGGACTCAGCAACTCGATCATCACCATGCACGTCAAGAAGCTCGAGCGGGCCGATCTGGTCCGCACCGAGATGATCCCGGGCAAAGGCGCGTCCCAGAAGCTCTGCACGCTGGTGGCCGAACGCATCGAGCTCGTCTTCCCGAGCAAGGGGCTCATCCCCCGCAATTTTCACGTCTCGAATATCCCGATCGGGCACTTCACGGACTTTGAGGTCAAGCCGACCTGCGGACTCGCTTCGAAGTACAAGATCATCGGGGGCGGCTTCGACGACCCGCGTTATTTCCTTGATACCGAGCGTGTCGATGCGAAGATCCTCTGGTTCTCCCAGGGTTATGTGACCTACAAGATCGCCAATTACCTGCTTCCGGACGAAGAGCCGGAGGAGCTCGAGATCTCCATGGAGCTCGCCTCCGAAGCCCCGCTGTCCAACGAGCACTGGCCGTCCGATATATCCTTCGCCTTCAACGGGGTGGATATCGGCAGGTGGACCTCCCCCGGCGACTTCGGCGGCACGCGGGGCAAGCATACGCCCGAGTGGTGGGATATCAACATGAACCAATACGGTCTGCTGGTTCATATCCGCATCAACGAGGACGGAACCTTCATCGAAGGCACGAAGGTGTCCGATTACACGATCCGCGACGTCAACATCCGGAGGCTGCAGTGGGACTTCATCCTCTCCGTCAAGGAGGACGCGAAGAACATCGGCGGCCTGACGATCTACGGCACCGGCTTCGGCAACTACTACCAGGACATCGTCTTCAAGCTGACGTACATCAGCGGCTCCGCCAAGATCCTGCCCGATCGCACAGACGCGCTGGAACAGCCGTAAGGTCAGCGGACCGCACGATCACCGCTGATTCGTATGAAGGCCGAACCGTATCCCCCGCAAACAACAGCAGCCCCGGCAGGCTCCTTCTGAGGAGACCCGCCGGGGCTGCCGTGCTGTGTACGAAGTACGGTTATCCGGTGGTCATGCTGCTTGGATGGATCCCGCTGCTGACCTTGCGGATTACTGCCCGATCTTGGTTTGCAGCAGGGTAATGAGCTCCTGGCCGACATTGCGTCCGCCGTTCATGCCCTGGCCGCCTTGGCCGCCGCCGCGGGCCGGCCGGTCGCCTGCAGCCGCGTCGGTCTTGGCCGCTGCGTCCGCCGGACGGTTCCCGCCGCCGGGACGCTGGCTTGCCGCCTGTTGGACGAACTTCTTCTGCTCGTCCGTCAGCATGCCGGTGAGCTTCGTTTTGTTCTCCTCTGTGAGCTCGGAAGCGGTGACCGCGCTCTGCACGACCGGCAGCATCTGCTGCGCCTGCTCCTTCGTAATGGCCAGGCCCTCCTGTTTATCGAGCATGATCAGCGAACGGAACGTTGACATCATCGAGAACGATTTGTCGTTCATCGCCGGCTTGGTTCCGCTCTGCGAGTCTGCCGATGTCCCAGCCGCTTGTTCTCCGGCTGCCGCTGCCGCCGGGGCTCCCTGCGCCGCGCTTTCCTGTGCCGCTTCCGGTTTCGTTCCACAGCCTGCAGCCAGAACGGCCAGCAGGACGAGGGAGGAGATCATTTGTTTTTTCATCTTGTTCACCCTTAGTCTCAGTATGGTTTGGTTTCTCTTCCTTCACAGCATAAGGGAGAAATCTAAATCCTGCCTGAATCCCACATGAATGACGGCTGAAAGTCTGCTTAACATTCGCTGATAGCCTCCATCGCACTAATCGAGAATGCCTCCTCCGAACACGAGCCGGTATTCGAGGTGCTTGCCCCGGATCGTATCGATCCGAACCCCTCCTGTATCCTTTGACGCCGTATGAATAATTTTGCCGCTGCCGAGATAAATGCCCATATGGGAGATAGGTTTCTGCCCGGGCGTCAGCTTCACGTAGTCGGATGGCCGGGTGCCGTGGAATTTGGTGAAAAACAGCAGGTCTCCTCGACGCGCCTGGCTCAGTGCCGTATACTGCCGCTTCGCGAACGCCTTGACATAAGCGGCCTGGCCCCTGGAGTTCCACGGCAGGTCCATCCCCAGGGCGTACAGGTACACCCAGCGGGTAAAGCTGGAGCAGTCGAACGCGGAGGGATCGCTGCGGTCCGCCCCGTATACATAGGGCGTGCCCCTGTACGATTTGGCCGTCTCGATGACATTCTCCACATAGCGTCCTCGCAGCGGTACAACGGACTTGTCCGGAACCCTTCGGATCAAGGGAAAGCCGCTAGGGTCGAGCAGCGGGGAAGCGGCATAGGGGCGTACACCCGGCTCGATGCTGCGCGTACGGATCTCCCGGTACAGCCGTTCCACGCCCAGATCCCCCACCTGCTGATCCTCATCACCGAGCAGCAGCGCTCGGTCTGACATCCGGCCGTCGGTCACCGGTTCATCCTGCGCACCGGTTTCCTCACCCGCACTTTGAATCCGGCTCCTGCCGCCGGAGCAGCCCGATACCGCTATACAGCTGCAGAGCAGCACGACCAACCATTTGTTCATTCGCATCCTCTTCACTGAGCCTCTCCGTAAGTTGATGCCCTTAGGATGGGACAGGGCGTCCGATTTTATGTCAAGAATTTCCGTCCCTGCCGGTTGCCGCTGCTGTGAAAAAGAAAAGCAGCCCTGCCCGGCCGTAAGGCGGACAAGACTGCTGCCACTTTAAGTTGAATAGATAATAGCCCTGATGAAACCGAGGGACCATGGTTGCAAGGTGAATCAACGCGGAGGGTGCGGCGGGCTTAGAAGCCGTTCAGTCCCTGTCTTCTAAGCTCTTCCCGGAAGATCCGGGCCAGCTCTCTTGCTCCATCGCGGTTCGGATGCAGCGTATCCCCGGTCATATACAGAGCCAGCGTCGCTTCCGGGCCGATCGAGGTAAAATAAGCCGAGCTCAGCACATTGAGATCCACCAGCGGCACCCCCTCCTCCTGGGCGAGTGCTACCGTAGAGTGGCGGTACCAGCGGTTCTCGGAGAAGTGCACGCCATCCGCCGTAAAGTCGGAAGCGCGCCCCTGAGGCGTCGACAGGATGACGGTTGCCCCTTTGGCCTTCGCCAGTCTTACCATCTCGCGCATGTACTCCTTGAACTGCGTTTCGGTAGTTGTGTTCTTCGGATTCGTATCATTGATGCCGAGCTGCAGGATGAAGTAATCCCCCGGCTTGATGTACTTCAGGATCGCTTCCATCTGCCCGTCATTCAGGAAGCCCCGGGCAATCTGCCCGCCGGAGGCCATGTTCCGGACCTGGAATGCTTTTGGGTCGATGAACTGCGGGAAGAGCTGCCCCCATCCGGCCTGCACGCTGCTGTCCAGCGGATAATAGTTGCAGACGGTAGAGTCGCCGCCGATCCAGATGGTCCGGTTCGTGACCGGCCTGCTCGAGATCCTCTTGATATCGAGCGCACTGAGAGTGAACACGGCTCCCGCCTTGCCTTCGGTCACCAGAAGATTCAGCTGGCCGTCCGAGACGGGAATCTGGAACTTGTCGACCGCCCCGTTGCCTGTCATGTTGATGATCTGGTAGACCCCTTCGGCCGCTACACTGGAGCGGCTTGTGTTGCCGAGCGTTACGCTGACTTCATAGAGGCCCGGCGGCAGATCGACATTGAAGGTATTCGTGCTCTTCGTCCCGTAGGTCACGAACTGGACGGAGTCGCTTGCAGCCCCCGTACCTGAAGCCGCCACATTACGCATGTTCTCCGGCGTATTGAACCCGTAGCCCTTTTTCTTAGTATACTGATCTTCCGCCTTTACACCGATATACCCCCGCTCCACCGGACCGTTCCCAAAATCAAACCGGTAGCTGTCTTCCGCTGCTCCCACCTGCGGGGCTCCCAGACTGCCCAGCAGCACGCCGGCCCCAAGCACCAGGCTCATCAGCTTCGGGATTATGCCTTTTCTCATGATCATTACCTCCTTGAATATGTAGGTCTGCGCCTGTCTTGTAAGCGCAATCATATTGACGCGGATGCCAGGTCTCGCCTTATGCCTTCGCCGCCCCACACTCCTCCCCTTTCGTCGATTGCTCTAAAGCTGCGCCGCGCCTTACAGTTAAATGATAGGATAATTCCCATATTCAGAGAAAGCAAAAAATCAGTGCTCTCTGTTTAAATTTCCGCTTTATGCGCTGCCAGAGAATTAGGGATGGTCTCCTGTAAAGCCATAAAATGTATACTTTAGGATAATTACCAATTCTTATACAGTGCGTTATATTCATTATGCAGCTGCTAATAATGTACAAATTCAGGAGGTACTTACACATGAAAACGGCAAAATCGAAATGGAAAACCGCTTTATTGTCCCTTACCATCGCGGGCACAGCCCTGCTCGCTGTGGCGCCCGGATCCTCGGCGCTGGCTCAGCGTAACGAGGATGTAGAAGGAGGCGGAGGCGGTGGTGGAGGCGGATATACTCCGGCTCCAACCACATCGCAGAGCACAGCGCAGACCTTAGGCGCCCTGTCCCAGGAAGCTTCCTGGCAGAGCTCAAACGGCGGACGCTACATGAACACACGGGCTACGCTCCAGCGCTCCGGCCCGCTGGCCGGCAGGCTCGATGCCGTTACCCGCACGAAGAACAGCGTCAAATTGACCGGCTTTACCGGCGGCGTATTCATCCTGCTGCGCAACAACGACGGGGCCGTAATCGGAGTGACCGACCAGAAAAAATTCGGGGTCGACGGCACATGGATCGGCCGTTATGACAGAACGGACTATTGGTCGCAGGATTTCTCCCCTGAGGTTGCAGCCGATACGGTTTCCCTGGAAATCATCCAGCAGCATGCCGCCAAAGATCTCGACGACCAGTTGGCCTACTGGCATGATACCGTATGCACCAACTCCAAGCTCTTTGGATATCCGCTGCCGATCGGCTGCTCGCAGTAATCTATTTTTGTAACCCTTAAAAAAAGACGGCCCGCCGGCCGTCTTTTTCGGTATTGCTCAGCCCTCCCGGCCGGATCAATCCAGCTCCAATTCTTCGCGGGTGCTCTGCGAAGCGGGAATCCGGTCGTCTTCATCGATGACGAAGCCGGTTCTTTCGTGTCCCTCTGTGTCCTCGAACAAGCTCTTCTCGTCCTGGTCCCGTTCCATTTCCACTTTTTCGTTCGGCATGCACGTTCCCCTCCTTTCCCTCGCTCGGACAGATCAGGCTCGGGCATCTCTTTTTGCGCTCGACGCTCGGGCATCTCTTTTTGCGCTCGACGCTCGGGCATCTCTTTTTGCGCTCCGTTATGCTTCGCATAAAGGTCGCTGTCAAAAAGAGATCTCCTCGCTGACTAACGAAGTGCTAAATTCACCACTGCACCTAACCAAGGGCTAAACTAACCAAGAGCTAAAACCTAGGATTAGCCAGAAGGTTCCATGCTATACGAAATGGGTGAAAGCTGAAGACCAAGAGAAAAAAAGTACAGGAAGCCACTTAAAATCCGGGATTCTATGGAACTCAAGTTTTGCTTGAGGGAGCCATACTATGAACCGGGCACCCCAAAACATGTTCACGGCCCCTGGAATGGTATATAATTAGAGAGATGTCCCGCAGGCTGCCATACAGCGGGTCAATAGATTCATAGGAGAACGTGCAGATGAACATGACCGAAATTGCGATGAACCTGATCGACGAAGACAAGGACCAGCCCCGATATCAGTTTAACGAAGAAGCCCTTCGGGAGCTGATGGAGAGCATCGAAGAGCTGGGGCTTCTCTCCCCGATCAAAGTAAGAACAACACCGGGCGGGCGGTACAAGATCATTTATGGAAACCGCAGGTACAAGGCATGTGAAATGCTGGGCCGGAAGACCATCCCCTGCATCGTCTCGGATGTAACCGATGAAATGGAGATTTATCTGGAGCAGATCGCGGAGAACCTGACGCGCGAAGGCTTCTCTCCGATCGAGGAAGCGGAGGCGTTCGACAAGCTGCTCAACAATCCCAAGTTTAAGAGCTCGACCAAATACCTCTCGAACAAGCTCGGGAAGCCCGAATCCTACATCAAGAACAAGTGCGAGCTCCTCAAGTTCGGCAGAGCGGTCAAAAAGCTGATCGTCAGCGGCACGGAAATCCGCAAGGATCTGCTCACGGAAGAGCAGCTGCTTCCACTGAAGGATCTGCCGCTTGAGTACCGCGATACGCTGGCACTCACGATAGCCCGTGACGAGATGCCGGTCAGCGACGTCAAAAAGATCGCGAAGCTGTTCAAGTCGAAGGATGTCTCGGAGAACACGAAGAGCAAGCTGCTCTACAAAAGCGGACCGGGCCTGATCGAGACCTGGTCCGTGCACGAGCATAACAAGGCCGAGCGGGCCAAGGCGGCGGAGGCCAAAGCGGAGGCCGAGGCCGAAGCAAAGGCGGCGGCTGAGCAGGCTGCGAAGGAGCGGCAGGCCCAGGCGGAGCAGGCGGCGGCCGAGCGAAGCGCGGCGGCGGCACAGCCTGCTGCGGCGGCGCCGGCAGTGCCGTCCAGCGCACCTGCCTCGCAGGCCGCAGCTCCCCTTGGGGCCGCCGCAGCAAGCACGCCGGGCGGCGAAGCGCTGCTCCTGCCGGATGCGGCCGTTGCCCCGGCCCAGCCCGCCTCAACATCCGCCCTGAGCCAGGTGCAGCGCATGCTGGCGGCTCTGCCCCAGACCGCCCCGCTGCGGGCGGACCTGATCCGCTCGCTGGACACGCTGCCGGCCGCCGAACGGGAGGAGATCCTCGCCGGCATCGACAGCCTGATCGGCCAGCTTGAGCTCCACCTGAGCGAGTGGAAGAGTGTGCGCGAGCAGGCCAAGGCCACGGTGTAACGCGCTCGTACCCGGCCACTCTGGCCAACACGTCAAGCAAATCAACTGCCCTCACACGCAGTGCAGCACGGACACGAAGAAAGGCGCGGTCACCCAGGTGACCGCGCTTTCTTCTGTTCCTGTTTTCACTTCAACCTGTATACCCTCGCTTCATACGGCCGCAGGTCCACCCGGCGGACGGAAGCCGCTTCAGCTTCCGCATCGCGATAGTTGCCGATGATGAGCTCGCCGCCGCCCTCGTCTACCGAACCGGGCAGCTCGAACACCGTGTCTTCCCCCGCGAAGTTCAGCAGGATCAGCCAGCGCTCTTCGCCCAGCTTCCGGAGATAGGCATAGATCTGCTCATGCTCATCCAGGATCGAGACGAACTCGCCGTAGACCATAATGTCATGCTGCTTACGCAGGGCGATGAGCTTTTTGTAGTAATGGAATACCGAATCCGGGTTCCTCCGCGCTTCTTCCGCGTTGATCTCTGTGTAGTTCGGATTGACCGCCAGCCATGGCGTGCCGGCCGTGAACCCTCCGTTCGGCGAAGCGTCCCATTGGATCGGCGTCCGGGCATTGTCGCGGCCCTTGGCATGGATCGCATGCAGCAGTTCCGCCGGATCCGCCCCTTGCGCCGTACGCTCCCTGTACCAGTTCAGCGACTCGATGTCCTGATATTCCTCGATCGAGCCGAAATGGACATTGGTCATGCCGATCTCCTCCCCCTGATAAATATAAGGCGTGCCCTGCATCGTATGGAGGAGCGTGGCCAGCATTTTGGCCGATTCCACATGGTACGGTCCATCGTTACCGAAGCGGGAAACCATGCGGGGCTGATCATGGTTGTTCAGGTAGAGGCTGTTCCAGCCCCTGCCCTGAAGCTCCAGCTGCCACTTGTTCAGAATCCGCTTCAGATCGGTAAGCTTCCAGGGCTTGACGTTCCATTTGCTGCCCTCGCTGTCGACGTCCATGTGCTCGAACTGGAACACCATGTTAAGCTCCCCGCGGTCTTCGCCCGTATAGAGCACGGCATCCTCGGCTGTAATGCCCGGTGTCTCCCCCACCGTCATGATGTCATAACGGGAGAGCACCCTGCGGTTCATCTCCTGCAGGAATTCGTGAATGCGCGGCCCGTTCGTGAAGTACTCCCCGCCCCATGCATACCGGGCATCGCCGGCATCCGGCAGGGACGGATCCTTGGAAACCATGTTGATGACGTCCATCCTGAAGCCGTCGATGCCTTTGTCCAGCCACCAGGTCATCATCTCGTATACTTCTTCCCGCACCTTCTCGTTCTCCCAGTTGAGGTCGGGCTGCTTTTTTGAGAACAGGTGCATGTAATACTCTCCGGTCGGCTCGTCATACTCCCAAGCCGGACCGCTGAACACGGACACCCAGTTCGTCGGCTCCCGGCCGTCCCTGCCCGGCCTCCACCAGTAGTAATCGCGGTACGGGCTGCTCTTGGACTCCCGCGAAGAGACGAACCACGGATGCTCGTCCGAGGTGTGGTTGACGACCAGGTCCATAATCAGCTTGATGCCGCGGGCATGGAGGCCCTCCAGCAGCTGCTCCCAATCTTCCATCGTGCCGAATTCGCCGAGGATCGCCTGATAGTCGCTGATATCATATCCGTTGTCGTCGTTCGGGGATTGATACACCGGCGACAGCCAGACGACGTCCACACCCAGCTCCTGCAGATAATCCAGCTTCGAGACGATGCCCTGCAGGTCGCCTACCCCGTCCCCGTTGCTGTCCATGAAGCTTCGGGGATAAATCTGATACACCACCGCTTCCTTCCAGAATGCGCGTTTCATCATGTCCGCTCCTTTCGTCTCACAGCTCGGCTGTTTTCATCAACCCAAGGGGACCGCCCTCCAACCGGTGACAGCCCCCTTCTTGTTATCGCTAGACTTCCTTCCAGAAGCTCCTTCTTGGGACGGAGTCCGCAGCTCACAAGGGACCTGCGGAGTCGAATTTCCCCGCCCTGCCGTTAAGCTCCAGCCATTCCTTCCGCTTCCGCTCCACAGCCCGCTGCAGACGCTCCAGCTCGAGCTTCGCCTTGGAGGCGGCATGCTCGGATGCGGACAGCTGCTGCTCGTATTCCATACGCCGGCGCATCGGCACGAAGATGCATTCGAACACAGGCTTCCCTTCGCGATCCTGTCTAACCGCATTCAGCAGGACGGGAATCTCCTGCCCGGCAACCGTCTGCAGGGAGAGGTACATCTCCTCAACCTTGCCCTGCAGATGCATCAAGGGAAAGAAGTAGATCTGAAAAAACATCCGGCTGGAGACCGCCAGAATGGAATGAAGCGGCCGTCCCGCCAGCTTGGAGGCATCGGTGCCGAGCAGCTCGGCTAGGGTCCGGTTGCTCTCCAGAATCGTGCAGTCCTCCTTCACGGCCAGGTAGCCGCAGGGGGCCCGATCCAGCCTTTCATCCATGAGCCTCACCTGCCGTCTTCCGGTGGCGGGCCCCCGGCTGCCGCCAGGTATTCGCGGATCCGGCGGATGGTTTCCTCCGGATGGCTCAGATGCGGGCAGTGGCCGGTCGCCTCCATAAGCTCGAGCGTACTCCCGGGAAGGTGCCGGTGCACATACTGCCCTACTTCCAGCGGAGCGATGACGTCCCCCGAGCATTGGAGGATCAGGGAAGGCACCGTGACCTTAGGAAGGTCGCTGCGGTTATCCGCCAGGAACGTCGCGCGGGCGAAGCGGCGGGCGATATCCGGCTCCATCGAACAAAAGCTGGTCCGGAGCTCTTCTGTGAGTTCCGGACGCTCCGGATTCTGCATCACCGCAGGAGCGAGAAAGTCCACCCAGCCCGTAAAATTCCTCTCCATCAGCTCGATGAGCCCCTCCAGGTCCTCCAGTTCAAAGCCGCCGGCATAAGACGGCGGATCGTTCCTGTAACACGGGGACGGGCCGAGTAGAATCAAGCGGGAGAAGCGCTCCGGCTCTCGAATCGAAGCCAGCAGGCCGATCATAGCACCGACGGAATGCCCGACAAACACGGCACCCTGCAGATCCAGCGTGCGGCAGATATCCAGCACATCCAGCGCGTAGCCGTCCAGATCGGCGTACCGCTGCGGATCATAATCATACCTGTCGGTCTGCCCTGCACCGACATAATCAAAGCGGACAACCCGGTATGTATCCTCGAAGGCGGGGGCCACATAACGCCACATGCTCTGGTCACACCCGAAACCGGGGGCGAACAAGATGGACTGCGTACCCCTGTCCGTCATATTCACTTGATTGCGGACCAGAATAGCGGCATTCATCACAACACACCTTTCTATGGCAGGCCAGCCTTAAGGAGCCTGCACCTCTCTAAGCGGATACCGCGCGGTAATGGCCCTTTCGGATCGTAACGTCCCTTACTATACCATATTTTGCCCAGCCTGCGTTCGCTTCCCCGAAGGGATTCCTGAAGGGATTCCCGCCCATCACCCCGGTTCTTCTCCCACTCCCCATCTCAATCTTACCCGCTCCTGCAAGCGTCATCCCATCGATATTCCATTGTAAGCCCTTACCACAAAAATAAAGTACCCTCCGCTCTCATAAGAAGAGAAAACAGAAGGCACTCGTCCGATCAGCCATGGTCTGGGTACTAGCTGTGTCCCCATACAAAATAACACCCGGCACAGCCGCCGAGTGTTGTATCCTTGCGTAAACGTGCTCTCAGTCATAATCCTTGTGGACCCACTCATCCTCAGGAATCGGCAGCTCCTCGCCTGAGAACCGCTCTTCCCGGAACGGGTCCGCCGTATTGTGGAAGCCGTTGCGCTCCCAGAAGCCTGTCCGGTCCTCCGTCATGAATTCGACGCCGCGGATCCACTTCGCACTCTTCCAGAAGTAGAGGTGCGGCACCACCAGACGCAGCGGCCAGCCGTGCTTCGGGGTCAGCGGCTCGCCATTGTAGCTGTGGGCGAGCAGCGCATCGCCCAGCAGATCCTTCAGCGGGACATTCGTCTCGTAATCGGGATCGGCGTGGATCATGAGATAGGGCGCTTCCGTGCGGATCTCCAGGGCCTCAAGCAGATCCCGGAACCGGACCCCCGACCATTCGGTATCCGCCTTGGACCACCGGGTCACGCAGTGAATGTCGCACCGCAGGGTCGTCTGCGGCAGCTTCATCAGATCCGCGTATGTAAGCGTCCGTTCTTCCACCCCGGCCCCAAAGAAGCGGAGCGTCCATTCGGCCATATCATACTGCGGTACCTCCCCTTCATGGAGAATCGGGAACCGCTCGGTCCAGACCTGCCCCGGAGGCAGCCGGCGGGCGAGCTCCGGCTTGACCGCAGCCGCCACCGGCGTCTTCATCGCTTTCAATCGTTCGGCTTTGCTGTGCATAAGTTGCAGCCCTCCTTGATGTTTTCCTGATTCCCGCTGTCGCTTATGCCTTAATCCCTCGGATACTCCACTTTCATGATATCCATGAAGGGTACCTTCGTCAGCTGCTGCTCTCCTTCGATATGAACCAGCTTCGTCCTCGAATCCATGTTGACGATCCTGCCGCGGACCTGTTCCTCCCAGCCCCAGACGGTGAGCACGATTTCGGAATCCTCATTCTTCGCTTCCACGAGCTGATTGCCGAGCTCCTCGAGCTCGAATTCGTCGCGTGTCGGGCGCTTGGCCACCTTCGCTTTTGCCATGGTTGTCCTTCCCTCCTGCCGCTTGGTGCACGATGCACTGCCTTAGATACATATCCTATCATTATAGCAAAAGATGCGCGGCAAGGGGAACCCGATATTTTCACGGCCGGCCTTACTTCCGAACCCCTTTCGCTCGCCCCACCGGCATGAACCGGGCATTCTCCCTCATTTCCTATGGCGCAGGCTCCTTCTTCGGCCCCTTCTCCCACCGGATGCTCCTGCACCATGCGCTTCGTTCGCAGATTCGGGTGTCATTCCCTTGCACGGGACGCCCTCAGGAGAAACTATGACTGCGCAGGCATCCCACAGCAAAAAGAGCGCCCTCCCCCGTCAGGCTGACGGAAGGGAGAGACGCCCACACGATACCTTCATCCAAGCCGCAGCTCCTTCACCGCTGCTGCTTGCCGACTGCGGCCGGGAGGAGGCTGGTGCACCGCATCCGGCATCCTCTCCCGGCCGCCGGCTTCGGTTGCCGGCCCCCTTAAGGCGGTGACGCCGTCTACGGATTCCCGGTTTTCATCCTGACGGATGCCGGTCGCTCCGGCAGCTGATGCCTGCCCCGCCGATCGATCGCCCCGATGCCCGCAAGCAGCAGCACGCCGGCCGTGGCAAGGACCGCGAACAAAAGGTATACCGCATGGACCGAGAAGGCGGCCAGCAGCAGGCCGCCGGCAAAATTGCAGAAGGCGTTGCCCACCCCTGCGCCCATCACGGAATACAGCGCGATCGCCGTCACCCGGACCTCTTGCGGCGCCGCCGCAACGATATAGCGGATCGTCAGCGGAAGCAGCAGGCCCACGGAGAAGCCCTGCATGAGCAGTGTCAAGTACAGGAGGCCCTGCGGCAGCTCGAAGAGGTACATATACCATCTTACGGCCGTGAGCACCGCCGCGGCCGTGAGCATCGGCAGCAGGCCGAGCCGGGCGGCAAAGCGCTCGGCGGCCTGCATGAAGGGAATCTCGCTGGCGGCCGCAACCAGCATGAGCAGGCCCGCCGCCGCGATGCTGCCTCCAAGGCCTGCCGCATACGTGCCGAAGTAGGTGTTGTTCGCGAACACCGGCCCCATAATGAGGAGAGCCGCGAGCAGGAACATCCACACTCTCGGGATCCGCAGCAGCCCGAGCAGCACCTTCAGCGCGGGCTGCCGCTTCTCCGCCGCCTCCCGCTCCCCGAGCTCCCCAGGAAGGAGCAGGATGATCGTCAGACCAAGCGCACCGGCCGCTGCGAAGGACCAGACCGAGACCGACAGCCCGAAGACCGCCGCCAGCCGGCCCGTCAGGAAGACGGATGCCGAGAAGCCGATGGCCCCCCACAGCCCGAACGATCCGTAGGTTCTGCCGGTCCGCAGCGAGAACGCCATGGTCAGGCTGTCGGCGATCGGCATCAGGGCGCACTGGAAGGCTGCCACACCGACCAGGGCGAGCACGATCGCCGTAAAGCTCCCGGCGGCGGACAAGGCCAGTCCGCTCGCCACCGTGCAGAAGGCCGCGGCGGCCAGTATGAGCTTGGCCTGCCGGGTCGTATCGCAGAGCAGCCCCCAGAGCGGCTGGATCAGGATAATCATCAGCGGCTGCACCGCAAGCAGCACCCCCGCCTGCAGCCCGGTCAGCTCGATGCGCTCCTGCAGGTAAGGAACAAGGTAAGGGAACAAAGAGCCATACGCCGCGAAATAGCAGAAGTAGAACGCCTTCAGGGCCGAAGCCTGAAGACTGCTTCCCGGCCCGGAGAGCGCAGCCGAGCCTGCCTGCCCGATGCCCATCAGTCTCCCCCTCCGCCCCGCTTCAGGAGCTTGCGGAATACCGAGAGGCTGCGCTCTGTCACCAGCACCTTATGGCGTCCGGCTTGGAGCAGGCCCTGCTCCTTCCACTCCTTCATGATCCGGTTGACGCTCCGGCTTGTCACCCTCAACTGCCTCGCCGTCTCTTCCGAGGAGTAGTCCAGTTCGTATAGGCTTTGGCTGCCGAAGTCGAGCCCCTCCATACGGTCAACCCAATATTTGAGCAGACGCTGCTTCAAAGGGATCAGCGCATATTCCACCGTGCTGACCGACGATTGGTACAGCTTGCTGGCCAGCTGCAGATTCAGCATGCGGGAGTAGACGAGATCGGTTTCGAGCCGCCGGCGAAACTTCTCGACCTGGGTGGCCAGTACCGTCGTGGGCACGACGGCCACCGCCTGGCAGACGACCGGCTCGGTCAGCAGCAGCTCCAGATCGCCGATCATGTGTCCGCTCTCCATCCGTGCGAGTACGACGCCTTCGCCGCCCGGCATCAGATGCTCGGCCTGTACGAGCCCCTCCACCACGATCTGCAGCAGGGTCAGCGGCTCCTCCTGCCCGCACAGTTTCTCGCCGGGGGCATAGGTCATTACCTTCCATTCCTTCAACGCTTCCTCGTCCACGCCGGCGAACAGCTCCGCCATCTGCCGGTGCTTCTTCAGGATCTGGGATATCTCCATGCTCTCCACCTGTCTGTATTCTTTGGATATTCCCCATTAAACCCGATCCTTCCCGTCAAGAAAAGGACATATGTCCCGAAAGTCCCTTACTCCCGGCGTTCCTCCCGGAGAGGGAATACATCTGCCGGAACCCCCCCCTCCTCGACGTGTACATATTCGGCACGGAACCGGCCGCTGTACCCGAAGAGCGGCCCGAAGGAGGGATTCGCGACATTCACCTCAATGCGGAAAAGCCCTTCCTGCTCATCGAACCATTCGCATACATCCGCATAGCCCGAGAACCGCATGGGAAATCGGAAGCCGATCCAGCCTTCGTAGAAGTACTGATTGCCCGACCGCAGCCGGATCCCGCCATCCTCCGCCGGAGACATGTCGATCTCCACAGCGAGATGCTGGTGTGTCCCGAGATAATCCACAATCTTACGCCGCTGCTCGCTGTAGATCATCGTGGCATCGAACCGGCGGATCCGCCCGGGAAAGTGGAACTTGCGGATCCAGGTGACGGTTTCTCTCCCGAAGCGGTCCTTGTACGCATAGTTCTCGATGCTAAAGGGCACGTTCTCCCCCTGCTGGGGGAACATGATGTTGCGCCACGCGCCAAGGGACAGGAACGGCTTGGTGAATGCTCTCCCATACCAGACCCGGTCCATGACGCCGCGGCCGATGGAAGCGATCCGGTCTTCCGAGCAGAACCCGAAGCGCCTGCGGATCTCCGGATGCAGCCGGCCGAACTCCGGGCCGAGCATCCTCTGATATATGGACGTCACGCTTCCTCCCTCCTCTCCGGTCTGCGCAGACACCGGCGGGCCGAAGGAAGGTCCCTGAGCTGCAGCAGACCGATGAAGGCAATGGCGATCATCGAGAGGTTCAGCGTCACCGGATTAAAGGGCTCCACATAAGTGAGGGGATGGCCTGCGGCGCTCAAGCCGAGCCCGGTCAGCAGTATGATATGGAGCCAGTAGACGAGGCGGCCGTATCTGCTGCCGGCGGCAAGCGTCAGCAGGCCGAATACCACCTCGGCCGCCCCCATCAGCCGGATGACCTCCAGCTCGCTGCCGGAGAACCAACCCGTGCCCCCCAGAATTTCCAGCTCTCCCGAATTCGGATAGAGGAGCTTCGGCACGACGCCCTGATAGATCCAATCGAATGACAGCGCCGCAAGACAGACGGTGTGGGTCAGCGCCTTGGCACCTGACAGATGCGGAGGGATGCCCTTCTCCAGCCACAGTCTCAAGCAGTCGAAGCTCCAGGCCGTTGCCCAGCCCATCAAGGGCCGGAACAAGAACCGGTCCAGCAGCCTCCCGAACGCCCCGAAGCGCGTTTGATAATCATAGCGGGTCAGGAAACGGATCCTTCCATCCCCCTGCGGCACGTACCTCCAGAATCCCGCCCCTTCCCGGATCAGCGAGACCGACTGGCCGGAGGAGAACTTTAGCACGGAGGTCTTCACGCCGTTCTTCTCCGTTGTTCCCATCGTCTCCCCTTCTCCTGCGACGGACAATCCGAATCCGATCCGCGTACGGTACAGGAAGCGCTGCGGCTCCCGGTCGTCCGTCCTCGGCAGATAGAGGATTTCCGAGAACCTCAGGTCCCACTGCTGATGCAGCTGGGGTGATTGTGTATACTCCCACAGCCTCTCCATCTCTGTGTTCATCGCGATCTCGACATAGATCGGTTCACTTTTCAATGTCTTTGTCCTCCCCCATACAAGATCAGGCCAATCGTTCACTCTATTGCTTACCATCCTATCATAATCGCCCCATAACTAAAAAAACGGCTCTATCCTATAACCCCTGCCCGGACGCTCGAACTCATAGATTCATAGAATAACGCAGGAGGTGAAGCCAAAATGGCACTTCTGCCATATACTTCAACTACGCTACGCAACTTCATCAACCGGGCCGAAGATCTCTGGTTCATTGTCTTCGACTCCTCTCTCAACGGACGGCTCCTCACGATCGGCGGCAATCAGTACCGTCAGCTCCCCACCCGCTTCAACACGCGGACGAAGATCTTTGCGTTCTTCCGCCGCTACTTCGGCCCCAGCCTCAGCCGGATTCTGCTCTGCAACCTGAGAACACTGCGGTACCGCGGAGCGCTGTACGTGCCGGTCGGTGATCCCGGCCCCGTACCTACCCGCGTCGTCTCGCTGGCGGTCATCCGCCGTACGTCCTCCCGTATCGCCGTACGGGCCGTACTGTCCGGCGATCCGGATGGCAACGTGACGATCCTGTACACATTCGCGGTCATCCGCGGGCGGCTCGCCATTATTAACCGGACCCGCCGTCTGGTGGATTACCGGTATCAGCCCTGCCGTTAACTCATGCCCAAGTCCACCCCATGCGCAGTGACAAAAAGCGCCGGCCTCCCATGGAGGACCGGCGCTTCTCTATTGTAAGGATGTCTAAGCTCAGCCCATAAGCGCGGGGTCACCGGCTGCAAGCAGAAGGTACTGCGCTTCACCGGGCCTTACCGGCTTCACCAGCATCCCCGCCCCGAGGAACTGCACCCCATCCCCCGAGGAAAACCTCTTGACCCTCACATCCATGTCATGGTTTATACTGGGGATACTCCACGAGGAAAGGAGGCGCCGCGGTGCGAATCGGAGAGCTCGCCAGCAGCACAGGGGTCAGTATCCGCTCCCTGCGCTATTACGAAGAACAAGGATTGATTCAGCCCGTGCGCATGGCCAACGGTTACCGCGAATACAGCCCATTTGCGGCGGAGCAGGTCCGGACCGTGCAGTTCTATCTCAGCCTCGGGCTGACGACGGAACAGATCGCAGGCTTCCTGCAGTGTGTCATGAAGAACAAGGAGGCCTTCTGCGCAGAGGTCCTGCCCTTGTACGAGAAGAAGCTTGCCGAAATGAATGAGCAGATCGAGCTGCTGACCCGCATCCGCTCCAACCTGATCGAGCGGATCGAAGCGATCCGCGAAGAACAGCAATCCACCCAGCGAAATGGAGGAATCCCCCAATGAAACCCGTGAATGTGAATGATTCGAATTTTGGCGAACAGCTCCGTTCGCACGCCTTGACCCTGGTCGACTTCGGCGCCCCTTGGTGCCCCCCCTGCCGTACCCTGCTCCCCCTGCTCGATGAGCTCGGCGAAGACTACGGCTCCAGCCTGGCGGTGCTCAAGCTGAACTGCGACGATTCCCCGGAGACAGCTGCTGCCTACGGCGTCATGTCCATGCCGACGGTCATCCTCTTCAAGAACGGGGAGCCTGTGGAGAAGCTCGTCGGACTCCGGGGCAAGGCCGGCTATCAGAGCATCGTCGACCGGCATCTTCCGGCTGCAAGCGGGATCACGCCGGCCCGCGGGTAAGCTGCCCAGCTGCCACCCGTGACCTCGCCTCTGGCGGGCTGCTCTCCGCTTCGCGGAGACAGCCTGCACCGGTACTGCGGCCATTGGCAGCGGCCCTCCACCTCCTCCGGGTCAGCCAGCGGAGGCAGGCCGCCGAAGGTCCACAGGTCAGGCTTTGCCTGCGAAGCCGCTCCGGCTTATAATGGATCCACCCGTATCCTTCCGGCATGAATAGGATGCTCGGACGGCACCCGGGGACATGGATTCCATGAACCTTTATTTCCTAACGCAAGGAGAACTTGTATGGCGAAGCTGACCTTTTTCCTCGGACCTGCCGCCGCAGGCAAAACGACTCTGGCCAAGAAGCTGGCGGCCAAACGGCGGTCCGCCTTCTTCGATATGGACACCCTGCTCCGGCCCGCCGCCGAGAAGATCATGGCGCTCTCCGGCCTCGACCCAGCCGACCGGGATTCCGCCGAGTACAAGGTCCGCTGCCGGGACCTCGGCTACCGGATCACCATGGATGCGGCCCTGGAGAATCTGGAGCTTGGCATCGACGCCGTCGTCGTCGGTCCTTTCACCAAGGAAACCGAAGACCGGGAATGGATCGACAGCGAGCTGGCCCGCATCGGGGGCTCCCTGGAGACCGTTCAAGTACGTGTCGTCATGGTCACCCTTCCCTCCGAAGAAGCCTATCGGGATCGGATCCGCCGCCGCGGCTCGGAGCTCGACCTGTGGAAGCTCGAGCATTGGGACGAGTTCCGCCGCTCCCTCGCTCCGCGCGCGATCCGTTGGCCGCTCGCTTCCTCCTCCGTGCTGCACTTCGACAACACGGGCCCGCTGACCGAGGCGCGGCTGGCTTCCCTGGAGGACTTCATCTACGGCAGTACGCCGGGCGCAGCCCCTTCCCACTGACCTGACGAGCAGCAAAAAGCCGGGATTGCTCCCGGCTTTTGGTCATGCATGACTGTTTTCATCTACCTGATTCCATTCCACGCAGGACAGCCTCACACTTCCGACATCTCTACAGCCGGCTCCTCCGTGACGGGCATATCCGCTCTGCGGATCTCCACCCTGCGGATGCGGTAGCTGTCCTTCTTGTGGACGATAAACTCCAGGTCACCCCGGACCCACGGATCGTTGACCTTAATCTCCGAGTTCGCGGCGAAGAGCCAGCCCCCGATCGTATCCACATCTTCATTGTCGAGGTGACTGCCCAGCAGGTCGTTCACTTCGGTCAGCGATACCTTCCCGTCGAAGATATAGTGGGCTTCGCCCAGCTTCTCAATCTCCTTCGCTTCATCGGCATCGAACTCATCCCGGATTTCACCGACGATCTCCTCCAGGATATCCTCCATCGAGATGAGGCCTGAGGTTCCGCCGTATTCGTCGACGAGCAGGGCCATATGCACCCGCTCCTTCTGCATCCGCGTCAGAAGCTTATTGACCGGCATGTATTCGGGAACTGTCAATACCGGATGCACCAGCGACGCAAAGTCGAAGGTTTCCGGGTGGTAGTCATACTTCAGGAAGAACTGCTTCGTATTGATCATCCCGACAATATTGTCTTTGCTCTCTTTGGCCACAGGAAACCGTGTGTACTGTTCGCGGCGGATGATCTCGAGATTCTCCTCCAGCGAATTGTTCGTATATAAGCAGATCATATCCGTGCGGGGCACCATGATTTCCCGGGCCAGCATGTCGTCGAATGCGAAGATCCGGTTCACATAGCCGTACTCGGTTTGGTTGATCTTTCCGCTCTGGAAGCTCTCGGATACGATGATCTGGATCTCTTCCTCGGAGTGCGCTTCTTCATGCTCTTTGGCCGGCTTCAAGCCGAACACCCGCACGAGCGCATTGGCTGAACCGTTGAGCAGCCAGATGAACGGGTACATGATTTTGTAGAAAATCATGATGGGACGCGCCAGCATCAACGAGATCGCCTCCGCCTTGTGAATCGCGAAGGTCTTGGGCGCCAGTTCGCCGAATACCACGTGAATATACGTCATAATCAGAAAAGCGGCCAAGAAGGAGATCGGCGTTGCGAGTTCTTCGGAAAGTCTGAGGGTATTGAAAATCGGGTGAAGCAGCGCTTCTACGGTCGGTTCTCCCAGCCATCCCAGTCCGAGCGCAGTGATCGTAATCCCCAGCTGGCAAGCGGATAAATATCCGTCCAGGTTGCGCTGAACCATTTGCACGGCGACCGCATTCTTCCGTCCTTCGAGGATTAACTGGTCCACCCGGGAGCCGCGGAGCCGGATAATCGCAAATTCGGTTGCGACGAAAAAGGCCGTGAGCAAAATGAGAAGGGCTACAAGAAACAAATTTAAGGCCATATCAACCTTCCTTATAAAATAAGATTTTAAGACCACCAATCAAAAGAGTTCTTATGAACTCATTATATCGCAGCCGGCTTCAAACCTCCAAAGCCGATTTTGGACCTCTCTGCCCCCAATTCAGGCGTAGTGGAAGGACGTGAGGACTAAACAACCCCCGCTCGCTCCCTGACTCTCTTTGACAAAGGATTGCTGACGATTTATGATGGGTTCAAATGAACTCGTCACACCACGACAAACTGCCGAAGGAGGAGGAGATGGGATGGAGACGTTCACGCTGACCCGCAAAGACATGGCGATCATTCTCCTCTCGCTGAAAGGAAAATCGGCCGCCGCCACACCGCTGACCGTTCTGCAGGAGGCCTGGAAGAAGAATCACCGCACCGAAGTTCAGCACGGCTCGTCGCTGTCGGCCTTTCTGTCCACCCAGCTGACTCCGGTGCTCGAGAAGATGATCAAGACCGAGCGCGTGGAGGGCTTCTCTCTTCAGGAGATTGTCTCTCTCGGCAGCGGCATCGAATATACCCACATGTCTATCACATCCATGCAGAACTGGGTGAAGAGGGATTTTAAAGATTTCTTAGGATCGCCCAAAGTTGGCAAGAAATATTCGATCGACCAGGCGGCCATGCTGTTCATTATCGACGACCTGAAGCACTGCCTCGACTTCGAATCGATCCGCCGGCTCTTCGAGATCATCTTCCAGAAGCCGGAAGACGAGAACGACGATCTGCTCAGCCCTGTCGATCTGTATGCCGCTTACTCGCGGCTGTTCGAGGAGCTTGATGCCAACAATGACCAGCTGATGGACGTTCAGGGCCATGCCGCCGGCAGGCGCAACGAGGACTTCTTGACGGAGCTCACGATCAGGCAGAAGGCCGACCAGTATGCCTGCGCGATGGAGCACCTGAACCCGCAGCAGCGGGAAGCGGTCCGCAACATGCTGTTCATCGCGATGATCTCGGTCCAGACAGCGTATTTTCATTCCATGGCGAGGCGCTATCTCAACGCCACCCTGTTCCTGAACAATCTGAATTGAGGCTTTCAACATAGATCATAAAAAAAGGAAGATCGTCCTCCGCTTACGGAAGGGCGATCTTTTTTTGATGGTGCCGGGGACCCGGTCCCCCGGCCGCTATTTGAACTTCGCGTACTGCTCGTTGTACTCGGAGATAATCGCGTCCCCGCCTTTTTGCCTCCAATTCTCCACTGCGGCCTGGAAGCCCTGCTCGTCGATCTTGCCCATGATGTATAGATACGTCGCATCCGTGATGATCTGCCCAAGCGGAACCCCGTTCTTATCCTTCGTAGGGGAGCTGAATGCGGCCGTCGGATCGGTGATGAGTATCTTGCTGTTGTCTTCCATGCTTTCGTCGGTCTTCTTCTGCAGCGGATTATCGACCAGCGTCTTGAGCCCGGCTACCGTTTCCGGTCCGCCGACACGCAGGCTCAGAATCGGTCGGACCTCCCGGTCGTTCACGGCCACCTTCGCCGGATCGGTCGGGATCTTGGCCTTGCCCTCCACGAGCTCGTAGTGCTCTCCTTCGATCCCATAGCTCACCAGATTATACAGCTCGGGACTCATCAGACCGTCGAAGAACGACAGCACCTTCTTCAATTCTTCCTCGGTCTTTACCGCTGTCTTGGGGAAGAGCACGACATTCCCGTAGCCCGGCACGGACCAGACCCCGTGCTTGCCGGTCGGTCCCATGATCCGGTTGACGACATCCAGCTTCGTCTCCGGCATCGTCTTCACCATATCCCGCTCATAGCCGGGTGCCGCGCAGATACAGCCGATGAAGACGCCGGCCTTGCCGGACTTGAACAACGCTTCGTGGTCCGACTTGCTCGTGACCGAGAAATCCCGGTTGATGAGGCCTTCGTCCACCAGTTTTCTGAAGAAATTCATCGTTTCCATATAGGATGGGAACATGAATTCCGGCTCCAGCCTGCCGTCCTTCTCTCCCCAATTGTTCGGTGTGCCGAAATAAGAAGCCACGGTCTTGAAGGCTCCGTACACCAGATCACTGCGGTCTGCAAGTCCGAATGTATCCGCTTTCCCGTCGCCGTCCGGATCCTTGTCTTTGAACGCCCTCATCATAAGATAGAGATCATCCAGGGTCTGCGGCGCTGCAAGCCCCAGCTTGTCCGCCCAGTCCTTCCGGTAGATCACCCCCTGCCGCGACAGCGGCGTCGACGAATAGAGACCGTAGATCTTCCCGTCCACGGCACTGTTCTTCAGCACGGCCGGGTCCAGATTGCTGAGATACTTGTAATCCTTCAGATACGGACCGATCTCCCAGAACTGCCCGTCCCGCATGGAGCTCTTAAAATTGTTATAGATGGCAATATTGCCAGCGAAGACCGCCATCGGCAGCGTTTCGGTAGCGATCGCCGAGTTGACCTTCTCCTCATAGGCACCGTTAGGCACCCAGCTGATCTTCAGCTTCGTATTCGTCTTCTCTTCGATGCGGCTCAGCACCTTGTTGTTCGGCACTTCAGGCGTATGCAGCACGGTCATGATGCTCAGCTCGAAGGGCTTGTTCGAATCCGCGGCTCCTCCCGAGGAAGCCGGTGAGCCGGTGCCTTGAGAGCAGGCGGTCATGGTTAGCAGCAGCGCAGAACAGGTGAGCGGCAGCACTTTGGCTTTGCGCCCGGCAAACAAGAAACCACGATTCACGAAATGACCTCCTATACCCGTGATATGGATAGCAGCGACAAACTTGTTACCGCTTTCATTTTAGGGGATCATTTCTGCGATTTCTTCCACTTCTTTGTACTTCTTGCCCCAAACTTCTCTATTCTTGTCCTGCCGGCACAAAAAAACAGCCCTCTCCCTGGAATAAGAGACGGGCTGCCCGCGGACGCTCTGCCGAGCTGAGTCAGTTTCCAACGAATGAAATATTCTTGGCATAATAAATCTCGTCCATCTCCATCTTGAGCCGGTCGGCGATCTGCTCCTGCTCCCGCTTCGTCAGCTTCTCCTTCGTGTAACCGAACAGATAGTTGTCGAGATCGAATTCCCGGAGCTTGCACTTCGTGTGGAATATATTCTCCTGGTACACATTCACATCGATCATATCGTACATATCCTTGATCTCTTCCGGGATATAGTTCTGGATGGAGCTGATCTCATGGTCGATGAAGAGCTTGTGGCCGTAGATGTCTCTGGTGAAGCCGCGCACCCGGTAATCGATCGTCATAATATCCGTATCGAAGGAATGAATGAGATAATTCAGCGTCTTCAGCGGCGAGATCTCCCCGCAGGTCGACACGTCGATGTCCGCACGGAAGGTGCTGATCCCCTCGTCCGGGTGATACTCCGGATACGTATGCACCGTGATATGGCTCTTGTCGAGCTGCATGACGACCGTAGAAGGCAGCGGTCCCGGCGACTCCTCGAACGATTCCGTCGGCACCTCGACCACCGGCCCTTCCGATACGAGTACCGTCACGCTGGCCCCCTGGGGCACATAATCCTGCTTGGCTATGTTCAGCACATGCGCGCCGATAATCTCCGACACATTCTTGAGAATGCTTGTCAGCCGGTCCGCATTGTATTGTTCGTCAATGTATTCGATGTAGGCTTCGCGTTCTTCCTTCGTCTTCGTGTAGCAGATATCATACATGTTGAAGCTGAGCGATTTCGTCAGGTTATTGAATCCATGCAGTGTCACGCGCTGTTCCGGTGTTAGTTTCATAAGCGATGTCTCCTTCTGGTAACAGTGATTGGGACCACCCATGTTCCCTTGCGGCAGTTGTTCTCTCCGTAGCACAGCGGCATACATACTATGTTTACCCATTCTAACTAAGAAAAAACACACTGACCCTGACCGGGGCACCGGAAGGCGCGTGACAGCGCAAAATAAACGGCTTCGCCGTCCTCTGGGGACGAGGCGCGTTTATTACAAATATAAGATGACAGGATCGAGCCCAGGCGAGACATGCATTCTTATAGTTGAGAAAAACCGCTTCGGAGAGCGGGCAGGACGGGGTTAGGCAGGCAGCTTCCGCGTCGGATCCACTGCGGCCGGCCGGTACATCAACCCCAGCAGGGCGAACAGCACGAAAGCCCCGCCCAGCCAATAGAACATGCTGTGAAGGGAAACGTACTGCATACTGAAGCCCCCGATATTCGGGCCGAGGATGCTGCCGACGCTGAAGAGGACCGACGCGATGACATTCGTCCGCGGCAGCACCGACCGGGGAACCACATCGGCCGCATAGGCAAGCCCCAGCGTATAGAAGGAACCGACAGCCCCTCCGGCCAGGGCAAACAGCACCAGAAGGAGGTAAGGGCTGCCGCCCTCAAGGAATGGAACGGCCAGGAAGGCCGCTCCGCCGAAGAGACCCGACACCATCAGCACAGGCCTGCGCCCCCAGCGGTCGCTCCAGATGCCAAGCGGCAGCTGAAGCATCAGCGAGCCGATCCCCACGGCAGGCAGCAGCAGGGAAATCCAGGTGTCACTCAAGCCTGCACGCAGGCCGTACACCGGGAAGCTGCTGTTCAGAGACGATTCCATATAGCCGTACAGCAGCGAAGTCAAGAGGGCGAACCAGGCCAGCCGAAACACGGCCGGATAGCTGGCGGCAGCCTTCTCCCCTGCTTGAACCGATGGTGGAAAGCCGCTGCGCAGCCTCAGCACGAGCATCAGCGAGACCAGGGACAAAGCCGCGGCCGCGAGGAACGGCGCACTCTGTCCGAAGCCGAGCAGATTGATGCCAAGCGGACCGATGCTGAAGCCTGCCCCATAGGCCATCCCATACAGCGAGATATACCGGCCGCGGCGGTCCGCCGGTGAGGAAGAGACGATCCACAGCTGGGTGGCATAATGCAGCCCGCTGTCCCCTACGCCGACCGCTGCCCGCAGGAGCAGCCAAACCCAGAAGTAAGGGAATATCGGGAAGAGGATGAGCGCCGCACAGACGATCAGCATCCCTCCGACAATCACAGGCCTGTAGCCGAAGCGCCGGACCGGTTTCTCGATCCAGAACATCGTCGCGAAGATGCCTACATACAAGGCCGCCGCATTCAGTCCGTTGACACCTGAGGAAATCCCGGTCTGCTCCAGCATCATCGTCAGCAGCGGAAGCAGCAGCCCCTGATTCATCCCGGCTACAATCACCACGGTAATCAGAATGAAATAATGGCGTGTTGGAATTGGTGTCTCCGCTATGTCGTTCCGGTTCGGATGCAAAGCACATTCTCCTTTAAGAGCAGTTTGGATTTCACTTTTGAGACCATTTCCTTTGTTGTGCCCTTAAGGGCACGCCAGCTTATTTTATCTGATCCTTGGTCAAAAATGAACCTCCATTTTAATCTCATAAAAGCATCGCCAATGAACTTCATACAAATGTAAAGGAAATATGTGGGATCCGCTATTTTATTGTACGTGTACTCCCACCATCCCCCCAGCGTTCGCCGAACCGGCCTCTTCCCGACGTAACATGTTTGTATATAAGTCAACATGTTTCCGGGCCGTCTATCATCTCCCTTATGGCTCGTTTAACTCCCCTTCCGGGAGGGTATCCAAAGGTGTAAACATGTTTGGAACCATCGATGGAAAAAGAGGAGTGGTGCGGATGGAAACCTACCCGGTGGAATGGATCTCGTTGACTCCTGCCGAAGAGATGGCGGAGCGGGAGTATGACGTGCTGATTGCAGGCAGCGGGGCCGGGGGCGCAGCCGTGCTTAGACGGCTGGCGGAGCAGTGGGGCGGCAGCGGCAGGAAGATCGGCATGCTGGAGGCAGGAGATCTGCTGCTGCCGACGCACGCCCAGAATCTGCCGACTGTGACGGCGGATCGGGTCGTCAGCGAGCTCTTCGCCCGGATGTCCACCCCGCT
Source organism: Paenibacillus sp. S-38 (assembly GCF_049942825.1). Lineage (NCBI taxonomy): Bacteria > Bacillati > Bacillota > Bacilli > Caryophanales > Paenibacillaceae > Paenibacillus > Paenibacillus sp. S-38. Next base: position 5,076,685 of record NZ_CP187970.1, read on the forward strand.
TGGGGATCGCCTGCCCGATTATCCCGACGCGAAGCTGACCTTCGGCCTCGGCGGGCGGACGCTGTTCTGGACGGGCGGCACGCCCCGTATGCCCGCCTGCGAAACGGCGGATTGGCCGCTCTCCCGGCAGGAGCTTGACACCTACTACGGCCTCGCAGAGCAGGCCATGCATGTCACGGACGGCTTTGCCGCCGGCTCCGCCCTGCAGACCCTGCTGCTCTCCCGGCTGCGGGAGAACGGGTTCCCGCAGGCGGCCGACCTGCCGATGGCCGTCAGGCTGGATGCCGCCCGCAGCGGTATGCTGTCAGCCGGCAGTCTCTTCAGCTCCATCGATCACCTGGCTTACGCCCAATACCGCCTGCCCTTCGATCTGGCCGCCCGGGCCCGCGTAACCGAAGTGCTGCTGGAAGGCGGCCGGGCGGCCGGCGTCAAGGCGGTATGCGGCGGCAGAGCGCATGTGATTCACGCCCGCACCGTCGTCCTGGCAGCCGGCGGCTTCATCACCCCGCAGATCCTGCTGCAATCGGGTGTCCCCGGCGCCGCGATCGGCCGGTATCTTACGAACCATTCGACCGTCCGGGCCACCGGCCGCCTCTTGGGTACGGCAGCGGCAGGCCCTCCGGAGGGCCCGGCCGTGATCCAACTGCCCCAGACGGCGGAAGCTCCTTACCAGCTCCAGCTCTTCGGACCCGCCCCCCACTATGCGTATCCTCCGGAGCATCCGGCGCCCCGAGGGAAGGCGGTCGATGTCCAGATGAACGGCTTTGCGCGCGTAGAGTCCCGGCCGGAGAACCGGATCTACCTCGACCCTCTCCAGCTGGACGAGGACGGTGTGCCTCTGCTTCAGGTCGCGTTCTCGAGGTGCGAACGTGATCTGGAGGCGATCGAACGGACGGCACAAACCCTCCGTCGGACCGCCGATGCCCTCGGGCTCTCTCTGGAGGAAGCCGACGGCGCTTCCCCGCCCAGGACCCTTCCGCCCGGGGATGATAACCACGAAGCCTGCACCTGCCGGATGGGACGGCACCCGGATAATTCCGCGGCCGATCCTTACGGGCAGATTCACGGCGTCCCCGGGCTCTATGTCGCAGACAACAGCATGCTGCCGTCCATCGGGGCGGCGAATCCTACACTGACCACAGCCGCCTTAGCCTTCCGGACGGCCGACTATATCGCAGAGAGGGATAACGGGTGACCTGCCTGCACCTTTGTTTGCACCTACACCTGCACCTGCATCCACGCCCGATAACCTTTCCGCCGCACCGGCGGGGCAAGGGAGCAGGCGGCAGCCTCAGTCCCTAAACACTAGGCTGCCGAGGCCCCCTTCCAAAAAAATCACCCTTCACTACGGCGGTAAACGCCAGGAATGAAGGGTGATTTAGGTTGCGTTCCATGCTAGATCCTGCATGCCGATGCCATTCGTGATCCATGCGTAATGCCCGCCGCCCCCAGTCTTTCGCCGGGCAGCCGGCTGCGGCGGCGCTTATGCCGCTCTCGAAACCGGCAGAGGAGCGTGCCGGCAGCCTCGCCTTATCCACGATGAGCTCGTCCCCCGCGAACTGTGAGATACCGCTCACGGAAGGACCGTACCGGGGAGCACGCCGCGGCTGCTATACCCCGACCACGGTCAGCTCCTTGGGGAACGTCGTCAGCACATTCGCCCCGTCCGCCGTCACCACGACATTGTCTTCAATGCGGACGCCGCCGAAGCCGGGAATATAGATGCCGGGCTCTGCCGTGAAGAGCATGCCCTCCTGCAGAAGGTCTTCGTTGCCTCCATGAATCGAGGGGTACTCGTGAATTTCCAGACCGAACCCGTGGCCGGCCCGGGTAATGAAGAATTCCCCGTAGCCCCTGCCCTCGATTGTACTGCGGGCGGCGCGGTCCAGCGAGCCGAAGGAGACACCGGGACGGACGGCGTCGATCATGGCGAGATTGGCCTGCAGTACGGCATCGTACACAGCTTTCGCTTCATCTCCGATCTCACCTACGGCGAAAGTGCGGGTCAGGTCCGACGCATAGCCGTCAACGAACACGCCCGCGTCGAGCAGCAGAAGCTGTCCCTCCCGAATCGCATCCCCTGAAGGAAAGCCGTGCGGCAGACCGGACTTCGCACCGGAGAGCACCATCGTCTCGAAGGACGGCCCCTCTGAGCCCAGCCGCCGCATCTGGTACTCCATTTCAGCGGTGAGCTCCATCTCGGTCATGCCCGGCTTCACCTTGGCGGCCGCGTGACGGAACACTTCCTCAATGCAGTGGATCGCCCGCCGGACGACCGCAATCTCCGCGGCGTCCTTGATCACCCGCATGGCGGCCAGCTCCGCCTCCAGGCTGTGGGCCGATTGCGCGCCTGTGGCATCCATCAGTGCGCGGAAGCTTTTCACACTGAGGTGGTCTTCCTGAAGACCCACGGTCCCAAGACGCCGCTCCCCCAGCAGCCCGGCGAGCTTGGTATATGGATTCTCCGTGTCCAAATGCGCCGCAATCCGGGTTACCGAGGAGGTCTGCACCGCCTTTTCTTCATCCAGGGCAGGCACATACAGCATCGGCTCCTCCCCCCGGAGGCATACCAGCGCCAAAAAACGCTCATGGGGATTCGTATAGAATCCCGTAAAGTAATACACGCTCTTCGGATGGGTAAGGAAGGCCGCATCCAGCCCCTCCCGCTCCAGGAGCGCATACAGTCTGCTAAGTCTTTCGTTCATGCGGAATACCGCCTTTCGTGACATCCTTCACTCCCTATTGTACTACGCCGCACTTTCCGTACAAAACTCAAGGCGCGATCCGGTCCGCGGTCAACGTGTAGATTCCCGGCATCCGTTCCTCCGTCCCGGCCGGCGCCTCTTCCGGGAACACCCACCGCTGCACCGCTCCCTTCTCTTCCTTCAGCGACCGGATGACCAGGCCCGCGTCCGCTACAGCCGTCACGATGTCCCCCATCGTCCAGCCCCGCGTATAGACCTCAGGAACCTCAGCCCGCTCTTCATTCGTGAGAAAAACCGAATAAGGCACCGCCCCGGCCCGAAGCGACTCGTCGAAATAATCGCCGTCCGCCGTCATCCGGCCGTCCTTCCACCGGAGAAGCTTGTTCTTCACCGGATGGAAGTCGCGGACGATCATCCGCCCTCCCGGCTTCAGCATCGCCGCCGCCACCTTGAAGAAGCGCCCCAGGTCGGTGAACCAATGGAGAATGCCCAGCTCCATAAGCACCAGATCGCAATCTGCCGGCGCCTGCTCCGCAGGCAGGTTCATCACATCCGCGACAAGGTACCGGAGCTTGACACCCGCCGCCTCAGCGAGTTCCATCGCATACCGGGCATTCTCTGCGGAGAGATCGACTACCGCCACGTCGGCGCCGAGCAGGGCCAGGGAGACCGCCGCTTTGCCGTTCGAGCCGAGGAGGTTGGCCACCTTCCGCCCTTCGGGGTCGCCGAGCACAGAACAAAACGGTTCCAGCTTCCTCCACGGGGCCGCCTTCAGTTCTTCCGCCACCGCCTGCGGACTCCCTTTGCCCCGTACCCACGCACGATAGGCATGGCGGGACCAGCCCTCCCTGTTGCTTGCCGTGATATCCACCATTCAGCTTCTCCTCCTTGACTTCCTGATCTTTCCTCTGTCCATCGGGTCCATAACTGTAAATCAGTACCATTCCCATGTCAAGAGCTTCTTCAGCGGCTGCCGGACCGGATGGCCGGATTACGACAAATAAGCCGGAGATCATCCGGCTTAACTGGTACAGCGGGCCTTAAGGACAGCTGGCAGGTGGCTCCTCAGCGGGAGGCGAGCCGTCTGGCCAGTTCCAGCAGCAGCGCGAGGTCCTGCTCCGCGAGGCCCACGGCAATGCGGTGCAGTTCGTCCGCGTTCGAACCGGCAGACTGTGGTGCTGCCGTCGTGCTTTCCGCTGGCAGTCCGGCTGCCGGGCTGCCATCCTCCACCGCCGCCTCACCTGCGGTTGGCTCAGCCGCTTGCGGCTCCACGGTACCGTGAATCGAGCCGACCACCTGCGAGCCCTGCCCCGGATAATACGTCACATACTGCACATCCGGCTCCTCTTCCGCTTGAAAGTCATCCAGGCGGGACATCCGGATGGCCTCAGATTCCTTCGAGTCGTCGTTGTACAGAACGAAAGAAACGTCACCGTCCGGAAGCACTTCATACTTCATCACACGGCCCCAAATTTTAACAGGATCTCTCTCGCCCTTCCTCAAAAAGCTCGCATAAATCAGCGTTCCGTTCTCCAGCCAATAATGAAATCTGCGATCCAAATCCGACATGGATGTCCTCCCGATCTCCCGCGCGGGCCTACTGCTCCGGCCGGGATAAAAAAATAACGGCATAAGCCCATCTAATCATATCGTCAGAAGGGCGGCGCATTGTTAATTTATCCCTTAGGATAACCCATTCCCGTTATTTTACTTCGAATCTTTAGGGCTGCGGGTCGTGGAGTTCCAGGTCCGTTACGGACACGCGCATCTCCTCCAGTACGTCGGCACTCCGCCATTCCTTCGCATAGCCCAGGCAGGAGCAGATCAATTCGGTCCGATGAAACGTCAGCCGTTTGCGGTAATGCACATGGCCGCACACCGCGTAGCGGATCGAATCGGTGTACCGGGCGATCAGGCTGCCATACGCCTCGCTGCCAAGGAACGCGTTGAAATAACTCCAGGTGTCGTTCGGCAGCGGCACGGTAAAATGCCGGTGAGGGACGGTATGGGTAACCAGAAGGATGCTGCTTCCCCGGTGGGCCTCCAGCTGGGCCTCGAGCTTCTCGAGAAAATACCTGTGCATCTCGGGAGCCGGACGGTCCCAGGGAGCGAACTCCCTGTCGTTCCATGCGCGCCCGCCGCGTTCCATCCGCAAGAACTCCTCTTTCGTGAACCGGGTGTCACCGAACGAAAAATCATACCAGCCCGAGTCTCCGATCACGACCCATTCGTCGTTCACCCGGTAGGGCCCTCGCGCCAAATTGTGCGGGTAGTCCAGCAGCCGGTTGTAGATGTCCCACGTACCGAGCTCCGGGTCATGCCAATTCCAGAGGTCGTGATTGCCGGGAACCATCAGGCAGGGAAGGCCTGTACGGCGTTCGATCTCCTCAAGAGCGGCGAGGCTCATGCGGAAATCGCTGGAGAGATCGCCGGCAACGAGCAGCAGGCCTGGTTTTCTTTCCTGTACGACCGTACAGAGAGCGTCGATGATGCTTAGGGGGGCGGACGACGGATACGTATCGATATGCAGATCCGAGACCACACAGATTTTCATGGCAGACCTCCGAAGACAGGATTCAATCGACAATGACAGGCGGCGAGCTATGAGGTTAACCGTTTTTTCCTAATGACAACAGGGGAAGCGTTTCAGTACAATGAAGATTCGAAGCCCAATTGGATACAAAAGGTGGTTGGACCATGCGCCCGATCCTGCTCGGCATTTGTGCTGCTTTTTTCTTTGCTTTTACGTTCGTGCTTAACCGTTCGATCTCGCTCTCCGGCGGGTCCTGGATGTGGAGCGCCTCGCTGCGGTATGTCTTCATGGTTCCCCTGCTGCTGCTCCTGGTCGGCCGCCACCGGCTGAGCCCGCTGTGGGCGGAGATCCGTAGAGCTCCCGGCGCCTGGCTGCTGTGGAGCACCGTCGGCTTCGGCCTGTTCTACGCGCCGCTGTGCTTCGCCTCCGATTACAGTCCCGGGTGGCTCATCGCCGGCACCTGGCAGATCACGATCCTCTCCGGCTCGCTGCTTGCCCCGCTCTTCTGGCAGGAGAAGGACGGTGTACCCGTCCGCGGACGCATTCCCTGGGGCGGTCTCGGCTTCTCGCTGATCATTCTCGCGGGCATTGGGATGATCCAGGCGGAGCACTTCTCCTGGGCGCATCCGTCCGCCCTGTGGCTCGGCTTCCTTCCGGTGCTGCTCGCCTCGTTCGCGTATCCGCTCGGCAACCGCAAGATGATGGACGTCTGCGGCGGCCGGCTCAGCGCCCCCCAGCGGCTGCTCGGCATGACGCTGCTCAGCATGCCGTTCTGGCTCCTGCTCGCCGCCGTCAGCTGGGTGCAGTCGGGTCCGCCGTCGTCCGGGCTCATCCTGCAGTCCGGGCTGGTCGCCTTGCTGTCGGGGATCATCGCGACGGCTCTGTTCTTTCAGGCCACGGACGTGGTCCGCAGCGACATGCAGAAGCTCAGCGCCGTGGAAGCGACCCAGTCGCTCGAGGTGCTGTTCGCGGTGCTGGGCGAGGTCCTCATCCTCTCCGCCCCTCTCCCCGCTGTATGGGGCTGGCTGGGCATGACGCTGATCTGCCTTGGGATGGCTGCGCAGAGCCTGTGGACCGTGCGCGCCGCGCGGCAGGCGAAGCGACTCTCGCCGCCAATCTCGGGATGACGATGGACGTGAAGGCCCTCCCGCCCGCGCGTGCAGACTCTCCGGGCTGCCCGGAAATACGGGCTCCCCGGCTGGGGCAGCACCGGCATACTGCCCAGCCAGAAGCGGTCATCCCGCTGAGGACTGGGCTGGTTGTCGTGCATGGACGGCCGGACGAACGCTCACTGCCGGCCATCGCCTTCCTTTTCCATACAATTTCGACAAGTATAGGGATTCCCCTTCCTGCGCGCCCCCTCAAAAAAACAAAACTAGCGGAATCCAGCTGCGGCACTTCTCTCAACGAAACTGCAATCGTTGTGAAAAGCAAGCCGTCGCCTGATTCCGCTAGAGTCAGAAGAGGGTCGGTATGACAAAGATTCATTATCTTCGGGCCGCTCCTGCGCCGGAAAGGAACACAACAGCGGGCGAGCCTTCCTCTCCGTCTCCGCCGTTCAGCGCTGCCGATCCATCCACAGGATGGGATCGCGGTTGCTGTACGGCCTTACACCGCCTGTTCACCAGGGATCTCGGCGGGACCTCCCGGCTTAATCTCCGGCGGCGTATCCGGCCGGATTTCGGGCTTGACGGTAGGCACCACCTCCGGCGGCTGCTTCGGTGTAATCTCGGGCAGCGGCTGCGGGACGATTTCGGGCTGTGCGGGGGTTGCCGGAATCTCGGGCCTCTCCAGTACGCCGGCCGACTCACCTATGGTATTCCATGAGCTATGCATGACAGCACCTCCTATGGCTTGTTCCTTCTATTTACCCCGACGGAGGCCAGCCTACGCTTCCGAGTACATAACCGCGTACGATCCTCACGTATCTTCTCCCGCCTGGGAGGGACCGATAGAAAAAAAGAACGAGAACCGCCTAAGGCAGCAGCTCCCGTTCTCGATGGCGTCCGGCCGGGATGGAAAGCTTCACCGCTTTCCACGGCTCTTCCCGGTTCCTGCACAGTTTCGACTAGCCTTCGCCTGACCACACGAACTTGTCCGGCAGGCTTTTAATGATTTCCTCGTACTGCAGCGCAATCGAAATCTCGAGAATATGTACGGGATTGCGTTGCGCGTAGGCAAGCAGCAGCTCCTTGATGAACTCGTCTTCATTCAGCTTCATGCTGCGGCGGATGAGCTCCATCATGGCTCTCTGATTCCTGATATTGAGCTGTTCGATCTTCTCGACAGCCAGCTGTACTTCTTTGTCCATCGTCAGCTCCTGATTCTGTTCTAGGGGGGAGTATGCCCCCTGCAGATGACTATAGGCTTCGTCGGCTCCCTGGAATTTCATAGGATATGTCTCCCTCCCGGCTTTCAAGAGGGCAGCCGGACCGCGCCCTGCGCTATCGCCTCTCCGGCTTCACGCAGCAGCACGTCCACCAGCTCGGAAGCGGGAAGCTCCCGTGCAAGCCGGTATCCCTGCCCCGCCCACAGCGACATGGCCTCGGCATCCCCTTTGTCTCCGGCGGCCTTGCGTATGGGCCTTGTCAGGTGATGAAGCTGCGGGTAAGCAGCCGGGGCGTCCGGGTATTCGTTCATGAACCGGTTCACGAGCCCCCGGGCCCGCCGGCCGGTGAAAGCCCGCGTCAGAGCCGTCCCGGAATACCTGCCGTCCGTCAGAGCCGCCCGGTGCACCCGATGCGTCCCGCTTTCGGGGCACAGCAGAAAAGCTGTACCGAGCTGCGCCGCACAGGCTCCGGCACTCAGCACGGCCGCCACATCCGCCCCGTGCATCAGGCCTCCGGCGGCGATCAGCGGGACGGAGACCGCCTTGCGGATCTGCCCCAGCAGCACAAGCAGCCCGATGGGCTCGGGGTCCGGCAGCGCATTGCCGAAGGAGCCTTGATGCCCGCCGGCTTCCCCGCCCTGTACGCAGAGCGCGTCCGCCCCCGCTTCCACGGCGACTTCGGCCTCCTCCGGCGTCGTAACCGTCACGATAACCGTGGAGCCCGCTTGCTGCAGCTCCTTCACAATGTCCGGGGAAGGACAGCCGAACGTGAAGCTGACCACGGGAACGTGCAGCTTCATGAGAACCTGCAGCTTCCGTTCCCACTCGTCGTCATCATACCGTGCCTCCCCCGGGAGGACACCGTAATGCTGCGCTTCTCCCCTCATCCGTTCCGCATAAGAAGCAAGCAGCCCCTCATCCACGGATTCCCCTCCGGGCACAAACAGATTCACACCGAACGGCGCCCCGGTCAGCTCCCTCAATGCTTCAATCTCCGCCTGCATGGCGGACGCCGTCTTATATCCTCCGGCGAGAAAGCCCCATCCCCCGGCATTCGAAACGGCAGCGGCCAAAGCCGGGGTGGATACCCCGCCTGCCATCGGAGCCGCAATGATCGGACAAGCCAGCTTGTGATTCATTCCGCCTTCTCCCCCTCTTTAGCTTACATATGAGCGAATCCGCTGTTCCCAGTGTAATACGGAAGCTCCTTCCTGCACAACCAAACGGACAGGTACAGCACATCACCCTTTCTCACTTTTTGGCGGTGAGCGAACGGGAAAACGTCTGCCAACCTCGTGGTTCCATGGAACGGCAGGATGGAGCAAACGCCCAAACCCGTGCAAACAAGTATATTTATCGCAAGTTTATTCCAATACTCCCGACATCACAGGTACGAACGGCAATGGCGGCGGCCGGTCGGGGCGGGTCGTACAGGCTCCTCAATACGGTTTCCTGCACATAGGAATACGCGTACAATCAGGATGAAAAGTGTGAAAACAAGTATATTGCCCACACATCTATCTTTTCCCCTCCTGCCGCCAGCCAGAACGCAAAAAAGGACGCCGGTCGGCGCCCTTCAGCCTCTCCACGTGACCACAAAAGCCTTGTCCGCCCGATCAAAGCCGCTTGTCGGATAATACGCCACGGCACCCGGAGCGGACAACATACGCCCCCAACGGTCGGATCTCTTCCTTCCGCGCGCGGCCTCCACATTCACTGGGCAGCTAACCGTCATAGCCCTGTCCTTTGTCTTTCCAGCCTCCTCAACTGATCCCGAAAAGTTTGTCCTCTACCACTTTCCATCCGCCTTCTTTATGCTCCAGCGTAAACTGCCGGCTTTCGGCCCCAAGTGCGCTCTTGTACAAATAAGCGTCGACGACCAGGCGGCTTCCTTCCACAACGGTCTTTTCGATCCCGAGCAGCACACCGTCGATGGCATGATGGCTTGCGGCATCCACCCTGCCCTGCGCCTTCAATTCATCCAGCGAGGCCAACAGGACCGGCACCTGGTACTTCCCCAGCATGCCGAGCATCACGCCGGACTCCGCTTCCCCCAGCTTCTCCAGCCCTCGGTGATCAACGGCTATATACGCCTCCGGGCCGCCGGTCGCCCTGCTATGATCCGCCATCGTAGACAGAATCAGGCCGTAGGCTTCTCCGAGCTGTGGAACACTTACCCCCAGCTCCTTCATGGCAATCCGCTCCCCGGTCTCTGCGTTCAGCTTCACCTCCGTCCGTCTGCCTTCCGGATCAGTGCCTGTCACCCTCCAGACGGGCTGCCCTTCCGCACCCGCTGCTTCGAGCAGTTCGGCTTTCCAGGCGGCCCCCTTGGCATCCGGAACCGACAGCTTCGCCAGCTCCAGTGCCGCCGCTTCCGCCACATAGCTCCCCGCGCGGCCGACCTTCACTGTCTTGGACTGCTCGTCGAATTCCACCTTCAACCCGGCCTGCTCGGCCACGAAGCGGATCGGCACATACGCATGCCCGTTATAATTCAAGGAGACATACTCCCCGCCCAGCTGCGCCTGCTTCCCGCCGAATTTGTATGTAACGTCAAAAAGCACCGCCTGCACGGCATCCGAAGCGGATGCCGCCGTACCTGCCGACAGGGCTGTGCACAGTGCCAGCCCGGCTATTCCTCGTTTCATCGCTGTCTCTCCTATTCTGTAATCCACTCCAGCAGCTGTGCCGGCTTCTTCAATCGTGTAACTCCCTGCACACGCAGCGCAATCTCCTCCGGGACATACCAAGCGGCCTGGAGTGAGGTCATGCCTGCCGCCCCTGCCCCTTCCAGCTCCTTCGACCCTCCGTCGCCGACAAAAAGACAGTCCTCAGGGCGGACACCGAGGCGCGAGCAGCCGAGCTCGTAGATTTTCGGGTCCGGTTTGGCCAGCCCCGTCTCGTAGGAGAACACCACCGTGTCAAAATAGGACGCCAAGCCGCACCCGCCCCAGGCCGTCACCTCCTCCTCCGTACAATTGCTGATCAGCCCGATCCGGAGGCCTCTGACCTTCAACTGCCGCAGAAGCTCCCTAACGTCCTCGCCGATCTCACCGAAGGCCGCCGCTTTCTCGGCCACCCGCTCCTCGTACATGGCTTGAACCGTTTCTTCCGGATAACCCAATCCGTGATGAGAGCAAATATCCCTGAGGACCGCGTGGTATCCGGGGTATTCCCCCGTCATTCTTTGGGCGTGCCGCGCGTTCCATTCCCGCCTGAATTCGCTCTGTGTAAGACCGATCCGACTCCGGCTTTCCGGGTCTGCAGCCCGTCTCACTTTGCAGACCCCGTTCTTGTACTCGGTAATCAACGTTTCGAACAAATCGAAGAAGACGGCTTGAACCCTTGGCATGGCGCTCCTCCTCAGGCTTTTTTGCGGCTGCTCAAGATGAGGGCTGTTTTCTATCCTAGTCCCTCTTCTTCCAATTGTAAATAAGTGAAGCGGGCTGCGCGGATGCAATGCCCCCTCACTTGAATTCCGGCTGACGGCTGTCCTGCCGGCCGCGATGCTGCCGGAGAGCCGATGGCACCGCAGCGCCCCTTTAGCCTCCGGAACAGCTGACGCCTGGAGCTGGAGTCAACGGCAAAAGCCACAGCGCAGGTGCTGTAGCTTCTCTTTGGTTTATGGCGTGGACCCGGCCATCCCATCAGGCCGTTTCCAGCAGGGTCCGGCTGATGAAGTCGTCAATCGTCATTTCGGCCGCATAGACTTTATTGAACAGCCCGGTGACCTCCCCGGAATCGTAATTGCCGCCGAGCAGACTTACGACTTCTTTTTCCATCAGCAGAATATCCGTTGACAAGTCCTCTATGTAATCCGTCCCCAGTCCCGAGTTCTTCGACTCCTCCAATAACCGTACGGCGGCGATGAGCAGCTCCATTGCCGACCTTGCGCTTGCTTCGATCATGGACATCCACATGGTGCCTATCCCCTCTCCATCGCTTCTGCCCTGAAGCAGATCCGAGTGTATAAGCTCACTATACACCCGGCCTGCGGGATGGCCTATGATGGTTGTCACATTTTCCTATATTTAGGAAATGAGGGAGACACCTGTGCACCAGCCGGGTCATGACCCCGTAGAGCGGTAATAGCGAACCCCGACCAACCAGACGAGCAGGCAGGGCAGCACGAACACGGCGCCGCCGAGGGGCATCAGCATATACAGCATGGGAGGACCCTGCACCCGGTCCAAAATGTACATCAGCGGCAGGTAGCTCACGCAGCCGAACGGGATGATGAAGGTGAAGAAGACGGTCACCCATCTCTGGTAAATATTCAGCGGATACTGCGCCATCTCCCGGCCCCCGTCCGTGAAGATATTGGCGACTTCCAGCCCCTGGATCGTCCAGAAGCACAGCGTGGCGGCCAGCATATAGATCCCGGTAAAAATCAGCACGCCGCAGGCGATCATGAGCACGAGCGTCACCGCTTTGGCCGCTGTCCAGGCCACGGGCAGGCTGCTTACCGCCCATACGAGGACCACCGCGCTCTGCAGGATGCGTCCGAACCGGGTGAACTCGAACCGGGAGCCGAGCACCTGAACCGCCGTGCTGCGCGGACGGACGAGCAGGCGGTCGAACTCGCCCCCTCCCACGAGGGACGAGAAGGCGTCGAAGCCGCGTGCGAAGCACTCGCTGAGCGAGAACGCGAGATGAATGACCGCGAAGCAAAGCGCCGCTTCGAAGAAGCTCCACCCCTGCAGCTGCCCGAAGCGCTCGAACATCAGATACAGCCCCGCGAAGACCGAGAACGGGATTAAGAACTGTCCGAACGTCATCAGCCAGAAGGAAGCCCGGTACTGCAGCTGGGACCGGAAGTGAAGCGACATGTAGCGAAAATAGATCATACCCTCTTTACCCTCCCTGTACCACGACTTGGCGGAGTGCCCGCCGCAGAAGCAGCCGGCCGGTGCCGATCAGCACGGCCAGCCAGCCCAGCTGAATGAGAATGCCCCACAGCGCCTCGGCCGCCGGAATATGGCCCGAATAGACGCGGAACGGCAGATCGACCGCCCAGCGGAACGGCAGCAGATAAGTGATGTGCTGCAGCCAGAGCGGCATCAGGGGCACCGGAAGAATCATGCCCGCGAAGAACTCGCCGGCCACGGAGACCATCAGGATCGAGCCGGTCGGTGACATCGTCCAGAAGACGGAGATGTAGATCAGCATGGAGATCGACACCACGAGAAGCAGGCCCAGGGCGAGGGTGATGAGGAAGAGAGCAAACGCCCCGGGGGACTCGGGCGGAGAGAGCCGGTAAGGCTCCGGCAGGAAGAACACGATGAGCAGAATCGGGAAACAGCGGAGCAGCGTACTGGAGAGCCTGTTCGCAAGCAGCTTGGCGAACCAAAACGGATAGATCCCGCACGGGCGGCATAATTCGTAAGCGATGTTGCCGCCGGTGATCAGCTGGAAGATTTCGTTGTCGCGTGCCCACAGCATGATGAAGGCGAGGAAGATCTGCTGCAGCCAGGTGTAGGTGACAATATCCCGCAGAGAGATCGGAGCCTCCGCCGTGCTTCCGCTGTAGAAGGCCAGGTAGACCATGATGAAGATGAGTCCGAAAAACAGCTGCGTGGCAATACCGGCCATCGCGGCGGCCCTGTACTGCAGACCGTTCAGAAAGCGCATCCGGCACACCGATACATACGCCCTCATACCTGGTGCTCCTCGTACAGCCGGAGAATGAGCTCGTCAACCGGCTTCGTCTCCACCGAAACGTCAAGCAGCTCCACCTCTTCGGAGAGCCGGGAGATTACCCGGTCGATCCGCACGTGCTCCGTATCCATGCTGTACACCGCCCGCTCCGGGGTCCAGGAGAGCCTGATTGTGCCCGGAATCTCGACGGGTTTAGGGTGAGCCCGGTAATCCGCCGTCAGCGTCCGCTGGGTGCCGAACCGCCCGCGCAGCTCCTCCAGTGTCCCGTCGTACAGCAGCTTTCCTCTGCCGATCATCAGAATCCGGTCGGCCAGCGCTTCGATATCGCTCATATCATGAGTCGTGAGGATGACAGTGACGCCTTTCTCCCGATTGATCGTCTTGATAAACTGCCGGACCGCGATCTTGCTGGCCGCATCAAGTCCGATCGTCGGCTCATCGAGGAACAGGATCTTCGGATCGTGTAGGAGCGAAGCCGCGATCTCGCAGCGCATCCGCTGGCCCAGGCTGAGCTGCCTTACAGGGACCTGGAGGATGTCGGAGAGCCCCAGCGTGTCGGTCAGCATCTCCAGGTTCGCCCGGTAAGCGCCTGCGGGAATACTGTAGATATCCCTCAGCATCTCAAAGGAATCGATCACCGGCACATCCCACCAGAGCTGCGAGCGCTGCCCGAATACGACGCCGATCCCGCGGACATAGTCCACCCGGCTCTTCCAGGGCGTGTATCCCATAATGCTGCACGTCCCCCGGTCGGGAACGAGAATACCGCTCATTACCTTGATCGTCGTGGATTTGCCTGCTCCGTTGGGGCCGATGTACCCGACGATCTCCCCTTCCCGGATCTCGAAAGAGATATCCTGGAGCGCTTCCACCACCTTGTACTCGCGGGCGAACAGCGCTTTGAAGGCCTGACCGAGGCCTGCCGCCCGCTTCGCTACCTGGAACGATTTGCCAATATCCTTCAGGGTAATGATCGGCTCATGTGTGACGCTTTCCCTTCTCATGATTCAACCTCCCTCAACCGCGGTTTCGAATGCTAAAAAAATATATCCAAAATGCGGAAGAAAGTATAGACTTATAATCATCCGCGTGCTATACTATTATTATTAGAAATTGAATTTTACCCTCATGAGTCCGGTATTCAAATCTTTAATTTTTCGAACCAGCATTCGATTTTTCGCCTTTTTATTTGTTATCTTCGTTGGTTTTTTTGGTTTATTTACATCGTTACTTACAAGGTCGTGCAGGCTGCATTAGCAGCTGCCCGGCTTTTTTTGATGTTTTGGGGACACCCACAAGCAGGGGTCCTTCCAGGCGCCATGCCCTTTCCGTTCCACTGCTTTGCGGCTCCTTCCGGCAGGTGCCCTTTTCCGCCCGAAACCAGGACATCCGCGAACTCGTTAACGAGTGATCCCTGATTTCGTGCAGCCAGGCTAAAGATTAAACGGCCATGGCGTCTTTTACGGACGATGCGCGTTGAAAAAACTCAAGCCAAAAAGCCCCCATCCGCTTGGAAGGGGGACACCTGCATATTCCGGATGTGCCGTTTCACTTAAAGGTCTTGGCTCAGCCGCACCATATCGAACAGCTGCATGCCGTTCTCAAAGATCGGTTCGCTGTAATGCCTGACGAAGAAGTCCCGGTCGATCCCGGTCATGCGGAAGCCGCACTTCTGGTACAGGGCCAACTGCCCGACGCCGGTGCTCCCGGTGCCGACTTCGATCGTGCGGAAACCGAGCTCTCTTGCCCGGGAGACCGCATGCATAACGAGCTGCCGGCCGATCCCCCGGCCCTGATGGGCCTCATCGACCGCGACATTCACCAGCTCGGCCGTCTCCGGACGGGTCGGGAGCAGCACATAGACGCCCACCACCGCCCCCTTCTCCCCGCAGGCAATATAACATTCACCGCGGGATACATACTCTTCCACCAGCTTCAGGGAAGGGTCCGCGAGGAGCAGCAGCTCCATCGGCAGAGGGTCCTCCTGCGCCAGCTTTCGTATTTCCATGAAACCCATCCTCCTGAACAATCAGCCTGCTAATTCTACGTATTTCAGCGAGTCCGTACGGCGTCTTCCCCCTCTGCCTCTCTCGCCATCTCCTGCAGCTTCCGGACGGTCGCCTCATTGCGTGTCGTCGCCATGACCTTCAACTTCGCTTCAAGGAAGTTGTTTGAAAACTGCGATTTCCCGTAGGAGCCCCGGCAGAGGATATAGGCCGCATCGCCCACGATGCGGTAGTCATCCACCTCATTGGCATAGGCCTGCAGCGAATCCACGGCCGCCGGCTCCGGAGCCTTCGCCAGAAAAGAATAATACCGCTTCTCCCCTGCTTCTTCCTGCGCCGTACCTCTGGCAGCGGCAGAGAAGGGATTATCGCGCAAAGCGGCCTCCAGCTCTTCGGGAGTCTTGACGATCACGCCGACCTCGAAGCCGAACTTCTCCTTCAGCGCCGCGGAGATCCTATCCGCCATGGCATCCTGAGCGTCGTCAGCCGCAATAAACACGGCATTGCCGCTCTGGATATACGTCCGCACCCGCTGCAGCTCCAAGGATTCCAAGAGGCTGCGCAGCTCCTCCATCTTGATAATCTTTTTCCCGCTGACATTGATGCCGCGCAGCAGTGCAATATACACGGCCAATTCCGTCGCCCCGCTTCCCTGGCTTAAGATAATCCTGACGGTTCCAGTATAGCACGATCAAGCCGGCAGCGGCTTCTCCGGAATCCATACCGGTCCGCCGAACGAATCGATCCGGTACCACACCTCACCCTCAGGCGAGGTCCACTGCTCGTTCGCGCGAACCTGCTGCGTCTGGAAGGTGCCGGCTTCGAGGCTCACCTCTCCGGTCAGCGGAAACCGGTACGCTCTCGTCTCGGGGGTCAACGTAATGACCGCTTCCGAAGGCACGACTCCTTCCGGCCTCTCGAGCAGAGCGCGGTTCAGATTCACCCATCCGGTTCCAGCCGGCGTGCGCAGCCGTATCCAGCCTTCGTAGACTTCGAACGCCGGGTACGTTCCCCCCTCAACCCACTGCGCCCCCTCCTCTTTCCCGCGGATGTTGAACAAACGGGCCGCCGTGGGCAGCACGACCGGCGCTCCGTCCAGCAGAAACCGGTTCCTCTCCTCCTGCGTTCGGGGATCGGGACTTACCCAGCGATCTACCCCGTCCGTTCCTCTATACCGGTACCAGACCGCCCGTTCGCTTCCCTGCGGCACGCTGGACACGGAGACCGGCTGGATGTAATCCTGTCCGGTGCGCTCCCCTTTCCCTTCCGCCTCAAAAGGGAAAGGATAGCTGAGCTCGTCGCCGCTTAATTTGATCGGCACGATATAGGGACGCTGCTCCAACTCCTCCGGGATGACCGGATTCTGAATCCACTTCTCTCCGAGAGAGGTGGAGATCCGGTACCAGGTGCCGCTTTGAGCCACCATGCTGCTCGCCGTGTCCGCGTCACGGGGCGTATAGGAGATCGAGGCGGTGATCACGACCTGCTGCGGGTCGAGCTCCTCACTCGTTCCCCGCTCTTCATCCGGAGTCTCGTACAGCTGCACCTTGTGCAGGAGGGTCCCTTTCCGCTCGGTCGGATCGAGCCTGCCTTGAAGCACCCGGCTGTCGTACGGGATCCACTTTCGTCCCTCGGCCGTCTCTACCGGAAGCCAAGGCCGTCCGTTCTGCAGTACAATGCATCCCTGCTCGAGCGGACGGCAGCCGATCTGCAGCTCCCGCAGGGCCGGAAGGAGGCCATCCGACTCTCCCGGCTTCCCCTGCTCATCCCCGTAGAGCCAGGAATCTGCTGTAATCACTACTTCCTTCGTGGATACCGATGTATCCGGAAGCCCTCCGGCCTCCTCGCTCGACACGGTGCCCGGCAGCAGCAGGAACAGCGCGGCGGCCAGCCAGCGGACGCTTTTTGTCATGAAAGTCCACCTCTTTCAGAAACGTCTATAAGCAGAGTTAACCGCCGCGCCGCCCTCCAGAAACAACACGGAGAGATTGGCCCCGGCCCAGGACGGAATCATCGTTGTGCCCTCCCGTCTCCCACGCAGGTATGCCGCATGGTGGTATGAATTCATGAAGGATGGACAGCTGCCCATATAAGGAGAGCAGGTCGAAAAAGAGTTGTTCTTTATAACGAACGATACTACAATAAATAACAGCATCCTTGACGGAGGAGAAATGACCTATTAACAACGATCGAAAGTCCCACAGAGACAACCACCCGGCAGACGATTCTGTGCCGGACTCTCATCATCCTCTCGATGAAAACACGACTACCGGCAAACGCTTTTTCCTGTTCAAAGGCTGCCTGACCGGCATCCTCGTCTGTACGCCGTTCTGGATCCTGCTCGTCTATCTTCTGGTGAAATGGCTGGGGTAAGAAAATCGGGGACTGGAGCAGATCCGTTTTTGTTGAAAGGCCGGCCTATGTCCAGGTCTGCCCTGAACGTCAGGTCGTGCTGCCGCCTGCATGAGGCAATTCCGCAGGCGCCGCAGGGGCTCGCTGCGGACGCCCGCCGCTGTGTCGCCTTGGGCGTGCAGTCCATGCATGCCTATGTCGGGCCTCCGGGCGGAGCCTTGATCCGGCCGGCTGTGCCGAGATGATACAGCAGGCCGGCTGTGCCAATACTGTCCAAGCCATCCGGACAGCATATCCTGGTGCCCCGCTCGGCCTCACACCCCCGACTTTACCGCCGTGGATTGAATTTAAAGGAACTAGGATGCCTTATTGGCATATTTCCCGTCATTTCCCGGAGGATAACGGAACTCAGATGCGTTAATGATCCCAAACTCATGGAAAAACAGCCCCCTGCAGCGAAATAGCGAACATCAGTTCCTCTATTTCAAGAACAGCCCATTCACAGATGAATATAACGCATCTCAGTTCCTCTAATTTTATTGTTTACGCCGAGAGTAAGGGGCCGGACGTAGTGTTTCTCTTCCCGTGGGCAATGTACAGCACGAATGAGCCTGAGTTCGACTGAGCGAGCGACCGAGTTGACATGGGAACCCATCTCAGCCGGTTCCCCCAATGCTCACGTGGCTGCCAATAGTAAATTGATCGGCATAATAGCCCGTTATACGGTCGCCGATGTCCCGCGTCCTCCTCCCGCCGCCAGCTTTCGCTGAACCGCCGCCCTTCTCCTTTAACCCGCTGCGATGCGGAACTAGTCATCGTACACGGCGGGAGGACCGGCATAATAGCTGATGTGCGGCCAGCTATTCGAGGACCCTTTTTCGTCCAGTAGTTCCTGTCTGCACTTCTAGTTCTCCGACCTCTGCTCGCCGCCAGTGCTGCTGCCCCGCCTCTTCCTTGGACCCACCATGGCGAGGAACAAATCATCGTACGTTCCCTTGTTCCTCGCCGCGGAGCGAAAACAATCCACGTGCGCCCTAGGCGGATCGGCTTACCAGCCGGCGACGCCCACAGTGCACCCTCTCGCCGTCAGCCCTGCCGCTCCGACTACACACTTGGTTCCGCCTCGGCGTGGAGCAAATCCTCGTACGCCCTGGCGAGATGGGATAACTAGCTGGTGTCGCCATCTGAGCATCCACTCGCAGCCACCCGTGCCGTTCCGGTTACTCCCTTGATTCACCGCGGAGCTGAACAAATCCTCGTACGTTCTCTTGTTCCTCGCCGCGGAGCGAAACCATCCTCAAACGCCATCACCGGATCGCCTAACCGGCCGGCAATTCGCACCTCCGCCCCACTCAAAGCCCGCCCTGCCGCTCCGCCTGTTCCTTTGTTCCCGCCGCGGAGCGGAACAAATCCTCATACGCCGTGGCCGGATCGGCAAACCAGCCGGCGATGCGGTCTGCGGCCGCGGGGTCTGCGGCTGCCGCCATAAGCCGGCCCACCGCATGGTCCGGCAGCGGTCCCATCATGGCGTTGCTCCACTGCGTCACCTCGGTCACATAATCACGGATCCGCTTCCAGTACGCCTCACCGGTTCTCTCGTCCCACGGCCCAACAGGCTCCTCCGTGAGCGTTCGCACCAGCTGCTCGGCGCAGTAGGACGCCGTGTTGCAGCCCTGGCCGGTGATCGGGTCGTTCAGCACGACACTGTCGCCGCAGCCAAGCACGAGCGTCCCGCCCACCGTACAGTAAGGCCGGTGAACGGCCGGCTGCACCGCAATCTGGACGAAGCCTCGCTCGTCGCACAGGCCGAAGTGCTCCCCGTCCACCCGGGCGGCGACCGCAGGAAAATGACGGTCCACGACCGCCCTCATCCGGTCACGGAAGCTCTCAGGGTCCTTGATCCCGCCGAACACATCCAGCGGCCCGCCGGGCACCGATTCGATGAACAGGATGGTCACGGGCCCCAAGGCGGTCAGCGCCGGAATCTCGAACAGCTCCCCTGCACCGGGCAGGATCGTGATCGAGACGCCCGCCGGTTCCAGGGGCACCACGCCGTGGAAATACCCGGCACTGCATTTGCGCTGCGGTGTCGTCACGGGCGAGAGCTCGCCGATCTGCGGAAACGGCGCAATAGGCCCCCGCTTGCCGCTGCAATCGACGATCAGGTCATATGCCCGCGCCAGCTCCTGCAGCCGCTCTTCGTCCACACGGCCGTAGACGAAAGAGACCCCCTTGGCTTCCAGGTCTTTCATACACCTGAAGAAGTAAGCCCGCTGATCCACAGACTTGGCCGGGTGCACGAGCCCTCCCGTGAACAGCTTTTGCCCGCCTACCGTAACGTGGATGCTCTCGAGCTCGGGCCCCGCTTCCCACAGGGGCATGCCGTATGCAGCCTCCCGGGCCCGCGCCGGACCAAAATGCACCTGTGTCGAGCTGACGCGCCCCCTTTTTACTTCCTCTGGCGTCCGATCCGTATAAACGGTTACCTGGAACGCCCCGCTGTTCACCAGGGCATAGCTCAGGTGAAGACCCGCCGTCCCGCTTCCGAGCACTGCAATCCTCTTCATACATCCGCCTCCCGGTTGTCTTAACAGACTCTTAACATCCCTTGCACTCCTGCCATCATAAGGGAAAGCACTTTCAACGGGAATAGGCGAAACCGACTACTCGGAATGGGTACTAGAAACCGCCTCAAACCCGCCTAAATCCTCCCAAAAATAATTTTCCAAAAAAAACTTCTTCAAAATTTGGTTTTTTTCCGCAAAACGCTTATAATAGGCTTGTAAGAAAAAAATTTGTTGGTTTACACAGGAGGACGTTACATGAAGGGTCAAGTAAAATGGTTTAACGCTGAAAAGGGCTACGGCTTCATCGCCGGCGAAGACGGCACCGAAGTATTCGTACACTTCAGCGCGATTCAATCCGATGGCTTCAAAACTCTCGACGAAGGCCAAGACGTAGAATTCGACATCGTTGAAGGTCAGCGCGGTCCACAAGCTGCGAACGTCGTAAAACTCTAATAATAAGAGTCAATGAGAAGAAGGAACCACTCCCCCGGAGTGGTTCCTTTTGTGTTTGCCGTATAGGCGGCTCCTACCCGCTCTACTCCCGTACCCTGACCCGGCAGCGGTACATCGCGCTCGGCAGCCCCTGGAATTCCAGCCGCCCGGCGCTAATCAGCGAGAGTGGACGATAAGTTGGTGCTTGCCGTATAGGCGGCTCCTACCCGCTCTACTCCCGTACCCTGACCCGGTAGCGGAACATCGCGCTCGGCAGCCCCTGGAATTCCAGCCGTCCGGCGCTAATCAGCGAGAGCAGACGGTAATTTACAAAGCCGTCCCCGACCACCTGACGCCACCGGACGATCGCCGTGCCGACAGCCTGTCCCGCCCGCACGAAGCCGTCTTCCGCCTCCGCTGCCTGCAGCTCCAGCTCTTTCACGATCTCGAGCAGAGGACCGTCGAAGTAATCCTCCTCCACCGGAACTATGCGTCCATCCCGCCAGATTCTCAAGGGATGAGGATCCTCACTCAGCTCAAGCCACTGCGCGGCATACTGCGCCCTGGCCTCCGGGCTCAGCGGCTCTCCCGGCCCCTGCAGCAGCAGCTCTTGAACCGCTTCCATGGGAAGCTCCCCTGCGGTCAGCGGATGGAGCTCCGGATCATACCGTTCGGCTGTGCGGGCATAAGCTTCCGACACGTTAACGAGATGCACCGGCCCGGTCCGTTCGCGGAGCAGATGCAGCGCCAGGCGGACCCCCATCTGGTCATGCGCATTCTCTCCGCCCCATAGGACCACCGCATGATGCGCAGGAATCCTGCGCAGCTCCTCGGCCCAGTGGATCACACCGTATTCTTCTTGCCCGAAGGCGGCATACGGAAATTCGGCATAACGGGCTGAGAACCACTCGAAGCGGGCTATCCTGCCGTCCCCCTGCTCCAGATTCCTGAGCGGCCCGACGGACAAAAGCTCCCCGGAAGCCAGCACTCTGCTCTCCGGCCGCTTCCCGAGCCTGCTGATCGCCACCTTCATGAGCCCCGCATCGGAGGGGCTGAAGAGGACATGGGTGAACCGCTCCCTCTCCAGCCGCAGCCTGTTCTCCCGGTCACAGGCTTCCTGATATGGCTGCCACAGGCCCAATACATCCACCGCACCCGGCTCCTGACCTGCCGACTGCGTGAGCAGCAACACCAGGAAACGCCGGCATTCCGCCTCGCTCAGCTTTCCCACTTCCCCCATGTAGCGTTCCATTTTCCGCACGCCTCCTTTCTCCCTGCCGCAGTAAGCCTTCGGCTCACTCATTCAGCGTCCCGTCCGGTTCCCGCTCTGGCCGCGCAGGCCTGCGCCTAACGAGCAGGCTCATCAAGGCACAGATCAGAAAACCCCCGATGAACCCGCCGCCATGCGCATAGAGGTCCACCCGCGGCACTACGATGGAGTAGATGAAGCCGACAATGACAATGGTCCGCACCGTCTGCTTCGTCGCGTAGTCGATGAGATCCCGGCGGAAGATCGAGAGGTACAGGAAGGCGGCGTAGACGCCATAGATCGCTCCGGAGGCCCCGGCGCCGATGTAATAATCGCCGTGCAGCCAGGCGCTGGCAAGATTGCCGGCGATCCCGCACAGCAGGTAGAACAGCAGGTACTTCCACCGTCCCAGCAGCCTCTCGAGCGGTGCGGCGAACACATACAGGGCGAAGCTGTTGAAGAGCAGATGCTGGAAGCCGATATGGAGGAAGATCGCGGTGACATACCGCCAAGGCTCCGGCTGCATGCCGGGCAGGTCGAACATCGCTCCGAAGGTCAACAGTGTTCGCTGGTCCTCCGACGAGCCTGCCCATTCCATGGCCAGCCACACGCCGATCTGCACCAGGATGAGGGCGAGCGTCACAGGGTAGCGGCGCATGTATTCTTTCAAGCTTTCTCTGCGGTCAAACATGGATCCGCACCTCTCTCCAGGTTGATATGAAACCGACACCCCGCACCCTATCCTGCAGGGCGCGTGTACCTCTTATTATACCTTGGAGGACGGACCCTCCGCCAACGCGGAAAGAGCGGTCTGCCGGATGGGCGGACCGCTAAGCGTACGGGCGGGCAGGCGGTTCAGGTGGTGGTTCTCCCCCGCAGCCGCTGCTTCTTCGGGGAGAGCACCTGGGTGACCGTTTTCCACAGCCCCTGCCACCGCCGCTCCCGAGCAGCCGCCACCATCCGACGGGTCTCGAGAATCTCCTTCATCATGTTCATGATCTCGTCCTCCCGGATCTTGCGGAAGGCTTCATTCTGCCTGGCGCTCTCATCCACCTTCTCATGAAGAACGAGCACCTCCGTCACCATGGTATCCTGATCCTTCTCAAGCCTCGATACCTTGGCTTCGGCTTCCTTGACGCGCCTGCCGGTCTCTTTGACCTGATCGACGGCCGCCTTCATCTGGTTCACCGTCTTCTTGACTTGAGCTTCGGCCTCCTTCACCTTCTTCTCCAGGTTCGCGAGCCGCGGGTCACCCTCCGTCTCCTTCACCTTCAGCTCCAGGTCCGCCAGCCGCTGGTCGCTGCTCGCTATATACTCCTTCATCCGCAGGTCGAACAGGTGGTGGATCAGGCTCTTGATCTCTTCCTCATCGACGCCGAGCTTCTGCGCCGCCTGCTTGTCCTCGCCTCCCGTGGACGGCACCAGGTACTGCGCGACCACCTCTTTGACCGCCACACGCAGCTCCTTGCCGTCAAGCAGCTTCATCGAGATCCACTTGATCGCCTCGACGTCACGCTCCGTGAAATCCCGCTCACCCTGCTCATCCGCGGCGAACTTGTACTTGTACTTCTCCATTAACACACACCACCGCTTCAGGGAAACTTCCGATACGAATACCCGCTGGGCCACCGACTCTATGTTCACGATTTCATTCATCCTTTCTGGGAGAACAGTTTGGCATGCTTTTTACTAGAATACCTCCCTTGGCCAAAATATACTGTCGAAGCCCGGTGTCAGAATCGCAGAAATAAAGCAAAAGCGTGTACGATCCCAGCGAAATCCAACGGATCCAATTTAAAGAAAGCGGGGAGCACCGACCTTGCAGGCCAAATGCAGGGATGAGCCTATGATTTCAGCGGGTATCCGTACGGCTTCGGGTTACAGGCGTCGGCCCCAATGAGATATATGGCTTCGACGTCTCCTATGGACGAGGCAGGCAAATTCAAAAAAGCCGCGGCTCCAAAGGGGAGCTCACGGCCTCGGTGTAAATGCAGCGATCTTCTGTTATGGACGGAAGCCGCCTCCCCAAGTGAAACGCTTAAGGCGAAAGGCTTCCCGGCTCCGGCACATTGTCCCTGTACTCGTAATCCCCGATCTCCGGCGCCGGATGGCTGTGCAGAAAATGATGCTCGACCTGGTCGCTGAGATTCATGAGGTCCGCCGACAGCAGGGACAGGATCTCGGAGAGATCCTTCAGGGTCCGGTAATCCTGCTTGTAGCGGTAAGCGAGCGGCCGGCTTCCCTGCTGCTCCGCTTCGCTCAGCTTCTCGAATGCTTCCTTGTCCTCGCCGAGGGCGCTGCGGTATTCCTTGAGGCACTCCTCCCTCTTCACTTCCACATCCTGGCCGCACGGGCGCAGCTCCTCCCGCAGCTCGGCCAGGCTCTGTCGCAGTTCCATCACTTCGGCCCGGTCTTCCGGGAGGGACTGCAGGGCGCTGAAGCGCTCCCTCATCCGGTCCAGATGCCGGGTCAGCTCCCGCAGCTGTTCGGACTGCAGACGGCTCTTGGCTGCGTCCAGCTCGCAGAGCGTCCCGGCGAAGCGGATCCGCTCCAGGATCCGCGCTGTTTGATCTTCCATGGTTCTCCTCCTCTGCCGCTGAATAAGTCGGTCCCCGATTTACATCATCGGGTTCGGGTTTTGTCCGGGATTCGACGGTTGATAGGCATGCAGGAAGGTTTTGGCGGTATGATCCTGCATGGTCGGCACCTGATACAGGCCCTGCTGGTTCATGATCAGGAACGTCTCATACGCCTGCTCTGCGCAGAGGTTGGCTCCCTGCTGCAGCATGCGTCTTACATTCGGGTCAGCACACTCCAGGCAGGCCTGCATGTGCGTCTTGGCAGAAGCCTTGTGGCAGGAGAGGACCGCGGCCAGAATCTGGCGGTCATTCAGCGCGCCCTGCAGCATAGGGGCGACCTGCGCCGGGTTGTTCAATCCATATTGGATCTGGTCCGGACGGATCCCGGAATGGAAGCCCGGCATCCCCGGTCCCGGTGCTTTCGCCGCACTGTAATCGTGTGTGTAGGCTACAAGCTGGTCATATCCTGCTGCGGCCGTCTGCAGGTGACGGTAGACCAGATCGCGGACCACCGGCGACTGGGCCATTTGTCCGTAGAGAGCAAAATGCTCGATGAGGTTCATTTTCTCGTTGAGAATTTCATGGACTTCCATCGTTTCATGAGCGCCGAATGGCATGGGGGTAATCTCCTTTTGTCGTCAAATCGGTTCCTGGCTCTTCAGCCCATAGGTTACTTTTCCCAGATCGTCCCGCCTCTATTCCATCCTCTTCCATATAAATCTGCCGCACTCCGACGCCGGCTGGAATGGCTGCCCGGGTGTGGTATACTGATTTACAGAATCCACCATTCCCTCTTGAGACAAGGAGTGCCTATCATGGAAAAGAGAGCCTTCGGAACGACGGGACAGCGCTTCCCGATCTTGAGCTTCGGCGCCCAGCGCATCGTGGACGAGCATGGGTGCACGGAGGAAGAAGCGGTGCGCATCGTGCACCGGGCGATCGAAGCGGGCGTCACCTACTTCGACACAGCGCCGAGCTATTCGGCTGGGCAGTCGGAGCAGCGCCTCGGCCTTGCACTCGAAGGCCGCAGGAACGATGTCTGGATCGCCACGAAGACGCATGACCGCTCCCGGGACGGCTCATGGCGGCTGCTCGAAGCAAGCCTCAAGCGGCTGAAGACCGACCATGTCGACGAATGGCGTCTTCACAATATCATGACGATGGAAGAGCTAGACGCTTGCTTTGCCGCTGACGGGGCGCTTAAGGCGCTGCAGGAAGCACAGGAGCAGGGCGTCGTCAAAAAGCTCTCGATCAGCGGTCATACGAACCCCCGGGTCCAGCTGGAAGCCCTCGACCGCTTCGCCTTCGACAGCGCGCTGGTCGCCGTCTCCGCCCCCGACCACCTCATCTACAGCTTCGCGCATGAGTTCCTGCCGAAGGCGCTGGAGAAGGGCACGGCGGTGGTCGGGATGAAGGTGTTCGCTCTCGGCAAGCTCGCGCCCTGGTACGAGAAGGCGCTGCAGTACACCTGGAGCCTGCCGGTCTCCACGGCGATTGTCGGCATGGAGACGATGGACCAGCTCGAACGCAACCTGGCCGCAGCCCGGAGCTTCCAGCCGATGACCGAGGTAGAGCGGCTCGAATTCCTCAAGGAGATCGCCCATCTCGCCACCCCGGATGTGCTTCGCTGGAAAGCCTCCGAATGGACCTCCGGCCGCTGGTACGAGCGGCCTTAGGACGGCAGTCCGTGCTGCAGGCTGCTGCACGGAGGAAGCGGACGATAAGGGCGGGGCTGTGACAAGCTCCTGCCCTGGATGGACGGCAGGCGGTAAGGCAGATCGATGCCGGACCGCCTGTTCGTCATGTCTTTTGCAAGAGGCGTCTCATTGCCTCCGGCCGGCACGCTGCGCTTCGTCATCCATTGACCGCGGTCCCCCCGTTCCCCAGCCCTCTGCCTCCGCCGGATCAGATCCCCCAGTGCCAGCCGCCGTTCGGACGGCTTTCGGTTCACAGCTCCGGCACAGTCACGATATCGGCCAAGCCCTTCCCCTTGCCTCCAACCTGAGGGAAGGACAGGCACCCTGATTTCTTTATTGACTGACTTAGTCAATCTAAGCTATAGTGTGACTACGACATCAGCGCACGCAGCCCCCATGCTGCATAACCCGCCTCCCGAAATCCGAACCGTCAAAGGAGCGATGAAGATGAACGAGATGCAAGAGTGCAGGCAGCAGAGGGCTGTCGTCATCGGAGGAAGCATGGCCGGTCTGCTTGCGGCCGGGGTGCTCTCCGGCTTTTACGAGGAAGTCATTGTCGTAGAGAAGGATGAGCTTCCGGACGGACCCGAGCTGAGGCCGGGGACGCCGCAGGCCTTCCACCCCCACCGGCTGACTCCGCGCGGCCTGGAGCTGCTCGAACGCTACTTCCCCGGCTTCAACGAGGAGCTGCTCGGGCATGGAGCGCCCTCTACGCTGAATGGGTTCAATCACATGAGCAACGAGCACGGCATCCTGGTCATGGGTCCCGACCCGGAGAACCATGCCTCCTGCACCCGGTCCCTGCTCGAGTGGGTGATCCGCCGCCGGGCGCGGGCGGTCCCCGGCATCCGCTTTCTAACGAAGCAGGAAGTGACCGGGCTGCTCTCCCCGCCAGACAGCACCGCAGTGACCGGTGTGCTAGTCCGGGAGCGCGGCTCCGAAGGACAGCGGCGCACGCTTGCGGCCGACCTTGTCGTGGAGACCGGCGGGCGTGTCTCCCGCCTGACCGCCTGGCTGAACGAGCTCGGATACGAGGTGCCGGCGCCGGATCGCCTCCACCTGAACCTCGGCTACAGTACCCGGCGTTACCGGGTCCCCGATGGCACGGAGCGGTCTTGGAATGTGATCCATACCTCGGGCTGCGCTTCCGAGGGCAGGGCCACGGGAGTATTCAGCCCTATCGAGAACGGCCTCGCCGAAAGCGTGCTGTACAGTGCCGGCGGCGTCTATCCCACTACGGAAGCGGAGAGATACGCGCAGGAAGCCGGCGCTCTGACCTCCCCGGTGCTGGCCGAAGCGATCCGGGACCTGGAGCCGCTCGGCCCGCCCCGTGCGTTCCGGGTCCCCGAGCTGGTGCGCCGGCGCTACGGGCACATGACGCGCTGGCCCGCCGGCTTGCTCGTACTCGGCGATGCCTTCTGCCATTTTGACCCGATCTTCGGGCAGGGCATCACCGTGGCGGCCATGGAAGCCGAGCTGCTCGAGGAGTGCCTCCGGGAAGAACGGGGGCAGCCCCGTGAAGGCTTCGAGCTTCGCGTGCTCGGCCGGATGCAGGAGCTCATCGAGCCGGCCTGGTGGCTGAACTGCACGGCCGCCCTCCGCTGGAAGGGCGTCGAGTATACCGGGACCGTGCAGTTGGAAGGGGTCGAGTTCGCCCAGCGCTACCTCGATCAGTACCACCGCCATGTCATGCAGGAGCAGAGCATGGAGCTCTACGGCCTGTTCTGGGCGGTGAACACCCTGCTTGCGCCGCCAAACGAGCTGGTCCGGCCCGAGCTGATGGATGCCGTGCTGGCCGGGGCATCCGAGAACGACCGGGCCTGGTTCGACGCTCTGGCACAGCAGCACGGAGTCCGCACTTCCGGGCTGCCGGCGGTGCTCCTCCCCTCCTTCTTTTGCAGTACGGCGGCTGAAGTCCCCAAAGCCTAGCTGCGGCAGCGGGGTCCCGGTGGTATACTTGAAGATGCGCACCGCTTCTTGCGATTCATTCATCTTTTTACTCGATACCCCAATCAAAGGAGCATCCACTGTGGCCCCACTGAACGACGAACAGCTGCACCAGATCCGCGACGAACGGCGGGAGCAGATCCGCAGAGCAGGCCTGAAGGTCTTCGCCCGGCGCGGCATCCTCGGGACGAAGATGAGCATGATCGCTTCGGAGGCCGGCATCTCGCACGGTCTTGTATACCACTACTTCAAATCCAAAGATGAACTCTTCATTTCCCTGGTAGAGGAAGCCGTCGTTTCGGCCGCGGAAGCGGTCCGGAGCATCTATTCCATTCCGGGCTCCCCGATGGAGAAGCTCCGGTTCCTGACCGCCGAGATTCTCGATCCGGGCGGCACGGAATACTTCCTGCTGATTCACCAGGCCCGCACGTCGGACGGCGTGCCCGAGCAGGCGAAGGAACTCATCGCGGCGTATTCCATGCGGACGTTCATCGACGTGCTCATCCCCCTCTTCACGGAAGGCCAGCAGGCGGGGGAGATCGTCTCCGGGAATGCCGAGGAACTCATCGCGTCCTACTTGTCGATCCTCTCGGGGCTCATGGTCCTGCATACGAAGGAAGGCGAATACCGGATCCCGGAGACGAGCCTGCTGCTCCGCATGCTCACTCCACCCTGAGATTCGCTCCGTCGGCGTCCCGTTCTTTCCTGCTTTAGACGGCGCATAATATGGTCTCTTCCGGGGGATAGTAGTTGCCGGATGGAACATCCTGACAAACCGGGGAGGGAAGCCGCATTGCCGCGAACACAAATATCCGAATCCGAATTTAGCCGGAAGAAGCTCGTCCTGTACGGCGGATCGGCCGCTCTGCTGCTTTTTCTCCTCTTCTCGGACCGGGTGCTGGGGGAGTGGGTCTCACTTCACCCCGTTAGCGCTGGAGTCCGATGCCTAGCTGCCATCCTGATGCTGGGGGCAAGCATCCGGATGATCACGGAGTTCATGGACAGCATGACGAATTCGCAGGCCCGACTGACGCATATCTTCACTGCATCCGGCCTCCTGCTCTTGATCGTCGTCCTGGGTTATTCGATTCTTTTTCACCAGGTGTACCGGATCTACGGATCGGCTTCTTTCTCCGGAGAAACGCTGACGGAAGGCGATTTCCTGTATTTCAGCATCACGACGTTTACTTCCACCGGCTACGGGGACATCTTTCCCCACGGCGCTCTGGCGAACGCGGTGGCATCTGTGGAGATGCTTCACGGCTTCTTCATCAGCTCCCTGCTCCTGGCCACCCTCGTCTGGAAATACATTCAGCAGCACCGGGAAGGAAATTCCCGGACAGAGAGCGGTGCCAAGGCCGGCGCGAAGGGAGAGACGCCAAACCCAAAAAAACCTTGAGCACAGGCAGCATGGCCCCGCTCAAGGTTCTTTTGTTTGGTGAAAAGAAAGAAAACCGCTTAAATCTCAATATCCACTACGATGCTGTCCACCCGTCCGACTTCGCGGATGTAGGCGGCCACCGCCTGATGCTGCGGGTTCGGGCCGTAAGCCTCAAGCGCTGAGCGGTCTTCGAACCGCACCGACAGCACGACCTGGTAGCCCTGATTCTTCTCGGAGAAATTCAGGCCGGCCTGCAGGTCCACAATACCGGTAAGATGAGGCCTCAGAGCCTTGAAGCGCGTTACCACTTCGCTCAGCTGCTCCTGTGTTGTCGATTCGCCGAATTTGACGAGTACAATATGGTCGATCATCGGGGTGTCCTCTTTTCCGGTAGTAGGGTTAAAGTCCAAGCTATACTATATCATGGAGAAGCGGACGAACCAACCCTTTCAGCAAACCTTCATGCGGCCGGAACCGGCGGCGGGGTTCAATCCCCTCCGCCTCCACCGCCGTCACCGCCCCCGCCGTCCGAGCTGCCGCTGTCCCCGTCCCAGAAGCCGCCTCCGTCCGTGTCCGAGCTGCCGGAGGAGCTTTGGCTAGAGGCCGTGCCTTCCGCAGGGAACCGGAGCGTCATCTGCGTATAGAGCACACTCTGCATTCCGCCGGAGAGGCTCAGCAGCGGAGACTCCACGGTCCGGCCGGCCTCCCTCAGCCGCTTCTGCACCTTCGTCAGGTACTCGCGCCCGACCCCGAGGAGCACGGCCGCTTCTGCATAGTTCTCGAGCACCGAGATCTCTTCCGTTTCGGCTCCGACCGCACCCCGCTTCAGCTTTGTCCGCCAGGAACGGATCGCACCCCGTTCCCCCGCCGCCCGAGAGGTCAGGCTCCGGCGGGGCAGCAGCGGCACGAGCACCAG
This sequence comes from Paenibacillus sp. S-38, assembly GCF_049942825.1. Lineage (NCBI taxonomy): Bacteria > Bacillati > Bacillota > Bacilli > Caryophanales > Paenibacillaceae > Paenibacillus > Paenibacillus sp. S-38. The sequence continues at coordinate 5,107,036 of NZ_CP187970.1, forward strand.
CGACGCCAGGACGAAGAGCAGGTAGACACCGCTCGCATCCGCGTCCACGATCATGGCGCCGGCCACGAAGCAGGCGAATAGATAGAGCGCCAGCCTCCACTTCTGTTCGATGCGGTGCATGGCGAACCAGCCGCCGGCCGCGAGGAACAGCAGCAGAACCAGCAGGGCACCCCAGCTCTGCGCGTCGGCATAGAACAGATAGAGCAGGAGCAGCGCGTGCAGCGCCACCAGCCCCCGTCCGTACCGGCGCAGCGGGGAGTAAGGCCGGAAGCAGGCTTCGGCCAGCTCCGCTTCCACACTCTCCTTCCAAGTCCGGAAGCCGGCGAGGAAGCCCCGCCGCTTGTTCCGGAAGGAGGCGGTCCGTGTACCGCTCTTGCGCTCCGTCACCGTAGGGCCGGCCAGGCTGTCGATGCGGACGGAAGGGGTTCCCTGCTTCCGGGAACGCAGCAGCCACGCGTTCAGCCTGGCGTCAGAGGCCCTATCCCCGCCGCCCTTCCCTGTCCTCACGAACTGCAGCGACGTATGGAAGGCCCCCTCCTCGCTGCTGAACCGGTTCTCCGCCGGTACGGCCACGACGCCCAGCAGCCCCCGCCGGCGCTGGGAGAACAGCCCGGCCGCGAAGTCTCCTGCCTGCAGTTCTCCCAGGCGGTACAGGTAGCTGAGCCGCACCGGATCGGTCTCCGCGAGCTCCTTCAGCCCGGGACGGCCTTCCCGCAGACCCGCCAGCAGGCCCTTCAGGGAAAAGAGCAGCCACACCACCGACCCCAGCACCAGCACGAACAGGCCGGCTGACACCGCCTTCCCGGCACCCAGCAGTGTCCCCCGCATGCCGAAGCGCTTCTCCCGGGCAGCCTCCTCCTCGAGGATGTCCTCCACGCGCACCGCCTCGCTCTTCGTCGGCGCCTCCCCGAGAAATTCGGACGGGAACAACAAGCGGACGGCGCCGCTGCCGTACATCGACAGATTCGGGTTGTCATACCGCACGATTGAAGGCGGCTTGACCTGGAGCCTCCCTCCCGTAGGGTCATGCAGGAAAGCATGCACCTGGTCTTCCTTGAAGGCCTGCGGCAGCAGAATCTCCATCGTCACGTTATGTATGTCGGTATCGCTGTCCGCGAAGAACTTCCACTTGAGCTCTCCGGTCCGGACATAGCGTGAAGCCGCCTGGTCCACCCGATAGCGGTAGTAGAGCCGCTGTGTTCCCTCCTTCACGGCAGGGGACGTATAGAAGGACTCGTCCTCCTCCTGAAAGGCCGTGTCCAGCTGCTGCAGTCCCTGATGCGCGAAACTTCCGAGCTTCGCCCCTTTCGGAGGCACATACGCCTCGAAGAACTCCACGCCGCCGGCGCCGCCAAGCTCCACATGCCGCTCCAGTTCTTCCACCGGCTCATGGAACGAGTAGGTGAAGAGCTCCTCCACGAACAAATCCCCGTCCGGCAGCACCTTGGCCCTCACGTTCACCTCATCGACGCTGTAAGGCTCAGCCGACGCCGCCTGTCCGCCCAAGATCAGGCCTACCGCCAGACCTGCCATTAATCCTGCTCCAATCAAGCCCTTCCTCATCTGCTCACCTCTGGTTGGTCCAAGTTTCGTACAGCACCTAGACATATACGCACGAACAGGCAAAATGTTCCACAGCGTTCCGCATTTTCCCGAAGCGGACGCCTGACTTCCGGCCCGGGCGGCACCGGTGCATGGAAGAAGCCTCCCCCCTGTCTTCCCAATGCTGGGCGGTCTAAGTGTATTCCGAGAGGGCCATGCGCCGACACCACGCCAAAAAACGGCAGTGCATGGGGCACTGCCGCGGAAGCGGGATAAGTTTCGGACGCAGGAAGTCAGTGAAGGGGGACCGCTTTGACGAACCGGTGAGGATCTCCGCCTTCATAATTAATCCCGCGCTGCTGTGACGAATGAAGCAGGTTAGCGGGGGACTATGCGGGATGAAACCTAGGCCGGCGTCCCCAGCTTATGCGGATCAAACGCGATGGATACCTCCATGTCCCCCTCCCGGTCCGTGTACAGATAAGCCTCGCCTGCAGCGAGCGGCGTGGAGTAAGGAACGCTCTTCGAGATATCGATCCGTGAAGCGCACTCGATCAGGCGATCAATACAGGAGACAGGCAGCGCGTGCGGAACATGCGAGGAAACAATCTTCCCCGCAGGAAGCTTCCGCAGCTTCTCCAGGCTGGCCGTGTAGGTGCTGAGGCCGGTGCTCTCCGGCAGGAACAGCCATACCATCGGCATCACCGTGTCCGCCGACAGCAGCGTCCCGGTCTTCGAGTCGAGCAGCGAGATGCAGCCCGGCGTATGGCCGGGGGTGTGATAAACCGCAAGCTCCCGCCCTCCCAAGGAGAAGCGGTGCCCTTCCCGGACCGGGCTCCACCCGTGGGGAGTGCGCCCGGCATACGCCTCCCGGGAGAAGCCGTCCGGCAGGTGCGAAGCATCGACGGCCCCCAGGATGTGCCGCCTCATCGTCTGCGAGCCGTGGAGCCGGGCCAGATCCATGTCGGCTTCGTGGAGATAAGCCCTGCCGAACGGCAGATTCCCACCGATATGGTCGACATGGCCGTGGCTGTTCACCAGGATAACCGGCAGGTCCGTCAGTCCCCGGACCGTGTCCGCCAGGTTCCCGAAGCCATACCCTGTATCCAGCAGCAGCGCCTGTTCCGTGCCGGTGACGAGCGTGCAGCCTACGCCCGCCGGCTCAAACAGGTGGTAGATACCGTCATCAATGGGATGAACCGAATAATAGCCCTGCGTCATGGATGATGTCCCCTTTCGGCTTGGAGGTATGATCAACACACATTATTTATATTACGTACAATAAATATATTACGTATTTCATTCTTTGTCAATTACTGGAATCCGTTCCATCGAGTACGTTCGGTCCGATGCCTGCTCCGCACGTAGTGCGCCGGGTGACCACTGCAGCTAAGAAAACGCCAGTTGACGTCCTTTAAGATCACTGCGTCAGTCCAGCCGTTGGTACTCGGGGAGGAATGGGGATCGGGTTCCAACCGCTTTTTGACTTCAAATGCAGCCCGTAAACGTACCTCCCCAAACCCATTCCCTCGCTTAACTCCTCTCTGCTTCTCAAGCCCGGGGCTCACCCCGGTTCGCACCGGAAACTGGAAGACTTGAGTGCAGGAAAGGAAAGCGGAATTCCACGTGTAACGGTAGAATGCGTAGAGAGGTGGAGGAACACCATTGGCGAAGGCGGCTTTCTGGTCTATAACTGACGCTGAGGCGCGAAAGCGTGGGAGCAAACAGGGTTACCTGTCCCGCCAGGATTCCTACCTCGCGCGGTCCATACAGGGACAGAGGTGCGGGGAATACGCCTGCCCTGCAGAAACGGCTTTGTGCCCATTCGATGATGGGATGGCCAAGAGAGAGGACCCTACTGGAGGGTCCACGCTGCACGGTATTAGGGGCAAAAGGACTGCTAGGTTCACGAACGGCAATCCGCAATCCCCCCTGTGAAAAGGCTCACCCGTCACCGTCACGGCTGCCGGCACGAGCTTACGCGGCTTTGGCGGGTGCCGCCTGCGGGGTCTTCCGCCTCGAGAGCAGAATGCAGGAGGCTACGATAAGAATACCCCCGACAACCGTCAGCCCGTCCGGTATCTCGGCCCAGAACAGGAATCCCCACAGGGCGTTGAACACGATCCCGATGTACCTCGTGACCTCGACCACCACCGCATTTTCGTGGGTGAACGCCTTGGTCAGGAACACCTGCCCGAGCAGCGACACGACGCCGATCGCCCCCAGATAGAGCCATTCGACTCCGCTCGGCACCACGAAGTCGTTCCACATCAGGGGAACGGACACCACCGTCGCCGTGGCAAGAAAATAAAAGACGATCTCATACGAATGATGCCTTTGGCTCAGGTAGCGGATCGACGTCGCCGCTCCGGCCGCCAAGACCGCACTGAGCATGCCGACCAGCGCATACACCGAGTATGAGCCGAATTGTCCCGGCTTCACCAGTAGCACCGCGCCGAGCAGGGCAAGCGGGAGAAGCAGCAGCACCTGGCGCGGCAGCTTCTCCTTCAGGAAGGTGACCGACAGCAGCAGCACGAAGAACGGAGACAAGTGCGCCAGAATGCTGGCATCGGTCAGCGGGATTTTGGAGATGGTGTAAAAGTAAGCGAGGAGATACAGGGCGCCGAGCACACCCCGCAGAGTGAGCATGGGAATTCCCTTCGTGGAGAAGGCAACCCCCGCCCCTCTCATCATGATCCAGATCATCGCCGTGCCGATGATGCTGCGAAAAAAAGCGACCTCGGCCGGCGGCACGGTCAGCGTAGCCGCCTTCACGAGCGCATTCATTACACTGAAAATCAGGGAAGAACCTACGGCCAACAGCACACCATTCTTCATCGGCTTCGCTGCCACTCCTTCCATATCCTATCGGCGTCCGCATCCTCGAGGGGAGCAGGACTGTAAGCGGCTCCCGCCGGTCGGCCGGTCCGCTCGGCGAAAGCCGTCAGACTGCGCTCGTAGCCGGCAATCAGCGATTCGGCCGTGGGAATCCCCACTCCGGCCTTGCGGGCCAGGGCGCGGAGGCCGGTCAGCCTGCGGTAATCCTCATGGGGAATGCGCGGGACCGACCAGGTGCCGTCCGCGGCAAGCTCCACCCTCCGGTAAGGCACAGCCGAGAAGTCGAAATAGCGGCCGTGCTCGTCAGGCTCCGAGAACGGATCGATGAGGATCGACGCATAGCGGACGTAGAGCAGGTACTCCTGCTTCACGGGCTCGTGGACCAGGAAGCCCTCAATGTCCGCACGGGACAACGTCTGCTCATGAACGGGATAATTGTCGTCGTTCAGGAACTGCAGCAGGTTCAGCGGGGCCGCCCCGAGGGCCTCCACCAGCGATGAGATTTCTTTCCACAAGAGAACCATCGTCCGGATTGTGTGGGGTGTGATCGGCCCCTCCGGGTAGAGCTTATACATGCTTTTCTTCGTATCGCGCTCGCTGAGGATGGCATCCAGGGAAAAATCGCTGAGAAGCAGCGGCGGATGCACATAAGTCGTGATGTTCCGGCTCTCGGCTTCGACCGGGCCGGCAGCGGTCCGGCAGCCGATGCCCATCGACTCCATGAAGGCGGCAAATGCGGCGGCCGCCCCGGCTGCTGCTCCGCTTGAGGCGAGATAGACCCGTTTCTTGCATGCCTTCGTATAGGCATGGATCACGCTGTCCCTGCCCGGCTCCCACTTCGTTGCGGCGTAATAATTCGAGAGAGAGACCACTTCGACACGGTCTCCCGCACTCCCGAGAAGACTCCTCACGAGCAGGTTGGAGCCGATCGCCGGGGACAGCAGGATGATCGTCCGAAGCTCTCTGCGGGAGTCCGCCCGCAGGGCCTCCAGGATCTCCCGGTAGCTGTCGCTTGGGGTGCAGAGCACCAGCGTCTGCCAGCCCTCCTCCACTTCCGCGAAGGAGACATGGAAGCGGCTCAGCTTCGCTTCCCCCGACAAGTGCCGGCAGCGCTCGGCCTGCACGATAGAGTAAAGCGTCTGCCCGCTACGCTGCAGCTCCTCCTTCAGGCGGACGCTGTGCGCGCCCGGCCGGTTCGCGAGCCCGAGCTCCGTGCACCAGCCCCGGGAAAGCTGTACGGCTGTGTGCACGGCGGCCGGTCCCGCACCCACGAGAAGCGTCCGGCCAAAGGGCTGGCCGCCCGGTGCCCGCAGCGGGGCTTCATGCCTGCTCATCGGATGAGCACACTCCTTTCCTGCACGGTCCGGGGCAGCCGCTCCAGCACGACCGTGTCGTAGATCGGGCTTCCCCCGCCGGCCGAGGTGCGCTGCAGCTCGGCCGGCACCTCCCCGGTGAAGGGATAGTTGAAGACGGATTTGAGCCCGTTGCCGTAGCGCACGACAATCCGCGTGCCCTCCGCCACGGCCTCCTGGAGCTCGCGCAGCACCTCCGCCTTGTTCTCCACCAGGGACGCGACGATGACATGGCTGGCCTCGCCCGCGAATGGAAGGCGGCCGATCCGCTCACCGGAGAACGAGATCTTCGACGCCATGCCTGAGGCATCCGCCAGCTGCTCGGCCAGCGAGACCGCCTCCGGGTCGATGTCGATCCCGACGACCTCGGCATCCAGCTCCCGGGCTATGGTCATCGCCGAGAGCGGGAACGCTCCAGCACCAACGAAGAGCACGCGGGCGCCGTGGCCGATGCGCAGATGCCCCATCTCCGTATGGACCGACTGGGACAGCGCGGCCATATAGCCGCCCAGGTCCAACTCTCCGCTGCAGGCGCGCACCGACTGGTACTTCTCCATCTCGCACAGGGCTCTCACCGAAGTGTCACGCAGCCCGTCGGCCCGCTCCCGGATCTCGGGCAGGCTCCCCCACTCGTTCCACTGCGCTTCGCTGCGCGTGGAGGTCATGAACGCGCACAGCCCCTCCAGCTTCTCCTTGAGCAGCCCGTAGCAGGTGCTGCACTCCCTCGCATACCGTGTCAGCTCCGCGATCTCAAGCTGCAGCACCTTCATGGATAAAAGAAGTTCATACTTGTCGATCATAACCGGCCTCCTTATATGTAATAATTACGATATTAAGTCAGATCTCGTTGTCTTGTTTCACTCTCCTGTTTGGCTTACAGCCCGCCGTACGCGGGCCTACCCACTCCTTCGTATCCCTCTCTCGCGTCAGGCCGCAGTGCAGCGCAGCAGCCGCCCCGGCGCGGGCTTCCGGCTCAATGCGCGGCAGCCGCCAGCAGCCGGGTGTACGGATGACGGTCGGGATGAAGAATGTCCTCGCCCCGGAACGTATCGACACCGCACCCGTCCTTCATAACCAGAATGCGGTCGCTGACCGAATACACAGCAGCCAGATCATGAGAGATGAACAGCATCGACATGCGGAGCTCGCGCTGCAGGGACTTCAGCAGCTTGAGAATATGCGCCTGCACGGTAACGTCCAGGCTGGACGTCGGTTCATCGCAGACGAGCAGCTTCGGGCTCAGCGCGATCCCCCGGGCGATGGCGACACGCTGGCGCTGCCCGCCGCTGAGCTCATGCGGGTACCGCTCCAGCAGTCCGGGGGCAAGCCCTACCATCTCGAGTAGACGGGCAGCCGAAGCCCTCCGGTCCTGCCGGATGTCCTGCAGGAAGGGGGGAACCACCTCCGGGAAGTTGTCGAGCGGCTCCACGACCGAGCGCCAGACGGGCAGCCGGTCATTCAGCGAAGCGGACGGATCCTGGAACACGGCCTGGATGTGTCTGCGCGAGCGGCGCAGGACCTCGCCCTTAAGCTCCTGCAGGGAGACGCCTTCCAGCCGGAGGCTGCCGCGGTCCGGCCGTTCGAGGGCGAGCAGCAGGCGGGACACCGTGCTCTTGCCGCTGCCGCTCTCCCCGACGACGCCGAGGCACTCCCCGGCCCCGATCTCGAAGCTCACGTCCCGCACCGCCTCCACTACGCCGCCGGGCCGCCGGTAAGATTTGCACAGGCCCCGGGCCTCGATCAGCGCCCCCATGGTACCGCCTCCTCCCGCGTGATGCGATAGAGCTCCGCCTCTTGGCAGCCGGCCTCCGATTCGATGCCGTGCGCATGCCCGTGCCCCGGAAGCCGCGGGCAGGCATCCAGCAGCTGACGGGTGTACGGATGCTGCGCCCGGTCCCGGACCGCCTCCGCCCGGCCGCTTTCCACGATCCGGCCTTCCCGCATAACGGCGATCCGGTCGGCGCGCTTCAGCACCTGCCGCAGATCGTGCGAGATGAGCAGCACCGCACAGCCGGCTGCCCGCCGCAGCTGTTCGAGCAGGTCCAGCACCCTCTCGCCGGACAGCACGTCGAGCGCGGTCGTCGGCTCGTCTGCGATGAGCAGACGGGGCTGCAGCAGCAGGGCCGAAACCATCGCCGCCCGCTGCAGCTGCCCGCCGCTCAGCTCGAAGGAATAGCTCGAGAACGCCCGCTCCGGAGGCAGGCCGAGCTCTTCGAAGCCTTCGAGTACGGCGGCCTTGGCCTGACGGCCCGTGAGGCGCCGGTGGGTGCGGACCGTCTCGACCAGCTGGTCCCCCACCCGCCAGAAGGGAGAGAAGCTTCCGCGGTAATCCTGGAACACACAGCCGATCTCCCGGCCGCAGAGGCTCCGGCGCTTCTTCGCGGACCAGGGGAGGATATTCTCTCCCCCGTAGATCATCTGACCTCCGGTGATGCCGATCCCCTGCGGCAGCAGGCCCAGAATCGCGCCCGCAGTCATGCTTTTGCCGCTGCCGCTCTCCCCGACGAGCGCCAGCGTCTCGCCCGGGTGGAGAGCGAGCGACACGTCCTGCAGAATCGGCACCCGCTTCCCCCTTCCGGCCGCAGCGTCCAGGGAGAGTCCCTGCAGCTCCATCACCGGATGTACCTGCCCAAGGCGGACCGCGGCGAAGGAGCCCTCCCTTCCTCCCGCCGGAGCCGCGGCTTCCTTCGGCCGCTCATCCTGCAGCAACCCCACAGGTCTCTCCACACCTTGCGTCTGCGCCTTCGGATCGCAGCTTCTTTTTTCCGGCTCGTCGCTGCGCCCAGTCTCCGTTACATTCTGTACACTCTCGGGGTGTACCCGTTCGAGCAATCCTTCCGTCATGCGGACCTCCCTCTTCCCGGCTTCATCCCCGGCCGCGCACATCCAGCAGATCGCGCAGCCCTTCGCCTATCAGGTTGAAGGAGACCACGACGAGCAGAACAGCCATACCGGGATAGATCATAAGCTCGGGGTGCGTTTGAAAATAAGACCGGCCCTCGTTCAGCATCGCGCCCCACTCCGGGGACGGCGGCTGGGCTCCGAGGCCGAGATAAGACATCGATGAAATCACGAGAATCGTTTTGCCCAAATCGAGCGCCGCATAGACCAGCACCGGGGAGACCACCTGGGGCAGCAGGTGCCGCCGCAGAATCGTCCCGACCCGGCCGCCCGCCACTCTCGCTGCCAATACGTAGTCCTTCTCCCGCTCCGAGAGCACGATCCCCCGGATGAGACGGGCATACCCGCACCAATTGATCAGCACAATGGAGAGGATCAAGTTGTTCAGGGAAGGGCCGAGGAACCCGGAGACCGCAATGACGAGCAGAAAATCCGGCACGACGGACATGCCGTCCACCGTACGCATCAGCAGCGCGTCGATCCGGCCGCCGGCATAGCCCGCCAGCAGGCCCGCCGGGATGCCGATGGCCAGCACCATCGCCAGCACCAGCACCGGGATGCCGAGGGTCGTCTGTGCGCCGGCCGCCAGCCTCGAGAACAGACAGCGGCCCATGCTGTCCGTGCCGAGCGGATACTGCAGGCTCGGGGGCTGAAGCCGGTGCGCCATGTTGACGGCCAGCGGGTCATTGGCAACGAGGATCGGCCCCAGGAGGGCCAATCCCAGCAGCAGCGTCAGGATGACCAGCCCGGCGGCCGTCATCGGGTCGCGGAGCATCCGCAGGACCAGGGACCTGCGGGAAGCCGCGGCCTCCCTGACGCCCGAGGGAGAATGAACGAGACTCATTGCACCCTGCCCCCTTTCACACGGATCCGCGGATCCACCCAGCCGTACAGGAGATCCACCGCCAGATTGGCGGTGATGATGAGCAGGCCGGTCATCATGAGGTATCCCTGTACGAGCGGATAATCCCGCTGGAACACAGCCTCGACCGCCATGCTGCCTAGCCCCGGCCACGCGAACAGCGTCTCGACCACCACCGAGCCGCCCAGCAGGCTGCCGAAGGTCATGCCGAATACGGTGAGCACGGGAATCAGAGCGGCCCGCAGGACGTGCTTCACATAAAGGCGGCCTTCGGACAGGCCACGGGCCCTGGCGCTTCGCACATACTCCTGCGACAGGCTCTCCAGCATGCCCGAGCGGAGCAGTCTGGCATGCACGGCTGCAAGCCCGAAGCCGAGCGTTACGGAAGGGAGGATGAGCCCCTTCCATTCTCCCCTGCCGGTCATCGGAAGCCACTGCAGCTTCAGCGAGAAGATGAAGATCAGAATCAGGCCCAGCCAGAAGAGCGGGACGGAAGCCCCGATTAGGGCGAAGAGCCGCCCGAGATGATCGGGCAGGCGCCCGGGGTATCGTGCGGCCAGCATCCCGAGCGGGACGGCCACCAGCGCCATGAACGCGAGTCCGCCCAGGGTCAGCTCGATGGTGGCCGGCAGGCGGTCCAGCAGCTCCTCGAGGACTGGTTTGCCTTTCAGGATCGACGTCCCGAGATCCAGCCGGAGCACGTTCCCGAGCCATGCCAAGTACTGCTGGTGGATGGGCCGGTTCAAGCCGAGCTCCTCCCGTAGATGGGCTTCGTCGGCCATCGTCACCTGCATTTCGTCCACCCGCAGCAGCGACAGTACCGGATCGCCCGGAGCCAGCTTCATCAGAGTGAAGGTGAGCAGCGACAGGGCGAACAGGACGGTGAGGAGCTGGAGCAGACGGGATCGAATGCGCTGAAGCATGTTATTTCACATCCATTTTGTTCGTAAGGATATAGTATTCTTCCGCGCCCGGCTTCCAGTCGGTCACCCGCTTGTTCATGCCCACGATCAAGTTCGGGTAGACGGCGTAAGCATGCGGAACTTCCTCCCTTACCACAGCCACCGCTTCCTGGGTAATCTCACTGCGCATCTTCGGATCGCTTGTCGCTTGGAGGCGGGCGAGGATCGGATTCAGCTTGTCAATGGAGATGCCGCCGGCATTCAGCGAGCCCCCCGGTACCAGGGACGAGGACAGGAAGTACCCTCCGTCTCCCCGCGGAGCGGACAGATTGCTGTACGTGGCCAGATCCCAATTCTTGTTCTGCCGCAGGTAGGTGTCGCTGTTCTCGACCGTCTGAATGTTGATGGTGATGCCCGCCTTGGCGGCATCGGACTGCAGCAGCTGCGCGATCAGAGGCAGCTCCGGCCGTCCCTTATAGGTGACGAGATCGAGAGTCAGGGGCCTGCCGTCCTTCTCCAGCTTGCCGCCGGCTCCCGGCACATAGCCCGCCTCCGCCAGCAGCTTCTTCGCCTGCTCCGGGTCGAAAGCTGTCACAGGGTCCTTGCTCCCGAAGGGAAGGCGGGTATTGAACGGGCCGTTCGCCGCCGTGGCGTGTCCGAGCATGATGTCGCTCACAATGCTCTCCCGGTTCAGCAGGAGGTCCAGCGCCCTGCGCACCCTGACATCCTTCACCGCGTCCCGCGCTGGATTGAAGAGCAGGAAGTGAACGCGCAGGCTGGCGGTCGATTCCACCTTCAGCTCTGCGTCGCTCGTGATCGCGGAGACGGTTTCGGCCGGCAGCTGCGTGGCGATGTCGGCTTCCTTCGCCTGCAGGGCCATCGACCGTACGTTGCCGTCCTCGTTGAACTTCCACTCCACCTCGTCGAGCTTGGCCGCGCCGTCCCAATACTTCTCGTTCTTCCCGAGCTGTACGCTGACATTCGGCGTGAACGCCTTCACCCGGAACGGTCCGGTGCCGACCGGCGCCTGGTTGAATGCTGCCGTGCCCACCTTCTTCTCGGCCTCCGTGTTGATGATCCCCGTGTACGGATTGACCAGCTCCGACACCAAGGATGGGTGCGGCTCGCGGGTCACGATGGTCAGCTGCTGTCCCGACGCCTCCATGGAGGCGATCTTGAGTGTGCCGCCGAGCGGCTTGCTGGCCTGGATCGAACGCTCCAGCGAAGCCTTGACGGCGGCCGCATCGAGCGGTGTGCCGTCCTGGAACTGGATGCCGTCGCGGATTGTGAAGCTCCACGTGACAGGATCCTTCGCTTCCCACCCCGACGCCAGCCAAGGCTGGACTTCCAGATTCCCGTTCAGCTTTGCGAGCGTCTCGACGATCCCCGCCCGGACCCCAATATAGTCGTTCGACGGGTCGAGGCTTCCGCTTTTGAAGTGATACATCAGGGTGACCTTCTTGGAGGCAGGAACGGTGTCTCCCGTCCCCGCAGTCGTTCCCGCAGCACCCTTGGAGCCGGAGCAGCCCGCAAGCAGGACCGCTGTGGAGAGTACCGCACTGAGGCTTATCGTGCCGAGTTTCTTACGCGATTGAAGTAACAAGAATGAACCCTTCCTTTCGTGATCCGAGCATGATGATGGAAGCCGGCCGAAAATTCAACTTTACAGCCTCCCAATGTACTGTAATAATTACGAATATGTGTCGCGCCTGAGTTCAGCCTTGGTAAGACTGTATCGAGCGGATGGGAGTTGCCGTTTCCACTTCATGACGCAGATGGGGTGCTTGGGGGCCGTCACCGCCTGCTATGCTCCGGCAGGAACTGCACTGGAGACAAGAAATGTTGGGCTGCCCGTGGATTCGAATGATCATCCTGGGCCTGCACCTATGTATGCATCCATAATTAAACGTAATTATTACTATTTGAGTATAGCAGGCCTCCTTTCCACCTGTCAATAGCGAATTTCCCTCCGATTTCCAAGCCGTCCGGCGGACAGCCCTGCATCCGGGTCGTCCAAACCGGCCGGGCAGGAACGGCAGACCGGCCTTCGTCTTCCCCTTTTGCCTCGGCCGTTGGGTACAAACTGTTCCATAGATATGCCGGCTTTCCTGCGAATATGCGCCGTCTCCCAACCCCATACGCCGAATCCAAATTCTAAAATACCCAAAAGACCGCCTGAGATTGGCGGCCTTATGGCACGATGCTCCGGCAATTCCGGATACTCCACTGCGAACAGCTTTGGGGGATAGCCTGCGGCGAACCGGTCAGCTCCTTATATTTTGCGGAAAATCAGCTTCTCCTGTCACGAACCCAGTCCCTGCAGCAGCTCCCCGACCAGCCGCTCGAAATCCTGCGGCTCATTCGCATAGTTGTACATGCCAAGGAATGCCTTCACCGCTTCGGGATGAGCGCCGATCAAATGGTTGACCGCCGTCTGCTCGGGGGTGAACGGCATGTTCTTCGTATAGAGGCACGCCATGCCGAAGCGCGTCATTGTCTTCGCCTCCATCGTGCCGTTGTACTCCTCCCGCATCCGGTCCCAGGAGGACGACCAATCCGGATGCGACGCCAGAATATCCGCCAGCACCCGGCCGCCGGTCATCGCATCGTACATCCCTTGGCCGACGGCCGGATCCTTGAACGACAGCGCATCGCCGAGCAGCGACCAGCCGGGTCCCATGCCGTCCCACCAGTCATTATCATAGCCGAGCAGCCCCTTCACACTGCCGTGTAAGCGTGCCTGCGCCAGGCGCTGCGGGAAGCTCAGATGCGGGAATGCCTCGTCTGCCAGCTCGCGGAACGCCTGCTCGACATCCTGTGCAAACCGCTCCGTCCGTGCCGTGTCCTCCAGCGGATACATCAGCCCGACGACAGCCAGGCCGTCGCTGGTCGGGAAGATGATGGCCAGCTTGTCGCCCTGCTTGTAGAACTCGACGCAGGTCTCCCCCTCCTGCCGGAAGTCTTCGAAATAGCCAACAAAGGATGCAAAGTCCGTCGGCACACAGTGCTTCCGTTCACTCTTCACAAGAGAGCGGACCGTGGACCGCCTTCCGTCAGCCCCTACGACCAGACGCCCCCTGTAGGTCATCCCGGTCCCGTCTTTGTGACGCCCGGCCACGCCGCACACCGCCCCGTTCTCCGTGACGACATCGGTAACGCGGAAGCCGAGTATGGCCGTGACGCCCTCCTGCGAGGCCGCATGCTCGAACAGCGTCCGATCCAGATGGGTGCGGCGGACGCAGAGGCAGCACGCCTCTCCATTCACAGCGGGATAATCCCCGTCGATCACCGCATCCTCGAACTGCACATGGGCCCGCTTGTACAGCGGCGACCCGCTCTCCAGCAGCCGGTCCAGCACTCCCATGTCCCGCAGCCCCGCTACGGCATTGTTGAAAAAATTATGTGTCGAGAGCGTATCACTAGGGAAACCGCCCTTCTCCAGCAGCAGCACCTGCATGCCCTTCTTCGACAGCTCATACGCCAGGGAGGAACCGGCTACCCGGGCACCCACGATAATGACGTCGTACGTTTTATCCTTTGTCATGCTGTTATGATCCCCCTCCGCATTCAGACACGAATAGCATATGTGCATCGTACCGCGGAGCGCCGTCATGTGACCAGTTACCGGAGTCATGGGGGGCGTCATGCGGAAGATGGCGGCAGCTGGGAGTCCAATGCAAAAAACCGCGCGGGGCGCGGCTTTGCATTCGATTCGTTCCGGAATCAGTTTTGGGCCTGCGAAAAGATTAGGCTTTCTCCTTCGTCGTAGGAGCCGAGAACTGCTTGAACTGGTTCATCAGCTTGTCGCGGGATTCCTTGTTCCTGAGGAGATAGGCAGCTCCGAGAGCAACGGTCGTCAGCAGTGATTTTTTGGATACCATGTTGTTCCCTCCTAAGCTTGAGTAGTAGTGAGCCTGTCTTCTCTTAGAATTTACCCGCTCCCGCCTGAATGAAACCGTGAATCTGAGGAAACCCGTGAATCGAGCGAAGCAGATTAGTCGGCTGAGCAGGGAATCGCGCTAATTCGGAAACCGCCCAGCCGCAGCCCCTGCGGCTCAAAAGCATGATCCCCGCGCGGCCTCGTTAAGCCTCTGCCCCGCCGCCGTTCAGCAGCTTGAAATAGTACACGGTGGCATCCCGGCTCCCGTCAGCGGAGATCGCATACTGCGGAATCCGGCCGGCCACGGTCCAGCCGAGCGAAAGGTAGAGCTGATTGGAAGGATCGCCTTCCCTCGTATCGAGGATCAGGAGCTCCCTTCCCAGCTCGGCCGCTTTCCGCTCCGCCTCCTTCATCAGCGCACGGGCGGTTCCATGACGCCGCCAGGACGGATGCACCATCAGCTTCGCAATCTCCGCCCGGTGCACTGCGTTGGCCCTTCCCGCCAGCTGCAGCTGCACCGTCCCCACGACCCGGCCGCCGGACCGGGCCACCCAGAGCCGGACACCCGGCCCCAGAGCGCCGTCCCAATAGCTCTGGGCTTCCTCTCGCTCAAGCGGCGGCAGAAAACCGACGGAAGCGCCGTCATCCACTACGGCGACCAGCAGTTCCACCAGGGCTTCCCGGGTACCCGCGTCGAGCGAGTCCAGTTCTTCCAGCGTGCAGGCAGCAGTCATAGTCAGCCTCCATCTTCATCTTCATTTTTGAACTTAGGATAGGACATCTGTCGCATGAGAGCCTTACTCTTACGAATATACATTGGCGACCAGGACCACCAGGGCGATGAACAAGGAGACGACGACGAACGACTTCAGCATGCCGGCGATAAACTCGTAGACTTCGCTACGCTGCATGCTCTCGAGCCCAAGAAGCCACAAAGCGATCAGCGTGCCGAACATAGCCATGATGCCGAACCGAAGAATCCGGATGATATACTCCCTCATCGGCATCCCGATCGAGTCTTCTGCCGGAGTGAACAGAACGGCCAGGCAGATGCCCAGCAGAAAGCTGTACACCGCCCCTTTGACAAGCCTTTTTTCCACCGCCTGCACCTCACTTCCTTCTGAACAGCGGGGGGTAATGTATGCCCCGCCTTTTAACTAGAATATTCCATTTGTGAGAATGAAATCAACCCCATGCGACCAGGTTGGGACCGGCAAGTCGTCCCGGCGACGCAACGTCTCCGAGCCAGGCTCACGGAATAGACTCATGGCTTCAGCAGCACCTTGATCGCGCCGTCTTTTTTCCCGGCGAACAGATCATAAGCCCGCTCCCCCTCATCAAGCGGCAGGCGGTGTGTAATGACATCCGTCGGGTCAATCGCTCCGGCTCTCACGAGATGATAGAGCTCCGGCATGTAGTGCACGAGAGGTACGCTGCCCATCCGCAGCGTAATGTTACGCTCGAACATGTACCCGAGCGGAAAGGCATGATAGAGCATGCCGTAAAAGCCCGTAAGCTGCACCGTCCCGCCCTTGCGCACCATCTGGATGGCCATGCGCAGGGGACCGAGCGTTCCGCCCTGCAGCTTCAGTGCCGTCTCGACTTTCTCCAGCACGGATTTTTTGCCGTCCATGCCGACGCAGTCGATCACGACATCGGCCCCTCCCTTCGTGATATCCTTGATGTGCTCCTCCAGTTTGTCCGTCTCATCAAAGTTGAAGGTCTCCACGACGTTCGTCGCCTTGGCGTGCTCGAGCCGGTACGGGATATGGTCGACCGCGATGATGCGCGCCGCCCCCTTGAGCCTCGCACACTTCTGGGTCAGCAGGCCGACCGGCCAGCAGCCGAGCACGACCACGGTATCCCCCGGCATCACGCCCGCATTCTCCACGCTCCAATAAGCAGTCGGCAGGATATCCGAGAGGAAGAGCAGCGATTCATCGGTCAGCTCCGATTCCTCCGGAACAGGGAAGGGCATGAAGTTGCCGTACGGTACGCGCAGCAGCTCGGCCTGGGCGCCGGCGAAGCCGCCGTATTTCTCCGAATAGCCAAGCACCCCTCCCGGCTCCCCGAACGCACTGGTTTTGTGATACATTGTCACACAGGCTCTCAAGGTCGCTGCGACAGTAGCGGCATCCCCCGCACGCCACAGTTGCGGGAATAATGACGCGGTCCCCTTTCTTCACCCGGGTCACCTCCGGCCCGGTCTCCTCTACAATGCCGACAGGCTCATGCCCGATGACATATCCGTCCGGCGTTCCCGGCAGATGTCCGTTATATAGGTGAAGGTCCGTTATACAGGTGAAGGTCCGTCCCGCAGATCGCTGTGGTCGTGATGCGGACCAGCACATCATCGGCTTTCTCCAGCTTGGCGTCGGGGACCTGGCTGACGGTGACGCGCTTTGCGCCTTGGTAGGTTACGGCTTTCATGGTTGACTCTCCCTTCGGTCCGACAGGAATGGTGTGGAACCCGGCTGGGTCCCCCTGTTATTACACCCGATCCAGCCGATTGCAACCTCTGCAGAGGTCTTCCTTCGCCCCCCGGCTATCTGCCGCCTTTCCCTTCCTCGTACGGACACCTGAAATTCCGGCACCCGATCCTAACTTCGAAGCCCTGTAAATCCGCCTCCCTTTTCCTATAATGAGTGGGAGGAGGTGAGCAGCGAGTTTTTATGTAACCGCTTTATTCTAAAAGTTTACTTATGAGATGGAGGTATAAGTCATGTCCCGTCCCGTTCCCAAAGCCGTCCTAGCCGCCGTGCTTGCGGCATCCCTATCCGCTTCCGCCGTCCCCGCAGCAGAAGCCGCCCCCACCGATTCGTGGAATCTCGTCTGGAGCGACGAGTTCAGCGGGGCGAACGGCTCCGCCCCCGACAGCGCCAAATGGTCCTACGACCTCGGCACCGGCATCAACGGAGGCTGGGGCAACAATGAGCGCCAGTATTATACCGACTCCCGAAAGAACTCCTACATCCAGGACGGTAGGCTGGTCATCAAAGCGCTCGCCGAATCGTACGGCGGCCGCAATTACACCTCCGCCCGCCTCGTTACAAGGAACAAGGGAGACTGGACCTACGGACGGATGGTCGTCCGCGCGAAGCTTCCAGCGGGGAGCCCGGCGCAGCTGCAGGGCATCTGGCCGGCGATCTGGATGCTGCCGACCGACAATGTATACGGTACATGGCCGGTCAGCGGCGAGATCGACATCATGGAGATGGTCGGCCGCGAATCGGCTTCGGCCGCCTCGCAGAAGGTATGGGGCACCCTGCACTTCGGCAACCCGTGGAAGTACATCAACAGTTCTTATACGATCACCAATAACAGCACCAACGGGGGCTTCCATGACTATGCGGTGGAGTGGGACCCCGACCAGATCCGCTGGTATGTCGACAATCAGCTCTTCCAGACCCGCTCCGCCTCCGAGTGGTACAGCTCCGGCGGCGCCTCGCCCGCTCCGTTCAACCAGCGCTTCCACCTGCTGCTGAACCTTGCCGTCGGCGGAGACTGGCCGGGCGACCCCACCGCCTCGACCGTCCTGCCGCAGACGATGGAAGTCGACTACGTGCGGGTGTACCAGCGGCCGGCCTCCTCCGGTGTGGTGTCCGGTGCGAACTATAAGCTCATCAACGTGAACAGCGGCAAAGCGCTGGACGTCTCTTCCGCAGGAACAGCCAACGGCACCAACGTGGACGTATGGACCGACAACGGCACGGGGGCACAGCAGTGGCAGGCGCTCAGCAACGGCGACGGCACGTTCCGCCTCGTCAATCTGAACAGCGGCAAGGCGCTGGATGTGGCAGGCGCAGGCACGGCCGACGGCACGAACGTGGCGATCTGGGAGGTGAACGGGTCCGCCGCACAGAAATGGCAGTTCATCTCCAATGCGGACGGCACATTCAAGCTTATCAACCCGAACAGCGGCAAGGCGCTGGATGTGGCGGGCGCCGGCACCGGCGACGGGACGAATGTGCAGATCGCCTGGGATAACGGCTCCGCCGCCCAAAAGTGGCGCCTCGTCAGGCTCTGACGGTTCAGGGTAATGTACGCTTTTTGTTCCAACTCACGTTCCATGGGCATATGCTTAGGCGTAAGAACCAAATCGCCCCGAAGGAGTGGAATGGAACATGGCCAAACCGAACGCAGGGTACCCGGCTCACCTGGCCTGGCATGAGACGCTGGAGCTGCATGAGCTGGTCGCTTTTCAGAGCGCCCAACTGGTCTCGTTCAAGAAGAAGCTGCCGACACTGCATGACCCCGGTCTGCGGGCACTCTACACCGAAGCGGTCGCCAGCCTGACGAAGAACCTCACCGAGCTGCTCGCCTTCTATCCCAAAGCGCCGTCCGCCCACCGGGACAGCAAGGATGACGTGGAGCTGCCGGATGTGGAGTCGGCCCAGCTGCTCGGCATCATGAAGACGGCGGTACGCAACTACGCCATCGCCGTTACAGAGACGGCGACGCCCCAGCTGCGCGATACGTTCGTGAAGCACCTGAATGCGGCGATCGCCCTGCACGCTAAAGTGTTCGACTTCATGTACGAGCGCGGCTACTACCCGGCCTACAACCTCGACCAGCTGCTGGCCGGCGACGTGAAGAACGCCACGCGCGCCATACAGCTGTAGTTCAGGCGGCGCCCCTGCCGGGTGTATGGGCTGGAGGATGGCATCGGCGTAGAAAAGCCGATCCCCTTCTTGCGTCCTGCTGACCGCAGCTCCGGAGGGGACGATTCATACGGCTGCTGCATGAGCCGATCCCAAACACATACCCCAAAGAAGCCGGCTGCGCTGCTGACCGGCTTCTTTGTGATTTTTGCGGTGTGGCGCGGGGAGCTGTCATGCCGTGGGCGAGGCCGGGCGGCTGCAAGCGCGCATGCCTTCCGTTAATACACTTAACATGGCATTGGCAGCCCTTTAGCAAGGTCCTGCAGGAAAACAAGCCGGCATGGCAGCTGCTATCGAAGAAACGGGCTGCCCCAGCCGCATGCCAGGGCCGGAACGCAGCAAAAGGGCCGGCATCCCTTGACGGGAGGCCGACCCTTTCGCCTATTGCTGCTCATACTGCTCTATTGTTCGTCTAGCAGCCGCTCCCTGCCGCAAACCGGGTGTACCGGAATACATTCCTTCCGCCGGCTTACCAGGCAGTGACCCTTGGCTCCGCTCCGGGCGGCTGCAGGTCGGCGCTGCCCGTCAAGTGCAGCTGATCGAGCAGCTCGGTCTGGAACCGGCCCGGGCGGTCCGCACCCGAGAGCGCGACAGCCCTTTCGGCTGCGGCCGAGTAGAAGGCCAGCGCCGATACGGCCGCAAGCACGCCGTCAGGCTCTACGGCAGCGAACGCTCCGATGACTGACGTCAGCAGGCAGCCTGTGCCGGTGACCTTCGTCAGCAGCGGCGTGCCTCCGCCGACCCGGTACGTGCGCTGCCCGTCGCTGACCCAGTCCTCGGGTCCGGTCACGACCGTGATGCAGCCGAGCGTCCGGGAAGCCTGCACCACCAGCGCCGCAAGCTGCTCGCCGCTGCCTCCGGCCGAGTCGACGCCCTTGATGTCCCACGGGATGCCAATCACGTTGGCGACTTCCGCCGCATTGCCCCGGAGGATCGATACGCCGGGATCCCGAACGAGACTTCGGGCGGTCTCCGTCCGGTAAGGCGTGGCTCCCGCTCCGACCGGATCGAACACGACCGGGACGCCATGGGCACGGGCGGAGCGGCCAGCCAGCCGCATAGAGGCCACCACCGTCTCATCGAGCGTTCCCATATTGAGCACGAGGGCTCCGGCGATCCGTGCCATATCCGCAACTTCTTCCGCCGCGTAAGCCATTACCGGCGAAGCGCCGAGCGCAAGCAGCCCGTTGGCCGTAACATTCGTAACCACCACATTCGTGATATTATGAACCAGCGGACTTCTCTCCCTCACCCGCTCCAGTACGCTGCCGATTCTCTCCATATCCATATCCGTCATCCCCATTAACCTGTTATTGGTGCTGCTTGTCCCTGATAATACGCTCTTCCGCTGCAGGGGTCAAGACCGCGTAATTTGCTCCTCCGTCCGTATAGTTGTATAATACAACTGAATGCATTTATTCCCATATTACGCATAAGGAGGAATACTTATGAACACCGGCTCCCCAGCAAAATACGCGAACATCATTCCCTTGAAGGAGCTCGACACGGTCCAGAAGCAGCTGAATCCGTTCGACTTCTACCGTGAAGCGCGGGCGAATACCCCGGTCCGCTACAATGAGTACCGGAGCGCTTGGGACTTGTTTCTCTATGCGGATGTGCACCGGGTGCTGAAGGACCCCGCCGCCTTCTCTTCGCGCCGCGGGATGGAGATGCGTCAGGAGAATCTGCTCGTGATGGACCCGCCAAGGCACACGCAGATGCGCGACCTCGTCAACAAGGCGTTCACGCCGAAGGCGATCGGTGCGCTGGAGGAGCACGTCCGCCGGGTCACCGCCGAACTGCTGGATGAGGCCGCCGGCCGCGACCGCATGGAGATGGTGCACGACCTTGCGGCCCCCCTGCCGGTGATTATCATTGCCGAGCTGCTTGGCGTACCGACGCAGGACCGTAAGCTGTTCAAGGAGTGGTCCGACGTGCTCGTCAAGGGTGTCGACGAGAATACCGAGGCTGCTTTCGCCAAGATGCAGGCCGAACGGGGGCAGGCCGCGAAGGAGCTCGGCCTCTATTTCTCCGGCATCCTGAAGGAACGCCGTGCACAGCCGCAGGATGATCTGATCTCCGCGCTGCTGGCGGCCGAAATCGACGGTAAGAAGCTGACCGAGGAGGAGGTCATCTCTTTCGCCATCCTTCTTCTCGTTGCCGGTAACGAGACGACGACCAACCTCATCACCAACGGGGTGCGCCGCCTGACCGAGGATCCGGCTCTGCAGACGCTCCTTCAAGAGCAGCCGGAGCTCGTGCCGGGCTTTGTCGAGGAGGTCCTCCGCTTCTATCCGCCGATTCTCGCAGTCGGCCGCGTAGCGGCCCAGGATATCGAGATCGGCGGTGAGACCATCCGTGCCGGGGACCAGGTCATCTCCTGGGTCGCCTCCGCCAACCGGGACGAGATCAAGTTCGACGACGCGGAAGCATTCCGTCTGGACCGCAAACCCAATCCGCACCTTGCCTTCGGCTTCGGGCCGCACTTCTGCCTCGGCGCGCCGCTGGCCCGCCTGGAAGCCAAGGTAGCCACAGAAGAGCTTCTCCGCCGGTTCCGCGATCTGCGGCTGGCGGACGGGGCGGAGCTCGTGCCGATCCCGAGCCCCTTCGTCTTCGGGGTGACGGGCTATCCGGTCACGTTCCGGTCACAGGCTTGAGCAGCGCCTGACATCCGCACTTCTGACCTTGTTTGTGACGGATAACGACAGCGATCTGGACGCTGCCCTGCCGCTGTGTTCGTAAAGCTTGGCCTCTTGAAGAAAAAGAGAATCCGCACTTGGATTCTCTTTTTCTTTTCATCGGGATATTCAGCTGTAAGGGCATGATAGCGGAGCCATGATGCCCTTACCTGCAGCGTCCGGCATGTTCACATCGAAGGCGCAGCTGCAATCATGGCTACATATTTTGTGAATAATTAACATACTATCCATCAATTCCATGATAAAATCATATTATAGAATGGATTAGCTCAGAATCATGTCATTGTTACAGAAGATCTAAATCACGTTCTCACATGATGAGGAATATCCTCTTTCGCACCCCTTAAGGGTGCTTTTTCAATTGGGGATCACATTCATTTTTTTGGAGGTGGAAGCATGATGAGTCATCCATTACAAGAAAACTCATCCCATGAAAGAGAGAACACTGCTTTTTGGTTCCCTGGGCGCTGGATCGGAGGCCTCTCTTTAATCCTTGGACCGCTCTTATTACTAACAGCCGCTCTTCTCAGGATTCAGTTTCATTATTTCTACGACGCGCAGCTTGCTGCCTATGCCGGTCATCCCGCACTCATCACGGCCGCCTACAGCTGCTTTGTGCTAGGCTGCCTGTTCCTCTGGCCCGGGATCATTACATTAGCCAGATTCATCGGCAGTAAACATCCCGTTTTAGCCATTTGGGGCGGCATGTTTACGATCTTGGGGCTAATGGGCCGAGTGTTTCATGGCGGCATTGACCATATGGCCTTCCAACTCGTGAATGTACAAAGCCTTGATCTTGCTGCCAAAGCAGTAAGCGACTCCTACCATGCATTCCATATCGTCCGTTATTTTAATGGCATGATGATGTTTGGCTGGATACTCTTGGCCATCGGTGCCTACCGTTCAGGTATATTAGGGATCATTCGCTCGGTGGCATTGGCCTCCATGTTCTTCCTGCCCTTGGGCACCCTCAAAGGTACAAGATTCGAGTCTACCTTCCTGATCTTGGGACTCTGCATTGCGTTAGTCCCTCTAGGTATCAAAGTGCTGCGCGACGGTCCGCCGCCATCACGCAAGGCCATCATCTGGACCCTTGTATGCGTAGTGGTGGAGAGTGTATCGATTGTGCTTTCCATTCTTTTCCCAGAATTGATGCGGCGCTAATCGAGCGTTTCTCCGCTGTGAACCTGAATTGAAAAAGCAAACCTTAATCCCGGCAGCTGCTTTTTGCCCTGCTTATTCCCCAGGCTCTCCCGCCTTACGATCCCCGGCGCACGCTTCGGCTGCCCGGTATTCGGCAATATGCTTCCCCGTCGTCCGGTTGAACTTCGCCATGAGCTCGCCGAACGCCTGCCGTTCCTCCTCCGGCCACTCCTTCAGAAGCTCGGCGTAGAAGGCGGCGCGCGCCCGACCCATCTCGCCGAGCTGCTCCAGTCCCCGCTGCGTAATGTGCAGCAGCTTGTAGCGCGCGTCCCGCGGGTCGGTGACGCGCTCGACATAGCCTCTCTCCTCCAGGGTCGCCGTCTGCCGGCTTGCCGTCGAGATGTCGAGCAGGAGCGCCTCCGCCAGAGCTTTGATCCCGAGCGGCCCTCTGCCGCTCAGCTCCTGCAGCAGCAGATAGGTGGAGCGGTCCATCGGGGTATCCTTGAGCAGGGCGATCCGGGCGGCTTCCGCCCGTCGCACGAAAACGGCGATTTCCCGCTCCAGCAGGCAGAAGACGCTTTCACTTGGTGGCTGCATCAGATGTCCGATCCCCATTCCTGTTGCGGTGTAGTTACCCTTAGCTTACCGGGAGCCGGCCCGGGATGCAAGCAGGGAATCCCCCGCACGGATCAATGCCACGCTGCCGCCCCTTCGAGCGGCTCATAGGGATCTGACATAACGGCCATCAGCAGCAGCAGATAAGGGAGCAGGAACAACAGCAGCGCGGTGGCGATGATCCATCCCCCGTACCTCTTCCCGCTTCGGATCCGCCGGACACCGATCCAGACACCGACCACCGGCACGAGCAGCCAGGTCCCCGGCACAACCAGCAGAAAGAGGAGAAAAGCCAGCGACAAGAGCACGATCCTCAATTTCTTTCCTATTTGTGTTTTCATACCTAAACGGACGCCATCCACCGCCCGGAGGTTCCCTTTCCTTACTCTTTTCCCCTAACTTTCTTTCCCTTTCCCTTACCCCTCGGCCTCTCCATCCATTGGCCGGCACACCATGTGCACCTGACTCAGCTTCTGCTCGAGCCCGAGCGACTCCAGCGCCTTCATCAGATGCGGCTGCGTCTGCGGCACCCCGTTCGCCGTAATCCGGCGGGGACCTCCCTCGGACAGGACGCTGCGCAGCAGGGTCTCCAGGATCTCCGGCGTATCCTGCCGGCCCCCGTCCGTGCAGCTCTGCAGGATCGACGTCGCGGTCTGGTTCCCGGCCTCGTCATACACGTGCCGGTAGAGCACATAGCCGGCCGCCCGGCCTGTACCCGGATCTTCCGCAACGAGCGCCTGCCCTTCCTTCGCGCTGCCGCACTGCATCTGCCAGGAGACGGGGTCCGGATGGAACGGAAGCGCCCCAACCTCCCGCGGAGTCGACGGAATCAGATCATAACGAAGCTCCCGGCCGGCCGCATTCTCCTCCAAGCCGCCCGGGGTCTCTCCGGCGTACGCATACAGCGTATCGACTGTCTGGTAGCCGAACTGCTTGTACAGGGAGATCGCCTTCTCGTTCTGGGAGAGTGCTTCGAGCTGAGCTGAAGCCGCCTTCAGCACTCTGTACTCCTTAAGCGTCCGGACCAGAAGCACCCGGCCTACGCCCATCCGCCGGTAGGCGGGCGCGACGGCCGTACCGCCGTTCCATACGACCCTGCTGCCCCGGATCGTCCGGATGCCGTTCAGGAGCAGTCCTACAGGCACCCCTCCGACGTAGGCGATGAACGAGTGGTCGGGATGGATGTCCTCCATGCCGAATTTGACGCGGGTGAACAAAGCCGGCGTCATCGGAATCTCAATGTAATAATCGCTGAAGCCCTGATTCCACGCCTGAACGGCATCGCATAACGAACAATCCGTCAGCCTTCTGATTTCCACGCTGCTCATGGGTACCTCCCGAATTCTCTTTTTTGGACTTGTCTTCCCTCCCTTTACTTCGAGCCCCCTCTGCAAATTCCTTCCAAGAGCATGGGAATTCCACGCGCATTCGCTTAAAAAGAAAGAAAGCCCAGGCCCCCACGGCCTGCGGCTCCCCACTCCTATGGTTCTATCTTACCGCCCCGGTCCCCGCCCTCATGCTGACCCGATGTCGGTTCCTTCCTCCTTCACGCTTCATCCAGGCATCTTTCCCCGGCTCTCACCCGGCCGCCACCCGCTGCCCGTCGCAGCTGTACCGGACCGTGCGCTGATGCTCCCCGCGCGTCTCCAGATGCACGGGCTTGCCCCACAACCGGTGAACGAGCGGCAGCGTACGGTCCACATACTTGCGGTCAAGCTCCAGCCCTTCATAGCGGTGGAGCAGCAGCAGCTCCCCGCGGCCCTGGTAGTCGTCGTCCAGCGCTGTGATGTACGGGAAGCCTCCGTTCGCCCGCTCCCCGATCAGCGTATCGCGGACCTTCTCCGCTTCCTTGTCCGTCACCCGGTAGAAGCCGTCCTGCCGCTCGAAGAGGAATAAATCCATTTCCTCCACCATGTCGCGGCTGAGATAGCTCCGCAGGAACGAGACATCCGACTCCGTCTCCCGCAGCTCGAAGAGCGCCTCCAGCCCTTCACGCCGCTCCACGTACTCCAGCATCCGGAGGCCGAGATGATACGGATTCACCCGCCCGGGCGCGGTCTGAATGACCCCTGCGTTCATCCTGGCGAACTCGAGGATCTCCTCTTCATCCAGCTCCATACGGCGAAGCAGCCGCAGGTGCCAGAAGGTGGCCCAGCCTTCATTCAGAATCTTCGTCTCCATCTGCGGCCAGAAGTAGTGCATCTCGCCCCGCAGCATGTAGAGAATCTCCCTCTGCCAATCCTCCAGCGTCCGGCTGTTCGAGGCGATGAAGCCGATCACGTCCTTCGTGCCGCCTTCGGTCTCCTGGAAGCCGCCTTCCCGCCCGAAGCGCCGGTGGGGGTCGATGTGCTCCTGGATGGCCAGCCCTGCGTCAAGATACTTCTCGACCTCCTCACTGCCGTACGCCTGCTCGAAGGCCCGCATGCGGTCTGCGAACACCGCCATCCGCTCGACCATGCCGCGGTCGGTGCGCGAGAACATCGCATTGTTTTTGAAAAAGTCGCTGTGCCCCAGCACATGCGCGACAATCAGCTTGTTCTGCAGCAGCGTATTGCGGTCTAGCAGGAACGCGTAGCACGGATCGGAGTTGATCACGAGCTCATAGATCACGCTCAGCCCATGGTCATATGCGGATTTCATCCGCTGGTACGCCTTCCCGAAGCTCCAATGGGCGAAACGGGTCGGCATGCCGTAAGCGCCGATCGAATAGAGCACCTCCGCCGGGCAGATCTCGTAGCGCATGGGGAAGAAGTCGAGCCCCTCCTCCACCGCCATCTCGGTGATTTCCGCAATGGACTGCTCCAATGCCTGCAGCTGTGCCGTCCTCAACGGGCCTCCCTCCTTCCTTGTATACCTGCCCGTATCAACCTTCCGCCTCTTCCCGGAAGAACTCGCGCAGCGTACGGTACACATCGCTTTTGTCCCGGAGCACAGACCGCGAGAACGCCTCGTGCCGGATCCCGTTCATCGTCTCCCACAGCCGGCCGCCCTGCCCGTACTGCCGGATCTCCCCGTAGCCGAGCAGGTGTACCGACTCCAGCAGCTTCTGGACGAGCTCGGCCGTGGCCGCATTGTCGGAGTCGAGATTATCCCCGTCCGAGAAGTGGAACGCGTACGTGTTGTAGTGCGAAACCGGATACTCCCGCTCCATCAGCTCGAGCGCGAGCCGGTACACGGAGGAGCACCGGGTCCCGCCGCTCTGCCCCTTGGTGAAGAACGCCTCCTCGTCCACCTGCTTCGCCTCCGTATCGTGTGCGAGGAAGCAGATCCGCACGTCCTCGTACTTCGTCCGGAGGAACCGCACCATCCAGAAAAAGAAGCTGCGCGAGAGGTATTTCTCAAAACGGCCCATCGACCCCGAAGTGTCCATCATCGCGAAAACGACCGCCGAGCTCTGTGGCTTGCGGAACTCCTCCCACGTCTTGAACCGCATGTCCTCCTGCCGGATGAGCCCCCGGGCTCCGGTCAGCCCGTCCGCCGGCGCCGCGCTGCCAGCGAGGGCGGAGGGAACAACGGGCTGCGGGGCGAAGCCTCCCCCCTGCCCGCTCAGCGCCTGCCGCTTCAGCGCCTGCATCAGCGTGCGGCGCTTGTCCACGTTGCCGATCAGCCCCTTCGGACGCACGTCGTGGAACCGCACGTCGGGGACGGTCAGATCCTCGGATGCCTTCGGCTTCAGCTTCGGCAGCTGCAGGTCCTCCAGCACGAGCTCCGCCAGCTCGTCCACCGTGATCTCCGCCTCGTAATAGTCGCTGCCGGGCATATCGCCGGCCTCCCGTCCCTGTCCCGGCATCGCCGGCTGGCCGCCGTCCCCGGCCCGGCCGATCACATCGCCGACAGAGGTCCCCCCGCCGCCCTGCCCCACGCGCGGCTTATCGCTGTAATCGTAGCGGAAGCGGGGCTCGTCCATGCTGCGGACCGGCACCTTGACGATCCGGTCCCCCTGCGAGGTGATGATCGACTCCTCGCTGACCAGATCGGCCAGGTTGTCACGCAGCGCTTCCTTCACCTTGCGCTGATGCCGCTGCTGATCCTGCTCGCCCTTGCGGTGCAGAGACCAGTCTTCCTGCGACAAGATAAACAGCGGATGCTGCATCGGTCTCTCCCCCTTTCGGAATGCTAGCGGTTGAGCAGGCTGCCTACGTACTTCAGGAGCTCGTTCGCGCAGACCGCGCAGTAGCCGTGATGCTCGATCAGCCTGCCCGACACCTCGTTCATGCGCTTCAGCTGCGTCTCATCCGGCGTCTTGGCCGAGGTTGTGATTTTGACCACATCCTTCAGGTCCTCGAACAGCTTCTTCTCGATCGCCTCCTTCAGCCGCTCATGGCTCGTGTACTCGAACTTTTTGCCCCGCCGGGCAAGCGATGAGATCTTGATCAGAATCTCTTCCCGGAACGCCCGCTTCTGGTTCTCGGTGACGCCGATCCCCTCTTCGATCGACCGCATCAGCTTCTCGTCAGGCTCCCGCTCTTCTTCTGTGATCGGGTCGCGCAGCTTGAAGCCGTTGCAGTACGCCTCGACATTGTCGAGATAGTTGTTCATGAGCGTATGCGCCGACTCCTCGAACGAATACACGAAGGCCCGCTGCACCTCCGTGCGCGCCTTATGGTCGAATTCCTTGCGGGCGAGATTGATGAAGTTCAGGAGCCGCTCCCGCTCCTCCTTCGTGATCGAGGCATGCTGGTCCAGTCCTTCCTTCAGCGACTTCAGCACATCGAGCGCGTTGATGCACGACTTGTCCCCTTTGAGCAGCGCGCTGGAGATGCGGTTGATAACATAGCGGGGATCGACACCGGACATGCCTTCGTCGGTGAACTCCCGGCGCAGCTCCTGGACGTCGCCGCTCTTCGTGCCTTCGACTTCCGTGCCGTCGTAGAGGTACATTTTCTTCAGCGGGTCCATGCCGGGCTTCTTCGATTCCTTGAGCCGCGAGAGCACGCTGAACACGGCGGAGGTCCAGAGGGCGCCCGGTGCGATATGCACGCCGCGGATGTTCGACTGTCCGATGAGCTTGCGGTAGATTTTCTCTTCCTGGGTCACCTTGAGATTGTAAGGGATGCGCATGACGATCATGCGGGAGTGGAGGGCTTCGTTCTTCTTATTGGCGATGAAGGTACGGTATTCGGTTTCGTTCGTGTGGGCGACGATGAGTTCGTCTGCGGAGATGAGAGCGAAGCGGCCTGCTTTGAAGTTGCCTTCCTGGGTAAGCGAGAGGAGGTTCCACAGGAACTTCTCGTCGCACTTCAGCATTTCCTGGAATTCCATCAGTCCCCGGTTCGCCTTGTTGAGCTCGCCGTCGAAGCGGTAGGCGCGGGGGTCGGATTCGGAACCGTACTGCGTAATGGTCGAAAAATCGATCGAACCCGTCAGGTCGGCGATGTCCTGCGACTTCGGGTCGGATGGGGCGAATGTGCCGATCCCCGAGCGGTTCACTTCTGAGAACAGCACCCGCTTCACCGGCATGAGCTCCGCCCGGCCGCCGTATTCCGTCTCGAGCCGCATCCGGCAGACGGGGCACAGCTCGCCTTCGACCTTGATCCCGAACTCTCGGCGGAAGTCCTCGCGCAGCTCCATCGGCACGAGATGCAGCGGTTCCTCCTGCATCGGGCAGCCTGCGATAGCGTAGACGGCGCCGGCCTCGGTGCGCGAGAACTTCTCGAGCCCCTGCTTCAGCAGCGCCACGAGCGTCGACTTCCCGCCGCTAACCGGCCCCATCAGCAGGAGCAGCCGCTTGCGGACATCGAGCCGCTGGGCCGCAGGCCGGAAGTATTCCTCGACGAGCGTCTGCAGATCGTCCTCCAGCCCGAACAGCTCGGAGCTGAAGAACTTGTACTCCCGGCGCCCGTCCTCCTTCTCCTCGATGCCTGCCGCCTCAATCATCCGATAGATCCGGTCATGGGCGAGCCCTGCGATCTCCGGCCGCTCCCTGACCTTCTCGAGATACTGCAGGAAGGTCCCTTCCCAGTGCAGACCCTGTTCTTTCAGCCGGTAATCCGCCAGCTTGTCCAAAAACACCATAGGCGCATCTCCCCTCCTCGTCCGTCTCTCCCATTTTGAGAAAACAACACGTCATGGAACAGGTACAATTCCCAGTATACCAGCAAATTATTGTCAGATAAATATGAATTTTCAGATTATATGAAAAAAAACCTTCCCCGGTTCCCCGAAGAAGGCGAGAAAATGTCTCTTTCATTTTCCCTGGAGTGCAGCAATCGGCGTTAACGTGCCCGTCATCCGGATTCGCAGCAAGACTGCTCCAACCGGCAGGCAGAGTCAGCGGAAGCATTCAGGCATTCAGGCGTTCCGCCAATCCTCCGGCTCCCAAGTCATGAATACGTCGATCGGATCCTCCCGGTCGACCCGGAATCCGAATCTTTCATACAGCCGTCTGACGGGACTTCCCTGCAGCGCATTCAAGGTCACGCCTCTTCCTTCCGCCGCGTTCTTCGACAGCAGGATCGCGAGCACCCGGCTGCCGATCCCCCGTCCTTGGAACTCTGGATGAAGATAAAAGTGCTCGAGTACATCCCTCTCCCCCTCGGGCCTCAGCGCCACACATCCGGCAAAGGCGCCTTCCACTTCGACGATCCGCGTCCATTCGGGGGCAAACGCTCCCCGGAATCGTTCGCGGACCTTCTCTTCGTCATATCTTCCAAGCCGGGTCAAATCCGTCTGGAGTACAAGGGCCCGCAGGTCCGCAAGCCTTTCCTTCTCAGACAAATCGGCAGCACGCAGTGTGATAGACGCTGAGCACGGGCTGGTGTTCATCCCTTGTTCCCTTCTTTCGTCGAATATCAGAAGTGACACTGTCATTATCCTGCGCTATGTCCCTCGAATCAAGTGCGGGCCGGCCGGAGCAGCGCCCGGAGCACGGTGTAGAGGAGCCATCCGAAGGGGCCGAACATCAGCGTGCAGAACAGGATCACGGACTGCACGGGCAGTGGCAGAAAGCGGTCCGCCATGTGGTCCCGGTAGATCCAATGGCCGATCGCCTGATCGAAGCAGAGGATATGAATCCATACGATGAGGGCAAAATCCGGCATGCCCAGCAGGCGGAGCACGCCTTCCTCCGAGCCGAAATCCTGCACGAAGCCGATGCCGTACTGGGCGACGGCCGCCCCGATCCCGGCCGTGTAGAGCACAGCCAGAAGGATGGGGAACACCTGACGGTCCGCCAGGAATCGCGTTACGCGCCAGCCCGGCATCAGGATCATCAGCAGCCAGAATGGGAACGCGATCCCGGCTGCGGCAAATAACCATGAATACATATGAGGCAGCTCCTTTTCCTATAATCAAACGGTGCTTTTCCTTAGATCAAACGCCGCTTCGCAGGGCTTCCTTGTAAGGATAACCTGCCCTGGAGACTTTTTCCACCCCTTCTCCGGGCTGGATGACGCCGGAGAGCCTGCCGCACTCCTTCCTGTGGGCGGGACGCCCTCCGGCCACGAGGATCAGGAAGCCCGCCCGGCGCGCGCTCCGGCCCGGCCGCCTCCCCACGGACGGCCCTTCCACCAGATGAGCAGCGACAGGGCTGCTGCAGCCGCCCAGACGAGAAGCAGGATGACGGCAAGCACAGGAAGGAAGCTGATCTCGAATACGGTCACACCCCGCAGCGTCTGCAGGCCTACGAGGACTACAGCCAGATTCCAGGCGATGCCCCCGGTATGGAGCAGCCGCCGGGCCTGCGGCGAATGTCCCCCCTCCCTCTCGAGCAGCCAGCCCAGCAGCGGCAGCGTCTGCAGTGCATGAAATCCAAGTCCGTGCAGCACCATGAGATTGCCCGAGCTTCCCAGGTAGCGGCTCTGCAGAGCAATCATCCCGAGGCCTGCGGCAAAGGCGAGCATCGTCGACACGAACGCATACCTTATACCCAGTACCGGCAGTGTCCGGTCTCCCGCCGGGCGGCTGCGGAAGAAAGGAATGGCCGCGAAGACGGCGACCAGGATGAGCAGCAGGGAATCTACACCGAAGAGCAGTCCGAACACCCCGTCCATGTCCGAACCTGCCTTCGAGAAACGGGGATTGATGCCCCGCAGGTGCTGGATCGTCTCGATCAGGAAGGCATACAGGGCCCCGGGAACAAAAATCGCCCGCAGCCGCCGCAGGCCCTTTTCGCTCATGCCGCTTAAGGGCATGAACGCCGCAAACGACAGCACGTAGAGGCCGAGCGCCGCATCAAAGGAAAAGGCGCTTTCCAGATTTCCCTCCGGGGCAACGAGGGGACCGTTCATCAGAATCGGCAGCCTCAGCAGCAGGGCAAGTAGGAGACCGAAGAGGCCGACGAGCACCAGGATTCTCTCGCCCTCAAAGAACCGGGGTCCTCCGGTCACCTTGGACCCCCCGATAGAGGTTTTGCTGTACATCGCTTCAACATCCTTTCTGCCAAATAAATTTATTTATAGATAAATAAATAGAACCTTTTTGAAAAAGGCAGCTGCGGCTGCCTGTGTGAATGTCTGTCAGATTGGGTGGAGGAATTAAGAAAGCATCCTGGTAGGAAGTCGAATGTAGGCAATCCGGCACTTCTACTCATCGAAGCATACGATTCCGGGCAGATCCAGCACCTGGGACAGCGTAATTAGCAGCCCCATGCCGATAAACTGGGATGCAGCCGCACCGGCCTCTCCGGGTGGAAGACCCGCTTTCTCGTATTTGGCCGTCAGCGTCTCATGGATAAAGGCAAAATTACGCCGCACATGCACCCTGATCTCAGGCTCGGCGATCACGTAAGCCTGCATGACCATCAGGGTCTCGTCACGGTGGGTCTCGAGGATGCGCATGAACGCATCCCCCATCGTCTCGGAGAGCTGGTCGGCCGGCGCATCCACCCCGTCGAACGTATCGTGGAGCCGCTTCATCGCCCGGTCGATTACAGCCAAGAAGAGCTCTTCTTTGTTCTTGAAAAAATGAAACACATACGGCTGGGTTACCCCCGCCGCCTTGGCTACGCGCGCTGTCGTCGTCTTGTAATACCCGAGCTCCGCGAATATACCCACAGCTCCGTCGATGATCACTTCTTTTTTGCTTTCGCGGGCCAAACGCCATGCACCTCGATCGTCTGATTTATTGATAAATAAATAATAAACCGGAAGGGGAGGAATTGTCAATCCCTTCCTGGCATCCCCTTCTATCCATCCGCCGCTGCCCGTCCCCTCACGGTGCTTTCTTGAGTGCCAGGTATCCCTCAATGATATCCGATACGGAGTCCATGCTGATCGGCTTGCTGATATACTCATCCATTCCGGATGCCAGATATCTCTCGCGGTCTCCCTTGATCGCATGGGCCGTCACCGCCACAATGTAAGGGCGGCTCTCCGGCGGCGTCACTTCCTTGATCGCCTTCGTGGCTTCAAGCCCGTTCATGACCGGCATCTGGACATCCATGAATATCAGGTCATACGTATGCCGTTTGACCGCATCGACGGCCTCCGCCCCATTCTGTACGACCGTGGCGGAATAACCCAGCTTCTCAATGACTCTTTTCATGACCAGGGTATTGATATCGTTATCTTCGGCAATCAGAATGCGCACTTTACCGGCACCCTTCCCGTTCGCTTCTTCGTCCGCTTCATACAGCCCTCCACCCTGATGATTCCGGAATTCTGCTGTAAAAAGGAACGTGGAGCCAGCCTGTTCCCGTCCGGCCTCATACCAAATTTCTCCGCCCATGAGCTTAACCAGGTTCCGGCAGATCGACAGCCCAAGCCCGGTCCCCTCTGCATTGCGGGTCATGAAATGATCCACCTGGTAGAACGGCTCGAACAAGTGGACGGCTTTCTCCTTCGGCACGCCCAGCCCCGTGTCCCGGACCTCGAATTGAAGCTTCACCGAATCCGGGGCCTGCTTTACCCGGTTTACGGAAACCGCAACCGACCCGCTCGGGGTATACTTGACAGCGTTGCCGAGCAGATTCATCAGCACCTGCTTCAGCTTCATTTGATCCCCCAGTACCAAATGGGGAATGTCGGGAGAGACGGAGGTCGTAATCTCCAGGTTTTTCTCCAGAGCTTTGGGAAGAATCAGCGAAATCGTCTCGGACAGGATCGCCCGTACGTTGCACGGTTCTTGGATCAGCTCGGCCTTCCCGGATTCCAGCTTCGAAAAGTCCAGAATATCATTGATGATGCTGAGCAGCGTATTGCCGCTGTTCTTGATAATCTGCACGTATTCCTCCTGCTCACTATCCAGACGGGTTTCGAAGAGCAGGTCCGTCATGCCGATCACCCCGTTCATGGGCGTGCGTATCTCGTGGCTCATCATCGCGAGGAATTCGCTCTTGGCCTTGTTCGTCTTCTCCGCCGCTTCTTTCTCGATAAGCAGCCGCTTCTGCTCCGTCATATCCTTGGCGATAATATAAAAGCCCGTTGTCTTGTTGTGGATTACGATCGGCGCCAGCGTGGCCAGTACTTCAGTCATCCCCCCATCCTTACGCTGAAGATAATTGATCGACTGTTCGATCTCTGAATAATCCATGTTGTCTGACAGGATGCGGTCCTGGTTGCTCCGGCCGATCAGCCGGGAAATGCTCGTGCCCGCCAGCTCCTCGATGGTATAGCCTGTGAGCTGCCTCACCATTTGATTGCCGTTAATGATATTGCCGTCAAGACCCATCGAGATGATGGCGTCGTGGTTGTACTTTTTAAGCGAGGTATACCGTTCAATGCTCTCCTGCAGCCTCATCTCCGCCAGCTTGCTTTCCGTAATATCGATGATCTGCTTTATAAAAAACAGCGGCCTGCCCTCCGCCTCATCGCGGACCAGGCTTACGTGCAGAGACGTCCAGATCGTCTGGCCGCTCTTATGCACGTACTTCTTTTCCATCTCGAATGTCGTCCGCTGTCCGTCCAGCAGTTCGTCCAGAAGGGCGTTCTCGCGGTCCGCTTCCTTGTCATAAGAGAGCTGCCGGGACGTAAGCGTCATCAACTCCTCTTCCGTATACCCGAGAATCCGGCACACGGCAGGATTGACGCTGGTCCAATGCCCTTCGGTGGTAACGAACGCTATGCCGATCGGCGCATTCCGAAACACATGCTCGAATAACTTCAGATGGCCAAACACATCCAAACCGCCCATACTCTCGCATCCCTCATCCATGTAGTATCTTTCTTAGGCGAACTCGTGCTTGTAGGATAGCATACGTCTTCGACCGAGCTCAAGATTAATCAGGCTAAAATGACGCCGGTTTTGCGGGCCCTGCTTCAGCCTGGGTCAGCCGGCCCAATACCGGCGGCCCCAGGGTGAAGGGGAAGCCCTCTTCTACACGGCCGCCGGCAGTCCTTCCTCATCAGGCCCGGAATAAGCCATAGCCGGCCAACGGCACGGCCGGGTTCCCGTCGGCATGCAGCCCATCGCCACCTGCGTTCGCCGCCGCATCCAGCAGCCAGCGGGTGAACGGGGCGACGTTCATCGTCTCGATCTCCTCCGGCGTGAAGAAGCCCGCCGCATCGACTTCGATGCCGTCCGGCACCGGCTCCCCGCCCACGTATTCCATCTCGAAGGCGATATACACGTTGTGGACCGCCCTCGGCAGGTCTCTCAGCGCCACCACCCTGCGGACTACAGCGTCCACTCCCGCCTCTTCGCGCACTTCGCGGCGGATCGTTTCTTCGATTGCCTCCAGCTGCTCGATATATCCTCCGGGGTTCGTCCAGTACCCCTTGCCCGGATTCTGGGCCCGCCGTACAAGCAGGAACGCCCGGTCTTTGGCAATCAATGCCCCGACCCCGATGCTGTAATTGCCCCAGTGGACGAAGCTGCACTGCGTGCATGCCCGTCTGATCGTTCCGTCCATGTCCCGGTCCTCAAGCGCTGCTCCGCAGCTCATACAAAAATTGGCTTCCATACGCTCCACCCTGCCTGAATAATCTATTATTGGTGTGATGCCAATCATTCGTCTATTGTACTTCAGCTTCCGGAGAACGTACAAGAATGATTGTTCATTCCCTCGATGAGCAACTTCCGCCGGGGGAAGCTCGTCTGGTAGCCGTAGAGCATTTCTTTTATCGGGAAGGAGGCCTTGTCCTGCTGCATCATATCGAGCTGTACGTCTCCGACTTGGCGAAGTCCGAAGCTTTCTGGGGCTGGCTGCTGCACCGCCTGGGATACTCGGAATACAGGCGGTGGGAGCAGGGCTTCAGCTTCCGCAGGGATCAGACTTATCTTGTCTTCGTCCAGGCTGAGGAGCGGTTTATGGACCCGCCGTATCACCGGTGCCGGGTGGGCTTGAACCACCTGGCCTTCCATGCCGGATCAAAGGAGCATGTCGACGAGCTGACTGTGGAGCTGCTGCGAAGAGGAACGCCTCTGCTCTATCCCGACCGTCATCCGTATGCGGGCGGGCCCGGCCATTACGCCGTATTCTTCGAGGATCCCGACCGGATCAAGGTGGAGGTGGTCGCTCCTCCCGCCTTCAGGGATGACGAGGGCTCGTAAGAACGATATCATCGAAAGGAGCGGCTTCTATGTCTATTGTCAGCGCAGCGCTGTGCCAGTTTTTCGCCTGGGTCATCCTCGTGCTGTCATTACAGGCATACAGCCCGCTGGGCTGGTTTCTCCCTCCGAATGTCAACAACACCCCGGCGTTCATCACCGTATCCAAGTGGCTGGTCCAATGCCTGCTCGTCACCAATCTGTTCAGCTTCGCGTTGACCCAAAGCGCTGGATACCACCTCCGCCGAAGAGGGCGGCCATCCTTGCGCTGGGACGGGCAGCTGCATTTCACCATGGCGGCGGTTCACTTGTTTATTGTAAATATGCTGATAATCCTCGTGGCCGGCTTTGAGGATTTGTGACTTGAGATCGGTCCGGTGGCCGGTCGTTGTAGAGTGATGAAACGAATTGCGGCTCGGGTGTGGAACCCGCTTACCCTCTCCAGGCTGCAGCGTGCGGCTGGTTTATCCGCGGCTAACACGGTTTTTCTGTGTTAACGGGCCGCTTTCCTTCGATGCTTGCGCTGCAGCACGGTTTTTCCGTGTTCCGCACGCGCTCGAGCTGACTTTGCCCGAGTGTCCCTCCGCTGACACGGATTTTCCGTGTTCCGCACGCGTTTGGGCTACCGGCAAGCCCGCCCCCATTGGCTGGCCTGTCTCCTTCCCTCCCGCAACAGCATAGAAAAGCAGCATGCCCCGTCCGCTTCATGCGAATCACGGGCATGCTGCTTAGGTGCGTTCTCGGCCTCGCGGCCGGCTCTTACGGATGCAGCATCAGAATCTCGCGGACCTCCTCTTCGGTGAGGGCTGACAGCGCCTCCTGCCCGGGCTGGATGACCGCCTCGATGAGATTCTTTTTGCGGAGCTGCAGCTCGTACATCTTGTCCTCAACGGTGCCCTTGGCAACCAGCCGGATCACCTGCACGACATGCTTCTGCCCGATCCGGTGCGCCCGGCCGGCCGCCTGCTCCTCCACAGCAGGATTCCACCACATGTCATACAGGATCACGGTATCCGCCCCCGTCAGGTTGAGGCCGGTGCCGCCCGCCTTCAGCGAGACGAGGAACAGATCGCCTTCGCCGTCATTGAACCGGCCGCACAGCTCAACCCGCTCGGCGGACGGCGTCTGGCCGTCGAGGTAGAAATGGGGGATGCCCCGGTACCCGAGCTCCCGGCGGATCAGACCGAGCATCTGCGTAAACTGCGAGAAGACGAGCATGCGCCTGCCCGCACTCCGGCAGTCGTCGATGAGTTCGAGCAGCTGCTCGAATTTGGCCGAGCTTCCCTGGTAGTCTTCCACGAACAGCGCGGGGTGGCAGCAAATTTGGCGCAGCCGGGTGAGACCGGCCAGGATTTTGATCCGGCTTTTATCGTAGCCGCTTACGCTCAAGTGCTTCAAGGTCTCTTCCTGCAGACCGGCCAGGTAAGCCGCGTACAGCTTCTTCTGCTCGGGAAGCAGGTCGGCCGCCTGGAGCGTCTCGATCTTGTCCGGCAGCTCCTTGAGCACATCCGATTTCACCCTGCGCAGCAGGAACGGACGGATTCTTCGGGCCACCGACTCGCGGGTCAGTTCATGGAAGGCCTTGCGGGGAGGCAGCAGCTCGGGGAATACCCCGCTGTAGATGGACCAGAGCTCTTCGAGCCGGTTCTCCACCGGCGTGCCGGTCAGCGCAAAACGGTACAGGGCCTGCACCTGCCGCACGGCCTGCGCCGTCTGGGTCGCGTGGTTCTTAAAGGCCTGGGCTTCGTCAAGTATCAGCGTATGGAAGGATCGAGCGGCATACCAGGTCCAGTCGATGCGCAGCAGAGGATAGGAAGTGACGATGACATCCGCCTCTGCCGCCCCCTCCAGTATGCTGCTGCGCTGGCTCCGGCTTCCGTCGGCGACAAGGGTGCGTAGCTCTGGGGCGAATTTGCGGATCTCTGCGAGCCAGTTGTACAGCAGCGACGCGGGACAGACCACAAGAGCGGGCTGACCCGTTTCCCGGATCTCCTCCTGCACCGAGAGCAGAAAAGCGATGCTCTGCACCGTTTTACCCAGCCCCATATCGTCGGCAAGAATGCCGCCGAAGCGGTAGCGGGCGAGCGTCTTCATCCATTGAAACCCGTACGCCTGGTAATCCCGCAGCACCGGGGCCAGCCTCTCGGGCAGCGGAAACTCGAGGTGGTCGGGATTGCGCATATGCTCGATCATCCGCCGCAGCGATTTCCCAAGCCTCACGGCTCCGCTCTGCCCGTCGGTCTCCGGCAGACGCAGCCCGTAGAAGGCCGGCAGCTTCAGCCCGAGATTCCCCTCCGCCATCCCGAGCGCGTTCATCGTGCGGAGAATCTCCTGGAAGGCGTCCCCCTCCAATGGCAGCAGGGAGCCGTCCGGCAGCCGGTGGTAGCGCCGCTTCTCCTGCAGCGAGAACAGCACCTTCCGGATCTGGGAATCGGGGATGCCCTCGAGTTCGAATTTGAACTCAAGCCACTCGGTGCGCTCATCCACATCCACGGTCGCCTTGGGCAGAATCGGTCCGCTGTGGATCCGCAGCTTGACGGCCGATGTGGCCAGAACCTGCAGGAGCTTCTCGAGCTGCGGCACGATCCGGTAGAGGAAGTCATACTCCGACTCCTCATCGTTCATGTAGTACCCGGCTTCGGTCACCGTAAAATCCCCCTGCTCCATCAGCGCCAGGATCTGCTGCTCGCGCTCCCCGTCCCGCATGAGGATTCTTCCTTCCCCATGGACCTCGCCCGAAGCTTCCAGCGGATTGATAACAATGTCGCCGTATTGGAACTCGAGTCCGGCCAGCAGCCGGTCCCTCACCCGGTCCAGGTACAGCTTCGCCTTCAGCTGGATCTGCACGATTCGCTCGGACACCGCTTCCTCGATCCGGACACGGCCGAGCTTCATCAGCCCCGGTACGACCTTGTCGACAAAAGGCTCCGCCTGCTCCGCTGCAATGCGGATCCGGCTGCGGCGCGCGTCAGCCAGCATGCGCTTCAGCTCCGAGAGCCGGCGGCACTCCTCCTCGGGCAGCTTCAGGAACCGGCCTTCGCACAGTGCCAGCCTGTAGCCCTCCAGCACGAGCACGCGCTCCAATCCCTCAACCTCGAGCACATAGCCCGACCCGTGTCCCTCCGCATCGCTGAAGCGGAATTCGAGCGGCAGTCCCTGCTCCAGCCAGCCGATCCCCTCGCAGGAGGATCCCGCCTGTTCGACCCGTACCGAAGGGGACGCCTCCAGCAGCGGCAGCAGCCCCTCCCATGCGTAAGGCGGGATCTCCAGGACCTTCTGCCGCATAGGGCCCGCTCCCGTCTCGCCACCCTCCGTCTCCCGGTAGAGTTCCTCGTTGCGGAGAATCCGGATCAGGCTCCGGAGCACGGCATCCTGTTCCGGGGCGAAGCAGTGTAGATCCGGGTCGTACAGGAAGCCTTTGCTGACCCTGTAACTTACCCTGCGGTCCACCGCTTCCAGGAAAGCCCTGATCGACTGCACGGCGTATACCCGTTTGGGGCCTGTGTGGAGCTCCATTCCAAGCACGGTCCTTCCGTCCCCGTAAGCCGCGGGTCTGCATACGAACTCCATCGGAAGGACTGTCCGCGCATCGAACAAAGGGCGCAGCCCGCTGGACCGCCGCGGCTTATGGCCGAAGAGATCCAGCATGCCGCCGGCCAGCACTCGGTCCACCTCCGATACATCGACAGGCTCCTCCGGCGGGGCATGGAGCAGGTGCCACAGCACGCCGGCAATATGGGCGCAGTACTTGTCGTCCGGGTGGTACACCGGGCAGGAGCACTCCGCATAGGCTTCGCCCTCCCGGTCCAGGTCCACGGTAACCAGGTACAGCTCCCGTTCCCCGTCCACCTCCGCCTCCTGAACCTGGGGCTCCGGCCCGCCGGGAAGCAGATTTACTTTTCCGTGCCTGTACAGCGACTCCCCCTCTTCATAGGCAAACCGGCCGCAGAGCAGCTTGATGCCATCATCCGTCAGCGTAAAACTCATGACTCTCTTGTCCTCTCCACCTGATCTTGTTCCGCAGCTCCCGGGCGATAAGCGAACATACCATCCCCGTACATATGTACTCCTATCATAACAGATTGCAGCAGAAAAAACAGAAGGCGGCATCCCCCCCAAGCTAACCTTCTGAACGCAGCAGCATTTCATGCGGCAAAAGTCCCTGCCAGCCTGCTCCCTGGTGTGAAACTCAGGGTACCGTGCCGCAGCGCTGCCTCTCAGGCGTACTGTTTGGGTGCAGCATTCGTTTTCTGCCATCCGTAAGCGAAAAAAAGAAGCCGCGCTGCTGCGGCTCCCGGCCTGTGACTTCGGTTCTTTCGGTGACTTCGCTTACTTCGTATACTCGCCGATGACCCGTACCATCAGATCATTGAGGAATTCCACCTTGTACTCTCCTGTCACCGGATCGGCATGCTCCCCTCCGATGCCGCTGTGGTTGGTCAGGAAGACATAGGTGCCTCCGCTGAAGGCCGCAACGGAGCGCATCAGAAATTCCGTATTCGTGTCCACACCGCTCGAGGCGACCGGTATGATCCTCACGCCCATGGCAGCGGCCTTCCGGGCGAGCTCACCCATCTTCGCGATGGCGTTCTCGGTACCGTGCGGCGGGGCATCGAGGACAAGGAAGAGCAGGCGAGCCCGGGCGGATTCACTCCACTGATGGTTCAGCAGCGCATCCTCCAGCGCTTCCTCGACCGCTTCCGGCGTATCGCCGCCGCCCCGTGCCGTCTGCGCTTCCAGCCGCCGGACCGCCTCCTTCACCTCCTCCGTAAAAGGAAAAGGCCGGAGCACATAATCATCCCCATGGTCCCGGTAAAAATTGACGGACACCCTCACCGCCAGCGGCGCCCCGCTCTCCTGTGACTTCACCCGCTCCACGACATTCGCCAGCTCCGCGGTCAAATAATCGAGCTCGTCGGCCATCGAGCCCGTCGTATCTAAGACGAGCATGAGGTCCGCCGTTCCTGCCGGCTTGGCGGCGGCCCCCGTCAGCTCGACGGCCAGCTCCGTCCGATACTGCAGCTGGACGGCCTCCAGCTTCCGGCTGGCCTGCCCGCTCGTGACTCCCACGGTGTAGCTGTCCTTCGGATGCGGTCCGAACGCGCCGACGTACAGCTCCGCCTCTCCCCTGTTGTTCGTCCGCGCGCTCCAGACGGCCTGCCCTCCTCCGGAAGGCTGCAGGTCTACCGAAGCGTCTATGACCGGCTGCCCGCCGTCCGTCACCTTGACCGTGACCCGCTGCTGCGGGTACATCCTCCAGCGGCCCAAGTACTGGCTGTACGCCGGTTTGTTCAGCGTCCCCAGCCAGGCATCCCAGCTCCGCAGGTCGTTCCACTCCCCTGCCGTGAGCTGGCCCGCCTGCGCCTGATTCGCTGCCGGACCGGGCGCCCTCCCTTCCGGCGGCCGCTTATCGGACGGAGGACTGTCAGTCTTCCCTCCGCCGCCGCCCGGCTCGGAAGATGGAGCTGCCGTTTCCAGCTTCTTGGCAGCCGAATCGGAGGAGCCTGCCGCTCCAGACGGGGCTGCGGTATTCGCTGCCGGCTGGGACTCTTCGCTGCTTGAGCTGCTGCAGGCGGACACCAGCGCCATGATGATCATCAGGCTCAGCCAACCGGCCGTTCTTCTGAGCGTCTTTCTTGTCTTCTTGTTTCCTCTTCTTTTTTGACCCCCCATGCCGCTCATTCCCCTCTCATCGATGGTCCTTCCTTTTTCCAGACGAATGACGATAGGGGGATGTTGCTCTGGAACTTCTTCTTTTTTCCAGCGGGGATAGCTCCTTTGCCGCCTATGCCTCTTGGGTCAAGATCCCGGCAGCGTACGGCCGGTTCTCGAAGTGACGGAGTACCGAAAAGAGAAAGCAGTCCATTAAGGTTGTAAACACGTTTATTGATAATAAGTTTATGGTGAGCCTGAAGGCGCTTCGGCATCCGATGTTTACCGAGCGGCCAAGGGATGATTTTACATTCAACTATAATTGTGTTAACAAGTATATTGTCCCAAAGAATACTCCAAGCGAATTTCCGTGCAAGTCCAAGACAAAAAGGGCGCCGACCGGCCCCCTCCTGGATGTCCTTGCCTTAGATTAATAAGCCGCGCGCCGGCTCTCGTACCCGGGAGTGTCCTCTTCTGCCGGTCTGTT
Source organism: Paenibacillus sp. S-38 (assembly GCF_049942825.1). Classification (NCBI taxonomy): domain Bacteria; kingdom Bacillati; phylum Bacillota; class Bacilli; order Caryophanales; family Paenibacillaceae; genus Paenibacillus; species Paenibacillus sp. S-38. The sequence goes on from NZ_CP187970.1 coordinate 5,148,996, forward strand.
CTTTGCTGTGCTTCGGTCCGTATTTTGCCCCCAGCTGCGATGGCCCGCTGTCCGCTGGGCTTGCGAACAGGCTGACCGAAGACCAGCGGCTCCTGCGCATGCTCCGCATTCTGTCAGGAGCTGCTTCTGCATACGCTCGCAGCTTGCGATCGCTCGCGGCCTGCCGCCTTGCCCTCCATTTCCCCACTGCTTGCTCCTTCGGCTTGGTCACCAGCTGCGTTGGACTAGTGCCTGTACTGCTGCCTCCAGCTACCTCAGCGGGACATGCGTCTCCTGTCTGCAGCGCACGCCTCCCCAGCCGCTTCCGCCGTCTGCTCCACCTTCTATCCCAACGCGGCTTCCAGGTCCGCAATAAGCTCCTCCGGGGGCTCCAAACCGACGGCCAGGCGGATCAGCCCCGGAGACAGCCTCTCCTGCTCCAGTGCCTGCAGGTTATAACCATAATTCGGGGATACCGCTTGGCTCTGATACCCGCCCCACGAGGGGGCGATCTCAAAGCGCTTCATCCGGTTGATGACCTCCGCGACCCGCTCGAACCGGGCGTCCTTCAGCTCGATGCTGAATACGCCGGAATATCCCTTGAGCACCCGCTTTCCGAGCTCATAGTCTGGGTGGGAGGGAAGCCCCGGGTGGTTCACCCGGGCAATCGCCGGATGACCTTCCAATGCTCTGGCGACCGCAAGCCCGCCCTCCTGGTGGCCTTTCATCCGCAGCGGCAGGGTGCGCAGTCCACGGCTCAGCAGCCAAGCTTCGAAGGGCGCCAGCGCCGCCCCGAACAGCTGAAACTCCTTGGAGAACAGGCTTTCCAAGGCAGCCTGCGATCCGATCACCGCTCCGGCCAGCAGGTCATTATGCCCCCCGAGGTACTTGGATGCGGCCTCTATCACGAGATCCACCCCATGCTCCAGCGGTTTTTGGAATATAGGAGTCGCCCACGTATTGTCGATCAGGGTGCGAACTCCGCGGCTTCGGGCCAGCCGGACGACCTCGGGCACATCCGTAAGCCGGAAGGTCATGGAGCTCGGGCTCTCCATGTAGATCACCTTGGTGTGCCTGCCGATGGCCCGCTCCACTTCCTGGACCGTACAACCGGCTGTGACCGTATGGGAGATCCCCCATTTGCCGAGATACTTCAGCAGGGCCACCGTCGATTCGTACACCTGACCCACGGCCACGACATGGTCTCCCGCTGACAGCGATGACATCAATGCCGCCGTGATCGCCGCCATCCCGGAGGCGAAGCATTTGCACGCTTCGCCGCCCGCCAGCTCCCCCAGCTTCCGCTCGGCAAGCTCTACCGTAGGATTGGTGCCTCGCCAATAGACATAGTGCTCGTAATCCGTTCGCTCCGCCTCGGCATAGGCCTCGAAGGTGTCATAGGCGAATGGCGCCGTCTGATAGATCGGCGGCACCGCCGCATGCCCGAAGGCTTCCCGTTCATCGCCCCCATGCAGGAGTGTCTGCCGGTCTTCATGCGGGACTGCTTCCGTAACCATCCGTTTTCCTCCTCGCTTTCTCTGCCGCCTCGGCTGCGAACCGCGTCTTCCGCAGTCCTGCCAATGCCTTCTTTGCCCCTCAGTTTCTGCCTCCGAAGCCGGTTCTATACAGCCGGCCGCCGAACTAGGCCTAACCACCGCCGCACCAATTGGGGGAATGTATATTAATCTGACGATTCCCTGCAATGAGATAAATGGCATTGCCGCCCTTAATGAACGGTGCTAGTTTCTTAAACATATAAGATGTGCAGCTGCTCTACCGTGACCGCTGGGAGGCGGCGGGCCGGCTGTTCTTCCACCTGATCCGGCGGAATCCGTATTTCACCGCTGTCCATACGGGGACAAGCAGCGCGGGGAGTACGCCTGCCTGACGGATGGTTTCAGCTTCAGCCGCTGCAGGTGGAGCCGAGCTGCGATTTGTCTCAGGCGGCGATCCGCGACCTGAAGTGAGATCCGAAAGGTATTCGGTTCAGCCTCCACCTCCGGTGACCGATCGTTTGGGCAGGGCGACGAAGTGTTCGTTTTACAATAACGGAAGTGAGGTATCTTATTGAAGGTTTTCCCGGCATTTCCCGGATTATAGTTATAATGAACGAAACCGACTACCTCTTTGCATCACGTAGGTTGAAGTTGGAAATGACTTGGAATGAATAAACCAATCATATCCAAAACAGAGCTACAAACAAAAAGGAGTCGGTTAGTAATGAGTATGTCCACAAAGTATGTAGGGTTAGACGTATCCAAGGAAAAAATTGCCGTTGCCATAGCCACGGAAAATCGAGATGAGCCCGTGCGGTTCTGGGGGACGATTCCCCATACCAAGGAGGCCGTGCGAAAGTTAGTCAAGCAGCTTGCAAAGGACGATGAGATCAAACTCGACGTTTGCTATGAGGCCGGGCCTACAGGGTTTCAGCTGTATCGTTGGTTCCTTGAACTCTTTGTCAATTGCAGCGTCGTTGCGCCCAAAGCATTGGATGGCAACAAGCGCATTAAAACCGACAAAAGGGATGCTATACGTTTAGCGCAGCTCTACAGGGCCAGAGAGTTAACCGAAATCTACGTACCTACACCCGAGGACGAAGCACTGCGGGATTTGGTTCGGGCCCGGGAGGATGCGGTTCAGGATATGAATCGGCACAAGCAGCGGCTAACGAAGTTCCTGCTTCGGCACCAGCTTCATCCACCGGGCGGCACGAAGTTATGGACATCGGCCTACGAGAACTGGCTGGATACCTTGCGCTTTACGGATGCGTGCGAGGATATCGTCTTTCAAGAATACCGCAACACCATCAGGGAGGCCGCAAACCGGATTGGGCGATACGAAAAGGAAATGGAACGGCAGGCTTCGGCAGGGTGCCAGGCTACCATGATTCAGGCGCTGCAAGGACTTCATGGTATTGCTTTAGTTACGGCCACTACTCTTGCGGCCGAACTCGGAGATCTCGCAGGAAGATTTGCTTTTGCGCCGCAGCTTATGAGTTATTCCGGATTGGTACCTTCGGAAAGTTCAAGCGGAGGCAGCCGCTGGCAAGGGCGAATCACGAAAGTCGGTAATGCGCATATTCGACGGGTACTGGTCGAAGCCGCCTGGACCTACCGGAGCAAACCTGCTGTAAGAAGAGCCCTGCGGGAGAGGCAAAAGGAGCTCAGTTCGGAGATTATTGAGATCTCTTGGAAGGCGCATAAAAGACTGCATCATAAATTTAATAGGTTAAGCTTCAGGGGAAAGAACAAAGGAACCATCGTTACCGCCGTGGCCAGGGAGCTCTTGGGATTTATCTGGGCTATAGCCAAGGAAGTCCAGAAGCAAAGAGCGGCAGCATAATCGCTTGTGCTTGTAATAGAAGTTTGAAAATACGAAGAAGGAGGTGGTAAGAGAACGGATTTGAGGAAGATGCGTTACATTCTTTGGCTCGGGGGCAAAGTACAAAGCTAGGCAGAGAGAAATCCGCGTAGTTCCGCTGCACAAAGCAAGGGAACAGGAGCTTTATGTGCGTTGATAGTTAGCAGGAAACTCTCTGGTCGTATGTAATCACATGTGAGAACCCACGAATATCAGGTTGCCAGCCGGCGCAAAGAACCATTTTGCCCTCGTGCCAAGGAATGTAGACATGTCCCGCTGTTCTCAGGAAAAAGACTATGCAGGGAGCACGCCCCCTGCACCCCGTTACTCGCCGTAAGGCAGGGTCTGACTTGATAGTCAGACCCGTAAACAAGTATGGGAGGAAAGAAGCCGCCTGTCAAAAAGAACACCTTGACAGGCTTAGTTTGGAGTACAAAAAAAAATATGGGGAAAACGGGCCTGGAACCCCCGCCCATCCCTACAATAGCGCATCAGAGCCCCCTTATTTCTGGTGGGAACCCCCGAAAAGTGGAAATAACGCACCGTACTTCCGCTATTTTCATAGAGGGCTCGCGCGCCAGCAGCGCCTGTCGGCGTCCCTTAAGATCTCGGAGCGTGCCAGTCCATACGTTGGTCACGGGAGGCAGGGGCATGGGGCTCCAACCGCTCTTGAAGTCTTGTCCCATTCGAATTTGGAGTGGTACGACGCGACTTCAAAGGCGGCCCGTAAACTTTTCCCATCCTATCTTCCTTCCCTCTCTAATCTTCTCTCTGCGCCACCCTGCTATGTTATGAATTCTATAATAACAAAAAAAAAGCGCCCGGCTTCCCGGACACTCCGTTCTTACACAATGCACAGCTCGTCAAGCTTCGCCTTGATTTCGTTCACCAGCCGGACGGCATCCTCCGGACGGTTGACGACATCGGTGCGGTCCATGTCGACGATGAGAACCTCCGAGGCATGGTAATGGTTCATGACCCAGTTGTCATAGCCGGACCACAGCAGCCGGTAGTACTCCACCAGCGACGCATCCTGTTCAAAGCTGCGGCCGCGCAGGCCGATCCGGTACATGACCGTCTCGAACGACGCCTTGAGGTAGACCATGAGGTCCGGCGCTTTCTTCGGCAGCTCGGCAAGCTCCGTCATCATGTTGTCCGCCAGCCCCTCGTACACCTCGAACTCCAGCGGCGAGATGCGGCCGAGCTCCAAGTTCACTTTGGCAAAATACCAATCCTCATAAATACTGCGGTCCAATACGTTACGGTTATGTATGAGTGCAGCCTTGATCGCCTTAAATCGCGTATTCAAAAAATGAAGCTGAAGCAGAAACGGATACCGCTTCTTCTCGATCTCCTCGGGCGATGACGTGTAGAACAGCGGCAGAATCGGATTGTCGTCAACGCTCTCAAAAAATACCTCAGACCCCAAAGCTTCTCCGAGCAGCGTGGCTACCGATGTCTTCCCCAGGCCGATCATTCCCCCAACCACAATCACAGACATATTTCCCCTTTCCCCTTTAACCCAGTTCGTTCCCGGCCGGCTTCTTCCCTGCCTGGAGTCCCTATTATAGCAGGGAATGCAGCGGGACGGGAGTCCTTTCTTTTGCCAAAACGATGCCGCGGCCCCCTACAGCTCCCTGAGCCCCGGAAAACGCCCTTCCAGTGCCGAGAGCAGCTCGGCATACGTATCCCGCAGCTCTGCAATTGTCAGCAGCTCCGGCGTATCCCGTTTCTCCTCTTCGCTGTGCTGCTGCAGCACCCCGTTCAGCCCGTCAAGATTGAAGCGCAGCTCCTTATGGGTCATCTGCATCTTCTCAAGCACGACGCCGATCAAGTTCTGATAGGCTTCCATAGCATCGCCTCCCTTTATTCACTTATGATACACATTTGCCCGCTGCGGGACCAGTGTCCCCTGTAGCACCAAGCCGCCGGCCTCTCTCCCGCTCTCAAAACGCCAAGCGAAAAGAACCCCTCCCGGATGTGATCCAATCGAGGGGTTCCCGCATCTATTGCCCGAAGCTTATACCTTGAACTTGCCTGTCAGCGTCTCCAGCTCGTCCGCCACCCGCGAGAGGGTGTCCGCCGATTCCGATACTTCTTCCATAGAGCCCAGCTGCTCCTGGGAAGCGGCGGAAATGCGCTGCGCTCCTCCGGCCGTATCCTCCGCCAACCGGACCACATATTCGATCGAGCAGATGTCGGCAATTGCCGACATCTGCTCGATCGCGGAAGAGACCTCGAGGACCTGTTCGGCCACTTCATTGACCGATCCCTGAATATGCTCGAATGCCTGCCCGGCCTTCAATTTTTGATGTGTATTTTTTGTTTAATCGTGCAAACAAGGGCCGCCGCTCCGGCAGCCCCTTCCGCTTTACAGCTTGTGCAGTTCGTCTGGTCCGCTCCCGCTCCGCGGCAGGCTATTCCAGGAACTTCCCCTTGAACTCGGCCGCAGTCATCGGCTTGCCGTAATAGTAGCCCTGCGCTTCGGCGCAGCCCAGCGAGCGCAGGAATTCCGCTTCCTCGGCGGTCTCGACGCCTTCCGCCGTGCACTCCAGCCCCATGCTCTCCGACATCGCGAGCACGGTATGGACGATGACCTGGTTCGCACTCGAGCTGAACATCTCGCTGACGAACGATCGGTCGATCTTCAGGCGCTGCACGGGCAGCCGGCTGAGATAGCTCAGCGACGAATAGCCGGTACCGAAGTCGTCGATCGCAATCTGTACGCCGAGTGAGCTCAGCGCGCTGAGCACGCCGACCGCCTTCTCCACGTTGTCCATGACGACGCTCTCGGTAATCTCCAGCTCGAGCAGGTGCGGCGGGAACTTCGTCTCGAGCAGCGTGCGGCGCACATATTCGGCGAACGCATCGTACTGCAGCTGCTTGCCCGACACGTTCACCGCTACCCGGATGCCCTCATGGCCCTCATCGATCCAGGCCCGGCCCTGCCGGCAGGCCTCATATAGCATCTGCCTGCCCAGCTTGACGATCAGCCCTGTCTCCTCGGCGACCGGGATGAACTCGCCAGGCGGCACCAGGCCGCGTTCGGGGTGATTCCACCGCGCGAGCGCTTCGGCTCCGGTCACCCGGCCGCTCGCCAGATGGATCTGCGGCTGATAGTAGACGATGAATTCGCCGCCCTCCAGCCCCTTGGAGATCTGAGTTTCGAGCGACAGGCGTTCCAGCGAGTTGCCCTGAATCGTGTCGGAGTATATCGTGAACTGCCCCCGGCCGCGGCTCTTGGACGTATACATCGCATATTCCGCATGCTTGAAGAGCGAGAGCTCGTCATGGCCGTGCTGCGGATAAGCGGAGATCCCGACCGAGGCCGTGAACCGGAACTCGATCTCATCCACCGCGAACGGGGTATCGAGCGAGGCCACAATCCGTTTGGCCGTGGCGGTCAGCTGATAGCCCTCGCTGTACTCCATCGCTATAGCGAATTCGTCCCCGCTGAGCCGCGCCAGGCAGATCACCCCGTCCTGACCCAGGATCATGCGCAGCCGCTCGCTGACCTTCTTGATGATGTCATCCCCCCGCTCGGGTCCGAACGAGTCGTTGATCATCTTGAAGCGGTCGAGGTCCACAAGCAGAACAGCCAGCTTCAGCTCTCCGCCAGGTTCACCGGTGATCCACTCGCGGACCTTCCTCATGAACTGGCGCCGGTTCGGCAGCCCTGTCAGCTCATCGAAGTAAGCGAGCTCGTTCATCTGCTCGAGCATCAGCTTGCGCTCCGTGATGTTCTGCACCATGCCGTAGACCCCGACCACTTCCCCGTTCACCTTGATCGGGATTTTGACTTCCCGCAGATAGAGCTTGCGGCCGTGGGAATCGATGACCGACAGTTCAATATGCTGCGGCTCCCCCTCCTTCGAACGGAGGAAGACCTTCCAGATCCTCTCTCTCTCTTCCGGGGTCACCAGCATGAGAAACGAGGATCCGAGCAGCTGCTCCGAACGGTATCCAAGGAAGGCGCAGGCCGGATTAAAGGCGGTGAACCGCCCCTCCAGATCGAGTGCGTACACCGGATCCGGGCTGTGGTCGAAGAGCGACTGGAACCGCTGCTCATGCTCGGCGTAGCGCTGCTTCAGAGCGAGCTCTTCGGTCAAATCCCGGAAGAGGCAGAGGAAGCGGTCCTCCCCCATGCCCCGGCCGCCCTTCAGCAGTATGAGCGAAGCCTGCACCTGCATCGGTTTGCCTCCCGGCAGGATCAGCTCGGTGGTGAACTGCTCTTCCCCTCCGGTGCGGCGCGCGGATTCCATCCGGGCCAGGAAGCCGGACCGGTTCTCCTTTGAGAGCAGATCGCCAAGCGACTGGATCCCATGCGGGAAGCTCGCCTCCACCGGCACCGGCAGCTCCTCATGGAGAACCTCCAGCTCCCGGTCCGTCACCAGGGCGAACTCCGTCATCCCAGCCGCCAGCCGGACGGCCAGCTCCCGGTCCGCCCCCTGCCTGGCCGAGGCCAGCTCTTGAAGGGCGGCCAGCTGCTCGGCCAGCAGCGGAAGATCGCCGCCGTGATGCTCCGGTGGCAGCTCCACCCCCTGCCGGCTTATGTAGACCCCGGCCGCTGCGTTCATGCCCCGTACCTTCTCCGACCACCAGCGGACGCGCGAGCTGACCGGAAGGATCAGCAGCACCATCGCCGATACCAGCAGGGTGAGCAAAATATTCAAATTTTTTTCCGTTTCATTCTTCAGATTCTCCGCATGCTCCTCGCGGATCACCTTCATCAGCTGCAGCGTATCATCCGCCTGGACGCGGATACGCAGAAAAGTGCTGTTCCCGCTGAGCAGCTCCGGCTTCGTGACCGTTGTCCCTTTGCGGAACCGGTCAATCTGAGGGAACGCGTAGTCGTCATGCCACTGCTCCCCGGCCCGGATGAGCGAGTTCACTTCCTTATGAATATCCGGATGATGGTCCTCCTGCTCATAGAGTGCCCTCAGCTCCCTCGACAGCCGTTCGAACTCAAGAGTGCCCTCTTGATAGGTTTCGAGATACTCCGGGTCCCGCGTCAGAAGGTACCCGCGCTGCCCGCTCTCCTGGGTAACCAGAGCGGTATGCAGCTGCTGGACCATGAATTCGGCCTGCCGGTCGATCCGGTCTTTCCGGATGACCAGCGACGAATCCCTCCATACCGCGGCATAGAAGAATCCGAATGCCGTCAGGATCAGAGCCGAGACGAAGCCGAGGTCGACAGCAAGCGAACGGCCCATATTCCGGCTTCTCCATCTTTTATACTTTCGGAGCATCGGCTTTCCTCCTCCCTTGCCGCTCTACTACTGTGATCCTTATTTGTGCAGCCGAAGCGCATCATGGCACCGGCTTTCGCAGAAAATAAAAAAAGATCCCCATAGTTATTATCGGGGATCAGGTACGGGAACATTATGCCGGACCGGATTTTCTTTCGTGACGGGACGGCTCCATCATAAATTCAATGACCGGGTAGGAGATCGTATGCCGGTAACGGTACGTATCCTGCACGGCCTGTTCGTGTTCGCTCAGGATGCCCTGCTGCAGCACGGCCGCTCTCCACCCGCGCTCCACCGCCCCCTGGTAGGTGAACAGCACACAGTGCTCCGCGGCAAAGCCGCAGACGATCACAAGCCCCGCTTCATGCTCGCGCAGCAGCTCCTCAAGCTGCGTTTCCCAGAAAGCGTTCGAGTGCATTTTATCCAGGTGCAGATCTCCCGCCTCCACCCGGATCTCGGGAACGACCGCCAAAGCCTCCGGGCCCCGCTCCTCCGCCGATTCCACGTCGCGGATATGAATCACCGGATGGCCCCCCTCCCGCAGCAGTGCGGCCGTATGGTTGATCACCTCGCACGCGGAAGCGAGGCGAAGCTCCTTCCTCTGATGTCCCAGGAACCCTTCCTGCATATCGATAATGCACAGCGCCACCTTCAAACGCTATTCCCTCCTGTTCTATTCCACAAGTTCTCTTCTCCAGACAAGTTCTCTTCTCCAGTGTACCTGCCTGAGGGGTATCTCGGCCAGGGCAAGGACCGTTATAACCTATTTTTCATTGGAGTATCCGAAACAAACGCGCATCGTCCTGAAAGGACGGCATAGGCGTTTCTCTTTGACCCGCGGTTCGTTCCCCATGCCAACCGTCCCGTCCCCCGCTTGCCATACCTTCCAAATCTTGTATTCTTCTATTGAAATCCTATCACCCGATATGGTAGTTTAATCACATTACCATTATTTCCTACGTGTCCATATTCCTTCTTTTGTTTCATTTTCTTCTAACTTCTGTACAGGTAAGGGGTCCGGATCAACGGACGGTCTTCTTCGGACCGTTCTTGATTGTATAAAACAAGTGAAGGAGCGACTCTATGAATCTTCGTAAATGGCTCTCCAGCACGGTTGTACTCACCCTGGCCTGCGGGCTGGCCGCCGGCTGTACCGGCGGAGGAAGCGGAACCACACCGAATGAAACGGCCACTCCAGAGGGGAAAGAGACTGCTGCACCCAAGCAGCAGATTACGCTGAACTACCGGGCGGAGCCCGGTGCGCTCGACGTCTCCAAGACGACGCAGATCGCCGCCTTCACCATTCTCGGTGCCGTCGGCGAAGGCTTGTACCGGCTCGATAAGAACAACAAAGCGCAGCCGGGGCTGGCCAAGGATATGCCGAAGATCTCGCCGGACGGCCGGACCTACACCATCACCCTCAAAGACAACCTGACCTACTCGGACGGGGTCCCTGTCAAGGCCCAGGACTTTGTCTATTCCTACCAGCGCAGCGTGGACCCGGCCACCAAAGCCATCTACGCCTTCATGGTCGCCTGGATCAAAGGCGGCACGGACGTCATGAAAGCCAAAACTCCGGAAGAAGCCGAAGCCAAGAAAAAAGAAATGGGCGTGAAGGCGCTGGATGACAAAACGCTCGAGATTACGCTCGAGCGGCCGATTCCCTTTTTTACCGAACAGCTCTCCTTCCTGAACTTCTTCCCGCAGCGTCAGGATATTATCGACAAATATAAAGAAAAGAACGGTGCCGATGCCGAATCCGTCGTCGGTGCCGGCCCCTTCATCCTCAAAAAATGGGATCACGATCAGCAGATCGTTCTGGTGAAGAACGACAAATACTGGGACAAAGACAACGTGAAGTTGGAGCAGATTCAGCTCAACATCGTCAAGGACGAGAACACCGGCCTCAATCTGTTCCAGACGGGCGGCTCCGATCTGCAGACGATCACCGGCGACAATATCCGCCTCTGGGAGGGCAAGCCGGAGTACGTACTGCAGCCCGAGCTTTCCTCGTGGTTCATCAAGCTCAGCCAGAAGAATGTCCCAGCCTTCCAGAACAAGAAGATCCGCCAGGCGCTGGCGATGAGCATCGATAACGCCGCCTTCATCGAGACCGTCATGGGCAAGGGCCCCGTACCCGCGACCGGATTCGTCCCGTCAGGCACGAGCGACGGCAACGGGGAGGAGTTCCGCAAGAAAGCGGGCAGCCTGATGCCGAAGTTCGATCCGGACAAGGCGAAGCAGCTTCTGAAGGAAGGTCTGCAGGAGGCGGGCCTCAGCCAGCTGCCAACCTTCAAGCTCCAGGGAGATGACCACAATACCGGACCCAAAGCGCTGGAGTTCCTCGTGGCCCAGTGGAAGCAGAATCTCGGTGTGGACGCGCTTGCCGAGCCGGTACCGCACAAGCTGCGTGTAGACAACGAGAACAATCACAAGTATCAGGCGTCGGTCTCCGGGTGGGGGGCGGACTACAACGATCCGATGACCTTCCTCGATATGTTCATCACGGGCTCCGACCTCAACGATGTCGACTGGTCGAACCCGGAGTATGACAAGCTTGCAGGCGGGGCGATCGCCGAGCTCGACAAGGCCAAGCGGTCCGACCTCATGGTGCAGGCCGAGAAGCTGCTCATTGAAGAAATGCCGATCCTGCCGAACTACTTCCGGGCGACAAGCTGGGTTAAGAATCCGAAGATCCAGGATCTGATCTTCCCGCCGTACGGTGTGGAGCTGGAATTCAAGTGGGCTTATGTCAAATAATCCCGCGTCAAGCCGCCCACGCGGCTGCAAGAACATCAAAGCCCTTGGTCTCCACCGGAGATCAAGGGCTTTTTTGACATGCGCTTGCAAGGCACTGCTGCCGGGCAGGCGGCTTCCCGATTGCAAGGAGCCCCGGCAGCGGCGTGCTACCACTTTGGCCGGCTTTTCGGCGAAGCCTTTACTTTGAACATGACCAGCCTGGGCCGTATCCAACGGCGCCTCGGCCGATACCGGCCGATCGGGGCGGGACGTCCCGCGGCCTCCGTCAGCAGGCTTCCTGTCAGGAACCGGAACAGGTTCCAGTCGACTCCTTTTAACATACCGCTCTCCCCCTGTTAGTTCGACCTGCATTTTTGTGGCTTACTCATGTTTATGCAGCGCCAAGTTTGTCTAATTACTGATGGGGGTTTGTTTGTTTTGGGCGTGGATGTGGGAGGAGAATGCCCGAATCACGAATAGTTTGACACGAAGGCGAGAAAATATGGTAGGATAATGGAAACCCTTTCGGTCAAAATTCCCAATGTTGTGCCGAACTGTGTTGTAAGGCCGTCATTTCCAAGTCATCCGTGCGCAGACTAACCCACCATACATAATGCGGTTCATTATTTTCAGAGGAGGTTCCGTAACGTTGAAAAGACTGACAGTAGCCGCTGCCATCCTGGCTGGTGCACTCGGGGTCCTGGGGACTTCGGAGACCGCCCACGCCCAGACGCTCAAGCAGGGCAGCAAAAGCGCGCAGGTGCTCGACCTGCAGGAACGTCTGGCCTCCCTAGGCTATTTCAAGGTAGGCACGACGGGCTATTACGGCACCGTCACGGCAGCGGCCGTGAAGAAATTCCAGAAGGCCTACCGCCTTCCGGCCGACGGGGTCGCGAATGACGCCACGCTGGCGAAGCTCAAGAAGGTTACCAAGGACAGCGCCAATACGCTGGAGCAGATGGCCCGCATCATTCATGCCGAAGCCCGGGGCGAGTCTTATCTCGGACAAGTCGCCGTAGGCGCCGTGGTCATCAACCGGGTTCATCATTCCATGTTCCCTGGCTCGATCCGTGAGGTCATCTTCCAGGAGGGCCAGTTCGACGCCGTCCTCGACGGACAGTACAACCTGAAGCCGAACGCTTCCGCCTACCGTGCGGCCCGCGAAGCGCTGAACGGCAGCGACCCGACCAAGGGCTCCCTCTTCTACTATAACCCGAAGATCGCGACCTCCGCGTGGAGCAAGGCCCGTCCTCGGGTGACGAAAATCGGCAATCATGTGTTTACGAAGTAGCCGCTGTGCCGGCAGCCCCGCCGTTCCCATCGAACGGTCCGTAAGAGAGACGGCTCATCCGCCGTCTCTTTTTTGCCTCTTCCCTCCCGAGTCACTTCCCGGTCATAGCGCCCCCCTGTCCTCGCGAAAAGCTCTGAAAGCCCCCCTATTCCCGCAATATTTCTTATATTTCTCCATCCGTTTTTCGACAGCAACTTCACTATGAATCCTTTATGATATAAATATCATTTGAGAGATTCTAAGGATTCCGGACAGGAACCCGGCCGTGTGTGTAATCGCGGCAGACCCATTCACCGGATGGATCGCAATCGTTTCCTATGCACGCACTGCGTTACCTTGCGGGCCTGTGGCCCGCTGACTTCTCGGCCGCTTCCGCAGGCTCTTGCGCTGTTTGTTCTTTCGGGGGATGCGGTTGTATAATCGATTGGGGGCGTTATAAGCATGTTAGCACACGAAACCACCATGGATGTCCGTCTGACACACGATCTCGCCAAACAGCTTGGCATCTCCGACAGCTCGCTCCGGCGCTGGTGCCGCATGCTCGAGTTCCAAGGCTATACGTTCCTGCTCGGCGAGGATGGAGCCCGGGTCTTCCGCGAGCAGGATATCGCCGCATTGAAGCGGTACCAGGTGCTCGTGAAGCACAAGCGCATGAATCTCGAGGATGCGGCCAAAGGCGTCATGGAAGCGGGCCACGAAGAACCTTCCCCGCAGGCCGAGGCGGCAGCAGCCCTTCCCGGCGAGCTCCCTGCCGAAGCGCCGATGTCCGTGCTGCCAACCGATGTGATCGCCCATCTCAAGACGTCGATCGAGACGGATGTGCGCATGGGACTGCTCCCCGAGCTCCTGTCGCTGAAGCAGTCACTCAACGAGATGGACTTTGAGGTGCAGGAGCTTAAAGTGCGCAGCAAGAAGCTGCAGCAGCAGTGCGCCGAGCAGCAGGAGGAACTCGCCACCCTGAAGGGCTATATCGAGAACCGGGTCGATCAGCGGGATAAGGAGCTCATGTTCGCTCTCCGGGAGATCCAGCAGACGAAGACCCAGATCGCTGCCGCGCGGGACAAGCGCTGGTGGAAGTTCTGGGATGACAGCGCACCGATGCGCGGCTGAAGGCGGAAGGTTTCGCATCAGCTCCTCCAGACCGGAATCAATGCCATGCGGCTTCCCCCTATGACAGAAGAAGACAGGGGAACCTTACGGATGAAAATTTATGTAGTGCTCTCGTTTACGGAAGAAGAAATGGTCAACGTCTATGTGGGCGAGGACGAGGAGCGGGCGCTCGGGCTGCGGCCCGAGGAATTCGAAAACTGCGACGCGCTGTTCGTCGAGGTATGGGAGGACGGCGAGAAGATCGACGACTTCCGTCTGGAGCACGAGGCGTCGTTACTCGATGAGCCGGATTCGGGACTGGAACAGTGACAGCCGGTCGATCAGCAGCTTGGCGAGCACGGCCATCACCAAGAGGCTCAGCATGGAGAGGTGAGCATTCCAATGCTTCTCCATGTAGATCCCGGCCAGCTTCATCAGCGGCAGGGCGATATAGGAGACCGAGAAGCTGAAGGCGCCGAGTGCGATCAGGAACCTTTTCCACGAGGAGAAGTAGTGGTAGACCAGCGTAAGCCCCATGGGGATGAAGAACAGGTTCGCGGGCAGCATCGTCGGAATGATCGGCTCCAGCTGCATCCGGTAATCATACCAGTCCAGGGCGGTCGCCAGATCATCCAGGTTCTTGTTGAGGATATAGATGATTCCAAGATAGGCAACCATTCGCACGGACTGCTTCTTGTCCACGAGCAGGAGCAGCGCCCCAAGCGACAGCACACAGGTAAAGACAAGCATCCACCACTGCCATGTGAAGAGCGTATGCTGGAACCAGATTTCCCAGCGGAGCTCCGTGAGCTGGTTGGACAGCTTGTCTATTTTTTTGCCCATGGCTTCCATCACAATTCCTCCTCCATGCGAATGGCGGATCATCCGTCCGCGTACCAAGATTTCACCTGTACGATGGTAGGATTCCCCTCAACGGCGCAGGTTATGAGGAAGCTTGCCTTCCCAGCCTCAGGGAACCATGCAGGAATGAGCCCCCGCGGCGGGAGGTACAATAGCAGGAAACAGCGGTCAGGCTTCCGGCCGCGTTCCGAAAGGAGCTCTCCCATGATCCTGTTCCTGCTCTGTGCGATGCTGCTGCTCTATCCGCTGTTCCTCGATATCCTTGACATCAGAAGCCTGCAGGATGTCCGGGTGATCACTTACTTCCTGCCGTACGCCTTCGGGGCCCTTGGCCTGACGGTGATCTTGTCGGGGATCATCGATCTCTTCAAACGGAAAGAGGAGCCGGGCGCCAAATAAAAAGAAGTCTCCTCATCAGCGCTTCACAAAAATAAATTCATACCGGGAGCATCCGCCGCCCGTTCCTTGAAGCCATACTTCTCATAAAAGCCACGTCGGCCCTGCGCACATGCCAGCTGAACCCACCGGATACCGTGGGAACGGCTGTAATCCAGAAGGCGCTGCAGGATGCCGCCTCCGATCCCTTGGCCCTGGTATTCCGGCAGAACGATCATGTCGCAAACAAAGCACTGCAGAACGCCGTCGGAGACCAGGCGCCCGGAAGCGGCGAGCCGGCCGTCCCGGCAGGCGGTTACGATATGCCAGCTCCCCTGCAACGCCAGGTGAAGCCTCTCCGGCGTCCAGATTCCTTCCCTGTCCCAGCCTGTGGATTGATAGAGCCGGTAGTAGGCTTCCGGATCAGGAAGCTCCGTGCTGAAGCTCAGATGCATAGAACATCTCCCTTTCGTATGTATATTTATTCATAGTATTGTAATTTTATTCATAGTGCAATAGATATGTTGGGCCGGTCGGCCCCTCTCCCCTTCCGCGCACGCCAAAAAGACGGCATATCGATGCCGTCTTTAAGCTATTGCCTGTGTCCCGCTATCTCCGGTCTTCCCGCTCATCGAGACGGTCTTCCAGACGCTCCTGGCGCATCTCGCGAACCGGGTTCTGAAGCACCCGGTCTTCACGTTCATCGAGCAGGTCTTCCTGACGCTCCTGCTGCATTTCGGTCTTAGGGTCTTCACAGCCGGTCAGCGCAGCGGCCAGGAGTATGGCCGCCAGCAGTCCTTTTTTGGTGATCCGCATTGTGGGGTCCTCCTTGAAAGGCTCTATTCAGCTACACTGTTAGATTGCGCTTCAAGGGGATTATTCTTACATAGCAATCCCTGCCTTACTTGGTAATCGCAGCGTAGAATACCCGGTCACACCTGAGCCGTCTACAACTGCCGCGGTAACTTTAACCGAACAGGCTGCAAGGCCGGTGAGTTTACGGCCGGAGTCGATGGAGGCAAGAAGAACAGACCCGCCGTTCACGTTCGATACTTTCCGATGCGCACCTTGTTCGTGCCTTCCACCGTGCTGACTTTGTTCTTGAAGACCTTAACGGGCTTCGTGATTGTAATATAAGCCATGCCTTTCACTCCCGAGCCGTCCGCCTCCACGGCAATAACCCGGACGATTCCCGTCGCCTTGGCCTGCAGCAGACCGTCCGCCGTAATGGAAGCAATGCTCGTCGTGCCGCCGAACTGGCTCTGCACCTTACTACCGCCTTGATCGCATTGACATACAAATGCAGAGCGGCAGGCTTGTTCATGCCCTCCCCCAGGAAGAAGCTCGGGTGCGGCGGCTGGTTATAGCCCACATTCTGCCAAGCTGCAGCCAACCGATAGTTCAGATCTTGCATCAGGGTGCGGATACGGTGCTCCGTCGGCTCCGTCGTTGTATATTTACAAAGGGGAAGAGCTGCGTTACAATGCATGTATCTAGACGATACCGTACAGAAAAGAGAGAAACCAAGTGTATGCCCAAAGTGATTGCCACCGAAGAACAGTGGATTGATGAGGGGCTGAGGCGCTTCGCCCGGGGAGGCCCGGATGCCCTCGTCGTGGAGCAAATGGCGCAGGCCCTCGGGTGCAGCAAAAGCAGCTTCTACTGGTACTTTCGCGACCGCGCCACCCTGCTCAGCCGCATTGTGGAAGAATGGCAGCGCCGGGCGACCCTGCAGGTAATGGACTCTTCTTCCCGGGAAGCGAGCTTGAACGAAGCCGTCCTGTCGCTGCTCAAGAGCCTCTTTGCCTCCACGGGGAAAGGGGATTTCCTGTTTTACCTGCGCCGGCTTGCGCTGGAAGAAGAAACGTACCGCCGGCTCCTGGAGGAAGTGGAACGGACACGGCTCGATTACGTCAGCGGGCTCTTGACCCGCAGCGGCCTCTCCCCCGAGCGTGCTGCGCTGAAGTCGCACCTGCTCTACCATTACTATCTT
Organism: Paenibacillus sp. S-38; assembly: GCF_049942825.1. Classification (NCBI taxonomy): domain Bacteria; kingdom Bacillati; phylum Bacillota; class Bacilli; order Caryophanales; family Paenibacillaceae; genus Paenibacillus; species Paenibacillus sp. S-38. Next base: position 5,165,932 of record NZ_CP187970.1, read on the forward strand.
GGATGGTACGAACGGCATAAGGAGAAGACACTCACCGAAGACGAGATGATGCAGCAGGTCCGGATGGTCTGGAAGGAATTCATCGAAAATGAATAAAAATGAATGATGGGAAGGAGAGGGTTGATCGAATGCAGTGGATTCTTGCAGGAATCGTCAGCGGACTTCTGCTTGGACTCAGCGGGGTCCATGCTTACTGGCTGTTTGGAGGCAAAAAAGGGCTGGGGGCTGCGGTCCCGAGCTCCGAGACGGGCCCCCTCTTCCGTCCGGGTCCCTCCGCCGTGGCTCTCGTTACGCTGCTGCTTGCCCTGGCTGCCTGGGCGGTTCTCGAGCTGGGCGGCATCGTGAAGCTCCTGTATCCGGAAGGGATGCTGCCGGGGATCGGCTGGCTGCTGTCCGGGGTCTTTCTCCTGCGGGGCGTGGGCGATTTCCGCTGGACCGGGGTATTCAAGCGGAAGACGGGGACGGTTTTTGCCAAATGGGACACTCTCTTGTATTCGCCGCTCTGTTTTGCCATAGGATCCGCCCTGCTTGCTCTGATGCTGATCCGGCACGAATAGCGGACTCAGGGGCCTGCGGGTGGAGAAATCTATGCGCATCTTCTTTGCGAACGCAAACGGGACATCACAGGCCGCAGCCTGCGATGTCCCGTTTGCGTTCGGTGCTGCCCGGAGGAAGGCGCAGTGGCCGCGTGCCCCTCTGCCTTCGCCCGGGAACCCGGTGCTGTATGCGCGTCCGCTCTTTCCCCGCGGTTTTACTCCGCAGGGGACTTTCCACTATACTAAGAGAGGGTCCCGCTTTCTTCCTCAGGCCCGAACCTTTATTTGAAGAAGAGCCGGATGACGTACATGACCAGGGACAGCACTACACTGATTACGATGCAGGTGACGACGGGAAAGTAGAATTTGACGTTCTCTTTCTCGATGGCAATATCTCCCGGCAGCCTGCCAAGCGGCAGGAATCTGCCGGCAAGCGCCCACAACAGTCCTACCAGGATCAGAACGATGCCGGCCGCGATCAGCAGTTTCGGTATGGAACTCACTTGGCATCCGCTCCTTTATGTGCTCGCTCAATCCGCGCTCCTGCCGGGCTTGCGCTTCCGGTTAGGGAGCTTACTACTTTCATTGTACCCGGGAGCGGAGGGACAAAACAAGCTTACCCCCACTACACTGTCCGGACTCCCACTTAGGGCCGGATTCCGACAGTTTCCGAAGGAGCAGACCGCCACTTATGAACCGTAAAGCAACCGAAGATGAAATTATCCGCGGCTACCAGCGGGATGAACAGATGATGATCCTCGTCTTCGCCCAGTGGTGCGTGAACCACGGGCTGGACCCCCACGAGGTGTACCTGCGGGCCTACCCCGCTCAAGGCGAGAATCCCGCGCTGCAGCAGGCGGTGGAGCTGACCGTGCCTAAGGAGGAAGCGGGCGAGATTCCTGACGAGACCGTGCTCGGGGTCCTGTCCCTGTTCGGCAACGAGGAGCTCGCGTTCGTGGTTACCGAAGAAATCGACCGCCGGCGGCAGAAGCGAACAAGATGAGTTCCATCCAGGGAATCCGCACCTCCCGGCTGCGCAACTTTTTCGCTTTCCAGCGCGATCCGCTCGGCTTCATGGTCGAGCAGCTGCATGAAGGGGAGCTCGTCTCGCTGCGGACAAGCCGCACGCGGCCTACCTTCATCGTCAACTCACCGCGCTTCGTGCAGAGCATTCTCGTCAGCCAGGAAGCCTCCTTCCGCAAGGGCCGCTCGTCGGACGTGCTCCGCCGCACGCTCGGCGACGGGCTTCTTACGACGGAGAAGGAGACGCACAGCACACAGCGCCGGTATATGCAGCCGGCCTTCTATAAGGAGCGCATCCAGGCTTATGCCGAGACCGTAAGAGCACTGACCCGGGAGGCGGCCGGCCGGATTCAGCCCGGGGAGATCGTCGCATTGCATGACGAGCTGATGCAGCTTACCCTCACGATCATTGCCAAAACGATGTTCGGCGCCGAGGTGGAAGAACTCAAGGCGGAGCTCGCCCATGCCGTGAACGATACGATCGAGCGGACGGCGAAGACGCTGTTCTCCCCGCTGGTGCTCCCGCTCTCCTATCCCACGCCCGGCAACCGGGTGCACCGGCGGGCGATCCGTACGCTTGAGGAGATGGTCTATGCGGTCATGGACGAAGCGGCCCGGTCCCCGGAAAAGCACCGCAGCACCCTGCTCGGGATGCTGCTCGATACAACAGACGCCGGGGGCGCACCGCTCTCCCGGGAGGAGATCCGGGACCAGATGATGACGATGCTCCTTGCGGGCCACGAGACGACAGCCAACCTGCTGACCTGGGTGCTGTACAGCCTGGGCCGGGAGCCTGAAGCCGCCGCGGAGCTGTACCGCGAGCTTGATGAGCAGCTCGGCGCGGGCCCGCCCACCGCCTTCGAGGCGTACCGCCGGTTCTCTTATCTGCCGAAGGTCATCCAGGAGGCGCTGAGGCTCTATCCCCCGGCCTGGATGATCCTGAGAGAATCCGAGGAAGAGCTGGTGATGCATGGCGAAACGTTCCCGGCCGGCAGCACCTTCCTCATCTCCCCCTACGCCATCCACCGGAATGGGGAGGTGTTCGAGGAGCCGCTGGCCTTCCGCCCCCACCGGTTCGACGGCGGGGAAAGCGCCTGGCCGCGCTTCGCCTACTTCCCCTTCGGCGGCGGGGCGCGGGGGTGCATCGGCTCGAACTTCGCCATGATGGAGGCGTCCCTGATCCTCTCCGGCCTTTGCGAATCGCTGCACTTCGAGCCGCTCGACCCGACCCCCGCCGTGCCTGAGCCGCTCGTGTCCCTGCGGATCCGGGGCGGCCTGCGCATGCGGGCGGTCAGGCGATAGGACGCTCGAACGCTCGGCTGTATCTTTTGGCGTTCCGTTGTGCTTCGGGCGCTCGGCTGTATCTTTTGGCGTTCCGTTGTGCTTCGCACAAAGGTCACTTTCCAAAAGATATAGCCTCGCTTGGCAGAAGGAACAAAGGCGGATGCTTTCGCACGGCTTCGCTTCCGCTCCGTTTTTACGAGCGACAGGGCGCTCGGCTGTATCTTTTGGCGTTCCGTTGTGCTTCGCACAAAGGTCACTTTCCAAAAGATATAGCCTCGCTTGGCAGAAGGAACAAAGGCGGATGCTTTCGCACGGCTTCGCTTCCGCTCCGTTTTTACGAGCGACAGGGCGCTCGGCTGTATCTTTTGGCGTTCCGTTATGCTTCGCACAAAGGTCACTTTCCAAAAGATATTGCCTCGCTGGCAGGAGGAACAAAGGCGGATGCTTTCGCACGGCTTCGCTTCCGCTCCGTTTTTACGAGCGACAGGGCGCTCGGCTGTATCTTTTGGCGTTCCGTTGTGCTTCGCACAAAGGTCACTTTCCAAAAGATATAGCCTCGCTGGCAGGAGGAACAAAGGCGGGCGCTTTCGCTGTGTTTGAAGCTACATATGATATAAACAAAAGCCGTCCGGCATTACTCCGGACGGCTTTTGTTGTAGACAACCTCCCTCGACAGGGTTCGTGTACGTGTTTTTTGTAGTCCTTGCCGCAACATGGACGGTAAACTCTTGGTAATTCCAAATAGAGAAACTCAGATGCCTTATTCGGATATTTCCCGTTATTTCCCGCAAAATAGCGGAACTCCAGTGCGTTATCCGTGGCCGTTTGGTCGAAAATCCACTTTTCGCGCAGGAATAGCGAACATCAGTTTCTTTATTTTCAAAAGTCCCCTGGCAATGAAGCAGATAAGGCATTTCAGTTCCGCTAATCCCCATGGCAGACGTTATTAAATCCTACTTACACGAGGAGCACGTGGAGTAACTTCACGTGCTCCTCGCGGGGCCTCCCGCTGCGCACACGCGACTCCTCGCGAGCCGGCTCCCACTCCGGGGCTGCCCCGCTTGGCGCAGGCAGCCTCGTGCCGGCTGCCGGCTAGCCTTGCAGTACGCCTGCGCCGGAGCGGTCCGGGCGCAGGGCGGCCGGGGCGGGCTTCGACAGCTCGGTGCACTCGTCGAAGGTGAACTGCCGGCAGCCCGAGCAGCGCGCGGGGCTGACCCTGCGCAGGGCGTAAGCGATCGCTTCCCCGGTGCGGCGGAACAACCGCTCCTCGCCGATCTTCTCGCTGAGGCCGCTGCTGTCCAGGATCGGCCGGACGGCCGGCGTAATGCCCGTGAGCAGCAGCATACCGCCCCGCGCCTTGACCTCCTCGGCGATATCGGCCAGTGCCGCCTCGCCGGTCGTATCCATATCGCTGACCTTGCCCATCCGCAGCAGGAGAATCGGCTGCGGTCCGTCGGCGGCCAGCTTCTCCTTGATCGTATCGACAAAGTCGGACGAGGTGCCGAAGAAGAGCGGGCCTTCGACCGTGAAGATCGCGATCTGCGGGCAGGAACGCTCCTTCCCTGTCCGAGTTGGCTTCACGAGTTTGTCCTGCGGATCGGGGAGCACGCCTTCAAGCTTCAGCGTGCGGCTCATCCGCTTGATGAAGAGCACGGCGGCCAGCACCAGCCCGGCGCCTACCGCGGTCGTCAGGTCGGCGAATACCGTGAGCAGGAAGGTGACGACCAGCACGACAGAGTCGCCGGTCCGCGTTTTGAGCACATGCATGAACTCATGCCGCTCGCTCATATTCCATGCGACGAACATGAGGATCGGCGCCATAGCCGCCAGCGGGATGTGCGAAGCATAAGGCGCGCACACCAGCAGGACGAGGAGCACTACGAGGGCATGGATGACGCCCGAGAACGGCGAGGCCGCTCCGTTCTTAATGTTCGTTGCCGTCCGGGCTATGGCTCCGGTCGCGGGAATTCCGCCGAAGAGCGGGGTGACCATATTCGCTATGCCCTGGCCGATCAGCTCTTTGTTGCTGTTATGCTTGTCCCCGCCCATCCGGTCGGCGACCATGGCCGAGAGCAGGGACTCGATCCCGCCGAGCATCGCGATGACGAAGGCGGCTGGCAGCAGATCTACGACGAGGTCCCAGGACAGCGCCGGCAGCTTAAAGGTCGGCAGACCGGTCGGGATCGCCCCGTAGGTCGAGCCGATCGTATCGATCTTCCCGCGGAAGAACAGCACCGCGGCGAGCGTTGCGGCAATAAGTCCGGCCAGCGCAGGCGGCACCTTGGTGGTCAGCCGGCTGGTCAGCAGCAGCACGGTCAGGCAGATGACGGCCGTTCCGACGCTGTACCAGTTCACGGTTTCGATATGCACGGCGATTTCGCGCATATTCTCATGGAAGGCTTCCTTTTTCTTGACGTTGCGCAGCCCGAGAAAATGCGCGATCTGTCCGCTGAAAATAATGACCGCAATCCCTGTCGTAAAGCCGATCGTCACCGGCCTTGGGATGTAGCGCATGAGCGAGCCCAGCTTGAAGAGGCCCAGCAGCACCAGCATGATGCCAGCCATGAAGCCCGCAATAAGCAGGTTCTCATAGCCGTGCTCCATGACGATCGCGAAGAGGATCGGGACGAACGCACCGGTAGGCCCGGCGATCTGAAACTTGGAGCCCCCGAGCAGTGAGACAAGCAGACCGGCGAGAATGACCGTATATATGCCATATTCCGGACGCACCCCCGAAGCGATGGCAAATGCCATGCCCAGTGGAATCGCCACGATGCCGACGATCAGCCCTGCCGCAATGTCTCTTTTCAAATAAGCGGCGTTATAGCCTCGAAACCGGATGTCGGATAACATCACTGCACGCTCCTTCCTATAATCGGTCATGGGACACGCGTTAGATCAATGCCTCTGCTGACTGCTCCCGAGCCAGAAATTCGCCGCCGTCTACAACGAGATCGAGCCGGCCGGTCGACGGATGAATCACCATCCCGTGCACCGGGACCTTGGCCGGGAACAGCGGATGCAAACGGATCATGTTCACGCTGTTCGCCACACTCTCCTCAATGTTACTGAAGCCCGTCAGCCACCCGTTCAGGTCGATCCCCGCATAGGTCAGCGTCCGGATATGCTCTTCCGCAATGCCGTACCGCTTGGCGCTCTCCAGCACATTGGCGCTCTCCAGGTTGGCCATGCCGCATTCGTGGTGCCCGATCACGCATACTTCCTCGGCCTTCAGCTCGTAGATGGCGAGGAGAATGCTGCGCATAATGCTCCCGAACGGGTGCGATACGACGGCACCGGCGTTCTTGATCACCTTGGCGTCCCCGTTGCGCAGCCCCATCGCCTGCGGCAGCAGCTCGAGCAGCCGCGTGTCCATGCAGGTGAGGATGACCAGCTTTTTGTCCGGAAACTTGGTCGTCTCGTAAGCCGTATACCGCTTCTCCTCAACAAATGCCCGGTTGTGTTCCAGAATTGCATGAATAGCTGACATCTTAAATTCCCTCCACTCAATATTTTACTAGAAAATAATTTAGTAGATTACTTTTTCTAACTTATTTTCCAATTTTTATATTATCACATGTCATCTACCCAAACCTTAATGTAAGATTAAAAAGTTATGTTACTTTTGTGAACATGATCCCGTCAACAAAGCTCTTCTATTAAAAAACAAAAAAACCGCTCCATCGAGGAGCGGCACTTGCGCTGCGGACCGGTTCGGCCGGGTGCAGATAACGACACTGCGGCTTCACCCTATCCCATACAGGGAAGCCATGCAGTCCACAAACATTTTGTTGTATTCCTGGCGGGACAGGTCCCTGCTGCATGCGATGTCTCTGCCGAGAAACTCATGCCAAGAGATGCGGATATCGCCCTTCTTATAAAGAAAAAGCTCATGCTGAAGCCGGAACGTATCGTTCTCGAACTCGGGAACCTGCTTGAAATCAAGCCTCTCGCCGCGCTGTTCGGCCACCAGGGTAGCGAGCAGGATCAGCATTTTAAACGGATCGTCGTACATTTCGTAAGTAGTGTCCATCGTTATAGGTCACGCTCCCTTCAAGGTACTGCCATCTTACAACAGAGCGGAGCTCAAGGCATAGGACTTTGGCGCACCTCATGAGAATTTCAAAGAAACTCAGCAGAATTCTGTAGAAATTCCGGATGAGCCCCTGCTCTACCCAGTATACGCAGCCCGCCGCTCTATCAAACACGCCGCCCTTGAAGAGCCCACGAAAGGCGCCTGCTTCACCTATCCGGGGCAGTGCCCCTTATCCGAACCGCACCGCAGCCGCCTCCTGCAGCTCGGCGAACAAGCCCCCAAGCACCTTATGGTGATGGGCGATGATCCCCTCCGCCTTCAGAACTTCGGAGTCGAAGGTCGTATGGCCGTCCTTCACGAGAATCACCTCGTAACCGAGCCCGAAGGCGGAACGGCAGGCCGTATCGACACAGTACTCGGTCTGAATCCCCGTGACCACCAGCCGGCCGATTCCCTCCCTCTGCAGCAGCTCGTGCAGCCCTGTTCCCAGGAAGGGATCCGCATGGCTTTTGTTCAGGGCGAGGTCACCCGGCTGCGGCGCAATCTCCGGATGAACGTGCCAGATCGGCCCGCCCTCCCCTCTCGGAGAGCCGGGCTCCTCCGTATGCCGAATATAAATGACGGGCGCCCCCGCCGCACGCGCCCTCGCAATCAAGCCGCTCAACGTGCCGATCAGTTCCCCGCCGCGGTACAGCTCTAGGCCCCCATAGTCTTTCCATATAAAAGGAGCAACCTGCACATCCACAACGAGCAGCGCCGTCTTATTCCCCTGCTTCTCCATCCGCTTCCGCCTCCTTCGGTCTGTTATAGCCCTTCTCACCGTAAGGCTGAAGCCGCTCGAGCCACTTCGCTTCAAGCTTCTTCAGCGCATCCTTTGCATCGAAATAGCCTGTTTCCTTGCGCTCCAGCACCTCGAGCACTTCCATAGTAAATGCCTCTTCTCCATAGAGCTTCCAATCGGCCTGCAGCCCGGCGATTTTGCTCCCGCCCATGTTCAGCTCCATCTTCTTCCCGTTCATCGTTCTAAAATTCGGCGTAGCGGTTACCCAGCGTTTGCCGTTAACGGTATTGAGAATTTGGTACACTCCACCGGTGATTTTGGTCTCTTTGTAGAGCTGCAGCAGCTCTGCCTTGCGTTCTGAATGTTTCATCACAGTACCTCCTAGCATTTAAACAAATAGTTGGTTTGTTTGTTTATTTTTATATAGATATATTATGTTATTGTTTAGTGTTTAGTCAATGATTTCTTATTCTACCGAAGTGCCTCCTGCTTTCTCCGACGCACCTTTGGACAAGCCCAGTCAATTTTAGCGGGAAACGGACAATAGGGAATAAAGAAAAAATTGGAACGGGTACGCTACAATGAAACCGTTATCAATTAAGCGAAGCAAACGAAAGCCTCTTCCCATCGCTTCTCATTCCTTGTAATCAGGAGGTCAGCTCAATCATGACAACGCATTCTTGGCATCACCGCCGGTGGCTCGCGGCCCTCTGTGCCGTAAGCCTGCTGCTGCCGGCCGCTCCTACCGCTCTTCGTGCAGCGGAAGCAGACCAGGGCACCGCAGAACCGGTCCGGATCGTCCATGCGCAGGCCCTTACGCCCACCACCATCCAGTTCACCCTAAGCGGTAAGCTCACGTCGCTAGAGCCCTCGGACTTCGAAGTGCAGGCGGCGCTAGGCGACTGGAACAGCCTGAATCCGCAGCTGAACAGCGATTACACGATCAAGTCGGCATCCCTCGGCACCGATGCGCAGGGCCGTTCGGTCGTGACGCTGGAGACAGCACAGGGGCTGAACCCCGACGCTACCTTCACTCGGACGCATGCTGAGAATCCGAAGAGCGTCCCTTACCTCAACGCCACTTACTATACGGGAGACCGTGCCGCCGATATCCAGCAGGCGGACAACCTGCTTACTTGGCAGATGGACCATGGCGGCTGGTACAAGATGGGCGACAAGTACAAGCGCGCCTGGGACGGCACCGAAGCCAAATCCGACTGGAAAGCGCCGGACGGCACGGAGCTCGGGACGATCGATAACAATGCGACGACCAACGAAATTCTTTTCCTGTCGGTCATGTACAAGGAAACCGGGGACGAGCGCTACCGGGATGCCGTGCTGAGAGGGTTCGCGTTTCTCGAGAAACTTCAGTATGCAAGCGGAGGCTGGGCTCAGGTGTACCCGGCGCGCGGCAATTATTCGGATCATGTGACGTACAACGATAACGCCATGATGAGGGTCATGAATGTGCTGAGTATGGCCCGGGACCGGAAGTATCCGTTCAACTCCTCCCTGCTTCCGGAGGGAGCCGAGCAGAAGCTTGCGGCGAGCCTGGACCGCGGCCTCGATTACATCCTGAAATCGCAGATCGCCGTCAACGGCAAGCTGACCGCCTGGTGCGCCCAGCACGACCCGGTCACCTACGAGCCCCGCGGCGCCCGCGCTTACGAGCATCCGTCGATCTCCGGCTCGGAGTCGATCGAGATCATCAAGTACCTGTTGGCGCTGCCCGAGCAGACGCCGGAGGTGAAGCGGGCGGCGGACAGCGCCCTGGCCTACTTCGAAGCAAGCAAGCTCAGCGGGATCAAATACGTGTCGGCCGACCCGAACAACGTCTACTTCGTGCCGGATCCGGCAACGGACACCTGGTACCGGTTCTACGATATCGCGACGAACCTCCCTATCTTCTCGGGGCGTGACGGGGTGATCAAGCACAATATTCTGGAGATCGAGGCCGAACGCCGCAACGGCTACCGGTGGGCAGGCTCCTGGGCTCAGAAGCTGCTAGCCACGGTCAAGAGCACCGGCTACTACGAAGGCCGCGTCTATGTCAAGATTGCCGGCAGCGCGTCGCAGACGGCACAGGGCGGCGGGCTTGCGGTGGGGGATCTGGAACGCATTGAAGACGGCATCCGCCCGTCCCTCACGCTGGTCGAGCCCGGCCGGAAGACCGGCAATCATTACAACGTGGACGGGAACAGCATCAGCCTGAAGGGCACGGTCAGCGAGAAGGCCGCCGTACAGGTGAACGGCGCTGAGGCGTCCGTAGGCAAGGACCTCAGCTTCAGCTCCGGCCCTCTCGCCCTCCACCCGGGCCGCAACGAGTTCACCGTTACAGCCGTCGACCGTGCCGGCAACACGTCCGATCCTCTCCGGGTCAACGTCGTACCGACAGGCAAAACCAGAAAATAGCACCGCAGCGCGCCGTCATCGACGGTGACCGCCTGCTTCTTCTACGCACATAGCAGCCATGCAAAAAGAGGCCGCACCTTAACGTCCGAACATCGGACATCAGGTGCGGCCTTATGTATTGGCTTGGCGCGGTCTCTTCTCCGGCCTGACATTGGACCCGGCTCGGCCGGAAAGAAGCGTCTTGCGGCGCTCCACTAGCGGAGCAGGCAGACGGGCGGACGGGCAGACCGCCTGTGCAGGACGGGGACCGACAAGCCTTGTACGCTGCTCAGCTCCCGGAGGCAGAAGCTGCAGCTTAAGGAAGCGGTCGGCACGCCCGGAGCTAGCTGTCGTATCGCAGCTGCTCCTCCTCGGCGATCTGCTGCAGATCGAACGCATTGATGGCGAGAATGCGGTACCCTTCCTCCTTCTCGGCGTGCTTCAGCGCCATCTCCCGGATGAACCGGGGAGAACCGCCCTGCTCTTCATCGTAGACCAGCAGGAGCCCGTCGGAGTTGCGGAGCAGGAAGCGGTCCTTTTCCTTGAACTGCCACGGTCCGTCATACTTCGTCTTCGTGACGCTGTTGACGTAATCGGCACGTGCGGTCAGCGCCCGGTAGATGTTCTGCTTGTCCTCGCTCCAATTCTCCTCGGGCTCGATGAACGGCGTAATGACGGCAAGCTGAAGCGGCCAGCCTTCCGCCTTCAGCTCCAGCGCGGCCTCCGCCGCCCACAGCTCAACGCCCCACTGGCCGCTGATGATGACCCATTCGAGCCCCTCTTCCAGCAGGGACAGGAGCTTCGCCCGCACGGCTTTTTTGATGATGGGAATGCCGGGATGCTTCAGCGAGAAGATGCCGAGCTCCGACGCTTTATATCCGGTAACAAGCACACGTTTCAAGGGGTAACGCTCCTCTGTCCGGCCAGGGGGCATGCCCTGGCCTTCATGTTGTTATGTAGGATTCCACAACCGGCCCGCCAAACCCTCCCTCTGCACAAAAAAAGACGGCCGCCGGATAACCGGTAAACCGTCTTAAAGCGAGAATCATCCCATCTTGGAAGGCGCAGGTGCGCCGGCCGCCGCGAGGCAGCCACGTCTGCCGGCCGCGCAAATACGCTCTCGCCCGATTAAGCCAAGGCCGGCGCGCCGCCTGCGGCGAGCAGCAGACTCAGCTCCTGGGCGCTCCCTGCGGCCTCCGCCGCCTCGCCTGCGCCGCCGGACGCAGGTGCCGCCGCCATCGCCTGGATGATTTTCTCCACATCGGAATCCGTCCAGACCGTGCCGTCCGCCAGCTCGAAGCGCTCGATCCGGTACGAGCCGTTGACGAAGAAGCGGTCCACGATCAGCTCTTGTCCGTCCGCTTCGAAGACCAGATTCGCGCCGTCGCGGGAGAGGCTCAGATCATCCCTCCCCAGATCAGCGAAGACCAGCGTATCCTGCTCCCCTTTGTTTCCGTAGTCAGCCACCAGGGAGGAGCCCAGCACGGAGCCGACCACGTACCGGTCCTCGCCCTGCCCGCCCGAGAGCCAGTTATTGCTGCTGCTCCCGAGCGTGGTCAGCACATCATTCCCGCTGCCCCCGAACAGCTCCGAGAACCCGAGTGCACTCGTCAGCGTATCCTGGCCGGCCCCTCCGTCGAACCGGTTGTACCCTCCATCGCCATGCTCCGCCGTCTGGATCGTATCGTTGCCGCCTTCGCCCAAGATCGCCGTACCTTCCAGGGACGAGTAATTTACCGCTGTAAGCGTGTCCTCCCCGTTGCCGCCCTTGTACACGTTATAGATGCCGGAAACCGCGAACTGGTCATTGCCCCCGTCGCCGTGGTAAGTGTTGCCGACGTTGCCATGATCGTACCAGGCGTCCACCGCATTCACGAAGGTGTCATTCCCGCTGCCGCCAATGAAGAACGATCCCTCCGAATGGTAGCTCGTGAACGAGTCGTCTCCCGCTTCCCCATCGATCCGGTGGCCGCCGCTCTCCGACACGCTGAAGCTCTCATTACCCTCGCCTCCGCGCACGGAGCTGCCGGAGACGCGCAGGCCTTCGAAGCTGACAAAATCGTTTCCTGCGCCCAGATTCACCGTATTACCCTCATAGGGATCCCCGAGCCCCGCAGCCTCACTGCGCACCACGTCATCCCCGGCACCGAGCGATACCTCATTGCGGGAACCGAGCAGCTGCAACCTGTCCGAGCCCGCCCCGCCCGTGATGAGGTTCGAGCTGCCCCGCACCTCTATCTGGTCATTGCCGTCGTTGCCGTGGACCGCGTTCTCTCCGGATGTGACCAGAAGGCGGTCATTGCCTCCCTCGCCGTAGAGGGTGTTGCTTGAGCCCGTCACTCCGATCGTGTCACTGCCGTCTCCCCCGTGCAGTACGTTGCTTTGGCTCGCCGCGGCGAGCACATCATCCCCAGCCAGCGCGAACAGATGCTCTCCGCCCACTCCTGAGGCCACCAATACGTCATTCTCCTGGGTCCCGAATATCAGCTTAGCTTCCGTCGTTCCCGCCACAACAATCACCCTCCCAAGGTATCCTTCTTCCTTCACTTCATGGGCAGCAGCCCTCCTCTTTCCCGCCACAGCCTGCTGCTGATGTCCTCTCCATGCTATCATACCGTGATGCCCTCATGAAGACGGTTTCACCTAAATTTTTCTTGATTTGGTAAAGAAGCTCTTTACAGAAAGACAGGGTAAGATAACCGGCTTCGCCGTCCTTTAGAGACGAGGCGCGCTTATTAAACATATAAGATGACGGGATCGAGCCGAGGCGAGATACACATTCTTATCGTTCAAAAAAGCCGTTCAAGGCAGCAGCGCAGGGCTCCCGGCAGGAACGGCTAACAGGTTCAGTTGATAAAAGCTACAGAAGGGTCTGCCCGTGGCTTGCAGCTAGCAGCAGGGATAGCTCATCCCCGCGCTCCGAAACGGATGCCGCTTCATGGGTGCCGCCGGTTCCGGGTGCGGCGGCCATCGCCTGAATCAGGCTTTCGACCTCCTTGTCGGTCCATACCGCACCGTCCGCGAATTCGAACTGCTCGATCCGGGCTGCCTTGCTGTCAAAGAAATGCTCGACGATCAGCCGCTCCGTGCCGGTTCCGTTCGAAATCTCAAGATCATCTCCCGTACGCGAGGCCGACACCTCATCCGCATCCACGGCCAGGAACCTTACGCGGTCCTGCTCGTTCCAGACGCCATCCTCCCGGATCGTGTTGGTTCCGACGCCGGGGCCGATCTCGTACAGGTCCTCCCCTTTGCCCCCTGTCAGCGTGTTCTCCAGAGAATAGCCGGTCCAGGTGTAACCGGTTACAGATAACGTGTCACTGCCGGCCCCGCCTTTGAGCGTATTGTAGAAAGACACCGAGGTGAGGGCATCGCGGCCTTCCCCTCCGTCAAGCACGTTGCCTGTGCCGCCCGAAGGAAATTCGATCGACAGCTCGTCATCCCCCCCGTCGCCCTTCAGCACCGAGGCATAGAGCGAGGTATAAGCTTCGACCCGCAGCGTATCCCTGCCGGCCCCGCCCAGGAACATGTTGTCCTCGCCCGAGCTTGCAAAGGAATCATCCCCCTCATTGCCGAAGTACCGGTTGCCGGAGCTGCCGTCCTGTCCGTGTTCGTCCAGCGCATTCTTGAAGGAATCGTCACCGGCGCCTCCGACGAACACTGATCTGTAGATGTTGAGGGCCCCGAAGCTGTCGTCTCCGGCTCCCCCTTCCAGCCGGTTGTCCCCTGACTCCCGTGCGAACAGACTGTCACTGCCCTCGCCGGCCAGGACCGTGTTGTGATGACCCCAGAGATCAAGGCTGTCATTCCCGTTCCCGAGCTCGATCCGGTTGTAATCCGAGGGATTCAGCTCGTCGAACTTCTCGAACGTCACTTCATCGTTCCCATCCCCTGTGATCAGGGTGCTCCGGTCCCCCGCGAAGCTGAGCGTATCCTCGCCGGCACCGCCGGTGACCAGGTTGTCCGCTCCCGTAATCCAGAAGGAATCGTTCCCTCCGTTGCCATGGATCCGGTTATACTCGGCATCCACCGTAAGCTTGTCATCCCCCTCCTCCCCATATAAGACGTTGTGACTGCCCAGCACCTCAAAATAGTCACTGCCGAGGCCCCCGTGAATATCCGTATATCCACTTTCACGAAAAACCTGGATCCGGTCATCGCCGTCCGAGGCGAAGATCCGGTCTCCCCCTTCCTGCGAAGCCGTCAAGTTGTCGCTGCCTCTCGTACCGAACACGATACGGGGTTGTGCCGGGTTACTCATCTTTTGCATCATCCTTCCTTCGATGGTTGATTATGGTTCCCCTCCACCTCCATCGTAGCACACTCCCCTGCTCCGGTGTACTCCCTTCGGTATCTTCTTGTTACTTTTGTCCGGTATTCCAACAAACCGGGAGGAGAGGCCTCCGGCGGCTTGTCCGTCTATGTATCGCACCCTGGTCACAGCACCTGCAGCAGAATCAGCATGAGCAGAAAGCCGGACATGAACGAGAATGTCGCCGACAGCTCCCTGCCGTTCTCCTGGCTCTCCGGGATGAGCTCCTTGAACAAAATGAAGAGCATCGCCCCTGCCGCAAAGGACAGCCCATACGGCACCAGCGAGCCCACCGTCTGGGACAAGCCGTAGCCGAGCAGCGAAGAGACGATCTCGACGGCTCCGGTGAGCGTCGCCACACCGAACGCCTTCCAGCGGCTGATCTTCTGGGTCACGAGGAACAGGGCGACCATCAGCCCCTCCGGGGCATTCTGCAGCCCGATCGCCAGTGCGATGATCCCGCCGAGAGCCTGGTCCTGACTCGCATAGCTGACCCCGACGGACAGTCCCTCCGGGATATTGTGGAGGGTGATGGCGGCCAGCACCAACAGCGCCTTCGGGTCAAGCACCGGGTTCTCCCTCCTTGCGACAGGCAGATAAGGCACCCCCTTCTCTACCAGGGCCAGCACCGCCGTACCCAGCAGCACGCCGGCCGAAATGACCCAGACATTGCCCTGCTTCAGCGCCTCCGGGATCAGACTGAAGGTAGTCGCCACGATCATGATGCCCGAAGAGAGCGCGAGCAGCATATCCCTCAGGCGCTGGGTCGCTCCTCTCAGCACCAGGATCAACAGCGCCCCCGCTCCGGTCGACATCGCAGACAGTACACTTCCCCATACCACTTCCCTCATACGGCATCTTCCTCTCTCTGTAAGGACCGCAGACGGCCCGCAGTCCGCCCATAGACGGGACGGTCCGCTCCGCCGTCGATGCGGTTCCCTCTTCATTACCGCAATCCGGACCGGGCGACGCAGGAAGGGACGGGGCCCGGCTCCTGTCCGCCCCTTGTGCTGAAGGGCCGTGCACCCCGTCCGCCAGCATCCAATCCTGACACCCCATGGAGGGCGTCCTGCCCATCCCGAATGGAAGCGTTTCGCCGCGCCGCCTATATTCGCAGAGGGGACGAAAAGGAAAAAACCGACCCGGGGGGTCGGCTGATGTCACAACGGCACTCTTATAAATCGTCTTGTGTTATGCGGAGAACGGGACCGGGCACTGCCCGATCCGATGGGGAGTCCGCTCCCCGGTTTGTCACGCTGCGGGTCCCTACTCCTGTATTTTCTCCGCCGCCTGAGTTCACCCGCCGGCCAAGCGGCTACAGGCTGGGCTTCTTCCAGCCCAGGTCCCCCTGGCTCTCCAGCTTATCGATCTGCGCGCAGATCTCGTGCTGCCAATCGGTATCGCCGGTTAGCGAAGCGGCCAGCGACAGATTATATAACCCTGCCAGCTTCCTGGCATAGATAGCATTGTAATGCAGACAGGCAGTGACTTCGGACTGCTCGTCTTCCGTGAGCTCCCTGGCCTTTTGAAGCGTCCAAAGTTCCGCAAGCCGCCAATGTACAGCAAGCATTCGCCGATCCCTCCAGTGTCATACGTGTCTTCACCAGTATGGACAGGGACCGGAGTCTTTAGTCCGCGTCTTCTTCGTTCCATGGGACACCGTCCCGCTGCCCGGCCTGTACAGCCCTTCCGGCAGCTCCACCGGCCTGCGGCGCTTATCCGGACAGCGCGCTGCGCGCCGCCAAGATGTATTTCGCCTGGTCGAGGGGATTCACGCCCCGCCTGGGCCGCTCCGCTCTCACGTCCGGCGGCGCCTCCTGATAGCCGGCGAAGGAGGTCGCCAGCACGCCCCGTCCCTTCGTCAGCGACCCGAGGCGGGACGGGAAGCCGAGCGAGGTGGCCACCGGCAGGAGGCCCTCCATCTCCATCCGTCCGCTTGGGCCGACCGACGTTTCAAAGGAGGCGCGCATCTCCGCCAGCTCATGCAGCAGCCGGCCGGCGTACTCCTCCGGCGCCGAGAGCCGGAAGCGCAGCAGCGGCTCGAGGAGCTTCGTGCCGGTATGGGCCAGCCCGTCCATGATGCCCATGGGCGTCGCAACGACAAAATCGAGCGGATGCGTGTGCCACACGTGGTGCTCCCCTTCCAGCAGCGTCACCAAGAGGTCGGTAACCTCCCAGCCGGACAGCCCCTGCTGAAGCGCCTCCGGCACCCGCCGGGCCACTTCGTTCTGGTAGCTTTCCAGCAGCCGCTCCTCGCGGGCCAGAGACTTGTAACGCAGGCCGCTGCCCCGCTCGCCCGGCTCGATCCTGAAGCGCAGCACAGCCCAGCACGGCTTCGGCATCGTATATGCGATGAAGCCCTCGCCCGAGGATGCCGGCGTCTCCTTGTAGATGACCGACGGCGGGCCGAAGACGACCCGCTGGCCGAACCGGCTCTGGAGCTGGTGGGCCAGCACCTCCATTTGGATCGGCCCCATGACCCGCACATGCAGCTCCCGGTCCTCCGGGAGCCACTGGAGGTCGAGGAGCGGGTCCTCGTCCGCAAGCTCCTGGAAGGCGGCCACGACCGCAGGGTAGGCCGCCCCGCTGTCCCAGTGCACCTGCACGGTCAGGAGCGGAACCGCGAGCGGCTGCGCGCCCGGCACGAAGTCCGGCGAGCCCAGAATGTCCCCGATGCGGGCGCGGCTGAGCCCGTACACCGCGGCGATATCCCCTGCGGCGAGCGGCCCCATGTCCTCGGTCCGGGCTCCCTCGATCCGCCGGATCTGCGTCACCTTCTCCTGCAGTCCGCGGGTATGGTTGGTCACCGTATCCCGGTTGCGGATCGTCCCGCTGTATAGGCGTACATAAGCGATGCGGCCCATCGCCGGGTCCTTGTCCAGCTTGAACACCACACCGGACAAGCCCCCTTCCGCCGGCATCACGGGCGGGGGCAGCAGCTGCACGACGGCATCCAGAAGCTCCGTCACGCCGATGTCCCGCGCCGATGCCCCGAAGAGCACCGGGAAGCATTCGCCCCGGCGGGCCGCTTCGGCGATGACAGGCCGCATCTCCGACGGGGACAGACCTCCCTCCTCCAGATACCTCTGCAGGAGAGCCTCCTCCCGCTCCGCCGCCGCTTCGGAGAGCAGGTCCAGGTAAGGCGCCGGGCTGCCCGCGGGCGCCTCCTCCGCCTGCGTGATCCCGAGCAGGTCGGCGGAGCCGGTGAAGTGCGCTTCCGCCCCCAGCGGCGCCTGGACCGGTACGGCCTCCGGCGAGAGCGCTCGCCGCACCCCCTCCAGCGTCCGCAGCCCGTCGGCCCCTGTACGGTCCAGCTTGTTGATATAGATCAGCGTTGGAATGCCCAGCGCCCGCAGCGCCTGCCAGACCACTTCCGTCTGCGCCTGCACCCCTTCAACCGCCGAGACGACGAGAATCGCGCCGTCCATGACGCGCAGCGAGCGCTCGACCTCCGAGAGAAAGTCGACATGACCCGACGTATCGACGAGGTTGATGTCGATGCCCTTCCAGCTGCAGCGTGTAACGGCCGCCCGGACCGAGATCCCGCGCTCGCGCTCCACGTCCATCCAGTCGGTCTGCGCCGTGCCGTCGTCCACGCTTCCCAGGGTTCGGATGCGTCCGCTGCGGTACAGCATTTGCTCGGCCGTCGTTGTTTTGCCGGCATCGACATGGGCGAAGATCCCCACATTGCGCAGCCCGCGCCCCCCAGCTTGTTGTTCTGACCGATTCATGAGGCTGTAGGCTCCTGTTCCTGTTCTATTCGCTGCTGCCAAACCAATCCTGAAGCAGCCGGTTTACCGTCCCCGCTTCCTCATGCTGTACCCAGTGCGTAGCCTGGGGCAGCTTCTCGAGCCGCCCGCCGGCCGTACAGTACCGCAGGCTCTCTTCCGCCATCTCCGGGAGCAGAAACTGATCCTGTTCCCCCCAGATGATCAGGACGGGCACCGGGATATCCCGGATCGGGGCCCGGTTCTTCCTGCGCCAGAAGCACCGGTACCAGTTCAGCATGCTCGTATAAGCACGGGGCTCCCCCCACGCCTGCCGGTACCGCTCCAGATCGCTCTCGGTGAAGGTTCCCTCCCTGGAGCTCTTCCGCAGCACTTCCGTGATCGTTTTCCAGCGGTCCCAGCGTGCCGTAAGCTCCGGCAGCCAGGGAAGCTGGAAGAACGCGGCGTACGAGCTGCGCATCATCTGACGCACCGAGGTGCGTACTTTATGGAACATCACCTCGGGGTGCGGCACATTCAGGATCGCCGTCCTGCGGACCTTCTCCGGGTAGAGCGCCGAGGTGTACCAGGCGGCCATCGCTCCGAAGTCATGCCCGGCCAGGTAAGCCGGCCCCCCGCCGGCAGCATCGATCAGGCCCGCGATGTCAGCGGCCAGAAGGTTCATCGCATAGGCTTCGATCCTCTCCGGCTTGTCGCTGAGCGCGTATCCCCGCTGGTCCGGCACCCAGACCCGGAAGCCTTGGGCGGCAAGATAAGGAATCTGGCTTTTCCACCCGTACCAAAATTCCGGAAAGCCGTGCAGCAGCACGACCAGCGGCCCGTCCTCCGGACCGCAGGTGACCACATGAAGCCGGATGCCGTTCGTCTCCACGAAGCGTTCCGACAAGCTGCCTCCTAAGCCTTCCACGCTGTTCACACGCGTGCAGGCAGCGTCTGGAAGTCAATCTCCAGGAAGCGCGTGACTTCCTTCTCCCAGCGCTCCGACACGAAGGCCGTGTGAACGGGATGGGCATTGTAAGCCTCATAGGCGGCCGCATCCGCAAAATCCATTGAGAACCCGTAGTCGTAATCATTCTTCGGGCTGACCTGGCGCAGCACCTCGAAACGGGTGACGCCCGGAATCGAAGTCAGCTGGGCCCGGCCGTCCTCCAGAAACTGCTCGGCTGCTGGCGAGCCTTCGGCGTGCTTCAGACAAAAGATCACCATATGGCGAATGGATTGGGATTTCATGAGGGTACTCCTCCTTTGGATTCGTTTTCAATGAATGACGTCCATGTATGTATAACCTGGAATAAGACCGCAATCAGACCAGCTTCACCTGCGCGCCCCCAGGCACTTCGACAATCCGGTCATCCGCCTGGAGCCATACGGAGGAAGCGGACGGGTTATGGACAAAGGTGGAATCGGCGGAAAACTGCAGCCCGCGGAAGGCCGCCAGGTAGTCGACAATCTCGATATTGGTCGCATACCAGATGTCCTCCCGGCCTCCGATGTATTCGCAGAAGCTCTCGATGCGGTCCCAGTTGTTGTCGTTATCGAATTCATAGCTGTGTCCCCATACATACATCATATAAAGGTACTGCTTTTTGTGCAGTCCGGCGAACTGCTCCGCCAGGCTCATCAGCGGCCCGTTGTGATGGCAGGTCGGCTTCCACTCGTGCCAGTCATCCGGCATGCCGAAGCCTCCTGTGCTCTCCACGGTCCGGGAGTACTCGATCCCGAGGAAGGGCAGCAGCTCCTTAATCAGCCGGCTGTAGGAGCCGTTCGGGTAGGACATGCCCCTGACCGGATAATTCACGAGCCGCTCGAGACCTCGGCGGTCCTGGGAGATCTCCTCCACGAGCTGCTCCTTGGGGCTGCGCGCTATCGTCGGATGGGTCACCGTGTGGGCCGACACTTCGTGGCCCCGGTACTGCTCTGCGATCTCTTCGGCAGCCAGTCGATCGCCGGTTCCAAGCAGCCCCGAATTCAGATGGAAGGTGCCTTTGATTCCGTGCGTGTTCAGGATGCCGATCAGCCGGCGATCCGCCGCACGGCCGTCATCATAGCTCAGCGTGAGCACCTTGTGCTTCCCTTCCGGGAAGGTTACGATTACTTTGGGCATGGGTCCGGTTTCACCTCTTGGATAGGAGTGGTTGGTTCGTCTCACAGCCGCCTGCATGGACTGCCTGCTGCCGGTTTCTTGGGAGTTCATTCTATTATAAAACAGATCGGCGAAGATTTCATGAAACGTTTCAATATCGTCCATGAAATCGGAGGGCGAGCCGCCCTTGCGTATCCGCCGGAGAATCGCTGTGGTGCGCTGTTCCGACCTGCTCCGCCCCCGAGTTGTTCCCCGTCCCCGACTCTGCTATGATAGTGGTTATGTCTTTTTTCTCTATCTTACTTGTAAAGGAATACATATGTCATGAAACAAACATTCACCCGCATGCAAAAAATGCGCCAGCTCCTGATCATCCTGCTGCCGATTCTCGTCACCCAGGTCACCATGTTCGCGATGACCTTCTTCGATACTTTCATGTCCGGCCATGCCAGCTCCACGGACCTCGCGGGCGTCGCCATCGGCGCCTCGATCTGGGTGCCGGTACAGACCGGCCTGACAGGGATCCTCTTCGCGGTCACCCCTATGATCGCCCAGCTCGTCGGCGAGAAGCGCCATGACCGCGTTGGCTTCACCGTCATTCAGGGTGTTTATGTCGCCGTGATCGTTGCGGCTGCGGTAGCGGCGGCCGGATTCCTGGCGCTGGATCCCGTGCTAGGCCGCATGAATCTCGAAGCCACCGTCCGTGATATTGCCCGCGGCTTTCTAACGGCTATCTCCGCCGGGATCCTGCCCTTGTTCGTCTATACCGTGCTCCGCTGCTTCATGGACGGCCTCGGGCAGACCCGCATGTCGATGATGATCACCTTAATCTCCCTGCCCGTGAATGCGGCGCTGAACTACCTGCTCATATTCGGCAAGTTCGGCTTCCCGCGGCTTGGCGGGATCGGTGCAGGCGTGGCGTCGGCCATCACCTACTGGGTAATCTGCCTCATTGCCGCGTTCTTCATCTCCCGCTCGCACCCGTTCGCTGAGTACCGGGTGTTCGGACGGCTGCACGGCCTGTCGCTCCGTGCCTGCGGCGAGCTGCTGCGGATCGGGGTGCCGATCGGCTTCGCGATTTTCTTCGAGACGAGCATCTTCGCCGCCGTCACGCTGCTCATGAGCGAATTCCAGACGGTGACCATTGCCGCCCACCAGGCCGCCCTGAACTTCGCCTCGTTTCTGTACATGATCCCGCTCTCCATCTCGATGGCGCTGACCATTCTCGTCGGCTTCGAGGCCGGAGCCCGCAGGGAAACGGACGCACGGCAGTACAGCTATCTTGGCATCGGGTCCGCCCTCGGCATGGCCGTGGTGTGCGCTGTAGTACTCCTGCTCTTCCGCAGACCGATCGCCGGCATCTACACGTCGGAGCCGGAGGTGCTGGGCCTTGTCGAGCATTTCCTGCTCTATGCGCTGTTCTTCCAGCTCTCCGATGCGCTCG
The DNA here is from genome assembly GCF_049942825.1 of Paenibacillus sp. S-38. Taxonomy (NCBI): domain Bacteria; kingdom Bacillati; phylum Bacillota; class Bacilli; order Caryophanales; family Paenibacillaceae; genus Paenibacillus; species Paenibacillus sp. S-38. Next base: position 5,187,550 of record NZ_CP187970.1, read on the forward strand.
CCGCACCGATCCAGGGCGCTCTGCGCGGCTACAAGGACGTCAACGTGACGCTGATCGTCGCCCTCGTGTCCTACTGGGTCATCGGCCTGCCCGTCGGCTACTGGCTCGCCCATACGGAGCTCGGCGCCTTCGGCTACTGGATCGGCCTCATCACCGGGCTGGCCTTCGGGGCCGCCGGCCTGTTCACCCGTCTCGCCTACGTGCAGCGCAGCCGGGCTCGGGAGAGCAAGGTGGCCTGAGGAGGCGGGGACGCATAGTAAATATACAAGCAAAGAACACCCTCCGATCCTGGAGGGTGTTCTTTGCTTGTAGCTGCCGCCGTGAGAACGATAGGGCCAAGGCAGGAGATGCAGGCACCCTCCTCGGCCGGGCCATCATGCGCAATATAGTAGACTGATCTGCAGCACCCACATGCCTCCGTTACCGGTCTGCTCGCTTAGGAAGCGAGTCCAACGGACTGCTCTGCGAGGCCCCATCACACCTTATCACCAGCGCCTCCCCTCAAGATGCGATACAGGCGAATCGCTCTACGGCTTCTCCCCTGTCACGGACTCATTCGGGCAAAAAGCAATACCCGTAACCTGGTTCCGCTGTGTTCCAGTGAGCTGGCTTTGGGCGTCCCTTCCGCCCCGTTACCGTAAGCCCGCGCTCTGTATGCAACCCGGTGGGCTGCTTTGCAGAGCCCCATTCAAACCCAGCCCAGACGTCCTCTAAATATAAAGGAACTACGATTCCTTATTAGGTTATTTCCCGCTATTTCCCAGATTTTAGCGGAACTCAGATGCGTTATTAGCTGTTTTTTCATTCCAAAACCACCTCAAGCCCTACAATAGCGAACCTCAGTTCCTCTATGTTCAATACAGCCCTTTAGATTTGGTACATAACGCATCTGAGTTCCGCTATTTCTGTGTTCAGCCGCCCAATGATGTCACTTTGCAGCTGGCTGACGGGCCCAAGCACCTATTGCGCGGATCCTATACGGTATGCGCACAAGAAAAGCCCGGGATCTCTCCCGGACTCCTGCTCTTCCAATATAATGCCGGCCTTTCAAGCATTCTAAGTACTCCTGGCACTCCAGGCACCTTATGCACCCCATCCACCCTAAGCACTCCGGAAACTCAAGCACTTAAAACCTACACATCTGCACTTTAGTTCGAGCACGCTAGGCATAAGCATTTTATGCACCTTACGCTCTGCAGGCACCCTACGTACTTGCGGCCCCCTTGGCACCCTAAACGCTCCAAGCCCTCCAAGCCACCCATCGCCTGCCGGGCTCTACTCCTGCAGCTCCTGCAGCCGGACGCCCTGCGGCAATACGGCCTCGATCCGCTCGCGGATCAAAGCGCTCTGCGGGCGCTGCTCGGCGAAGACCGCGACGATCCCGCTGTCCTCGCGCGAGCGGATGAGCCGCCCAATTCCCTGCCGCAGCCTCAGCAGCATGTATGGCAGCTCCACCTCCTCGAAAGGGGAGGCGGAAGCGGCACGCTTCACCATGAAGACCGGGTCCTGCGGAGGAAACGGCAGCGACCAGATGATGACGTTCGACAGCGACGGTCCCGGTACATCGAGCCCTTCCCAGAGCGAGAGAGCGCAGAGGACGCTCTCCTCGTCGGACTGGAACGCTTCGATGAGATGGCTGATCTCCGCATCGCCCTCGTAGAGGAAACGCAGCCCGGCACAGCCCGGCTGGTCCGCGATCTCGCTTTTGAAGCGGCGCAGCTCCTCCTTCGTCGAGAACAGCATGAGCGCCCGCCCCGCGGTCCGCTGCAGCAGCCGTGCCGCCGTGCCGAGCTTCTCCCCGAACGTCCCGCCTCCGGCCCATACCGGGTAATAAGCTTCCATCCGGTGCTCGTAATCGTAAGGAGACGGCACCGAGAAGGACAGATAGCTGCGGATGCCGAGACTATCCGCCACGTAATCGAACGAGCCTTCGACAGAGAGCGTCGCGGAGGAGAAGACGACCGGCATCTTCGCCGAGAAGACCTGCTCGCCGAGCACCTCCTTCACCGTGCGGGGCATGAGGCATAGCGTCAGCGCGCTGCCGCCGCCTTCCGCCCAGCAGATGAGCGTATCCGGAGAGTCGAACAGCTGCAGCGCCCGCTGCATCATCTCGAGGTGTTCCTCGACGATGCGCAGCTGATATTCGTTCAGGGTGTACAGCTCCCCCTCGAACACGAGCTCTTCCTCAATCGCCGTAAGCACGCTGCGGAAGCGGCGCACCTCCAGCAGCAGTTCAGGACTCAGGTCGATGCGCATCCGTTCGGAGCCGGGAATGGGGCTCGTCCGACGCTCGAGTTCGCGGAAAAGAACTTCGCTGCCGTCGATCGCCTCGTCGATGAGCACCGCCAGCGCCTCGCGGATCTCTCCCTGCAGCAGCCGGACGATGAGTTCCTCGAACACGGCATGCTTGAGCCTGTACGTCAGCGCCTTCTGCGCCGCCGTCTCGAGCAGGTGCCCTTCGTCGAAGACGACGGAGCTGTGTTCCGGCAGCAGCGGCAGCTGCCCCTCCCGCTTACGGCTGTCGGCAGTCCATACATGCTCCATGTAAAAATCATGCGAGCAGATGATGATGTCGGGGGATCGCCGGTAATGGTCCCTCGACAGCGTCTGGCCGCAGCGGTGCCGCTTCTCACACACGAAGCAGTCCTGGAACGCGTCCCAGCCTACCCGGCTCCACTGCTCGTCGGTCAGGTGCGGGTAGCCCTTGCGGTCGCCGTACGGGTGGAAGGTCTGCATGGCCGCATTCGTACGGACGAAGTCCGGCAGCCCTTCATACACCTCCTCGAACAGCTCGCCGTCATCATCCCGGAACCGGGCTTCGTCGAGCTTCATGAGGCACAGATACTGGTCCGGCGACTTGCCGAGTCTTGCGTCGATGGCCAGATCGAGATGCTCAGCCAGCTTGGCGACATCCCCGCCCGGCTTCACAAGCTGCTCGATCAGCGATTCGTCCGCACAGGCGATCACCGCGGGCTTCCGCGTATACCTGGCATAGCATACCGCATACAGAAGGTAGGCCAGTGTTTTGCCCGTACCCACCCCCGCTTCCGCAAAGATAATTTCCTTGTCCGCATACGCCCTCTCGAGCTGGAAGGCCATATAGATCTGCTCGTCCCGGACCTCGAAGCCCGCCTCGGGCAGGATATCATAGAACACATCCGCCACCCATTCCCCTACCTGCGCGGCAAAAGGACGGGACGGATCAAACGCAAAAGGGTACCGCTCCACTATCATTCGTTCCTCCATGACTTAAGAATCGTGCTGGGCTATGTATTCGACAGCCGGTACAGCCACTCCTGCAAGGGCAAGCTCACTCCTCCTCCATCTCCTGCCGGTAGAGCCGGATACAGAGGTAACCGAAGATAAAAAACATGAAGTAGGTGGACAAAAGCAGCAGGTCCCCCGCAAAATGGACGATGATATTCGAGAACCAGACGGAACAGAAAGTGAGCACCAGCACAAGGCGGAAGCGGCGCGACATCGCCGGACGGAAGTGCCTGCGCACCACCGTGAAGCCGAGCCGGAGAGCCACCATAACATAGGACATCAGGAAGATCAGGAACGCAAAGAACCACTCCTGATGCATAATCCCGCTGGCCAGGGAGACCGACGCCAGCTCCATCTGGTAATCGTTGACGATCATGGACGTCACATTCTCCATGAAGACGGCGATCCCGTAAGAGAGCGTCACCATCATGAACGAATCGGTGCGGTTCAACCGGAACAAATAGTGCATGCAAAGAGCGGCGGCTCCAATCTCTACGGGAGCATTCAGCATATGAAAGTAGGGATGAATCTGCATAAGCTGGATCAGAAGCCAGGACAGGGGCGTCATAAGGACGACGGTAATCAGCATAGGCCTCACGTAAGGCTTGAACTTTATCCGAAAAAAGGCAAGAGCGAGCATAAAAATACCGATCCAGGTGACAAAGAAGAAGGCAGCTAACGGCAAATTATCCAAGGGACTCACTCCTACTTGATTTGAGCTTCGTGGGTCTTTGGTCTCATATTTATAAGAAAAAAGACTCGTTAAGGATAATATTCGACATATTTCTGCGAATTCCTCTCGCTCGGCCGAAATCCATCCCCCCATTTTTCTCCTTCCGCCCCATGTCTATTCCAGAGGCTCTGCCCCTAAGCGTCTTCCCTTCCCGGGCCGTTCTTCACCGGCTCCCATTCGTACAAGGCACGCACCTCACAGCCCAGCGCGTCCGCGATGGAGACGGCCACCTGAAGCGGCATGATGCGCGTCATCTCTATATAATCATAAAGCTTCTCCGGCTTGTAGAGCAGCCTGGCTGCCAGCTCTTCCACCCGAAGCCCCTTCTCGTTCAACCGCTCCTGCAGCAAGCAGGCACGTGCTTCCATTTTCATGGCCATCCACCCTCTCCGTTCTTCCTGTGCATTCCTCAGCGCACCACGCTTCCCATTGTCTCCAGCCTTAGAAGAATTATCCGCTACCCTACCGAGCCCCTCTCCGCCCGTGCGACAAACAGGTGTTCAAAAATTGTACTCGTGGGCCGCTTCCCGCTACCCCCTCGAATACACTTACCCCCTGCATCCCGCAGACGATTGCCGGTGCGCATGACAAAAGGCGGCATCGCCGGGATACCGCCTTCCGCTCGCTTGGAGCTTTCCCCGCAGCATGAGGCTCAGCGGGCCAGCTCCGGTTACTTGGCATCGAGCGCACTGCGCAGCCCGTCGCCGATAAAGTTGAACGACATGATCGTCAGGAAAATCATGAAACCGGGGATAAAAGGCAGCCACGGCGCTTTGAGGAGGATCGTCAGGTTCTGGGCGCTCTGCAGCAGGTTGCCCCAGCTGGCCGCCGGCGGCTGGATGCCGAGCCCCAGGTAGCTCAGCGTCGATTCGGTGAGTATCATCGTGCCCATCTGCAGTGTGGCCGAGATGATCACGGGCGCGAGCGCGTTCGGCAGGATGTGGACGAAGATGATCCGCGCATCCGACATTCCGATCGTCCGGGCCGCCTCGACGAACTCCCGGTTCTTCACGGTGAGGATCTGGCCGCGGAGCAGCCTGGCCTTGCCCATCCAGCCGAAGATCACGAAGACCAGGATAATGTTGAGCAGGCTCGGCCGCAGCAGCGTCACCACGGCAATCATGACGAATAGGGACGGGAAGGCAAGCATCATGTCGACGAAGCGCATCAGCACGGCATCGACCCGGCCGCCGTAATACCCGGCCAGCGATCCTACCGTGACGCCGATGAGGACGTTGAGCACGACGGAGACGATGCCGACCGACAGCGAGACCCTCGCCCCATAGAGCACGCGGGAGAACAGATCTCGGCCGAGATCGTCGGTGCCGAACCAATGCTCCGCACTCGGCGGCTTCAGCCGGTTCAGCAGATCCTGCTCCGCCGGATCATGCGGGGCGATAACCGGCGCCAGCAGCGCCAGCAGGATGAGAACAATCATGATGACCAGGGACGCCATCGCCATCTTGTTGCGTTTGAACCGGGCCCACGCCCGGTTTTCCTTCTTGCTCGGGGCCGCCCCCGGCGGGACAGCTCCAATGGCTGCTTCCATAAGACTACCCCTTCGCTTCTTTAGTCGTATAGCTGACGCGCGGATCCAGCAGCGCGTACGAGATATCGGCGAGTATGCTGCCGAACACGTAGAGGAACGCCGAGATCGTCGTGATGGCGAAGATCACCGGATAATCCCGCTGGAATGCCGCCTCGGTGAAGAGGCGGCCCATGCCGGGGATGGAGAAGATCGTCTCGACGATCAATGTGCCCGCGAACAGTCCCGGCAAGGACAAGCCGAAGAGCGTCGCCAGAGGAATCAGCGCGTTGCGCAGGCCGTGCACCCCGAGGACCCTCGCGTCCCGCAGCCCCTTGGCCTGCGCTGTGCGCATGTAATCCTGGTTGATCACCTCGAGCATGCTCGAACGGACGTACCGGGTCCACACCGCCACTTCACCGCACACGATCGTGAACAGGGGCAGCACCAGATGCTGCAGCCGGTCGGTTAGGCTGAAGCTGCCGCCGACGGTCTGCAGGCCTCCGGAAGGCAGCACGCCGAGCTTTACCGAGAAGAACATGATGAGCATCAGCCCGAGCCAAAAGGCGGGCACCGACATGCCTACGAAGGTCATCGACGAGACGAACCGGTCGAGCCGCGAGTCCACCCGCAGCGCGCACAGAATGCCGAGCGGCAGGGCGATCAGCAGGGAGATCGCCAGGCTCGTGACCGTCAGCAGAAGCGTGTTCGGCAGCCGGTCGAGGATGAGCTCGCTCACCGCCTGGTTTTTGAGGAAGGACGTGCCGAAGTCTCCCGTGGCCATGCCGCTGACCCATTTCCAGTACTGGACATACAGCGGCTGGTCGAGCCCGTAGGTGCGGATCATGTTCTCCTTGTCGGCCGTCTTGATCGTCGGGTCCTCCATGAACGCCGACAGCGGGCTGCCCGGCGCCATGTGGATAATCGCAAAAGAAATGATCGTGATGCCGATGAGGATCGGAATCGCGTTAAGCAGTCGCTGGAGCACGTAGCGGGACAAGGGATCCCCTCCTGTCGGTCGTAGTAGAGCGGCTTACGCCAACGGTTACTTCGTGAAGTACCATTTCTCCACTTCCCTTAAGGAATCGCGCGCCGGGTTGTAGCCCTCGAGGTTCGCCGGATAGGCGACCGTGGTCGTTGGGGAATACAGGAATGTGTACGGCTGGTCCTCGGCGATCAGCGCGTCGATTTTGGCGAGGAGCTCCTTGCGCTTGTTCGTATCGAAGGTCTGCAGATCCTCATCGATCAGCTTGTCGACTTCGGGGTTCTTGTAAGTGACGGTATTAAGCCCGTGCTCGATCTCCGCGGAATGCCAGATGCCCTTCGGGTTCGGGTCGCCGCTGATATTCCAGCCGTAGAAAATCGACTCGAACTGCTTGCCCTGGAAGTTCTTCGAGAAGGCGGAGCCCTCCACCACCCGCGGCTGGACCGAGATTCCGATTTTCTTCAACTGCTGCTGGATGACGGTGACGGCCTTCTCGCGCACCTTGTTGCCCTGGTTCACCTGCATTTCGAATTCGAACTTCTTGCCGTCCTTGTCGAGGATCGTATCGCCGTCCGAATCCTTCCAGCCGGCTTCGGCGAGTATCGCCTTGGCCTTCTCCGCATCGAACGGGAACTTCGGCACGTTATCCGTGTAGCTCCAGTAGGTCGGCGGCGTCTGGCTGTGTACGATCACACCCTGGCCTTCCTGCACCCCGTCCACGATGCCCTGCCGGTCGATCGCCATCGTCAGCGCCTGGCGCACCTTCTTGTCCTGGAACAGCGGGTTGGTCAGGTTCCAGGCCACATAGAGATAAGTGGAGGATTTGATCCCCTTCTGCAGCTTGAGCTTGCCCGACGTCTTCGCATACTGCTCAATCACCGCCAGGTTGTCCGCAGGCACCGTACTCGCATTCACTTCCCCGGTCTGCAGCTGCGCCATGATCGAGTTGGCGTCCGGGATGATTTTTATGGTCACCTTCTCGACAGCAGGCTTGCCGCCGTAATAATTCTCGTTGCGCACCAGCCGCAGATACTGCCCCTGCTTCCACTCCTCGAGCTTGTAAGGACCCGAGCCGACCGGCTGCTTGATGAACGGCGCCTTGTCCATGTCCTTGACCGGGGTGTCTCCCAGAATGTGCTTCGGCAGAATGTTGTAGGCCATGAGGTCGATGAAGCCTGCGAACGGCTGCTTGAACGTGAACTTGATCGTCGCGTCGTCGACCTTCTCGACTTTGGCCAGCTGGTCGAAGACCCCTTTGCGCGGACCTTTATAATCGGGGCTCAAGGCGACGTTGTAGGTGAACACGACATCGTCGGCGGTCACCGGCTTGCCGTCCGTGTATTTGGCGTCGGTGCGGATCTTCACGGTCATCTCTTTCTTGTCTTCGGAGAAGGTCGGCTGGCCGACCGCCAGATCCGGATCGAGGTCCTGCTTTGTGCTGTAGTGGTATAGAGAGCTCGTTACGAGATCGTTAAGTTCGCTCGAGATCGTCGTCGTCGCCCACAGGTCGCTGAAGCCCTGCGGATCGGACAGGTAGGCCCAGATGATCTCGCCGCCGTCCGTCTTCTCTTTCTTGGCCTCAGCCGCAGGCGGGGTCTGCTCCCCGGCGGGCGGAGCGGTTGTATTCTCCCCGGACGTGCAGGCGGACAGGAGTACGGCGGCGGATAAGAAGGCGGACAGAGCGGCGGCGGCAGGGCGGGAAGAATGCAGTTTCATGGACATGTCTCCTCTACTAGGGATGGATAGACCGGACGTTCTGTGAAAAGCCCCGGCAGCCTGCCCGGGTCGGTCGTATGCAGAGCAGGCCGACATCGGCCATGTGTGGGATTAGAGCACGGACAGCGGCGCCCCCTGATCGATCGGTTCAACCAGATGGCACGCGGCAAAATGGCCCGGAGCCGTCTCCCGGAAGGCGGGCGTCTCGATGCTGCAGCGAGCCTCCGCCGCCGGGCAGCGCGGGTGGAACGGACAGCCGGGAGGCGGGTTCGCTGCGCTCGGCACCTCGCCCCGCAGGAGGATGCGCTCCCTCGGCCGCTCAACATCCGGCTCGGGTACGGAGGAGAGCAGCGCCTTCGTATAGGGGTGCCGCGGCCGAAGGAACAGCTCGTCGCGGGAGGCAAGCTCCACGATCCGGCCGAGATACATGACGGCCACGCGGTCGGAGATGTGGCTGACGACGCTCAGATTGTGCGAGATGAACAGGTACGACACCTTCGTCTGCTCCTGCAGGTCCCGCATCAGGTTGACGATCTGCGCCTGAATCGAGACATCGAGCGCCGATACAGGCTCGTCCGCCACGATCAGCCGGGGCTGCAGCGCGATCGCCCGAGCAATGGCAATCCGCTGCCGCTGGCCGCCCGAGAATTCGTGCGGGTACAGCGCGGCGGCACCGGAGCCCAGACCCACCAGGTCCAGCAGCTGGCCCGCACGGGCCAACGCTTCACTGCGGGACAGCTTGTCCTGCACGATCAGCGGCTCGGCCACGGTTTGACCGACGGTCAAACGCGGGTTCAGCGAGGCGTACGGATCCTGGAACACGCACTGCATCTGGCGGCGCAGGGGCCTAAGCTCGCGCTTGGACAGGCGCCCGATCTCCCGGCCGCCAAAATGGATTTGGCCCTCGGTCAAATCGAGCAGCCGCAGCACAAGCCGGCCTACCGTGGATTTGCCGCAGCCGGATTCCCCGACAATGCCAAGGGTTTCCCCCTCCTGCACGGTAAAGCTGACCCCGTCTACCGCACGAACCAGACCGGCACCGGAGCCCTTACCATAAGGGAAGCTTTTTTTGAGATCGGTTACATGGAGCAGTGGTTCGCTCATGGACGTTCCTCCTCTGGGCTGGCAGGGCTCAAGATGTTGCTGCGATGCAGCGCACTTCGTGCTGCGGCCCGATAGGCTGCAGCGGCGGCATCGCGTCGCGGCATTCGGGGCGTACAACCGGGCAGCGGTCCGCGAACCGGCACCCCGGGCCATGGCTTCCGGGCGGGGGCACGCTGCCTGCAATAGGCACCAGCCGCTCCGGGCCCCCGTGCATCCGCGGCGTCGATTGAAGCAGCCCCTGCGTGTACGGGTGCCGGGGCGAGGTGAAGAGCGTCCGCACGTCGGCCGTCTCGACGATCTGGCCCGCGTACATGACGATGACCCGCGAGGCCATCTCCGCCACCACACCGAGATCATGGGTGATGAAGAGCACGGCCATCTCGGTCTCCCGGAGCAGCTCCCTCAGGAGATCAAGCACCTGTGCCTGTATGGTAACGTCGAGCGCCGTGGTCGGTTCGTCGGCGATCAGCAGCTCGGGCCGGCAGGCCATCGCCATCGCCAGCATGACGCGCTGCCTCATCCCGCCGGAGAGCCTGTGCGGGTATTCCCGGCAGATGCGCGCCGGCTCGGGGAAGCCGACACGGCGCAGCCACTCTTCGGCGGAGGCGGCGGCGGACGCCTTGTCCACCTTCAGGTGGCGGATGATGCTCTCGGTGAGCTGGGTCCCGATCGTCAGCACCGGATTGAGTGAAGTCATCGGCTCCTGAAAAATCATCGAGATATGCCGCCCCCGGATCTGCGACAGCTGCCGTTTCTTCAGACCGACGAGCGAACGCCCGTGAAACCGCACATCCCCGTGCGAAATAGCGCCGGTTCGGGGGAGAAGGCCCATGATGGAAAGCGAGGTCATGCTCTTGCCGCAGCCCGATTCGCCGACGAGCGCCACGACTTCACCGCGGCCGATCCGAAAATCGATGCCGTCAACGATTGTTACCTCCCGGCGCTTGTCCCGGATGACCGTCGTGAGGGATTCCACCTCCAAGATGCTTTCGGACAATACGAACACCTCGCTTGGATTGGCACCAGTAGAATTTGCTCCGGTCGATACGAAACGTATCACCGGCAGCAGAGAAATTCTTAAGATTGAATGTTTGCATTGTTATGAATCTTAAGAATTTTAAAATATGTATGACTTATTGTATAAGGTGAGGAAGGAATTGTCATCAACATTTTTATAAATTTGGGAATATTCAGGCGGTAAATTCACCGAAACCGAGCGCTGCGAGATAAAACTTTCACTCCATGAAGCAAAAAGACGCAGGATCTCTCCTGCGCCTTGCTATCGTTGGTTCCTCCCCGCGGTCGGGGCTCTGGTGCCTTTTATTCCGATGCACTTCGGGTTACCTCAACACGGGGTAGAATCAGTCTTCTTCCCTGTATTTCAGCTTCCGCGGGTCGACATCATGGTCCACATCAAGATCGTCCCCGAAGGCGTCTTCGAAAGCGTCGTCAACGGCATCCCACTTCACGATCTTGAAGTTCTGGTTAATCACCGCTCCATCCTGCAGGTTCTGGTCGTCCTGCGCGATGAAGATGCCGTCCGGATACTGGCTTCCGAGGCCGAAGCTCAGCACGTCGATCCCGTCAGTTTCGCTTGTGCCGTCGATGGCCGGGCCGTCCGCAATCACGAAGCTGCCCTCGTACTCCCCGTCCTCTCGGTCGAATACCGCATAGGATGAGCTTCCCTGGCTGGAGGCGATCAGGTAGCCCTCACCGTCTTCCCCGTAATACAGGGTCAGCCCTTCCACATCCGCGGTGAGCTTCACGCCGTCCACGGCAGCCACCGACTTCCGTGCGTCCCCGTCCCCCGGCTCCGCGCCGTACGCCCAGATGCCGGCATCCTCCTCGGCAATGTACAATCGGCCGTATTCGTCATCGGCGACCATCCCTTCGGATTGGGTGGCGAGCTTGAACTCCCTCACCTTTTTGCCGTTGATGGCCCCTTTGCCGTTATCGTACAGCTCGTACTGCTCGAACTCGCCCTCTTTGCCGAGCACGAGGGCGTAGAATTTGCCGGTCTTCAGGCTGTGGTACAGGCTGAAGCCGTATACCTCGCTCATCGACGAGACGATCGGCGTCCCGATGACGCTCCTCAGCGCTCCGGTGGAGCGGTCAATCGCGAAAATATCGATCGTATTCGTCGTCCGGTTCGTCGCCGCGGCGATATCCACGCTCTGCCCGGCCAGCTTGAAGCCGTAGCACACGTCGATATTGTTCATCCGGCCGGTCTCGTAGGAATACTTCTGCTTGCCGTTCAGGTCGTAGACGAGGATGCCGCCGTCCTTGTTCGTGGCGATGATCATGCTCTTCGCCGGATCGGACGGATGCACCCAGATCGACGGGTCATCCGCGGCATCCGAGCCGCTGGCTACGGCATCGGTCTCGGCTGACGCGAGAACGCGCGCCGGCGCGGTAGAACCTGCTTCCGCCAGGGCCGGCGCGCCGGCCAGGCCTGCGGCCGCCGGAAGGACAAAGGAGAGTACGGCTGCTGTGAGCATACGGGATTTCAATGCTTTCAAGGAATTCCACTCCATCCTTAGCTTTGTCTGTTTTCTCTGCTAAGGATAGGAAGGGGGCGTGTCCCTTTTGTGAACTCCATGTAAACCTTTCGTTAAGGCGTGTGCAGCTTCATCTGATCGAGGCTCTTGAATTGGTAGCCCTGCCGCTTCGCTTCATCAATGATCCGGCCCAGCGCCTGCGCGTTGTCCGACGAGACGGAATGCAGCAGGATCACCGCCCCCGGATGCAGCTGGGCCATGACTTTGTCGTAGGCGTACTGCGCCCCCTTCTGGTCTGTCGTGTCCCAGTCCTTGTAAGCGACCGACCAGAACACGTTCGTCATCCCGAGGTCGCGCGAGACGGAGAGGGACCGCTCCGTGAAGATCCCCCGCGGCGTGCGGAGATAGCGCATCTCCTTCTGCCCCGTGAGCTCCGCCACGGCGTCCTTGACCCGCAGCAGCTCCTCTTTCATCCGCTCCGACGAGATTTGGCTCATATCCGGATGATGCCACGAGTGATTGCCGATCAGGTGCCCCTCGGCGGTCATTCGCTTCAGCAGCTCCGGGTGGCTCTCGATATAATGCCCGGTCACAAAAAAGATCGCCGGCACGCCCTTCTCCTTCAAGGTGTCGAGCACACGTGAGGTAAACCCGTTCTCGTAGCCGTTGTCGAAGGTCAGGAAGAGCTCCTTCTGCGTCGGGTCTCCGGTGAAGACCGCATCATACTTTTTGAGCAGGGGCTTGAAGCCTTCCTGGTCGATGGACGGCTGCTGGCCCTTCGTCGATTTCTTGAAGCCAAAATGAAACCCGCCGTCCGCCGAGGCCGGCTGTCCTGCAGTAAGCAGCAGGCCGGTCAGCAGCACCGCGGTGATCCGTCTGGCGATCTTGGCCTTCTGGCGCATGGAATATCACTCCTCGCTGGTGGAATACGCTCATCGGACTACCGGAGCGCGATCCCCTGTAATATTCCACATTTTCCGCTTTTGAGGAGCCCCCTCCGTCTGGAAAATGGCGCCAGAAAAAAAAGAACCCCACGGCCCGGAATACGGACGGTGCGGTTCTTCTACTGGCGCGCACAAATTCATGAAACGGAGGCGGGGAAAGCCTAACGTATGCATCCAATCGCCGAAGAAGGTATTGATGCGGCATGGTGGAGCTGATGGACTCCTCCGGGGGGCGCCCCCACGCTGCCCTCACATACATAAACCGTTGACTGCTCCCCCAGCAGCCTGAGGCCTTAACTGCAGGCTTACCTTGTGCTCACTGGCCCCACTTTTTGGGGGATGGTGAAGCCCTCAGACTTTTCTGCCCCACGCCGCCCCCCATACATAACCCGTTGTCCGCCCCCCGGCAGCCTGTGGCCGTAACTGCAGGCTTACCCTGTGCTTACTGGCCCCATTATTGGGAGGATGGCCTGGGCTAAATCCCGAGCCTGCGCTTCCAGACCAGAACGGAACAACGGGCATAGATGCAAAAATAGGACGATGTGCGTCTGTCGAGGCGGAGCCGGCAGGTATGTGTGAAGCATATCCTGTGTTATCCGCTCAAAAAAAGGCAGACTGCATGCCTGCCTCTTGAGTAGGAACTCCCTCTACCTAACGTAAAGTCCTCTTCCCTTGGGGAAAAAGGAAATAGCGGAACTCCAATGCGCTATGTTCTTCACAAAACGGTTGGATTTGAAAATAGCGGAAATGAAGTACGCTATTCGCAGAATAATGCTGCTTTTCCATGAAATCAGGACCATTAGCGCATCTGAGTTCCGTTATCCGCCGGGAAATGATGGGAAATAACGGAATAAGGCATCCCAGTTCCTTTATTTCTAAGTTACATGTAAGGAGACCCGCCCGTACGAGAAACGCCAGAGAAGCCTGAAGGAGTCAGACGTTTTCACCTCTTCCGGATCTGAACCACTCGGAAGAGCGGATGAACCACCGGTCTGTATCCCTATTCCCTTATCCTCAGCAGGCATTCATTCTGCAGCTCCGCCCTCTCAGGCAGCTCCGCATCCCCAGCAGGCCCTACGGACAGTGCATCAAGCCGGAAGCAGCTAAACGGGGGAGGGTCATGGCGTGCAGCCTCAAGCGGCTTCTTCGGCACGCCAGCAATTTCCTGAACCCAGCGCGGTTCCGCCATGGCTTTCAGCGGAGGCCAGGCGTTCGATTTTCCCCCGTTCGGGTCCGAATTCTCCGGCGGATGGCCGAAGCCGCCTTCCAGCCGCTCTGGCTCCGCACGGCGGGCTTCTTCGGCACGCCGGCATACCTACACGCGCGCTCCTCTCGCCTCGCCTTCACTGAAGCCCGGCTGTCTGATTCGCGCCCGTACGTGTCGGCACTCTCCAGCGGATGGCCGAAGCCGCTTTCCAGCCGTTCTTGCTCCGCAGGGCGGGCTTCTTCAGCGCGCCGGCATACCTACACGCGCACTTCTCTCGCCTCGCCTTCAACGAAGCCCGGCTGTCTTATTTGAATTTTCGCCAGTTCGGGTCCGAGTTCTCCAGCAGATGGCCGAAGTCGTTATCGAGCCGTTTTTGCTCCGCACGGCGGGCTTCTTCGGCACGCCGGCGTTCCTCTTCCCGGCGCTGCTCCGCTTCAGCCTTCATCGATTCGGACTGGGCTTTGAGCTTCTGCAGCACCTCGGGATTGAGCAGATCCTTCAGCGTCGCCGGTTTGTCCTCCGCCGTCGCCTTGGCCGCTGCGACGGGTCCTCTTTTTTTCACCATATTCCCTGCCTCCCTGCTTATGAATGAACATCGGGAGCAGCCCTGCCGCACCCGTCTCCCTTGCGGGAAAAATATAATGGTTAATCATACCGCGATTTCCCCGGCGTGACAACCACAAGGGACGGCCTGCGGCCAGTACCTGCGTTTGGCCGAATAAACGGAGGCAGTGTACAATGGGACCATAGACTTGATTCGAGTTGAGTCGAGTCGAGTCGGGTCAAGCAAGATCATGCTGCGTTTGATCCAAACGGGAGGGCTGACTATGTATCTGCGCGAGATTACTTTGCTGCGCAGCCGGATCCAAAACGATTCCGAATATCCGTTCACCATTCCTGCCGTCAGGCATCTCGACACACTTAGCCTCACCGGCAGCATCACCTTTTTCGTCGGGGAGAACGGCTCCGGCAAATCCACCCTGCTCGAAGCGATCGCCTACCAGTGCGGCTTCCATACGGCGGGCGGGGGCCGGAATAACACCTATGAGATCGATGCGGCCCAGTCGGCGCTTGGGGATTATCTGAGACTGTCGTGGAGGCCCAAGGTGACCAGCGGTTTTTTCCTCCGCGCGGAGACGTTCTACCAATTCGCCTCCTATCTGGACCGCAATCCCGAGTCACTGCACTCCTACGGCGGCAGGTCACTGCATCACCAGTCCCACGGGGAATCGTTCCTGTCCCTGTTCGTGCATCGTTTCGGGGGCAAAGCCCTCTATCTGCTCGACGAGCCCGAAGCGGCCCTCTCCCCCGCCAGGCAGCTCTCGCTCCTGCGGATCATGAAGAACCTCGAGGACCGGGCCCAGTTCATTATCGCCACCCACTCTCCGATTCTTCTCGGATATCCGGGCGCCGAGATCCTGAATTTCGACGAGGCGCCCATTGCTCCGATCCGCTACGAAGAGACGGACCATTACCAGCTCACACGACAGTTCCTTGAGAACCGGGAGCGGCTGCTGCATGAGCTTTTCAAAGAGGATGAGGAAGAGTAACAAGCTCCTCCCGGGCCTCTGCGGCACTCCGGAGCCAAGGGCGGCATAGATCCAGCGTGCGCTGAATGCACCGGTCCATCCCTTGACGGATGTCATTCATAGAGAGGAGCTGCAGCTCTTCCGTCAGATGCGCGGAGGGATACTCAAAATCAAGCAGCGCCTTCCGTTTCTGCTCCGCCAGAAGCGGGACCAGCCCTATGTGCCCGCCGGCCCAGTCGGATGGAATCTCCGCACCGTGCAGTGCGGCATACAGCTCCTCCTTCGGGTACGATTCCAGCAGCTTCGCATTGCAGAGCAGAAAATCGCGGTAATACACCTTGGCCAGCCGCGGATCCGCCGCGACTCTCGCCCGGATTCCTCCGGCGTGCACGAAGATCGACCAGATATCGTCTCCGACCAGATGCGACAGGTAGCCGATCAGGAACGGGTCCGGCATCCCCCCGGCATAGCGGTGCAGGAATTCACCGTAAGCGATATACGACCTGGAGGCAAAATGCAGCGTTTCGGACACGGCCGCATCCGCCTTCGCCGCATCGGGCGCCAGTGCGCCCAGCAGCAGAGAACCCGGAGCCTCGGCTCCGATTTCTTTGGCCAGTGCGTCGGCAATGATCAAATGCATGATGCGTGACGGCATGGAAGCCCTCCTCTACCGTAGTGATGAAGTGCAGGGAGCCTCTCTCCCTGCCGGCTTCCATTGTCTCCCAACCGGTGCGCCGCCATCAATCGCCGGAAGCTGATGAATGCCTGACAGCTGTGCATCAGTGCCAGTACGCGGCAAGCGGCTGGTTCCGCTTCCAGGATGTGCTTCTGGCAGGCCCCCCTCGGCTCCCGGTATGATAGAACCATACCGGAGCCAGCCATCAGTTGTCCGGTCCACTTTGATCAACGGAGAATGCCCTTATGACCTATCATGTCCTACATAGCATCACCCGCGAGCTGCGCATCCTCACACCTGCCGAGGTGCTCGATATGGACACCGACGCGGCAGGCCGCATCGTAGTCCACGCAGCGGACGGCGAGTTCTACTATTTGCTCGCGGACGAGTCCCTGATTGCTTAGCAGAAAGCGGAAAACTAAGACGAGCTAAATCGTTCTTAACTTTTCAAAAAGCCCCTTGACCAGCCATACCGGTGTGACCGGCCTTGACGGGTCAAGGGGCTTATGCTTTGCTGGAACAGGGAGCACGGCCTTCCCGCCGCATACTACCGTTTCCAGCGCTTACGGCAGCTTGACCTGCACCGGTGTCATAGATTTACGGAACGTAGCGTCACCGAGCTGGCCGAGCTGATTCTCACCCCATGCCCAAAGTGTCCCATCCTTTTGAAGCGCAAGATAATGGCTCTCCCCCGCTTCTACTGCGATAATGTCTCGAAGGCCTGCCCATGGTTGGGGAGTATCCCACTTCATCTTCTCTTTCGATCCCCACGCCCAGGCCGGGTTCAATCCCCAGTAATATACCGAGCCGTCCTCGCTCAAGGCGAGGGTGGACAAAGAAGTAGTGGTCACTTCGGTCACGTGACTAAGTCCTTGGATTTTGACCGGCTTCCCGATCACCGGTTTGTCCCGGTCGGGTACAGGTTCGGTCTGAGGTCCAACCTGATTGACCAAATTATTCCCCCAGCCCCATACGTCTCCATTCTTGTCTATCGCCATATGATGGGCCGCCTCTTCGCCTTGTGACAGCTTTACGACCCCTTCCAGTCCTTCCACCTTAGTAAATTTCTTGTCAGGGTTCAGGTTCATGCCTTTGAACTGCATCCACTGCCACACGGTCCCATCCTTCTTCACAATGACAAGACGGTCACCGCCTGCCGAGATATCGACTGCATCCGACACATCCGGAACGAGGCTCGCTTCTCCTTGCCCATAGGGCGGATCGATCCACATCCATACCCGCCCGTCCTTATCCAGCGCGGCATACATTGACATGCCGGCAGATACTTTCACGATATGGGATAACCCAGCCATCTGCTGGGGAGCGGAAAACTTCGACCCTCCCTCTCTCGTATTCGGGTCGATCACCCAATCGCACGACCAGGTCCACACGGTCCCGTCCTCTTTCAGGATCAGATTCCGCTTCACGGAAGCCGAGATCTGCTTCGCTCCGGCGAGAGTCGTGATCCGTTCGGGCTTGTTATCGAGCACGATGGTCTCTCCGCCTGTGACCTGTGCCCTATTTCCCCAATACCACAGGGACCCTGACGCATCGATGACTACATTATGCCTGGCGGCTGAGGACAAAAAGAGCCGCGGTCCTTCTGCAGCTTGGGCTGAATTCGGGGCTGCGGCCGTCAGCAAAAGGGAGGACAGCAGCAGCGATGTCCCCAGCAAACCGGTACGGGAATGGGAAGCCTTCAAACATTTCACCGCAAAACACACTCCTTATTTCTATATATGGTTTAATTTACCATATATTTCTAACGCCTCCTCCCGCTCATTTGTTGCACCTTTTTCTATTTTTTACCTGTTTTTTAGAGCGAAAGCCACAGTTTTTTTAAACGAAATCTACCGAAAGTGGTTCCGGAGTCTATACAAACCAGCAAGGAATTACTACAATAGAATTATAACTTCCGACAAAGGCAAACTCCTCTAAAGGGGAGGACGCAAAGCCACGGGCCTACCGAACAATCTTGTTCCATGGCTGCCGGGCTGCCGTGAGTCTAACCCAAACGGCTGAACTGTCTGCAGGGGCAGTCCATGCGTGATCAGCGACTATCAGAACAGCAATACACCCACTTGGCAACAAAGCTTCTGATCTCGTGAGAATTTGTCCTTTGGAGGTTACCAGCTTGAATCATTCCCTTGAAAAATTATCGGATGAAGATCTGTTGGAGGCTTATTTCCTCGCTCTCGATCTGAACCTGGAGCCCAGCTTCGTCCGCTTGCTGCGGGATGAAATCGACCGCAGACAACTCCATATGGATTGATACACAAAAGGAGCATATGCAGGCAGGATGTCTACTACCCTTCAAGGATTGCTGTTATCGCAAAAGAATCCCATCATCAGTCAGTGGGTCGGCGAAGTGGAAGAACGCTATCCCGGCAGGTATGATTCCGCAGAGCTGCTGCGGACGGCCGAATCCTATTTTCACCTGGTCAACGACTGGCATATCCCTTTGGAGCTTCACCCGCTCTTCCCCATGATTCCGGCGCTCACCCGTTATCACGTGTCGATGAGCACACCGCCCACTCATCTGCTGGAGAGCTCCCATCTGTGGCGTGCGCTCCTCCAGGCCGTCTCTGCCGAGTTCTTTACGGAAGGGCTCGTATCGGGCGACGAACTGGTCACCGACATGCCGCGGATTCATGCGCGGATCGATGAGATCCAGTACGTGATCTCCTCGGGCTTCTGGGAGCATTCCCAACGGCAGCTCGATTCTGCCATGAACCAAATGCACAAGGAGCGGCTGCAGATGGCCGGCAAGCTGGCGGCCAGCATGGCCCATGAGATCCGCAACCCGCTGACGACCATCTCCGGGTTCCTGAAGCTGCTTACCTCGAAGATTCCCGCCGAATCGGCCGGTGCCGTGAAGAATTATGTATCGATCATCCAGGAAGAATTCAATACGATCCAGATGCATATCAACAACTTCCTGAACTTCTCCAAGAACAAGGAGCAGGAGCCTTTCCGTGAGGTTGGCATGGAAGAGCTCATTCTCGGCATCGTCAACCTGGTCGCACCGCGGCTCAGCAGCGAAGGCATTGAGCTGCTCTCCGGCGTGAAAGGTACGAATATCCGGCTGAGCGTCCAGCAGGTGGGCATGCAGCAGGTGCTCATCAATCTCATCAACAACAGCATTGATGCGGTGCAGCACATGGAGCCCTCCGCACCGAAGATCATCTCCATCCAGGGCTACGAGGACCCCGACCACACGTACATCCGGGTGACGGATAACGGCCCGGGCATCCCGCCGGATGTCAGGGACAAGCTGTTCTCGCCGTTCGTAACGAGCAAAACGACGGGGACCGGGCTGGGTCTGGCCATCTGCAAGCAGCTCGTCGAGCAGCATGCCGGCGTACTCTCCTTTGACTCCCGTCCGGGTGAAACCTCCTTCACCGTCCAGCTGCGCAAAAGCGGCGTCGGGGCGGTTTCCGTGAACAGCGCTTCCGTATGATTGGGAATGCTATCCCGAGCAAAGCCCGCTGCGAAGCCGGCTTTTTGGCTGCTCCGGCGACGGCCGATGATAAAGAAACCAAGGAAGACTGCCCTCCAGGCTCCCTTGGTTTCTTTGTGCTGCGTCCCCATACGCAGCTCCTGCGGGTTCAGCATCCCAGGCGCTCCCCGCCGCCCCAGCGCACAGTGACCTGCGAGCCGCCGGCCCAGCGCTGCGCGGAATGAATCTCCCATACTTCGTCTCCGGTATCGACGTAATAATGATATTCGCTTCCCTGGAACTGTGCCGCCGTCACCCGGGCGGGGATCCCCTCAGCCGCGGCAGGGCCGAGCATCAGCTGATCCGGCCGGGCCGGCAGCACCCCTTGCTCCCGGAAGGCCGGCGGGATATCGGCGCAGGGCCACACCGCCGCTCCGCCTCCCGCATGGGGGCGGAACCCGCTCCCTTCCCAGCTTCCCGCGATGAGGTTCGCCTTGGAGACGAACCGGGCGGTGAACGGGGTGGCCGGCCGCAGGTATACCTCCTCGGGGGTTCCCTCCTGCTCGATCCGCCCCTGGTTCATGACGATCACCCGGTCCGCCATGGCGAGCGCCTCCCCCTGATCGTGGGTGACGTAGACTACCGCGGCCCCGCTCAGCCGGTGCGCTTCCTGGATCTCTCGGCGCATCTCCACCCGCAGCAGGGCATCGAGCGCGCTGAGCGGCTCGTCCATCAGGAGCAGCCGGGGACGCCCCGCAATCGCGCGGCCCAATGCCACCCGCTGCTTCTGCCCACCGGAGAGCTGGTGCGGTCTCCGGTGCGCCAGGTCGGTGAGGCCGAGCGCCTCCATGACCTCACGGACCCGATTCTCGCACGCAGCTGCCGGATCCTGAGGCCGTTGGTGCCGCAGGGGAAACCGGATATGCTCGGCCACCGTCATGTGCGGCCAGAGCGCGAAATGCTGGAACACCATGCCGAGCCCTCTCTGTTCGGGAGGCACGAGAGAACCTCCGCCCGCGACGAGTTCCCCGTTCATCCGGATCTCACCGGAGCTCGGGGCCTCAAAGCCGGCGAGCAGGCGCAGCAGCGTCGTTTTGCCGCACCCCGAGGGACCGAGCACCGCTGTGAATTCGCCCGGCTGCAGACGCAGCTCTACCGGATGAAGGGCCGTGTCCCGGCCGAACCTCTTGGAGACGCCCCGCAGCTCGATCAGAGGAGCCTCCGGGGCATCGCCCCCTGCCTCTGCCCTGCTTGCAGTCAGCATATTTGCTTTGCTCATGGTTTCCTGATGCCTCGCTTTCCTGCGATGTACCGTACGCCGGCCAGCACCCCACAGCCTGCGGCGAGCAGGACTACAAGGAGCGATGACAGTGCCGTCGAATAGACCGTGTCGCCGCCCTGCTCGAAGCCGAAAATCACGATGCCGATCGTCTCGGCCCCCGGCGACCAGAGCAGCGCGGAGACCGTCAGCTCCGTCAGCGCGGTGAAGAAGACGAGCAGCGCGCCCCCTGCCAGCCCCGGCAGCAGCAGCGGCAGCAGGACGGTGCGCCAGACCGCGGTCCGTGCCGAGCCGCCCGCCCGGGCGGCTTCTTCCATAGCGGGCTCCACCTGGGCGAAGGCCGCCAGAGCTGCCCGCAGCTGAAGCACGAGAAACCGGCAGATATAGGCGATGAGCAGGATCGCCCCGGAGCCGTAGATCCCCGGGTTCCATCCCGGCAGGGGCTCCATCCAGGTCAGGATCATCGCCAGTCCGAAGACGATCCCCGGCAGCGTGTAGGGCAGCGCGAGTCCCAGCTCCGCCGCCCTCGTCCACCCCGAGGGCCGGCGGACGAACAGATAGGCGAGCGCTGTCCCAAGGACCAGGATGACCGCCGCCGCGGTCCCCGAGAGCAGCAGCGAGTTGCCGATCGCCCGCCACACCTTCGGGTTCTCCAGAAGGATGTAGCGGTAATTCGCAAGCGTGGCGTTGGCCGGCCCGAAGGGAAGCCCGTAGGCCCGCTTCAGCGACGTGGCGGTCATCGATAGCAGCGGCAGCACCGTCACGAGGAGCAGCCCGCCGGCGAAGGCCGCTTCAGCTGCCGGACGCCACCGCCCAAGGTGCAGGCGGGCGGCCGTCTCCGGCGCGCGCGTCTCCTGCACCCCGCTGCGGCGGACCGAGAGCCGCTGCAGCAGAGCGCCGCCCGCGGCGATGACCGCGAGAAGCACGGACAGCGACGCAGCTCGCGGGAACGCCGCCGGGCCGAAGCTCACCGTCTCCTCGTAGATGCGTGTGCTCAGCACGGAGATGCCCGCGGGCAGCCCAAGGAAAGCGGGGATGCCGAAGTTGTCGAGCGACGCAAGGAACGCCAGCAGCGTTCCGCCGGTCAGCCCCGGCGCCGCCAGCGGCAGCGTGATGAGGAGCAGCGTCTTCCATCGGCCTAGCCCCGACGCCCGGGCAGCCTCTTCCGCCTCCCGCGGGATGCGCCGCAGGGTGTCCAGCGTCAGCAGGTAGACGAGCGGGAAGTGATGGATCCCCATCACAAGAATGATCCCGCCATGGCTGTAGATGCTCCAGGGCACAGCCTCCGGCCGGATCATCCCCAGCAGGGCTGCGATCCAGCCTTGGGTACCGTTCAGCGATGACCAGGAGAGGGTCAGCACATACGACGGCAGCAGGAACGGCAGCAGCAGCAGGGCATGCAGCCAAGCCTTGCCCCGCAGGTCAGTATAAGCCATGAACCAGGCCGCAGCCGCCCCGAGGAGCAGCGACAGACCGGAGGCACCGGCTACGATGACCGCCGTGTCCCTCAGCGTCTTCCATAGGCGGGGCTCCCGCAGGAGCTCTTCGTAGTGCCGCAGCGTGAAGCCGGCCCCGGCGCCTTCCGTCAAGCTCAGCCCGGCGAGCTTCATCAGCGGCAGCACGAAGAACAGGAGCAGCAGCGCGAGGCCGGCGTACCGCAGCAGAAGGCGGCCGGCCTTCCGGAAGGAGGCCGCAGTGGATTCCTGCCGGCTTCCCGCAGACGGAACCCTCCCTGCTCCACTCCCTTGATCCTTCTGTGGTCTCCCGCGCCGTTCTTTTTCTTGTATTGGCCCCGGGACCGGGAGTCTCTCACCCGTACCTCCTTCTCCGATCATCTCATCGGCAGGAAGCGGTGCTCCCCGGAGCGTTTCCTTACGGCTGCGCAGATCCGATTCCTTCATTATTGGCCGAACACCTCGGTGAAGCGCTTCTTATCCGCTTCTCTCGCTTCCACGAGCTCTGCCGGGCTGGCGGCCAGCACCTTGATGTCCTTCAGGGCCTTCAGACCCGGAGGGGCAGAGACGCCTTCACGAAGCGGCGTATAACCAAGCTTGGAGGCCAGCGTCTGCCCTTCTGCCGAGAGCACGAAGTCCACGAACGCTTCGGCCAGCTTCTGATTCGGCGTATTCTTGACGATCGCGATCGGCTCGGTGATGACCGGCACCCCCTCGGACGGGTACACGAGATCAACCGGCGAACCCTTGGCCTTCTCCCGCGCGACGAGATAGTCGACCACCATCGCCATGGACTTCTCGCCCGAGGCGACGGACTTCAGCACGGCGCCGTTGCCCTTGACGACTGTCATGCCGCCCTCCTTGAGGCTGCGGAGGTAGTCCCAGCCGAGTCCCTCCGACCGGGTGAACACGCCGATATTGTAAGCGGCCGCGCCGGAATACAGCGGACTCGGCATCACAGTCGCATTCTTGTTCTCCGGCGCCGTGAGCGCCTTCCACGAAGAAGGCAGAGATGTCACCTTGCCTGTATGAACAGCGAGCACGGTGGCGATGATCTTGGTGCCGGTGTAGGCTCCGTCCCCGTCGGTATAGCCCTGCGGGAGCTTGGCCGCCTCCGGCGACTTGTAGAAGGCGAGCAGATCCTGCCGCTTCAGCGATTCGAAGGTGACGCTGTCAGCCAGCAGCAGCAGGTCCGCCTGCACCTTGCCGGCCTGCTTCTCCGCCTGCAGCTTCGCGATGACCTCCTCGGTTCCGGAGCGGAACGGGGCGACCCGCACGTCCGGATGCTTGCCCTGGAAGGCGGCGACCAGCTTCGTCACGTCCTCCTCAGGCTGGGACGTATAGAAATTCAGCGTTCCCGACAGTGGGCTGGACGCGGCGGCTTTCTCCTGTGTTCCCGCTCCGGCCGCCGGGGCGGTGGCGCCCGGCTGGGCTTTGGTGCCGCATCCGGTCAGGGCGAGTACGGTCAATAGTCCGATGAGTCCGATGGTTTTGCGCTTCTTTTGCATGAGAGCCCTCCCGAATCTGTTATGGTCTGGTTTGCCTACTGAAGTATACGGGATCGTTGTTATGGGGGCGTTAAGTGGACATTGCGGAATTGTAAAGTTCTTATGAAGAGAGGCCCACCGGCAGGAATACGCCCCGGGCCGACGGAATATAGATGGGGTAGCCCGCCATTACACCACGTTGGGAGTTGGGACTTTCTGCATTGCATATATTCACTGTGGGAACATGGAACGACTGCTTGCGCTTGACGCCAAAGTGTTCCCTCCAAGCCACCGGATTGACGCAGCGACGACGGAGCGGCGGCTCCGGGTAAATCCGCGCACGGATATTGCGGTATGGGACAGCGAGGAACTCATGGGCTATGTTTCTCTCTATCCGATTCCCCGTGCCATTTACCGGGAGATCCGCAGCGGCAGCTTTGACGAACAAAGGGTGGAACGGCACACCCTGCCTTACCGGCGAATCGGCCCGTACGACGCTTATCTCTGCGGCATCGCGATCGACAAGATGAGGTATCCGCGCCTGCGGTCCGCCTACCTGTTCGATCTGCTCTCGAAGCATCTCACCCGGCTGAGGCGGCAGGGCTTTTTTATCCGCCGCATCATCGCGCACGCCGTATCGGCGGCCGGCCGCAGGACGCTCGAGCGCATGGGATTCCATGAAGATCATCCCGGCATCTATCTGTACGACTGCCTCCGGCAGGGCCTCCTGTTCATCCACCCCCGGACCCGCTTCACTGCCATTCTGAGCATCGCTCCCGGACAGGGACAATGCATGTTCAGCGCGGCTCCGAGCGCCTATAACGGTGAATCCGTCTGGGACACCGATACATAGCGGCCCTATCCGACTCATACATCAGCCTGCGTTTGCAGCTTTGTAGGCCCCTCTTTACCCGCACATAAGAAAACCTCTCCAGCCTTCCCCGCATCGCTTCGCGGGAACTGGAGAGGTTTTTTCAATATTAAGATCTTGTACTTAATATCGGTAAATGACACTGCAGGAGGTGATTCCTTCACCTACAGACCAGAATACAACGACATCCTCACGTTCGATGTCATGGTCTTCGATGGATTTCGCGAAAGCCAGGAGCGGACTGCTCGTCCCTGTATAGCCATGTGCATCTCCCACAAATTTGAATTTGGCGGGATCTTCCTTAAGCAGACCGGACAGCACTTCGAGGCTCTTCTTCGAAAACTGGGAGATAAAATATTTCCTCACATCCGATTTTGAAAGTCCATGCTGCTGAAGCAGCTGCTCAATGGCAAGGTGTGCTTTTCCAATAGCATTCTCCGGAGTGAAAGGCAGCCATTCGAGTCGACGGTCCTGGTCGCACAGCTCTTCATCATACATTGCGGACATGCCTTTGGCCGGAAGCAGTACTGTATTATGTCTGTAAAGTAGTTGGAGTCAATAAATCCGCATTCTGTATTTTCCCTGCGTTCGAGAATAACCGCACACGAAGCGTCTCCGAAGTTCGCGTACGGAACTTCCTCATTCCATCTTGAGTCACGCCTGGTTAAGTACACGCTTCGCAGCTTCGATCCCCATGCTCAAGGGAGTCTCTTTGGAATCATCGGCCGCGTATCCCGCGGCCCCTTAAGTGAATAAGCACAGTAGGGTTAATGATCGAATCTGTTGGTTAAAAACACAAGGCCGTCCTTCTGGACAGCAGGTAACGGCGAAGCCGTATCACGCCCCGCAAGGAGCGCGTCCGTCGGCCTCTGTGGCCGGCCGTCAGTAAGGCCCGCGGATCTGCGAGGCCACCGATTCGCGGTAGAACGAGCGCAGCCGCTCGAGCTCCTCCGCCGAGAACGGCCGTGCCTCCGCCGCACGCAGGTTGTCTTCGACCTGGCGCACGCTCTTGAAGCCCGGGATGACGCAGGTTACATTCTCATCCTCGAGAATCCAGCGCATCGCCGCCTGCGCCATGCTCTCGCGGCCTTCAGCGATCCAAGCGAGCTCCCTCGACAGCTTCACGCCTGTGGCGAACGGCAGCCCGGCGAAGGTCTCGCCGACATTGAATTGCTCGCCATTGGCGTTAAAGTTCCGGTGGTCGTCCGCTTCGAAGGTAGTCTCCTCCGTGAACTTGCCGGTGAGCAGGCCGCTGGCCAGCGGCAGCCGGGCGAGAATGCCCACGCCCGCTTCCCTCGCGGCCGGGAACAGCTCCTCCGCCGGCTTCTGGCGGAACAGGTTGAAGATCACCTGAAGCGCTTTCACGCCAGGTATGCCGAGACAGAACAACCCTTCCTCCACCGTCTCCACACTGACGCCGTAATGGCGGATCTTGCCTTCCTGCTGCAGCTTGTCCAGCACTTCGAAGACCCTGCCGTCTTTCAGGATCGCAAGCGGCGGACAGTGGATCTGGTACAGGTCGATGCGCTCGCGCTGCAGCCGCTTCAGGGAGTTCTCGCAGTAGCTGCGCACCTGCGCTTCCGAGTATGTCGCCGGATCGTGAATGTCCCCCGCGCGGCAAAACTTGGTCGCGATGTGAATCCGGTCCTCCTGCCCGCGGGTAGCCTTCGCCAGAAGCTCCTCCGCATGGCCGGAACCGTATACATCCGCCGTGTCGAAGAAGTTCACGCCTTCGTCCATCGCGCGCTGCAATCCGCGCAGCGCTTCCTCGTCACTCGTCTGCCCCCAGCTGCCGCCGATGGCCCAAGTGCCGAAGCTCACCTCGCTGACACGAAGCTCCGTATTACCTAGCTGTCTGTAGTTCATTCGGTCATCCTCCTCGCATGGTACTCCCCCCAGCGTAACGGAAGCGTCTCTTCTACGCAAGAGCTTACCTGGACGTTACTAGCTTACTTTTGTCCGGCGCACTCCGGCCGGCTGTTCGGTGGAAGCCGCACCGCACAGGACTTGCACTCCCTTTTGACCCCCTTCCTTTATATTGCAGGGCTGCGCCGGCGAGAGCTTCTTCCCCCTCCCGCGCGGCTCAGCGGCCTACAGGTGATGTACGATCCGGGTCTCCCGGATTTGCCGGATATGATGCACCGCATGGGCAATATCATGGCGGATGGCGTCACGAACCTGTGCTCTGCCGTGCTCATGAATCAGAGTCCGGTCCATCGCCCCTATCCTGGCCTCAAAAAAGCCGCCGGCTCTCCAGGCCAGCGGCTGTTCTTCCTGTTTCGCTTACTTGATTGATC
Organism: Paenibacillus sp. S-38; assembly: GCF_049942825.1. Lineage (NCBI taxonomy): Bacteria > Bacillati > Bacillota > Bacilli > Caryophanales > Paenibacillaceae > Paenibacillus > Paenibacillus sp. S-38. The sequence continues at coordinate 5,214,561 of NZ_CP187970.1, forward strand.
CCCCTGGTTCACGCTGCACCCCAAGCTAGTTGAATGGGGCTGCCCTACGTTCCATCCTCAACCAAACCGGGCAGACCCAATGGGTCCGCCCGGATGGTTAAGCTTAGTGCTGGGAAGACGTTCCGCCCGCCTCGGTCCCCTGCAGGCCGATCTTCGCGACCGAGGAGCCGATCCCCGGCTCGTTCGGCTTGTTCGCACCGCGCGGCTGGTCGAAGTTGCTGATATACAGCGCTCCGCCCATGACGTGGACGCTCGCCGGGAATTCCAGCGGCCCCTCATTAACGTTCGCCGCCAGCTCCGACACCTCGCCCTCCGGCGTCACCTTCACGATCGCATTGCGCTCGTTGGCGCACACGTACAGGACGCCGTCCGGTCCGAACGCAATACCGTCCGCACCGTACAGCAGCGGGCTCTTCGCGAAGAGCTCGGCGGTCCCGATCGACCCGTCCGACGGATTCACGGGTGCCTTCCAGATCTCGCCGGAGCTCGTGTTGGCTATCGTGAGCCGCCCGTCCGCATCGAAGGCCAGCCCGTTCACGGTGATCTTCTGCTCCTCGCGCTCCGCCTTCAGCCCGCTCGCCCATACCGTGCTGGTGCCCTCCGGCGTGATGCCGTATACGTTCCCGCTTACACCGCCGCTGACATACAGCCGGCCGCTGCCGTCGAAGACGAGGCCGTTGGCACCGGTCGTCCCGCTGACGAACGTTTCGACCTTGGACGCGTCGAACGGCCCGCCCTGCAGCACTTCAGCCGGAACGCGGAGAATGACGCCCTCCACGCCCTGTCCCCCGCCGCTGGCCATGTACAGGGCGCCGTCCGGCCCGAAGGTCATGCCGGTGGCAGGCCGCGGGAGCACGGTCAGCACCTCCGTTTTGCCGGTCTCGGGCACAATCCGGAACAGCCGCTTGGAGTCCATGTCTACGGTGTACAGGCGCCCCTGCTTGTCCCCGGTGATGCCCTCAATCCGCATGCCCGTCGACTTCTCCGGATCGAGATCGGCGATGATCGCCGCCTGGTGGCTCCCTGCTTCAGCCGTCCCCTCCGAGGTGATGAGCACCGTACGGGTCGCCTGCTCATACCCGACCTTGTAGCCGAAGCGCTCGTAGACGAAGCGAACCGGCACGTAGGCATTCTCACCGATGACGAGCAGCGGCGCTCCATCCGGCTCGGACCCTTCCGTCTTGGAGGGCTCGGCCGTCAACTCGACCGTAACCGTTCCCTTGTGCAGCCTGAGACTCTTGGCCGCCGCATCCCACTGGGCTTCGGCCCCCATCGCTGCCGCCGCCGGCTGATAGGGGGAATAGAGCACGCTGTCCAGCAGAAACGCGTTATTGGCCAGTGCCGCCGGCTCCCCGTCCCACTTCACCGACAGATTGGAGGGAACAGGTTCTGCCGCCGAAGCGGCGGGTACGAGAGGCCCCAGGCATGCGAGTGCCGCCGTCAAGGAAATCATCATCGATTTGCGCATCAATCTCATCCTTTCCCTGCTTGGAATAAGTCAACATCCGGGCTTTCTCCCAAAACTTCGACATCCCACCAGAAGATTCCTGCTTCTTCCCCTCCCCTGCCTTCACCCGCTCGGCAAGATATGGTAGACTCGTAGATTGACAGCATGTCGAGGTTCATGTTCTACCATACCAGACCGAAGGATGATGAATAAGATGAATGCCGCCGCATGGTTAAAAAAACGCAGGGCCGTCAGGACATACGAGCCCCGCGAAGTGGAGGAGGAGAACATTCACAAGCTGCTCGAGGCGGCCACCTGGGCGCCGAACGACCGGCTGCGCGAGCCCTGGCATTTTTATGTCGTGCGGGGCGAAGCCAAGAGCCGCTTCGAATCGATCGCACGGACGTTCCTCGAAGAGCGCTTTCCTACGAAGCCCCACCTCGTCAAGGAATCGCTGCTTGTGCTTGAGAGCACGCCGCTCGTGATCGTCGTAACGGCCGATATCGTACCTGGAGACGAAGCGTCCTCCGAGGATAATGAATATGCGGCCGCCTGCGCCATCCACTCAATGTGGCTTGCCGCACAGGAACTTGGGCTCGGCGTGGTCTGGCGGACGCGCGGGATCGGCCTCGCCCGTGACGAGCGGCTGCATGCCTTCCTCGGGTCCCCCGAGAACCGGAAGGTCATCGGCTCCGTCTTCGTCGGGTATCCGGCGGGCGACACGCCTCCGACGGCCCGCAAGCCGTACCAGGAGAAGACCACCTGGCTGTAGCCTGCCGGGGAAGCGGGGCCTAATCGGCTGCGCAGCAGACGGGCCTGCTCCCCAGATATGCCATCTTCCTTGTCGCCTTGGACGCCGAATGACAGTTGGGACTGTCCCCCTGCTTCAATCGCTCCAATCGCTCCAATGGTTACCATTGCAGCTATAGCGAATCCCCGGTCCCTATCTTTTCCTCTCATCACAGACGAAGAGCCCGCTGCACCGCAGCGGGCTCTTCGTCTGTCAAACTATGGTTCATCCCAGATTAGATGATCGCTTTGGAAACGATAACAAGAAGGATGAAGAGAACCAGAATGACACCTGTGCTGGTCCATACACCGCCGCCAGTTCCGCCTGCGTAACCCATCGCTGCCGCCTCCTTCCGCTTAAGGTAATGTCATTGTATGTTGGGCGGCCCCTTCCCGGTTGGACCCTGAGAAGAATGTGTGTTTGCAGGAGGGTGGCCGCACATGCATGTTTGCTAGATTTACATAAGATAGAGTATGGTACCGTCACCGCCGGCGGTTCCATACAGCGCCCATCGTGCTCCTTCGGAGAAAAGAAACGACAGACGGCCGCATCGCCGATGCGGCCGTCTGTCGTTATGTCTGCATGTGGGGCGGTTCTAGCGGGAGGCCGCCGGATCCCTTCGCCGGCCCTGCTGTCCGCGAAGCGGCTCTCCAGCCCTTCCGTTCCGTTTGTCCTGCTCGAAGGCGCAGGGACGCGGACCATGCGGCGGCAGATCCGGGCAAAGTGCCCTCCCTGCTTCTGCCATTCTCTGAACTTTCTCACGGCCTCCGGAGAGGCTATTTCAGCCTTACCCAGCTGACCTGTACAGCCCCTTCGAAGAGAAGGTACACATCCCTTAAGCCTGCCGCTCCGGTCAGCGCCGTGCTCACCGTCGTCCATGCCTGCCATCCGCCGGTCGGCGGCACCGCAACCCGGCCTGCGGATGGTCCGTCCGGTGCGTCCAGCCGGATCTCAATCGAGCCCCCCGGCTGCGGCGCCGTGACACGCGCTTCGAAGGCTGCCGTGCCGGCGTCCAGGTCCGATGCATGGAACGCAATCCAGCCGCCTGCCTGGGAGCTGCGTATGCTTGTTCCTCCCTCGCGGCACTCTTCAATAATGACCCCTTCGTAATCGTCGTAGTTCGCCGCCGCCACGCTCTCGTCCAGCCGGCGCGGCGGCACGGATTCACCTTCCACCTTGAGCTCAACAGCGAGCGGAAGGTTCCCGGAAGAACCGCCGGCCATGAAGCGGTAAGTGCCGCCTTCCACGCACCAGATCTCCCGCGTCACATCCCAGAATGCCAGCTGTGATGCCCGTACCGTCAGCTCAACGATTTCCGTCTGCCCTGGGAGCAGATGGATTCTCCGGAAGCCGGCGAGCGTCTTGAGGGGCCGCCGCACCCGGGATTTCCCCGCCCTGACATAGAGCTGGACAACCTCATCCCCCGCCCGGCTGCCGGTGTTCTGTACCGTCACCCGGACCGTGACCGCTCCCTCTTCCAGCGCCCCGCTTTGCCCTTTTTCCGGTAACTGAATGTCCAGGTAGCGGAATTCCGTGTAAGAGAGCCCATGGCCGAACGGATACAGCACCTCCCCGTCAAAATACTGGTACGTGCGCTTCCCCTTGATGATATCGTAATCGAGCAGGTCCGGCAGATCCGCAGCCGTCTTGTACCAGGTCATGTTCAGCCTGCCACCCGGATTGTAATCCCCGAACAGCACGTCCGCCGCCGCGCGGCCAAGCTCCTGGCCAGCATGGGACGTATACAGAATCGCCGGCACATGAGCCTGTGCCCAGTTCACCGCGAACGGGTAGCTGCCGACCAGCATGGCCACCGTGCGGGGATTGGCCGCCTGCACCGCCTGCAGCAGCGCTTCCTGGGCAGGCGCCAGCGTCAGGTCCGGCCGGTCGACGCATTCCTTGCCGTTGATGAACGGCGAATTGCCGAGGAACACGACGGCCGTATCGGCCCGGCGCGCCGCTTCCACTGCCGCCTGCAGACCGTCCTCGAGCAGCTCGAGCACGAAGCGCTCCTCCCCGTCGGCTGCCGCGCCTTCGTTCACGACTTCGGCTGCCGTCAATCCCTGGACTCCTGCAGTGATCGCCCGGCCTTCCCAAGATTTCCAAACCGAGCTGCCGTCCGGACCTTCCTCAAAGCCAAATGCTTCCTTGACGAACCAGCCCTTGGCCTCCGCCGACGAAGCCGCCAGCCCCTCATCGCCTTCGGTAACGTACAGACCGCTGCTTTCGCTTTTCAGCGTGACGCTTCCCCAGCCCCAGTCGGTCCGCTCGAACACTTCCGCCTCTTCGGCTGTTCCGTCCGCCGTCAGTAACCGGCCGGCCGTGCCTCCGAGCCGGACATACCCTCCGGTGCGCAGCGACTTGATCCGGATGCGGTCGCCCCCCGTCCGGTGCGCAACCGCCCCGGGCGCCATCCGTCCCGCGAGCCCCTCCAGCGGGGTGATGCGGTAGGGCGGCGTCCCGCTGTACCAGTCCGTATGGACGACATCCGCCAGCGGGCCGATCACGGCCAGAGATGCCGGCTGCCGGAGCGGGAGCAGACCGTCGTTCTTGAGGAGCACGAAGCCTTCTCTGGCAGCCTGCAGGGACAGCGCGGCATGCTCCGGCGCGCACAGCTTCTCCTCCGGCACATGCGCATACGGATTCTCCTCCGCTCCGTCGAATTCACCGAGCCGAAGCCGTACGCGGAACGCATTGCGGATCGCCCGGTCGAGGTCCTCCTCGGTGAGGAGCCCCCCTTCCAGCGCATCCCTGACGGCGCGCAGCGTAATGCCGGCATCGTCGGTGATGCTGTCGATGCCGCTGCAGACCGATGCGGCGACCGCCTCCGCATACGAGGCGAAATAGCGGTGCTCGTTCACCGTCCCGAGCACATCGCCCGCATCGCTGACGACGAAGCCGTCCATGCCCCATTCCCCTTTCACGATTGCGTTCACGTCGGGGTTCAGGTTGCACGGCGTACCGTTCACCGAATTGTAGGCGGTCATCATCGACTGGGCGCCGCCTTCGCGAAACGCCGGCTCGAACGCCTTAAGATAATACTCGCGCAGGTTCCGCGGATCGATCGAGGCCGAGCATTCTCCGCGCCCGATCTCGTTATTGTTGCCGAGGAAGTGCTTGAGCGTGGCCGCCGTTTTGAGATAAAAGGGATGATCGCCCTGCATGCCCTTCACAAGCTCCGTGGAGAGACGGCCCGTCAGATACGGGTCCTCACCGTAGGCCTCCTCCGTCCGTCCCCAGCGGGGATCCCGCTCCATGTCCACGGTAGGCGCCCAAATCGTCAGGCCGTTGATCTCCGGGTCGCGCTGGTAGTACACCCTGGCCTCATCGCCGATGACCGAGCCGATCTTCTTCAGCAGCTCCGGGTTCCACGTGCAGGCCAGCCCGATATTCTGCGGAAAAACCGTAGCCTCCCCAAGCCATGCCACGCCGTGGGCGCCTTCGGTCCCGTGCTTGTACCTGGGAATACCGAGCCGCGGAATCTCCTCCTGGTACTGGCACATGAGGTTGATTTTCTCTTCCAAGGTCAAGCGGGACACCAGGTCCTGCACCCGTTCCTCCAGCGGCAGGCGCCTATCCTGAAACGGCAGTTTCGTTCGGGTTGTCATATGGATCTCTCCTTACCATCAGGCTGTAATCGCTTACGATTTGCAGTATAACTGCATTGTAGCTTCTCAGCCGTCCTGCTCCTACCCTGTGAATTCTCTTCTTTTTCATATCAAAACCTCGCATGGTCCCAGGTACGAGCATGCCCTCGGACAGAGCGTATCGGCAAAAACAGCGCAGCCAAACAAGCCCGCCGGCACCCTGCCGGCAGGCTTGTCTGGCAAAAGTCCGGCAGACGGAGCTTTCCCCGAGGCCTTTCCTTGAAGCTCAGCCGCGATGGGCAGACGCCTGTCCCCCAGCCTGCCTTGGCTTCGCTGTTCTAGTCGCTGGCTTGCTCTGACAGCTTGTCCTTATGCCGGAGCGAGCGCACGGCCAACTCCACCTGGATGACCGATAGGCCCGTCACCCGGGAGATCAGGAACACATCCTGCTCCTCAGACAAGTACGGATGCCGGGTGAACACGCCAAGAACCAACCGTTCATGGCTGGTCAGGCTGTCCGGCTGCGCCTGTTTCTGCTCGTTCATCTCTCCCTCCTTCGCCTTGCTGAAGTGGACACGAAGCCGGTCATCGAAGCGAATGCAGCTCTGTGCGTCCCTGCCAAATCATTCGGACCCGCCGGCCCTCTTTTCGTCCGAGCCCAGGAATTTTTTCCTGGGTCTGGTAAGAAATCTATCTTTTTTCTCCAATAGATAGTTGCCCCGAGGTCAGCATTTGATTATAATTACAGCTAAGTGGTTAAGTTACAGTATAGTGTAACTCATACACCTCACTGTATATTCAAGGAGGACGCCGCGCATGCAGACCTATACGGCTAAGGAAATCACGGGTGAACTGCTCCAGACTTTTCCGCAGATCAATCTTCGAACGGTCCGGTACTACACGCAGATCGGCATTGTCCCGCCTCTCGAACTGGCCGGCAACAAGCGGGTCTACACCTCGAAGCACCTGCACTATTTTCGGGCCGTGCTTACGCTTGCGAAGACTGGGGAAAGCCTCGCTTCCATCCAGGAGAAGCTAAAGGATCTTCCCATGGAAGAGATCATCCGAATCGGCAACCAGATCACCGTCGTGGACAGCGGACAGGTGCTGCAGAACGAGACGCATCAGGTAAGCGACGATGTGTTCATTACGCTTAGTCCCCGTGTCTCCGCAGAACTCAGGCAGAAGGTGATCGCTACCGTATCGAAGCTCGTAAAGGAAGGAGATTAGACATGATGCAGATCCGGGAAGAGAGTCAGGAAGAAAACCAGGTTAAGATCAAATGGGCCAAAGGCGTCATGGAGCAGGAAGAAGGCATGAATCATCTATGGATCGGCCTAGGGCCTCTCCCGGCTGGCTCAGTAGTGGAGGTTCATGTGGAGTGCCCTGCCGGCTTTTACCGTTCACCCAACCTTACTGGCTATGCCGAGTCAACAGATGGAGTGACCCGCCACACTTTCACCGGTACGGCTCCTGGGGAAGTGATATACGAGGTTGGCGTGCGTAAGGAAATCCCCTACACGGAAGCTGAGTTTCGCATTCGGATCCGGTGTACCGCTCCGGATGGTCAGTGCCGTGAGTCAGTCCATCTGACCCGGGTTCGGCTGAGCCGCGAAGAAGACTTTGATCCCGAACTGGACGGGGAGGTTGTCGCCCGGGTCACGGCGCTGCTTGGCCCTCCATCCCCAGTCCCTCAGGAAGATCGGGGTGAAAACGAAACTTGGCCCTATGTGTTGATCCCTCCATTGGTCCGCAGTGCTGAGCTGTCCGAGTGGGAGAAGAGATACCGGATTGACTATCGAATCCCTCCCCTCTCGGTTATCCCATCCGTTTTTTGAATAGCCCATCGAAAAAAACAGCAATTATAAAGGTTTCTTTAGTACCTTAGAGTGTGACATCTGTTATAGTGAACATAACAACAAAGTTTTGGGAGCTATGACTTCGACATCCGCAACGTGGGCACTTGGATGCGAACGAGCTGGTAGTGCAACCGACCATCTTCTATTTGGAGAGGGTCTTTTTTGTTTCCCTCTTCACATCAATTAGGGGGTGTCCATGATGGAGAAAGTTATCGAGAAGGAAGAAGAAAGAATCGTGAGAGCCGAGGACATTGTGCGCTTCCTGGAGATTGATCCCGAAGCTTACATGCGGTGGTGCCGGCACCATAGAGGTGGGCCGTCCGAGGATCATGAAGCGGTGGTACACATTCCGCTGGTATCGTAAGGCCCTCAGCGTCTGCTGCCCTTCACAGCAGGAAATTCTTGGCCTAAGAACGTGAAGCATTGTCGTTAACTAAAAATAAACGTTCCACATTTGAGGGGTCACTGTGAACTTTAGGTCGCGTGACCCTTTTGGCGTGTCCGGCTTTACAGTGGGCCGGCCTCCTCGCCCTCCCACAGCTTCAGCCATCCGAGGACCGCGTCCAGCACCCGGTCCAGGTTGCTCCGCCCCGCCGCATCCCGGTAAGCGCTGCCGGAGCGGAAGTAATCCGGATGCCCGCCGGTGAGCGGTAGCGTGATTTGGACGGCCGGCGCATACTTCTCCGCCTGCCAATAGGGCAAGCCTCCCCTCCCTCTGCTCCAGCCTCCCCATGTTCCCAGCCGGGTCACGGGGTCCGGCGCCCTCCCTCCCTTACTCATCGCCCGGATGTACAGGGTGTACTCCCGAAGCTCCGGCGGAACCGGGCACTTCGGAGACCCGACCATAACGACGCGGAGCGAGGAAGGCGGCCGGCCTGTCCGCCGCAGTAGGATCGATGCGGCATGGACCGCCGCCATGCCGCCGGCACTGTGGCCGACAAGCACGGTCAGCATGCCGGAGGGCTCCTCCTCCACCAGCACCGCTTCGGCCGCCCGGCTCCCGCCCAGAGAGCGCTCCGGCCGCCCCGCCCGCAGCAGCACGTCGCGGCGCGTCTCGTGCAGCTGCCTCAGCCCCCCGCGGCTGCGGTCGCCGTAGGGGTACAGCTGCTGTGCCGACGTCTGCAGCCCCTGACTGCGCAGACGGTCCGCAAGCGCCGCGCCCAGCTCCTGCATGAAGTTCGGGTAGGTCAATATCCCCGACAAACAATACACCGCGATCTTCCGCGGCATGCCGCCGGCTTCCAGCTCATCTTTCATCCTCTATCCTCTCCGCTCAACCTGTTCGCTGCCGCCATTATACCATACCCGCTTCGCGATTCGAATTCGCACGAAGCTGTCTTCCTTTGGTTCCATGCGAATCCGCATCCCAATCGACTGGGAAGCACCTTCAACCCGGCAACAATAACTATAACCAGTTTCTCCCTTCGATCCGGGCTTCGGATAGGGTAATCTTGGAATAGGGTTGGCGTTACTCCACCCCCCATAACGCATTACCCTAATTTCTTTGACAGGAGCGTGCCTGAGATGATCATTCACTTCATTCGTTTACGATAAAGAGAGCCGGCGACGGTTCATAACAGCCCAAAAAACGAATGAAACGAGGGATCACCATGTCCGAAAAAGTCATTGCATCTCACGATATCGAGCTGTGTACGGAAAGCTTCGGAGACCCCCGGCATCCGGCGGTCTTATTGATTATGGGAGCGATGTGCTCCATGGTTTATTGGGACGAGGAGTTCTGCGGCCGTTTGGCGGCTGCGGGGCGGTTCGTCATCCGGTATGACAACCGGGATGTCGGACGTTCCACGGTCTATGCGCCGGGGCAGTCCAATTACAGCGTCGCCGATCTGGCGGATGACGCAGCCGCAGTCCTGGATGCATACGGGATCGGGGAGGCCCACATCGTCGGCATGTCGCTTGGCGGCATGATTGGACAGGTTCTTGCCCTGAGGCACCCGGGCAGGGTGCTGACCCTGACCTTGATTGCATCCAGCCTGTTCGGCTCCGATGAGAATACGCGGGAGCTGCCGCCGATGGATCCGAAGATCCTTGAATATCATGCGGGCGGTTCCGCCGTAGATTGGTCGAACGAGGAGGATGCTGCACGGTACCTGGTGGAAGGCTCCCGGCTGCTCTGCGGGCCGATGCGCACCTTTGACGAGACCCGCGTCTCCAGGCAGGTCCGTCAGGAACTGCGGCGCGCCAGAAATCTCCTCAGTATGTACAATCACGCCCTGCTGAGAGGCGATGAGGCCTATGAAGGCAGGATCCGGGAAATCCGGGTCCCGGCCCTGGTCATTCACGGCACGGAGGACACGGCGCTGCCCTACCCGCATGCGCTGGCCCTGGCCGGCGAGCTGCCGATGGCCTCGCTGCTTCCCTTGGATGGCGCCGGGCACGAAGTGCATCCTGAGGATTGGAAGACGATCATCAGCGCGATTGCGAAGCACACCGCAGGCATCTAGCCACGGTGCGGCGTAACGGCAGGAGTAAGAGCTGCAGCCCCAGGCTGCAGCTCTTCTCGTTATCTCACCTTTACGGCAGTCCTCCCGTCCAACCGGCCTCACTCCATTCCCCCAAATAAAAAGACTCTTGCAGCAGCATCCGCAGAAGATGCGCCCAAAGAGCCGGCGATAGTGTGCATGGGTTCGTGATCTTTCCCAGTCCAAACGAATTAGGTCAGGTCACCTTGGTCTGGGCGAACTGTCCCACGTACGAGTCAAACAGCTTATACACCTTCTGTGCCAGCTTCACGCGGTCCGGCAGATCGGACAGCAGCGCCCGGAAATACACCATCCCGGAGTCGGTAATCTCATAATACCGGTTATAGCGGTTGTCGTCGCCCCACTCCCGCTTCACGTGACCATTCTCCGCCAGCTTCTTGAGCCGTGCGCTAAGGTAGCCGTCGTTCACCCCGACCCCATCCAGCGATTTGATGATCCACTGCTCCATTTCGCTGGCATACCGGCGGCCCTTCTGGAGCTCCGACAATACCATGAAGTCGATGACCTGCTGCACTTTCACTACGTGTCCAAGCGATTCTTCCTTGACGACCGGATCCTGGTTGCGTGCCATCCGCTTCTCACCTCATCTTCTGGATAAAGTCCTACAGCTTACTCCCATTATATCCCACGGTTTGCGGCGAAACAACACACTTGTTCCCCTTTGGCCTGCCGTCTTCGGTATTTCTTTTGCGAAGAAATAAAAAGACCGGCGTCCTCCCAGGGCGCCGGTCTCCGCTTGGCTTGCCTGCCCTGGAGATGTTCCGCTTCCTATTCCTCCGGCATCGGCAGCTCCCGGTCGCCTTCGCCCACGGCATACGATTGGTCCCGGACGACTGCCGTCTCCGGAGTAAACCGAATAAGCACACAGCCGTCGCCAAGGTTCTGGAACCGCGGGTCCCACAGAGGCTCATTGGGGCCCAAGTAGCGGCTGAGCAGCCGCCGCACTCTATTGTGCTCATATGGGAGCACTTCCGCTCGGCCCCGGAATCCTGCGTGGAAGACCCCGCCGCTCCGTGGGTCATAATCGACAATACCGATGGCGCAAGCAGGCTGGTGCAAGATCCGGTTAGGGAAGGTATCCGCCGTGGTGCCGATGAACCACAACTGCTCTTCCTCCCAGAGGAACCAAATGGGGGAATGGCGCGGACCTTCGGAACTTTGGGTGGATAGGTGGGCAAACAAGGGCTTCTGCAAAAAACGGTCTAGGTCAAAACTCCGACGGGTATCCCTGATGATCTTCAGGCTCTTCACCCCCTCATGATACTGACGATATGGAGCTTCCCTCGGGCGCTCCCCTGCCTCCCGTAAGCCATCCGGTTTCCTCCTACTCGTCCCCAAGCCTCGCCAGGAGCTCGCCCACATTATTCTCCGAATACACTTCGATCCCATGCCGCTGCAGCAGCGCCGTCGTCACGCCGAAGCCGGGCTCCTTGGTCCGCGTGTACGTGCCGTTGTAGATCATCGTGCTTCCGCAGGACGGGCTCGACTCCTTGAGCACCGCGTACCGCGCGCCGGCCGTCTGCGCAGTCTTCAGCGTCTGCTCGGCCCCGCGGACGAATTCGGCGGTCACATCATCGCCTCCATTCGTCACAACCCGCGCACGGCCCTCCAGCACATCATCGCCTCCTCCGCCGACAATCTCGGCCGGCGGCCGGGGCGTAGGCAGGCCGCCCAGCTGCTCGGGGCAGACGAGCACGGCCTTGCCTTCCCGCAGCAGGCGGGCAATCTCTTCCCGATAGTTGTCCCCTCCGTCATAGCGTGTCGCCAGGCCGGCCAGACAGGAACTGATGAGGATCATGGCTCTCGCTTCCTTTCTTCCTAGGTCACATGGAGCCGTTATTCACCGCACCCTGCAATTCGCGGCGGCGCTTCACGAGCTCCCGGAATTCCGCATCAAGCTTCTCCATCTCTGCGGCCCCCGGCAGGCTGAGGCGGCCTAGCACCTCCGCCAGGCGCAGCTCCACCTGCAGCAGTTCGCCGGCCGCGTCATTCTCCGCAGGCGGCGCTGCGGGACCGCGGCCGCGTTCTTCCCGGTAGGCCGCATAGCCACCGTCGAAGGAGAACAGACGTCCGTCCCGGAGCTCCAGAATGCGCCCTGCAGTCCGCTCGACGAACCGGCGGTCATGCGAGACATACAGAACAGTGCCCGGGTAGCCCTCCAGCAGGCTCTCCAGCGCTTCGAGGGACAGGGTATCGAGGTAATTCGTCGGCTCGTCGAGCACGAGCAGATTCGCATCGCTCAGCACAAGCTTCGCCAGCGCCGTCTTCACCCGCTCCCCTCCGCTGAGATCCCCCGTCCGCTTATAAACCTCGTCCCCGCGAAGCAGCAGCCGGGCCAGCACCAGTCGGGCCAGCCCGTCATCGTAGAGGGACGTCTCCCTTACATTGTCGAGCACGCTGCGCTCCAGGTCAAGCACCTCCAGCGTCTGGCTGAAGTAGCCCGGCTTCACGCCGGGTGCGAGCCGCACGCCCCCTCCTCCGCCCAGAATGCGGCGGAGCAGGGTCGTTTTGCCGCAGCCGTTCGGGCCGAGCAGCGCCGCCTTCTCCCCGAAGCGCAGCCGGAAGGAGACCCGGCTCCACAGCAGCCGCTCCCCGGCCGCCGCCTCCAGATCCTGCACCTCGAGCAGGACGCGGTTCTTCGCCGCCGGCGGCACGGGGACGGTCAGCTTCACCGCAGGCGGCTCAACCGGCTTGTCGACCTTCTCCAGCTTCGTAAGGCGCGTCTCGAGCGCCTTCTTCGCCTGATGGATGCCCGCCTGCGTCGAGCGCCGGTAGTCCTTGCCCATCCGGGCCTCCGAGCTTCCCAGCCGGGACGGGGGCTTCATCGAGCCGGCCGCCTTCTGCTCCTTGAGGCGGATCGCCCGCTCCAGCGCGCCCCGCTTCTCAACATAGGCCTCGTACTTCTCCCGGTGCTGCCGCCGCTCGAGCCCCTTCTGCCGCTCGTAGTCGCTGTAACCGCCCGGGTAGATCCGCACCTCGCCTGCGTCGATCTCCCAGATCTGCGTGCACACCCGGTCCAGGAAGAACCGGTCATGCGAGATCACGGCCAGGGCTCCCCGGAAGCCAAGCAGCCGCTCTTCCAGCCGCTCGGTCCGCTCCTGATCCAGATGGGTCGTCGGTTCGTCGGCGAAGAGCACATCGGGCTCTGCGACCAGCACCGCCTCCACCACCCGGCTCGTCATCTCGCCACCGCTGCCCGCCCCGTCCTCCTTGAACTGGGGGATCACTCCGATCGTCCCCCGCCGGGTCACATGCCCCGCGTCCGGCTCAAGCTCGCCGGCTAGGATCCGCAGAAGCGTGGTTTTGCCCGCCCCGTTGCGTCCGACGATACCGATCCGGTCTCCATCCTCCATCCTCAGCCGCTCCGCCCTTAACAAAGCCCGGTGGCCGATCCCATGCTGCAGACCATTGCCTTCAATTCTGCTCATATACCAAAAAACCTCCTATCCGGTATACCGGACAGGAGGCGGCTCGGACTCCCCGCCAAAGGACGGACTTCCCCTGCCGCAATGGGTTTACGGGCAGAGAACATCCGCGCTTTGACTCCCGGGGAGTCGCTGAAAAAGGCCGCACTGATCCTATCCGGTCAAAGATTCGTTTATAAACGAAAGTCGTATATAGACGATGCTCTTCTAAGGAAATAGGATTAGTGCTTCATCGGCCTTGGTTTCACCCTCTCTTGGAACGCTCCCCATCAGGATATCCCATTCGAAGGCTTTTTAACAAGGGACAGAATCATTATACCGATTCTTTCCGCACGAGCTGAAGGAAGGTCGCGGACGAAGTGGATACGAGCTCGCCCTGGTCGCCTCGGATCTCACAGCTCACCTGCAGCAGCTCGCGTGCCTGATGCACCAGCCGCGCTTCGGCGGTCAGCCGTTTGCCCTTACCGGGGTTGTGGTAGGCGACCTGCATATCGATCGTGACGAACTTGCTGCCGGGCTCGAACCGGTGCTCCAGCATCCAGCCCATCGCCATATCGTGCAGGGTGGCCGTGACGCCCCCGTATACGATCCGATACGGATTCAGCACCTCGGGGACGATCGGCATCGAACAGACGAAGAGCTCCGGGTCCGCGCTCTCTTCCTTCACCACGTTAAGAAAATTACCAAGAAACGGATACCGGTTGTCCTTCATCTGCTCGAGCGCGCGGAGCGTATTCTCCACGGCCCGGAAACTGCGGTCGGACAAGGCGGCGATCCGCTCCATCACTTCCTGTCGGTCCATGTTACCATCACCTGTCTATCTATAATGAAATGAAGTGTCTGCCTATCCTACCTTATGGGCTCCACAGGGTACAAACAGGCCGCGATCAAGTCGGATCCTCACAGGACAGATCGCGGACAATCTCGGCCAGCGTCATGCTGTCCAGCTCCCGCTCCATCGCGGACTGGGCTCTGGAGAAAGAAGCGTCGAGCGTCGACTGGATGCCCCGCCCCACCGTGCACTTCGGGTTCGGCTTCTCGTGCAGGGTGAAGAGGCCCCCCGCTTCGTCAGCCTGCACGGCACGATAAATATCGAGCAGGGTAATCTGCTCCGCCGGGCGTGCCAGAGTCGCCCCGGCTACCCCCGGCGTCGTGACCACAAGTCCCGCCCGGCTCAGCATCGACATCAGACGACGGATGACGACCGGATTCGTGCTGACGCTTCCCGCGATATAGTCGGAGGTGATGCGGGCCCCCCTGCTCACCTCCAGGAGGGAGAGGATATGAACGGCGACGGAAAAGCGGCTGGAGATGGCCATCGGAATTCCCCCTCTGTCTTCTGCGGCGTACGAACACCTTTGTACCGATTGTAGTGACAGGTGCCCGCCTTGTCAACTTTCGGGGAGGAGGGCCGGGACAAGCCCGGCAGGGTACAAAAAAAGCTGCCGAAGCAGCGAATTTTCTCTAGTTATGCTAATCTCTAGTGCGGCTCCGGAATGCGATCGTTGCTGCGGCTTCATTTGTTGGATGGCGGCTAGTTCGGATTGACCATGATGCTGTCGAACACAGCGGTCTGGTTATAGGTGCGCAGGCCGACATGGCCTTCGCCGGACAAGCTGGAATCGGTTACATTTACTTTCTCAACACCATTGACGTAGCCTTTAAGCGAGCTTCCCTTCAGTTCGAGCCGGAGCACATACCATGTGCCCGGATTCGCGAACAGGTCGGTTTCCCCCAGCCGCGTCCAAATGCCGTTCACTTTCTTGTACAGCTGAATCTTGTTCAGCTCATAATTGATGCGCAGCGTATAGTAGCTGCCAAAATCGGGTGTCGCCCGGGCAATGATCCCGGTGGAAGCCTGCGATCCGGTATCGAACACTTTGATCGCGGCCGTCACATTCACATCGGCCGGTGACATGGCGCCGCGTGCTTCTCCGATGCCTGCGCCCGTCTGCTTCATGACCTTGGTCAGCTCCTCGGAAGCAACCGACCAGGTTCCGCTTAAGAATGACCAGGAATTGGCATTGCCATCCTGAAAGCCGTCCCCGTAATGGACCGGCTCGAACATGACTGCATCGGCCCGGTGATTGGCCGTTGTGCTCACTTTGAATTTGACATAATTGCCCGTTCCCTGGCGCAGGTAGGCCGTCTCAAGCAGGCGCCACTGGCCGCTGGCAATCGTCGTCTGGTCAACGTACGAATTGTTGTTGACCCCGTTATACAGCGTGTAGAGGACTTTCTCCTCGGAATCCGGATGCAGCGGATACCGGACATACACATTATAGTAACCCGCCTGCGGGATATTCGGTGTCCATTGGACCGTGCTGCCGTTCGCCGAGCTGAACCTCGAATTGCCTCCATAGCTGCCAGGCAGCTCGCTGTCCCCCCATGTCCCCGTCTCCGTATAGCCCGGGTCTCCCTGGTCGATGACAATGACTTTCTTCGGGCTCACGGGACCGATGACATTGGAATAAGGCGAATAGATGCCTTCTGGATTTTTTGCGCGAATCCGGTAAAAATAGGTGCTTCCGAGGACTGTGGAACCGTCGTCGAACAGCGGTACCGTGAATGTATGATGACGCGGCGTCGTTACATCGTCGGTTACTCCCGTGGCGATGATCTGCCAAGGTCCCTCTGCAGCCGCCGCCCGCTCGATATCGTAAGTGCTGACGCCCGATGCCCCAAGCCAGGACAGCGTATGCGGGGAATCCGTCGGAAACATCACCGGTGTCTCAGGCGCCGGCCACGGCGGAACCGACTGTCCGCGAATGGAGTAAGCATAGGAGCGCATCAGCTGAATGGTAGCCGATTCGTTCGCCCAATCCCCCGTAGTGTAGCCGGGATAACGCAGATAGGACCAGCCGTTAGCCGGCTGCCAGTGCCACCCGCCCTGACGGTGATGGTGCATCGTGCCCCAGAACATGGCTCCGGTCGTCCCGTTCGACTGCACCGTGGAGAGAAGCTGTTCGATCTGCGCCGGGCTGTAGTCGCCGAATTCCCCAATGACCAGCGCTTTTTTGCCCTGCGTCGTCCTGCGCCATTCGGCCAGCTTCGAGGCCAGATCGACCTGATGGTACCCGTAGATATGCGGGTCGATAATATCGATATTGGGATCGGCGACCGCATTGGGCCGGATTCCCTGGGCACGGACATAGCCGCCGTCGGCCAGCAGATGGTTCGAATCGATGCTCTTCACATGGGCAGCCATCTCGCTGATCCAGGTATCGGTGGAGCTGAGCTCATTGCCGAGCTGCCAGGCCAGGATCGTTGGTTCATCCTTATACAGGACACCTGTATATTTATTTTTACGGTTGAGGACATACGTAAGGAACGCTTTAAAATCCTGCTTGATCTGCGGGTCGCTGTAGAATTCCGTCTTCGTCTTGCCGCGGAATGCCGCCCAGTCCTCCACCCCGCCGATATAATTGTGGGTGTCGACGAAGGGCACGATCAGTCTGACATTGTACTGGCCTGCCAGGTGAATGACCCGGTCCATGAGCTGGAAGGCCTTCTCGTTATACTGCCCGGGCGCGAGTACATGGCGCGGAGTCCCGGCGGGGTCGGCTTTCATCCGCACTTCGAACGGATACGTCCGGATCACATTGATGCCCGAGATGCTGGCCGCCCGGATCGAATCCTCCACCTCCTCCACATCCATCCAGGAACGCTCGAGGAACGGATGGTTGGACCCGATGAAGCGGAACGGGGTGTTCCCGTCCATCAGCTGGTCCCCACTTCGGGTAATAAAGCCGGTAAAGCCTGCCTGTACTCGGCTGGGAATGGCCAAGCCCATGAAAACGGTTACAATTAAAATGACAGATAAGGGGGTGGAGACAAATTTCAGCCATTTGTTCAAATGGATGACCTCCTCTTTTGGGTGACGGTCACCAGGCGAAAATGACACGCGGGCAGACGGATCCGGTACAACCCCGTAATAGGTCCCACCTCGGTGTCCTGTGCGCTGCAGTACGCCCTGCCGGGAAGCGGGCAGACTGCAATGCGATAATCCGCCGGTTTCCGGTCGAATCGTCGCTTTCGGAATATCCGCGCGTTACACCGCCGACTCAAAGAGAACGGGCGACGTTCATGGAAGCGTAATTCACTCGGTGCCAGCCATCGCCTTCAGGCGAACCCTCTATCTCTAACCGCAGCCCCCAGCCGATTCCTGCATCGTCCCGCCAGCATTGCGGCGGATGCGAATCCAATATATTCCTTCAATGATCCATTCTTCAGACGCTGATTCCATCACCTCCCAGGGCTGCTGCAAGCCGGTCTAAATGCTTATGAGCTTACAGCGCCTCCATGAACTGAGGACGGCATGCCCGCCCGCAGAAGCACAGAAATCGCCGTAAGCCCTCAAGTTCCCGGGATAAGGATCCCGGGAACGGAGTGCCTGACTTGTGGTTCATGATGCCTCACATGGCCCTGAGGGAAGAACGCTGCCTCCACCGCGGCCGTTACTTGACGTACCCGAGGCCCTTCAGCGTTTTGTCCGCTTCCTCCAGGTACACCTTGAAGTTGAACGTCTTCTCCAGGGAGGCGAGGAAGGCATCGTAATCCTCAACCTTGGCTTTGCCCGTGTAAAACTTCAGCATTTCCTCACCGATGAACCGGTTTGCGTCGGTGACGTTGAAGCCCTTCGGAGGGATGACAAAGCCGTTATAGACTTTCAGCTCGGGCAGAGCGCTCGATTCCTTGATCAGCGCCGCCTGCGGAGGGAACTTCGTCATGAGATAGTCCATCTCCGGACGGCCTGTAAGCTGGTAGAGCCAGGTGTAGGAGGCTTCGCCCTTCTTCTCGGTGAGGACGATCTTATCGCCTTCCTGCTTCCAGTGCACGTCCTTCTGACCGTAGTACACTAGGTTTGCCCCATCGCCCTCGGACACGTAGTTCAGCAGCTCGAACACTTTGTTCAGCTTCTCCGGATCCTTCTCGAGCTTCTTCGGAATCGCGATGATCGCGGTGATCTGACCCACATCGTTGAAGCGGACGTTCTTCGCTCCCTGCAGGGCCGGCAGCAGCACCAGCTCGGCGTTCGGGTTGATCTCCTTCATCTTCTTGACGTGCTCGTCACGCACCAGACCCGCCCACTGCTCGTAGAAGATGCCGGCGAAGCCCTTGGCCGCTTTGTCCGTCACATCCGTCACCTTGTTCGTGAAGAGCTCCGGATCGACGACGCCCGCCTTCAGGAAGCGCTGGAATTCTTCAATCCCCTTTTTCATGTTCGGGTCATACAGCGAGTTGATCAGCTTGCCGTCCTGGATGTAGAATTTGTTCGGCTCCGTCGTGCCGTGGACGCCCAAGAAGCCGCGCTCTATCTCGCGTGTGCCGGAGATGCCGTACGTGTCCTTCTTGCCGTTGCCGTCCGGATCCTTCTCCGTAAACGCTTTCGCAACTTCCAGCAGCTCATCCATCGTCGTCGGCGATTTCAGCCCCAGCTTGTCGAGCCAGTCTTTGCGGATCCAGAAGCCCTGGGGCACAATCCGCGGAGCCTGGGAGAAGCCGAACACCTTGCCGTCGACCTTGCCTTTCGTGAAGCCTTCTTCCCCTACTTGCTTTTTCACCGCGCCGAGCTTGTCGAGATACGGCGTCAGATCGAGCAGCAGGCCGTTGCGGGCCATCTGGTAGTACACCGAGAGATCTTTTTCTTTAATCTCAAGGAGATCGGGCAGGTTCTGCGAAGCGGCCAGCACACTGAGTTTGTTCGCATGCTCCTTGTCGTCGGTTAGGTCGAGCTTGAAGTTGATGCCGAGTTTGGCATCGAGCTCCTTCTTCACGAAGTCTTCCTTCGGAATCGCCGATGGTGAGCCCGCACGGGCCATCGTGATCGACACCGGACCGGCCGATTTGGCCGCCGGCTCCGATCCTTTGGCTTCCGGCTGCGGAGTTGCCGCCGGTTCCGCCGCCTTCGGCGCGCAAGCGCTTACGAGAAGGCCCGAAGTCAGCATCGTCCCCATCAGTACACGTACCCACCGTTTGTTGTTCATTGAATGATCCCCTGCCTTTATATATAGATAAGGTTGTATGCTGAATTTGGTTCCTCTGACGAGGACCAAAAATTCATCCGATTCCCATGCTGGTGCCGTTCAGCCCTTGATGCCGCCGAGAAGCATGCCTTTGGAGAAATGCTTCTGGATAAAAGGATAGACGATGATGATCGGAATACTCGCCAGCACGACAGCAGCCATCTGAAGCGTGGTGGTCGGCAGCACCTCGTCGACGTTGGTCATCGAGATTTCGTTCATGGACAGGATGCCCCGGATCACGACCTGCAGAGGCAGCAGCCCCTTATCCTGCACGTACATCACCGCCTGGAAAAATTCGTTCCAGTGGCCGACGGTGTAGAACATGCCGACCGTCAGCATCGCCGGCACCGACAGCGGAATCACGATCTGCAGCAGCACCCGCGCCTCTCCTGCGCCGTCCATCCGGGCCGATTCGAAGAGCTCCTTCGGCAGTCCTTCGAAGAAGGTTTTGAGCACGAGCAGGTTGAACGCCCAGACGATATTGGGCAGAATCATCGCCCAGACGGTGTTGAGGAGTCCCGTTCCCAGCACGACCATGTAGGTCGGGATCAGCCCGCCATTGAAGATCATCGTAAACACGACGAGGAACGAGAAGAACTTGCGGCCCGGCAGTGTGGGGCGGCTCAGCGGGTAAGCCATCAGGACGGTCAGCACCATGTTCAGGAACGTGCCGACGACGGTGATCCAGACGTTGACATACAGCGCGTTCGGAATGAGCGGCGTCTCCCAGAGCAGCTTGTAGGCCTCGAGCGTGATCTGCTTCGGAATCAGAATGAACCCACCGTTCTTCAGCACCTCGGAATACGGTGTAAGCGATACCGAGATCACGTACAGCATCGGAGCCAGCGATACGACGGCTACGGCCAGCAGCAGCGTATAGACGACAAGGTTGAAAGCCCGGTCGGACGTATGTTTTACCATAAGCCTTCATCCCCCCATCTCTTCGCCAGTGCGTTGGACCCTACGACGAGCACCAGGCCGATCAGCGATTTGAACAAGCCGACCGCACTGGCCAGACCGAAGTTCATCTGCTCGAGCCCCACCCGGAACACCCAGGTGTCGATGATATCGCTTACAGGCATGACGTGGACGTTGTACATGACATAGATTTGCTCGAAACCCGCATCGAGCAGGTGGCCGAGCTTGAGGATGATCATGAGCACGATGATGTTGCGGATGCCCGGCAGGGTGATGCTCCAGATCATCCGCAGGCGCCCTGCGCCGTCCACCCGGGCCGCTTCATACAGCGTCGGGTCGATCGAACTCATCGCCGCCAGATAGATGATCGCTCCCCAGCCCATATCCTTCCACATGTCGGTGCCGACCAATACGCCCCGGAACCATTCGCTTGAGGTCAGGAACGGAACCGGATCGAGTCCGCTCTCGGTGAACCAGCGGTTGAACAAACCCGTGGTCTCCGACAGGAAAGCGATGGAGATCCCGTAGACTATGACCCACGACAGGAAGTGGGGCATGAAGCTCAGCGTCTGGACGACATTGCGGAACCACAAGGTGCGGCATTCATAGAACAGGACCGCCACGAGGATCGGCGGGATCGTGCCGAACACCAATTTATACAGCGAGATGAGCAGCGTGTTCGTCAGCAGCTGAGAGAAGTACGGCGACTCGAAAAAGAACGTAAAGTGCTTGTGCCAAGGGTCCGCCCACGGGCTCGCGAGAATGCCGAGCGAGAAGTCGAACTCCTTGAAGGCGAGAACGGCGCCAAACATCGGTACATAGCGGTATACGATAAAATAGGCCAAACCCGGCAGCAGCATCCAATACAGCATCTGGTGCTGCAGTACGGCCTTCCATAAGGAACGCGCCGCCTTCTTCTGCGGATGGGCCGTAGAGCGGATTTCTATGGCTCTTTCCATCTTCCACACCCTCCTTGATGAGCTTCGTCTTGTTGTACTTATCGTACCAAAGAGAGCTTCCTGGATGAATGCACAAGTTTGTCTTCCGGACTGCACGATTTGGGTACAGTTCGTAAGCGGTTCCAAAATGTGCGGTCCGTGGAACAATGGAACGGTGCGGACATGCGGCCGAAGCTTGGGAGCCCAGAGGCGGACAGCCCGGTAAAAGAGCCGGCGGGCCCGCATGAAAGACGGTGCACACTGTAAATGGAGGCACGATGCAGGCGGGCCGCAGGGATGGGAAGGGGCCTCGCCCGCTTCTCTCCCATCCTGCCGCATCCAGCTGTGCAGGCTTGTGCAGTCACGGCCGTGCGGCATCCTCACTGTACAGTCACACGATAAGCAGCGCCCGCTTTGAGCACCACGATTCAGCTCCCAAGCGTCGACTCGATCCCCGATTTGAGCTCCGCCACCGGGACCCTTCCCTGCTGCAGCTTCCCTTAAGTCTCTACCTTTCCGCCATGCGTACGGCGGTAGGTACCGGGGGTCTCGTTCGTCCACCGCTTGAAGGTGCGGAAGAAGTAGTTCTCGTTCTCGAAGCCAAGCCGCTCGCCGATCTCCTTCACCGGCAGGGTCGTCTCCAGGAGCAGCTTCTTCGCCTGCTCCACCCGCTGCCGCTGCACATAAGAGATCAGGTTCTCCCCGGTCTTCTTCTTGAACAGCTTCGAGAAGTAATGCGGGTCCATGCTGACGAAGCGGGCCAGCCCCGTCAAATTCAGGTCCTCATGCAGGTGCGCATGAATGTGCCGGATGACCTTGTTGAGCTCGGCGTGGTCGGTCTGCAGATTCGCGCTCTCGGCGGACGCCTCCTCGTAGGCGGCGAGCCGCCGGTATAACGCCTCCTGGAGCACGGTATGCCGGCGCACCTTGACCAGCTCCTCCGCCGGTCCGGGGGCCGCACCCAGCATCTTGGCGAACGTGCGGTCGCACTGGAGTGCGAAGGCCTTGACGGCGGGCGACGGCCAGCGGCCCTCCTCCATCGCCTGCCAGAGGCGCTCCAGCAGCTCGCCCGCCGTGCTGCGCTGCCGCAGCTCCACGCTCTTCCACAGGTCGCGCTCCCACTCCCATGCGACCTGCCCTCCTGATCCGCCGCCGGCGGCCGGGCTCGAAGCCGCAGGCAGCAGCCCGCGGGCGCCCGAGTACCAGGCTTCGTCTAGGCCGCTCAGCGTCTGCAGCCAGGCTTCCTCCCAGCCCGGGGACGCCGCCTCCGGCAGCCAGACGCCCGGATCGGGCTCCTCCGGCGCACGCAGCCGGGCGGACGGCCGCACCCGGCTCCAGTAGAAGCGCGTCGCAACGCCGTCCCGCTCGTACTCAAAGACGTACGGCCGCTCGCCGCCGAAGCTTGCCTCCAGCGCTCCGGCCTCCTTGCCGGAAGCCTGCAGCGTGCCGCTCCACGCCGTCAGTATGCTGACGTACGGGAACGGCGACAGGGCCGGCGGCTCTTCCGATGCCGTGTACGCCAAGCCCGGCGCCGGCAGCGAAGCCGCACCGGCATGCAGCCTGCGGGCCCAGAGCACATCGCAGCGCTGCTGCAGGTACACGGCGGCCGCGCCTTCCCGCTGCTGCCGTTCCCGCTCCAGCTCCTTGGCCGCCTTGGCGAGCGCGCCTAGCAGCGCCTCCGGGCTTAGGGAGAGCTTGAGCAGATACCCGCTCGCCCCGTACTCCAGCGCGGAGCGGGCATATTCGAACTCATTCATGCAGGTCAGCATGATGAACCGGCTCTCGGGATAATCGGCCTTGGCCTTCTCGAGCACCTCGATCCCGTCCATCACCGGCATCACGATGTCGCAGATGACAAGGTCCGGGCGCAGCCGTCCGATGAGCTCCAGCGCTTCAGCGCCGTCCTCCGCCTCCCCGACCAGCCGGAAGCCGGCGGAGGACCAGTCGACGGTCGACTTGATCGTCTCTCTCACATAAGGCTCGTCTTCCACGAGCAGCAGCTTCCACATGTCTTCTCCCTCCTTTTATCCCTCCAGTGCCTGCCGATGCTCCACCCCGCCCCCGAATGGCTTCGAGAGCAGGAACGGCTGGCAGATCACCGCCTTGCATCCGATCGGCATGGGCTTCAGCTCTAGGTAGGCCTCATGGCGGAACAGCAGCTGGAGCCGCTCCCGCAGGTTGTGGATCCCGATGCCCTTGCGGGTGCGGAGCTTCCGGCGCGGCGACTCCTCCGTTCCGAGCCCCTGGCCGTTGTCGATTACTTCCATGAACAGCTTCCCCCGTTCGACGTATACACGGATGAGAATGTGCCCGCCGTGCTTCATCCGCTCGAACCCGTGGATAATCGAATTCTCCACGAGCGGCTGCAGGCTCAGCTTCGGAACCAGCGCATAATTCAGCTCCGGATCGTATTCGAAATCCACCGTGAATTTGTCCTGGAACCGGAAGTTCTGGATCTCCGCATACGCATGCACGAGCTCCACTTCCTTGATGAGATGAATGAGGTCCTCCTCCACGTTCAGGCTCTTCTCGAGCAGCTTGCCGAGCGCGAGGCAGACGCGCGCCGTGTCCGGGTCCTGCTTCGATGTGGCATGCCACTTGATCGTATTGAGCGTGTTCATGAGAAAATGCGGGTCCATCTGCGCCATGAGCACCTGAAAGCGGACGGATTCCTTCTGCCGCTCCTCCGTCTTCAGCCGCTGGATCAGAAGATTCATGTCGGTGATCATGCCGTTGAACGCCTGCACCAGAGTCAGAATCTCCCCGGAGTACCGGCCCGGCGGGATATGGAGACGGAAATTTTTGTGCACGAGCTCCTTCATCTTCTTCTGAAGTAACAGCAGCGGCCGGGTGGCTGTCGACAGAATGTAATAGGTTACGAGGACGAAGAACAGCGCAAGCACCAGGAACAGCGACACGAACTGGCTTTTGATCTTGCGGGCGTTGCCGAAGTAGATGTCGAGCTTCGAGCCGGATACCAGATGGGCATCGAGCGCCGGGATCGGCGTACTCTGAAGCAGGACGGCATGCTTGTCGTCCACATACCCGCGCGGCCCCGCTCCGGCCCCCTGCAGCATGCGGCGGACCGTTCCCGGATCGAGATCGCTTCGCCCGCTCTGCGTCAGAATGCTCCCCTGCCGGTCGATCAGATAATAATCCTGGATGATCAGGAACGTCTTGGTATTGGCATAAATCCAAGAAGTGAACAGGAAGGAGATCTTGATGCGCCCGATCCCCTCCCCCAGTGCATTCGTGAGCTGGTCATAATAGGCCAGAATCTTGCCCGCGGGCGAATCCTCGAGCACCGGCTGCATCCCGGGAGCCGGCCCCTTGGACGAGACGAACTGCTCCGCGTCGACATCCCCCATCCGCCGCTCGCCGGATTCATAGAGATGACCGTGCCTGTCGGCAAGCTGCAGGTGAAAATAAGAAGAGTTCTCCCCGCTGCGCGACTGGATCTTCTCGAACGCCTCGGCCATCGTCCCGACCCGCTCACCCGCATCGAAGCGCTCCGGGTGTTCGATCATCTCCATGAGGCGGTAGTTCATCTCAATGGAGATGACCTCGGGAATGAGCATCCCGCGCGTCGTCTCGAAGGCGGACTTCAGCTGCTCGAGCTGGATGCGTCCCGACTCGTGCACCTGGTCGAACAGCCCGTCCTCGATCCGCTGAAAAGCATAGAGCTGCAGCCCGAGCATCGGCAGCAGCACAAGCACCGTGAAGGCCAGAAAGACCCGGTGGCTGAGCTTGGAGGGCAGCAGTCTGGCAATCCCCTTGATCATGTTGGCCTCCTTTCCCCAGCTTACAATTGTCATAATATTCGCACAATTAATATAGCATTCCACCCGGATGGTGTCTAATGCCGGTTTCCATTCCTTGGTCATCGTACTATAAACTGTACAGAGCTGCCAGAAGAAATCCATGGGCATTTCCCGGAGCAGGCTGCCGTGGAATCCGTTCGGGGCCGCTTGGTAAACCGCTCTCCAAGGTAACGCATGCAAGTCTTCAGCAAAGCTGGTTATCAAGGCGCGGTGCAGAGTCCAACCGTGCAGGCTTCCGTCTTTTCCCCGGCTCTGCTATGGGCCGGCCTGCGGCGGCGATCAGAAGACAACCCGGACGAGCGCCGGCGCTGCCGCAGGCAGACCAAAAAAAGCAGCCGTCAGGGCTGCTTCGAAGGGAGCAAAGCGGAGATGGAGCGAATGTTTACCCCCGGCCTGTAGTCTGGTGCAGCCTTGCGCACCGCAGGAGCGAGGGACGGTCCGAACGCTCAGGCGAGTCCCCAGGTGGAACCCCTGCCACTTCATCCAGAAGCAGCTTTTCTCCTGCCGCGGAAGAAGCGTGTCCCTGCCGTAGATTGAACATCCACTGGATCAGGCCGGCGGGACTGCTTCCCGGGCCGGCACATCAAGCCGCGGCGCTTCATGCTCTCTTGCGTCGCCTGCAGCCTGTTCATGGATTGCCGTGCGGTCCTTTACACAATGTACATGAGGTACACTCCGATGATCGCCATATCCGCGATGGCGTGACTCGCGGCGGAGCCCCAGAGGGAGCCGGAACGGTGCCGCATGACCGCCCACACGACTCCGGCGCCGAACACCGGGAGGGTCAGCAGGACGTTGGCCGGCCAGAGCATCATCGGGACCAGCGGCCCCAGATGATACAGGGCATAGAAGAATGAGGTCACGAGCACCCGCGCTCCCGTCGGCAGTATGCCTTCGAGCCTGCGCAGCATGAATCCCCGCCAGTAGATCTCCTCGAGCAGCGGGTTGACCGCAATCAGGATCAGAATGAGCCAGCCCGTGAACGCGCCGGTGAATTCCCAGCGGAGGAGCAGCCCATGGAGATGATCCCGGTCAAAGAAGAACGGATGGTACAGGTACATCGCCGCGGATATGACCAGGAAGAACAGCGCTCCCACGAGATAACCGGTGAAGAGATTGCGCTTGCGGTAGATCAAGCCGAAGTCCCGCAGCGTCTCCCTCACCGGCAGGCGGCGGATCAGAACGCTGTCCACGAGCGGCGCCAAAAAGAGCCAGCCGTAGAAGAGGACAAAGGTAACGGGAATGTTTTGAACGAGAAGAAGACCAAGCGCGATCATGACCGAAGGGCCGATCAGCAGGAGCAGCAGGCTCATAGGTAGGTTCACCCCGGCGAAGTAGTGGTTCCCCGATGAAATCCGGGGGGCTGTATTATCGTAATGCAATCCGGGGGGCTGTATTATCGTAATGCAATCCGGTGCCCCGGCACTAGTACTAGATTTCCCTAGTACCCGCCCCCTCAAACGCGGGCGGGCCCCTTCTCCAGTCTCTTACCCGCCGAAGCTGCTACTGACCCCCTTCGGGGCCGCTGAGAACCATGCCGCTCCAGCCCCCTGTCCTCTGGGCCGCCGGCAGCTTGATCTACGCATATGGGCATCGCGCCCGCACTGCCGCCGGAACGCCGAAGAGACCGGCATGCCTGACGGCACACCGGTCCCTCTGTAACTGCTTCCCCTACATGCTGTAGTTCCCGACGTGTGGCCTGCCTCTTCAGCTTCCGCTGACTGTCACGCTCAGGCTGACGGGTTCCTTCAGCACCTCCGGCCGGCCGCTGCCGTCCATTAGCTGGGAGCCGGACTGCAGGATCAGCTGACTCTCGCCCGCCTGCAGCGCCTGAAGCTTCAGGGTGAGCAGGCCGAGGTCCTCTCCGCTTGCACCCGGCACCCGTCCTAGCTTCACGCCCGAGAACGAGGCTGTGCCCCCCGACACCCTCCGGCCGAGCACCGCCCCGGCGGATTCCCTGCCGAAGCTGGAATCCAGCTCCGAGCTGACGAGCTTGAAGCGGGCCGGGTCATACTTCAGCCTGGCGAAAAAGCCATACACCTCGTCCGCCTGCGGAGCCCGGATCTTCAGCTCCACCACCGATCCGCGGGAGACCGGGCCCGGCTTTCTTGACAGGCTCAGCGGCTGCGCGGGCGCATAGACCGCGGTCGTCACGCTCACCTCGGGATTGCCGGTGCTCAGGCGGCCGGCGGCATCGCGCGCTTCCACCGAGAAGCGGTACGTCGTGGCCGGCTGCAGCCCCTCCACCCGGAACCGGGTCTCTCGGCCGCTGACGGTCCCCGCCAGCACGCCGTCCCGGTAGATCCGGTATTCGGCGATTCTGCCGCCGCCCCCGTACACCGCCGCGGTCACCTGCCCGCCGGCTGCCGCCGCCTCTTCCGCAAGGGATGCCGCACGCTGCGGCACCGGAGTCCCAACAGACGCCGGCTGCCACTTCAGCACCGCCGCATCATGGCGGATCTCCGGCGCGGTCAGCGTACCGCCTGACGGCCACTGGGGGCCTGCCTGCCCGCCGGCCGTCGTGCTCACCGCGAACAGCGTGTCGCCGAGCGCCTTATACCCCCGGCCCTCCAGCACCTTCAGCTTGCCCCGGTCGGAGCCCGCCTCACGCGGCGATGCCTCTCCCGGCTTCAGCTGCCAGAGGCGGCCGCCCCCGCGAAGATACAGTGTCCCGTCACCGCTGAGACCTGCAATCTCCGCTTGGGCGAGGGAAAGGGAAGACGTCACGGGGGCTCCCTCCGGCGGGATCAGCACAGCCTGCAGGCCCTCTGCGCCCTCCACCAGGTACGCGGTCCAGCCGCCCGCGCTCTCGTATGCGAGATGGGGGGCCGCCCCGCCGGGCAGTCCGTCCGTCAGCTCCTTGAGGGTGCTGCCGTCATACTGCAGGAGCCGCTGACCCGAGAGGAACAGCACCTGCTCCCCGTCCGCCACCAGTCCCGCCGCCTCGCCTGCACCGCTGACTACCGGCTGTACGGAACCGTCGGCGGCCAAACGCGAGATCGTGCCGGCCGAGACAAAGAGCACACCGCCGTCTTCTTCCAGCACGCCTTCCCGGTACAGCGAGCTGTCATAAGTGCGCAGCGAACCCGTGGAAGAATCGAGCACCGAACGGTTCACGCCATCCCCCTCGTCCAAGAGCAAGTAGCGGCCGCGGACTTCCGCCCGCTCGCCCGCGCCTTCCCGCACGAGGCTCAGCTTCCGCTCCTTCCAGGTGTAGACGCTGCCGGCTTCTAAGCCGGACGCCAGCACCACCGCCCCTTCCGGCGTCAGTGCGGCGAAGCCTGCCGACCCGAGACCGGCAGGAAACACGACGGTATCCGGACCGCCGCCCTCCTGGCGGAGGAACAGGTCCCCCGCAGCCCCACGGTAAAGAATCCGGCTGCGGTCATAATCGACGATCTCGCCGGGGATGCGCCCTCTCTCCTCGAGTACTCCCTCAGGCTCACGGTAGAGCAGGTGAAGCTCTTCGCTGAGCAGATTGTGCTGCTCGTCGAATACGTTCACCTGGTAATGAAGCTCAGGGCCGGAATCGGAAGGCAGCGCTAGGCTCTGGTTCACGTTCCCCTGGCCGCTGAAGGAAGCGATGATCTTCCCGTCCGGTGCAGACAGCCCCCCTTCGATCACTAGACTGTCGGGATCCTGGGGATAGCTATAGGGCGTCACCTGAGCCTGCATGGTACCGTCAGTAAGCGTTGTGCCCCCTGACGGGCTGACGAGAACATAAGGCTTAGGCACAAGGAAGAACGGCTGGGCAGCCTCCGACGCTCCTCCGGACGGGTCTTCCGCTTTCACAAGCAGAGTCTGCGGACCCTTGGAGAGTCCCCTGAGATCCAGCCGTCCCACCCAGGAGCACTGCTCTGCGCAGATGCGGACGAGGCCGATCCCGCGGTCGCCTACGCTGGCCGTCATCCGGCTGACCGTGCCGCTGTCCCGCACCTCGATCTCCAGAAGGGTATCCTGTCTTGTATCCGCATAGGGTGCGGCAATATCGGGAGCCGGCGGCACCTCGGCATACACGCTTGACGGCAGCAGCAGGAGCATGATCAGACCGCAGGCCATCACCCATCGATTGGTAGCCAATGTGTACATAACACCTGTCCTCTCGTTTATGATACATACTGTATCTTTTTGTACGCCGCTTGCCGGCGGCGTGGGCCCGGTGAACCTCCCAGCGCTTGCAGGCTCCCTCCTCTCCTGTCTGTCCCCGCACCACCATCCTACAAGAAACCGCAGGGGAATAAGATATACTACTATAATTCGACACCTGCCAGCTTTTTCCTTCCGTCGCTGCTGCCGTATCCCAACAAAAAATGACCGTCCGGATCTCCGGACGGCCGACGTCATGTCCTTTTAATAATTGATATAACGCTCGTATACGAAGCCAAAATCCTTGACGCTGTACTGCTTCCGGGTTTCGACAAGCCAGTTGAAGGCATGCTGGTTGAGCTCTTTGAATCCGGTAACCAGGTCCCCCTCCGTCTTCGCCATCCGGCTCAGCGTGGAGGAAGTCATCTCTAGGCTCTGCTGGGCGAATCCGAGGGTCACTTCATTCTCCCGTGTAATCTCCGAAATTTTGAGCAGCGCCTTGTACAGGTCCTTAAGCTCCTCCAGGAACTTCTTGTTAACATCGATGGAATAAGCCGTGCTGCCCATTGTGAACTTGATCTCGACATCCAGGTCGACGGTGCCGGCGGTCTCCAGCGATACGTTCGAGATCGGATAGGCTGCGTAGGGGAACCGGCGCAGCGTGCGCTTCTTGCTCGCCGCCGAAGTACCGTCGAGATGAATCAGCGCCTGGTTCGTGAAGCAGTATTCGTCGGATTTGGATTTGATCAAAAAATAGATTTTCTCCTGGTCCTCATGCATCACGTAATCGTCCGCATCCACCTTATCATAATTCTCCGGACGGATTACGCTTCCCACATCACTAAGTCCCAGAATGTCTGCCGCTACCTTACCGAACATTCGTCTCATCTCCCGTTATGGCATGTTTGGCTGTCTCTGCCATTATACCAGAAGATTGGCAAAGTGCACCCGCTCCCTCCTCTGCCAGCCTAGGTAGGTTGACAGACGAGCTTGCGGCGGTCCGGTGCCTGGGGCGGCTGCTCGAGCCATTGTGCGTAATGCAATTCACACCCGAACACCTCCCATTTCTACAGGAGATATTTGGCTTGGATGCCGGGAAAATATCCAGTCTCTCCTTCCTTATCCATGCCTGGCGGCAGCCCTTACACGGCTTCCGTACTCCAAGTCGCCAGCGGGACCAGCGCCGGTTCGAACAGCATCTAAAGGCAGCCCTTTCCCCGTTACAACGCAAACAAAGCTGCCCGCAGAGGCAGCTTTGTTTGCGGCTGGCGGGGCGTGTGCCGCCGCATAGTTTCGGCTTATTGAAGCAGCGGAGTTTCCAAGTGCAGCTCCATCGTCGTCCCGTCCGAACGGAGGAAGCCCCCGGGCAGCTCGGCCTCCTGCACCGCATCGCTGCCTACGAACGCTCCGATCTTCTCCTCCACCGCGTTCGAGGGGGAAAAGACGTTCGCGATGCGGATGATCGTCTTGGCTGCGGCCGCATCGTTCGAAGCGGACGTGAGATCGAGCACCAGCGAGTTGCCGCTGACCCCGACCAGCCCGCTGAAGCCTTGTCCTGAGGAGAACGCAATGCCGTTCTCGCGGTAGCTCACATCGAATTTCAGCTCCTCCAGAAGCGAGATCAGCTTGGAAGCCCCCTGCACGACCTGCGCGTTCACCGCATCGAGCGTGGCGACCGCGGCACCGACCGACTCCTTCAGCTCTTGCAGCCCGGATACCGCACTTGTCACTCCATCCGTCAGCTCCGTCAGCCTGCTCCCCGCGTCCCCCGCCGAGCAGCCGGCCACAGCCAGGGCCAGCAGAAGCGCTGCCGACACCTTCCGTACGGCATTGGCCCTGTGTCTTCTTCTCTTGTTCATCGGGTCGACTCCCCTTTACTATTCTTGTATGACCATACCATACGCAGATACAGCCCCGCGGTTTTGGGCAAAAAATAAAAGGCGGGAATCGCTGGATTCCCGCCCTTGTCCGTTCCCTCTCACTTGGAGCTGTAGATCCGGTGAATGAGCACCGCCGTCTCCGCACGCGTGGCCGTAGCCTGCGGCTTGAGAAGTGTGCCGTCGCCTTCCACGACCTTGTTCTTGATGAGCGTCGCCACACTGTCGGCAGCGTAGGCTGCGACCTGGCCGCGGTCTGTGAACCCGCCGAGATCTTCAGCGGTTCCCGGCTCGAGTGTCCGTCCGGCTGCCTTGAGCGCCCGGGAGATCAGCACCATCATATCCTGCCTGGAGATGGCCTGCTTCGGTTTGAACGTGCCGTCCGCTCCGCCTTCAGCAATCCCGAGCCGCTTCGCGATCCCCACCGCCTGCGCATAGTACGAGGCCGAGGACACATCGGTAAAGGACATGTCAGGCTCCGCCTTCAGCCCGAGTGCGCGGACGAGCAGCACGATAAAATCGGACCGCGTCACATTGGCGCCGGGCGAGAACGTATTCGCCCCGGTGCCGTTCACGATGCCTTTGGCGGCGAGCTCGTTGATCTGCTCGCCGGCCCAGGCATAGCCGCCCGTATCCTTGAAGGAGATGGCGCTGGCCGGGAGCGTAAACTTCGCCTGCATGACGGCACCGAGGGAATCAGTGGCATTGACGGTCAGCTTGATCGTCGGATTCGTCTGCGTCACCGTGATGCGCGGGTCTGCGCTGACCGTAGTAACACCCTGACGGTCGAGCTCGACTTCAATGATGCCATCCGCGCTGCGCGACGGATCGGAGATGCTGATCGTCAGTTCCTTGCCCTGGGTCTGCGTCATGACGGCGGCACGCTTGTTAACCGTAATGCCACCGGCCGTCGCCGCTCCGTCATTCCAGAAGAGAGCTGCCGTCGTTCCGCTGCCGTTCTCGTGAACCGCATGGACGGCACTGTTGTTCGCAATGACCCGGATCTCCGGGCTGGCCGCATACGCAGCCGTCTCCGCGGCCGATTTGTTCGGCAGCAGCACGTACTGGTACGATGCCCCTGCCGGATTCGCACCGTGGTCGAACCACAGGGTAAGGTAATTGCGCGTATGCTCCGGATTCCCCGGGGGAGCCTGCAGCACGTTGAGCGTGCCCCATTTGCCCTTGCGGGACTCCCGCAGGCCGTTCAGATTCGCGTTACCCTCAGGGAAGTAATAGCCGACGTCAGAGCCTTCCACATTGCCGGCCTGATGCGCCCACTGGACGCCGGGCATCGTCTCGGACCAGCCGAGAGAGGACGGCTTGGCGGAGCCGTTGACCGTCAGCGTGTTGCTGCCGGACTCGTTCAGCTTCCGGTTGTCGATGATCGTCTCGACCGGATTGTTGTCCGCAGAGCTGATATCGGAGCCGAGCGCGACCACCTCATCGTCGAACATGAACCACGACTTCTTCGCCGTAAGCGTCGGGTCAAACGGAGAGACGAGCTCCATGCCGGCTGCGCCGAACGTGCCGTTCGACACGCCGCCGACCCAATCCTTCGTGTTCGTGAAGCCCTGCTGGTCTCCGGCCTTGAGCGTCTTCTGCGTCACCGTCGTTCCCGGGAGCCGGTACGGATTGACCGTGGCCCAGAATTCGTCGGCGTACTGGGTATCGTCGTTATTGTAGAGATAGGTCATCCCGCTGCCGGTATACCAGCCCCGGAGGTTCTCCGGATTCGCCTCATAGTTGGCGATCCGCTTGGAGAACATGCTCAGTCCCAGCGCGAAGCCCGGACGGTGGTGGACGACACGCGCCATCTGGTTGAACACCTTATTCTGGACGAGCTCGCCCCGCGGCTTCACCGAATCGTGGCCTACCGTAGCCTTGGCCAGCACGAGCATGTTGATCGTAGCCACGTCATAGAAGCTCGGATCGTTCATGACCCAGTACTTGATCATGCTCTTGTACGCCGCCGCATGCTCGACCGGAGCCACCTGCGACAGGCGCATGATGCCCATGATCAGCTTGTGGCCGGCCACATCGTCCTGGAAGTAATAACGGGAGATTTCGCGGCCGCGGACCATGTCCATCAGCTGGCCGTCCTTGTAGACGAACGGCTCGAACGAATCGTACACCCACTGCCACACGTTGACGCTGTCGGGATCCTTCACTTCCCACTCCGTACCCTTCAGCAGGTACATGAGACCCGCCAGCTCCTGGAGGAACGAGTTTCCGTAGCCGCCGTTATAGGCGAACTCCCCGTGCTGGACGAACGAGCCGTCGGCATAGAACCCGTCGACGGAGGTGACGTATTTGAACACGCTCTTCTCCCCGTTATGGCCGTCCGTCAGATCGCTGAGCCCGTCGCGGCCCATAACCAGCTTCGCGGTGTTCCCGTCGAGAATGCCCCGTACGGCATGCACCTTGGCCCGCCATACGCGGTTCGCTCCCCAGTACTCGTATCCGACTCCCGCCTGGTTCGGCGAGTGGTGGTCGATCGCGGCGATCCACTTGGCCCGCTGCTCCGGCGTCAGGTCGTTATACATGAGAACGATGGTGTCCTCCAGCCGCAGCGGCGATCCGATCTCCCAGTCCCACCAGTTCCCATAGGCCTTGCGGACCGTGTACCGGTTGTCGCCCATCCACTCGAGGCCGCGGATGATGTCGGCCTTGAGCGCCGCATTGTTCTCCAGTGAGCCGCCCTTTGTCGAATAGGCCAGCGCCATGGACTTCAGGCGGTCATAGCCTTCGGTAATCTCGGCCGACGCCCCGTTGTTCTTGAGGTCGGTCCAGATGCACTTGCAGTCCGTACTGGCCGCATCCTTCTGCATCGTGTCCCAATACCCCGACTTCTTGTCGTTCGACACTTCGCTGTCGATCATCTGAATCCGCCTGGCGATATCGGGATCCTTCGGGTCGTAGTTCGTCCCGCCGGTCATGGTCTCCTTCCACTTCGTCCTCATTCGGCCGAACGTATCTTCCGCCGCGGCATTGCCGCCCGTGAGGGATTCACAGGAGACAAGCAGCAGCGAGGTCAGTGTAAGCATGCAGACCCACTTTTTTGTCTTTCCACTCAATAGGAACACTCCCACCATCCGATAGTTTTCTCTTCTCTCTTTTGCCATTCTCGTACCTCGGCTGTCTGCCCCCTTGCTGTCCGGCAGGACCTTCTCCCCTCCGGTTCCCTCACTATACCGATACAATTCGTATCTTCGCGGACGGATTAGTCCCGCTGACCGTGCCTGAAGACACAGGCCTCAACCGCCGGCAGCCGCATACGAACAAGCCGCGCTGACGAAGCCGGGTCTTGAGAGCTTCCATACAGGAAAAAAAAACGCTAGGATCCTTTACTATTAGGCATAAGGATTTAACAGATGCGGGGGGATAAGAAAAAGCCGGAGGCAGCGGATCAGCCGGAGCGCTTAACGCAGCGGCGGCATCCGCAGACATGCGGAAGTCGATCGTACGATGCATATGCCGCCCGAGGGGCATAACGGCCGATCGGCCTGTTTCTCCCATTGTAGTTGAAAGAAACTCTTTCTTGCAAGTTTATTTGCAGGAAAATGACAAAAAGAACCGGAAGCAGCGCAGATCCGCGGAGCAGGACACCCGGCCGGGGCTCCGGTCACGGGGGATCCTGACGCTTATGCGATTCATGGTTCTTCTCATCCCGCTTGGGGTTCTAACCTTTTTTATCTCTGTCTCTCTATAAAAATCAGCTTATCAGCGTATTGTGACGTGAACATGAACGGAAGCTGAAAATAAGCTGAAAGTCCCACGTGCGGCACCGGGCGGTCCCGGGAATCGATATCGCGCTTCCAACTCCCTGCATGCCGCCGGAATTTGGTTCGGGGCCCCTCTTGTGGGATAATGAGGAAGACAGCCCGCTGCTGCTGCTGCGCCAGATCTGCCCCATTAGGCTCAAAAGGCGGGCGGAGACCGCTGCAATCTGCGCCAGGGGCTGCCGGTAAGCCCATCATATGGATATCACGATAAAGGATAGGAGGACTTTCCCATGATTCCCTTTTTGACGCCCGAAATATTGCGCAACCCTTATCCGATCTACGAGATGATGCGGGCTAGCCAGCCTGTCATGTATATGGAGCCGATGCAGTTCTGGTCCGTGTTCCGCTTCGACCACGTGCGCACCGTGCTGTCCGACTCCGCCCGGTTCTCTTCGGCCGGCGGGCGTCCCCCGGCCTCAGCCGGTGCCGCCGCAGGCCAGCGGGACGGCTTCTCCCTGATCACGACCGATCCCCCACGCCATACCCAGCTGCGCTCTCTGGTCAACCAGGCGTTCACGCCGAAGGCGGTCGCCGCTCTGGAGCCCCGCATCGCCGAGCTGACCCATGAGCTGCTGGACCGCGTGGCGGACTCCGGGGAGATCGACCTCATCGGGGACTTCGCCTATCCGCTCCCGGTCATCGTCATCGCCGAGCTGCTCGGCATCCCTAGCGGAGACCGCGACCGATTCAAGCATTGGTCGGATGAGGTGGTGGCCTCGGCCGATACCATCCTCGGCGGCTCGGCATCCGGCTCCCTGCAGGCTCACCGGGAGATGAACGAATACTTCTCAGGCATCATCGCCGAGCGCCGAAGGGCGCCGAAGGACGATCTCATCTCCGCCCTGATCGCCGCCGAAGAAGGGGAATTCCACCTCTCGGAGGGGGATATCCTCTCCTTCTGTGCGCTTCTTCTGGTCGCCGGCAACGAGACGACGACGAACCTGATCGGCAACGCCGTGCTGACGCTGCTCGAGCACCCGGAGGAGCTGGCGAAGCTGCGCAGCCGGCCGGAGCTCCTGCCGTCCGCCATCGAAGAAGTGCTGCGCTTCCGCTCGCCTGTCCAGGCGATGTTCCGCACGGCTTCCGAAGATGTCGACATCGGGGGGCAGGTGATTCCGGCCGGCTCCCGCGTCGTCGCCTGGATCGGCTCGGCGAACCGCGACGAGGAGAAGTTCCCGGACGCCGCCCGCTTCGATATCGAGCGGACGCCGAACGGGCACATCGCCTTCGGCCACGGCATCCACTTCTGCCTCGGCGCGCCGCTCGCCCGCCTCGAAGCGAAGGTCGCCTTGGCGGCTGTGCTGGAGCGGCTGCCGGAGCTTGCCCGCGTCAATGACGAGCCGCTCCCGCCGGCGCGCGGGTTCATCGTCCACGGCGTGAGCACGATGCCGCTGCGTTTCCGGCCGCAGGGATAGCCGCTGACCGGGACAAGCGGCACTGGATCCGGCTTGACGGCAGCCGGGACCGCAGGAATGCCGGCATGTCCGGCATCGGCAGGTCCTCGCCGGCGTTCAGCAGCCCACCCTGCCGGAGGACCGCGCGGGCATAGTGTAGGCCTCCAGCCGGATGGGCTGAGGCCTGCATTCATTGCGATCGGCAGAACATGGGACATACCGCAGGGCCCGCACGCCTTCCCCGAAGGCGGTGCGGGCCCTGCTTGGTTTTCGTTTGCCGTTCGAAGCAGGCGCAGCCCAGTGCGGACGGCAGGTGTGCCCCTATGCCCGCTTCAGCCGGTGCAGCCGGCCCGCGGGCTCGGCGCTGCTGCGCTTGGCCCGCCCCGGCCGCAGCGCAGCGCTCAGGCCAGGCTCTCCTGAGAGGCCGGCAGCCGCCCTGCAAGACTCCTCTTCAGCTTCGCGATCTCCGTGCCCGCCAGCATCATGATGCCGATGCCGTGGTTGTCGTTGAGCACGGTGCGCAGGTCGTACTTGTAGTAGTCGGCCGTGAACGCGTAGCGTGAACCGCTGCAAACGCCGTGCACATTCCCGTGCTGGTCGACAGCATGCCGCGTCAGCCCTTCCCAAGCCTTCAGCGCTGCGGCCGCGTACTTCGTCTCCCCGCCCTCCAGCCAGCCGAAGCGCACTCCCCGGGCGAAGCCGTACACGAACATGGCTGTGCATGACGCCTCCTCGTAGGCTTCGGGATCGTCGAGCACTTGGCGCCACAGCCCGCGTTCGCCCTGCAGCGCCGCATAGCCGGCGCACAGCTCCCGGAAGAACGCCAGGAGGGCGGGACGGTCCGTATGGTCCTCAGGAAGCGCCTCCAGCACCTCCGAGAGCGAGAACAGCGTCCAGCCGTTGCCGCGCCCCCAGGGGATGCCGGTGGCACGCCCGTATTTGAAGTCATACACGTGGGACATGATCCGCTTCTCCGGCAGGAAGAGATAGCGCCGGAAACGCAGGAACTGTGCGGCCGCCTCGTCCAGCGCTTCCACGGAGCCGGTCAGCCGGGCATACCGGCACAGGAACGGCGTGCTCATGTAGAGGTCGTCGGCCCACATCGTATCGGCCGAATACTCGCCCGGGCACAGCCGGTAGAAAGCACCGTCCTCCCGCCGCTCCAGGCGCCGCAGCATGAAGTCCGCGATCCGCTCCGCAATCGCCCCGGCCTCCTCCCGGAAGCGCGCATCCCCACTGTCCTCCAGGGCCTCAAGCATCGCCGAGCCGAACGAGCCGCAGTTGTCGAGCATGCGGATCTGCACGAGCTGCTGGTTCAGCGCGGGGAACCCGTACTGCGCCTCGTCCCAGCGGGCGTACCCGTCCATCTCCGTGCAGGCCTGCACATGAGCCTGCGCATAGGAGACAAGGTCGCTGCGGCCGAGCCAGCGTCCCGCCTGCAGCAGCCCGTAGACCGTCACGCCGAGCGGATAATCCCACCGGCCGTAATTGGTCACTGTGCCGACCGTCCAGCGGGAGCTCAGCATCGCATTTTCGTAATAGGGCCGGATGCGCACCTCCGGAAGATCGAGGCGCCAATACAGGCCCCCTACCCCGCCGGGATAGACCCGGTCCGTCCGCAGCAGCGCCTCCCAGGCCGGGAGCTCCCCGCCGCTCTCGAAGGGACCGAGCCATAGCCAAGGGCCCTCGCCGGCGCCGTGGACCGTCAGCGGCAGGGCCAGAGTGCAGCCTTCCGGGCCGCCGTCCGAAGCGGCTTCGAGTGAAGCCTCGAGTGAAGCCTCGAGTGATGCTTCGAGCGTGAAATCCCACGCGCCCGCCTCCGGGCAGCCGGTGCGGACGAGCACGTCGTGCGCCCCCCAGCCGAGCGGCAAGCTCTCGCGGAACGCTCCGCCTTCCGGCAGGTCGGCCACCAGCCGGCCGCCCGCCCAGACGGCAAGCGGCCCGGCGGACGACCCGGCCAGCGTGAGCGGGCCGCCGCCCGCGTCCGTACGCCGCAGCACCGTCCGGGCGATGGCCGTCCGGCCCGGCCTGCGGCCGAACAGCCGCTCGGGCGCGGGCAGCGCGGCTTCGGCGGCGCTCCAGCCGGCCTGCGGCAGCCACTGTAGGCCCGAGGCCGCTTCGCTGCCATGCAGGTCCGGCAGGGTGCCGTCCGTGAAGTGCCGGCCCGCCGCCGGCCGGGAGAACACCCATCCGGCCTGGCCGGCCCGCTCTTGGAACGGGGCGAGCACGTTCAGAATGCGCACCTTGGCCTCCTCGGCACCGATCCGGCAGCCGAACCCGGCCGGCGTCCACTGCGCCTCAAGCCACAGGGTGTTCCACCCTTCGGACAGCTCCAGCGGCAGCGTCACAAGCGCATCCGCCTTCAGCTCCTCAACTACGGAGGAGCGGTACGCCCGGCTCCCGTTCAGCCAGAAGCGCACCGGCCCGAGCGGCTCGATCTGAATATCGAGGGAACGCCGGTTATCGCTCCACACCAGGGCCGCCGCATACGCATAGTCGCCGGGTCCCGCTTCCGAGAACCGTAACGCGAGATTCAGATCGTATAGACCTTCCTTCGTTTGCAGCACTCCCGCGCTGCTGAAGGCTCTGTAGACAAAGCCGGCGGGCGGATTCGCGCCGACATACCGGCCCGCAATCACGCCCAGCATGGCGGCATCGTCGTCCCCGAACCGGTACCTCAGGCTTTCCCCCTCATCAAAATAGACCGTCATCTCGGTGGTTCATCCCTTCTTCTATGGAGTCCCGGTGTCTACAGCAGCCGGATCGTTACCGCGTGATCGAACGGCGTCACCAGGTTGACATGCACGCAGAGACAGCCCGCCGGATGAACATCCTCCCGGAGCAGGGGAAGCCGGTGCTCGAACGCACCGCCCGCAAGCTCCAGGGCGGACCCGCCCGCACGGTACACGGCACGGCCCCCGGACAGGAAGTACCGGCCCTCGCCCGCCGGCTGCAGCCCTTCCCCTTCAAGCTCCCCTTCGGAGCCGAAGACAAGCGTGAGCTGCGCCAGCACGTCTTCCCGCTCGTCGGATCGCACGCGAACCTTCCACTCGCTTCCCGAGCGGCTCACCTCCGCCTCCAGCCTATGCTCCTGCAGGTGCGTCATCGGCCGGTGATGGTGCGGCAGCAGGTACCACGGCGAGACGTCCCCGCCGCCCGCCCTTGTGGGCAGCAGCTCCCGCGGTACAGGCCCGTTGTAGCCCTTCTCCGCCGTGCGTGCCAGCCGGTACACACCGCCTTCCTCCTGCTTGAAGGCATCGAACTTCACGATGCCCGGCTCGAACGTGGCCGCCAGCTTCACGCCGAGCAGCTTCGCCGCTCCGTGCCGCAGCGACAAGAACGACGGCGTCCCGGCCATCACCGTAGCGCTCAGCTCCCCGTCGCGGATGCGGACCACCGGCGAGCCGAAGGCCAGGTGCATCGAGGAGTGGAGGATGCGCATGCCGTGCCCGGCTTCTTCAGCCAAGGCCGTATGCTCGCGGACGGGGTGCGCGCCGTTCAGCACGATCTCGTAGCGGTCCGGCAGCGGGATGCGCTCCACGCCCTCGAGGCTCAGTGACGGGTCGAGCAGATACCCGAGCAGCAGGTTGTTGTTCACCGCTTCCGGCTGGCGGACAAAGCCTGCAGCATAATCCGCCATCGAAGCGAGGAGCCCGTCACGGTCGTAAGCGGCCATAAGCCGGCAGACCAGCGCATAAGGGGCCGGGTTCGCCGCCTGGCCGTAGTCCTGCCGCCCCGAGTAGTCCGTCACGACCTCGCCTTCCGGGTGGAACAGATAGGCCATCATCTTCAGATTGCGCCGCACGTACTCGAGCAGCTCCGGACGCCCGAGTCCCCGGGCCGTATGGTACAACGCGATATCGCTCACGGCATTGTAGATGCCGTTGCTCCGCTCGGTCCACTCCCCGTCGGCCGTGATATCCATGCCTTCGGCCAGCCATTCTTCGGCGCGGGCCGCCAGCTCCGGCTGGCCGAACAGCTCATGGAGCATCGAGAGCGCTGCGGTCAGTACCCAGCGGTGGTTCGGCGTGTGGCACCCGCCCGTCACCATCGCGGGGATGGTCCGCTCGAGGAACAGCCTCAGCTTCTCCCGGGCTTCGGCCAGCGGGGCCCACTCGTGCTCCTCGAGCAGCCGGTATACTTGCGCGAGGCCGCCGACCACGAAGGCGGTATCGGGCGGCGAGTTGAAATTCGTCGAGCCGAGTGAGACCGTCCCGTCCGGATGCTGGCGGTTCAAGATAAAATCGCAAGCGAGCCCGAACGCCTCCAAGAGCCCATTATCATGGTAATAACGGGAGTCCGGGTGCACCAGCGCACACGCCCAGACCGCCATGTGGCGGGGCGTGCCCACATGGGTAGGTCGCGCGATGCCGCTCTCGTCGCGGATCCCTCCGTCATAGCGGGAAGAAGCGTCCCTGATCTGCTCGCGCAGGGAAGCTTCCGTCCATTCGTCATTAAGGCGGATCAAGTTCCGGCCTATGGCATCCATGCTGCATTCCCCTTCTCTGTATCGTCTTCTCGTTACGGTACTCTCGTCTCCTGCACTTCCCGGTCTCCGAGGTACCCTTCCCGGGTCAACCCCGCGACCGCCTTTCCTCTTTTGCCGCACCTTCTCTTCCTATCCTTGCCTATCCTTCTCTGCCGTTCCTGCTCTTGCCGTTCCTGCTCTTGCCGTTCCATCTATGCCTTGACCCTCTGCCGCCCTGCCTTCCATATGCCTTTCCTTCATCCTCCTGCGGCCCTTCCGTCCTTACGCTCCGCCCGCTTCCGCTTCAGCCCGCCGTACGGTCCTGCACACCCTGCAGACGGCCGGTCAGGATGCGGTGGCTCTTGTGGATGTCCTCGGGCAGGCACGCGGCCTTCAGCTCGTAGACCTTCACTTTTGCCTGCGCAATCGCCTCGAGATAAGGGTCGAAACACCGCTCCTCTCCGCTGTGCACATACGGACACCAATGGTCCGACAGCCCGAGGGTCTCATGGATGTGCACGCCATAGATAAAGCGCTTAATCTCCCCAAGCTCCGCCTCGGCATCATAGAGTCCCATGCGCTGCATCATCATCGCGTGGCCGGTATCGAGCCACAGGTGCACGGGCGCCCCCTGCAGCCGGCCGCAGATCTCCGCCGCCTCCCGCAGTGTGGGGATTTGATAGCAGCGCGAGCGCGTTTCGATGCCGACCGCTATGTTCCAGCCCCGCCACACCGCCTCGTCGCACACTTCCTCAAGGCTCTCCGCGATACGCTGCACATACCTTGGCGCCAGCGCCGAACGGCGTTCCAGCATCCGCTCCCAGAGCGCCCGGTACTCCGGCGACTGCGGTCCGAGCGTCTGCCACAGCCCCTTCAGCTCCGCATCGATATTGCTTTCGAACGGCACCTCGCCCGGGTGGACGACCACCGCTTCCGCACCGTACCGGTGGGCATATTCCATCGACTGCAGCAGGAGCTCCACGGAGCGCCGCCGCATCCCCTCGTCATCGTAGCCGAGCATCACCGAATCCGTATCGTACGCTTTGTCGTTCACGAACGGGAACACGTTGTGCACGCTGGAGACGCCGATCTCCCCCCGCTCGATCATCCCTTCAATTGTCCCGAGCATCTCCCGCGTAATGTTATAGTTAAGCTCCACCCGGCGGAAGCCGAGGGCCTGGATCTCCTCGATGAGCTCCCGGCCGCCCGTATGCCTCTTGATATTCCAGCACGTGGAGAACGAATACGCACCCTTGTCTATCATAATCGCTTCCCCTTCCTTCATCTACCTGCCGCCCTGTTAAGTTTTCGTAAATCCCGCCTTCCGGCAGGAATCTCTTAAGCTACCCCTTGACCGAGCCGAGCATGATGCCCGATACAAAATACCTTTGAAGCCACGGGTAAACGATCAGGATCGGCACGGTGGCGAAGACGATGCTCGCCG
Organism: Paenibacillus sp. S-38; assembly: GCF_049942825.1. Classification (NCBI taxonomy): domain Bacteria; kingdom Bacillati; phylum Bacillota; class Bacilli; order Caryophanales; family Paenibacillaceae; genus Paenibacillus; species Paenibacillus sp. S-38. Next base: position 5,256,927 of record NZ_CP187970.1, read on the forward strand.
CCTTGAGGCTCTCCGGCAGCACCTGGATGATCTGCGCGCCCTCCATCTGCATCTGGTCGGTCATCATCGAGTTCATGATGAGCTGGTAGAGCTTCAGCTGCAGGGGATACAGGTTCGTATCCGTAATGTAGAACAGTGTATCCATGAACCCGTTCCAGCGGTTGACCGCGTAGAAGAGGCTGAGCGTCGCTACAGCCGGCATCGAGAGCGGCAGAATGATGCGCACCAGCGTGCCGAAGTGGCTGCAGCCGTCGAGCTCCGCCGACTCTTCGAGGCTCTTCGGAATCGAGCCAAAGAACGTAATGAGAATGATGAGATAAAACGGATTGACGAGCAGCGGCAGAATCAGCGACCACAGGGAGTTCACAAGGTGCAGCTGCTTAATCAGAATATATTCGGGGATAATGCCCCCGCTGAAGAACATTGTGAAAACGATGAGGTACATCGCGAATTTGCGGCCCTTAAGCTCCGTCTTCGTCAGAGGGTACGCGGCGAAGATCGTCATTGCCATGCAGAGTACGGTGAATCCTACCGTGAGCCCGACTGTCAGGCCGAGCGAGCGGAGCATCGTCAGATCCGCGAAGACGCGGTTATAGGCCTCGAAGTTCAGCTCGACGGGAAACAGCGTAACGGCCCCCGACATAATCGGCCGGTTGGAGCTCAGCGACACTGCCACAATATGCAGGAACGGTGCCAGACACAGCAGCACACAGAGCGACAGGAGCAGGTAGTTCAGGCCGTCGAACAGACGGTTTCCGAGCTTGGCATTCATGCGAATCGGCCTCCTTTCGGCTTGAGGGCTTCATGGATTTGGGGCAGCGGAGCGGCACCATCAGATAATGCCTTCATCCGTCGTTTTCTTCGAGATATAGTTGGAGGTGAGAATGAACACGAGCCCGACCACCGCCTGGAAAAAGCCCACGGCCGTCGCCACCGAGTATTCCCCGGTCTCCATCCCCATTTTGTACACGAACGTACTGAGCACCTCCGAGAATTCGCTGACCGTCACGTTGCCGATAACGAAGGGCCGCTCGAAGCCGATCTGCACCATCTCGCCGAGCTTCAGCACCAGCAGCACGACGATCGTGGAGCGGATGCCCGGCAGCGTAATGTGCCAGATCCTGGCGAGCCTGCCGGCGCCGTCCACCTCGGCCGCTTCGTACAGCTCCTTGTTGATCGCCGTCATCGCCGCAAGGTAGATGATCGTCCCCCACCCGGCGCTCTGCCAGATCCCGGTGCCGAGATAGGTGAAGAGCCAGTACACCTTGTCGGAGAGAAACGGAAACGGCCCGAGTCCAAGGCGTCCGAGGAACAGGTTGACCATCCCCGTGTTCGTCGCGAACACCTGGTATACGATCCCCCCGATGATGACCCAGGAGATAAAATGCGGCAGGTACAGGATCGTCTGCGAGATCTTCTTGAACGCCGCGCCCCGCAGCTCGTTCAGCATCACCGCGAGGATGATCGGCGCCGGGAACGAGAACACGAGATCGAGAAAGTTGAGCATGAACGTGTTGCGCAGCGCCAGATAGAACGAATCCATCTTGAAGATGCTCCGGAACGTCTCGAGGCCGATCCATGGACTCTTCGAAATTCCCTGGAACAGGTTAAAATCCTTGAATGCGATGCTCACACCGTACATCGGCCCGTACTTGAAGACGATAAAATAGAGCAGCGGCAGCGCCAGCATCGCATAGAGCTGCCAGTAGCGGCCCAGATACGGGCCCGCCCCTCTCGCGAGGCCGAGCCTTCTCCGCTCGCCCGCCTGCGGAATTTCCGCCTGCAGATTCTCCATGGTGGTTCCCTCCCCGGGAGCCGGGTGGCGTAAGGCGCCTCATGTCCTGCTTCCAGGCGCAATGCACCCCGGCCCTTTTTTGTATTTCCTGCCAGGCCCCTCAGCCCTATTTCTTCATCGTCTTGTAAGCTTCCGTACGCTCCTTGCGGACCTCTTCGCCTCCGCTGTTCATATAGTCCTTGAGCAGGCTGTCATACACCCCGTCGAACGCGTCGGGCTTCGCCATCACCGACTTCACGAGCAGCTCGTCGTACTTGTCGGCCAGCGCGTTGCCGTACTTCACTTCGGCGGCGATAGGGTGGTCAAAGCGGACCGGCGGCAGCCCCTCCGTCAGGCCGTTCCTGAACGCCTGCATCGCATCCTCCGCGTCCTGGCCCTTCAGGCTCACCGTCATCGATTTTAGATTGAGTTCGGTGCTGCCGAAGTCGATACCGTTGGCCACCAGGCGCAGGTCGCCGGCATTATAGAGCCGGTTCTGCGTCTCGGTGTCATCCTTGATGACCGGCAGACCGTCCTTCATCGTATAATTCGTGCCCTCCAGACCGCTCGACAGGGTGACCAGCACGTCCTTCGATGCCATCCAGTTCAGATACTTGACGGCTTCGGCCGCCTTCGTGCTGCTCTTCGGGATCAGGATGTACATACCCGCCGGCTGGTAGGACGGCTTGACATGCTTGCCCTCCGCATTCGTATACGGGTCGACCGGCTTCACGATCGCTTCCGGCACATTCTTGCGCAGCACGCCCAGCATATCCGGCGCCTTGCCGTAGCTTCCGCCTGCATCCTCCGCGTACATGCCGACCTTGCCGGTCATGATGTCCTGCTGCAGCTTCTTTTTATCCTTATCCAGTGCAAAATCCGGGGACATGAGCCCTTCGTTATACAGCTTGTTCAGGAACCGTACGGCGTCCTTATGCCCCGGAAGCAGCAGCGGATTATCCCGGGAGCCGAGCTGCTGGAGCATCGTATATTTCTCTTCCTCCGTCGTCTTCCCGATAAAAGGCCAGATGATCGGCTCATAGGAAGCCGGGGCCAGCGAGAAGCCGAGAGGAATCGTCTGCGGGCCGCCCGGCTGCTTCTCCTTGAACGCCTTGAGCGCGGCATACACCTCGTCCGTCGTCTTCGGGAGGGGCAGGCCGAGCTTATCGAGCCAGTCCTGGCGGATCATCGAGGAATATTTGCCGAGGTACGCCCGCTTCGCCGGGATCGCATACTGCACGCCGTCGAACTTGCCGTAGGCGAGCGTATCCTCTCCAAGGTAGGACTTCAGATTCGGCCCGTACTCGTCGATTACCTTGCCGAGATCGGTCAGTCCGCCCTGCTTCACGTACTTATATACAAGGTTGGAATCGTAGGTGAATACGATATCGGGCGCGTCACCGCTGGCCATCAGTACGTTAAGCTTCTCGATCTCCTGCGACCTCGGGACCGGAATGAACTCGAGCTTGATGTTGTTCGGCTTGCCGAAGGTCTCCTGGATCCACTGCGTATTGTTATTGTTCGTCGCGGTCTTGCCTGCCGGGGAGTTGCCCCGGTCGAAGATCTCCACCTTCAGCGTTACGAGTCCAGAGCCGGAGCCTGCCCCGGCTCCCTGTGCACCCGATGCCCCCTGAGGCTGGGTGCTGTCCGAACAACCCGCGAGCAGCCCTGTAGTCAGTACGGCCGACATGACGGCTACGCTTCCTCTTCTCCATTGCATCCTTCATCCACCCCTTCTTCGCGTATCGCCGCACCGCTTGGTACCGCTGTCATTTCGGCAGGCACCGGGTTCCGGCGGGAATATCCCAGTTATAACCGGGGGCCGCCGAAAGGGTCAACCAGCATGTTTCCGCACAGCCAACCAAAACGGCAGAGCCCCTGGCAGACGGTACACCAACCGTTTTCCGGACACCAACTCGAGCTTCCCGCCACTGCTCAAAACCGCTCTGCCGCGGGGTTTGCGGGACATGGAGCGGCGATTTATGAATACGATTCTCCTGCCACCCCCCGGGCTGCGGGCGGCTGCATATATTTGCGGTAATCCCCGGGAGTGACGCCGACAACCTTCTTGAAGGTGCGGCCAAACGAGATCGAATGGGTGTAGCCGACCTGCTGCGAGATCTCGGGCAGGGAAGCATCGGTCTCGAGCAGCAGACGCTTCGCATGTTCCATCCGCAGGGAACAGAGATAATCGACGAACTTCAGGCCGAACTCCTCCTTGAAGAGGTGGCTGGCATACTTGGCTCCGACCCCGAATTTGTCGCTGATAAGCGCAAGCGACAGCTCGGCATTCGCATAATCGGCCTCGATGAACCGGCGGATCTCCCCGGCGAGCCCCCGCCGGCCGTGCCGGTCCGTATGGGCCAGATACTGCCGATGCAGTCCGTGGAGGATGCCCTTCAGCGCCGGGAGAAGCTCTTCGAGCGTGTCGAGCTCGCTGAGCACGCGCAGCAGCTCCGGCTCCGCCTGCCGCTCCCAATAAGCCAGGGTTTCTCCGCCGAGCTCCTCGAGAGACCGGCGGAGCGCTCCGGCCAAATACTCGAGGAGCACCAGGATGCCGTCATCCCGGAGAGGGTCCCCCTCCAGCGCCAGCAGCAGCTCCTCCGCCTGATCCTCCCACTCCTCATCCGCCAGGCGGAAGCTGCGGACGAGCGCATCGATGCGGCCGAAGTACGGATGGATATCCCCGGCCGGCAGCCCGGACTGATCCTCGAAGCGGAGCACCCGGCCGCTCCCGAGCGACAATTTGTATCGGAGAGCGCCCAGGGCCTCCCCGAAGGAGCCGCCGGCCTGCGTGATTTCCTCCCGCGGCCTGCCGATTCCCGCCGTCAGCGAGAGCTTCAGATGCACCGGAGTCCAGGTCCGCAGCCGGTCCAGCACCTCGGCCGGTCTCCCGGTCTCCGGCGCCGCCGCCTCTTCCAGGAAGAGCAGCCCAAGGCGGTGCTCCTCGGTCCATTCGGCCCAGACCGTCAACCCTTCCCGGCCGGCAAACTCCTGCGCCGCATTCGTCACCGCGAATTGGAGCAGATTCCGGTCCCGTGTACTGTACTGCTCCCGGAATCGGGCATACCGGTCGATCTCGACAACAGCTGCCGTACAGCGCCGTCCCCCTCCACCGATCCCGAGCCGCGTCAGGAGCTCCTCCCACTGTGCGGCAGAGCGTTCGGGACGGCCGGAGAGCAGCTCGAGGAACACCTGTCTGCGGCGGACAAGCAGATCTTCTTTGTACTGCTTCTCGTACTGCGCCGTTTGGTTCATCAGCGTGTCGAGCACCCGGCCGATGAAAGCAAATTCATCGCTGTTCTGCGGCCTCGTACCCGCACCGCTCTGGTAGGCCTGAATCTGCCGCATAATACTTTCGATGGGCTTATAATGGCTTCGTGTAATATAGAACAGATAGAAGAGAGAGACCAGGATGGCGAAGCCGCCGATCCACACCCACAGATGGGAGAGCAGGGACAAACCGCCGAGCAGCGCCCCGGGTTTGATCCCGCTGACAATGTCCCATCCGAGCGCTTCCGAATGCAGCCGGGCCGTCGGCTCTGCCCCGGACTCCTTCTGCAAGCCCGCTTCCCCGGCCGAAGAATACAGCCGGGAGTCCCCTTTGCGGATCTCCATAAAGGTCAGGTCCTTGTTGATCATCTCATCGGCGATCCCGAAGAGAGCGCGGGCTTTTACGTTCACCACGACGATGCCGTCGCCGCCCAAGGGGAGCAGGGCTCTCTTGGCCAGCGAGATGACCTCCGTCTCCTGCTCTCCCTGCCATTCCTTAAGCCGGCGCACGACGGACCAGGGGGAGTTTCCTTCCCGTCCGGCCGTCTCCTCCACGAACGTACGGTCCGCGAATGCACGGAGGTCCTCCATGCCGCTCAGCGTCAGCACGACTCCGTCGCGGGCCCGGTACAGGTAGATCGAGTGGATCAGCGGATGGTCGTCCGTCAGCCGGTGCAGTCCTTTGGACACCTCGTAAGGAAGCAGCGGATCGGCCGGCGAGCCCGGATCATAGAAGGCATCCAGGGCAGCGCTGCCGCCCATCTCCTCCAGGACGGCCCGCTCGATGTCCCGAAGACGCGTCTCCAGGGAATCCATCACATACCGGGCAGAGATCCGGTTCGCTTTCTCGGTCTCCCGGATCGAAATCTCGCTGATGACCGACAGTGCGGCGAAAATCAGGACCGTGATCAGAAGAAAAATGACCGGCACATACGAGAGGATGAGGCGGTGGTACCACGTTCTTTTCATGGAGGGGGATCTCCTTTCTTCGCTTCAGAAATAATGGCGTTGGGGGCCGAATGTGCAAGGATATCGTACAAATAGAGATTAAGCGATTAACCCTACCCTGCTGCGCGAACAGCCCGAAGAGGGAGATTTCGGAAACAGCCCTATTATAACGCAGTTTGGTAAACGCTTTCAATAACAAATGCCGCCCGGCTTGCCGAATCGGCCCGTATCCCTTCTTGGGACATGGGGTATTGGCAAGCTAAACGGTTGCCGCCCTTTACGGACGATGCGACGAGCGCTGGCGAGATATAAGCTCTTATCATTAAAAAAAGCACACCGGACCCTTGACGGGTTCCGGTATGCCTTGGATTGACGGGTGAACGATAGGCGGCTTCGGCCGGCCCGTTATAAATCAGACCTGTTCCCGGCTGCCGAGCGCCTCACCTTGATATCGGAAGCTGCAGGGCGATCCGTGCCAGCTCGAAGTCATTTTGAATCACCCGCTCGGGGGTATAGGAAGGCGTGATGCCATGCGACAGCGTGTAGCCGAATGCCATAGCATGGGCCATCACATTCTGCTGGAATGACTTCAGCAGGGCTTCGCGCACGAAGGGTGTCGAGGTCTCGCTGAGCGCAATCGCCGTATCGCGGACTGCCGTCTTGGCGGTGAGCAGCAGCTCCAGCGCATAGTACCGATCATCGATCATGTTCACGGATATTCTCTCCTTAGCTGAGCTTCGTTATGTGTGCAGCATCCCTTTATCCGAGCAGCGGACGGAATTTCAGCAGCTGCATCAGTTCGCCGATCTGTGCCTCGGTCATCTGGATGTTCTGCAGGTACAGCTGCCTCAGCTGCGGGTCTGCAATATGACCCACCGCTTTCTTCATCTTGATCAGCTCATCCCCGCATAAAAACCGGCTCCCGGTGGGAAACCATAAGAGATTGACAACGAACAAGAATAAAGGAGGGATTTCTCTTGCATCTCCGCCATTCCATTGCCTTGGCCCTCATCCTCTCTTCTTCCGCGGCGCTGGCTGTCCCGGCTGCTGCCGCCGGAAGCATGCAGAACTGGAGCACGACTCCCGAACAGGGCACAAGCAGCGTACAGCGCAACTATTCGAGCCATATCAGCGGCCATAACGGGTTCAGCGCAACAACCGACACCAGCGGGTACGGCAGCTCCAGCCTGTTTGGCACGTACAACTCGAACGACAACGGGTTTGGAGCGATCCCGAACCGTGACGCGAACGTAGAGTCGAAGGGACTGAGCACCCGTCAGGCCGAAAACGGAACAGGAACCGGCGCCCCTGGAGGGACGGCCTACCCTAACCATACGGCAGGAAATGCCGCAGGCACCGGAGACGGTCACTTCGGCATGCGTTCGGCCGGGAACGGCGCTCACCTGCTCGCCGCCGATACGGACCATGACACGAACTGGAGCTGGCTTGGCCTGCTCGGTCTGCTGGGCCTTGCCGGCCTGCGCGGCCGAAACACGGAAAATCAATACTAGCCAACAACCATAGGGGGTGCCGGCCATGAATGATAAAGCATCCGAAGGACTGCTGAACAACTACCGCAAGGTGGCGGACCAGCATTATGAGGTTTCGGACTACACCAGCAGCGATGAATCGTCCAAGGGAACGGCAGTAACCCATGAACAGTTCAGCGATGCCTATACCTCCGGTACCAGCGACGGACAGTTCCAGCTCGAGAACGGAGTCGTTCACTCTCCGGATACGGGATATGAGGAGAATAGCCAAGCGTAGGCTTGAGTGCAAAAAAGTTGAAACGGCAAAAGCCCTCGTTCCCTTGCCGGGGTTCGAGGGCTTTTGCATAATTGCTCGCAGGAAATCATTCCATCATTCTGTTACTTTTGCGCGGTGATCAGGTTGTGAATCACCTGCGCGCTTTCGGCACGGGTGGTGGTGTCTCCCGGTGCAAACAGTCCTTGTGCACGGCCCTGGAGCAGCTTGAGCTCCACCGCCGACTGTACGGCTTCTGCCGCCCAGTCGGATACTTCCGCGTAATCCGTGAACACAGCTTGCAGTCCGGCACCTTCCGCCGCTTTGCCGCCCTCTTGGGCAGCGTGAGCGCGGACGATGAGAACGGCCATTTCTTCCCGGGTGATGAGCTCATCCGGTGCAAAGGTGCTCTCGCTGCGGCCGCCTACGATGCCATGGCTGTAGGCCGCGGCTACCGCTTTGGCGTACCAGGCGCCGGAAGCGACGTCGGTGAAGGGCTGTGCCGCTCCCGACTTCGCCTCGAGACCGAGAGCGCGGACCACCATCGCCGCAAACTGGGCGCGGGTGACGCTTTGGTCCGGTGCGAAGCGTCCGTTCTCCATGCCGTTCACGATGCCTTTGGCCGCCAGCTCTCTTACCGCGGCGGAGGCCCAATGGCCGGATGGAAGATCAGCGAAGGCTGCGCTGTATTCCAATACGGCATACTTGCTGAAGTGGGTTACCTGCACGGACAGCGTATTGCCGTTCCAGGACCCCTCTACATATTCCAGTTCACCGTTATCGGCAAGATAGTACACACCGGTAACGGAGTGGTCCGCCGAGCCCGGTACCTGGAACGTCAGCGTAACCGGCTGGCTGAAGCTCGTAAGTCTCTGCCGTTTACCGTCTTTGTCGACAGCAGCTAGTGTAAAGTCATACACATCGCTGAGTGCCCGGACGTCTGTACCCGCCGCGGAAGCCGCCTTGGCCAGCAGGGCTTCAGCATCCGCTTTCGCAAGACCCGTGACATTCAGCGAGAGGCCTGCGCCTGCTGTACTACCTACCGGCAGCAGCTTCGCCAATTCCTCCAGGAGGGCAGCCGGCAGTGCCAGCGTAACGCCATTCGTTTTGACTTCAAGCACGCCGCCTGCAAGCAGTGCGGCCGCATTCGCAGGGAGCAGAAGCTCGCGGTCCGCCGCTCCCAGCTCTACCGTGACTTTGCCGTCCTTGATTTTCTTGAGATCGTCCTCGGTTACTTTCTTCGGTTTGTCTTTGGTCCCTCCGTCAGCAGGTGTAGACGAGCCGCCGCCGCTGTTGCCGTTTCCACCGCCATTATTGTTATCGTCATCATCCTCATGATCCGATTCTGGCTGCGTGACAGTTACCGCGATCTCCGCCGTCTTGCCTTCATAAGTGACGGTGACCTTCGCCGTTCCTGCACCCTTCGCCGTGATCAGGCCGGAGGCGCTGACACTTGCTACCGCTTCGTTGTCCGAGGAGTAGGATGCCGCGTCCGTTACAATCTTGTTCAGCGACGCATCGGCGTAGACTGCGGTCGTTACCGCTTGATGCGTATCTCCTGCTCTGAGATCAAGAGCAGCTTGATCTACCGCAATGCTCTCCACTACCGGCTCTTGCTCCGGAGCGGTAACGGTTACTGCGATCTCCGCCGTCTTGCCTTCATAAGTGACGGTGACCTTAGCCGTTCCTGCACCCTTCGCCGTAATCAGGCCGGAGGCGCTGACACTTGCGACCGCTTCGTTGTCCGAGGAGTAGGATGCCGCGTCCGTTACGATCTTGTTCAGCGACGCATCGGCGTAGACTGCGGTCGTTACCGCTTGATGCGTATCTCCTGCTCTAAGATCAAGAGCAGCTTGATCCACCGTAATGCGCTCCACTACCGGCTCTTGCTCCGGTGCGGTAACGGTTACTGCGATCTCCGCCGTCTTGCCTTCATAAGTGACGGTGACCTTAGCCGTTCCTGCACCCTTCGCCGTGATCAGGCCGGAGGCGCTGACACTTACGACCGCTTTGTTGTTCGACGAGTAGGATGCCGCGTCCGTTACGATCTTGTTCAACGACGCATCGGCGTAGACTGCGGTCGTTACCGCCTGCTTCGTCTCACCGATTTTGAGTTGGGCGGACGATGGATCCGCTGTGATCCCCGTCAGCTCGGCAGGCACTTCTCCGCCGCCCGAGGTGCGGGTGATGTACAGCGTCAGCGTTTTGGTCGCGTTATCCTTACGCCCCTGATCCGTGTACCAAGGCTGGGCCAGCGTTTCGGCCGTCGGCTCGATGTGCAGCTCGAATGTATTCAGCCCGGGGTTCAGCGGAACCCCCTCCAGGGACACTTCACCATATTGGCTCATCGCCCCGGCAGGCAGCGGCTGGTTGTTGATCGTAAAGGCCACTCCGTAGGGGACCACACCCTTCAGGTTGAACGAGCTCTCTTCCGTCGAATAAGTGACGTCATCACCGTATGTGGTACGCGGCAGAGTGAGGATCATCGGCATATCCTTCCAGCGGAGGATATAATCGTCGACGACCATCTGGTTGCCGCCCTGGTTCTTGATCGTCAGCTGCATGTTCGTATCCGTGGAGCCGTATGCCCAGTTGCCGTAATCTTCCGTGTCCGGATTGATCCGCTTATGGCTCGTGAACGCCTCCGTATCCCATGTGCCGCGGGTATACTTGTAGTCGATAGACCGTCCGGCCATCATCTTGAAAGTATACTCGACGATCCGGCGGTCGGTGGCGCCGCTTGGCACCTGCAGCTTCGTGGACGAAGCGTTCCAGCCGTTGAACGAACCGGCGATGTTGATATCATCGCTCGTCGGCGTATAGTCCGGCAGGTGCAGACGCAGCTTCACATCGACCATGACAAGCTTCGGTGTAACGGACTGCTCTTCGGACAGGGAGCGGTTGTACGCTTTGTCGAAGGCGGCAATCTTGTATGTGTAAGAAGTATCGTTGCTCACGGCATAGTCGATATATTCCTTGGCTGTCGCCGGCATGACGGCAATCTTGCGGAATTCCGCCTGCCCCGCTTCTCTGCGCAGCACCTCGAAGCCGGATACATCCTCGGCGTCCGCCGTCCATTTCAGCGTCGCACGGTTGGACTCGGTCGTAATGGCCCCGAGCACCGGTGCGGCTGGAGGCAAGGTATCATCAGGGCTGCCGTACACCTGCACGGTCACCGAAGGAGAGACGCTGTACGTTTCGCCGTTATCGGTCGACACCTTGGCGAAGTAGCGGTACAGCCCGGTTTCCGTCGGCTCGAAGGCCGCCCAGTAGAGCTTGCCTGGCGCTTCATCGCTCTCATAGCGCAGCTTCGTATCTTCGGCTGCTTCCGGATCGCTTCCGTCTTTGTAGTAAGCGAGTCTGGCAATCAGGCCCGGAGCGTCTTTACCGGCATAGGCCGGGGCGTCCGTCAGGCCGTCCACTTGAATCGCTACGGTAATCTTCGGCGTGCTCAGGCCCACGCCCGCATAGACCGCCTCGGTGATCGTGGAAGGTGTGCCCACCTCTTGGATCGCGAACGCCGGTACAGCCGAAGCCATGTCGCTCAGGAAGCCTTCGCCCCCGCCGGCAAGGGCGCTGACAGCATAATAGTATTTGGTGCCGTTTACGACGGTGCTGTCCGTATAAGCGGTGCCTTCTGTGGTTTCGAGAAGGGTTACGGCTCCGCCTTCAATCTCCGCACGGTAGACACGATACGCTTCGGCACCTTCCACTGCGTTCCAGCTCAGGGATACTTGGCCATTGCCGGCTGCGGCCGTAAGCCCGGTCACCGTCGGTGCCGTCTGCAGCTCGCCTTCGGATACCATCATAACCCCGCTCAAGGCCGGGATCGTCAGCGTAATTTTGCCGCCGGTTACTGCAGCCGTGAGGCCGCCCTTCAGCAGATCCTTCAGCGCCAGCCCTTCCGGCAGGAAGCCGGCCACGTCCGCCTGGATCGTCTTCGCTTCGCTGCTGCGGTTCACCGCGATCAGCGCGCCTTTGGCGTCGTCCTTGCGCGCATAGGCGATGACTTCACCTTGCGCATAAGCCGCTTTGAGGTCGCCTGTACGGAAGACCGGATAGTCATTGCGGATCTTCGCAGCCTGCTGGTACGTGGAGAACAGCTCCGCATACCGGCCGGTGCCCGAGAAGGTGCCGTCCTGGCCCGCGATCACGCGGTCCCACGGGAAGGCGCGGCGGGAATCCGGATCCTTCGTGCCCGCAAGGCCCACTTCGCTTCCGTAGTAGATCGACGGAGCGCCCGGATAGCCCATCTGGAAGATGGCCGTAAGCTCCTGCCGCTTGATCGCCAAGTCGCTGGCTTCCGGAGCGATGATCAGGTGCTCTTCTTCCCACTCCGGATGGTCGTACTTCGTGATCGAACGCGTCGTGTCGTGTGAATCGACCAGGTTCATCAGTGCCTGCCAGGCTTCCTTCGGATAATCCTCACGGACCGATTCCAGCGCCTCATTCATCGCCTCGGCGCTTCCGCCGTTCAGGAACGACTGCAGCGCTCCGCGGAACCGGTAGTTCATGACGGAGTCGAACTGGTCGCCGAGCAGGAACTTCGTCGCGACGCCCCACTCTTCGCCGATCAGCACCGGCTCGTCGATCTCGCCGCCGTTCGCATTCGTACGGCCTGCGGCCGACTTCACCGCTTCGCGGAACTTCGACCAGGTGCCGGCAGAGACGTCCGGTGCCACATCAAGCCGCCAGCCGCTCGTACCCATCCACAGCCAGCGCTGGGAGCCTGTGCCCTGCATCTGCGTCTCGGCCTGCTCGGCGCTCAGGTCCTTCAGGTTATGTCCGATTACGTTGTCGCGGTAATGGATATTGTTCCACTCATGCTGGCCCGGGAGCGAGAGCTCATCGGCCGGCAGGTATTCGGTCGGAGAGGTTTGAGGCTCCTTCGCATCCATAACCGGCAGCGAATCATAGCCCCACCAAGCGTCATACTTGAAGTGCTGACCCGGGTCATCCCGGTTGGGAGCCATCTCGTTCTCCACTGTGAACCAGCTGATGTACTTAAAATCGTCCGGGAACTTGTAATTCGTGCCCGTCAGCGGGTTGATCTGCGAGGTATAGCTCTCGCGCACCGCCGCCTCGGCCGCTTCCTTCGAGAGGCCTTCCGCGTTCATCTTCCCGTAGACGGCGGCCCAGTACTCGTAGGCGCCGATCTCCGGATATTTGGAATACCGGTCAAAATAAATCGAATCGTCACCGACGTGATTGAACACGCCGTCGTTGATAACACGGATGCCGGCCGCCTTGGCCGCCTTCGTGAAGTTCGAGAACACAAGATCCGACGCTTCGCGCGTCTTCACATAATCGAGGCCCGAAGTAGGGTCGCCCGGCGTATTATATACCGGCTGGCCGAACATTGGATCGAGGTGCTTGTAATCGGTAGCGTCGTACTTATGGTTGGAGGCCGCCCAGGCCACCGGATTGAGATAGACCGCGGTAATGCCAAGCGACTTCAGGTAGGCGAGCTTCTGCTCGATCCCCTGGACGTCGCCGCCGTAGAACTCGTTCGTCCACGCGCCGTCTGTCTCGGCATCCGGGTAGTAAGGCTTGTTCTCCGGCTTGAGGCGGTCCGGGTTCTCCGGTGCATCAGTCCATGTGCCCCACACCTGGTCCTGCGCAGGCTCGCCAGGCACGCCGCCGTCGAAGTACTGCAGCTGCTGCCCGTTCTTCCCGGTCGCATGCTCTTCATCCAGCGCGCCGCGTGCGCCGTCCAGCAGCTTCGCCCGGTTATTGTCCTTGCTCCCGTCGAAGAAGCGGTCCGGGAAGATCTGGTACACGACCGCGTTCTTCATCCAGTCCGGCGTCTTGTAATCGGTCTTGTAGACCGTGAGGTCGTAAGGAAGCGCTCCGTCGTCCGACACGCTGCCGGTGCCCCCGCGGGTGCTGTCATCCCCGTACTCCGCCTTGCTCATCCCGTCAATCAGGATGAACTTATAGCCCCACACCCCTACCTTGCCGAAGGCGGATGCAGGAACCGTGACTTCGAAGTAATCCTTGCCGCTGACCGTCGTCGCCTTCGTCATCAGGTAGGCGGCCGACAGGCCGTCCGGCGAAGTCAGCTCCGCCTTGGCGGTCTGCACGTCACCGGCCGCAGCCGCGATGCGCAGCTTGAGGTCCTGCCCTTCGGCCGGAATGGCGCCGAACGGCTTCTTGAACGTGATCGACCGGCTGTCGAAGGCGATCGCGTCCTTCTGGATCTGTCCGTCGAACGCGCCGTCCTGGGCCACATAATCGTGGCTAAGCGCTTTCACGTCGGCGCCGAGGTCAATCGTGAACGTGACATCCGCCGTGTCCAGCGTAACGATCTTCAGGTTGCTGCCGTCTGCCGTGCCGTAATTGGCCCCCGACCAATCGGAGCCGAGTACTACCTTGGCTTCATAGGAGCCTGCCGGCAGGGTGCGCTGCAGCTTGTACACCTTGTTGTCGAAGTTGTAGTCGACGAAGAACTGCTGCGCTTCCCCCGGCGCCCACTCGGCTTCGCCGAATACCCGCTGCACGGAGCCGACCAGGCGCGGGTGCTGCTGCGCATCCAGCGCAGGGACATACTGCGGCAGGCCGGCTACCCCGGGCTCCGAGATTCGTGCGCCCTTCAACCCCAGGTCCGCATTGATATAGAAGGTAACGGCCTTGGGCTCGGCCAGCTGGAGGGAGAAGTTCCCGCCCCCGTTGTCGTACCCGGTCCATGTGCCGCTCTTCACGAGCTTGAACTCATGGGTTCCTGCCGGAAGCTCCCGGGTGTATGTATAGAACTCTCCCGCGATATGCTTCATCTGGGTTTCTGCCGAAGCATTGTTCCAGCCCTGGAAGCTGCCGACGACGACCCACTTGCTCGATCCGCCCGGCTGCTCATCATAGGTAACCCCGGCTGCGGCTGCCTGTACCGAACCCGTCAGGACACCGGCCAGCAGCTGGACGGTCATCAGGACGGCGGTCAAGGCCGCAAGCAGTCTGACCCTCTGTCTGTTCTGCCAGAAAGACATGTGAAATGTGCCTCCATTCGCAAAATGTGGTAGTAAAGCGTTTTCTCGATCATCATAGCATGGGCTTTCCACCCTCGGGAGTGTACAATATTGACGTCCTGCCCGTACTCCGTTGACCTCTTGAAGGAAGAAGGAGGAAATGACGGCATAATAGGAAAAAGAAATAGAAACCGGTTTCCTCAATACCCTCCAATACTGGATGATTTTGTTTGAAATCTCGGGAATTGGGAAAACCTAAGGCCATCAGCATGGCTTGGGGGGGGAAGGATCGGATGAAGAGCAGCATAGCGGCAGAGGATATCATGTCCTCTGTCCACGAGACCTTCCGGGACAATACCGACCTTGTGTACCGTACGCTGACAGGCGGCAGCACCCTGACCCTGCTCTATCTCAGCAGCCTCACCGACAGCAAGAAGATTACCCATTCCCTGATCGGTCCCTATTACGAGATGAAAGAACCCGGGAGCTTCGTCGGCTATCTCTCGTCGCTGCCCGGCGTTACCCGGCCTGACGGCCCGAAGCAGGCCGCCGCCCACGTGCTGAAGGGCTTCGCCGCGGTATCGCTCGAGGGACAGGTCTACCTGTTCGAGACTGCTCATGCGGCGGTTTCGAGCCTCTCCGAAGCGACTGTCGAATCGATCGTTCAGGGCCCTTCCGACGCCTTCAGTGAAAATATCGATGTGAACATCAACCTGGTCCGCAGGCGCTATGAAAGCGAGAGGCTCAAGGTGGAATCCCGCACCGTGGGAGGCACGTCCCGAACGAGGATCGCGCTGGTCTATGACGCAGACCGGGTCGATCCGCGGGTACTGAAGGAGCTCAAAGACAAGCTGGGCCGCGTCCAGGCGGACCTGATCCAATCGGCAGCCCAGCTGCAGAAGCAGTTGAATCCCTCCGGGATTCAGGTTTTCCCGCAGATGATGGTCACGGAGCGGCCGGACCGGATGGTGCAGAACCTGGCCTGCGGGCGCATCGGCATTCTGGTCAATACAACGGGCTTCGCGCTGATTCTCCCGTCCGTCTTCGATGACTTCTTCACCTCCATGGACGATGTGTACCAATTCCGCATCGTCGGCCAATTCCTGAAGCTGATCCGCTATATCGGACTGTTCCTGACGCTGACGCTGCCTGCCTTCTATATCGCCTTTACTTCCTACAATCCGGAGATCCTGAAGGACCAGCTCACGCTTCTCATTGCGGGGTCCCGGGCCAGTGTCCCTTATCCTTCCTTCGTGGAAGTTCTGCTCATGCTGCTCATGATGGAATTCCTTATCGAAGCGAGCCTGCGGCTGCCCAAAGCCGTCGGCCCGACGGCCACCACCGTCGGCGGTCTGATTCTCGGCCAGGCGGCGACCGAAGCCGGACTTGTCGGCAACATCATGGTCATTATCGTCTCCGCCGTGGCGATCTCGAACTTCGTCATTCCGATCACCATGATGAATTTTTCGATTCGCGTATTGAAGTACGGGTTCATCTTCCTGGCTTCGGTCTTCGGGCTTGTCGGCATTGTTCTTGGATTCATCGGGCTCGTGATGTACCTCTCAAACCTCGAGAGCTTCGGCCAGCCTTATCTGCGCATGTCGATCAAGCTGCCCTGGAAGGACGTGAAGCCCGTTGGCCGGCAGTAGGCACTTCTTCTATCTCGTCCTGCTTAACGCCCTGATCAACGTGATCAACAACGTGCCGCGCACTCTCATTAACCACAGGTTCCAGGACGTCATGACTTCCCTCGTGCTCAGCGTCCCGGTCGGGCTGCTCATGCTCTACTTCACTTCCCGCTCGGTCATGAAGCTGCGGGACGAGACGCTCCCGGAGCGCCTCTACAGGCTGCTCCCGCACTGGGCCGCTTTGCCTGTGCTGCTCGGCTTTGCCTTCGTCTGGTATATGGCCGGTGCGATTACGCTGCTCTCCTTCGTGGACATTACGCTGCGGTATATATCACCCGACATGTCCAAGTATTTGGTCATGAGCGGCTTCCTTGCCGTGGTCATCTGCAGTGCGCGGATGAAGAGCTATTCCATTCTCTTTGCGCTCGAAACCCTTACCGTGCTCATGGTGCCTTTCATGATGTATTTCCTTGGCAAAACCGTGCTCAATCCCGATTTCAGCTGGGATGCGATTCTGAAGACGGTCCGCTCCGGCTGGGGAACTCCGACCTTTGAAGCCTTATCGGCAGCTACGTTTATTTTTACGGGATACACCAACATGGCCGTCTTTCACCGCGCGTTTCGCGGTTTCAAGCTCAAGCTAGCGCATTTGTGGCTCATTGCGATCCCGGGGGTGCTGACCCTGCTGACCAGCCTGCTGATCCCCATCGGTCTTCTGGGTACGAGAGGCGTGGAAAAGCATGTGTATCCATGGTTTTCCACAGCGGATTCGGTCCATATCGAGTTTTTTCTGGTGGAGCGGCTTGTCTTCGTGTTCTACCTCTTCTACATCACCATGTCGCTGATCAGCGTTATCGTCCACTGGCACGTGGCCTTTCATATTGTGGAGCTGCTCCTGCCGTTCAAACAAAAGCTCAAGTCCGGCGCCCGCTCCTATATCGTCATCGTCAGTTTTGCCCTGCCCTCCCTGGCTATGTTGATGATGGACCAGCAGACGCTGCTGCACCTGGCCGTCATGTATCTGCAGATCCGGTTCGTCGGCGAATTCTCCCTCTCGGTCGCCGCCGTATGGGCGGTCAGGAGGAGGTGGGCCCGATGAACCGCCGCTGTTGGTTGGTAAGGCTGAGGCCGCCCCTGCTGGCCCTGCTGCTTCTCCTGACCGGAGGATGCAGCCAGCTCAAGGATATTGACAAACGGCTGTTCATCGTCGCGATCGGCATCGATCCGGTTCCCAATACGAAGGACAAGCTGAAGATCACCCTGAAAGCCGCGATCCCGCAGGGGGATCCCAAGCAGGGAGGCCAGCAGTTCGACCTGATTACCGTCGAAGGCCAATCCATCGCGGAGAGCCTGCGGCTTGCCAAGTCCAAGGTGGACAAGGAGCTGGACTTCGGTCATACGAAGGGGCTGGTGTTCGGGGAGAAGCTTAGTCCGGAGGCCCTCTCCTATGCGGTCGACTGGGCGGTACGCCGAAGAGACTTTCAGCTCGTCAGCCTAACGGCACTGGCCAAGCCCTCGGCCTACGACATTCTGGAGCAGAAAGTCAAAACGGAGCGGGTGCCCGGCAAAGCCCTGTTCCTCGCCTTGGGCCGGTTCGGTACGGAGTCCCCTTACATCACACCGGCCTATCTGTTCGACCTGCACCGCAGGCTGTATGAGCCGGGCTGGAGCCCCGTCCTTCCGGTCGTTGAGCACCGCGGAGATCAGTTCAACATCAACAAAGCGGCGGTCTTCCGCAGGAATCAGCGGGCCGGCATCCTCTCCCCTGAAGAAACGAAGCTGTTCAATATTCTGACCCGACGCAACATAAGAACCAACCTCAACCTGATCTGGCAGGAGAGCGGCATGGCGGTCAACCTGGACCATACGAGCAGCAGCTACCGCATTATCGCAGGAGGCGAAGGCCGCCCCCAGATCCTCTACACCGTGAAGCTGAGCGGCATGCTGGAGGAAAACCGTTCCGTAACCTCCCTGTCGGATGACCAGATGCGAGAGCTTGAGCAGGCTTACGAGGAGCATATGTCACAGCAGATCCGCGGCCTGCTCGTCAAACTGCAGAAGTGGAAGGCGGATCCGCTGGGGTTCGGGCTGCATTATGAAGCACGCCACACGGGCACGTCCTGGAAGGAGCTCTATCCCGATGCAGCCTTCGCCGTCGAAGTGAAGATGCGGATCCGTTCGACCGGTGTCATCCAGTAGGAGCGCTCAGAGGTGTTCACGTCCCATCCTGCCGGTGCCGGCGAAGAAGCGTTTTTTGCTGTCCGGTTGCTCTCGGGAGCACCTTTCCTGTACTATGAATGCTAGCGGTGCAGCGCAAAAGGAGGACACAAAAGAATGGAAACCGCACTGCTCGGAAGCTTGATCTCCGCCATGGCGACGGTCCTTGGCGCGGTACCCCTGTTCTTCGTGAAGACACTGTCGGAGAAATGGAAAGACATCCTGATCGCCTTCACCGCAGGAATCATGGTCTCCGCTTCGACCTTCGGCCTGATGCCGCAGGCCATCAAAGAGTCGGGGATCACCGCCTTGACGGTCGGTCTGCTCATCGGCATCTTCGTGCTTGATCTCATCGAGAGGAATATTCCGCACATCGATGTGGAGAATGACGCAGGCATCTCGCAGTTCGACTCGAAATCCCTGCTCGTCATCATTGCCCTGTTCATCCATAACATTCCCGAGGGGCTCAGCACCGGCTTCAGCTATGCGAGCGCCAATGAGGGGCTTGGCCCCCTGGTCGCGATCTCGATCGGCGCCCAGAACATGCCGGAGGGCCTCGTGCTCGCCGTGTTCCTTCTGAACTCGAAGGTGAGCAGGCTCCGCTCCTTCCTGCTCGTCACCTTAACGGGACTGATGGAGATGGTCTCGGCCGTGATCGGCTACTTCACGGCGAGCTTCATTCATTCCCTGGTCGGCTACGGCCTCGCCTTCGCCGCCGGCGCGATGATGTTCATCGTCTACAAGGAGCTTGTCCCCGAGTCTCACGGACACGGCTTCGAGAGGCAGTCCACCTACTCGTTCATTCTGGGGCTGTTGGTTATGGTGTACATAAGCCATTGGTTCGGCTGAGCAATGTTCCGGAGCACCCAAGATAAACGGCTGGCGGCGTCCTTTAAGATCTCTACGTGCCAGTCCATCCTGTTGGTACACGGGTAGGAATGGGTATGGGGTTCCAACCGCTCTTGAAGTCGTATCCCCATTGAATTTTAATTGAGTTCTTTAACCTGATCTGGCAGGATCCCTGTCTCAGCGCTGTCTATACGGGGAACAGAGGTGCGGGGAGTGCGTCTGCGGGACGGATGGTCTCAACTGCAGCCGCTGCAGGCGGAGCTGATCAGCGACCTGCAGTTCGGGCCGGAAGGTATGTGGCTTCCGCTCGGTGCTTGATCGTTTCGGCACGTGACGGAACATTCGTTTAGAAATAGCGGAAGTGAGGTATCTTATTGAAGTATTTCCCGTCATTTCCCGGAAATTAGCGGAACTCAGATGCCTTATAAGGGGAAAACGGTTCCGGAAACCGCGCTAGCCCTACAATAGCGCATCTGAATTCCTTTATTTCTGGTGGGTACCATCGAAAGATGGGAATAACGCACCGTACTTCCGCTATTTGCATAGACAGCTTGCGGCCGGCAGAATCGAGCCCTGGCGAGATAAAACTTCTTATATTTCAAGCGAAAGCCCCGGCAGGCTGCATCCGCAGCCGCCGGGGCTTTTCCATTCCTCATCCGGCCCGCGCTTACCCCTTGGGCGGATAAGGGTCGTTGCCGTAGGAGTTCGATTCGGCGATCTTCCCGTCCGTATTGTGGATTTTGTGTTCCGTCCGGTCCTTCTTGGCTTCTTCCCGGCCCCGCTTCTCCGCCGCTTCCTTCGTATCGCGGTGGCTGACCTTCTCGCCGTTCTGCTGAATATCCCAGCCCCCATCCGGGTTCGGGGTCGTATGCACGACCGTGCTCCGTTTATCCTCTGCCATGCGCATTCCCTCCTTTCAGGGCGGCCTGCCGGCTGGCTGCCGCGCCCTGTCATCATTCATCCAGCCGGCCGGAGACGGCTCTCACGCCATGGCTGCCTACCGCCCGCTCCGTACCGGACGCTGCTCCAGAAATTTCAGGATCGGCACAAGCGACTGCCGCTCCACACCCGCAAGCAGATCCCCCTTTTCCTTCAGCCTCTCTTCCATGTTCATCAGATGAAACGCCTTCGGTGAGACCCCTTCCCTCACTTCCTCCCACGTCAGCGGCGCCGAGACCGTAGCTTCGGGCCTCGCCCTCGGCGTATAGGGGGCCGCCATGCTCTTGCCCGCCGCCACCTGCACGTAGTCGAGATAGATCCGCCCTTCCCTCTCCTTCAGGAGCCGCTCCACCGTGAACAGGGAGCCGAATTTCTCAGATAGAAAATGCGCGAGAAACCCGCCGACCTTTTGCAGGTCTGCGAAGGTGTGCCCGGGCGTCAGCGGGACCACGATCTGCACGCCTGAAGCACCGGAGGTTTTGGGAACGGACAGCAGGCCCATTCCCTCCAGCGCTTCCCCGACCCGGGCGGCCGCCTCCATGAGGCGGGGGTCGCCCTCCTCCTCCGGATCGATGTCAATGACCCATTCCTGCGGCTCGTCCCCGTGTACCGTTTCGAAGGAAGGATGAAATTCGAGCGCCGCGAGATTGCCGAGCCACAGCAGCACCGGCAGCGAATCGAGGTTAACATACTCCACACCCTCGTAATGATGCGTCTTCACATAATCCGGCCGGCCTGCCGGGGCGTTCTTCTGGTAGAAGAATTTGCCCTCCACGCCCTGCGGAAACCGCACCGTCGTCATGTGCCGGTCCCGGCAGTAAGGCAGCAGATAGGGCGACAAGGCCGCCAGCTTCTGCAGATAGATGAGCTTGGTGATCCCCGGCTCCGGCCACAGCAGCTTGTCCGGATGCGAGATCTCCACCTCCACGCCTTCGACATGCACCTTGCCGCGCTCCGCGTCCGTCATAACGCTCTCCCTCCGATCGCCAGCAGTTTCGGGTGCCGCAGCAGCCCCGCCTCGGTCAGCTCCCGGCCGCTGACGGTGACGGGCAGCGGCTCCGCCAGCCAGCGGATGTCCGCCCCGCGCAGCCCTTCCGGCAGCGGCCCGGGCGGCGCCAGTGGCATGGGCACAGCCGGCAGCCCGCCGAGCACCCGCTTGGCGTCGGCATCGAGCCCGGAGGAGGCCCGGCCCAGATAACGCCCGGCCTGCTGCAGCACGAGCGAGGCGACCCGGCCCTCGCGGTAGATCACCCCGACCGCTTCCGCTTCAAGGCGGAGAGCGGTCTTGCGCTTGTACCAGTCCCGGTGGTCCTTGCCCTCGGCATACGGGCTGTCGAGCCGCTTGGCAATGACGCCCTCCCATGCCCGCTGGCAAACCCAGTCCCACAGCGCGTCACCGTCCGGGAACAGCTGCGCCGTGTAGAGCGGGGCCGTCCACCCCGCCGCGAGCTCCTGCAGGGCTTCGTGCCGGTGCCGGAACGGCCGCCCGCGCAGATCTTCGCCGCCGAGCTGCAGCAGGTCGAAGGCAATGTACTGGACCGGCGACCGCCGGGCCGCACGCCGGATGAGAGCAGGATCCGTCAGCTTGTCCCGCTGCTGCATCCGCTGGAAGCTGGGTCTGCCGGTCTTAGGGTCCAGCAGCACGGCTTCGCCGTCGAGCAGGAAGCGCCCCGGCAGAAGCGACAGCGCTTCGGCCAGGTCGGGGTACACCTTGCTTTTGGGCAGCCCGTACTTGGAGAAGAGCTCCACCCGTCCGTCATTCACCAGGGCCAAGGTACGAAAGCCGTCCCACTTCAGCTGATAGCCCCACCCCTCCCCTTGGGGAAGCCGGTCCGTCAGGATCGGGGACATCGGCTTGAAGACAGGCATCCCCTGTTACGCCCCCGTCCGCTTCGAACGCGGCTTGGCCCGGCGGGTCTTCGGCTTCCCTTGGCCGGAGGCCGGTGTGCGCTGGTCGCCCCTGTCCGTCGACTGGGCGGCTTTCATCTCGTTCAGCGACGCCTGGAGCGCTTCCATGAGGTTGACGACCTTCTTCTCCTTTTCCTCCGGTGCCACGGTAATCTCCCGGCCCTCCACCTTCTGCTCGATGGCCTGCAGGAGCCTCTCCCGGTATTCGTCCTCGTACTTCCCGGGATTGAACGGCGCGGACAGCTGCTCGATCAGCGACTTCGCCATCTCCAGCTCCCGCTTGTCCACCTTGGCCGGCTCCGGGAAGTTCGGAATTTCTTCCTTCTCGCGGATCTCCTCCTCATAGAAGAGCGTGACGAGCGACAGCACCTCGTCGATCACCCGAATCGCCGCGAGGCTGCCCTTGCCGCGCAGCGCAATGTTGGCAATGCCGATTTTCTCCGTGCTCTTCAGCGCCTCCACCAGCAGACCGTAGGCATGGGCACCCGT
Organism: Paenibacillus sp. S-38; assembly: GCF_049942825.1. Lineage (NCBI taxonomy): Bacteria > Bacillati > Bacillota > Bacilli > Caryophanales > Paenibacillaceae > Paenibacillus > Paenibacillus sp. S-38. The sequence continues at coordinate 5,279,657 of NZ_CP187970.1, forward strand.
TTCCTCCGGAGCAAGATAATACGTTTTCTGGAAATAGATCGGATCAATCTCCTCCAGGTCCACAAAATCCAGAATGCGGATCTCCCGAGACGAGTCGGAGGCGAGCTCCTCCAGCTCTTCCTTGTCGAAGGTGACGTATTTGCCCGGCTCGTATTCATAGCCCTTGACGATATCGCTCCACTTGACCTCCTCCGCGCATTTGGGGCACGTGCGGGAATAGTGGATCGGCACCTTATGCTCCTTGTGCAGCATCCGCATCGGGATGTCGTGCTCCTGCGTGGCGGTGTACATCTTGACGGGCACATTGACGAGTCCGAAGCTCACGGCCCCTTTCCACAGCGTCTGCATGCTTCCCCCTCCTTCTCGCATCCTCTTCAGCGGCTTTGCACAGCGTGCAGGCCGCCCGTATGCCTTTCATTAACCGATGGAACCCGCAGTCAATCAGGAGCCGAGGGGAACCGGAATGAGGGTAAGCGGAATGAAGGGAAGCAGAATGAGGGTAATAGGAAACCATAGATCTATACGGAGGGGGGATTCTCATGACAAAAGCCGTCTTCCTTGACCGGGACGGTGTGCTGAATGAGGTAAAAACCAAGCGGGTCCGCTTCGTGAACCGTCCGCTCGACCTCCACCTTCTGCCCGGTTCCGCGGAGGGACTGCGGATCCTGCGGACGCAGGGCTATGCCCTGTATCTTGTCACGAACCAGGGAGGCATCGGACTCGGCTTCATGAAAGAAACCTCGCTGATCGAAGTTCATATCCGGCTGCTGAAGCTGCTTCAGGCCGAAGGGGCGGCTCTCGACGACATCGCTTACTGCCCCCACCGGCCGAAAGCCGGGTGCGCGTGCCGTAAACCAAAGCCCGGCATGCTGCTCCGCCTCGCAGAGAAGCACGGCATCGATCTGGCGTCAAGCTGGACGATCGGCGACATGGAGACGGACGTGGCCGCCGGCGCGGCTGCCGGCACCCGCACGATCCGCATAGGGAAAGCGGGCGAGGAGACGAAGGCGGACGCCCTCGCCCCTTCCCTGCTTGAGGCTGCCAGGCAGATCGCAGCAGCGGAGAAGGACGGCGAAGCGGATCAAGAGACAGAGGGCGGGCAGGAGGAGGAAGAGGCGGGGGAGCGTGATGACGGGGGGAGCTGAGTCCGTAACCGCAAGCAACCCTGCTGAGACAGTCCTCGGGGACACTGTCCGGATGGGGATGCGGAGGGAATGAGGTACGGACAGCAGCTGGGGTTGAAGATGCGGCGAAACGCCGAAGCCTTGGAGGCCGGAGCACAGTCAGGGAATTTCCTTCTCAGCGGGTATCCGATGATGCTCGGCGGCATGCGGCCCTGCCCTGGTTGGATTGTGTATCCATATCCACCCCTTGCCTGGTACAGGTAAAATGGTCAGCGAGACGCCAACCTCCTCCTTATGCAGGAAAAACAAGGTCAACCAGGGGGTCATCGGAAGATGCCACAGCATGGTTTTTTACCCAACATCTTCATTCGTCCTTCCGTCAGCTTGCTGCTCCTTCCTGATCCGACGGCAGTATGCTCTACCCCTTCATGCAGTCCTGCTTCCGAAGATTGTGCTGTGCTGACTACGCCTCCGCGCGGACAACGGATGCCAAAAAGCCGGAGCCTCCCTCCCGGGATTCCAGCTTGTTGGACCATGTTTCCCGGCAGCTTGCTACCGGGGCACGATTTATCGGTACTACGATGTTCGAAACTCGCCCGGCCGCTGCGCTGCAGCCTCCTACCAGGCGTAGGCCTTCGGAGCTTCCCCGCCCGGGCCCGGGAAGATTTCGTCCAGCCGCCGCAGCACGTCTTCGCCGAGCTCGATGTCCACCACGCGCAGCGACTGCTCGAACTGCTCCAGCGTCCGCGGCCCAATGATCGGCGCCGTCATCGCCGGATGCGCCAGCGTCCACGCCAGCGCCGTGTTCGCCTCGCTCTCCCCGAGCTCGCGGCACAGGCCCGCGAACGCTTCGAGCTGCGCCCGGTGCTTCTCCGCCCGCTCCGGGTTGTTCGCCCGCTTGGAGCCCGGCGCCGGGTTCAGTGCGCCTCCGCCGAGCAGACCGCCGTCAAGCGGACTCCAGGCGATGACGCCGATGCCGTGCTCCTGTGCCGCCGGCAGCACCTCCAGCTCCGGCAGCCGGCACAGCAAGCTGATCTTGTGCTGTTCGGACACCAAGCCCAGAATGCCGCGCGACTTGGCTTCGTACTGCGCCTTGACCAGATCGCGGCCGGCAAAATTGCTCGAGCCGACATAGCCGATTTTGCCGCTGTAAAGGGCCACCTGGAACCCTTCCCACAGCTCGTCCCACGAGACATTGCGGTCCACATGGTGCATTTGGTACAGCTCAATATGATCGGTCTGCAGGCGGCGCAGCGAGCCCTCGAGGTGGCGCCGCAGCTTGTACGCCGACAGGCCGCCCACTCCGTTCGGGCCGTCGGCCGCATCGCTCATGTCCCCATAGAACTTCGTGGCGAGCACGACTCTCTCCCGCCGGCCGCCGCCTTGAGCGAACCAGCGGCCGATGATCTCTTCGGTCCGGCCCGCATTCTCACCCCAGCCATAAATGTTGGCCGTATCGAAAAAATTCACGCCGGCATCCACCGCCGCATCCATGATGCGGAACGCTTCCTTCTCATCCGTATCCACACCGAAGTTCATGGTGCCTAGACACAGACGGCTGACCTTGAGGCCGGATTTGCCAAGATACGTATACTTCATCATGCATTCCTCCCCGATACAATAGATTTAACAATCGAGATCCGCAATCGCTTACAGCCTCATCTTACCGTACAGGGGAAAGCCTGCACAGTACGCACTTTGACCGCAACTGCTCCCCTGATTGTACTAACTTACTTGTATGTAAGTACCTTGACCGGGGACGACCGTTCAAGGAATCAGTCCCCGAGGTACGTCCACTGGGCTGCCGGTTTCCGAAGGACGAGCTTCATCGATCCCGGCGCGCCTTGGATGGATCCTGCCTCGGTCCAGTTGGCTGTCACATTCGCTTGGAGCCTGCCCGGCTGCCACTCCGTAAGTGAAACTGTCTGCCGCCGCTGCAGCACCCGGATCCTCGCCCCCTCCATATCCTTGTCCTCCCGGTGAACCCAATAAGCGGCGAAGCGAAGCAGATTGCGCTGCGTTTGCTCCATGGGCAGCCCCGGCCGCACCGCCTCGAAGGTCCAGATCTCCCACAGCCGGCCCAGCGCATAGCCGCCGGTGTAGGTTCCGCCCGCTTCCTGTCGGTTCATCGGCAGCACTTCCGTGACTCCGTTCTTCTCATACGCCAGCATCGTCTGAAAATCATATCCGGCAAAATGCTCATCCATGAACACATTGTGCGAGGTCCACCCGGTCCACGGATACACCTGCCATTTGTAGGCCTGTGCGAACGTCTTCAGCCCCCTTACCAGCGGGGTATCTCCAAGGACGTACACCCGAAGGACCGGACTGCCGAGAAAAATGACGCCGAAGGAGAGCAGCCAGGCAGCAAGGAAACCGGAAGCGAAGCGGCGGCCTGCCGGTGTCAGCCCCTTTGCAGGCTCTATCGGCTCTTGGACTGCGGGAGATGGCCTTCGCAGGGAGCATACCCCGTCGCGGCAGCCGCCCTCCCGGGCCCGCCGTTCGGCGACCGCCTCGTAGACCGAGGCCGCTGCGGCTCTGATCGGCCAAAGCGACAACAGCCAGCCAAGGGGGGCAAGCCAGCCGGAAGCCCGGAGCATGGCAGCATAAGTGTCTGCCCCTCGGTACACACGCCCCCGGCTGTCGACGGCACGGATATCGTGCAGCAGCTCCTCCTCCGGCACGCCGGACAGCTTCGGCTCCTCCGCCGCATGCTCTTGCAGCGGCAGCCAGACTGCCGCGCGGCGCGGATCGAGCGCCTGCAGCACGGCTGCGGTCCCGCGGCAGAGCGGGCACAGCCGGTCATAATAGACCTTCAGCGAAGGACGCCGAGCCCGGAACCAGCCGGCGATCCTCTCGCCTACGCCCGCCGGAATCATCCCCGCGTAGAGGCTGACCGTGAGCAGCGAGATCGCCGGAATCGGCAGGGTGAGCATGACGCCGAGATGGAACGCGATCCCGGCCAAGATCAACGGCAGCCGCAGCGGACGGAACCAAAACAGGAAGATGAACAGCGTTTCGAAGCCTATCACCGTATAGCTTAAGGTCCGGACGAGAAGCGGATGATCTGTCAGCCAGGTGACGTCGTAGAAGGCATTGATCGCAAGCGAAGCCGGCCCCCACACACCGAGGCCCGCCAGATACATCGGAGAGGAGAGCTTGAAGAAGGTCGAATCGAGATAAAACAAGCCGATCGTCAGCACCAGAAGGGCGGTGTACAGATACGGCACCGATTCCGGCCCATGATCCTCCTGCTTCGCAGCCGCCCTCTTCTTGCGTTCGAGCAGCCGGTCCACTGACAGGGCCCGGCCCGCCGGCATGAAGACGAGCAGCAGCGAGGCGGTCAGCAGCAGCGAGTCGCTCTGCCAGTCCCTGCCATGCGAATAGGCGCCGAACCCGAGGACGATCACGGCCAACCCGTACTGCACGATCGCCGCCGTACGGGTCCGGTACCCAGCAAGCAGACATGCTGCGGCTGCAAACCATACCCACAGCAGCGGACCCGAAGGAATGATGCTCTCCTGGACATAGGGCACGGGGTCGAAGAGGAGGTGCCGGAACGCATTCATTTGACCGACCTCCGCGAAGAGGACCAGCGAGAAGGCAATCCGGAACCATGCCAGCGGCAGCGGACTCACCTGCCTCTCAAACCAACCGTTCAGCTTGTTTCTCAACACATCCGCCCCCTGTCCAAGAATGGGAAGGACACGACGCAGTGCCCTTCTGTCCCCCTTCATTACCCCTCCCGAACCTTACCCAAACCTTATACAAAATGGGTTTTCTTAAGCGCAAACAGCCTGTTCTTTGGGGGCCCGACCTGTGCTTGGGACCTTCTGGACAGGAACGCAGAGAATCCCGCACGCGGACGCGGCGGGATTGCTGGTGGGTGGATGGAGTGAACGCGCAGATCCCTTTGCAAGAAGGATCCTTTGGGTAACCGAAGGTGACGCATCTCAGCAGGAGGAGGAGTCTGATCTCGATCTCTCCTGGGGCCCAGGTCGATTTGCACCACTGCTGCCCAGGTCGATTTGCGACGCTGCCAACCCAGGTTGATTTGCGGTGCTGCTGCCCAGGCCGATTTGCTCCGCTGCAGCCATGGTGATTCTGCCAACCCGACCAACACCTCTGGTCCCGGGCCCTCGCAGGAACGCCAAGGACCGACTTTTCAGGCGCCGGCCTTCTGGCTCTAGGGTCTTTCTTTTATCTCGGGAGCACCTTTCATGGCTGTAAGCAAAGCCGCGTCCTTATAACCTTCACCAGCCCCAGCCCCGTCTACCCTTCCCCGGGCGAAACTTCCGCCATTCTTCCGGCAGAACTCGTGCATTCTACGCTGTGTCTTCCTTGTTCATCGCCACAAGGTGGCTCAGCACGATGCCCTCCAGTGCAGAAGCAGCCATCGCTCCGCTCCAAAGAGCCGGCGGCCAGCCAAGACCCCCCTGCAGATGCACGAGCATGAAATAAGTACCGGTCCAAAGGAGCGGCACGGCGGTAAACAGCACATGCTTCTTCCAATTGTTGCGGTGCGAGGCCCCAAGGAAGCCGTAGAGCAGATCGGCCGCCAGGCCGGAGACGATCCCGACGGGAGCCATGTACATCGACCTGCCTGCGATGCACATGAACAGCACCGGTACGGCAAGCAGCAGGAGCAGGCTGCCGAAAGGGAGCTTCCACCGGTTGACGCTCCATACGGCTGGGACCGTCAGCAGGGCTGTGGTGAGCAGGATGCCGGCTATGCCATGTTCCAGCACCGTCCCGTAGAGACTCTCCCGGACACCCGCGGCCAGCGGACCGAGCTCTTCCCCGAGCCGCTCGAGCTCCAGAGCGGAAGGCGCCGCGCTGTTCAGCATCCAATGGCTTCGGAGGCCCAGTGCGGCGATCGACGTGCCAAGCGCCAGCGACAGCAGCCCCGGCCACAATTCGCTCCGGTCCGGAACGCGGCCGGCCCCCCGCCAAGCCGCCCGAAACGGCGACGTAACGAGGAGCACGGCACCGGTGAGCTGGAGCAGGGATGCGGGCGAGTAGAACGCTTCGATGCTGTCCGCCTGCAGACCGCCCGCTAGCTGCCACAGATAACCTCCGAGCATGCCCAGCAGGAACAGTCCCGCTCCCGCCAGCCCGGCTCCATACCCGTCCGGCAGACCGGTTTTCCAGCTCCCGAAGAGAAGCTTGCCTTGAATCAGAAGCCAGCCCATCCACAGGACGAAGACGGCAAAGCCCGAATAGAGCAGCAGCTCCGCCCCTCTTCCACCGATCAGTTCATCTGCCGCTCCCCCTCCCGGTCGGCTGATCTCCCACCGCTCCATGAAAAGCCCGATCGTCAGCCATATTCCAAAAACCAGCGTCAGGACCTGGCTTCCTATTCCCGCCCGCCTGATCTGCCCCGCTACCTGCACTCCGCATTCCCCCGATTCCGACTATATGTAAATTTGCTTCCCGAATAAGCACATTATCTACTCTTCTGCCCAAAGTCTATCATATTCCCGTGCCAATTTCCTTCTTTATCCTTTCTTTATCCTTTCTTTAGAAATAGCAAGAGAACTTTTATCATAGCATGGGAGTATAATAAATAGAGATGACCTTACGAGGAGGGCCCGCCATGTCGGATGCACAGCAAAAAATTCTGGATGCCTTAAAGCGCGACCGGTTCGTCAGCGCCTATGGCCTGTCCTTAATGACCAGCCTGCCGGTACCCACGGTAATGGAGGAACTGCCTCTTCTTGTCCGTTCGAATCAGGTCAAATATCTCCCGCTCAAGAATGCCCAAGGTAAAGAAGAGAAAGCATACTATCTCGCTTCCCGTTAAGCGGTCATATTGGCGATGCGATGCATACGAACGCGCGCGTACCACGGCTGATTTCGTGGTCGACGAACCGATAGTTGGTTTGCGATTGTTTGCGACACGTTATGATTATGCTCCGAGTGAACAAATTTCAGATAGAGGAACTCAGGTACGCTATTCCGCTATTTTAGGGATCCATTTCTTGAATAAAGGAACTCAGATGCGCTATTTCCGGACAAAACAGGGTTTTACAGCCGCCCCGGACCTGATAAGATACCTGAGTTCCGTTATTGTTTGGGAAATAGCGGGAAATATGCAAATAAGGCATCGCTGTTCCGCTATTTTCTGCATGGCGTAGGGGGAGAACGCTTCGTCCCGTTCCTTCTTCCTTCTCTTTTGTAAGAGCACCAGCAGCTATAAAAATTTCATTACACTGCCATCCCCGTATGGGTTCCGCTGCTTCGAGTGCCCCCGGCGACGGACAGCACAGCCGGCGTCGGCACCAGCACGAAGAGCGGCTCGGACAGCTCAGGCAGCGGCATGTTTGTGTGGTGCCTGTGATGCTGCCGATTGTTCTAAGGCCTTTCATCTATACAAGCAATACCAACCTTTACGATCGCCTTGCCCTCTTACACCATTTCACTTACCGCGCACCCCGTATAGAGCGGTATTTATTTTATCACCCCAGCTGCACAACAGCGGCTTCTCCTTGTTCACATCCTACTCTGCTGCAGGACACATGCTCCATCCACTGCTTGTTTACGCGATTCCCCGCTGCATACTCCCGTCCGGCTCCATCCCCTCCTTGATCTGCTTCCACTCCGGGTTCCCCCCTGCCTGTTCACTCCAATCTCTGTTTCCCAACACACGTCCCACTCACTGCTTGCTTATGTGTCTGCCTGCTGCCATACTCCCGTCCGGCTCCATCCCCTCCTTGATTTTCCTCCACTCCGGGTTCTCTCTGCCTGCTCCCCCCATTCTCTGCTCCTCAACACCCGAATCCCTCACTGCTTGTTTACGTGCTTCCCCGCTGCCATACTCCGGCGCCGCTCATCCCCTCCTTGATCTGCCTCTACTCCGAATTCTCCCTGCCTGCTCACTCCATTCGCTGCTTCCCAACACCCGTCCCCCTTACTTAACGCCTACGCTCCCGCCCACTCTCTCCCTCATGGTCCGACGGCCGCTTCACCCCATCAAACATACGCCCTGATGCCAACGTTCCCTAGTACAACGCAAAACAGCACGGAAGCCTCCTCCCGTGCTGCTGCTATGCTTTTTACGATCCTGCTGATCTGCAGTCCCGCCGTACGATTAATTCAGGACGCTCGGGTACCCGATTCCCTGCTCCGCATCCGTTCCCTCCGCGGCATCGAGCCAGCGGCGGATCATCGAGAGCAGCTGCGCGGAGTTGACCGGCTTTGTGATGTAGTCCGATGCCCCGGCCTCAAGGCAGGCCTCCCGGTCGCCCTTCATGGCCTTGGCGGTGAGCGCGATGATCGGCAGATCCTTGAACTCCGGCATCTCGCGGATCGCCCGGGTCGTCTCGTACCCGTCCATCACCGGCATCATGATATCCATCAGAATGATCTTGATATCCGGTGTCGTCTCGAGGATGTTGATGGCGTCGTACCCGTTCTCCGCCGGAACGACCTTCATGTTGTGCCGCTCGAGAATCGTCGTCAGTGCAAAAATATTCCGAATGTCGTCATCGACGACAAGCACCTTCTTGTACTTGATCATCTCATCGGACTGGTGCAGCTTCACCAGCGTCTCCCGGGAGCCCTCCGGCAGGTCCTCCGCCTTGCGGTGCAGGAACAGACTGGTCTCATCCATGATCTGCACCGGTGTGTTCACTTCCTTGATGACCGCGGATTTCAGGAGCTCTTCAAGCTCGCTTTCCTCCTCCGGCGTCAGCTTCCGGCTCCGGTTCATGATGACCGGCATGTATTTGTTCTTCGCATTCTTCTGCATCTCTCTGACGAACTGGAGGAGGTTCAGATCCGAGAGACCGTTATCGACCAGCACGCAGTCGAACTCCTTGGCCTTGAGCTGCTGCAGCGCCTTGCGCCCGGTATCCACAGCCGTCACGATCACATCGTCGCCGCCGATGGTCTCGACCCACTCCTGCCGCAGCTTGGGGTCAGATGCCGCAACAAGCAGATGGTGCACTGGGCGGTCGGCGAACTGATTGAGCTTATCGAGCGCGTTCTCCAGCTCTTCGTTGGAGACCGGCTTGCAGATATAGTCATGGACGCCCTTCTGCATGAGCTGAATCTCGTCTTCCTCGACCGTAATGACGCAGACCGGAATATGACGGATGTTTATGTCGTTTTTGAGATGCTCGATGACTAGCCAGCCGTCCATGTCCTTCAGCCTCAGGTCCAGCGTGATGGCCGTCGGCTTATATTTTTGGGCAAGCTCCAGCGCATCCGAGCCCTTGGCCGTAATGACCCCCTTGATGCCCCGCTTGTGGAGCAGCTCCAGCAGAATCTCATTGAACTTCAGGTCATCCTCGATAATCAGGAACACCCGGTCTCCCGGCTGGATCCGGTCCCGGTCGTCGGTCATGTCGGCGACCGACTTGCGCGGCAGCAGCCGCGTCTTCTGCGGCGGCGTCACATCGATGACTTCAGGCACATATTTCGGCTTCGGGTCCGGCGCGGGCGCATCGGCGTCGAGCGGCAGGTACAGGTTGAACGTGCTGCCGGTATTGACTACGCTGTAGAGCGTAATCTCTCCGCCGAGCATCGACGCAATCTCGCGGGAGATCGCAAGGCCGAGGCCCGTGCCGCCGTAGGTGCGGTTCGTGCTGCCGTCCGCCTGCTGGAACGCCTCGAAGATGATTTGCTGCTTCTCCGGCGGAATGCCGATGCCGGTATCGCTGACGCAGAAGCACAGGACCAGCTTCGCCCGGTTGAGCGCTTCATGATCCTTGCTCCAGCCGCTGTTCGCCCTGCGGATGAGCAGCTGCACCTGGCCTTCTTCCGTGAACTTGAAGGCATTCGAGAGCAGGTTCTTCAGAATCTGCTGGACGCGCTTCGAGTCGGTGACGATCGTCTCCGGCACATTCGGTTCGACCTTGATCTTGAAGTCGAGCTTCTTGTCGTCGGCCATATGGCGGAAGGTGCGTTCAATGCTGCCCGTAATCTCATTCATGGTCGTCTCGACGAAATCCGGTGTGACCGTGCCCGACTCGATCTTCGACAGGTCGAGAATGTCGTTGATGAGATTGAGCAGCTCATGACCCGAATCCTGGATCGTCTCCGCGAACTTTACCTGATTGTCGGACAGGTTCTCATCCGGATTCTCCGCAAGCTGTTCGGCGAGCAGGAGCAGCGAGTTCAGCGGGGTCCGCAGCTCATGCGACATGTTGGCCAGGAACTCGGACTTGTATTTGGAGGTCAGCGCGAGCTGCTCGGCTTTCTCCTCGAGGAAGCGCTTCGCGAGCTCCACCTCGTTGTTCTTGCTCTCGACCTCGGCCTTCTGCAGGACGAGCAGCTTCGCTTTTTCCTCGAGCTCCTCGTTCGTATTCTGCAGCTCCAGCTGCTGCTTCTGCAGCTCCTCGGTGAGGGACTGGGACTGCATCAGGAGCTCCTCGGTACGCTGGTTCGCCTGCATCGTGTTGATGACGATCCCGATCGACTCGGTGAGCTGGTCGAGGAAAGCGACGTCGATCTCCGTGAACTTGCGGAACGACGCCAGCTCGAGTACGGCCAGCACCTGGTCCTCGAAAATAATCGGCAGCAGCACAATATTCAGCGGCGTGCTCTCGCCAAGGCCCGAGGAGATCACGACATAGTCGCCCGGCACGTTCGTGAGCAGAATGCGCTGCTTCTCGATGAGGCACTGGCCGACGAGGCCCTGTCCCGCACGGTACTCGTTCGACAGATGCTTGCGCTGCTGGAAGGCGTAGCTTGCGAAGAGCGCAAGCACGGGCTCGCCGTTCCGCGGCTCGTTGATGTAAATAACGCCGTGCTGCATCGACACGAGCGGCGCCAGCTCGGAGAGAATCATGCGGCAGACCGCGTACAGATCCCGCTGGCCCTGGAGCAGGCGGGAGAACTTCGCCAGGTTCGTCTTGAGCCAGTCCTGCTCGGTGTTGATCCGGGTCGTCTCCTTCAGGTTGCGGATCATCTCGTTGATGTTGTCCTTGAGCGTCGCCACCTCGCCGGCAGCCGCCACGTCGATCGAACGGGACAGATCGCCCTTCGTTACCGCGGTAGCCACGTTCGTGATCGCACGCACCTGGGTCGTCAGCGTGCTCGCCATGTAGTTAACGTTATCCGTGAGGTCGCGCCACGTGCCCGCTGCGCCCGGCACGTTCGCCTGGCCGCCCAGCTTCCCTTCGGCGCCTACCTCGCGCGCAACCGTGGTGACCTGGTCGGCGAACGTCGCCAGCGTATCGATCATGCTGTTGATCGTATCGGCGAGCTCGGCGATCTCGCCCTTCGCCTCCACGGTCAGCTTCTGCTTCATGTTCCCGTTCGCGACCGCGGTGACGACCTTCGCAATCCCCCGCACCTGGTCGGTGAGGTTCGTCGCCATGATATTTACGTTATCGGTAAGGTCCTTCCAGATGCCGCCGACGCCGCGCACCTGCGCCTGGCCGCCCAGCTTGCCGTCCGTGCCTACCTCGCGCGCCACCCGCGTAACCTCGGAGGCGAAGGAGTTGAGCTGATCCACCATCGTGTTGATCGTGTTCTTGAGCTCGAGGAGCTCGCCCTTAACGTCGACGGTAATTTTCTTCGACAGATCGCCGTTGGCCACCGCCGTCGTCACGCCCGCGATGTTCCGCACCTGGTTCGTCAGGTTGGAGGCCATGTAATTTACGGTATCGGTCAAATCTTTCCACGTACCCGAGACGTCCTTTACATCCGCCTGTACGCCGAGTTTCCCTTCCGTGCCTACTTCCCGCGCCACGCGCGTAACCTCGGAGGCAAAGTTCGAGAGCTGGTCCACCATCGTATTGATCGTGCTCTTGAGCTGAAGCATCTCGCCCTTGACGTCGACGGTGATTTTGCGCGAGAGGTCGCCCTTCGCTACGGCCGTCGTCACATCCGCGATGTTGCGGACCTGGTCGGTCAGATTCGAAGCCATGTAGTTTACGCTTTCGGTGAGATCCTTCCACGTGCCGCCGACGCCCTTAACCTGCGCCTGGCCGCCGAGTTTCCCTTCCGTACCTACTTCGCGCGCCACGCGCGTAACCTCGGAGGCGAACGTCGAGAGCTGATCCACCATCGTATTGATCGTGTTCTTGAGCTCGAACATCTCGCCCTGTACGTCCGCGGTGATCTTCTTCGACAGATCGCCGTTCGCCACCGCCGTCGTGACGACCGCGATGTTGCGCACCTGGTCCGTCAGGTTGGAGGCCATGTAGTTTACGCTTTCGGTGAGGTCGCGCCATGTGCCTGCGACACCCTTCACCTGCGCCTGGCCGCCGAGCATCCCGAGCGTACCTACTTCGCGGGCCACACGCGTAACCTCGGAGGCGAACGTCGAGAGCTGCTCCACCATTGTGTTGATCGTGTTCTTGAGCTCGAGAATTTCGCCGCGGGCGTTAACCGTGATCTGCTTCGAGAGATCGCCCTTCGCTACCGCCGTGGTGACCTCGGCGATGTTGCGCACCTGGTCGGTCAGCGTGCCCGCCATATAGTTAACGCTGTCCGTCAGATCCTTCCACGTGCCGGAGACCCCGCGCACATCCGCCTGGCCGCCGAGCTTCCCTTCGGTCGATACTTCGCGGGCGACTCTCGTCACCTCGGAGGCGAAGGTGGAGAGCTGCTCCACCATCGTGTTGATCGTGCTCTTGAGCTGGAGAATTTCGCCCTTCGCGTCCACCGTGATTTTCTTCGAAAGATCGCCCTGGGCGACCGCCGTCGTCACTTCCGCGATGTTGCGCACCTGGTTCGTCAGGTTCGAAGCCATCGAGTTTACGCTTTCGGTCAGATCGCGCCAGGTGCCCGATACGCCCTGAACGTCGGCCTGGCCGCCGAGCTCGCCCTCCGTACCTACCTCCCGCGCCACGCGTGTAACCTCGGAGGCGAAGGTGGAGAGCTGGTCCACCATCGTGTTGATCGTCACTTTGAGCTCGAGAATCTCGCCCTGTACATCCATCGTAATCTTCTTGGACAGATCGCCGTTTGCAACCGCTGTCGTAACCACCGCGATGTTCCGCACCTGGTTCGTCAGATTCGAAGCCATATAGTTTACGCTTTCGGTGAGATCGCGCCATGTGCCCGATACGCCTTTCACGTCCGCCTGGCCGCCTAGCTTCCCTTCCGTACCTACTTCCCGCGCCACGCGCGTAACCTCGGAGGAGAAGGTGGAGAGCTGGTCCACCATCGTATTGATCGTGTTCTTGAGCTCAAGAATCTCGCCCTTCGCGCTGACCGTGATCGTCTTCGACAGATCCCCGTTGGCCACCGCCGTCGTTACCGCCGCGATGTTGCGCACCTGATCGGTGAGGTTCGTCGCCATGTAATTCACGCTGTCCGTGAGATCCTTCCACGTGCCGGAGACGCCCTTGACGTCCGCCTGGCCGCCGAGGATCCCTTCTGTGCCCACCTCGCGTGCGACCCGCGTAACCTCGGAGGCAAAGGTACTGAGCTGGTTCACCATCCGGTTGATGTTGTTCGCGGTGCGCTGGAATTCACCTGTCAGCGGACGGCCTTCGAACTCAAGCTCCACGGTCTGCGACAGGTCGCCCTGCGCCACCGCGTTGATCACGCGCACCATCTCGCTGGTCGGCTGGATGAGATCGACGACCAGGCCGTTGAGCGACTCGGTTACCTTCTCCCAGTCCCCGCCCGTGTTCTTGTGGGAGAAACGGCGGGAGAGCTTGCCTTCCTTGCCGACGACCGTCGCCACAGTATGAATCTCCGTCGCGAGGCTCTCCTGCATATCCATAATCTCGTTGAATGTATCTGCAACCTTACCCGCAATTCCGGTGTGGTCATAAGGCATGCGGTAAGCAAAATTACCTTTCTTCAGCGCCATCAAGGCGTTCAGCAGTTCCCCCGCATCTAACTGATCAACGGAAGAATCTTGGTTTTGTTCCTGTTCCGACATGATCCTGTTCCTTTCGTCGCTAGATTCGGCAGCTTGTCAGCGATAGTTGAAGCGAATGTTCATCCTTTCTATTTTACTATCCGTCTTATCCGCTGTCACACGACGAAGGACCTAACTATGTCAGCTTCCACAGGTCGAATACAGTCGAAAATAAAACCACACCGTCCGCGGACGATGTGGTTTTAGGCAAAAGCGTTGGAGGGCTTCGAAAAAACACTCCGCCTTATCCGGCGCCGCACCTACAATACCGTAGTTTCGTGGCGCACTTCCGGATACAGATCGGATGACAGATAACGCTCGCCCGAATCGGGAAGCAGCACCGTGATCAGCTTCCCGCGGTACTCCTTCCTGCGGGCGAGCTTCGCGGCAGCAGCGACCGCCGCCCCGGACGAGATGCCGACGAGCAGCCCTTCGGTCCGGGCCAGCTCCCTGGCCGTCTCCACCGCTTCACGGCTGCGCACCTGGACGATCTCGTCGATGACGCTGCGGTTCACAATCGAGGGAACGAAGCCGGCGCCGAGCCCCTGGATCCGGTTGCCCGGTCCGGGACGGCCGCCCGAGAGCACCGGCGATTCCTGGGGCTCCACCGCCACGATGCGGACCGAGGGCTTACGCTCCTTCAGGAACTCCCCCACGCCTGTGATCGTCCCCCCAGAGCCGACGCCGGCTACGAAGACATCGACCGTACCGGCGGTATCTTCCCAGATTTCCTTCGCCGTCGTCCGGCGGTGCACCGCCGGATTCGCCGGGTTGCTGAACTGCCCCGGGATGAAAGCGTCCGGGTGCTGCGCCGCAAGCTCCTGCGCCCGCCGGACCGCACCGCCCATCCCCTCGGCCCCAGGCGTCAGCACGAGCTCGGCACCGAGCGCCGCCAGCAGGCTTCGCCGCTCCATGCTCATCGTGTCGGGCATCGTAAGGATAAGCCGGTAGCCCCTGGCGGCTGTCACGAAGGCCAAAGCGATTCCCGTATTGCCGCTGGTCGGCTCGATGATCACCGTATCCCTGGTAATCAGCCCGCGGGCCTCCGCATCCTCGATCATGGCGCTGCCGATCCGGTCCTTCACGCTGCCCGCCGGATTGAAGTACTCGAGCTTCGCGGCGAGCCGCGCCTGTAGGCCTGCTTCCTTCGCGTAGCGGGACAGCTCCAGCATGGGCGTGCGGCCGATGAGATCCGTCAGATTCTGGGCGATGTTCACGAGAATCACACTCTCTTTTTGTAGGGTATAGAGGTAATCATAATCGGAATAGATGACAATACCATCATACGCTCCATAGAGACGGAAGTAAATCGGACCGCCCCCCCAAGCTCCTCGCACCGAAAAAAAGCACGGCTGCCGCTGACCGTTCCAAGCGGCAAAACCGTGCTTTTGCATACTAGTCTTGCATGCGGTATCCACCCGCTTACACTTCAAAGCCTTTGACAATCTCCTGCAGCTTCTCCGCTGTAGCGGCCAGGCTCTCGGAGGAGGAAGAGATCTCCTGCATCGAGAGGAGCTGTCCCTTGGCCAGTCCGTTCACCTGGTCAGCGGTCTGCGCCGTTCCCTGCGAGATGCCGGCCATGCTCAGCACCGAGGCGGTCACTTCCTCCGAAGCCGCGCTCATCTCTTCGGCCACCGCTGAGATTTCCTGGATCTGTCCGGATACTTCCCTCATGGACTCCATGATGGCATGGAAGCTCTTGGCCGCCTGTTCGGTGGTCGAGAGGCCTTCCTTCACGCGGCCTTTCACCTGCTCGAGCGAGGCTGCGGTCTCCCCGGTCTCCGACTTGATCTCCTGGATCAGCCGGGAGACTTCGGCCACCGAGCGAGAGGACTGCTCGGCCAGCTTGCGCACTTCCGAAGCGACCACGGCGAACCCGCTGCCGTGCTCCCCCGCCCGCGCGGCTTCGATCGCCGCATTCAGGGCGAGCAGGTTCGTCTGCTGCGCGATGCCCTGGATCGAGCCCAGGATCTGCTCAATCTCGTCAGAGGTGCGGCGCAGCCGGCTGAACGATTCGTCGGAGAGCTCGACCGCTTCGTCGATCTCGGCCATCTGTCCGACCATCCGCTGCATCGATTCGTCGCCTTCGGCCGCCTGGCGGCTCGTCTGGTGCGACGAGTCGGCCACGCCTGAGGCACTCTCCGCGACGCGCTGGATGCCGGCCGCCATCTCCTCGAGGGCCCGGGCGCTCTCGCCCATGGCCTGGTTCTGGTTCTCGGCGCCGAGGGCCACCCGGCCGATCGCTTCCGCGATGCTGTCTGCTTCCGCCGAGGTCTGCCCGGCGCTGGCGGACAGCTGCTCGGAAGAAGAAGCGACGAGCACCGTCGTGCCCTTCACTTCACGAATGACGCCGTGCATCGATTCCGTCATCTCGTTGAAGGCCTGGGCCAGCCGGCCGATCTCGTTGCGGGAGGCAAGGCGCGAACGCTTCGTCAGATCACCGTCCTTGATGCGGCCTGCGACCTCCATCAGCTCATCCAGCGGTCCGATGATCGCCCTGCGGATCGACCGGACGAGCAGGGTGCCGATGAGGAGCATGACGACCAGCACGGACACCATCGTGATCAGGATCGGATTCGCTTTCTGGCCGTAGGTGGAAACCGGCTGCATGGTGCCGACCTTCCAGCCGGTCAGAGAGCTGGTGGCAAACACGATTTCGGTCGGCACCCCGTTCACATCAGCCGTGATGTCCCCTTCGCCGCCGAGCATCTCTTTCACCCAGTCTCCCGCCGGCTCGCCGGCCTGGAAGTCTGGATGATAGAGAATCTTGTTATCCGAGGTAAGGAGCACAAGCTTGCGGTCCGCATCCTTGTTGAGCCCCGCCATGACCCCGACGAGCTGATCCAGGCTCATATCCATGGCGAATACGCCCGAGCCGTCGCGCAGCGATTTGGCCACCGAGATGACCTGCTTGCCCGTGGTCGTACTGAGGAACGGGCCATAGATGACCACTTCGCTCGGTACCGCCATCGCCCGCTGGTACCAGGGACGGGTCGTCGGATCATAGCCCGCGGGAACCGGGTCCTTGACAGACTGGATCTTGCGCTTGTCCGTGATCCCGACATATACGTTCAGCAGTTCGGGGTGCAGGGCCTGATAAGCGTCCAGCCGCGCCTGGAGCGCAGGGACCGCCGAAGGCTGCACCGACTCTGCGGTCATCTCGCCGGCAAGGAAGGCCGCATCCGATCGGAGCGGCTGAATGAGCCCCTTGACCCAGTCGTTTACGAGCTGGTTCGTTTCGAGTGAGCTCGTCTGAAGCAGGGATTTGACCTGTCCCCGTGCCGACGTATACGAACCGATGCCGATGAGGACACTTGGGACAATCAGCAGGGAATACATCGATACGAGGAGCAGAATACGGATGGAAATGTTCGTGAATTTCATGTTTCTCTCCCCTTCGTTCTATGATAACCATCTCTGCGGCAGGCTTCCGCCTCCGCCGCACCTATGCATACACCCCCATATATCGGCCGCCCGCGCTGATTTATTTAGCCCCGTTCTGCCTCCGGCCTATGGGGAAAGGCATCGTCACAGGCTCCCCCGCCCTGCTGTCGCATGGCAAAGAGCCGTGTCCCCCGAAACGCTAACGTTTCGGGGGACACGGCTCCGCACCGGTTCTTTCGTATGAAGCTATGCCGTTTCGCGCTGAGATGCATCCCCGGCAGGAGCCGGCTTCAGCGTGACACTGCTGCGGCCGTCCACACCTACCGGCACGTCGCCGGCAATCGTGACCCGGTGCACCACCCGGTGCTGGCTGCCGTAATCGTTAATCGCATAGTGCTGCGTAGCCCGGTTGTCCCAGATCGCCACATCGCCGGCTTTCCAGCGCCAGCGCACCGTGTTCTCGAGCTGGATGACATGATTCTGCAGCACGGAGAACAGATGGGCCGAGTCGGAGGAGGACAGACCTACGATCCGTCTGACGAAGTGTCCGAGCAGGAGCACCCGCTCCCCGGTTTCCGGATGAACCCGCACGATCGGGTGCTCCGTCTCGTATACCGTGGAGGCGAAGACCTCCCTATGCCTGCGGGCGGCTTCTTCCGTGGCCTGCGGCCGTCTCGCGGCATAATCGTAATCGTTGGAATGCACGGCACGGAGCCGGTCTGCCAGTTCCCGCAGATGCTCGGGCAGATGCTCGTAAGCCGCGGCCGTATTGGCCCAGACGGTGTCGCCGCCTGCTTCGGGCACGACGAGCGCGCGCAGGATCGACGCCTTCGGGTAGTCCGCGACGAAGGTGACGTCGGTATGCCAGGAATCCGCGCGGCCGCCATGGCCGGAGGAATCCAGCTCGAGCACATATTCGCTACCGTCCTTGACCGGTACGGTCGGGTGGGCCACCGGTTCGCCGAGCAGGCGTGCGAACGCTTCCTGCTGCGCGTCATCCAAGTGGTGCTGATCCCGGAAGAAGAGCACCTTGTGCTTCAGCAGTGCCAGACGGAGCTCTTCTACCGTCTCAGGTTCAAGCCCGGCCGACAAGTGTATGCCCTCCACCACTGCGCCGATTCTCCCTGCGACCGGAACTATGCCCAGCTTACCGCCCGTTTCCTTTTTCTCCAATGTGCTCATACTCGCATCCTCCTCGAAATGAATTCTCCGACAGGCCAGCCTCGCTCCGACACGCGCCAACAGCAAAAGGCCGGATCGCAGCGTCAGGGCTGCTTCCGGCCTCCAGTGTACTGGTGGGCATTCTCACTATGTATCATTTAATTCTTATCGGATTAATATGAATTATAAGGGGCGTACTCTGTTTTGTCAATCTCTTCCTGAAAGATTCATCTACCCTGTTTCTCCCGCCGGGAATTGGGTTAATATGTTAGTAACTACATAATGTTGGATGGTGATGACGATGGGTTCCACGGTAATGGCCAAGATTGAATCGCTTCGGAGCGAACTGAATGAATTGGCTCCCCAAAAAGATAAACTGGTGGACAGCGCCGTCATCCGACTCAGCCAGGAGCTCGACAGGATGATCATGGATTATTATAACAGCCGAACCCGCACGGCCGATTCCAAACATGGCCCCAGCTCTTATAACCGGTCCTAGTCTGAGCCAGCTGCGCCCATTGAACCCGTTTCTCTCCCGGAGAAACGGGTTTTTGCCCTTCCGCGGCACCGCCTGCTTCCTCTCCGTATATCCGCCGCAGCCCGGGGGTTATAGTAAGGATACCGAAATTCTGAAGCCGGAAGGGGTGCCGCCATGGATTTTTTTACCCATCAAGAGCGCTTGACCGCTGTGCAGTGGGTGCTGCGTGCGGCTGCCGCCTACCTGTTCCTGATGCTGACCGCACGCCTCATGGGTGAGCGTTCGATCTCTCAGCTGCGGCTGACGGATCTGATCATCGCCCTGCTGCTCGGCAATATCATTGCGCATCCGCTTTCGGATGAGGAGCTCAGTCTCGAGGGATCGATGATCACCAGCGCGTCCGTGATCGGCCTGTATGTGCTCACTACTAAACTGGCGCTGAAGTGGAGCTTCCTGCGCCATTATCTCGAGCCCTCCCCTCTGCCGCTGATCCGCAGCGGACAGCTCCTTCCGAAGCATTTGCATCAAGCCAGGCTGACCATTGACTTCCTGTTCACTGAGCTGCGGGCCCAAGGGGTTGACGAGATCAGCAAGGTGGAGCTCGCTTTGTGGGAACCGGGCGGCATTCTGTCTCTGTTCCTGAAGCCCGAATACCAGCCGGTGACCCCCCGCGCGTTGGAGCTGAGTACGGAGCCCTTTCACCTGCCGATGCCGGTGATCAAGGACGGGCAGATCGACCGCAGGCAGCTCCGCGAATTTGGCCATACGGAAGAATGGCTGCAGAAGAAGCTGGCTGAAGCCACCCCCCTCTCCCCGGAGGAGATCCTCCTCGCCACCCTGGACGATCAGGAGCGCCTGCAGGTCTATGCCAAATAAAGTCTGACCGCATGCCGGTTTGTTCCAGGACGGCCCGGTGACACGGCGGGGCCGCAGCGGCTTCATCCCTTCATCTCTTCCTATGCTTCTTCGTTCCCATACTCCGCCGCCGGCCGGATCCACCCGATCTCCACCTCCCGCTCCAGAGCGTAATGCACGAGGGGCTTCCCTTCCAGGAGCAGCGGCAATCCCTGACCTGTCGTCATCGTATTCTCCGCGATCCGGACTTCCGCCATCTGCAGCTTCCAGGGCTCGTGCCGGATGTCGCACCGCAGCACTTCTCCCTTCCCGTCCATGGTAAACAGGGAATAGCGCTCCGTGAGCCAGTGGGCCAGGGAGCCGGGCGTGGCAAGGAACGGAGTCGACACGGGACGGTATACCGCCGAGAAGGCCGTCTCCCCCGCCCCGCTGCCCCGGCTCCGCCGGCTCGCATAACGGACCCAGCCGTCCTCAAGACCGGACTCCACCGACATCTGCGCGCGGAAGTAAGGCAGACGGTAGAATCTGCGCGCCAGAGCCGCCGCCAAGGCATGGGAGGTGTCCAGGGAGAAAAAATAAACTCCCGCCCGGCCGCCCACGCGGACATAGGTCCGCACATTGAGCTCCGGAAAAGCGCTTCCTCCCGGAATCGGCGGAAGCCACCGGGCTCGAATGCCCTTCATCCGGAAGGGCACGACCCCCATCCAGGCTTCACCCCCATACGTGTCGAGCGTCAGGCCGGGGGGAAGGCAGTCTTGCAGCCCTGCCGGGGACAGCGGCCAATGGGCGAAGAGCAGGTCGAGCCAGCGCTGCTTCATGACCCAGACTATGTCCTCATTGTTTGACTCCCGCTCCAGGGGAGCCTTCATCTTTATTCCGTCATCCATACGGTTCTCCGCTCCTTTCCCCATAATGCTTCCGGGCTTCGGCTCCGGAGGCTTCCCCGTCTTTCCTGCGCGCACGGTGAATGGGGCAAGACGGAAGGGATTCGTCATCTTGTGCTTTCACAGTATAGGCCGGCCGGTGCCGGCGCCGCAGTCTCACGTACACCGGAGGAACAATGACTTCCGCCGCACAGCCGATGAAAACGCGCACTAGCCGTCTGCTTTCCTTGAGTCGAGGAACTTCTTCAAAAGCCGCTTCGGCGCCGTTCGTCCATACCCCTCCGTAATGAGATCACAGAGCTCCTCCCAGGGTACGGCATCAGGAGGCTTAACGGTGACCCAGCCGTGCTGGCCAATATAGGGCGTTCGGACGTATGGCCCCTTCTCCAGCAGGAACGCCTGCGTTTCCTTGTCGGCCTTGATAGAGATGGAGACCCCGTCCGCTGCGTTCTCTCCCATAAATACGAAGGGCTTGTCCCCCACACGGAAGGTGGTGTGCCCGAAGCCGTCCACCTTCTCCACCGCCTCCGGCAGAGCGGCACAGGCGGCCCTGACCTGTTCAAGCAGCTTCAAACCTGCCCCCGAGGCAATCGGCTGATGAGATGCTTCCATCTTCATTTCTCCTCCTTGAATATAAGGCTTGGAACACTCCTATAGTGCCATAAGTGGGACCAGGAACCAAGAAACAGCGTTCTTCGAACGGGGCGTAAAGTATAGGATGCACGGCATTCCGGAAAAAATAGGGGCGATATCATCCGTCAAAAGGAGGAAGCCGTTCCATGCACCATGCCGTTCCGTATCTCCTCCTGAGTACCGTGGACCTCCTCCTTCTGCTTCTGGTATGGCTGCGTACGAGACAGCCTTGGATGTTCCTCCTGCTGCTGGCCTTCACCGGTATGGTGTTTATGTTCGAGTATGTCATTATGGTGCTGCTTGACAGTTATACCTACCTTCCCCGGGTCCTTCCGCATCGGCCTTATCAAGACAATGTGATCGGGGCCATCATCTCGAATCTGTTCACCATTCCGACCCTGGGCGTTCTGGTCGTCATGCTCCGGCTGCAGCGGCCCGCGGTCTTCTGCATCATTCTGGCCACCTGCTCTGTGGAATGGCTCTTCACTCGGCTGGGCGTCTACGAGCTGCACTGGTGGAGAATCCCCTATACGCTTGCGGCTCTCGCCTTTTTCTTTTATCTGATCCGCATCGGTGTGGCACAGCTGCAGAAAGGCTCCCGTCCGCTGGCCTTCCTCATGCTCTTCCTGGCGTCGTTCGCCCTGGCCGCCACCATGATGTTCGTCCTCTCGGTAACGGGTACCCGCTTGTTTCAAGCCGGAGTCTTCGCGGACCCTTATCACGACGACGTCATGCTTGCCACTCTGGATGCCCTGGTGAAGGCCGCCGTGCTGGCAGGCGTGATCTATTCGACCCGCAGCCTTCTATGGCGGGGGGCGGCCCTCCCGGTCTTCTGGGGACTGCAGCAGTGGCTGGTTCATACGGGAAGGCTGATCCTTTTTCTGTCCCCGCCGGTCTACTGGGTGCTATATCTGCTCTGCTGCCTTGGCGTGCTGGCCTTGGCTTCTCTGATCGACCGAAAGATCAAGTACTTCGCGGGGCTGGTCTGATGAAGGCCGCAGAAGCAAGTGAGAGCAGCCCGGGCACAGCGGCACATAGAAGCGGCACAAAAAAGCCTAAGGGACTCCCGTCCACCCGGGAGCCCCTCCGTTCCATGCCGATTGGGATGCTGCGTTAGCGCTAAGGCTTCAATACGACCTTGATACAGTCCTCCAGCTTGTCCGTGAACACCTCATACCCCCGTTCCGCCTCGGTCAGCGGCAGCCGGTGCGTAATGATGTCCGTCGGATCGAGCCTGCCTGTAGAGATCTGCGCGAACAGCTCCGGCATATAGTGAATGACCGGTGCTTGTCCCATTTTCAGCGTAATATTGCGGGCGAACAGGTCTCCCAGCGGGAACATATTGTAATTCATCCCGTAGACCCCGATGAGCTGGATCGTGCCGCCCTTGCGGACGATCTGCCGGGCCGTCTGGATCGGCCCGAGCGTGCCGCCCTGGAGCTTCAGGGCCGTCTCCAGCTTCTCGACAACCGACTTCTCCCCGTCCATCCCTACGCAGTCAATGACCACATCGGCTCCGCCGCCGGTAATCTCATAGAGATGTGCCTCGAGATTATCCGCATCTTTGAAGTTGAACGTCTCCACCCGGTTCGTATTGCGGGCATGGAACAGCCGGTAATCGAGGTGGTCTACGGCGATGACGCGCTTCGCGCCCCGCTGCCAGGCGAACTTCTGGGTAAGCAGCCCGACCGGTCCGCTGCCTAGCACGATGACCGTATCCCCGGGCTTCACGCCCGAGTTGTCCACCGCCCAGTAAGCCGTCGGGAGAATATCGGAGAGGAAGAGCACCTGCTCGTCGGTTACCTCCGCTTCCGGCGGGATGACGAACGGCATGAAGTTGCCGTAGGGTACCCGCAGCAGCTCCGCCTGGCCGCCGGCATACCCGCCGTACGACTCCGAATACCCGAGATAGGCCCCCGTGTCATCGACGGGGTTATCGTTGGAGTTATCGCACTGGCTCTCGAGCTGGTTCCTGCAGTAGAAGCATTCGCCGCACGACACGTTGAACGGAATGATGACCCGGTCGCCTTTTTTGACCCGCGTGACCTCCGGACCGACCTCCTCCACAATCCCCATCGGTTCGTGGCCGATGACATAGCCCTCCGGCATGCCGGGGACCATCCCATTCACCAGATGGATGTCCGAGCCGCAGATCGCCGTCGAGGTGATCCGGACGAGAATATCGTCGCCCTTCTCGATAATCGGGTCCTGCACCTCTTTGACCTTGACCTGTTTTTTGCCCTGATAGGTTACCGCTCTCATGTACGCCAGCTCCTCTCGCCTTTCACCAAAGGTTGGGTTTATGCCTGTCAGCCTTAGCCTGCAGGACTACGCCACTACTTACCCTTTTGGACAGGGACAAAAACGCGTACGAAAACTCACCATCCGATTTTCCGGCCGCAAGCGCCGGTATTCAGGAAACGTCTACGGTGCCGTATTCTCCTTGGGGGTGAACCTCCACAGCAGCTCCTGTCCCTTCGAGATCCCGATTCTTGGGGAAGCCTCCGAGGGCAGAAGCGCCCCGGAAGGGTCCCGCTCCACCCACAGCTCCCTGTCGCTGAGAAGATTGCGCCCGTTCCACTCGAGGCCGATCCCAAGGCCCTTGGCCAGCTTTCCGGGGCCGTTCAGCAGCGCCTTGTCCGGCACGCCGGGCCGGTTGGCACGCACCAGCGCTTCCCCCTCGAGGAGCTCCGCTCCCCGCAGCAGCACGGCCCCCACACCTCCCGGTTCATGGGCGACGATGTTCATGCAGTAATGCATGCCGTAAATAAAATACACATAGAGCATCCCGCAGCTGCCGAACATGAGCCCATTACGCGGAGTCACGCCGCGGAAGGCATGCGAAGCCGGGTCCTCCCCTCCCTTGTACGCTTCCGTCTCCGTCAGCCGCACCCGGATCACTCCCGCTTCCGTGCGGCGCACCAGCGTGCAGCCGAGCAGCTCACGGGCTGCAGTCACCGTATCTCTCTCGTAGAAAGCCTCGTCCAACCTCATTCGGTCAACCTCCCTCTAGTGCTCCATTCCCTGCGCAGCCCCAAACCCAAAAAAGGCAAGCTCCCGACATCACCTGTCAAGAGCTTACCCCGAATCGCTCCTCCCCTACCGGGCGGAGACCCTGGCCCGCTTCAGCGTCATATATACCCAGCCGGCTGCGGCACCGGCTGCAAGTCCGCCGAAGTGGGCATAGTTATCTATCCCCGGCACGATAAAGCCAAGCACCACGTTCATCGCGAGGGCGCCCCACATGGCGCCGCCCCCGCTCTCCCCCCAGAGATCCGGGTCCATCACCGAGAGGACGAGCAGCACGCCCATCAGCCCGAAGATCGCCCCTGAGGCACCGGCCGAGATCGTCGGGGAGAAGGTGTAGGATGCGATGTTGCCGGCTATGCCGGCAAGGAGATAGAAGAGCGCAAAGGTCAGCGAGCCGATCCCCCTCTCCAGCCGCCCGCCGATCGACAGCAGCGCCGTCGAGTTGAACCAGAGGTGCAGGCCTCCGATATGCAGAAAGATCGGAGTTATCCACCGCCAGTATTCGCCGCGGTCGATGTATGGATTGTATTTGGCCCCGAAGCGCACCAGCGTCTCGGGATTATCGGAGCCCCCGTAGGCGGTCATGAGCAGCCAGACCACCACGTTGATCGCCGTCAGCGCGAAGGTCACGGGCGAGCCTTTGCGCCTGCCGGATTCCTCCTGCCTTGGGCGGCCGAACCGCTCTTCCTGCGCCCTGATGATGGCATGGTGCCTGCGCTCGATCGAGGCGTTCAGCGCCCCAAGCTCATACTCGGATGGAATTGGTTCACGAAGGATGCGCTCCAGCGACTCCCTGCCCGTCACCCGCGTCTCGCTGGCGAAGAGCTTATGCTGTCCCGGATCGGCCGCCCATGCTTCGGCCCGGTACTGCTCCGTGACCGAGCTGACCGAGATCTTGGCGAGATCCTCAAGCGGTGTCTGCACTCCGGGAGACGTGCGGATGTACAGGTGGATCTTGCGGTGCACGAGCGCCGACTTGCGCCTGCCGAAGGTCTTCATCCAATCGATGGATTCCTGCAGCTGGCTGCGGATCAGCTCCTGCTGCGCCTCCGGCGATTCGCCGTAATAGAGCGGCAGCAGGAAGAGGTAGGTCACGCGCACCCCCTCCTGCCTGCGCAGCGTCAGCATGCCCTCGTCATTGTCAATCAGCGTATAACCATGACGGACGCCGAGTTCCTCGGCCATCCGCCATATCAGATCATTGAGCAGATGTGCGTTCATTCGGTACTCCTTATCGCCTAAGGGAATACCTATAGTATAAGAGGGTCTCCCATTCCTATTCAAATCAGGAACGAACCGCCTGCGCTTCCCCTACGAAAAAAGGCCCGCAGCGGCCGGCACGAGCGCCCTGCCGCTCCAGTACCGGCGCGAGGCGCAGTGCTCCTCGGCCAGCTTATATCCGGCGAGCCGGACGAGCTCGATCCGTCCGGCCGAGTCCGGCGAATGCAGCATCCGTCCCTCCCCCGCATAGATGCCGACGTGGTGCACTCGCCCTCTTCCCTGCTCATGGGCAAAAAACAGCAGATCACCTGGCAGCAGGCCGTCAGCCTCGACGGGCTCGCCCTGCACGGCCTGATCGGAGGCATCGCGCGGGATGAGCAGCCCCAGCGCCCGGTGCATCGAATGGGCGAAGCCCGAGCAGTCGTAGCCGTAGGAGGACATGCCGCCCCACAGGTAGGGCAGGCCGGCGAAGCGCAGGCCCTGCCGGACAAGCTCCTCTCCCGCCTGCCCTGCGGCCGGGGGTTGCGCGCCGCCCTGATCTCCCGGGGCGGTTGTGCCCGAGATCCGCACATCCGCCCGCGGCACACTGCCCGGACCGTGGGGCGTGTCGACCCGGACGCGGCTGCCGGTCTCCCCGATGACGGGCAGCTTCGTCAGGAAGCTGAGCTCCAGGCACTCGCCGGTGGCGGCGAAGCTCAGCACCGTCCGCGGTGAGCAGACGACAGCCCAGGGGCCGCCGCTCTCCGGCAGCGAAGCTGCCAGCTGGCGGGAAGGAACCCAGCCCGGGTAGCCGCGCGGCTCCTTGGCCGTGGACTGCTCCGGGATCAGCAACTTGGTCCAGCCGTCGCGCTCCTCAGCCGCGAGCACCGGAGAGCCGTAGAGGATCTGGGTCTGCACCCGGCTGCCCGCGTACAGATCAAGCTTCTCCTCCAGCGTCATCGTACGGGCCCACC
Organism: Paenibacillus sp. S-38; assembly: GCF_049942825.1. Classification (NCBI taxonomy): domain Bacteria; kingdom Bacillati; phylum Bacillota; class Bacilli; order Caryophanales; family Paenibacillaceae; genus Paenibacillus; species Paenibacillus sp. S-38. Next base: position 5,306,206 of record NZ_CP187970.1, read on the forward strand.
CGGCGGCATCCGCAGGCACCCGGAGCGCGGGCTCATCGAGCGGCCGCGGGGAATCCGGGGACGTCCACACCGTAGCGACACTTACAGCCGCCTGCATGGCCTTCAGCTCGGTCATGAGCCCACCCCCGGGCGCATCGCGTCTTCGGCCGCCCCCCGGTCTGTTCGGTCGCCCTCCGCGCTGACTTTCTCAAGTGCCGATTCCGCAAGATGCTTCGCGCGCAGCGCCGTGATGAACTGCCTGCGCTGCGGTATGGAATGACTCGTGACAGCTGCTATTCCGATGATCATACGAATGTCCCTCCTTTAGGGCCTCACTCCCGCCTCCAGCCAACGGACCGTTCCCTCATCGGCATCCAGCCTCAGCAGGGCCCCCAGCGGCAAGCCGATATGCGGAACCGTGTGGCCGATCGGAAAGCCCGACAGTGCGGGCCGGCCCGCCGCACGGATGTAATAGGCGATGACTTCTTCGGCCGTGAACGAATCCTTGCGCTTCACGGGAGCGCAGTCGCGGAAGTCTCCGATGAGAAAGCCTGCCGCTGCTCTGAGCTTCCCCGCCTGCTGAAGCTGGTTCAGCATCCGGTCGAGCCGGTACGGCTCTTCGCCGATATCCTCCAGCAGCACGATTCTGCCCCGCGTATCGATCTCGTACGGGGTGCCGAGCGTGCTGGCGAGCAGCGTAAGGTTTCCGCCCGCCAGTCTGCCATACGCAGTGCCTCCCACAAGTGAGGTCAGCGCGGCTTCCTCCCGCCCATACCGCAGAAACCTGGGCTCGAACAGCTGCCTGAAGCTCTCCAGGGTCGCGGGATGCGGCTCCCCGTCTGCAAGACAGACGAGCATCGCCCCGTGGAAGGTGACGAGACCCGCCCTTCGGCCAATCGCCGCATGCAGGAACGTAATGTCGCTGTAGCCCCAAAAAATTTTCGGGTTTGCCCGGATTGCCTGATAATCGAGGAGCGGGGCCATGCGGCCCGAGCCGTACCCGCCGCGCGCGCAGAAGATCCCCCGGATCTCCTCGTCCGCGAACATCGCATTAAGCTCGGCCGCCCGTGCTTCGTCTCCGCCGGCCAGATAACCGTGCTTCAGGGAGAGCGTCTCCCCGAGCCGCACCTTCAGGCCGAACCGCTGCAGGACGGCCGATGCCCGCACAATGCCTTCCCGGTCCCCGCAGGACGCCGGTGACGTAACCCCAACCGTATCGCCCGGCCGCAGCCGCGGGGGACGGATCATCGCGTGCTCCATGGACTCTTTTCCTCTCTGACGACGGTGATGTTGGGAAGAACGCTGTTCGGCTTCTCCCTCATCTGAGATCCGCCCATTTGAAATCAATATATCCGTAAGGGTGCCGGACGATGTCCGTTACGCTGCCGCTCTGCAGGTACGTGGAGCTGTAAAAGTAAATCGGCAGGATCGGCGCCTCCTCGATCAGCAGCTTCTCCGCTTCGTGCATCAGGGAGAACCGCTGCTGCTCGTCGGTCTCCATGTAGGCGCTCCGGATCAGCCCGTCATACCTCTGCGAACTCCAGCCCGTGCGGTTCATCGGATGGCCGCTCTGGTAGCCATCCAGGAAGTTGATCGGGTCCGCAAAATCCGGAAGGAACGACGAACGCGACATCTGCAGCTGCAGCGCCTTCTGCTCGGCGGCGAGTACCTTGCTCTCCTTATTCGCCAACTTGACGTCCACCCCGAGATTCTCCTTGAACATGGCCTGCAGCGTCTGCGCGATCTTCTGGTGCAGGTCGCTGCTGTTATAGGTCAGCGTCACCTCGGGCAGCTTTGCATATCCCGCTTCGGCCATGCCCTTCGCCAGCAGCCTCTTGGCCTCCGCGGCATCGAAGGTTACGAGCTTCCCGCCCGCGTCGCGGAAATCCCTGCCGTCCGGCCCCTTGAGCCCGTAAGAGACAAAGCCTGCCGCCGGCTTCTGCCTCTGCTTCGTGACGAGATCGACGATCTTCTGCGAATCGACGGCGAGGAGGAACGCCCGGCGGATCGACGTGTTATCGAACGGCGGCATCTTGGTGTTGAACCGGTAAAAGTATGTGCCCGCCGAGTCCTCCACGGTCACCTTATTCTCTGCGAACAGCTTCTCGGAGAGGTCCGGCGGCACCGAGGAGATATGCAGCTCCCCGGACTGGAAAAGCTGGTATTCCGTATTGGCGTCGTTGACCATTTTGAACGTCACGCCGTCCAGCTTCACGTTCGCCGCATCCCAGTAGTGCTCGTTCCTCACGAGCTTCAGCTCGGCGTCATGCTTCCACTCCGCCGGCTTGAAGGGGCCGTTGCTCAGCAGTGTGGAAGCCTCCGCCGCCCACTTGGGATTATTCTCCACGGCAGCTTGAGGCACCGGAAAAAACGCCGGATTGGCTGTCATCGCAATCAGCCAGGGAGCCGGCCGGGTGAGCGTCACCCGCAGCGTCTTATCGTCGACCGCCTTGACCTTGACCCCCTCCGCCGGTCCCCTGCCGGCGTTATACGCCTCCCCTCCCTCGATGATATACGCCAGCGGGGCCGCCTGCGACGGCTGCTTGGGGTCCAGGAGCCTTTTCCAGGCATATTCGAAGTCCGACGCCTTCACGGGGTCCCCGCTCGACCACTTGATCCCGTCCCGCAGCAGGAAGGTGACGGTCCGTCCGTCAGGTGAAATGTTCCATTCCTTCGCCATCGCAGGCTCCGGCGTCTGGTTCTTCCCGAGCCGTGTCAGTCCTTCCATCATGTTGTTGAGAATGTCATAGGAGACCATGTCAAAGCCGACCGGCGGATCGAGCGAAGTCGGTTCACGGACGTTGTTGTACAGCAGGATCTTCGCCGCGGCTTCTTTCTTTGGGGCATCCCCCTGCAGGGTGGACGCTTCCTGGCTGCAGCCGGCCAGAAAGATAACGAGCGCCAAAGCACAGGTGACCAGCGGGACCGTCAGGTTCTTCATGTGATCCTCTCCTTCGTGGAATGGGATGACCGGCTTCGGAGGGTCCAGGCGGGAGCAGGAGAACGGGCTGCCTGCGGCGGCTCTGGACCGGCCTGCGGGGCACGGGGGTCGAGCAGCCAGCAGGACGCGGCCTGGGTGGGTGTAAGGACCGTGGCCGCAGGCGCATAGCTTCCGCATACTTCCATCGCTCTCGGACAGCGCGGGGCGAAGGCACAGCCCGGCGGCGGGGCGAAGAGATCCGGAGGCGTGCCGGGGATGGAGAGAAGCGGCCGGCCCTTCGGCGTATCGAGGCGCGGCATCGAAGCGAGCAGCCCCTGCGTATAGGGGTGGCGGGGGCTGCGGAAGAGCTCCTCCGCCGTGCCGCTCTCCACGATGCGGCCCGCATACATGACGGCGACCCGGTCCGCGGCTTCGGCCACAACACCGAGGTCATGCGTGATGAGCAGGACGGAGACGCCCCGCTCGCGCCGGATGCCCCGCAGCAGGTCCAGGATCTGCGCCTGAATCGTCACATCCAGGGCCGTGGTCGGCTCATCCGCCAGGAGCACGGAAGGCCGGCAGATCAGCGCCATCGCGATCATGATCCGCTGGCGCATGCCGCCGCTGAACTCGTGGGGATACTGCCCGAGGCGGGCCGGCCCCTGGCCGATGCCCACCTCCTCCAGCGCCTCGAGCGCTCTTCTGCGGGCTTCGCTGCGCGTCATCCTCCCGTGCAGCAGGGGGCCCTCCATGAGCTGCTCGCCGATCGTCAGCGTCGGATGCAGCGCCGTCATCGCATCCTGGAACACCATCGCGAGCTCAGGCCCGCGCAGCCGCCGCATCTCGGCCTCCGGGAGGCCGGCCAGCTCCCGCCCCCGGTAGCGGATGCTGCCCCGCTTCATCTGCGCCGTCCGCTCCGGCAGCAGCCGCATCAGGGCCCGGGCGGTCACGCTCTTGCCGCAGCCGGACTCCCCGACGACAGCCAGCGTCTCCCCCGCGTGCAGTGTCAGACTGACGCCGCGCACCGCCTGGACTACCCCGCCGTGAGCGGCGAAAGAGACGTGCAGATCGCTGACTTCGAGCAGCGGGTCCCCCTTGGGATCATCAGCGGTACGGGCGAAGATGGTGCCGGCGCCTGAGGTGCCGGCGTTTGGGATACTCGCGTTCGCGGATGTTCCGTTGCCGGCATGCTCTCCGGCTGGCCGGTGATCCTTCGGCGGGTGATTCCCCGTATGATCCTCCATGGAAGGCTTACCTCCTTTTCGGATGGAGGGCCTGCTGCAGCCCGTCCCCCAGCAGCTGGAACGCCAGCATCGTCAGTGAGATGAAGAGCGCCGGATAGAACAGCCGCCACCAATGCCCCGAGAGCACCGCGGGCAGCCCGCTATTTGCCATCACCCCCCAGGAGGCCAGAGGCGGCTGGATGCCGAGTCCGAGGAAGCTCAGGAACGCTTCGGCGAAGATCGCCGACGGGACGGAGAAGGTCACCTGCACGAGGATCACCCCGAGCGTATTCGGAAGCAGGTGCCGGGTGATCACCCTCCAGGGACTCCCCCCCAGGGTCCGGGCGGCGAGCACATACTCGGCGGAGCGGAGCTGAAGCACCTGCCCGCGGACGATCCGCGCCATCCCGAGCCAGCCGGTCGCGGTGAGGGCGGCGAGGATCGTGAGCAGCCCCGGACCCATGACGACCATCAGCAGAATCACCACGAGGAGGTACGGTATACCGTACAGCAGATCGACCAGGCGCATCATAAGCTGGTCGGTCCGGCCGCCGAAATAGCCGGCGATCCCGCCGTAGGCCGCGCCGATGCCGAAGTCGATGAGCGCCGCCGCCACCCCGATGAACAGGGAGATGCGGGCCCCGTATAGGATTCTCGCCAGCATGTCGCGCCCCAGTTCGTCCGTACCGAAAATGTGCTGGCCTGACGGCGCCGCGTTCGCATGCAGCAGGTCCTGCTTCACGTAATCGTGCTCCGTCAGCAGGGGACCGGCTGCCGTCAGCCCCGCCAGCAGAACGATCAGGATCAGACCAAGTGCGGCGAGCTTGTTCTTCAGGAGCCGCTGCCAAGTCTCCCGCCGGACGGAGAGCCGGGGGCGGACCAGGCTCTCGCCGATGCCCTGCCGGCTACTTGCCGCCGGGACGAATAAGTGATCGGGCACCTCCATGTGGCTCAGACCTCCTTCCGGTGCAGCCTCATGCGGGGATCGATGAACCCGTAGACGCAGTCCACGAGGAACATCATCACGAGCAGAAGCGCGCTGTAGAATACGGTGGTGCCCATGATCACCGTGTAGTCCCGGTTGTTGATGCCGTCCACGAAGTATTTGCCCATGCCGGGAATCGCAAAAATCTTCTCAATCACGAAGCTGCCCGTGAGCACGTTGGCCATCAGCGCGCCCATCAGGGTCACGACCGGCAGGACGGCGCACCTCAGGGCGTGTTTGAGGACGATCACGGTAGGCGGAAGTCCCTTGGCCCGCGCCGTGTCGATATACTCCTGCGTCAGCACCTCCGCCAGGCTCGCCCGCGTGAGCCTGGCAATCATTGCAACCGGTCCGGCCGCCAGAGCCAGCGCCGGCAGGACGGCGTGCTTCCACGTACCCCAGGTGGCCACCGGCAGCAGCCTCCACTCCACGGCGGCATATTGGATGAGCAGCGGGGCGATGATGAAGCTCGGTACCGCCGTGCCGATCACCGCGAGCCCCATCGCGGCATAATCGATGATGCCGTTCTGGCGGAGGGCCGCCGCCGTACCCAGAGACACGCCGGTGACGACAGCAAGCACGAGCGACACCAGACCGAGCTGGAACGAGACGGGGAATCCGCGGGCGAGCATCGCATTCACGCTGTCCGGGTAATGGGCGATAGACGGGCCGAGATCCAGCGATAGCAGTCTTCGGAGGTACAGCCCGTACTGAACGATGAGCGGCTCATCCAGATGATAGTGCTCCATCAGGTTCTGTACGGCGGTCGGGTTCGCATTGCGGCCGTCCTTCTCGAACGGGGAGCCGGGCACCGCATGCATCAGGACAAAGGTGACCGTGACGATGAGCCACAGGGTCAGCAGCATCACGAGGAGCCGCTTGAGGAGATAGGGCAGCATGGGGGATCCTCCTTCCTGGCCGGGCAGCCCTGCAGTGGACAAGGCCCGCTTATGCCCGCAGCCGGTTAATCTATCAGCAAAATGAGGTCCGCGAAGCCAGCTCGGTCATCACAAGCATCGCCCGGTATGCTTCCAGAATGTCCTTCGCGGCGAACGTGACCACAGGCGAGTGCGGCTCGACCGCGGTGCCCGGCATCAGGGCCGCCCACTCGGCCTGCCCGTAATTCGCGAACTCGATCGAGAGCACCGGGCGCTCCGGAGGGCGCAGCGGAGCAATCCGATCCCGGGCCGCCAGGGCCTCCGCCGTTTTCTCCCGCAGGAGCCGCCCGCTCTTCTCCGGCGTAAGGCTGACCGCCGAGCTGCGGGAGATGCGGCGCTTCACCGCCGCCGTTACGACGCCCGGGATCAGCGCCTCGGCTTCGGCCGCCGCTTCGTCATCCCCCGCGACCAGCAGGACGGGAACCCCGTGATATCCCGCCACATAGGCGTTAAACCCCAGCTCCCCGATCTCATGCTCCCCGATATACATGCCCCGGACGCCGAAGATCATCGTATGGCTGAGTACGCCCGGCTTCGCCGCCATGGCATGATACCCGAGAAACACCGCGCCCGCGTACCCGGGCGCCAGTCCCTGCACCATCGAGTAAGGCTTCACATCGCCGGTAACCAGCTGCGTCTCGGGGTGCAGCCGCTCGATGAGCAGATTGTTCATCTTGGAGTGGCTGTCATTGAGGAGCACCTCCGTGCAGCCCAGGCCGAAGGCCGTATCCGCGACCGCATTCGCCTCCAGCGTCATGAGCTCCTGGCCCCTTCGGTAATTGCGCCCTCCGGAGTCCACGAAGGTCGGATCGGCCAGCCCGGTAATGCCTTCCATATCGATCGAAACATACAGCTTCATCCGTAGTCCCCCTTTTCATTTCTTGTCCTACTACAAGGTATATGCTGGAAAAACAAAAAAATCCGGCAAATGACTTTCCCGGGAGCATCTAGGGGCTCTGGGAGGCTGTCTTTTGCCGGATTTACTTTACGTGCGGGGCCTTACGAATTCTTCGTATGACATGCTCGCGGCCCGGGGAAGACCGGTGAAGGAAAGAACGATGCACGATTGCGATGAGTCTCCCCGGCCTCCGGACGCGCGATGCACGCTGCACGCTGCATAGAAGGAACCGCCTGATGCGGTGCTCCCGCTTCATATCCGCTGCGCAGGAAGGAACAAACGACTCTATCGGCTCTAATGAGCCGCGGCCGCCACGGCCTTCGCCACATATTCCACGTCCGCTGTGTCCACCGCTCCGCTGTGATTGAGGTCGAATTCGGGCCGGTAGCCCGGCTCTCCCGCTTTCGTCCCGCTGAACTTGGCGATCAGCACCAGATCGCTGAGCCCGGCGGTTCCGTCACCGTCCAGGTCCGCGCCGCCGACCTGCACCGTCAGCCGGACCGGCGTATCGAGGAGGACCGTCCGCCCTTGGCTGTCCGACAGCGTGGAGCCGGACTCGAGGGCAAGGCTTCCCGCGCCTTTTTGCAGCACGGTGAATTTCAGCGTCAGCAGGCCTACCCTGCCGCTTCGGCCGGGTACGTCACCGAGCAGGCTGCCCGTTACGTTCGCCTGGTTCGCTGCCGGTCTTGACTGTCCGATCACGGCGGTGTCCCCTTCCCGGCCGAAGCTCTCCTGCAGCTTCACCTGCATGAGCTTGAAACGGGCCGGATCATAGGAAAGCTTCGCCAGGAAAGCATACAGATCGGCGGCCTCATCCGCCTGCACATTCACTTCCAGCACGGAGCCCACCTCCAGGAAGCCCGGTTTGGCCCCTAAGGTCAAGCGCCCGGCAGGGTCCGGCCCATAGACACCGGTCGTCACCGCGGCTGCCAGGGGAGCTTCGCTTACATTCCCTGCCGCATCCCGGGCCGCTACCGTGAACCGGTAGGCTGTGCCCGCCTGCAGTCCAGCCGCGTCGTAGCGGTACACGGCGCTCCCCACGGTATCCTGCAGCTGACCGTCTCTGTAGATGAGATAGGCCGCCACGCCGCGGTCATCCTCCGCCGCCGGCCAGCTCAGCTGCGCGCTGCTGTAAGTCACATCCGTTACGGCCAGTTCGCTGCCCGCCGGCCAGGCCGGCGGCGACGTATCGTCCGTCTGGTAAGCGGAGGTGGTCACCGTGACGGCAGGATTCTCCGTGCTGCGGTTGCCCGCCGCATCCCAGGCCTCCACCGAGAACTCGTAGGTCGTTGACGGCGCCAGAGTGTCATCCTCGTAACTGTACACATCCCCGGCCACGGTAGCCATATGTTCTCCGTCCCGGTAGATCCGGTACGAGGCCACTCCCCTGCCGTCCTCTGCGGGAAGCCACTGGAGCACCGCCGAACGGTAGGTTACGCCGGTGACGCTCAGCGCTTCCTCCGGCCATGACGGTCCCTCCGTGTCCGGTCCGGCCACCTCAAAGCGGAACAGCGTGTTCCCGATCGATTTGTACCAAGTCCCGTCGATGACCTTCACGTTGTCTCTGTCCTCGGTGCCGGCCGATACCGGCGCCTTCTCCCCGGGGCGGTAAATATAAATCCGCTCACCGGAAGTATAGACGAGACGGCCGTCACCGGCCAGCTGCTTGATCTCCGCCGAATCACTTACCGAAGCGACCTTCGTTACCGCTCCTTCGGGCGTTCGAAGAACCAGCTCCGTTCCGCCGTCCTGGGAGGACATGTAAGCGATCCAGCCGCCGTTCAGCTCGTAATCCCTATGGGCTCTGCTGCCATCCGGCAGCGTCTGCGCCACTTCTTCCACCGAGCTGCCGTCGTACGAATACAGCTTGAGCCCCGAGTGGAAGATCAGCTGGCCTCCGCTGGCGGACATCCCCCGGATGTTCTCATATCCGGACAAATAAAGCTCCGCCGTCCCCCGCAGCGGATGACGGTAAATCTGGTCTCCCTCGGCATAAAAGAAGGCCCCGTCTTCGGTCAACTCGGAGACTTCATAGGCTGTGCTGAACGTCTCCGCCGGCGCCCCCGGCACCGAAGTATCAAAGAGGACGAAAGGGTACGGCGCCGACTTCACATCGAACAATGCGTAGTTCCCCTTGGTCTGGAACAGGGACCGCATCGAATAGGGAACTCTCGTCAGCTCACCGTCCGCCCAATAATGAACGAAGTTCGAAGTGCCCGGACTTTGAATAAACAGCGCTCCGGCCGGTGTCAGCCCCATCCGGTTGTTAAATTCGCTCCGGGTGGCGATGACGGTCTCCGTTCCATCCGCACGGTTCCTGATGATAAGGGCATACCCCCCTGCATCCACACGCTCGAGCAGGTACCGTCCGAGGTCAAAATCGATAATGCGTCCCTGAACGGACTCCACCGGCACATTGCGCGGATCGGAGGTGACATGAATCTTGTGCCGGACCGAAAGACTCTGCGCCCCCTGCTCATCCTCCGCCACGACGCTGTATTCCAGCACCTGCCCGGCGTAGGCCGATACGTCAATAGTTTCGTCCACGCTTCCCTGTCCGCTGAATTCCGCTATCGTGCTGAAATTGCCTGTAACCGTGACGCGAACCTCCGGCACCGAGCTGTCATCCTCCGCGGAGGCTGTGACGTGCAGCCTGCCATCGGTCACCACCGATTCGCTGCCCGGCTCCATCTTCGTCAGCACAGGGGCCGAGTTATAGTAAAAAGGAGCTTCCTTCGTGCTCGTTCCGCCCAGCGCATCGGTCACCACGACCGTGAGCAGCTTAGCTCCTTTGGTTAACCCTTCGAGCGGGAGCTGCCCGCGCCATTCGCAGCCGCCCTCGCAGGAATAGGCAAGCTCCGTCTCGCGGTCCTCCACCTTGGCGACGGCCCGTACGGCTTCCAGCTCTGAATACGTGCTGGCCCGGATCGGGAGAACACGGTCAAAAGAAACGTTCGGATAAGGACTGTCAATCCGGATGAACACCGCTCCTTCCGCCTGCACGCCTGCCGCCCACAGCAGCGACAGCATGCAGCTTAACCACAGCATAATGAATCCTCTGCTCACTACGAACACCTTACCCTTCACGAAAAATGAACTGCTTTTTCCGCTGCTACAGATTGTATCGGACGAGGGACAAGAATACGCTTTATTTTCCATTTCTTCCACCCTGACTCCTATCATACTCTACTTTTCGACGGTTGTAATCAGCAAAAAAAGGCGAAAACACTCTCCGTTAAAGGGGACTCAAAGAAAGCCACGGGGATAACGCTGCCGCGGGAACGGCCGTTGACAGCGGGATACGCACTGACGCAGCTTCCAGTGCGGGCGCGGAAGCGGCCCCTTGTCACCGGATACCGGCTGACGCAGCACCCGCGCAGGCTCGGGACTGGGCGCTGTCCCCCCACAGACGCCGGCTCACTGCGGCGATGACGCGGCTAGACGCTGACTTACTACGAGCACCGGCGCGGCTGGACGCTGTCTTACTACGGGCGAGGGAAGGCGCGCGCCGGCAAGTATGCCCTTTTTTGCACAGCCGTCATCCGTATCTGCGCCCATCGCTTCCGGCCTGGCCAGAGTCCGCCGCCGAACGACCAAAAGGCACGACCCCTTGGCGGAGTCGTGCCTGTGCCCACTGCTTGATTATTGCGTAATAGACAAAACCGTTTCGCCCGCCAGCACATCGCCGTTCTTGAGGCGTCCGCGGAAGACGGCCTTGACGCTGGACGGAGCGCCCTGCAGAGCCTGGATCAGCTGTTTGCGGTCGAATTTCAGCATCAGGTCCCTGGAGCCGTCCGCATCGTAGTCGCCCACCTGGATTGGCGATGCCAGAGGCTTCAGCGTGCGGCCGTATACACTCAGGGTCACCGAGGCCGGATCAATGTCCTTCGCTCCCCCGTCCGGCAGCTCCAAATAAGCGGTCGCGCTGGTCGCTGTCGTGGAGCTCTTGAGGTTGATCGGATTCGGCTGCAGATCCACGGCTGCATGGTGGACCGCGTACAAGGCTGGAGACGGTGGATTCGTCATGCCGTCGCCGAGGTAGAAGCTCGGATGCGGCGGCTGGTTGTAGCCGACATTCTGCCAGGCCACCGCAAGCCTGTACACGGGATCATGCATGAGCGTCGGCAGCCGGCGGTCCGTGACCGCGGTGGTCGTGTAGATCCGCAGCTCCGAGGAGTCGGTGGACCGCCATACCGCCTCTTCCCGCCAGTCACCGAGGAGATCGGCCTGCAGGTTCGGCGTCGCCTTCGTGCCGTTGTTCGAGGCGATGTCCGGTGAGGTGAACAGATTGCGGGTCGTGCCGGCCTCATAGTCCCACTTGTCGATGCGGTTCTGGTCGAGCAGCTCGCGCAGCGGGTCTGCGTCCCACCAGATGCCGAAGTTCGTGGACGAAGGGACCGTGGTGCCGATCGGCTCCCCTTTATCGCTGTACAGCCGGCCGTTCGCCCACACCTCCTCCCCGCGGTAACGAGGATCGATATCGGCGGACATGCCCCGTCCCGTATCCTTGCCGGTGAACACGCCCCAGATCATCTCACCGGTACGCGCATCCCGGAACTCGATTCCGGCAGCGGCATCCTTATGCTCGTGGACCTGGAACACTTCAAGGCCCGGCCGGTCCGGATCGAGATCCCCGAGGTGGATCGCGTCTCCATGTCCGAGTCCTGTCGTGTACAGGGGCTTCCCGTTATCATCGATGGCCATCGCCCCGTAGGTGATCTCGTCTCGCCCGTCGCCGTCCACGTCGGCCACGCTCAGGTTGTGGTTCCCCTGCGCGGTATACTGGCTGCCCTCGATATTGCTGTCGAAGGTCCATTGTTTGCTAAGCTTCCCGTCCCGGAAGGTGTAGGCGGCGAGCACGGCACGGGTATAATAGCCGCGCGCCATGACGAGGCTCGGATGCACGCCGTCCAGATAAGCGACCGCCGCCAGGAACCGGTCGACCCGGTTGCCGTAGTTGTCCCCCCAGTCGCTCACATTGCCCCGAGGAGGATCGTACGGCACCGTATCAAGCACCCTGCCGGTCCGTCCGTCGAAGATCGACAGGAACTCGGGGCCTGACAGAACCCGGCCCGAAGCATCGCGGTAGTCCGCCGACGCGTCGCCGATGACCTGACCTGTGCCGTCGACCGTGCCGTCCGCTGTCTTGAACGCTACTTCCGCCCGGCCGTCGCCGTCAAAGTCATACACCATGAACTGCGTATAGTGGGCGCCCGCCCGGATGTTGCGGCCGAGCGAGATCCGCCACAGGAACGTGCCGTCCTGCTTGTAAGCGTCGATGAACACTTCGCCGGTGATCCCGTTCTGCGAGTTGTCCTTGGAATTGCTCGGGTCCCACTTCACGATAAGCTCGTACTCCCCGTCGCCGTCGAGATCCCCTGCGCTGGCGTCATTGGCGCTGTAGGTGAAGGCGGTGCCGTCCGAATTGACGCCGTCCGCCGGCTTCTTCAGCGGCACGCTGAGATAATTCTTGCCCCATACGCCCGCCGGCTTCGACGGCGCCTGTTCTACCCCGGAGACTACAGCCCGGACGGTGTACTTCGACGACGCCGTACCGGCCGGATCCAGGAAATTCGTCGACGATATGAGCGGCTTGCTGTTCAGCTTTACTCCGTCGCGGTACAGATTGAACGCCGTTCCGCTCTTGTCCGTGCCGAGCAGGCGCCAGGAGACGAAGATGCCGCCTTCGGTCTGCACGGCGACCAGACCGCGGCCGAGATACTCCGCCTGACGCTTCAGGACGACGGTGGACGAAGTGCTGCCGGTATCGACAGCGGTATCGGCGGCGGATACAGGAGAAGCGGCTGCTGGAACAAGCAGAGCGAGGGACAGAACCGAGCTGAGAAGGCGCTGCCGCCGGCGGCGGGAGATCGAACGCAGTTTCACAGGAATATTCCTCCTTGGATTTTGGGGTGTGGTGTAAAAAGCAGGCAGCGGCAAGCCGTTTTCCTGCCGCTGCCTCGAATTTACGAAGACGCTGTGACGGTCTCACCTCCCCTGCCGGCTGTGCCGGCTTCCCCGCTCCCCAACCATCGGCCGATGAGCTCCAGGCATAGAATCGTATTGAGCGACCACTGGGAGACCGAGTTCGTCGAGACGTCCGGGATCTCCCGGAGCGGCCGCACAAAAGCCAGCCGGTCCACCTCATCCGTGCGGGCGATGCGCTGCATCAGCTGGTCGCCGCGCAGGATCTCCCAAGTCCGACGGGCGAGCGCTTCGTCGCCGTAGCGGGCTGCGGCATAGGCCATCATCACCGTGAAGAACACGGGATGATCCCAGCCCTGCTTGCCGATCGCGCCGCCGGTGCGCGCCGCCTTCTCCTCCGGCGTCAGCGGGTAGAACGCCCCGAACTCGGCGAGCATCTCGCGCCACTGGTCGTCGCCGAGCAGCTCCGCGAGCTCGAACCACACCTGCGGCGCGCCCATGCAGATCATGAGATGGCGGCCCCAGTTGTCATCGCTCATGTGGAGCAGCTCTCCGGTTTTCGGGTCATAGCCGAAGGTCGGGCCGGTGAGCAGCCGGTGCGGCATCCCCTTCATCGCTTCCCAGCCGACCAGCAGCTTGTCGCGGTAAGCCGTATCCTCGAAGCGCTCCCAGCGCGTCATCCAGTTCGAGCAGAACGCCGACCAGTCCGGACCGACACGGGTATGGGTCGGGAACTCGTCCCTCGGGAAGTAGTAGCGCATCGGATCGAGCGTGACGGTCGTGTAATCCGCGTCGACGACCTCCTCCATGATGTCGCCGGTCCGCTCGTCCCCCGTCAGGTAGTAGAAATAGCGGTGCAGCCCGGCCATCGAGATCCTCGCCTCCTTGCAGCCGCAGCCCCAGTGGACGACGTTATGGCGGGAGCCGAGGCCCGCGTACTCGCCGAAGTGGTACGTGTCCACCTCGCTCGTGTGGCGCGTCATCGCCTCGGCCAGGCGGAACACATCCTCGCGGCCCGTGCGCAGGAACGTCAGCCACAGCCACATGTTCGGCACAAGCTCCGTGTTCTGCCAGGCGCAGCCGCCGATATCATAGCGCCACGTGTGGCGGACCGGATCGTAGCTGTGCATGACATCGCCGAAGTCCCAGAACCCGTACCAGCGCCGCTGCTCGATCTCCGACTTGTAGAACTCGATGGCGGCGTCGAGCCGGTCCTCGAGCTCCGCCTGCAGCGGGGTCTCCCGGGACGGCAGGCTCCAGACGCCGAAGGCGCCGGTATCATGGTAGCGCAGAGGCTCGCAGACCAGCTGTGCAGGCCGTTCGAGCGAACCGGCCATGGCGTCCAACTCCTCATGCGACGGCGTTCGCTCCAGGCACCACAAGGTGAGCTCACTCGTATTCGCCACCCCGTACGGCGTGCTGCGCAGCTCGTGGAAGCCTTCATAAGACGACTCCAGGTGCGTCGTCGTATCGTAGTGGCGCAGATCCATCGCCGGCGCATCCGGCGACCAGAACCAGGCCGTGGCTTCCGCCGCCTCACCGGCGAGGCCCGAGAGTTCGAGCGAAGCCGGGTGCTTGCGCCAGAAGTGGCGCAGCCCCAAGGCCAGGCCTCCCGCCTCGCTGCCGGCGTAGGCGACGCCGCGGGAGCGCGAGCCGGTAACGGCCTTCAGCCAGGAGCAGCCGGGGCCGGTCCGCTTCGACACCGCGTACGTGTCCGCGCTGTGCTGCACGAGCTTGAAGTGATCCCAGACGGCGGAGTCGTCGAGCAGCGAGAGGAACCGCGCATCCTCCTCCGGGTCGAACGCGACGTTCTCCCCAGCCGTCTGGCTGCGGTACAGCTCCTGGTATTTCCCCTGCGTGCGGATCGTCATGAGCGTCTTCGGCGATTCGCTGAACACGCCCGTGTCGCCCGTGAAGCGCACGTGACGGTTATACAGCGGCCCTTCGAGCGGGATGGTGAAGCTCAGGCCGATGCCCTTAACCCCATCCTTGCTCGGGTCGCCGTCATAGACGAAGGTATGTACGGCACGTACGGACTCCTGGCCGGCGTAGAAATACAGCCGGACTGTGAACGGCAGCCACTCCCTAGGGCTGCGGCCTCCTAGCAGGGCGTGGCGCCCTTCGAACTTCACGACGGCCCGGACGGGTCCCCGCTGTTCTACAGTCACGCGGTGCAGCCGGCTCCGCAGCGCCTGCGTCCGGGTCACCCGGGCGCCTTCGGTGATGCTCTCCTCTTCCCGGTACCCGACCAGTCGGGCTCCGGTGCAGAGGGTCCGCTCCCCGCGCACGATCGAGCGGATCAGTGCTTCCCCTTCCGTGCCAAGCGTGAACACGGCCCGGCCCGTATCCACAACAATCTCACCGGCGTGCTCCCGCACCGATACGCCCTCGACCGGCGCTTCGCTTTCGCCTTTGGACAGCGTGTAGGAGGGTTCGGCGCGTTCTCTAAGGGAGACCGCATGGGCGGTCCACTTCACGCTGCCGTCCGGGTAGTAGGCCGTCGGCCAGCTCTGCACGGGAAGCGGCATCCCCGAGGCCGAGACCAGCCGCAGCGGCTCCTCCCGCTTCAGCTCGCCGGCTTTCCAGGGCACGCCCCAGGTGACTCCGGCAGCCCCCTTCGGCGCATCTCCCAGCCAAGAGGCCGTAACGCTAAGCTCCTGCACAACCTCTTCCCGACTGCTTCCCTCCGCCGGTACGTTCGTTCTGACATCCTGCTCCTGCGCTTCCCTGCTCATGTGCTGCTCCTCCTCTGCGTCCATCTCACGCTATACCATGACAAAGGCCATTGTTGGGTTTCACGGCGAATGTTCCCGCCGCTTCTGACTGCCCTTCCGCTTCAGACCGCACTGGCTTGCGGATCCCTGCTGTCCCGCCGGTCTGCTGAATCCGGCTCATTCCAGCTGATTCTCGCTGCTCCCGGTTCCGTTTACACCATGTCCAACTTCCGCTTGTTTCCGATTGCATCCACTTTATTCCTTTTATCAACCATAGCATGGTAAACTTCTCAATTCCATGTTTTTCTTATAAGGTTACTCTACTTAAGGGGCAGCTTGATTCCCGGCAGGACCGGAAGCCTGCAGCCCTAGCGCCGCAAGCCCCCTTCCCTCCCTGCTTACTTCTTCGTTTTCTCGTACAGCTCGTTGATTTCCTTGACGTAGTCATCCCCGCCGCTCTTGCGCCACAGCTCGACGGCTGCCTTGAAGCCCGCTTCGTCAATCTGGCCGACGATGAACTTCGTCCGCGCGTCGCTGATCATCGTGTCCAGCTGCGGGCCCTTCTGGGTGTACACGTTCGATACCAGCGGCTCCGCCGGGTTCGGTACGATATACTGCTCGGCGTCCTTCTGCACCTTGGCGATCTTCTGGCGCAGCGGCGTCTGAACGACCTTCAGCGTGCGGTCCTCCGGCAGGAAGGTCAGCATCTGGTTCAGACCTTCCACCTCTCCTTCGAGCTTGGCTGCGTCCTTGATCGGCTCAATGCCGCCTTCGACCTTCTTGTAGTGCGTGCCTTCGATGCCATTGCCCGCCAGAGTCTGCGCTTTCTCATCATTGAGCTTATCGAGGAAGGTCAGCGCCTTCTTCAGGTCTTCCTCCGTCTTCGCGCCCGTCTTCGAGATCGCAATCACGCCCGCATAGCCGGAGGTCGGCAGATTCTTCTTGCCCTTCGGCCCTTCCACAGTGTCCACAATATCCATGATCTGCTTGCTCTTGTCATCCTTGCCTGCCTTCTCCAGCGCCGCATGGATCTTGTCCTCGAGCCGGCCCGCATTGTCCGTCACGTCGACGATCACGCCCGCCTGCCCGTTCACCACGGGATCGTTCCACTTCCCGGTATCCATGACGGCAAAGTCGGCGTTGATCAGCTTCTCGTCATAAAGCTTTTTGAAGAATTTCAGGGAATCCATATATTCCGGGAACAGGTGCGCCGGCAGCAGCTTGCCGCTCGCGTCCGGGCCCCACTTGTTCGGTACGCCGAACCAGGTCTGCATAATCTCGAACGGCCCCGTGAACTTGGAGATGACCATGCCGTACGTGTCGTTCTTGCCGTTCTTGTCCGGGTCCTTGGTTGCAAAGGCTTTCAAGATGTTGTAAAAGTCATCGATCGTCTTCGGTTCCTGCAGCCCTACGTTCTCCAGCCAGTCCTTGCGATACATGATGCCGTTGCGCGCGAGGGCGCGGGTCCGGTAAATCCCGTAGTTTTTGCCGTCGATGGAGGAGTTGTTCAGGACAATCGGATTGGCCTTGCTGAGGTTCGGGTAGTCCTTCAGGTACGGGCCAATCTCCCAGAAAGCGCCTGTTCGGGCCGCGTTGATGAACGAAGGCGACTTCGAATCGATAACCATGATCGTCGGCAGCTTGCCGGAGGCCAGCGTGATGTTCAGCTTCTCCGGATAGGAATTATTCGGCACCCACTCCAGGTGCATCTCCGAATTCAAGTACTTGTTAAGCTCCTGTACGACCGGCGAGTTGTCCTTCGGGAACGTCGTTTTGAACGTAGGCAGCATGATGTTGAGCTTATACGGGCCGCTGTCCGAGCCGGAAGCGGCTCCACCTGGGGCACCGGAGGCCGGAGCAGCCTCCTTGCCGCCGGACGAACATGCTGCGAGAGTCGATAGAGACAGGACAGTGACGAGGAACGAGGCGGTCCATTTGCGCCAAGCTTTGGATGGTGTTTTCATGTGAGATTCTCCCCTTCGGTTTGTGATGAAACTCTTATTTATTTAATGGAACCGATCAGCACGCCCTTGGCAAAATGCTTCTGCAGGAACGGATAGACGCACAGAATCGGGATGGTCGCGATCACGATAACGGCCATTTTGACCGTCTGCTCCGGCGGCTGGACGAAGTTCGGGTCGAGCATCCCGGAGTCGCCGATCGACGACTGGGAGAGCATGACGATCTGCCGCAGCATCACCTGCATCGGCCACTTCTCCGGATCGTTGATGTAGAGCAGCGCCTGGAAGAAGCTGTTCCAGTGGCCTACCGCATAGAACAGGGCGAAGGTTGCCAGCACCGGCTTCGAGAGCGGGAGAACGATGCGCCAGAGCACGCCGATCTCGGTGCAGCCGTCGATGCGGGCCGATTCCTCGAGACCCGGGGGCAGCTGCTCGAAGAAGTTTTTGATGACGATCAGGTTGAAGGCAGAGATCGCGCCCGGCAGCGTCAGCGCCCAGAACGAATCGAGCATGCCGAGACTCTTGATGACCAGGTAGGTCGGGATCATCCCTCCGCCGAACAGCATCGAGAAGACGATGAGGTTAAGCACGGTGCTGCGGCCCATCAGCGAACGCTTCGCGAGCGGGTACGCCATGGTGACGGTGAAGAACAGGTTGACGAGCGTGCCCGATACGGTGATGAAGACCGAGACCCCGAGGGAGTGGAACAGCGTATCCGAAGAAAAAATGTACTGGTACCCCGCCATCGAGAACGTGCTCGGAATCAGGAAGAATGCCCGCTGCGTCAGCTCGGCGTCCGATGCGAACGAGCCGGCAATAACGTACAGGAAAGGAATGACGGTTACCAGCGCGAATACGCCGAGGAACGTGTAGTTGAAGATATCGAACATTGTGCCGCCCAGCGTGCGGTACTGCTTGCCCATAACGATGCGCCTCCTTGTTCTGAAGAGAATAGTCGAGTTCTCCGTTCCCCTAGTAAATCCCCGACTGGCCGAAGCGTTTCGCCAGGTAATTCGAGGAGAGGACGAGCGTGACCCCGATGACCGATTTGAACAGCCCCACCGCCGTACTGTAGGAGAACGCGCCCTGCGTAATCCCCATCATGTAGACGTACGTATCGAACACGTCCGCTACGTCGCGGTTGAGCGCATTGCTCATCAGGTAGATCTGCTCGAAGCCGTTGTCGAGCACATCGCCGAGGCGCAGAATGAGCAGGATGACAATCGTGCTCTGGATCGACGGGAGCGTGATGTGCCACAGCTGGCGCCAGCGGCTCGCGCCGTCCACGATGGCCGCCTCGTACTGCTCCGCGTCCACGCCGGCCAGTGCCGCCAGGAAGATGATCGTGCCCCAGCCGCATTCCTTCCAGATCGTCTGGAGGATGATCATCGGACGGAACCACTCGGGATTCGATAGGAAGTCGATCTTCTGGCCCGTGAATTTCTCGAGGAGCAAGTTGACGATGCCCCCTTCGGTGGTCAGGAAGACGTAGGTGATACTCGCCACGATCACAAGTGACATGAAGTGCGGCACATAGACCAGGGTCTGGATCGCCCTTTTGTACAGGGAGACGCGCACTTCATTGAGCAGCAGCGCCAGCACGATCGGCGCCGGGAAGAAGAAGACCAGGTTGTACAGCGACAGGAGCAGCGTGTTGCGCATGAGCCGGCCGAAGTCCGGATTCGCGAAGAACTGCCGGAAGTGCTCGAACCCCACCCACTCGCTCTCCCAGAAGCCGAGGAACGGCTGGTAGTTCTTGAAGGCCAGCAGCACGCCCCACATCGGCACGTACTTGAATATGAGAAAATACAGCAGGCCGGGCAGCAGAAGCACATAGAGCCATTTGTCCCTCTGCAGGCGCCGGAGGACGGAACCTTCGGCGGGTGCCTTTGTTAACGCTTTCGCTTTCTTATGAACGCCGGTATGCTCCATGATCTCACTCTCCTTTTGGTAATCGGGTGTATGGGATGCGTATAGACTCGCCTGGCGGGTGGCCAGAACTCGTTTGCTCTGGATTGATGTCATTTTCCGCGATCGACGCGCTGCACCGCAATGAGAGATTTTTGACCGGGCATAAGTTCGGGCGTTCTTCCATCGTTTCCCTCCTTTTATCACTTTTTTGCGCGGGTGGGATTATCTTGTGAAGCGTCCAAAACCGCATAAGAACAGGCTTCCTGCCCATTCCTAGCTCTCGCGGCTCATCTCCCGGTAGCGGCTTGGGGTCACCCCTTCGGCTTTCTTGAAGATGCGGTTGAAATAGCCGTGCTGGTAGCCGACCTGCTCGGCGATCTCATTGATCTTACGCTCCGATTCGCGCAGCAGCTCCTTCGCCTTCGTGAGCCGGGTCTCCGTCACGTAATCGACAAAGGTCATGCCCGTGACGCTCTTGAACGAACGGCTGAGCGAGAACACGTTCGTGCCGCAGTGATCGGCGCAGGAATCCAGCGAAATATCGTGCATGTAGCGGGTCTCGATATACTGGATCGCCTCCTCGATCATGCGCCGGGCGGAGCTGCCGCTTCGCGCTTCCATCTCCTTCAGATAGGGGCAGAAGATACTGCGGCGGAACCACCGCTCGACCTGCTCCGGCTCCCGCAGCTCCGCCAGTTGGGCGAACCGGTTGCCGTGACCGTATAGCCTTCCCGGGTGAAGACCGCTCTGCAGTGTCATGTGCTCCAGGGCACCGAGCAGGTTCAGCACACCCTGCTGGTAATCTCCCTCGGTCGCCGCCTGATCTGTTAACGCTTTCAGGAACTGGGCAAGCGCAGTCTCCGCTTCCTCCTTCTGGCCCTTTCGAAGCGCCTGGAGCAGCTCTTTCTCCTCCGTGAACGGATAAGGCACCCGCTCCGCTCCGTCTTCACCGTACACATCCCCGGCACGGAGAATCTGGTTCTCCTCTCCGAAGCTGCGGTAGCCGAGAAGCCCCTTCGCTTCCTCGAAGAGGTCCGGCAGCTCGCGCAGATTCGGCGTGCTCCGGCCCACCGCCGCGGTGACATTCATCCGCAGGATACCGGTGATCGCTTCGATGATGTTCCCGCACAGCGGCAGCCACGGCTCCTTGGCGGCTTCCTCCTCCGTCAGCGAGATCAGCAGGCCGACGGTCAGGTCATGGAAGTTCAGGACATGCGCCTCAGGGAATGCCCCCTCGGCGAGCTCTTCGATCATGTTCGCCGCCGCGAATGTGACGAGCCCTTCCTCCTCAGCGGAGAAACGCCCCTGCGCCTCAAGCCGGGTCATGCCGGTAAGCTGCAGACAGATCACCGTGAACACGCGCCCCTCCGGCTCCCAGCCGAACGAGCGAAGGCGCTCGGCGAGCTCCTCCTGCGGATAAGCCGATAAGTGGCCCTGGATCAGCTGCAGCAGGAAGCCTTCCTTCACCTGCGGGAGCTGCTTCTCGAGCCGGTGCTGGAGGTCTGCGCTCTCTCGGTGAAGATGCACCCAGCGCTTCTCGAGCTCCGCGAACTCGTCGCCGCCCTCCGGCGCACGCTCGCCGCCAAGCAGACGCACGAGCCGCTCCATCGGCGAATAGATGCGCCGGGAGGCGAACCAGGCGAGCAGGCAGCCGAGCAGCAGGCCCGCTAGCGAGACGCCGATAATCGTCTTCGACACGATGACAACCGGTGCCGTAATCGCGTGGATCGGGGCTGCCGTGACATAGGTCCAGCTCGAACCGAGCCGGTCGAAGGTGCCGTATGACACCGAGTAGGTGCTGTCGTTCCACTCGAGCTTGAACGAGGTCTCCCCCGCCGTGCGCTGCAGGACTGCCGTGCGCAGCTTCTCCAGCAGCGGCGACGGCTGCGGTCCCGCGTCCGACGAGGCCAGCACCGAGCCGTCCTCTGCGAGGAGGAACGCTTCGCCTTCTTCATACGGCGTCAGGGTCCGCAGCTGTTCGACGACGCGGGCTTCGTTCAGCCGGAAGAGCACCACGCCGAAGGGCGTCGTGGAACCGCCCGGCACCTGGTGGACGATCGCCAGGGAGGGCGCCTTCTCCTTGTGGTCCGGATCGTCCAGCCGGGTCCAATACACCGGGGTGCCCGGCTTCAGCAGCGGCTTCCATGCCTGCCTCTCCTCTTCGGTCACAAGCAGGTTGAAGTCCGGGGAGAAATGCGCGGGCACCTGTCCTTCGACGAACAGCTCCATGCGGTCCACAAGCGGAAGCGCCCCCTGTGTCAGCAGCAGCGTTTTGTACAAATCCCGGGTCACGGTAAAATTCCGCATAAGATCCGTCTGTGCGAGCGTATAATCGAGCTTCGGGTCGAAAGCCAAATGCGAAAGGGACAGCTCCAAATAGGAGAACTGCCCCTGTATGCCTTCCGCCCGCTTCGCGATCTGGTTCTTGTGCAGCTGCACCAGCTCGCTCTCGATCCGGCCGGCGGTGAACCAGTAGATGGCCCCGCCGGTAATGAGGCCGGGAATCGAGGTGATAATCAATATGAGAATGAGGCTTTTCCGAAAGTGACGACCTTTGGGAAGCATAGTCTCACCGCCTGTCGCAAAATGGACTTGATGTGCTCATCGCTCGGGCATATCTTTTTGCGTTCCGTTATGCTTCGCATAACGGTCGCTGTCAAAAAGATATCTCCTCGCTGGTAGAATTCCGGATCACGAAGACGATCGTGATCCGGCTGCAAAAAGGTAAGACAAGATGCCGTCTCCGCCGCCCGAGAAGTTCGGAAGGACATCCCCATAACGGTCGGCATGGACGATTCAGCGCCGGATTCTTTAGCTGCTGTACGTGAAGGGCCGCCGCATCTGAGCTTCAGCTGCGCTCTTAGCCTGCGCGGTTACCGAAGTGCCGGCTTAGGCGCTGCAAATCGTGCAGATCGTTTCATAGGAGGGCAGCTTGTTTTCTACACTTGCCGTGCCTTCTCTGCTGTCGGCGAGCTGATACGTAATTGCAGTCGGCTTCGGCAGTTCGGCGGCTATATCCGTCTCTGCAGCAGCGCTGCGCCTGGGTGGTTACCGGTGAGCCTCTGCAGATTATGCAGGCGGCTACGGCAGTCCGACAGCTATGTCCTCCCGTTGCTGCCCCCACCGTGCCGCAGCCTACGCCTGTGCGGTCACCTCGGCTTGCGAGCCGCTGCGCAGATGCTCCTCCAGCCGGCGCGTCTCGATACCCGCGAGCATCACGATTCCGATACCATGTGTATCATTGAGGAGGGGCAGAAGCTCATCCTTGTAATATGACGACGAGAACGAGTAGCCGGAGCCGCGGCAGACGCCGTGCACGTTCCCGCGGACATCGACCGCATAGCGGCTGAGCCCTTCCCAGCCGCGGAAGACCGCTTCCGTGTACACCTCGGGCTGCTCCAGCCAGCCGAAGCGGACGCCTCTCGCGAACGCATAGACGAACATCGACGTGCAGGACGACTCTTCGTATGACTGCGGAATCGTCAGCACCTGGTGCCACAGTCCGCGCTCCCCTTGAAGCTTCAGATAGCCGGCACTCAGCTCCCGGAAGAACTCCAGCAGATCGGATCGCTGCGGGTGGTTCTCCGGCAGCACCGCGAGCAGCTCGGTCAGCGAAAAGAGCACCCAGCCGTTCCCCCGGCCCCATGGGATGCCGTTCGGCTTGTCGAATTTGAAGTCATAGACATGGGACATGATCTGCAGGTCCGGCATATACATGTACTTCTTATAGAGCAGGAACTGGCGCGCCGCATCGTCCAGGTACCGGGTGTCCCCGGTCAGTCCCGCATACCTGCACAGGAACGGGACGCTCATGTACAGATCGTCGCACCACATCGTGTCCTGCATGAAATCCGTGCTGCCGTGCACCCGGAACAGGGCGCCGTCCGGCCTGCGGTCCTGCACCTCCGAGATGTAATGCGCGATCCGGTCCGCCGCCGCCCGGCCGCCGGGCAGCTCCCGGCGGGTCATGGCGAGCAGCATCGTCGAGCCGAAGGAGCCGCAGTCATCGAGGGAGTCGATCGAGATCAGCTGGTGGTTGATGCCAGGAGCGCCGAACTGCGTTTTGTCCCACAGCGCGTAGTCATGAAGTGCCGCACATTGGCCGATGTGATCCAGCACATACTGCTCGATGTCGCTGCGGCCGAGCTCCACCCCCGTCTGCAGCAGCCCGTAGAGCGTCACGCCGAGCGGATAGTTCCAGCGCCCGAACAGGGGCGTCTCCAGGTAGATGCGGACATGAGTGTCCGGCAGGTCGGCCCGCCAAAAGATGCCGTCTGCGCCATCGTCGAACGGCCGCTCGAGCTGTGGAATCGCTTCCGCTTTCGGTGTATGTCCTGCCGGGAACGGACCGAGGTACAGCCAAGGCCCCTGCAGCCCTTCGACCCGCTTCGGCGGCTGCAAAACCGCGCCCGACGCTTCCGCCGGCAGATCCAGCTCGAAGCCCCACTTCGCTCCCCCGCAGGTCGATCGGACGAGCAGATCATGTTCGCCGTAAGGCAGCCGCAGTGTGACCGTGAATACGCCGGACGATGACGCCGCATACACTTCCCGTCCGCCGGCATACATCGTCAGGCCGCCTTCGTGCGTTCCGCTCAGCCTGATCTCCTGCGCGGTCCCCCGCCGGCTGCGGATCCGTGTCCACGCCCAGGCCTGGCTCCCCGTCCGCTCCCCGTAGAGGCGCCCGAACACGCCTGCCGCCCGCTCGTTCTCCGTCCAAGCCTGCTGCGGGTGCCAGACGATCTCTCCGGCTTCGGCAGCCGTCATATCCCACGCCTCCGATCCCGGGAGCGCTTTCAACTCTTCGCCGAATGGACCGCTGTATACCCAGCCCTCCTGGCCTGCGCGGTCTTCGAGCGGCACGAGAACATGCAGCGGCGCTCCCTTGATCGAGCCCGTGCCGAACTTTCCCCCGCAGCCGGTCGCCGTCTTCGTCAACCGCAGCACGATGTGATTCCACCCGGGACGGACCTTGGCACGGAACCAGCAGCGGCGGTCCGGGAAGACGTCATCGTTCAGGTTGGAGGCAAAAGCCTGCACGCCGTTCACATACACACGCGCAGGCGAGAAGCACGAGAGGCTGAGCGGGATCTCCGCATCCTTATCACTCCACAGACGGGACCAGCAGTACGCGAACTGCCCTTCGCGGAGCCCTTCCAGCTTTGCATCCAGATCCATCACATAGCGGTAGTCTTCCTCGCGCAGGAACGCTTCCCTGCTGAACAGCCGGTACACCGGCCCCAGCCTGCCGTGCTCTCCGATATAGCGGCCCGCGATCGCCGTAAGAACCTCCTCCACGACTGGACCGAACCTGGCATACGCCGATTGCTCTTCCGGAAAATAACTCATAGCCGGATCCCCTCCTCCTTAGATCAACACGCAGTCCTCCCCCGGAAGACTGCGTACTGTTTGTATGGTTCTATTCGTCTTAGTGATGCCGTGCATAACCGCTGGCTTCTCCTGCTGTATGAACGTAAGTCGCTGCCCGTCTCCCTGCAAGCTGAAGATCGAAGCTGCATGGACCGACGGGCTTCAAAGATGTGCTCCGCTTTTTTTTATTTCATGTACACCATCAGCGGCATAAGCTGGAGCTCTTTCAGCCCCTCCGCCACAAGGCCGGCGATCTTCGCCGCTCCGCGCTCGTGGAAGTGCGTGTTGTCCTCCGCCCCATCCGGCAGCGTGGCATATTCGCCCGGCGCCGCCCACAGGAAGATCGACTTCGTCGCTTCCGGTCCAAGCTCCTCGAACAGGCGCCGGCTTTTCTCCGCGAGATCGATCAGCGGGACGCCTTCCTCCTCCGCCAGCTCTCTCACCGCAGTCAAATACTCCTTGTGCGTGTCGATCAACGTCCCGTCCTCAGCAAAATAGCGGCGGTGCACCGATGTCACGAGAATCGGGTGCGCTTCCCGCTCCCTTGCCGCATCGATGTAGACCTTCAGCCATTCCTTGTACGTCGTCGCCGGGTCCGTGTGCCGCTCGGCGTCCGTCTTCTGGTCGTTGTGTCCAAACTGGATCAGCAGGTAATCATGGGGCTTCATCGCTTCCAGTACCGGTGCGAGGCGCCCTTCGTCATGGAAGCTCTTCGAGCTGCGGCCGGACTTGGCATAGTTGGCGACCGCCACGCCCGATTTGAAGTACGTCGACAGCATCATGCCCCACCCCGCGTACGGGAAGTTATCCTCCCCTTCGTCGGTAACCGTCGAGTCGCCGACCAGGAACACGGCTGTGGTGCTTGGCGACGGCGTAATCACAAGCGCATTGATTCTCGGCGCGGAGCCCGAGAAGGTCAGCCGCAGCCGGCCATCCTTCACATGTACCGCAAAGCTGCGCTTCGTGAATTGGCCTTCTTCGGTGCGGACCTTGTGCAGCACCGGCCGGCTGCATGCCCTCACGCTGGTCTCGGTCGGAGCGATCGCATCGCCGATCGTCAGGGCAACGTCATAGATGCCGTTCGGGACATCCACGACAAATGCGGTTCCGAGCGGGATGCAGAAGCCTCCCCGGAGGGTATCCGGCTCCCCTCTCTCCCTCGAAGCAACCCGGGAGAGATCCGTAAACCCGTATCCGAGCTCCTCACGGTAGAGCGACTCATGAGTGATCTTGGTATACCCCGGCTCGGGCGCTCCCGAACCGAAGTCGAACTGATGAAGCGCAGGCATCTCGATTTTCTCTCCTTCCGTTATCTGACCGCACCGGCTCTGTACAGCATGCCGGCGCCACCGGTTCCGACAGTCCAGCAGCAAAGCGGATAAGGTCAGCGCGGCCCATGGCCTCAGCCCTGCATGCGCTTATATGGTATCTCGCGGCAGGCCCCCTTGGCTCGTTCATTACAGCCGTGCCGGCCGGCACGCCGTTCAAGCTGTCCACCGCTTCGTGCGTGGGGCCAGCAGGAAGTCCACGTGACCGTGGTAATTGGTTTGATGCCGTCGACAAGGTCATCCTGGCGGCCGAACATATTGCCGATGTGAAACAGGAAGAGCCGGACACGAATCAACGTGCCGACCCAGGCCTGGTGCGGGATGCTATAGGTTACGGAGTTGTCCGTATGCCGGAAAATCCTCTCCTGTTCTCCGAGCGGCGCACCCTACTTCAAACCGCTGGTCGAGATCCCTTCCACGATGTACTTCTGGAAGACGAAGAACACGATAACGATCGGCAGCAGCGACAGTGTCGCCATGGCGAACATCCCGCCCCAGTTGTTGATGGACTCGGCATCAAGGAACAGCTTGAGTGCCAGTGAAACCGGGTAGAGCTCCGGACGGTTCAGGTACAGCAGCGGGTTGATGAAGTCATCCCATCTCCAGTAGAAGGAGAAGATCGTCGAGGTCACGAGCGCCGGCACGATCAGGGGCACCACCACTTTGAAAAAGATGCCGTACTTGGAGCAGCCGTCCATCTTTGCCGCCTCGTCAAGCTCCGGCGGGATGGTACGGATGAACTGCATGATAAGGAAGATAAAGAACGGCGTCGCGAAGAAGTTCGGCACGATGAGCGGCTTGAACGAAGACAGCCATCCGAGCTTCGCGAACATGACATACTGCGGGATAACGGTGACGTCGTGCGGCAGCATCATCGTCATCATGACGCAGGCGAACCAGAAACTCTTGAATTTGAAATTGATCCGGGCAAACCCGTAGGCCACGAGCGCTGAAGAGGCGACCGCCCCGATCGTCGAGATGATAACGATGATGAACGAGTTTTTGAAAAAGGTGCCGAACGTCGTGCCGGCAAAGCCTCTCCAGCCGCTGGTATAGTTCGAGAAGTCGAGCGTGCTCGGGATGAGGCTGTAGGCGTTCGCAAAGATCTCACTGTTGGGCTTCAGCGACGAGCTCGCCAGCCACAGGATCGGATAGATCATCGCCAGGGCCAGGCCCCCGACGATCAGATGATATAGAAACGGCTTCAAGCGTTTGAAGCTCAGGGCTTGGGAGCTGCTCTTGGGTTTTGCCATCGGCTTGGCGCCGTTCATGCTCATGGCCATGTTATTTGTCCCCTTTCGCTTCGTAGTGGACCCAATACTTGGAGGTCTGGAAGATCAGCAGCGTAATCAGGCCGACGATGATCAGCATGACCCACGCCATGGCGGAAGCGTAGCCCATCTCGAAGAATTGGAACGCCCGGCGGTACAGGTAGAGCGAGTACAGCAGCGTGTTGTCCAGCGGGCCGCCCTCGCCGCGGGAGATGATGTAGGCCGGCGTGAACGTCATGAAGGCGGCGATCGTCTGCATGATCAGGTTGAACAGGATGATCGGCGAGAGCAGCGGCAGAGTGATTTTGAAAAACTTGTGCACCGCATTCGCCCCGTCGACCGAAGCCGCTTCGTACATGGAAGCCGGAATGTTCTTGAGACCGGCCAGGAAGATCAGCATCGATGAGCCGAACTGCCAGACGGACAAGGCGATCAGCGTCCACAGCGCGCTGTCGGGGGAACCGATCCAGGAGGTAGTGCTCTCAATACCGATGAGGCCGAGCGCCGAGTTGAACAGGCCCTTGTCGCCGAAGATCTGCGTCCACATAATTGAAACGGCCACGCTGCCGCCGATAAGCGATGGCAGGTAGTAGGCGGAACGGTAGGCGCCGATCCCGCGGGCGACCGTGTTCAGCATCATCGCCACCGCAAGCGCGAAGGCGAGACGCAGCGGAACGGAAGCGAATACATAGGTCATCGTCACTTGAAGCGACTTGATCAGCTTGTCGTCATTGGTGAACATGTTCTCATAGTTCTGCAGCCCGACCCAGCGGGGTGCTTCCAGCAGGTTGTACTCCGTGAACGAATAATACAGCGACGAGACGATGGGGAACATCGTGAAGATCAGGAACCCCAGGATGAACGGCGCGGTGAACACATATCCGATCACATTTTCGTTTTCACGTAAAGAAACGGCTTTCATGATCTCAACCCCTAGCATAAGGTGTGGGTGTACAGCGAACGGATGCTGCCTGACTGCCAAACAACAGAAGATCTTCCTTGCGAGCGCTCATTGTCGTCCTCTGTCGTTTCTGTAAACGCGCATCGCCCGTGTCGGACAATGCCGTTTATCTTATGTCTTTATGATAAAAGAATCGGGACTTCTTCAGAAGGCAAAAAACCGCTCTCTTTGTTTAAAAACCCGACATTCGGCAGAATCCGTCATGCCTGCCGCGAACCGCCAATAGAGTAGAAGTAAACTATCCATAGGAAAGCGGTGCTGCCCATGCAACCCCATGCCTTCTACGCTATGACTCCCCAGCCTCCCATCGGCGCGCTTCACCGGCAGGCTGTCCCCGGCCGCATTGAGGTGACCGGAGAAGCCAGCGTGTCCGCCCAGCCCGACCGGGCTGTCATCGTGCTCGGTGCTGTGACGGAGAATGTCTCGCTGACCGAAGCACAGGCTGAGAACACTGAGGCGGTCACCCGCATCATCGCCTCCCTAAAGGCCCTCCCTCTGCCGGAGGACGCAATCGCCACCTCGGACTACCGGATTGAGATGCAGTATGCCTTCGAGGACGGCAAGCAGCGCTTCACCGGTTATCGCGTCACCCACCTGCTGCAGATTACGTTGGACGTTCCGGCCCGGGCCGGTAAGGTGGTCGACACCGCCGTGGCCAACGGGGCCAATACGGTCACCAGCGTCTCGTTCAGGCTCGCTCGGCCGCAGCCGTATTACCACGCAGCCCTGTCCGCCGCTGTCCGTGAGGCGCAGAGCAAGGCGGAGACGGTGGCCCGCACGCTCGGCGCACGGCTCAGCCCGCACCCGCAGCTCGTCGAAGAGCTGAGCCGCGTGCCTGAGCCGATCCCTTACCAGACCGCGATGCTGGCGGACAGCAAAGTAACGCCGCTGCAGCCCGGCACCCTGCAGGTGACGGCCTCGGTGAAGGTGGTGTATGCTTACCTTTGAACTTTATGAGGGAGGGCTGACCTTGGCATCTTCACCGCACCCTGGGGACAAAGATTTCTCCGCCCGCTTCGAGAAGCTGAAGGGGCCCCGCATGAGCAGGCGGATGTGCATCTTCCACTTTTTTTTGGTGCTCTTTTTGCTCGTCGTCACCCTTGGCTTCGGGGCCTTTTTTGTCTCCTACGCCGGCCTGTTCGGTGTGGTCCCCAGCCTGATCCCGGCGGCTCTGCTTGTCACCGCCATCGTCTCCTGGATTCGTAGTTATTGACTCTTCAGCCCTTCGACAACCCTAGCCCTGAACTGGCGGCCGGTCCTGCCAGAAGCATGGCAGTGACCGGCAGTTCACCGATCCTGCTCCGCGCGAGTCGACGGCTGGGCTGCTTGGGCTGCTCCGCGCCAATCGGCGGTTGGGCTTGGAACGCTTGGGCTGCTCTGCGCCAGTCGGCAGCTGGACTTGGAACGCTTGAAAACGACGCGCTGACCCTCAGTAGATGCATGCCTTGGCAGGCCCAAAAGCAAATAGCGGAACTCTAGTTCGCTATTCCTTGAAGATCAGCTGCCTTCTGAGCCATAGAGGAACTCAGATGCGTTATTCTTATGAATTGGGGACAACCGGCCGCTCATCAGCCCAAATAAGGAATCTGAGTTCCGTTATTCCTTGGGAAATAACGGGAAATAGCCGAATAAGGAACCTCATTTCCTTTATTCTCAAAAATGTGAGTCCTTTTCCCTTCCTACCCCAACGTGTATGTCAGCAAGCTCGACAGTATCAGGCTTACGTCCGATCTGCCAGACGAGAATCCGATGTGTCAGTTGGCCCGGGAGTCAGCTCACCGTCGTCATCCGGGCTTGCAAGGGCGCCTAGTGCAGCTTCGTGGGCGTATGGTGCAGCTTCGTGGACGTAAGGCGTTGCTTCGTGGACGTCTGATGCAGCTTCGTAGGCGTATGGTGAAGCTTCGTGGACATCAGGTGCAGCTTCGTGAGCGTCAGGTGCAGCTTCATGGACATCAGGTGCAGCTTCGTGAGCGTCAGGTGCAGCTTCGTGAGCGTCAGGTGCAGCTTTGTGGGCGTCAGGTGCAGCTTCGTGGGCGTATGGTGTGGTTCATGGTCGCTAAACGGAGGGCCGAGAGCCGTAAGCCAGGTGTCCAAACTACGTCAGAGTGTCCCGGTGTGTCAGTCAGACCTCCGATCTCCTTCAGCCAGGTGTCCAAACTGCGTCAGCGTGTCCGCCGTGTCAGTTAGTCCTCCGATCTCCGTCAGCCAGGTATCCATAGTTCGTCAGCGAGTCCCGCCGTGTCAGTCAGACCTCCGGTCTCCGTCAGCCAGGTGTCCAAGGCGGTCAGGCCCCAGCGAGAGGGCGGACTTCCCATGCCGCCCCAAGCACATAAAAAGGCCCTGCGCTGTACTCAGCGCAGAGCCCTTACCGGTCTTACTTCTTGTTCTTCGCCAGAATCGCGGTCGCATCCTTGCGGAACTTCGCCGCCGCGTCTTCCGGCGTGATTTTCTTATACATCATCTGCTCGTTGAGATCCTTGAGCAGCTTCTCGATCTCGATGGAGCCGATCGGGTTCGGAGGATCCATCGGCGAGGAGTTCTGCTCGGCCCACGCAACGTAGTCGAAGACCTTGACTTCTTCCGGCTTCAGCAGCGGCTTCAGCGCTTCCTTCACCTTGGAGGAGACCGGTACGCCGCGCTCGCCCTTGATGATCTTGTTCGCTTCGATGTCGTTGATGAAGAAGTCGATGAACTTCGCAGCTTCTTCCTTGTTCTTGGAGCTCTTCGTCACGGAGAGGTACATACTAGGCTTCAGGAACATGCCCTTGTTGGCGTTCGGTCCGACCATCGGCTGCAGCTCGAGCGGACGCTTCGCAGCATTGACGAGACCGATGTACTGGTTCGACCAGCCGTTGGAAGTGATCGAGTTGCCGAGCGTCACTTCATCGTCCTCCGGCGTGCCCTTCTTCTGCGCTTCCTTGTCCAGCGTGAGGTAGTAGCCGGCTTCATACCACTTCTGCTGGCGCTTGAAGTAGTCGACGAAATACTTGTCGTCCGTGTAGCCGAGCGTCGTGCCGTCGGCGCTGTACATCTTCTGGTCCACGGTTCTCAGGTAATAAGCGAAGAATACGTCCGGACGGTAGCCGCCCATGATCTTGCCGGCTGCTTTGGCTTTCATTGCGATCTGCTCGAGATCATCCCAGGTCCAATCCTTCTTCGGAGGCTCGACGCCGATCTTCTTCAGCATTTCGAAGTCCATCAGGTGCGCCAGCGCGTTCACGCCCGTCGTCATCGCGTACAGCTTGCCGTCCAGCTGGCCGCCCGAGATGATGTTCGGAGAGATCGAGCTGACGTCGATCGTGCCGTTCTTCGTATATGGCGTCAGGTCCTCCAGCTGGCCGCGGCCGCCGTATTGAGTCAGGTAGGAGATGTCCATCTGCAGAATGTCCGGCAGTCCGTTCGCCGCCGCCTGCGGGGCCAGCTTCTTCCAGTAGTCATCGAAGGAAGCGTATTCAGCCTCGATCTTCACGTGAGGGTTCTTCTGCTGATACAGCTCGATGACCTTCAGCGTGTAATCGTGGCGTGCCTGTCCGCCCCACCAGGCCATCCGCAGCTTAACCGGTTCCTTGCTTCCGGAAGCGTTTTCGGTTTTGGCAGCAGTGCCGCCGTCCGCCGCATTCCCGTTACCTCCGGCAGGTGCCGAGCCGCCGCAGCCAGTCAGTACAAGTGCAAGAGAGAGCAGTGCAGTGATCGGTTTTTTCATCTCTATTTCCTCCCCTGATTGTGTTTCCGATTATGATAAGGCTTACATTGCTTATTATCTCTTGGATGCGTTCGAAGAGGAATTCAAAAAACCGTGAGGATTGTTCAAAAAACAGGCTTTCCGCAAATTTCGACTCCGTTTTTTTGAACATCCCCACAGACCGCCCTCAGCTTCAGGACGATTTCATGTACTCGGAAGGCGTACACCCCGCGTATTTCTTGAACACCTGGGAGAAATACTGCGGATTGTCGCCGAAGCCAAGCCGCTCGGCCAGCTCGAAGATTTTGACGTCACCGCCCTGTCCGAGCAGCTCGGTCGCTTTCTTGACCCGCTGCTTCATGACGTAGTTGGAGAATTTCTCGCCGCTCTCCTTCTTGAACAGCTTGCCGAGGTAATCCGCGTTCATATAGAGCATCTCATGAGCCACCCACTGCAGGGACAGCTCCGGGTTGCCGAGCTGGGCATCGATGATCTCCATGACCTTCTGGAGGATCGCCGACTGCTTGAATCGGGTCTGCTCGTAGTTGCGGCGGGCGATCTCCTGGGCCATCCGCTTGAAGAACAGAGCGATCGCCTGCAGGGTATCGAGCTCGAGCAGCGGAACAAGGCGTCCCATGTTCGCATTGCGCTCTCCCGGCTCGCAGAGCCGGATCATCTCCATGAACCACTGGATCACGTACGACTTCGCCGTATGGATATCGAGCCGCCGCTCGGCCAGGCTGCCGAACATTGCGTCGATCTCGCGCTCGGCGTCCTCCCAGTGGCCGGTCTTGATCGGCAGCGTCCACTTCTCCGCATCGAATGCCGGCTCCCCGCCTTCGACCTCCGGCATCCCTTCGGCGATGTCCGCTTCGGTAATGACACTGCCCTCGCCAAGGTAGAAACGGTGGTTGAGGCAGGCCATCGCCTGCTTGTACAGCTGCCGGCTGTGCACGATGTCGCCCGGCTCGCTTAGCGCAATCGTGAGATCGATCCGGTAATACTGGAGGAAGGTCGAACGGATGCGTTCCAGACGCTCGAGCAGCGCTTTGACATCGCCGCCGTCCTCGATCGCCATGAGCACGTGGTCGCCGACGGTCGAGCTGAGCACCGCCTGCTCCAGCAGCTCGCCCGCAATGTTCTTCACGGCGAAGAGGTGCTCGAACTCGAAGGCTCCCTCGAGCCGGAAGACGATGAGCCGGATCGTGCGGGTATCCGTCTCGATATGAAACAGCTTGCGGTAATATTCCCAATCGCCGCTCCCGTAGGTCTTGTTCGTCACGAATTCCTTGAGGAACTGCTCCTTGACATGGGGCAGCACCTTCTCGAGCCCCTCGCGCATCGAACGGACAAAATCATCCCGGCGCCGCGACTGCTGTAGTTCTTCGGTGAGCTCGCAGAGCGCTTCCACGATCTTCGTCTCGTTGCACGGCTTGAGCAGATAGTGCTTCACCCCGTTCTTCATGGCCGTCTTGGCATATTCGAACTCGCTGAAGCCGGACAGCAGAATGAAGCGGATCTGCGGGAACTCCCGGTGCACCTTCTCCACAAGCTGCAGCCCGTCCATCCCCGGCATGCGGATATCGCTGATGACGATATGAGGCGGGTCCTGCACGATCGCGTCGTACGCTTCGATCCCGTTGCGTGCGGTGCCCGCAAGCCGCGTCCCCGCGGAAGCCCAATCGACCACCTGAGAGATGCCGTCGAGAATCATCCGTTCGTCGTCCACGAGCAGTACTTTATACATGGTTATCCCTCCATCTCCAGCGGGATGCGGATGCTGACTTTCGTTCCGCGTCCCGGCTCGCTGTCGACATCCACCCCGTAAGCTTCCCCGAAGGCGATGACGATGCGCTCTTTGATATTGTTGAGTCCGATGCCGTTGCCGCGGGAGGGCTGCTCGCCTCTTCGCACGAGCTCCAGCAGGTCCGGGTCCATCCCGGCACCGCCGTCCTCGACGGTGATCAGCAGCCCGTCCGCCTGCGCGGCTGCCGCCACGCGGATCAGGCACGGCTCGATCATCGGCTCGAGGCCGTACTGGATCGCGTTCTCAAGCAGCGGCTGAAGCGTCAGCTTCGGAATCCGGCAGGCGCGGACGCCCTCCGGCACGTCCATCTCGAAGATCAGCCGCTCTTCAAAGCGGAACCTCTGAATCGTGATGTAGTTCTTCACGATCTCCAGCTCCTCCTCCAGCGTGATCAGCGTCTCCTTCATCGAGATCGCGCTGCGCAGCAGGAAGCCGAGCGCTTCGACCATCTGCGAGATCCGCGGCTGCCCGTTCATTTTGGCCATCCAGTTAATCGATTCCAGGGTGTTGTACAGAAAATGCGGGTTGATCTGCGCCTGCAGCGCCTTGAACTGCGTCTCCTTGATCGTGAGCTGCTTAGCGTAATTCTCGGTAATGAGCTCGTTGATCTGCCCGATCATCACCCGAAACGTCCGGTGCAGCTGCCCGACCTCGTCCATCGACAGCGAATTCGCGTCAGCCGCTGCAATCTCAGCCTCCGCCTCGGCGAAGTCTCCCTTCTGCACCTGCTTCATCCGCTCCATGAGCTTGTCCATCGGCCGCGTGATCCCGCGGGCGAACTGGATCGCCACAGCCATGACCCCTACAAGTGAGCAGAGGAAGCCGATCAGGAGCACATTTTTCATGAGCACGATGCGGTTGAAGATATGTCCGTAAGGGATCAGACTGTAGTACGTCCAGCCCGAGTAGGAGGAGCGTACCTGGGTAAAAAAGTAGGGCTCCCCGTCCATCTCCTTGATGACATAGCCGTTGTTATTGCTGAATTCGCCCGGCAGCGGCAGCCCATCCACCGTTCCGGCCTTGCCGAATAGCACGCTGCCCTCGGCCATGATCAGCAGCTGCCCGTTCTGAAGCTCCGTTCCCTTCACCGCGTCCTCCACGATCATATCGCTCTTGATGCGCATGGCAAGAGTGCCCAGCGAATTGAGCTCCAGGCTTTGGTAAGATCGGATATCCCTTGCGGCGACCAGCCGTTCGCCGACCGAGTCCGGGTACACCCAGCGGGTCTCCCCGAGCCCCTCCTGTGCCGTCAGGCGGATAAGCTGCTTGCGCACATAGCTCACGGTTCCCGTCTGCCCCACCACGTGATCGTACCCCTCGTTATCCGTGATCACGATCGACTGCACATAGGGCTCATAGCCCGCATACTGCACGAGCTTGTCCTGCAGCTCAAGCCGGAGCCGGTGCTTCTCGTATTCCGGCACATCGGAACCTAGCCCGCGAAGCATCCCCTGGATTCCCGCGTCCGTAGCTATGTTGAAGGAGAGGTTATCGATCTTGCGCAGCTCGCTCTCGATCCCGCTGGAAGAGAGGTTCAGCACCTGCGAAGACTTCTCGTAGAGCTGCTCGTCGTAGATCGTATAAGCATACTGAAGCGAAAAAAACGTGACGGAAAAACAGACGGCCATCACAAGCGAGATCAGTACAAAAACCTTTTGCTTGATTCGCAGGTTGCGGTACAGGGGCAGTATTCCCCTGAAATATGGGGTCATCGGGCAGCTTCCTTCCTGGCTACGAATACGCTTCCTTTCCCAAATCATAGCATCCCCGGTGGAATGCCGTCTACCGCTTCCCAGCATGTAACAGACGAACGCCTGCAGCGCCCGTCGGGTGACGGGCCTTCAGAACGCTCATTGCTCCCCTGCAAAAAACGCAGAAAAAAGCCGGGCTTCCGAAGAAGTCCGGCCCGGCTGCCTTCCTTAACCCAAGGTTATACGGTAGGGCGGCTCATTTCCTTTTTGTCCTTGTGATACGGTCTTCCCATGCCTGCCTGATTCTCCGCCGCGTTGTTGGACTCAGCCGACATGGCCTGCTGCTTCTGGTGGAACGTCTTATTGCTTCCCATACGTACCCCTCCGCTCATGGATAAGAAATAAGTGCTCAACTGCCTATGTAGTATGTGTCCGAGGGGGCGGGACCATTCGCGCAATGAGCGGGGAATGATGACAGGATGGGCTGCTTATCCCCCTGCCTGGACCGGTACGGCCTTCTCACCTGCGAAGCGCTCCTGCAGATACACCGCGACACCGTTCTCCTCGTTCGACAGGATCGAAGCGTCCGCAGCCTCAAGCGCCAAGGGGTGGGCATTGCTCACGGCATAGCATTCGTCCGATGCCCCAAACATCGACAGATCGTTGAGGTTGTCGCCGAAGCAGACGACTCTGTCGTAGCCGCCCATCGCCTTCAGAGCAAGCACCGCTTCGCTTTTCGTTGCGCGGGGGCTGCCGATCTCGAGCCAATGGTACGCCGGCGCATATACGTCAGGACCATAATGGCAGACACAGGTGCCGCCCTGCCGGAAGGCTTCGTACACCGCATCCATCCGCGCGGCGCTGTCGATGGTGTTGACCGAGATCACATGCTCTTCCCCGATCTCCGTATAATCCGAGACGAGCCTGAACCGTTTGTCTCCGCCCGCCGTCCGGTTCCCGATATAGAGGGCCTCACTTTCGTTGAAAATCCCGCGGTAATACACCTTAGGCTCCCCCGCCGCATCCATCGTATACACGATCGGGTTCAGCCCGCAGTCCAGGTAAGCGGAGAGAATCTCCTGCGCCACAGCCCGGTCTAGGTAGTTGGCCGCGAGATAGCGTCCCGCCTCCATATTCCGGATGAACACCCCGTTGATGAGAATAACGGGCACTTTCAGCTCCAGTCCCTCCACAATCCGCTCTACGGATTCGTAGGACCGTGCGGTGGCGATCGTAAAATGCATGCCCTGGCGGATCAGCCCGTTCAGCACCTCCCGCGACCAGGCCGGAATTTCCTGCTTGGCATTCAGCAGCGTCCCGTCCAGATCGGAAACATACAGTACTCGCTCCGTCAAACTCCTATCCCCTTCCGTTGTCCTTCTGTGCGCTGCCCTTATGTACGCCGTTCAGTGCACGCCGCGTCTAGTTCGTGTCGCCCAGATAGCAGATGCGTTCTCCCCGCCTGCTCAGCAGCCGCTTCAGCCGCTCGGGGTACAGCTCGATCGATTCCAGCCGCTGCACTTCGACCCACTCCACGCCGACCTGGGAGCTGTCCGGGTTCGGGCCGTTCTCCGGCACTTCCACCCCTTCATCCAGCCGGCACTCGAAATAAAATTCCACCTGGTGAATCTCCGAGTCCCATTCGGCGAACTGGTGGTTCCGCCCGATGTATTCGCGTACGTGCAGCAGCTCCCCTGCTTCCACCTCCATTCCCGTTTCCTCCAGACACTCCCTGACGACGGCTTCGCTAAGCTCCTCTCCCGGTTCCTGGCCTCCGCCCGGGAACAGATAAAAGAAGCCGCCGCGGCCGTCCGTGTTGCGGGTCAGCAGCAGCTTCGTCCCCCGCCAGATGACCGCCTTGGCCGAATTGCGGATCGGATTCATGCGGGCCTCCCTTCTTCCTCCCAGCGCTGCAGCTCCTTGCCCATGAGGTACCAGCTGTCCCGGCCGCAGGGGTAATCGTGCTTCTCGAGGGGCCGGTAGCCCGCCCGCTCATAATAGCTCACGTTGCCGGGGATCGACAGTCTCACGCCGAGTGTCGTCCTTGAATACCCGAGCCCGCGGGCAAGCTCCTCCAGGTGCTTCAGCAGCGCATCGCCGATCCCCCGCCTGCGATATCCAGGAAGAACCGCTACGCGCCCGATATACAGCGCATCCCTGTCGGCATCCCGCTTATAACGGGCCGAACCGACCGGCTGTCCGGCCTCCCAGGCGAGAACCGCCCCGCCTCCACCTTCGAAGAAAGGCAGCAGATCCTCGGGCTTCTCCCCAAGAGCCCCGGAGGGAGGCTGCAGCACTCCCGCGTATTCCCTGAAGGCCATCTGCATGATATCGAAGACGAGCCCGATCTCTTCCCTGCCTGCTGTACGGATCTCCATCGCTCCCATTCCCTCCAAGTCCCGAAATTAGCCATATTATACCACAGCCTCCGCCCGCCCGGATTCTCCCAGGCAAAAAAAGACCCTGCCGGCGCACATCGCTGAGCACCGGGCAGGATCCCTCTTTTATCCAAGCTTATTTCCCGTTAATGAGACCGCAGGCGATCCGTTCGCCCGAATTCCCTGAGGGGTCGGTCTTGTTGTCATCCGGCTTCGCATGAATGACCAGCGACTTTCCGTCGCCTTCCAGCAGCGAGTTCGCCTTCCCGGCGCTCAGGGTCGTACCCGTGGACAGCAGGGTCGCGCTCACTTTGCCGTCCTTATCCGCCGTGATCGGCGGCAGGTCGCCGATATGCGGGCCCTCCGCATTCTCCAGCCCGTGCTTCTTGCCGTCCGGGTTGAAGTGATCGCCCGCCGTCTTAAAATCCGGTGCCTCGCAGCGGGCATTCTGGTGAATATGAATGCCGTGCTGTCCCGGCGGCAGGCCGGTGACATCCAGCTTAATCGCGACGCCCTTCGGGTCGGAGGTGAGCTGCGCCGTGCCCAGCTTGTTCATCTTCGCATCCGTGATGATGACCGTGAGCGGCTGCTCGGAAGCCGGGGCCGCCTGCGTCACACTCAGGTTATTGCCGTTCTTCGCGTCCGTGCCGCTGCCCTCGGACGCATTGGTACCGGGACCGCTGCTATTGACCTGTGAGCCCGCTCCCGTGCTTGGACCGCTGCCGGCAGCGCCGCCGTCCTTCGTCCCGTTATCGGTCGTCTTGCCGCCGGTCGTCCCGCCCCCCGGGGTATTCGTCGTCTCGCTTGTCCCCCCCGGCGTGCTGGTCTGCCCGGCATTGTTCTGGGTGGCATTCAGCGGGTTGCCCGCATTTTGGTTGCCGCTGGTCTTATCGTTCGCTCCGCAGCCGCTCAGCGCCAGGCTCAGCGTGAGGATGACGGCGAAGGGAACCTTACGGTGGTTTTTCATCCGGAAGCCCTCCTCTTCTTGTTTGTACTCTCTCCCAAAAATACCCTTTCACTTCCATCCTGAAACGAAAGGCAGGAGTGGAGAGCCGGACCACCGTGCAGCCGTGCGGTAAAAAACTCAGAACTGTACGCTATCATCATCGAAAAGAAACCGGCTATAACGCCTGTCGGTGTCCTCTAAGAACTCTGCGTGCGAGTCTTTACTGCTCGTACACGGGGAGGAATGGGTACGTGGTATTTTTACTATAAAACACAAAAAACCGCTCCAGTCGTCATGGACCGGAGCGTTCGTGATAAGTGCGGAAAGCAGCAGCTGCAGCGGGCGGCACCGTTAACGGCAGGCAGCCGCCGTTCCGTGTACGACCGCCTATACCTAGTGACGCTTGTTCGGCAGCTTTTTGGCCGGATGGTTGTCCCCGTGCGTTCTCCGGTGCTTCTCATCCTTCGCCTGGGTGTCATGGACCTTGTCGATCCACTCCTGCGTGCTTCCGGTGAGATTCTGCTTGGTCATCGCTCTTGTCCTCCTTTCGGGTTAGCGGTCTATAGTATGCCGCCCCTCCGGGAAGAGTATCACAGGGGAATTCCGGACACCCCCCTAACCGGCCATGCCGCCTTTGGCCTCCGAGAACAGCGGATTCGCCGTGTTTGCCTCATCCACCCGGCCGTATTCGGGCTCGCCGGAGAGGTCCAGGTTGTAGATGATATTCAGCTGCATGACATTCGGCAGATTCATCCGCTCGTCCGCCCCGGGCACGACAAAATGAATCGTCTCCAGCGTGCCGTTCTCCGGCGTTTCATAGATGAACATGGCATCCCGGAGCCGGTCCCAGGGAATGACCGCCGTCCGCCCGTCGACGGCTATTAGTTTGAGGTGGGTCGGGATAAGGTGCGACTCCCCGCTGGCCATCGAAGCCCATGACTTGTACCAATGATCCCAGTCCACCGCCCTTCCTTTCAGCCCCGGCACCCGCTCTTCCGCATCCAAGTGATATGTGCTGACGGAGATCATCTCCCCGATATCGAAAAACTCGTCCCCTTTATGGTCGTCGAATATCTGAATCATGGCCGTTGTCCCCTCTCTTCTTCCGAATGGCTTTCCATGCGGCTTCATTACCTACTCTCTTAATACCACCCTGAGGCACCCGCCTAAACAACGCAGGTTACATTGCGTCCGGCTTTCTCCCCGGCGTAATACAAAAAGGGCCGCACATGGCGGCCCAAGCCTTCAGGAAGGCTTAGAAAATGGGAAGACGGTACTTATCCCCGTCCGGGGTATAGAGCATCGCTTCCTCATCATACAGGTCGATCCGCTCAGGCGGCTTCCGTAAGGATAACCAGGTTAATTTATTATGCCGGAGCGCCGACAGGAGCGAAGGAATACGCCCTCGGTCGGTGCCGATCAACCGGACAAGAATGGAATGCTTGCCGAAGGTAATATTGGTACTCTGCGTCTTGCTCTGCATCGTGCTTTGCATGAGTTCCGCCTCCTGACTGGAATAAGTGTCTGGGGAGGGCTTCCTCCTAGGCGGCTGCCCTCTCTTTTTCTTACCCCGAAAGGCCGTTCCCTTAACAAAAATTTACACTTTGTGTAAAAAATTATCCTTCTCCGTCCAGCGGAAAGACTTCATATCCGAGCAGCCAGTCCAGCTGGCGCAGCTGGAGCGCCGGCGGCACCCACCCAAGCAGCACGCTGCGTGCGGCCGCCCCCCAGGGATGGGTGATCTGCATCAGCCGCGCCATACGCCGCGACCCCTGTACGACGCCGGAGGTCCGGGGAATCCGCAGGCGCTCGTAGCGCTTCAAGGAGGCGGCGGGATCGCCGGGGTCCAGGACCGCGGCCAGGACGGCGGCGTCCTCCATCGCCTGTGCTCCGCCTTGTCCGAGATTCGGGAGCATGGGGTGGGCCGCGTCGCCCAGCAGGGTGACCCCTCCGTCGCTCCAGCGCTGCAAGGGAGCCCGGTCGAAGAGATCATGGGCGAGAATCGCCTCCTCCTCGGTCGCTTCCACCACCGCGCGGACCGGCTCGTACCAGCCTGAGAGCCGCCGCAGCGCCGCCCCCTTGCGCTCTCCCGGGGGCGGCATCGTGCCTGGAGGCGCATTCATTGCCGCGAACCAGAACACCCGGCCTTCCCCCAGATGGGAGAAGCCGAAGCGCAGCCCCGGGCCCCATGCCTCGAAGCCACCGCCGAGCTCCTGCGTATAGGCCGGGTGGGCGTACCGCGCGATGCCCCGGAGCGCGGTGAAGCCGCCGTACCGCAGGGGCCGCTCGCCCAGCAGCTGGGAGGCCACCCGGGAGCGGATGCCGTCCGCGCCGACCAGCACCCGGCCTTCGGCGGCTTCCCCTCCTTCGAAGCGGGCAAGCACCCGCGCCGCGTCCTGCTCCCAGCTCTCCAGCCGGCAGCCATAGCGGACGGTGCCCAGAGGAAGGCACCGGTGGAGTGCCTCCTGCAGGGCCCCGCGGTGGATCAGCCAGGCTTCCGAGCCGTACCGCTGCGCCTGCTCCCTGACCGGCAGCCGGGTGATGAGGCGGCCGCGCCAGGTGCGGATCTCCGCCTGCCGGACCGCCGCTCCGCGGGCCCGCACCTCCTCCCCTGCGCCGAAGCGGTCCAGCAGCTTCATCGCATTAGCGGCCAGCACAATGCCTGCTCCGGTATCGGCAGGCGAGAGGGCACGCTCGTAGACGGCCGTCTCCCAGCCGGCCGCGCGCAGGGCAAGCGCCGTGCAGAGCCCCCCGATCCCTCCGCCGATGATCAGTGCCCGCTCGCCTTTCCCTTTCTGACCAGTTCTGTCCCAGCCTCCGTCCGGTTTGACGGATTCCACGGCCCCCGCCCCCTTTGGCTTACTAAAATAAAAACCAGGCTGCCCCCCCAAACTCTGCCTGCTTTCCGAATCCTATTCTCGGAATGATAGCATCGCCAGCGTCACCAGAATGACCAAATGTATAGACTTGCACAGTCTAGTAAAGGAAGGAGGCATACCCATCATGATCGCACTCAATCTCCGGATTATCGCCCAGCAGCTTGGCATTGACATGGAACGGTTCTACGAGGAGTTCGGTGAGGTGCTCCATGCTTCTCACGATACGGACGACACCGCGGGCGACGAAGCTTAAGCGAATCCCTGCTGCCTCGGCTTCACCCGTTTTTTGAAGAGATACGACATGGCATTGATTTCTCCTCCCAGGATAATGATAAAGGCCGATAAATAGAACCACGTCATCAGCACGATGACCCCTCCGAGTGAACCGTACGTCGAACTGTAATTGGCCCACCGGCTTACATAATAGGAGAACCCCAGGGACGTGAGCTGCCAGCCGGCCGAAGCGATGATCGCCCCGGGGATCACATCCTTGCAGCGCAGGCAAGTATTGGGCGCCACATAATAAATCCCCGTGAACACCAGCCCCAGAATCGCAAAATTCACCACCCACCGCAGTCCGTTCCACAGCTCGATCTGTCCCAGAGGAATGACCGAATGCACCGTCAGCCATGCGCCGATGACCGGCCCGAAGACGCTGAGCAGCAGCGCCGAGAACACGACAACCAGCATCGCCAGCGTCAGCGCCATGGCCAGCAGCCGGGAGCGGATGAAGCTTTTGCGCGGCGAGAGCCCGTACGCCTTGTTGACGGCGAGCACGATGGCATCCATGGCGGCGCTCGCGGTCACGAGCGAGAAAATCAGGCCGA
Organism: Paenibacillus sp. S-38; assembly: GCF_049942825.1. Lineage (NCBI taxonomy): Bacteria > Bacillati > Bacillota > Bacilli > Caryophanales > Paenibacillaceae > Paenibacillus > Paenibacillus sp. S-38. Next base: position 5,348,797 of record NZ_CP187970.1, read on the forward strand.
AGGAGAGTGTTACCCCCCGCTTCGTATCCAGCACCTCACGCAGCTGGGTTTCCATGCCCGCTGCCACCCCGCTCGGGATGTATTCCTTGATCATCGCGAGCACATCCTGTGAAGTCACGGGCAGAAAGCCGAGAAGGCTCATCATGAACAGCAGAAAAGGAAACATCGACAGCAGAAAATAGTAAGCGCACTGTGCGGACAAGCCCAGCGCATCATCGGTTTCGATCTGCTTCCAAAGCTCTCTCAGGAAGGCTGACATAGGCCCTGCCCCTTTCGTGTGGAGGGATTGGCTTACCGTCTTCTTGTTGTTTCCTTTTCTTCTCCGCTTCATGCCCCGGACGCACGGCAGCCGGCCTGATCCTGGTTAGATCAAGCCGGCTTTTGGGGCCTCTGCCTGCCGCTCCCTTTCCCGCAAACTTAAGGCTTCGCTTGAACATACATTCCGCCGCTCTCCGTCCATTCGCCGTAGTACACGTCCTCCAGCCGCGCTATCCCCTGCTCCCGCAGCTTCTGCTCCAGCCAGTGCTTATCCCGGCCGATGCCCTGCAGCTGTTCCTCATTCACATAGCCCTTGTCAATAAGCAGGACCGGCAGCTCCACAGGCTTGTCCGGCAGCTCCAGGTCTTGGCGTTCGACGGATGCGGACGAAGATTTCTTGAGCACACTGAGATTGCCGTTCGGTTCGAATACGGCAAACGCCACTTCGCGCAGCGAGAAGATGCTCTGCTCCCGCAGCAGCATCGTGACCTGATGCCAATCCAGCTTGTTGCGTTCCAACGCCTCAGGATCGACCCGCCCGTCCCGGATCAGCACATCCGGCCTTCCGCTGAGCTTCGGGTTCAGCCAAGGGAAGAAATCCAGCACCTTCTCGAAGCCGAGCGAGAGGACGCCCCAGAGAACAAGGGCAAAGACCAGCTCGGGGAAATGTACTTCACGGTCATATATGCTCGCACCCACGAGCTCGCTGAGCATCAGGGAAGAAACGAAGTCGAAGGGCGTGAGCTGGGAGATCTCCTTCTTCCCGAGAAGCTTCGTAATTAACCACAGGCCGATAAACCCCGTACCCAGTTTGATAAAAATATACAGATAGTCCATCCGTGCGCCTCCTTGCCTGCTTACCGCCGGTTTGGAACTCATTACCCTCCCCGCCCACGGTTGAACCCCGGGCAAGGCAGAGGGGGCGCCATAAGCCGGAGCAGGCGGGACGGCGGATTTCGGGATTTCGGGATTTCGGGATCACGAAGCGCAAAAAAAGACGCCCGGGTTAAGGGCGTCTTCCAATCTTCTCTCTTGCGGCATCCAGGCCGGCAGCTGCGGCGATGCCGGCCGCATACCGCACCAGGTCGATCCACAGAAAACCGTGCCCCAGCACGAGGGCTTCGGGCGTGGTGCTCCGCAGCGCATCGATCCACGGGCTGCGGTACAGCTGGCTGGCCTCGATTCCGAAGCTCAGCAGCAGGCTGAGGCCCGCCGCGAACCGCGGACCGCGGTGGAGAAACAGGCAGCGGCAGCCGAAGTATATCATTGCCGCCCAGAGCGCATCGCCAAGATGGTCGGCGGCGTAAGCGGGCAGCCGGTCTCCGAATACCCGGGAAGCGAGGCCGAGGCTCATGACCAAGAGGGTGATCCCTGCATAGGCCAAACGCCTTCGGGCCGGATGCATTACGCCTGCTGCTGCTGCGCGCCGCGGGCCTGCAGCACCTCATAGAAGTCCGGCGAGCCGGTCAGCAGCCACTGGCGGTGGCGTTCGACGTCCTCGTTGTCCTCCGGGTCACCGTACGGCCAGCCCTGGCCCATGCCGACCGAATACTCCCGCATGAGGCGCAGCAGCGCCGCCGCCCAGTTGCGTGTCGCTTCCACATGCGGCACATACGGATACACACGGTCGTAAGCGGCCCGGATGAGCATATGCGACACTTCCTGCAGTACGGTCGGCACGTCGGCCTCGTTCAGCTTGGCCGCCACCTCCTCGGGAAGCTGCACTTCGTCGGTGGATGCATGCTGCTCATACGTCTCGGTGGAGACCAGCCCCTGCTCCTTGGCCACCCACAGCTTGATGCGGTCAAGGGCCGGGCGGAAGGCCGTCGGCACCGATACGGTCAGCTCCGGATCCGGCTCGTCCAGGTTGATTACGAACGATTCGCCGAACTTCTGCAGCTTCGCATTGCCGCGGACGCCTAGCCAGCGCAGGGCGAGCAGGCCGTGCGTACGGACCTTCGCATCGACCGCATCGTTGCGGCAGACGCGGCGCAGCATCTTCTCGCTGCGGGGATCGGGCAGCATGCAGAGCAGACGGACCGCCGGCAGCACCATCTCCGGATCCTCGAGCCACTGGCCGAGGTGGCCGAAGATATTGTCGATCGACTCCTCGAGCAGCCAATCGAGCTCGATACGACGGAGCGCATAGTCCTTGAGCTCCACCATGCCCTGCTCCTTCAGCGTCTCCTCCCCGTGCTCGGCGACTAGGCCGGCGTAAGCCCGCTCCAAATCGGCGGCCAGCTCTCCCAGGTTCGCCTGGTCGGTCTCCGAGATCCCGTTCATTTGGATGATGCCGCGGAGCCACTGCGACATGGCCAGCGGGTTGTGCTGGAAGAGCATCATCGCGAAGGTGATCATATCGCGGTCGAAGTTCAGCTGCGGGTTGAGCGCGAAGCGAGCCAGCATCGTCTGGGAGTCGCCTTCCTTGCGCATCAGGCTCAGCGATAAGATAATGCCGTTCCAGGCATTGTTGTTGTTTTTGTCGTCGAGCAGGGCCCGATAGAAGCAGAATGCCGCGGCTCCGTAGGATTCCGCCTGCAGATACTGCCGGCCCATGGTGCCGATATCCCCGTATTGACTCATAGTGTAGTCCCTCTCCCAGCCACGTGTAGTAAGTTATGATTGGATCATTTCAGGTATTCGTGTTCAAGCGCGGCGGCTATCCTGCACCGCAAACCTGTCCTTCTCAGTATACCTTATTATGGAGAAAGTTTGAAACTTTTTGTATCCGTTTTCTTCACATCATTCCCCCTTTCTTCACAGAGGGCAGCTTCATGCCCGGTTCATTGAAAAAAGGCCTGTCATCCGTAGATAACAGGCCTTCCGTTCATCATCCAAAACGTCGGTCAGTTCGCTGCCGTTCCTTTCGCCGGAACCCCTGGCGGGACTGCGGCGGGTTTGCGGCCCCTCAGGCTGCGGCTGACCCAGCTGTAGGCAGTCGCGAGGAACCAGGAGCCGAGCAGCGGCCATAAGAAACTGAGCAGCATGTACAGGTCGTAGGAGAGCATGCCGCCGGTCGGCTGGATACCGACCCGGTACAAGCTGAGCAGAGCCGGATGGGCCAAGTAGATACCGAAGGATGCCGAGCCCAGAGCGAGCAGCGCCTTATGGACCCCCGGCAGCCTTGGCGTCACCACGGCCCCCACCCAGGTCAGCGCCATACCGAGCAGCATCGCATACACGTTCTGTGCCGTCTCGAACCAGGTGTGGCTGAAGCCTCCGGACCCGTACCGGTCATTGAGGAACAGCCCTCCCAGAGCCAGTCCGGCCAGTACGGCGGCCGGTACGATGAGGATCGCCCCGCGGCGCATCCACTGCATGAAGGCCGAGTAATGAATGCCGATATACCCGCCGAGCATGAAGACGCCGATATACGTCACGGCCAGCGACGGGCGGTGGTCGAGCGGTGCCACGTAGTGGTTATACGCGTAGAATCCGGCCTGAATGCCGAAGCCGATCGGCACCATGAGCTTCTCGAGGATGCCTGAGCTTTTGACTAGGGTCATCATCAAGGGGAAGAGCAGATAGAACTGGATGATAATGATCATGAAGTACAGATGATACCCCACGTCCGCCCACTGCAGCATCTTGAGGAACGGAATCCACTCGATCACCACACTGCGCGTAAAAAGCCATTGATTGAACACATAATAAACAAAAGACCAAATCACGTAAGGAATAATGGACGAAACGATCCGTTTGCGGTAGAAGCCCGCCGCCTGCTTCAGGCTCCAGGTGTCATAATAACGGTAGAACAGCACCACGCCCGAGATGAAAAGAAACAGGGGCACGGCGAAGAGGCTCATCCGGTTGATGGCGACGAAACCCATCTGCGTCAGGCTTCCCTCGGCCAGAGCGAGGGGCGATTCCCCTGCGCGGGCCGTCGCATCGGCCGTGGCATGGATCAGCACCACCGCCAAAATGGCAACCGCCCGCACAATGTCAAGCTCGGCAATCTTGGGACGGCCCTTCTTCCCTTTTGATGGTTCCATGAAGTACCTCCAAGACAAGAGTTCATTCCGTCCATCATAACATAGATGCCAGCTTAGTTTGAACCCCCCGGCGGGTTTAGAATCGTGGGATTCGTCCCCTGCCCGGCCGCAGGCCTTCCCTCGCGCAGCGCGCAGCCGCAGATGATCGAGCAGCAAAAAGACCCCGCCGCTGTAGGACCGGGGTCCAATCTGGTTCAATCTGCCTTCGCCTTCGTCCGCCTGACGCCTGTCCGCTTCGATTATGGGAGACAACGATTCGCGGAAAGCCGAGGTGCCAAACCTCCCCGGAGGATGGTCTCACGGGGAGCCATGCCGGTCATCCCTTGGCAGTTTCCCTCCTTCCGCCGGGGAGCTCATCACCACACCTCAGCCGCGGCCGAGCTTCCGGTCCTCGAGCAGCGGCTTCGCCTCGTCCTTGTCGACATACTCCTTGTAAGGAGCCGCCTTCTGGACATGGCGGTCCTTGCCGTCGATCCCGCTGCCCGTGAATTTCTCGATCTCCTCCACGTGTCCGCGTCCGTCGAGCTTGTCCGAGGACAGCTGGTCGTAGGAGGAGACGTCGCGGGCCGCCGCCATCGCCGGCGAATCCGAGTTGCCGTAGCTCTCGACGCTTTCCCACGCGTCGGCATCGTCGAATCGGCCGGAAGCGGCCTGCCGGCCTTCGCCCGCTCCCGCCGGCGGCCGGGTCATCACCTCTTCCTCCACCGGCCTGCGGTCCGGATCGCCGCCCGAGTCCGCATGCTCGATGCAGACGGAGGAGAAGGGCAGCGCCTCCAGCCGCTCGTACGGGATGCCCTCGCCGCACACCTCGCAGATGCCGTATGTACCCTCCTCCAGCCGGGCAAGCGCCTCCTCGACCTGCTGCAGCTGGCCGTCCAGCGTCTCGTTCACGGCGAGATCCCTGCCGCGCTCGAACACCTCCGTCCCGAGGTCGCCGGGATGGTTATCCGCGGCGGACAGCTCCCCTGTCGAGTCGCGAAGCGACTCCTCCAGGCCTGCCGCCGTCTCGTCGTTCATCTCGAAGTGCTTCGCAAGCTCTTTCTTCTCTTCGAGCAGCATCTCTTTCAGCCGCTTCTTCTGCGCTTCGGACAAATGGTTCATGGCTTGTCCCTCCTTCGGTGATTTGCTTCTACTTACCCCCGTTACCGAAAAAGTGACGCAGCCGCTCCTTACGCTTCCAGGCGGAGGCGCCGCTGTCCTGAAAAACCGCCCCCTTGAGCGCGGCACCTTGCGGCAGAAACCGGCCGGCCCTGAATCGATCAGGGCCCTGCCAGCAGCCGCTCCACTCTGCGGTCCGCCGCTTTGGCCGTAGAGGTGCGGAACAGCCGGGCTTCATGGAATACCTGACGAAGAGTTCCATAGACCGCCTGCACCCGCTGCGCGGCCTCTTTTGCCGTCCCTCCTTCGAGGTCGACCGCGGTGGTGATGACCCCGCCCGCATTGATGACATAGTCCGGCGCATACAGCATGCCCAGCCGCTCCAGCCGCTCGCCGTGTTCTGGCCGCTCCAGCTGATTGTTCGCCGCGCCGGCGACAATCCTGCAGCGCAGTCTCGGCAGCGTGCTGTCGTTCAGGACTCCGCCGAGGGCGCAGGGCGCAAAGATGTCGCAGGCCTCGTCATAGATCACATCCGGATCCACCGCATGTGCCCCGTAGGCTGCCGCCGCCTGGTGCACCTTGCCCACGTCCGGATCGGCGACAACCAGTGACGCCCCGGCCGAATGAAGATAGCGGCACAGCGATGCGCCCACCTTGCCGAGTCCCTGGACGGCAGCCGTCCTTCCGGCCAGCGACTCGGTGCCGAATGTCTCTTTCACCGACGCGAGAATGCCGAGGAACACGCCGTATGCCGTCATCTCGGCGGTCAGATTACCGGAGGCGCAGAGCGAGCCCGTCTGATCGGTGACGTGCTTCGTTTCGAGGGCGACCAGATCCATATCGGTGACCTCCGTGCCGAGGTCGACGCCGGTGATATAGCGGCCCCCAAGCGAATCCACGAACCGGCCGAAAGCCCTCAGCCGCGCTTCACGCTTCCCTCCGGCAGGATCCGCCAGGATGACCGCCTTGCCCCCGCCGTACGGCAGCCCGGCCATGGCGGACTTGTAGGTCATGCCTCTGGCCAGCCGCAGGGCGTCCACCGCCGCTTCCGTTCCGGTAGCATAAGGGTACATGCGGCACCCGCCCATCGCCGGACCCCGTTTGGTGCTGTGCACCGCGATCACGGCCTGCAGTCCGCTCGCCGCGTCCCGGGCGAACGACAGCTGCTCGCAGCCGGCATCTTTCATTGCTCCCAGCGCATCCATCGAAACCCCTTCCTTCCTGTTCAGCAGCGGCCTAAGACAGTTGGACCCTGATGAGAAGAGACCTTGTTCCACAGCATATGCCGGGAGGACGGGAGGGGTGCTCGAGCCGGCCGATGCCGGAGAGAGGCATAACGTGGAACAGCCCTGCGGCACTGCCGCAGGGCATAGATGGAACAACTATTGGGGGATCTTCAGCAAGCGTGGTCCATTCCATTCCAAGTTCCATAGGAACCGCCCGCCACCCGGTCAACGCAGCGGCTTCCGCGCCCCAAAAGCGACGCAGCGCCCTTTCATGAGCACCGGCACCTCGCTGCGGTTGATTCCTAAGTGAAGCGGCTCCATCTCGGCATGAAGCTCCTCCCAGCCATCCGCCGCCTCCCGCAGCAGCCCGAGCGCTTCCTCCGCCTTCAGTACGACCTCGATCAGCGTCTCGCGCTTCGCTCCGGTCCGCTTGTCGAACTCCTCAATATCCGTGTTCATGAGAACGCAGAGAATCCCGCCCGGGCGCACCCCATCGGCCATCGACCGGATGGTCCGTTTCAGCACCTCCTCGGATCGGCAGTGCTCCATCGCCCCGGCTGCAAGGATGTAATCATAGGCTTCCTTCCCGATGGCGTACTCGCCCAGGTCCGCCTGCTCGCTGGTGATCGCCTTCTCCACGCCGTACCTGCGGCTGTATTCCTTCAGCTTCTGCAGCGCGGACTCCAGCAGATCCACGCAGTGGACCGAGCCGCCGAAGGGTATGAACCGCTTCGCCAGCGGAATCGCATTGCGGCCCACGCCGCTCCCCAGATCGAGTATGCGGATGGGACCCGCAGCGCCCGTTTGCCCATCCGGTGTATCCTTTCGGCTTTCGGCCAGCTGATCGGCAAGCTCCATCACCAGCGGGATCGGCCTGCTGAGCCAGGAGCCCTTTTGATACAGGGAGACCTTCTTGTAATACTGCTCGTGGTACTGCCTCTCGGCCTGCCGGATGCGTTTGAGTTTGACGGAATTCATGGGACCCCTCCTCGTGCTTGCTGAGGTAGCTTGCTTCTACCTTACAGCATTTCCTATGGAGCTTTACCCGAGCCGCCGTCCCTCTGACGCAGTCAGCTTTTCTCGAAATTTTTGCGCAGACGCTGCAGAGAGAAATCCAACGGATCCTTCAAGTCCGATCCGCCCTTGAACTGCTCTACAAGACGGTTCAGCCGGCCGGTCTGGAAGCCGTAATCGTACATGACGGCCGCCACGACGGACAGCCGGACCGAGCCTTCCAGGCCTTCGCTGCAGCGCTGCACCACCCAGTCCATGAACCGGGTGTTCTCCTCTTCGAAGTTCTCGCCTTCCTGGCTGTCCGGCTTCAGCTTGTCGTCGAATTTGAGCATGACGTGCTCGTGGTACTTGATCAGCCGCTCCAGGTGGTGGTCGAACATCTCATCGGCCTCCGGCGAGCGGCCCGCCCCGAAGTAGTGCTCGTCGATGACGTCGAGCACCTCCGCCCCTTTCTCCATCGTATGGAGCATCTGCTTATACACGACCAGATGGCGGGAGCGGCTGTACTTGGCCCGCTTCAGCTTCTTCTGCTCTTCCTCGAAGAGCGAGTATTTGCCCGCCAGGGACTTCAGCGCTCCTTCGAGCGCCTGCTTCTCGTCGCGGAACACGGTCTCCTTAATCTCGTCTGAGATCACCGTGCGCAGCAGCAGCGACATCTTCTGGAATACGCTGTGAATCTGCGAGACGTACTGCTCCTTCGGCCTCGGTGGGATGAAGAAGATATTCACGAGGAACGCCGCCCCGATCCCGATCAGCGAGAGCAGGAACCGGTTCAGGGCAAAATCCCAATGACCCGACGCCTCCATAACCGCAACCACCGTTACCAGCGTGATGCCTATCGTTTCTTCCATTTTCATTTGAAGACAGATGAGGATGACGAGGATGCAGACGATCCCGATCGCGAGCGGTTCATTGGAGAAAAAACGTCCGGCCGCCAGCGCCAGCGCCGCACCGAGCACGTTGGTCTGCAGCTGGTCGAGAAAATAGCGCCACGACCGGTAGATCGACGGCTGCATGGCGAAGATGGCCGCGACCGCCGCAATGACCGGCGAGGTGGAGCCGATCAGCAGCGCGGCATACAGGGACAGGGTGACCGCTATCCCCGTCTTGAGCACACGGGCTCCCAAAGCCACAGCAATCACTCCTTCTGCGTTGTGCAAGTGTACATTCAGCCTATATCTTACACGGGAAGCGCCCGATTGGCAAAGAGGTCCCGCTTTCTGTTATTACCCTCTCCAGCGCGCAGAGCTTCGGGCGGGACCGAACTTTCGGAAAGCGGGAGCGCGAACGGCAAAAACGCCTGCCGGGGAGGACAGGCGTCTTTCTTAAAAGAACAGAAGGGGTACCCGGGGGAGCTCGCTGCCGCTGTCTCCTTCTTCAGAACCGGAACCGCTTCTACCGAGCGGAGGGCTCGGCTCTGCCGAAGATCACGGATCAGGGCTGCGGCACTTCCGCCGGAGCGGAGGTAAGCTGCTTGCGGTAGACCCACTTGGAGAGGGTGATGCTGAATTCGTAGAGAATCAGCAGAGGGACGATAACGAGGATATCGCTGATAAAATCGGGGGGCGTGATCGTAATGGAGATCACCGTCAGGATGAAGTACGCCATCTTGCGCATCTTGGCGAGGCGCAGCGGATTCAGCACGCCGATCTTCGTGAGGAACATGACGACCACCGGCATCTCGAACAGGAGCCCGAAAGGCAGTGTCAGGTTCAGCATGAAGCGGAAATACTTGTCCGCCGTATACATCGTCTCCACCTGGCCCTGGGCCATCTCCTTCAGGAACGAGAGCACCATCGGGAAGAGCACGAAGTAGCCGAATGCGATTCCCGCGGCGAATAGAACCGCCAGCGCGGGGATGTAGGCCAGCGCAGCCTTGCGTTCCTCCGGCGTCAGGGCCGGTTTGACGAAATTCCATACCTGCAGCCCCGCTACAGGGATCGTCACGGCGAGGGCGAATACGCCGGAGATCATCAGGTACACCCACAGGATATCCGTGGGTCCGAGCACCGTCAGCTTGCCGTCCACATCGCTTACAAGCCAGTTGTAGATCGGCTTCGCATACAGGAAGGCAGCCAGCAGCGCCACCAGAAAAGAAGCGAAGGTGATGATGAGCCGCCTGCGCAGCTCCTCCAGATGGGTATAGACATGCGTATCTTGGCCGGAACTTGTCAAGCTGCCACTCCTCCGTAACACGGGCTGCCGCCGTCTGCTCCATCTTTTGAATCGGACGGCGGCACAGCCCTTTTACTTCTTGTTTTCCGCTGCAAGCACAGGCTGCTGCACTTCAACCGCAGGTGCGGCGGAAGAAACGGAAGCCGGCTTGTCCTGCGGCTTGTCGTCGTCGCTCATGATCCCGCGCGTGGCGCTCTTGAACTCGCTGAGCGTCCGGCCGAAGGCCCGGCCGAGCTCGGGAAGCTTCGAAGGTCCGAAGATGATGAGGGCGATGATCAGGATGAGAATCAGTCCGGGAATGCCGATATTGCCAAATGGCATAGGATTCAGCTCCTTTGTTGTGGGAAGGATCTCCTTAGAATTGGAAGCCGGTGATGGCTACAACGGCCGGACGCGGCATCGTATCTCCCTTGCGGTGCGGCCACATGCTCGTCGGCTTCGCAAGGTCGGTCGTATTCTCGCCGGGATGCTGCACGGCAAGGAACAGCGTCGTTTCGTCCGGCGTGAACCAAGGACCCGTCAGCTCGGCGTCCAGAGGGGCGGAAGCGAACTGCATCGCTTTGCCGACGTTCGGTCCGGTCGTCGGGATGACATACATCCCGTTGTTGCCGAAGAAAGTGTGAACGCCTTTGTTCATCGAGCTCGAGGAAATGTCGGTCACCGTCCACAGGTTGCCCGCACTGTCGAAAGTCAGGTTGTCCGGCGCGCTGAACCCGCTCTGGCGCCCGCCGGCCGCGAAGATCTCGAAGTCGAACTCGAGCGCGCCGAGGTCGCTGTCCTTCTCGAAGAACCGGGTGATATGGCCGTGAATATTGCCGTGATTATCGTTATTCGTATGGGCTACGAAGAACGTGTTGTCGAACGGGCAGATCTCAATGTCTTCCGGGCGGTCGGTCGGCGTAGCGCCGAGGATCAGAGCCGCTTCATGCGTGTTCACCGCGACGTCCGCCTGGGTCTGGAACTTGGCAAGCAGATCTTCGCGCTTGCCCTTGATCAGGCTCGGCACCTTGAACTTCTCGTCAGCCAGCGCCTTCTGAACGGCATCGATCGTCAGGGCGATCCACTTGCCCTTCTTCATGTCGGCTGCATAGAGCGTGCCGTCGTACAGCAGGTTCGTATTCGCGCGGCCCATCTCCCGGACATATTTCTCCTTGGAGACGAACTTGTAGACACAGGCATCCTTCTTGTCGTCGCCCATATAGACCACGACGCGGCCGTCCTTGCTGAGGCCCATCGCCGTGTTCTCGTGGTTGAACCGGCCAAGGGACGTATGCTTGCGGATCTCGAAGGAAGAGTCAAACGGATCAACTTCGACCACCCAGCCGTAGTGGGTCGGGTTCAGGCCCGCCAATTCGGCGGTCTCCTCAAAGTTCTCCTCACAGGTCAGCAGCGTGTTCCACAGCGTCATGCCGCCGGAGCAGTTCGCGAAGGTGCCCTGCACCTGCACCGCGCTGCCCACCGCATTGCTGCCGGCGGCTTGTCCGACCAGCTTCATGGAGGTGAGGCCCGTGACGCGGCGGGCGTACTTGGACTTCGTGTCCATCGTCCAGCGGTCGTCTTCCCCGCGCTTCACTTCTATGATCGAGCCGCCCTGATTGTACAGCGACTTCTTGATCTGCTCCGCCGTGTATTTGCCGTCCAGGCCCGCAGGAGCCCCGTGTACGAACAGATCGGAGGAGTACTCGTGGTTCACCCACAGGAGTCCGTGGTTGTTCGATCCCTCGATCGGGAAGAACACGGTGAAGTCGTTGTTAAAGCCGAACGTGTCGCCCGCCTCGTTGATTTTGTCTCCGTAAGCGGCAACGACGTCATATGTATATCCCTTGGGAAGCAGCAGCTGGTCTTCCTTGCTGTGCTCGATCGGCTCGAAGAAACCGGATACCTTGTTGCTCTTGTAACCGAACAAATGGGAAGCCGCGGCCGCGCTGGCTTTATTCTCCGTCAGCGGCCCCAGGCCTGCAGCCGCGGCCGCCAGTGCCGCGGTACCTGATCCCAAATAAGTGAGGAATGTTCTTCTGTTCATTTCCATGTGTAGATGCACCGTCCGATCCTCATATTTAATAGAACGAATCAACAAGTCCATCATACCTATGGATTGTAAATATAGAATTAAGGCCGTATGGAGTTTTTGTAAAATGGTGTTGCAAAATAGTTTACTACTAAGACTTTGTACCCAAAAATTACCTATTCCTCCAGCTTCTCGAACTTCGCATCATAGAGCCGGAACATCGTCTTGTAGCCGGACTCGTCGACCTTAATACCTACGTCCAGCCGCCCCGTAATCTTCAAGGGGCCCTGCGTGTACCGCAGCTTCACGTCGTCCGGCACGAATACGATCATGATCCGGTTCCAGTAGGTTTCATCCCCGTTGTCGAACGGGCACTCGGCCCCCGGCTTCGGAATGAGCAGGAACCAGTGGTGATCCATGGAGAGCACCTCACCCATGTATCCCTTGATCTCAACGGTCTTACCGCTCAGATCCCAGAACTTGTTCGACGGCGTCGTCTGCTTGTCGTTATCGAAGAACTCCTCCCAGCCGATCACCGGCGTCCCGGAAGTCTTGGCCGGCGCGGCCGGAGTCTCCTTCCGCGCCTGCGCCGGTGCGGCGATGTCGCCGGCTGCGGGCGCTGGTGCCGCCGGTGCAGGCTGTGCGGACACGCTGCCTGCCGGGGCCGCGAGCGCTGGTGCCGCCGGTGCAGGCTGCGCGGACACGCCCGCTGCAGGCGCTGCGGACGCTGACGCCGCCGGAGCGGGCTGTGCGGTCCCCCCGCTGCGGGCGCTGGCGCCGCTGGCGCGGCCTGCGCGGACTCGCCGCCGCCTGCCGGGACTGCGGGCGCTGGCGCCGCTGGCGCAGGCTGTGCGGACTCGCCGCCGCCTGCCGCCCCTGCGGGCGCTGGCGCCGCCGGCGCGGGCTGCGCGGACTCGCCCCCTGCCGCCACTGCGGCCGGCTTTGCCGCGTCGGCGAACGAGCCGCCGGTCTCCGCCGCTCCGCCGGACGGAGACACTTTGCCGCAGGCGGTCAGCAGCAGGCAGCCGATGAGCATCGTTTGCGTTATTTTTTTCATAGGATTCAGCTCCTCTCCCTTGGTTAAGACCGGAACAGCTGCAGCGGATCCGCCCGGTAGACCCGGTAAGCGGGACCGAGCGATGCGGCGGCTCCGACCAGCAGCGTGCCGGCGGCCAGCAGCCCCTCGCCTTCTTCGATCGTCAGTGCGTTCACGTGAATGCCCGAGAACTCGAACATGGCGGTCCCGCCCAGATAGCTTCCGAGGTGACCGATGACTAGACCCGCTGCAAGGCCCGCTGCAGTAACCAGCAGCCCTTCCCCCAGCAGCGTGAACCAGATGAACGAGGCCGGTTTGCCGATCAAGCGCAGCAGCCCCGCATCCTTGCGCCGCTCTCCCGCCGCCGCGACCAGCGACAGCAGAATCGAGATCGCCGCAAGCAGCACGCAGAGAATCGAGACGACGTTCAGCATGGCGGAGCCCCGGTCGACGAGATTGACCACATCGGCAACCGCTTTGGAGGTATAAACCGCCTGCACATTGTCCAGCTTGTCGTATGCGAGCTTCAGGGACTGCGTGCCGCCGATCGACTTCGGCTTCACGAGTACGGCGGTTACATCCCGGTGCCGCTCCGCCTCGGCCCCGTGCACCTTCCAGGCATAGTCCACCGTCGTGAACACGGCCCGGTCATCAGCCGTGTTCAGCATGGGAAGGATACCGACCACTTTGTACACGAACGAGGCGTGCGCATCTCCCGCTTCCTCATGCCCTGCGCCTTCAGCCTCATACCCGGCCGCCTCTTCGTGCTCTTCCTCCTCATGCTGGGAATCCACGAGGCCATGGCCGCCCTTGAAGGTGTCCCCGACATGGACGCCAAGCTCCCTTGCCGCGTGGGCGCCGAGGACGACTTCACCGGATGCCGCATACAGTTTCCCCGCAGCCAGCTTGCGGTCCCCGTACCGTTCGGGGAAATAGGCCGGCTCTATGCCCACGATCGGATACCCGTTGTAATTGTCCCCCGTCGTCATCGCATAGGCGGCAGCCGTCTCAGGATCCTTGGCCAGCCTCTCGAACACTTCATAAGGGATATTGCCTGTCGGGACATCCACATGGTAGAAGGTATTGAGCACAAGCTGGGTCTCGCTTCCATCCGCTCCAACGACCAGCTCGAACGGACCGTAGCCTTTGGCCGCCCCTTCCTCGATGCCCGCTTTGACGAGAATCAGAAAAACCAGCAGGCCCACGGTCAGCGCCACAGACACCACGGTCAGCAGGGACAGCCCCTTGCGGTGCAGCAGATTGCGCCAGAGCAGCATCATCACAGCGCCATCCCCTCCTTCTCCCTCGGAACAGACGCTTCCCTCACCGGACGGACGAGCGAATTGAGCTCGCCGATATGCACGATCCTTGAGAACGTCCGGGCCAGATGCAGATCGTGCGTCACGGTAATCAGTGTGCTGCCTTCCCTGCCGCAGAGATCAAGCAGCAGCGCCATCAGGGCTCCCGCCGTCTCAAAATCCAGCGAACCCGTCGGCTCGTCGGCCAGGATCAGGGGCGGACGGTTAATGAGCGCCCGCACGATCGCCACCCGCTGCTGCTGCCCGCGGGAGAGCTGGGCCGGACGGTGTCCGCTGCGGTCCGCCATGCCGACGGCCTCCATCCACTCGCGGATGCGTTCCCGCTTCTCCCGCTTCGGCATGCCGGAGGGCAGCACGAGCTCCACATTCTGCTGCGCGGTCAGCGAAGGAATGAGATGAAAGTCCTGAAAAATATAGCCGACCTTCTCCGCACGGAACTTATCCCTCGCCCCTTCAGGCAGAATGGAGAGCTCTTGTCCGTCGACATGGATCTCGCCGCTGTCCGGCTTCTGGATCCCGCTCAGCAGGTGAAGCAGAGAGCTCTTCCCGCTGCCGCTGGGTCCGATGATCGCGATCCGTTCCCCGCGCAGCACTACCCACGAAGGAATCTGCAGTATGGGGAGCGGCCGGCCGTTCACGGCGAACGATTTGGAGACACGATCCAACCGGATCATGGCTTCGGTAGGGATGGATTTCATAAGGAAGTCAACCGCCTTTCTTCTCCAAAACAGGAACAGGAGAACCGCAGTTCTCCTGTCCTGTTTACGCTGCATTCAAAACCCGTATTATTTCAAAACCAACCGCTCGGACAGCGAATCCCAAGTCATACTGCTGCCGGTGAGCGCATTGAAGGCCTCGAGCGGAAGGTACAGCGAGCCGTTATCCACATTGGCTGCATACGCTGCGTCCTGCCCGTTCAGCTGGACCTTGTTCGTATCGATGCTGACGGTCAGCGTCTGGGTTCCCTTCGTCAGCTTCACGCTGCGGGAAGCCTCGTCCCACGCTACAACCCCGCCGAGCTTCTCGCCAAGCGCCTTGGCCGGGTACAGAACGGCACCTTCGCGGGTGATTTTGAACTTCGGATAGAGGTACTTCGCCTGCATCTCGGCTGCCGTCGCCGCCAGGTCGACTCCGATGGCCGCTGCGCTGGCTTTGGCAATCTGCGTGTTGTCGATATTGCCCTGCACTTGATCGGCAATCGGGCCATAGGCCCATACGCCTACGTCGACTGCAGAGTGGCCGTGACCGGACCAGCCGACGAGCAGACGCTTCGCGATGACATTGTTATATGCGCCTTCCTGCTTGTACGAAGAACCGTCACCCTCCAGGATGAACTGGGCTTCCTCGTCCGTCAGGTCGGTAATCCACGTGTTATCTGCTACGATCTGCTTGATTTCCGCGATGGTCGTCGCTTTGGTCAGCAGCGGAATGAGCGCTTCGGAGGACTTCTTCTGCTTGTCCCACAGATCGATGTTCAGCTCATACAGGTTATCGCGGGCGAGCGAGAGACCGCCGGTTTCGTGGTCAGCGGTGATAACGACGGACGTATTGCCGTCCTTCTTGGCAAAATCCATTGCCACCTTCACCGCCGCGTCAAAATCGATCACTTCCTGAACTGCCGTCGGGAAGTCGTTGGCATGGGAAGCATGGTCGATCCGTCCGCCCTCGATCATCATCGCGAAGCCTTTCTCGTCGGCCGAGAGAATCTCGAGCGCCTTGCTCGTCATGTTGGCGAGGCTTGGGATCGAAGCGTCACGGTCCGGCGTGTATGCCACGTGGGAGCTGCCGAAGAGGCCAAGAGCCCTCTTATTCTGCGCCGTCAGCGCCTGAAGCCCTTCCGCATTCTCCACCACCTGGTAGCCTTTAGCCTGGAAATCCGGCAGCAGGCTCTTATCCGTCCGCTTGCCCTTCTCGTCCTTCGTCACGAAGAACTGCTTGCCGCCGCCGAAGAGAACGTCCACGCCGCTGTCGAGATACTGCGACGCGATCGCATTCTCGTTATCTCGATTGCGCACGTGGGAGGCGAATACCGCCGGAGTGGCGTGCGTGATGCGTGCCGTTGTGACAAGGCCCGTCGCTTTGCCGCTCTTCTCTGCCGCTTCAATGACCGAAGCGTACGGCTTCGAGACATCCTCATTCGATACGGAGATGCCTGCATTGTACGTCTTGTTGCCCGTTGCAAACGCGGTACCCGCCGAAGCCGAGTCCGTCACGGCGCCGGATACGATCTTCCCGCCGTCTTCGCCGCGGTCGGCATAGGTCGTAGCCTGTCCGACATAATAGCTGTCAAGCTTCAGATGCTCTTGGTTCAGCTTCGATTTCGAATAATAACGGGCCGCCGTCACCTGGGCCGGTCCCATGCCGTCGCCGATCAGGACGATGAGGTTCTTGGACGCGGGCGCTTTGGGCTGAGCCGCATTGGCATTGGAAGCTTCGTCTGCCGCACTAGAAATCCCTGCCGGCACCATGGACAGCAGAAGCCCGGATACTACCATACCTTTAACGATTTTGTTCTTCTTCAAGTGAAGTCCCTCCAGAAATCAATTCAGTATGTATACCTTTTAAAGGTAAAGCATCTCGATTCGAAGAAGATCAAGCGATTGTAAATTCTGCATTAAGATTATCGAATTGTGTAAATTAATGTGCAAAATCCTGGAATCTGCTTCCAGACATTCAAGATTGATTTGAATTTTTCACTCTCCTCAGGCCTCCATCACGATTCCAAAAGCTCTCCTTCTTGGACGGAATTTGGCCGTGCATCAGGCTCATCAGGCAAGTACATCCGGAAATACAGGTCGGACCGCGCCATCCTAAACAGAATCCTATTGCCAGCAAGGTATCAGGCGGGTAATATAGAAATATATTCCAGTAACATCGAATGGGGTGTGGCTTTACCGTGTGGGAAGCAGTCATTCACTTTGTAATGAATCTTTCATTTGCATTAAGCCCCTCTGCATTAAAAGCAAATATAAACCGTCTCCGGGGTCAATTGTGGTTCCAACAATTTTACGCGGAGAAAGGTAACGCTAAAGAAATGCGCTCCAATCTCTTGATTGTGCAATTTCTGGAAGACCGTAAGAATATTGATGAGCTGCTGGCGAGCCCAAGCAAACAAACGGAGTTCATGCGGTGGGTGGAGTCTCAAAAAGCCATTAAACATGCAAGGGCCAGGGGCAGTCGTTCAGCAAAATGACTTAGCATAAGGTTTTTAGTAAACCGAGGATGATAGGAATATGTTCCATAACCGCGTACTAAGGGGATTATGGATTTTCGGTGTGATATAGGCTGAGTTAACTTAGGTACGGTATCGCTCGCGCTGATGATCCCGGGTCTGTGTTTACTTCGCATAGTATTGAGAAAAGTCCGAATGTAGGATTAAGGATCGCTGCTGCACTGCCGACGATCATGGTATTACACAGCACAAAATAGCCCGGTGCAAGGTTCCTGATGGAACCTGCTCCGGGCCTTTCGGGCACCGCGAGAGGTGAAACGATAACTCCGCCGCCTTCCTACTGCTTCTGATGCTGCTTGATGAGATTCATCTTCAGCTCCCAAGCCGCCGGGCTGAGATCGATCGGGTAGCGCTCGGGATTCAGCTTACGCATATATTCCGGCCAGAACAGGCCGAGGCGCGATCGGTGATACGCGCGGATCTCTTCGTGCCCCGGCAGCGTGTACACCTGCTCCCCTTCCCGGAAGATCTCCTGCAGCAGGGGCTGCGCCTCGTAATCCTCCACCGTCTTCGACAAGAAAGGGTGAATCGGGTCGAACAGCTTCAGCGGCTGCCCCCGGCGCATGTCGTCCTCATGCTTCAGCGCGATGTAGTCGGCCTCCGCCCTGCCGGTCTTCCGGTTCACGATCCGGTAGGTTTCCTTGAGGCCCGGCGTGGTGACCTTCTCGGGGTTGCCCGAGATCTTGATCACCGGCACGTACGCTCCTCCGCTCTCGCGGGCTACGAGCTTATAGACGCCGCCGAGCGACGGCTGGTCAGCCGATGTGATCAGCTGCGTTCCCACGCCCCACGAATCGATGGCCGCCCCCTGCGCCTTCAGGTTGAAAATGATGTTCTCGTCCAAATCGTTCGATGCCGTGATCTTGACGTACGGCAGCCCCGCTTCGTCGAACATCGCCCTTGCCGCCTTCGACAAATAAGCGAGGTCCCCGCTGTCGAGGCGCACTCCCTGCATTCGCTTGCCCTGGCTCTCCATCTTCTTCGCGGTCCGGATCGCATGCGGGATGCCGCTCTTCAGCGTATCGTACGTGTCGACGAGCAGCGTCACCTGGTCCGGCAGGGCAGCGGCGAAGCGGTCGAATGCCTCCTCCTCCGACTCGTGGCCCTGGACCCACGCATGCGCGTGCGTTCCCTTGGTGGGAATGCCGAAGCGCATCCCCGCCCGCAGGTTCGAAGTGGCATCGAAGCCGGCCAGGTAAGCCGCCCTTGCTCCCCAGACTGCGGCATCCGCTTCCTGCGCACGGCGCGTGCCGAATTCAAGCAGGGTGTCCCCTCCCGCCACCTGCCGGATCCGCGAAGCCTTCGTCGCGATCAGGGTCTGATAGTTGAGGAAGTTGAGCAGCGCCGTCTCGATGAGCTGGGCTTCAAACACCCGGGCCTCCACCCGGACGAGCGGCTCGTTCGGGAAGACAATCTCCCCTTCAGGTACGGACCACAGGTCGCCGGTGAAGCGGAGCTGCCGCAGCTCTTCCAAGAAGGCCGGATCGTAATTCTCCTCCTGCTCCGCCAGATAGGCCAGCATGTCCTCATCGAAGCGCAGCTCCCGGATATACTCCACAATCCGCTGGAGGCCGGCAAACACCGCATAGCCGTTGCCGAACGGCAGCTTGCGGAAGTAAGCTTCGAAGACAGCTTTGTCGTTCAGTGTCCCGTGGAACCAATGCGCGTACATCATGTTGATCTGGTATTTATCCGTATGAAGGGTCAAATTGTCATAAGACATGTCATCTCGTCTCCTGTCTCTCTATACTTCCTCTGCCGTACCCTCTTGCTCCTCAAGTTCCGCCGCCCGGATGAAGCCGGGCGGCCAGAACTAGATCACCTTGGCTCCAAGGGTGCTCCCGAAGTGCCCCAGCGCCCATTCGTGTCCCGCCGGGTTGAAGCTGGCGACCGCTCCCCGGTGCACGGTGATATCGAACCCTTTGTTGTAGGCATCGACCGCGGTGTGCAGTACGCAGATGTCCGTGCAGACGCCGGCCAGGTGCAGCTCCGTAATCCCCCGCGCCCTTAGCCTCAGCTCCAGGTCGGTTCCGCAGAAGGCGCTGTACCGGGTTTTGTCCATCCAGTGGACCCGGTCCTTGTTCGCCCGGTAGACGTCCTGCAGCTTCCCGTACAGGTCCCTGCCGCCGGTGCCGCGGATATTATGAGGCGGGAACAGCCGGCTCTCGGGATGGTAAGGATCCTCCTCCTCATGAAGATCGACCGCCATCACCACCTCGCTGCCCTCGCGGATGAACGCTTCCGTAAGGCGGACAAGCTCGGCTTCGATCGCCA
This sequence comes from Paenibacillus sp. S-38, assembly GCF_049942825.1. NCBI lineage: Bacteria > Bacillati > Bacillota > Bacilli > Caryophanales > Paenibacillaceae > Paenibacillus > Paenibacillus sp. S-38. Next base: position 5,368,429 of record NZ_CP187970.1, read on the forward strand.
TGGCAGGCTCGCCGCAGGGCAGCTTGCCGGTCACGAAGTCCACCGTATAATCAATAACGATCAATGCTCTCATGATATCATTTCCCCTCCCTGATGCTTCCAATCCCATGGCGCCGAAATCATCTGCCCGTGTACGGGACAGGGTCGTGCCTGGGCGGTCAAGGCCGGTCACCCTAGGCCATCCGTGCCCGCCTTCCGCAATCGGCCTGACTGCCACCAAGAACATCCCCATACATCCCCGGACATTCCATTATTCCCCAGGAAATGTCGCCCTCTCCCCAACAGCGTACCGTGTTATCTTGACCTTGGCAAATGGGAAGCATCATTCATCAATATTGTCATTATGACTTTATTGATACGGAATGTCAAGAGGGCTGTTAATCCGATAGGTCCCGGCCGGTACATCCCGCAGCAGCCTGCTCGGCTCCCCGCGGCTGAACAGGTGAAGCTCATGCATCGCCCGCGTGCAGGCCGTATAGAAGAGCTTGCGGTCCCGTTCGCCGCCGTACCGCTCCTGCGACACGTCATACATCAGCACCGCATCGAATTCCACGCCCTTGGCCAAATAGGCGGGAAGCACCAGCACGCCGGGCTCGAAGGATCCGCCATGCCGCCCGATCCGCTTCACTTCCATTCCGCCTCGCAGCGATTCGTAAGCCTCTACGCTCTCCTGCTCGCTTCTGCAGAGGATCGCGATCGTCCGGTGTCCGGCGGACCGGATCTTCTCCGTCCGCTGCCGGATCTCCTCGGCCAGCCTTCCACCGTCCCGTGCGATTACCGTCAGGGTGGGCTCGGGGCCCTCCCGGTCGAAGGGCTCGATATCAGCACCGGGCAGCAGCGAGCGGGTGAATTCCACGATCGGCTTCGTCGACCGGTAGGTCCGGGTAAGCCGGATCCGCTCCGTTTCGTCCGGGGCCGCCAGCACCGCGGGATGGTTCATCTCCCCCACCCCCAAGAGATGGGCCCCGATCCCCTGGTTGGGGTCTCCGAGCACGGTCCAGCGGCTGCGGGGGAACAGGCGGCGCAGATACGCCCACTGCAGCGGCGTATAATCCTGGGCCTCATCCACGAACACATGCCGCACGGCGGTGTTCGTCCGGAAGCCCTCCAGCGATTCCTTGAAGAACAAATAAGGAGCCGCGTCCTCATAAGGCAGCTCTCCCTCCTCCAGCCGGCGGACCGTATAGGCGCACCATCCGTCCAATGCGGAAGAGTCGCCGTACAGAGGAATCAGATGGGCGCGCCGGAGGTCCGGGTCGCTGAACAAGGCTTTGTACATTCCAGGGGCATCGAGGAACCGAAGGCTTTTGATCCAACTTTTGAGCGGGGTGAAGTATTCCTGCAGCAAGGCCTTCGCCAGCTCCTCGTATTCCCTGTCATAATCATCAAACGTCTCCTCAGAGAACCGCTTGCGGCTTTGCAGCCGGCTGTAGGCTTTCAAATACGCTTCCGCATCCAGCGTCTGCACCTCTTCTTCCACCCAGTCCGCGTAAACCTGAGAGCGCATGTACTCCTCCGCCGAACGGAGCAGATCCTTCGTAAGCTGTTCGAGCCGGCTCGGCATGGACAGGGACGGATCAAGCGCCAGGAACCTTGCATCCATCTCCTCCCTGCTTACGATGACGGAGTCACGGAACGTCAGTGCATGCCACTTCATGCCTCCACGGGTACCGAGGGCGGCCGTGTACGATACCAGGGCGTCCAGAAAGGAAGCCTGCGCCTTGACGGCAATCCCGGCCATACGCGGATCGTCCGCCGGATCCCGGCCCTCACCGTACACATATTCTAAGGAATCGAGCGGCTCTTCCACCCGGTAATCCTCGGAGAGCCGGTAATCCAGGTATTCCTGGAAGGTGGTCTGCTGCATATTGTCTTCCCCGAGCTCCGGAAGCACCGAGGACACATAAGCGGAGAACATCCCGTTCGGCGAGAACAGAACGATCTGATCCGCCCGAAGCGATTCGCGGTACCGGTAGAGCAGGTAGGCGATCCGCTGCAGGGCCGCGGACGTCTTGCCGCTGCCAGCTGCCCCTTCCACGATAAGCAGGCGGCTGTGCTCACTGCGGATGATCCGGTTCTGCTCGCGCTGGATCGTCGCCACAATGCTCTTCATCCGAGTGTCGGAAGCGCCGCCCAGCACATGCTGAAGCAGCTCGTCGCCGATCGTCAGCCCCGTATCGAAGAGGGCCCGGAGCTCTCCGCTGCGGATGATATACTGCCGTTTGCGCTCCAGCTCCCCCCGGATCTCACCGCCCGGCGTCATATAGGCGGCCGGCCCCGGCCCGAAGTCGTAATATACCGAGGACACGGGCGCGCGCCAATCATAGATCAGGAATTTCAGCCCGCTGTCGTCCAGCAGCGATCCCGTTCCGATATACACGGCTTCCGCCGCACCGCCCGCCCCCTCTTCTTGAAAGTCGATCCGCCCAAAATACGGCGATTCCAGCAGCCGCTGCAGCAGCCGGATCTGCGCCTGCATCCGCCGGTGGCCCCGCTCCCGTTCGGAGAGGAGCTCCGCCTGCTGCTTCAGGCTGGCGAATGTCTCGTATACCTCTTCCGCCCCGTCCAGGTTGATCGTGACATCCTCCCAGAAATGCTTGCGGATCCCGACGATGTCTTCCCGGAAGCCGCCCGCCTCCTCCTGGAGCTTCTCCAGCCTGCTGTTGATTTCCCCCAGCACAGCCTCCAGCCGCCGCTGCTCCTCCGTCCGTTCTTCCCTGCTGATGGTCATAGCACCGCTCCTCACGTACAAGGTATGGCCTGCCATTTGACAAGTAAGTGGTTGTGTGCTATTATAATATTAGGATGATTTTTGCACAAATACTTTTGTCACATTGACAGACCAGTTTTCATTGTAGCACGGCGCTCCGCCCTTCTGCAATGGGTTGGTTTTTTTGTTGTTTTCAAACGTTGTAAGCCTGGCCGGCGGGCCAGGCTTTTTGTGATGTCTGCGCGCAGAGCGCGGCCTAGAGATCCTGAAGCGACCTTGTCAGCTTGAGCAGCAGCAGCTTCTCCCCATCGGGGCCGGTCTTCGCCGACCAGTCATACGGCTTGAAGCCGAGCTTATGATACAGGAGCAGGGCAGCCGTGTTGACACTGTGGCACATCAGGCTCAGCCGCTCTGCGCCGAGTTCACGCTTGGCCTGCTCCATCATGCACCCCAGGAGCGTCGAAGCCGCTCCCCTCCCCCGATGGGCAGGGGAGACGATCACATTCCCGAGCCACAGGCCTTCTTCCCCCTCCGCATGGTACAGATTGCAGTATGCGGCCACCTGCTCCCCATCGACCAGCACCGTAGGCAGCAGCCGGCCCCGCGCCACTTCGCGCATCTCCTCAGCGCTCACCGGGTAACTCCACCGGGGGTACATGAAGAACTGCTCCCTTTTCGATTGCGGAAAGAGACGGATCTTCTCAAAATCCTCCGCCTCCACCGGCCTGTGCGTGAATACCATAACATCTGCCCCTCCTACCTTTAATCCAGTGTCCTGCAAGCCGTTTTTAGGCCGGGTGATGACACGCAAACGTAAATAACCAGGCGTAAATAACAGGCTATTAGGTGGTCCGCCAGCTCGTCGTATGTAACCGGGTGATGTGCCGGCAGCCGGGCTTCAATGCTTTTCGGATGAGCTTACGCCGCTCTCCTCATCGGCGTATCGATCCTGCGCAGGTTATCTTTTATCTCCCGGCTTATCGTCTTCATCGAACGGAAAATCGGTAAGCTCCCGCTCGATCTCCAGGTCCCGGGATGTGCGTTCGCCAGGCTTCCCTTCGCCATGCAAACGGAATAATTCCTGCTCAATCTCCTCATTGGAGAGCTGGAAGCTGCGCTCTTCCTCCTTGTCGAGGCCAAGATGCTTCTTAATCTCCTGCAGGTCCGCCTGGATGGCTTTGTTCCGCAGGTAGGTGCTCAGCGTCAGCCCGAAGATCGCCGATAGCAGAGCCAGCCCCCCCACCGGCCCCAAAAAAAAGGCAAATGCGCCCGCCATTACGATCGCCAATAGCGTTCCTATGGTCGTCATTTTCTGTACTCCTCCGTCATTTCCTGAGCTCCTCTTTCATTCCCTGTGCTCCTCCTCTATGGTCGCTTATTTCCTGCGACTCCGGCGGCAGGTTCCGTCGTGGAACCATTCCCACACTTCCTCGTCCTCCCGATATGCCCACATATCAGGGGAAACGGCCGTGACCTCGTCCAGCCGCTCCAGCAGTCTCCGTAGGGACGTGCGGAGCACCGGGTCGTTCCCATGGCTCCACAGGACCCAGTATTCCAGTGCGCCGGTCGCCCCAAGATCCCCGTCGCTTACCGATACGTCCTGATGCGGGACCTGCGCCCAGTCAATGCGTCCATAGGACGTAAAAGGATACTCCTTCTGGAGTTTCGCATAGAGACGTTCGGACTCCTCCCTGCTGCAGATCCGGGTCCCCTCCCCCAGGGCCTCAACACATTCAAGAAAAAAGAGCGACTCTTCCCTGCCGTGTCTCTTCTGCCGCTTATCGAGAAGCACGCCCAGCTTCCACCGTCGCCATGCTTTTTCATCCATAAGATCCCTCTCCATCTACTTCCTGCTGTAAGTTCGCCCGTGCCCTCTAGCTCCGCAGCTTCTTCGTCAAATACAGGACGAGCTCGTCATCTACCCGCACCTGCTCTCCAGGGGCGACCGGCCGGTTCTCATACATGATTCCTTGCCCGTCCGGTATGTAGCCTCTGCGGCAGTAGATGCGCTGGGCGGAACCATAATCCTTGTACAGGCCGACACCGATACCCATTTCTTCATGCCGTTCACCGGCTGTCCGCTCCAGTTCGCCGATCAGGAGATTGGCGATTCCCCGGCGACGGTACGCAGCGAACACAAGCAGGTCGTTTATTTCGGGAATCCCGCGCTCGCCAAAATACGGGTACTCGGACCGGTATTTTAAGTGGGCGACCCCGAGAATCACTTCGTCCTCGCAGGCGAGCAGCGTGACCCGCGTGCCCGACACGTTCTCGGCAAGACACTGCTCGAAGTAGCTGCCCGGCCGCGGAATAGAATGAAGAGAAAATGCCGCTTTCCATGCGTCCTTTTTCGCGGGAGTAAGCAGCCGCTCCACCGATAAGGTCATCCTTCTCCGCCCCCCCTCCATCGATTCCGCTTCTGCTCCTTGATCAAGAGGTCCAGCCGTTCAATGATTCGCTGATCGTTACGCAGCCGCTGCTTCAACAAGGAATGGATGCCGCCAAGCCCGAACAAAAGAATCAGGACGATCACCAGCCAACCGAGTACGATAAGCTCGAACATACCTCTTCCCCCTCTCGGTCTTCATCTCGTAGCCGTTCTGTCCGTTCCATCCGGAAGCCGGATGGGCAGCCCTTCCCTGGTTTGATGCCGTCTTCACCAACCTGCCCGGCACCAGCTCTACAAGGCTGCCTTAGCCTTCCACCCACTCTCCCGGTTCTCCCTAGAGTCTATGTGGCGGATGCATCCTACAGTCTCTGCCGCACCGTTCCAGGCGCCTCAGTCTATCACAGACGTTTCCTGTCGTCCGGGTACCGGACACACGTACAAGGCAGAAAGAGCGGCACCCGAGCGCCGCCCTCCTGCCGTGCCGCTTCCTGCTTACGGATACTGATCCTGCGCGAGCAGCACCCGCTGGTTCTGGAATACTTCGTAGACCCGCACGGTATAAGCTCCGGTCGTCTCGCCCGTGCCCTCCTGCTCGATCGTCAGCTTCCGCTCTCCGGTGGCCAGCACATCGCCGCCTTCGCCGCCGGAATCCTCACCATCCGCCCAGCCGAGCGCATAGGTCTTCGAGGTCACATGGTGATCCTCCGTCTCCACCTCGATGGTAACCTGCCGCCCTTCCGGGTGCGATTCGTAGGTGGCCCCCCGGTCCAGCGTATAGTTCACGCGGTAGGACGTCTGACCGCCCTCGTTCAGCCGCTCCACCTTCGTAAGCGAGAGAGAGAACGGATAGAGCACGAGCTCCTGGAGCGTATCCTTGGCGTTCTGCTCCTCCGGCAGCGGATAGGCGGCCGGATTGACGTAGAGCTCCTCCCCCGGCGAATCCTCGTCATCCCCCGCCGAAGAGGCGGCAGCCGGGTCGGTTCCGGCATCTGCCGATGCGGCCTGCTCCCCGTCCTCCGGACTGCCGCCGAAGGGCACCACCGCTTCGCCCAGCACCAGCTGCAGATCGTCCGCCTGCCTCCCGTACGGCAGTCGGGTCCAGTAGGCGACAAGCGCACGGCCGTCCGGCGTGATGTCGCCCGAGATCTCGCTGTGCTGCGCCGGCAGGTACAGCCCCCCCGCGGGGGTGCGGAAATAACCCGGAAGCACCGGCGGCTTCATCGAACGGCTCTCCGCGTTGGTCTGCTCCACAAGCACGACGGCCAGCTGGCCGGTCGGCCCGGAGAACGACCGGGCCTGCTTCACGGCAGCGGAGTAGCCGGGATGCAGCGCGCTCGTACGGGTTCCGCCATCCCTGCGCAGCGGAATCGCCGTATCGGTGCCCTCGGCGCGGTAGACCGCCAGCTCCTTTGTCGCCGCCTTCTCATCCTCGCCGCCTTCGGCGGTTTCTTCTTCGAGCACCAGCTTGATGCCCGAGAATTTCGTCTTGAACGGCACGCGCCCGATCCAGTACACGCTGGCCTCGTCGCTGTCCCTTAAGGCTCCCACCGGAGACAGCACGACGGGCGAGGCCTCGATGCGCGTGGCCTCATCAAGGAGAAAATACCCCGTCATCTCCGGCAGCGCCTTCGCCTTGGCGTTCTCTCCGCGGATCCGGACTTCCGCCGTGAGGAGGTCTTCCTGAAGATGCGGACCGCGTTTGATGGACATGAGACGCGAAGGGAAGGTGCCTGACTTCGTGCGGAGCGGGTAGGCGGTCTCCGGCACCCATTCTTCCTGCGCCGGCGCCGGCAGGGCCAGATGAGCCAGCGGCAGAAGATGTCCTTCGGCATCATCTTCCTCCGTATCCCCCGCTTCTTTCAGGAGCACGGAGGCCTGCGAAGCATCCGTGGAATACGGCAGCGCGCCCTCCAGCTTGACCGTGAGCTCTTCTCCCGGCTGCAGCTGCGTCTCTTCCTCCAGACCGGCCGGCTCGGCACCATACTCTCTCCCCTCCGCGCTGCGAAGGGTATACTTGTAGGCCGGCAGCTTCAGCGCCACCTTCGAGGCATTCTTCACCCGCAGCTGCACCGACAAGCCGTTCAACCGGCCCTGCGGGTGCTCGAACACCCGGTCCACGGATACCTCGAGCGGCAGCCTGTCCTTCTCTACGGTCTGTACGCTGCCGGGCGCAAGAGGCTTCTCCTCCGCCAGCGCTCTCGGCTCACCCAATGCGAAGGAGCCGAGCGGGGCGTCGATCTCCCCGCCTGCTTCCTCGCTCGCCTTGCGCGTAAGCCAGAGCCGGGCGCCGTTCCAATCCGCGTCCGCCGGCACATCGAACTGGGCGGCGAGCGGCTCATCCCCCGCAGGGCCGGCCGTCAGCTCGCCCCACGCCTCCCCGTTCTTCATGGGATAGCGCTGGCCCTCAAGCTCCAGCCACGCTTCGAGCCCGGTCAGCTTCACGGGCGTTTGCCCTGCTGCCGCAAGATGCAGGAAAGCGGTGACGCCCTGCTTCCGGCCCGCCCCCGGGTAGCGGAACAGCTGCCCCGCGTAGGCCGTCAGGCGGCTGCCGTCGAGCAGGACGGCTGTTCCCGTATCGGCCGGCACCGCATAGGTGTAGTCCGCGGGGACCGTGAGGTCTCCGAGCACGCTCTGGAAGCCGGCCGTTCCGAAGTCCCAGCGGATCAGGCGGAAGACCGCATCCTCAAGGGTGAACCCGTCTCCAACCTCGGCATAATACTCGATGGTCCTCTCGGAGTAGGGGGGAATCACCGGCTCCAGCTCCGTTTCCTTGGGCAGCAGCTTCACCTTGTACTCCTGTGCGCCTGCCCCGTAGAGCCGGACACCGTACTCCATGAATTCAAGCTCCTTCGCACCGGCATTCTTATAGCGCAGGGAGAAATGCAGCAGCCTTCGGCCCCCGCCGGACCAGAGCACAGGCGCGCTCACCTGCACCTCCGCTTCCGGACTCAAGGCCATGGAGCCCACGGGCTGGGCCTCCCGGCTTGCGGCAGGCGCTTCTCTGTACCGGATATCCGGCGCAGGGGCAAAGGCCCGCCCTCCGTCCGTTCCTGCAGCGGCAGCCTCCGCTCCCTCCCGGGCCGTATCCGCACCCGCTTCGGCTGCACCGCTCGTCGACAGGTCCGGCGAAGCCCCCGCCGATTCGGCCGCCGGAGCCGTCGTCTGTGCAGCGGCGGCCGGCCCCGAAGCCTGCAGGCTGCCGCCCGCCACAGCAAGAATCAGCGCCCAGAAGGCGCATCGTTGATAGAGTGTCATGTCAGGAATGCTCCTCCCCTGGTTGTATGGATGCGTGCTACCGAAGCGTGAGGCTTTCCTCGGCATATTTCAGAATCGGCGAGAGGAAGAATTCGATGATCTTCCGCTCTCCCGTCTTGACCTCGGCCGAGACCGTCATCCCCGGGGTCACGGGAACCGGACTGCCGTTTACGTTCAGCCGCTGCTCCAGCAGCTTGACCTTCATCCGGTAGACCGTGCCGAGCTCGGGATCATCGATCGCATCGGCGCTGATCGCTGTGACTTCTCCTCGCAGCGTGCCGTACTTCTGGAAGGGAAACGTATCGATCTTCACCCGGACCTCCTGGCCCGCGGTGACGAAGCCGATATCCTTGTTGAGCAGCGTGCCCTCGACGATGAGCTCGGTCCCCTCCGGCACGATCGTGATGACCGGCTGGGCCGGCGTCACAATCCCCCCGATCGTCTGCGCGGAGATGGCGAGCACCGTCCCGTCGGTCGGCGAAACAAGACTGCGGTAGCCGACCTTCGTCTGGGCTTTGAGCAGCTCGGCCTCCAGCGCATGAATCGTCTTGTCCTTCTCGACAATGGAGGAGAGCAGGGTCTGCTCCCTCTCCTGCGTCAGCGCCTGGAGATTCTTCTGCGCCTCTTCGAGGCTGTCCATCAGCTTCCGGACGTTCGTAATGGAGGACTCCACCTCCTGCTGCGCCGTCAGCAGGTCGTTGCGGCGGTTAAGCGCGTCGAGCATCGACTTGTCCTCGGACGGCTTCTCCTGCTGGCTGAGCTGCTCCAGCATATATTTCTTCTCCGCCTGCTCCTGCTTCGTCCGCTCCAGCGCAATCTCCTTCTCCCGCTGCGCGATCGTCAGCTTCAGGGCTTCCTCCTTGGCCCGGTGGGCCGACTCGCCCGCCGTCTTCAGCCGGCGCAGCTCCTCCAGGAATCCGGGCGAGAGTCCCGATGATGCGAGCAGGTCCGTGAGCACCTGCTCCTCCGGCGCCCGCCCGTCGCGTTCGGCCGCCAGCATCTCCTTCTCCAGCCGGGCGGCCGCCAGATTCTTGCGGAGCCCCTCGAGGTCCGCTGTGTCCATTGCCGGATCAAGCTCCATGAGGAGCTGGCCCGCTTTGACTTTGTCCCCTTCGTTCACGTGAATCGCGCCGATCACGCCTTCCTCCAGCGGCTGCACCACTTTCACCCGGCCGCTCGGCACGACCTTGCCCCTCGAGACCGCCACCTCATCGATCGAGCCGATGCACGACCAGGCGATCAGCGACAGCACGAGCGTGAAGATGATCCAGATGATCCACCGCCCGAGCGGGGCCGGCGGCGTCTGCTCGAGCTCCAGGGCCGCCGGCAAAAAGTCATACGCCTCCACATGCCTTGTGCGCAGAATCGACACCCGGCTTCCCTACCTTTCCTGCTGCCGCAGCAGGTGGGCATACAGCCCGCCTTTCTCCAGCAGCTCCTGATGTGTGCCCGACTCCACGAGCCGTCCCTTATCGAGAACCATCACCGCATGCGCCCTGGCCATGGCGGACAGACGGTGCGCGATGATAAAGACAGTGCGTCCCCGGCAGATCTGGCCGAGGTTCTGGAGAATGATGCGTTCCGATTCATAATCGAGCGCAGAGGTCGCCTCGTCGAAGATGAGGATCGGCGGATTGAGCAGCAGTGCCCGCGCGATGGCTATACGCTGGCGCTGTCCGCCCGACAGGGAGGCTCCCCGTTCGCCGACAGCCGTATCATAGCCTTCCGGCAGGTCGGTAATGAATTCGTGGGCGCCCGCCATCCGCGCCGCCTGCACGATGGCTTCCATGGAAGCGCCCGGCGAATGGATCGCAATATTCTCGCGCACCGAGCCGCTGAAGAGCACGCTCTCCTGCAGCACGACGCCGATCTGCCGGCGCAGCCACACCGGGTCGGCCTGGCCGATATCCATGCCATCGATCAGAATACGGCCGGCTTCCGGCACGTAGAGCCGCTGGATGAGCTTGGACAGCGTGCTTTTGCCTGATCCGCTGCGTCCGACCACACCGATGACGCTGCCCGGCTTGACCTGGAAGGAGATGCCCTGGAGCACCTCCGCGCCCCCCGGCCGGTAGCGGAAGCGAACGCCTTCGAAGCGGATATGCCCCTGAACGGCCGGCAGCCGCGTCTTGCCCGGCTCCGAGCCGGGCTCGGGCTTCGTCTCGAAGACATCCTTCAGCTTCTCGATGGACAGGCTGGCCTGCTGCACTTCCCGCCACAGCTGAACCAGCCGGAGGACCGGCTCGCTCACGCGCGACGACAGCATCTGGAAGGCGATCAGCCCGCCGACCGACAGCCCCCCATGGAGCACAAGCCAGGCTCCGTACCAGAGCACACCCAGGGTGCTGAGCCGCTGGATCCACTGGCCGGTCGTCCCGGCGGTCCCGGCCCACATCGAGGTCCGGAAGCCCGCGCGGATCTGCCCGGCGAGCAGCTCCTCCCACTTGGCATGCATCCGGGACTCCAGCGCGAAGGACTTCAGCGTCTGCATCCCCGACACCGATTCGACCATGAACGCCTGCGATTCGGCGCTGCGTGCATACCGCTCCTCCAGCCTGCGCCGGAGCACCGGGGTCACCCCCCAGGAGAGCAGCGCAAGCATCAGCACCGCCCCGAGCACGATGCAGGTCAGCACCGGACTGTAGAACAGCATGACGGCAACGTACAGAAAAATAAATGCCGCATCAAGCAGCGCGGTCAGCGGCGAGCCCGTGAGGAACTGGCGGATCTGATCCATCTCCCGCACCCGGGCCATCGTATCCCCGACCCGCCGGGATTCGAAATAAACGAGCGGCAGGCGAAGCAGGTGGCGCACAAGCTTCGTGCCGAGAATGACGTCGAGCCTGCCTGTCGTATGGTGATACACATAAGTCCGCGCCATGCCGAGCAGCCATTCGAAGCAGGCCATGACGACCAGCCCGGTCATCAGGACATGGAGGGTCGTCAGGCCGTTGTGCACCAGCACCTTGTCGATCACCACCTGGATGATCAGCGGGAGCGCGATGCCGAAGAGCTGGAGGATCAAGGATGCCGCCAGCACCTCGGCTACCGATTGGCGGAACTTCCAGAGCAGAGGGAGGAACCAGCGGAAGCCGAAGGGCGAATCCGCCGCCCCCCTGCCCTGCCGGGGGGTGAACAGAATGATCGTGCCCCCCCACTGCTCCGTGAATTCCTTGATCGGCAGCGGCTTCGGACGGCCGGTCACCGGATCGAAGAGCAGCGCCTCCTCCTCGGTCAGCTTGGCAAGCACGCCGTAGCCGCCCTCCCGGTCCGTAATCATCGCCGGCAGAGGCAGCCGGCGCAGCTTGGAGAGCCCAATGCGCAGCGCTTTCACTTTGAAGCCTGCCTCCTGGGAGAGGCGCATCAGGTGGGGAAGCGGCAGCTCCTCTCCCGCATGCGCCGCCTCGTCCTTCCAGCGGCCTTCATTCAAGGGTACCTTGTGATAGCGGGCCAAAAAATAAAGACAAGCCAAACCGGTGCCGATGCCCGGCCCCGCGGACCGCCCGGCCGGTTCGGTTTGCTGCGGAGCAGCCGTTTCGCTCATAGACCATACTCTCTTTCACTGTGTATTTCCTGGTCAAGGCCCCCTGAACCCCTTCCGGTGCCTGTCCCCGTTCTTGCACTTTTGCCTACATATTGTATCATTAGGCGGATTTGGAAATATAGCCCTTTCCTCCTCATTAATGAAATTTAATGAAAAGGGAGCAACGGCAAAAAAGAGCTCTTGCGAGCTCTCCGATTGCATGGTCTAGGCTTCAGTTCCTCTATGTCCGGATTTCCCTAAACGCAAGCGATCAAAACGGCGCAACTGAGTTTAGCTGAGTTCCGCTGTTTCCATTTGTCACAAAGTGCCGGATCACCTTTACAGGCAGGCCGGCCGTTGTGCCGGCACCTTCCCTGCTCCGTGCGTCTACCTGCAGTAAGCCACAACTTCCTTATAAGACAGCTGTCCGCCGAAAATATCCAGGGCGCTGCCGATCGTGATATCGAGCTTGTCCTGCCCGAGCTCGCGGAACAGCGCGAGGTCCTCGAGCGACCGGGCCCCGCCCGCATAAGTTGTCGGAATCGTGACGCCTTCGGCCAGGTGCTTCACCAGTCCTTCATGGATGCCGGCGCGCTTGCCTTCGACATCGACCGCATGGATGAGGAACTCGTCGCAGCAGCTCTCGAGCTCCCGCAGGGATGCCGCCGTCACCTCGAACGAGCTGAGCGTCTTCCACTGGTTCGTCGCCACGAACCAGCCGTCTCCGCTGGCCTTGCAGCTCAGGTCGATGACGAGACGCTCCCGGCCCACCTCGGACACAAGGCGGTCCAGCCGCCCCATATCCAGTTCCCCGTCACGGAAAATATACGAGGTCACGATGACATGCGAAGCTCCCCGCTCCAGGTACGAAGCGGCGTTCTCCGCGGTAATTCCGCCGCCCACATGCAGGCCGCCGGGATAAGCCTGCAGCGCTTCCACTGCCGCCGCTTCGTTGCCGCCGCCGAGCATGATGACGTGCCCGCCCTTCAAGCCGTCCTCGCGGAACATGGAAGCGTAATAGGAAGGCGTATGCTCCGATACGAAATTTTCCACAACCGCCTCACCGGCGGCCCCGAGCGTCTCGCCCACAATCTGTTTCACTTTGCCCTGATGCAGGTCAATGCATGGTCTGAATTTCATCCGTCTTCCCCCCGGTTGTCTCATAAGCTATTCCATAGAATACCACAACCCCGGGGGGATGGGCACCCCTTTCCGCACTCCGGAGAGCTCATCTCCCTGTACGGCCGACCGGGGGAGTCGGCAGCACCTTTCCATCAGGGATCATCTCCGCAACTTCCGGCAGGACAAGGGCCTGTATGCAAGCCATGACCCAATAAGCTTGTTTGCATACTGGCATTGAATTAAATTTCATTTAAATTTAAAAACTTGTTACATACCTTACAGTAATATAATATCTTTCTATTATAATGATTTCCATAAACAAAATCGTCCCCAGCAACTTTTTCCCAACCTATTGTAACCAATTCGTCCTTATTGACTCTCCTAACTTTGCTCTTACATAGGGGACAATTTTTTTTATAGAACAGCAGGCGTATTAATTCTACAAAGCCTAACTCTAATTTAATAGATGACATTCCCAACACCGCTATTCTTTATTCTTTTTCTAACCCATATTAACATATCGAGATGATTTAAATCGTATTTCTCAATCTTCCCTTAGTACACACACTCTTTTCAGGCCCCAAGCACCGCCCAAGCCCCCGCAGGCCGAGTCCGCCCTTCACTTCCCTGCATAGAAGAGCAGGTAATCCTCCATCTTCGGTATCCAGTAATTCTTGTCATGGCCGCCGGGAGAATGGTGGTACTGGACGTCAATGTTCTTGGCCTTCAGCTTGCGGTACAGCAGCTCGGATCCCTCGAAGAACTTGTAGTTGTCCTGTTCGCCACAGTCGAGGTAGACGGACAGCCCGTCGAACTTCTCCGTATCCGCCAGGAGCAGGGGGTCCCGTGATTTCCGAAGCTCGGGGTCCGGATACAGCCAGTATCGGAGCCCGCCGGTGTTGAACCACTCCTCCATAAACAGTCCTGCACTGTGGCCTCCCGTTTTGCTATAAAGCTCCGGGTGCATGAAGGACTGGTGAAGCGCAGCCCACCCTCCCATGGAGATGCCGCCGATATACCGCCGGCTCCGGTCTGCCGCCGTGCTATAGTGCGCATCCACATAAGCGATCAGGTCCTTGGTAAGATAATCCCCGTACCGGCCTTCATCATTGCAGTCTGCACAGGGCCTCCTCGCCGGCTGGTCGGATGAATTGAAGCCGAAGCTGTTGTCCACGGCGGGTGAGACGATGATCAGCGGTTCGATCCGTCCTTCTCCCAGCAGCCGGTCGGCCGTCTTGTCCGCTTCCATTCCGGGAAGCCACGAATCTTCGTTCCTTCCGTGCCCATGCAGCGCATAGAGGACCGGGTACTTGGTTTGGGTACTGTATCCCGGCGGAAGGTAAATGTTGAATTTCATGTCCTTGCCGAGCGATTCGCTGTAGAAGGTTACTTTCCTTACGTCCGGAGAGGAAGACAGCACCTCGGACCGGACGGGATCGGGAACGCTTTCCATTGGTCCCTCTGCAGGGGCTCCTCCTCCCGAACAGCCTGCCAACAAACAACAAGATAACAGGAAGCCTCCGGTCATACGGCGCCAGCTTTTCAAACGTGATCTCCCCCTCGAAAACGCTGCTTAGCCCTGATGCTCTACCTTATTTTCTTCACAGCACATATATTACATAAATATCCAATAAATACATCCTGCGGCAGAACACTTCTCTTAAGAGGCGCAGCTCAAGCTGTGCAGATGCTGCCAATCCGCTGGCTCTCCAAAGTTCCGCTCACCCCAAGGGATGGAAGCCCCCACACTGCTGCAGTCCTCTCATCCCTCATCTGACCGTCGTCACTCGCAGCCTCTGCCTCTCAGCCGACTCCCTGCCATCCGGAGCAGATCATCCAGCCGCCGGAAGACCTCCTCCGGGTTGATGTTGCGGCCCATCCGCAGCTGCTCGTCTGCAAGGCGCTGCCAGAACTCGCGGATTCCCTCCGTCACCCCGATGATAAACGGTTCCGCGGGAACGACCTTATCCACCCATAACTGATCTGGTATCAGCTCGGGCCACACCCGGAACCGCAGCCTTCCCCCGCCCAGCAGGTCCATCCCCATCCGGACCGGGTCGATCCCGTACATGTGTTCCGTATGGCCGTACCATAAGGTCTGCTCCAAGGCAGACAAGTAGTCCTTCCATACGCTGAGTGCGCTGGAAACATCAAATCCCAGCAGCTCCGCTCCCCGTCCCTGATGATGAGAGTCATCTGGATATGACGGATATCGCCATCATCTACCAGCCGTCTCACAGCTTCCCCATCCTCTAACCCATAGTAACTCAGCTCCGGGTGATGCTTATAGATGTGAGTCCACTGCTCCGCTCCATACTGCCGCTCCACCTCCGCGACGCTTTTGGCCCAATACAATTTGGCTTCGATCAGGGGTCCTCCCCCTCCTTCCATTCATACACATGAGTGATGTCCGCTCGCCCCGCACTTCCCTGAATCCAGCCTCTCCCTCACGGGCGCCATACGAAAAAAGCCAAGGAACTCTCGTCCCCGGCTTTTCCCCCTGTATGTCACTGCTCGGTCTGCCGCTTCCGTGCGGCATCATACTGCTCGATCCAATCCGTGCCGGAAGCCCAAGCTTTCACGGGGCTTCTCTCCTGGAGGATGTCCTCGCCGGCTTTGGCCATAATCCAGCCCTGAAGCGAGCCCCCCTTCTCCCCGCGCAGCTCCTGCAGGAGATGCGGCAGCGCCTTGTCCCCCAGGCTGACAATCGCCTCGTAGCTCTGTCGCTCGGCTTTGATGTAATCCCCCGGATTGCTCGAGCTCTGAGCCGACGGAGCCGATGCGATCCGCTCCACGTTGGCTTCGATATTCTCCTCCAGCTGAGCGGATTCCCCGCCGCAGCCGCCAAGCAGCAGCATACCCGCGAGTCCCCATACGATTCTTGACAGCTTCACGAGCCCGCCCCTTTTCTCATCTTGGTCCCTTGCTTCAAAATAAATAGACGACCCTTCGGCCCAAAAGGTTCCAAGCCGAACTATATGAAATTCACGAAATCAGGGAGCGCTTGCTCCGGTATTCCATCGGCGTGATGCCCTCCATCTCCTTGAACACGCGGTTGAACTGCTTCGTATTCTCGAAGCCTACCTGCTCCGCGATCTCATAGATTCGGCCCTCCTCGCTTCCCAGCAGCTCCTTGGCCCGCCGAATCCGCACCTTTTTCAGGTAGCCGACGAAGTTCTCGCCCGTATATTCTTTGAAGGCCTGGCTGAAGTACGTATAGCTCAGGGACACATGATTGGAGACCATCGCCATATTGAGGTTCTTGGCGTAATTCTCTTCAATGTACTGCACCGCCCGCTTGATCTCCTTGTGGTCGGCATGGACAGCCCGGATCTTGGCAATATACTGGTCGAGCAGCTCCGTCAGCTGTTCGACGGAATGCACATACTCATGGTATTGGTCAAAATGGTCGATCGAGCCCGCCTGCTTGTACAGCCGCAGGATATCGACCGATTCCTCGCCGTAGGCGTGGAACACCTGATCGAAGACCAGCTCGTTCAGACTGCGGGAGACGGCCTCCACATAGGTTATGCCGTTCGTGCGAGCCGTCTTCGGATCGAGCACCTGCGAGAGCAGAGCCCGTACCTCCGGCGTTCGGCGCGTGCCAAGCAGGTTGGAGATGCGGCGGATGGACTCGAGCGGAACAAAGGGCGTCTCCCCGGGGGACGCCGCCTCGAAGCGGCGAACGCCACCGCCCGCGTACAAGAAGCCGGAGCGCATGGCGGTCACCGCCTCGAGATAGATCTGCCGGAGGGCAAGCTCCTCCTTCCGGCAGAGGCTGAGGCCCGCGCGCAGGGCGGAAGCGCTGCCATGAGCCAGCGCGGCCTCCAGCAGACGGCTGACCTCGGCGCCTTCCGCGAGCAGGACCAGGTTCCGGTCCTTGTCGAGCAGGACGGCCGCCCCGCGCAGCGTCTCCTGCGCCTCCTCCGGCAGCAGACGCTCCAGACGGGAGACGGCGTCCTCCAGACGGGCAGGCCGCTCGGCCGCCGGAAAGCGCAGCACCCCGGCCGCCCAGCCCGGTCCGAAGCCCCCGGCGCCGACCGACTCCAGCCGCTCCCTGACCTCGCTCTCCTCCATACCCGGGTGCATCAGGATATAGGCGAGCTGGCTGGCGCGCAGCGCATCGAACTGCCCGCTGCCTGCAAGCAGCCTGCTTGAGAGCTCCTCCTGCCTGAGCAGCTCCGTCTCCAGGCGCCGGAGTGCCCCGAAGAGCTCTTCCCGCACGATCGGCTTGAGCAGATAGTCCTTCACCTCGCAGTGGATCGCTTCCTTTGCGTAGGCAAAATCGTCATGCCCGCTGAGCACCAGGAGCAGCGGCCGGCGTTCCATCTCCCGGATCCGCTTCAAGAGCGCGATGCCGTCCATCTTCGGCATGCGGATATCCGTGATCAGCAGGTCCGCCCCATATGCCTGCAGCTTCGCAAGCGCTTCTTCCCCGTCACCTGCGAGCTCGATCCTGTAGGCGCCCGGGAATTCCCGCGAGATCATCGCGGAGAGACCGAGCCGGATGTTTTTCTCATCATCAACGATCATCAAGGTTCGCATGACTTTCTCATCCTCCTCCGGTTAACAGCTGGAACGGAAGCCGGAGGACGACCTCCGTATAGGCTCCTTCCCTGCTGTCCACTGCTATGCCGTACTCGGGGCCGTAATACAGCCGGACCCGCTGGTTCACATTGCGCAGACCAATCCCGCTGCCCTCGGAATCCGGCCGGCCCGCTTTGCGGCGCTGCCGATAGAAGTCCTTGTCGTCCATCGGCAGCGTCTGCGTCAGCGCCTGCAGCTGCTCCCCGTTCATTCCGGTGCCGTTATCACGGATGCGGATGACCATCGAGCCCTCCTCCACTTCCGCTTGCACACGGACCGCCAGGGTTTCCCCGTCCTCCGGGCAGGAGGAGCCCATGCCGTGCTTCACCGCGTTCTCCACGACCGGCTGCAGCGACATTTTCGGCACCTTCTGCTCGAGATAGGCCGAGGGGACATCCAGCTCCAGCCGCAGCTTACCGTCATACCGGACGTTCATAATCGCCATGTAATTGCCGATATGCTGCAGCTCGTCGGCCAGCCGGACATAATCGCTGGTCCACTTGAGGTTGTAGCGCATCATACCCCCCAGCGACGTCAGCGAATCCGAGATCGTGTACTGCCCTTCGATCTCCGCCAGCATCTTCAGGTTCTCGAGCGTGTTATAGAGAAAGTGGGCATCGATCTGGTTCTTCAGCGAATGCAGCTCGGCCTCCTTGGTCGCCGCCTGCTTGTTCACGGCGTCCGCGATCAGCTCGTTAATCTTGCGCAGCATAAGACGGAAATGGTGGGCGAGCTCCCCGACCTCCCCCCCGCCGTGAATATCCACATCAAAATGAAAATTCCCCTGCCGCACCTTCTTCATCGAATCCTGCAGCACGTGCAGCTTCTTCAGAATCAGGGAGAGCAGGAAGTAGGTCGTCACCGCCAGCAGCGCGATCAGCGCCACATTGGCAAGAATGATCCGGTTGCGGGTCTCTCTCAGCTCGGACAGCGGCTCCTTCAACGAGACCACGTTGACCATCTTAGCCTCCAGGCGCTCGAGCGACGCGAACACGGCCAGATAGGGCCTCTCCCCGCTCTTGAATTCGAAGCTGCCGCTCTGCTGTCCGCTGCGGCCGCGCAGCTCCCGAAGCAGCTCCGCCTGATCCAGCTCCTGCATGAGGCCCGTATCCTTCTTCGTATGCATTCGGCCCATGCCGTCCAGGATCAGCATCTGCGACTGGCTGTCCGGCAGAGATGAGAACGTTTTCGGAAATATATCCTCGAACAGCATATCGACCTGAACGATCCCCGCGTGACGGGGTCCATGGGGGGCGATCACCCGCAGCAGAGACACCTTGCCGTGTGCCGCCAGGTTCTCCGACCCCGTATGCTGGATGAGATCCCGGTCTGATTCCTCGAAGACCCAGGACACCTGTCCCGGGTGGTCGAGCACCAGCTCGTACCAGGGCTCCGCCGCAATTCTCGATTCCTGAAGAAACACCGGCCACATTTCCTTGACGTTCGGATTGCTCGAGAACAGCCGGATATGCGCGATGTTCGGGTTATTGAACTGCAGGCGCAGCAGGTTGTCATACGCTCCCGTGCGGAAGTCGATGAGTTCGCTGACCTCCAGCTCCCGCGGACTCTGCAGGTATTCCTTCACCCTTTTGTCGGAATCCACCAGCTGGGCCGTCCGCTCCATCGTCTCCATCTGGCTGCGGATATTCACCGCTTCGACCTCCAGCATCGACTCGTTCGTCTTCACGATATCGCGGAGCTTGTTCTTATAGAACACGTTGAACGTATAGAGCGACAGCAGAAGGATCGGGATCAGAATAATAACAATATACGAGGCGATCAGCCGGGTCTGCAGCGAGATACCCCCGGCCTTATAGGCGATTCGGGCCTGCCAGTCCTTCAGTCTCTCTCTTATGCTTCCGACAGCGTTCATAGGGAGTCCAGCTCCGTCCTTTCGTGCTTCAATGTAACCTTGGCAGCGTCCGGCTCCCCCAAGGATCCGGGCGAGTCTCCAGACACGGTCTTCTCCGGATGGCTACTATTCTAAACCACAAGCCCCCTTATGGGAAGATCTTCCCCTGGTCATCCGGGACGGGAGCAGCACCGCAGCTCCAGAATCGCCCCTTCATACTAACACTCTCCCCTCCCTGCTGCGAAACGCCAAAGGAACCCGGGAATCCCGGGTCCTTCGGCGCTTGAGGGCATGAATATTATTTCATAAACTGCTCAAGCTTCTTCACATTCTCGTCGTACTTCTTTTGCTGGTACGCCTTCACCTTGTCATACCCTGCGCTCTGGCGGTCTTTCAGGAACTTCTCGAAGAGCTGGTCGAACTCCGCATCACTCTTCGCGAGCAGCAGTTTCGGCAGCGCCTTACTGAACGTCTGGGCGATCTTGTTCTGGGCGATGCCCTCCTCGGAGGTGCCGGTCGGATTGATCTGGTCGAACTGCGAGAAACTCTTCGTCTTCCCCTTCGTCCAGTCCTCCAGCTGCTTGAACGGCTCCACCGCCGGCGGCGTCCACTGCAGGTTCATGTTCGTATCCATAAGCATCCAGAAGGTGTGGGAGGCGCCGTATTTCTTATCAAAGGCGGAGCGGTCCTTGTTCAGCAGCTCCAGCACCTCGGGCTTGAACTGGTCCTTGCCGTCGATCGTGTCGTAAGTAACACCCTTCTCGCCGAGATACATATCCTTCTGTCCTTCCTCGCTGAGCAGATAAGTCAGGAAGCGGATCGCTCTCGCCTTGTCCTTGACGTCCTTGGAGATCAGCGTCACCGTCCAGCCGGAGATCGCAGGTCCGGCCAGCGTCGGCGGGTCGAGCTTGCTGTTCGCAGGGCCGTCCACCGCAATGTACACGGAGTTCGGATCCTTGGCGAACAAGGCGTTCTGCTGTGCGGTAAAGTCACTGCGCTGGTACATCATCGCGAAGTAACGCCCCTGCGAGATCTTCTCTTCCATCTGCGGGCGCTTGTCGATGAAGATGTCCTTGGCGAGCAGGCCCATTTCATTCGCCTTGCGGAAAGTCTTCAGCCACTTCAGATACTCGCTGTCCGTGTACCGGTCGTAGAGCTTGCCATCCTTCTCCATCGGAATCGCGAGGAAGTTCTGCAGGAAGCCTTCCAGGGAATAGTTGCCGGTCTCCGTGAAATCATGCATCCCCAGCGGAATGAGCGGCTGCCCGTTCACCTCGGGGAACTTCTCCTTGGCCGCCTTCAGCGCATTCACGAAGCCTTCCGGCGTCCGCATATCAGGCCTGCCGAGCGCCTCGTACATATCCTTGCGGACCACGAAGGTCTGAATCGACGTCTGCTTGTCCCCGAACTTCTGGTAGTCCTTCGGCGAGGACGAAGCGTTCGGATACCCGTAGACATTGCCGTCCGGCTGGGTATACCAGCTCACCTTGGCAGGGTCGGCCACCTTCACGAAGTACGGATCGTACTGCTCCGACAGCTTGTTCAGCGGCAGCACGAGGCCGCCCTCGATCATTTTTTTCACGTTGTCCTCGTACCATCCGAGCGTGATAAAGTCCGGGAGCTTGCCCGAGGCGATCATCGTATTGAGCTTCTCGTTCTCGTTGCCCGCCGGCACGATGAAGTTAAGGCTCACGCCGGTCTTCTTCGTAATGTACTGGGAGGTCGGATCGACGCCCCACTTGTTCGGGAACCAGGAAAAGTTCAGATACCAATCGAAGGTGATCGGCGAAGTATCCGCCTGCCAGCCCGGCGAATTCGGATCGGCGGCGACCGGAGCGGCCTTCCCCTCCTTGGCCGGCGCCTGGCTTTCCCCTCCGGTATTCGAGCAGGCCGCCGTGAAGACAAGAGCGCCGCTTAGGAGCAGGGTCAACATGGAGCGTGTTTTGCGCATGGTCGGTCAGTCCCCTTCGTTATGTAATCGGATTCATACCTGTGATGAGCGGTAAGCTCAGCCCTTGATCGAGCCGATCATGAAGCCCTTGACAAAATACTTCTGCAGGAACGGGTAGACGAAGATGATCGGCAGCGTGGTCACCACCATCGTCGCCAGCTTGATCGACTGGGACGTGACATTCTTCGTAATCCCGCCCGGCGCCGCGGCCATCATCTGGTTGGAGCTCGACTGGGCGACCACCCGGTACAGGTACGTCTGGATCGGCTGCAGCTCCTGGTTGTTGATGTAGATCATGCCGGTAAAATAGTCGTTCCACTGGTACACTCCGTGGAACAGTGCGATCGTCGCCACCACCGGCATGGAGACCGGAAGCACGATGCCCCAGAAAATCCGGAAGTCGTCCGCCCCGTCGATCTTCGCCGCCTCCTCGAGCCCCGCCGGAATCTCGCGGAAGAACGCCAGAAAGATGATCAGGTCGAAGAAGTTGAACATCGCGGGGATGATATACACCCAGAAGCTGTCGAGCAGTCCGAGATCGCGGATGAGCAGATAGGTCGGGATGAGCCCGCCGCTGAAGAACATCGTCACCGTGCCGAGGAACATGTACAGCCGCCGTCCGACAAGCTCGCGCCGGGAGAAGGCATAAGCGACCATCGCCGTGAAGAAGACATGCACTGCGGTGCCGATAACCGTCTTGGCGACCGTAACGCCCATCGCCTTCATAATCCCGCTGTTCGCAAAGACCGCCTCGTAGCTCTCCAGCGAGAAGACCCGCGGCCAGAAGTAGATGCCTCCGCGCATGGCGTCGGCTCCGTCATTGAACGAATTGACGAGCACATACCAGATCGGATAAAGGGTAATGGAGCAGACAAGCAGCATCAGCAGGATGTTGAATCCGTCGAACACCGCTTCCCCTGCGGTTCTGCGCCGCAGACTGAGCATGGTGGATTTCCTCCTTTCCTTTGCGCGCCGTTTTTACGAAAGAGTTTCGCAAGACTAGAACAGAGACGTGTTGTTGAGCTTCTTCGTGACGTAATTGGCCCCAAGCAGCAGAGCCAGCGCAATCAGCGATTTGATGAGACCGACCGCGGTCGCGTACGAGTAGCGGCTGTTCACAATCCCCATCTGGTAGACATATACGTCGAGGACACTGCTTGCGCTTTCGTTGAGCGAATTGCGGAGCACGAGAATTTGATCGAAGTTCGAATTGAGCACGCCCGAGATCGCCAGGATGAACAGGATCGTAATCGTCCCTTTGATCGAGGGAAGCGTAATGAACCACATCTTCTGGAACCGGCCCGCTCCGTCCATCGTCGCCGCCTCATACAGCTCCGGCGAGACGCTTGAGATCGCCGCCAGGTAGATGATCGCCGACCAGCCGAGCTCCTTCCAGATGTCCGTCGAGACCACGATGCCCCAGAAGTAATCCGGCTCCGCCAGGTACGCGATCGGTTCCGTAATGAAGCCGAGCGCGAGCAGCAGCTTGTTCACGATCCCCACGTCCGCCAGCCACGTGGACAGGATGCCCCCGAGAATGACCCAGGAGAGAAAATGCGGAAGATAAGACACTGTCTGCACCGACTTTTTGAACCACACCGAGGACAGCTCATTGAGGAACAGAGCAAACAAAATCGGCAGCGGAAAGCCGATCAGCAGCTTCAGCATGCTCATGCCGAGCGTGTTCTTGACCACATAGGGCAGGCTGTCATCGGTGAGAAAGGCCCGAAAATGCTCCAGTCCCGCCCAGGGCGCCTCCGCCACGGATTTGATGATGCTGAATTCCTTGAATGCGATGATGATCCCGTACATTGGAATATAATGGAACACAAGCATCCAGGCTACGCCCAGCAGGGCCATCACCTGAAGATACCGCTGTCCGTATACCTTGCGGATCCATTTCGCCGCTCCCGCCCTCCGGCGGACAAGCCCTCCGGCCGGCGCATGGGAGCGAATGCCGCTGCGCATCGGCAGCACCTCCCTACCCTTTCTTGTCTAGGCTGTAAGCCTTATCGCATAACCTTATTCTAGACGGGGAGGCCCCCCTGGCATAAGGCTTCATTTTTCGCGTGAATTCCCCATATTTCAGGTGGCGGACGGGCTGCGCAGGCATAAGAAAAACCCCTGACCGGGGTCCTTGCGAAGAAGTTCATCGTGGTGTAAGTGGAGTTTCTCTAGCGGTCTATCCACCGCGTGAAGCATCCCCCCAAACGAGGTATAATGGCTTAAGGAAGACTCTACCACGCAGATAAGGAGAATCGCAATGGACTTTATTCTGGACAAGATCGAAACGAAGGTCGAATTGTTTGAAGCCTGGGATCTCGCCGTCCTGGAACGCATCATCGGGGAAGCGGTGGACCGCAACAAGGCGCTCATGCTTGACGTTCATTCCATAAGCCACCAGGCCGTGTATCACCCCCAGCGCAATGGCATGCTCTATACGGCCGCCGTGCACTTCAAGCTCAAATAAAGCCAAGCCTGCAGATCCGCTCGTGAGAGTGATCCTCACGACAATTGGCGTGAATACGAGCGCTGCAAAAAAAAGGGACTGCCCGGGCAGTCCCTTTTTTGAGGTTATGCCGGCCGCTCCCCGTTCCGCTGGACACGGCTCTGCAGGATGAACTCGCCGGCTGCTGGCCATGCCTCCGGCGCACGGCGGAAGGAACGAATGCCTGGCCCCTCTCGCCTTACGGATCTGTGTTTCCTAGCGTCACAGGGATCCAAGTTCCTCCCCGGGTGACCGGAGACTTGTCCTTCCCCCCGCGGCGTACCGCACGCCATCCGGAGCACTTCCTCCGGTTCACACCCAGCCTTCTCTTCTGGCCCTCTTGTACAGCATATACCCCATCCCCGCCCCAATCGAGTTGAGCAGCAGATCGTCCACATCAAAGGTTCCTACCCTCAGCAGCATCTGCATCAGCTCAATGACGATCAGGGGGCCGAGGAACGAGAGGGCGAAGACGGCAGGATTGCGTCGGCAGCGCCGGAAGATGGCCGGCAGCAGGAGACCGAACGGAATGAACACGCCGATGTTGCCGAAGATGTTGACGATCATGTCCAGCGGTTGATGCCTGCCCACGTGAAGCACAAAATCGCTGACAGTCCGCAGCGGAACCAGATTGTACTGATAATCCGGCAGATACATCCGCCGCAGGGGCCGGTTGAAGCCGAGGAACATCGTATACAGCAGCAGTACGGTGTATGCGACGAGAATCCCAGCGGCTGACCGGCTCGTGGCTCTCTCCCTTTTAGCCATCGCCTAGCCTCCCATCCCATGCCGCGGAAGCGCTGCGCCGCCGAGGTACGGCCGGCTGCGCGGTCCACGGCTTTCTCTCTATTGCTCTTTTGCCAAGAATACCATATTCCGGGGGGGGCTGTGAATAATTCCGAAGAACCTGACTCACGCTAAGACCAACTTAAGGTAAGGGAGGAAACGCGCGCATGACCGGTTCTCCTGCAAACGAGGCTCCTCTCTCACCGGCACTGGCGGACAATCTGGACGAGCTTCGGCGCCTGCTTGGCGACAGTGATGACGTCGTCGTACGACAGCTCGATAACGGCTGCGCGCTCGTGTATATCGACGGCCTTGCCGACAGCGAGACCGTCTCCCGGGAACTGATCGCCCCCCTGCTCAGCCTCGGGAAGGAAGAGCGGGAATCCCTCGCCAGGGCCGGGGAGCTCGAGGCTCAGCTGCGGAGCCGGCTGCTCGCAGCCGGAGAGCTTCACTGCACGGATTCCTCCGCCGCAGCGGTCAACGCCGTGCTGGACGGCGGCACCGTGATCCTCGCCGACGGACTCGGGGAAGCCTTCACTGCCGGTACACCCGGCTGGGAACGCCGCGCGGTGGAAGAGCCCAAGACCCAGACCGTAGTCCGGGGTCCCAAGGAGAGCTTCACGGAGACGCTGCGCACGAACACCTCTCTCCTGCGGCGCAAGATCCGCTCCCCGAAGCTGCGGCTGCAGACCCTGCGGATCGGCCGGATGACGCAGACCCAGGTGGCGCTGGCCTATATTGACGGGATAGCCGATGAAGGGGTAGTCCGGGAGCTGAAGCGCAGGCTCGAGGGTATCGATACGGACAGCATCCTGGAGAGCTCTTATATCGAAGAATTTATCGAGGATTCGCCCTACAGCCCTCTGCCCACCCTCGCGAATACGGAGAGGCCCGACGCGGTCGCGGCCGGGCTGCTCGAAGGACAGGTGGCCGTCTTCGTGGACGGCACGCCGTTCGTTCTGCTCGGTCCCGTCACATTCTTCAACTTCCTGCAGTCTTCGGAGGATTACTACCAGCGGTACGATATCGCCACGTTCATCCGGCTGATCCGGTACGGCTCGTTCGTGGTGTCCATGCTGCTGCCGGCCTTGTATATCGCCATCACGACGTTCCACCAGGAGATGCTGCCCACTACGCTGCTGATCTCCCTGGCCGCCCAGCGGGAAGGGGTGCCCTTCCCCGCCTTCGTGGAGGCGATGATCATGGAGGTCACCTTCGAGGTGCTCCGGGAGGCCGGGATCCGGATGCCCCGGGTCGTGGGTCCCGCCATCTCGATCGTCGGGGCGCTGGTGCTCGGCCAGGCCGCCGTACAGGCAGGGCTTGTCTCCGCGGCCATGGTCATCGTCGTTTCCTTCACAGCGATCTCCAACTTCGTCATTCCTGCTCTGAATGTTACGGTAGCCGCAAGGCTCGTACGATTTATTCTGATGATCCTGGCCGCCACGCTCGGGCTGTTCGGCATTGTCGCAGGCTTCATGACCCTGCTCATCCATATGGCATCCCTCCGCTCGCTCGGCGTTCCTTACCTGTCGCCTCTGGCGCCGCTGAATCTCTCGAGTCTCAAAGACGCTATTGTGCGTATGCCCTGGTGGACCCTGAAGCGCAGACCTCAGGGGCTGGCCCACGGCAACCGCAGGCGCCAAAAAGACGGCATGATGCCTTCGCCGCCCGGGCGGAAACCCGGAAGCTGATCAGGGGATCTTCCAAACGGCGGCGGAGGGATCGAGCCCCTTCGAAAGAAGAATTTCCCCTTTGGGGCCGGTACATAGAAATCTCCTAGGATCACGCCGCTCACCGGATGGCAGGAAGCCAAAAGCCAGCCCGAGTCCAGCTTCCCCAGTGCCCGCCTCAGCCCGCTTCCCCCAATCCGCTTAAGGAAGGAGATGGACATCCTCATGCGCAGGCTTCTTCTGACGCTGCTGCTGCTGACCTTGACCGTGCCCCTGGCCGGCTGCTGGGACAAGACTGAGCTTAATGAGCTTGCCATCACCGCCGCAACGGGACTCGACTACAAGGATGGCCGCTGGCTCGTTTCATTCCAGGTTGTCATCCCCCAGTCCATCTCGAACCAGAGCGGAAGCAACAGCGGGGCCCAGGCTCCGGTGATGGTGTTCAGCACGGAGGGGGAATCGATCCGGGGAGCCGTACAGCGTTCGAGTTTCGAGATGCCGCGCGCGCTCTTTTTTGCCCACAACCGAATTCTCATTATCGGCGAGGAGGCGGCGCGAAGAGGATTCGGCCAGATGATCGACATCTATCTGCGCAACCCCGATTCCAGGGAGACGGTCTCGGTCTACGTTACCGAGCGCACGGCAAGGGAGGTCCTCGAACACCTCATTCCGCTGGAGAAGATTCCGGGAGCGGCCATCCGCAATCTCATTAAGAATGAGGAGATCAACGGGTCAAACTTCCAGGAAACGCGGATCTATCAGATGGCGATGAAGATGACCGGCGAATCGAAGGCCGTCGTGGTGCCCGAAATCTACATCTCCGGCGACAACCGGCAGGCGGATTCTCTCGATTCGCTCAAGCGCACCACAGCAGGCTCGAAGCTGAAGCTGAACCGTGTCGGGATTTTCAAGAAGGACAAGTTCGTCGGCTGGATGAAGCGGACCGACGCGTACGGTCTGAGCTGGATTACGGACTCCGTCAAAAAGACGACCTTCTTTTTCGGCTGTGCGAAAGGGGACGAGAACTACCAGGCCTCCCTCCTGATCACGGACAGCAAGACCCGCCGCGTTCCGCGCATCCAGGACGGCAAGCTATCCGTCGATATCAAGGTGGAGGCCAAGGGCACGCTGATGGAGAACAACTGCACCATCGATCCGAGCCGGCTCGAGGGCCTTGCGGAGCTCGAAGAGATCGCTGAGGAGGAGATCACCAAGCGCATGAAGGAAGCCTTCCGCACCGGCCAGGAAATGAAAGTGGACGTGTTCGGCTTCGCCGCCTTGTTCCACAAGGCGTTCCCCAAGCCGTGGCGGGCCTTCAAAGACGGGTGGGAGCAGCAGCTGGCCGCCATGGAAATGAACCCGGCCGTCGAAGTCCAGATCGAGCGGCTCGGGATGAGCACCAAGCCGTTCAAGAAGCTGCTGCAGACCGGAAACGATGGCAGCCAGCCGGGCCGGGCGGAAACTAACGAGGATGGGGGGTAGTCCATGGAGCGGGTCTCTTACTACCAGCTGGCCGTACTGATCGTGCTCTTCGAGCTGGGCAGCACCCCTCTTTTTGCCTTGGGGAGCAAGGCCAAGCAGGATTCCTGGGTGGCCATGAGCCTCGCCGCGGCAGCCGGTCTCCTCCTGCTGTTGATCTTCCTGCAGCTGCAGCGCAGGGAGCCGGAGCTAAGTCTGATCGGCATGCTCCGCAAATATCTCGGTACCTTCGCCGGTACGCTCGCCGGATGGGCCTACGTCCTCTACTTTTCGTATGAATCGATGCGCAACGTCCGGGACTTCGGGGAACTGACCCAGATGGCACTGCTTGGGTCCACGCCTCTGTTCGTTATCAGCTCCGTGGTCATGCTTATCGCCTTCTATGCGGTAGCGATGGGTATCGAGACGTTCGCGAGGGTGTCCGAGGTCATTCTTCCCATCGTTGTCCTGAGCTATATCCTGCTGGTCCTGCTGCTTCTCGGGTCGGACCTCATTCATCTGGATCAGCTGGAACCGGTGCTGGAGAACGGCTGGATGCCGGTGCTCCGCGCGGCATTCCCGGACATCATCTCGTTTCCCTTCGGCCAGATGGTGATGTTCCTCATGCTCTGGTCCCTGCTCGCCCAAAGGTCCCGCATGCGGCGGGTCAGCCTTTGGGCTTACAGCGGTGTTGCCGCGTTCCTCATTCTAATGAACGCCCTCAATCTCATGATCCTCGGGCCCGTCCTGGTGGAGAACAGCACCCTTCCGCTGCTGCAGTCCGTCCAGCTTATCCAGATCGCCGATATCCTGGAACGCCTCGACGTCCTGATCAGCCTGCTGATTTTCTTCGGTCTGTTCGTGAAGCTGTCGCTGTTCTACTGGGGCGCGGTGCAGGCGGCAGCCCAGCTTAGCCGCACGAAGCGCAGCGTCTGGGTTGTCGTGCTCGGGCTTGCGATCTTTGGTACCTCCTTCCTCGAGCCGAATTATACGTATCACGTCTGGCTCGGGCTTGAGGTCAGCGTCAAGCTTTTCCCGCTGTTTCAGGTGCTGCTGCCCCTCCTGCTGTGGATGGTCATGAAGCTGCGCCGGCTGGCTGCTTCTCCCCCGCAGGCGGCCGGTCCTGCGGATGAACCGGGGAGAGCGGAACCCGGATCAGCCCGGAAGGCTTAGAAGCGTTACAAGCAGGATTAAACGGCTTCGCCGTCCTTTACGGACGATGCGCGTTGATAAGAAGAAGATGACGGGATCGAGCCCTGGAGAGATATCCATACTTAGAATAAAAAAAGAAGGGTGCGGCCGGCGCCCCCTTCTCTCTCCAGGCAAGGAGCAGCGCTCCGTTACCCATCCCGCGATCGATTACCGGTTAATAAGGAACCTTGAACATGTAGCGCCGGGTTTCGAGCGGATGCTTCCTGGCTTCCGCCAGCTCCACCGCATAGACCCGGAGGACGAAATTCAGTACGAGCGGAGCCAGGTATCCTCTGAGTTCTTCGTCAATGCCCGTCAGATCGAACTGCTTCGCATCGAGCACCAGCAGCTTCTCCCCGTACTGCTCCAGGAAGGTCAGCGCCCGTTCCTCGAGCGGCCGGGTCTCATCCAGCCCCATCAGAAGCACGAAGGGCACATCCTTGTCGAGAATTTCGAACGGGCCGTGGAAGAACTCTCCGGCGTGGATCGCCTGCGAATGAATCCACTGCATCTCCATCAGGATGCAGATCGCGAACGAGTAGGCGACGCCGTAGTTCGCTCCGCTGGCCATCGTGTAGATCACTTTCTCGTCCTTGTACTGTGCGGCATAAGCCTTGGCGGCCTCGGCGTACTGGGCTTTCGCATTGTCAAAAACCGTGTCCAGGTGCTCCAGGCTGCCCAGCAGCTTCTGGTACTTCGTATTGCCTTCCTTGACGTACAGCAGCCCCATCGACAGCCGGTACAGGATCGCGTAGTTCATGATCTCCGGATGAGGGTCCAGCTGTCCCGCCGGCGCCCAGCTGTAGTTCACCGTAAAGTCCGATTCCTCCGAGAGCGGCGCCTCGCCGACATACATCAGCGCTACCGTGAGGGCGCCTTTCCCCTTCGCGAAGGCGGCGGCCTGCGTCGTTTCCGGCGTCTTTCCCTTGTGGGAGCACAGAATGACCAGCGAGTTCGGACCAAGCGTGCCGGGGCTGCGGTGGATGAATTCATTGGAGCTGTATACCTCGGCGGTGATGGAGGAGGACTCCCGGTCGATGAAGTACTTGCTCGGGTACATCAGAGCGGATGAACCGCCGCAGGCGACGAAGAAAATCCGGTCAATCGTGCGTTCCTTGAAAGCTTCCAGAATGCGTTCCACCTGCGTCTCAGCCTTCGTTACCACGTTCGTCTGCATCATAGATATGACCTCCAAAGTTTTATGATGTTATAAGATGTTATATTTAATGGTATAGCATCCCATCTCTCTTTCGTCAACAGGCAATTTCACCGGGAACTCTTGCGGAAGAACTCATAGGAGTTCCTCCGCTTGCATAGCCGCCTTCTCTCTTAGTACTCATCGAAGAACTGCTGGATATGGGCCGGGTCGCTCGTCGACGCCAGCGCCAGCATCAGGAGGATCCGCGCCTTCTGCGGATTGAGTGAATCGGAGGTCACGAATTTCTTCTCGTCATCCTGTGCGGAATGGGTCACCGTCCCGCCGCCCGTGCGTGAGGACCGGACGATCACCGCACCCGCTTCCTGCGCCGCCTTCGCGCCGGCCTCTCCCTTCTTGGACAGGGAACCGTCACCCGAGCCGGCGATGACTATGCCTTTGGCCCCCGCTTCCACAGCGGCTTTATACAAATACTCCCCGTCGTTCTGGTAACTGTAGAGAATATCCACCTGCGGCAGCTCCGAGAGGTATTCAATATTGAACTTGCTGTCTGCGGTATGCTTGCGGGTGGATTCGCTGTAGAAGTGGATCTTGCCCCCCGAGATCATGCCGAGATAGCCGTCCTCCACGGACTTGAACGTATCGAGCGACGTCGTATGTGTCTTGGTGATGAAGCGCGCCGCACCGATCCGGTCATTGAGCAGCACGAGCGCCCCCTTGCCCTTCGCTTCCTCGCTGCCGGCGAGCTTCACCGCGTTGTACAGGTTCATCGGCCCGTCTGCGCTGATCGCCGTCGACGGTCTCATCGCGCCGACGACCACCACCGGCTTATTGCTCTTGACCACGAGGTTCAGGAAATAGGCCGTTTCCTCCAGCGTATCCGTGCCATGCGTGACCACTACGCCGTCCACGTCGTTCGAGGAGAGCAGCAAGTTGATCCGCTTGCCCAGGGCCAGCAGTGTGTCATTCGTGATATCCGGGGAGCCGACATTGGCGATTTGCTCGCCGCTGACGTTAGCGATCGTTTTCATCTCGGGCACGGCTTTGATCAGGGTATCCACCGTGGTGGAACCGATCGAGTACCCCGTCGTCGCCGTATTCGAAGCCGCCACGCCCGCTATGGTGCCGCCGGTAGCCAGGATTTTGACGTTCGGGAGCTTGATCTCCCGGGTATCTTTCGCCACAGCCGCCGCTTCGGAAGCCGTCCCGGCCGCGGTAACTGCCGGTGCCTCCGGGAAGGTGAGGGTCAGGATATGAGCCAACAGTGCCGCCGTCATGATTTTGTTCATCGTTTTCATCTATAATCTCCTCCTAAGGATGGCTGAAACCCAAAGTAATCAGGCTGTCTCTCGAAGCCTTCTCCGGATCCCGGTTATACTGGGGGCCGATGAGCTCCAGACTGAGCGCTCCGCGGTAGCCGATTCGCCGCAGGCTCTCCCGGAAGGCGTCCAGCGGATACACGCCTTCCCCCCAGGCGAGGTGGGCCGAGGTCTTCCCGTCGCCGTCGAGAAAGTGGATATGTACGAGCTCCTCCCCGAAGGCCTCCCCATACGCCTCCAGCGTATCGCCCGCCAGCACCATCGGAACTGTATCGAGCAGTACTTTCAGCGCCGGAGAACCCACCTCACGGTGCATCCGCTGCAGCGAATCCAAATCGGTAACGAGGTTGGAGCCGAAGCGGGAGAGGGGCTCCAGCAGCAGCTGAACCCCCGCCTCCCGGGCGTCCTCCGCCAGCTCTGCAAGCGATGCCCTTCCCCGCTCCCACGCCTCCTCCCTCGGTTCGTTGAAGAACCCGTACCCCGCCGTCACGAGCAGACGGGAGCACTCCAGCGTGTTGGCCGCACCGATCGCCCGCCGGAAGTAATCCAGACTCCGCCTGCGGCACGCGGCATCCTTAGCCGATAGATTGACCGGATAGATGCACTGCTCCGGCGTAAGGCAGAGGAGCTCCAGGCCGCGCTGCCGCAGCCCGCCGAGCACACGCGACAATTCGGCATGCCCGAGGTCCGGCAGGTACAGGTGCGGCGCCCCTCCCCAGAGCTCCACCGCATCCAGCCCCAGCCGCACGGTCGAGTCCAGGAAGTAATCGAGCGGATACCGGTGGTAATGAAAATTCATGTTCGCGATTCGGTTCAGGTGCTTCTCCCTCCCTTCTCATCGCTTCGTGATGCATCAAAAAGCACTGCGGCTATCCCTTGACCCCGCCGTCACCCAGACCGCGAATGAATACCTTCTGCATCGCGACGAACAGGACGATGAGCGGCAGAGCCGAAAGCGTAAGCCCTGCCATCAGCACGCCCCAATCGGTGGACAGGGCGTCCCGGAACGCCATCAAGCCGGCCGTAATCGTCTTAACCGCATCGCTGTCGACGAAGATGATCGCGAACATGAATTCGTTCCAGGCATAGTAAGCCGTCTGCAGGGCCGCTGTCAGGATGATGGGCATGCTCAGCGGCAGGAAGATACGGAAGAGAATCCCGAGACTCGAGCAGCCCTCCAGGTACGCCGATTCTTCATATTCCTTCGGCAGCGCTACGAAGAAGGAGCGGATGAGCAGCACGATCAGCGAGGTCTTGAACGCGATATAAGGGAGAATCAGCGACCAGTGCGTATCATAGAGGCCGAGGAGCTGCACGAGTTTGTACAGCGGGATCAGGCTGACCTGCGGCGAGAACATCAATCCGGCCGTCAGCAGAGCCAGGATCAGGTGCTTGCCCCGGAAGCTGAAGCGCGAGAGCCCGTAAGCGCTGAAGGCGCTGAAGAGCACGTTGCACAGCACGGTCATACCGGTCACGATCACCGAGTTCATGAAGTAATCCGACAGCCCCTGCTTCCACGCCGAGCTGTAGTTCGAGAACATCCACTGCTGGGGCAGCGACCACGTGCGGCTGTAGATGTCGTTCGTTTCCTTGAAGGAGCTGATCACCATCCAGAACAGCGGATAGGCGACCGCGAGGAAGTACAGCAGAAGCATCAGGGACACACAGACGGTTCCGATCAGGAAAGCGGCGGAGTATGATCTACTCCGGGCGCGCTCCCTTGACAAAGCAGCAGGTATAGTCGTCATGGCTCATCCCTCCCGGCCCGTATTGAACAGCTTCGACTGCACGAGATACAGCATCAAGGTTATGACCAGAATCATATTCGCGATCGTGGAGGCATAGCCCATTTCGTTATCCACGAACGCCTTGCGGTACAGGTAGGTGCTCAGCACCTGGGAAGCATCCCCCGGTCCGCCCTTGGTCAGGACGAACACATCGCTGAATACCAGAATCGACTGGGACAGCGTGTAGACCGTGACGACGAACATGATCTCTTTGACCTGCGGCAGGGTGATATGAAGGAAGCTCCGGATGCGGCCGCAGCCGTCGATCCGGCCGGCCTCGTACAGCTCCTGCGGAATCTTCTGGATCGCCACGATATAGAGCATGGTCGTATATCCGAGCCCCTGCCACTGCCCGATACTGATCACCGCGTACATGGCGGTCCGGCTGTTGCCGAGCCACCCGGTCGTCCACTTCTCGAGGCCGACCGAGCGGAGAAAGCCGTTGAGCAGCCCGATCTCCGGATGGTAGATGAACCCGAACAGCAGACCGATGATCGACACGGAGATCAGAACCGGCAGGAAGTAGACCGTGCGGAGCAGCGGAGCGACCCGGCGGAACAGCCGGTCTTCCAGCACGGCGGCCAGCACTAGGGCCCCCAAGACCTGCAGCAGCACGGAGACCAGCACATGCAGCAGGTTGTTCTTCAGCGCCGAATAGAAGAGCGAATCCTTCAGCAGCCTCGTATAATTATCGAGCCCGATGAACCTGCGGTCCGAGGAAAAAGGGGTCCAATCAAAGAAGCTCGACTGCAGATTCTGCACGACGGGATAATAGATGAACAGGATCATGACCAGCAGACTTGGAGCGACATAGAAGTAGGGAGTCAGCCTGCGGCGTGTCATTTCGCTGCCCCTTGAACCTCTTTGGCAGCCGTCTGCACATCCTTCATGATGCGGGAGGGATCGGACTCGCCGTTGAGCATCTTCTGCACGCCCGAGAGATACGGCTGGAACACACGGCCGTCGAGCACGTTATCGATCCACAGCGCCATGGATTCCGCTTTCTCGAGCTGCTGTGCGGCTTCCACCATATTCGGGATGACCGCCGAGCTGCTGTTTACCGATCCCTGGACGACGCTTAGATAATTCGTCTCCTTCACCCACTTCTCCGCCATCCCCTTCGAGGTGAGGAACTTCAAGAATTCCACCGCCGCCGCCGGATGCTTCGTGGCCGCCGAGATCATAAAGCCCTCCGGGGCTCCCGTCAGCACATCCTGCTTGCCCTTCCCCTCCTCGATGCTCGGGAAGTCAAACAGCCCCCACTGGAACTTGACGTCCTTCATGAACCGGAACTCGTTGGTCTCAAAGTACGCTACCGCCGATTTGCCGTTCAGGAACAGGTTCTTCTCATCCTCGTGCGACAGGGCGTTCGGATCCGCGTTGAAGTAAGACTTCAGCTGCCCGAGCTTCTCCAGCGCTCCGATGTAGGCCGGATCGGTGAACTCGCCTGTGGCCCGGTTGTAATCCTTGGCCAGCACCTCCGGAGCCACCATCCGCTGATTCAGGGTCGTCAGATAATGACCGGCAACCCAGGGCGCCTTGTTGCCAAGGCCGATCGGGGTATATCCGGCTTCCTTCACCTTATCGAGGACGGCGATGAATTCGTTCCATGTCTTCGGCGGCTGCAGGCTGAGCTTCGCGAAGATGTCCTTGTTGTAATAGAACTTCTTGGCGTCGATAGAGAACGGAACACCGTAAGTCTTACCGTCCTTGGAGAAAGCGTTGAAGTAAGCCTTGTTGATGGAGCCTGACCATGCGGCATCCCCTTGCACGTAGGAGGTCAGATCAAGCGCTTTACCTTCACGAATGAATTTCTCCCCGTATTCGCCCACCCATGTGAAGAAAATGTCCGGAGGATTGTTGTTGCCGAGGAGCACGTTGACCTTCTGCTTGTAATCTTCACCGAGGATGTTGATGACGCTGATCTCCACCTTCGGATGCGCCTTATGGAACTCTTCGATGACTCCGTCGAAGTAGCCTTTCATCGGCTGATTCGGCCAGCGGTGCAGGATGGTCAGCTTGACCTCTTCGTCCATACCTTCCTGCCCTTCCGCCCCCGCAGCCGGAGCCGACCCGCCGCCGGAGCAGGCTCCCAGCAGCAGTATGCCGAGCAGAACTGCCGGTGTACCCCACATTCTCTTCTTCATGGATGAATCCCCCTTACACATTTGAGTTTCGCCCGTAATTCGCCTTCCGTTTGAACCTCACAGGTATCACTGCCGTTAACCGCGCATTTCGTATACCACCCCCTAATTCGTTATATGTTGTTATAGTATAATATATATCATTGTTATTCAGAGGTGTCAATATCATTTTTAAAAGGAAGCGTTTTCTTGTGTTATATAACATCACACAATACTTTTTTTGGTTATAAAAAAACTGTCTAGTGTTAGTTTTTCTAACACTAGACAGCCCGATGATCGCTGCATTCCCTTACCGCCTGCCTAACCGGCGATCCCGCAGCCGAAGGCTCCATATACGCCGCAGGTTGCCGCTGCCGCTTCCGCGGCACGCTCCAATGCCCTGCGCATATCCCCGCCGGGGTGATACGCGGTCAAAAACGTGCCGATAAACGAGTCGCCCGCCCCCATGGTATCCACCACGCGGGCAGCGGCCGGCCTCTGCACAACCCGTACACCGCGTTCCGAGAAAAGGGCCGGATCGCTTCCCCGGGTCACTCCCACCACGGCCGTACCCAGCCCGTGTACCTTGTCGATCAGCCGGTCTATCTCTTCGCCGGGCAGCCCGCTGCCTGAGAAGAAGGCATACGTCAGATAAGGGCAGATCCGCTCGAGATCCTCCTGCGTATATTTGACAGGGGTCGAGAAGTCATAGGAGATCACCCGGCCGGCCAGGCGCGGCAGCTCGTGCTCGATCTCGCTGTTCACACTGGCATGCACCACATCGAACCGGCTGATATAGTCCAGATCCTGCGGAGTCAGCCGAAGCGCCAGCAGGGACTGCACTCTCACGTCCCGGTTCGTGCCCATGAACACCCGGTCCCCGTCTTCGTTCAGCGTCACCCTTGCCACCCCGCTCGGTCCGCAGACGCGCCGGATCCTCTCCGTACCGATCTGCTCCTGCCGCAGGCACGCGAGGATATGATCGGCCGCCGCGTCGCTGCCTACAATCCCAAGATAAGCCGCCTCCAAGGCGCCGCTGCGCCGGCTGGCCACAGCCACGTTCAGTGCGTTCCCTCCGGGATACATTATCCCCTGGTCCTGATAATAATCGACCACGTTATCCCCAATCCCGATCAACTTCATCGCCGCGCCCCCATCCTGATATGGATTCTAAGATGCCGAACCCAATTTGTTATATATCGTAATATAATAATGTATATCATCAGATAGGGAGGATCGTCAATCCTGCCCCTCCAAAAACAAAAAGCCGCACGCCTTCAGAAAGAAAACTTGCTCCCTTCTTCCTGGCGCGCGGCCTTCTACGATTCTCCATCATTAGGAAAATCGCCCCGGTCCGCTTTGTCCGTATCGAGTGTAAAAATCACCTTGCTCGTCATAAAAAGGGAATAAGAGAGGTGGAGAACCCGGCCCGATTTGTCGCTGCTCTTTTTCTCGATGACGAACAGCGGCGTGCCCCGGTCGCAGTGAAACAGCTCCGCTTCATACTCCGATGCGAACACCACTTCAAGCGACTTCTCGGACCGGTTCATCTCGACCCCGTATCTGCTCTTCAGGATGCTGTAGGTTGAGGCGGATTCCCCGATATGCTTCTCAAGATCGGGCAGGTGTCTCAGAGGATAATGCGAAGTTTCGATAATGAAGGGCTCGTTGTCAATAAACAGAAGCCGGTGCAGCTTCAGAACCGGATCCCCATCAGGGATTCCGAACGTCCTGGCCAAGGACTCGTCCGCCGCAAGGACGATGTTCGACAGGATCTGAGAGCTCGGCTTCTTGCCCGAGGCCATCGTAAGTTCGGAGAACCCGCCGACCGAGATCAGCTCGCGTTTGACCTTCGTTTCCTTTACGAAGGTCCCCTTGCCCTGCTGGCGGTGCAGAATTCCCTCCTCGACGAGATCGCTGATCGCCCGGCGGGCCGTAATCCGGCTTACCCCGTACGTCTCGCAGAGCTCCGACTCCGGCGGCAGTTGCTGTCCCGCCTTGTAAGTGCCGCGCAGAATCGCTTCCTTGAGAATCTGCTTTAATTGGGAGTACAGGGGCTTTTGGCTCGAATTATTCAGTTTCATATGCTTTTGCTCCCATCCTAGTGGATCATAGGTAAGCCGAGACCCGATGTAGACGCTTTATTTTTTACAATATATCATAAGTCGTATTATGTCAAAAGTCCCGATTCGTTATAGACGCTCTAAGGGGAGCGAAGCAGGAACTGCGGCGAACTTCGTGCCAAGAGAACAGATGAGACCTCCCCCGCAGCGCCTCGCTAAATCCGGACATGAAAAAAACACCCCCGGGCCTAGCCCAAGGGGTGCTTCCTTCGCTTCATGAATTCCATTCCTGCCGCTCGAGCAGTGAAGCAATCCGCTCCAGCGCTTCTTCTTCATCGTTGCCCTGGGCCAGTACCGTGACCCTTGTCCCCCTGCGCATGGGCAGCATCATCATGCCGAGCAGACTCTTCGCATCGAGCTGTATCCGTTCATTCTCGAACTTGATCTTTATATCAGAGCGGAACAGGCTCGCCTGCTGGGCGATCCGCTGCAAATGGTCGGGCTGAAGATCCTCAGGTACCGTGACGTCATGAACTCTCAAAGGCATACCTCCGTTCTTTTCTTGTCGTATGTAAGCGGGGTGAAGTCATTATACTACAGAACTGCGCATCCCGGAAGCGGTTGCAAACATTTTCATAGAAAACGGGCTCCCTCCGGGCAAGCCCCGACCTTGGTCCAGTTTTCGTACCGTCTTTGGACGGTTTGCACGGGAAGGCGGATGCGCTACAATAAGGACATAGCTCCACAAGTTTATCGCAGGGGACCGGTGAAAGCCAATGAAATGGGAACAACAATGGGATCAAAAGTGGACCGGGAAGCCGGGTCGTAAATGGGACTGGAAACGCGTCTCGGGTGCCGTTCTGATCGCACTCGGCATCTGGGGGATGTTCTTCTGGGGCGGGCTCGCCGGGTTCTTCACGTACCTATTCGCCGCGGTGCTGCTCGGGTTCGGCTACATGCTGTGGCGCGGAGCCGATACGCTCCTCAAGCGGATCTGCAGCGGCGCCGCCATGGTCGCCGCCGTGGCGCTCATGCTCTTCAAGCTGAACCTTCTGCTCGGGATGCTGCTGTCGCTGGCCCTGCTCTACCTGGGCTGGAGGCTCATGCGCCCGGCAGGGATGTACTTCGGCACATTCCGCTGGTAAGACTGCTGTCGATGCACAGGTTGGAAGAGCTTGAACCGCGACTTGGAAAGCCGGCATATCCAGGGAGCCGCCGCTTGGGGCGGATTGACCCTTACGAAGTACAAGAGCATGACCCGTCATGCCAACATAAAAACCACCCTGCCGCGAAA
This sequence comes from Paenibacillus sp. S-38, assembly GCF_049942825.1. NCBI lineage: Bacteria > Bacillati > Bacillota > Bacilli > Caryophanales > Paenibacillaceae > Paenibacillus > Paenibacillus sp. S-38. Next base: position 5,407,153 of record NZ_CP187970.1, read on the forward strand.
GCGGTAAGGTGGTTTTTGTGCTTAACCGGGAGGCGATGGCCTCCGGATGCCAAGATTCCGGCCTGCCGGCTTATGTGCGGGGGCGCACCCGGCTCGTCGGCACGGCCTCCAGCGGATCCTCCGGCCAATAATGCTTGGGGTAACGGCCCTTGAGGTCCTTCTTGACCTCGAAGTACCCCTCGCGCCAGAAGCTGGCGAGATCCTTCGTCACCTGCACCGGCCGCTGCGCCGGCGAAAGCAAGTGAAGCACGAGGCCGACCTTCCCGCCGGCGATCCGCGGCGTCTCCCGCAGGCCGAACAGCTCCTGCAGCCGCACGGCCAGCGCCGGAGCGTCCGGGTCGCTGTAGTCGACCGGGATGCGGGAGCCGCTCGGCACCGTCACGTGCGTCGGCACGTACTCGCCGAGGAGCTGCCGCTGCGGCCAAGCCAGCAGCGATTCCAGCGCCTCGAACAGCGGCACGCGCTGCAGATCGCCGCGGCTCTTCAATCCGTACAGATGCGGTGCGAGCCACTCCTCCAGGCTGCCGAGCAGCGCTTCGTCGGACACATCCGGCCAATCGCCGCGGTGCCGGTGCAGGAAGCCGATCCGCTCGCGAAGCTGCCGGGCGGCCTTCGACCAAGGCAGCACCCCGAGCCCCTCGAGCCGGATGCCTTCCAGCAGCGCCTGCAGCTGGCGCTCGGGGTTCAGCTCGGCGAGCACCGTCTCCTTCAGAAGCAGCGCGCCGAGCAGCTCCCGCCTGCGGCCGCGGACTGCGCCCGCGCTCCGTTCCCAGACGATGCTCTCTTCCATGCGGATCGCCCCCGCCGCTCCGCGGCGCAGCTCCTCTTCTTCCAGGGGAGCGGCCAGCCGGATGCGGCTCTCCGCCCCTTGGTCGTCCAGCTCCGCCGCCACGATATACGCGGCGTTCCAGAGGAGCTGCTGGCGGGGCAGCACTGCACCGCGGCCGCTGGAGAGCAGATAGCGGCCCCCGCCGCGGTTCTGGCCGATCCGGTCCGGATACGCGAGCGCCAGGCAGACCCCGGCGGATGCCGGGCTGCCCTCGCCTTCCCCGCCCCGCAGGCCGAGCTCGCGGCGCCACATCTTCGCCTCGGCGGCGATCCGCTGCAGCGCGGCGGCGTCCTGCCCGCCGGGGCGGCCGCCTGCGCGCAGCCGCTCCACGCGTGAGCGCAGGTCCGCCTCGTCGGCTCCGCCGAGCACGTCCCGCTCGCCGAGCAGGGCGGCGAGATCGCACGCTAGGCCGCCGAGGCCCAGCGCCTGCGCGCGCAGCAGCATGTGCGCCAGCCGCGGGTGCAGCCCCAGCGAGGCCATCGCCCGGCCGTGGGCCGTGACGGCGCCGCGCGCGTCGAGCGCCTCGAGCAGCTGCAGCAGCTCCAGCGCCTGCGCGTAGGCGCCTGCCGGCGGCGGATCGAGCCACGGCAGCGCGTCCGGGCCGCCCGCGCCCCAGGCGGCCAGCTCCAGCGCCAGCGGGGCGAGGTCCGCTTCGCGGATCTCGGGCACGCGCTGCGGCGGCAGCTGGCGGTGGTCGGCCTCCGACCAGAGCCGGTAGCAGACGCCTGGCGCCAGCCGGCCGGCGCGGCCCCGCCGCTGGTCGGCCGAGGCGGCCGACACGCTCACTGTCTCGAGCCGGCTCATGCCGGTCCGCGGAGAAAAGCGGGGCACGCGCATCAGCCCGCTGTCGATCACGACGCGGATGCCCTCAACCGTGAGGCTTGACTCTGCGATCGACGTGGCGAGCACAACCTTACGCGTGCCCGGCGCGCAGGGCGCCAGCGCCGCATCCTGCGCTTCCTGCGGCAGCATCCCGTAGAGCGGCGCCACCTTGACGCCGGGCCCAAGGCCCCGCTCCGCGAGCAGCTGCGCCGTCCGCCGGATCTCCCCGGCACCGGGCAGAAAGACGAGCAGGTCGCCCTCCTGCTCCGAGAGCGCCTGCGCGATCACCCGGGCCGCCGCGGGTTCGATCCGCCCGTCCGCCGGACGGGCCAAGTACCGGGTCTCCACCGGGTAGCTGCGTCCCTCGCTCGTCACCACCGGGGCCCCGCCGAGCAGCCGGGCTACCGGTTCTGCTTCCAGGGTTGCCGACATGACCAGCAGGCGCAGATCCTCGCGCAGGACTCCCTGCGTCTCCAGGCTGAGCGCCAGGCCGAGATCCGCCTGCAGGCTCCGTTCATGGAACTCGTCGAAGATCAGCAGGCCGACATCTTCGAGTGCCGGGTCGCTCTGCAGCATCCGCGTCAGCACCCCCTCCGTCACGACCTCAATGCGTGTCTTCGGACCTACCTGCGTATCGAGCCTCACCCGGTAGCCAACCGTGGCACCCACGGACTCGCCGAGCGACCGCGCCATGAACCGGGCGGCCGAACGGGCTGCGAGACGCCGGGGCTCGAGCATGACGATCTTGCGCCCGTCCAGCCATGGGGCATCCAGCAGCGACAGCGGCACTCTAGTCGTTTTGCCCGCTCCCGGCGCCGCGATCAGGACGACGCCCGTATGCTCGGCCAGCGCCAGATGCAGCTCGGCCAGTACTGAATCTATTGGCAGCATCGCCATGTTGAATCACTCCACAGTCCCGTTAATTAAGATGAATAAGCCTTCTCCATGCTCCTCATTCCAATAAAACAAATAAATCTCATTGTATCACAGTGATCCATGAGAACACAGCCCGACCGAAGGGGCAGTTCCTCTTCGGATGCTCCGCTGCAGGGAGCCGCGCTTGGCATGCACGGTAATCGGAGCAGGAGTCCTGCCGCGGCGGCACGGTTCACCTCTGAAGTCCCGCATCACATTACGCCATCCTTCCGCCTGCCGCCCGTCTTCTTGGATATCCGCCCCTGCCTTGCAGCCCGCCCTCCGATAACCGCCGCCCCCCTTTTTCCCAGCTGGGAACAGCAAAAAAGGAGCCCCGTGTCCCAGGACTCCTCTCTCATCTTAGCCGGTCCGAACCGGTACTCATTGAAAAAAAGCGATGCCGAGCAGTCCCGACAGCGTCAGGACCGCCAGCGGATGAAGCTTGTAGCGAACCATCGCATAGAGCGAGACGCCCAGTATGATGAACAGTCCCGCCGTATGCCAGGTAAGCCAGGGAAGTCCCTCCCGCGGGAGCAGAAAATGCAGCGCGGCATAGAAGATCATTCCCGTGATGACCGGCTTCAGCCCATAGAACGTATTCCTGAGCCACTCCGACTTCCCTGCACGGAAAAGCATCGCGCTGAGCAGAATGATGAGCGCAAGCGACGGCAGAATCATACCGGTCGTCGCGGCGAAGGCGCCGGCCGCGCCTGCGGTTTCATACCCGATCAGCGTCGCGCTGTTGGTGGCGACAGGTCCCGGCGCCATACCGGCAAGCGCTGTGAGCTCCGTGAAGCGGGCATTGGATACCCATCCGTGTGCCAGCACTTCGTGCCGGATCAACGGAATCATCGCGTAGCCGCCGCCGAACGAGAACAAGCCGATTTTCAGAAATACCGCGAACAAGGTCCAGAGCATGGCGCCGCCCCCCCTTTTTATGGAGTAATCGATTGTTTTGGATTGCAAGCCATCCGTTTAAATGCCGTCAGCGATATAATAATCCGAATACTTGTAGGAAGGCGCCGCTGCGGCACCCGCCGGCTCCTGCCGCTGCAGTCGGCCGCTCTCCCGCTTCACGCGGAACAAGGCCGGCACATGCCCGGCAAGAAGCCCTGTCGTGATCAGTCCTATCGGATGAACCCCGAACATCAGCAGCACCAGAGCGGCCGCCGCCATGATCATGGTTCCCCGGTCCACCAGCGAAGAGCGGCCCATATTGTACGCCGAAACCAGAATCAGGGCCGCCACCCCGGCCTGAATACCGGCCAAGGCCGCAGCCGCCTTGGGATGATGCTGGACTTGGGCGAAGGCCAGCGCTAGTACCAGAACAATCAGGAAGGTCGGCAGCGTGATGCCGAGGATCGCCGCGACCGCTCCGGGAATGCCCTTCATCCGGTACCCGATGAAGGCGGCCGTGTTGACGCCGATCCCTCCGGGCGCGGATCCTGCCACGGCCAGTCCGCTGCTCATCTCCTCCGGGGTGATCCATTGTCTCTTCTCCACGATCTCGCGCTCGATCAGCGGAATCATGGCGTAGCCGCCGCCGAACGACATCGGGGAGATGCGGACAAAGGACCAGAACAGCTTCACGAGAAGTATGCCCACCGCTATCCCTCCATTTTCTATCTTTTATCGTCACTACGTACGTAACCTTTTTTCTTACTATATCCTCATTATACTCTACTTTTTATCATTTTGAAATAATCAAACGCATATATAAGCGGATGAGCTCATTAGAATCCTTGAATTATTCCATAAGGAGGACTGATAAAACGGTTCCTTCTTTTAGTTTCGACCATTGTGGATTATACCACCTCATCTCCATGGGAATACACCGGATTATCTCCGGATCGCCGTCCTTGAAGTGCAAAAAAAGCTTGGACCTTCGGCCCAAGCTTTCTCTGTCCCTCTTTCCTCCTGCAAAGCCGAACGTTCTACCATCCCGGCGGCTCCACGCCGATCGGCGGTCCGCTGCGTCCCCTATAGCTGTGCACGTGCCGCGGCACCGAAAGTATCGTCGTGTAATAGCCCCCTTTGGGCTGGAACGGTTCGTCATCCAGCTCCCCCGTCACTTCGTGATAGTGCGACCCGTCCGGCAGCGGCACCGCAGGCCCGGTACTCCCTATCACTCGGTGAAAATGGCTTCCGGCCGCCATCCGGGTATGCCCCTGGAACATATGTGTATGTCCATCTTCTCCGGTTCCGTTCACGGCGTAGGTATACAGCAGCATGAGATGGGTATGGCCGAGCGCCGGAGCGGTGAGGATCCGGAATTCGTGCGCATGGGACGGGCCCAGTGCTTCCGTGGTCCGCTCAGTGCACCGTGACCTGTTCATTCCCCGGCCTCCTCTCCATGCCCTATGTATACGCCGGTCCGTGTCAGCTCATGTCCGGCCGCAGACGGCTTCGCCTCATAACAAAAAAACCGGAAGTCACTGCTCTTCCGGTTTGCCGATTTCCTGTACGCGGCCGACTTGTCCGTCGGTCAGGCGCACCTTGATGCCGTGCGGATGCGACGGCGAGTTCGTGAGGATGTCCTTGACGATCCCCCGGGTCCGCTTCCCTGTCCGCTGGTCCTGCTTGAGCACGATCGCCACCTCCAGCCCCGGACGGATGTCTTTGCGGCTTTTGCCGCCCGGCACCATCACTGCGTTTCCGGCAGCGGAAGCCAGCCGGTGTAGATGGCATAGTAGAACAGGAATGCGCTTGCGAATCCGAGCGCAATACAAGTCCAGGCGATCGGTTTTCTTTTCTGGAAGAACAGCACGAAGGCCGCACTGAAAAATGCCCCCATGACCAGGAGGCTGAGCAGCAGCTTGATAGTTGCCATGGCTTACGTAATGCCCCTTTCTGAATCTGACCCTTCCAAATTACCATATTTCAGATCAAAATGACACCTTGCCCTCCTCAAACCCATGACAAATTGATGAAAAGCATATCGGGAGGAGGCGGCCGGTATGTATAGAAGAGAACGTGCAATAATGATCTGCAGTTGAAGCGGTGCATGTGAAAACAATACGGTGGGAGGTGGAGCATGAAGGAGAAGTGGCATAGGCGCATCCTCCTGCTTTGGGCCGGCGCGGGAGCGGCGGCCCTGCTGTGGGGAATCGCCCGCCTGCTGTCAGGGGAAGAGGCCGAAGAGGTTTTCCAGCCGCGCAAAGCGTTTGCCGCAGGGAACTACACCGTGGAAGTGGCCTTGAGCGAGGGGCGGGCACGGGTGCTGCAGGAGAATCCGCTCGCCGTGTCCGTCAAGGATGCAGCCGGCTCCCCCGTTGCTGGAGCGGAAGTGCTGGTCGCGATCTCGATGCCCGTGATGTTCTGCGGCACGAGCCGCAGCGAACTGAGCGAGACAGCGCCCGGACTCTACACCGGCAGCGGCATCCCGCTGATGGCCGGCAGGCAGTCCGCCGGCGTGACGGTCCGCCTGCCCGGCGGGGAAGCGCTGCAGGTAAGCTTTCCTTTTGCAGCCGAGCGTTGACAGGGCAGTTGGGCGCCACCCGGCCGGATAATTCGTCTTGGCAGCGGCCCCCCCTCTATGTGATCGTCCCGAAGACTTGGACTTGAAGGAGGAGGTGTCAGCGCCCGCTCCCTCTCCATGATCAGCGCGGCCGCCTGCCCGCCGAACCATCCACCTAATCCTGCGCCGGGGAGCCTTCCGGATCCCGACCGTTCGTCCCCGCCGCACCGCAAGCCCCTTCTGCCGGCAAGCATAAGGGGCTTGCGGCCCGAGGACATGGACCTGCCCCCTTGCCGCCCGGGCTACCACAGCCAGGGATGGACCGAAGGGATCCATCCCCCGGCGGCCAGCCCTCGCAGAATGCAGAGCACACCGATCGTGACCGCCAGCACCCGTCCGGCGGTCCGTGCCCGGCTGCGCAGCGCCCGCCCCAGCCGGCTCGCGGACAAGCCCGCCAGCAGCAGCGCCGGCAGCGTACCCAGCCCGAAGGCGGCCAGCAGCAGCGCCCCTCGGGTAGGGCTGCCGCCTGCGGCGGCGTTCATCTGCATCGCGTAGGTCAGGCCGCACGGCAGGAAGCCGAGAAGCAGCCCGGCGAGCAGGGCGGCCGCAGGCGTGCCTCGGCCCTTCCAGCGGTGGCCGAGGCGCTCTGCCGAGCCCCGCAGCCGCTGCACCGCTTCCGGCAGCGGAACCCGCAGCCGTGTGCCGCGCAGCGCCCACAGAAGGATCAGGCATCCGCCCAGAAGGGTTGCCGTTCCCTGCAGCCGCGCCGCCTGGCCGGCTCCGTCGACAAACGACCCTACAGCGCCCATGAAGGCGCCAAGCGCGGTGTACGTCAGGATGCGGCCTGCGTTATAGCAGAGCAGGGCCCGCACCGGCCGGCTGCCGGCCTTCAGCACAATCCCGGCGGCCGTCCCTCCGCACATCGCCAGGCAGTGCGGAGCGCCGAATAACCCGCCGAGCAGCGCCAGCAGAAGGTCTGCGCCCACGCCCGCCATCTCCATAGGTCTTCTCCCCCTTCACGCGCGCTGAAGCCGCAGCGCGTTGCCAACCACCGTCACGGAGCTGAGCGCCATCGCGGTGCAGGCCATCCACGGGGCAAGCTGGCCGCTCACGGCAAGCGGAACCGCCAGCACATTGTAGCCCAGCGACAGCAGCAGGTTCTGGTAGATGACCCGCATCGTCCTGCGGCTCATCCGGTACGCCTCGGCGACCGCCCCCAGGTCGCCCCGGTGCAGCTGCACCCCCGCGGCAGCCAGCGCCGCATCGGTGCCGCCCCCTACAGCCAGGCCCGCATCCGCGGCGGCCAGCGCTGGGGCGTCGTTGATGCCGTCGCCCGCGACCGCCACCCTGTGGCCTTCCCGCTGCAGCCGGCGCACCAGCTCCAGCTTCTGCTCCGGGCGCATGCCGGCATACCAGCGGGAGATGCCCGCTTGGCCCGCTGTTCTTCGGGCCGCCTCCTCGTGGTCGCCGGTCACGAGGATCACGTCCACGCCGGCAGCCTGCAGCTGGCGGACGGCAGAGCGGGCCCCCGGCCGCAGCGGATCGCTTAGGGCCGCGAGGCCCAGCCAGCGCCCTCCAGAGGCCGCATAGAGCAGCTGACGTCCTTCGCCGAGCCACAGCGCCTCCTGGGCATCGCCTGCGGGCAGCGCGACGCCCAGGCTCTCCAGCCAACGCCGGCTGCCGAGGAGGACGGTATGTCCGTCCACCTCCGCCCGCACCCCGCTGCCCGGCACGGCCTCGAAGGCCGCCGCCTTCGGCAGCGTCAGGCTGCGCCGCTGCGCTTCCCGTACGACCGCGCGGGAGAGCGGGTGCTCCGACGCCTGTCCGGCGGCGGCCATCACGCGCAGGAGCACGGGCTGCGTTACGCCCGGCGCTGGATACAGTCCACTCATACGGGGCCGGCCGGCCGTGAGCGTCCCGGTTTTGTCCAGCAGGAGCACGCCCGTCCCCTGCAGCTCTTCCAGCATCCTCCCTTCCTTGAAGAGGATGCCCTTCTGGGCGGCCCGCCCGGAGCCGACGAGCACCGACACGGGCGTGGCCAGCCCCAGGGCGCAGGGACACGCGATGAGCAGCACGGCGATCGCCTTCTCCAGGGCGCCCGCCGCATGGCCCGCTTCTCCCCATACATACCACCAGCCGAAGGTCAACAGGGCCGTCAGTACGATCAGCGGGACGAAGACGCCGGACACCCGGTCCGCCAGCCGCTGGATCGGTGCCCGGCTCTCCTGCGCCTCCTCGACCATGCGGACCATCCGTGCCACCGTGGAGGTGTGCTCCGGCTTTGTAACCTGCACCGTCAATGCTCCGCTTCCGTTCAGCGTGCCGGCCAGCACCCCGGCGCCCGGTCCTTTCTCCACCGGGAGACTCTCCCCGGTGACCGGCGATTCGTCCACTTCGGAGCTACCCATGAGCACCTTCCCGTCCAGCGGCACTTTCTCCCCCGGCCGGACCAGAATGGTCTCTCCGGCCTGAATCTCTCCGGCCCGGCGCGTCATTTGCCGTCCCCCTGCCAACACCGTCACCTCGGCAGGCTGCAGCTTTCTCAGCGCGGCGATGCTGTCCGACGTCCGCCGCTTGGCTGCAGCCTCGAGCCATTTCCCCAGCCAGACGATCGTGAGGATCATGACACTCGTGTCGAAGAAATAATAGGCATGCCCTCCCCCTGCGTGAGGCATGGGCATCCCACCGGCGTGCAGCAGCCGGTAGTGACTGTACAAATACGCCGACGTGCTGCCCAGCACGATGAGTACGTCCATCGAGGCCCCGCCGGCCCGAAGCGCCTTCCAGGCCCGAAAGTAGAACGGCCCGCCGAGTACGAACTGTACCGGCGTGGCCAGCGCGAGCTGGAACCAGGGGTTCAGCAGCAGCGGCGGCACCCAGAACTGCGCCGACCAGGCATGGTGCGGCGCCATCGCCCAGAGGAAGGGCAGCAGTGCCGCGGCACCGGCCAGGAACGCCCTGCGGTTCGTTCGCACTTCTTCCTCGGCAGCTCCCTCCCGGTGCCCTTCCTGCTTGGGCACCGCCCCAAAGCCGAGGCGTTCAATCCGGTCGATCACCTGCCCGCCGTCGGTTCGCTGCGGGTCCATCGTTACCGAAGCCCGGTTCAGCGCCAGGTTGACGTGGACTTCCTCCACGCCGTCCAGCTTCCCTACCGCCCGCTCGATCCGTGCGGCGCAGGCTGCACAGGTCATGCCCGTGATATCGATCGTCAGCTGTGCCGGCGGCTGCAGCGGTGTGGTTAAACTCACTTCGCCATCCCTCCGATTCTGCGCAAACTGATACAATATATGGACGGGCACCGGGCATCATGACTCGCAAAGCCCCGCAGACAAAAAAATAACCGGCCCTCCGGCCGGCTCTGCTGTGTCTATTGCTTTTTTTCTTCCATGATCCTTCTTCGGACTCCACCGTCCGCTCGGCACGGTCACGTCTTACCGGGTGTCTTCAGCTGACTCCCCCTGAGTACCCAACTCAGGCTTGCCAGAGGGTGCTCCGTGAGCATGATGATGTGCTTCATGAGGATGCTTCCCGCCATCCGTATACGTAACGGACAGCTCCGCGTACAGCACGCCCTTCTGCACCTGAATACGCTGGTGAAGCTCCCGCAGCCGGGACAGTACGCCGCGGACGACGATGACCTCCATGCACTGATCATGGTTTAGATGCACATGCATCGTCGATATGATGTCGTGATGGTAATCGTGCTGCAGCTCCATCAGGTACAGCGGCAGGTCGGTCATATGATGGTCGTAGACCATCACGATCGTTCCCGCCACGGTTTGTCCGCCCTGGAGAGCCCCCGGCTCCAGCAGCACGCGCCGCACCAGGTCCCGGATGGCCTCGGACCGGTTCGTGTATCCCTGCTCCGTAATATACTGGTCGAACTGTTTGACGAGCTCGTCCGGCATCGAGACGCCAAAACGGGTCAGCACGTCCTTCTCCATTCCCGCCATCCCCTTCTCCCCCTTCCCGCTTCCCTGTTTGCTTTAGTCCATTGTAGCATACCTGAACAGGATTAGGCACGGAAGTACGGAAGGTACGGAAGGACTAACCTGCGTTGCAGCCCGGCGTTTTAAAAGAACGTCTCGCGGGAGTGCTCCCGCAAATTCGCCACCTCTGCCATCAACTGCGCCTTTTCTTCCTCCGACAAGGCGGCATGTGCGTTGATTTCATCTACGAGGGCAATCAGTTCATCCCGGTTCTCCGGGTTCACGGTAAATTTGACAAGGTCCACGCTGGCTTCCTCCCTTGGGTCCTGTAGTGAACAGGCGGTTCTCCTTACGAAGGATTGCCGGTTTTTCCCTGTTTTATGCCCCAGCTCTTCTCCTCGCACCCGTATCTTCCTGTCGCCCCGGCAGCAAAAAGGACCGGCGGCCGCCTCTAGGATAGAGACAGCACACCGGCCCATGGGTCTTGCCCTTACTCGCTGCAGCTCGAGGAGGCTTCCGCCTTTCCCTCTTCCACATTGATCTTCTCGGAGATGGAATCCCGGATGACCGACATGACAAGCTGAAGCAGATAGTTAATATCTTCCTGCGACTGCTTGAACTCGCTCACGATCGGAATGGAATCGAGCTGATCCTGGAGCTCGTCGACTTCCTTCTCGATCTTCTCAACCATCTTCTTGTTCTCGAACGACTGGAACGCCACGATCTCCTTCTGCTTCTTCTTGATCGCGCTGATCAGCGTCTGAATCGAATCGTTGTTCGAAATCTGCTGTTCCGCCTTCTGGAAGAACTGCACCTCGTTCGACGTCGAGATCATCTCGGCCAGCTCACGCGCTTTCTTCAGAATGTCCTCACGTACGATGAGTTCGGTATTCGTATACTGCTCCATGCCGCAGTTCGTGTATTTGATCTCTGCCATTGCCGCGCACGCCCCTACTTTTTCTTATTGTACTACGGCCTGCTGCACCCAATCCCCTTTGATGTAAAAGGTCGGTGCGTCCGTAATGTGCACCTGCACCAGACGGCCGACCAGCTCCTCCGGCCCCTCGAAGTGCACGAGCTTATTCGTCCGGGTCCGGCCTGCCAGCACCCGGTCATTGTTCTTGCTGACGCCTTCCACGAACACTTCCACCGTCTGACCGAGAAGCTTCTCGTTGCTGCGCTTCATGTTCTCGCTCAGCACGTCGTTCAGCCTGCGCAGACGCCGGCTCTTCACATCCTGAGGCACCGTATCTTCCATGCCTGCTGCCGGGGTGCCTTCCCGCGGAGAGTAGATGAAGGTGAAGGCAAAGTCAAAGCCGACCTCCTGTACCAGTGACACGGTTTCCTCAAACTGCTCCTCGGTCTCCCCCGGGAAGCCGACGATGAAATCGCTCGTCAGCACGACATCCGGAATTGCCGCCTTGATCTTGGCCACAAGCTCCAGATACTGCTCCCGCGTATACTTGCGGCTCATCCGCTTCAGGATCTCGTTGCTTCCCGACTGTACCGGCAGGTGGATATGCTCCATGAGGTTGCCCTTTTGCGCCAGCACCTCGATCAGATGGTCGTCGAAGTCCCGCGGATGGCTCGTGGTGAAGCGGACTCTCGGAATGTCGATCTTGCGGATATCGTCCATCAGGTCGCCGAACCGGTAGTCGAGGCCCTCGAAGTCCTTGCCGTATGCGTTCACGTTCTGCCCGAGCAGCATCACTTCCTTATACCCCTGGCGAGCCAGCTCCCGGACCTCGGCAATGACATCCTCCGGCCGGCGGGAACGTTCCTTGCCGCGCGTATAAGGGACAATACAGTACGTACAGAACTTGTCGCAGCCGTACATGATGTTGACCCAGGCTTTGAGCCCTTCACGCTTCTTCGGCAGGTTCTCGATGATGTCGCCCTCTTTGGACCACACCTCGATCACCATTTCCTTGCTGAACATCGCTTCCTTGACCAGGAAAGGGAGACGGTGAATGTTGTGGGTTCCGAAGATGAGATCCACGAAGGGATGCTTCTTCAGAATGCGGCTCACCGTCGCCTCTTCCTGGGACATACAGCCGCATACGCCCAGCAGCAGGGAAGGCTTCTCGGTCTTGAGGTGCTTGAGGTGGCCGAGCTCGCCGAACACCTTGTCTTCCGCATTCTCACGGACCGCACAGGTGTTGAGCAGAATGATGTCCGCCTGTTTGCGATCCTCGGTGGCGCGGTAGCCGAGCCCCTCCAGCAGTCCTTTGATCGTCTCCGTATCATGCTCGTTCATCTGGCAGCCGTACGTCTGTACCAAATAGTACTTGTCCCGCCCGAGTCCGCGCAATTCCTCAGGGATCTCGAAGTCGTAATGCACCGTGATGTCTTCCTTGCCCCGCTTTTTTGCGTCACTCAGAGAGGGAGGTTGAAAATATATCGAATAATCTTTTGCCTTCGATTGAATCGTCATAGATTCCGTTTCCTCCTGAAGCCAGCCGTGCGGCCCATGCCGTGATTAACCCTTCCATTATAGCATTGACCATGGAGGCATTTCAAAAGAAAACAGGGAGATTAAGACAGAATTTCGGCCTCGTCCCCGTTCTTGACGCCGGCGGCGTTCGCTTCGTCCGTGTCGATATGCATATCCAGCGCGTACTGGTCGGATACCCTTGCCACGACTTCCTCGAAAATCACCGCACGCTCTCCGCTTACACGGACCGTCAGCTTCTGCTTATCTTGGATGCCCCAGCGTGCCGCATCCTCGGTGTGGAAGTGAATATGGCGTGCCGCTACGATGACGCCCTCTTCGATCTCCACTTCCCCGGCCGGGCCGACAAGTTTGATCCCCGGTGTGCCGGCGATGTTGCCGGACTCTCTCACCGGAGGGTTCACTCCTAGCGAGAAAGCATCCGTGCGGGACACTTCAAGCTGGGTTTTGCCGCGGGCCGGTCCCAGAATACGGACCTTGTCGAACTTGCCCTTCGGTCCGATGACCGCTACGGTTTCTTCCGCCGCGAATTGACCCGGCTGGGACAGTTCCTTGAGCACTTTGAGTTCATGACCGGCGCCGAACAGTGCTGCAATATGATCAACGGACAGGTGAATATGTCTGGCGGATACGCCTACAGGTACTTTTTTCATTGTATGGTTCTCTCCTTATTATGCCAACTGGCTTCTTTCTATTCCATTATACCCATAACCAAAACAAAAAGCATACGGCCGGGGCCGTATGCTTCGAAGACTGTCAACAAATTATTTGAATTCCGCCACCAATTTTTCAAATTCCTGCTCGGTGAGCGTGATGTTCTGATTGGCCAGACCTTCAGGCTTGAAGCCGGTAACGAGGTCTTCGTAGCTCTTCTTGGACTTGTCCTGATAGATCAGGCCGGTTACCAGGGAGTTCGTCTCCATGATCTTCGTCATAGCCGAAACCCGGTTGGACGGATCGTAGTCCGGCGTTTCTTCCAGATCGACGATATGCTCCTTGAACCACTCGTACGTATTCACTTTGTTGAACGTGACGCATGGAGAGAACACGTTGATGAAGGAGAAGCCTTTGTGTTTCATGCCTTCCTCAATGAGGTGCGTCAACTGCTTCAGGTTGCTCGAGAACGACTGGGCGATGAACGTAGCGCCTGCAGCCAGGGCTACTTCCAGCGGGGACAGAGCGGACTCGATCGAACCGGACGGCGTGGACTTCGTCTTGAAGCCTTCTGCGCTTCGCGGCGACGTTTGGCCTTTCGTCAGACCGTAGATCTGGTTATCCATGACGATGTACGTCATGTCAATGTTGCGGCGGATCGCATGGACCGTGTGGCCCATACCGATCGCGAAGCCGTCACCGTCGCCGCCTGCAGCGACAACCGTCAACTCGCGGTTCGCCATCTTGAGGCCTTGAGCGATCGGCAGGGAACGGCCGTGGACACCGTGGAAGCCATAGGCGTTGATGTAGCCCGAGATCCGGCCCGAGCAGCCGATTCCCGAAACAACGCCGAGTTGTTCCGGCTCCAAACCTACGTTGGCTGCCGCTCTTTGGATCGCAGCTTGAACGGAGAAGTCGCCGCAGCCTGGGCACCAGTTCGGTTTGATATTGTTACGGAAATCTTTTAACGTTGCCATACAAGGTTCAGCTCCTGACAATATTTAGTGATTTCAGCAGGCAAGAAAGGATTACCGTTGTATTTCAGCATGCTGTTCAGTTTATCGGCATAGCCAGCGTTCAACTTAATAAGGGAAGCGAGCTGAGCAGTAGCGTTGTTCTCAACGACAACCACTTGCTTTGCTTTCTCCAGGTATGGAGCAAGCTCTTCTGCCGGGAACGGGTGCAGCAGGCGAACCGTGATGTGGTTCGACTTGATGCCGCTGGCGTCAAGACGGCGTCTTGCTTCGTCGATCGTACCGCCAGTGGAGCCCATACCGATGATGAGCAGATCCGGATTCTCGTGAGGTGCGTCCACCTTGATGGCGTCCGTTACCTTCTTGGAGACGGTCTTGAGCTTGCTCATCCGCTTATCCATCATCTTCTTGCGGTTCTCCGGGCTCTCGGACGGACGGCCTTCCTGGTCATGCTCTACGCCTGTCACATGGTGCAGACCATGCTTCTGGCCAGGGATGACACGCGGAGAAACGCCGCTTTCCGTGAACTCGTAACGCTTGAAGAGCTTGTTATCTTCGTTCGGCTGCAGTTCGCCCTGCTGAAGTGCGCCGCGCTCGATCGTGACTTTCTTGAAGTCGAGCGGTTCGGCCGTCTGCTTGCCGAGGGACAGCTGAAGGTCCGTCAGAAGGATGACCGGCACTTGGTAGATCTCCGCCAGGTTGAACGCTTCGACTGTATCGTAGAAGCACTCTTCGATCGTGGACGGGGAGAGAACGATCTTCGGAATCTCACCGTGCGTACCGTAGATCATCGCGAGTACGTCGGACTGCTCCTGCTTCGTAGGAAGACCCGTACTTGGACCACCGCGCTGTGTATCGACGATAACGACAGGCGTCTCGGTCATGCCGGCGAGGCCGATCGCTTCCATCATGAGGGAAAGACCAGGACCAGCGGATGCCGTCAGGGCGCGTACGCCGCCGTAGTTGGCGCCGATCGCCATCGTACATGCTGCGATCTCGTCTTCGGTCTGGATAACCGTACCACCGAACTTAGGCAGCGTCTTGATCAGGTATTCCATGACTTCGGATGCCGGTGTGATCGGGTAAGCCGGCATGAAGCGGCAGCCTGCTGCAACGGCACCGAGGCCGATCGCATCGTTACCGATCATGAACAGCTTTTGTCTGCCGTCGGCAGGTTCGAGCTGGAATTCAGGCAGCGGGCCGCCGTTAAGCTCCAGTACGAATTCTGCGGCTTTGCGGACCGCTTCGATGTTTTTCTCTACGACCGCTGCACCTTTACGGCCGAATTCTTCTTCTACTGCTTTATTAAACACTTCGAGCGGCAGGCCGAGCAGGGCCCAGGATGCGCCGGAAGCAGCCATATTCTTAAACAGGGACGTACCGAGTTCTTCTGCAATTGCCGTAATCGGCACAGGGAACAATCTTGCTTTCACGCCTTCAGGAACAACCGGATTTACTTTTGCATCGGCGATGATGACGCCGTTCTCACGCAGCTCATGTGCGTTTACATCGATGGTTTCTTGGTCAAACGCGACGAGGATGTCGAGATCGTCGGAAATGGCACGAATCGGTTTCGTACTGATTCTGATTTTGTTGTTTGTGTGTCCGCCCTTGATCCGCGAGGAAAAATGACGGTAGCCGTACAGGTAGTACCCCAGTCTGGTCAATGCCGTGGAAAAGATTTTATCCGTACTTTCCACGCCTTCCCCCTGTTGTCCTCCGACCTTCCAAGATAATTGGCTAATCACCGTTGTCCACTCCTTTTGATTGTCGCTGACTAAAGCAGCTGAGCCCAAAGCTCCCCAAAAGAGCACATGTCTCTTTCAGTTGTCTCACAAATTTTATGATGTCAAGAGGTAAAAAGCAAGAGATTTTGGCATTTTTGAAAGATAGTTAATTTAGATCATATTCATACCGCAGCGAGAATAGTTTGGTGCTCTTGTATCTTGGATCGGAATACGATTGTTCAGAACTCCGGCAGATGACGGTGCAGGAACGTGAACCAGTTGCGGCTGAGAAACCCGGCCACCTGTGTCTCCGTGTAGTGCTTGCGAAGCTCCTCCTCCAGGCGGTAAAACTGCCCTGCATGCTCAAGGCCCGGAATCCATTCGCCGATGCCGTCAAAATCCGATCCGAGAACCACCCGCTCCGCGCCTCCGAGAGAGCAGATATGTTCGATGTGCCTTACCACTCCTGCTATGCTGGCCGGCCTCCCGCTTTCTACGAAATAGGGCACGAAGGTGATCCCTATTCTTCCATCTCTTCGGATCAGTTCACCGATCTGGCGGTCATCCAGATTTCTCGGGTGTCCGCACAGTGCCTTGGCATTGGAATGGGTGGCGACGAACGGACGCGGCGAGCTTGCGGCCAGGTCCCAGAACGAGGCGACGGACAGATGGGATGCATCCAATAGAATGCCCAAATCCCCGCATTCTTTAATAAAGCTTTTTCCCTTCCTCGAGAACCCGCCCCTGCGCGGCTCCAGAATCCCGTCGGCGGCCCAGTTGCCGTAGTTCCAGGTCGGACCGATCATCCGCACCCCCAGGTGGTACAGGATGCGGGTATACAAAGGAGAGGCGTTCAGTGCATCCGCCCCTTCGAGCGTCAGCAGCCCCCCGATCTCAGTCCCCCCCATGACCTCATCCAGGTCGCGGCGGGTGCGCACCAGCCGAAGCTTGCCCTGACGCTCCACACGCTGGTGGAAGATGTCGATATACTCCAAGTAATGGTCAAAACGCGCATCGCTTATACGTTCAGGCAGGTAGATCGCAAAAAACTGCAGCTTCACATTCGAGCTGTGCAGCCTTGAATAGGAGACGTCCAGCCTTGCCTCGTTCGGATCGTGAAAATCGATTGCAGGGTTATTGTAGAGCTTGAGCAGGGCATCGCAGTGGCCGTCGACAACAGGGGTTTTCATGGGGTTCTCAGTCTCCCTTCCTTGTAAGCCGCAGAATAGCCAAACAGAACAAAAAACCTGTCTACGGAGTAAACAGGCGTTTCGGTTTCTTGTTTTATGAAAGGCTTTCTTTGGAATGCGGATAAGGACAATCCGTACGATGAAATTCGGTTGGCTTTCTCGGTGCTGTGTACACCGTCCGGTCCGAAGAGGGGCTGGCCTGCGCTCTAGCGCGGCTCCACGATCAATTTAATGGCGGTGCGGTCTTCCCCATCGATTACAATATCGGTAAACGCCGGTATGCAAATCAGATCAACCCCGCTGGGAGCAACGAATCCTCGCGCAATAGCTACCGCTTTAATTGCTTGATTGAGCGCCCCAGCCCCGATGGCCTGGAGCTCCGCAGCCCCGCGTTCACGCAACACCCCCGCCAATGCACCGGCTACGGAATTTGGATTGGATTTTGCTGAAACTTTTAATACTTCCATGAAAGTACCTCCTCGGGAATGATGATTGCTTCCGGTATTAATCATATTCTAGGAATTTAAAGTTAATTCCTTCTGTCCGAAGAGAGTACGGTCGAAAAGTTTTGAATTTTGTGTCAATTCAGACGTTGGGTCCGATTCCCTTCCGTTATTCAAACATTACCGCATCTTCATCCTTGCGAATCAGCTGAATTTTACGGCCGAGCCCCGTAGCCGGATCGAGATCGATGACCACCGCGTGAAAATGCCACTTGCCTTCATCCACCACAAACCGCGTCGGCAGCTGAGTCATGAACTTCTTCATCACTGCCGTCCGCTCCATGCCGAGAATGCCGTCGCGCGGACCCACCATGCCTACATCGGTCACATAGGCCGTCCCCTGCGGGAAAATGCGCTCGTCGTGCGTCTGCACGTGCGTATGGGTCCCGACCACCGCCGATGCCTTCCCGTCGAGATGCCAGCCCATGGCGAGCTTTTCCGAGGTCACCTCCGCATGGAAATCGACGAATACATACTTCGTGCGCTTCTTTGCCTGCGCTACCAGCTCGCTCGCTTTCTCGAACGGGCAGTCCAGCGGCGGGAGGAACGTCCGGCCCTGCAGGTTGATGACGGCCAGCTCGGCTTCTTTGGTCTTGATATACATGATCCCGCGGCCCGGTGTTCCCGCCGGGAAGTTCGCCGGGCGGATCAGGCGCTCTTCCTTGTCGATGAAGTCGAAGATCTCTTTCTGGTCCCACGTGTGGTTGCCCATCGTGATCCCCTGCACGCCCATCTCGTACAGCTCCTTCGTGATCGCCTGCGTAATGCCGCGGCCTGCGGCTGCGTTCTCCCCGTTGGCGATAATCCACGTCGGGTTGTATTTGGATTTGAGGCCCGGCAGGCAGGCCTTCAGTGCCTTGCGGCCGACGGAGCCTACAATGTCTCCGATGAATAATAGTCTCATGTGGGGTTATTCTCCTTTGACTTTGTTTCTACATCCCCCTCTTTCCCCCTTCTCCAGAGAAGGGGGAGGACCGGGCGCTCCGCCCCTGGACCCCAAAAGGGCGCGAAGGAGGGAAGGGGCCGGCGTTGATGGGAGGATGGCGTTTGGATCGCTATCGTCTTGCCTGCGTAGGGATGCCCAGGGCATAGCTTCGCTAATGCACTGGGCACCCGGCCGGCAGACACGCTTACATGAAGTGTTCTCTCGCGGCTCCCTGCCCTATACTCGAGCATGGTGATATGCAGGCGTTCGGGAGGGGCTGCGAATGTGGAGCCGCCTTGACCTTACAGGTCAAAGCTCTTGGTTAGAGCGGCGTTTTAGAGGGCAGTACGTGCGGTGAGATGCTCAAGGCAGCCATCCGCTGGATCGCCGGGCTTTCAGCCCCGGCTGCCAGGGATGCAGGGCTCTTAAGGGCGGACTCGGCCGTTCAGGCCTACTGCGTGCGCTGAGGAGCTTAAGGCGGCTATCCGCTGGATCGCCGGGCTGTCGCACCGTCTGCCAGGGACGCAGGGCTTAAGGGCGGGCTCGGCCGTTCAGGCCTACTGCGTGCGCTGAGGAGCTTAAGGCGGCTATCCGCTGGATCGCCGGGCCTTCAGCACCGGCTGCCAGGGATGCAGGGCTCTTAAGGGCGGACTCGGCCGTTCAGGCCAACTGCGTGCGCTGATGAGCTTAAGGCGGCCATTCGCTGGATCGCCGGGCTGTCGCACCGTCTGCCAGGGACGCAGGGCTTAAGGGCGGGCTCGGCCGTTCAGGCCTACTTCGTGCGGTGAGGTGCTCAATGCAGCCATCCGCTGGATCGCCGGGCTTTCAGTCCCGGCTGCCAGGGATGGAGGGCGTAAAAACAAGCTCAATTCCCACACCGCCATTGCCCGAGAACAAAAGAGAAGTGGCCGCGCGGCCACTTCTCTCAGGTGAAGTATGCGGTTATTTGGCGTATTCCACGGCGCGCGTTTCACGGATAACCGTGACTTTGATATGGCCGGGATAATCCAATTCGCCTTCGATCTTCTTCGTGATGTCTCTTGCGAGACGGAACGCTTCGGTATCGTCTACCTTCTCGGGCTGTACCATAACGCGAACTTCGCGGCCGGCTTGGATGGCGTACGATTTCTCGACGCCTTCGAACGACTCCGAGATCTCCTCAAGCTTCTCCAGACGACGGATGTACGTCTCGAGGGTCTCGCGGCGAGCGCCCGGTCTAGCGGCCGAAAGGGCATCAGCAGCGCCAACGAGCATCGCGATGACGGAAGTGGCTTCGGTATCGCCGTGATGCGAGGCGATACTGTTGATGACGACCGGATGTTCTTTGTACTTCTTCGCAATCTCGACGCCGATCTCCACGTGGGAGCCTTCGACTTCATGGTCGAGCGCCTTCCCGATGTCATGCAGAAGACCGGCACGCTTCGCCAATGTCACGTCTTCTCCGAGTTCTCCTGCCATCAGACCGGCGAGGTAAGCGACTTCCATAGAGTGCTTCAGTACGTTCTGGCCGTAGCTCGTACGGAACTTGAGACGTCCCAGGATCTTGATCAGATCCGGGTGCAGTCCGTGTACGCCGGTCTCGAATGTAGCTTGTTCGCCGTATTCGCGAATCCGCTCGTCCACTTCCTTGCGGGACTTCTCGACCATCTCTTCGATGCGGGCCGGGTGAATCCGGCCGTCCGCGACCAGCTTCTCGAGCGAGGTGCGGGCGATTTCACGGCGAATCGGGTCGAAGCCCGACAGGATGACCGCTTCCGGCGTATCATCGATGATGAGATCGATTCCTGTCAATGTTTCGAGGGCCCGGATGTTGCGGCCTTCACGGCCGATGATCCGGCCCTTCATTTCTTCGTTAGGAAGCGCTACAACGGAAACCGTCGTCTCTGCCACATGATCTGCGGCACAGCGCTGGATCGCCAGCGTGATGATTTCGCGTGCTTTCTTGTCGCCTTCTTCTTTGGCCTGCTGCTCGATTTCCTTAATGAGTTGGGCGGTTTCGTGGCGAACCTCTTGTTCCACGTTTGTCAGGATGATGTTCTTCGCATCCTCCATGGTCAGAGCTGAAATCCGCTCCAGTTCGGAAACCTGATCTTTATAAATCTGATCAATTTGAGCCTGGGTTTCCTCGATTCGCTTCTCTTTGTTGGCGACCTGCTCTTCTTTTTTCTCGAGAGATTCTAATTTTTTATCCAGCGACTCCTCTTTTTGCAACAATCGTCTCTCTTGTCGTTGTGTTTCATTCCGACGTTCACGAATGTCTTTTTCAGCTTCGGTTCTCAGCTTGTGAATCTCGTCTTTCGCTTCGAGAACCGTCTCTTTTTTCAGTGCGTCCGCCTCTTTACGAGCATTTTCCACAATCTGTGCGGCAGCTGATTCAGCACTTGAGATTTTCGCCTCTGCAAGGGACTTGCGGATAAAATAACCGACCCCGAAGCCAAGAGCACCAACTAAGAGAGAAATCAAGATCGTGAGGACTGGGTCCATCCAGTTCACCTCCCTCGTTGTTTCTCCAAGGGGTAAGCTTGGGATAATGTGGTTTTTTAATCCATTCTGCTAGCATGGGATGCCAGGGGCTTTCCATGAACCGGAAGTTCGGGCGCCTCCACGGCTGCTGAAAGCATGCTGCCCACAAGCGGCACATTTCAGAAATAAAGTAAAAATTGGCGATTTTACTTTCGAATCCTCCCTGGGCTGTTAGGGCGGATTCTGGTGTATAATGAATATACATGATTATTTTAGCTTTTGGCAAAGAAGCTTGTCAAGGTGTACTCCAGGGATCCCCGGATTCTTCCAGCTCCTCCCACTCGTTATCCCCTGTGTGCCGGGGAAGATCGCTCAGCACCCGGCTGACAACCGAGCCCGGGTAACCGCGCCGCTGCAAGAATCCTGCGATTTTGCGGCGTGCCTTCACCGGGTCCCTCCGCATTTCGTTCGCATACCGTTTCTCCGCAAGCTGCCGGGCCATCTCATACTCGGTCTCCTCGTCCACCTGGGCGATCGCTTCCTGAATTTCTTCTTTGGCTATGCCCTTCTGCTGAAGCTCCTGCTTGATGAAGTGCCGTCCCTTCTTCTGGGACACGATACGTTGTCTCGTCAGCATCTGCGCGAATTCCGCATCGTTCAGATAGCCCTCACGGCGCAGCCGCTCCACGGTTCCGGAGATGAGCTCCGGCCCATAGCCCTTCAGCTTAAGCCGGCTGCGGATCTCGTGCATCGAACGGAGACGGCTAGACAGCAGGCGGACCGCATCGAGGTAAGCCCGGCTCCTCTCCTCTTCCGACAGAATCCTGACCAAGGTCTCCGTATCGACCTCTGTCCCTTTGAACAGGTGATGACGGATCAGCACGTCTTCATGCACCGAGAGAGCGAACGTTTCATTTATGTAAATGTTGTAGCGGCTCTTCGTGCGCTTCTGCTGTTCCACTTTGGTAATGATCCCGCCTTCGGGCGGGGCCTGCGCTTCGTTCTCTGCCCTTCCATCCGTATTCGTGCCGTTGTTCTCTTCCACGGGATCCCCTCCATCGAAAAAGGCAAAAGCACCTACCCCTTCGGAGTAAAGGTGCTTTTGCCCGGCTTGTAGTGAGCAGCCGGCGCCGTCCAAGATCATGCCTCGGACACGGCAGGTCTTACTGCTCGAACAGTGCCAATTCTTCGTCTTCTTCCTCGTCATCCGTATTCGGGCCGACCACGGCGGTCAGGTTGCTGTTCTCACGGATCTTCTTCTCGATGACCTCAGCCACCTGAGGGTTCTCCTTGAGGAACTGCTTGACGTTCTCACGGCCTTGGCCGAGACGGTCGTTGTTGAAGGAGTACCATGCGCCGCTCTTCTGGATCACATCCATCTCGGTCGCGATATCCACGATGCTGCCTTCACGGGAAATGCCTTCACCGTACATGATGTCGATCTCCGCCTGCTTGAACGGAGGCGCGACTTTGTTCTTGACGACCTTAATCCGCGTGCGGTTACCGACCATGTCGTTCCCCTGCTTGATCGTCTCAATCCGGCGCACGTCCAGACGTACGGAGGAATAGAACTTCAGGGCGCGTCCGCCCGGTGTCGTCTCCGGGTTACCGAACATCACGCCGACCTTCTCACGAAGCTGGTTGATGAAGATCGCAATCGTCTTCGACTTGTTGATCGCACCGGACAGCTTCCGGAGCGCCTGGGACATCAGACGGGCCTGCAGACCGACGTGGGAATCCCCCATCTCGCCTTCAATCTCCGCCTTCGGCACGAGTGCCGCAACGGAGTCGATAACGATAATGTCTACCGCGCCGCTGCGCACCAGAGCCTCGGCGATCTCAAGCGCCTGTTCGCCGGTATCCGGCTGGGAGAGCAGCAGCTCGTCGATGTTGATGCCGAGCTTGCTTGCATACAGAGGATCCAGAGCATGCTCCGCATCGATGAATGCGGCCGTGCCGCCGTTCTTCTGTACTTCCGCGATGGCATGCAGGGCCACCGTCGTCTTACCGGAGGATTCCGGTCCGTAGACTTCGATAATTCTACCGCGCGGAAAGCCGCCGATCCCAAGGGCAATATCCAGGGCCAGGGAACCGCTCGAGATGGTCTCCACCTGCATGTGGGTGGATTCCCCGAGTTTCATGATGGACCCTTTACCGAACTGCTTCTCAATTTGACGGAGGGCGTTCTCCAGTGCTGCGCGACGATCTGCCAAACAAATCACGTCCTTTTTTCATATTAAGTACCACCCGCAGGTGATTTATAAACGAAAGTGCGTTAAGCATTCCCGAACATACATTCGGTCGTGGTGCAAAAGAAAAACCGTAACACGACATTCAGAAATGTTACGGTTCTTCCGTTACAATCTATTATACTTGATTTTCCCTGTGTTAGCAACTAGATTTTGATCTTTTTCCAGAGATGGTAGAGCGCGGTTTTGGAGGCTCGCAGCTTGATCGTCTCCCGGTTGCCGGACAGCTGCAGCATCACCACTTCAGTGTCTGCGCCCCTCTCAGCGATCCCGACATAGACGAGGCCAACGGGCTTCCCCTCGGACTCTGTCGGCCCTGCTACGCCGGTCAGGGAGAGCGCATAATCGGCATCCGCCAGCTTCCTTACGTTCTCGGCGAGCAGCCTCGCCGTCTCTTCGCTGACGGCTCCCGGAGCACCCGGTCCCTCCAGCTGCTCGATGGGCACGCCGAGCACCTTGTTCTTCACCTGGTTCGTGTAGCAGATCACCCCGCCGGCGAACGAGTGGGAGCCGCCGGGTACCGCCGTCAGCAGATCGCTGAGCTGGCCTCCCGTGCAGCTTTCGGCTACCGACAGCGTCTTGTTGGCTGCCGTCAGCAGGCGGAGCACCTCAAGCTCAAGCGTGATATCCTCGGAAGCGTAGACATGGTCCCCGAGCCGGGTACGGATCTCCCGCTCAAGCGGCCACAGCTTCTCCGTTGCTTCCTCCTTCGAAGCGGCCCGCGTCGTCAGGCGAAGCGCCACCTCCCCCTCCTTGGCATAAGGGGCGATCGTAGGGTCGGTCTGGGCCTCGATGAGATCGATCAGGGCGTGCTCGAGGAATGATTCCCCGATACCGGCGAACTTCATCATCGTCGAGAAGAGCGGCTGCACGCTGCCCAGTTTGGCCGTGAGCCACGGAACCACCTGGTTGTCGAACATCGGCTTCATCTCTTTGGGCGGTCCCGGCAGCAGAATATAGTGCGTCCCATCCTGCGTTACGGCGTTGCCTACGGCAAGGCCGGTCTCATTAGCCAGCGGGTCGGTGCCCTCAAGCATATAAGCCTGCCGGATATTGCTCTCCACCATCGTAATCCCGCGGCTGCGGAACATGCCTTCCATATAGTCGTAAGAAGGCTGATGAATCACCAGCTTCCGGCCGAGCACCTCAGCCAGCACGTCCTTCGTCAGATCGTCCTGTGTGGGGCCGAGGCCGCCCGTGCAGATAATCAGATCGGCGCGGGACTTCGCGATGGCCAGGGTCTCTTTGATCCGGTCCGTATTGTCCCCCACGACGGTCTGATAATAGACACCCACCCCTATATCGGCGAGCCCTCTGGATATGTACTGTGCGTTCGTATTGACGATTTGGCCCATCAGCAGCTCGGTACCGACGGCGATAATCTCTGCTTTCATAGTCAGATGGCCTCCGGTTTCGGCGGGATACTTGCCTCCTCCAGCCTTAATCGCTGAAGTTGATTACATGTTTGTTCTTGACGAAATAGTCAATACCCGAATAGATCGTAATGATAGCGGCGATCCAGCTCGCAATCTGGTCGAACGGGAAATGGATCAGCGCAAACGGAAAATTGTTGATGAGCAGTGCGATAATGGCCGTAATCTGGGCCGCTGTCTTCCATTTGCCCCATTTGCTGGCCGCCAGCACCACCCCTTCGAGCAGGGCGATCTGCCGAAGGCCCGTGATCGCAAATTCACGGGAGATGATGACGATGACAATCCAGGCATCAACCTTGTCCATCTCGACGAGCGAGATGAGGACTGCCGAGACCAGCAGCTTATCGGCCAGCGGATCCAGCAGTTTGCCCAGATTCGTGACCAGCTTCCGTTTCCTGGCGATGTACCCGTCCAGCGAGTCGGTGCTCGCCGCCACGATGAAGATCAGGGCGGCGATGATCTGGTTGTAGGTGATGCTGAACTGCTCGATGCGCACATGCGGGAACTTGACGTTGATGAGCAGGAACAGCATGATGATTGGCACCAGAAAGATTCTGGCCAGGGTAATCCGGTTGGCCAGGTTCATTACGCTACGACCTCCCCGGAGAAGTCAAATTCAAAGGAATGGGTGATCTTCACTTTCGCGATGGAGCCGATAGTCAGTTCACTGCCCCCGACGAACACTTCACCGTCAATCTCCGGCGCATCAAACTGCGAACGGCCGACATACACGTCGTTACGCCCGTCGTATTTCTCGATGAGCACGTCGATGACCTGGCCGATCCGTCCGCTCCCCCGGCTGTTTGAGATCTCCCGCTGAATTTCCATGAGAACGTTCGAGCGGTATTCCTTGACCTCATCAGGCACCTGGTCAGGCAGGCGCGAAGCCGGCGTATCCTCTTCCTTCGAATAGGTGAAGACGCCGAGACGGTCGAACTGTACGTCCTGAATGAAGGATTTGAGATTCTCGAAATCCTCTTCGGTCTCGCCGGGGAAGCCGACGATGAGCGAGGTGCGCAGCGACACGCCCGGGATCCGCTCGCGGATCTTCTTGATGAGCTCGCGGGCATCGCGCTGGCGGCCGGGACGGCGCATCCGCTTCAGAATGCTGTCCGAGCTGTGCTGCAGCGGCATGTCGATATACTTGCAGATCTTCGGATTGTCTGCGATGACGTCAATGAGCTCGTCCGTGAAGAAGCCCGGATAAGCATAGTGCAGACGCACCCACTCGATGCCCGGCACCTCACTGACGCGGTTCATCAGCTCGGGAAGCTTGAACCCGTCATAGAGGTCGGTCCCGTAATTGGTGGAATCCTGCGCGATCAGCGAGATTTCCTTCACTCCCTGCGCCGCCAGCTGCTGCACCTCTTCCAGAATGGATTCCATACTGCGGCTGCGGAACTTCCCGCGCATGATCGGGATGGAGCAGAACGTACAGGCATTGTCGCAGCCTTCCGCGATCTTGACGTATGCCGTATAGCGCGGTGTGGTCAGCCTGCGGGGGAGCTTCTGCTCATAATTAAACACCGGGTTGCCTACATAAACCGGCTTGCGCCCGACAAGCGCCTCATCGATGATCTGGTTGATGTTGTGAAAATCTCCGGTGCCAACGATCCCGTCGATCTCCGGCATCTCCTTCAGCAGCTCTTCCTTGTAGCGCTGGGTAAGGCAGCCTGAGACGATCAGCGCCTTCAGGTTCGCGGTCTGCTTAAGCTCCGCCATATCCAGAATCGTATTGACCGATTCCTCCTTGGCCGCATCAATGAACCCGCATGTGTTGACGATAATGATCGTCGCTTCTTCCTTCTCCGAAACCAGTGTGTACCCGCGCTCGTGCACCAGGCCCGACATGATCTCGGAGTCGACCAGGTTCTTCTCGCAGCCGAGTGTAACCACTTTCACTTTCTCCGTCATAACTTTCCTCCAAGCTGTCGCGTTTGCGCTCTATTTCAGGGTCCTGATCATTCACTAGTAAACAATGTAGTACCCAGTATAATATAGGCTCCCAAAAGGTGTCAAAACCGGAAGGAGGAGCCGCCTCGGATGCCCTCTCGGCCGGCCCTCCCCTCCCGATGGCCTTAGCGGAAGTTAATAAACTGCAGGTCCAGCGGCAGGTCCGCCTTGCGCAGCAGCGCCATCACCGCCTGAAGATCATCCTTGCTCTTGCCCGTCACCCGGATCTGGTCGCCTTGAATCTGGCTTTTGACCTTAAGCTTGGAATCGCGGATCATGATGTTGATCTTCTTCGCATTATCCTGATCGACACCCTGCTTCACCTTAATCCGCTGGCGGACGGTGCCGGAAGAAGCGCCTTCAACCTTGCCGTACTCCAGGTTCTTCAGCGAGATGCCTCTCTTCGCCATCTTCGACTGGAGAATATCCAGCACGTTCTGAAGCTTGAAGTCGTCGTCGGACACCACGACAAGCTCCTCCTTGTCGAGAGCGATGCTGCTCTTGCTGCCTTTGAAGTCAAAGCGGGTCGCAATTTCCTTCTCCGCCTGGTTGATCGCGTTGTTCATCTCCTGCATATCCAGCTTCGATACGATATCAAATGAATTCTCACTGCTCATGCTCATGCATCCTTCCTTTACCGTTCAGTTCCATTTTATTTTAACAAAAAAGACACCTTCAGCACAAAACGTCCGTGTGTCTGGGGTGTCTCGGGTGTCTTCTTGGGGGCTGGGCTTCACAACTGACATCGATGCTTGTTAGGAGGTTTTGGCGGCGAAATCAACTTGGATCTTCTTCACATTCGCCACGTCGCCGACCGGCACAGGCGTTCCGTTCACAACCAGATCGACCGCGCTCGCCTTCCCGAAGATCAGGAATGCGGAGGTCGTCAGCTCGTACGTCTTCGTTTCCCCATTCTGGTAAGTCCCCTGGTCCACGGATGTACCACGCTTGCCGCCCTGCATCTCATCCACTTCAAGCCAGCAGGCGTCGCCCTTGATCGTGATCTGGACGGTCAGCTTGTCTGCGCCCGCAACCGTGTAAAAATCAGTCCCGCGCTCGCTCTTCGTCAGCTTGACTTCCACCGCCGGAGCAGGTGTCGGCGCCGGGACAGGAGCCGGGGCGGGAACCGGAGCAGGCGTCTCTCCGGCTGCATTCTGCTGCGCCGCGCTTCCGCCGCCCGCGCCGGCCTGCGGAGTAGCAGGCGCAGGCGTCTGCGGAACCGCGTCATCGGTCAGACGTGCCGGCAGATCCTGGCTTGCCCCGCTTGTTCCGCTGTAATTTTTGCTCACGAAATAGTAGCCGAGGCCAAAGATCAAGACGACAAATGAGATCAGCATCGCGCTCGACGCCCATTTGCTGAACCGCTCGGAGTTTCGGGAGGTCCGCTTGCTTCGGATCGGTTCGATATGCTCAGGCTCGGCGGCCGGAATATCGCTTTGATACATGCTCAGCACTTCGTTCGGATCGAGTCCCACCGCTTCGGCGTAACTCTTTATAAAGGCGCGGACATAAAAATTCCCCGGCAATACTTTGTAATTGCCGTCTTCGATCGCTTCAAGATAACGTTTGCGGATTTTGGTGGTCTCCTGCAAATCTTCGAGCGATATTTTTTTGTCCAAACGGGCTTTCTTCAGAAGCTGGCCTAAATCAGACATGGGGTCACCCCTTCCCTTCATGTTGCCGGGCGGCATCAACTGCCGCCCCATCTATGTTTGATTGGCGTACGGAGCGTCGGTCCGGCTGTGGCTCAGTAGTCGTCGAAACCGCCGGTGAACGTCTCGTAAGAGATCTCTTCCTCTGGATTATTGCGCAGTTCCACAATACAGTCGAAGTGTTCGTATGTATACTGGGACTCGCGGATAAAAATATCCGGATGCTCAATCACTTTGGTCGAAGGCATAGCCATAATCTCCTGCATCAGCGAATGATGCCGCTCGTTGGAACGTAGGGTGGAGACGATGCCGTCGATAATGAACACGTTATTGGCATTCATCTCATCTTCGGACAGCTGGCTCCTTACGGTCTGGCGCAGCAGGGTCGAAGAGACGAAGGTCCACCGCTTGCCGGAGCAGACGCTGCCCGCAATGATTGACTCGGTCTTGCCCACTCGCGGCATCCCGCGCAGCCCGATCACCTGATTGCCTTCGCGCTTGAAGAGCTCTCCGAGGAAGTCGACCAGCAGCCCGAGCTCGTCGCGGGTAAACCGGAAGGTTTTGCGGTCATCGGAGTCCCGTTCGATATAACGGCCATGACGAACGGCCAGAATATCGACCAGTCTCGGCGTACGCAAAGCCGTTATAGTTATATTATCCACTTTTTTGAGCATTTTACCCATCAGCTCAATTTTTTCTTCATCTTTGGTCTGCAGCAGCATGCCGCGGGTCCGGTCTTCGACCCCGTTGATCGTCACGATATTGATATCGAGCATCCCCATTAGGGACGCAATGTCCCCGAGCAGGCCCGGACGGTTCTTATGTATCTTGTACTCCATGTACCACTGCTTGATCTCGCTGGATTCCATCGTCATTGAACTATTGCTCCGTTCTATATGTGATAAGGGTCCCGAATCACTTCTACAATATTCGATAAATTCCTCCCGGGTTAGGGCGGTATATACGGATTAATTTTTGACGATCCTGGCTTCGCTCTCGGAATAAGGCTGAATGCCCGGCGTCCAAGGCTTGCCGTCCATCGCTCCCTGAAGCAGCGTAAGGATGCCGTTCCACTGCAGCTGTACGG
This sequence comes from Paenibacillus sp. S-38, assembly GCF_049942825.1. NCBI lineage: Bacteria > Bacillati > Bacillota > Bacilli > Caryophanales > Paenibacillaceae > Paenibacillus > Paenibacillus sp. S-38. The sequence continues at coordinate 5,436,367 of NZ_CP187970.1, forward strand.
TCGTCCCTGCCATGTTCATCACGGGAATCTGCAGGCTGCGCATCCGCTGAACCGCGGCTTCGTCCATCGGTGCGTATACGGCGATCCATGCCGGCCCATGCCGCCGGACCTGATGCTGGAACTGGACGTACCACCCTTCCGCATCGGAGAGCGAGACATATTCCGCCTCCTCGCTGGGCGCCCACTCGCTCGGCACGGGATAGGCCGACGTCGTCACCCACTCAATCGTGCGCCGCGCATTCGTCTGCTCCTTCACCCACGGGTCCCATAGAGCGCGGAACTCCGCGTCCTGCACGAGCTTCATCTGGATATGCTCCCCGGTCAGCTGCACCGTATCGCGCGTCAGTCCGTCGTCAAGCAGCAGCCATTTGTGCTGTGTGACCTGCTGTGCCGCCTCCAGGGCGCTGCGGGCGAGATCATGGCCTGCCACCACAATATAATCGTAATTCCGCGCTCCCGTCCTGGCGATCATCTCCGGCGTCCACGCCGTCTGACTCTCGGCATTCTGCACCCACTCGTAGGACAGATACCTGGTATTCTGCCACTGGGTGAGTGCGGCCTGCAGCGCAGCTTTGTCGGGTTCGGCGAGTGTCGGACCGGTCACGATCAAGAGCGATGCCTTCTTCTCGAGCAGTGCCGGTTCAATGGCCGGAATATGTTTGCCGCAGCCGGAAGCCATGGCCAAAACCCCTAACATACTTACACCGATTACGGCTTTTTGTAACACCCGGGACCATGGTCCGGCTCCGGTTTGGTGATGCCAGATTTCCTGCTTCATTTCATTCATCCTCTATCTCAATCGGTATGCTATTGTTCAGTATACCAGAAAAAAGCAGGAAAAGCCTCCTTGATAGGAGGCTCACAAAATGGCAGCTATAATTATTAGTTGTTCGCTTTGGCCAGTTTCACCATGATGCCGGCCATGACTCTTCTTTCATTCTCGTCAGCAACGTCCCAGAGCTCTTTAAGCACACGCTCTTCCTTGTTCTCCGGGTCGACCTTGTCGGACAGGAACTCACCGATTTGGTAAGCGAGCTTCGAGATGAGCTCCTCGCTCATTCCAGCCTTCTCCGCCTGCTGTACACGCTCACCGAGAAATTCTTTCCAGCGTTCGAACACCTTCAGGACCGTAGCCATGATCGCAACTCCTCCTTGTGCATATAGGTTCATTACAAGCTTACTATTCGCAAAAGAGGCGGTGATTATGCGGTCCGTCAGGTCAGCCACCCGCCGTTCGGCGAGATGATCTGTCCGGTAATATATCCCGATTCGGGAAGCGCGAGAAAGTACACCAGGGAAGCGATCTCATCGGGCTTGCCGAAACGCCCAGCCGGGATGTCGTTCTCCATGGCGGCCTTCTCCTGCTCGTCAAAGCCCGACATCATGAGCGTGTCCACCGCTCCGGGGGCCACGGCATTGACCGTCACGCCGGAGGGTGCCAGCTCCTTGGCCAGCGCCTTGGTGAAGGCGTTGATCCCGCCCTTGGCGGTGGAGTAAGCCACTTCGCACGATGCGCCCGATATCCCCCAGATGGAGGAAACATTGATGATACGGCCGTATTTCTGCGAGATCATCCGCGGCATGAACTGCCGCGTCATGAGGAATGTACCCTTAAGGTTAATTCCCATAATCTCGTCCCACTGTTCTTCCGTCACGTCGGACAGCAGGCCGTAGTGGGAGACGCCTGCATTATTTACGAGAATATCCGGATACATGTCATGCTGCGCCAGCTTGTCCTGCATGCGCTCGATCCCGTCCTTGGAACGGAGGTCCGCCGTAACCGTCAATACCTTGGCCCCCGACTTCATGCAGCTGCGGGCCGTCTCGTTCGCGGCTTCATGCGACTGCAGGTAGTGGATGACCACATTCATTCCGACGGAAGCGAAGCGGCCGGCAATGGCCGCTCCGATCCCCCGGCTGCCTCCGGTTACGAGGACCGTCTGCTCTGTGAACGGCTTGAACCCGTTAGGCCCCTTCTCCACGGCTGGTGACGATCGAGGCGGCTAGACGGCCCCAATCGAAGTGATCGCGGAGGCTGGCATTCACTTCCTGGAGCGTGATTTCTTCATAGACCGGCAAGATGTCGAACAAATCGGAGTCCTTGAACCGGTATTTGGTGAACTCGTTGGCGATCGCCTCGGGCGAATTGAGCTGGCGCAGGAACGCACCGATCTTCTTGCGCTTACTGCGCTCGAAGTCCGCTACGGGAATTCCGGCTGCCTTGACGGCGTCAATCTCTTCCTTGATCCTTGCGATCAGACGTTCAGGGTCCTTCGTATCGCCGCCGATGACCGAGAAGCCGTACCCCTCGGCGATATTGTATTCAGAGCCGAAGTTATCGGAGATGAGCTCTTCGTCATAGAGCTTCTGATAGATCGCGGAGCTCGGGCTCAGGAGCACATCCATCACAATTTTCATTGTGAGCTCGCGCTTCAGCATCTCCCGGCCGCGGCGCGGCTGTCCCGACTCCTTGCACCCGAAGAGGCACTTCGGCAGAGAGACGGGCAGCACGGTCACTTTGCGCTCATTTTTGACCGTATCCGGCTCCTCATCGAAGAAGCGGCGGATCTCCCCTTGCGGCGCGAAGGTCTTGGCCGCCTGGTTGCTGCGGACCAGCTCCATGACTTCCCCGGGATCGACTCCTCCCACGACGAACAGCGACATATTGCTCGGGTGGTAGAACGTACGGTAGCATTCGTAGAGCATATCCTTTGTGATCTCACCGATCGACTCCACCGTTCCGGCAATATCAATATGTACCGGGTGGGTGTGGTACAGCGTTTCGATGAGTCCGAAGTAGGCTCTCCAGTCCGCATTGTCCTCGTACATCTTGATCTCCTGCCCGATGATGCCCTTCTCCTTCTCGACATTCTCGTCCGTAAAGTAAGGGTTCTGCACGAAGTTCAGCAGCGTCGTCAGGTTCTCATGGATATGCTCGGTGGCCGAGAACAGGTACGCTGTCCGGTCGAAGCTCGTAAAGGCATTCGCCGAAGCGCCCTGGGCCGCGAAGACGGAGAAGATGTCTCCTGTCGGCTCCTCGAACATCTTGTGCTCCAGAAAGTGCGCAATGCCGTCCGGCACACGGCGCTCTTCGGCCCCTTCCACCTGGAAGTGGTTGTCGATGGATCCGTACTTGGTCGTAAAGGTGGCATAGGTCTTCTGGAAGCCTTCCTTGGGCAGCACGAACACCGTCAGGCCGTTCGGAAGCTTCTCGGTATAGAGCGTTTCTTTGACATGAGCATAAGGGATCGTCTGCATGCTTATTCGCCCCCCTTGTTATCCCGCAGGAAGTAAACCGTATCGAGCTGTACCGTGCGTGCAAGCTCCTGGATCTGCGCCGGTGTGATGCCCTCCACCGCTTCAATCAAGGACGGAACCGAACGGTCCGCTCCCGAGAGCCGGTTATTGAAATCAAAGGCAATGAGCTCGAACGCCGAATCCTGCAGCTCGCGCAGGTGCCCGGTGATCATCGCTTTGGTCTGCTGCAGCTCGGTTTCGGAGATCTGGCCTTGCTCCATGGCCTGCAGCTGTTCCTTGATGATCTTGACCGCCTTCTCGTAATTGCCGATTTCGATGCCCGACTGGATCGTCAGAATGCCCTTATGACCATCGAGACGTGAAGAGGCATAGTAAGCCAGACTCTCCTTCTCCCGGACATTCGTGAACAGCTTCGAGTGCGGATAGCCGCCAAGAATACCGTTGTACATGAGAGAAGCGGGATAGGATGCATCCCCGTAGGAGGTAGGCACACGCAGGCCCATGTTGAGCTTGCCCTGGTTGACGTCAAGCCGTTCGACGACTTCCTTCACCTGCTGAACCTGGCGGTGCCCCGTCTTCATCGCATAATCTCCGGGCCGACCGCTCCCGCCACCCAGGTCTAGGCTGCGCTCCAGCAGGCCCATCACCTGATCGAGCGTCGTGCTGCCGACGACGTACACATCGATCGGGGAGGACTGCAGCCACTGGCGGTAGCGTTCCGTCAGTCCCGCAGGCTCGATGGCATCCAGCGCCTCTATGCGGCCCAGGGGATGAAGCCGGTACGGTTCCCCCTCGCACATCTCTTCAATGCACCGCTCCGCGGCGTAGCGGATCTTATCGTTCACGATTGATTCGAGCCGTTTGCGCAGAGTCGCCTTCTCGGAATCAATATACTTGGATACGAGCGTACTGCCTTCGAGTGCCGGCCGGGTCAGCGCTTCGCCCACGAACTGCAGCGCGCCTTCCAGCAGCGATTCGGTGCTCGAGACGAACGCATCCTGGATGACATCCATCCGGAACTGGACCATCTGATAATCGCCCCGCTTGTAGACGTCGAAGCCGAAGCCTGCGCCGTACAAGTCATCGAGCCGTTCCCGGAACTGCTTCGTCTCGGGATAAGAACGGCTGCCGCGCCGCAGCACGAAAGGAATGAGCGCCGTGGAGGTTACCGAATCCTCCTGCAATGGACTCCCGATATAAACGGAGACAGCGAACGTTTTGAACTGCTCGGTAGGTAACACATGGACACGCACAGGGCCGAGCGTTCCCCGTTCAAATCGGATCTGCTTCAAAGACGATACAACTCCCCTCATGAATGCTTCTCCTGCCTTCCTGTTATTATATTCCTCCATAAACAGAAGAAGCAACCGCAGTACGCCGGTTACTTCTACCCTAGTGGTTATTTGCAGAAAATATGCTTGCCAATCGTCTTCACCTGCGGCCGGGACCAAATCCACTTCGAGGTCGCCGTAGCCGGATTGAAGTAATAGATGCAGCCGCCGGTCGGATCGGAGCCGTTCAGCGCGTCCTGTACTGCCTTACGAGACTGCTCGTTCGGCGTCAGCCAGATCTGTCCGTCTGCGACGGCCGTGAAGGCGCCGGGCTGGAAGATCACGCCGGAGACGGTGTTCGGGAAGCTCGGATTTTTGACACGGTTCAGGATTACGGCCGCAACGGCAATCTGGCCGATGTAAGGCTCTCCCCGGGCTTCACCGTGCACGGCATTGGCCATGATGTCCAGGTCCTGCTTGGAGAGGCCTAGCTTGGTCGAAGGCGTCATGCCCGACGATTCGATCTTGTAGGATCCGCCTCCGCCGCTTCCGCCGGCGGCTCCTCCACTGCCTGCAGCGGCCTTGCCGCCCTTCACGACCCAAGGGGGCAGATCGGCGGCCGTGGGCTTCCAATCCTTCGTCGCCTCATAGAGCTTCAGCTTGGTCTTGGCACCGGCGACGCCGTCGACCTTCATGCCGAATTCGGACTGGAACCATTTGAGGGACTTCAGCGTATTGTAGCCGAAGTCGCCGTCCACCGTCCCTTTATAAAAACCGAGATGCTTCAGGCGGCCCTGCAGCTCGTAGACGTCCGCGGTACCGGAGGTTCCATAACGAATTTCATTGCCGCTGAAGGTCATCTCCGCACTGAATCGGTGCTTCACTTCGAATCCGGCGAACATCATGAGCACCAAACCGACGGTAATGAAAACCAGACGTTTGTTCATCCGCTTATACTCACCTTTCTCGTTCTCATAATGGCAGCCTGTCTGCTGGTTAGTATGAGAAAGAGAATCGGCTTCTATTCAAATTGGCAGGGATGCATAAGCTTCACAAACATGGGGAAAACAGGCTAGGAGCTCATCCGCATAACCTGATACTGTTCGAGCGACATGAGCACTTCCCTGGGCTTGCTGCCTTCGTACGGGCCGACGACGCCGCGCGCTTCCATCGTATCGATGAGCCGGGCTGCGCGGGTATACCCAACCCGCATCCGACGCTGCAGCAGGGACACGGAAGCCTGCTTCGCCTCAAGAATGATCTGAACCGCCTGATCATAGAGCTCGTCCTCGTACTGGTCCCCGTCGTCCTGCTTCTCTTCGACCATAGGCACCATATCCTCGACGTACTCCGCCTGACCCTGCGTGCGCACATAATTCACTACAGCCTCCACCTCCTGGTCGGAGAGGAACGCGCCCTGCACCCGCACCGGCTTGGAGGCGCCCATCGGCAGGTACAGCATATCCCCGCGGCCAAGCAGCTTCTCCGCGCCCGCGGAATCCAGAATCGTCCGGGAGTCAACCTGCGACGATACGCCGAAGGCAATCCGCGACGGGATATTGGCCTTGATGACGCCCGTGATGACGTCTACGGATGGACGCTGGGTAGCGATGATTAGGTGAATCCCCGCCGCACGGGCCATCTGGGCCAAACGGCAGATCGCATCCTCGACATCGTTTGCAGCGACCATCATGAGATCCGCAAGCTCGTCGACGATCACGACGATATAAGGCAACGGGGCACCCGTCTGCGTCTCCAGCAGCATCGTATTGTAGCCTTCGATATTCCGCGTACCGCTCTTGGAGAACAGCTCATAACGCTTCTCCATCTCGACGACGACCTTCTTCAGCGCAAGCGAAGCGCGCTTCGGATCAGTGACGACCGGCGCCAGCAGGTGCGGAATGCCGTTATAGACATTGAGCTCGACCATCTTCGGGTCGATCATCAGGAACTTGACTTCGTCAGGCTTCGCCTTGTAGAGCACACTGGTGATAATGCCGTTGATACACACCGATTTGCCCGAGCCGGTTGCGCCGGCTACGAGCATATGCGGCATCCGCGCCAGGTTGCCGACGATCGGCTGACCGGAAATATCGCGGCCGAAGGTGATCGACAGCTTGGAGGCCGCATCCTGGAAGGCGCCGCTCTCCATGACCTCGCGCATCGTGACGACCGACACCTCGGAATTCGGCACCTCGATGCCAATCGCTGATTTGCCCGGGATCGGCGCTTCCATCCGGATGTCCTTGGCCGCAAGGGCCAGAGCAATATCGTCGGTCAGCGACACGATCCGGGATACCTTCACCCCGACGTCCGGCTGGATTTCGTAGCGCGTCACCGCCGGGCCTCGAACCACTTCCAGCACCTTGGCGCGGACGCCGAAGCTCTCGAGCGTCGCCTCGAGTTTGCGGGCGACCGCCTTATAATCCAGCGATTCGCCCCCTTTGCCGGAAGCAGGCTTCGAGAGCAGATTCAGCGGAGGCAGCTCATACGGTATCTCCAGCGGCTTGTTCTTGATATCAAACTCCTCGCCAGCCCCTGCGCTATCCTCGGCTGAGGCGGCAGCCGCAGAGGCAGCCGGTGCGGAGCCGGCAGAAGCCGGACCTGCTGCCGGTGCCGGTGAGGCCGGCTGGAAGGATGTCTCCTGCTTCACCTGCTCCTGGAAATCGCGGATGACCGGAATCGCCGGATCATGGGTGCGCGTAAGCGGGGCCGGCATCTCGTCCTCGTCCGCAGGAGGCACGAATACCCCAGGGCCCACCGGCTCGGCGGAGTACACGCTGACGCCCTCTTCCTCCCCATCGTCCCATTCGGACGCCTTGCCCTTCTCTTTCTTCGGCTTCTCTTCATCCGACCGGCTGCCTTTGATCAGCTCCATGAACACCGAACGCTTGGCCGTCTTCTGCCGGACTTTGCGCTGCGGCTTCACGGTCTCTTCGTCGAGCTCGTCCGGCATCTCGTCCTCATCCTCCGGCTCGTATGCCGCAGCGGCGGCTTCCGCCGCTTTACGCTTCTTCTCCGCGGCGGCCGCCGCCTTCGCCGCCTGCTTCTGCCGCTCCTGGAGCTTGCGCTGCAGATAGCGGCCGAACAGCGTGTCCTTGAACGCCTTGCGGCCTCTTACCTTGTCCACGATGTCCGCGACGGACAGCCCCGTCACCATCATGAAGCCTGCGGCGAACAGCATGTACTGGATCAGCCGGGCGCCGAGATTGCTGAAGAGCATGAAGAGCACGGAGTACAGCGAGGCGCCGATCATGCCGCCGCCGACTTCGTCCCGGAGGATGGCCTGCCCCTGCTGTGTGGGCTTCACCCCTTCCTTCATGCTGTACCAGGTCTGCGACCAGATTTGACTACCGGTGAAATCCGCCTTCGGATACAGCTGGGCGAATACCGAAATATGGCTCATGAGCAGCAGGGACAGCACGATGAGCGCAATGCCGTACTTGCGCGGGGTCCGCCACACCGGCCATTCCCGCTTCATCATGGCATAAAGACCCGCATAGATGAAGACCAGCGGTATGAGAAAATCCCACGTTCCGATCAGAAACCGGAACAAGTATGTAAGTGATCGGGCCACGGAGCCCTCTCGCGACAGTGCGATAATGGAGAGAGTCAGAATCGCGATCCCGTACAGTTCGAACTTCACATTTGTTTTGATTCCTTTGCCCTTTTTCCTTTTCTTGGACAAGGCCGCTCACCCCCGAGGAATCATTATACCATAACCTGGGGGCAAAACGGTAAAAGGGCCGGATTTCGATTACTCGGTCGAGAGAACCGGCTGGAACTCGATCAGGCGGCCCGGCGAATATTGAGGATTGAGATAATCCTGAGGGTTTCCGCTGAGCAGACGGACGATCGTCGCCTGCTGCCCGTTGAGAGGCAGCACCTGCATCATCACGCCGTTCATGACGATCTCCACCGGCGGCTGAACCTCGCTCTCCATTCCCTCCATGACCGCTTCCATCGGAAGAATGGTATAGTGGGTCATTGCACCATCCCCCCGGTGCCGCTGCTGCGGCGCTCTTCGATCAATGCATTCAGCTTGCGGATCGCGTCACCCACCCCGCCGATCTGGTCGATGAGCCCGTATCTGACCGCGTCCGCACCGATTACGGTCGTCCCGATATCGCGGGTCAGCTCTCCGGTTTTGAACATAAGCTCCTTAAATTTGCCCTCGTCGACTCTGGAGTGACGCGTAACGAACCGGATCACCCGTTCCTGCATTTTGTCGAGGTATTCGAAGGTCTGCGGAACTCCGATCACCAGCCCGTTGAGCCGGATCGGATGAATGGTCATCGTCGCGGTCTCAGCGATGATCGAATGGTTCGCCGATACGGCGATCGGCACCCCGATGCTGTGGCCTCCTCCGAGTACCAGCGTAACGGTCGGCTTCGACAGTGTGGCGATCATCTCTGCGATAGCCAGGCCGGCCTCCACGTCGCCGCCCACCGTATTCAGAATGATGAGCACACCCTCGATCTTCGCATTCTGCTCGGCAGCGACAAGCTGCGGGATCAAATGCTCATATTTTGTCGTCTTGTTCTGCGGCGGGAGTACCATATGCCCCTCCACCTGACCGATAATGGTCATGCAGAATATATTCGACTCTCCGCTGGGCGCTACAGTCTGCCCGAGCTGCTGGATGGTCTCGACGGTCGTTCCCTTGCGTACTTCTTCACCCGGCGCGGCAGGCGGATTTTGCGGTGTCTGTTCTTGCTTGTTATTGGACAAGATGCGCACACTCCCCGGTGTTCTGATCAAATCTCCTATAGTATGGGTCTGCCGCCTGAAAATATGTAACGGGACAGCAAAAAGAGCTTTCACACGCAGCAGCTCGCAGGCGTGGAAAGCTCTCAGGATGATTGGATCAGGTGATTAAGTGACTAATGCCGACACTCATACCTCCATAATAATCGGAAGGATCATCGGTCTTCTTCTGGTTTGTTCATAAAGGAATCGTCCGAGCGCATCCTTGACATGAGTCTTCAAGGACGCCCATTCATTGACATTCTCGTTCATCAGGCGGTGCAGGGTCGACGTGACGATCCGGTTGGCTTCTTCGAGCAGCCCTTCCGACTCACGGACATACACGAAGCCGCGGGAAATGATATCCGGTCCGGACAGGATGGTACCGTCCTGCTTGCTCAGCGTAACCACCACGACGAGAATCCCGTCCTGGGACAGCAGCTTGCGGTCCCGCAGAACGATGTTCCCTACGTCGCCGACCCCGAGGCCGTCGATAAGGATGTTGCCGGCTTGGACCTTGGAGCCTTTGCGGGCTACGCCGTCCTGAATCTCCACCGTGTCGCCGTTGTCCACAATGAAGATGTCCTCGCGCGCTACGCCGACCGATTCCGCCAGCAGCCCGTGCTGGCGGAGCATCCGGTATTCCCCGTGAATCGGGATAAAATACTTCGGACGCATGATGTTCAGCATGAGCTTCAGCTCTTCCTGGGAGCCGTGGCCCGATACGTGTACGCCGGTGATCGAACCCGGCCCGTAGATGACATGGGCCCCGATCCGCATCAGCTCGTCCACGGTACGGCCTACGTACCGCTCGTTGCCTGGGATCGGCGTTGCCGCGATGATCACGGTGTCACCCGGCAGGATGTCCACCTTGCGGTGTGTGGAACGCGCCATGCGAGTAAGCGCAGACATCGGCTCTCCCTGCGAACCCGTAGAGAGAATGGCCACGCGGTCCGCGGCCAGCTTGTTCACTTCTTCCGGCTCAATAAGCATGCCTTCCGGAATATGCAGATAGCCAAGCTCGCTGGCGATCGTCACCACGTTCACCATGCTCCGGCCGATTACCGTCAGCTTCCGCTTGGTCGTTACGCATGCGTCAATCACCTGCTGGATCCGGTGAATGTTCGAGGCGAACGTAGCGATAATGACGCGCTGCTTCGCCTTGCGGAACACCTCTTCAATCTCCGCTCCGACGCTGCGCTCCGAGCCGGTATAGCCCGGGCGCTCGGCGTTCGTACTGTCGGACATCAAGGCGAGAACGCCTTTGTGTCCGATGGCCGCCATCCGGTGCAGATCTGCATACTGCTCGTTGACGGGAGTCTGGTCGAACTTGAAGTCTCCGGTGTGGACTACGTTGCCCTCCGGTGTCTCCAGACAGACCCCTACGGAATCCGGGATGCTGTGATTCGTTTTAAAGAACGTCGCCGTCATCGTTCCCAATTCCAGCTCGGAATCCGCCGTAATGACGATCCGTTTGGTCTCGCCGAGCAGGTTGGCTTCCTTCAGCTTGGTCTCAATCAGCCCCATCGTCAGCCTTGTCCCATATACCGGCACGTTCAGGTGCTTGAGTACATAGGGCAGGCCGCCGATATGGTCTTCATGGCCGTGGGTGATGATGATGCCGCGGATCTTATCCCGGTTCTCCGTCAGGTACGAGATGTCCGGAATGACGATATCGATTCCGAGCATATCCTCCTCCGGGAATTTCAGACCGCAATCGATGACGACAATATCCTGATTGTATTGAACAACGTACATATTCTTACCAATTTCGCCCACGCCGCCCAGGGCAAAGATCGATAGCTTTTCCGTATTTTTCTTAGACAATGTAGATAAACCTCCTCCAGTTAATTGACGACGATTTCATTATGAGCTGCAAACCATTAAATACCGCACCAGTCACTTGCAACCATTATACATGATAAAAAGTTCCATTTACAAGCAAAGCCTAGGGCAAGGGCTGAACCGGCCTTCAGCCCCTATTGCCTTCTAGTATCTCCCAAATGATAAGCGCTTACACCAGGAGCTTGGAAAAAACCGGTGCCGTGTGCAGGCACCGGTTCTCTTCCCCTCGTTCTATTGCTGGAACAAGGAAGCGATAAACCGTTCTTCCGCCTCATTTGCCGCCACGAGCGGCAGGCGTACGCCGCCGGCAGGCAGCCCCTTCAGCGAGAGGGCGGCCTTCACAGGAGCCGGACTCGGGAAGGTGAACAGACCGCTGAATACCGGCAGCAGCTGTCCATGCAGCTTAGCAGCCTGCTTTACATCGCCGCTCTGGTACGCCGCGATCATCTGCTTCATTTCTTTACCGACCACGTGGCTCGCCACACTGATGATGCCGTGCGCCCCGACGGACAGGGCCGGAAGCCCCGCGCTGTCGTCTCCGGTGTAGACGATGAAGCCTTCCGCCGCACCGCTGACGATCTGCGTCAGCTGGTCCGTGCCCGCACAGTCCTTGGTAGCGACGATGTTCGGGATGTGGGACAGCCGGATCGTCGTCTCGGCGCTGATGTTCACGCTGGAGCGGGAAGGAACATTGTAGAGAATGACCGGGATCGATACTGACTCGGCCACCGCTTTGAAGTGCTGGTACAGTCCCTCCTGCGAAGGACGGTTATAGTAAGGCGCTGCGAGGAGCAGGGCGTTTACGCCGAGCTTCTCCGCCGCCTGGGACAGATGGATGCTGTGCGCCGTATCGTTGCTGCCTGTGCCCGCAATGATACCGCACCGGCCCTTCGCCCGCTTGACGGCGGCTTCGAAGAGCTGAAGCTTCTCCTCCTCGGTAAGGGTGGGCGACTCTCCCGTCGTTCCCGAAATAACCAAGGAATCGCTTTCCTGCTCATCGACCAGATAGTCGAATACTGTTCCAAAACCTTCCCAATCGATCTTGAGATCGCTGTCGAAGGGAGTGATCATCGCTGTAATCAGTCTGCCGAAATCCAAGAGTACTCCTCCTATCCTGCTGTCCGAGGCTGCGAGGCAGCCTCTGCCTGTTCGCAGAGGAAACCTGCGAGTGGGTAGCTTCTTAAGTAAGAACTATCAATCCATACAACCGGTTAAGCCGTGATGCCACAACATGACCTTATTCAGGGCAGCATGACATTTTATAGAATGGTGGCCTGAAGAAGAAGGTGCGGACGCAGGCTGCAGACCTCTAACGCTTTATCTCTTTACCTGCTTGCAGTGCTTGTCAGCAGCAAATCGCCTTCACGGCAGCCGACCGGTCCGGAAAGCCTCCCGCTCCCCGGACTCCAGCCGCTTTACTACCTGTGAAGCTCGAACTGCTTATGCAGCGCCCGCACCGCCTTGGCCATATCATGTTCTTCGACCAGCACCCAGATTGTCGTGTTCGAATCCGCCGACTGCAGGATGCTGATATCTTCTTTCGTCAGCGCTTCAACGATGTGCGCCATGATCCCCGGAACGCCGTTCATGCCCCCGCCGATGACGGAAACCTTCGCGCAGTTCGGCGTAATGTGAGGCGTCAGCCCCAGCTCCTCGAGCTTCTTCGCCGCTCTCGGCGCCTCGTGGTCAAAGACCGTATAGACGACACCGGAGGGGTTTACGTTGATAAAGTCAACGGAAATCCGCTCCTGCGCCATCGCCTTGAAGACGCTGAGCTGCAGATCGAAGCTGCCCTCCTGGGGGGTTACGCGAATCTGAGAGACGCCCGCCACATGAGCGATCCCGGTGACGAAGCGGTCCTGCACCGCTCCCGGCCCGGACTTCAGGACGGAAGGATGCGTCACCAGCGTTCCCGGATCCTTGGAGAACGTCGAGCGGACCCGCACCGGGATACCGGCATGCATCGCCACCTCTACCGCGCGGGGATGAATCACCTTCGCGCCGAGGTGGGCCATGTTGCAGATCTCGACATACGAAACGATCGGCAGCGGCTTGGCATCCGCGACGATGCGCGGGTCGGCCGTAAGAATGCCGCTGACATCCGTGAAGATATCCACCATCTCCGCATGCAGTGCAGCGCCCAGCGCCGTAGCCGATGTGTCGCTGCCTCCTCTGCCGAGCGTGGTGAAGTCCCCTTCCTCCGTCTGCCCCTGGAATCCCGCTACGATAACGACTTTGCCCTGCTCGAGCCCTTCGAGAATGCGAACAGGCTCGATCGACAGGATCTGCGCGTTTCCGAAGTCGGCATTCGTGCGAATCCCCGCCTGTGCTCCCGTAAGAACAGTAGCGGGGAGACCATGCGCATTGAGCAGGCTGCAGAGCGTCGCCGCCGAGATCAGCTCGCCGCACACGAGCAGCATGTCTCGCTCCCGCGGAGAAAGCGCATTCCCGTTGGATGCGGCCCAGCCTAGCAGCGTATCGGTCGCATAGGGCTCCCCTTTGCGTCCCATCGCCGAAACGACGACAACTGGTTTGTAGCCCTGGTTCAATGCATCTTCGATGTGTTCGATAACATGTGCTCTGGCCTCGGCGGTGGATAAGGACGTGCCTCCAAACTTCTGCACCAAGATCTTCATGAAGATCCCTCTCCTCTTCTCCACCTGTCTTGAAAAAAGCAAAAGCCTGGCTTTCTGCGCGGTACAGAAAGCCGGCTGCCAAACGGTTGCTACTGCTGGACGGCGATGTACTCGGCAATCTGCACGGCGTTCCAAGCGGCGCCTTTCAGCAGATTATCCGAGACGATCCACAGGTTCAGCGCACGAGGATTGCTCAGATCCCGGCGGATGCGGCCTACGAACGTTTCGTTCCTGCCGGCCGCATCCGTTGCGAGCGGATACAGCTGCTCCGCCGGATTGTCCTGCAGCACGATGCCTGGAGCGTCCGCGAGCAGGCGCCTCGCTTCCTCCACATCGAAATCTTCCTTAAGCTCGACGTAGACGGATTCGGAGTGGCCGTAGACTACGGGAATACGTACGCAGGTAGCGGTCACTTCCAGGGATTCGTCGCCCATGATTTTCTTGGTTTCATTGATCATCTTCATTTCTTCGTAAGTAAACCCGTTCTCCACGAACTTGTCGATCTGCGGAATCGCATTGAAGGCGATTTGGTGTTTTCTCTGCAGGGAGCCTACAGGCAGAATCTGCGGCTCCGGCCGCCTGCCCTCAAGCACCTCGCGGGACTGCCGTAGCATCTCCTCAATCGCGCTTGCTCCCGCACCCGATACCGCCTGGTACGTGGAGACGATGATGCGCGAGATCCCATAGCGGTCATAGAGCGGCTTTAGTGTCTGCACCATCTGGATCGTGGAGCAGTTCGGATTGGCAATGATGCCCCTGTGGTCGCTGATCCGGTCGATATTGACTTCCGGTACGACAAGCGGGGTATCCGGATCCATACGGAAGGCGCTCGTATTGTCGATGCATACCGTGCCGTGCTTGATCGCTTCCGGCACCAGTGTGCGGCTGACGTCGCCGCCGGCGCTGAAGAGAGCGATATCGATCCCCTCGAAGCTCTCCGGCACCGCTTCCTCGATCGTAATCTCACGGCCCTTGAACTCGACCTTCTTGCCCGCGGAACGCGCGGAAGACAGCAGCTTCAATTCGTTCAGGGGGAAATCCCGCTCGGAGAGCAAACGGATAATCTGCTCGCCGACCGCACCTGTTGCGCCCACTACTGCGACATTAAACAACTTCTGTTCCGACATCTGTACGTCTCTCCCTATCGTGATGAAAGAATCCAGTGCAAGATCAATAGTTAAACCGTTCGATGATCATCGGCTGCAGCTGCTTGCCCGAAAGGGCGGCTTCACACGTTTCCATAATGAGGTCCATGCGGGCCACGAGCGAGTTCGGTTTGGCCGTAGGTGCATCCTGGCCGAATGGTACGAAATAGATGTTCTTGGTGATGAGCAGCTTGCCTACGTTCATTGCGTTCAGCCCTAATCCGTCGTTCGTAGAAATCGCCAGCACGAGAGGACGCCCGTTGCGCATCTGCGCTTTGGCTGCCATCAGCACCGGGCTTTCGGTCATGGCATTGGCCAGCTTGCTTGTCGTGTTCCCCGTGCAAGGGGCGATGACCATGACATCGAGCAGTTTCGAAGGTCCGAGCGGTTCTGCTTCAACAATTGAAGAAATAATATCATTTCCTGTGATGTCTTTCAACTGTTTTAGCCAATTTTCCGACGTGCCGAATCGGGTATCGGTCGTCAGAATCGTATTGGTTACAATCGGAATCACCTTCGCTCCGGCATCGATAAACCGCTGGATTTGCGGCATCACCTCTTCGAATGTGCAGTGGGAACCCGTGAGCGCAAAGCCCACCGTAATCTCTTTCCAATTCATACCTCATTCCTCCTCGCTCTTGCCTCTTCCATGATGATGCGGGTAATCGTATCGGCAATGATCCTGCCCGCCGTCTTGGGTGCCACAATGCCCGGAAGTCCCGGAGCGAGCATCGCCTTCACCCCGCGCTTTTCCGCGAAGCGGAAATCCGTCCCTCCCGGCCTAGAAGCCAGATCGATAATCAGCGCCCGGTGCGGCATCTGTGCGATCACCTGAGCGGTGATAATCGGAGCGGGGATCGTATTAAACACATAATCCACTTGGGACGCCTGCGATTTCAGCTCTTCCGTACGGAACGGATTCATCCCCATCTCATACGCTCTTGCAAAATATTCCGGTTTGTTCACGCCCACCTTCACGTTCGCCCCCATCCCCTGAAGCGTTCGGGCCAGCGTAATGCCGGTGCGGCCGAACCCAAGCACCAAGGCCGTGGAACCGTGAATCGTAATGTCGGTATTCTGGATCGCCATCATGATGGCCCCTTCGGCCGTCGGGATGGAATTGTAGATCGCCACGTCGTCCCGGTCGAACAATTCGACGATACCGATCCCGCTCTCCGCACAGAGCTCTCGTAAGTAAGGTTTAGCCATGCCTGTGAAGACCTTGGCATGCTTCGGCAGCGCCGCAATATGTTCCCGAGTCAATCGAAGTTCCGCGGATGAGAAAAGCGAGTCGATTCTTCCGCTGTCATCGGTTCCGACGGCAGGCAGGATCACCGCATCCATGCCCTCCAGCGCCTCCGGGGTGAACTCGGCCTTGGTAATGCCGCTAAAGGCGTTCTGCAGGTTGTCGAAGCCGATCAACAGAACCGTGGCATCCAGCTCGGAGCACTTGCTGATCACCTCGAGCTGCCGGGCATCTCCGCCGATCAGTGCCACTTGAATTCCGGTCAGCATCCATCCTCACCTCTTTCTTCTAATAAAATGACGACCGCATCCCGCGCTCCGGCCCATGCCAAGGCAGTGCCCCCCTACTAGCCGCGGAAGCACCGCCCTGCCGTATGAAGCTCCCGGATCTTACAGGATGGGCGGCACGATAGCACGGAAACCTCTCGGCCGCTTTCGATAAATCATCTTATGCCGGTGCCCACCGATGGGTTCCAATCCCGGCGACGGCCGGCAAGAAGTCCGGACAGACGGCCGCTCTTTCATGGAACACAAAAAAGCGCCCTCCGGGCAGCGGCAGAGCCGCAGTCCGAAAGACGCTGGGTTCCTTATATTTGTTTCCTTCGTGCACCGACGCTTACCTGGTGCCCGTATGCCCGAAGCCGCCGGCTCCGCGAACCGTCGCCCCCAGCTCCTCCACTTCCGTCAGGTTGACCTGAGGAACAAGCTGGAACACCATCTGCGCGATGCGCTCCCCCCGCTCGATGACGAATGGTTCCTGCCCGTGATTGATGAGCAGCACCTTGACTTCGCCGCGGTAATCGGCATCGATCGTCCCAGGCGAGTTCAGCGCCGTAATGCCGTGCTTGAACGCAAGACCGCTGCGGGGGCGGATCTGCGCTTCGAGCTCCGCCGGCATCGCCAGGGCGAACCCGGCCGACACGAGCGCCCGCTCACCGGGAGCAAGTGTCATCGGCTCTTCGATGGCCGCATGCAGATCGAAGCCGCTCGCCAGCTCCGACATCTTCTGCGGCAGCGGCAGTCCGTCGCTGCCAGGCAGGCGCTTGATCTCTACTACAAAGGGGTTAGACAAGAATATCCCTCCTGAAGCCCTGGATCGCGGCATCGTTCTGCCCCACCATCGCTACAGCGAAGGGATTCGACAGCATGCTGCCGATCAGGCTGCTGATGTGCTCCATCTCCACCGCTTCCACACGCTCGATCATCTCATCCAAGCTGTAGTGGCGGCCGAGCATCAGCTCGTTCTTCCCAAGACGGTTCATGCGGGCAGAAGTGCTCTCGAGGCTGAGGATCAGGCTGCCTTTCATCTGCTCCTTGCCCTTGCGCAGCTCAGCCTCCGACAGCCCTTTCTCCTTGAGCTCGGACATCATCTCGAGGGTCACCTTCAGCACTTCATCCGTCTGCTTCGGCGCCGTTCCCGTATAGATCGTGAACAGACCGCCGTCCTGGTAGGACGTATGGTACGAGTAGACGGAGTATGCCAACCCCCGCTTCTCCCGGATTTCCTGGAAGAGGCGGGAGCTCATGCCGCCGCCGATCGCATTGTTGAGCAGCACCATCGCATAGAGGCGCTCATCCTTAGCGGACAGGCCCGGAAGCGACAGACAGATATGGTTCTGCTCGGTCTTTTTCTTATGATACTGGAGGTTGCTGTGGAACGAGAGCGGCGTCTCTTCCGCCGGTGTTCCATGAGCGGCAAACGCTCCGAAGTGCTTCTCCATCAAGGCGATGACATCGTCGTTCACATTGCCTGCGATGCTGATGACCGTATTGCCGACCGTATAATGGGAATTCATGTACTCCCGAAGCGTTCCGGAATCCATGGCCGCAAGGTTCTCCTGCGTCCCGATGATCGTATACCCGAGCGAGTGGTCCTCGAACGCCGCTTTGGCAATGAGATCATGCACCATAT
This sequence comes from Paenibacillus sp. S-38, assembly GCF_049942825.1. Classification (NCBI taxonomy): domain Bacteria; kingdom Bacillati; phylum Bacillota; class Bacilli; order Caryophanales; family Paenibacillaceae; genus Paenibacillus; species Paenibacillus sp. S-38. The sequence goes on from NZ_CP187970.1 coordinate 5,454,425, forward strand.
CGTCCGGCGTATCCTCATACATGGAGATTTCCTCATAGATGACATTCTTCTCCTTGGCCAGCTCCACCGGATCGAGCACCGAATGGAAGAACATATCGGCCAGCACATCCACGGCCAGCGGCAGGTGCTCGTCAAGCACCTTACAGTAGTAGCAGGTATATTCCTTGGAGGTAAATGCGTTAACGTTACCTCCGATGCCGTCGAAAATCTCGGCGATATCTTTGGCGCTGTATCTATCCGTGCCCTTGAAGAGCATATGTTCGATGAAATGCGAGATCCCGTTCTGGCTTTGGCTCTCGTGGCGCGATCCGGTTTTGACCCAGATGCCGAATGCGGCGGAACGGGTGGTGGGAATCTTCTCCACAACGACCCGAAGCCCGTTAGTCAATGTATATTTGTCCAAGCAGGAAGCCTCCTCAGCTAGCTATGTAGTATAAGACCATGGGCCCGGCGGGCGGACCCGGATTCTCCCGCGCGAACAGCAGGGCGACCGGAAGAGGAGCCTTTTCCACTTTCCGGTACGGCAGGAAACCCTTCATTAGATATTATCACTATTGCCCGGTGGACTCAACTTCGTGCAGCCGTTCCGGCGAAATGACTTCAGAAACCGTGCCGAGCGCCAGCCCCTTGGAGCGAATCGCCTGAATCATTCCCTTCAGCGCAGCTCTGCTGGAGGAGGTGGGATGCATGAGAATCAGCGTTCCCGGGGTTACCTTGGTCTGCACTTTATGGACGATGGAGGAAGGCTCCGGCTTCTTCCAGTCGACCGTATCGAGCGTCCACAGGATCGTTCGCAGCTTGAGCTCATGCGCGACCTGCACGGTAGTCTGGTTGTAATCTCCTGACGGCGGGGCGAACAGCTTGTTCTTCACCCCAACCTCGCCGGTCAGCAGGGCCTCCGTCTTCGAAATTTCATTCAGATTGCTCATGCGGTCCAGCTTGCTCATGTTCTTATGGGAGTAAGCGTGATTGCCCGCTTCGTGCCCTTCGGAGAGAATCCGCCGGGCGGTCTCGGCATTCTTCTTCAGCCACATCCCGTCAAAAAAGAACGTCGCATGGACCCCCTCCTGGCGCAGCGTTGCCAGCATGGGCTCCAAAAACTCGTCCCCCCAGGCGACGTTAATCATCAGGGCGACCATCTTCTTCTTCGGATTGCCCATGTAGACCGGCTGGGGGCCGAGCTGATCAAGCCCGATCGCCGGCGGAATCTCCTTATAGACCAGCTTCAGCGGTTCCCGGTAGCCCTGCTGCTTCATAAGCTCCAGCGTCGCCTCCACGTCCACCTCCAGCCCATTGTAGCCCGGCACCGCCTTCCATACCGGGTCGATCCGGGCATTGACGGGGGCTTCCCGGCGCTTCTCCGCCTCCGCCTGGATCCGCTGAAGCATCTCGCTGCGCCCCTCCTCCTGCTCATCTCCAGTTACCAACCGGACGGCGGCTTCCACCGCTTCCATCGCAGGCACCCTGCCTGCCGCGGGAGCAGCCGCTGCCTGCTCGCGGGCCCGGGCGGCAAATTCGTTCACCGCCTCGGAGTTCTCAATCCCCACGAACAGCAGGCCCAAACAAACCGCTGCTGTTGCTATAGGATAGCGTTTCATGATCATTCTCCTGTCGCATCACCGTTTGTCCCATACTTATGCGGCGGCGGACAGGTTTAGACCCGGCTTCTCCCCGGTTCCCCCGGCTGGTGCACAAAGCAAAAAAGAGACAGACTGCTCTGACTCTTTCTTCGTGTGCCTGCCGGAAGGCAGGCGGCTATGCGATTGTCTTAGGCTTGGGCCGGCGCTTCAGCGGTCAGCACGGCTTTGCGGGACAGGTTGACGCGGCCTTGGCCGTCAATCTCGGTCACTTTCACCGTAATCTGGTCGCCGATCTTCACGGCGTCTTCCACTTTGGCTACCCGTTCGGTAGACAGCTGCGAGATATGAACGAGACCGTCCTTACCCGGCAGGATTTCAACGAAGGCGCCGAACTTCTCGATCCGCTTGACGGTGCCGAGGTAGATCTCGCCGACGATGACTTCGCGTACGATTCCTTCGATAATCTGGCGTGCCTTCTCGTTCATCTCCTGATTCGAGGAAGCGATGAAGACGCGGCCGTCCTGTTCGATGTCGATCTTTACGCCGGTTTCTTCGATGATCTTGTTGATGATTTTGCCGCCCGCTCCGATGACATCGCGGATCTTATCCGGATTGATCTGCATCGTGAGGATCTTCGGCGCGTATTTCGACAGCGAAGACTTCGGCTCCGTAATGCGCTCCAGCATTTTGTTCAGGATGTGCATCCGGCCTACTTTGGCCTGCTCGAGCGACTGGGTCAGGATGCTGCGGTCGATCCCGTCGATCTTGATGTCCATCTGCAGCGCCGTCACGCCCTTCGCGGTACCGGCCACTTTGAAGTCCATGTCGCCAAGGTGATCTTCCATCCCCTGAATATCGGAGAGAATCGAGAAGTGCTCCCCGTCCTTGATCAGACCCATCGCCACACCGGCTACCGGCGCTTTGATCGGCACCCCGGCATCCATCAGCGCCAGCGTGCTCGCGCAGATGCTCGCCTGGGAGGTGGAGCCGTTGGATTCCAGCACCTCGGATACGAGACGGATCGTGTACGGGAAGTCGGTTTCGTTCGGAATGATCGGCTCGAGCGCACGCTCACCGAGTGCACCGTGTCCGATCTCGCGGCGGCCCGGAGGACGAAGCGGTCTGGCTTCCCCTACGGAGAACGGAGGGAAGTTATAGTGGTGCATGAAACGCTTCGATTCTTCGAGATCGATCCCGTCGAGAATCTGAACATCGCCGAGGGCACCGAGGGTGCAGATGCTGAGCGCCTGTGTTTGTCCGCGTGTGAAGAGGCCGGAGCCGTGCGTGCGCGGCAGCAGGGAGATATCGCATTCGATCGGACGAATCTCATCGAGGCCACGGCCGTCGGGACGTACCTTGTCATGCGTAATGAGGCGTCTGACTTCTTCCTTGACGATATCGTACAGGGTTTCCTTGACGTCGGCCATCTTCTCCGGCGTTTCGGCGTACACGAGGGCAAAATGCTCCTTCGCTTCGGCATTCACCGCATCGATCGCTTCCTGGCGGGCATGCTTTTCCTGCACCTTGATCGCTTCGATCAGACGGGCCTGGGCGAATTCACGCACCGCCGCGCTGACTTCCGCGTCCACCGCGTGCAGCTTCACTTCCATCTTCGGCTTGCCGGCTTCGGCAACGAGCTGCTCCTGCACCGCGACGATCTTACGGATCTCGTCGTGGCCGAACATGATCGCTTCGAGCATCACTTCCTCCGGCACTTCGTCCGCTCCCGCTTCCACCATCATAATGGCGTCTTTGGTACCCGCTACCACGAGGTGAATATCGCTCTTCTCCGCCTGCTCCAGCGTCGGATTGATCACGAATTGGCCATCCACGCGGCCGACGATCACACCACCCACAGGGCCGTTAAACGGCACGTCGGAGATGCTCAGCGCCGCGGAGGTTCCGATCATGGCTGCAATCTCGGGAGAGCAGTCCTGGTCTACGCTCATCACGATATTGGCGATCTGTACGTCGTTGCGGAACCCTTCCGGGAACAGCGGACGGATCGGACGGTCCGTCAGACGGCTCGCCAGGATCGCTTTCTCGCTCGGACGGCCCTCACGCTTGATGAAGCCTCCGGGAATTTTACCGACAGAGTATAAACGCTCCTCATAGTTGACCGTGAGGGGGAAGAAATCAAGATCTTTCGGCTCGGACGATGCCGTAACCGTACATAAAATGACCGTATCGCCGTATTTTGCCACGACGGCTGCGTTGGCCTGCTTGGCCAGACGCCCGGTTTCGAGGATCAGCGTACGTCCGCCAAGATCCATCTGTACCTGCTTCTGCATAAACAACCTCCTCATTGATTGGCGTGCCGCCACGCAAAAACGACAGCACGGAACCCGGAGCCCGGGTTCTTCCTTATGTACCATTCTTCATCCTGGCTAGTATTTCCTTCTTTTGCGTAAAACATTATTCGGGGTGCCGGAACGCCGCTCATTCCCTGTAGGAAGCGCTGTGCTGCGCACTCCCCCCCATAACAGTCATGCCCAGAGCTCGAAAAAAAGCAACCCCGTCTCCCCTGCCCCTCACCGGAAGTCCGGTGATAGCAGAGGACGAACGTGGTTGCTTTGTGATTGTGCCGATTAGCGACGCAGACCGAGCTTCTCGATCAGGGAGCTGTAACGCTGAACATCCTTGTTCTTCAGGTACGTCAGAAGTTTACGGCGTTGTCCGACCATCTTGAGGAGACCGCGACGGGAGTGGTGGTCCTTCTTGTGCGTCTTCAAATGGCTGGTCAGGTTCACGATGTTTTCCGTGAGGATTGCGATCTGAACTTCAGGAGATCCCGTATCGCTCTCGTGCGTCTTATGAGTAGCAATCAGTTCCTGTTTGCGTTCTTGTGTAAGTGCCATTGGTAATTCACCTCCATTGTTCTAGTCATTGCCTCTAGCCCAGAGACCGTCGGAGAATCGAGTCTCCATGCCATGGTTACTTTATACTTGTCTGTATCCCGCTAGCATCCGGTTTCGCCTGCAGCGAAAACAGCAACGTTAACCAGTATAGCATCAAGAAGAAAAAAAGTAAAATAGATTAAAGCATTTCTGCGGAATTTTCTTCCGTAAGTAAATTCCGGGCTTCCCGGGCATCCCGCTGGATCTGTTCGATCAGTTCCGAGACCGCTTCGAACTTGCGCTCCGCCCGGATGTATTCGATGAATTCCACTTTGACCTCTTCACCGTACACCGAATCGTCAAAATCAAACAAGTGCGCCTCCAGCACGGGCTCCTGCAGATCGGAGCCGAAGGTCGGCTTCACTCCCAGGTTCATAACCCCGGGTCTCTTGCTCCCGCGTACTTCCACCTGTACGGCATACACGCCGTTCACCGGCACTACATACGGCTCCCGTACTTCCACGTTGGCGGTAGGAAAGCCTATGGAATGCCCCCTGCCGTCGCCGTGCACCACCGTGCCCGTCACTTGATAAGGGCGGCCGAGCAGATGTGCCGCCTGACGCACCCGTCCGGTGAGCAGCGCCTCACGCACCAGCGTAGAGCTGACCTTCTGCCCGTCCATATGAAACGGTCTGACCACTTCGACCGCAAACCGCCCGGCGGCCAGCTCGCACAGCGTATCCGGCGTTCCGGCACCTCGGTGGCCGAACGTAAAATCGAATCCGACAAAGACGGTGTCCACCCCAAGCGGGATCAGCATCTCTTCGACAAACTGCTCCGGCGTCACGCACATGAACGATTTGCTGAAATCGACTAGGCAGTGGGTGTCCACGCCCAGTTCACGAAGACGCTCCTCCTTCGCGGGAAGCGGCGTGAGCAAGCGCGTATACTTGTCCATGCCAAGCACTTGTCTGGGGTGCGGATGGAAGGTCATGATCGCGGCCGGCAGTCCGAGCTGCCTGCTCCGCTCCACGGCCCGGCCGATCACTTCCTGGTGGCCCAGATGGACGCCGTCAAAGTCCCCGATGGCCAGAACCCCGCAGGGCAGACGCTCGCCGCCGGGGGACGGCAGCGGGAATGTGAGCTGTAACGTTCTCATCATCGCTTCGTTCACCTACTTCAGACCTTGGCGGCTGCCGCCGCAGGTCCGGGATAAACAACGGGCCGATCCCCTGCATGCAGGGAGCCGGCGCGTTGGACAACATTCATATTAAGAGAAAATTTTGCTTGGAATGAGCAGCCCCTGGGACGGATCCCACTCATAAATCCCGATCAATTCATGGCTTGGGGAGAAAGCCGCAGCCGTCTGGCCCCCTGTCAGGTGGGAGACCGCAGCGGGAAGCACCCGGATCTTCTGGCCCTGCAGCGCCTTCCCTGTCTGGACTTCGTTCAGAAGCACCTCCGGCAGGTGGGCGAGCGCCCGCTCCATCGGCAGCAGCTTCGGCTGAAGCGCACCATCCCGCTGAAGCTCTTCGATCTGCTCCAGCGTCAGGCAGGACTCCGCCCCGATCTGTCCGGTGGAAGTACGAACGAGATTCGCCATCACGGCAGGAACGCCGATCGCCGCCCCGATGTCAACGCAGAGCGTCCGGATGTAGGTGCCTTTGGAGCAGAGGACGCGAAACCGGACTTCCGGATAATCGCCCGTCCAATCCACAGAAAGCACCTCGATGCTGTGAATGGTCACCCGGCGGGCCTTACGCTCGACCTCCACCCCCTGTCTGGCCAGATCGTACAGCCGCTTCCCGTCCACCTTGACGGCGGAATACATAGGCGGCACCTGCTCGATCTCACCGGTAAAGCGAAGGATGGCTTCAGTCACTTGCTCCGGAGTCAACCTCGCGCTAAGCCCGTCCTCGGTACGCAGCACACTGCCCGATAAGTCCTCGGTATCGGTGGCGATCCCTAGACGAAGCGTCGCCTCGTATTCCTTGGGCAGCTCCTGTATGTATTCCACAAGGCGGGTAGCCCGTCCGATGCACAGGGGGAGCACCCCGGTCACCTGTGGATCGAGCGTACCGGTATGACCGATACGCTTGATCTTCAGGATGCGCCGAACTTTGGCTACCACGTCATGTGAAGTAAATCCGGCCGGCTTCCAGACCGGCAGAATACCTTCTAGCGTCATGCGATTCCCTTCCCCACTTCCCGTACTACCGCATCCACGGCTTCCTGCATCGTTCCGCGGAAGGTGCAGCCGGCCGCTTTGACGTGACCGCCACCCCCGAAGGTCTGAGCGATGGCCGCAACGTCCGCCGCGCCTCCGGAGCGCAGGCTGACCTTGATCACACCCGGCTCCTTTTCTTTGAACAGCATGCCGACCTCCACGCCCTCCACATTGCGGGCATAATTCACAAGGCCGTCCATGTCATCGGAAGAGGCTCCGGTCGCTTCGCGGTCCTGCGAGGTAACGGTAAGCCAGGCAATCCGCTTGTCACCGCTGAAGCTCAGCGTGTTCAAGCTCCGCTTCAGCAGGGAGACCTGCCCGTACGTCATCGTCTCTAGAAGACGTTCCGCCAGTTCATGTCCCTTCACGCCCCGCCCCAGCAGATCCGCCGCGATGCCGAGCACCTTCGGCGTGGTGTTGGAGTAACGGAACCCGCCCGTATCCGTCAGCAGTCCGGAATAGATGCAGGTACAAAGCCCATCCGGCATGGACAGGCCGAGCTCCTGCACAAGATCATACAGCACTTCGACCGTCGCCGCGGCATCCGGACGAACCAGATTCACGGAACCGAACAGGTCATTGGTGGCGTGATGATCGATGTTCAGAAGCGTGGCCTGCGGTGACAAACACTCGCTTACCCTGCCGATCCGGCCGAAGTCCGCACAGTCCACGGATATGACCCGCTCGAACTTGCGTTCGGGCGGGTTCCGGTCATACGCCTGAATGGCACCTACGCCGGCAGCCATATACATGTACTTCTCCGGCATCGGTCCTTCGTTAATCAATGTGTAACTCTTGTTCAAAGCCTGTAAGATCCAGGCAGCCGCAAAGGTCGAGCCGGCCGCATCCCCATCAGGCTGCATGTGGGATACGACCAAAAACTCGTCACCTTCCCGGATGTACTCCGCCGTCGCGCGAAGCGAGGCGGTATAATCCGCTGGGATCATAGATTCGCATTCTCCTCATTAATCTGAGTAAGAAGCGATTCGATCTTGCTGCCATAATCAATGGAAGCATCGAATTTGAAGAGAAGCTCCGGTACTTTGCGCATCCGGATCCGCTTGCCGAGCTCCGAGCGGATAAAGCCCGTGCTGCGCGCCAGCGCCTTCAGCGTCGCTTCCTTCTGATCATCGCTGCCAAGTACGCTCAGGAAAATTTTGGCCTGAGAGAAATCGTTCGTGACATCAACACCGGTCACGGTGATGAACCCGATGCGCGGATCCTTCAGTTCGGATTGGATGATTTGGGAGATCTCTTTCTTAATCTGCTCCCCAACTCGGCCGACACGAATTTTTGCCATGGGATCACCTCTCTACAGTTTCCATAACGTAGGCTTCGATAATATCTCCTTCTTTGATGTCGTTAAACTTCTCGAGGGAGATACCGCACTCGTAGCCTTGTGCCACGTCTTTGGCATCGTCTTTGAAGCGTTTGAGGTTGTCGATCTTGCCGTCGTACACCACGATGCCGGCACGGATCAGGCGGGCCTGAGCGTTGCGGCTGATCTTGCCCGAGGTGACCATGCAGCCGGCAATCGTACCCACTTTGGAAACCTTGAACACGTTGCGCACTTCGGCCTGGCCGATGACGACTTCCTTGAATGTCGGATCGAGAAGACCCTTCATCGCGGATTCGATCTCTTCCATGACCTTGTAGATGATGCTGTGCAGACGGATGTCGACCTTCTCTTGCTCCGCCGTATTCATCGCCTGCGGCTCCGGACGGACGTTGAAGCCGATCACGATCGCATTGGAGGCAGATGCCAGAATAACGTCGGACTCCGTAATGGCACCTACCGCGCTGAGGAGAATCTTGACACGGGCGCCTTCCACATCGATTTTCTCGAGGGAGCCTTTGAGTGCCTCGGCAGAACCCTGCACGTCGGACTTGATAATGACGTTGAGATCCTTGATCTCGCCTTCCTTGATCTGCTTGTAGAGATCGTCAAGGGTAACGCGGGAGTTCGCGGTAATCTCGGACTGGCGCAGCGTAATGGCACGCTTCTCGGCGATGTCACGCGCTTTGCGTTCGTCTTCGAAGGCCAGGAACGGATCTCCCGCCTGCGGCACTTCCGTCAGACCGGTAATCTCGACCGGTGTGGACGGTCCTGCTTCCTTAAGCTTCTTGCCCTTGTCGTTAACCATCGCGCGGACGCGGCCGAAGCATACGCCTGCTACGAAGCTGTCGCCGACCTTGAGCGTACCGTGCTGAATCAGGACGCGGGCCACCGGACCTTTACCCTTATCGAGCTCGGCTTCGATAACCGTACCTCTTGCACGCTTGTTCGGGTTCGCCTTGAACTCTTGAACTTCCGCCACCAGCAGAATCATGTCGAGCAGGTTCTCGAGTCCCATGCGCTGCTTCGCCGAAATGTTGCAGAAGATTGTGTCTCCGCCCCACTCTTCCGGTACTAGTTCATACTCGGTCAGTTCCTGCTTGATTTTATCCGGATTCGAATCCGGCTTGTCGATCTTGTTCACGGCAACGATAATCGGCACCTTCGCCGCTTTCGCGTGGGCGATGGCTTCGACCGTTTGAGGCATAACGCCGTCATCGGCCGCCACAACGATAATCGTAATGTCCGTAACCTGGGCGCCGCGAGCACGCATTGAGGTGAACGCTTCGTGACCCGGGGTATCAAGGAACGTGATCTTCTTATTATGAATCTCCACTTGGTACGCCCCGATATGCTGGGTAATACCGCCAGCTTCACCTTCGGTGACGTTCGTGCTGCGGATCGCATCAAGCAGCGTGGTTTTACCGTGGTCAACGTGTCCCATGATGGTAACAACCGGTGGACGCTCCAGCAGATCCGCTTCCTCGTCGTTCTCTTCGAACTGCTCGAACTTGTCTTCCTCGACCGGAATTTTCAGTTCGACTTCCACTTTATAGTCGTCCGCAAGCAGCTGAATCGCATCGAGATCAAGCTCCTGATTGATGGTAGCCATCGTACCCAGGAACAGGAGCTTCTTGATGACTTCGGACGCATCCTTGTGAAGAGCTTTGGCCAGCTCGCCGACCGTCATCGTGCCGCGCACGATAATCTTCTTCGGTGTGTTGTCAATCTTCGGCTTCGGCGGCTCCTGGTTCCGTCCGCCCTTGCCCCGGTTGTTGCGTCCTGCGCCGCGGCCTGTGCCCGGCTTGTTATCGTCAAACCGCTTGCCGGCCGGCCGGCTCCGCTTGAATTTCTCTTCGCCGTCCTTATCGATTACGGCCGCTGCGGGCTTGCCTCCAGTGGCCGATGTACGGTTACGCTGGTCAAAGTTACCGCGTCGCGAATCCGGACGTGCCGCCGCTGCCGGCGCAGGAGCTGCGCCTGTACGGGCTCCGCCGCCCTGGCCGCCGCGGTATCCGCCGCTGCCTTGACCACCGCCGCTGCCGCCTTGGCCGCCGCGGTATCCGCCGCCGCCTTGACCGCCGCCGCTGCCGCCTTGGCCGCCGCGGTATCCGCCGCCGCCTTGACCACCGCTGCTGCCGCCCTGGCCGCCGCGGTATCCGCCGCCGCCTTGACCACCGCTGCTGCCGCCCTGGCCGCCGCGGTATCCGCCGCCGCCTTGACCACCGCTGCTGCCGCCCTGGCCGCCGCGGTATCCGCCGCCGCCTTGACCGCCGCTGCTGCCGCCCTGGCCGCCGCGGTATCCGCCGCCGCCTTGACCGCCGCCGCTGCCGCCCTGGCCGCCGCGGTATCCGCCGCCGCCTTGACCGCCGCCGCTGCCCTGGCCGCCGCGGTATCCGCCGCCGCCTTGACCGCCGCCGCTGCCGCCTTGGCCGCCGCGATATCCGCCGCCGCCTTGACCGCCGCCGCTGCCGCCCTGGCCGCCGCGATATCCGCCGCCGCCTTGACCGCCGCCGCTGCCGCCTTGGCCGCCACGGTATCCGCCGCCGCCTTGACCGCCGCTGCCGCCTTGGCCGCCACGGTATCCGCCGCCGCCTTGACCGCCGCTGCCGCCTTGGCTGCCGCTGCGCTCAGCTGCAGGACGTTCGTCCTGTGAGCCTTGGCCTTCACTGCTGCGCGCAGGAGAGGATCCCTGCGACGAACGCTGTTCCGGTCTCGGGGTTACCGCTACCGTTTTGTTTGTTGCCGGTACTGCATTATTCTCTGATCTTTTCGCTGCTGCATTCGCCTTTACGTCTTTGAAAAACTTCTCTACACTATCCACCGCATCATTCTCCATTACACTCATATGATTGTTGACCGGACGACCCAGTCTTTTTAAGATGGTAATAATCTCTTTGCTGCTCATGTTGAGCGACTTCGCATACTCATACACCCGCAGCTTGTCTTTATTATTATCTTGTTTCGTCAATACTGTCCACCTCCGAAACGTTTTCCTACTGTTTCAACAACATGCGCGCAAATCCCGCATCGGTGACGGCCAGGACAACCCTGGCCTCCTTGCCGATACTTGCTCCAAGCTGCTCCCTAGATCCAAACTGATGAAGAGTTACTTGATAATAGCTGCATTTATCGTTTACTTTCTTATAGGTCCCCGCAGAGGCGTCTTCGGCGATGATGACCAGCTTCGCTTGACCGTGACGGACAGAATCAATGACCATATCCTCACCGGTAACCACTTTGCCGGCCCGCATAGCTAGACCCAAATTATTGAAAAATTTGTTATTCGTCGTCATGCTCATCATCCACCGCTTCTTTACCGGCAATAAACTCGTCTTCCACTTTAATGAAATCCTGCTCCAGCGCATCGTAGATGTCCGGAGAGACAGGCGTCTTGAGGGCGCGGTCAAATGCCCGCGACTTCTTCGCCAGCTTGAAGCAGGACTGCTTGCCGCACAGGTAGGCCCCGCGCCCCGCCTTCTTGCCCGTCAGGTCAATCAGCAGCACGTCATCCGGGGTCTTGACGACCCGGATTAATTCCTTCTTGGGCATGCTCTGGTTGCAGGCTACACACTTGCGCAAAGGTATCTTTCTGGGTTTCATCCGGCTCTCCCCCTTTCCGTAGCGATCGCCGGCCTAAGACAGGCTAGTCGATGCTGACTGAATCCTGATGCATTTCTTCGGTGTACGTGCGCTCGCGGCCGAACTCCTGCTCCGCCTGCGTCTCGCTCTTGATGTCGATCTTCCAGCCGGTCAGCTTCGCCGCAAGACGGGCGTTCTGACCTTTGATGCCGATGGCGAGGGACAGCTGATAATCCGGCACGATGACGCGCGCCATCTTCTCGGCTTCGAACACCTGGACTTCCAGTACCTTGGAAGGGCTCAGCGCATTGGCGACATAGTCCTCCACGCTTTCCATCCAGCGGACAATGTCGATCTTCTCGCCTTTAAGTTCACCTACGATCGTCTGCACCCGCATGCCTTTCGGACCGACACAGGAGCCTACCGGATCAACTTCAGGGTTGCGGGAGTGAACCGCAATCTTGGAACGGAAACCGGCTTCCCGCGCCACCGAACGGATCTCAACCACGCCTTGGAAGATCTCCGGCACTTCCAGCTCGAACAGACGCTTGAGCAGGCCCGGATGGGTACGCGATAGGATGATCTGCGGGCCTTTGGTCGTGTTCTCCACCTTCGTAATGTAGGCTTTGACACGGTCGCCGTGCTTGAACTTGTCGGTCGGCATGAGCTCGCTGAGCGGCATCGCTGCCTCGATCTTGCCGAGGTCGATATACAGGTTGCGCTGGTCCTGACGCTGCACGATCCCGTTCACGATGTCCTCTTCCTTGTCGACATAGGCGTTATAGATCAGCCCGCGTTCCGCTTCGCGGATCCGCTGGGTGACGACCTGCTTGGCCGTTTGGGCCGCGATCCGGCCAAAGTCGCGAGGCGTGACTTCAATCTCCACGATATCGTCGAGCTGGTAGTTCTGGCTGATCTCCCTTGCCGCCGGCAGCGAAATTTCAAGCCGCGGATCTAGAACATCTTCAACTACGGTCTTGCGCGCATATACCTTAATTAACCCGGTATGGCGATTAATATCGACCCGCACATTCTGAGCCGTGTTGAAATTGCGTTTATAGCTCGAGATCAGCGCCGCTTCAATGGCATCGATCAGAATTTCCTTGGCGATGCCTTTCTCTCTCTCAATCTCATTCAACGCTTCGATAAAATCCATGTTCATGTGAATGGAGTTCCCCCTCTCATAAAATACGAACCGTTCGCACCTGCACCGAACGGATCCTAGAATAAGATGGCCAAGCGAGCGCTGGCCACTTTGGCGAACGGAATGCTGTGTATCTTCTTGCCGATGGTGACAACGACCGTCTCCTCGTCAAAAGAAGTCAGCGTCCCCTCGAATTCCTTCAGCCCGTTCACCGGCTCGTATGTAGTAATAAACACATGCTCGCCCACGGCTTTATGGTAATCCTGGGTCTTCTTCAGGGGGCGTTCCGCGCCGGGGGACGAAATTTCCAGGAAGTAGGCATCCGGAATCGGGTCTTTCTCATCCAGCTTGGCGCTGAGGTACTCGGTAACCCGGGTGCAGTCATCGATGTCGATGCCGCCCTCTTTGTCCAAGTAGACCCGCAGAAACCAGTTGCCGCCCTCTTTTACATACTCGATGTCGACCAGCTCAAATCCGTTGTCGTCCAGAAATGGACGGACGAGTTCTTCCACGGTGGATTTGATTTGTGTGCTCAAGGCTACTTTTCCTCCTATCATGCCTGGCAAAGCGCGTCCGGAAACCGGGGCTGTACCCGCTTAGAGCCTATACAAAATGTAAAGAGTGGGTTTCCCCACTCTTTGGTCACGAGATATTACATTGCTACCATAGAAGATTATACCATAGCTCTCTGCCCAGCGCAACCGCACCGGAACCGCCGGAGCGGCGGGCTTCCGGAAAGATTGACTATAATGGTGTATAGGATAAGTGCATCGGATGATTAGAACAACGACAGCTGGTTCGATTCCGGCAGCCCGCGGAAGCAGTTCATACCGGCGAGCAGCTCGACAATCGTTTTGGAAGCCTTACTGCGCCGCTGAAAGTCCTCGATCGAGAGGAACGGCCCCTCGTCCTTCGCCGCAGCGATGCTTTTCGCGGCGTTCTCCCCGATTCCGGCCAGAGCCGCAAACGGAGGAATGAGCGAATCGCCGTCAACCAGGAATTTCGTCGCGTCGGATTGGTACAGATCGATCGGCTTGAACGAAAATCCGCGCGCCGTCATCTCGAGGGCCATCTCGAGAATGGAGATCATGTTCTTCTCCTTCGGCAGCGCCTGGAAGCCTTTGTCTTCAATCTCGATGAGGCGGCGAAGGATCGCGTCATAGCCTTGGCAGAGCGTCTCAAGCTCAAAGTCCGAGGCCCGGACGGAGAAGTATGTCGCGTAGAACGCAATCGGGTGGTACAGCTTGAAGTAGGCGGTCCGCACGGCCGAGATGACGTATGCCGAAGCATGCGCCTTCGGGAACATGTACTCGATCTTTTCGCACGAATCGATGTACCAGGCCGGTACCTTGCACCGCTTCATCTCTTCCTTCCACTCCGGTGTAAGCCCCTTACCTTTACGCACACTCTCCGTGATCTTGAACGCGAGACTCGCATCCATCCCGGCTTTGTAGATCAGATACAGCATGATATCGTCACGGCACCCGATCACGGTCTTGATCGTGCAGATGCCCTTCTTGATGAGCTCCTGCGCGTTGCCGAGCCATACGCCCGTTCCGTGGGACAGTCCCGAGATCTGCAGCAGGTCGGCAAAGCTGGAGGGTCTGGCTTCCTCGAGCATCTGGCGGACGAACCTCGTTCCCATCTCGGGAATCCCGTATGTCGCTACCGGTGTGCGGATCTGATCGGGCCGCACGCCAAGCGCATCAACCGAGTTGAACATGCTCATGACCTTCGGATCGTTCATCGGGATCGTTGTCGGGTCTATGCCGGTCAGGTCCTGCAGCATCCGCATCATCGTCGGGTCATCGTGACCCAGAATATCGAGCTTGAGCAGGTTCGCGTCGAAGGCGTGGTAGTCAAAGTGCGTCGTTTTCCACTCGGAGGTCTTGTCGTCGGCCGGGAACTGCACCGGCGTGATATCGTCCACATCGATATAATCCGGCACGACGACGATCCCGCCCGGGTGCTGGCCCGTACTCCGTTTGACGCCCGTGCAGCCGAGGGCCAGCCGGTTGACTTCCGCCCCCCGCCACGATTTGCCCTGGCCTTCCTCGTACTTCTTGACCATGCCGTAGGCCGTCTTCTCCGCGATGGTACCGATGGTTCCCGCACGGAATACGTTTTTCTCCCCGAAAATCTCTTTCGTATAGTTGTGCGCATGCGGCTGGTATTCACCCGAGAAGTTCAAGTCGATATCGGGAACCTTGTCGCCCTTGAAACCGAGGAACGTCTCGAATGGAATGTCCTGTCCCTCGCCCTTCAGCTTCTCCCCGCACTGCGGACAGTCCTTGTCCGGCAGGTCGAAGCCCGAAGGGATCGAGCCGTCGAGAATCCATTCGCTGAACTTGCAGGAGCGGCAGGTGTAATGCGGCGGCAGCGGATTGACCTCGGAGATGCCGAGGAAGGTCGCCACGACAGACGAACCGACGGATCCCCGGGAGCCGACGAGATACCCGTCCGCGTTCGACTTTTTGACGAGCCGCTCGGAGATCAGGTAGTTCGCCGAGAAGCCGTACTTGATGATCGGCACGAGCTCCTTCTCGAGGCGCGCTGTGACCACCTCGGGAATCGGCTCCCCGTACAGCTGCCGTGCCGTCTCATAGCAGGTGTTGCGGATCTCGTCATCCGCCCCTTCGATGATCGGGGTGAACAGCTTATCCGGGAACAGCTCCAGTTCCTCGAACCGGTCCGCCAGCTCGGATGTATTCTTGACCACGACCTCGAAGGCCGTTTCCTTGCCGAGGTACTCGAATTCGGCGAGCATTTCCTTCGTCGTCCGGAAGTGGACATCCGGCTTGCGGATATCCTTCAGCGGAGAAAAACCCGTAATGCCGTTGATGGTAATATCCCTGGAGATCTTGTCGCGCGGATGCAGATAGTGAACGTTGCCCGTCGCAATGACCGGCTTGCCGAGCTTGCGTCCGATCGCAATGATCGTCTTGTTCGCGTCTTCGAGCTGGGCCGGACTGCCCACAAGCCCCTTTTCCACGAGATGCATGTTAACGCAGGTCGGCTGGATTTCCAGCACATCGTAGAATTCCGCTACGCTCTCCGCTTCCTCTACCGATTTGTTCAGTACGGTTTCGAAGAATTCACCCTTCTCACAGCCCGAGGCAATGATGAGGCCTTCACGCATCTCCATCAGCTTGCTCTTCGGAATGCAGGCCACCCGGTGAAAATACTCCGTATGCGATAAGGACACGAGTGTGTACAGGTTTTTCTTGCCGACCATATCCTTCGCATAGATGCAGCAGTGGAACGGACGCTGGGTCGTCAAGTTTTTGCCGACCTGGTCGTTGAGCTGATGCAGCTGCGCATAGCCGACTTCGGCGGCATCCTTCAGCAGGTGGAACAGCACATAACCGAGTGCAATGGAGTCGTCGATCGCGCGGTGATGGTTCTCGAGCGACACCTTGAACTTGTCGGCCAGCGTATTCAGCCGGTGGTTCTTCAACGTCGGCATGAGCAATCTCGCGAGCTCGAGCGTATCGAGCACCGGGTTCTTCACTTCCGGGAGGCCGAGGCGCTTGCAGTTCGCCTGGATAAACCCGATATCGAACCGCGCATTGTGCGCGACGAGCACGCTGTCTCCGATAAACTCGATGAACTGCGGCAGCACCTCTTCGATCTCCGGCGCCCCCCGGACCATTTCGTCCGTGATGTTCGTCAGCTGCTGGATATTATACGGAATGCGCTCATGCGGATCCACGAAGGTGCTGAACCGGTCGATTTCCTTGCCCTCTTTCATCTTCACGCCGGCAATCTCGATGATCTTGTTGCTCGTGACCGACAGACCTGTGGTCTCGATATCGAAGACAATGTACTCGGCATCGGCCAGCGGAATCTCGGTCGCGTTATGAACCACCTTGACCGAATCATCCACGACATTGGCTTCTACGCCGTAGATCATCTTGATGCCGTTCTTCTTGGCCGCCTTATTCGCTTCCGGGAAGCTCTGCACCCCGCTGTGATCTGTGACGGCGATGGCCTTGTGGCCCCACTTGGCGGCCATCTTGATGTACTGGTCGATCGGCGTAATGCCGTCCATGGTGCTCATTGTCGTGTGCAGGTGAAACTCGACGCGCTTCTCCGCCGCATCGTCCTTGCGGTCGGGCGGCGCGGAGATTTCGTTGACGTCGGAGGGGATCATGACAAGCTCCGGAATCTGCATGAACCGGTCGTACTCGACCTTACCCTTCATTTTCAACCAGGTGCCGTTCTTGATCAGGCTGTAAATCCTCACGTCTTCCTTGGTCTTGGCGAACGCCTTGACCATGATGGAATCCGAAAAGTCCGTTATATTAAACGTGAACAGGGTACTTCCGTTTCTCAGCTCTTTGACCTCGACGCCGAAGACGGAGCCCTGCACCACGACTTTCTTCTCTTCGTCTCTTACATTCTGCAGAGGCACGGCCGGTTCTTTGATATCGTAGCCGACCATGAGCTTGACTTCGCCTTCCGGCTCAGGCTCCTGTGACTCCTCCGGCTCCACACTCGTCATCATGACGGATGTAACTTCGCGCTGTTCCTCGATGATCTGCTGCGCGAATTTCTCGAATACTTCCTCCCGCGCCTGATCCACGGTATATTTCACGAACAGCTGCACACCAAAGAAATTGGAAAAATAAGATTGAATGAGGCCGCCGATATCCTTCTTCTTCGCGAGCTCCATGCCGATCGTGTCGAGCAAATGGAGTGTCAGGTTGGTGCCTTTCACATCGATTTTCGCTTTGGTCATCCATCCGTTGATCGAAGGATGCTCCCGCTGGACCCATTCGATAAACATCGTCCAGTATTCGTGGGCCACCTCTTCGACCGACACGTCAGCGGTATACTGCAAAACAAAACGGATGTTCGCAATATGTGAAAACTTGTCGCGGATGGTCTTGCAGAAGGATCGGTATACGTCTTGCGGAATGACCTTGGTTTTGACGATATAAAACATCCATTCCCGGTTCCTGCGGCTCGTCTCCACCCTGTCGATATATCCGTCGCTGAAAAACTGATGAACGACATCGTTCGGCACCCCGGCCTGATGCATCAGCATCTCGAACCGGTCCCGTTTCTGCGCCGTACTGCTGGTCATGCTGCCCCTCCCCCATAAAAAACAATAAAGGGCATAAGGATGAGAGATCCCCTGCCCTTATGTAACAAAAGGTTAGTCGTTTTGAGGTTTGAATGGTTTTTCTGGGCAGTGCTGGCCTCACGTGCGTGCTGTGGGCGGACAAACAGGGCTGCTCCACCGCTGTTGAAATCAAGCTGCCACAATGATGAATGAGATAGGAAGCTGCTTGATTTCAAAGGCGGCCGTACACTTTCCGCATCCCTGTTTGTCCGGGGTCAGCCTGCCGAGCGGCGCTCCTGCCCATACCAAAACTTCAAAAAACAAAACGCCTAATTACACTGCGTGTGTGTTGTTGTAGTAAGAACATGTATCTATTTCAGCCGGATGACTACAGCCCGTTATGATACGCAGCCGCCTGCATGCCTGCTTGCTCCGGTAGTGCCCGACATGGCAGATTCACGTTCAAGAAAATCTAAGTTAGAAGACTTGCAAATCAATAAGCGCGTCCGAAAACGACGGTGTGCTTGGAAGGCTCGCCGCACACGAGGCACTTCGGCTTCGCCGGAGCCTCAAACGGAATATTCCGGCTCGTTGCGCCGGTCTCTTCCTTCACCTGAGCTTCGCAGGCTGCGGAACCGCACCAGCCCGAGAGGGCAAAGCCGCGCTTGCCATCAAGGAAGGTCTTCAGTTCGTCAACCGTATCCGCTTCGGTCATGTTCTCGTCGCGGAACCGCTTGGCTCGATCATACATTTCCTGATGGGTTTCCGTCAACAGCTTTTGGACTTCTTCCACGAATTGGTCCTGCTGGACGATCCGCTTCTCCCCGGTAATCCGGGAGACGAGGACGACCTGCCCGTTCTCCATATCCCGGGGACCGAGCTCAACGCGGATCGGTACACCGCGCATCTCGTACTCGTTGAACTTCCAGCCTGGGCTTTGATCCGGATTGTCGTCCACTTTGGCACGGACGCCGGCAGCCTTCAACTGGCTGTACAGTTCATCCACGCGGCCAACGACTGCTTCACGGGTCTTCGGAGGCCCGATCGGGATCATGACGACCTGCGTCGGAGCGATCTTCGGAGGCAGGGCTAGCCCGCGGTCGTCCCCGTGGACCATGATCAGCGCACCGATCAGGCGGGTGCTGACGCCCCAGGAGGTCGTGTGGCAGAACTGATGCGTGTTCTCGCGGTCAAGATACTTGATGTCGAACGCAACGGCAAAGTTCGTGCCGAGATAATGCGAGGTCCCGGCCTGCACGGCTTTGCCATCCTTCATCATCGCTTCAATGGAATACGTATCGACGGCACCGGCGAATTTCTCCGACGGCGTCTTCTGTCCCATAATCACTGGAATCGCCAGGTAGTTCTCCGCGAAATCACGGTAGATCTCAAGCATCTGCATCGTTTCTTTACGCGCGTCCGCTTCGTCCTCATGCGCCGTATGGCCTTCCTGCCACAGGAATTCACTTGTCCGCAGGAACGGCTGGGTCCGCTTCTCCCAGCGGACGACGTTCGCCCATTGGTTGATGAGCACCGGCAGGTCGCGGTACGAGTTGATCCATTCGGAGTACATGTGCCCGATCATCGTCTCGGAAGTCGGACGGATCGCCAGACGCTCCTCAAGCTTTTCTCCACCCGCCTCGGTTACCCAGGGCAGTTCGGGGTTGAAGCCCTCCACGTGCTCCTTTTCCTTCTGGAAGAAGCTCTCAGGGATGAACATCGGGAAGTAAGCGTTGCGGTGTCCCGTTTCCTTGAAGCGGCGGTCGAGCTCCTTCTGGATGTTCTCCCAAATCTCATAGCCGTCCGGCTTAAATACGATACAACCGCGGACCGGAGAGTAGCTCATCAGGTCCGCTTTCTTGATCACATCAATATACCAGCGTGAGAAATCCTCGCCCTGCGGCGTGATCTCCTTCACGAACTGTTTGTCCTGCTTATCCTTAGCCATTACCGTTTCCCCCTACAGCAACCAGTTCTTATCCATTTATCAGCCGCAAAATATCATTATAAGTTACGGCAATCATCAACAGCATCAGCATCGCGAAGCCGACAAAATGCACCATGCTCTCACGGCTTGGGTCAATCGGCTTGCCGCGCAGCGCTTCAAGACCGAGGAAGACCAGACGGCTTCCGTCGAGCGCCGGAATCGGCAGGAGATTGAACAGTCCAAGATAGAGGCTCATAATGGCCGTCCATGAGACATACTGCGGAATGCCGGCGCTGGCCTGCTCGCTCGTAAATTCCACAATGCGGACCGGACCGCCCAAATCATCCATTTTGACCTGCAGTGTGGCCAGCTTCCCGAAGCCGTCCAGAATGAGGGTCGAGGCGGAGAGCAGATTTTTGCCGCCCTCTACAATTCCTTCCACAAAGCGGGTCGGACGCGTCTCCAGCGTGTTCGTCACACCTACCCGGAGTACGCCGTCTTTATCCAACGTCGGAGTCACCTGCTTATGCAGCTGCACCCCGCCGCGCTCGATCACCCAGTCCATCGGCTTGTTCGCCGAATTCTGCACGAGCTCCCGGATGCGCTCCCGGTTCGAGCCCAGGTCTTCTCCGTTGACAGAGATGACCACGTCACCGGACTGCAGACCCGCTTTCTCGGCGGCAGAGCCGGCCACCGCGTCCTGGATCATCACCCGGCCTGTGGGCACACCGATCATAAAGACAACCGCTACGAAGAGCACGAAGGCAAGAATGAAGTTCATCAGCGGACCGGCAAAGATGGACAGCGCACGCTGGCCTACCGTCTTGCTTCCGAATTGGCGGTCCCAAGGAGCGATCTGTGTTTCGGCCTCTTTGTTAACAAGAATGGCCTGAGGGTGTACGGCAAACCGTTCCACTGCCCCATCCACATCAAGCCGCACGAAGAGCTTCCGCTCCAGATCGATCTCTTCCACAACTCCCTCGATTGCGCCGGAGCGGTGCTCCAGGTCGCTCACATAGAGGTGGGTCACTTGATTGGCGTTGACGTCCACCGCAATCCGCTGCCCAGGCGTTATCTGCACAAGCTCGGGATCTTCACCGGCCATCCGGACGAATCCCCCGATCGGGAGCAGACGAAGCGTATACCTTGTTTCCTTTCTCTTAAAGGAGATCAGTTTGGGGCCGAAGCCGATCGCAAACTCCCTGACCAGAATGCCCGCCCGCTGGGCGAAGTAAAAATGTCCCCATTCATGAATCGTCACAAGAACAAAAAACAAAAGCACAATTTGGAAAACGTTCTGCAGCGTAGCCAATGCGTATGCGGCCTCCTTAAACACCTATGTTCGTAATGAAAGCTCATGGGCTGTTTTATCATAAGATTAACATTATTGCCGAAGGGAATACAAGCAAACGCCCCCGCGTCAGCATTGGAGGCCCAGTCTATTTCAGGCCTCGCTCCGTTCAGCAGCCAAACCGCCTGCTCCGAAGCCGTATGCAGCCCGGGCCCCGCCTTTTTTCCCTACCCATGCATGTCTGCCTACGAACATATATGTTCACCGCAGCCAAAAAATGTCTTCCTCTGCAACCTGTTTATCGTTTGACTGCTGCACGGGCCGTTTCCCTGGCCCACCGGTCGATCTCTGTAATAGCATCCAGTTCCGGAGCTGCGATGGTCTCGTGCCGGCTCATGGCGTCTTCGATGATCCGTTCGATATCCAAAAAAGCAATCTCCCCCTGCAGGAAGCGCTCCACCGCCACCTCGTTGGCCGCGTTGAAGACCGTCGGCATCGAGCCGCCTGCACGTCCGCTGTCATAAGCCATCCGCAGACAGGGGAACCGTTCGAAGTCCATCTCGCGGAAATTCAGCCTGCCGATATCGGACAGGCGCAGCCGCTCCGAAGGCGTCTTCATTCGGCGCGGATACGTCAGCGCGTACTGGATCGGGACCCGCATATCCGGCATACCCAGCTGGGCGATAATGCTGTAATCCTCGAATTCCACGAAGGAGTGAATGATGCTCTCCGGGTGGATCAGGACGTCGATCCGGTCATAGGAGAGCCCGAACAGCCAGTGGGCCTCCATGACCTCCAGCCCCTTATTCACCATCGTGGCGGAGTCGATCGTCACCTTCGCCCCCATCGACCAGTTGGGATGGTTCAGCGCGTCCTGCACCGTAACCCCCACCAGCTGCTCCCGGGTGCGGTCGCGGAACGAGCCGCCGGACGCCGTCAGTGTGATCTTATGTATGTCATCCGCCGATTCACCGTTCAGACACTGGAATATCGCCGAATGCTCGCTGTCGATTGGCAGCAGGCTGACGCCCCTGCGGCGTGCCGCCTCCGTAACGAGATGACCGCCGCTTACCAGCGTCTCTTTGTTGGCGAGGCCAATGTGCTTGCCGGCTTCGATGGCCGCCAAGGTGGGACGCAGTCCCTGGCTGCCCACAACGGCTGTAACCACGAGCTCTGCGTCCGTTCCGGCCGCCACCTCGGTCAGCCCCTCGGGCCCGGAAAACACCTGTACGCCGGCCGGGATCTGCCGTGCAAGCTCTTGAGCCAGCTCCGGAGTGGCGACCGAGACGATCCGCGGCTTAAACCGTTCGATCTGCTGGAGCAGCAGCGGAAGGTTGTGTCCGCCGGCCAGCCCCTCCACGGAATAGAGGTCGGGGTAATGCGATACCACGTCGAGCGTCTGGGTACCGATGGAACCGGTGGAGCCCAGAATACTGATTTTCTTCAAAAGGGGTTCACCTCTGCTGTATGCTTAGAACTTGATATGGGCTCTCGCCCTACATGTGCGGAATAAGAGAGAGGAGCTGCAGGAACGGGAATACGATCAGCCACGAATCCGTCCGGTCCAGTACCCCGCCGTGACCCGGGAGCAGGTTTCCCGTATCCTTGATGCCCTTGACGCGTTTGTAGGCGGACTGAATCAAATCCCCCATCTGCCCCACGACCGCGATCACGAGACCGATCCAGGCGGCCTTGGGGAAGGAGAGCAGATCCGGCCGGTACCAGGCGAAGATCAAAGCCACGATAATGGACACTACCACGCCCCCGAGGGCGCCTTCAACCGACTTCTTCGGAGAGATGGTCGGCCAGAGCGGGGTTTTGCCTACTTGGGACCCGATAAAATACGCTCCGGAATCCGTAGACCAGATGCACAAAAAGACGAGCAGTGTCCAGAACAGACCGTCTTCCGGTCCATTGCGTGTCTGCACCATATAATGAAAGCCGATGCCCACGTAGACCATACCGACAAAGGCCATCGCCACGTGATCGATCGTGATCCGGTTTTTGGATATCACCGTAGCCGCCATAAAGATAAACATGGCGATCCATATCAGATGCGTCAGCGAAATCCCGGTATGCCCCCAGGGGACAATCAGCGCAAAGACACCAAGATATCCGATGAACGGCAGCACCCTGCCCTGCTTAAGGCCATTCATTCTTAAAAATTCGTCATACCCGATCAGGGCGAGAATCAGGATCAGTCCCGTATACCAGGAACCCCCCAGATACAGGAGAAGCAAAAATCCGAGTCCCGCCGCTATACCCGTGACTATCCGCTGCTTCAAGGACCATTCCTCCATTGTCTTTGCAGCATCGCGGCCCCATGAGCTGTCTTAACGGACCGCGGGCTACAAGCCGCCGTATCTTCTTGCGCGGCGTTGATATTCCTGGACCGCCTCATAGAAGCGCTCCTCCGTAAACTCAGGCCAGCACAGATCGGTGAACCACAGCTCCGAATAAGCGAGCTGCCACAGCATGAAGTTGCTGATTCTCAGTTCCCCGCTGGTGCGGATGAGCAGATCGGGCTCCGGCAGCGGATCGGTCAGCAGATACTTTCCGAACCTCGCCTCGTCGATCTCCTCCGGCTTCAGCTTTCCGTCCAAGGCATCCTGCGCGATCTGCTGGATCCCCCGGAGCATTTCCTTGCGGCTCCCGTAATTCAGTGCAAAATTTAAAATTAGGCCGGTATTGCCTGCCGTCCGGTCAATGGCATCCTGTACGGCTTTGAGCGTGTACTCCGGGAGC
This sequence comes from Paenibacillus sp. S-38, assembly GCF_049942825.1. Lineage (NCBI taxonomy): Bacteria > Bacillati > Bacillota > Bacilli > Caryophanales > Paenibacillaceae > Paenibacillus > Paenibacillus sp. S-38. Next base: position 5,478,162 of record NZ_CP187970.1, read on the forward strand.
CCTTCCTGCCATCCGGTCATCCGGATCCGGACATTATTGGCGACCAGCTCGTCGATTTCTTTGGGAAAAAACTCCAGAGGCAGCTTCATGAGGTAATCCACTTCTTCTTTGGGCCGCTTCCAGTTCTCTGTGGAGAAGGCGTACAGAGTCAGCACGTTAACCCCGATGCTGCTCGCCGCCATCGTGATTTTCTTTACGTTTTTCATACCGGAATGGTGCCCCGCTACCCGCGGCAGTCCGCGCTTTTGGGCCCACCGTCCGTTGCCGTCCATAATGACGGCCACATGGTTTGGAATGTTGTCTGCAGCCAAACTGCGGGCAGCTTCTTCGCCCTCCGTATTGCTCCCAAACCATTTCTTGAATGGTATCATTCCTATGTTCCCCCATCAGGAAAGACTAAAGCCCCCTAACAAATAGGGGGTCTTCACCAATTATACTTCCATAATTTCCTTTTCCTTCGCGGCCAGAACCTTATCCACTTCGGCAATGTGCTTATCGGTCATCTTCTGGATCTCTTCTTGGTGTCCACGGGACTCATCTTCCGAGATGCCGTTCTTCTCGAGCTTCTTGATGTCGTCGTTGGCATCGCGGCGGATGTTGCGGATCGCCACTTTGGCTTCCTCGCCGGCCTTCTTCGTCATCTTCACCAGCTCCGCACGGCGTTCTTCCGTCAGGGCCGGGATGACGATCCGGATCGAGCTTCCGTCATTCGATGGCGTCAGCCCAAGGTCCGACTTCATGATCGCCTTCTCAATCGCAGCCACCGAGCCCTTATCCCAAGGCTGGATCATCAGCGTCCGGGAATCGGGCGTGTTGATGTTGGCGAGCTGGTTGACCGGCGTCATGGCACCGTAGTATTCGACTTGAATCCGGTCGAGCAGCGCCGGAGTCGCCCGTCCCGCACGAAGGGAAGCGAGCTCCTTCTTCAAGGCGCCAATCGCCTTTTCCATACGATCTTCGGCATTCTTCTTGATCGACTGAGGCATTGCTTATACACTCCTTACAATCGTACCGATCTTCTCACCCTGCACCACACGCTTAATATTGCCGCTTTCGGTGATGGAGAATACGATCAGCGGGATATTGTTGTCCATGCACAAAGAGGATGCGGTTGAATCCATAACGCCGAGGTTCTTGTTGAGGACTTCGAGGTAGGTAAGCGTCTCATACTTGATGGCGGTGCTGTCTTTGAACGGATCGGCACTGTAGACGCCGTCGACTTTATTCTTCGCCATGAGGATGACTTCCGCTTCGATCTCAGCCGCACGCAGCGCGGCGGTCGTATCGGTCGAGAAGAACGGATTGCCTGTGCCTGCGGCAAAAATAACGACCCGGCCTTTCTCCAAGTGACGGATGGCCCGTCTGCGTATGTATGGCTCCGCAACCTGCTGCATCGTGATCGACGACTGCACCCGGGTCGGAACCCCGATCGTTTCAAGGGCATCCTGTAAAGCCAGCGAGTTCATTACGGTAGCCAGCATCCCCATATAATCCGCAGTTGCGCGGTCAATCCCTTTCGAGCTTCCGGCAATTCCGCGCCAGATGTTGCCGCCGCCTACGACGATGGCGACCTCCACCTTCAGGTCCACTACCTCTTTCACCTGCTGCGCGATGGAAGTGATCACTTCCGAATCAATGCCGTACCCCTGCTGTCCAGCGAGCGCTTCGCCGCTTAATTTCAATACGACTCTTTTATAAGTGGGATGTTCCAAGCTCCATAACCTCCGTTTCGGTCTCCTACCCGCATCTCTAACACTTGCTTCTATATTCTATAGTTAGAAAAGAAGGAACACCAATTGCGTGTTCCGTCTTTTCTTCCTGCTATAGCTCTTACAGCTTCACTTGGGACATAACTTCCTCAGCGAAGTTCTCTTGCTTCTTCTCGAGGCCTTCGCCGAGTTCGAAACGGGCGAAGCGGCGGATCGAGATGTTCTCGCCGATCGTGGAGATCTTCTCGTTGAGCAGAGCGGAGATCGTTTTGTCCGGGTCTTTGATGAAAGACTGTTCCATCAGACAGAACTCTTCGTAGTACTTGCTCATGCGGCCTTCAACCATCTTGTCCACGATGTGAGCCGGCTTGCCTTCGTTGAGGGCTTGAGCTTTCAGGATTTCACGCTCTTTGTCCAGCGCTTCCTGAGGCACTTCTTCGCGGCGAACATAAGTCGGATTCGCTGCTGCGATCTGCATAGCGATGTCACGTACGAAAGCGCGGAACTGGTCGGTCTTCGCAACGAAGTCCGTTTCGCAGTTGACTTCGACGAGAACGCCTACGCGGCCGCCGCCGTGGATGTAGGATTCAACAACACCCTCGGTAGCAATACGGCCCGCTTTGTTTGCTGCCGCAGCGAGACCTTTCTCGCGAAGAATTTCGGAAGCTTTCGTAAGATCGCCGCCTGCTTCTTCCAGTGCTTTTTTGCAATCGAGCATGCCTGCTCCTGTTTTCTCGCGCAATTCTTTAACTGATGCTGCATTTACCGCCATGATGTGGCCTCCTCTTAAAAAGTATATGTACTCCCAAAAAAAGGGCGGTGAAAGGATTTTGCACCTTTAAACCACCCTCTTCTTATTCATGACATGTTAAGCTGTCGTCTGTTCGCCTTGGTGTGCTTCGATAACAGCGTCGGCAATTTTAGCTGTGAGCAGCTTCACTGCACGGATCGCGTCGTCGTTGCCCGGAATGACGTAGTCGATCTCGTCCGGATCGCAGTTCGTGTCAACGATACCTACGATTGGGATACCAAGCTTGCGAGCTTCCGCAACAGCGATACGCTCTTTGCGCGGGTCGATGACGAACAGCGCGCTCGGCAGACCTTTCATATGGGAGATACCGCCAAGGAACTTCTCGAGGCGATCTTTCTCTTTGCGGAGAATGATAACTTCTTTCTTAGGCAGCACTTCGAACGTGCCGTCCTGCTCCCACTTCTCGAGCGTGTGCAGACGGTCGATCCGCTTTTGGATCGTTTGGAAGTTGGTCAGCGTACCGCCGAGCCAACGTTGGTTGATGTAGTACATGCCGCAGCGCTCAGCTTCTTCCTTTACGGAATCTTGAGCTTGCTTTTTCGTACCTACGAACAGGATTGTCCCGTTCTCACCGGCTACGGATTTGACGAAGTTATAAGCTTCCTCAACCTTTTTAACCGTCTTTTGCAGGTCAATAATGTAAATGCCGTTTCTTTCAGTGAAGATGTATCTGTCCATCTTTGGGTTCCAGCGACGGGTCTGGTGACCGAAGTGTACCCCAGCTTCAAGAAGCTGTTTCATGGAGATAACTGCCATCCTCACACACCTCCTCTAAGTTTGGTTTTTGTGTGAATTCCTCCGCTGATCTCATCTTCACAATGAAACTCCCGCTGTGGAAGCACCCTCATCGGAATTAATCATGCGTGTGGATTTTTAACACCGAGAACTACTATAACACAAGAGCCCAGCGTATGCAACTCCCGGGGGAAATAGAACGGCGGGCCTACGAAACAAAAAAAAGAACGGCCTTCCGAAGCCGGAAGTCCGCTCTTATTGGCCGGTGACTGCAGCGAGGACCTGTTCCAGGGTCTGCGGTCCTTTGAACGCCAATACCCCGATCTTCACCTTCTCGTTGAGTCCCCTGTTGTTCATCTCCGTAAGAAACGCGTTCTTGTCTGCGATCACTCCGCTGGTCACGAGCATATCGCCTACCTGCGATACGACAATGCCGGGAGCGACATAAATATAAATCTCTTTCAACGCATCGGCAGGCGCGGGCGCCGGAGCCGGAGCGGGCTGGGCGGCCGCCAGCTTCTGCCGCTCTTCCTCCACCTTCTGCTGGACCGTTTGGTCCAGCTGGGTCTGGTCGTACACCGCTTCTTCCTTCTCATACACTTTGAAGTACTGAAGGGCGAGCTCCTTGACCTGCGCCTTGTCGAGCGGATCGGCTGCCGGCATGCTCGTTTGCGGGTTGGCCACCGTATTCATCAGCTCGAGCAGCAGCGCTCCCGCCATAAGTCCGATCCCGAGCCCGTACAGCAGGGACTTGTTCTTAAGCATGGGTCTTCTCCTCCTGTTTGGCGAGCTGCAGGATCAGATGGATCTCCCCTTTGTTCAGTCCCAGTTTCTTGGCGATGGCATCGGTGGATTTGCCCTGTTCATACATGCGGAAGAGTTCTTCGTACCGCTCCCTGATGTTCTTCGGCCCGGGAACCGGCACGGGCTCCTCTTCGTCCGGCTGAAGCGCCTGCAGCTCCAGCGGATGGAGTGCCGCGGACGGATCCTGCTGCAGAAGAAGCTCCGCCCCGGAAGGCTGCGTCTCCGCCGGCGCGTGCGAAGCGGCGGTATGCACTTGCGGCGCGGGACTCGGTGCCTGCGAAGCCGCGATCATGACGGGCCCCTGCCCCTTGTGCTGCTCCTGGACGAAGGAGAGCCTGCTGAGCTCCTGCTGGAGCGAGGCATTCTGCTTCTCAAGCGCCTCGACCCGGGAGACCAGCCGGACGTAGTGCAGTTCGTTCTCCTTCTTGGTCTCGGCGAACATCGCGATGAGGGCCTGGTTCTGCTCATCGAGCTCGGCGGCAAAATGATCCATCGCCTCTTCCATCTCGGTGACCATGCCGCCGCCCTCCCGCGCTTCGCCGCCCGGGGATTTCGGTATAATTTTGGCGTACACCACCAGCACCAAACCGAGGAGCACGATATACATCCATGGTTGATTCATTACCTATCACCTAATTTCACGCGGAATGCGCTGCGCTGACAGCGGTCTCATATCTCGGACAACGCTTCTTATAAGGATAGGTCAATATGATGACCTTTAAACGGGTGATCTCCCCTGCGGTGCTCGACTGGCTCCTGCGCCTTCGCCTCAGCGGTGCGCTTGCGTCTAGGAATAGCTGCCGCGCCGCGCTCCTTCGGCAGTTCACCGTGAATCCCGCTTCCATGAGCCTTTTCGGCCGCGGCGGTGATTTGTCTTTCCTTGAGGGTCCGCTTTTCCGACTGGCCGCCTAGCATTTCCTGATCCGTCACCGGCTTGCGGGAGAGCTCCTGCTGTTTGACGCCAACCTCGTCATTCTTATGTAAGGCCATATGAAGCTCGACCGGCTTGATGCTCAACCTAATCCTCTCCTAGCTGATGGAGGTGCTCCGGACGGCGCCGGCCCCTTAAACAATTGGGATCATGGCGATATCGCCGTCCTGAAGCATAAACCGTACCCGCTGCGCCGTATCCTTGACGAATTTGGTATATCGGCCGATCACAATCTTGGTTCCGCTGTACGCAAAAGACAGCGCCTCTACGCGGGCACGCTCCGAATCCTCGAGCGATTTTTCGATCTCCATGATCCGTCGCTTACAAGATTGAAGGTCGTCGACGCCCTGCTTCTTCGTGTGGTTCAGCTTGATGCGCATACTCATCTTGTCGGGGCTGAGCTGTCCGGCAGCGGCCAGCTGGTCCAGAAGCGACAGGGCTTTGTCCGTCTTATCGAGGTTCTCCGTGTACACCTTGAGCAGCGAACGCAGCTGCTGAAGCTCGTTGCGGAGCTCCGGAAGCACGCCGACTTCAAGGCTCGTGGGCGTCGACATCGAGTTGCCGATCGTCCGGGCCGCCACGCGTTCGCCGGCCTGAATCATCCCGCCGACGATAAGGCCCTTGGAGCCCATACAGACGACCTGGCGTCCTGCACGGACCTGGGAGTGCATGATGCTCTGGGTAATGAGCACCTCTTCTCCGGCTTCGATCGTCGCATCCTGAACGAACGAGCTTTTGACACGCGCCCCCGCACGAATCAGGCCTTTGTTGTGTCCGAGAATACCGGCGTTGATCTCGATCGAGCCGTCCGCCTCAAGGTCAGCGGCTTCGACGCTGCCCGTGATCCGGATATCGCCGGCCGCACGGATCCGAAAGCCCGGCAGTACGTTGCCCCGGATGACAACGGTTCCCACGAAATCGATATTCCCGATGTTATAGTCGATGTCTCCGTTGACTTCATAGACGGGAAACACATTGATCTTGTCCCGGTCGGTCTTCGAGACCATCCCGTCGATCGCCGCGTACATGGCAAGCTGGTCCGGGTCAATGACGACATTCTTGCCTACCTTGAACCGCGCTTCCTTGCCGTCTTTGCCGAACAGAGGCTCCCCGGTGACGGCGCGTCCCTCTATACTCTTAACCGCAGGAAGACGTTCTGCAATCAACTGGCCGCGACGGACATTGTGAATGGCCGTCACTTCCTTGTAGTCCACCGTTCCGTCCTCAAGCTCCAGCGGACGCTTCGAACGGTCATCCAGATCGAACTGCATCCGGATGCTGCCGTCTTCGCCGTTCTTCGGGGCGTCGCCCGTCGCAATCACCGTTTTGGATAAAAAGAAGCTCTGCGGATGCTTCACAATCTCGGCGATCTTCCCCTGGTCAATGCCATGGACGATATGGCTGGCCTCAAGAAGCTCCGCAAACTGTTCATTCGTTACTGAGAACGACTCGTCCGCATTAGAGAACTGCACATAAGCCGTCAGTTTGTCGTCGGACACGGTTATATCCATATAATAAGTCAGAGGCATCGTCTGATCGTTCATCATCATTCCCCGCTTCCCATCCTGCTTATCTCCGCCTGTTAATCCTGGAACAATTGATCCTTGTGACGTCCAAGTGCTCCTCTGAGCCTCAAGATTGCCTTCGAGTGCAGCTGCGAAATTCTGGATGGGGACAGACTCATGACTTCGGCAATTTCGCTCAAAGACAGTTCTTCAAAGTAGAAGAGCGACACGACAATGCGTTCTTTCTCCGTCAGCTTCTCGATGGCTTTCGCCAGCGTTTCCTTCAAGTGGAGCTCATTGACCTTCGACTCCGGATTCTTCGCCTTCTCGTCCACGAGCAGCGACAGGCGCGTCTCGGAATCCTCTTCCCGGATCGGATCGTCGATCGAACAAACCGCCGTGACCGCGATATCCTGCACCATCTGCTGGAACTCCGACTCGCTGACGTTGAGATATTCGCTCATTTCGGAGTCGGTTACCGAACGCATGTACTTCTGCTCAAGCTTCTGGTAGGCGTCCTCCACCTTCTTGGCCTTCTCACGGATCGAGCGGGGCACCCAGTCCCCCTGACGAAGACCGTCGATAATGGCACCGCGGATGCGCCAGGAAGCATACGTCTCGAACTGCAGACCGCGCTCATAGTCAAACTTCTCGATAGCATCGATCAGACCCATGACGCCAAAGCTTGCGAGATCTTCCTTCGCGACATTCTTGGGCAGTCCGATGGACAGCCGGCTCGAGACATAATCGACAAGCGGAAGGTACGATTCGATCAGTGTCTGCTTCGCCGCAGGGATCTTCTGTTCTCTCCACTGTTTCCAAATCTCAATGTTGGCCAGATGGGATTTTTGAGTGATCATGATTGGTTGTCACCATCCTATTCTTCAGACATTTGGCGTACCGCTTGGGCTAACTCTTCCGGTGTCGGCTGTACTTTCGTCGAGAGCTTCGGCGGCTTCAAAGGAGCGAATCCCTGCTCCGGCGGGGCGGAGGCGTTCATGGTTCCCTTCAGCATCTGGTGCAGTTCCTGATCCTCGTCAGGCGTCATGGCATCGAAAGCCTGTCCCTTCGAGGGTTCTTCAGGAGCAGCGTCTGCCATCACGGAAGGCTGGGCTGCCGGCAGGCCGTTCAGTCCTGCGAACGTACCAAGCAGCCACCGGCAGGCGAAGACGAGCAGAAACAGAATGATAAAACTGTAACAGCTGCGCACGAAGGTGGTCAACCATATGTTATTGGGAATGGAGAGCACAAAGGTGATAATAAAGGCCGCTACTCCGGTATATAAGTTCCAGCGCAATGATCCGATCATATCTACAGTTCCTTCACTCCGTGTTGTACGCTGCGAATGCTAAGCAGGCCGGTTTCACAGTTGAATTCGATGGTCCTTCCGAAGTTGCCTCCGGTGTCTTCGGCCTTCAGGGGAATGCGGTACTGGTTCAATATCGCCTTGCAGGATTCCACGTTGCGCGGGCCGATCCTCATCGTTTCGGACTGCGTACCGAACGAGAACATCTGTGCCCCTCCGGCCATTTTGGCTTCCATGCGCCTTACCTGTGCACCCAGCTTTTCCATCTGGCGGATCATCTCCGGCAGCGCCGTGTCCGCATATTTGGCAATGTTGAGCGTGCCTTCCCTAGCAATGTCGGAGGAGGGCAGCATCACATGAGCCATACCGGCCACCTTCGCCGTGCTGTCAAAGAGTGTCAGGCCGACGCAGGATCCGAGACCCGTTGTTTTGAGCACTCCTGTCAGGTGTGCCACATTCAGGTCAGCCATCCCCACTTTAATGAGGTTGTCCTGGATCATGGGGCCCCCACGCCCAGTGCTCTGAAGATTTTGGGGAACGATTCCGGATCGGGGATCAGGAAGAAATGGCCTTCCACTTCTTCTTTTCCATCCAGGAACTTCGTATCGATAAGCAGTGCCTGGTCCCCCATCTCCCCAAACTGGAGAAGGCCGTAACCCAGAATCGCGCCCGCCATGTCAATGGCAAGCGACGGCACCGTGGGCTGCATGTTCAGCTTCGTGAAATCGGCCAGTGAAGATAGGTACGACCCTGCCATGATGTTGCCGATCTCGTTTAGCGCAGACATTTCCATCTCGGTATATCCTTCGTCGCTCACCACTTCGATGCCGGCCAGACTCTTCAGGAGCTTCTTCGCCGATTCCAGCGTCAGAATGAAGAACAGGTTGCCCGGCGTCTCTCCTTCCACCCGGAGGAAGATGGCGATCACGATCGCCTCCGCTCCCCCGACACTGTCGGCCACTTCCTCGAAAGGGACCATCCGGACCTTGGGCACCAGCATATCGACCGGTTTGTCCATCAGCTTGGACAAGGCCGTCGCCGCATGTCCGGCTCCGATATTACCGACTTCCCTCAGCACATCCATCTGAAAGTCGGCGAACGATTTGAAGGCTTCCAAGTTCCATCTACTCCTCTATATTATCCAATTGGACGATCTCATTTTTGCTCAGCACTTCCTTCAGATTGAGGAGAATCAGCAGGCGGTGCTCGCCGACCTTGGCGATGCCCTGCAGATACTTGGCTTTGATGCCGCCCACAATCTCCGGCGGATCATCGATAAGCTCCGGATCGACGTCGATGACGTCGTTCGCCGAGTCAACGATCATGCCGACTTCCAGGTCTTCCACACCGACGATGATGATACGGGAGTTGTCCGTATACTGCGTTTCGGGAAAGCCGAACCGGCCGCGAAGATCGATAACCGGTGTAACTACGCCCCGCAGGTTGATGACGCCTTTGACAAAACCCGGAGTCTTGGGTACGCGAGTCAGCGGCTGCATGCGCTCGATGGTTCTGACCTTCTCCACTTCCACTCCGTACTCTTCATCCGCCAGTGCGAATACGATGACTTTCAATTCCTGACTCATGCTTTCGGCCTCCTTAAGGTTGAGCTCTCATGCACTCCGCAAGTATTACTTTATTTGAAAAGCGCATTAGTGTCTATGATTAATGCTACTTGTCCGTCACCTAAAATCGTAGCGCCGGATACCGCAAACAGATTCGTCAGATACTTGCCGAGCGTCTTCAGGACGATCTCCTGCTGTCCGATGAATTCGTTAACCGCAAGCGCCGCGAGCTTCTCGCCCTTGCGGATGACCACCATCTGGATTTCATCATCTGACAGATCGCTGCCGCCCGGCACATCGAACAGTTCGGCCAGCGGAATCAGCGGGATGACGCTCGTGCGGTATTCGACCATCGGGTTGCCGTGCACGCTGCGCAGCTGATCTCTGCGGATCGCCATCGTCTCGACGATGGAAGTCAGCGGAATCGCGTACTTCTCGCCATGAATCCGGATGAGCATCGCGGAGATAATGGAAAGCGTCAGCGGCAGCTGGACCGACCATTTGGAGCCTTTGCCCAGCTTGGCATCGACATGGACGTGCCCGCCGAGGCTTTCGATCTTGGTCTTCACCACATCGAGCCCTACGCCGCGGCCGGAAATATCCGAGATCTTGTCCGCTGTAGAGAACCCCGGTGCAAACAGAAGCTGGTACACTTCCTCGTCGGAGAGACGCGCGGACTGCTCCTGCGTCACGACACCGTTCTGGATCGCCTTGGACAGCACCTTCTCGCGGTTAATCCCCCGGCCGTCGTCCTCAATCTCGATGAAGACATGGTTGCCGCTGTGGTACGCGCGCAGGTTGATCGTTCCGGTCTCGGGCTTGCCCAGCGCCACGCGCTCGGCGTACGGCTCTATGCCGTGGTCCACTGCGTTGCGGAGCAGGTGCACCAGCGGGTCGCCGATCTCGTCGACTACGGTACGGTCCAGCTCCGTTTCGGCACCGGTAATAATGAGGTCGACCTTCTTGTCAAGGGTCTTGGCTACGTCACGGATCATCCGCGGGAACCGGTTGAATACGGTATCGACGGGAACCATCCGCAGCTTCAGCACGATGTTCTGAAGGTCTGTGGAGACACGCGCCATATGCTCGACCGTCTCGGTCAGTTCGTTCTTGTGGATTTCACTGGCAAGCTGCTCCAGCCTTACCCGGTCGATGAGCAGCTCGCTGAACAGGTTCATCAGCATATCGAGACGCTCGATATCAACGCGGATGGTCCGGTTCGCCACCGGTGCTCCGGCCGGTTTTTTCGCTTCTGCCGGCGGGGCTGCGGCGGCTTTCGGCGCTTCCTCGGCGGCAGAAGCTGCGGCCGGCGTCTCCGGCACTTCCGCTTCCGCCGGTTTCATAAATCCGGCCAGCGTGCTCTTATCGAGAGAGATCAGGTCCACTTTGTCGATCTCGGATACGCCCGCCACCTGCTTATGCAGCAGCTCCTCGTCCAGCTGAGAAACATAGTACACGGTAAACGAGTTCTCAAAGCGTTCCTGCTCGATGTCTTCCACGGAAGGCGTGGACTTGATCACTTCTCCGTTCTCTTCGAGCACATTGAAAACCATGTAGGCACGGGCCGCTTTCAGGACGCAGTCCTGGCGGACGGAAACTTCCATCCGGTAAGCCGGCATGCCGCTTTCAATCGATTGGTTGAGGATACTGAACTGGAATTCATCCAGCTCGCTGCCCTTGGCGGCTTGCCCGCCTCCTCCGGCTTCGGCAGGCTTCGCTGCCGTGGCTTCCGCGGCCGCCCCGCCTTTCTTGTAATCCCCGGACACGATGGACTTTAGAGCCACGACAATATCCGTGACGTCCGCTTTGCCCGTTCCTCCCTGAATGACATCCTCAACCATGGATTCCAGGGAATCCAGACTCTTGAAGATGCAGTCAAAAATGAAGGAATCCATCTTCAGCTTGTTGTTGCGTACAAGATCCAGCACATTCTCCATCTCATGGGTAAGCGAAGCCAAATCCTCGAACCCCATCGTCGCCGACATGCCTTTCAGCGTATGGGCCGAACGGAAAATGTGCTGCACGATACTGATATCTTCAGGGCTAGCCTCCAAGCTGAGCAGATGCTCGTTCATCGCCTGAAGATGATCCCTTGACTCATCGATAAACATCGAGAGATATTGATTCATTTCCATAACCACACCTCCAAGAAGAATAGGTATTTATGTAATCCATCCGCGGGATCAGCGTCCCACGGATTGGATCAACATGCCCGCAATCTGCTGTTGGGGCACTACATGCATGGCGCATCCGAGCTCCACGGCCGCGCGCGGCATGCCATAGACCACACAGGTCTCTTCCGACTCAGCGATCGTCGTAACCGCCCCGGCCTGCTTCAGCGCCTGCATTCCTTTGGCGCCGTCGGCTCCCATCCCGGTCATGATCACGATATGGCGCTTGAGCTCTTTGAGCGGCAGAAGTGACTCGAACATCGTGTCGACCGAAGGGCGGTGGCCTCCGCGGGGCTCGTCTTTGGAGAGATGGATGCGGTAGGACTGGGTACCGTTGCGGGCTACGGTCATATGATAACCGCCCGGAGCCACGTAAGCGGTCCCCCGTTCAATCACCATCCCGTTCTCGGCCTCCACGACCGACAGCTTCGAGATCGAGTCCAGCCGCTGAGCCAGCGACTTGGTAAAGTTCGGCGGCATATGCTGTACAATCAGTACCGGAGCCGGATAGTTGTCCGGCATATCCGAGAGCACCTGATGCAGGGCACGCGGCCCGCCGGTCGAGGTGCCGATCGCTACCAGGTGATCGAAGCCCTGCACCCCCGCCGCGCCGGTTCGGGTGCGCTCGGGCGGCTTAGCTGCCGGAGTCTCCATCCGCGAAGACGGCGCCGCGGCGGCCGGCTTGACCGGAGCAGGCGATGCCGCTGGGGCGGTCCGCGTAGTCCAGGACACGCCGGTTACCGGCCTCACCCTGGCTTTGACAGCCGTATGCAGCTTCTCGAGAAGCAGCTTCTTCACTTTGTGCAGATCCAGGGAAATAGAACCCGAAGGCTTCCCGACGAAGTCGAAAGCCCCCCATTCCAGTGCCCGTATGGTCTCCGCAGCCCCTTCCTGGGTCAGGGAACTCAGCATGATCACGGGAACAGGATGGTCCTTCATGATGATCTTGAGCGCCTCCAGCCCGTTCATCTCCGGCATCTCTATATCGAGTGTGACGGCATGCGGCTTAAGCTTCTTGACCATCTCTACGCCTTCCCTGCCGTTCTTGGCACTTCCTACGACACGGAACGCCGGATCCTCGGAGATCAGGTCGGTAATGATCTTGCGCATGAATACCGAGTCGTCCACAACCAATATGTCATACGGCGGCATAATCCCACTCCTCTGCGATGTCTCGGATGGCAGCCTTTAGATCAGGCTACTGCTTCAACATCTTCATCATTTTGCTCAGGAAGCCTTTGATGGCCCCCCTCTCCTGCTGTGCCGGGAGATGTCCCGCAATGAAATCGTCGGCCAAATCGTTAATGGACTTGGATGCCGCGCTGTCCGGAAACGCCACCGTGAACGGCACCTGCTTCTTGACTGCTTTGGATACCGAGCTGTCATCCACTACATAGCCCAGCGTCGGAATGTCCAGACTTAAGAATTGTTTGGCTACCATGCTGATTTTATCCGCGGTCTGCCGGCCCTCCCGCCAATCAGTCACCCGGTTGACCACGAGCTTGAACGGGATTTGGTAATTCATCGAGTTCACCATTTTGATGATCGCGTAGGCATCGGTGATGGACGTCGGCTCCGGTGTCGTCACGACAATCGTCTCCTGGGCCGCCACGATGAATTTCAGGGTCTCTTTGGAAAGCCCGGCCCCCGTATCGAAGATGATCACGTCCACGTGGCCGTTGAGCTGCTCTACCTGAGCCGCGAAATAATCGAGCTGCTCATCGGAGAGGCGGATCAGGTCGTTGAAGCCCGAGCCTCCAGCTATAAACTGCAGATCGTTATACCCGGTGTGGATAATTTCCCAGATGGTCTTCTCTCGTTTGAGAAGGTGATACAAGCTGTACTTGGGGGAAACGCCCATAAGCACATCAATGTTCGCAAGACCAATATCGGCATCGAAGACGAGAACCTTAAGTCCTTTTTTCTGAAGCGCCAGAGCAAAATTGAGGGTGAAGTTCGACTTGCCCACGCCGCCCTTGCCGCTCGTTACGGTGATGATGCGTGTCGCCTTGTCGTTAGACGTCTCCTGCGTCTTTATGAGATTGCGGAGTCCTTGTGCCTGATCATTCATGGTTGTTATCCTCCAGAATCCTCTCGATCATGCGCAGCTCATCGAGTTCCTCAATATCGTCGGGCACATTCTGTCCGTTGGCGATATACGAAGTCTGCAGGCCGAAATCCCGGATCAGATTGACGATGGCGCCGAAGGAATCCGTTTCGTCCATTTTGGTGAAGAGCACTTTGTCCAGCTTAAATTTGCTAAAGTTGCTCGTGATGACTTTCATATCTTTATATTTGGTCGTCAGGCTGAGCACCAGGAAGGTCTCGCTCTGCCCCCCCGACTTCAGAAGCGCATTAAGCTCCGATACATACATTTCGTTGCGGAAGTTGCGGCCGGCCGTATCCATGAAGATCAGGTCGCGGTCCTTGAGGTTCTCGAACGCCTTGCCGAGATCCAGCGGTGAGAACACGACTTCGAGCGGCACGTTCAAAATGGTCGCATACGTTTTGAGCTGCTCTACGGCGGCAATCCGGTACGTGTCGGAGGTGATGAAGCCCACCTTGCGTTGATGCTTCAGCACCTGCTCTGCGGCCAGCTTCGCGATCGTTGTCGTCTTGCCGACACCGGTCGGGCCGACAAAATGGGCAATGCGGGTATCCCGCTTGATCGACTTCGTTCCCTTGGACTGCATGAGGGCGGTGAGCTGGCGGCGCACCGAGGTCAAGACGAACGTTTCGGTCAGCGGCTTCGGCTCCTCCTCGGCTTCCTCCATGACCTGCAGCATGAGCTGCTTCACGAGGAGCGGGTCCACTTCCTGCTCAAGCAGGCGCTGCTCGATCGTTTCCACTGCGGGATCCGTCGGAGTTTGCAGCGCCTGGTGCTGGGAGAGCCTTCTCATCATCTCCTTCATCTCGCGAAGCTCGCCCAGCATATCTTCTCCTGCCGGTGCGTTCTTGGAAAATGGAGAAGGAGCGGGAGCGTTAGCTGCCGGCTGCGCTGCCCGCGGGGCGGGTGCAGGAGGAGCCGGCGGCAGGACATCCGGTACGTCGGGAAAGGACAGCGCCGCTTCGTGCCGTTCTGCCTGCTGCGGCGCGCTGGCACCGTAGGCGGAAGCGACACTCGATCTCGGAGCGGTCGCCACAGGGGCGGCCGGCTTCGGCATCGTAGCGACGCCGGGTGCGGCAGCGGACGAAGGACCGCCGGGGGAAGCGGTATCCGTCGCTGCGATGACTTCAATCTTCTTCTTTGTGAACATCCCAAGGAATCCGCCGGAGCGGATCTCCTTGGTATTGATAATAACGGCGTCTTTGCCGAGATCCGTCCGGATCTTCTGAAGAGCATCCGGCATGGAATCCACTACATAACGTTTTACTCTCATAAGTTCACAACCCCCATGCTTTGGATTTCAACATTTGGCTCCAGCTCGCTGTACGACAATACGGGAATATCCTGCATCGTGCGTTCCAGCAGCTGCCGTAGATACATCCGGATCGTCGGCGAAGTCAGAACCACCGGCTGCTGTCCCGCTTGGAGCAGCTTCGTCACCTGATCGCTGATCCGCTGGTAGATCACCTGGGTGGAAGCCGGATCGAGCGCCAGGTAGCTGCCCTGATCGGACTGCTGCACCGACTCGGCGATCTTCTTCTCGAGGCTCGGGCCGACGGTAATGACCTTCAGGGAATCGCCGGCCGCCGCGAACTGCTGGGTAATCTGTCTCGAGAGAGCCTGTCTTACATATTCGGCCAGAATCTCATGATCCTTCGTGTACGTGCCGTAATCGGCAAGCGTCTCTAATATGGTAACCAAATCCCGTACCGATATTTTTTCACGAAGCAGTTTGACCAAAACTTTCTGCACGTCGCCGATCGCCAGGACGTTCGGAATGAGATCGTCCACCAGTGCAGGGTACGTTTCACGCACATTCTCGATAAGAGCCTTCGTCTCTTGACGGCCGAGCAGCTCGTGGGCGTGCTTCTTGATGATCTCGGTGAGGTGGGTCGCCACCACGGACGGAGGATCGACCACCGTGTAACCGGACAGCTCGGCGCGCTCCTTCGTCGCCTCGTCGATCCACAGGGCCGGAAGTCCAAATGCCGGCTCAAGCGTGTCGATCCCCGTGATCGAATCGTCGTCGTACCCCGGGCTCATCGCCAGGTAGTGGTTCAGCAGCAGATCTCCGCGGGCCACGATATTGCCCTTGATCTTGATGACATATTCGTTAGGCCGCAGCTGGATGTTGTCGCGGATCCGGATGACCGGAACGACCACACCAAGCTCCAGAGCACACTGGCGGCGGATCAGAATGATCCGGTCGAGCAGATCGCCGCCCTGCTGGGTATCGGCCAGCGGAATGAGGCCGTAGCCGAATTCGAACTCGATCGGATCCACCTGCAGCAGCGAGATGACGCTCTCGGGGCTGCGCACTTCTTCGATCTGCTGTTCTTCCTCGAGCTGTACGTCCTCCATTTCTTTCTTCGCCGCATTCTTCTGCAGCTTGTTCGCCGCGAACGCAAGCAGTCCTGCGATCGGCAGCGTCACGGTCAGATGGATCGGTGTGAAAATCCCGAGTGCCGCAACCGTACCGGCAATGATGTAGAGCAGCTTCGGATAAGCCGTCATCTGCTTCGTCAAGTCATGCGCCAGGTTGCCTTCCGAGTTGGCGCGGGTAACAATGATACCTGCCGCAGTGGAAATGAGGAGCGCCGGAATCTGGGATACGAGACCGTCACCGATCGTCATTAATGAATACAGTTTCCCCGCTTCGGACAAGGACATTCCTTTCATCGTCATTCCGATGGTCAGACCGCCGAGGATGTTGATGAAGAGCATGATAATCCCCGCGATCGCATCCCCTTTGACGAACTTACTCGCACCGTCCATCGCTCCGTAAAAATCCGCTTCGCGCGAGATTTTCTCACGGCGTTCCTTTGCCTGCGCCTCGTTGATGAGGCCGGCGTTGAGGTCGGCGTCGATCGCCATCTGCTTACCCGGCATCGCATCAAGCGTAAATCTTGCGGCAACTTCCGCAACGCGCTCGGAGCCTTTGGTAATCACGATAAACTGCACGAGCACCAGGATGATGAAGATAACGAAACCGACGACCAGATTGCCTCCCGCCACGAACGAACCGAACGTCATGACGACGTTACCGGCATCCGCGTTGGCGAGAATGTTACGTGTCGTGGATACGTTAAGCGCGAGCCGGAACAAGGTGGTGATGAGCAGGAGCGCCGGAAAGATGGAGAACTCCAGCGATTCCTTCGTGTTCATCCCGATCAAAATAATTCCGAGCGCAAGGGATATATTAATAATGAGAAGGACATCAAGCAGCCAGATCGGCAGTGGAACCACCATCATCAGAATAATGCCGATCACGCCGACCAGAACCACTAGGTCTTTGGGTTTCATGGCTTTGCCCCCTTATCTTCCTTACCCAAGTTGGGTTAATTCGCTTTACCTTTCATCTTATACACATAAGCCAGAACCTCGGCTACCGCCTGGAACATGTCGCCCGGGATCGGTTCCCCGATCTCTACCTGAGCATACAGGGCACGAGCCAGCGGCCGGTTCTCCATAATCATCACGCCGTGCTCCTTGGCTTTCTCCCGAATCTTGAGAGCCATGAAGTCGGTACCTTTGGCAATGACCGTCGGGGCACCCATCTTCGAAGCGTCGTACTGGATCGCCACCGCAAAGTGAGTCGGGTTGGTGATGATCACGTCCGCCTTGGGAACGTCCTGCATCATCCGCTGCATCGCCATGCGGCGCTGCTTCTCACGAATCTTGCCTTTGATATGAGGATCACCCTCGGTCTTTTTATATTCATCCTTGATGTCCTGCTTGGACATCCGCAGGCTCTTGGCATGGTCATACCGCTGGTACATATAATCGAAGAGCGCCAGCGCGATCAGAATGCCGCCGATCTTGATGCCGAGCATCATTGTCACGGAAGAAGCGTAGAGCACGATCTCCTCCATCGGCAGATGCGCCAGCTGCATAATATTCGAACGCTCGTTCATCAGCGTGTTATAGACGACAATCCCGATGATGGTCATCTTCAGGACCGACTTCAGAAAATCCACCGCGGCGCGGGGCGAGAACAGCTTCTTCACGCCTTCGATCGGATTAATTTTATTGAACTGCATTTTGAGGCCTTCACCCGTGACCAGAAAGCCGACCTGCATATAATTGCTTGCCAGTGCCATCAGCAGGGTCGCCCCAAGTATCGGGCCCAGGATGAACAGCATCTCAACCATGACTTTCTCTACGAGAACCATAACATTGTCTACGGACAAATTCATTAGGAGGAAGTCGCTAAAGATGGAATGAAACAGCCCGATTAGATGTTCTTTCATAAATCCGCCGAACAGATAAAAGGTCAAGAAGGAGAAGAACAAGATAAAGGCGGCCGACAGATCCATACTTTTGGCGACTTGCCCTTTCTTTCGGGCATCCTGCTTTTTCTTCGGAGTTGCAGCTTCGGTTTTCTCTCCGGAGAACAGCTGCAGATCCAATCTTAACCGATGTGTCGCAGCCATGCGGGTACCCCCTCCATTCCTCAGCTTTTACCTGGCGCGGCCGTAAACAGGCCGAAGAACTGTCCCATCGTATCCAGCATCTTGCTGAATAAATCTTTGAAAATGATTTCATAGCCGGGGAACAGCAGAACCAGAAGCAGAAAGCCTAGAATCATTTTGACCGGCAGACCGATCACGAAAATGTTAAACTGCGGAGCAACGCGTGCCAGAAGTCCCAGTCCCACATCCGTCAGGAACAAGGCCACCACTAAAGGGGCTGCCATCTGGAACGATAAGGAGAACACGGTGGCAAACGTCTTTACCATAAACTCGGACAGCTGTCCGTTGTACGCTTTAGCGAACATCTCGTTGCTGAGCGGCACCCATTCGTAGCTTCTCATGATCGCTTCGAGCAGGTAATGGTGCCCGTCAAAACCCAGGAACAACAGCAGGGCGACCATATATTTGAAATTGCCGATGAGCGGGCTCTGGTGCCCCGTCAAAGGGTCGATAACGTTCGCCATACCGAACCCGATTGCGATATCAATGAACGAGCCTGCAATCTGCAGAACCGAAACGAACATATAGGCTATGAAGCCGAGGCACAATCCGACGAGCACCTCGCGGACCAGGGTGAGGATGAACAGGGAATCCATCGCCACCGGTGTGGCTGTTCCCGTCCCCACAAAAGCAATGAAGGCCACGAAGAACGAAATACCGATCTTCATCTGTGCCGGTACGTGCTGCGCCGAGAAGATGGGCGCGATCACGAAGAAGGCGGTAACCCGGCAAAAGTAGAGAAGCAATCCCGGGAGATTCGCTGCGAGCCAGTCCATGCTACCCACTACCTATCCAACGTATTTGTAAAGGTTACTCATGAGATTGTACGTAAAGTCCACGAGCGTGGTCATGATCCAGGGGCCGAAGACCAGCATGGCTAGAAGGACAATGACGATCTTTGGAACGAACGCCAGGGTCTGCTCTTGGATCTGTGTCGTCGCTTGGAAAACCGAGATCACCAGACCGACAACCAAAGCCAGCAAAAGCATCGGCGCACTGGCCTTCAAGGTAATGTATACAGCTTCGCCCGCCAACCGGATAACGAATTCCGAACTCATGTGGCCACCTCCTTGAGCGTCTGTCTATGCATTATAACTGAGCAGCAGTGACCTTACAATGAGGTACCAACCATCCACCAGTATGAACAATAATATCTTAAATGGAAGCGAAATCATGACCGGCGGCAGCATCATCATCCCCATCGCCATCAGCGTGCTTGCGATAACCATGTCGATGACAAGGAATGGAATGAAGATCATAAAGCCCATCTGGAATGCCGTCTTGAGCTCGCTTATGGCGTAAGCCGGCACGAGCGCCGTAAGCGGCGTATCCTCTACTCCAGTCGGCGGTGCCGCCTTGGAGTAATCGAGGAACAATTTCAAATCCTTCTCTCTCGTATGCTTGAACATAAACTTCTTCATGGAAACCGCTGCGGTATTCATCGCCTGCGTCTGGCTCAGTTCCCCTCTCATATAAGGCTGAAGAGCCGTCTGGTTCACTTCACCGAAGGTCGGTGCCATAATGAAGAAGGTCAGGAAGAGCGCGAGTCCGATAAGCACCTGGTTCGGAGGCATCGCCTGCGTGCCCAGCGAAGTACGGACGAAGCTCAGCACGATGATGATCCGGGTAAAGCTTGTCATGAGGACCAGGATCGCCGGAGCGATGCTGAGTACCGAGATGAGCAGCAGGATCATGACCGTGTTGGAGCCGCCCTGCGGCGTATTGCCCGCCCCGCCGATATCAATGTTGATGCCCGGGATCGGGTCTGCCGCATAAGCCTGCCCGCCTGTCAGCGGGAGCAGAACCAGCAGCGCCAGAAGGATCAACAGCAGCTGTTTCTTGTTATTCATCTTGGTTTTTCCCATGTTTATCATTCAACCGTTCTGCATTGGAATCTTGGTTCATCATCTCTTCCATCATCTGCTTGCGCCCGGCCAGTCCCTGCATCTTGTTCTGGAACACCTGCTGGAAGGTTGCAGTCATATCAACCTCTTCCTCCTCCACCGGATTCCTGCGCAGCTTCTTCAGCCAGCCCAGCGCCGATTCGAAGCCCGGAGCGGCGAATGTCTGGGTTGTGCTCATCATCTCTGAGATGGACTGTACCTCCGCCGGATCCTCAATCTTCTCGAGCAGCTGTATGTTCTCGCCCACGCCTACAACATAGAGTGAGCTGCCGATCTCGACGATCTGGATCGATTTGTTCTGTCCGAGCGGCAGTCCTCCGAGAGAGCGGAGCGCCCTTCCGGCCATCCAGGTATTTCTTTTGGCGAGGACCTTCATGATCAAGAAGAAGATACCGATAATAATGATAAGAAAGAAGATCACCTTGAGTATCATAACGAGGGTATCCCCTCCGCCTCCAGCAGCTGGAGCGAATGGGTCCGCAGCCTCCGGTGCCGAAGCATCGGGGGCCGCGGGCCCATTTTGTGCTGCTGCGGAACAAACAGCAGCGGTTGCTGCTGCTGTTTGAGCTCCGAGTGTCATGATCATCAGAAGCAGTTTGGCCGTGAGTCCTCTCAACATCCCCACATCCCTTTACCCGATTGTGATGAGCTTCGCAGGCCCTCCACTTCTTCCACTGCCGGTTTAGCCAAGCGTTTTCTTGATCGCTTCGATTACGCGGTCCGCCTGGAACGGCTTCACGATGAAGTCCTTCGCTCCAGCCTGGATCGCATCGATTACCATCGCCTGCTGGCCCATGGCCGAACACATGATCACTTTTGCCGCACCGTCCAGCTTCTTGATTTCCTTGAGAGCCTGGATGCCGTCCATCTCAGGCATCGTGATATCCATCGTCACGAGGTCCGGCTTCAGTTCTTTGAACTTCTCGAGAGCCTGTGCACCATCGTTGGCTTCGCCTACAACCTCATAGCCGTTCTTGGAGAGGATATCGCGGATCATCATTCTCATAAAAGCTGCGTCGTCAACAATCAGAATTCGGTTTGCCATAGTATGCAGTCCTCCTAGGGGATCTTAATAATATTTTTTAGAGATTCAATTTTTGCAGACGATCCATTTGGTTCACAATGTCCGTTACGCGGACACCGAAGTTTTCGTCGATAACGACAACCTCGCCTTTGGCAATCAATTTATTATTAACCAGAATATCGACCGGCTCACCCGCCAATTTATCCAGTTCAATAATCGAACCTTGGGACAGCTCCAGGATGTCCTTGATGACTTTATTCGTACGGCCGAGCTCTACCGTGACCTTCAGCGGAATATCGAGCAGCAGGTTCAGGTTCGTATCATCAGCCTGCATCATGTTCGGTGCCTGGAAGGACGTGAACTGGGCCGGCTGGACATTCACATTGCGGCCTGCAGGCATGCCGTAAGCGGCCGGCTGCGGCGGATACATCGGTGCGCCCATCGGCGGATACATCGCCTGGCCGTAACCCGGCTGGCCGTATGGCTGCTGCGGCATCATCGGCGGCTGCATGGCGGCGGCTGCCGGCTGGCCGTAAGCGTCGTAGCTCGGATAAGCCGGCTGCGCAGGCGCAGCGTGCGCTGCTGCCGGTGCAGGTGCCGCCTGAGGTACAGGGGCCGGCGCCGGTGCTGCCGCTGGTGCCGCATGAGCTGCCGCCGGAGCAGGTGCCGGGGCGGCCGCCGCCACTTCTTCTGCAGCTCCGCCGCCCATCAGGATGTTGACCATATCCTTGGCGAAGGCTACAGGAAGCAATTGCATGATGTTTGAATCGATCAGGTCACCGATCGTCAGACGGAAGGAGATCTTGATGAACACATCTTCCTGCGGGATGGTGGTCATGTCCTGACCTTCCGACAAGTTTATTATGTCGACACCCGGTGGAGAAATATTTACAAAGCGATTAAAAATTGTGGACATCGACGTCGCCGAGGAGCCCATCATCTGGTTCATCGCTTCCTGGACCGCACTGACGTGGATCTCGGTCAGTTCTTCCTCTGCCACATTTGTGCCGTCTCCGCCCATCATCAGGTTCGCAATGACCTGAGCGTCGATCTTTTTGATTACTAGCAGGTTAATGCCGTCAAACCCGTCGACATAGTTAACGTTGATCGCAACATGCGGCTTTGGAAATTCCATCATGAGATCATCGCGGGCAATCACGGATACCTTCGGGGTCGTGATATCCACCTTCTTGCCGAGCAGCGTGGAAAGAGCGGTCGCTGCACTGCCGAAGGTAATGTTCCCGATTTCGCCGAGGGCATCCTGCTCCAGGGAGGTCAGATATTCTTCGGTGATCGGTGCGAAGCCGGAACCGGAAGTGCTGCCCTCATCGGACCCACCATCCGAAGACTGTTTGAGCAGAGCGTCGATCTCTTCCTGGGACAAGTAATCTTTATTCGTCATTCTCTTCCACTCCTTCGTTTACAATTTCACTGATTTGCACGGCCAGCTTCCCTTTGGCGGTTCCCGGTGTCCCGTAGAACTTCAATTTCTCTCCGATGCGGATATCGAGCGGCTGATCTACGGACTTGGTAAGGGGGATGACATCTCCGGCATTCAGATTCAGAAATTCTCCGACGGATATGGTCGAGCTCCCCAGCTCTGCAATAATCGGCAGTTTCGCTTTATTAACCCTCGACTGCAGAGCGGCCTGTTCTTCCGGTGCACTGGTCTTCTTCTGGGAGACGAACCAGTGGTGCACCGACAATCTCGGCATGATCGGCTCAATGACCACGTGCGGGATACACAGGTTAATCATCCCTGTTGTATCGCCGATCTTCGTGCTGAGCGAGATCAGGGCGATCGTCTCGTTCGGGGAGACAATCTGCATGAACTGCGGGTTGGTCTCCAGTGCCTCCAGTCTCGGCTCCAGGTCAATGACCGTCTTCCATGCTTCCTGCAGGCTCTCGAACGCCCTGGAGAAGATTCGCTCCATCACAATCGTTTCGATCTCGGTCAGCGCATTGATCTTGGACGGGCTCGTTCCCGCTCCGCCCAGCAGGCGGTCCAGCATCGCGAAGGCCACGTTCGGGTGAACCTCGAGTACCATCCGGCCTTCGAGCGGCTCGGCCTCGAAGATATTGAGGATCGTCATCTTCGGAATGGAGCGGATGAATTCATCGTACGGCAGCTGCTCGACCTGTACCACGTTAATCTGAACGAAGGTCCGAAGCTGGGCCGAGAAGTAAGTGGTCAAGTATCTTGCAAAGTTCTCGTGAATCCGCGTCAAGCTGCGGATATGGTCTTTGGAGAAGCGGACGGCTCTTTTGAAATCATAGGCGCGGACTTTCTTCTGCGTCTCTTCCTTCTTGAGCTCCTCCGCGTCCATCTCTCCAGAGGAAAGCGCCGCGAGCAGGGCGTCAATCTCATTCTGAGAAAGCACATCAACCATGAGCGTCACCTCCTGGTAAATCAGGGTTTATTATTGAAGCACAATATCGGTAACCATAATGCGGGAGAGCTTATTGCCTTCCTCGAGCATCGGGTTCATCTTATTCATCAGTGCGGCTCCGAGATTGTCGAAGCCTTTGCTGCCCGTTACTTCCTCGGGCTTCATATCGGCGAGAGTCTGAATCACGATCGCCTTCATCTGCGAATCCATCAGATCAAAGGCCGCTTTGCCGTCCGCGCTCTCCAGCTCGAAGGCCAGGCTCACTTTGATAAACTTGCTGCCGCCGGCCAGGTTTGTCAGGACGTCCTTCATCACCGCGGTGTTCGCCTTAATCTCTTCCGGCTTCAGCTTCTTCTTCGGCTTCACCTGCTCTGCCGTATGCTGAGCCTGCGCTTCAGGGTCGCTGGATTTGTCCATGTAGTTCCAAAGCACGAACGCCGCTGTCAGAATCAATGTTATCGCAATAAGGATAGCTACGACCATGATGAATATTTTACTTTTAAACACTATAAACCCTCCGTATCCAGAGTTTTGATCGTGCTGCCGACAACTCCAATAGTCTGTAAAAACTGCTGTATGGAGAGGACTACATCCGCAACCGGCTCGAGCACCATAATCTTCTTCCCGGTCACGAGAGAAATCATGGTGTCCGGCGTCGCCTCGATCGTCTCGATCAGCAGAGCGTTGAGATAGAACGGACTGCCGTTCAACCGGGTAAGCTGTACCATCCGTAACCCTCCGTTCCGGGTCTGCCGGGGAGAGCCGTACCCTCCCCTTAAGACACCTGTGATAAACTACTTATAATGAAGGAATGCTAATTCTTATTATCTCTTCAGGTTGACAATTTCCTGCAGAATTTCATCGGAAGTGGTGATGATCCGGGAGTTGGACTGGAAGCCGCGCTGGGCGACGATCATCTCCGTAAACTCGCCGGTCAGGTCCACGTTCGACATCTCCAGCTGACCGGATACGATTGAGCCTGTTCCGGTTGTCGTGTCACCGGCAACCGCTGCTGCGAGATCGATCGCTTCACCGGAGTTTGGCGTCTGGCGGTAGAGGTTGCCCCCGATTTTCTCGAGACCGCCCGGGTTCGTTACCTTGCCCACCGCGATAAACTGATCCGTGGAAGCGGCTGTACCGTCTGCACCGATCCCGATAATCTCACCGTTGTTTGCGATCGTGAAGGAGGTTACTTCTTCACCCAGCGTGATCGGCTCGCCGCTTGTGCCGAGCACGAACATCCCGTTCGAGTTCACCATCCGGCGCTGTGCGTCCAGCTGGAAGCTGCCGTCACGCGTCAGATACATATTCTCAGGGGTTCCGTCCTGGGATACCGCGAAGAATCCGTCGCCGTTGATCCGCAGGTCCGTAACCACATTCGTCGTCATCGCACTGCCCGGTGTATGGATCGTATCGATCGCACCCACCGTTACGCCGAGACCGATCTGCTTGGAGTTCACACCGCCCGCCGTATCGGTCGGGGCGCTCACGCCGGCAACGGTCTGGCTCAGGATATCCTTGAACATGACGCGGCCGGCCTTGAAGCCTGTCGTGTTGACGTTGGCAATGTTGTTGCCGATCACGTCAAGCTTCGTTTGGAAACCGCGCATACCGGATACACCGGAATAAAGAGATCTTAACATAGATAGATATCCTCCCATATGACGACTGTCACACCGGTAATATTTCGGGTGCAGCGCCTGTTGTAGTTTGCTCTCATGGTTGTTTCAATCGGTCCACAACCTTGGCCTCCGTATACGGTCCGGCCTTAGCTTTCATCAGGAAATGATCATGGCGCTGTCAATCTGCGTGAACAGGTTGTCTTTCATCGAAGTACGGTCTATCGCGGTCACTACGGTACGGTTCTTGATATTCACAATCAAGGCCGCATCGCCGATGAGCATCAGCGAATCTTTGGCGCCTTTGGCAGCCGCTTTGTCGATCGCTGTGGAGAGCTTGGCCAGCTGCTCGGGAGCGAGGGTAATGCCGCGCTGGATCAAGCGCTGCTCAGCGTGGTGACTGAAGCGCACCAGCTGGTTCTGCAGGACGGACTGAAAGGAACCACCGGCACCCGCTTGTTCAGCCGGAAGACGCCTCTGGACGCCGGGGCCTGCGGGATTCGGATAAAGACGTCCTACAGTAAAGCGGTCGGTCATGACTCACTCACCGCGTTCGAGATCTGGCTTACTTTATCCAGCGAGATTTCCTCTGTTCCTACCTTCGCGAACTGTCCACCGTTCTTAACGATAATGGAATCCACGAGACCGGATTTGACGGCACCCGCGTCGTCGGCCCACGTCACGTTCTTGCCGATCAGGCCGGAAGCGAAACCGAGGGACTGGCGGAGCAGCTTCATCTCACTTCCCATGTTGGTCAGCTGTTCAACCGATGTGAACTGCGCCATCTGGGCGATAAATTCTTTATCCTGAAGCGGCTGGGTCGGGTCCTGATTCTTCATCTGTGTGATCAGAATCTTCAGGAACTCATCCTTGCCAAGCGTCTTGTTCGGTGTGGTCACCTTGTTGCCTGTATAAGTCATGGCGCTGCTGGTCGATGTAATCAGGGAGTCGGACATATTGATCACCTCCTATAGGGTATACTAGCTTGTGAAGCTCACTCACGCTATGACATCAATCATACCGCTGCCCGTGCGTGCGGGTGCAGCCGGATTCGAAGCGAGCTCTTCCGTGAAGCTCTCACCTTCAAGCGCTGCGATCCTTGCGGATGCCGCTTTCTGGTTCTGCCTCGACTGCGGCTGCTGGCCTTGTCCTTTTTCCTGGAACATGCCGGATTGGAAGCCTTGGGCATTCGAGCTCTGCGTCACTTCGAGCTTCTCCACCTGGATGCCCTGGCTCTGCAGGGAATGGCGGAGCTGGGCGAGCTGGCTCTCGAGCATATCTTTGCCGGCCGCATTGTCAGCGGCGAACTGGGCGATGAGCTGTCCGTTCTGCATCGTCAGCTTCACTTCCACATGGCCGAGATGCTGCGGATACAGGGAAAGCTTGGCTTCCGTAATGCCGTCCGCCCCACTGTCCAGCAGGAAGGAGTTCATGACGAACTGGGTCATGTCGTCAGGAAACGACTCAGCCGGCATCTGAAGCGTCGGGAGCTTGCTTACAGGCTGGCCGGACTGCAGCTGCTTCATCAGATCCTGTACGGTGGCCGGCGGCGGTGTGACGCCATCAGCGGACCCGGTCTCCGGCTGAAGCGGGGCAAAAAGCGGTTCCTCGAGGTCCGGAGCGGTTTCGCTCTGAACGGTTACCGCTGCGGCAGCCGGATGTTTCACAGCCAGTGCCTCCAGCTTATGCAGCGGACTTGCAGCCGGGCTCTCGGAAGAACTCTTAGGGCTTGGAGTCTCCGATGTCTGGATTTCGCCATTCAGCTTTTGGAGCAGCTGTCCGAGCTGTGCCGTCGGCTTCACCGCTGCCAAGGGCTCGGCCGCTTTCGTTACGGCCGCCTCCAAGGCGGAGAGCGCCTCCTTCAGCTTAGGGTCGCCATCCTTCTTCAAGGCTTCCTGCAGCTGCTGGAGCATGCGTGCGGCTTCGGCGGCATCCACCGTCTCCAAGCCGGGTACGGCAGCGGCAGCCGACTTCTCATTCGCTGCTTCTGTCAATGGTACGAACAGCTGGGAGTCTGCCGCCTCCATGCCTGCGGTAACAGCGGTAAGCGAAGCATCCGCCGTTTCGGCGGCCGTGTCAGGCGTACCTTCGGTTGGAGCCTGATCTGCAGGAAGCAGCAGCATCTGAAGCTCCTGAAGCAGAGACTGCACTTCCGGATCCGCCAGAACCTCAGCGACAGTCTCCGGGTCTTCTTCGGCTATGAAGGTTTCTAACGACTCGAGCTTTTCTTCTACCGCGGGCGGCTTCGCCTGCGTTTCTTCGGGTTCCCCCGCCTTCCTACTATTATCGGCAGGAGCCTGGGGTTCTTTTGAGCCCATTTTGTCTTTCGGTACGGCGACGTCGAGCTTTTCTTTCAGGGCGCTGGAGAATCCCTCCCGGGCTTTCCCAGCCCCTTTGACGGAAGAGTTGGAAACGGGTGTTCCTCCTTGGAGCAAGTTTCTGGATGTGGTAATGGAAGCTCCGATTTCCATTCGTTCCTGCACCTCCTTTATTATTGAGCCAGCCTGGCCGAGATCAGGGCGGCGGTTTCCTTCGATTGGTCCGAGATGGCGGACAAAATCTTGGAACGGCCGGCGCTGTCCATCGAACCGAGGATGGATAAAACCTTATCCGGGTTGGTGCGCTGCAGCTCCATCAATACAATCGCCGCACTTTTGGGGGTCATACTGGAGAATGTCGATCCGAGATCGTTCTTGCTGAGCTTATCGGAAGCCGTTGTCTTCTCCTGTGTAGTGCTGAGCGCCTTGACACGCTCCTGCAGGGCAGCGATTTGGGTATCCTTCACGCTGACTTGATCCTTGAGCAGAATGGAAGCTTCCGCCGCAATTTTCGGATCCATCTTCTCGAGAACCTTGACCCGGTCGTCCGTCTTCATTTTGCTCAAGACGAGCACCCGCTCCGCGGTTGTCAGATTCTCCATAATCGGAGCCGACTTGCTCGGAGACATCTTGGCGTACGTGCTTGCCAGCTGCTGAATCTGCTTCTCGTACTCTTCTTCAGCCGAGGCAGCCGCTTTGGCTTCTTCCTGTGCGGTTTTCTGGCTTTCCAGCTCCTTGATCGCCTTATCCTTCTCCTCCAGGGCCGTCTGCGCCTGCTTCAGCTCTTCTTCCTTCGACTGCAGCGCCGCATCGGCTGCCGCCTTCGCTTCCTCGGCCGCTTTGTCTTCACTTGATGCTTCTTCCTGGTTTACCGGAGTACCGGCTTCTTCCCCTTTGGGATCCGGCACCCAAGTCGATACTACCGGAATCTTGTTGGCCGTCTTAAGCACCGTGTTCATCACATTGTAGTCAAAGATGGTCAGAAGCACCCCGAGCAGCACGGCCGTGAAGACGAAAGGGATGAGGAACCAGATTAAAAACCGTTCCAGGGCTCCGTAGGAACCTGTTTGTTCAGCATCCGCCTTAGCCATGGTTTCACCTCCAAGTTTTTCGGTTAATAAGCAGATGGGGCTTTATAACGGTTCGTGGCCATTTCATCAAGACCGTCCTGCTCTTTCTTCATGACATCGAAGGAGAACCGCTGGAACGCCTTTTCTTTGGCCTTGGCCCACACTTTTTCCTGAAGCATTTTGCCGGTGAGGTCATCCTGTTTGGACTGTACCACGGTTTTGGCCAGCTGGATGTCGGTATGTTTTTCCTGAATCCGGGTATCGACGTAGTCCACGTAGCTCTGCATGAGCAGCAGGTCCGATACCGAGATGGAGCGGGTGGAAGCTTCCTGGAGCTCCTCCTGCAGAGAGCGCTTGGAGTGTTCCAGTTCGACCAGAGACGACTCTTCCTGCTTCATCCGGCCAATGGCTTCCGAGAGCATCCACTCGGCCTGCGTTTTTTCATTCATTTTGAGATCTACGATTTTCTGGAATGCGTATCGGAACCGCATAGCTCAACACCTATCCCTTATAAAATTGTTGGAGTAACTGGTCTCTGGCTTCTTCGTAAGTCAGCTTGTCGTCCGTTCGCTGCTTCGTGTACTCCCAGATGGAATGGATAGATTCGAGCGCTTCGTCAATTTCCGGATTCGATCCTCTTTGGTACGCCCCTATATTGACAAGATCTTCCGAATCCTTATAAGTGGCCATGAGACGCTTGAGATTCTCGGAGGCCAGCTGCTGTTCTTTCGGGACAATCTCCTTCATGACACGCGATACACTTGCCAGTACATCGATCGCCGGGTAGTGCCCCCGGTTCGCGATCGCACGGTTGAGTACGATGTGGCCGTCCAGGATCCCCCGTACGGCATCGGCAATCGGTTCGTTCATATCGTCACCGTCGACCAGGACGGTATAAAATGCGGTAATGGATCCCTTCGGACCGTTACCGGAACGCTCCAGCAGCTTCGGCAGCATGGCGAACACGGAAGGGGTGTACCCCCGGGTTGCCGGCGGCTCGCCGACTGCAAGCCCCACTTCACGCTGAGCCATCGCAAAACGAGTGACGGAGTCCATCATCATCATGACGTTAAGACCGCGGTCACGGAAGTATTCGGCAATGCTCGTGGCGATAAGCGAGGCCTTAATCCGGATCAGCGCCGGCTGGTCCGAAGTGGCCACGATCACGACTGACCGGGCCAAACCTTCGGGTCCGAGATCGCGCTCAATAAAGTCAAGCACCTCTCTGCCCCGCTCCCCGATCAAGGCGATCACGTTCACGTCTGCCGACGTGTTCCGAGCGATCATCCCCATTAAGGTACTCTTCCCTACACCGGAACCTGCAAAGATGCCGACACGCTGACCTTTACCGATCGTAAGCAAACCGTCGATACAGCGGACACCGACGGAAATGGGCTCAAGCACCCGTGGACGGGTCAAAGGATTGCTGGGCGCATTGTTGGTCGAATACTGTGCCATCCTCGAGGGCAGGAACGATCCGTCCATCGGCTGTCCGAGCCCGTCGAGCACCTTGCCGAGCAGCTCGTGACCGACCTGTACACTCAGCGGCTTGCCGGTACCGACGACATCACAGCCGGGTCCGATCGAATCCAGTTCGCCGAGCGGCATCAGGATGACTTTGTTATTCTTGAAGCCCACAACCTCCGCCTTGAGCGGTTTATTTGATTTGTGCGGATAAATGTAGCAGAGGTCCCCAATGCTGGCGTCCGGCCCTTCCGATTCGACGGTAAGACCGATGACCTGGGTGACCTTGCCGTTGACTCTGACGGGATCCATTCCCTGAAGATGCTCGATATATTTCTGCGCATTAGGGGAAGCTATCATTAAGATTCCTCACCTCGGATCGCAATTTGGCGAAGCACGTTCTTGATCTCGCTGAGCTGCGTGTCAATCCGGGAGTCAATGCTGCCGAAGGCGGAACGGACTACACAGCCGTGGTCCTGTACCGAGCCGTCCGGAATAATCTGAAGCTCGGCCTGCGAATCGATATGAAGCAGAAGCTCTTCACGGGCATCCTGGATCAGCGGGAACTGGGACGGTGATACGCAGAGCGCGATCACGCCGGTATCCTTGCGCCGGGTGAGTGTCCGGCGGATGAGATCGATCGTCCACTCGGGCTCGAGCGTCAGCTGCCGGGCAACGATTTTCTCGGCAATGGAAGTGCTCAGATCGATCAGAAACGGTTCGGACTCCTGAATGATCTGCTGCTTCAGGCCGTAAGCCTGCTCCAGAATCGAGGAAGCTTCCTGCAGCATCGCATCGTACTTCTCGCGAAGCTCGGTTTCGGCACGCGTCAAGCCTTCTTCATAGCCCTGGGTGAAGCCCTGATCCATGGCCGCTTCCACCGTTTCCTGATCGAGCTGCCGCTTCTCGTCCCACCAGGCCTCAATCTCGGCCTGTGCCTGTTCCTTCAGGGCGAGGGCTTCTTCCATGGCGGTACGAACCTGCTCTTCGGCGAAAGACTCCGCATCCTGAAGGATCTGCTCCTTCATCTGGAGCGCCTCGATGACCTCCGGACTTTCGGCAGGAGATGACTTTTGGATCTCCTCTTGTTCCTTATTAAGAACGCCGAGCTGGGGGTGGGCCACAACCACCTTCGTGCTGTTGTCGTCCACCGGCTTGTATTGAAAGAACTTGATGACATTAGACAATGATATCATCTCCTCCGCCGCGTGCGATGATGATTTCACCGGACTCTTCGAGTCTTCTGATCGTCGCTACAATGCGGGTCTGGGCTTCTTCCACGTCACGCAGACGGACAGGGCCCATGAATTCCATTTCTTCGCGGAACGTTTCGGCCATCCGCTTAGACATGTTCTTGAAGATCGACTCGCGTACTTCTTCACTCGCCACTTTAAGCGCAAGCTGCAGGTCGGCATTCTCGATATCGCGGATAATACGCTGAATGGAACGGTCGTCGATGTTGACGATGTCCTCGAATACGAACATGCGCTTCTTGATCTCTTCGGCCAGTTCCGGATCCTGAATCTCGAGCGAGTCGAGAATCGTACGCTCCGTCCCGCGGTCTACCCCGTTCAGGATGGAGACCACCGAAGTGATACCGCCGGCATTCGTATAGTCCTGTGTTACCGTTGCGGACAGCTTCTGCTCGAGTACACGCTCCACCTGGGAGATGACCTCCGGCGAAGTGCTGTCCATGAGTGCGATCCGCTTGGCCACATCGGCCTGCTTCTCCTGCGGGAGCGAGGACAGGATGATCGATGCCTGTTCCGGCTGAAGGTAAGCGAGAACGAGGGCAATCGTCTGCGAGTTCTCGTTCTGGATGAAGTTCAGGATCTGGCCGGGATCGGCTTTGCGGGCAAAGTCGAACGGTCTCACCTGCAGCGTAGCCGTCAGGCGGTTGATGATATCGAACGCCTTGGCCGAGCCGAGTGCCTTCTCCAGGATGTCCTTCGCGTAAGAGATACCGCCCTGGGAGATGAATTCCTGCGCTATACAGATCTGATGGAACTCAGACAGAATCGCTTCCTTCTCCGCTGCATCCACCTTGCGGACATTGGCTATTTCCAACGTGAGCTGCTCGATCTCCTCATCCCTGAGGTTTTTGAAGATCTGTGCCGACACTTCCGGTCCCAAGCTGATGAGCAGGATAGCGGCTTTCTGTCTGCCGGTCAAACCCGATGTTTGTACTTTAGCCAAATCTTCCACACCTCTATTCTTCTGCTAACCATGTACGGAGCAGGTTCACGAACTCTTCCGGCTTCTTCTTCGCCAGCTGTTCGAGCTGCTTGCGCACCTGGTTCTCATTATTGGTTTCCATATCGATCGTCGGGAACTCTACGCGCGCTGCCGCTGCATCGTTCACGATCATTTCTTCTTCTACTGTATCAGCCTTCTTACGCTTGCGCATCAGGAAGAATGCACCGACAGCTACCAGGGCCAGCGCCAGACCGCCAAGGCCGCCATAGAGCAGCATTGTGTTCGTATCCGTGCCTGCCGTATTATTCGTTTTAGCGAACGTGTGTTTAACTACCGTCACTTTCTTCGCCAGATCTTCATCCGAGATCGTCTGTCCGTTATCGGCAAGCGCCGCACGCACGACGTTCTGCAGAATCGTTCTGACTTCAGTCATCGTCTCATCGCTGAGCGAATTAGGGTCAGCCGGATCCGGCGGCTCTACGCCGACGTTGATCGTCAGGTCCTTCACCACATACGGAGTCGATACGATCTCTTCCGTAATCCGGTTCACTTCATAGTTCACGGTACGCTGAAGCTCTTCCGATTCGGCATTCCCGCTGGTCGACGAGCCCGTGTATCCCGGAACATCCGTCTCCCCTGTACCGGCTACGCCGCCTGCGGCGCCACCGCTGTTCTTGGAGTTCTTCTGAATTTCCTGCGTCGAAATCTCAAGACCCTTCTGGTCGGCTTGATTCGGTGCCGTCACCAGCTGGTTATGCGAACTCTTCTGGTCGAAGTTCATCGTCGAGAAGACACTTACGATAACCTTGTCCTTGCCAAAAATCGAACCGAGCATCTGCTGAACGTTCTTCTGTACATCATTCTTGAACTCGTTGTTGATCTCAAACTGCTGCAGCGCCAGGTTCGAAGCGCCGGCCGTCTTGTTCTGGCCTTTGGAATACTCGAGCAGATCTCCGTTCTGGTCCGAGATCGTAATGTTCTCTACCGGAAGTCCCTTGATACTGTGGGACACGAGATTATACAGCGTGTCAACCTTCGCCTGGTCAAGCTGATAGCCCGGCTTCACATCGAGTACGACGGATGCCGTAGCCTTCTCCTGCTCTTCTCCTGCACGGAGGAACACTTCCTTCTCCGGCATCGAGATCAGAACCTTCGAGTTCGCAATCGCCTGGTTGGAATTAATGAGCTGCTGAAGCTCTCCCTGCACGGCGTTCAAGTACTTCACGTTGAACTCTTGGTCGGTCGTACCGAATGTGGAACTCTCGCTGAACGCGCCGTAGCCCACATTCCCGTTCTTGTTCAGTCCCTGGGACTCGATCGCCAGCTTCACGCTCGCTACCTCGCTCCGGGGAACTCCTATACTCTTGCCGTCCTCACTAAGCTGATACGGAATCTTCGCTCCGTCGAGGTAGCCTTTAATCGCAGCGGCATCGCTTGGCTGCAGATTCGTGTAAGCCAGCGAGTATTCCGTCTTCGAGAAGTTATAACTGATGAGACCAAGGCTCAGCAGAACGATCATCACCGTCGCAATGATGGTTGTCTTCTGCATCTTGCTGAACTGGCTCCAATACTGTTTCGTTCGGCTCCAAGCTTGGAGTAAATTCTCGTTCACCGTTTCACCCCATTTTCCCTAAAGGATCGTAATCATCTAACCTGCATCCGCATGATGTCCTGGAAGGCTTCAATGACCTGGTTCCTTGCTTGGAACGGACTCATTAACCGGGCGAAGCTTTCTTAGAAACTATAACTGAAAAGTCCGGGCCGACCCTATGACGATCATCACACTGGCGATAATTGCAATCAGGCCGGATCATCCCGCCCTTTATACCTGCATTCTCATGATTTCCTGGTAAGCTTCAATCACCTTGTTACGCACTTGCACGGTCAGCTCCAGACCGAGGGAAGCTTTCTCGGAGGCGATCATGACCTGATGCACATCCGTAATGTCTCCTTTGACAAACTGCGTATTGAGCTTATCCACATTCGCTTGATCCTGGTTCAGGTTGTCGATCGCGCTGCTCAGGAACTTACCGAACTGATTGCTCACTTCCGAGGCACTTGCTGTCGTATTCTTCGGCTGTACGGCGTTTACGACGGCTTGCGGCTGAAGGCCTACTTTATTAATCATGGCTTAGAGCTCCTTTATACTAGGTTTTTTATCTTCCGATTTCAAGCGCTTTTCCAATTAAAGATTTGGATGCATTCAGTGCCGTTACGTTCGCTTCATACGAGCGCGTGGCTGAGATCATATCGACCATCTCTTTGGCAATATCCACATTGGGAAGCATCACAAATCCGTTCGCGTCCGCATCGGGATGCGATGGGTCGTATACCTGCTTGAAAGGCGTCTGATCTTCGACAACCTTCGATACTCGTACACCTTCGCCGGTCCGTGCATTCTGCGTACCGCCCATGGCTCCCTGGAGCGTCTGGGCGAAGCTCATCTTCGGCTCCATCGCTACCATCTTCCGCTGGTAGGGAACCCACTTGCCGTCCACCATCCGGGCGCGTGTCGAATCCGCGTTGGCGATGTTCGAGGAGATCACGTCCATCCGGAAACGCTGTGCGGTTAGCGCCGAAGCGCTGATATCAAAGCCGTTCGTCAGTTTCATCTAGCATTACCTCCCGCCAATGGCTGTTCTGAGTTTCTTGATCTCGCCGTTCACCTGCTGGACCATCACATTGTAGCGGAGCTGGTTCTTCGCCATCAGCGCCATCTCATAGTCGATGTCCACGTTGTTCTGGTTGTTGTTCATGAAAGTCTCTGTATCCTGCACGACCTGAGGCGTTCCCGCCGTCGTAGAAGTCTGGTTGATCGGTATATGCTTGGCATCGGTCCGCTTCCCTACAAGGCCTCCGCCGTTCATCTCCTGCTGCAGCAGTTCTTCAAAACGAACATCCGAACGTTTGAAATTCGGTGTATCTACATTCGCCACGTTATCCGCGATCACTTTCTGCCGCAGGGCTGCCGCATCCAGCGAGCGCTCCAGGAGATTAAATCCGGGTTTATTCAGAATGTTCATGGACACACTCCCACTTTCTCTTACGTAGTCTCCCGTAGGTATTCAACAAACTCATTCTTTTATCCTTCTTTGATTCGACATTTTTTTCACTGAACTTAATAGCACTCAAGGGAGAATTTTGTAGAATTTAAGGACTAGCCTCTATATTGCAGATTTTTGGAAAACTTTACAATAAGAAAAAAGCCCTATATTCGCATATAGGGCGTCGAAAGGTGTTTTCTTATGTCATTCATCACATATATTATGACTTTACGCTTTGAATTCCGGTCATGAGCTGGTCATTCAAGACCCGGATATAGGTCCCTTTCATGCCTAAAGACCTAGTTTCAATGACGCCTGCGCTTTCCAGCTTACGCAGCGCATTGACAATAACGGATCGGGTAATGCCTACGCGATCTGCAATTTTGCTTGCTACGAGCAGGCCTTCATTCCCGTCCAGCTGCTCGAAAATATGTTCTACCGCTTCCAGCTCGCTGAAGGACAGGGAACCGACGGCCACCTGAACGACCGCTTTGCCTCTGGCTTCGATCTCAATCCGCTCCGCTTTCTCGCGGAGAATCTCCATGGCCACGACGGTCGAGCCATATTCCGCCATAATCAGATCGTCGTCAATAAACTGGCCACCCCGTTTGGTTAGGACCAAAGTACCGAGACGTTCTCCCCCGCCTATCACCGGAACGATCGTGATATAGAAGGACTCATGGCCAGCATGATCTCCGAATACGTCGTATGGGCTCCCCGCGGCGAGATTGGAGGAGGTCTCATCCACCTTCAGCAGCAGCTGATTATACTCCGACGGAAACCGGTTCTCCTGCAGTACGGACGTATGGGCTAACAAATCGCCATCCTGTGATGAAAACGCGCTCCCCAGCACCTTTCCTTTCCGGCTGATCACAAAGATATCTGCTTGCGAAATCTCACTGAGCACCGAGGCCATATCCGTAAAGGAGACCGCGTGACCCGCTTCTTTTTGCAGCAGTTTGTTCAGCCTCCGGGTCTTCATCAATAATGTCATGTTCCTGCCTCCACCATTCCAATTACAAAATATACTGGCTTAAATCCCGGTTCTGCACGATGCCCGACAGCTTCTCCCGGACATACTCCGGCGAGATGACGATCTCCTCCAGCGTAATATCCGGCGCCTCAAAGGAAAGATCCTCGAGCAGCTTCTCCAGGATGGTATGAAGTCTTCGTGCCCCGATGTTGTCCGAATTCACGTTCACCTCTGCGGCAATCCGGGCAATCTCGTTGATCGCGTCATCCGAGAATACGACCCGGATGCCCTCGGTCTCCAGCAGCGCCGTATACTGCTTCGTCAGGGCATTCTTCGGCTCCTTGAGAATCAGCACGAAGTCTTCCTGGGTTAACGAGCTCAGCTCCACGCGGATCGGGAAGCGTCCCTGCAGCTCCGGAATGAGGTCGGATGGCTTGGCGATATGGAATGCGCCTGCAGCAACAAACAGTACATAGTCGGTCTTCACCGGTCCATATTTGGTCATGATCGTCGAGCCTTCGACAATCGGCAGAATGTCCCGCTGTACGCCTTCCCTGGAGACATCCGGCCCGCTGCCCCGGGCGGAGCTGGCGATTTTATCGATCTCGTCGATGAAAATAATCCCGTCCTGCTCGGCACGGCGCACGGCCTCCTGAATCACTTCGTCCATATCGAGCAGCTTCTGGGCCTCTTCCTGCAGAAGCACCTTACGGGCTTCCCGGATCGGCAGCTTCCGCTTCTTGGTCCGCTTCGGCATCAGGGAGCCGAACAGCTCCTGCATGTTCATGCCGGCCTGCTCGTTCCCCTGTCCAGCCAGCATATCGAACATGGATGGGGTGCTGTCTTCGACTTCAATCTCGATCACTTCGCCTTCGAGCTCGCCGCGGAGCAGCTTCTCGCGGATTTCCCTGCGTCTGGCCGCAAGACCTGCATCCGCCGCGTCATCCGGCTCGCTGTGGGCTGTGCTGCCGCCCTGCTGCTGCCCGAACAGCATCTCAAGCGGGTTGCGCTGGCCGCGGTTCTTGGAGGGGCTTGGAGCGAGGATCACGACGAGGCGGTCGATCACCATCTGCTCCGCACGGTCCTTAAGCGCCTCGGTCTTCTCTGCTTTGACCATCCGGATAGAGGTCTCCACGAGATCGCGGACCATGGACTCCACGTCACGGCCCACATAGCCGACCTCCGTGAACTTCGTCGCTTCCACCTTGACGAACGGGGCTCCGACTAGTTTGGCCAGACGGCGAGCGATTTCGGTTTTGCCGACACCGGTCGGTCCGATCATCAGGATGTTCTTCGGCACGATCTCATCGCGGAGCGCTTCCTCGAGGAGGCTGCGGCGGTGACGGTTGCGAAGTGCCACAGCCACGGATTTCTTGGCCGACTTCTGGCCTACGATATATTTGTCAAGCTCGGCTACGATTTGTCTGGGGGTTAAGGCTGATGGCTTCACTCGTTATGAACCTCCCTGTATAGGATGGCCTGCTTCTAACCAAAACTAACATGACCCGTGGTGTATTATTCAATCTCTTCTACTATAATATTGTGATTCGTGAATACGCAAATCTCTGCGGCCATCGTCAGCGAGGCGTGCGCAATATCCCGGGCACTCATCTCCGGTGCGTACCGGTGAAGCGCTCTCCCGGCAGCCAGCGCAAAGCTTCCACCCGAGCCGATGGCAAGAATACCGTCATCAGGCTCGATGATCTCACCGTTGCCGGATAGCAGCAGCAGACCGC
Source organism: Paenibacillus sp. S-38 (assembly GCF_049942825.1). NCBI lineage: Bacteria > Bacillati > Bacillota > Bacilli > Caryophanales > Paenibacillaceae > Paenibacillus > Paenibacillus sp. S-38. The sequence goes on from NZ_CP187970.1 coordinate 5,516,016, forward strand.
TGCGGTCCATCACAATCATCATTGCCTCCAGACGGCGCAGGACCCGGTCCTGCCTCCAGTCCTTCGTAAGCTCCACAGCCGCACGCTGCAGATTGCCATGGTGCTCCTCCAGCTTCGCCTCGAACTTCTCGAACAGGGTGATGGCATCCGCCACCGATCCCGCGAATCCGGCGATCACATTGCCGCGGTATAATCTTCTGACCTTCTTGGCCTGGCTCTTCATCACCATCGAATTGCCGAAGGTGACCTGGCCGTCTCCGGCAATCGCGCCTTTACCCTGGTGCCGGATGGCGAAGATGGTCGTCGCATGAAAGGTTTGTTCCATAGACCGGATTCTCCTCCAATTGGGCTGACTTAAAGCTATGTACATTTCCATACGTTCCGTTCTGCGTCTCAATGGACGGGTGCAGTCTTGAATGAATGCCTGGCTGAACCGAACTCTTTCTTCTACGGAGAATCATCCCCGGCGTTTCAATTCAAGACAGAAACTAAGCTACAGAGCTTAGTTTCTTCTTAGGAACACTGCCCACGGGCAGCCGATTCATAATACAGACGGGACTATCGTAACATAGGTCAAGTTTTATTTACAAGCCGAATTGTCTAGGTTTTGAACAAAATTCTGAATTTTCGCAATTGCACGCTCCGCGATTTTCTCATTCTTGAGCTTCTTGTTACGGATCCGCTCCTCCAGCGGCGGGAACAAACCGAAGTTCGCATTCATCGGCTGGAAGTGGTTAAAGTCCGCCGTGGTGATATACTGCGCCATGCTGCCAAGTGCGGTATCCGGCGGGAGAACGAAGAGCTCCTCCCCTTTGGCGAAGCGTGCGGCGTTCAATCCGGCGATGAGGCCTGAGGCGGCCGATTCCACGTAGCCTTCCACCCCGGTCATCTGGCCGGCGAAGAAGAGGTTGTCGCGGGTGCGGAACTGGTAGGTCGGCCGAAGCAGCTTCGGCGAGTTGATGAACGTGTTGCGGTGCATGACACCGTAGCGGACAAACTCGGCATTCTCGAGTCCCGGGATGAGGGAGAATACGCGCTTCTGCTCGCCCCACTTCAGGTGAGTCTGGAATCCGACCAGGTTATAGAGCGTTCCTGCCGCGTTGTCCTGACGGAGCTGGACGACCGCATAAGGAAGTTCACCGGTGTGCGGGTTGATCAGCCCCACCGGCTTCATCGGACCGAACAGGCACGTCTGCCGGCCGCGGGAAGCCATAACTTCGATCGGCATACAGCCCTCGAAATAGACTTCCTTCTCGAATTCCTTGATCGGCGCCGTCTCCGCACTGATCAGCGCCTCATAGAAGACGTTGAACTCCTCTTCGGTCATCGGGCAGTTCAGGTAGGCCGCCTCGCCCTTGTCATAACGGGAGGCAAGGTACACCTTGCTCATGTCGATGGAATCCTTTTCCACGATCGGTGCGGCCGCATCATAGAAATACAGGTAGTCCTCCCCTGTCAGCTCCTGCAGATGCTGGGACAGCGACGGCGAGGTCAGCGGGCCCGTGGCGACGACCGTGATGCCTTCGGGCAGCCTCTCCAGCTCCTCATTGCGCACCTCGATCAGCGGGTGGTTGCGCAGCAGAGACGTCACTTCGCCCGAGAAGTTGTCCCGGTCCACGGCCAATGCTCCGCCGGCCGGTACGGCATGCTTGTCCGCCGCACGCAGAATCAGGGAGTTCAGGATCCGCATCTCTTCCTTTAATACGCCGACCGCATTGGTCAGGCCGTTGGCCCGCAGCGAGTTGCTGCATACGAGCTCTGCGAATTGGTCGGAGATGTGGGCCGGCGTCTTTTTGACCGGACGCATTTCATATAGTACGACGGGCACTCCCTGGGATGCGATCTGCCATGCAGCTTCGCTTCCTGCGAGTCCTGCGCCGATGACGGTTACTTTTTGCATTTCTGTCAACTTGCTTCCTCCTAAATTTGCCCCTCCGCCGCAGCGGGAGAGTTCCTGTTAATGGCGGGAACGGTTCGGATAGGGTGAAAACCATGGATGGTATGGATGCTATCTTACTTGCACAGCAGGTTCCCTTAACTTCCTAAGGCCTTGCTGACATGACGAAGGCCCCAAAGGGAGCTCTCGCTCCCCTTGGAGGGCCCGTTAATCCTCCCGGTCATCATCCTTGGCTTCTTCCTTAAAGTCGCACGAGACGCATTGGATGAACGTTCCGGACTTGTTCCTCTTCTCGACGAGCAGGGCGCCGCATTTCGGGCAAGGCTGCTCGACCGGCTTATCCCACGAGACGAACTCACAGGCCGGATACCGGTCGCAGCCGTAGAAGATACGGCCTTTCTTGCTGCGCCGTTCGATGATTTTCCCTTCATGGCAGCTTGGACACGTCACACCGGTGTCTTTCACGATCGGCTTCGTATTGCGGCAGTCCGGGAAGCCCGAGCAGGCCAGGAATTTGCCGAAGCGCCCCATTTTGTATACAAAATGGTTCCCGCACTTCTCGCAGATCTCATCGGACACTTCGTCCTGGATCTCAATCTTCTCCATCTCTTCTTCCGCTACCTCAAGCCGCTTCTCGAACGAATCGTAGAATTCGCTGAGCACCCGGACCCAGTCTTCCTTGCCTTCTTCGATGTGGTCCAGTCCCTCTTCCATGTGGGCCGTGAACTCCACGTCGAGGATCTCCGGGAAGAACTCGATCATCTGCTGGATGACCAGCTCTCCCAGCTCCGTCGGGATGAACTTCTTCTCCTCGATCGCAACGTATCCGCGCTTCTGGATCGTCTCCAGCGTCGGTGCATAGGTACTCGGACGGCCGATCCCCATCTCCTCGAGCGCTTTGACGAGCCGTGCTTCAGTGTACCTCGGCGGCGGCTGGGTGAAGTGCTGCTTCGGATCGATCGCCTGAGGCTTCGCTTGGTCCCCCTGCTTCAGAGGAGGCAGGAACTTGTCGTCCTCGCCCGCATCGGCAGTCCCCTCGTCGCTGCTCTCCACGTAGACCTTCATGAACCCGTGGAATTTGATCTTGGAGCCTACCGCCCGGAACACGACCGGACCGGCATGGAGATCCACAGTCATCGTATCGAGAACGGCCGACGCCATCTGGGAAGCTACGAATCTCTCCCACACCAGCTTGTAGAGACGGAACTGATCTCGGCTCAGGTGGGCCTTGATCGACTCCGGCTCCCTCAGCACCGAGCTCGGACGGATCGCTTCGTGCGCATCCTGCGCATTCGCATTCTTCTTGACGTAATTGCGCGGTTCCGCCGGGTAGTAGGATTCCCCGTATTTGCCAGTAATGTATTCCTTGGCTTCTTCCTGGGCTACAGGCGAGATCCGTGTGGAATCCGTACGCATATACGTGATGAGACCGACCGTTCCCTCGCTGCCCAGATCAATTCCTTCATATAATTGCTGCGCTACGGACATGGTCTTCGCCGCACGGAAGTTCAGCTTGCGCGCCGCCTCCTGCTGCAGGGAGCTCGTAATGAACGGAGGCGATGGGTTGCGCAGGCGCTCTTTCTCTTTGACTTCGCTTACAACAAAATCGGATCCGCCAAGCAACGCCAGCACTTCGTTGACCTCGCTTTGGCTTTTCAGTTCCTTCTTCTCGCCGTTGACGCTGTAGAATTTCGCTTCGAACTCGGATTTGTCCGCGGCCAGCTTCGCTGTGATCGTCCAGTACTCTTCCGGTTCGAACGCCTTGATCTCGTTCTCCCGGTCGTAGATCAGCTTGACCGCTACGGACTGGACGCGTCCGGCCGACAGGCCCTTCTTGACCTTCTTCCACAGCAGCGGCGAGATCTTGTAGCCTACAAGCCGGTCGAGAATCCGCCGGGCCTGCTGGGCGTTGACCAGGTCCTGATTGATCTTGCGCGGTGTCTTGAACGCATCCTTGACGGCCTGCTTCGTGATCTCATTGAACACCACACGGCATGCATCCTGATCGGACAGCTCGAGATAGTGCGCCAGATGCCAGGCGATCGCTTCACCTTCGCGATCCGGGTCCGCCGCCAGATATACTTTTTTGACGCGCTTGCTGGCATCCTTCAGTTCTTTGAGTACGGAACCTTTGCCGCGAATCGTAATATATTTCGGTTCAAAATTCTTCTTTACTTCGACCCCGATTTGGCTTTTGGGCAGATCTCGTATATGGCCCATCGACGCTTTTACGATATATTTGCTGCCAAGATATTTGGATATGGTTTTGGCTTTTGCGGGTGACTCCACAATGACTAACGAATCGGCCATAGGTGTCCATCCCCTTTCGACAAAAAAAATGTATGATGATCAGGGCACAGTGTAGACGGCCCCGGGCAGCTCGGCGATTCGCCGCATCATTAGTAAATTTATCAAAACTGAATGCAAATGTCCAAACGTAAATCCGCTTGCCGCCAGCAGCTCATCCACATTCATCGGACGATCGAGCAGCAGATCGCAGATCCGACTCTCATCCGGCTCCAGCTCCGGCAGGGTCCCCCCCGTACCGATAATGTATGCCGAAGAAGGAAAAGATATCCGGTCCGCATACTCCTCGACAATGTCCTCCGCGCTGCTTACCAGCTTGGCTCCCTGCTTCAGCAGGGACAGCGTGCCCTGGCTCTTCGGCGAAGAGATGGGCCCGGGAACCGCGAATACGTCCCTGGACGCTTCGAGCGCCTGGTCCGCCGTGATCAGCGATCCGCTGCGCAGGGCGGCCTCCACGACAACCACACCGAGGCTGAGCCCGGCGATAATGCGGTTGCGCTGCGGGAACAAGCCCGGATGGGACTTCGTTCCCACCGGATACTCCGACACCAGCAGCGCGTGCTCGGCCATCCGGTAATACAGCCCCTTGTTCTCGGGCGGGTATATCTCGTCGATCGCGCAGCCCAGTACGGCAATCGTGCCGCCCTGCGCCTTCAGCGCACCGAGATGAGCGCAGGAGTCGATTCCCCGGGCCATGCCGCTGACCACGCAGAATCCGGCTGCCGACAGCCCTTCGCTGAGCCCTTCGGCGGCCGCCCGGCCGTAGGCCGTCGGCGTTCGGGTGCCCACCATTGCGATGCAGTCGCGCTTCAGCAGGAGCACATCCCCGCGGGCATACAATACCCAGGGGGCATCCGGCATCTCCCGCAGGAGCTCAGGATACTCCTCGTCCCAGCGGGTAATGCAGCTGATTCCCTTCTCCCGGTAGGAATCCGTCCTCTCCTCCATCAGCTCGGCGCTGAGCCCCGCCCACCCTTTGGACAGGGCGGCTGCACGGGCCGGCGTCAGGCCGGGAATCGTGAGGTGCTGCAGATCCCGGACCGTCATTCCGGCGAAATCCGGAACGTGCTGGAGTACGAGCTCAATGGTTCGGGAACCGACGCCCGGCATATGGTGCAGGGCGATCAGGATGTCGCGGTTGTTCATCTAGTATATATCCTCCTTTAAGTAGAAACAACTTTCGCCCCTCTCGGGGCCTTGTCAGCGAAAAAACAAAAAGCCCCTCCTTCCGCGTAATCACGGAAATGGAGGGGCTTCTTGCCCATCGGTGAGGCTTATGGAATAAGGAGGAGACGCCTATGATGCGCAGGCGTGATCTGTCCTTACGGCTATGCTATACCATGCTGCAGCTTTATTGCGCAGTACAACATGGAATACGCACACCTTTGCACAGAGAAGCAATAATCCCTGTGCAACGGATACGTCATTCCAAGCTTACCGCCCACTGTACAGCTTACTTGGATACAGCAGAACTTACTTCTTCAAGCAAAGTCTTACTTCTTCGTGATGCACTTCTCGAGCAGGCCTTTTTCTTCAAGGACGCTTACGAGCGTAGAGCCCATTTCGGAAGGCGTAGGAGCTACCTTGATACCGCAGCGTTCCATCGTAGCCACTTTCTCCGCAGCCGTACCTTTACCGCCGGAGATGATCGCGCCGGCATGGCCCATGCGCTTTCCTGGAGGCGCCGTTTGGCCGCCGATGAAGCCCACAACCGGCTTCGTCATGTTGGCTGCGATCCACTCGGCCGCTTCTTCCTCGGCGGAACCGCCGATTTCGCCGATCATGATGACCGCGTAGGTGTCCGGATCTTCATTGAACAGCTTGAGGATGTCGATGAACTCGGAGCCCTTCACCGGGTCACCGCCGATACCGACTGCGGACGATTGGCCGATGTTGCGCGTAGTCAGCTGGTGAACCGCTTCGTACGTGAGTGTGCCGGAGCGGGAAACAACGCCGACATGACCCGGCGTGTGGATGTAGCCCGGCATGATGCCGATCTTGCACTCGCCCGGTGTGATAACGCCTGGGCAGTTCGGACCGATCAGGCGGGTCTTCTTGCCTTCCATGTAACGGCTTACTTTGACCATGTCAAGCACCGGGATACCTTCGGTGATGCAGATCGCCAGATCCATTTCCGCGTCAACGGCTTCCATGATCGCATCGGCAGCGAATGCCGGCGGTACATAGATAACCGATACGGTTGCGCCCGTGGCTTTTTTTGCTTCTACAACGGTGTTGAATACCGGAAGGGAAGCCGTTTCGCCATTCTCGAGCTGAATGTCGATCTTCGTGCCGCCTTTGCCCGGCGTAACCCCGCCGACCATTTGCGTACCGTAGTCCAGGCCGCCCTTCGTATGGAACATGCCCACGGAACCTGTGATACCCTGCGTGATCACTTTTGTATTTTTATCAACCAAAATAGACATGTTGATTGTTCACATCCCCTGATTATTTTGAAGAGTTCTACCGACAAACCCGCTTCGGAAAAGAACTTCCGGATTACTTCACGAGCGAAACGATCTTTTGTGCGCCGTCAGCCATGGAATCAGCTGCAACGATGTTGATGCCGGACTCCGCAAGAATCTTCTTGCCGAGCTCTACGTTCGTACCTTCGAGGCGCACGACGAGCGGACGGTCGAGACCTACCTGCTTGGCCGCTTCCACCACACCGTTGGCGATCACGTCACACTTCATGATGCCGCCGAAGATGTTGATGAAGATGCCTTTTACTTTCGGGTCGGACAGGATGATCTTGAACGCTTCGGTTACCTTCTCCGTCGTCGCACCGCCCCCTACGTCCAGGAAGTTGGCAGGGTCGCCGCCGTAGTACTTGATGATATCCATCGTAGCCATCGCGAGGCCCGCACCGTTAACCATGCAGCCAATGTTGCCGTCGAGGGCGATGTAGCTCAGGTCGAACTTGGAAGCTTCGATTTCCTTCTCGTCTTCCTCTTCAAGGTCGCGGAGCTCGAGGATGTCCTTGTGGCGGAACAGGGCGTTGGAGTCGAAGTTCAGCTTCGCATCCAGTGCCATAACGTTGCCGTCGCCCGTAACAACCAGCGGGTTGATCTCGGCGATGGAGCAGTCCTTCTCAACGAATGCCGTATAGAGAGCCGTCATGAACTTCACTGCCTTGTTCACGAGTTCGGCAGGGATATTGATGCTGTAGGCCAGCTTGCGAGCCTGGAAAGCCTGCAGGCCGATGGCCGGATCGATCACTTCTTTGAAGATTTTCTCAGGGGAATGCTCGGCTACCTCTTCGATCTCCGTGCCGCCCTCTTCGGATGCCATCATAACTACACGGCCCGTACCACGGTCAACCACGAGGCCGATATAGTATTCTTTTTTGATATCACAGCCCTGCTCGATCAGCAGACGCTTAACTTCCTTGCCTTCCGGACCTGTCTGGTGCGTGACGAGGACTTTGCCCAGGATTTCGCTGGCATATGTACGAACTTCATCGAGGTTCTTGGCAACTTTGACGCCGCCCGCTTTACCGCGTCCGCCGGCATGAATCTGCGCTTTCACCACAACAACGGGAGTGCCGAGGGCTTTCGCCGCTTCTACGGCTTCATCCACCGAAAACGCGACTTTACCTTCCGGTACGGCAACCCCATACTGCTTGAGTACTGCTTTGCCTTGATACTCATGGATATTCATTTAGCAAAATCCTCCTATCGGTAATGACTTGCTCTATGGAATCGGTCCCAACGGTGAAGGAAACCTGCCCATCTACACAGTCCGCCTGCCGAAGCTTAGCTTGTCCGCAGACGCAAACCTTACTCATTGTACCACTTTTTTCTGGAGGTTTCCTTAATTTTTATGTGAAGGTTTTGATATATCTTTTTTATTACTAACAAAAAGAAAGCTTATTCCCCCCTAAGCGACAAGAGAAAACGACAAAAAAACAGCCGTGCATTCCCAAAAAGAAATGTACAGCTGCCTGGCCGGAGTTAGCTTGGATATTCCTTTGATCTTACTGATAGGATGGCGGAAGAGCCTGTCCTGCGCGGGGTTCGCGCTCCGCCTGCTTGATAAACCGCAGTTCATTGGCGCTGAAGCTGCAGACCAGACACTGAATCGTAGGCTCCATATCCGCCAGAGGCTCCTGCTCCCCCATTTCCGTCAGAGCCCCGGTAACGGCATCCTTCAGGAAGGGCTGCGCAATACTGGAGATGACGCTGAATTTGACCCGGTTGGACCGGCAGTTCGGGCAAAAATACGGTTTTTCCTGCATCTGAACTCACCTCTGGCATCATTGTCGCCAAAGCGGCGCGGAATTAAACCGGGCTCATGCCAAAAACGGGAGATTTGCGGATTGGGGATTGCGCGCTCTGTGAATGCGTATTACAATAACGACTATCAAATACAGGCGGATGAGGAAGCACCTTGAGCCATGATACCCATGGGAGAGGTGTTTTTTGTTATGTATGGAAAAGTGGTCAGCGCGTGTCTTCACGGCGTGGAAGGCAAGCTGGTGGAAGTGGAAGTCGATCTGAGCAACGGGCTCCCTCAGATGAGCATTGTGGGTCTGCCGGACTCCGCCATCAAGGAATCCATGGAACGGGTGCGGGCGGCGATCAAAAACTGCGGCTTCGTCTTCCCCCTGCAGCGGATTACGGTGAATCTGGCTCCGGCCGATGTGCGCAAGGAAGGCGCGGCCTTCGATTTGGCGATCGCTGCCGGCATTCTGATGACGAGCGGCCAAATCTCGCCCGATCAATGCGAAGGCAGGCTGATCATCGGCGAGCTCGCGCTCGACGGCTCCGTCCGGGGCGTGCCCGGCGTGCTGTCGATGATGATGAGCGCCGCTGAGCAGGGCATCGGGTCAACCCTGGTTCCGCTGGACAATGCCGAAGAAGCCGGTTGGATCGAGGGCTGTGAGACGCGGTGCATTTCGCATCTCGCCGAGCTGCGCCCCGTTCCACCGGGAGACGGAGAAATGAGGGCCGGCGCTGGGGAGGGGCCTGCGGAAGAGGACGGAATGAAGGCGAGGGACAAAGCGGGCGCAGCCGAAAAAACCGGTGCTCCGGAACCTGCACTCAGTCAGGTGGATTATGCGGATGTCTGCGGGCAGATGCATGTCAAGCGGGCTTTGATGATCTGTGCGGCCGGTATGCACAATATCTTGCTCATCGGTCCCCCGGGCACCGGCAAAACGATGCTGGCCAAACGCCTCCCTTCGATCCTGCCGGCGATGAGCGACAGCGAGTCGCTCGATGTGACGCGCATCTACAGCGCCTCCGGCAAATTCGCGGACCGCCGCCAGCTCATCCGCTCCCGCCCTTTCCGCATGCCTCATCATACCGTGTCCTCCGCCGGCCTGGTCGGTGGAGGCGGCATTCCGAAGCCGGGGGAAGTCTCGCTTGCCCACCGGGGCGTGCTGTTCCTTGACGAACTGCCGGAGTTCTCCCGGGTGGCGCTCGAGGTGCTGAGGCAGCCGATGGAGGACCGGCATGTGACGATCGGGCGGGCGAAGGCGGTGTACCGCTTCCCCGCTCATTTTCTCCTGGCGGCGTCGATGAACCCGTGTCCCTGCGGCTACTGGGGAACCGAAACCGAGCATCAGGGCTGCGTCTGCACCCCGCTGAAGGTGGCCCATTACCGTTCCAAAATTTCGGGCCCGCTTCTCGACCGGATCGATCTTCATATCGAGGTGCCCCGCATCGATTATAAGCATCTCGGGGGCTCGCTTCCCCAGCTCTCTTCCCAGGGGATGAAGGCGCAGGTGGAAGCGGCCCACAGCATCCAGAAGCAGCGGTATGCACGGCAGGGCATCACGTTCAACAGCGAGCTGCAGGGCAGGCTGCTGCGCGAACACGTCAAGCTGGACGAAGCCTCTTCCCAGCTGCTCCAACGTTCTTTCGATCTGCTCGGACTCAGCGTGCGGGCCCATGACCGGATTCTGAAGATTGCCCGCACGATCGCCGATCTCGAAGGTTCCCTGCATATATCGGCCGGCCACGTGGCAGAAGCACTGCAGTACCGGCAGCTCGACAAGAAGCTGGGTCCAGGCGGACCTTAAGCTGAAGATGGTTCAGCAAGACCGCCGCTTAGTCGCAGGATCCACAAAAAAATCCGCAGCCGCTCTCCTTGTCAGAAAGCACTGCGGATATGGTCAAGGCCCAGGATCGCACCGTCCCCCTGCGCCTCTACGGAGATGACGTCAAAGCGGATCTGGCGGTCCAGCAGGCGCTGCTGCATCAGGAACACCTGCGAGGTTGCAGCGACCTGCCGCTGCTTGCGGGCATCAATGGATTCGGCCGCCGTGCCGAAGCTCCGGTTCGATGTCCGGGTGCGCACCTCAACGAACACGACCAGCTCCCCGTCCATGAGAATGAGATCAATCTCGCCGGAACGGCAGCGCCAGTTGCGGGCCAGGAGACGCATGCCCTGCCCCCGCAAATACCGCTCGGCAGCCGTCTCCCCGGCCGCACCGAGCTGTCTGCGGTTCAGTCTGCCCCCGCTTCCCGTCATGCGTTCCCCTTTTTCCATTCACTGGCCCTCCGGTCCGAACGATACACAAATGACAGCACTTCAGCCACAAGCTGATACAGCTCGGAGGGGATCTCCTGGTCAATGTCAAGCTTCGAGAGCACCTCCACGAGAGAAGGGTCCTCCTGGATCATCACGCCGCTTTCCTTGGCCTTCTCCACGATCGCTTCGGCCACGCGGCCCTTCCCCTTGGCAATAACCTTCGGCGCTCCGCCGGCTTCCTTGTCGTACTTCAGGGCGACCGCCCGTTTGACCGATGTCGGCTGCTGCTCTTTCATAAACGGATGTCCACCCCCTTGTACGGCTTACGGTTATAGAGCGCCGTTCTTTGGTCCGCCGTCATCGGTCTCTGCGGGGAAGAGGAAGACCCCGGATCACCCTCAGAAGCCGCCCCCGTTCGCTCCGGATACGGTGAGACTTTCATCGAGATGAACTGGTAGCCGATCGCTTCCATTCCTTTGGCAATCTCGCCCTTGAAGGAGTCCAGCAGCGTCTGCATCACCGGATCATCATTGAGGACATGGAGGCTGACGATCCGGTTCACCACCTGCACATCCACCATCGTATCGCCCAGCGACTTCATCTGAAGATCGAACACAAGGCGGCAGTTCTCTTCATCCAGCTTGCCGTTCTTCCCTTTGCGCGACTGGATGTGCACGGCCGCCGTCTGGTCGCCGTTCGGGTGAAGGAGCGGGACAAACAGCGTAATATGCGAAAACATAGCCGTCCGGTCCTGGCTCAGCATCAACTGCTGGCCGGTAATCTGCTGCACCGCCTGCTGTGCCGCCTCTTTCAGGGCCGCCGGCGTATCACTCGACTGCGCCAGCTGCATCAGCGCGCTTTTCAGCGAATCGGCCGGTTTGGGGGCCTCGGCAGCACCGGCAGCTCCAGGTCCGGACGGCTCCAGCAGCCTGACCGCCTGCTGCTCATGCTCCACGCCCAGCGCCTTCATCAGCCGGTGCAGCATCGCCCCGCCTTCCGGCGCTCCCCGCTGCGCGTCGGCCGGCGCAGCTTGCGCCTCTGCACCAGGCGCCGACTGCGTCCCCGCGCCCGCCGCTCCGCCAGGCGCTGCCTGCGCTCCTGCGCCTGCCGCTGCGCCCGGCGCCGCCTGCGCTCCCGCGTCTGCCGCTGCGCCCGCTCCGCCTGCCGCCGCCTGCGCTCCCGCACCCGCCCCCGCGCCAGCTCCGCCAGGCGCTGCCTGCGCTCCCGCGCCTGCTGCTGCACCCGCTCCGCCTGCCGCCGCCTGCGCTACTGCGCCTGCTGCTGCGCCAGCTCCGCCAGGCGCTGCCTGCGCTCCCGCGTTTGCCGCTGCGCCCGCTCCGCCTGCCGCCGCCTGCGCTCCCGCACCCGCCGCCGCGCCCGCTCCGCCTGGCGCCGCCTGCGCCCCAGCTCCTGCTGCTGCGCCCGCTCCGCCTGCCGCCGTCTGCGCTCCCGCGCCTGCCGCCGTCTGCGCTCCCACGCCTGCCGCTGTGCCAGCTCCGCCAGGCGCTGCCTGCGCTCCCGCGTCTGCCGCTGCGCCCGCTCCGCCTGCCGCTGCCTGCGCTCCCGCGCCTGCTGCTGCGCCAGCTCCGCCTGCCGCCGCCTGCGCTCCCGCGTTTGCCGCTGCGCCCGCTCCGCCTGCCGCCGCCTGCGCTCCCGCGCCCGCCGCCGTGCCAGCTCCGCCTGCCGCCGCCTGCGCTCCCGCGCCCGCCGCCGCGCCAGCTCCGCCAGGCGCCGCCTGCGCTCCCGCGCCCGCCGCCGCGCCAGCTCCGCCAGGCGCTGCCTGTGCTCCCGCGCCTACCGCTTCGCCTGCCGCAGCCTGCGCTCCCGTGCCTACCGCTGCGCCCGCTCCGCCTGCCGCCGCCTGTGCTCCCGTGCCCGCGCCTGCCGCTGCGCCAGCTCCGCCCGGCGCCGCCTGCGCTCCCGCGCCTGATGCCGCGCCCTGCGGCTGTGCGGTTTCGCCCGCTTCCGCAGCTCCGCTGAGCACCAGCCCGGCCGTCCGCACCTGCTCCAGCAGGTTCCTGACATTCTCGAGCAGCGCACGGCTATGCGGAGGCAGGCTCGTGCCGTTCAATTCGCTGTCCACCAGCTTCGCCAGGCTATCCACCACTTCATGAAACGGCTGTCCCTGCACCGCCTGCCGAATCGAATTCACCGTATCCGGCGTCAATGGAAGCCCCTTCTGAAAAGCAATCACCGCCGAGGGCAGCACATCCTTCACCTGGGTGCCCTGGGGCATGGACTTCATCAGGTCCGCAAAAGCCTGCACGTTCTCCTTCGTAAGCGATACACCGCCCTGGTGCATGCCCTGGACAAGCTGCCGGTTTGCCGCCGTATCCTCCAGCCCTACGGTTTTGAGCACTTCGCCGAGCGATTGATCAGCGATCTGCACATGGGAGGACTGCAGCGGCTTCAGTACGACCTGCCCTCCGCTAGACTCCGGCTGGACCTGCAGCATCGTGACCTCCCCTTGCTTCAGAGGCGTCTCAAGCTGGGCCCGCACCTGAACCCCTCCGATCGTAAGCACGGCTTCCGTGTCCGAGACCGTCTGGGTGACCATGCCCTTGACGACCTGGCCCACTTTCAGCTCCAGGCTCTTCGGCTCCGAACCCTGCGCGTCCCCGATCAAGTTTCGCATCATGCCGCTAATATTCATGTGTCAACCGCCCTTTCCTGTTCCGATGCCAATAGAAGGAAAGCCGGCGGGGATGATCTCCCTGCCGGCTTCCAGTCCGGTACCTCTATTATCGGCAATTCACGCAGGATGTTTCAGCGTTTTTTCTCAGAACAGGACACCCTGCTCCACTTCCTCTTCCTCGCCCGTCCCCAAAAGCTTCCTCAAGAACAAGCTCCGGTGCATGGAGGTCGGACCGAATTCCAGGATCCGCTCCCGGTGAAATTTCGTCGCGTACCCCTTATGGTCCGCCAGTCCATACCCCGGGTACTCCTCGTCCCACTTCAGACACATCCGGTCCCTTGTCACCTTGGCGATGATCGATGCCGCGGCGATGGATTGGGACACCGCGTCCCCGTGGATCAGCGACATCTGTTCGATCGGCACATTGACCTGTTCCGCATCGACCAGCAGGTAATCCGGTGTCACCTCGAGACTTTTGACCGCGAGCTTCATGGCCAGCAGCGATGCCTGCCGGATATTGATTTTCTCGATCGTCTCCACATCCACGATGCCGACGCCGACCGCTATCGCTTCCTGACGGATCACGTCATACAGTTTGTCCCTTTTTTTGGCGCTGAGCTTCTTCGAGTCATTGACTTCTTCGAGCACGAGTCCCTGAGGAAGAATAACCGCCGCAGCGACCACATCACCGAACAGGCAGCCCCGTCCCACTTCATCCACACCGGCCACCAGACGGTTGCCGAGCGACCATACCGATTGTTCATATTCCAGCACTTTGTTCTCACCTGCAGCCTTTAATCCGTTGCTTTCTTCTGTCTCATTATACCGCGGCCGCCAGCATCTGCCTATCCTTTTGGCGCAAGTTACCATCCCCGCAGCGGCTTGGTGATCACATAACCGATATCATAGAATACTTCTCTCAGCCCAAAAGGAACCTTCGTCCGCCAGCTCCGGTACACGGTGGTCGGGGCTGCCGACGCATCCGCCTCCATCCCCAGATCCTCGGCCATCCGCATCGACCGCCTCAGGTGCAGCGGATCGCTGACAATCGTATAGCTCCGCAAGCCATGGGAGGTTCCCAGCGCAAACGCGTATCTCAGATTCTCCTCCGTAATCACGGAACGGGTTTCGATCAGGATATCGGCCTGCGGCACACCTTGCTCCAAAGCATACCGCTCCGCCGCTTGAGACTCCGCCACCACGCCCTTCTCACCTCTTCCACCCGTAAAAATGATCTTCCGCACCAGCCCCTCTTGGTAAAGGGCTATCCCGTGACGAATCCGCTCTTTGAATACGGGAGACGGCTCCTCCCCCCACACCGCCGCTCCCAGCACGACCGCCGCGTCCGACGGCAGCCTCTTGGGACCGGGATCATAAGTCCAAATAAGCCAAGCGTGCCACCCAACCCAAACAGTGGCCAGCACGGCCCCTGTCAGGCACATGCGAAGCAGCCCCCTCCTCTTGCGGGGCCGCTTCATTTCCCTTCCGCCCTTCTCATTCCCAGCCATCCCAATGTCTCCTTTGGCTGTACGCAGCTCGCTTTCCCTATAAGGACGGAATGCATGGCGCCTCAGTTCAGTCCGGCTCATATCCCACTTGTATCCTCATTTTTTAGTAGATTAACAGAATCGACCCAACAAAAAAAGCAGACCCTCTCAAAGGTCTGCTCACTCTCTATTCGGCAGTCGCCATGATATCCTGCGGCGTTTCCAATGTAATCCGTCCCAGCTTGCCTGCCCGCAGCTCTCGAAGGATTGCCAGGGAGGCTTTCTCGAGATCGACACGGCCGCCGCTGACCAGCGCGCCGCGCTTGCGTCCCACCGCTTCCATCAGCTCGACAATCGCATCGGTATCCTGTGGATCCTCCGGCAGCTTGTCGATGCCGAAGCGCTCCTTGAGCGACTCACCGTAATGCTGTGTCAGGTACCGCATGGCGAACAGCGCAATCTCCTCCGGGTGGAGAATCTCTTCCTTGATTGCGCCGGTAGCGGCCAGACGAAAGCCGACCGTCTGATCCTCGAATTTGGGCCACAAAATCCCAGGCGTATCAAGAAGCTCCATCTCGGTGCCCACTTTAATCCACTGCTGGCCTTTGGTCACACCGGGCTTATCGCCCGTTGCGGCAATCTTGCGGCCGGCCATCCGGTTGATCAGCGTCGACTTGCCCACGTTCGGGATACCGACAATCAGAGCACGGATCGCGCGGGGCTTGATGCCTTTACGAACCTGAGCCGCAATTTTTTCGGAGAGCAGGTCCTTGCTCCGGTTCATGATATCCTTCACCGGATTGCCGCCGATGGAATCGATCGGCACCGCATTCAGACCCTTCTCGGCAAAGTAGGCCACCCATTCCTTGGTCTTCTCCGGATCCGCCAGATCGCTCTTGTTGAGCAGGACCAGACGGGGCTTGTTCAGCAGAATCTCATCAATCATGGGATTGCGGCTGGAGAGCGGAATCCGCGCATCCAGCAGCTCGATCGCCAGATCGATCAGCTTCAGCTTGTCTTGAATTTGACGACGGGCCCGGGTCATATGGCCGGGAAACCATTGAATCGTCAAGGCAGTCACCTCATCTTTCTTACCTCAGCACAGTTCTATCATTATTTGGAATGAACCAGGCTGATCTTGTCAAACGGCCAGAAAATCAAATCCGCCCGTCCCACAATCTTCTCATATGGCACGAAGCCTACACTCGGGTCGCGGCTGTCAGAGGAATTCGAACGGTTATCCCCCATGACGAAAATATTGCCTTCCGGCACGGTCTGCTCCGAGAAATTTCGCATGTTATAGGGTCTGCCTTCTTGCTTCGCCTTATCCAGCGCTTCCTTCAAATACGTCTCATTCACGAGCTCATTGTTGACGTACACCTGATCCCCTTCGACCCGGACAGTTTCCCCGGGCAGCGCGATGACACGCTTTATGTAATCTTTATCCGTTGGCGCGTGGAATACCAGCACTTCGCCATGCTTGGGGTCCGTAAAGCGATATATAAACTTATTCACAATGAGCCGCTCACCAGTCTCAAAATTCGGCTGCATCGAAGGTCCTTCGACGATAAACGGGGCAAATACGAGCCAGCGGATGATAAACACAAGACCTGCGGCAAGCAGCAGCGCTTTGATCCATTCCCAGGCTTCGTTTTTGACAGGGGTTGATTTTTCAACGGTTT